>CAVRLS010000015.1:0-189809 GCA_963722395.1 uncultured Acidobacteriota bacterium | reverse complement strand
ACGAGCACGAGGCGGTTGTTGAGTCCGCCCCGCAGGCTGCGACCGGAAGGGTCCATAGCCCAACCACTTAGTGGGCGTCCAGCGATCACGTCCTCGGGTTTCAGCGGCGTGTTGGCGGCATCTCGGTTGCGCACCAGCAGGTCCCCCACCGCCACCTTGGCCGTCTGCGCTTCGCCCTCGGAACGGATCGAGAGACCACCCACCGCGACGGCCGCCGTGGCGGCGGCGCGCATGAACGCGCGCCGCGAGCACGCTTGGCATTTCACATCACACCTCGTTGATGGTCACCAGATCACCTTGGCGCCGAGCTGAATCTGGCGAGGCGGGTACGCTGCGGTGATGGTGCCGAAGTTCGGCAAGGCTCGGTTCGAATTGGGGATCTGGAAGTTCACACGATTGAACAGATTGAATGCCTCGACGCGAAGCTCGATCCGGGCATTCTTCGGCAGGGTCACCTGTTTCACGGCCGCAAAGTCGAACTGCCAGAAGTTGGGTCCCCGCACGCTGTTGCGTTCGGCATTGCCGAACGGCTGGCTGGGGTCGGTCGGGATCGAGATGCAATCCTTGTTGAACCAGTTGGTGATGCTCCTCGACGCCTTATCGGCGAGCGGATCGCACGTGACGTTCGGTCGGTAGTTGTTGGCGCCGCGCCAGGTGTCGCGGATGCTCGACACGATGAAGGCGGTGGCCGGCGTGTAAATCAGGTTCACCTGCTCGCCCGGCGTAATCGTATTCACCCCCGAGACCTGCCACCCACCGAGCAGCACATCCAGCGCTGCCGGCCACGACGCTCCCCAGCGCCGATCGTGCCCGAACGGCAACTGCATGATGATGCTCGTGGTGTTGTTGTACGGCTGGTGATACTGGCTCAGGCTCCACTCCGACTCGAGATTGTTGATGTCCTGCGGTGCCGGCGACGCGCCGTTGGCGAACTCGAGCGACTGGGAGCTGTTGTCCTTCGTCTGCGACAGCGTCATCGAATTCGACAGGCGGACCTGGCTGCCCATGCGCCATTCGTAGCGGGTCTGAAGGCCGTTATATCGCGCCTTCCCACCACTGAAGATGTAGGTGATGTCGCCATACCCGGGTACTGGCCGCTGGCGCTGGGCGAGCGGAATCGTGCCGGCCGCATTGTTCGGCTGCGCCTGGTTGTAGTTGGCGATCACCGCGAGGCCGTTGCTCTGGTTGCCGACGTAGGCCAGATCGATGACCATGCCGGGCCCGAACTCGCGTGCGTAGGAGGTGAACCAGCTCTGCGTGCGGGCGGCGCCGAAATTCCTGGGCTGATACAGGACGTTCGTCGTGCTCGGGTTGAATCTGCTCGGATCGGTCAGACCTGCTGGATAACCGGCCTCCGCCGGCAGGAAGGTCGGCGATGCCGGCGTTTGCGCGGTGACCGACACGATGGTCTGCGGTGGGTTGTAGGTGAGCACGTCGGCAGAGCCGGTTCGGTTGAAGTGGGTGTAACTGATGCCGTAGCCGCCGCGAATGGCGGTCCTGTCGACGGGCGTGAACGCGAACCCGAGCCGTGGTCCGAAGTTGTTCCGGTCGGGATCGACGAGGTACCGGTCCTGGTCGGACGCGACGACCATCGACCTGGTCGTGGGGTCGAAGTTGGACGCGTTGTTGTCGCGCTCCCAGAACGGCGTGGCGTACTCGTACCTGAGGCCGAGGTTCACCGTGAGCTTGTCGCTGATGCGAATGTCGTCCTGCACGTACGGGAAGTGCATGTCGCGCCGGAGATTGGCGATGGCGCTCGAGAAGTTGGTCAGGTCGTACTGCGACCGCAGTCCGAGCAGGAAGTCCGCGACGTTGTACACGTTGCTCGCTGCCGCACCCGTGGGCCTGGTGAACTGGCCCGCGAACGTGTTGCTGCCGTAGAGCGGGTTGATGTCCTGAACCTCCTGGGCCATATGGATGTATTCATAGCCAAGCTTGACTGAGTGCCGACCGAGCAGGCGCGTGTAGTTCACCTTCGGATTCCACGTCGCCGGGAACTGCCACTGCGGGTTGGCGGCGCCGCGCCCGAGGTTCGTATAGCCAGTGACGATCTGGGTCGGAAGGCCACCTGCAATGCGGGCGTCGGTCGGAAGGCCCGTGATGCCGTAATCCTCCAGGGCACCGGTCGTGCCGACGGACTTCCCCCGAGACAGGCCGTTGACCGACGACCAGCCGAACCGCACTTCGAGGACGCTTCGATTGTTCTGGACGAACGTCATGCCGAGCGCGATCTGCTTGGTCGTCGCGTAGGTGACATTGCCACCGCTGCCGGACGGCAGGGGCAGGGCTGCTTCGCTGTCGCTATTCGCGTCGCGCCAGCTGTACCGGCCGAACGTCCGTATCCGCTGAGACAGTTGAAAGTCCACCTTGCCGCCCGCCTTGTCGGACGGACTGTCGGTATACCGCTGCACCGCGTAGTTGTTCGCGGCCCCCGCAGCATTCGGGTCGGGCAGGTCGTTCATCACCTTCCGGGCAAAGGCGGTCACCGGGATCGGCGTGCCGGCCGGATAGACCTGGCCGGTGCGCGGATCCCGAACGGCGACCGTGAAGATGCCCTGCTGCTCGGACGCGGTCGGGATGGTCGCGAACGAGACGCCTCCGGTCCGCTGCCGCAGCCCCTCGTAGTCTGCGAAGAAGAACATGCGGCTCGGTACGATGGGTCCGCCGAGCACGCCGCCGAACTGGCTGTATTCGAGCGTCGCCTTCTGACCGCCAGGCGGCGCGAAGTAGGTGCTGGAGTTCAGCGCGGTGTTCCGGAAGAATTCCCACCCGCTGCCGTGTAGTTGATTGGTCCCGCTGCGGTACGCGGCGTTGATGGTCGCGCCGGCTGAGCGACCGTACTCGGCACTATGGTTGTTGGTGATGACCTGTACTTCCGCCAGCGAATCTGGCGCCGGCTGCATGATCTGACTCGACTGGCCCTGGTTACTGGTCGCGTAGGCGTTGTTGTCGAGGCCATCCAGCATGAAATTGTTCATCGTGTTTCGCAGGCCATTCACGTTGAACGCACCATCGCGGGCGCCGGCCGTCGATGAACGGCGGACACCGGTGGACAGGAGCGCAAGCTGCGCGTACTGCCGGCCGTTGAGCGGCAGTTGCTGAATCTGCACGGTCGACAGAATCTGGCTGCGTTGGCTGTTGTCGGTTTCGACCAGCTTCGCTTCCGCAGTCACCTTGACTTCTTCCGTCAGCGAGCCGACCTCCAGCTGCAGGTCAGCTCTCACTCGCGCGCCCACCTCGACGCGAAGGCCATCCATCAGGGCGATCGAAAACCCCTCCTTCTCGCCTGAGACGAGGTACGAACCGGCGCGCACGGACACGAACTCGAAATTCCCCTCGGCGTTCGACGAGCGGGTATCCGAAATTCCGGTCTCCAGGTTCGTGAGTGTGATTTTGGCATTCGGAACGGACCCACCGGATGCATCCTTCACCGTGCCAACGACGGTAGCGGTATCGAACTGCGCGGACGCTCGCCGCGCTGTGAACATCGACATACACAGCAGCACCAAGACGATCACTCCGACTCGACTTCTTCTCACAGTGCCTCCTGAGCAGACGGACTTTCAGTGGTGGACGCCGAGGCGAGATCAGAACATAGGGCGCCGAGCAAACGAGGTAAACGTTTGTAACTACACGCGCCCATCCTTCGCGCGGCGCGGACCTGCGGTCGGCGAGGCACGTCAGCCCGCCTGCAGCGCTCAGGCTGCAGCGGCGGGCTGGGCGGGGAACTACTTCTACTTCCTGGGACCGTAATGAGGCGGTGTCTGCCCCGCCTCGAGCGCGCCAAGGTCCGGTCCGCTACCGGCGTATCCCTCCGTCACATTGGCGAGTGGAGTTCCCTTGTCGATGGCCACGGCGCCGGGCCGAAGCCTGAAGTCCAGCGCCTCCGCGAGGTAGACCTTCTGCACGCGCGAAGCATCCTGCGCGTCGAGCTTCGGCACATTCACGAAGATGTCGTAGTCGATGAGGACGCTGTGCTGGTCCTGGCGGGTCGCGCGGCTGTAGTCCTCGAGCGTCCGGTACTGGTGTGCCTCCAAGGGGCCGGTCGCCGGCGAACCAGGTGCGGGAGAACCGCCGCGCCCGGGTCCGGCGCCGGCGCCGAGGGGTCGGAGGAGCGGGCTGTAATCAGCAGTGCCGGCGGCTGGAGCCGCCCACCCGAACGAGAACCGCGCGCCGGGGTTCGGTCGAAAGCCGTTGTAGTCCGACGAGGTGTAACCGGTCATCGTGTTCACATTGAAGATGGCCGGGGACGAGTTCTCACCCAGGAAGAGGTTGTTGCGCCAGTGCACGTTGGAGGTGCTGTTGGCGGATGTCTCGGAGATGATGGTGTTGTTGTAGAAGACGACCCCTGCCGAGCCACCGGTGAGGCGCGTAGAACCACCGGGCAGGTGGTAGCCGACGTTCCTGATCCAGTAGGTGGGTCCGCCGATCACCGGCTGGTTGCAGAACGCGTGCGAAGCCGAGTTGAGCATCAGGTTTCGCATGATCCGCACGTTGTGCATCCCTCCGTCGGCCTCGAAGGGATTGTCGTGGAAATTTGTCATCAGGTTGTTGTAGAAGTCGATGGCGACGGGCCTGAGACCCCACGCTGCCTTCGGCGGATAGGTAGGACCGCCCCGCACCGCCGAGCCGTCCGGATTGCCGTAGGTTTCGATGTCGATGCCGTCATGGAAGTTCGCCACGTAGTTGTAGGCGATGACGTGCCCCGGGCCGTACACCTTCACCGCGACGTAGGACGCCATCACTGGCGGGAACTTCTGCCCGGCGACACCATTGAACTGCTGCCAGAACGCACCTGACCATCCGATCACATGGTCAGGGTCGTCCCGACCGATGAACGTGTTGTCGGCGATGTAGAAATTGCTGGACCCGGCGTAGTTCGTCCACACGCCAACAGCAACGTCTTCGAACCGGCTGTGCTTGACGCTCAGCCCCTTGGCGCCGAGCAGGAACTGAGTGCCGGCGAGAACCGCATAGTCCGTGTTCCGGAATGTGATGCCCTCGAAGTAGGTGTAGTCAGCGGCTCGGACGTCGAACAGGACGAAGTTGCGAGCACCGTCGAACACGACCTCGCCGTCCCCGGCGGCCTTGATGGCAATCGGCTTCTCTGCCGTCCCGTCGGCCGTCAGGTAGTAGGTGCCGTCCAGCGGTACGGTGCGATTGACCGCAGGGTCGTTGGTGTACTCCATCCGATCGTACTTGTAGGTTCCCGCGTGAACCAGAATTGTGTCGCCGGCCTTGACCCGCGGCCGGCCGGCCGTCGCCCAGTCGGTTCCGGCGCATGTCAAGTTGTAGGCGCACATGAGCCCTTCAAAAGCAGGCTCGGTCTTCGCACCCGTATAGCCGTGCGGATACACGTGATAGACGTTGCCGCCAACTGCCGGCATCGGCTCCGGCCTCGTTCTGACTGTCACGAGCTTCGTGGCGGTGCCCCTGGCACCGTCCGGATCGGTCATCACGAATCGGGTTTCGTACGCTGTGCCCGGTTCGAGGTCCAGGATGCTGCCGGCAAACATGTTCGGCGACGTGACGTCCAGTTGCTCGTTCTGCTTGACGCGTTCACCCTGGAGACGCAGCAATGGCAGGCCCGCCTTCCATTCGGCAGTCCCCTGCTTCCGGTAGGACACGGCGACCATCGCATTGCGATTGTCGTCGCCCTCGATGAACCATTCGAATCCGAGATTGATCAGGGTCGGGGGGTCGACAACGAACTCACCCGCGGTCACTTCGCTGGAGGTCGCGGCCGTGATGACGCCGTTGTGGACGATGGTCCCCGAGGCCGTCATGGCTCCGACAATCAGTGCCGCCGCGGCGACAATCACAAATCTGCTGTTGATGCGCATGCTTAATCCTTGGACCTCCAGTTGCGCGTGGGGTCTCATCACGCCTCGTTGCCGATCGCAGTTGCTTTGCTCCCGTTGACCGGCGTATCCTCGCCGCCGCACGCGTCCGGGTGCCGGTCGACAGCGAAGTGGATGGGAGGGTACCCGCGAGTAGTGAACCATACGGTCGCGCGGATGCCATGTATATGTTTGTAAATGCGGGTCGATGAGGTGTGTGCGTGGGGTTGCATCGGGGACAACACTACAGGTCCTGCCGGGGCCCCGCTAGGGAGGCTGACAGGATGCTGGCACCGGTCGAGGTGAACGAGGTCAAGGCAACCGCATGACCAACACGCGCGTTCTCATCGTCGAAGACGACTCGGCGCTCAGGTCCTTGCTGCGGGACAATCTTACATACGAGGGGTACCTGGTGGAGGGTGCACCGGATGCGGCGAGCGCGTTGCAGAGCGCGCGGGACCTCCCGCCAGATCTGCTGCTGCTCGACCTGATGCTTCCCGACGGCGATGGACTGGACGTCTGCCGGAGCATCAGCAGGACCTATCCGCGCACATCCATCATCATCCTGACGTCCAAGAGTGCGCCCCTCGACAAGATTGCGGGGCTCGACATGGGTGCCGACGACTACGTGACCAAACCGTGCGGAATTGGCGAACTTCTGGCTCGGGTCAGGGCGGTGATGCGCCGAACTCATCCATCCGTCGGGCGGCTGGATCTCGATGGGGTTCTCATCGACTTCGTCGGTCGCACGGCCAGCAAGGCTGGGGCTCCGCTACCGCTGACCGCCCGCGAGTTCGAACTGCTCCAGTACCTGGCGGAGCGCCACGGGGCCGTCGTTACGCGTCAGGAACTGCTCAAGATGGTGTGGGGTTATGAGGAGAGCGCGTTGACGCGAACGGTGGACATCTTCATTGGCAGACTCCGACGAAAGATCGAGTCGGACCCGAAACATCCGAGGCACATCCTGACCTCACACGGAGACGGCTATTTGCTGGTCGCCTAGCTGGCAGACTACGCGGGAGTGCTGCGTCGCAACTGCACGACGACGGTGGTTCCAACTCCCACCTCGGAAACGATCTCAATCGTCCCATGGTGGGCGCGCACCACCTTTTCAGCAATCGCAAGGCCGAGACCGCTGCCAGAGCGACGATTCCGTCCCCGAAAGAACTTCTCGAATACGTGCGTCAGGTCCGCCGGTAAGATGCCAATCCCGCTGTCCGACACTTCAACCACTACCGTTGCACCCTGCGTGGCGGTCCTGATGGAGAGGCGCCTGACGTCCGCGGAGTACTTGATGGCGTTGTCAATCAGGTTGTCGAAGACGTGCAGCAGGGCCTCATGGTTGCCATGGACGTGCGGCGTATCGGCGAGGTTCAGCTCGAGCTCGAAGTCCGCAAGTCGAGGCTCAGCCCGATGGACGCTTTCGTGGATCACCTCCAGGAGATCTACAGGGCCCACTCCCCCCGCGCTGGTCGCCTCTGTGGCCCTGGCGTAGGCCAGCAGGTTGTCGATCCGGAGCGACAACCGGGTCGCTTCGAGCCGCAGGATCTTTCCATACTCATCAATCCGGTCTTCAGAGGTGTATCGGCCGAATCCCAGCGTCTCACCGACGACCCTGATCAGCGCCAGGGGCGCCTTGAGATCGTGGGTGACCGTGGCGATGAAATCGCCCTTCATCGTTGCCAGTTCCGCCTGCGTGCGGATCGACTGCCCGATGAGCAGCACGCCCACCACGGAAGCGACGGCGGCGATCGCCATCAGCCACCAGAGGATGGCCCACGAGTGCAGGTCGTCGTCGGTGCTCAGACTCGAATCCACGCGAATCGTCCACACCGGTGTGCTCGTCTGCTTCGATTGCGCGGCCAGGAGCGACCGGTCGAGAAACGCGAGGGGAAACGTGCGTTCGAAATGGGCGGCGGGCTCGCCTGAGCTTCCGCTGGTGGCCACTGTCGTCAGCCCTTCGTCGAGGATCGAAAACCTCACACCCGCTTCCCCGATCACCGATTGCACCTGCCTCATCATCTCTGGGAAGTAGAAGCGACGAACCCAGGTGATATCAGCCAGAAATCCTACCGCTCCAGTCAGTGGCTGGCCCGGAGCGGGACTGTAAAAGAGCGAGGCCGCTACCTGATACCGGGTGCCTTCCTCAGCGAAGTCACTGAGCAGGAACTGCTCTCCTGCTTCGCTGGCTCGAATCGCGGACACCATCGACTTCAGCGGCGGCGGGTCCCGCAGCAGGGCAACCGGAAACGGCGACGCGCGTTGCAGCGCAAGCGCCCACTGCGGTGGTCTTTCCACCCGATTGAAGACATAGAGCCGGCCTCGCTCTTCGCCTTCTTCGGCGCGCCAGACGAATATCGAATCGAGATACGGATATTGAGAGAAGGCCGATTCGACAATGTCGAACAACTCGGTACGGATCGCGAAAGGCCAGGCGCCTGGCGCCGAAGCGTGTGAGTACGCTCGCCTGAACTGCTTTCATGTCGCGATCGAGCGCCACGCTCAGGAGCATGGCCTTCTCCTCGGCGCGCCTCTGCGCGAGCAGCGCCGAGCTCTGCTGCCATCCGACAAAGGCTCTGTGTCCGGCCCACGCCAGGGTCAGCACCGCCAGCGGCAGGACAAAGATCAAAGCCGCCAGGAACCACCGCTTCGCGATGGCATCCCTCAAGTGACGAAGCCGTTCAGGGTTGTTCCCAGTGATCATCGCGGATGGCACGGAGTGCTCCGATCTCGTGTCCGGTTGCGCGGCGTCGTGCGAAGCCGCGGCATCATCGCACGTGACGGAGCACGGACGAAGAGTAGAATGCCGGTCACGATGGCCCGCCCCTTCGCCTGGCTGCTGATGGCAACGTGCGCCACACTCGTCTCATGTTCGACCACTCCGGCACGGGAGCGAACCGCAGTTCGCATCGCGAGTGGGCCGAAGGACGCGACCTTCTCGATCCTCGCGAGCGCTCTGGCCTCCGCGATCTCGGCACGACTGCCGGACGTGACCGCCCAGGAACTGCCAACCAGGGGCACGGCGGCCAATATCGAGGCGGTCGAGTCTGGCCTGGCTGAGTGTGGTCTGGTCTCGGCCGATCTCGTCTACAACGCGTTTGTCCGAGGAACCCCGGCGAACTCCATTCCCCACCAACGGCTGCGCGGCGTTGCGGTGCTGTTTCCGAACGTGCTGCACGTCGTTACCCGAGCCGACTCCGGACTCTCCACGCTCGCGGATCTCGCGGGCAAGCGCCTGGCGGCAGCCCTGCCCGGCGAGTTCGACCCGAACCGGGCCTACCCCCGGCTGGACGCCATCGCTGCGGCGGTCGCGGACTTGCCGCCCACCCACACCGGGCCGGGCACACTCGTGGTAGGAATGGATGATGCCGTTGTCCAACTCGAAGCGGGCCGGATCGATGCCGCGGAGTTCGCCGGCGGATTCCCGTTCCGTCCCGTCACCGAGGCCGCACAGCGCTATGGAATTCACCTGTTGGAGTTCAACGACCGGGCGACCAGAGTAGCCAAGGCAACGTACCCGTTCCTGAAGCCCGTATCGGTTCCGGCACACACCTATCCGGGTCAGGAGAAGGACGTCCAGGCCCTCGCCGTCGACAACGTGCTGATCTGCACGGCGGACCTTCCGGCGCCACTCGCCTACCGGCTGACGCAGGCGCTCTACGGCAGCCTCCCCGAAATCGCCAAGGCGCACCAGTCAGCACGACAGATCGATCCCGAACGGGGCGCTTCGACGCCGATACCGCTCCACGACGGCGCCAGCCGCTACTACCGTGAGCGTGAACTGTTCCGTTGATAGTCTTCGCCGCCCCTCGCGACAGCCTGCTCGGTTCTCGCCGCACCGTCCTGCGGAAGTCAGGGCGTCGAGCGCAGCCGCCGCGCAACGTACGGAGCAGTCACGCTGCGCGACGACCGGGCAACGGTGGCCGGCGGCCCGGCCGCAATCACCTGTCCACCTTCGTCGCCGGCCCCTGGCCCCATGTCGATCATCCAGTCGCTGGCAAGCACGACCTGCATGTCATGCTCGACCACCACCACGGTGTTGCCCGCCTCGACCAGCACCTGCAGTTCCGTCAACAGCGTGTCGACATCCTGCGGGTGCAGCCCCGTCGTCGGTTCATCCAGCACGTAGAGCGTGTCACCACGCTGCCCGCTCTGCAGTTCGGTCGCGAGCTTGATCCGCTGCGCTTCGCCGCCTGACAACTCCGTCGCTGGTTGCCCAAGCCGCAGGTAGCCGACTCCAACCTCCTGCAGCATCGCCAGCGCGCGGCCCACCACCGCGTCGTCTTCGAAGAACCGCGCGGCGTCATCGACGGTGAGGTCGAGCACGTCAGCGATGGTCTTCGAGCGGTAGGTGATCTCCAGCGTCTTGTCGTCGTAGCGCGAGCCGTGACAGGCCGGGCACGGCGAGTAGACGCTTGGCAGGAACAGCAGCTCCACCATCACGAACCCTTCACCCTGGCAGTGCGCGCAGCGCCCCTTCGCGACGTTGAACGAGAAGCGGCCGGCGTCGTACCGGCGCGCCCTGGCAGCGGGTGTCGACGCGAACAGCGCCCGCACGCGGTCGAACAGCCCCGTGTACGTCGCGAGATTGGAGCGTGGTGTCCGGCCGATTGGCTTCTGATCGACACAGACCAGCCGACGGAGGTGCTCCATGCCTGCCGGTGATCGCCCCCTCGAGTGGGTCTGGCTCGACGCGGTCGAGCAGCTCCTGTTCGTCCTGCGTGCCGGCACCACGCTGACCGAGTGCGGTGCCAACCAGAATCGACGAGAGCCTGACTGACGAGACTCGACTTGCCGGAGCCGGACACGCCAGTCACCGCCGTCAGGACCCCCAGCGGAATGTCGACGCTGAGCGCGTGGACGTTGTTGCGGGTCACACCGTCGAGGCGAAGCCAGCGGACCGGGGTTCGTGGCACACGTTGAGCCCGCTCCTCCTGATCGCGCGAGGTAGCGGCCGGTCACGGACGAAGGCACGTGCATCAGCCCGGCGGGTGGCCCGCTGTAGATCACGGTTCCGCCATGCACGCCGGCCGCCGGTCCCACGTCGACGATCCAGTCGGCCTGGACGAGCACATCGAGCTCGTGCTCGACGACGAACAGCGAGTTGCCCGCGGCCTCTGAGGCGAGACAGGGTCCGGAGCAACGCCTCCGTGTCGCGAGGGTGCAATCCGGCCGACGGCTCGTCCAGCACGTAGACGACGCCGAACAGGTTGGAACGGACCTGAGTCGCGAGGCGGAGCCGCTGCAGTTCGCCCGGCGACAGCGTCGGCGTGGTCCGGTCGAGCGTCAGGTAACCGAGGCCCAGATCGAGCAGCACCGCCAGCCGCGCGACCAGGTCCTCGGCGATGCGCTGCGTCACCGTCGCCCGCTCCTGGTGGGTTCGTGCCAGCGTCCGCAGGTGCGGCGCCCGTCCTTCGGCATACGGCGTGAGCCGTTCGGCGAGCGCGCGCAGGGGCACCTTCGACAGCTCGGCGATGTCCATATCTGCAAACGTCACCGAGAGGGCTTCGGGCCGCAGCCGCTTCCCCTGGCACCGCGGGCAATCCGCGCTGATCAGGTACCTGGCGACCCGCTTCTTCATGAGCGCACTCTCGGTGCTCGCGAAGGTGTGCAGCAGATAGCGCCGCGCACCGGTGAAGGTGCCCATGTAGCTCGGCTCCTCCTTCCGTTTCAGCGCGCGGCGGACGTCGGATCCGCTGAAGCCGGCAAACACCGGGACTGTCGGCTGCTCCTCGGTGAACAGGAGCCAGTCGCGATCCTTCTTCGTCAGCTCACGCCAGGGCCGGTCGACGTTGTAACCGAGTGTGGTCACGATGTCGCGCAGGTTCTGCCCGTGCCAGGCGGGAGGCCACGCCGCGATCGCCCTCTGTGCGATGCTCAGCGACGGGTCCGGCACCATGGACGCCTCAGTGGCGTCGTAGATGCGGCCAAGCCCGTGACAGTGCGGGCAGGCGCCCTGCGGCGTGTTCGGCGAGAACGATTCGGCGTACAGCAGCGTCTGCCCCGGCGGATACAGGCCGGCGCGTGAATACAGCATGCGCACCAGATTCGACAGCGTCGTGACGCTGCCGACCGACGAGCGCGCCGTGCCTCCACCCCGCTGTTGCTGCAGCGCGATGGCTGGCGGCAACCCCTCGATGGAATCGACGTCCGGTACGGCCATCTGCTGGAACAGGCGGCGCGCATACGGCGACACCGACTCCAGGTATCGGCGTTGCGCCTCGGCATAAAGGGTCGAGAAGGCCAGCGAGGACTTGCCCGAACCGGAGACGCCGCTGAACACCACCAGCGCATCGCGGGGGACGTCGACGTCGACGCTCCGGAGGTTGTGGACACGCGCGCCTCGCACGCGAACCACGTTCGGTTCCGTTCCGGCGGTCCCTTGCACACTCGAGGTGATGCAAGCGTGACGCCGCGGGCTACTCGGGGATGGCGGCCAGGGCCTCCAGCGTCTCTGTCGCGACGCCACGCACCGAGGCATTCGCGGTGATCACGTCAGCGAGGTCCTTCTTCATCTCGCGCAGGTCGGCGGCGCGCTTCGGGTCACCTGGCGGCGGGAGCTGTCCGTACAAGCGGTGGATCTTGGTCAGACAGCGGAGTTGCGACTCGACCTGGGCGCGCAGATCCCACAAGTGCAGCGACAGCAGATCGTGCATGTCTGGCATGCCGAGAATGTAGCAAAGCGTCGCGTCCAGTCCTAATCAGCGGCAGGCAGCTCTTCCGTCCGCACAGTCACGTGCAGGCGAAGCAGTTCGGCGGCGCCTCCGGCGAACGTGCCCGACACCGGCATCACCCCACGCGGGTGGCTGCTGAGACCGGTTACCACGTGGCTCGGCGTGGTGGCGGTGCCGATGGTCGGGTCGAAGCCGCGCCAGCCGACGCGCGGCAGGTACACCTCGGCCCACGCGTGGGTGGACGCATGTCCGGCCGTGGACGCCGCGCAGTGGAAGTAGCCGCTGGCGAAGCGGGCGGCGACACCAAGGAGGCGCGCCGCGTCCATCATCAGGGTGGCAACGTCGCGACACGAGCCTGAACCCAGTTCGAGCGTGCGCGCCGGAAGCTGCACGCCCTTCTCCAACCGCCGCCTGTAGGTGATGGCGTGAAAGATCTGTTCGGACAGAGCCCGCATCGTCTCCGCCGCATCCTCGTGTTGTGTGCCCAGGTGCGTATCGAGCCAGGATCGGAGCGCACCGGCGCTGTCCGGATAGGAGGGAGCCAGATACGCCTGGACCACCGGCAGTTCAAGCGTGTCGTAGGCGGGCGGCCACGGTACGAGCCGGGTCTGCGGCTCCCGTGGTGCGGCATCGAGGTGACGGTCGACGACGACGTCGTTGGCAATGCTGAGGGTGTCGGACGCTTCGGTCCATTCGACGAGGGCGACGGAGTTCCCGAAGATGTCGCGCGCCCACTGCAGTTGATGCGCCGGCGACATCTCCAGGTGCATGCGTTCGACGCGCAGGTCATGCCCCTCGCGAGGCCGCAGCACCAGGCGGTGCGGGCCGAATTGCACGGCGCGACGATAGTGGTAGGTCGTGGTGTGGAGAATGTGCAGGCGCATGGTCAGGGCGGCGGTGCTCAGGTCTGTGGGGCAAGCGTCACACCGGCCCGATTCAACTGCTTGCGGCCGACCGGCACGAACTTCTGGCCCTCCTCCAGTTCGCACGAGACCGTCATGCGCTGGCAGGCGGCGCTGCCGAAGATGCTGGCCACTGCGGCGTCGGCGGCGTCGCGACCGTTGCCGATGCGGACCAGCCCGTTCAGGTGTGCCAGGCGCGTCGCATCGAACACGACCCAGCTGCCACCGATGAAGCACTCGAAACAGGCATGGAAGTCGGGCGGCTCGAGCTGATAGGCGTAGCCCGAGAAATAGCGCGCCGGTATGTTCAGCGCCCGGCACAGAGCGATGCCAAGATGCGCGAAGTCGCGGCACACGCCGGTACGCTGCGTCACGGTATCGTACGCCGAGGTGATCGAGTCGGTGCTGCCGGGCAGGTACTCCACGTTGGCGTGGATCCAGTCGGTAATGGCCACGACCTTGGCGTGCGGGTTGTCGATGCTGCCGAACAGGTCCCAGGCCAGGCGGCTCAGACGGTCGGACTGGCAGTAACGGCTCGGGAAGAGGTAGGGAATCGTCGCGCCGTCGAGCTCGCCCACGGGCGTCGGCTCCACCTCCGCCGCCGCATAGGTCTGGTGCTCGCACTCCACCGACGCGGCGTAGGCAATGGACAGCGTCTTGTGCTTGCCGGTATGAAGACGGATGAAGCGATTGTCCGTCCCATCCATCGTCAGCTCGCTCACCTTGACGCGCGGTTCGACGGTGAACTGCTCGTCGAGCACCGTCTGTGCGGCATGACGCTGGGCGTGGACGTTGAGAATCAGCGTGGACGGAAAGCGGACGACGTATTCGATTTCGCACGACACACGAAAGAGCATCAGGCAGCCTCACCGCGCGGAGTGCAAGGCTGGTGCCCAGGCTGAGCTCGCGAGCTCGCCCGTGCGGCTGTGAACGCGCGATCAACGGCACGAGAGCCGCGAGCCCTGCGGTGACCGAGGCAGATTTCGACACCCAGCCATTGCACGGTGGCACCCATTGACAACGCGAGAGAGTTCCCCGATAGTCGCAAGGTCCAAACGACAGTACTTGCCTCGAGGTCTGCACCTCATCGGTCGCAGACCTCTTGTTCGCAACCGCTCGGAACGCTCGGGCCAACCACGTTCACCATCCAACTCCGTTGGCGCCGCCGTGCCTGCGGCAGCCGCAGTTCACGCGGCTGATGAGATCCCGCCTGACCGGCTTCATGAACACCTCGCGCCAGACACACAGTTCTGCCTCGTCGCGAGCTCCCCGAGCGGTTCCAACCATCGCCACAACTCCGGAGGGCCTGGTGACCCTGTGGACGCCGTCTGCTGAACAGCTGTATGGCTGGTCCCGCGTCGACGCCCTGGATCGGGATATCGGCTCCGTGGTCGAGCTCACCACGAGCGGCGCTATGGAGGCCGCCCTGGAACTCGTGCGCGGAGGAGCATTCGTGGGAACCGGTCCCGACCGTCGCGGTCGGCCAGCCGCACGACAGCGCCCCGGTTCCTCTCACGCTTGCGCCAGAGCGCGGCCCTGCCGGCGACATCGCGAGCATCGTGTTCTTCGCCTGTGCCGAGGGCGAGGGGCCCGATGATAGTCGGATCGACCGCGCGATCTACCCGACCGTCAGCGTGAACAGCGCAGCCACGCTGGCCGAAGACATCGCGGACCCGCGCGACGTCGAGGAGCAGCTACGTGAGTCCCGTCGGCTCGAATCGGTGGGCCGGCTCGCCAGCGGCATCGCGCACGACTTCAACAACCTGCTCACCGTCATCAATGGTTACGCGGAGCGGCTGTTGCAATCGATGGAGTCCGATCATCCGCACCGCGAGCCGATTGGCGCCATCGTGGAGGCAGCCAGGCGCTCGAGCGCACTCACCCGACAGTTGCTCGAGTTCAGCCGCCGGCGCGCCATCACTCCCGAGATCTTCGACATCAACGAGGTCGTGCGCAACACCGGGAACATGCTCACGCGGATCCTCGGTGAGCAGATCGCGCTCGTCACCGTGCTCGACGCGTCGGCTCCACCGCTCCTCGCAGACCGGGGTCAGTTCGAGCAGGTTCTCGTCAATCTCGTCGTCAATGCCCGTGACGCCATGCCGGCCGGCGGCGAGCTGACGGTGCAGACCGTGGCCGGGACCGTGGTGAGCCTCCAGGTCCGTGATACCGGCGAAGGCATGACAGACGACGTTCGCCAACGTGTGTTCGAGCCGTTCTTCACGACGAAGCCGCCCGGGAAGGGTACCGGACTCGGACTGGCCATGGTGCATCAGTTCGTGGCGAAACATGGCGGCACGGTGGACGTCACGAGCCAACCTGGTGCAGGTACGACGTTCACGATTTCGCTGCCTGCCGAAAAGGCCGGCGCCGGCCTCAGCGCCGGAACACCGCAGGGCCATCGGCCCAGCGCTCGGGGCAGCGGCACCATCCTGCTTGTGGAAGACGATGCGGCACTGCGCGAGGTCACCGCGCTGAGCCTGCAGTCGCACGGCTACTCCGTGCTTGCGGCGGCTGATCGGGACACCGCAATCCGCCTGGCACGCGAACACCGGGGGGCGATCGATGTCCTGCTCACCGACGTGGTGATGCCGGGCCGTGGCGGCAGGATTGTGGCGCAGGAACTTCTCGCCATGCACGGCAACATCACGATTGTCTACATGTCCGGGTACGCCGAGGATGCGCTGCTCGAGCACGGCATCGAGCGCGAGCGGGTGCATTTCATCCAGAAGCCTTATTTGCCGACAACACTGGTCGCTCGGATTCAGGCCGCCATGGGCAGCGGGCAGCACTGACAGGCTGCCGCTTCCATGTGGAGTCATTCAGCGCGCTGGTCACTTCAGGGCCTTCCTGACCGCGGACAGCAGTTGCGTCGAGACGAACGGCTTCTGAAGATAGCGGAACTCCTTCCCTGTCAAACCATGTCGCGACAGCTCATCTTCGGGATAGCCTGACATCAACATCACCCTGAGGTCGGGCACGGCCCTGGCCAGGTGGTCGGCTACTACCACACCGCTTGCACCAGGCAGGACGACGTCGGTGACCAGCAAGTCGATGGCCTGACAACGTGCCGCAATCTGAACCGCCTCCTCCAGGTTGCTCGCAGCCAGCACGATGTATCCCGCGTCGCCGAGAACGGTCTCGATGATCCTCCGCACCGAGTGCTCGTCCTCGACCACGAGAACGACTTCGCCTCCACCGGCGTGATGGGTCAGCGCAAGCTCCACCGGATCGGGACTGGCGGCCGCGATGGGAAAAAACATGTGAAAGGTGGTGCCGACACTCGGCTGGGAATGACACTCGATCGCACCGCCGTTCTGCTGAACCACCCCGTGCACCACGGCAAGTCCGAGACCGGTCCCTCGCCCCATCTCCTTTGTGGTGAAGAACGGTTCGAAGATGTGCTCAAGCACCTCACTGCTCATACCTGTTCCGGAATCGGCGACGGTGAGGCAGACGCATTTCGTGTTCGGGTGGTGACTCGCATCAGGCGGCAGCAGCATTTCGCGTGTGGAGATCGTGAGCGTCCCGCCGTTCGGCATGGCGTCACGGGCGTTCACCGCCAGATTGAGCAGCAGCTGCTGGATCTGGGCGCGGTCTGCCGTGATGCAGGCGGGGTCATGGCACAGGTCGGTGACGACACGGATCCGCTCGCCAATCAGACGCTGGATGATGCGGTCGAATTCATGAACGATGTGGTTGAGATCCACCGGCTCTGGCTGCACGACCTGGCGACGGCTGAATGCCAGCAGTTGCTGGGTCAGAGCCGCCGACTGTTCTCCGGCCCGGAGGATTTCCTCGAGCGCCTCGTTGTCCTCAGGCGGACGGCTGCCTTTTGCGTGCAGCAGCATGGACGCGTAGCCGTTCATCACCGTCAGCAGGTTGTTGAAGTCGTGGGCGACACCGCCGGCAAGTCGGCCGATGGCGTCCATCTTGTGGGCCTGGCGAATCTCTTCATCGAGCCGCAGACGCTCGGTGATATCGAGGGCGATACCGATGGTGCCGGTCAGGTTGCCCGCATCATCGGTCATCGGCCGGTACCACGTTTCGTAGGTATAGGCTCCGATTCTCTCGATCAAGTGCAGTTCGTGCCCCTCGATTGCCTTCCGGGTCGCATCGATGATGGATGGGTATGCGCTGTACAGCTCGAACTGCGATCGGCCAACCAGGTGTCCGGGTGAGACTCCGGACTGATTGAGTAGCAGCCCGTCAGAGAAGGTAATAGTTCCCTGCCGATCCAGCGCCCACAACGACACTGGCAGGTGCGCCACGAGGGCGCGCAACTGGTCGAGGGTGAGCCGCAGCTGCTGTTCGGACGCCTTGCGTGCGGAAATATCCTCGACCGCTGCGATCAGATATTGGGGGCGCCCCTCCTGGTCACGGTGCAGGTGGACGCGCGTGCGCGCCCACATCAACGTTCCGTCCTTGGTCAGATAGCGTTCTTCCCGATCGATCCGGGGGACGGCGCCGCTTACCAGCAGTTCCTGCCGGTGGGCGTAATCCAGCGCATCGTCGGGATGGAGGCAGCTGACGGCGGGGCGATTCTCGAGCTCGTGTGGAGCGTAGCCGAGCATGGACGCCATGCGTTCGTTCACCCGGCTCCACCGTCCATCGAGGCCCGTCAGCGTGAGACCGATCGGGCTCGCCTCGAACAGCGAGCGGTATTCCCTGGCGCGTTCAACGCGCTCATGCTCGGCCAGCTTGTCGGCGGAGATGTCCCTGGCCAGTGACGACAGACCGAGCAGCGTGCCCCGATCGTCGACTATCGGCGATACCGAGACAATCACCGGAATCAGCCGCCCGTTCTTGTGGCGGCGGCGCGTCTCGTACGGCTGCACGATCTCGCCTCTCACCAGACGGGCCATCAATTCGGCGTTGGTGTACGGCGTGTCTTCCGGGAAGATCGCCGACATCTTCCGGCCCACCACTTCGTTCGATTCGTAGCCGTAGAGGAGGGTCGCGCTCGCATTCCAGCTGGTGATCGTTCCATCGACACTCCGGCTGAGGATGGCATCCCTGGACGACGCGACGATCGACGCCATGTGGGCTCGCTGCCCGTCGGCGCGGCGCTCGGCGGTGACGTCTCGCGCAGTCACCACCACGCCGCCAATCATCGGGTCGCCGAGTCGATTCACGAAGATCGTCTGGTAGAACCTGTCGTTTCCGTCGGCGGCGCTCGCCTCGTAGTTCGCTTCGATGGGCCGGCCTGGCGCCGCCACCGAGCGTTGAAGCGCCCTGGCGAGCAGGTCCCGGCTGGCGGGATCAACGGCGTCGATGAACCGCTCGCCGACCAGGCCGTTGGGCTGCACGCCCAACACGGACTGAACCGAATCGCTGGCGAGCCTGATGGTACCCGCAGCGTCGAGCACCAGAATGGCGTCCGATGCATTCTCGAGCAGGGTACAGAACACATGTTCCCTCTCCCGTACGAGGCGCATCGCTTCCGCGTGACGCAGTGAATAGCGAAGCGAACGATCGAGCAATTCGCCTGACAATGCGTGCTTGTTGAGATAATCTGCGGCGCCAGCCTCGATCGCCTGCAGGTCCACGTCACGATCGCCCTGGCCGGTCAGCAGGATGGCTGGCGTCGTGCCGCCGCTCCCATGAACGAAGTCACGAATCAGTTCGACTCCGTCACGCTGCCCGAGCCGGTAGTCGACGAGCACCACGTCGAACGTCCCGGTCGCCAGCGCTGCACACCCGGCGTCATAGCTGGAGCGCCATTCGATGGTGTATGCGTCCTGCTCGGCCAGAATCGAATGCACGAACGCCGCGTCGTCCGCGTCGTCATCGATCAGCAGGTACTCTGATGGCACCCGGTCGCTGTTGGCGATCGCGGCGCTCAGGACGACGGGAGAAGTCGAAGCGACGCGCCCCATCGGCTGCAGACGAATGCAGCGGATACAGAGCGTGCAGCAACGGCATCGTGTGATCGTTTGACATTTGTCGAGGCCGGCGGTAAGTAGCAGCGTGCATGTTCATGCGGAATCCGAGCGTCCGATGGGAGAGTTTTGAACTGGAGCTTCAGCTGGATGGGTCCGCAATGGTCGTGCCGGCGTCATCGGTGGGTGATGACGAGCAGGGGTGTGAAAAATTGACGGATGGTCACCTGTGCGCGCACAGGTGTGCGCGCACAGGTGCCCATGGGCACGCTGTCCCTGGTCCGGGCCTGTTCGCTCGCTGAGAGGACATTGATGAGCCGTTCGGCAGCCCCCACGCCCAAGCTCCTGGTCATCGACGACGACCCCCAGGTACTCGCTTTTGTCGCGCAGTTCGCTGAGTCACGCGGCTTCAATGTCATACGACGCGAGGGGCACCGGGACGTGCTCGACGAGCTGCGGCCGCTGCGACCCGATGCCGTGGTTGTCGATTTGCGGATGCCCGAGCTGACAGGGATCGATGTCCTCAAGGCGGTGCGCGCCAGCGCGCCGGCCTGCCACGTCATTCTGATGTCTGGCAGCGCGTCCATCGACTCGGCTGTCGAAGCCGTCAAGCTCGGAGCGCTCGACTACCTCACCAAACCGCTCGATCTGGAGCGCCTCGGGAATCAGCTTGCACACGTCCGCTTCGAATTCGAGCGGCGGCGGCGCCTGCTTGCGGCCGATACCGAGCTTGCGAGCCAGCTGAACTTCTACGGCATGGTAGGTCGCGGCCCCGAGATGCAGGAGCTCTTCAGTCGGATCAGGCGGCTGGCACCCCATATTCGAACCGCGCTGATCACCGGCGAAACCGGAACGGGCAAGGAGCTCGTTGCACGGGCGCTGCATCGACTCAGCTCCGACGCGGCCCGGCGGCTGATCTCGTGCAACTGCGCCGCGATCCCCGAAGCGCTGTTCGAAAGCGAGTTCTTCGGTCACGCACGAGGCGCTTTCACCGGCGCATTGGAGTCGAAACCGGGCCTCTTCGAGCACGCCGATCGCGGGACGCTGTTTCTCGACGAGGTCGGCGAGCTTCCGCTCACGCTGCAGCCCAAGCTTCTCCGGGTGCTGGAATGCGGCGAGATTCGGCGCGTCGGTACCGCAGAGGATCGCCAGGTTTCGGTCCGGACCGTCGCCGCCACCAACCGCGACCTCTCACTGGAGGTGCGCCAGGGGCGCTTTCGCGCCGATCTGTTCTATCGGCTCAACCTCGTGGAGTTCCATCTGCCGGCACTGCGCGACCGACGGGAAGACATCTCCTATCTGACCGCCTCCTTCATCAACGAGTTCGGCGAACGGTTCGGGCGTCAGTTCGAGGGCCTCACCTCTGGGGCGGAACGCCTGCTCCACGATTGCAACTGGCCTGGTAATGTGCGCGAGCTTCGGCACACGCTGGAACGCGCCTGCATGCTGAGTGAAGGACTTCTTCTCACCGAAGACGATATCAACGCGGCGCTGCGGCAGGACGGCCGGGATCGGCCCGCCGAGGACGCCGCCACCAAGGCCACCAGGCAAGCTGCGGCGGTCTCGGCCGACGACATTCGCGAGGCGTTGAGCAAGGCGGGCGGCAATCGCTCTGAAGCCGCTCGCCTGCTCGGGCTCGGCCGACGCTCGTTGTACCGACGCCTGACGCAATTGGATACGGCGGCAGATCAATGAGCGCCCCTCGCCTGGCCGACCGGTACTCGGAGGCGATTCTTGCCACCACGAGGCAACCGTTCGTCGTGCTGGCAGCACCGGACCTGCGCGTTGTCTCCGCGAATCCTGCATTTCAGGAACTCTTCGGCGTGACCGAGCACGACGCCATCAACATGCCCATCGACCGGCTT
Organism: uncultured Acidobacteriota bacterium; assembly: GCA_963722395.1. GTDB lineage: Bacteria > Acidobacteriota > Vicinamibacteria > Vicinamibacterales > CAVVIG01 > CAVVIG01. Next base: position 168,646 of record CAVRLS010000015.1, on the reverse strand, counting down.
TCCGGCGGCGCCTGGGCTGATGGGGCCATTCGCGACCAGCTGCTCGCGACCATGAACGGCGGTGCTGAGCAGAACGACTGGCCGTTGCGGTGCTCATTTCCTCATGCTCCCGACCGGCGGCTGTTGCTGAGCATGCGCTCCCTGCAGCACGCGGAGGGGGGGTTCCTGCTGATCGCGGTCGAAGACGTGACTGAGCGGACCAACGCGGTGGAGGCTCTCGCGGTGACCGCCGCGGAGTTGTCGCGCAGCAACGAAGAGCTGGCCGCTTTCGCCTCGGCGGCTTCACACGACCTTCAGGAGCCGCTGCGGAAGATCAGGGCATTTGGCGAACGACTGCAGTCCCGCTGCGCGTCGCAGCTCGATGCAGAGGGGCTCGACTACCTGAGTCGGATCGTGAGCGCGTCCGAGCGCATGTCGGTCTTGATCAACGACCTGCTCGTGTACTCGCGAGCCGCTCACGCCCCGCTGCAAGCGCGCCCCGTCGACCTCGCCACGGTCGTTCGGGAGGTCGTGACAGATCTGGAGACCGCGATTGCGGAGCGAGGAGCGACGGTGCGCATCGGCTCGTTGCCGACGGTGCGGGGCGATCAGTCGCAATTGCGCCGGGTGATGCAGAACCTGATCTCGAACGCGTTGAAGTTCGGTCGTCCGGATACCGCCGCGGAGGTTACGATCGAGTCGCTGTCGACCGACACGGTCCACGAGATCTCGGTCGTCGACAACGGGATCGGCTTCGACCAGAAATACGCGCGGCGCATCTTCGGCATGTTCCAGCGGCTCCACGGCCGGCAGGACTATCCGGGAACAGGCATGGGCCTCGCCCTGTGCTCCCGGATCGTCGAGCGCCACGGCGGAACGATTGATGCTGAAGGCGTCCCCGGCAAGGGTGCGCGCTTCACGATTCGTCTGCCGGTGACTTAGTTGACAGAGGCTCTATTGGACAAACGATCAATCACGATTCTGATTGCCGACGACGACCAGGACGATCGGATGCTGGCGCGAGACGCGCTGGCGCTCAGCCGGCTTGCCAACGACGTGCGGTTCGTGGAGGACGGCGAGGAGCTCCTCGACTACCTCTACATGAGAGGCAAGTATTCCGAGCCCGGGGTGGCGCCGCGGCCAGGAGTCATCCTGGTCGATCTGAACATGCCGCGCAAGGACGGTCGTGAGGCGATCGAGGCGTTGAAGTCCGACCCTGAACTGCGGCAGATCCCGGTGGTCGTACTCACGACCTCCAACGCAGAGCAGGACGTGTCGATCATGTACGGTCTGGGGATCAGTTCCTACATCACCAAGCCGGTGACGTTCGACGCGCTCGTAACGGTGATGCGCGGCTTCACCCGGTACTGGCTCGAGATCGTCGAACTGCCGCCAAACGCCGGAAGCTGAGTTGCGCCGGAGCACCGAGGGCGGACGCGCGGGGGCTGAGCAAGCTGCACGCGTGGCTGTGGGTTGGAGCCGATCGAGAGTCCGTTCGGCCCGAAACTGTTACCGACGTCTCCGGAATAAACCGTACACTGCCGGCTCATGACCAAGCGCCCTGCCGACACAAGCCCTACTTCGCGAACTCCGTCCCGTGCTCCGTCTCGGCGACCGGCGCAGCGCACAGTCCCTGGCCTCGCGGCGGGACGCCGTGCGCTGGCGAGGCTTCTGACCGCAGGTCGCATCAAGTCGCCACACGTGTCGAGCAGGGCGCTGCTGAAGCTTCGTCCAGAGGGCACGACGGTGGCCACACAGTCGGGTGTGGTCGGTCGCGGTGCACTGCTGCGTCATCTCCCCTCCGGGATGCTGGGTTTCCGATGGGAGGTGCCTGCGCCGGACGCAAGCCGACAATTACTGTGGATACAGATCCGCTTCGACTGGCACTTCAACGGCTGGAAATCGGAGTGGCCGAGGAACACCGGCTCCAGGTCCACACGCGTCGAAGGTTCGCTGCGCTGGCTCTGGTACCTCACGGGCCACCCGCAGTTCTTTCCCGACGCGCCGATACTGCTTGCCGACAGCGACAAATTCGAGTTCTACACGTCTATCCCTCCGGGAGGTCGCGGGTGGGACGTCGGCTGGATCACACCTGCGAAGGAAGGCGTCTTCACGGCGGTGCCGGACAAGCAGGATGAGCGGAACAGCAGCCCGCTCGAGCGGCTGCTGTCACTCCAGCGAGGCAACACGCTGGAGCTGTGGCACGTGTTGGACGCTCAGAACCGGACGCCGGCGTCTGGCACGATCTGGCCGTGGGGACCGACGACGCTGTTCTACACGTACGCCTACGTCGCGCTCGCGAGCCCGGGCGCAGGCGAGGAGTGGGAGGTGGGGTAGGCCTGCGACCTTTGGCTTCGCAGGACAGCTCAGGGGAACGGAGGCGCGTCTTGTCGAATGAAGTGAGTCCAGCCGAGGCGACCATCACCACCTATGACGTGGCGGGCCGGGAGTATGACTGGGAATCACAGATAGAGTGACCCTCCTCGCTGGGTTCCTGAAATCTACTGTCAGTCATGTGTACCGTTGGTCAGCCTGTACACCGTTGCCATAAGAGCTCAGCTCTCTTGGCAAGAGCCTCAGGCGCTGCTATATTTCGCCGCTCCCGGACGCATTCGACCGCTGCTCCGCTGCCCTTGGCGGTTCGGCACATACCGCGCCACGGTCTCACCTGGAGACTCGCTATGCCGGCGAAAGGCTCTGTCCTGATCGTCGATGACAATCTTGACAGCCGCGAGATGCTGGAGGAGTATTTTTCTCCATCTCGGATTCGACGTCACGACCGCCGTCAACGGCACCGACGGAGTCGCGTGCGCCGAACTGGGCAAACCCGACGTGATCCTCATGGACCTCGCAATGCCTGGTCTCATTGACGGCTGGGAAGCCACGCGCATGATCAGGCAACGGCCGGCCTGCCGTGACTCACACATCTTGGCGGTGACGGCTCATGCCCTTCCGGCGTATCACCAGTTGACAATGCATGCCGGGTGTCACGCCGTGATCCTCAAACCGGTCGACCTGCCCACGCTCTCGGCGATGGTGCAGCAATTCGCGGATTGCAAGCCGATTGCTCCGCGGAGCGCCTGACACCTCTCAGCGGGGCGAGCGCCGGTGGCGAGAGAGAGTCAGAGCGCGCCCCGATATCATCGAATAGGAGGCAGATACATGACGAATGGCTATCGAACGACACTCGGCCGCTCTGCACTGGCTCTCGCGCTCCTCGCCGCGACGCAGGCGTGCGCGCGCCGGAGCGAGCCCACCGTCGAGGAGCGCATCGCTCGTGGCAAGGTCCTGGTGACGGTGGGCGGATGCCATGACTGTCACACGCCCAAGCGGATGGGGCCCGCCGGCCCCGATCTGGAAATGAGCCGGATGCTCTCGGGCCATCCCGAATCGGCGCCTGCGCCTCCTCCATACGTGCCGGCGCCCGATACGCCCTGGCAGATCGCTGCCACCCCCGACCTCCTGTCGTGGAGTGGGCCGTGGGGCGTGTCCTTTCCCGCGAACCTCACCCCAGATCCGAACACCGGATTGCGGAGCGGAGTGTGGAGCGAGGACCTTTTCATCAAGGCGATGCGCACGGGCAAGCACATGGGCACGGCTCGAGACATTCTGCCGCCGATGCCGTGGCAGATGGTGGGGCAGCTCGGCGACGACGACCTGAAAGCCATCTGGGCGTACCTTGGCTCCATCCCACCCGTGACGAATCACGTGCCGGATCCCGTGCCGCCGGTGCAGTGAGCGGCCACGAGACCTGTCGGTTGGAGCCGATTGGGAACTCGTTCGGCCCGAAACTGTTACCGATGTCCCCGGAATGGACCTAGGAAATTTGGTGCGCCCGGCAGGATTCGAACCTGCGACCTTTGGCTTCGGAGGCCAACGCTCTAATCCAACTGAGCTACGAGCGCACTCGGGGATGGGACGGACGTCGTGGAGAGCGTCCGTCGTCGGGCCAACGTTCAGCCCAACGACGGTTACTGTATCGCACTTTCGCCAGCGAGGCGAGCCGCCAGCGACGGCTCGTCGATGCCGCCGCGCGGCTCAGAAGCCGTAGCGGAACTCGAGCCGCAGCACCTCGTCGTACCATGCGGCGTCAGTCAGCGCCTTGCCCCAGCCGGCGTAGATCGAACCCGATCCGAACGCCACCCGACCACCGAGCTTCAGGTTGACGATGTCGGTCCCCTTGGCCGGCGCGTCATCGAACGTCGAGTAGCCGTCGACCACGTGCCAGCCGACCAGCTCGACGACCGGCGCCACGCGCGTGGTGCCGCTGCTGTAGATGTCGAGGCTCGGCCCGAAACCGTAGTAGATGACGCTGCCCGAGAACTTGTCGGGGCTGTTCGTCGGCACGCCCTTCGAGCCGTCGAGCGGGATGATGCTGCCGAACTGCGCCTCGAACCCGAGCAGGTTGCCAACGGTTGTCGAATACAGGATGGCCGGCTCGACGCTCCAGCGGTTGGTGCCGAGCCCCTTGCCCGCGTCACCAGACGGGGCCGAGGCCATCGCCTGCAACGTGATCTGGCTGTTGCTGTCCGATGACAGGCTCAGCTTCACGCCGCCCTTCACGTCCGACAGGCCGCTCGTGTCGCCGAAGCTGCCGGTTCCCGGAACGAACGCCTGCGGGCTCAGCGAGCGAACCGGCAAATCCCCCACCAGCGAGAAACGGCCGTTCAGCGCGTACTCGGCATTGACGTTGAATTGCGTGAAGTTGGCGTCGGTCAGTACGCCCGGTCCGGGGCCTGGCGCATCAGGATCGTAGGCCGCGTGACCGATGGGCAGCCCGCGATAGCAGCCGCACTTGGCGTAGAAGAACTCGGCGCGGTCGCCTCCCTGCAGGCCGGAGCCCGAGTCGAAGCGGACGCGCACCTTGTTGCCGATGGTCGCGTTGTCGATGTAGCCGACCATGCTCGGACGCCGGCGCGGACCCGAGGGGGACCCGGTGGCCTGTACGGCGCCGGTCTCGCTGGCTGACGGCACCGAGGCGATGACGAGCCCCTCGGCCGGGACGCGCGTATCCTGCTGCGCAAACGCCGCAACCGGCGCACAGATAGCCAACATCGTGAGAATAATCAACTTCATGCAGATCCTCCGGATTCGGGCTACCGGCCGGTGCGAGGTGTCGCACCGCCGACGCCCGGGTTCAGTGCCCTGAGCCGCGTCTCGAGCGGCGCGCGGTCGGCCGCACGCATCGCCGAGAGGACTCCGGTGATGGTCTCGAATGACTCCTGGGCATCGGGGCCGCCCGGTGTTCCGCTCATGCTCTCGGCCACGTCGAGAAATGTCGCCGATGCGCGCGCCAGCAGGCGCGCCGCCTCGTCATCGGCAGGATTCGTCCGCGCAAGTGCGGCCAAGTTTAACAGAAGGTCGGTGAGCCGCAGGCGATAGTCGGCGGCCTGCCGCAATGAAGCGTCTGCCGACATCGACGCGAACTGGTCGACGGCCCGCGCGAATTCGCGCAGCGCGGCGGTGCGATCGCTGGCCGCGAGGATGGTGCCGCGCAACGTGTAGGCGTCGGCACGGGCGACGGCCACCGACGGCGCACTCCGCGCCAGTCCGTCCATCAGCTGCAGCGCCTGCGCGCTGCGCCGGTCAGCCTCCTCGCGTTCACCCTGCTCGAGCAGCAGTGCGGCAAGGTTGCCCGCGAAGGCCGCCAGCTCGAACGACAGTTCGCGGCTGCCCGGCTGCGCCGCCAGCAGGCGCTCGTCGATGGCAATGGCCTTCTCCCACAGCTCGCGCACCTCGCGGCCGCGGTCGGCCTCGAGCGACAGCACGCTACCCAGGTTGTTGTAGGCGCGCGCCAGTTCCTGGGCGGCCTGGGTGTTCTGCGACGACGCCGGTTCCAGGATAGCGATGGCGGCACGGAAGTCGGCCTGCGCCCGCGACGTATCGCTGGCGGCCGACAGCAGGATGCCGCGGTTGTAGAGCGTGCGTGCCAGTTCCTCGGCGTACTGCCGCCTGGCGCCAGCGCCCTGCGTCAGTGCCTGCTGAATGGCGAGTGCGGCGTTGTAGGCCTGTTCGGCATCACGCTCACGGCCGGGCCGCGTCCGCAGGACCTCACCCAGCCAGTTCCATGCGCTACCAAGCGCGGATCGGTACTCGGCGTTCGAGAATTCATCTGCCAGCGGCGCGAACCGTGCGATGGCATCCCTGTACTCCCGCTCGGCCTCGTCGGGTTTCGCGATCAGACGATGGATGTGTCCCAGCCGCAGGTGGGCCATCGCGACGTCGCGACGCGACTCCTCGCTGCGCGGCGACTGATACATGAAGGCTTCATAGAAGTGCTCGGCCTTGTCGAGCAGTTCGCGGCGCAGCTCCTCCACATCGGGCGTGTCGGCGCCGACGCGCGCGCTGCTGCGATCGGCTGATGACAGCGATTCGTCCACCGCCGTGCGCGCCAGCTGCAGGTTGGCCTCGGCCCGCTGGCTCTCGCGCCGCGCCACCACGGCCAGTCCCACGGCGGCAATGAGCATCGTCGCCAGGACGCCAGCGGCATACTGCGTGCGCCGCAACGTCTGCCGCCGCGTGCGCTCGTCCGCCTGTCGTGCCGCCTCCCAGGTGTCGCGGCTGTCGTCGAGAAAGCGCATCGCCTGCTCGAACCGGTCGTCGTAGCGCGCCGCCCAGGCGGCGGTCGGCCGGTTCTCGGCGCGCCACTGCAGCGCCAGTGGCAGCTCGGGATTCCGCCATAACCCGGCAGCCCCCTGTGCGTGCCACTGCGCCGCCTGCGACAGGCGCGCGTAGAACGCCGCCGCGGCGCGCTCTTCATCCGCCCACGCCATCAGCCGGTCCCAGCCGCGCATCAGGCTCTCGTGCGCGAGGTCGACGATCGTGGTGGACGTGAGTGGCACCGACAACGGGGGCATCAGGAAGCTGCGGCCCGTCTCGCGGAAGATCTCCACCACCTGCATGACGTCGGCCTCGGAGGCGTCGGCGATCGCCGCGAGTTCGCCAATCGTCGTCGGACGACGGATGCCGCGCGGGTCGGCAAAGGTGTCGGTCAGCGCCTTCAGCACGCGCTCGACGAGCAGCGTATGCCCGGCCGCCTCGCAATCGAGGAACGCCTCCTCGGCGTGCCGCGACAGCGCGTGCGTGGTGGTGCCAATTGCCTCGTAGTCGTCGATGTCGATCGGTTCGCCGTCGCGAGCCGCCGACCAGAACTGCCACATGCGCATCAGCGCGTGCTGCACAATCGGCAGCTGGTCGTGGTCGTCGCCGAGATCGTTGAGGATGCGGTTCACCAGCCGCGGCGTCACCGAGCCGCCCGCCACCCGCACCGGGCCGGACACCGCGGCCCGCAGCCCGTCACGCGTCATGCGGCCGACCAGGTAGAGCCCGGCGTTCACGGCCTCGGGCAGGCCGCGGAAGTCCATGCAGTCGCCAATGAAGTCGGACCGCATGGTGATGACCACGTAGATGGGCAGCGCCTGCTGCGTTGTGGCCTCGAGCAGCAGCTTCACGAAGGCGACGGCTTCGTCGCTGGAGTGCTGGACCTGCCGGCTGCGCCGGAAGCGGAACAGCTCCTCGAACTGATCGACCAGCACCAGGACGTTCTCGTCGCGCGGGATGCGCGCCTGCCTCACCGCCTCGACGAGGCCGAGCGTGCTGCGACGCAGGGTCGCATCGAGCACGATGCCGTTCGTGGTGCTGAACTCCCCCTCGACGCCGAGCACTCCAGGGGCGTCGATCGCGCGGGCGAGGTTGCCGATCGGGTCCTCGCCGGGTCGCATGGTGGCGACGCGCCAGCTGGAACCGGCGCCGGCCATGAAGCCGCCCTGCAGCGACGGAATCAACCCCGAGCGGACGAGCGACGACTTGCCGCTGCCCGACGTGCCGACCACTGTGACGAAGCGCGAGGTGCGCAGTGTGCGCAGCAGGTCGTCGATATCCGCTTCGCGCCCGAAGAACAGGTGCTCTTCGTCGGCCTCGAACGGCCGCAACCCCGGGAACGGATTAACCACGCGCCGCCTTCAGCTGCGCGATGAACGGCCGCAGTTCCGCCAGCGACACGCCGTCCCACTGCGACACCACCGTCGCCTCGTGCGTGCGGAAGCGGTCCTTCTCCGGCGTGCGCGGACCGATCTGCGCAATCCACACCAGCGGCGCGGGCTTCGTCCGGCCGTAACCCGGGCTCTTCTGGATTTCCCGCAGCTTGCGGCGCAGCCACAGCTCGTTGCCGGCGCCATAGAAGACGAGGCAGGCGTCGCACGACGACAGTGTTTCCTCGTGGAACGCCCGCAGGTCGGCCTCGTCGCCGTCGAAGATCGGCTGGAGCACCTCGAGCTGTTCGTCGAACAGCGCGTCACACCAGGGGACGATGCGGTCGGCATCGCGCTGGTCGGCAATGAAGTAGACCTGCGGTGCGGCGCCGGTGCCGGCGTGCGGCGCGGCGGGCACAGCCGCGGGCGCGAGGTCGCGTTCGAGCCAGTCCTGCGCGGCGGTGCGCAGTTCCTCGAACGACGTCTCGAGCAGGTCGGCGTGCGTGCCGATGCGTGGGTCGACGCGAACCCTCTCCAGCAGCGCCCGCTGGCGGGCATCGTCGACCTGCAGGCCGGGCGGAATCCACAGGAGGCGCGAGAAGCGCCCCTGCGTCGAGCGCACGGTGGCCAGCTCGTACTGCAGTTCGGCGAGCGACTGCGTCGCCCCTTCCGGCACGAGACCGTAGTGCCTGCCGAGCAGGTGGATGGCGAGGCGCGACTGCGCGAGGTCGTCCTGCACCGCCGCCATCGCTTCGTCCGACTCGTGCGGGATGGCACGCTCGGGCAGGACGCGAAAGCCATGCTGCTGCAGGTCGCGGCGCAGCGAGTCGCGCTGCTCGCGCACGTCGCTCGTCGTCTCCGCGAGGTACACGGTGGGACGGGTGACGGCCAGTGGTGCGACGGAGGGTGTGACAGGGGCACCGGTCCGAGGCGCAACGGGCGGGGCGACAGGCGCACCCGCCGATGTCGCCTGCTGCATCCGGTCGGGGACGAACGGTGCGAGCTGCGCATCCTCTTCGAGCGCTTCGAGCAGTGCCACCAGGTCGTGCGCCAGGTCGTCAAGCCTGATCCAGAAGTCGCGCTGCGCGTCGGGGCCGAACACCTCGTCGAGTTCGCGCACCTTGCCGGTGTCGGGGTCGGTCTTGAAGAATTCGTAGCCGAGGATGGCGCGCAGTGCCTGCGGCGTTTTGTCGAGCGGCACCGGCTGCTTCAGCACCTTGAAGACGCGCGCCTTGTCGCGCACCGTCAAGCCGCCCTGCGCTTCTGCGGCCTTGAAGAACTCCGTCAGCTCACGCAGCGTCCATTCGCTTTTGAGGTAGCGCGGCGTCACCACCGATACCAGCACGGCGACCCGCTTCAGGCGGTCGACAAGTGTTTCAGCGAAGAGGTCGTTGCCCGAGAGCTTGGGGTCGCGCCAGATGTGCGGCTGCTTGCCTAGCAGTTGCGCCACGCGGACTTCGAGGGCGCGGTGGAAGTTCGCTACCCACCCCTTGCGCCCTTCGACCAGTTCCAGATCGTCGAGGTGGGCGTAGCTGATGAACGCATCGCCTTCGAAGTCCATGCCGGGGGAATCTTATGTCGGATTCCCGCCCAGGAAGCGGCACGGCCGACAGCCGCATGGCTGCCGGCCGCCTCTGAGCGGGACTTACTTGCGTGGTGCGACGGGACCGTTGAATTCGGCGTCGGTCACATCGTTCAGCCAGGTGATGGTGCCGCGGTGAATGTTGAACTGCGTGCCCGCGGTCGTCGGCGTCGATCCCTGCCAGTGGGCCACTCCGGGCGGGGCGTAGGCCGTCTCACCGGCGCGGAACTCGATGATCTGACCGCCCTTCAGCTGATGGCGGCAGATGCCGTCCTCGCACAGCAGGACCTGGCCGCCCTCGTGGACGTGCCACTGGGTGCGCGCTCCGGGCGTGAACTTGTAGTGGGCGAAGTTGCCGGTGGAGTTCTCCACGACCGGCAGGACGCCGCCCTGGAAGTAGGGGCTCTTGATCGGGTCGCGGAACGTGACCTTCGTCAGGTCGATGACGTTGGCGGCCTGTGCGGCGAGCGTGACGCCAAAGGCGCCGACGGCGCAGGTCGTGAGCAAACGACGGCTGAGGTGCAGCAAGGGGATTCTCCTGTTCGTTTCACGGCAAGACACGCGTGACGCGCAGTGTAGCCTCAGCCAGCGGGTGCACGCGAGAAAACCTTGATGACTGGCGGGCTAGTCGGCATTCGCGTCGAGGGCATACACCGCTGCCACCAGCGCCTCGGCATCAGCGGCTGAAATCCTCATTCGGTAGGCGACGTACTCGGCGGGGCTGAGGCTTGCCCGCTCCATGCCCTGCTCGTCGTCCATCCAGCGTTTCGCTGCCACGACTTGACTTCGGTTCTGCGCGATCGATTCTGCCATGCGTAATGATGCACCATGCGACCGCCACCACCTGTTCAGCAGGGCTGCGCGTGCATCCGCGCCTCCATGCTTCAGTGGGTGAGGCCGTAGAGCACGATGTCGATCCCGACGGTGTAGGCCTGCGGCGAGAACCGGAAGAAGTATCGGACTCCTCACCTTCGCGCTCCCACGGATCCGGCAGGTCGGTGTTGTGCACCATGACAACCATGATGCGGCCGTGGTCGTCGGCGATGCCGCGTACGTCTGGCGGCGAACCGTCTTCGTTCCAGCGCTCGATGGTGCCGCCGCCCGAACGACGCCAGGTCTGGATCGACGCCATCTGCGGAATGCGCGAGATGCCGAACATCGTGTTCCACATCGGATGGTCCGGCGACGAGAGGTCTGTCGTCGGAAACAGATTGGGCGGCAGCACGCGCGCGATTTCCTCGTCGAACTGCGCCCTCGCCCGGCTGCCGTGATAGTCGGTGACCAGCAGGAAGCCCCCCTTCACCAGATACTCCCGCAGGCGCTTCACTTCGGCGTCGGTGAACCGCGCTGTGCCAGCGTCTTCCATCAGCGTGAACGAACACTTGAACAGCCAGTCGTCGGTCAATCGGACGACCACCGCGTCGGGCACCTGCTCCTTGCCGTCGCTGACGCGCTTGACGGGTATCTTGGTCAACTCTCCAAGGCGGACACTGAAATTGAGGTCGGCGCCCGGATAGTCGGTGCCCCACCCCTGCTTCTCGCGGCGATCGCTGTCGAACATCGCGCGGCAGAAGTTGAATTGGCCGTCGTAGGTGTCGTTCGTCGGGAATTTCGGCGGGGTGTAGCCGTAATAGCCCGACCAGATGCGGCGCTGGGCCTGGGCGACCGTGATGGCACCAAGGGTTGTCGCAACGACAAGCGCTGCCGTCACCAGCCGTCGTCTGCGCGTCGCCCGTGTCGTTCGACCTCGCGTATCAGGCATCCACATCGGCATTGAGCACCGCCCTGCCGACTATATAGCGCCAGACGGCTCCGGTCACTCGCGCGTGCACATTCGCAGCACGGTTGAGAATGGGTTATCTGCCGAACAGCACCTTCGCGCGAACCTGAATCCCGCCCAGGTCCGACTCCTTGAATGCCTCGGCCACGCCACCCGCGAGTCCGTCCGGCACGGTCGTGAACTGAACTTCGATGCCTGCGGAGTAGCTCTTCGCTACCGGCCACTGCACGCCAAGCAACCCTCTGAACGCGGCTTTCGTCTCGCTGACGTTGTCCGCGGCATCAGCGAAATCGGACGTCTCGCGAAGCAGGTAGGCACCGACGCCAGCCCCGACATAGGTGGTGTAGCGTCGCCGGACAAACTGCAGCCCGGCGCTTCCCATCAGCGGCGTGACCGACACGCGATCGGCGATGCCGAGCCCATACACCACACCATCGAACACGAAGACGCGTTCGCCGGTCGCCTGGAAACGCTCAACCGAGCCTTCGACGAAATAGCCCGGTCCCGGCTCATATCTGACGCCGCCGCCCACCCACGGACCGTGAGCCTTGCCGGTGACGGCCGCAAAACTCTGATCCGCGGAGAACCAACCGTATCCAGCCTCGCCGAAGACGCGGAGGACGGCCTCCCCTGGCGGTGAGGTACGAGCCGCCTGTCTTGCTGTGGAACGGGGGGGCGCAGGTTGTTCGCTGCGTCCCGGCGATGCGGCGAGACCTGACGGTTCCACGCGCGACGCCGCGATGAACCCGGTTCGGCGAGGCTGCCATTCTGGACCTGGCAGGACGACTTCCACCCAATTGCCCTGACGGCCAACGACATCGAAGACGTCTCCGGCTTTCGCGACGGTCGCCACGATCGCAAAGCCGGGCTGCCAGACATTCACCTGCTCCGCGGTCACCCGAACCTGATTCTGCGCGCGAACGCCTGAGGCGAACATGCAGAACAGGGCGGCGAGGAACGGCACGGTGAGCCGCGAGCTCAAGCCCCTCATTTCGCCACTCCGAACCCGAACAACGCGGCACGCGGCTGGGCGAGGCCATATCCGAACATGTCGTCCCGACCGGCTGCTCCGACATCGCGGGCCGTAGCTTTCAGCAGCGCTTCGATAGCCGCCGGGTTGGTCACGCCCTGGCTGTACGAATAACGCTGCGATCGCCGCGATGTGCGGTGACGCCATCGACGTACCCTGCTCCGGCGTCTCGGCATAGCGGTCGAAGCGGGGGAAGATGACGGTTGCTGAGTCCGAGTCGGGTTGGTAAAGAGTCGATTGCCAGATCAGGCCGTCGTAGCCACCATCGTAGATGTCACCGCCAGGCGCGGTGATCTCGACATAGGCACCCGTGGTCGAGTAGTAGGCATGCTTGCCAGACCGCCCCACCGCGGCGACGGCCATCACGCCATCGATCTGATCCGAATATGCAGCCGGGTAATCGGCGGCATTGCCTTCGTCGAAGCTGTTTCCAGCAGAGATCGCCACAAACACGCCTTTACCGACCGCATAGCGAATCGCGTCGAGCAGGGTCGTCGATCGGGACGTTCCCCCGACGCTCAAGTTGATGACGTTCGCCCCGTGGTCGGCAGCATAGCGGATGGCCGCCGCCTCCGCGTCCAGCGGGCAGCCTCCGATGTCTTCAGGAGCGAAGCCTCTGTACCCGCTCGCCGACAGCGTGAACTGCACATCCCAGAAACCAAAGCACACCTTCAGCGGCATGATGGTCACGTTGTAGGCGATGCCTGCCTCTCCGATTCCATCATTCGCGCTTTCACCAATCGTGGAACTGACATGACTCCCGTGCCCGTCCATGTCGAGCACAGGTCCATCCCAGAACACGAAGTCGAAACCCTCGTCAATGCGGGTTGCAGCAATCCCTGGATTCATCTTGAACGGGACCGCGATGAGCTGGTTGGCTCTGCCGTTCCACGTCGGGAACGTGAACGATCCGTTCGTGGTGGTGAGGCCACTGTCAATGACCGCGACCTTCACCTCGCTGGAAGCACCCGGATTGATGTCCCACGCTCGCGGCATGTCTATCAGGTTCAAGTTCCACTGCAGGGTCGAGAACCCGGGATCGTTTGGGACTTTTCGTCGCCGACTGATGTAGTTCGGCTCCGCGTATTCGACCTCCGGTTGCAGGGACAGGCGTTCCGCCATGGCCACTGAATCCATGTCGGACGACTCCCTGAGCACCGCCACGTCGCCGCGCCATTGCAGCGAGCCAGCCCTCGGCCTGCTCCTGAGCGCGTTCAATGCCGCCTGCTGCCCGACGGGATCGACACCGTCCCTGAATTTGACGATCACCTCGCCAGGCACAAAGGGAAGCCCCTCCTGGAAACCGCGAACGAACGCCTCCGCGCGTTCTCCAGACATTCGCAGCTGATAGCTGGGCGTCCATTGGGGAGCCTGGGCGTAGGCGAGATTGGCCTGGACAGCGGTGAGTGTGAATACGAGTGCGCCGACGATATTCTGATAACGGTTCATTCAGCCGCTCCGTGTGGCAAGTCTGTGGCTCAACATCGGCTGAATGGCCGAGTGAAGGTTGCTCAGCTTCGCGCGTACCCTACCGTACCTTGTCGATTATCGGGAGAGACAGGCGGGTGTCAGCATCGACCCACGCCGCACTCGGCCTGAGCCTGTGAGCCGAGGCGGCCTGTTCACACCCGGGCGACCTCAGCGCGATCGCTGAGTGTGTCGATGACGCGAGCAACTTCTTCAGCCGCGTGTTTTCGGTCTCAAGCGCTTTCAGCCGCTTCGCGTCGGGCACGCGCATGCCGCCGAACTTGCTCCGCCAGAGGTAATAGCTGGCGTCCGAGAACCCGTGCTTGCGGCACAGCTCCTTGACCGGGATCCCTGCGTCGGCCTCCCGCAGGAACCCGACAATCTGTGCTTCCGTGAATGGCTTCTTCATCGCCGACCCTTTCGCTGGGCCGGACTCTAAACCGAAACGCTACTCAAAAGTGGGGGGACGTCACTGTCACCTTCACGCCTGACCGGGAGCATCAGCGGTACCTGTTCGCAGGCACCGCGACGCTGGGCAACCTGGTTGAGCGGGATCGTGACCGAAGCCGAGAATCGGCTCCTACCGTCAGGTTGGTGCGCCCGGAGGGATTCGAACCCCCGGCCCACAGGTTCGAAGCCTGTTGCTCTATCCAGCTGAGCTACGGGCGCGCGTCAGCAGAGCGTGAGTGTAGCCCGACGCTCCCGGTCGTGGCAATCACGGCGAGAGGCTGAAGCAATTCGGTCGAGCACGTCCGGCGGCGCCATCTGGCCCAGAACAGCGGGCGTGCATCGTACCGAACCTGGTGAATCCGGCCTGCATCCTGCATAGGGCCACAACTTCGGGTATCAGCCCACTCACCGGTTATGTGCGGAGCGATAGATGGCAATAGACGACACCGATGCAACGGTTCCCACTGCAGGAGACACGTCAGGCGATCCGATGGCACCGCCGCCGATTGATACGACGGCCGCCACCGATGAAGTGAGCGGGAGTAGTGTGGCGCCCGGCACGATCGGAGAGTCGGAGCCCTCCGCACCGGCGGTGGCACCTCAGGCGCGGGCGAAGACGCGGGGTGTGGCGGACATCGTCTTCCTGATCGACATCAGCGGCAGCATGGCGCCGATCATCGATGCACTGCGGAAGAACATCGAGGCGTTCGTCGATTCGCTCAGCTCAGGCGGGGTCAACAATGCCGCGCCCGTGCGCGACTGGCGCGCCAGGGTGTTCGGATATCGCGACCTCGAGGTGGCCCCGGCCGAGGGGCTACGTTGGCTGGAGGAGCACCCGTTCGTACGCGACACGGCCGCGCTGAAGGCTCAGCTCGCCTCGCTGAAGGCGCAGGGCGGTGGCGATGAACCTGAATCGCTGCTCGACGCGCTCTACACAATCGCGACGACGGACGCCACGCCGAAGGGCGCGCAGTCCGAGGACCCGAGCAGATGGCGCTATCGCAGCGACGCCGCCCGCGTCGTCGTCGTCTTCACCGATGCGTCCTTCAAGGAAACGATGAGCATCCCCGAAGCGAAGGGTGGCTCGCTGCAGGACGTCGCCAACGTGGTGATGGCAAACCGCATCATCCTCAGCCTCTTCGCTCCCAACTTCGAGGGCTACGACAGGCTCAGCCAGATCGACAAGAGCGAGTGGGAGGTCGTCGAGTACGAGGGACTGAACGCGCAGGAGGCGCTGCAGAAGTTCACCGGCGATCCCGCCAACTTCCGGACGACGCTCAAGCAGCTGGCCGCGAGCGTGTCGCGCTCCGCCGAGACCGTGGCGCTCTGAACGCGTCCGATTGGTCACCGCGCATGGCGAAGAAGCTCAGGGTCGGCGACTCGATACGCGGCTACCGCGTGACGAAGATCTTCGGCCCCGGGATGATGGCCATCTCGTACGGCGCGGTCACCGCTGCCGGAACGAAGGTCTTTCTGAAGCAGTACAAGTCGCCGACGCCTGCGGTCATCTGGTATCCGCAGTTTGTGGAGTACCAGGAGGAGTTGTCGCGGCGCGTTCGCGACGGCAAGGCGCGCGCGCTATGCCGTGCGTCTGGTCGACGAGTTCGAGGAGATGTGGGGCGGCCGCACCTACTTCGCCGCCTTCGAACTCGTGGAGAACGCGCGCGATCTCGAGCACATGCTCGAAGAGGAGCGCGAGACACACCGGCGCACGAAGGTCGCGCCGACTCGCAACCCCGCGGTGTGGGCGCGCCACGTGACCTGGGCCAAGGTGTTCATGGCTGGCCTTGCCGCCCTGCACGAATCGAAGGTCGTGCACGCGGATCTCAAGCCGGCGAACGCGCTGCTGATTCAGGACCCGTCGCTGAGCGCCGGCTACCAGCTGAAGTTGATCGACATGGACTTCTCGCTGCTCTCCGATCGCCGGGCGCCGTGGCACGGATATCAGGGCTACATCGGCACGGACAACTACCGGTCGCCGGAGCACATGACCCGCGGTGCAATTCCCACCGCAGGCGTCCGACATCTTCACCGCGGGGCTGATCCTCTACGAACTCCTGGTCGGCATGCATCCGTACTGGCACGAGGATCAGGCCGAGTACGCGAGGCGTGTGCGGGCCTACGCCATCACACCTCCGGCACTGCTCGGGGTCATGCCGCCTCCGGCCAGCAACGCCGAGGTCAGCGCGATTCTCCATCGCTGCCTTGCTCCGGACCCGGTGCGCGACCGACGGCGCCGGAGGTCCGGGCGGCTTCTGAGCGGGCGGGGACCGAAGACGGTCACGGCGACCACGTCGACGCGACGCTGCCGCCACGCGGGTCGGCGCACAGCCTGCGCGCGGCGCTGCCGCCGTCTGGTCCAGGCGTCAGGCTGACGTCGGACACTATCAGGCTGGTCGCGGACGGTGGCCAGTCGCTGGCGCTCGGCATCCGCACAGAGATCGGCAAGGCCCTGCTCCGCCGCTTCGGTTCGGAGGCCGAATTCTGGGACGACAGGCAGTGCACTGTCGAGCGACGGCCGGACGGACAGTGGATGGTCTCACCAGCGCCGGAGACCGTCAACGAGACGCTGCTCAACGGCGCACACCTCACCGCGCCGCGGGCACTGAACGACGGCGACGTCCTGGCGGCGGGACGCAGCGCCAAAGGCATCAGCAAGCTTCCCCTGACAGCCCGTGCCGGCTGACCCGCTGATGGAGGACGTCCCCCCGCCCGCGCCACCACCACCGACCCCGGCGGTGGAGATGCCCGAGACGGTGGCAAGCCCCGTCGCGATTCCGCCCGTCGTCGACGTTCACGATCTCGACTGGGATCGCATCGCCGGATCCGTGGCTCCGGCAGCGGCCCGTGCACGCATGCGCGCCACGGTGGAGCAACTCGAAACGGTGCTCGATTGCGAACGTGGCCTGCGGTTGCTCTTCGACGAGTGGCGGGAGCACCGCGCCGATCGTGTGTTGAAGATCGGGGAGCTGTCCGACGACCCTCTCTGGTTCATTGGCGACCTTCATGGCGATCTGCTCACGCTCGAAGCTGCCCTTGCGTTGATCGATCGTGAGTCGAACCGCGAGGGCGCCGGGCTTCCGCGGATCGTCCTCCTCGGCGATCTGTTCGACGATGGCGGTTACGGGCTGGAGACGGTATTGCGCGTCTTCGAGCTGATGCTGCGGAACGGGCCCCGGGTCGGCCTGCTGGCCGGCAATCACGACGAGGCGCTCGGCTTCGATGGGGCGCGCTTCACCGCAACCGTTGCCCCGTCGGACTTCGCTGAATTCCTCAATCTCAATCTGGCGCACGAGTGGATCCGTCGGGTCGGCACGCTCGTGGTGAGACTCGTCGCCGACGCGCCGCGGGCGCTGTTCTTTCCGGACGGCCTGCTCGCTGCGCATGGCGGCTTTCCGTTGCTCGACCTGCACGAGCGGCTAGCCGGGTCGGGCGACTGGAACGACCCGCAATGCCTCACGGACTTCGCCTGGGCCCGCGCACATCCGCGTGCGCGCAAGAAGCTGCCAAACAGGACGACACGCGGCAGCCAGTTCGGCTACGAGGACTTTGCGGCGTTCTGTGCGCTGAGCGCCAGCCTCGGCCGGCCGGTGACGCACATGATCCGCGGCCACGATCATGTTGAAGACAGGTACGAGGTCCATCCGCGTACTCGCAGACGCCGGTGCTGACCACCGTCGCGCTCTCGCGAATGCTGGCGCGAGAGCTGTTCGGCCCCTATGTTCGTGTGCCTACCATCGCACGGTGGGTCCGGGGCTCGCTGCCGCAGGTGTATCGGCTGCACATTCCCGACGCGCATGTTCGCGGCTGCTACCCCGAAGACTCGATCGAGGCGGCCACCGCGCCGCCAACGGAACAGGGCGCGTGATGAGCGTAGTCCTTCGCTGTCCCACTTGTGGGACCACGCAGCGGCACGAGGGCGAGTGCGAGGCCTGCTCAGAGGGGACGGTGCGCTACTTCTGCGCCAATCACGCGGAAGGGATCTGGCTCGATGGGCCGGTGTGCGGCCGGTGCGGCGCCAGGTTTGGCGAGACGCCAGCGCCGCCGCCGGCTCCACGTGCGCGCGCCAGAACAACGCCGCCCGCCAAGACGCCGGACTTCCGCCCGCCCGGACGGCGCCGAACGCCGGAGCATCCGCCTGCGCCGGCGCCAGGCCGTCCACGGCCGACGAGCATCGAACGCGAGGCGCGGCACGAGCCCGAGGTGCCGTCGCGGATGCCGTCGCTTGCGGAGTTGCTTGCCGAACTTGCCGAGGAGCGCGTCAGCGGACGTGGCCGTGGCGAGTTGGAGGAGGTGCCGCGAACGCGGCCGGAGCCGCGCGCCCGAGGTGGCGGGTTTCCGGTGGCAGGGTGCCTGATCAGGATCGTGGTTGCCATCTTTCTGGTCATCGCCGCCGCTGTGGCGTTCCTGTTCCTGCTGTTCGGCGGCTTCATCGTCGGATGAGATCTGAGCCAACCTGCCGGCCTTGCTCTCACAATGACGCCATGTCGAACGCATGGTCCCGGGCCACCTTCCTGGCCGGCGCGATCGCCCTGACTCTCCTCGCGTCTGCGTGCTCCTCTTCATCGTCGACGCCGGCTTCATCCGCACCGTCGACGGAGCGTGCGGCGCCAGCGACGGGTATCGACCTTGCCGGCATGGACCGCGCGGTGAACCCGGGCAACGACTTCTTCCGCTTCGTCAACGGCACATGGGAGCGCGGCACACTCATCCCCGACCATCGCTCCACCTGGGGCACCGGCGCCGAGATTGCGCAGCAGGTGCAGCAGCAGTCGCGGATGCTGCTCGAGGATGCGGCGCGGGCGCCGAAGACCGACGAAGAGAGGAAGCTTGGCGATTTCTACGCGGCGTTCATGGACGAAGTCGCCATCGAGCAGCGCGGCCTGACGGCGCTCACATCAGTGCTCGCACAAATTGCGGCGATTGCCGACCACCGCGCGCTGGCCCGTGCACTCGGCGGCATGCTGCGCGCCGACGTCGACCCGCTGAACTACACGAACTATCACACCAGTCACCTGTTCGGACTGTGGGTGGCGCAGGACTTCAACCAGCCGACGCGTAACACGGCGTACCTGCTGCAGGGCGGGCTCGCGATGCCAGACCGTGAGTACTACGTTGGTGTCTCGGCCGACATGGTCGGCATCCGCACGCATTACCTGCAGCACGTTGCCACCGTGCTGCGCCTTGCGGGCGCGTCCGACGCCGAGGCACTGCGTCAGGCGCGGCGGGTGGTGGCGCTCGAAACCACGATGGCGCGCGCGCACGGCACGCGCGAGCAGTCGGTGGACGTGCTGAAGGCCAACAACCCGTGGGAACGCGGCGCGTTCACGACGAACGCTCCCGGTCTCGACTGGAACACGTTCTTCGATGCGGCCGGCCTCGCCTCACAGCCCGCCTTCATCGTGTGGCACCCCGGTGCGGTCCGGGGGCTCGCGGCGCTCGTCGCGTCAGAGCCCCTCGACGACTGGAAGCTGTACCTGCGTTACAGCGTGTTGAACGAGTGGTCCGACCTGCTGCCCAAGGCCTTCGCGGACGAGGCGTTTGCGTTTTACGGCACGACGCTCGCGGGGACGCCGCAGCAGTCGGCGCGCTGGAAGCGCGGAGTCGATGCCGCCGAACACATGGGCGACGCGCTCGGGCAGCTGTACGCGCAGCGCTACTTCCCGCCGGAGTCGAAGCGGGCGATGGAGGCGATGGTGGCCAGCATCAAGCAGGCGTTCGCTACCCGTATCGATGCGCTCGACTGGATGTCGACAGTCACCAAGGCGCGAGCGAAAGAGAAGCTGCAGGCGCTGATTGTCGGCGTCGGCTATCCCGAGAACTGGCGCGACTACTCTGATCTGACCGTGTCGCGCACCGACGCCCTGGGGAATGCCATGCGCGCCGGCGAGCACGAGTACCGCTACCGCGTCGGGAAGCTGTCGAAGGCGATCGATCGCGGCGAATGGTGGATGACGCCGCAGACGGTGAACGCGGTGAACCTGCCGATTCAGAACGCGCTCAACTTCCCTGCCGCCTACCTGCAGCCGCCCCACTTCGATCCGAAGGCAGAGGCGTCAAGCAACTACGGGATGATTGGCGCCACCATTGGTCACGAGATCAGTCACGGCTTCGACGATCAGGGCGCGCAGTTCGACGCAACGGGGAAGCTGTCGAACTGGTGGACGGCCGACGACCTCGCGCACTTCAGGACCGCGTCGGACCAGCTCGTCGCACAGTACAACGCCTACATGCCGTTTCCGGACCTGGCGCTCAATGGCCGTCAGACGCTCTCTGAGAACCTCGCCGACCTTGCCGGGCTGGCTGCCGCGTGGGATGCATTCCGGCTCGCGCGCGGCGGAGGGGACACGCGGGAACGTGGCGGACTCACTGCGGAGCAGCAGTTCTTCATCAGCTACGGCCAGAGCTGGCGCCAGAAGTATCGCGAGCCGCGGCTGCGCCGCCAGATCGTCGCCGACGGCCACGCGCCGTCGCAGTACCGCGCGCTGACGGTCCGGAACATCGACGCGTGGTATGCCGCGTTCAACGTCCAGCCAGGAGCCGCGCTGTTCCTGCCGCCGCAGGAGCGGGTTCGCATCTGGTAGCCCGGCGAGATCGACCAATCGGCCGAACCGGGGCGAACCATGACACCTGTACCGGGTCGTCTGTCCGATTTACATTTCGCACGATCCGGACTGAAATTGAGCGCGTCCCTCCGCGCGTGCCGTCCCCTCCCGCTTACCTTCCGATGCGTCACCGCCTCCGACTCCCAAAACGCTCACCCCACCGCGAATGGCAGGCGTCACTGCCAGCGGCGCCGGCCTGTCGATTGGCGGCGGGCTCAACGCCCACTTCACACCGGCGCTGGCCTTCTCGGGCTCCGCGGCCCGGACCTTCGGCAGCTTCTCCCGCTACGAGGTGGACGAGGTGCAGGTGCCCGGTGATGCGCTCAGTGCCACCACGGCGCGCGTACACCTCGGATGGAGGCACTCATGATGCCTGCACCTTCGATCATCGCGCTCATCATTGCACTGGCTGCATCTGGTGCCGGTTGCGGCAGTGGCAGCGCCGGCGGCACGGCTCGAATGGCTCCGGCACTCCCCTGTCGCCGACGTCGAACCGCAACCCTTCGATCACGAACGTCTCCGTCACGCCGACGTTCGGCGTGTCGGGGCTGACGAACTTCTCGATGTCGGCAACGGGCACCCATCCTGACGGCGACTCGCTGTCGTATCAGTGGACGTTTGCGGGCAGCTCGGCGTCGGGTCCGAGCGCCAACGCGAACCTGTCGGGTGACGGCGCGGTGACAGTGCGGCTCAGTGTCAGCGATGGGCGCGGCGGGTCAGCCATCGACGCGCGCGACGTCACCATTGGCAACATGAGCGGGCGCTGGTCGTTCATCTTCACCGGCACCTGCAGTCCACATGTCCCGACCGTGTTGCCGATGCTCACGTTGAACGCAGACTGCTTCGGTCGTCACAGGCGACCTGACGTCGCCTGCCGCATGGTGCAACGTGCCGGCGGGACAGTCGGGGCGCTTCGACCCGGCGTCGCCCGCGTCAATCAGCCCGACCGGGCTGTTCTCCGGTGCGCGGCTGAAGATCGGCTCGTACCTCGACACGTTCCTCGACGGGCAGATGGACAGCACGGGACGCGTCATCATCGGGACGACGCGGTTTCAGAGCGACTCGACTCGGAGCACGTTCAGGACGGAGCAGCAGTAGAGGAGCGCGGGAGAGGGCCGCGCAAAGAAAATCTGCGGCTGACCGCGGTCCGGCTGGTCGACGGACCGCGCGGCCGTGCTATTATCGAGGTCTTGCGTCGGTGCCACGAGCGCCGTCGTCACTGCCACTCCACTTCATGTGGGCCAGTAGCTCAATTGGCAGAGCAGCAGACTCTTAATCTGCGGGTTGATGGTTCGATTCCATCCTGGCTCACCACCTAAGTCGTTCGTTCCTACACGTTCGCACTTCCGCGTTCCCCGGCTCCAGAATGTCTCCGCGTCGGCAAGAGCCCCCTCTTTGTCATGCGCTTGAGGCCAGGGGCACCCTGTTGATTACCGTCCGCGCTACAGTCGCGTCGATTGGACCGCGTGCTCAGGTCACGTGACCGAGAGTCACACGAAGGCAAATCACCGTGCACACCATCGCGTGAGTCAAGCCACACTCGATTGCTGGTGGGACGATGACCCGAACTGACGCTTCGCTAGTCATCCGCATGGTGCGCCGGCAGCTCAATTCTGAAGCAGGCGCCCAGGCCCCTTCCGCGACTCTCTGCGATCACTACACCTCGGTGGAGTTCGACGATGTGTTGCACGATCGTAAGTCCGATCCCCAGTCCCCGATGCAGCCGCGTAGTTGTGCCGTCGCCCTGCCGGAAACGCTCGAAAATGAACGGCAGGACTGAGGGATCAATGCCTTCGCCGCTGTCGGTCACCGAAATCACCACGCGACCGTTCCTCTGGGCAGCAACCCCGACGTGAATCGTCCCGGTCGGGGGAGAAAACTTCACCGCATTTGACAGCACGTGCCCAACTGCCTGACGCAGCCGATCCGGGTCAGCGAGCACCAACGCGGGTTCGGGAGGCACGCCAACCAGAACGGAGATCCCTTTCGCGTTGATGGCCTCCCGCATCAGAACGACCGCGGCGTTGACTGGGCCCCGCACGTCGACGATCTCGAATGGAACCGAGGGCGCCCCGTCCGGGCCGGCTGCCAATTCGAGGAGGGCCTCGACCACGGCCGCCTGGGAGTGGGCGTTCCGCTCCAGCGACGCCAACGCGTTCTGCACGGCGTCGCCCTGCAAACGTCCCTCACGCAGCAAGCGGGCCCACCCAAGGACAGCGGTCACCGGCGTGCGGAGTTCGTGCGACAGCGCCCGCAGGAACTCGTCTTTCAGTTGGCTCGCCGCCTCGGCGCGGTCGAGCAACTGCGCGCGCTCGGCCTCGTGCACTTTGCGCTGCGTGATGTCGCGGAAGGTGATGACCTGACCCACTCGCGCGCCTCGCGCGTTGACCACGGGCGAGCAACGTTGTTCGACGGGCCGCGTTCCACTCTCCCGGGTCATGAGTAGCCGTTCCTCACCGGACGCGCTCTCGGCTCCTGCGACGCGGTATACCGCTTCCAGGGGAAGCCCTTCCGCCTCTGCTGCGCTCCATCCAGTCAGTTCGATGGCGGCGGCATTGATGAACGTGATAATCCCCTCTCCGTTCGTCACGACAACTCCGTCGGTCGTACTGCGTAGCGCCTCGCCGTACGAGGCGAGCTGCTGCAGGTGCTCCACCTGGCGGTGCAGCCTTGTCAGAGCGGCGCCGTACGTGAGGTGCAGGACGAGAACCAGCACGAGGACCAGCGCGAGTGCCGCGGCGTCTATGACTCCGGCGGCCGTGAAGCCCGCCAACACTCCGGCCAGGCAGGCACCGCCGACATAGGCGGGCCATAGTGGCGCAAACGCGTCCCGCCACACGAGCCACACGCTGGACCGATGTTCCAGCGCAATGATGGTGGCTACCGTTCCCGTATTGAACGCGAAGTAGATCGACCCAAACACCAGCAGTGGCAGGATGATCGAATGACCCGGAATGGGCGTCGCCGTGATGGGCGTCAACCCTGTCAGTTGGAAGGCGACGTGAGCGGCAGCCCAGAGGCTGAGCACGGGCGAACTCACGTTGAAGGCGATACGTCTGATCGCCTGCTGCGGCCTCACAAAGCGCAGGCGTCGGGACATCGCCAACGCATCGACCGCAACGGTGACGGTGGCTGCCTCCGCGCCGAAGATCAGCGCTGCGGCGAGGATAAATGTGTCGGACATCGAGACGCTGACCGGCAGATCCGACAGACGGACGCTGGCCGACCCGCTGATCGCGGTCAGCACCACCAGGACGTACCACGACGCTTCTGGGGGGTGCTGCACCAACTCGAACACTGATGCCGCGAGCACGAGGGCACCGGAGCCGACGATCACAGCGTAGTACCAGAGCACCGCGCTGTGTGGGGCAGACACCTCTGTTGGTCGACCTACGCCGGTTTCCATGTCCGCTCACCCGAACGCCGACTGACTGTTCTGCCAGTTGGCTTACAGAATGGTAAGGCAAAGTAGTGGACGCTTTCGGCGTCGCTCGTTATTGCCAGTAAATACGCAACTTGCCGGATCATGGTTCGGGCGTGGCCTTTGCCCTAGGGACAGCGTGGCTGCGGATGGACCGCCAGCACGCACCTGGAGCAACGCACATGGAATTCGGTATCTGGTGGGACTTCTTCTGCTACGCGCTGACCGTCATCTGGGGCAACTAAGTTCCGGGCGCCTTTCGCGGAAGGGCGCAAGTGCCGAGGACCCTCGTCAGACAGGGGGAGGCGCCCGCCCTAGGCTGCGAGCGGCAGTCGAATGGTAATGGTGGTCCCCCGACCGAGTCCGTCGCTCGCCGCTTCGACGGTGCCTTCGTGCGCCTTCACCACGGCCTTGACGACGGCGAGCCCAACGCCCAGTCCAGACCCGGTGCTGGTGGCTCTGTGAAACGGCAGGAAGATATCGGGGAGGCGATCTGACGGAATACCCTCCCCGTCATCCGCGACAGCAATGACGGCGGTCTCGCCGTCGACGTTCGCCGTCAGCTTGATCGTCCCGCCTGGTGTGGTGTACTTCAGCGCATTGCCCAGGAGATTCGAGAAGACCTGTTGCAGCCTGTCGATGTCTCCGGTGAGGATCATCTCGCGTTCCGGCAGCATCAACGCCACGTGCTTGTGCTGGTGTTCCGCCTGGGCGATCCAGGTCGGCGCGATGTCCTGCAGCTGCCGCACCAGGTCGAGCCGTTCGCGCCGGAGTTGGAAATCTCCGGCCGCGAGCCGAGCCGTGTCCGCCAAATCGTCCACCAACCTGGTGATCTGGCGCATTTGGCGTTCGATCACGGCGCGCGGCCGATCGAGTGCCGGGTCGGGGTTCAGTTTGCGCAGGATCCCCATGGCCGCAAGTGCGCTTCCGATTGGCTGCCGCAGTTCGTGCGCGACGACTCCGAGAAAGGCATTCCGCTCGCCATTCAGCTTCTCAGCGGCTTCCCGTTCATACCGCTCGTCCCTGAGCTCCCGGGAGCGGTTTCGCGTGAGCGTCGCGAGCTCCTGATTGATGGCGATGAGCTCATGCTGCAGTTGCTGGTCGCGTCTGAAGGTAGGCTGTCCCAAGAGAGTCGCGCGGTCAGGGTGCACGTCGATCCAGCACTCCAACGTGAATGGGGCCCGGCCCACTGCCGCAAAATTGAGCAGCACGGGCCCTGCCGATGTACGGCCGCTTGACAACAGATCTTGCAGGCGAGCCGAATCGGCAGCGGGCATGAACGCGAGGATCGATTTGCCCTCGAGACTGCCCCCCGGTTCGAGATGGTTACACGCCGCTGGATTACAGGCGCGGATGTCACCCCGGTGATCCAGCTGCAGCAGGTGCATCTCGGTCGACCCCGCCACGTAGGCGCCAAACAGCAACGTCGCATCTCCGACCGCCTCGGTCAAGAGCGGACCCGTTGTTCCCTCGATCCTGACCATCCGGTCGACCTGCGTCCACGCTGCGTCGAGCTTCAAACCCTTGGGAATGAACGCGTGTGAGTTGCGATGAGCAGCGCTGCCGTGCCACTGATTGAAGGCGTTCTCGTCGGTCCAGCGCGTGAGCAGGTAGAAGAGCGCCGGGTCGCGGGCATCGACGCACACCTCCATCCATAGAAACCCGGGCGCCTGCTCCACCTCTCCCGGACGCTCGCGGAAGGCGCGTCTCACGTCACCTTCCATGCCGTTGGCAACTCGGAATCGGGAAATGACGACAACCATCAGCGTGGCGTCTCGAAGACCGCCTGGACACCCCGCAGGTCGGCCGCATAACCGTCCGCCTCCAGTTCTCGCCAGAGGTCCGGCTTGTGTCTGAACGCGGCACCACCGACGACCACCCGCACGCCCTCCCGCAGTTCTGCGCGGATCGCGCCTATCAGGTGGCGCACCGCTGCGAGGTTGAACAGCATCGTGGTGGAGATACCAACATGGGACGGACGCTGGTCCTTGATAAGCCCCATGACGGATGCCGGCGGCACATTGGACCCGAGGAAGTGCACCTCATAGCCCGCTGTCTCGAGCAGGTCCCCGACCATCACGGCGCCGATATTATGGAGCTCGCCTTCAACCCCGGTCAGCACCACTCGACCTTTGAGCGTGGCGCCCCGGAGGTCAGGTGCCACATAGAGTTGGGCCATGACGTACTGAGTGACCGCCGTAGCCACATGCTCCTGAGCGACCGTCAGTCGGTTTGACTCCCAGCGCGCACCGACTTCGTACAACGCCGTCTGGAACACGTTGGTGTAAAGCTCCTCGAGCGAAAGTCCACCTCCCAAGGCTTCTTTGGCAATCTGGACGGCGGCGTGCCGTTGCCCAGTCACAATCGCCTGTAGAAACAGATTGGCGGTCAGGTCCATGTCGGCCGGTGCGGTGAAGTCCGGCTCCGCAACCAGTGCACTCAGCGCGGTCTGGAAATGGCCGGCCACCCGAAGGGCAAGTGGCGCAGCAAGTCGCGCAGTCAAGGCGTCACGCACCTGCTCGAGGTTCTCGATCAGGAAGCCGCGGCCAATACCTCGCGCCGCCAGGACACGTCCTGCCCATCGAGCATAGGCGGCGAAGGCCCGCGGGTCATCGAGTTCAAGGGCGGCCGCGAGAAACGCGAGGTGATAGCCGGCGTCTTGCACGCCTGCCGACATCGCCTTGGCTCCATATCGCGCGCGCCAGTCCGGGTGCCGCTCCAGAAAGGCGGTTGTGACCTCGACCGCGATGTGGCTGCTGTGCTCCCGGACGATGTCAGCCACTTGATCGGCACGCATCTGATGAGTCGGCGACTTAGCGCGTGGCTGTCGCCGCCACCGATCGGGATCAGTCACAAGCCTCTCCGAGGGGCTGGCGTCGAACCGGTAGATATGGCTGAGATAAGAGCACGGGATTCCCCAGTAGCCGTCGACGACACGCGACCGCGCGGCGTTAGCAGTGCGCGCGGATTGTGTTCAGGAATCGATCGTAATCGAACGGCTTCGACAGAACCGCAGCCACTCGAATCTGGAGGCGATTTGTCGGTGCGGCGGACAGCACCACGACGGGAATGGCATTCAATGCCGGGTCCTTCGCGCGTTCCTGACAAAACTGCCAGCCGTCCATCCGGGGCATCATCATGTCCAGCACAATGACATGGGGGCGCACGTTGGCGCCCCGTAGTCGCTGTAGGGCCTCCACCCCGTCGCACGCGGCCTGCGGCTCGAACCCCTCTAGCGTGAGAAGCGCAGTCATCATCTCCCGCAGCCCGGCGTCATCTTCCACAATCAGAATCGGACAGCCCCGCGCCATCACACCCCCGGCGATAGCTTGGGCCGTATGACACCAGGTTTACAAGCTCGGCCTAACGCGTCCTGCCTCTGAAGAAGTGGCAGACGACCCCGAATCGCCCGACTATGTCACGTCACACATAGGCATACCCACCGAGGCCGCTGCCCAGCGTTTCGGTGTCCAGGACGTCTCGCACCCGCCGCAAGGCTGCCGTCGTGAAATCCGGCAGCATCTGTTGCACCGCAGCGGGCGCGTTTACTGCGTAACCCGCTGTCGCACCCACCCAAGGCCACATGAGATCGTTGAGGCGATGCCCGTTCGGCGGCAGCTGCCCATTGAAGGGGGACACCTGCGTCTGCGGCGGATAGTGCGAGCGGAACGTCGATCCGGCCGCCGCGTTGCGTCGGTTGGTCTGCCAACGCGACCACACGCGGTCGATGAAGGCATGGTGCAGCCAGAACAGCGGGTCATTCGGTGAAAACACCGGGTTCATCATGTAGCCGCCGACGATGTTGTGCCCCTGGTTGTGCATCCTGGGGCCGGCCTCCAGGTCGCGCCAGAACATCCAGTACGGGTTCAACCCAGTCGGCCGTCGGTCGGAGGCTTCAAGCGCGCTGATGGCGGCCTGCGTGGGCGGCCACGTGTTATCAGGGCTCCCGCGCCGCAACGCTGGAGCGCCGCCGACCTGCAAGGCAGGGTGAACGCGCCAGCGGAACCCGGCAGGCCACCATGTCGGGGGCGTGGGTGGACCGGTCTCGGCAAACAGCCCACCGAGCAGCTGAGCGGAGGCACTGGAGAAGAAGATGCGGTGCATGCGGGCCGACGAGAAGAGCTCCGACGGTTCGGGAATGAGTGGCCAGGGCCAGTAGGGAATCGCCGCTCCAGGCACCTCTGCCTGCAGGGCGAGTTCAAAGCGCCGAAGATACTCACGATGCCAGGGCAGAAAACCGATGTTCTGGTGACCCAGGTTCTCGAATCGTGTCGACCCCGGAGTGCGCACGCCCATGATGCAGCCGTGAATGGCCACGAACTGGTCGTAGACGCTGAAATCCGTCCCAGGCAGGACGCGGCTCTTGAGCAAGACACACGCGCGCAGGAAGTCCGTGAACTGCGCCAGCGGCATCGTGGCCGCATTACGACGCGTGGTATCGACCGCCATCGCTACCGGCCTCCCGACGTGCGCCGACTCACGTCCACGTGGCCCGAGTGGTGCTCGTGTCCAGGTCCGTGGGGTTCCGGGTGATTGGTGGGGAACTGATCTGGCTCGAAGATGCTCGCGTCGTGTTCGAGGTGCGTCGTCGCAGGTTCGGGAACAATCACGGCGAGATACGGCACTCCGGGGTTTCCAAATGCCTCATCAATCACGCCGCGCAACGTCGCGCCTCGCTTCCTGGTGCTGAGCACCACCGTTCCCAGGTACATCGACATGGGGCCTGTGCCGAATTCCAAGCACGTTCCAATGCGCGAGGGCTGAACGAGAAGTGGGATGTTCGTCTTGCCGTTCAGGCCGCAGAGCGACACACAAGTGAGCGCGCGTGCGAGAGCGGTCCACGCCTGGAACGTAGCCCCGTCTGCGGCGTCGAGCGACGTGAGCAGCCGACACGAGCCATAAAGCATCGTGGGGCCGTTGACCAGCAGCCGAATCTCGGCGGTGTTGACGCGGACATCGAGCAGCCGTGAGGTGCCCTTCCCGAGAATGTATTCCACGCGGGACTTGGCGGCCCTGCGGCCTGCGGTGGGTGAGGCCTTCTTGGACATCGGCGCAGTCTAGCAGCGGAAAGGTGGCGCGACGACTGAGCAGTACCCAAGCAGCAGCGCGATACCAAGGCCTGAGAACCTGAGCGGCCACCGCGTCTGCCGAATGGCTGGGCTCTACTACGGCCAACTGGGGCGCGCCGAGTGCGATAAGCTGCTCTCCCCGCCCGATCACGGGCTCGTCCACGGGGTAGAAAACAGCGTTCGGAGTAGACCCATGCATGCGACTCCTGAGGAGCGCGGCCCCACTCTTCCGAGTCAATCCCTGCAGGTCTTTGTTGGCGCCGTCGCCGTACTCGGACTCGCCGCGATGGCCTATGCGGCGGTCACCCTGCACCACACGCCGCTGAACCCGTGGGCCGCAGTACCTGGCGCTGCTCGCACTCGCCGCGAGTCATATGGTCGTAACCGTCCCAGGACTCCCAGCGACCGTATCCGCGTCCGAGGCGTTTGTGTTTGCACTGGTGCTCCTGTTTGGACCGGCTCCGGCGATCCTCACGGTCGCCGTCTCAGGGCTGTCCGTGTCACTTCGGCAGCGGCATCGCAGGTTATATCGCGGCATCTTCAACGTCACGGAGCCGGCGATCTCGATCTGCCTCTCGGCAGGGGCGCTGTATGCGGTAGCGAATGTGCCGCACGTCGAGAGTGGCCGCGTCCTCACCTCAAGCCTCCTGCTGCCCGCAGCGGCGATGTCTCTCACGTACTTCGTGCTGAATACGGTCATGCAAGCGACGGCTCTCGCGCTCGAAAACGGGCGCTCCATCGTGGAGACGATGCGCCCGCACGCGTGGCACGTAGGCGTCAACTACTATGCCGCCGGGTCGCTCGCTGCACTCGGCGTGCGAGGCGGCACGCTGGATGTGGAGGTCGCCGCCCTGCTCGCCCCGCTCCTCTTCCTCTCGTATCGCACCTACCGGCTGGCCGCAAGCCGTGTGCACGACGCCGAGCGGCACCTTGGTGAACTGCAGCGACGATACGAGTTGACGATTGAGACGCTGGCTATCGCCGTTGACGCCAAGGACCGCGTGACCCATGGACACATCCGGCGGGTGCAGCGCAACGCGATGGCGCTCGCCGGCGCTGTTGGGGTGACGGACCCGACGACACTGAAGGCACTCGAGGCCGCCGCCCTCCTTCACGACATTGGCAAACTCGCCGTCCCCGACTACATCCTGAACAAGCCGGGACGGCTCGAGGGCGTCGAAGTTCAGCAGATGAAGGAGCACGCCATGACCGGCGCGAGAATCGTCAGCACCGTGCACTTTCCCTTTCCCGTCGTCCCCATCGTGCAATATCACCATGAGCAGTGGGGCGGCTCCGGGTACCCCGACGGCCTCAGCGGTGAGACCATCCCGCTTGGCGCGCGCATCCTGGCAGTGGTCGATTGCTTCGATGCGCTGACGTCGGACCGGCCGTATCGCCGCCGGCTGTCCGATGCAGACGCGGCACGCATCCTGACGGAGGGCCGGGGCACCCTGTACGACCCGGAAATTGTCGATGCGTTCCTTCGGATCCTTCCGTCCCTTCGGCGGGAGGATGGCGGAGTCGAGGCAGGTGGCGTGTTCCCGCTACGACCGGTCGCTCCGGCCGGGGAGCTGCCTTCCGCAGACGATGCGCTCACGAGTGAACAACAACATCGCGCCGGAGTGATGCTGCACGGGCGGCTGGCGCACTGGGGTGACGACGCCGAGGCCTGCCTGTTCGTGCGCGGGACAAGCAGCACCGCGCTTGCGGCGTCTCAGTGGAGCCCGAGGCTTGGTCCACTGGTGCGCGGACACAGGGTCGCCACTGGTGAAGGTCTTGTGGGCTGGGTGGCGGCGCATCGGCACAGCATCGCCAACTCACCGGCTGATATGGACCTGGGCGATGCGGCGCGCGAACTTGGGCTCGAGGTGTGCACCGCCGTGCCGGTCTTTGCCGGGGAGCGACTTGCCGGGGTGCTGGCTGTATATCTCCGGGCACCACATCGGTTCAGCCCGACCGACGTATGTCGGGTTGGCGTGCTGGCGCAGGAACTCGGCCGCGTGCTCCTTCCACCAGAGTGCGTCGACGCCACGCTGTGATGAGCGGCTCTCGGCACACGTCCAAGTGGAACTGCATTCGGCGTGACCCATGATGAACTACACCACGTTGTTAGCTCACCTGATGCGCGACATCGTCGCGCGGGTGCCTGCGCTCTCGTTCATCGACATGGGCGAGGTGCTGGTGTTCGCGCGGTTCGGGCGAGTGCGCACTGCGGGGCCTCTCGCGACGTGTCACTGCGTTGCGCTGCCGCCCAGTGAACCCGGTTTCTACTTCTGGACCGAGCGGGGAACCGGGGCCATCACCCGACGGTCGGAGCCGTTCGTCGTAAGGGCGCCGGTCGTGACCCTCCATGGCCGCCCCGTCTCATATCTGATTTCGTTTAGCCTCCCCCGCTTCTGCAATCAATCACTGGCGGTGGCTCGGAAGGCGCGGTTCTACCGACGGTCCGAAGACCACTGGATTGCGAAGCTCGATACGGTTATTCACGAGCTGTATCACATCGATCCCCAGCAGGGTGGATTCCGCCGCATGCGTCCCGACGCGGCGACCTATCACGGGGAGACGTTCCTGGGTGATGTGGCGTCCATGGTCCAGCAGTATCTCGATAGCGGCCCCGATCCCCTCACGTACGGGTTCTTGCGGTTCTCATTCGAGGAACTCGAGCAGCGGTGTGGCGAAGTCAGAGCGACGACCTTCCGCTCCTTTCCAGGTTTCCCACGGCTGTACAAGGACCCCTGGAGCGGCGCTGTCGACAACGCATTCGCGACAGTCCCCGTGCGTCGGGTGGTGCGCGCAAAGCGAACGCGGTTCACGGAAGCGGACCTGAGCGTTCGGCGCTTCCAGGCTACGGTGACCAGCGAGGTCGACCTGCACCACGTCGACCCGGACGGCACGCAACAGCTGTGGCGGGCGATTGGACCTGAGATGATCCGACACGCGGCGCTGCAGCACGGAAGGTCGATTGCGCCGGCCGGACCGCCCGGTCCTGGCGCGTCGTAGGTCAGCTCAGCTCGTCAAGGTCACCGAAGTCGGTATCCATGTTGCTTCCCTTGGAGAGAAGGAGCGTTGGCTGATGGCTAAGGAACATGCGACCCACGACCCGCTCACTCCTCCAGAGGAAGCCGCGCCTTTCGTCGATGAAGGCCCGCTGGACGACGCGCTTCAGGACCTGGACGACGCCGATGAAACGGCTGCGGAGAAGCCGGCGTTTCCCGACGAACAGGCGAACGAAGAAAGGGGCAACCGCGGTCCCGATGAAGAACCCGGCTTTGGCCAGGGCGCCTGAGTGCGCACCGTTCGGCGTCTCGACCCGCGCCGATCAGGGGTGGACGAGCGCCATGAGCGCTTCGAGGTCTACTGGCTTGACGAGGTGCACATCGAACCCAGCGCCAGCCGTGCGGCGTCGGTCGGAGTCCTGCCCGTATCCGGTCAGTGCAATCAGTCGCGGTGGCGTAAGCCCTGGCACCTGCTTCAACCGCACCGCGAGTTCGTAGCCGTCCATGACCGGAAGCCCGAGGTCGAGGATCGCAACCTCGGGGTGAAACGCGGTGGCAATCCTGAGCGCGGCGGGCGCGTCATGTGCGATGCGCACGTCGAAGCCGCGCAGCGTGAGTGCGCCTGCCACCATGGCGGCAGCGTCCTGATTGTCGTCCACGACAACAATGCGCGTGCGGGGCGCGGGCGACGCGACGGTGGGCGTCGTTGAATGCTGTGCCTCACCCGCAGGCGCTGCGGCGTGCGCATCGGCGAGCGGCAGCGTCACCTCGAACACGGATCCGCGGTCCAGCCCGTCGCTCTGCGCCGTAACCCGACCGCCGTGACGTTCGACGAGACTCTTGACGATCGCCAGACCGAGCCCCAGGCCACCCTCGGCGCGGTCAATTGCCTGCCGCCCCTGCATGAAAAGGTCGAAGATGCGAGGTAAGACGTCTGGGGCGATGCCAATGCCGTTGTCCCGGACGTGCAGCACCAGGTCGGTACCGTGTCGGGCTGCCGAAAGGACGACCCTGCCCCCGGGCGGAGTGTATTTCGCCGCGTTCGTCAGCAGGTTCGATACAACCTGACTGAGACGCGCCGCGTCCGCATTCAGCACCAGGCCGACACGTGGCACATCGATCACCAGCGCCTGCATGCGTTGCTCGAGCAGTGGGCTTGCGATTTCAATGGCCCGCGCCACCACGTCCGATATTTCCACGGGGGCCGTCTTCAACTCGACCTTGCCTCGCGCGATCCGCGACACATCGAGCAGGTCATCGATCAGCCGCGTGAGATGCGTGACCTGCCGCTCGATCACCGTGCGTTCCCGCTCCGAGGTCTGGTCGCCACGCAGGCGCATCAACTGGACTGCGGTCAGGATGGGAGACAGTGGGTTGCGCAGTTCGTGACCGAGCATCGCCAGGAACTCGTCCTTCGCACGATTTGCATCTTCCGCTGCCGCCAGCAAGCCGACGCGCTCGCGTTCGACCCGGGCACGCTCCAGCGACTCCCAGCACCGGCTGGCGACCTGCGAGACGAGTTGCGTCTCATTGGATTGCCATGCGCGCGGCGAGTTCGTGTGTACCGCCATCGCGGCGACGAACCGCTCGCCTTTGAGAATCGGGACGAAGATCACCGCGCGGGTCGTGGTGGCCCGGTAGGCCTCACGGTCCGCGTCATCCAGACGGGGATCGGTTTCGCTATCCGTGACGACGCAGGGAAGACCGGACCGCATCAACCGCAGGCACTCGGCACCGAACTGCCTGAATCGATAGCGGCCGATGATGCTCGGAGCGCCGTTCGTATAGTTGCCGGTGAGCTCGAAGGTGTCTTCGTCGGTTTCGACAACGGCGTAGGCACAGCGGTTCACCTCGAGGTGTTCACCGAGAACCCGGGCAGCCGCAAACGTGATGTCCGCCGAGTTCGACAGCGAGCGAACCTCGTCGTCGAGCCGGATGAGCAGACGGTCGCGCGTGACGTCCTGCACGACCCCGAACATGCCGATCGGGCGGCCGTCCTCCGCGTAGCGTGCCCGCCCGCTCGCCGACACCCAGCGCTCCCGTTCACCAACGACGACCCGGTATTCAGTGCGATAGTCGCCACGTTCGGCAACGGCGGCTTCAAGAGCCATCTGCGTGCGCTCCCGATCCCCGGGATGCAGCAGGTTGCGCATCGCCGTCCACGTCGTCGGTTCCGGCGGCAGTCCGAACACGTCCGCAGCCCGCGGCGACAACATGACTACGTCGGTGGAGGTATCCCACGTCCACTCGCCGAGACGCGCCGTGAGCAGCGCCAGCCCCAACCTGGTGGCGTCGGCATCGGCCGTGTCCCGTGCGCGGGCAAGGGCAACTTCAGCGTTCTTTCGCTCGGTGATGTCGATGCCGACCCCGTACAGGGATTGCAGCGTCCCGTCGGGTGCCCTGACCGCGCGTCCGCGGCCATCCATCCATCGCCACCCCTGCGTGGCATGCCTGAAGCGGAACTCGACGACGTAGTCGGAGTCGGTGGCAATTGCCGAAGCGACGGCGGCTTCGAGTCGCGGACGGTCCTCGTCGTGCACGAAAGCGCGAAACCCGGCTTCCGAACCGCTGAAGGCGCCGACGGGCAGACCGAACAGCTCTTCCAGTTCGCGACTCCACCACACCTCCCCCGTCACGAGGTTCCGAGCCCAGGTCCCCATCCGCCCACCTCGCATGGCGAGCGTCAGCACGTCGCGGCTTTCTCGCAAGGCGGCCAGGGCGCGCGCATTCTCGAGCGCGAGCCATGTCCGTTCGTCGACCTGCTCCATCAGCGCGACATCGGCTTGCGACCACTGGCGAGCGTGCGAGTGATGCAGCACAAAGAGGGCCACGAATCGACCGTCCTTCACCAGTGGTACGCACAACAGCGCCCGTGTCTGGATCGCGGCGAACGCATCGACGACGTGCGCGTGCGCAGTCCGTGGATCCTCCGCCACATCGGCGATGGCGGCCGTCTTCCCACGCTGCAGGTCCTCAATGAGTGCCGGGCCGAACGCGTTCACCCTGTGGCGTCCGGCCACACTCGCGACTCCGCTGACGTAGTCGCGTGTGACGGTGACATGCTCCTGGGCGTCATCGATTTCGCCATACGTGCATCGGGAGACGCCGAAGAAAGCTCCGACCCGTGTCATCACTGCCCACTGCACGTCCTCGGGGTCGGCGAGCGGCCTCGTCGCGTCCGTGAGCTGGATCAGGAGCCGCTGCCCCTCTTCGCGCACGCGGACTTGTGCCTCTGCCGCTTTCCGTTCGGTGATATCGCTGAAGACGACCACGACACCCGATGCCGAGGGATACAGGCGATGCTCGAACCATGTGTCGCTGGGCGGGTAGTAGGCGTCGTACCGCACCATCCGGCCCGAGCGCAGTGCCTCATGGAGGGAAGGCAGAATCTCGTCCAGGACCTCGGCAGGAAACAGCGCCATCGGCGTGCGTCCGAGGACCTGATCACGTTTCAATCCCACCAACCGCTCGGCTGCGTCGTTGACGAAGATGTAACGGAGGTCGGCATCGAGCGCCGCGACCCCTTCATCGGGCGAGTGCATCAAAGCGGCGAGGAGAGCGTCAGGTAGTGGAGTCATCGTTGGATTCGTCGCAGGGCGCTCGTCCCAGGCATCGGTGCCCTGCCTGCCACACACTGAAAGACCGCATGTGTGGCTATCGGATCGTAACCTGTCCTGGAACGTACCTGTACGGCGGGCCTGACGCCGCACAGGACCGGGCTCGTGCCGCGTGCGAACTACGGTTGAGCCTCAGCATTTGGTAGCAGGCGAGAGCGCCAGGAGGAGCCGTGTCGACCAGGTGCCGGCGACTGTCGACGACCCGCGTAATCTTCGCGATTCTGCTGGCGGCGATTGTCGTCGTGTTCGCCGTCGCTGCAAGACGTCCGACAGACCCCGACATTCGGCGCTACTACGCGTATGCGAACGCGACGCTGGGGCGAGGCTACGACGCGTTCTACATCCGCACGGGCGAGGCGTGGGAGCGCGCGTTCGTGACGGGCGAACGGAGCGAGCTCGACGAGTACGCGCGCACCGATGGGGTCCTCAAGGTGGGTCCCGCGCAGCCGCTGCTGCCGTACCGCGATTTTTTCGTCGAGTATCCGCCTGGGTTCTTCCTGGCAGTGCTGCCACCAGCCCTGATGGCGCGCAGCCTGGCTCAGTACAAGTGGTTGTTCCAGGCCTGGATGGCCGTGTGCCTAGCCGGTGCGGTCCTGATGTGCGGGTGCATCGCACGGGAGTTGAACGCAAGCGAGGGACGCGGCATTCATCACCTCGCGTTGTGGACGGTCATCGCGGCGTTCGCTCTGGGCAAGGTGACGCTGCAGCGCTACGACGCGCTGATCTCGCTGCTGATCTGCACCATGTGTTGGGCCACGCTCCGCGGCCGGCCGCGCCTGCTCGGCGTGGCGACGGGGGTGGCGGTGACCGCAAAACTGGTCCCGGGATTCGGTTTTCTTGTATGTGGCCTCTATCTGCTGCACACGAAACGCGCGCGCGAGCTCGCGACCGCCGCCGTCACCAGTGCAGCGACGGGTCTCGTCGTGTGCGCCCCCGCTTTCGCCGGTGGCGGCGCGGGTCTGCTCGACGTCCTGCGATATGCCGCCAACCGGCCGCTCGAATACGAGAGCACGGCGGCTGCGGTGCTGGGATTGTGGAGTGCCGTCGACCGCTCTTCTGCAGCTATCACCTACGCCTACGGATCCACCAACGTGGTCGGTGACTATGCTGCGCAGGCTCTTGCTGCCGCCACCGGCGCGGGCGTCATTGCCTTGGTCATCGTGTATGCCTGGACCTGGATAGCGCTTCAGGCGAGCACGCTGGCACAACAACCCCGCGTGCTCGTGGCGGGGATGCTCGTGTCGATGGCGCTTCTGACGGTGTTTGCGAAAGTCAGCAGCGTGCAATACCTCATCTGGCTCATGCCGCTGGGACTTCTGGACGGGTTGTCGCACCCGCCACGATTTCGCCTGCTGTTGTTGTGTGGCGCGCTCGTGTTGGCCCAGATCGGATATCCATTGGCCTCGGCCGCGGTGGAACGGCTAGAGCCGTGGGCGTTCGCGGTGGTGCTGCTCAGACAGGTGACCGTGTTGCTATGGTCCGTGCAGGTCATGCGTGACGCCATACAAACGACGGATACCAGCACGAGCGGCGACTACAGCGTAGTCCGCCCGGGCCCAACCCTCACGCGCAGGAAATTCGTGCGTTGGCCCGGCGGCAACGCCTGCCAGCGCCGAATCATGTCGATCAGCGCACGCTCATTTTCGCGGCGCAGGGCGGCGAGCTGGGCGCGGCGCCCGGGTGGCTTCCTCAAGGGCCTTCTCCAGAATCGGGATACCGCGAGATCGCTCGGACGTCGGGCGGCTCGCTTGCTCCTGATGATGTCTTCCAGTGACGCCACGCACATCGCTTGGCCTCCCACTTCGATCATGCTGGCGCGATCCCGCACACCCTGAACGGAGCGGATGCCGTGAATGTGCCCCATGAAGTCGAGCTGCAGACCGTCCGCGTCGCGGACGACGCGATACAGATCGGAGACTGGATAGGTACGGTCGCAGTACGGTGGCCTGAAGTCCATCAGCCAGCCGCTTCAGCTTCGCGAGATTCCCCGGGGTCTTCCTGAACAGGAAATCGAAGTCGATCGTCGTCACCGGTGCGCCCTGCAGGGCAGCAGCCGCATTTCCGATGAGGACCGCCTCGAAGCGGATCGCAGTGAGGTGACGCCCGATTTCGGCCAGGAAGGGCCCCGCATCCATGCCGCTCAGTATACCGACCAGGCGTCCGGTTCCGCCGCCCGGCACATTCGGTTGGCTGTCTCGCTGACGCGTCTGTGGAGGCCGCGCCGGTCACGCCTACGACCTGCAGTCCAACGCGTCCAGATAGGTCGAACCGGCGACCTCGCAGTCGTCCGGATTCCGGTCGACCGGAGTTCACGACGGCCTGCCGCGTGAACTCCGGCGACTGTGGCTCAGACGCGCGTAATGGTGCCGTTTACTCCGGATGGGAAGAAACCGCCGGCATTGGCGTTCGGGTTCTTGTTCGCGTAGACAATGCTGAGTACCTGGCTCGGCGTCCGGATCGTCGTCAGCCCCTGGGAATCCACCTGGAACAGTCGCCCGCCGGGCGACCCGATCGGCGGCACATCCAACGCATCGAGCATCGGCACCGCGATACGTGCATCAGCTGCCAACAGCCGAAGCACGCTGGCATGCTGTGCCTCGGTCAGGGCTATCTGCGCGGCGGCGCCCAGAATCCCCTTGTTGGAGATGAGCGGGGCGGCCCCGCCATAGGCGCTGACGCCGACGTCCTCGAAGGCGCGTGCGAGCGTGATGAACTCGTTCTGGTTGTTGAACCCCAGGCCGAGCGCGTCGAGGTTGATGGCGGGCTTGGCTACCGCCGCCGAACCCAGGGCCGTGCGCAGAAACGTCACATGCGCCTGCTCGTCGGCCGCCACCTGCTGCGCCGTCACCCCCACACGCGACTCGGTGAAGGTGACCTGCCTGCCGCCCGTCGTGGCCCCAGGCGACCCGGTGCCGCTTGTTCCAATCCCGAGGTCGGCGATGCGTCGTCCGGTCACGGCGATCGTGTAGAACTCCGCCTCGAGATACTCCAGGTTGAGGGCAAAGTTCAGAATGTCGACGTCGGACAGGCTCTGGGCCTCGACGACGGTCGACCCTATGGTGGTTCCGACCAGAGCGCTGACACCGGCGAGCACTCCAGTGCCGAGAATTTTCTGTCCGAAGTTACGACGGCTGACCGGGTTGTGGACGAGTTCTTCGAGTGCGTTGCGCTTCGTGGACATTAGTCTCTCTGCTCCTGAGAATGTTCGAGGTTGCCGGCGCTGCTGACCAGCACTGCGTGCTCAAGAGCACCGCTCGCGCCAGACGCAGGCGTGGGACCCGAGCGGCCGCAGCCGGTCATTCCCTCAGTGCAAGTAGTGGTCCCCTGGCAAATTCGCGCGACGAGGCGTGTTTCGGAAGCGACCGACGCCGACAACCGTTCGATTTGCCATCACGGGTGTCGGGCTTTGACGCGCGAAGTGGTCTGACGAACAGTAGGACAATTCCGACGCGACGATCAGGGCTCGACGAGCCGTTCCTGCAGGGCGTACCGGATGAGCGCTGCAGTCGAAGGAAGGTAGAGCTTGCGCAAGAGCCGCGTACGATGGGTGCTGACCGTCTTCACACTGACGCCCAGTTCGGATGCGGTTGCGGTCGTCGAGAGGCCTGACGCGAGGTGACGCAGCACTTCGAGTTCGCGAGGGGTAATCAGCCCGCGTCTGGCACTGCCCAACGGGCCTGGACCTTGCGCCTGGGTGACAAGGGCCCGGTGCATCGCGGCACTGAGATGGATCCCGCCCCCGACGATGTGGCGAATGGCCTGCACCAGCAGGCCGGGCGCACTGCGCTTCGGCAAGTACCCAGCCGCGCCCGATTTCAACGCCGTCAGCGCCAGTTGATCTTCGGGCATGACGCTCAGGACAAGCACGGGGAGGTGTGGAAAACGCGCGCGCAGCGTTTTGAGCGTACTCAATCCGGTGGCCCCAGGCATTGACAGGTCAAGCACAATCAGGTCACAAGGCGTCTGCTCCGCATGGCGGAGCACATCTTCGGCCGTAGCGGCCTCTGCGGCGACTTGCAGACCATCCGCGGCTTCGATGATCGTCCGCAGCCCGCAGCGGACGATGGGGTGATCGTCGGCCACCAACACGCGGTACGGCGGCGGGCCGCTTCCCGCCACGCGTGAATGCGACCTCATGGCTCTGCGGGTGCCGTTGGGGCGGACCAACGCCCCGGTCTGGACGCGGGCACACGGACGCGCAACTCCGTGCCGCCGCCGGCTGGTGTGTCGAGCGTCACGGATCCGCCGAGTGCGCGCAAACGCTCCGCCATTCCTCGCAGCCCGAACGACCCCAGCTTGTGGCAATCCGCCGGGCCAAGACCGCGGCCATTGTCGCCGACGCGCAGAACGACGTCGGTATCCTCGAGCGTCAGGTTCACCGCCACGCGTGACGCCTTGGCATGCCGCGAAACGTTTGTGAGCGCTTCCTGCAACGCGCGAAAGATCGCGGTGCCGGCGGGCTCGGAGACCACGATATCCGGTGCGACGAAGTGCGCGTCGATCCGAGTGCGCTCCGCGAACTGCGCCACGAGCCACCTGGCAGCCTCGACGCACCCGAGCGTATCGAGGATCGCCGGCCGCAGTTCCGACACAATCCGCTCGGTGCTGTCGAGTGCGCCGTCCACGATGCCGTCCATTCGATTGAGGGCCGCGCGCGACCGGACCAGTCTCGAACCCCTGGTTGCGTTCAGGTCGGCCTGAGCCGCTGCGATATCGAGCTTGAGCGCAGTCAGCGCCTGCCCGAATTCGTCGTGGAGTTCCCGCGCCACGCGGGCGCGCTCGTGTTCGAGCACGTGGTCCAACTGCTCGGTCAAGGCGCTCAGCGTCATCCGGTCCTGCTCGCTGGCCGCGATGCGGGCGCTGAGCTCCGTGTTGACGAGGACCAGGGCCGCCGTGCGGTCGGTCACCGCTCGTTCAAGACCAGCGACACTGTCCCGCGCATCGAGGTGCATCGCAATCAGATCGGCAAACAACGTGAACATTCCGACCGTTGCTGGCGTATTGAGGCGGGCCGGCTCTGGACTGATCGCGCATAGCGTGCCGAAGAAGCGGCCATCTTCCGTGACGATGGGCACCGAGATATAGCTGCGCAGGCCATACATGCGGGGTGTCGGATGCGCGCAGTAAAGGGGATCGGACCGTACATCGTCGATCACCACCAGCTGCCGACTGGCCCGAATCTCGTGGCAGATGGTCGTTTCCACCCGCAGCTCATCGCCGGGGACCAGACCGAACCCGATTCGATCACGGACGGCGCAGGCGACCCATTGACTATCGGTTACACGAGCGACGGCCGAAAAGCCAAGGCCTGTGACCTCACAGACGACGTCCAGAATCTTGGGCACGACATCAAGCCTGCAAATCGCCGCGACCGCATCATGAGCGTCTGCGACATCGACGCGCGTGGTTGCGACATCGTCGAGCATAGGTCGAGTATGGAATGCGCTGCGGGAGCCGGTCTACAAGTTTGTCTCCAGCACTTCGGCAGCCCCATCAGCCGGGGCCAGCGGGGCGCTGAACTCAGGACCGATCGAGGCGCTCCTGGAACTCGTCCCGCCACGCGTCCGACAGCGCGGGAATCGCGATGATCTCGCGCAGGCGATCCCGGTCCGCACCGTCATCGAAGTAGACGTGCAGCAGCTCAGCGATGCTCACCGCCGCCGGGTGCCGCTCGAGCATGTCGATCGCGTCGCCGGCAGCCACACCACCCTCGGCATGCACCGCGAGATAGAAGCCGGAGCGACCGCTCTTCTGGAACCGCCGCAGCATGTCGGCGCGCTTGAACCGGATCGCCAGCTTCAGGCACGGCAGCCTCGGTTGCGTCACCACCAGCTCCGCCGTCCCGACCTTCAGCCGATCACCGACATGCACGTCGCCTTCGCGCAGTCCCTCGATGGTCAGGTTCTCACCGAAGTGACCAGGCGTCAGGCCAACGTCCGGCAACTGCTCGTGCCAGAACGCGTAGTGTTCGTGCGGATACGCATACACCGCCTTCGCGCGACCGCCGTGCACAGTCAGGTCGGACTGCTGATCGCCATCGAGATCATGCT
Source organism: uncultured Acidobacteriota bacterium (assembly GCA_963722395.1). Lineage (GTDB taxonomy): Bacteria > Acidobacteriota > Vicinamibacteria > Vicinamibacterales > CAVVIG01 > CAVVIG01. The sequence continues at coordinate 126,630 of CAVRLS010000015.1, read as the reverse complement.
GCCGCACCGCAACGCGTCCGCCGACCGGCGCCTTGAAGATGGACGTCAGGAGACGACCATTGTCCAATGCGACTTCACGCGGCAGACCGACATTCACGGACAACACTCTCATCGGCTGATCATGCCCGACTGTCCGAACGGTACGCGGACTTCTTCAGCCCTGCTTCTATTCGCGGCAGTGTGCACTGCCGTCCGGCGGCACCGATCCGCTCGCCAGGTCGGCAATCGTCTCCTCGAGCAGCGCCAGATCGACCGGCTTGGTGAGGTGTCTGGCGAAACCGGCCTCGCGACTGCGACGGAGGTCGTCCTCCATGCCGAACCCGCTCATCGCGATGGCCCCGATCGTCGGCGTCGGATGGAGCCGCCGCAACAGGTCGACTCCAGTGCCGTCGGGCAGCCCGATGTCGCTGATCAGCAACGCACACTGGTCGGCGGCTGCCTCGCGAAGCGCTGCGTCGATGCTGCCGGCAACCCGCACGCGATGTCCCCGTGCCACGAGCGACTCCCGCAGCGTCTGCGCCGTATCCTCGTGGTCCTCGACCAGCAGGATGTTCAGCCCGCCGTGGCGCGCCGCGGCGAGAGGCCGGCATTCGACCATCCCTGACGCCGTGGTTGCAGTCGTGGTGGGGAGCACCACGACGAAGCGCGAGCCCTTGCCCGTGCCTTCGCTCTCGGCCGTCAACGAGCCGCCGTGCGCAAGCACGAGCGAGCGGCTCACCGCCAATCCCAGACCGAGGCCCGCCGTAGTGGCGCGTAATTGCCGCACTGCCCTGCTCGAACGCCTCGAAGACGTGCGGCAGCACGTCAGGCGGAATGCCGATCCCCGTATCCTCAAGGGTGATCACCAGGTTGCCGCCCTCGTTTCTCGTCCGGATCGCGATGCGTCCGCCGTCCTGCGTGAACTTGATGGCGTTCTTCAGCAGGTTCCACAGCACCTGCTGCAACCTGGCAGCATCGGCCATCACGCAGGGTCGCTCCGCCTCGAACGTCGTTTCCACGACGAGCTGCTTCGCACGTGCATCGGTCTCCACCATCGCGATCGTGTCGCGCACGCGTCCATGCACGTCCACGACGACCGGTTGCAGCTGCAGCTTGCCCTGCACCAGCCGGCTCAAGTCGAGCAGGTCGTCGATCAGCTTGGTTTCGAGCGCGATGTTCCGGCTGATCATCTCGAGCAGACGCGGCAGGCGGCTGTCGACAGCGCGGCGCGCCGGCCCGTGACCGGTGACTTCGCGCTGCAGGGTGGCGATGGCGAACACCACCGGCGTCAGCGGCGTGCGCAGTTCGTGAGACAGCACGGCGAGGAACCGGTCCTTTGCCTCGTTGGCATGGTGCGCCTCGAGGCGGGCCTGCCGTTCGCGCTCGATCAGATCGCGGATCTGATGCTGCCGGCGGCGCGCTCGCACTGCCATCTCCACGGCGCTGAGCAGCGTACGCATGTGCACCGACCGCTCGAGCAGCGTGACGCTCGCCACCGACTGCAGCTCTGTTAACGCGCTCGACGGGCTGCCGCCGCCGGCGAGGACGACGAACGGCACATCCGACCAGTGCGGCTGCTGCCGCAGTGCCTCGAGCAGGGTGCCGAACTCGTCCCTCGTCAGCAGGTCGTCGGTGAGGACGATGGCCGCTGTGCATTCGTCGATGGCGGCGCTGATCGCCGCCAGGTTTGCGTAGGTGGCGGAGGCCAGGCCTGCCTGCGCCAGCAGCCGCGTCACAATCTCCCCGTCGCGCCGCGTCGGCGCAAGCACGAGGACCCGCAACTGCGCATCGTCGTCAGGACGCGAGCGGGCGAGTTCACTCATGGCGTCGGGCGGATCTCCGTACGGACGTACTTCTCGGAGACGCTGGCGGCGTGAGCGTGCCGCCCGTGTAGACGGGCACACCGGTCAGCACTCCGTGGAATTCGGTAAGGGGCTGGCCGACGACCAGCCCGCTTGATCCAATCGTCAGCTCGCGAATGCTGTCTTCGTGCGGGCCGCTGCGCTTCTTGACGACCGAGATCGCCTTGCGCACGCGGCCTTCGACTTCGAAAAACCGCATCGCCATGATCGTATCGGCCAGGTAGCTCGCGTCGATCGCCGATGACGCATGCGGGCCAAGCACGCCCTGGTGGGCCACAACGAGAATGGCGGCGACGTTCCGTTGCGACAGGAACGACAGGATCTCGTGCAACTGGGCGGTCAGTTGCCGCTCGTCCGGCATGGCCGAGAGGTAACCATTGAGGCTGTCGATGACGACAATCTCGACATGATCGCGTTCGACCGTTTCGCGGATGATGTGGGCGAACTGTCCGGGAGAGAGTTCCGCCGGATCGACCTGCCGCACCGCGACCAGCCCCTCGTCGACGAACTGGCGAAGCGGCAGGCCGATCGGCGCTGTCCGCTCCAGCAGCAGATCCGCCGTTTCGTCGAAGGTGAAGATCACCGAGCGCTGCTGGCGCCGCGCCGCGGCTACCACGAACTGCACCGCCACGGTGCTCTTGCCGACCCCGGCCGGGCCAACCAGCAGCAGGCTCGTTCCGGTCTGCGCACCGCCGCCCAGCATCTCGTCGAAGGACGCGATGCCACTCGACAGCGCCTTTCGTGCCACGGGCTGACGATGGTCGGCAGCAGTCAGCCGTGGGTAGATCACGAGGCCGGCCGCCCGAATGGAGTAGTCGTGCCAGCCACCGCGGTAGGACGTGCCGCGAATCTTCGACATGCGCAGGCGGCGGCGCTCGGCGCCGTAGTCGGGCGCGAGCTGCTCGAGATGCACCACGCCGTGCACGATGCTCTGCACGTGACGATCGCGGTCGCCCGCTGTCCGGTCATCCAGCAGGAGCACCGTGCAGTTCCGGCTGAGAAAGAACTCCTTCAGCGCCAGAAGCTGGCGGCGATAACGGAACGAGTCCTGCGCCAGCAGCCGAAGCTCGGACAGCGAATCGATGACGACACGATCGGGGTTGAGGTCTTCGATGTCCTGCAGCAGGTGCCGCACGGTCTCGAGCAGTTCAACCTCGGACGGCCGGAACATCGTGACCTGGCCGTCGGGCGACAGGGCATCGGCGGACGCGACGTATTCCCGTATCTCGACGCCCTCGAGCGACCAGCCGTGGCTCGCCGCCGACGCGATCAGCTCGACGCGGCTCTCCGACAGCGTCACGAAGGCGACACGCTCACCGGCACGCCGACCGGCGAGCAGGAACTGCAGAGCCAACGTGGTCTTGCCGGTGCCCGGATCCCCCTCGAGCAGGTAGAGGCGGCGCGCCGGAAGACCGCCGTTCAGAACCTCGTCCAGACCGGCCACCCCGGTGCCTATCTTTTGGATTTCCGCGCTATACGGTTCCGCACTACTCATCCGACCTCCCGAGGACCCATCTTTAGCAAGGGGTATACCGATGGGTAGGGCCGGACGTCGTTCAGGTTGGCGTGTTCAGTACCTCCCGCACCTTGCGCGCCAGCGCCTGGCCCGTGAAGGGCTTCTGAAGGTAGTGCACGCCCGGCTGCAGCAGCCCCTGGCGGAAGACGATGTCGTCGGTGTAGCCCGACGTGAACAGGACGCGGATGTCGGGCCGCTCCCGATGCATGCGATCGGCGAGTTCCCTTCCGGTCATGCCCGGCATGACGAGGTCGGTTACCAGCAGGTTCATCCCGGCACCGTGCGTGCGCGCGAGCTCGAGCGCCGCTGCACCGTGTGGCGCCAGAAGCAGCGTATAGCCCTGTTTCGAAAGCATGCGTGCGACCACGGCCCGCAGGCGGTCATCGTCCTCGGCGACCAGAACCGTTTCGCCGCCACTCGCGCCAATCGCGTCGTCGTGCGTCACCCGCGTCGCGGCGGTGGGTTCGTCGAACCGGGGCAGGAAGATCGTGAAGGAGGTGCCGCGCCCAATCTCGCTGCAGGCCAGGATATGGCCACCGCTCTGCCGGACGATGCCGTACACCGTCGCCAGGCCGAGGCCGGTACCCTTCCCCTGTTCCTTGGTTGTGAAGAACGGCTCGAACAGATGCGAGCGGACCTCATCGCTCATCCCGACGCCGGTGTCGGTAACCGTGAGGGTGGCGTAGTCACCTGGCGTCAACGGCGGATACAGCAGACTGCGCGGCTCGTCCAGCACGATGCCGCCACTCTCGATGCGCAGCCGTCCACCGTTCGGCATGGCATCGCGGGCATTCACCGCCAGGTTCACGATGACCTGCTCCAGTTGTCCAGGGTCGGCACGCACTGTCAGGCCGAGGCCAGACGGGGCGACGTCCAAAACGATGTCTTCGCCAATCAATCGCCGCAGCATGTTTTCGATGCCGAGCACCACCGTGTCGAGATCGAGCACATGCGCCTGCAGCACCTGCTTGCGGCTGAACGCAAGCAGCTGCCTGGTGAGGGCGGTGGCGCGATCGGCTGCCGCCCGGATCTCGGAGACGTCGCCGCGGACCGGGCTGTCCTGCGGGAGCTGATTGTCGATCAGTTCCGAGAAGCCGATGATCGCCGTCAGCAGGTTGTTGAAGTCGTGCGCCACGCCGCCGGCCAGCCGCCCAACAGCCTCCATCTTCTGCGCCTGGAGGAACTGCCGCTCGAGGCTCCGCTGCTCGGTGAGATCGACGACCAGGCTTTCCAGATACTCGACCTCGCCTGGCCCCGCCATTACGGGATGCAGAAATACCCGGACGGTGATGACCCGGCCGTCCCGAGTCTTCCAGCGCGTTTCGCTGTTCGACGGTCGGCCGCCGAGCACGGCCTCTCGGACCAGTTGCCGCCGCTCCGACGCGTCGACATACACGTCGCGATCGAGGTTCCGGGTGAGCAGCTCGTCACGCGAGTCATATCCGAGCAGCGCGACGAGCGCCGGGTTCACCGTAAGCAGCCGGCCGTCCGGCGTGGCGCGGTAGATAGCCACCGGCGCGTGTTCCACGAGGCTGCGGTATTCGGCCTCGGAGCGTCGCAGCCGCTCCTCGATTTGCTTCCGCTCGGTGATGTTGTCGAAGACGGCAATGAACTGGTCAGGGCCGGCTCCGTACACGGAGACCGAGAACCATCGCTCGAGGCCTGGCACAAACGCTTCGATGTGCCCCTTGCCTCCGAAGGCCGCGACACGGGCGTAGAGCTTGAACAGCTCCGAATCCGGGCGAGACGCGGCGGGGACCAGTTCGCTGATGCGCCTGCCCACCACGTCCTTCAGGCCGGTGAGGCGCTCGAACTCCCGGTTCACCTCGAGGTAGACGAAGTCGGAAGGCGTGCCGTCTTCACGCACGATCACGCAGTGTGCAAACCCCTCCACCATGTTGTCGAAGAGTGCCCGATAGCGGCCTTCAGCATGCACGCGATCGGTGACGTCGCGTGACGACACCACGATGCCGCCCACCGCGTCGTCGTCGAGCAAATTCAGGGCGGTCGACTCGAGATTACGCCACGTCCCGTCCTTGTGACGATAGCGATACGGCACGAGGGCGGCCGTGCGACCGCTGACCACCGCCTCCTCAAGCAACGTCCGCAACGGCTCCAGGTCGTCGGGGTGGACGAATGCCAGTGACTGCCGCCCTGTCTGTTCGTCCGGCTCGTAGCCGAGGACGCGGCGCACCGACGGGCTGATGTAGCGAATGGTGCCGTCGACTTCGAGAATCGAGATCACCTCGGCCACGTTCTCGATCACCGATCGGAAGCGGGCCTCCGAGCGCCGGAGCTGATCGTTGAGCCGCCGGAGGTCTTCCTGCGCCTCCTGCAGCATCACCGCCGAGGTCGTCGGCGGGTCGAGCATGGCGTCTACCTGGCCCGATACGAACGCCTGGGTCGTCCATTTGGCGTCGGTGAGGCGCTCGTGCAGGTCAGCCTCGTTGGGCGAATGGGGGCTGCGGACCATGGCTCAGCTCACCCTGTGCGCCGGTACGCGGCCGGCCGGAAGAGCTCGATCGAGGAGGGCGCGGACGCGCTCCAGCAATTGCGTCGGCCTGAACGGCTTGGGCAGAAAGTCGATGTCGGGCTCCAGCACGCCGTGATGGACGATGGTGTCGTCGGTATAGCCGGACATGTAAAGCACCCGCAGGTTGGGACACATTGCGGAGGCACGCCGTGCCAGCTCACGACCGCTCATCAAGGGCATCACCACGTCCGTCAAGAGGAGATGCACAGGCTCGTGTGTCCCAGCGATCAGGGCCAGCGCAGCCGGTCCATCTACGACCTCGAGCACCCGGTAGCCGCTCGCCTGCAGCGCCTGGCGCACGACCGCCCGGACTTCCCGCTGATCCTCCACGACCATGATGGTTTCCGAGCCTGACACCTGCGACGTTTCCGCGGCGACGGGTGGGTCGACGGGACAATTGGCGACCGCTGGAAGGTACAGCGTGAATGCAGCGCCCTGTCCCGGAGCGCTCTTGACGCCGATGTAGCCACCACTCTGCTTGACGATGCCGTAGACGGTAGCCAGGCCGAGCCCGGTACCCTTGCCATGCTCCTTGGTGGTGAAGAACGGCTCGAACAACTGCGCCTGCACGGCCGGCTCCATGCCGACGCCGGTGTCGACGATCGACACGCGCACGTGCGGACCAGCGGCCGAGCCCGGATGCGTCGCCACGAAGGCGTCGTCGAGCAGCACGGCATCGGTCGCAATCCGCAACGTCCCGCCCGACGGCATGGCGTCGCGCGCGTTCACCGCCAGGTTCATGATCACCTGTTCGAGCTGACCGCGGTCGGCCGAGATGTGGTGCGCGCCGCCATCGCCGGCGAGGTCGAGGACGATGTGCTCGCCGATGACCCGCCGCAACAGGGAGTACATGGTGTGGAGGAGTTCCTGCACATCGAGCACCTGCGGCTGCAGGATCTGCTTGCGACTGAACGCGAGGAGCTGGGAGGTCAACGACGCCGCGCTTCGGCCGGCGTTCAGGATCTGCGCCAGGTCGTCGTGCAGCGTGGCATCGGGGGGCAGGTCCGCCATCGCCATCTCGGAAAAGCCGATGATGGCCGTCAGCAGGTTGTTGAAGTCGTGCGCGACGCCGCCCGCCAGCCGGCCGACCGCTTCCATCTTCTGCGACTGCCGCAGCTGGTTCTCCAGCAGCCGGCGACTCGTCTGGTCGCGGGCCACAGCGTAGACCGTCCTGGTAGCCGGATCGGCCTTCGAATGCCATTCCAGCCAGAGATACGAGCCGTCGGCCGTGCGATAGCGGTTGGTGAAGCCGAACACCCGCTCACCTATCGTCAATTGCTGCAGCGCCTCCAGCGTCGACGCCCGGTCGTCGGGGTGAACAAAGGAGATGAAGGGACGAGAGGTCAGCATCTCCGTGTCGTAGCCAAGCACCTGCCGGAACTGTGAGTTCACCCGGGTGAAGTAGCCCTCGAAATTCGCGGTCGCGATCATGTCCGGCGACAGGTTGAAGATGTGATCGAGTTGGAGCTCGGCCTTCTTGCGCTGTGAGATGTCCTCGACGACAGCAATGAAATGAGCCGGCTCGCCGGCCGCCGACCGGTGCAGGTTGATCCGCAGGTTGACCCAGAGAAGGCTGCCGTCCTTGCGGAGATAGCGCCGTTCGCCCCGGTATTCGGTGGTGATCCCCGCCAGCAGGTCGAGGCGCGTCCTTGCGTCATCGTCCGCGTCATCGGGGTGGGTCACGTCGGCGAGGGTCATTGCCTGCAACTCCTCGACGCAATACCCGAGCATCGCCCTGAGGCAATGATTGACGCGCAGCCAGCGGCCGTCGAGCCCGGCCTGCGCCATGCCGACCGGCGCATCCTCGAAGGTGGCGCGATGCTCGGCTTCGCTGTCCGCCAGCGCTTTCTGGGTTGCCAGCTGCCGGCTGATATCACGCGCCACCGTTGCTGAGGCCACCACCCGACCGCTCCGGTCCCGTACGGGAGATACCGTCAGCGAGACCGGCACCTCGCCGCCGTCCTTGCGAGCGCAGACCATCTGGAGCTGGCGAACACTGTGCCCCTTGCCAATGGAGTCGAACACGCCGGGGAGTTTTACCCGGCTCTCGGCCGCGAAGAACCGCGAGACATGTTGACCGACCGCCTCCTCGGCGCTGTAGCCGAGCAGCCGCTCGGCGCCGCGGTTCCAGCTGAGGATGATGCCCTCGAGGGTGCGGCTGTAGATGGCATCGTCGGACGAGTCGACGATGGTCGCGAGATGCGCCTGCTCGGCCTGTGCCACGTTCCGCTCGGTGACGTCGCGATAGGTAACCACGATGGCGGAGACGTCGGGCTCGGCGAGGCGATTGACCGCCACCGCCTCGCGATCGCGCCACGTGCCGTCGGCCCGTTCCTGCCGATACTCGAAGCGACCGGTGCGTGCGCCAGGGCATCGCATGCACTCGGCTAAATGCTGCTGCGCCAACCGGAGATCGTCGGGGTGGATACGGTCCAGCATCAGGCCACCGAGGAGGTCCGCCGGGTCGTACCCGTCGACCTGCTGCACGGAGCCGCTCGCAAAGATGATGGTTCCATTGGCATCGAGCAGCAGGATGACGTCAGCACTGTCGGCGACGATGGCGCGCAGTGTGGCTTCCCGCCGGTCCATGATCGCAGTCACACGCGGCCGCTCGATCGCGTGGCGCGGCGATCCCTTCAGCGTTACCGGCGTGACCTCGCCCTTGATCAGGACGTCCACGGCTCCAGATCGCTGGCGATGAGGCAGCTCAGAAGGGGCTTGGTTGGTCATCGGTGGCGACATACGGTCGAGCCGTGGGCACGGCGATATAAGCAACGGGCATAGGGGTCGAGCCAGTGTAGAGCTGCTGGCGGCGGCGCGTAAGTGGACGTTGCCGCTTTCTGGCGTAGGTGGAGTCCTACAAGCTGGCGCTGGACAGTTCCGATTCGCCTGATAGCGGTATCGGTATAGGGAGCAGGAAGTTTAGATTCGAAGGGCCGACCGCTACAGGATTCGGCTCGACACCTGATAACTGAGGTATGCGACCGAACCGCTGAGCACCGTCCCCCACGCCATGTCGACAACGGTGACGATGGCGGGCCAGTCGCGCATGGTGGCGTGATTGGTCAGGTCGTAGGTGGCGTAGGTGAAGAACCCGAAAAGCGCGCCGTAGACCAGGGCACGACTCGCACTGTTGGCGTCGAGTGCCGGCCTCACCGCAAAGAACACAATCCCCGCGATGAACAGGAGATAGAACGCGATTGCCGCGGCCCAGTTGATCCGGTCCGCCATGAGGTGTCCGATGTGCTGACGGTAGAAAGTCTTCGCCACCACACCCAACCAGACGAGGTCGATGGCAAAGAACACCGGCAGCGTGACGGCGTAGACCGACAGGAAACGCACAACAGACATATGTGACCTCGGAACCGAGCAAGTCCATGACAAATCATGAACATGCTCGGTATCAACCCGAGGGGCAGCTGTTTTATTCCCGGGCCGAACTGGCTGGCCGCGAATGCAGACGTTATCCGGCGAGCGGAGTGGACACGCCCATCTTGAATCCGTCGACGTCCCTGAAGTGGAACATCCGCACACCCCATGGACGGTCTGCTGGTTCGTCGATCAACGTTCCCCCCGCCGACCTGACCCGTTCGGCCGCCGCGTCTACATCCGCCGTCGCCGCGACGTTGATCTGGAGGAAGAAACCCTGTCCCTTGACGCGGTCCCAGCCCAGCTTGCCATCGTCCTGGTTGAGGACGATGCGGCAGTCGCCGGCTCCCATGACAGCAACTACCACTTTCCCCTCGTGCTCGTAGGTCTGCAGCACCGCAAAGCCGATGGCGTCGCGGTAGAAGCCAATGGCGGTCTCGAGGTTCTTGCAGGTGAGCGAACACCCCAGGTTGGTGGCGTTGATGGTGACAATCGTATCGGTCATTGACGTCCTCTGAGATTGGCGGGCGGCAGTCCAGCATGGACGGCAGCCGCGAAGAGGAAGTCTACGGCGAGTTCGGTGCAGACTCAGCCTGAAAAGCGATGTGGATCGGAGGTGGCCATCACTGCGCCAGCCCGGCGACCACCTGCTCGAGGCCGCGTCGCAACTCCGGATCCCGCTCCAGTTCGATCGCGCGCCTGAACTCCCGCACGGCCTCTGCTGTCCGGCCGGTGCTGGCCAGTGCGCTCGCCAGGTTCACGTGCGCTGCGACGTTGGCCGGCTGCTGGTTCACGACCGAGGCAAACGCGTCGCGCGCCTCGGCGTGGCGCGCCAGCTTGCCAAGGGCCAGGCCCTTCCCGAACAGCGCCGCTGGGTCGCCCGGTGCCATCTGCAGGTAGCGCGTGTATGCGGTGACCGATTCATCCCATCTCCCCAGCGCGAACAGCGCATCGGCGAGCCCGGCCGTCGCTTCCTTCTCTGCTGCCCTGCGCGCCAGCGTTTCGCGGAACGCCGCCACCGCGTCCTCATGCCGGCCGAGCGCCATCAGCGAGCGGCCCAGGTTGTGATACGCACGCGGCACGTTCACGTCGAGCGGCTTCAGACGGATGAACGTGCGGTAGTGCTCCACCGCCTCCTGGTGCCGGCCGTCAGCCGTCAGCTCGAAGCCCATCGCGTATTGCGCTTCAGGGCTGCTGTCGAGCGCGAGGCGGTACTGCTCGATCGCTTCGGCCCTGCGGCCGGCGGCCTTCAGCTCCACCCCGAGGTAGTAGCGCGCTCGTCCGGTTGGACGGCGGTCGACCACGGTCTGCCAGATGCCGACGCCAGTGGCGTACTCGCCGTTGCGCACGATCGTCAACCCGATCAGAACCCCGCAGATCACGCCGGCGAGGCCGAGCGCGACTTTCGATCCGACGTCGCCTGGTACGCCGGAGCGTAGCTGCGGACCTTCAGGTCCGCGACGGACGGACCGCACCAGCCACGCCCCGGCCACCAGCAGCAACGCAAGCACCGCCACAAGCGGCAAGTACATGCGGCGTTCGGCGCCGACCTCGGTGGCAATCGGCAACACGGAACTCGTCGGGGCCAGCGTAATGAAGAACCACGTGCCCAGGAAGGCGAGGGCCGGCGCGCGAAACCAGGCGACTATGGTGGCCACGAGCAGCACGACGATCACCACCCCGGCGGGCGCCACGTCGCCCAGCGTCCGCAGTGTCGGCTCGCCGTAGTCGAGCACGAGCCCGACCGGCCAGATGGCCAGCCGCAGGTAGTGCACAATGAGCGGCGCCTGCTCGAGCAGGTAGGTCCAGGGCGACACGCCGCTGCTGAACCCGGCGCTGTGCGAGCGTGGACCGTCGATGATGAGTGCTGCCAGCACCAGCTCGGTCGCGAACAGGCCCGCGTAATACCAGGTCCGCTTGCGCACCGCCGACAGCAGGCCGCCGCTGATGAAGGTGGCGTCCAGCACCAGCATCAGCACCGGCGCCACCACCATCGACTCCTTGCACGCCATGCCAGCCGCGCACGCGACGATGGATGCCCCGTACCACGGCGCCGCGTTCTCGGCGATGCTGCCTCGCACGCCGAAGTAGAGCGTCGAGAGCAGTGCCAGCGCCATCAGCGCCTCGCTGCGTTGCGTCGCGTAGTTGACGATCTCGCTGTTGATCGGGTGCACCACCCAGAGCAGCGCCAGCAACGTCGCGAACCCCGACTCCTGTCCCTTCACAATTGCCGGCGTGCGCGGCAGCAGGAGCACACGACGCGCCAGCGCGAAGATCACCAGTGCGCACAGCACGTGGATGCCGAGGTTGACCGCGTGATACCCCCAGGGCGCGAGGTCGCCGATGGCGTAGTTCAGCGCGAAGCTGGCGTTGAGCAGCGGCCTTCCTGCCGTCGGGAGCTGCTCGGGGCCTCCGGCGAGGCTGGCCCAGAGTGACCGGATCGTCGGGTTGTCGACAATGGCCCCGAGGTCGTCGAAGAGGAACGGGTGCCCGAGTGCGTTGAGATACGTCGCCACGCCGACCAGAGCGATTGCCAGCGCGGGCCACCACGGACGGTCGCTCGTGGCGGCCGTCGCTGCTGGTGTGGCAGGTGGGGCGACTGCTGGGGTCACGCGACGCCGACGGGCCATCGTCGGTAAGGTATCACTGGTGTCCACAACGGACGACAACTCGGCCGACACCTCGTGTGGATATCGTGGGTCTTTTCGTCCGTTTTCATGTGGCCCCGTCCTCGCAAACCGTGTCGTCACATGACCGACACCGTATCGCTTCACCACCTGCTCGCCACCGGCGCACACATCGCCACTTATGAAGCCGTGGCGATCGTTCAGGAGCTGCTAACGACGCCGGGTGTCGGTGTGGAGGAAACCGCCGTTCAACCCGAGCACGTGATGCTGTGCGCCGACGGTGCGGTGCGGTATCGCGGCGGGCTGCCGTCAGCGGAGAGCCTCGGGCACCTTCTCGATGCGATGCTGCCGCCCGGCCAGGGGACGCGTGTGTCGGGGTCCCTGCGGTTCACAATCGCTCGGGCCTGCGGGAGCGTCGTGGCGCCGCCGCTTGCATCGCGCCCGGCGCTGTCGTCCGCACTCGAGCGTTTCGAATCGGGCCCGCGCGACGAGGCCGTTCGCAACCTGCTCGCCCGAACAGGGCTCGTGGTGGGCGCGTTGGCGCAGTCAGCCAACCCTGGCACGCCAGCGAGCGCCGCTCCCGTGCGCCGGTCACTTCCGGCTGCGGCCGTATCGTCACGCGCGCGATGGGTGATGGTCGCGATTGCTGCGGTCCTGGCGTCGTTCGGAGCCGGATACGCGGCGACCGGGTTGGTGTTGCGCGCCCCGGTGGATGTGACACGGCTCGCGGCTATACTCGGCAACTGAGACGTGAAGCTTACCGACCTGCGCGGCATCCTCCAGTACGTCCCCCAGTTCCGCGAGAAGACCTTCGTCCTCGCGGTCGACGCCGGCATTGTCGGTGACGAGAACTTTGCGACGCTGCTGCTCGATGTCGCACTGCTGCGCTCGCTGAACATCCGCGTCGTGCTGGTGCACGGCGCTGCTGAGGGGATCCGCAGTCTTGCTCATGCGCAACGTATCGAAGCGTCCGATCTCGAGGGCACAGGCGTCACCGATGCCGGCACGCTCGAACTGGCGCTCAGCGCCGCCAACCGGCTCACGCACGAAATACTCGAGGGGCTGTCGGCCAACGACCTGCGCGCCGCCTGCCCGAACGTCATCACCTCGCACCCGCTCGGGATCATCCAGGGGGTCGATCACCTGTTCACCGGCCGCGTCGAGCGGATCGATATCGAGTTCCTGCAGTCGCTGCTGACGCTCGGCGTCATCCCCGTCCTGCCGCCGCTCGGCTTCGATGGCGACGGCAAGACCTATCGCGTGAACTCCGACGATGTGGCGGTGGCGGTGGCAGCGCAGGTGAAGGCGGTGAAGCTGATCTTCATCACGTCGCAGAGGGGGCTGATCTATCGCGACCAGCCGGTTCGCCAGATGCAGGCTAGCGAGCTGCTGCGGTTGCTGCAGCAGGACGCCGCGGGGTTCAGCCCCGAGATGCAGTCGCGAGCCCAGCGCGCCGTGCAGGCGTGCCGCGCGGGAGTGCCGCGCGTGCATGTCATCGACGGCGGGCTCGAAGAGGGGCTGCTGGCCGAGGTCTTCGACAACCACGGGCTCGGCACGCTCATTCACGCCAACCAGTACGAGTCGGTGCGGCCGGCGAAGAAGAAGGACGTGCGCGCCATCCTCATGCTCACGCGGCAGGCGGTGAAATCGGACGAACTGGTGCGGCGCACGCGGGCGACCATCGAGAAGCAGATCGACGACTACTTCATCTTCGAGATCGACGGCAACCCGGTGGCCTGCGTCGCCCTGCACGTGTTCCCCGATCAGCGGACCGGCGAGCTGGCGAGCCTCTTCGTCAGCCCCGCGCACGAGAACCAGGGGATCGGCCGGAAGCTGACGCAGTTCGTGGAGGATCGGGCGCGCGCCCTGGGCGTCGCAACATTGCTGGCGTTATCCACCCAGGCGTTCACCTGGTTCAAGTCGAGGGCCGGGTTCGCCGAAGGCACGCCGGACGACCTGCCGCCGGCGCGACGCGAGCGCTACGAACAGAGTGGACGGAAGTCGAAGGTGCTGGTGAAGCGGCTGGGGTGACGCCAAGCTCCGGCACGGCCCGCCGGCCGCCCGAGTCACTCCGGCCCGGCCACCCCGAACACCGCTCCCGTCGGATCGGTCGCCACCACAATCCACTCGCTCGTCGGCACCTGGTGCGGCCCCATCATCACCGTGCCGCCGTTGGTCGTGATGGCTGCTGCGGCGGCAGCCACGGACGGCACGCCGATGTAGAAGAGCCATCCGCTCGGCTGCTGCGGCGACTGGCTCTGCAGCATCGCACCAATGCGCACCCCGTGATGGTCGATGAAGCAGTAGTCCCCCATCGGCCCCATGTCCATCGATTCGTTGAAGTCGAATCCGAAGTGCTTTGCGTAGAACGCCTTCGATGCGGCGAGAGCCGGGCTCGTGAGTTCGTTCCAGTTCACGTGCTGCGGTGCGGTGCGATCGAACACATCGCTGGTGGCATCCGGCACACCGGGCGGCGGCGTGGCGGTCATCACGTAGAAGGGAATCCCCTGCGGATCGGCCGCCATCGAGATGCGGCCCACTGGTGGAATATCGAAGGGCGGAAGGTGGACGGCACCGCCGTCGGCCACGATGGCCGCCGTGGTGGCGTCAACGTCGGCAGCACTGAGATAGGCCAGCCAGGTCGATGGCACCGTGCCCCGCTCCGGGGTGAGCTTCAGCACGCCACCGGCAACGCCGCCATCGCTACGGCCAATCATCCGGTAGTCCTTGCCGTCAGTGCGATGCGCGTCAGGCGCGCTGATTCGCCAACCAGTCACCGCGGCGTAGAACGTCGTGGCAGCGTCGGGATCGGTGGTCATCAACTCGTATCAGATGAAGCTGCCTGCCGGGTTGCTCATGTGTGCGCCCTCCCTGCGCGATTCTGCCGTAGCGGCCGCGTGCCGACGTCCGACCCTCCCGTCACCCCAGGAACAACCGATACGCCAGGTTGTCCGATTCGACGACGTACGCATAGCCGAGGCCTTCGAGGAACGCCGTGAACGCATCGAGCTGGTCGTCCTCCACCTCGAGCCCGGCCAGCACGCGACCGAAATCGGCGCCGTGGTTCCGGTAATGGAACAGGCTGATGTTCCAGCGTCCGGCCAGCGCCTCGAGGAAGTCGACCAGCGCGCCGGGCCGTTCCGGAAACTCGAAGCGGACCAAACGCTCATGCAGCACATCGGGCGCATGCCCGCCCACCATGTGACGCACGTGCAGCTTGGCCATCTCGTTGTGCGTGAGATCAATCGCCTCGTAGCCCTGGCTCTGTAACTGCGCCACCAGCGACTCGGCGTCCTGCCTCGAATGGGTGGCGAAGCCGACGAAGATGTGCGCCTGCTGCCGGCCCGACAATCGGTAGTTGAACTCGGTGACGACCCGCCGGCCGAGGGCGCCGCAGAACTCGCGGAACGCCCCCTTGCGCTCGGGAATGGTGACCGCCACCACGGCTTCGCGCGCTTCGCCCACGTCTGCACGTTCGGCCACGAAGCGCAGCCGATCGAAGTTCATGTTGGCGCCGCTCAGCACGGCGACAAGGGTCTGCTCGCGCGGCCCTTCGCGTGCGGCCCACTGCTTCAGGCCGGCGAGTGCCAGCGCCCCGGCTGGCTCCATGATCGTCCGCGTGTCATCGAACACGTCCTTGATGGCTGCACACACCTCGTCGTTGCTGACACGGATCACTTCGTCCACCGTCTCGCGGGCGATCTCGAACGCCAACGCGCCCACTTCGCGCACCGCCACACCGTCCGCAAAGATGCCGACATGATCGAGGCGCACTCGCCGGCCTTCCGCCAGTGAGCGGTACATCGCGTCCGACTCGAACGGCTCGACGCCAATCACCCGCACGTCCGGACGAAGCACCTTGATGTAGCCGGCCACGCCCGCCAGCAGCCCGCCGCCGCCGACGGGCACGAACACCGCCGACAGGTCGGCCTGGCTGTGCCGCAGGATCTCGGCGCCAACGGTCCCCTGCCCCGCAATCACCAGCGGATCGTCGAATGGATGCACGAAGGTCATGCCGGTCTCGACAACGAGACGGTCACAATGCAGTTGCGCATCGCTGTAGCTGTCGCCGTGCAGCACCACCTCCGCGCCGAGCCGCCGCACCGCCTCCACCTTGATCAGCGGCGTCGTCTGGGGCATGACGATGACTGCGCGAAGGCCGAGGGTGCGGGCCGACCAGGCGACGCCCTGAGCATGGTTGCCGGCGCTGGCCGCGATGATGCCGCGGGCACGCTCGTCGGCGGTGAGGCTGGCGATCTTGTTGTGTGCACCTCGCAGCTTGAAGCTGAAGACCGGCTGCAGGTCCTCGCGCTTGAGCAGCACGCGATGGCCAAGCCGGCGCGACAGGCCGGCAGCGAGATCGAGCGGCGTCTCGCGCGCCACGTCGTAGACGCGGCTGGTGAGGATGTCGTGCAGGAGCGTCGTGAGGTGCGGGCTCATGAGCTTGAGTCTACCGAAGCCTCAGGCTCGGCCCGGCAGATGGCGGTGTCGATTGCTACGATGCTCGTTCGACTGGAATGCAGAGACACGCGCCAACTGGAGATTGACCATTGCCCAATACCATTCGACTGCACCGTGTGCTGTGTGCCCCACCCGACCGGATCTACCGCGCCTTCCTCGATGCCGATGCGATGGTCAAGTGGTTGCCACCCAATGGCTTTACCGGGAAGGTTCACCACCTCGACGCGAAGGTCGGCGGCACCTACCGCATGTCGTTCACCAACTTCGGCAGCGGCGGCAGCCACTCCTTCGGCGGCGAGTATCTGGAGCTCGTCCCGAACGAGAAGATTCGCCACACCGACACGTTCGACGACCCGAACCTGCCAGGCGAGATGCAGGTGACCATCACCCTCAGGAAGGTCTCGGTCGGCACCGAGGTGAGCATCGTGCAGGAAGGGGTGCCGGACGTCATTCCACCCGAGGCGTGCTACCTCGGATGGCAGGAGTCGCTGCGGTTGTTGACGCAACTCGTGGAAGCGCACATTCCAGGCTGACGGCGCCGGGCCGACCTGACGATCGGCAGCCGACAGATCTGGCGGCCGCTCTAACGCCACCCGAGTGCGGGCGCCACGTACTTGAGGATGCTCTCGATGACGTGGGCGTTGTAGTCGACGCCGAGCTGATTCGGCACCGTCAGCAGCAGCGTGTCGGCCGCGGCGATCGCCTCGTCTTCGGCGAGGTGTTTCACCAGCTCGCCCGGTTCGGCGGCGTACGAACGGCCGAAGATGGCGCGTGTGTGTCCGTCGATGTAGCCGATCTGGTCCTTCCCGCGCCCTTCGCGTCCGAAATAGAGACGGTCGCGGTCGTTCACCAGCGCGAAGATGCTGCGGCTGACCGACACGCGCGGCTCACGCGTGTGGCCGGCCGCCTTCCACGCCTCGCGGTAGAACTCGATCTGCTTGCGCTGCTGCACGTGCAGCGGCTCGCCGCCTTCGTCGAACTTCAGGGTGGAGCTCTGGAGGTTCATGCCCAGCGTTGCCGCCCACGTCGCGGTGGCGTTCGAAGCCGACCCCCACCAGATCCGCTCGCGCAAGCCCTCCGAGTGCGGCTCGACGCGCAGCAGGCCGGGAGGGTTCGGAAACATTGGCCGCGGATTCGGTTCAGCGAACCCGCGTCCTTCGAGCGTGTCGAGGAACACCGTCGCATGTCTCCGCGCCAATTCCGCATCGTCTTCGCCGTCGGCCGGTGCGTAGCCGAAATAGCGCCAGCCGTCGATCACCTGTTCCGGTGAGCCACGGCTGATGCCGAGTTGCAGCCGCCCGCGGGCGATGAGGTCGGCCGCACCGGCATCCTCGGCCATGTAGAGCGGGTTCTCGTACCTCATGTCGATCACCGCCGTCCCGATCTCGATCCGGCTGGTGCGCGCGCCAACCGCGGCGAGCAGCGGAAACGGCGAGCCGAGCTGACGGGCGAAGTGGTGCACCCGGAAGTAGGCGCCGTCGGCGCCCAGCTCCTCGGCAGCCACGGCAAGATCGATCGACTGCAGCAGCGCATCGGACGCCGTTCGTACCGCCGAGCCTGGCGTCGCGCCCCAATGACCAAACGACAGGAAGCCGATCCGTTTCATCGGGTTACCATCCCCTGAGTATACGGGCGCGGGACACATGCCAGAGCAGCACGCGATGATGGGGAACGGCGGGACCAGGCGGCAGGCATTCGTGCACGGCGCGAGCGTCGAACTCTGCGACGGCGTCGAACCGCAGGCCGTCGGTGCCGCGGTCACCAGCGCGCTCTGCGGGCACTGGGAACACAACGGTCCCTGCCTCTGGCCGCACCACAACGAGATGGTGGATGGCCGGTTCCGCACGCTGTTCGTGTGCGAGCCTTGCGAAGAGCCTGGGGTACGAGCGCGCATTTCATCGGCGCTTCGCAGCGGTCCGCAGTGGCACCTCGTGTCCGAAGACGCGCGGCTTGTGGCCGACTCCGAGCACCAGCTTGCCGGCAGCCTGCTGCAGGTGCCGCGATGCTCCACGACGATCGGCGACACGGACGTGATGACGTGGCTGCTCGACTCGGACCCGGCCATCCGGTGGCAGGTGCTTCAGGAGCTCGCTGCCGCGCCCGCCGCGGTCGTCACTGCCGAACGCGCGCGGGTCACCACTGAAGGCTGGGGCGCTCGCCTGCTTGCGCTGCGTGGCGACGACGGCCAGTGGGCCGGCGGCGCGCTGTTCCCTGCCGAGCGGGCACCCGGTGCGCCGTTCTGGCAGCCGTGGACCGCAACTGGCTACAGCCTCGTGGCGCTTGCCGACTTCGGCGCCGACCCGAACGCACCGATCATGCGTGACACCATCGAGCTGGTGCGCGCCAATTGCCGCTGGGAGAACGACGGCCAGCCGTTCTTCGCGGGTGAGGTCGAGCCGTGCATCAACGGCATGGTCGTGGTGCTCGGCGTCTACTTCGGCCAGCCTGTGAACGCGATCGTCGAGCGGCTGATCGGCGAACAGCTCGAGGATGGCGGCTGGAACTGCTGGACCGAGTTCGGCTCGGTGCGCTCGTCGTTCCACACCACCATTCGCGTGCTCGAGGCGTTGCTGGCGCACGAGCGGGTCACCGGCGGCACGCCAGCGTCCATTGCCGCCCGGCGGCGCGGCGAGGAGTATCTGCTCGAACGGCGGTTGCTGCGCCGCCAGGGCACCGGGACGATCGTGAAGCCGGAATGGCTGCAGTTCTCGTATCCGACGCGCTGGCACTACGACGTGCTGCGCGGCCTCGAGTACTTCAGTCGCGTCGGCGGCGCGCCCGACCCGCGGCTCGATGAAGCCATCGCGCTGCTCCGCTCGAAGCAGCAGCCTGACGGCACATGGCTGCTCGAGCACACGCATCCAGGCGCCATCCACTTCGCGATGGAAGGCGTGGACGGCACGCCGAGCCGGTGGAACACGCTGCGCGCGATGCGCGTACTCCGCTGGTACGCCGGCACTGCGTAGCTGCCGACCTTGGAACATGACGTAGCGTCCGCCTTCAGGCGGACCTCGCGAAGTCCGGCTACCGGACCCTACCCTGCGCGGTCGGCCCTTGCCAGTTCAGCGGTAGCCGATACCAGCGTTGAGCAGCGCCGTTCGTGCCTACAATCGCGCATGGCATGGGCTCGGCGCAGCCTTTCGCTTCTCGTGCTGACGATCGGCCTATGGGCGCTCGTCCACGGTCAGGCTTCGACGCCGCGCAAGGCTGTGCTGGTGGCCGAGTTCGAGGGCATCATCCACCCGATCGCCGCCGAGTACCTGACCGAAGTGATCGACGAAGCCGACACGTCGGATGCGGCGCTCGTCGTCATCGTGCTGCGGACACCTGGCGGACTCCTCGATTCCACTCGCACGATCGTCTCGCGCATGATCACGTCGCGCGCGCCTGTGGCGGTCCTTGTCGGACCGTCTGGTGCACGCGCCGCGTCGGCCGGCTTCGTGCTCACCATCGCCGCCGACGTCGCCGCCATGGCGCCAGGCACCCACATCGGCGCGGCACATCCGGTGTCGGGCAACGGTCAGTCGAACGACGACACGATGGCGAAGAAGGTGGCGTCGGACACCGCCGCGTACGTCCGCTCGCTGGCCGAGGCGCGTCATCGCAACGTCGGCCTGGCAGAGCAGGCGGTCCTCGAGAGCCGCGCGT
This sequence comes from uncultured Acidobacteriota bacterium, assembly GCA_963722395.1. Taxonomy (GTDB): domain Bacteria; phylum Acidobacteriota; class Vicinamibacteria; order Vicinamibacterales; family CAVVIG01; genus CAVVIG01. The sequence goes on along the minus strand of CAVRLS010000015.1, from coordinate 106,635 downwards.
TCACCGACTCGGAAGCGCTCCGGGCGACGCCGCCGCTCGTCGACGTCATCGCGTCGGACGTGGACGACCTGCTGCGTCAACTCGACGGTCGCACCATCACACGGTTCGACGGCCGCTCGGCCACCCTCCACATCCGCGACACGGAGCGACGCGCCATTCCCATGTCGCGCCGGCAGCGATTCCTCGGCTTCATCGCCGATCCGCAGATCGCCTACCTGCTGCTCACGCTCGGGACCCTCGGCCTGACCATCGAGCTCTGGAGCCCCGGTGCCATCCTTCCGGGCGTGGCAGGCGGGGTGAGCCTGCTGCTCGCCTTCTTCGCGTTCCAGATTGTGCCGGTGAACATCTCGGGTGTGCTGCTGATCCTCCTGGGTCTCGGGCTCGTCGTCCTCGAGCTCAAGGTGCCCAGCTTCGGCGCGCTCGGCATCGGCGGCGCGGTAAGCCTGCTCATCGGCTCCGTCATGGTGACGCGCGAGGTGCCAGGCGTGCAGGTCAGCCTTGGGCTCATCGTGCCGGTGGTGCTCGTGCTCTCGGCGGGCATGCTGCTGCTCGGCCGCCTGGCGCTTGCGGCGCAGCGGCAGGCGCCGGTCACCGGCGCGGCGCGCTCATTGGCCAGCCAGCTCGCGCCCGTACGGCAATCGTGCCGGGAACGCCCGGGATGGTGGAGATTCACGGCGAGCTGTGGCGGGCCCTGAGCACCGTGCCGATCGAGCCCGGCCAGTTCGTCCGCATCACCGAGGTGAGTGGCCTGACGCTTACCGTCGTACCCGACCCGATGTCCGTCCCTGAAGGAGACCCCGCATGGAAGGCCTGACCATCTCGCCTGCGCTCATCATCGCCGTGCTCGTCGTGCTCTACATCATCAGCTCCATCCAGATCCTGGCGGAGTACGAGCGCGGCGTCATCTTCCGGCTCGGCAAGCTGCTGCCGCAGCCGAAAGGGCCCGGCGTCGTCCTCGTCTTCCGACCGATCGACCGCATCGTCCGCATCAGCCTGCGGACCGTCGTGCACGACGTGCCGCCGCAGGACATCATCACGCGCGACAACGTGTCGGTGAAGGTGAACGCCGTCGTGTTCTTCCGGGTGATCGAGCCGAGGAAGGCCGTGGTCGAAGTCGAGAACTACGTCTACGCCACGTCGCAGCTTGCCCAGACGACGCTGCGGAGTGTCCTCGGGCAGGCGGACGCTCGACGATCTGCTGGCAGAGCGCGACCGACTGAACCAGGAACTGCAGCAGATCCTCGACACCAGACCGACCCGTGGGGCATCAAGGTGTCGGCGGTCGAAGTGAAGCACGTCGATCTGCCGGAGAACATGCAGCGGGCGATGGGGCGTCAGGCGGAAGCCGAGCGCGAGAAGCGCGCGAAGATCATTCACGCCGAAGGTGAGCTGATCGCGTCGGACAAGCTGGCGCAGGCGGCGGCGGTCATCGACCGCGAGCCGTCGGCGATCATCCTGCGCTACCTGCAGACGCTGACCGAAATCGGCGCCGAGAAGAACACAACCGTGGTGTTCCCGCTGCCAATGGAACTGCTGCGGATCATTCCGGGCGCGAAGGCGGCCGCCGCGAAGGAGTGAGGCGCGGCTACGTCGTCATCCAGGTCATTGCCTCGGTGGCAATTGCCGGTGGCACTTCGTGGACACCGTCGAACTCGCGATAGGTGACGTCGTAGCGCATCGACTGCAGACGCGGCACGATAACCCGGCTGCAGCGGTCGATCGGCAGCACCTGATCCAAGCGACCGTGCGAGATGAAGATGCGCGGCCGGCCCTGCGCCGGTGCCTGGGCGACGAAGCCAGGTGAGCAGCCGAGCACCTGCGGGAAGAGGTCGCCGTTGGCGAGGCCGATCGAGAGCGCGTAGGTGGCGCCGTCCGAGAAGCCGCCGATGGCGATGCGGGCCGGGTCCACCGCCACGCGTGCGAACACGTGCGTCAGCACCCTGTTCAGGAACTCGACGTCGTCGCCGAAATCGTCGCGGATGGCGTCCCAGGTGCGGCCGCGCGAGTCGGGCGCCACCAGCACCACGCCGGCTGCGTCTGCCGCGGGACCGATGCGGCGCAACGAACCGGCCCCGCTCTGGCCGGCGCCATGCAGCCACAGCAGCAACGGCACGGCCACCGCTCGCCGCGTCGCTGGCACCTGCACCACGCCGTCGCGATCGCCCGTGCCGAGACCGAGCGGTCCGCCGGTGAGCGTGCTGGTTGCGCCAGGTCCTGGTCGCGCCACGAGCCGAGCGGGGTTGCCCGTTCGAGACTGTGCCGAGGTGCCGCGGCCGCATCCGACAGCGGCGAGCAGTGCGCCACTTGCGGTGGCGATGAAGCCGCGGCGCGTCGGTCGGGCGTTCTTCGTGATGCCGGCCGGCGTCACGCCAGCCCGAGCCGCTGGCGGCAGAAGTAGCCGAAGCGGATGCCGAACACGTGCTGGTAGCGGCGCCACACCTGGCGGAAAGCCCGGCTGCGCGCCCACATCGAGAACAGCGTTACCCAGCCGCTGTTGTCCGGGTGCGACCAGTGCTCGTCGAGCCGCAGCTGCAGGTAGGTGTCTTCGAGCAACTGAAGCAACTCGAGGCACACCACCCGCTCGTCGTCCTTGACTCGCAGTGCGGTGACTGCTGGAACGGGGCCGAGCCCGTGCAATTCGCGGAACAGGTGCCCCAGCCCCGGGTTGGCGCGCATGCGGTCCCACATCGCCGTGAGCGCCTGCGTCCGCTCGACGAACTCGCCACTGGTGGCGCCGTCAGCCACCCAGATGTTGGCCAGCTTGCTCGCCATGGCGGTGACGTTGTCACAGTCCTCGGCACCCCGGAACGTCACGGCGGCAATGTGCTGCCCCAGCTTGCGGTAGCTTTCGAACTGGTCCTCCGCGAAGAACTGATCGTTGGTGCTCTCGTGCGGGAACTCGCGGTGCGATGCAGTAGTACTGGTGGACGTCCACGTCCTCGTCACCCGTGAGCGACGACTTCAGGTAGATGAGATAGCCGCGGCTGCCGTTGGCGTAGGTGATGCGGCCAACGGCGCAGTGTGACCGGCTCGAGCCGCTCTCTTTCAACCGGCGGATCGACTCGACGTCGATGTCGATATGGGCGTTGAAGTCTGTCCGGCACATGCGGATGACGCGACCGAGGCTGCCAAAGGTGAGGTCGGTATCGCACTCGGCATCGGCCGCAATGATGACCGTGCAGCGCCGGCGCACCAGCTCGTAGATGCCAAGGTTCTCGAAGTGGCCGCCGTCGGAGACGTTGACGAACGAGCTGGTCTCGGAGGCGAGGCCGAACGTCTCGCGTACCAGGTAGTCGATCCCGCTGCGAAACCGGTCCTTAGTCCACGTGTGGCGGCCCGGATTGGGGAACCACCACGCCAGCCTCACGTTGAACATCGTCATGCAGGAAGGAGACGAGCGCCGAGGTGTCGTACCCCATGTTCGGGCTGGCCGCCGCACCTGAGATGGACACTGCCTGTCCAAGGGCCAGGCCGCCCGCGAAGGCCTCCTTGCCTGAGTCGGTGGGGGCGTAGCCGACCGTGGGCCGGTCTGCGCCGCAGTGAAGTGGTGTCATCACGAACGAGGCGCTGTGCCTGGTGTGGACGTCGAGGTCCGAGCTTCCGCCGAGATTGAGCGCGCCGTTCAGGATCGGAAAGGGCCCCCGGAATGACGGCCTGTCCGGCGTGTTGTTCGGCGGGTTGTAGCGAAGGTTGGCGAGCGGGATGTCGTCGGCACCGTCGAAGGCCGTGAACCGGTGCGGCCTGCGCTTGCCGGGCTGCCAGCGTGTGGCACCCAGGTAGCAACGCACCAGCCGGTTCCTGTAGAACTCGTTGAGGCCGAAGACGTTCAGGTCGAATCTGCGTGACACGAACCAGCCCAGCACCAGCAATCCACCTGCCCACATCCCTACTACTGACAGATCGAGGTCGTGCAGGTTCTCCCAGTAGACCGAGCCGCCCTTCACCGGCATGTCGCCCGACATGTTGACGAACACGGCGTGCGCCAGCGTCGCGACAAGCACGAGCGCGCCGACGATGAAGAGGACGGCGGCGAGGCGGGACAACGCCGAGAGCGCTGTCGCCTTCAGGCCCTTCGCCGACTCGCCGTCCGAGGCCGCACTGTTCCCCGCCAGCAGGCCGCCGATCACCGTGCCGACCCAGCCGAGGACCGGGCCTGCCGTCTTCCAGGTGATCGCCTGTGACGACTTGAACCCGGTCAACAGCAGCCACGGCCCGAAGATGGCAGCCGCCCCCACGAGGACCGACGCCGCCGAATAGATGCTGAGCCAGGAACCCAGCCGCGTCCACCACTCACGTCGCCAATTCTCCAGGTCGCGGCCAAGGATGCCAATCATCAGGCAGACGCCAACCGTAGGGGCGAGCAGCATGAAGGCGGGACCGAATGCAAAGGCCCACCACACAGCCGTGACCTCCGGGCTGTCGTAGTTGCAGAAGGCCCAGTAGACGCTGCAGGTCACCAGGTAGGTCCCTGCCATGGCGAACACCGCCGACAGCGCGGTCAGAATGCTTCGCGCCACCCAGCCACTCTTCTTCGAAGGACCGGTCACCCCGGAGAGATTGTTGACTGGCGGCCGGAGCGACCAGAAAGACAGGAGGATGTAGCTCAGGGCCAGGAAGGCCAGCGGCATCGGCCACAGCGTCAGCCCCTGCTGCAGGATCGTTCCGAACTCGGTGGCTTCCGGGGATCGCTGCGCCCAGAGCGCCGCGGCGGACAGCGTCGAGCCGATGAGGGCGGGCAACACGATCCAGATCTGGACCTTGCCGTCCCCGAACGGGTGTTTCGCCGGCTCCTTCAGGTTCCGGAGCACACGGAACGTCAGCCAGGCGATCGATGTACAGATGGCACTGGCGAGAATCTCCGCGTAGGTGAGCGGGACCCGCGTGCCGAAGAGAGCGGCCGCCGACGGCTGCCGGCTGAAAAGGATCCCACCGCTCGTGACGAGCGCCATCACGAACCCGAGGCAGATGACGGCCGTCGTCTGGATGAGCAGCGTGTTGCGCAGCCAGGTGCCCCACATGGTCCACGTGTCGGCGCTGAGCAGCCCATTGCGCGGCGCCAGATAGTTGGAATAGCGACGAAGGTGCGCGATGGAGGCGCGCCACTCAGTCGGCTCGGTCAGCCAGTACTGCGTGCGGTGGACGTTGCCGACAAGCCACGAGCCGATGTAGCCGCCGCCCGACACGGTGGACAGGTAGTCCACCTTCCGGAGCAGATCGACTTTCTGCAGGTGCTGGAGGACGCCGAGACCGAAGGTGGCGCTGCGGATGCCGCCACCGGAGAGGGCGAGGCCGACGAGTTCGCCCTGGTGCTCGCCGGTCCTGATGCGCCGGCTCCAGGGGCCGCGGCCGTTGCTATCAGAGCCTGGATCGTTCGGGGCCACCATCGGCTCTGCGCCCGGCGAGAAATCCGGCGTGCCCAGCCGTTCGGTGCGCTGCAGACGAATCTCTTCGAGCTCCTCGTCGAATGCCTTGCGCCATACGACCGTCGTCGTCGGAACCGCGGACCGTTCGCGCGATGCGGAAGCGGTCACCTCGTTCGCGACGATATCGACAGCGTTCTGGACCAAATCGCACGCGTAGTCGAGCACGGCCCGGAACAGGTCTTCGCAGGCTCGAAGCACCGAGGCGCTGATCGGCAGCTTCAGTGCGGCGGCTCGGCTGGCCAGCAATTCGAGCCACGAGCCATCGGCGGCATAGGTGACCATGCCGGTGGGCGACACCTCGGCGCGCAGGATGCGCGAGAACCAGTAGAGATCGGTACTGGCCGAACCTGGCCGTGATCGGATTCCGCGCGAGGAAGGCGCCACGCGGCGCTGTGGCGGCGGCCCACGTGCCGAGGTGCGTCACGTCCAGAGGGTCGCTCCTCCGTCCGAAGACGCCGTTCAACTGGTCCTGTTCAAGATCGAGGTAGAACGCAGACTTGCGCTGCACATAGGTGACGATGCCGCGCATGATGCTCACGAACCGCGGGTCGTCCTTCGACCGGTCGGAGAGGCCGCGCAGCCAGAGGGCGAAGAGCTTCTGGTCATTGGTTGCGGTCGGCCCCATCGTGCGCGCCCGCTGCCCGGTCGCCTCGTCCCTGCCGGGCCCGGACTCGAGCGAGAATTCGTCAAGGAACTGGAGGGCCACCTTGACGTCCAGCTCATCGAACAGCGGGTCCATTCCCACGAATCGCGCGGCCGCCTGCCCCGAGCGACAAGCCACCGCATCAACCGGCGGCGGTGCGGGCCAGGGGACCGGCAACCTGTTCACCTGCTGCTCCGTATCTGGCAGCGCGACGTGCAGGCGGTCGGCCACGAAGCGCAAGCTGAGATTCAGGTAGTGGTCGGCATAGCGAACGAACGCGGGCGAAGCGGACAGCAGGGTTTTCAGGTCCGGAATCTCATCGAGGGCAGCTTCGCGTTCGGTCAGCAGGCCGATCTCGACGCCCAACTCCAGGGTGCACACCCGGTCGAGGCCTCGGTCGAGTCGATGGCGCAGGTCGATCTGTGCCGGGTCAGTAATGCTGCGCTCGCGGTGAAAGCGGAGGAGTTCTCGACGTGACCGCTCGTCGTGTCTTTGGCTGAGCTCCGTAAAGATGGACCAGTCGCCAGCGGCCCGGACGAGGAGGAGTTGTGCGGAGCGTAATTCAGGCATCGATTCCCATCTGTACGTAGTGTCCGCCTTCAAACGGACCCGAGCCATGACAACCGTTCAGACACCTGAACGGCGAGCTCGTGGCTTCCGAACGTCGCCGATATTACGCCGTCGGCAGGCGCAACAGCGAGCTGCGCGGCGCGGAGTCGTCGCTGACGTTCAGGGTCATGTCGGTGGCGCCGTCTGGCCGGTCGCGCAACTGCTACTGCTGCGACAGGTGTGGGGTGCGCTCCTTCGTAGGTGAGCGAGTGCAGCCGTCCTCAGAACTTGATCTGAAACCCCAGCTGCAGCGTGCGCGCCGCATAGTTGGGCGATGTGCTCTGCTGTGGCTGCAAATAGTTGGCTGCGACCTGATTCGGCACGTACGACCCGAAGTTCACGTGATTCAACACGTTGAATAGTTCGGCCGTACCGTTAATCGACGAACGGCCCCAGAGCGGAAACCGGCGTTGGATCCGCAGGTCCATTCGCTGAACCGAAGCTCCGACGAAGCTGTTGCGCGGAACAATGACACCATCCGGTCGCAGCCGTAGTTCGTTCGGCCGGAGTCCGCCGAGGTTGCGCAAGTCGGTACCCCAGCGGGTCTGGTGGCGCTCGCCAGAGCCAAACAGATACAGTCCGCTCAACTGAAGGCCGTACGGCAGACTCCAAAGGCCATTGAACACGGCCCGATGCCGCTGATCGTTGACCGCCAGAGAATATTCACCACCCAGATCTGGCGCGGTCGCAAACGGAACCGTTTCGAACGTCTGCCCTGCCCACTGGACGGGACGCGGGTTCGCATCACGAAACGTCGACAGGGTGTATGTCGCCGACGCCTGCCAGCCCCGATTGAAGCGCTTCGTGAACGCTGACTGCAGCGCGTGGTAGTTGGACCGCATGCCAGGAAACGTCAGACTGACGTAGCCCAGATAGGGAATCGGGCGCCTGCTGACCTCCGTGAAGGGATAGTTGGCCCCAGTGTCGGGGTTGTACGACACGTTCGCGGGCAGGTCGCGCGGAAAGTCTCGCGAGCCCATGTACACGTAGTCGGCATCGAACCCCATCGTGGACGTCAGCTGACGCTGGACGCCGATTGACGCCTGGTAGCTGTACGGCATCGTCATACCGGGCGCCCACACCGGCCCCGACGTGGGATACGTATTGGCGACACAGCCTGGCTGGAGTGCGGCGGTGCAGAGTCTGGCCCGGATCTGATCGTAGGTCGGCGTCGGTCCGTTCCAGGGATTCGTCACAAAGTCATCCCGCTGATCATTCGCAACCGCGACATTGATGATCCTGCTGTACGTGTAGCCCTGGTGGGCGGCGATCACGGTACCGAAGTACGTGCCGGCCCCACCCCGCAACACTGTTCGGTCGTTCAGGCTCAAGCTGAAGCCCGCGCGAGGCGCCACATTGTTGGTGTCGTCGTGTTGGTTATTGCCCGTCAGATACGGCAACAGCACCAGGTCGTTGTTGAACGCGTTGCGCTGGAGGTCGTATCGGACCCCGAGATTGAGCGTCAGCTGAGGCGTGAGTGTCCAATCGTCCTGCAGCCATGCGGCGTACGTGTGCCGCACAATGTGCGACTCATACGGACCTCCGAAGGATTGAGTCCAGCGAACCGCCAAAGGGGACAACCCTGACAGATTCCACGTCGATGCGTCGTACAGGTTGGGAATGCGACGCTCGATGTCAGCAGGAATCGGTCCTTTGGTGAGATCCAGCCTGCCGTCGGTGTTGCTGTCACGCAGATCGCTCGTCTCCATGCGCAGGTACTCGGCACCCAGCTTCATCGTGTGGCGCCCGCCCTTGTCCAACGAGTAGGTGAAATTGTCGCGAACGCTGAGGACCCCCTGATGCTGGCGTTCACCGAGGGTGCCTCCAGGATGAAGCACACGGGGGCTGGTGATGCTCAGGCCTGCAAACGAGAGTGCCGGCCCAGCCTCCCCGATGGGATGAATGGGGTCGGGGTACGGCTGCGAAAGGTCCTGCGCCAGGCCGGTATAACCCACCTTGAGCTCGTTCAAAGCCTGGGGCGTGAGCACGTGCGTCAGCGTGCCCAGGGCCTGCCGGTACGCATTCACTTGATTCGACTCCGAGGGAGGGGTGGCTCCGCCCCCACTACCGCCAGCCACGGCGCTCGGGTCGGGAACGACACCGCTGAGGGCGGTTGTGGTGACTGCCAACCTCGTCCGCGCCGAGAACTGCGAATCCAGTCGCATGAACCCTTTCCTCTCGGTGTGGGTTTTCTGACGCACCTCGTTGAAGCTCGGATACGGCGTGGTCCACACTAGGCTCCGGGGCTCCCGTTCGTATTCGTAGTTGCCGAAGAAATGGATGCGATCCTTCCGGATGGGACCGCCGAAGGTCGTGCTGACCTGCTGATCCTGATACGGAAGCACTGTACGCGTCACGAAATCGGCCGCATTCCAACGATCGTCGCGGAGGTAGCTCGCGAAGGTGCCCGAGAACGCGTTGGTGCCTGACTTCGTGATCGCGTTCACCTGCATGCCGCCCGAACGTCCCTGCGTGGCATCGAAACGGCTCGAGAGAAACTCGAACTCCGCGATTGAGTCCCGGCCCAGGCGAGGCTGCGGCGCACCGAAACCCAACAATTGCGTAATCTGCTGCCCGTCCACGTTCAGTTGGTAATCGCCGCGGTCTCGAGCACTGCTGGAGCCGGTTGCACCAATGTTGCTGGGTGAATCCGTGACGGCATTGACCCTGGCCCCCGGCGCCAGCACGACGAGATCGATCCAATTGCGGCCCTGGACCGGGAGATCCTGCAATTGCCGCGCGTCGATGTTGCCGCCAAGACTCGACTGGGTCGTGTTCAGCAACGCGGAGTCGCCGGTCACGGTTACCGACTCCTCGAGACCGGACACGCTCATCTGAAAGTTCACCACCGCCTGTTGCCCAACCAGCAGCGTCACGGGCCGAATAATGGGCGTAAATCCCGATAGGGCGGCGGTCATCCGATAGTCACCGACGCGCACCGACATCTGATACTCGCCGCGCGTATTGGTGACGGTTTCGAAGCGATTGCCGGAGGCGGCGTTCACGGCTCGCACCGTCACGCCGGGGAGCGCCCCGCCCGTCGCATCCGTGATGATGCCGACGAGGCCGGCTTCCTGAGCCTGCGCCACGATTGGGAGCACCAGCAACGCAGCCACGGTCAGCCACCGGTAAAGCCCGCGAAATTCCCTCACCCTGTTCTCCTTCGACGACGCGTCCACCGGGGATGTCCCAGCAACTGTTGGCATTCGAGAGTCCTGGCTCATCACTGATCGTGCCGTGGACGCTGCCGCGCGCGTCTCGGCGGGCGTCCTGCAACCGGGTGTCCTGCGTGGCCGACTGTTGAGCGTCGCAGCCGTGATGGTTCCACTAGCCTCGTGGACATAGTCAGGAACGCGAAGGCTGGCGCCGTCGGGCCGGTCGTGTCGACAACGTGCGCGAACGACTGCGGCCGCTGCTCGGGCTATAGCTGTGTCGCCGCAGGTGGCAACCGGCGAGCGCCAGGTGCGACGGTCAGGCCGGACCGCGCCGCGACCAATTCTACCGTCACGGCTGCTGCCAGTCGTAGCCCGGCTCGGTGGTCAGGCGAGTGTCGTCAACCGCCTGGCCAACGGTGAAATGATAGAGGCTCTGGAACGCATGACCCGTCAGGCCGATGAGGTCGTGCACGCCATCGTCGAAGAAGCAGCCGATGCCGGTGGCGCGGGCACCGGCAGCTTCGGCGTCCAGGTAGAGCCTCTGTCCCACCATGCCCGTCTCCCAGAACAGCTGCCGGTAGAACGAGGAACCGTACTCCTGCAGGCTCTCGCTGAAGTCGGCGAGCATCCCCAGGCTGAAGTAGCCGTCGGCGGCGATGGCCTGGCCGCAGCTCAGGCGAGCTGCCATGGCGCGCGCGTCCTGGCGCGACAGCCGCCACAGCGGCAACGAGTCGTCTGCCTGTTCCCATACGAGCTCAGGCCTGCAGGCTGCACGCAGCCGGTCGAGCACCTGCGCGTCACGCACCAGCACGTACACGCCAGGCTCGACAGCGTCCACGTGGTGCACGAACAGCACGAGGTGCACGCGCGGTGTCCACCACGCGCTGTCCCATGGAGGCCCCGCCTGTGGCAGCACACTCGCGAGCATGTCGAGGAAGGTCGGCCGGTCGAGCATGGCTCCGCCGTCGAAGGCGACGGCGCTGCGACGCTGCAGCATGAGGGCGCGCGCGTCGATCGCGGGAGTGCGGGAGGTGTCGCGGTGGCGCGGTGCGAGCCGCGCCGCGAGGACGTCGCTCCTTGCCGGCTGCTCCGACGCCTTCGCCACTTCGTCGATGAAGGACCAGGTGACGTGGTCCTCGCTCAACTGGCTCGCGCGTCCCGACCACCGACCGTTGGCCACCGCGTGCTCGAGCGACAATGCGGTTTCTTCGGACAGCGGCGGCCGGTCACCGGCAGTGAGCCCGATGACGCAGCCGGGTTCCTCGCGCTCGGCATCGATGAAGTCCTGAGCGCGATCGATACCCGCCAGGGCGGCCATCGCCCGGTGCGAAAAGATTGGCAGCAGCGTGGCGTGCCAGCCCACGAGTGCCGCGCCGAACGAGAGCGCGGCCACGGCATGACCGAGGTCGTGCTGGCAATACCGGAATGCTCGCTCGCCGTACTTCCACGCCTCGCGCCAGTGAATGGAAGTGAGCACCACGAACAGCAGGTCCGGCTGTCCGCTCAGGGCATCGTTCCACGCCTCGACATCGACAGCGCATCGTTGCTCGAGCAGGTGCCGGTCCGGTGCGTAGTGGTACACGCCTGGCACCACGGCGACCGGCGGCAACGGACCGCAGACGACGTAGGCCTCGGTCGGGTGCAGGTTGCCGCTGGACGGATTCACCCGCAGCGGCCAGCGCGCCGCGCCCGCCTGCTTCCAGGCGGAGAGCCCCAGGGAGTGCCGCAGCACGTCACCGACCAGAGCCGCGGAGAGCGGCTCGGCCACTGCAGGCCGCTGCCGCAGCGCGGCGAAGGTTGCCGGCGGTGGCGAGTATTCGCCGGCAGCCGCGCCGGGCGACGGATACAGCGGGATCGTTGCCGCCCCGGCGTAGGCGCGAAACGGCGTCGGCTGGGACGCCCAGTCCAGGTAACCGAGCGAGCGCGCGAACCGATGAACGTGGTGCTTGGTACCGTCGTGATAGCGGTAGATCGTGTCGAGCGAGGTGTCGCTCATCGCGCAACCGCTGCAGAAACAGCGAGCGCCAGCTGCCTCACCGCTCGCGTCATCCCTGCGTGGACCACGCGGCTTTGCCGAGGGTGTGCTCGCTACACATTCCCGGCAATCACCTGCTTGGCGATGGCGATACCCGTCGGCATGTCGCCCTGCGCTCCGAGAGCAGCAGCGTCGCGGCAGCTGCTGCAATCAGCGAGACACCGAGCGCAAGCCGTTTGACCGCGTAGAGCATGGAATGGAAGCGGGGCGACACCGCTCCGCCGATAGTCATCTTCAGCGTTTCAGTTGCCAAGAGCAACCATGAAATGCATCCGTATGAGCGGAAGCGCCGCGCACATCTGCTGTGCGCCCGGGGCGGCGGAACCCTTGCGCGGGAGCGAGGTCGACGGAGTGAAGGGCGTCAGTAGCTGCCGACCTTCAGGTCGGCCCGATCGGGGTGGACTGGACGGTTCGTGGCCCAGGCTGCAGGCGACGGGCACGCAGGCGCTGCTGCAGCGCGCGGTAGCACTGGAAGCAAAGCGTGTGGTCGGCATCGGCCTTCACCACCCGGCGATAGCGGAACAGCGGACGGCGTCGACTGCAACCGAGACAGAGCGGACGGGTGGGTGCGAGCCCGGGCGGAACGCGCGCGGTTTCGGCGACGACATGGGCGTAGACGTGACGGGACGCTCGACCGCTCACACTCACCTCCGGTTCGTGTCTGGTGCCAGACGAAGGGAACTGCCACGCGCGCCCGCGAAAGGCGCGACGACGTGATGTGCCCAGACTACGGGAGGGGTCTGTCAGGACTGGTCATACGCTCGACTTTCGCTTCGCGTGGTCGAGCGGATCGTTGGTCGTTGGTCGTGCGGCGCTGAGGGGGGCTGGAGGGTTGGGGCCGGAGAGGGTGAGGGGCCAGGCGCTACATCGAGAACGAACTCGGCCGCAGATCCTCGGCCGCAGCGACCCGCGCGTCTGCCGACACCGATCGCCACGATATCGCGCGTGTGCGGCCGCGCTCACAGGTTCTGGGCTGGCTTCCGACTACGGGGCTCTGGGCTCTGGGCTCTGGGCTCTGGGGTTGTCGAGGAACTCGAACTGGGAGATGCTGGCGCACGCATCGCCGCACCTCGTCAACCGCTACGCCGCTGACCGCCAGCCCTCAGAGGCCTTCGATGTCGCCGAGATCTTTGGCGCGACCGGTTGCGCGTTTGTTGCGAATGAACGCGTCGCGACCGATGAACTCAACAGCCAGGTCGCCGAATGCGCCCCGCTCACGTGTTGCCCACGCCTGCTCGAACTGGATGCCGGTCAACTCGGTGAGGACGTCGATGCGGCCTGGCGGCACACCCATCTGGAACACCACGCCGGGGCGAGCAAGATCATCCTGTGCCACCTGGTCGAGCGGCGCACCGAAGGCGGCCAACGCCCGCATCACCCTGGGCGCGTTTTCCGCAGTCGCGTCCACCCAGACATCGAGGTCGCCAGTGGCGCGTGGCCGGCCGTGGTGCGCGAGTGCATAGGCACCGACCACCAGAAAGCGAACGTCAGCGGCGGAGAAGGCGCGCAACAGATCGACAAAGTCCGGGTTCATCAGGCTTCCGTCCGAGAAGTTCCCACTGCTCGACTGACAACCGCCATGCAAACCGGACACGTTCGTCGGGCGCGATACTACGCCAATACGCGGCCTCATGTCGGTCCGCCTCGGCGTTCGACGCAAAGCGCTGAACCGTCATGTTGGCGCGAGTCGCAGGGGGCACGCAGGGAGTATAGCGGGACTCCCCGTCCGCATCGCGAGCCACCGATGCGCTTCGCAGACCGCCTGCAGATCCGCCGCGGCACGAATCAGCGCGTTCACGCGCTGCGTCGCGGCGAGACGCTGCTGCTCGATCAGGCCAGACGTCGGCTTTGGAGCCCGCGGCGGTTGGTGGAAGTCGGCTGGACACAGAGCCCGGGCGATCGCGGCAACGGTGTCGAGTGCGCGCAACTCGCGTCGCCGAATGGCTTCGAGACGCGGCGCCGCGTTCCGCCAGCGCTCGGCCATGGCCCGTCCTGAGCAACCTGTTCCGGCGTCCAGTCGGCAAGTGGCGAGCGGGGCGGCTCCATGTGTCGCTTCTACAGGGGGACAGGGCCTATCGAAACTCCTGAACCAACCGCACAGAGTTCCGATCGGGCGGTCCGTAACTCACGATGCGAACGTCGAGGCTGGCTCCGGTCGCGACCATTCGGAGCAAGGCCCGCCGCATCGCATCGTCGATCCACGCGCGCTCGTTGCCGAACGCTCCGCCGCCCAGGTGCGTAGGAACACCACATTGCACGCCGTGCGTCGTGCGTTCAGCACAGCGGCCCACAGCGTCGCCTCATACGCCGCGTCGAGCACAAGCCGTGCGAACAGCTCCCACAGCGCTGCCGGCACCCGCGTGTCGCTGACGGGGAGCGCGGAGCAGAACGCCTGCGACACATGCACGCCAGCCCCACTTTCGCTGGCAGGTCGTGAGCAATCCAGTCGACGCGTATGGGGTGGCTGAGGGAGGTTTTGACGACGCGCAGGAGATTGTAGAGCGGGCGTACGGCTGCGGCCGACCTGAAGGTCGGCAGCTACGTCATGTCAATTCGCAGCGGCGACTCTGCGAGCCGTTCCAGCAGATCCCACGGGCCGTCATAGATGGCGATCGCACCCTTCAGGTCGGCGTCCGTCCACCCGCCGCAGCGAAACCCGATGATGGCCACTCCCGCCCGAAGGCTCGCCTCGACGTCGTACGGTGTGTCGCCAATCATCACGGCCTCGTCTGGAGCAGCCTCCGCGCGCCCGAGCGCCGCCTCGATGATGTCCGGGTCCGGCTTCGAGTGCTCGGCATCGTCACTCGACGTCGTTTCATCCATCAACTGGTCGGCGTGCGCAACCTGCAGCAGCGGCTTCAACTCGTCGCGCTTTGCTGAACTCGCGGCGACGACGATGAAGCCCTGGTCCTTGACGGCGGCCACGAGCCGGCCGGCATCCGGAAAGGGCTGCAGCGTCGGCAAGAACTGGTCGGCGAAGATGCGGGACCGCCGCGTGGCGATGGCGGCCCCGAGCTCCGACTCGTGCTGAATACCGGTGAGCTCCGGCAGCAGCTTGTCGCCGCCCATGCCGATACAACGCCGCACCGCGGCGAAGTCGACGGTAACGCCGTGCTCGGCCAGCGCCGACACCCACGCGTGTGCGTGGGCGTCGTTGCTGTCGACCAGCGTTCCGTCAACGTCGAAGAGTACGGCCTTCAATGGCGGCATGATGCTCTGTGTCCCCTACTCGTTGGTGACGTCCGCCCGCTTCGGCGCCTTCGTCATGCCGGTGCGCGCTTCCGACATCAGCTCGCGCGCAATCTGCGTGAGAAGGTTGTCGGACACCTCCTCTTCGCCGAGGCTCATCGACAGGATGGCACTGGCTGCCGGCAGGCCGGCCTGACCGGCGAGCGTGCGTGCCGTCCCATACGCCGAGATCTCGTAGTGCTCCACCTTCTGCGCCGCCGCAATCAGCGCGAGGTCGGCTGACGCATCGTCCTTGCCCTGGCCGTCGGCGATGATTTCCTGCCCCTCGGCAATCAGTCCCTGCATGCCTTTGCAGGTCTTGCCCTTCGCAGGCACACCGAGCAGCCCGAACACTTCCTTCAGCCGGTTGATGTGGATCTGCGTCTCTTCGAGATGGGTGGTGAAGGCGAGCTGCAGCGCTTCGGAGTGCGCCGCCTCGGCCATCGCCGGCAGCGCCTTCACGAGCTGCCCTTCCGCATGCAGCAGGTCGCGCAGGTGCTCGACCAGCAGTTCCTCGAGCGCCTCCGGCGCGTTCGATGTGCTGGTGCTGCGGTCGTCCACACGCTGACCACCGTGGTCGGGCGACTGCCGCAGATCCTGGAACGCCGGCGCCTCGACATGCTGCCAGTCGTCGCCCTCGTTCCACGGGCCGCGGGCGTCGATCTCGCCGTCGTCGCCGTCGCCGGTCGAGTCGTTGAAGAACTGATCGACGAGCCCTGGGGTCGGCGGGATCTTGCCGATCGAGAAGCGCGGCTTGCCCATGCTCTCGAGCGCCAGCGTGAACGCCTTCATGTGCGTGATCTCGCGCGTCATCAGGAACTGCAGCGCGTCCTTGGTGCCCGCGTCGTCGCTGAAGTTGATCAGCCGCTCGTAGACGATCTTCGCGCGCGCCTCGGCGGCGATGTTGCTGCGCAGATCGACGTCGAGTTCGCCGGTGATCTTCAGATAGTCGGCCGTCCAGGGGTTGCCCTGCGAGTTGAACAGATTGACGCCGCCGCCGCCGGCGATGGCGATCAGCGGATCGGCCTCGGCCGCTTCGCGGTTGAACTTCATGCGGCTTCAGGTGCAGGCGCGCCAGCGTGCCGACGATCTCGAGGTGGCTCAGTTCCTCGGTGCCGATGTCCATCAGCAGGTCCTTGCGCTCCGGATCGTCGCAGTTCAGCCCCTGGATCGAGTACTGCATGGCGGCGGCGAGTTCGCCGTTGGCGCCGCCGAACTGCTCGAGCAGCATGTTGCCGAAGCGCGGGTCGGCTCGTCGACGCGGACGGTGTACATCAGCTTCTTGACGTGGTGATACATGTGATCTCTCCGTGGCCAGCGATTCAACAGGGGAATGGCAAAGTGGCCAAGGGAGCACGTTCAATGCCACGTGGCAGGTCTGCTGAGCCTCCGCGCCGCTGCAGAACTTCCATCCAGCGCATCGCGTCAGCACAACCGGACTCACCACGACCGCGTATGCTGAACCACAGTGCCTGAACTCCCCGAAGTCGAGCGCGAACGACGTCGCCTCCTGCCGGCCATGACCGGCGCACGTTTCGTGCGCGTCCGCCTCAATCGTCCCGACCTGCGCGTGCCGTTCTCCGAGCGCTTCATCGAACGCCTGCGCGGCCGCACGGTGCCGGCTCTCACGCGCCGCGGCAAGTATCTCCTCGCGAGCCTCGACTCGGGCGAGACGCTCGTGATTCATCTCGGCATGTCCGGTTCGTTTCGCATCGAGCCGACCGGCACGCGCCGCGCCGCCGACGTCGTGGAGACGCGTCACGACCATGTCGTGTTCGAGATGTCGTCTGGCGGTCATCACCTTCAACGATCCCCGACGGTTCGGTCTCATGGATCTGCTGGCTGCCAGCAGCCCGGACGTGCGAGGCGCATCGCCGCCTCGGTCCGGAACCGCTGTAGACGCGCGTTCACGCCACGGTTCTCGCGGCACCTGTCGCCCGACGCCTGACGCCTTTGAAGTTGCTCCTGCTCGATCAGTCCGTGGTGGCCGGTGTCGGCAACATCTACGTCAGCGAGGCGCTGCACCTCGCCCTGCTATCGCCGCTACGGAGCGCCGCCTCGCTCGCCAGCGCACCGGCCGCGCTCAGCCGTCGGTACGCGCTGACCACTGCCATCAAGGCGGTGCTGCGCAAGGCGGTCGCCACGCGGGATCAGGACGTATCGTCAGGCGTTTCCGCGTCTACGACCGCGAAGGCGAACCGTGCGACACACAACGCTGCCCCGGCACAGTGCAACGCATCGTGCAGGCCGGCCGCTCGACGTTCTACTGTTCGGAATGTCAGCGCTGAGAAGGGGTTGTCGGCTGTGCCGCGGACGAGTTGCCCGCGGCACGATCGGAGAACGGCTTTACTTCATCGGCGTGCACGAACCCGCGACTTCCTTCGCAGTTGCCACGTCGAACTCGCGCAGCTTCAGGTCCTTGCCGCCCACGTCGACGCCGTTCGGCGGCGCACCCGCGGTCGCCCCGCCAGTGGGCTGGCCGGACGCGTTGGTGTCGCCGGCCTTGAACATGCCGGTCAGCTCGACGCGACGACCGACGAAACGACTGAGCTGACCTTCACCTGAGCCGCTCAGTTCGTACGCGGTGGCAGCGGTCGCTCCAGTGCTACCCGAGGTGCCGGTGGCCGATGGCATCACGGAGCGAGCGCTCGTCGCGTCGCCAATGGGCGATGGCCCCTCCGACGCCTGGGCAAGAATGAACTCGTTCCCGGCCCCGACGCCTGTCCCGACGACGCCGCCGCGACCGGCATCCTGCATCTTTCTATACTCCGACTCACTGACGACACAGCCGGAGATGATGGTTTGACTGGCCGGGCTCTGCGCCGCCGCAACACCGCTCAGCCCGACGATTCCAGCGAAACACAGATGAGCAATAGCTCGCTTCTTCATTTACATACCCTCCAGTTAACGTCACAGGTGAGCACTGCAAGCAGGGTGACCTCTTCCGGCCTGGTCTGTCACAATCACCGTGATGCCAGACGCCGCTGCTCAGCCCTCGCCTCTCCAGACGCTCGTCAACGATCTGCTCGACCGCCGCCCGTTCGGCGACCCGTGGATGGCCAACCTCTGGCACGCGGCTGCCCTTTCGAGACCGGGCACTGCATCGAAGCAACCCTTATCCATGGGCAGCCTGCTCGCAGACGACGCACCTGCCGAGCACGCCGCTCGGCACGGCAAGGTCTTCGATCGCGCGCTCGCGCCTTCGTCGGCATTCCTGCGCTGGCTGCTGGAGCACCCCGGAGAGATGACCGTGGACGACCGCGACACGTTCGGCGCGAAGAGCGAACCCGTGCGCGTGTGGCGGCGTCGCCTGTTCTCCGATGATGTGGACGAGGTAAGCGCCGCAAAGTCTGAAGGACTACGCCAGTTGACAAGCCGTCTGGCACAACGCGGACGCAACAAGTGGTGGCTCTTCGAAGGCTTCGCACGCGTCGATGTCTGCCTGGTCAGCGACACGGCCGTGCTCGTGGTCGAGCGGTGGCGTGACAGCCTCACTGCGTCATCGAGCCGCTGGTATCCGGAGCGTGTGCAGTTGTGGCGCGACGTCGAAGCGGTGCGCGAGTTCGCAGGGAGCAGAAAGTACGGAGTGATCCTCGCCGTTGATGACGAGGCGCAAGGCGTGGCGGCGCTCGCAGGCCGCGGCGGCGGCGATGTCGGCCAGCTTCCCGCACCTGGTGTTGGAGGAGCAGGACAAGCTGGAACGTCACCTGCTCGGCTACATCACGATGTCCGCGCTCGGCGAATTGGGCAGCGCGACGTAGGCTATCCTGTCGGCGATGCTGGAGGAGCCCCGATCGTGCAGCGCATGCGGTGGCACGGTTGACGTGATGACCATTCAGAAGCATCTCGACGACGGACGCCTTGTGCCGACGAGGATCGGCGCCTGCCAGCGGTGCGGCAAGTGGTTCAACGAAGCAGGGCTGCAGGAACTGCCACTGCGCCCGCCGGCCCCGCCAACCGGGAAGTGAGCCACGCGGTCCCGGCGACGAGCACCGCGCGGCGCCGTCGCTATCGCATCATCATCCAGAGCACGACGATGACGGTCAGCACCGCGATCACCCAGAGCCACGTGCTGGTCGGCTGTCGTCGATGTCGAACTCCTCGCCGCGGACCTCGACGTCGACCGGACGGGTTTCCTGCACCCGATCCTTGCTGATGACCAGTTCCTCCTTCACGTCCGGCCGGTTCTCGATCACAACCTCTTCTTCCATGATCGGCACGCGGAGCTCGTCGGCAGAGGCACGGATTTCACTCGTGCGCTGACCGGTCACGGGCCGGCGCTCGATGTGCACCTGTTCGCGCGTCACGGTCACGTCCTGGCGACGGCGTTCTGTCTCGACATGCTTACCGACCCGAACCTCGCCGGCTCGACGGCACGCTCGCCGATGCGCACCTCTTCCTCCGTCCTCGTGAGCCGCCTCTCGTCGTGGGCGCGCCCGCCGCTCGCCTGCAGCTCGTCGTTGGCATCAACCTCATCGACGTCGACCTCGAGATCGTCGTCAACGTCGATATCATCGTCGTCTTCAAAGGCAGCCGGGCCCGCGGCCGCCATCATCGACGCTCCGCCTATCGCGATGTTGCGGACCAGTCGACCGCGCCCACCGCGAAGCACGACGCGGTCCTCCGAGATGTAGATCCGCGTGGCGATGTCGGCGTAGGCCCGACCCATCCCGTCCGCCCCGCTGGCGTCGTCCGCATCGCGTCGGTGTCGATGATCAGGTCGTCAACCTCCCCGAGTATCGCCGTCGGCATCGACGACCTGCCATCCCTCCTGATCCGTGACTCACGGCTGCGCGTGCAAAGCTAAAGACCTCAGGAGGAAGGAGGATGGGAGTCTCGCTCGGCTTGACGCCTACGGCGACGGGTGTCGGCAGCGGCACGTGTCCTGCTGTAACAGCCTCCATACGACCCATGCATTGCGAAGGAGCATCATGCCGAACGAACTTTCCAAGCTGTACGAGCACATCGACGACATCGAGATTGCGATGATGACGACCAGGCGGTCCGACGGGCACCTGGAGTCGAGGGCGATGGCGACGCAGAAGCGCGTTCCTGGCGCCGACCTGTGGTTCGTGACAGCGGAGGGCACCGGCAAGCTGCGCGATCTCGAACACGACCCGCACGTGAACCTCTCCTTCTACAAGGACGGGACGCGCGAATGGGTGTCTGTGTCGGGCATCGCCAGCGTCACGCGCGACCGGGACAAGATCCACGAGCTGTACGCCTCCGACTGGAAAATGTGGTTCCCGGATGAGGGAGACCCGAGGCACGGCAAGCCTGACGATCCGCGCTTCGTCCTCATCGCCGTCGACGTGCACGCCGCGGTGTTCCTCGAGGTCGACAAGCCGAAGCCGGTGGTGCTGTACGAAGTGGCGAAAGGGTGGCTGACCGGCCAGAGGCCGGAGATCGGCGAGATCCACACGATCAAGCCGTAGAAGGAGCGCCACAGCGCACCTCAAGGTGCGCGGCTACGTACCGACGGGGTCCGTCGAGTACATAGCCGCCGACCTTCAGGTCGGCGATGGTCGGCGGTAGACGTTCTAGCGCAGCGCGGCGGAGCGGGCCTTCAGCAGGGCGGCCAGCGCCTTCACGCGGGCCTTGTCCGCAACGGCGGCAGGCGACTCCGTCTGCAGTTGCGCTGCCAGTGCGTCGAGCTGTGCGGCCGACTCCGTACCGCGCGTCGACTTCGGCGCAAGGCTGTCTGCGCGGTCGAGCGCGCTGCGCACGGCGGTAGCGCGGGCGGGCGGCAGCGCGTTCGAGCGCGCGAGCTGATCCAGGTAGGCGCGTCCGACCACGGCCGTCGCCGGCCAGCTCACGCGCTCCTGTTGCTGCGGATTGAACGTATCCATGTGCGCCAGCGTGGCCGCCGTGATCTCGTTCTGCGAGAGGAACTCGCTCGGCTTCAGCCTCAGAGATGTCGAGACCGCGCGCGATCTCGCTGGCGTAGATCTGGCCGTTGAACCAGTAGGCCGACCAGTGGCCGCCGAGGAAGCAGCTGCTTCGCGTCGAGCGGACCGCGGTCGAAGAACGCGATCTCCACCGGCTTCGACGGCATCCGTGAAATCGAACACCGAGATGCCGCCCTGATACCAGGCCTGCACCATGATGTCGCGGCCGGGCACCGGGATGAGCGAGCCGTTGTGCGCGACGCAGTTCTCCTGTTCGCGTCTGCACCGCCGGCATCTTGTAGTAGCCGGCGAACTTCAGCTTCTTGTCGACGATGTCGAAGATGGCATTGGCGCCCCATGTGATCGGGTCGTTCACTCGGCAGCGCGGCCGTGAGCCGCCGCCCCACTCGTCGGTGAAGATCACCTTCGAGCCGTCGTTGTTGAACGTCGCCGAATGCCAGTAGGCGAAATTGTGGTCGAGCACCTGGTCGAGCCGCGACGGGTGCTCAGGATCGGAAATGTCGAGCAGGATGCCGTTGCCGGAGCAGGCGCCCGCCGCCAGCCCGAGCTGCGGATACACGGTGATGTCGTGGCACTGGTTGGTCGTGCTCGTCTTCTGCGTGCCCTCGCCATGCGTGCCGCCCATCCACAGGCCGGCGATATTGCCCGTGTTCGGGTCGGCGAAGATGCGCGGACGGTTCACGATCGTCGCGTCTTCCGGCTTCGCGAGCGGCACCTTGATGACGTCGATGCTGAACAGTGCCGTGTTGCCGGTCTTCGTTCGGAGCCTTGTCCGAGCAGCCCGAGAGTTCGTCGCCCGAGCGCACGGCGGCCGGTGCCCGAACCGTAGACGTAGACGTTGCGATGGATCCTTCGCGTCGGGCACCAGCGTGTGGGTGTGCGAGCCGCGGCAGCTCTGGACGGCGGCCACCTGGCGCGGCTTCCGGATGTCGGTGATGTCGAAGATGCGGACGCCGCGGAAGCGTTCGTTGCGAGACGGCGGTCTCGTGCCCCTGCGTGCCGCAATCGAGACGCCCGCGCACCTGCTCGACGGACATGAACAGCAGGTTCTTGTAGACCGACACGTCGCCCTGCCCACCCGGGCAGACGATCGAGGCGATCACCTTCGGGTCCTTCGACTCCTCGATGTCGTAGACGTTGAAGCCATGATAGTTGCCCATGAACATGCGGTGGCCGTCGAACGCCAGGTCGGTGTTGTTGAAGTACGTGGCGGTTCGCCGTCTTCGGATCGTAGACGGGAGGCTTCGGCGCGTCGGTCCGCTGACCGGCGGACGGTTCGGCTTCTCCGGCTCGATCACGTCGCCAATCGGTGTCTCCGGATTGACGAAGCCAGCGGGCTTCCCCATCGACGACACGAGTTCGAGGTTGCGGATCGCCTGGCCGGCATCGGTCACGCCGGCCTTCAGGCCGACGCGCGGATCGGGCGTTCCCGCCGCCGTGCGCGCTCCCTGTGCGCCGATCATCGCGATGCCGAACGACAGCAGTGCCGCCGCGGTCAGCCCGTCCTTCAGTCGGTCCAGCCGTCATCTCGTGATCTCCCGCAACATGGCGCTCATGCGCTCGATTTCCGCCGACTGGTCCGACACGACGTCCGACACGAAGCTGTAGATGTCCGACTCCTGCGCGGCGCCGGGCTTCTTCACCAGCTCATCGACCATGTCGATGGCGCCCTGATGATGGGCGATCATTCCTTCGAGGAACAAACGGTCGAACTCCGGGCCGCGTGCCGCGGCCGAGACGCTGCATCTGGTCGGGCATGAGCATCCCCGGCATCATTACGTGCTCGCCGTGATGGGCGTGCTGCTCGGGTGCCAGACTGCCCGCGTGCGGTCAGCCATTCCTGCATCATGCTGATCTCGTCGACCTGCGACAGCTCGATGCGCTGGCCAAGCGCCCGCATCTCGGGGCGCCCGGCCCGCGTCTTCAGCAGTTCGACCATCTCCACCGCCTGCGCGTGGTGCCCGATCATTCCCTGCATGAACTCGACGTCCGCTGTGGTGAATCTCACCCTCGAGAGATCGACCGCGCGAACGGCGTCGATGTTCTGGCTGGGTTGTCCGGGTGCTCCCGGCTGGACGATGGGCGCGGCCGGCGTCGCCGGAGGGGCGCTCTGGCAGCCGGAGAAGACAAGGCAGACGGCTGAGGCTGCGGCACGGGCGCAAAGGCCAACGATACGCATGTCGGTATTTGACCAAGCTTACCGCGAGAGCCCCTTCCCTTCGGTGACGACCCAGGCCCTGCCACTCGCCACGTTCCTGAACTCCTCGGTGCGGCCGTTGGGCCAGGTCACCACCACCCGTTCGACGACATCGCGTGTGCCGACGCCGAAGGTGACCGGCAGCTCCGACTGTGACAGGTAGCTCGACCCGCTGCGCACCATCCGTGTCTGCGTCACGCCGCCGTGCATGACGCGCACGGTGGCGCCAATCGCATCACGATTCGACACCACGCCGCGCAGTGTGAATCGCAGGCTGCGGTTGGCAGACGTGCGGTCGTTGCGGAACAGCACCGGTGGCCCGTTGTTTGTCGTCATCAACACGTCGAGGTCGCCGTCGTTGTCGAAGTCGCCGACGGCCAGGCCGCGGCCGACGCGCGCCTGCTCGAAGCCCCCACCAACCTGCGAAGCAACATCGCGGAACGCGCCGCGGTCGTTGAGGAACAGGTGCGGCGGCTGCGCATAGCCGACGTTGCCGGGAATGTTGCGGACGGTGTCGTCGATGTGGCCGTTCACCACGATCAGATCCTGATCGCCATCGAGGTCGAGGTCGGCGAACAGGCAACCGAAGCCGAGCCGGTTCCTCGATGGCAGGCCGACGCCGGCCCGTGTCGCGACATCGCGGAAGTGTCCGGGCTGGTCGGCGCGATAGAGGCCGAGCATCTCTCCTTCGAAATTGGTCACTGCCAGGCTCGTGCGGCCGCTGTTGTCGAAGTCGGCGGCATCGACGCCCATGCCGGCGCGCGCCTTGCCGTCCTCGCTCAGCGCCACCCCCGCTGCCAGGCCAACGTCCTTGAACGTCCCGTTGCGCTGATTGCGATACAGCTTGTTCGGCTCGGTGTCGTTCGCCACGAACAGATCCGGCCAGCCGTCGCCGTCATCGTCCAGCAGGGCGACGCCGAGCGCCTTCGAGCCCGAGTCGAAGATGCCGCAGGTGGCGGTGATGTCCTCGAACGTGCCGTTGCCGCGATTGCGGAACAGCCAGCAGGTTTCGCCGCGGTAGGCCTCAGGCGTGCAGTAGGACTTCTGCCGGCCGTCGAGGCTGCAGAAGACGTCGCGCTCCTGCGACCAGCGGACGTAGTTGCATACGAACAGATCGAGGTGTCCGTCGCGATCGATGTCAACCCACATCGCCGACGTGCTGAACGCCGACCGTCCGCCGAGGCCGGCTGTGCGTGTGACGTCGACGAACGTGCCCTTGCCGGTGTTGCGGAACAGGCGGCTCTGGCCGACGCAGGTGATGAAGAGGTCGGGAAAGCCGTCGTTGTCGAAGTCGCCGACGGCCACGCCCATGCCGTACATCTCGATGTCGAGCCCGGCCGCTTTGGTGACGTCGGTGAAGGTGCCGTTGCGGTTGTTGCGGTAGAGGGCCAGCGTCGAGCGCTGGCGCCGGTGCCCGGGCCAGTCCATGCCGTTCACCAGCAGGATGTCCTGCCAGCCGTCGGCGTCGAAGTCGAGGAACGCACAGCCGGAGCCGAGCGTTTCGGGCAGGAACTTGCCGCCGTAGGCGCCGTTGTTGTGACGGAAGGTGAGGCCGGCGCTCTTCGTGACGTCGACCAGCCTGAAGCCGGGGCCGGCCTGCGCGTCGAGCAGTTGGGCGAGCGTCACCGTGGCGGCAGCGCCGAGCGCCGACCGGCGAAGAAACTCTCTTCGCGTCACAGCGGGTTGATCAGGCCGTTCTGCATGGCGTACATCACCAGTTCCGCCGTCTTGTGCACCCCGAGAGCGTTCATGATGCGGGCGCGGTGCACGGCGACGGTGTTCGCGCTCAGCCCGAGGCGCGCGGCGATCTGCTTGTTCGACAGACCATCGCAGATGAGCTGCAGCACTTCGAGTTCGCGCGGCGTGAGGCGTGTGCGCTCTGCCCCGTGCGCCGGCGTGCGCACGATGGCGGGGTCGACGACCAGTTCTCCCGCGTCGACCTGCTTGATGGCCGAGGCGAGGTCGAGATCGAGCGCGCTCTTCAGCACGTAGCCGCGCGCCCCGGCGGCGAGCGCCTGCCGCACCAGCGTCTCCTCGGAGTGCATGCTCAGCATCAGGATGCGCGCGTCGGGTCGCGCCTCGCGGATGGCGCGGATGGCTGCCAGGCCGCCCATGCCAGGCATGGCCGAGTCCATGACGATGACCCGTGGCTCGAGCTCGGCGACGCGCTGTATCGCCTCTTCGCCGCTGCTTGCCTCGCCGACGACCGACAACGCCGGATCGTCCTCGAGCATACGGCGGAAGCCGCGCCGCACGAGGGCGTGGTCGTCGACCAGCAGCACGGTGATGGGCGTATCCGTCATGCAGGAGCCTGCGTGCGGACAGGCACGCTCAGGTGGACGAGTGGTACCGCCTCCGGGTCTGGGATCAAGCGCAAGCGTGCCGCCTACCAGCGTGGCGCGCTCCCGCATGGTCACCAGCCCGAGCCCCTGCTGCGAGCGCGGCCCCCCAAGCCCCGCGCCGTGATCCTCGACCTGCAGATCCAGTTCGCGGCCGTCGCAGCGCAGGCGGACCCAGGCCTCCTGGACTCCGGCATGTTTTGCCACGTTCGTCAGCGCCTCCTGCAGGACGCGGTAGACATGGATGGCGGTGGTGTCGTCGACGCGCGGAAACGCCGGGTCGCGCTCGTAGTGGACAGTCAGCCCGAGCTGCTTCTCGACGGTCGTCATGTACCAATCGACCGTGCTGCCGAGACCGAGCTCCTCGAGAATCGACGGGTGCAGCGACTGCGACAGGCCGCGCACGTTGTCGAGCGCATCCTGCGCCACCTCGGCGATCTCGCGCAGGTCGCCCCTGAGCGGCGACCCCTCGGGTGCCTGACGGCCGGCCCGCCCGAGCATCGAGCCGATGGCGGTCAGGACCTGGCCGAATTCGTCGTGCAGTTCGCGGGCGATCTCGCGCAGTGTTGTCTCGCGAGTGTCCATGAGCTGTTGCGCAAGTTCGCGCCGCTGGTCAGACAGCGACGCCAGTTGCTGGAACAAGCGCTGATTCGAGCGGATGAGGAACACGCTGGTGGCCGCGATGGCGGCGAGCGATGCCACGAGGAACCAGCGCACCTGGCGCTGCACCGTCGCGTAGATCTCCTGCACCTGCCGGGCGGTGTCGGCTTCGCTCTCGTTGTTCTGCACGAGGAAGCGCGCCACGGTGGTGCTGATGGAGGCTTGCCGCGGCTGCAATGACAGCCGAATCTGGCTGCGTGCCTCCAGCTCGTTCCCGTTCCTGGCCAGCTCGAACATGCGCGACGAGGCGTCCCAGAACTGCGTGATGGAACTGGCGAGGTAGCGCGATTGCTCGGGCGTGCGGCGCGAGATCGCCACGCTCTCCTGCTGCTTCAGGGCATCGTCGAGATCGGTGCGGATCCGCTCGAACTGCGACGACCAGGCCGCCATCGGGTAGGCCTCGTCCGGATCGAGCATGTCGCGCATGGCCAGTGCGAGCTGGTTGATGTCGCCCTGGATCCGCAGCAACTGCAGCGAGTCGCGTCGGTTGCGGTCCGTGAGGTCGGTCTGCAACTGGCGCAGGCCGGTGATCTGCCGCGAGATGTAGACCGAGTAGGCCAGCACGACAGCCAGCGTGACGACGAGACCGAGCAGCAGGGTGGCCGTGGGGGCACGGCTGGCGACACGCGACGGCATCAGGGGGACGGCGCCAGCTTACATCACGGGCAGCGGATGGTCGTGTCGTTGGTCGTTGGTCGTTGGTCGTGAGGCGCGAGTCGTAGCCGCGCACCTTCAGGTGCGCCACACGGCTGAATGGCGCGTTACAACTCGCGCAGCGCCGACGGAATCGGCAGCCGCGCGGCGCGCACGGCCGGCAACAGCCCGCCGACCGCACCCATGGCGAGCGCGTAGAAGAGGCCGAGGCCGAGCAGGTCCGGTGTGACGCGGAACGCGAACGCCACCTGGCTGAACGTCTGGAAGTTGATCGTCGACGTCTGGTAGCCGTTGAACCCCAGGTAGGCGGCGCCGCCGCCAAGCGCCCCGCCAATGGCGCCGAGCGCCATCGATTCCACCAGCACCGAGACGACGACCGAGCTGCTGTCGAACCCGAGCGCGCGCAGCGTCGCAATCTCGCGCGAGCGCGTCGCAACAGCGGTGTACATGGTGAGGATGGCGCCGAAGACTGCGCCGATGCCCATGAGGCCGGCGATGGCGAAGCCAACGGTCTGGATGAGCCGCGTCAGCGTCTGCGACTGTCCGGCGTAGTATTCGTTCTCGCGGCGGATGGAGACGTTCAGCTGCGGGTTCGCCGTGAGCCAGTCGCGGAAGGTGTCGAACGTGTCGGGCGACTCGAGCTGCGCGAGCAGCGATTGGTACGAGTTGCCACGACGATACGCGCCCTGCAGCGTGCGGGCATCGCACCAGACTTCCGTTTCGGCCACACCGCCACCCGCCTCGAACAGCCCCACTACCTCCCAGCGGTTCTGCCCGGAGACGACGACGTCGCCGACTGCGAGGTTCATGAACTGTCCGTTTGCGCCGCGGCCGGCAATCACCTCGTTGGTGCCGAAGCGGAACATCCGTCCGTCGACAATCGACACCTCCGGACGCACCGTCATGCCGGTCGGCTCGATGCCGCGCATCGGCACGTTGGCCGACGACCCGGGCGACGACTTCTTCGGCAGGTCGATGATGACGTAGAGCTCGGCCGAAGCCAGCGCTACCTGGCCCTGGCGCGCAAGCCCGGGGGCCTGCCGCACGATGTCGACTTCGGCACCCGAGAGGCCGCTGGTCATCTCGCTGTCCGAACCGCTCCGCATCACGAGCGCGCGCCCTCGCGATCCCGAGCCCTGCATGGCTGCCGCGAACCCCGCTGCGATCGACAGCACGGACACGAACACCACCACGACGCCGGCGATGCCGACAATGGCCACGAACGAGGAGTTCAGCCGGGCGGGAATGGTCCGCAGGTTGAGCAGCATGATCACGAACGTCTGCCGGAGCCAGAACATGTCAGTTCCTCCGCAGCGCGTCGGTGATCTTCAGCCGCATGGCCGCCACGGCCGGCATCACGCCGGCCAGCACGCCCATCGCCACCATGAGCCCGGCGCCGAACCACACGTCGCGGCTGGGCAGCGTGAAGACGGCCAGCAGGCCGCCCGTCGGGTCGCCCTGCTGCGCAATGACCCACGCCACGGCGAGGCCGAGCCCGCCGCCGAGGCAGGCGATGAACAACGACTCGGCCAATACGAGCACCAGGATGGCCGGCCCGGTGAAGCCGAGCGTCTTGAGCACCGCGAGTTCGGCGGTACGCTCGCGGACCGATTGCGCCATGGTGCTGGCAGCGACCAGCCCGAACATCACCAGCACGACCGACGACACGGCGATCATGATCGAGCCGATATCGCCAATCTGCTTGGCGAAGCTCTCGACGAACCCCTTCTCGGTCGTGGTCTTCGTCTCGGCCGACGAATTCTCGAACATGGCGTCGAAGCCGCGACTCATCTCGACGGCTTTCGAACCGTCAGCGATTTTCACGATGTACCAGCCGACATCGCCAACACCGAGCGTGCGGTTCTCCTCGAGGTAGTCGTAGCGGAAGAAGAACTGCGTCTTGTCGATGCCATCGGCGGCGTCGTAGATGCCACTGATGTTGAACTCCCACACGTCGCCGGCCTTCGGCCGGTAGATGGTGCCCTGCAACGGCACGCGGTCGCCCACCTTCCAGCCGAAGCGCTCGGCGAGATCGCGTCCGACAATCGCGCCCTGTCGATCGTCGAGCCACGCCTGCATCTGGTCTGGCGGCAGCTTGAACTCGGGGTAGATCGTCATGTACGGCTCGGGGTCGACGGCGATGTTCGCGAAGAAGTTCGCCGGGTCCTGGTAGATGCCGTTGAACCAGGTGTTGTGCGTCACCATTGCCACGCCGGGCACAGTCTGGAGGCGCGCCTGGTAGGAGAACGGCAGCGGCATGATCAGGCTCACCTTGTTGATGAGCACGAGGCGGTCGAGCCCCGCAATCTCGACGCCAAGCGCGAACGAGTTGCGGATCGTCATCAGGATCCCGAACAGCAGGAACGCGATGAAGATGGACAGCAGCGTGAAGGTGGTCCGGAACTTCCGCCGCCAGATGTTCTTCCAGACCAGCGGCAGGAACTTCATGCGACGGTGCTCTCCACCAGCACGCCCTTGTCGAGATGCAGCGTACGCTGCGCGCGATCGGCGGCGCGCGGGTCGTGCGTGACCATCACGATGGTCTTGCCGTACTCGCGGTTCAGCGTCTGCAGCAGGTCGAGGATTTCGTCGCCGGCCTTGCGGTCGAGATCGCCGGTCGGCTCGTCGCACAGCAGCAGCGTCGGGTCGGTGACGATGGCCCTGGCGATGCCGACGCGCTGCTCCTGGCCGCCCGAGAGCTGGCGCGGATAGTGGTTCGCCCGTTCAGCGAGCCCGACCACCTTCAGCGCAAGGTTCGCCCGCGACCGGCGTTCTGCGCGCCCGAGGCTGGTGAGCAGCAGCGGCAGTTCGACGTTCCGCTCGGCGGAGAGCGCCGGCAGCAGGTTGTACAGCTGGAACACGAAGCCGACATGCGTGGCGCGCCAGCGCGACAGGCTGCTGCCGGACAGGCCGCCGATGGAGACGCCGCCCACCTCGATCAGCCCCTGCGTCGGCGTGTCGATGCCGCCCAGCATGTTCAGCAGCGTGGTCTTTCCCGAGCCGGAAGGCCCCATCAGCGCGAGGAAATCGCCTTCGGGAATGTCGAGGCTGACCCCCTTCAGGACGTCGATGCGTTCGTTGCCCCGCGTGTAGAACTTATGGACGTCGCGAATGCGGACCAGCGGCGTATCACTCACGTCGACTCTCCTACCTGGTGACCACGGTCATGCCGGACGCCAGCGTCGGAGGCGGCGCCAGGATGACGCGCTCGCCCGACGACAGGCCGGCGACGACCTCGAGCCTGTCACCGTCGGCCCCGCCGGTGCGCACAGCGCGGCGGTCGACGACGCCGGCGTTCACGACGAACGCATAGCTCTGGTTGTTCTCGGTGCGGATGGCGGTCTTCGGCACGAGCATCACCGGCCGCGCCGACGCGTTGGCCTCGGCAGCTGCCTGCTTCATGAAGGTGACCTTCACCCCCATGTCGGGCAGGATGCGCGGATCGAGCTGCGCAAAGGCAATGCGGACCAGCACGGTGGCTTTCTGCCGATCGCCTTTCGGGATGGTGGTGATGACGCGGGCCGGGATCTGCCAGTCGGGATAGGCATTGAGGACCGCCGTGACCGGCTGCCCGTTCTCGACCCGGTTAATATACGTCTCGTTCACGTCGACCTCGATCTCGAGCGACGCCATGTCGACCAGCGTGCAGATGCCGGTGCGCGTGAAGCCGCCGCCGGCGGAGTTGGGCGATACCATCTCGCCAGGTTGCGCGTCCTTCGACACCGCGACGCCGGCAAACGGCGCCCGCACCACAGTGTTTTCGAGATTCGTCCGATCGACGTCGATCTGCCGCTCAGTGACCTTTACCTGCTCGCGCGCCGCCTCGATGCGCGCCACGAGTGAATCAACGGCGGCACGGGCGGTGTCGAGGTCAGCGGCCGTGTTCAACTTGTCAGCCGCGAGGCGCTGTGCCCGCTCGAGCGCCAACTGCGCCTCGGCCAGCCGCACCTCACTTTCACGCACATTGCGCCGCGCCGCCTCAGCCTGCGCCATCGCCAGCGCCAGTGACGCGCGGAACTCCGAGTCGTCGAGCCGCGCCAGCACCTGCCCTTCCCTGATGGCCATGCCCTCCTCGACGTTCACCTCGACGACCTTGCCCGTGATCTTCGACGAGACCGTGGCGCGCCGCCTTGCCGTGACATAACCCGAGGCATTCAGCACCGAGGCCTGCACGCCGGCAGCCCGCTGACCAACGGCGGCGGTCTCCACCTCGACCGGCCGGGGCCGGTTCACGTAGAGGAACGCTCCGGCGCCCGCGACGGCGAGCAGAAGCAGGATCACCACCCACTTTACCCAGGGACGTGACGGGGCGACGGGTGGGCGCTCGATCTTCAGGGCGGCGAGTTCGTCTTTGAGAGCCATTCGGGTCGGGTTATAAGACGGCGACATCGCGGACGACGTTCCGCGCATGCAGGGAGTAGTCGAAGAGCGGGAGTGCAGATCGACAAGCACGGCGCACCTGAAGGTGCGCGGCCAGGCTCCTCCAGGTGTAGCTGCCGACCTTCAGGTCGGCCTGGCAGCCATATCGTCGCGAATCCCGCTCACGGTATCGTGATATCGCGCACGTAGTACGGCACCACCGTGACGCCCAGCAGCACCTGCGTCCCGTCGAAGAGCGACGCCAGCGCCGGACCGGTGGCACTGAAGGTCAGTTGCGACACCCGGTCGGCGGCGTTCGCGCTGCGCACGACGTCGGTCGCCTGATCGATGTGATAGGTGCGCTGAAACTCGGGAGTGCGCCCCGACCGCACCACGCTGTCCGCACGGCTTCGAGTGGCGGCTCCGCGCGTGTAGGCGACGCGCAGTTCCACCCGCTCCCCTGTCTTTGCCGCGAATGTCCACGCTTCCCGCACCTGCGCGGCCGCCTCGGCGTCGCCGCTGGTCGTGCGCTCGACCGTCGCCGTTGTGGTGCTGAGATACACGCCGTACGCGCCGGCGCCCTCGGGCGACAGGCCACTGATGATGAGCGTGTTGGCCTGACCGGTCTGGGCATTGCGCGCCGGAGCCCCCAGCACCATGTAGCGCGATGTCCCGGTCCGCATCGTCTTTCCCTGCGGGTCGAGCACCACCTGCCGTTCCATCATGGTGACGTTCAGATTGGCCCCTGGTGTCGCCGGGCTCGTCGACGGCGCCGACACCCACCCGGCCGGCAGCATGCGCTGCAGGACCTCGGGGTTCACCTTGAACGCCAGGATGATGCGCTGTTCGCTGCTCCATTCCGTGACGCCCTGGGCGGAGGCGGACGACGGCGTGAGCGCGGCCAGCAGTGCGAGTGCGAACGGAACGAGATCGGATCGGGTCACGGCGCGGATCCTATCAGGAAGGCCGCGCCACGGCGTCGGCCAGTTGCTCGAAGTCGGCGAGCTCGTTGTACACCTGGGCCGAGACGCGCAGGTGAACACGGCCGCGCCAGGCGTGCACCTTCACCTCGATCTGCTCCTCGAGCAGCAGCCGGTCGCGCAGCCTCGACGCGTCCTCGGCGGTGCTTCCCGCGTTGGCCGGCGCCGTCACCGTCACCATGGCCCCGAGCAGGTCGCGCGGAGTATCCAGCGGGGTCCCCCACCGGTCAGCGAGCAGGTTCGCACCGTTCCACGCCAGTTCGTGCATATAGGCATGCATGGCCGGCAGTCCACCCAGGTGGTCGATGAACGCGAACGCTGCCGGCGCGGCCAGGAGTGCCGACGGATCGCGTGTGCCGACCAGGTCGAACTCGGTCGTGTAACCCTGGTCGAGCCCCCAGGAGATGACCGGAGCGTGCGTCATCGCCTGCCGTTCCGGCGACGTCCACAGGATGCCGCTGCTGCGCGGCACCAGCGCCCACTTGTGCAGGTTGGCGGTGTACCAATCACAGCCGAGCGACGGCACATCGAGCGGGATGGACCCGGGCGCGTGCGCCCCGTCGGCCAGCACCGCAACCCCGCGGCGCCGCAGCCGCGACGCGATGTCGGCCAGAGGCAGCAGGAGCGCCGTATCGGCCGTGATGTGATCGACGATGGCGAGACGGGTGCGAGGCCCCACAGCGCGCTCCCAGGCAGCGGCAATGGCGCGGCCGCGAAATGGCGGCTCGAGCACCACCGTGCGCACGAGCGCACCCCGTTCGCGGGCTGCGTAGATCGCCGCGTTCGTCACGCCACCGTAGCCGAGGTCGCTAATCAGCAGTTCATCGCCAGGCTCGAACGGGAACGAGCGCAGCACGGCGTTGGCGCCAGTGGTGGCATTGTCGACGAAGACCACGTCGTTGCCGTTGGCATGCAGGAAGGCACCGACCGCTTCGGCCGCGACCCGCATTCGCGGACGGCCGCCGCCGGGGTACCCGTACGAGATGGCCGCAAGTTCACGCAGCAGGAAGCGGCTTGGCTGCCGCTCGACCTCGTCCTGGATGGCGCGTTGCGCCTCGAGGACGCGACGCGGTGTGGCGCCGACGGTACCGTGATTGAGATAGGTGATGGCTGGATCGAGCAACCACTCGCCGCGGAGGTGACGACCGTAGATCATCGCGGCATGTTACCGCCTGAGCGGGCCCACGGCTATGTGGACGACGATTGCGAACCGTCGTGAGCGCCCACCTGCATGACGATATCGAGGTTGTTTCGCCCGCTGGTGCGGTGGTACTCGACGCTTTTCGCCAGCGTCTTCATGATGTGCACACCAAGTCCGCCGATCCGGCGCTGCTCGATCGGCAGGTCGAACCGGGGCAGCGGCGCATCGAGCGGGTTGTACGCCACCCCGTCGTCGTCGATGTGGATGGCCAGCAGCGCGTCGTCGAGGGCCAGCGACACGTTGATCTCGTGCTCCCGCGTGTCCTCGTAGCCATGGACGATGACATTGATCACCGCCTCGTCGAGGACGAGCCGCAGATTGAACATGTCGTCTTCCGAGATGCCGTGGAGCTGGCAGAATCCCTCGAGAAGGGTGAACATGCGGGCAATTTCACTGCGCTGGTTGCGCAGCGTGAAGTGCAGCTCGGACGGACTCATGCGCTGGGGTCACCGTGGCGTGTGCCCGCACCCCGCGAGCCAGCCGCAGGAATCTTCCGCTGCGACACGCCGGGTGTCAACAGGCGTGACGTTTGCAGTCGGGCGAGGCGCGACTCACGATTGCCGAGTCGTTGCGCGAGCAGCTGCCCGGCGAGCCAGAGGCCGACGGCCCTGCAGGTCCGCCCTGAACGCGCCCGTTCGCGGCTCGATCACGGCCGCTCGCAGACCAGTTCCACCGGGCGCCGGGCCGCCACCAGCCGCCGGGCCAAGTCGCTGATGTCGCGTCGCCTCAGCCTCCGCACACTCACGTGACCGACGCGATGCACCTCGAACCCGGCGTCGAGCAGCGCCTCCGGCAGGGCGTGCACCGGATGCCCCGCTGCGCGTTGCAGCAGCGGGTGCCATTCCACAGTCAGGGTCAGTCCGGCTTGCCGGAGCATGCGCGTCACGCCGGCGAGGACGTCGAGCTCCGCCCCTTCGACGTCGATCTTCACCAGCGCCACGCGACCGCTCCAGAGTTCGTCGAGTGGCACGACCGGCACGGTCGTCTCGGCCGTGACGCTGGCGTAGACGCTCTCGGCGTAGAAGCTGTTGACGGCGCTCACCTCCCCACGCACGTAGAGGGTACGCGCCTCGCGACGGCTGCCGGCCGCCGCCTCGATGATCGTGACCTGCGACAGCTGACTGCGCGACACGTTGGCGCGCAGCACCCGCACGTTGTCGGCCGCCGGCTCGATGGCCAACACGCGACCCGCCCGGCCGACCCGCCTGGCGGCATGCAACGCGACGGCGCCGATGTTGGCGCCCACGTCGATGACGGTATCCCCGCGTGAGACGCGTGCGTCGATCAGGGTCCGCATCCGAACGTTGCTGGCGACCACCGAAAGACGCACACGCCGCCCGCCGGGAATGGTCAGCCGGCTGCGGTCCACGCTGACGGTATCGGTGACGATGGCTGAGGTGAGTGCAGGGATCGTGCACACATAGCGAGCAAGCAGGGCAGTGGACGTCGGAGCGGGCGGCCGAGACATGCAGATATCTGTCCACCAGCCTGAACCTCGGCCTTGCTGCCCGAGCTTGCGCGTCCCCACGTGTGCAGCAGACCAGCGACCACGACCACGACCACGACCACGACCACGACAACGACTAACGACTAACGACAATGACCACCCACCTGATGTGGTTGAATTGAGTGTTCGAGCCCTGATGCCTGCCAGCACCACTCCCCTTCGGCTTGCATTCCTTGGTTGCGGGTTCATCACCCGTGTCCACAGCGGACACCTGCGGGCGCTGAGGCCACTCATCGTGCCGAGCTTTGCCAGTCGCGACCTGGCGAAGGCCGACGGCTACCGGCGGCGGTTCGGCGGCGACCGCGCCTTTTCGAGCTACGAGGCTGCCATCGCCGACGCTGCGATCGATGCGGTTGTGGTGGCGGTGCCGCCGAAGTACCACCTCGAGCTGACCCTGCGCGCCCTCGAGGCCGGCAAGCACGTGCTGGTCGAGAAGCCGGCGTTCCCGGCCATGGCCGACTACGAGACCGTGCGCGCGGCGCAGCAGCGCAGCGGCCGCGTCATTGTCGTCGGCGAGAACGACCACTACAAGCCGCTGGCGGTGACGCTGCGGCGCCTGCTGGCCGATGACGCCATCGGCGAGATGGTGTTCCTGCAGATGACAACCGTCGCCCACCGCCTGAAGGGAGCCGACGACTGGCGCAACGACGAGTCGATGGCAGGGGGCGACGCGTTCTTCGAGGAAGGAATCCACTGGCTGCACATCGCTGGCAGCCTCGGTCCGACGATCACGTCCATTCGCGGCTACCGTCCGTCCGTCTCGCGCATCGGGCCTGACAGGCGAGCGAAGAGCATGATGGTGGCCTTCACCTACGACAACGCCGCGGTCGGCACCATCTACTACTCGCGCGAGATCCCGTCGCTGTTCAAGGGCCTGCGCCTGTCGAAGATCATGGGGCGCCAGGGATCGATCGCCTTTGAGTCCAACGGCCTGTTCGTCTTCGTGCACGGGAAGCGGCGCTCATTCGCGGTGCCGGGCCTGCTGCGCGATATCCGCGGCTACCAGGCCATGTACCGCGACTTCGCGACGTCGATCGCCACCGGCCGCACGCCAGAGATGAGCCTCGAGCGCGCCATCGTCGATCAACGGCTCATGGATCGGATCTATGCCAGCCTCGGGTAGATTGCGTGCGCCGCGGTTCGATCACTACGACCTGATCATCATCGGCAGCGGCGCAGGCGGCGGCACACTGGCCCGGGCACTCGCCGACACCGGTGCACGCATCCTCATCCTCGAACGCGGCGACGTCGTGCCGTCCGAACCCGAGAACTGGGATCCGGAACAGGTCTGGAAGTTCCTGCGCTACCGCACGACCGACCGCTGGCTCGATGCCACCGGTGCCGCGTTCCAGCCGTACACGCACTACAACGTCGGCGGCAATACCAAGTTCTGGGGCAGCGTCCTCTACCGCCTGCGGCGCGCCGACTTCGCCGAGGTGCAGCACGCGGAGGGCGTCTCGCCGGCGTGGCCGATCGAGTACGACACACTCGAGCCGTATTACGAGCGGGCCGAGCAGATGTACCAGGTGCATGGCGAGACTGGGCACGACCCGACCGAAGGCGCACGTGGTCCGTTTCCGCAGCCACCAGTCGCGCATGCCGCCGGCATGGCTCACCTCGTCGAGCGCCTGCGAGGCATGGGCCTGCGCCCGTCGCCGCTGCCACTGGGACTGATCGACCCCGGCAACGAGGGCGGCTGCACGCTGTGCAACACCTGCAACTCGTTTCCTTGCCGTCTCGGGAGGAAGAGCGACGCCGAGGTGTGCGCGGTGCGGCCCGCGACGGCGTTCGACAACGTCGAGCTGTTGACGCAGGCCTGCGCGCGGCGCCTGCTCACCGATGCGTCGGGACGCCGCATCGAGGCGGTGGAGGTAGAGCACGAGGGCGAGGTGAAGACGCTGCGCGCCCCGCTCATCGTGTCGTCGTGCGGCGCCGTGCACTCGGCCGCGCTGCTGCTGCGCTCCGCGAACGATGCGCACCCGAACGGACTGGCCAATTCGTCCGACCTGGTGGGCCGACGCTACATGGCGCACCTAGCCACGATGATGCAGGGGTTCAACCCGCTGCGGATGAACCACGACGTCTTCCAGAAGACCGTCGCCATCAACGACTTCTACTTCGCGGGTCCGGACACGCCGTTTCCGCTCGGCCAGATCCAGTCGCAGGGACGGACGCACGGGGTGATGGCGCAGATTGTCGTGCCGTGGATTCCGCTCTGGGCCTACCAGGCATGGGTGGCGCGCGGCGTCGACTGGCTGGTGATGTCGGAGGACCTGCCGAGTCCGGACAACCGCGTGACCGTGGAACGCGACGGGCGCATCCGCCTGACCTACGTGCCGAACAACGAGCGGGCACACCAGGAACTGGTGCGCCGCTTCACCCGCATCCTGCGCGAGCTCGGTTTCTGGAAGGTGATGGCGTATTCGCACCGAACCCGCAACACCACGCACCAGTGCGGCACGCTGGTCTTCGGCACCGACCCGAAGACATCGGTGCTCGACCCGTTCTGCCGCACGCACGACATCGACAACCTGTTCGTCGTCGATGCATCATTCTTCCCGTCGTCGGCCGCAGTGAATCCGGGGCTGACGATCATCGCGCAGGCCCTGCGCGTGGCGGACCATCTGCGCGCCGAGTACTTTCGCTGACGAGCGGGGCAGCCGTCGGGCGGCGGGCCCCAATTCAGGTTACATCGCATCGAGGTATTCAGTGAGAGCACGTTCCCTCAGTCACATCGGCATCACCGTGTCTGACTTCAACAAGGCGGTGAAGTTCTACTCCGAGGTGTTCGGCTGCCCGCTGGTCGGCGTGTCGGACGCCGAACCGGAGCGGGTGCGGGCATTCTTCGGCGTCGACGGCCCCGCGCCGGCCTGCAAGATCGGCTGGGTGCGTGTGCCCGGTGGCGGCATCCTCGAGATCTTCTCGTTCGAACCGAAGCTGCCGCCTGAGGCGAAGATTCCGTGGAACCGCACCGGCATCACGCACTACTCGTTCAACGTGCGCAATTGCCAGAAGTGGTACGACTACCTGCAGAGCCGGGGGGTCGAGTGCCTGTCGAAGCCCGAGCAGTCGCCGCGCGGCCACTGGTTCTTCTTCGCAAAGGACATGGACGGCAACCTGATCGAGATGATCGACCTGAAGAAGATGCACTGGGTACTGCAGTGGGGCGGCGCGCTCGGCGGCGTCCTGTTCAAGCGCGGGAGGTATCGGAAGTACTACGAGTAGCGGCCCGTTACCGCAACACCTTGCCACGCGGCGTCGATGAGCGCATCCTTCGTCAGCACCTGGCCGGCATGCGTCACCGGCAGCAGGTCGGCAGGCACGGCGGGGTGGATCATACCGGTGGCTGGAGGCAACGATGGCTGATGAGGTTGGCGCGGAGCCATGCATGGCGCTGGGGTCGCACGGCGGCCCGGTGGAGGCCTATCCGGGACGAGAGGTGAGGCTGGGCGACCTGTCGATCACGCGGGTGCTGCCCGTGCGCGACCG
The DNA here is from genome assembly GCA_963722395.1 of uncultured Acidobacteriota bacterium. GTDB lineage: Bacteria > Acidobacteriota > Vicinamibacteria > Vicinamibacterales > CAVVIG01 > CAVVIG01. The sequence continues at coordinate 68,247 of CAVRLS010000015.1, read as the reverse complement.
GCGCCTGGTCGGACCGTGGTGCTTCCTCGATCGCTTCGGCCCACTCGCCTTTGCCGACCACAAGCCGATGGACGTGGCGCCGCATCCCCACATAGGGCTGCAGACGGTGACGTGGCTGCTCGACGGCGAGATCCTGCACGACGACTCGCTTGGCTACGAGGCGACGGCACGGCCCGGCGGCGTGAACGTCATGACGGCCGGCGGCGGCATTGCACATGCCGAGCAGACGCCGCGGCAGCACTCGGGGCAGTTGAACGGCGTGCAGCTGTGGGTGGCGCTCCCCGAGGCGACGCGCCACGGCAACGCGGCGTTCCAGCACCTGGTGGAGGTGCCCACCGCGGACGTGCACGGCGGCATTGTGCAGGTATTCGCCGGCTCGCTGGCCGGCGTCACGTCGCCCGCTGTCCATCACACGCCGCTCAGCGGCGCGGAGTTGCGTGTGCATCCGGGTGAGCGGCTCACCGTCGAGGTGCCGCGCGCCTTCGAGCATGCCGCCCTGCTGCTGGAAGGTGACGCGACCTCGGAGGGCATGCCCTTCGCGTCGCATGTCCTCTACTACTTCGGCACGGGGCGCACCGAGATCACCATCAGCAGCAGGGCTGGCTCGCGCGTGCTCTTCATCGGTGGGCCGCCCTTTGGCGACACGATTCTCATGTGGTGGAACTTCGTGGCGCGGACTCCGGCAGAGATCGCCGCGGCTCGCGCCGACTGGGAGGCTGGCCTGCGCTTCGGCCCGGTGAAGGGTTACAGTGGTGCCCCGCTGGCGGCTCCACCGCTCGCCCGCTTCGCGCGGCCCGAACCGGCGAGCTGACGCGTCACTGCGTGATCGCCCTGCCGTCGACGATCTCGTAGATGCGGCGCACGGCGGCCAGCGACGGCGTCACCCCTTGCCCGTAGGCGGCAGAGAACGCGCTCAGATCGAGCAGCTTCAGCGCGTCCTCCGGCGACACACCCTGCTGCTTGGCGGCCGACACCTGGCGCCATTCCTCGCGCAGGTAGCCCTGCGTGCTGGCAATGGCGGTGTCTACGGCCGACCGGCCCTGGAGGTGTTCACCATGCCCCGGCAGCACCAGCTCGATGTCGAGCTTTTTCAGGGCGTCGAGCGTGGCGGGTTGGTCGTTCGGGAACGCATCGCCCTGCCAGCCAACCGTCGCCTTGAACAGGATGTCGCCCGTGGCGGCGGCCCTCTCTGATGGCACATAGACGATGAGGTCGCCGGCCGTATGGGCGCGGCCGATCCACATGATGCGGAACTCCTTGCTGCCCGACCAGACCGACATGGTGCTGGACACCGTCAGCCCGGGCGCCCGCAGCGGGAAGTTGCCGCTGTAGACGGCGAGCGACGCCTCGACTGCGGCCAACTGTTGTTGCAGCGCGGCCTTCTTCGTCGCGTCGGCTTCAGCGGCCACCTGCGTCTTCAGGGCGGCGATGCGGCCGGGCATCGGGTCGGTGAAGTTCCTGAACGTCACGCCCTGGCGCGCCTCTGGGCTGAGCAGCATCTTCCGCGTGAAATCGCTGCCAATCACCTGCACGCTGGACGGCAGTGCCGCGTTGCCGTACGCGTGATCGATGTGGAAATGGGTGTCGACGAGGTACGTCACCGGCTTGTCGGTGACCGACTTCACCCCTTCGAGCAGCGAGCTCGCCGACGCCGGCGAGCCCTCCGAGTCGGTGACCAGCACGTCGGTGTCGTTCACGAAGACCCAGCTTGTGGAGTTGATTCCAGGCGTGCCAGGGGCGTCCGCGCGGTAGATGCTGTCGGTGATCTTCGTCATCCGGTGACGCACCGTCGCGCCCTGCGCTGACGCCGGCTGGCCTGGCACGAACCACACCACCAGGCCGCCGCCTGCGACCAGCGCGGCGAGCACGCCCAGGCGCACGCGCCCCTTGTCTGCCTTCATCGTCATGTCTGCTCCTTCTGTGAGGCCGACACGGTAGCACGGGCGCGAAGCGGACGCCCGTCCAGGAACGCCGGCCGCTCGCACCCGAGCGCCTCGAGCACGGTGGGCGCCACATCGAGCAGCGAGCCAGGCCCGCACACCGCGCCAGGCGTGCACCCCTCGCCCGCCATCCAGACGGCGGAGCGCGGCGAGTGGTCGCCGCTGCGCCGACCCCATCGGCTGCCGACCGGCACGTGCACACGACCGACGCTGGCCGACTCGCACGTGTCCAGCAGCCCGAGGTCCTGCCGGAAGCGGACGATGAGATCCGGCACGTCGGGATGATGCGACGGACCGAAGACCTCGTCGGCGGTCACCACCTCGGAAACGATCGGCTGGCCGCTGGCCGGCTGGGTGAGCGCCAGCAGTTCGGCACGCAGCGCTCGCACCAGTTGCGCGGCGTCCGCCCCGGGCTCGACGCCACCGAACGGCTCGCGCCCCTTCAGGTTCAGCCGGATCGCCCCGATTGTGTTGTTCGGGACATAGACCGCGCGGGTGGCCGTCGACTCGAGTGGAAAGAACATCGCGCCGCTGCCGCGCTGCAGCGGCCGCACCAGCGCACGCATCAGCGGCTGCTCCACCACGAGCCGGCCGAGTCGCTCCCAGTAGCGTCGCGGCACCCAGTGCTTCGCGCGGTTCTGCAGGCTGCGCACCGCCGCGCCCCGCCCGGCGGCGCCGGAACTGAAGCCCAGTCGCGCCAGCACCTCGGGCAGGAGCTGGTATCCGGCCACATACGGCGCCATGCCGTGGCTGGCCAGCACGATGGTGCGGCTGGCGCTGGCGGCGGCGATGAGGCGCCCGACAGCAGCATCGAGCCTCGCGTACACGGTGGCGACGGCTTCAGTGAGCGCCTGTGGCGCGCCGGCCTCGTAGCCCCAGTGCCATGGGTCGCTGTAGTGCCAGCACCAGTGCCCCACGCAGTGCGACTCGGAGAACGCGCACGCGAACAGGTCCCAGTCGTCGCGATGCAACAGATCGAGCAGCAGGCTGGTCTTGCGCTCGAGTCCGGAGAGCAAATCGCTCAGCAGCCGCAGGTTGGTGTCAGCGGTGCCGCCGTAGTGGTCGCACGACGGCACGGTATAGACCCCGTGCCTCCCGGCCAGGTCCGCGAGCAGCGACGGCGGGTAGCTCGCCGCGCCGAAGTGACCGTCGTGCAGGCCGTACTCCACGACGTGTGCGCCGTTGAGCGAGGTCGAGAGCGGCGTGTGCGGGATGTCGACCACGGCGACGCGGCGTCCCTGCGCGCTCGCGATATCCCAGAACGTCGGGTCGTCTGCGACGTCAGCGGCGGTCAGCGGCCTCGGCGCGGCAGCGCCGGTGATGACCTGCCGTGGGTGGAAGAAGCGTGGCAGCGTACCGCAGCTCACGCCCGAGGCGATCTCGGGCCACACCGCGCCGGGCAGCGTCAGCATGCAGTTGGCCAGCGAGCCGCTCATGCCGCGGTCGGCGAGGGCGCGCAGGTTCGGCAGCCGACCCGCCGCGAGGCCGGCACGGAGCAGGTTCGGCTCCGCCGCGTCGAGGCCGATGAAGAGCACGCGCGCGCCCACGTCAACCCACCGTTCCTGCGAGGCGTTTCATCCTCAGACGCAGCCAGACCGGAACGGCGAGCAGCGCCACGGATTGGCCGATGCCGAGCCAGCAGTCGAGTCGTCGCCACGTGAAGTGCTGGCCCTGAAGCCGGAGCCGCGACCAGGCCATGGCGAGGCGGTTGGAATGAGTGAGCGAGCGTGACGCCTCGACGCGGGTGACAACCACCTCCGGCAGGTTCGCACAGGGGAAGCGCAGCGCCAGGCGCCAGAACAGCTCGTAGTCTTCGCCGAGCGGACAGTCTTCTCGATAGCTTCCGGCCGCATCGAGGGCGGACGCCCGCAGCATGCAGGCGCCGTGGCTGAACGCCGTCCGATAGTGCAGGCGCTTGCGGATCGCCTCCCACCGCTCCGGATAGCGCGTCGTGTAGAGCAGCCGCATCCGCTCGTCGACATGACGTGTCCAGCCACCCACCAGTGCCACGTCGGGATGCTGCGCCAGGAATGCGGCCTGCCGGGCCAGACGCTGCGGCATGTTCAGGTCGCCGGCGTCGAGTCGCGCGATCATGTCGTAGCCTTTCGCCTGCATCCACGCAAGACCGGCATTCAGTGCGCAGGCGATGCCGCCATTCGTGTCGAGGCGAAGCGTCATGACGTCGTGCCCGCCGGCTGCAACCGGCACCTCGAGCGGCGGCACGCTGCCGTCATCCACAATCAGGATATCGAACGGCTGCGGGTCGTGGGCCAGTGACGCCAGGGTGCGCTCCAGGTCCGTCCGGCCGTTGAACGCAGGAATCAGCATCCCGAGGCGCACGTTCCTATCTTACGGAAGTTCACGGGAAGGATCTGCGCGGCCGTGCCGCTATCATTGGGGCGCGTGCACATTCCCAGCGTTCGCCGTCTGCCGGCAGCACTCCTTGCACTGGCGACCGCAGCCGGACTTGCGGCCCTTCCGACTGGCCGTCTTCGTGCTGCCGGTCCGGCATTCACCTACGCCGACGTGTCGGCCCGCGCCGGCATCACCTTCACTCACGAGAACGGCGCCGCCGGGGCGTTCTGGTACCCGGAGCTGTTCGGCGGCGGCGTGGCGGTGCTGGACGTCGACGGCGACGCGGCGCCGGACCTGCTCTTCGTGAACGGACGGTCATGGAAGCCCGGCGCGCCGAACGCCGCGCATGCGCTGTACCGCAACAATCGCAACGGCACCTTCTCCGACATCACGCGGGGCAGCGGATTCGACACGTTCGACGCCTACGCGATCGGCGCCACGGTCGGCGACTTCGACAATGATGGCCGCGACGACGTATTCGTGACGACCACCGAGGGTGGACGCCTGCTGCGCAACGCAGGAGCGAATCGCTTCACCGACGTCACCACGCGGGCTGGTATCCGCAACAGCACGTTTGCCGTCAGCGCGGCGTGGCTCGACTACGACAAGGACGGCAGGCTCGATCTGTTCGTCGGGAACTACGTGCAGTGGTCGCCGGCGGCCGAGACTGGCGTGCGCTGCACGCAGGGCGGCGTCCGCGGCTACTGCGGGCCCGACGCGTACAAGCCCGTGGCACCGAAGCTCTATCGCAACCTCGGCGACGGCCGGTTCGACGATGTGTCGGTGCGGGCCGGACTTGGCGACCCGAGTGACAAGGTGATGGGCGTTGCCGTGCTCGACTACAACGGCGACGGCTGGCCCGATCTGTTCGTCGGCAGCGATCGTGTGCCGGCGAAGCTCTATCGCAGCGATGGCAAGGGCCGATTCGTCGACGAGGCGGTGCGTGCCGGCGTGGCGCTCAGCGAGAACGGCGTGGCACGCGCCAACATGGGCACCGATGCCGCCGACTACGACCGGTCCGGCCGGCCGCACATCGTCGTCGGCAACTTCGTCAACGAGATGCTCGGGCTGTACCACAACGAGAACGGCACGCTGTTCCGCGACGCCGCGCCGCGCTCGGAGGTGGGACGGGCCAGCCTGCTTGCCGTCACGTGGGCCACGTTCTTCTTCGACGCCGACCTCGACGGGTGGCTCGACATCTTCGCGGCGAACGGCGGCACCGACGAATCGCAAGGCCGCGATGCCCGCGCGCGCATCAGCCAGGCGCCGCTGCTGCTGCGCAACCGCGGCACCGGCACGTTCGAGAACATCACCGCGTCGCTCGGCCCCGGTTTTACGAAGCCAGTCATGGGACGCGGCGCCGCGTACATCGACTTCGATAGCGACGGCGATCTCGACCTGGTGATGACGACGCTCGACGGACCGGCTGTGCTGCTGCGGAACGACGGCGCGAACGCGAACCGGTGGCTGCGCGTGCGTGTGTCTGGTACAGTGTCGAACCGCAGCGGCATCGGCGCGGTGGTGAAGGTGACCAGTGCCTCGGGCACGCAGACGCAGGTGGTCCGCAGCGGCTCGAGCTACGCGTCACAAAGTGAGCTGGTGCTGACGTTTGGGCTGGGGAGCGACGCGCAGGTGGCGCAGGTTGAGGCCACCTGGCCGTCGGGCAGGACGAAGACGCTCACCAACGTGGACGCGAATCAGCGGATCACGATTGTCGAGCCGTAGACCACCTACCGCGCCGCGCGGGCCTGGCGCGCCAGTTCTTCTTCAACCAGCCGCTTGAGGAACTCGAACGTCGGCAGGAACGACGGCGGTTCCGGTGCCAGGCGGCCGTTCACCAGCAGGCTGCCGGGCGCGGAAAGATCGTAGCGGCGGGTTTCCTCGAGCGCCTGGCCGAGCCGCTCACGCGTCTGCTCGCCGTCAAGACAGGCATCGAACGCCGGCCGGTCCAGTCCCACCTCGGAGGCCACGCTCCTGAAGCGGCTTGCATCGAGCGCGCCGGCGCGGCCGAGCAGCGTGTCGTGGAAGGGCCAGAACTTTCCTTGCAGGTTCGCGCACGCCGCCGCCTCCGCCGCCTCGATGGACGCCGGATCGTTTGCCGGGAAGTGCTTGAACACGAAGCGAACGCGCGCGCCGAAGAGGTCACGCACACGCGGCATGGTGAGGGCGTAGCGCGCATAGGTCTGGTCCTGGAAATCGCCGAACATCACCACTTCGACCGGCGCTGTTGCAGGACCGATCACCGGGTCGTCGGCCGCGTGCTCGACGACGACGGTCGGCGCCTCGAGCAGCACGTCGGCGCGGGTCGACACCTTGGTGAGCTCCTCGAGATAGCTCATCTTTGCGAGTTCCGGCTCCACCTTGCGGGCCAGCCACTCGCGCAGCGCCGGACGCAGTTGATCGATGCTGGCGCCACGCGCACGATCGCCAAGGCTCTGAAAGAGGCTGGTCACCGCTGTGTCGGGCGTCGGCACCGTGCGCTTCGGCAGTTCTTCCGCCAACAGAGCGTCCACGGTGAGCTGGCGCGAGGCCGCCTCGCGAGCCAGCAGCTCCGCGTTCACCAGGTCGTGCACGACACGGCGCCGGGCGTCGAAGAGCTGCCGGCTGGTTGAGAGGTAGCCGACCGGATCGGTTCGCTGCCATTCGCGATCGAGGTCGGCCAGCGTGATGGTGCGGTCGCCGACCCGCGCAGCCGCGTCGGTCGGGGCCGGCAAGGGCACAAATGCACCGGCGCCACGAGCGCCAGCAGCCGGCATCGGCGCGGCCACACCGGCCGCGACCGGGGCGACGTCACCGAGCTGCACCTGCACCGACGCGGTGTCGCCTGGCTGGGCGCCCCGTGTGATGGTCAGCAGGTAGGTGCCGCGGGGCATCATGCCGACTGGCGCGACGGCGATCAGGCGCTGGTCCATTGCCAGCTGGATGTTCAGCGGTACGAGGTCGAGCGTGACAAACGGACGCTGGCCAAAGCCGGTGCCGGCGACGGTGAGCGTCCCGGCGGTCAGGTCCGGCACCGCCTCCTGGATGGTGAGCGGTGCGACTTGCGCGCGCGCCAGAGCCGGCGTCAGCGCCACCACGGCACACAGGATTGTCGTTCGCAAAGCGGACCTCATGGCATCTCCTCGTCGGTCCACGGTGTACGGCACGGCTCGGCCCGCTCATAGAGGGCAAGCCGTGAAGTGAGCCGGGCCTTCATGGCCGGCAACTGCGCGCGCTCGGCGGCGGCAATCAGGTCGCGCTGCAGCCCCTGTGCCTCGCGATACTGCCCGAGTTCGGCCAGCGTCATGGCGTAGGTTTCACCGAGTTCGAGCGTGCGGCCACGCTGCAACATCTGCTGCACCAGCTCCATGGCGCGACGACCATCGCGCACCGAGGCGTCGGGGGCGGTGGCAAGCAGCCGGGCCAGAGCGTGAGTGAGAACCAGGTCGCCGCTGGCGGCACCGTCGCTGAGCGCCTGGCGGGCGTCACGATAGCGGCGCAGCTTCGTCAGCATCATTGCCGCGCCAAGACGGGCTTCGGTGTTGTCGGGCGCGTTGGTGCTCGCGAGCTGATACGCCTGCAGCGCCTCGTGTGTCCTGCCCGCGCGGCGCAGGTTCGAGGCCAGCCGCAATTGCGCCTCGGTGTAGGTGGGGCGCACCTTCAGTGCGGCAGTGAAGCGCTCGATCGCGTCAGCCTGGCGGCCGTCGTCCTGCGCCAGCACGCCGAGACTGAACTGCGCCGGGAAGTACTCGGGCTCCTTCTGCACCGCAATCTCGAACTCGCGCCGCGCGCCGGCGGCATCACCCTGCATGCTGAGCGCCGTCCCGAGACGATGGTGAAGGGCCGCGTTGTCGGGCGCGAGGGTCAGCCCTTTTCGGAACTGCTCCGCTGCGCCGGCCCAGTCCTCCTCATCGAGCTTGCGCAGCCCGGCGGTCTCGAACGACTGCGGACTCTGGAGCAACGATTCCAGTTCCACCATCAAGGTGTCGCGCGGGGCGATCTTGCTGTCGCGTCGCAGCCGCAGGTGCTCGGCCGCCTTCACCGTGTCGCCCAGCGCCGCGTAGGCCTGGGAGAGAGGGTAATGAGCGGCGGTAGCCTTGGGGTTCAGGCGAAGCACGTCCTCGAGGAACTCCACCGCCTTGCGGTGATCGCCTGTCGCGAGCGCCGTGCGGCCGGCGCCGAACTTCGCCGACACCGAGTTCGCATCGATCTGCAGGGCATGCGCGAAAGCCGGTTCGGCGACCTCTGGCTTGCCCGCTGTGAGGCTGACGTCCCCGAACCACACGAGCGCGTCCATGTCGTCTGGCCGCAGTTGCAGCACGTGCTGGAACAGCTCGGCGGCCTTCGGCAGGTCGCCCTTCGACCGCGCAAGGTGCGCCAGATAGTACGGCCAACGATAGTCGGAGCCGTCGAGCGACTGCGCCGCCACGAATTCGGCCTCGGCGGCATCTGGCAGTTGCGCCGCCATGAACAGCTTGCCCAGTTCGCCGTGCGCGTTCGCGCGGTCGATGAGGGTGGCGTCACTTCTGGCCAGCGTTTTCACCAGCCAGTCGTGCTGATCGGCAATCTGCTTCTGCACCGACGGCACGAGCTTCGAGATGTCGGGCAGCGGAGCCGCGGCGGCAGTCGACGACGTCGAGGCGCCGGCTGGCGCGCCAGGCGGCGAGCAGGCCGGAACGACGAGGCAGAGCGCCAGGAGGAGCATGGCGCACGCGGTCCCGGTGCGCGTCACTTGCCCTCGCCCTGCTTCAGCGTGGTCCAGCGATCGACAGGGATGCTGCTCCATTCCTCACGGCTGCCATCGGGCCAGCGCACCTCGGCGCGCAGCGCGCCGGTGGCGGTGCCAAGGCCGACCAGCACGCGCGGGTCGTTCGCCGACGCGTAGCTGCCGTCCGAACGCACACGGCGCCAGCGCGTCGTGCCGTCGCCGGTCGTGACGCCGACCCTGGCACCCAGCATGTCGCGCCCGCCTGGCATGCCGATCACCTTCAGGCCGACCCAGTGCTGCTGGTTGCCGACATTGTTGATGAGCAGCCGGGCTCGCCCGGCGTCGTTGCCAACGAGGATGTCCACATCGCCGTCGTTGTCGATGTCGCCGAATGCCGCCCCTCGTCCCGACTCCGACATCGCGAACGAGGCGCCGGCTCTGGACGTCACGTTCTCGAAGCGGCCGTTGCCGAGGTTCCTGAACAGCAGCCGGTGCTGATCGTAGGGGAACGCCACGCCCTGGTGCCCTTCGAGGGTGATGATGGTGCCGTTCGCGCTGAAGGTATCGAGCCAGCCGTCGTTGTCGTAGTCGAAGAACGCGGTACCCCAGCCCGTGAACGGCGTGCTGGCGGGGCCGAGGCCGGAGACCGCCCCCTGGTCGCGGAAGCGCGCCTGGCCATCATTGACGTAGAGGTTGAAGCCCTGGCTCGTCAACTCGGTCATCATCAGGTCGTCGTCGCCATCGTTGTCGACATCGCCGGCGTCGACACCCATGCTGGCTTCGGCCTTTCCCTCGGCGGTAATCGCGGCGCCGCCCTGTAGCGCCGCCTCCTTGAACGTGCCGTTCTTCTGGTTCAACCAGAGGAGGTTGTCCTCGCCGTCGTTGGCGACGTAGATGTCCACCCAGCCGTCGGCGTCGAAGTCGGCCGTGGTGACACCGAGGGCAGGGCGTGGACGCAGGCCCGGCAGTGCCCGCGCCGACACGTCGGTGAACACGCCCTTGCCGTCATTGTGGAGCAGGCGGTCCGGCAAGCCGCCGTAGACCTGCGGCGGACAGTAGTCGCGAGCGCCGGCCGGATTGGGACAGACCTCTTCCTTGTCGAGGCCGCGGTAGTTGACGTTGTTGCCGACATATAGATCGAGCGCGCCGTCACGGTCGTAGTCGAGGAACGCGGCGGACACCGCGAAGCCTGGCTGGTTGGCCGTGCCGCTCGACTTCGTCACGTCGGTGAAGGTGCCGTTGCCGTGATTGCGATACAGCGTGTTGCCACCGAAGCTGGTGAGGTAGAGGTCGGTGAATCCGTCGTTGTCGACGTCGCCGGCGGCGATGCCGAAACCGAAACCGTGCGCCTCGATTCCGCTCCGGGCCGTCACGTCGGTGAATCGCAGCGACCGTGTGCCATCGGCAGCAACGGCGAGATCGTTGCGATACAACCGGCCACGCAGCTCGGAGTTGGTGTTCGGCGCACCGAGCGGGTGGCCCTGCACCAGGTAGACGTCGAGGTCGCCGTCGTTGTCCATGTCGAACAGGCCGACACCGGGCGGCAGGATCTCCGGGTAGTAGAACTTCCCGGTGGCGCCGTTCACGTGCGTGAAGTCGATCCCGGAGGCCTGCGCGGCCTCGGTGAACCATTCCAGGGCAGGCGCAGGTGCAGGCGCGCTCGAGGGCGGCGTCGAGTTGCAGGCGCTGAGGACGAAGGCGCACAACACGAGCGCGGCTGAAACCGCGCGTCGTGCGTAGTGTCCGGCTTCAGCCGGACGAACACGGTCCGCCTGAAGGCGGACACGACGAACCGGACGGACAGGGTCCGCCTGAAGGCGGACACTACACCTGCCGGTCACGCTCACTCCTCTGCTCGAAGGCGCGCTTCGCGTCGGCGATGCGGGCGTTGTTCTCGTCGTACGACAGCGGCGCGCCCGCGTCGGCACGCGGTTGGTAGCCACCCTCGCGGTACACCGGATACGCCTCGGTTCGCAGGTGCGACAGCATGTGATGTCCGGTGCGCGACGCCCGCTCGTGGCGCAGCGCCGAGATGTCCACGGGCGCGACGACGATCCGCTCGCCGGGTCCGGGAGAGGCGTCGGCGAGCAGGCGGCCATCGAAGTCGACCACCTGCGACCCGCCGGGCCACGAGTAGGGCGGATAGTGCTTCAGACTGGCTCCCTGGTTGGCCGCGACGACGTACGCCAGGTTCTCGATGGCGCGGGTGCGGTTGATGAGCGTCCACCAGTTCATCGGTTCGGTGGCACCCCACGGATCCATGTAGGCCGACACGCGGATGAGCACTTCGGCGCCGTTCGCGGCGAGCTGCCGGATCGCCTCCGGAAACAGCCAGTCGTAGCAGATGGCGCAGCCAAGGCGGCCGATCGCCGTGTCGGCCACCGGGAACAGCGGCTCGTCGTAACCGGGAATGTCGTGCGGGCTGCTGTGCACCTCGAACGGGATCCACGGGTTCACCTTGCGGTACTTGTAGAGGATCCCTTCCGGTCCAATCAGGCACGTGGTGTTGAACACCACCCCCGGATACTTCGGATCCTCCTCCAGCATCGAGCCGCTCTGAATGTAGATGTCGTGCTCGCGCGCCTTGGCGTGCAGACGCTCCGTATGCTCGTTCGGGATCTGGTACGGACAGGTGCGTCAGCAGTTCTCCGACTGTCGCATAGACCGGTGCCGCGTGCGCGAACTCGGGAAAGACGACGAGGCGCACCGGCAGGAACGGCGCAGCGCCGCCGACGGCCGCGTCAATCATGCTGACCATGCGATCGGTGCTGGCGCGCATCCCGGCGCGGGTCGCCGGGTTCTGCAGATCGGTCTGGCAGGCCGCGACGGCGTAACGAAGGTGGTTCATGGCAGCGGCACCGACCGCACGACGCGGCGTGTGTTCCAGGTCTCACGATAGCGGTTGTGTTCAGGCGTGTCAGGGTAGCGTTCGGTCGCGGGATACGGATAACCGGACATGCCGTGGAACGGCAGCGGCTCGACCGCATCGGGGCTGGCCGAGTTCACGTCCATCTCCTTGCTGTAACCGTCGCCGTGCAGCAGGTAGGTGCGGCTCATGCCGGCCGCAAGCGGTTCGCTCGCGGCGTCGAACTCGAGCGCCACCTCGTCGCCCGGCTTGCCGATGACGAACTGGTCGTCGGCTTTCGTCAGCAGCGGCAGCACATCGCCGACGCGGGTGTAGCTGCCGGCGAAGGTCTTCCAGGGCGACTGCGCCGACACGCGCGTGTAGTCGTAACCGGGCGGGTCTTCCCCATCCGGCCGCACCTCGGCGGAGAAACCACGCTCGCGCAGCGTGGCGCTGCGCGGGTCGGCAACCTGCTGCGCATAGCTCTCGGTCGACACCGTGGCACCCACCTGGATCTGGTCCCAGTAGATCCGCATGTTGGTGGTGAGGCGCAGCTCGTGCTCACCCGCCCGCAGCACGCCGGTGAGATCCACCGGAATGGTCTGCGGACGTCCCACCGGGATGCCGATGCCGACGTCGAGCGGACGCCAGCGTCCGGCGGCGTCGCGCGCCTCGAGCCGCGGTTCGGCGGCGACGAGACCCGCCTGGTGTGCCGCGACGTTGTCGCTCGAGAAGCTGTAGTCGGTCCACGCGGTCAGCAGGAGCGTCTGCGGCCCGGCGATGTGGCCAAGGTCGATGACGAGCGCGTGCGGTTCGGCGTAGCCGCGAATCCGCGACAACGAGAAATCGTCGGGCCAGGTCCGATCGAGCTGCGCGACCCGCGCCGTCACGTCGTGCCCGTGCTCGTCACTGACCCGCGCCGGAGCATGCGGCGTGCGGACACCGTACAGGCGGAACGGCTTGGCCTGCATCGTCATCCCTTCGTTCGGGAACACCTGCACGTCCGACGGATGCGTGATCGTCATCAGCCGGAGTCGATCGAGAAACAGCACCTCTTCGAGCTCGTTGGTCACGCGGAGCTGCAACCTGCCGTTCGTCGGCTTCAACTGGTCGCCGCGGATGCGGACGTACTCGACCGGATCGGGATGGTTCCAGACGCCGGGCCCCTCCCAGTAGCCCATCTCGCCGCCACCCAGGAAGTCGGTGACGAACTCGAAGCGCTCACCGTTCCACACGAACAGGAACGGGCACGACGAGGGCTTGCGATCGAGTTCCTCGACGAGGAACGGCGAGACCAGCGGCGCGGGATCCTGGCCTTCGACCGCCGCGGCGGTCTCGGCCTGCAGGATGCCCGACGGCCAGAGCACGCGGGCGACGTCGGCGCCGAGCCTGGTGCCAAGGCCGAACAGTGGCTCGGCGGCCGCCACGGCCGGTGTGGTCGCCGAAGTTTCGAAGCGGGCGCTGAGGCTGCCGGCGCGAACCTGCACCTTTGCGCCGACACCTGAGCGGTTCGTCACCCGTCCGCGCAACTGCAGCCGCAGCGACCGATTGCGCTTGTCGCCGCTGTTGAGCCACGACCATGTCTGCTCGCCGGCCGTCAGCACCAGGTCGGGGTCGCCGTCGCGATCGAGGTCGGCCGACGCGATCGAGCGGACAGCGGTCTGAACGCCCGGGGGCGCTCCGGCGACGGCGGTGGCGGTGACATCGGTCCAGCTCGGGCCGACGTTGCGCGCCACGGTGAGGCCATTCGGGCCGGCAGCAGCCAGGTCGAGCAGCCCGTCATTGTCGTAGTCGACGAACTGCGCGGCGGTCACGCCCCCGAGCGTCGCCGGTGCGTCCGACACATCGAAGCGGCCGCGGCCGTTGCTGAGCGCCAGCACGCTGGTGCCGCTGCGGCCGAAGAACAGGTCCGGCCAGTCGTCCTTGTTCACGTCGCCGATCGCAACTGCGGTGATCGCCTCGCCCGCCTTCGCGACCGCGGTGAGGCCGACCTCACCCGCGACGTCTCGGAATGAGCCATCGCGCTGGTTCGCATAGAGCCGCGGTACCGCGTCGGTGCTGACGATGAGCAGGTCGAGATCGCGGTGGTTGTCGAAGTCGGTCGGCACGATCGCAATCACATGCCCGCGTGCCTCGAGCTGCGCGCTCTTCGTGATGTCGGTGAACGTGCCGTTGCCGTTGTTGCGGAGCAGTTGCAGCGGCGCAGGCGCGAAATCGTCCGGAAACGCCCATGGCCCGCCGCTCTGCCGGCGCGTCGTGCCCAGTTCGGCCAGGCCGGCCACCAGCAGGTCGACGTCACCATCGTGGTCGACGTCGACAAACGCGGCGGCACCAGGCAGGGCCTGGAAGGGCGGCAGCTTCGCCGTGCGGCTCGTGTCGGTGAAGCGCCCCTTGCCGTCACCGCGATACAGGCTGCTGCCGGAGGCACGCAGCACGAACAGGTCGGGTGCACCGTCGTTGTCGTAGTCGGCGCTCACCACGCCGACGCCCGCGCCGGCGCGCGCATCGGCGGTGAAGCCGGACGCCTCGCTGTCGTCGAACCAGCGGGGTCCGTCGCGGCGGTAGAGCCGAGGTCCCGACGCGGAGGCCACGACCAGTTCGAGCGAACCGTCGCCGTCGATGTCGAGCAGCGCCTGTCCTCCGCCCAGACCGGCGGTCAGTTCCCTGGCCGTCGCCCCGGCCAGGTCCGCAGCGCTGAACCGGCGGCCGAACGGGCTGCCCGGTCCGGCCGCGGATGATGCATCGACCACCACGGCCGGCGTGAACTTCGCCGTCGGCGGCGTCTGGTCCACCAGTTCCGGTTCGGCCCCGGTCGACGCGATCGCTTCCGCGTAGCGGCCCTGTTCGAGGTAGCCGGTTCCAAAGGTGACCGCGTAGTTGGCGCGGCGAAGATCCTGGGCGCGCTGCAGCAGCAACTGCCCTTCGTCCGCCTGTCCGCCGCGCGTCAGCGCCAGGCCGAGCACGTAGGACGCGGTGACGTGATACGGCTCGGTCGCGACGATCGGCTGGAGGGACGCTATGGCTTCGTCGTAGCGGCGATCCTCGAGGTTGATCTGCGCCAGGTTCACGTTTGCGCCGACATCGCCCGGATCGAGCTGGCGCACCTTTCCGAACTGCAGGCGCGCCTCGTCGTTGCGATTCTGGGCGCGCGCGATGAGCCCGAGGACGTACGCCGGCTGCGGCGCCGACGGCATCAGGCGCGCGGCCTCGCTCGCTGCCTTCGCCGCCGCGTCGAGCTCCTGCTCGTACATCAGGGCGAGGCTCAAATTCAGGTGTCCGATTGCGAGAGAGGGGTCGATGCCAAGGGCACCGCGAAAGGCGGCGGCCGCCTCCGGGTATTTCAGCTGCTCGAGGAGGGCGACGCCGACATTGTTGGCGCGGTAGGCGCGCTCGCGCGTCTCACGCGTCGGCACTTTGCGCGGCGCAGGCGGCGGCGAACCGCAGGCAGCGGCAGCCAGGGCGAGGCAGACACCGGCGCGCAGGGTCCAGTGGCGAAAGCAGACGGAAAGGGGCACAGGTCAGCTTAAAGAAAAAGCCCCACCTGACGCCATAGCGTCTGGTGGGGCTCATTGAATTCTCGAGACACCGGCCGACCCCGAGGTCGGCAGCTACGCGCGTGATGGAAGGGTCAGTCCTGACGGGTGCCGAGGCTCGACGGCGTGATGTCGAGGACGTTCTTGTCGATGGTCATGATGCCGCCGACCGCCACCGCCGCGAGGCCGATGTAGATCAACGCCTTTTTGCCCTTCGACATGCCGCTGCGGGCGAGCGTGCCGCCCTGCTGCTGGTAGGCGGCCGCTGGCTGCGAGCCCTTGACCGGCGTCGTCGTTGACGGGGTGGCTTCGGCCGGTACGGCGGCCAACTGCTGCACATGGCGCGCGCCCGACACGAGGATCCCCTCACCGGCGAAGGCTGAAGTGGGCGCGAGCGAGGCGAGCAGCGCAATCGCACAGAAACGCTTCATTTGACGAAATCTCCTGACTCTCGAAAATCAGCCGGGACGCCCAGGGCATCCCGGCTCAGCAATCACCCTTAGAACGAAAGCGCCGCGGTCACGCGCGCGAGGCGCGGATCGAGGAACGTTGACGGCCGCAGCCAGCGCGAGCCGTAGGCGGTAATGACGTTCTGCACCGAGTTCGAATTGAGGGCGTTGTAAACGTCGAACGCGAGACGAACCGAGCCAATCGGCGTGTTGAGCGACTTGCTCACTGCAACGTCGAGCTGGTTGAAGCGCGGTCCGAACAGCGAACCCGGGGTGATGAGGTTCACGGTGGCAGCGCGCGTCAGTGACGTCGCGGCGCGGCCGTTCTTGAAGGTCAGCTGGTAGGCGTTCGAAGCGGCCGTCGGCGGCGCCACGGCCAGCGTCGCGTTCTGCTGCGCACCGCGCGTGTTGCGGTAGATGAAGCTGGCGTTGAAGCCACCGGGAACCGGCACACTCGCGTTGAAGCGGAAGTCCATGTTGTTCGCAAACGAGGTGACGACTTCGCACGAACCTTCGCCACTCAGGTTGTTGCCGTAGAAGTTGACGCCAAGACCCGTGGTGTTGGTGATGTCGGTCGGGGTGTTCGGCACGTCGACCGTGAAGCAGCCGTTGGACACCTGACGACCGGCGTCGATGCCGCCGCCGACGCGGATGTCACCGCGGACACGACCGTCGACGCTCAGCCACACACCGTCCCAGTAGCGCTTGGGCAGGCCGGAGTTGCCGTTCTTGTCGGCGAACTCCTTGGCATTGGTGACGCGGATCTGGCCCTGGCCGAGCTTCGACGGGGTTACGTCGTAGAAGCCGCAACGCTGCTGGCCGCCCGTGCCAAGGCGCGAGTCGTTCGGCACCGTGATGCAGAATTCGTCGTAGTCCGCCGGCGTCAACAGGATGTTGTCCGTCACGGTGAAGCTGCCGTCCCAGTTGTGGTTGTAGCCGAAGTTCACCGACAGGCCATGCACGATTTCGTGCTGGACATCGAGGTTGATGTCCCACAGGTAATCGCGGTTCTGGAACTTGGCCGAATCATCGAACAGCACGGCCGGCACGTTCGGGTTGAACGAGCCGAAGAACGCGCTGCTCATCGGGCCGCACTCCCCGTTGGGCTGCAGGTTACGCACGTCGCAGTCCGGGGTGTAGTTGCCGTTCGTATCGTTCCACACGCGCGACGCGCTGTTGATCGACGAGTTGAACGGGTGGAAGCGGCTGGTGAAGTCGCCGCGGCTCAGGCCGACGTAGCGGCCGGTCGAGAAGCGGATGGCCGTGCGGCCGTTGCCCATGAGGTCGTACACGGCGCCGACGCGGGGGCTGAAGTCGTTGTAGATCGGTACGCCATTCAGTGCCGGCGCTTCGCGGCGCGGCACGTAGGCGCCGGCTTCGGCCACCGACGCCAGGTAGCCGTAGGAGACGCGGTCATAGCGGGCGCCAAGGTTCAGCGTCATGCGACCGAGCTTCCACTGGTCCTGGGCGAAAATGCCAAGTTCCATGTTCTGGCGCACGTTCACCGTGAACGGCGTCGCGTACGTACTGCAGCGCCGTCGGTTTGCCGTTGGTGAAGTCGTAGTTCAGGCCGTCGACGACGTTGTTGCGGCTGCGCGACTCGTCGTTGAAGCCCTGCTCGTTTGTCGCACCGATCTTCAGGTTGTGCGTGCCGGTGACATACGACATCGTGAAGCGCTGGGCGCCGCGGCCGGTGCGCGCCGTGGGCGCGGTCAGCAGCGTGGTGGCGCCGTAGCGATAGCCGGTGCTCAGCTCGATGATCGAGCGGTCGTTCTGCGTGACACCGTCTTCGGCGAAGTTCACCCAGTTGGCGTTCTGCCACGAGGCGCCCGCTTCGAGCAGCAGGCGGCTGGTGATCGGTGCCGTCCAGGTGCCCTGGATGACGCCCGACGGGTACCAGTCCCAGCCGCGTTCGGACTCGATGGAGTTTGCACCCGTGAACGGGCCGGTGGTGCAGCGGCAGGACTTCTGAAGGTCGCCGTAGACGTTGAAACGGTTCTTCGAGTTCAGCTGTGCCGTGATTCGACCTGCGTGGTTGCGGTACCAGTCGAAGCTGGCAGCCTTGCGCGGCTCCGCACCGTTGTAGAGCGACGGGTCGGTGTAGCTGACGTTCGCGAACGGCGTGCCTGGCTGACCCGGGTAGAACAGGGTGGGCGTAACGCCGATGTTGTTCGCGGGGTTGGCGATGCCGAAGCTCGGGTTGAGGGCCTGCGCCCTGCCCTGCAGCGGGTTGTAGAAAGCGCTGGGCTGGTTCACAGTCGAACCCCAGCGGGCCACGGCGCCAAAGAACCACACCCTGTCCTGCTTGATGGGCCCACCGAGCTGCGCACCCAACCGGTAGATGCGCTGCACTTCAGCCGCCGACTTGATGCCGGAGGAGTTGATCAGCGCGGCATTGCCGAGCGCCCAGTCGTTCAGGTTGTCGCGCACGTTCGCGCCGTTCATCGCGCCGTTCGAGAAGAAGCCATCGAGGCCACCGGCGAACGTGTTGCTGCCGCTCTTCGGGATGGCGTTCAGCGACACGGTGCCCGATCCGGCTTCGGCGCCCATGCCCGAGGTTTCGATCTGGAGTTCCTGGATGTTGCCCTGGTCGGTGATGTAGCCGACGCCCGACGCTTCATTCACGAAGTACTGGTTGCGGAAGCCGTCGAAGTTGGCGCGCGTGCCGGTCTTGCCGTGGAACAGGGTGTAGTTGCCCTGCGCCGACCAGGTGTCGCGCGTGCCGCCGACGTCTGCCTGCGTCGCCGCGAAACCGGGCGTCACGTAGGCGAGGGTCTGGAGACCGACGTTGCCGCTCGGCAGCGCTTCGAGCTCGCTGTTGTTCAGCGTCTCCTGCTTGCGCATGCTGGTCGTGTCCACGACCGGCGCTGCGCCGCTGACCGTGATGGTCTCGGACAGCGACCCGACCTGCATCGCGATGTTCACCGTGGCTGTGAAGCCGGTGCCCAGCTCGATACCGTCGCGCTTCACCGTGGAAAAGCCCTCGAGCGCAAACGTCACCGTGTAGGTGCCCGGGCGGAGGTCGATGATGCTGTATCGCCCCTCGCCGTCGGTCGTCACCGTGCGGACCTTTTCGATGAGCGCGGGGCTCGCGGCCTCAACCGTGACACCCGGCATCGCCAGACCTGAAGTATCGCGGACGACGCCGGTGATACCGCTGGCCTGCTGCGCCGACGCGGGCGCGTTCATGACCAGAAATGCCAACAAAACGAGGCCAAAGGCAGATGCCCTCGACCGCAAACCACTCCACTGTGTCACTGACCCCTCCGGAAAAACTGTAGCTTTCGCAGCTGGATCTCTCCAAGCCGGGCCGATTTGTAACACGTTTGTATTACCGACGTTTGTCGCAATATGTCTCAACCAGTCCATCAAGATCCGGAAATGAAAAACCCCACCGGAGGATCCAATCCTCCGGTGGGGCTGCATGGCTACGCGTGATGGAAGGGTCAGTCCTGACGGGTGCCGAGGCTCGACGGCGTGATGTCGAGGACGTTCTTGTCGATGGTCATGATGCCGCCGACCGCCACCGCCGCGAGGCCGATGTAGATCAACGCCTTCTTGCCCTTCGACATGCCGCTGCGGGCGAGCGTGCCGCCCTGCTGCTGGTAGGCGGCCGCTGGCTGCGAGCCCTTGACCGGCGTCGTCGTTGACGGGGTGGCTTCGGCCGGTACGGCGGCCAACTGCTGCACATGGCGCGCGCCCGACACGAGGATCCCCTCACCGGCGAAGGCTGAAGTGGGCGCGAGCGAGGCGAGCAGCGCAATCGCACAGAAACGCTTCATTTGACCAAATCTCCTGACTCTCGCAAATCAGCCGGGACGCCCAGGGCGTCCCGGCTCAGCAATCACCCTTAGAACGAAAGCGCCGCGGTCACGCGCGCGAGGCGCGGATCGAGGAACGTTGCCGGCCGCAGCCAGCGCTGGCCGTAGGTCGTCGTGACGTTCTGGACCGAGTTCGAGTTCAGCGCGTTGTAGACGTCGAACGCCACGCGCACCTTGCCCCAGCCGATGTCGAGCGTCTTGTTGATCGCCAGGTCGAGCTGGCTGAATCGCGGTCCATAAACCGAGTTCGGCGTCCGGATGGCGATCGCCTGGGCCGTCGTAAAGGTGGACGACGCACGGCCGTTCTTGAACGTGACGTTGGCCGGCGCCACGGTCAGGGTGGCATTCTGGTTGGCGCCCACGGTGTTGCGGTAGATGAAGCTGCCGTTGAAGCCGCCCTTGATCGGGATGCTGCCATTGAGGCGGATATCCATCGTGTCCGCCCACGAGGTCACGACCCGGCACATGCCGGTCCCCGACATCGCGAAGCCGCTCCAGGTGAGCGCGCCACCGGAACCGGTGATGTCACGCGGCTGGTTCGGTGCGTCGACGGTGAAGCAGTGGTCGTCAACCTGCCGCCCCATGTCGAGACCGCCGCCAACCCTGATGTTGTAGGGCAGACGACCGTCGAGGCCGATCCAGATGCCGTCCCAGTAGCGCTGGGGCAACCTGGTATTGCCGTTCTGGCCGACGAACTCCTTCGCGTTGGTAACGCGCAGGGTGCCCTTGCCGAAGAACTGGGGCTGGACGTCGTAGTAGCCGCACTGCTGCGTGCCAGCCCCCGAGCCGAGGCGCGGGTCGTTAGGCAGCGTGACACAGAACTCGTCGAAGGCCTCCGGACCGTACAGCGTGTTCTCGGTGACCGTGAAGCTGCCGTCCCAGTTGTGGTTGTAGCCGGCATTCAGCGAGAGGCCGCGCGTGAGCTCGTGCTGGAGATCGAAGTTGATATCCCACAGGAAGTCGCGGTTGTCGTTCAGCACCGAGTCGTCGAACAGCGTCGCCGACGGGATGAACTTGCCGAAATTGACGTTGCTGATGGCGCCGCAAACGTCGCCGCCGCTTCCGCTCAGGTCCTGCGCCGAGAAATTCTGGACGTCGCAGTCGGGGATGTAGTTGTTGTTGGTGTCGGTCCAGTTACGGAACGCCGTGTTGATGGACGAGCTGAACGGATGGAATCGGCGAGTCAAGTCCGATCGGCTCAGCTGATTGTAGCGACCGAACGACGCCTTGATGCGCGGTGCGCCCGTTGCCGAACACGTCGAACGCCGCACCGATACGCGGGTTGATGTCGTTCCAGAGCGGTACGCCCTTCAGCTCGGTCACTTCGCGGGCCGGTACGAACAGGCCGGCCGGCAGGCTGGCCGACGGGTAGCCCATGCTGACGCGGTCCCAGCGCACGCCCAGGTTCAACGTCATGCGCTTGATCTTCCAGGCGTCCTGGGCGAACACGCCGAGTTCCATGTTCTGCCGTTCCTGCTGCAGGAACGGCAGACCGTAGTACTGGATGCGGAGCGGCCTGCCGTTGAGGAAGTCGTAGTTCAGGCCGTCGACGACATTGTTGCGGCTGCGCGACTCGTCGTTGAACGCCTGCTCGTTGGTCACGCCGATCTTCACGTTGTGCGTGCCCGTCACGTACGACACCGTGAAGCGCTCCGCGCTGCGACCGGTCCGCGCCTTGGGCGCGGTGAGGAGCGACGTCGCGCCGTAGACGTAGCCCGTCGCCGTCTCGGTGATCGATCGGTCGAACTGCGTCACGCCGTCCTGGGCGAAGTTCACCCAGTTGGCGGTCTGCCACGAAGCGCCGGCTTCGAGCAGCAGACGGCTGCTGACCGGACGGGTCCACGTGCCCTGGATGACGCCGGACGGGTACCAGTCCCAGCCGCGCTCCGACTCGATCGCGTTCGATCCGGTGAAGGGGCCGGTGGTGCAGCGGCACGACTTCTGGAGGTCGCCGTAAACGTTGATGCGGTCCTTCGACGACACCTGCGCGGTAATGCGACCGGCATGGTTGCGGTACCAGTCGAAGCTGGACGCCGGCCGCGGCTCACCGAAGTCTTCGGTACTTGGCGGTCGCGAAGGGCGATCCCGGCTGCCCCGGGTAGAACAATGTGGGGGTCGGCCCAACCACGCCCCTGGCGGGGATGTTGGCCTGGCCCTGAAGGGGGTTGTAGAAGGCGCTCGGCTGACCAACGGTCGAACCCCAGCGGGCAACCGCACCGAAGAACCAGATCTTGTCCTGCATGATCGGGCCGCCGAGCTGGCCGCCCAGGCGGTAGATGCGGCTGACCTTGGACGCAGCGTTGATGCCCTGGCTGGCGGCGAGCGCGGCGTTGCCCAGCGTCCAGTCGTTCAGGTTGTCGCGCACGTTGGCGCCCTGCATCGCACCGTTCGAGAAGTAGCCGTCGAGGCCGCCCGCGAAGGTGTTGCTGCCGCTCTTCGGAATGGCGTTCAGCGACACGCTTCCCGAGCCGGACTCCGCGCCCATGCCGCTCGTCTCGAGCTGCAGTTCCGCGATGTTGCCCTGGTCGGTGATATAGCCGACGCCCGAGGCCGCACCGATGAAGTACTGATTGCGGAAGCCGTCGAACGACGCGCGCGTGCCGGTCTTGCCGTGGAACAGGGTGTAGTTGCCCTGCGCCGACCAGGTGTCGCGGGTGCCGCCGACGTCAGCCTGCGTCGCCGCGAAGCCAGGCGTCACATACGCCAGCGTCTGCAGGCCGATGCTGCCGCTCGGCAGGGCCTCGAGCTCGCTGTTGTTCAGCGTCTCCTGCTTGCGCATGCTGGTCGTGTCGACAACCGGCGCTGCGCCACTGACGGTGATCGTCTCGGAGAGCGACCCGACCTGCATCGCGATGTTCACCGTGGCCGTGAAGCCGGTGCCCAGCTCGATACCGTCGCGCTTCACCGTGGAGAAACCCTCGAGCGCAAAAGTGACCGTGTAAGTGCCCGGACGAAGGTCAACGATGGTGTATCGCCCCTCGCCGTCGGTCGTGACGGTGCGCACCTTTTCAATCAGCGCCGGGCTGGCCGCCTCCACGGTCACGCCTGGCATGGCCAGACCTGACGTGTCACGGACCACACCGGCAATGCCGCTCGCCTGCTGCGCCCAGGCCGGCGCTGCGAGTGACAGATACCCCAATACAGCGAGGCCACAGGCCACAGCCCTCGACCAGCGCGTCGTCGAATGATTCACGGACCCCTCCACCGAAACAGGTTCGGCTTTCCCGGTTAGCCGGATTCGATTGGTACCATCGCACCCGGACTGCGCAACACACGCCAGTTCTCCCGCTCGCAGCCGAGATGCGCCGATTTTGTAGCACGTTTACACTAGGCCAACTTGTCGCAAATTGTCTCAGCAGGGAATTTCAGGAGGGCGGATTGCGTCGTTCATCCAGCATTTCGGAGCGGGTCTCAGGTGTGAACCGGAGGACCGCCAGGGGATGCCGGAAATGGTAAAGGCCGTCCGGCAGATTCTCCGCCAGACGGCCTATCCCAGAGCGATACAAAACGACGTCGTCGACTCGGTGCCCGCCTTCAGGCGGATTCGACGAGCGGGGCTACTTGCTGACGGTAACTGTCACTTCATCGTACCCGGTCAGCGCGCCGTCGTCTGCCAGCCCGCGCAGGACGTAGGTACCCGGCTGTGAGAACGTGACCTTCACCGGCACCTTGCCATCGGGCGGCATCGCGGGAGGTGCCCAGATGGGAGCCCAGGGCGAGTTCGCTCCGGCGCGAGTGTCTTCCCACGGCTTCACCTGGTTCGGCTCGTACGTGACCTCCGCACCGGCAGGAGCCCGATATGCGAGCCAGGAGAGGTGCAGGCCGACGTTCTTGCCGACCGTAACGCGCGTCGGCGGCAACGTTGCCAGGTTGCGGAACGGCGTTGGCTGCGCGGGCGGGGCTTCGGCGGCTGGAGCGGCGCCCGTGGCTGGGGCGCCAGCGGTGGCGGGGGCAGCGGTGGCTGGGGCGGCAGCGGCTGCACCAGATGCGGCAGAGCCGCTGTTCGAGCTCGAGCGGCTGACCGAGGCACCAGACAGCCCGCCGATGCGGCGCTTCGGGATGCCGTCGTCGGTGACGAGCGCGACGATCGACAGCGGCTGCCCCACCTTGGCCGTGAGCGTCTTGCTGCCCTCGACCTTCACGACCGGCGGCTTGTTCGAGCGGATTTCCGGACTGCTCGAGCCTGCGCCGAGCGCGCCGGTCTCCGACGCCTTCACCACGTCATCCACCTTGTAGTCCTCACGCAGCGACGCGTAGGCCTTCTCGGTGACGCCGTGCGTGGTGAGCGTCCAGATCATCTCGTCCTTGTCCGTGAAGGCAGCAGGCACCTTCACGCGGAAGACGAAGCGGTTTCGGCGTGGCAGGAAACGGGTGGGTTGCCCCTGGTCGGCGGCGATGGTGCCCGGGCCACTGAAGCCGTTGGCCGGCCCGACGGGCACGTCGAGTTCCTCTTCCCAGTTGCGGTTCATGTAGCCGAACAGGAAATACTTGCTCCCGTCCGGATCCTCTTCCCAGCCTTCATAGCCGGGCGCCACGTTCTGTCCACTGTTATAGCTGAGCGATTGGGCACCGGCCACGGCCGGCGCGACGACGAGCGCGAGCACAGTGGCCAGCGCACGAAGCTGATTCTTCATGTGAGTGCGATCCGATTCTGTGGAGTAATCAAAAAGAAACGCCACCATAGAGGGGCGGGGAGCCTGGAGACCTGAGGCTCTCCACGTCCTCCGCGCCCTCGATGGTGGCGGATGCTGTCGCGAACCCCTACTGCTGGTTCTGGTTCTGCGTCGGACGTGGCGCGTTCTGCTGCTGCGCGACGACGCCGCACAGCGGGCAGCCGAGGATGATGTCCTTGCCCGGGTTTGCCGCCACGCGTGCCTTCATCTCGGCCTGGAACTGCTCGTCTGTCAACGCGACGCGGTTACCGAGGTCGATGAACATGTTCGCAATCGAGCGGTTGCCTGATCCCTGCCAGTTGCGCGGGTCCGGCACGTTCTTGTTCGACGGCGAGTTGTTCATGTAGCCGGTGATGTGCAGGATGGTGCCCTTCGGCAGCAGCGGCGCCACGTCGTCGGCGTAGCTGTAGCCACGCACCCAGTTGTGGTCGTAGCCGACGCACGACAGCGTCTGGATGTTGTAGCCCCAGATCGCTTCCAGGCACATACGCGTGCCCGGCGCGTGCAGGTGCGGTTCGAACGACACCAGCTTGGTCGGTTCCTGCAGCACGGTGTAGGCATGCAGCTGCTGGTCGGTGGTCATCGCCTTGACGTCGATGTCGACGCCGTTGCCGAGACCGATGAGCGCACGGCGATATTCCGGCTTGTAGCCCTTGGGGGCGAACTTGTAGCCGAACTCGAGGTGCGACTTCGTATCCTGACCATTCGAGTGCAGGTGCACCGAGTCGGAAACGATGTAGGAGCCCTTCTTCAGCAGGACGGCGGCCTTCGGGTCGAAGTAATCGGGGTTACGACCGACTTCGTGCACGGGCCAGTTCACCACGGTCTCGCTGCCGGCGAGGAGATCGAGGTCAGAGGGGGTCTCGAGGCCCACCTGCGTGCGGTAGATCAGGTGATGGAAGACGTAACGGCCACCGACCGTCTGGCGCTCCTTGTTCTGGGCGTCAACGTCGTTGACTTCCTTCACTTCGACGGCCAGGACGTAACGGTCCTCTTCCATCGGGATCGGCACCGACTCGATTTCACCCCACCAGTCGGGCGAATTGCCCTTCACGGTGACGTCCTTCAGCTTGACGATGAGGTCGGGGGTGCCAATGCGCCACACCGAGTCATCCACGTACTGCTTGGCGGGTGGCATGTCGGCCGGGTTGCCGCGCGGGGCGCCGGTGTCGGCCCACTTGGCGACCTTGGCCACTTCCAGATCGCTCAGGGACGGATCGTCCTTGTACTTCTGGATGCCGATGTTCTTCTCCATGTACCACGGCGGCATCACGCCAGCGTGCGGGCCGATGCCCGTGCGCTGCTTGATGGCACGCGCCCACGGACGGACTTCCTCGTAGGTCGTCAGCGACATCGGACCGGCCCCGTTCGGGCGGTGGCAGTTCTCGCAGCTGCGCTGCAGAATCGGTGCGATGTCCTTCGTGTAGGTAACTTCGTCAGGAACGGTGACCGGCGCCGCGCGCAGCACGCGCGGCGACGACGCGCCGACGGCCATGGCTCCCACGACCGCGGCTCCGAGAGTGACCTGCCACCCGATATTCCGTCCAAACTTCATGAGCTTCACTCCTTCTGATCGGCAGCCGCCCCACACCCAGGCAATAGAGGTGGATGACCCGGCCAGATGTCCGTATACGTGGCGCGCAAAGAAGTGCCGCCAATTGGAATTTGTACCACCTTTATCGGGCGGCCGGTGTCGTAATTTGTCGCAAGTTCGGCAGCCTCCGGAAACCCGGCAAGCTGGTGGGACGCGAAGCCCCCGAGCAGAGTTCCACAGTTGGGGTGATGTACAACAAAAAAAGGCCGGTCGGGCGTTCACCCCGGCCGGCCTCGTCGCTCTGCAGTTCGTCTGCTACTTGGTGACGGTGACGGTGATGTCGTCGAAGCCGGTCAGCGCCCCATCGTCGGCAAGGCCGCGGAGGATGTACGTGCCGGGCTCACCAAAGACCACCTTGGCCGGCATGATCCCGTCCTTCGGCATCTCGGGCGGGGTCCAGAGCGGCGCCCAAGGAGAGTTGGCTCCCGTGCGGGTGTCTTCCCATGGCTTGATCTGGATGGGGTCGAACGTGACCGGTGCGCCACTCGGCGAACGGTACACGAACCACGAAATATGGAGACCGACGTTCTTCCCTACCGTGGAGCGGGACGGCGGCAGCATGGCGCGGTTCGCGCGCGGCGCCGCGTCGGTGCCGGCAACGGCCCGATCACTGCGGCTGCCGCGGTTCGACACCGCAGCGCCCACCAGGCCAGCACCCCGGAACTTCGGGATGCCGTCGTCGGTGACCAGCGCGGCGATGGACACCGGCTGGCCCACCTTCGCCGTCAGGGCCTTGTTGCCTTGCACCTTCACCACTGGCGGCTTGTTCGCGCGGACCTCAGGGCTGCTCGTTCCGGCCCCAAGCGCGCCCGTTTCCGAGGCCTTCACCACATCGTCCACCGTGTAGTCGAGGCGCAGCGACGCCCAGGCCTTCTCCGTCTTGCCGTTCGGCGAGGTGAGGGTCCAGATCATCTCTTCCTTTTCCGTCCAGCCAGCCGGCACCTTCACACGGAAGACGAAGCGGTTACGGCGCGGCAGGAAGCGCGTCGGCTGGCCCTGATCGGCCATCGTCACGCCGGGCCCGCTGAAGCCATTGTTCGGCCCGACCGGGATGTCGAGTTCCTCTTCCCAGTTCCGGTTCATATAGCCGAACAGGAAATATTTCGTCCCGTCAGGGTCTTGCTCCCAGCCTTCATAGCCAGGGGCGACGTTCTGACCGCTGTTGTAGCTGAGCGACTGCGCACCGGCCCCCTGAGGCGCCAGCAACACGAGCGCTGCACCGAGCACGGCGGCAAGTTTTAACTTCATCATCCGAGATACCCGATTTAAAAGAGCGCCACCGCAGAGGCTTGCGACCGGAGGACGCCGTGGGCGCCCGCTCGTCCGCATCCTCCGCGATGGCGAAGTGAGGTGTGCCTACTGTTGCTGTTGCTGGTTCTGCGTCTGGGTCGCGGTCTTCTGCTGCTGTGCCACCACACCGCACAGCGGGCAACCCAGGAAGACGTCCTTGCCCGGGTTCGCCGCCACCCGCGCCTTCATCTCGTCCTGGAACTGCTCTTCGGTCATGAACACCCGGTTACCGAGGTCGATGAACATGTTCGCAATCGAGCGGTTGCCTGATCCCTGCCAATTGCGCGGGTCCGGCACGTTCTTGTTCGACGGCGAGTTGTTCATGTAGCCGGTGATGTGCAGGATGGTGCCCTTCGGCAGCAGCGGCGCCACGTCGTCGGCGTAGCTGTAGCCACGCACCCAGTTGTGGTCGTAGCCGACGCACGACAGCGTCTGGATGTTGTAGCCCCAGATCGCTTCCAGGCACATACGCGTGCCCGGCGCGTGCAGGTGCGGCTCGAACGACACCAGCTTGGTCGGCTCCGGCAGCACGGCGTAGGCGTGCAGCTGCTGATCCTTCTCCATGCCGGCGATGTCGATGTCGACACCGTTGCCGAGCGAGTAGGTGGCGCGCTTGTAGACCGGCTTGTAACCTTTCGGCGCGAACTTGTAGCCGAACTCGAGATGCGACTTGGTGTCGTGCCCGTTCGAGTGGATGTGCGCCGAGTCCGACACGATATACGACCCCTTCTTCAGGAGACGCGCCGCCTTCGGGTCGAAGTAGTCCGCGTTGCGACCTACCTCGTGCACAGGCCAGCCCACCACGTCGTCGGCGTTCGTCGAATCGAGTTCAGCAGTGTCGACCTTCGTGTCGAGCCCCACCTGGGTCCGGTAAATGAGGTGGTGCCACACGTACCGGCCGCCGACCGTCTGGCGATCCTTGTTCTGGGCGTCGACGTCGTTCACTTCCTTGACTTCCACCGCAAGCACATACCGGTCTTCGTCGAGCGGAATCGGCACCGACTCGATCTCGCCCCACCAGTCAGGCGCGTTCGCCTTGACCATGATGTCCTGCGTCTTGACGATGAGGTCGGGTGTGCCGATGCGCCAGACCGAGTCGTCTGCATACTCGCGGGCAGGCGGCATGTCCGCCGGATTGCCGCGGGGCGCGCCGCTGTCCGCCCACTTCGCCACCATGGCCACTTCGGCGGCGCTCAGGGATGGATCGTCCTTGTACTTCTGGATGCCGATGTTCTTTTCCATGTACCACGGCGGCATCACGCCGGCGTGCGGCCCGATGCCGGTGCGCGTCTTGATGGCGCGCGCCCAGGGGCGGGCCTCTTCATACGTGGTGAGGGGCATCGGACCGGCGCCGTTCGCACGATGGCAGTTCTCGCAGCTGCGCTGCAGGATCGGCGCAATGTCCTTGGTATACGTGATGTCCGTCGCCGCCGGCGACTGCGCACCAAGCGCGCCAGGCATCAGGCTTCCCGAGACCAGTACTCCAGTAGCCACGGCGCCAATGGCGAGCGACCACCTGACTGTTGCTCGAACGTTCATGTAAGGCTCTCCTCAAATACGTGGCCGCCGCCCGCAGAACGGGTCAACGTGCCTAAACAGGCTGACGGACTAGTCAGCGACCGAAATAATGAGGACTATTGGCAAAAGATGCCAGTGAAATATTGTCGCAACTTGTCTCCATACCCTGCCGGCCTGCACATTCGTCTACACTCCCCTGCGTCATGTCCCTCCCTGTCCGACGACGTCACCGTCCGGAGCCGGTCCGGGGAGGTTGGCTGAGCTTTCTCCTGCTCAGTGTGCTGGCCTTCGGATGCCGGCCGCAGCCTGCCCCGCCCACTCCGCGCCCCATCCTGCGGGTCGGGTCGGCGTTCGCCCCATTCAGCAGCCGGCTAACTGAGGAGTACCGTCGGACCCTGCCGCAATTCGACATCCAGGCCGACACCTCTGCTTCGTCCTCTCAGGTGTTGAGCCGTATCCAGGACGGCACGCTCGACCTCGGCGTGGCGCTTGCCGACGATGCCTACCGGGCCTATTTCGGTGACGATGCGGCGGCAGGCCCTACGAACAGTGCCGTTCGCGCTATCTCGCTGCTTCAGCCACTGCCCACCTACCTGCTGGCTCGCACCGGCTCCGGCGTGCACTCCGTAGCCGACCTCGACGGCAAGGCCGTGGCGGTCGGGCCGCGGAACAGCTCGGTCTGGAAGCTCGGCACTCTCGTGCTCAAGGCGTTCGCCGTGGCGCCGAGCTCGGTCACCGCGACGAGTTCGCGCGAACTGGCCGTCAAGGGACTGCAGGACGGCTCCCTCGACGCCGTCATGCTGCCCGGCTACGTCTATCCCGAGGCCTTTACCGAAGCGCTGCTGCGGGACGGGGGCGCCTACCTCGTGCCGATCGACGGTCCCCAGGTGGAGCAGTTGCGGCGCGAGTCGCCCTTCGTGCGCGTCGTCATGATCCCGCGCGACATCTACCCCGGTCAGGACCGCATCGTCCCGACCGTCGGCATCGACATGCTCATCGTCTGCCGTCGTGATCTCGACGAGCGGACGGTCTACGCGCTCGCCGAACAGCTGTTCGCCGTCTTTCCGCGCCTGGCGCGCGTCGAGGCGACCATGCGGTTCCTCAACGTCGACGAGGCCCCGGCGACCCCAATCCCGCTGCACGCCGGCGCGGCCCGCTACTTCCGCGAGCGGGACCTCACACGGTGAACTGGTTCACGCAGCTTCCGCCCCGGCGCCTGCGCGCGATCCTCGCGTCGGCCATCGCTGTCTCGGCGATCGCGCTGCTCTGGATCGGCTACCGCGCCGTCGGCGAGTGGCAGCACGCGGCCGCCCTCGTGGCGTCGCGCCGCGCTGCCGCTGCGGCGGAGCTGCTTGTGTCGGCGCTCTCACACGACATGCGTGGTGCTCACACCACCGTCCTGAGGGGTGCCGAACGCGATGACATCGCAGATGGCCCGACCGCCGACCTGCTCCACCCGATCGCCGGCGCATTCACACGCTACCCGTACGCGGAAGCGTTCTTCTCGTGGCGCGCCGCGTCGGACGAGGGATTGGTCTTCTACACACGGACCGAGCGACGGCCGTCCTGGCTCTCGGGCACCGCCACCACCGCCCCCTACCCGGTGTCGACCGGCTCGGACCGGCGGGTTGGCGCGCAGCTGCTCGAACGGCTCGACCGCGACACCCAGCAGGGCCGTCGGTTCACCGCCTTCACCGCGTCAATCGGCGGCAGCGACTACCAGGTGGCGGCGAGCATCGTCTACGCCGACGTCACGCACGACCGTCCCGTGGCGGTGTTCGGCTATCTCGTGAACCTGGCCTGGGCCAGGACACACTACTTCACGGAACTCGCCGCGCAGGTCACGTCGATCGAGAGCGGCGACCGAAGCGTGCGGTTCAGCATCATCGACGACACCGGTGCGACCGTCGTCGGAACGCCAGTGGCGACCGGTGCCGGCACGCCTGTGGAAACCCGCGTCTTTCCGGTGGCGTTCTTCGATCCCGAAGCGGTCGCCGTCGATCCACCGTCCGACCTCGGGCTCACCTGGTGGACCGCACTGGCGACGGCCGAGGACGACCCGACGCTTGCCGCCGCCGAGCGCGGCGCCCGCCGCACCTTTGCGATCGCGGCGGTCATGACGCTGACGCTCGCCGTCGGATTGATCGTCAGCCTGCGGGCCGCTCGAGTCAGCGCCGACCTCGCCGTGATGCGCGCCGACTTCGTGTCGGCGGTGACGCACGAGCTGAAGACGCCGCTCGCCAACCTCCGCGTCATCAGCGAAACGCTGGCCGCCGGACGCGCCACGCCCGAGACGATTCGCGAGTACGCGCGCATGGGCATCGGCGAAGCGACGCGGCTCACCCGGCTGGTGGATAACCTGCTCGCCTATTCGCGCGTCACCGATGTCGCCGACGTCTACTCGTTCGAGCCGGTTTCGATCGGCACTATCGCCCAGCGCAGCCTGCAGGAGTTCGGACCGAACCTGCATCGCGATCATTTCGCCGTGGAAGTGGACCTGCCTGACGACTTGCCGCTGGTCGAAGGTGATCCGAATGCGCTCGGCCTGCTGCTGAACAACCTGATCGACAACGCGATTCGCTACTCGAAGGACCAGCGCTGGATCGGGGTGTCGGCACGCTCCGGCGGGTCGACCGTCACCATCGAGGTGGCCGACCGCGGCGTCGGCATCCCCGCCGATGAACTGTCGCGCGTGACGCGCAAGTTCTTCCGCGGCCGGGGGGCCGTATCGGGGGGCAGCGGACTCGGCCTGGCCATCGTCGACCGCATCGTCGCCGACCACGGTGGCAGCATGGACATCCGCAGCAGCGACGGGCACGGCACCACCGTATCGGTTACGATTCCCGTGGCCAAGGCATGAAGAAGCGAGTGCTCGTCGTCGAGGACGACCCTGTGCTGACCCGTCTCCTGTGCGACAACCTCGCCTTCGAGGGATTCGACGTGCAGGCCACCGCTGACGGCGCGCAGGCGCAGCAGGTGGCAAAGGCGTTCGGTCCCGACCTCGTGCTGCTCGATATCAACCTGCCCGGCAAGTCGGGGTTCGAACTCTGCGAGGCGTGGCGGCAGTGGTCGCAGGTGCCGATCATCCTGCTGACGGCGATGGGGCAGAAGGGCGACAAGATCCGGGGCTTGCAGCTCGGCGCCGACGACTACGTCACCAAGCCGTTCGAACTCGAGGAACTGCTGGCGCGCATCCATGCGGTACTGCGCCGCACGCGCACGTTCGGAAACCGTCTGGTGCTCGGCGACGTCACCGTCGACTTCGGCGCGCGAACTGCGACAAAGAAGGCGGCGGAACTCGATCTCACCCACCGCGACTTCGAGATCCTGCAGTACCTGGCCAGCCGCCCGCACACGATCGTGTCGCGCGACGAGTTGCTGAAGGCCGTCTGGGGTTATCCGGACACCGCCGCGACGCGCGCCGTCGACCACGCCATCGCCAGGCTGAGGAAGAAGATCGAGGAGAAGCCGCACAAGCCGCGCTTCATCCACACCGTCCACGGCGACGGCTACTACCTCGCGCCCGACGGCACGGCCGATACCGAGTAGCGGCGCTACCTGCCCTTCGTCTCCCGCCTGAACTCGCGCGCCATCTTCGCGCGGTCGAGCGCCACGCCGCGCAGGAGCACCTGGTCGATGCGGCGCGTGTTGCGGATGTCCTCGAGCGGGTTCGCCGTCAGCACCAGGAAGTCGGCGCTCTTGCCCACCGCGATCGAGCCGAGGTCGGTCGCACCGACCAACTGCGCCGCGCGCGACGTGGCGGCGACGATCGCTTCAGTGATCGGCACCCCCGACTGCACCCATCGGGACAGCTCGTGGTGCGCGGACCAGCCGAAGGCGTGACGCGCATCGATGCCGGCATCCGTGCCCAGCACCAGGCGCGCGCCACTGGCCAGGTACCTCGGCAGGTTGTTCGCGAGATTCCGCTCGCGCACGGCCGCAGCCTCGGCCGGACGCGGCGCGCAATCTTTCTCGTGGATCTCGTGCAGCGCCACCGCCGGGTAGGTCTGGTCGACAAACGGATCGCCACCACAGGCCTCGCTGCGATCGCCGAGGCCGATCACCGTCGTCCAGTACGGCTTCTTCTCGCGCAGCAGCGCCATCAGCTCGTCGTCGATCGGCTCGTTCTGCACCGTGTGCACGAGCACGTCGGCGCCGGCGCGCACCACCGCCTTCTGGTCGGCCATCTGGATGGCGTGCGCATGCACGAGCATCCCGTTCTTGTGGGCTTCGTCGATGATCGCGTTGTAGACCTCGGGCGTCATCTTCGGATAGGTGCCGCGGCGATCGTCCACCCAGATCTTCACCTGCATGATCCCCTTCGCACGCATCCCCTGCACAGCGGCGCGCGCCGCGGCGGCGGTGGTCACCTCGTACACCACCTTCAGTTCGTTCGTGGCCTTGATGAGGATGGCGTCGGGGCCGCCGCCGGGCGGGGCCATCCCCGGCATGGAGAAGAAGCGGGACGCCACGGCAAACTTCCCCGCCTGCTGATCCTTCACGAACTGGATCGCCGCGTCGGTCGGACTGCTGCCGACTGACTGCGTGGCCGCGACACCGTAGTAGGCCTCACGCCGGAGGTGATCGAGGACGTTGGCCGGAGTGTAGTTGCTGGCGCTCCAGCTGGTGTAGCCCTCATAGCCGATATGCACGTGGGCGTTCACGAGCGCCGGCATCACCGTCCGTCCGGCGAGGTCGACGCGGGTGGCACCGATCGGAATGGTGACGCTGCCCGTCGGGCCGACGGCGCTGAACCGGCCGTCCTGCACGACGATGGTGGCCGGGGCAATCACCGAGCCGTCACCGACGATGACCCGGGCGGCGTCGTAGGCGACCGGCCGCACTGATGGGCGCGACTGCGCCTGAAGCCCAACTGTCAACAGGCATGCCGCCACGCCACTCAGACCCAGCACTGTTCGCTGCATCGCACCCTCACTCCTGAACGTTCGGCGCATGGTAACCCAAGGCGGGCCTCGGGCTTCAGGCTCCTGGCGACCAACGACCATCAGTCTTGTGACTTGTGACTTGTGACTTGTGACTGTGCGAGTCTTCCGCGTCCGCAGTCTGCGGTTCCAGATTCGGCCCGTGCCGGTCTCTTTTCCCCTGGAGGCTCTTCTGATGCGACGGTTCGTGTTCATGGCGCTCTGTGCGCCGCTCGGCATCCTCGCGCTCGCCGGTCAGGCGCGCGCGCAGGCCACCTACCCCTACGACCACGTCCACCTCAACGTGCCCGACCCGGCCGCGGCGTCGGCCTGGTACGAGAAGAACTTCGGCGGCAAGCGCATCACCGAGGCGCCCGACCGGCTGATGTACGGCAGCACCAGGCTGATGTTCCTGCGCAAGGCCGACGCGCAGCCGAGCGCCGGCAGCGCCGTTGACCATCTCGGGTTTTCGGTCACCGACATCGACGCGACGTTCAGGCAGTTCGAGGCGAACGGCGTGAAGGTGGTCTCGCCCGTGCGCGACCTCCCGGGCATCTTCAAGATCGGGTTCGTCGAAGATCCGTGGGGAACGCGACTCGAGGTGGTTCAGGACGCCGAACTGCTCGGCCTGCATCACATCCACATGCGCGGACCTGACCCGGAAGGCGTCTTCACCTGGCTCCTGCAGAAGTTCGGTGGCCAGCGCACCCAGCTGAAGGGGCGGCTCGACGCCGTCAAGTACAGCGCACCCGGCTTCAGCGACATGTGGATTCTCGTGCAGCGCGGCGAAGCGACCCCCAGCGAAGGGCACGCCATCGACCACATCGGCTGGCGCTCAACCGGACCGTTGGCCGACACGATGAATGGCCTGAAGGCGAAAGGCGTGACGGTCACCACCGAGCCGAGGGCGCTGACGCTGCCGAACGGCCCGACGATCAACTTCTCGTACGTCGCCGGTCCTGCCGGCGCGAAGATCGAGCTGGTTGAACGCCCGGGCCTGAAGCCGGGGGAATAGTCGGCCAGTCACAGGTGACCGGTGACGTGTCACTGCAAAATCCTCCCCCGGGTCACCGAATAGGGTGTAGAGTCTGCGGCCAAACCACGCGCGCCAGCCTCTGGCGCCGCCGACCTTGGAAGTGGAGCACACATGACGCGAACCTTCTTCAGGACGCTGCCCGCGCTGGCGCTGCTCGGCGCCGGCCTCGTCACCATCGGCCCACGCGTGATCGGGCAGAGCACGGCGCTCCCCAACACCGCCAGGGGCGAGTGGCCGATGTACACGGCCGACCTGCGCGGCAGCAAGTACTCGCCACTCGAACAGATCAACGCCGGCAACTTCAACAAGCTGGAAGTGGCCTGGCGGCTCAAGACCGACAACTTCGGCACGCGCCCCGAGTACAAGCTCGAGGCGACGCCGATCATGGTGAACGGTGTGCTGTACATGACCGCCGGCACGCGCCGCTCGGTGATTGCGGTCGACGCCAGGAGCGGCGAGATCATGTGGACGCACAGCTACCGTGAAGGGACGCGCGCCGCCATCGCGCCGCGCCAGCTCTCCGGCCGCGGCGTGTCGTACTGGAGTGACGGCAAGGGCGACGACCGCATCATCTACGTCACCACCGGGTACCGCATGGTGGCCCTCAACGCCAGGAACGGCCAGATGATTGCGTCGTTCGGCACCAGCGGCGTCGTCGACCTGAAGGACGGGGCGATGTTCGGCAACCGCCAGCCGATCGACAAGGAGACCGGCGAGATCGGCCTGCACTCGACCCCCACCATCACGAAGGACACCATCATCGTCGGCTCCTCGTTCAAGGAGGGCATGACCGTCCTCACGCACAACAACACCAAGGGCATGGCGCGGGCCTTCGATGTCCGGACCGGCAAGCTGATCTGGACCTTCAACACCATCCCCCGTCCGGGCGAGTTCGGCAACGAGACGTGGGAGAACGACTCGTGGTCGGTGAATGGCAACACCGGCGTCTGGACGCAGATCAGCGTCGACGAAGAGGCCGGGCTCGCCTACTTGCCGGTGGAAACACCCACCTCCGATTTCTACGGCGGTCATCGCCACGGCAACAACCTGTTCGCCGAGAGTATCGTCGCGGTGGACGTGAAGACCGGTGTGCGCAAGTGGCACTTCCAGATGATTCACCACGGCATCTGGGACCACGACAACTCCGCGGCATCGCTGCTCGTCGACGCCACCATCAACGGCCAGCCGCGCAAGCTGCTGGCCCAGCCGAGCAAGCAGGGCTGGCTCTACGTCTTCGACCGCCTCACCGGTCAGCCGATCTGGCCGATTGAAGAGAAGCCGATGCCGGCCAGCGACGTTCCCGGCGAGAAGGCGTCGCCGACGCAGCCGATCCCGACGCGCCCGGCGCCCTACTCGCGCACGTTCATCGGCATGGAGGACCTCATCGACTTCACGCCGGCGCTGCGCGCCGAGGCCCTGGAGAAGCTGAAGAAGTATCGCTGGGAACAGTCGCCCTACGTGCCGCTCAGCATGGGCAACGTCAACGGCCGCTACGGCACGGTGAACATCGGCAACACGGGTGGTGGTGTGAACTGGGCCGGCTCGTCGTTCGATCCCGAGACCCACATCGCCTACGTGCAGGCAGCGAACGCCGGCGTCACCGGCGGTTCGTTGCGCAAGCCACCAGCCGGCTTCTCCGACATCGACTACGTGTCCGGCGTCGAGGGGACGGCGTTCCGCGTCGCGGAGGGGCCGGGCTTCGGCAGCGCCGCCGATGCGCCGCCGGTCAGTGCCAGCGAGGAGCGGCTCCGCCGCGCCGGCATCACCGACCAGTCGCGGCTCCCAACCGTACCGGTCCTGAACGATGTTCAGGGGTTGCCGCTCGTGAAACCGCCGTATGGCGTGCTGGCGGCCATCGACCTGAACTCCGGTGACATGAAGTGGCGCGTGCCGCACGGCGACACGCCGGACGCGGTGCGCAACAGTCCGCTGCTCGCCGGCCTGAATATCCCGAAGACCGGACAGCAGGGGAGCGTTGGCCTGATGGTCACGAAGACGCTCGTCGTGCTCGGCGACCCGCAGGTCACCACCGTGCCCGGCCGTGGCCGCGGCGCCATGTTCCGCGCCTATGACAAGCAGACCGGGCAGGAGGTCGGCGCCGTGCAGATGCCGGCCGCCCAGAGCGGCTCGCCGATGACCTACATGGTCGACGGTCGCCAGTACATGATCGTCGACGTCAGCGGCGGCAACTACTCGGGCGAATTCCTCGCCTTCGCCCTGCCGCAGAGCGAGGTACGCCGCACCGGAAACTAGCTGGCCGGCCCTCGGCCGTGTCACGTTCCAGACTTTCCCACCCGTCCGGACGCACGGGGTTCGCCGCACCGCCGCGGCGAACCCTGTCCCCGTTTCACCAGGCGGCGACGGCCGTTGCCACGCCGCTCCTCGAGCCCTTTCCAAAAGCCAAAACAAGTTTG
Organism: uncultured Acidobacteriota bacterium; assembly: GCA_963722395.1. GTDB lineage: Bacteria > Acidobacteriota > Vicinamibacteria > Vicinamibacterales > CAVVIG01 > CAVVIG01. Next base: position 31,170 of record CAVRLS010000015.1, on the reverse strand, counting down.
TTGCTCGGCCCGTCTGGCCATGCTACCGTCCGCCGTCCAGCATTGGGCGTCGGTTTTCCCTGGGAGGGATCATGGTCAGATCTGCAGTCCGGTCTTTGTGGTTGCTGTTCGCACTTCTAGTTCTTGGCACCGGTACGACCTTCGCACAGAGCGCCATCAGCGGCGCCGTCAGGGACACCAGCGGTGCGGTGATGCCCGGCGTCTCCGTGGAAGCTGCCAGCCCGGTCCTCATCGAAAAAGTCCGCTCCGCCGTCACCGACGAGAATGGCCGCTACACGATCATCGATCTGCGCCCGGGCATCTACAGCGTGACCATCGCCCTGGAAGGGTTCAACACCTACCGGCAGGAAGGCCTCGAGCTGCCAGCCAACTTCACGGCTACCGTGAACGCCGAACTGCGCGTCGGCGCCCTCGAGGAGTCGGTCACCGTCACCGGCGCCGCGCCGCTCGTCGACGTCCAGAACACGCAGCGCAGCGTCGTCATGAACCGTGAGCTGATGGACTCGGTGCCCACGGCCCGCAACTACAGCGGCATGGCGGCACTGATGCCAGGCGTTCGAATGAGCAACACCGACGTCGGCGGCAACCAGCAGATGGAACAGGTCTACATGACCGTCAACGGCTCGCGCCAGACCGACACCACGCTGCAGGTGGACGGAATGAACCTGAACAGCCTGATGAGCGACGGACAGGTGCAGGCGTATTTCAGCGACGCGGCGGTCGCGGAAACCAACTACCAGACCAGCGGCATCACCGCTGACGTGTCGACTGGCGGCGTCCGTATCAACATGATCCCGAAAGACGGCGGCAACGTGTTCAGCGGTCAGGTATTCGCCGGGGGAACCGACGGATCGTGGCAGGCGAACAACGTCACTGACGAACTGCGTTCGCGCGGACTGCGCACCGGGTCGCGCGTGGCACAGATCAGCGACTTCAACGTCGGCTTCGGCGGTCCGATCAAACAGGACAGGCTGTGGTTCTTCACCAGCTGGCGGCGTATCGCCACCGATTCGGTGATTCCCGGCAGCTTCTTCTCGGACACGGGAGAGGTTGGCACCGGCATCGAGGATCAGTGGGTCCAGAACCAGATGGCGCGCCTGACCTGGCAGGTCAACTCGAAGAGCAAGTTCAGCGTCTACCATGACCGCTACCCGAAGTTCAAAGGACACGAGGCGATCGGCGGCGCCATCTCGGAATGGAACACCGCGGCCGGCCGACGCAATCCCGAGAACGCGCGCTACTACACCGGCCAGGCGAAGTGGACGTCGACGATCACCAGCCGGCTGCTGTTCGAAGCCGGCTACTCCATCAACTCCGAGTACTACACCGCCCGCTATCAGCCGGGTGTGCAGCAGGACCGCGGGACACCGAGCTGGTTCACCACCATCGGCAAGAGCGACCTCATCACGCTGCGGGCGTATGACGGCCGCGTCACGCCGGCCGCTGGTGTCGACCCCATCGCCAACACGGTCACCAGCCAGATGTCGTACGTCACCGGCAGCCACGCCCTGAAGACCGGCTTCAACTGGACCTTCGGCGACTACCAGATCGAGTCGGACATCAACGGCGACCTGGTGCAGCTCTATCGCAACGGCGTGCCGGACCAGGTCCGCGTCTACAACACGCCGCTGCGCTCGAACGAGTACCTGAACGCGAACCTCGGCATGTTCGTGCAGGATGCGTGGACGCTGCGGCGCATGACGGTGAACATGGGCGTGCGCGTGGAACGTTTCGTCGCCCAGATCAAGGACCAGACGGCCAACGCTGGCCGCTTTGCGCCGCAGCGGACGTTCTCCGCCGTGACCGGCTTGCCGAGCTGGGTCGATATCGCCCCGCGGCTGGGCGTGTCCTACGACCTGTTCGGCAACGCGCAGACCGCCATCAAGGCCACCTTCGGCAAGTACATGGCGGGCCAGACCACCAGCTTCCCGGCGCGCTACAACCCGCTGACGCTGCAGAGCGACACGCGCACCTGGCGCGACCTGAACGGCGACAACCTCGCCCAGGAGAGCGAAATCGGCCCGAGCAACAACGCCGCCTTCGGCCTGCCGGTGCAGACGCTCCGGCCCGATGCAGACATCAAGCGCGAGTACGACCTGGAGTACACCGCGTCGATCCAGCACCAGCTCCGGCCGGGCCTGTCGGTCAATGGCGGCTACTACCGCCGCGGCACCTACAACCAGCGCCGCACGCAGAACAACGGCTGGCTTGCCGTCCGACTACACAGATCGTGAATGTCGTCAGTCCGCTCGACGGCGCAGTCCTGCCGGTCTACAACCTCAATCCGGCCCTGCGCGGCAACGTCGACCGCACCGACTTCAACTCGACCGACTCCGACCTGCGGCGGCGCACCTATAACGGCCTGCAGCTCGGGTTCAACGCACGACTCGGCGGTGCCCAGTTCTTCGGAGGGTGGACGGTCGACCGGCATCATCGACGTGCGCTGCGACGCGATCGAGAGCAACGCGGGCCGCTACGCCGGCACCGCCGCCATCGCCGCCAACAACGCGCCGCAGCCCGACTTCCACTTCTGCGATCAGGGCGCGCTGGACATGCCGTACCTGCACGAGGTGAAGCTGGCTGGCTCCTACCGGCTGCCCTGGTACGGCATCCAGACCAACCTGGCGTTCCAGAGCTACAACGGCGCGCCGCTGTTCACGCGCTGGAACATCGGGCCGACCACGCGCTACGCGGCGAACTGCACGGGCGCGTGCCGGCCCGGCGAACTGGTCGTTCCCAACATGACGCTGCCGAGCTACATCCTGGACCTCGTTGCACCCGGGCAGCAGTACTACGACCGACAGAACCAGATTCGATGTCGGCGTCCGCAAGATCTTCCGCTTCGGCCGGTATCAGCTGTCAGGGCAGGCCGACGTCTTCAACATCATCAACTCGTCTTATGTGAAGAACCAGAACGTTACGTTCGGCGCCTCACTGGGCCAGCCGCTCGACATCCTCCAGCCGCGCACCCTGCGTCTGGCGGCGCAACTCCGCTTCTAGTCACGAACGGCCCGCTCCCCTGGAGGGAGCGGGCCGACTTCCTGTCCGTCCCACCTCTGCCGGCCCCCGGCACCCTCGCCAGTCCGTCGAATCCACTGCGCCGGGCAGCCCGGTAAGGGTTATAATCCACCGCCGTTCCTGAAGTTTCGTGAGTCTGTGAGGAGTTAATGATGAAGCGCACCGCGGTTCGCGTTGTGCCGGCAATCGCCCTACTTGCCCTTGGAGTGGCCACGTTCGTGCCGCGTATCCAGGGTCAGAACACCGGGCAGCCGAGCACCAAAAACGGCGAGTGGCCGATGTACACCGCCGACCTGACGGGTAGCAAGTACTCGCCGCTCGATCAGATCAACGCCACCAACTTCAGCAAGATGGAAGTCGCCTGGCGCTTCAAGACCGACAACCTGGGTCCGCGGCCCGAGAACAAGCTCGAAGGCACGCCGATCATGGTCAAGGGGATGGTCTACGCGACCGCCGGCACCCGCCGCGCCGTCGTCGCGCTCGACGGCCGCACCGGTGAGATGAAGTGGATGTACAGCGATGGACGAGGGCGAGCGCGCCACCCGCTGGGCGCCGCGTCAGCTCTCGGGTCGCGGCCTGTCCTACTGGACCGACGGCCGTGGCGACGAGCGCATCATCTACGTCACCACCGGCTACCGCCTGGTCTCGCTGAACGCGAAGACCGGCGCAGCCAATCGCCACCTTCGGCACCGAACGGCGTCGTCGACCTCAAGGTCGGCGTCGTCATCGGCAAGGACAAGCAGCTCGACCTCGAGAAGGGCGAAATCGGCCTCCACTCGACGCCGACCGTCGTCAACGACACGATCATCGTCGGCTCGTCGATGTTCGAAGGCCTCGGCTACCGGTACAGCACGAACGCCAAGGGCCTGGTCCGCGCGTTCGACGTCAAGACCGGCAAGCAGCTGTGGCGCTTCAACACCATCCCCGGTCCCGGTGAGTTCGGCAACGACACCTGGGAGAACGGTTCGTGGGAGTGGTCGGGCAACACCGGTGTGTGGACCCAGATCTCGGTCGACCCGGTCGCCGGCCTCGCCTACCTGCCGGTCGAAACGCCCACCATCGACGAATACGGCGGCAACCGCCTCGGCAACAACCTGTTCGCCGAATCGATCGTCGCAGTCGACCTGAGGACCGGCGTTCGCAAGTGGCACTTCCAGCAGGTGCACCACGGCCTGTGGGACCACGACAACTCGTCGGCCTCGCTGCTCATCGACGCCACCATCAACGGCCAGCCGCGCAAGCTGCTGGCGCAGCCGAGCAAGCAGGGCTGGCTCTACGTGTTCGACCGCATCACGGGTCAGCCGATCTGGCCGATCCCGGAGAGTGGCCGGTCCCGCAGACCGACATGCCGACGGAAGACACGTCGCCGACGCAGCCGATTCCCGTCGAACCCGCCACCGTTCGCCCGGACCTTCGTCACGGCCAGAGCGACCTCATCGACTTCACGCCGGCGCTGCGCGCGCAGGCGCTCGAAGAACCTGACGAAGTTCCGCTGGGAGCAGTCGCCGTACGTGCCGCCTGTCGGCCCGAACTCGCCGCGCCTGCGGCGCGATCAACATCGGCAACACCGCCGGCGGCGTGAACTGGCCGGGTTCCGGCTTCGACGTCGGAAACCGCCACCTTCTACACGAGGCGAGCAAGACCAACGTCACCGCGGCGAAGTACGACGAAGAGGAGTTCGAGCGAGATCCGCGCCGACAAGTTCAAGCGCAGCCCGAATCCGCGCAAGCCGCGTTGGGAAGCCGACCCGAACTACGGCCTGCGCGGCACGAACCAGCCCGGTGCCGCTCCGCCGCCGCCGCCGCCCCCGGGGCAGCAGGCTGCCGCCCGGCGAACCCGGCCCTCACGGGCCGTCAGGCGCTGAACGAAGGTCTTGATGGTCTTCCGATCACCAAGCCGCCGTACGGTGTCATCGCGGCGCATCGACCTGAACCAAACGGCAAGCTGATCTTCAGCGTGCCGCACGGTGAGACGCCGGACAACGTCCGCAACCACCCGCTGCTCCGTGGGATGAACATCCCGAAGACCGGTCAGGGCGCCAGCGTCGGCATCATGGTCACCAAGACCATGGCTCGTCGTCGGTGAGTCGCAGATCACCTCTCCGCAGGGTCGTGCGCGCGGCGCGATGCTGGTGGCCTACGACAAGAAGACGGCGCGCAGATCGGCGAAGTCGTGATGCCGGCCGCCATCAGCGGCTCGCCGATGACCTACTGCATCGGACGGCCGTCAGTACATCATCGTCGCCGTCAGCGGCGGCAACTACACCGGCGAATACATCGCCTACGCGCTGCCGCCGAGCGAACTGCCGCGTAGCGGCAACTAGCGCACAGGCTCTGGGGCTTTCGGCTCCGGGCTCGTCGCTTCGCTCACACTGAAAGGCTCGCCGGGGGAACCTGGCGAGCCTTTTCCTTGCGTGCCCGCCTCGTCTGGCCTCCCGCCCGTCCAAACCCTCCCGCCCCTCTGCCCTTCCCGACGTGCCCCAATGCTCCCCGCACTGTCCTGTCTTCATGCTCCAGTCCGCCTGAAAACGACGTTTGCAGGCGCAATTTCTTCACGTAGGTCTTGGCACGATCTCGGCAGTGTCAGCGGATGCGTAACCCGTGCGCTACCTGATCCGGCTGAGATCCAGGTGACAGGAGGGGGCGGCCGAAGAGCAGCGGAGTCTTCGGCGCGTCACGGGAACCGGGGCGGTTCGACGAAGACTCCGCCGTCCCATGATGCGGGTCAGAGGTGCAGACCCTGCTAAGATGAAGCATCTGTCTGATACCAACTTGGCCCTGAACGGGTGAGGTCACATGAAGTTCACAGTCGCGACTCTGGCACTTGCAGGAACGATCGTTACGGGCGCCCTGACCGCGGGCAACACGGTTGCCGCACAGGGCAAATCGCAGTGGGACGGCATCTACACCGAGGAACAGGCGAAGCGCGGTGAGGGGCTCTACTCGCGAGTACTGCGCCAGCTGCCATGGGCCGGACCTCGCGGGCGGCGAGATGGCGCCCGGCCTGACCGGTGGCGAGTTCACCGCCAACTGGAACGACCTGTCGATCGGCGACCTCTTACGAGCGCATCCGCATCTCGATGCCGCAGAGCGCGCCCGGCAGCCTGACCCGCCAGCAGAACTCGGACATCCTGTCGTTCATGCTGCGCAAGATGAACAACCCCATCGGCCCGACCGAACTGTCGACCTCGACCGATGAGCTCAAGGCGATCAAGTTCCTCGCGTCGAAGCCGGGCGGCAATTAGTCGCTAGTCGGCCGATCCGAATCGGCGGTTGCCAGAACGCAAACGGCGCGGCTCCCTCACGCGGAGCCGCGCCGTTTTTCGTTCCGACAACCTTCGCGACCGTCCTGCCCTACCTGCCCTCCGTCGACCCCTTGAGCTTCTGCGCCAACCGGTGCAGGAACAGCCCGACGTCGGTGACGATGCCGATCGTCTGCGATGAGCCGCGGTCAGCGAGCTTGGTCACCACCGCCGGGTTGATGTCGACGCACACCATGCGCACCCACGACGGCAGCATGTTCCCCACGCCGATGCCGTGCAGCATCGTCGACAGCGCGAGCACAAGCTTCACGTTCTGCAGCGACTCGGCGTACTGATCCTGCGCGACGCGCAGGTCCATGATCGTGTCGGGCAGCGGACCGTCGTCGCGGATGCTGCCCGCCAGCACGTAGTCGACGTCGTGCGTGATCACTTCGTACATGACGCCCGAGGTGAGCACGCCCTGCTCCACCGCCTGCTTCAACCCGCCGGCTCGGCAGATCGTATTGATGGCGCGCATGTGGTGGCGGTGGCCGCCTTCGATTGCCTTGCCGGTGTTCAGATCGACGCCGAGCGAGGTGCCGAACAGCGCCTGCTCCACGTCGTGCACGGCCAGCGCGTTGCCCGGCCAGCAGCACGTCGACGAAGCCGGCGCGAATCAGTTCCTGGAAGTAGGCGCCGCCGCCGGTGTGCACGACGACCGGACCGGCGACGACCGCGATGCGGCCGCCGCTGGCCTTGATCTCCTGCATCATCGCCGCGATGCGGCCGACGCCGACCTCGACGCGCCGCTCGGACGAGATCTCGTTGGTCATGAACGCGAAGCCATGACGATCGCGTTCCTGGAACTCCGGGTTCACCCGGATGCCGTTGACGCCGCAGACGACGCGGTCGCCCGTGCGAACGTCGCGCAGCTTGCGGCACATCGCCACCGCGCCTTCGATGACCACCACAGCGTCCATACGCTGCTTGAGCACCTCGGTCCACTGCCCGTCGATGCGCACCAGGGTCTTGTGGTTTGTCGTCGAGTAGAAATCGTCGGCCACGCAGCCGTCGCGATCGGCCGGCGCGGGTCATGCGCGTCCTGGTCGTCGGCGAGCCGGCAGCCGAGGGCCACGAGTTCCTCGAGCACGTCATCGAGGCCGCGCTCGGACTCGGCCGAGATGCGCATCGCGATCGACGACGGCTCGTCGTTGCGGCGTCCGATGTCGAACCTCAACACGTCGAACGACGCGTTGTGCTTGACCACCGTGTCGAAGACGACGTTGAGGATTTGGGAGTCGATGAGGTGGCCTTCGGCCTCGACCACCTCGCTGAACGCGCCGGGTTTCTTCATGTCAGGCGAAGATGGGCAGCGCCAGCGGCGGCACCACGTGGTAGTCGCTCTTCGCCACTTCGGCGAGGGCGCGATCGAGCACCGATTCGGGGCACTCCTCGAGCGTGGTGACGAACGGCAGGCGATCGCGCCGAACTTCGGCAGCTGCAGCACGCCTTCGATGTTGATGCCGTACTTGGCGTACGCGTTGGTGATCGACGCGAGGATGCCCGGCTTGTCGTTGACCGTGAAGCGCACATAGTGCGGTGCCACGAAGTCGCCGCGCACCTTGTGGTACACCGTCGGCTCCGCCTGCGCCTGCGGCCGCTCGCCGTGACCAGCGACCGAGAGCACGTCGGACACCACCGCCACCGCGGTCGGTGAGCCGCCGGCACCCGAGCCGGAGAACGAGGTCTCGCCGCCGAAGATGCCGCGCACGGTCACGATGTTCTGGCTGCCTTCGATACGGCCGAAGTTCGACGACAGCGGCACCAGCGCCGGCCGCACCGCCGCGAACACCTCGCCGTTGTCCTCGGCGGAGGCGCGGGCAATCTGGCGGATGGTGCAGCCGAGTTCGCGCGCGTACATGAAGTCGACCGCTTCGATCGGCCGGATCGACTTGGTGGCGATGTCGCCTACCCGCACCGGCCGGCGCAGGCCGACAGCGGCGATGATGGCGAGCTTGGCGGCCGCGTCCGCGCCGTCGAGGTCTTCGCTCGGATCCGCCTCGGCGTACCCGGCTTTCTGGGCGTCGGCGAGGGCGTCCGCGAACGAGATCGGCTCGTTCTGCATGCGGCTCAAGATGTAGGCGCAGGTGCCGTTCAGGATGCCGCGAACCTCGACGAGCCGGTCGCCGGCAAGCCCTTCCTGCAGCGCGCGCAGCACCGGGATACCGCCGGCGACGGAAGCTTCGAACCGCACCTCCAGCCCTCTCGCGCGCGCGATGTCGAGCAGTTCGGCCCCATGATGCGCCATCAGCTGCTTGTTGGCGGTCACGACCGACTTGCCCGACTGCAGCGCGCCCTTCACCCAGTCGTATGCCGGTCGGATACCGCCGACGACCTCGATGACGATGGAGGCGTCCGAGTTGAGGATGTCGTCGGCAGAATCGGTCCAGGTGACTGAATGCCGGCACCCAGTCGACCCGCTTGCGCGTCACGTCGCGGTTGAAGATGTGGGTGAGCTGTACCTGGGGAATCTCGCCGCTGCAGAGGATGCGGGCCACGGACTGGCCCACCGTGCCGAATCCCATGAGCGCCACGCGCACTGGATTACCGTTCGCCTTCACGTTCACAGCAGAAACTCCGTCAGAGGATCGCGACATTCGTGGATTGCCGAAGCGTACCACGCTCACACGCCGTAGCCGTAACCGGCTTCTTCGACGTCCGGGTCGTCGGCGTCGGACGCGAGCTGGCGGGTGTCGCGCTGATCGTCGCAGTCGCCCACGGTCTCGGGATAGCGGGTGGTTTCGTCGAGCGGCGCTGGTTGAGTGGTCATGATGGTCCTCGCATGATGGCTGCTGTGTGGCCCTGAAAAAGCAAAAGGGCCATCACCTGGGTGGGTGATGGCCCTTTGAACGTTCTCTCTGGCGCTTCTGGTTACATCACCCGGTGTCTGAGTCCCGAGGCGGCAGCGGAAGGCTGCCGATGCTAAGGAGCAGGGTGATGGTCGGGAGCGGCGCGAACGTCAGGCCAGCCCGGCGGGTCGCCAGGGTGGTTGCGGACGTGAAATGGGGCGCGCTGCTCATGAAAGTTCCTTCTACATCAACATATCGGCCGGCGCGGTGTCAACCTTAGAAGCAGATGCCCAGATACAAGCTCACGATCGAGTACACCGGAACCAGGTACAGCGGCTGGCAGATTCAGCAGAACGCCAGGACCGTGCAAGGCGAGATCGACGCGGCCGTCCGGGAGGTGACCGGACGCAAGGACTTCGAGCTCTACGGCTCGGGCCGGACCGACGCCGGCGTCCACGCGCTCGGCCAGGTCGCGCATCTCGACGTCGCCACCAGCCTGCCGCCCGAGTCGCTGCGCCGCAAGCTGAACGACGAACTGCCTGCCGACATCAACATCCTCACGGCGCAGGTCGTGCCGCACCGGTTCCACGCCACGGCACGACGCCGTGGCGCGTCGCTACCTCTACCAGATGGCCACCCGGCGCACCGCCTTCGCCAAACCGTACGTCTGGTGGGTGAAGGAGACACTCGCGCGTCGACGCGCATGCGAGCAGGCGGCGCGGGCCTTCATCGGCCTGCACGACTTCGGCGCCTTCGCGCGTCGCCGACGGAGCGACGAGGAGAGCTCGACCCGCGTGCTGCTGGAACGGCTCGACTTCGCCGTCGACGGCTCGCTGATTCTCGTCGGCGTCGAAGGCTCGCACTTCCTCTGGCGGATGGTGCGTCGGCTGGTCGGCGTGCTGGTGGCCGTCGGCCGTGGCGACCTGGACGTCGGCTGCAGCGGCGGCACTGCTCGAGGGACGCTCCGAACTGCCGGCGAAGCTGACCGCTCCCGCGTCGGGCCTCTTCCTCGAGCGTGTGCTGTACAAAGGCGAGCCGCGCGAGCACGCGCTACGCCCCGCGACGCCGGTCGGCGCTGAGGACAGGGTCCACTGACTCAACGACTACGACCAACGACCTGCTGACCTCGCGACTACCGCAAGTCAGTGCCGAGCACCAGCTGCACCACCTGCGCGTAGCTGGCTGTGCCGGCCTCGACGCGGTTGGCTTTCAGGTACTGGTCGTAGACCAGCCAGCCAGCGCCCGACACGCGCGCGGTCCACCTCGCGGAGCGAGCGGTCGCGCATGGCCTGGAGGTCGGCACGCGGCCCGGCGGTCAGCAGCGCGCTGGCCGCCTGCGCGCGGTCGCGCGGCAACCCGGCCAGCACCTCGCCGTAGAGAAAGAGCCACCCGCTGTAGCGATGCGGCGGTGTCCCGCGGACGCAGGTGAGCCAGCCGACGAAGTTCGCTTCGCCCTCATCGGTGAGACCCGCCAGATGTGCCCACTCGTGCGCCACCACGTGCGGCCGCTCGAACGGGAGGATGTCGCTGGCGATCAGCGTCTCGAGGAAGAACGGGTCGGTCATGCCAGCCACGCCTGCGCGGCGGAAGTAGAGATCGAGCAGCGAACGTTTGGGCCGCCCGGGCACCGTCGCGGCCGTGACGCCCACGGCCGGCAGGGTGCGGCGGAACGACTCCGCCAGCGCAGGGTCGACCGCGTCAGCCGCCGGCCATCCCTCAGCGTGCGCCTCGGGCGTGCAGGGTATTCACGCGTTTCACCGTATCACCCGCAAGAGCGGCGGCCGCGTCGACGGTGATGCGGGACGGCTGATACGGAACCTTCTCGCGCAGTGGCGTCCGTCGGTAGTTCAGTCCCCACAACAGCACGAACGCCAGGCAGACGATGGCAGCGACGCTGACCAGCCGTGCGGCGAGACGCGCAACCGCACGCGACGGCGGTTGACGGCCGACGTCGCGAAGCGTGCGCAGGGCAAGCGCCGCACCGACGATCACAATGAGCAGATCGAGCCAGGCGACGGCCGTCAGGTTCGAAGCCGAGGTCAGCGTCCGCTGCAGCAGCGGGAAGAGCCCCGACGAGTACAGCCGCTCGACCAGCGAGGCGGGAATCGGTGCGAGCAGCGCGACGGCTGCGAGGCCAGCGAGGAGGGTCGGCCAGAGCACACCGGTGATTGTAGCGGCGCCGTGGGCCGGCGAGCTCGAATGGCCGTGCACTTCCACCGGTCGATCTGCAATCATCATCGGCGATGATCGTGAGGCCTCTGCTGAAGTGGGTGGGCGGCAAGCGGCAGCTGCTGCCGGCGCTGCGACGCTACTATCCGCCGCAGTTCGAGGCCTACATCGAACCGTTCTTCGGCAGCGGCGCGGTGTTCTTCGATCTCTGGGGCCAGGGCCGGCTCGCCGGTCACCCGATTGTGCTCATCGACTCGAACCCCGATCTCATCGGCTGCTACGAGGCTGTGCGCGACACACCTGAAGCCGTCGCCCGCGAACTCGATGGCCTGGCAGCGGCGCATGCGCACGGCGGCCGGGCGCAGTACTACCGGGTACGCGACCAACAGTTCAATCCGCTGCGGGCCGCCCGCCGAGGGTCCGACGGTCGCATCGCCTACACGCCGGCATTGGCGGCGATGCTGATCTACCTGAATCGCACTGGCTTCAACGGCCTCTTCCGGGTCAACGCGAGCGGCGCGTTCAACGTCCCCGCCGGACGCTACGAGAAGCCCCGCATCCTGGAGCAGGCCCGCCTCGAACGGGTGGCGGAGGCGCTGAACAGCCCCGGGGTGAGCCTGCGCTGGGGCTCGTTCCTCGAGGCGGCGGCGCTCGCCCGGGAGGGCGACTTCCTCTACATCGACCCACCGTACGCGCCGCTCAGCGACACGGCGAATTTCACCTCCTACACCTCTTCGCGCTTCGGGCCCGAGGAGCAGCAGGCGCTGCAGCAGTTGGTTATCGCCGTGGCGCAACGGGGTTGCCATGTCGTCCTGAGCAACTCGACCGCCCCGGCAATCGCCGACCTGTACGACACCAACCGCGATGCACGGGACGCCGGACTCCGCGCACTGCGTGTCCCGGCCCGTCGCGCCATCAACAGCAATGCCGCCCGGCGGGGTCCGGTCGATGAGTACGTGATCACCAACGTGCCCGCTATCGACCCGCGGCAAGGCGAAGACGGGCAAAGGTCTCCACGAGAATCTGATTGACGAAATCTGCCTTGCAGGGGACAGTTAATGCTCGGGGAGTCGGGAGCGTGGCGAAACTGGCAGACGCGCGGGTCTTAGGAGCCCGTGGGCGGAAGTCCGTGTGGGTTCAAGTCCCTCCGCTCCCACCAGCAGCAAGCAGAACGCAGAACTGTCCTGTTCAGGTTCGCGCGTCGGTGGCGTCCACAGTCCGCCCACGCGCTGCCTTCTTACCTCATTCCCTCGACAACCCCTTTTCTGAGCCGCAATGAAAGCCGAACTCGTCGACGTCAACGAAACCCGCAAGAGCCTGTCGATTGAAATCCCGAGCGACCTGGTCGATGCCGAGATCGAGCGTATCGCGCGCGATTACTCGCGCAAGGCGCGCATTCCCGGCTTCCGCCCGGGGAAGGTGCCGTCCCGGGTCGTCCGCCAGCGCTACAAGGACCAGATACTCCACGACGTGGCGCACGAGATGGTGCCCCGTGCCGTTGACGCTGCGCTTCGCGAGAAGGGGCTCGAGCCGGTCAGCACGCCGGATATCCGCGAGGTCGTGGTCGAGGAAGGGCGGTCGCTGACCTTCACCGCAGCGTTCGACACGCTGCCGCCGTTCGAGCTGGCCGACTTCTCCACCATCGCGCTGACCCGCAAGTCGACCGCCGTGTCGGACGAGGCGCTGAACGACGCGCTGCAGCGGTTGCGTGAGCGCGCCGCGCGCTACGACGTCATCGAGGACCGCGGCGTCGTCGATGGCGACGTGGTGACGGTGGATATCGACCGCACCGACGCGACCGGCGCGAGCGATTCGCACAAGGACGTGGCGATCGAGCTCGGCGCCAAGGCAAACCCGCCCGGGTTCGACGAGCAGTTGCTCGGCCTCGAGACCGGTGCCGCGAAGTCGTTCTCCATCAGCTTCCCGGCCGACTACCCGAACGGGGAGTTGGCGAACAGCACCGTCTCGTATACCGTCACGGTGAAGGCCATCAAACGCCGCAAACTCCCGGAGCTCGACGACGAATTCGCCAAGGACATGGGTGAGTTCGAGAACCTCGAGGCGCTCAGGACGCGGGTCCGCGCCGACCTCGAACATGAGGCGACGCACACTGTCGAGAACGAGCTGCGCGGCGAGCTGATGAAGGCGCTGGCCTCACAGGTGCCGTTCGAGGTTCCGGCGTCGCTCATCGAGCGCGAGATCGACCGTCGCCTCGAGGACTTTGCCAGCCGGTTGATGCAGCAGAACGTCGACCCCCGACAGGCAGGCATCGACTGGGGCGCGTTCCGCGAGAGCCAGCGTGCGGTGTCGAAGGAAGCCGTCGGTGGCGCGCTGGTCCTGGATGAGGTCGCCCGCAAGGAGTCGATCACCGTCTCGGACGAGGAGATCGAACAGGAGATCGGGCGCTATGCGGAACGGACCGGCCGGAGTGCGGCCGCGGTTCGCGCCTCGCTCGAGAAAGAGGGCGGAATCTCCCGTATTTACGCAGGTTTGCGCCGGGAGAAGTCCGTTGACCATGTCATGGCGCGTGTTACAATTTCGGGAGAGTAAGTAGCCTCTCCCGCGCGTCTCTTCCCGACAACTACAGCGTTTTCACGCCGGACCGCTTACGCCTATGCGTCATCAGCTTCCCGATCCGCACGCGCAGCTCGTCCCTATGGTGGTCGAGCAGACCAACCGTGGTGAGCGCGCCTACGACATCTTTTCGCGCCTGTTAAAGGACAGCATCATCTTCATCGGGACGCCGATCGACGACCAGATCGCGAACCTTGTGATCGCGCAGATGCTGTTTCTCGAGGCGGAAGATCCGGACAAGGACATCCTGCTGTACATCAACAGCCCGGGCGGCTCGATCACGGCGGGGCTGGCCATCTACGACACGATGCAGTTCATCAAGCCGGACGTGCAGACCTACTGCATCGGCCAGGCGGCGTCGATGGCGGCGGTGCTGCTCGCGGCGGGCGCGAAGGGCAAGCGGTTCTCGCTGCCGAACTCCCGCATCCTGATTCACCAGCCGCTCATGCAGGGACTGGGCGGGCAGGCGACCGACATCGACCTCGCGGCACGGGAAATTCTGCGCATGCGCGAACGCCTGAACAACATCCTGGTCCAGCACACCGGTCAGACCGAAAAGCGCATCCAGGACGACACCGAACGCGACTACATCATGACGGCCGATCAGGGCAAGGAATACGGTATTATCGATGACGTCATCCGCAAACGGGCGTAGGAGCCCCCAATGGTGAAGAAAAGCGGCGAAGCGGAGGTTCTCCGGTGCTCGTTCTGCAATAAAGATCAGAACGATGTCCGCAAGCTCATCGCGGGCCCTACGGTCTTCATCTGCGACGAGTGCGTCGAAGTCTGCAATGACATCATTGCCGACGACAATCGCTTCGAGAACCGCGGCACGCGGTCCTCGCTGCCCACCCCGCAGGAAATCAAGAAGTTCCTGGACGAGTACGTTATCGGACAGGAACGGACCAAGAAGAAGCTCGCCGTCGCGGTCTACAACCACTACAAGCGCCTCGAGATCCAGAAGCAGCCGAAGAGCCGGAACGACATCGAGCTCAGCAAGTCGAACATCCTGCTGATCGGGCCGACCGGCACCGGCAAGACGCTGCTCGCGCAGACGCTGGCCAAGCTGCTTTCCGTCCCCTTCACCATCGTCGACGCCACCACCCTGACCGAAGCGGGTTACGTCGGCGAGGACGTCGAGAACATCATCCTCAAGCTGCTGCAGGCCTCCGGTGGCGACATCGAGAAGGCGCAGCAGGGGATCATCTACATCGACGAAGTCGACAAGATCTGCCGCAAGGACGAGAACCCCTCCATCACCCGCGACGTGTCGGGCGAGGGCGTCCAGCAGGCGCTGCTGAAGATCCTCGAGGGTACGGTTGCCAACGTCCCGCCGCAGGGCGGCCGCAAGCACCCGCACCAGGAATTCTTCCAGGTCGACACGACCAATATCCTGTTCATCTGTGGCGGCGCGTTCGTTGGCCTCGACAAGCTCATCGAGCGTCGTGTCGGCAAGAAGACGCTCGGCTTCAAGGCCGACGTGAAGGGGCTGGCCAGCCGCGAGGTCGGAGCGGCGCTCGAGAAGCTCGAGCCGCAGGACCTCATCAAGTACGGGCTCATTCCGGAGTTCGTCGGACGCCTGCCGGTCATTGGCACACTGCACGAGCTCGACAAGGCCGCGCTGGTGCAGATCCTGACGCAACCACGCAACGCCATCACGCGTCAGTACCAGAAGCTGTTCGAGTACGAGAACGTCAAGCTTCGCTTCTCGGACGATGCGCTGGAGGCGATCGCCGAGTCGGCGCTCGAGCGGAAGATCGGGGCTCGCGGCCTGCGGATGATCATCGAAGACCTGATGCTCGACCTGATGTATCAGGTGCCGAACCAGAAGAAGGTTCGGGAAGTGACGATCACGCGGGAAATCGTGATGGCCAAGGACACGCCGATCGCGCTCATCGAGAAGGCGGGCTGACGCCCGCGCTCCTGAATTGCCGATATCTGAGTTCAGAATTCAGATTGAAAGACCGCACGGTATCCAGGTTCAGGTTGGGCCGGCCTCGGCTGGCCCAATCTGCACGCTGACCCCTGCAATCTGAATTTCAAGCATTCCCCATGGAAAATACCCTCGAAGTCTACGAGACCCTCCCAATCGTCCCGCTGCGGGACGTGGTCGTCTTCCCGCACATGATGATGCCGTTCGTCATCGGGCGGCCCAGCTCGACGCGCGCGCTCGAGCACGCATTGCTGAAGGACAAGCGGATTTTTCTCGCCGCGCAGCATGATGCGTCGGTGGACGACCCGCAACCCGAAGACATCTACACGATGGGCTGTGTCGCGAATGTGGTCCAGAGCCTCAAGCTGCCCGATGGCAACATCAAGGTGCTGGTCGAGGGTGTCGAGCGCGCCCGCGCCATCGAGTGGAAGGAAGACAAGGGCTTCTACCGGGTGGTGGTGAAGGTGCTGCCGAAGCAGCGCGACACCAGCGGCGACGTCGAAGGGACGATGAGCCGCGTCGTGTCGCTGTTCGAGCAGTACGTGAAGCTCTCGAACAACCTGAACTACGACGCCATGGTTGCTGCGGTCCGCGTCGACGATCCAGGCAAGCTTGCCGACACGATTTCGGCGCACCTGCTCGTCGGGGTCGACGAGAAGCAGAACCTCCTCGAGATCATCTCCCCCATCGAGCGGCTCAACCGCATCGCCGGCATCCTCGAGGTCGAAGTAGACAAGCTCCAGGTCGACCGCCGCATCCAGTCTCGCGTCAAGAAGCAGATGGAGAAGGCGCAGAAGGAGTACTACCTCAACGAGAAGATGAAGGCGATCCAGAAGGAACTGGGCCGCAAGGACGAGAAGGGCAACGAAGTCGACGAGCTGAAGAAGAAGATCGAAACGGCGAAGATGCCGAAGGATGTCGAGGAGAAGGCCGTCCAGGAACTGAAGCGCCTGGAAGCGATGCCGCCGATGTCCGCCGAGGCCACCGTCTCGCGCAACTACCTTGACTGGCTCATCGCCGTGCCGTGGCACAAGAAGTCGCGCGAGAGCCGCGACCTCAAGCAGGCCGAAGCGGTGCTCAACGAGGACCACTACGGGCTCGACAAGCTCAAGGAGCGCATCCTCGAGTTCCTCGCCGTGCGTGCACTCGTCAAGAAGCCGAAGGCGACGATCCTCACCTTCTCCGGACCTCCCGGCGTCGGCAAGACCTCACTCGCCAAGTCGATCGCCCGCGCCATGAACCGCAAGTTCGTCCGCCTGTCGCTTGGCGGCGTGCGCGACGAAGCGGAAATCCGCGGCCATCGCCGCACCTACATCGGCGCCTTCCCCGGCCAGATCATCCAGATGATGAAGAAGGCCGGCACGATGAACCCGGTGTTCCTGCTGGACGAAGTCGACAAGATGTCGATGGACTTCCGCGGCGATCCGTCAGCGGCACTCCTCGAGGTGCTCGACCCGGAACAGAACGGCACATTCCTCGACCACTACCTCGACGTCGAGTACGACCTGTCGCACGTCATGTTCATCTGCACGGCGAACGTCCTGCACACCATTCCGCAGGCGCTGCGCGATCGCATGGAAGTGCTGCAGCTGGCTGGCTACACCGAACTCGAGAAGATCGAGATCGCCAAGATGTTCCTGGCGCCGAAGGCCGTCGAAGGGGCCGGACTCACCAAGGACAACATCCGCTTCACGGACGACGCGCTGCAGACGGTCATCAACCGCTATACGCGTGAAGCCGGCGTCAGAAACCTCGAACGCGAGATCTCGTCGATCTGCCGCAAGGTGGCGCGCAAGGTGGTGGTGGAAGGCGCCTCGTTCGGCGAGGAGATCACGCCGGAGAAGGTGACGCAGTACCTCGGCGTGCCGCGCTTCCGCAGCACGATGGCGGAGGAGACGAACGAGATTGGCATCGCGACCGGCCTGGCGTGGACCGAGGTCGGCGGCGAGATTCTGGTGACCGAAGCGACGCTGATGCCGGGCCGTGGCAAGCTGACGCTCACCGGCAAGCTCGGCGACGTCATGCAGGAATCGGCACAGGCGGCGATGAGCTACGTCCGGACCAAGTCCGACGAGTACGGGCTGCCGGTCGACTTCAACCGTCGCAGCGACATCCACGTGCACGTGCCGGAAGGGGCCATCCCGAAAGACGGCCCGTCGGCCGGCATCACCCTGGCCACCGCACTGGTGTCGGCACTCTCCCGCGTGCCGGTCCGGAAGGACGTGGCGATGACGGGCGAGATCACGCTGCGCGGCAAGGTGCTCCCGATTGGCGGCGTGAAGGAGAAGTTGTTGGCGGCACATCGTGCCGGCATCACGACCATCATCCTGCCGAATGACAACGAAAAAGACCTGGCGGATATCCCGAAGAACGTGCTGGATGGCCTGAAGGTCCACATGGTCCAGACGATGGACGAGGTTCTGAAGATCGCGCTGGTGGAACCACTGGTCGGACGGATTCCTGCCGAAGCGCAGGCCGAACCGGTCGACTCTGCCGACGTCGACGACACCATCACGCACTAACAGGGCAGGCAGGGCGGGCGGGGCGGGCAGGGCAGGCAGGACGAGATGTCTTGACCCGCCAGCCCCGCCGGCCGCGCCCGCCTGGCCAGCCCTTTGAAAATATCCGCTGATTTCATCACCTCGGCCGCCGGCCTCCGCGACTTTCCCCACGATGGTCTTCCGGAAATCGCGATGGTTGGGCGTTCGAATGTCGGCAAGTCGAGCCTCATCAACGCACTGACGCGCCAGAAGCTGGCGCGCACAAGTGCCGAGCCTGGCAAGACGAGGCTGGCGAACATATTCCGGGTGCAGCGCGGGTCGTCCGCGCCGTTCAACCTGGTGGATCTGCCGGGATACGGCTACGCGCGGCGGTCGAAGGTCAAGGAAAGCACCACGTTCGAGGCGCTCACCGAGGCCGTCTTCTCGCGCGACAACATCAGCGCCATTCTGCTGGTGGACACACGCCATCCCGGACTCGACAACGACCGCGCCGCCTGGCAGTGGCTGCAACGCGCGGCACCGGCGGCCCTCGTGGGCACCAAGATCGACAAACTGCCGCGCGGCCAACGGATACGTGCGCTCAAGCAACTCGAATCCGTGTTTGAAGACACCGTGCTGCCAGTCTCGGCAGTGACCGGTGAAGGACTGGACGAACTGTGGAAACTGATCGACAGGCTGGCGAACAGCCGACAGCCGTAACCACCACGCAGCAGCAGGGCACCAAGGGGAGCGGCGCCGCGCCGGTCGACCCCGAGCGAAGCCGCGGGGCCGAAAAGCCCGACCGCCCCCGCCAGGGCTCCGGCGAGTCTGCCGAAGCGATCGGCGCGAAGACGGAGAAGATCGAACGCATCGATCTGGCGACGCTCAAGGACATGAGCGTCGCAGCTCTTACCAGGATTGCGAAGCAGCTCGACGTGCCCGGGGCAACCGGGATGCGCAAGCAGGAGCTGATCTTCGAGATCCTGAAGGCGAGAGCCGAGAAGAGCGGACTGATCTTCTCGGAAGGCGTCCTCGAGACCCTGCCAGACGGCTTCGGCTTCCTCCGCGCTCCCGATTACAACTACCTGCCAGGTCCCGACGACATCTACGTGTCGCCGTCACAGATCCGCAAGTTCGATCTGCACACGGGCGATACGGTGTCCGGCCAGATCCGGTCGCCCAAGGAGGGCGAGCGCTACTTCGCCCTCATCAAGGTCGAAGCGGTCAACTTCGAGCCGCCGGAGCGGACCAAGGACAAGGTCTTCTTCGAGAACCTGACGCCGCTCTATCCGCAGGGCCGCATCCAGCTCGAAACCGACAGCGACAACCTGTCGGGACGCGTGCTCGACCTGATGGTGCCGATTGGCAAGGGCCAGCGTGGCCTCATCGTTGCGCCGCCCCGCACCGGCAAGACGATGCTGCTGCAGAACATTGCGAACAGCATCACGCGCAACCACCCCGAGGTGTACCTCATCGTCCTGCTCATCGACGAGCGGCCGGAAGAAGTGACCGACATGCAGCGCTCGGTGCGCGGCGAGGTTATCTCGTCGACGTTCGACGAGCCGGCGCAGCGCCACGTACAGGTGGCCGAGATGGTCATCGAGAAGGCGAAGCGCCTGGTCGAGCACAAGAAGGACGTCGTCATCCTGCTCGACTCCATCACGCGTCTCGCACGCGCCTACAACACCATCGTGCCCCCCTCGGGCAAGGTCCTGTCGGGCGGCGTGGACAGCAATGCGCTGCAGCGGCCGAAGCGCTTCTTCGGCGCGGCGCGCAACGTCGAGGAAGGCGGCTCGCTCACCATCATTTCGACCGCGCTGATCGACACCGGCTCGCGCATGGACGAGGTGATCTTCGAGGAGTTCAAGGGCACCGGCAACCTCGAAATCCACCTCGATCGCAAGCTGACGGATCGCCGTGTGTTCCCGTCGATCGACATCCAGAAGAGCGGCACACGCAAGGAGGAACTCCTCATCCCGAAGGAAGACCTCAATCGCGTGTGGGTGCTGCGCAAGGTGCTGACGCCACTATCGCCGGTCGAGGCGATGGAACTGCTGCTCTCGAAGATGGGCAAGACCAAGACGAACCAGGACTTCCTCAGTTCGATGGCCGGCGGCAAGAGCTAGCCATTCGAGGTGGGCCGGACTCGCGGTCCGGCCGACTCCCGACCGTGGGACTTCCGATGAAGCAACTGGCGCTCGTGCTCGTTGCGTTCTCCATCGCGCTCGCGCTGCTGGCCTCGAACCTGAGGCCGGACGCGTTCTTCGTCGGCGACCCTGGCGTCAAGCTGATCGCCACGCGCGCCGCCCTCAGCACTCCAGCCACCCCATTCGACATTGCGCTGCCGCGTATCGCCGGCGATGCGGTTCCGCATGTCGAGCCGTTCTTCGCGGTGCACGACAACCTCCACGCGCACGCCGTGACGTCGGAATCATTCCCGCTGGTGTCGGCGCCCCTGCTGGCCGCCTTCGGCTTGCGCGGCCTCTACGTCCTGCCGGCGTTCGGCTTTGTGGCCACACTGGCGGCGTGTGCCTGGCTGGGCTTCGTGCTCGACGAGCGACGATCCGTGGCACTGGTTGCCACTGCGGCTGCCCTCGGGACGCCGTTCCTGTTCTACGGCCTCGAGTTCTGGGAGCACACACCAGCCCTGGCGCTGGGAACCACCGGTGTCGCCTGGATGCTGGCCGCCGCACGCCGCACCCCAGGACGCCACTCGGATACGCTGCCGACGTTCCTCGCCGGGCTTCTCATGGGCGGCGCGATTGTCCTGCGACCCGAGTCGGCCGGGTTCGTGTTCGCCGTGCTGCTCGCCTCGCGGACACTGGTGCATCGACCCACCTGGCGCGCGCTCGCCTTCACGGTCGCAGGAATCGCCGTGGCTATGGTGCCGCTCGAGGCGTACACCCTCTGGCACTTCGGTTCGATCGTGCCGCGACACGTCGGGACCAACGCCGGACTGATTGGCGACTCGTGGTCGGCGGAGCGGCTGCACGTAGCGAGGGACTGGCTGCTGCCGTCGCTCTGGACGCAACACGCACCCGTCCATCCGTCCGGCCTGTGGAGCGTGGCACCGGCGGCGGTCGTGGCTGTGGCCGGAGTGGCGCGCAGGTCGGAGCACCACGAACGGACGTTCCTCTGGCTCGTCTTCCTGCTTACCACCATCGTCGTGGTCGCCGCCGCGCCGAACGATGGCGGCGGACAATGGGGTCCGCGCTATCTGCTGTTTGCGTATGTGCCGCTCGTGCTGCTGGCGGTCGATACGCTGCAGGAACTGCCGCGGCGGCACCTGCTTGCCGGTGCAACCCTCATCCTCGTCCTGGCGGCCGGCATCTGGGTGCAGCGCGCCGCGTATCGCTCGCTGCGGGGAACGAAAGCGATGTACGGACGGCTGGTGGACTTCGTCGCTGCGCAGGCGGAGCCGGGCGCCACTGTGATCACCGACCTGTGGTGGTTCGACCAGCTTGCCGCACCTGCCCTGGACGGCCGCAACGTGCTCTATGCCGCCGACAGCGCCACCGTGAAGGACATCGTCCTGAGGCTGAGCGACAGGACGACGCCGAGCGCCGTGCTGTTTCGCAGCCGCGACGAGTCGGCGGACCTGAGCAGCTGGTCCGACGCCACCTGCTACTTCGAAGAAGGACGCGACGAATTGCCCGTGCGTGGGCTGGTGGCCATCCATCTGCGGCATCGGTGCGGCTACAAGCCTCAATAGTCGTTGGTCGTTAGTCGTTGGTCGCTCGACCCTCCAACCTCCGGATAAGATCGCCCCATGCAATACCGCACCTTCGGACGCACGGGATGGCCGGTCTCGGAGATCGGCTACGGCATGTGGGGCATGGGCGGCTGGACCGGCTCGAACGACGAGGAATCGCTGGCGTCGCTCGGGCGCGCCATCGTGCTTGGCTGCACCTTTTTCGATACCGCGTGGGTCTACGGCCACGGCAAGAGCGAACAGTTGCTCGGCGAGGGCCGCCGGCGCTATCCGCACGCCCCGCTCCGCATCGCGACCAAGATCCCGCCGAAGAACATGCGCTGGCCCGCCAGCGCCGATGCTGCGGCTGCGGACGCCTACCCGCCTGACCACATCCGCGAATACACCGAGAAGAGCCTGCGCAACCTCGACGCAGAGGTGATCGACCTGCAGCAGTTCCACGTCTGGAGCGACACGTGGGCCGATGACGAGGGCTGGCAGCGCGGCGTGCGCGCCCTGAAGGACGAAGGGCTGGTCCGCGCGTTCGGCATCAGCGTGAACCGCTGGCAGCCAACCAACGTGATGCGCGCCCTGCAGACCGGGCTCGTCGACTCGGTCCAGGTCGTCTACAACATCTTCGACCAGGCCGCCGAGGACGAGCTGTTGCCGTACTGCCAGGCGAACAACATCGCCGTCATCGCACGGGTGCCGTTTGACGAGGGCAGCCTCACCGGCACGCTCAGCGTCGATTCCAGGTGGCCCGACGGCGACTGGCGGAACACCTATTTCACGCCTGAGCGTCTGGCCGAGGTCGTCGAGCGGGTCGAGCGGCTCGACATGCTGATCCCTGACGGCATGGACCTGGCCGAACTCGCCCTCCGCTTCATCCTCGAGCATCCGGCGGTGTCCACCACCATTCCCGGAATGCGCAGAACGGCCCACGTCGAGCGAAACCTGCGGGTGAGCGACGGTCAGCGCCTCCCGCCCCGCAGCCACGAGGCCCTGAAGTTTCACCGCTGGGCCCGCGGCTGAAAATGTATACTTAGGGTTTCCCGGAACGCCCAAGGAGTTCGCTGTGCAGGAAGGTATCCACCCCAAGTATTTTGATGTCGAGGCCCGCTGCGCGTGCGGGGCGACCTGGCAGGCCCGCTCGACCAAGCAGGAGCTGCACCTCGAAATCTGCTCGAACTGCCACCCGTTCTTCACCGGTCGGCAGAAGCTGATCGACACGGAAGGCCGTGTGGAGCGCTTCACGAAGAAGTTCGGCGTCCAGACCTCGGAGAGCCGCAAGGCGGCTGCAAAGGCAAAGAAGGAAGGGACGGCTGCTCGGTAACGAGCTTCCGTTCGAGGCGAGCGAGGCGGTGCCTGACGGCATCGCCCCACGCCTTCTCCGTTCCCGCTTCCAGACTCTTCAACGCAAACAGTCGCGCGGCCGCGAGGTCGCGCTCGCGGTGCTCATGATGAATCGCGAGCGCTTCGGTTGCCTCACGCCTGAACGCCGGCGGACACCCCTGCAACTCCAGTAGCTGGCGCCAGCGCGCCGCTGCCTCGGGGTAGCGCCGTCCGCGCCTGGCGCTCAATGCGAGTGCGCGCGTCGCCTCGGCCCTGATGCCCTGTGGCGTCCACATCCACTCCACAGCCTGCCGGCGCCGCTCGCCGCGTTCGATCGCGAGACGCGCCAGTTCCACTGCCCGCTCGTACGCCTCCTCGGCCCTGACCGTGTCGTCGGCCCGCTCGTAGACCCGCCCCAACGCGCACGCTTCCCGCTCGTCGTCCGTAGCTGACGCCCCTTCGCTGACCAGCATCAGGAGGCGGGCCGTCAGCGCCGCCAGCGACAGCAGGTCGAGACGGTTGTGCTCGAACACGGCAGCCAGCGGCTGCGCGTCGCCGGAACGGATGAACTGGAAGTAGCGCTCCGGTATCTCGAAACCGGGCACATCCCCCATGCGCCGGACACCGAGCAGCTGCTGTTCGAGGGCGATGAGCGAACAGCCGAGCGCCGGCGCGCCGCCCCAGAAGCGCCGTGCCGGATGCAGCACGTCCACGTGCGGAATCTGTGTACAGGGCGAGGTGAGCCGGTGGAACAGGTAACGCGTTTCGATGACCGGTGCGTCGAAGGCCTTGCCGTTGAAGGTGACAAGCGCCCCGGCGGCGGCCAGGTCCTGCGCCACGAGTGTCAGCATGCCGCGCTCCGAGGCGTAGTCGGTCATCAGGTGCTGCTCGATGACGAACGCACCGGTGTCGTCGAACCACGAGCAGCCGACGAGGAACGCATGCGTGCCGGCACCGCCGCTGAGGCCGGTCGTCTCGAGGTCGAAGAAGACGAACGGCACGCGCGGCGTCCCAGCCGTCAACAGCAAAGCTCCCCCCTGCGCCGCAGCCAGACGCGTCGCGACGTCGCCGACTCGGACATGGCCGTACGGGGCATCGGCCTCGAAGCGTCGGGTGACCACGAACGACCGCGCGCCATCATGGCCACGCCAGTCGCCCCCGAGCACGCGTTCGAGTTCGCCGCTGACCCGCGCCACGGCAGGAGCCTTCGGCGGTGCTGTCAGTTCCACGCCCCCGTCCGCGCCGGTGCCGTCCGGTGACGAACGCGCGGGCGCGCCACTGCCGAGCGGCCGGACGATGCCGCGCAGGCGCTCGCGCAGCCTCTCCGGGTCCATGGTCATGCGGCGATCCGGTCGGCGAGAAGCAGACCGAGTATGCGGAGGGCCGCGGTCTTGGCGAGCGGGCCGGTGTTGCCAATCGGGCCGACACAGCCCGGACAGCCGTGCTCGCACGGACACTCGGCGATCAGGCGCTCCGTGGCGGTGAGCAGCTCGTCGTGCATGCGGAACAGCGGAGCGCTGAAGCCGATGCCGCCAGGGTAGTTGTCGTAGATGAAGATGCGGGGGTCCTTGTCTTCGGTGTCGATCGAAATGCCGATGTCGTGGCCGTCGCACATCAGCAGCAGTTGCGCCACCTGCTTCATCGCGAACGACAGCCCGACGATGCCGTCGCGCCGGTCGTCGGTGGCAAATGGCAGCACGCCCATCAGTTCCGCCGGCACGGTCAGCCAGTATGAGGTGGTGTGCATCTGCTGCTCGGGCAGGTCGAGTTCGCCAGAGCCGATGTTCTCGTTCGTATAGAACTTGATCTTCTTGAACCCGACGACACGCGACACAACGTGCACTTCCCCGTTTGCCGGCACGGCGGCGTCGGAGAACGTGTCGATGATGGTCACCTTGTTGTAGGTGATGGCGTCGGTGTAGTAGTCGCAGTCGATTTCGCGGACGTAGGCCTTGCGCCCTTCGAAGTCGAGCTTCTCCACCTGGTAGAGCGTGCCTTCGATGATGTAGATGGCCTTCTCGTGCAGGGTGGACGGCCCGCTGGTGAAGTCGGTCTCGCCGATCACCTTCGTGTCGTGCGTGGTGTCGACGATGATGAAGTTGTCCGACGACACGGAGCGGAGGCTCACCGCGTCCGCCGGGTACGACTCGCTCGTCCAGTTCCACTGCCCATCGTCGGACGGGTTGTCGAGATCGTCGCTGCCACCGGAGCGATGTACGAGCCCCTGCTCGGCGAGGATGCCGAGTACCTCCTGCAGGTCGTGCTTCCCGAACGACTCGGTCTGCGCGAACGGCAGCTCGAACGCCGCGCACTTCACGTGATCCACGAGGATGTGCAGGTTGTCGGGATCGATGAGGGCCCGCTCGGGTGTCGCATCGAAGAAGTACGACGGGTTGCGGACGATGAACTGATCGAGCGGCGCGCTGCTCGCCACCATCACTGCGGCCGAGCGGCTGGCACGACGTCCGGCACGCCCCGCCCGTTGCCAGGTGGCCGCGATGGTGCCCGGATAGCCGGCCATCACCGACACGTCCAGTGCCCCGATGTCGATGCCGAGTTCCAGCGCGTTGGTGGAGACCACCGCACGCACCGCGCCCTCGCGCAGCCCCTTCTCGATTTCACGCCGCCGCAGCGGCAGGTAGCCGCCGCGATAGCCGCGGATGCGCTCCGGTTGTCCGGGCTCGTTCTCGAAGTCGTCCTTCAGATAGGTGGTGAGAATTTCCGTGGAGAGTCGGCTCTGCGCAAACACGATGAGCTGCAGGTTTCGCTTGAGGAACTCGGACGCGACGCGGCGTGTCTCGCTCAAGTACGAACGGCGGATGCCGAGCTGCTGGTTCACGACCGGCGGGTTCACGAAGATGAAGAACTTCTCGCCGCGCGGCGCGCCGCTGCGCTGCACGAGCTCGAATGGCTGCTCGGTCAGGCGCTCGGCAAGCTCGCGCGGGTTGGCAATCGTAGCCGACGAACAGAGGAACACCGGGTTCGAGCCGTAGTGGCGGCAGATGCGGCGCAGCCGGCGCAGCACGTTGCACAGGTGACTGCCGAACACGCCGCGGTACGCATGCAGTTCGTCGATGACAACGTACTTGAGGTTCTCGAAGAGCTTTGCCCATTTCGGGTGATGCGGGAGG
The DNA here is from genome assembly GCA_963722395.1 of uncultured Acidobacteriota bacterium. Taxonomy (GTDB): domain Bacteria; phylum Acidobacteriota; class Vicinamibacteria; order Vicinamibacterales; family CAVVIG01; genus CAVVIG01. The sequence continues at coordinate 4,752 of CAVRLS010000015.1, read as the reverse complement.
ATGCCGGAGTGCACCATGTCAGGATTGCTGAGGACGATGTGCGCGCGAGATCGGATGGAGCGCCTGGCGTCCTGCGGCGTATCGCCGTCGTAGGTGTAGACACCCACCTGCTCACCTGTGTCGTCGGCGATGTGCTCACACAGCGCCTGCAGTTCGGCGAGCTGGTCCTGCGCCAGCGCCTTCGTCGGGAACAGGTACAGTGCGCGGCTCGAGGGGTCCTGCAGGATGGAATGCAGCACCGGCGCGTTGTAGCAGAGTGTCTTGCCCGAGGCGGTCGGCGTAATGACGACGGCGTTCCGGGCGGCCAGCGCGTGATCGATCGCTTCCGCCTGATGGGTATAGGGCTGGCTGATGCCTCGCGACTCGAGGGCATGCTTCAACCGTCCGTCGAGCGCCTCGGGGAACGGCGCCACCTGCGCGGCGACCGGCTCCATGCGGCGGATGGCCGTGACGTGGCCGTCCGGGTTGTCGGGCCGGTCGGGAAGCCGCCCCGGCACCAGGCGGTCGAGCGCGGCGTCGAGCGCTCCATCGCGGCCGGGCTTGCGGGCGCGCGCATCGGTTGTCGTCAGTTCGTTCATAGGAAGTGCAGACCCACGGGCCGACCCGTTGCGCCACCAATCCGTGCACGGCGAAAATTCACCGAAATCGTAGCAGTCGGCTCAGAAGGCGATCAAGTACCGAAACACATGGTCGTCGGCGCTCATCTGGAGTTAGCGGACTGGCGCGGAACGGGCATTGCTCCATCCCCTGCATCATGAACAAGAACAGGCATCTTGCTGTCGCTGCCGGCGCGCTCGCGCTCGGCGGCATCCTTGGGTTGCGCGCACTGCGAAGTGCAAGTCGTCTCGACTTCCGCGACCGGGTCGTCATCATCACCGGTGGATCGCGTGGGCTTGGCCTGCTCATCGCCAGGCAACTCGCCGACGAAGGCGCGGTGCTGGTCATCGCGGCGCGGGACGAGGGCGAGCTGAACCGGGTGCGCGAGGAGCTGTCCGATCGGGGCGCCCGAGTGCATCTCGTCGTATGCGATGTTGGCGTGCGCGACGAGGCCGAGCGCCTGGTGCACGACACCCTGCAGCGGGAAGGGCGCCTCGACCTGCTGGTGAACAACGCCGGCGTGATGAAGGTCGGCCCGCTCGAACACATGGAACACGCCGACTTCGAAGAGGCGATGGCGGTGCACTTCTGGGGTCCGCTGCACACCTCACTTGCAGCCGTGCCGGCAATGCGCCGCCAGGGTGGCGGCCGCATCGTGAACATCTCGTCGATCGGTGGCAAGATCGCTGTGCCGCACCTGACGCCGTACTGCGCCAGCAAGTTCGCGCTTGCCGGACTCTCCGACTCGATGCGCAGCGAACTGGCGAAGGACGGCATCCGGGTCACCTCGGTCTTCCCGGGATTGATGCGGACCGGTTCGCCGTTCAATGCCTGGTTCAAGGGGCGGCACCGCGACGAGTTCACCTGGTTCACGATCGCCGATTCGGTCCCGGTGGCGTCGATCGATGGCCGCCGTGCGGCCTGGCAGATTGTCGACGCGGCCCGTCATGGTGACGCCGAGCTCGTGGTGTCGGTCCCTGCGAAACTGGCAGTGCTCGCGAATGCCCTGGCGCCCGACCTGGTGGCGGCCTTCATGGCAGCCGCCAATTCGAAGGTGCTCCCCGCGCCGACCGACGACGCCGGGACCGAGGCGCACTCCGGCTGGCAGAGTCTGTCGTCCTACGCGCCGTCAACGCTGACCCGGATGACCGAGCGCGCTGCACGCGACAACAACGAGCTGCCCGCTTCCTAGACAGCGTTCCACCCGCGGACGGCGCGGATACTTTCCCGCGCCCGTCCCGGTGGGGCGCCTGGGCGGCCGCGCCTCTGTATACTGCCGCCTGTGGCTCATCAGTCCAACAGGCTGCCGCGTACGCTCGGCCTTGGCAGCGCCACAGCGCTGGTCATCGGCATCACGATCGGCTCGGGCATCTTCCGCTCGCCAGCCGGTATCGCCCAGAAGGTTGGCGACCCGACGGTGTTCATGGCGCTGTGGGTGGTCGGCGGCCTGCTGGCTCTTGCCGGGGCGCTCTCGCTGGCCGAACTGGCAGCCGCCTTCCCGGAGTCGGGTGGGTACTATGCTTACCTGCGCGAGAGCTGGGGGCGCCCGGTCGCGTTCCTTTTCGGGTGGACCCAACTGGTGCTGCTGCGTGCCTCCGCCATCGGCGGCATCGCCCTCGCCTGCGGCCAGTACACCCTGAGGATCTTCGGCATCGATCCGGTGGCGCACGCCTCCACGGCGCAATTGATCTCGGCCGGTGCCATCATCTTCGCGGCTGGCGCGAACATCGTCGGCGCCCGCATCGGCGCGCTGATCGTCAACGCCTCGAGCAGCGCCAAGTTCGTGGCGCTGCTCGGGCTGGCGCTCGTGGCCCTGCTGCTCGGCGGCGCACACGGCGGGTCGGTGGCGAATTTCGCCGCCAGTGCACCGGTGACGACGAGCAGCTTCGGCCTCGCCCTGGTGAGCGTGCTGTGGGCGTACGACGGGTGGGGCGATGTCTCGTTCGCGGGCGGTGAGGTGAAGGACCCGCAGCGGACGCTGCCGAAGGCAATCATCGGCGGCACGCTGGCGGTCATCGTCGCCTACGTGCTCGTCAACACCGCCTACGTCTACGTGCTGTCGCTGCCGGCCGTCGCCAACTCGCCGCTCGTCGCGGCAGACACGATGACCACCGTCGTCGGTCCGGCGGGTGCGGCGTTCGTGTCGATGCTCGTCGCGCTGTCCACCTTCGGCGCGTTGAACGCCGACTTCCTCGGTTCCCCACGCGTCTTCTTCGCCATGGCCGACGACGGCCTGTTGTTCAAGGCGATCGCGAAGGTGCACCCGCGCTTCAAGACTCCGCACGTGGCCATACTGCTCACGGCGGCCATGTCGATCCTGCTGGTGTTCAGCCGCAGCTTCGAGTCGCTGACTGAAACCTTTGTCATCGCCATCTGGCCGTTCTACGGGCTCTGTGTGGCGGGTGTGTTCCGGCTGCGCCGCCTGCGCCCGGAGGTGGTGCGGCCGTATCGCGTCTTCGGCTACCCCGCCGTACCGGCCGTCTTCATCGTGGCGGTGACCGGCTTCCTGCTGAATGCGCTCATCAGCGAACCGGTCTCGACCACGATCACGTTCGCGATCATCCTCGCCGGTATCCCGGTGTACTACGTCACATTCGGCAGGGGCGGGCGGACCGGGCCCTGAGCGCGGCCGCGCTGCGCGTGCATGGGGCACCAGCCATGGCCATCTGCGCTCAGTCTGCGGTGAGCTAGGCCTTGCGCCGGCGCCGACCTCTTCGAGGCCCTTCGACGGGCTCAGGGAGCGTTCCTGGGCGATGGCGCAGCGTTCCGCGGGCGCCGGGCGGGCTCCTCCTATGCGTGACCTGTGAACTGCTGGTGCTGGTCTCTTCGCCGCCTACGCTGGAACCACTGGTCTGCGAGACTGTGCCGGCCCTCCGGATGGGCGTGACCGCAGGGTCCGCGGCCGGAGCAGCAGCCAGCGAGCAGCACCTGGTCATGACCGGGTGCCCCAGACCCCCCGTGCAACAGGAGTGAGCGAGTGAGCAGCCCCAGCTACGGCGCCGCCGAACCCCTCCGGCTCGTCCGCGGCCTCGTCCTCACCGGCGTCCTCGACGGCCACGGCGAAGCGGCCCGGCATGGACCCGGCGGCAGGCGTCGCGCCTGCTCGGCGAGGCGATCAGCCAGGTGCAGCGCGTCATCGTCGGCCAGGAGCACATGGTCGAGCAGCTGATGGTCGGCCTGCTGGCCAAGGGCCACATCCTGCTCGAGGGTGTCCCCGGCGTGGCCAAGACGCTCGCGGTCCGCAGCTTCGCGACGGTGGTGGGCGGCAGCTTCTCGCGCATCCAGTTCACCCCGGACCTCGTCCCCTCGCCGACATCGTCGAGCACGCGCATCTACAAGGCGAGCCAGGAGAGCTTCGACGTCGACGTTCGGCCCCGTCTTCGTGAACTTCGTCCTCGCCGACGAAATCGACACCCGGCGCCCGCCAAGGTCCAGGCGGCGATGCTCGAGCTGATGGCGGAGAAGCAGGTCTCCATCGCCGGCACGACCTACCCGGTGCCGCAGCCGTTCATCGTCCTCGCGACGCAGAACCCGGTGGAGTCCGAGGGCGTCTACCCGCTCCCCGAGGCGCAGCGCGACCGCTTCCTGCTCAAGGTCGACGTGCCCTACCCCCGCGGGAACGAGGAGTTCGAGATCCTGCGGCGGATGAGCGTCGACCCGCCCGAGGCGTCGCCCATCCTCGACCCCGACCTCGTCCGGGCGCTGCAGCGTCAGGCCAGCGAGGTGTTCGTCCACAACCTCGTGGCCGAGTACGTCGTCCGGCTCGTGCTCGCGACCCGGACCCCGGCCGAGTTCAACCTGCCGGACCTGACCTCGGTCATCCAGATCGGCTGCAGCCCTCGGGCGACGCTCGGCCTCGTCGCGGCGTCGCGGGCGCTCGCCCTCATCCACGGGCGCGACTACGTGCTGCCGACGGACCTCCAGGCGGTCGCCAAGAACGTCATGGCGCACCGCCTGACCCTCGGCTTCGACGCCATCGCCGACAACATCTCCCCGGCGCAGGTCGTCGAGCGGATCGTCGCGATGGTGCCCCCGCCCACCCCGGTGTGGCAGGGCGGCGGTCAGCAGGGAAGCCAGCAGCCGGCCCCGCGCGGCCAGCAGCAGCCCGCGCCGCAGGGCCCCCCGAACGGTCAGCAGGGTCCGCAGAACGGTCAG
>CAVRLS010000014.1:0-25775 GCA_963722395.1 uncultured Acidobacteriota bacterium | reverse complement strand
TTCCCGTGAGACGCGCGGGCGCGCACGGCAGTACTCGGTCCGCGTCGGCGAGCAGCGCGCCGGATGTCGGGCTCGAACACGAGGGCGCGTGTGACCGATGTCAGCGGGGAGCGCGACCGCCACGCCGCGAGGCGTCCCCACCCGAGGTCGGGCTCGGAGGCACCAAGGCTAGTGCCCGTGCATCCGCTCGAGCTCGGGTTCCAATCCGAGGAGCCGTTCGAGCAGCTGGTGGCGCCAGATCGTCCGGATGGCGAACATCCACACGACGACGGCGGCAAGGATGCCGGCGTAGACCGCGGGTGGCTTCTCGAGCAGGCCGAAGTAGCTGCCGAGCCGGGGCACGAAGTAGAAGACCTGGAAGGTCAGGATGAGGACGACGGCCAGCATGCCGGGGCGTTTGTCCTTGCTGACCTCCCGCCTCCAACCGGTGAAGAAGCCGATTGGGGGTTCGAGGAAGAGCAGGAGCAGGAACGCCGTGTGCGAGATGAAGATCGACAGCGTGCCCTGCGCGGCAATCGTACCGAAGGCGTCGGCAAAGTCTTCATCGGTCGGCTTGACGCCGGTGTATGCACTGTAGTGGTCGAGCAGCCTGTCGAACTCCGAATCGCCATCGGCCGCGGCCGCGGCGCCGTCGACTGGTGGACGCGCCCGGTTGAAGTCGTCGAGATAGAGACCCACGCCCATCAGCATGGTCAGCAGGGCCACTGGAAGGACGAAGCGTGCGAGCGAGCGCAGCAGATTCGGAGCCAGGGGCCGCGGCTGCGCCCACAGGGTGAGAAAGAACGCGGGGATGCCGACGGTGAAGGTCGTCAATGCCACCTGGGCGGGATCGAACGGAAAGCTCAGCCCCAGGATGGTCACGCCGATGATCAGCAGGGTGGTGGTGAGCGAGCGCGCCAGGAAGAGAAAGAGTGCGCTCGACAGCCCGGAGATGATGCGCTGTCCTTCGCCAAACGCCGGACGGAGCGCGGCGAACGAGTCGCCGAGCAGCACCATGTCGGCAACGTTCCTGGTTGCACTGCTGCCCGACTGCATGGCGATGCCGAGCGAGGCTTTCTTCAGCGACAGGACGTCGTTGACGCCGTCGCCGATCATCGCCACGTGGTTGCCGCGCCGCAGCAACGCGTCGACCAGCTGCTCCTTCTGTTGAGGCGTGACACGACCGAAGACCGTCGCCTCCGCCGCCGCCTGGTCGAACGCGGCATCGGTCATCCCGGCGAGTTCCGGGCCCGAGACGACCTTGATGTCGTCGGGGAGGCCGGCCTGCCTGGCGAGCGCCGCCACCGTGTAGGGGCTGTCGCCAGAGATGACCTTCAGCGCGATGCCGAGCTCCCGGAATCCGGCGATCGTCTCCCGCACCATCGGACGCAGCTCGTCGCGCAGGCTGACGAGGGCCAGTGGCACGAGCCGTGGCAGCGTCAGCTCGCCTTCGGTATCGCGAAAGGCGACCACGTCCGGGGCGTGCGCGAACAGCAGCACGCGCAGGCCCTGCTCCGACCATTCCCGCGTCTGTGTGGTGAGGGCGCCGTCGGCAGACGTCACGTCGGTCGCGATGTGCGCGGCGAGTATCTCCGGCGCGCCGAGGACGTACAACCCGTGGCGCTCGGTCTGATTGAACGCCACGCCACTCCACTTGCGTGACGAGGCGAAGGGCACTTCGTCGCTGACGAGACGTACCTCCCCGTCCGTACCGGCCAGGATGGCCTCGCTGGTCCGGTTTGCGGGCGAGGCGCTCCGCACGAAATCACCGAGCGCGGCCAGGATCTCGTCGCGATTGTCGCTGCCGAGCAGATGGACGTCGTGCAACCGGAGCCGGTTGGTGGTCAGCGTCCCGGTCTTGTCCGTGCACAGGACGTCGATGTTGCTGAGCGATTCGACGGCGTTGGTCTGCTGTACCAGGGCGCCTTCACGCCCCACCTTGGCGGCGCCCAGCGCGTAGGCGGCGACGATCAGCAGAAAGAGCCCATAGGGCACCTGGCCGGTCAGCACGGCGGCGATCTGCACCAGTCGGATCTGGCTCACACCTTCGAGCACCGCCGCGGCAAGGATGAGGATGCTGAACACCCCTACGAACAGCATCATCAGCTTGACGAGCAGGTTGACCTGCTTCTGCAACGGGGTCTGCGCGATGCTCAGCTCGCGCGCCGCAGCGGTGAGCTGATTGGCAAGGCTTCCGGAACCCACCCGCTCAGCCCCCATCCAGCCCACGCCGGTCACGCAGAAGCTGCCGGAGAGCAGGGTGTCGCCTGCGCCCTTGCGAATCAGCGTGGGCTCGCCCGTCAGGAGAGACTCGTCGATCTCGAGCGCTGTGTCCCCGACCACGGCGCCATCCACGACGATCTGGTCGCCAGCCTCGATACGGAGCACGTCGCCCTCGACGATTTCGGCCGGGTCGATGTCACGCAGGTGACCGTCGCGCACCACGCGGACGGTCGACCTGGTCAGCAGGGCAATCCGGTCGAGCAGGCGCTTGGCCCGCATTTCCTGCAGCGTGCTGATGAGGGCGTTGACCAGACCGATGCCGACGCTGGTCATGGCATCGTTGGCGCGTCCCAACGCGATCAGCGCGATGCCGATGACGAAGAGAATGTTGTTGAACAGGGTGAAGAGGTTGTTGCGAACGATGTCGAGATAAGTCCGCCCGCCCTTGCCCGCCTGCGTGTTGCCCCGTCCTGCCGCCCGTCGCGCCTGCGCCTCGCGCTCACTGAGGCCGGCCGGGACTTCGATGGCAATACGCATGAGAACTCCCTGGGGCCGACGAGCGGCACTCTGACGGATCGGCTGAATCTATCCGGTCAGCCGCGACCACAGCATTCCACACCCAAGGACGACGGCAACGGCTGACGTGACCTGGGTGACCGCGGCGGACGTCAGCGTCGGGACCGCCATGCTCTTGACCGCATCCCGTTCCGAGTCGAACGTGTCGAACACCATGAGCAGCTTGGTGATCGAGAGCAGATCCTCGATGCGCCTCGTCAGGTTCAGCAGCTTGAGGCTGCCGCCCTGCTTGCTGACCGTGGCGTAGGTGCGCACCACCTCGCCGAGCCCGGCCGAATCGATGTACGGGACGTTCTCGAGATTGAGCACGAGCTTCCGCTTGCCACCCTCGAGCAGGCGCACGATCGACTCACGAAGCGACTCGACACCGCCGTCGAGTGTCATCCTGCCTGCGATATCCAGAATCGTCACGTCGTCGACCATGCGTTCGGTGATGTCCATGTGGGTCATCCTCTCTGCCAACGCCGGCCCGCGACCAGCCGCGGCCGGAGCGATTCACGTTGGTGAAGTGCTCTGAACGAATTTCGCGGGCCCATCCCGCGCCGCGGTCCGATGTCGATCACGACACAGACCCCTGCTGGCCCCTGAAGCAGCCGATGAACATGTTCGCGCCGGCATCTGCCGCGTGATAGTGGTAGCCGCGGGTGGTGTCGCTGTGGCCGCGGCACGAGTCGAGGCCGCGACTCGGCGCCGCCGTTCGGCGAAGATGCCGTAGCCGTCGAGCGCGTAGCCGATCAGCGCCGCGTGGCCGTCGGTGCTCGGCACCTGGGTGGTGCAGCCGGTTGCGGCGTGGTAGTGGTAGCCGGTGTGCGGGTTGACGTGGCCGCCGCAGTCGTCGAACGCCGCGATGGTGTACGCAGCCTTGATCTGGGCGACAGGAGCCGGTGCGTCGATGGCGATGCCGTTCAAGGCGAGGCCGACGCCGTTCATACCGACCGACGCGGTGCCGCCTCCGAGTGCTACGGGCGTGACGGGGATGAGGTAGGTGCGCGAGATGCCGCCGCCGACGTAGGACATCAGGCCCTGCACACAGTAGTTGTTGTAGGCGGCGGGGACGTTCGGCACCGCTGCGGCCTGGAACGCTGCCTGCGTGCTGGTGACCCGGACCGTGCCCGTGACCGGGTCGTGCAGCTGCCAGCGACTGTCGTTGTAGAAAGTCCCGAGGTTGGCGATGAACGCCCCGGTCAGATCGTGGGTCGTGCCGCTCTCGATCCACATGCCGGCGACGCTGCCGTCACTGATGTTGGTGGGACACCATGGCCCGGCGTCGTGGTCGCTCGGTGCGCCGCGCGTGACGATGCGGTGGCAGGTCGTCGCGGTGCCTCCGGACAGGGTGCAGCTGACCGTCGTGATCGAGCCATTCAAACCCGAGGCGAGGAAGTCGGAGGGCTGCACCGACAGCTGCGTCGCCGTGGTGGTGGCGGCCGTGGGCGCGGTGGGAATGGTGCTCGAGTCGCTGCCGCCGCAGCCGGCGAGCAGCCCGGACGTCAACAGCAGGAGGCCGGGCCAGCGGGACATGGTGTGTGTGCGCATCGTTGAGACCTTCGAGAAGTGTGAGATGAAGCCCGTGCCACGCCGACGCGTCGTCGTGGCTCAGAGCGAATCGAGGAACCGCAACAGCTGCTGGCGCTCAGCGACGGTCAGTGCCTGGTAGCGCCTCCGCACCGGCTCGGCTTCGCGCCGGTGGCGGTCGATGGCCTCCTGACGGGTGAACGACAGGCCGTCGTGCATCAGCCGATTGCGGGTGCGCAGCCCCCACAGCGGCGCGGTGCGCATCCTGGCTGGCGGTGTCGGCATACTCGGGCAGCGGCAGCATCGGGATGCCGTCGCCGGTGCCGATGTCGTGCGGCAGGAAATCGCTGTAGGGGTGGATCATCTTGTTGCCGAGTGCGGCGGCACGGTGAACGCCCCGCCGTTGATCGGCGTGCCGGCCGGCGCCGTGGTGATCGAGGCGACGTGACAGGTGGCGCAGCCGATCCGGTGGAACACCTGCTCGCCGGCCTCGACCGTCGGCGTGATCGGGCCGCGCGACGGCGCCTTGGTCGAACGCATGAAGTTGGCGAACGCCGTGACGTCGACGCCGTCGTCTTCGGGATCGGCGACCGGATCGTAGGCCGACGACGTCGCGGCCGCTCGACGTGTTCTCGTCGGGAAAGAGCGGGCTGGTGATGCCCATCTCGTTCAGGTAGGCGTCCGCCGAGAACGACTCGAGGCTGGCGTGCTGGTTCTTCCAGCCGAAGCGGCCGATCCGCGCGGCGCCGTTGCCTTCGAGCACCGGCACGACCACGGCCGAGGCCCCGCATCGCCGCGCGGCTGCGCTCGCGGATCGCCAGCAGCGTGCTGTTGGCGATCGCCTCGATGTAGCCGCGCGCCCAGCGTGTTGGTCGAGATGCGGAACGTGCGGATGTCGTCCTCGCCGCCACGCGTTCGACGATGTCGGGGTGCGTCGCGCGCGAATGCACCAGCGAGCCGCCCAGCGACTCGAAGAACTGCCCCGCCAGCAGGCGGCCGGTGCGATGCTCGGTGACCTGGCTGGCGCCGCCGGTGACGACGTTCTGGTGGCACTCGCGGCAGCGACTGCGCGTTGTAGGTCGGGCCGAGGCCGTCGGCCGATCGTCTCCACTTCCTCGAAGATGAAGCGGTTGTCGTTGAACGAGCGCAGCGGCACGACGTTGTCTTCGTTCGACGACTCGAAGGCCGGGCCCTGCGGGTCGATCCCGTTGGTCAGGTTGTCGAAGCCGGTGGGCGCTTCCTCCGGACGCTCTGGTCCCGCACCCACGGCTTCCTGATCGATGTGCCCGCCGTGAGCGAATCGCTGGCGGCGGCGGTCGTCGCCCCGTGTGTCCGGGCGCCCCTGGGTGGCGGCGGCAACGACCGCCAGGCACAGCATCAGACCGACCGATGGCATCAGGAACTTCATGGTCAGAACTCCTCCCGGCGACGCGTCACGTCCCGGACCGCAGCCGCAGCGCCCCCGGAGCCGGCGGGACGGCGTGGGTGACGATCCCCTTTGCGTTGGTGTCGGGCTCTCGCTTCAGCACCGCGATGTCGGCCACGAGCGACCGGATACTGTCCTTGTCGAGGCCGTTGTAGATGCCCCGGATGCGACGCTGGCTGTCGATCAGGATGACGTTCTCGGTGTGCAGGAAGTCGTCCTCGTTGCGTGTTTCGCCGAGGTCTTCGTCGACGAAGTAGTAGCGGCGGCCGAGGTCGTAGATCTCGCTCCTCGGCCCCGTCAGCAGCTTCCATTTCTCGAAGTCCACGCCGTGGGCCTCCGCGTACTCTGCCAGGACGTCGGGCGTATCGGTCTCCGGCGTCACGGTGTGCGAGAGCAGCACGACCTCGTCGTCATGCAGGAACGCACGCTGCACGTCAGCCATGCTGGCAGCCAGCAAGGGACAGATGCCGGAACAGGTCGAGAAGAAGAAGTCGACGACCGCGATTCGACCATCGAGGTCGGCCTCCGTGAACGGCGTGTTCCGTTGATCGACGAGGCGAAACGGCCTGATCCGGTGCATCGTCTGCGCAGCGCCGGCCTGCCACTTCGCGGTGAAGTCAGCCGAGTCGTAGAACGGCAGCGTCCGCTCCGCGCCAGCGGTCAGCGTCGTCGAGCGGACGGGCGTGCTGCAGCCGGCGGCGGCAGCCAGCAGCACGACGAGACAGCCCACGTACGCCCTCATTCGCCGGGCCTCGTCTTGATCGCGCCGGCCTCGAGTGTCGAGCACAGCGCCGACTTCTGCAGTCCGTAGCGGAAGCCGTCCCGCGCCTCGTAGTTGATGTACGGTTTGCCGTTCTCGCGCCAGGCGCGCTGCAGGCCCTCTTCCCTGTCGTCGCGAAAGCGTCAGCGCGGTGTAGGGCGCCGCCGCTGCGGTACCACTGTCGCTGCAGCCCCTCGCGCTTCTCGTCGAGGTATGTGAAGTCGAACTTGACGCTGGCCATTGTCCCAGTAGCCCACGTGACGTCCGTGGCTCAGATTGGCGCGGTAGCTGCGGGCGTCGCGCAGCCGGCCGTCCGGATAGAACGTCGTGGCGATGCCGTGCAGCTCCCCGCGCGCGTACGACGCACGGCTTTTGAGGGTGCCGCCGGGATACGTCGCTTCGATGACGCCGTCGAACGGCTCGCCCCGCAGCAGTTGCACGCCGTTGGCGAGTACGAGGTCGGGGCTGGTCGCCGACACGGTCACCGGCGCCATTCGCGTCGCCGCCGCCGGGATGCTGGCTCCCGCGAGCTTGGCCCCGAGGCGTCTGCAGCCGACACCACCCGCCAGCCTGCACTCGACGCGGCGGCGAGGCAGCACAGGTACGCCGCCAGCCTAGAAGGAGAAGGTGCCCTTGTGGCCATGGTAGCTACCCTCCTTGAGGATGTAGAAGCGCGAGCTCATGTAACTGACGCGCGACGCGTGGTAGTGGTAGATCGGCGTGGCGAAGTCGGCGGTGGTGCCGACGTGCCCTCCGTTGGTGTCGAGGTTGGACGGATACGATCCGTCCTGATCCCTGCGGCCGTAGATGGGAAAGCCGTCACGCAGGAATCCGAAGAGGTTGGCGTCGTCGTAGGACAGGAACTCGTTGTCGAAGTGGTAGTGATATGTCCCGCCAGGGCTGGTGTGTGCCCCGGCGCGGTCGATCGTCAGGAGGGTCGCGGCGTCAACCGGCACATTGCCTCCCTCACGATCGTTGTAGATGGCCACGCCGTTGAGCGCCATGCCGATCGGGCCGAGCGAGGTCGCCTCCTTCGAGGTGGCCTCGCCAGGGTTGACCGGAAGCGTCATCGTGTAGGACTGCTGCGCGAGGCTGCCGTTGGGCGTGAGCCTCTGCCCGGCATCCGGCGCCTCGTAGAGCGCGTGGCCGACGCCCCAGTACGGCGTGACGTGGTCGGGTACGCCGCTCGAGCGCAGCACGATGCTGGTGCTGCCCAGGGCCACCGTCACCGCGGCTCTGTAGCGGCTGCTGACGACCGCCGCGATCGACACCGATCCGGGGGTCGTGGTCGTGCTGGTCACCGTGCTGGTGGGCGACGTCGGGCTGTCGCCACTGCAGGCAGCTCCGGCCGCCAGCACAGTGAGGGCGAATGAGAGGCGTGAAGGCGTAACGGGTCGGGTCATGGCGGGCTGACGCGTGGTGCGTCGTCGATGTGTCTCCTGTCGTGAACTTACGAAGGCGACCTTGCGAGACTCTGAAGTACGCCGGCCCGGCGCGACTTCAGGATCGCGTAAGGTGTGTCCCGGTCACACTGAGCTGGGCTGGACACGATGACGGCGATGCGGGTGCTTCTCGTCGAGGACGACGAATCTCTCGGAACGCAGGTGGCCACCAGCCTCCGCTCCGCGGGCTACGTCGTCGAATGGGCGACGCGCGGTGACGCCGCGCTGGCCGTCGACTTCGCCTCGTTCTCGCTGGTGATTCTCGACCTGATGTTGCCCGGGGCACACGGCTTCGACGTGCTCAAGGCGCTGCGCAGCGACCACCATCACGTGCCGGTGCTCGTTCTGAGCGCGCGCCACGACGCCGCCGACAAGGTGCGCGGGCTGGAGCTGGGCGCCGATGACTACCTGACCAAGCCCTTCTGGCCCGAGGAACTCCTGGCGCGGGTGCGGGCGCGGCTGCGCCGCCCGGCGCTGTCCTCGGGCGGGCACACCGTCGACGTGGGGCGCTGCGGGTCGACCTCGACGGCCGCGTCGTCAGGGTCGACGGCGCCATCGTGGATCTCACCCGCGTCGAGTTCGACCTCGTGGCGGCCCTGGCCAGACGGCCGGGGGCTGCCGTGTCGCGGCGATGGCTGGCCGAACACGTGCTCGATCCGGCGCGCGACGGCGGCGAGCGAACGCTGGACGTCCACATCTCGCGCCTGCGTCGCAAGCTCGGCGTCGCCGGTCCATTGCTGGCGACGGTGTGGGGGGTCGGCTACCGTCTCGACGACGGGCGCGGGTCGACGCCATGACGCTGCGCACACGCCTGTTCATGACCAGCGGCCTGGTCGCCGTGCCGCTCGTGGTGGGGTCGTTTCTGCTCGACGAGCGGCTGCGGCTGAACGCCATGGAGGACGCGCTGCGGTCAGCGGTGGCCAACGAACTCGCCTTCGGACTCGAGGACCGCTGCGAGAGCGGCGTCGGGCCTCCGCCGGATCGCCGCTTCCTCCCGCCACGCGGTCCGCGTGGCCGTGGCGGGCCTCCTGGTGGTGGGCCGGGCCCGGGCGGCTACATGCTCTACACCTATGCCGCCACGGGACGACGGCGGCCGTCGACGCCCCGGCGCTGCCTGCCGCGACGTCTCCACCTTCTGGACCGGCGATGGGCCGTGGCCTGCAATTGCGATTCGAGATCGGCGGCGGCGGCGACTGCGCGATCGGCCTGGCCCGCATGCTGCCCAGGCCAGGGCAGCTCCGCGACCAGCTCGTGGCGGTCGGCCCTCGTCGTCGTTGTCGGTGCTCGGCGGCGTCTGGGTGGCCGCCGGGTCCGTCATCTCGAGGATGCGGCGCCTGGCCGAGCAGGTGCAGCTGTCTGCGGCCTCCAGCTATGCGCAGCCGGTGCCGATCGAGCACGACGACGAGGTGGCGGCGCTGGCGCGGGCCTTCAACGACGCCGGCGCGACGGTCCGGGCCCAGTTGACAGAGATCCAGGCGCGCGAAGAGACGCTTCGGCAGTTCGTCGCCAACACCACGCACGATGTGGCGATCCCGATGTCGGTGCTGCAGGGCCACCTGTCGAGTCTCGACGGCGCGCTCGCCGCTGGCGGCGAACCTGGCGCGGCCGCACGATCGCATCTGCACGACGCCGTCAAGGAAACGCACTACATGGCGTCGCTCCTCAGGAATCTCGCGGTTGCCACCAAGCTCGGCGACACCAGCGCGCCGCTCAGCGTGGGGCCTGTCGATCTCTGCGTCGCTCGTGGAGCGTGTCATCGGACGACATCGTCCCATTGCCCGCGCCACGGGTGTCGAGCTCGACTACGCCGTGCCCGGCGCGGCGCTGGTGGTGCAGACCGATGCGACGCTGTTCGAGCAGGCGCTCAGCAATCTCGTCGACAACGCCGTCCGCTACAACGCCGCCGGGCGGCCACGTCGCGGTCGTCCTCGATCGCGTCGCCGACGACGGCTTCGTGTTGTCGGTGACCGACGACGGGGTTGGTGTCGGTGACGAAGAACTCGCCCAATTGACGAAGCGCTGGTATCGCGGCTCCGACGCCAGGACGCGGCGGCCCGACGGCAAGGGGCTGGGACTGGCCATCGCCTCCGAGGCATGTGAGCGGCTCGGGCTGACCCTCACGCTCAGCCGACCTGGTGCGGGAGGGTTGTCGGTGGCCATCGCGACAGCGGGCGACAAGGCCGCTTCGTAAGGGCAATCCGGGCGCGCTGGGCGCGTTCGGAGCGGCGTTGGCGCCGAAGCGGTCGGTCTTCCCGTAGAATCCGCCGCATGCCAGCCCACACCTTCGGCCCCGCCACCCTGTTGCGGTGGTGCGTCGTGGCGGCGACGCTGCTTGCTGGTTCTCTGTTCGCGGGGGCCCAGCCCGCCGGGCGGCCCAACATCGTGCTGATCATCGCTGATGACCTTGCCTGGAACGACCTGGGGGCGTTCGGCAACGCGGCGATCCGCACACCCAACCTCGATCGCCTTGCGGCCGGCGGACTTCGCTTCGACCGGGCGTTCGTCACGGCCAGTTCCTGCTCGCCCTCGCGCGCGAGCCTGATCACCGGCCGCTATCCGCACAACACCGATGCCGAGCAACTGCATTGGCCGGTGCCCGCGGAACAGGTCACCTTTGTCGAGCGGCTTCGATCCGCGGGTTACTGGACCGGCGCCGCGGGCAAGTGGCACCTGGGCGATGCCCTCAAAAGCCGGTTCGACGTCGTCGACGATGTCGGAGAGGCGGGCTTTCAGGCCAACCCGGCGACCGGGAAGATGCTGTCGACCGACGACAGCGGCGCGCAGGGATGGGTGCCCCTGCTGCAGCGACGACCGAAGGACACGCCGTTCTTCGTCTGGCTGGCCGCACTCGACCCGCATCGCGACTACGTCGAGCACGCGGTGCCCGAGCCGCACGATCCCGCCTCCGTCATCGTGCCGCCCTACCTGCCCGACGTCGCCGAGGTGCGGCGCGACCTCGCGCTCTACTACGACGAGATCGCGCGGCTCGACGGCTACGTCGGCAAGGTCGTGAAGGAGCTCGAGCGGCAGGGCGTGGCCGAGCGCACGGTGGTCATGTTCCTGAGCGACAACGGCCGCCCCTTCCCCCGCGACAAGACCACGCTCTACGACAGCGGGATCAGGACGCCGCTCATCGTCTCGTGGCCCGGCGCGGTGGCTCCGGGCGGCAGGACGACGAGCCTGGTCAGCACGGTCGACGTCGCGCCGACGCTGCTCGAGCTCGCGGGCGTGCAGATGCCGGCGTCGATCGACGGGCGGAGCTTCGCGTCGCTCCTGCGTGATCCCGGCCGGTCAATCCGCGACGAGATCTTTGCCGAGAAGAACTGGCACGACTTCGAGGACCGCGCCCGTGCGGTGCGGACGGCGCGCTTCAAGTACATCCGCAACTTCTACGACGACCTGCCGCTGACACCGCCCGCAGACGCCGTCCGCAGCCCGTCGTTCGAAGTCCTCAAGCGGCTGCGCGACGCGGGCAGGATCACGTCCGACCAGCGCCGGGTCTTCGAGGCGCCGCGCCCGGGCGAGGAGCTCTATGACACCGAGGCCGATCCACACGAGCTGCGCAACCTGGCCGGTGAGGCTTCGCACGCGGCGACCGTGCAGGTCCTCCGGGGAAAGCTCGAGGCGTGGCAGCAAGCGACGGGCGACATCGCGCCCTCGGCCCGCACGCCCGACGAGTTCGACCGCGAGACCGGGAGTCCGCTGCCCACGCGGAAGCGTCCGCGCGCCGGCAAGAAGACGTTCTGATCCCGGCGACCGCGCGCCGCTCGTCGGTCTGGCGCAGGGCGCTCAGTACCCGGACGCTGTGATGCCCTGAGACGGGTGCGCCTGCCCCTCGTCGAACACCGGCCGCTCCGGGTCGACCATCAGCCAGCAGGCGGCGCCGATCAGGAACAGCATCCCCATCAGGTACAGCGGCACGTTCCAGCTGCCGAACCACTGCACCGAATACGCCACGATCAGCGGGTTCAGCATCGCGGCCAGGTTTCCGACCGAGTTCATCGTGGCGCCCACGACGCCCACCTGGTTCCGTCCGACCTCGATCACGGTCGCCCACGCGGCACCGAGCGTGAACATGGTCATGCCGGTCGCCGCGGCGATCAGCACGGCCGCCGCCACGGGCGATGACGACGCGGGCGGCGAGCGAGCAGCGCGATGCCGGCGATCAGGTACGACACCGCACCAAGGCCGCACCGCCCTACGCGCAGACCGTAGCGCGACGCCAGCCGATCTGTCACCACGCCGCCCAGCAGATCGCCGGGCATGCTGACGATGAGCGGGAGTCCGGCAAACAGGCCGAGGCTCGCGGCCTCGAAGCCGTGCCGCTCTCTCAGGTACGTCGGCAGCCACGTGATGCAGAAGTAGAAGATCATGCAGTTCGGGACGTACATGAGGCTGAGCGCGATCATGTTCCTGCTGGCCGCGAGCGCGCGCCAGTACCCGAGACCAGTCGGATGCTCCGCCTCCGGTGAGCGATCGACGACGATCTCCTGCAGCTCCGCCGCGTTCACGCCGGGG
This sequence comes from uncultured Acidobacteriota bacterium, assembly GCA_963722395.1. Lineage (GTDB taxonomy): Bacteria > Acidobacteriota > Vicinamibacteria > Vicinamibacterales > CAVVIG01 > CAVVIG01. The sequence goes on along the minus strand of CAVRLS010000014.1, from coordinate 13,339 downwards.
TGCTGCGCAGGATCATCACGGAACCAGGCCAGCCAGACCGCTGTCCACACGAAGCCCAGGGCGCCGAAGCAGACGAAGATCTGGCGCCAGGACAGGTACTGGAGCAGCCACAGCACCAGCGCCGGGGTCAGGCCGCCGACCAGATGCGCGCCGGCGAAGAAGATGCCCTGCACGGTGCCTCGCTCGCGTCGCGGAATCCATCGCGAGAAGGTGCGCGCGACGCAGGCCCACGCGCCGGCCTCCCCGACACCGAACAGGAACCGGATGGCCAGCAGCGGTCCGTAACTCGTGGCGGCGCCGGTGGCGGCGGTCAGGCACGACCACCACACGACGATCCGCGCCAACACCAGCCGGGTGCCCTTGCGATCGGCCCAACGCGCGGTCGGAATCTCGAACAGCGCGTACGCCAGTTGAAAGGACGTGAAGACGTATCCCATCTGCACGGTGGTCAAGCTCAGGTCGCGCATGATGCCCGGCGCGAGAGTCGCGATGCACGCCCGGTCGAGGTGCGTGATCACCGCCAGGCTCGTGGCCAGCGCCACGACCTTGTACCGCACATGGGTGGGGGCAGGCATTGCAGCGCACTATAAGCGACGTGCGGCTGCCCGTGCGGGCGGTTTCAACGCGCTGGCACGGCGCCGTCAGCAGACACGGTGTCAGGCGAGGGATCCCTCACGGTGAGCACCTCGAACGTCCGGAGGTCGCGGTCGTTCGAGTAGACGGTATGCACGCCGTTCTGGAACAGGATCGTCGCGAGGCGTGCGTCAGGCAGGAGATTGCCGCGGACAGCGGTCCTCCCCGTCACGTGGAGCCGCCGTGCGCCAAGACCGCTGACATCCGCCGTGGGAACTAGACCTCGGGATCATCGTCTATACTGTACATACTGTATATGCACAGTATTGCTATTCTCATCTCTCAGGCCGATCCGCGGCCGATGTATGTGCAGATCGTCGAGCAGATCCGCCGGCGCATCGCCGTGGGCGACTGGCCGCCAGGCTTCGAGCTGCCGTCGATTCGCGCCCTGGCCGCCGCGACCGGGGTGAGCGTGATCACCGTCAAGCGGGCGTACGTCGACCTCGAGCGCGACGGCGTGATCGTGACGCGACAGGGCAGGGGATCGTTCGTGGCCGAGCAGGCTGACCTGAGCGCACGCCTGCGCCTGGCCGATCTCGATAGCCACCTCTCGGCCGCCACGTCCATCGGTCGCGAGCTCGGGTTGTCGGACGACGACCTGCACGCGCGGCTCCGGCAGGCGCTTACTGCCAAGGATCGACACCAATCATGAACGAGCCCGTCTTTTCGCTGAGCGGCGTCGCCAAGCGCTACCGCTTCTTCCAGCTCACCGACCTCACCCTGCGCCTCGACCCCGGACAGGTGATGGGCCTGGTCGGACCCAACGGCGCCGGCAAGTCCACCACGCTGCGCATCCTGATGGGCATGGTCCAGCAGGATCGCGGCGATGTCCGCGTGCTCGGCCAGCCGATGCCGGCCTGCGAGGCGGCCGTCAAGCGCGACGTCGGCTTCGTGTCCGACGACATGCGCCTCTATGGCGGCCAGACGCTCTCCTGGCACATGCGTCTCGTCGCAAGCGTGCACGACACCTGGGACGCGGCCTATGCCGAACAGCTCGTCGGCCGCTTCCTCCTGCATCGCGATCAGGCCATCCGTCTGATGTCGCACGGCGAGCGCATGAAGGCGACGCTGCTGCTGGTCCTCGCTCGTCGTCCGCGCCTGCTCGTACTCGATGAGCCGACTACCGGACTCGATCCCGTCGCGCGCCACGAAGTCCTGACGGAGCTGATGCAGGTGGTGCGCGACGAGACCCGCTCCATCCTGTTCTCGTCGCACAACACGCAGGACGTCGAGCGGATCTGCGACCGGATCGCCTTCCTCGACCGCGGCCGCATCATCGAGGACAGCGACACCGGCGCCTACCTCGATCGCTGGCGAAGGGTGCACCTCGACGTCCCTCCAGCGGCGACGGTACCGCCCACCGAGGGCCTGGTCGACACGGTGAGGGACGGTCACCTCGTGGCCGTGACGACCAGCGCCTACACGCCGGCGTTCGACGCGGCCTGTGTGCGTGCCGGCATCGCGGTGCGCGACGTCCAGCGCATGACGCTCGAGGAGATCTTCGTCGCCACGGTGATGCGCGACCGGCGGGAGCGTGCCGCATGAGCACGGCCGTTCGCCACTTGATCGTCAAGGACCTGTTGCTGATGCGCTGGTGGATGGTCGGCACCATCGCCGGAGGCCTGATTGCGGCGTGGGTGATGACCCTCGGCTCCCTGCCGATCGGCGCCGGCGGCGTCCTGATGATCTGCACGCTGATCATCCTCAACATCTTCGTGGTGATGACCGGCGTCGTCACCGAACGCAAGGAACACGTGACGCTGTTCCTCTTCACGTTTCCGGTGTCGCGCGGGCAGTACGTGGCCGCCAAGGTGGCCGCCAATGCCATCGCCTTCGGCCTGCCCTGGCTGGTGCTGAGCCTCGCCGTGGTCGCAGCCATTCGTCTGTCAGCGATTCCAGACGGATTCCTGCCGCTGTGGACGGCGCTGCTCGGCTTCGTCTTCTTCTATTACTGCGCCCTGCTCGGCGTCGGGCTGAACACCGACGCCAACGGCTGGCACGCGACGGCGATCACCATCGGCAACATCTCGGTGAACTTCTTCATCATGCTGCTCTTCGGCGTGCCGTCGGTGCAGCGCTTCGGCAGCGGGCCCGTCGCCGTCTGGGCCTCCGACATCGTCTTCATCACGGCGGGCGAAATGGCGCTCGGCGTGTCGGTCCTGGCTGTCGCCGCCATCGTCCGGGTGCGGCGCGCCGACTTCATCTGATTCAGGACCATGCCCATGACCTCGCACGAACGCCTGCACGCCCTCGACGCCGTCCGCGCCGGTGCCCTGCTGCTCGGGGTGGTGTTTCACGCCGGCTTCTCGTTCATCCCGGGTATGCCGCCCGGCCTCTGGGCAATGGTCGACAACTCACCGAGCCCGTCCCTGGCGGTGGTCCTGTTCGCGTCGCACATGTTCCGGATGACGCTGTTCTTCGTCATCGCCGGCTTCTTCGCGCGGATGACGTTCCATCGGCGCGGCGCGCGGAGCTTCTGGACCGACCGCGCCACACGCGTCTTCGTCCCCCTCGTCGTCGGCTGGCTGGTGCTGGCGCCGACGATGGCGGGCGTCTGGATCTGGGGTCTGACGCGGACGTTCGGCGGGACGCTGCCGGCACCGCCGACCAACCTCCCGCCCCCGCCTGCGGCCGCCTTCCAGTTCATGCACCTGTGGTTCCTCTACTACCTGCTGCTCCTGTTCGTGCTGGTGATCGGGGTTCGCGCGATCGTGGTGGCCGTCGACACGCGCGGCGCGCTGCGTGCCCTGACCGACTCGGTGATCGCCCGCCTTGTACGATCGGGCGTGGCAGCGCTGGTCCTGCCCGTGCCGCTCGCCTTGGCGCTGGCGTGGACGCCGATGTGGTTCATGTGGTTCGGCATCCCCACGCCGGACCAGTCGTTCGTGCCGCGCGCCGCGGCACTCATCGGCTACGGCACGGCCGTGGCATTCGGATGGCTGCTGCATCGCCAGGTCGATCTACTCACGGCGTGGAGCCGCCTCTGGCCTCTTCACCTTGGTGGCGCGATCGTCGCGACGGTCGGCTGTCTCCTCATGACCGGCGTCACGCCGCCGCTCGTGCCCGCTGTGCCAGGCGCGCCGCTGTCGTTTGGATTCGCCCTCGCCTACGGCATCGGCATCTGGTGCTGGTCGTTCGCGCTCATTGGCCTTGCCGTGCGCTTCATGGGCAAGCCGAACGCCGCCGTGCGCTACACAGCCGACGCGTCGTACTGGATCTACCTGGCGCACCTGCCGCTCGTCCTCGCCCTGCAAGTGCTCGTTGGCCAGCTGCCATGGCACTGGAGCGCGAAGTTCCCGATCGTGCTCGGCGTCAGCCTGGCCCTGCTCTTTGCGAGCTATCGCTACCTCGTGCGGCCGACGATCATCGGGCAGGTGCTCAATGGGCGCCGCTACCCGCGTGGCCTCGTGCGCGACGGCGTCGGCGCCACGACGTCGGCGCCCGACTCGATCTCCGCGCCTGCTGATGCGCCCATGGCGTCGCTGCGCGACGTGCACAAGCGGTATGGGACGACGGTGGCACTCGCGGGGCTCGACCTCGACATCCGCCCCGGCGAGGTGCTGGCCGTGCTCGGGCCCAACGGCGCGGGCAAGTCCACCGCCATCAGTCTGCTGCTCGGACTGCTCGAGCCAGACAAGGGCACGGCCTCGCTGTTCGGGCGCGCGCCAGTCGATGTCACTGCGAGACGACGAGTGGGCGTGATGATGCAGGACGTCGCCCTGACACCGGAGTTGCGTGTCCGCGAGCTCATCGCCTGGGCGTCGAGCTACTACGCCAACCCGCACACCGTGGACGAGACACTCGCGCTCACCCAGCTCACCGTCCTGGCGCAGCGTCGGTACGGCACGCTCTCGGGCGGACAGAAGCGCCTCGTCCAGTTCGCGCTAGCCGTATGCGGCCGGCCGCAGCTGCTCTTCCTCGACGAACCCACCGTGGGGCTCGACCTTGAAGCCCGCGAAGTGCTCTGGCAGACCGTGCGCACCCTGGTCAGCCAGGGCTGCGCCATCGTCTTGACGACGCACTACCTCGAGGAGGCGGAGGCGCTGGCCGACCGCGTCGCGGTGCTCGCAGCCGGGCGAGTGATCGCGTCTGGCAGTGTGTCAGACGTGCGATCGCTGGTCTCCCGCAAGTACGTCAGCTGCACCAGCGGCGTCGACGAAAGCGGGGTGCGCGCGTGGCCTGGCGTGATCGCGGCGGTGCGCGACGGCCAGCGACTTGCCATCACGGTCGTCGATGCCGTGGACTGCGTCAGGCGCCTGCTCGCGGCCGACGCTGACCTTCGCGACCTCGAGATCCGCCAGGCCGGCCTGGCGGAGGCGTTCTCGGCCCTCACGAAGGAGGCAGCGTAGATGCATCCCGTCACCACTCCGGTCGTGCCGTCTCTCATCGGTACCGACGTCGTCATGCCGCTGCGGCTCGTGCTGCGGGCGTACGCGATGGAGACTCGCGCCGAGGCTCTGCGCGTGCTGCGCACGCCTGGTCTCTCGATTCCGTTCCTGCTGCTGCCGGTGCCGATCTATCTCTTCTTCGGCACCATGCTGCCCGCGACCGAGATCGCGAAGAACCCGGCGCTTGGCAGCTACCTGTTCTGCAGTTGGTGCGTGTACGCGGCGATGGGGCCGGCGATGTTCGGCGCGGGGTGCATGCTCGCGGCCGAGCGCGAAGCGGGCGTCTTCCGTTTGCGCCGCGCGCTCCCGTCCCCGCCCGGCGCCTGGCTGGTCGCCAAGACCGTTGTCGCGATGGCGTTCACGGCACTCGCCGTCGTCTCGATCGGCATGGCGGCGCGCGTCGTCGGGGCAACGCCGCTCTCACTCGGGCAGATGCTCGTCATCGGCCTGACGATGGTGGCGGGTGCACCGGCGTTCTGCGCGGTGGGGCTGTTCGTGGGGGCGCGTGTGTCGGGGTCGGCGGCGCCGGCGATCATCAACGTGATCTTCCTGCCGATGCTCTGGCTTTCGGGCCTCTTCTTCCCGCTGCCCGGGTTCCTGGAGAAGCTCGTCGTCATCTGGCCCGCGTTCCACCTCAATCAGGTGGCGATCGGCCTGGCTGGCGTCGAGGGCTTCAGCTACGTGCCCCCGGCGATATCCGCGGCGGTGCTCGCCGGCGTGGCCGTCCTGTTCGCCGGGCTGGCGATCAGGCGCCTCGCGCGGCATGGGTAGCGACCAGGTCTGCTGGCCGCCTTCTGGCGCGGGTACGCGGAACGAGCGCCTTCGGGACGCTGCGCTGCGTGAGCTTCAGTCCGTCCCCGTTTCTACGCGACGCAGCGTCAATGCCGCCATGGAGAACACGCCTTCGGGGTAGTCGCTCTCCCGCCACGCGCGCACGACCCGTTCGTCCGGCCAGAGATCGACGACGATGCCAGTGCCTTCGCCCATGGAGAAGGGCCAGCCCACCTGCTCGGCCTCGGCCACGAGCAGCTGGTAGACGTCTGACGGCTCAGCCTTGAAGTGGACTTTCTGCGAAATCGTCCTGCACATGTCGTTCTTGGCAGTGTCTTGTCCGTCCGCCGTCCAGTGTGCCTGGCGACAGCGGCCGACGCTGGAGCTATGGCACGCGCACGGCCGTCGCGTTGGTGCCGCCGGCGAAGCCAAGGCCACCCGACTGCCAGTACAGCGCCCGCTCCACCGCGACGTTCACGTTGTTGATGACTTCGATCAGGACGCCGAACTCCTCGTCCTGCAGTTCCGGCACCATCGAATTCACCCAGATGTTGAATCGGCTGGTCGGAAGCACCTCGTACGTTCTCACGATGTTGTTTCCGTTGGCGCGCAGGAATGTGGCGCGCACCTGGGCACGCTCGGCTCCGGGATTGGCAATCAGGACGTAGGTCTCGAAGCCTGGAGCGCCACCCACCCGGCCCTCCGCCAGGGCCCACTTGCGGCCCGTGCTCGTGACGCCGAAGCTGTTGTGCGCCTCGAACCAGCTGTCGGAGGTGCCCGCCCAGTACATGGCGCGTTCGGACACCACAGGAATATCCGAGACGACGGTCGTGGACACCGCCGTGTCGTTGAGTACAGGGTCCTCGCCGTCGACGAAGAGTGTCAGGCGGCCGTTGGCGGGCACGTGCTTCTTGCGCTCCAGCCGCGTGCCGTCGCCCTTGAGGAAGGTCACCGTCAGGTTCGCCGGCGTCGGGTTCGGATTTCCGACGAGTATGTACGTGTCGAAATAGCTACCAGTCGATCCTTCGGCATGAAACCAGCTCATCGCGGCCTGCGAGACGCCGGCCGACGCGTGCCCGCCCTCGAAGGGCCGACTGCCGAAGTACATCGCCCGTTCCGCGATGATGGGCATCGAGGAGGTCACCACGCTCGAGAACGATCTGTTCTGGAGTTCGGGGATGGCGCCAGCGAACACGTTCAGGCGCGACGTCGGGGCGATGTCGTAGCTGCGAACCACGGTCGGGCCACCCTCCACGAGGAACGTCACGGTCGCTTGCGCGGTCTGTGGGTTGGCGTTGGCCAGCAGCAGGTACGTGTCGAAGAAGCCCTGGCTGCCCTCCCCAAAGAGCCACTGCGTCTGCGGGGCATCGACGGCGTTGCCGGTGTGGCCGCCGTAGTAGGTGCTGTCCCAGAACATGCTGCGCTCGACGGCGAGCGGCACCGCATTGGTCGAGCGGACCACGGCAGACACTGCGGTGGACTCGAGGCCGGGGACTTGTTCCACGTGCAGGGTAAGGCGGCTACGGGGCGCGAGTGTGAATGCCTGCGGCACGGTCGTGCCATCTGGCTTCAGATAGGAAGATCGCCACGTTCGCCGCGATCTCCGTGGGATTGGCGATCAGGATGTCGAGGTCGAAAAACGCGCCCGTCGCACCCTCTGAGAGGTAGTAGATGAACTCGTTGACGTTGACGGTGATCGAGTCGGTGGCACTGTTGCCGTTGGCATCGCGCGCCGTCACGGTGATGACGTTGATACCGGCAACGAGCGGAACCTCTGCCTCCCAGGCGTCCAGTCCATTCGCCTTGCCAGAGAAGCCACGATCGGTGCTCCATGACACCTCTGCGACGGCGACGTCATCGCCTGCGGTGCCGCGCACGATGGTGAAGGGCGTGGTGAGGGGGCCAGTAATGGTCGCGGGCGACGTGATCGCGATACCCGGCGACGGGCCGCCTCTCAAGCGGGCAAGCATCATCTCGCCGCCATGACGCCCGGCCATCACAATCTTCGCGTCCGGGAGAACCGCGACCGCGAGCGCCGCGTCGTCCGCTGCCAGATCGATGATGGCGGTACCCCGGTCGACGAACTTCCAGTCCCACGTGCCGTCGATGCCCAGACGCATCGCGACGATATTCTGCGCGGTCGCACCGCCGGCATCGGTGTAACCGACCAGCACCACGCGACCATCGGCCTGCATCGCCATCGCCGTCAGCACGTCGTGGCCGCCGACGTTACTCGTCAACCGCCCATTGCCAAGCTGTGGAACCGCGGGGCCCGACAGTGGAAACATGGTGGGGTCGAGCGAGCCATCCGTCAGGAGGCGCGCCACGGCGAAATCGGAGCTCGAACTGAAGTACGTGCCGCCGACGACGATGCGGCCGTCGAGGGTCAGAAGAACCGCCGTGGCGGTTTCGGACGCGCCGAAGTCAACGGTCGCAACACCGTTGGTACCAAACGAGGCGTCCATGGTGCCCCCGTCGAGGAGTCGCACCACGAGGAAGTCGCTCGTGCCAAGGCCGACGCCCCCAGCGAGCACGATTCTCCCATCTGGCTGCAGCGCCAGTCCCCGAACGGACGCGTACTCGCCAAACACCAGCAGCATGCGCCCATTGTCGAGAGCGCCCGGCACGACAGGAGAGGGATTGAACGAGGGATCGAGTGCGCCATGCGCCAGGTACTGGACGACGCCGATGGCGGTTCCGGATTGGGCGGCAACCACGAGACGGCCGTCCGTCTGAATGGCCAATGCGTATGCCTCATCCCCTGCGCCCAGATCGGTCGTCGCGCGACCGTCGCTGTCGAACTCGGCGTCGAAGGTGCCGTCGGCCAAGAACCTCGCGACCGCCACGTCACCAGCAGCGCCGCCCGCCACGACAATCTTGCCGTCTGACTGCAGTGCAAGCGCATGCAGGCGGTTGGTGCCAGCACCGTCGACGAACCGGAACCTCCGCCAGCCGCCGTGGCCGAAAGCAGTGTCGAGCGTGCCGTTCGCCTCGAAGCGCGCCACAAAGACGTCGGACAGCGCGAAGTCGCCAAACCCGCTGGTGGGCGACGTGCCGGCCACCACGATCTTCCCGTCCGGTTGCACCGCGATAGCCTCTGCTCGTTCGGCCGATGGACGTTCATCAAAGGCCGGCGCAATGAATCCGCCTGAAAATGTCGGGTCGAGACTGCCTGGAGTCGTCGTCGCGTGTGGCTCGCCATATATGAAGTTGTCCATGACGACCACGTCGATGCCGGCGCCCTCGGTCAGCCCAGCCTGCAACGATGTAGTGCCACTCGAGACGAGCACCTGAGCGATCCGTTCACCTGCGTCGAACGAGACGCCCACGAAGCTCAAGCCCCCCGACGCCGTGGGAACATCCTCGGTGTGTATGGGAATCCCGAGCTCGTCATAGAACGTGACACTCGCTGAGCCCGCGAGATCGACATCGCTGAAGATCACCCCGAACCCGGACACCGAGGCAGTGCGTGTGGTGCCCGGCACCTGGAACTGGCACGGCGATCCGAGTCGACGCCGTCGGCGAGAACAAGCGCGGCGGGGAATAGGTCTTGAAGTCCGAGGCGTACGCAGGGTTGAACTCGCCGAACCGGGGGATGTCCGGGTCACCATCGGCGGGCGTGTCGCCGTCCATGCTCACCTTCAGCGCTCCCGGGAACGTCGAGAGCAGCGCACCACGCTTGCTGACGGTGTTGAAGTACTCGCCTGGAAAGGACGATGGCGACGCGAAGTGGTCCTCCACGCCATCCCACGAAAGCTCTCGGTGGCCGCCAGCGAGTGGCCCAACGGCTCCGCCGTTGTCGGCGCCGCCGAGGTCCGCACGGAACTGGTCCACAACGGCGCGGATGGCGTCCGCGTCGACTCCAGCGGCCCGTCGGACGACGGGCCCTGCGAACGCGGGCATAGCGAACCCCAGACTGATGAGGAGCACCAGTAGCGTCGAGTGCCAGCGGTTGGCGAGGGAGAATGTCATGCGTCTGCGTGTCACGATGCTCCTGAACACTCTTATTTTGTGGCGAACAGAATAGCTCGGCCCCGGGGTGGCGGCTCTAGCTAGGCTTCAGGACCTCGTGGCAAGCGTCTCTCGCTGTCGCCACTCGAGCGCGGCCAGGCCTCCGACGAACAACGCCTCGCCGACCAGCTGCGCGATCCCGAAGGAGCTGGGTTGCCTTCCTGGACAGGGTCCTCGATGCGCAGCGACGACAGGACGCCCGCGACGTCGTGGCACTGCTCGAGACAGCGACGAGCGCGAAACCGCGGATGTGGGGCGCGGGGATGACCGCATCACACGCTACGTCGCGCCCGGTTTCGAAGGGCACGATGCGCTGCTCTCGGCATTGGGCAAGCATCGGGCGGGCGAGGGGTGCATCCACATCACGCGGCTGGCAGACATCGACGTGCCGACGCTGACGCGTCTCGTTGACGCGTCTAGCGCGCATCTGCGCGCCAGCTGCCCGTAGCCCGCATGGCGTCGACTTACGCCAGCAAGGCCTGCCGGCAGAAGTCGAAGCTCTTGCGAAGCTCGGCCTCACGCGTCGATCCCTCGGGCACGCCGTATTCGAACTCGAGAATCGGCCGGATGTCCCACTTGCCGTCGCGGATGGCCTGCAGGGTCTGACGGACGGGCGTGTCGCCCTGGCCGAACGGCTTGTTCTGACCGCCGTTGGTGCCGAGTTGCCGGTCCTTCACGTGGATGTGCGGGATGCGACCGACGTGCTTCGTGATGAACGGCAGCGGCGACTCGTTGTGCGTCGCCGTCCAGTGGCCGATGTCGATGTTCGCGCCGTTGTACCGCGCCTCGCCGAAGATCTCCTCGTAGAGCGCGACGGTGCCTTGCGCGTGATGGTGGTAGGCCATGAAGACCTTGTGCTTGTCGGCGAAGGCGCCGATGCGCTTCGTGTCGGTGCGCGCCTGCGGCAGTTCACTCGAAATGGCGCGAGCGCCGAGGTCGCGCGCCATCTGGAAGAAGTAGTCGAGTTCCTCGTCCGCGACCGTGTAGACATCGTCCACCTTCAACACGTCGATTGCGACGCCTGCCTTGGCGTACATCTGCCGCAGCTCCTTCACACGACCGGACGATGAGGAGAGCCGCCACTTGCGGACCTCGTCTGCTTGCGCCTTTGCGGCGGCGACCTGTTCGGGCGTCTTCGTTCGTCTGCCACCGAGTCCACCCTGCGCCATCTGCTGCGGTATCGGAGCGGTCTGGCCCGCCGCGCGGGCGGCCTCGCGGGCCCTGGCGGCCTCGCCGGCGGCGCGCACCGTGGGTGATCCGAGGAAGTGCTCGACCGGCTGCGCGCGCAGTTCGACCGAGCCGACTCCGAGCTCGACCACATGCTTCAGGAGATCCTCGGCGGGGATGTTGTTGCCGAGGCCAAGGCTGTAGGGTACGTTGAGACCTACCTGCACTCCGGCCCAGCGTGACATCGGCGCGTTGGCCTGTGCGGCGTCTGTGACGTTCCCGCGCAGTGCGACGCCGATGGCGGGGACACCGGCGAGGGCCACTCGTCCGAATTGGCGTCTGGTGATCGACATGGTGATGGCCTCGTGAGAAGGGGTGCGAGCGTAGCATGAGGGCGCCCGGCCAATGGCGGAGATGCATCTTCCCAGTCCGGGTTCACCGCGGGCGGTCGAGCTCTCCCGCTGGCGAGCGGGTGACCTTCCAGGGCAGATGATGCGGCAGTCGCTCGATACGCTGAGGGTTGCGACCAAGGGGCGCGGATTCTACGAGATCACGCGCGACGTCCAGCGGCGCGTCGCCCAGGCAGGCGTGCTGATGGGCCTTTGCACGCTTCACCTGCAGCACACCTCCGCCTCGCTGCTGATCCAGGAGAACGCCGACCCCGACGTGCGTCGCGACTTCGAGCGGTTCTTCGCACGCCTCGTGCCGGACGGCGACGCGCTCTTCGTCCACACCGCGGAGGGCGACGACGACATGCCGGCGCATGTGAGGACGGCACTCACCACGGTGAACCTGAGCGTGCCGGTGGCGGATGGGCAGCTGTGCCTCGGCACGTGGCAGGGCATCTACGTGTGGGAGCACCGACGAGCGCCGCACACCCGATTCGATTGTCGTCCACGTCATCGGCGACGAGTCGTAAGCTTCGACCGGGGTGCGGGTGAGCGCAGGAGGTTCACCGTTCGTAGAATGGTGGCGGCTCGACGCCCAGCGCGCGCAGGTAGACGTAGCCTTGTGCGCGGTGATGGACCTCGTTGTCCACGACGTAGAGGATCTGCCAGTAGCCCAATCCCTCGTACTGGCCAAACGACGTCAGCGTCTCCTGGAACCGCTCGACCGGAATCTGCGGCCAGAACTCGTTGATCTTCGTGGTGCTCTCGTCCCACAGCCGAAGAATCTCGGCTTTCGACGTGGTCTTCGACGGCGCGTAGCCACCCCATTCGAGCGTGGCCAACCCGTGGGTCATGGGTCCGGCCATGCTCAGCAACTCGTTGAGGAGGTCGCCGAACGTCCTCATCCCCCCGATGGAGAACGTGAACAACTGGTCGTCGGGAAACAACTCGATGACCCGCCGCGTGAGCCGGCGGTGGCCCTGCCAGTGCTCGAGCAGTGCATCGGTCGAGATGAACATCGTCGGCTGAGATTCGTTTGCGCTGGTCATGATTTCTCCTGTAGCTCCCTTTCAGCAAGGCGTCGGAACCCGTCGGGAACCGAGCGCACGCTGTGTAACGCCGACCCGTAGTCGACCGCTTGCTCTCCGTAACGCGTGCGGATCGCGTCGATGGCCTGGTCTGCGCGCGAGCGCGCCACGCCCTTTCTCGTGCCGGGACGGCGTCCCTCGTCGGCACGCGCAATCGGCAGCTCCAGCTGGACGATCGACTCCCCTTCGAGATGGGACACCGAGATCGCCAACAGGGAGATCGTCTTCTCGTCGCGGTGATCGGCAAGAGCCGCGCGCACCAGGTCCTCGGCGACCTCAGCGAGCGCCCTCGTTGCAGCGATCGGCGCCGGCAGCGTGAGCGAACGTGTCACCGAGCGCAAGTCGGCGAAGCGCACGCGCACCGTGACCGTCCGGCCGACGAGGGATTTGGCGCGGAGCCTGGCGCCGATGCGGTCAGCGAGATGATGGAGCGTCGGCTTGAAGACGCGCTCGATCGCCGGCTGGCGGCCGAGCGCCGACTGTGCGCCGGCGGATCGCGCGCGCCGGCGCGTCTCGACCTGGCGGGGATCGCGGTTCCACGCGAGTGCCGTCAATCTGTTTCCGACCGCATGCCCAAGCAGTCGCTCGACCGATTGCGGTGAACTCTCTGCCAACTGGCCGATCGTGGATACACCAATTGCGGCAAGCCGCGCCTCGGTGGCGGTTCCGACGCCCCACATCAGCGCCACGGGCAGATCGTGAAGAAACTCGAGCTCAGCGTCTGGAGCGACGACGACCAGGCCGTCGGGCTTGGCAACCTGCGATGCGATTTTCGCCAGGTGCTTGGTGCGGGCCACGCCGATGGACATCGGCAAGCCAAGCTCGGCGCGCACGCGCGCCCGAACCTTCCCTGCGATCTCTGCCGGCGAACCAAAGAGATGCGTGCAGCCGG
>CAVRLS010000013.1:0-1004481 GCA_963722395.1 uncultured Acidobacteriota bacterium | reverse complement strand
CGAAGTCGCCCGCGCCCGGAGGTTGTCGGGGTTTTCTGCCAACAGCTTGCACATCTCGATGACGTGGCTGAGCGCCGTATCGGACAGGCCGGCCGTCACCTCTGCCAGCGCCTGATGGACAGTCGGCGCCGAGGCGGGCGCTGGGAACTTAGGAGCGCGAACTTGCGGCGCTTCACTTCGCACCGCCTTCCAGCTCGTCGAGAATCCGCCGGGTGCGCTTGACGATACGGACGATGTCTTCGCGCCAGTCCTTCGGCCTTCTCGTCCCACACGGCTTCGTAGCCGAGTTGAAGGCTGCGGCGTGAGTTGCGCCGAAAGTCGATGGAACAGTCCTCGGAGTCTTCCGGCTCGATGCGCGCGAGGCAGATGCCCCCTCTGAGCCGCGAGGTCGAGCAAGAACGCCTGCATCGGCTCCGTGAAGTCGCCAGGGTGCGGTGCCCGCTCGCCTTCAGGGGCCGGCGCGGCGTTCCAATTCGTTTTCACCTCCGGCCCGCCAGCCGCGAGCCTCTACCGAGAGCACGACCGCGTTGTCGAACACCGCGGGGCGTGGCGTCTTCGGCGCGCGGCCGCGCCTCACGTGATGCTTCGCGTTGATCCGAACGATGGCGTCTTCGGGTTGGTGCGCGGGCAGGTAAGCCGACAGTTCCCACAGCACCAAGCGGAGGGTGTCTGGTATCCATGTGTCGACGGCTGGGACGTAGAGACTGTTGCCGGTCAGTTCGGAATAGGCGCCGCCGTTCACCAGATCCCATACGGTGACAAAGAAGGCGACGGTCGGAGCGGTGGCGTGAGGGCGCTGGAGCTTGACGCTGTAAGTTGACATTCTGACCTCCTGTGGTGGAGGTCGGCGATACTCAGTACCAGATCGCCGGCCAGCACATACCTGGTTGACGGTTCAGGAGCGCTTGCGGGGGGCAACCCGCTTGCGCTCCGGCTTGTCGACAACGATCCCGCGATTCTTCAACCACTCCCTCACCGCGAAATCGACCTGCACGGCCATTGGAATCCCCTGAGATTCCTTCAATTGCCGCATTGCGCCCAGGAGCTCTGGTGCGATGCGGATGGTGGTCATTTCCTTCGGGCTCATCGTCGGCATAGGACATTACATCGATATACAAAGATTGTCAACGTAGACTTCTCGGACGCGTGTACCTGATACTCGCCACCCATGCGCGCCTCGCCTTATGAGCCACCCCTTATCCCCGCCGTCATCGTCGCGATTTGGGCCTCGACGTCATGCCTCGCAGCCGCTCGGTCACAGCAGGTCCCGCAGACTCCCGCTGAACAGCAGCAGAACCGAGGAGGCGCCCGCGCAGAGGCACGCGGCGCCGAACAAGGCCCACGAACGCCACCCACCAGCACCGGTGACGGAGCGCTCCGCGTAGCGAGATCAACCAACAGCCGAGGACGAACAGCGGAACGCCGAGCAGCGCGCGCAAACGCGTTTCGCCAACAGCCTTCCAGGTATGGACGCTGGTATTCGCCGGAGTCGCCGCTGCCGGAGCCATTGGCGCGTCATTCCGCGAACCGGCGCTCGGCTCACGCCGCCGAAGGTCAGCTGCGCCGTTCTTCGTTCTCGAGTTGACGACGCCAAAAGCGACGCTGCCGAGCAAAGACGAATCGCCTTGAACATGTTGGAGGAGAGCCGCAAGGCCACCGACGCTAGTCGTGAGACGGCCGCAGCAACGGTCCGCCGCGCCGAGGTGGCAGAGCGCGCGCTCCGCGTCATCCATAGGGCCCACATCATCGTTCAGGGACTCCAAGTCGCCGGGCTTCGAAGTAGGCAAAGAGCCACACATCACATACAGAATTGTGAATGCCGGCGCCACCTTGACCAGAATCGACGAACAGGTCAGCGACGTTGGCTACGCGCGAGTCTTCCAGACAACGTGGAGCCGGGGCCCAATCAAGAGTTGGGGCACATGGTCATCGCATCTCAGGAGTCGAAGGGCTTCACCATGCACACCGATGAGATGACTGAGGCCCTTCTCTCCGCTCTGGCCGCTGAGCGCACGTTCTTGTTCACGTGGGGAAAAATCGAGTATGAGGACTTCGATTCCGCCCACGTGACCCGCTACTGTTTTCGCTACAGCTTCCCGACCCGCAAGTGGGCTTTTCACTACAAGACCGGGCATTTCGAGTCCGACTAAAGCCAGGCTTCCCAATAGAAGGCCCGCCCGCGCCGATGCATGTCTCATGGCTGTGGTTGCTGCTGTTCTCGATGCCGTTGACGAATCGAGCTCCACATCGCTTCGTAGAGCCGCTGCTTTTCTCGAGCGAGCCTCCCACGCTGCCGCCGATTCACATGCACGAACGACTCGTGAAAGCACGCCCACTGCGAGACCATCAGCGAGAGGTCGAACCGATGCACGTGCCGCACGCGCCGGGTTGCGTCGGTGTCGTCCACGCAGCCGGTGACGTTCGCGCAGGCCCCGGTGATGATGCCCTCCGAGACACCGCGGATGGCCAGGTCGGCCAGCGGCCTGCCATCGAGCAGTGCTTCGAACCATAGTCCCGCCGACGTCTCCCGGACCCGCAAGGTGCCGTCCGCCTCGCTCGCGAGCTGCAGCTCCGCACGATGGTCGATCAACAGGCGGGCCGTGCCGGGCGCAGCGTAGCCGAACGCGCCGCGCTCGTACCAGCATCGCCGGCCACCATGTAGCGCCCGCGAGTCGTCCTCATCGCGGGTCCACCGCTCATACGGACAGGCCAGGCCGTGCAGATCCCAGTCCATCGCGGACCGCCGCGCCGGCGCTGCGACTATCGACATGGTGGCGGGTCCTCGCCGACGCCGCCGTTACCGACCCTGGTCTGAGGCGCACAGGCGATCTGCGGGGCGGCTGGCGTCGGCAACGGCAGCGGCGCCGCACCGATCCCCACCATCACCTCGGCGAATGGCGCGTCTGGACCGCTGGCGAGCGACACCGAGAACGATTTCAGGTAGGTGCCGTTGCTGGCGTTGATCCGGCGGACGTTCAGCGCAGACCCGCCGTAGTACGACACGTTGAACGCGCCAGGCGTGCGAGACTGCGCCAGCCAGAAGTAGCTCGCCGACCCGATGTCATCGAGCGTGTAGGTGTTCAGGAGAGTGCCGTCCGTGGCGTAGCGCCGTACGCCTGAGTCCCTCCACCCGACAACGATCGTATCGTCCGAGAGCACCAGAATGCCAGCGTTGTCCGTCGGACCAGACCCGACGACGCCGACCAAGTCGGACATCGCGGCGTCGCTGCCAAGGTTCCACCGCTTGACGCCAGTGGTCCCGCCGCTATTGGTCCCGTAGTAGGCGATTGACTCGGCCTGGTTCACTGCCACGCTAGCCTGATTGACGCCGCTGAGAAAGGCGAACTGCCCGGTGATGTAGTACGACGCCACGACACCAGACGCATTCAGCTTCGCGATCCGGTAGGTCGAGCTGGGGCCGTTGGCGACGGTGTACCACGCATCCACAAAGTTCGTGCTGAGGCCAGAGGTGAAGAACCCGCTCGGCCACCCTCCGGTCGGACTCCAATTCACGTCCCACGTCTCGAACGAGTAGTACGGCGGATCATTGTTCTGGCTGCGCGTGCCCCACGCGCCGCTCGGCAACTGCACGCCGCCGCGAACGAACCCCGCGGCGACGCCGGGGGCGACGCTTGGCGGGTTGGCCAGCGTCACGCCATCGGCGCTGGTCCACGTTGGCGTTACCCCACCATTGCCGAAGAAGACGAACGATCCGACGGGAACGACTGCCATCAGCGCACCGCCTTCGTCAGGGTCCCGCCGAGGGTGACTGCCGCTGGTGTACTTGTCCGCTTGTATGGCACGGGTGTCGATGCTCCAGAAAGATGCCCGGCGCGAGCCGAGGTTCGCGCGGTAAGTGAACTCGATACTTCGCGACGCTCCGACCGACAGAAGGCACAGCGCCGCGGGCGCGTGAAACCGAGCCGGGCGAAGAACTGTTGATCGGCCACGGTGAACACGAACTCACACCCGCAGTTGAGGCACATCAGGTGCTCATCCCGCTTGCCGGCAGTGACCACGGCCCGCCGTCGGCGCGTCGCCTTGCGGCACATTCGGCAGCGTGAAGAGAGACGCCCATCGGGGCACGCCTGCACGTCGTTGCCGCAGTCCCGACAGATTCTGGACCTACCATCGCTCGCGCTGTGCCTCGTCATGATGCTTGGTTCAACACCGTTGTTGTCGGCGACATCCTGCGCACTCTGCATCGCCTCTCTTAGAAGAACGCCGCGCGCCGCCGCCACATGATGTGACGCACGGCTGACGCTGGGACCGCGGCGAGCCCAGGCACGCGGGCTGAAAGGAGCAGAACAGCCTCGCGCGACACCCTCCTCAGCGGTCGCGCAGGTACTCGGACTGGCGGGCCGGCTGGCGCTCGTTCAAGACCGCTTCCTGCTGCCGGCGGACCTCGCGCGCATGCGAATCGACCTGAGCCCTGGCAGCCGCCGCCTCTCGGCGCTTCTGCACATTCGGCAGATGCGCTAGCGTGACGCCGTGACGGCCCGCCTCGTCAACGACCGCCTCGTGCTGATCCTCGAGGCTGCGCAACTGCTCCGTGAGCGCCGCAAGGCGTGACTCGCGTACCGCCATCTGGATCCCTTCGTCGCCGATCGACTCACGCGCGATGCGCGAATAGGCGCGCACGGTCTCTTCCGGAAACAGGGCGGCCATGGATCGCCAGGTCAACGGCGAGGGCGGGTCATACAACCGTGGTTTCTGCATCCGCGTTGTGCCATCGCGGGCCATCATCAGCGCGCCACCGAAGGCCTCGACAACCCCACGGCCGCTCTCCTTAGCGAACCGCTCGTGCTCAGCGTAGACGCTGCTCGAAATGTTCGCCTCGACCTCGTCGACCGTGGCTGGCTTCGCATACAACCCCTTGATCTGCCCCTGGATTTCGCGCGCTTGCAGCTCGAGGCTGCGCGCGACGGTCACCGGGTCACGCGGATCGGCGCGCCTGGCGTCCGCCCACTGCTGCACCTGGTCGACGAGAATGCGAATCGGACTGATCATCTGGAAGCTCCTGAAGGGTGAAGAGGTCATCCGGCGCCCATGCGCGCGACGGGTCGAGGGTCACAATCTGGACGTGCGGCGGCGTCGCGCCCCAGTTCCGAACCGGACCGGCGATCGGTATTGAGAACGCGCCGGTGTCGGCCGGTGCGTCGGCATCGAGGTGGGTCGCGAGCCGGCGAAGGAACTGGTCGGCGATCACGCGGTTCGTGATGGGTTCGACCAGCCGCCACGCCGCGACGACCTCGTGCCCGGCGTCGACGAGCAGACTCGGCCGAGGCATGCGAGCCAACGCGATCTGCACCTGACGCTTTCCGTCCTCGGTCACGCGATGCCGGTTGTCCACGAACTCCGTCGGTGGCCGCCACAGCGCGACAGCCGCTGCTAAGCCACCGTCGCCGATGACGCTGGCCCGGAGATGCCAGTCGTCCAGTAGTGCGTCGGTCAGAGCCGCCGGCAGCCCTGCGGCGAGCTGGCAGTCGGCCACCACAAACTCGGTACGCCCGAAGCCGCCGATTGTTCGCGCGTCGAGGCGCACCGTGCCCGCCATGAGCACGCGGAGCGCCGCGGCGATCTGTTCAACGAACGTCACTGCGCACCGCCGTACGGGTGGTCGAGTCGCGCCCGGCGCGCCCAGACATGGCTCCACGGCATCGGCTGCTTGAGTGGTGGCAACATCGCCGAGGCTTGCTGGATGATGGCCAGGCGGTCGGCATCCTTCCGGTTCTGCTGGTCGATGCGATCCCGACGCTGCTGTTCGAAGTGAGCCTTCATCGCTCGTGCTGTAGCTGACATGGGGGTCTCCTTTAGGCTGCCTGTCCTGGCAGTAGGGGTCACGGTCATCACGACGCTGCCTCCGCGGCGCGCTGGCCATTGCGCGCCCGGCAGCCGCACGATGTGCGCAGCCCAGTCCGCAGCTTGGCCCCGTCCACCTCGGCGCGGCGGCCGCACTGGCAGTGACAGGCCCAGATCACGCCGCGATTGGACGAACGCCGCGAGCTGGGGGCGATCACCGCCAACGCGCCGAAGCGCTGGCCAGTCAGGTCAAGCGCTGGCCGGCCGCCTTTGTGTCTCGTCATTGGTCCTCCTGTTGTTGCGGTGGTAGTAGCTGCCCTAATGGCCATGCGTGCGAGGCAACGGTTCTGTGCGATGCGTCCACCCGATAAACGCCGGGAGGTCGTAGGGGCCCCCCGCGTCTTCGTCGGCCCCACGAACGTCCTCCGAACCGATGCAATCAGGGGGGGACGTGACGGGCTGTGACGGGTTAGAGGGTCGTTTCTGGTTTCTTCTCATATAGCTACGCGTGAGAGAGAAATAGAAAAGAGGGTCAAACCCGTCACTTCCTAACAAAAACCCGTCACACTGCACGACGAGCTATCCCGCTATAGACCTTGCCGTGTCGTGAATTCTGTACGCTTGAAGCGCTCAACCAGCTTCGTGCCGAACTTTGTAGCGGTGAGCCGTTCGCGGTCGCTCAGGCCCGCTTTCGAGGCCCACATCTGGTAGTGCTGATACATGTCACTGGCGCCCACTTCGGCCTCGGGCGAGAGGTCGCACGCCTCACGCAGGAAGTCGGCGAGCACGTCGCTCGATGTGCGGTACTCGTTGGTCGCCGTCGTCACGACGTCCGGCACTTGGAGGCCATCCGCCTGCCACAGAAGGCAGCCGCGCACCAGCCAGGCCAGAATACCGACCACTTCCGCGTGCAGCCCCTCTTCAAAGCCCGGCGTGTTCTCGAAGGTGCGTGTGAAGGGCACTTGCCGGATACGCCGCCAGAACCCGTGGGAGTCGTCACGCACCACGGGCAGGTGGTTCACGAACAGCCAGAACTTTGCCGCCGGGACGAACGTGAAGTACTCGCCGTGCAGAAAACGCGCGGTGATGGGGTCGCAGCCTGTCAGCGCTTTTGTTCTCGACTCATTGATCCGGCTGCCCTCGTTGGTTTCCGAACTGGTGACGAATCGCGGTCCGTCCAGCGCGGCAAGGTCGTTCGGGATGCTGGCGCGCTGATTCATTTCCAGCGTGCTGAAGGGCATGACGCTGGCGTAATCGCCGAGCGCGCGGCCTACACCGCGCATGAGCACACCCTTGCCGTTGCTGCCCGTGCCGTTCCCGAGGAACAGCGCCTGCTCAGACGTGATGCCGGTCAGGGAGTAGCCCAGCGCGCGGTGGATGAACTGAATCAGCCCCTCGTTGTGATCGAACACGTCCGAGATGAACCGCTCCCACTGCTGGCAGTCCGCCGCCGGGTCGAACGCAACGTGGGTGGAGCGGGTGATCCGGTCGTCAGTTCGGCCTGGTCGCAGCACACCAGACCGCAGATCGATCACGCCGTTCGATACGCCGAGCGTCCAGGGATCGGCATCCCAATTGCGCCCGTCGGAACGCACCGTATTGAAGTTCGATGAAGCGGTGATGGTGCCGGGCGCCACACTGCCGCCGGGCACCTACGTGTTCCAGCTCGGTGACGCGTCTACCGCCCGACACACGATTCGGATCACACGCGAGAGCGACAACCAGGTGATCGCGACCGTGCAGGCGGTGCCAATGAAGCGCGTCACTCCGACCAACGACATCGTGCTCACGTTCCAGCCGACCGAGCGCGGCAGCGCGCCGGCTGTCAAGGGTTGGGTACTACCCTGGGCGCATCTATGGACACGAGTTCATCTATCCCGACGATCAGGCGCGCCAGATTGCCGAACGCACACGTACCCTGGTGTTGGCTGACGATGCCAAGGGCGACATGTCGGGGAAGGGTACGCTCCAGGTGATCGACGCCAAGGGCGTAGCCAACGCCTGGCAGCCTGATGAGTCACTGAATCGCGAGTGGGATGACTGGAACCGCACGCGCCAGACCGGCGCCTCGGGCAATCAGGCCGGAACCTCGGGCAGCTCGGGCAACGCGGCGGCCGGCGCAGCGTCGACGACGACGCCCGGGGCGGCTTCGTCCGATGCCTCGGGCAGGGCGAGTGCGGCGCTCGTCCAGGCCGATCGCCAGGGCATGCGCGTGAAGCTCGACGCTCTGGAGGACGACCCCACCCGCTATTTCGGCAAGCAGATCAGCGTGGATGGTGAAGTCGACGACATCATCGGGCCGCGCATCTTCAAGATCGACGAAGCCGGATGGATGGACCTGGAGGGCGAGATCCTTGTGGTGCTCCCCGCCGGGACGGCTGCGCTCCTCCGGGAGGACGATCAGGTTACGGTAAGCGGCACGGTTCGCCAGTTCGTGCGGGCGGAAGTGGAGCGCGACTGGGGATGGCTGAACGGCAGTCCGGAGCTCGAACTGAAGCTCGCGCGTAAGCCGGTCATTGTGGCTGACCGCATCATCGGAGGCAACGACAACCGGACGCTGATCATCCAGGCGCAGAACAACAAGAACGGCCAGTCGCAGAACAGCAACCAGGCGCAGAACAGCAACAACAGTCCGGTCGGGACGTCGGGAGCGGCGGCCAGCGGGCCTGCGGTTGGTGCGGCCGGGTCTCGCGCGATCACCGATCCGGTGGCGCTGACCACGGGCGACGCCAGCCTGGTCGGGCGCTCAGTTCATCTGGACGGCCAGACGGTCACCGGAGTCGACGCTGGCCACGGCTTCTTCATCGGACCGCGGGAGAACCAGCTATTCGTCCTGACGCAGTACCTGCAGGACAAGCTCTCCATCAACCAGGGACAGAAGCTGTCGGTGGATGGATTTGTGATGCAGATGCCAGACGGTGCGCGGTCGAACCTCAGTGCGCCGGGGGCGCTGAATCAGCACATCTACGTGTATGCCACGGAACTGAAGTGACCGTGTTACGGGTCACTGGAGGGAGGACAACCATGAGTTATCTTCACCGCCTCCGCCTGACCACCGCCGTCGTCATGGCGGCGGCGTTCATGGCCGGGTGCGGGCCAGACCGCAACACCAGCGACGCTGCCAGCCAAACGCAGCTCGAACCGGTGATCACCACCATGGACGATGATCGGATCGTGGCGGCCGTCCGATCGGACTACTTCACTGCGGATCAGGTGAAGGCCGACACCATCGATGTCTCGAGTGATCAGGGCGTCGTGACGCTCAAGGGGCATGTTGCCTCCGACGCCGTGCGACAGCGCGCGGTGTCGATCGCACACGCCGTCGACGGTGTCACACGCGTCAACGATCAGCTGCAGGTGCAGAGTGCCGACAACACGGCCGGCGCCGCCCCCGGCAGCAATGCCAGCAAGGACGGGGACACCGACAGCGGCTTCGTGACAACCAAAATACTCGCCCAGTACTACCTCAACCCGCAGTTGAAGCCGTGGAACATCGACGTCAGCACGTCGGAGGACGGCGTGGTGACGCTGGAGGGCAAGATCGATAACGATCAGGACCGCACCGAGGCGGTGCGCATCGCGAAAACCACCGACGGCGTCACCGACGTACGTGACCGGCTCCGCGCCGGCGACGTCACCGCCACCGCTGGGACGAAGACTGATACCAACGCCTCCGCTGCCGGCGGCGATGTCTCCGATGCCTGGACCACGACGCAGATCCAGTCGCGGTACTTCATCGATCCGGACATCAAGGGGCGCGACATCAATGTCGACACCAAGGACGGCGTCGTCGTACTTCGCGGCACGGTGGGATCGTACAGCGCCAGGAGGCAGGCGGTCGGCATTGCGCGCCGGACCGACGGCGTGCACGAGGTGCGGGACGAACTGCGGGTGGACACAGGCGGCGACAACCGCACCGCTGCTGCAGCGCGCAGCAGCACGACTGTCGACGATGAGTGGATCACGACCAAGGTCCAGTCCAAGTTCCTGATCGACGATGCGCTCCAGGGTTCCGGCGTCGAGGTGAAGACCAGCAACGGCGTAGTCACCCTGAGCGGCACCGTCGCCTCGAAGGAAGCCAAGGACAGCGCTGTGCAACTGGCGCGCGACACCGAAGGGGTGAAGAACGTGCGCGATCGGCTGACAGTGCGCGCGGGCTCGAGCACCTAGGCATGAGGAGGCGGGGGGCCGGTGGTCTCGGCCCTGCGCCGCACGAGCATGGTCCGGCAGCTTTGCGAGACCGGCGAGCCTTGCGGGTCATCGCCGTCACATGGCCGACCGAGGGGCACAGCAGCGGTGAGAGGAATCGAATGCACGCCTTGAGAGGATGGGGAGAGCTTGGGGCCGCCCTTGCCGCAGTCGCCGCGTTCGGCGCGCTGGCAGCAGCCCAGACGCCGGACCGGGCCGGAGCCGACGGCGGTCAGTCAGCAACGAGCGTCAACCTGCCCGACACGTAGGTGTGGCTTGATGCGGCCGGGCTGTCAGCACAACTGGAGCGGTGGGTTGAGTTCGTCCAGGGCGGTCAGGAAGGGCCGTGCGATGGCGCCTGTTGTGCCGGCTGCTGATGCGCGAGCCGTCGTCAAGGGGGCAGGGCCGGCACGCGGCCGCGTCCGCGCTGAGCGGCTGAAGGGCGACGACTACTACCGCGTCTCGTTTAACTACCGTGGCGAGCAGGTAATTATCTACCTGCCGCTAGCCTGAGCGCTGTGGATCGCTGTGGCTGTATCTCTCGGGGTTTGCACTGCTCGTCGGCACCGAGCTCAATTCGGAGATCGATCGCGCACTGCCGCAGAAGGACGACCGAGCACGCGGCCCGGAACACAAGCGGAAGATCGGCGTTGCGGCCGACCTGTCGCGCTGACAACCTGCCCGACGATGTACGGAAAGGTGATGCATCGTCGACTTCAGGGCTCGTGTGTTTGAGCAGGTGCTGTAGCGCTCTGCGTGTCAGCGTCCGGGAGCATACGTCGGAGCATCCGCTCGACCGGCTGTGCATCAGCCGCCAACGGCGCGCGTGCAGCGAGGTAAAACTCCTCGTAGAACGCTTTGACGAAGCCGGTCATCGGGGTGGCGATGATCGCGCCGACCAGTCCGAACGCGTAGGTCATGAACAGCATCATGAACATCACCGACGATGTGTGCATGTCCATGCTGGTCGCACGGACTTTTGGGATGACGAAGTTCCCCACGATCTCGTTCATCGCAATGTAGAACACCGCAACCCACACCGCGGTCATCGGTGAGACGCTGAACGCGACAAGGAACGGGGGGATGCCCATGAGGTAGGCGCCGACCTTCGGGATCAGCTCCGAAAAGAACGCAAGCGCCGCCCACACGAGTGTTGCCGGGACGTGCAGGAAGCCGAGCACGACCGCGACGAGCACCGCTTCGATGGCGCCGCCCACGACATTCGACCACATCCACCCGACACACATGTCGGAGGCACGCGTCAGCGCGCGTTCCGCCCGCCCGCGCACCCGTTCGGGAAACGAGCGCAGGTACAGTGCGTAGAGCGGCCGCGGGCGCACCACCATATACCCGACCGTCGCAACCACAATCACGAAGAGGGCGAGCCACTCGAAGAGCGTCATCGAGTACTCGCCAGCGAGCTGCAGGATTTCGGTCGCCGGCGGCAGCAGACCGCTCACGTCGCCCACATCGGTCGGAATCTGCTCTCGGACGGTTCGCCCCAGCGTTTCGCCCCCGAGAAATTCCGTCACCCTGTCCCGGAGCCCGTCGACGTATGTCGGCAGGTCGTCGATCAGCGACTGCGACTGCGCGACGAGCCGGGGAAGCACGAGCCACCCGAGCAGCACGACCACACCGGCCGCGCCGGCGAAGACGAGCAGCGTACCGAGCAGTCTCGAGAGTCCGCGGTCCTCCAGCCAGGTGACCGGCGCGTTGGCCACGATGGCAAGGACGATGATGAGGAACGTAATCAGCAGTGCGGTGACGATCTCGTGCGCAAACCAGAGCAGTGCGACGAGCCCGGCAGCCGCCAGCAGGATCCGAACGCCACCATCGAGTCGGCCGTCAGCGTGCGGCCTCGTCATCGATGTCGCCTGTCGTCCGTTCCCGATCGCGTCATCACCATGAACGCGCCCGTCACCTCGCGCAGCAGCCAGTTCTGCGCTGCGTGCTGAGCAGACGCCGTGAGCAGCGAACCGCCGGGTGCGAGAGCGATGACGCGCTGCATATCCTCGAATGCCAAGCGAGAGCTATGCCATCCCGACTCAGCCCCGGTGGCCGCGTGGCGATCACTGGCGGAACAGCTGGGCAGGTCATTCTGCGGTTCGCCCGTCGCACGCGAGCGGGACGCCCGCCGTAACTCGCGCTGGCGCTACCTCAATTGGTGAGCGTGGATGCTACGAGCACCGGCAGGTGGTCGGAGTCGATGTCGGCGAGGCGTTCCAGCGCGCACAGTTCGAAGCCGCCAGTCAGGAACACGTGGTCGAGGGGCCACCGCATCCCGAGCGGCAGTGTTGCCGGGAAGGTTGCGTACAGGCCGCGCCCAATGCGCGGATCGGACAGTTCGGCGACGCGCCGAACGCGCCGGCTCGTGCGCGACCAGCCGACGTCGTTCAGATCGCCCGCCAGGATCGCCGGCTCGCCGCGCCTGGCGGCGATCTCACGCGCGACGAGTGTCAGTTCGTAGTCTCGTTGCGCCGTGTCGTCGCCCGGACGCGGCGGTCGCGGGTGGACTGCGTACAGCCAGATCACCAGTCCGCTGTCCAGACGAACGCGCGTGCGCACCGACGGGATCGCCGGATCGACGAGGAACCGCACCTCCGGCTCGAGCAACGGCAGTCGTGAATACATCAGCAGCCCCCACGTGTTCTCCTGCGGTTGCCTGACGACGTGCGGCAGGCGTTCCTCGAGCGGCCGCAACTCCGATTCCCACCACGTGCCTGGCTCGAGAATCAGGGCGACGTCCGGATCGCGCTCGCGGATCAGCGCGCGAAGCGCATCGCTGTTCCTGTTCGAATACTTCACGTTTGCGACAAGCAGCCGGAGCGTCCGGCCAGGCCTGCACGGTCCGGTGCGCACCTCCACCGCGACCACTGGCGTATACGGCACGAGGCGCACGGCCTGGGCGACCAGGGCCGCGCAGAGCATGGCGAGCAATCCCCACGCGTGCCAGCGCCGCATGTCGAACGCATACGCCACCAGGCCCGCCGCGGCCGCGAGCAGGACTGCGACCTGCACACGGGGAAAGTCGGCGACCCTGATCCACCATTCGTTCGAGGGGACGAACGAGGCAACCGTCACCAGAATCAGGAGTGCTGACAGCGTTGTGGCGGCGCCTCTCATGCGGGCCGTCCCTTCGCCCCGACGGGGTGCCTGCTCTGCCGTACCCCGCGCAGCAGGCGCAACCCGGTGCTGGCAGGGGCGATTCTGAGTGCTCTCGGTCTCGCTGCCATAATCACCACCTGACGATGCATCGGCTCTGAATCCGACACTCGCACACCTGCGTCACGACTGCGCCTGGTATGTACAGCCGCGTGCTTCCGTCCGCTCAGTTCGGTTCGTCCGCATCCAGCACGGTCAGCGCAACGAGCGGCGTGACGTTGAACTCCTGCTGCAGCCGGCGCTGAATCGCCCGTGCGAGCTGGCCGCGGACCTCCGCCACCGGCGCGCTCGTCATGCGCTGCACGTAGACGACCGCCAGCATGGTGTTCTGCCCTGAGATATCCGCCCTGGTGAAGCGGACGTTCGCCTCCACCGGCGCGGCGACGCCGCTGTCATTGACGATGCGCTGGATTGCGGCGGCGGCGCGCTGCAGTTCCGGCGGATGCGACAACTGCAGCCACAACAGGCCAGCCAGAATGACGAGACTGACCGTCAGCGTGGCGCTGAAGACGCCGTTGCGTCCGCGCTCATACCGAACGCCCTGCGGCGACAGGCCGAAGGAACGGAAGACCAGCGAGCCGGCGATGTTGATGCCGGCGAGCTGGAGAATAAGCAGGAACCCGCCGCTGCGGGCGATATTCCATTCGCCCAGCGCGGCGCCCATGCCGATGATCCCGGCGGGCGGCGCCAGTGACGCTGCCACCAGCACGCTGACGGCCGCCCGCGAGACCAGGCTGCTTCGTTCCGACTGAACCAGGTTGAGCGCGCCGGCCGCACCCGCCGCCAGCGGCAGCAGCACAGTCGCCGAGGAAATCTCGCTGACCGATACCATGGCCGCCGTCGCCGTCTCCTGGCGCATCAGCCAGCTGAAGACCGCTGCGACCACTGACGGGCTGACGGTCTCGAACCGGACGAGGTTGCCGCCGCCATGCAGCTCGGCGACGCGCAGCACCTCCTCGCCGCCGCCCCGGGGAACACTGACGAACAGGTGTCTCACTGCGCCACTCCCATATCGAACCGCTCATGAGCACTCGCCCCAACCAACGCCAGCGGACACTGCAAGGCCCGTTCTCCCTGAGCGCGGAGGAGCAGCGGAGTGGTCAGCACGCAGGCGGGCACCGCACACGCCGACACCAGCCGGATTCCGCAACTGCTGAACGAGCGGGTGCCTGGCGGCGCGGCACTGGTCTGGCCCCCCTGCGGGCGCAGCGGCGTATGCGGGGTGGCGCGTGCTGGAGGCGCTCAGTGATCCGTACGGCACTGACCCGCTCGCGACCCACAAACGGCTCACCCTCGCGGCAAGTGGTGCGGCGTACGGCTCGCGGCGTTCTCCTGTGCGTGATCGGATACCGCCTGTTGCGCAGCGCCGTTTTGCAGAACCCCTTCGGAGTCGGCGACACGAATACGGCCTTCGACTTCATCGGCGGCGGGTTGTCGGCGACACCACGTTCGCGATCGTGGCCATCGGGACCATCGCGTACGGGCTCTTCATGTATGCCTACGCCTGGCTCTACCGCTTCGAGGCGGATCCAGGGCCGCAGGAAGGCACGCCCCTGTGACGTCCCGTCCCGCGTCGCAGGCCCATTGGAGTCGCCCTGCGCCCAACGTTTCGGTGCAGCCTGCGTCGAGCTGCCGGCATTGCTCGTGCACGGACCGACTCGCGAACATGCCTTCCAATCCGCAGTCCGCCACGCCTGCGTCTCCGGCCAACGCCGCGCTGACCGGTATCCGCCTGCCGCTGGCCTTGTGGGTGG
Organism: uncultured Acidobacteriota bacterium; assembly: GCA_963722395.1. Lineage (GTDB taxonomy): Bacteria > Acidobacteriota > Vicinamibacteria > Vicinamibacterales > CAVVIG01 > CAVVIG01. Next base: position 989,575 of record CAVRLS010000013.1, on the reverse strand, counting down.
TTGCCTACCATATCAGCGGCAAGGACCGCATGCTCGAGTCGCTCAGCGTTGCGCACCCGGGCGTAGAGGCGCTGGTCAGAGACGCCTGGGCGGCGCTGACGGTGTTTTTCGCGGTCTCGGGATTCGTGCTCGCGCGCCGCTACACCGGCACCCTTGAAACCGGTGCTGAGCTGCGTAAATACGCGGTCGCGCGCTTCGCGCGCATTTACCCGATCTATTTCTTGAGCCTGTGTGTGGTCCTGCCGTTCATCTGGACCGCGATGCATAACCCGGAACTCGGCGGGCCCGTGGCGCGGGCAGGACTGCTCGCCAACTACCTGTTGCTCCTGCAGGCATGGCACTGGCCGGAGGTGGACTGGAATACCCCAGCGTGGTCGCTGTCCTGCGAACTCTTCTTCTACACCTGCACGCCTGCGGCCGTGCTCCTGTTGCGCACGGCGTCGTGGCGCCGCGTCGGACTGGCGATGTCGCTGGCCTGCGCGCTGCCGATCGCGGCGCGCCTCGTCGCCGCATCACCTGCCAAGCCCTTTCTGTATGTCGGCGACTTCCTCATGGGGATGGCGGCGGCCTGCGCCTATCAGCGGCTGCGGACGTCCCGCGCACCATTGGATTCGATCGGACCGTGGCTCTACTGGCCGGCGGCGTCCGCCTTCGGCGCGCTCCTGCTGATGTCGCGCGGCACCACCACATCGTTCCTTGTGTTCGACACCGGTCTGCGACTGGCCACCGGTCTGCTGGTGCTGGGACTTGCCTGCGGCGGTGGCGCGCTCGTGCAACTGCTGTCGTCACCGGCGGTACTGACAGGCGGCCATGCCAGCTACGCGATCTACATCCTTCATGTGCCGGTGCTCTGGTGGTGGCGGTACTATCAGTACGATCGCCTCCTGCCACCGTCAGTCGCCGCAGGCGGGTACGTCGGCGCGGTCGTGCTGATTTCGCTCGCCGTCCACCGGTGGTACGAGGTTCCGGCCGATCGCGCCATTCGGCGCTGGCTGGGCGCGAGTGCACGGGCTCCGACTCTCGCCACACCGCGGCCGAAGACCAGGCGGGAGGTCGCCCGATTGGCGCCGCGCGGCTTCAGGGCGGACTTGCTGATGTCGGCGTAGCAACCCCTTGCAATGCGCGTCGCGGCCACGGACGGGCCATCGAGGCCCGCCCTGGCCCACCGCCGCTACTTCGCGGCGTCCGACTTGCGCTTGCCGCCTGCCACCTCGTGGAACCGCTGCAACTGCTGCAGCAGCACCTGGAAGTCCTGCCTCACGGGCGTCGTCAGTTCGTAGGGGCTGCCGGCCTGCGCCGCCGTACCCGCACCCCCGCCGGGTGCGTTCCCGGTGGTGCCAACTGCCGCGGCCGACTCGCGACCGAGCACGCGCCCAACCGCCGACTCCAGGATGTCGTAGCTCTGTTCCCAGTCCGCACTCGGTTGTCCCGAAGCCTGCAATGCCGTCTTGTTTGGCGTCGGCTCCTCACCCGTGTACGCCTTATACAGCGTCCTGAAGTTCGTGCTCACCCGGGCCAGGGCGTTTCGGGCGTCCTGTGACATGGACGCCTCAGTGAGTCTGGCCATCGTGACCCGGGCGTCCTGCAGGGCTGCCAGGGCGTCGGTTCGTTGCGCATTGGCACGATCGGTCGACTGGGTTCCCGTGGTCGCACCCGAGCCCTGGGCCTGCGCTCTGGCCAGCCCAGGCGTGCCCGACAGCACCGCCAGGGCACACCCGACAACAATCATACGTTTCATGTATTCACCTCCGGCCTGAGTCGAGCAGGATCCGCGCCAGCGAGCGAGCGGTGCCCGTGGTCGTTGCAATTCCAATTAGTGGCACAGGAGCACCGCCGGCCCATCTGTGAATCGGCGACAGGCAGAGCGACGGGCTCGGAACTGGACGATCCCGCCAGAGCCTGTGCGCGGACGAGCAACGGGACGAAGGAGCCCCTGTGACTGACGTGTTCCCTGCAGCTGGCCGTCCGGTCAGCGTGAGCGGGCGCCGTCCACGCCGTCCGTGGCTCCGGTCGCCGCGCCGTTCGTGCGGGTGCCCAGCGCGCGTGCGATTCCGGCAGGCCGCGGTACCTCGCTCTTCCCCGCCGGCCAGCCCTCACGCTGCCGCCGCCGATCGCCGTCGGTGGCCTCCGTCTGATCGTGAAAGAGGATCTGCTGCGTCGGGAACGGCAGGTCGATACCGGCCGCCGTGAGCGACGCCTTCACCTGACTGAGGACACGATCCCTGGCGTTGAGTCCGTCGGCCATCCGCGATTTTGTCCACCAGCGGGCGCGCAGGTTCACCGTCGAGTCGGCCAGTTCGACGAGGATGACATCGGCCTTCGGGTCCGGAGAGACGTCCTCCGTCTCGCGTAGCGTGCGCAGGATGATCTCACGCGCTTGCTCCACGTCGTCCCCAAACCCGATCCCGATGTCGTACTCCCAGCGGCGCTCCGGGAAGGCGGTATTGACCGTGACCGAGTTCGTGTAGAGCTCCCCGTTGGGAATGATCACGCGACGCCCGTCGTAGGTCTTGATGAGCGTCGCGCGCGTCTGGATGTCCTCCACCGTGCCCTCGTAGTCCTTGAAGCGGATCTGGTCGTCGACGAGAAACGGGCGCGTAAGGAGGATAAGGATTCCCGCGAGGTAGTTCTGGAAAATGTCCTTGAACGCGAAGCCGATCGCCACCCCGCCGATACCGAGCGCGCTAACGAGATCGGCCGGGGTGAAGCTGGGGAAAGCCGCGGTGACGGCGATTAACACGCCCAGGGCGATGATCGAGCCCTGCACGAGCCGCCCGATTGCCAGCTCGAGACTACGCGGGCCTTCGCGACGCATGGCGTGCCGGCGCACGAGGGAGCGCACCAACCTTCCGACTACCCAGAATACGGTCATGACAACGAGCGCCAGCACGAGGCGCGGAAGCATCGCCATGAAGCCGTTGAGCATCTGCTGGATCGTCTGCCAGCCCTGCGAGAAGTCAAATCGCATCACAAGTCTGGGTGCATTCGAAGCACTCGTTTGCAAATCGCTCGCCGTGCAACGGAGGACGCGGCTGACCAAGCACCGAGCCTCCAACAACACAGCTGATTGTCGGCGTGCGGTATCGTAGACCGATGAACTCCGACCCGCACAAGCCCCTGCGAGACGATGTCCGGCTGCTCGGTGAATTGCTGGGACAGGTGCTTCGTACTCACGAAGGCGAGGCGCTGTTCAACAGGGTCGAAACGGTCCGTGCCCTGGCGAAACAGGCGCGAGCCGGGAGCGATGCCGACTTCGAGACGCTCGCCCGCGAGCTGGCCGACCTCCCGGTCGAAGCGGCGCTCCCCCTGGCGCGAGCGTTCGCCCACTTTCTGAACCTGGCGAATATCGCCGAACAGCATCACCGGATTCGTCGGCGTCGCGAGCACCGCCGCGACCCCTTGGCGCAACCGCAGCGCGGCTCATGCGAGGACGGCTTCGCGCGCCTCATTGCCGCCGGCATCGCGCCCGCCCGGCTGCATGAGGCCGTCTGCTCGCTGCAGATCGAGCTGGTTCTCACGGCGCATCCCACCGAGATCTCGCGCCGCACCCTGGTGCAGAAGCACAACCGCATTGCCGCCGGTCTTGGCGCCCGCGACCACGCCGACCTGAGCTCGGTCGAGCGCGAGGCGGTCGCCACGTCGCTGCTGCGCGAGATCACCGCGGCCTGGGGCACCGACGAGGTGCGGCCGGAGCGGCCATCGGTCCTCGATGAGGTCCGCGGCGGCCTGATCGTGTTCGAGCAGAGCCTGTGGCATGCCCTGCCGCAATACCTCCGGGTGGTCGACCGGGCGCTGGCCGCGCAGACCGGACAGGGCCTGCCGGCCGGCATCGCGCCCATCCGCTTCGGCTCGTGGATCGGTGGCGATCGCGACGGCAATCCCAACGTGACGCCCGATGTCACGCGTCGCACCTGCCTGTTCCATCGCTGGATGGCAGCCGACCTCTATCTGCGCGAGATCGACGCGCTCCGTGACGAGCTGTCGCTGTCGACTGCAGACCAGCCGGTTCGGCACCTGTCCGGCGACGCGCGGGAACCGTACCGCGAAGTGCTCCGCGGGGTGCGCACGCGGCTGCTCGCGACCCGGAGCTGGATCGAGGAGTCGCTGCAAGGAACGGCGGATCTTCCTCCCTCGGCCGACGCCTACCTGCACACCGGCGAGTTCGGCGAGGTGCTCGATGCGTGCGACGCATCGCTCCGCAGCACCGGATTCGAGGTGCTGGCTGATGGACGGCTGCTCGACCTGCGCCGCCGCCTGACGGTGTTCGGCCTCGTCCTGGCTCGCGTCGACGTCCGCCAGGATTCGGCGCGGCACACCGAGGCGCTCTCGGCCATCACCCGCGCGCTCGGCCTCGGCAGCTATGAGGATTGGTTCGAAGCAGCACGGATGGAGTTCCTGCTGCGTGAACTGGCCGGAACGCGTCCGCTCACACCGAGGCAGTTCCAGCCGCCAGCGAGCGTCCTGGACACGCTCGACACCTTCCGCACCATTGCCGCCATCCCCGCGGACTCACTTGGCGCCTACGTGATCACCATGGCGAGCGCCGCGTCCGACGTCCTCGCCGTGATGCTGCTGCAGAAGGAGGCGGGCGTTGCGACGCCGCTGCGCGTCGTTCCGCTGTTTGAAACGTCGCGCGACCTCGAGCACGCCGCGGACGTCCTCGATCAACTGCTCACCATCGACTGGTATCGCGACGCCATCGCGGGCCGGCAGGAAGTAATGATCGGCTATTCGGATTCGGCAAAGGATGTCGGCCGGCTGGCGGCGAGCTGGGATCTGTACAAGGCGCAGGAGCAGATTGTTGCCACCTGCGCGCGGCACGGCGTGCACGTCACGCTGTTCCACGGACGCGGCGGCAGCGTCGGCCGCGGCGGCGGACCGACGCACCTGGCGATCATGTCGCAGCCGGCGGGTTCGATCGATGGCACGCTTCGCGTCACCGAACAGGGCGAAATGCTGCAGGCGCTGTTCGGCCTGCCGGACATTGCGTTACGGACCATCGAGGTTTACACCAGCGGCACGCTCGAGGCGTGGCTGACGCCGGCGCCGACGGCGCGGCCCGAGTGGCGCGCAAGCATGGATCGCCTGCATGACGACGCGCGCCAAGCGTTTCGCGGCATCGTCTACGACCATCCGCGCTTCGTCGACTATTTCCACGCGGCCACTCCTGAGGCCGAGTTGAGCGAGATGAACATCGGCAGCCGGCCGGCGCGGCGCGCGACTCCGGCCCCCGACGCGGGAGTGAAGAGCCTGCGCGCCATCCCCTGGCAATTCGCATGGACCCAGACACGGCTCCTGCTCGGCGCCTGGCTTGGCGCTGGCGAAGCGCTGGAGCGGGCGCTGGCCCGGGGCGAGCAGGCGCAGTTGAAGACGATGTACGAGCACTGGCCCTACTTCCGCTCGGTCATCGAGCTGATGGAAATGGTGCTGGCCAAGAGCGATGCCCGCATTGCCGCCGAGTACGATCGCCGGCTGGTGCCTGCCGATTTGCAGCCGCTGGGGGCTGAACTCCGCGCCAGGCTCGCTCGCGTCATCGACGGCGTGCTCGGCGTGACAGGGCGGCGCGCCCTGCTCGAGTCCAACCAGGTGCTGCGGCGGTCGATCGACGTGCAGGAACCCCTACGTCGACCCGATCAACCTGGTGCAGATCGAACTCCTTCGTCGCCTGCGCACGCACGAGGACGAGCGTGTCAAGGAGGCGCTGCTCGTCACCATCAACGGCGTGGCGGCCGGCATGCGCAACACGGGCTGACGAGCGTCCGATCCGAACTGCACTGAGAAGCCGATGTCGCAACCGATCGATCGTAAACGCGTGCGCTCGGGCCGGTGCTGGATAGGCGCGACTGTTGGCCTCGTCGTGTGTCTCGGCTGCGCCCCTGCTGCACCGCCGACCCCGGTCATCCCAACGAGCGATACGTTGCGGCAGGCAGGCTGGCTAACCAGCTCGACGCCCTGCGGCGGGCAAGGCGTGTTCCTGGTATGGCAGTCGTGGTGTTGCGGGATACGACCGTTGTCCTCGCACGTGGACTGGGACTCGCGGACGTCGAGCACCGTGTCCCGGTCACGCCCGACACTCCCTTCGACATTGCGTCGGTGAGTAAACCGATTTCGGCAGTTGTGGCTCTTCGAGGACTTCGCATGTGCCAGCGATGCGCTTACCCTGCGGCACGTCCTATCGATGACGGCAAACGGCGGCGAGCCGGGCAGCCGCTTCTAATACAACCCGGTGGCCTTCTCCTGGGCGTCGCGTCCGACGGCCGAGGTAACGGGGCGTCCGTTCTCCGACCTGGTCGACGAGTTCGTATTCCGGCCGGCCGCGATGCGTGGGGCTGCGCGTAAGCACCGGGACCTGCCACTTCCCCCTGCGGTCTCGGCAGCACTCGCGGTCCCGTACTCCATAGGGTCCGACGGACGCGTCCTCCGCGCCGATCCGCCCCCGCCGCAGGGCGACGGGGCCGCCGGTGGGGTGGTGGCCACGGCAATGGATTTGGCCCGCTTCGACAACGCGCTCGTCCGCGACACACTGCTCGCGCCAGCGCAGCGGACGCTGCTCTGGACGCCGGCGCGGACGCCAGCGGGCGCCCCGTTGCCCTATGGCCTGGGCTGGTTCGTCCGGGTCGTGGCGGGACGTCAGCTGGCCTGGCACACGGGGCTGTGGGAGGGGCGGTACTCGGCGCTTTACTTAAAGGTCCTGGACGACGAACCGGCCGAGCGGCTCACGCTGATACTGCTCGCGAAGAGCGACGGGCTCGCATGGCTGAACGGGCTCGGTGAAGCGGCGATCGAACGGTCGGTATTCGCGACTGGTTTCTGTCCGCATTCCCGCCGCGACGCGCCGCGCGTTAGTTGCGGATGCCAAAGCAGTGCTGACGCGAAAGGCGCGACGCACGGCTCGGGCGACTCGAGGACCCTGTCATTTGACAGTCGGGATCCAGCGCGCCAGTGCGCGGCCAATCGCGTCAGGGGCAGTCTCCTGCACGAAGTGCGGACCGTACACGGTGGCCTCCGTCTGATTCTTGAAAGTGCGGACAAACGCCAGCGCTTCCGGACGACCGAGTAATGCACCGGGGATCACACGGACGAACAGCTTCGGCAGCCTCGTGTCTGCGGCGAGCCAGTCCGAGTATTCGCGAACCAGGTCATAGGTGTGCTTGGGTTCACCGCCGAGAGGCAGTTCACGCGGCCAGGTCAGCGTCGGTCGACGACTCTCACCAGGCACGAGGAAAGGCCGCCGGTACTCAGCCGCGTCCGCCTCTGTCAGGTAGTACCTCGAGCCCAGAGATCAGATTCTCGATGAAGCGGTTCTCCTGCAGCACGGCCTGTTCACCCGCAGCCGATCGGTAGATCGCGAACGTCGAGCCCGGCGCCGGAGCTGGTCTGGGGGCGTTTGGCGGCTCGATGATCGCCTCCATATATGCGATGCCCTTGACGCGCGCCGGGTTCTGCTGCGCCCAGGTGAAACCGACAGCCGACCCCCAGTCGTGAAGCACAAGGGTCACGCGACTGCCAAGCTTCAGGGCGTCGAACAGGCCGAACAAATACGCCTGATGGTCGCGGAACGAGTACGTTATCGGGTCCACTGTCAGGGAGACGGTCGGAGTCTCCCATCCCGATCATGTCGGGCGCGATGCAGCGCCCAAGGTGCTGCACATGGGGGATGATGTTCCGCCACAGATACGACGAGGTAGGGTTACCGTGCAGGAAGACAATCGGGTCGCCGGTCCCCACTTCGTAATAGGCCATCTGGAGGCCCCGCACAGTGGCTCGCTTCTTCCGATCACGCCAGGCGCCCTGCTGCGCGTTCGTGACATTGGGTGCTACGGCGGCTACGGCGGGCAGCATCGAGGCGGTTGCCGCCGCGCGAATCCACTGGCGACGATTCATAAACAACATAGTTGCTCCACAACGTGTCCGACAGAGTATCTGCGCTCAGTCTCTTTCGGGCAAGTATCACGGAGCGCGGGACAGGCGACGGGCTCGTCAACCACGATCCGGCGCGTTGAACCGCATCTGAGCCTCGCGTCCACCCTCCTGCCGAGCTGCCGGCGCCGATTCCGTTTGCGCGTGGCGGGCCTTCATCTCGCAAGCGGCAAGCGCACCTTCCAGCGGGTTATTGTGAGGTGTGGGAATGCTGGATGCCGTTCGCAGGCACGTCCGCCCGCTCGCGCGGGTAGGCTGTGCGGCGGTGGGCACGATGTACGTGTTGGTTGGCGGCGTGGCGCTGATCGCGCTGACCGGCCACCTCACTGAGTATGCCGACACCAGCCGGATTCCGCAGTTGCTGGTGGAGCGGGTTCCGGGCGGCGCGGCAATCGTCTGGACGCTCGCCGCGGGCGCCGCGGCGTATGGGGCGTGGCGCGTGCTGCAGGCGCTCAGCGATCCGTACGGCGTCGGCACTGACCGGTTCGGCCGCCTCACACGGGTCGGCATCGCGGCCAGCGGTGCGGCCTACGGCTTCCTCGCCTGGTCGGCCGCGCGGAGCGCCCTGGCGCCGCCAGGCGCGGCGCGAGATGCCGCCGAGCAGGGCCAGCAGCAGCTGGTCGCTCGTGTCCTGAACTGGCCGGCCGGCCCATGGCTCGTCGCCCTTGCGGGACTCGCTGTTGCTGCCGTTGGACTCGTGCAGTTCTGGTATGTGATCCGGCAGTCGTACGCGCACGACATCCACATCACGCCACACACACGCAGCGCGGAGAGGGCGATTGCGGCGCTCGCGGCCTACGGCTACTCAGCGCGCGGCGTTCTCCTGTGCGTGATCGGATACTTCCTGTTGCGCAGCGCTGTCTCGCAGAATCCCTCCGCGGTTGGCGACACGGATACGGCGTTCGACTTCATCGGCGGAGGCGTTGTCGGTGACACCGCGTTCGCGGTCGTCGCCATCGGGACGATCGCGTACGGCCTGTTCATGTATGCCAACGCGTGGCTCTATCGTCTGGATCCCGATCCCGGGCCTCCGCAGCAAGCCGGACCCTGACGACCAACGTGCAGAACACGCCGTATGCGCCGCGGCGCGCCTACCAAGCCGAGCCGGCGATCAAGCGCTCGATGGCGGCTCGCTGCTGCGCGCTCTCCCCCACGAACTCCACGCCTGCAACGCACACCATATCGGGGTCGCCGCTCACGTCGGCCGCATGCACGACCCGGGCGTCGACCTTCACCTGTCCGAAATGGGGAGCGACATAGAACTGGAAGGTGTAGACCACCCCTTCGAACAGCCGGCAGCTCGCGTACACGAGGCCGCCGCTCTCGTTGAGGTTGGCGAGCTTGACGGGGTGGCTTGCCGCCCGCCCCCGGACGTTGACCAGCACCTCGTACCGTGGCTCACGGCGCTGTTCCGGCCCGACGATTCGGCGCGTCATTGGTGGATGAGGAGTCGAGTTGCAAGCATTCCAACAGATGGGGGCGGACCAGAGCGGCCCGCCCCTTCATTGACACGGGCGACGCTAGAACCGCACGCCGAGCGCGGCGCGCAGCGTCCGCCCGCCGGTCTGGCCGGCGAACGGCGTCGGGTAGTTGCCGGTGCCGGTTCCCTGTCCGAAGAGCGGCCCAGGCAGATACCCGGTGCGAAGACCCATCGCGTCGACGGGTGAGTTCGGGTCCGGCTTGATGGTGGTATTCCAGCTGATCAGCTTCTGGTTATCGAGCACGTTGTACACGTCCACTCGCAGCCACGGGCGGGCCTTCCCCATCACCGGGATCTGGTAGTTCACCGACAGGTCGACCATGCCGTAGCCGGCGAACGACTCGGAGCCGAGCGCGCCATAGGCCAGGCTCTGGGACGATGGCGCATCGACGTACCCGGCCGACTGGAGCAGCGTGCGCTGAATCGTCGTGAGCGGCTGGCCGGCAGCGCGCAGCGTGTACACCCGCCCCGAGTTGTAGCGCCACATGCCCGACATCGACGCCGCCCCAGCCCGTCCGAGGTTCAGGCTGTACACCGACCAGAGGTTCACCTTGTGCCGCTGGAAACTCGCCAGGCGGCCGGACGGATAGCTGCGCGCTTCGGAGAAGGCTTCCGGATAGTTGCCCATCGCCGAGGTGAGGATCTGGCCAGCAGCCTCACCCTCGTAGTTACCGTCGTTCTGGAGCTGCACGGTCCAGAATCCGTTGACGGACCAGTTCGATCGCAACTCCGTGTGCCCCTGGAACACGAGCCCCTGATACTGCCGGAAGGCGGTGTCGCTGTTCGCATACACACGGTTGCTCACGCGCAGGTTGACGCCGGGCTGTACGACATTCGTGCTGCCCGTGCTGGTGTCGACGTAGTCCTCGATCAGATTGCCCGTCCGGCGGAACACGTACGCCGCTTCAACCGTGCCGGTACGTGCCAGCAGCCGGGCGGCAGACGCCGTGAACTCGGAGGTGAGCGGCGCCGACAGGCCTGGGGCAAAGGAGACGTTCGCGCTTGGGAACGACGCGTAGATCCCGTCGTAGTTGTAGTTCGCCGCATCGAACCCCGCCGCGAAAGTGCGGCCGGCGCCGGCAGGACCGGCATACACGCCGTCGATCCGGCTCGGGTTTCCGACGGCACTGTTGGCGTTCATCAAGGCGTCGCTGTATCGGCCCGAGTACCTGACTGAAGGTCGTGTGCAGGACCAGCGCGCCGCTGGCACCCGGATCGATCGCAAGCGCGAGGCGCGGGACGGCACGCGTCGAACGAATGCCGGACGTGGCGCCGCTGGCTTCGCTCGAAACCCGCTCCAGGCGCACGCCGAGATCAGCCGTCAGATACGGGCTGATGCGCCAGTGATCCTGGAGATACGCCGACTGGGTGTCGACATTCAGCATCGCACCGCGCGTGGCCGAGTAGGTGAAGACCTGCGTCGCGCCCGGCACGAAGCGCGGCATCAGACGACCGCCCGCGTCGTAGACCGGCCGGCCGCTCGAGTCGGTGACGTAGTCGGTGTAGAACACGTAGCCGGTGGCCGACTGGGAGTTGCCGCCAACCTTGTTGCTGCGGAACCACTCGTAACCGACCTTCACGTCGTGCCCGGGCAGCAGGTAGAGCGCGCTGCCGGTCAACTGCCGGTTGTTGCGCTCGTCCGGGTCGGTCCGGTCGAAGTACGGCGCGTTGTACTGGCGAGTGAAGTCGAACGAGAAGATCGGCGAATCGACCGCGTCGCGGCTCGTGCCGCCGCCGAGGTCGGTCGAGAACTTCTGCTGCGAATACTGGCCCTCGGCGAGAAGCCGTGGCCCGAGCGCTCCCCTGTAGTGGGTGGCAAACAGGTGATTCGGCCGGTTCTTGTCGCTGAGCGCAAACGGGTCGATGGTCGCCAGACCGCCGGCCAGGTTCGCCTGCTGCCGCTGCTCGCGCGGGTTGCGGAGGTAGCTGGCCTGCACGGTCTGTCCGGGCCGCACCGTGCCGGTGAGCTTCAGTTCGCCGCGCATGTTCCGGTCGGTCGTCTGGTAGGTGGAGGCGGTGATCGGCAGCGTCAGCGAATTCTCGAGATTCTGGTAGCGTCCGGCAGCGAAGAACCACAGGCGGTCGCGGTTGATCGGCCCGCCGAGCGTCACCTCGTGCACGGCGTTGGTCTTCGACCTGCGTGACACCTTGTTCGTCACCTCGAAAGGCGTTTCGGAGCTCCAGGCGTCATTGGACAGGTTCAACCGATAGCTGCCGGCGGGCCTGTTGGAGCCGCTCCTGGTGATGGCGTTGACGACTCCACCAGTGAAGCGGCCGTACTCGGCCGGGATCCCGGATGACAGCACCTGCGTTTCCGCAATCGCATCCTCGATGAAGAGGTTCTGCGGCCAGCCAAAGATGTTGTCGTTCACGTCGACGCCGTTGATCATGAACACGTTGTCGTAGGCCAGCCCGCCGTTGATCACGATCTGCGACTGCCCTTCGGTCGGTGCGGCGTTGGGCCCGTTCTGCGTCACGCCCGGTGCGAGGCTCGCAATGCCCGACAGCGTCCTTGGCGTCGCCAGCGCCTCGACATCTGCGTAGCGGATATTGGCACTCACGGCACCGCCCGCCAGGGTGGGCACGGCGCGGCCGACCACCTGCACGGTCTCGGACACCTTCGCGACCGACATCTCGGCGTTCATCTCGGCAACCCCGCCGAGCGGGACGCGGACGACCTGCCGTACGACAGCCAGGCCGTCGAGCTTGATCTCCACGGTGTAGTCGCCCGGCGGCAACGCGGCAAGCACGAATGTGCCGTCCACGCCCGTCACGGTGGCCCGCGAGCCCTGGAGTGCCGGCGACTCAGCCGTCACCGTCGCGCCCGGAAGCGGGCCGAGCTCTGGGCCGGACACTGCGCCGCGCAGCGTTCCAGACTGGATGCCCTGGGCGTGGCCCAGGACGGTGAACAACAGCGCGAGGCAACTGAATACCGCGGTCTTCATCGTGCGTCTCATCGTCCCTCGGGGAGCATTCCAACTGAAGGCATGCCGGTCGGCTTGGACAGGCCGATGGCACCGCCGGTTGCCCGGCATCTGGTGCTGGCTGGCCACTATCGACGGCCAGCCTTATCCCCCCCTATCGGCACGGCGGGCGCTGGACTACACCCGGTTCCCCAGTTCACCGCCCCCCGGCCGGTTTTGCCAGCTGGTCAACCGCCGCGCGCACCCCCGCCGCCAGCGTCGCAGCCGGACCGGTTCCCCAGTAGTGCAGGAAGAAGATCGTGGGCTGCGTGTCGGTCATGTGGTGGTGAATCGCCACGACAGACAGGCCGTGCTCGCGCAGGGCTTTCAGCACCGGCGTCACCTCCGAGGCGAGCATCGCCACATCACCCGCGACAGCCGCCTTCGCATCGGTGCCGATGAACGCCGCCCAGGTGTTCAGCCCCATGCGGGCGTTGATCGGCGCACCCATTTCACGGACCTGCAGGTCGTTGCGCCCGATGGTGATCTTGTAGACAGCGCCGGTCTGTTCGCCCTCGGTGCCGATGGCCTTCGCCAGCCCGGCCGTATCCAGGCCGGCTGCGCCGGCGACTGAACCTGACGACGCAGCGCCCGATGGCGCGGCTGCAGGCGGCGCTGACGAGCCGATCATCGCAACGGCAGGCTTGAGCTTCTGCGCCAGCGTGTCCGCGGTCCCCATGCCGTGGACATGCATATAGAAGATACGCGGCTCTTCCCAGAAGAAGTGATTGTGAAGGGCCGTGACGTCGAGCCCTTCCTTCAGGAGCGCCGACATCACCGGGTTCACCTCATCCTCGGTGAGCACGAGGTCGCCCATCAGCACCTCATGGCCACCATCGCCCTTCGTCAGGGCTACCCACCCGCCGAACCCGAACGGCGTAGGCGTGTCCACGCCGGCCACCTTCACCTTCAGGTCGTTGCGCGGGATGTTCACCTTCAGCACGTTGGCCTTGTAGTCGCCCTGCTTTCCGAGGGTCGACAGGTACACGCTGATACTCCGGCGGCATCTCCTGCGCCGACGCGAAACCGGCCACTGCCAGCGTCCCCCACACCACCATCACAAACCGGCGAAGCATCAACATCTCCCCTTCTCTTGTCACATGAACGGGTTAACTGGAGCTCACACAAAGGTGATCAGCCAGGCTGCGACCGACAGCCAGGCCGGCGTCATCATCAGCGCCAGCCTGACAACGTAAGAGGCCACGAGCGCGCCGGTACCCCAGGCCAGCACGCGGTCCGTGCCCGCCTGCCGCCGCCTTCCAAGCACCAGCACGACGAGGGCCAAGGCCGTCGGCACGCCGAAGAAGAAGAGTGGGCCAAGTGCCTGCACCCCGACGATGGGAATCCGGGCAAGTGCCGGCGGGAGGAAGTTCAGCGCCGTCAGCAGCATGAGGCTCCGGTGTGCGGCGGGATTCCGGCGGCGGTAGATGGCAGCCCCGAAGAATCCGGCAAACATCAGCAGATCGAACAGCGGCACGATCATGAACGCGAGCGGGGGAATGCCAGGGGGCGTCGAAGCCGACCCGAACTTGGCTGAACGCAGTGCCACCGGCACTCCCGTGACAATTATTGCTGCGGCGAGACCAATCCCCGTGTAGCCGAGCCGCTGATGGATCCGGATCTGCCTGCTCGACACGAGCGACACCTGAATCACGAACAGCGCTACCCACGCCGTCATGAGCAGGCCGTGCACATGCACCAGCGCGGAGGGCAGCGGCGGCGAGCCGAGCAGCGTCTTCAGGTAGTAGGTGCGCGCGAATCCCGCCAGCACGATGAGCGGAAACAGCACCGCCGCGACCACGAACAGGCGCCCTTGAAAAGCGCGGTGGTCGGCTGTGAATCTCCGCCGCTCAACCGTTGTGTCCATGAGCAACCTGCCTTTCGGCGGGAGTCTATCAGTCGGGCACGTCCCGCAGGTGCGCTGTTTTGGTTTCCGCCTAGGCCATGCAACACGGACAACCGACACCGACGCTGGACAACAGACTCCGCCCCATTGGACGTTCGCTGCTCTCCAGGCTCTCGACCGGTTGCGACCCGACGGCAAGCCCAGCCGCCGCGCCTCCGGCGCGATAGTCCGGTCGCTGCCGCGGCTGTTCGTCGACCCGTTGTGCTGCACCACGGTATCCGGTCTCGATCCGGAACTGGCGCAGGTCGATCGTCGTGTTCACACGGATGCTGGTCGGCCCGGTCGGCTCGAACCGGGTAAAGGGCTGGCCATCGACGGTGATCCGCACCGCACTCGCATTCGGCAGGTTGGTGACCGTGAATGCGGTGGCGGCTCCCCGCTTGTCAGGCGCTGCCGCGTAGGTGCCGATGTTGAGTGTGCCGCTCGGGCCGTCATTCCACGCCTGGTAGAGGCCCATCGAAGGAAAGTCGACACCTTCCACCGTTGGCGCGGTGAACTTGTCGAGGTGCGGCACATCGAACGAGCGCATCCAGTCGCCCGGTCGTCCAATCTCGGACACCATCAGCGTGGCGCTGGCCTGCCCGCGCGGATAGCCTTCGGTCGCATTGTTCGTCCACCACCCGAACATCTCGTTCTGCTTGCCGAAGAAGCGCGGGTCGGCCTCGCGGTCGGCAGCGGCCTTCAGCTTGTCGGCCACAGCCGTATCGCCAAGTTCACGCGCCATCAGCAGCAGCGCGGGGTTGCTGCGCACCTGGGCATTCGGCGCGCGGACACCGGCTGCATTCGCCGCGGCGTCGTACAGGAACGACGCGAATTCCCGGTTCTGGGGCGCCAGCAGGAATGCGGTGGACACTCCGGCAGCCGGCGGGGCGTTCAGCTTCCAGTTGACGATCGGGTCGTAGTACTGCGTCACCCATTCAAGCCTGTTGTCAGCCGACACGCCGACGTAGTTCTTGCGCGCGTACTCGAGGAAGTTCTGCGCCGAGCGGTGCGTCTGCCTGCCGTAGACCCTGTCGTACAGCAGCATGCCGAGCGCCGCCGCCATGTTGCAGTAGAACCAGATCTTCGTGTTCTCGCACTGCGGACCTTCGGGTCGCGCACGGTACTGCTCGTCGAGTCGGGTTGCCAGCCGGTGGTGGTCCCACTCGAACTCTTCATCGCCGTAGCCGGTCACCTTGAACGGACTCGCCCACTTGTCGCTGCCCGATACGTACTTGTGCGTGGCGAGCAGCAAATGGAACCAGCCGCGGAAGAACAGGTAGCCGTCCGCACCGATCGGATCCTTCTGCAGCCCCCACGGTTCGACGCCATTCCCCGTCCAGCCATAGCGGTTGTAGTTGCCACGCAGATTCGGTGGCAGCGTCGCCATGATCTGCGCCGGATACTTCGCCCGCTTCGGGTCGTCGCCAATCTGCGTCAGCCAGTCGATGGCGCCCCAGTACGTGGGATAGCGCTTCGCCATCTCGTCGGTCATCCGCGTGTACGCGTCGCGCCACGCCGGGGTCTGGTCGGCCATCATCAGGATGCCGTAGGCCGAGAAGGACAGATCGAACCGCCCGTAGCTGAGGACGACCGGCGCGGTGTAGCGGTCCCACCAGGGGTGCGGAATGCCGACGCTGCTCCAGTCGTCAGGCGTCGTGCTCTTCTCCCAGAGAAAGCGGAGCCACCCGAGGGCGCGGCGGTTCAAGGTGGGGAACGGCGACGCGGGAACCTGCGGCAGCGCCGACGGAGACGGTGCTGCCTGGGCCAGCACCTCGGTGGCCGAGAGCGCAGGAAGGCCGGCGGCGCCGGCCGCGGTACCAACGGATTTAAAGAAGTCGCGCCGTGACACACCGTTTGTCTTCGCCATCGTCATCCCCCGCCCGCGGTGCCGTTCGTTGCGGGACGTGGCGAATTCTACAGGCAGGCTGCCCACCTGGCGGTCGCAAGATGTCTCAGCGGGTTGGCGCGACTGAAGGCGGGAGGCTGCGAAGGTGTAGGCCGGCCGTGTGCAAACGGTCCAGCAACGCCTGCCGTGCCACCTCCGCGGAGAGGACCGGTGCAGTGGACGGCTCGGAGGCGATAGCCGATTCCGACGTCATCGCTCCGGTCGCGAGATCCATGTTGAACACCTGCCCACCGACCACCATCATCACCGCCGACGCGCCGAAGTTGTGCGTCCCTCCGTCGCGCAGCCGCCGCTGGCCGCTGGCCCCTTCACGCGCCTGCACGTCCGACACACCGAAGATCGGCCGCATCGGGTCGATGGTCCTCTCGTCCAGTACCGAGACGCCGTCCATCCAGGCCGGCGGGTTGGCGCCGAGGTAGCGCAGCACCGTCGGCGCCACGTCGGCGAGCTGGACATTCGCTCGCACCCGCCCCTTGTATTGGCGATCCGGGAAGCGGATCATCAGCGGCACGCGCGCGGTAATCTTCCACTCGGAGGCATGGTCCGAGTTGATCACCACGATCGTGCGCTCGAGCTGACCGCTGCGCTCCAGTGCCTCGAACAGCCGCTTGATCTGGCCGTCGGTCTCCAGCACCTGGCTGTCGCGGAAGTCGACCGTGCGTGACCCGTCGTGGAAATGCCGCTGGTCCGGGTGCCAGTTGCAGCAGTGCGTGTCCAGGAGATGGAGATGCACGAACCAGGGGGTCGGCGCTTCGGCGAAGTAGCGTTCGAGGGTGGCGATGCGGCGTTCGTCGCGCCACTGTGGGTCGACCGCCCGTCCTTCGACGTGCGCGAACCCGTCTGCGACCGGACGCGTGGCGAGCAGACGCGCGAAGCGCTCGTCCATCCGCTCGGCCACGGCCGTCCTGAAGCTGTCGGTATCGCTCGGCCGGCCGGCCTCGGCCGACGGGTCGCCCAGCCGCTGCCATCGATAGTTGGCGGCATCGAAGCCGTGGACGTTGGTGTCTTCTGCGTCGGCGTAATGGCGCATGCCGAGTTGCAGCGTGGTGTAGCCGAGTGCCTTCAGCAGCATCGGCAGGGTGCGGTCGCCGTCGGCGCCCTGCAGCAGCGTCGGCGGAAACGTCACGCGCGTGCTGAACGGCAGACGGCCGGTCAGCAGGGTGACCAGCGATCCGTGCGTACGCGCCACGTTTGCGTACGCGTGCTCGAACAGCAGCGTGTCCTCACGGATGCTGTCGAGAAACGGGGTCGTCGGTCGCCCGTAGCCATAGGCCGACGTGATGTCGGCGTCGAGTCCGTCTACGCCCAGAAACAGGATGTTCGGACGGTCGGCATTCGTCGCCGTCAGCTGCAGCACGGGAAGGATGCTCGGGTCTGGCTCGGTCGGCAGCACCTCGGGCGCGGTCGCCACTGGCAGCGCCGCGAGAATGGCCGTCGCCGCAACGGCCACCAGCGATGAACGCCGCCAGCGCACGGCGGCATCGACCCAGCCGACGATCTTCCAGCCGGCCACGACGACGAGCATGGGGAGGAGGGCTGTGTAGGCGATGCGCACCGCCTCACCCGAGCGCACGATTCCGACGCCGAAGAGCGTCTGCGTGAAGTTGTCGACGAGCACGAGCATCAGCCACCCGCCCACCACGGCGGCCGGTGCGGCGGCAACGGCCCGGCCCTTCGGGTAGGCCAGCACCGACAGCGCGCTCGCCAGCACCTGCGCCAGCAGCAGCGGCAGCAGGACAGGCCCTGGCGATTCGATCAGCACCCGTAGTTGTGCGAGCAGCGGAAGCGCAGAGGTTGGCGACGGCTTCGTCACGAAGAACAGCCACTCGCTGAAGAAATAGGCGATGGCGGCGAGCGGGGCAAACGGAAGCGTGGTCAGCAGCCACTGGAGGCGGCCGGGCACGTTCGCGCGTGCGCTCGCGGGTTGTATCATGAAGCCTCAGTCCCGCATATCGGCCTCTCGGGCCCTCCCCTGCAGAGCCTCAACGGGCACGCGCCAGGTTCACCACGGCATCCCACGAGAACCGGACGAAGCGGTGCAGTTCCTCCTCCAGCAGGCGTTCCTGGTCGCTGTGTGCTCCAAACCCCTTCGGTCCATCCTCGACGTCGACGGCTGGACCGGTGCCGTAGCACTCGATCCCCTTCGCGCGCAGGTAGGCCATGTCGGTGGCACCGGTGCTCATGGTTGGCAGCAGCACCGTGTCGTAGTTCTGCGCGATGGCGGTCTGCAGGGCGCTCAACGCCTCGGTATCCAGGCGCGCCGCCGGGGCCGCCGGCCGCACATCGCGCGCCGCCCATGCGACAGAGACGGCCGGGTCGTTCACCACGCGGCGCACCTCGCCGAGGAACGCCGCGTCATCCTCCCCTGGCAGCAGCCGCACGTCGATCGTCGCCCTGGCCTCCGACGGGATGACGTTCACACGGTATCCCCCCTGAATCATCGTCGGCGACAATGAACTGCGCAGCATCGAGGCAAGCCGCGGTTGCGTGCCGGCAAAGTATTCCACCGCATCGTCGGCGGCGGCGGACGGCGCGGTAAGCAGCGCGCGGTAACGGGCTGCGTCATCCGGCTGCGTCATGCGCTCCATCCGCGTGAGATACTCGCGCGTCGTGTCGTTCAACCGGATCGGCGGCTTCCAGGCCACGAGCGCCGCGACCGCCATCGACAACCGTCCTATCGCGTTGGTTTGCAGCGGCACCGAGCCATGGCCGGAAATGCCCGTGGCGGTCAGTTCGATGGCGTGCGGAATCTTCTCGGCCGATTGAATCGAGGCGTATTGCACCCGGCCGCCCGAGCGGGCCACCGTGCCGCCTTCCGCATAGCAGAACTCGGCGTCGATCTCGGGAAGGTGCTGCTTCACCATGTGCTCGATGCCGACCCTGGTCGTCCCCTCTTCCCCCGCTTCGGCCAGGAAGATGACATCGCGATCGAGCGGAACATTCAGCCGCTTCAATTGCAGCATCGTCATCAGGAACGCCGCGACGTGCGACTTGTCGTCGACGGCCCCGCGCCCGTAAATGTAGCCGCCATCACGGGTGGCGCTGAACGGCGGGAAGGTCCACTTCTTCGGGTCGACCGTCACCACGTCGGTGTGCCCCATCAACAACAGCGGCCGCTTCCTGCCAGTGCCCTTCAGCCGCGCCACCAGGTTGACCCGATTCGGCTCCGCCTCGAAGCGCTGAACCGCTATGCCCTCGCGCGTCAGCACCTGCTCGAGGTAGTCGACCACCGGCTTCTCGTTACCCGGAGGATCGCTGGTGTCCATCCGCAGGATGGCCTGGTAGTGTTCCAGCGTTTCGGCCTGCAACCGTGGCCAGTCCGGTTCGCGGCGCGTCTGGGCCGACGCCGGCATCAGCAGGCTTGTGACGACGAGGGCCGCAGCCAGCGGCGCGGCGTGAATATGGGTGCGAAACGTCATGGGTCTCCCTCGCGGTGCGCCCAGTTTATCTGTCACTGTGCCGACCCGCAGTCATCTCACCTGCTCCCGTCCACACACGGTTCAGGGCCACCAGCTCTACTGTAACCACTAACGGCACAGTTGCTGCTACATCCGGGGTGGATGCGCGAGAGCCAACCAGCAGGCCGTCGTAACGTCGGCCTGAAGGAGTTGCCGGAACGCCTAATACTCGGGAGCAGGGCTCAGGCTGAGCTCGTTACGCCGCTGCGGTAAACTGCCTGCCCATGATGAAAATCCTTGTTTTTCTCGTGTCGCTGCTCACGATCGCAGGCGTTCCGGCCATTGCCGCCGCCCAGGGGCAAAGTGCGCCGACCCCGGCTGCGCCGACGCCGACCGACGTCAAGCCGATCAGCATTACCTGCGATGAGTGCCCGTATCCCTACCCGAGTTCGTACCTGAACCTGGTCACCTACGGCCAGGACGTACGGATGGCGTACATGGACGTGGCGCCGCAGGGTACGCCGAACGGAAAAGCGGTCGTGCTGCTGCACGGCAACAACTTCGCCGGTTTCTACTTCGGGAACATCGCGGAGGCGCTGCGCAAGGAGGGCTTTCGGGTAATCATCCCGGATCAGATGGGATACGGCCGCTCGTCCAAGCCGATCATTCCGTATAGCTTCAACGACTTCGCGCGCAACACCGCCACGCTGCTCAAGAACCTGAAGCTCGAAAAGGCGATGATCGTCGGCCACTCGATGGGCGGCATGCTGGCGGCGCGCTTTGCGACGCAGTATCCGGCGATGACTGAACGGCTGGTCATCTACAACCCGATTGGCGTGTCCGACGGTCGCTTCGACCGCCCGGCGCAGAGCGTCGACGACGGCTACAAGCAGGCGCTCGGGCAGACCTACCAGTCGATCCGTGCCAGCCTGATGCGCTACGTCGCGCACAATCCGAAGGCGTGGAACGACACCTTCGAAACCTATGCGCGCATCCGCTACGGCTGGACGCTCAGCGCCGACTGGCCGCGCCTCGCCATGGTGCAGACCCTCATCGGCAACGTGAACTATGCCGATCCTGTCGTCTACGACTGGGCGCACATCACCGCCACCACCCTCGTCTTCGGCGGCGCCGACGACTTTCTCGCCGGCACCCCGGCCAACTTCCAGGCGCGCATGAAGTACATCGCGGACACCATCCCGAACGGCAAGGCCCGCCTGCTGTTACTGCCCGGGCTGGGACACGTGCCGCACCTCGAGGCGCCCGAGAAGACGCTGCCACCGCTGCTGGCATTCCTGAAGGAAGGCGCCTAGCCCCGCCCTGGCCGGCGTCAGCAGCACATGACCGATACGAGGCAGACGACGCGAGTGGTGGCCGTGCTCGACATGGGCGCGACGGCCATCCGTCTCGTCATTGCCGAGATCGCCGCGGACCGCCGCGTACGCGTGCTCGAGGAGGCCTCGCGCGGGGTGCTCCTCGGGCGCGACACGTTCTCGAGTGCCGGCGTCATCAAACCGAGAACCGCCGACAGCGCCTTCGCCGCCATCGACGGTTTCCGCAAGATCATGGATGGTTACGGCGTCGCGCAAGTGCGCGCCGTGGCGACCAGCGCGGTGCGTGAGGCGCGCAACGGCGACCTCTTCCTCGACCGGATGCACGCGCGCACCGGCATCCAGTTCGAGGTGATCAACGAGGCCGAAGAAGCCCGACTGCTCTACCTCGCGGTCCGCGAGTCGCTGAAGCGTCATCCCGCCTTGAAGGGCGCGTGGACGCTGCTGGCGGAGGTCGGCGGCGGCAGCACCAACCTCACCCTGCTCCGCCACGGTCAGCCCGATCGATCGGGTGTCTACGCGCTCGGCGCCGTCCGTTTCCGCCAGCGCTTCGAACTGCGCCGCTTCGGCCACGAGCTGCAGGTGTCGCTGCTCAAGCGCGTCATCGCCAATGTCATCGACGAGATCCGTGCCGAGATCCCGCTGCACAAGGTGACCCAGCTCATTGTCATTGGCGGCGACATCCGCATGGCGGCGTCACACATCCATGCCCAGGAGGGCGAGGCGCAGGCTCGCGAGATCCCGCGCGAGGCGCTGCTCGACTTTTCTGCAGAGATCGAGAAGCTCGACGACGAGACGCTGGCCACCCGCCTGCGCCTGCCCGCGGTCGAGGCCGACACCCTGATCCCGTCCATGCTCATCTACTCGACTTTGCTGTCCGACACCGCCGCGCGCCGCGTCATCGTCTCGGATGCCTCACTGCGCTCGGGTGTGCTAATCGATCTTGCCGAGCCAGAAGCGCAGGTGGCGGCGCAGGACTTCGAGCACCAGGTGCTGGCCAGCGCGGAGGCGCTCGGCCAGCGGTTCCGCTACGACAAGGATCACGGCCGGCAGGTCTCGGCGCTGGCGACGCGACTGTTCGAGGAACTGCGCGAGGAGCACCGCCTCTCCAACCGCGATCGCCTGCTGCTGCAGACCGCCAGCCTGCTGCACGATGTCGGCGTCCACGTCAGCCTGCGGTCGCATCACAAGCACTCCCAGTACCTCCTGGCCGCGGCGCAGATCTTCGGCCTGTCCCTCGATGAGACCGCCGTGGTCGCCAATGTCGCCCGCTATCACCGCGGCAGCCTCCCGCTGCGCAGCCACCTGCCCTATATGGAACTCGACCTGCACGAGCGCATGCTGGTGAACAAGCTGGCCGCCATCCTCCGCATTGCCAACGCGCTCGACTCGGAACACCTCCAGAAGGTGAAGGACGTGCGGCTGGTTCGTGGCGACAAGGCGTGGGTGCTGGAGCTGACCGGTGCAGGCGACATCACCATGGAACAGATTGCGGCCACGGCGCGCGCCGACCTGTTCACGGAAGTGTTCGGTCGCGAACTGATCGTCCGCGCCGCGGGAGTGGGCGCATGACGCCGCACAACCACGACGAGTCGCTGTTCCTCAATCGCGAGCTGTCCTGGCTGGCGTTCAACGAGCGCGTGCTCGAGGAGGCCGCTGACAGTACAAACCCGCTGCTCGAGCGGGTGAAGTTCGTCGCGATTGCGGCGTCGAACCTCGACGAGTTCTTCATGGTGCGCGTGGCAGGCCTGAAGGAGGCTGTGGACGAACCGCACGCGCACAGCGATCTCAGCGGACTGACCCCGAGCGATCAGCTCAGCGCCGTCTGCCTGCGCGCACACGAGTTCGTCGATCGTCTCTATCGGCTGGCCGTGCACGATCTGCTGCCGCAGCTGAATGCCCACGGCCTCCGCGTCCTGGCGGTCGACACCCTGCCCGAGGTGCAGCGTGCGGCGCTCGGGGCCTACTTCCGCGACTCGGTGCTGCCGGTGCTGACGCCGCTCGCCATCGACGTGCTGCGGCCGTTCCCGCGCCTGTCGTCGCTCAGCCTCAACCTCGCCGTGCTGCTCGATGCCGCTGCGGACGCGCCTGCCGAGGACGCCCGCCACCGCTTCGCCATCGTGCAGGTGCCCGCCGGACTGCCGCGGCTGGTGCAGGTGCCAGCGACCGACGGCCTGTCGTTCGTCCTGCTGGAAGACCTGATCCGGCTCCACCTCTCCCAACTCTTCCCAGGCCAGCGCGTCGTCGAGGCCTCATCAATCCGATTTTCGCGCGACGCCGAACTCGACTTCGACGACGAGGGTGGGCGGACGCAGATCGAACGCATCGAACGCGAGTTGCGCCGACGCCGCATCAGCGACGTGATCCGCATGGAGATCCAGGCCAGCGCCTCGGAGGAACTGGTGTCGCTGCTCTGTGAGCAGGTGGAGATTTCGAAGGACGACGTCTACGCTGTCGATGGACCGCTCGACCTGCGCCTGTTCATGCAGCTGTGCGAAGTCCCCGGTCGCCCCGAGCTGCGCGACCCGCCACTGCAGCCGACCGCGCTGCTCGACGGCGCCGACCTGTTCGCGGCCATGGACGAGCGCGACATCCTGCTGCACCATCCGTATGAGTCGGTACGACCCGGTGGTCGCGCTGCTCGCCCAGGCAGCCGACGACCCGGAGGTCCTGTCGATCAAGCAGACCCTCTACCGCGCCAGCACGAGCTCCGCGATCATCGCCAGCCTGCGCCGCGCCGCCGAACGCAACAAGCAGGTGACCGTGGTGGTCGAGCTCACCGCGCGGTTCGACGAGGAGCGGAACATCCGCTGGGCGCGGTCGCTCGAGGAGGCCGGCGCCCACGTCATCTACGGCATCCGCGGCTACAAGGTGCACGCGAAGGTCTGCCAGGTGGTGAAGCGCACGCCGTACGGGCTGCGCCGCTACACGCACCTCGCCACAGGCAACTACAACGAGCGCACGGCTCGGGTCTACACCGACTTCGGGCTGCTCACCACGTCCCAGGCGATTGCCGAGGACGCCAGCGCGTTCTTCAGCGCGCTGACCGGCTACTCCGATCCGCCGCGGCTGAAGAAGCTGACGATGGCGCCAACCGGGCTGCGGGAACGCTTCCTGCGGCTGATCAATCGCGAACGGCGGCGCGCCGAGGCCGGCCAGCCGGCCGAGATCATGGCCAAGATGAACTCGCTCATCGACGACGAGGTCATCGAGGCGCTCTATGCCGCGTCGCGCGAGGGCGTCATCATTCGCCTCAACGTCCGCGGTATCTGCGCGCTGCGGCCGGGGGTGAAGGGACACAGCGAGACGATTGAGGTGGTGTCGGTGGTCGACCGCTTCCTCGAGCACTCGCGGATCTACTGGTTCCTGAACGGCGGCGAAGAGGAGACGTTTCTCGCCAGCGCCGACTGGATGACGCGCAACTTCGACAAGCGCATCGAGCTGCTGTTCCCTGTCGAACGCCCCGACCACAAGGCGAAAGTGCTGCACGTGCTGCGGTCGATGTTCCGCGACAACGTGAAGGCACGGCAGCTCGGCGCCGACGGCCGCTACTACCGCCGCTCACCAGGTCCGGGCGAACCGGTCTACCGCGTGCAGCAGGTGCTGCAGGAGGAGGCGCGCCGCGCGGCGCAGCTCGCGCGCGAAACAGCGGGAATCACGCTGGTGCCGGTGCAGGGCGGGCTCCAGCACTGAGCAGGTCCTTTCCACGTAGTGTCCGGCTTCAGCCGGACTTCCCAGGGTCCGCCTGAAGGCGGACACTACGTGCGGATCCGACGCCCTACTAGTGCGTCAAGCCGTAGATCAGGTAATTCACACCGAGCTTGTACGCCTCATTGGTGTCGTCGAACGGCCGCAGCCCGCGCCCCGACCACTCCCAGTATTGCGACACATCGGTGTTGTAGTTGACGATCATCAGGAGCCGCTTCTTCGGGTCGTTGTCTTCGTAGACGCCGCGAAACACCGCCTTGCCGTAGGTGTAGGCCTGCGGGAAGTCGTCGAGCGACTGAATATCGAAGAAGCTGTGGAAGATTGGGTCGGCCGGGTCCATGTCGAAGAACTTCACCCCCGGCAGCACGCGTCGGACGTTCGCCTCGAACGGCTCCCATCCACCGCCCGGCAACCCGCGCCATCCCGGCAGCTTGAAGTCGTCGACGATGAGGAAGCCGCCTTTCTGCAGGTAGGCTCTCAGGCCGGCCGCCTCGAGGTCGGTGAGCGTCCACCAGCCCACCTCGATGATGTAGGCGATCGGGTACTTGAACAGCTCGGGGTCGTCGAGCGTAACGACGTTGGCGTCGTCCATGTTGGCGTCGAGGAGCGACACCTCGTTCATGATCTGCATCAGGTTGCGCTCGGCAAGCGGATAGCCGTGCACCCATGACGGTCTGCCGCCAGCCCAGTTGCCACCCGGAGCCGGACGGTAGCGCACGCGCGCAAATGTGAAGCGGCCGTCGTACGGGACGTTCTTGACCGTTTCATCCCAGCCGTAGAAGAACTGCCGCCGCTGCGCGACGACAGCGCCGGTCAGGGCGAGCACCAGGGTGACGGCCAGCAGCGCTACACGCGAGCCCCACCGCATCGTTGTCACTTATGGTCTCGCCTTCCATCGACCATCGCCCCCAGGCTGGCCGGATAACGAGCCCCCGACGCGGCACCGAGCGGGAACGCCGCATCCAGTTCGGCCACATCGCCTGCGGTCAGGTCGAAATCGGCCGCAGCGGCATTGCTCTCCAGATAGCTGCGGCGCTTGGTCCCCGGGATCGGGACCAGGTCGTCTCCCTTGGCGAGGATCCACGCCAGCGACAGCTGGCTGCTCGAGCACCCCTTCTTCGCAGCCAGCGCCTCGAGCGTGCCGAGCAGTTGCAGGTTCCTCTGGAGGTCGTCGCCCTGGAAACGCGGCAGCAGGCGGCGGAAGTCGTCCGCCGGCAGGTGCTCCGTCGTCGTGACCGAACCAGAGAGGAAGCCGCGGCCGAGCGGGCTGAACGGCACGAAGCCGATCCCCAGTTCACGCAGCGTTGGCAGGACATCGCGTTCAGGCTCGCGGTTCCAAAGCGAGTACTCGCTCTGGAGCGCGGTGATTGGATGCACCGCATGCGCGCGTCGAATCGTGTCGGCTGACGCCTCGGACAGGCCGAGGTGCCGCACCTTGCCGGCGCGGACAAGTTCGGACATCGCGCCGACCGAGTCTTCGATCGGCACCTTCGGGTCGACCCTGTGGAGGTAGTAGAGGTCGATCTGTTCCAGACCAAGGCGCTGCAGGCTGGCGTCACAGGCCCGTCGCGCGTACTCCGGCGAGCCGTTCACGCCGACCGGTGTGCCGTCGGCGGCGCGCAGGATGCCGAACTTGGTGGCGAGCACGACGTCGGCGCGCCGATCGCGGATCGTGCTGCCGACCAGGCGCTCATTCTCGCCGCCGCCGTAGGCGTCGGCCGTATCGAGGAAGGTGACACCCACTTCGAGCGCACGCAGCAACGTCGCCTTCGACTCCGCATCGTCACGGGTGCCGTAGGCCTGCGACATGCCCATGCACCCGAGGCCAATCGCCGACACCTGCAATCCGCTTCGTCCGAGCATCCGCTGCGTCATCGTCCCCATCGTGGCGATCCTACCCTGCCACTGGCGCGGCCGCGAGGCACGGAGCACATAAGTGTGGTCCTGCCGAGGTTGTCACAACACTTGTGTCGCTCGCCTCGGGTCGAGCCCTGCGCCGTTGGGTACGGCCGTCAAGATGGTGTGGTCGCTGACACGGGTTCGATCCTGGTGGTCATGCAGTCAGGGTCCGGCTCCGGCGTGCTGCCTCTACACACCACCCGCCACAAAAATGTCTCGCAGCAGCGCCGCGCCGACGATCGTGTCGTACGCGCGAACGGACTGCCGATCGTGATTCCGCCGCAATTTCCTAGAACAACAGGGCCCCATCTGGCGACAGGCCAACTCGGCAGCGTGGCGTTGCGCTTGCACCAGAGAGCTGCATAGCTGTCACGACACGACCGCGGCTCGTGAGCCCTGCACGCGTCCCCGGGCGCGGAGCCACCGACCCGCAGGGCGTGAGCACACCACAGACCTTGACCGAATTGGAGGAGAACAACATGGGCCTGCTGCGATGCAGCCTTTCGCGGAATCGTCGGTTTCTATATCTGATACTCCCCGTCTTCCTCGTGATGGCTGCGCGGACCTTCGCCCAGGAAACGGCTCCGGCCACGGTTGAGAGCCTCGCCGCGGATCTCAAGGCTCGCAGCGTCGAACTCGATACCGTGTGGACGCTCGTCGCCGCGTTCCTCGTGTTCTGGATGCAGGCCGGATTTGCGCTGGTCGAGACGGGGCTCACCCGCGCAAAGAACACGGTGAACATCCTGATGAAGAACCTGATGGACTTCTGCTTCGCCACGGTCGCCTACTGGTTCGTCGGCTTCGGCCTGATGTTCGGCGCGGGCACCGCCTGGTTCGGTACGTCCGGCTTCATGCTGCACGATGCGGGCGACACGTTCGCGTCGCTGTCGTGGACGCCGATCGGGTTGGACGCCAAGTTCTTCTTCCAGCTTGTCTTCGCAGGCACCGCGGCGACGATCGTGTCTGGCGCGATGGCTGAGCGCACGAAGTTCTCGTGCTACTTGATCTACAGCTTTGTGATATCGCTCGTCATCTACCCGGTAGCCGGCCACTGGATCTGGGGAGGCGGCGTGCTGTCGGTCGGCAACATGTTCGGCGACGGCAAGGGCATGTTCGACTTCGCGGGCTCGACGGTCGTGCACTCGGTCGGCGGATGGATTGCCCTGTGCGGCGCAGTGGTGATTGGACCGCGGCTCGGCAAGTTCGACAAGGACGGCAAGGTTCACGCGATTCCCGGCCACAGCTTCGGCCTCATGATGCTGGGCGTGTTCATCCTCTGGCTCGGCTGGTTCGGGTTCAATCCAGGCAGCACGATGATGGCCACCGGCTACGGCGAGACGATCGGCCACATTGCCGTGACCACGAATGCCGCGGCGGCGACCGGCACCATCTTCGCGCTGATCATGTCGAAGGTGTGGTTTGGCAAGTGGGACGCCAGCATGGCGGGCAACGGCTGTCTCGCCGGCCTGGTCGCGATCACGGCATCGTGTGCCTTCGTCAGCACCGGCGCGGCACTGATCATCGGCGCTATTGGTGGCGTGCTGGTCGTTGCATCGGTCGTCTTCTTCGAGCGTGCGCTCCGCATCGACGACCCGGTCGGCGCGACCTCGGTTCACCTGACGAACGGCGTCTGGGGAACCCTGGCCGTGGGACTGTTCGCCAACCCGGTCTACGGCGCCACCGGCCCGCTCCCCGGGCTGTTCTATGGCGGCGGCCTCTCGCAGTTGTGGATGCAGCTTGTCGGTGTGCTGCTGGTCGCCGCATGGTGCCTGGCCACCGGCTTTGCCCTGTTCTACGCCCTCGAGGCCACCATGGGTCTTCGTGTCAGCGAGGAGGAGGAAATCGAGGGTCTCGATACCGGTGAGCACGGTATGGAGGGCTACCCCGACTTCCAGATCCTGCCGCACTAGAAAGCTCGAGCGCGCCGCCACCGCCAGCGGGCGTCGTCCATTGGAGGACGCCCGCTGAACTCCTTAACCAGTGCACTCGCAGGTGCTGGCCTGGCGGCGACCATCAGCGCCTTCGAGCGCTCTCGCGCCGGTCCTCGCGCAGCTCGCGAAGGTCCTCACGCAACTCGCGCACGTCTTCCCGGCGTTCGCGCCGGTCGGCCCGCAGTTCGCTCGGACCGGCACCCTGGCGGTGATCCGATCGCCATTCACGATTGTCACGGTGCACTTCGCGACGGTCCTGTCTGATCTCGCGACGGTCCTGCCGGAGCTCCGCGTCTCGATGGCGTGGCGCCGCGTCCACCGTTCCCGCCATCCCAACCACCAGCAGCACACCCGCCATTCCCGTCAGCAATCCGTATCGCATCACACCCTGCTGTTGAGTTCCGCGTCTGCGTCGTTGGTCCGGTGCGGCGACACGATGGTTTAGCGGCACAGGCATCGCATACGGCAGGTCATGCAACTGCGCCACGCCCGACTCTGCCTCAACTGTGAAGAGGTGCACGCCTCGGCGCACTGCCCCGCGTGCGCCTCCGAACGCTTCGCTTATGTCACGCGATGGGTCCCGCCGGAGGAGCGACGGACCGAGCCGCGTAGCGCACCTGGCCGCAGCGTCAGCGCCCCCACCACGGTCCAGGCCCCGCGACTGCGCTGGGTGAAGCGCGGCGCCGCCGGGGTGGCCGTCCTCGCGGCCAGCCGCCTGCTGTGGAGTCTGAGCCGTCCGGTGCAGTGGGACTCGTCGCAGCTTTCAGGGGAGCGGGAGCCTGAGCCGGTGGCCGAACAAGCTGATTAGGGAACCGAGGTAGTCTGGGGCAGCGTTCCATGCATGACCTGCCCCTCCTCCTGAACATCGCCCTCGCGCTCGCTTACGCGCTGATCGGCGGCATCGTGGCCAGCCGGGTCGGGCTGCCCTCGATCGTTGGTTACCTCCTTGCGGGCGTAGCCATCGGTCCGTTCACCCCGGGGTATGTCGGCAACCAGGAGACGATCGCTGAACTGGCCGAGTTGGGCGTCGTCTTCCTGATGTTCGGCGTCGGAATGCACTTCTCCTTCCGCGATCTGTGGCGGGTGCGTTCCATCGCGCTGCCGGGCGCCACCATCCAGATGGCGGTCACCACCCTGCTGGGCTATTCACTCGCGCGCTACTGGGGATGGACTCCGCAGGCCGGGCTCATCCTCGGATTGTCGGTGTCTGTGGCCAGCACGGTCGTGCTGCTGCGGGCGCTGATGGACTTCGGCGTCCTCGACTCGCTGCACGGACGCGTCGCCATCGGCTGGCTGGTCTTCCAGGACCTGGCCACCGTTGCCATCCTCGTGCTGTTGCCGCTGATGGGCGGGCCCGTCGCCGCCGAGGATTCCGGCGCCAACGCTGCGATCGCAGTGGCAAAGGCCGGCATCTTTGTCGCGCTCATGCTCACCGTCGGCACCCGCATCGTGCCGTGGGTGCTGCGCCGGGTGGTGCGGCTGAAGTCGCACGAACTGTTCGTGCTGGTGGCGCTCACCATCGCGTTGGGCACGGCGCTCGCGTCGGCGAAGTGGTTCGGTGTGTCGCTGGCGCTCGGCGCCTTCATCGCCGGCGTCGTCGTGTCCGACTCCCCTTACGGCCACCAGTTGAACGCCGAACTGCTCCCCTTCCGCGACACCTTCACTGTCCTGTTCTTCGTGTCGGTCGGCATGCTGGTGAACCCAGTGGAGCTCGTTCAGCGCTGGCCGGAGGTGATGGCCCTCTCCGCCCTGGTGCTCGTCGGCAACAGCCTCATCGGCTCGATGCTGTCGTTCCTGCTCCCCTATCCGGCGAGAACGGGTTTGATCGTTGGCGCGGGCCTCGGACAGATCGGCGAGTTCTCGTTCATTGTCGGACAGACCGGGCTGGCGCTCGGGATACTCGCCCCCTCGCAGTACTCGCTGATCCTGGCCTGCGCGATCGTCTCAATCACACTCAACCCGTTCCTGTTCAAACTGATCGATCCGGTCGAACGCCTCCTGCAGCGGCACCCGCGGCTGTGGAGCATCGTGAACCGCGAGGGCAACCGGGCACCTGCTCCGCCCGAGGCATCGCTCCGCAACCACGTGGTCATCGTCGGGTCGGGACGGGTCGGACATCACCTGTCGGAGATCCTCGGCACGCTCGGCGTACCGCGCCTCGTCATCGACTCGGATTCGTCCCGCATCGATGAACTGGCAAAGGCCCACGTGCCGACGCTCTACGGCGATGCGGCGAACTCCACCATTCTCGAGCATGCTGCGCTGAAGCATGCTCGCGCGCTGGTGGTGACCGTGCCAGACGAAGCGGCCGCCACAATTATCGTCGCCGCGGCCGAGGGCCTGGCGCCCGGCATCATCACCATCGTGCGGGCCGCCACCGACGCCGGGGCACGGCAGCTCGCCGCGCTCGGCGCCGAGTCGCTGGTGCGGCCCGAGTTCGAGGGGGGCCTGCAGATCATGCGGGCGACGCTGCTGGCGCTGGGCTTCCCGCCACGACGCATCCAGGCGTTCGTCGACGACATCCGCGGTCGCGAAGTCCTCGGCAAGCAGGTCGACGACGAGATGAGCATGGTGCGAAGACTGGCGGCCAGCGATCTCGAACTCGGGTGGCTTGCGGTGCATCCCGGAAGCGCGCTCGCCGGCAAGACCATCGCCGAGGCCGACTTGCGGCGCCATGCGGGCGCGACGATCATCGCGACGGATCACGATGGTGTTCTGGCCGGCAATCCAACGCCGGACATCCTGCTGCGACCCGGCGACCGCGTCGCCATCGTCGGACGGCCCGATCAGCTGGCCACCGCATCGGTGCTGCTCGAGTTCCCGGTCACAGTGGTGCCCGGCGCAGACGAAGCGCGTCCCCCCGGACAGCCCACCGCCTGAGCGGATCAAGACGCTCTCGGAATCATGTCGAACCGTCTCGAATCGTCCCGACCTATAATCTCGGCAATGACCGGCCGGACCCTGCGATGGGCACTTGTCGTGGCGTGGATGGCGATGGTGGCGGTAGCCGCTCCTGCGTCAGCGCAGCTCTCCGTGGCTGCCGCGTCCGACCTGCAGTCGGTGCTGCCCGAGGTTGCCGCCCGCTTCCAGCGCGACGCCGGCCAGCCGTTGCGCATCACCTATGGGTCGTCCGGGCAATTCGTCGCGCAGATCCAGAATGGTGCCCCGTTCGAATCTGTTCCTCTCAGCCGACGAAGCGTTCGTGCAGCGGCTCGCCAGATCGGGTCATGCTGATGCCGCCAGCGTAACCCCATACGCTCTCGGTCGCCTGGCTCTGTGGGCCAGAACCGACCGCAGGCTCGACCTCACGCAGGGGCTCGCGCTGCTGGTCTCACCAGCCGTGCGGCGCATCGCCATCGCCAACCCTGTCCACGCCCCCTACGGTCGGGCCGCGGTCGAGGCACTACGGAACTCCGGCCTGTACGAACGGGTGCAGTCGAGGCTGGTGCTCGGCGAGAACATTGCGCAGGCGGCGCAGTTCGTCCAGACCGGCAACGCCGACGCCGGCATCATCGCCCTGTCGCTGGCGCTGGCGCCGGCGATGCGGGCCGCTGGCACCGCCATCGAACTGCCACAGTCGTCGTTTGCACCGATCACACAGACCGGCGTGGTGCTCACCGCGTCGCGCCAGCGCGAGGCCGCCCGGCGCTTCCTTCAGTTCCTTACGCAGCCCGCCATCGTGCAGTTGCTGCGCGACTCCGGATTCGGCGCCCGGCCGTGACAGGAGGCATCGACTGGCAGGCGATCGCGCTCAGCGTCAGGCTGGCGGTTGTGGTCGTGAGTATCCTGCTGGTGCTCGGCACGCCGCTCGCCTGGTGGCTGACGTTCCGCCGCAAGCCCTGGACGTTCGTCATCGAGGCGATTGTGGCGCTGCCGCTCATCCTGCCGCCGACCGTGCTCGGCTTCTACATGCTGCTGGCCATGGGGCCACGCAGCCCGATCGGGCGCGCCTGGGAGGCGCTCACCGGGCATGGCCTCGCGTTCACCTTCGAAGGGCTGGTGCTCGCGTCGCTGTTCTACAGTCTGCCGTTCGTGGTGCAGCCGATCGCCACGGCGTTCGCGCAGCTCGACCGCACTCTGCTCGAAGCTTCGGCAACGCTCGGCGCGTCACCGTGGCGCACGTTCGCGCGCGTCACCCTGCCGCTCTCGCGCGACGGCCTGCTGACGGCCGCCGTGCTCGGCTTCGCCCACACCCTCGGCGAGTTCGGTGTGGTACTGATGGTCGGCGGCAACCTCCCCGGTGTCACACGCACGGTGTCCATCTCCATCTACGACCAGGTGCAGGCGTTCGATCTGGCCGCCGCCAATGCCACCGCACTGCTGCTGCTGGGCGTGTCGTTCGCGGCGCTCGCCGCGGTCTACGCGGTGCTGCGAAAGCCGTGGGCCGTGGCGCCCCTCGCATGACCCTGCACGCCGTCGTTCGTTCGCGCGTCTCGTCGCAGTTCACGCTCGACGTGTCCATCGACACGCCGCCCGGCATCACCATCCTCTTCGGCGCCTCCGGCTCAGGCAAGTCGACGCTGCTCCGGGCGGTTGCGGGGCTGCTCCGCCCGGATGCCGGACGGATCGCCGTCGGCGAGCGCACGCTGTTCGACGCGTCCACCGGCCTGTGCCTGCCGCCGCAGCACCGCGGCATCGGCTACGTCTTCCAGCACCTGGCGCTCTTCCCGCACCTCACCGCGCGCGCCAACCTCGAGTTCGGGCTGCAGGCCCTGCCGCCCGGCGAGCGACGCGCGCGCATCGACGACATCGCGCAGCGCTTCCACATTGATGGCCTGCTCGGTCGTCGCCCGGGCCAGATTTCAGGCGGTGAGCGGCAGCGCGTCGCCCTGGCGCGTGCCCTGGTCACCGATCCGGCCGTCCTGCTGCTCGACGAGCCGCTGTCGGCGCTCGACCATGCGACGCAGACGCGGATCATCGACGACCTTCGCGAGTGGAACCGCGCGCGGCGCATCCCGGTGCTCTACGTGACGCACGCGCACCGCGAGGTGTTCGCGCTCGGCGAGCGGGTCATCGTCCTCGAGCGTGGCCGCGTGCTGGCCAGCGGCACGCCACACGACGTGATCGACCTGCCGGTGCATGAAACCATCGCGCAGCTTGCCGGTTTCGAGAACCTGTTCTCGGCCACGGTGGTCGCCCGCCGGCCGCAGATCGGCGTGATGCAGTGCCGCCTCGGGGACACCGCCGCCGAACTGGAGGTGCCACTCGGCGTTGCTGACATCGGCGCTGCCGTGCGGGTGGCGATTCGAGCTGGCGACATCCTGCTCGCCGTCGAGGAACCGCGCGGCCTCAGCGCTCGCAACGTGCTGCGCGGCACGCTGGCGTCGCTCTCGCCGCAGGGCACAACCGTTGTGACCGCAGTCGAGGCTGGCGAACGCTTTGTCGTCCACCTCACCGCCGGCGCTGTCGATTCACTGGCCTTGCGGACGGGCATGCCGGTCTGGCTCGTGGTGAAGACACACTCCTGCCGTATCGTCTCGTTGTGATAGAGGTATCCCATGGCGCTGCTGACTGTGCGTGCCGCCGCCGAGCGACTGGGCGTCGGCTACTCGACGCTGAAACACTGGATTCACGACGGCCGCGTTCGCACCACCCAGACGCCGGGTGGTCATCACCGTATTGCCGAGGCTGAGCTCGACCGACTCGTGTCGAAGACGCCCG
The DNA here is from genome assembly GCA_963722395.1 of uncultured Acidobacteriota bacterium. Classification (GTDB taxonomy): domain Bacteria; phylum Acidobacteriota; class Vicinamibacteria; order Vicinamibacterales; family CAVVIG01; genus CAVVIG01. The sequence continues at coordinate 955,490 of CAVRLS010000013.1, read as the reverse complement.
AAGCGCCGGCGGCGCCGTCGCCGCGCGAACGTCGCCCTGCCGGCGTGATCGTCGCGCTCAGCGGGCGCAACCGCCTGCACGGCTTCGTGGAGGAGGTCCGGACCGACGGCCTGCTCGGCCAGGTGCGTCTGCGCATCGGTGACCAGACCCTCACCGCCGTCATCACCGCGGACGCCATCCGCGAACTCAAGCTCCGCCGCGGCGACGATGCAATGGCGATCATCAAGTCGACCGAGGTCATGATCGGCCGCGAGGTGTCGCAGTCGCCGGCGCCTCGCAAGGCTCGTGCGGTGCGCCCGCGCCGCGGCAGGAACTGATCGATGCGGCACGTCCTCCGCCTGACCGTTGCTCTCGTCACGTTTGTCTCGTGCTCGCTGCTCTGGCCGGAATCAGCGCGCGCCGTTGACCTGCGCAACGTCCTTACCGACTACACGTTCACGTCGTGGAGCCGGAAGGACGGCCTGGTCGGCCCGGTCTGGGCGATCGCGCAGGACGGTAACGGGTTCCTGTGGCTCGGCACCGACACGGCGCTCATCCGCTTCGACGGCGTCCGCTTCGTCTCCTGGGAAGGACTCGGCGGGACACCGCTGCCCCGCCTGCCAATCCGGTCGCTCGTCGTCTCCACGGCAGGCGCCCTCTGGATCGGTTTCGGCGCCAGCGGCGGCCTCGCACGCATCGAGAACCGTGTCGTCTCGGCATACGTTGCCGCGGACGGCATCGGGCCGCTCGGCGCTGTCTCCGCCATCGCCGAAGATCAGGCCGGCACCGTCTGGGCTTCGGCTGCCGCCGGTCTCTTTCGCCTGACCGATGGCCGCACCGTGCGGGTTGGCCCGGATGAGGGGCTCCCGGCTGAGGGGGCCGCTCATGCCTTCATCGATCACGAGGGCCGCTTCTGGGTGAGCACGCCTGACGGGTTATTCAGGCGCGAGCGCGCCAGCGGCGGACGGTTCGAGCAGATCGAACCCTCGTACGACCCGCAGCGTCTGCTCGGCCTCAGCCAGGACGCGGCCGGTCGCGTCTGGGCCAGTGACTCCTTCGTCGGCTTCCGTGCGCTCGGAGATGGACCGGTGGTGCGAGGTAACGAGGCAGGCCGCGGCTACCGCCTGCTACACGACCGCGATGGCCACATGTGGGTGGCCACCATCGGCCAGGGGCTCTGGCGCGTCGAGGCCGGTTCTGGTCCGCGCCCGTCGCTGCTCATCGAACGCACCACGGTGCTGACGGGGCTGTCGAGCGACGCGGTGCGCACCGTGTTCGAAGACCGCGACGGGAACATCTGGGCTGGCACGACCGAAGGGGTCGATCGCCTGGTGCCGCATCGCATCACCCCCTGGACCAACCTCGGCCTGGTCAACACCATCGACGCCACATCCGACGGCCGCATCTGGGCCGGCACCGTCGACGGTTTGATCCCGTTCACCCGCACGTCGGACGGCTGGCAGCCGTCCGACACGCGCGTGCCGGTGCGCGGGGCGACAGCCGTCCGGGGCGACGGCTCGGGCGGACTCTGGGCGATGACGCCGTCGGGGCTCTACCGGATCATCGGACAGTCGGTTGTGCAGACACCGATGATGCGCATGCCACGTTCCATCACGTTCGAGGCACTGGCCGCGGACAACAACGGCACCGCGTGGGTGGTGACGACGGCCGGTGACATCATGCGGACCGAGAAGGGCGTGCTGCGCGCCATCGATCAGGTGCCTGAACTGCGCGGGGTGCGCACCAATGCCGTGCTCGTCGATCGCACCGGCAACCTCTGGGTGTCGTACGACGGCACGCGCATCGGCGTCATCGGGAAGCCAGGCGAGTTCCGCCCCTTCGGCGACGCCGGGCTCGGCAACGGCGCGCACTATGACATCTACGAGGACCCTTCGGGCGCCATCTGGATTTGCGGTGCCGACGGCCTCAGCCGATTCGACGGTGAGCGCTTCGTCTTCACCGGACGCGCCAGCGGCCTGCCACCTGGCGGTGTCTACTCCATCACCCAGGACAGCCGGAAGGACCTGTGGCTGGCCACCGCCACCGGCATCATCCGACTCGAGCCCGGCCAGTTCGACCGTGCGGTGTCATCCCCGGCCTACGTGATGCGATTCCGGGTCTACGACACCTCGGATGGTCTGGCTGGCTACCCGGTCACCTTCGGCGATCGCAACGCCGTACTCGCGGCGGACGGCACGCTCTGGTTCGTCACCAGCCGCGGCATCTCGGTGGCGGACCCGCGGGCGCTCGGCCAGCAGCGCCTGCCGCCACTCGTCGCCATCGACGAAGCTCGCGCCAACGACGTGCGCATCGAAGGCAACACACTGCCGCCGGGCACGTCGAAGCTGGAGATCGACTACACCGCGCCCGAACTGTCGTCGCCGCTCAAGACCCGTTTCCGCTACCGGCTCGAGGGGTTCGATGCCGACTGGGTCGACGCCGGGACGCGCCGTGTCGCTCTCTACACGAACCTTCCGCCGGGCGCCTACACCTTCCGCCTCGCCGTCAGCCAGGACGACGGGCGCTGGTCGGAGAACGAGGCTACGTGGGCCTTCACGCTGCGCCCGCGCTTCTATCAAACCTGGTGGTTCGACGGCCTGGTGGCCGTCAGCATCGCCGGCATCATGTGGGGCGCGTGGGCCTACCGGGTCCGCCGGCTCCGGAGTCAGTTCGCGCTCGTGCTTGGCGAGCGCGTCCGGCTCAGCCGCGAACTGCACGACACTCTGCTCCAGAGCCTCGTCGGCGTCGCCCTCGAGTTCGATGCCGTGTCGAAGTCGCTCGACACAAACCCGACGTCGGCTCGCGAGCGCGTGATCAAGATCCGCGAGCAGGTCGAGGAATACATCCGTGAGGCACGACGTTCCATCTGGAGCCTCCGCTCGCCTGCGCTCGACACGGGCGACCTGGTCGACGCCCTGAAGGACAGCGCCACCCGCGCCGTCTCCGGCCATGAGATCGCCTTCACGTTCACCCATTCGGGCGAACCCCGCCCACTGTCGTCCAATGCCCAGCACCAGTTGCTGCGCATCGGGCAGGAGGCGCTCCTCAATGCGGCTCGCCATTCCGGCGGCACGACGATTACCATGACCCTGCGCTACGAGCCGGCATCGGTGGTCCTGACCATCGCCGACGACGGCCGCGGCTTCGACACCGTGCGCGGTACTGAGGGCACAACCGACCACTACGGGCTGACGACCATGCGGGAACGGGCGCAGCAGGCGGGGGGACGGCTGACGCTCACCTCGACGCCTGGCACGGGCACCATCGTCGAGGCGGTGGTGCCGACACGGGCCGATGACGGCCGGGACGGAATGGACTGATGGCAATGCCAGTGATTCGGGTGATGTGCGTCGAAGACCATCGCATCGTGCGCGAGGGACTGGCGCTGATCATCAACCAGGAACCCGACATGAAGATCGTCGGCTCGTGCGCCACGGTTGCCGAGGCAATCGAGCTGTACCGGACGGTGCACCCCGACGTGACGCTGATGGACCTCCGCCTCGGCTCCGCCAGCGGCGTCGACGCAATCAAGGCCATCAGGGCCGACAACTCCAACGCACGCATTATCGTGTTGACGATGTACGAAGGTGACGAGGACATCTTCCGCGCACATCAGGCCGGCGCCACGACCTACCTGCTGAAGGACACCCTGTCGGCGGACCTGGTGCGCGTCGTCCGGCAGGTGCACGCCGGCGAACGTCCGGTGTCGCCCGAGGTACAGGCACGACTGGCCGAGCGAGCGTCGATGCCGACGCTGACGTCGCGTGAAGTCGAGGTCATCCAGCTCATCTCGCAGGGGCTGCGGAACAAGGAGGTCGGCGCCATGCTCGGCATCACTGAAGGCACGGTGCAGATCCACGTGAAGAACATCTTCTCGAAGCTGCAGGTCAACGACCGGACCGGTGCCGTGCAGGTGGCGGTGCGCCGCGGCCTCATTCACATGAAATAGGCGGATTCCCGACCGTCCGAAGGCCGCCCTTGTCATCGACGTCGCTGTGGCATACTTCCGTTGATGGACCTCCGTGACCGGCTCCGGGCCGAGACGATGGCCCAGCACGCGCAGCTCGAGGCGCTGCCGTTCTTCGCCGCACTGCAGGCGGGGACGCTGCCGTCGACGTCCGTTCTCACCTTGCTCAGATGCCTGGCGATTGGCCATGCGGTTCTCGAGCGTGCGCTCGCCGATACATCCGACGCGGACGTGTCGTCTCTGTCGGTTAGCGTACGTGCGAAGCTTCCCCTGCTCCTGGCCGACCTCGACGCGCTGCATGCCGATCAGCAGCCGAGCCTGGCCCGTCCCATTCGTGCCTCCCTCGACTTCGGTGCCTGGCTGCTGCGCGTAGCGCCTGATCCCGCGAGCCTGGTCGGCGTCCTCTACGTTCTCGAGGGTTCGCAGCAAGGCGGGCTCACGCTACGGCAGCAATACGCACGTTGCCTGGGTCTTGACCAGGCACGGTTGTCCTACTTTGGCTGCTACGGTGCAGAGACCGGGTCGCAGGCGAAGGCCTTTGCGGGTCGGCTGAATGCCCTCGTCGTCGATGAGGCGCAGGTGACGACGGCCGTGCGCTCGGCCGTCCGATGCTTCGAGTGGATGGCAGAGGTGTGCGCCGGGCTCTTCCCCTATGTGGAGAGCGATCTTGAATTTCGCGTCGCGGGCATCAATCCCGAGGCTGGCGACCACCACATGCCGCAGCATCCCGCCGAGGTTGCGCTGGCACTTCGGGCAGGGCAAGCGGCGTGGGAGCGGTTTCCGTACCTGCGCGAGCGGTTCGGCGACCGCGGACGTCGCTTTACCAGCAGCGACAGTTGCTGGCTCGTGTCCCTGACGCACATGCCCATCGAGACAGCCACTGCTCAACTGCGGTGGCTGCGCGGCGTGCTGGCCAGCCGCGGCATCCCGACACTGATTCTCGAGACCCACCTGCGCGCCATTGAAGCGGCGCTCGCGGCGGAGGTCGCGGACCATGCCTCCATGGGCGCCCGCTACGCACCCTTTCTGGCCAGCCTCGACGACGAGCGCCGCTCTTCGGGCCACGATGCGAGGATGGGGTCGCTGATCGAGCCGTTCGATGCCCGTCTTCGTGCATGTTCGGGTCCGACCATCGATGCCGCAGCCGCCCTCATCGTGTCCGCCTGGCTCGACGAACGCTCGGGCCTCACCGGGGCATTCGCAGCCACGCTGAGCTGGTTTGCCGATCCTGCCCGCTTCTCTGCGGACTGGGTGGCTGGTGTCGGCGAACTCGCAGTGGCGCTACGGCGGCTGGAGCCAGGCGCGTGCTGAGATGGTGCTCCTATTGCCAGGAGTTCCAGGGAGAGGGTCCTCCCTACGACGATCTGAGCATCACGCATGGCCTGTGCCCGAAGTGTGCGCTGACTGCCGAGGCGTTCGATGATGACGACTTCGCTCACACGCGGAGACTGCAACGCATTCAGGAGCAACTGCGCGAGGCTGGCACCAGCTCGGACGCCCAGGCGGCAGCCCGCGCCATAGAAGACGCGAGCAAGGCGCACGTCCGCGCCATCGACGCACTGATGGGCATCGTCGCACCAATGCTCTACGAGGTTGGCGTCCAGTGGGAACGTGCGGCGCTCAGCGTGCAGGCCGAGCATCGATTCACCTCATTCTGTGAAGAGCTGTTCGACATCGTGTCAGAGAAGATCGAGCCACCCGTGCCGCTCGCCGGAGCCGGCTCCGCGGTGCTGTTGAATGCCAGTGGCAACCAGCACATGCTTGCGCTTCGGGTGCTGACCCTGTGGCTCTCAGAGCGCGGCATTCGCACCTGGGTGGTCACAGCAGACCAGAGCCTCGACGACGTCGTCGACCTGGTCAGACGCCTACGACCCCGGCTCGTCCTCGTGTCTGTCGCTCTCCCCGAGCAACGCCACGGCGTCCTCGAACTGGTGTCGGCGTTCTCGACCCTGCCAGAGTCGGACCGGCCGATGCTGGTCGTCGGCGGCTACGCCGTGAAGATGAGCATGGTGGAGCCGATTCCCGGCGCCATCATGGCGGCCGACATCAACCAGCTGGCGCGAGCGCTCAACCTCTGAGGCTCATTGCATCCGAGCGCTGTCCCGGATCACCATAGGCCAGCATGCAGCTCACGAATCCGTACCTGTTCCGACAGCTCTGCGCCATCAATGGCGCCTGGGTACCGGCGGGCTCAGGCGCCACGCTCGACGTGGAGAACCCGGCGACAGGCGAACGCCTCGGCTCGGTGCCGAATGCGGGGCGCGACGAGACGCGGGAGGCCATCAATGCCGCGGCGGCCGCGTTCCCGGACTGGCGTGCGCGAACAGGCAAAGAGCGAGCGGCGCTGCTGCGCACCTGGTTCGACCTCATCATGCGGAATCAGGACGACCTGGCCATCCTGATGACACTCGAGCAGGGCAAGCCTCTGGCCGAATCGCGCGGTGAAGTCGCGTACGGTGCGGCGTTCATCGAGTGGTTTGCCGAGGAGGCCAAGCGGACCTACGGTGACATCGTCCCGGGCCATGCGCGCGACAAGCGCATTCTCGTCACCAGGGAGCCGATCGGGGTGGTGGGCTGCATCACGCCGTGGAACTTCCCGATCGCGATGGTCACGCGCAAGGTCGGTCCGGCGCTGGCCGCAGGGTGCACGACCGTCGTGAAGCCGGCCTCACAGACGCCCTTCTCGGCGCTGGCGCTGGCGGCGCTCGCCGAACAGGCCGGCATTCCTCCGGGAGTGCTGAACGTGGTGACCGGCTCTGCGCGCGAGATTGGCGGCGAACTCACATCGAACCCGCTCGTCCGCAAGATCTCGTTCACCGGGTCGACCGAGGTAGGCAAGCTGCTGATGGCGCAGTCGTCGACCACGGTGAAGAAGCTCTCGCTCGAACTCGGCGGCAACGCACCGTTCATCGTCTTCGACGATGCCGACCTCGACGCGGCAGTCGAGGGGGCGATCGTCTCGAAGTACCGCAACACCGGCCAGACCTGCGTCTGCGCGAATCGGTTGCTCGTGCAGGCGCCGATCTACGACGAGTTCGCCGAGCGTCTGTCGCAGGCCGTCGCGCGGTTGAAGGTCGGTCCGGGACTCGAACCCGGCGTGACGCAGGGGCCGCTCATCGACGACGCGGCCGTGGCGAAGGTGGAAGCGCACATTGCCGACGCCCTCGCAAAGGGAGCGACGCTGCTCCGCGGCGGGCATCGCATCGGTGCCGACGGCCGCTTCTTCGAGCCGACGGTGCTGACCGGCGCCACCGAGGAGATGGCGATTGCGCGCGAGGAGACCTTCGGCCCTGTCGCGCCGCTATTTCGCTTCGAGACCGAAGCCGAGGCCATCCGCATGGCGAACGCCACCGAGTTCGGGCTGGCCGCCTACTTCTACGGCCGTGACATCGGCCGCATCTTCCGCGTCGCCGAAGCACTCGAATACGGCATCGTCGGGGTCAACACCGGTTTGATTTCAACCGAAGTGGCGCCGTTCGGCGGCGTGAAGGAGTCGGGCATCGGCCGTGAAGGGTCGAAGTACGGGATCGACGATTACCTGGTCGTGAAGTACCTGTGCCTCGGCGGCATCTAGACAGCCTTCGGACCGCTCGCCCACCACAAGAAGATGCCGGCGAACGCGAGATCGGGTGTTGGCGTTCACCGCCGTCGCCATGGGCAGCACGCCCACCAGGGCGTACGCGACAGTGATGGCGAAAAAGCCCAGCTTCCCGAGTCCTCGCACGATCACCAGGGCGCGGTTGAACTCACGCTGCAGGGCGAGCCAGGGCCCGACTTTAGGAATCCGCATACAGGTCCTTGAACCGCTCGCGCAGTACCGACTTCCGGAACTTTCCCACTGACGTTCGCGGAATCTCGGTGGCGAACTCGATACGGTCCGGCAGCCACCACGACGCAAACGGACGGCGCAAGAAAGGCGCAGCAGCTCGTCGACGCTGGCCGCGGCGCCGGCGCGCAGCACCACGACCGCCAGTGGCCGCTCGTCCCACTTCGGGTGCGGCACCGCCACGACGGCCGCTTCGGCCACCGCTGGGTGCGCCATCAGCGCGTTCTCGAGCGCAACCGAGCTGATCCACTCGCCGCCCGACTTCACGAGGTCCTTCGCCCGGTCAGTGAGTTCGACGCAGCCCGTCCGCGATGGATCAGCACGACATCACCGGTCCGGAACCAGCCGTCGTCGGCGAATCGGTCGTCGCGGTCCGTCGACGTTGTAGTACTGCCTGGCCACCCACGGCCCCCGCACCTCGAGTTCGCCCATCGTCTGGCCATCCCAGGGCACCTCGGCCCCGTCGGCCATCGGCGCGCGACCTCGACGAACGGCAGCGGCTTCCCCTGCCGGGCGCGATAGCGCACCTGTTCGTCGAGCGGCGCCGACTCCAGTCCGGCAGGCAGCTGACACACCGTGCCGAGCGGCGTCAGCTCGGTCATCCCCCAGGCGTGCACGATCCGCAGGTGATGCCGTTCCTGATAGGCCCGGATCATCGAGGCAGGCGCTGCACTGCCGCCGATGGCGATCGTGCGAAGGGCGCTGAGGTCGTGCCCGCCGGGATTCTTGTCGAGTTCCTGCAGCATGGAAAGCCACACCGTCGGCACGCCGGCCGTCAGGGTGACGCGCTCGCGGATGATGAGGTCGAGGACGCTGGCGCCGTCCAGGTAGGGGCCCGGCAGCACCTGGCCGGCGCCGAACAGCACGCCGGTGTACGGCAGGCCCCAGGCGTTGACGTGGAACATCGGCACGATCGGCAGCAGCACGTCGCGCTCGCCGATCGCCAGGCTGTCGGCCAGGCCCTGCGACATCGAGTGCAGCACGAGGGCGCGGTGCGAATAGAGCACGCCCTTCGGCCGTCCGGTGGTGCCCGACGTGTAACACAGGGCCGCGGCGTCATGCTCCCCGATGGCAGGTTCGACCCTGCGCCGCCGGGTCGGCCGAGGTCAGCACGGATTCGTAGTCGAGGAATGCTGGCAACGACGCAGCTGGTGTCGCGCTTCGCACCGGGTCGGCATCCTTGCCAGCACTGGTGCCCGCGACGACGATCACGTGTTCGAGCGTCGTGGTCTGCGCGCGGAACGTCTCGAACAGCGGCAGCAGGCTCTCGTCGACGATGAGGATGCGGTCGCGCGCGTCGTTGACGATGTAGGCGAGGTCGTCCGGATGCAGTCGCAGGTTCAGCGTGTGCAGCACGGCGCCGATGGACGGGACGGCGAGGTAGGCCTCGAGATGCTCCTGGCTCGCCCAGGCCAGCGTGGCGACGCGGTCGCCTGGCTGGACGCCCAGGCCGGCAAGCGCCGCGGAGAGGCGGCGCGTTCGCTCGAGCACAACCGCGTACGTGGTGCGGAGCGATGCTGCGGTCGGGGCGCCGGCCGGACACGGGCCGATGCCCGAACAGGCTGCTCGCCCGACGGACGAGCGCCGGAACGACGAGCGGAAAGTCCATCATCAGTCCGTCGCATGCCGCGGAACATATACGGCCCGGCCTCCACAGGCAAGACGGAACGACATTGGTGCGGTAGACTAGGCCGTTTCCTGTAGCCGCATCTGCTTGAGATAGGATTAGCCCGCCGTGCATCCTGACCTCCAAGAAGCGATCGATTTCCACAAAGCCATCATCGACGAAGGTGGCAAGGCCCTCGTCGGTTACGACACCGCAAAGGCGCTCGCCAACGTCGTCCTCATGTCGGAGATTCCGACCACCTACGACAAGCGCGAACAGCGTCAGGTGAACGTCGGGCAACCTGCTGCTGCGAGGGGTGCCGGGCGTCGGCAAGACGTTCTTCGGCGTCATCCTGGCGGCGATCAGCAACGCGAAGTTCGCGCGCCTCCAGGGCCGCGCCGACCTGCAGCCGACGGAAGTCGTCGGTTTCCAGATGATCAATCCGGCAACGGGCGACATGGTCACCGAGTTCGGCCCGATGGCGTCGGCAGAGGTCATCCTGCTCGACGAAATCAACCGCATCCCGCTCAAGTCGCAGAGCGCCTTCCTCGAGGCGTTGCAGGACCGCACGATCACGGTCGGCAAGGAAACCTACGAGCTGCCGACGTTCAGCTTCGCGATCGCGACGATGAACCCGGTGGAGCTCGGGCAGGGCACCTTCCCGCTGTCGGAAGCGGCGACCGACCGCTTCGCGATCATGATCAACATCGGCTACCTCCCGCCGGCCGAGGAGGAGAAGCTGGTCAACTTCGACTTCAAGCGCGTCCAGCTCGAGCATGCTGATGGCCAAGGAGCGCATCGTCGAACTGCGCTCGTCGCATCAGCGAGCAGGTGTTCCTGCACGAGCAGCTCGGCAAGTACATCCAGCGCCTCGTGGCGGCGACGCGGCCCTACAACGCCGACACCGACTGGCACGCACCGGTCGCCGTCGGAGCTGGTCGAGCGCGGGGTCGACCTCGGCGCCTCGCCGCGCGCCATCATCGCCTGGGGACGTCTCGCCAAGGTGTGGGCCATCCTCATCCGCGAGCGGACCGAGGTGCTACCCGGAAGACATCCAGGACCTGGCGCCCTACGTCCTCGGTCACCGCCTCTGGCTCGGGCCCGCATGCCGCCAGCCACGGCCTGACCACGGAGGCGGTGATCAGCGACGTCGATCGCGCGGGTTCCTATTCCATGAGAACACGCGATCACGAGGAACTGGCGCCCCTCGTCAACCTCGCCGACATCACGGAAATCGAGCTGGTCATCCTGAAGCGGATGCGCGAGCTGACGCTCGGCGACCATCGCAGCCGACTCGCAGGGTTCCGGGTTCGACTTCCAGGGTCTCCGCGAATGGCAGGCCGGGCGACAAGTTCTCGTACATCGACTGGGCGCAGTCGTCGCTGAACAACTTCTCGCCGCTGGTCATCCGCGAGTTCGAGCAGCAGAGCACGGCGACGGTGATGCCGATTGCCGATTTCTCGCCGTCCACCCGCTGCGGCATGGGCGGCGTGCCGATTGCGGCGGCCATCGCGCGCGCCATCGCCACGATCGGCATGTCGGCGAACTTCTTCCAGGATCCGTTCGGGCTCGTCACCTTCGACCGCGGGTTCGAGCACGTCGCCGCGCTGCGGCCGCGGACTCGGCAAGAGCCACGTCGTGCACTGCGTCGACGCCTACCAGTTCGAGCGCGGCCTGCAGCACGTGAAGCGCAGCGGCTGCGATCAGCACCGCGCTCGGCGGCTTCGTCCGCCGTCATGCCATGCTGCCGATCATCTCCGACTTCCTCTTCGACGACATCGACGAGGTGGTTCGGGAACTGTCGATGCTGACGCTGACCCACGACGTGTTCCTGCTGCTCATCGACAGTGCCTTCGCGTTCGAGCTACCGGACGTGTCGGCCGGGTGGATTGAAATTGTCGGACGTCGAGACTGGCCACGACACGCACGATGTCCAGGCGCGCTGTGCCAGAAGCTGGCCGAGCGGGCGCGCGACTGGCAGGCGCAGGTGCAGCGCCTGGCCAAGGACAAGGATCTCGACGTGGTGGTCATCGGCCTCGATCAGGCGACAGACCGACGTCGCCCTCAGCTGAATTCGTCGTCGAACGACGCTTGCGGAAAACCCATGAGTAAACGGCTGCTACTGACCGGCTTCCTTATCCTTGGCCTTCCAGGGCTGGCAGTCGCCCAGCCCGCACCGAGCCGTGAGTCCGGCACCCGCAACGTGGCGGTGGACCCGATCCGGTGCTGGTGGCGCACCAGCACCGGTGCGGTGCACGTCGGCGAACAGTTCGACCTGGCCCTCACCTGCGCGGTGCTCGAATCCGACGCGGTCTCGGTCGTCGTCGGACGAGTCGCGGCTCGGGAACGCGGTGGTGCAGATGGCGCCGTTCGAGGTGGTCGTCCGGCACGCATCCGGCCGACCTGCACGCGGGCATCCGCCGCTTCTTCCAGTACGATACCGGCTGCGCCTCATCAACCCCGACGTCGATCGGGCAGGACGTGCGGGTGCCCGATGTCGAGCTGCACTACCGCATCAACAGCAAGGTGGACGGCAATGCCTCGGTGCAGGGACGCGACCTGATCTACTTCCTGCCGCCGGCCGTCATCCGGGTCCAGTCGATGGTGCCGGACGGACGCCACCGACATTCGCGATGCCACGGGCGCGAGCTTCGGCGCGATCGACGGCCTCACCTTCCGCGCCGGCCTCTTCGACATCGTCGGGCTCGCGCTGATGGCGTTCGGCGGACTGATGGTGCTGCTGGTCCTCATCCGGCTGGCCCGCGGCGCGAAGACGCGCACCCCGGCCGACCAGCGGGAACTCGTCGACCCGGCACCCTGCTCGGCGTGGCCACGCGTGAGCTGGCGGCGGTGAAGCGTGAGCGCAACAGCTGCCGGCTGGACCGACGAACTGCTGGACCGCGCCCTTGGCGCCGCCCGCGTCGCCAGCGGCCGGCGCAATGGGCCGCCCGATCAACCAGCGCGTCGGCCGACGCCGAGACGGTGACCGGCGAAGGGCGCCTGCTGCACCAGCGGTCCCGCGTCGCGGCACCAAGCGGATCGTGTCTCGGCGTCGGCCACGCCGCACGACCTGACGCGGCCTGATCGCGCGGCTCAGGGCTGACGACTCGCGCCGCTCGCAACCTCGAGGCGCTGCGCGACGCGCTGACGACGCTGACCGCGGCGCAGTACGGCCGCGACCCAACCGCGCCAGGAGTCGACACTGGACGAAGCGCTCGAGGCTGCTGCGCGGGCGGCATCGAAGGTCCGCGCCCAGTCACATGCTCGCCGCAGTCGCTGCTCAGGAAGTGGGGCGTGGGCGGCGCTCCGCTGGAGAGCCAGGCGTAGATGAGCCTTAGCGAGGCGCGCCTCTACCTCGCCAACACGCTTGCCGACTGGCAGGGCCTCCGCCTGTCCGACCTGCAGTACTGGCACCGCGGCGATGCGCGACTCGCGCTGCTTGGGCTGATGGTGCTGTCGCTGTTCGTGCTGATCGCGCGCTCGTTCGTCACCCGGCAGCCAGGCCGTCATCGCCTGCTCGTGCCGGCGCTGCTCTCGACGTTGCGGCCGTCGCCACCTCGGGTTCGTCCGGCACCTGCCGCTGGCTGTTGGCGCTGGCCGGCGTGCCGTTCTTCGTCGTGGCACTGTCCGACCCGTTCACCTCGCTGGTGACGCAGCGAAGTGTCGTATCCGGGACGGCGCATCGCGCTGATGATCGACGCCTCGACCAGCATGCGCACGCCGTTCAAGGCTGCCACCCTCAACACCCGGGCCGAGACCGATGCGACCTTCTTCACGACCGTAGCGGCAGCCGAGCGGTTCGTGCGGATGCGCATGGCGCGGAACTACAAGGACCTGATGGCCCTCGTCGAGTTCGGCAACGAGGCCTACGTGGTCACGCCGTTCACGAACGACTACGACAACATCCTGCTGAGCATCTCGCTCATCGGCGACCCGGTCGAGTACTCGCTGTTCCCCGACCAGGGGACGATCATCGCGGCGGCCATCGACCAGGGTGTCGGGCTCTTCAAGGCCTTCAACTTCCTCGACGCAGCCGGCAACATCATGGTGCTCTTCTCCGACGGCGAGGACACCCGCGTGCAGGTCGGCGACAAGACGCTCGACGAGATCCTGCAGAACTCGATCGACAACAAGATTCCGGTCTATATGGTGCGGACGAACTACGAACGGGAGAAGGGCAAGGTCATCCCGGACGAGATCGTGGATTCCGGCGATCGAGAAGACCGGCGGCAAGTTCTACGCCGCCGAGCAGCGAGGATGCCTTCCTCGACGCCATCGCCGACCTCGACAAGGTGGCGGCTGGCACGATTCGCCACGCGTCAGTACACCAGCCAGCGTCCCCGCTTCGCGTTCTTCGCGCTCGTGGCGGCGGCCTGCTGGCTCACAGCGGCGGCGCTCAAGCTGGCGCTGCCCCAGTTCCAGAAACTGCCCTAGGAGAGACTGATGAAGAGCATTGCAGGAGGACTCCTCGTCGCCGTGCTGCTGTTTGCGGCGGGCACCGTCGCACTGCGGGAGTCGCGGCACTCGGCGCGCATGGCCGAGGCGCAACTGCGCCTCGCCACGCTGCAATACGACGGATGAGGGACGACCTGGCAAGCGACGCGACGCCGCTCAGTCGGCTGCCGGCACCGCTCGGCCTCGGCGCCGGCGTCGAGGCACGCGCACGCCGCCACCGTCGTCTTACTGGCTGGCGCGCTACACGTCGCTTACCGACCTGACCAGCAACACGGACGGTCCGGCTCCGGAGGATCCGGCGCTCCTCTTCCTCGCGGCCAACGCCGCGTTCCGCACCAGCGCACCGCAGTCGGACGACAAGAAGCGCGCCGAGTCCAGCGGCTCGACGCCGTCGTGCAGGCCTACGCCGACGTGCTGCGCAAGGCGCCGGCGATGACCGACGCGGCCTTCAACTACGAGTACGTGGTGAAGCTCCGCGACCGCATCGCCAAGGCGCCGGCGCGCCGCGCCGCAGCCGCGGAAGGCCGAGCCGCCTCGACGAGAGCGTCGACCTCCCGGTCGGTCCCACCATCCACGGCAGCCCCGGTGGTCCGCCGGAGGAGACCGCCGATGGGCGACTTCAAGACCGTCACGCCGATGCGCTACGACGAGCGCGAGGAGCAGACCGATCCGGGTCGCGGCCAGAAACTGCAGCGCAAGGGCTGAGGCGTGCTCGTCCGGATCGACCTCGAGCAGATCACGTTCGGCCAGCCGGAGATTCCTCTGGCTGCTCGTCGTGCCAGCGCTCCTGCTGGTGCTGTGGGTGTGGCGGCTGCCTGCGCCGCCGCCTCACCGGCCGGCAGTTGCAGCGTGCGCGCATCGTGCCGGTCCGCGAGCGCTTCGCACCGCTGGGCGACCTGCCGTTCTGGCTGTGCCTGATCCTGTCGTCCGCCGCCCTCATCCTCGCTCTGGCCCGGCCGCACGGGCCGGCGACGGCGGTCCGCTCGGGCGGCATCGACCTCGTCATCCTGCAGGACGGCTCAGCGTCGATGCATGTGAAGGACGTCGCCGGCAACCGCTGGCAGCGCTCCATCGAGTTCCTGCGGATCATCGGCGATTCACTGAGCTGGAACAACGACCGCATCGCCCTGGCGCTGTTCGCGCACATCGCGACGCCGCAGATCCGGCTGACGAAGGATCCCAACACCTTCTTCTTCTTCATCGACCATCTCGACCTGATGTCGCCGTTCCGCCTCGAGGACGAGACCACCTGGGACACCAACAGTCGAACAGGGGATCTACTGGGGGGTGCGACTGATCGAGCGCGACGAAGAGATGCACGGCAAGTCGCCGAACGCCAAGGCTTTCGTCATGGTGACCGACGGCGAAACGTGGAGCGGCGAGGTCGAGAAGTCGCTGAAGCGCGCACAGGATGCGGGCATTCCGATCTTCGTGGTTGGCGTCGGCACACTGGGCGGCGGCAAGATGCCGGACTTCAAGGACAAGGACGGCAACGTCATCTACGACCCCGAGGTGCCAACCGTCTCGCGTCTCGACCGCGCCACGCTGCAGAAGCTGGCCTCGGCCGGCGGCGGCCAGTACTTCGAGCTGGATCGCGATGGCGACCGCCGCATCGCCAACCAGATCATCGACACTGCGAAGCGCATGGCGCCGTCGCTCGGCGCCGTCGAGCAGGCCGAGGAACTCTACTGGCGATTCCTCGTACTGGCAGCGCTCTTCCCGTTCATCGGCATGCTGTTCCTGCGCGACCGCGCGGAGCTCTGGATCCAGACCATCGGCGTCAGCCTCGCGGCGGTGGTCGTCCTGTTCCTCCTCGGCTAGCGCGATGCTTCCGGCGCGAACCGCGCTCCTCGTCTCGCTGGCCGTCGGCGTCGCCCTCGAGGTCGGCTCGCTTGGCGAGCGCAGCGGACTCCCGGTGGCCGTCCTGCTGTCAGGCGCGATCGGTTACTTTTCCAGGGGCCGCGGCTGGATGACGCCCGCGGCGATCGGGCCGGCGCAGTTCGCGGCAGCCCTCTACCGCGGCGCCAGCATGGCGTCGGCGTGGCTCGGTCCGTTTGTGTATGTCATGGCCCTGAGCGTGCCTATGGTGCTGGCGGCGTACGTGGGTCGCCGGATGCGGGCGCGCCGCGGCTGGATGTAACCGCGGACCTCAGGACGTGAAGCGGTGCACGTCGACGCCGTACTTCTTTACCTTGTAGTTCAACACACGCTCGGTGGTATCGAGCAGGCGGGCCGCCTTGGCGCGGTTGCCGCGCGTCGTCTTCAACGCGTCCTGAATGAGATCCTTCTCGAAGCCGGCAACTGCGTCGGCGAGTGAGACGCGTGTCACCGTGCCGGACGCCTCCGCTGTCTGCAGCGACGGCGGCAGGTGATGGCCGTGAATCACCTGGCCGTCGCACATCAGCACCGAGCGCTCGAGCGTGTTCTCCAGCTCGCGGACGTTGCCCGGCCAGTGATAGCTCATGAGCATGTCGATAGCCGGCGTGGCGATGCGCTTGATGTTCTTGTGGTGTTCGCGCGAGAACTTCTCGAGGAAGTGATCGACCAGCAGCAGCAGGTCGGCCTTCCGTTCGCGCAGTGGCGGCACGAAGATCGAGAACACGTTGAGGCGGTAGTAGAGGTCTTCGCGGAAGGTGCCCGCGGCAATCGCCCGCTCCATGTCCTTGTTCGTCGCCGCGACCAGCCGCACGTTGACCTTGACGGTTTCGGTGCTGCCGAGCCGCTCGAACTCGCGCTCCTGCAGGACGCGCAGCAGCTTCACCTGGGTCGACAGGTTGATGTCGCCGATTTCGTCGAGGAACAGCGTGCCGCCCTCTGCCAGCTCGAAGCGGCCCTTCTTGCGCTGCTCGGCGCCGGTGAAGGCGCCGCGCTCGTAGCCAAAGAGTTCCGACTCGATGAGGCTGTCCGGCAGGGCCGCGCAACTGACCTTCACGAACGGCTTGTTCGCACGCGGTGAGTTGTAGTGCATGGAGTGGGCGACCAGTTCCTTGCCCGTGCCCGACTCGCCGCGGATCAGCACTGTCGTGTTCGTCGCTGCCACCTGCGACATCTGCTCGTACATCTGCCGCACCGGGCCACTGGTGCCGATGATGCTGGAGAAGTCGTAGCGTTCCTTCAGTTCCTGGCGCAGGTGGGTGTTCTCGTCGACGAGGCGCTTCTTGTCCTCCTCGACGAGCCGCTGAATCTTCACGGCGGCGGCGATGCTGGACGCCACGATGCCGAGGAACTTCACGTACCGCTCGTAGTCGCGGTCCGCGTTGAACTTGAGGTCGACGCCGATGGCGCCGACGGCGCGCCGGTTCAGCAGAATCGGCACGCAGATGAAGCTGAGTTCGTCCTTGTGGACGTCCGCGCGCTTGGCGGCGCGATTGAGGAACTCCGGCTCCTTGCTGACGCGCGGGACGACAATCGGCCGGCTGCTCTCGACCACCTTGCCGATGATCCCCTCGCCCACCCGGTAGCGGACGGAGTGCGACGGCGCGTCGAGGCCATCGGCGGCCTCGACGTGCAGTTCGCGGTTGTCGCGCAGGAACACGATCAGGCTGCGAACCGTGCCATGGTGCTTCGCCAGAATTTCGAGCGCCCGGTGCAGCGCCGACCTCAGGTTCAGCGTCCCGGAGAGTGCGTGGCTGATCTCCAGCAGCGTGGAGAGCCGCCGCGACTCACGAGCCTGGACGACGGCCGGATCCTCAGCCGAACGTGACTTGGCCATCAGTTAAAGCGTCTGGCTGTTGACATCCTCGTCGGTGATGGTCACCGGACGGAGGAACGGCATCATGCCGCGCAGTTGCGCGCCAACCTTTTCGATCTGGTGCGAGCGCTCGGCCTTGCGGGTGCCCTCGAACACCTTGCGGCCCGTCGCATTCTCCTCAACCCACGCCGCCGCCCACTTGCCGCTGCGGATGTCATCGAGCACACGCTTCATCTCGGCCTTGGTGTCCGGCGTGATGATGCGCGGACCGGAGGTGTAGTCGCCTGCCTCCGCCGTGTCGCTCACCGAGTAACGCATGTAGTTCAGGCCGCCCTGGTACATCAGGTCGACGATGAGCTTCAGTTCGTGCATGCACTCGAAGTAGGCGACTTCCGGCTGGTAGCCCGCCTCGACCAGCGTCTCGAAACCGGCTTTCACCAGCGCGCTCACACCGCCGCAGAGGACGGCCTGCTCGCCGAACAGGTCGGTTTCCGTCTCTTCCGAGAACGTGGTCTCGATGACTCCGGCGCGGGTGACGCCAATGCCCTTCGCATACGAGAGCGTCAGGGCGCGGGCGGTGCCGGTGGCATCCTGGTGCACGGCGAACAGGGCCGGGGTACCAGCACCCTCGACGTACAGCTCACGCACACGGTGACCGGGCGACTTCGGGGCGACCATCGAGACGTCCACGTCCGCGCGCACCTTGATCGTGCCGAAGCGGATGTTGAACCCGTGGGCGAACATCAGCATCTTGCCGGCGGCCAGGTTGGGCTCCACCGCTTCCGCGAAGAGGCGTGCGGCGGTGGTGTCCGGCACCAGCATCATGATGACGTCGGCCCAGGCCGACACTTCCGCCGGAGTCCCCACCTCGAGGCCGGCCGCCTGCGCCTTGGCGCGCGACCGGCTCGCTGCCGGCAGGCCGACTCGGACGCTCACGCCGCTGTCCTTCAGGTTGAGGGAGTGCGCGTGGCCCTGCGATCCGTAACCGATCACCGCAACCTTCTTGCCCTGGATGAGGCTGAGGTCCGCGTCCGCGTCGTAGTACATCTTCGCCATTCGAGTGAGTCTCCAAATCTAGTATCTGTCGCACGTAGCTGCCGACCTTCAGGTCGGCTGATCTGCGGGCCTGAAGGCCCGCGGCTACAACTGCCCTGCACCGACTTCCCGCGAGACCGACAGCGCTCCGCCATCCTTCGACCGCGTCGGACCGTCGCCGATCCCGCGCGATGGGCACATCGTGACCGCCTGCGACGTGCCGCGCACCATCTGGACGCGACCCGTGCGGACCATCTCGATCACCCCGTAGGGCCTGAGCACCTCGAGCAAGCTATCGATCTTATCTTCAGTTCCAGTGGTTTCGATCACCAGTGTTTCGGGGCTCACGTCGACGATGTGCGCCCGGTAGACATGGCAGGAGCGGATCTAGCCCCGGGGCGCGGGCCTCGAGCCTGGATAGGACCCGAGCACCCGAACCATCGGCGCGAATTCCGCAAGATGGGCGAGGGCACGCGCGCAGGCCAGATCGTCGCGTGCGGCTGCCAGGTCGACGTAGAACAGGTACTCCCACTTCCGTCCCGGTATAGGCCGCGACTCGAGCTTCGTCAGGTCGATGCCACGCAGCGCAATGGCGGCCAGCGCCTTGAACAGCGCGCCGGCTTCGTTCGAGAGCGTGAACACGATCGTGGTCTTGTCGGCCGCCGCATCCGAGAGCGGCGTACGCCCCACCACCAGGAAGCGCGTGGTGTTGCTGTCATAATCCTGGATCGACGAACGAATTGGCTCCAGCCCGAACAGCTCGCCGGCGCGGGCCGACGCGATGGCCGCCGCCTCCGTCATCTGCTGGTCGGCGATCATCTTTGCGCTGCCGGCGGTGTCGTAGGTGGCGGTGATCTCGACGCCAGTCAGCGTGCGCAGGAAGCGGTCGCACTGCGCGAGCGCCTGCGGGTGCGAGTACACACGCTTGATGTCCTCGAGCTGGGTTCCCGGCAGCGCCAGCAGGTGGTGCACCACGGGCACCTCCACCTCGCCGACAATCGGCAACTGGTGCTCGAGCAGCAGATCGAAGTTGCGATGGATGCTGCCGCCGATCGAGTTCTCGATTGGCAGGACGCCGTAGTCGACCCGGCCGCTGTCCACTGCGGCAAAGACATCCTCGAACGCCTTGCACGGCAGCAGTTCGGCTGAGACAGCGACCTGCCTCGAGGCGGCCTCGCTGAACGCGCCCGGTTCTCCCTGATACGCAATCTTCATGGTCGTGGTCTTTGGTCGTTAATTTGCCCGGCCCTAGCCCCACGGGCGAAGGCGGGTCGCGGTGCGCCGTACGGCAAAAAGGCCATCAGTCCGGCATGGACGATGGCCTCGGAGCTGTTGAACCCTGCGCTGCAAGGAATTACACCGGTTCACAGGGTTCGAGTCAAATTGAAACAATCCATTAGAACATAACCGTCGCCGATACTGGCGCGATGTATATAGCGCGCGTGAATAACGACTAACGACCAACGACCAACGACCACTGCTGCTCCATGCGCCGCATGACCTGCGGCACATCAGCCTGCAGCAGGTAGCCACCCTTCACCAGTTCGTCGCAGACGGCCTGGGCCTTTGTCAGATAGGCGGCCTGAGACGCGTAGCGCTCGCTCACGGGCACACGGGGGTCCGATGTGGCCGTGGCCTCGGCAGGCGTCTTCGGAAAGGCGATGCGCGAACCCAGCAGCGACACCAGCAAGGTGGCGCCGCCGTTCGACCGGTTGCGGAAGTTCCAGCCCGTATACGTGGCCAGCGGCACCCGCGACTCAGCCGTGCGCACGCCTGCCACCTCGTTCCCGTCCCCATCAACCTGCGGTACGAGGAACGGGACGAGCTGGCCATCACGGCGATGCTGCTCGACCGTTGTCGGCGACTGCACGCCCGGGATGGCCGGAAACTTCACCGCTTTCGCTGGCACCAGCGTACCGTCGGCCAGGCGCGGATAGCGGCTCGGCGGCGGCGGCGTGCCCTTCAGCAGCCACTGCTCCATGCCCACCATCAGCGCCCGCATCGTCCACCAATATTCAAGTGGATTGTCGGGCTGCTGACCGTTGCCGATGCTGGTCGGGAAGCGAGCCGGACCGTGCTGCGCGCCCGTGAGGTAGTACACGCGGGTGTTGTCGGCGAGCGTGAGGTCGCGAGTGCCGTCGGGCGCGGTGTGGACGAGCGCGGCGTTCCGACCGCCGCCCCGGTACTCGACCGAGGTATTCGTGAAGAAGGTCTTCGGCTGGAATGCGCGGGCGCGATCGTTCTCGAGCAGGCCGTCGGTTCGGCCGGAGATCGGATCGCGCGTCGCCTGGTTCGCATACGGAAAACGCGTGATGTCGTACATCGTGAGCGAGGTCGGCGTCGCGCCGCGCGCGTTGACGTCGAGTCCTGCGGATCCGGCAATGTGCATCCAGACTGCATCGAACACCTGCCGTCCGCGCTCGTCACCGTTGAAGCCGTTGTAGAGGAATGTGCGCAGGAAGC
Organism: uncultured Acidobacteriota bacterium; assembly: GCA_963722395.1. Taxonomy (GTDB): domain Bacteria; phylum Acidobacteriota; class Vicinamibacteria; order Vicinamibacterales; family CAVVIG01; genus CAVVIG01. The sequence continues at coordinate 934,468 of CAVRLS010000013.1, read as the reverse complement.
GGCCGCTCTGCGACGTGCCGAACGCCAGCGTCTGCTGCGCTGTCGCCAGCGCCTCGGGCGCGTACTTCACCCAACTGGCGGTATCGCGGAAGGCCGCGAGGCCTAGACCCGAGATCGGCAGCGCCTTCGCGCGGTACGACACGCGGTAGATCCGTCCGGCCTGAAAGCCGCCATTCAGCATCACCTGCCCACCGTCGAGAGACCAGCGCGAGCGTTCGATCACCTGCGGCGCCGCAAACTGGCTGTCGCGCACCGTCAGCGTGCTGTCGGCCGCGGCCGGGTCGGCCGGCTCGTAGCCGACGAGGTCGCCGACCGTCTGCCGGTCGTTGGTGTTCGGCGGCGTGAAGTCGCCCCACACCATTGCCTCAATCCCCTCGGCCGACGGCACGGTAATCGCCATCAGGCCGTTCACGCGGCGGACGTCGAACTCCCAGCCCACCCACACCAGCGTGAAGCCGCGATCGAGCAGGAACCGATCGCCAAGGTCGGCATCGGCCGACGGATCGTTCGACGCGCCGCGCACGAACCCGCCGAGCACCGGCTTGCGGCCACGGTTCAGCACGTCGACGAGCGCCAGTCCGTTCGAGCGCGCTGCATCCTTCGGCCGGATGATGTAGAGGTCGGACGAGAACTCGACGCGGCCGGCCGCATTGACCGGCGCCTTGTCGATGTCGGCAATCACCTGATTGCGATGGTCCTTCGGGTCGATGGCGAAATACGCGGTGCCGACAATCTTCTCGAAACCGGAGCTGCCGATATCGGCTCGTGACTTCACCTCGACACGCGTCAATTCCGCGAAGGCGTTCGATGCCGCGACGAGCAGCAGGCCACACGTCAGCAGTGGGCGGACAAGCCGTTTCAACATGCGGCGGAGTATAGCCTGTGCGACAATCGCGCCATGCTCAAGATGGCCCGCCTGTTCGCGGCCGCCGTGGTCGCGACCTCGCTCGCTTCCTGCAGCGGCATCTCCTCTCCGTCCACTCAAACGCAGGACACGTTCACCGGCACCGTCGACCCGCTCGGGCAGTCCAGCAGCAACTTTTCGGTCGGCAAGACCAGCGAATTGTCTGTCACGCTGGTCACGCTCACCCCGCGTCCCGTGCTCGGCTTCATGGGACTGGCCATTGGCCAGCCGGGGGCGGGCGGTTGCTCGCCGTTTGGCGCCTACGTGGTGGCGCAGGCCGCCGTCGGCCAGAACTATGCCCTCGGCCAGATGACGAAGGGGAACTACTGCGTGCTGGTCATCGACGGCAACGGCATCCTGACCACCCCGGCCACCTACTCCGTCCGCGTCGTCCACTCCTGAGCCGGCCGCTGCGGTGAGCGCGCTCGAGACCCGCATCGACGGCCTCTACGCGCTGCCGCTCGCCGAGTTCACCGAGGCGCGCAACGCCCTCGCGAAGTCGCTCGCCGGTGACGAGCGCGCACAGGTGAAGGCGCTCGAGAAGCCGACGGTGGTGCCGTGGGCGGTGAATCAGATCTACTGGCACGAGCGCACCGCGTGGAACCGGGCGATGGCCGCCGGTTCGGCCTTGCGCGCCGCGCAGCTCGAGGCCCTGCAGGGGAACCCGGCCGGCCTGCGCGACGCCAGCACCGCCCACCGAACGGCCGTCTCGGCCGCTGTGGCCGCTGCTCAGCACCTGGCCGGGCGGCACGGCGCACGCGCCGCCGCCGACGATCTCTCCCGCATGCTCGAGGCGATTTCACTTGCCGCCGAGCCGCCAGCGACACCCGGTCGCTTCACCCAGGCCGTCCAACCCGCCGGCTTCGAGGCGCTGTCCGGCTTCACACCAGCGGTCCTGCCCGGCCGCCCGGTCCGGCCGCAGTCCCCCCCGCCGTCCCAGCGACCTACCGCCCCCAGCACGAAGACCTCAACGAAGGCCGCAGCCAGGGCCGAGGCCGAGGCCGAGCGCCGTCGCGCCGCCGACGAGGCGGCCCGATCGGCAGCGGAAGCTGCCGTCACGCAGGCGCGGGCAGCGCTGGCCGACGCCGAGGCCGAATTCGCCGCCGCCCAGAAGATGGCCGACGCCGCGAAGCGCGAGCTGGTGCAGGCCGAGCACGCGGCCCATACCGCACGCGTGGTGATGGAACGGGCCCGCGCCGCACTGGCGGATCGCGAGTCGCGACGGCGGTCGCTCTAGCGGACGAAACCGCAGGCTCGCGGCAGGCGTCCCATCGGCTGGCGCGCAGCGGTCGCTGCAGGCGCATATGCTAACGTTCCGCCTATGCATGATCTTGTTCTGTTTCTGCACTCGTGGGTGCGCTGGGCCGCCATCATCACCGGTGTGCTCGCCACGGTCTCGGTCCTCGGCGCCACCGCGGACGCCAAGAACAACCGCTGGGCCAAGTTCTTCACCATCAGCCTGGACATTCAGTTCCTGCTCGGTCTCATCCTCGTTGCCACCACGGTGAACTTCGGCCAGATGGGAGAGGTGATGAGGGACAGCACCGCCCGCTTCTACGCGGTCGAGCATCCGACCATGATGATCGTGGCGATTGCACTGGCGCACATGGGTCGTGTGTTCGCGCGCAAGGCGGCCACTCAGGCATCGGCCCGCACGAAGTCGCTCATCTTCTTCGGCATCGCCACGCTCCTGCTGCTGGCCGGCACTCCGTGGCCGGGCATGCGCGACAACCGCGCCCTGTTCAACTTCTCGCTGTGATCTGAACGTCGCCTGTGAGACGACCTGTCGTTCTTGCTGCGCTTCTCGCGCTCGTCGTGGTGATCGGGGTCGTGGCATTCGCCCGTCGCGGCCCCGCCCGCACCACGGTTGACGTCGGCGCCGCCGTGCGCCAGGCGCAGTTCCGATCGACCGTCACCGCGTCTGGTGAGATCGTCGCGTCGCAATACGCGGACATCGGGTCGAGCGTCATGGGCAAGATCACCGCGCTGCCTGTCGCCGAGGGCGACCGCGTCACGGTTGGCCAGGTGCTGGCGCAGATCGACCGGGTGCAGGTCGAGGCGGACGCCGCCGCCGCCTTCGAGCAGATGAAGGCACTCGAAGCGGGGGTGCGCGCCGAACGTGAACAAAGGAAGTCGGCGGAGGCAGAGGTGGCGGCCGCCGAGGCACGCCTGCGCGATACCGAGCAGGTGCTGAAGCGCCGTCGCGAACTGAGCGCCGAGCAGTTGCTGCCGGCCTCGGAGCTCGATTCAGCGAAAGCGGCGATGGATGCCGCGGCGGCACAAGTGAACGCTGCGCGCGCCGCTGCCGCGCGGGCAGCGCAGAACATCGAATCCGCCAACAGCCGCATGCTGCAGGCCAAGGCGCAGCAGATTCGCGCCGCCGACATCCTGGCCAAGACGTCCGTGCTGTCGCCCATCGCCGGCGTCGTCACCCGGCTTCGCGTCCGCAGTGGTGAGATGGTCGTGGTCGGCCTGCAGAACCAGCCGGGCACGACGCTGATGACCATCTCCAACCTGAACACCATCGACGCTGAGGTGAAAGTGGCCGAGGCCGACGTGCTTGCCATCAGCCGCGGGCAATCCGCCGAGGTCACGCTGGAAGCGCTCCCTGGCAAACGGTTCGCCGGGACGGTCGTCGAGATTGGGGCGAGCGCGCTGCCCGTGACCGGCACAGCGGCGGCGCGGGAGTTCCGCGTCGTCATCCGCCTGACGGAACCGGACCCCGGGCTGCGGCCGGGCCTCACCGGCGACGCCGAGATCGTAACCAGTGAGCGGACCAACGTCCTCACCGTGCCGCTGCAGAGCGTGGTGCTCCGCACGGTGGACGACCAGGAGGAGACTGGTGTCTTTACCGTCATCGACGGTATGGCGAAGTTCCTGCCTGTCACCTCCGGCGTAATCGGCGGATTGGACATCGAGGTCTCCGGTATCACGGAGGGGACCGTCGTCGTGACCGGCCCGTACCAGATGCTTCGCGAGTTGACGGACGGCCAGCTCGTAGCGGTGGCCGGAAAGAGCTAGCCGTGCAGGCGCAGGTCGTGGCCGAGGCCGCCGGCACCATCGTGCGGAACCCGCTGCGCTCGTCACTGGCCGCGCTGGCCGTCGCCGCCGCTGTCGCCACCACCGCCGTCGTTCAGACCGGCCTCGACGCCCTGGCCCGCACGGCGCGCGAAACCAGCGCCAAGGCCTTTGGTGCCGACACCTTTGTCGTGGCGCGGCTCGCGAGCGGAAACCTGAGCCGGCGCGAGCTGGCGGACAAGCTGGCGCGCAACCCGAGCATCACGCGCAGCGATGTCCGCTACATCCAGAACATCGCGGCTGGCACGGTGACGTATGCCGCCACCGCCCAGAAGAACGCCGACGTGGTGCTCGGCTCCAGGAAGTTCGAGCAGGCCACGATCAACGGCACGCAGTCGGCGCTGCTCGGTATTCGCAGCATTGACATCGTCAGCGGTCGCTTCATCAGCGAACAGGAAGACACGGCCGGAGCACAGGTTGTCGTCCTCGGCAGCGCCGTAGCCGATGCGCTCTTCCCCGTTGGCGACCCGCTCGGTGGTCAGGTTCGCATTGCGGGCCGCGGGTTTACCGTGATCGGACTGCAGGCCCGTCAGGGAACCGCCGGCGGCGTGTCGCTCGATCGTTACGTCTGGATGCCGCTGCGCGCCTTCGAGCGGGCCTTCGGTGCGCCGGGTTCGCTGCAGGTGTTCGGGAAGGCACCCGAAGGCGTCAGTACGCGTGCCGCTGAGGACCACGCGCGCATCTCGATGCGCGCCCGCCGGCACCTCCGCCCAGGCGAGCCCGACACGTTCGACATCATCACGCCCGAGGCGTCGCGCAGCTTCGTCGCCAACATCACGGAACGGATTGGCGCCGCGGCAATCCCCATCTCCGTGATGGCGCTCATTGCCGCCATCGTTGTCGTCACGAATACCAGCCTGGTGTCGGTGACGCAGCGAACGCACGAAATCGGGATTCGGCGCGCGCTCGGCGCATCGCGCTCCGCCGTCATTGGCGAGACGCTCGCCGAATCGGCCATCGTCGGCCTGCTCGGGGGCATGCTCGGCCTGCTGACCGGCGCTGCCGTCCTGGCACTGGCCGCCCGCATCTCCGACCTCACACTCTCGCTCAACGCCCCGACGGCCGTCACCAGCCTGGCGGCGGCGGTGTTGAGTGGTGTTGCGGCCGGCTGGTACCCGGCGCGGCGCGCTGCCTCCATCGACGTCGTCTCCGCGTTGAGGCACGAGTGACGAGCGGCCGCTTCTCCCGCATCGGCCGAGCACTTGGCGAACCGGCATTGCTGGCATTCGACTCCCTCCGCACGTCGCGTGCGCGGTCGTTTCTCGCCATTGCCGGCATCGTCATCGGCATCGTGACTGTTGTGCTGGTCGCGTCCGTGCTCGCGAACGTCCGCAACCAGATCGCCATGCTCTTCCGCGACCTCGGCACGGAGAACGTGTTCGCCTTTCACCTCACCGGTGACCCCTACGTCACGCCGAGCGAAGCCGAGGCGCGGCGTCAGCCGCTGAAACTCGAGTTCATCCCCGAACTCCTGCGACTCGGGCCCGCCATTCGCGATGTCGGTGCCGAAGTGATCCTACCGACCACCCTGAACGGTGAAGCGTTGGTGGCACGCGCCGGCACGAACGAGTCGGACACCGTTCTGGTGGAAGGGGTGTCGCCCAGCTACTTCGACATCGTCGGGGCCGAGTTCGAGAGCGGTCGGCCGTTCACCGACCTCGAAGACCGGCAGGGTGCGCGAGTTGCCGTGGTCGGGATCCAGCCTGGCGCGCGCCCTCTATGGCGAGCAGTCGCCGCTCGGCAAGACGCTGACGCTGGCCGGGGAGACATACACGGTCGTAGGACAACTGCAGAAGCGCCGCGGCGGCTTCTTCGGCGAGAATCGACAGGACAACCTGCTGAACCTGCCCGTCGGCACCGTGCGCCGGCGGTTCGGCGATCCCGATCGGCTCGTGCTCTACATGCGGGCGAAGCCGGGGATGCGTGACGCCTGCATGCAGCAGTCGGAGACCATCCTCAGGCGACTGCGCAAGCTGCCGCCCGGGGCAGACAACGACTTCACGCTGTCGACAGCCGACTCGATCATCGCGACGTTCGACAACATCAGCGCGCGCATTGCGTTCTTCACCGTTGGCCTGGCGGCGGTGAGCCTCCTGATCGGAGCCATCGGCATTGCCAACGTGATGTTCATCAGCGTAACCGAACGGACGCGCGAGATCGGGCTGCGGCGGGCGCTCGGCGCCCGGCAGCGCGAGGTGCTGCTGCAGTTCCTGCTGGAGGCGGCCTTCCTCTCGGGCATCGGCGGGGTCGCCGGGGTCGGCACGGCGCTGCTCATTGGCCTGCTGCTCACGTTTGTCGTGACGGGCTTCTCCGCCGTCGCACCGCTCTGGGCGGTCACAGCGGCTCTCATCAGCTCCGTCGTCGTCGGGCTCACGGCGGGCTACTGGCCGGCGCGGCGGGCGGCCATGCTCGATCCGGTTGAAGCGCTCCGCCACGACTGACGCTGTGGTCGTAGCCCATCCGCGTATAATCGCCGCGTGCCCACCCTCGACAGCGCCGTTGCCGCCTGGATCGTGGTCGCGATCGTGGCAGCCGTCGTCGAGATCTCGATCCCGCACTTTGGCTTGATCTTCGTCACCGTAGCAGCTCTCGCCGCCGCGACCGTCGCCTACGGAGGCTTCGGCGCCGTCCTCCAGTCCGCCGTGTTCATTGCCGCACTGGCAATCACCTTCTTCGGGCTTCGACCTCGCATGATGGCGAACCTTGACAGCAAGGGGGTTCCGTCCCGAACCGATACGCTCCTCGGGCGCGACGGCATCGTCACCTTCGACATCGAAGCCACCGTCGGCGCCGGACGCGTCAACGTCGGCGGCGAAGACTGGGCCGCTCGTTCGGCCACGCCCATTCCGGCTGGGACGCGTATCCGCGTCGTGGCGGCTGACGGCATCGTCCTGGAGGTTGTGCCCGCATGAGCGTCGTGCTGATCGTCGTCATCCTGTTCGTCCTCTTCGTGCTGATGCGGACGATCAAGATCGTTCCGCAGAAGCAGGTGAAGATCATCGAGCGCCTGGGCAAGTACCACCGCACCGCCGAGGCCGGACTCAACACCATCGTCCCCTTCTTCGACTCGGTGCGCGACACCATCGACCTGCGCGAGCAGATCACCAAGATTGAGCCGCAGCCGGTCATCACCCGCGACAACGTGACGATGGAGGTGGATGCGGTCATCTATTTCGTCATCGTCGATCCCGTGCGCGCCACCTACGAGGTGCAGAACCTGCGGTGGGGCCTCGAACAGCTCACGCTGTCGGCGCTGCGCAACGTCATCGGCCAGCTCGATCTCGACCACACGCTGGCGTCGCGCGACACCACCAACGCCCAGTTGCGCGCTGCTCTCGACACCGCTACGCAGCAGTGGGGCGTGAAGGTGATGCGCATCGAGCTGAAGAACATCACGCCGCCCGAAGAGATTCGGCTGACGATGGAGAAGCAGATGACGGCGGAGCGGACGCGCCGCGCTGTTGTCACCACGGCCGAAGGCGAAAAGTCGTCGGCCATCCTGCGGGCCGAGGGCGGCAAGCAATCGGCCATCGTCAACGCCGAAGGCGCGAAGCAGGCGGCGATCCTCGCGGCCGAAGGTCAGGCCGAGGCGCGGTTGCGGGTGGCGCAGGCGGAATCGCAGGCCATCCAGATGGTGGCGCAGGCCATTGGCGGCGCCGGCAACCCGGCGCAGTACCTCATCGCGCAGCGCTATCTCGAATCGCTCAGCGCCATCGCCAACGGCGCCGACAAGCTGGTGTTCATGCCCTACGAAGCGAGCGGCGCCCTGGCCTCACTGGGCGGCATCAAGGAACTGCTCACGCAGAAGTAACGTCCCGTGCGCGCGCCTCGTCCAGGTCCTGTTCAACGACGCGACCGGCGAGCGCGACTACCGCGCCGAGGCTACTCGCACCTTCACCACCACTTTGCGGACGGCTTCCTGCCGCTCGCCTGTCAACCCGGGCATATGGACATCATGCGGAAACAGAATCACGAACCCGCCCGGGCCCACCGTCACGAACCGGTCACTCTCGCCTGTTGCCACGATCAGGTCGCGTTCGACGTCGTACGGCGCCGACTGGAACAGCGCCAGATCGCCGTATGCGATCCGCTCCACGCCGCTGTCGACGAACTGGACATCCACATGACGACGATGCGCCTCCCAGAAGGCCTCGGCTGGCATACGGGTCTGGTAGTCGGACACCAGCGCGAACACCTCGTCGCCCCGCACATCGTGCCGCCCTGGCTCGAGCGCGCCGACGTTGGTGGTTGCCAGGTATGCCAGTGCGGCGCGAATGCCGTCACACAGGTTGAAGTATTCTGACGCGTAGTTGATGTGGTCGTGGACCATGACACCGGGCTCCTGTTCCGCTGGCAGATGGAGTACAGACAATGAGTGCTGCAATCGAGAGTCTCGTAGAACAGTTCGAGTCGCGCAAGATGTCGCGTCGACAGCTCGTGGCCTCGCTGACCGCACTGGTTACCAGCGCCGCGTCCACCGCTTCGGCGCAGACCCCGGCTCCCGCAGTTGGCCTCCTCGCGCAGGGACGCTCCCTCAACCACGCCTCGCTGGCAGTGACCGACGTCGAGAAGGCGGCCGCACTCTACGGCACCCTGCTCGGTGCGAAGGTCGTGAGCCGGCCCGGCAACGGCGGCATCAACCTCGGGCTCGGGAACGGCTTCCTCGGTCTCTACAAGCTGGCCAACCCGGGCACCGTCAACCACATCTGCGTCGGCGTCGACAACTTCGACGCCGACCGCCTGGCCGCCAAGTGCAAGGAGATGGGTATCAGCGCCACGGTCGATCGCAATCCCGCCAACCGCACCAGCGGCGGCGATCAGCTCTATATCCAGGCGTTCGACAGCCATCGTTTGCAGATCGGACCTCACGGGTATCAGGGGTAGGTGGCGCCAGGTTGGAGGTTCGGGGCTGAGGTGGAGGGTGGGGGACTGGCTGTGACTGAAGCAGTGTCCGGTTGCCGCAGGCCGCATCAACTGGGTGCCATCGCCCTCGCTCTCGCTCTCGCCATTTCTTCTGCTGCCTGCACCGCCGGTTCGGCAGACACGGTCTATTTCGGCAAGGTGGAACCGCCCACCGGTCAGGAGATGCGCTACATCTCCGGGTCGGAACCAGAGTCGCTCGACCCACCGGTCTCGAGCAGCCAGCCGGACGCGCGCATCATGATGGCGCTGTTCGATGGCCTCACCATGTACGACCCGAAGACCGGCCAGCCGATCCCCGCGGTCGCCACCGCGTGGGAGCCCAACGCGGACAACTCGGTCTTCACCTTCCACCTGCGCGAGGCGACGTGGTCGGACGGCGCCCCGCTCACCGCCGAGGACTTCGTCTACTCCATCCGGCGCGGCCTGGCGCCAGCGCTCGCGTCGCGCACGGCCTACATGGCGTACGACATCTCGAATGCCCAGGCGTACAACGAGGGCGCCGTCTTCTCGCGCGACGACGCCACGGGCGCGTTCGTGATGGACCCGGCGAATCCCACCGAGCGCCTGGCGCTGCCGGGTGACGCGGCGGCCCGCACCACGATGCTGGCGACGCCGGCCTTCGCCGCCGCACGCAACAAGACCTACGTGCCGGCTCGCGCCGAGGACGTCGGCATCGAGGCGGTCGACGCCCGCACGCTCCGCTTCCACCTGCGCCAGCCGATCCCGTTCATCCCGAAGCTGGTGAGCCACCAGTTCTTCTACCCGGTGCCACGACAGGCAGTGGAACGGCATGGCGACCAGTGGACCCGCCCCGGCAAGATCGTCGTCAACGGCGCTTTCACCATCGACTACTGGCGGCCGTACGACGTGATCGCCATGAAGCGCAACCCGCTCTACTACGACGCGGCGGTCGTCCGGCTCGACCGGCTCATCTTCTACCCGGTCGAAGATCTGACGACGATGATGAACCTCTACAAAGCCGGGGAGGTGTATGCCACCTTCAACCACACCGTGCCCGCGTCCTGGACGGCGATTGTCAAGAAGCACAAGGACTACATGGACGCCCCCGAACTGGCGACCGAGTCGTTCGTCTTCAACACGACGAAGGGGCCGACCGCTGACGTCCGCGTACGTCACGCCATCAACATGGCGATCGACAAGGAGGCGCTCGCCCGATTCCGGCGCACGGTGAAGCCGACCACGTCCACCGTGCCGCTGAACATGTTCCCCGGCTATCCGTCACCGATGGGTGATCCGTTCGATCCCGTGAAGGCGAAGGCGCTGCTTGCCGAGGCCGGCCACAGGAACGCTGCCGGCGCCTACGACGCGTCCACCTTTCCGGTCGCCGAGATGGAGATCATCTACAACACCTCCGAGAGCAACCGCTCAGATCGCCGAATTCGTTCAGGCGCAGTGGAAGCAGAACCTCGGCATCACCGTGCCGCTCAAGCAACATGGAGTTCCGCACGTTCCTGCAGGTGCGCAGCGCGCCTCGAGTATCGCGGCATTGCGCGCAGCGGCTGGATCGGCGACTACATGGACCCGTTCACCTTCCTCAGACCTGCTCGTCGTCGAAGGCGGCGACAACGGCACCGGCTGGTCCGACCCGAAGTTCGTCGCAGCTGCTGAACGCAGGCCAACCGCGAGACGAGATCCGCGACGAACGCTACGCCTGCTGGCCGAAGCCGAAGCATTGCTGCTCGACGCGCAGCCGATCGTTGCCGCTCTACAACACCGCCGACCAACTGGCTGAAGAAGCCGTACGTGAAGGGCATGTACGCGAACCCGGTCACCATGCACGCCGTGGAAGTACGTCTACATCGAGCACGACCCGTCGAAGTGGGACGACGCGAACTGAGATGACGCGCTTCATCGTCAGCCGGCTGCTCGTCATCGTGCCGATGGTGCTCGTCGTGGTGTCGCTCACCTGGGGCCTCATCCGCCTGGCCCCGGGCAACTTCTACACCGGCGAAAAGCCGCTGCCGGCGGCCATCGAGCGGAACATGCGCGAGAAGTACGGCCTCGACCAGCCCGTGGTACGTGCAGTACGGCCGCATGCTGTCGAACACGGTGCGCGGCGACTTCGGCGACGTCGCTGCGATATCACCGGCGCAATCGGTCAACACCATCCTCGCCACGACCGCTGCCGGTATCGGCCACGCTCGGCGTCACTCGCCTACCTGCTGGCGCTGGTCGTCGGCATCACGCGCCGGCACGATCGCCGCGCTGCAGCAGAACTCGCGCGCTCGACTACGCGTCGATGGCGGTCGCGATGCTCGGCATCTCGCGTGCCGAACTTCGTGCTCGGGCCCGACGCTGGTGCTGTTCTTCGCGCTCACGCTGGTACTGGCTGCCGCCGGCACGATGGGACGGCTTCGGCGTGCACCTGATCCTGCCGGTGCTGACGCTGTCGGCCGTCTACATGGCCTACATCGCACGGCTGACCCGGGCCGGCATGCTCGAGGTGCTGCGCTCGAACTACATCCGCACCGCGCGCGCCAAGGGACTGTCCGAGCGTGACGTCGTCGTCCGGCACGCCGCTGCGCGGCGGCCTGCTGCCGGTGGTGTCGTTCTCCGGACCGGCGCTCGCGCTGCTGCATCACCGGCACCGTTGTCGTCGAGCGCATCTTCGCGCTGCCCGGTCTCGGCAACTACTTCATCAACGCCAACCTGAATCGCGACGAGCCGCTCATCATCGGCATCGTCGCGTTCATGTCGATCGCGGTGTTGCTCTTCAACCTGCTGGTCGACGTCGCCTACGCGCTTCGTCGACCCGCGCGTCCGCTACTGACCGTGGCTACGCCTGCATCGACGCCCGCCGTTCCGCCGGCCGAACCCCTCGCACCGACGCGCCGGTCGCTGGCACCTCGCTCTGGCAGGACGCTGGCAAGCGGCTGCGCCGCAACCGGCTGGCCGTGTTCGGCATTGTCGTCGTCTGCATCGTGGTGGCGGCGTCGCTCGTCGGCCCGCTCGATGATCGAGCGTGCCACCGGCTACACCTACGACTACATCCCGACCGATCCGCGCGCTGGTCACTCGCATGCCGCCGTTCACCGCGCCCGACGGCTCGTTCTCGTGGACTGCACCCGATGGGCACCGACGACGCCGGGCGCGACATGCTCGCCCGCGTGCTGCTCGGCGGGCGCATCTCGCTGATGGTCGGCCTCATCTCGACCGCTCGTCTCGCTCATCATCGGCATCGCCGTTCGGCGCCACTGCCGGCTACGTCGGCGGCAAGGTCGACGAAGTCGATGATGCGCGACGGTCGACGTGCTCTACTCCATCCCGTACATGATGGTCGTCATCGTGCTGCTGGCGTTCTTCGGCGGCCGTCGCCGCTCGGACAGCTGGTCCTGCTCTTCATCGCGCTCGGCGCGGTGTCGTGGCTGACGATGGCGCGCATCGTCCGCGGCCAGGTGATGTCGCTCAAGAACCAGGAGTTCATCCTCGCGGCTCGCGCCACCGGCGTGCCGGCCTGCGCAGATCATCGTCGCGGCACCTCGTGCCCAACACGCTCGGCCCGGTCATCGTCTACGCCACGCTCACCATTCCGTCGGTGATGCTGCTCGAAGCGTTCCTGTCGTTCCTCGGGCTCGGCGTGCAGGCGCCGCTGGCGTCGTGGGGCAGCCTGGCCGCCGACGGTGTGCAGAACATCGCGGTCTTCCCGTGGCAGCTGATCTGCCCGGGCGTGACGATGGCCGTGACGCTGTTCTCGCTGAACTTCCTCGGCGACGGCCTGCGCGACGCGCTCGATCCGCAGATGAGGAAGGCGCTAGTGCGTGACCGCGCTCCGCTGCTCTCGTGCGCGACCTGCGCACCTGGTTCGACGAGGACGAACGCATCGTGCAAGGCGGTCGACGGCGTCAGCTTCGACCTCGCGCGCGGCGAGACGCTCGGCATCGTCGGCGAGTCCGGATCGGGCAAGTCGGTGACGAACCTGTCGATCATGCGGCTGATCCCGACAGCCGCCGGGCCGCATCGTCTCGCGGCGAGATCATGTTCGACGGTCAGGACCTGCTGACGCTGCCGGGCGACGAGATGCGCGCGCATCCGCGGCCAGCGGCATCGCGATGATCTTCCAGGACCCGATGACGTCGCTGAACCCGTTCATGCGCATCTCGCAGCAGATGATGGAAGTGACGCGGCTGCACCTCGGGCTACTCGAAGGCAGGCGCGTACGAGCACGCCGTGCAGATGCTCGAGACTGGTCGGCATCCCCGACGCGCGCAGCGCGCGCCGACGACTACCCGCACGAGTTCTCCGGCGGCATGCGACAGCGCGTGATGATTGCGATGGCGCTGTCGTGCAAGCCGGAACTGCTGATCGCCGACGAGCCGACCACCGCGCTCGACGTCACCATCCAGGCGCAGATTCTCGAGCTGATCACGACGCTGAAGCGCGAGACCGGCACCAGCGTCATCCTCATCACCCACGACCTCGGTGTGGTCGCCGGCATGACCGACCGCATCATCGTGATGTATGCCGGGCAAGGTGTTCGAAACGCGCGCCGACCGCCGAGCTGTTCGCGCGGCCCGGCCAATCCCTACACGCGCGGCCTGCTGGCTCTCGGTGCCCGACCCGACCGACGAGCGCAGGCACGAGCTCTACCAGATTCCCGGTCTGCCGCCCGACGTGGCGCACCTGCCGCCCGGCTGCCCGTTCGCACCGCGATGCGACGCGGGCCGAGAGCATCTGCCGCGAGCAGTTTCCGCCGTTCGTCGCAGCTCGACCCCGCAGCACCAGTCGCTCTGCCACTTCGCGCGCGAGGTGCACGACGCCGCTGGCACTGTCGCGAGCAGCGCCAGGTGGCGGTGCGCAATGAGCACCGGCGGCGCGCCACTCGTCGGGTCGAGAACCTGAGGTGCACTTCCCGCAGTCGGCGCCGTCGCTGCTGGAACGGCTGCTCGGCGCGCGGCCGCCAGCGCGTCGTCCAGGCGTCGACGGCGTGTCGCTCGACATCTGCGCCGGGCGAGACGCTCGGGCTGGTCGGCGAATCGGGCTGCGGCAAGACCACGCTCGGCCGCGCCATCCTGCGGCTCGTCGAGCCGACGGGCGGCCGCGTGATGCTTTCGCGGCGTCGACATCGCCGCGCTGTCGCGCGCGCGAGCTGCGGCGCCAGCGGCGGCACATGCAGATGATCTTCCAGGATCCCGTACGCGTCGCTCGACCCGCGCATGACCGTCGGCCAGATCATCGCCGAGCCGATCGACACGCTTCGGCCTCGCGCGCGGCGACACGAGCGGCGCGACCGCATCCGCGAGCTGATGGCGACGGTCGGGCTGAGCGAGCGCTTCATCAACCGCTACCCGCACGAATTCTCGGGCGGTCAGCAGCAGCGCATCGGCATCGCGCGCGCGCTGGCGGCGCAATCCCGACTTCATCGTCGCCGACGAACCGATCTCGGCGCTCGACGTCTCGATCCAGGCGCAGATCATCAACCTGATCGAGACGGCTGCAGCGCGAGCGCCACCTCACCTACCTGTTCATCTCGCACGACCTGCGTGCGATCCGCCACACGTCGACTCGCGTCGCGGTGATGTATCTGGGACAGATCGTGGAGCTCGGCGAGGCGCGGCGGCTCTACGACAGCCGCTGATGCCGTACACGAAGGCGCTGATCTCGGCCGTGCCGGTGCCCGATCCGGTCGGTGGAAGCGAGGCGCCAGCGCATCGTCCTCCAAGGCGACGTGCCGTCGCCGATCGACCCGCCGTCGGGCTGCCGCTTCCACACGCGCTGCCCCTACGTCGTGGCGGCCTGCCGGCAGGTCGAGCCGGCGCTCGCTCGAGATTCGAGCCGGGACACTTCGCCGCGTGCATCCGCATCAGCCCGGCGCAGCCCGACATCGACGCGTGGCGCCCGGTGCCACGCCAGGCCTCGCGTGATGCGCCGCGTCTGGCGCACGGCTGGCTTGCTGATCGACTGCGTGCTCGGTGCGGCGGTGGCAGCACGAGCGCAGATACGGGTCGGTGTCGAGCAGACCTGGGACCGGTCGCGCTGGCACGTCGAGCACCCGTCGTCGTACGACAGGACCGGACCCGTCCCTCATTTCTTCGAGCAGCGCTACATTCTCGACAACCTCTGGCTCACCGCGTGTTCATCGAGGGCACACACACCAGCGCCTGTCAACGCATTGGCCGCTACGCCTGCGCGGACAGGCGTCGCCAGCCGCGGTGCATCGCCTTGCGATTCGTCTGCCTGACAAGTACCCCGGACGCACGCTGGTGTACCGCACGACGAATCTCATGGCCAGTGGCCGCCTGGAACTGGTGCGCGGCCATGGGCGCTGGCCACTCACGCTGAGCCTGAGCGGGACGCGAACCGTGACCTACGATCGCCGGCAGACGGCGAACCGCAGCGGGCTGGCCGTCGGGGCCGGCATCGGCCGCACCTGGTAGCGCCCGGGCCATTCGCGCGCCAGGCAGGCGGCTCTGCTATCATCCGCCGCAAACTCAGGTGGGGCAGCAGTTCACCCGTTGCCCACGCCAGCAGCCGAAGGGGCCGCCATGACACTTGTCGACCGTGTCCGCAACATCTGTGTCACCCCGGCAACCGAGTGGCTGGTCATCGAGCAGGAGCGCACATCTGTCTCCGAGCTCATGCTCTCGTATCTGGCGCCGCTCGCCGCTCTCGGCGCAGCTGCTGGCTTCGTCGGTTCGGCGCTCCTGACGTCGATCCTGCCCTTCTCCAGCAGCGGCGGCTCGGCGATCCCGATTGCGCTCGTCACCGCCTGTCTGTCGTTCGTGCTCACCGTCGCCGGGTGCTACATCATCGGACTGATCATCAACGCCCTGGCGCCCACCTTCGGCGGACGGCAGGACGCCGAGCAGGCCTTCAAGCTATCGGTCTACGCCTACACGCCGGCGCTCGTCGCCGGTGTCCTGGCGATCATTCCACTCCTTGGCGCGCTCTTCGGGTTCGTCGGCTGGCTCTACTCCCTGTACCTCACCTACCTCGGGCTGACGCCGCTGATGAAGTCGCCTCCCGAAAAGGCGCCGGCCTACACCATCGTGGTGGTCATCTGCTCGGTCGTGCTCGGGCTCACCATCGGGTTGATCATGACCATGGTGGCTGGACTCGGCTTCCTCAGCGCGCGGGCACTGTAGCCGTGCGGCGGCGTGGTGTGACTGGTACACTGAAGACGTGCCCCACGAGTCCCCGCCCACCGGCCTGCCCCAGGCGCGCCTGCTCGTTACCCGCGGCAGCGAACGGGATGTGAAGAACCGGCAGATTTTCGTGTCGCTCGATGCCAAGAGCATCGGCGACATCCTGTTCGGGGAGAAGCTGGACAAGCCCATCGCGCCAGGGCGGCACCGCATCCGGGTGCACAACACGCTGTTCTGGAAGACGATCGATTTCGAGGCAGCACCGGGTGAAACCGTGCACTTCGAAACGGTGAACTACGCAGGGAAAGGGTTCCTGCATTTCGTGCTGATCATCGGCGTGGCGCCGCTCTTCCTCGCAGTCCAGCGGATGCCGACGCCAATGTCAGCGTAGCGCCGCCCTACTTCACTTCCAGCAATTCGATGGCGATGCGGTCTGGCCCTTCGACCATCGCAGCGCGCAAGCTGCCCCAGGGGTGAATCTCCTCGAGGAACTTCACGCCTTCCCGCTTGAGCCGCGCGACCGTCACATCGAGGTTCGCGGTGCTCACCGCCCAGTGGTCGTAGAGGCGGCCGCGCGTCGAGGCGAGTCCACCGCCCGGCCATGGCTGCATCGAGATGGAGATGTCATCGATGGTGACACCGCCGGGCATGCGGACGAAGCCCCGTTTGGCGAACGACGGGAACGTCGGCGGAGGGTAGAGCTTTGTGTGGCAGTCGCCCCCGGCAGCCGCTGATGCCGCCGCGGCACCGCCACGCTGCGAACGCTTCGCGCCAAGATGCTCCACATACCACTCGGCCGCGCAGTTCGGGTGCTCGTGATACATGTGTACGTGGTTGAAGCGCTCCACCTGTCCCGACTGCGCGTTCTCGATCATCGCGCCGTCTGGTCCGCGGAGATAGCCGAAGCCCCCAGGGGTGACTGCCGGGTCGACCTTCGCCCCCGTCGCGCGCAGTTCGAGCACCTGCTCCATGGTCGGGAAGCCGCCCGCCGGCGGCGACGGCACGTCGCCAGACAGGTCGACCAGCTTCGACTCGTCGTCGTTGCCGTTCCACATCTGCGCGATAGTGAGCCCCATCTTGCGGAAGTTGGCGTTGTACTCACGCGAGTTCGGCGTGTTCCACCCGAAGTGCCACACCGACGTCTGCGGTCCCGTGAGCTCGTTGGTTGGCGGCGTCGCCACCTTGTTGAACAGGATGTAGATGTTGCCGGTCTTCACCGCCGGCTGGCCGTTGAACGTGGTCGTCGTCGCCGTCTTCGCGAACGGCTTCGGGTAGTACGCCGCGGCCGCTTGCGGGTCGGTCGAGTTCAGATGCACGTGGTGAAAGTGCAGCTGCTCGACGTCCGCCGGCGCCTGGGCCGAGACCGACGCCCCGCCCGACAACATGACCCCCACACCCGCCACCAGGGCCGACACACTCGCGGCCCGCAACATCTGCTTCATCGCTGACACTCCCTGCTCCACTCGGGTTACCTGACCTCGACGACGTCGATCGCGGGCGCACCCGGCCGGCGTGCTGCGCCGTGCATGATAGGCCGCTCAGCGCTTGAACACCAGACCCACAATGAGCGCGACGTCGTTCTTCTCGATTCCGGCGGTCACCCGCGTCTTGTAGATATCGAGCACTTCGACTTTTAACTGCGTCCGCGCGCTGACCGACGCTGCCAGCGAGGCCCCGAACGAGTACAGGGCATCGTCGAGGTTGCTGGGTTGGTGGACAGTCGGAGAGCGCGCGCACGGGAGAGTCTCCTTCGTTTGAGTGAGGACCGGCCTACGACGGCCAGCGGGGAAACGCCAGGTATCGGCACTGCGAGGGATAGCGACGGACGTAGTCGCCGACCACCGTCGTCAGCACGGCCCGGCACGCCACCTTGTCGGCCTCGTCATCGCCGACCGGCGGTGGCAGCGGCGGATAGATGGTGACCACGCGCTGCGTGCCTTCTTCGTGCGCGAGCACCGGAATCGTCCGCAGCCGAAGCTGCCGGCGCATGGTGAACCATCCGGAGCGGATTATCGGGGCGTAACCGGGCAGGTCGAGCCGGAAGAGCTCGGCGCCGAACGGGCCGTCCGCGGCGAGGAAGACGTAGCGGCCGTCGGCGAGCAGACGCCGGAGCGCGTAGAGCCCCTGCACGCGCGTCTCGGGCGCCCCGTACGGCAGCGGAACGACCACACCGTCGCGACACCACGCATCCCAGCGCGCCCCACGCCCGGCGTTCTCACGAATCGCGAACGACACGGGGACGCCATGCGCGCGCAGCATCAGCCAGGCGCGCGGTGGCCCGACATGTACGCCGAGCAGCAGCGCGCCGCCAGCCTCGGCACCGGCCAGGTGCTCGATACCCTGCACGACGCTGCCCCGCCGCACCGCGTCTTCCGAATCGAGGCCGACCATCGCCTCCTGCGCCACGTAGCGTCCGTGGTTGGCCAGCAGCGCCAGCGCGAGTCGCGTCCTGCTCCACCCGCCATAGCCCTGCGCCGCGGCCCACGCGTACGCCCTGGCGAACCGGTCGCGCCGGACGACACCGTCCGCCACCGCCAGGCCGGCAAGCACGCTGGTGGTGAGTGGCGCTGGCGCCTGTCGAAGGACCGCCATGACGTGTCGCGTCACCCGGGGGCCGTGGAACATCTGCGTGAACAACTCGGAGTCGGGCGACTCGTCTGGCAGCGAATGCGCGTTCACCAGGCGCCGCCGCGGTCCTGCAGGCGGGCGTGCACGACCATCGCCAGATGACGCACAGTCTCGAGCGACGCCGGTGTGAGGTCGCGGCCCGCCTCGAACACGATGCCGAACTGTTGCTCGCAGGCAAGCACGACGTCGAGCATCTCCATCGAATCGAGCCAGAAGCCGTCGGTCAGGCGCGTCTCGGGGCCGGCACCTTCGGGGATACGACTCGATCCGGCCACCCGCTGGACGATCGCCAGCACCGCGTGCTCAACGGCGTCAGGCGAGGTCATGCCGATGCTCCGCCCGACAGCAGCAGCATGCAGGCCAGCCGATCGGGCTTGCCGTTCGACAAGCGCGGCAGCTCCGGCACCAGGTGAATGGCACGTGGCAGGGCCCAGGCAGGGAGGGCCTGGCCGGCCGCCCGGCGCACGGCGTCGAGCGACAGGCTCGCGGTCCCCTGCAGGACAGCGCCGAACGATGTGCCCGACGTGCTTTCCAGCGGCACCACCACGGCTGCGCCGACGCCGTCGAGACTACGCAGCGCCGCGGCCACCGCTTCGAGGTTGACGAGGCGTCCTTCACGCGTGCGCACGCAGTCATCGATGCGTCCAGACAGGCGGAGTCGCCCAGCGTGGTCGAACGTGGCCAGATCACGCATCGGCCACCAGCCGTCGACGTCGTTGCGACGCTCGAGCAGCGGCGGACACCCGTAGCCGCCCATCTGCCAGGGGCTGCGCACCCAGACCCGCCCGATCACACCGGGCGGCGCAGGCGCGCCGGGCTGTTCGCCGATCGCTATCTCCACGCCCGGCAGCGGGCGTCCCACGGTTCCAGGCCGCACCTCAAGGTCAGGAGCGTCATCCACGGCGATGCCGCCGGTTTCGGTCGACGAGTACGCCCCACGCAGCGGCACGCCGTAGCGGTCGACGAACGCGCGATGGACCGGTTCCCCGAGCGCACTCGAGATGAGGCACACTCGCGGGATCCGCGGCACCGAGCCCAGGGCACAGCGGCCGAGCACATCGGCGAAGTGCGCCGTCGCGCGCCAGCAGGAGAACTCGGGCCGCGCCAGGGCGGCCAGCACCTCGCGGTAATCGACTGGACCGACCATGCCGAGCGCGCCGTTCAGGATCATGGCGGTCACCACCTGCACGATGCCCTGGCCTGAGGAGAACGGTACGCCGCCCACCAGCCCATCTCCCTCGTGCAGGCCCAGGGCACGCGCGCGGACGCGCGCCCCCTCGAGGATGTGCGCGGTTGGACGGAACACCGGCTTCGGTGCACCGGTGGACCCCGAGGTGTGAATGACGAAACCCGGCGTGCGCAGCGGCTCGAACGACCGCGTTCCCGCACCCGCCGGTGCCGGCAGGACGAACGGCGCAAACCCGTGACGGCGGCCATCGTCAACGCTCGCGGCAGCACCAGGCACCAGTGCGAGCGGCATTCCCGCGAAGAGCGCTGAGTGATCGGGCCAGGACTCCGGATCGCCGGACAACAACGGCACGACGACGGTCCGACCACTGCCAGCCGCCAGCAGCGTCAGCCCCTCGGCCGTCGAGGGGACCGCAACTGCGCACACGGTATCGGGGCCAACCCGATCGTCGATTGCGTCGCGCCAGAACGCCGCGGTGGCAGCCAATTCGTCGGATGACCACCATCGGCCGGCGGCATGAAATTGGGGGACGTGTGGACGCAATATCTGGAACCTGATCGCGCGGCCAGATGGGCTCTGGCTGTCCCCTCATCATAAGGCACAGATACGACTCCCGACGCGATACACTCAGGCACCCCTTGACCGTTGTCGGCGCACCCGCAGCACGATCATTCACAGGCAGCAGTGCAGCCGTGCTCGCGGCCGCGCGCATCGCGCCCGGCCTGCTGGCGCTCGTGATCCTCTGGTTTGCCCCCACCCACAGCTCACCCGAGGCACGCCACGCCGTCGCGATTGCGGTGGCAACCATCATCTGGTGGGCGACCCGACCGGTCGATCACGCCTGGACCGGTCTGCTGGCGGTCGTTCTCTTTGTCCTCTCGGGGACCGGCACCATCGACGCTGCGATGTCGGGGTTCTGGAACAGCACGACACGGTTCCTTTTCGGCGCGCTGCTCATCGGCACGTTCGTGTCGCGCACGGGCCTTGCGAGGCGTATCGCCTTCTCGTTCGCCGCGCGAATGGGTTCGTCGTACAGCGGTCTCCTGCTGGCGCTGGTCACCGCCGACTTCCTCCTGACCTTTCTCATCCCGTCGGGCATCGCCCGGGTGGCGGTACTCGCCGCCATCGTCGCCGGCCTGGCGGAAGCCATCGGTCTGGGCAAGCGCGATCCGGCTGCACGCGGCCTGATGATTGCGGTCACCTGCTCGGCCAGCATCTTCGACAAGATGGTGCTCGCCGGCACCTCCTCGATCCTTGCCAGCGGCATCATCGAGCGTCTCGGCGGCGAACGCATCTCCTATGGCCTCTGGTTCCTCGCCTACGTGCCCTGCGACATCCTCACCATCCTGGGCTGCTGGCGCCTCATTCTCTGGCTGTTTCCCGATACGTCCGGTGTCTTCCGTTCCAGCCAGCGCTACTTCCGCCGCGAACTGGATGCGCTCGGGCCGATGGGTGCGGCCGAACGCCGTGCCACCGGCCTGGTGGTCTGCGCCATTGCACTCTGGATGACCGACTTCGTCCACGCCACGGCGCCGGCGACGGTGGCGCTCGCCGTCGGTGGCATCGGGTTGTTGCCGCGCATCGGTGTCGCGTCACCCCGCGATCTGCTGCGGCTGCCGTACAAGACGCTCGTCTTCACCGCTACCGCGCTCAGCATGAGTGCGCTGCTCGCCGACACCGGCGCGCTGGAGATGCTGACTGCCAGCATGGTCGGGTGGATGAAGGCCTTCGTGCACGGGCCGGCCAGCGCGTCGCTGGTGCTCTACTGGGCGGCGTTCGGCTATCACCTGCTACTGGGCGCACAGAACCTGATGGTGACCGCCACGCTGCCGCCAGTGATCACCCTGGGCCAATCCCTCGGCTACAGCCCGGTGGTGTTCGGGATGATCTGGATCTTCGGCACGGCCGGCAAGATCTTCCCGTATCAGAGCGGCGTGCTGATGGTCGGCTACTCGTATGGCTACTTCGATGGGCGCGATCTGCTGAAGGTCGGGTTTATGCTCGCCGTGCTCGAGTCGGCGATCCTGTTCCTGCTGGTGCCGCTGTACTGGCCGATCATCGGCCTGCTCTAATCCACACGGCGCGCTGGTTGGACAGCGCGCCGCCGAATCGGGTACAAACCGGTCGCATGTCCCATCTTCGTTCGCGTCTCCTGACGCTTGTTGCCGCATGCGCGCTTGTGGTCGCCGGTGCCGCCCGTGCGTCGGCGCAGGTTGCCGACCACCAGTACACGTCGGCCGACATTGAAGCCGGCTCACGGCTCTACGCCAACCAGTGCGCGCTGTGCCACGGCCCGAACGGCGACGGCATCAACGGCGTCGACCTGCGGCGCGGCGTCTTCCGCCGCAGCGTGTCCGACGACGACCTGGCGCGAGTGATCACGACGGGCATTGCCGCTGCCGGGATGCCGAGCTTCCGGTTCCAGCCAGCCGAGTTGACCGCGGTGCTCGCCTTCATCCGCGCGGGGTTCGACCCGAGCGGCACGGCTGTGAAGGTTGGCAACCCGGCACGCGGCCAGGCGCTGTTTGCCGGCAAGGGCGCCTGCGCCAGCTGCCACCGCGTGAACGGCGTCGGTCCCCGCACCGCTCCGGACCTGAGCGACATCGGAGCCATCCGCAGCCCGTCCGCCCTGCAGCGGTCGCTGCTCGACCCGACGAGTGCGATGCTGCCGATCAACAAGCCGGTGCGCGCGGTCACGAAGAACGGCACGACGATTCGCGGCCGCCGCCTGAACGAGGACACCTACACCGTGCAACTGATCGACGACAAGGAACGGCTCGTCTCGCTCGTCAAGTCCGACCTGCGCGAATACGAAATCGGCAAGACGTCCCAGATGCCGCCGGCATCCACTGTGCTCTCCGCCGACGAGATCGCCGACGTGCTGGCGTACCTGCTGACCCTGAAGGGAGGCCTGTGATGCGCTATCTGCTCGCATTCGCAGCGACGCTCGCGCTCGGTTCGCTGACGCTGACGCTGACGGCCCAGGGCTCCGGCGTCACCTACAGCCGCATCCTGAACGCGGCCGCCGAGCCGCAGAACTGGCTCACCTACAACGGCACCTACAACAGTCAGCGCTACAGCACGCTCGCCGAGGTGACACCGGCGAACGTCACCCGGCTCGAGCCGAAGTGGGTGCTGCAGAACCAGGTGTTCGGCGCCTGGCAGTCGAACCCGATCGTCGTCGACGGCGTGATGTACCTGACCGAGCGGCCGAACGACGTCATGGCGGTCGATGCGAAGACCGGCCGCATGTTCTGGCTGTACCGCTGGACGCCATCGCCGGACTCACGCGTCTGCTGCGGCGCCAACAACCGCGGCGTCGCCATCCTCGGCGACACCCTGTTCATGGGCACCCTCGACGGTCATCTCATCGCGATCGACGCGAAGAACGGCAAGCCGCTCTGGAACGTCACGGTCGCCGACGTCAAGCTGGCCTACTCCATCACGCTGGCGCCGCTCATCATCAAGGACAAGGTGATGGTCGGTGTCGGCGGCGGCGAGTTCGGCATCCGCGGCTTCATCGCCGCCTTCGACCCGAAGACCGGCAAGGAATCGTGGCGGTTCAACGCCATTCCCGGCCCTGGCGAGAAGGGGCACGACACCTGGCAGGGAGACGCCTGGAAATCGGGCGGCGGCTCGGTGTGGGTCACCGGCTCGTACGATCCGGCCCTGAACCTCACCTACTGGGGCATCGGCAACCCGGGGCCGGACTGGAATCCGTTCCAGCGCCCCGGCGACAACCTCTACACCGACTCGGTGGTGGCGCTCGACGCCGACACCGGCGAGCTGAAGTGGCATTTCCAGTTCACGCCGAACGACGGCTACGACTACGACTCGGTGCAGATCCCGGTGCTCGCGGATCTGAACTGGAAGGGGACGCCGACAAAGGTGCTGATGTGGGCGAACCGCAACGGCTACTTCTACGTGCTCGATCGGGCCACCGGCAAGTTCCTGCTCGGTGAGCCGTTCGTGAAGGTGAACTGGGCGAGCGGCCTCGACGCCAACGGCCGTCCGATCCAGACGCCGCAGCCAGCCGGCATGCCCACCTAGCCCGGCAACCAGGGCGGCACGAACTGGTATCCGCCATCGTTCAGCCCGCGCACCGGGCTGTTCTACTTCTCCGCCTGGGAGAACTACGGCACCATCTACCGCGCCGAGGACGCCGACCTACCAGCCGGGGCGCAATTTCTCGGGCGGCGGCTTCACCGTCGTCACGCCAGTTCCCGGCGCGCCGACGATCGGCATCGGGCGGCGCGGCCCCATCAACAACTGGACGGACGAAGTGGGCAACGGCGCCGTGATGGCGATGGACCCGCAGACCGGCAAGGCGAAATGGAAGGTCGACGCAGTTCGACGTGACCGACGGCGGCATGCTGACGACGGCCAGCGACCTGCTCTTCACCGGTGGGCGCGAGGGCTACTTCCACGCGCTCGATGCCCGTACCGGGGCGCTGCTCTGGAAGACCAACCTTGGCGGACAGATCGTGATGGCGCCGGTCACCTTCCAGGTGGAGGGCAAGCAGTACGTGTCGGTGATCGCCGGCAGCGCGATGTTCACCTTCGGACTGCGCGAGAATTAATGCTCCAGGCCACCACGGCGGGGGTCGGCCCGTCCGATACCTATGCCGGACTGCCGTCCGATGAAGGCGAGCACGAGGTCGGAGCCGGACGGATCGGCTTGTCAGCCGAAGCCGCGCCGCGCGGTGTCCGCGTCTTTCACTTCAGGTTGTCGCTCGACAAGCGCTATCCGCGACTGCGGGCCTTCGTCCATCGTCTCCGCAGCCCGCGAGCCTGACGGTGCGCCGCTGCAGCACATCCACCACCTCGCTGTGAACCTGCTGCTGATCGAGCCCGACGAACTGGACGACCACGGGCGTGCCACCCTCAGCGATGGTCGCGCCCGTCACCTGCTGGCCGTGCTTCGCGTTGTTCCCGGGCAGACCGTTCGCGTCGGGGTGGTGAACGGCAGTAGCGGCACAGGCCTGGTGGTGGCGGCCGAGGCTGACCGCGTCACGCTCGAGTGCACGCTCGACACGGCGCCACTCCGTCCTGCTGTCGATCTGCTGTTGGCTGTCCCCAGGCCGAAGGTCCTTGGCCGGCTCTGGGCGCAGTTCGCAGCGCTTGGCACTGGCCGCATCATCCTGACCAACGCGGCTCGCGTCGAGCGGAACTACTTCGACACCCACCTGCTGGAGCCGGCTGGCTATCGTCCGCTACTGCTCGAGGGGCTGCAGCAGGCGCGCGACACGCAGGTGCCGATCGTCACCGTACACCGGCAATTCCGCATTCTGGTCGAGGATCACCTCAACGCCCTCGCCGGTCCATCCCTGCGTCTGGTCGCCGACCCCGTGGCTGGTGAATCGATCGCCGGCGTTGTAGCGCGCCGGCAGTCGCAGCGGCTGCTGCTGGCCATCGGGCCCGAGGGGGGCTGGAATGGATTCGAGCTCGACCTGCTGCGTGCCCACGGCTTCCATGCCGTCGGCCTTGGTCCGCGCACCTTGCGGAGCGACACGGCCTGCATCGCGCTGCTGGCGCTCGCGCATGAGGCGCTGCGAAGCCGCGCGGCGGGGATCGACCGGGCCGCCGTCAGCGGCGGGGGACTTCAAGCGTCCAGACCGACAGGCACCGATCACACTTGAAGAAGACGCGGTACGGCAGGCGGATGGTCACGCGTGGACGCTGTTCATCAGGCCCGCATCGTGGGCACGGTGGATCGGGTAGGCGCGTGCGACCGCGTCGATCGCGCGTCAGAATGCGTGCGGCGCCGCTTGCCGAGCCCTTCAGGCGATCGACGCGCGGCACCCAGCGCCCGCACGCCATGCAGCGTACCGCTCCCCCCATCTGCTCGGCCTTGAGGCAGACGGGACAGGCTGGCGTGACGTCCGGCGTCGTGTCCGTCTCGGGAAGTCTCACTCGAACAGAATTGTAGGTCGAGATCAGGCCCGGCTCAACGGCGACCTCGTCCCATGGCGATTAAGCCGGCAGTCTTGTGAACAGGTGCGGCGGATTGGACAGCCCGTCCGCAGCGCAGCCGTCACTGCTTGCTGCCGGAATTCCGAGCGCGGCCACCTGACATCGTTGTACCAGCGTAAACTTTCTGACTAGATGACGGCGACTCCGGCACCAGCGGCCCCGACCGACCACGACCATTCCCGCGGACACTCGCGCGAGGCGCCTCGCGGGAAGTACCTGTTCACGCTGGCCGTGGCGGCACTCGGCGTCGTCTATGGCGACATCGGCACGTCGCCGCTCTACGCGCTGAGGGAGTGCTTCCACGGCGAACACGCCATCGCGGCGACGCCCGGGAACATCATGGGCGTGCTCTCGATGGTGTTCTGGGCGCTGCTGCTGGTGATCTCTGGCAAGTACCTCACCTTCGTGCTGCGGGCCGACAACCAGGGCGAAGGCGGCATCCTCGCGCTCACCGCGTTGGCCACACCGATCAAGATCCTCAGCAAGACCGAGCGCTGGCCCCTGGTGCTTCTCGGGATCTTCGGGGCGGCGCTGCTGTACGGCGACGGCATGATTACGCCGGCCATCTCGGTGCTCAGTGCCGTCGAAGGGCTGGGCACGGCAACACCGATCTTCACCCCCTATGTCGAGCCGATCACCATCGGCATCCTCATCGGCCTGTTCCTCATCCAGAGCCATGGCACGGGCGGCGTCGGCCGCATCTTCGGGCCGGTCACCTTCATCTGGTTCATCACCATCGGCCTCCTCGGCGCGATGGAGATTGCCCGGCATCCCGCGGTGCTCGGCGCGGTGAATCCGGTGCACGCCTACGAGTTCTTCCACACCAACGGCTGGACCGGCTACTTCATCCTCGGCACGGTGGTCCTGGCAATCACGGGCGGTGAATCGCTCTACGTCGACCTCGGCCACTTCGGCCGACGCCCCATCCGCATCGTCTGGTTCACCGTGGTGATGCCGGCACTGCTGCTGAACTATTTCGGCCAGGGCGCGCTGCTCATCAACGAGCCGGGCAGCGCCGAGAACCCCTTCTTCCTGCTCGCGCCACGCTGGGCGCTCTACCCGCTCGTTGGCCTGGCCACCTGTGCCACGGTCATTGCGTCGCAGGCGGTGATCTCCGGCGCGTTCTCCATCACGATGCAGGCGGTGCAGTTCGGCTTCCTGCCCCGCCTCACCATCAACCACACCTCATCGCGCGAGTTCGGCCAGATCTATATCCCGTCGATCAACTGGGCGTTGATGGTGGCCTGCATCCTGCTGGTGCTCGGGTTCGAATCGTCGTCGAACCTGGCGGCCGCGTACGGCATCGCGGTGATTTCGACCATGACCATCACGTCGCTCATGTTCTTCATGGTGGCGCGTCGGAAATGGGGCTGGAACCTCGGGGTGGCCGGAGTGCTCGTCGGCATCTTCCTGGCCATCGACCTGGCATTCTTCGGCGCCAACATCGTGAAGATACCGCAGGGCGGCTGGTTCCCGATCGTCGCCGCGGCGGCGGTCTTCGCGATCATGACGACCTGGAAGAGCGGACGTCGCACGCTGACCCAGCTCCTGCTGTCGAATGCACTGCCGGTGGACACGTTCCTCGACCGCATCCGGAAGAGCCCGCCGCTGCGCGTCCCCGGTACCGCGGTCTTCATGAACGGCAACGTCGCCGGCACGCCCGCTGCCCTGCTGCACAACGTGCGTCACAACCACGTGCTGCACGAACGGAACATCCTCCTCACCGCCAAGACCGAGCAGGCGCCCCGAGTTGATCCCGAACACCGCGTGCAGGTGGAACGCCTCGGGGAAGGCTTCTGGCGCATCATCGTCTTCTACGGCTTCACCGAGGAACCGGATGTGCCGGCGGTGCTTGCCGAACTCGACGACCCGGAACTGAGGCTCGACCTGGCTCAGATCACCTACTTCCTCGGCCGGGAAACACTCATCGCCACCAGGCACGTCAACCACATGGCGCCGTGGCGCGAGAAGCTGTTCGTGGCCATGCAGCGCAATGCCACCAACGCCACGAGCTACTTCAGCCTGCCGTCGAACCAGGTCATCGAACTGGGCTCGCAGATCGAGATCTGATGCTCAGTCGTAGATGCTGGCGATGGCGATCGCCGCGAGCACGAGCATCGCGCCCGCACCGGTCGCCACGCTGATCAGCACCTTCTTGCCCGGACTCATCCCGACCGAGGTCCGCTCGAGCGAGGCGATCTCGTCGTAACGCAGCTCACGCGGCGGCACCGGGATACGGGTGCGCGGCACGATCGTGAACGTCTGATCCTGGGCGCTCAGCACGGTGGCCTTGAACCGTGTCCCATCCTTGAGTCGAATCGAGACCAGCGCCGCCGGCTCCATTCGTTCGATCGCGGCGTGCCACTTGCCGGCCTCGTCGGATGCCGGCTGGCCAGCCGACAACCGCGGCTCCCACAACAGTGCGGCGAGCACACAGGCGCTGACGAAGGTTCTGCAGGTCATGGTGGTCTCCTAGAAATCGAAGCCGAACCCGAGGCGCAGCCCCCACTGACGCAGGCCGCTCTGGTTGAACATCAGGGCCAACTCTGGACGCACGAACGTCCGCTCGTTGAAGTAGGCCTTGCTGCCCACCGCCACGAACGGCCGCGTGCGCACCTCCCGCCAGCTGCGCTCGACCACCGGGACGGTGTAGCTGCGCCAGACGCCGTTCACCATCGCCTGGACATAGGGCGAACGCTCCGAGTGCAGGTCGAGGAAGCCGACGCGCACGCCGCCCGAGACGTAGGGGTGGGTGAACGTGTTGTCGAGAAACTGCCAGGTGCCGGACAGCACCAGTTCCTGCTTCCGTGTCTCGCCGAACAGGAACGCTGTGCCTGTCTGGCCCGGCGCGACCGTGACGGTCTCGTAGCCGCTCCACGTCGTTGACGTGCCGCCGTTGATCGCCACTGATGTCTTCAGGTGGCTGGTCCAGTAGCGGCCCACCTCGACGTCGCCGAGCCAACTGCCGCCCCATTCGTCGTAGTTCTGGTCGGCGGCGGCCACTTCGTCGCGGTCGACGACGATGAAGCCGACGCCGGCACCGGCATCCCACTCGCGGTAGGGGACGCCCCGGCTGTCGACACGTTGGGCCCAGGCGGGTCCCGCCGCCAGCACCAGTAGCACCACCAGGCCCAGATAACCCGTTCGCATGATCGCCTCCCTACCTGGCAATGCGGAATCGACAGCGAAACGGGCTCACCGCCCGCTGTCTGCAGCGTGTACACTCAGCGGCCATGAAGAAGAAACAGGTCGCGTTTTCCGCGATTGTGCTGGCGCTCGCTGCCGGCGTCACCGCCCTGCTGGCGCAGTCAAAACCCGGCGTCATCTCCGGTCCCGTCGGCCCGAGCCCATACGACATCGTCCGATACTGGCACAAGCCGTTCGCGAAGGCCGGCTTCGCCTTCGGCGGCAACTCGGGGGTGTTCGCCGAATCGCCGAACCGTATCCTCGTGGCGCAACGCGGCGAATACAAGCTGCCAGACCCTGTGCCAGCATCGTTTACGGCCGGGTTCGCAGGCTCGATCGGGGTGAACGTGCTGAGCGCCGTCGCCGGCCGCGTCTGGCAGAACTGCCTGTACGAACTCGACGCCAACGGCAACGCCACCCAGGTGTGGACACAGTGGGACAAGCTGTTCGAGGGCTCGCCCGGTCCGGCACCGCATCGCCTGCGCATCAGCCCCTACGATCCGCAGAAGCGCATCTGGGTCATCAACGAGACCTTCAGCGAGATCTACATTTTCTCGAACGACATGAAGACGCTGCTGCGGACGCTTGGCGAGAAGAACGTCCAGGGCACCGACGGCACGCACTTCGGCAAGCCGCAGGACGTGGCCTTCCTGCCCGACGGCCGCATCCTGATAGCCGACGGCCTCGACAACCACCGCATCATGATCATGGATAAGGATGTGAACTACCTGGGCGAGGTCGGTGGCAAGGGCAGCGGACCGGGCCAGTTCAACGGCGTGCACGCGCTCGGCGTCGGACCGGAAGGGCGCGTCTTCGCACTCGACCGTTCGGGCGGCCGCATCAACGTGTTCAAGACGACGGGCGATCTGAAGACATTGCAGTACGTCACGGAGTTTCCCGGCTTCTCGCTGCCGCTCGACATCATCGTGAACGACGATGCGATCTGGGTCACCGACCTGACGCCGCTCCGTTTTACGAAGCTCGATTTCAACGGCACCCATCTCTACACCTGGAACGTGCCGCGTGAACTGCCCGACGGTTACATCGAGGTGCACACCTTCACGGTGGACGACAACGGCATCCTCTACGGCGGCGATAACCAGTACGGCCGCACGCAGAAGTTCGTGCCCAAGCCCGGCGCCGATCCGAAGCTGCTGATCAAGGCGCCCTGGAAGGCGAAATAGTCTCCGAAGGCGTGCCATGGACAAGCGTCGCCTCGAACCCTTCAGCGACGACGTCTTCGCCATCGTCATCACGCGGCTGGTCCTGGAGCTGAGGCTTCCGGCATGTCAGCTACGACGCGCTCGGCAGGAGCCTGATGCAGCTCCTGCCGTCCATCTCCGCCTACGCCCTGAGCTTTCTGCTGACCGGGATGTGCTAGGTCTACCACCACCACGCCTATACGTTCATCGACGGCGTCGACGGCGTCCTGCTCTGGCTGAACATCGTCTTCCTGCTGCTCATCAGCTTCATGCCGTTCCCGACGATGATGCTGGGAGCTGTACCGCCGTCAGGTCCGCGTCTACCTCACCGTGAACAGCCTCTATCTGGCCACTATCTCACTGGCCTTCGTCATGCCGCGCGTCGCGATGACGGTCTTCGCGAGCATGGCGATGCTACCTCATGGTTGGCGCGCGGCTCACAAGGTGGAGGCTGGGGCCGACCTGAAGGTCGGCAGCTACGTACTGCTTCCGCTTTATCCGATCGACCGCGTTCTATGACTCGAGCGACGCCCAGATGGCCAGGATGATCAGACCGAGCAACACCAGCAGCCCGATCTTGATCCAGCTCCACGGCCGTTCGCCGGCGATGGAACCGGTGACGCCGTTCACCACCACCTGGAACGCCCTGCCACGATAGACATACGACAGCAGCCACACCGGCGTGAGGATGTGCTTGAACGTCTGGTTCGAGTAGGTCGCGTCCACCACCAGGTTGCGGTAGGTGTCACCGGGGATCTGTCCGGCGCACAGCGTCCGCAGCACGGCGTCCATCTGCGCGCGCGATCGCTGCGCCGAGGTCACCAGATCGATCTGGTAGCGCTCGACCGTCCACCCGGAGAGGTAGCCAGCATCGTAGGGAATCAACGACTGCGTCGGAAACGGTTCGATCGTCCTGAGCAGAACCGGGTGCACCCCGAGTGAGGCGCAGACGAGGTCGTCGTCGAAGGCGTGCGTCAGTTCGCCGGCTGCCGGCGACCAGCGCACGTGGCGCTGACGGTTCTTGCCAGACCCGGTGTAGTAGTACTCGCCCGACTCGGCCGTCCATCGCGCGTCGACGCTCGCATCGAACGTCCAGTACGGCAGGTACAGCCCCTTCACCGTGTCTGTTGTGGCCTTGCCGGCAAAGCCGTTCGGCGCCAGCCACTGCCGGCCGTACCAGGCACGAATCAGGTCGCGGGCGTTCGACTCCGCGATGACCATCGGCAGGAGCGACTCGGGCCGAATCGCATCCTTCACCTGCTCGTAGGGCACGAGCGCAGTCGAGCCGCAGAACTGGCAGCTCTGCGAGATCTTGCCCGGATCGAACACCGAAATCGCCTTGCAGCTCTGGCACTGCACCGACACCTTTTCGGCGTTCCATCCGCGCGCACTGTCGGGGATGGAGCGCAGCGCCAGCGCAAGGTCGTGCTCGACGATGACCGTGGTGTCGTCGCGCTGCTCGAGTTCGGCTGGCGACTCCGTCCCGCAATACGGGCACACCAGCGCGTGCTTCGCAGGGTTCCACTGCGCTTCGCCGCCGCACGCCGGACAGTCGAACTTCCGGCGCGCCACGGCGACGCCGTCGCCCTGTGGCAACGGTGGCGTGTCGGGTTGACTGGGCGTCTCCATGAGCGTCCGAGGGGCGCGTGGCTACTTCAGGAAGTCGTCGAGCGCAGTGCGGGTGATGCGCCACTGGCTGCCGATCTTCTTGCCCTTCAGGTCGCCCGCATCGAGGCTGGCGAGCACGTCGGCCTCTGACACGCCAAGCGCCACAGCGGCATCCACAGGACTCATCAACTGCGGCAGACCCCCAGCCGGAGCCGCTGCCGGTGCGGCGGCCGGAGCGGCCGCCGGTGTGCCCTGCGCCATGATGCCGCCCGTCTGGTTCATCATCTCCTTGGCGATCGCGAAGCCGACAGCCATTTCGGCACCAACGCCGCCGACGTTCGATCCGCCGGCCGCCATGCCCTGGGCCATCTGGAACTTCACGTAGTCGTTCAGGTTGCCGACCGCCGCCATGCTGGAGCGCTTGTCGATGGCTGCTTCCACCTCCGGCGGCACCGACACGTTCTCGACGACGAACGACGTCATCTCGAGGCCGTACTTGGCCTTCAGGATCGGGTTCAGCACCGGCAGCAGCGCTTCACCGAGCTCGCTGTAGCGGGTCGCGACGTCCAGCACGGGCACCTTCGCGGCGGCGATCGCCTCGCTGAAGGTGCTGACCAGGCGCGAGCGCATGACGTCGGCGAACTCCTCGAGGCGGAAGTGGTTGTCGGTGCCGGCCACCTCCTTGAGGAACTTCGACGGTTCGACGATGCGGAAGTCGTAGGTGCCGAAGGCGCGGACGCGGACGATGCCGAAGTCCTGATCGCGCATCATCACGGGGTTGGACGTGCCCCACTTGTTGCCCGTGAAGACGCGGGTGATGACGTAGTAGACGTCGGCCTTGAAGGGGGATTCGAAACCGTACTTCCAGCCCTTGAGGCGCGAGAGGACCGGGATGTTCTCGGTGGTGAGCGCGTGCTTCCCCGGTCCGAAGAGATCACCGTATTGTCCGAGGTAGACGAACTGCACGGCCTGCGACTCACGAACGATCAGCTGGGCGCCGTTCTTGATTTCCTTGTCGTCATCAGGCCAGCGGAACGACAGCGTGTCGCGCGAGTCGTCGTTCCACTCGATGATCTCGATGAACTGGCTGCGGATGAAATCGGTCAGGCCCATGGTCGCTCCCTCGTTACCGGTTGAGTGCCCATTGTATGCGCAGGACGGCGATCGGCACGCGCGCCGCGCGAACCCACTGGTCGCTCTCCAGGGCGGATTGGCCCGTGTCAGGTGCGCGCGCGGACGCCGCGATTCAGCCGGCGCACCAGCGCGGCCGGCGGCTCGGAAGGCTGGGTAGGGGCGAGGATCGGCCAGCGGCCGCCACGGTCGCCCACGTCGGCAATCGCCTCGGCAATCGGCGCGGGTCGCACCGACGGTGACAGCACGACGGCGTCGTAGGCCGACTCCTTCAGCCGGCGGCGTACCTCGTCGACGCCGTGCACCGTGTCGACGACGGCACCAGCGGCAGCCAGCGTCACCGGCAGGTCCGACGGCAGGTCGCCGTCCACCAGGAGAAGCGTCAGGCCGTCGAGGGCCAGTGCCGACGGCTTCGGTTCGCCGCCGACCTCGCGCTCGATGGGGACGCGGACGCAGAAGGACGAGCCTCTTCCCTTGCCACCGCTCGACACCAGGACCTCGGCACCGTGCAGTTCCACCAGTTGCTTGACAACCGCAAGGCCAAGGCCGAGGCCGCCGTGCTTGCGGCTCATGCCGGCCTCACCCTGCCGGAACTGTTCGAACACCAGCGGCAGGAACTCGGCGTCGATGCCGGCGCCGGAGTCGTCGACCCGAATCACCAGGTCGTCGCCCTCCTCGATGGTGTTTATCGCGATGCGCCCGTCCTGCGGCGTGAACTGCACCGCGTTGGTCAGCAGGTTGACGATGACCTGCTGCAAGCGGTCGGGATCGACGATCACCCAGACGTCGTGAAGCGCGGTCTCGATGGTCAGCCCCTTCTGGCTGGCGGCGGCCTTGATGGCGTCGACGCAGTCCTCCAGCAGGGGACGCACGTTGGTCAGCTGCAGTGACAACGTCAGCTTGCCTCGCGAGACGCGCGACAGGTCGAGCAGGTCGTTGATCAGGCGGGCCTGGGCGGCGGCGCTCCGCTGGATGCGATCCAGCGCGCGCATCCTGGCGCCTTCGTCGAGCGCGGTGTGCCGCAGTTGCCAGACCGACCCGAGCAGTGAATTCAGCGGTGTGCGCAATTCGTGCGATAGCGTTGCGATGAAGTCGTTCTTCGTCGCATTGGCTTCCTCGGCGATCAGGCGGGCGGCACGTTCGCGCTGCAGCGCTGCCGCCAGTTCGCGCTCGGCGTGCCGTGCGCGGACCAGCGAGCGGATCGCCGCCACCAGCACCTCGGGGTCGATCGGTTCGGTGACGTACACGTCGGCGCCGTAGTCGAGCCCCTGGACCTGATCAGCGGACGAGACCGCGGTGGACGAGATCTGGAGGATGGGAATCGTGGCCATCTCCCCTTCTGCGGCCCTGACGCGGCGGCTGACCTCGAGACCGTTGATATCCGGCAGGTTCACGTCGAGTACCACGGCATCGGGTAAACCCGACTCGATCAGCCGCAGCGCCTCGGCGCCGGTTGCGGCTTCCAGCACCTCGAAGCCGGCGCGCCGCAGCACACGCACTTTCGCGAACCGTCCCGAATCGTGGTCGTCGACGACCAGCACTGAGTTTCGCGCCATGGTCAGGATTCCATTCCGACGTTCTCAGGGCTTGTGCGAGGCGCAACGGCGTCGCGGATGACGCTCAGCAGGCCGTCGCGAGTGAGCTGCGACTTCGGCAGGACGGTGCGCCGGATGAAGCGCTGCCTGTCGGCGTCGGACACGGGACGGGACGACACCACTACAACCGGCAGGCTTGCCGTGGTGGGATCGGCCTGCAACTGCTCGACGATCTCCGTCCCGCTGATGTCGCCCAGATCCATGTCGAGCAGCACGACGTCCGGGCGCTGTTCGCGCACTGCACGCAGCCCCTCGGCGCCGGACGACGCGAACCGCACGTCGAATTCGGAGCCGAGCATCTCCCGGATGATGAAGCGGAAGGTCTCCTCGTCATCGATCGACAACACCCGCAACGCCGACGGGCGGCAGGTGATGGACTCGAGCGCGGTGAGCACCGAGTCGCGGTCTACCGGCTTCACCAGGCAGGCATTGGCTCCCAGGGCGTAGCCCTTCTCGCTCTCGTCGACGGTTGAGACCACCATCACCGGAATGTCATCGAACTGTCCGTCGCGCTTCAGGCGGGCCAGCAGTTCCCACGAATCCTCGGACTGCAGCCGCAGGTCGAGGATGATGGCGGCCGGCCGAATCACCTTGAGCGCCGCCATGGCGGTCGAAATCGAGCGGGTTGGCACCACCTGGAAGCGGGTGCCCATGAGCGCCCGCTCGTAGAGCAGCATCTCCTCGTCGGAGTCTTCCACCACCAGCACGCCGACCCGACCCGATTCGATGATGATGGGCGCGGTGCTGATCGGGTCGCGGTAGATCAGCGGCAGCCTGAGCGTGAAGGTGGAGCCGACGCCGAACTGACTGCGCACCGCCACGGCGCCACCGAGCAGTTCGGCAAGCCGCTTCGACAGCGGCAACCCGAGGCCGGTGCCCTTCGCGCGACGCTGCAGCGGGTTCTCGATCTGCACGAACTCGTCGAAGACGCGGCCGAGATCCTGTTCCGGAATGCCGATGCCGGTGTCGGTGACGGAGAATTCGACGCCGCTGGTGGCCGGGTGCAGCGACGCACACACCCGCACCTCGCCTCGCTCGGTGTACTTGAGTGCGTTCGAAATGAAGTTCCTGAGGATCTGCGAGACCTTCGTCTCGTCGGCGATGATCGGCGGCAGGTCGCTGGCGTCGTCGAACACCAGCGAGAGTGACTGGTTCACCAGCAGCGGCCGCAGCATGCCGCGCAAGGCGCCGAACAGCGATTCGATCTCGAACGGCGCCGGCCGCACGTCGACCTTGCCGGCCTCGACCTTGGCGATATCGAGGAGGTCGTTCACGAGGTCGGAGAGCTGCTGGGCCGACTTCCGGATGTAGAAGATCTCGTCCTTCACCTCGGGCCCGGAGTCCTGCCGTTCGGACAGCAGGCTGGTCAGCGCGAGGATAGAATTCACCGGCGTACGGAACTCGTGCGTCATGTTCGACAGGAACTTTGTCTTCAGCTCGTCGGCACGTCGGAGGTGATCGGCTCGCTGGTCGAGTTCGGCATAAAGGGCCACAACGCCGCGGTTGGTATCCTGCAGTTCGCCGTTGACGCGCTCGAGCTCTTCCTGACGCCGTCGAAGCTCCTCGAGCGTACGCAGCAGTTCCTGGTTCTGCTGCCGGACCTCTTCGTCTATGCCCTGCGGCCTATCCTGTTCCAGGGTTTGAATCAGCGCATTCCACGCCTCGACGGTCACCAGCGGCGCACGCCGCGGCAGCAATTTTTTCACCGCCACCGTGGTGCCGGTCGATCCCGACTGCACCGAGAAGTGATCCATCAACCGCCGTGTACCGATGACGCCCAGGCTCATCCCCGTGCCTGAGTGGTAGTTGCCAGCCACTACCTGATCGAGCGCCGCGATCCCCGGGCCCCGGTCGCTGACGGTGATGCTCAGCACTTGTGGCGCCACCGTCCCCTCGAGGTCGAAGCGCACCGCACCGCCGTTCGCGTACTCGTAGGCGTTGCGCGCCAGTTCGGAGACCGCCGTCGCAATGCGCGTCTGCTCCGTGCCGTCGAAGCCGAGCGCGCCGGCAATCTGGCGTGCCCGCTGTCGCGCCGCCACAACGTCCTGTTCGAGCTCGACACGGATCGATAGAATCCGTCCGGTCATCGACGTGTCCTTCCCACGACTACTGTCACGTCGTCCCGCCCCCGATTGAACTCACGGTAGAGCACGGCGGCGACGACCGCAGGATGCCGCCGCAACAAACCGCTCATGCCATCCACGTTCCAGTGTGTCGCCAGACCATCGGAATGCATGACCAACACCGACTCGTCGTCCCAGGGGTAGGTGTACTCGCGAAACGTTCTGACCTGATGGCCCAGCGTGCCAGGATGCGAGACGGCATGTCGCATCGCGCCACTCCCGTTCACGACGATGGTCGAGATGTTGCCGACGCCACCAGCCGTGAGTTCGCGGTCACGTTCGCGCAGGCTGACGATCGCCGCGGCCGCGCCGCGGGTCTGTCTTGCCGCCTGGTGCATCGCTTCCAGAGCACCGACCACGCCACTGGCGCACCCGCCATCCAGCGCGTCCAGGGCGGCCGCGGCGGCGTCCGACGCGTGAAGACCGTGCCCCAGGCCATCTGCGAGTGCGACACAGATGCGGTCGCCGACCTCGACGACTCTCCAGCCGTCGCCGCAGACGGTCTCGCCGTCCATGGCCACCGACACCGCCGCGCACTCGAAGGCCGGCTCTGCCGCGAGGCGTCGGCGTGGGACGATGCGCGCGAGGATGACCGTGCCGCGCCCCTCCTCGGAATGGATGTCGAAGGTATCGGCCATCCGGCGGACGGCCCCGAGGCCACTGCCGTTCGAGCCGGCAGTGGAATGCCCGTCGGTCAGCGCCAGCGACACGTCGCGGATGCCCGGGCCGCGGTCGAGCGCGATCAGCTCGATGCCCGCGTCAACCCCGACCCGGAACGGACGCGCCAGGATTTCGCCGCCGCGCGCGTGCTTCACCAGGTTTGTCGCCAGTTCGGTGACCACGAGCCCCGTGCGGTAGCTGTCCTCCTCGCCGAACCCGATCGCGCCAGCCATCTCGCGCGCCAGGTAACGGGCGGCCGAAGGCTGTGTCTCCTCCAAGACGGGCACCACCCGATGGCTGTGCATCACTTCCATCGGGTAATCACCACGCGCGTGCCGCGTCCGGGAGCCGACTCGACCGAGAATTCGTTCGAGAGCCGGCGTGCGCCCGACAGGCCGAGCCCGAGGCCGCCGCCGGTCGAGTAGCCATCCTTGAGCGCCTGCTCGAGGTTCGGAATGCCGGGCCCCGAATCCTGAAAGGCCAGCCGCAAGCCGCGCCGCACGCCCTCGTGAAGCACTTCGATGCAGGCGTGCCCGCCACCGCCGTGCTGGATGGTATTTCGCGCCAGCTCACTGGCCGCCGTGACCACCTTGGTCTGTTCCACGAGACTGAAGCCCAGTTCCACCGCGCGCGCCCGGACGGCCTGACGCACACGAACCACATGCTCGTCGCTTTCGAGGGGAAGCGACTCGACCGTAGTGGCCGTCATCGATCCACGGCCGCGTTCAGCAGTTCCATCCCTTTTTCGACGTTCAGCGCCGTGCGTACGCCGGGGAGCGACATGCCGAGTTCGACCAGGGTGATCGCCACGGCTGGCCGCATGCCAACGACGACCGTTTCTGCATCGAGCACGCGCGACATGCCGGCGATGTTGGCGAGCATGCGACCGATGAACGAGTCGACCATCTCCAGCGCCGAGATGTCGATGAGCACGCCGCGCGCCGTGGTCTCGGCGATCCGCGTCGTCAGGTCATCCTGCAGCTGCAGCGCCAGCCTGTCGTGCATGTCAACCTGGATGGACACCAGCAGCAAGCCGCCCATCTTGAGGATGGGGATGCGCTCCACCTACGCCTCCTTCTGGTTGCCGTTCGGTTCGGCCATCGGCATTGGCACCGCCCCGCTTGTGCCGAGCTTCGTGACGGCGCGCCCGCTGCGCTTCAGCGCTACGGCGAACGCATCGGCCAGCGTCGCCTTGGTCGTGACCGAGTTCAGGTCGACGCCGAGGTGCACGATGGTCTGCGCGATTTGCGGACGGATGCCGCTGATGATGCAGTCGGCGCCCATCAGGCGCGCGGCCGCCACGGTCTTCAGCAGGTGCTGCGCCACCAGCGTGTCCACGGTCGGCACGCCGGTGATGTCGAGGATGGCGATCATCGAGCCGGTGTCGACGATGCGCTGGAGCAGGTTCTCCATAACCACCTGGGTGCGCGCGCTGTCGAGTGTGCCGATCAGCGGCAGCGCGAGGATGCCCTCCCACAGGGTCACGACGGGCGTCGAGAGTTCGAGCATCTCCTGCTGCTGCCGGACGATTACCTCTTCGCGGCTCTTCTGGAAGACCTCCGTGGTGAACAGCCCGAGTTCATCCAGCATGGCAGACGCGATCCAGGTGTCCTCCGCAACGGCGTCGGCCGAGCCAGCGTGCTGGCGGATGCGGCGGAAGAGCGGATCCTTCACCGAGAAGACGAACATCGCCGTGTCGCTTGGGCGAAAGCCCTGCTGGGCGCGCGAGCGCGAGATGCGCGCCAACAGCTCGCGCACCCCTTCCCAGGGCGAGGACCTCAGATCGTCGTTGCCAGACTCGAGCGCCTGCACCAGACCTGTGAGGAACTCCCGCGCCTGTCGCTGCAGCTCGGCATCCGAGATCAGATCACGCTTCGCGCGGGCAGCCGTCAGACTGACTGCCCAATCCGACAGAATCTGCTGCTGATGTTCACGAACGATGGCGGCGAGTCGCGGCTGGCTCATGTAGGGTCCTCGTCTCAGCTGAGATGCGTGCGCGGTTTCTCGACGGCTCCGGTGTGCACCGCCTGGTTCCGATGCAGACGCACAGCTGTGCGCTTGACTGCGGCACGGCAGTGCAAGCAGTACGCCGTTCAGTCGGATGGTGTTGGGGCTCGGATGTTCTGATGAGGTGACTGGTGGCTCGCGTTTTTTGAAAACCGCTGAGCACACAGGCGTTGACTCGCCTCGGGCCCGACCGTACATTCGCTGCTCGCGGATCGATTTCCGCCTTCACGAGGCTCCCATGATCGGTACGACAGTCGGCAAGTATCGCATCGTCGCGCGGCTCGGGCGCGGCGGCATGGGCACGGTTTACAAGGCGATGGACGAGACGCTCGATCGCGAAGTCGCGATCAAGGTCCTCAACGCCGAGGTCAGCGATACACGCCTGATGGCGCGCTTCAAGGCGGAGGCGACGACGCTGGCGCGCCTGAATCATCCAGGCATCGCCACCATCTACGAGGTACACAAGACCGAGGACGACCTCTTCATGGTGATGGAGCTCGTGCGCGGCGAGACGCTTGACCAGATGCTGGTGCGCACAGGTCCGCTGGCGCCGGACCGCGCGGCGCGCATTGTCGCGCACATGCTCGGGGCCCTTGGCTACGCGCACCGCGCCGGCATTATCCACCGCGACCTCAAGCCAGCCAACGTGATGCTCACCGACGCCGGGGCGGTGAAGATCATGGACTTCGGCATCGCGCGCGTCGTTGGTGCCGAGCACCTGACGTCGGACGGCACCACGATGGGCACGCCCGCTTACATGGCGCCGGAGCAGGTCGTCGGCAAGGAAATCGACCCGCGTGCCGACCTCTACTCTGCCGGTGTCGTCTTCTACCGGCTGCTCACCGGGTGCCTGCCGTTCAGTGCCGATACGCCGTTCGCGATGGTGCAGAAGCAGCTCTGGGACGTACCCACGCCGGCGCGTGAGCACCGCACCGACCTGCCCGAGTGGGCGGAGCACATCCTCGATCGCGCCCTGGCCAAGTCGCCCAGTGACCGCTTCCAGAGCGCCGAGGAGTTCCGGACAGCGCTGCTGTCGCCCCTCGGCGGGTCCGCCAACGCATTCACGGTCGACCTGTCAACGCTGACCGACCCCGGCGACTGGCCACCGTCTCCGGTACCACCGTTGCCGATAGAGACGACGCATGGGTCGTCCGATGCAGCACTCACGCTGGCACCAACGATCGGGGCGGGGCCGTCGCGCCCGGTTATGGAATCGGCGTCGGGCATTCCGCTCGATCCGACCGTGGCCGCACGACCAGCGGCTACTCCAGAGCCGACGCCAGAGCCGACGCGCTCGCGCCTGACGCCGACGACCCTGGCGATGGCCGGTGCAGCAGTGATGGTCGTTGTGCTGGCGCTCGTCGCCGTCACGCGTGACGGGTCACAACCGGACGCCGGCACCGCGACCACTGCATCCGTCACGGCGCCGGAGCCTACCGGGCAGGCTAGCGGGGCGCCCGTGGCCGCGGCCGCACCAACCCTCGGGGCCGCGGACAGCACCACCATTGCAGGTGCGGCTACCACGCCCGGTGGAGCGACGACAGGAGCGGTAGCCACCGCCGGTGCAGCAACAGCGGCTGCACCTGCACGCGTCGCCGCGAAGACGACTCCGGCGCCAACGCCGCCTGCCGTCGAACCGGCGGCGGCACCCGCGGCAGCCAGCACCGCTGCCGCCGAGCCCGAGCCGCCTGCCCCAGCACCCGAGGCCGCAGCGCCCGTACTGCCGCCGTTCCGCTTCGGCGCGCAGGCAGTCGTCGCTGACGGCGGAAAGCATCGTCAGCGCGAAACGACCGTGGAACTGGCGGACGGCGCGGCGTCGGTGGTGGGCAAGGACTCGACGTTCTCCACCGTCGTGCCGCTGGCGGCTGTCGTCGGCTTCAGCTACTCGAATTCGAAGCAGCCGCTGTGGAACTCGCCGCAGGGACCGGCGGAGATCGCGCACCTCGATGGCGGCGCGTTCGGCTTCCTGCGCGGCGACCAGCATTGGGTGAGCCTGCGTACCGACAGCATGTCGCTGGTGCTGCGGGTGCGCGAGCAGGATGCACGCAAGGTGATTACGGCGCTCGAAGAACGCATCGGCCGTAAGGTGGATCGGGTCGAGCGCCGTTGACGCGGCGTGGTCACTGCGGCGTGCGTGCGTCCCGGACGAAGTGCGCACGGGCTGGCATCGCCACCTTCGGCAGCGTCGTCGCGTCGATCACGGCGTCGGCGGCAATGAGTTCGTTGGCGTGCAGCAGGAACGCGGTCAGGTTGTAGACGTCCGTGTCCGACAATGACCCGGGCGCGTCCGGCGGCATCGCACGACGGATGTAGTCGAACACCGTCGTGGCATAGGGCCAGTAGTTGCCGATGGTGTGCGGGAGCGACGGCTCCTGCGCGAACGGAAAACCCTGTCGCGGCTGGGCGCCAACCAGCACGTCGTTCGGTCCTTCCTTGCCGGTCGGGCCGTGGCAGCGCGAACAGCGCGCGGCGTACAGCGTCGCGCCCGCGGCCGGGGTGCCACTGCCACGCGGCAGTCCGGTGCCGTCCGGCATCACGTCGTCGTCCCAGGCAGCAATCTCGGCGGCGGTGGCGGCACGGCCGATGCCGAGCGGCGCCTGCGCTGCAGCAACGCCACCGACCGCCAACAGCCACATCGACCAAGCCACCGCCACGGCCAGGTACGTGCGGATCATCCCCACGCCTCCTCGTTGTAGAACACGCGGCCATCGGCTCGAACCGCCCAGCCGGTGATCGGGTTGAGATGGTAGGTTGCGGTGCCCGGACCGCGCAGCTTCAGCAGATCGGCGCGCGTCGGCTGCATGTAGCCGGTCTCGTCCACCGCCCGGCTCATGATCACGGCATCACCACCGGACCAGTTCCACTGGTAGCGAAAGCGGGTGTGCGCCTTCGACAGCACTGGCTCCTGCAGCGCGGCGGCGTGCCAGGTTCTGCCCGCGTCGGTGCTGATGTCGACGCGGCGGATCTTCCCCACTCCGGTCCAGGCGATGCCCGCAATCTCCACCGGTCCTCGCTCGAGTGAGTCCGGAAACGACGGACTGGTGATGAGCGACCGCGCATCCATCGCAAAGCTGAACATGCGTGCCGAGCCATTCGCGAATGGCTCGGTGTACTTCGAGGTCTCCTCGCGCGTCATGAACGGTGCGTCCGAGAGCTCGATCCGGCGCACCCACTTCACGTTGCTGTTGCCTTCCCAGCCCGGCAGGAACAACCGCGCCGGGTAGCCCTGCTCCGGGCGTATGGGCTCGCCGTTCTGGCCGTAGGCAATGAACGCATCATCGCGCGCCTTCGACACCGGGATGCTGCGGGTCAGCTTCGCGGCGTCCATGCCTTCGGCGAGGAACCAGGTGGCCTTCGGGCTGACGCCAACCTCCCTGAGCAGCGTCGAGAGCGCCACGCCGGTCCATTCGCTGGTGCTGGTGAGTCCGGCCAGCTGGCCCGCCGTCGTCTCCGGACCGGCCGTGCGATTGAGGTTGCCCGAGCACTCGAGGAAATGGATGCGCGACACCGACGGGAACCGTTTCAGGTCGGCAAGCGTGAACATCATCGGCCGCTCCACCATGCCGTGGATCAGCAGGGAGTAGTGCGCCGGGTCGATCTCCGGCACTCCCCCATGATGCCGCTCGAAGTGCAGGTCCGCGGGCGTGATGATGCCCATCAGGTCCTGATGCGGCGTGCCCGACGCTATCGCCCCGCGCGCGATTCGCTGGAGCGGTTCGGAAGCAGCGCGTTGTCCCAGCGTACGCGCCGCCCTGCCGCGCACGCGTGTGGGGTCGGCTGGTGGCTGTGTCGACTGCGCGGCGGCCGCGGCACCCATGGCGACAGTGCCGGCAGCGCCGGCCAGCAGTTCGCGTCGCGTCACCTTCATCGGCATCCTCGCCGCACAGGATAGCCCAGGAGGGATGAAGTGCGGGCGAGGCAGCCCGGGCGGGAGCGCGGGCCGGCAGGTGTCGCTGCCGCACGCGCTCCCCGACCCTTGAAGGAGCGAGGTCAATGCCGCGTGTGGCTCGCGTGGGCCGGGCCGCCCTTGTGCGCCGCGCAGCTCACCTTCGGGTTGAAAGGGGTGAAGACGCCGTTCATGATCTCCTCCACGAGTGTGGCTGCCGGGCACGGTGTGTGCCGGCGTCTGATCACGACCGCGATAGGCGAGCGGGAAAGCCGCAACGAAGGAAGCGCACTGGCGGTTGGGCCGGAGCACTGTCCCCCGGCAGGCACGCAGCCGCTTACGACGTGCTCGAGGCGGAGCCGTGAACCACGTGGTGAACCTGCACGGCGAGCTCGCTGATGTCGAACGGTTTGGTGAGGACCGTATGACAACCGGCATCGATCGCCTGGTCGGTCACGCTTGGGAAGGCTTGCGCGGTCATGGCGATGACCACCGTGTCCCGGAGGCGTGGATGCTGCTTGATGCGACGGGTCGTCTCGAAGCCGTCCATCTCTGGAAGCATCAGGTCCATGAGCACGACGCGTGGACAGTGCTGCTCGGCCAGGCGGATGGCTTCGATGCCGTTCGAGGCCGTATGAACGTCGAAGCCGGACAAGCCGAGGAAATCGGCGAGGAGTTCGCGACTGTCGTCGTGATCCTCGACAACCAGGACAGAGCGGCTGCTGGACATCGAAGCGTTCCTACAAGAGGACTAGCGCCAAGGTGCCGTTCCGCCTCCGGGCGGATGAGGGTGTTGCGCGTCGGTGCTGATCACCTTACAGCAGAGTCGTTCAGCTCGACAAGTGGACTGCTGGTGCGCAGGCAGGCCGACGGCGTCCGGTCTGGTGAACGGTCGCTGGAACAGGAATGCTGATTGGCTGTGCGAGGAGAGCTCCTCGTG
Organism: uncultured Acidobacteriota bacterium; assembly: GCA_963722395.1. Lineage (GTDB taxonomy): Bacteria > Acidobacteriota > Vicinamibacteria > Vicinamibacterales > CAVVIG01 > CAVVIG01. The sequence goes on along the minus strand of CAVRLS010000013.1, from coordinate 890,332 downwards.
TGGTTGGAGTCCCACCGGGATTCGACGCCGACGGGAACTCCCTTTCATCGTCACTTCACCAAGGGCGCAACTGCGGCGTGAGATTCGGCCAGCGCTTCGGCCAGCGATGATCTGGCGCTACGCCTTGCGGTTTACCGCGCGGCGCGACAGTCGCAGGTGCGACCGGCGGCGACGGTCGGCTACGAGCGACCCGGCTTCTGGACGCCCCAGACACAGCCGCAGATGTGGCACCGGAGGTAGATGAAGTCCTGAACGCGGAGCACGACCGTCACGCGCGCATCTGAGTGGCACTGTTTGCACGGAGGTAGCACGAGACGGTTCGTGCCGCGGCGTTCGAAGAGAGGCGCGCCCATGAGCTATTGTCGCTGGCGCTACCTCGTCTGCGCATCGCTTGAGCTCTACGACGACAGAAACATTGGCGTTGTGTGAACAGGCGCGCACCGGCGTCACCCGACATCAATGTGACGAGCCTCGGTATTCGAGCGATTGGGTTCGTTGCGCGGAAGAGACCCGCCCGTGGATAGTAGGCGAACGTCGACTTTCGCGAACATCACCTGTCCGAAGTACGCGACCGTCACGGTAGACGCGATGCGCCACGTGCGGCGGCGGCCGGCACGTGCGGAGCCGCAAGCACGGCAAGGGGCGCGCGTTCTTCTACGCCTGTACGTCGCATTTCAACAGAGGCCCGGAAGTCTGCCCTCATGCTCAACAATGGCCGATGCCGCCATCGACCGTGAGGTGCTCGGTGCGATTGCTGGCGACGTGCTCTCGTCGGATGTGGTCGAGGAGGTTGTACGCGAGGCGCACGCGCTCTTCGGGTACAGCGCGCGGGCCGACGTGGAGGCCGACCAACGACGGGAACTCGAGAAGCTGGAGCGCGAACAGACGAGGCTCACCGACGCGATCGCGCCCGGGGCCGCCGTGCCGGCACTCGTCAGCAGGTTGCAGGAGACGGAGCGGCGGCGCCTATCGCTCGGCAGCGCCCTCGACCAGGCGTCCAGACGGCCTCAGCCGCCCGCGTGGGCGACGATCGAGCGCCGGGTGCGCCAGAGCCTCGGGGATTGGCGTGCGCTGCTCCAAGCCGACGTACCGGCCGTGCGCGATGCCTTCCGGCAGTTGCTCGCCGGGCGGACTGCGTTCGAGCCGTTCATCGACGGGGCGCGGCGTGGTGTGCGGTTTACTGGGCGGGATTGGCCTCGAGGCCGTGCTCTGGGGAGAGTTGGTAACTAAGATGGCGTCCCCACCGGGATTCGAACCCGGGTTTTGGCCTTGAAAGGGCCACGTCCTAGGCCTCTGGACGATGGGGACGCTCGACGGGAGCCACTAAACATACCACGGTCGATGGCCCGCAGCCAACGGTCGAGGCTTCACGTCTCTCCCAGATCCGTGAACGCCATGAGCTCAGTGCACACGTCAACGCGAACGAAGCCCAAGGCCTGAGCCCGGAGCCCAAAGCCTCCGCTCAGCGGGAGCGAAGAAGCTTGACGGCCCGTTTCACTCACCGGGATAATCGCCGTCCGGAGGACTGTTTGAAGAGACTTGCTGCACTGGTCGTTCTGCTGCTCACGAGCGCGATTGCGCTCGCCGCCGCCGACCGCATCTTCACGAACCCGAAGCCTGAGGGGCACTTCAAGAAACTCTTCCCGAACGCCGTGGCGTTTTCGACGTTCGGCGGCAGCCCGCTGCACTGGAAGGCGTACGGCGCCGACCCGGCGAAGACGCCGAACGCGCCAGTTGTCGGCTACATCTTCTGGACCACAGACATGGTGCCGCAGGAGCACGGCTATCACGGAGCCATCCACCTGCTGGTGGGGCTGAACACCAACGGCACCATCAACAACGTCGTGGTCGACTACAACTCCGAACCCTACGGCTACTTCTCGGTCGACCCGCAGGAGTTCGCCGACCAGTTCAAGGGCAAGAGCATCTTCGACAAGTTCCAGATTGGCGTTGACGTCGATCACGTCTCACGCGCCACGCTCACCATCGGCAGCGCCACCCGCGCCCTCCGCGACTCGACCCGCATCGTCGCTCGCGCCCTGCTCGACCCGAACGCGGTGAAGCGTTGAACCGCGCGGCCACCACGCTGCTCCCCATCGTCCTGCTGGTGCTGCTGAGTGGATCGGCCGCGGGACACGCGCAGGAACCGCAAACGCCGGCACCCGCGCCGTCTGGCGAGGCAGTACCACCGGCTGGCGCGGCCACGACACCACCGGCCGGCGGCGCCGACCCCTGGGCTGCCCTCGGGCTGCCTCCGGCCGGAGCCTCCGGCGCCGGACAGGCCGCCACCGGAGACGACCCGTGGGGGTTCGAGGCCGAAGCAACGGAAGAAAGCTGGTCCGACATCCTGCGACCCCAGGCCACCGACCTGGCGCTGATGTCGCTGTTCTTCGCCTTCGCGATGTTCAGCTTCTTCCGCAGGAGCCAGCCGCTGAAGTACGGCACCCTCGCGCTGTCGGTGGCCTACCTCGGCGTCACCAAGAGCACGCTCATCTCGGTGACCGACATCTTCCGCTTCGTCCACTGGGACTTTCCAGAGTTCAAGTACAGCATCGCCTGGTACCTCATCGGCACCTTCACCGTGGTGACGACGCTGCTGTGGGGACGGCTGTACTGCGGGCGTATCTGCGCGTTCGGCGCCCTCACCCAACTGCTCGATGCGGTCGTCCCGAAGAAGTTCCGCGTCGGGAACCGTCGGCTACGGTGGAACGCTATGCCGGCTACGTGAAGTACGCACTGCTGGTTGCAGTGGTCGCCTACTACGCCGTCACCGACCACTTCGCGGTCTACCGTTACGTGGAACCGTTCTGGATGTACACGCGCCAGGGCAGCGTCCTGCTCTGGACGATGCTCGGTGCACTCCTGCTGGCGAGCCTGGTGGTGCGGAACCTGTATTGCCGCTTCCTCTGCCCCGTCGGCGCCATGCTGGGCGTGATCTCGCAGGTCACGACGCTGTTCCGCATCAAGCGCTGGTCCGAGTGCAAGACCTGCAAGATCTGCGAACGTACCTGCGAATGGGGCGCGATTCGCGGACCGCAGATCATCCGCTCCGAATGCGTTCGCTGCGACGACTGCGAGCGGCTCTATGCCGACGAGAAGAAGTGCGTGCACTGGATCGTCGTGCACCGCAAGGCGAAGAACCTGCCGGTGGGCGCGAAGGTCGGCGTCTAGAGCCGACCTGAAAGCCGGCAGCCACGACGGATGTCTGCCTAGGTGCCGCCGGTGGGCGGGTGCACAATCTGCAGCTTCCCCTGCAGGCCGCTCGATACGAACACCTGGCTATCGGCGCCGACGATCACCCCTTCGACGTCCGGCAGTTGCTCGATGAGCGCCATCCCTCTCTCAGGTCCGAGCAGGAACACGCCGGTGGTCAGTCCGTCGGCGAGGATCGCGCGCTTCGACAGGATGGTGACGCTGCGGCTCAGCCGCGCCGGATGACCGGACGACGGATCGAGGATGTGGTGGTAGCGCACGCCGTCCCTGATGAAGAACCGTTCGTAGTCGCCCGACGTGCTGAAGGTGCTGTCTTCGAGTTCCACGGTGCGAACACCGCGCCTTCCGGCGCACGCGGGTCGGCGATGCCGAGCCGCCACGGCACGATCGCCATGCTTCGCCCGCCACGTAGAGATCGCCGCCGGCCTGAATCAGAAGTCCTTCAGCCCGGCCTCGCGCAGCAGCGCCACCGCACGATCGACGGCGAGCCCTTGCCGATGCCGCCGAGGTGCACCCGCATGCCCTTCCGCTCGCAGAAAGGCGGTGCCGCGTGTGCGCGTCGAGGCGCAGCTTGCGGTAGTCGATGAGGCCGACGCCGTGCCGCGATGGCCGAGGCCGACGGCAGCGAGTCGTCCTGGTCCTGGTCGAACTTCCAGACGTCGGACAGCGCGCCGAACGTGACGTCGAACTTGCCGCTGGTCCACTCGCTGATCTGTCGGGCGGTGGTCAGCGCCTCCATCGTCTCCGGGCTGACCGGCACCGGGCTTCTGCCCTGCCGCGTCGTTGAGCCGGAGCACATCGCTGTCCGGGCTTCCACACGCTCATGAGCGCGTCGAGCCGGTCGAACTCGGCGAAGACGGCGTCGAACGCGCGGCTGCGCCGGGTCGTCGTCGACGGTCCACGCCATCAGCCGTCAGCGACGAGCCCATCGCCAGCCCGCTGCGCGCCACCACGTGCGCCGCGCCAGCAGGCGCTCCAGTCTCGACCGGCACCGACGAGTCCTTCCTGCACGCCGCAGCGCCATCAGCAACAGCACCAGGTCGCCACCGCACCACTACTCCGTCCGATCATTCCCGCACTCCCGACATCGCGTCCTTCAGGTCGTCGGCGGTCCTCTCCGTTGTGACGAAGAGGTCGTCCGGATACGTGCGGTAGTCGAGGATCTCGCGGTAGATCTCGTCGCCGCTGTGTTCGTTCAGGCCGAGACCGGCGAGATACTGCAGCCGCAGGTCGCGGTCGCGATTGACCTGCGCGTCGGCCAGCCAGCCCTTCAGGTCGCGCGCGCGTCCGGCGTAGTTGCCGAAGAGATCGGCCGCACCGTAGATACCCGCCTGGATGAGCGAGCTGTCGACAGCCGCGAACGACGGATGGCGCAGCATGTCCTCGATCTCGTCCACCCAGATGGCCGGCTTCTGCGCCTGCCCCACCAGCACCGTGTCGATGGCGTGCCCTTCGAACACGTTGCCGAAGATGAGCGCTTCGGGAAAGACCTCGAAGAACGTGGCCACCTCCGACTCTGCACCGCTGCCGGGCTGCTCTCGAACAACTGCACGTAGAGCGTCATCACCCCGCCCGGATTCAGGTGCTGGCGTGCGACGTCGAAGAACTCCTGGGTGTAGAGCGTGGCCGCGCCCTTCACCCAGGGGTCGAGCGGATCCGACGTGATGGCGTCGAATGTTCTCGGTCGTCGTCAGCAGGAAATGACGCGCATCGTCGGCGATGACGCGCACCTTCGGGTTCTTCAGCACGTCGTGGTTCACCGAGCCGAGGTAGGCGCGCGCCACCTCCGGCACCAGCGGCTCGATGTCGACGATGGTCACCTGCTCGACTGCGGGGTTGACGCTCACCGCACCGGCGGTGACGCCGGCGCCGCAGCCGATGACCAGCACCTTGCGCGGCTTCTCCGGAATCAGCGTGGTGAGGTGCCCGAGCATGCGCTGCAGGCGCATGTCGGCCGGTTGGCTGGACGCCTGCACCTTGCCGGCGTTGTGATAGTTGAGGACGCCGTCCTCGGTGCCGCGAGACGGCGATGGAGGCGTGCATGCCCTTCGCCGACATAGACGATCTCGTGGGCGCGGCTCACCCAGTTGGCCGCGTGCCGGCCGTAGGCGACCAGCACGCCCGGCAGCGGCGCCACCGCCAGGGCCAGCACCACCGTCGCCAGCACGGCCGACGTGCGCACCAGCAGCAGACGACGGCTGCCCGCGCCATTCAGCAGGAGCAGCGCGCCGCCGCACGATGCCACCACCGTCATCACCTGCTGCGCGTGCTGCGAGCCGAACCAGCGGACCAGAACCAGGCTGGTGACGAGTGCGCCGGCGATGGCGCCGACCGTGTTCGCGGCGTAGAGCCGCGCCACCACGCGCCCCTGGTCGGCCGTGTCGTCGCCTGATGCAGCCAGCGCGAGCGAGAAGCTGGCGCCCCAGAGGATGGGCGCCGGCAAGATGGCAAAGACCGCACGCAGGAAGTCGACGCGGAAGACCGCCCAGATGCTGACCGCGCCTGCGTCGCTCGGCGGCCAGTACGGCAGAACCCTGGCGAGCGCGTGGGCCGACCACACCATCGCCACCACCGACCCGAGCTGCGCCCAGCCGAGCCACATCGCCGGGCGGGACAGCCGCCGTCCCAGCGACGCGGCCGCGGTACTTCCGAGGCCGAGACCGATGAGGAACACGGCAAGCACGATGGAGAACGTGTAGACCGTCGCCCCGAACAGCAGCGCCAGCATGCGCGTCCAGACCACCTCCGCCGCCAGGGCACAGAAGCCGGATCGCCGCTACCACCAGATACAACCGTCGCCGCAAGGCAGCAGCCTGCGCCGACACTGCCGGCTCGCCTGCAATCCGGCGCGCAGGGGCTTCAGGCAGCGGTGCGGCGCGACGGCTTGCCTGCCAGGCACACGCGGCGACCACGAGGTTGATGGCCGCCGCCACGTACGTGGCAATCGCCATGTCGAACACCCGCAGCAGGTAGAAGCCGGCGAGCAGGCACCCGAACACCGCACCCGCGAGATTGCCGGCGTAGAAGAAGCCGAGGCGAGCCCTGCCGTCAGGTGTGCCGTCCACCCAGCGCGCCATCACCGGCAGCGTGGCGCCCATGGCGAAGGTCGGCGGCACGAGGCAGATGCCCGCGACAAGTCGCGCGCATCAGCAGGCCGACAGCACCGGAGCCGCCGACGCTGATGTAGACGCGCGTCACCAGCGGCATGCCCCACAGCAGAAGCAGACCCATCGACGCCAATCGCCGCCTCGAGCCCGGCGTAGACGCCAGCGGATGACGGCCGCGTGGCACCAGCCGCGGCGCGAACAGGCTGCCCAGGCACATACCGCCCATGAAGGTGCCGAGCAGCACGCCGAGCGAGACGGTCGACGAGCCGATGACCAGTTGCAGCAGTTGCTGCCAGACCACCTCGTAGATGAGGGCCGCAGTGCCGCTGCCAACGAACAGCAGGACGAGCGCGAGCGATGACGTCATCGGGATCGTTGCACCGGGTGGAGGCTCAGGTTAACGTGCGCTGGTTGATGCGCCACACACGCCGCGAATTCCTTGGCGCCGCGGCCGCCCTGGTCGCCACCGTCGGCGCGCGTCCGTTCGGCGCCGCCCTCGGCCCGGGGACGCATCCACTCGAACTCGATCACGAACGCGACGGACTGCTCTATCTGCCGTCTGGCTACGCCGATGGCCGGCCGATGCCGCTGCTCGTGCTCTTCCACGGGGCTGGCGGCACGGCCCAATCGGTCGGCTACGCGTTCCCGATGGCTGATGCGCACGGCGTCATTATCCTCGCGCCCGACTCCCGCGACCAGCGCACATGGGACCTGATCGTCGGTGGCTACGGCCCCGACGCCGACTTCCTGTCGACGGCGCTGGCGCAGACGTTCGCCCGCTGCTCTGTGGACCGGTCGCGCCTGGCAATTGGCGGCCACTCGGACGGAGCGTCCTACGCGCTCTCCTTTGGCATCGGCGCCGGCCACCTGTTCGGCCACATCCTCGCGTTCTCGCCAGGGGTGCTGGCTCCGATGGATGTGCAGGGCAAGCCGCGCATCTTCATCGCGCACGGCACCGGGGACGGCATCATGCCGATCGACGACACCAGCCGCCGCTTCGTCCCCAGGCTCCGCGGCCTCGGTTACGACGTCACCTACCGGGAGTACGCCGGCCGCCATGCGGTTCCGGACGCTGTGGTGTCGGAAGGGTTCACGTGGGCCTACGGCGCCCCGCCGTCCGCACGCTGAGGCCGCGGAACTGGGCGGAAGCGCCTTTTCGCTGCTTTGAAGAGAAAGGACCCCACGGTCACCAGAAGAGTCAGCAGCACGACCGTCACGCCAGCGGCCAGCCAGGGGTGCTGCGTCGCAAACCACGTGAGGCTCACCACGAACAGATCTTCGGCAATGCTCAGCGTCCAGTTGCTGAACGGCTCCGGTGACGTGTTCACCACCGCACGCGTGCCGGCCTTGGTCAGGTGCGTGGTGAGCGCCACGGACCCACCGAGCAGTGCCGCCATGGCCTGCATCGCCGGCGTCGAATCGCCACCCACCGCCACCACCGCCACCACCGCGCCGCCCAGCGGCCGGATAACGGTATGAACGGCGTCCCACGCGGTGTCGACCCACGGCACCTTGTCGGCGATGAACTCCACCAGATACATCGTGAGTGCGACGACGATGACGATGCCGTTGGCGAAGACGCTGAACTGCTCGGGCAGCGTCACCAGGCCGAGCCGCGCGCACAAGCCGGCCACCGCAATCGTCGCGTAGAGATTCACGCCCGACGCGAACGCGAACGGAAGCAGACGCCCCAGCGCGCTCAACACATCCACAGCGCGATTGTACGTGTGTCACGCCACGGCACGCCGTCAGTCGAATCGCACGTTGGGCTCACTGTTGAGCGATGCCCACCGCCACGCGGCGAGACAACATGTGCGGGCGACGCTCCGGCCAGACAGCTTCCCCCAGTGTCCGGCCGTTGTGACTCGATCTGACCGGAAGCATGAACGTATGATGCCGCCATGTGGATCACGCGGCTGGTGCTGATCGTGATGGCGATATTCGTGGTGCTGATGCTCGTGAAGATGATTCGGGGTGTGCCGAGGCGGTAGACCGACGGGGACGCGTCCACTTGGACCTCCGATTGCTGTGAGGACCGCCGGTGGCCTCTACGCGAACCGGATACGGCAGCGTCCAGGTGCCTCGGCCGTGGGTCAGCGCGTGCCTGTGCCTGTCGCGCGGAGAGTCGACGCGAGTGGGGAGTCGGGCACCCCTGCGGGGATACGTGTGGGCCCTGGTCGTGGCCACGGTCGTTCTCGGCACCGCGGCCTGCGGCGGGCGCGGACCCTTGACGCGTCTCATACGCATCGAATCCCCTTACGAACGCTACGTCGAAACACTCCGAGCGACCGGGCTCGCCGACACGGCGCTCGGCCGTGATTGGATACGGGCCGGTTCCGCCGCGCTCGAGGCGCCCGTGGCCGCTCAGCTGCCGTTCCGCGAGACTGGGTATTTTCCGCCGGACGCACCGTCGGCTGCCGCATACCGTCTCCATCTGCAGCGCGGGCGTCAGCTGGTTGTGGACGTGGCGTTCGAGTCCGCGGCGCCGGCTCGCCTGTTCGTCGACCTGTTCGAGGCCACAGCCGACACCGGCACGGCGGTGGGAGGTGCGACACTCCCGGACACCTCAGCCGCACACCCGGCGCCACGCCTCGTCGCGTCACGTGCAGACGACAGCACTACACTCATACACGACGTGGTCCGCGACGGAGACTATCTCCTGCGTGTGCAGCCGGAACGCCTTCGGGGTGGACGCTACACCATTGTCGAGCGGACGCTGTCCACGCTCGCCTTTCCGGTGTCGGGCCTGACCGCCCGCGCTGTGCAGAGTGGGTTCGGTGCGGCGCGTGACTCCGGCGTGCGCGAACACGAAGGGGTCGATATCTTCGCGGCCCGTGGCACGTCGGTGGTGGCCGTTGCGGACGGCATCGCAAGGACTGACACCAATGGCCTCGGCGGTAATGTCGTGTGGCTGCACCAGCCTGCCTCACGGACGACCTTCTACTATGCACACCTCGATGGCTGGGCGATCGCGGGCACAAAACAGGTGCGCGCGGGAGATGTGCTCGGCTTCGTTGGCAACACGGGGAACGCTCGCACCACAGCGCCGCATCTGCACTTCGGGGTGTACGCCAGGGACGCAATCGACCCCCTGCCCTTCCTTCAGCCAGACGACCCGGTTCCACCAGAGCCGGGCATCCGCGACGATCGATTGGGCGTCACCGTTCGAGTTGTGGCGCGCCGGGCGGAGCTGCGCGCCGGCGCTCATCGTGGAGCAGCCACGATCCGCGTGCTGCCGCGCGCATCTATCGCCCGCGTGCTCGCAGTTACCGCGCGTTCGTACCGCGTATCGCTGCCGGACCGCACCGTCGGTTACCTCGCAACCGACGCAGTCACACCGCTCGAACCGCCGCTCAGGCGCGACGTGATTGCGGCCGGCTCCGCGCTGCGGGAATCGCCGGATGCGGCAGCGCCGGTGAAGTACGTGGTGCCTGCCGATGCACGGGCGGATGTGCTGGGTGAATTCGGCGCCTTCGTGCTGGTACGCATGGGCGGTGCGACCACCGGCTGGGTCCAGCGTACGGACGCTGGAGACACACGGACCGTTGGTTCAGGGTGACACGTCACCTGCTGGGTCGCCACCGGTGCGGCTCCAGCCACCCGGCGTCCGCGTGAACCGGTCGCGCGGCCCCGGGCCGAAGCATTGCCCGTCTGGATCCCAGGTCTGTCGTTCCACCTCGATCGCTTCGTCATCGATGCGCAGCACGTTGAACGAGTTGACCTCGCCGCGCACGCGGACTGAGGTGGCGGTGCCCGCCTCCACGACAATCGCGGCGCGGCCCGCCGTGCCGTAGCGCACGACCGTGTGGCCGACATAGCCGAGATGGAGGTGTCCCGTGAGAAAGACATCCGCGCCGGCAGTGACCAGCCGTTCGATGGCATCGGCCGCAGGCCGTGGCGCGGTGAGCCGGGCGCGCCGGCCCGTCAGTGGATCGAACGGATGGTGGCAGACCACGATGCGGGTGGCGCCCTCAGGGGCGCTCGACAGCACCGCGCTCAGGTGATCGACGTCGCGCCGCCGCAGCCCTCCATCCTGGATCGTCAGCGAGCGCGTGGTGTCTGCCCCCGCCACGATGAGCGCGTCGTCCGCGAACACCGGATACCGCTCGCGTGAGATGTAGCGACGGTAGCCACCCAGTGGATTCGCCAGTCGTGCCAGCACGTTATACAGCGGGACGTCGTGATTGCCGGGCACCACCACCAGCGGTGCGTTGAGGCGTCTGAGAAAGCGTCGGGCCGCCGCGAACTGCGCGCGTCTCGCGCGCTGCGTGAGGTCGCCCGATACCGCGATGACGTCAGGATGGAGTTCCGCAATAGCCAGCACGAGCACCTCGACCAGGTGCTCGTCCTCGGCACCGAAGTGCAGGTCTGAGATGTGAAGGACGGTGCGCCGTCTCGCCCCCTCGCGACTGGGCCGGCGCGGCGATGGCACCGACTCGTTCGCGCTCATGCTGCCGACGACTCCGGGGGAGGACCGGTGATGACCCGCAGCGCCCCTGCCCGCCAGCGGAACGTCAGTGGCGTCGAGACGATTCGAATCTCTCCGTCGATCGCGACGCGGACCCGTCGCCGGCGCAGGCTGACGTGCAGTTCACGCGCACAGACCACCTCCAGTTCCTTCGCGCCGTACAGGCCGCGAAAGAACGCGCGCAGCGCCAGCCGGAACAGTCCAATCGTGCCGAGCGGCCTCGTGATGTAGGCGGCCAGTCGTCCGCTCTCGATACAGGCCCGCCCCGGGATGGCAAACGTCTCCATCTGCGCCGGGTTGGCACCGACGAACAGCAACGGTGTGCGTCTCGTGACCTGGGCGCCGTCCGCCGTGATCCGCAGGTTGAGCAGCCCAGGCGGCTGCAGCAGTACCAGGGCGGTCGACAGATACGCGACGGCACGGCTCCGGCCAATCTGCCGGTAGGTCGATTCGCGGTGCTGCAGCACGGCTGGGTACAGCCCGATGCTCGCGTTGTTCAGGAACAGCTGGCCGTTGACGTCGCCGACATCCTGCGGCGTGGCGCTGCCTGACGCGATCAGATCGATGGCCGGCTCGAGTTCAAAGGGGATGTTGTGCCGACGCGCGAAGAAGTTGAACGTCCCCCGCGGCAGCACCCCGAGGGTCTTGCCCGAGTCGATGAGCGCAGCGGCGACGCTGACAATCGTCCCGTCGCCACCGCCGGCAACGACGATCTCGGCATCACCACCGGCGGCTGTCTGCAGCGCCTCACGCAGTTCGTCACCGGTGCGGGGCAGCAGCATCCGCGGCTCGAACCCACGGCCCCTGAGCAACTCGGCGACGCGCGCCGCGTCGCCATCGGCGCTGGCGGTGCCGGATCGTGGGTTCAGAATTACATCGATGCGCCTCATCGGCGCCAGCCTGTGCAAGCGGAGGTCCCAGTTCGGGAATTGCCGGGCTCTCAGCGACGTCGCACGGGCGGGCATCGTTCACATGGCGGTGACTTCCCTGCTCGCGCGCGGGGTAAACCGGCGCAGACGCGGTTCCGGCCGGGACGTGACGACGCTGAGACATTCCTCGCCCGCGCTCGTCGCTACGTCGGCTTGTGCCCACGCATCCCGATGGGCGGCGCCAGCCCGACGCGATGCCTCGACATGGTGCTGCCACGTTCGAGGTGCGCGAGCATCAGGGCCGCGGCGTCGGCGTACGGCACGATCATCTGCGGAATCAGCGACGCGAACGCCGGCAGGAGGGACGAGTCCGGCAGGTCACGTACGGCAGCGGGGGTCTCGACGGGGAGTGCGTCGATCGAGATGCGCAGCCGGTCCAGCCCCAGCGCCGGTTCGTCGACCATTGGGCCCGGACAGGGCAGCCGCCAGTCCGCTCCCGAGCGGCGCAATCGCTCCAGGTTGACGTCATGCGGCCAGCAGGTGGTTTTCCCCGCTGCTCCGCGGCGGGAAGAAGGTCGACGCGCGTGACAAGGCGGTCCACCATGGCCACGAACCCGGCGCCGTCGCGCACGTGGCCGGCGCAATGGATCAGGGCGTCGTGTCCACTGACACGTTCAACCGGGATCGGGGCTGCGAGGTCGGCCACGTGAACGGACACGCGGGACGGACCTCGGGTGGCAGCCTGGACGGCTCGCGGACGAACACCGTGACGGCGTGACCTCCGTCGAGAGCCTGGCGCAGGGCGTGGCGGCCGAGCGACCCGGTTGCGCCGAGAATCAGAAGTCTGGGCATGGCTGTGCCCTACAGTAGCGCAAGGCGGGTCCCCGCGGCAGGTCCCCTGCCCGCCTCTTACGCCATGCACTAAGATCACGCGCATCATGCCGCTGACCCGCCAGCAGTTCCTGAGACTCGCGCTCACCGCAGCATCGATGACGGCGCTGCCACGATTCGCCTTCGGCCAGGCCGAGGGCTCCGACGCCGTCCGCCGCGAGCGCATCGCCGACGTCTTCAGAATGTTCCACCTGCTGGGATCACACCGGACCGGAACCCAGCCCGACAACGAAACGGCCGAGTGGCTGACGGGCGAGGTGCCGAAGCGTGGCGCGGAGTGCACGCCGCGCCAGTTCGCATTCGATCGCATCGACCTGCGCGCCGCCTTTCTGGAAGCGGGCACGGCACGCCGCGAGGGGCTTCCCTTCTTCGACGGCGGCTTCACCCCCGCCGACGGGCTGCGCGGCCGCCTGGGCCTGCCGGGCTCCGGCGCACCCATCGTGCTCGTCACGCTCGATCAGGCCGCTATCAGCAGCGAAGGGCGCTCGATCGCGGCGCTGCGACGCGACCCGGCAGTGCGCGGCATCGTCGCCATCACCGATGGCGGCATGCCGGGCCTCTGCCCGTCGAACGCGTCCGCCTTCCTGCAGCCGTACGGCGCACCGGTGCTGCAGCTCTCGTCCACGGCCGGGGAGTGGCTGACCGGACTCACCTCAGCCGGCAGCGAGGTGCGGCTGGTCGCACACGCCTCGCGGACGAAGGCGCAGGCGACGAACATCCTCGCCACCGTGCGCGGCCGTCGGCCGGAGCTGCCGCCGGTCATTGTGATGACGCCGCGCAGCAGCTGGTATCAGTCCGTGGCCGAACGCGGCGGCGGACTCGCCTGCTGGCTCGAAGCGATGCAGGCTGTGGCTGAAGCCAGGCCGGACCGGACGGTCCGCTTCGTTGCCTCGAGCGGGCACGAACTGGGACACCTCGGGCTCGACATGTTTCTCCACGACGAACCGGAACTCATCAAGGCGGCATCCGCCTGGATCCATCTCGGGGCGAACATCGGCGCCCGCGACGGACGCACACGCCTGCAGTCGTCAACTGACGACATCGAGTCGCGTGCGCTCGGCGCCATGCAGACGGCTGGAGCCCGCATCGACACGCGCGTGCCGCGAGGCACGGTGCCGGCCGGTGAGGCGCGCAACATTCATGTGGGCGGCGGGCGATACGTCTCGCTGCTCGGCAGCAGTCCGTACTTCCACAACCCCTTCGACCTCTGGCCGCAGTCGGTCGATCTCGAGGCTGTCCTGAAGTACGCCGCGGCGACGGTGGACCTTACGCTGGCGCTCGCACGAGCGTAGCGAAGCTGCCTACTCGACGACGCCGCCGCGGGCGCGGAACCCGTCGATGACCGCCTCGAACTGGCTGGCTCCGTGCACGCTGGCCAGCCACTCGGGTTCACGCAGCCGCAGTACGTGCGCGTCGCGTAGATCGCGCTCGAAGGCGTTGACGAGATGGTCGAGCGACTGACGGTCGAAGACCGCCGGGGGCTCGCCCATACCAGGCTCCCACTCGAGGCCGGCGAGCGCCGGCAACATGGCGTCGGCACAGCGCATATACAGCGTGTGACACGACACGTCCACCACCTTGCCGCGCTCGGTGCGCCGCAGCCGCAGGAAGTCGCGGCGGCTGACGCGGCCATCCACGGTCACCCTCGCGCCTCGAGGATGGCGCGGCGGACGACGCCCTTCGTCAGCGGCAGCTTGTAGGCATTCTTCGAGAGTGCCCGTGCGCCGGCAATCGATGCGGCGCCAGCACGCACCGCCAGGTCCTCGGTGATTCGCTGCCCGGTCAACAGCGCCTCGACCTCAGGCAGCCGCCAGGGAATCGGCGCAACACCGCCGAGCACCACACGGGCCGAGCGGCAGACGTCCCCGTCCATCTTCAGCACCACGGCCGCGCTCACGACCGCGTGCGTCCACGCCTCGCGGTCGAGCACCTTGTGGTAGCGACCCCGTGCGCCAGCCAGCGCCGACGGCAGTTGGATCGACACCAGCACATCGTCGGCACCCAGCACGTTCTCCTGCGCCGCATTCTGGCGCGGCAGCACGAAGAAGTCCGTGGCGCTGACCGTGCGCTCACCGGACGGTCCGACGATGCGGAAGATGGCGTCGAGAGCCATGAGCGCGGGCGCGGTGTCAGACGGATGGACGATGTAGCTCGGGCCGCCGCCAAAGATGGCGTTGAACTGGTTCTCGCCCGCAAACGAGAAGCACTGATTGCCGCCGTTCTTGTAGCAGGGGAATCCGTTGCGGTAGTACCAGCACCACGGACGCTGGGCGACATTGCCGCCGATAGTGCCGACATTGCGGATCTGCGGCGTGGCTACGCTGCCCGCGGCCTCGGCCAATGCCGGGAACTGCGCGCGGATCGACTCGTGCCGGCTGAGGGCATCGAGCGTGATCCCCGCCCCGATGGTCACGCCACCGCGGGATGACGTCACCTGGTTCGCGTTCTGGAGTCCGCGCAGGTTGATCACGACGTCAGGCTGGACGATGCCCTCCTTGACGAGCGCCAGCAGGTCGCTGCCGCCAGCGACGAACGACACGGCTTTGCCCGCGGTCCGCGCGTCCCGCGCCAGCTTCACGGCGTGCTGCGCATCGCGCGCATTGCTGTTGGTAAAGGTCTTCATGCCAGCGCCCCCAGAATCTTGTCGCGCGTAATCGGCAGATCCTTCAACCGTTTGCCGATGGCGTTGAAGATTGCGTTGTTGATGGCGCCCGGCGACAGGATGATGCCCGACTCGCCGATCGCCTTCGCGCCATACGGCCCGTAGCCATCGTCGTTCTCCACGAACGACACCTCGATGGTAGGCGCGTCCATGTGGGTCGGGATGCGGTCGTAGTAGAACCCTGCCGTCAGCGGCTGGCCGGACCGAGCGTCGTACACCAGGTTTTCGTGCAGCGCCATGCCGACGCCCATGACGGCCGCGCCGAGAATCTGGCTCGTGGCGGTGAGCGGGTTGATGATGCGGCCGCAGTCGTGCACGGCGACATACTTCGTGATGCGCACCCCGCCGAGCTCGGTGTCGACCTCGACCTCGACGAACTGGGCGCCGAACGCGTTGCGAATCTTCCCTTCCAGCCGAGGGGTGGGCGTGGCGTTCGCCACGAGCGTTGCAGAGCCGGCCGGCATGCCCTTCTCGGCGATCTGCTGCTTCAGGTTCGTCACGGCCTCCACCACCGCCTGTCCCGTCATGATCGTGGTGCGGCTGCCAGACTCACCCACCGAGTACGGGACAGCGGTCGGTATCGCCCCACACCACAGTGACCTGCGAGAGTGGGACGCCCAGCGCTTCGGCAGCGATCAGCCCCATGGTGGTTTTGGCGCCGGCGCCGACATCGGTGACGCCCACGAAGATCGTGTACCTGCCGGAGCCGTCCACCTGCACCGCCGCACTGCTCATTCCGAGCCCCGAGCGGAACATCATGTAGGTGAAGCCGGCGCCCCGCTTGACCGGTCCCGGGTCCGACCCTGGCTGGGGACGCCAGCGCGCCTTCCAGTCGAACGCCTCGGCGCCGCGGCGGATGCATTCGTCGAGCGAGAAGTTCGTGAACGGCACCTCGTCGCGGTACATGCGCGACATGTTCCGAAGGCCGAACTCCACCGGGTCCATCTTCACCTTGTAGGCGACATCGTCCATCATCGACTGGATGCCGAAGTAACCCTGCGGATACTCGGGACCGCGGAAGTTCGCCGACACGGTCCGGTTGGTGTAGACCGGCGTGATGACACTGTCGGTGTTCGGGCACGTGTAGAGTTCCATACCGGCCTGCCCGCCGATGTTCTTGCGGTACGGGCCCATGCCGCTGAAGCCGCGCAGCTGGATGGCCTGCAGGTGCCCCTCTGCGTCCACCGCCACCTTGTAGTACTGCACCGTCGGCCAGCGCCCGTGCACGCCGATGAAGTCCTCCTTGCGCGACAGTTCCAGCTTGACCGGCGCCGCGGCCTCCCTGGCCAGCAGCGCGGTGATGAGGTCGGCATCCTGGTTCTGGTTCTTGTTGCCGAAGTTGCCGCCCATGTATTGGCAGACGACGCGCACCTTGTCTTCGGGGATGCCGAAGTCGCGCGCCATGTCGTGCCGGCAGTTGGCGATGCCGCCGGTCGGCGTGTACACGGTGAGCTTGTCACCCTCCCAGTGCGCCACGCAGGAGCGCGGCTCCATCTGCGCGTTGTGCACGAACGATGTCGAGTAGCGGTCCTCGAAGACGTGCGCGGCCGTCGCGAACGCCGCGTTCACGTCGCCGCGCTTCGCGACCTGCGGCTGCTGCTCGTTGCGCGCGTTCGGCGAGAGGTTCCCTTCGGGCCAGATCTTCGGTGCGTCGGGCTGCAGGGCCGCCTCGGGCTCGAGCACGAACGGCAGCACCTCGTACTCCACCGTGATGAGCCGCAGCGCCTCCTCGGCCAGGTGCCGGTTGATTGCGGCCACGGCCGCCACCGGCTCGCCGACGAAGCGTACCGGGTTGTTGAACGTATACCGACGATGGGTGGTGATCTTCTTGACCTCATCGTTGTATTGCTGTCCGCCAGCGATCGCCCCGGAGCCCCAGACGACCTTCGACGTTTCGTGCGTGAGGACCGCCTTCACCCCGGGCAGCCCCTTCGCCTTCGTCACGTCGATGCGCGTGATGCGCGCGTGCGGGTGCGGGCTGCGCAGCACCTTCGCGTAGAGCATGCCTGGCAGTTGCACATCGTTCGTGTACTTCGCGCGTCCCGTGACGCGCTCGGCGGCGTCGATGCGTGGCGTCGAATGCCCCACCGTGTTCAGCGCGGTCATCGCGGGCGAGGCGGCCGGCGCCTGGGTGGCCGACGCCTGCGAAGCGGCGACCTGCGACTGACCAGCGACTTGCGACTGCTGACTTGCGGCGATCGGGCTCACTGGTCACCTCCCGCACTGCTGCGCGCGTTGGCGGCACCCGCGGCCACAACCGACTCGACGTAGCGGCTGTAGTTGCCGCAGCGGCACAGGTTGCCGGCGAGCGCCGACTTCACGTCTGACGCCGACGGCCGTGGGTTGCGCTTCAGCAGCGCCGTGGCGCTCATCAACTGACCTGAGGTGCAGAAGCCGCACTGCGCCGCGTCGTGTGCCACGAACGCCTGCTGCAGCGGCGACAGTGCGTCGCCGTTCGCCAGCCCCTCCACCGTCGTCACCTGGCGCCCGGCCATCCACACAGCCAGGTTGCTGCACGCGTAGACCGGCTGGTCGTCGACCAGCACCGTGCAGGCGCCACATTCACCCCGATCGCAGCCGATCTTAGTGCCAGTGAGCCCGAGCCGGTCGCGCAGCAGCTCCGCGAGCGACCAGCGATCCTCGATCTCCACCTCGCGCGCGACGCCGTTCACGGTCAGCCGGATCGTCGAGTGCGGCACAGCCGGGTCGACCGCGATGGCAGGTGCGGAGCCTGCCTGCTGGGCCTCGAGTGTGCCGGTCGCAGCCGCCACCACCAGCGCCGCGCTCGTACCGGCGAGGAACTCACGTCGTGTCCAGTCGGGACTGTCGGGCAATTTCTCATTCATCAGATCACCAGCATCGCGTGCAGGACCAATGACTATCGACTGGCGACCAGCGACCAACCAGTCGGCCAGATTCTACGTCTGATACCGACCCAGGGGCCACTGGCTTCGCTACGGCTGCGCTGCGGCAGGACGGCGGCGGCGGCGTCCTGACGCGATACGAAGCCGCCGCGTTGTGCCCGCGATCCGGGACGCCCCTGGTTCTTTACTTCGGCGCGAACGCGAGAAGGACGTTACCGCTTGCGCCCGTTCCCATGTAGCTGTAGCCCGAGTTCGTATAGACCATCCCGCCGGCCACGACAGGCCCGGGACCGTTGATGGCGCCGCCACGGCCCGGCACGCCGTTCACCGTGTCGAACGCGCGCGCGGTGTCGAACTCCCAGAGCACGCGGCCATCTGCCGTGGAATGCGCACGGAGCATCCCGGTGGTCGTGCCTGCGAACAGCACGCCCGGCATCACCGTCACTGCTGCGGAATGCGCCTCGACACAATTGCGTTGTCCCGTCTGGCAGTCGTTCTTCGGGCGCCAACTCCACACCTCCTGTCCGGTGCCGAGTCTCAGCGCGTGCAGGCCGCCGGCGACCGCAGGCCCCAGCATCAGATCCGACACCGGGAAATAGCCGAGTTGCTCGTCGGCGGCCGAGCCCCATTCGATACCGCCGAGGGCACTCCCTTTGCCCACCCGCGTCTGCCAGACCACGCGCCCTTCACGATCGGGATCGAGCCCCCAGGCCACTCCCGACTTCTGGCCGACGACGATGATCGCCTTGCCGCCCGGAAGCGGACGCAGGATCGGCGAGTTGCCGAAGTCGTAGTCGGGTCCGTCGTCTTCCGGGC
Source organism: uncultured Acidobacteriota bacterium (assembly GCA_963722395.1). Taxonomy (GTDB): domain Bacteria; phylum Acidobacteriota; class Vicinamibacteria; order Vicinamibacterales; family CAVVIG01; genus CAVVIG01. The sequence continues at coordinate 871,442 of CAVRLS010000013.1, read as the reverse complement.
AGTTCTCGCGGCTGGCGGCGTTGGCGCCGCAGCCCACCACATACGAATCGTTCGGGGTCACCTGCTGCGACCAGCGCAATCGTCCGGTCTTCAGGTCGTAGGCGACAACAGCGTCGCTGGTCTCGGCCGCTGGCGTGGTGTAGCCGTTCCCGGTTGCGACGTAGAGCAGGCCGCGCTTCGCGTCGATCGTCGGCGCCGCCCAGATGGCGCTGCCAGCCGGGCCCCAGAGCTGCGTGCCCGACGCATTCTTTCTGATTCTCTTGGGGGTCACTGGAATGGTGTAGGTGCGCCATACTTCCGCTCCCGTCAGGGCGTTGTAGGCGACGACGCCACCTCTGAAGGTGCAGCACTCGTAGTTCGGATTGGCGCCGGCCCCCTCCTCGAGCGACGAGAGGGGCACATACAGCCGGCCATCAGCGAGCGTCGGCGCGCCGGTGATACGCGTCAGCGGGTGCGGGTCGGCACGCTTCGTCCAGACGAGCGCGCCCGAGTCTGCATCCAGCGCATAGACATTGCCTTTGAGGTCGCCGAAGTACACCGCCCGCCGGGTGGCCGCCGATTCGGAGCCGGCAGTGGATCCACCAAGCGGGCCGACACTGATCGCCGTACGTACACCGGCCTGCGCCTCGAACGACCAGTGGACACACCCCGTGCTCGCACTCAGCGCGTACACGAAACCGTTGTCCGACCCGATGAACACGCGCGAGTTGGAGACAGCGGGCTGCCCGTAGGCGGACGTACCGTTGGGAAAGGCAAAGGCCCACTTCAGCGCGAGGGTCGGCACCTGTTCCGCGGTGACGCCAGGTTGCGCCTGATAGCGTGAGTTGCCGGCGTCCACACCCCACCCGCTCCAGCGAGCCGGTTCGGGCAGTTCACCAGGCGCCGAACCCGTTTCGCACCACCCGCTCATGGCCGACTTCGCGCCCGATGCAGACGCACCGAGAGGACGCAGCGTGAGTTGCTCGGCGATCGTCCGCTTCTGCGCGTCGGTCAGCCCCTGTGCGTTGACCACCATGGAGCCGGTGGTTATCGCGTCGAGCACCCGTTCGGGCGTGAGCTGACTGAGCGCCACACGATCGGGTGCGCGTGTGCCGGCGGTCGAGCCCGCATGGCAGCGTCCACACCGCTGCTCGAAGAGCGACATGCCGCCGAGGATCTGCGCCCGCGCTGCTGCAGGAGTCATCATCAGGGCCAGCGCTATGCCCGCCGCCAGTGGTCTCATCGAACACCTCGAAGTCGCGCCTGCGTCGTGCAGCCGCGTTCAGCGCCCGACTATAACCGAGGGGCTTCATTGCCGACGGCTGATTTGGCGACCGGCGGTGTGCGATGGGCGGTGAGCGATGGGCGATGGCGGATGGGCGAAGGTCGATGGGCCAATTCGCCTCTCGGAATTTCGGAGGCTCTTGCCCTACAATCTCCAGCACCGTGGACGCCCGCTTTCTCGAGTTGCTGGCTGCGGCCCTGCCGTCGGGCTCGGTCGTGCGCGACCCCTCTGAACTGCTCATCTACGAGTCGGACGCGCTGGTGCACCTGCGCAGCACGCCCGGCGCGGTGGTACTGCCGCGCAGCGCCGCCGAGGTGCAGGCGGTGGTTCGGCTCTGTCACGAGCACGGCGTGCCGTTCGTCGCGCGCGGACACGGCACCGGACTTTCGGGCGGGGCGCTCCCGCATCCGCAAGGCGTGCTGATCGTCCTCTCGCGCCTCAACCGCATCGTCGACGTCGACACCGACAACCTGCGGGTCACCGTCGAACCGGGCGTCACCAACCTCGAGATTACGAAGCGCGTGGCGCCGCTCGGGCTGCTACTACGCGCCCGACCCGTCGAGCCAGAGCGTCTGCTCGATCGGCGGCAACATCGCCGAGAACTCCGGCGGCGCGCACTGCCTGAAGTACGGCTTCACCGTCCATCACGTCCTCGGTGTCGAGGTGGTGCTGCCGAACGGCGACCTCGTCAGCATCGGGCGGCTCGACGCTCGACACACCAGGGCTCGACCTGCTCGGCGTCTTCATCGGCTCCGAGGGCACGCTCGGCGTCGTCACGAAGGCCACGCTGCGGCTGCTGTCGAAGCCCGAGGCGGTGCTGACGCTGCTGGCCGGCCTTCGACTCGATCGACGAGGCCGGGCGGGCCGTGTCGGCGATCATCGGCGCAGGGCATCGTGCCGGCTGCGGTCGAGATGATGGATCGCCTGACGATTCAGGCAGCCGAAGCGGCGGTACACCCCAACTTCCCCGACTGCGACGCGGTGCTGATCGTCGAGCTCGACGGCCCGGCGATCGAAGTGCACGAGCTGTTCGAGATCGTCGAAGCGTCTGTGCCGCGAGTGCGGGCGCGCGTGTCGATCGAGATCGCGCCGCGACCAGGGTCAGCGTGACCGCATCTGGAAGGGGCGCAAGGCGGCGTTCGCGGCGATGGGACGCATCTCGCCGAACTACTACGTGCAGGACGGCGTGGTGCCGCGCACGCAGCTGCCCGAAGTGCTCGCGGCGGATCCGCGACCTCGCCGCTCCGCTCGGGGCTGCGCATCGGCAACGTGTTCCACGCCGGCGACGGCAACCTGCACCCGCTGATCTGCTACGACGACGCGATGCCTGGCCAGGCGGCACACGCCGAGACGGTGGCGTCGGAGATCCTGCACTACTGCATCGACGCCGGTGGCGCGATCACCGGCGAGCACGGCGTCGGCGCCGACAAGAAGCAGTACATGTCCGAGATGTTCGCACCGGTCGATCTCGACACGATGCAACTGGTGCGCTGCGCCTTCGACCCGGGCAACATCTGCAACCCGGGCAAGGTGTTTCCGACGCCACGGCTGTGCGGTGAGGTGCCGGGTCCGTACCGGCGCATCCGGTCGAGCTCCTTGGCCTGGCGGAGCGCGTGTGATGGCCGCCTTCTTCGAACCAGCCACCGCGGCCGAAGCAGCCACCATCCTCGCGAAGGCCACCACGGCACGCACACCGGTGGTGGTGCAGGGCCACGGCACCAAGCTCTCGGGCCGCACCGACGGACATGGCGCCCGATGGCGCTGTCGACGCGGCTGCTCACCGGCGGCCTGCAACACTACGCCGGCGACCTCGTGGCCACCGTGCCCGCCGGCATGACGCTGCAGGCGGTGAACGAGACCCTCGCCGCGGAGCGGCAATGGATTCCGCTCGACCCGCCCTTCAGCGCCTCGGCTACCATCGGCGGCATCGTCTCGGCGAATGACAGCGGCCCTCGCCGCCACCACTTCGGCAGCCCCCGCGACCTCGTCATCGGCATGCAGGTGGCGCTCGCCAACGGCACCGTCGCTCACTCGGGCGGACGCGTGGTGAAGAACGTCGCCGGCTACGACCTCGGTCGCCTGTTCTGCGGCTCGCATGGCAGCCTTGGCGTCATTGCCAGTGTCACTTTCAAGCTGGCGCCGACGGCGCCAGCCTCGCGCACGGTGCTCGCCACGTTCGCCGACCTGCGCAGCGCGGTCACCACCGCCCAGGCACTGGCACGGCGCGCCTCGCATGCCCCGACGGCCGTGGAGCTGATTGGCCCCGACCCACGCGTGCTGGTGCGCTACGAGACCACCAGCGCGTCGGCCATGCAGTTCTCGACGCACCTGGCCGAGTCGCTGCGCGTCACGGCCGGCGAGGTGCGCATCCTCGACGGCGCTGAGGAAGCCGCCGCCTGGGCCGCCCACCAGCATCTGGAGTCGGCGGAGGACGGCCTGGTCTGCCAGGTGTCGATGCTGCCCGCGGCGTGCGGCGCGTTCCTCGACGCTGCCGCGCAGGTGGTGGCGGCACACGGACTGAGATGGACGGTGACCGGGCGGCCGGCGCTCGGCGTCATGCGCCTCCACCTCACTGGCGCGGATGAGGCGACCGGACGTGTCGCCCCCGCAGTGCGCCAGCTCGCGTCCTTCCACGACGGACACCTGCAGTTCGTGCGCGGCACGTCGCTGCTGCCGGCTGGCACCAACGCGATGCCGTCCACCGGCACGGCTGCCGCGATCGGCCTGGCCGTGAAGCAGCGATTCGATCCGAACGGCATCCTGCCCTATCCGTGGGGACGCGCCTGACGTGTCAGACACCGCCTTCGCCTCCCTGGCGCCGCTCACCCCGCTGATGGACAAATGCGTCCACTGCGGCTTCTGCCTGCCCGCCTGCCCGAGCTACCTGCTCACCGGCAAGGAAACCGACTCGCCGCGCGGACGCATCTACGCGATGCGCGCCGGCGTCGACGGCCGCATCGACATGACGCCGACGGTGGTCGAGCACTTCGACACCTGCCTCGGCTGCATGGCCTGTGAAACGGCCTGCCCATCTGGCGTGAAGTACGCGCCGCTCATCGAGCAGACCCGCGCCGCGGTCGAGACGCACCATGTCCGGACCGGCGGTGAACGCTGGCTCCGGCGCCTGCTGTTCAACACGCTGCCCTATCCGTCGCGCATGTCGCTGCTCGCATGGCCGCTGGTGCTGCTCGGGCCGCTGCGCCGCTCGCCCGCGTTGCTGCGGCTGGTTCCCGAACGGTTCCGTCCGTTGCTCACCCTCGCGCCAGACGTCACGGTGGCATCGCTCTCGGCTCGGGCACCAGAGCACACCCCGGCCACCGGCGATACGCGCATGCGGGTCGGACTGGTCACCGGCTGCGTGCAGCGCACGTTCTTCGGTCAGGTGAATGAGGCCACAGCGCGCGTGCTGGCGGCCGAGGGATGTGATGTCATTGCGCCGCCGGCTCAGGGCTGCTGCGGTGCGCTCGGCCTGCACGCCGGCGAACCCGATCAGACGCGCGCCTTCGCACGCAACCTGATCGACACCTTCGAACGTGCGCAGGTCGATGTGGTGGCGATCAACGCCGCCGGTTGCGGCTCGGCGATGAAAGAGTACGGCCATCTGCTGCGCGACGATCCGGCGTGGGCCGCGCGTGCTGACGCGTTCTCCCGCAAGGTCCGCGACATCAGCGAACTGCTGGCGCAGTTGGGGCCCGCGCGCGCACCGCGTCACCCCATTCAGGCACGCGTCGCCTATCACGACGCCTGCCACCTTGGCCACGCGCAGGGCATCCGGCAGCAGCCGCGCGCCATCCTGGCGGAGATTCCGGGCCTTACCCTTGTGCCGGTCGCCGACTCGGATGTGTGCTGTGGCAGCGCGGGCATCTTCAACCTCACCCAGCCGGCGATGGCTTCGGAACTCGGACGCCGCAAGGCGATACATCTGTCCGACGCGACGCCCGATCTCGTCGTCACCTCGAACCCTGGCTGCATCCTCCAGATCCAGTCGGCGGCCCGGGAATCCGGCCATCCATACCGCGTCCTCCACATCGTCGAACTGCTCGACGCCTCGATTGCCGGCCGCGCGGTCCTCTAGATGTGTGTAGCTGCCGATTTTCAGGTCGGCCTGATTCAGCGAGCCTGAAGGCTCGCGGCTACACCAACTCGAACTTCTCCCCCCTTTTCTGGCGGTCGTTCGTACAATTGGACGCAAAGAGGCACTTTGTGATCGAAATCTACGATACCACCCTCCGCGACGGCACCCAGGGTGAGGGCGTCACCTTCTCCGTCGCCGACAAGCTGCGGATCGCCGAGAGGCTCGACGCCTTCGGCGTCCACTACATCGAAGGCGGCTGGCCGGGCTCGAATCCGCAGGACATCGAGTTCTTCGAGCAGGCGAAGAACCGCACGTTCAGGCACGCGCGACTCGCCGCGTTCGGCTCGACGCGCCGCAAGGACATCGCCGTCGACCGCCGACGACCAGGTGCGCCTGCTGCTCGACGCGGAGACGCCGGTGGTCACCATCTTCGGCAAGACCTGGCTGCTCCACGTCCTCGAGGTGCTGCAGACCACGCCCGGAAGAGAACCTGGCGATGATCGCCGACACCGTCCGGCACCTGAAGGCGCACGGCAAGTTCGTCATCTACGACGCCGAGCACGCGTTCGACGGCTACAAGGACGACCGCGAATACGCGCTGGCCACCTGGCAGGCCGCCGAGCAGGCCGGCGCCGACTGCCTCACGCTGTGCGACACCAACGGCGGCTCGCTGCCGGCGGAGGTCGCCGACATCACGCGCGGCTGCGAGCACCGCGCTGACGGTGCAGCTCGGCATCCACACGCACGACGACATCGGCCTCGGCGTCGCCAACGCGCTCGCGGCGCTCGAAGCCGGCGCGACGCACGTGCAGGGCACCATCAACGGCTACGGCGAGCGCACCGGCAACTGCAACCTGACCAGCGTGATGCCGATCCTGCAGTTCAAGCTGAAGCAGGACAGTGTGAGTGCCGTCGGACCGCTCCCGCAACTGAAGGAGCTGTCGCAGTTCGTCGACGAAACCGCCAACATCCGACCGAACCCGCGGCTGCCGTGGGTCGGGCAGCGGCGCGTTCTCGCACAAGGGCGGCACGCACGTGAACGCGGTGCAGAAGGTTATCCGCAGCTACGAGCACATCGATCCGTCGCTCATCGGCAACACGCGGCACGTCCTGATCAGCGATCTCGCCGGTCGCAGCAACATCGTGATGAAGGCGCGCGAGCTCGGGTTCGACATCAGCAACAGCACGCCGCAGTTGCGGACCATGCTGACGCACATCAAGGAGCTGGAGCATCAGGGCTTCGAGTTCGAGTCGGCCGACGGCTCGCTGGCCCTGCTCATCCGCCGGTCGCTGACCGAGGTCGAGCCGCCATTCGTCGTCGACGCCTACCACGTCTCGATGCGTCGCGACGGCGATGCCTCCACCTGCGAAGCCATCGTCAAGGTACGCGTCGGCGACCAGTCGGAACACCGCGTCGCGGAAGGCGACGGTCCCGTGAACGCGCTCGACGCCGCGCTGCGTGCCGCGCTGGTCCGCTACTACCCGCAACTGCGCGACGTGCGGCTCACCGACTACAAGGTGCGCATCATCGACTCGCGCAGCGGCACGGCGGCGCGCACCCGCGTCATCATCCAGTCGAGCGACGGCACGGCTGAGTGGGGCACGGTCGGTGTCGACGACAACATGGTCGAGGCCAGCCTGCAGGCCCTGGTCGACAGCCTCAGTTACGCCCTCGTCCGTCCCGCAGCTCAGCGCGGCGGTGACGGTCTAGAATTCCCGACTGGTGTCGCCCGCAGCATCGCTCGCGTGGCTCGCGCTTCGTCGCGCGGCGGTGGTCGTTGCCGTACTGGTCATCCTCCCCTACGGCTGGGGCCCCGTGTACAACTTCCCGCCGCCAGCGCCATTCACGGGAGCGCAGATCTGGAACCCCTACGCGTCGCTGACCGGCACCTGGCAGCGCGCCAACCTGCACGCGCACGGGCAGGCGTGGGGCGGGCTGACGAACGGCGAACAGCCCGACGCGGACGTGGCGACGCGCTACAGAGACCTCGGCTACACGGTCGCCGGCGTCTCGAACTACATGAGCATCGCCGCCGAGCACGGCATCGACACCATCCCGCTCTACGAGCACGGCTTCAACCTCGGCAAGAACCACCAGCTCGCCATCGGCGCGCACCGCGTCGACTGGTTCGACTTCCCGCTCTGGCAGACGCGCAGCAATCAGCAGTACGTGATCAACCGGGTGCGCGCCAGGGCCGACCTCGTCGGCCTGAATCATCCGAGCTCGCGCAACGCCTACGACCTCAGGGCGATGCGATCGCTGACCGGCTACGACCTGGTGGAGGTGGCGAACGGGCCGTTCATCGTCGAAGACGTGTGGGATGCGGCGCTGTCGTCCGGACGCGCCGTGTGGGCGATGGCCAACGACGACACGCACGATCTGAACGATGTACGGCGTCTCGGGGTCGGCTGGAATCAGATCGATGCGCCGAGCAACGCCACGAAGGAAGTTGTGGCCGCGCTCCACAACGGCCGCTTCTACGCGGTGCTTCGCACCGGGTCGCTCGAGGGCAGCGGCATCACCACGCTACGGTCACTCGCCGTCAGCGATGCCACGATGACCGTGAGCTTGAGCGGCGTGCCGTCCACGATCAGCTTCATCGGTACCGGCGGCGCCGTGCGGCGAGTTGTCCCCGACACGCTGACGGCCGAGTACACGCTGGCGCCGGGCGATCCCTACGTCCGCACGGTCGTGACGACGCCGCAGACGACCCTGTACTTGAATCCGGTGATTCGATGGGATGGCGCGCAGCCTGCCGACGCCAGCCGCTACGGTCAACGGCGCCCTGACCTGGTTGCAGCGTGCGGTGGCGGCGGCCCTCGGCGCGCTCGGGGTTGCACTCTGGCGCCGCACACGCTGACTGTCCGGCCAAACCCGGACCACCTGTCGCTACTGCGTCATTTGACTGAACGTGTCGCACTGACGCGGATCGCCGGTCTTCATCCCGCGCTGGAACCACTCCATGCGCTGCGCCGACGAGCCGTGCGTGAACCGCTCCGGCTGCACCCGGCCAGTCGACATCTTCTGCAGGTTGATCGTCGCCGATCGACCGCTGCCGCACGCAGCGCTTCCTCGGCATCGCCCGGCTCGAGTTCGACCTTGCCGCTCTGAAAGCGCCCGCCCTGCGACGCCTCGTGGCCCCAGATTCCGGCGTAGCAGTCGGCCTGCAGTTCGAGAGCCACCGACGCGCTGTTCGCGCCCACTGCTGCCGTCGCGCGCACGCGTTCGTTGGTGCCGAGCAGGTTCTGCACGTGGTGTCCGAACTCGTGGGCGATGACGTAGGCCTGTGCGAAGTCGCCCGGCGCGCCGAAGCGGCGGGAGAGTTCAGTCGAAGAAGCCGAGGTCGAGATAGACCTTCTGGTCGGCGGGGCAATAGAACGGGCCGGTGGCGACTTTCGGCGGCACCACAACCGGACTGGATGGCGTCGCGGAAGAGCACGACGCGTGTGCGCTGGTAATCGTTGCCGAGGAGGCGCTGCCAGGTGTCCTGCGTCGTCGCCAGCGACCGCGTCGACGAAGTCCACCATCCGCTCTTCCTCGGGCGTGGCCTGAACCTCGGTCGTCGTGCCCGTCGCGGTGGACGACGGGGAACCGGGATCGCCACCACCGAGCATGGAGAGTGAAGTCGGTGCCCGTCGCCCAGCTCAGCACGAGCAGCACCAGCAGACCGCCGACTCCGACCGAGCGCGCCGCCGCGCATCGCCGCGTCCACGTGCGTCTTCGATGTTGCCGCGATTGCCAGACGACCAGCGCATGACTGCCATCCTCGCTGGCGGACCCAGTGGTCCGCCGCTATATTCCGGAGTTCGCCAACTGCCGGTGCGGCCGGCCTGCCACGCCTCGAAGTCCTTGAACGCGCGGCTCAGACTGCACCGGTTCGCTCGAGCTTGCCGTCGACCACTTCGGCCGTCTTGTAGCCGTTGCCCGTGACGCACACCACCACCGACTCGCCCGGCTTGATGACGCCGCGCTTCATCAGGTCGATTGTCGCCGCCAAGCGTCGTGCCGCCGGCCGGCTCGGTGAAGATGCCTTCGGTGTCGGCCAGCAGGCGGATGGCGTCGACGATCTGCTCGTCGGTCACGGCGGCGCCGGTGCCGCCGGTCGCACTGCACCGTCTGCACGACCTGGTAGCCGTCGGCCGGGTTGCCGATCGCGATCGACTTGGCGATCGTGTCCGGCTTCACCGGCTCCGGATAGTCGTTCGCCGGCGAGGATGGCGGTCACCACCGGCGCGCAGCCAGCGGCCTGGGCCGCGTGAATCTTCGGCAGCTCGCCGTCGACCAGGCCGATCTGCGCAGTTCGCGCAGGCCGCGCGCGATGCGCGGCAGCAGCGTGCCGCCGGCCACCGGCGACACGAGGTGATCGCGGATACCGCCAGCCGAGCTGCTCGACGATCTCGAATCCCATCGTCTTGGCGCCCTCGGCGTAGTAGGAGCGGAGGTTGATGTTGACGAAGCCCCAGCCGTAGCGATCGGCCACCTGCGTGCACAGCCGGTTCACGTCGTCGTAGTTGCCGGCGATGGCGAGAATCGTCGGACCGAAGATCGCCGAGCCGAGCCGCTTGCCCGCCTCGAGGTTGTCCGGGATGAAGACGCAGCATTCCATCCCGAGCCGCGCGGCGTGCGCAGCGACCGAGTTGGCGAGGTTGCCGGTGGACGCGCAGGCCAGCACCTCGAAGCCCGAGTTCCTTGGCGCGCGTGGCGGCGACCGACACGACGCGGTCCTTGTACGACAGCGTCGGATGGTTGACCGAGTCGTCCTTGATGTAGAGCTCGCTCAGCCGAGCTGCGTCGGCCAGGCGCGTGCACCGCACCAGCGGCGTGAAGCCGGAGTGGAATCCGGTCTGCGGTTCGCCGATGATCGGCAGCAGTTCGCGATAGCGCCAGATGTTCTTCGGGCGTGCGGCGATCTGCTCGCGCGTCAGCGTGATCGACGCGTAGTCGTAGATCGGCTCGAGCGGACCGAGGCACTTCTCGCAGACGTAGGTGGCCTCGGCCGGGAACGTCGACTTGCACAGGTGACACTGCAGTCCGATCAGGGCGCTCACACAGCCTCCGCGAAATGATGGTCCGAAAATCCCTGAATGATTCTGGGCGGTCGACCAGGACCGGCGCCGGCACGATCGCCGCGCGATCGCGTGCGATGGTCAGCACGTCGCGATGATCGCCACGGCCGAAGCGTCGCCGCCGGCACCCGCCCGCTCAGCATGATGTCGCCCGCATAGCGCGCACGCGATGACCGCCGCGTTGCGCGGGCCGTGGACGGTCGCGAACAGCGACGCGCGCGGCACGAAGGTCGGTGCCACCCAGGCGTCCAGCAGCCGCCGCTCGCGATCGTACTCCGCATGTGCCATCTGGCGGATGGTGCCGCCGCGCAGCTGCGCCCGGCGAACTCGGCGGCGCCGATGTCCGCCGTCGAGCGCGTGTCGATGGCCGACGGCGCAGACGCGCACGCCGAAAGGCGAGCGCGCACAGGATGGCCAGCTTCGCCGCCGCGTCGACGCCGTCGAGATCTGACCGACGGGTCCGACTCGGCATAGCCTGCGGCGCAGGCCTCGGCGATCGCCTCGTCCATGCCGCAGCCGGTGGTCGTCCATCCGCGACAGCACCGACGTTGCTCGTGCCGTTCAGGATGGCGTCGATCGCGCAGGATCATGGTCGCCGCCAGGCCGTCGCCGAGCGTCCGCACGATCGGCATCGCCCCGCCGACGGCGGCCTCGAAGCGCAGTTGCCGTCCCTGCCGCTCGGCCAGCGCCAGCAGCGCCGGCCCTGATGCGCGATCACCGCTTGTTCGAGGTGACCACCGACTTTCCGGCCAGCAGCGCGGCGCGCACGTAGTCGACCGCCGGCTCCGATCCGCCGGAATGGTGTCGATGATGATGTCGACGTCGCTGGCGAGGAGGTCGTCGAAGCGGTCGGTCCAGGTGAGGCTGGCGAGCGGTGTCGCCCTGACGGCGCGCCGCTTGTCGCGGGCACGGCGATCGCAGATGTGTGTGAGCGTGAGGGGGGAAGGGAATCGGGGCCGGTGAGCCGGCGGGCGACTGCCGAGCCGACGGTGCCGAAACCGAGGATGCCGACGTGACAGCGCTGCAGATCGCCGGGACTGTTACCCGACGTCTGGAACGAGTTGAGCCCCACGCCTGCGGTTATACCAGACGGCCGAAAAACGTGAGGCAACAACTTTCTATCGACGCTATCCACATTCGTGGAGGTACGTTCAGTGTGCGCTTCCGCGCCGGCCGACGATCGCCATCTCTGATAGCTCGACCGCAGCCGTTCCTACGCCGAGCACTCCCCGTCCATCACCTCCGGCGCGAACTCGCCGGTCTCGGCGAGGTCGACGAAGTCGTCCGGCCGTGGCCTCTCCGGCGTCAGCTGCTGCAGGTCGGCGAGCAGCGCCTTGACGCGCGCGAACTCGATGCGCTGGAAGAACGCCGTCGCCGACTCGCCGGCCTGCTTCTCGCGTTCGTAGTAGTCGATCAGGCGCTCGACAGCCTCGGGAATGCGCCGCGCCGGAATCTTCGCGGCCGTGCGTGCCGAAGCTCGCCCCCTGGCCGGTCGTGCCGCCGCCCACCATCACGAAGTACTGCGGCACCGCCTTGCCGCCGATGCGGCGCACGCTGCCCTGGAAGCCGATGGTCGCGATGTGGTGCTGGCCGCAGCCGTTCGGGCAGCCGCTGATCTTGATGACGCGCGCCGTCGGCCGGCGGCGATCAGATCGGGCCGAGCGCGCAGGTGATCCTCGAGCAGGCGTCCGAGCCCGCGCGACTGCGTCACCGCGAGGCGGCAGCGACTCCGCGCCCGGGCAGCTGGTCGACGTCGGCGACGGTCGCCGCGTCGGCCAGGCCGAGGCTCGCCGCCGCGAGCCGGCGGTACAGCTCGCGGAGATCGCCGACCGTTGCACCCAGCGCAACACGAGATCCTGGTCGACGGTGATGCGCACGGTGCCGTCGCCGTACGGCGCTGCGCCAGTTCGCCGACGCACGCGCATCTGCTCGCTCGTGAGATCGCCGAGCGGCACCGTGGCGGTGGCCATGGACGTAACCGAACTGCTTCTGCGCGCGCGACGTTCGGTCGTCGCCAGTGATCGGTAGGCGTCGTCGCTCGGCAGTGCAGCACCGGCACCAGCGTCGGGGTGATGCCGGGGCCGTTCGGCGGCACCGCAGCGACGCGCGCGACGATCAGGCTCGGCGACGGCGCGTCGGCCCGCGTCCCACTCCGGCGCCGGCTCCATCGCCGGCGGATCGATCTCGCAGCAGCGGCACCGCGCCTTCGCCGCGGCACCAGGCGAGTGCCGTCTGGTACTCGTCGCACGAAGCCGTCCCAGCCGAGCTTCTTGATCATGAACTTCATGCGGTTCCGCTGCTTGTGCTCGTAGTCGCCGTGCTCCTTGAAGACGACGCAGCATCGCTTCGCGACGCGGAACAGCTCGGTCGCCGGCACGAACTCGTGGATGACGCCAGCCGACTTGCACATCAGCGCCGTGCCGCCGCCGGCGAGCACCCGGAAGCCGCGCTCGCCGTCCGGGCCGAGCTGCGCCTGGAAGGCCAGATCGTTGATGGCGATGACCGTGTGATCGTCGGTGCAGCCCTCGAAGGCGATCTTGAACTTGCGCGGCAGGGTCGAGCTGAGGCGGTGGCGCAGCAGGAAGCGGGTCGTCGCCTTCGGCGTAGGGCGTGACGTCGAACAGCTCGTTCGCGGCGACGCCGGCGAACGGGCACGCCGTGATGTTGCGCACCGAATTGCCGCACGCCTCGCGCGTCGTCATGCCGGCATCGGCCAGCAGGCGCATCGCCGGCTCGACGTCGTGCAGCTTGACGAAGTGGAACTGGATGTTCTGGCGCGTCGTGATGTGCGCCGAAGTCGGCGCGAGTACCTTGCTCGCCGACCTCGGCGAGCGCCCGAGCTGCGCGCTGCTGATGATGCCCTGCGGGATCTTGACGCGCAGCATCTGACGCATCGTACGACTGGCGCTGGCCGTAGGTGCCGCGCACCAGGCGGAAGGCACGCCACTGGTCGGGCGTCATCTCGCCGCGCTCGTATTTCTCGAGCGTGACGACGAACTCGTCGATGTCGGCCTCGCTGGCGAACGACAGCCGTGTGCGGCCGTGGGTATTCACAGTCTCGTGTCCTGACATCGTCTAGGTCCTCTGCTGCCGGGCGCCCTGGCGCCGCCGTTCCGTCGTCTCGTCAAGCGCCGCCACAGTGGCGAGGGCGCGTCCATTCAGGTTCAGTGCGGCCACGGTGCCAATCACCAGGATGGCCGGACCATCGGTGTCGAGCGTGCCCTGGCCCGACGCCAGTTCTCCGAGTGTGCCGCGCCACACCTGTTCGGTTGGCAGCGTGCCCTCAGCCACGATCGCCGCCGGCGTGGTGCTGTCCCACCCGGCCCCGACCAGCAGGCTGGTCAGTTCGGCACGGCGACCGTAGCCCATGAGCACCACCACCGTCACGCCGTTCGGGCGGAGCGCATGCACGGCGCTGGTGAACACCTGTGTGTCGTGGCCGCTCACTACGAAGAAGCCGGAGGCGTGATCGCGGTGCGTGAGCGGGATGCCGGCGCTGGCGGGCGCCGCAATCGCGCTGCTGACGCCAGGCACCACGTCGTACGAGATGCCGGCGCGCTCGCAGCGCCTGCGCCTCTTCGCCGCCCCGCCCGAAGACGAACGGGTCGCCGCCCTTGAGACGCACGACGCGGCGGCCGCGGCCCGCCTGGCTGACCAGCACCGCCTGAATTTCGTGCTGCGACAGCGCGTGCCTGCCGGCGCGCTTGCCGACGTAGAAGCGCTGCGCCCGACGCGCGAAGGCCAGCACCCGCTCGTCGACCAGCGCGTCGTAGAGCACGAGGTCGGCGCGCCGCAGCGCCATTGCCGCCTTGCGCGTCAGCAGCTCGGGGTCACCGGGTCCGGCGCCCACCAGCGACACGTGGCCGCGTTTCTTCATCAGTCCTCTCTCGTCGTCTTGGGCGCCGACACCGAGACGCCCACGAGTTCACGCGCCGCCGCTGCGCCCTCGCGAGTTGCATACAGGCGATTGAGCGCCTTCAACAGCAGCGGCCGCCGCTGCTCCATCGGAACGCCGTCGCGCCGCCACGCCAGCCGCGACCGCCGCGCGGTCTCCATCCACGTCGACAACTCCCGCGGAATCAGCGCATCGAGCCCTTCGCGCAGCATACCGGCGATGGCCGGTGCTTCCCCGCTCGTCGATATCGCCAGCGTCACGCCGTCGCGCCGCACAACGCCCCCGAGGTACGCAGTGGCATTTGGCGGGTCGTCCACCGCATTCACGAACAGCCGACGCTCCTCGGCGGCGAGCGCCACCGCGCGGTTCACCTCGGGAGTCGCCGCCGCCACCACAAACCACGCATCGTCGAGGTCCGCCGGCTCGAAGGCCCGGCGCTCGATCGTGACTGGTGCCGTCTGGACATCGGGATGAATGTCGGGCGCCACCACGCGCACCTCCGCCCCGGCGGCCAGCAACGCCGCGAGCTTGCTGGCGCCGACGGGGCCGGCACCGACAAGGACCACACGCCGGCCGCGCAGGTGCAGGAAGATGGGGAGCAGTTCGCGCATAAAAAACAAAAAGCCCGGGAAGCGGTGCGCCACCCGGGCCGGTTCGTTCAGGAGTTCGAGTCGATCAGTGCGTGCACGATGACGGGAAACCTGTACGGCTGGCGCAGGGGGTGGCTTCCGCCACCCAACAACAGCAACACGCGCAGGCCTGCATCTTTTCCACGACCCCTTACAAGTACTCTCTTCTGCCCTGCGGGGTCAAGCAGTTTGCTGCGGACGGACTAGCCGGCGCGCTGATGAGCCGACACAGCAGGGTGGCCCGCGACCCACCCACGCCAGCGGTGCTCGGTTCCGACGCGGATACCGATGCGCGACCCCCAGGCGATCTCGCCCACCGGCATGCCGCCCGGTTCGATGAACAGCCGCGACCCCGACAGGTCGAGCTGGTTCTCCTCCAGCGTGATGCCCATGGCCATAGTCAGGTTGCCCGGACCACGACAGAGGGCCGCCTCGTCAAGTTGCGCCGGACTCACTGTCCGTCGCCCTTTCATCTCCCGCAGGCGTCGGCGACGCATGGTCGCGACGCCGTCGAGCGGGGCGAGTGCCCTGACGAGCACCGCCGCCGGGTGCCCCTCGGGCTCGGTCACAGCGTTCACGAGGTGGTGGATGCCGTAGTTCAGGTAGACGTACGAGAACCCGGCTGGGCCATACAGCGGCGCGTTGCGCTTCGTGCGGCCGGGTGCCGCGTGGCACGCCGGATCGGACTCGCCGATGTATGCCTCCACCTCGACGATGACGCCACTGGTGACGACGCCGCCACGACGATGGATGAGTACGGCACCGAGCAGATCGCGCGCAACGTCCAGCGTCGGCCGGTCGTAGAAGTCGCGCGGCAGCGTCACTGATTCAGGGCGTCAACACCGTGAATGCGCGCCGCAGCGCGCACGGCGGCACGCGCCACCGTCGGGTCGGTGTCCTGCTGCATGCGCTCGACGGCGCTGAGGGCCTGAAGGTCGCCCGACCGGCCCAGCACGTCGATGAGGTCGAGCCGAATCGCGACGTCCGGGTCCTGCACGTGCGGAGCGAGCATGTTGCCGCGCCCCGGCGCGACGTCGTTCAGATACTGCAGCGCCCGTGGGCGCAGCCGCGGGCGCTCGAGGCCTTCCACCAGTTCATCGACCGGGCCGTTCGACAGCAGCACCGCCGCGAACGTTCCGGCGAGCAGCAGTTCGGCGTTCCGTTCGCTCTGCATCAGCGTGTCGATGGCGCCGCGCTGGTCGGTGGCGCCACTGCGTGCCAGCCCTTCCACCGCCGGCAGCTTCAGTGAGTAGTCGCGTCCAGACAGTGCCGCGACGAAGAGCGGCAGGCTCGCCGGGTGAGCAATCCGCGCCAGCGCACTGAGCGCCGCCACCGCCATCGAGCCGCGGCCGAAGTGCGTGTACACGTCCGTGGCCGCCTGCACGCCGCGGTCGTAGCGCAGCGCCCCGATCGCGTCCAGTGCGGTCATGCGAATGGCGTACTCGCGATCGTTCAGCGCCGTGACCAGCGCATCGCCCACCGTGATGTCCGCTGCCAGGTCGCCGACGCGCCAGGCATACAGCCGCGCAATCACCTGCACGGCCGCCGACCGCAGTTCGCGCTGCGGCACACCGAGCGCCGCGCTCAGTTCCATCGCCGAGTCGGTCAGCAACCGGCGCCGATCGCCGCCGTAGACGTTGTCCGCCAGCAACCCGAACGCGTACAGCGCCTCGACGCCGACGCGAGGGTTGTCGTCCCGCGACGTAGCCCGCAGCGCCGCCAGCACCGGCAGTTCAACCGGGCGCGGGTTGAGCACGACCGACCCCTGCCTGAACAGCGCCGCCGCCGAAATGTCGTTGCGCAGTTCGATGAGCAGGCCGAGCCGCTTGCGCGGCACCACCGGCACGGCCAGGTGCAGGTTCACCTCCGCTGCAATGGCCTCGGCCTGGATGGCGTCTTCGGGATCGCTCAGCGAGCGCGTCAACGGGATAGCCGCTTCCGGATAGGCCGCCTGCTTCAGCGCACGGACCGCACGGACCCGGACATTCGGGTCGTCGTTCCCGAGGTCGGCGATCATCTCTTCGAACGTTACCGTCGGCGCCGCGTCCTGGGCGCTCGCCGGACGTGCCACTACCAGCAGCCCAAGAGCGAACGCGCAGGTCGCAACGACGCATCTTTCACGCACTGCCATCACACTGCTCCTCCGCTCGGCCGTTGTGAGTACGCATGGCTGCGCCCTTCGGCCAGTGCCACCTTGATGTAGCGCCCGGTGAACGACGCCTCGTTCTGCGCCAGCTGTTCCGGCGTGCCGGTGGCCACGACGTGGCCGCCCTCTTCGCCGCCATCCGGGCCAAGATCGATGATGTAGTCGGCTGTCTTGATGACGTCGAGATTGTGTTCGATGACCACCAGCGTGCTGCCGGCCTCGAGCAGCTTCCTGAACGCCGCCAGCAGCTTCGCGATGTCGTCGAAGTGCAGTCCGGTCGTCGGCTCGTCGAGGATATAGAGATGGCGTTCGCCACCCTGCGACGTGAGGTGCGCGGCGATCTTGATGCGCTGCGCCTCACCACCTGACAGCGTCGTCGCCGGCTGCCCCAGGCGCAGATAGCCGAGGCCGATTTCATCGAGGACCTGCAGGCGACGCAGCACCTTCGGCGAACTGCTGAAGAAGGTGAGCGCCTCGCGCACGGTGAGGTCGAGCACCTGGATGATGTTCCGGCCGCGGTAATGCACTTCCAGCACCTGCGGCTTGAAGCGCTTGCCGTCGCACTGGTCGCACGGCACGAACACGTCGGCCAGGAACTGCATCTCGACGCGCACTTCCCCTTCGCCCTGGCAGGCTTCGCAGCGTCCGCCGGGCACGTTGAAGGAAAAGTGGCTGGCCGAGAGACCGCGGGCGCGCGCGTCCTTGGTTGCCGCAAACAGTTCGCGGATCGGATCGAACGCCTTCAGGTAGGTGACCGGGTTCGACCGCGGCGTCCGGCCGATCGGCTGCTGGTCCACCAGCACCACGTCGGTGATGATCTCGGTCCCCTCCAGCGTCCGGTAGGCACCGACCTTCTTGTCCCAGTCGCCCTTCTGCCGCTTGATGGCGGCGTAGAGCACATCGTGCACCAGCGTCGACTTGCCCGAGCCGCTGACGCCGGTCACGCAGGTTAGCGTGTTCAGCGGGATGGCGATGTCGACATCCTTCAGGTTGTGCTCGGTGGCGCCCGTCAGCTTGATCCATTGGCTGTTGCCGCGCCGCCTGGTCGTCGGGATCGGAATGGCCAGTTCACCCCGCAGGTACTTCGAGGTGAGCGATCGGGTCTCGTGCATCAGCGCGTCGAGCGTCCCCGAGAACACCACGCGTCCGCCCTGCTCGCCGGCGCCCAGGCCCATGTCGATGATGTGGTCGGCCACCTTGATCATGTCGGCGTCGTGTTCGACCACCAGCACGGTGTTGCCCTGGTCGCGCAGTTGCCGCAGGATGTCGATGAGACGCAGGTTGTCGCGCGAGTGCAGTCCAATCGACGGTTCGTCGAGCACGTAGAGCGTGCCGACCAGCGCGGAGCCGAGCGACGTGGCCAGGTTGATGCGCTGCGCTTCGCCGCCGGACAGCGTCGACGACAGGCGATCGAGCGAGAGGTAATCGAGGCCGACGTCGGCGAGGAACGACAGCCGCCGCCGGATCTCCTTGAGGATCTTGTCGGCGATCGCTTCCTCCTTCGGGGTGAGCGACAGCGACGCGAAGAAGTGCTGCGCGTCACGCACGGTGAGCGACGCCACCCGGTCGATGGTGCGGCCCGACACCTTCACGTCGCGCGCCTCCCTGCGCAGGCGGCTGCCCTGGCAATCGGGGCAGGTCTGGTAGCCGCGGTAGCGGCTGAGGAAGACGCGGACGTGCACCTTGTACTTCTTCTTGTCGAGCCAGGCGAAGAAGCCGCGCACCCCGTCGAAGTCGGCGTTGCCCTCGGTGACGAAGCGCTTCTCATCAGCAGTCAGATCCGACCACGGCACGTCGAGCCGCAGCTTCACCTTCTTCGCCGCGCGTTTCAGATCGGCAAGCTGCGTCCGGTAGTGCGGCTTGGTCCACGGCTCGATGGCGCCCTGGGAAATCGACTTCGACTCGTCCGGCACCACCAGCGCCATGTCGAGCTCGACGATGTTGCCGAAGCCGTGGCAGGTGGGGCAGGCGCCGAACGGGTTGTTGAACGAGAACAGCCGAGGCTGCGGGTCTTCGTAGGTGATGCCGCAGATGCGGCAGTCGAACCGCTCGGAGAACAGATGGGTGCGGTCGGCCTCGCCGTCCCGCCCGAGTTGCAGCACCCACGCCGAACCGCCGCCCTCGCGGTAGGCGGTCTCGATGGAGTCGGTGACGCGCTGGCGCTCGTCTTCACCGCCAAGCACGACGCGGTCGACCACCACCTGCAGCACCGACGTCTTCGCGATGGACTTCAGCTCGATGTCGTCGAACGCGACAGCCTTTCCGTCGACCAGCAGTCGCCCATAGCCCTTCCGCCGCAGCGATTCGATGGTGGACGCCACGGCCGAACCGCTCGTCTTCTTCCCCATCTCCCCAGCGCCGCATCGTCCGACTCGTGACCGGTGCCGCCCTCGAGCAGCTCGTCGACCTCCTCGGCAGCGCCCGCCGCCAGGGGTGCCGGTTCGAGGACCGGCAGGTCGAAGCCGAGCACCAGGCGCGTGCCGGCGCCGAGGTCGGACAACTGTGCCGACACAACTTCCGCCGTCTCGCGCACCACTTCGCGGCCGCAGTTGCGGCAATAGGTGCGGCCGACACGTGCGAACAGCAGGCGCATGTAGTCGTGGATTTCGGTGGTCGTGCCGACCGTCGAGCGCGGGTTGCGGATGCTGTTCTTCTGGCGGATGGCGATGGCGGGTGCGATGCCGTCGATGCGGTCGACGTCGGGTTTCTCCATGCGCTCGAGGAACTGCCGCGCGTAGGCGGACAGCGACTCGACGTAGCGGCGCTGGCCCTCGGCGTAGATCGTGTCGAAGGCGAGCGACGACTTGCCCGAGCCGCTTACGCCAGTGACGATGACGAGCTTGCCGACGGGGATGGAGACGTCGATGTTCTTGAGGTTGTGCGTCCGGGCGCCGCGTACGACGATTGCGGCCGGCTCACCGATGCCGGTGCCGGGAGTGTCGGGCATGCTCACCTGTGTACTGTTTCGCTGCCTGGTTAAACAGCGATCGTAGCGCAGGGGGAGAGGGTGGGCAAATGGTCGTTGGTCTGTCGTCGTTGGTCATGAGTCGTTGGACGTCGCGAGAGCAACCCGACCAACGACCAACGACCAACGACCATCCCACTATTTCGCCGGCGTCCGCAGCACCTTCAGGTACTCCACCAGGTTCCAGACCTCGTCCTTCGTCAGCGTGCTCTTGAAGGCTGGCATGTCGGTGGTGTGGCCGTTCCAGATCTTGTGGTACAGCACCCCCTCAGGGTTGAGGTCGGTGCGGAACTCGTCGGTCAGGTCGGCGGCGTGGTCCGAGTCGGGACCGTCGCCCTTGCCTGCTGGACCGTGGCACTTGGTGCAGTTCGAGGCGTACAGCGCCTTGCCCTTCTGCGCCGCGGCGGCCGGGTCTTTCGCCGGGCTCTTCTCGGTCTTGGCGGTGTCCGGAATGGTCCAGCCCGCGTACTGCGCCGATACGCCGGCCGCCATCATCAGGCTGAACGCCGCCGCCACCGCACCCACTCGCCACTGCACCTGCGTCATGCCGTCCTCCTGCACGCGTGGCCGTCGGCTCACGCTCGTATTGAGTGTACCCGCGCCGAATCGCGCCCGTATTATAGGGCGCATGAAAATTTTCCATGGCAGCGATGTGCCCTTCCGCCCAGGCGACAACGCCACTTTTGTCGGGCCGGTCCAGACCAAGCCGCTTGCGTCAGCGCAGGAAGGGACGCCCGTGCACGTTTACCACGTGCAGTTCGACGCCGGTGGCCGCACCAACTGGCACCGGCACTCAGGTGCGCAGTGGCTGCTGGTCACCGAGGGACGAATTCGGGTGCAGGTTGAGGGCCAACCGGCTCAGGACGTCGAAGGTGGCGATGCCGTGATGTTCGCGCCGAACGAAAAGCACTGGCATGGAGCGGTGCCGGGCGGTCGAGGTGTGCACCTGGCGGTGAACGTCAACGCCGAGACCACGTGGCTCGA
Source organism: uncultured Acidobacteriota bacterium (assembly GCA_963722395.1). Lineage (GTDB taxonomy): Bacteria > Acidobacteriota > Vicinamibacteria > Vicinamibacterales > CAVVIG01 > CAVVIG01. Next base: position 850,417 of record CAVRLS010000013.1, on the reverse strand, counting down.
GCCGGTGGCGGATGAAGTGTATGGTCGTTAGTCGACCGACGACCAACGACTACAGTGACGGCACGTCGCTTGCCTCTCGACTGTTCGGAGGGCTGTGATGTCATTCAACAACCGCGACCCCAAGCCGTCGAACCAGACGGAAGACATCGACCCGACGCCGTGGCTCGGCCGCTCCGGCAACGCCGCCACGCTGCCGTCGGGTGAATACATCTCGAGCCGGTTGCGGGAGATGGCCGAGCACGAACGCGCCCACCGCGTGGAGGAGCACCTAAACCCGAGAAACGAACAAGGCGATCGGCAGGACTCGTCCTCGACACGCACTCGGCGATAATCGCCTGGTGTCGCCGCTCGAGCACCTTGCCACCGCGCTGCGTTGCGCCAGCCGGGTCACCATCCTGACCGGCGCCGGCGTGTCGGCGGCCAGTGGCGTGCCCACCTTCCGAGGCGCGGGCGGGCTCTGGCGGAACTACTCCGCCACCGAGCTGGCGTCGCCCGACGCCTTCAATCGCGACCCGCACACCGTGTGGGAATGGTACGCCTGGCGGCGCGAGCAGATTGCCGCATGCCGGCCGAACGCCGCGCATCATGTTCTTGCCCGCTGGACGCAGACGCGAGCCATGTGGCGTGTCATCACCCAGAATGTCGACGACCTGCACGTTCGGGCTGCAACCGAGGGACTTGTGCGGCTGCATGGGTCGATCTTCGAGCTGCGCTGCTGGAAGGGGTGCGACACTGGCTCACGCGCCTGGCGCGACGAACGCGTGCCGTTCCCGGACATGCCGCCGCGCTGCCCGCACTGCGGCGGTATGGCGAGGCCGGGCGTGGTGTGGTTCGGCGAGTCGCTCGATCCGTCGGACGTCCAAGCCGCCGAGGCGCTCACTGCGTGTGACGTGTTCATCGCCGCGGGCACGTCGGCCGTCGTCTATCCTGCTGCCGGCTTGCTGCATCACGCGCGCGCCCAGTGTGCGTTTACGACCGAACTGAATATCGAGGCGACCGATGTCACGCCTGGCGTGGACGTCGCGGTTCATGCGCCGGTCGAAGAGACGTTGCAGAAACTCGACGCGCTGCTCTGAAAAATCGAAGCGGGCCGTGCTACGATACGTCGTTCCGGTCGGGCACGAGGGCCGGGAACCCACCACGCCAGCCGGCGTAGCTCAGTTGGTAGAGCAGCTGATTCGTAATCAGCAGGTCGTCGGTCCGAATCCTGTCGCCGGCTCCATTTTTCCTAATAAATTGCGATCGTTTCGGTTTTAGTTCGCACCGTTCGCCGCTAAGTGCAGCCTATGTGCAGCCAATGGCTGGTGTTCGAGGGTGTCAGCGGACGTCCGCCACGACGCTGAAGCCAAGTGTCGCGACGCAAACAGCCGAGCGAGGCACCCTGAAACTCGGCGAGAGCGTCTACCGATGAAGCTCGTCTGAGTCCTGAGGGGCCGGCTCCATGCTGCCCTTCCGTGAAGCCGCTTAGGCAGCCTATGTGCACGCGGTGGGTGGAGAGCGAGGCTGTCCCAGCAGGACTTCAGCAACGTGGTGCCGCCATGCCTGCGACCGCGCTGCAGCGAGAGGCCGTTCTGGAACAGCTCGGTGCGGCGTAGGTCGCCTGCTTCCAGCAGCTGGTCCGCTTGCGCAGGTCTGTCGCGACCGCGACACAGGGATTACCGCGTCGGAGCCCTTCAGTTGAGCCTGACAGCCTGCAGGTCTGTCCCCTGGGCGCGAGCATCGCGATGCGGACATGGCGGACAGGAGCCAGACATCAGGCGGGCAGGAGAGTTGCTGGAGTCGAATGCGGAGGACCGATGGCTGACAACGTCTTGCGGATACTGCTGGCGGCAACTGCGGCGACACTCGTCGCGCGCGGCACTGGCGGAAGGACCACGGATAGTGCCGAACCGCCGCGAGGCACCGAGGTGGCCGGCGCCGCCGCTCCAGGGACCAGCGGTGGACTTGCAGGTGGCGCGACGATGAGTGTGACCGGGTGTCTCCGCCGCGGCAACCAGGCTGGCACCTATCTGCTGCGCCTCTCGAAAGGCTCTGACGCGGTCCCCCCTACGCCACGCACCGCTGCCTCCGCGACCGTCATCGCGCCGGCGGACTGGTCCGGTGCCCGCGCCTTCCTGGTGGCTGCCTCGGCAGGGAACGATCTGTCGGCCTACAACGACGCGGAGGTTGAGGTCACCGGGATTGTCCAGCGGCTGTCACTTGCGGCGAAGGATCCAGAACGAGCAGAAGCCGAGCGGCCGCACGGCAACCCGAACGCGTCCGGTGCAGCCACCGCCGGCGGTGTAAGGGCTGGTGACACTGCCGGCACAGACGCGACGAAGGGGGACATGCCGGCCCTGTTCCGCACCATCCAGGCGGAGCGCGTCCGACGAATCGCTGATCACTGTGAGGACGCTGATCGTCTTCCCGCCCTTCAACGTCCCTGAATGAAATGCCCCCACTGCTCCGTGCCGCGCTATCCCCCGCCGTGACGGCGAGCTAGCGTGCGCAGGTCTCCGAAACCATCGTGACCTGCACGATCTTCATAAGCGGCGCGACCGCGGATGACGTGTCAGCGGCTGCGGCCGGCGTCGCCGTCGCCGCTTGGACCGTTCCCGACACTTCCACTCTGTGGCGACGTGCGGGTTCAAGGTCTTCACGTCGCCGTCCAGCCGATAGACGCTGCCCTGCGGAACAGCGCTTCGGGTCGCTGGTGCCGCTCGTCGCGGTGGGTGCTGGCGCGTCCGCCGCGTGCCTTTCGACGCATGCGTGAGCATGAAGGAGAGGCTGTCGACGTCCGCCGCAGCGGAACTCGCGCCGCCCGCCGCGTCTGCACGCTCGACGCATCCGGTCAGGGTGATCTCGCCGGTACGGTGCGGTTGCTTTGTCCGCTCGTTGGCGTCGTGCCTGCAGGGCCACCCCGCCTCCGAGCGCGACGGCGATCTCGATCACGACGTGAGAGCTCTTCAACATGTGTCCTCCGAACAACGTGGTCTGCAACGGCAGCGCCAGTCCTCGGCTGAGCAGCCAGTCGTGTCCGTTTGTCCGCCAATTCGTCACGTGCGGCAGGTCACCTGAGCCCTCGCGGCAGGCAACCCGTCTGAATCGCGGCCCCTACATGCCTGCCGACGGCGACTTCGCATCACCCTCTGTCTGCCCCATCACGAGACCTTCGATCGTATGCGCCTGCACGATCGGCACGAGCTCGTCGACAACGCGGCACGTGACATGTCGGGTGATCTGCTCGGGCAGGCTGTCGTAATGGCGTCGCGTGAACTGCAGATCGTGCCGCTCAGCGTTGCGAGCATCGGGCGCGTCCACACCAAGCACCAGGGCCGGCCGCTCGCGCTGCGAACGGTTCGGCGTTCCGCGATGGCTCGTGAGCGCCGACCGCGCCGAGATGTCGCCACGTTGAGCAAGCTTCTGCTGTGCCCGCGACTCGTAGCGCGGGTAGATTGACTTGGGCGGAAACATCCCGTGCGCGAAACCGTCGGGTGGATCCCACTGCGTCCCGACCGCCACCTCGAACGGCCCCATCTCCGGCGTCACGTCTACCGTTGTCAGGTTGAACGCGAGCGAGTTCAGCCGGCGGCCCGTCAGCGTTGCCTCCGGGGACGGAAAGTCGCGGTGCCACGGCTGATAGGCCGCGCCGGGAAACGGGATATCGAAACCCGATCTCGACGATTGTGTACTCGGGCCCGAGGACCGCCTCGCATACCGCGACCACCCACGGATGTGTGGCAAGCGCGAGAAATCCGCCGATCCGCTCGGGGTGCACCTCGACGTAGTAGCGCTCGGGACCGCGCCCAATCGCCCCGCCGGGTATCGCGCTCGCCTCGGCATAGAGCGTCCGCACGTCTTCGTGCATCCGGTCGGCACAGTCGCGATCGAACGCCGCCTTCAACCCGGCGATACCATCGCCGTAGAGCGCTCCCATGATGGCGGCCTGGTCGAACGGCTGCGACGGTTGCGTAGGCATGCTCGCTCGAGCAGCAGATCGGTGGTGGCTCGATCGCACGGCCGAGAACGGCACGGTACTCATCGGTTGTCTACATCGATTGGCGGCCCGGCATGTCGTGCGATGAAGCGGCCGACGCGCTCCCAGTACGCTTGCCGCGTCCGGAGGCACGGCGTCGTTGTGATCGGCGCCGGCAATCGTGAACCACTTCTTCGGGCCCTTGATGCTCTCGTACAGCGACTGGCCTGCGGCAAACGGCACCACGCGGTCGTCATCGCCGTGCATCACCAGCACCGGCGCCGCAACCTGGTCGAGATACTCCGTCGTGGGAAACCGGTATGACGAGAAGATCGACAGTACCCGGAGCACAGGTGAACGCCGCACGAACGTGCGCGCGTCGGGGAATCCCGATTCCAGGATCAACGCGTGCGGCGGCCGCTTCGACGCAGCGTAGGCGGCCATGGTCGTTCCCAGCGATCGTCCCCGGCTCACGATAGCCGCGTCCGACCCGACAGCCGCATGCGCCCACTCGAGTGCGGCATCGACGTCCCGATAGAGCCCGCGCTCGCTCGGATCGCCGCTGCTCGCTCCGTCACCGCGATAGTCGAAGGCCGCGACCGTATATCCCTGCCGAACGATCCCTGCGAGGATCGGAAGTCACACCGACAGGTTGCCGCCATTGCCGTGGAAGTACAGCACCGCGCTCGATGGCTCCTGTCGGCGTGCATCAACCATCCGCGCCGCCGTTCTCCATCGGCGGTGTGGATGGTCGCCGCGTTGAACCGATGCCGAGTCCGTCGGCATCGTCTGCTCTTCACGCGTTGGGAAGAACGAAACGCGCGGCTCCAACCTGCTGACGCCGAGGCCATCGCACAGTTGCGGCAGCGACGATGAGCAGCTTGATCATCGGCCGTTCGTGCACGATGCGGCCTCGCGCGCGGCAATCTGCCGTGGATACCGGACGACCTGCACACGTACTTCCCCCTCCGGGCCAGCGTTCGCTCTGGAGTTCCCAGGATTCAGTGGACACCCCGTTTCGTTCTTCGGTGAGCCGCCTCGAACTGCTCCGGGCTCACGCCAGCGAGGTGGCTGTGCCGACGTGACGGATTGTAGAACGCCTCGATGTCATCGCGAACGTCGGCCTCGGCGAGCAATCGATTCGTGTAGATCTGCTTCTTGATGCGTTCCTTCTTCAAGCTGCCGAAGAAGGACTCGACCACCGCGTTATCCCAACAGTTGCCCTTGCGACTCATGCTGGGCTCGAGAGGGTTCGAGCGGCAGAACCGCCGCCACGCGTCGCTGCCGAACGGCGTGCCCTGATCCGAGTGAATCACGGTGCCTCGAGGCCGTCGTGCCCGCACGGCCATCAGCACCGCGTTCAACACGACCTCCCGCTGGATCGTCGGCGCCGTCGCCCAGCCGACAATCTTCCGCGAGAAGAGGTCCATCACCACCGCGAGGTACAACCAGCCCCGCCAGGTGCGAATGTAGGTGATGTCCGTCACCCAGGCCTTGTTGCGCTGCGTGACGGTGAACTCGCGCTTCAGCACATTCGGGATCAGGACGGACGGCGTGCCGACCGCCATCCGCCGCGTGCGATAGCCATGCAATGCACGGAGCTGATGCTCGCGCATGAGACGAGCGACGCGGTGCTTACTGCACGTGTCGCCGGCCTCCCTGAGGTCCAGACACACGCGTGGCGCCCCATAGATCCCATGGCTGGCACCAAACGAGGCGCGGATCAACTTCAGAAGCCGAGCGTCCTCCTGCGCGCGGTTGGAGAGGGGCTGCGTCAGCCAGTCGTAGTCGCCACTTTGCGCGACGCTGAGCAGGCGGCACATCTCCTGGACGCTGTACCGCTGCCGATGGGCCGTGATGAACGCGTAGACCGTCCGAACTCGTCCTTCTGCCGCCTTCGTGGACATGGTGTCGACCTCCAATAGGTCGGCATCCAGCTCTCCACTAAAGCCTGGGAACTCCAGTTGTGACCAGATCAACAGAGTGGAAATCCACCTGAGCGACGAGAATGGCGCGAGAGGCGGTGTTGAGGCCAAACGGTGCTTGATTGAAGCCCGCCTCGAAGACCGCCAACCGATCGCCGTCACTCATCAGGCGGCGACTGTGGTGCAGGCCATGGACGGCGCCGCCGACAAACTGAAGCGGTCCATCGAGAGCACGCTCGGGCGCCTGCGCGAAGGTTAGTCCCGCGCGCCGACGCGTCGCTCGTGCAGCTGGGATGTAGGCACTTGAATACGAGATCGACCGCCAATCCCTGACATCTCGGCCGGCAGTAAGCAGCTTTCTGAGCGCCTCAGAATCATCGCGGCACCGATCCGACGCTCTCTGGCGGCGATATCGATGCCCGCTGGGAGGACACGGAGTCGGGAGGCGATGAGACGGTGGGGGGCAGCACGGCCACGCCTGGGCGGAACAACTTGGATGAGATCGGCAAGGCGGCAGGCGTGACCTACGTTGATGGCGAGGTGCTGATGGTCGGTGAAAAGGAAGAGGGCCGCGACAAGCACCGATGGGAGCTCGATCCGGCGTCGTCTGAAGATTACGCAGACCGCACGAAAGACCCGGAATAACTCTTACAACACTGGCGCAGACGCGGCGCGCGGAACTCCGAGCGGGACGGCGGTGTTCGGAGTGGCTGGCAGGTTCAACTCCGCGCGAGCTTGCAGGAGTTGCAGGATGTGCCTCCGCCCGACCATGCCTTTGAACTTCCCTTCGGACATCACCGGCAGCTGATTGACATCCTCCCGCCCCATCAGCCTCAGTGCGTCAATCGCCAGCATCTCGGGGTGGCTCGTACGAAGCTGGTCGACCGGGCGCATGACGTCGCGAAGCGAAGTACTGGCCCACCGCTCGCGCGGCAGGCCCTTGATCTCGTGAGACGTAATCAAACCAGCGATTCCGCCGGGCCCACCCACGACGAAGCAGCGTTGGCCCGTCCGCAGCAGATGCTCCTCCACAAGGGTTTGGACGCGCATGTCTGCGCCCACCGTCGCGCAGTCGGTCGACATGATGTCGCGTACGTGGACGCCGCGAAGGTCGGCAACGACCGTCACCTGGGCGGAGCTTGCCTGAGCCGCCTGGAGCAGGAACCAGCCGATGAAGGCGATCCAGAGGCCGCCAAATCCGGCGCCCCCGAAGAATCGCATCACGCCGAGCAAGATGAAGGCGAATGCGACCGCCTGCCCCACGCGCGCCGCGGTCATCGTCGCGCGGTCGGCGTCCCCGCTTCGTCCCCAGAGAATCGCCCGCAGGATCCGGCCACCGTCCAGAGGGAAACCAGGAATCAGATTGAATACCGCCAGCGAGATGTTGATGTACCCCAACCAGCCCAGTACCGCCGTCGATGGGCTGACGTCGGCTTGTGGCGACCAGCCAAGTGACGCCGCCAGCGCGTAACATCCCAGGCCAATCGCGACGCTGGCCATCGGTCCGGCGGCGGCGACCCAGAACTCGGTCTTGGCGTCCGGCGACGGGTTCTCCATCGTGGCGACGCCGCCGAGCGCGAAGAGCGTGATCGAACGCACGGACACGCCGCGCGCGCGCGCCACCAGCGCGTGAGACAGTTCGTGAAGCACGATCGAGACGAAGAAGAGTACGGCGGTGACGACCGCCGAGGTCCACACGACCGTTCGGCTCCAATTGGGATCTGTCGTACCAAAGTGCCCGACCAGCGACAGTGTGATCAGCAGCGCGATGATGAACCAGCTGTAGTGGAGTCCGATGTCGACGCCGAACAGACGGCCCAGAGTAATGCTTGGCTTCATTCGCCCCTCAACTGGTGCCTGACAGAGGCCCCTCGCACAACTCTAGGCGTACGAGATTGTGGCGCCTGTACCGAAGTGCACACGTTGACGAGGCTGACGATGGCAACCTACGCTCGCCCTTATTACCATGCCTCAGCCACTACCGGATGATGACGCCCTGCTGGACCGGCTTCAGTGTGAGACGTTCGAATACTTCCTGAAAGAGGTCAACCCGCTCAATGGGCTGATCGCCGACAAGACGCGAGACGGTTGGCCCGCCAGTATTGCGGCGACCGGCCTCGCGCTCGCGGCCTACCCCATTGGCGTGGAGCGTGGCCTCATGACGCGGGACGGCGCAGTGACGATCACACTGACGACCCTGCGGTTCTTTCGCGACAGCGTGCAGGGGACGGCGCCGGACGCGACCGGCTACAAAGGCTTTTACTATCATTTTCTCGACATGAAGACTGGACAGCGAGCCTGGCGTTGCGAGCTCTCGACCGTCGACACGGTATTCCTGCTGGCCGGCGCACTGACCGCCGCCGCCTACTTCGATCGCGACGTTCACGAGGAACACCAGATCAGAACCCTGGCGGACGAGTTGTACCGGCGTGCCGATTGGCGATGGGCGCAGCACGGCGAGGCAACGCTCACGCATGGGTATCGGCCAAGAGCCGGCTTCCTTAAGCATCGATGGAAGGGATACGACGAGGCACTGCTTCTTTACGTGCTGGCGCTGGGATCGCCCACGTATCCGCTCGCCGACGACAGCTACCCGGCCTGGCTGTCCACGTACGTCTGGAAGAAGATTTACGACTACGAATTCGTGTACGCGGGTCCGCTGTTCATTCACCAGCTCTCACACATCTGGATCGACTTCAGAGGCATCCAAGACGTCTACATGCGCGACAAAGGGCTCGACTATTTCGAGAACAGCCGGCGAGCCACCTATGTGCAGCGGGATACGCGATCCGCAATCCACGCGAGTTTGCGTTCTACAGCAAGGATTGCTGGGGCATGACGGCGAGCGATGGGCCTGGTCCCGCTACAGTGAAGGTTGACGGCGTCGAGCGGGAGTTCTTCGATTATCTGGCGCGCGGCGCTCCGCATGGGCCCGATGATGGGACGATTGCACCGTGGGCCGTGGTCGCCTCATTGCCCTTCGCCCCGGAGATCGTGCTCCCGGCCGTCCGGTACTTCACCGATCAGGTCAAGCTCGAGCAGCCGGACTCGTACGGCTTCAAGGCGACGTTCAACCCAACATTCCCGGTGGCGACGGATAACGACTATGGCTGGGTGTCGCCTTATAACTTCGGCCTGAATCAAGGGCCGATCGTGTTGATGATCGAGAACCAGCGCACGGGCCTGATCTGGCGGCTGGCGCGGCAGTGTCCCTACATCGTCCAGGGATTGCGCCGGGCCGGGTTCCGAGGCGGCTGGTTGTGACGGTTCCCGATTAAGGAACGCTCATGGTTGCGGTTTTCACCTTCGCCATCACGCTGCTGCTGGCCGTGCTGATCTCAGAACTGGCCGGCCGCAGCGTGCTTTCCACAGCTGTACTCTTTTTGTTTGCGGGCTTCGTGGCCGGCGATGGAATGCTCGGGTTGGTGCCGCTGCAACCGGATAATCCGGTGGTGGCGCAACTGGCCGAGCTGGCGTTGTTCAGCGTCTTGTTCACGGACGGGATGCGCGTCGGTGTCCGCGATTTGCTGTCGGCCTGGCGCCTACCGGGAAGGGCGCTGGTGTTGGGTATGCCCCTGACTTTCGTGGGGACGGCGGTGCTGGCACATTTTGTAGCCGGCCTGCCGTGGCCCGAAGCTTTTCTGATAGGGGCAGTACTCAGTCCTACCGATCCTGTTTTTGCGGCGGCCATCGTCGGGCGAAAAGAGATTCCGCAGCGGTTGCGGCATCTGTTGAACGTCGAAAGTGGACTCAACGATGGGCTGGCATTGCCTCTGGTCGTGGCGCTCCTGGCATTCATCGGTCACAGGGAAGTAGAAGCCTTCACGATGGCTGGCGAGTTGGCCCTGGGCGTCGTACTCGGTGTGGCCGTGCCGTGGATCGCGTCGCGCATCGAGCAAAGCAAGGTCTTTTCGGTCTCTGCGCCCTATGAGCCGCTCTTCGCTTTTGCGATCGGCCTGTTGGTGTTATCTGCAGCTGCCATCACCCACGCCAACGAGTACCTGGCTGCGTTTGCCGCCGGCGTCACGATAGCGTCCATACGCACCGACTTGCGCGACGAGTTCCACAAGTTCGGCGAGCTGGTGGCGGAGTTGCTCAAGCTGGCTGCCCTGCTTGTGTTCGGAGCGTTGATCTCGCCACGGTTCCTGCAAGAGATTCACTGGAGCGGTTACGTATTTACCCTGCTGGCTCTGTTCCTGGTGCGGCCGATAGCACTAAACGTGGCGCTGCTGGGCAGTACTCTCGGCTGGCGTGAGCGTGTGACAGCTGCCTGGTTTGGACCGAAAGGATTTGCTTCCGTGGTGTACGGCATGCTGATTCTAGAGGCTGGTATCGCGACGGCAGATACGCTTTTTCACCTCGTCGCTATTGTTATTGCGGCTTCGATCATTGCCCATTCGTCCACCGATGTCGCCATCGCCCGGTGGTTTGCGCAGGCAGAGCCACAATCGAACGAGCAATCGGCAACCGTGCCGTAGGACGTTCACCGCGTCTCAGACCACCAATGCGACGTGTGTGATCCCGGCGCTGCGAGTCGTCGGCCGGTTACCCTTGACGCGCGCGAGCCACTCGGCCGTGGCCCGTTCCCGCGCGCCGTGGTCGCGCACCTGGCGGACAAACTGTCCCTCGTAGTCCGGAGCCACCGGCAGCGATCGGTACGCCGGGATTCGTGCCAGGTCAGCGGCGCGCCGAACCCGGACGGTAACCTTAAACGTCACCGTCGCGGCGCTGGTCGGAGTCCACGTCGATGTCGAGGTAGCGGACCTTCATCGTTGACGTACTGAGAATCAAATCGTCGACCTTGCCGATCTTCAGCCCGTCATCGACCTCCACATCCTACCCACGGGGATCTCGATCCTCTTCGGCTACCTCAAACCCGCCATCGGCGTTCAGGCTCACCAGCGTCGGGCTGGTGCCAGTCACGTCCGGCTCGGGACGTTCGCTCGCGGATGTCTCGCTCGACGAATAGGACATTCGCTTGTGGTGGGCGCAATAGCTGGTTTCCCATTGACGGTCCGGCTAACGGTCCAGCTGAGTGACCCCTTCATAAAGAGGGGCGTCCTGGATTGCTTGCCGGGTCACATTGACGGATACCTTTCCATCGAGCCAGCTCACCGCTGTGATCCACTGCGGAGGAATTGGCACCTGGTGTCCGATCCACCAATTACTGGTGTCCACGACGAGGTACCGTATCGCCCAGGTTTCGTCATCGAGGATAAAATCCGCCACATGGCCAATCTCACCATCGGTCGCCTCGATGTGATACCCGGTCACGGCCTTGCAACTGCGCAAATGGGAATCGGCGGCCTCCTGCAATGCCATCGCGTCCGCGGACCGCGCGGTCGTGTCCACTGGCACGGTACTCGCTGACATCAGGTCGCCCGGGTACATCCCCATTCCCCACATGCCCGTGCCACCCCAATAGTAGGGATATCCGTAGTAGCCGAAGTAATCGGCTTCGTGCTGTCGTGAGACCGGCTTCTGCGTGTCGATGTCGGGGCTGTTCCTCACCCGATCTTTCGTAAGGGCCACCGGCAGCCGCTTGACCAACCATTCCGGCTGGCCCAGCGAGATCGGAGAGATCAGCACCCGACGGCCCGGAAGCCATGTCCCGGTATCCACGGCGAGATAGCGCATGACCCATGCCTGATCATCGAAATAGAGATCGTCAACGTCCCCGATATCGCCATCGCTGGCGGCAACGGCGTAGCCTCTCAACTCTTTCGCGCTTCGCAGCATCATTCCTTCTTTCACCTGGTGCCGAATGTCGCCACGCGGCATCTCGTCGCGGCAGACCCGGTAGTCATCGACTATCGCGCAATCGGAACCGGCGCCGCTGTTCTGTTGGGGACACATGGGGTCCTCATCAGCGGGCTTCGCGGTGGCTTTCGGGGAGATCGCGCCTCACATCCTGGCGTTCTGACGCTCGATCTCGCATGGCGTTGGCAGGTCGCGAATCGATCGTCGCGTTCACCTCCGCGCCCAATAGCACCGCGGCTGCCAGGAGGTACAAATACACGAGCAGGACAATGGCCGCGCTGAAGCTGCCATACGTCACACCGTAGTGCAAGACGGTGGAGAGGGGCGAACGCGAACGCCACAGAGACAAGCGCCCACAGCGCTGCGGCCAGCGCCGCGCCCGGCAGCGAGCGGCGGAGCGGAGAGTGGTCGCCGGCGGCGACTTTGTAGACCGCCGACAACAGGCCCATCAACAGCATCAGCGCGGCGGGGACGCGAAACCAATCCCAGACTGCCACTATGGCCGCGTCCAACGCCATCAACCCCGCCCCGCGCATGAGGGTGCGCGAGGTCACGACTAACAAGCCGATTGCCACGATCCCCGCGCGCGCGAAGACGGGCACAACCAGGACCGAGAAGACGATCCGCTTCCAGACAGGACGCGTTTCCGGTACGCCGTACGCCGTATGAAGGGCCCTTCGGAGCATGCGAATGCCGGTCGCTGTGGCCCAGATCGCGGTGAGCGCCCCGACCGACAGCACGGCCCCACCCGGCCGACCACGGAGCTGCCCGATGAGCCAGTCGTTGACTGGGAGAGGCACCTGGCCCGGCGGCCCCGACCGCGCCAGATCGCCCAACCCGTCCAGCAGTCGATCGACGTGCAGGACGCTGATGAGGGCGATGACGAAGATCACCAAGGGGAACAGCGCGAGCAGGCCGCGATAGGCGAGCGCCGCCGCGTAGGTGCACTTGTCATGGTCAAGGATCTGCGCAGCGCCCGAACAGCGAGCGCGAGATGTCCACAAGAGCACAGACGCCTGCGGCTCGTTCCTGCATCATCAGCCGTGGACGTAGAGAGCGCCATGACCGGCGCGAGCTTTGGCCGACGCGACAACTCCGCGCTCTCCTCGGCTCGCCGCCTCGCCGATCAAACGTTCGCGCGTGCCGCAGGGGCACCGCTCGTCCCTGGCAACAGCGTACGACTCCTGAGAGATGCGAAGGAGAACTATCCGGCGTGGCTCGAAGCCATCGCGTCAGCCACGACCACGATTCATTTCGAGACCTACATCATCCATCGGGACGAGATTGGACTCCAGTTCGCGGAGGCGCTGGCCGACAAGGCGCGACAGGGTGTTCGGGTTCGGTTGCTCTATGACTGGCTCGGCTCGTTCAGCTTCAGCCTGCGTCGCCGCTGGCCCATGTTGGCTCAGGCGGGTGTCGAGATCCGATCCTTCAATCCACCCCGAATAGACCGACCCTTCGGGTGGATCAGTCGAGATCATCGCAAGGTCATTACGATTGACGGGCGCGTGGGGTTTGTCTCCGGGCTGTGCGTCGGTCTCAACTGGGTGGGAGATCCCACACGTCGCCTCGACCCGTGGCGTGACACCGGGATCGTGATCGAAGGCCCCGCGGTCGCGGATCTCGAACAGGCCTTTGCCGACACGTGGGCGACCGCTGGCGTGCCTCTTCCAGCAACAGACGTGACGACCAAAGCCGCCATGCCTGCCGTGGGCACGGTGATGGCACGCGTGGTAGCCAGTACGCCGACGACGGCACAACTCTATCGATTGGACCAACTCATTGCGGCCGGCGCCCGTCGCTCGCTGTGGCTGACCGACGCGTACTTTGTCGGCACGACGCTGTATGTGCAGGCCTTGATATCGGCCGCGACGGACGGAGTGGATGTTCGACTGCTGGTTCCAGGGTCCAGTGATGTGCCGTTCATTGGATCACTCTCGCGGGCCGGGTACCGGCCACTGCTGGAGGCCGGGGTCCGTGTCTTCGAATGGAACGGATCCATGCTGCACGCGAAAACGGCAGTGGCCGACTCTCGCTGGGCGAGGGTCGGCTCAACGAACCTCAATCTCACCAGCTGGATCGGCAATTGGGAACTCGATGTCGCGGTGGAGGACGAGGCGTTCGCGAAGGCGATGGAGGCGATGTACCTGGAAGACTTGTCGCACGCCACGGAGGTTGTGCTCACCGCTCGACGGCGTGTGCGTGTGAGCCAGCAACCCGAGTCGCGGCGCCGGCGGCCCCTTGCTCGTGCGAGCGGGGGACGAGCCGCGGCAGGGGCGCTCGGGGTGGGCAGCGCGGTCGGAGCCGCGATCACGAACCGTCGCGTACTTGGCCCAGCCGAGGCACGGGTGATGGCGACTGCGGGATTGCTCCTCCTCGCACTGAGTGGCGTGGCCATGAAATGGCCCAGGGTGGTGGCGATTCCCTTGTCGGTGGTGCTCGGCTGGGTCGCGCTCTCACTGTTCTCCCGCGCTGCCACGCTGCACGTTGACGGGAAGGGTCTGCGCTGGCCCTGGCGCGGTGGCGGTCCACCCGAGCCACCGACGCTCTCGACACGTGAAGTGCGCGCGTGCGCATCGACCGACGATAATGGACGGCGTGAGCGGAGCGAACCCTCCGCAGAGGTAAACCCCATGGAACAGGCTTCGAGTCCCCCCTTGAAAGTGGCGCAACTGAAGCGTCTTGGTGTGTATGCGACCGTGGTCTTTGCCGCCTTCCTGCTCGGCTTCATTCCGATGTGGCTGGTGGCGCGCACGCGCGCGAATGAACGCGACGCGGTGCAGCAGACGCTTCGTCTCACGCAGCTCGAGAATGGGTTGGCCGCTGCGGCCATTCAGGCTCGACGCGGCGACTACGAGCCGGCACGCGAGGCCGCCAGCACCTTCTACACGAATCTCCGTGCCGAACTTGACCGGAGTCCGTCTGGGTTCACAGGACCCCAGCGCGAAATGATGCAGTCGCTGCTCGCCGCGCGCGACCAGCTGATTACGCTGCTCGCGCGCGCGGATCCCGCCGTCGCTGAGCGTCTGGCGGATGCCTACATGTCGTACCGCCAGACGACAGGGACCCTGCCCCGGCCAGGCGGTAATAGTCGGTAGCTTGGGACCTACGAAAAACCGTTCAGGGACTCAGACACGTGTCTGGCGTGCGACTCGAGTTCGCCCCGTTCTCGGGGGCTGTGCACGCTGCGCTGGATCACTTCCCTGACCGCCTCCACCTGCATGAACAGCACGCGACGACGCTCGGCGTCTGTGGTGAGGCGGCTCAGCGTCTCGAACGAGTGGATGAGGCGCCCCATCACCGCCACGTTGCCATCGGCACTCTGCCGGATCTGGTCGAAGGCCTCAGCCACGAAATCGGCATAGGTCGGGCGACAGACGATGACCTGCAGCACACCGGCCTCACCCCGGCCGGATGCTTCGAGTTGACGGTTCGCCAACCGCGCCAGGATGGCCGTCAGATAGTCCACGCACATGATGGCCGTCGTCGTGTCGTTGATGCCGGGCGACAAGCCCTTGAGCGCGACGTCTACTAGTTGCCGAATGCCGTACGCGGCGTCCTGGTCGACGGTGCGCTGCCGATCGATGGTATAGGCGGCGTTGATCTGACGTACGGCGTCTGGATCGGCGTCGCGGGCCTCGGAGACTGACGCCAGCGGCGTGTCTTCGATCACGAACTCGCCGATGCGGCACTCCATGCGCACGATGGTCTGGCGCGCGCGCGCGAACGCCATCAGTGCTCCAACGTCCACCCGCTGGACGTAACCTGTGTGCCGCGCCGGAATCACGCCCCGGAACGGTTGCTGCGCCATCGCGGTGGCTCCCTCGGCCTCATCGGCCGGCTCGCCTCGATTCTTTGGGAACAGATGGTCCACGGCTTTCAGGGTTTCTGACGCCACCGTGGCAATGATCTGCGAGGCCTGGATCGACGAGCCGATGTGATCGATGAAGAAGATCAGAAAGGCGATCCCGACAAACGCCAGCGCCACCGCAATCAGCACGGACAAGGCCGGCACGAAGGCGCCTTCGTCGCCGCCGCGGATCGTTCGCAGGACCACCAGGCAATAGGCGAAGATGCCGACGAAGACACCGAGGACCGTCTGGTTCGTGCGGTCCCTCATGAAGTTGCGCAGGACTCTCGATGAGTACTGGCTCGAGGCCAACGACAGTGAGACGATGGTGATCGAGAAGATGACGCCGGCCACCGTGATCATCGAGCCGGCAATCGAGGACAGCATGCCGCGCGAGCCGGCCGCCCCGGCGCCGAACAGGCGCGGCCAGCTGTTAGTGACGTCCTGTGCGATCATCTGATCCGTTTCGATCAGCGCGAACGCCAGCGTCACCGCGACGCAGACGATCACCGCAGGCACGAACCAGAAGGTGGATCGCAGGTCCGTCCAGAGGTCACGCGGCTTCTTCATGATTGTTCGCGTCCGGGGAAGGCGTCAGCATCCCACCCATTGGTGAGCCACACGCGCCGCCAAGGCGCTTTGCCGTCTTAACCGTACAGCCGCGGCCGAGCCGGAGACTGTCCACAAGTGCACAGCCGTCGTCCGCCTTTTCCAGTTAGGCTGACGTTTCATGGAGAAGCCAGATGTCTTATCTTGATCCCCTGCTCGATCGTCTGGCCGCCTTCGAGCCCACGACGTTGCCCGTACTCAGCCTCTACCTCAACACGTCAGCAGACCAGCACGGGCGCGACGACTACGCGTCTTTTCTTCGGAAGGAGCTGAAGGCCGCGGGCAAGACGTTTCCGTTGCGCTCACCAGAGCGCAGCAGCTTCGATCGCGATGCCGAGCGCATCACCACGTACCTGAGTGATGCACTGCGCCCGTCCTCCAATGGGGTGGCGCTGTTTGCCTGCGCCGCAGCCGATGGGTTCTTCGAGCACGTGCAGCTCGACGCGCCGATAGAGGGGCATCGCCTGTATGTCGCCGATCGACCCCATCTGTACCCGCTCGCCAGGCTGAGCGACCAGTGTCCGCCCTACGCTGCGCTGATTGCTGACACGAACGCGGCGCGCTTGTTCGTGTTCGGACGTGGGGCGACCTTGCGCAGCGATCAGGTGGACGGCACCAAGGTCAGCCGCAGCTCGGTCGGCGGCTGGTCGCAGGCGCGGTACCAGCGCCATATTGAAAACTATCATCTGCATCACGCGAAGGAGCTCGTCGACGCGCTCGAGCTGGTGGTGCGCGAGGACGGCGTCGAACAGATCGTGCTGGCGGGCGATGCAGTGATCATTCCCGTCTTGCGCGATCAGCTGCCGAAACATCTGGCCGACCGGATTGTCGATATTCTTCGCCTGGACATCACGACCCCCGAACACGAGATCCTGAAGGCCACGACCGAGGCGCTCCGGGAACACGACGGGGTGACCGATGCGCAACGGGTGGGCCACTTGCTGAATCAGTATCGGGCGCGCCAGCTGGCCGTCGTGGGCGCCCAGGCCACGATCGCGGCGCTCAACCAGGGGCAAGTCGACACCCTGCTCGTCAGCGCCGCCTCGGACGCGGTGCACGACGATACAGACGCCGATGCACCCGTGGCCGACGACGCGGACATGAATCCCGATGACGGGACGTCGATCGCGGAACAGGTCGTGCGACTGGCACGAAACACCGGGGCCCACATTTCCTTCATCGAAGATCCGGCACTGCTGGCTGATGTCGGCGGCGTGGGGGCCATGCTGCGGTATCGACTGTGAGCTGTCACTCGACCCGAACGCGAGCTCGCGCCTGCCGGCCATGAACCAACGACCAACGGAGTCAACACCGATATGAGCAAGAGCAACGTCAACCCGAACCACTACAAGGTCGCGGGCCGCGAGCGCCAAGGCGAGGACATCGCGCAGGACCGGAACAAGCAGAAGCATGCGGAGAGTGTCGTCCGCCGACGAACCGAGATCGGTGCGAACTCTCAGAAGCCGGGGTCCCGGTCAGGCGCCGCATCGCCAGACGCCGCACCCGCCCGCGCTGCGAAGACCGCGACGACACGTGGCGCGAAGGCAGCGATGCGCGACCCACTCGCGAACCCCTTGAAGACTCCACCGGGGCAGAAGCGCGGGCATACCCTGGTTTCCGCGGGCGCCGGGGCCCACGCGAAAGTTCCGCAGGGCGCGCGCCGGGCCGTCGTGCGGCCCACAGGTGCGGCGCCCAAGCTGACCGTGAAGCAGGCCACGAAGCGGGCGAGCGTCGACCTGCAGCAGGGTGCGGACAAACGAGGGATGCGGTCCATGGGTCAGAAGCGCGCCGCAGCTTCCGCTCGCCACGCGTTCGATCCCATGCCGGAGACGAAGGCCGTGCCTGGCGCGTTCGGCAAAGAGCCGTCGTCACGCCGGAGCGCGACCCGAAAAGGGTGAGTTTTGCCTGCAGCTCTCAGGTCGCGGACCGAATTGGCGGTCCAGCACACGAACCCCGGCCAGAGCACGTCGATGGGCCGGGACAGAGGTAAACAGTGAAGAAACTCCTGATGGTCATGGTGGTGTCGGCACTCGCGGTGGCGTGCTCGTCAGACAAGGACCCGGCTGAAGCGGCGGTGACCGGCCTCGAGTCGGCTGCGGCCGCAGCCAAGCCCAACGTCGAACAGTTCGCCGCCGACCGGCTGGCAGGCGTGGACGCGGCTGTGGCGGCGGTGAGGATGAAGTACGACGGCGGCAACTACGCTGGGGCGCTTGCCGACGTGCAAGGTGCCACCGACACGCTGACGGCCGCGGCGGAGGCGGCGGCAGCCCGGAGAGCCCAGTTGGCAACCGATTGGGCCTCGTTCGCTGGTATGCCCGCAACCATCGGTCAGGTCAAGTCCAAGGTGGCCGAACTGAGCGCCATGCGGCGTCTTCCGAGGGGCATGGACAGGGCGCAGTTCGATGGCGCCAAGTCGTCTCTCGAGTCCGCTACCGGCCTGTGGGACGAGGCGTCGAACGCGCACGCCAAGGGCGATCTGGTCGTCGCCGTCTCCAAGGCCAAGGATGCCAAGCCCATCGTCGACTCGCTGATGACCACGCTGGGCCTGCCGCCGGCGGCGAAGTAACCCGCGCGGCTCCGTCTACGCCTGTACGCCCGCGTCGCGGAGGTACTCGACGAGGCGGCCGGGCTCGGGCGCGTGAATCGCCCGAAGGCCGACGGCCAGCGCGCCCGCCACGTTCTCCTCTCGATCGTCCACGAACAGGCTGGCCGCCGGCTCTGCCTGCATGACATCGACGGCGATCTCGTAGATCCGCGCGTCGGGTTTCCTGACGCCCAGGTAGCACGAGCTGAAGAACGCCGCGAAGAGCGTGTCGAGACCGAACGTGTCAATGCGGTACCGGTTCAGCTCACGCGATTCGTTGTGATGGTGGCCATCCTGTTGACTTCGCTACTCTCATCTGGCCCCCTGTGCTGTACATCGGCTCCCTCCTGCTACGCTGACTGGCCCGTCTCGATCCCCACGGGATCGAGGAGGGTTGGTTGGACAGGAGAGCCCGGTGGAGCTGTTCGAAGAGATCCGACGGGAGTATGAGTTCGGGGTCGGGACGATCCAGGGGGTGGCGCGGAAGTTCGGCGTGCACCGACGGCTGGTGCGCGAGGCGCTGAACGACGCGCAGCCGCCAGAAGCGTGACGCCGCCACGAGCGACGGCCACGGCTGGAGCCGGTGGTCGGGTTCATCGACGCGATCCTGGAGGCCGACCGTCGGGCGCCACGGAAGCAGCGGCACACGGCGCGGCGGATCTACGTGCGGCTCCAGGCGGAGCGGCCGGGGCACCGGTCGCGGAATCGACGGTGCGGCAGTACGTGCGGGAGTGGAAGCAGGCAGCGGGGCTGCTGGCGCGCGAGACGTTCGTGCCGCAGAGCTACCCGTGGGGCAGCGAGGCGCAGGTCGACTGGTACGAGGCGGTGGCCGAGCTGGACGGTCGAGCGGGTGAAGCTCCAGGTGTTCAGCCTGCGGAGCATGGCCAGCGGTGGTGCGTTCCATCGGGCCTACCGTCACGCCACCCAGCAGGCGTTCCTGGAGGCGCACGAGCTGGCGTTCCGCGTACTTCGGGGGCGTCTTCCACCGCGCGCGTACGACAACCTGACGGCAGCGGTGAAGCGGGTGCTGCGAGGGTCGCAGCGGGAGGAGACGGCGCGGTTCGTGGCGTTCCGCTCGCACTGGCGGTTCGCGTCGGAGTTCTGCACGCCGGCCGAAGGGCACGAGAAGGGCGGGGTCGAGAACGAGGTCGGGCGGTTCCGGCGGAACCACTGGGTGCCGATCCCGCGCGCGAGCGACCTGGAGGAGCTGAATCGGCAGCTGCTGGCTGCGTGCCAGGCGGATGAGGCGCGCACCGTCGCCGCGGGAGCAGAGCGTCGGCGACGGCGATGCTGATCGAGCGGGCGCACCTGCTGCCGCTGGCCGAGGAGGGGTTCGACCTGGTGGAGGTCAGCTTCCCGACCGTCACGAGCCTGGGCAGCGTCAAGGTGAAGACGAACGCCTACTCGGTGCCGGTCAAGGCTGGGCACCGGTCGAGGCCCGGCTGGCAGCAGCGCACGTCGAGGTCTGGCACGAGGGCGGGCCTGGCCCGTCACGAGCGGCAGCTACGGCCGCTACCAGGAGATCCTCGACCTCGAACACTACCTGGACGTGCTGGAGCGCAAGCCCGGCGCCCTGGCCGGGAGCAAGCCGCTGGAGCAGTGGCGACGGCTCGGCCGCTGGCCGGAGAGCTACGACCGCTTCTGGCAGGCGCTGATCGCCGCCACGGGCGCCAGGCCGGGACGAAGGCGATGATCGGCCTGCTCCAACTGGGGCGGACGCATGGGCAGGCGAAGCTGCAGGGGGCGATTGACGCGGCGCTGGTCTGGGCTGCACCGACGAGGCGGCGGTGCGTCACCTCGTGACGGCGCAGAGCCTTGAGCACGCCCGCCCCGACGATGGAGGTCGGGCTGCTGGCCCAGTTCGAGCGCCCGCTGCCCACGGTCGGCGAGTACGACACTGCTGGCGCCCGTGCCGGAGGCCAGCCGGTGAGCGCGACGGCAACCGAGGTCCAGAGACGACGTCGCTGGCCGAGACCGTCATCAAGCAGCACTGCAAGCAGCTCCACCTCCCGGCCATCGGCGGGCAGTGTGCCCGTCTCGCCGAGCAGGCCGAGCGCGAGCATCACAGCTACCTGGGCTACCTCGACGCGCTCCTCCAGGCCGAGTTGGAGGAGCGCGAGCGGAACACCATCGCCCGGCGACTCAAGGATGCCCACCTGCCACGGGTCAAGACGCTCGACGAGTTCGACTTCAGCCAGGCGCCAAGCATCTCGCCCGCCCAGATCCAGGCGTTGGCCGAGGGCGGCTACATCGAGCGGACGGAGCCGGTCGTGTTCATCGGCGAGTCCGGGACCGGCAAGACCCATCTGCCTCTCCCTGTGGAACTGTTGCAACGACCGATTGAATTCACCACGTACGCGAGCGAGGACTATCAGGACGTGCTCGCCGCCGCCGGGATCACCGGCAGCATGAGTCGTCGCGGCAATTGCTACGACAACTCCGTGATGGACGCGTTCTTATCGACGGTCACGCACGAGGTTGGCGAGTGCTTCATCAGGCGCAGGTGCGGGTTGGAATCGAATTCGTTTGCGTCATCGCGTCTCCAAAGGCGCCGGCGACATGCCGGTCACCCACATGGACGCTCCACCGGCGCACGAAGTCCAGTCCAAAGCCACGGTACTGCGGGCGGGTCAATAGAACTGGAGGCGAAACGCAGATTACAGACGCGTGATCCCCCTCAACAGAATGTGCGAGGAGGCAGCAGGTTTCACACCCTGAGCAGTTCCACGCGATCGCGACCTCGGTGTTGTTGACCAGTCTTGAACCGACCTGCCACCAACATCGCCGACCGAGCGCAATTAGTCACGCAGGTAAGGCGAGTGGTGTGCGGCGATGGTGTCGATCGCGGCCTCAGTGAGTGGGCCGCGCTTGGATGCAGCCCAGCCAGCGTTCGGAAACGTTGCCGGACTGGCCGCCGCGTCAGAGCCATACAAAATGCGCCGGACACCCAGCAGGCGGATGCGCGCCGCCAATTCATTGAGCCGCGCGGGCGGCGCTGCCCGATCGACGCCCGCTGGCACGTCGAACAGCACATTCGTCATGCGTCCGTCCTGATGTCCGATGGCAGCTTCGTAGGGCACCACACACAACGCCCGCACGTTCGAGCAGTCGGGACCCAGTCTTTCTATAGCCCTGGAGTATGCGGCACTGCCATGTCCGGCGGAGCGATCGCCATCACAACCTTGGCTGCTTCTTCCGACAGGCGATGCCATGCGACATCAAGATCATCGAGCCGGTTGTCTGCGCCGAGCCGCTCGAGTACTCGCGCCGCTTCGAAGAGCGCAGTCGCCGAAAGATTTCCAGCGGCCCCTTTGAGCGCGTGTGCGGCCTCCCAAATCTGATCGGCGTCGCGCCTTTCTACGGCGGTCCTGAGAACGACCAGCTGGTCCGGACAATCGAGGCGAAAAGCCTCAAGCACTTCTCGCATGAGATCCTCGTCATGCCCCATACGTCGGCCGAAGCTGGCTCGATCCAGGGGATCGGGCGAGGGCTGCCTGGTAGGTTGCTCAGGCGCCTGGCCCTCAGCAATTCGACCTCGAGGCGAGGTCTGTTCAAGCGCTTCGTACAGGTCGTCGGGATCGATCGGCTTGGCGACGTAGCTGTCCATTCCCGCCGCCAGACATCGTTCCCTGTCGCCGCTCATGGCATGGGCGGTCATCGCTATGATTGGCGTGCGACGGCCAACTTCCGCTTCCGAGGCGCGAATGATTCCGGTCGCCTCGAATCCGCCCATCACAGGCATTTGCAGGTCCATCAGAATGACATCGTAGAGGCTTCGGGAGACCGCATCGACGGCGTCGGCACCGTTCTCGACGACCGTGACCTCGTGACCTCGTCGCGACAAGAGGCCCACGGCGACACGTTGATTGACCACATTGTCTTCGGCAAGTAACACGCGGAGCGGACGAGAGACACGTTCGACACGGGGCATCGATATCCGACCGGGGGTGGATTGCACCGTGGAACCCAGCACCTTGCAAATTGCGGCGTGCAGGTCCTCGCCGTGAATAGGCTTCGTGAGGTAGGCGGCAACCCCCAGCGCGCGACTGCGCGGCAATTCGCCATGATCCGCAGACGAACTGAGCATGATGATCGTCGAGTCGCGTAGCTCCGGCTTCGCCACAACCTCAGCGGCTACAGTGAACCCGTCGACGTCAGGCATGTTGACGTCCAGCACGACCAACCGAAACGGGTCACCACTCCGCTGCGCGGCCGACAACGCCGCGAGGGCGGCCGGTCCGCTGTCGACCGCGATGGGGCGTGTCTGCCATCGGGACAACTGCCCCAACAGAATTCTTCGATTGACCGCGTTGTCGTCGACGACGAGCACGGCCAGACCGGACAGCATCGGCTCTGGCTCCGGCTCCGGGGAGGCCGACTCTGCGGCATCGAACTTGACGGTGACGTGGAACGTGCTGCCCTCACCGGGCGCGCTGTCTACCCAAATCCGTCCCCCCATCATCCGAACGAGAGCCGCCGAAATGGTGAGGCCGAGTCCCGTTCCACCGAATCGTCTCGTCGTGGATCCATCAGCCTGACTGAACGGCTCGAAGATCAGGTTATGTTTGTCGGCCGGAATACCGATCCCCGTGTCACTCACCCTGAAGTGAAGCAGCGCGCCCTCCGCATCCCTGGCGTCCTGACGCACCTCGACCAGGACGTGGCCTGCTTCGGTGAACTTGATGGCATTGCCGACAATATTTCCAAGAACCTGTTGCAGCCGCATGGGATCACCGACAACGGCCTCAGGGACGTCAGGATCGACATCGCACAACAACTCCACGTGCCGCTTCCCAGCCCGCATCACCATGGGCGTGAGCACCCGACTGACGACCTCGCGCGGCGAGAACGATATCGACTCGAGTTCAAGCTTCTGCGACTCGCTCTTCGAGAAATCAAGAATGTCGTTCAAGATGGCCAGCAACGAATTCGCGGACATCTTGACTGTCGTCAGGTAGTCTCGCTGCTGCGGCGAGAGGTCGGTGTCCAACGACAGTTCCGTCATCCCGATAATGCCGTTCATGGGTGTCCGGATCTCGTGGCTCATGTTCGCGAGGAACTCGCTCTTTGCGCGGCTCGCCTCCATCGCCTTGTCACGTGCCACCTCGAGGTCGGTATTTGTGGCCCGCAACTCGGCCGTTCGAGTCTCGACGGTCCGTTCCAGCTCAGCGTGCTGTTGAACCAATTTCTGATCGCGATCGCGGATCTCATCGAGCATCTCGTTGAAGCCCGCAATCAACTCGCCGATCTCATCGTCCCCTGTCTGCGTCACCCGTCCATCGTATTCGCGCTTTTCGGTGACCCGCCGCGTGGCCATCGTGAGTTCCAGAAGCGGCGCGGAGATCATGCCCTGCAGTCGGCTGGAGAGCACGACGGTGATGAGAAGTCCACCGACACCGGCAAGCGCCAAGATGCCAAGGTACTGAGCGATGCGCACCTGCATCTCGTCGAAGTCCGCCACCACGTCGATGCTGCCTACCTTCTCGTCTCGAAGCCCCACGTCGCGCGTCAGGTGCAGCGCCCCGAAGATCGACGAACCCGCAGCCACACCTGATGGGCGCGTGTACTGGGCGAGGAGCGTGCCGTTGTGAATGTGAAGAGCCGCGCTAATCACATGCGGATTGACGCGAAGGGCCGACAGCGTCTCCGTCGCAGCCTCCGGGTCGCCAAACGCGACCGCCGCAGTGCTGTTGATGCCGGCGATATCCGTGATCGTGGTGATATCGCGAACGACCCTGGCGCGCTCCAAAGAGGCGTCGATGACTAGAAGCACAGCAAACGCGAACAGGAGCGAGGCGGTTGACGAGATCACGCCGATCGCGGTCAGCTTGGACGCGATCGAGAACCGCTGTAGCCGCCTTTTCCAGAAACCCATAGTCGACCCTCAGGTGAGACACACCGCTGAGGAAGTTATCGGTCGAGCCGGTTGCGGGCGTTATCCGAAGGTTGTAAGCTCAGGCGCAAGGAGACGGCCGTGAAAGCCCTGATTGCAGACGATGACCGTGGAACGATCGCCATCCTGGACAAGGCACTCAAACAGGTCGGGCTCGAGGTGGTATCGGCTCGAGACGGCAGCGTCGCCTGGGACCTGCTTCGTTCTTACCAGGGGCTGTCTGTAGCGATCCTCGACTGGATGATGCCGGGCACCGACGGCTTAGAACTGTGCCGGAGGATCCGTCAGGATCCGAACCTGGCGTCGACCTACGTGATTCTGCTGACCGCTCGAGAAGGTCGTGACGACCTGGTGGCCGGACTGGAAGCGGGCGCCGACGATTACATCGTCAAGCCCTTCGATTTTGGGGAGCTCCACGCCCGGTTGCGAGTAGGCATTCGCGTAGCGACCCTGCAGGACCGCTTGGCTGCCCAGGTTGCGGAGCTCCGGATAGCGAGAGACGGGCTGGAGCGGCTTGCCAGCACTGATGTGCTCACGGACCTCTGCTCGCGACGGCACTGGTACGAGATGGCAGCGGAGGAGATGCGCCGGTTTCTGCGATACGGGCGGCCCTTCAGCGTGGTGATCGCTGACTTGGACTTCTTTAAACAGATCAACGACAGCCTGGGTCATGCTGCCGGCGACGAGGTGCTCAAACAGTTCGCGCGCCTGCTGCGTGAGTCCGGCCGTGAGTCGGACGTATTCGGACGCGTGGGTGGCGAAGAGTTCGCGGCGCTCCTGCCAGAAACGCCGCTGCCTGCTGCTCGTGAACTGGCTGAGCGCGTGGTCACCCGCTGTCGAGAGTTCGTCGCTCAGACGGCAGCCGGCGAGGTGTCCTTTACCTGCAGCGCCGGGGTCGCCGACGTCCGTAGCGATGACGAACTGATCGACCGGGTCGTCGCCCGGGCCGATCAGGCGTTGTACGACGCCAAGCGGCGCGGCCGCAACGGTGTCGCCGTATGGGCGGCGCCAGGCGCGACGCCCGCCGCGACCTAATTCCAGAGTTTCAGCCGCAGTCTGACCCGGAACGTTCTACCGTTCTGCGGAATCGTGTCCTGCCGGTGCGCGTCGGACGCCGGGTCGGCGTAGGTCGCATCCAGCACATTTCGGACCGTAGCGGTCAGGAACATCGCCTTGGACAGTTGCATCGTGAACGTCGCGTCTGCCGTCACAGTCGGGTCGAGCGTGTTGCTGGCAAGGGTCCGGCGACTGCCGATCGCGATCGTTTCCACCGCTACGGTCGCCCCGGACAGCTTCAGGGGGATGCTTACCCTGAGTTTGCCCATGTGTCGCGGTGAGTTCGTCAGGGTCGTTCCCGTGTCGGTGTCACGTGCTTCCTGCAGGGTGTAGTTCGTGAACGCCTGAATGCCACGCGCCAGCCGCATCTGCGCTTCGACCTCCAGCCCCTTCGCGACGACGTGGCCTTCGTTGATGTAGGTCGTACCCAGGAACGCCGACTCGCTGGGGACGAGCGCAATCAGTTGATCGGCCCGGTATCGGTATCCTGACACCGACGTGCGCAGCCAGTCATTGGTGTAGCGTTCCCAGACAAGCTCGTGGGTGCCGACGGTCTCCGGTCTCAGCGCGTCCACGCTGTCGCCAAAGTAGAAGCTGTTCAGTTCGTACTCATTCGGCGCGCGGAACGCCCTGCCGTACAAGTACTTGAACGATTGCGCTGGCGAAGGCGTGACGATCAGTCCTCCGCGCGGCGTGACGCGCGTGAAGTTCTCGTAATGGTCGTACCGCACGCCACCATTCGTGATGAACCAGCGGGCGGGCTTCCATTCATGATCCGCATACACGGCCGACTGCATCGATGACCGGTCGATCCGGAACACCTCGAACGCCGGTTCGACGTACTCCAGCGCCTGATTCTGGCGAGTGTTCCCGATGACCTCCGCTCCGACGGTCAGCACCTGGCGGGCAGGCAGCGCGTGCGTGATCCGGCTGCCCGCACTCCACCGTGAGCCGGTCACGCTGTTATGACCCACCAGAACCGGCGCTCCTGGACCACCATCGAAGGGGTACGTGCCGTCATAGGTGAAGCGATCGTATGAGGCACGCGCGTAGATACGTCCGTTTCCGAAGAAGGGACGGGCGTAGTTGAGATCAGCAAGCGTGTGGCGGTCAGTGCTCTCTTCCTTCGCGACCTGCTCGTTGAACAGCGTGCCGAACGACGCGGTTGGCACCCCGCGCCGGCGCCAGCCGTACGCACCAGTGATGGTGAAGTTCTTCGCGCGCATCTGCACGTAGGACTGGCGAATCTGTTCACCGTCCAGCCCCTCTGCCACTCCGTTGTTGGTATCAGGCGAGTCGAAGGCCGGGAAGTAGAGGCGCTCCACGCCGCCGCTCCCAGCGTAGGTGCCGGCGACAGCGACATCTACGCCATTCGCGAACTTGTGTCCGCCACTGGCGCGCAGAAGTCCAGTCTTCAGCGTTCCAGCCTCTGCGGTAATGGAGCCCGAGCCGAGCGACGCCCCTGACTTCGTGATCACATTGACGACGGCAAAGAAGGCGCTGGCGCCATAGAACGCCGATCCGGGCCCGCGAATGATTTCGACCCGTTCGAACAGCGCCGGGTCAATGCCGAACTCCGCCCCGATTTCCGCCTGGCCGAAGACGTTGTCATTGACCCGAAGACCATTGACCAGCAGGAGGATTCGGCTGTTGTAGTCGCCAGGTTTGCCGAAACCCCGCGTGCCCAGAAAGCTGAAGTTCCGGTCGTTGGTCACGTTGAAACCCCGGACGCCGCGCAGAATGTCGGCGAGCGAGCGATAGCCGAAGTGCTCGATGTCTTCAGCCGTGACGAACGACACCGATGACGGCGCCTCCGTCGAGGGTTGCGTGCGCAAGGAGACGCCGAACACACGGCCGGAGTCCAGTCGGAGCAGTTCCTCCAGACTGAGGTCGGGAAGCGGCTCTTGCGCATCGACGACCATCGGTGTGGCCATCAGCAACGTGAACAGGACAAGAAGGGCACTCCAGGGTCTCATCATGGCTCGCACGAGATAGAACGATTTCAACATCACCGCCCTCCCGCTGCGGACTCATCGAATACGCGCGACGCCAGCGTCAGCAATTTTGAGCTCAGTTGAAGGCGGCCCTGCTTGGCCAGACCGTTGTCAAGGTCGAAACGCATGCGGCCATCCTCGATGAATACCCGGGCGATGCCCCCCACAATCCTGGGGCTTTCAAGATCCGTAATCGTCAGCACGGGAGCGCCACGGAGATCAGACAGAATCGTCGCCACCTGCGCCGGATTCATTCCGCTGACATAAAGGAGATGGCACAGCCTGAGAGACTCGCCCTTGCCTGGGCGGGTCACCACGATCCGGTGTCCAGCCAGCTGCCGGCCTTTGATGCTGCGCTCGAGTGCCTGGGCGATCGCCATATCCCCCACGACGCACGCGACGAAGACTCCGTTCACCGGCAGCGCCTCGCCGGGCCATACGGTGAAGCGTGCGAAGTTGAAAGCCAGTGCCGCTTTGAGCGCCGACTCGGTCGCATCCTGTCCAAATGCCGAAGGCACGATCAGCAGCGCTATCAGCGCCGAGAGCAGACGGCGAACCACCATCCGAATACCGACGCGCAACGCGTCAGCTCTCATGGACACGGGCGGCCTCCCCGGTCTCGTCCCGTCCCGTCGGCAGAACCGCTGGTGCGAATGCAGGCAGGCGGGTCTGTGGAGCGCACAATCACGTTCGGCACCTCGACGCCACGATCACTGATGAAAGGAATGCGCGGACACACCGCCAGTATCAGCGGTCGCTTTAGGTATCGGAAGCGACGGGAGAGTGCGATATGGCCAGGGATCGGGCGGGGCTGAAAGAGCCGAATGGAAGGCTCGTGAGCGGGCGTTGAGGTGAAGCTGTGCCGCGTCTAGCGTGGGTCCGGATACCGGACGGGCGGCTCCCCCTCGCCTGGTACGTAGTAAGCGAACTTTCGTTCGTAATCGAGGGTCATCCCGAATGGGAAATCGCCGTACGGCCACAGCACAAGGCGCGGAGGATCAATCCCCGGCGGAAGACCGCTGAGTATGTCGTGCCTCAGCGCAGCTGATGCGCTGGCGGTCCGTGCGAGCTGCACGTGCATCGTACCTCCCCCGTCGGCAAAGACCAACCGAACCGCCCCAGTCAGAGACTCGGCGGCGTGAGGATGCACGTAGAGCGCATCTTTGTACGTGCCGACGTGCGAACCGTTGGGCATTTCCTCGGTATTCCGGCCTTTGAGCGCGAAGAGGGCCCCGGGGATAGGTCCGGGCAACGTGATCCCGTGTTGCGTCACCAGTTCGGCCACGCGGTCCGGCGTGACAAGTGCGCTCACGTCGCCGGTTTGGTACCTGAGCAGCGGGATCTTCCGTTCGACGTCGAGCATCGAGGTTGTCATTGCGCCGTAACCGAGATGGTCGGAGTCCAGGATCTCGATGAACGATCGCAGCGGGTTGAACGCAAAGAGCATCGGCAGAGGCGACGCGCTCTCCGGCGTGATGCCGAACAGGTCACGGGCGAAGGCCGGATCTTCCAGCGCACGCTGCCGCAGGGCAATCGTGGCGCGAGTCTCGTAGCCGATGTGCAGGCCGAGTTCGCCGACCCCGAACGAGGACATGATGTAGCCGCGGTCCGAACGATTGACGTCCGCCCCGAGGCATTGGGACAGGTAACTCCTGAAACGTTCGCCGAAAATTTCCTCCCCCACGATGGCGTTCACCCGGTGCCGACCCCAATCCACCCCCATCGCACCTGCCTGGTCGGTCAGGCGCTTGAGAAACAAGGGATCGCCCACGAGCAGGAGTTGGTCGTAGTCGGCCCCGAAGGCTTCGACCAGCGCGATGGCCATGTCCTCACGAACGCTCGTCGTCGCCACCGTCATTACGTTCGAGGAAAAGCCGACGCCCATGGGCAGGCAATTGATGGCTAACGTCGTACGTGACTTGACGGCGAATGCGTCGTCGAACGCGTCGTCCAGGAATCCTACGGTGGCTGACACCTGCGCTCGCGTACTCACGCCGAACGAGAAACGTCCGCCCCGGCCGGAACTGGTCAAGACATCGGCGAGGTCGGACACGCGACCTGGCGTGCTGAGCAGGGCAATCGGAAAGCGCTCAAACGTGTTGGATTTCGAGAGCACCGGGCAGAGACGTGTGAACGAGGCCAGGTCGGTGACTTCGTCGGCGACGATGTTCTGCTCCGCCAGAATGGTGCGATAGGCAGCGACCGTCGTCGCCGCACAGCGGAACACGGCCAGCAGCCTGTCCTGGGTCTCACGAGAGACGCCATCAAGGTGGCGAATGTGCGCTGTTGCCGGGCCTGCACCAGGGGTCGAAGCATTTGCCTGAACGTCCATGCCTACAGGCTACCCCGCCAGAGGTAGTTGGTCTATCGAAGAGCCTGCGACCCTGCCGGAGCCGCTCGTCTCAGGTGCCGGCGGCGTTCGGGATCGTGGGGCACAGCCTGCCAGGAAGTCGACGAGAGCGGGATAGCGGCCGCTTGCGACCACCTCTTCAAATTCACGAAGGTCCATGGAATAGGCGGCCACCGTGCCGAGGTAATCGAACCCAGGGCCCAACTGACGAAAGGGAAAGCCTGCCCTTGCCAGAAGTCGCTGCAGCGACGGTTCGATAGAGACCAGCCAGTGGGTCGCCTCCAGCCGTCGTGACGCGTGATACAGGCCCATCAGAATAGCCAGAAAGACGGGTCCTCGATCGTTCGTGCCTGCCTGCATGGTTCCGTCCGTGGCGCGAACGGCAGCGCCGTAGCTTCGGCTGACCGACAGCCGGGAGGCTTCAACCCACCGTGCCTTCGCGTTCCACAACGGGCCGCCGCCGGTTGCCGGGAAGGAGCAGTATTCGAGCGTGGGCAGCCTGTTCTGTAGCGGCAAGATGAGCCGCGCCGTGCCTGCCAAGGTGCCACATGTATCAACGGCACCAACATGCACCGAGGACGCGTCGAACTCGTCCCTCTCCAATCCATCCGGGTAGTCAGCGGCCGCCAGGAATTGGCGCTCGAGGCAGTACACCTGATGTCGGAGGCGATAGCTATTCCGGAGTAGTGCGGGCAAACGGTCGATGACGCTTGTCGTGAAGCCGCCGGTTCGACGCCCCGCTTCATTCCGGCCCTCCGAAATCAATCGGCTGGCCGCGGCAATGAGGGATCTGTCGTGAGTGTCTAGGGGGCGACGGTCCTCGGGCAACTGAGTGTCCGACCGCCTCGCGCCGCCTCGGGCAGGCGCCCGGAACAGCATCGGCGTAGTCAGGTGATGCGAGTGCGCGCGTGCGGTTCGGCGGGCGACTGGGTGCGTTGAACTATGCAACATGAGCGAAAACTCCCGTGTGTGATGTCGCTCATGATTGAGCAATCTCCCAACCATCGGGGACACACCCGCTCTCACCCCGAAACCCCAGCAATTTCGAAGGGCCTGGCAACTTGCAGCGGCCAATTTCTTGGCCGCGCGGCCCACCTATGGACGTTGTGCTAGTGAGCGCGCTGCTCGTCTTGGACGTAATTTCGCAAAAACGCACTCGGGCTGTGAAAAGCCCTTTAGGTGGGTGAGCCAGTGACCGCACCGAGCCGCGACGCACCAAATGCCCGCTTGGTTGCTCCACGACGAGACCGGTTTCGGACGAACCGCTTGCAAGCTCGCCATGGAGCTCTCGCCATATTTGCTCTATCCGCTCAGCCCGAAACGTACCCGTAAGCTTCCCCAGTCCGTCGACAGTCTGAAGGTAGACTGCTCCGCACATCAGGAGCGGTCGTGCGGAAGTCGAAGTTCAGTGAAAGCCAGATCATCAGCATCCGGAAGGACGCGGAAGGCGGCATCGCGGTGCCGGATCCGCTGCGGACGCACGGGATCAGCAAGGCGACGTTCTTCAAATGGCGCAGCAAGTACGGCGGCGCGACGGTGGCGGATGTGAAGCGGCTCCGCGAGCTCGAGGCCGAGACGCGGAGCTGAAGCGGATGTATGCGGACCTCGCGCTGGAGAACGCCGCCATCAAGGACGTGCTCCACCGAACGCTGTAACGCCGTTCGCGAAGCGACAGATCATCTAGATCTTGGTGACGGATCATCAGCTCTCGGTGCAGCGAGCCTGTCGCGTGATGAGGCTGGTCGCGAGCGGGTATTACCGGCCTCCGATGGTGGCGAGTCGGCGTGATGCCGAGGTGATTACCGCGTTGACCGATCTCGTGGCGCGATATCCGCGCTGGGGTTTCTGGAGGCTCGCTCACCGGCTCCGGGCGGAGGGGCAACGCTGGAATCACAAGCAGGTACATCGCGTGGACCGCGCGCTTCGGCTGAATTCTGCCCCGGCGCATGGTCCGCCGCGTGCCGCGGCGTCTGCGACAGCCGCTCGACGCGCCGGCGGTCCTGAATCAGACCTGGGCGCTCGACTTCGTGTCGGACACGCGCTATGACCGGCGGCGCGCCCGCGCGCTGACCATCCTCGACGAAGGCAACCGTGAAGGCTTGGACATCGCCGTCGGCATCTCGCTCCCCAGCCGTCGTGTCGTGCGCGTCCTGGAGGACCTCGTGACGGTCCACGGCCGGCCCGTTGCGGGGCGCGTCGACAATGGCCCGGCGTTTCTGGCGCAGTCCTTTGTCGACGGGGCGGCGGCGCACCGAATCGCGATCCACTTGTCGAACTCGATGCCGTGCGGAAACACGAACTTGCCCGCGCCGCAGCTCCGACGCAGCCTGCCTGACGAATCGAATTGCCGGATCGGGTCGACCGTCAAGTCCGCGCAGGAATTGACGCCTCAGCGTTCGAACACCCAGATGTTGCCTTTCCCGTCGACGTTGATGGCATTCGTCGACCCCATCTTCCGCCCGTCCGGCATCGTCACGATGTCGGCGACGGTCCGATAAGGATTCGGGAGATCGACACGCTCACGATTCTGTTGCGCCGGCGCAGGTGACGGCGCCTGGCCGAGTGCTGCGGTGAGCGGTCTCCCTGCTCCCACAAGAGCCAGGCTGATGACCGCCGCGATGAGACCTGCATTCACGAGTGCCTCCCTTTCAGAGCCGGAACAATCGATTGACCTTGATGACCACTGCCCGGTTCTTCAGACCGGGAAAGCCGGGCTTCAGCGTGTCGCGTTCATCGGTGTAGACGAAGAACAGTTCACTGCCGGGAACGTACTCCCAGCGGAATCGCAGGTTGCTGCTGAACACCTGATCGGTGGAGCTGAACTGCAGCAGGGCGGACACGAACATGCGCGGCGAGAAGCCGTAGTCCGACCGGGTCCGCAGCAGCGTCGTGCGGAAGTGGCCGGCCGGCAACCGCACATCGTTCAACGACACGCTCGGCTCGATGGACCATTGCTTCAGGAGCGACAGCCGCGCGCCGGTGTAGCTGAATGCGGTGATGGTGCCGTCGTAGAACTGGCCTCGCTGCATCGTCCACGTCCCCGACACGCGACGCTGCAGCCCCATCCCATAGGCGATCGAGACATCGCTGAACGAATAGCCGCCCGGGGCAATCGCCACGCCCTTCGACACGACGAATGGCCGCAACAGCAGTTCGTAATCGGTCGTGGACTCCACCGAGAAGGTGTCGCTGTTCTGGCGCTCGAGCGCGAACCGTCCGTTCTGCAGCCGGCTCTCGAGCTGCCCCGCCCCGTTCTCGATGTAGTCGATGTTCGCGAGGTAGGTGAACTGGCGGACGCCCTTGAACCGGTTCCGTGGCCTCGGGCTGAAGCGGGCCTGCGCGAAGGTGCGCTTCATGTTGTCGCGCCTGACGAAGCCAACCTCGGGGTTGAAGTTGTCCCCCACCTTCAGGTACTGCGTCGTCAGGCCATAGCGATCGCCCGTGAAGTCGAATCGGCCCTGATAGCTGTCGGTGTCGTTCGACAGGCCGGTGGTCTCGGATCGTGCCCAGTAGCCGCCGATGTTGAGGTTCTGGAAGAACGAGAAGGCCGCATCGAAACCGTAGACCAGGTTGGAACCACCCGGTGTCAGGACAGACGCCGACCGGTTGGTGACCATGGCGCCGATGGTGCTGCGCCGCAGGATGTCGCGCTTCACGCGCATCGCCGAGAAGTTAGTGCGCGGAATGCCGGCCGCATCGTTGTCCCGCGTGTCGATGTTCATCGCGCCGATGCCGTAGCGCCCAACCTTGCCGGTCAGCCGTCCGCCCACGTCGATCGGGATGACGCGACCGGCCGTCAGCCCGATGCGCCGGCTGTAGAACAGCTGCGGTGTGAGGAGATTGCTCGACGAGGACGGACCGCTGCGGGCAAAGTCGAAGAGGCCGCGACCTTCGAGGAAGAAGTCGCGCTTCTCCGGAAACAGGATACTGAAGCGGGTGAGGTTGACCTGCTGCTCGTCAACTTCCACCTGCGCGAAGTCGGTGTTCACGGTGAGGTCCGCTGTGAGGTTTGCGGTCACTCCGTACTTCGCATCGAGTCCAGGGTCGGCACCGAAGTGGTTGCTCACGGAAGGTGTCGCTGCCCTGTCAGTCGTCACCCGCGTAATCGCGTACGGCTTCAGCTCGACGTTCCGGCTCGCGGCGGGCAGGTCCAGGCCGACGAGTGAGGCGGCGCGCGACAGGCGGAACATGCCGCCGGGCACCCCTGCGGCGGCCGGCAGAGGCGTCAGGTGCGTCCACTCGTTCTTGCGGCGGATCACCCTGCGCAGGTTGATCCCCCACACCTGTCCAACCCCGGAGCGATAACGAAGCGACTTGAACGGGATCGCCATCTCGACGGTCCACCCGCCGTCGAAGCGGCCGGTGCGAACATTCCAGACCGGGTTCCAGTCGGGGTTCAGGTTGCCTTCGTCGGTCACCGCCTGGTCGGCGCGTGCGCCGAGCGGGTTCGTGTAGAAGAGGTAGCCGTTGCGTCGGTCGTAGAAGGTGTCGAGGATGACGCCGAACGCGTCGTTCTGTCGCAGCTGGTTCGTGTCGCGGCGCAGTTCGTTTGCCACCCACCGCTCGGGCGGCGCCGTGTCCCAGCAGCGCGCGGACACATACAAGGTGTTGCCATCGAACAGCACCCACGCTTCGGTCCGTTCCGTGGCTGGCGCACCTTCACGAGGCACCTGCTGGATGAAGTCGGACACCGACAGGGCCGAGTGGTACACCTCCTCGTCCAACTCCCCGTCGAGGGTCAGAGGCCGCTCGAGGCGTATCGCGCGAATCGTCGCCCGGCCGGCAGCGTCACGGTTGACCACGGCGGGCGGCACCGGGGCGGCCGGGCCGTCCAGCACGGCGGTCTGTGCCGACGCTTGCGTCGCGCTCGCGGCGAGGCACACAAGAAGGGCGGCGACTCTCCATCGCGCAGCGCATGATGCCTTCAAAGTTCACAAAGAGTAGTGACTGCATTTTGTGATGTCAACCGGCTCCAGCGCGTCCAACTTTCGTTATCATCGGGGCATGCCGACGGCCTACCGACAGGAGTGCCCGATGGCGCTCTCGCTGGAGATTCTGGGTGAGCGCTGGACGCTGTTGATCGTGCGCGACCTGCTGGCCGGGCCGAGGAAATTCCAGGACCTGAGCGATTCCCTCGGTGCCGCTCCCGGATTGATATCGCGTCGCCTGAAGCTGCTCGAGGCTCGCGGCGTGGTGACACGGCGCATGTACACGGACCACCCGCCGCGCGCCGAGTACGCGTACTGACCGACGCCGGTACGGAACTGCGGACGGTCGTCCGCTCCCTCGTCATCTGGGGCTCCAAGCACCTGCGCGGTGAGCGCCTGCTGGTGCACAGCCGCTGCGATCACCCCATCGAGATGGCCTATCGCTGTGGTCACTGCGACGAGACGCTGTCGCTGTCCGAGATCACCTACCGCACGGAGGCGCCTGCCAGGAACCGCAGGACGACGCGCGCCCCCACCGCATCAGGCGTCACGGCGAAGCAGCGGTAATCTCTCTTCGCTCGGGCGAGTATCCCGGATTCCAGTTGCTCACACGCCGTCGGAGGCCCCGCTTGCCGCCTTGAGGCCGACAAACGCATAGCGTCGATTCGCACATAACGATGAGCTTGTTCGTAATCAGCAGGTCGTCCGTTCACTCCGGATCGCCGGCTCCAATAGTCAATCACTTGCGGCAACCGTAGCTTCTCAGACGGCTGCGCTAGCCGGAGCGCAGCCCTGATCGGCTAGCCGATCAGGCAGACCGCACTCCCACTCGGCACCCACTCCGATCCCTTGCTCGATGACCCTGGATGCCGCAAGCGGGAGCAACGGCGGACGGGGTGAACTGATAGGCCGAGGGGTATTCGGCCTCGCGCAGTTCCTTACCAGTTGGTGGGCACACCCGCTGTCAGCGCGCGTGCTGCGCCCGGCCGCAGGCTCCGACGTCTGGTGGCGTGCGGATTTCCGGCCCATCGCTGAAGCGGACGCGTTGCAGTCGGTCGGTGGTGCCGTCCTCAGAAAGCGGCACTCGCTCGCTCGACCGTTACGGACGCTGAGATACTGCAGGGCTCCCGCCCCACGCGCTCTGTCGTCATCGCGCGCGTCATCTGCGAATCTAACTCGACGCGGCACGTCGACGATTGATCGGAACGCTTCACGATTCGCATCGCAGGGCGGGCGGCTGACTACTACAATCGACGTCTCGCGCTCGAACCTCTCTGGTCAACCGGTACCGGTGTTGGACACCCACGCGGAGGATTCGTCTACCAGTCCTCCTGGTTCTCAGACGCTTGCGCCACACGATGAGAGCGTCACCACATCGACCCAGCGGGCGCTCCGACGTCGCACGTACTTCAGATCAGAAAGAGGTCGACATGTGTTCTCGCACGGTCGCTACACAATTCCGAAATACGGCGAAGGTGCTCCTCGGTCTGGTGCCCTGTTTCCTGCTGGTCACGCCGCTGGCCGCGCAGGCACAAACAAACGCGCCCCGATATTTCAACAACTTCTTTCTCACCGGCGATCACCGCCTCTACAGCGTCCAGACGAAAGGGGGGGGCGACGCAACGACCGACGTCGTGTCGACGAGCCTCACGATTGCCGACATCCCGTCCAGCGCGTCACCCGTCGCGGCGTATCTCTATTGGGCCACCGTCGCGCCGACCGGCAGTCCTAAAGCCGGTCTGAACGGTACCCAGTTCAGGAACATAGACCTCACGCCAATCACCACTGTCGTCAGCGGTACCTCACCGTGCTGGGCCAGTGGCGGTGGAACCGGAGGTGGGAGCGGCCGGACGGAGTACTTCTATCGAGCCGATGTCCTCAGTGCGTTTCCTGTGGTCGACGGCAAATACGCGGTCAACGGCACTCATGCTCTGAAGCTGGTCGATGTCGGTGGGGACGGCAATAAGGTGCCCTTCACGCTCGGGGCGACGCTGGTCGTGGTCTTCCGCGACGCGAAGGAACCGTATCGTGCCATCGTCATCTACGATGGCGGTTTCGTGATGAATCAGGGCAGCGATTTCATCACCCAGACCATGAAAGGCTTCTACGAGGCCTCCAACACGCAGAGCCGGCTTTCGATCGTGCTCGGGGACGGCCAACCGGGGTTCTATGACCGCGTGCTTGTGAACGGCCACGTCCTGCCGAATGGTGTGAATCGGTTCGTGGGACCGACCTGGGAACATCAGGACTTCCTGTTCAACAATGCGGACGTCGGCATCGTCCCGCCCACCGCTCGCCCGTTGACGGGCGCGCAGAACGATCGGGCAACCGTCCGGATCGATCACGGCACCAGCCCCGCATTTGACTGCCTGAGCGGCGGAACCTGGGTTCTCAGCACACAGGTCGTCGATACGGACCGGGACGGCCTTATCGACAACGTCGAGGACTTCAGCAACAACCCCAATGAGCCGGCGAAACCGGGCACGCCGTGGGCCGATCCCGACGGCCGACCGCTGCCGGATATCCATGCGATGAACGCCGGTTCCGATCAGCCCGATCTGTTTACGGAGATCGGCGCGATGTGGGCGGGAACCTCAATCGATGGGAACTTCACGATCAGCCCTGGCACCACTCAGTACGGGCCGAGTGGCGCGGCTGACACGACGATCGATAGAGAAGGTCACGTGCATCTGCCGAATGCCAAGGTGTTGAAGCTGATGGGCGACGCGCTCGCGGCGGCGCCGACGGCAATCCGGGCGCACTTCGACGTCGGCGATCCCAATTCCTACACCACCGCGTTCGGCCATGATGCCGACCGCTACATCGTGGCGGTTGGTGCACGCGGCGGGGAACTCGTGAAAGAGGTCGCGTGCACGGCTCCGTGGCGGGCTGACGCGAACGCCGACCCACGCTCGTGCCAGTTCCCTGATTACCCGGGGGTAGTCGGCTGGAAATTCGGCCTGCAGAGTATTCGCGATGCGTGGGAGGCACCCGAAGGTACCCAGTTGACCGATCCGCAGCAGGCGGCGTGCGAAGCTGCCGGCGGCGGGGCGAACTGTCGGCGGCGATTTGACCTGACCAGGAAGGACATCTTCCACTACGTGTTCTTCGGCCACAGCACCGGTGAACCCAGGTCGCCCAATCCCTGCTTGAACCCAGCCACGGGCACCAACCCCGATGGATCGTGCACCGCCCAGAACCCCGATTTCCATGTCGTCACGAAGAGGTCCGGCAAAGGCGACCGTCCGGGTGGTGATGCCATCGTGACCCTCGGCGCGTGGGGGAACGGCTTCCGGGGCTCCGAGTTCGTGCAGGCGTCGACGATGATGCACGAAATGGGACACCACTTCTGGCTGACCCACAGCGGTCATCCATTCGATCTGCAAAGCGCTCCGAGCGGGCCAGCCCCGCTCATCCCGATGGAGAGCAACTGCAACCCGAACTATCTCAGCGTCATGAGCTACTCGCTGCAGGTCGACGGGCTCACCTCGGCTCTGCACCCCGAGCCAGTCCTCGACTACTCCCGTTCACAGCTGGGTGATCGCTTCTACAGCGCGCCTGGGGGCGGCATTGCCAGCATCAGCGAATCAGCCCTGCCGATGGATCTGACCAACCCGCTGGCGTATCGCGGCACCTGGTATGCGCCGGCGTCAACCGTTCACACCGCACTCGGCACGACGATCGCCAGGAAGCACTGCGACGGCACGCCGATCGGCGACAGCGCCCGCATGGTTCGCATCACGCTGCCGATCTCTGGTGTGGTCGGTATCGATTGGAACGGCGACCTCAAGCTGACGAGCGCCGATGCAGGTCCGCAGGACGTCACCTTCGACGGGACCGCGCGGACAACTGACGACGCGCAGCTTCTCCGCGGCTCGGACGATTGGGGCTGGATCACGAGCTATGGGCTGCGTCAGATCGGAAGCCGACGGAGTAGTGTCGGAGCCTCGCTTGGTTACGCCGGTGACGGCGGCTACGCTGGCGACGGTGGCTACGCCGGCGACGGCGGTTATGCCGGCGATGGCGGTTATGCAGCCGACGGCGGCTACGCTGGCGATGGCGGCTATGCTGGCGACGGTGGCTATGCCGGCGACGGCGGCGCGCCGCCCGAGCAGGACTTCGAGACCGCCGACTCGGTCGGACATCCTGCGCATCTGCTGACCACGACCAGCAGCGTCATCAACCGGAAGCCGGCGGTCACGCTCACCTGGAGCGCCCCGACCTTCCGCGGGGAACCGGTGGTCGTGAACAATCGGACCTACCCGATCTACTACGTCTGGCGGGTGCCCGGCGCCGGGGTGACCGCAACCAACATCCTGGACAAGGTGCTGGTCGGCACCACGACCACGCTCAGTGCAACTGACACGAGCAACCTGAAGGCGGGGGCAACGTACACCTACTTCGTGATCGCGGAGACACCAATCCAGCCGCCACCGCCTGCGCCCGCGCCGCAGACTAACTTCAGCAGCATGTCCAATGCGAAGAGCGTGACGCTTCCGAAGTAGGTCACACGACACTTCGACACACGGCGGGGGCCGATCGCATCGGTTCCCGCCGTCGTTGTGTACTGGACTGTCGCCTTGCGGGTACGGAGTGGACTACCGAGTGGTGGCAGCGCCGGCGACGCGCTGCTTCACGTCGCCGAGGAGCGGATCTTCCGTCGAAGTACCGCGGATCGTCAGATAGGTGCTGTACGACTCAGCGAAGTTGCCGGTCTTCAGCGCTTCACGAACCCGGCCTTTGTAGTAGTAGGTCGCAGGCAGGTAGCCGAAGGTGGGTTCCTCGTCGAGGAACAACGACAGTGCCTCGCCGCGGCGCTTGAGGCAGCGATCGAACTCCGAGTCGGCCTGTGCATACTGGCCGGCTGCCAGATAGGCGCGGCCCAGATCAAAATGCCCGATCCATGTGTCGAGGATCTCGTTCGCCTCTGACAAGCTCTTGATTGCCCGGCGTCGATCGCTACTGGCCAGGGCGGCCAGCCCCTCGAGGATCTTCGCGTGCGCCTGCGGGTCGGCCTGGATCGCATCGGCCAATTCGCCGGCGATCGTTTGTCCTCGCGCGATCTCTCCGCTCTCGATCAGGATGCGTCCAGCGAGGGCGCGGACCTTGACGGAGGTGCTCGTCGTCAGTGCCTTCTCTGCGGTCGCAATCGCTGCCCCCTTCTGCCCGCGCGAAAGCTGCGCGTATGCGGCCGCGACGAGCTTGGCCGCCGCGCGGTCGGCATTCTGCGCTTTCACATCAGCGGCGGCGCCAGATTCCAAAAGTGTCACAGCCTCTGAGAACCGGCCTTCGTAGATCGCCAGATCGGCAAGGCCTGAGATTTCCGAGGATGCCGCGACCGGGCCAAGCGACTCCACTCTTCCCAACGTGCGGTAGGTCTGCGTGGCCTCCACCAGGCGTTCCTGCCCGGTTTGCGCAAACGCCAGTGGCACCAGGCTCAGCGAACTGCCAAGTTCCTGGGCGGTGATCGCTTCCTGTTCGCCGGTCTGAAAGTCGCCGGCATAGTTTGCGTACAGCGCCAGGTTGATGCGGAAGAGCGCGCGTTTCGGCAGGATGTCAACCGCGCGCCGCATCTCGGTCAACGCCTTCGGCATGTTCCGGATGAGGCTCGAGCACAACGCGAGGTTGTTGTGCGCCAGGACGTCCCCGTCGAACCGCGCGATGAGATCGGTGTATTCCTTCTCGCACTGCTCGAAGTCGCCGGTCAGCCGGTAGTAGACGCCCCGGGTGTTGTAGCGCTCACGCTCAGTCATGCTGTCAAGATGGCTCAGCGCCTGCTTGAAGTACTTGTCCGCATCCTGCAGCTTGCCGAGATTCAGCGACACCGTCGCCAGGCCCTGGTAGCCAATCCCGAACTTTGGGTCCAGTTCGACCGCCTTTTGGTAACTCTTCAGGGCCTCCTCGAATTTCCCGTTCGAAGAGGCTTCGCGCGCCGCGGCGTAGTTCCGCAACACGTCGAGTGAGTTCGCCGACAGGCTGGCCATCGCGAACATCTGTGCTGAATCAGACGACGTTTCGTCGCCAAGCGCGCTGCGGACGTCGCCGGCCAGCTGCGTCGCGACCTCGAGCACCTTATTCTTGCTGGCAGCCTGGCCGCTGGCACTGGCAACAACTTCGCCGGTTACCGTCCGCGCCGCTTTCACGGACAGTCCGAATCCGTCGCCCTGCCGTTCGATCGCTCCGGTGATCACCACGTCCACTCCCTGCTTGGCCGCGACCTCCACTGCCGCGCGCTCGTCGAGGGTCTCAGGGGCGCGCTGGCCGAGCGAGCGGAGGCCGGTCCGGTCGTATGCGCTGATGAAGCCAGCGCCTTCGAGGGCCAGCTTCATCACTGGCGCCAGCGTGCGATCGAGTGTCGCGTCGCCGGTCTGGTTGTCGAAGTCGGCAATCAGGACCGACACCGGATCGTGCTTCTTCGGCGGCGGCGGCGTGCGCGTGAAGTACCGCGTGGCGGTCACCAGGGTCAGGACGGTCGTCGCGACTGTCGCGACGAGCCTGGTGCTGAACCGAGGCGGAATCGGGATCGGGATGCCTTCGTCATCGAGTAGCGCGAGAGCCGCGGCGACCTCGGCACTGGTCTGGAAGCGCTTATCGGCGTCGGGCTCAAGGCACCGGGACAGGATGTGCTCGATGGAGTCGGGCACCGTCGGCACCAGGGTCTTCACTGAAGCCGGCGCCTGCGTCATGCGTGCCTGCAGCTCGGCGAGCGGATTCTCACCCTTCTTGCTGCGGCGCTGGCCGACCAGCAAGTCGTACAGGATCGGACCGAACGCATACACATCAGCACGCTGGTCGACCGCCACGCCTTTGGCCTGCTCTGGGGCCATGTACTCGACGGTGCCGACCACCGTACCGAACACGGTCGACTCGAGGTGCGTCTGGCTGGTGCTGCGCAGGCGCGGGCGATGGTATCCGCGCCAGGCACGACGGTCGACGTCGGCGCCCCCGTCGATCGCGCGATGCCGAAGTCCATGATCATCGCCTCGTCGTCCGGCCGATCATGATGTTTGCCGGCTTAAGGTCGCGGTGGACGACGCCGGCCTTATGCGCCTCGACGAGTCCCGAGATCACCGAACGCGCGATGCGCATGATCCTCGGTATCGGGAGCTTGCCGCCGCTCCGCTGTAGCGCCGCGAGGTCGCTGCCGTCGAGGTACGGCATGGTGATGTACTTGATGCCGCCGATCTCGCCGAGGTCGTGAATGCGAACCACGTTCTTGTGGGTGACCTGGCGCGCCAGCAGCAGTTCACGCTTGAAGCGCCGCTCGATCTCGGCGGCCACCGACGGATCCTCGAGCACCTCGGGGCGAATGACCTTGATCGCGACCGCAACGCCCAGTTCATCATCCCACGCCTGATAGACCGCACCCATGCCACCGATGCCGAGCAATCGAATGATGTGATAGCGGGTGCCGAACGGCTCTCCGATTCCGAGCGGGCCGTCTTCCTCTGATCGCGGAGTGGCATGACGCGTGGCCGTACGAGCAGGCGGCCGAATCGGTGGTATCGGCGTGAACCCTTCATCGCCGATGACCTCAGAAGGCGGCGGAGTCACGAACGTGGCGTCCGGATCGGCGACCCGCATCACCGAGATCGGCGGCGTCGAGACGTCAACGGGTGTTCGGATCGTGGTGAGTTCTTCTGCGCTCACGCGGAGGGTGGTCCGCTCGTCGTCGGCAGAGACGGCGGGAGGCGGCGTGAGTGCACCGGCCGCAACCGCTTGATCGGTAGGCGAGGCACAGCGAGGACAGCGCGTGGCTATTCCGATGTCGCTACCGCAGCGAGGGCATTTCATTGATGCGAATTCTGGTTACGACGGCGAAGAACGATTATAGCGCCCTGGTTCACGCGCTTCTGCTGCTGAATCGTCGGCTGAGCCGATGCGAGTACCGCAGACAGCCGTCTACCATCGCTCGCGGTCGGCCCCGTTCGGCGGGTTCGATCGGTCTCGGTCAGTCAGGCCGAAGGTGTGCCGCACTTGTGAGCCAGACTCCCGACACATCGCCGCCGGCTCCGCCCCGCCACTTCCGTCCGTAGGTGGGCCCCGTCTCTTCAAGAAGCCTGCAGCTCACGCTCATGGCGAGCAACCGCCGACGATCCGCGAACTCCAGCACTTGCTCGTCGATAGTCAGCTCGGCGGCAGGGACCCGATGACGTCTTTTGCGATGCCAGGTCGGCCGCTGACCGCTG
The DNA here is from genome assembly GCA_963722395.1 of uncultured Acidobacteriota bacterium. GTDB lineage: Bacteria > Acidobacteriota > Vicinamibacteria > Vicinamibacterales > CAVVIG01 > CAVVIG01. Next base: position 807,324 of record CAVRLS010000013.1, on the reverse strand, counting down.
TCTCGCCCGCGACAGTTAGCGGCCCTGCCATCGGCAGCACGCGACCATTCCGATCCTGGAGCGTTCGGCGAGAGCCTGACCTCACCACCCGGCAGGTCGACCTCGACCCATGTGCCACGGTCACTTCCTGATGCCAGCAAGGCGGCCATCGTATTGCTCTCCCCGAAGATGTCCACCGAAGCGCGGATCAAGCCCACCGCCGCAACTCATGAGTTTGAGTTCGCCTACGCTGCGCCGCTTCGTCCAGCGTGCGCTGGTCGACGCGACAGGTGCCCCCCGTCGCCCAGATAAGGCGCAGCTCGCCGGCGCGTTCGACTCAACGCGCTCCTACGCGCTGCCGCGAGCTCGATGGTTATCGAGCTAGTCGGTCAGCGCAGCGGAATCAGCCAGCCAGTTGTCGGCCGACGTCTGTCGGAAATAGAGCACACCGGCAGCGCCCAGGGCGCACGCGGACAGGAGCGTGAAGCCAGGCGAGAACGCGCCGGTGGCCTGCTTCATGGCGCCCATGATCGTCGGCAGCAGGAAGCCACCCACGCCGCCGACGGCTCCGACCAGACCGGTGATGATGCCGATCTCGCGCGAGAACCGCAGCGGCACCAACTGGAACACCACACCGTTCCCCAGCCCGAGTCCGATCATCGTGACCAGGGCGATCGCCGCCGCCGACCTGATCCCCGGCGCACCTGCCATGCCGACATAGGCGACGCCAATCACCACGAACAGCACCTGCAACATCCGCACGCCGCCAAGGCGGTCAGCCAGGTAGCCGCCGAGCGGACGCGAGAAGCTGCCGGCACACGCCGCGGCCGCCGTGACCGAACCGGCCACGACCGGCGCCACGTTGAACTGGTCGTGCAGGAACACCGGCAGGAAGCTGCTCAAACCGACGTAGCCGCCGAACGTGACGCAGTAGAAGGCGCAGAACCACAGGGCATCCGGTTCCGACAACACCGCGAGGTAGTCGGCTGCGCTGCGGGCACGCGGCCCGGCCGGAGCCTCGCGGGCCAGCAGCACGAAGAGGATCGAGGCAATCGCCAGCGGGACGATCGCCACTCCGAAGACGTTCTGCCAGCCGATGGCCGCGGCGATGCGCGGCGCGAACATGTTGGCCAGCACGGTTCCGCTGTTACCGGCGGCGGCGATGCCCATCACCAGACCCTGACGTTCGGCCGGATACCAGCGGCTGGCGAGCGGCAGGACCACCGCGAACGACGCACCCGCAGTGCCGAGCATCAGGCTGACCGGCAGCAGTGTGCCGACACCCGTCGGCGCCAGCCATGCGACCGTCAGCGGGACGAAAAGGAAGGCCAGCAGTGCAATGGCGACGCGTCGACCGCCGAAGCGATCGCTGAGCATGCCGAGCGGCACCCGCAGCAGCGATCCGGTCAGGATCGGGATGCCAATGAGAAGCCCTTTCAGGCCGGCCTGCACGTGCGTGCCGTCGAAGATGAACGGTCCGAGTGCACCGACGAGCACCCAGAGCATGAAGCAGATGTCGAAGTGCAGGAAACAGGCGAACAGGGTTGGCGTGTGGCCGGTCAGCGGCGTCCCGGTCTGGCTATGCACTGGGGGGTTCTCCGGAGAAGTCGAACATCGACACGTATTCGGCGACCGCCTGGATCAGCGATGCGCCGTTGGGTGAGTGCGGCATGACATCGGGCACGATGCCAGAGGCACGCAGCACCCGCGAACACACCGGGCCGACCGAGCCGACGATGACGCGGTCGCGCAGCGCGTGCACGAGGTCGTCCTCGAGGCCGACCTGCCCGGCAGCGATCAGCAGGTGCCGGAACTGCACCTGGCTGGTGAACAGCATCGCGTCGACCCGCTGGTCCACCGTGTCCCGCACGAGCGCGTGCAGCGGAGCAAGGTCCTCGGGCAGCGCCCAGTCGTACAGACTGAGGTCGTCGACGGCCGCGCCGCGCGCCACAAGGCCGCCGGAGAATGTGTCGCTGCGCTCGCCGTAGTGCAGCACCAGCACGCGCGTGCCCTGCAGTTCGAGTGGGTGCATCGCCGACAGCAGGTCGTCGCTGGTGTGCGGCTTCGCCGTCATCACCTGGGCGTCAGCCCCTGGCGCCGCAGCGCCAGCAGTGGCTTGGGTCCGCGTGCGGCGATGGTCGTAGCACGCAGCGCGGCGACGACCGCGTCGAGCAGCTGCAAGCGCTCCGCTTCGGCAAACAGTGCCTCGCAGGCTGCAGCCGTCAGCACCGCCACCACCCCGAACGTGCCATCGATGAGCGCCTGCAATGCAGGCCTGAAGTCGCCCTCGCGGAGCACCTCGCGCACCGATGGCACGCACAGCGGTGTGCCGCCACAACGCTGCACCATCGTCGCCAGTTCGCTGGCCTTGCGGCTTTCGAGCAGGGCAATCCGCTGCCCTTCAAAGCGCGGCATGTGCACCTCCTCGTGTCAGGCCACTGTCGACACCCGTCGCGCCGCTGTCTTCCAGTTGCCGGCACGTGAAGTCGACGATTCTCTGGACTTCGGGGCGACAGGAGCCGCAGCCGGTACCGCCCGAGTCCGTTCGCACACGGCCGCGACACTGCGCGCACCGCTCAACACCGCCTGGACGATCTGCTCTTTCACCACCGCATTGCAGTCGCAGATGCGTGCCGAGTCGGGAACCTGATCGACCGCCTGCGACGGAACCTCGCCGGTCGGCGGGAACAGCAGATCCGAGCGCTGCGCCGGCACTGGCGACCCGTCGAGGAAGCGCTGCACGACCGACGGCACGGCTCCAGGCGCACCGATGAGCATGGCGCCTACGACACGCTCGTTGCGAACGATCAGCCGGCTGTAGATACCGCGAGACGGCTCGCTGTAGCTCACCACCTCGTCGTCGGCGGCGGCATCACGCTCGCCCATCACCGCCACGTCAACCCCTGCCACCTTCAGCTTGGTCGCCAGCCGAGAGCCCCTGTAGCGCGCCGTCGGCCGGCGGCCGGTGAGCCGGTCCGCGAGCACGTCGGCCTGTTCCCACGCCGGTGCCACCAGGCCGTACGCTCCGTCCCTCGTGCTCCGCACAGTCCCCCAGTGCGTAGATATTGGGCGCACCGACGCACGACAGGTCGTCGCCGACGACGATGCCGCGGTTGGTGCGCAGTGCGCTGGCGCGCGCCAGCTCGATGTTTGGACGAACGCCGGCCGCAACCACCAGCAGGTCACATGACAGCTCGGAGCCGTCGCTGAAGGCCAATCCCTCGACCTTCCCGTCGCCGAGAACCGCGTGCGTCGTGCAACCGGTCAGCACGCGCAGACCCATAATCTCGAGTTGTCGCTGCAGGACGCGTCCGCCGGGCGCATCGAGCTGTGCGTCCATCACGTGGGTGGCGAGGTGCACGACGGTGACTGCAACACCGTGGCTCAGCAGCCCGCGCGCCGCCTCGAGCCCGAGCAGCCCGCCTCCGATGACCACGGCGTGCCGCGCCTCGGAAGCAGCCGCCGCCATGCGCGCGCAGTTGTCAACGGTGCGGAAGACGAATGCCCCGGCATCAGGGAGCCGTCCGGCGCGGTAAGGCCATGGATTGCGGGAACGATCGGGCTGCTGCCGGTTGCGAATACCAGCGAGTCGAACGCTTCGCGGACGCCGCCCTCGCCGACCACCTCACGCGCCGCAATGTCGATGCGCTCGGCCCGCGTCCCCGCCCGCAGCCGCACACCGTTTTCCGCGTACCACTCGAGCGGGTTGGTGACGATGTCCGGGCCGGCGTGTTTGCCGGCGAGGACTCCGGACAGCAGGATGCGGTTGTAGCTGCCGCCCGGCTCGTCACCGAACATCACGATCGCGAATGCATGCGAGGTGCGTCGCGCCACCAGGTGTTCGGCGAGACGCGCGCCAGCCATGCCGTTGCCGATGATCACCAGCGGTCCCGCCAACATCAGCGTGCCTCCTCCGGAGCGGTCCGATCGAGCCGCACCGCGCAGACCTTGAACTCGGGCATACGGCTCACCGGGTCGAGCGCTGCGTTCGTCAGGCGATTGATGGCAAGCGAGCCACCCCAGTGGAACGGTACGAACACCGTGTCCTCGCGGATGCCTCGGGTCAGCCTGGCGACGAACGTCGCCGATCCGCGCCGGGTAGTCAGCGTGACCGGTCCACCATCGACGGCACCGACGCGCGCTGCCGTCAGCGGATGCAGTTCGGCGAGCGGCTGCGGAACCACCTCGTTCAACTGTGCGATGCGGCGCGTCTGCGTGCCCGACTGGTACTGTGCCAGCACGCGCCCGGTCGTCAGCAGCAGCGGGAACTCCTCGGAGCGTGGGTCGGTCGCCTCGGCCTGCGGCGTGGCATGAAATTGTGCGCGGCCTGACGCCGTATGAAAGGTGTCCACAAACAGGCGCGGCGTGCCGGCGTGGTCGGTGGACGGGCAGGGCCAGAACACGCCGTCGGTGGCATCGAGCCGCTCGTAGGTCACCCCGGCGTAGTCAGCGATGCCCCCGCTCGAGGCGCGCCTCAGCTCGTCAAAAGCCGCCGCTGGCGTCATGCCGCTGAAGCCACGTGGGCAGCTAAGCGCCTCGGCGAGTGCTGTGAGGATATCGAGGTCGGTACGCACCTCGCTGGGCGGCTCCATCGCCTTGCGGCGATGAATGACGCGCCCTTCAAGGTTGGTCATCGTGCCTTCCTGTTCGGCCCACTGCGCGGCCGGCAGCACGATGTCAGCGAAGCGTGCGGTTTCGGACAGGAAGAAGTCGCAGACGACGAAGGTGTCGAGGGAGGCGAGCCGCTGTTCGACGCGCAGCGCGTCCGGCGCCGACACGGCAAGGTTCGACCCCATGAGGAACAGCGCGTGCACCTCAGTGCCGAGCGCCTCGATCAGCTCATAGGCGGACTTGCCGGCCTTCGGGATGTCGTGCTCGTCGATACCCCACACCGACGCCATGTGACGACGAGCCTCCGGATCAGCAATCGAGCGATACCCCGGAAGCTGATCGGCCTTCTGTCCGTGCTCACGCGCGCCCTGCCCGTTACCCTGGCCGGTGAGCGTGCCGTAGCCGCTGTGGGCGCGGCCCGGCAGCCCCAGCGCGAGCGCCACGTTGATGTAGGCCAGCGTGTTGTTTACGCCCTGTGCCTGCTGTTCGGGTCCGCGCGCGCTGATGATCATGGCGCTCGGCGCCGTCGCGAGCGCATGAGCGACGTCGACGATGAGCGCTTCCGGGACGCCGGTGAGCTGCTCGACACGCTCGGGCCAGTACCAGGCAGCTACGTGCTTCGCACGGCCGAAGTGCTCGGTGCGTGCGGCGACGAACGCCTCGTCGATTAGGTGGTCGCGGACGAGAACGTGCAGCAGGCCGTTGGCCAGGGCGGCGTCCGTGCCGGGCCGTAGCCGCAGGTGCTGCTTCGCCCACGACGCCGTCGGTGTCCGGCGTGGGTCGGCCACGATCAGTTCGCCGCCAGCCAGTTGCTGCGCCTCGAAGTACTGCATGATCGGCGGCATCGTCTCGGCCGGGTTGCCGCCGATGAGCAGGATGACCGCCGCGTGCGGGATGTCCTCCAGGGGAAACGGCAGGCCGCGATCGATGCCGAACGCGCGGTTCTGCGCTGCAGCTGCCGAGGACATGCAGAAGCGGCCGTTGTAGTCGATGTTGGCCGTGCCCAGGGCGACGCGCGCGAACTTGCCTAGCATGTAGCTGGTTTCGTTGGTCAGCGAGCCGCCACCAAACACGCCGACGCTGTCGCGCCCGTGCTGTTGCTGCACCGAACGGAAGCGGCAGGCAATGGCGGTGAGCGCCTCGTCCCAGCTGGCGGCTGTCAGTTCCCCGTCGGCACGACGCATGAGGGGCGTGAGCAGCCGATCGCGATGCGTTAGCAGCGACGCCGACGACCAGCCCTTAATGCAGAGCCCGCCCTTGTTCACCGGGAAGCGCGCATTCGGCTCCACGCTCGGACCCTCGGCGCCTTGGCGGACGTGAATGCCGCACTGCAGTGCGCAGTACGGGCAGTGTGTGGCAGTGGCTAAGGACAACATGGTCGGTTCTGCGGGCCCGCTTGGCGGGACCATCAGGACACAGAGCAACCGGTGGGCCGTCTCGTCGCTCGCTGCAACCCAGGAAACGCGGGAGTTTCGCCCGCAATCTCACGAGCGCCAGTCGACACAGTTGTCGATGCGTCCTTGATCTCCGGACAATTGCGTAGCCCGATCAACGCCAAGGCTCCGTGCCAGGTGTGCGGGCAACCCCGCCGTCGCCGTTTGAACCGTCTTACAGACGTGCTTGCGAACGAGTCTGGAGCTCTCAGTCGTCAGGGATGGGCCGCTCGATCCGGATCACCAGGTATGCATTCGACGCTTTTGTCGCCGTTCTAACCATGGTTGCGACAATCGTGTTCGTTCGCGTGGAGGCGGCAATTGCGACGAACTGCGGCTTTTGTTCGACAACGGGCGGCCGACCCCTGGTACCCGGCACGGGAACGGGGCTTGCTCGCTGCCCGATCTATGAGACAGCTGGTTGTCGTCGGCAATGGCATGGCCGGAGTGGCGTGCGTCGAGCAGATCCTGAAGCACTCCCACGACTTCGCCATCACGATCTTCGGCGACGAAACGTACCCCAACTACAACCGCATCCTGCTCTCGTCGGTGCTAGCCGGCGAGAAGTCGACTGACGAGATCACCATCAACCCGCTCGCTTGGTACCAGAAGAACAACATCCGCCTGCGGCTCGGCGTGCGCGTGCACGACATCGATCCGGTGGCCAAGACCGTCACCGGCAGCGATGGGTCGGTGACCGCCTACGACACGCTGCTGCTCGCCACCGGCAGCACCGCGTCGATGCCGCCGATCGACGGTCTCGACAAGGATGGCGTGTTCCAGTGGCGCACGCTCGACGACACGCGCGCGTTGATGGAGCGTGCCGCGCCGGGCGTGAAGGCGGTGGTCATCGGCGGCGGTCTGCTCGGACTCGAGGCCGCACGCGGCCTGCAGGTGCAGGGATGCGCCGTGACGGTGCTGCACCTGATGTCGACGCTGATGGAACGTCAGCTCGATGCCGACGGCGGCAACTACCTTGCCGGCAAGATGGAGGATCTCGGCATCACGGTGATGCTGAACCGCACGACGACAGCCATTCTCGGGCAGGAGCGGGTCGAGGGTGTGGCGCTGTCGGACGACAGCTGCCTCGAAGCCGACCTGGTCGTGGTTGCGGCCGGGATCAGGCCGAACGTCGAACTCGCCTACAAGGCCGGCGTGCGTGTCACCCGCGGCATCGTCGTCAACGATTACATGGAGACCTCGTCGCCGGACATCTTCGCGGTTGGCGAGTGTGTCGAACACCGGGGCATCTGCTACGGCCTGGTGGCGCCACTGATCGAACAGGCCAAGGTGCTCGCGGCCACCATGACCGGTCATCGCGGGCCGACCTACGAAGGCACCGTGACGGCGTCGAAGCTGAAGATCATGGGCATCGACGTGTTCTCGGCCGGCGACTGGAGCGGACAGGCCGCCGAACCGGTGCGCTTCGAGGACCGGGCGCTGGGGATCTACAAGAAGCTGACCGTGCGCGGCGGCCGCCTGGCCGGCGTCATCCTCGTCGGCGACACCTCGGACAGCCACCGCTATCTCGAATGGTTGCGGACTGGTGAGGATCTCACCGAACGCCGGCGTCACCTGTTGTTCCCGCCGCCTGCCGCAGATGGCGGCGCCGACGTGGCGCAGATGGCCGACAGCGCCACGGTGTGCGGCTGCGTCGGCGTGACGAAGGGCCAGATCATCGAGGCTATTCACGACCGCGGCGTCTGCACGATGGCGCAGCTGAAGGACGACACGCGTGCCAGCACCGGCTGCGGCAGTTGCCGCGGCCTGTGCGAGAGCCTGCTCAAGGCGGTGGCGCCCGACTTCTCGGACGAAACGAGGAACGTGCTGTGCGCCTGCGTGGCGTTCTCGCAGGATGAACTGCGCGACATCATCAAGAGCCAGAAGCTGAAGGCGGTGCAGGACGTCCTCGACATCTACGGCAACGGTGCCGGCTGCGAGATCTGCAAACCGGCGTTGAGCTACCTCCTCGACCAGGTCTGGTGCGGCGGACACGACGAGGACCGCTCGGCGCGCTACATTAACGACCGTGTCCACGCCAACATCCAGAAGGACGGCACCTTCTCGGTCATTCCCCGCATCCGCGGCGGCGTGACATCGCCCGACGAGCTGCGCCGCATCGCCGACGTTGCCGACAAGTACAAGGTGCCGATGGTGAAGATCACCGGCAGCCAGCGCATCGACTTGCTCGGCATCCGGAAGGAAGACCTGCCCGGCGTGTGGGCCGATCTCGGCATGCCCTCGGGCCAGGGCTACACCAAGGGTGTGCGCATGGTGAAGACCTGCGTCGGCACCGAGTTCTGCCGCTTCGGCACCCAGGACTCAACCAACGCCGGTATCGAAATGGAGCGCATCTTCGAGAACCTGTTCACGCCGCACAAGGTGAAGATGGCCACCGTCGGCTGTCCACGCAACTGCGCCGAGGCGACGGTGAAGGATATCGGCCTAGTGGGCATCGAGGGGGGCTGGCAGGTGTTCGTTGGCGGCGCTGCGGGCAAGTCGGTGCGGAAGGCCGACCTGCTCATCACGGTGGAAACCACCGACGCCGCCATGGATGCGTCGATACTGTTCTTCCAGTACTACCGCGAGCACGCGCGCTATCTCGAACGCACCTACGACTTCGTCGAACGCATCGGGATGGAGCGGGTGCGGAAGGACACGATCTACGCCGCTGACACGGTGAAGGACGCGTTGCGCGATCGCTTCCGCAAGTCGAAGGACCGTTCGTACGATGCATGGCAGGAAGGACGCACGCCCGTGAACAGGACACAGTTTATTCCGCTGACTCCAATCGACCAGGTGATCGCATGAGCGACGGCGTCTGGGTTCGCCTCACCCCGGTCGACCACATCCCGCCACGTGAAGGACGCGCGGTGTTGGTGGGCGGACGTGAACTCGCGGTGTTCAATGTCGGCAACGACCGATTCCTCGTCGTCGATGGCCGTTGCCCGCACAAGGGCGGGCCGCTTTGCGACGGCCTCGTCGCCGGCGACACCGTCGTTTGCCCACTGCACGGCTGGAAGATTGGCCTCGCGACTGGCATGATCGAGCGGCCGACCGGCATCGCGTCCTGCGTGCATACGTACGACACGCGAGTCGAAGACAATATCGTCATGCTGCGTCTCGACGCACGCTCGTCGCCGCCTGACGCATGCTAGACGGCCGCTCGCGCTTTGTAGAGTCCGCGCGCCCGCGCACGCGCCTTCGATCGGCCCCACAGTGCCGAAGCCGCTGGGCCGTCAGAGCCATCGGGCCGCAATCAGGACACCGGCCGAGCACAGCGCCACCATCCCCATCAGCCACAGGTTGTCCTCTTTTGGCCAGCGCACTACCGGTCGCCCTTGTCGCCCTGTCCCTTGGGGGCCTTGATCTTGGCGTGCTGGCGTCGGTCGGCCGCAAGCGAGCGCCCCACGTCGTCGCTCTCGCGGAACTGGCCCTGTCCGTCGCGCCGGATGAATCGCTTGTCGCTGCCGGTATCAATCAGTTCTCGCTTCGCGGCGGCCTTCTTCGCCATATGTGACCCTCGCATCGCAATGTGCAACGGATGTGCCCACCAAGGGGTTGCCAGTGACCCGCGAGGAGTTGAACGACGATGCGGTTGGCGATGGAGTGCGTTACCGCGCCTCTGGGCGTACCTACGCCTCCGACCCATACTGAACCAGCGACAAGAGATTGCCATCGGGGTCGCGGAACCAGACGACTTGCGTGCCGTCCGGCAGTGACAGGACCCCATCTTCATCGTGCGGAAATCCAGGAAAGCGCTCCCACTCCACGCGACGCGCCGTGAGGACCTTGCAGGTGGTCCTCAGGTCAGCGACCGCGAACCCCATGACCGTATGCTGCGATGGCTGCAGCGATGGAACGGGTGACACGCGGAGCGTCGCTGCGCCCACGCGGTAGACAAGCGCGCCATGAGAGCGCCCTTCCAGGGGCAGGCCGAGCACGTCACTGTAGAACCGCTCGGCGTCAGCAAGACGTGACGTGCAGACGATAGGTTGCAGAGTTGCAGATGCGAGCACGCCCAATGGTAAGCCTCCCCGCCCAGCAGACAGTGCGTTCGGAGACTGCGTCGCTGATGTGGGCCTCGGCAGACGTGAGCGGCGGCTTCCGGCCGAGGCTGTCGTGCGGCCGCTCGCTGTTGTAGACATGAAGTCAGGCGTCGGTGATCGTCTGGGGGTCTGCCACGGACTCGAAGAGGTGGGCGTTCAGCACCTCGGAGGATGGTCCGCGCGCGGACGCGCCGACGGTCACCGGGGAGCAGCCTGAGCACTTCGCGGCCGCAGTGCTCTAGGATCTCCGCGGAGACTCACTCGTCAGCACCTGCTGATGAGCGAACGTCCACCCATCGTCGAGAAGTTCGCCTGGTCTGGACCTCCAGGCGCGCCCGCTGCGCTGAGGCTGAACACGTCGCCGACGATGCGGCCGACTCGAAGGAGCCGGTTCGACAGCCGAGGAAGTGCCCGGCCCTCAGCCGGGCGGGCCTATTGAAACCGCTTCGCGTCCGCAGCGGCGTAGCTGGCCATCATGCGGTCCAGCGTCACGGCACCTTCGATCGCCGTCACCACGTCGGCGAGAATCGCGCCCGGGATCGCGCACGTCATCTCTTCCGGCCGCATTCCGGTTCTCGCTCGGCTCAAGGCGCAGCCGACGCTTGCGGCCACCTCACCCTGCTCCTTCGCGATGGCCACAATGTGACACTGCGGCTTGCCCTCAATGCGAAGGCTCGGTAGTGCGTCCTTCAGGGTCATCAGGGCGAACCCGTTGATGCGGAGCAAAACTACGTCGGGCGCGATCGTCGTTTGGGCAAGTGGGCTGTAGACAACCGTCTCGGGCTTCTCGACCACGCGCGGAAGCTTCTGCACCGAGGCCGCATCCACCCAGCCCGACTCCAGCACCGCGCACACGTCGTCCTTCGCTGCTGCCTCCTCGAGCGTCAGGAAGCCGTGCGTGTAGCTGCCGACGCTGCAGTTCGCATGGTCGGCGGCGACGGTTGCAAACGACGTGGTGGCGCCCTTGATCCAGAACACGCAGCCAGCCGGTGCCTGACCGGTTCGGCCCGTCTCGTTCGGCTCCGGATACGTGTCACTACGCCGCGCAACAGGCGCAGCCGACCCCTTTGGCAGAAACGAGATGGCGAGCGGTGGAGCCAACGGCTTGAGGGCGGTTGTCAGCCTGTCGCTGAGCGATGGCCAGTCCTGTGATGTCGGCGACTGCGGCTCGGTCCTGCTGCTGTCGGGGCTGCTCATCGGCTCTCCTGTCGGCGCCACGGTAGCCGGTCACGATCCGGTACTGGCGACTGTCAATGGTGCTGTCAATGCGGATGCGCATCGCGCTGGTGACTTCGAATCGCGTGAACGGCTGGCCGTTGGCGGTGATGCGAACCGCGCCCGCGTTCGGGAGGTTGGTGACCTCGACACTGGCGGCGGCCCTCGCTTTCGGCTGACGCCGCATAGGTTCCCACGTTGAGAGTGCCGCTCGCCGCGTCGTTCCACCCCTGGTAGCACGCGATTGGGAAGTTTACGCCCTCCACGGTCGACGCGTGGAACTTGTCGTTGAAAAGGTACAAGTCTGCGCCGACCGGGCCTTTCTGCAGCCCCACGGCTCGACCCCGTTGGCCACCGGTTGTAGTTGCCGCTCAGGTTCGGTGGCAGCGCCATAGTCGCCCATCGAAGCGTCGGCTCCCCTTCCTATGGAGCATAGAGCGCCGACAGATCGAGGGCCGCGACCGTGCTGTCGATGAAGAACGCCACATGTCTGCCCATACGTACGCCGCACCCCGGCCGTTCCCGGCCGCGCAGACTCCTCTAGCTCGAGGCCGGACGTCAGGAGAAGGCCAGGAAGCTGATCGCCGCGCCGACTACGGACATCGACAGCCCCCAGACGAGCAGCTTGTTGAAGAGCGCTCCTCCGCTGACGCCCGGCAATGCACGGCGCGCCGATCGTGGAGAGCGGCGAGACGTCCACGAGGTGCCACGACCGCGGTGACGGTCTGCGCCGTCGACACGCGAGACACCAGCGAGACCAGCAAATCGATCCCCTGCGCCTTCTCCAGGGATGGAGATCAGCACGGTCACGCCGCACACCATCAGGATGACGCGCCAGGGCATCCGCTTCACGGCCTCACCGTCGTTCGCGCAGTCGGTCAGCACAAGGAACACCGACGCGACGAACGCCGCCATGCCGATGCTCCCGTTCGCGCGCAGGTCCTTCGAGATGATCACGCTGGTCAGCAGCACGACGATGGTGCCAAGCGTGACCCAGTGGCTCCTCGCGAACCGCTCCGAGCCCATATCGATCTGGTCGAAGGCCACGGTGCCACCGGCTCGGCGCGTGAACAGCTTCAGCCCCCCGAAGATGAAGTAGCCGCCGAAGGCGACGAGTGCGTGCGCCCCCGCATTGGAAAGGTACGTGGTCAGCTCATGTCCAGGGAGTTCGATCTGCATCATCAGGCCATTGACGATGATGCCCGTGGGAGCAAAGGGTGAGAGCGACCCCGCGTTTGCGCCATGGCCGACCATGATGGCCTTGAGGAACAGCGGCACACCGACCCGCGAGGCCGCCGCCCATCGCCATTGGCCCAATCAGCGCGGCGGTCGCGATGTTGCCCGGCCCCATTGAGGCAAGCGCAAAGGCGAGGACGAAGGGCCACCATGCCGAGCAGGTGGATCTGGTAGACGCTCGCGTCGGTGGAGTAAAGCGCCCGCGACGCGGCATCGAAGCGGACCTCTCCCCTGAGGGACGACGCCAGCGCACGCCGGAGCGCCTCCCCTTCGACCGGGGCCACGGGAGCGCAGGGAACAGGCCTGCCGGTTCGACTGGGACCAGACGCATGGACGGAAACGCGACATTGTAGGGTGAGTGATACCATCTCGCGGCTATGAACCGGAGCGGCCGTCACTTCCTCCAGATTCCCGGACCCACCAACGTCCCCGATCGCGTGCTGCGGGCGATCGCGCAGCCGACGATCGATCACCGCGGCGCGGATTTCGCTGAGCTCGGTCAGGCGGTGCTCAGGGGGCTGCAGCGGGTCTTCCAGACCTCGGGTCCCGTCGTCATCTACCCAGCCTCGGGTACCGGCGCGTGGGAAGCGGCCCTGGTCAACACGCTGTCGCCGGGCGGGCGCGTGCTGGCGTTCGAAACCGGCGAGTTCGCGCGGCTCTGGGCGGAACTGGCGCGGCGCATCGGCCTCGAGGTGGAGATGGTGGACACCGACTGGTCCGCCGGCGTCGACCCGGCCGTCGTCGAGGCGAAGCTGCGAACCGACACCGAGCGGCGCATCCGCGCGGTGCTGGTGGTGCACAACGAAACCTCCACTGGCGCGACCACGCGGCTCGGCGAGGTCCGGCGGGCCATGGACGCCGCCGGTCACCCCGCGCTGCTGCTGGTGGACGCCGTGTCGTCGCTCGGGTCGATCGACCTACGTCATGATGAATGGCGACTCGACGTGACGCTAGCGGGATCGCAGAAGGGGCTGATGCTGCCGCCGGGCCTCAGCTTCAACGCGATCAGTCAGAAGGCGCTCGAGGCATCACGCACGGCGACGCTGCCGAAGTCCTACTGGGCGTGGGGCCCGATGCTTGCGTCGAACGCCACCGGGTTCTTTCCCTATACGCCGTCGACGAACCTGCTCTACGGCCTGCGCGAGGCGCTGGTGATGATGGAGGAAGAGGGGCTCGATCGCGTCTTCGCGCGCCACGTCCGTCTGGCCCGCGCGGCGCGTGCCGCCGTGCGCGCGTGGGGGCTTCCCACTGTGTGCCGGCGGGAGGACGAGTACAGTGCGGTCGTCACCGCCGTGCTGCTGCCCGACGGGCACGACGCGGAACACGTCCGCGCCATCGCGCGTGAACAGTTCAACCTGTCGCTGGGGGCCGGGCTTGGGCGGCTGCGCGGCCGCGCGTTCCGCATCGGACATCTCGGGGACTTCAACGAACTGATGCTCGCCGGCACGCTGTGCGGCGTGGAGATGGCCCTGAGACTCGCGGGTGTGCCGGGAGTGCGAGGCGGCGTCGCGGCGGCCATGGACGCATTGATGCACCCCGGCACTGGTACGTAGGGCCGAACCTTTCAGGTCCGGGCTCAGTCCGGCCTGGCGACCCGCCCGACCCGGAACATTCGGATGAAGCAGCCGTTGCCAATGACTCGCGGCGACGCGCTGAGCAGGAGTCGCAGCCCTGGTTCCACCTGCCTCAACCGACCCGCAGCAACTTCCCGAGCGTGCCGCCCAGAATCGCCGCCTTCTCCGCACTGTCCAGGAAAGGCGCGTCGAGCACGAAGTCCACCCCGACGGGCCAGTCGAACGGGTAATCGGTACCGTAGAAGATATGGTCCGCACCGACCTCGGCCACCAGGTGGCGGAGACCTTCGGGGCGAAACACCATCGTGTCGATGTACAGCGGCCCGCGGAGGTACTCGCTCGGCTTCCGCTGCAACGCCGTGCAGTCGTTGTTCGGGCCGGCGCCGCGCCCGCAGAGCGCGTCCGAGCGCCCGCTGTACGAGGGCAGGTAGCCGCCCGCGTGTGCGGCGCAGATCTTCAGCCCCGGAAACCGGTCCAGCACGCCTTCGAAGATCAGGTGGGAAAGGAAGACCGTGGTTTCGAGCGGGTTGCCGATGGTGTTGCCAAGGCCGCCGCGGCCGCGCAGGCGCGAGTTGTCGGTAGTACCCGGGGCGGTCTGCGGGTGCATGAACACCATCGTGCCGAGTTCCTCCGCCTTGGCCCAGAACGGATAGAACTTCGGATCGGACAGCTCGACCCCCTCGACGCTGCCACCAATGGCGGCGCCGCGCAGCCCGAGCTTCCTGACCGCCACGTCGAGCTGCTCGGCGGCCATCTCCGGATGCTGCAGTGCCAGCGTCGCCATGCCGACGAATCGATCGGGGCGGGCGGCGCACGCCTTCGCGATCATCTCGTTCTGCAACTGGATGAGGTCGCGCGCGAGCGCGGGCTCCGCCGCGTAGCCCCAGGCATTGACGTTGATGACCTGGTAGTCAATCCCCTCCCTGTCCATGTACTGCAGGCGCGCTTCGGTGCCAGGGCCGAGCGCAATCGCACCCGTGCGGTTGTTGCGCGCGGCGCCGGCAAGGCTCGTGTCCTTCACCAGGTCCCACACCTCCGGTACGAACGTGTGCGCGTGGATGTCCACGACCGTCACGCGACGCCCCTCGATGGACACCTCCCGACGACGCGGCGCCGGTGCACCCTGGGCCTGGAGCGCCCGCCACCCGGCCTGGCCGAGGCCTCCGCCCACCAGCATTCCGGCGGTGGCACTCGCCATCCTCGCGACGAACGCGCGGCGACTGTGCTGTCCATCATCGACGGATCTGCGCTTCTGCATCAGGGCCTCACTCTTCAGTCACGCAGTCGACAGCCTCTGCCGCAATGCCGGCGCCAGTTCGTGGTGGCCACCGAACTCGCAGTAGGTCACGTCGTGTGTCATCGCGCGCAGACGCGGCACGATGACGCGGCTGCACTGATCGTCCTCGGCGAGCGGATTCTCGCACAGCCGACTTCATCCTCACCACGTCTTCAGCGGTCGGTCGCCCGGCGCCGTCCGCGTGGAAGACTCGCGCTCCAGTTCGGCATAATGTGGACAGATGCCCCTTGATTCGATACGAGCCTGGCTAGGCCTTGCACCTGCCGCGAGAGAGGCGCCCGTCGCCGCTGCGCTGCGAGGCCTGGTCGAGACACTGGAACACCTCGAGCCGGCACGAGCCCGATACGTGGCTCGCTTCGCGTACCTGCTCGGGCGCATCGCACGTGCCGACCAGCACGTCAGCCCGGAAGAGTCTCGCGCGATGGAGGCGCTTCTGGTGAAGGAAGGCGGCCTCACCCCGGAGCAGGCGCTCATGGTGGCTGGCCTGGCGAAGGCCAGCAACCTGATGTTCGGCGGCACTGCCGACTTCGAGGTCGCGCGGGAGTTTGCCGCCGCAGCGACCTACGACGAGAAACTCGCACTCGTCCGGTGCCTCTTCGCCGTGGCCTCGGCCGATGCCGCGATCTCGGTCGCCGAGGAGTCGGAGGTTCACCGTATCGCGAACCACTTCAAGATCCTCCCGCACCACCTCATGGCCCTGCGGGTGGCCCATGCGACAGTCCTTCCGGGGATTGCCTCGCGCCGCCCACCCTCCTGACAGCGGCCTTCCGGAGACTCAGGGTTCCAGGCCGAGCGGCCGCCAAATCGTCTTCGCACGCGGTGTAGCCGAATTCAGTCCGGCCAGTATTCACTGGCATGACCGAACTCCGCTACAGCTCGGGCTCCTATTCGATCCTCGGGTACACGCCAGGCCCCGGCGAGGCGTCGCCGCATGGTCGACTGGAGGTCGTCGGCGGCGACTATTTCAAGGCGATGCAGATCCCACTCGTATCTGGCCGCTACTTCGATGAGCGTGACGGCCCGGACGCGTGCCTGTGACCATCGTCGACGAGTACCGCGTCCAACGGTATTTCAGGGACCGACCGCCGCTGGGGCAGCAGATCCGGCGTGGTGGCATCGACATCACGATCGTCGGTGTGGTCGGCACCATCAACGCCATCGACCTGGCGCAGCCGGTCGACAAGCAGCGGCTGTACTTTCCCGTCACCCAGCAGCCGAACCCGACGATGTCGCTGGCTGTGAAAACGGCGGTCGACCTTGCCGCAGCCACAGTTCTCCTCCTCGCGGTGACGGCCAGGGTCACTCGTTCCCGAGGACATCAGGTGGATTCCCGCCGCGACCACCGGCCGGGTCGAACGCATCCTGGTGCGGCCCGGCACGACAGTGACCGCCGGCACCGTCATCCTCGAGCTCAGTAACCTCTCACTCCAGCAGGAGCTCGCCGACGCCCGCCTGCGACTCCGTGCATCGGAAGCATCGCTCGCCAGCCTGCGCGTGCAGATGGAGAACGATTCCCTCGCGCAGGAGGCGACACTGCCAGCATTGAAGCCGACTACCGCAAGGCGGCGCTGCAGGCAGCAGCCAATCAGCAACTGGCCGACAAGCAGTTGCTGTCCTCCATCCCCCTGCAGCAGTCGCACCTGGACGCCGACCAGCTGTCCACTCGACTGGCCATCGCCTGGCGGCAGCTTGCCTCGCGGTCCGCGACCGCCGCCGCGCGAATCGATGCGCAACAGGCCGAGGTGGAAGAGGCGCGAGCGGTGCTCGACCTGAAGCAGCGGCAGGTTGCCGATCTCACCGTGCGCGCCGGCGTTCCGGGTGTGCTGCAGGTGGTGCCGATCGACGTCGGCCAGCAGGTGGCCGCTGGGATTAATCTGGCCCGCGTCTCCAACCCGGCCCGTCTCAAGGCGGAGCTGCGCATTGGTGAGACTCAGGCCAAGGGTGTCGTGCTCGGTCAGCCGGCCTCGATCGACACGCACAACGGCATCGTCGCGGGCGTTGTGAGCCGCATCGACCCTTCGGTGCAGAACGGCGCCGTCACCGTGGATGTCGCTCTCTCGGGTGAACTGCCACCAGGTGCACGGCCAGACCTGACCATCGATGGCATCATCGAACTCGAGCGGCTGCAGGACGTGCTCTTCGTCGGTCCGCCTGCGTTCGGCCAGGAAAAGGGGTCGGTGGGCATATACCGCGTGCGCGCGGACGGCGAGGCCGAGCGTGTCGCGGTCACGCTCAGGCGGACATCCGTCGACACTGCCGAAATCGTGGCCGGCGAGCCGGCGCTGCTCCCCGCCGATGAGCCGACGGGCAATCTCGACTCGAAGAGCGGCGATTCAGTGATGGCACTGATCCGCGAGCTGCGCGAGCAGGGAGCGACCATCTGCGTGGTCACCCACGATCGGCGCTACGCACGTCAGGCGACGCGGCGCACTCACCTCTTCGACGGTCGCCTGGCCAGTGAGCCGGCATTGAACATGGATTACGCGCTGAGGGTGGAGTCGTCATTCGCCTGAGCATCGAGCCGGCGCCACTACGTCACCTCTACTGATCCGGCTGACAGAGGGTCGGTCAAACGGCGAAAGGGAGATGGCCCGACATCTGCAGTGCACCGGGTGGAGGGAACGAAGGATGGAGATGACGAATCGGCTCCGCTCACTGGTTGTGGCGCTGCTCGCGGTGGTACTGGTCTCGACTGCCGGCTGTGCTGCCGTCGAAGGCATCTTCAAGGCTGGGATGGGGGTCGGCATTGTCGTGGCGGTGATCATTGTCGGAGGCGTGCTGTTCATGTTCAGCCGATTCACCCGCGGCTGACGGCACGCGGACGTCGTCGGACAATAAGCGCGGTTGGCCTCGCAGACGCTCGTCCCTGCGGCCGATCAGCTCTGGAACTGATAGCTCTCGACAACCAGCGCGCGCGCGCCGCGGAACACGCGGCCGTGCACGACGATCTGCCTCCCGAGCAGGCGCTCGTCGTGGATCAACTCGCTGGCCGCCTGCTGCTCCACCAGGTTCCAGATGCGGCCGTCGGGGGTGGCGATGGCACCGTGATGCCCGATCTTGTTGCACGGCGCCTCGACGCCGTAGCGGTGCTCCAGCTCGCAGTCGCGACACAGCAGCACCCCGTGCAACACCACCTCACTGCTGCCGTCGAGCCGCAACGCCAGCCGGTCCATCGCATTTGCGGCACCAGTCTCGACGCTCGCGCGCACCATGCCGCCAGCCAGCACCAGCAACATGACGGCGGCCGCTGCCGCTGGCAGCCAGGCACGAGGGCGTGTCCAGCGGCGACCGGTTGCGAGCCGAACCCGCGCCTCCAGCCCTTCCGGCACCTGCACGGCTGTCACGGTCCGCTGCACCGCCGCCTTCAGCTCGCGCGCCGATCCGGCCAGTCGGTCGCAGGCTGGACAGTCGGCGCGATGCTGGTCAGCAGCGGCCAGCGCGTCAGGCGACAGTTCGTGGTCCAGGTAGCAGTCCAGCGCGTCCCGAAACTGTGTGCAGGTCATCGTGTGTGTCATCGCTCGCGCCCCACTATGCGCAACGGCGTCGCCGTCGCGGCGCCCAGGCGTTCATGCAGCAGCCGGCGCAGCATGCGCCGCCCGCGGTTGATTCGGGACATCACCGTGCCGATCGGACATTCCATCGTCGCGGCAATCTCCTGATACGTCAGTTCCTCGACATCGACGAGCAACACTGCCCAGCGATAGGCCTCAGGCAACTGGTCGAGCGCCCATTGCATATCGGCCGAGAGCACACCGCGCAAACGCTCGCGCTCCCAGTCGTACGCCGGCTCCGCCGGCCAGTCATCGAGATCCCCGATTGGCAGTTCGAGCCGCGTCTTCCGCCACTGGCTCACCCACGTGTTGTGCAGGATGCGGCACAACCAGGCCCGGCAGTTGGTCGATGGGTCGAACGTGTGGAAGTGTGTCCACGCCTTGAGGAAGGTCTCCTGGGCGAGGTCCTCCGCGCGCTCGGGACCTGCCATCTGCCGGGCAATCCGGTAGACCGACCGCAAGTGCGGCAATGCCAGCACTTCGAATTGAGCTCGGGTGCGCATCAGGAACAGAGGGCCCGCACGCGTGCGGGACCCTCCAATCGGGGCTGTTACTGCAGCTTGATGCTGGACACGGCGATCGTGTCGCCCGTCACCTTGCCATCCACCGCCACCTTCCAGTCCTTATCGTGATCGGAGCTCTTGATAAGCGCCAGGGCCAGGTCGTTGCCCTTCGCATCGAACTTCAGCACCTTCTTGTCCGCCGTCACCAGGCTGTAGCCGCTCTTGACGCAGGGCTCCATGAGCAGACACTTCTTGTCGTGGCTCTCGGTGTAGCCCGCCTCGGTCGCGTGGTGCGACGAGCAGGCGATGTCCATCAAGGTGCCCTTCTGGGTCTGGCCCTGCGCGGCGCCCGAGACGGACAGACCCACCACCACCAGCCCAGCACTTGCGACGAATCCAAACAACTTCATGGCTGCGTCCTCCATTCACAACGGCCGGATAAGCCCGGTTACTGACAAAACGCGCGGCGACACCCATTTATTCCACCGCCGGGGAATACTTTGCCGTTCCTCGGGCGTTATGACAGCATCACCCGAATCAACCTCGGAGGCAGCGTTGGAAACTTTGCACTGTGTCAGAAACCGTTTCTTCACCAGCGTGCTGGGAGTGTGCCTCCTCATCGCCGTGCCGCTCGGAGCCCAGCAGCCCACTGGCACGCCACGCACAAAGATCGACGTCTCGAAGCTCGGCCCGCAGGTCGGCCAGACGGTCCCTGACTTCAGCCTCGCGGACCAGAACGGCAAGGTGTTCACACGCGCGTCTATCATGGGACCGAAGGGTGCCCTGCTGCTTTTCTACCGTTCGGCCGACTGGTGCCCCTACTGCAAGACGCAGCTCATCGACCTCCAAGGCCGGCTCGGCGAGTTCCGTGCGAAAGGGCTTGGCGTGGCGGCCATCAGCTACGACCCGGTGCCTATCCTGTCCGAGTTCGCCACGCGCAAGCAGATCACCTTTCCCCTGCTGTCAGACGCCGGGTCGGCCACCATCAAGGCCTTCGGCATCCTGAACCCGATGCCGGAGATGGCGTTTGGTCCGGACAAGGACGACCCCACGGTCGTGGAAGAACTGCGGAAGTACGTCTCGGGCGGGCGGGCCAACCCCTCGTGGGCCGGGATTGCGTTCCCGGGCTCGTTCATCCTCGACCGTCAGGGCAAGGTGGTCTCGAGGTTTTTCGAGGACTACTACGTCGAGCGCGCGACGTTCTCGAACATCCTGCTGAAGCTCGGCGATTCCGCGGCGCCGGTAGCAGCCACGAAGATCAACGCCACGCACGTCGATGTCACCACCTATGCGAGCGACACCAGCATCGCAGCCGGAAACCGCTTCTCCCTTGCCCTGCAGGTCGCGCCCCACAACGGCGTTCACGTCTACGCGCCAGGCGCCTCGGGCTATCGTGTCGTTGGCGTCACCCTGAAGCCCCACCCGTTTGTCCGCGTCCTGCCCGTCGTCTACCCGAAGTCCGAGATCTACTTCTTCAAACCGCTGAACGAGCGGGTGCCGGTCTTCCAGAAGCCGTTCACGCTCACGCAGGAGCTGGTGTTGGAGGGGACGTCTGCCGCGCAGGCGGCTCTTCGGGGCAGGGAATCGCTGACGATCGAAGGCTCGCTCGACTATCAGGCCTGCGACGACAAGGTCTGCTTCAACCCGGTCTCTGTGCCGCTCACCTGGACGATGAGCCTCAAGACGCTGATTACTGAACGAGCGCCGCAGCGGTAGTCGCAGGCGGGGCCTGGGAGCGATGCAGCTCCAGGCCGGGAATGTCGCCGACTCGAGCGCGAGTTCGTCTTCCCGCCTGGGCCCATGCCGCCATTCGTACAGCACGAGCGACGACACACTATGGGGAGTCCGGCCGTGACCGGGCGGCGCCGAACGGCCCCTGCCTGGCCAAACGCTTCAGAAACATGTACACCGAGCATCCGCCGCGCGCCGAGTATTCGCTCACCGCCCGCGGCGAAGAACTGCGAACGGTGGTCAGGTCGCTCAGCATCTGGGGCGCCAAGCACCTGCCCGGTGAACGGATGCTGGTGCACGAACGCTGCGGCGAACCGATTGAGATGGCCTACCGATGTGCCCACTGCGACGAAACACTCGCGCTCGCTGATATCGCCTTCCGCGCCGAAGCGGCGCCCAAGCGACGCCGCGGGCAAGCACGTGCGTCAGTGCGGCGGACGTCGCGGCCGGGCGCTGCGCGCCCTGACGTGCACCGCGCCACTCGGCGAACTGCCAAGTGATCCCCGCCAAGCCGCGTCGGGAATGTCTTTCATGCTGAGTCGCAAGCTGTTCCGACTGTCGGCCCTGGCGCTTGTCGCACTTGTTGCGCTGGTACCGCCGGCCGCCGCGACAGGCCCGGATGACAATCCCGGACCGCTCCTGCCGGATGGCCGCCTCATTCCGGTCGCGCCTGAGGTCTTTGCGCGCAATGAAGCTGGGGTCACCGTCCGGGCGACGCGCATCACCACCCCCATCGTCATCGACGGGCAACTGGACGAACCGCTCTATCGCGGCGTGACCCCGATCACCCAGTTCGTGCAGCAGGATCCGAAACAGGGAGCGCCGGTCTCCGAGCGCACGGAGTCGTGGGTGTTGTACGACGATCGCAATCTCTACGTCGTCTGCCGGTGTCTCGACGAGCATCCAGAGCGCATGGTTGCCAACGAGATGCGACGGGACAGCACCAACCTGCGGCAGAACGACAACTTCGCCGTCGAACTCGACACATTTCACGACAAGCGGAACGGGTTCCTGTTCTACCGCTGGGAATGCCAGCCGGGCAACGAACTGTTCGTCGTCTATACCGATGGCCACGACACCAGCGCCCCGCCGGGCTCGCCGAGCCTGCAGAACCGGGGCATTGATCATCAAGGCCAACCGTCTCTTCCGGTTGTGACCGCCTGGCCATGGCCAGACCGCCGTGCCTTGACCGGGCGACCTCGATGACGTGCGTCGCAGCTGGTCCGGCCGACGGTTTGCCGTTGCGACGCCTCCATCTTCCCGGCTAAGGTTGCGGCGCGAGGCCCGATCAACTGCCCGAGGCGCCTCCTCGACGCGTGGCACGCAAAGGAGCTCTGGATGACGAAGTGGATATCGTTCGCTGTGGCAGTGGCAAGTGTCCCCGTGCTGTTGTCAGCACAGCAGGCGGGCTATCCGCAGACGATCGTCCCGCCGGGCAAGGGACCGTTCACGTTTCCCGCCGGGTACCAGACACCGTGGGACAAGATCGAGATTCTGGTGAAGGAGAAGCTGTCTCCGAACCTGTTCGTGCTGCACGGGTCGGAGGCGGTCGATACCGCGCATCCCGACGGATCGGGCGGCCGCGCGCTGGCGCTGTTCGGACCCGACGGCGTGCTGATGGTCGATTCGCAGAACCGGCAGGTGACCGAGAAGACACTGGCAACCTTGCGGTCGTTCACCAACGGTCCGATCCGGGTCATGGTGAACACGCACGTGCACAGCGACCACACCGGCGGCAACGCCTTCTTCGCGAAGCAGGGTGCGCTGATCTACGCGCAGGAGAACCTGCGCAATGAGATGCTGCGGCCGCCGCTGCGTGCCAACGGCCAAACGCCTCCCCCGCTCGATCCGGCGGGGATGCCGCTCGTGACCTACAACTACAACCCGGCCGCTCCAGGCAGGCCGGCAGTCACCTTCCACATGAATGGCGAGACGGTCGACTTCATCCCGATGATGCCGTCGCACACCGCCGGTGACACGATCGTGCGCTTCCGCAACGCCAACGTCATCTACATCGAAGACTTCTACCGGAACTTCGGCTATCCCTTCGCCGATCAGGCGAACGGCGGCTCGATCCGCGGCATGCTCGAAGCCACCGATCTGATCATGACGCTCGCCGGTCCCGATACCACGCTCATCCCCGGTCACGGCACGCTGATCAAGAAGAACGACCTGCTGCCGTACCGCGCCATGCTCGTGGACATGATGGCCAAGGTGCAGACGCTGCGCGATCAGGGCAAGTCGCTGCAAGAGGTGCTGGCCGCGAACCTGACCGCGCCGTACGACGCGAACACGCTCGGCGACACCCAGCAGAGCAAGGACCGCTTCATCACCGAGGTGTTCGACGAGGTGAAGGACTTCCCGCCGGTCGTGGACGGCAAACGCGCCATGCCCCGCCGGCCGTAGGGGCCTGCCCGGACGCCTCGAGGCACAGCCCTTGCTCATGAACGCAGGGTCACATCTCAGGAGCGAGGAGCCGCAATGAACCGCGATGAACAGCTGAACATCACGTCCGTACCCATAGCAGAGGACGCCAACCCTCCCAAGGAAGACGTGCGTCGGGAATCCATACCGGAGCACGACGTCAATCCCGACGTGAAGAACGCCGACCGTCCCAAAGGCATCGATAAGCCCGACGGCGATCTGGGCAGCCTCAACGACGACCTGCAACGGGTGGAAAAGCGCACGACGATGTAGGCCGCGCGATGGCGGGCTGTCTCATGCGTCTTCTTCAGAGCAGGCGCTGGACGGTCCACACGACGGCGACCAGCCCGATCGCGACGGACCCGGGCCTCATCACCCATCGCCGATACGCCTCGGGCTTGGACCGCCAGTACCCCACCGTCAGGGAGGCCAGAGCGACGACGGCGAGTTGGCCGCCCTCGACGCCGAGATTGAAGGTGACCAGGGCGGTCAGAAATTCGTGCCTGGGCAAGCCCAGATCACGAAGCACCGACGCGAAGCCCATACCGTGCAGCAGGCCGAAAACGAAAACGAGCGCCACACGCCACGACTTGAGCTCTGTCGTCAAAAGATTTTCGACGGCCACGTATGCGATCGACAGCGCGATGAGCGGCTCCACCAGCCGCGCCGGCAATGAGATGACACCGTAGGCAGTCAGGCCCAGCGTGATCGAGTGCGCGAGCGTGAACGCGCTGATCTGCGTCAGCAGCGGCCGCCACCGGGTGCTGAGCAGCAACAGACCCAGCACAAAGAGGATGTGGTCGAGCCCCTTCGGCAGGATGTGGGTGAAACCGAGAGCGAGGTATTGCCGAGCCACTTCGGCGGTGCCGCTCGGAACCGCGGGAGTGTCCAGGGACACACGCGGACTCGGACGGCGCGGCTCTACCCACACGGTGTGAGCAGCCCGGTCGCGCACGCGCGCAACCATCGCAAACGTTCCGCCCGCCAGGCCGTACTGGAACGTGAACGCGTGCGCCCCCTGCGCTGCGCGCCCGGAGAGCCTGACTGTACCGGCGGATTGAGCCGCGTCGGCAAGGGCCGAGGGCGGCAGGTACTTGAAGGCCGGGCTTGCCGCCGTATCGTCGAAGACAAGTCGCACGCTCGACAGGAACTCGGGGCCATGCGCAGCGATGGCTCGGTCCCGCTCGACGCGGCTGCCGTGTGGGTCGGAGCGCCCGGTCCTGGCGAGCTGCAACTGCGTCAGCAATGCGTCTGGATCTACGGCAATCTCGAATGTGAACGTGCCGTCCTGATTGACGACCGCCACCACCTGCGTCTTGCCGATTTCATGAGCAGCGGCCGCCACCGTGATGAGGCTCAGCGCCAGTGCAAGCCCACCCCTCCGCACCAGGCGTGCGAGGCGGCGACGTAGATCAGGACCGTCGCACCAGCCGCTCATCGCGTCGGGTTACCTGAAGCGCCGCGAATCTCGGCCGCATGGGACAGGATGTCGCGATCGCGGGTTCCAGTGCGAAGCGCGCGTGCGATGGCGCGCTCGGCAGCGGCCTGACGCCCCGCCTTGAAGTAGACCCACGCGAGGGCATCGTCGGTGAAGATGTCGTCCCGCGCCGCCGCAGCCGCTTCGGCAATGGGCAACGCTTCATCAACGCGTCCGCGCGCTGCGAGGAACTTCGCCAGGCTCCTCGGTTCCGGCGCGTCGCTGCGCCACCCCACCTCGGCAAGCCCATACTGCGTCGCGGCTTCGGCGCGCTGCCCATCGGCTTCGAGGAGCTCGCCGAGCAGGGAGTGGACGTCGGGATTGACCGCGGACGAGGCGGCGCTGCGGAGCGCAACGATGGCCTGTTGGCGGTCGCCTTGTGCCGCCAGCGTGCGCGCGTAGCCGAGCACCGCGAACGGGTGGCCGGGAAATGCGTGGGACGCGGCGATGAACTCCTGCGCGGCACGCGCGGTGTCGCCGAGTTTCAACTGGAGTTCACCCAGTTGCGCATGATGCCAGGCGAGCGACTCGTCGTCGCCGGCAGGCACCGCGTCGAGCGCGAGCTGCATCGACTCGAGCGCGCCGGCAAGGTTCCCCTGCAGCTCACGCGCGTACGCGACCCTCGCGTACGACGCGGCGTTCGGTCGCAGCTGCATCATCCGATCGAAGGCATCGAACGCGTCATCGTACTCGCCAAGCTCGAGGAGTGCGTCGCCGAGAATGCCGTGATTGATCGGGTCGAGCGGTCGGGTGGTCCGAATCCGCTGTGCGGCGTCCGCCGCCTGCCGGAACTTGTGTTCAGAGAGATAGAGCATCGCCAGCATCTGCTGCGCCTGGTAGTCCGCAGGGTGCTGATCGAGGGCACCCCGAATTGCCGCTTCCGCCCGCCCGACGAGGCCGCCGTCGGAGCTGACGCGGGCCAGGCGCATGAGCGCGTCGGCGAGGCGCACGGCTGCGGCGACGTCGCCGGGCTGCTGCGCGAGGCGCCGATCCATCTCGACCACGGTTGCCGCGAGCCCTTCGCTCGACGTATCCATCGACGGCATGGGTCGGCCAGACGGAGGGGGCGAGGACCGGTCGTTCGACCGGCCCTCGCTGCGATTGGTCCACACGAACAGCCCGGCGACGACACTTAGGATCAGTGCCGGTACCAGAACCTGCGGTGTCAGCCATCGCGTGTGCATGGTGAACCTAGCGAGCCGGATTGGGGTTCAGGTTCCGGGCGTTTCCACCGGAATGTGGCAACCCCAAGTAGGGGAACGACGACCGGAACGGGACGTCATTCTGGTCAACACCGTCGCCGAGCGACGAGCGAACCCCGCCAAGCACGCCAACCGCCGCCTGCAGCGTGATGTCCAGCACATCATCAGTGAGTCGCCGGCCGTTCGGGAAGCCCGAAACGTCCGCCGCGAGGACGCCCAACCTGGCGGGCTGCGCTGAGGGCGCGATGCTGGTGTTGAGACGGAGCATTTCGGACGGCTTCCCGCCAGGAGGCTGGTTCAGGCCGGGCACGCCGGTCAGGAACACCTGGACAAGGTCGTTGCGTGGAGCCGCAGGGGCCGGGATGTTGTAAATCGCCTGGAGCAACTTCGGCACTTCGGGATCGGTGACGAAGGTGAGGAACTGCCCATCGTCGGCCGGCTTGCTGCCATTCCACTTGTCCTTCTGACCGACAGGAATGACGACTTCATTCACCAGTGGCATACCCAGGCGCGACACCTGCACCATGGCTCCGGCGGCCGTCTCGGTCCCGCTGGCTCTGGTCGTGGTGGTTGGCCGGCTGGCCGTGGCCCACACGCCGATGATCGGACTCGCGCCTGAGCGCAGGGACGACTTCGGCACCCGCAGCGCGATGCTGTGGACGTTGAAGCCAGCGAGGGTGTCGTTGCCAGCCTCGCTGAGGTTTGCGCCGTAGAGCAGGTCGAACACGCGGAGATCGGCGAAGAACGGATCGTCCGTCTGGCCCGCGAACACCAGCCCTTCCCCGCCTGTCTGGTTGAAGGCGTAGATGCCGCTGCCGCGGCCGCTGTACTCAGGCGTCGATGCGTAGCCCACGTTGTCGTACATGGTCAGCATCGGGCCGGCCGTTGCCACGGTCTGGCCGTTCTCCACGCGGGAGACGGTGTAAGTCTGGTAGAGGTTGCGGTTCGGATCGTCGAGTCCGCGGAGGATCGGACCGGTGTTGTAGAGAAACGTGTTGGGGTTCCGAACCTGGGACGTGAAACGGAACTGGTACGAAATGTCCTCGAGGCCGTCGCCTGTGTTGTCGACCTTGAACTCGTACAGCACGTTATCGCCGAACTTGAAGAAGTTCGGGCCTCCTGCCGGGTTCTCGAACGGGACCCACGAAGAGATCAGGGTGACGGTGTCCGGCGCGTCCGGGCTGACGAACGCGTAGACATCGGTTGTGTCGGCTTGCGGGTCGTTGCTGATCAACGGCGCTTCGCGGTGACTGGACGCTTGGGTCGGAATCAGGGCGACTCCAGCAGCTATCGCGAGCAGAGCGGTCGGCAGAAGCATTCGGTTCATAGGCGGACACCTTCCTTGTACGAGGACTACGCACGCCGATCAGAATTGGATTTACCGAGGCGGTCAACCGCCTTGCGGCTCGTCTGTGTGCTCGCGGTCGACCACGCCGCGGGATACGATAGCGACAGTCCCATGCCGTCCTTCACGCAGCCCCTGCGCCGCCGGGTGACGGTCGTTCACCTGACGGCGCCGTTCGTGAAGTTCGCCTCAGCGTGGCGTGCCGCGGCTCTGGCCATCCCTGACGTCGGCGTCGCCGCCTTCTTCATCGCCGGTGTCGCAACCACCGGCAGCGGACGGCTCGCGCCGTGGTTCGTGCTTGCGGCGGTGCTGCTCAGCCTTGCCTGTCGAACCCTGGACCTCGAGGGGTGGGGGCTTCCGGTTCGCGGCGGAACCGTCGGCCGGGCCGGGCTCGCCTTCGGCCCCAGAGCCGCAGCGACAGCCGCGGCAGCCCAGCTGCTCGAGCGCGTGCTGTTCGCGAGCCTCGTGTGCCTCGTCTTTGGTCGATACATCGCGGCACTGCCGATACAACTGCGTTTCTCCGATCGACTGGCGAACAGCGCCCTCGGCACCGGTGATCTGGCCAGCGTCGTCGGCATCGGACTGCTGGGGTTCGCCTGGACACGGGCTCGCCTCGGCCACGCCACGAATCCGAACCGCGCCGTTCAGCGCACGCTGGCAGCGGTGGCCGCACTCATCGCCGTGATCGGCAGCGGCCTCGCTCTGGTGCTCGCCCACCGGTCGCACGCTGCCGTTCAGTCGCTCGGGAGCCTCGACACGCTCGCCGCCCCAGGAGGCTTCGGGTTCCTGCTGGGGGTGGGCTTCGCCTTCGGCCACGTCCTGCCCGCGGTCGGCAGCGGCGACAGCCTGGCGCGTGCAGCCGGACAGCTCGAGCCGCCGCGCATCCGTGGCGTCCGACGCACCCTGATCATCCTGCTGGTCTACGGCGGGTTCGTCACGGTGGCGTCCACGTTCCTGTTCGGGTGGCTCATCCCCGCCGACGCACAGCCCGCACTGGCCGATATTCCACTTCTGGGCATCCTCGAGCATCTGCCCGGACCCGGCCTGCTCCGGATCGTCGGCACACTCGCCGTCGTGGTCAGCGGCGCGCTGTTGCTCGGCCAGGCGGTCCGCGCCGGCATCTCGGGTGCGGAGCGCATGCTGGCCCAGCTTGGGCAGCAGGGCAACGTGCCACGCGTCCTGACGATGCCGCACGCGAGCCTGGGCACACTGGCGCGCGCCATCGACACGGCCGCGGCGGCCGCCGCAGTCGCCATCATCCTGAGCGCGGGTCACGTCGAATGGCTGGCGCACGCGTACGCAGCCTGCCTGGCCTGCACGCTGCTGGTGAAGGTGACGGTGCTCGTGCGGCTGCGACAGCCTCGCGCGGAGGCGCCGTTCCGCGTGCCAGGCAACCTGCGGATCGGCGAGGGCGAGTGGCCAATCGGACTTTTTGCCATCGGCACGGTGGTGGCCCTGACGTGGCTGGCCATGCTGCTCCACGGCGACCCACCGACAATCGGCGCCAGCCTGACGCTGGCAGCCGTGGCCGCCGTCTTCGCCGCAACAGCGCGGACGCTGCCGACGCAGGATGCGGACGAAAGCGACCCGCTCGAGATCATCTCGTCGCGCGCACTGACCCTGCAGCAGGTCGACGTCCGTCCCGGGGGGGTGCTGGTGGCGGTACGGAACCCCAACTCGCTGGCCCACCTCGGTCATGCCTTCACTGCCGCGGCCGATCGTGACGTCGTGGTGATGACGGCCCGTCTGCTCGGCGCCGACGCCGAGGAGGACGACCCGCACGCCCTGCGCCCGACAGCCGGAGAGCAGGCGCTGTTCTCGAACGTGGTGACGCTGGCCGAACGTCACGGCCGCAACGTGCGTCTGCTCATCGTCCCGGCGGCGAACGTCTTCGACGCCACTGTGTCGGCAGTGCTCAGGCTGCAAGCCTCGGATGTGTACGTCGGGGAATCGTCCACGCTATCGTCGGACACGCAGGCCCGTCTGCTTGGCGAAGCCTGGGAGCGAAACGAGACCGGTCACCTGCACGGTGTGCGTCTCGTCATCCTGCACCGAAGCGGACGAACGGAGACCTATCACCTCGGCGCCCACGATCCGACCCTGACGTCGGGCGATCTCGACCTCATTCACCAGATGTGGCTCGATGCTGTCAAGGCACTCGGGCCCCATGTGCATCACCACGACCTGGCACGAGCGGCGCTGAAGCAGATGGCAGATCAACTCAAAGGCCCCGGACGAGAGGCGGCGCTCGAGTCGATTCAGGCGGTCGCACGACCGGCCGATGAACTCGCCGCGATCGTACACGACCCGCGACTTCACCAGGTTGCGGGACCTGATTCGCAACCGACCGGCGGAACACCTCGGCAGCCTGCTGGGGGACCTCAGCATCGAGGATCAGGTGGTCGTCTTCCGCCTGCTCCCCCGAAAGGACGCAGCGGCCACCTTCGAGTACCTCACGCTGGATCAGCAGGAAGCCCTGCTCAAGGCGATGGCGCAGGAGGACATTGCGGCGCTCCTCAACGAGATGGCGCCTGACGACCGCACGATGTTCCTGGAGGAACTGCCGGCGCCGGTCACCCGCCAGCTGCTCGCGCTCCTCACCCCGGAGGAGCGCGCCATCGCCCGCACGCTCCTCGGCTATCCCGAAGGGTCGATCGGGCGCCTGATGACACCGGCGTACATTGCCGTCGAGGAGCACTGGACCATTCAGCAGGTGCTGGAGTTCGTGCGCGAACACGGCCAGGACAGCGAAACGCTGAACGTCATCTACGTCATCGACGGGCAAGGCCGGCTCATCGACGACATTCGCATTCGCGAGCTGCTGCTTGCCAATCCGTCGAACCGCGTGGCCGACCTGATGGACCGGCGCTACGTCACGCTCAAGGCCACCGACGATCAGGACACGGCCGTCGCCGAGTTCCGTGCCCACGATCGCTCTGCCCTTCCGGTGACGGACACCACCGGGGCGCTCATTGGCATTGTCACCGTCGACGACGTGCTCGACGTGCTCGAAACGCAGACCACTGAAGATATCCAGCGCATCGGCGGCTCCGAGGCACTCGACGAACCCTACATGGTGATTTCGTTCGGCCGGATGCTCAGGAAGCGGGCCGGGTGGCTGACGGCCCTGTTCCTCGGCGAGATGCTGACGGCCACGGCCATGAGCGCCTTCGAGGTGGAGATCGAGCGCGCGGTCGTCCTCGCGCTGTTCGTTCCGCTCATCATCTCGAGCGGCGGCAACTCCGGATCGCAGGCATCAACGCTCGTGATCCGCGCCCTCGCGCTGGGCGAGGTGGCGTTGAGCGATTGGTGGCGAGTGGCGCGACGCGAGGTGGCGGCAGGCCTGGCGCTGGGCGGCATCCTGGGCACCATCGGCTTTCTGCGCATCGCGGTCTGGTCCGCGTTTTCCACCCTCTACGGCCCCCACTGGTTCCTCGTGGCCGTCACGGTGGCGGTGGCACTGGTCGGCATCGTGCTGTGGGGCACGCTGGTCGGATCGCTGTTGCCCCTCATCCTCCGACGCCTCGGCTTCGACCCCGCCACATCGTCGGCGCCGTTCGTGGCGACGCTGGTCGACGTCACCGGACTGATCATCTATTTCTCGGTTGCGATTCTGGTGCTGCGCGGCACCCTGCTCTAGGCGGAGGCCGTCGCCCACCCGTATCGGACCACGGTCTACCAGCTCGGACGCAACAGCAGCATCGACCACCCGCCGCGAGTCTCGGTGCGTACATGTCGGATACCGAGCCGGCGATACGTGCGCTCGACGTCCGACGCGACGGCGCTGTGCACGCCCGAAAGCACCAGCTCGCCGCCGTGGGCCACACGCTGGACGAGCGTGGCGGCCATGTCCATCAGCGGCGCGGCAAGCACATTCGCCAGCACCAGCGGATGACGTTCGTCCACCACTTCGGGACCGCCGCGCAGCAGTTGCAGCCGGTCTTCCAGGCCGTTCAGCCGCGCGTTCTCCGCCGCCACGAGCAGCGCCTGCGGATCGATGTCGACGCCCACCGCTGCCGGCACGCCGTGCAGCAACGCCGCAAGTGCCAGGACACCGGACCCGACCCCGACATCGAGCATGCTCGCCGGCTGCGTCGTCTCCAGGAGATCGTCGAGCGCTTCGAGGCACAGCGCGGTCGTCACGTGCAGCCCGGTGCCGAACGCCGGGCCGTCACCCAGGCGCAGCGCGCCGGGAGGCGCGGGCAGGTGCGCCGGCACCAGCAGCAGGCGGCCCACCTGCGTCGGCCGCGGGTTCAGGATCCACACCGACCCATCGTCGCGGCCCACTGCCGCCGACACCTTGATCACGCCAGGCGCCAGCGCGTCCGCGACGGTCTGGGCCGGCGTGCTGTCGGGGAGCAGCGCCGCCACGCAGCCATCCGGCGCTTCGACGTCGAGAGCGTCGAGCGCTACGAGCCGGTCGAGAGCGTCTGCTGGCGGATGAAGCACGTCGATCCGGTAGGGCACGCTCAAGCTTTCGGTAGCGGGAACAAATCGGGAGGCAACCCATCGCCGCTCCCGCATCAAGTGTGGTCCAAGCGCCTGTGCGCTTCAAGACTGTTTGTCGATACCACGACGCGACTATCATCGCCGCCCATGTCCAAGACCATCGTGAAACCGCCCACACGCGACCTGCGGCCGTTACTCGACCGCATCCTGGACACGCCACACCTTGCCCGGGCGGTACCCCGGCTGCAGCCGGTGGTGTTGCACCGCATCATCGAACACTGCGGCCTCGAAGCCTCGGGCGAACTGGTGGCGCTCGCCACCGCGGCGCAACTATCCGGCGTGCTCGACCTCGACCTGTGGCGCAGCGAGAAGGCCGGCGCCGACGAACACTTCACACCCGAACGCTTCGGCGTCTGGCTGGAGGTGCTGGCCGAAACCGGCCCCGACGCCGCCGCGCGCACTATCGCAGCGCTCGACCCTGCGCTCGCCACCGTGGCGCTGGCGCAGTACATCCGGGTGTTCGACGGCGCGTCGTTGCCGCTGACCGACGAGTGGGCGGACGATGTCCCCGCTGACCCCGTTCCCTCGGCCAACACGTTCGACCGCGAGATTGCCGGCTACCACGTCACCGCACGACGCCCCGACGCGTGGGACGCGATCGTCAACATGCTGGTGGCGCTCGACACAGACCACAGGGACGCCTTCCACCGCGTGATGCGCAGCTGCGTCAGCCTGTCGCACTCCACACCCGAGGTTGACGGGCTCGACGACCTGCTGACGACGCCGGACCAGTTGATGTACGAGCTGTCGAGCGGCCGTGGACAGCGGCGGGAACGGCAGGGGTACGCGGCGCCAGACGAGGCGCGCGCGTTCCTGGAGTCGGCGCGCACGATGGATGTCATGCGGTCGAAGACGCCGCCCATCAGCCCGATGGCAACCGCTTACTTCCGCTCGCTCGACGCCGAACCGGCCGTGGACGCCGGAGTTGCGGCCGGCGCGTCGATGCCAGCCGCGCTGGAGCTCGCGCCGGTTCTCGACGCTGCATCAGCCGGAGCGTCGCTGGCCGACGTGCTGATGGGCGAAGGCATCCTGCCGCCGCCTCCGCGGGCGTTGCTCGAGGCGCCCGTGGAACGGCCGACGCGGCTGGCGTTGATTCAGGCGCACCTGCGCTACGTCAGCGACCGGGCACCTGTGGCCTACCTCACGCGCACGCAGGAACTGGCGTATCTGGCCAACACGCTTGTCGCGGGCTGCTCGCTTCAGGGTCGCGCCTTCGGTGCAGACGAGGCGTCCGATGCCACCGTTGCTGTCTGCAACCTCGGCCTCGAGAATTGGCCCGCGCACTGGCTGCCCGGCGGCTCGCGCGCACGCGGCGCTTCGGCGGCGTCCGCGGTCCTGCCGATCGACTTCCTCGTCGGATACGATCTCGTCAGCGTGTTCCAGGTTGGCTGCAGTGTGCTCCATCAGCAGGTGTGCCTCGACGCAGCGAGAACACTCATCGGCGTCCTCGGCCACGTGCAGTGTGGCGACCCCGACACGCGTGCCGAACTGAAGGCGCTGCGCAGTTCACTGCGCACCGCGTGGAAGGCCGGCACACCGTGGCGTGTACGCGGCGCGCTCGACGTGCTCACCACGCTCGACTCGCTGGCGTGGGCCGCGCTGGTCGGGCTGCTGGACGAGTGCCCGGTGATGCACGCCGCGATTGCATCGCGCACCACGCGCACCCTCACGGTGAGTCCCACGGCGTTCGAGTTCATTTCCGAGAACAGCCAGATCGCGACAATCCGCGACTACCTGCAGACACTGCCAGAGGCGCTGAGCGCCTGAGTGGCGAGCACGGTCGTGCGCACCCTGAAGGTGCGCCGCTACACGAACCGACGTGGCTGCCGACCTTCAGGTCGGCTTGCGTCCGGCTACGGCTCGAACGGCAGGCCGTGAGGTGCGTCCATGCATCCGGGGCAGCGGCGCAGCAGGATGTCCGCAGCGGCGACGCCGTACTCTGTTTCGCAGCGTTTGCACCTGAGTACCGTAGACTGGCGCTGCCGCGCTTGCGATTTGTCGCTGCACCACCTGCTCGTTCAGATTCTCGTAGCCAACATCGGTCGGCCGCTCGGAACTCGAGCCGGCACGTCGCGCCTCTGGCGCGCGCACCCCGCGGTCGGTGGCGGTAAGCACCGCGTAGCGGAGCGCCATCTTCTTCCGTCCGACATCATCGAAGTGGACGATGACGTAGTCGAGGTTGTGCTCGATGATGGTGCCGGTACCGAACGTGGCGTGCGCGACGCGATCGCCGGGACTCCAAGTGTGCATTCACTGCGGATTCGTACCACGCTGGTGCGGTTCGGCGAGCTGGCTCGTGTGCGTTTGTCCTTGCCGATGCCCGGGTCCACCAGTAGGCTTGAACAGTCCGCTTTCCTGAGTCCCGCATGCCCGCCGAGCGGGCCTTCTCATCAAAGCTTCAAGCGCGTCGCAACCGGCGACACGCCACAGCGGTTCACCGAGAAAGAGTTCGAGATGTCCAACTGGAGCAGCCCACCCGCCGACTCGTCGTCCACGGTGTTCTCGCCTCCGACGCGCTGCCCGTCATGCGGTGGCCAGTCGATCGTCACCACGGCGAAGGTGCCCTCTGCCGAGAGCTACTGGCGCTGTGACGGCTGCGGCGAGGTGTGGAACGACGGTCGACGGGCGGAGAGCACGCGTCCATCGCCGAACCGTTCGCCGGCGCGCTACTGGTCCTGACGGCTCCGCTCGACGCCGGACGCCGGCCATGACACTCCGCAGCCTCTCCACCACAGCCTCGGACCTCGCGTTGATCGCGCGGATTGTGGTCGAGCGCCATCGCCAGGCGGCTGGGCCGCTCGATGCGGCGGCATTCGGTAAGTGGCACCGGGCCCGGAACCGCACGCCGTGGGGCCGCACTCACATCGCCCAGGTCGCGCTGATGCACGGTGAGGTGCTGCAGGCGAGCGCCGCATGCTACGACCTCTCCGGGGAACTCGACGGCCGACCGGTTCGCGTGTGCGCGATTGGCGACCTCATCTCCCACACCAGCGACCCACACGACACTCGCTCGCTTGTCGATCAGATCCTCATCGCTGCGGCCGAATCCGGGGCCGCAATGGTGCTGCTGCTCACACGTGAGCAGGCGTCGTGGACCGGCGAATGCGGGTTCAGCGACATCACTCCCCCGACAGTCGAATTGACCTGCCCGCCGACGCCGCGCCCGGGCGCCCCGATGCTGTCGATTCGAGCCGGCGAAGACACCGACCTCACGCACATCGCCGGCATGGGCGACACTGCGTGGGCGCGCGCGCGTCGCTTCCACCTGTTGCGCGACGCCGACTTCATCAAGCACGGCATCGTTGTCGATCGCCTGCTGGCGGGCCTGTCGCCGCCGGGTACTCTGCGCCTGGAGTTTTTCGCAACGGAGGAAGGGACCAATGCTGCGGCGTACGTCGTGATGCGCGTAACCAGCGACGGCTGGGTGCTGCAGCAATGCGGCGACCGCGACCCGACCGGCGCCCGGGTCGGCGCCATCATCCAGGCGCTCGTCGCACGCGACCCGGCCGCGACGGCCCCGCGCATCCGAGCCTGGCTGCCACCGGGCATCGTGCCGCCGCAGGTGCGGTTGCAACCGAGCGACGCGTCGCTCGGCTGCGTTCTGGCGCGTGTGCTCACGCCCGGCAGCACGGCCCCGCTCACCGCCGCCGACGCGCTCTACTGGCGCAGCGACTGCTTCTGAGCCGGCGCCAGCCCGCCGGCGCCTATTTGAGGGCCGACCTGAAGGTCGGCAGCTCACCCTAGGGACCTAGCGCGAGAAGCGCCGCCGACAGCACGGCCAGCGCCCACAGCGCCGGCTTCACGTCGCGTGCCCGGCCCACCACCGCGTAGAGGGCCGCGTGCAGCATGAAGCCCCAGAGAATGCCCTGGGTGATCGACAGCGTGAGCGGAATGAGCACCAGCGTGACGAACGCGGGCACGGCATCTTCCACGCGGGTGAAGTCGATGCTCGCCACCGATTGGAACATCGACACCCCGACCAGCACCAGCACCGACGCGGTCGCGTAGGCGGGCACCGCTTCCACCAGCGGTCCGAGAAGGAAGCACGGCACGAAGCAGAGCGCTGTCACCACCGAGGCACGTCCGGTCCGGCCACCCATGCGGATGCCGGCGATGAGAAGAGCACGCCGGCCCAGAAGACGATGCCGAGCGCGGTCTGCCACGAGAGATGTGGTTCTGGATGACCAGCGTGAACGCAAGGAACGCGTTCAGCCCCATGCCTGACGCCACCGCAAACGGCAGCCGCGCATCCCGCCCCATCAGCAGCGTCATGCTGCACGCCACGAAGACCGTGGCGGTCAGTACGCCCGAGATCGGCATGCCGGTGCCGGGCGTCGACAGGATCGCCGGATTCATCACGACGATGGAAGCCATCGTCACGACGGTGGTCATGCCACCGATCACGTCGGCGTCGAGCGGGTGCTCGCGCAGCGGTGTCATGGGTGGCACATGCTGCCTCGCGCGGCGTTCAGGGCGCGGTGTCAGATCTCGACCTGGACGCCCAGTTCGGCAACGCGCTCGGTCGGCAGCTTGAAGAACCCGGCGGCGCGCACCGCGTTGCGCGCCATGAATACAAAGACGCGCTCGCGCCAGATTGCCATGCCCGGCGCCGAGGTGACCACCAGCGTCTCGCGACCGAGGAAGTAGGTGATGTCGTCGGGGTCGATCGACAGGCCGTGCTCGCTCGCCTTCAGCAGGGCGTGTGGCACGTCGGCGTTCTCCATGAAGCCGTAGCGCAGCACCACCTCGGACAGCCCCTGCCCGAGCGGCCTGATGGAGGCGCGCTCGTCGTCGGGCACATGCGGCACGAGTTCGGTGACCACCATCAGCGTGATCACATGCTGGTGCAGCACCTTGTTGAACCGCACGTTGTGCATCAGCGCCGCCGGCGTGGCGTTCGGCTGGGCGGTCATGAACACCGCCGTGCCCGGCACGCGGGCTGGCGGCTGCTCGCGCACGCCAGAGACAAACTCCTCGAGGGGCATCGCGCGCGACATCAGCCGCTGCGACACGATCTGCCGCCCCTTCTTCCACGTCGTCATCAACGTGAAGAGCACGCCGCCGATGACCAGCGGCAGCCAGCCGCCGTGCGCAATCTTCAGGGCGTTGGCGCCGAAGAACGCGACGTCGATGGTGAGGAAGATGCCGGTCACGACATATGCCAGGGCAGGCGGCCAGCCCCAGCGTTCGGTCGCCACGACATGCAGCAGCAATGCGGTGATCACCATGGTCATGGTCACGGCGATGCCGTAGGCGGCGGCCAGCGCCGTCGAGGTCTGGAAGCCGATGACGATGGCGAGGGTGCAGAGCATCAGCGCCCAGTTCACCTGCGGCACGTAGACCTGCCCCACCTCGTGCGGACGACGTGTGCTCGATGTCGAGTCGCGGCGCGTAGCCGAGCGCAATCGCCTGGCGGGTCAGCGAGAAGGCACCGGAGATGAGCGCCTGCGACGCGATGATGGCCGCCGCCGTGGCCAGCGCCACCATCGGCAGCAGTGCCCAGGTGGGCGCCATCATGAAGAACGGCTGCTCGGCTGCGTCCGGATGCATGAGCAGCAGGGCGCCCTGCCCGAAGTAGTTCAGAAGCAGCGCCGGCAGGACGAGCGCGAACCATGCCAGCCGGATCGGCTTCGGACCGAAGTGCCCCATGTCGGCGTAGAGCGCTTCACCGCCGGTGACCACGAGGAAAACGGCGCCAAGGACCGCGAAGCCGTGCAGGCGGTGGTCACGAAGAAGGTGACGGCGTGAGACGGATCGACCGCGGTCAGGACCACCGGCTGCGAGCGAAGCCAGTAGACGCCGAGGACGGCAATCACGAGGAACCAGAGGAGCATCACCGGGCCAAACAGGCCGCCGACGCGATGTGTCCCCTGCTTCTGGATGGCGAACACGCCGATGAGGATGACCACGGTGATCGGCACCACGTACGGCTCGACCATCGGCGTCGCCACCTTCAGGCCTTCGATGGCACCGAGCACGGTGATGGCTGGCGTAATCATGCCGTCGCCGTACAGCAGCGCGGCACCGAACAGCCCCATCAGCACCAGGACCGGCCACCTGGGCACGTTACGGGCACCAGCCGGCAGTAGTGCGGTGAGCGCCAGGATGCCGCCTTCACCGTGGTTGTCGGCGCGCATCACGATGGCGATGTACTTCACGGAGATCACGAGGATCAGGGAGTAGATGATGAGGGAGAGGACGCCGAGGACGTTCTCGTGCGTGGGTGGGACCGAGTGCGAGCCGTAGAAGCACTCGCGCATGGCGTAGAGCGGGCTGGTGCCGATGTCGCCATAGACGACACCGACAGCCGTGATGGTGAGCGGAAGCAGTCGCTGACGCGACGTCCCTGTGGACACAGTACTCCTCCAATGAGCCGACGGGGTTAGCTGACGGGCTGGAGGTTGGAAGTCCCCTGCCGGAATGAACCGGCTACGCCCCTGAACCTGGGTCCCCCGCGGCGCTCGTCGAGCGCCTTAGGCATGTTGTCGAATCGGTAGCCTCGCAGAGTACGGGCGGCGGCCGCAGGCCAGCCGCCCGTAATGGCAGGTCGCGCTGCTACGGCTTGGGGCGCGTACTGATCCAGACGTTGCGGTAGATCGTGCCGGGGATCGTGGCCGACTCGACGCCGCTGCGCCCCGACGGCGCGCCGACGAACGCGTAGTGCGGCTGCGGGTTGTACGAGCCGTTCCCGCTGTTGCGGGCGATGTCGTACAGAATGCGACCGGTGGGTCCGCCTTCCCGCACTGTCACACGAACAGTTCTGCCCCAGGTGTAGCGCCAGTAATACCAGGTGTTCGGGTTGAGGTCGGTCACGGAACTGAGTCGCTGCTCCGTGGTCGGCTCGTAGCGCACATCGACGTCGTCGGCCGACCCGTAGAGCACCCGGTAGGTGATGGCGTTCGGCGGGAAGCCGCCAGTACCCCGGTATTGGATGTCTACGCGGTAGGGGTTGATGATGTAGTCGTTCGAGTCGGGGTTGCCCTGCATCATGCCGAAGACCTTCGACTTGTCGCCTGCTGCGTTCGACCGCAGGCCGCGCACCTCCACGGCGAACTCACCGGTCGTGATCGTCTGCGGAATGAGGTACCGCACGTAGCTGCCGGTGGTGTCGAGCCTGGCCCCTTCCGCCGAGAACGTGACCGGGCCAGCCACCTGACCGACCGTGGTGCCGTTGAAGAGCGGGTCGAACACTTCGTTGCCGCGAATGTAACCGCCTTCGGACGAGATGAACGAGCCGGGCACCGACCACGGGCCGACCTTGTCCCCAATCTCGGCGCGGACGCGCCAGGTATGCCGCACTCGGAAATCGAGCTGGGTGGGCACACGGTAGCTCAGGGCGCTGATCTGACCGGAGTCGCTCACGACAGAGCCGGCTGCATTGATGACCTGAAAGTGGTAGGTCAGCGGCCCTGGCAACGCATCCGAATACTTGCCGGCAGCGGCGCTCACCGTCAGCGTCGGCGCATCCGTCTGCTGCGCGTCATTCAGCGGCGACAGCAGGGCCGGCGCCGACACCTTCAGCGTCGAGCCATCCGGGGCGGCGGCGGCGTCGGACAGCCGCCGATCCGGTCGGCGACGTCGGTGTGGCCGACTGACGGCTGCAGGCGATTGCCAGCGCCATCAGCGCGGCACCGGTCATGAGCGTAAACCTTCTCGACATCCAGTAGCTCCCGAGATGAATCAATTGAGCAGAGTGCGAACCTGCGTTGCGAAGTCCCGATCTACCTGGCCGCCCGCGCGCGGCCGTTCCCTGTTCCGTTCCTGCGCCGTGTGCCTTCAGATACCTGCTCCAGCACGATGATGTGCTGCCGCCGCAGTTCCACCGCGGTCGACCGCCGCGCCTCTTTCAGCACGTCCCGGATGCCCTCGAAGATGCGACCGTCCGCGTCGGGCAGGTTGTGGTCGTCGAGCGCGTCCTGGATCGTCAGTTCGAGCCGGGCCGGTGTCATCGACGCATCGAAGCAGATGAGCGCGCGGCCGTCGGGCAGCGGCACCAGCGCCACCCCGGTGCGCTGTTCGAGCGTCTTGGTCGGATTTACCGCGATGACCGCCTTGCGGCCAAACGCAATCAGTTCGACGGGCGGGTGCGGCTGCTTCGCCACGTTCGACCGGGCCAGCCGCACAACGGCACGGCTCAGGTCGTGATCGATCGCCTCGAGGGCCGCGATGACATGTTCGGGAAGCGTCAGCGTCACCGGCCGCGACGGCTCGGCAAATTTACGCGGACGACCCCGTCGCGGTGCACTGGCCGCAAGAAGGGAAGGCAAGATTTCTAAGGATTATTTCCGGTCAGGCGTTTCTTTTCAACGGGGAAATGCGATGGGGCGCCGGCGAGGTGCCGAACGCCCGGCGGATCACGCCTATTCGGCTGGCGTGTCGCCGTTCCTCAACCGTTCGCGCGCCTTCTCCACGTCGCGGTGAAAGACGAACAGGCGGTCAGCGTTCCCGTCAGGGTCGGTGAAATTGAGTTGCTTGCCGTTCTTCAACTTGAGCCGCAGGTTCTTCTCGAGGTAATCGACCTCGAAGGTGCCCAGGTCGAGCAGCGGCGTCGTGAAGCCATCGTCCTTGTCGGTGGTGTCGTAGCGCAGGCCGCGAGCCGTGGCGACAAGCCGTCCCTGGCAGTTGCCCATGCGGTGCTTATGAATGACGTCGATGCTGGCGTCGAGCCGCACCTCGCGCAGCTTCACCGCAATCTGCTGCATGCCGGGCTTCACATCGATCGACCGCGCCACACCCTCGAAGCCGGCGGCCGAGACGTTCAGGCGATGCGAACCAGGCTTGACGTCGGTCGTGGTGATGGGCGCCTTGCCGATGAACACGCGATCGACGAAGACCTGCGCATCGGGCACGTCGGCGCTGAACTCAATCATCGCGCTGTCGGCAGCAGGCGCGGCTGGAGCCGCGGGGACGGGTCGCGGCGCGGGCGCCGGCGCTGAGGGTCGGGGCCGCGGGGCGGCCGGCTTCGGGTCCACTGGCGCCGCCTTCGCCTCGGTGGCAGGGGCTGGGCGCGGCACAACTGCCGCGGCAGCCGCGGGCTTCTCCGCCGGCTTTTCCTCCGGGGCCGGTTGCGACGAACAGCCCGCCATGACGAGCATGGCGAGACCAAGAATCAGGGCCGGGACTGAGGGAAGGGCGCGTCGATTCACGCGTTCAATCCTAACCGAAGCCAACGCCTGGGCGGCGGCGGTCAGTCGTCTTCCAGCCGGGGCACGGATGAGGCGGCGGGGTCGACCGGCCGGGCCCTCGCCGTACCTCGTCTGGCAAGCGCGGCGACGACCCAGGCGTAGAGGTTTGTCACCATATAAACGGCCCATAGCGCCGGAACGGCGGCGCTGAACGACATGAGCCACGCCACGATGACGTCGGCAGCGGTCTCGGGATGTCCGAGCCCGAGTAGCCCGAAGTCGAGCCCCAGCATGGCAATGAGCGTGGTGACGAGCGAGGCGCCAAACGATGCCGGCAGCGAGCGCAGCAGCGGCAGCAGCACCATCGTGTTGAACGTGAAGCGCATAGGGTCCGAAAGACTCCGCCAGAAGGTTACCTTCGAGGGGAGTGCCGGCGCTACTGCGGAAAGGCTGGCGGTCCGCGGCGCTATCGTCTTTCACGATGGCCGGCGCTCGAACTATCTATTTGTTCGTGGTGACGCCAGAGCCTATCGTCAACGTGCGTCGCGGGCCGGGCCCGCTTCACCGGGAGAGGATTGGTCATGAACTGGTCGCTGCGTCTCGCCACCATCCGGGGCATCACCCTGAAAGTGCACCTCACGTTTGCATTCATCGTGCTGCTCGCCGCCGCCAACTGGGCCGCCTTCGGCCCCGCCGGCATGGCGTTCGGCGTCGGCCTGGTGCTGCTGCTGTTCGCCTGCGTCACGCTGCACGAGTTCGGGCACGCTCTGGCCGCGCAGTCTTTCGGCATCCCCGTGAAGGAAATCGTCCTGCTGCCGATCGGTGGCATCGCGTTCCTCGGCCGGGCGACGCGGCGTCCCTTCGAGGAACTGATGATCGCCGCCGCCGGACCGGCCGTCAACGTCGTCATTGTCGCGCTGCTGGCACCAATAGTCTGGCTGGCGGGCGACGGCCGCGTCGACCTGACGCCGGCGCTGCTGCGGCCCGACGGCGCGCCGCCGTCGCTGCTCGGAGCGGTGCAGTGGCTGGTCGGCGCCAACATCGGGCTGGTGCTGTTCAACATGATTCCGGCATTCCCGCTCGACGGCGGCCGCATACTCCGCGGGCTGCTTGGCCTGCTGACCGACTGGTCGCGGGCGACGCGGTGGGCCACAGCCACAGGGCAGCTGCTCGCCATGGGCATGGGCGGCTGGGGGCTGCTCTCGGGACAACTGACGCTCGTGCTGCTGTCGGCGCTGATCTTCTTCTCGGCCTCGTCGACCGCCGCCGAGGAGCGCGGCTACACCGTGCTGTCGTCGCATCAGGTCGGTGATGCCTGCAACCGTCACGCGCTGGTACTGTCGGAGCACGACCGCGTGAGTACCGGTCGTCAGTTACATCCTGACCAGCTACCAGCCCGACTTTGCCGTGGTGCGAGGGGCAGAGCTGCTTGGTGTCGTCCGTCGCGCCCAGGTCGTCCAGTCGCTCGTCCTGCAGGCCGGCGACCCGCCGGTGTCCGGCATCATGAGCGCGGTGCCCCGGGTCGATGCCAGGCACTCGCTCGCCGACGTGCGGCAGGCAATGACCGAGTCTGGCGCGCCCGTGGCC
Organism: uncultured Acidobacteriota bacterium; assembly: GCA_963722395.1. Lineage (GTDB taxonomy): Bacteria > Acidobacteriota > Vicinamibacteria > Vicinamibacterales > CAVVIG01 > CAVVIG01. The sequence continues at coordinate 764,476 of CAVRLS010000013.1, read as the reverse complement.
GCGGTGTTCGACCGCACCCTCTTCATCGGGCTGGTGAGCCTCGAGGACATTGCCGAGGCCGAGACGGTGCTGGCCTACACCTGGCGGCTCGAACCGCCGCTGCCGGGCGTCCGGCCTGCGTCGCGCTGGAACCCGGCCGAGGCGTGAGCGGCGGGCCGGTCTCGCCAAGTCCGCCGGGCCCCGCCATAATCAGGTGTGGCACGGCGGCAGCTCGAACACGACCCCGCGGAGGAACAGCGGCGTTTCGACGAGGCGATGGCCGACGTCACGCCGCTGCCGAAGGACCATCGCGTTCGCCTGCGCACCTGGCTGCCACCGCCACCAGCACCGCGTCAGCCGTATCGGCCCCCGCCCGAGCGCTCGCGCGACGATGAATCCGAGGATACCGATACCGATAGCGCCTGGGTCTCGCCGGGTGTTGACCGGCGTGCGCTGCGAAAGCTGCGCCGGGGCCAGTACGTGGCGGCCCGTCACCTCGACCTCCATGGCCTGACGAGCAAGGAGGCGCTCGCCGAAGTGCGAGGCTTCATCGAGCAGCACCGCGGCGCGTATCGCTGCGTGGCGATCGTGCACGGCCGCGGCCTGCACTCGGCGGGGGCGCCGGTGCTCCGCACTGCCGTCCGCTCCCTGCTGCGGACCCTCCACGGCGTCCTGGCGTTCACCGACGCACCGCGCGACGACGGCGGGACCGGCGCGGTGTACATCCTGCTGCGTGGGGTAGCGCGAACATGAGCCTGCACGTCTTCCTCCGCAGCACGCCGGTCCAGACCTCGGCGCAGACCCTGTTCGACTGGCACGAAGCGCCTGGCGCATTCCAGCGGCTCACCCCACCAGGCGAGCCGGTCCGCGTCCTGAAACAGGTGGGCGGCATCAGGGACGGCGCCCAGGTGTCGGTCCGGGTCGGCCGATGGCCCTTCTCACTGCGCTGGGACCTCGAACATCGCGACTACCGCCAGGGCGAGTCGTTCGCCGACCAGCAGGTGCGTGGCCCTTTCCGGTCGTGGCGCCACGTGCACCGGATGGTGGCTACCGGTCCCGACAGTTGCATCCTGGAAGACCGGATCGAATACGCGCTGCCCTTCGGCGTCCTCGGCGACCTGGCGGCACGACTGATCGTCGCACCCAAACTGCGCCGCCTCTTCGACTTCCGCCATGCGGTGACGCGGCGGGCGTTCGGGGAACGCTGAAGCGCGGTGGCCCACGGGCCACCTGCCCTGGTCTCCCCCGTTCGGTCCGGCTTGCGCTAGCGTTGTATGGCCCGACGCACCGCCAGATTGGCGGACCCTGGAGAAGCCGATGCCGCAGTCGCCGTTTCCGACCCAGACGCCTCTGAACCTCATCATGCCGATCAAACCGGGTGCGGCTCCCGCCCTGCGGGCCCTGCTCACCGGTGTCAGTGCCCGCCAGGACAAGCCGGTGGAACGGGCGCTGGTGGGGCTCGGTAACGTGCACCACGCCCAGTTCGTGTTCCTCGAAAATGACACGCGGCTCGGCGTCCTCACCTGGTACGACGGCACGTTCGACGACTACATCGTCTCGTTCGTCGAGCACATCGGCGGCATCTTCAACGCCATCCTGCAATACGTCGACGGCGCCGACCCGCTCATCCCGGTGGAAACCCACCGCGACGCCTTCCTTGCCTTCATCGCGGCACACGACCACAAGTGCCTCCACGCGTTCAGCGCCTATCCGGGCCGGCGACTGTTCGACATCAAGGACGCCCTGGGGACCTGATGATGTCCGACCAGCACATGCTCAGCGACCGAGATCGACGCGACATCCAGGGCCTGGTTCTCTTCGGCACCACCTGCCCGCTGCTGCGCTATCACCTCTTTCACGTCGACGACGCCGTCGGCGGGCGCCGCTTTGTCGACTCGCTCCTCGGCCACGGCGATGTGCTGCAGGTGAACACGGCCGGGCTTCGCGACAAGGACGCGCGTTCCGAGTCGCTGGTCTACGTCGGCTTCACCTGGCGCGGGCTCGAGGCGCTGCGCGTGCCGGCCGTCACCCTCAATTCGTTCCCGGAAGAATTCCGCACAGGGGCGAAGGCGCGTGCCGCCGACATGGGTGACGACGGGGCGAGTGCGCCGGAGCACTGGCTGTTCGACGCCGATCAGGTGCACATCAGCGTCATGGTGTACGCACGGCACCAGGAGGGCCTGGATGCGTTGTCGCGTGAGCTGATCGATCGTGCGGCCGGCAATGGCTGCTCGGTGGTGACGCTGCTCGATGGCGAGCAACTGCCCGACTACACGCACCCGTCTGGACAGGCGCTCACCAAGCCGGCGCACTTCGGCTACAGCGACGGCATCAGCCAGCCCCACATCCTGCCCGCGCCGAACCTGAAGCCAGGCGCGCCAGCGGCCGTGCCACCCGGCATGTTCGTCCTCGGCCATCCCGATAGCCCGCAGGACGGCACCAGCTACGTGGTGGCCAACCAGCCGATTCCGATTCCGGCCTCACTCATGCACAACGGCACCTTCGGTGCGTTCCGGATGATGCAGCAGGATGTGGACGCCTACGAGGCGTTCCTCGACCGCAACGCCGACAGTCCCGAGGCGCGCGAACTGCTCGCGGCGAAGATGTGCGGCCGTTGGCGCAACGGGGTGCCGCTGTCGCTCTCGCCGGTCACGCCGACGCCCACGCCGCCGATCCCGCGCGAACGCTGGAACGCCTTCGATTACGGGCCGACACCGGCGCTCCCCGACGCCATCCCGGACCGTGACGGCCGCGTCTGCCCGGTGGGCTCGCACGTCCGCCGCTCGAACCCGCGCAGCGCGGAGGTGCTGGGCGGCGTCGGCAACCGCTTGCGTCTCATCAGGCGCGGCATAACGTATGGCCCGCTGTACGATCCGGCGCACCCGAACGACGGCACGCCCCGTGGCATGCTCGGCCTCTTCCTCTGCGTCAGCCTGAAGGACCAGTTCGAGTTCATCATGCGGCACTGGGTGAACGATGGGCTGTTCGCGCGCGGGCTCGACCCCGGCGAACGCGATCCGATGGTTGGTCCGCAGGGCGACGCCGCCACCTTCACCTATCGCCACGCCGACGGCACGCCCGCCACGACGACCGGCCTGTCGCGATTCGTGACCACCCGCGGCGCCGCGTACCTGTTTTTCCCGAGTGTCACCGGGCTGCGCTTCATCTCGCGGCTCGCCGAGCGCGAAGAAACGGACCGCGAGAAGGATGCGATCGACGAGTCGGTCCAGGTGATCGTCCAGTCGATGATGCGCGCCGTGGGCGACGGCACCACGCGGGACGCGCACACCAAGCACCACGGGCTCGTGAAGGCGTCAGTCGAGATTGCGGGCGACATTCCCGAAACCCTGCGCCACGGCCTGTTCCGCAGGCCGCGCCGCTATTACGCCTACATCAGGTTCTCGAACGGCCGGCCAACACTGACGCTGCCGCCCGACGCAGCCCCGGACGTGCGCGGCATGGCGATCAAGCTGTTCGACGTGGACGGCGCCAAGGAAGCGGCGGACGAGAAGCACACGCACGACTTCATCCTGGCCAGCCATCCGGTCTTCTTCGTGCCGGACGTCTTCTCGTATGTCGACTTCCTGAAACTGCCGACACTCGCCGACAAGATGCGGTGCTTTCCCGACCTGGCGAGGTCGTTCCGGACCTTCGAGAACCCGCTGACCACCCGCTACTTCAGCCAGACGCCGTACGCGCTGGGTCCGCACGTCGTGAAGTATGTGGCGCTGCCGGTCGATCCGGCCGAACAGGCGCCGATTGCGCTGCCGCCCGAGCAGATGGCGGCGCGCAATCCCCACTACCTGCGCGAGGTCATGGCCTCGCACCTGGCGAGCCGATCGGCGACCTTTGCGCTCTGCCTCCAGCTGCCGCCGGACGAGGCCGCCGCGCACATCGACGACTCGACGCGGCTCTGGGAATCGCAGCCGATCAAGGTCGCCACGATCACGATTGCTCCGCAGGAGTTCCGGACCGGGGCGCACGACACGCTGGCCGAAACCATCTCCTTCAGCCCCTGGCACTGCCTGCGCGAGCATCGGCCCCTCGGCTCGGTGAACCTGGCGCGCCGCCACGTCTACCGCGAGGCGTCGGTCCTGCGCCACGCCAACCGCGCCGCGGCGTCGAAGGAAGCGGACGGGACAGAGCTGTAGTCACAAGTCACAAGTCCTCAAGTCGCCAGTCGCAGGCGCTGGTCGGCCCATCGCTGTGCACCTGAAGGTGCGCGGCTACGTCCCGTCACCAACGACCGGCCCAACGGCCAACGGCCAACGACCAGATTCCTGATAGCCTGAGTGCGTGATCGGGCGTCAGCTCTCCCACTTCTACATCGTCGGACCGCTTGGCAGCGGCGGCATGGGAGACGTGTACGAAGCGCAGGATCTCCGCCTGCCGCGTGCGGTGGCGCTCAAGGTGCTGAAGCCCTCGCTTGCCGAGAATCGCACGGCGGTGAAACGGTTCGACCGCGAAGCGCGCTTGGCGGCCTCGCTCAACCACCCGAACATCTGCACCATCCTCGACATCGGCGAAGACGACGGGCTGTCGTTCATTGCCATGGAACTGCTCGAGGGCGAGAGCCTGAAACAGCGGCTCCGTGGCGGTCCGCTGCCGCTCGACCTCGTCCTCGACGTGGCCTTGGACGTGTCGCGCGCCCTGGCGAGCGCGCACCTGGCCGACATCATTCATCGCGACATCACGCCGGGAAACATCTTCATCACCAGCACCGGCGTCACCAAGCTGCTCGACTTCGGACTCGCCAAGGCCCTGGTGGTCGCCGACGGCGATGTGGAGGACCATACGGTTACCGAAGGGGTGACCGACTTCGGCGTGGTGCCAGGCACCGTGCACTACCTGTCACCGGAGCAGTTGCTGCACGCCGACGTTGACCGCCGCGCCGACCTCTGGGCGCTTGGCGCGGTGCTGTATCACGCGGCGACCGGCGCGCGACCGTTCGAGGCGCGCACCAAGACCGAGGTGATGTCACAGATCCTCAGCCGTGCGCCGATGCCGCCGCGGCGGCTCGTGGCGGCCCTGCCGGCGGAGTTCGAACAGGTGGTGATGCGTCTGCTCGATCATGACGCCGACCGCCGCTATCAGCGGGCCACCGATCTCATGAAGGACCTGGAGACGATCCGCGCGCTGCACCAGCCTGCAGCGGCGCTTGTGCCGCCGGCCAGTGCGAACCTGTCACTCGCCGTACTGCCGTTTGCAATCGTCGGCGACGAGAACGAGACCGTTCGCAGCTTCCGCGACGGCCTCGCCAGCGACACCGTCTGGGCGCTGCAGCAGATCCCCGGGGTGCGGATCGCCTCGCGCACCTCGACCGACGCCGTCCGGGGGCTGGCCATCGGCGAGATCGGTGCACGCATCGGCGTCGAACAGGTACTCGAAGGGAGCGTGCAGATTGCCGGCGGGCGGCTGCGGGTGTTGGCCGGACTCGTCGCCACTGCGACGGAAGAGCGGCTGAAGATGCCGCTCCGGTTGGACCTTCCGGCCGCCGACGTGCTGTCGGCGCAGGACGAAGCGGCACGTCAAATCGTGACTGCCGTGCGCGCCGTCGCCTCGCGTGCCAGCTACACGGCGCCCAACCCGGACGCCTACGTCGAGTACCAGCGCGGCCTGCATGCGCAGCGCGAACTGTTCACCGGCAACTGGAATACGGTGATCGAGCATGCGACGCGGGCGACCGAGATCGACCCCGCCTTCGCACCCGGGCATGTGCTGGTGGCCGACACCTACAACTCGCTCGGCCTGCTGTCGCTGATGAAGCCGCGCGTCGCGTTCCAGAAGGCGCGCCTGGCCGCGGAACGGGCGCTGGCCATCGACCCCGACATGGCCACGGCACATGCCGCCCTCGGGCTCGTCCGGTTCGGCGACGACTGGGACTGGAACACGGCCGAGTCGCACTTCCGACGCGCCCTCGATATCGATCCCGAGATGGCGCACGTGCGCGTGCACTACAGCTGGCTGCTGATGCTGCTCGGACGCGAAGCCGCGGCACTCGCCGAAGCCAACCGGGCGGTGTCCACCTGGGGTGCGCGCTTCGTCGTTGCCGGCGCAGCCCTCACCTACTTCCTCGCCGCACGCTACGACGAAGCGATTGCCCTCTGCAGCGAGTGCCTCGAAGCCAGCCCCGAGTATCTGTTCGCGATCTACCAGCGCGGGCAGTGCTATCACATGAAGGGGATGTACCCGACCGCGCACGCCGAGCTAGAGCGCGCCGCGGAACTGGGACGCCGGGCACCGTTCTACACGGCCCTGCTGGGGAAGAGCTACGGCGAAGCGGGTATGCGCGACAAGGCGCTGGCAATCGTCAAGGAGTTCGACGAGCTGGCGGCTCGGCGCTATGTGGCGCCGCACTGCTACGTCTACGTCTACCACGGGCTCGGTGAGCGCGAGCGCGCCCTCCTGCACCAGGAGGATGCCTATCGCGACGGCGGCCAGCCGCTGAACTACCTGTCGCCGTTCATCAGGAATCTGTTCTCGCTCGACCCGACCCACCGTGACCGGCTGCGTCAGATGCGCCTGACGGTGTGACGCGAGTGGCGAGGCCGATGGCCTCCGCCAGCCGCTTCACGGCGCGGGTGACGGCCATGCGCGCCGCGTCCGGACTCGATTTACCGAGCTTGCCGGCGATCTCCTCGAACGACAGTTGCTGTTCGAGACGGAAGATGATGGCCAGGCGATCGTTCGGCTTCAACGTGCGCAACCCTTCGAGGTAGCGCTCCGAACGTTCCTTCAGGATCAGCTCCTCGAGCGGTGAGTAGCCGGGATGCGTGAGCGTTTCGGGCAGTTCATCGCCGACGCCGCGCCGTCCGACCCGCCGCACCTCGTCGCGAATGCGGTTCCGTACCGATTCACGCAGGTACTTCTGCATGCCGTCGACCGAGCGATGCTCGAAGTGCTCGACCCGCGCCAGTGCGTTCAGCACCGCATCCTGCACCACGTCCTCGGTGTTGGCGCCGGCGCGCGCGTAGTACGGCAGGCGTCCCCGCGCCCAACGGCGCAACGGTCCGACGGTTCGCTCGATCAGGACCCGCGCGGCGTCGCTGTCGCCCTGCCTCGCTCGCTCGAGCACATCGAGTGTCGAATCGAAGTCGGGCTCTTCAGCCCGAGCGATGGCGGGGGGCTCGTCGTCTGGATTGCCAGGTTTCAGAGGCACAAGAGTCCGTCCTTGGAGGTTGGGTGCCATCTTAGCCCGAGTCCCTCCATGTCCGACAGTGTCGGCGCAAGTCACGAGGATGCCGGAGGCTCGCATGCTATGTTTGGTCGAGCGTTCCTTCAGGAGTTGCCGCGATGTTCCTGTCCCGACGTCCCGCCGTGCTCGCCCTGTTTGCCGCCAGCGCTACCGTCCTCCCGGTGGTGGCACAGTGGCAGCCCGTCGATCGCCTCGAACCTGAGGTCGTCTACCGCATCAAGGACGAAGGGCTGCAACGCTCGAAGGTGATGGAGCTGGCCTCGCTCCTCACCGACATCTACGGCCCGCGCCTCACGGGCTCTCCCGAGTACAAGGAAGGCTCCGACTGGGCGCAGAAGACGATGCGCGAGTGGGGGCTGGCGAACGTCCACACCGAGACGTTCCCTTTCGGGCGCGGCTGGCAGAACCGCAGGATGTTCGCGCAGGCGCTCACGCCGCGGAACTATCCGCTCATCGCCTACCCGAAGGCGTGGACGCCAGGCACCAGTGGCCTGGTCACGGGCGAGGCCGTGCGGGTCTCCATCACATCGGACGCCGACTTCGCCACCTGGAAGGGAAAACTGAGGGGGGCGTTTGTCCTGACGACGCGGCCGCGCGCGCTCGATGCGCGATTCGAACCGCAGGCCGAGCGGTACACCGACGCGCAGCTGACCGATCTCGAGAAGATACCGGCGCGCCGCTCAGGCGCACCGGGCGGTCCGCCGCCGAATGCCGCGGCGATGCGCGATCTGGCAGCTCGCACCACGCGGTTCTGGCTCGACGAGGGCGTGGCCGCACTCCTCGAACCGAGCCGAGGCGACGGCGGCGGCACCGTGTTCGTTCAGAGCGGTGGCTCACGCAACGCCGCCGACCCGCCGGTGCCGGCGCAGGTCGTCCTCGCGACTGAACAGTACAACCGCATCGCCCGCACGCTCGAGTTGAAGGTGCCGGTGACGCTGCGCATGGACATCGACAATCAGTTCCTCGACGCCGACCTGAACGGCTACAACATCCTCGCCGAGTTGCCAGGCACCGAGAAGGCGGACGAAGTGGTAATGCTCGGCGCCCACTTCGACTCGTGGCACACCGGCACCAGCGCCACCGACAACACGGCCGGGTCAGCGGTCATGATGGAGGCGATGCGCATCCTGAAGACCGCCGGCGTCCCGCTGCGCCGGACGGTCCGCCTGGCGCTGTGGGGTGGCGAAGAGCAGGGTCTCATCGGTTCGCGGGCCTACGTCAAGGCGCACTTCGGCGACCCGGCAACCTCGCAGCGCACGCCGGAACACGCGAAGCTGTCTGGCTATTTCAACCTGGACAACGGCACCGGCCAGATTCGCGGCGTGTACCTGCAGGGAAACGAAGCGATCGGGCCGGTGTTCCGCTCGTGGATGGAGCCGTTTCGCAACATGGGCGTGACCACGGTGACCATCAGGAACACCGGTGGCACCGACCATCAGGCATTCGACGCGGTCGGTCTTGCCCGGCTTCCAGTTCATCCAGGACGAGATCGAGTACGACACCCGCACCCACCACTCGAACATGGATGTCTTCGAGCGGTTGCAGCCGCAGGACCTGATGCAGAACGCGGTCATCGTCGCGTCGTTCGCGGCGCAGGCGGCGAACCGCGACCAGCTGCTGCCGCGCAAACCGCAGCGAGCGCGCCGGTAGACAGCGCTCAGCCTTTCACGAGGAAGAACCTCTTCGTGAGGAACTCGCGCAGGCGCTCGCGGTGGTCGCCCTGCAGCTCGATCGTGCCATCCTTCACGGCGCCGCCCGTGCCGCACGACTTCTTCAGGTCGTGGCACAACGCCTTCACAAACGCGTCATTGCGTGGCAGGTCGAAGACGACCGTCACGGTCTTGCCGCTGCGGCCCGCCTTCTCCACCCGCAGTTTTGCCACCGGGCGGTTCGGCACCGCATCCTGCTTCGCCGACTGCTTGCTGCACTGGCAGTTGCTCCTCGGCCAGCCACACACCTGGCACGCCTCGCCGCCGCCGGTCGAGTAGACGAGGCGGGCGTTGCCGCGATCGCTCACGCCTGCGCCGCCTCCAGGTCGACGTGCCGCACCTCGCGGTAGGCGCGGGCGAGGTCGGCCCGCATGTCGGGATGGGCAATCGAGATGAGGAACTCGGCGCGTTCCCGCAGGCTGCGGCCGAACAGGTTGACGGCACCGTACTCGGTGGCCACCCGGTGCACGTGCCCTCTCGTCGTCACCACGCCGGCGCCCGGCTTCAACGCCGGCACGATGCGCGACAAGCTACCCTTCGCTGCCGTTGCCGGCAAGGCAATGACCGCACCCCCCCGCGCTACTTTCGACGCCGTGCTGTGCCGGCTCTGCAGCGTGGCGCCGTTCTTCACCAGCGCCGCGACATGACCGCCGATCTCGTTCTCGACGGCGCTCGGTTCGGCCGGGTCATGCGCATGCAGCGGCCGATTGGTCGCGATGAACGTCGACGCCCTCGTGAACGGCACCAGCGTGTTGCCGTGAGTGCGCGGCATCTGCTCGTTGATCTCGGCGACGATCACCCGCGCATTCCGCGCCACCGACAGCGCCGCGTCAACCGGAGGTGCCGAGCGTGCAGTAGCCGTGGCGGTCGGGCGGCGAGCAGCTGCAGCAGTGCGACGTCGATCGGGATCAGCCCGGAGTCGAAGAGCGACGGGATGTCGGAGAGGAATACGGGCATGAAGTCGGCCCGGCCGTCGTCGATCGCCGCGCACAGCGGCGGCCCCGTGAAGAGCGACACCGAGAAAAACCGGCCCTGCTGCTCCGGCGTCGCGAACGGCGCCGGCCCTGAGGTGTGGAGGTGGTAGGGGGTGACGTCCTCGAGATCGGTGCGGCGCGCAAGTGGCTCGATGAGCGGTGTCGGCGTGGCCGCTGCACCATGGATGAAGATGCGCATGCCACTGCGCACGCACGCAACAGCGTCATCCGCGCTGGTCACTCCCTGGGCCCAGTCAGCGGTCATGGTGTCAGTGTACCAGCGCCAGCGGCCGCCGGTCACCATGCTGAGCGGGCCGTGACGTCCGCGCCTACGCCTCGAGTTGACGGACCGGTCGGACCTCGATGCTCCCCTCGCGGGCCGGCGGGATCTCCGCCGCGATCTCGAGCGCTTCATCGAGATTGGCCGCGTCGATCAGGTAGAAGCCCGCCAACTGCTCCTTCGTCTCGGCGAATGGGCCGTCCGTGATGGTGGCGCGGCCGCCGCGCACCCGCACGGTGGTGGCGCTCTCGATCGGCTGCAGCGCCTCGGCTGCCACGAGCACACCGCTCTCGCGCAGGCCGTTCCCGCAGGCCATGCATTCCGAGTCGGGCACGGCTCGCATCTTCTCCGCTTCCAGATAGACCAGGCACAGATACTTCATGTTTCTCCTCGCAGCCTCTAGTCGGACATCTCGCGGATTCTGCCCTCGAGGAACCGCCGCTCCGGCTCCTGCCTCGTCAGGGCCAGGGCGCGTTCGAAGCCCTGCCGCGCCTCGGTGCGCCGGCCAAGACGCCGGCACAGGTCGGCCCGCGCCGCATGCAGCAGCCGGTAGTCGTTCAGGTCGCCCTGCTCAATCAGGGCGTCGATCAGCGGCAGGCCTGCAGCAGGGCCGTCGCGCATGGCCACCGCCACCGCCCGGTTCAACGCCACGACAGGCGACCGCTTCGACGCGCAACAACACGTCGTACAACCCGACCACTTCCGCCCAGTCGGTTTCAGCCGATGACGGCGCCTCCGCGTGCAGCGCCGCGATGGCCGCCTGCAGCGCATAGGGGCCGACCCGGCGGGATCGCAGCGCCTGCTCGACCAGCCGCACCCCTTCGACGATCTGCCCGCGGTCCCACAGTGACCGATCCTGCTGGTCGAGCAGCACCAGGTTGCCCTCGACCGACATCCGCGCCGCGCGGCGCGACTCGTGCAGCAGCATCAGCGCCAGCAGCCCCATCGCCTCGGGTTCGGGCAGCAGTTCGACCAGAAGCCGCCCGAGCCTGATCGCCTCGCTTGCCAGATCGTGCCTCGTCACCGAGGTGCCTGACGACGCGGCGTAGCCTTCGTTGAACACCAGATAGATGACGCGCAGCACGGCGTCGAGCCGGTCCGGCAGTTCCGCGCGGCCGGGCACCTGGTACGGAATACGCGCGTCGCGGATCTTGCCCTTCGCACGCACGATGCGCTGCGCCAGGGTGGACGCCGGCGTGAGGAAGGCGCGCGCGATCTCCTCGGTAGTCAGGCTGCAGACCTCGCGCAGCGTCAGCGCGATCTGCGCGTCGGGCGAGAGCGCTGGATGGCAGCAGGTGAAGATCAAACGGAGCTGGTCGTCCTCCACGCTCTCGGCATCGGCCCACGCCAGCGGATCGGCGCCGGCCACCTCACCCGGATCGCCGAGCGTGTCGAGCGGATCGAACCGCTTCTGGCGGCGCATGCCGTCGATACCCTTGAAGCGCCCGGCCGACACCAGCCAGGCACGTGGGTTGGACGGCACGCCGTCGCGGGGCCACTGCTCGAGCGCCGCCCGCACTGCGTCGTGCAGCGCTTCCTCTGCCCGATCGAAGTCGCCGAGCAACCGAATCAGCGTCGCGAGCACGCGACGCGATTCAGCCTCGTAGATGGCTTCGAGCTGCTCGGGGATCGATTGCGGCATGGATACTGGTGACAGGCCGGCGAGACGGCCGCACGGTGCTGTGCTACTGCGCCACCTCGGTGTTGATCATCCACGGCGTGCCGAAGCGGTCGATGACGCCGCCGAACCCTGGCGACCAGAACGTGCGCTGGAACTTCATCGTCACGCGTCCGCCCTCGGCGAGCGCGTCGAAGACCCGCTCGGACTCCGCCGCATCGGGGAACGTGATCGACACCGCGAACCCCTGCGGCTTCTCGAAGTGCTGCGGCGGTGCGTCCGACCCCATCAGCAGATGGCTGCCCACCTGCATGCGCACGTGGATGACCGCGTTCTGCCAGTCGGGCGGCGTCTGGTCCTTCATCGGCGATTCGGCGTGTGTCTGCATCAGGAGGATGCGGCCACCGAACAGTTGCTCGTAGAAGCGGAAGGCTTCGGCGCAGGTGCCGGGAAAGTTGAGATACGGGCTGACGTCCACGATTGCGCTCTCCTTCGGCCGGGCGTGATGCCCCGCCGCTACTCACTGGTCGAACGGTCAGGCTCGGGATCGACAGGCTCGGGATCGACAGGCTCGAATCCGGGGCAGCGCAGCACGGGCAGGGTCGGATACCGGCGAAAGCGAGGGTCCGCAGCGGACCGCTCGCAGAGGTAGAAGATCTGTCCGCGCAATGACGGGACGCGGCGCAGCCACTCGCACGACACACACAGCCCGACGCGCCTGCACGCGAGTTCAGCCGGCGTCACGCCCACACCCTCGCGTGGCTCACTTCGGAAGATGCACCGACATCAACACCAGGGCGCCGTCGATCTGGGTGAACCAGTGCGGCGTCTTTTCGGGCACCAGCACCCAGTCGCCCGCCGCAAGCTTGCGCGAGTTGCCGCCGTCGATGCCGGTGCCGGAGGCATTGTCCGGATTGCCACGCCGCTCGTTCTGCAGCGTGCCGCCCGTGACGACGGTGCCACTGCCTTCGAGGACGAAGAAGAGTTCAGCGTCCTTGTCGTGCGTCGAGGCGGGCGCGTTCAGGCCGCCGACACGGTACTCGAGATTGGCGTTGTACGGGGCAAGCGAGACGATCGGCTGCGAGAAGTTCGGCTGGTCCGGCTTTCGCTCGGCTTTGGCCCGTGCAATCAGCGCCTTGACGTCGCCCGCGGACGCGAACAGTTTCGGCACGGCGGCGCCGCCCTGCGCCAGCAGCGTCGACCCGGTTGCCAGAACCCCACCCATTACCACTACCACGGCCATCATCAGTCGCATGCAGGTCACCCCTTATGGAAACACCGATTCTAGCCATCTCACCGCCTTCCGGGCTATCTCCTCGAAGCGTCCGCTATCGCCGACCCCCTCCGGCATGTCATGATCATGTGATGTCTTCCGAACAAACCGTTGAACAACCACCCGTGACCTTTGCCAGCATCGGCCTCCGCGAGGAGCTCGCCAATGCTGTTGCCGCCCTCGGCTACGAGGAACCCACTCCTGTCCAGCGCGAGACCATTCCGCTGCTGCTCGAGGGGCGGGATCTGCTGGGGCAGGCCGCCACGGGCACGGGTAAGACGGCAGCGTTCGCATTGCCGATGCTGCACCTGATCGGCGAGGAGAAGCCGCTGGCTCGCAAGACCTGCGGGCTCGTCCTCGTGCCGACCCGTGAACTGGCCATGCAGGTGGCCGAGGCACTGCACAAGTACGCCAAGGGCAGCGGCATGACCGTGCTGCCGCTCTACGGCGGCGCACCGATGCACACCCAGATTCGCTGCCTCGAGCGCGGCGCCCACATCGTCGTTGCCACGCCCGGGCGCGCACTCGACCATATCCGCCGCGGCACGCTGAAGCTCGACGGCATCCGCATGCTGGTGCTCGACGAAGCGGATGAAATGCTCGACATGGGTTTCGCCGAGGATCTGGACGAGATCCTGAAGGTGACGCCGCCGACGCGGCAGACCGCTCTGTTTTCCGCCACGATGCCGGCGCGCATCATGGCCATCGCCGACCGTCACCTCAAGAACGCCGCACGCATCACCATCGCTCGCGAGAAGCCGGCGGCCGGCGCCGTGCCGCGTGTCAAGCAGATCGCCTACGTGGTGGGCCGCGCCCACAAGTCGGCGGCGCTGACCCGCATCCTCGACATGGAAGATCCGGTGGCTACCCTGGTCTTCTGCCGGACCCGGCTCGAGGTGGAGCAGCTTGTCGAAACGATGAACGCGCACGGCCAGCGGGCCGAGGCGCTGCACGGCGGCATGCTGCAGAAGCAGCGCGACAAGGTGATGGGATTGTTCCGCGCGCAGAAGGCCGACCTGCTGGTGGCCACCGACGTCGCCGCACGCGGTCTCGACATCGAGCACCTGTCGCACGTCGTCAACTACGACGTCCCGGCGTCGGCGGAGGTATACCTGCACCGCATCGGCCGGACCGGCCGTGCCGGCCGTGGCGGCGTCGCGATCACCCTGGCGGAACCGCGCGAGCATCGCCTGCTCCGCGTCATCGAACAGTTCACCAAGTCGAAGATCGATGTCGCCACCGTGCCGACCGTCGCCGACTTGCGCTCGCGTCAGCTCGACGTGACACGCGCCGCGCTCCGCGAGACACTGCTGGCCGGGAACTTCGACCACGTGCGCGTGATTGTCGAGTCGCTCAGCGTCGAGTTCGACATCGTCGACATCGCCAGCGCCGCCGTGCACATGGCGCATGCGGCGGCTGCCGGCAACGGCGATGACCGTGAGATTCCGGTGATTGACGTCTCGAAGCAGGGCGCTGACCGTGGCCGTCCAGAACGCGGCTTCGAACGGCGCCCCGCCGGACGTCGCGAGTTCCCGGCCCCGCCTCGTGAAGGTGGAATGGGCCGCCTGGTCGACAGGCCGCAGCGGCATATCGACGCGGATGGCCGCGTTGTGCGGCTGTTTGTCGGCGCCGGCCGCATCGCCGGCGTGCGGCCAGGCGACCTCGTGGGGGCGATTACCGGCGAGGCCGGTGTCGATTCGCGCTCACTCGGCTCGATCGAAATCGGCGACCGCTTTTCGCTGGTCGAGGTGCCGGAAGCGCTGGCCGATCAGATCATCACGGCGATGAAGTCGGCGACCATCCGCGGCAAGAAGGTCCAGTTCCGCCGCGAACGATTCGAATAGGACAGAGGCAGGCGAGGCGGGCTGGGCCCACCGTGCCAGCCCTGCCTGCCCTGGCGCGCTATCCCCTCAGCTTCGCGAACGCCGCCGACATGGCGGTCGACGCCGGCTGCTGCTGCGGTGGCTGCTGCGGGGCTGGCCGCCCCTGGGGTGGCCGGCCCTGCGGGCCGCGCGGCGTGCGGTCGCGCGACTCACCCGCCGACGGCTTCTGCCCCGCCGGAATCGGCTCCTGCAACTTCATGGTGAGACCGACCCGCTTGCGCTTCAGGTCAATCTCCACCACCTTCACCGTCACGATATCGCCCGCCTTCACGACCTCGCGCGGATCCTTGACGAAGCGATCGGCGAGTTGCGACACGTGGACGAGGCCGTCCTGATGGACGCCGATGTCGACGAAGGCGCCGAAGTTGGCGACGTTCGTTACCACCCCTTCGAGGAGCATGCCCGGCTGCAGGTCGCTCAGGTGCTCGACACCGTCCTTGAACGACGCCGTCCTGAACTCGGGGCGAGGGTCGCGTCCGGGCTTCTCGAGTTCGGCAAGGATGTCCTTGACGGTCGGCAGGCCGAACCGTTCGTCCGCGAACTCCTCTGGACGCAGCGTCCGCAGCACCGGGCTCTTCCCGATGAGATCGTATAGGCCGAAGCCGGTCTTCGCGACGATGCGCTCCACCACCGGATAGGCTTCGGGGTGCACCGCCGACGCGTCGAGCGGGTTGGTGCCGTCCATGATGCGAAGGAAGCCGGCGGCCTGCTGGAACGTGCGGTCGCCGACGCGCGGCACCTTCAGGATGTCGCGGCGATCGCGGAACGGACCGTTCTCGTCGCGGAACGCCACGATGTTCTTCGCGATGGTGTCGCTGAGGCCGGAGATCCGCGACAGCAGCGGCACCGAGGCAGTGTTGACGTCGGCGCCGACCGCATTGACGCAGTCTTCCACGACGGCGTCGAGCTTCCTGGCGAGCTGCAGCTGACTGACGTCGTGCTGATACTGCCCGACGCCAATGGCCTTCGGCTCGATTCGCACTAGTTCGGCCAGCGGGTCCTGCAACCGGCGGGCGATGGACACTGCGCCGCGCAGCGACACATCGAGGTCGGGGAATTCCTTCGACGCCAGTTCAGAGGCCGAGTAGACCGACGCGCCGGCTTCCGACACCACAATCTTCGTGAGCGGCAGTTCCGGATGGCGTCGAATGAGATCGGCCGCGAGCCTGTCGGTTTCGCGCGATGCGGTGCCATTGCCAATCGAGATGAGCTGCACCTTGTGCTTCACGCACAGCGCGCCGAGCGTGCGCAGTGATCCTTCCCAGTCCATGCGCGGCTCGTGCGGATAGATCGTGGCGGCTTCGAGCAGGCGCCCGGTGCCATCCACCACTGCCACCTTCACGCCGGTGCGGATGCCGGGGTCGAGCCCCATGGTGACGCGCTGCCCGGCCGGAGCGGAAAGCAGCAGGTCGTGCAGGTTGATGCCGAACACACGGATCGCTTCGGCCTCCGCCTGCTCGCGAAGCCGTTGTTCGATCTCTACTTCGAGGTGCACCGCCAGCTTGAACTTCCAGGTCCAGCGGACGGTTTCCTGCAGCCAGGCGTCGGCAGGGCGCCCCTGCTGCTCGATGCCGAACTTTCCGGCGATGCGGCGCTCTGGTTCACTCGGGCCGCTGGCCCCTTCCGGCTCGGGCAGCACCACCGACAGGCGGAGGACCTCTTCCTTGCGGCCGCGGAACAGCGCGAGGGCGCGGTGCGACGGCACGTTCTTCACCAGTTCACTCGCGCCGAAGTAGTCGGAGAACTTGCTGCCAATCTCTTCCTTGCCCTCGATCACCTTCGACGCCCACTCGCCGCGTTCCCACAGCAACGCTCGCAGCCCCCCGAGCAGTTCGGCATCTTCAGAGAAGGTCTCCACCAGGATCCAACGCGCGCCTTCGAGTGCCGCGGCGACGTCGGCGACGCCCTTCTCGGCATCGACGTATGCCGCCGCTTCCGTCGCTGGCGTCTTTGTCGGGTCGTGGTGCAGGGCAAGCGCCAGCGGCTCGAGCCCGGCCTCGCGCGCGATCTGCGCCTTGGTGCGGCGCTTCTGCTTGTAGGGAAGATACAGGTCCTCGAGCCGGGCCTTGGTATCGGCGTCGCCAATCTGCGCCGCCAGCGGCGGCGTGAGCTTGCCCTGCTCGTCGATGCTCTTCAGGATGGAGGCCCGGCGCTCTTCCAGTTCCCGCAGGTAGGTCAGACGTTCTTCGAGCGTGCGCAACTGCGTATCGTCGAGGCCGCCGGTGGCTTCCTTGCGATAGCGTGCAATGAACGGGACAGTGGACTTCTCGTCGAGCAGCGCAACCGCAGCAGTCACCTGCGGCACACGTACACTGAGTTCCTCGGCGATGCGAGCTTCGATCGATTTCATGCGGGAAGACGTTCCTGAGAGCGGATGGGCTTATATTGCACAAGGTCCATGTGGACGCGGTCGAGTGCGACGATTGTAGCAGGCAGTGCCGCGCGGCTGATTGCGCTCCACTGATCGTGTTCACCCGCTTGCGGCCCGGTGAGAAGCTGAGCGAGGAACTAGTCGGGAAGGGCGACGTGCTGCAGGCGTCGCACGTCGAGGGGGTGGGCTGGGTGGAGGCACCGAGGCGAACCGACTGGACCCTGTTCGACCGCGACCTCGCTGAACTGGAACGGCCTGCCGCTGCACCCGACTGCGCGACGACGGGTGCGGCGCTCGTCGAACTCGAACTGGCTCAGGCCGGCGTCTGATCCGAGTGCGCTTCGAGCCGCTTGCGCGCGCCGTTGGTGGCGTAGTGCGATTCCAGATAGTCGACGCCGTCAGCGGTGATCGACAGCTTCGAGTTGTCTTCGCGCATCACGAAGCTCCTCTTCGTCAGGTACCAGATGGTGAACTCGAGGTGTTCGCGGGCATGCCCGGTGAGCTGCTCGAGGTCGAGCACGAACACCCCCGCCCTGCTCGGTTCGGCCCGGCGGCGCTCGTAGAGCACCTCCAGCACCGTCAGGCGCACCATCTGCTCCACTTCAATGGGGTTCGACGCGCGTTCCGGCGACGCCACCGGCTGCCAGCGGGTCTTTCTCGCCTCGTTGTACGCGACGTCGTACTGCGCCCGGCGCTCGGGGTCGGTCAGCAGCTCATACGCCTGGACGAGTTCGCGAAAGCGCCCTTCATCGCCGGTGTGCAGGTTGTCAGGGTGATAGCGCTGTGCCAGCAGGCGATAGACGCGATGAATCGTCTCAGGCTCAGCGTTGGGGCTGATCTGGAGCAGTTCATAGTAGTCGGGACCGTCGGGCTGGAACATGTTCCTTTGATGCACGCGTTCGTTATCGGCACGGCGATTCCGGTGCTGCACTGGACGACCCGTCATATGTCGCCGTTCCGTGCAGCAACGGGCAGCCGAATCCGCGGTCAGACGTCGCGTAACTGAACGGTCGATCGAACGTGAGACCCGGACGGAGCAACCAAGAACATGACAGAAAAACTGATGAGCCGGAAGACAATCTTCGAAGACCAACCTTCCGGCTCTGGCGAGGGGTGACGATGCGGACGACGCGTCGGGCTAGCCGCGCAGGTTCTGGTTGAAGAACTCGAGCGTCCGCTGCCAGGCCAGCTTGGCGGCGGTTTCGTCATAGCGCGGCGTCGTGTCGTTGTGGAAGCCGTGGTTGGCACCGTCGTAGACGAACAACTGGTACTTCTTGCCGTTCGCCTTGAGCGCCGCTTCATACGCCGGAAAGCGCCCGCCTATACCGGCGTCCTTGGCCGGGTCTGCATAGTGCAGCATGAGCGGCGCACTGATCTTCGGCACGTCGGCGTCGCCGGCCGGAGCGCCGTAGAAGGGCGCACCCGCGTGCAGGCCCGCACCGAGCCGTACGGCGAGTTGATTGACGATGCCGCCGCCGAAGCAGAAGCCGATCGCGCCGAGCTTGCCGGTCGACTCGGGCCGCGTCTTGAGCCACTCGGTCGAGGCGACAAAGTCCTCGAACATCTTCGGCCCGTTCACCTGGCGGAACTTCACCGCCCCCTGCTCATCGTCGCCCGGGTAGCCGCCGATCGACGTGAGGCCGTCCGGCGCGAAGGCGATGAAGTTGTTTGTGGCGAAGCGGCGGGCCACGTCTTCGATGTACGGGTTGAGGCCGCGGTTCTCGTGGATGACCAGCACGGCCGGGTACTTGCCGGCTGCGGCTGGACGAGCGTAGTAGCCCTTGATCGACCCGTTGCCCTGCGGCGCCGGCACGGTCGCATACTCGGTCTTGAGCCGCGCATCGTCCTTGGGCACCTGCTGCGCCCACGCGTAGTTGGGCTTGAGGCTCTCGAAGAGCGCGGCGGCCGTGACACCGCCGACGGCGAACTTCGCGGCGCGGTCGAAGAACGCGCGACGGGTGATCTCGCCGTGCTGGTATTCGTGGAACAGGTCGAGCAGTTCCTGCGGAAATTCAGATGCCTTCTTGCGTTCCATGCAGCTTCCCCCTTTGCAGCCGGCAGTCTACTGAAGCTGGCGCGCGGGCGCCATGGCTTGCTTACCGGCCGGCGGCGGCCATCCGCACGAATTTCTGGGCGCGCCGGCCCGTCCCCACTTCCGCCGTGTAGACGTTCCCCCTCGAGTCGGTCGCCACGTTGTGCAGGAAGACGAACTCGCCGGCATAGTGACCGATGCGGCCGAAGGCGCCGACTTCCTGCAGCCCCTTGCGATCGAAGATGTGGACCTTGCCGTTGCCGGCATCCGCCACATACATGAACTGCTGCTGCGGATCGGGCGAGAACGCAATGGAGAAGGCGGTGCCGAGCAGCTTCGTCCTGCGCTCGATGAAGACTTCGCGCTGGAATGTCCCGTCGATGGTGAACACCTGCACGCGGTTGTTGGTCCGTTCGGCGACGTAGACCAGGCCGTCGTCCGAGACGCGCACGCCGTGCACCAGGTTGAACTGCTGCGCGCCTGGGCCCGTCGTAGAGCGGACCGTTCGGCGCCGTGTCGTCAGGCATGTTGCCATAGGCACCCCACATCCGCTTGAACTTCCCGGTCTCCGCGTCGAGCACCACAACGCGTCGGTTGACGTAGCCGTCCGCAATGAACGCTTCATTGGTCTTCGGGTAGACGTAGATGTCGGCCGCGTTGTTGAAGTTCTCCGTGTCGAGGCTCCCCTTGCTCTGGCCGCGCCTGCCGACCTGGAAGATGAACTTTCCGTCGCGCGTGAACTTCAGGATCATGTTCTCGGTGCGTTCCCGCAGTCGTGGCCCGCCGGCGGATGACAGCCACACGTTGTCCTTCGCATCGACGAAGATGCCGTGCTCGTCCTTCGGCCACTCGTAGCCGGCGCCCTCGCCGCCCCAGCCCCGCAGGTAGTTGCCGTCGGCATCGAACTCCATCACTGGCGGCGCCGCGCGACAGCACTCGGCCTCGGGATTCCTCGCAACCTCATCGCTCTGAAGCGACCAGGGGCGCTGCACCAGCCAGATGTGATCGTGCGAGTCGACGGTGATGCCCGACACCTGGCCGAGGATCAGCCCCTTCGGCATCTTCGGCCAGAACGGATCGACCTGGTAGCGTGGCGCCGCAGGCGGCTGCTGCGCAGCCACGTGCGCCATCCGGCGTTCGGCCACAGCGAGGCCGGCAAAGATGACAGCGAAAGTCAGGAGTGGCCAGCGGCGCGACAGTAGCTGAAACATGGCGGCTACTTTACCCCCACATCCCGGCGGCTTCCACATGCCGACACTGTAAGGATAGGATTCCGTCATGACCGCTCGACGCCTTGTTGTTTTCAGCCATCCGAATCATGAAGCGGCAGTCTTCGGACTGCTCCAGCGCTGGCAGCCAACGCTGCTCTATCTGACGGACGGCGGCGGCGACGACCGCGTCGCCCAGACGCGTAGCGGGCTGGAGCGGATCGGCCTGCTCGAACGCGCCACATTCCTGAATCACGCGGAGTCGTCGTTCTACAGCGGCCTCGTCGCTCGCGACACGTCGTACTTCGACGGTGTGGCCCGGCAGATCGCCGACGCCATCGAGCGGACCCGGCCCGACGAGGTGCTCTGCGACGGCGTCGAGTACCTACAACCCGGTGCACGATCTCTCCCTGCCGCTTGTGTATCGCGCGTTATCCCTCGCCGGAGTCGGTGCGGACGGTGTCGGGGTATTCGAGATCCCTCTCATCAGGCAGGGCGCCGACGGGAACCGCGATCTCTACGTCGTGCAGCGGCCCAGTGCGAGCCGCGTCGTCACGCAGCGCGTACTGACACTGACGCCGGGCGAGATCCGCGCGAAGCGCGCCGCCCGCGATGAGGTCTACACGCTGCTCGCCGACCAGCTTGGTCCAGTCATCTGCAACCTGCCGGACCACTACCTCGGGACCGAGACAACCGTCCCTGCGGCGCTTCCCTTCAGCGTCCCGGCCGACTGTGCGCTGCGCTACGAGTGGCGTGCCGAACGGCTGCGCGCCGACGGGACGATCGAGCAGATGATCACCTACAGCGACCACTTCCTGCCGGTGGCCCGCGCGCTCTCTGCTGCATGGCTCGGCCAGGCAGCCGGCGTCGGCGACTTGGGGGCCGGCCAGGTGTGAGCACGCACCGAACGCCCTATGCGTTCGAAGTCCTCATCAAGACCTTCCTGCGACCGCACAAGGTGAAGCGGCTGGTCGCCAGCGTCCAGGCGCACTATCCTGGCGTGACGATACGCGTCGCCGACGACAGCCCCGACTCGTCGTCGCGCGAGGCGCTGCTGGCCGACCTCCTGGCGCTCGGCTGCCAGGTGCATCGGCTCGCTCCCCACTCAGGGATCTCCGTCGGACGCAATGACCTCGTGCGCGCTGTGGAGACACCGTTCTTTGTGCTGACCGACGATGACAAGGTATTTGACCGCTGCACGGTGCTCGAACGCCTGCAGGCGGTACTCGCCGCTGACACCGACGCGGTCATCGCCGCTGGAATGAACGTCGATTACGGTCGGCTGCTGCGCTTCCAGCACGGACGACTCGAACGCAGCGGACTGGCGCTGCGACGGCACCTGTTCGGCGAACTGGCACCGGCGGTGGTGCTGGGCGGTGTCCGCTGCATCCCGTGCGACGTTACGCCGAATTTCTTCATGGCGCGGACCGCGCATTTTCGCCGTCACGCACTGGCGTGGGACGAGCGCTTCAAGGTCGGCCACGGCGAGCACGTCTGGTTCTTCGCGTCGCTGCCGCGCGAACTGCACGTCTACTCGGTGCCCGAGGTTCGCATCAGCCACTTCCCTACACGGTGGGGCGATCGGGCCTATCGCAGGTTCCGGTATGACGACGCCGAGCTCGATCGCTTCACGGCGGTGACCGGGATTCGTGTCGAGACCGCGTGGGAACACGAAGGGACCTGGCGAACCCGCCGGCGTCGTCTCGAGGGGTGGCTCCGACGCACAGCCGACCGACTGAACGCCCGGAGATAAGGTTCCGCCTACCTGGTGAACGACTCGTGCCGTGACGCCGTGGACAGCCGCACGAGGAACCGCTCGGGGTTCGGCCTCGAACTGCTCGCGCAGATCCTTCAGGCTCGCCGCCCCGCCATAGCTGATCGACGAGCAGAGATGCTTCAGCATGTCGTGAATGACCGAGCGGACCGAGCCGCGCGCCGGCACGCTCACTTCGAGCCCCTCAGCGCCGAGCGCTTCCACTTCATGCGCGTCGGCTTCCTCGAGATCGAGCCGATCCTTCACGGCGGCGAGCGACGCCATGCCGCGGAACACCTTGAACGGCACCTGCACGACCTTCTGCGAATCGGGCATCAGCACCGGCTTCATCACGATGTCGCCCGGCGTCTCCTGTGTGCCGGCGAAGGCGCTGCCGAGCATCACCGTGTCGCCGCCGAAGAGCAGCGCTTCGGCAATGCCGCCGTGGCGCTTGATGCCGCCGTCGGCGATGAGCGGAATCCGGTTGCCGACCGCCAGCTTCGCCTGCACCAGTGCCTCGACCTGCGGCACGCCGAAATTCGTGGTGAGCCGCGTGGTGCAGCCGCCGCCAGGGCCGATGCCGACCTTGACGGCGTTCACGCCGCGTTCCATCAGGAACCGCGCGCCCTCCGCCGTGGCGACGTTCCCGGCGATCAGTTCGACGCCGCCGAAGCGAGCGCGAAGCTGCTCGATCGCGGTCGCCATGATCAGCGAGTGGCCGTGTGCGATGTCGATCACCAGCACGTCGGCGCCAGCCTTCAGCACCTCGGCCGCGCGTTCCAGATAGTCGCCCGTGGCGCCGACCGCTGCGCCGACGCGCAGGCGCCCCTGCTCGTCGCGTGTTGCGAACGGATGCCGCCGGTGCTTGAGCAGGTCCTTCGCCGTCACCAGGCCGAGCACCCTCCCGTCGTCATGCACGAGCGGCAGCTTCTTGATCTTGTGCACGCTCATCAGCGCCTCGGCGTCGGCCATCGACGTCGGTCCGGTGTGGGTCACCAGCCGTGCCAGAGGCGTCATCCGCTCGCGTACCAGCAGGTCGCCCGCCACGAATCGGACGTCGCGCTCGGTCAGCAGCCCCTCGAGCCGTCGCGCGTCGTCGACCACGGCGAGCGTGCCGACGCCGGTCTGGCGCATCATCCGCTTCGCATCCGACACCCGCACGTCCCCGCCGATCGCATGCGGGTCCATGATGACGCCGTGCTGCGTCCGCTTCACTGCCTGCACCTCGGCCACCTGCGGCGCGATGTCGCCCGCACGGAAGCCGCGGTCGATGATGCCGATGCCACCCTCCTCCGCCAGCACCACCGCCATCGCTGCCCTCGTGATGGTGTCCATGTTGGCCGACACAATCGGGCGATTCAGCGTCAGGTGCTCGGTGAAGCGCGCGCTGAGATCGATGGCCGACGGGTTGCGGCTGGGCACGACGCCCAGTTGCGGCGTGAACAGGAAGTCGTCGAAGGTGGCGCCACGCACGAATGCGAGAAGGTTCTGCATCACGAGTGATGATACAGGCAGGGCTCTGGGCTCCCCGCTCTGGCCACCGTCCAACCGACCTCCAACGACCAACGACCATCTATACTTCCCCTCATGCTGCTTCGATGCACCTCAGCCGCCGCGTTGACCTGCCTGTCGCTGCTCGCAGCTGGCTCCGCGTTCGCCGCCAGCAGGGTGCCCGGTGCGCGGCCGCTGCCGGTGACCGCCACCTCCTATCCGTTCGGCGCTGCCGACCGTACGCGGGTACCGACCGACCTGAAGGCGGTCGGCTATGTCGAAGAAGAGTTCATGGTGGCCGGCACCTCGAACGTCTACGACTGGCCGGGACCAGGTCCGGCGGTCATCCGGACGGCCAGCGTGCCGTACGTGACCCGCGTGCTCATCCGGCGTCCTGCCGACAGGGCGCGGTTCAGCGGAACGGCCATCGTCGAGATGCTGAATCCCTCGAACCTGTTCGACCTGAACCTGGGCTGGGCGATCTCGGGCAGGCAGATCGTCCGCAGTGGCGACGCGTGGGTGGGCATCACCGCCAAGCCGGTGTCCATCGCGACGCTGAAGACCTTCGACCCGGCTCGCTACGCATCGCTCGCCATGGCGAACCCGCTGCCCCTGGACGACCCCCGCAACTGCACCGCGCTGGCGGCTGACAGCGCACGCACCACCGAGAACGGGCTGGTGTGGGATATCCACACTCAGGTTGGCGCCTGGCTGCGCAGCCGCACCGCTTCGAACCCGCTCACCTACGGCACCGCCGCAGCGGAGCCACATCCGGTGCAACGGCTCTACGCCTGGGGCTACTCGCAGACCGGCAGCTTCCTCTACACCTACATCAACGCCATCCACCCGCTGGTGGTGGCTGAGGATGGACGGTCGATGTTCGACGCCTACCTGATTGCCGTCTCGAGCGGACCGTCCGCCATCAACCAGTGCGCCGCGCCGCTGCCGGCGGGAGACCCGCGCCGGTTCATCCGCAACGCCGGCGTTCCGGTGGTACGCGTGATGAGCCAGTCCGACTACCTGTCGGGCATAGCAGCGCGGCGGCCAGACGGCGATACGCCTCCCGACCTGTACCGCAACTACGAGATTGCCGGCTCCGCCCATGCGACACCTGACGAGTTGACCTTCGCCGCGGCACCTTCCGACATCGAGAAGGGGGGCCGGACCGTGCCGCCGATGGCGTGTACCGAGGGTCCGCGCAGCCGATTTCCCAACTGGCCGGCCTTCAACGCCATCCTGCGCAACCTCGACGTGTGGGTGCGCACCGGAACACCGGCGCCGCGCGCCGAGCAGATCCTGGTCGTGGACGGCAAGCCCGTGCTCGACCGCTTCGGCAATGTTGTCGGCGGTATCCGCTCGCCGTTCGTCGAGGCGCCGACCAGCACGTGGTTCGGCAACTCGACCGGACCGTCGTTCTGCCGCATTGCCGGACACGAGGTGCCGCTCGACAAGGCGCAGTTGCGCTCGATCTACAAGACGCCCGAGGAATACGTGCGGGCGGTCATCGCGTCCGTCGCCCGCCTCGTTGCTGAGGGTTTCATCGTGAGAGAGGACGGCGACGTGCTGGTGGCGGACGCCATGGCCGAGGCGCCGGAACTTCTCCGATAACGCGGCCGTCCATCTAGGCAGGGCCACAATCACGGCCGCAATCACCGCCAGCGTCGCGGACAGAGCCGTGACCCCTCCGGCTCACCGATTACAGGAGGTCGTTATGGACAGCACTGACACCAGTCCGGCCGGCGGACCACGCCGACTGGTTCGGATCACGTCGGAGGAAAAGGTCGCGGGTGTCTGCGCGGGCATCGCCGACTACCTCGACGTCGACGTCACGCTGGTCCGCGCGCTCTGGCTGGCGCTCTCCATCGTCCCCGGCGCCATCATCGGCGGCATCGTCGCCTATGCGCTGGCCTGGATGGTGATGCCGGAAGGACACGCAACCCGTGTCGCCGTCGGCCGTCGGCTCGTCCGCTCGGCGAGTGACGCGAAGGTGGCGGGTGTCTGCGGCGGACTGGCCGACTACTTCGGCATCGACAGCACGCTGGTGCGTGTCACCTGGATTGTCCTCTCGGTCATGCCGGGTGCGGTCGTCGGCGGCCTGCTCGTCTACCTCGCCGCCTGGTTGATTGTGCCGAAGGCGCCAACCGTCCTCACCCACCAGCAGCCACAAGCGGCCTGATTGGGGGACCGGGAGGGCGGGCGCGGACGCTGCGCCCCCGTCCCGGTCAGCCTTGACTTCACCCGCACGTCGCCTCTGCTCCATACTTGAGGAGGCATGCACCCACGCCCGAGCACCTCCACCGACCCGACGCGCGAACTCCTCGACGACTTCCCGGAGTACGCCTCCACCCAGATCCTCGACCATCTGCGCAGCACGGAGTACGCGCGGCTCGACGTCGGCGGGCAGGCCTATCTCGACTACACCGGCGGCGGCATGTATGCCGACTCGCAAATCCGGGAGCACGCGGCCAGCCTGTCCGGCCAGGTGCTCGGCAACCCGCACTCAGTCAGCATGAGTTCGTCGGCATCGACAACGCTCGTCGAACGGGCACGACGCGCCGTGCTCGAATACTTCGGCGCCTCTGGGGACTACACGGCAATCTTTACGCTGAACGCGAGTGGCGCACTCAAGCTCGTCGGCGAGAGCTTCCCGTTCGTGGAGGGCGGCCGATTCGTGCTCGCGTTCGACAACCACAATTCGGTGAATGGCATTCGCGAGTTCGCCCGCGCCAGGGGAGCCACCTTCGACTACGCGCCGCTCACCCTGCCCGACCTCAGGCTCGATCGGCCGGCACTCGATGCACTGCTCGCCTCAGGCGACCGCTCGCTGCCGCGACTCTTCGCCTTCCCGGCCCAGTCGAACTTCACCGGCGTGCAACACCCGCTCACCCTCGTGGAGCAGGCGCACCAGGCGGGATGGCAGGTGCTGCTCGACGCCGCCGCCTACGTGCCGACGAACAGCCTCGACCTGCGCACGGTGCAGCCCGACTTCGTCACGGTCTCGTTCTACAAGATGTTCGGGTATCCCACCGGTGTCGGCTGTCTGCTCGTCCACAAGCGCGCGCTACCGCTGCTGCGACGCCCGTGGTTCGCCGGCGGCACGGTGAACTTCGCCACGGTGCAGGGCAAGGCGCACATCCTGTCGCCCGGCGAGGCGGGGTTCGAAGACGGCACGCTGAATTACCTCAGCATTCCGGCCGTCGAGATCGGACTGCGCCACCTGCAGCGCGTCGGCATCGACACCATTCACACGCGGGTGCAGTCGCTGGCCGGCTGGCTGCTGCGCAAGCTGCTCGACCTTCGCCACGCGAACGGCCGTCACATGGTCCGCATCTACGGACCGGCGACGATGAAGGCGCGCGGCGCCACGCTGACGATGAACTTCTACGACCCGGCGGGGCACCTCATCGACTATCGCCGCGTCGAGGAACTGGCGAGCGAACGCCGCATTTCGCTGCGCACCGGCTGTTTCTGCAACCCGGGCGCCGGGGAATCGGCGGAGGGCCTCACCGAGGACGACATGCGCGCGGCGATGCACGCCGGCGTCGACATGAACCTGCAGAAGTTCGTGCAGTTGATGCAGACCCGCGGCGGCAAGGCAGCCGGGGCCATTCGCGTCTCGTTCGGGCTGGCCAGCAACATCGACGATGCGGCGCGGTTCCTGGCGTTCGCGGAGGAACTGCGCGACCAGACGCGGCTGACGCTCGGCGACGTCAGCTTCGATATCGAGAGCTGCCGCATCATTCGGGATGGTGCGTAGGGGACGGCAGGCTTAGGGCTCCGGGCTTCAGGCTCTGGGGACGGTGCGCCTTCACGCCCGTCGACACGGGTCCGCCTCAGTAGCGCCGCTTCTGCTGCCGCACGATATCGAACTTCGCGGTGTCCGCAACAGCCATCACCGCCATCACACCTGCCTGCACCGGGTCTGACACGACCAGGTCGGCGACGTCGGGCACGCTGCCCGCCATGTTCAGCGAGATCACGTAGAGCCCCTTCTGCCGCACTTCCTCGACGGCGCGCGAAATTTCGCCGCCCATGATCGAGCCGGCCAGCACCAGCAGGCGCACGCGCGGCAGGCGGATGACCGCGCGCACCGCGCTCGCCAACGCTTCCTCACCGACAAGCGGAATGGTATCGACGGAGATGCGCTCACCGCGGATGTTGTGCCGGTCCGCTTCCGAGATGGCGCCGAGCGCCACCTGCCCCACTTGTGCGCCGCCACCCATGATGACGATGCGCTTGCCGTAGATGTTGGAGAAGGAGGGCGTCATCTCGACGCGCGCGACGCCGGCCACGCGCTCGAGTTCGGCAATCACCTGGTCGATCGAACTGGTGACGGAGAACTCGAGGTAGATCTGCGAGTCCTTGTCCGTGTGCGGGATGATGTCGACGTACGTAATGTTCGCCGAGTGATCGGCCAGCACCTTCGTCAGTCCGAAGAGAATCCCAGGCTGGTTCGACGCGGTGGTGAGGACGGCGTAAGCGGCCATAGGAGGGAAATGTACCACGCGCTGGCACACGGCGCGGGAGGGAGGGCCCGACGCCCGCTTCCTATCCGAGCAGCTTCAGTTCCGCCGGCGGCGTGCGCTGCAGTCCGCGCTTCATGGCGCGCAGGTGTTCGGCGCGATCGATGAGGCGCTCCAGCAGGTCGGTGATCGTCCAGTAGTGCGGCGCCGCGGACCACAGATAGAACGCCAGCGACCCGGGCAGCGTGTTGATCTCGTTGAAGAACAGCTCGTTGGTGTCGGCGTCGATGAGGAAGTCGATGCGCGAGATCCCCTCGCAGCCGAGCGCGGCGAACACAGTGGTGGCGTAGCGCTGCGCGTTGGCGCGCATCTCGGCCGGCAGGCTGTCCGGGTCGAGCACGCGCAGGGCGCCAGCCATGCCCTGGCTCGCCGACGCTCTTGCCCCCCTGCCGCCGATACTTCTCGCTGAACGTGAGCGGCTGGTCCTGGCTGGTGAGCGGCATCTCGGTCACCGACGCCACCGGCGTGTCCAGGCCGGCGACCGCCACGTTGATCTCGAGCCGGTTCTTGATGAACGGCTCGATCAGCGCCTCGATGTCGTACTCGAACACCTTGAGCACACCCGACGATCGAGTTCGTCGGCGTGTGCCGCCACTCGATACGCCGGCGCTCGAGCCGAGATTGCACGGCTTGACGATGACCGGCCAGCCGAACGTGTCCGCGACACGGGCCGGCAGTTCGGTGAGCCACACCGGGCCGCGGTCGAGCACCGCCCGCTCGCACGACAGCCAGCGGCACGACCGGCACGCCGGCGTGCTGTGCCACGATCTTGGTGACGCGCTTGTTCATGCCGACCGCCGACGCCAGGACGCCGCAGCCGACATAGGCGCAGCCGCCGAGTTCGAGCGCTCCCTGCACGCAGCCGTCCTCACCGAAGGTGCCGTGCAGGACCGGGACGAAGCACGTCGACCGGCATGATGCCGCCGCCTCCGGTGACGACACCGCTCAGCCGTTGCTGCCTCCCGGCAGCGACGCCGCGACGGCCACGGGCATCAGCGCCGACGTGCCGAACCCGGGTGACAGCGTCACCTCGGTGAGCCGGGAGCGATCCGGGCCGCCCTTGCGGAACGTCTCGGTGTGCCAGAGGTCGTCGCCGATCCACCAGCGCGTCTGCTGGTCGATGTAGATCGGCATCGGCGCGAACTGCTGCGGGATCGAGCGCGTGCAGGATCTGCAGGCCGCTGACCACCGAGACGTCGTGCTCGAGCGAGCGGCCGCCGAACATCACCGCCACCGTGCGCCGCACCTGCGTCTCGCGCTCACGAGCGCCTGCGTCTTTGCCGCGCGCCGGCCAGAAGACGCCGGCGCTGCGCTCGTAGAGGTCGGGCAGATCGTTCTCGAGGATCGCCACGTCGCCGTCGTGCAGGTGCTCGTGCAGCCAGCGGAACGCCTCGGTGCGGTTCGCCACCACCACCAGGCGGTCTTCGCGGCCGGCGTCGCGGTGGCCAGCGACGAAGGCGGCTCGCGATTGGTCTCGGCCACCACCAGCGTGTAGTCGCAGACGGCCGCCGCCTCGCGCGAGAGCGCCCGGTTGACCGCGTACTGCTCGTGCGCCGAGTTCGATGACGCCTGGCGTCACCATGATGCGCCGAGACGCCGGCAGCGTCGGCCGCCACCTCGAGCGCGGCGCGGAAGCCGAACTGGTTCGAGTTGTAGGCGTCGCGGATCCAGGTGACGCCGCGCTCCTCCACCACCTCGAGCCGGTTCGACACCGGCTTCAGCGTCCGGAACGACGCGACGGCGATCGCCGGATCGACGCCGAGCGCGCGACGCCAGCGTGAACGCGCCAGCCAGGTTCAGGATGATCGGGCGGCCCAAGCAGCGGCGTGAAGCACTGGTAGGCACGGTCGCGCGGTCTGCAGCACGAAGGTCGCTGCCCTTCTTCGTGAAGCGGACGTGCTCGACGCGCGTGTCGAGCGCCTCCGGTATCGGTGCTCGCCGTAGAGCAGGACCCGGCAATGCGTGCTCGCCTGGGCGATGCGCAGCGCGTCGGGCTGTCGGCATTGCACGACCAGCAGGCCGCCCGGCGGAACCGCCTGCGCCAGCTCGCTCTTGGCCTGATAGATGGCGTCGGTGGTCCGAAGCGCTCGAGGTGCATGTCGCCGACCGCGGTGATGATCGCCGCCGACGGCGGCGTCAGCTCGCACAGCCGCCCGATGGAGCCGATCGCTGTACGCGCCCATCTCCACCACCATGAAGCGGTGGCCGGGCACCAGTTCCTCGCGGATGTGGCGCGTGACGCCCATCAGCGTGTTGATGCTGCCTGTCGCCGCCAGCGTCGGCGCGTGGAACTGCAGCATGTGCGCAAGCATCGACTTCGTGCTGCTCTTGCCGTAGCTGCCGGTGATGCCGACGACGAACGGATGGACGCGCGCCAGTTGCGCCACCGCGTCGGCGTAGTACGAACGCTGCGCCGCCCCTTCGTACGGAGCCAGGATCAAGTTCGCCGCGATCAAAACCAGCGGCAACAGCGCGTACATGAACGATGCGGCCACCAGCGGCGCTCGCACCTCGAGATCCATGAACAGGCGGACGAGCAGCACAAACGCCGAGAGCGACAGCACCAGCGCCACTACCAGCACACGCCTGGCGCGCCAGGTCAGACGCAGTGGAATCTTGCCCGACTCGCGCGGGTCTGGCTGCACCAGCCCGAGCACCACCATACCGGTCGTGAAGAGCACCACTGCGAGCAGGGGGTCGGCGAGGAACAGGAAGGCCGACGCGAGCGCCACCCAGAACGCCGGGTCGGTCAGCGACCGCACGCTCGTCCAGCGCAGGAAGCGCAGGTGCTCGTACCCCTCCTGCTGGAAGTAGCGCAGGTAGGCGAGCAGGCGGCGCCACGTCAGGTAGGTGAACGCGGCGGTCAGGATCGGCACCCAGGGCCAGAACTCAGTCATTGGCCTGCGCCTTCAGCCACGTGCGGATTTGCTGCCCGATGAGATGAGCTCCGGTGCCGGTGTAGAGATGGTGGTCCTTGTGCGGCAGCAGCGACACGGTGGCCCTGCTGCCGATCAGCGCCGCGTAGCGCGCCGCCAGCCAGGGTGGCGTCTCGGTGTCGTCGGTTCCCCACACCAGCAGCGCTGGGCATGCGATGAGCCTCGCACTCTCGGTGAGGTCCTCGTTCACCGTGTGCACAAGGATCGACCGCAGTGCCCCGGCTGCCTGATAGTCCTTCGAGCCGAACTGCGCGCTGTGCCAGCGCACGCCGCACTCACCGATGATCGGCTGCAGTGCGATGAGCACCTTCCGCAGCGTGCGAATGCCCCAGCGGCGCAGGCGCACCTTCGACAGTGCCCGATGCGGCAGGCCGGGAACCCCGAGGAGCACAAGGTTGCGGATCTGCGATAGCCGTCGCGACGCCAGCCGCACGCTGACCCGCCCCCCGAAGGAGTGCCCGACCAGTACGACCGTGCCAGCCACCTGCTCGAGCAGGTACTGTTGCAGGAGATCGGCGTACTCGACCGTGCCCCAGGAATCGGGTGGTGGCGGCGCCTCGCCGAAGCCCGGCAGGTCGACCAGATGGATCCGGTGCGTGTGCTGGAAGAGCGTGGCGATGCCACGCAGGCTCTCGCGGCTGCCGCCCCATCCGTGCAGGAACACGATGTGTCGCGCCACAGCGCCGCCGCTGATCTCATCGACGAGGGTGGCTCCGTTGTGGTCGAAGCGTGCGACGTGGGGTGCTCCGCTGGCCAAGGTGAGGGGCTCAGTCTACCACGCGGATCAGCGGCCTCCCCGGCTGCGGCGCGCCTCGACTACGCTCTCGTACACCGTCCGCGCGTCCGCTCCAACGACGCTCCAGCTCAGATGATGGTCGAAGTGCGCGCGTGTGCGGCTGCGCTCGAACTCGAGGTCGCGCTGCCCCGTCGCCGCCAGGGCGGACGCGAGCGCCGCCGTGTCGCCCACCGGCCAGAGTGCACCGATGGCGCCACTGCCGGTGATCGCCCGGAACGACGGAATGTCGGTGACCACCGGCACGGCGCCGCAGGCACACGCTTCGAGAAGCGCATAGCCTGCGCCCTCGCGCCGGCTCCCGAGCACGAAGAGGTCGGCCGCGCTGTACCAGGCCGCGAGCTGTGCGTGCGGCACGCGCCCAACAAGGCGCACCCTCGCCCACAGTGCCCCCGACGCGGCAATGCGGGCCT
This sequence comes from uncultured Acidobacteriota bacterium, assembly GCA_963722395.1. Classification (GTDB taxonomy): domain Bacteria; phylum Acidobacteriota; class Vicinamibacteria; order Vicinamibacterales; family CAVVIG01; genus CAVVIG01. Next base: position 732,045 of record CAVRLS010000013.1, on the reverse strand, counting down.
CCACCAGCGGCCGGAGCTCATCGTCGCCGAACACCATCGTCAGCGTGGCCGCAGGCAGCGCGGCGAGAGCCCGATCGAAGCCATCGACGACCGCAATCGGGTCCTTGTTCGCATTGAGTCGACCCACCCACAGGATCGCCGGCGTGCCGTCCATACCCGTCAGGGCCCGCGCGGTGGCGCGGTGCACCGGTCGCATCCCGGTGCTCGCCTCCAGCACGCCGTGGACCGACTGCACATTCGAGATGAAGCCGCCGGTCCGCCACGGCTCCGCCTGCTCGAGCGCAGTGAACAGGTACGCGTCGGCCGCTCGCATCGCCCTGCGCCGGATCGGCGCCTTCACGGACCGGCGTCGCGGCGGGACGCTGGCGTGGTCCTGCACGACGAGCGCAACGTGCCCGGGAAGCTGCTGCCGAAGCCACCAGGTGCGGAGTGGCGCATCGAGGCCGTTCACGTGCACCACGTCCGGTTCGCACGCTGTCACCGCCGCATGCACCTTGGCCGACGACAGCCGCCCCGCACCGCTCGAATCGCAGAACAGATAGTCGACACTGCCGCGCCGGCGCACCGCGTTGGTCGAGAACGCCTGGACGACGCTGACCGACAGTCCGGCGTTCGACGCGGCGTCGCTCCAGCCGGTGAGGGTGTGGTACGTGTCGAGCAGTGCGTCGGGCGAGTCGACGGGCGTGAACGCGTAGTTCACCTGCGCCAGCTTCAGCGGTCGATCGGCCCCGTGCGCCACACTATAGTGACGCATGCGCATTGCGCTCGTGGTGACGGGTGGGTTCGATCGAAGTGGACGCGAGCGCGTCATCCCGTCGCTGCTGTGGCTGGTGGAACGGCTGGCGCGCGAGCACGACGTGTTCGTCTATGTGCTGCGCTACCACGACGCACCGTGCACCTACCGCCTCGTTGGAGCCACCATCCGCGACCTCGGGCGACCCACCGGCGTGGTGGCGCAGGCGCGTGCTCTTCACGGAGCATTGCGCGCCGATGGACCCTTCGACGTGCTGCACGCCTACTGGGCGGTACCCGCCGGACGGCTGGTACCGCTGCTCGGGCGCGTCACCGGGGTGCCCACGGTGGTGACCCTCGACAGCGGTGAGTTCGCGTCGCTGCCACGTATCGGCTACGGCCTGCAGACCACCTTGCCGAACCGGATGGCGGTGCAGGCCGCCACACGCCTCGCGTCGCGTGTCACCGTCTGCAGCCTGTTCCAGGCGGCACTGGCCCGCGCCCACGGCTGCACACCGATCGTGATTCCACTCGGCGTCGATCGCTCGGTGTTCACCGAGAGAACCACGGTGCCGCAGGGGCCGCCGTTCCGCCTGCTTCACGTGGCATCGCTCAACCCGGTGAAGGATCAGGTGACCCTGCTGCGCGCGGTCCACACGCTGGTGACCAGCGGCCTCGACGTACACCTCGACATCGTCGGCGAAGACACGATGGGCGGTGCGCTCGCCGGCCTGACGCACGAGTTGGCGCTCGACCGGCGCGTCACCTTCCACGGCTTCCGCTCGAGCGAGCAGTTGGTGCCGCTCTACCACGCGGCGCATCTCTTCGTTCTGACCTCGCTGCACGAGGCGGCCGGCGTGGTGTTGCTCGAAGCTGCCGCCTGCGGCGTGCCGGTGACAGGGTCGGCGGTCGGCTACCTGGCTGACTGGCACGGCGACCGCGCGATTGCGGTGCCGCCAGCCAGTCCCGAGGCGCTCGCCGTCGCGCTCCGGGCGCTGCTGCTGGATGATGGCCGCCGGGGCGCACTGGCCGCCACCGCCGGCGCGTGGGCGAAGGCGCACGACGCCGACTGGACCGCCCGCGCCTTCGCCGCGCTCTATCGCGACATAGCGAGCTCGCCTGGCAGCGTCGCCGGTTCGTTCGAACGCGCAGCCGCGAACCTGCAGGTTCGCTGACCACCTACACATGTCGCTCCGCGACGCTGACACCTGGCTCGCGAATCAGGCAGCGCTCGATGCGGCGCGCCAGCGCCGCCTGCGCGATGCGAGGCCGGCCGTCCACCTCGATTCGCCTGACGGCGATGCGTTTCCCCTCGAACGCCGGTGCCAGGCCCGGTTCGCCCACCAGCGGCGTCCCCTTGCGCACCACCAGCGACACATCGCTGCGGCGGCAGCGCAGCAGCGCCACGCCCGGCGAGTCGGCCATCGCAGGAATCACCAGCAGGTCGGCGGCGGCGCCGACGCGCAACGCTCCGGCGTCGTCGAGGTGCAGCACCTGCGCGGCCCAGACTGTCACCATACGCAAGAGCACCTCCGGCGCGACGCTGGCGCCGGCCGCGACGCGCAGTTCCTCCAGGAGGTCGTTCGAACCGGTGACCCGCGAGTCGCTGCCAAGGCAGATCCGGCCTGCCGCCTCGGGCGCGTCCAGCAGGGACGGCATGCACAGCGTGCGTCCGAACAGAAACCGGTTCGAGTCCGGGCACCAGACCAGCGACACCCCGCGCGCGAACAGCGTCTGCCATTGTGCGGCGCTGACGGCGAGGCCGTGGACCAGCACCGTATTGCGGCGCAGCGCGCCGCGCGCCTCGAGTGTGGACAGTTCGGCCGCGGCGCAGGCATCCACCCCTTCCGCCGCATGCACGATGAACGGCCGATCCAGGGGAGTGGACGCCGCGGCGTCGGCCACCACGCCGCCCGGCTCACCGTGCGCGCCGACCGCGCCCTGCTCCATGCCGAGCGAGTGTGCCCAGCCGAACTTCGTGACGAGCTGCACGGGGTAGTGCAGGCCGAAGGCGCGGTACATCGGGTTGTGATGCGCCACCGTCGTGACGCCCGCCAGCAGGTTCTTCAGGCCGCCGATGAACAGCCGGTCAGCCAGGTTGACTCTGCTCTTCTCGCGTATCTCGGCACTGTCGCGGATGACCGGACGCAGGTCGTCGATCCACTCGCGGGCATTGCCGTATTGCTCGCGCTGCTTCAGCGCGCCGTAGTGATTCAGCTCGAGATGGTCGTGCGCGTTGATGAGTCCTGGCAGCATGAAGCGGCCGTCGAGGTCGACGACCCGATCGCCCGGCTGCGGCGGCTGATCGATGGCCAGGATCCGCTTCCGGACGCGAATCGAGCGCGCCTCCCCCTGCGGGGTCACGATGCGGCCGTTGACGAACGTGATCGAAGGCGCGAGCCCAAACATCAGCGCCCCCGGTGCAGTGGCCTTGTCGCGTGCAGCACCACCACCACGGCGTCGCGTCGCGCCGCCACGCGCGGCTCCCGTATGGCGCGTACTTCCATGCCGTGACGGGCTAGCTGGTCGAGATGCTCCTCGAGGAGGTGCGGGAAGAACGGCAGTTCGTACTCGCGGCCGTCCTCGCTCCTGAAGATCCGCCTCCATCCAGCCGCAGCCCACGATGGATGGAAGTCGGAGTAGAATCAGGTGCCCTCCGGGTGCCAGCACGCGGGTCGCCTCAGCAACCCACGCACCGAGGTGCGGAACGTCGCCGCACATCAGGGACGAGGTGACGATATCGAACGACGCGGGCGCGAACGGCAGTTGTTGTGCGTCGCCGCGCACCCGCGGACCGGCTGCGCCACCGTGCCGCAACATCGACGCGGAGAGGTCGATGCCAACCACGAACGACGCGCCCGCCTTGCGCAGCGTCATCAGGTTCCGGCCGGTGCCGGTGCCGACGTCGAGCGCTCGCCGCGGCGTCGTCATTTGAATCAGCCCAGCGACGGCGCCCGCCTCGGCTTACATCAGCGGGTTGTGCGGATGCGCCGGATAAACCGGCGCCCATCGGTCGTAGCCGTCCAGCAACGAGACCCGCACGGGGCCGCCGGTCCACCACCAGGCGAGTCGGGCTGGTAAATGCATCAGAACCCCGTCGTCTCGGGACGCTGGTAGTGGAACAGGCGCTGGAGCACCCGCAGTTCCAACGGCGCGGCGTACACACCCAGTGCATACCGCCACGAGCTCGCCGCACGCAGCAGGGCCCGGCGTGCGGGTGTCATCTGCCGGTCCGTCACCGTCGGATAGAACGCGTTCAACACACGCTCGAAGTTGCGGATGCGCCCCTTCAGCCCCGCCGGAAGCCATGGCAGGTGCTCGCCGCGGCGCATCATCGCCCGCGTCCAGTCGTCCGATGCCCACTCATCCAGCGTCGCCGGAAACGCAAAGCCCTCGCTCGCGTCGGAACCGAAGAACGCGCTCTCACTCGCCACCGGCGTGTAGGTGTAGAGAATCACCTCGGTGGCCGGATTGATCCTCTTGATGCGACGGATGAAGTCGAAGGTCTGCAGCGCGTCACCTTCCGGGTCGGGCGGCGAGCCAAGCACGAACGAGAACTCGGGCACGACGCCGTAGCGCTTCATACGGGCCGCGAGTGCGAGCGTCAGATCCGGAGACGCCGAGCCGCCCTTGTTCATCGCGGCAAGCGTCACCTCCGACGAGGTCTCAGCACCAGAGACGACCATCTTCAGCCCCGATCGGGCCATCGACTCCCACGTGCGGTCGGAGTAACGCATCAGCGTGTCGACACGGCCGAGCGCCCACCACGACAGACCGAGCGGCGCAATCCGCTCGGCGAACTCCGCGGCACGCGCCTCGACGATGAAGAAGTCCATGTCGTGCATCATCACCGAGTCGATGCTGTAGTCGCGCTGGAGTCGTCGCATGGTGGCCTCCATGCGGGCCGGCGCCTGCGACAGCCACCGCCGGTTCGTCATCGCCACCACTGCACAGAAGCTGCACGCGAACGGGCAGCCGAACGACGATGCGTGTGCGACGGTGCGGGCGCCAAGGTAAGTGGGGTGGATGTACTGCTCCATGTCGAGGCGCTCGTACGGCAACTCGGGCAGTTCGTCGAGCGGCGTCATCGGACCGGATGCCGTACGGTCCTGCATGCCGTCGTCGCGCCGCCACGACAGGCTGCTGACCGTCTCGAGCGGGCGTTCCCCCTTCAACGCGGCGAGCAGTTCAAGCAGCGGCCGCTCGCCCTGCGAGCGGATAACGTAGTCGACGTACCCGGACGACAGCACCGCCTGCGTGTGCTGCGTCGGAAAGTAGCCGCCCCAGACGGTGCGCACGTGCGGCAAGGTCTGACGAATGGCCCTGGTCACCGGCACGGCCTGCCTGACCTGCGGCCCGGGCATCACCGTCACGGCCAGCAGCGCCACCGGGTCGCCGGGCTGGCGCCTGGCGAACGCGGCGTCGATGGCGCGCGCCGGGTCTGGCTCGGTGTTGCCGTCCACCAGCTGCCATTGCTCAGCACCGTCGACCACAGCGGCCAGCGCCATCAGCGACAGCGGCAGCGGCTGCTTTCCAGGCGTCGTCGACAACGGGTTATAGAAGACGATCATCGCGCCACCCACACGCCGAACATTGCCGGCTGTCGACCGAGCCGCAGCCCCGACCAGGCGCGGCGCAGGCGCCACAGCCACGGTCCCGGTGAGCGGGTGAACGTAGCCGTCATGCCGAACAGCGCTGACGCACGTCCGAGTTCCTCGAGCGTGAGGAAGCCACGGCCACAGGGCGTAGGCGACGGCACACCGGCATGCGCACGGAGTTTGGCCAATTGCTCCTCCACCATCCGCCGACCGTCGCGCGTGCGCACGAACATGGGCGAATCCATCACCACCAATGCACCGCCGTTGCCGAGCAGGCGCCGGCTCTCCGCCAACACCGCTCCGGGTTCGTCGGCGTAGTGGAGCGACGCGTTGAACACCACAACATCGAACTGTCCGTTCTCGAAGGGCAGCCGTTCGAAGCCGGCCTGCACGCGTGGGAACACAACGCGACTGGCCGCCGCTGCTCCCAGGCCGTCCCCCTCGTCGTCACTGATGTCGACGGCGACCGCCGCATGCCCAAGTACGGTCAGTCGCTGGCTGAGCCAGCCGTTGCCCGCTCCCACATCGAGCACACGGGCGGAACGTCGGGTGGTCGAGAACGCCAGGAGCAGCGTGTCGAGGCTCTCCTGCCGGATGCGCCATTCGTCCACGTTGGCGGCCGTCGGCGAGACCGCCGGCAGCGCCCGATATTCCTCTGCCGATCGCATGACGTGGCCGTCAGAACGCCGTACCGCCCGGTACTGCTCGAGGAACGGCCGCGCCTGCTCGAGTCGCGTCTGCGAGGCGCAGCGCAGGATGCCGTTGCGTTCGGTCACCACTGCCCCGCACGCGTCGCAGCGCACGGGCGCCGGGGCGAGCGGCAATCGCGTACGGCAGGTGGCGCAGGCCAGCCTCGGCATCCACATCACGTCACGCCCGATGCATCACGATCAGAAAGTGGTCGCCCAGGGCTCGCAGCCCTGGCCAGCCACCCACCGCGGCGTCAGCCGTCAACAGGCCCGACACCAGCGACGGATGGCGCGCCGCAAAGGTCTCGATATAGGGTGGTGGCGCCACCACGCTCAGGCCTTCGAGCGCCCGCACGGCGAAGCCGACGCGCTGGAACTCGCGCGTGAATGCGCCCGGCGAGTAGTACTGCATCCAGACCGTGCCGCCGTCGAGCGGCACGCCAACGCGGCCACGCCGCAGGCGGGTGAACGCGCGCGCCCACGGTCCGCGCACCGCGTACAACGCCATTTCCCACGGACAGAGGCGGTTGATGACCGAAGCCACCAGCACACCGTCGGGCCTCAGGACGCCGTGCAGTTGCGCAGCGACGCTCGCCAGGTCGGTCACGCAGTTCAGCGGGCCGAAGTTCGAGAAGGCCGCATCGAATGAGCCATCCGGAAACGTCGCCAGCTCATCGATCGACTGGCACAACACGACTGGCCGCGGCGCTCCTTCGAGCCGGGCGGCTCGAGCCCGTGCTTGGCGCACCATTCCGGGTGAGGCGTCAATGCCGGTGACACGGTAGCCAGCTGCCACCATCTGCTGGTGGTCGGTGCCAGGCCCGCAGCCCAGGTCGAGCAGGTCCGCGCCCGTTGGCACATGGCGGCGCAGCATCGCGAGCGATCGCCCGCGCATGTGCTCGAGGATCGGGTTGCCGATGTTCGTACGGTGGTAGTCGGCGGCTACGCCGTCGAATGCCCGCACGGTGTCGAACGCCCAGGTCTGTTCGGATGGCGTCATCGCCACGGCGCATTCCTCCAGCCTGTCTTCATCGAACAGACGCAGCGTTCGCAGACCGGGTTTGCCGACATGTCGATTGCGGCCCTGAACGCGCGCAGGTTGCCGTCGACGATGGTGCGCAGCGAGCCATGTCGCAGGGTGCCCACCGCGTCGTGGAAGAAGCAGGGGCGGACGGCGCCGTCGGCTTCGATCACCACCGACATATAGGGTGCGTTGCACTGGTTCGGCGGGAAGGCTGCGAGGCCAGCCAGTGCCGCGTAGTACTGCGGCAGGCGTCGCAGCTTCGCGGGGCTCTCGGCCACAAAGCCGCAGGCGAAGTCGTCGGCGCGCTCGACGATCGTTCGCTCGACCACGTCGGCGAACTCGACGATCTCGTCGCGGGTGAGCGCCAGCGACCCGGCGGCCGAGCCGTTGCGCCCGAACGCCGTCGTGCCGACGTCCGCTGCCAGGAACGAGATGCTGTCCAGCGCCATCGCCCTTGCGTGCTCGATGAGGCGGGGGAGGTCGCGGAAGTTCATGCGGTGCAGGGTCGACCGGGCACTGACGGGCAGCCGCGGCGCCAGGGTACGCAGTCGCGTCACGCCCCGCTCGAGCGCCGGCAGTGCACCGACGCCTCGGATGTGGCGGTACTCGTCTTCGTCGTGCGAGTCGAGCGAGACGATGACCCGGTTGAAGTGCTCAGCGACCTTCGAGGCCATGCGGTCGAGCAGCACGCCGCTCGTGTGCAGGTGCAGCTGCAGGCCTTCGCGCCCGAACAGCGCCGCGATCTCGAACACCTCGGGGCGCAACAGCGGCTCGCCACCCGAGAAGAGGACGACACGCGTACGCAGCCCCGGCAGTTCGGAAGCGAGCCGGCCGATCTCTGGCACCGTCAGGTCGCCATCGCCGCTGGCGCGCCACCAGTCACACGACACACAGCGGCTGTTGCAGCGGCTCGTCGGGAAGAACACGACCACCGGCAGGGCGAACGTCCGGTTGGTCAACTCGTTGAGGCTGACCAGGGCGGCGGCAGTCAGCATGTCACCGCCCCTGCTCGCTTGGCAGCGCTGCCGCCTGGCGGTCCAGCAGAGGCACCAGCACCGGCGCATTCCCCTCCTGCCGCGCCAGCGCCTGCCGTCGCAGACGAAGCGACAGCCACGGCAGCGTCAGCAACGGCACGACGGCCGCAGGCAGCGCAGCGCGGGTCGGTCGCGGCAGATGATGCGGCACTGTCAAGATGCGGCGCAGAGCCCCGACCGCCCGCTGCAGCCGGAAGCGGGCATGCACGTAGGCGTGCAGCGTCCGGTAGAAGGCCGGCGTGTAGGTGGCGCGGTACATCACCGCCAGGTCAGCCGAATCGACCCAGTTCTGCTTCGCGCCGAGCTGCGACTGTACACGGGCATGAAACGGCGTGCCGGGCAGCGGATACGACACGGAGATACCGATGTCGTCCGGCCGGCATCTGCGCACCATCTCGAGGGTCTGCTCAATCTCTGCCAACGTCTCGCCCGGGTAGCCGAACTGCAGGAAGAAGCAGACCTCGATGCCGGCGGCGCGCAGCCAGCGCGTTGCGTCCTCGATCTGCTCGACCCGCGTACCCTTCTCCATGGCGTCGAGCACCCGTTGCGAGCCAGACTCGGCACCAATCCAGACGGTTCGGCACCCGGCGGCACGCAGCGCCGCGCTCGACGACTCGTCGATGCCGTCGGCACGCATCAGGCACTTGAACGGGATGGCCGCCTGGCGCGCTTCGAGCGCTCGCGCGAACGCGTCCACCCAGCCGGGCTTCAGGCCGAAGATGTCGTCTGTGACCCACAGGTGGTCCGGCGCATAGGTGCGGGCCAGCCACGCCACCTCGTCGGCAACCCGCTCGGCGGACCGCGCCGTGTAGCGCTGGCCGTAGATCGGCTTCGCGCACCAGTTGCAGTGGTACGGACAGCCGCGCGTCGTGGTGATGTTCATCGAGAAGTGGCCATGCCGACGCAGCCACACTGCGCGGTAGCGCTCGACGTCCACGAGGTCCCACGCGGGCAGCGGCAGCGCATCGAGGTCGCGCACGATCGGCCTGGCCGGCGTCACGCACCAACCGCCCGTCCTCGCGCAGCACCACGCCCTCGATCTGGCCCAGCGGCGTCGCGTCTCGCCGCAGCGCGTCGAGGACCCGCACCAGCGTGACCTCGCCTTCACCGGCAATGACGACGCGCGCGCCAGCTTCGAGATAACGGGCAGGATGATCGGTGGCGTCCGAGCCGGCCACGACGACCGGAATCCGCCGCGCCACCGCGGCCGCAATCATCGTCAGCGCCGCCTCACGCATGCGCGACAGGCACATCTTGCTCAGGTAATTGAAGCTGTCCTCGAACAGCACGGCGACCGCAGGTTGCTCGCGATCGAGCGCCGCATCCCACTCGCGCTCCGAACCAGCGAGCATGGCGTCGAAGAGCGCAACGCTGTAACCCGCCTCGCGGACGCACGCCGCGGCGTAGAGGGCACCGAGTGGTGCATAGGGCCGCTGCGCCGCCCACAGCGTCGGGTCGAACCGCAGGAAGTACGTCTGGCCGATCAATACATCAGTGGCCATGGTCAGGGCTGCAGCGCAGCCTCGGCTGCGGCCCGGGCGGCAACCGGGTGCGCCGCGGCGGCACGATAGACGTTCAGCGTTTCGGCGGCAGCCCGCTCCCATGAGAACGTGCGGGCGCGAGCCAAGCCGCGCCCCGACAGGTCCTCACGCCGCTCGCGGCTCGACGCCAGCCCGACGATGGCATCGCTCAGCGACTCCACGTCGAGTGGCTCCACACGGGCGGCGGCATCCTGGGCCACTTCATGCAGCGCCGCTACGGAGCCGATGATCACAGGCGTGCCGCAGGCCATCGCCTCGATGACGGGGAGTCCGAACCCCTCGTACACCGACGGAAACACGAACATCTCAGCCAGGTTGTAGAGGGCCGGCAGATCCGCGAACGGCACATAGCCCGTGAACCGTACGGCGTCGCGCACGTGCAGCCGCTCGATCTGGGCGTCGATATCGTCCGAGAGCCAGCCGTAGGGGCCCGCGCACACCAGTTGCAGCGGCAGGTCGCCGGCGGCGCGCCGACGCGCAAAGGCCTCGATCAGTGTCGGCAGGTTCTTTCGTGGTTCGATCGTCCCGACGTAGAGGATGAACCGCTCGGCCAGGCCATAACGCTCGCGCACCCGGCGCAGTTCGAACGGATCGTGGATGACGTTGAAGGCTGGTGCCGCCGCCTCGTGCACCACGTGCACGCGCGCCGCCTGAAGGCCATAGATCCGGAGGATGTCCTGCTTCGCCGCCTCCGACACGGTGATGATGGCATCGGCACGCCTGGCGGCGATGTCGACGAGCGGGCGATTCAGCAGCACCCGGCGCCTGGGGTGAAACGCCGGGTACATCGTGAGGCTCATGTCATGGATCGTCACCACCGTCGGTACCGTCGACGCGAGCGGCACCATCCCGTTGGTGAAATGCACCACGTCGGCCTTGATCCGTCGCAGCAACCGAGGCGCGTGCGCCTGCATCCAGAGGAGGCGCGGCAGGACCGACGGTACGACCAGCGTCGACACATGCGCCGGGAGCGGCTCGGTGGTCTCGACCGGTCGGTTCGAGATGACCGTCAGCGTGTCGCCGGTGGCCTGGGCGGCGGTATGCCGCAGCAGGTGTTCGGTGTAATAGCCCACCCCGGTGCGGCCCGCACGCAGCGTGGTTCCGTCAAACGCGATGTGCATGACGCTCTGGCCCTCGGGGGCACGCCGATGCCAGGCCGAGTGCAACAGCCATGACGATGTACGTGCCGGTGAACGACAGGAACGAGTCGGTCAGTCCATGAAGGGCGATGGCCACGCACGCGGCCGCGATGCCGAGGTCGGCCCCGCCAGCCGCGCAGCAGCGCCGCACCGCTGCCACGAAGCCACCAGCGAGCCACGCCAGCGCAGCGACCCCGGCGAGGCCCATGCCGGCGAGCAGTTCGATGTAGGTGTTGTTGCTGTGCACGCGCGGGTCGGCGTTGGCGATCGACGCGTAGCGCCCATACAGCAGGCGGAAGTTGTCCGGGCCCACCCCGAGCAGCGGATGTTCGCGCCACATGCGGGCAGCGGCGGTCCACAGCACGAACCGGCCCGGCCGGACCGCAGCCAGCGGCAGGTGTGTCGGTCCTCCGCGCGGGCGTACTGCGCCGCCACCCTGGCCGGTTACGGTGGCCGTGCTGAACGTCAGCACGGCGCCGGGCTCGGTCGAGAACCACAGGCGGTTCTCCTGCGCCAGGTCCCACACCAGTCGATAACGTCCCGCGGCGACCGGCGCGTCGACCGTCGCAGCGAGATCCACGGTCTGGCCGGGCCGAACGGGGGAAGCGAACAGCGTGCGCAGGCCTTCCCACGCGAACACCGCGTCGGTCTCATCGTCCACCCAGTGATAGGACAGCTTGATCGGGGTCTCGACCGACGAGTCCCACGCGGCACGACCGGTGTTGGTGAGGCGCAGCGGCACAGAGATGGGACGGCTCGTGTCGATAGTCAGCTGCTGTGGCGCTTCGATGCGGGCCGAGAACCACCGCCCCTGCGTCTCGCTCGTCATCCGCAACACGAGGGCCTCGGCTGAGCGCGAGGACAGCAACGAGACACCGGTGAGCAGCGCGACGGCCGTGATGCACCACAACGTGCGGTCGACGCCGTGCCGTCGCCAGTGCAGTCCGGCGACGAGCACCAGTGAGGTGGCCACCGTAATCAGCCCCGACCGCGTGAAGGTGAGGACGATCGCCTCCACCGTGAGCGCCAGCAGCAGCACGAGACCAGCTTGCCGCGCAACACCGATCGACGCCGAGGCGGCGAGCAACCCGAGTCCGCATGCGAACGTCACCTCCAGATACATCGAGGCGATGGTCGGATACTGAAATGGACCGGAGGCACGGAGCTGCGCTCCGACGGTGGCAACCCCGTCGCGAAAGTGCGTCAAGAAGACGGCCGCACCTGGCACTGCCGCGAAGTCGGCCACGACGAGGGCGGCGACGATGATCCCGGAAGCGAAGACCGCAGCAACCAGCCGCTGCCTGGCCACGTGCTCCGACGCGCCGACTGCGCCAGCCAGACAGACAGCCGACGCCAGGCCGAGCCTCGCCGCCATATGAAGTGCGTTCGCGCGGAACTCCGGCGCGGCAATCGCGGCTGCGACTGCGACGCCCACCAGCAGAACCCACGGCGCGACCTCGTGCGCCGGCAGGACGGGCCACGTCCGCTCTCGCAGTGCAAGGAACGCCACGGTGGCAAGCACCGCGAGCAGGGCCGTCTCGACGGTCGTGAGGCTCTGTCCGGGCACGCGCACCAGCGGGCGGAGTGCCTCGAACGGCGCCACGAACAACAGCAGCGCAACGCCGAGGCTTGACGCGTGATGCAGCGGCAGGACGCTGCGCCGGTGCAGGCCGCTGCGGTCGTCGGTGGTTGCGTGATCGCTGCGCACGCGTGCGTCGGCAGCAGACATGAGTGTGCCGGCGACAGTCCAAGATCCTTGCCACTGCGCATCGCGTCGTCAACGCGGAGGGCACGTCGAGTGCATAGCGGTTCAGGCAACGACGATGTCGCGAAATGCCAGTGAATGCCCTGATCCGCACGAATCGCGCGGTGTTGACCCAGCGTCACGTGTCTGGACCCTGCCGGTGACCACCGGTCGCGGCGACATGACGTTTACGGGCGGCGAAAGCATCTTTCGCGAAGGGAAACTGCGTGTCGCGCCGATGCTCTATCGTGCGGTGACCGACGTGCTCGCCAAGGGCGCGATGTTCATCGTCACGGTCGTCGCCGCCAGACGACTTTCGCGAGCCGACTTTGCGCTGTTCGCGCTCGCCTCCACGCTCGGCTGGCTCGCCGCGGTGGCCGCCGATTGTGGCCTGCAGCTGCACCTGGCCCGCGCGGTCGCGCAGGCGCCGCATTCAGCCAGAACCTTGTTCGTCCGCTGGTGGCCCGTGCGGGTCGGCACCGGTGCCGCAGCCCTGCTGGTGGCTGTCGCGACGTTGCCGTTGATCGGCGCCTCTGTCACGTGGGCCAGCCTGCTGTTCCTGCTCGCCTACGCCGCGAACGGCGCCACCGAATTCGTCTATCACTTCTTTCGCGGCCACGAACGCACGGACCTCGAGTCGACGCTCACCGTCGTGCAACGCGGCACCATGCTGATGCTCGCACTCGCGGCCCTGGCAGTGGCGCCGGGCGCCTACTGGCTGTCACTGGCGATGCTCGCACCGGCACTGCTCGGACTCACCGCAGCCGTGCTTCTCGCGGGCGCGATGGGACAAGACGACGAAGGCGCCGCCATGATGCCGACGCTATCGCGTGGCCAGGCCTTCCTCCAGCACGTCGCACCGATCGGCCTCGGCATCCTGCTGTCTGCGCTCTACTTCCGCATCGACCTCTTCCTGCTGCAGCGGTGGAGCGGCGACGCGGCGGTGGGCGTGTACAACGCGATGTTCCGGCTCGTGGAAGCCTTGCGGTTGTTCCCTGCCGCTGTGCTGGCCGTAGCGCTGCCGTCGCTGGCGCGCGCGGTCGACCGCCGCCGCCTCGTGACGATCGCTACACCGATGACGCTGGCGGCCATCGTCGCCGCGGCGGCCGGCTGGCTCGTGGCGCCGTGGCTGGTTCGCGCCCTCTACGGCGCAGCGTTCGTCAGCGGCGTGCCAGCGCTTCGGTTGCTGCTGCTCTCGCTGCCGCTGATGGCGTTGAACTACGCGCTGACCCATCAGCTGATCGGCTGGCACGGTCATCGAGCGTACGCTGCCATCTGCGCCGCGGCACTTGCCGTGAACCTGCTGCTGAACTGGTGGTGGATTCCGGCTTTCGGCATGCGCGGCGCCGCCTGGTCGACGCTGTGGACCGAAGTAGTCCTGACGCTCGGCTGCCTCCTCGCCCTCCGTCAGGCCGACGCCCGCACGCCCGTAGCCGTGGATCTGGCGCTTGTTGCTGGCTTGGAGGCGGAGCCGTGACGCTGCCGCTTCGCACCGTCAACGATCTCCGTCCGGAGTTGACGCCTGCCGAACAGGCGATCGTCCGCAGCGTGTACTACGCCGCAGTGTTCGACTATCCGCTGACGCTCAGCCAGCTTCGGCAGACCCTCATCGGTTCGGCGCAGACGCCGAGCGCGATCGTCGCGGCACTCCGACACAGTGCCGCGCTCGCGACGCTCGTGGAGACCCGGGACGGTTTCATCTTTCCCATCGGCCGGTCGGACTTGATCGGCACGCGCCAGAGGCGCGAGCACCGCAGCCGCGCGTTCCTGGCGGAGCACGGTCCGCTGCTGCGCCTCATCGCCGCCCTTCCCTATGTGCGCCTTCTGGGTCTGTCGGGCAGCGTGGCGCACCTGAACATGGAGAACGGAGGCGACCTCGACGTCTTCATCGTCACCAAAGGTGCCCGCGTCTGGAGCACCGCGGTGGTGGTGATCCTGCTCGCCAAGGCGCTTGGACGCCGGCGCACGCTCTGCGCCAACTACGTAGTCGCCGACACCGCGCTCGCGTTCGATCAACCCGACCTGTTCAGCGCCAGCCAGGTGATCAACATCAAGCCGCTGATCGGGGACGATCTGTACCGTCAGCTGCTCGACGCGAACCCGTTCGTCCACGACTTCTATCCGAACTTCCACGTGCCGCACGCCGAACCTCTCCGTATCAGGCAGCCCGCTCTGCTTCGCGGCCTCAAGGCGGTGGCCGAGAAGGTGGGCTGGCTGCCGTCCGCGCTGGCCGAAGTCGTGTGCCGGGCCGCGTATCGCGGCTACCTGCTGCGTAACTCGGCGTCGTGGAGTTCGCCCGAGCAGGTGGTGCTTGGCGACACGGTGCTGAAGCTTCACACGCGCAGCCACCGAGCCACAGTGTTGTCGCGCTTCGACAGCGCCGTCGGCGACCTCTGAATCCGCGGACCAGTTGGCGGTTGGAGGTTGGCGGGTGAAGGGGGGTCAGGTCGGCGGGCACGGCATCGTCTGGATTCCGACGTCTGACCTCTGACTTGCAGTGATCAGTTGCTTCTGCTGCAGCAGCGCCAGGATCCGGAGGGCGCTCTGCTCGGCGGCCTCGGCGTCGGTGTGAATCTCGAGGTCGGGGGCGACGGGCGCCTCGTAGGGATCGGTGATACCTGTGAAGTGCTCGATCTCGCCGGCGAGGGCGCGCTTGTAGAGCCCCTTGACGTCGCGTGCGATCAGCCATTCGAGCGGCGGATTGACGAAGACCTCGACGAACGCGATTCCGTCGGCCTCGGCCATCGCTCGCATCTCCTGACGAATGTTCGCGTAGGGTGAGATGGCCGCGGTGATGACGAACACACCGTGCCGGGCCAGCAACTGCGCCATGAACCCGATGCGGCGGACGTTGGTGTCGCGGTCCTCCCGGCTGAAACCGAGCCCCTTCGACAAGTGGGTGCGTACCACGTCGCCGTCGAGGATTTCGACGGCACGGTGCGCTGCGACGTGCTTGCCAACCGCGGACGCGAGCGTGCTCTTGCCGGCACCCGACATGCCGGTGAACCACAGAATGACGCCGCTCATTTCAGGCGAGCAGTTCCTCGAGCGCCTTGCGGACCGCCTCCACCGCCTCTGCGTCGCTGCCAGCGCTGCGCGCCAGCCTGGCCAGGCGATCGGCGGCTCCTGAACGCGCCGCCGACGCGCTCGTCGAGTCGCGCAGCACTTCGGCAATCATCCCGGCTCCAGCCGTGAAGTTGGTCGTCGGGTCGACGATGATGAAGCTGCCGGTGCCGCGATTCTCGACGTAGCAATCGGCCATCACCGGGCGTGCCGTCGTGAGGGTCACCGAGCCGATCTGGTTCAGTTCCAGCGTGCGATCGAGCTCGGCGGTCACGGTGCGCGTCGTGTGCTTCAGCACGTAGATGCGTGACGGGTCGAGCGGGCGCTCGTCCATCCAGACCACATCGGCGCGGAAGCGCTGCGACACATGTACGTCGCCCACGGTGATCATGTCGCCGCGGCTGATGTCGATTTCATCCTCGAGGGTGAGCGTGATCGACTGCCCTGCCGTCGCCTGCTCGAGTTCACCGTCGAAGGTGACAATCTGCCTGACGCGCGAGGAGCGGCCCGAAGGCCAGATGGTGACCGCGTCACCACGCTTCACGCTGCCCGAGAGCACCTGCCCGGCATAGCCGCGGAATTCGTGCGTCGGACGAAGCACGAGCTGCACCGGAAAGCGGAATGCGGACGACGGCGCATCGCGCTTCACTTCGACGGTCTCGAGGAACTCGAGCAGCGGCTGCCCGTCGAACCACGGCGTCCGGTCGCTGTGGGCTATGACGTTGTCGCCGTGCAGCGCGCTCAAGGGAATGGGGTGCAGCTTGGCACCGGCGAGGATCTGATCGAACTCGTCGACGATACCGTCGAAGACCGCCCGGTCGAAGTCGACCAGGTCCATCTTGTTCACCGCGAGGACGTAGTCCTTGATGCCGAGGAGCCGCGCGATCTGCGCGTGACGCCTCGACTGGGGCCGCACGCCGTGCCGCGCATCGACGAGGAGGATGGCCACGTCGGCGGTCGACGCGCCGGTCGCCATGTTGCGGGTGTACTGCTCGTGGCCGGGCGTGTCGGCGAGGATGAACTTGCGGCGCGCCGTTGCAAAGTAGCGATAGGCGACGTCGATCGTGATGCCCTGCTCCCGTTCGGCGCGCAGGCCGTCCGTGAACAATGAGAAGTCGATCGGGCCAGCCGACCGGTTCTTCGAAGCGCGCGTGATCGAGTGGAGCTGGTCTTCATAGACCGACCGCGAATCGTACAGCAGGCGGCCGATCAGCGTGCTCTTGCCATCGTCGACGCTGCCGGCGGTGCAGATGCGGAGGAGCCCGGACGACATCAGAAGTAGCCCTCGCGCTTGCGGTCTTCCATCGCCGCCTCGGAGGCGCGGTCGTCGGCGCGCGTCGCGCCGCGTTCCGTGATGCGGCTGGTGGCCACCTCCTCGATGATCTTCCCCACCGTATCGGCTTCCGATTCGACGGCGGCAGTGCAGGTCATGTCCCCCACCGTGCGGTATCGGACGATGGTGCGGAACACGTCCTCGCCGGGCTGTGCCGGGGTGACCGGCGTCACGGCCATCACCATGCCGTCGCGGCGGAACACCTCACGCTCGTGCGCGTAGTAGATGGTTGGCAGTTCAAGGTTCTCGCGGGCGATGTACTGCCACACGTCCACTTCGGTCCAGTTCGAGATCGGGAAGACGCGGATGTGCTCACCCTTGCGGTGACGGCCGTTGAACATCGACCACAGTTCGGGGCGCTGGTTCTTCGGGTCCCACTGCCCGAACTCGTCGCGGAAGCTGAAGACGCGCTCCTTGGCGCGGGCCTTCTCTTCATCGCGGCGGGCGCCGCCGAACACGGCGTCGAACTTGTGCTGCTGGATGGCGTGCAGCAGCGGCACGGTCTGGATCTGGTTGCGCGAGGCACGCGGTCCGACCGGGTCGGTGACCAGCCCCTGAGTGATGGCGTCTTCCACCGAGGCCACTACCAGGCGGGCGCCGAGCTCCGCCACGCGCCGGTCGCGATAGTCCATCACTTCCGGGAAGTTGTGGCCGGTGTCGACGTGCATCAGCGGAAACGGGACCTTCGCCGGGAAGAACGCCTTCTCGGCGATGCGCAGCATGACGATGGAGTCTTTGCCGCCGGAAAACAGCAGCACCGGACGCTCGAACTCCGCCACCACCTCGCGCATGATGTGGATGCTTTCTGCTTCGAGTGCGGCGAGATGGTCGTAGCTCGGCGCAACCTCGGTGTGGTGCGCGTCAGGCGGGATTCGATTGTCGACTGCGGCCATGGGCATTCGATCGGTCCGGAAAAAGCAAAAGCCCGGGTGGATTCCCCGGGCTTCTGGTCTGTGGTTCCGTTGAAGTCTGGTTCAGCGGATGTTCACCGTGAGGCGGCACGACCGTACAGCGCGGGGTTCGAACCCATACAACAACACGCGCAGCAACAGGCGGTGACCGTGGCGGACATCAACGCATAGATATGTACCAACTTACGCCGGCCAAGTCAATCGTTCCGAGGTGCCAGGGGCAGGGGGACAATCAGGCTGAACGACCGGCCGGCGCTCTGACCGGTTCGGTCTGATCCGCCATGATCGAAAAGAAACGGTACAGCAACCAGGCGTCCAGCACTACCACCCCCAGCAGCAGGAGGTAGGCCCCGTTGCCAGGAATGAGCTTCAGGTCGTGCGCCAACTTCGACAGGCCGAAGGCGACCACCCACGCATCGAAGCTCATGCAGATGCGTCGGAACGTCTCGGGCCGCATGCGCTGGATGATCTGTGCACCGATGGGCACTCCGAGGGCCACGCTCGGAATGATCCACGGCACCAGCGCGAAGCTGGGCCCGGTGAACAGCCC
Source organism: uncultured Acidobacteriota bacterium (assembly GCA_963722395.1). Lineage (GTDB taxonomy): Bacteria > Acidobacteriota > Vicinamibacteria > Vicinamibacterales > CAVVIG01 > CAVVIG01. The sequence goes on along the minus strand of CAVRLS010000013.1, from coordinate 713,687 downwards.
GGCCCAGATGTAGGCGACGGCGGTCATCGACGACTCGGCCAGACGCACGACGCCGAGCGCGGCGCGGAACTCGCGCTTCTCGAGCCCCTGGTTATTGAGGGCGATGGCCAGGGGCGGTCCAGAGATGGTGGTCACCGAATAGAGAACGCCGACTCCCACACCGAACACCAGGCCGGCGCTGCGTTCGGCCTTGATCGGCCGCCTGAACCCTGCGGCCTGCAGCAGGATGAGCGGCAGCAGCACCAGGTAGGTGTAGAACTTCAGCCAGTCCGGGCTGACGCTCGACAGCATCAACGTGCCGACGATGATGCCCGGGATGAGTCCGACGATCATCGGCAGCACCCGCCGCCACACCGCGCCGAGCGACGCGCGGTTCACCCACAGCACGTAGGCGTTCAGTGGCACCTCGATGATGATCAGCGCCGGATTGAGCACCCGGTTCGACAGGAACAGCAGCGCCAGCGGAACGGTGATCGAGGAGAACCCGTACCCGAGCGCGCCGTTGACCGTCGCGGCCAGAAGCGTGATTGCCGTAATCCAGAGCATCTGTTCGTTCATGTCGGATGTGCCTCAGAACTATAACCCGTCAGCCGGTGGCGTCCGCCTATCGCCCCTTCAGGGAGAGCCGCAGCGTCACGCCGACGGTGCGCGGGTCCCCCGGCTGCCCGACGTAGAGCCCGGAGTTGCCGGGTGCGGCCGACAGCAGATCGTCGTAGTCCGTGTCCATCAGGTTGCGCCACCAGACCGACAGCGTCCAGCCCTCGGCGGCGCGGACGCCGAACCGCGCATTCAGCAGCGTGTAGCCGTCGACGACGAGGTAGGTGGAGGCGCTGGCGCTGGATGAAAACGTCGAGCGATAGCTGGTATCGAACGCCGTGAAGAACTGGCCGCTGCAACCGAGCAGGCGCCCCTGCTCCACCCACTCGCCCCCGAAGGTGTTGATGCTCCTCGCCACCGTGAACGCCACAGTCCCCTGGCCGGACACGTTCGTGTCGTCCACGTCCGCCGTGTAGGACTGCGGCGCGAGAACCGAGCGCTGCAGCGCGATCAGCGCGGCATTCGTCGTCTGCAGGCCGCCGTAGACCTGCTGATCGAAGTCGACGTCCTTCTGGTCGTAGTTGAAGCGCAGGCCGGGCAGCAGGCGCAAGCCGATCGGTGATCGACCACTCGACCTGGCCGAACGCCGCCGCGCTGGTGTTGTCGTAGTTCAGGTACTGGTCGAAGCCGTAGCCGTCGAGCAGCCCCGGCGTCGAGGCGTTGGCGCTCGGCGCCAGCAGGAACCGCGCCGCCGCCGATCCCTGCTCCTGCTTGAATGACGGGTCCGAGTCGATCGCCTGCTGGAAGCAGAACAGCGCCGACCACGAAGTTCGCGTGCCTGGAGCAGCATCGCCCGCGTAGCGCACTTCCTGCGTCCACTGCCTCTGGTTCGACGGCGCCGCCGAGACCGTCGTGACCGGCAGGCCGATGAAGTCGCGGTCGTTCGACGGCTTCCAGTCCCAGATAGCGCCACGCGGTCGTCGACGTCAGCCGGCCGGGGCCGACCTTCCAGTCGACGTTCACCGAGGTGCCGCCGAGGTCCTGGTAGGAGCGCATCGGCGTGTCGACGTCGGTCAGGCGGTCGAACGCGTTGAAGCTGGGCGGCGTGTAGTTGAGATCGGCGGCGATCGGCCCGTACTGCCGGTTGGCCGCGCGCAGCGTCGGCGCGACGCCGGCCACCACCTGCGTGTAGCCCCTCGGCCGCTGGCGCGTGTGGTCGAGCGCCAGCGTCGATCGCGAGCTGGTCCGACGGTGCGAACAGCACCTGGCCGCGCAGCCCCAGGTTGTTCAGGTCGTTGACGTCGTCGCCGGTCCGCGGTGTTGAGCACGATGCCGTCGCGCTGCGTGCCGGAGAACGACAGGCGGCCGGCGACCTTCTTGCAGCAACGGGCCGGTGATCGATGCCTTGGCCTGGACGAAGCCGAGGTTGCCGTAGTTGAGCTCGACGTCGGTGCCCGGCGTGAAGCTCGGCTTGCGCGTCGTCACGTTGATGGCGCCGGCGGTCGTGTTCTTGCCGAACAGCGTGCCCTGCGGTCCGCGCAGCACCTCGACCTGCTCGACGTCGAGGAAGTCGAGCGTCGCCGCGGCCGGACGGGCGATAGAAGACGCCGTCGATGTAGAGGCCGACGCCCGGCTCGATGCCGTCGTTGGTGAGGCCGAACGGCGCGCCGAGGCCGCGGATGTTGATCGCCGAGTTGCGCGGGTTGGTCGAGTAGAACTGCACCGTCGGCAGCATTTCCTTCAGGCGGTTGACGTTGAAGGCGCCGGCATCGGCGACCAGGTCGCCGCGGATCACCGACACCGGAATCGGCACTTCCTGCGCCACCTCCTCCACTCTGCTGTTGGTGGCGACGCTCGTCAGCGTCACCGTCACGCCGGGCAGCACGCCACCGTTGACATCCTTGACCGTGCCGGTGAGAAGGCCGGCGCCTCCCTGGCCAAAGCGCCGGCGCCTCACTTACAAGGCCAGCGCTCCAAGCGCAGCCGTACGGACCAATATGGAAATCGAAATCACGACGCTTCTCCCTGGTGATGGTGTCGAAGTTGATCAGTCGAGTCGCCGAGCGACTGATCGGGGAGAAGCGGAGAACGCTTAGGAAGGGGTGTAACTCTACCTGAGGATGCCTCTCACCGATCGAATCGTCGGCTCGGGTACACATGCAGCGACACATCGCGCACGCGCAACACGAACAACAACACGGACGGTGAGCAGCCAGAAGCACTGAGGCAGGATTGTGGTAGAGCCACTGCGAGGTTGTCAAGTTGGCGCTGCGCTTGCAGAGCTGAACAGCACCGCGAGGACCTGCTGATCACGCCAACCGATCGACCGACGCGCATTATCGAACCGCCATCACTGCGAGGGCTGCACCCGCTTGCGGCCCTGGGTCAGCTCGGCGGCTTCACCGACCTGCTATTCACGCTGAGCGCACACCGCATCAGCGTGCGCTACAAGCAGTCGCGGCTGGGCGTCCTGTGGGCGCTGCTCCAGCCGCTGGCGATCATGCTGGCATTCACGCTGGTGTTCTCGCTGCTGGGCGGCGCACCGAGTGAAGGCGTGCCCTACGCAGTCTTCGCCTATGCCGCGCTGGTCCCGTGGACGGCATTCGCGTCCGGGCTGTCGAACGCCACGGGCTCACTGACGGGGCACGCGGCGCTGCTCACCAAGGTGGCCTTTCCGCGAGAGATCCTGCCCATCACCTACATCGTGGCCGCCATGGTCGATGCTGGCATCGCCTCAATCGCCTTGGGTGGCCTGATGGCCTGGTACGGCATCGCCCTGGCCCCGAGCGCGCTCTGGGCGGTGCCCGCCCTGCTGCTGCTTGCGCTGTGGTTGCTCGGCAGCAGCCTGCTGCTGTCGGCGGTGCAGGTGCGCCATCGCGACGTCGGCCTGGCAGTGCCGGTGCTGCTGCAGGTCTGGATGTTCGCGACACCGGTCGTCTATCCGCTGTCGCTCGCCCGCGGCCGACTGTCACCAGCGGCCTACACCGCCTACATCCTCAACCCGATGGCGGGCATCGTCGACACCTTTCGACGCGGCGTAGTGCTCCACACGGCGCCGGACGCACAGGCGCTGCTTGCGGCGACACTGGTGATTCTGCTGCTGCTGCCGTGCGCCTATGCCTACTTCAAGCATGCCGAGCGCACCATGGCGGATGTGGTATGAGGCCCACGGACCTGCGTCTCGACAAGGTCGGCAAGCGATACCGCATCGGCACGCGTCGCTCCGCTGACAGCTTCTGGGCGCTCGAAGCGCTCGACCTCGAGGTGCCGCGGGCGTCGTCGGTAGGCATCATCGGCGCTAACGGTGCCGGCAAGAGCACACTGCTCAAGCTCCTTGCCGGTATTACCGCGCCGACCACCGGACGCATCACCATCAGCGGAGCCCTGTCGGCCCTCATCGAGGTCGGGTCCGGCTTCCATCCAGAACTGACCGGCCGCGAGAACGTCTTCCTCAGCGGCGCCATCCTCGGCATGCGGCGGCGCGACATCACAACGCGACTCGACGCCATCGTCGCCTTCGCGGGGGTCGAACGCTTCATCGACACGCCGGTGAAGTGGTACTCGTCGGGCATGTACGTGCGTCTCGGCTTCGCCATCGCCGCGCACCTGCAACCCGACATCCTGCTGATCGATGAGGTGCTCGCCGTCGGCGACGCCGAGTTCCAGGCGCGGTGCCTGCAACGGATCCGCGAGCTCCAGCAGCAGGGTGTCACCATCGTGTTCATCTCGCACGACCTCACCGCGGTCGAACAACTGTGCGACACGGCAGTCCTTCTCGATCATGGCCGCAAGGTGGCTGAGGGGCCGCCTTCGGCGGTGGTGTCCACCTACCATCGTCGGGTGATGGCAAGCCAGCGCACGGTGGCCGACGACGACCACCCCGTGTACGCGGGCGCATTGCTGACGCTGACGAACCTCACCTTCCACACGCTCGATGCCGCCGGCCCGTCACGCGCCCGCACGGGCGAGCCGCTTCTCATCCGGGTGCGATTCACGGCAGTGGCGCCGGTGTCCGACGTGGCGTTCGAAGTCCATCTCCATTCGGAGGACGGCGTGACGCGCATCGCCACCCTCGCGACGAACGGCGGCGACAGCGTCGCCGCGCCGGGCGGGATGGCCGAAATCCACATCCCGAGCCTGCCGCTGGTTCGCGGCGCCTACTACGTCGGGGCCGCGGTGCGCGACAGCCGCACGGGACAGATCCTCGACTGGTGGGATGGCGGCAGCACCCTGCGCGTCGAAGACGGCACGTCCACCGCAGCAGGACTGATGCACGTGGCTCACACGGCGCGGGTGCTCTCGGGTGACGACGACGGGGCAGCCCTATCGGTCCACTGGCCCTGAACCATCGGTCGCGTTCGGCAACCTCAATCGATACAGCAGCACATGCGCGTCCTCGTACAGCTTCTCGAGGCAGCAGTCGCGCGTGCGGGCGCTGGTAATCGCCAGCCGCTGAAACTTCTGATCCTCGAGCTGTCTCCGCGCGAACAGGACGTGCGTCAGCCCCTGCCGTGCGGCGGCGGCAAACATCCGTGTTTCGTCGCCTGCCAGGGCTCCCCACGTCACCTCGGTCGCGAGGGTCGCGTCACTCCACAGCCGGCGGCCGGGTAGCCGTAGAGATGATCGCCACTGAGGAAGGTGAGGACGACACTGTCGGGCGCAGTCAGTTCGTCGATCCGCTGCCAGGCGCGGTAGGTCGGCACGGTGCGCGTCAGGTAGGCGCTCTCCGACTCCGCACCCAACACCACTGCCAGCGGCAGCGACCGATGCACATGGGTGAGCCACCCGGTCCACCCACGCCGGTCCGGCTCGTGCGACTCGACGAACGGCGGCAGATTCAGCGTGAGCAGGAGGGCCACCGCGCCAGCCACGCTCCAACCTCCCGCACGTCCCAGCGGCGCTGCGGCGGCGGCGACCGCGGACGCACCGGCCGCGGCCAGCCCGGCCAGCGACGGGAACAAGGGGGATGAGGAAGCGTAACTGGAAGCTACCAAGCGGCGACGCCCACACGGCGAGATAGGCGCCAACCGCAGCACCGAGAACGGCACGGCGGCGGGCACCGCTTCCCCTGAACCCAAACGGGACGAGGATCAGGAGAAGCGGTCCGAAGGTCCCACCGAATGCAGCCGCGTGGACCGTCACGTTCCACGGCAGCATCAGCAGCGCCTCGGGTGAGCGTCCACGTCCGAACCTCGCCTGGAAACGCCGGAGTGTCGTCCTGCGTGTCAGGTGACCATCGCGTATCCGGGACCGCTCCGAAGAGGTGGTACATTTCCGGGAACACCGGGTTGCCGGACGCGGCGTAGGCGCGCCCGTACCACGGCAGTGCGAGGGCCACGGCGCACATTCCGAAGAGAACCGCCGTTGCGACGGCCTTGGCGGGACCGCGGCGCTTCATGTCGACACCGATCAGCGCGACCCCCGCAATCGCCAGCACGATGAGGGCAAGGTGCTTGATCCCGAGCGCCCCGCCCATCAGCACGGCACCGAGCCACAGCCAGTGCCGCTCGCCGCTCGACGCATACCGGACAACGGCAACGAGGACGAGCGTCACAAGCCACGCCAGGGCCAGGTCGACATAGGCGGTCGACGCTTCCCATAACACCGTAGGGGCCGTGACCGCCAACGCGAATACCAGCGGCCCTGACGCCGCAGGCGCGCACCAGCGCGCCACCACGCACGCGGCCAGCCCGACCAGCGGCAGGCACGCGAAGTGAAGCAGGCGGGCGGCAACCGGTCCGCCCAGGACCAGGGCGGCGCCGTTCAGCAGTTCCCACCCTCCCGGATACAGCCCGATGTACTCGCCGACCGGATCGGTGAGGTGCCCGTTCGCCAGCCACTCGCGCGGCAACCAGAGGTGATACCAGAGCGCGTCGTACTCCGTCTCCGGTGCAAGCGCCGCAACGGCTGCATAGCCCAGTGCCGCCAGGGCAATGACGACGAAGACGAGGTCGAGCGGCGTGCGCGCCAGCCACGCCCGGAGAGGCCGCTCTCGGCGCACGAGGCTCGCCCAATCGCGAGCGGCACTGAACGGGCGCATCACCGCGAAGCCGACAACCACGGCGGCCACGACTGCCGGGCGATACGCATCGACGGCGGTCAGCAGCAGCAGGCTGGAACTGAGCCCGATACAGCCGATCGCGAGGGTGAACAATGTGGTGTCGGCCCGGGTCTGGAAGGCCACGTGGCGCAGGCACAGGCGCCCGAGTTGCCACGCGGCAAGCAGCACGACGGCGGCACCGGCGAGGCCGCGCGACGCCCGCCACAGTGCCTCGCGCCAGTAGCCAAACGCGTCCAACGGATGATCAATCAGCGGACTGGCCGGGGCGCCCGGCACGGAGAAGGCGTGGGCGCAGACCCAGAGCGCCCAGACGGCGGCCACGACAAGGAACCCTGCCCGCCTCGCGTTGGCGGTCACGCCGCGCTTTCTGTCGCCGGCCCTTCCGACAGCGTGTCCACCGGCCCAGCAGCACTCACGCCAGCGGCCAGCGGGTCAGGCATCAGGCCGGCAACCGCCGCCGCTCGCAGGTAGCCGTGCAGCATGAACTTCAACAGCAGCGGACGCAGATGCACGCCGCGTAACGGCTCAGCGCCAGGGTCCGCTGGCAAGGTTCCGACAAGTGAGCTGCCCAGCCGGACGCGAAGGCTCGCAGGCCGTTCCTGATCCAGGCGCGATTCGGCATGCTCGAGCCCGTGTGCCAGGTCGATCTCCGAGCGGCGGCTCTACGTCGTGCGGCGCGCCGTCGGTGCGCAGTGCGGCGACCGCGGCAGGACTTCCGGCCCACTCCAGTACGCCGCGCCAGTACCAGTAGTCCATCGCACGCTCGAGCGTCACTCGCCATTTGTCGCGCATGCGGAGCATCTCGAACATGCGCAGCCCGCCGGCGCAGACCAGGGGCACCAGAGCGCCCGACCGTACGCGGTGAGACGGCAGCCTCATGGACCAGCAGCGCCACACGTCCTGCTACCAGTGGCCGCCCGAGCGGAAAAGCGCGGCGCAGGGCAGGATGCCGCTCGGCGAGTTGCACGCCGGCCTGTCCCTCCTCGCGCTTGCGCTTGAGGATCTTGTCGAGGGTGGAGCCATCGTGGTGCCGCGCGTGGGCGCCAGGCACGCGTCGAATCGACAGCCCCAGCTTCAGGGCGCGATAGCCGAAATCGAAGTCTTCGTGGCAGCGCAGCGATTCGTCGAACCCGCCGACGCGATTGAACGTCTGACGCCGCACCGAGCAATGCCCTGTAAGCAGGTCGCGGAACGTGAATCGATGGCGCGGATCGCTCAGTTGTTCGTCGAGCACATCCCACCAGCCTGCCAGCGCCGACCCGAGAAATCCGGTGGCCACCGGCACGGGCGTCAGGCCACCGGCGCCGATCCGATCCGGTCCGCCGGCGTGATAGGCGGCGTGCGCGGACACCGTTCCCTCGTCCACCTCCACATCGTCGTCTACGAACAACAGAATCTGGCTGCCGGCGGCGCGCGCTCCGGTGTTCCTCGCGGCGGCGGCGCCGCGGGCCTCCGACTCGATGACCTGCACCTCGAATGGCCAGCCGCGCGGGTCGCCGACGCCCGCCGCCGATGGCGCCGCGCCGTCGACCACGACAACCACTTCGAAGGACGGCGCACCCCGTTGATTCGACAGGCTTCGCAGCAGCCGCTGCAGCGACGCCGGCCGCCCGAGCGTGGGCACGACGATGGAAACAAGCGGCGCGGTCATGTCCGGGCGTGCGTCATGCGCCGGGCCTTCAGCCAGGCGCCAGGCCCTCCCAGGCATCCACGCATTTCAGCGCGGAGCAGCGCGTCGCGTCCAGCCGTCCGCCATCGCGACGGCGCCAGGAGCAGCGGCAGATGGTCCCATCGAAACCAGTTCCACGCCATCCGCAGCACGCCGGGGTCGCGGCCCTCCAGCAGCAGACCGGTCCACATGGCGTAGACACCGGTGCCATAGCCACGCACGACCGCAATCAACTCCTCGGGCGTGCGCCGGTGGCGGTGCCAGCTGACCGCCCGCGGTTCGTAGACGATGCGGTAGCCGTGCAGAAGGATGCGGGTGAAGAGTTCGTGGTCGCCTCCCGACTGCGTCGGCGTCCCGGCATCGAGACGCTCATCGAACCACCCCACCACCGACGTTGCGGCGCGGCGGACGGCAAGGCTGGCGCCGGCACCCACACGCGAGACGTGCAGCGGATGATCAATCCGGCCATCGAACACGCGGCGGGCGAAGCCCCGCACGAACGAGCAATGCTCCTCGAACAGTTCCTGTGATGGCGTCTCGAGTTCAAGGGGCAGCGTGAGGCCTGTGACGCAGAGCACCCGAGGGTCGGCAAAGTTGGCGGTGAGGGCGCCGAGCCATCCGGACTCGGGCACGGCGTCGTCGTCGGTGAACGCCACGATGTCTCCAGTCGCCGAGCGCAGCGCGCAGTTGCGGGCGCAGTTCAACCCGCGCCTGGGCTCGAGGACATAGCTGACCTGCGGGTATCCCGCCACGAGGTCGCGCGTGGCAGTCGTGGCCGGGGCATTGTCGACGATCAGCACTTCGTGCGGCGGCGGCACCAGCGCGTCGATGGCGCGGAGCGCGCGTGCAAGATCGTCAGGCCGCTCGCGGGTGCAGACAGCGACGGTCACTGTCGGTGAAGTGGCGGTTCGGGGCGGCCGTTCGTCGAACTCGAGCGCCTGCTCCGCCCAGGCGCGCGCCGCGTCCGAGCCGAGGGACGCCGCCGCAGCAGCTTGGACGCGGGCGGCACTCAGGACTCCGCCCTCGCTGTCGACCCACGCCCGTCCAACGACCTGCCCGCCGAGACGGAAGATGAGCATGCAGCGGCCGTAGCCCGGCGGCACCCGCACCTCCCCTGTGGGCGTCGAGAGTTCAACCTGGCGAATAGCGGTGGGCATCAGCGGCGAACCTCGACCGGGTCGCGCGACGAGACCGGCTCGGGGGCTGCAGACAGGCGCCCCAGCTCGACCGGGGACGGAGGATGCCCGGCGACCACCCTGGTCAGCTTGCGGACCAGGTGGCGAGCGACCAGGCCGCGGCATTCACGAAGGAGCAACGATACCGCCGCCATGTGCTGCCGACCGACGCCGCCGACGCGAGCATCCATGCGCAACTGCTGGATGATCTGCTCGCCGTAGAACGTGCACCAGGTGCGCCTGGCCGATTCGAAGTGGCCGACGTAAGCGGGCGGCGTCAGGCGTCGCTCACGTTCCAAAACGCCCAGCACCGCTTGCAGCATGTGCACTGGATCGCGCGACATGTTGGTGTCGTGCTGGCGGTAGCGGACCGCAAGTCGCGGATCGAAGGCGACCCGTCCTACTCGTGCCAGACGCAGGTAGACCTCGTAGTCGGCGGCGGGACCACCATCCAGGGGAAAGCCGCCCGCGGCCAGCAGGGGCGATCGCCTGAAGATGGCGGCGCCGGGCGTCCAGACCAGGTTGCGTTGCAACCATTCGGCGTAGAGGTCGCTGGAGGAGGGGACGGTGACATTTGTCGGAAGCGGCCGGCCCTGCTCATCGATGAGCTGACACAGCCTGGCGATCATCCACGCTTCAGGATGACGATCGAGGGCGCCGACGCCTGTCTCGACGGCGTCCGCTTCCAGTTCGTCGTCGGCGTCGAGAAGGATGACCCGTTCGCTGGTCGCATGCCGAAGCCCGGCGTTGCGAGCGGCGTTCACCCCGAGACCAGCCTGACGCAGAACCGTCGCTCCGGCACGCGAGGCGACTGCCGCTGTATCGTCGGTCGACCCGTCGTCGATGACGATGGTTTCAACCGGACCAGCCGTCTGCGCCGCGATACTGACCAGTGCCGCTCGCAGGTAGTGAGCGTGATTGCGGCATGGGATGACTACTGAAACGAGAACGCCGCTGGGCATAGGTATCTAGGGGCTGTCTGACGAAGATGCGCTCGCGGCAACGCCGTCGGAAACGGCGGAGCAAAGGGGGATCCGCTTCTGGTGAATGGGTGGGTCCCGTCCTCCTCGCGCAACAACTCTGTGATCGCTTGGGGACAGCAACACCAGTGTTGACGCAGGTTTCCGAGGAAAACAGCAAGCTCGTCTGGCATGGCCGTTGCGCTTTGAAGCTGTGACTTCACGCTTGGCGGGAGTATTGCTGCGTATAAAAAACTTCAGCTCGTCGCGCTTCTGCTTCCACTTTTGTCCATCGGTGTTCCCACTACTGCGTCGGCACAGTGGCGGGGATATCCGCCAGATTCGTATCCGGCCTACCGCAGCTACCAGCCCGAGAGCAGCCTGCGCCTGAACGTCAGGCCGAGGGAGGCTGCGGTCTACATTGACGGCTACTTCGCCGGGACCGTCGACCACTTCAACGGCGCGATGCAGCGGCTCTACGACTGACGACCATCCTCTATAATCGGCCTATGCATGCCTTGTCTCGCTCGGTGATCGCTTCTGTGGGAGCGGGCCTGCTGGGCATTGCCACCGCAAGCGCCCAGGCGCCGCAACCTGCGGCCGCTTCACTGTCGCTTCAGGACCGCATCCCGTTCGACGCCAGCGTCCGCACCGGGCGCGCTGCCAAACGGTCTGACCTACTTCATACGCAAGAACAGTCGTCCGGCAAATCGCGTGGCGTTCCGCCTTGCGGTGAAGGCGGGGTCGCTCCACGAGGCGGACGACCAGCAGGGACTGGCGCACTTCATCGAGCACATGGCGTTCAACGGCAGCACCCACTTCAAGCCCGGCGAACTCGTGTCGTTCTTCGAGTCGACCGGCTCGCGTCTCGGCCCGCACGTGAACGCCTATACCAGCTTCGACGAGACGGTCTACATGCTCGACCTGCCGACCGAGTCGCAGGACGTCGTGCGGCGCGGTGTCGAGGCCATGGCCGACTTCGCCGGCGGACTGACGCTCGACCCCGAGCAGGTGGACAAGGAACGCGGCGTCGTCGTCGAGGAATGGCGCGGACGGCTCGGTGCGTCGACCCGGGTGCGCGACAAGCAGACGCCGGTGATCTATTACAAGTCGCGTTATGCCGAGCGCTCGCCAATCGGCAAGCCCGAGATCCTGCGCGGTGCGCCGGTCGCAGCGGTTGCGCGACTTCTACGACACCTGGTACCGGCCGGAGCGTATCGCCATTGTGGTCGTTGGCGACATCGACCCGGCAGCGATGGAGGCGTCCATCCGCGACGCCTTCGGCAGCCTGACAGCGCGGGCGGCCGCTGCGCCAGAACCAGACGGCACAATGCCACTGCACACCGAAGACCTCATCAGCATCGTCGCCGATCCGGAGTTGACCGCCTCCTCAGTGCAGATCATGCACAAGCGGCCCGCGGAAAGCGATGCGCTCGTCGGCGACTACCGCCGGTCGCTGGTCGACAGCCTCTTCTCGAGCATGCTGAACAATCGCTTCGGCGAGCTCGCGCGCAAGCCCGACGCGAAGTTCCTGGGCGCCGGTGGCGGCGGCGGCTCGCTCAGCCCGACGGTGGACATGTTCGGGTTGAACGCCCGGGTGCCTGACGGCGGTATCGTCGCGGGCCTCACGGCCATCCAGATCGAGGCGCGCCGCGTGCGGCAGTATGGCTTCACGGCGTCGGAGCTGGACCGGGCGAAGCGCTCGCTGCGTTCCTTCTACGAACGCGCGTTCAACGAGCGCGACAAGAACGAAAGCGCCTCCTACGCTCAGGAGTACATCGGCTACTTCCTGGAAAACGAGCCGAGCCCCGGGATCGAGTACGAGTGGCAACTGGTGCAGCAGGTGCTGCCCACCATCACCCTGCAGGATGTCACCACGCTGGCGACGCAGCGCCTCGGCGGCGAAGGCTGAAGTGATTCTCGCCGTGCTGCCCGAGAAGGACTCGGTGAAGGCACCGCTGGAAGCCGACCTGCGTGCGGCGCTCGGCGCGGCCGACAGCGTGGCGGTGACGCCATGGAACGACGCACGTCACCGATAGGCCACTGGTCGAGAAGCCGCCGACGCCCGCCACCGTCGTCTCGCGGCGCGAGATCGCCGAGCTCGGCGTCACCGTAGTGACGTTCTCGAACGGCGTCGAGGCCTGGCTCAAGCCGACCGACTTCAAGAACGACCAGGTGCTGTTCACCATGTACGCGCAGGGCGGCACGTCGCTGGCCCCGAAAGACGACTACATCCAGGCGAGCTTCGCGACCAACTACGTCGGACTGTCGGGGCTGGGCGGCATCAAGGCGCTCGATCTCGACAAGATGCTGGCTGGCCAGATCGCGTCGGCGTCGCCGTTCATTGCCGCCGCGACGCACGGCATCAACGGCTCGGCAGCGCCGGCCGAACTGGCGACCGCGCTGCAACTGCTCTACCTGAACTTCACGGCGCCCGGTGACGATCCCGATTCGCTCGCCCTGATGCGGCGCCAGCTCGACGCGGCGCTCGCCAATCGCGGCCGCAGCCCGGGTCAGGCGTTCGGCGAGAAGGTGGACGCGGTGAACACGCAGAACCACTACACGTCGGAACCGCTGACGCCTGAACAGGTGGCCAGTCTCGATCGGGCCCGGATGCTCGCCTTCTACAAGGCGCGGTTCTCGAACGCCGCCGACTTCACGCTTCTTCATGGTCGGCGCCTTCAAGGTGGACGACGCACTGCCGCTGCTGGCCCGCTAGGTCGGCGGCCTCCCCTCGACCGGCGCGCGCAGCTCGGCGTTCAAGGACCTCGGCATCCGCTTCCCCACCGGCCTGCAGAAGGCCGAAGTGCGGAAGGGACGCGAACCGCGCAGCTCAGACACTCATCAGCTTCTGCGCCGACCCGTCGTTCGAGCCGATCGAGCAGGAGAAGCTGCATCGCCGCCACGTCGGTGCTCGAGACCGTACTGCGCGATTCGCTGCGCGAGGATCTCGGCCAGACCTACACCGTGTCGGTCGGCGCTGGCGCAGTCGCGCGCCGATGCGGGGCGACGGCTACGTCGGCGGTGCAGTTCGGCGCGGCGCCCGAGAACATCGACGCCATGACCGAGCGGCGTGCTGAGGGCGGTGCGGACGCTCCAGACAGATGGCCCGCCGGCCGACCTGGTGGCGAAGGCGCGCGAAGGCGCCAAGCGCGACTACGAGACGGCGCTGAAGCAGAACAACTACTGGCTGCGTCGCCTGCAGACGGTCCACCTGCTCGGCGGCAACCCGCGTGACATCATCACGCGCACCGACCGCATCGACAGCGTGACGCCGGCAGCTGGTGCACGACACCTTCCGCACCTACTTCCCGCTCGATCGCTACACGGTGGTGACGCTGCTGCCGGAGAACGCGAACAGTCGATAGGCAGGTGCGATCGGCTCAGGGTCGCACGCCGTAGCTGCGCACCTTCAGGTGCGCGACCCAGGGCCGCCACGCCCGTCCACGCCCTGTGCCGGCACCTCACACGCGCAACAGGTAGCCGGCGGCCGTACCGCCGGTTGCCCGCGCAATCGCCGCGGCGTACAGCGCCACCTGCCGCGAGTAGCGCTCGACACCTGCCTGCGAGATCTCGCGATCGGTCTTGAAATCGACGACCGTCCAGGCGCCCGCTCTCGCAGAACGCAAGGTCGACCACCCCTTCCAGCACGGCGCCGTCCGCCACCGTCAGCGTCACCGGACACTCACGCCTCGCGGCGCCGACGCGCCGCCGCTGCTGCGGCACGGCGCAGCAGTTCGTGCGCGGCGACGCGCAGGGTCGACGGCCACCGCGGCATCGCGCTCCTCGTCGGACGCACCGAGGATGCGCGCCTGCACCTCGGCCGCCGACTCGAAGTCGGCGCGGGTCGCCGCCAAGCGGCGCGGCGGCCAGCACCGCATGCACCAGTTCGCCGAAGCGGGCGCCACCGGTGCGCTCACCGTCGCGCAGGTCGATCACGGTCACGTCGGGCATGGCCGCCACCGGCGCCGCCGGCCGCGCCGGCGGCTCCTCGAACAGTCCGTACTGCACAGGTGCGCTGGCCGGCGCCGGCGCGTTCTCGGCGCGCGAACATCGACAGCGTCGACCGCGGGTCGGCGGCCCATTCGGTGACCGTTCGCACCACGAGCGTCGGCGCTGCGCCAGCGAGCACCGTGTCGGCGTGACGAGCCTGCCAGCGCTGGTAATCGCGCATCCCCTCGTCGACGACCGACTGCGGCACGTCCTTCACGATCAGCGACTCGCGGCGGATGCCGAATGACGCCTCGGCACCGAGCGACAGGGCATGCGGATCCCACCACACCACCGGATAGGACGTCGTCGCCCGCACCGAGATGGTGCACGCCGGGCTGCACCGTCGCCGACGTGAACGGGTCGTCGTCTGGCCGGCGGAACACCGAGTCCTTCTTGAACGGCGGATGACAGCGCCGCCGTGGCCGGCGCTGCGCCGCGCCTGCAGCGGCGGATAGACACCGGCGTTGAGCGGGCTCACCCATCCACCGTCGTACTCCACGTCGCCGACCGACGGGAATCACCAGCAGATCGCGGGCGCGTGTCGCCGCGACGTAGGCCACGCCGCACGCCCTCGGCGGCGTCGCGCGCCACTTCGAGCGCCTCGTTGGCCGCCAGCTCCACCGGCGTCCAGCGACCGAGCCGCAGGTAGCAGGCATTGCGCGCCTTGTCGATCAGGCGGTCGGCCTTCTCGCCTTTGCAGCTTCGGCCGTCATGTCGGCCAGGATGACGACCGGGAACTCGAGCCCCTTGGCCTTGTGCGCCGTCATCAGGCGCACGCCGTCGCTCCCCTCCTCGAGAATCGGCGCCTCGGCGGCCTGCGCCACCATCGGCCTGCTCACGCAGTTCGTCGACGAAGCCGCGGAACGACATACCGCCGGTCAGCTCGTACTGCCGCGCCAGTTCGGCGACGTGCAGCACATTCGCCAGCGCCTGCTCACCGGCCGGCCGCAGCACGAAGCCGACGTGCGCCCGTGTCGCGGTCAGCAAGTCGGTGACGGTGTCGGCCACCGGCCGATAGTTGCGTCGCACGTGCAGCGTCCTCAGCAACGCCAGCGCGCGACCACCGGCAGGAGCTCCGGCGGCGGGTCCGCGAGCGGACGGAACGGATGGAACACCTTCTTGCGATGGCGGATACTCGAGCAGCGTCTCGTCGTCGATGGCGAACAGCGCGCCGCGCAGCGTCGCGAACACCGACAGCTCGTCGTCGGGCCACTCGATGGCGGCCAGCGCTGCCCGCAGCGTCTCCACTTCTTCACGGCCGTGGAACGACTTGCCGCCCACCAGCAGGTGCGGCACACCACGCGCCTCCAGCGCCTCGACGTATGGCCGCGTCACGTCCTCGCCGAAGCTGAGGAAGCGACGGAACAGGATGCAGACGTGACGCGCCTGAATCGGCACCTCGATCGGCAGCTCGTCGCGCGAGGTCTTCTCGGTGATGGTCCAGCCGCTCGCCGTGAGCAGCCACGAGACGAAGGCGCCGACACCATCCGGCAGCGACGCCTCCATCGCGTAGGCGGCCACGTTGCGCTTCCCGTAGGGCTCTGGCACCGGCAGCGCCACCACCGACGGCTGCGACGGGGAATCGTCGCGATGCGGCGACAGCGGCCACGTACTGCGCCTGCAGCGTGTCGCGGTCACCGGTCATCACCGGCTCGAAGCTCGCGTTCACCACGCGCTGAATCGCCGGTGTCGATGCGGAAGCTGGTGCTCAGGAACGCCCGCGTCGCGCCCCGCGACTCGAGCAGTTCGCACACCTCGCGATAGGTCTCGACGTCGGCGCGCGCGGAAGCGGTAGATCGCCTGCTTCGGGATCGCCGACGATGAACAGCTTGCCGGGCACCGGACGGACCGCTGCCAGTCCGACTGCGGCGGCATCGTCGGCCGCCAGCAGCAGCAGGATCTCGGCCTGCAGCGGATCGGTGTCCTGGAACTCGTCGACGAAGAGGCGCGCGAACCGCTCGCTGAAAGGCGGCGCGCACGGACTGGTGCGTCACCAGCAGGTCGCGGGCGCGCAGCAGCAGATCGACGAAGTCGAGCGCGCCGGCCCGCTGCTTCAAGCTGCTCGTAGCCGTCCACCACCTCGCGCAGTTCGTCGTGCAGCAGCGCGGCCAGGTCGGCGTCGGCGGCGCGCTGGAACGCGTCGAGCGCGTGACCGAGCGCCTCGTACTGCGCCCACACCGCATCGCGCGTGGCCACGGCGCTGAACATGCGGTCGCGGCCCTTGCGCGCCCGCCTGAAGTCGCGATGACTCGCCAGATCGACCAGCCGCGCTTCCCACCCGTCGCCGTCGTCGGCACTGAAGCGCTCGCGCCGTCTCGATGTCGCGGCTCAGCTCGCGCACAGGCACGGTATCGGTGAACAGCGGATCGCGAGTGGACAGCGGCGTGGCCGTGGCGGCCGCGAGCTCGTGCAGGCGCACGAAGAGCGCCTGGAGTTCGTGCGTCGCGATCGAACGGGTCGCGCCGCCACTCGCCGGTGAAGTCGCGCCACTCGGCCAGCTCGCGCGCCGGCGTAGCGGATCCGATCGACCGGACCGTCGTCGTTCCCGCGCGCGTCCTTCGACCAGACGCTGCGCCGCAGCGCACGGCGCAGCCCTTCCGGCGGAGTCTTCCAGCTTCTCGTGCAGCCACGTCTGGAACGCCTCGTTGAAAAGGCGGTTGGCCTTCGGCTCGGTGAGCACCTCGAACACCGGATCGATGCACGCCTCGACCGGTCGCTCGCGCAGCAGGTCGGCGCAGAAGCCGTGGATCGTGCTGACGTGCGCCTCTTCCAGCCGCTGGATCGCGTCGATGAGGTGGCCGAGCGTCGTCCGGCGTCGGTCGAGCGCTGCCGCAGGCTTTCCAGCTCCTTGCGGATGCGCAGTTTCAGTTCACCGGCGGCCTTCTCGGTGAAGGTGACGGCCACGACCTGCTCGATCCGCGCACGCCCGGCTGACAGCACGTTCAGGATGCGCTGCACCAGTTCGCTGGTCTTGCCCGTGCCGGCCGCCGCCTCGACGACGATCGTCTCGATCGAGCTGATGACGGATCAGATCGCGGTCGCGCTGATCGCGCAGCACCGTCGCGGGCTCATGGCTTCCTCCGCAGCGCCACCAGGTCGGCCATCGGTTCCTGCGCCTTGCGCTGGCTGCGTCGCTCGGCCGTCGAGCCGCACACTGGCCGGAAGTCGCACCACGTGCAGGCGCCCTCGTCTGGCGCGGGCGGCAGGAATCCGGTCTCGATGGCGCGGTCGACGATCTCGAGCGCCTCGAGCCCGGCGCGCCGCGTGACGTCGTTGATCGGAATCCGCACGTCCCTGAAGCCGCCGTCGGTCGTGCAGTAGTAGAGCCGGCCTTCCACGACCGGCCGTTCGAGCGCGGCCTCCAGCGCCAGCGAGTAGAGCACCGGCTGCAGAGTACGGCCGCCGCCGATGACCATTCGCTCCTTGCCGCGGTACTTGCCGGTCTTGTGGTCGGTGACGCGCAGCGCACCGTGCCTTCTCCTCCACCAGGTCGATCGACCCGTGCAGCAGGAAGCGGCCGTCGAGCCGCACCGGCTCGGTCCGGCTGCCTGGATCGCGCCCCACGTCCGCGGCACTGCCCTTCAGCCCGAACGCCCACTCGAACTTCATCGGAACCCAGCCGTCGCCGGCATGCGCGATCTGGTCGACCCACAGCCGCAGGTCGCGCCGGATGGCGCCGATCTCGTCCTGCCACACGCGCTCGATGGCTGGCGCGAGCTGATCGTGTTCGCGCTCGGCCACCGTCTCGACACAGTCGTCCAGCGTTGCGAGCGCCTGATGGAGCCCGCCGGACGTCAGCGGCAGCATCCCATCGGCCTGCAGCCGCCGGTAGAACTCGGTCTGCACGGCATGGAACAGGCTGCCCTTCGTGAGCGGGTCCATGCGCTGCAGCGGCTCGAGGTCTTCGGCTGGACGCAGGCGATAGATGGCGCCGAGCAGGAACTGATAGGGGCACGTGGCGTAGCGCTGGAGCGCCGAGAGCGAGTAGACGCGAGCCGCGAGTCGGTTGGCGTCCAGCAGCGGCTGCGTCCGCTCGGTCGCCTGCACGATACCGTCCCACTTCGTCCACGTCTGTCTTCGGACGCATGTAGCGCTCGCGGACCGAACGCTGTAGCCAGTCGTTCAGCTGCAGCATGTAGTGCGCGCGCCCGCGCGCCGTGCTGTCCGGTTCGCCCACCAGTCCGCGCAGCGTGGCGAGGTCGTGCTCCAGTGGATCGATCGCGCTGTTCTTGTCGTCGGGCGCCGGCCAGGCCAGCGTCGCCTTCGACGTCTGGGCCGCTGCCTGCTGCAGTTCGTCGGCGCTCGGCACCCGGCCGGTCATGGCGCGCCACACTTCCAGGGCGTACAGCGACGGCACGCGCGGGCGCCCCTCGCCGATCTCGACGGTCGGGAACGACACGTACAGCGCGCGCACCGCCGCGCCGACCGCGAGCCGCAGGTGCAGCTTCTCGGCCTCGGCACGGTCGCCCTGCGTCGGCAAGCCGGCCCGCAGGACGGCGCGCGCGGCGTCGAGCAGCAGCGGATCCTCGCGCGGCTTCTGCGGAAACATCCGCTCTGCCAGTGCGGGCACGAAGACCACGTCGAACGTGCGGCCGCGCAACTGCGACGGGCTGGCGACGAACACACGACCGTCGCGCCGCGCCGGCGGCTCCGACTCCACGGTGCTCAGCCGGCTTCGTCAGCACGCGCGCGGCTTCGTCGAGCGACACCGGCCCGACCTCGCCCATCGGCCGCAGGTCGGCCAGCACGCGCAGCACACGTTCCGGACGTGACAGCACGCGCGGCACGAGCTGCTCGAAATGATCGAGCCACGCCGACCACGGTGGCCGTGGCTGGCCAGTCGGCCAGCGTGCGCATGATCGGCAGCGCGAAGGCGGCCAGCGCCTCGAGATCTTCGATCTTCCGATCGAGGTGTCCGGCGCGCGCCGACCCCGGCTCGGTGCGTTCGAGTTCCGCCTTCTGGAGCTGCGCACTCACGGATCAACCCGTTCAGCCGGCGCTCCCAGCGATCGGCGGAGCTGACGACGCGCGACTCGGCGAGCAGCCGCTCCCACTTCCACGGGGCGCGGAATGCGCGCGGCATCTCCTCGGCCGCCTCCGCCTCGTCGGCCTGCCGCGCCTGTGCGTTGGCGCGTTCGGCGAGGGCGCCGAACACCTCGTCCTGCGATGCGGGAAACACTTCTCTCTCGCACCGGCGCGTCGGCGACAGCGCGAGGACCTGGCCCAGCGACAGGTATTCGGCGAAGCGGCGAGCCGACAGGTGCTCCTGCGCGCAGGCGAGCAGCGACAGAAAGGCGCGGCCGGCAGGATGCGGACGTCGACTGCCGCGCTCGAAGTAGACGGGGACGCCGGCCCGTTCGAGCGCGTGCTCGAGCAGGCCCGGCGTACTGCTGCGGCGCACGCAGGGCGATCGCGATCTGGTCGAACGGACACGCCGTTCGCCGCCTCGCGCAGGATGCGCCGCGCAATCTCCACCGCTTCGCGTCCTTCGCCTGGCGCCGAGAACAGCTCCACTTCGGGCAGCGGCTCGCCCGCGGGCGTCGCGCCAGGTGCGAACAGGTGCCGCCGCACCCGGTCGAGACCGCCGTCGGGTGGTTCCTCGCGCTCGATGGTGCCCAGTCTCTCCAGCGCACGCTCGGTCGGTCCGTCGCCGACGGCACCGTCGCCATGGCAGCCGGCGCTCGGCGCACCAGCGCCTCGACGAACGCACGCTCGGCAGCGTTGCTGATGGCGATGTCGAGCAGCAGGAGCCGGCACGCGGCAAATGCGCCGGTTGGAGGAGCGGCCGCGTCCGTCGCGGCGCGGAGAAACGCCGCGCGGTCGACGGTGGACACGGCGCGAACTGCTCGTCGAACCGTTCGCAGCAGCTCGGCCAGATCAGGTGCGCCCTGGCTGGCGCCGTCGAGGCGGGCCGCCGGCACTCCGGCCAGCGCCAGTTCCTCGAGGGTGCGTGCGAGGGCGCGCGGAAAGCCCGGGGACGCGGCGACCGGGCCGAAGTAGCGCAGCGCCTGTTCCGAGTGGGCATCGTAGACCGCACGCGCCGCCACCGCCTCGATGCCGAGAGTCGTCGCCGGGGTCAGCCGGTCGGCGGCCAGCAGCGGTGCGGCAAGCCGAGCGGCGAGCTGCGTCAGGCTGAAGCGGTACAGGCCGAACGTGGCGCCGCGCGCACAGGCCAGCGCGCGCACAAGGTCGTCGGCCGCGCCGCGCGTGGCACCGACGACAAGCACTTCTGCTGCGGGAGGAGCGTCGAGGACGAACTGGCGGGCGGCGTCGAGACGGACCGCCGCAGATGAGGACAGAACGATGCGCATGTGCACTCCCTTCCGGACGCCGTGCCGGAGACCCTGGACAAGGCCAGCGCTCGCTGGCCTGCGGTGACGATACACCCGTCCGGGGTCCTGCGCGATGCCAAAAGCAGAGGAACGAGCCTGTCGCCTGCAGAAGACCAACCTTCGCGCGTCGCCGCGCGTGCTGAAGGCGTTGCGCGAACCGCCGCTGTAGTCCGGCAGGGCTCGGTACGCCGCCGCCCCGCGATTGGGCGTGCAGCGCCCGCGACCGGCTCTCTATAATCCGGGGATGCGAAGCTCCTTCCTTGTCGCGTTGTCCTCGGTTGCCGCTCTCTCGGTTGCGATCGCCGCGCAGGCGCCTGATGCCGCGCTCGTGCGTCGCGCCCGCGCCATTCACGACGCGCGTCATCACGCTCGACACGCACAACGACATCGATCCGGAGAACTTCACCGGCGACCAAGAACTACACCCAGCGCCTCGACACGCAGGTGAACCTGCCGAAGATGATCGAAGGCGGCCTCGACGCCTCCTTCTTCATCGTCTACGTCGGCCAGCCCGACCCGAAGCGCGACCCTGACGCCCTGCGCCGGCCGGCTACGACCGCGCCTACAAGGAGGCGGTCGCGAAGTTCGACGCCATCCATCGGCTCACCGAGCAGATCGCGCCCGACAAGATCGGCCTCGCGCTGACCTCGGACGACGTGCGGCGTATTGCGGCGTCGGGCCGCAAGGTGGCGCTCATCGGCGTCGAGAACGCCTATCCGATCGGCGAAGACCTGCGCCGCGTGAAGGAGTTCTACGACCGCGGCGGCCGCTACATGTCGCTCGCGCACAACGGCAACAACCAGATGTCCGACTCGAACACCGGCGAACGCGACGGCTACACCTGGAAGAACGGCATCTCCCCCATGGGCGAGCGCGGTCATCGCCGAGATGAACCGGCTCGGCATCATGATCGACGTGTCGCATCCGTCAAAGGGGTCGATGCTGAAGGCGGCCGACACTGACGCAAGGCGCCGCTCATCGCCTCGCACTCGGCCGTGCGGGCGCTGGCCAACGTGCCGCGCAACATGGACGACGAGATGCTGAAGGCGCTGGCGAAGACCGACGGCGTCATCCAGATGGTCGGCTTCGCCGAGCTACATCAAGACGTCGAAGCCCGACTCTCCGGAACGCACCGCCGCACTCAGGGCACTGCGCGCCGAGTTCGGCATTCCCGAGCCCGAACCGCGCCAGGCGTCGGGCGCGCCGGGCAGCAGCCGCGCCATGCAGGACGCCGATCGCCAGGCTGGCGGCGCCGCGCCGCGCGAGCTACGACGCCAAGCTGGCCGACCTCAACACAGCGCCTGCCGGCCGACCCGCCGGCAACGGTGAAGGACTTCGTCGACCACATCGACTACGCGGTGAAGCTGATCGGCGTCGACCACGTCGGCATCTCGTCCGACTTCGACGGCGGCGGCGGCCTCGGCCGACTGGCGTGACGCGGCCGACACCTTCAACGTGACGCTCGAACTGGTGCGTCGCGGCTACACCGAGGAGCAGATCGGCAAGATCTGGAGCGGCAACCTGCTCCGCGTGATGGACAAGGTGCAGGCAGTAGCCAAGCAGTTGCAGGCGCAACGGTAGGACGCGGACAGTGCAGAGGCATCGTTTCATTGCTGCCGGGCTCGTCGCCCTTATCTGCGCGGTCGCGCTCGACGCGGGCCTGCCGGCGCAGACGCGCGCGGTTCCCACTCCCGACTGGGCGCGGTTCGAGCGCGAATCGCTCGAGCACTTCCAGGCGATCCTCCGCATGGATACGAGCAACCCGCCAGGCAGGGAGACCGCTGTCGTCGACTACCTGAAGCAGGTACTGACGGCGGAAGGGATTCCGGTGGAGGTGTTCGCCCTCGAACCCGACCGCGCCAACCTCGTGGCGCGCGTGAAGGGGAACGGCCGCAAGCGTCCGCTGCTCATTGCCGGTCACACCGATGTCGTCACCGTCGAGCCGTCGAAGTGGACCTTCCCACCCTTCAGCGCCACACGCGACGGCGGCTACGTCTACGGCCGCGGCTCGCTCGACGACAAGCCTCACGTGGTGGCTGGCCTGATGATGCTGCTCACCCTGAAGCGGATGAACGTGCCGCTCGATCGCGACGTCATCTTCCTCGCTGAAGCGGGCGAAGAGGGAACGACGCGGGTGGGGATCGACTACATGATCGGCGAGCACTTCGACGCCATCGACGCAGAGTTCTGCCTCGCCGAGGGCGGCGGCGTCCGGATGACCGGCGGGCGCGTGCAGTTCGCGTCGGTGGGCACCATGGAGAAGACGCCGCGGACGATCGAGCTGATCGCGCGCGGTCCGTCGGCGCACGGCTCGGTGCCAATCAGGACCAACGCGGTGGCGCGCCTGGCGGCGGCAGTAGCGAAGGTGGCCGCGTGGGAGCCGCCGATCGGCCTGAACCCCACCACGCGGCTCTACTTCGAGCGCATGGCCGGTGTCGCGACGCCGGAGCAGTCGGCCCGGTTCCGCGCCCTGCTCGGTTCCGATCCGAAAGCGATGGCTGACGCAGTGGTGTGGTTGCAGGAGCATGCCCCGGCGCAGGCCGCGGTCCTGCGCACCACCGTCTCGCCGACCATCCTGCGGGCAGGACAGCGCTACAACGTCATTCCGTCCGAGGCCACGGCGACGCTCGACGTCCGCATGGTGCCGGGCGACAACCCCGACGCGCTCGTCGCCATGCTGACGACGCTCATCGACGATCCGTCGGTGGAGGTGACGTTCGCCACGCGCGACGGCCTGCCGAGGCCGCCAGGCCAGTCGAGCGTTGATTCGGATGCCTTCCACGCCATCGAGACAGCAGTAGCCCAGAACTACGACACCATCACCATCCCCGCCATGGGCACCGGTGCCACCGACAACGCGCAGCTGCGCTCGAAAGGGGTCCAGTGCTACGGGATGGGGCCGGCCACCGAGACCGAAGACGGCCCGAAGGGATTCGGCGCGCACAGCGATCAGGAGCGGATCCTCGAGCGCGAACTGCACCGCTTCATGCGCTTCACCTGGGATGTGGTGATGCTGCTGGCGCGCTCGCGCCCGTAGCGCCCGTCACGTAGTCCTGCCAACTCGCAGTTCCGGCATCAGCCGGACCGTGGCAGGATCAACCGATGCAATTCAACCTGAGCGACGGCAGCGTCCTGCTTCGTCGAACACCCGGCGTGCTCCGCGCTCTTCTGACCGATTTGCCGGACCGATGGACCACGGTGACCGAGGGCCCAGGCACCTGGAGTCCGTTCGACGTCGTCGGCCACCTGATTCACGGCGAACGCGCCGACTGGATTCCGCGCGTCGAACACATCCTGCGGCACGGCGACAGGGTGCCGTTCCCTCCATTTGATCGCGAGGCGATGTTCGAGGCGTCGAGGGGCGAGTCGCTAGCCGGACTGCTCGACACCTTTGACGTCGAGCGCAGGCGCAGCCTGGCACAGCTGCATGAGCTGTCGCTCGGCCCTGCCGACCTCAGCCGGCCTGGCCTGCATCCGGCGTTCGGCCAGGTCACGCTTGGCCAGCACCTGGCGACCTGGGTGGTGCACGACCTGACGCACCTCAATCAGGTGGCCCGGACCATCGCCGGACAGTACGCTGATGCGGTCGGACCGTGGCGCGCCTACCTGTCGATTCTCGGCACCGCGACGCGCTGACACCACACCTGCCCTGCTGTGTCACAATCGGCCCCATGGGCAAGATCTATCAGGTGATAGAGCCGGACCATCGGGCCTTCATCGAACAGCAACCGCTGTTCTTCGTGGCCAGTGCGCCCTTGCTGGCCACGGGCCACATCAACCTCTCGCCCAAAGGGCTCGATACGTTTCGCATTCTGGGCGAGCGCACCGTCACCTATCTCGACCTCACCGGCAGCGGCAACGAGACCGCCGCGCACATCACCGAGAACGGCCGGCTCACGCTGATGTTCTGCGCGTTCGCCGGGCACCCGAAGATCCTGCGTCTGTATTGCCGCGGCCGCGTCATCACCCGCCTGTCGCACGAGTGGGCGGAAGCCGTCGGGCGCTTCCCGGAGCAGCCCGGCATCCGGCAGGTGGTGCTGGCCGACGTGGAATCAGTGCAGACGTCCTGCGGCTTCGGGGTGCCGTTCATGGCGTTCGAAAGCCACCGCGACCAACTGACGCGCTGGGCCGAGTCGAAGGGCGCCGATGAGCTCGTCGACTATCGCCGCGCGCGCAATGCCGTCACCCTCGACGGCATGCTCACGCCGCCTGTCGATCGCTAGTCCACAGACGGGATGGGTCCTCTCGTTCTCCTCCACGTTGCCCTCGCAGGGTTCTTCTCCTGTGCGGCGCTCTACTCGGCCTGGGTGTGGTGGTGGTCGCGTGAGGAGCGGACGCTGCTCCTCTTCTCCGTGCAGTGCCTGCTGTGCGGCGCACTGAGCGTGGCGCTCTTCCACCTGGCTACGGCGCAATCCGTGTCCGAGGCGACGACCGCACTGGCCTGGCGGCTCGCATTCGGCGGGCTCGACGTGGCCGCCACCGCGTTCGTTGTGAGCCGGCTCACGGGTGTGCGGGCGCGGGGATTCTGCTGGACGATTCTGGCCGCCGCCAGCGCCGGCGCCGTCTACGCCATTGCCTTCGGCTTTGCTGAACCGCGCTTCGTCCTCACGCAGGTGACGATGCCGTGGGGCGAGACGCTCTCGACGCCGCTGTGGCACACCCCGTCACCCACTCTCATCGTCGCCTACCTCGGGGTGGGCGCTGTCAACGTCTTTGCGATGGTCGGCGCCATTCGCCTGTTCGCGACCGATCGGCTCGGCGGCGGCCTGATTGGCTTTGCCGCCACCGCCGGCCTCGCGGCGCTCATCGGTGCCTTCCTCGCCGACCGCGGCGACATCGTCCTGCCGTACATCGGGAACATTCCGTACGCGTCGTGGGTCGTGCTGATTGCCGTGCAGTTGTCGCGCGAAAACGCGCGCCTCCGGCGGCGGCAGGCGAGCGGCGAGCAGCGCCTGCGCGGCATCTTCGACCACACGTCGCACTTCATGGGGCTGCTCGACGCTGACGGCATCGTGCTCGAAGTGAACCGAAGCGTGCTCGACGCGGCCGGCATCGCCGCCGATGCCGCGCTCGGCACGCCGTTCTGGGATACGCCGCTGTGGGCGCACTCGGCCGAGTTGCGTGAACGGGTCAGGCGTGCCACGGTCGCGGCGGCGGCGGGCCAGACGGTGAGCCTCGAGTCGTGGCATCCGGCGCCCGACGGCAGCATTCGCCACGTCGAGTTCTCCATCAAGCCCGTGCGCGACGAGCGCGGGCGGATCGTGCTGCTCATTCCCGATGGGCGCGACGTCACCGCCAGGAAGAAGACGCAGAAGTCGCTCGACCGCCTGGTCGAGGTCATCACGCCACGCACGGGACAGGACTTCTTCCAGTCGATGGTGAACACCATCTGCGAGATCTGCGAGGCGGACTTTGCGCTCGCGGCCAGCATCGATCCGGGCGATCCGGCGTGCTTGCGGACCATCGCGGTGTCGCACGCTGGGCGCGCCGCGGACAACTTCTCGTACCCGAAGCACGGCACCCCGTGCGAAGCAGCACTCGACGGGGGCTTCTGCTACTACCCTGACCGGGCGCAGGCGCTCTTTCCGACAGACCAGCTGCTCGTCGACCTCGGCATTCACGCCTACATGGCGATGCCGATGTCGTCAGCAGACGGCAGCCGTCCCGGCCTCCTCGCGCTGATGCACCGCGGAGCGCTGCGGCAGCCGGAGCAGGCGAAGGCGCTGCTGCAGGTGGTGGTGGCGCGCGCTGCCGCGGAACTCGAGCGGCGCCGGGCCGACGCCGCACTCATCGAAAGCGAGAGCCGCTTCCGGTCGCTCTTCCAGGGGCTCGACGCCGGCGTGGTGCTGCAGGACGGCCAGGACCACATCCTGGTCAGCAACCCGGCTGCGGCGCAGATGCTTGGCTCCACCAACGACCAGCTGCACGGCGGCAGTTGGCGCGATCCCGAATGGCAAATGGTTCGCGAGGACGGCACGCCGATGCCGTTCGACGAGGTGCCGTCGGTCGTCGCCACGCGCACGCTCCAGCCGGTACGCAACGCGATCGTCGGCGCAGGTCACCTGCAGAGCCACCAGCGCACCTGGCTGCAGGTCACCGCCACACCGCAACTGGGCCCTGACGGCTCGCTGCTCCACGTGTTGGTCACCCTCGTTGACGTCACCACCCGCAAGCGCGCCGAAGACGCGCTGCGCGCCAGTTCGCGTCGCCTGTCGCTCGCCATCACGGCCACCAGCGACGCCGTGTGGGAGTGGAACTACCAGACCGGCGAGACCTACTACAGCCCGCGGTGGTTCGAGATGCTCGGCGTGTCCGCCGACCTGCCGATGACGCTGGAGACGTTCACCTCGCTGTGCCATCCCGACGACGTGCAGCCGACGATGACCGCCATCGCGGCGGCCATCCAGCGCCGCAGCGCCTGGGCGCAGGAGTTCCGCATGCGCCGCGGCGACGGCGGCTGGGCCTGGGTGCTCGGGCGAGGCAGCGTGGTCGAGTGGGACGCCACCGGCGCGGCGCTTGTGATCGCCATGGTGAACTCCGACATCACCGCACGGCGTGAGGCTGACGCACGGCGCCGTGAGCTCGAAGCACAGCTGGCCCAGTCGCAGCGAATGGAGTCGATGGGCCGACTGGCTGGCGGAATCGCGCACGACTTCAACAACCTGCTGACGGTCATCAACGGCTACAGCGATCTGCTGCTGCACACGGCGCGGCTCGACGCCCCCGCGACGGAGATGATCGAGGACATCCGGAGCGCCGGCGACCGGGCTGCAACCCTGACGCGCCAGTTGCTGACGTTCAGCCGCCACCAGGTGGTCGACCCGCACATCCTCGAGCTGAACGGCGTCGTCGCCGACACCCAGCGCATGCTGCAGCGCCTGATCGGCGCGCACGTCACGCTGGTCACACGCCTGTGCGACCAGCAGCTCTGGCTGATGGCCGACACTGGCCAACTGGGTCAGGTCGTCGTGAACCTGGCGGTGAACGCCCGCGACGCCATGCCCGACGGTGGCACGCTGACGATTGCCACGGCCTTCGCGCGCATCGACGCCTCCACCGCCGAGTCGCTGTCACCACAGGCTCACGCCGGCGACTACGCGGCACTGACGGTGACCGACACCGGCATGGGCATGCCGAACGACGTGCGCGCCAGGATCTTCGAACCGTTCTTCACGACGAAGGGGGCAGGCAAGGGAACCGGCCTCGGCCTGACCACCGTGCACGGCATCATCCGCCAGAGTGGTGGCTTCATCACCGTCGACTCCGTGCCTGGAGCCGGCAGCACCTTCACCGTCTACCTGCCGACAACGCACCAGGAGGCAGGCGTCACCGCGGAACCGGTGGAACGGCCGGCGCAGGTGCAGGCGGGTCGAACGGTCCTGATGGTGGAAGACGAGGCGCCGGTGCGCGCGGTGGTCCACACGATGCTGCAGCGGCTTGGATTCGTGGTGATCGTTGCTGCGCACGCCGAGGAAGCGCTGCGCCAGTCGGACGCGTGCCCCGGCACCATCGACCTCCTGCTAACCGACGTCATCATGCCAGGCCTCAACGGACGCCAGCTGGCCGAACTGCTGCTGCAGCGGCGCCCGGGCCTGCGAGTGCTGTACATGAGCGGGTATACCGACGACGGTCTGGTGCAGCAGCTGGTGCAGTCGGCCGATGCGGCGTACCTGCAGAAGCCGTTCGACTTCGAAGCGCTCGCGCGCAAGGTCCGGCAGGCACCCGCTCCGTCTCCGCCAGCCAGCACCATGTAGGACGCGTTCTGGCTGTCCGCAGCTGCCGACTTGCGGTCGGCTCAATGTAGAGTGGCGCATGCACCTGGTCTGGCCCGCCCGTGAGCACCTGCCGTCGTACGTGGCTGCGATGAACCGGGGCTGGACGCCCGACAACCTGCGCGGCGACTTCGCGAGGCTCGAGGAGCTTGCGAAGATCGAAGCTGATGCCGACGGCTTCCTGGCCTCTCTCGTCGACCGCGAGGCGCGCGGCGCCCCACTCACCTTCCCTGACGGCCGCACATTTCCTCGCCTTCCCGGCTATCGCCGCTGGATGTGGGACCGCGACTTCGTCGGCACCATCGGCTTGCGTTGGCAGCCAGGCACCGAAGCGCTGCCACCCCATGTCCTTGGCCACATCGGTTACGCCGTCGTCCCCTGGAAGCGCGGGCATGGACATGCCACCGACGCGCTGCGGCAGCTGCTTCCTGAGGCGAAGGCCGAAGGGTTGCGCTGGGTCGAACTGACGGTGGAGCCGCAGAACCTGTCGTCACGGCACGTCATCGAGGCCAACGGCGGCGTCTTCGTCGAGGAATTCACGGCGCCGCAGCCATACGGACACAAGCGGGGGCTTCGCTACCGCATTGAACTCTGAGATTACCGATTGACGATTACGCATTGCAGATTGATAATCCGCGCATCTTCGGAGGACTCATGCGCAGCGTGATGGCGGCGTTCGTCGCCGCACTGACCTGTCTGGCCGGCGGCGCCATCGTGTTCGCACAGGCCGAACCGCCGGCCACCAACCCACTCGCCGGCGATGCCGCCGCAATCCAGGCTGGCATGGGCATCTTTCGTTCGCGCTGCGCCGATTGCCACGGCATGGATGCGCGCGGGGTACGCGGTCCCGACCTGACGCAGGTCTGGGCCTCGGGCCGCACCGATGCCGGCCTGTTTCGCACGCTTCGCCGTGGGGTCCCTGGCACCGAGATGCCGTCGGTGGGGCCCCGCACCTCTGACGATGAGGTGTGGAAGCTCCTCGCCTATCTCAAGACCATCGCCGCCCCCACCGCCACCGACGTCGTCACCGGCAATGCCGCGCACGGCGAGCAGGTGTTCCGCGCGCAGTGCGCCGGCTGCCACCGCGTGAACGGCGCCGGCGGTCGTCTCGGCCCCGACCTGTCGCGCATCGGCGCGGCACGCGCGCGCGGCGCGATCGTGCGCCGGGTGCGCGGCGCCACCGAGGATTTTCTCGCGGGCTACGAACCGGTGAT
Source organism: uncultured Acidobacteriota bacterium (assembly GCA_963722395.1). Classification (GTDB taxonomy): domain Bacteria; phylum Acidobacteriota; class Vicinamibacteria; order Vicinamibacterales; family CAVVIG01; genus CAVVIG01. Next base: position 683,975 of record CAVRLS010000013.1, on the reverse strand, counting down.
CATCACGCTGAAGAGCGGTCAGACCGTCCGCGGCGTCCGCAAGAACGGCGACCTGTTCTCCGTGCAGATCATGGACGGCAGAGAACGCATCCAGGGCTACCTGACGAGCGACGTACGCGAGGTGACAGCCGGCAAGGCCTCCGCCATGCCGGTGTTCGACGTCCAGCGTCTCAGTGAGCCGGACCTCAACGATCTGCTGGCGTGGTTCGCCACACTCAAGGGCTTCGATCCGTCCGTCCAGTAAGCGACAAGGAGACTCGACACATGCGACTGACCGTCTCGCGCCTGGCTCGCCTCGCTCTCCTCCTGTCGCTTGCTGCCGGCGCCACTCCCGCTGCCCAGCAGCCGCCGGTGCCTGGGCCGATCACCAGCGACGATCTGGTACAGGGCCTCAAGGCCGACGGCAGCAACTGGCTCACCTTCGGCGGCAACTACGCCAACCATCGCTTCAGTCCACTCACGCAGATCACGCCGGAGAATGTCGCGAAGCTACAGCCGCTCTGGACGTTTCAGACCAACACGCTCGGCAACTTCGAGACGACAACGCTGCTGCGCGACAACGTGCTGTATGTCACCGGCCCCCAGAACGTCGCGTGGGCCGTGGACGCGCGCAGCGGCCGTCAGATCTGGCGCTACCGGCGCGAGCTGCCGGACAACCTCACGGCCTGCTGCGGCCTGGTGAATCGCGGCTTCGCGGCGCTCGGCGAGACGCTCTTCATGACCACCCTCGACGCGCACCTGCTCGCGCTCGACATGAAGACCGGCGCCGTGGTGTGGGACGCGACGCTCGAGGACTACAAGATTGGCTACGCCGCGACCCTCGCGCCACTCGTGGTGAAGGACAAGGTCATTGTCGGCGTCGCTGGCGGCGAATACGGCATCCGCGGCTTCATCGATGCCTACGACGCCAGGAGCGGCAAGCGCGCGTGGCGGTTCTACACCATTCCCGGCCCGGGCGAGCCGGGGTTCAACACCTGGTCGGGCGACTCGTGGAAGATCGGTGGCACGGGCGTCTGGGTGACCGGCGCCTACGACCCCGACACCAACGCCGTCTTCTTCGGCACCGGCAATCCGGGACCCGACTATCACGGGCCGAGTCGCGAGGGCGACAACCTCTACTCCTGCTCGCTGGTGGTGCTCGATCCCGACACCGGCACGCTGAAGTGGCACTATCAGTTCACGCCGCACGACGTGCACGACTACGACGCCACCGAGGTGCCGATCCTCGCCGACCTGCCGATCAACGGCCAGGTGCGCAAGGCGGTTCTCTTCGCCAACCGCAACGGCTTCTACTACACGCTCGATCGCATCACCGGCAAGGTGATTGTCGCCAAGCCGTTCGTGCAGACCACGTGGGCGAAGTCGATTGACCCCCAGGGACGGCCTATGCTCGAAGCCGGCCATACGCCGGACGAGAAGGGCGAGCGCACCTGTCCCGACCTGACGGGCGGCACCAACTTCTGGCCGCCGTCCTACGATCCGCGGACGCGGCTGTTCTTCGTCAACGCCCGCGAGGCGTGCGCCACTTTCTACGGCTACAAGTCCGAGTACGTGCCAGGGCAACGGTTCACAGGCGGCGCGCAGCAACTCGTGAATACTCGCGACGAGAAGCCGTTCGGCGCCTTGCGCGCCCTCGACCCTGTCACCGGCGAGCGCAAGTGGGAGTTCCTGATGCCGACCCCGTCACGTGCCGGTATCCTCACAACCGCGTCGAACCTGCTGTTTTCCGGAGACGGCGAAGGCAACCTGCTGGTCCTCGATTCGCGGACCGGAGCGTTGCTGTGGCGCTACCAGCTCGGGGCGACACTGCACGGCACTTCGCCGATTACCTACATGCTCGATGGCCGCCAGCATGTGCTGGTGCCATCAGGTACGACGCTGACCGCCTGGGCGCTGCCAGACGTTGTGTCGCGCTAGCGCGACTCTACCGCTCGAAACGCAATTGGATGCGCGCCTGCCGGTACTCGGAGTTGTAGAAGGTGCCGAAGGCCGGCGACGTGAGGTTGGCCTGCACATCCGACGGCAGGAATGAACTCAACGCGTTGTCGACGCGCACGCCGATCCACGGCCGGAACTTCCCGAACGTGAACCGGTGCTCGATCCCGGCTCGACGCGCACGTAGGTGGGGAACCGCCGACCGTTGCGGTCGCCGACGAAGTCGAGCGTCTCGTTCACCACCGAGTACGGCATGCCGCTCCGCCAGTCGAGCATGCCGACGACCAGCCAGTTCTGCAGCGGTCGCGAACGGCCGCGCACCAGCAGCCGGTGCGGCACGTCGGTCCTGGCCGGCCCATAGCCGTTCTCGCCGAAGACCGGCCAGAGCACCGAGTCGAAGAAGCTGGTGAAGGCGTTGAGATCGGTCCGGGCCACCGACCGGACGTAGGACACGTTGATGTCGGTGCTGCGCCAGCCGGTGTAGTGCACGCTGAGCTCCACCTCGCGGTACTGCGACCGTCCGTTGCTCTCGAGCCGCACCACCGCCCCGGCAGCGTCCTGCCCCTGCTGCAGCAGAAGCTCCCGCCGTCCGCGTTCGATCGATGACCGATATCGTGCGCCGCCCAGTGCGGGTTGAAGCGGTGATCGAACGCGGCATCCCAGGTCAGGCTGCGCGACGTGCGCATGTCGAGGCGGTGACATGCTGCCAGACGACCGGCGCGCCGAGACGGGTGACGCCGTCGGCCGCGTAGCGCGTATCGGTCGCCCTTTCGTAGTCGTCGAACACGCCGGCCACGGACGGCGTTCGCTCGAAGAACAGCCCGTAGCCGCTGCGCAGCACGGAGCTGCCGTCCTTCTTCAGCAGGAACGCGCCGCCGACGCGCGGTGTCAGGTTGAAGCGGCCGAGCACGCCGTCGCGGTCGAGTCGCGCGCCGATCTCGCCGTACCACCGATCGCCGGCTGGACCCGGTCCTGCGCATAGAGGGCCAGATCGGTGCTGATCTGCTGCTGTCGCGTCAGTGCCGGCGAGAAGTCGAGCCGCCGCGCCAGTGTGCCGTCCGAGCGGCGAATCAGCACCGGGCGGCTGGCGCTCGTGCTCGAGTAGCGGCTGTGCAGCACGTCGACGCCGGCCTTGTAGAGATGCAGTCCACCACGTCCCTGCGCTGAACCGGCCAGCGTCTCGATGAACTGGAAGGTCGTCGCTTCGCGGTGCTGACGGTTGTAGAAGTTGCCGGTCGTCGTTTCCGGCAGCAGCTCCATCGGCGCCGAGCCTCGCGGCATCACGTCGGTGCTGTAGCTGTTCGCCTCGAACGTCGTTTCCGTGAAGATGCGTTCGCTCCACAGCGCACGTTCGGTCAGCCCCACCGTGTTCACGCCGGCCTTCATGTTCACCGACGCCTCTGGCGGCGTGAAGGTGCCGAGCGTGGCCTGCGTCGCCTTGGAGGGAAAGAAGCCGGCGACGCCGACGAGGCTGTGGCGCGACGAGAGGTTCGCGTCGAGCCGGGTGAACGAACTGAAGCGATGCGACCGTTTCAGTTCATCCTGGGGGCGGCTCGGCACGTCGTTCGTCCGATAGCGGTACTGCACCGCCTGCTGCAGGAACAGCTTGTCGGCGATCAGCGGTCCGCCGGTCTCGGCGCGCGGCGAGAAGGCCGAGATGCCGGTGATGTTGAACGGCGATCCGCGCTTCGTGCGGAACGACGGGTCGAGGTTGTTGAGCCGTGTCCTCCAGCGGTCGCCAGCGCGGCGTGTGCGAATGAGCACCAGCCCCGACGAGAAGCGGCCGTACTCGACCGCGTACGGATTCGGCAGCACGGTCACCGAGTCGATCGCATCGTCGGGCAGCGACACCTGTGACAGGCCGGTGGCCGGATCGACGAAGGCGCCAGGGCCGAGTTGCACCGACGCCTGCGACGGCCGGCCGCCCTTGATGCTGACGCCGCCTGGCACCTCGATGACGCTGGCGAGCAGACGCAGCGCGGACTGGAAACCGCCTCCTCCGGTGATCTCCTCCAGCTCTTTACCCGTCAGCGCATCGCCGCCGGCCAGCGTGCCGGTTGACGGCACCAGCGCGGTGGTGTTGGCGACGACCTCCACGCGTTCCGATACCGCGGCAATGCGCAGATCTGCTTTCACCTCCACCGGCTGTACGCCGGCCACAGTCAGCGGCACCGTGAGCGTATCGAAGCCGTCGAGCGCCACCACCAGCGTGTACGAACCCGGCGCAACCGCGTCGAACCGGAACCCCCCCTCACCATCGGATACGTAGCTCGCCACTTCGCCGTCACCGGTCAGCAGCGATACCAGCGCGCCACCCAGGACGATGTCGCCCTGCGTGGAGACGACGCCGGAAATCGACATAGCAGACGGGACAGGTGAACTGGCGGGGGCTTGCGATGGCTGCTGCGCGTGACCCTGCAGAGGCGGAAGACCCAGCAGAACAACAAAAGTGACCAGGGGGAGCACGGCGCGCAGGGGCACGAGCATGGAACGCTTCATAGTATGACGCCGAACAACCGGTCACGGTCGCGGCCGGCTCCGGGTCAGACCGGCTTAGGTCGGGCGCCTGCCAATTAGACGGCGCCAGACCACCCGGTCCTCGGGGTCCGGGCCGAGCCTGAACCAGGCGAGCGCGTAGAGCCCGACGAACAGCAGGGCCGAACCAAGCTCCCACCAACCACCGCCCAGCAGGCGCAGGGCCGCCGCCGGCACAAAGGCCAGGGTAGCGGCCGCGAGCGGGCGGCCGAGCGCGTACCAGGGCCAGGCCCAGCCGAACACGTGCTTCACCTCGATGAACCGCAGCACCCCCTGCGTCGCAAAGCCCAGGCACATGGCGAGCGCAGCCCCGGTGACACCGAAACGCGGAATGAGCAGCACGCCGGCCCCGAGCTGGACCAGCACCGTGAGCACGGCATTCGCCAGGTTCAGCCCAGGCCGCTCCACCATGAACAGCGTTTCAACGAGGCCGGCGAAGACGTTCGCACCGTGCGCAATGGCCAGCAGCGCCAGCCACAGCGCGCCGGTCCTGAAGCTCGCGCCGTAGACCGACATGATCAGTCCGGCCGCGAGCACCATCACGCCGACGACGGGCAGCTGCGCCGCCAGCACCCAGCGCCCGGGTCCGGCCACAGTTTCGCGCAGGGCCGCACGGTCGTCCGACACCAGGCGCGACGCCACGATCGGGGCGAAGATCGGGTCGAAGACCTGACGTACCTTGCGCAAGCCGCCGGCGATCTGCGCGGCAGCACAGAACACGCCGAAGCTCTCGACCGTCACACCCGGAGCCCGGTTCACGTAGGTGCCGAGCAGCAGGACGTCGGCTTGCATCACCAGCACCGTCAGCAGGCTGGAGGCCGCAATCGGCAGTGAGAAGCGCAGCAGTTCGCCGGTCGTTGGCATCGCCGCGGCATCGCCCGCCATCGCCGGCGCCACTGCTTCGCGCACCAGGCCGACCCTGGTGTGCAGCGCCCGCGACGCCAACGCGTACGCCACAGACGGCTGCCGCCGTGGTGCCAAGTGCGACGGCCAAAGCCGGCGCCTGGTCGCGCAGGCCGAGCGCCACGGCGGCAACGAACACGCCGGTGGTGACCCACGTCTCGGTGATACCGCGCGAATAGAACTCATTCGACATCGCCAGCACGCTGCGCGACGCGCCGGTGGCGATGCGCGCGACCGCGATGCCAGGCAGGGCGAACAGCATGATGGTGCCTCCGTGGGTGAAGGCGTCGAGGCCGCGGGTCGCGGCAAGCCAGGCAATGGCCGGAACCGACAGTGCTGCCAGCAGCGTCGACGCGATGCCGGCAACAAGAGCCATGCGGAGGAAGAGGCGCCGCGCGCCTGACACGTCGCCGGCCTTCACACGCGGCGTGAGGAACGGGATGATGCTGTTGTCGAAGCCGAGCATCCCCGCCTTGCTGAGCAGCTCCATCGTCGCGAACGCCAGGCCGAAGCGGCCGAGCGCCGCCTCGCCGAGCAGGCGGGCGATGAGCAGGATGAAGACGCTGCGGAAGTTGGACGCGAAAAGGACAAGCGCGTTCGCGGCAGCGCCGCGTGCCATGTGGTGGCCGTCGTCAACCGCGGTCGTGCGCGCGGGCGGCGGCGGCACCGTGGCGGTGACGCCGGTGTCAGGCACCAGCCTGCGCCCGCCACCCGTCGAACGCCGACGCGCGACGCACGCAGCCGATCGTGCACTGCGACTCGCACCCCTTCGGCGTGTAGAACTCGCGCTCGCAGTCGTCTGCCGTGTAGGCCAGCAGGTCGATGCCTGGCTCGCCGCGACGCTGGCTGCAGTAGTTCACCGTCCCGAACTCGTCGACGTAGAGGTAGCGTCCGCCGGCGCGGCACTTGAAGGGCGACGAGCCATCCTGCAGCATGTCCCACTCCCAGCCTTCGCCGGTGCGGTGGAACACCGACTTGTTGCTGGCACCCTGCATCTCTTCGTAGGTAGCGGCGAGCTGCTCGCGCAGCAGCCCCGGCTCGATCTGTCCCTTGTCGTCGTGCATCAGGCCGACCGTCATGAAGAAGCCGAGTTCCTTCACGCCGGCGACGACCTGCCGCGTCTGCTCGAGCGTCGACGAGCCGAGCACGGCATTGATGTTGACGGCAAACGTGGCGTGCTCCTTCAGCAGCTCGAGCTTCTTGCGGATCTGCGACCACGACTTCTGCGAAAACTCGTTCGGCTCCATGTTGTCGACGGACATCTGCATGAGCGACAGCTTCGCAGTCGTTCAGCCGGCGAATCCATTCCCGCGTGAGCGGATAGCCGTTCGAGATCGTGGTGACGACCATGCCGTGCGACACGGCGCGCGCGATCAGGTGATCGAGCTTCGGATGCAGCAGCGGCTCGCCGCCGGTCAGCGTCAGCACGAGCGTGCCGAGCTTCGCGATGTGATCGATGCGCTGCTCGAGCACCTCCACCGGCACCGGTGCCGACACCTCGTCGTACTCCGAGCAGTAGCCGCACGACAGGTTGCACCGGCGGGTGACCACCAACTGGACCAGCAGCGGACGACGGGGAGAGGCGAGCATCAGCGCGCCACGAGAGCCGCTGCGCAGGAGATTCGGAGGACGTAACACCAGGCGACCGATTGATATGATACCGCACAGCGCATGCACATCGTCCCGATGCCCGGAGCCGACACGCGGTTCCTCGGAGGCTCCGCACGGGCTCGTCACGCGCGCCTGGCGGCACGCGTCGGCGCGTCGTACACCGGCGTCGACCAGCTCGCACCGGACAGCGCCGACCCGGTCGTGCTGGTGCCGTCAACGTCAGCGCTCATGCGTGCCTTGTTCGATGACCCGGCCTTTCTCGACGCGGCTCGCCAGGAGTTCGTCACCAGACTCGACGCCTCGACCGGTGCGTTCGCGATCGTCGGGCCTGGACGGCTGATCGCGACACTCGCGGTCGGCTCCGATGCAATCAGCCCTGATGCGCTGGCCGGCCTCCCGCGCCGCGCGGTCGGCCAGGGGACGCTGCTGAACATCAGCTCTGCAAGCAACCGCCGCACGGCGACGCGCGCAGCGCTGCTCGCCACACAGAAGGCGACCGACGGCTGGGTGTCGCGCACGTTCAACCGGCCAATCAGCCGTGCGTGCAGCCGCATGGCACTCGCGGTCGGGCTCAGCGCCACCGGCGCTTCAATCGTCACGCTGCTGCTCGGGCTGCTGTGCGCGTGGGTCGCGGCCCAGCCCGGCTACCTGGCCTTCGTCGGCACAGGCGTGCTGTTCCAGCTCGCGTCGATACTCGACGGCGTCGACGGCGAGATTGCGCGCGCCACGGTTTCGGAGTCGGAGCGCGGCGCGCGTGTGGACACCGTCGTCGATCAGCTCACCTACCTCACCAGCTTCGCGGGGATGACCATCGGCTGGCTGCGTGAAGGAAGCGGCACGACAGTGCTGTGGCTGACGCTGGCGATTGGCGCTGCGCTGGTGGTGACACTGCTGCGGGCCGGCCGGTTCGTGGCCGCGCATGCCAGCAACGCGTCGTTCGTCATCATCGACCGCTCGGTGCGGCGCGCCGCGCGCGACACCGGCCTCGCGACGCTCCGCCTCGCCGCGCTGCTGTTCTCGCTGCTCCGCCGCGACCTGTTCGCGGTGCTGTTCCTGGCGGTGTCACTCACCGGTCAACGGGTCGCGGTGCCGGTGCTCATCCTCGCGGGCACGCTGGTGGCCAACCTGACGTTCAGCCTGCACGGGCGGGAGCTGGCCGACGCGGCACGGGCGGAAGTCGGGTCCGTGTGCTGACGTAGCCGCGCACCTTCGGGTGCGCTACACCATCGCATCACTCCAGCCACTCCGCGATCGTCTGCGTGATCGTCTCCGCCCTCGCGCTCCACGTGTACCTGCGCGACACGTCCAGCGCCGCCGCCGCAAGCCTGGCCATGCGCATCGGCTCGGCCAGCAGCGCCCGCAACGCGGCCGCCTGTGCGGCGACACTGCCCGGCGGCACCAGCACCGCGTTCAGGTCGTCGGTGAGCACTTCAGCGATATCCGGCAGTGCCGGCGCCAGGATCGGCCGTCCTGCCGCGAGGTACGAGAACACCTTCATCGGCAGCACCGTATTCCGATAGCGCGTCAGCGGCGCGTCGGTCGGCGGGATGACCAGGCAGTCGGCCGCGTAGAGATAGGGCGCGACATCGCGCAGGCCGACACGCGGCACGAGGAGAAGATTGGTGGCTCCAGCACCGACCGCGCACTGCTCCACCCAGCGCCGCTCGTCCGAATCCGCATCGACGCCGACGATGACCAGCCGCACCTCAGGCACAGCCGCTGCCAGCGCAATGAGCGCCTCGGTGCCCTTCTCTGGTCCGACGTGGCCGGTGTAGATCACCAGCGGCGCATCGCCTGGCAGTCCGGTGGCCGCCCGTGCGGCGTCGCGCGACAGCGCCGGCGCCATCAGCGTCGGGGCGAAGCCGTTGTGCGCCACCAGCACCCGCTCCCTCCGCACACCGGCGTCGATGAAGGCCTTGCTGGCAAGCGTCGAGTGGGTGATGACACCCACCATCCGACGTTCGCCGATCAGCCCCATTCGGCGCGAATGTCCAATCGTGGCAGCGCGCCAGGGAGCGAACAACGGCGACGAGGCAAAGTCGGGGCGATAGGTTTCGAACACCACGGGGACTCGCCACTGAAGCGCCGCCGCGAATGCCAGCGGATCGCGCGTCCACACCACGTCGTGCGTGCGGCGGCTGAACCGCCACGCGGCCCGGAGGTCGAACCACCCTTTCGCCGCCGTGTTCCCTGCGTCGGCCTGCCCGGATGGCACGAAGCGAAGGCCGTCGGGCACGCCACCATCGGGCGCACCATAGTGGGCGCCGATCAGCGCACGCCCGTCGGCGCCGCCGCGGACGGCGGGCACGCAGAGGTCGATCCGATGGCCGAGCCGCGCCACCTCGGACAGGGTCCAGAAAATCTGCTGCGTGTTGGTGTGAGTGGAGGGAAACGAATCGTGGCAGGTGTAGCCGATGCGCAGCGGTGTCACGGACGTCCGGTCGCGAGCTGGTGACGACCGAGCAGACGCTCGGCAATGTCGCGATCGGCCGGCGTGTCCACATCGATCCAGTCGGCGCCGCGCAGATCGACCGCGCCGAGCGCGCCAGCCGTCACGAGACGGCGCATGCCAGACGACACTGTGCGCCCTTCTTCGACCGGCACGCCACGCAGCGCGTTGAAGACGCCGTGCGTCAACACGAAACAGCCGGCATCGATGCCGTCCCAGGTGTCGAGCCCCTTCCCGATGGCCGACACGCGCCCACGGTCGAGTTGCACCTTCGTCGCATCGTCGAGATCGATGTCGGGCGAGGGGGACGAGTCGACGAGCACACGCCCCACTTCGTCCGCGGCGAGCGCCGAGGCGGCGAGCAGCGCCAGTGCCGGCTCAGGGAACAGGTGGTCGACCATCTGCAGGAAGAATGCGGACGCGGCAACCGGCTCGGCGGCCAGCAGCGACACGCCGTTCGGCGCCGCATAGTCGAGGTTCTCGACGAAGATGAGCCGGAGCGGCGTGTGCAACCGTTCGATTGCGGCCTGCACGCGTGCGCCCTCGTATCCAACGACGACCACCGCCTCGTCGCACCCGCTGCGGCGCGCATGTTCAAGCGCGTGCGCGACCAGTGGCACACCGGCGACCGTCATCAGCGGCTTCGGCACATCGCCCCGCGTAGGTGCCAGCCTGGAGCCGCTGCCGGCTGCCAGAATCACCGTCTGCGAGACGCGCATCGCCTGCTGCATCGGGTCATCTTAATACGTGCGCCCGCTCTCACGTTCGTGTTACATTCGCGGTGGCCTGGAGCATCCGAACGAACCGGCGCAACTGCGGCCGGCCCGACCCCTGACATGGCGAATCCAACCGCCGACCGATTCGAACGCGACACCATCGACATTCTCACGCGCCTGAGTCGCCGTCCCATCGAGCCCACGCCCGACAAGGAGTTGATGGCGGATCTCGGCTTCGACTCGCTCCAGATTCTGGAGTTCGTCGGCGAGCTCGAGGATCACTTCAACATCGCCGTGCCCCTCAATTCACTCACGCACATCCGCACCGTTGGCCAGATCGTGGCCGAAGTGCGCGGTCTCGCGGCGGCCGATCCTGGAGCTCCCGCGTGACCAGCCGCCAGACGATTGGCCAGGCTCTCGTCGTCGCCGCAGACACGCACTTCGGGCTCCGCTTCATCGAACACGACGCCAGCACCCAGGTCACCACCTACCGCGACCTGCTCGCCGACGCCCTGCGTATTGCCGGCGCCCTGCGGGCGCACGGTTACGCGAACGGCGACCGTGTGGCGATCGTCATCCCGGAAGTCCGTAGCTTCGTGCACGCATTCTTCGGCATCGTCGCAGCCGGGCTGGTGCCCGTGCCACTCTGCCCGCCAGCGCAGGCGGGCGACGTCGCCACCTTCGCCAGGCAGTCGGTGCACATCATTCGCGCCTCCCGCGCCGTGGCGGTGCTGACGACCGAGGATGTCGCGCCGTTGCTGCACGCCAGCGCCGGACAGGCAAACGCCGGCGGCCCGCTGTCGCAGGCGTTCCACACGCTGGACCAGCTGCGCGCCGGCACGCCTCTGGCTGCTCCGGTGGCCCTCGCGCTCGACGATGTGGCGCTGCTGCAGTTCACGTCGGGCTCGACCGCGCTGCCGAAGGGTGTGGTCCTCTCGCACGGCAATATCGCCGCGAACGTCGAGGCGATCCTCGGGCCGTCCGGGCTCGATGCGCGCCCTGGCGACGTCGCCGTGAGCTGGCTGCCGCTGTACCACGATATGGGCCTGATCGGCATGCTGCTGTCGTCGCTCTACGCGCCTGCGGACGCCGTGCTGATGTCGCAGGTGCTGTTCCTGAAGCGCCCGAGCGCCTGGCTCGACGCCATCTCCACATACGCTGGCACGGTGTCGTTCGCACCGAACTTCGCCTACGAGTTGTGCCGTCGCCGCGTCAAGACCTCGCAACTCGCCGCGCTCAACCTGTCACGCTGGCGCGTCGCCGGATGTGGCGCCGAACCAATCCGGCCCGACACGCTGATGCAGTTTGCCGAGTACTTCGCCCCGGCGGGCTTCGAGGCCTCGAGCTTCCTTCCCAGCTACGGCCTGGCGGAGCACTCGCTGGCGGTGTCGTTCGCACATGGCGGACTCGATGTGGACGTCGTCGACGCCGAGCTGCTGGTACAGGAATCGCGCGCCGTGCCGGTGGTCAACGGTTCCGCCTCACTGCGCATCGTCCGCTGCGGCTCGGCCTTTCCCGGCCACGCCATCCGGATCGTCGACGAGGCGTTCAACGAACTGCCGGAGCGGCATGTCGGGTCGATCGTGACGAAGGGACCGTCCGTAATGCAGGGCTACTTCGAGCAGTCGGGCGCAACCACTGATGCCCTCCGCGACGGCTGGTTGCTGACCGGCGACCTCGGCTACATGGCCGGAGGCTCGCTCTACGTCTGTGGCCGAACGAAGGATCTCATTATCCGGCAGGGGCGCAAGTACCACCCGCCCGACATCGAATCGTCGCTGGCCGACCTGCAGGGCGTGACGCTGTCCGGTGTCGTCGTCTTCGCCATCACCGCGGTCGGAGACACCGACGAAGTGGTGGCGGTCATCGAGACGCGCGCCGGCGGGCGCGGACCCGAGATCGAGGCGGCCGTGCGGCGCCGCGTGCGCGAGACAGCGGGGCTCGATATCGACCGCGTCGTCCTGACGACGCCCGGAACCATCCCGCGCACCACCAGCGGCAAGGTTCGCCGCTCGGAGACGCGCGAGCGGCTCGAAGCGGGTACACTGGTGCGGTGAGCCTGTTCGACAAGCTGCAGCCGATTGCCGCGCGTCTCGAGTCGCATTTCGGGCGGCCCGGTCCCCTTCAACACCATCATCGACGCCATCCTGAGCCCCACCGAGGTCCTGATCGGCGGACGCCGCGCGCTGATGTGCGGATTCGAACAACTACTTCGGCCTCTCCTTCCATCCCGACGTGCTGACGGCCTCGCAGGAGGCACTGCGGCGTGAAGGAGCCGGCACCACCGGCTCGCGTGCCGCCAACGGCAGCTATGCCGCGCATCGCCAGCTCGAGGAGTCGTTTGCCCGCGCCTACGGCATGACGTACGGCATGGTATTCACCACCGGCTATCAAGCGAACCTCGGCGTCATCTACGGCCTGTGCACGACCGGCGATACCATCGTGCTCGACTTTGAGAGTCATGCCAGCATCTACGACGGCGCCCGCTTGAGCGGCGCGCAGATCTTCGCCTTCCGCCACAACTCGCCGTCCGACCTGGCGCGCAAGCTGTCGCGCATCCAGAACCCGTCGAACTGTCTGGTCATCGCCGAGGGGCTCTACTCGATCAGTGGCGATGTCGGGCCGCTGCGCGAACTGTCTGCTGCGTGCCGCGAGGCCGGCGCATATTTCATGGTGGACGAAGCGCACTCGTTCGGCGTCTACGGCGACACCGGGCTTGGCTATGCCGAGGAGCAGGGCGTGCTCGACTCGGTCGACTTCGTCGTCGGCACCTTTTCGAAGGCGCTGGCCGGCGTCGGCGGCTACGCGGTTTCCAACCACGATGCGCTGCGCCTGCTGCACTTCGCGTCGCGCCCGTACGTGTTTACCGCCTCGGGCTCCCCCGCCAACATCGCGGGCGTGCAGAAGGCGCTCGAGATCTTGCGGAGCGACCGGTCGCTGAAGACCCGGTTGTGGGACAACGTTCGCCAGGTGCGTCGGGGCCTGTCGTCGCTCGGGTTCACGATCGGTGCAACAGAATCGCCGATCGTCCCGATCGAGATCGGCACTGCCGAGCAGGCGGTCACGATGTGGGCGGCGCTGCTCGAGGCAGGTGTCTACACGAACATCGTGCTGCCGCCCGCTTGCCGGCCTGACAGGTGCCTGCTGCGAACCAGTTACTCCGCTGCGCACACGCCGGCGCAGATTGACGAGGCGCTCGGCATCTTCGAACGGGTCGGTCGTACCCTCCAGGTGATCGACGCAGCGGCATGAAGCTGGTCCTGATCAACCCGCGCAACCCGGTGTCGCTGTATGGCGACTACCTGTGGCAGCCGCTCGCCTTTGGCTACGTCGCTGCCGCGACGCCGGAGCACTGGACGGTGGAGCTGATCGACGAGCAGGTGGAGGGCGCGCGCGACTACGGCGACGTCGAGGCTGACCTGGTCGGACTGACCGCATTCACGCCGCAGGCGCCGCGCGCCTATCAGATCGCGGCGCAGTTCCGCGCGCGCGGCATACCGGTGGTGATGGGCGGCATCCATGCGTCACTGGTCCAGGAAGAAGCGGCGCAGCACGCCGACGCGCTGTTCATCGGCGAATGCGAAACGCTCTGGCCGACCGTCGTCGCCGATGTCGAAGCCGGACGGCTGCAACCGATTTACAACGGCGGCACCAAGGCCGCGTCGCTGCTGCAGCCGAACCGTGCGATTTTCGAGAAGTACGACTACGAGTACGTCTCGGCGCAGACGTCGCGTGGTTGCCCGATGGACTGCTCGTTCTGCTCCGTCACCGTCTTCAACGGACGCCTGTTCCGCATGCGCACGGTGGAGGAGGTGGTGGCCGAGGTTGCGGCCATTCCGCAGACCGACATCATCTTCGTGGACGACGACCTGAACGGCTTCTCGCGCGCGGCGCGCCAGCGCTGCCTCGAACTGTTCCACGCCATGGCTGCGTCAGGGCTGAAGAAGCAGTGGATCACGCAGGTCACGATCAACTTCGGCGACGACGACGAACTGCCGGCAGCGGCGCGGGCGGCTGGATGCTCGGGCGTGTTCATCGGCCTCGAGAGCACCGACACCAAGTCGCTGGCTCTCATCCGCAAGGACGGCATGTCGCAGCGGCGCGGCATCGAGTACTACCGCGAGAACGTCGCCCGCATTCGCAGGCACGGCATCGGCGTCGTCGGCTCGTTCATCCTCGGGATCGACTCGCAGGACATGAACACCATCGCCGGCGACATCCTGAAGTTCGCCGAGGAGACCGGCCTGGATGCGTTGAATCCGACCATTCTCACGCCGCTGCCCGGCACGCGCGACTACAAGGCGCTCGACGCCGACGGCCGCATCCTGTTCAAGAACTACCCGCAGGACTGGGAGAAGTACACGCTGGCCTTTCCTGTCACCTCGATGCCGAACATCAGCGGTGCCGGGCTGATGCGGAAGTATGTCGAGGTGCTGCAGTACTTCCGGCCCGAGCGGGTCGCCGAGCGCTACTGGAAGACGCACGACGATGTGTCACCCGACGCGGCGTGGCACGCGTTCCTGTGGAACCGCGTGTGGACGAACTACTGCCTGAAGAACGGCGCCTTCCGCAAGTCGCCGCTGTTCGAGGCGTATCCCGAGTCGATGGCACGCGCCGTCCCCGAGCGGCCTGCGATCCTGGCGTAATGTCCGGCTTCAGCCGGACCGCCATTGCGCACGCGGCTAGCTCCAGCCGTGGTCGCGGTACCAGGCGGCGGTCATCGCCACGCCTGCCTCGAGCGGCATCTCGGCGGTGAACCCCAGCACGTCGCGCGCGCGGTCCACCGAACAGACGAACCCGTCGGCGCGCAGTTCCACCAGCCGTCCGGAATCGACCAGCGGCTTCACACCGAGCTTCCACGACAGGTCGCCCACCTTCGCCAGCAGCGTGAAAACCGGAGCCGGCACAGAAAACGGACGAAAGACCCGCTGCTCGAAGGCGGCGATGGCGCGCAGCACGTCGCCACCGGTGCGCGGCTCGGGATGACCGATGAATAGCGTCTCCCCCACCGCGGCCTCGCGCTCGGCCGCCAGCATGACCCCGCGCACCAGGTCGGCGATGAAGATCAGGGTGAAGAACGTGTCCGCCCCGGACGGCACGAAGAACACGCCGCGGCGCGCCAGGCGGTAGAGCGGCAGGAAGCCGTGGTCGCGCGGCCCATACACGGCGCACGGCCGCAGGATGGTCCACGCAAGCCCGGCGGTGGAGCGCGCGACCGCCTCCGAGGCGAGCTTGCTGCGCCCGTAGGCATTCACCGGCGCCGGCGGGTCCGACTCGCGCCGCGGCGCAGCGGGCGTCCCCTGGCCTCCCGCCGCCTGGCTCGAGATGAGCACCAGCCTCGCACCGGTCGCCAACGCTGCAGCGGCAGCGGCGCGTGCCCCTTTCACGTTCACCGCGTTGAAGGCGGCCTCGTCCCTGGCGCGAATCAGCGCGGCGCTGTGCACCAGCACATCGCTTCCAGCACACGCACTCCGCAGCGATTCGGTCGACAGGTCGGACTCGACGACGGTCACGCCCGGCGGGACCGGCTTGCTGTTGCCGCGCCGCACCACGGCGCGCACGTACCAGCCCTCGCGGACGAATGCCTCGGCCACGTGCCAGCCGACGAATCCAGTGGCGCCGGTGACGCTAACCGATCGGCTTTTCATACAGGCGATACACCTTCGAGCGGCGCCCACCGGCCGCTTCGATGCCGGCATTCACCAGCGTGTTGTCCTCGAGCGTCCACCCCACTTCGGCACGCAGGTAGCCGGCGCGTTCGGCGCGTGCCTTCGCTTCGGCAATCAGCAGCGGATAGAGCCCCAGCTTCCGCGCTTTCGGCAGCACGCCGAGCAGCAGCATCCGCAGGCGCGTGATGACGGCCTTGCGACGCAGGAAGTGGACGATCCCGAACGGCAGCAGGTTGCCGCGCATGCGCTTCAGCACCTGGTTCACGTCGGGAATCGACACCGCGCAGGCGATAGGTTCGCCGTGCATCTCGGCGAACAGCACCAACTCAGGATCAGCCACGGGTCTGAGGTCCACCGCGAGCTGGCGGATCTCGGCGTCGGTCGGCGGCACGAAGCCCCAGTTGTCCGACCACGCCGCGCGGTAGATCACTTTCAGGATTTCGAGCTCTTCATCGAACCGCTTTAGGTTCACCGGACGAATGGTGATGCCGAAGCGATTGCGCACCCGGTCGGCAATGCGGGTCAGCCGCTCGGGCAGCGGCGCGCGCACGTCGAGGTCCCACGCGAACAGGTTCTTTACGGCGCCGTAACCGGCCCCCTCGATGAACGCGGGATAGGTCCGCGGGTTGTACGACGTCAACGCATACGGGTCGTCGTCGAAGCCGTCGACGAGCAGGCCGGCCGCCTCGTGCAGCGACGGGTTCACCGGCCCGCGCACGGAGGTACTGCCGCGCTGGGCAGCGTGCATCTCCACAGCGGCCAGCAGGCGGCGCGCCACATCGGCCCCGTTCGCCTCGAAGAATCCGAACCAGGTGACCCGCTCGCCGTGCACCTCGTTGTGCAACCGGTCGTCGATGGCCGCGATGCGACCGAGCACCCGCTCGCCGTCGAGCGCCAGCCAGAGGCGCATGTCGGCATGGTCGAGAAACGGGTTGTGCTTCGGGTCGAAGCGGCGATACTCGTCGCGACGCAGCGGCGGCACGAAGTGCGGGTCACCGTCATACAGGCGATACGGCAACTCAACGAACGCCTTGCGCTGTGAGGCCGACTCGACAGCCACCATCCGGCACCCGGTGCCGTGCGTCATGCCGACTCCAGAAAGCGGCGGTCCGCCTGCCGTTGACGGAACCAGAGCGCGACCATCAGCAGGTTCAGCGGCACGATCTCGGCGAAGATGAACCACTCCGGTCGTCCGAACCACACGGCGACAAGGATGGACAGGCGTCGCATGTTGTCGCCCATCAGGTTCCAGCCGTAGACAATTGGCCCGTAGAAGCAGCTGCGGTAGCGCTGCCGATCGTCATCCCGCACGCGCCCGTCCACCAGCCGCGATACCAACACGCGTTCAACCGACGGGTGCAGCCCGACGATCACCCGCTGCATCGCCTCGTAGGCGCCGACGATGCCCGTGCTGGGCGCGCCGACGACGGACGGTGGCGGCTCACCCTTCGTGGCGTATGAGACGTAGGCTGAACGGTGGTAGTCGTACATCTGCGCGTGGACGATGGTGGAGAGGCCGGCCAGCACCATCCACACGGCCAGTTCCCAGCCCCAGCCGCGCGACAGCCCGGAAGCGAGGATGCCGAAGTACATGGCGATGTGGGTGACGTAGCCGGCGACGCCGTCCATCATGCGGCCGAATTCGGTCGAGTTGCCGGTGAGGCGAGCCAGTTGACCATCGGACGAGTCGAGCACGCCGTGCATCACCAGCAGCCCCACGCCGAGCAGGGCGTCGTCTGGCCACGCCAGCAGCGCCCCGCCAACCGCCCCAGCCGCCATGGCCACGAAGGTGACGCCGGTCGGCGACATGCCGACCGCCCGAGCGGCCAGCGCGAAGACGATGCCGAGCCGCCGGAAGAAGTAGACATCGACCGATTCTTCGATGTCGCGCGACTTGAAGGCCAGCCCGTCCATGCCGGTCAGTATAATTCCTGCAGTCTTACCCGGGAGTCCCACATGTCCAGGCTCGCTCGACACGTCGCTGCTGCCCTGCTGCTTCTCCTTGCTGCGCGCCCTGCCTCAGCGAGCGACTTGAGTGACGACCTTGCTGCGCGTCGCCAGCGCCTGATGCAGCGCTTCAGCCCCGACACCATGGTGGTGCTGCTCAGCGCGCCTGCCCGCACATACTCCAACGACGTCGACTACGAGTACCACCAGGACAGCAACCTCTATTACCTGACCGGCATCACACAGGAAGACACCGTCCTGGTGTTGATGCCTGGGAACGTGACCCGCCGCGAACTGCTGTTCATCAAGGACCGCAACCCGGAACGCGAGCACTGGACCGGCCGTCTGCTGAGTCGCGAAGACGCACGCGAGCGGACCGGCATTGCCACGGTGCTGTCGTCGGGCAGTTTCGACGCCTTCATCGGCGGCATGCTCGGGCAGCGCGGTTACGCCACGACGGTGGACGAGAAGGAAGCGGCTGCGTTCTTCGCCGCGCTCGGCGAAGGGCGCGCCCGCATCGCCGTCCCGATGGACGCCGCGCCGCCCGGCCAGCCGCCGACCCGGACGCAGGTGTTCGTGCAGCAGTTGCGCGACCGCTACGTCGGCTACACCGCCATCGACGCCACTCCAGCGCTGAAGAGGCTGCGGATGGTGAAGACGCCGTACGAACTGACGCAGCTGACCAGGGCCACCGACATCTCGGCCGAAGCGCAGATGGCCGGCATGCACGCTGCCGCCCCTGGCGTCTTCGAGTATCAGGTGAAGGCCGCCATCGAAGCGGTCCACCGCAGCCGCGGCGCCGTCTCCTGGGCCTATCCCTCCATCGTCGGCAGCGGCCCGAACGCGACCATCCTGCACTACCCGGAGGCCGACCGTCAGATGCAGGCCGGCGACCTGCTGCTGGTCGATGCGGCTGCCAACTTACGGCTACCAGGCGTCGGACATCACCCGCACCTACCCGGTGAGCGGCACGTTCACGGCCGAGCAACGCGACATCTACGAGATCGTCCTGCACGCGCAGGAGGAAGCGATCAAGGTGGCGAAGCCGGGCGCGACGCTCACCACGATTCACAACCGCACGGTCGAGGTGTTGAAGGAGGGGATGCTGAAGCTCGGCCTCATCATCGACGGCGACGGGCCAGCAGTTCTCCATGTGGTACACGCACGGCACATCGCACTTCATCGGGCTCGACGTGCACGACGTGGGTAGCCGCACCGACGAGCTGAAGCCGGGCATGACGTTCACCATCGAGCCCGGGCTCTACATCCGCCAGGCGGTGCTCGACGCGCTGCCGAAGACAGCCGCGAACCTGGAGCTCGTCGGAAAGATTCAGGCCGCGGTGGCGAAGTACAACAACATCGGCGTCCGCATCGAAGACTCGTTCGTGATGGAACCGGACGGCGTCCGGAACCTGTCGGCGGCCGTGCCGAAGCGCATTGCCGACGTCGAAGCCTACATGCGCGGCCGCAGCACCGCGTCAGGAGCCCGCTAGATGCAATTCATGCTGGGCGCACGCACCCTCGCCGCCGGCCTTGCGCCCGTCGCCCACATTCGGTTGCCAGGCGCGCCTCGCTCGTGGTGGTCGCGCTGTGCACCCTGGCCGTGCTGCAGGTGGCGGCGGCGCCCGCCAACTTCCTCTGGAAAGTGACCGGGCCGCGCGGCGGCACGATGTACCTGGCCGGCTCGCTGCACCTCCTCGCCAGCGAGTACTACCCGCTCGCGCCGGCCTTCGACGAGGCGTTCGCGCAGGCCGATCTGCTGGTGGAAGAGCTCGACATGGGCGAGATGATGGCGTCCTCGTCGCAAATGCTGATGCTGCAGCGCGGCATGATGCCGGCTGGGCAGACGCTCGAGTCGGTGCTGACACCGCAGACCATGACAGCGGTCAAGGCCAAGGTGACCGAGATGGGGCTGCCGATGGCGCCGCTCCAACTGTTCAAGCCGTGGGCGCTGGCGCTGACGCTGCAGGGGCTCGAGTGGCAGAAGGCCGGCTTCGATCCGGAGCTCGGGCTCGACCGGCACTTCTACGATCTGGCCAAGGCGACGAACGTTAGCGTGCAGGGGCTCGAGTCGCTCGACTTCCAGATTGCGCAGTTCGACGGTCTGTCGATGCCGCTGCAGGACAAGATGCTGGCCGACACGCTGAAGGAGATGGGGACGACGCAGGAGGCGGTGGGCGAGATGGCGCGTGCGTGGAAGAGCGGCGACGCACCGGCGATCGAGCGGGTCGTGTTGCGCGACCTGAAGTCGGACCCGCAGATGTACCAGCGGTTGCTGGTGGACCGCAACCGCGCCTGGCTGCCGAAGCTGGAGGCGCTGTTCGCGCGTCCGAAGCCGGCGTTCGTCGTCGTCGGCGCTGCGCACCTCGTTGGCAGCGACGGCCTTGTCGCGATGCTGAAGGCCCGCGGCTACACGGTGGTGCAGGAGTAGGGCGGGAGGGGCGGGAGGGGCGGGAGGGGCAGGTGGGTCGGGCGGGCCGCCTGCACGGCACATGTCAAGCTGGCCGCTTCAACTCTTCAGTGTGAAAGGGCTCGAGGGTGTCGAGTGCTTCGACGGCCTGGGTGTTCACGTCCCACTTGAAGAAGCGCAACACGATCGTGTCGGCCGTGAAGTCGGCCAGCGTGAAGCCGTGCTGTTCGATCGGCTTGACCTGTTCGTCGACGGTCAGACCGAGTGGCGGTGTCGCACCCACTTTTCGAATGCTTGACGGCCAGCCTCGCGGTTGTGTGCCGACCGGGCCCGTGAGCGCGGTCACGACCGGGTTCGCCGACAGATCAAGCGCGCCGCTGCGCAGGATGCGCCCGATGCCGATCGCGTGCAGGTCGCCGCTCATCGACAGCGGGATGCGCCCGCGCATACCCGACATCGCGGCAAGCAAGCGGTCGTGCTGCGTGAGCCAGCCCGCCTGCCAGTAGGGTTTGGCCACCGCCGTCGTGAGTGTGCCGTCTGCGCCAAGCACGTCGGGATACCATTCGCCCCATTTGCCCGCCGTCCAGCCCGGCGGATTCGACGGCGCGTTCACGACGTGCGTGACGTCGGCAGACGGCCATCCGGCGAGTAAGCCAGCCTTCGACCTCTCGATCGAGAAATACGGCGCTCGGTCCCGCCATCGTCATTGTCCGGCGCACCGTATAGAGCAGGACCTCCGCCAGTCGGCCATAGCGCAGGGTGCCGAAACTCTCCGATACCGGGAGGGCGCGTCCAATCGACGATGAGCCGGCCAGCCCTCGCGGGCGCATTGCATCGGGCAGGAACTCCGGGTAGTACATCGACTGCGTCGCCCGTGCCATTTCGGTCATGAAGCCGTCGGGCGGAAACGTGACGATCTGGTCGTAGGCGTCGTCGTTGTCGAAGTAGTCGTGGTCGTCCTGGATGAAGAACATCGGCGTCGAGCGGAAATCGGTCCCGTACACGGGAGCGATCTGTGGGCCGGCGGCACGCTTGAGGATCGTTTCATTCTCAGATCCCATCACGACGTCGGATCGATCGAACGAGCCGCCGCCAATCTCCCTGCCGCGCGACGAGGCACCGCTGTTCCCAGCCGTCAACGGCGATCGCAGATCCCAATACACATGGTCGCCGTTGGCTACAGCGGCGTCCGGCTGGAACGAGAGGGCGCGTCGCAGCAGGCGATTGCGCACGACGGCTGGCAGGAAGCCCAGCCCCTCGTGCCCTCCGGCGCAGGTGAAGAACAGCACGCGCAATTTGTCGGGTTGTGCATCCGGCGAAGGAAACGTGGACAGGTCCCACGGCTGACAGAGCGAGCGGCCGGTACTCGCATTCAGGTTGAGCGTGTAGCGGCGGGCCGGGGCGAGGCCCGTCGCGTGGAAAGCCCACATCTCCCCCCGCGTGTCCGTCATCCGTCCGCGCACCGTGAGTGTGCCCACGCGCAGAAGCGGCGGTTGCGAGAGCGGCGCACTGAACGAGGCTTTCAGCAACATCTGTGTGTCGCTGACCGTTGGCAGCAGATGGCGCACCACCCCGTTGTCCCAGGCACCGCCTGTGGACGGCCGGGCGCTCGTCTGCGCAAGGAGTTCCGGAGGCAGGGCCGCCAGTAACGGGCCCGCGGCGGCGGTGCGCAAGAAGTCTCGACGTTTCATAGGGCTTGTCCGCGAAGCTCTACACCTGCTTCACCGGAACGGACATTGGGCACGGGGTCAATTTGATTGGAACCAGGTGAGAGCCCCGCGCGTGCCCCCCCTCGACTCCGGGTCAACTCTTCACTTTCTCGATCATGTGGTTGATGACGTGGCTGTGCTCACGCTGCGGGCTGAACATGATGATCCCGCATCTGCGTTGACCTTCACGTTGTGCCCAGGTGGCCAGTAGAACAGATCATTCGCGTTGACCGTCTCCTGCGCGCCGGCCGCGTCGGTCGTGGTGAGTTGGCCGCGTAAGACGAAGCCCCAGTGCGGGCACTGGCATAAATCGCCGTCCAGTCCCTGGAACAGCGGGGTAGTATCGACGCCCGCCGAGAGAGTGACGTACTCGCCGCTGATCTTGCCCAATCCGGTTGCGTCACCAAAATCTGTTCGCTGTCGGATCACGGCACCTGGGATCTCCATCTTGACGTCCACGTTGTCTTTGGCTATCCGCATTCCCGTTCCTCCCAAAATGTCAAAAGACGCATTGTGCTTGTCTGTCTCTCGCCGCATCCGAGTCGAGCGATAGCCGCCCAACGCTGCCGCTTCATCCGCAGCGGCTCATCTTCACACCGGCCGCTGACGGCTGCAAGCCGATGTTGGGCCGCTTGATCAGTCGCGCATGTAAGGGGCGATGTTTCCTGCGATGGTATCGAGCTCGGCCGTCGTTAGTGGGACGCGCCGGAACGCAGCCCAGCCCGCCTTCGGGAATGTCGCCGGACTGGCAGCCGCGTCCGAGCCGTACAGAACGCGCCCGACGCCGATCACGCAGATGCGCGCGGCTATTTCCGCCGGCTGCGCCGCTCCATCGACGACCGCCGTCACGTCAAACAGTACATTCTTCATGCGTTCGTCCTGACGCCCGATCGCATCCACGAACACTCCCAGGGCCGCGACGACCGCTGGTTCGTAGCCGCCCGCTCCAGCCAAATGGGCGATCTCGGATCGGGACGCGGGGAGCAGCCGGTAGAAGTTCATTCAGGAACACGCGAGCCTGGTCCGCACCGTATCGTCGTTGGTTGTCGATCGACGTCCGCATGTGCACCACGATGGCCATCCCGTAGTCATTGGCCGCGGCGAACACCGTCCTCACCCGCGCGACGTTCTCGGGGTTGTCGAGATCGACGTCCGAGTTCCCGAAATGCAGCTTCAGGCCTCGCTTCAGCCTCGGATCCCGGCTGCAACGGGTGATCTCCTCGAGGGCGTAGGGCTTGAGCGGATTGACGCTGCAAAACGCACGAAGCCGGTCTGGGTACTGCGCCACCTGCTGCGCCGTCCAGTCATTCTCCGACCTGACGTGCTCATATTCGTTCTCGACCGGTGTCCGGCTCGCTTTGCCCCACGTGTACGCGACAGAGAGAATCAGCGCGCGCCGAATGCCCGCTTGGTCGAGCAGTGCGACAACGTCGCGAGCGCTGATACCCGGAGACCGCGAATCGCCTGTCACCACTGCGGCGGCAGCGGGACTGAATAGGTGCTGGTGGTAGTCGACGACTGGCGTCTGAGCCGAGAGAGTCGCCGGAAGGATGAGGGCGAACAGCGTCATGCACGATCTTCGAAGCATGTTCTCGAGCTCCAATCTGCGTTCATGTCCAACGTTGGCGCACACCCGCGGCGCACAAAACGCGCCGGCGCCGTCGGGTGCAGCGCGTGTTCGGCAGCAGGTTGCCGGTGCTCAGGATGCCTTCCTTGCCGCCTTCGCCTTTCGGGGATGAAGTCGCACGGTTGTCCTGCCACTCTCCGCCAGCCGGGCCTTTGCCGCTTCAGCAATCTTGCGGATGTCGTCCCCCGACGCCCTTGAGAGCCCCTCGCGGATCGCCGCGGGCTAACGCGCCACGCGCCGCACCTGCCACGGTCGAACCCGGTCGGGTCAGGCACGTCCATCAGCAGTGACGCCGCCGACCGTAGAGATCGGCGTGTCGCGGACCTGACCAGCCTCCGCCAAAGGCTCCGGCGGTCCGCCGACGCATGGCGAAGGCGGAAGGTCCGCAGCTACGTACATCCCACGCGACAGCCCCGCCCGGCGAGCCCGCCCCGTCCCTGTTCCCGTCTCTGTCCCTGCCCGCTTTACCTGCCCTACCTGCCCCGACTGCCCCGCCCGCCCTTCCCGCCCCTACCGCGACAGCAAATACGTCGTCTTCACCGCGAACTGCCGGTTGCGCCCAATCGGACGGCCGAGCGTGTCGGTCTGCAGTTCGTCGTAGGTGAGGAAGATGTCGCTGCCCGGCTTGTAGATGTAGTTGTAACGGAAGCTGACCGACAACTGCCTCGTGAGCGAGTTGTACTGCGACAGCGAGCGGATCGTCTGGCGAGGCGACAGCGCCATGTCGACGCGGAGAATGCTGAGGTTCACGACGAACGCGCCCCACGGGCCGTTCACGTCGTTGCGCTGGATCGAGTACTCACCCGAGGCGCGCCTATTGGCGCGCACGCCGAGCGTCGCCGACACGTCGGTGCGGCGGCCGCCGTAATAGGTCTGCGGCGAGAAGGTGAACTGCTCGTATACGCGCCGCGCCGGGTTCGAGTTGAACGTCAGGCTCACCTCGTCGTAGCGGTAGGTGCCCCGCGGAATGGTGACGGTCTGGACCGTGAACGGCTCGTCGATCTGGTCGAACCAGTGATTCCACCAGACGTTCAGGTAGGCGCCGTTCTGGAAGCGGGTGCCCACCATCTGGTGATTGCGCCGCGTGAGCAGGCGGTTCTGCATGTCAGTGATGTAGATGACGTTGATCATCGGTTCCATCACGCGAATACGGCCGCCTGGGCGCGGGTTGCGTTCGAGATGCACCTTCGACTGCCGGATGCCGGTGCGCGGCACATAGCCGACCTCGTCGTTGAAGTTCGGTTCGATCTGCGAGAACTCGGCGTAGGTCTGCCACCTGGTGTCCAGATACAGTGCGCGGGCGTGGTACGCGTTGTTGTCGCTGTCGATCCCTGGCGTCATCGACGTCGCGGCGATGGTATGGAGCGAGAAGGCGCGGGTCGGCGCGAACAGCGCGTCAGCGCTGACGAGCCGGTTGAAGCGTGCTGAGCTCATCGACTCCTTGTTGATGAGCAGGCCGCCGATTTTTGATCGCCGGTTGATGTCCTTGCTGTAGCGCGCCACCAGGAAATTGTCGGCCGGACGGCCGTTGACCTCCTCCGTCTGCAGGTCCATCACCGCGATGTTGTTGCCCGACACCTTGCCGGTGAGACGCGCGCCGCCGCGAATGCCGATCGGCTGCCCCGTGTCGGACAGGCCGATGCGCCGGCTGAAGAACAGGTCCATCTGGCGCTCGAGCCCCTGCGTGCCGACGGTGAACTGCCCCGAGTTCTCGAGGAAGAAGTCGCGCTTCTCAGGGAAGAACAACGCGAACCGGGTGAGGTTCACCTGCTGCTCGTCCACTTCCGCCTGCGCGAAGTCGGTGTTCACCGTCACGTCGAGCGCCAGACCGTGCCCCAGGCCGTACTTCACGTCCACCCCCACATCCTTGAGCGCGCTGGTGGTGGACGTGGCGCCAGTGCGGGCGTACCTTCCGCCCGCCGTCACGTAGGGCTTCAGGCGCAGGTCGAGTCCCCGGTTGAGGTCGGTCATGCCGGTCAGCGTGCCAGCCATGCTGACCTGCATCAGGGTGAACGGCTTCGGAATAGGCGCCCAGTAGACGATTTCGTTCTTGCGACGGATGCTGCGCGCGAAGTTCAGGCCCCAGCTCTGCACCGGAACGTCGGGCGAGCGCAGGGTGACCATCGGGATCGAGATCTCGGCAATCCAGCCGTCGCTGGTGCGGCGCGATGCCGCTTCCCACACGCCGTTCCAATCCTTGTTGATGTTCGACGCCGATCCGCGGGCGTTGCCGCCGCCCTCCTCGAAGATCTGCTGCTCGAGCTTCGCGCCGAGCGCGTTCGTCACGAACATGTAGCCCGAGCGAGAGTCGCGGAACGTGTCGAGGATGACCTGGAAGTTGTCCTCGTCCATGATGCGCGATGAGTCGCGCCGCATCTCGGTGACCCGCAGGTGATCGGGCTCGGAGTCGAACGCATGCACCCCGATATAGAGGTTGCCGGCGTCGTAGAGCATCTTCACCTCAGTGCGCTCGGTGGCCGGCTGGCCATTCATCGGCTCCTGCTGCGTGAAGCTGTCGACCACGGTTGCGGTGAGCCACGCTTCATCGGAGAGAATGCCGTCGATCTGCAGCGCCCCGGCGGCGCGCTGCACCTGAATCCGGTACCGCTCGCGATTCGTCGCTGCCACCTTCGGCTGCTCGGATGCGGACTGCTCCTGAGCGTGGTCGTGCTGCTGAGGCTGCGCGAGGACGGGCGCAGCGGCGAGCAGAAGGGCACAGCAGGCCACTCCGGACCAGGTGGCCCGGCGGCCGCAGTTCATGGCGAGCATGCGACAACCTACCACAGCTCAGCAGGTTATGGGCGTAAGAGAAACATCAAACCACCGGGCCCGCCTTTCCCAGGTACAGTTGGTGCTGTGACAACGCCGGATATGAGCCTGAGCGGCGCCTCCGTACTGGTTGCCGGAGCCGGCCTCGCAGGGTTGGTGGCCGCTCGCGACCTCGCCGCCATGGGCGCTGCGGTCACCGTTGTCGAGGCACGCGACCGGGTCGGGGGAAGGGTCTGGACGCTCAGGGACGGCTTCATCGACGGCCAGCACGCCGAGGCTGGTGGCGACATGATCGACGAGGACCAGCAGGCCATCCGCGCCCTCGCCGACGAGCTCGGCCTCTCGCAGGTCCGCATCCTGAGCAGCGGTTTCGGGTACGCCCGTCCCGACAAGAGCGGCGCGGTGAAGATTGTCCCCCGCAGTGTCGCACGCGGCTGGGAGCGCGTCGGCCACGAGCTGGCCGGGCTGGCCCAGCGCTACCGCTGGAGTGAACGCCGGTGGGACTCACCGGTCGCTGCCGACATGGGTCGCCGCTCGGTGGCGCAGTGGCTGGACGACATCGGTGCCGACAGCGAGCTTCGCGCCACCTGCCTGGGGCTGCGCGGCTTCTTCCTGGCCGACCCGGAGGAACTGTCGCTGCTGCAACTGGTGGATCAATTCTCCCAGGACGACGCCCCGGCCCCCGGCAAGATGTTTCGGATCGAGGGCGGCAACGACCGGCTTCCCTCGGTTCTGGCAGCCCTGCTCGGCGAACGGGTCCACCTGAACACCGAGCTGCTGGCCGTATCGCAGCGTGGCGGCACCATCCGCGCCTCGCTCCGCAACGGCCGCTCGCGCACACAGTTGCAGGCCGACTACCTCGTGCTTGCGCTTCCGGCCCCGCTGCTGCGGCGCGTGCCGATCACGCCGGCACTGCCGGCGCAACAACACGAAGCGGTCGCTTCCCTGCCCTACGGCCGCGGCACGAAGACGTTGCTGCAGTTCACCACCCGCTTCTGGCGCAAGACGGGGCGACCGCGTGCCTTCGGCTCGCCGCTGCCGATTGGTGCCGGCTGGGAGGCCAACGAGGAGCAGCGAGGCAAGGCAGGGATCCTGGCGCTGCTCGCCGGCGGCGCCGCCTCCGATGCCACCGGCACCATCGTCGACCGGGAAGGGATTCAGGGGATCGTGCGCGGGCTCGAGTGGCTGGGCGCGACCCAGACCGATCTTGTCGCGTGGCGGCAGGCCCGCTGGGAGTCGGACCCGTGGTCGCGCGGCGGCTACGCGATGTTCGACCCGGCCTTCAAGCCGAGCCTGCGTGGCTGGCTGGCGCAACCCTGCGGCCGTCTGTTCTTCGCTGGCGAACACACCAGCCTGCGCTGGCAGGGGTTCATGAACGGCGCCGTCGAGTCGGGCCACCGCGCGGCCGCCGAAGTGCGCGCCACGCATGTGATGGCCGGGCTCTAGGCGTCCTTCTTCGCAACCCGCAGCATCGAATGCATGACGCCGATGCAGGCGTCCATCACCACCACGAGTCCGCCGGCCGTGGCACGCGCGGCGGCGTCTTCGTTGCTGATCCCCGACTGCAGCCACAATGCCTTCGCGCCAATTGCCACCGCCGAGTTCGCAATTGGCGGCGTGTCCTCGGCTCGCCTGAAGACATCGACGATGTCGACAGGCTGGGGGATGTCCTCGAGGCGCGCAAAGGCCTTCTCGCCGAGCACCTCGGTTTCGGTGGGATTCACTGGAATGACGCGGTAGCCCACACTCTGCAGCTTGCGCATGATGCCGTGCGAGCTCTTGTCGGGGCTGCTCGACGCACCCACCACAGCCACCGTCTTTGCCTCGGTCAGAAGCCTGCGCAGGTCGTCGTCAGAAGGATTCGTGTGCATGTCAGAGCTGCGCGATGGCCTGTTCCAGCTGCGTCACCAGGTCGTCGAGCTGCTGCACCACGGCCTGCACCGTCTCCGGCTGACTCAGGTCGACGCCGGCCCGCTGCAGCAGCGCCATCGGATGGTCGCTGCCGCCGGCCTTCAGCAGGTCGAGGTAGCGTTCCACAGCGGCCGGCCTCTCCGCCTCGGCGGCGCCAAGAATCTGTTTCAGGATCTGCGCGCTCGATGCGTAGCAGGTGGCGTACTGGTAGACGTAGTAGGGCGTGCCGAAGAAGTGCGGGATGCGCGCCCAGGTGACGGCAGACAGTTCGTCGTAGTCGAACGCGTCGCCGTGATACGCCTGCAGCAGGCCGAAATAGAGCGTGTTCAGCACCTCCGCCGTGATCGGCTTGCCGGCCTCCACCAGGCGGTGTGCCTGCAGTTCGAAGTCGGCGAACATCACCTGCGTGTAGAAGGTGCCGACGATGCCGTCGATGGCGTGCTGCAGCAAGACAATCCGCTGCTTCGGATCGGTCGTGCGCTGCAGCATGAAGCGGAGGAAGAGCGCTTCGCTCAGGGTGGACGGCACTTCCGCCACGAAGATTGTGTAGGCCGCGTAGACGAACGGCTGGTGCGCGTGCGCCAGCACGGTGTGCATCGAGTGCCCCATCTCGTGCGCGAGCGTGAACACGGAGTCGAGCGTCTCGTTGTGGTTCAGCAGCATGAATGGCGGGCAGCCATACACCGGCGCCGAGTAGGCGCCGCTGCGCTTGCCGACGTTCTCGAACACGTCGATGCACTGCCCGGCCAGCACCTCGCGCATGCGCTGCTGATAGACCTCGCCGAGCGGCGCCACCGACTGCGGCAGCCACTCGAGCGCCTCGTCATACGGATACTTGTCGTCGAGGTCGACCAGCGGAATGGCCGAGTCGTAGCCGTAGTACTTCTCGAGCCCCAGCACCTGGCGGCGCAGTCTCTGATAGCGCTGCAGCGGCGCCACGCCGGCTCTCGCCTGCTCGACGAGGTTGTCGACCACAGCCGTCGGGATGTTGTTGCCGTGCAGGGCGGCGTCGAGCATGGTGGCGTAGCCGCGGGCCTGCGCATGGAACCAGTCGCGCTGCAGAATGCCGTTGTAGAGCGCGGCGTAGGTGTTGATGTTGGCCCGATAGGTTTCGTGGAACGCCTTGAAGGCCGCGGCCCGATCGGGCTGATGCCGGTTCGACGCGAGCAGCGCGCGATACTGGCCGTACGACAGCGTCGCGGTGGCGCCGCTCGGCAGCGTCACCGTCGGCGACTTCAAGTCGGCGGTTGAGAGCGACGAGTAGGCGTCGTACGGCGCCGACGAGAAGCGGCTCGACAGCGAGAGCAGGTGTTCGCCTTTCTCGTCGAGCACGTGCTCTTGCTGTCGGTAGAGGTCTTCGACTGCGAAGCGGTAGATGGCCAGCGTCGCATCGTCGTGCATCCACAGCTGCACCGTGGCGAGCGGAATCGCGAGCAACTCCGGGTCGAACCACGCCGAGGCCTGCGCCGCCTTCGCAAACAGGATCTGCACCTGCTGCCGCCTGCCGTTGATGCCATTGTCGCGCTGGTCCTGGTCGTACCACAGCGACGCGAAGTACCACACGCGGTAAGACAACTGCCCAATTCGGTCGCGCTGTTGCAGTGCGGCAAGCAGCGCCGCGCTTCCGCCCGACAGCGAGCCCTGCCGTTCGGCAAACGTGCCGACCTCGCCGTCGAGCTCGGAGTAGGCGGCCTCCCACGCCTGCCAGTCGGCGAAGATGCTCTGCAGGTTCCACTTGTAGCGATCGTCGATTCCGGCGCGATCGCGCAGGGTTGCGGCTGCCGGTGCATCTGTCGGCGAGGAGACGTCCATTCGAAAAATCATACTTCGACGGCGGCAATCTTGCTCTGCGATTGGTGCGCGATGTCGCGCAGACAACCGGAGGGTAACTGGTGAATCATCCGCTTCCCTGGCTGAGATACGTCGATGCGAACCGCGTCACTGCCGCTGACCTGTCGTTCGACGGTCTCAAGGTGCGCAACGACGCGATGGAGACCCTCGGCAGCGTCGAGGGGTTCGTCGTCGACAACGCCTCCATGCGCCCGTACTACGTCGTCGTCGACTCGGGCGGCTGGTTCAAGGCGAAGGATTTTCTGGTGCCAATCGGCCATGCCCGCCTGGATGACGACCGCGACGCAATCGTGGTGAACATTCCGAAGGAACGGATTGAACGTTTCCCCGGCTTCAACCGCGACGAGTTCGAGACGTTGAAGGAAGACGACGTCCGGCGGATGAACGACTCAATCTGCGATGCAGTCGGCGACACACCCGCCTCCTACACAGCGGCGGCCCACATGCCGACCACATCCGCCGATCCGTTGTCCGGCGTCTGGGACCGGCCGGCCTACACCCAGCCCGACTGGTGGGCAACCGTGTCGCCGCCGCTGGGCGACACGCTGAGCACGACTGAGAGCAGCAGCTTCGGTGTCACCGAGGACTACCCGGCGTCCAAGGTGCCGGTGGCATTCGGCGAAATGCAGGCTGATCAACTGCTTCGCGACGAGCGGACGAATCAGGCCGGAGAATGGCGCGAGGGGCGCACCACGATGGGCGACGCCTCCGCCGACCTGCGGACAACCCGGACTGACCTCGAGGATCGGGAAGAGCGGGAAGAGCGGGAGGACCGCGAGCTGGTGACAGCCAGAGCCACCGACGTGAGCCCCCACCTCGAAGGCCGCGCGCAGCCCGGCGACATCATCGGCATCGAAACCGGCGGCGAGCAGACGCACGTCGGTGAGACGGCCGAGGACGAAGACAAGCGCCGGCTCGACGCGGAACAAACGGTCGCGAAGGAACGCAAGGATCGCTGACGGAAAGGCAGGGAGGGCAGGTACACACTGCCCTTCCCGCCCTACCCCCTCCTGCCCTACCTGTCCTTCGCGGCCACCTCGACGAGCGTCTTGAAGATCATCTCGGTACCAAGGCGCAGCGACTCGACGCTCACCTTCTCGTCGTTCCCATGCATGCGGGTCAGTTCATCGGCGGTGATCGGATACGGGTAGATGCCGTACACCGGAATGCCGCGGCTGCGCCAGGCGCCCGCGTCGGTGCCGGCCTGGAACAGGTAGGGCGTTACCTCGGCGCCGCCGAGTGTTGCCTTCGCCTGTTTCTCGAGCGCGCGGTAGAGCGGGTTGTCTTCCGGCGAAGGCTGCACTCGCGATGGGCCGGCGTTGGGGTTCGCCAGCCGGACGGTGATCGCCGGATCATCGATCACCGTCTGGAACTTCGCGACGATGTCCTTCGGATCGGTGCCGGGGATGACGCGAACGTTGATGGTGGCGTCGGCTGACCCCGGGATGACATTGCTGCGGAAGCCACCGGCGATGACGACCGGCGCGATCGTGTTGCGGATGATCGCGTGCATCAGCGGGTCCTTGCTGATCTCGCGGTCGGCGGCGGCCAGCGCCGACGGATCCTGGCTCGTCAGCAGCGTCTGGTAGTGACCGGCGAGCGGCTGCGGCGACGTGCGCGCCAGCACGGCAAGGAACTTTCGGTTGGCATCGGTCAACTGCACCGGGAATTCGACGGTGGACAGCTTCGCGAGCCCGCGCGACAGCGCGAAGATGGCGTTGTCGGGGCGCGGCATCGACGAATGCGTCGAGGTCCCCGCCGCCGACACGATCACGCCAACCGACGACTTGTCGGCCGTCGAGATGCTCACGTACTTCACCTTGCGGTCGTCGCCGGCGATGATCCAGCCGCCTTCGTTCAGCGCGAACTCGGCGTCCATCTGCGCCCAGTGTGTCTGCGCCAGCCAGGACGTGTTGTACTGCGCCGCCTCCTCGTCAGCCTCGACCAGGAAGATGACGTCGCGTGCGAGCGGCACCTTACGCTCGGCAAGCTGCATCACGGCGCGAGCGAAGACGGCCATGCCGCCCTTGAAATCGATTGCGCCACGCCCGTAGACGTCGCCGTCCCTGATTACGCCGCCGAACGGGTCGACCGTCCACTTCTCGCGCTCCACCCCGACCACGTCAGCGTGCGCAGCCAGCAGCACCGGACGCTTGCTGCCGTCGCCCTTGAGGCGGGCAATCATGTGCGACTTCCCTGCCTCCGGCGTCGGGACGATCGTCACCTCGAAGCCGAGCGGACGCAGCTTCGAGGCGAGCAGCTCGTCGACCTGCCCTTCGCGGCCCGGAGGGTTGCTGGTGTCGAGGCGGATGATCTCCTGCAGCAGCGCGGCGGTGGGATCGATGGTCGACTGCGCCGACGCCCTGGAGGCGCCGAGCATGACGACTACCGCGAGGGCGGCGGCAGCGGCTCTGCTCATGGCGCTATGGTAGCCCGACGAACTCGACGCGGACATCGGCGCCGTTCGACGGTCGAGGATCGCGCCACGCCGGCTCGAGCCTGAATCGGCGTGGTCCGGCCGCACCCGGGTTCATCACCAGGCGTCCGTCGCTCCGATCGGACCATGAGCGGAGCGGTGCGTATGGCCGAACACGATGAGGTCGCCGCGTAGTGCGCGAGCAGCAGCTCGGGGTCGGGGCTGCCGAATTCGTCACCATGGCTCACGTGCAGCGTGCAGGTCGCCCATCGGCAGCGACAGCGCGCGCGGCAGGCTCGGGTCGTGACGGTCGTCGACGTTGCCGGACACAGCGTTCACCGGTGCGATGGCGCGAAGCGCGGCCAGCACCGACCGGCCGCCAACATCGCCCGCATGGACGATCAGGTCGACGCCAGCGAAGGCGGCGGTCACCTCTGACCTGAACTGACCGTGCGTGTCGGAGATCAGGCCGACCGACCACCCGCGACATCATGCCGAGGTGGCGCGTCGTGCTTGTAGATGTAGCGCCGGAGGCCTGGCGTCGTCAGCGCCACCCAGCCGGTGGCGAGCAGGCAGCCGATGCCGCCGCTGATCACCGAGAACGGCGCGCCGAACCAGTTGGCGACGGCGCCGGCCTCGAGTTCGCCGAGCTGCGGGCCGCCGCTGAAGAAGACCATGTTGACGCCGGTCATGCGGCCGCGCAGGCGGTCGGGCGTCTCGAGCTGGCGGATGACGTTGCGCATCACCGTGCTGACCGTGTCCGTCGCGCCGACGAACGCCAGGCACGCGAACGTCAGCCAGAACGACCGCGAGAAGCCGAACACGATCGTCGCGAGCGCCGTACCCGACGACCGCCCAGAGCATGGCCGAGCCGCGCCGCGCGATCGATGCGGTCGGCCGGCACCATCGCCGCGCTCGTGAGCAGCGCGCCGACGGCCGGCGCGGCGAACAGCCAGCCGTAGCCGCGCGCGCCAACCTGCAGGATGTCCTGCGCGAAGATCGGCAGCAGCGCGGTCGCCGAGGCGAAGAACGTCGCGAAGAAGTCGAGCAGCATCGTCGAGCGGATGAGCGGCGAGCGGAAGACGAAGCGCAGCCCTTCCGTCGCGGCGCCGACGGACACCTCGTTCGTCTCGCGCTCGGCTGCGGCACCGCGGCGGCGGGCACGTCCGCGCATCATCAGCAGCGCGACGATGACGAAGACGAACGACAGCGCGTTGACGACGTAGGCCGAGGCGACGCCCGACCGCGATGACCAGGCCGGCCGTCGCCGGACCGACCACCGACGCCGTCTGGAACATGATCGTGTTGAGGCTGATGGCGTTCGGCAGGTGCTCCCGCGGCACCAGCGTCGGCATCAGCGCCTGCGCGTGCCGGCAGGTCGAACGCGCTGACGCCGCGCCGATGGCCGCCAGCGCGTAGACCGGCCACAGCGCGGTCAGCCCCGTGTACGTCAGCAGCGCCAGCGCCAGCGCGACGCAGGCCCGCCATCGATCTGCGTGACGAACAGCACACGCCGGCGGTCGATGCGCGTCGGCGACGACACCGCTGACCATCGAAAAGACGACGATCGGCACGATGCGCACCAGGCCGACCAGGCCGAGCGCGAGCGCCTTGCGCTCGGGCGGCACCAGCAGCGACACGTGCCACAGCAGCGCCGCGTTCTGCATCATCGAGCCGGAGAACGACAGCAGCAGGCCGACCCAGAGCAGCCGGAAGTTGCGGTGCTGGAGCGCGACGAGGGAGGGCGGGAACGGCAAACGGCTCCGACTTCGGAACCTACTTCACCGCGAGCAGTTCGACGTCGAACACGAGCGTGGCATTCGGCGGGATGACTCCACCTGCGCCGCGGCTCCCGTAGCCGAGCGCGGGCGGAATGATGAGCGGCGCTGCCCGCCGACCTTCATGCCAGCCACACCCTGGTCCCAGCCCGCGATCACCTGGCCCGCGCCGAGACCGAACTCGAACGGCTGGCCGCGGTCGACCGAGCTGTCGAACTTGGTGCCCTTGTTGTCGGCGCCGGTCTCGCTGTAGAGCCAGCCGGTGTAGTGCACGGACACGGGCCGGCCAACGGTTGCAACCGCACCGGTCCCTTCCTTCAGATCAGTGGTCTGCAGAGCAGTCATCGAACTCACGCCGGTGCCTCCAGTTGTCGTGTCTGCGCTGCCGCTGGTCGTGGCAGCGGCGGCGTCGGTGGTCTGCGTCTCGGTGCTGCTGCCGCCACACGCGGAGAACGTGGCCAGCACGCCGAGGATGCCCGCAAGAATGAAGAACGGCTTCACGTCAGTTCACCGCCAGCAGCTGCACGTCGAATACGAGCGTGGCGTTGCCCGGGATCGTGCCCTGTCCGCCCGCGCCGTAGCCCAGGCTCGGCGGGATGATGAGCCGGCGCTGACCGCCGACCTTCATGCCGACGATACCCTGATTCCATCCGGCAATCACCTTTCCGCCAAGGGTGAAGGAAAAGGGCGCGCCGCGATCGAGCGAGCTGTCGAACTTGGTGCCTTTGTTGTCGACAGCTGAGGCCCGGTACAGCCAGCCGGTGTAGTGGACGCTGAGTGAGCGGCCCGTCATCGCCTCGGTACCTGTGCCAACGACGAGGTCGGTCGACTGCAGCGTCGTGATCGAACTCAAACCA
The DNA here is from genome assembly GCA_963722395.1 of uncultured Acidobacteriota bacterium. Lineage (GTDB taxonomy): Bacteria > Acidobacteriota > Vicinamibacteria > Vicinamibacterales > CAVVIG01 > CAVVIG01. The sequence continues at coordinate 648,882 of CAVRLS010000013.1, read as the reverse complement.
GTGTCGGGGGTGGCAGTCGTCGGCCCCAGGTCGTTGCCGCCACAGGCGCTGAAGGTGGCGAGCAGGACGAACAGGCTTGCAAGGGTGAGGAACTGTTTCATGATCGTTCTGACGATTCTACTAGAAGCACCAGCTTGCCTATGTGCTGGCTCGACTCCATCACCCGGTGCGCCTCAGCCGCGTCCGCGAGCGGAAACGTGGCGTGCAGCACGACGCGTACGGCACCGGACTCGATCAGCGGCCATACCTGCTGACGGACTGCGGCCGCAATCTGTCCCTTGTGTTCCACTGACCTCGCGCGCAGTGTCGAGCCGGTGATGGTCAGCCGCCGCTGCAGGATGGGAGTGGTGCTGATCGTCGAGCGGTAGCCGCCGAGCTGGGCGATCTGCACCAGCCGCCCGTCCATGCCGAGCACGTCGATGTTCCGCTGCAGGTAGTCGCCCCCGACCATGTCGAGCACCACGTCGACGCCGCGGTCGGCAGTCAGCGCCTTCAAGACGACCACGAAGTCCTGCTCACGGTAGTTGATGCAGCGCTCGGCGCCGAGCGCCTCGCAGGCACGACACTTCTCGTCGCTGCCGGCGGTGGCGAAGACGCGTGCGCCGCGGGCCCGCGCCAGCTGGATCGCCGCAGTGCCGATGCCGCTCGAGCCGCCATGAATGAGCACCGACTCTCCGGCCTTCAACTGCCCGCGCTCGAAGACATTGGTCCAGACCGTGAACATCACCTCTGGCAGTGCGGCTGCCTGTGCGAAGTCGAGTCCGGCTGGAATCGGCAGGCACTGCGGCGCCGGCGCCACGCAGTACTCGGCATAGCCGCCACCGGCAAGAAGCGCGCACACGCGGTCGCCGACCGCCCATCCGGTCACCGCACTGCCGACGGCGGCCACCGTGCCGGCCACCTCGAGTCCGGGAATGTCGGTGATGCCTGTCGGCGGCGCGTAGCGTCCCTGCCGCTGCAACACGTCCGGCCGGTTGACACCTGCGGCGGCCACGTTGATGAGCAGATCGTTCGGACCGTGGTCAGGCACAGGCCGCTCGACAGGCACGAGCACCTCAGGGGCACCAGATTCGCGGATGGCAATGGCAATCATGGGTCGTTGGTCAGTTGGTCCTTGGTCTTTAGTCGTTGGTCAATCCAGTCCGAATGCCGCCTCCGTCGTCGAGCGTTCCAGCACGAGCCGCGCCAGCGCGATGCCGACGCCGAGGCCGATGATGAGCGCGCCAGCCACCGAGCGTGAACGGGCGGCCCACACGCCGATGCCGAGCAGGCCTGCCGACATCACCAGATCGATGAACGCGAGCGGCAGTTGCGAGCGCGCCAGTTCGCGCAGGAGCCTCGCACGGGGGTGCGTGCGTTCGGCGAACAGCAGGTGTCCGCGCAGCATGCCCCCAGCGGTCCCGAGCGTCGCGAGCAGCACGAACACGGCGTCGGCCCAGCTTCTCTCCCACTCCTTTACGAACCAACCGGCGACGAGAGCGGCGGCGTAGAGGAGAAAGACACTGACCATGTGCGTCCGCCACCAACCGACGACCGGTGCTACGTCGGTCCTCGAGTCGTACACCTGCAACGAGGAGAGGAGTTCCGCAGCCGAACCGAAACGGTCGTCCGGCCGCTTCATCAGGCAGCGCTGAACCGCAGCGATGAGGGCTGGCGACAGATCGGGCCTCGCCGCCGACAGCGGGTGCTGCGCCGCTTCCAGGATGCGTGCCGTCATCGCCAGCGGCGTGGACGCTGCGAATGGGTGCACGCCTGTGGCGTACTCGGGAATCACCAGGCCGAACGCGAACAGATCGGTGCGGGCGTCAGCGGCGCGCCCGTTCAACTGTTCTGGCGCCATGTAGGCCGGTGTGCCGATGAGCGTCCCAGGCGTGGTCACCCGCGGCGTGTCGACGCCGGGCATCGCCATGTCGACCACCAGCGCGAGGCCGAAGTCGAGGACCTTCAAGGCGCCGTTACGGGCGCGGATGATGTTCTCGGGCTTGAGATCGCGATGCGTGATGCCGCGCGCGTGCGCCGCCGCCAGCGCTCCCGCCAGGTCGACGGCCGTGCGGAGGACCGCAGCGGCATCCGGACGCGGGTCGAGGGCGATCTCCTCCCGCAGCAGCCGGCCGTCGACATACTCGCTGGCAATCACCACTTCATCGCCGATCTCCTCGAGTGCGTAGACCGTGCAGATGCCCGGATGACTCAGCGACGCAGCGGCGCGCGCCTCGCGGCGCAATCGCTCGCGTTGCACCGGATCGCGGACAAGAGGCGGCGCGAGGACCTTGAGTGCCACATCGCGGCCAAGACGGGTGTCGGTGGCGAGATAGACGTGCCCCATGCCGCCGCGGCCGAGCGGCATGCGGATGGTGTAGGCGCCAATCGACGCGCCAGTATCGAACCGCTCGTCCTCGTCGGTCAACAGGTCCGACGCCGCATCGAGGACCGGTGCGTCGAGGAAGGCGCCGGCACGTGAGTGATGGTGCAGCAACGAGCGCACCTCTGCGATCACGTCGGACGCCTCTGCCTGCGTGCCCAGGAGAGCGTCAGCTTCGGGCAACGGCCAGATCGACGCACTGCTCGAACAGATCGCGTACGCGGCGCCACTGCCCAGGCGTCATGCGAGGTCTCCCCCGAGTTCGCGAAGCAGCCAGGCGCGGGCCAGCGCGAAGCGGCGCTTCAAGGTGGCTGGCGACATATCGAGCGCGCGTGCCGCGTCCCCGACGCTCAGGCCGACGAAGTAGCGCAGCTCGATGATGCGGGCCTGCTCAGGGTCGAGCGCCTCGAGTCGCTCGAGGGCGTCGTCGAGCGCCGGCAGCATGCGATCCTGTTCCTCCGCCCGGACCAGCGAGTCGACCAGCGACACGCGGTCGAGCCCCGCCCAGCGTTTCTGCGCGCCGCGGGCGCGGGCGCGGTCGACGAGGATCTGACGCATCGAACGCGCGGCAATGCCGACGAAGTGGTTGCGGTCGCTGAAGGCGGCGCTGGTGCCGGCGAGGCGCAGGTAGGCTTCGTGTACCAGGGCGGTGGCCTGCAAGGTGAAGCCGACCCGCTCGCGCCGCATGTACGCCGCGGCGATGCGGCGCAATTCATCGTAGACGGCGGTGGCCTGCTCGTCGCCGTCGGGCCGAAAGCCTGACTGGTCGGTCACGGTTGGGGGACAATTGTAGTCAGGTGTTGCAGAAATGGTGATCGTTCTGATGGGGCCCGAATCGTCGGGGGTCGAGCAGCTGGGGACTGAGTTAGCGGGCCGGCTCGGCTGGCGCTGCGTCGCGGCAGATGCGCCGCATACGCCTGTCGACCTGCACGTGGTGCTGGCGCGGTCGATGGACCGGCGCGAGCCGCTGGTGCTGGTGTGCGAGCGGCTGACGCCGAAGCAGCGGACGCAGGTAACGGGCGGGTTGCGTCAGGTCCGCTTCGTGTCGTTCGGGTCGGCACTCGAGCCAGGATCGGATGTGACGTTGATACTGAACGACGCGGCCGACGTCGACGTGAACGTCGGCCGCATCCAAACGGAGCTCGGCGTCTAGAGGTTTCGGCACTTCAGGGCGTCGCCGCCGGCTGCACACCCTACTGCGCCGACCGAACGCCCGTCTCCACGTACTGCCACGCCTGCAGCGCCAGCTCGGGATACTGCCGCCGCAAGGCGTCGACGCGCCCTGCATACTCCGACCTTGGGAACTCGCCGGCCAGCAGTCGTGCGCGCAACCGCTTGATCTCGTACTTGTAGAGGTCGCGAACGTAGTCGCGCACCAGTTCGGGGCGGGTGTGGGGCTTCGGCATCACGCCGTGTCGGGCGAGGGCGGCGAAGACAGACGCGTGATAGATGTACGGCACTGCGGCTACCGGGCGCCCATGGCCCTCTAGCTGGCGAGCGTCCGGCGCACGGCGTCGAACGTCGCATTGATCTTCAGCACGTGGCGCGGCTGCGCCAGCACCTCGGCGAGCGGAGCCGGCATCTCGACCGGCCGCCCGAGCACCGGCTCGACCACCTCGCTGAACTTCGCGGGATGTGCCGTCGCCAGAAAGATGCCGATCCCGCTCCCCGCGTGCCGGCGCGTCGCGGGATCGTGCAGGTACGTGATCAGCCCATGATAGGCAATCGCGCTGTGCGGATCGAGCAGGTAGCCGCGCTCGCTCGTGTACGACATCGGATCGTCGCCCGCACGTCGTCGTCGCTGTGGCGGCTGCCGACGATGTCGCGCACGCATGGCCTCGAGGTCGTCGTGTACAGCCAGCGCATACGCTCGAAGTTGCTCGGGTTGCCCAACGTCCATTGCGTTCGCGATCGTCTGCACCGACGCGCGAGGTGCGAACAGGCCGTTGTCGAGGTAGCCCGGCACGACATCGTTCACGTTCGTGGCAGCCACGAACGTCGCGATCGGCAGCCCGGCTCGCTTGGCGATGAGGCCGGCTGTCAGGTTGCCGAAGTTGCCGCTCGGCGTGCAGACGATGGATCTCCGCGCCGGGACGCGGCGTGCGGCCTGCGCCACGGCGTGAAAGTAGTAGACCATCTGCGGCAGCAGACGGCCGATGTTCACCGAGTTGGCGGACGTGAGCCGCACTTGCACGCCGCACATCGGCGTCGGCGAAGGCCTCCTTCGTCAGCCGATGGCAATCGTCGAAGCTGCCGGCCACCGCGTAGGCGCGGACGTTGCCGTCCTCCGAGTTGAACATCGTCAGCTGCGCTTCCTGCGTCGGGCTGACACGACCATCGGGGTAGAGAATGACGACGCGGGTGTGCGGCACACCGTGGAAGGCGTGCGCCACGGCGCTGCCCGTATCGCCGGAGGTCGCCGCCAGCACCGTCAGCGGCTGCTCGCCGGTGTCGAGCGACGCCATCAGCCGCGCCATCGTGCGGGCTCCGACGTCCTTGAACGCCAGCGTCGGCCCGTGAAACAGTTCGAGCGAGTAGATGCCTGGCTCGACCTCGACCAGCGGAATCGGAAAGTTCAGCGCTTCCGACGACAACGCCTCGCAGTGGCGGCGTCGAGTTCGGGGCGCGTGTACGGACGCAGCGCGCGGTAGGCGATCTCGGTCAGCGTCCGGTGTCGCGCAGCCGCGCCAGTTCGCCCTCGCTCCACGGCTCGATCGCTCTCGGGCACGTAGAGCCCGCCGTCGGGCGCCAGCCCTTCGAGCATCGCGGTCTTCAGCGAGACGCGATGTCGGCCGCTCGCTGGCGATCGCCATCGTCCGCGGCCGCGCGCCGCGGGTCGTTACGAAGCGCATGTCGACAACGACGCGCGCGCCCTGCCCGCGACCTGCGCGACATGTAGGTCTGCGGCTCGCCGCCAATCTGGGCCTGCACCGCGCGGTCATCGCGTCGCGCGACGCGTGCCGCGATCTCGTGCGCCTCGGCAGAGCGCGAACAGCGACGGCCCGGAGCCCGAGAGGCTGCTGCCCAGCGCGCCGGCGTCGGCCGCCGCCGCTTGATCGCGCCAGACCGGGCACGAGCGGCGCGCGGCGCGGCTCGGCAATCGAATCTTCGAGCGACCGGCTCATCAGCGTCGAAGTCGTTGGTGTGCAGGCTGTGCACGAACGCGCCGAGATTGGCCCACTGCTTCACCGCGTCGTGCAGCGACACCGTCGCTGCCGAGCAGCGCGCGCGCCTTGGCGGTCTCGATTTCGAGATCAGGATGGACGACGACCGCCGTCAAGCCCCGCGCGGGACCGGCAGCGCGCACGATGTCGGGCGGCGACGCGCGCGAACCAGCACGAAGCCGCCGCAGATGCACGGCGCGATGTTGTCGGCGTGCGACGAGCCGGCGCCGAGCCGCTCGCCTTCGAGCGCGCACGGCAATCAGCGTCTCCTTCGAGCTCCTCGCGCCGAGCAGCGCATCTGACGGCGACGACCGCCGCCGCCGCGCTGGCCGCGCTGCCACCAAGACCGCTCGACAGCGGCAGTCCCTTGCGGATGGTGCAGCGACGATCCCGCGCCGCTCACCGAGCCTCGTCAGCAGCGCCAGGACCGCGACGCCGGCGTGTTCGTTCGCGCCTCGCGCGGCAGCCGGCCGCCGTCACCCTCGATGGCGTCGATGGTCACGCCGCTCGCGACGAACGCGCGCCGTCACTTCGGTCGCCGGGTTCGTCGAGGGCGAAGCCGAGGACGTCGAAACCGCAGGCGACGTTCGACACCGTCGCGGGAGCGAACGCAGTAACGGAGGTCATGAGCGGTAGTAGTTGCCGATGGTCGGAATGAGATATTCGCGGAACGCGCGATCGAAGTCGTAGTCGGGGGAGAAGCCCCAATCGGTCCGCGCCGCCGAGTCGTCCACGTCGGCCGGCCAGGAATCGACGATGCCCTGTCGCTTCTGATCGATTTTATACGTGATCTCGCGCGCTCGGGAAATGCCGCCAGGACGACCTCGCGAATCTCGGCGGCCGACCGGCTGAACGCGCCGACGTTGTAGGCCGTCCGCGTCAGCCGCTCGCGGGGCGCCGCGGCCAGCAGCCGCAGTGCCGTGGCGGCGTCCGGCATGGCCATGAACGGGATGGTCGTATCCGGCCGGACGAAGCAGCGCATACGGCTCGCTCTTCGCGCGGCGGCATGGATCATCTCGGGCGCGTAGTCGGAGGTTCCGCCCGACGGCAGCGTCGTGGCCGAGATCAGGCCTGGGAAGCGAACGCACCGGAAGTCGACCCGCGGCGCGAGGTCGACCGACAGCTGCTTGTAGTGCCGCGCGTAGTAGCGGCCGAGTTCCTCGCAATACAGCTTGTTGCAGCCGTACATCGTCGTCGGATGCGCGAACTGGTCCTCGGTCACCCGTCCGGCGCGCGACTTTGCCTCGCAGGTCGGGTATGCCGTACGCCGCGATCGACGACGGGTAGATGAAGGTGACCGGGCGTCCGTGCGACTCCCCTTCCTTCTGCGCGAACTCGAGCAGGTTGAGCGTGCCGCTCGACGTTGACGTGATGCGCCATCACCGGCGTGAACTCGGCGCGCGTCGACAGCAGCGCGGCGAGGTGGAACACGCAGTCGACCTCGAACTCGGCGAGGATGCGATCGAGCAGGCCAGTGTCGGTGATCGACCCGGTGAACTCGCGGCGCGACGAGCGGCGCCAGCGTCGCGTCGAGCGGATTCACGTCGAGCGTGATGACGCTTGCCTGCTCGGCGAGACCCCGGTACCAGTGCGTGGCCGATCTCGCCGCCGGCACCGGTGATGAGGACAACGGCTTTTCGCATGTCAATTGCTGCGGCGCACCTGCAGGTTGGCGCCTACGACTCGGGATAGTCCGTAGCCGCGAGCTCAGGCTCGCGGTCCTACTGCAGGATTTGTGGCAGCTTGCCCAGGTCACCCCAGGTTTCGGGATCCTGGCAGAGCAGCGTCGTCAGGTAGAGCGACACATCCTCCGCAGCATACGTGCCGGCAATCGCCTCGACCGCCGGCCCGATCTTCTCCGCCTCCGGCTTCGCGTCGTCGTCTTCGATGAGGCCGTTCTCGTGCTTGAGGCCGAGGTTGTCGAGGAACGCGCCCATCATCTCGCGCTGTTCGGCAAGGTGATAGACCACCAGGCAGCGGGCCGCCAGCCCTTCCGGCAGCGAGGCCATCGTCGCGAGATGCTTGGCGCGGCGCTCGTCATCGAGCCCCATCACGAACTTGGGGCGGAATTTCTTGGTCTGCGAGATGAGCAGGATCGCCTGCACGTGGTCGTCCGCAGCCTGCTCTTCGGCCCAGAACGCACGGGCCGCACGGAAGCGCTGGTCCGAGGTCATGCGGCGCCAAAGTCTGGAGGGGGTCAGCGTCGGTTCGGTCATAATGGAACCTTAATTCTATGCACAAACAGACCCGCTTCGTCGCTCTCTGCTCGGTGCTGCTACTCGTGGCCTCGGCCATTGTTGCGGCCCAGCAGATCGTCTCGCCGGGCGTGCACCCCATCAGCGGCCGGCGCTATGCCCTGACCATGAGTTACCTCGGGGCAGACTGGCTGGACCGCTCCGAGCGGGTCCAGGAAGAAGAACCTGACGTCGCACTCGACGCCATCGCGCTGACGCCAGGGTTGGTGGTGGCTGACGTCGGTGCTGGGTCAGGCTACATGACGGTGCGGATGGCCAAACGCGTCGGACCGTCCGGGAAGGTCTACGCCAACGACATCCAGCCGCAGATGCTCGACATCTTGCGTCAGCGGCTCGAGCGGGAGAAGGTTCCCAACGTCGAGCTGGTGCTCGGGACGATGGACGACCCGAAGCTGCCCGCGAACACCCTCGATCTCATCCTGATGGTGGATGTCTATCACGAGTTCGCGCAGCCGCAGCCGATGCTGCGCAAGATGCGCGACGCCCTGAAGACCGGCGGTCGCCTGGTGCTCCTCGAGTATCGGAAGGAAGATCCCTCCATCCCGATCCGTCCCGACCACAAGATGAGCGTGGCTGAAGCGAAGATGGAGGTGGAAGCCGAAGGCTTCACCCTCGCGAAGGTCGACGAGCGCCTGCCCCGGCAGCACATCCTGGTGTTCACCAAGAACTAGAGGGTCATTGGTCGGTGGTCATTGGTCGTTGGTCACGAGTCACTGACCGTGTGACGACCAACGACTGACGACGAACGACCCACGACCACCCGTGCTATTCACCGAGCCCACCTTCCTGTTCCTCTTCCTGCCGGTCCTGCTGGGGCTGTACTTCCTCACGCGGGTGCACGCAGGTTATGGGAACGGGTTGCTGCTGGTGGCCTCGGTGCTGTTCTACGCGAAGGGGGGCGGCGGCTTCACCTGGCTGATGCTCGGGTCCATCGCGTTCAACTACTGGATGGCGATTGCGGTCGACCGCGGACGCCAGGTGTCCGAGACGCGCGCGCGAAGCGTCCTCGGCTTCGCCATCGGCACGAACCTCGTCGTGCTCGGCTACTTCAAGTACGCCAACTTCTTCGTCGAGAACGTCGATGGCCTGATGACGACCTTTGGCAGCCGCGGCTTCGCGGCCCCCGAGGTGCTGCTGCCGATCGGCATCTCGTTCTACACCTTCCACGCCATCTCCTACGTCGTCGACGTCTACCGGAGCGACGCGACAGCGCAGAAGAGCCCGGTGCACGCCGCACTCTACCTGCTGCTCTTTCCCCAGCTGATCGCCGGCCCGATCATCCGCTACCAGGAGATCGCCGACCAGCTGGCGCGCCGCATCGTGTCGCTCGACGACTTCGCCTACGGCGTGCGCCGCTTCATCATCGGCCTCGGCAAGAAGGTGCTGATCGCCAACATCGTCGCCGTGCCCGCCGACGGCATCTTCGCGCTGCCACCGGAGCAGCTCGATCGCGCCGCTACGCGTGGCTCGGCATCATCTGCTACACGCTGCAGATCTACTTCGACTTCTCCGGCTACTCGGACATGGCGATCGGCCTCGGCCGCATGTTCGGATTCCGGTTCCCCGAGAACTTCCGCTGGCCGTACATCGCCGACTCCGTGCAGGAATTCTGGCGACGCTGGCACATCTCGCTGTCGTCCTGGTTCCGCGACTACCTCTACGTGCCGCTCGGCGGCAACCGCGTGGAACCGTGCGCAGATCTACCGCAACCTGGTCACCGTGTTCTTTCTGTGCGGCCTGTGGCACGGCGCGAGCTGGAACTTCGTCATCTGGGGCCTGTTCCACGGCGCCTTCCTGGTCATCGAGCGCCTCGGGCTCGACTCGGTACTGAGGCGCGTCGGCCCGGTGACGCGGCACGTCTACCTGCTGCTGGTGGTGATGGTCGGGTGGGTGTTCTTCCGTGCCGCCGACCTGCCGGAGGCGCTCGCTTACCTGCGGACCATGTTCGGCTTCGGCATCGGTGAGATGCCGCCGATGCGACTCAGTTGGTATCTCACCAGTGAGGTGCGGCTGGCGCTGCTCGCGGGCATTATCGGATCGATGCCGGTTGTGCCGGCCTTGCGCGATCGCGTCGAGCGGCTCGCTGTCTCCTGGCCAGGGCTGGGTGGCGGACACCGCTGGTGCGGTGGCACTGGTTGCTGTGTTCCTCGCGGCCCTGCTGCAGGTTGCCGCCCGCAGCTACAACCCGTTCATCTACTTCCGGTTCTGATGCGACGCATCTCCAACTGGCTGATCGTCGCCGCCTTCATCGGCATCATCGCCGCCCCGCCGGTCGCGAACCTGCTCGGGGCCGACGGCGCAGACGTGGCGGCCGAGAACCGCACGCTGGCTAACTTCCCCGCCACCACGCTCACCTGGACCACTGCGAAGGCGTTCCTGCCCGGCCTCGATGCGTGGTTCAGCGATCACTTTGCGTTCCGCTCCACGCTGGTGAAGTGGTACGGCGTCAGCCGCTACTTCTGGCTGCACGTCTCATCGTCGCCCGCGGTCGCGATCGGCCCTAGAGGCTGGCTGTTCTTCGTAGACGACGGGGGGCTGGAAGACTTCACGAATGCCGACCTGCTGAGCGAGACAGCCATCCAGACGTGGCGGGACACCATCGTTCGGACGCAGCGCTGGTGCCGCGCCCGCGGAATCGCCTACGCGTTCACGGTCCTGCCGGACAAGAGCACCATCTATCCCGAGCTGTTCCCGCGTACCGTGCGCCGCGTCAGCCGCCTCTCCCGCACCGACCAGGTGATTACGGCCATCACCGACACTGGCGCGGCCATCGACGTGCGTCAGGCGCTCAGGGATGAGAAGCGGCACGTGCGGCTGTTCCAGAAGACCGACACGCACTGGAATCCACGCGGCGCCTACATCGGCTACCGCACCATCATCGAGGCGCTGCGGCTGCAGGTGCCGGCCATTCCTCCGCCGAAGCCGCTCTCCGACTTCGACGAGGTGACGGTGGCGATTCCCGGCATGGACCTCGCCGGCATGATGGGGCTGACTCGCGTGCTCGGCGAAGAGCACCTGAAGCTCGTGCCGAAGCAGCAGCGACAGTATGTGGTCGTCGAACCGAAGTGGAACATCGTCGAGGCGGGCGAGCCGCGCATCGTCACTGAGATTCCCGGGTCGACACTGCCGCGGGCTGTGGTCTTTCGCGACTCGTTCACGTCGGCCATGGCTCCCTACTTCTCGGAGCACTTCAGCCGCGTCGTCTACCTGTGGCGGAACGACTTCGCGTTCGAGGAGGTCGAGCAGGAACACCCCGACGTGGTGCTGCAGGAGATTGTCGGCCGGCACCTGCAGTGGTTTGTTCCGTCGCCGGAACTCATTCCGGAACCCTGACCGCTCCGCTCACACGCTGCGCTGGCCGCCGTCCTTCCAGCCCTGCGCCAGCATCTGGGCGCTCGCCAAGCCGTACAGACGGCGTTCACGCAGCACCTGCGCGTTGCGGATCAGCGACACCGAATAGATCGGCGCCGAATCGCAGGTGGCGAGCATGCAGATGGACTGCCGGGGCCGCGTGACGCTGGTGTCAGTTCAAGTTCCGAGCCGACACGGAATGAGGTGGCTACGGAACACGGACGCACAGTGGTGCACTGACACTTCTTGCGGCGGCTGCCAGAAATTGACAGTCAAGAAAGTCCTACTCGAAGTCGACCGCCACGATCTGGTCGCAGAGGCCTGCACCAAACTGTGCAACCGGCACGTGCTGCGGGTCGACGGCATAGGCGTCGAGGCCAGCGCGGTCGTTGAAGACGACGATGAGGCCGGTGTCAAACGAGCGTGCCGAGTGGACGACGTCCGCCCCGACCTGCAGGCTGACCACCCCGGTCAGCGCGCGAAGGCCGTCAAGGCGGTCGCGGTGTTCACGGCGCGTCTCGGCGGACACGTCCGCCTTGTACTTGAAGCACACGATATGAGTCAGCATCAGAGCTCCTCGCCCTCGATGTCGTCGTCGGCCACGTCCACCACGACGCTGTGTAGATCGACCCGGAACCAGGCCCGGAACTTCGGCAGGTCGCGCTCGGCGGGCCAAGCGGTCTCGTCGGCCGTCCACGACGACAACTGGAACTCGAAGATCCAGGCGAAGTTCTCTTCCAGCCACTCCTGGAGATCCTCTTCGTAGTCCACTTCGGGTAGCAGGAACGCCGACCCGAACGGCCTGGTGCGCGCCACCGTCAACTGGCCGCTGTTAAAGTCGGCGTCGCGGCTGCGGGTCCATTCGAGATAGGGTTCGGCGCCCACGACAGTGACAGCGGTGCGATTCACGACTCGCATCGGCCCATTGTAAGGGGAACTGACCGACACTCACGAAGGCAGCGGTGGCGTTGTGCCTTCGTGAGGTGGCGAGACAGACACGGCTCGGACTCAGCGCGGAGCGGCGACGACGAGTGAGTTGACAACGCGCTTGACGCCGTCGGTCTGTCGGGCGATCTGCTCGGCGGCGTCGCGTTCGCGCTGCGAATCGACGCTGCCCTTCAGCGTGACCACGCCATTGTCGGTGTCAACGTCGATGTTCCGCCCCTTGATTACGTCGTCGCCGGCGTAGGCGGCCTGGACCTTCATGGTGATGGCGGCGTCGGGTCCCACGCCCATGTCGGCCTCGCTAGTGCGGGCCGTCGAGCCCGACGTGCCGGTGGCACTCTCGCTGCGGTCGGGATCGACGACGCGAGGCTCTGCGGGTGTCGTGTTCGTCTGGCCGGTGGCACGCTCGGTAGCCGGCTGGTCGCGGTCATTCGCGGCGCCGGTTCCCGCACCGGTCGAATTGCCACACGCCGGGATAACCAGCAGCGAAGCCACCACCAGGGCGTATCCTATATCCTGACGTCTCATCAGTCCCTCCTCTTCCGAACACTGAAGCCCTGCAAGACGAGAGACCTCGTCAGTGCCCGCCGAAGACCTGAAACCCGCGCTTTCGCAGGCTGTCGGCCAGCCACACCTCCATCGCGACGGCTTTCCGGTATGGCATGGGGTTCAAGTGAGCGTACAGCTTCGGCATCAGCCGCTCGCCGAACTTCCGGACCACCGATGCCGCCTTGACCCCGTTCTTGTGGTTGTCGAAGCGCTGCTCGGGCGTCAACCCGGTCATGCCGACGTAATACCCCGGTTTATTGTCACCACCGGGGTTCCGCAGGAACACCACGTAGACGTGATGATGACCGGTTGCGGGCGCCTTCTTTCGGGCCATAATCCTCCCCACTCATACCATGGCTGAAGAGACACGTCTGAAGTCCTCGTTCGAGCTGGCGATGGAACGGCTGCGCCAGCAAGACGCCGAGTCGGGCGTCACCGTCCGAACCCTGTCCGATGCCGAGAAAGGGCAGATTGCCGAACTGCGGAACTACTACGAGGCGAAGGTCGCCGAGCTCGAGGTCATGCACCAGTCTCGCAGCGCGGCCGTATTCGACCCGGCTGGACGCGACGCGCTCGCCGCCGAGTTCAGGTCTGAAAGAGAGCGACTGACGTCCGAGCGCGACCGCAGGATCGAACAGGTCCGGGCCGGCACGGCCTGACCCCAGCAAGGTGACCTCATGATTTTTTCCAAGCAGCGTCTTGCCGCGACGGCGCTGGCCGTATCGGCTGGCGGCGTGCTCGTCGCGGCCCAGCAGTCAGTGGTGATGCCGGTGCCACCGGTGTTGCAGCGCTATGCCCCTGTCACAGCCGAACGTCTGCTCGCCCCGGAAGACGGCAACGTCCTCATGGTGCGCGGCACCTACAACGGCTGGGGCTACAGCCCACTGAAGCAGATCACCACCGCCAACGTCGTCGCGGCTGCAGCCGGTGTGGTCGTTCGCCACCGGCAACGCCAGCGGCCACGAGGCGACGCCGCTCGTGAACGACGGCGTGATGTTCGTGTCGACGCCGGGCAACCAGGTCCTCGCCCTCGACGCGAAGACCGGTCTGCTGCTGTGGCGCTATCGTCAACCGCCGCCGCCCGACGTCATCACGCTGCACCCGACCAACCGCGGCGTCGCGCTGTACGGCGACAAGGTGTTCTTCGCGCAGGGCTGAAGCGGTGCTGGTGGCGCTCGACGCGAAGACCGGCAAGGAAGTGTGGTCCACCGAGGTCGAGGACAACCGCAACGGCTACTACATGTCGCTGGCGCCGCTCGTCGCCGACGGCAAGGTGATGGTCGGCGCCTCGGGCGGCGAGCTCGGCGTGCGCGGCTTCGTCGCCGCCTACGACGCCGAGACCGGCAAGCAGGCTGTGGAAGATCTTCACCGTCCCGGCGCCGGGGGAGCCGGGCAGCGAGACCTGGCCCGGCGACGAGTGGAAGACCGGCGGCGGCTCGATCTGGGTCACCGGCAACTACGATCCCGCCACCAAGCTGGCGTTCTGGGGCACCGGCAACGGCGGTCCCGTGGATGGGCGACCAGCGCCCGGGCGACAACCTCTACACCTCGTCGACCGTCGCCATCGACGTCGCCACCGGCGCCATCAAGGGCCATCAGCAGTACGACCCGAACGAATCGTGGGACTGGGACGAGGTCTCGCCGCCGATGCTGATCGACTACCAGCGCAACGGCCGCACCGTCAAGGGGCTCGTCAACGTCGCCCGCGACGGCTATCTGTGGTTCCTCGAGCGCACCGACGGTCCGATCCACTTCGTCGACGCGCAGCCGTACGTCAAGCAGAACGTCTTCCGCAGCATCGATGCGAAGACCGGCCGGCCCGACGTCGATCCGGCGCACAAGCCGGGCACCGGGAAGCGCGCGGAGTTCTGCCCGTCGTTCTGGGGCGGCAAGAACTGGCCGCCGATCGCCTTCAATCCCGAGACGCGGCTGCATCTACATCCCCGCCAACGAGAACCTGTGCAGCGCCATCATCGGCCGCGAGGTCCCGTACTCGCCGGGCGCCTCCTTCGTCGGCGCCACCACCGACGCTGATGATCGCACCGGGCGCCGATCACATCGGCGAGGTGCAGGCCTGGAACGTCGACACGGGCAAGAAGGGTCTGGACGCATACCTTCCCGACCTCGCCCACCTGGGGTCCGATGCTGACGACGGCGGGCGGCCTGGTGTTCACGCGGCGGCACCAACGATCGCACGCTTCCGCGCGTTCGACGCCGAAGACCGGCACGGCTGCTGTGGGAGTTCCCCACCAGTTCGGGCGTCATCGGTCAGCCGTCCACGTTCACCGTCGACGGCGTGCAGTACGTCGCCGTGCAGTCGGGCTGGGGCGTCGACTCGCGTTCGATGCAGGGACGCCTGAACACGCTACGACCCGGCGAGTACCCTGAGGTGCCGGAGGGCGGCACCGTGTGGGTCTTCGCGGTCCGGTAGTCCGGTTACCACACGCGCACTGACACGATGAACCACTTCTACGAGGCAACTGCCGTGATGCGTCGCTCCTTTGTCCTGTTCTGTCTATCCCTCCTGCTCGTGGCGCCGCGCGTCCTCGCGCAGCCGCTGCCGAAGGCGACGCCCGAATCGGTCGGCATGTCGACCGAACGCCTGAACCGCATGCACGCGGCCATGCAGGCGCTGGTCGACACGCACCAGGTGGGCGGTGTCGTCACGCTGGTGGCGCGCGACGGCAAGATGGTGGATCTGCAGGCCTTCGGCTTCCTCGACGCCGACCAGCGCACGCCGCTGCGCACCGACTCTCTCTTCCGGATCATGTCGATGACGAAGCCGGTGACCAGCGTCGCCGCCATGATGCTGTTCGAGGAGGGCAAGCTGGCGCTCACTGACCCTGTCTCGAAGTTCATCCCGTCGTTCCGTGAGATGAAGGTGATGTCGCGCAGCGCACAGGGCGCCGAGTTCACGCCCGCCCGTCGCCAGATCACCGTGCGCGACCTGCTGACACATCGCTCCGGCCTCACCTACAACTTCCTCGACAACGGCCCGGTCGGCGACGCCTACCGCACCAACGGCGTGTCGGACGGCCTCGGCGTGACCGAAGGCACCCTCGAGCAGAATGTCGACCGTCTCGCCAAGGCGCCGTTGGTAAGCCAGCCCGGCGCCGACTGGCACTACAGCCTCAGCACGGACGTGCTCGGCCGCGTGGTGGAAGTGGCGTCCGGGATGCCGCTCGACCGCTTCTTCAGGGAACACATCTTCGGGCCGCTGAAGATGAACGACACCAGCTTCGACGTGGCTGACGCCAGGTTGCCGCGGCTGGCCACCGTGTATACCCCCGATGGCGGCGGTGGCGTACGCCCGATGCGGAGCCCGGAATCATTCGGCAACACGCACTTCGCGCCAGACAACGTGAAGTCCGGCAAGGCGTACTTCTCGGGCGGCGCGGGCCTGGTGTCGAACGTCAACGACTACACACGTTTCGCGCAGATGCTGGCCAACGGCGGCATCCTCGACGGCGTGCGGCTGCTCGGCCCGAAGACGGTGGAACTGATGACCAGCAGCCACACGCTCGACCTGAACCTCGCCAACACGCCGGTCATCGGCGCTGGCGCGCAGTGGGGACTCGGCTTCAAGATCACCACCGATGTCGGCGCCACCCAGCAGCCGGGCTCGGCCGGGATGTACGGCTGGAGCGGCATCCTCGGCACCTTCTTCTTCATCGATCCAAAGGAGAAGCTGGTGGGCGTGATGATGGTGCAGCGTTTCCCTGGTTCGCCGGCCGCTACGCCCTTCCAATCACTGACGTACCAGGCCATCACGAGCACCCGGTAGCTGTGGCGCGGTGCGAGAATGAGGGCATGACGCAACCGGCGCAGGGAACCCCGTCATGAGCGCGGCCGAGCACTACGAACAACTGCTGGCATTCATCAGCACGCACGTGCCGGTGCCGTTCAGCCAGGAGGAAGTGGACGGCGTCATGATCTTCACCGGCGGCTCACCATCGGAAGTCGTGGTCCGGCTCACGGACACCGCGGTGTTCGTCGAGGAGTACGCGGTCCACTGGGAGACGCCGAACACGCCGGTCGTGCGGCCGCGCCGGGTCGGCATGATCAAGTGGCGCCGCCTGCCCGAGTCGCAGTTGATGAGCGTGGTCGGCGACCTTATCAAGGGGGCCGTCGCCACCCGCCGCTCGCGCTATCGCACATGCACTTTCTGCGGCCGCGTCAACCCGCCCGAGTGGATCGCAGACGACGACAGCAGTTGCCAGCACTGCGCCGATCATGAGTCCGGAGTCGTCCACTAGGTCGACGTCGTGAGTACGACGTAGTGTCCGCCTTCAGGCGGACGACCGGGTCCGGACGCTACGACATGGCCCCTAGGCGACAGCCGACGTCGCATCCTCGTCGATGCGCGCCCACGGCTCGTTGAAGTGGAGGGCGCCGCTGTAGTTCCTGTTCAACACCAGCTGGAACACGCCGGTGTGCCGCTCGAGGAACGCCGCTTCGCAGAACGCGAAGTACAGATCCCACATGCGGATGAACCGGTCCGGAAAGCCAAGGGCGCGAACGCGCTCGAGCCTGGCTTGATATCGCGTGCGCCACTCCCGCAGGGTCCGCGCGTAGTGGGTGCCGAAGTTCTCCGCGTGGTACAGCGACATCGAGCTGACCCGCGCCAGGGATTCCAGGATCCCGCCGAGCGAAGCCAGTTCCCCGCCAGGGAAGATGTACTTCTCGATCCAGTCCGGCTGGCCGTGGTAGTGCGGGAAGTGCTGCTCGTCCACCGTGATCGTCTGCATCAGCATGGCGCCGCTCGGCTTCAGCAACCGCTCCACCGCGGCGAAGTAGTCGTCGTAGTGGTTGAGCCCCACTGCCTCGAACATCTCGATGCTGACGATCTTGTCGTACTGCCCCGCAAGTTCGCGGTAGTCGGTGAGCAGCACGGTGACGCGTGACCCCGCCTCCCCGAGACGCGACACCCAGTCGCAGGCGTGCCGGTACTGCTCTTCGCTGATCGTCGTGGTGGTAACGCGGCAGCCGTAGCGCGTTGCCGCCCACACGGCGAACCCGCCCCAGCCGGTGCCGATCTCGAGCACGTGATCACCAGGACCGAGACTCAGCTTGCGGCAGATCGCGTCGAGCTTCTTTCCCTGCGCCTGCTCCAGCGTTTCGGCGCCCGTCTCGTAGTAGGCCGACGAGTACATCAGGTGCTGGCCGTCGAGAAACAGCCGGAAGAAGTCGTTGCCGAGGTCGTAGTGCTCGTGAATGTGCTGACGGCTGCCGGTGAGGCTGTTGTCGCGCAGGCGGCGGGTCACGCCGCCAGCCAGGCGCACCAGGTCGCGCAGCAATCCGCCCTTCTGCTCGACCAGCGCGGCGTTCCGAATCATCAGCCGCGTGAGCGTCACGAGGTCGGGACTGCTCCACTCGCCGTCCATGTACGACTCGCCGATGCCGACGTCCGACCCGAGCAGCGCCCGGCGGTAGAAGCCGTCGTCGTGCACGATGATGGTGGCGTCGAGCGGGTCGGTGCCGGGCATCGACGCCCGCCGCGTGCGGTCGCCGTACCGGGCGAGCCCGGATTCGTCCAGCACGCTCAAGGTCCCGCCCTGCACCTCCGGCAGACGCGACAGCAACACCTTCTTCGCCAGCGTATCGATGATGGTCATGGGATGCTCGTGGATGGGCGCGGCACGATGCGAAGGCCCTTGGACCAGAGCATCAGTGCCTCCCAATGGATGCCGGCCATCACCTTGACCGTCATGACCGGATGTCTGAACAGCGCGCGGGTGATCGCAGTGTGCGACCACGGGGTGAACTGCAGGCGGAGCGTCGCATCGAAGCCGTGCCGCACCGGCGGTTCGCCGTCCTGCTCGAGCGCCATGTGCGCCACCAGCGTCGGGCCGGGCTGGGAGAAGGCGAAGGCGTACTGCATGTCGGGCGGCATGAACGGCGACACGTAGAGCGACTTCGCCGCCGCGGCCCGGAACAGTGGCGCCCCTGTTGTCTGAGACGCGGGCGCGCTGCCGTCGTCGGGCGTCAGCCAGTAGTTGTGCGATCCGCCGAAGGTGTTGTTCACTTCCGCAAGAATCAACCGCAGCTGGCCGTCGGCATCGTGACAGTAGTAGAACGACACCGGGTTGAAGCAGTAGCCCAGGTAGCGCATGTGCGTCAGCAGCAGCACCGGTCCATCGGGGAGCGACAGGCCGCGCGCGGCAGCATCGCCCGCCAGCCGGTCACGCAGCGGCATCGAAGCATCGCCGAAGTGGTCGGCGTCGTGGAACGAGGCCCAGTTCCAGCGGTTGTGGCTCGTGTAGCGCGACGCGGACATCAGCTCCGGAATCCGGTCGATATCCAGCAGCACCATGAACAACGGGTACGTGAAGGCGTGCTCGACCGGCGCCGTCCTGCGATGACGGAGCCACCCCGTGTAGACGCCCGGCTGCATTGGCGCCGCTACCACTCCACTCCCAGGGCGCTTGCGACGCGCAGCGCCGAGCGCAGGCCGTCTTCGTGGAAGCCGTAGAACCAGTAGGCGCCGCAGTAGTGCGTGCGATGCGTTCCGCTCACCTCGGCCCAGCGCTCCTGGGCGCGGATCGCCGCGTGATCGTAGAGCGGGTGCTGGTACGACATGTGGCGAATCACCTGGCTCTCGTCGATGCCTCCGATCGGGTTCAGCGTCACGCAGAACTGTTCGGTCGTCGTCAGCGACTGCAGGCGGTTCAGGTCGTAGGTGACGGTCGGGGCAAGGTCGGTGTCGTCGTGCAGCCGGTAGTTCCACGACGCCCGCGCCGCTTCGCGCACCGGTAGCACCGATGCGTCGGTGTGCAGCCAGGCCTCGTTCGTCGTCGTGCGGAAGCTGCTGAACACGTCCCGTTCGGAGTCCGTGGCGTCATCGAGGAGCGGCAGCACCTGATCGCCATGGCATGCCAGCACTACCTCGTCGAACCGCTGGTCGGGCCGTCCACCAGCGAAGCGGATCGTCACCCCGGTCTCGTCGCGGCGTATCCCCTCGAGTGACACCCCGAGGTACATCCGATTGCCCACCGGTGCCGTCAGCTTCGGGATGTAGGTGGCGCTGCCGCCCTTCACCGTCTTCCACATCGGCTGGCCCGTCACTGCCAGCAGCCCGTGATTGTCGAGGAACCGGATCATCGTCAGCGCCGGGAAGGCACGGATCGACGCCAGCGAGGCCGACCAGATGGCTGACGCCATCGGCAGCAGGTAGCGGTGCACAAACACCGCGTTGAAGCGTCGCGCGTCGAGGAACTCGCCGAGCGTCATGGAGCCAGCGTCCGGCGCGGCCAGCAGGCGTGGTGCCTCGCGGTTGAAACGGAAGATCTCCGACAGCAACCCGAGGTGCGTCGGGCTGACCACATTGCGCGCCTGGGCGAAGAAGCCGCGCGCACCGCGACTGCTGTATTCGAGGCCGGTGCCGGCGCAGGCCACGGCGAAGCACATGTCCGACGACACTGTATCGACGTCGAGTTCAGCAAACAGCCGCACCAGGCGCGGATAGGTCCTGTCGTTGTGGACCAGGAAGCCGGTGTCGAGCGCGACCGGGCCGCGCTCGCTGTCGACCACCACCGTGTGCGTGTGTCCGCCGAGGCGGTTGTCCTTCTCGAACAGGTGCACCTCATGGCGGCGGCTGAGGAAGAATGCAGACGCCAGCCCGGAGATGCCGCTGCCGATTACTGCTATGCGTTTCATTGGAGTGAAGAGCCTGACAGAGGCACGCCGGTCTTGTCAAGTGTTTGTCCATGACATACTATGAACGCGACATGGGGATCACCACTGGCCTCGTCGGCGGCGCGCTCCTGGCGGTCAGCGCCACCATGGCTGCGCTGTGGTTTGTGCAGCGGCGCACGCGCAATGCGGGCATCGTCGACGTCGGCTGGGCCTTCAGCGTCGGCGCGCTGGCGGTGCTGGCGGCAGTGGTGCTCGACGGCTGGCTCGGGCGGCGCATCGCCGTTGCCACCATCATGGCGATCTGGAGCGTCCGCCTGGGCTCCTACCTCCTGCGCGATCGCGTACTCGGGCGACCCGAGGACGGCCGCTACGCCGAAATGCGGCGCGCCTGGGGCGCGTCGGTTGATGCGCAGCTGTTCTGGTTCTTCCAGACGCAGGCCCTCGCCGCGGTGTTCTTTGCCCTGCCCGCGCTGCTCGCCTCCTCCAACGCCGCCGTCGGCCTGTCGGCCCTCGAACAGGCTGCCCTGATGCTGTGGGTGGCCGCGTTCGCCGGCGAACTGACTGCCGACCAGCAGCTCGAGCAGTTCAAGCGCGAGCCGTCGAGCCGCGGTCGCACGTGCCGGGTCGGTCTGTGGCGCTACTCGCGCCACCCCAACTACTTTTTCGAATGGCTCATGTGGGTGGCCTATGCCCTCTTCGCCGTGGCGTCGCCGTTCGGCTGGATGGCTCTTGCCTGTCCGCTGGCGATGCTCTTCTTCCTGTTCCGCGTCACCGGCATTCCGCTGGCCGAGGCACAGGCCTTGCGAACCCGAGGCGACGACTACCGGCAGTACCAGCGGACCACCAGCGCGTTCGTCCCGTGGCCGCCGAAGGCGTGACGCTAAGTCGGCAATGTCCCTTCCGAGTCGAGATCATCAGAGAGACGCGCCCATGAACCTGACCAGTATCGCCGCCGGTATCGCGGCCGTCGGCGCCGCGCCGTTCGACGTGCCACGGGTCGGCACACTCGGCGGAGGCACCTCATTGGCCCCGCTGCTCGGGTTTGTGGTGTACGGCGTTTGCGACCTGATCAGCTACTCGACGCTCACCAGATGGCCATGAAGACACCTGCCGGCACCTATCCGATTCGTGCCGTGTCGCTGATGACCGGAGTCAGCATCGACACCCTGCGCGCCTGGGAGCGGCGCTACAACGCCGTGACGCCCGTGCGCGACGAGCGCGGACGGATGTACCTCGGACGCCGACGTCCGCCGCATCAAGCGGCTGCGCGACGCCGTAGCCGCCGGGCACGCCATCGGCCGTGTCGCGACGATGAGCGACGAGCAACTGGCGCAGCTATCGGTGGCGGCTGCACCTGAGGCGACACCCCCGGCCAACCGGTCGCCGCAGTCGTTGATCGATACCAACGCCATCATCGAGGCGCTCGAACGCTTCGACGCTGCGACGGTCGAAACGGAACTGGCGCGAGCGGCGGCACTGCTGCGTCCGCCTGAGCTGCTGCGCAACGTGCTGGTGCCGGTGCTGACCGAGGTGGGCGAGCGCTGGCACGACGGCCGCGGGCGGATCGCGCACGAACACATGCTGTCGGGCAGCGTGCGCAACGTCCTCGGGTCGCTGCTGCGTCTGCACCAGAAGGCGGGCGTGGCCGAAAGCCTGCTCTTCGCCACACCAGCGGGCGAGCGTCACGAGTTCGGCACGCTCGGAGCGGCGATGATGGCGGCCAGCGGCGGACTCGGCGCCCTCTACCTCGGGCCCGATCTTCCCGCCGACGACATCGTGGAGATTACGACCGTGGTGCCGATCGAGATCGTCGCGCTCGGTGTGAGCGACGTGGGGGATACCGACCGGGTGGAGAAGGAAGTGGCGCAGATCGCCAGCCGGCTTGCACCGCATGTGGAACTGTGGGTTGGCGGGCGTGGAGCCGAGCGCATCGCGAAGAAGCTGAAAGGGCGCGCGCTGGCCCTGCCCACCTACGACAGCCTCGAGCAGCAACTGGTGCGACTCGGCGCACGGTTCTAGGCCGCACTCAGCAACTGTCGTCGCCCGGGGGGTCGGCGTCGTCCCACCCTGCCCCGCCACCGGTATCGGCATCCGCCTCGGGGGCGTGCGGCGCGTGCGCATGGCGCCGCAGCCATCGCCGCGCCCGCTGATAGTCGGGGCAGACCACCGCGACGAGCGCCCAGAACGCCGGCGAGTGGTCCATCTGCTTCACGTGCATCAGCTCGTGATAGAGCCCGTAGTCGCGCACCCAGGCCGGCATCGTGACCAGCCGCCAGTTCAGGCAGATGAGCCCTGAGTGCGAGCACGAGCCCCAGCGCTGACGCTGGTTGCGCACGCTCACCTTCCGCACTGGCACCCCGACCTGCGCGGCCAGTTCCATCAGGCGAGGCGGCAGTTCGCGCTGGGCCTGCGCACGGAGCCGTCGCTGCTCGACTTCGGACAGGTCTTCGGGCATCCGCTGGCGTACTCGGCGACGCGCCGACGCTGGTTGGCGATCCACTCGTGCTGCTTCCGGTAGAACGCTTCGGCCTCGCGCCGGGAGCCGCGCCGTGGAATGGTGACCCGCACGCTGCCGTCGAGCCGCACGCGAATGAGGTAGCGACGCGCGCGCGGATGTCGCACGAACGATACCGGGGGCTGCAGGTGTTCGGCTGGCACTGACGGCGCCGCTGGGGCCGACGCTGGAACCACGTCCAAGTGGGTTGATACCGCGCGCGGCGATCCGCCAGACGAGTCGGGTACCGGAGCCTGTCTCCGGTGGCGCTTCGAACAGCCGCAGCTGGTGCGCTCTAGCCGCCAAGCGCCTGTCCGGACCGCAGCCACAGCCCACCGTCGATGACGAGCGTGACGCCGGTGACGAACGCCGAGGCGTCCGAGCAGAGATAAAGAGCGGCCTGCGCCACCTCGTCGATCGTGGCCATGCGCCCGAGCGGCGCCTGTGCCGCGATCGCCGCTCGTCCGGCCTCCGACGACGAGCCGACGGACGCCCTCGGTGCCGTCGACTGGCCCGGGCGCCAGGCCGTTCACGCGGATGCCGTGCGCACCCCACTCCGCCGCCGAGGGTGCGGGTCATCGAGTCGATGCCGGCCTTTGCAGCCGCGGCATGCACCTGTCCGATGGTGCCGAGCAGTTGCAGCGTGGCGCTGATGTTCAGCACCACCCCGCGACTGGCCTTCAGGTGCGGCAGCGCGGCCCGCGAGACGTTGAACGTCCCCTTCAGGTCGATGTCGACCACCGTGCCGAAGCCGTTGGGCGACAGGTCTTCGGCGCGCGCGACGAAATTGCCGGCTGCGCCGTTCACGAGGATGTCGAGACGCCCGAAGGCGTTCGCCACCCGAGCGACTGCGGCGGTTACCTCTTCGGGACGACGAACGTCGGCCGCGACAGCCAGCGAGCGGACACCGAGTGAGCGCGATCTCCGCGGCCGTGGGTTCGAGGTGTTCGATCGTGCGGCTGGCGATGGCCACGTCGCAGCCGTGCGCGGCGAGAGCCAGGGCGATACCGCGGCAGATGCCGGTGCCGCCGCCGGTGACCAGCGCCGTGCGTCCGGCCAGGAGCGAGCCCTCGAAGACAGAAGCCGGCATCACACGTGTTCCATCTGTTCGTCGTCCGTGAAGGGCAGCCCGTTGGTCAGTTCAGCCGCCTGCAGCAGCGCGCGGCACGCGATCGATCGGCTCGAGGCGGTCGATGTCCTCCGCGTTGGGCGCCACCTGCAGCTCCTTGAACCGGCGCGCCTTCACGAGCACGTTCCCCTCGAGCGACCCGACGGCCTGTTGTAGGCGTCGAGGCTGGAGTGCAGTCGGGAGCCGAGGTCGGACACGTGCCGGGCCAGCGACCGCACCGACTCGTACAGGTTGCGGCCCAGCTCGCTGATCTGGCGGGCGTTCTCTTCCATCGCCTCCTGCTGCCAGCCGTAGGCGACGGCGCGCAGCAGGGCGATGAGCGTGGTCGGACTGGCCGGAATGACCTTCCGCTCGACCCCGAACTCGATGAGCGTCGGATCCTGCTCGAGTGCCGCGCTGAAGAACATCTCGCCGGGCAGGAACATGACGACGAACTCGGGGCTCCCGGCGACATCCGTGAAGTAGTTCTTCGCGCCGAGTTGCGTCAGATGCGCGCGCACCTGACGCGCATGGTCGGCCAGCAGCACCTGCCGCGTCGCCTCGTCCGGCGCCTCGAGCGCTCGCAGGTAGGCGTCGAGCGGCACCTTGGCGTCGACGATGACGGGCTTGCCGCCGGGGAGCTGGATGATGACGTCGGGGCGGATGCGGCGCTCGCTGGCGGTCACCGTCTGCTGCTCGACGAAGTCGCAGTGGTCCATCATGCCGGCCAGTTCGACGACGCGCTTCAGCTGCAGTTCGCCCCAGCGGCCGCGCACGCCAGGCCGCTTCAACGCGTCGACCAGGCGCCGCGTTTCGGACTGGAGGTCGCGACTGTTGCCGTCGAGCAGCGCCATGCGCTGGAGCAGCGCCGCCGATTCCGAATGCCGGCGGCGCTCCGCGTCGCGCACCTCGGCGTCGACCCGCTCGAGGGTCTTGGCCATCGGCGACAGCAGGTCTTCGATCGCCTTCTTGCGGGCGTCGACGTCGGCCACCGCCTCCGTGCGGGCCTGCCGCAGGCGTGTTTCGGCCATCTGAAGGAACGCCGCGTTGTTCTCGTTCAGCGCCTTGGCGCTGAGCGAGCTGAACGCCTCGCGGAATGCCTGCTCGGCCTGCGTCCAGACACGTTCCTGTGCCAGCCGCGGCGGTCCGCTCCGTCTCGAGCGCCGCCTGCAGGCGCGCCGTAGCCGGGCGGCCGGCGAGCCACCCGACAAGCGCACCAGTGCCAGGGCGGCGGACGACGAGAACGACAGTAGCGAAATCCACAACGGCTCAGTATCGCATGCGCGTTACTGCGCGACGACGAACGGGAGCCACGACTCGGGCCACTGTATCTCGGCGACGCGAACCGCCAGGTCGGCGGCCAGCCTGACCGCCCTGCGACCGGCCCACAGCACCCAACTCGCGCTGCTTCAGCCCGTGCAGCAGGCGCGCAAGGGCGTGGCGCGCGTCGATTTGTGCGCGGTGCCGTTTCTCGATGTAGCTGCCGGCTCCGGCCCTGGCCTTCGTCCGTGCCTCTTCGCGCTCGACCTTCAGGCGAGCCAGCCTCGACGTGTTGACCGGCTCGAACGGCAGCGTGCACTGGAACCGGGCGTCTGACGCCGTGTCCAGTTCGGCCGCCGCCTTCGAGCTTCCGGTTCCTGTCGATATCCGCGCGGTAGCACTGGAAGCAGAGGGCTGGCTTGCTGGTGCTCCCGGCTGCCGCATCCCGTCCCGTACGGGCGCGGCACGCCGGGCACTGTGCCCTCGGACGCGCCCCTTCCAGCTCGCCGCCGGGAAAGGGCGTCCAGTCGATGTCGGTGTGCGTGGGGGCGTCTTCGATGCGCAGCGTGTTCATGCCCTTCACTGTAGAAGGGGGGTGTGACAGGTCAGGTCACACGGGAACTCGGAACGTCAGATCTGCACAACTCGGATCGGCCGTGGACGCTGCCTGATGAGCGATTGCCGATCTCGCGATCTGCGACTTTCAGCTGAGATACGGCTTCAGGGCAGCGAATCGGAACTCGATCTCCTCCCGCTCGAGCGGCGCCCGGCACGATGTCGCGCAGCGTGGCCGGAGCCGACCCGGTCGGGGCCGACGTCCGCCGCACCGCCGTCTTGAAGATGCCGCGCATCTTCATGACGTAGAGATCGATGCCGGGGATCGACTCGTTCAGGTTCCGCATCAGCAGGAAACGCGCGTACGGCATCGCGCACCTCGTCGTGCTCGCCGCGTTCGTGCAGGTCCCACATCCGGCCGATGAGGTCGGCGTACATGCCCATTGCCGGTGATGACGCCGTCGAGCCCGAGCCGCATCTCGTAGAGCCAACCGATGCCGAGACTGGCGCCGAAGATTCCCTTCATCGACCGGCCGCGCCGCCAGCTCGCCCTGCATGCGCGGCGACGAGCGGCTCGCTTTCCTCCTTCACGTAGGCCATGTGCGGAAAGGCTCGCGCGCCAGCTCGACGATCAGATCGACGCTCGGGAACAGGTCCTTTGCGCCGCCGCTCGTCTGCACGATCGCGGGGCGCGTGGTCGCCCCGGCCAGCGCGCGGAAGTAGGCGCGGTAGTCGTCCATGTGTCCGCCGCTCGTCGGCGGCATGGCGATCACCGCGTCAGCGCCCAGCGCCTCCGCGCGCCGCGGTGTACTCGAGCATCTCGGCGGTGTCCTTGCCCTGCACGCCGAGGACGAGCGAGACGCGCTGTGCCCTGCACCGCCTTCGCGAGCACCTCCATCCCGCGCAGCCGTTCCTCGCGCGTCAGCGTGGTGACGCCGCTCGATCCCTGCGGCCAGACCACGCCGGCACAGCCCGCCACGGTCGACGAACGCCACCTCGCGCTCGAGATCGTCCCAGTCCACCGCACCGGTCGCGGTGAACGGCGTGTTGAGAATGATGAAGACGCCGCGCATCGGCCTTCGTGGCCGGCGCTGGCGCCGACGGACGGCACGCCGAATGCCGCGGGAACAGCGTGGCCGCGCCGAGGGTCTTGAGCAGCGCACGACGTGACAGGGGCTGTGTCATGCGGCGCAGGGTAACACGGGGAGGTGCGGCAGAAACACGAAGGGCACGAACGCTCTTGCGAGCGCCCGTGCCCTGTCGACCGTAGCCGAGCGGAAGTGCGTGCTTACTTGACCGTCACCTTCACGAGCGCGTTGGTCCAGCAGCACAGATCGCCGCCGCCACCGTCGCCGGTCTGGTCGTTCGCCTGCGCGCGCAGGACGTACTCGCCGGCGGCCTTGAACGTGACGTCGGTCTTCGCTTCCATCACCGCGTTGATGTCGCCCTTGTTGAACAGCCGGGCTGCCGGTTCGCTGAACGTCACCTGCGACGCGGCGCCGCGATGCACTTTCCAGGTGACCGTGACATCGGACGCGGGCCGTCCGCCACGGCCACGCCGCGCGGCAGGCCGCTCGCTCGTGCCGCCGAGACGTCGAAGTTGGTTGCCGGCTGCGCACCGCCGCGGGCGGCCGCCGGTGCCGGCTCGGCGTCCGGGTGCCGCCCGGGCCGCGACGCGTCCGCAGGTTCGTCGGGCAGCCCTTCTTCGGGATCGTAGGTATTCGGCTTGTCGGACACCCAGACCGTCAGCGGCATCGGCTGCCCGGCCGTTGCCGTCCGGGTCTCGGCAATCCTCTGCGGCGGTCCGACGTGCTCCGGGCCGTTCTGCGTGAAGCGCACGACCGGCGGCGTGTTGCCGGTCGAGGGGTTCTGGAAGAAGTCCACCCAGTACGGCTGGTTGAGGCCGAGCTGCACCGTCGACGTCTGGCCGTTGGCGACGATCGTCCACGTGTACTTCTTCGTCCCGAAGTCCTTCGGCACCGTGATGCCGAAGACGCCGTAATGGCGGCCGGGCTCGAAGTGCGTCGGCTGCCCCATGTCGGGGCCGCCCGGCTCGATGCGATTGTTGGGCCCGATCGGGATGTCGATCACCTGGTCGCGATTTCGGTTGTAGTAGCCGACTTCGATGACGTTCTGTCCGTCCTTGTGCGGCCCCCATCCCTCGACGGCGGCGAACACCGCCTCGCCGGTCGAGGTGAGGGGCGCGCCCGGCAACTGGGGTGTGGGTGCGACTTGCTGCTGACCGCGGCCTACGCCGACCCACGTGCCGGCGACGATCACCGCGGCCATGGCGGCTACGGCGGATCGATATGCGTGCATGGACGCTCTCCTGAACCTGAAAGAAAGGCGCCGCCCCGGACAGGGACGGCGCCTGAAGTCGATTTGAGGACGATGGGGGAGGAGGCGGGCGCGACGCCCGCCTCGGCCCGCTACTGCTGCTGTTGCTGCTGCGTAGTGCCGCGCTTGGCGCGCCGCGCCGTCGAGTTCGGCCTTGTAGTCGGCGTCGCCCATGTAGGTGACATTCACCCATGCATGCGCCATCTCGTCGACCGTGCGGTCGCCGTAGCCGACCCAGACGTTCGGGTCAGGGTTGTTCTTGTTCGCGGCGGTGTTGTCGTGCCACCCCACGACCTTGAGGATTGTGCCCTTCGGCAGCAGCGGTGCCGCATCGTCGGCATACATGTAGGTGTTCATCCACGCGAAGTCGAACCGGTTCACGTAGCTGAGCACCTGGACCTGACCGTTGGGCAGGATGGCCGACAGTTCCATGGCCTTGCCGCGCAAGATGCATGTGCGGCTGGAAGCTTTCGACGCGGCCGTTCTCACGCATCACGAAGAAGCCCTCGGTCTGCTTGACGGTGTTTGGCGGAATGTCCACGCCGCCGGCGTTGGTGGCGCCCATCAGGTGCAGGACCTGGCGGAACTTCGGCTCCTGCCCCTTCGGGTAGAAGTAGATGCCGAGTTCGACAATGTCGGTGATGCTCTCGCCACCGTTGGAGTAGTGGATGTCCCAGACGATCTTCGACCCGGGCAGCATCAGCTTGCCCGAGTTCGGGCGCATCATCTCGCCCTGCTTGCCGACCGCCCATTCCATGAAGGTGCCGGCCTGCTGTGCGCCGTTCTGGTCGACGTCGTTGCGGGCCAGCGCGTCGGTCTCTTCCTGCTGCAGGCGCGCAATAGCGTGATGCGTGATCTTGCGACCCTTCACCGTGGCAGGACGCAGTTCGATGGCGCGCACCCAGCGTGGCTCGGTGATGCCCGTCGCGACGACCGGCTTCCACCAGGTGTCGTTGGCGCCGGCCTTCTGCGTCCACGGCGTCGAGCGGATGATCAGGTCGGGTTCCGTCTGCCCGAACTGCGCGGCGAAGTTCCAGCCCTGCTCGTTCGGCCACTGCTTGGCCGCAGGCATGTCCTTCACGTCGCCCTTCGGCGCGCCACCGTCCACCCAGCGGGTGATGGTGGCGATCTCGGCGTCGCTCAGGGAGCGGTCGTTCTTGAACTCCTGAATGCCGATGGTGCGGTCGATGTGCCACGGCGGCATCGAGCGGCTCTCGACGCGGCCACGAATCGAACGGGCCCACGGACGCGCCTCTTCGTAGGTGATGAGCGACATCGGCGCGATCGAATCGGGCCGGTGGCAGGCTTCGCACTTCTCCTGGAAGATGGGGGCGATGTCTTTCGTGAAGGTGGGAACGGTGTCGGCCGCGCTGGCCGCACTCGGCGTCATCAGGGCAGCCGTGGCGAACGCGGCTCCCAGAATACCGAGGGACGTACGTCTGATCATCTCGGACTCCTTTGCCTCATATCGCTGGTGAGGCGCACTCAGGCCGCTCGATATTACACAGATCCTTTGGACAGGTATCTATCAATTTCGGGAGAGGGTCGCCGAGCCGGGGACTGCCGCCGGCCGCCAGTCGACTCAGCTGATGTGGTTCACATCGATGAAACGGACGACGTTCCAGCTCGCCGCCAGGTACTTTTCGAAACCGGCGAACGACAGCACGAGCGTCCGGGTGTTGATGTTCGGGTGGAACGAGATGCGCGCCGCCAGCTTCAGGTCCCTGTCGAGGAAGACCCGCACGTGATGGTCGGTGTCGTTGATGAGGCCGAATGGTGAGACGGAGCCCGGCGTAACGCCGAGATACATCATCAGACGCTCAGGCGATGCGAAACTCAACTTGCCATCGCCGATCTGGTCCGCGACCATTCGCAGGTCAGCGCGCCTGGTCACTGGCAAGATGACGAGGTAGTGCCGAGTTCCCTTCTGATTCCGCAGGAAAAGGTTCTTGCAGTGGACCGCGTCTATCCCCTCCCAGTGCTCGATTCCCTCGTCGCCTGTGGCAATCGCTGGATGTTCGTGCCGGTCGAAGGGTATCTCGAGCTGCGCGAGGCGAGCGAGAACGGGCTGCTCTTCGGGCAGAACGGCAGAGTGCAGCATCAGCGGCCACAACATCTTAGCGGTTCGCCACTGGTCGCGCGAGCATCGCTCAGCTCGCCCGGGAACGCAGGTTGCTGCAGTTTCTCGGGTACCTACTTCAACCGAGGAGGCTGAGAACAATGGCTGACCATGATCGCTATGACGACTGGGACCGTGGCCGGGAGTTCGGCGACCGCGACCGTGACTTCGGGAGGAACAACGACCGGGAGCGGGGTTACCAGCGGCCGCGCGGCTACCAGACGGATGGCGGCTACCAGGACCGCGGGCCGATCTCGCGCGGTGCGGACGAAGTCCGCTCCTGGTTCGGCGACGATGAAGCGCGACGCCGACGCGACAGGGATGAACAGCGCGACCAGTCGTACTCCGAGCGCAGCGGGGCCAACAGCGAACGCGCCTGGCGCGATCACGGCTGGACAGGGGCCGATCGGAACCAGGAGTCGAACTGGTCGCCCGGCCGTGGCGTGACAGGCAACCAGAGCGAACGCGGGCGCGACTGGAGCGGCAGCCAGTACAGCCCGCGGGGCCGCGACTGGGACGATCCGGGATACCGCTCCTTCCAGTCTCAGGGGAGCAGCTCGTACAGACCCGGGCCGCGGAGCCAGCCGAGAGCAGGCGCCGGCGCGCAGCACCTTCGCCGGCCGCGGGCCGCGCGGCTATCAGCGCTCTGACGATCGGGTCCGCGAAGACGTGAACGAGCGTCTGACCGCCGACCACCGCATCGATGCCTCGGACATCGACGTTCGGGTGGAGAACGGTGAAGTGACGCTCAGCGGTACGGTCGACGAGCGGCGGACGCGGCGCCTCGCCGAGGAGATCATCGAGGACCTGCCTGGGGTCCGCGACGTCCGGAACGAGTTCGAGGATCAACCAGGGCGGACGGGAGGACGGCGCGCTCGGCAATACCGGCAATCCGCAGAGGCGCGACGATGTGATTAGCTTGCAGACCAAGGCCACGACCGACCGTTAGCCCCAGCCCGCTATCAGGTGCTCGGCTGTAGCAGGCGCGGGCGTTCATGGCCCGTCCTGCTGCAGCCGCTCCTGACGGCTGCCCCCTAGCGAACGAAGAAATACGCCGTCATGGTCCACGCCACGACCATCACCACGCGCCGAACCGCCGGGCCTGCGACCCGGCGCGCCAGCGACGCGCCGGCGTAGCCACCTGACACGCCGCCACACACCATCACCAGGCCGGGCGTCCAGGCGATGGAGCCACTGAGGATGAAGGCGACCAGTGCGACGCCGTTGATCGCAATGGCGAGTACGGTCTTCAGGCCGTTCATCTCGTGCATGTCGGTCATGCCGGCGACTGCCATGGCGGCCAGCATCATGATGCCCATGCCGCCGCCGAAATAGCCGCCGTAGGTGGCAATCAGCAACTGCAACGGCAGGGTCCACAGGGGCAGGTGGACATTGTGGATGCTGGCAGCCGTCAGGGAGGCTTGGCCGCCGGCCGCTGAGGCAGGCACGCTCCCCTTCCGGCCTCGTGCCCACACGGTGATCCGGCTCCCGACCGAGAACGTCGTCGCCGCGACCAGCATCAGCCATGGCAGCAGACGCACGAAGCTCTCGTCCGAGGTACCCACCAGCAGCAGCCCGCCAAGCAGGCCACCCATCAGGCTGATGGCTCCGAGCCGCAGCATCCAGGCGCGCGAGCGGCCGATCTCGGCGCGGTAGGCCAGCGCACTGGCGAGCGACGCGGGCCACATCGCCAACGTCGATGTCGCGTTTGCCGACACCGGAGCGACACCGCTATACAGTAGCGTCGGCAGTGTGATGAACGATCCGCCCCCCGCTACGGCGTTGAGGGCACCGCCAGCGAACGCGGCGAGGAACAGGAGCACTGAGGTCACGTCAACCCCATTGTCGTCTATCAGATGCGTGGCTGCTCGGCCGCCCGTCGGCGTGAGCGATCCCTCGATGCGGTGCACCTGTCTCCGCGGACGCCGTCGCGTCGAATAGCCAGCAGACGAGGCGGCATCCCGTTTGCGGGAGCCAGGCTCATGTTTTCATCCCTGCTCTCCGTTTTCTCCCAGGACCTGGCGATCGATCTCGGCACCGCCAACACCTGCGTCTACGCACGCGGCCGCGGCATTGTCGTCAACGAACCGTCCATCGTCGCGGTGAACACGGTGACTGGCCGGATCGAGGCCGTCGGCGCTGAAGCCAAGGACATGCTGGGGCGCACGCCAGGGAACATCACGGCCATCCGGCCGATGCGCGACGGCGTGATCGCCGACTTCGACGCCGCCGAGAAGATGCTCACCCACTTCATTCGGAAGGCGCACCGCCACGGCACCTTCCTGCGACCGCGCGTCATCATCGGTGTGCCCTCCGAGATCACGCAGGTGGAAAGACGGGCCGTGCGCGACAGCGCCATGCGCGCGAAGGCCAGCGAAGTGCACCTGATCGAGGAATCGATGGCGGCGGCGATCGGCGCCGGCATGCCGATCACCGAGGCCGCGGGCAACATGGTGGTGGACATCGGCGGCGGGACGACCGACATTGCCGTCATCTCGCTCGCGGGGGTGGTCTACGGTCGATCGGTGCGCATCGCCGGCAACGAACTGGACGAAGCCATCATCCTGCACGCGAAGAAGGTCCACAACCTGCTCATCGGTGAGCGCACGGCCGAGCAGATCAAGATCAACATCGGGTCGGCAACCGAGCTCGACACGCCGCTGACCATGGAAGTGAAGGGACGCCACATCGCGGAAGGCCGCCCGAAAACCGTCCTGATGAACGACACCGAGATCAGGAAGGCACTCGCCGACCCGGTGCGCGCGATCGTGCAAGCAGTCCACGACGCGCTGGAGAACATTCCGCCGGAGCTTTCGGCCGACATCTTCGACCGGGGCATCATGCTCACCGGCGGCGGCTCGCAATTGAAACACCTCGATCGGCGGTTGCGCGCCGACACCGGGCTGCCGGTGCAGATGGCGGAAGATCCGCTCACCTCCGTCGTGCTCGGCGCGGGCAAGATGCTGTCCGACTTCCCGTTGCTGCGACGCATCTCCATCGACTGAGGGCCGGGCAGGTCGGGCAAAACGCGGGCGACGGTACAATCGCCTGCATGCCCCGCAATGCGGAAGTCATCCGCCAGTGGAACATCCTGCGCGAAATCGAGCGCTCACGCGCGAGCGGCGTCACCATCGATGCCCTCGCCACGCTCTGCGACGTCACCACCCGCACCATCCGGCGCGACCTGCAGGCGCTCGAGGAAGCCGGCTTCCCGCTCTACGACGACCGCTCGCACGACGACGGCCGCACCCGCTGGACGATCAACGGCACGGCGTTCAAGGGGCTGTTCGCCGGACTCACGCTCTCCGAACTGTGCGCGCTGCACTTCAGCCGTACGCTGCTCGAGTCGCTCGCCGGCACGCCGTTCCGCGACGAACTCGAAAGCGCCTTCGACAAGCTCGGCGCCTCGCTGACGCCGCACATGCGGCAGTTCCTCGATCAGCTGCCGCGTGTCATCGCGTCCAAGCCCGATCCGCTGCGGCGGCTCGCCGACGACGATGGGCGGCAACAGCAGATCATCGCGCGGGCGCTCGAAGCCACGCTGCACCAGCGTCAGGCCACCCTCAGCTACTACTCGCGATCGAGCGAGCGGACCAAGTCGTATCTCGTCCACCCGTACCGGCTCGCCTACGCGCAGGGCGGCCTGTACCTGCTGGCGCACGTGCCGGAATACAACCAGGTGCGCACGTTCGCGGTGGAACGGATCGACGAAATCTCGCTGCTCGAGGAGCGCTTCACGCCGGTCGAGGAGTTGCCGGATGAGGCGTTCCAGCACTCGCTCGGTGTCCACTCGGGACCGCCCGAAGCCGTGACCATCGAGTTCGAGCGGGCCGTGGCCGACTACGTGCGCGCTCGCGCATGGCATCAGTCGCAGTCGTGGACCGAGCAGGCGGACGGCCGGCTGGTGCTGACACTGCAGGTCTGCATCGATCAGGCGCTGCACAGCTGGATTCTCAGCTTCGGGCCGTTCGCGCGCGTACCTTCCCCCGGAGCCGCTGGCGCGCGAAATCGCGTCGCAAATCGATCTGGCACGTGCCCGCTACGCCGAACCCGACGCGACCGCCGCGCCCGGCGAGTGATCGGCGCGACGGGGAGCGAATTCGCCACGCCGCGCCCGGATCGGGCGATCGGCGATAATTCGTTGGCGTGTGCCGGGGCCGTTGGGCTGCCTGCGCGCGTCTGAACCAGTTTCGAGGTGAAACGTTTAATAATGATCGGATATTCCAGCGCAGAGCGCGCCAGAGGCTTCAAGCCGAGGGCCGAGGATGCCACGGGTGGCAAGGACAAGAAGAAGATCAGCCCCGGCGCCCTCCAGGAGGCACGCGCGCTCATCTGGCTGCATCGCAGGCGCCTCGGCCTCGGCCTCGGCCTGATGGTCATCAACCGGCTCGCCGGCCTCGTCCTTCCCACCACCTCGAAGTACCTGATGGACAACGTGGTCCTGCAGAATCAGTGGGACCTGCTGCCCAAGCTGGCGATGGCTGCCGCCGCCGCCACGCTGGTGGAATCCGTCGACCTCGTTCTCGCTCTCGCAGGTGCTCGGCGTCGCCGCGCAGCGGGCGATCACCGAGATGCGCAAGGACGTCGAGGCGCACGTGATGCGCCTGCCGGTCCGCTACTTCGACTCGACGAAGACCGGCGTCCTCATCTCGCGCATCATGACCGACGCCGAAGGCATCCGGAACCTGGTCGGCACCGGCCTCGTGCAGCTGACCGGGTCGGTCCTCACGGCCCTGCTGGCGTTGGTCGTCCTGCTCTATCTCAACTGGAAGCTGACGGCGGTCACCATGCTGGTGCTCGGCACCTTCGGCACTGGCATGGCGATGGCGTTCAAGCGGCTGCGGCCGCTGTTCCGCGAGCGCGGCCAGATCAACGCCGAGGTCACGGGCCGGCTCGCCGAGTCGCTCGGCGGCGTGCGCATCGTGAAGGCCTACACTGCCGAGAAGCGCGAGGAGCTGATCTTCGCGAAGGGCGCGCACCGCATCTTCCGCAACGTCGCGCAGTCGCTCACCGGCGTGTCCAGCGTCACCGCCTTCTCCACCGTCGTCCTCGGGCTGATCGGCATCTCGATGATGCTGGTCGGCGGCAACTCGATCCGGGCCGGCGAGATGACGATCGGCGACTTCGTCATGTACCTCACCTTCACCGCGCTCATCGCCGTGCCGGTGGTGCAGCTGGCCAACATCGGCACGCAGATCACCGAGGCGTTCGCCGGGCTCGACCGCATTCGCGAGATCCGCCAGATGGCGACCGAAGACCAGGAGGACGCCTCGCGCGCGCCGCTGCCGGAACTGCGCGGCGACGTCGAGTTCGACAATGTGAGCTTCGAATACAACCCGGGCGTGCCGGTGCTGAAGCACATCTCCTTCAAGCGCCCCGGCCGGCTCCACGACGGCGCTGGTCGGATCGAGCGGCTCGGGCAAGAGCACGCTCATCAGGCTGGTGATGGCGTTCAACCGTCCGCTCACCGGCCGCGTCCTGGTCGACGGCCTCGACCTGATGGACGTCAAGCTGCGCGACTTCCGCCAGTATCTGGGCGTCGTGCTGCAGGACAACTTCCTGTTCGACGGCACCATCGCCGAGAACATCGCCTTCGCGCGGCCGCACGCCTCGCGCGAGGACATCATCGCCGTGAGCCGCATCGCGCACTGCGACGAGTTCATCCAGGAATTCGAGAAGGGCTACGACACCATCGTCGGCGAACGCGGCGTGCGCCTGTCGGGCGGCCAGCGCCAGCGCGTGGCCATTGCCCGCGCCATCCTCGCCGACCCGCGCCTGCTCATCCTCGACGAGGCGACCTCGAGCCTCGACAGCGAGAGCGAGGCGCTGATCCAGGACGGCCTGCGATCGCTGCGCCACGGCCGCACCACCTTCGTCATCGCGCACCGCCTGTCGACCATCCAGAGCGCCGACCAGATCCTGGTGCTCGAGCACGGCGAGATCGTCGAACGCGGCACGCACGATGAACTGCTGGCGCTGGACGGTCGCTACCGTCAGCTCTACGACAAGCAATACCGCTTCGAGAAGGATCGCTTCATCAACCCGGGCGAGGACTTCACGCCCGAGCCGGAGCCGGTGCTTGCCAAGCCTGCGGGCCGCGGTTCGGCCGCACTGTAGCGTGATCGTCTCCACCCGGGATGCGCCAGCGCGCGTCTCCTCTCTCGCGAGGTGTTCGTGCTCTCTCGTCTTCCGCTCGTCCTGACCCTCTCCGCGACCCTCGCGGTCGTGCATGCCGAACCGGTGTTGGCACAGACGCCGGCACAGACGCGTGCTCCGACTTCGGCGACACCGCCAGCCGCGCCCGCCTGGCTCGACGGCTACCGCGAAACGGCCGGCCGGCTGGTTGGCGCGGCGATGGTCGACCAGTTCGCATGGCGTCGCCTGGCGACGCTGACCGACGGCATCGGCGCGCGCCTCAGCGGCTCGCCGGAACTGACGCGGGCTATCGACTGGGCGCTGGCCGAGATGAAGCGCGACGGCCTGGAGAACGTGCACCTCGAACCGGTCATGGTGCCGCACTGGGTGCGCGGCCGTGAGAGCCTGTCGATTGTCGGGCCGGCGCCGCACCAGGTGGTGATGCTCGGCCTGGGCGACAGCGTCGGCACGCCGGAGGGCGGTGTGCAGGGCGAGGCGCTTGTCGTCCGCAGCTTCGACGAACTCGATGCCGCCGCCAGCCGCGCCAAGGGGCGCATCGTCGTCTTCAACGTGCCCTTCACCACCTACGAAGCGACGCGCCCGTACAGAAGCGACGGACCGTCGCGGGCGGCGCAGCACGGTGCGGTGGCGGCGCTCGTGCGGGCCGTCGGACCGCCCGGCTTGCGCCTGCCGCACACCGGCGGTTTGAGCTACGCCGCGAACGCCCCGAAGATTCCCGCTGCGGCGATCACCAGCGAAGATGCGGACCGGCTGCAGCGCATGGCCGAACGCGGCGACCGCATCGTCCTGAAACTGCAGATGGAGGCGCATTTCGAGGCCGACGCGCTGTCGGCGAACGTCGTCGGCGAGATTCGCGGACGCGAGACGCCAGACGAACTGGTGGTCATTGGCGGCCACATCGACAGCTGGGACGTCGGCGCCGGCGCCAGCGACGACGGCGGCGGCATCGTCGCCACCTGGGAGGCGCTGCGGCTGGTCAAGTCGCTCGGGCTGCGGCCGAGGCGCACGCTCCGTGTGGTCCTGTGGACGAACGAGGAGAATGGTGGCCGCGGCGGCCGCGCCTATCGTGACGCGCACCTGGCCGAACTGCCGAAGCACGTCATGATGCTCGAGGCCGACAGCGGCCTGTTCCGCCCGGTGTCGTTCGCCGTCACGGCCAACAACGCTGCGCGCAACACCGTGCGCGCCATTGCCTCGCTGCTCACGAACATCGAAGCCAACACCGTGACGCCAGGCGGCGGCGGCGCGGACATCGACCCGAGCGTCACAGCCGCAGCCATTCCCGCCATGTCGTACGAGGGGACCGGCGACTACTTTCTGCTCCATCACACGCCGGCCGACACCGTGGACAAGATCGAGCCGGTCGACGTGTCGCGGGCGGCAGCGGCGATTGCCGTGATGAGTTACGTCATTGCCGACATGCCGCAGCGGCTCGGAACCAGTGCAGAATAGGACCACATGCGCGGACCACTTTTCCCCCTGAAAGCCATGGCCGCGCTCGGCCTCGTCATGGTCGCCGCCTGCTCGAAGACCGACGCGCAGCAGACGATGCTGCCCAATCAGTCGGAGGTGGTGGCCACAGTCGGCACATCGCAGGTGACGCTGGCCGAGGTCGACACCCGCGCCCTGCAGGAACCCGTGTCGTCGTTCGGCAGCGCGAAGCTGGTGCAGGCCCTCTACATGGCGCGTCGCGCCACCATCGAAGAGATCATTGCCAACCGCCTGCTCGACGCCGAGGCGAAGGCGCGCGGCATCGACCGCCCGACCCTCGTCGAGCGCGAGATCGCGTCAAAGGCACCGGCGCCGAGCGAGGCCGAGATTGCCTCGTGGTTCGAGACGAACCAGGCGCGCGTCAACGGCGCCACGCTCGATCAGGTGCGCGCACCTATCAGGAGCCTGCTCATCGAGCAGCGGATGGATGCCGCCCGCGCGGCGCTCGTCGATTCCCTGAGGGCGAAGACTGCCGTCACCATCAGCCTCGAGCCACCGCGCGTCGAGGTGACCGACGGGGGCCGTGTGCCCCGAGGCAACCCCAGGGCGACCGTTGAGATCATCGAGTTCTCCGACTTCGAGTGTCCGTTCTGCCTGCGGGCGCACCCGACGGTGGAACAGGTACTGAAGACCTACGGCGACAAGATCAAGTTCGTCTATCGCCACTATCCGCTGCAGAACCACCCGAACGCGCGCCCTGCGGCAGAGGCGTCGGCCTGTGCCGAGATGCAGGGCAAGTTCTGGCAGTACCACGACCGGCTGTTTGCCAACCCGACGAAGCTGAGCGGCCCCGATCTCAAGGCGCACGCCGCCGCTCTCGGCCTCGACACGGCGAAGTTCAACGCCTGCGTCGACAATCACCAGCAGAAGCCGGCCGTCGATGCTGACATGGCGGATGCTGAAGCGGTGGGGGTAACGGGGACGCCAGCCTTCTTCATCAACGGCCGCTCCATCGAAGGGGCCCAGCCGTTCGAGTCGTTCAAGCGGGTCATCGACGAGGAACTCGCGAAGGCGAAGTAGGTTCACCGTCCGCGGTGCGGGCACGCGGCTTGCCACAAAGCAGGCATGCCCAGCACTGATCAACTTACCGCGCAACTCGACCGCCTGACCGGAGTCGACACCGGGCCGTTTCCTGTCCTCAGCCTCTACCTGAATCTCGCGCCCGATCAGCACGGGCGCGACAACTTCGACGTGTTCCTGAGGAGTGAACTTGCCGAGCGCCTCCGGACCTATCCTGCAGACAGCGCTGAACGGCAGGGCCTCGAGCGCGACGCCGAGCGCGTGCGCGCGTACCTCACCACAGTCGACGCCGCCGTCAACGGCCTGGCCGTCTTCGCGTGCTCAGCCGCCGACCTCTTCGAGGTGGTTGAACTCGCCGCGCCGGTTGCCGAGCATCAGCTCTTCGTGGACATGTCGCCGCAGGTCTACCCCCTGCTGCGGCTGGCAGACGACTACCCACGTCACGCCGTCCTCCTCGCCGATACCAACCGGGCCCGCATCTTCATCGTCGCCGCCAACCGCGTCGAGTCGCGCCAGAGCGTCGAGAGCCCCAAGACCCGCGGCCACAAGCAGGGGGGCTGGTCACAGAAGCGCTACCAGCGAAGGATACTGAACGAGCATGCGCGCCATGCACGCGAGGTAGTCGACACCCTGCAGCGCCTGGTGAGTGACGAGGGCGTGACCTCCATCGTCATTGCCGGAGACGAGGTGGTAGTGCCCCTCTTGCGGGCCGAGATGTCGAAGACGCTCGCGGAGAAGGTTGTCGACGTGGTGCGGCTGGATATCCGCGCGCCAGAGCACGAGATCGTCGCGGCCGCTCACGAACTGATGAAGCAGAAAGACGCCGAGTCGGATCGCGAGCGAGTGGAGGCGCTGTTCGACGCGTACCGCGGCCGAGGGCTTGGCGTCGTCGGAGTTGAGGCGACCCGGCGCGCGCTGGAGCTTGGCCAGGTCGATGAGCTGCTGATCGGCGACGCCGCCGAACGCGACGACCTCATCGCGAGGGCCACGCAGACGGCGGCCACGGTCACCATCGTGCAGGACGCCACGTTGCTGGAATCGGTCGGCGGGGTCGGCGCACTCCTGCGATTCACCCTGTAAGCACGCGGAAGGAGCCACATGAGTAAGAGCAACAACGTCAATCCGGGTCGGTACAAGGTCGCCGGTCGCGAACGCACCGGCGACCAGGGCAATGCCGCCGCGAAGGACTCGCAGCAGCCGCAGGCTGTGAATCGCGGTGTCGGGCGCGCGCTGGATCGCGACAAGAAGAAAGCGATGAAGAAGCGCTAGAGAGAATGTGACACGGGAGGACGATCTCCCGTGCCACCCAGCCTGTTACCGGGGTGTCGTGCCTGCCCCGCTGCCGCCCGAGCCCGAGCCTCCTGAAGCACCAGAGCCGTTTGGGCGACCGGTTGGACCGGTGCTGCCAGCACCATCCGTGGCGCCACCGCTCCCCGTGCCTGGACGCGTGCCCGTACCGGTGCTCGTGCCGCCGCCGGCGCCGCTACCCGATCCCGGCCGCGCCGTGTCGCCGCCCGTGGTGCCACGATTGCCGCCCGTGGTGCCGCGATCGGGGTCGGAGTCGCTTGTGGTCCCGGAGGTCCCGACGGCCGGTCGGCTCGCCCTCTGCGCCATCTCCAAATGCTGCTCGAGTGTGGGCAGCGTCTTCGCCGCCCACGCCTTCACCTCAGCATCCTTGCCGCTCTGCGATTCAGTGCGGAACGACGTCACGGCCTTGCGATGTTCGCTGACCATCGCTTCCATGTATGCCCGATCGAACGCCGCGCCAGACAGCTTCGACAGCCGTTCCTCGAGCGCCTTGTGCTGCGCGCCGATGGCGGTGGGCAGCGTGACAGTCTTCGACTGTGCGAGCGCTTTGAGTTCAGCGTTCGCCTTGCCGTGGTCGGTCACCATGCGCTGCGCGAACTGCTTCACCTGAGCGCGCTCGGCCTTGCTCGCCGCGAGCTGGCCGAGTTCGACTTCAGCCATGCTGCCCATGGCCGCTTCGAGCATGAACGCCTGATCCGCATTCTGCTGCGCTGATGCGGACGCGGCAGGGGCCGTCGCGCCCTGACTGACGCTGTTGGGCTGCTGCGCCCAGGCTGGCGCTGCCGTCAGCGCGATCACGACTGTTCCGTACACAAATACGTTCTTCATCGCAGTGACATCCTCCATAGGCAGGAGGACTCGCAAGCGAGGTGCCGCAGGTTACTGTCCGATGTAGGGCCAGAAAGTGAAGAGCGAGTAGGCGGTCGCGGCAAACGAGGCAACGAGGCAGACGACGGCAACGAGCATGTGGTCAC
This sequence comes from uncultured Acidobacteriota bacterium, assembly GCA_963722395.1. Taxonomy (GTDB): domain Bacteria; phylum Acidobacteriota; class Vicinamibacteria; order Vicinamibacterales; family CAVVIG01; genus CAVVIG01. The sequence continues at coordinate 607,799 of CAVRLS010000013.1, read as the reverse complement.
CGCGCTCGCGACTCAGCGGATTGAAGAAGACGGACAGCGCATAGCCGCCGAGGAATCCGCCGGCGTGTGCGAAGTTGTCGATACCCGGCATGACCAGCCCGTAGATGAACAGGATGAGCGCCCACTGCTTCGCCTGGCCGTGAATCAGGCTGCTGCCGCTCTTCTGGCCGTAGTGGACGAGCGCTCCCAGAAGCCCGAAGATCGAGGCCGATGCGCCGACCGTGAGCGGCGCGCCGCTGAGCGAGGTGAAGAGCAGCGGAATCGGCGGCAGGTACTGCCCGGCCAGTGAACTGAGCAGAAAGCCGCAGACGCCAGAGACCACATAGATGATGACGGTGCGTGATGGGCCGATCACGTCGGCGGTAGACGGACCGATGTCGCGCACCCACATCATGTTGAACACGATGTGCAGGAGGCTGCCGTGCAGCCAGGTGGCGCTCAGCACCGACCACCACGCACCGAGGTCGAAGACCGGGGTCGAACCGCTCGCGCCGAACGCCAGCAGCGTGTATCCGCCTGGCGCCAGGATGTTGAAGCCCCGGCCCATCATCACCAGTGACTGCCCGGAGGCGATCAGCGAGAGCGCGTAGAGGACCGCGGTGACGCCGATGACCAGCGGCACGAACCCCAGGTCCGAGCCGAACTGGCGCAGCAGCGGCGTGAAGCCCCACATGCCCGGGTTGGCCCGGCCGCATGAGTAGCACCGCTGGTCGTTGACACCGACCAGCGACCCGCAGGACGGGCACACCACGGAACCGGACGTTCTGCGCCTGAGCATGGGGAACATGTTAGCGCAGGCCACTGGCGCGAAACCGGGCCGGCGCGACGAGGCTACTCGGACTTGTCCTTCTTCGGCCGCATGTTGCTGGCCAGGACCCGCTTGCGCAGCCGAATGCTGGTCGGCGTCACTTCCACCAGTTCATCGTCGTTGATGAACTCGATGGCTTGCTCGAGGCTCAATTTGCGCGGCGGCACCAGGCGGATGGCTTCGTCCGCCGACGACGCGCGCATGTTCGTCTGCTTCTTTTCCTTCGTGCAGTTCACGTCCATGTCGGCAGCGCGCGAGTTCTCGCCGATGATCATGCCTTCGTACACGGCGGTCGCCGGGTCGATGAAGATCTCGCCGCGTTCCTGGATGTTGTAGAGCGCATACGATGTCGCCACGCCAGTGCGATCGGCGACGAGGGCGCCGGTGGCGCGCGCCGGGATGATGCCGTGCCACGGCTCCCAGCTGTCGAAGATGTGGTTCATGATGCCGGTGCCCTTGGTGTCGGTCATGAACTGCGACCGGAACCCGATGAGCCCGCGCGCCGGGATGCGGAACTCGAGGCGGACGCGGCCGCTGCCGTTGTTCACCATCTTCGACATCACGCCGCGGCGCTCGCCGACGTTGGCGATGACGACACCCTGGTGATCCTCGGGGACGTCGATGACGAGCAGTTCGACCGGTTCTGACAGCGTGCCGTTGATCGTCTTGGTGACGATGTCCGGACGCGACACCTGGATCTCGAACCCTTCGCGGCGCATCATCTCGATCAGGATCGACAGCTGCAGCTCACCGCGGCCGACGATACGCATCTGCTCGGGCGAGTCGGTCGGCTCCAGGCGGATTGACACGTTGCCAAGCAATTCCTTATCGAGCCGGTCCTTGATCTGGCGTGACGTGACGTACTGCCCGTCGCGGCCCGACAGCGGCGAGGTATTCACGCCGAAGATCATCGACACCGTCGGTTCGTCGATGGCGATCGGCGGGATCGGCTTCGGGTTCTCGATGCTGGCAATCGTCTCGCCGATGGTGATGTCGTCGATGCCGGCGAGGCAGACGATGTCGCCGGCGGCGGCTTCCTGGGTGTCGATGCGCTTCAGGCCATCGAAGGTATAGAGCTTCGTCACCTTCGTCGGCTGGTGCGTGCTGTCAAGCTTGCAGACGGTGACCGGCTCGCCCACCTTGACGCGTCCGTTGAAGATGCGGCCGATGGCGATGCGTCCGACGTAGTCGTTGGCGTCGAGGTTGGCCACGAGGAGTTGCAGCGGCGCTTCGGGATCGCCCTTGGGCGGCGGGACGTGCTTGACGATGGCATCGAACAGCGGACGGAGGTCTTCCCCGCCGCCGTTCTGGTCGTAGGTGGCGGTGCCTGCCTTGGCGTTGGTGTAGAGCACCGGAAAGTCGAGCGCCTCTTCCGGCGCGTCGAGGTCGATGAACAGGTCGTAGACCTCGTTCAGCACTTCCTGCGCGCGCGCGTCAGGGCGGTCGATCTTGTTGATGACGACGATCGGGAACAGGCGTCGCTCGAGCGCCTTGCGGAGCACGAAACGGGTCTGCGGCAGCGGACCTTCCGATGCGTCGACCAGCAGCATGACGCCGTCCACCATCGACAGCGTGCGCTCGACCTCGCCGCCGAAGTCGGCGTGGCCTGGCGTGTCGCAGATGTTGATGAGCAGATCGTGGTAGTGGACCGCGGTGTTCTTGGCGAGAATGGTGATGCCTCGCTCGCGTTCGAGTTCGTTACTGTCCATGGCCCGTTCGGCCACTCGTTCGTTTGCGCGGAACGTGCCGCTCTGATGAAGAAGCGCATCGACCAGCGTGGTCTTACCGTGGTCGACGTGCGCGATGATGGCGACGTTACGCCGCAAAGGATTTGCTACAGACATCTCACCAGTATACCGGCGCGGGGGTTACTTGAGGCGTTCGAGCAGCGAACGAGCCCGGTCGCCATAGAACGCATCGTCTGCCACCTTCTCCGCGTAGCGACGGGCTTCCGCCGAGCGCGACAGGTTGAAGTTGGCGGCGGCGGCGTTGTACCACGCCGTGGCGCGCATCCGCGCATTGGACACGAGCTGCGCCTCGCGGCGTGCAACCAGCCTGGCGCGCCGGTCGGCAGCCATCAGCGAGGCCCGGACAATTGCCAGTTCCTGCTGGATGACGGATTCGGCGCTGTCGAAGCAGGCGCCGGCGTCCGAGGCGACACGCGCCGTGGTCTCCCAGTCGCGCTGTTCGGCGAGCACGGCTTGCAGGTAGAAGGCCGTTTCGCAGTCGGCTCGGCGACGCACGGCGGCCACTTCCAGCCGCTGGCGGGCGGTGGCCCAGTCGCGGCGGTTGATGGCAATGATGCCGGCCAGCTTGGGGACGTCGGCGTTGGCCAGCGACGTCGCCGCGTCCTCGATTGCCGTCCATGCCTGCCCGTCGTCCTTCAGGCGAGCGAAGTTCATGGCACGCCAGTAGTGCGCCTCGCCGACGTTCCTCCCCGTGCCAATCAGTCGATCGGCCTGGGCGATGGCCTCGACGTGCCGGTTCGCATAGGTCAGCGCCCGGATGATGCCGGTGAGGGCGTCGGCGTCATCCTTCGACAGGCCCAGCGTGTACTCGTAGAACTCGAAGGCGCGCGGGAAGTCCTCGGCCGACATGGCAACGTTGGCGATCGCGAGCGTGAGCGCCGGCCAGTCTTGCCGCCACGCATACGCCTCGCGCAAGTGGGCGTCGGCTGCGTCGAGGTTGGGCGGCGTGCCGGTTTGGCCGCCGAGCGCGAACAGCCCGAGGTGGTAGTTGATCTCCCCGAAGCGCGGTTCGATGGCGAGCATGGCCTCGAGCGGCTCGGAGGTGGTCAGGCCGCACGCTGTGGAGAACTTGAAGGCAAACAGCGGAGTCTCCGCCACGTTCTCCAGCAGCGCGTTGCGCTTCTCGTGGTCGGGGAATGTCGAGGTGTACGGACCGCAGGCGAGGCTCAGCCAGAGATACGACGCCGTCAGGTCCTGCGGCATCAGGTTCCGCAAGACCGACGCCCACTGCTCCTGGCTGCGCGCCATGGTCAGCATGGCGGCGATCTGGGAGTCGGTGCCGGCGGTCCTGGTGAAACCGGTCGGACCGCTGCTCATGACCTCGGCGATCTCGACCAGTCCCGGCAGTTCCGGCGACGCCTGCTCCACCGGACCGAGAAGGCGACGTGCACGCTCGATGTAGCCGCCGTGAGTGAGACCGAGTTCGGTTTCGCGCACCGAGAGCAGCAGTGCCGTGCGCACGGCGGCGTCGCGGGCGTGCGAGCCGAATTCGGTGTCGCCCTGCAGCGCTTCGTATGCCGCCAGCGCGTCGCGCAGGCACTCGTAGCAGCCGCGCCGCACCATCTCATCGGCAACCAACAACCGGTCGTGGCGCCCGGGCGCAGGAGCTGCGGGCAGGGCCGGCGACGGCTGCACTACGGGCGCGGGCACTTGCGAGCACCCGGCCGCAAGCGCGGTCGCCGTGGCGGCGACGAGGAGGGCCGTCAGGCGGCCCGCAAAAACAAACGGACGGATGCGCACATGCACGGGGGGTTCGCCATGCCACGGGCGCTGGCGCGGCACCATTCTACGCGCGGCGTCAGCCGAACCCACCTTCCGGCTAGTGCACCCCGCGCGACGTGGTCAGCGCCCCGGGGTCCGCACCGAGCCGGCGGATGGCCCTTTCCCACATCTGGTCGGGCGGCGTGTTGAACACCAGGTCGGCATCGACGTCGCTCAGCAACCACGACGACTCGGCAAGTTCCTCCTCGAGCTGGCCGGCTCCCCATCCCGAGTAGCCGACGACGAGGCGCGCGTTCTCCGGGGGCGCCGGCTCGAGCAGACGTCGCAGCAGCGCAGGCGAGGTCGAGAGATAGACGCCGTCGGCAATCTGCGCCGCGCCTGACACTTCAGGATGTTCGGGCCCGCCGCCGACGAGAATCCAGCTGCGCTGGGGTTCAACCGGCCCACCTACCCAGATGTCGAGTTCGCGGTCGGTGGAGACCGGAGGGTCGAGGTGCACCATCACTGTGCCCGAGGTGACCAGCGGGCGGTTCAGCACCAGCCCGAACGCGCCCTCTTCGCTGTGCTTGCAGAGCAGAATGACCGTGCGGACGAAGTTCGGATCGAGCAGTTGTGGCATCGACAGCAGCAGTGCGGGAGCAAGGGAACTCACGACGTCAGCCTCCTGGCAACGAGTCGAAGATCGTCGATGAACCGTGCGACTTCACGATGGCGCGTGTCCGCGTCGGGCTCAATCTCAGTATCCAACCAGGGACGGCAGGCCGCAATCTCGGATGCGCGCGGCTTCTTGTGCATACGTCGCTTCCCCCGCGGTTCCCACTTGAAGTGCTTCACGACGTTGGTGAGATAGATATCCCGCCGGTCGATCCCCGCCGCATCCAGTGCCTCGTCGAGCATCCGGCCGGCGGGGCCAACAAACGGGTGCCCTTCGATGTCCTCACGGTCCCCCGGTTGCTCGCCGACCAGCATGAGGCGGGCACGCCGCGGTCCCTCGCCAAATACGGTCTGCGTGCCGGTCTTCCACAGGTCGCAACCACGGCAGCCTTTCGAGGCCTCACGCACCCGTGGAAGCGTGGGCTTCACCGGAATGAAATCAGCGGCCGAACGTGTCCTCTCCCCCGGCATTTTCAGCAGCCACCCGGAAATTGCGGCGGAGCCCCGCCGTCCTCGCGCGTGTCATCGCGCTGTTGACCAGGGCCGCACGCAGGTCAGCGTCGGCGAGGTGCAAGAGCTCGTCCACTCGACGTCCGTCCCAGACGGCGCGCGGCAGCCACGCGGGATCCGCGCTCTCCGGAGCCGTGCTGTTGTAGGGACAGACCTCCTGGCAGATGTCGCACCCGTACACGTGAGTACCAACGGCGGGCTTCAGCGCGGCGGGGAGTTCCTGCTGTTGCTCGATCGTCAGGTACGAGATGCAGCGCCTCGCATCGAGCACGCCGGGCGCAACGAGCGCCTGTGTCGGGCACGCCTCGCAGGCACAGCGTGCACATGCCGCACTGATCGAGCGCGGGCGCGTCAGACTGCAGCGGCAGGCTGCAGACGATCTCCGACAGGAAGACGAACGAGCCCAGCTCCGGATTGATGACGCAGCAGTTCTTGCCGATCCAGCCGATGCCCGCATGCCTGCGCGAACACCCGCTCCTGAATCGGCCCGGTATCGACGTAGGGCGCGGCCTCGAACGGGCTCCGGATGGACCTCGTGCATCCACGCCACGAGCGCGTCCATCCGGCGCATGAGCACCTGGTGGTAGTCGTCGCCCCACGCGTAGCGCGCGACGTGCGCCCGCGCGGGTCCGCTGCGTCGATGCTGAACGGACGATCGGTGTTGTAGAGCGTCGCCAGGACGATGACGCTGCGGGCCGAGTGGAGCACCCCGCTGGCGTCGGCGCGCAGTCCGGCCGATTTCTCGAGGATAGCTCATCTCGCCGGCGTAACCGCGCGAGAGCCACTCGTCGAAGAAACGCGAGTTCGGGAAGGCCGGTGGGAGGGGCGATGCCGCAGGCGTCGAACCCCAGTTCGAGTGCCCTGGCCTTGAGTGCGGCGGGGAGTTCAGGAAGCGAGATCACAGCCACGAGGACACGACCGTCACGAAGGCCAGTGTACCTTCGCGGGTCGCGCCATCGTGGCTGCTGATCGCGCTACTTCTTGCCGACGAGCTGTCGCAGCACGTACGGCAGGATGCCACCGTGACGGAAGGCGACCAACTCCTCCGGTGTGTCGATGCGGACGAAGGCGTCGAATTCGATCGTCTTCGCCGCGCCGACCGCCTTCACCTGCACCGTACCCGCCGGACGCAGCCCATCGGCCACGCCGTGGATCTCGAACGACCTCGGTGCCCGTCAGTCCGAGCGACGCTGCGTTCGCCCCGCCGGTGAACAGCAGCGGCAGCACGCCCATGTTGACGAGGTTGCTGCGGTGGATGCGCTCGAAGCTCTCGGCGATCACCGCCTTGACGCCGAGCAGCGCCGTGCCCTTCGCCGCCCAGTCGCGCGACGAACCCGAGCCGTATTCCTTGCCCGCCAGGATGACCAGCGGCGTGCCTGCGTCCTTGTACTTCATCGCGGCGTCGTAGATCGCCATCACCTCGCCACCGGGCTGGAACGTCGTCCAGCCGCCTTCGGTGCCCGGCGCGAGCAGGTTCTTGAGGCGCGTGTTGGCGAACGTGCCGCGCATCATCACCTCGTGATTGCCGCGACGCGCGCCGTACGAGTTGAAGTCGACCGGCTGCACGCCGTGCTCGATCAGGTACTTGCCGGCCGGGCTGTCCTTCTTGATGTTGCCGGCGGGCGAGATGTGGTCGGTCGTGATGCTGTCGCCGAGCATGGCCAGCGCGCGGGCGCCCATGATGTCCTTGAGCGGCGCCGGTTCCATCGTGATGTCGTCGAAGAACGGCGGGTTGCGGACGTAGGTCGAATCGGGCTCCCAGGCGAAGCGGTCGCCGGTCGGGACGGCCAGCGTCTGCCAGCGCGTGTCGCCGCTGAAGACGTCCGCATACTGCTCGCGGAACATCTCGGCGGTCACCGCCTTCACCATCGTCTCCTGAATCTCCTTGCCGGTCGGCCAGATGTCGCGCAGGTAGACCGGCTTGCCGTTCTTGCCCTTGCCGAGCGGCTCGGTCGTCAGGTCGATCGTCATCGTGCCGGCGAGTGCGTAGGCGACGACGAGCGGCGGCGACGCGAGATAGTTGGCGCGCACCGCCTGCTGGATGCGGCCTTCGAAGTTGCGATTGCCCGAGAGCACCGACGCCACGACCAGGTTGCGCGCGTCGATTTCCGCCTGAACCTCATCGGGCAGCGGACCGCTGTTGCCGATGCAGGTGGTGCAGCCGTAGCCGACGAGGTTGAAGCCGAGCGCGTCGAGGTAGGTGTCGAGCCCGGCCTTGCGCAGATACTCGGTCACCACCTTCGAGCCGGGCGCCAGCGACGTCTTCACCCAGGGCTGACGGCGTCAGCCCCTTCTCCACCGCCTTCTTCGCGAGCAGACCGGCCGCGAGCATCACGCCCGGGTTCGACGTGTTCGTGCAGCTGGTGATGGCGGCGATGACCACCGACCCGTTCTCGAGCTGACCGACCGCCGGTTCAGCCACGGCGACCGCCGTCGGCTGCGCCACCGCCCGACGCCGCGTGGCTTCTTCGCCGCGGCCGCCAGGGTCGGCAGCGCCGTGGCGAAGCCGGCCTTCGCCGACTTCAGCGACACCCGGTCCTGCGGACGGCGCGGACCGGCAAGGCTCGGTTCGATGCACGACAGGTCGAGTTCGAGCGTCTCGGTGAACAGCGGGTCGGCCGCGCCGGATTCGACGGAACAACCCCTGCGCCTTCGCAGTACGCCTCCACCAGCTGCGCCCGCGACTCGTCGCGGCCCGACAGGCGCAGGAAGTCGATCGTCATCGCATCGATCGGGAAGATGGCGATCGTCGCGCCGTACTCCGGGCACATGTTGGCCAGTGTCGATCGGTCGGCGATCGTCAGGTACTGCAGGCCGGGGCCGTAGAACTCGACGAACTTGCCGACGACGCCATGCTTGCGCAGACGCTCGGTGATGGTGAGCACGAGGTCGGTGGCCGTCGCGCCTTCGGGCATGATCCCGGTCAAGCGCACGCCGAGCACCTGCGGGATGAGCATCGAGATGGGCTGGCCCAGCATGGCGGCCTCGGCCTCGATGCCGCCGACGCCCCAGCCCACCACGCCCAGGCCGTTCACCATGGTCGTGTGCGAGTCGGTGCCGACGAGCGTGTCCGGGTAGGCCACGGTCTGGCCGTCGACGTCATCCGAGCAGACGACGCGGGCGAGGTACTCGAGGTTCACCTGGTGCACGATGCCGGTGTCCGGCGGCACGACGCGGAAGTTGCGGAAGGCGTTCTGGCCCCAGCGCAGGAACGCGTAGCGCTCCTTGTTGCGCGAGAACTCGAGCTCGGCGTTGAGCTCGAAGGCGTTGGCCTGACCGAAGTAGTCCACCTGCACCGAGTGGTCGATGACGAGCTCGACCGGCTGCAGCGGATTCACCTTGTTCGGGATCGCCGCCGAGCCGCGCGATGCCGTCGCGCATGGCCGCGAGGTCGACGACGCAGGGCACGCCGGTGAAGTCCTGCAGCAGGACGCGCGCCGGCGCGAAGGAAATCTCCTTCTGCACCGGGCTCTTCACGTCCCACTTCGCGAGCGCCTCGATATCGCCCTTCTTGACGAAGCGTCCGTCCTCGTGGCGCAGCAGGTTCTCGAGCAGGATCTTGAGCGAGAACGGCAGGCGCGCCACTTCCGGGAAGCCGTTCTTTGCAAGCGCGCCAAGGCTGAAGTACTGCACGGTGCGTCCGCCGGTCTGGAGGGCGGTACGGGTGCCGAAGGTGTCTACGGTCGACATCGGTGACCTCTTGAAATCGGGTGACCTCGAGAAAACGCTAATCGTACCACAGCGATACACGGCCGGGCACGTGCCTTGCGACCGCCTGGGCACGGAGGAGCAAACGCAATGGCGAATACGAGCAGGAACCCCCGCCAGGGAGCGCCGAACAATGCATCGGCAATGGAAAAGGCTGAGGGGTCACGCGAGAACCTCAACGACAGCCCGGGCCGAGGCCGTGAACAGATGGCCGACAACGATAACGCGGGCGGCATTACGAACCGCCCGCTGGACGAAGAGGATCAGGAACAGGATGAGTTGCCGCCCCGCGGCAGCCGGAAGGACGAGGACAACGATGCGGAATGACAGCCGCCCGACGTTCGAAGGCAGCCCGGCGTCACCCCTGGGCGGTCCCGAAGATCGGCCGATCGAAAGCGAACGGCCGGACAGCCGCGACTCGGTCGCCCACGGGCGAGAGTCCCACATCATGCACAAAGAGTCCGAAGATCAGGCGCCTGATGCTCCGGATGATCCGGTGACGCCATCGAGCGACGCGGCCCGCAACACGCGAATCTGACCGGCGCGAGCGGCAGCGCCTTGCCCCGGCGGCACACGCCACCGGGGCGATGACGCCTTATGAGCGGGCGACGCTTCCCTTGAGAAGGTCGCGGATCTCGGTGAGGAGCTTCTCTTCGGCGCTCGGGGCGGCTGGCGCCGGCGGCGCAACCGGTGTCGCTGCCCTGGCCTGCCGGGCGGAGTTCATCGCCTTGATGACGAGGAAAAGGGCGACGGCCACGATGAGGAAGTTCACCACGGCGTTCATGAACAGGCCGTAGTTCAGCGTCGACGCGCCCGCGGCCTTGGCCACGGCAATCGACGCATAGGGTCCTGGAGGTGTGCCGTCCTTGAGGAGGGCAAACCGCTGGCTGAAGTCGAGCCCGCCAGTGACCACGCCGAAGATCGGCATCATCACATCCTGGACGACCGAGTTGACGATGGCGCCGAATGCCGCGCCGATGACGATGCCGACTGCGAGGTCGACAACGTTGCCTTGCATTGCGAACTTCTTGAACTCGTCGAGCATCGGACCTCCAGGCAGCGAACATTGTCCGCGGCCGCGTCAGAACCGCGCAAACACCGCTGCGGTGATCGCGGGTGCACCCCGCCAGGCGTCATCAGGCGCCACTCCATCGCGCAGGACAAGCGCCCGGAGATCGGCCCGAATTCCCGTGGCTTTCAACCGCCGGAGTTGAGTTGCTGCCCGCTCATAAGACAGCCCGCCGCCGAGATACCACGCACGTCCCGTCTCCGCGAGTGTCCGTCCGTCGTTCAGTTGCCGCAGGTAGCCGACGCCGACGGTCACGAAGGGCGACACATGCCCGCGGCGCCACCGTGCCGGCCGAGCCTGTACGCCAGCCTCGAAGAGGAACTGCGCGACCGGGGCCTTCACGGTCAGGTTCTCCACACCCTCGACGTCGCCGGTAATACGGGTGCTGAGCCCGGTGGGGTTGTACACGGCGGCGACTTCGGCGAGCAGTGCCCGCGTCAGCCGCACCCCCAGCCCGATGCTGCCCCCGATGGACCGATCGAGCTGGGTCGAGCTCTCGAACAGGGTGCGCCTGCCGCCGCCGAAGCTCGTTTCCGTGGCGGGAGTCGTGCCGAAGGCGATGGCACCAACCCAGCGCGCTCCAGTGGACACCTCGAACCGGCCGGTGGCTGGCGTCTGCGCCTGCGCGCTTGACGCGCCGCAGACCAGCGCTGCGACTATCAAGGCCAGGCAATTGCCGCGGCTCACTTCGGCTGCACCGTGATCTGGACCGCTCCGCTATCGCCGCCGCGCGGCACGATGACCAGCCGCTCGAAGATGGTGGTTCTGAAGTTCAGGTCGGGCGGCTCGGAATCGTCGAAGAAGCTATCCGTGTCGGCGTCATCCAGCGGTTCGATGCGCAGGACGTGGGGACCTGGATGCAGGCCGGCAATTGAGAACTGGCCATCCTGGCCGAGGCTGAAGTTGCCGACCAGTTCGCCTCCACGGGGGTCGAAGGCGACGATGTGGGCACCGAACACGCCGGTGCCATTCTTCGTGATCCGGCCCGACACACTCCCGGTCGTGTCGTTGAAGCGATCGTCCGGGTAGAGGTCGGAGATGCCGGCAACGTCGTCGGGCAGAAGCCGTCGTCCCGATATGTCGCCGCTGCCGAGGGCGATCGGGAACATCACGGCGCCGATGGACAGCACTCGGCGTCCGCCGCCAGAGGCCAGTTCGGTTTCGCCGATCGCTGAATGGCCCAGACCGCTGAGGTGCCCGATTTCATGGAGCGCGATCGACTCCACGTCCCAGCGTCCAGGCTCCCCGGCCGGCGCCACGGACCACAGAAAGGCGGAGTTGAAGAAGATGTCCGACTCGAGCAGTTCGCCAGTCTCGCCGTCGACGAGGTAGCTGGTCGACGCCAGGACACGATCGAGATCGGGCTCGTTCATGAACCCGAGCGTGGTGCGGCCATCGTTCTCGCCAGGCAGGCTGCGCGTGAAACCGCCGAACGTGTAGGTGATGGAGGCACTCGGCACCGACTCCCAGGTCGTGAACGCCTTCGCAACCGCGCCCTGCAACTGAGAGGCGGTCACGCCCGCAACATTCACGTCGCTCACGAAATACGTGACGGGCGCATCGTTCCATCGGAGCGTGAAATCCCTGCCGCCCAACTGGAATCCGAATTTCAGGTAGGCGGATGCTGTCGACGGCATGGCGAACACGAATGCCAGCAACAGCACCGCGCACCAACCGCGGCGCGTGGCGGAGGGGCGACGCAGCGTCATCGTCCGCCTCCGGCCAGCGCGCGCACGCTACGCTCGAAGTCGGGCAGTGCCGCGGGCCGACGCATGACCGCGCCGCGCACGATTGGCCCCGCCACACCCGGCATGACCGGCGGAGGCGAAACCAGCACGTCGCCGGATGGTGTCACGCCCAGGCGGTACACCCCCTGGCTCAGCCCGAGGACGAACGGCATTCGCGGGCCAGTGGCACCGAGGAACACGATCACCCGCTGCCCCAGCGTAAACTGCGGCGCGCCCATCACGATGTTGCGGTAGCGGCCCATCGACCCTCCGGGCACGCGGAACTGGACCACCCGGCCCATCTCGCCCTTCAGATAGCTCTCGGCTTCGAGCGTGACGACGGTCTCGATGCTGCGGCGCCCGTCCGACCAGCGTGCGTCGATGGCGACGACCTGCCCCCTTGCGATGACCAGCGCCTCGCGAGACAGTTCCGCGAGATCAGCTGGTATCAGCACCGTGGCTCGCGCGTGCGCGGCCAGCAGGCATACCAGCATCGCGACGCTCAGCACCCGTTGTCTCATAGCTCCCCTATCGTCCTCAGGACGGCTTCGGCCGCGCGGCGGCTGCCGCCAGGACCGCCGAGCTTCGCCCGGACCTCAGCCAATCCTTGCCTGATCCGTGCCGCACGCGCCTTATCAGTGAGCATCGAGGTCGCTTCGGCAGCCACTGCCTCGGCCGTGAACCGCTCCTGGATGAGCTCAGGCACGACCTGACGGCCGGCGATGAGGTTGACCATCGCGAAGGTATCGACCTTCACGAACCGCCGTCCCACCAGGTATTCGAGGGACGACACACGGTAGACGACGACCATCGGTGTGTCGTGCAGCGCCGCTTGGACCGTGGCCGTGCCGGAGGCCGTCAGCACCACGTCGGATGCGGAGAGCACGGCGTCGGTCTCACCCTCGACGATGGCCGACGCAGCGAGGCCGCGTATCGGGGCGTAGAGCCGGTCGTCAAGATGGGGCGCCCGCGCTACCACGAACTGTGCGTGCGGCACGCGCTGGCGCATCAGTTGCGCCGCCTCGACCAATGTTGGCAGGATGCGTCGCAGTTCACTGGTCCGGCTTCCCGGTAGCACGCCAACGATCGGGGCGGACGGGTCGAGCCCCAGCCGTGACAGGAGCTCGTGGCGCGGCGTCCGCGCGCGTGCGAGGTCGATGAGCGGGTGCCCGACGAACTCCACCGGCACGCCCGCCTCCTCGTAGATTTTCCGTTCGAACGGGAAGATCACCAGCATCTTCCGCGTCACATCGCGGATGAGGTTGATGCGGCCGGGCCGCCAGGCCCACACCTGCGGACTGATGTAGTGAATGACCGGGATGCCGAGCGCGTGGGCGTCCCTGGCCAGCCGGCCGTTGAACCCGTAGTAGTCGAGGACCACTAGCGCGTCGGGCCGGCGCTGCCGCGCGTCGGCCAGCAACTGCTGCTTCGCCGCGCGGAGCTGCGGCACCTTGGCGACGATTTCCGAGAAGCCGGTGACGGCGAGTCCGCGATAGTCGACGATGACGCGGCCACCTGCGCGGGCGAACTCCAAGCCGCCGAGGCCGGCGACTTCGATGTCCGGGGCGAGGGTGCGGAGCTCGCGCGTCAAGGCGCCGGCATAGAGGTCGCCGGAAGCCTCGCCGCACGAGAGCAGGAGGCGGAGGCTCACGGCCGCTTGAACAGCGACGGGTCGAGCGCGTCGCCGACCTTCACGTCGGTGACGGTGCGTTCGAGCGCCGGTTGTCCGCCGACGCGAACGGTGGCCGCCCAGGTGATCTGCACGCCGTTCACCTCTCGATAATCGGTGAAGCTCTCCTCGACGAGCGGCTGACCCATGCCGCCTGCCACGTAGGTCAGCTTCGACACGAGGCCGGTCTCCGGGTCGATGTACATCACCATCGGCTCGAGGTCGGCGCTGGAGAACTCCAGCGCCGGGCGGACCACGCCGGCATCGTCCTTCACGTCGGGCAGGCGGCGGACACGGACGCGGCCATCGAGCGCGGCAAGCAGCACGTTGATGGTGTCGCGGCGGAGACCGTTCTGGAAGTCGCGCACGCCGCGCTCGGGCACGTCGTGGGTGCCGTTCGGGTCGCGGACCCACGCCCGCGTGCCGTCGTAGACCTGCACCACGTCGGTGCCGCGAATCTTCGACTCGACCCGCACTCGGTTCGGATACTCGATGTAGGTGACTGTATCTGCGGTATCGGCCGGGGCATTCGGTCCGAGTGCCCTGGCGCGCGTCGTCACGACCAGACTTTTCACGGCACGGAGCCGTTCGACGCCGCCCTTCGCGGCAATGACGCGATCGAGCAACTGCCGGGCACTTGCCCCTTCCTCTGGCGTGATGCCGCGACCGGTGGCCTGTGCCGCCGCCGGCTGGTACGCCGCCGGCCGCACGCGCGGGAACTGAAGTGACGCTCCGGGTGAACCGCGGCGTGAGGGGACCGGTTGCAATTGCGAGCGCGACGCCGGCCCGGGCTTGCGGAAGTCCGACGCCAGCAGATCGAGATCCTGCATCTCGATCACTTCGACGTTCGAGAAGCCGAGTCCGCGCAGCTGCGACAGGAACGCCGCGCATTCCCCACCAGCACAATCGACAGCCGGTCGGGACGAAGATAGAAACGCGCGACCCGCTCGATGTCGTCCGGCACCGCACGGCATTCACGCGGTCGCGATAGGTCGTGCAACTGCTCGACCGGCAAGCCGTAGAAGAGCACGTTCAGCACCTGCGTGGCGATGGCGTCCGGCGTCTCGATCGTGAGCGGGAAGCTGCCGGTGATGTACGCCTTCGCATCGTTCAATTCACGGTCGCTGACGCGGTCGCGCTGCAGCCGCCAGAACTCGTCGACGATCAGGCGCAGCGTTTCGCCGGTCGCAGTCGGACCGCGTGTTGGTGGACGCCTCGAAATCGCCGGCGTCGAGCAGCGTGTGCATGTCCGCCTTGGCCCCGTAGGTCAGTGCGCGCTCGGTGCGCAGCACCTGGTGCAGACGGTTTGCGCCTTCGCCGCCGAGAATGCGCAGCGTGACGTTCAGCGCCATGAAGTCGGATGGTTGCGCTTGACGCCGAGGTGACCGGCGCGAATCTCGGTCTGGACGGCGTCCGGCTTGTTGATGACGATGACGCGCCGCGTCGGGTCGGGCGGCGCGATCGGCTCGACCGGCAGCGACCTCCGCGCGCCAGTCGCCGAACACCTTGGTGCACCGCCAAAGGCTTCGTCGGCGGTCACGTCGCCGACAATCGCCAGGATGGCGTTGTTCGGCACGAAGTTCCAGGTGTCGTGGAACGCAACAATGTCGTCGCGCGTGATCGAGCCGAGCGTCTCCGGCGTGCCGAGCTGCGGCAGGCCGTACGGATGAAACCCGTAGACGAGACGGTCGAACACCGCGTCGGCGACGAACTCGGGATCCTCGAAGTTCACCTGCAGGTCCGACAGCACCTGCTGCCGCTGACGCTCGATCTCGTCTGGCGCAAAGCCTGGCGTCCGCGCCATGTCCGACAGCATGCGCAGGCCGGTCTCGAAGCTGTCCTTCATCACCAGGACGTTGACGAAGGTCAGATCGGTGCCGGCGCCGACGCCCATCGCGCCGCCGATGAAGTCGATCGCGTCGTTGACCTCGCTTCGCGCTCTGGCGTCGCGAGTCCCTGATCGAGCAGCGATGCGGTGACGTTGGCGAGCCCGGCTTCGGTCGCGCGGATCCATGCGCCGCTCCGGCCCGCACGATCATGCGCATCGCGACGACTGGCTGCTCGTGGTGCAGCACGGCGACGACCTGCAGGCCGTTGGCGAGCGTGCGCATCTCGTAGTCGGGAAACGTCACCTCGCGCGCCGGCAGCGGACGCGGCGGACCTTCGGAGGGCCAGCGGCCGGTCTGGGCGGCGGAGGCCAGCGCCGGCCAGACAGAGCCACGAGACACACGCGTACCGTCATCGGCCTGACTCCTGCTATCGGCGCTGCCGGTCGGCATGATGGTCGATCACGGTCCGGTTTTCGGTGCGGGAAGTAGGTCTCGCGCGACCCGCTGCACGTCGCCGGCGGTGATGTTCTGGAAAATCTCGAACTCGCCGTCGGCCGTCGTGATGTCGTCGTGCAGGACCACCGCGTGCGCCAAGCTGCAGCGCCTTCTGCTGGTTCGACTCGCGCCCGAGGATGTAGTCGCGCGCGAACTGGTTCTTGGTCCGCTGCAGTTCGTGGTCCGCTGATCGGCTCGATCTTCAGGCGATCCAGTTCGGCGATGAGCGCGTCGATGGCGGCCTCCGGCGCGTTGGCCGGGCTGGACGATCGCCATGGCGTAGAACAGATTCGGATCTTCGATCGAGATTGGCAGCGCCGAAGGCCGCGACCGCCAGTCGCAGGTCGTAGACCAGTTTCTGGTAGATGCGCGAACTCTGTCCGTCCGAGAGCACTTTCGAGGCGATGTGCAGCGGATACGAGTCGCGGTTGCCGTCGTAGGTGATGTGGTACGCGACCACCACAACCGGCAGCGGCCACGGCTCGCGCAGCGTCACCCGCCGCTCTTGCGTCTGCGGCGGCTCTTTCGGGATGTCGCGCGGCACCGGCTTGGCGCGCCTTCGGCACGCGGCCCATGTACTGCGCCACCAGTCGCCTTCGCCTGCGCCGTGTCGAAGTCGCCGACGATGACCAGCGTGGCGTTCTCGGGGACGTAGTAGGTCTGTAGAACTCGCGCACGTCGTCGACCGACGCCGCTTCGAGGTCTTTCATGCTGCCGATGGTCGAGTGCTTGTAGGGATGTGTGGTGAACGTGTTCTCGTAGATGACTTCGTTCAACCGGCCGTAGGGCTGGTTGTCCACCCGCATCCGCCGTTCTTCCTTCACCACTTCCCGCTCGGTGACGAACGTTGTCCTCGTCGATGCGCAGCGAGGCCATGCGGTCGGCCTCGAGCCAGATCCCGAGCGGCAGGAACTGCGCCGGCAGCGTCTCCCAGAACACCGTCTCGTCGTCGGTGGTGTAGGCGTTGCTCTGCCCGCCGACCGAGGCGATGACCGAGGTGTGCTCCTCGGGCGCGACGTTGCGCGATCCTTTGAACATCATGTGCTCGAAGAGATGGGCGAAGCCGGTCCGGCCCTGACGCTCGTTCTTCGAGCCGACGTGGTACCAGACGCTGCAGGTGGACGATCGGCGTCGAGTGATCTTCCGACAGCACGAGCGTCAGGCCGTTGTCGAGCGTCGAGATGTCGTACTGCAGCTTCGGCGGAGGGACGGCGCCCGAGACAGGCGGCGCGGCAGACGGTCGCCAGCAGCACCGAAACCAGAACGCGCGGAGCACCCTGCGAGGCATCAACCGATTCTATCCTTTCGGTGCGGCGCTCCGGGGTCAGTGCCGGCTTGAGCCGGACAGCCTCAGTGCCCGAGCAGGCGGAAGCCGCCGAGGCCCAGCTCCGGCAGCCGGTCGAGCGAGTCGGCATCGATCATCTGCTCGCCGCCGACGAAGAGCTCCATGGCGCCGCCGGTCTGCTCTTGCCCCAGCCGCACACCCGCTTCGATGCGTCCGCCCGTTGCTGGGCGCGTCCGGCGATGGTTCTGTCCACTTGAATCAGCTGACCGTAGCCGCGCACGAACATCCCGGCATGCTCGCGACATGGACGACGAAGCGTGACCAGCGAGCTCGTTCATCCAGGTGTAATCGACGTAGGCCCGGGCAATCACCTTGCGAACGTCGACGCGGACGTCGAGCTCGATCGCGCCCGCCGCCCGGATGAAACCGCTCGAGACGCGGGCCGAGCGAGTTCTCGGCCACCGCCTCGCGCTTGGGTCGGTCGCCGAGGTGGCGCGAGATGTGGCTGAGGACACCGTCACTTCGGTCTTCCCGAAGCGCAGCGAGCCCGATGCCTCGAGCGTGTAGTTGCTCTGATAGGGATCGAAGGGCCGGAACTCGCTGCCGAGCAGCGCCTGGTAGTCGCCAGAAAGGTGACGCGCCCGATGGTATAGTCGACGAGATCGAAATCGCCGAACCAGTGCGTATCCCACGTGAAGCGATCGTCAGGATGCACCAGTCCCGCCGCCGACATCTGCAAGTCGTAGCGCGGCAGGAAGTGACCGTGTTCGGGGCGTCGTCGAGCGGCTCCGGCTTGTGCGAAGGCGGCGGAGCGCGAGCAGCCAGCACGAGACGGCCGCGGGCCGCTCGGCCAATCAGCTTCCGACGGAGGACGACATGCGTCGAGCTTCTCCTCGAGCTCCGCGATGCGTCGCTCGAGCTGCGCCAACGCGTTTCTTCAGCGCGGGCAGGTTACGAAACACCGCCGACGACTTGAGCCAGTCGCGGTTGGGAATGGCGGGATAGCCGGAGATGAACGTGCCGGCGTCGACGGAATTGGGCACGCCGGTCTGCGCCGTGGCGATCACCCCCTTGCCGATGCGCAGGTGCCCGGCGACACCGACCTGACCAGCCAGCACCACGTCGTCTTCGACGACCGTGCTGCCCGCGATGCCGACCTGCGCCGCGAACAGGTCCGCTCGCCGACGCTGACGCCGTGCGCAACCTGCACGAGGTTGTCGATCTTCGCGCCCCTGCGGATGCGCGTCTCACCCACGGCCGGACGATCGATCGTCGTGTTGGCGCCGATCTCGACATCGTCTTCGATGACGACGTCGGCATGCTGCGGGATCTTGAGGTGCGTGCCGTCGGGCTGCCGCACGAAACCGAAGCCGTCGCTGCCGAGCACCGCGCCGTCCTGCACCACGACGCGATCGCCGAGCTGTACACGCTCGCGAATCGAGACGCGTGAATGGATCACGCAGTCGCTGCCGAGCACCGCGCCCGGGCCGATGATGACGCCAGGATGCACGACGGTGCGCGGACCGATGCGCGCGCCCGCGCCGATGACCGCCAACGCCCCGACCGACACCCCGTCACCGAGCTGTGCGCTGGATGCCACCTGTGCCGACTGGTCGATGCCGACCACCGGAAACGCCGCGTTGGCGAGCACACCGAGCGCTTGCGCAAACGCCAGATACGGATGCTCGCAGATCAACAGCGCCGGTCCGTGTGCCGTGCGCGACACCCCAGCTGTGACCAGCACTGCCGAAGCCTTCGTGGTGTCGAGGAAGTGGTGGTATTTCGGGTTGGCGACGAAGGTGAGGTCGCCTGGCTGCGCGTGCTCGATGCCCGAGACGCGAGTGACGGCGAGGTCACCGTCGCCGTCGAGACGACACTGCAGACGGTCGGCTAATTCTCTGAGAGTCAACGGTTTCGCGCGAAGTATAGCACGCAGATTTCAGCCGGCGGCGCGCTCGAAAAACGCCGGCAGGTGCTCGAGGGTGAGACGCTGCGCGACGGCGCACACACGCTCGGCCCGCGTCGCGTGCGGCTCGGTCGCCAGCCTCGCCAGTTCCTCGAGATCCGGGCTTGGCTGGAACGTCCAGGTCACGTCGGTGGCTGCGTGTCTGGCGCCGCGCCACGACTGCAGATGACCGAAGCCCTGGAACCCGATGTAGTAGGCCACGATGTTCGGGCCCGGAACGAAGAACAGGATGCCCGAGAGCACGAACAGGACGAGGTAGATGATCAGCTGCCGCCCATGTTGGCGCTGCGACGAGGCCAGCAGCCGGTCGAGCACCGCCCGTGCCGCCACATGGTCGAGGCCGGCAGGAAACAGCATCGTCGCGGCGCTGGCGATCCGAAGTGAGCGGAGGGTGCGCTGCTCGTCCAGCGATGCCGCCAGTTTGCAGATCAGAGCGTCGCGCCAGCGTGCGAAGCGTCCGGTGGCGGTGCCCATGCGCGCGGCGTCGACGTACCCGCGCCACTGCTCGCCGGCCCGGTGCAGCCACCGCCGCACTTTGCCGGCGTCATGAGCGAGCTGTTCCTCGTCCTCTTCGGGTGCTTCGGCGTAGAGCTCGTACCGGTCACGGCCGAGCGGAATGAGGTGAACCAGCACTAGCGGCGCACGGGCCGGGGTGTGCGCGACGTTTCCGTGAGCATGACCGGCTTCCCTGCCTGTTCCCAGGCCGTGATAATGAGGCTCGCGGTCACCGTGATGGCCGACGAGAGCCGCCCTTCGAGGACAGGCCTCACTGCGAAGCCCCACGCGAAGGCCGGCGATGGCGTCAGCACCGTTGTCAGCATGACAGCCAGTGCGAGCAGCAACTTACCCATCCTGTAATATTAAGGCCCTTGGACAACCTCACGCACAGCCTGTTCGGGCTGACGCTAGCGCGCACGCCGCTCGGCCGCGCCGGCCGAGGCACCACCGCTGCTCTCCTCCTCACATCGAATGCACCGGACGTTGATGTCGTCGTTACACTGGGCGGCGCCGCGAAGTACCTCGAGTTCCACCGCGGACCGACGCACGGTCCGCTCGGCGTTATCGGCCTCGCCGCGGCCGTGGCCGGGCTGGTCTGGCTAGCTCAGAGGAGATGGGGCGCGCGTACGGACGAGCCGGACGCGAGCCTGCTCATGCTCTGGGCGGTCTCGATTATCGGCGTCGTCGGGCACATCCTGATGGATCTGCCGACCTCGTATGGCACGCGCCCGCTCAGTCCATTTGCCTGGACATGGTTCTCCGTCGACTGGATGCCGATCGTCGACGTGTATCTGCTCGCCATCCTCGGTGGTGGTTTCTGGTTCGCGCGCGGCCCGAGCGGCGATCCGGGCACTGCCGTTCGACGCCGGCGCAACGCGGCCATCGCGCTCACACTGATGGCCCTGAACTACGGCGTCCGGGGTGCCGCACACGATACGGCCGTCGCCCGCGCCCCTGAAGCATTCAGCGGCCGCCTGCCTGCATGGTGCGAGGCGTCCGTGCGCCCCGGATGGGGTCTGGAATACTGGCCCAGGCCGGAGTCGGCCGCAGCCCGCACCAACGAGACCGAGCGCTGCCTCGTGGAGATTGCAGCGATGCCCGACTTCATCTCGCCGTTCCGCTGGCGCCTGATTGCGCAGCTGTCGAATGCCTACGAGGTGCGTGAAGTCGATCTGCTGACCGGGCGCGGACTGTCTGGCGAATCACTGTCCGCCCGCGTGCTGGCGATGCGCGTCCCCAACCAGTGGACGCCGGCCGTGGTGACAGCGGCGGGGGCACCCACGCCCCGTATCTTCCTCGGCTTCTCACGATTCCCCGCAGCGCGTTCGTTCGTGGCCGAAGACGGTTCCACGACCGTACGCTGGAGCGACCTGCGCTTCGTGCAGGGCGACCTGGACGACCCTCGACAGTTCAGGCGCGGCCTGTTCGGCGCCACAGTCGTGATCGCGCCCGACGGGACCGTCCGAAGTGAGCAGCTCGGCCCGGGTGTTACTGACACCGTTGCCACGCCACAGCATGTCGGCAGCCCCGAAACCAACAGTACGCCGTAGCTGGGGGCAATCCAACGATCACGCTCCTGCGTAGAGAAGGGAGGACAGTCGGCCGACGGCTGGTCCGCCAAAGACAGGAGGGGTGATGAGACTGCTTGCAGGAGCGATGTGTGCGACCTTGGTGCTGGGCGGCATGGCGAGAGCAGAGGCCCAGAGCTGGACCGGCCTGTATATCGGCGGTACCGTGGGAGCCGGCGTGCAGAACAAGGACGCATCCGAGAGCATCAGGTTCGACACCAACCTTGACGGTTCATTCGGCGACACGGTGCGGACCATTGCTGGGGTTGATGCATTCTCACCTGGCTTCTGCGGCGGCCTCGCGGTTGGCCCTACAGCCGCCGCCGGCTGCACCGGGGACTCGAACGGCATCGACGTCGGCGGTCGCGTCGGTTATGACTGGCAACGCGGACATGTCGTGTTCGGGGGCCTCGCCGACGTCTCCCGGACGGACGTCGTCGACAGCGCGACGGCTTTCAGCATCACCCCGGCGTTCTACTCGTTCACGAGGGAACTGAATGTCGTGACTGGCCTGCGCGGCCGCGTTGGCTTTGGCAGCGACCGCGTCCTCGTGTATGGCACCGGCGGCGGCGCTTGGGGTAATGTCAAACAGCGGTTCACGACCAGCAACGCCGTCAACACGTTTGTCCTTTCCGGGGACGATGCTGCTGACGACGGTCTGGGATCGAGCCAGAGCGTGTGGGGATACCAGGCAGGCGCCGGCCTCGAGTTCAAGTTCAGCGGGCGCTGGAGCATGACCGGGGAGTACCTCTTCACCAGCCTCGACAACCGCGAAGAGTCGGGTATTCGTGCGCAAGGCCCGGCGCCCGCGACGAATCCGTTCATTCTGGCCAACGCCGCAGGGACGAATTTTCAACGCAGAGAGCCGTTCGAGTTCCACGCGGTCCGCTTCGGCCTCAGCTACCGGTTCTGAGAACGGCCCGTCTCGATTCGGGACTCAGCCAGACTCGGTTGATGCGACGTGTCAAGTACGCGCGACGATTCCGCGATTGTTGACGAACAGGCGCTCCTCGAAGGGCTGAAGGCCGGCGACGACCGCGCGTACGAAATGCTGATACGCGCGTTCGGCGCCCGCCTTCTCGCCGTCGCGCGGCGCCTCGTGCGCAACGAGGAAGACGCCCGTGACGTCGTCCAGACCGCCTACCTGAGCGTCTTCCGAGGCATCCATTCGTTCCAGCGGCAGGCGCAGGTATCGACCTGGCTCCATCGCATCGTCGTCAACGCGGCGCTGATGAAAATTCGATCGGCGCGGCGAAAGCCGGAAACATCGATCGAAGACCTCCTGCCACAGTTCCTCGAGGACGGTCACCACACCGAGAGCTTCCATGAGTGGGAGACGCCGGCCGATGAACTGCTCGTCAGGGCGGAGACCCGGAACACGGTTCGCGCCTGCATCAACCAGTTGCCCCCTCAATACCGAACCGTGCTCATCCTCCGCGACATCGAAGAACTGAGTACGCAGGAGGCTGCTGACGCACTGGGTGTGACGGCGACCGCGCTCAAGGTCAGGTTGCACCGGGCTCGTCAGGCCCTCTCGACGCTCCTCAGGCTGCACTATGCCGCCCGTAGCGTCTTGTAACGTCGCTGACAGCCTTGGCATCTCAGTCTCGGTGACCGTGTCGACGTGCAGGGAATTCAGCCAATTCATCTTGGACTACACGTCGGGAGAGCTGCCCGCAGACGTGCTGGCCACTTTCGAACGCCATTTGAGCCGTTGCACCAATTGCCGTCGCTACCTGCTGGCGTACGAGGAATCGGTGAAGCTGGGCCGTCGAGCCTTCGATGATGACGAGACGGACGTGCCATCCGGCGTCCTTGACCAGCTCGTCGACGCGATCCTGTCCGCGCGGCGTCAGTAACTTCATCGCTGAGTGGTTGAAACGCAAAGTGGTCTTGCCATGATCATCCGCAGCACTTCAGCTCTCCTCGTCGCGCTGATCGTCACGTCCGCGGGTTGCTCGATGTCCACCCCGTCGGCGCCGACCGGGCCCGCTCCGGCGGCGCAAGCTGGTGAGCCGGCGACTCCAGCGCCAATCCCAGCGCCACAACAGGCTGCACCGGCAACGGCGACGTACCGAGTGACGTTCGAGGCGAACTGGAGTCGAGCGACCCATCCGATCGATATTCCTGGCAACGCACATTTCTCGACGCTTGTCGGCGCGAACCACACCGGCGCCGTCGCGTTCTGGCGTCCAGCCCAGCTCGCAAGTCAGGGCATCAGGCTGATGGCTGAACTCGGCCGGATCACTCCACTCGACACGGAGATTCGCGCCGCAATTGGCGCTGGTACCGCAGAGGCGCTCTACGTCGGCCCTGCGATCGACCAGTCGCCGGCCACCGCGACGATGGAGATCACCGTGAGCCAGCGGTATCCTCTGGTGACGCTCGTGTCAATGATCGCGCCGAGCCCCGATTGGTTCGTTGGGGTGGCCGGTCTGCCGCTCTTCGAGCACGAGCAGTGGATCGGCGAACGGCGCGTCGAGCTCGATCCATGGGATGCCGGCACTGACAGCGGCGCGACCTTTTCCTCGCCCGACGCGGTCACCACACCGTTTGCGCCGATCACCAGGATCGTCACGGCGCCACTGTCACCGGCCGGAGTCGTCACGCCGCTCGGCGCATTCGTGCTCACTCGGATCAATTGACGGCCGGCCACGAACCCCGGCGCACGCCGGTGTTCTGACTTTGCGACGCCGTCTGCTACCCTGCCTCGTCATGATGCCAACCGTGCTTCGCAAGTTTTCGGCGGCCCTGCTGTTCGCGGTCATCGCTCTGCTTCCCTCCAGCGCCGCCACGCAGCAGAAGGGCGGCGAGGAGGAAACGGGTCCGTATGTTGTGGTCGAGAACTGGCCGCAACCGTGGGCGCAGCCGGGCTACATCTGGGGCTCGCAGCCTGGCGTCTTCGCCGAGTCGCCGGACCGCATCTTCATCGCAGCGCGCGGTGAGTTGAAGCTGCCCGACAAACTGCCGCGCGGGTTCAACGGCATCTGGGGGTCGCTCGGTGAGCGCGCCACGGTGCCGACGGCCGAGATGCGCAACACCCTGCTCGTGGTCAACCGCGCCGGCGCGCTCGTCGAGTCGTGGACGCAGTGGGACAAGCTGTATGCGTCGGCCCCGGGCACGGGCGGCGGCCCGCACAAGGTGAAGATCAGCCCCTACGACCCGCAGAAGCACGTCTGGATCGTCAACGACTCGCGCCACGTTATCTACAAGTTCACCAATGACGGCAAGCAGCTCGTGCAGACGCTGGGCGAGACCGACGTGCAGGGCGATGACCAGACCCATTTCGGCCTGCCCCAGGACATCGCCTTTCTGCCCGACGGTTCGATGCTGGTGGCCGACGGCCTGCGCAACACGCGCGTCGTGAAGCTCGATCGGAACGGCAAGTACGTCAGCCAGTGGGGCACGAGGGGCACCGGTCCCGGCCAGTTCAACGGCCTCCACGGCATTGATGCCGACAGGAACGGCCGCGTCTACGTGGCCGATCGCGGCAACCAGCGTCTGCAAGTCTTCGATGCGACCGGCAGGCATCTGGATACGTGGCCGAACCTGCGCTTCCCGAATCACGTGGTCGCCGCCCCGGACGGAACCGTCTGGGTATCGGACGGAACCAACGCGCGCCTGCTGCACTTCGATGCCAATGGCAAGCTGCTCTACTTCTGGGGCACTTACGGCACCTATCCCGGCGCGTTCTGGGAACTGCACCAGTTCTCGGTCGACCACGAAGGGAACCTCTACGCCGCCGACAGCTTCGGCGGACGCACCCAGAAGTACACGCCGAAGCCGGGCGCCGACGCTTCGCGCCTCGTCCCGGCCAGCACGGCGCTGCCGCGCTGACGCACGGCTCGTTCGGGTCCGCGGCTCCGCATGCCTCCCTTCGGCGCCCACATGTCCGTAGCCGGTGGACTGCCGCGCGCTGTCGCGCGCGCGGTGGTGCACCGGTGCGACGCGCTCCAGGTGTTCGCGAAGAACGCCAGCCAATGGAAAGGACGGCCGCTCCACCCGGATGAGGTCGCACAGTTCCGCGCCGACGTGACCCGCGCCGGTCTCGTTGCGGTCGTCTCGCACGCCAGCTACCTGATCAACCTCGCCACCACCGACACGGGCCTCCGGGCGCAGTCGCGCGAGGCGATGGCCGACGAACTCGATCGGGCCGACGCTCTGGGCCTGCTCGGCGTGGTGCTGCACCCGGGCTGCTACACGTCGGGGCGAGCGTCGGAGGGCATCCGGCTCATGGCCGGCAACCTGCGCGAGTTGCTCGACGCACGCGGCGCCGGCACGGCGATGGTGCTGCTGGAGTGCACGGCGGGTCAGGGGTCGTCGCTCGGCTCACGCTTCGAGGAACTGGCGGAGATTATCGGGCTGATGAACGGACATGCACGCGTCGGTGTCTGCCTCGATACGTGCCATCTGCTCGCGGCCGGCTACGACCTGACCACGGACGAAGGCTACGCCGAGACGTTCGCGGAGTTCGGACGAGTTGTCGGCTTCGACCGGCTGCGGGTGTTTCACGTCAACGACTCGAAGAAGCCACTCGGCAGCCGCGTCGATCGGCACGAGCACATCGGCAAGGGGCACCTCGGGCTTGAGTCGTTCAGGCGCCTGGTGAACGATCGGCGCTTTGCGCGCATCCCGATGCTGCTCGAAACGGCCAAGGGGGAGGGCAAGCCGACGGGACCGATCGCGGTCGACCCGCTCGACGAGGAGAACCTGAACGCCCTGCGCAGCCTGGTGAAGCCGCGGCGCGCCGCTGGCCAGCCGCGTCGATGAAGCGGGGCTCGCGGGGGAAATGCTAGCATCTGGCATGCCCGCCACGTTCTCACGATCGCAGATCGAAGCGATTGCTGCACTCGCGCATCTTCGCCTCGACGAGGCCGAAATCGAGCTCTACGCGCGCCAACTCGGCGACATCCTCGAATACGCCAACCAGGTCCAGAACATCGACACCACGGGAGTGCCGCCGACCGCCAGCATCGTCGCGCGCGCACGACGCCGATCGCGCCGACGTCGTGCAGCCGTCGCTCGACCGCACCGCGGCGCTGGCCAACGCGCCCGACGCCAGCATCGACGCCGGTCTCTTCAAGGTCCCGCGAGTCATCGGATGAGCCACGTCGCCACCTTCGTGACATCCGCGACGCCGTGCAGTCGGGCGATCGCTCGGCCGTCGACATCTGCCGCGAGGCGCTCGCCCGCATCGGCGCTCACGAACCGCACGCTGAACGCCTTCAACACGATCACGCGCAGCAGGCGCTCGCGCAGGCGGCCGCGGTCGACGCGCATCCGAACCGCGCGTCGCTGCCGCTGGCCGGCGTTCCCGTGGCGCTGAAGGACAATCTCTGCACGCGCGGCGTGCGCACGACCGCCTCGTCGAAGATCCTCGAGCACTTCGTCCCGCCGTACGACGCCACGACCGTGGCGACGCTGGCCGCGGCCGCCGGCGCGGTGATGGTCGGCAAGACGAACTGCGACGAGTTCGCCATGGGGTCGTCGAACGAGAACTCGGCCTTCGGTCCGGCGCGCAATCCCTGGGCGACCGATCGCATACCCGGCGGCTCGAGCGGCGGATCGGCGGTGGCGGTCGCGGCCGGCATGGCGCCGCTGTCGCTCGGCTCCGACACCGGCGGCTCCATTCGTCAGCCGGCCGCGCTGTGCGGCCTGGTCGGACTCAAGCCGACCTACGGCCGTGTCTCGCGCTATGGCCTGCTCGCTTTCGCGTCGTCGCTCGACCAGATCGGCCCGTTCACCAGGACGGTGGAAGATGCGGCGCTGGCGCTGCAGATCCTGGCCGGACACGACCCGGCCGACGCGACGAGCGCGCCGGAGCCGGTGCCCGACTACACCGCGGCCCTGACAGGGCATGCGAAGGGCGCTTCGCATCGGTGTGCCGCGCGCGCTGGTCGAGCGAGGGTGTGGACGCCGCCGTTCTCGCAGGCGTTCAGCGAGGCCCTCGACGTATACCGCGACGCCGGCGCGCACGCTCGTCGACATCGACCTGCCCTACGCCGTCGGCGGCCATTCCGGTCTACTACCTCGTGGCGACGGCGGAAGCGAGTTCCAACCTCGCCCGCTACGACGGCGTACGGTACGGGTTCCGCGCAGCGGCCGAAGCGCGGGCCCGGCCACGCCGGACGACCTGCGCACCATGTACGGGCGCTCGCGCGAGCTCGGGTTCGGCCACGAGGTGAAGCGCCGCATCATGCTCGGCACCTACGTCCTGAGCGCCGGCTACTACGACGCCTACTACCTGAAGGCGCAGCAGGTCCGTACGCTGATTCGCCGCGACTACGAACACGCCTTCGAACAGGTCGGACGTCGTTGCGATGCCGACAAGTCCGACGCCGGCCTTCAAGATTGGCGAGAGGACGTCCGATCCGCTGCAGATGTACCTGGCTGACATCTTCACCGTGAGTGCCAATCTGGCGGGTCTGCCGGCCATCAGTGTTCCGTGCGGCTTCACGACCGATCTCGCTGCCGATCGGCCTGCAGTTGACCGGCCGGATGTTCGACGAAGCCACGCTCCTCTCGGCGGCACACGCGTACGAACGGCAGAACCGCATGGTGGACGGCCCAGCCGAGCCTGTAGCGCCGTCGTGGGCGACGCTCGCCGACGAGCAGTTGCTCGACGTGCGCCTGCGCGACCTCGACCTGTGCATCGACGGCACCGAACTGCAGCTCCGCATCGCGAAAGTGGATGCGGAACTGCTAGGCGCGCGGCCTCGTCGTTCCCCATTACTGGGTGTCGGAAGAGTGGTTCAGTCCGGACGGCGTGCCGGGCGTCGCGGTACCTTTCTACCTGCTGCACCCGCGTCTGGCGAAGCTCGAGCTGTCGCAGATGCTGGAGGTGGAAGGCGGTGACGAAGCCACGTGCCTGAAGATCCTGCGGCACGAGGCCGGTCATGCCATCGACAACGCCTACCAGCTTCGGCGGCGCCAGGCGCGGCGTGAGCTCTTCGGTCTGCCATCGACGCCGTATCCCGAGTACTACACGCCGAAGCCGTACAGCAAGAGCTTCGTCCAGCACCTCGATCACTGGTATGCGCAGAGCCATCCGGACGAGGATTTTGCCGAGACGTTTGCCACCTGGCTGACGCCGGACGCCGACTGGCAGACGCGCTACGTGGGCTGGCCGGCCGAGCGCAAGCTGCACTACATGGACCGGTTGATGGCCAGCCTGGCGCGCACGCCGCCCAAGGTCGACGCTCGACGCGCCAGGTCGAACCGCTGCGCCGAGTCCGAGACGACGCTGCGCGAGCACTATCGCGGCGAAGCGCGAACACTACGGCCTCGACTCACCCGGCTTCTACGACGCCGACCTGCTGCAACCTGTTCTCCGACGACCCACGCCATGCGTCGCACCTGTCCGCTGCACGCTTCGTGCAACGTATCCGCCGTGAGGTGCGCGGCACGGTGGCCAGCTTCACCGACAGCTACCAGTACACCATCGACCAGCTTATCGACAAGATCATCAGGCGATGCCGCGAGCTCGGACCTGCGGCTCGCCGACGATCGAAGAGACGACCCGAGTGGACTTCATGGTGTTCCTCACCGTCCAGACGATGAACTACCTGCACAGCGGCCGGCACAGGGTGGCGCTGTGAGCTGCCAGGCTCCGCGTGCTGGCGCTGGTGCACCGGCATCTCGTTCCTCCGGACACCTTGCCCGACGGCGTCGATCCGCTGACGGCCGAATGGCGAACCGAGTACGACGTCGTGTCGACGCTGCGCGCACTGGGACACGAGGTCCGTCCGCTCGGTGTCCACGACGACCTCGGCGACATCCGCCGCGCGTGCGAGGAGTGGAAGCCGCACATCGCCTACAACCTGCTCGAGGCCTTCAACGACGTCACCATCTTCGATCAGAACGTCGTCAGCTATCCTGGAGTTGCTGAAGCTGCCGTACACCGGCTGCAATCCGCGCGGCCTGCTCCTGGCCCGCGACAAGTCGCTCTCGCAAGAAGCTGCTCTCCTATCACCGCATCCCCGTGCCGGAATCGGAGGTGTTTCGCATCGGTCGTCGCGTGCGCCGGCCGAAGCGGCTGGCATTTCCGCTGATGGTGAAGTCGCTGACGCAGGAAGCGTCGATCGGCATCTCGCAGGCCTCGGTCGTCGACAGCGACGAGAAGCTGAAGGAGCGGGTCGCCTTCATCCACGAGAGCATCGGCACCGCGGCTATCGTCGAGCAGTACATCGACGGCCGCGAACTCTACGTCGGGGTGCTCGGAAACCAGAAGCTGCAGGCGCTGCCGGTCTGGGAACTGTTCTTCACGAACATGCCGCCGGAGGCACGGCGCATCGCCACCGACCGCGTGAAGTGGAGCGTGAAGTATCAGAAGAAGTACGGCATCGACAGCGGCGCGGCACACGACCTGACGCCGGCGGCCATCGACGCGATCCAGCATGTCTGCAAGCGCACGTTCCGGGCGCTCGAACTGAGCGGCTATGCCCGCATCGATCTGCGGCTCGACGCCGAGGGACGTCCCTGGGTGATCGAAGCGAATCCGAATCCACAGATCGCCAAGGGGGAGGACTTCGCGGCGTCCGCGGAGAAGCCGCCGGGCATGACCTACGACTCGCTCATCCAGCGCATCGTCAACCTTGGCCTGCGCTGGCAGCCGGAGTCGGTAGCGTAACCGCCTGGCGACGTTGCCATCCAGGGCAGCCGCGAATCAGGCCGTCACCGCGCGGGCGCCGCGGAACAGCATCCAGCCGAAAAGCAGCAGCATGGCGATTGGCATGAGCGGGACGAACACCGCCACCAGCGCCACGCCTCCGACCAGCATGCCAGCAAGGCCGAACACGGCGACGATCGGCAGCAGGAGCAGCAGGGCGGTCAGCCGCAAGGCGACCTTCAACAGCAGGAACGGGATCCAGAGGAGCAGAGCGAAGGGCAGCAGCACGATCGCGAACGGCAACGCGATGAGTCCGAACACAATCCCGAACAGCAGACGGAATGGCAACGAGACCAGCCAGAACATTGCGTCCTCCAGCAGGGCCCGACGGCGCGAGGCCCACACTCAGGACTTACGTGCCGCTGCCTCGATGAGTTCCGGGGTGCGGAGCTGATCGACGTCCCCGTGCGGAGCGCTCGGTGAGAAGTACTGCAATGGCAGGTGCGTGAGGGCTTCGTCGAGGCTCTTCACGACGGCGCCCCGTCCAGTGGTCTGTCGGAGCTTCACGAGCCCGAACAGCACACAAAAACCGGCGACCAGCGCCAGCACGAACAGGCTGCTCGACACGACACCGGCCAGGGTGCCGAGGATCGCATCGAGCACGGCACTACTCTTCTGCAGCGAGCGCCGCAGCTTCGGCTGCCGCGGCGGCAGCTTCCTCTTCGGCGGCACGGACGCCTACGCCCTTCCACGGCGGAATGGTGTAGTGCACGAGGCAGCGCCGCACCTCTTCCATCGCCTGACGTTCAGGCTTCTTGGGTGTCGGCGTACCTGGCTCCACGTCGTAGCGGAGCCTGGCGCCCCGGCGCAGCTGCTTGGCGCGCATGGCCGCCACGTCCACGTAGAGGAAACGGCTGGTAATGGGCTGAGCGGGTTCGACTGGTGCAAACGCCTCTGCGGCGTCGGTCGAGCTGCTCTCGGTATCGGCGGCGAAATCTTGTGCGTCTTCCATAAGGCGGAAAAACAAGCCTAGCACGTCCTCTTGCACGGCTGAAAGGGTACAGGGGCGGGGCGACACCCGATCACCCCGCCCCTGTCCAACCTGCATGCACTTACGACGGCCGGTCGCCGGACGCTTACGCGGCGGGACGTCGACCTTGACCTGGCGCGGCTTGGCCTCCTCGCGCATCGGCAGCTTGACCGTCAGCACGCCGTTGCGGTAGTCGGCCGCCACGCGCGTCGGGTCGACCGTCGGCGGCAGCGAGAAGCTGCGGCTGAAGGTGCCGTAGCGCCGCTCGATGCGGTGGAACTGCTCCTCCTTCGCCTCGTTCGACAACTTCTTCTCGCCCTTGATGGTGAGCGTGCCGTTGTCGACCGTGACGTCGATGTCCTCGCGGGTCATGTCCGGCAGTTCCGCCTTCAGCACCACCTCGTGCTCGCCGGATCTGGTAGATGTCGACCGGCGGCATCCACGAGCCGGACGAGAGCAGCCCCTCATCGTTCCGGCCGTAGCTGTCGGCGAAGGCGCGATTGAGCCGGTCCTGCATCTGGGCGAACTCACGGAACGGGTCGGTCCAACGAACGATAGCCATGGTTCCTCCTTACGCTGCGAAGGGTCGAGGGCTGGTCAGTCTGGTGGATCCGGTCTTTGGCCACCCGACACCTGCCCACCCGACCTACTTGTCATTACCGGGTCTCTGCGTACTCCGCGTCGACCACTTCGCCGTCCCTGACGTTCGAGTCGGGTGTGGCGTGTGCGGCGCCTGCGCCCTCGCCAGGCTGTCGGGCCTGGGCGTTCTTGTAGAGCAGTTCGGCGATGGCGTGCGTTGCCTTCTGCAGTTCGTCGGTCGCAGCGCGTGATGGCGTCGAGATCGTCGCCTTCAGCCGCCTTCTTCGCGGCGGCAATCGCGGCCTCGGCGTTCGACAGGTCGCCGACCGGCAGCTTCGTGCGGCTCTCGTTCACCGTCTTCTCGGCCTGATAGGCGAGCTGGTCGACCTGGTTGCGCGCGTCGATCACGTCGCGCCGCTGCTTGTCTTCGGCCTCGTGCGCCGCGGCGTCCTTCACCATCCGCTCCACGTCGTCCTTCGCCAGGCCGCCCGAGCCGCTGATGGTGATCTTCTGCTCCTTGCCGGTGGCCTTGTCTGTGGCCGTGACGTTGACGATGCCGTTGGCGTCGATGTCGAACGCCACCTCGACCTGCGGCACGCCGCGCGGTGCCGGCGGCAGCCCGACCAGATGGAAGCGGCCGAGCGTGCGGTTGTCGCGCGCCATCGGGCGCTCGCCCTGCAGCACGTGGACTTCGACGGTGGTCTGGTTATCGGTCGCCGTCGAGAAGATCTCGCTCTTGCGCGTCGGAATCGTCGTGTTGCGCTGAATCAGCGTGGTCATGACTCCGCCCAGCGTCTCGATGCCGAGCGACAGCGGCGTGACGTCGAGCAGCAGCACGTCCTTCACGTCGCCCGCGAGCACACCGCCCTGAATGGCCGCGCCGATGGCGACCACTTCATCGGGGTTCACACCCTTGTGCGGGTTCCTTGCCGAAGAAGTCACGCACCAGTTGCTGCACCTTCGGCATACGGGTCGATCCGCCGACCAGCACCACCTCGTCGATCTTCTTCGGGTCGACGCCGGCATCGGCCAGCGCCTGCTGCACCGGCGCCATCGTCCGCTGCAGCAGGTCGTCGACCAGTTGTTCGAGCTTCGCGCGCGTCAGCTTCACCTGCAGGTGCTTCGGGCCCCGACGCGTCCGCCGTGATGAACGGCAGATTGACCTCGGTCTCGAGCGCCGTCGACAGCTCGATCTTGGCTTTCTCCGCGCCTTCCTTCAGGCGCTGCAGTGCCATGCGGTCCTTCGACAGGTCGATCCCCTCGTTCTTCCTGAACTCGGCCACCAGCCACTCGATGATGCGATCGTCGAGGTCGTCGCCGCCGAGGTGCGTGTCGCCATTGGTCGACTTCACCTCGACGACGCCCTCGCCCACCTCGAGCACCGAGATGTCGAACGTGCCGCCGCCGAAGTCGTAGACGACGATCGTTTCGTCCTTCTTCTTGTCGAGGCCGTAGGCGAGCGCGGCTGCCGTCGGCTCGTTGATGATGCGCAACACGTTGAGCCCGGCAATCTGCCCGGCGTCCTTGGTGGCCTGCCGCTGCGAGTCGTTGAAGTAGGCCGGCACCGTGACGACCGCGTCGGTGATCGATTCGCCGAGATAATCCTCCGCGGCCTGCTTCAGCTTCGCGAGCACCATCGCGGAGATTTCCGGCGGCGACAGCTGCTTGTCGCGCGCCTCGATCCACGCGTCGCCGTTCTCGGCGCGCACGACCTTGTACGGGACGCGCGCGGTCTCGGGCCGCGACTGCGCTCGGTCCGACCCTGATTTCGCCGAAGGGTCGCCGCTGACCTCGTCGAACTTCCGGCCCATGAACCGCTTGACCGAGAAGATCGTGTTTTCGGGGTTGGTGACCGCCTGCCGCTTCGCGACCTGCCCGACCAGCCGCTCGCCGTCTTTGCTGAGACCGACGACGGACGGGGTGATCCGTGCGCCCTCCTGGTTGACGATGACCGCCGGCTGACCAGCTTCGATGACCGACACCACCGAGTTCGTCGTGCCCAGGTCGATGCCGATGACTTTGCCTGCCATGTGTTGAATCTCCCGGAAAGAGGATGACCCAATGTAAACAACACAGTGAGTGCTTGTCAATCATTTTTTCTGCGTTACTAAGGCTCATATAATTGGTTCCAAAGGACGAGAAGGCGTGCGGACTGGTATGGCTCTGCTTCTCCATGGCAGGACCGGGGCTCGCGCTGGTCTGGGCGCGTCTCCCACGCAATCTGATGTGCGATGATTTCGAAATGCGTTCGAGGATTCAGGCGGTCGTGCTCCCGTCGGAACCGACCGAATTCGGCGAGGAACTGCGGCGGATCTTCCAGGAATTGGCCAGGTCTGGCGGCGAGGATGCCCTCAACGGAGAGTGCGCCCCGGCCCTTGACGTCCTCGAGACCGACGAAGCGGTGGAGATCACGATGGACCTTCCCGGTGTGCCGCTCGAGGCTGTCCGGGTTGTGGCCAAGGGGTCGACTATTCTGGTCGCTGGCCACAAGGCGCCGCGTCGCGCCCGCACCGAAGCCAGCTTCCATCTGGTGGAGCGAGGCTACGGCCGCTTCGCACGGGCCGTTCGCATCACGACGCCCTGCGACACGAGCCGGGCGACAGCAAGCTTCAAGAATGGCGAGCTGCGCATCACCATCCCGCGGGTCTCCGAGCGGCGCGGCCGCCCGCTCCGCATCGAGATTTCTGGCGAGTCCCCCGCATCGTGACCAGGCTGCTTTTCATCGGCGACATTGTCGGGCGACCGGGCCGCGATCTCGTGCGGCGCGGCGTCGCGGCGCTTCGGCAGTACCACCAGCTCGATCTCGTGATCGCGAACGCGGAGAACGCTGCGGCCGGCTTCGGCATCACACGCGAACTGGGCGAGCAGATCCTCGATGCCGGTGTCGACGTCATGACGTCGGGCAATCACATCTGGGACAAGAAGGAAGCGATCGACTACATCGGCATCGAACCACGGCTGCTGCGGCCGCTCAACTTCCCTGCCGGGGTGCCGGGCAACGGCAGCTACATCGCCCGCACGGAAGCCGGAGTCAGCGTTGGCGTCGTCAACGCGATGGGCCGCGTCTTCATGCTGAACATCGACGACCCGTTTGCCGGCGTGCTGAAGGAGATCGAGAGGGTGAAGCAGCGCGCCCGCATCGTCTTTGTCGACTTTCACGCCGAGGCCACCTCCGAGAAGGTCGCGATGGGCTGGCATCTCGACGGCAAGGTGACCGCAGTCGTCGGCACCCACACGCACGTGCAGACTGCCGACGACCGCATCCTGCCGAAAGGCACGGCCTATCTGACCGACGCGGGCATGACCGGCCCGCACGACTCGGTGATTGGCGTCGAGGTGGAGCCCGCGCTTGGTCGGTTCCTGAACGGCATGCCGGCCCGATTCGAGACGGCGACCGGCAATCCACGCCTGAACGGCGTCATCATCGAGGCCGACGAGACGACAGGACTCGCCACCGACATCGAGCGCGTCAGCTACAGCCTGAACGAACTCGAGGATCTCGCTCGCGAATCGCGAGGCTGACTGCACCCATGTCCAGTCACTTCGGGCTGCCCTTCGACGACGAGCCGGACCAGCAATCAGCGGCGCGGAAGACCGTGCCGGCGGCGCCAACGCCGCAGTCGCTCGAGGCGCGTGTACGCGACATCGCCCGACGCACACTCGAGACGGCACCCACCGCTCCGGTCGCCCCAGCCGCACCGCGCCGTCAGGTCCTGACTGTCAGCGAGCTGACCAGCGCCATTCGCGATCAGCTCGAGGCGCAGTTCTTCACGGTGTGGGTCGAAGGTGAACTCTCGAACGCCAAGATCTGGAACAACGGGCATCTGTACTTCACGCTGAAGGACGACCGGTCGCAGCTGAAGGGGGTGATGTTCCGCACGCAGCTGCGCTACCTGAAGTTCAAGCCGGCCGACGGCCTGCGCGTGATCGCGCGTGGACGCGTCTCGGTCTACGAGGCGCGGGGCGAATATCAGCTGACCTGCGAGATGCTCGAGCCGCAAGGGGCTGGGAGCCCTGCAACTCGCCTTCGAGCAGCTGAAGAAGCGCCTGCAGGCCGAGGGTCTGTTCGACGAGGCGCGCAAGCGGCCGCTGCCGGCGCTGCCGCGCAAGATCGGTATCGTCACCTCGCTCGATGGCGCGGCGATCCGCGACATGCTGAAGGTGCTCGGTCGCCGCTATCACAACGCGCACCTCGTCATCCGGTCGACCCGCGTGCAGGGCGACGGTTCCGCCGCGGACATCGCGCAGGCCATCCGCGCCATCCAGCGCGTTCCCGGCGTCGACGTGCTCATCGTCGGCCGGGGCGGCGGCTCCATCGAAGACCTGTGGGCCTTCAACGAGGAGCCGGTGGCGCGCGCCATCGCCGACTGCCAGGTGCCGGTGATCTCCGCGGTGGGCCACGAGAGCGACGTGACGATTGCCGACTTCGTTGCCGACCGTCGGGCACCGACGCCGTCAGCTGCCGCTGAGATTGTCGTCTCGTCGCGCGACGAATTCTGCCACCGCATCGACCGCGTGCGCGACCGGCTGGATGCCGCAATGGCGGGCCGCGTGCAGGCGCTGAGTCGGCGCGTGCACGTGCTGGGAGGGCGAACCGCCCTCGCCGGTTTTCCCACCCGCCTCGCGATGCGCGGGCGCGATCTGACCGAGCTGGCGCATCGGCTCGACCACCAGTTCCGCTTCCGCCTCTCCGGACGCGAGCGTGCCCTGACCGTGTTGCGCCGGCGGCTCGATGCGTTCGACCTCGGCCGCCGTCTCGGAGGGATCCGCACGCGCCTGGTCACGGCCGACGGAAGGCTGCGCTCAGCGGCGATCCGTCGGCACGACCGTGCCAGGGCCGGCCTGCGCGAACGGGCGGGCCGGCTCGAGAGCCTCAGTCCACTGGCGGTGCTCGGACGCGGCTATGCCGTCGCCTGGAACGCCGATCGCACGCAGGCGCTGCGGCGCGCCAGCGAAGTTGCGCCCGGCGATCGCATTCGCGTGACACTCGCGCGAAGGTGAACTCGATTGCCGTGTGCGCACCGTCGACCGACGACCAGCGACTGACGACTGACGCCTTGCCACTTGCGACTATGCCTGACACCTCCATCAAGGACTTCGAGGCCGCCCTGTCGAACTCGATCTGCTCGTCAAGAAGCTCGAAGACGGCGACCTGTCCCTCGAGCAGTCGCTGGCGCTCTACGAGCGCGGTGTCCAGCTCTCGCGCTTCTGCCACACGAAGCTCGAGGAAGCCGAACGCCGCGTCGAGATCCTGACCGAGCGCGGCGAGCTGCAAGCCGGCTCCGTCTTCGCTGTCAGGCGACGACCCTGATCGCCGATGACCGGGGTGCGTTCATCGACGCTCGCGACCTTCCTCGTCGATGCGCGCGCCCATGTCGAGGCAGCGCTGGACCGGTTCCTGCCCGTTCCACCCGACTGCCCGTCTCTCCTTTCCGAGGCGATGCGCTACAGCCTGCTCGGCGGGCGGCAAACGGCTGCGCCCGGTGCTGGTCATTGCCGCCGGTGACGCGGTCGCCCGCCGGACGGGTGCACGTGCCCTCGATCTTGCGCTGCCCACGGCGTGCGCCGTCGAGTTCATTCACACCTACTCGCTGATCCACGACGACCTGCCGGCAATGGACAACGACAGCCTGCGGCGCGGGCGACCGACGCTGCACACCGTCTACGGTGACGGCATCGCCATCCTTGCCGGCGATGCGCTGCAAGGCGAGGCGTTCGCGCTGATGGCGCGCGAGCCGCGCTCGGACGACCCGGCGGTGATCGCGCGCAAGGTCGCAGCGATCCGTGTCGTGGCATCGGCGGCGTCGGCCGCCGGGATGGTTGGCGGACAGGTGATCGACCTGCAGGCCGCCGGACAGGTACCCGGCCATGCGCTGGCGCTCGACGCCGCAGACGCTGCGCGCCATGCACCTGCAGAAGACGGGCGCACTCATCAGGGCGTCGGCGCTGGGCGGTGCGATCATGGCCGGTGCGGACGCCTCGCAGCTCGATGCCATCGACCGATGGGGCACCGAGGTCGGCCTCGCCTTTCAGATCGTCGACGACATCCTCGACGTCGAGGGTGACGCGGCAGCGCTCGGCAAGACGGCCGGCAAGGATGCGGCCGGCGACAAGCCGACCTACACGTCGCTGTTCGGGCTCGAGCAGGCCAGGGCGGATGGCGGCCGACTGTGCGGTGCGCGCGCACGCCATCCTCGTCGAGCACAACCTGACCGACAGCTGGCTGGATGCGATTGCCGACTGGGTCATCGCCCGCCGGAACTGACAGACGGAACGGGTGATGGCCTCCCGGAAGTCACGGCTCGATGTGCTGCTGGTCGAGCGCGGGCTCGTCGCCTTCGCGCGAACGCGCCCGCGCCGTCATCCTCGCCGGGCAGGTGCGGGTCGAGGGCCAGGTGGTGTCCAAGGCGGGTGCATCGGTGCCGGCTGGCGGCGCTGGTCGAACTGTCGACCCCGGATCATCCCTACGTCGGGCGCGGCGGCCTCAAGCTTGCGCATGCGCTCGACATCTTCGGCATCGCCGTCCAGGGGCGTCGCGGACTCGACATCGGCGCCTCGACCGGCGGCTTCACCGATGTGATGCTGCAGCGCGGCGCCACGCGATGTCATCGCCCTCGACGTCGGCCACAACCAGCTCGACTGGCGGCTGCGAAGCGACCCGCGCGTGGTCGTGCGCGAGGGCGTGAACGCCCGCACGCTGACCGAGCGCGACGTCCCACACCAGGTCGACATCGTCACCATCGACGTGGCCTTCATCTCGCTCACCTACATCCTGCCGGCGGTGCCGACGGTGCTGGCAGCAGGCGCGGACGTCGTTGCGCTGGTGAAGCCGCAGTTCGAAGCGGGCCGTAGCGAGGTCGGCAAGGGAGGCATCGTCAGCGACCCGGCGGTGCACGAGGCGGTGGTGGCGCGCGTCACGGCGGAGGCCGAGCGCATCGGCTTCGTGCGGTGCGGCCTGACGCCGTCGCCCATCACCGGCGCGACCGGCAACCGGGAGTTCCTGATTCACCTGCGGCTGCGTGAGGCGGCGGTGGCTGGGAACCGGCGACGAGTCGGCTAGGATACAGGCCTGATGTCGCCGTTGCCGCTGCCGCCTGTCTCCCGGGTGGGCATTGTCGCCAAGTCGGAGCTGCACGCCGCGACACCCCACCTGCTGGAACTGGGCGAGTGGCTGTCGGCGCGCGGCCTGACGCCCGTGTATCGAGACCGAGACCGCGCTGCTGATGCCGCCGGCCGAGGGGCGCGTCACCCGCGGACGCACCGCGCTGGCGAGCGACGTCGACATGGTGCTGGTGCTCGGCGGCGACGGCACGCTGCTCGGGATGGCCGACTGCATCGGCGACGCCGGATCCGGCATCCCGATTCTGGGCGTCAACTTCGGCAGCCTCGGGTTCCTCACCGAGGTGACGCTGCCCGAACTGTATCGTTCGCTCGAAGCACGCGCTGAACGGGCGCGCCCACGTCGAAGAGCGGATGATGCTGCGCGCCATCACGGCGAGCGGCGGCGACGTGCGCACGCGCTCGCTCGCGCTGAACGACGCCGTGGTCACCAAGACCGCGCGCTCGCGCATGATCGACCTCTCGGTCTACGTCGGCGACGAGTTCGTGACCCGCGTGCGGGCTGACGGCCTCATCATCGCCACTCCGACCGGCTCGACCGCCTACAACCTGTCTGCAGGCGGGCCGATTGTGCAGCCGAACATGGATGCGATGATCATCACGCCGATCGCACCGCACACGCTGACCAACCGTCCGATCGTGATCCCGGCTCGAGCACGGTTCGCGTGCAGCCGACGATGGATGCTCGAGACGAGATCGTGTTCACGCTTCGATGGACAGTCGACGTTCCCGATTCATGCCAGCGACGAAATCACCGTCTGCCGCGCGCCCCAGCCGATGCGGCTGATCCGTCCGACCACCCGCAGCTACTTCGACGTGCTGCGGACCAAGCTGAAGTGGGGCGAACGCTGAACGCGCTGTTCTAGCGTCCGGGCTGGGAAGCGGTCGCGTCGCGCTGCTGGCGCTCGGCGAGCCGGCGATCGCGGAAATACTGCACCTGGAATTTCTGCACGTTGCGGTTGTGCTCGTCGAGCGAGCGTCGCGAACGCGTGGGTGCCGTCGTTCCGGCTGACGAAGTAGAGGAAATCGACCTCGGCAGGCCGGGCCGCCGCTTCCAGCGCGTCCTTGCCCGGAGCGGCAATCGGTCCGGGCGGCAGGCCGGCGTAGCTGTAGGTGTTGTACGGCGAGTCGAACGCCAGGTCATCGCGGCGCAGGTTACCGTCGAACTGTCCCGCACGCTGCAGCGCATAAATCACCGTCGGGTCGCACTGCAACCCCATCCCGATCTTCAGGCGATTCGAGTAGACCGCGGCCACCATCGCCCGCTCGGACGTGGCGCCGGTCTCCTTCTCGACAATCGAGGCGAGGGTGACGAACTGCCGCAGCGTCAGCCCCCTTGCCCGAGCCGCCTCCTGGAGATCCGGCGTGAGCACCACTCGGAAGCGCGCCACCATGGCAGCGACGAGTGTCGCGGCCTCGGTTTGGCGCGACACGGCGTAGGTTTCAGGAAACAGGTACCCCTCGAGATCCGTCGCAGCCGGGTCGAGGTCGGCGATTGCGGCGGCATTGCCGGCCGCCTCGCGGAACGACGCGGCGGTTCCGAGCCCCTGCGCTTCGAACAGTCCCGCCATGTCGGCAATCGTCAGCCCTTCGCGAAAGGTGACGCGCACGCAGATCGACCTCGCCCCTTGCGATCTTGGTCGACCACCTCGCGCGCCGTCATCGGCCGGTCGAAGCGGTACTCGCCCGCCTTCAGCCGGCGTGCGTCACCACTGAGCCAGACAGCGAGGCGATACGTGAGCGGGTCGCGGACGACACCTGCCGAGACCAGGGCATCGCCGATGGCCCGCGTGCCGGAGCCGAGCGCAATCTCGACGTTCTGCGCGTCGGCGGCGTAGCCGCGGTACGGCTGATTCACGCGGGAATAGAGGTAGAAGGCGCCAGCTCCCGCAATGAGGAGCAGCACCACGACGAGAATGGCGAGCTTCTTCACAACCGTTCAGCTCCGATCGTTCAGATTACGCATCATCTGCCGGTCCCCCGCTCGCGTCTCTGCGATTGAGATAGTCCTGCAGGATCACGGCCGCCGCCGCCGCGTCGATCTGGGCCTTACGCTTCCTCCAGTCTCTCTGCCGGACGGCCAGACGGCTCTCGGCCTCGCGACTGCTCAGCCGCTCGTCTTCGGTCACCAGCGGCAGATCGATACGGAGCCGGAGTTCGGCGATGAACGCCTCGACCGCCGCTGTCTGCTCGCTTCGCGTGCCGTCGAGGTGCCGCGGCATCCCTACCACCACCCCGCCCAGTCCATCGTCATCGGCGAGGAGCCTTGCGATCTCGGCGGCCACGAGTTCGGGGGCGTCGGTGTCGCCGACGATCACCGTTCCAAGTGGACGCGCCAGCGTGCCTGAGGGGTCGCTGATGGCCATGCCGATACGACGACGGCCGACGTCGAGGGCGAGGATGCGCATGCCGATGCTATATTCTGCCGCAGACCTGATGTCTCGCCGCTCCCTCGCCATCGCCGCGCTCGGCGCCCTGCTGATGGGCGCTCCGGGCCGCGCGCAGCAACCGGGCCGCGAGCAGGCGGAGTCGTTGTCGCGCCGCGCGACGGATCGCCTCGACGCACTGCGGCAGGAAGCCGACCGTCTGGCGGCCGAGGCGCGCACCGTGCTCGGCGACCTGCGACGCCTCGAGCTCGAGCGGGCGATTCGCGCTGTCGAACTCCAGGGCGTACGGCGCGCTGTTCAGGATGCGACCGCTGACCTGGCCGCCATCGACGCGCAGGTTTCAGAACTGGCGAAGACCGCTGCAGCGGCCCTCCCCGATCTGCAGGCACGCCTCGTCACCCTCTACAAACTGGGCCGCGGCCAGTACGCGCGACTCCTGCTGTCGGTGTCGGATGTGCGCCACTTCGGCCAGGCAGTTCGGCTCGTGTCGGCACTGGCCGAGCAGGACCGGGTGCGGGTGCAGCAGTACCAGGCGCGGCTCATCGAGCTGGAGGCGGCGCGCGACGTCGCGC
The DNA here is from genome assembly GCA_963722395.1 of uncultured Acidobacteriota bacterium. Classification (GTDB taxonomy): domain Bacteria; phylum Acidobacteriota; class Vicinamibacteria; order Vicinamibacterales; family CAVVIG01; genus CAVVIG01. Next base: position 566,248 of record CAVRLS010000013.1, on the reverse strand, counting down.
GTGAGCGTCAGGCGCGTGTGCAGCAACTGCAGGCGGCAGCCGAACGCGCACAGGCGGCGGCGGCGGCCGCGCTGAGGGCCCATGAAGCCATGGTGCGCGACATCGACACGCGGCGCGACCTGAACGCGCAATACCACGGCGAACTGCTGGCCGCGCAGGACCGGCTCCAGACCTCGCTCACGGAACTGGGCGACAGCGCCGCCGCGGCGGTACTGCCGATCGCGCCGTTCAAGGGCGACATCGACTGGCCGGTCGCCGGGACCGTGCGCCAGCGCTTCGGGGACAGCGCAGCCGGACGTCCGCCGCTGCGTGGCATCGAACTGGCGGGGGCGCAGGGCGCCGCGGTGCAGGCCGTGCACGATGGCACCGTGGCGTTCGCCGACGCCTTCACCGGCTACGGACAGCTGGTCATCATCGATCACGGGGAACAGACGTTTACTCTTTACGGGAACCTCGGCGAGGTGCAGGTGGCGAAAGGCGAGCGCGTCGGGCGGGGCCAGCCGCTCGGCACCGTCGGGCTCGCCGGTGATACCGCCGCGCTCTATTTCGAACTCCGAGTCGACGGTCGCGCAGTCGATCCCTTACAATGGCTGGCGAAAAGGTAGATATGTCCTCTCACATCCGTCGCGTCGTGCTCTGGATTTCCGCTCCGGTGATTGCGTTCGCGATTGTCGGTGGCTTCCTCGGGAAGGTCGCCGCGCGCCAGGACACCTATCCCCACCTCCGCGTCTTCTACGACGTGGTGAACCTCATCACCGACCGGTATGTCGAGAAGACCGACATCGACAAGGTGATGACCGGAGCGATGCACGGGCTGGCCGACAGCCTCGATCCGGACAGCACGTTCCTCTCGGCGGACCTGGTCAAGCAGATCGAGGCTAACGCCGCGCAGCCGGCTGGCGACCTCGGCATCGACCTCACCCGGCAGTACTGGCTGCGTGTCATCGCCACGCGCGACGGCTCCCCGGCCGCAAAGGCTGGCCTGCGCACGGGCGACTACGTCCGCGTCATCGGCGATACGGCGACGCGCGAGATGTCGGTGTTCGAAGGGATGCGCCGGCTGCGCGGCGCCCCCGGCACGAAGGTGTCGCTGACGATCATCCGCGGCAGCGCGAACGACCCGCACGTCATCGAACTCACTCGCGAAGCGGTGCCGACGGTCGACGTCTCCTCGCGGATGGCGGCCCCTGGAGTCGGCTACCTGCGTGTGGCAGCATTTACCGCACGTACGGCAGCCCAGGCGCGGGCCGGCATCACCGAACTCGCCCGCAGCGGCGCCACCTCGCTCATCGTTGATGCGCGACGCACGTCGGGCGGGTCGAACGATGCGGGACTAGCCCTCGCCCGCCTGTTCGTGGCGAACGGCACGCTGGCGAAGCATCAGGTTCGCGATGGTGAACCGCAAGCCATCGCCACATCGGCCGGAGACGGCTCGGTGACCATGCCGGTGCAGTTGCTGGTGGACAACGGCACGTCTGGCGCGGCTGAAATCTTCGCGTCAGCGCTCGCAGGCAACAAGCGAGCGGAGCTGATCGGCGAACCCACCATCGGTCGCGCCGGCGAGCAGAAGCTGGTGAAGCTGCCCGATGGCACCGGCCTGTGGCTCACCGTCGGCAAGTTCCTGACGCCCGCGGGAGAGCCGCTCCACGAGAAGGGGCTTACGCCGTCGGTGGCGGTGGAGGTGCCCGACGTCGAATTCGGCCAGCCGGAGCCGACGCCTGACGCGATCTTCGACAAGGCCCTAGCGCTGCTCGCCGAGAAGAAAGCCGCCTAGCGCGCGTCGCGACGTCCCGCACCATCGCAGTCATTGACACTCCAGCTGATCGGGACGTATAACGGCTGCGAACCCAGCACACTCAAGCGCCCGCCGATGACGCCGCGCGTACATGTGCCCCCCTGCGCCCTTCGAAGGACATGAGATGAACAAGGCCGAGATCGTCGAGAGGATTGCGAAGGACACGGGGCTGACGAAGGTGACGGCTTCTGCGGCGGTGGAGTCGCTGCTCGCCAGCGTCACAAAGGCGCTCAAGAAGGGCGACTCGGTGTCGTTCGTCGGTTTCGGTAGTTTCAAGACGAGCAGCCGCAAGGCGCGCACGGCGCGCAATCCGCAGACGGGCGAGCCGGTGAAGATTCCGAAGCGCCGGGTTGCGCGCTTCATCCCGGGCAAGGCCCTCAAAGCCGCCGTGAAATAGCGCATCATTTCGTTGACGCCCAGCTTCGTCGATTGCTATACTTCCCCTTCGTCTAACGTCTTGATTTCAAAGCTGTAGGCGCGTAGCTCAGGGGTTAGAGCGCCTGCTTGACACGCAGGAGGTCGGTGGTTCGAATCCACCCGTGCCTACCAACCTTCGCTGCAGCTTGCCAACGCATGCAGTAGCTTCGGTTGGCGAGCCCAGCGAAGGCAGCCCGCCTCAGTAAGAGCTGTTCCAACGACAATGAGCCAGGTCAACGTCACGCTTCCCGACGGTTCGAGTCGCGCTGTGCCCGCGGGCACCAGCGTGCGCGACGTTGCCGAAGCGATTTCGCCCCGACTGGCGAAGGCCGCCCTCGCGGGCATGGTCGACGGCAAGCTGGTCGATCTGGCTTTCCCGATTTCCGCCGATGTCTCGGTCAGGATCCTCACGCAGGACAGCCCCGAAGCCCTCTACGTCTATCGGCACAGCACGGCGCACCTCCTGGCTGCGGCCGTCACCAGCCTCTTCCCTGAGGCGCAATGCGGCATTGGTCCGCCCACCGACGAGGGCTTCTTCTACGACTTCGTCGTGCCGCGTCCGTTCGTGCCAGACGATCTCGAGGCCATCGAAAGCAAGATGCGCGAGCTGGCCGCGCAGGACCTGGTGTACGAGCGGCAGATGTGGCCGCGCGAGGATGCCAAAGCCTTCTTTGCCGGGCGTGGCGAGCCGCTGAAGGTTCAGCTCATCGACGAGAAGACCGAAGGCCAGGACGTCGTCTCCTGCTACACCATCAAGGACAAGGACACGTTCATCGACTTCTGCGTCGGCCCCCATGTGCCGACCAGCGGGCGCCTGAAGGCGTTCAAGCTGCTCAGCACGTCGAACGCCTACTGGAAGGGCGACTCGGCCAATCAGCCGATGCAGCGGGTCTACGGCACGGCGTTCTTCTCCGACAAGGAGCTGAAGGCGTACCTCACCCAGATCGAGGAAGCGAAGAAACGCGACCACCGCAAGCTCGGTCGCGAACTCGGTCTGTTCACCTTCCATCAGTGGGCGCCCGGCGCTGCGTTCTGGCTCGACAAGGGGACGACGGTCTACAACCTGCTTGCGAACTACATGCGCGATGTGCTGTTCCCCGCCGGCTACGTCGAGGTGAAGACGCCCATCATCTTCAACAAGGCGCTCTGGGAAACGTCGGGCCACTGGTCGCACTACCGCGAGAACATGTTCGTCGTGAAATCGTCGGACGACGAGGACATGGCGCTCAAGGCGATGAACTGCCCCGGCCACATGCTGGTGTTCGGCAGCCAGGTCCGCAGCTACAAGGACCTGCCGCTCCGCCTGCACGAGCAGACGCCGCTGCATCGCAACGAGGCGTCCGGCGTGCTCTCCGGCCTGACCCGCGTGCGGCAGTTCTCGCAGGACGATGCGCACTGCTTCGTGATGGAGTCGCAGATTGCCTCCGAGGTCGAGCAACTGCTCCGCCTGGTGCAGCGGGTCTACGGCGACTTCGGCCTCGAGTGCCGAGTGCTGCTCTCCACCCGCCCTGAGAAGTTTTTGGGAACGGTCGACACGTGGGATCACGCCGAGGCGGCGCTGAAGTCGGCGCTGGAGTCGGCCGGCCAGCCTTTCACCGTCAACGAAGGCGATGGCGCGTTCTACGGCCCGAAGCTCGATTTCGAGGTCACCGATGCCATTGGCCGGCGGTGGCAATGCGCGACGGTGCAGCTCGACTACCAGCTGCCGGCGCGCTTCAACCTGAAATACGTCGGTGCGGACAACGCCGAGCACCAGCCGGTGGTCATCCACCGCGCAATCTTCGGCAGCTTCGAACGGTTCATCGGTATCCTCATCGAGCACTTCGCCGGCGCGTTCCCGCTGTGGCTGGCTCCAGTGCAGGCCACCGTGCTGCCCATTGCCGATCGCCACGCCGAGTTCGCGCGCACGGTGCGCGACCAGCTCAGGGCGGCCGGGCTGCGGGTCGATCTCGACGAGCGCCAAGAGAAAATCGGATATAAAATTCGTGAGGCCCAGCTCCAGAAGGTCCCTTACATGCTCGTAGTCGGGGACCGGGAAGCGGCTGAGGGCTCGGTATCGGTGCGTACGCGCACCGGCGGAGATCAGGGCGCTGCGACGATCGCGGCGTTCATCGACATGGCGCAGGCGGAAATCGCCAGCCGTGGGCGGAATCGGGCGGACGCCGTGTCAGTCGGCGCATCCGCGTAACTGGTAGGAGGCCTTATCGCTTTCGACAGATCACCCCGACGAGACGACCGTGTGCGCGTCAACGAACGCATCCGCGTTCGGGAAATCCGCGTCATCGACGACACGGGGCAGCAGTTGGGCATCATGCCTCCGCCGCAGGCGCTTGCGATTGCGAAGCAGAAGGGACTCGACCTCGTTGAGATCTCCCCGACGGCCGTGCCGCCCGTCTGCCGCATCATGGACTTCGGGAAGTACCAGTACCAGGAGCAGAAGCGCACCCGCGAGGCGCGAAAGCACCAGAAGGTCATCGAAGTCAAAGAAATCAAGTTCCGTCCGAAGGTGGACGAACACGATTACCAGTTCAAGAAGAAGCACATCGAGCGCTTCCTCGAGGACGGGGACAAGGTGAAGGCCACCATCTTCTTCCGTGGGCGCGAAATGGCGCACCCCGAGATTGGCCGTCGCATCCTCGAACGGCTGGTCGAGGACCTGGGAGAGGTTGCCATCGCGGAATCGATGCCGCGACTCGAAGGCAACCAGATGCACACAATCCTGAGCCGCAAGCCTTCGGGCGGCGGCAAGGGACGACCGGCGGCGCCGAAGGCTCCAACGGCACCGCCGCAGCCGCAGTAGAACGGATAAAGGACATCATGCCGAAGCTGAAGACCCATCGTGGCGCTGCCAAGCGCTTCAAGAAAACCAAGAATGGCAAGTTCCTCAGGGGCAGCGCCTTCAAGCGCCACATCCTGAGCAGCAAGACCACGAAGCGCAAGCGCGCCCTCCGCGGTTCGACCACCGTCGCCGCGGTCGACACGCCGAAGCTCGCGCGTATGCTGCCGTACGCATAACGCGATCACCGACGATTCACCAGAACGTCACGCTTTAGGCCAGGCCGACTGGCGCCAGCCAAAGCGAATCGGGCGTGGGGTACCATCCCCCGCTCCAAGCCAGTGAGGATTGTGCAATGCCACGCGTAAAACGAGGAACGGTTCGCCGCGCCAAGCGGAAGAAGCTGCTGAAGCTTGCAAAGGGCTACTACCAGACCAAGAGCAAGCTCTATCAGGCAGCCAAGGAATCGGTCGACACCGCGCTCAAGTACGCCTTCGTCGGCCGCCGCAACAAGAAGCGCGACTTCCGTCGACTCTGGGTTGTCCGTATCAACGCGGCCGCGCGCGAGAACGGCATCACCTACTCGCAGCTGATCAACGGCCTGAAGAACGCTGGCAACACGCTGGACCGCAAGAGCCTTGCGGAACTGGCGGCCACCAGCCCGGCGGCCTTTGCGGCCGTCGCAGCCCAGGCCAAGGCGGCGCTGAAGCCGGCAACCGCATAGCCACTGTCCGCGACGGCGTTCCGTGTCATGCGGACGCCGTTACGCAGGAACGCACAAGGGCAAGAGTCGGAGGTTCCCCTCCCTCTTGCCCTTTTCTTTTGCCCGGGTCGCCCGCGTCACCGCGATGAAACCGTTCGCGATTGGCCTTTTCGCCGTCGTTTTTTGTACTCTGTCACCCTCATGTCACTACCAGATGCCACCTCGGTCGCCGCGCAGCTCGCGGCGTTCGAGCAGGAACTCGCCACGGCGTCCTCACTCCGCGACGCCCAGGCTGTGCGCGACCGCTTCCTCGGCCGCAAGAACAGCGTCGTCGCCGCGTGGATGCAGCTCATCGCCAGTGCGCCTGTCGACCAGAAGAAGTTCATTGGCAGGTACGCCAACGAGCTGAAGCAGCGGATCGAGGCGCGCTGGGCCACCTACGAGGAAGCGGCGAAGGCGACCGCCAGCCCTGCCGGTGCCGTCGACGTCACGCTGCCTGGCCGCTCGCCGCGGCTTGGCCGTCGTCATCCGCTCACGGTGGTGCGCGACCGCATGGAGTCGATCTTCACGCGCATGGGGTTTGCGATCGTCGAGGGGCCCGAGATCGAAGACGAGTGGCACTGTTTCGACGCGCTGAACATGCCAGGAGAGCATCCTGCGCGCGACATGCAGGACACGCTGTACCTGGGCACGCCCGTGCGTGGCGAATCGGGCCAGCCGGGCGACCTGCGCACGATGCTGCGGACGCACACCTCGTCGATCCAGATCCGCTACATGCAGGCGCATCAGCCGCCAATCCGGATCGTGGCACCCGGGCGCGTCTACCGCCGCGACGACCTCGACCTGACCCACACGCCGATGTTCACGCAGATGGAGGGGCTGGTCGTCGGCGAAGGGATCTCGCTGGCCGACCTCAAAGGGCACGCTGCTCGCCTTCGCGCGCGAGATGTTCTCCGGCTCGTCGCGCGTGCGCTTCCGCCCGAGCTTCTTCCCGTATACCGAGCCGAGCGCCGAGGTCGACATCAGCTGCTGGCAGTGCGACGGCACAGGGTGCCCGATGTGCAAGCACACAGGCTGGGTGGAGATCGGCGGCTGCGGCATGGTGCATCCGGCCGTGTTCGAGTCGGTCGGACATCGACGCGGAGCGCTTCACCGGCTTTGCCTTCGGCGTCGGCATCGAGCGCGTCGCCATCCTTCGTCATCAGGTGCAGGACATCCGCATGTTCTTCGAGAACGACCTGCGGTTCCTCGAACAGTTCCCGTACTAGCCTCGAGCCGTCATGAAACTTCTCCTCTCCTGGGTGCGGGACTTCGTCGACATCGAGGTGCCCGCAAACGCGCTGGCGGATACGATGGCCCTGCGCGGCTTCGAGGTCGCCTCGATCGACGATCTCGGCAACGGCGACGCCGTGATCGACTTCGACGTCACCGCGAACAGGCCGGACTGCCTGAGCGTCATCGGCTTCGCGCGCGAGATCGCAACGACCTTCAACCTGCCGATGCGCGACCTCGCGTCGCTGCCCAACGCGCTCGCCTCGCTCGATACGGGGATCTCGCCGGACGTCGCTGTCACGATCGAGGACGCCGACCTGTGCCCGCGCTACGCGGCCGCCGTGGCGGACGTAGCCCCGGCGACGTCGCCGGCATGGATGACGTCGCGACTGCTGGCGTCCGGGGTACGGCCGATCAGCCCGTTCGTCGACATCACGAACTACGTGCTGATGGAGCTCGGCCATCCGATGCACGCGTTCGACCTCGACACGCTGGCTGATCGGCATATCGTCGTGCGACGCGCACGCCCAGGTGAGACCATCACCACCCTGGACGACGTCGAGCGCAAGCTCGACACTGACATGCTGGTCATCGCGGACGCGGCACAGCGCTCAGGCGGTGGCCGGCGTGATGGGCGGCGGTCGACTCGGAAGTGATCGGCCGTCACCACGCCGCATCGCGTTCGAGAGCGCCTACTTCAAGCCGGCGTCAGTCCGTCTGACCAGCAAGCGGCTCGGCCTCAAGACCGAGGCCTCGTCGCGATTCGAGCGCGGGGACGACGTGAACGGCCCGCTTGTCGCGCTGCGGCGTGCGGTGGCGCTGATGCAGCAGATCGGGGCTGGCACCGTGCGCGGTGTCGCCGTCGACGCATATCCGGCTGCCGCGCGGTCCGCTCACTGTGCGGCTGCGTCGTGCGCGCCTCGCGCGCGATGCTCGGACTCGCCGTGCCGCACGCGAGGTCGTGACCCGCATCCTGACGTCGCTCGCGCTTGCCCCCACGGCGACGCCTGACGGCTGGGAGGTGGTGGTGCCGACGTTCCGCGTCGACCTGCTGCGCGAGGTGGATCTCATCGAGGAGGTCGGCCGACATCACGGGTTCGACAAGCTCGAGGCGGCGTTCCCGGTAATGCCGCAGGCGGCCGCGGCGCCGGACCCGCGCGTCTCGCGCGACCAGCTGGTGCGCCGCGTCTGCGCCTCGGCCGGACTGTCCGAAGCGGTGACGTTCGGCTTCATCGAACGCCGTGCCGCCGAGGCGTTCGTCGACGAGGCGGAGGTTGCCGCCATCGTGCCGGTGGCCAACCCGCTGTCCGCCAAGTTCGACGTGCTGCGGCCGTCGCTGCTGCCCGGCCTGGTCGATGCGCGTCGCGCACAACCGGCGGCACGGTCGTCGCGACGTGGCGCTCTTCGAGATCGGTGCGCGCTTCACCACGAGCGGCGGCGAACGTCGCGGGCGTGGGGCTGGCGTGGACCGGCAGCTGCCGCCGAGCACTGGTCGGGCGCCGGACGCGAGCGTCGACTTCTTCGACGCGCAAGGGTGTCGTCGAGCTGTGCTGTGTCGGCGTCTCGGCGTGACGCCGTCGTTTACCGCCGTGCGGCTGCCCTGCGCTCGTCCCTGGGCAGGCGGCGTCGTCGTGGTGGCGAACGGGCAGCGGATCGGCGTCGTCGGCCAGCTGCTGCCCGCGCTCGCCGAACGCGCCGGCGCACCGACACAGGATGCCGTGCTGGTGGCCGAGCTCGACCTCGATCGCATCGACAGCGCTGCGTGCGACGCGCCGCCGAGTGCGGTCACGCCACTGCCGCGTCATCCATTCGTCGTTCGCGATATCTCGATCGTCGTCGCCGATGCCTTGCCTGCGGAGATCATTCGTGGCACCATTCAGACGGCTGGTGACGGATTGGCCGCGCCGCTCGTCGCCATCGCATTCTTCGATCGTTATCAGGGCAAGGGCGTACCCGAGGGCTCGATCAGCCTCTCCATCCGGTTGACCTTCCAGGCGCCGGACCGCACGCTCACCGACGCCGAAGTGCAGAACCGCATTCGACACGATTCTGTCGGCGCTGGTTCAGCGAGCACGGCGCCGTGCAACGGTGATACCTGCATGGCGAAGACCGCCATCCACGAGCGTCGAGCTCGAACCGATCGATCGGCTCGAAGAGAAACTGAAGCTCCTGGTCGGCCTGGTCGAGCGGCTGAAGTCGGAGCAGGCCGCGCGGCCGCCGAAGAGAACCAGCAGCTGCAGGACGAAGTCGAGTCGCTGCGCGACGCGTAGTCGCCGCCAGCGAGACGCGTCACGACCGAACTGTCGTCGCTGCGCGAAGAGCGCGACGTCATCCGCACCCGCGTCAGCGAGATGCTCGAGCAGCTCGAGGCGCTGAACCTCTGAGGTGTCTGACGAAGGCCGCGCTCATCTCCGGTCGAGATCCACGGACAGCGGTATCCGATCCGCACCTCGCTCGATCCGGATTACGTCTTCGGCTCGCCGCCTATCGTCGACGACAAGATGCGAGCGGCAGCCGAGACGACGCCGACCGGCGACTCGATGCGCCTGGCGGTGCTCGTGGCCCTGAACATCGCCGACGAACTGTTTCGCGCGCCGGGAAGCGCAACCGGCGCGAGGCGACGGCGCAACCTGGCCGAGCGCACGAGCGAACTCGAGCAACTACTCGACCGCGTGCTGATGGCATCCTGATCCGCGCCAGATGTTCTTGCTGCCCCGCACCGGTTCGGCAGTAAGATCCGTTCAGCGGTGTTCGTATTCCCTGCTTTGCTCGTGATGGCGGTAGGCTCGTTTGAGCCAACGTTTCACCCAAGTGAGTCGCGACGCTGCGTGGTGTGCATGCCTCTGTTCGAGGAAGCCTGAAGCGCAGCTTTTATCAGCGGTTCCACCTGCTTACGCAGGTTCATCGACCTCCCCACACGGCAAAGCGGGGACTTTCGCTCCCTCCCCTTCTCAGCCCGATTCGCAGCGGTTCACTGCCCGCGGCGCGGGACGCCGGCCCGTGCGACCCGACGATGGGTCTCGGGAAAGGACGTCACGCGTGTTGCCGATGGTCGGATTACCTCATCTGCGCGGTGGTTGCCCTCGTCACGCGCCGGCGCGGTGTTCGCTGCTCTGGATCGCGAACCGGAAGCGCATCGCCGCCGAGACCATCGGCCGCGCCGAGGAGCAGGCCGCTCCGCATCATCAAGGACGCCGAGCGCGACGCCGAGACCCGCCGCAAGGAGATCCTGCTCGACGCCAAGGAGAAGGCGCACGACATCCTCGCCGACGCCGAACGCCAGGCCCGGCAGGAACGCCAGCAGGCGCAGGCGCTCGAGCAGACGCTGACTCGCCGCGAAGCGCAGACTCGCCGAACGGCAAGCCGCCAGCGAGCGCACGGTGCAGCGATCTGCAGGCGCGCGAGTCGGCGTGGTGCAGCCCGCGAGCAGCAGGCTCGACGCAGGCGGCCGCGCGCTACCGAGCAGTTGGTCGCGCAGCAGCAGCACGAGCTCGAGCGGGTCGCCAGCCTGACCGCCGACGAAGCCAAGGAGCTGCTGCTGAAGCAGATCGAGGGCGACGCCCGGCACGACGCCGCCAACCTGCTGAAGCGGCTCGACGCCGAAGCGCGCGAGACGGCCGTCAGCGAAGGCGCGACAGTACATCACCGAAGCCATCCAGCGCAGCGCCGCCGAGCACGCCATCGAAACCACGGTCTCGGTCGTCGACCTGCCGAGCGACGACCTCAAGGGACGCATCATCGGCCGCGAAGGGCGCAACATCCGTGCGCTCGAGCTCGCCACCGGCGTCGACCTGATCGTCGACGACACGCCCGGCGCGATCATCCTCTCCGGCTTCGATCCCTACCGCCGCGAAGTCGCCAAGAAGGCGATCGAGAAGCTGATCGCCGACGGCCGCATCCACCCGGCGCGCATCGAGGAGGTCGTCCAGAAGGTCAAGGACGAGACCGACGAAGAAGTGCGCAAGGAAGGCGCGGCGGTCGCGTTCGAGCTCGGGCTGCACGATCTGCACCCGGAGATCCTGCGGCTGATGGGACGACTGAAATACCGCACCAGCTACGGCCAGAACGTCCTGTCGCATTCGGCCGAAGTGGCGCGCCTCGCCGGCATCATGGCCAGGAGATCGGGCTCGACGCCCAGGTCACGGTCCGCGCCGCCTTCCTGCACGACATCGGCAAGGCCATCGATCGCGAGATGCAGGGCACGCATCTCGAGCTCGGCATCGACTTCCTGCGCAAGCACGGCGAGAGCGAAGCGGTGGTGATGGCGATGGCGGCGCATCACATGGACATCGACTGGCCGTCGCTCGAGGCGATGATCGTCCAGGCCGCCGATGCGATCTCCGCGGCCCGGCCCGGCGCGCGACGCGACATCCTCGAGTCGTACGTCAAGCGCCTCGAAAAACTCGAAGGCATCGCGGACTCGTTCAAGGGCGTCTCGAAGTCGTTCGCCCTGCAGGCTGGACGCGAGATTCGCATCATGGTCGAGAGCGAGAAGATCTCCGACGAAGAAGCCGATCTGGCTGTCGAAGGACATCGCCCGCCGCATCGAGAACGAGCTCGAATATCCGGGCCAGATCAAGGTCACGGTGATCCGCGAAACACGGGCGGTCGACTACGCCAAGTGACGGTCTGCCGACCTGCACGCGAGCGCGAGCTGATCGCGCGCATCCAGCAGCAGCTGCCGCCCGCTCCGCCCTGGCTCCCGGTCGGCATCGGCGACGATGCGCGCGGTGGTCGAACCGGAGCGCAACCATCTCGAGGTGCTGACCGTCGACGCGCTCGTCGAGGGCGTGCACTTCGATCGCCGCTTCACGCCGCCGGACGCGATCGGCCACCGCGCGCTGGCCGTCAACCTCAGCGACCTGGCCGCCATGGGCGCGCGGCCGCGGCTCGCTGCTGCTGTCGATGGTCCTGCCTGCCGACCTGCCGCTCGACGACTTCGACGGCATCGTCACGGCGTGACGCAGCTGGCCGCGGCGCAGCGCATCCACGTCGTGGGCGGCAACCTGACGCGCTCGCCCGGTCCGCTGATCATCGACGTCACCGCCATCGGCAGCGCCGAAGCGGCGCGACGTGCTGACGCGCGACGGCGCGCCGGCCGGGCGACGAGGTCTACGTCACGCGGCAGCATCGGCGGCCGCCGCAGCCGGGCTCGGCTGGCTGCAGCGGGCCGCGGCGCCGCCGCGGACAGGCGATGACGCCTGCATCGACCGCTATCTCTACCCGGAGCCGCACGCCGCGCCGGCCTGCTGCTGGGCCGCAACCGCGCCGCCACCGCGTGCATGGATCTCAGCGACGGCCTGGCCGACGCGGTCCGGCAGATCGCCGAGGCCAGCGGGGTCGGCGTCACGCATCGACGCCGATCACGCTGCCGATCGAGCCCGGCCAGCGGGCTGGTTCGATGCCACGGCCAGTGACGCCACGTGACGCGGCGATCTGCGCGGCGGCGACGACTACGAACTGCTGTTCACCGTCCGCCCGCGCGCAGCGGGGCCGCCTGCACGCGGCCGATACCGCACTGGCGGCGTGTCCCGCTGACCCGCATTGGCGTCTGCACGCGGACCGCCGGCTGCTGCTGCGAGGCAACCGCCGACGCCGTACCGGCGCCCCTGCCGAGCCGGGTTCAGGCACTTCCGATGATCGCAGCTGACCAAGGGCTCTGATCGCGGCGCTGGCTCGACGCGCTGCTGCACGTGCACGACACGCCGGAACGGACGGCGCGGCGCCTACGCGCTCGGCGTCTTCCTCGGCTTCTCGCCGTTCCTCGGTCTGCACACCGTCATCGCCGTCGCGCTGGCGTTCGTCTTCAATCTCAATCGCGTCGCCGTGCTGCTCGGCGTCTACTCCAACCTGCCGTGGATCATCGGCGGCTACTACGCCTGGCGACCACGATGATCGGCGCGGCGCTGCTGCGCACGACGCTGCCGCCCGACCTCCAGCGAACGGCTGCGCGACATGCTCGCAGTTGTCGGTCTTCAGCCGCGAGTTCTGGCACGAGGTGGTGCGACTGGCCGCTCCGCTGCTGTGGCCGTACATGGTCGGTTCCCTCATCGGCGCCATCATCCTCGCCGCCATCGCCTACCGCATGGCCCTGGTGTTCGTCATCCGTCGCCGGAGGCACCAGGCGGCACATGGCAAGCCGCCTTCCACCAAGCCGCCCGCCTCGGCCTGAGGGGCGGTTCGCCTTTCCGGGGTGCCGGTGGGTACAATCGCCCCGGTGCTGCTCGCACGCTCGTTCTGGTGGAAGGCGCTCGTCACGGCCGTCGGCGCCAGCCTGTTCGTGTGGCTGTTCGAGGCCACGATGCTGGATTCGCGCTACGTCTCGCTGCCGCTGTCGCTGATCGAGGCGAACTTCGATCCCACCGCCCCACCGGCTCCCGGTGCACGCCTCGCGTTCACCGCCACCGCCTACTGCAAGGGGATGGTCACCAGTTCCGGCGTCACCGTGCAATCGGGAGCGACGGCTGCCGACCCTGCCCTGCTGCCTGCCGGATCGGTGGTGCAGCTCGACTTCAAGGAGGACAAGTACGACGGCATCTACACCGTCCTCGACACCGGTCCCGCAGTGCAGGGGCGCGAGATCGACCTGTACATGTGGAGTTGCCACGAGGCGCTCCGCTTCGGCCGCAGGCCTGTGCGAATGACCGTGCTGCGTCTGGGCTGGAACCCGCATGCGACCACGCGCAGCTTCTTCGACCGCTTCAGGGCGAGGCTGGCGCCCGAACCAGAGCCCGCGCCAGAGCTGAAGCCGGCGCCGGAGCCCGAAGCCGAGGCGCCGCCGTCGGAACCCGCGCCCCCTCCACAGGCGGCGCCGTCCCTGCCGTCACCAATCGAGCCGGCGACATCCCCAGCGGCCCCGCCCGAAAGTCCGGCGCCGACGGTGCCGGAGGCCGTGTCGCCGACCTGAAGGTCGGCAGCTACGTACTGAACATTCGTAGCCGCGCACCTTCAGGTGCGCATCACACCCTCAGCTCGTGACGTCCGATGCGTCGGCATCCTGCCGCTGGGCGTATTGCAGCTCGAACAGCTTGAAGTAGATCCCTCGCGCCGCCAGCAGTTCCTGATGCGTGCCGACCTCGCGCACCACGCCCTTGTGCAGCACGAGGATCTTGTCCATGTCCTGGATGGTCGAGAGCCGGTGCGCGATCGCGATGGTCGTCCGCCCGGACATCAGCGTGTTCAGCGCATCGCGGATCAGCAGTTCCGTTTCGGTGTCGACGCTCGAGGTCGCCTCATCCAGGATGAGGATGCGCGGATCGAACGCCAGCGCGCGCGCGAACGACAGCAGCTGCTTCTGCCCCACCGACAGCGTGGCGCCGCGCTCGGCCACCGGCGCCTCGTAGCCGAGCGGCAAGCCGCTCGATGAACGCGTCGGCGTGGACCGCGTCGTGCCGCCCGCCTGACGTCCGCATCGGAGATCGCCGCGTTGCCGAGCCGGATGTTGTCGGCGATGGTGCCGGTGAACAGATGCACGTCCTGCAGCACCAGGCTGAACAGCTCGCGCAGGTCGTCGAGCGCCCGCTGCCGCACGTCGACGCCGTCGATACGCACAGTCCCCTGCTGCACGTCGTAGAACCGCAGCAGCAGGTTGATCAGCGTCGTCTTGCCCGAGCCAGTCGCGCCGACGATCCCGATGCGCTCGCCCTGGCTTCACCTCGAACGAGACGTCCTTCAGCACCCAGTCAGGCTCGGCACCGGTCGGCTCGTTGTAGGCGAACGAGACGTGGTCGAACACGATGTGCCCGCCCTGTCCCGCCGCGCGCGGCTGCCGCGGCGCAGTCGGTGACGCGATCGATACCGGCTCGTCGAGCAGCGTGAAGATCCGCTCAGACGAGGCCATCGCCGACTGCAGCACGTTGAACTTCTCCGACATGTCGCTGATCGGCCGGAAGAAGCGCTGCGAGTACTGCAGGAACGCCGCAAGCGCGCCGAGCGTCAGTGTTCCGCCCAGCACATTGGCGCCGCCGTACCAGATGATCAGCGCCGAGGCCAGCGCGCTGACCGCCTCGATCGCCGGGTAGAACACCGCGTAGTAGAAGATCGAGTCGATGTTTGCGTCGCGATGCTTGCGATCGATGTCGTCGAAGCGCGCGTAGTTCAGCGCCTCGCGCCGGAACAGCTGCACCGTCGACATGCCGGTGATGTTCTCCTGCAGGAACGCGTTGATCCGCGCGATCCAGCCGCGGACGACACGGTAGGACTCGCGCACGTTGCGCCGGAACCAGTTGGTGATGAGCGCAATCACCGGCAGCACCGCGAACGCCACCAGCGCCAGCCGCCAGTTCATCGCCAGCATCACGCCCATGATGCCGAACAGCGTGAAGACGTCGCCGAAGATGGTGACGACGCCCGACGTGAACAGGTCGTTCATCACGTCGACGTCGGACGTGACGCGGGTCATCAGGCGACCCACCGGATTGCGGTCGTAGTACTTCAGGTCGAGCCGCTGCAGGTGGCTGTAGATCGCCATCCGCATGTCGAACATGATCCGCTGCCCGGTCAGCTGCATCGTCCAGGTCTGCACGTACTCGGCGGCAAAGGCGATCACGAGGACGCCGAGGTAGAGCAGCGCCAGTTCGTCGAGCCCGTCCAGTTCGCCGTGTGGCGATGTGCTGATCGATAGCCACCTTCAACAGGTAGGGCTGCGCCAGCGCCGCTCCCGCGCCGATCAGGATGGCCACAAAGGCCACGCTGACCGCCCCCCAGTACGGCCGCAGGTACTGCAGCAGTCGGCGCATCAGGCGCGCGTCGTACGCCTTTCCGAGGATCTCGTCGTCCTGCATCAGGACGCCGCCAGTTCCTCCTCGAGCAACTGCTTCTGGTACAGCTCGGCGTAGAGCCCGCCATGCGACAGCAGCTCGTCGTGAGTGCCGCGCTCGGCGATGCCGCCGCCGTGCAGCACGAGAATCTGGTCGGCGTCCGCGGACCGTGGAGATGCGGTGCGACACGATGATCGAGGTGCGTTCGCGCATCACGCCGCGCAGCCGGCTGCAGGATCTCTTCCTCGGTGTAGGTATCGACCGCCGAGAGCGAGTCGTCGAGGATCAGGATGCTGCGGGTCGATGGCGACCGCGCGCGCCAGCGCCGTGCGCTGCTTCTGCCCGCCGGACAGCGTGATGCCGCGCTCGCCGACCATCGTGTCGTAGCCTCTCGGAAAGTCGGCGAGGTCCTTGTCGAGCCGCGAGACGGCCGCCGCGCGCTCGATCAGCGTCTGCCGTTCGCGCCGCCAGACCTCGAAGCCGGGCCCCGCCTGCAGCAGGTCGCCGCTCGCGACGAAGCGCCTGGCGTCGAGCCCGAACGCGACGTTGTCGCCGATGGTGTCCGAGAACAGGAACGGCTCCTGCGGCACGAAGCCGATCGAGCCGCGCAGGGTCTGCAGCGGCCAGTCGCGCACGTCGCGACCATCCACGAACACCGTGCCGGCTGGCGGCTCGTGCAGCCGGGCGATGAGGCCGATGAGCGTCGACTTGCCCGAGCCGGTCTCGCCGACGATGGCGGTGGTCTGGCCGGCGGGGATGCGAACCGAGATGTCGCGGAGGACCGTCGTGTCGCCGAAGGCGAACGTCAGGTTCCGGAACTCGATCGCGCCGGCTATCTGGTGGCCGTCGGTGAACGCCGACACCGTGCGAGTCATCGGCTGACGCTGGCCCCTCCGCGACGCGTGGTCGCGGATCGCCTGGCTCCGTGTCGAGAATCTCGAGCATCCGCTTCCAACTCGCCATGCCGCGCTGCAGCATGTTCGTCACCCAGCCGAACGCGATCATCGGCCACGACAGCATCGTGAGGTAGGCGAAGAAGGCGACGAACTCGCCGAGCGTGATGCGCTCCGCGATGACCGCGCGGCTGCCGAGCCAGAGCACCAGCATCGAGCCCGAGCCCGAGAAAGAACGACATCGTCGGGAAGAAGAACCCCTGCAGCGCGATGAGCCTCCGGTTGCGGCGCACGGTACTCGAGGTTGGCCTGACGGAAGCGCTCGAGCTCGGCGCCCCTCCTGGCGGTAGGCGCGCACGACGCGCACGCCGGACAGCGCCTCCTGCGCGACCGCGCTGATCTCGGAGAGCTGCGCCTGGATCTGCTCGAACCCCTTGTGGATGGCACGGCCGAAGTAGTTCACCGAGATCGAGACGAACGGCAGCGGGATGAGCGAGAGCAGCGTCAACCGCACGTCGATGGCCAGCATCATCGCCAGCGCCGCCACGAACGTCAGCAGCGTGTTGGCCGAGTACATGACCGACGGTCCGACCATCATGCGCACGGCGTTGAGGTCGTTGGTGGCGCGCGACATCAGGTCGCCGGTGCGGTTGCGCCTGGTAGTACGACAGCGGCAGCGTCTGCAGGTGCGCGAAGAAGTCGTTGCGCATGTCGTACTCGATGTCGCGCGACGCGCCGATCAGGATCCGCCGCGTCCAGAAGCGGAAGACGCCGCCGACCAGGCCGATGGCCAGCAGTTCCCCGGCGTAGAGCAGCAGCTTGCTGCGCGTCACCCCGGCCGTCAGGTCGTCGATCGCCACTCGCAGCACCAGCGGCGACGCGAGCGTGATGGCGGTGGTGGTGATGGAACAGATGAGCCCAAGCGCAAAGGCCCGCCGATAGCGCCCGACGTAGCCGAGAAGCCTGCGGAAGGGGGACACCGATCGAGTATAGAGCAACGTGCGCGGCCCTCCTCCGAGCGGAGGTGGCGCCAATGGTCCGTACAAAGCAAATGGGCGGAAGGTTGCCCTTCCGCCCTGATGTCGACTTGGGCCGACCTCGAGGTCGGCAGATGTTGTTCCTAGACGGCGCCGACCTCGCGCAGTTGCTGCTCGGTTGGCGGCCTCGCCACTGACAACAGCGCCAGCGAGATTGCCGATGCCACGGCCGCCGCGTAGAACGCGTACTGATAGCTGCCGAAGGTATCGAACACCCAGCCGCCGACGAGCGGGCCGAAGATGCCGGCCGTTCCCCATGCCAGGAGCAGGATGCCGTAGTTGGCTGCCGAGAACTTCGGGCCGTAGAAGTCGCCGGCCAGCGCCGTGTAGACCGACAGCTGCGTGCCGTAGGCGTAGTTCACGACGAACAGCATCACGAAGAACATCAGCGCCGAGCCCCGCAACTGGAACATCAGCGGCGCGGCGAAGAACGCGGCGATGAGCACCGCGCGCACGGTGAGCAAACGCCCGAGGTGGTCCGACATCCAGCCCGAAAGGAAGCGGCCGATGGCACTGCCTGCTGAGCCCATCGGAATCGCGAGTGCCGCCACCAGCGACGCCACGCCGGCGACAGCCGGGAACGACTGGTCGGCAAACGGCTTGATCTGGCTGACCGTCATCGTGCCGGAGAAGCAGCCGAACATGTACGCCGCCCACAACAGCCAGAACGACGGCAGCTTCAGCATCTGCGGCGTCGTGAGGTTGAACCTCGACACCTTCGGGGCCGACGCCTTCTCCTTCGCCAGCGGCGCGACAAAGTCCGACGGCGGATCGTTCAGCCACATCGCGCCCACCATCGTGCAGATGAAATAGGCGGCCGCGAGCACGCGGAACGTCTGGCGCCAGCCGATGAGGGCGATCAGGCCGGGCCAGCCGAGCAGGCCGCCCGCCAGCGGACCGACGATGCCGGCGCCGAGCGCGAAGATGCCGACGGCGAGGCCCGACACCAGGCCGCGCGACTCCGGATACCACTTGAAGCCGACGTAGAGAGGCGGAAGGTAGCCGAACCCGAGGCCGAGACCGACGAGGATGCCGGCCGACATGTACAGCCACAGCAGCGAGGTGGTGAAGCTGGCGAGGAACATTCCGGCGCTATAGCAGAGGCCGCCGAAAATGGCGATGCGCCGCGCACCGAAACGCCCGATCAGCGTGCCGGCAACGTTGTACAGCACCGCCAGCAGCACCATGTTCACGGACGAAATCGAGGTCGTCTGCAGGCGGGTCCACTCCGGGAACTCGGTCTGGAGCGGCCTGACGAATACGCTCCAGGCGTAATACGCGCCGATTGCGATGTTGAACAACCCGCCGCCGGCGAGGGCGTGCCAGCGAGGATAGGTTGACGTCTCAGTGTTCTGTGCCATGGGTCCCATTGAGGGTTGGAGGTGCTGGCAGGCGTGCCAGCGGCGGATTCTAGCAGAGTTCCCGGGGCCGCTCTAACGAAAACCAAACGCGTATGTATCGGTCAGTTGCACCGTCAGCAACAGAGCTGACGCGGCCAATATTCGTGTCGCGATCGGACGCGGTACAGGCCAAAAACCGTGTGCTATTCTGGCGCTGCCTACCCAGCAAACGTGCTCACGTTTCCGGAGAGTTCCAGCGCATGGTGAAGAGAACCGTCGCCCGACTGACCCTGATGCTCCCCGCGGTTCTGCTGCTGGCGGCTCCCGCGTTCGCACAGTTCGTCCCGCGTGCCCTCAACGATCCGGCCACCGGTGAGAATTACCACATCGAGGCGTCCGGCGGCATCTGGATGCCGAAGACCCAGATGTCGATCTCGAGCGAAGCGCTCGGCATCCAGGGGTCGGATATCAACTTCAAGCGCGACCTCGGGCTCACTGATCAGAGCTTCAAGGAACTGCATCTGGTACTGCGCCCGGCGCGGAAGCACAAGCTGCGCTTCGGCTACATCCCGATCAACTTCGAGCAGGAAGCCATCCTGACGCGCGACGTCATCTTTCAGGGCATCCGCTACCGCGTCGGCCTGCCGGTGAACTCGCAGTTGAACTGGAAGGCCTACCGCTTTACCTACGAGTACGACTTCATCTCGCGCAACAGGGGTTTCATCGGCTTCATGCTCGATGCGAAGTACACCGACGTGAAGGCGGCGCTGCAGAGCCCAATCGACCTCGAGTCGATTCACGCGCGTGCGCCGATCCCGACGATCGGCGGTATCGGCCGCTATTACGTGGTGCCCAACATCTCGATCACCGGCGAAATCTCGGGCTTCAAGATCCCGGACAGCGTCTCGAAGCAGTACAAGGCGCACTACCTCGACCTCGACATCTACGGCACGCTGAACGTGACCAACAACTTCGGCGTGCAGGCGGGCTACCGGACCTTCGACGTCGGCTACAACATCAAGGACGATGACGACGGTGACCACCGACCGATGCGGGCTCGTTCGTGCTGAAGGGCTGTACTTCGGCGGCGTGGTCCGCTAGCGTGCTCAGTCGCAGCCGGACCTTCAGGTTCGCCAATGGGCCGACCTGAAGTCGGAATCCCCTGCTCGACACCTGACGGGTCGGCGCTCCTCCAGGAACGCTGGCTCCGTCTCCACTACGCGCGAACCGCGAGTCTCTCCAGCCGCCGGTCGGCCTCCGCCAGCGTCTCGTCCTTCTTGCAGAAGCAGAACCGCAGCTTCGTCCGTCCGAGTTCCGCATTCCTGTAGAAGCTGCTGCCGGGCACGGCCGCCACGCCGACGTCCTTCACCAGATACCGCGCGAACTCCACATCGTCGCCAAAACCGAAGTGGCCGATGTCGGTCATGACGTAGTACGCGCCCTGCGGCACGTAGCAGGTGAAGTGATGCCGGCGCGAGGATGTCGAGCAGCATGTCGCGGCGACGCTGATAGGCCGCGGCGAGGCCGACGTAGTACGACTCGTCGACGCCGAGGGCGGCGACGCCCGCCTCCTGCAGCGGCGCGGCCGCGCCCGACCGTGAGGAAGTCGTGCACCTTGCGGATGGCGCCGGTCAGTGACGGCGGCGAGATCGCCCAGCCGACGCGCCAGCCGGTGACGCTGTAGGTCTTCGACAGGCTGTTGATCGTGACGGTGCGCTCGGCCATGCCGTCAAGGCTGGCGATCGGCACGTGACGCGTGCCGTCGTAGAGGATGTGCTCGTAGATCTCGTCGGAGATCGCCACGACGTCCCACTTGCGGCAGAGGGTGGCGATCGCCTCGAGTTCCTCGCGGGAGAACACCTTGCCGGTCGGGTTGTTCGGCGTGTTCAGGATGATGGCCTTCGTCCGGTTGTTGAAGGCGGCGGCGAGTTCGTCGGGGTCGAAGGTCCAGTCGGGCTCGCGAAGCGTCGACGTAGCGCGGCGTCGCGCCCGAGAGAATCGCGTCGGGTCCGTAGTTCTCGTAGAACGGCTCGAAGATGACCACCTCGTCGCCCGGATCGATGATGCCCATCATGGTGGCCATCATCGCTTCGGTGGAGCCGCAGGTAATCGTCACCTGCTGGTCGGGCACGACTGGGACGCCGTAGCGGCTGCGTGAACTCGCGGGCGATCGCTTCGCGCAGCGCCGTCGCGCCCCAGGTGACCGCGTACTGGTTCACGTCGGCCATGATCGCGGCGCAGGCGGCTTCCTTCATCACTGCTGGCGCGGCGAAGTCGGGGAACCCCTGCGAGAGGTTGACGCCGCCGTAGAGGTGATTGAGGCGTGTCATCTCGCGGATGACCGACTCGGTGAACTGCGTGGCCTTCTTCGAACCGGTGAGCCTGGACATGTGTGCGATGGACGCCCGCAGCGTCGTGCGTCAGCGGCCGATGGCCTTCTTCGCCGGCCTGCGCCGCGGGCTCTTCTTCGACGGCGCCTTGCGGGCCGGCGCGGCCTTCTTCGCCGGAGCCGACACGGCGGGTGCCGTCGGCTTCACTGTGGTCTCGACCCCCTCCACCAGAACACCATTGCCGTAGAGGCGACGGTAGTCGTCGGCGGTGCCGAGGATCTTCTTCACGTACAGCTGTGTCTCCGGGTACGGGATGTCGTCGACGAACTCATCGGTCGGAAGGCCGGGCCGCTCGTCCTGCCAGCGGCGCACCGCCCGTTCACCGGCGTTGTAGCTGGCCAGTGCGAAGTGAAGCCCGCCGAACTCCTTCACCTTGTCGGCCAGGTAGGCGGTGCCCATGCGGATGTTCGACTCGGGGTCGGTCAGCAGGCGCGTCGAATAGCGCATGCCGAGCCGCCGCGCATACATCTGGCCGTCGACGGCAGCAGCTGCATCAGCCCGTAGGCATTCGCGCTCGACTTGACGTCGGCGACGAACGTCGACTCCTGCGCGACGAGCGCGGCGACGAAGTACGGGTCGAGACCGTTGGCGCCGGCGTGCTTGCGGATGAGATCCCAGTAGGCGATGGGATAGATGACCGTCAGCACCTCGCGCGGCAGCTCTTCCCCGCCGGCTGCCATGAACTGCGGATAGGCGCGCCGCATGGTGGTGATGGCGCCGCGCAGCAACTGAAAGCGGCGCATGCCGCTCTCGGTGCGCGACTGCTGCTGCCGCGTCCACGCCACCGTGGCCTGAATCGACGGCGAGTCGCCCCAGACGCGCTGCGCGTACTGAAGCTCGTTGAGGGCGTCAGTGAACAGTCCGGCGCGCCAGCAGCGCCCGGATGGTGGCGCTGTTGGCGGGTTGTGGCGGCGCATCTGGCACCATCGGCTGCACCGAGGTGCGTGCCGCCGCCAGACGCGAGGCGGTGGCCGCGTCGAGCCGCTTCATGGCGAGACGGCCGTAGTAGGAGTTTGCGTAGTCCGCCGCGGCAATGGTGTAGCGCTGGCGCGCCGTGGTCTGGTCGTTCAGCTGTTC
This sequence comes from uncultured Acidobacteriota bacterium, assembly GCA_963722395.1. Taxonomy (GTDB): domain Bacteria; phylum Acidobacteriota; class Vicinamibacteria; order Vicinamibacterales; family CAVVIG01; genus CAVVIG01. The sequence continues at coordinate 543,789 of CAVRLS010000013.1, read as the reverse complement.
CTGCGCACGCCCCGCCCAGTAGAGCCAGGCCGGCCGGTAATCGGAACGCGGAAAGTCGGACGCGGCCCGTTCGAACGTGCGGGCCGTGTAGGGGAAGTCGTTCTTGCGATATGCGGTCCAGCCGCTCTTCCACGCCGAGCGCTCCCCGTGGTTGCCGCGCGGGTAGCGTTCGTACATCTCGCGAAAGATCGCGTCGGCCTTCTCATCGTCGTTCGTGCGGATGTAGTAGGTGCCGAGATTATTCAGCGCGTCTTCCGCCCAGGTCTGGTCGGGGAATTCGGTGCGCACCCGATCGAGCAGGCTGAGGAAGGTCTGCGTCTGGCCGTCATCGCGCGACGCCAGCGCGTAGAAGAACAGCGCTTCGCCGCGGCGCGACGCTGTCTGGGTCAGCGGCTGCAGTGCGGCGCGGGCCGCGCCGGTCCGCTTGGTGAAGTAGTCGCACTCGGCGAGGCGAAGGGCGATCAGCTCGCGGTCGTCACCCGTGGCCACCTTCTGGATCGCCTGGAACGAGGTGCGGGCGTCGGTGTACTGCCTGGAGCCGAACAGCCGTTCGGCGCGTCCAAGTTCCACCTTGTAGCGCTCCGAGCCCTGTGTCAGCGGCTGCAGGCCGGCGAGCGTGTTCAGCTCGGCGCCGGCAATCGCGGCATTCGCGCTCATCGGAAATTGGTAGAAGACGTGGGCGAAGGCGTCCGCCGCTTTGGTGCCGTCGCGCGCCGCCTTCGCGGCCCGGCCCAGACGCATGTAGACGTCTTCGACGTTCGTGAGCCGCCCCGACAGCAGTCGGTCGTAGATGCGCACCGCATCCGCCGGCTTGTCGAGCGCTTCCTGCGCTTCCGCTTCGCCGAGCTGCGCCGCTTCGGCGAGGTAGCCAACGGGCTTCTGGTCGAGGACGGCACGGAACGACTTCAGCGCGTCGGCTGCGCGGTGCAACCGCAACTGTGCGACGCCGCCGTAGTAGAGCGCGTACTGCCCGAGTGGACCGTCCTTCGCAATGGGCTGAGACGCAACGGCTGAGCGCCTCGCTGTAGTCGCCGTCCGCCGTGAGCTTCGCGAGCCTGCCGAGCGAGGTGGCCGCGGAAGACCGGGCAGCCGTGCCGCGATCGGGCGCCAGCCAGAGCTGCGACAGCTCACGGGGAACCTGGGGATGCGGGGTCGGCGTGAGCACGGTCACGCCGGCGGGAATGTCACCGGACGAGCCCGAGGCACGTCCCTGCTGCGCGTGCGGCGCCGGCGCGGCCGGCGCCAGGATCAGCAGGCCGATGAGCAGTGCGGATCTCTTCATCAACGGACGGGCACCCTGTGTCGCGTGACGCTCATTGTGGTGGCGGCGGGCTCGCGCCAGCCGGTGGCGCAAGCTGCGCGAGCCGCAGCGCAGTGAGCGATTCCAGGACGCGCGCCGCGTGGCGCGCGAGCACTTCGAAGGTCTGGGTCAGGCTGTCGCCGGCAGCGGCGTCGTCCTCGGCACAGAGGACGGCAATGACCTGACCATTCATCGAGAGCGGCACCGCAATCAGCGGGCCGCCCGACGACGCTGCGGCGAACGCCGGACGTGCGGCGCTGCCGGATGCCAGCCGGCGCGATGCCGCCGAGCGCACCGCGTCGGCAACAAGGCCGGCGTCAGCGAGCGGGAGGTCGAACGTTCCTCCGGGTACGGCGTCGAAGCCCGCATGATTCCAGGTGCGGAGGACATTGCCTCGCACCAGGAACACCGCCACGCGTTGCGCTTCGGCGCGTGCGGCGGCGAAGAGCGCGTCGAGCGCCTGCGACAGCGAGGACGCGGCATCCAGCGCACGGACCGCATGCAGCACACGCGCATGGCTCACACCGCTCGCAGCAGCGGGGGACACCGGCACGGCCGCCGCTCCGGCACGCGCGGCCGCGGCTGCGAGGGCGGCCTGGGCGTCGGCGTGTGCGGCCTGCACGTGGAGGCGTGCGGCATCGAGTTCGGCGCGTGCAGCGGCCAGGTCTGCGTCGTATTCGGAGCGCAGCGATGCCAGCACAACCTCATGTTCCTCGCGCATCGCGACGACGGAGCGCTCGTGCTCGGCACGGAGCGTGGAGAGCGCGTCGGCCTGCGCATCTGCGGTTCGGTCCGAGGCGGCGCGCAGTTCGCCAAGCTGTGCGCGGTACTGTTCGAGTTGTGCCGCTGCGGCGGCTGCAGCCTCGCCGGCCGCCTGCGCGTCGGCGTCTCGCGCGGCCTGCAGCGCCAGCGCTGCCTCGCGCATCTGCTGCTGACCGGCTTCGAACCATTCGGCGCGCGCGGCCTCCTTCACGTGTTCTTCGCGGCTGGCGAACTCCTGCCGCAGGCGCTCGGCCACCTGCTGTTCAGCCAGGGTGGCGGCGTCGCGCGCCGCGGCCTCGGCGACGAGGCGCCGCTCGGACTCGATCGCACCAGCGATCTGTGTGGTGGTGACCAGCAGCTGGTCGGCGATCTGCGCGTGCAGCCGCTCGCTCAGCGAGTCGAACGCGCGGGTGAGTTGCTCGTCGAACGGTTGGGTCATGGCACCGCGTCCTGCAGGGGTTTTGCAATTGTAGCGCCCTGCAAACGCAGTTGGTACAAGTGTTTGGGAGGGACGAGCCAGGTCGGGCGGTCGGTGGTAGGCGATGAGCAGTCAGCGACGGACGGCGGAGGACATCAAGCCGAGTGTCTGGCGCACCCGGACGTGGCGATCTCTCAATCACCTGCTACACTGGTTGCATCGCGTTCGGCTCGCACGGCTGACGCGATTCGTGGTTCAGCACACCTATCTCGCCGCGCACCACCTGGGGGCGACTTGGCTTCGACGGGGGTAAAGACTCGCGGGATGCATGCCGAGCACCATTAACTCGTAAATCTGATGGAACATCCCTTAATTGCGGATACTCAGTACGCTCTCGCAGCCTAATTAAGCTGTGAGCGTCCGCCTCGACCTCGCCCGGTGGTTGGGGGCCGGATGCCATTTAAACGGGCTGGCGATCAGGTGGCGGCTCGGCGCCTGATGGTGAGACATACCGGGCCTGGTGCCTGGCGGTACTTCGCCGCTTCCACACGCTGGGCACGAGATAAACGAAGCGGACACGCATGTAGAGTCCTTCGGGGACGTGCCTTCGGACGCGGGTTCAACTCCCGCCGCCTCCACCATTTTTTCGGCCTGTTTCGCACATTTCAGGCCGATGTTCCCGCCGCCTCCCCGCTGGCTCCACGGCCCGCGGGTTCGTTGCGCTCCAGCAACCGGATGGCCGCCTCCAACGCGGCCGGGCTCAGATGCATGTAGCGCTGCGTCGTGCCCAGGTCCCGGTGTCCTGCAAGTTCCTGAATGGCGCGCGAGGGTGCGCCTCGCATGGCCAGGTGCGAGCAGAAGGTGTGCCGGAAGATGTGCACCCCCTTCTGCACCTTAGCGCGCCGGGCCAACCGCCGCATGATCCCCTGGACAACCTTCTGCGTCAGTGGGCGGCACTGCTGATCAATCAGGACCCTGGCGTGTCTGGCGTGACAGGCCCGCCTGCGAGGCCAATCGAAACGCCTCGACGATCGAGTCCCCCGGCACGAACGGCATCACCATGCCCATCCCGGTCCCCCGGCCACGCTCGAGCGCCGCCACGGGCGTCGGCCAGCAGGTCGTGGCCCACTCGAGCGCCGGCCGGAACGACGGAGGCAGTTCCAGCGCGACGACGGCGGGCTTCGCCATCGTGAAGTGCTCGTGCACGATCCCGCCGAAGGACGCGTCGCAGTGATACGACGGCACGCCCGTCAGATTGCGGAACTGCCGGACGAACGCCGGCTCGGTGCTGGTGCGGCGCTCATGCAACGGCGTCCTCCAGTACCTGCTCGGCGGCGCGCGGGAGCGGCGTGTCCACGCCGAGTTGCTTCAGCTTCTGGGCATACTGGGCGAGCGAGAGCATGTCGCGCATGCTGTCGTGCCGCCCTTCCTTGACCCGCTTCTTGAGGAGCGCGAAGACGGCCGCGAGCAACTGCTCGTCCACCGCCGGGCACTTCAGGCGCAGGATCCGTTCCTGCAGGGCCCAGGGCGGCGCGACGATGTCGATCCGCGGCTTGAGGCGGCTGCGAATGTACCCAGGCAGCTCATACACGGTGGCGTCCGCGTTCATCGTCACGCACAACCGGAAGTCCGGGTGCGCCTTCACCTTGATGGCAGCGACGGTACTCTCGACGTACCGGCGGTCGTCCATCAGCGGCGCCAGCGACGCCCACGCCCGCTCGGGCATGCGATTACCTTCATCCAGCACGGCGATGCCGCCACGCACCATGGCGGAGACGATGCTCGACGCGTGGTAGTCCACACGGCGATCCGGCGTCAGCACCGGCGTGATGACGAGATCCTCCGGGCGAGTATCCATCGTGCACTGGAACAGATAGACCGGACGGCCGAGGCGACGGGCCGCGGCGCAGGCGAGCGTCGTCTTTCCGAGCCCGGGCTCGCCGACGATGCGCGGGTTGAGGGGCGGTTCGTTGGGGGAGAGTCGAAGCCAGGCGGCTTCAAGGCGCTGCAAGGAGTACCCGAAATCAATCCACTCGGATTCGTGGTCGTCGGGCGGGGCGAGTACGAGGTCGACACCGTCAATCGTCACGCGTTCGCTCATCGTCCTCCTTGGCTCGAGGTCATTCTTGGTCATAGGCGCTCCGTTCAGGTTGATGTTCGCTGCTGTTTCCTCCGTCAAGACCAGCGTACGCGACAGGGCTGACAGGTCTGGTCATACGCCGGCGCTTCGCCTGCGGCCTGGCGGACGAGTGTGTTGAAGATTTCTGTGAGTGGTGCACGGCGTCCTCCAATCGGAAGACACCCAGAAGCCGAGGGTTACCCGGGTGGACCGAACGTGTTGCCCAATCCGAGGGCCACATCCGCGCTGGGAAGCGCGCGAGCACCGTGCGAGGTCCGTCGCCGATTGCTGGGGTTCACGCCAACGGTGAACCCGCTCTGGATGCCGTATCTATTCTTTCAAGCGATCCGCTGGAGCAGCCCGAAGGCTGGGAACACATCGGGCTCAGCTGCTGAACTTCGCGCGTCCCTGTTTGAGCACTTGGTCGTAATTGGACCCGCCTGGCTCGAGGCGGCGGCGCGCGATTTCGTCCACCTCCATCCACCGACCGCACCGTGCATCGCAGAGTACGGGCAGGAGTTTCCCGCGTTCCTGGCCGAATGGCCGGCAACCTCCGATTTGACATACCTCCCCGAGTTCGCCGCACTCGACTGGCAGTTGGGCCGCCTCTCGGTATGTGCCGATGAGCCGGCACTGGGTGCGTCGGACCTGACGAGCGTAGGGCTCGAACGCCTGCCCGACGCACACGTCACGCTCCAGGAGGGGTTGTACCTGACAGGCGCGACCTGGGGTGTGGACGAACTGATTCAGATCTACCTGCCGATGCCTCGCCGGACGAATGGCATCTGCAAGAAGAACGCGTGTGGCTCGAGGCGCGTGGCACCAGAGGCACGCTGCGGTTCACGCGACTGAACGCCGGCACGCTGGCATTTCGCGAGGCGACGGCGTCTGGCGCCACGCTGGCCGAGTCGGCTGACCTGGCGTTGGCTCTCGACGCCGCATTCGACCCTGCCGCGGCGCTGATGGCCCTCATCAACGAGGGTCTCATCACTGGCATCTCTCTGGAACAGGAAGGGCTACGCCCGTGACGACTGCTGCAGCCTCACCATCCATGCGCCCACTGGCGCTGCTCGATACCGTGCGCGGCAAGCTGGCCGATGCACCGCTGTCGCTCATCCTCCTCGTCTCGCGTCTCGGTATCGGCGCGGTCTTCCTGAAGGCCGGCCTGCTGAAGTACGAGTCGTGGCAGATCACGCTGCTTCTCTTCCGCGACGAATACAAGGTGCCGCTCATCGATCCGGCGCTGCTCGCGAAGATGGCGACGTTCAACGAGCTGACGTTCTCGACCTTGCTATTGCTCGGCCTGGCCACGCGGGTGGCCACGCTGCCGTTCTTCGGGATGATTGTGGTCATCCAGACCTTCGTCTACCCGGACGCATGGACCGAGCATCTGCTCTGGGCGTCAGGGCTCCTGATGCTGCTGACGCGGGGCGGCGGACAGATCTCGCTCGACTACCTGATCGGACGCTGGTGGAAGCGCCGCGGGAGTACGCGGTAGGCGCACACATCGGCGTGACAGCCGAGGGCGCTCGGCGGCGTGGACGTTTGGCCGTCGCAGTCTGACGCGGCTCGACTCGTGGACAACCGGGGACGTCGACGGCGCCTGACCGAAAACGCTGGTACTCGACGGGTGACCACTGCTGCATCAGCGCCCTGATCGATGTTCGCGCACGCACTGCTCATATGGTTGCTGCCAGCAGTCCCGGCGCCTGCGCAGGCATCGCCGCAGGAGTTCCGATTCCAGGGAACCGTTGAGGCCGTCGATGCGGCGCAGCGCACCGCCAGCGTCGCCAACGACGACGTGCCGGGCTGGATGGCTGCGATGACGATGAGCTATCGGGTGGAACCGGCAGACGTGCTGGGTCGCCTGAAGCAGGGCGACCGCATCACGGCGACGGTCCGCGCCGGCAACTTCACCACGCTGTTCAACGTGCGGATCTCGGCGCCGGCAGTGGCGCCAGCCAGGGCCGCCGCGCCTCGCGTGCCCGACCTGCCAGACCTCTCCTACGTGTGTCCCTCGCCAGGCGAGGAAACCGTTCGTTGCGCCGAACATCTTCCGCGTGTACGTCTATGACGACATGACGCGGCCGCTTCGCGTGTCCGGGTTCACGGCAAGCGTGCGGCCGACCGACACCAACGGCACGCCGAGTGGACCGGCTGTCATCCTCACGCCAGGCGGAAGCGGCGACGCCAACACCGGCCGAGCAGAAAGAGCAGGTGTTCGATTTCACCTTCCCGGCATTCTCCCGCGAACCGTGAACGCCGCACGCGGCGCGCGAGACTAGCGCGTGCCTGCCTGTTCCCCGATAAGTCGGATGACCAATGGTTCGAGTTCAGCCTTGCTCATCGTGCCGGGATGATAGGTCCGGACGATGCCCTTCCGATCGACGACGACGACGGTCGGCGTGGTGCTGACGCCGTAGCGGCGATGGTTCGCCTCGCTCATCGCAATGGCGTTCGGCTGCAGGAACCCGTAATGGGTGGTGCGAATCTCTTCGACGTACGCGTTCTCCTCCTGAGGGCCCGCGTCCTTGCCTCGCGCGACGTATCCGTAGCGCTGCGTGGGAGCGACCACGGTCAGCCCCTGGGCGCCGTAGCGGTCGAGTAGGTCCTTGAGAATCGGCGCCTGCGTCTTGCAGTCCGGGCACCAGTGCGCCCAGAAGAACAGCACAACCACCTTCCCTTTCACGTCGTTCAGCGACAGCGGCTTCGGCGCGAGCGATTCAGACAGATCCAGTGCCGGAGCCACGGTGCCCTCGAGGCTCAGGAGGTTGATGTTCTTCTGGATGCGCTTCACGAGCGACGTGTCCTTGTAGGTGGCCAGTTCGCGCTGCAGTGTGGCCACCGCCTCGCTTCGCTCGCCGCGATGGGCGGCGACCTGCGCACGCACTTCCATGGCGGCCCCGATCGCGATCGGCAGGTGCGGTTCCTGGTCCATCGTGCGCCCCTTGAGCGCAGCCACGGCCAGTGTGTAGGTGTCGCGGGCATAGGTATCGGCCGCGTCCCACCGTTCCGCGGCCAGCGCACCACGACCGAGCCAGGACATGGCCTCGAGCCCGTCTGGCGTGACGCCGCGAGCCTTGCGGTCGTTGGTGACGAGTTGCTCGGCGCCAGCGAAATCCTGCCTGGCAATCGCGGCCCGGACCGTGGCCGTCAGCGTGGGGGCCTGCGCCAGCGCCTGAGGCGCACCACCGAACAGCACGCCCGTGAACAGGAGGGAGGCGTGGACAAGGCGACGGAAGGTGTGTCCGTTGTGCATGCCGTATTAAAGCCCACTCTCCAACCGGTGGAGGCCACGAAATGCGGGAATGTGAGCCACCTTACACTCCGGCCGACCCAGCCAGGCCGGCTGTAAGAATTCGCTCGCTCGCGACACCAGTATTCCGGCGGCGGGAGAGCGGTGGAGGCGACCTCCGCGGCTTCGCGTCGCGCCTGCTGGAGGATTGCCGTGGTGACGTGGTGACGCGTGGGTGGCGTGATGGTGTGGGGCGGTGGTTATTCCTCGGATTGGTGGCGATCGCGCCCTCGACGGCATCGGCGCAGTCGAGTGCGGCGATTGGCGGCATCGTGCGCGACCCGTCCGGCGCGACGGTCGTCGGCGCACGCGTGGTCCTGGTGGGCGCGAACGTCGGCGTTCGCCGGGAGACGATCACGGCTGACGACGGCGGCTACGAGTTCCGGGGCGTGCTGACGGCGGTCGACTTCGAACTCGAGGCGTCCGCCATCGGCTTCGCACCTGGGCGGCGGGCGCTCTCGCCGCTCGGCACCGGCGAACGACGGTTGGTCGACCTGATCCTCGAGGTACCTGGCGTCACCGAGGCGGTATCGGTGAGCGCGGAGCGCATCGCCGGGACCCGGACGTCGTCGCCGGCACTCGGCGGGCGCGTGGCGCGCGAGCAGCTGGACCGTTTGCCGAACAACGGGCGCGACCTCATCGCCTCGGCCTACCTCGTGCCCGGCGCGGCCCCGGCGCGCGGGTTCTACAACCTCGCACCCAGGCTCACCATCAACGGGGCCTCGTCGCTCACCGCGAACTACACCGTCGACGGCTTCGACAACACGGACCTGTTCCTCGGCGGACCCAAGCTGCCGGTAACGGTCGGCTCAACGGACGACCTGCAGGTCCGCGTCAATGCCTATGCGCCCGAATACGGCCGCACCGGTAACGGCGTCTTCTCGGTCACGACACGCAGCGGAGGCAACCGCCAGCGCGGTGAAGCCTTCTACGTGATCCGTCCCGGTGCCGTAGTCGACTCACCGAACGTCTTCGCTCCGCGCGACGGCAACGGCAACGTGATCGACGACAGTTTCCGGCGTCATCAGGCAGGTGGGTCACTCGGCGGGGCGCTGGTTCGCGATCGGCTCTTCTACTTCACCGACCTGGAAGTGACGCGAGAGCGGCAGGACGCGATCCTCACGTCGCCGCTGGCGGCAGGGCTTGCTCCGACGGCCTTTCGCAGCCAGACCGGCATGGCGAAGGCCGACCTCCGGTGGAACGACGCGAACATGTCGACCTTGCGAGCGCACCTGTCCGACTACACGCACGATGGCGACGCCGGCTTCGTCGGTGGACTCACGCTGCCGTCTGCCGGACTCACGGTCAACTACCGCAATCAGTTCGGCGCGTTCACGCATCGGACCACGGCGGGTAACAGCTTCAACGAGGTGGGCGTGCAGGTGGGGCAGCTTCGGGCCAACTGGGCGTCCCTCGATGGCGGTCCGCGCGTGGTGGTCACCGACCGCGGTGCCACGCTCGCTTCCATCGGCGGCGTGAGCAACGACTTCTTCTGGACCGAAACCGACCTGCAATTGCGGGATGTCTACACCCGCCAGGCCGGGCGTCACACACTGCGGGCCGGGGTCGACGTGCTGCGTGCCGACTTCACCATCCGCTCCGGTCCTGGCGCTCGCGGGGCCTACGTGATCGACCTGCAGGGACGAACGGTCACGCCGAGCGGCGCCTTCCTCACCCTGGCCGATCTGCCACGCGATGTCAGCGTGCTGTCCTACTCGCAGAGCTTCATCAATCCGGTAGTCAACAGCGCGCAGATGCTGAGCGCAGCGTTCGCCGAAGACGCGTTTCGCATCGGCAGCGACCTCAGCCTGACGCTGGGCGTGCGCTGGGACTACGACTCGGTGACGCATACGCCGGTTGGTGACGGCGACATGAACAACCTGGCTCCCCGTCTCGGCCTGAGCTGGACACCGCGTGGCAGCGCACGTCACCAGCTGCGCGGCGGCTACGGGGTCTTCTACGAGCGCATTCCGTTTGCCGTGTCGTCGGACACGCTCTTCAACGCGCCCAACGGAGGGGCACTCTCGGTGACGTTTGCACCGGGCACACCGTTCGCGCCACCTCCCTTCCCGACGCAGATGTCACCGGACGTCTACCGGAACGTGCCGCTGTCTCAGCTGCCGCCCCGCAACGCGCAGGTCTTCGATCCGAACCTGCAGAGTCCGTCCACGACTCAGGCGTCCGCCGGCTACGTGCTGACGGCACCGGGAGGGTTCGCCGTGAGTGTGGACTACGTACACGCTCGCGGGCACCACCTGATCCGCCGCGTCGACACCAACGCGCCCGCCTCGATTGCCGACGGTTCGACCCGCACGATCTCCGCTGCGGACGCGACTCGGCCGCTCGCTCCAGTGGCCGGTGGATTCCGCCTGATCGAACAGGACCAGTCGAGCGGACACAGCCGATTCGATGGTCTCTACCTCAACGCGCGACGCACGCTGGCGCGCGGCGTCGCCTTCGACGTGGCGTACACGCTCTCGCGCATCGAGAACGACACGGACGACATCAACTTCCGCGCGGTAGACGCCAGGCGGCCCGACGCCGAATTCGGTCCGAGCCTGAACGACCGTCGCCACATCCTTGCCGTCAACGGGCTCGTGCGCGTGTCTCGTCTGTTCGACCTCGTGCCCGTGCTCTTTCTGTCGAGCGGACAGCCGCTCAACGTGACTACCGGGCTCGACAACAACGGCGACACGATCTTCAACGACCGCCCCGCGGGGATCAGCCGCAACAGCGAACGGACGTCTGGCTTTGCCCAGGTCGACCTCGGCCTGTCCCGCGAGGTACGCATGCGGGCGGCGCGCGTCCAGCTACGCGCCGACATCTTCAACCTCCTCAACCGGGCGAACTTCTCCGGCTTCTTCAACTACGGGGCGAGTGGCGTGAGACCGGACGAGAACGGCACGCTGGCCTTCCAGCCAACGGCCGCCGGCCCCGCGCGCCAGATGCAGTTCTCGGCGCGGATTCGATTCTGACGCGGGTCAGAGGTGGCGTCGCGCCCAGGCCAGGCGCAGCACCACCGTCAGCAGCACCAGTGCGGTCATGACGGTGAAGAGACTGCTGAGGTGCGACGGCCAGAGGAAGAACGCGGTGTAGAACGCGACTGTCTCGGTGCCGCCGATGAGCCCCGGCGGCATCGTGATGGTGGTGGACTCGCCAGTGGCTGACACGCCTTCGCGCCGCTGCTCGAGGATTGCGGCGAGATACATCCAGGACGCCGTGTTCACATAGAACGACGCCAGCAACAGCACGGCGCTCAGCATCAGCGCTGGTGTCGCGTCGCCGGACCCGACGAGGCCGATCGGCACCGCGGCGTACACCACGAAATCGAGCACGATGTCGAGATAGCCGCCGTAGGCGCTAGCAAGGCCATGCGTACGGGCGTGCGTGCCGTCGAGGCCGTCGAGCACGCGGTTGAGCAGCCACAGTGCCAGCGCGAGCCACCGTGCGCCCGCCAGGGCCGCGCCAGCACTCGCCATGCCGACCACGAAGGCGGTCCATGTGACGACGTTCGGCGTCAGGCGCGGGCCGATCAGCCGCGACATCGGCGCGAAGACGCGGTCCTTCCCGGCGCGCAAGTACCGATCAAACATCGCCGCTCCCGTGTGACGGGTCGAGTACGTGGATGGCGTTCAGATCGACGCTCAACTCCACGATGTCTCCCGCTGCCATGTCCAGGCCAGGCGCCGGCACACCGATCACCTGCTCGCCGCCGACGTCCACATGCACGAGCGTCCCTGCCACCCGGTGCTGCACCGACGACACGCGCGCGGCGGCGCCGGTGCTGTGCGGCTCCAGGCGCACGGCATTGACGCGCACGGCATTGACGCGCACGACCACCGCGACCGGACCGCTCGCTCCCGGCCGGACAATGCGCCCGAGGGCGCACGTCACGGTGCCGTCGCCCGCGCGCATGCCGTGCAGCACGTTCGGCAAGCCGAGGAAACGCGCCACCGCAACCGAGGCAGGGGCATTCGAACAGCTCGGCCGGCGGGGACACCTGCGCCAGGCGGCCCTCGAGCAGTACCGCGACCCGGTGCGCGATGACGGCCGCTTCGTCGACGTCGTGCGTCACGACAACGACGGCTGGCGCCGCCTCGTAGCTGTCGAGCAGATCGAGCACCGTCTGTCGGACGTCGGCGCGCAGTTCAGGGTCGAGTGCCGAGAACGGCTCGTCGAGCAGGAGCACCGCCGGGTCTGCCGCGAGCGCGCGCGCCAGCGCCACACGATGCCGTTGGCCGCCGCTCAAGGTGTGCGACGCGCGGTCCGACAGGGCGCCGAGATGCACGCGTTCGAGCAGCGCCGCCGCGCGTGCCCTGGCCTGCCGCCGCGGTGTACCGCGGACCTCGAGCGGAAAGCCGACGTTGTCGATGACGCTGAGATGCGCGAACAGCGACGGCGTCTGATGCATGTAGACAATGCCCCGGCGTTCCGGCAACAGGGTCGTCACCTCCGCCTCGTCAACGCACACCGAACCAGCGGTCAGAGGCTGCAGCCCCGCGACGGCACGCAGCAGCGACGTCTTGCCGGATCCGGAGGGGCCGAGCAGCGCCACGCGTTGGCCGCGACCGACAGCCAAGTCGACGCCGCAGATACCCGGTCGTGTGCCGAACAGCACGTGTACGTCCGAGACACGCAGCCCCCGCAGCGTGCTCACAGCACGGCTCCCGTTCGGCGAGTGCCGCGCGTGAGGAGTCCGAGACCGATCATTGGCGGCAGGCTCAGCATGAGCGCCGCCATGGCACCAGCCTGATCGTTGCCCGAGCGGACGAGCGACAGCACCTCCACCGGAAGCGTACGCACCACTCCACCGCCAACCAGCAGCGTGATCGCGAGCTGCCCCCATGACACCAGCGCACCGAGGACGATGCTCTCGGCCAGGCGTGGACTGAGCTGCGGCAGCAGGACCCGTGACCAGACCTGCCAGCGTGATGCGCCGAGTGTGCGTGCATCATCCTCGATACCCGGGTCGATGCCGCCGAAGATGCCGGCCGCAAACAACGTGAGGTAACCCGTCGCCGGGACGAGATGGGCGAGGAGCACTCCGGCACCCGTGCCGCCGAGGCCGAGCGAGAGCAGCACCACCTGGAGGCCGACACCAACCGCGAGTGGCGGCGCGATGACCAGAAAGAGCGCCACGAGCCAGGTGACGTGTCGAAGGCGGCGGCTGGCCCGCGTGACCATCCGGGCGATCGCGAAGCCGAGCATCGTGCCAAGCAGACCAGTCGTCAGGGCCAGCCACAGGCTCGTCGCCGCGGCGCTCATGACTCGGTCCCCTGTGAGTTGGTCGAGGACGGCACTGGTCGCGAAGGTCTCCGGCAGAACATGAGGATACCGCCACACGGGGGCCGACGCCCGCAGGACGAGCATCGCGATCGGCGTCAGCACCCATATCGCGAGCACGAGCAGAATCCATCGGTCCCTGGCGCGCATCAGCGGCTGTCTCCGGTGAGACAACTCCGCCACGCCCCGTGGGCGCCCACGAGCAGGGCACAGAGTGCGAGCGCGACCAGCGCCAGCACGTAGGCTTCGCCACGCCGCGCGAGATCTGGATCGACGCTGCGCTCGTAGAGCAGGAGCGGCAACGCCGTGGGTGAACTGGGCGCGAGGAGCGCCGGCATCTGGTACTGACCGATCAGGAAGGCAAACGCGGCGATCACCGCGGGCGATGTCCCTCGCCACAGCTGTGGCCAGGTCACCCGCCAGAAAGCCTGGCGCTCCGTGGCACCGAGCGTTCTCGCCACTTCCTCGAATTCACCGCTTCGGACCTGCAGCACGGCCATGGCCGTCAGGGCGAGGTAGGGGAACTCCTTCCAGGCAAACGCCATCATGAGGGAGACGCCCGCTGCGTCGTAGACAAGGGCAGGGAAATCGGCAGGTGCTGTCGTCAGGCCGGCCGCGTACGTGAGCCGCGACACCCATCCGCTCTGAGCCAGGAGCAGCAGTGCCGCGAGCGCCGCCGCGACGTGCGGCACGGCCATCGGCAGGACGGCGAGCATCCGGCCGGCAGCGCTGTGGCGCACGCGCACGGCGACAAAGAAAGCGGCGGCCGAGGCGACCGCGGTCGAGACGCCGGCTGTGGCGACCGTCCAGGTGACGCCGCGCCAGGTTTCCCACGAGCCGAGTGCAGACACGAAATTCCGGCTGGTCAGCCCCGACGCGCCGACGCCGACCCATCCAACCGTGGCCAGTACCGCGTACGCCGTGCCGACGATGACCGGCGACGACACCAGGAGGGCTGCTGCAAGCGGGGCCACGTCCCGGCGCGTCATCGGGCGTTCGAGCGCATCACCCGGCGCCAGTCGTCGAGCAGGTGGGCGTGATACTGCGGATTGACCTCAGGTTGCGCGTGCGACGCCAGCACGTCGGAGGGCAGCGCCGCGGCGTCCTGTGCCACCGCGGCAAAACGGTCGGGCCACGGCTCGGGCAGTGTCGTGACATGCAACACGGTGCCGTCACCCCACACGTCCCCGCGCTGTTTCTCGAGCTGCGCTTCCGGAGATAGAAGGAAGTTCGCGAGGACCAGCGCACCCGCCGGGTTCGGGGCGTTAAAAGGTATGCCGAGATAGTGGGCGTTGGCGATGGTGCCTTCTTCGAGCAGCAGGGCCCTGGAGGTTGGTGGCAGGATCCCCTGGCGTACCTTCGCCACCACCTCGTTCTGGTTATTCGACATCGTGAAGTCGATTTCGCCGTTGGCAAACAGCCGGTGCATCGCCGCCACGTCAGGCGGATACGTGCGGCCCTCCTGCCAGAGGTACGGCCGCACGGAGGTCAGCCACGCGAAGAGTACATCCCGCCCGTGCGTGTAACGCCCTTCGTCGAATCCGTGCTGAAAGTGCTCAACTCCGCCGGCGAGCGCGTACATGAGACCTTTGAGAAAGGTCATCCCGGTGAATCCCTGGTCGTGCGTGAACCGGCCGGGGTGGCTGCGCATCCAGTCGGCGAGGCCCGGGATGGACGTTGGCGGGTTCGGTGTTCGCTGCGGATCGTAAATGAGGGCGAACTGCACCATGCCCCACGGCGACTCGTAGCCAGCCGGATCCTGCTCGAAGTCGCGGCTGACGATCGGGGACGCTGTATCTACCAGAGACGCGTTCGGCAGGCGTGTGGACCAGGGTCCGCCCAGCAGCTGCTCGTGCTGGAGCTGCGCGAACGTTTCGCCGTTGATCCAGAGCAGGCTGGTGCTGCCGACGCGTCCGGACTGAGCTTCGCGTTCGGTCACCAGCGTATTGACCATGTCGGCGCCCTGGCCGTCGACCGCATGCACCTCGATCCCGAACCGGGAACGCATGCGCGGAGCCACCCAATTATCGACGTACGCGTTCACGGCGGGGTCGCCCCGCCACATCCGCCACGTCACCGTGGTACCCCGAGCCTGACTCAACACGGCTTCCCAGGAGCCCTCGGCCAACGCCTGCGCCGACGGGAAGCGCGCCGGCGCAGCCCTGCCGCACCCGGCCAGCGCCAGCGCGCCGGTCAGCAGCGCCACGCACATCCCGCGGGCGCCCAGCTCTGACGTGTGACACAGACGCATCATGATGAAGTGTGGCAGGACTGCCATTTCTTACAAATGTACAGTTGCTGCAGCCGGCGACTGTAACAAATGCCCGCGCAGGGCCACTCACTCGAGGATGCAACAGATGACAGGGGAACGCAGCCGGCGCGCCAGCCGGTGGCTGGTGCTGGGCGGGGCGGTCGCAATCGCGTCGCTGGCGCTCGAAGGCGTTCTTGTGTGGCCCCTCGGTCAGTGGGTCGGCGCCCTCGTGACGTGGGTCAAGGGCGCCGGGGCGCTTGGGGCCGCGGCCTACGCGGTGGTCTACATCGGCGCGGCTGTGCTGATGCTGCCGGGGTCGCTGTTGACGGCTGGAGCCGGCTTCGCGTACGGACCGGTGCTCGGCACGCTGCTCGTCTCGCCTGTCAGCGTTCTTGCGGCGACCGTGGCGTTCCTGCTGGGCCGAACGGTCGCACGAGGGTGGATTGCCCGCAGGACGGAGGCCGACCCGCGGTTCCGCGCGGTGGACGCCGCGGTCGGCGAGAACGGCTTCAAGATCGTCCTGCTCCTGCGACTGTCGCCACTCTTCCCGTTCAACGTCCTGAATTACGCGCTCGGGCTCACGCGCGTCCGGATGCGCGACTACGTGCTGGGTTCCGCCATCGGCATGTTTCCCGGCACGGCGCTGTACGTGTACCTGGGCTCTCTGGTGCGCGACCTGGCCCTGACAGATGGCGCCGCCCGTGAGTCGTCTGCACGCCTGGTGCTGTCGGTGATCGGGGTGATCGCCACCGCCGCCGCCACGGTCGTCATTGCGCGTGTCGCCCGCCGCGCCCTGACGGCCGAACTCGAGCAGAAGCCGCCAACGTCCGATCCTATCGAACCGTGAACGGTACACCTGATGCTTTCGACTCCCTTCCCTCTCCTCGAGCCAGACGACCAGTACAACCGAGAACTGGTCGAGCGTGTCCGACCTCAGCCCTGGCACAACCCGACACCATCGGGACGATACAACCTGGTGGTCGTCGGCGCCGGCACCGCGGGCCTCGTCTCCGCGGTCGGGGCTGCCGGACTTGGCGCCAGGGTGGCGATCATCGAGCGTCATGCGCTGGGCGGCGACTGCCTGAACTACGGCTGTGTGCCGTCCAAGGCTCTCATCCGCGCGGCGAGGGCCGTCGCCGACGCCCGCGCGGGCGCGGCGTTCGGCGTCGAGCCGGGTCAGGTTCGCGCCCACTTCGGCACGGCGATGGCCCGTCTGCGTCGTGTGCGCGCGGACATCGCACGGAACGACTCTGCGGCTCGCCTGTCCGGTCTGGGGATCGACGTATTCTTCGGGCAGGGACGCTTCCTCTCGTCCGACGCGATCGACGTGGAGGGGCAGCAGCTGACATTTGCCCGCGCTATCGTCGCGACCGGCGCACGAGCCACCGTTCCGCCCATTCCTGGCCTCGCCGAAGCGGGGTTCCTGACGAACGAGACCGTGTTCTCGCTCACCGAGTTGCCGCCGCGTCTCGTGGTGATTGGCGCCGGGCCAATCGGCTGTGAACTCGCGCAGGCGTTCCGGCGCTTCGGTGCCGACGTGACGGTGATCGGCGACACCGGGCGCCTGCTCCCGCGCGAAGACGTCGACGCCTCGCGGGTGGTCACCGCCGCGTTCGAGCACGAAGGGGTCACGGCCCTGCTCGATGCCCGCGTGACGAGGGTGGAGCGTCAGGCCGGTAGCGACGTGCGCACCATCACGGTCGAGCAGCACGGACGCACAATCGCCATCGACGCAGAAGCCGTGCTCGTGGCCACCGGCCGGGCGCCAAACCTCGACGGACTGGAGTCTCGACAGGGCCGGCATCGCCACGACCCGGTCCGGTGTCACGGTGGACGACCGGCTCCGCACCAGCAATCCGCGCGTCTGGGCGGTGGGCGACATCGCGTCACCCTACAAGTTCACGCACGCAGCCGATGCCCTGGCGCGCGTGGCACTGCAGAACGCGCTGTTCTTCGGCCGCAAGAAGGCCAGCGCGCTGGTCATCCCCTGGGCGACCTACACCGACCCGGAGGTGGCGCACGTCGGCCTCTCCGCCGCGGAGGCGACGAAGCGACCGGATGTTCGCACGCTCACCGTGCCACTGGCGGACAACGACCGTGCCGTGCTGGACGGGCAGAGCGAGGGCTTCGCCCGCGTGCACGCCGACGCCCGCGGCCGCATCCTGGGAGCCACGATCGTGGCCTCGCATGCGGGTGAGATGATTGGCGAGATGAGCCTCGCCATGACGGCCGGCGTCTCACTGGGGACGCTGGCGCAGACCATCCATCCATACCCGACGCAGAGCGAGGCGTGGAAGAAGCTGGGCGATACCTGGAACCGCGGCCGGCTCACACCGTCCGTGCGCCGGCTGTTCGGCGCCTGGCTTCGGTGGCGGCGCTGACGCGCGTGCCCACCTCCCCTGCTCGCCCCTCCTCGGTCGTCTTGCTCGGAGCGGGCCACACGCACCTGCACGTGCTGCAGCATTGGCGGGACCAAGCGCCGCCCGGCGCGACGCTGACCTGCATCTCGGACTATCCGGTGGCGACCTACTCGGGGATGCTTACCGGTGTTCTCGCGGGCGACTATCCGGCGTCCGCCATGGAGGTGCCACTCGCTCCGCTCTGCGCTGCCGCCAGTGCCACACTCGTGGTCGGTCAGGTGACGCGTGTCGACCTGCCGACGCGACAGCTGGTGATGGCCGACGGTCGGACGATCGCGTTCGATCTGCTGTCGGTCGGTGTCGGCTCGACGCCGGCGACTCGCGGCGTGGAGTTCGATCGTGCATCGTCCGGTCTGGTCGCCATCAAGCCGATGCAGACCTTCCTCGCCAGGACGCGAGACGCGCTACTGCACGGCCGGGTTGCGAACGAGGCTCCTCGGGTTCTCATCGTTGGCGGCGGCGCGGCGGGCGTCGAGCTTGCGCTCTGCCTGCCCGCGTTCGTCTCTGCGGTGACCGGCTCGCGCGCGTCGTTCACGCTGGTGGCCGATGGACCCATCCTGCCCGACTGCGGCCCAGGGCTTGCGCGGCGGGCGGCGGCGGCGCTGGAACGGGCCGGTGTCACGCGCCTGTCGGGGCGCGTTGTGGGCGTCGCGGACACGAACCTTCGCTTCGACACGGGCTCTGTCGTCGATGGCGAGCTCATCGTCTGGGCCACGGGCGCGTCGCCGGGGCCGGTGCTCGATCTCATCAACCTGCCGAAGGATGCTGCCGGATTCGTCGCCACGACCGACACGCTGCGCAGCACCGCTGATCCTGGTGTATTCGCCGTCGGCGACGCGGGCGGCGTCGCCCAACGTCCTGTACCGAAGGCTGGCGTCTACGCCGTCAGGCAGGGTCCGGTCCTGCTCGAGAACCTGCGACGGACGTTGAACGGGCAGCCGCTGCGGGCATTCGTGCCGCAGGCGTCGTTCCTGAAGCTGCTGAATACCGGCGGCGGACATGCCATTGGCGAGTGGCACGGCGTGTCGTTCGAGGGGCGGTGGTGCCACTGGCTCAAGGGCGCCATCGACACCAGGTTCGTCGCGCAGTTCCAGCGCTAACGACGGAGGCGGTCGACGATCTGCTGTTCGAACGACGGCGGCGGTTCGGCTTCGGTTGCCGAGGCGCTGCCACGAGCAGCGCGTGCCATGGCCTGGAGCTGGCGACTGAACGCGCGGCAGTTCCGGCACAGGGCCAGGTGCATCCACACCGCTGCGCGCTCGAGCAGTGGCGCCTGCGCCAGCTCGCCAGTCGACAGGCTGTATGACACGTCCCTGCAGCTCTTCATCGCGACCCTCGCCAGCCCTTTCCTTCGAGGCACCCGCGCAGGCGGGTGCGGGCCCGGTGGAACAGCACGCCCACATGGTTTGCGGTGCAGCCTACGAGCACGCTCACTTCGGACGCCTGCAGGCCTTCCACTTCCCTGAAATGGAAGACAGCCCGCTGCTGTTCCGGCAACCCCTCCATGCATTCCGAGAGGGCCCGCGAGACCTGCGTCGACGCGGCCAGGCAATCTGCGGCCATCGGCGGCTTTGACCAGGAGCCGTGCTCATCGAAACAGGCCTCGAAAACCTCGTCGATCGGGTCCGCGCGCCGGTCGCGCGTGACGACACGCCGCCGCTCCTTCACCTTGTGGCGCAGGATTCCGAACAACCAGGTGCTGATGCTTGATCGGCCCTCGAAACGATCGAGTGTCTCCAGGAAGGTCACAAACACCTCTTGCGCCAGGTCGTCGGCCTCCGCCGCCGCGAAGCCCATGCCGCGCGCAGAACGATAGATGCGCCTGGCGTGCTGCTCGACCACGTCGTGCAGCGCCTGCGCATCCCGTGCACGGAGCAGTTCCAGAAGCGTCTGGTCAGGGGACGACACACGCTCATTGTAGGGTTCGGCCACGCTGGCCACGACAGCCGTCGCGACGCTGCTGGGGCTCACTGGAGGTGAGTGACCGGAGGAGCGAAGACATTACAGCCAGCCCGTGAGCGGGCGCGGAGTTGGAGTACAGACCAGTGCCCATGCGGCCGGCGGAGAGACAGGAGCGACCCAGAGAGTGCGTGGAACGACGGGGGGAGCCGAGGTCTACACGGCTTGACCAGCTCGATCGTGCCGTTGCGCTCGACGACCACCAGTTCGCCGTCTTTCTTGCGGCGGAGCATCGCGTCGCGGCATCGGTGAAGTGCGCGCCGTCCCCCGTCGCGGTCCCGAACACGGTATCCGGATGGACTCGCGAATGAGGTAGCATTCTCATTCGCGGAGGGTCAAGGATGCATCGACGTGATTTTCTGGCGCTCGCCGCGTTGCCAACGGGGCTCGCTGCGCTCCCGACCGGGTTCGTCGCGCCGGGCCAGGCGCCGGCATCGTCGCCGAGGACCGGCGGGTCGCCGGTGCGGGACGCACAAGGCCCCTTCACCTTCTACTCCCCGCTGGCGGAAGAGTGGTATCGCGGCGGCCAGTACTTCGACTGGCGATCGACCACGCTCAACAACACCGGCCGCTCGGTGCGCGTGTTCCATCACACCTTCGGTGACCGGTCCAAGCCCGCGCTGCTGCTCATACACGGCTACTACCGACAGAGTTTTGACTTCCGCGAGATGGTCCAGCGGCTCCAGCAGGACTACTTCCTGTGCATGCTCGACTTTCCGGGATTCGGCTTCTCGGACAAGCCGCAGGACGGCTACTCGTACATGATCCGCGACGATGCGCGGCTGCTCGACTACTACGTGCGCGAGGTCGTCGGGCTGTCGCGTTTCCACATGTTCGCGCACGATCGCGGCAACAGCGTTGCGATGGCGTTTCTCGCCGACTACCTCGACGCGCCGCGGCGCAGCTACGAGATCACCTACCATTTCGTCACCAATGGCGGCATCTTCCTCGCGCTGGCGAACCTCGCGCAGGGCCAGCGGGACCTGCTCGATCCCGTTCGTGGTCCGCAGTTGATCGCGCTGATGAAGGCGCGGCCGCGTGTCACCACCGGGACGCCGCAGCAAGTGGCCGAAGCCGACATCCTGGCCTTCAACGACGGCAAGGGGGCGCAGTTGCACGTGGGCAAGTATCAACTCGAGCGTGCGCGCTACGAGTACCGGTGGCTCGCCGTGCTACAGGCCAGTCCTGTTCCCACGGCGCTGCTCTGGGGCTTGCTCGACACGGTCAACCCTCCGCGCATGGCCACGCACGTCTGGCATGCCTACCTCAACGATCGGCCCGTCGAGAGTTCCTTCTGGCTGCTGCCGGACGCGGGTCATACGCTGCAGGTGGAGCAGCCGGCACACGTGACAGACGTCGTACGCATCTGCCTGAGCGGACGCATCCCGCCGCCCGAACGTGAGAACGCCTTCATGCTCGAGATCGCACGCGCACGCACGTCCGCCGATGCGCCGGTCTACATGGGGCGCTCGCGCATCGAACCGGTCTCCTTCCCCGGGGCGGTTGAGTACAGCCCGTCGGGGTATCGGTACTAGGGCGTGGCTCCCCCTCCGATCGTCGCGCGCCTGGTGCCCAGGGCAGGCACACCGTCACGGCGCACGGCTCTCGCTGCGGCGCTCGCGCTCGCGTGGCTGGTGGCCGCCGCCGCAGCCGGCACGAACCAGGAGCCGTCGCTCGCGAGCGTCGCGCTGCGGCCGGTGCACGCCGCGGGGCAGGTCTACATGATCACGCGCCCGGGGGGCGGCGGAAACATCGGCGCCCTGGTCGGCCCTGACGGCGTGCTGCTCGTCGACTCGCTGTTCGCGCCGATGTCGGCGTCACTGCTGGCGGCGGTCCGGCAGATCACCGATCAGCCGATCCGGATCCTCGTCAACACGCACGTCCATCCGGATCACATTGGCGGCAACGCCGCGCTGGCTGATCGCGGCGTGCTGATCTTCGCCCAGGACAACGTCCGCCTCCGCATGCTGGAACCGCTGCGGATCCCGCGCGGCGGCGGCATCATGTCGGCACAACCGGTCACGCAGGCGCTGCCGCTCTTCACGTTCACGGACACACAGACGTTCCACCTCGACACCGAGGATGTGCGGGCATTCCACGTGCCCCCCGCACACACCGACGGCGACGCGTTCGTCTATTTTCCGCGGTCGAATGTCCTGCACATGGGCGACGTCTTCCGCACAACGAGCTATCCGATCGTCGACGTCTACAATGGCGGTACGCTGGCAGGCACCCTGAAGGCGCTACAGCTCGGCCTCGACCTGGCGGGGCCGAACACGAAGATCATTCCGGGCCACGGTCTGGCCATTGTCGATCGCGACACAGTGGTCGCCTTCCGCGACATGACGCTCGATATCCGCGATCGCGTGCGCGCAATGATCGCCGACGGCAAGTCGCTGCAGGATGTGATCGCGGCTCAGGTCACGGCGCCCTACGACGCAGCGTGGGAGCACGATCCGACGTGGACGTCGAAGGATTTCCTCCCCATCGTCTATCGCGAACTCGGCGGGGGACGCTGACGAGATTGGTGGAGCGCTCAGGTTTCCGGTCGCTTGGCGTCGGGGGATGTAAACGAACGCTTCGGTGGGTAGGGCACGCGAGCACTGGAGCGAAGAGCGGACCATGTGAGTGATCCGATCTCGTGGACACGTTCCGAAAGGTGAATACGATGTCCCGATTGCCGCAATCGAGCTACGCCGAGTCGAGTGCTCGTTTCAGATGTAATCGTGCTGAGGATACCTGCACGAGCTCCCAGCCGTCGGACCCGAGCTGATTCAGCAAACCGACCGACCCGTGCGCATGCGAGACGCTGGTGCGGGCGGCACCGGGCAGGCTGATCGACAGCAATTCACGTTCTTCGTTGTCCGACCCTTCCCGGTACAACGCCACGTGCACAACACAGTATTCCCACCGCTGCATGTAATCCCGCCTACATCTGTCAGCCAAGTTTCGAGCAATGAAGCGTCTCATCGGGGCCCTGCGCGCGCCACGCAAGGCTCACCGCCCCGGCGAGTGTCGCGATACCCGGGCCACTCGAACTCAGGACGTCTGGTATCTGCGTGGGCCCGGACCACTCACCGCTCTGCCATTGCATGATCCAGAGCGCGTCGTCCCCTGCCTGCCCCTTGTAGGCGAGCATCAACGCGTCACCTCGCGACACCGCCACCGGGTGGTGAGAGGTCCGAACGGAGTGCCGGACCGCCCCCTCGGCGTACATGTCGACGTAGCTCACTTCGATGCCGCCGCTCCAGATGGCGTTCGGTCCTCGATCCAGGAACGCATGATGGATGCGCTGGTCATCGCCGCTTCCCTTCCACAACATACAGAGTCTGGTTGCCGCGACAGCGAGCGCCGGGGAGTGCGAGGTTGACCGTCCCGGGATGGCGGCCTGAGGGGTCCACCGAGTTCCGTCGAATTGCGACCACCAGATCCGTTCGTCGCCTTCGCGGCCGCGCCATGCCATCACGATTTTTCCGTCGAACCACGCCAGGGCTGGCCGCGCCGCTGACAGGCGATCGTCGAAGCGGTTCGGTGACTCGAAGGTCTCGAGGTCGAAGCTGCGTGACCAGAACAGGCGCTGGTCTTCGGCTTCGCCCTTCCACGCCATCAGCCAGGCCACTCGATCCCGCGCCGGGCGCCAGCCCACGAGCGCGGGCCCATGGGACGAGCGAATACCGTCCAAGGATCGTTGTGGCCCCCATTCCATGCCGTCCCGGCCGGACGCGACGTACATACGGCTGTCGCTACCGCTGCCTCTCCAGGCCATCGTCGTCCGCCATGATGCCGTCACATTGGGGGTCGAGGAAATCGCCGCGAGCGCTGGTCCGTCGCTCGAGGAACGGTCACCGAGTCGCTTCTGGGCACGCCAGCCGTACAGCCGCCTCGCGGCGTCGACAGTCTCACGATCGAGTGTGCCGACTCCGAAATCGAACGGGTACATGACCGAAGACTGATTGGTCGAGTGCATCAGCCCCAATGCATGACCGACTTCATGAAGCGCTGCAGAGAAGAAGCTCGCGTCCGTCCAGGATTCGCTCGAGTCGAATCGGAGGTCCCCGCCTGGTGGATACTGCGCCGAGGCGATGACTCCGGCGGCTTCGCCAAAGTCGTCGTCGACCGCGGTCCCGCCGAAGCGCACCCGGAGGTCGGCTCCCGTGCCGCCGATGGCTCGGAATCGAAAGAATGGCACCGCCAGTTCCCAACGCCGCAACACGTCCCCGAACTGCGCCGCATAGGCGGGCCCTGGTGGTGCGCTGGTGAGATCGATGGACCACGACAGCGCGCCACGATCCCAGGGAGTTCGCGGCGCTCCGGCCGCCCGGGGCCCCAACTGCCCGCCCTCTTCACGATTCCCGAGGCCACAGCGTCGCCGTGTCAGCACGCGTACGAGTTCGACGAGACGCTGCCGGTCTTCTACGCCGCCAACGACGATGATCGCGCGATCATCGTGTTCCCGCTGCCAGCGGTCGCCCGCGTCGAGCACGCCCGCGACCGTGCGGTCTTCGCCGGTGCCCTCGACATTGCGCCCGTTACGGCGCAGCAGATCACCGGCACGTGTTACGAGTTCGTCCAGAGTGGGTTCGGGCGGGGGCATGCTGGCCTCCTTGCCGCGTCGGGCGCTGGCATGTCGCGTCTGAGTGGCGCGACGTGACGCGACGTGCGCGTTTCTATAGCACGCGCAAGGCAGACCGCGTCAAGCTCAGCGGAATACGTGCGAAGGTTGGCTGCACGTCCGCTCCGCCGCACCCGCCATCGGCACGATGGCGTCGATCCTACTCGTCGATCGGGTTGTCGATCTGCGGTTCCCGCTTCATGTCCGCCACCTCGTCATAGCCCTGGTTGTGAGGCGACGGCTTGCCGGCACGTTCGAGTGCCTGATCGCGATCGTTCGAACGCCGTATGCGCTCGTGTTCTTCTTCCGTCTCGGAACTCGGCAGCGGTACCACCTCGAGATCGTCGTCTTCCTGTCCAGGCATAAGACCTCCGCGAGTCACTCAGCAAGATAGGGACCGCACCAGGCGACTCAGCCTCCGTCACCGGCCCCTACCACGGCGTCGGCTGGTAATCCTTCAGGAACTGCCCCCACACGTGCGTGCCGGTGTTGAAGCCGGTGATGATCGGCGCGACGACGCGGGCGCCGCCATCGACGACGTCGAGCGGCGGATGGAATCGCTGCTCAGCAGTCTTGCGCATCGCAATCTCGATCGGGTCCTCATCGGTCACCCAGCCGGTGTCGACGCTGTTCATGTGAATGCCGTCGTTGACGTAGTCGGTGGCGGCCGTGCGCGTCATCATGTTCAGCGCCGCCTTCGCCATGTTCGTGTGCGGATGACGCGTCGTCTTCGCAACGCGGTAGAACTGCCCTTCAACCGCCGACACGTTGACGATGTGCTTGTCGCGCTCCGGTGTCCTCAGCATCAGCGGTTTCAGCCGGGCATTGAAGAGGAACGGTGCGATCGCGTTCACCAGCTGCACCTCCAGCATCTCCACAGTCGGCACGTCGGCGAGCAGCATGCGCCAGGAATTGGTGCCGCGCAGATCGATCTGCTGGAGATCCTCATCGAGTTGACCGGCGGGAAAGGCGCCCGCCCGGTCGGCAAACTCTTCCTCGAGCAGCCGCGCCTGCGACAACCGTGCGGACAGCGCTCCGGACGCCGTCGGTGACGTCTGCGCCGGCGGCGATTCAGTGAGCAGGCGGCGGACGTGCCCTGGAAGCTCACGAGCCGCCGACAGTTCATCCGCCATCATGTGCGCGTAGAACTCAGGCGGGCGACGCACTGTCTGACAGGCGTTGTTGATGATGAAGTCGAGTCGCTCGTGGCTAGTGACCAGGTGCCGGCAGAACGCCTCGACACTCGAGGCGTGCCGCAGATCGAGCCCGACGATCTCGAGCCGCTCGCTCCAGTCGCCGAAGTCGGGCTCCTGCGCATAGCGCAACGCGGCATTGCGCGGAAAGCGGGTTGTGACGATCAGCCGCGCCCCCGAGCGCAGCAGCTTCAGCCCGGCCTGGTAGCCGATTTTCACGCGCCCACCGGTCAACAGCGCCACGCGACCTCGCAGGTTTGCGAGTTCGGTTCGCGCGGCAAAGTTCATTGCTGCGCACGTAGGACAGAGCTGGTCGTAGAAGGTGTGGACCTGCGAGAACGGCTGCTTGCAGACGTAGCACACTCGCTCGACCGCAGGCGGCGCGTCGTGCGTCGCACGAGCCCGCTCGAGTCGCGGCGGAGCCGTGTACGGCGTGGTCACAAGAGGGCGGCGCCGCCTGGCGCGTATGCCGGTCTTATCGAGCATCGCTTCCTCGTGCACCACCCGCTCTGCCTTCGCGGCCTTGCGCCGACGCCGGTTTGCGGTGGGGTCGGCGTTCGACAGCGCCGCAATCGCCCGATGCAGGCGCTGGCGCTCGTGAGGAGGAAGCGTATCGAGAACAGCCCAGTTGCCTGAAACCTCCTCGAGCCAATCGATCGCGGCCTCGGCTGCCGTTGCCAAGTTGTTCGTAGACACTCTGTCCAGCGTAGCCGAAAGGGGCGTGACCAGTCGCTCCGCACCGGACGATGGCCGACGAGACACCCGAGTCGTGATGAGGATGTGCTCAGCTCTGATCTCGTCAGCGCGCTCTGAAACGTCAGTGCATCACGGCGCGTCGATCAGGCACTGGCGACATATGATCGCGGCGAGGGAGGGACTCTCGATGAGATCACGCGACTGGGGAACGATCATCGCGTTCGGTGCACTGACAGGGATGCGCAGCATGGCGGGCATCGCGACGCTTGCCATGTCGCATCATCGTGCGCGGGCGCTGATGGCCGTCGCGGCTGCCGGTGAGATGGCCGCTGACAAGACGCCCTGGGTTGGCGACCGCGTCGCTCCGCTCCCGCTCGCCGGGCGCGCCGTCATTGGTGCCGCGGTCGGCGCGTTCATCGCTCGGGAGCAGCGCAAGGAGGTGCTGCTCGGAGGAGCCCTCGGCGCAGCCACTGCGGTGGTAGTCGCTCACCTGGCGTATCGCGCACGCAAGAACCTTCCGCTCCCGAACGTCGTTGCGGGATTGCTGGAGGACAGCCTGGTTCTGGCGCTCGCCTCCAGGTACGCCTGACACCCGAGCCGCACGGTCCTGGTGCGGCGCGCCAGCTCTTAGTTCAGTTCGATCTGGAGTTTCTCGTAGTGCTCGAGGCTCCAGCCCTCGTCGAGCAGCCCCCGCTCGACATCGCTCTGGCGATGGAACGCCTGTCCTACGTCCTGGTAGTGCTCGACCACATCGCTGGCGGTCACACCCAGCCGGCGGGTTCGCAGTTCATACAGCAAATGACGGGGCTCGAGTGACAGCTCACATTGCGTGCGTTCGGCCTGCCGCACGAACACCCACCGCAGAAGGGGCACCTGATTTACTTGCACAGCTGGCTTATCGGCGTCGGAACGTCGCGAAGTTAGACCGTGCATGAGTCGTGAACGACCCTCTTGACCGACCTCTCAGGTCGGATATAAGCTCACATCCACGTCGTGAGATTGAGTCTCAATATCTCGCTTGAACTCTTAGGGGTCCAGAGGGGTACGGACTGCGAAACACCGGCTCGCCCCGGTGTCGCTCCTGCTTCGCCGCTGGGCGGAGGCGTAAAGATGTCGTTGCGCTCGTTCCTCTTCTGGTGCCACCTCGCGTGCGGCGTGTGCGCCGGCGCCATCATCCTCATCATGTCCGTGACCGGTGTGCTCCTCACCTATCAGCGGCAGATGCTGGCCTGGGCCGACGCTCGAGGCCTCGACATCACCGTGCCCAGCGGTGCGGTGGCCCTGCCCATCGAGGAAGTGCTGGCCCGCGTCGCCGCAGCACGACCCGATACCGCACCGACTGCCGTCACGGTCTCGTCGGATCCGGGTCGTCCCATCGCCGTCAGCGTTGGCCAGCGCACACTTCAGGTACACCCCTACACGGGCGCGGTGCTCAGCGAAGGGGCGGTGGGCATGCGAGCCTTCTTCCGCTCAGTCACAGACTGGCATCGATGGCTGGCCGCAAGTGGCAACTCGCGCGCCTCGGGACGCGCCATCACCGGCGCCGCCAACCTGGCCTTCCTCTTCATTGTCGGCAGCGGCATCATCCTCTGGCTGCCGAAGACGCTGTCGTGGATCCATGTGAGGCCGGTGCTGCTGTTTCGCCGGAGCGCGATCGGCAAGGCCAGGGATTTCAACTGGCACAACGTGATCGGCGTCTGGTCCGCCATTCCCCTCTTCATCGTCGTGCTTGGTGGGGTCGTCATCTCGTACCCGTGGGCCAGCGACCTCGTCTATCGCGCCGCCGGCGAGGCACCGCCACAACGTGCTCGGCCAGGCGGGCCTGGCGAGGCTAGCCGGGGTGGCAGGCCCGGTGGGGTCGGCCGGGCAGAACCGAGCGCACCAATGGCCGGGCTGGACAACTCCATAGCCCTGGCTACCGGTCAGGTGCCGGCCTGGCGCACAGCGACCGTCCGCATTCCCGGCGCAGCCGGACAACCTGCTGCTGTCACCGTCGACAGCGGCACTGGCGGACAACCGCAGAAGCGGCAGACGATAGAGATCGATCGTCAGAGCCAGACGATCACCAAGGTCGACGGCTATGCGGATCAGACACCGGGCAGGCGCGCGCGCACCTGGCTCCGCTTCGCCCACACCGGAGAGGTGTTCGGACTTCCCGGGCAGACGATTGCCGGGCTGGTGTCGTTTGGTGGCGCGGTGCTCGTCTGGACGGGGCTCTCGTTGTCGCTCAGACGCTTCTTTGCGTGGCGCGTGCGTCTCAGGCGCCCGCGGACGGTGCCGCTACCGACGTACGGCCGATTGACACAGCGAGATCCGACGTCATAATCGGCGCGCAGGAGACTTCACCATGCGTCCGATCACAGGAACCATCGTCAACGTCATCGTCGTCGCGATCGTCAGCGCTGCCGGAATGGCCGGAGTTGCCCACGCGCAATCAAGCCGGCCGACCGTCAACGACCCTGTCGGACCTCCGCCTGATCCGACCCACATCCCCACCGTCCTGCCCAAGGACATCAAGTGGACTGGACAGGAGGGGCGGCAGCAGATGGGCCTCTTGTTCGGCGACCCGAACAAGCCTGGGCTCTACGGCGTGATCTACAAGTGGTATCCCGGAAACTTCTCGCAGCCGCACTTTCACGACCAGGAGCGCTACGCCTACGTGATTTCCGGAACCTGGTGGGTGTCGACGAGCAACGTCTACGACGAGAAGACCACCTATCCGGTGCGTGCGGGCACAGTGGCGATCGACACGGCCAACACGGTGCACTGGGATGGGGCGCGCGTCGGCGAGACCGAGCCAGCCGTGCTGGTACTCGTCGGGATGGGGCCGGTGAAGACGGTGCAGGTCGACGAGAACGGCACGCCCAAGGCGCCAGCCGCCCCGCGCTGAATCGGCCTGCGGCTCGGGCCAGTCACCCTGCTCGGATTCGAGCTGCTGGTCGCGATCCGTACATTCCTGAGCGTCTCGCTGTCCATTCCTGCCTCGAAACGCTGGCCAGCAGCCCTGACGCGTCGGGCCCGCTGCTCGCGGCTCGTTCCTGCCATACAATTTGAATAGCAACGTCTTCTGTTCCTCATTGTCTGCTCCTCTCCAGACGTCCGGGAGGGTCGTCATCACACATCTGCCGTTCCGCAGGCTCCTTGCGTCGCTCGCCGTGACGCTCGCCTGCGCCACCACTCTCATGGCAGGCCAGGCGCCGACCGAGGCCCAGGCGCAGGTGCGGCAAGCCGAGGAGGCGCTCGCACGCGCCCTGCACACGCACAGGGCCGCCGAGCTCGAGCAACTGCTGGCTCCCGCGTATCTGCTGCGTGGCACTCCTGACGTCGATCGCGCGACGTGGCTGCGGAATGCGCTCACCTTGTGCTGGGGCGACCGTGCCGACATCGACAACTTCTCCACGACGACGCTGGGCAGCGTTGTCGTCGCGTCGCTGACGCTGACGTTGTATGTCGATCCGCTCACCTGCCGGCCGGCCGTCCTCCGAAGTCTGGTGACCGACGTCTGGGTACGCAACGTCGCTGGCTGGCAACTGCGGGTGCGTCACTCGGCGCCACCCCCAATCGGCGGCGGAGTGGCCGCTCAGTACGGGGCCATCCCGGAGCCCCCAGCGAGATGGGACCTGAATGGCGAGCTGTCAGTGGCGGGCACGCAGGGCAACACCGCCACCAGCACCCTGGGATTCTGGCGCCACCGCGATTCACACGGCAGCAACCAGCACCTCCCGCCTGGAGTTCCACATCCTGCGAAACCGGACAGACGGCATCACCCGGGCGCAGATGCTGTCGGGACGTGGCCGACACGCGCGGAGCATCGGCGGCCAACTCCAGGTCTTCGCCGATTCGGCGTACACCCGGGACCGGTTCGCCGGACTCGAGCTCCAATTGACCGTGACAGGAGGCCTGTCGTCGCGCACGCCCCCGGGGCGCCGGCACCGGCTCGCGGTGGACGGCGGGCTCGGCATTACGTCCGAACGACGGCGCGGAGATGACGAGCGCCGATTTGCCACCGCCACGTCCGCGCTGCACTACATGTGGGCATTCCGGACCGGCTCGGAGTTCACGCACGTGACACAGCTGAATGCAGACCTGCAGTCGGGTCGCAACTGGCGCACCAATTCGGAAACGGCGGTATCTGTCCCCGTGAGCCGGATGCTCTCACTGCGGCTCTCCAACGGCTTCGACTTCCGACACGCTCCTGTTCCAGGATTCAAGCGCTCCGATCTCCGGACGACCGTGTCCCTGGTCGTGGCACTGCGTCGCCGCTCCTAGCGGCGTCTCGTCTCCTTCGCGAGACTCGTGCTCCATACCGTCCGCAACGTGTCGTCAGCGGGGAGCGGCACCGCTCGTCGGGTGCGCCATCTCCGGCACCGTGCGCCCGAGAAAGCCTTCGAGCGGCTGCTGATTCCCGAAGGGCCTCTCGTCCAGCAGATTGATCTGACGCGTCTGCGTGAGGACCGTCTCCACCGGCATCTTCCTGTCGCGAATCAGGTACGCAGCCCACATGTGGCTGGCGCGCCAGGCGACCGTGCAATGCAGCAGCACCTTGCCGTCGGCCGACGCCATCGCCGCCGCGAACGCATCCAGCTGTTTCGGCCCGTACGGGTTCTCGGCCGAGCCGCGCATCGGAATGTGGACATAGCGGATGCCCAGTTCCTTCAGGAGCGCTGCCTCATCGAAACCCACCTGCGCCATCTCTTCCGGCATCCGCAGGTTCACCACCGTCGTCACGCCCCGGGCCTTCAGGTCGCGCAGCGCCTTCTCGGTCGGCTGTCCGCCGATGAACATGTCATCGCCCACACTCGCGAACTTCGCCTGGAACATGCCGGTGATGTCGTGGTTCACGGGGTTCGGCACGGGCCCGGACTTGTCCTTGCCGACGATGCTCTGGGCATTGGCGGAGATGATGGTGGCCGCTACGGTGAGTGCGCAGGCGGCGAGACCGCGCAGGGCGGATGAACGGATCATGATGCTCTCTCTTGTATAGGTGGCGGGACCGCCCCGCCAACACGTCGAGGACGATAGCCGATCTTGGCACAGTCGCAACACGCGCGCAGAGGCGGCGGGCGGCTCGCAGCCAGAGTAACCTGAGCAGCGTGGCACTCGCTTTCCTGTTCGCCTGGAGTTTCGCGGCAGCCACCATCCTGCCGCTCGCCTCCGAGGTGCCGCTGGCTCTGGCGGTGCGCGAATCGGGCAGCTGGCCGGTGCCGGTCGTCGTGGCCACCGTCGGCAACGTCCTCGGCGCCTGCACCACCTACTGGCTTGCGCGTGCCGCCACGGCGGCCGCACCGTCGGGCTCTGTTCGCGTGCAGCAGTTCGCCACCCGCCTCTCGGCCTACGGTCCGCCGGTTCTGTTGCTGTCGTGGGTTCCCCTCGTTGGCGACGTGCTGGTGGCGCTGGCCGGCGCGGCTGGCGTGCCGTTCGGCACCTTCGCGGCGTGGGTGACGCTCGGCAAGCTCGGACGCTACATTGCCGTTGCTCTCACCGTCGCTTCGACTGCCTGAGCGCCGCATCGCACAAGCCCATCAACCTACCACCACTTCTGGCCCGCAGCTTGCTGTGTTCGCGCGTCAGGAGAAGAATGCATGCGATATATCGCCGCCTGGATGCTCGGGGTTCCCATCAGCGTAATTGCGCTCTGGTACTTGGTCGGACAATCCGCGTGCGGTTGACGCATCGCTGGTCGCGCGGCCGGGACTTGCAACGAGGTGACCGATGAAGGTGCTGGCTATTCTGTTACTGGTTATTGGAGTGGCTGGACTGGCGTACGGCGGCTTCTCGTGGACACGAGAGAAGACGGTTCTGGACGCCGGGCCAATCGAGCTTCGCACCGACCAGCGCGAGTCGTTGCCCATTCCGCCCATTGTTGGGATCATCTGCCTCGTTGCCGGCGGGGCGCTGCTCTTCACCCGACGATAGGCGTCACGCGTCTGCGGGCGGCGTGCCATATGTGCACGCCGCCTATCCGCGACGTTCGAGCAGCCAGGTCGATTCGCCTGCCCCTTTCACCACCCTGACGCAGCCGGGCAGACGCTCGGTCAGTTCAGGACGATGGCTGATCACGCCGATCAACCTCGCTCCATCTTCACGCAGCGCCTCCATCGCCGCGGTGACATCGGCCAGTGACTCGGCATCGAGCGTCCCAAAGCCTTCGTCGATGAACAAACTGTCCATCTGAAGGGCTCCGGATGTCTTCAGCACCTCGTCGCTGAGTTGCAGCGCCAGGCAGAGCGAGGCCATGAACGTTTCCCCGCCGCTGAGCGTTTCGGCGCGACGCCGTTCGCCCGCGTTGTCGTGGTCCACGACGAAGAAGTCTCCGTCGTCCCACTCGAGCGTGTAGCGGTTCGAGATCTGTCGCATCCGCACTGACGCCCCAGTCACGAGTGAGTGGAACGCCTCCTCGAGGAGATACTCCTGAAAGGCATCGCCGCGCAGGTCGGAGGCCATCCCGGCGTTGAGCGCCAGGCGTGCCCTCGCCTCGACGAATGCTCGCTCGAGCGCCTCGCGCCCGGCCACCTCTTTCGAGAGCCGTTCGCAGGCAGCGTGCAAGGTTGAAACGGCCAGACCGGCCTGTTGCCAGGCATCGACCGTGCTGTTGCACTCCGCTTCGGCGGCCTGCATCGCCTCGGTCGACATCTCGCGGTTCACAAGCCGCGGCTCGATGTCGAGCAGCCGCGTCATGACCGCGGCACGGTCGGACTCGTGCTGCCGTACTGCGGAATCGAGCATTGTCTGGCGAGGGGCGGGCCGCACGGCGGCTGACGCGGCGGCCACATCCGCGAAGCCCGACTCGCGCAGCGCCGCGTCCAGCGCGGCCGCCTCGTCGGCCAACGCCGCTTCGGCCTGTGATGCCGCACGCGTGGCTGCGGTGTGCCGTGCCAGGGCGGCAGCAGCCTCGGTGCGTGCCTCCGCAAGTGCCTGCTGCGCCGTCCGCAGCGCGCCCTCCAGCGCGGCGAGACGTGTCGCCAGGGCGGTCCGCTCCGCGGTGGGGTCGGCGCTGCTCGACACCGTCGCTATGCGCCTGACCACGTCATCGAACTCGCTGCGCCGGCTGGCGTGGTCCCGTTCCAACCGGTCCACTTCAGCGGTGGCGGAGCTGAGTTCGGCATCCGCGGTGACGTGTGCCAGTACAGCGTTCGCTGCGGCGGCATGCGCGGCCCTCACCGTTTCCGTGGCGCGATCGTGGGTAACCCTCGCCGCACGCAGCGCCTGTCGCCGCGCTTCCACCACCGCGCAGACATCAACATCGGGCGCGAGCGTGGCGGTGCCGGCCAGCGCCTCGGCGATGCGTGTGAGCAGGGAGCGCCTGGCGGAGGCCTGCTGGTCGAACGTTGCTGCCGCCGCGTCGAGCGCCCGACGCGCGCTCTCCACACCAGCGGCTGCAGTTGCCCGCTTCTCGGCCGCCGCGTGCAGGGCCCGCTGAGCCGTGCTCAGGTTGACACGGCACTGATCTCGCCCGGCGGCGAGCCCCTCGAGTTCGGGAACCGACTGCTGGGGCGGCATCAGCACGACGGTCTGCAGGCACACGGGGCATGACTCGCCCGCGTGCAGGTGCTCGCGCACGGCCGCGGCCTGGAAGCGTGTCTGCGCGTGCTCGAGCGTCGCGGTTGCCGCACGCTCGGCCTCGGTCGCCACCCTCTCAGCCTCTCGCGCGAGGGCCAAAGCCTTCTCCTGAGTTGCCGCCGATCGCTGGGCGCGCTGACACTCCACCTCCAGCCGCTGTCGCGCCTCGGCCAGACGCGCCAACTCAGCATCCGCCGCGCGCACCTGCACCACCGTGGTCCACACCTCGTCGAGTTGTCGTTCCTCCACCGCATCGAAACCGGAGCCTTCGAGCGCGACCCGTGCGGTGTCGAGTGCGGCCCGCGCCGCGTCCACTGCTTCGCGCACCTGCTCCGTCCTGGCGCGGGCAGCCGCGGCACGCGTGCGTGCGGCCGGCACGCCGCGCGCGTACCTGTCCAGCTCCCGCATCAACACGTCGCGACGGGAGAGGTCGCCCGTGATCTCGTCGAGCGCACGCACCTGCCGGGCAATGCCCTCGCACTGCTGCGCGTCGGTCGCTGCCACCGCCAGACGCCGTTCAGCGATCTGCACGGCATTGGTTCGCAGCGCCGCCGCTGCGTCAGCTGCGTCGAGCTCATGGCGGCATTCGGCGACCCTCGCCTTCATCGAGGCGCACGCCTCGATGCGCGGGACGATGTGGGCGGCACGGCTGGCGGCAGCCAGTTCGCTGCGCAAGGCCGCCATCGCCGGGGACGCCGCCTCGAGTGCGTCGCGCCGCGCCCGCAGCGTCGCCACCTCCAGTGTCAACTGGTGGCGAACGCGTTGCTCCTGCACCGCCGCTTCCTGCGCGCGCTTCTGTACGGCCAGTCCAGCCAGAGCCGCCTCCACCTCGTCCAGTTCCTTCTGCCGGGCGGTGAGCGCGGCCGGCGTCGCATGTTCGAAGGTGCCGAGTTGCGCCTCGAGCGCGCGCGCCGCGCGTTCATCGTCACCGCGCCGGCGTTCGGCTTCGGCCCGCATGCGCTCGAACACCTCATGCCGGAGCAGGTGCTGCAGGATGGCGCGCTGATCGTTCGGGGCCGCCTTCAGGAACTTCGCGAACTCGCCCTGCGGCAGGATGACCGTTTGCGTGAAGGCGCTGAAGTCGAGCCCGACGAGACGAGCCACCGCCTCGTTGACCGGCTTGACGCCATCGGCAAGACTGCGTTCTCCCGCGGCTGACAACTCCACCAGCGCTGCCGACGTGGACAGGTTCCTTCTTCCACGCTTCACGCGACGGACGACGCGGTAGACGGACCCGCGTATCGCGAAATCGAGCGTCACCGACATGGCATCGCGGCCGTGCGAGATGAACTCGCCAACTCCCTGCTTGCCGATGCGCGGCACCTCGCCGTACAGCGCGTAGAGCATGGTGTCGAGGATGCTCGACTTGCCGGCGCCTGTCGGACCGGCGATGGCGAACAGCGAGAGCCCGGTGAAGTCGAGCGGTTGCTGCCGCTCGCGGTAACAGGTGAAGCCCTCGGCTTCGAGACGAACTGGCCTCATGTCAGTCCGTCTCCGCGAACGCATACAGCTCGGTGAACAGCCGCATCGTCGCCTCCTCGGGCTCGCGCTGGTGCGCTGCGCTGGTGGAACGCCCGGAAGCGATCGGCAGGGGCGACGGAGGCCGCCAGCGGCGCGGCCCGGTCCAGGTCGAGTTCGGGCAGGACGGCATCGACCACGACCACGTTGGGCAGCAGTTGTCGCACGCGACGATTCAGATCGGGAACTGGTGCGTCGAGCGACACTCGCACCCGCAGGTAACCGAACGCCGCGAGGCCATCGACCGACGTCTCCAGTTCGGGCAGCGTGCCAGACCAGTCACCGAGTTGCAGACCACCTTCGTACGGCATGCGCTCGAC
Source organism: uncultured Acidobacteriota bacterium (assembly GCA_963722395.1). Classification (GTDB taxonomy): domain Bacteria; phylum Acidobacteriota; class Vicinamibacteria; order Vicinamibacterales; family CAVVIG01; genus CAVVIG01. The sequence goes on along the minus strand of CAVRLS010000013.1, from coordinate 508,083 downwards.
ACGCGGCGGCTTGCCTGGCGTCACCTCACAACGGCGAACGTCTTCACCTGCCCCACCTCGCCGAAGTCGAGTTGCATCGGCGACCCGGCGTACTCGGTGTGCGGGCCCGCCGCCTGCACGCGCTGCGGCAGATGAATGTGCCCCAGCGCCACGTACTGCGCGGTGGACGGCAGCGACTGCGGCGTGGCTGCCCAGTCGTCTCCGAGCGTCACCACACGCTCCGACCCGGTCGGCTTCGCCCCTGCGACGTGCGAGTGCCCGACGGCCAGGTTTACCGCCTCGGCCCTGAACCCGTCAGACAGGTGCGCGAAGATCCGCTGCATCGCATCGGCGTAGAGCTGACGTGCCGGCTGTCTCATCGTGCGCCAGCGTCAGCGCTTCCACGAGGCGTCCGACGGGCGCGAAGGGCACGGCTGCGATGCAGGCTCGTTCGCCACTCTTCGCGGCCAGCTCGATCAGCCCGCCTTCCGTGCGGCGCTTCGGCAACCCGAGCGTCCGCACACCGACGAACTCAGCCAGCAGCCCCCACGCCTCGAGCCTGGCAGGGCTGTCGTGGTTGCCCGCCACCACCACCGACGGAACCTTGGCGCGCCCGAGCCGCATGAAGAACTCGGACACAGCCCGTTCGGCCTCGGCCGGCGGCGATGTGCTGTCGAACACGTCGCCCGACATCAGCACCAGGTCGATGCGCTCGCGCTCGATGAACGTCGCCAGGTTGTCGAGCACGGCGCGGAGTTCCTCGAGCCGGTTGCGGCTCTTCCAGATGCGGCCGGCGTGCCAGTCCGACGTGTGGACGATGCGCATGCTAGAGCGTCATCCTCGCGAATGGGTCGACGCCGGTCTCTTCGCTGGCCACCTCGCTGGCGCGCGTCGCCCACGCCGGGAACGGGAACCGAAGCAGGACGGCCATCGGAATCTCCGGTTGCGACACGATCATCGAGCCCGGGCGCAACAGCGTGGCCCGCACCCGGCCCACCCTCGACAGGAAGCCGTACTCGCTGCGCTCCGACTCGGCGGCGTCGAGACGCCCCACCACCTTCAGTGCGGCGTTCCCGACGATGCGCCGCTCCACTTCGCTGGCGGTCTGCTGTGCACCGAACAGCGAGACGCCAAGCGAGCGGCCGCGTTCAGCGATGTCGAGCAACAGGCCGTGCAGCGGACTCCATCCCTCGCGCGGTGCATACTTGTTCAGCTCGTCGAGCACCACGAACACCAGCGGACGTGAGCCGCCCTGCTGCTCCTTCAGATCCATCATGCGCTTCAGCAGCACACCGACCACGAACAGCTGCGCGGTCGCGTGAAGCGAGTGGATATCAACCACCGTCACCTGCTGCGCCGACCAGTCGATGGTGCGGCCGCGCGCTTCGGAGTGTCCGCTGACCAGGTGCCCCATCCGCTCGGCAGCCGAATGCAGGCGGCGACGGAAGGCATCCTGCGTGCCCTGCGCCACCGGAGCGCCGCGCATCATCCACTCCAGCGTGGTTCCGTCGAGCAGCTCCACCAGGTCGCTGAACGAGTTCAGGACCGTGCCGTCGATGACGACATTCGCCGTCCCCTGATCGCCTTCCCGGGCCGCCTTCTCGAGCGCCTGCTCGACACGCGTGATGACCAGGTGAATCTGGGCGCGCGCATCCTCGCCGTCGACGAACGCGAAACGCAGCAGACGCTCGCGGCAGAACTCGCGCATCGTCCAGACGTAGGGACTGACGCCCTGCTGCCGGCTGCCGGTGTCCGGCATCGGTGTGACGCTGCCCTTTCGCGTCGGCGCGAAGAAGGCGACGCTCTGGAAGGGGCCGGCTGGCAGACCCAGCTTCGCGTACTCCGCACGCGTGTCGGGCGTGACCTTCACGTTCGGTTTGTCGAGCCAGAGCAGGTCTTCGCCCTTCACGTTGAAGATGAGCGCCTTGGCGTTGGCGGCATCGAGCCCGAGCGCGTTCGAATGGAACAGCGAGTAGAGGATGAAGCTGGCGTATGACGTCTTCGTCGCCACACCGGACACGCCGCTGATCGAGGCATGCGCGCCGCGCGTGCCGTCGAGAAACTCGAGGTTGGCATGCACCGGTTCGCCCGTGCGCGTCAGGCCGATGGCGACGCTGCGCTCCATGCGGTCGAAGTAGAGCGCCTTCCGGAACTCCTCGTCGTGCACAACGTACACCGCGTCGCCCGGCGTCGGCGGCACGAACTACTCCGGTTCGACGCGTGTGACCTGGACATGCGCGGCGTACGAGATGTCGGCCGGCAGGGTGCCGTCGGCGACGCGGAACGCGTCGGTATCGAACTGGCTGCCCTCGAAACGCTTGCGGACGATGTCGACGAGGCCATAGAAGGTGACCTCTTCGCCTTCGCCGATGGAGGTGCGGACCACGACCAGGTCGTCGAGTTGCAGGCGTTCGCCGTCGCGAACACCAACCCAGAAGTCGAGCGGCGTCGAGTCCTGCGACCCGAGCACCAGCCCGACGACCGAGGTTGTCGAGTCAGACATGCGAGAGCTCCCGGGCCAGCAGGGTGGCCAGACGACGATGAATCAGCCTCGTGTCGCCAAGGCCGCGGCGAAGATGGTGTTCGAGCGCACCGATCGGCACGAGGTTCTGTGGCGCGCGCGGGTCGCGGCTGCGCGACGGCACGAACCGGGGAATGACACTGGTGGTGAGGTCAGCGAGCCGGATGGCCTCGTCCACCCCGATCCCCTCCGACACCTCGAGCCGCACCAGCCCCGTCAGGTCGGACTCGACGCGAAGCCGATTCGCGATGCGGATGAACCACGAGTAGCGCGCGAACCGACCGGCGCTTCGAATGAGGAACACGGGCGTGCGTGTGCCGCCGGTGAGAGCACGCAGCACCGGCAACTGCTCCGGGCCGAGATACAGCTTGAACAGGCGCTTCACGAAGCCCACGACCCGCCCGGCGGTATTGTCGCCAATGCTGAGCGGCCCATCTGCCAGCACGAGGACCCGCTCGTCGCTGGCCAGCCGGCGCGCCAGCTGATCTTCGACGATGCGCATCTCGCGATGGAGGCCGCGCAGCGGCGCGTCAGGGTCGTCGTCGGCGACGCTTCGCGCCTCGTAGACCAGGCCCGGGCAGATCACCAGTGGTGCCGGCAGGATGCGGCCCGATCCGAGGAGGATCAGCCGCCCCCGGATCTCCTCGCCGAAGGTGGCGCGTCCGTCGCGGCAATGCACCACGCCAACGCCGTAGGCGCCGAGCGCTCCATGCAGCGTGCGGCCGCAGGTGGAGACCACCAGCCGGGCTTCCATGCGACGAACCCCGTCGACGACGGCCAGCTCCTGCAGAGGTCCGACGACCCCAGGCCTGATGGGGGCCCACGTCTCGGTCGGATGCTCAACAGTAATGTCGAGGTCGACCGCTTCCTCATCGGCCGCGAACTCAGTTGGTGTTTCAGAACCGTACTCAACCGCCCACGGATCGATGCGGACGTCGAAGTCGGCGAACTGGCGGCTCATTGGATGCCAAACAGTATCGCTCACGGGCGTGACAGGAGGGGTCGCGGCGCGCGCTGGATCGCGTTATCCTGACGCGGCAGGTTCATTGATATGGCTCGACGCTCCACCACCGTCGACATCGAGGCGCCGCCCATCCCGACCGCAGACGACCTCGACCGCATCGTCGAGCAGTTGCGGCAGTCGTGGACCTCGCGCCTCAGCATCAGGCGCACGTCCCTGGAGGATGCGAGGCTGCACCAGATCTACGTGTCGCTCGACGGCGAACGGCTGGCCATACTCGATGCAGGTCAGGAGATCTCGAAGGAGATCGCTCCGGGTCCACATCGGCTGCGCGTCCACAACACCCTGTTCTGGAAGACCATCGATTTCAAAGTGGCCGTCGGCGAACACGCCAGTTTCGTGGCCATCAACCGGAAGGGTTTCGGAACCTGGTCGATGTTTGCCTACTTCCTCGGCACGAACCTCGTGTACCTCACCGTCGAGCGCGAAGCGTTCCACGGCGACAGACGCTAGCGCAGCGGCGCCAGCACCTGCTGCTCGATCAGGTCGAACAACTGACGCCGATGGCCACGGCGTTCGTCACTCACGGTAGTTGACGACGTGGCGACCACGACGAGGTCGAGGTCGCGAAACACCATGATGTACTGGCCGCCGTATCCCCACGCGAAACAGGCCGCGCCGCCGTCGAACTGCTGCTGCCACCAGCCGTAGCCGTACTTGCGGTCGCCATCGTAGACCGAGGCGGTGCGCGACACGCACGAGGTGTCGACCCATGCCGCGGGGACCACCTGGCGTCCGGTGACCAGCCCGCGATGCAGGTACAGTTCGCCGATGGTCACCATCTGCTTCGGCGTGAGCAGCATGTCGTTGCCGCCGAAATAGACCCCCTGCGGATCGACCGGCCAGCGCGCCAGCGTAAAGCCAAGAGGCCGGGCGAGCGCCTCACTCGCAAACTGAAAGGTGCTGACTTGTGTGGCCTTCGTCAGTATCGCCGACAGCAGGTGGCTGGTGCCGGTGCTGTACTGCATGTCCGTCCCGGGGTCGGACACCATCTGGCGGCTCAGCGCGAAGCGCACCCAGTTGGGACTCTGCACCCACCGGCCGTAATTCCGGCCGCTCGTCGACTCGAGCCCGGCCCTCATCGTCAAGAGATCCTCGACGGTGATGCGCGCCTTCCGGGGATCCTTGTCCTGGCGGAGTTCCGGGAACCAGGTGACGATCGGCTCGCGGACGCTCGGGATGAGCCGACGCTCGATTGCGATGCCAACGAGGGTGGCAATGAGGCTCTTGCTTGCGGACTTGATGTTCGCGAGCCCTGTGGGCCGCACGCCGCGCGCGTAATACTCGGACACGATCTGGCCGCGATGCGAAACGACGAGGCTGCGGAGCTGCGGCAGCGCGGCGGCTCGAGCGTGCAGGTCGTCCGCACTGGTCACCTGAGCGTACGCCGGCGCCGCGACGGCTGAAAGTGCCAGCACGACAGCGATCGCAACGATCGGCGCGGCTGAGCGGTGCCGGATTGGCCTCATCTCGATGGTCATTCTGGCGCAGCGCGCGACCGGTGTCGACAGGTGCAGTCGGACGGGCCAATACGCCGCTGCGTACGATCTCGCATGTTCCTTCTGGCGACATGCAGCGTTACCATCTGTCGCGAGACTCACGGGACAACACCATGGCACTGTATGCATTCGACGGCACCTGGAACGAAGCCAAGGGCGACGACGAGCCGTCGTACGAGAACACCAACGTCGCGCGCTTCCATGCGGCCTACCGGAAGAACTCTGGCACTGCAGACTTCTACGTGCCCGGAGTCGGCACGCGCTACGACTTCCTCGGCCGCGCACTCGGCGGCGTCTTCGGGCTCGGCACACGGTCCCGCATCCGCGAGGCCTACGATCACCTCTGCAGCGCCTGGGCGAATGGGGACCACGTCATCGACGTGGTCGGATTCAGCCGCGGCGCAGCCACAACGCTCGACTTCTGCCAGTACGTGCAGGAACTCGGCATCCGCAAGCCCGATACCGACGAGGTGGTGGAGCCGAACCCGGAATTCCGCTTCCTCGGCCTGTGGGACGTGGTGGCAGCGTTCGGCCTGGCAAACCTTGGCAGCGAGATCCTGAACATCGGGCACCATCTCCATCTGCCGAGGAAGAACCTGAAGTTCTGCTTCCATGCGCTGGCGCTCGACGAGCGTCGTCTGCCATTCCTCCCGACCCGCCTGCCCGGTGCCTGCGAAGTGTGGTTCCGCGGCGTGCACTCAGACGTCGGTGGCGGCAACGGCAACCGCGGCTTGAACGACATTGCCCTGCGCTGGATGTTCAGGAAGGCCCAGTCCGCCGGGCTGCCCATTCTGGAAGCCGACGTGGACGCTCTGGCGCCGGCTGCGGTCGAGCCGAACACGAACAACCGTCGGCCGATCCCGGTCCGTGTCATCGACTCGGTGGACCGCGCGCACTACACGGTGGCACCGCTCGACGGTTGGACAAACCCGCCGAGCACCTGCCCCATCGAAACCGAGGCCCTCGAGAAGACGGCCAGCGAGGTGGGCGCGTCGGGAGTGCTGCTGCTGCCGACGGAAGTGCGCCGCAGGATGGCTGCACTGTGGGAGGCTGCCGAAACGGCGGCCCGGGCGCACGACTTCGATCTCGATCACGTGCGCACCTGGCTGCTGACCCTCATCGAGGGACGCATCAGCCTCGTCACTTCGGAGCCGCAGCTGACGCTGGCGCGCGCCAACATGGGCACCTTCATTACACACGCCTGTCAGAACGCGAAGCGGCGAGACTTCCGCGTGCTGACGGAGTTCTTCCTGAACGAAGCACGGTTCGAACTGGCGAACCTGTATCCGATCACTGACTAGGACCGACCTTCAGCTCGGCCCCGTGCCGGCTGGCTACTACAGGGTCTTCAGGAACTCGAGGAGAGCGCGCTTCTCGTCAGCGGTCATCGTGGTGCCATAGGTGTGGCCGGCGTTGCTGTTACCGGGCAACGCGACATCGAGAAGCGTTCCCTCGCGCCGTGCTTCGTCACCACTGCTGACGAAGCCGACACGCGCGGCGTCGAACAGGTCGAGGCCGCGATAGAACTGCCGCGGACGGCCGGCGACCGGCTCGAGCAGATCGGCCAGCGTCGGCACCGAGCCATTGTGCAGGTAGGGCGCCGTCAGCCAGACGCCGTCGAGCGGCACGGACGTGTAGCCCGCCCCCTTCTGGAACTTGCCGAACCGCCAGTTGTAGCGGTCGCCGTAGGCGTTGTAGGCCGACGCGGCGGCAGCCGTCCACATGTCGAACCGATGACGATCGGTGCCAATCTCGGCAAGCGGAATGAGCGCACCGAAGCGCGGGCCGCCAGGAGCGTGGCACTCGGCACAGTGCGCGCGATACAAGGGCTCCCCCGACGCCACGAGAGCCGCGTCGATCGCGAGCGGATACTTCGGTGCCGGAAGCGCGCCGATGTAGTTCATGACGCGGCGCAGGCTCGACATCGACGCCGGATTTGTGTCGTTCCACCTCGCGTAGTCGCGTTCCACCCACTCGCGTGACGCGCCGTCGCCGAGGGCCGAAGACTGCACCACTTCACGCAGTGAGGTGCTGAGACCGTCCCAGTGGAACGCCGTGCCATCGCGACGCGCCAGGTTCCAGAGCGGCATCATGTCGGAGTTACCGATGGTGTCATCCATCGGCTGCTTCAGGATGCCGAACTTGATCGGATTGAACGGGTCGATCCGGCCGCGCCCCCAGTCGGGCCGGCTGTCCATCCAGGCGGCCTGCCTCTTCAGCCGCAGGATGGCGCGCCGGGTGCCGGGGATGATGGCGAAGCGGTACAGCATGCGATCGATGAAGCCCAGCCGCGTGTTCTTCGCGATCTCCGCGAGGATGGTGCCCGCCGTGAAGCGGGGGTCGGACGCACAGGCGATGAGGAACCGCAGGTACTCCTGTTCTCCCGTCTGGTGCGAAGCTGCGGCCGGATAAATCGTCGGCACATCGTCCGGCCTCACACGGAAGCTTGCGGCGTGACACATGGCGCAGTTGATGCCGACGCGCGGGAACCCGACAGTGACCTTGGACAGCCCGATGGGCATCTCGTGGCCGTCGCGCGCCAGGATGCCGATTGAGGCGTAGCCGCCGGGCCGCGGCAGGTGTTCCGCAAAGATGCGCGGCAGCACCAGCCAGATCCAGTACGGCACGCCCTGGTCCGGCTCGGTCCCGACCGAACCGTACAGGAAGTGCTCTTCGTCGGAGGCGAAGAACGGCGCCGGCTCCGCATGGAAGAATCGGTCGTAGACGAAGACCCCGGCGACCGCCAGGAACAGCACGGTCGCGAACGCGATGATGCGACGACGCGGCGTGTTGAACCACCTCACGCCAACCTCCAGAGCAACCAGCCCTCTGCAATCAGGAGGACCAGGTCGAAATACCCGAACATCCGGTAGATCGGAGCGAGGGAGGACATCAGGTGCAGGGCCATCAGAACGTCTTCATGTACTCGACGAGCGCGCGCTTCTCGTCGGCAGTGAGGCCGGTGCCGTACACGTGCCCGCCGTTGCCGTTGCCCGGGACGCGCGTGTCGAAGCGGGTGAAGCGCTGGCCGCCCGCCTCGGCCACCGTCGACGCGAAGCCGACGTTCACCTGGTCGAACAGATCGTAGCCGCGATAGAACTCGACCGGCCGCTCGGCGGGGGCATCGAGCAGCGCTCGCAGCGTGGGCACCGAGCCATTGTGCAGGAACGGCCCGCGCAGCCAGAGGCCGTCGAGCGGATGATTGGCGTAGCCGTTGGTCTTGCGGAAGCGGGTGAACCGGTAGGGTGAGTCGGGATAGAGGCCGTACTGATTCATCGCGAACGTCAGGGTGTACGAGTCGAGCCGGTGCCGGTCGGTGCCGATGGCGTCGATCGGCACCACCTGCCCGACGCGCGAGCCGGTCACCACGCCATTGCGGAAGCGGTGATCGGCGTGGCAATCGGCGCAGTGCTGTCGATACAGTGCTTCGCCAGCAGCCGCGAGCGGACGGTTGACCGCGTAGGGGTAGGCGGGCGGCGGCAGGGTCCAGATCCAGTCGCGGACGCGCGCAAGGTTGGCGTGATCGACCGTGACCGGCGTGACGCCGGCACCGAGCGACGCGCTCAGGTTGCGCTCGTCCACGGAGTCGTTGTCGCCGTCCCAGTGGAGGTGCAGACCTTGCCGGGGCTTCTGGTTCCACAGCGAGGGATAGTCGGACGCGCCGATCAGCTCATGCGCCGGCAGCGCCGACAGGTCCCAGTTGAACTGAATGGCTTTGTACGGGTTGAACGTGTCGACGCGGCCGCGGCCCCACCGTGGCAGATCCGGCGACAGGATCGGCGTCATGCGGTTGCGCAGGCTCAGTGTCTGCAGCTTGAGGCGATCGATGAGTCCGGCGCGCAGCAGGACGCGCTCGAAGGCGGACGGTCCGCCGTCATCGGGCAGCCTGCCGCGCACCGCGTCCGCCGTGAGCCGGTTGTCGAGCGTGCAGTCGAGCACGAATTGAACGAACGCCTGCAGGTCGAGCTGCTGCGCTGGCATGCCGAGCATCACGCGCGGCGCGCCGCCCGCGCTGTCGCGCACCGTGCTGGTGTGGCAGAAGGCGCAGTTCAGCCCGACGTGATCGACGCCGAAGCGGCGACGCCGCGACACACCAATCGGGAGATCGTGCCCGGGTTCGGTGATGAAACCGAAGGTGGCGTAGCCGTTCGGCAGGCGGTCGCTGCAGACCGACGGCAGCGCCGTGAACACCCAGTACGGCGGCAGCACACCACCAACGGGGGACAACAGCGAGCCGCCGGGCTCGCTGCCGATGGAGCCGTACTTGAAGTGGTCTTCGATGGTCGCGTAGGTGACCGGCGTGTCCGACCGGAGGGACACGACCACCCAGAGCACCACCACCGCGAACGCCGCAGCACCGCCGGCGAGCAGCGGACCGATCCACCGGCGGAGCCAGGCGATCATGCGAACGCTTGCGGCCGGTAGACGGACATCACCTCGGCGAGCATCGCCTCCCGGCTCGGAAAGCGGCTCTCCTCGTAGCAGCCGAGCGGATGTTCGACGACGTGCACCAGGCACTTGTTGCAATAGGTGCACGGCCGCTCCGCACGGTCCCGGCCCGCCGCGAACTGCTGCATCAGGTCGTTGTTGGCGACCAGTGGCCGGGCGATGCTTACCGCGTCACAGCGGCCACCGTTGATGGCCGAGCGGATCACCGACGCCGTCTGGAACCCGCCCGTGCAGATGATCGGCACGTCCACCGCCTGCTTGATGGCGGCCGCATCGGGAAGGGTGAGCCCTTCGATCTTGTCGGCGTCGACGCCCGCATCGAGCCAGGCCTTGCGGAACACCGCACCGGTGATGTCGTTGTGGAACAGCAGCAGGTTGCGGAAGGTGTTCGTGCCGCTCGACGCCAGCTGCTCGTAGGTGTGAGACAGGAGGTCGACATCGAGGTCGCTGCCGGCGGGGTTCCGGGGGTGCGGGAACGAGCTGCCGGTCGAGACGTGTATGGCATCGACCCCGGCCTCGACCAGCCACTTGCAGACCTGCACGGAGTCGTGGATGGTGTTGCCGGCGCCCTCGCGCCTCGTGAACAGCAGGGCATCATTGAACTCGGTGGCGCTGATCTTCATCTGCAGGTGGAAGTCGCGGCCGACCCGCTGACGGATGGCACGCACGATCTCCAGTACAAAGCGGGCCCGGTTCTCGAGCGGCCCGCCGTACTCGTCCCGACGGTCGTTGATGGCCGAGCTGAGGAACTGCGTAATGAGGTAGCCGTTGGCGCCGTGCAGCTCAACACCGTCGAGCCCGGCGTCACGCGCCCGGCGCGCACCTTCGGCGAAGGCCGCTACGACCTCGCGGATGTCCCCAATCGACATCCGGTCGCATTCGAAGCCGTGCAGCGGGTCCTTCTTCGCGGTGGAGCTGTGCCCCCGCGGGAATTCGAGGTCGGGCACATCCCGCTGCCGACCACCGTGGCTTAGCTGCAGGATGAAGCGGCAGTCGTGCTCGTGCACGGCAGCGCCCACCGCCCGCCAGAACGGTATGCGATCGTCGTGATGGATGGTGGCGTAATTCGGGATGATGCGCCCGCGCGGATGCACCGGGACGAAGGATGAGATGATCGCACCGACCCCGCCGCGCGCGAACTTCGTCTCCCAGTTGATGCGTGTCTGCGTGCCCGTGCCGTCGTAGTTGTCGAACCGGCCCGCGATGTTCGATCGGAACACGCGGTTCTTCACCGTCAGGTTGCGAAAGCTCAACGGTTCGAAGATCACATCAGACATCTCGTCTCCCTCCGCGCTTACCATACCGACGGCCTTTCACAACGCCGTGCCGCGGCCAACCGAACAGTCCGTATGACTGTTCCCTTTGCCTGCGCGGCGCGTTGAGGACAGCGTGCACTTCCACAGGAGAACAGGTCCCATGGCACGAGCCACACGACGGTATGCGGTTTCGACAGCCCTGGCGGTCGTGGCGCTGGCACTGTCCGCATGCGGTCCGCGACCTCCGAAGCCCGGCACGGTTGCGGATGAAGCCCTGCGCGCGAAGCGGACGGTAGCATCGTTCCCCGCTGCCGACGAAGACTACTTCCATGAGATGGACGGCAGGCTGACTTTTACTCCCGATGAGGTGAAGGGACGCAACATGTGGCTCGTGTGGACGGGCGGCAATGATCGTCTCTGGGACGTGCTCTCGAGAGAAAGCCTCGGCTCACTCGACTTTCTCAAGATCCTGTCGTCGCATCCGACGCTGCCGGCCTCGCGCGACAACCGCTGGCGCGACCTCGGTCTGGTGAATGAACCGTGCTTCCGCAAGGCGACCGGCCCCGATCCGAATCGCTACGGTCTCTGGTTCGACGTCCGCGACCCCTCGTGTGCCGCCGACCCGTTTGCCAATGACGTCAAATATCCAGGCGTCACGGTCGGCGCCCGCGGCAAGACCGTCGGCGTCGGTTCGTATTACGGTGAACCCACCGGGGTCGTCGGCCTGCGTCTCTTTCCGAATCCGGCGTTCGACGCGAAGGCACGCAGGGCGTGGGACGCCGAACGCTACTACCGCGACGCGTCGTACTACGAGCAGCGCGATCTCGTGAAGCCGTACCGCATCGGCATGTCGTGTGCCTTCTGCCACGTCGGGCCGAACCCGGTGAAGCCGCCGAGCGATCCCGAGAATCCACGCTGGGAGAACCTGTCATCGAACGTCGGCGCCCAGTACTTCTGGTGGGACCGCGTCTTCGACTGGAAGGGGAAGACCAACGGCAGCAGCTTCCTGAACCAGTCACTGCGCACCTCGCTGCCGGGCACACTCGACACCTCGCTGGTCTCCAGTGACAACATCAACAACCCGCGCACGATGAACGCCGTCTACTATCTGGGCCCGCGCATGGGCGTGGCGAAACGCTTCGGCAAGGAGACGCTCGCCGGCGGCGAGCTCGACAACAAGCAGTTCAACGACTTCCTACCCGCCGGACATCCGCTCTCGCAGTTCTTCGAGAAACCCGACACCACCTGGACACCGCGCGTGCTGAAGGACGGCTCGGACTCGGTCGGCGCGATCGGCGCGCTGAACCGCGTCTACCTGAACATCGGCCTGTTCAGCGAGGAGTGGCTCCTCCACTTTCAGCCATTGCTCGGCGGCCGTCCCATCACGCCCATCAGGATCGCCGATGCGCAGAAGAACTCTGTCTACTGGCAGGCGACTGAGCTGCAGACGCCCTACATGGCGAGCTTCCTTCTGAAGAGCACCGACCCGCATCTGCTGAAGGATGCCCCGAACGGCGCGCGGTATCTCGACGCGCCCGCCCCCGGTCTCGAGCGCGGCAAGGTAGTGTTCGCCGAGCGCTGCGCCCGCTGCCACTCGAGCAAGCTGCCCGACATGCCGGCCGGGCTCGACATCGGCAACTGCAACGGCAAGGACTATCTCAATTGCTGGGACCGCTACTGGGCGTGGACCAAGACCGACGACTTCAAGGCACCGATGCGGCAACTGGCGACTGCAGACGACTTCCTGCGGGACAACTACCTCTCGAACGAGCTGCGCGTCCCGTCGCCGTTGCTGCAGACCAATGCCTGCAGCCCGATCGCCACTAACGCCATCGCCGGCAACATCTGGGACAATTTCTCGTCCCAGTCCTACAAGGCGCTGCCCTCGGCCGGAACGATGACGCTGCGCCACCCGCTCAGCGGTGCGCCGTTCGACTACACGCTCCCGGGCGGCGGCCGCGGCTTCACACGACCCGCCTCGCTGGTCAGCCTCTGGTCTACAGCGCCGTTTTTGCAGAACAACTCGGTCGGCCACTTCGAGTGGAGCCCGTCCGTCGAAAGTCGCATGCGCGCCTTCGACGACGCCATCGAGCAGATGCTGTGGCCGGAGAAGCGCGACATCGACCCACTGTTCGAACGTCTCGGCATCACGGGACCGGGGGTCGGCCTCATTCAGCGCACATCCGAGGACAGCTACGTCCGCGTGCCGAAGGGATATGTGCCGGACGGCCTGCGGCCGCTGCTCGGCATCGGCGCCCGGCTCTTCCCCATGTTCATTCGCAATGGCGAAGTGGTGATCGGTCCGATCCCGAAGGGGACGCCCGTCAGCCTGTTGACCAGCCTCGACATCACCGGCGCCGACCTGCCCGAGGCCGAGCGTCGCGCCCAGCGCAAGAAGCTGCTTCGACTGTTTCAGCAGATCAAGCGCGAATTGAAGCGTGGAACGGATATCTTCAGTGACCGGAACATCATGGAGAGCATGCTCGCCATGAGCAAGTGCCCCGACCTGGTGATCAACAAGGGGCACTACTTCGGCACCAATCTGTTTCCGGAAGAGCCCGGACTCAGCGATGCCGACAAACATGCGCTAATCGCGTTCCTGAAGACGATGTAGGCAGGCCCGACCCATGAGCACACCACGAACAACAGCGCGGCCAGACGCCTTCGACGCCGACTACATCGTCGTTGGCTCTGGCGCAGGCGGCGGCACGCTCGCAGCGCGACTGGCCGAGTCAGGCTTCCAGGTGCTGTTGCTGGAAGCCGGCGGTGACCCGCGGACGTCGATTGGCGACACGCCGCAGGCGCCGCAGGTGAACAGCCTGCCCGACGACTACGACGTGCCGGCCTTTCACGCACTTGCTACCGAGAACTCCGGCCTGCGGTGGGATTTCTGGGTGCGGCACTACGCCGACGACACCCAGCAGTTCAAGGATCCGAACTTCCGCACCGAGCACGACGGACGCGAGGTGAACGGCGTGCTCTATCCTCGCGCCGCCACCCTCGGCGGATGCACCGCGCACAACGCGATGATCCTCGTCTGCCCGCACAACGCGGACTGGAACCAGATTGCCGACCTCACTGGCGATGCGTCATGGCGAGCCGAGCGCATGCGCGCCTACTGGGAACGCATCGAGCGGTGCGCACACCGGCCCGATGAACGCCTCACGAGCATGGCGGGTGTGAACCCCAGCCGACATGGCTGGGACGGCTGGCTCCAGACCGAGACCGCACCAGCCGATCCGATCGTGAAAGACCGCGACCTTCGGAAGACGATCGTCGAGACCGCGCGGGCGGTGCTGCGCGAGCCCGACCTGGCGGTCACTTCGGCCGACAGGAGCGCACGCCTGGACAGCGCGCTCGACCCCAACGACTGGCGTGTCGTCAGTGAGGACGCCATTGGACTGCGCTACACGCCGCTCACCACGGCAGACCACCGGCGTGTCGGCTCACGCGAACGCGTACTGGACGTGGTGCGGACGCACAGGACCCGCCTGAAAGTGGTGCTGGATGCGCTGGCTACCGAGGTGCTGTTCGACGACACCGGCCGCGCCATCGGCGTCGAATACCGTGCCGGCGCCGCGCTCTACGGCGCGCACCCGCGTCCCAGCCACAAGCCCGGCGTGGTGAAACAGTGCTTCGCCGCCCGCGAGGTCATCCTGGCAGGCGGCGCCTTCAACACGCCGCAGCTGCTCATGCTCTCGGGCGTCGGTCCGCAGGAGACACTCGATGCGCACGGCATTGCGGTTCGAGTGGCGCTGAAGGGCGTTGGCCGGCACCTCCAGGATCGTTACGAGGTCGCGGTCGTGAATCGCATGCACTTCCGCGCCTGGGAGGTGCTGGAGGGGGCCACCTTCACCCGCCACGATCCGCAGTACGCGCTGTGGGCCGAACATCGCCGTGGCGTGTACGCCAGCAACGGCGCCGTGCTGTCTGTCGTGGCACGGTCGAGTCCGGCCGCACCGTCGCCCGACCTGTTTCTCTACGCGCTGCTCGGACGGTTCGAGGGCTACTTCCCCGGGTACTCGTCGTTGCTGGCTGAGAATCCGAACTGCCTCACGTGGGTGGTGCTCAAGGCGCACACCAACAACACGGCGGGCGAGGTGACCCTCCGCAGCAGGAATCCGCTCGATCCGCCAGCCATCAACTTCCACTACTTCGGCGAGGGCAACGACGCGCGCGGCGACGACCTGAAGGCCGTGGCCGCCGGCGTCCGCCTCGCGAGGCGTCTTGCGGCGCCGCTGAGAGGCGATCGCCTCATCGCACGTGAAGAGCTGCCGGGTGACGATGTGCCCGACGAGGAGCTCGACGACTTCGTGCGCGACCGCGCCTGGGGCCACCATGCGTCGTGTACCTGCGCCATGGGACATCCGGACGACGGTGGCGTCGTGTCCAGCGACTTCAAGGTGCATGGCGTCGCCGGCCTGCGCATCGTCGACGCGTCCGTGTTTCCGCGCATCCCGGGCTTCTTCATCGCCAGCGCGGTCTACATGATTGGCGAGAAGGCGGCTGACGTGATCGGCGTCGAGGCCCGCACGGCTGTTCCCCTTGGTCCGGTGACACCCTTCTGAGGAACCCATGTCCATGCCGCTTCGCACCATCCTGCTGCTCGCCCTGTTCGGTGCCTCCGGCTGTTCGACAGTGACCGCCATCCGCGAGAACACAAGGGCGATTGGTGGCAGCACGCAGAATATCTCGCACAACACCGGCGCCATCGAACGGTCGACCGCCGGAACGACGCTGCTGGTGCCGGCGCTGCAAGGGGTGCAACGCCTGGAAGAGCCGATGAAGGCGCTGTCGAAGCTCGAACAGCCCATGCAAAGCGTGGCCGCGTTGTCCGGTCCGATGGCGCGGGTGGCCGCGCTCGATCCGGCGATGCGATCGGTGGCGGAACTGGCCGGACCGATGACCCGCCTCGAGACACTGGGCGACAAGATGGAGGCGGTGTCGGAGCTCGCTGGTCCGATGTCCCGAGTCGCTGACATGCGGATGAGCCTGGAAGCGGTGGCCGGACTGCAGCCCTCGCTCGACGAGGTGTCGAAGCTCGAACCGCGCCTGGCAGCGGTGGCGGACCTGCGCGGGCCGATGGAACAGCTCAGCGCGCTGCGCCGGCCGCTCGAACAGGTCGGCACGCTGGCTGGACCGATGGGAGCGCTGGCGTCCCTGACCTCACTCCTTGATCGGCCGCTGTTCCTGTTGCTGATCGGCGTCGGCGCGCTTGCCGCGTGGGGCATGGTCACCTTCGCGGCTGTGCGCCTGGCGATCATCAGTGCACGCCGCGCCGACGTGGCGCGTGTATGAAGGGTGGGCCGACCAAAAGTCGGCAGCTACGGCCCGTGCAGTACGTAGCCGCGGACCTTGAGGTCCGCCGTGACTAATCCGACGATATCGCGGTGCGGACCATACCCTTGATGCGCTCGATGTTCGGCTCACGTATCGGGCAGTTGGGGTCGGTCGATACGCACTGTGCAAGGCCGAGCCCGCAGCCGCACGTGCAGCGCGCCGCATTCGCCTCTTCCAGCGCCGTCTGTTTCTGGTCGGCGGTCAGCCCCTGGAAGTTGATGACCTTGATGTCGTCTTCATCGAACGCAACGTTCGACATCTGCGAGATGCCGTAGCCGGCGCCACCAACCACCACGGCCACAATCACCCACATCAGCCAGCCAGAACCACCGCTGCTCTTGCGCTGACCACCCTTTTGCCGCTGTCCCTTGCCCACGCTGCCTCCACGCAATGACTGTCCGGCGATAGAACCCGCCACAGTCTAGCAGCCCGCCATCTGCGGCCGCGGGCGGAAAACAATGCCGGCTACTTCGAACGGGCGGCGATGAACCTGGCTACTTCGGGGTTACTGGGAAACAGCGCCGACAGCCGGTGCGCGCTCTCCAGCGCCTCGGTGAAGCGACGTTCGCGCACCTGCATGTCCCACAGGCCGAACAGCGCCTCGGCGCTGTCGTAGAAGTCACCGGGCGCCAGCGCCGCTTCACGCATGACCGTCATCGCGCGCTTCTTGTTGCCGCCGCCCAGCACCCACCCGGTGCCCCAGGGCATCTTGGTGTCGACGATGTAGTCGATCCAGGCGCGGGCGACGCGGGCGCGGAGGTGATCCGGTTGCAGCTTCAAGGCAGCATCGAGGGAGCGCCGTGCCTCCCAATACTCGTCCCACCCGGTGCGGCGCCCGAGGGTGCCGAGCACGAGCCAGACGTAATTCAGGTCGAGCTTGCCGAGAAAATACAGAGCGTTCGCATCGTCCGGGTGCGCGGTGAGAACAGCGCGCGCGTCCTGCTGTCCGGACTTCAGCTGCGTCATGAAGTCGGCGTACAACTGCGGGCAGGCCTGGCATGCCTTGAACGCCTTTTCCTTGTCCTCCGGCTCACCGATAGCGCGACGCAGCTGAAACAGCAGCGCCGCCGTGCGGAGTTCGTGCGCCGCGAGGCCGGTGCCTGCGCCAACCAGGCTCTCGGTGGCCCTGGCCGCTTCGGCGTACTGGCCGTTGTAGTACAGCGCCTGCGCCGCGGCCAGCCCCGCCGGCTCTGCCGCGGCAGCCATGGTTGCCCAGCCCACCAGCACACACGCAATCGCGAGACGCGTGGCCGCACGCGCGCAGATGATGATCGCGGAACGCGGATTCACACAAGGGGTCGGTGGAAACATGATTTCTCCGGAAGACGCGGTCAAAACCTGTCGGCGAGCACTCGGCCGCCCTTGCTGAAGAAGCGTCCCAGCGCAACTCCGGCACGGGCCGCGCTGCTGCCTGTGGCGGCGCCGGCACGTGACGCACGCGCTCCGATGGCTGCCATCGTTCCTGACGGCGCTCCCCCGGCCCAGGCGGCATCGATATGCACCTCTCGACGGGCGGGCACCTCGAGTGCCTCGATCGAGACGGGCGCCTGCTCGGCGGGCTCGAACGGGTTCGTGCCAGTTGAGGGATAGGACAGCTGCGCGGGGATGCTGGTCGGTGCCACGGTGATGTGGGATACGGGCGTCGGCGTATCGGCGAGCCGCGGCGCCGCCACCACCCTGGCGCGCAGCTCAGGCAGCCGCGGCGTCAAGGCACGACCCGCGGGCAGGCTGGCAATCGCTGGGAGCGACGGCTCGAGCGACACAATCGCCACCGGCGCGGGAAGCGCGGCAAGGCCGGCAACCGCCAGTGCCAGCGTCGCGACGCTGGTGACCGCGGTCGCGCGCCGGCGCGATGGGCTGAGCGCGACCTCGCCAGGCAGCAGTCGCACGACCCGGGCGTGCAGTCCTGCACCGCCGACCACTGCGCCCGGCGCCAGGAGTGGTGCGCTGCACCGAACGCCGGCGGTGAGTTCGGCAACCGCCGTGAGCGCGCGCGCATAGCGCGAGGCGTCGCCCACCTGTGCGACAACGAGCTGATCGCACGCGGCTTCCCGCTCGATGTCGATTTGGCGACAGATCCATCGCACGGCGGGATGGAGTCCCGCGGCGGCAAGCACGAGGCGCTGCAGCAGACGCAGCCAGTCGTCGAAGCGAGCGAGATGCGCCAGTTCGTGCCGCACGACTGCGTCGAGCGCTTCGGGCGCGAGCGACGAGGTCAGCCGCGACGAGACGATGATGCACGGGGCCAGGAACCCGGCGGCGCAGGCTCCCGCGAGATCGTCGGACACAGCGAGCTGCGCGCCGCGCACCGCCACCGCAGGAGCCCGCAGACCGTCCGGGCTCGTCGTCGGCCAGGGTAACGGGCGTGCGCGGCGCTTCAGGGTGCGGACGGCACGCAGGTCCGCAATAAGCGCGACAAGGGCCACTAGCGTCGTGCCGCTCCACAGCATCAGGCATGCAGTCGAGAGCCACGAGGGGGGCGACGCCACCTCGAATGCCAGCGCGCGCGATGGCGTGTCGAAGACCGCCACGGCGGCGGCGGCGTGGGGTGCACGCAGGGCGGGCATCCAGGGAAGGACGAGAACGGCAACAAGGGCCAGCCACCAGTAAAGATGGCGCAGCCGCGGCGCCGCGGGCGGGATTATCTGCACGACGAGCGTCGCCACCACAGCGAGCGCAACACCCTGCACAAGCCACTGCAGCACCCACATCACGGTCGTCTCCCCCTCGGCGCTGCCGCGGGGGCATGGTGGTCGAGCAGGGCCTTCACCTTCTCGATCTCCTCGCGGCCGACCTCCTCGTGCCCGAGCAGATCCATGACGAGCGCCTCGCGCGAGCCGTTGAAGAACCGCGCCAGCACCTGCGTCAGTGCGCCGCGTCGGGCCTGCTGCCAACCGAGCAGCGCCGAGTAGGCGAACGCCCGACCCTGCTTCTCGTGCGTGACGTAGCCCTTCTTCTCGAGGATGCGAAGAATCGTGAGGACCGAATTGTAGGCGGGACGCGACGGGCCAGCCATCCGTTCCACCACCGCACCCACCGTGGAACCGGGATGTTCCCAGAGCACGTGCATGATGCGATGTTCGGCGTCGGTGAGCGACGCGGAGCGTTTCCGTCCTGCCATGCTGGGACGATACGCCCCGGCATTCGAACGAGTCAACTAATAAATTAAGAGTTGGCGCTCGGACGTCGCGCTCGACATGGCGTCCGCCGAGGCATCGAGGGAGAGCCGCCGGTCGGCCGCCCCCTTCAGCGAGCGGGTTTATCGGCCGTAGAGCGCGGTCATCGTCGCGCTGCCGATCTTCGCGCCGTTGATCGTGAACCCGGCGAGCGCCTGCGTCGCGTTCGGTGGCAACTGCACCTTGTCGGTGTTCAGCGCATAGAGCGTGAACACGTAGCGATGCGGCTTGTCCCCTGCCGGCGGGCAGGGACCACCATAGCTCGCGGCGCCGAACGAGGTGGTGGCCTGCGCGGCTCCCGCCGGCAGCGTGCCGTTCGCGCCGCCGGCGCCCTTCTCGAGCCCGGACGCGGTCGCCGGGATGTTGTAGACGATCCAGTGCGTGAAGCCGCCGACGCCGGTGGGGGCGTCGGGGTCGTGCATAATCAGCGCGAAACTTCTGGTGTTCGCCGGCGCGCCACTCCACGACAGCGCGGGTGACACGTTCGCGCCGCTGCAGCCGAAGCCGTTGAAGGTCTGCTCGGATTTGATCGTCGCCCCCTCGGCGACGTCAGCACTGGTGAGCCTGAAGGCGCCCTGTGCGAAGGCGCTCGACCCGGCAAGCACGAACATCGCGAAGATCGTGACGATACGCTTCAAGGCAATCCTCCCGAGGAACAGTTCCGACCCGCCGATTTTCGCACGCGAACCGAGGCCCGCCGCTGATGTAATCTGCTCGGCATGCTTCGAGCCGTCATCCGAGCCGCAGTGGTGCTGGCCATCACCACCCTCACCGCCCTCCCACTCGCAGCCCAGACCGGCGACGAATGGACCCGCCCATTCGCGCCGTTCCGCATCGTCGGCAACATCTACTGGGTGGGCAGCTACGACCTGTCGACCTATCTCATCACCACGCCCGCTGGCAACATTCTCATCAACACCGGCATCGGCGACACGGCGCAGCAGATCAAGAAGAACGTTGAGCAGCTCGGGTTCACGCTGGCCGACACGAAGATCCTGACGGCAACACATGGGCACTACGACCACGTGGCCGGCCTCGCCGAGCTCAAGAAGATGACCGGAGCGCGGGTGCTGGTCGCCGACACCGATCGGTCGCTCCTCGAAACCGGTGGCAAGACCGACTTCGCGTTCGGCAACTCGCCGAGTGCGCAGTTCCCGCCCGTGCAGGTGGACGGCACCTTCAAGGACGGCGACACGCTCTCACTGGGAGGCACCACCCTGACGGTGCATCGGCATGCCGGTCACACCCGCGGCGCCACCAGCTTCACGACCACGGTCATCGAGAACGGCAAGACCTACCGGGTCGGCATCGTGAACATGGGCTCGATCAATCCTGGCGTCCGCCTGGTCGATCGTCCGAGCTATCCCGGCATCGCGGACGACTATGCGAAGACCTTCCTCGCGCAGAAGGATCTGCAGCTCGACATCTTCCTCGCTTCGCATGCATCGCAGTTCGGCCTGCACCAGAAGCACGCGGCCGGCGACGCCTACAACCCCGCACGATTCGTCGATCCGAAAGGCTTTTTCGCGGCCGTGCAGCGGCTGGAGACGGTGTATCTCGATCAGGTGACGAAGGAGCGCGGCGGCAGGTAGCGGTGTCAGTGGGCAGCAGCGGGTAGGCCGGGCACGAAGTTGTCGCCCACCACCGCAGCGATCCCGCCTACACCACGTTCCTCGCCGGCCGGCTGAACGCACGCCTCGACGACGAGCGTCGGTAGCCGGCCGCCGACTATTCCTTCCTGACGGTGGCCTCGACCTCGACAGGCAGACCGAGTTCGGTCTTGAGCGTCAGGTGGACCTTGTCGCCTTCCTTGAGTTCCTTCTTCAGGTCCGACAGGTAGATGTGGATGCCCTTGGCGTTCAGGTAGGCATCCCCGTAGGCCGGGACAGTGACGTCCTCCTGCACTGCGCCGGCCTTGCTCGTATCGCGGAACTCAACCTTGCCGGCGACATCCGTCGTGCCCGACACGAGGTAGATTGCATACATGCCGGGGTTGTTCACGGTGGCGAACGCCACGGTGTTCTTTGCTCCCGCGTCAGGCAACTTCACCCACGCGTCGGAGGCCGTCACCGGCTTGTCCTGTGCGCCAGCCATCCCGTGTCCGACCAGCACGCACATCGCTGCGAGCACGCCCATCCGCATCAGTTTCGCCACGTTCCTCATCTCGACTCCCGTTCGACAGGCGCCGAGATCGCCGGCGCACGCCTCCTACTCTAACCCGCCCGTCAGGCCGCCGGGCAGGAACTCGCACCGACGATCTCGGCAGCCCTGCCCGATGGAGGGCTTCTGAACGACAATGGAAGAACAGATGAGCCCATTGAGTCCGGCGCAGTTCGCGATCGTCCTGACGTGGGTCGGCCTGACGCTGCTGGCCTACCTCGTCTTCCTCGTGGTGCAGCCGTTCCTCATTCCCCTCGGGTGGGCCTGCGTCATTGCCGTGATGCTCTACCCGGCTTTCGCCCGCCTTGCGGCGAGGATCGGCCGTGGACGGGCGGCGGCGGTCGCGACCCTGACGGCGGCGGTGCTGCTCATCGCGCCCGCCCTCGCGCTGACGAACGCCTTCGCCAGCGAAATGGTCGGCATCGCCCAGACGCTGCAGGATGCCTTCGCCGGTGGTACCACTTCGCCCTTCGACCGGATGTGGCAGGGCGTCGTCACCCGAATCCCGGTGGCGGCGCGCATCGACGTTGTCGCAGTCGGTTCGAGCACGCTGCGCAGCACCGCAGCGTTCCTGATGTCGCAGTCGGGCTCCATCCTGACCAACATCGCCGTGTTCTTCGTCGACCTCGCCCTGGCGCTGTTTGCCACGTTCTTCCTGCTGCGCGACGGGGACACCATCATGCACGGTGTGCGGCGGCTGCTGCCGATGGCGCCAGCAACGCGCGAGGTGTTCATCACGAGGACCGCGGACCTCATCGCGGCCGGCGTCACCTCGTCGGTGATCGTCGCCAGCCTGCAGGGCGCGCTCGGAGGCGCGGCGTTCGCCCTGCTCGGCCTGGCGGCGCCGGTGTTCTGGGGCGTGGTGATGGCGCTGGCGTGCCTGCTGCCCTTCGGCGCAGGTGTGGTCTGGCTGCCCGCCGCGATCTATTTGATGGCAACCGGCTCGGTGACCAGGGGTGTGGTGCTGATCGCGGTTGGCGCCGGCCTGGTTGGCATGGTCGACAACGTGCTGCGGCCGCTGCTCCTGAGCGAACGGGTGAGCATGAACGGACTGGTCATCTTCATCAGCCTGCTCGGCGGTCTCAACGTCTTCGGCCTTCTCGGCATCGTCCTCGGTCCCGATCGTCGTCGTCACCGCCCTGGCGCTGGTGCAGAGCTACGTTGCTGCCGTGCCCGACGATAACCTGACGATCACGTAGCCGGCGGCGACTACCTCACCACTCGCTGCGGCTGCACCAGCGCGCCGTTGCCGGCCACATCCCACGCCGCGAAGCGGACCCACTTCCTGCCCGTTGCCTCGAACGGGATGCTGAAGTGATGCGCGCCTGAGGGTGCCAGGCTGGAAACGGCCACGGTCTGCCGGCCCGTGGTGATGCCGTCGCCCCATACGACCTCGACGATCGCCAGCGGGAAGGTCCACTCGACGTCGGCTTCAATAGTGCGAGAGGCACCGCTGCCGTTCACGCTGAAGCCTGGTATCAGCACCTCGCCCGAGGTGACGAAGTAGTCGCCCCGCATCAGCGCCGAAATGAGCGGTGTCACATCGTCGGCGGGCGGAAGGGCGGGCAACTTCACGTAGCTGACCGGCGCGCTGGCGTAGATGTCGTCGCCGGGCTGCATGTGCCGCACTTCCGAGATCGAGAGCGCCTGCTTCAGCGGCGTGCGGGAGTCGGCGAGCCAGTTGCTCATGTCGTCGAGCAGCGGCAGGCAGCGGTACTCGCACAGCCGCTGTTCGGAGCGGTCGAGCCCCATGCCCCACCGGAAGCCGACGCCGTGATAGTGCGGGTCGTTGAAGAACGGCAGGTGCCTGATGGAGTCGGGAAAACCTGTGGACCCCTTCGTGCGCGGATGGGGCATCGACACGAGGACGTTTTCGCGCCGCACCATCTCCATCAGGTCGTTGGCGCCATCGAGGTGGTACACGGTGCCGAACTTCGGATGCGGCGTGGTGAGCGGCTGTCCGGGTGCGCGCTCCGTATCCCAGTAGACCGGCTTCGGGAACAGCAGATCGGTATGCCCGCCAAACGGGCTGCCGTAGTACTCCTGCGCCGCCAGCACGAGGAAGTTGGTGTCGGAGTGGCGCTTCGCTCCTTGGATGGAATTGAAACGGATCTGCAACTCGTCGACGCGCGGACGCGTGGACGGCGGTGGCGGTGCGGTGCGCGGCTGCACGGCCGGCCTGCCTGGATACTGTGCGCCGACCGGCGGATTCTCGCCACCGAGACCGACCGAGTCGACCTGCGACACGATGTTGAGGCCGAGCGCCTTGAGCGCCACCAGGTCAGGGATGTCCGCGTCGAGGCTGCCGGCATCGCCGAGCCGGCGCCCGAGGTCCATGTGATAGTGGTGGTTCATCACCTGGTAGCCCGGGAGCGGCTTGTAGCGATCTCCGTGTGTGAAGTCGAGCGCGCGTTGGAATGTCGTCTCGCCCTCGTCAGCACTGGGGTACAGGAACACCGTCATCCGCTGTTCAGTGCCGGGCCTGGCGCTATAGAGCGCGAAGTTGGCCTGGTTCTCGGATTCGTCTTCGTGCTCGGCCTGCCTGATGCCGACCGAGAACGTGCGGTCGCTGTCCTTGCGGTAGAAGTTGTAGCCGAGATTGATCGCGATCTCGCGCGCCCAGAAGAAGGTGTGCGGCGGCGGGAACACCGCAATCGAGCCGGCGCCGCTACGCTCCGCCACCACCAGGCGGTTCGCCGCCTTCAGCGGCACCTCGTTATCGTTGGTCGCGCCACCGAGGCGATAGTCCTGCCAGGTGTTCGCGATGTCGCGCCACACGACGCGCGCACCAGCCGTATTCATGCCCGCCAGGCCCGCGTGGTATTTGTAGGCCACCCACGGCGTGCTGGTCGTCGCCACCACCTCCTGCTGCACAAGGTTGCTGCCCTTGAACAGCGTGTACTGCAGCGACCCTGTGAAGGCGCCGAGCGCGACGCCCGGGAACGACACCACGATGCGGGTGCCGTCGGTGATGACCGTGCATGCGGTGACCGCATAGCGCGCCGGCGACCGGACGATCTCGCTGGCGCTGCGCGGCAACCCTGGCTGGTTGGCCACGCCCGCGGCCGGCGGCGGGTTCGAACTGCGATTCGCGGCGGCGCCGAGCTCGAGCGGCGCATCCCAGAACGGATCCCAGCGATACGTATCAACGACGTCATCGGTGAGATCGACGCCGAGTCCGCGCAGCGGCGCCATCTGCTGGTTGCTCATGCGCCGCAAGCCCGTGGTGACGCGGTAGTCTGCGACGACGTTCGACGCCACCACGCCCCACGTGCCGCCGGCCTTGCGCACCGCCAGTTCCTCGATCGTCGGCGTGCCGCTCGCCAGCACGAAGCGGGCACGCAGCTCCTGGCCTCGATCGCCGCTCCACTGCAACGCCAGCGCGCCGTTCGCCAGGCTGGCCGTCAGCCCGGGCTGGGCGCGGTAACCGGACAGCGAGCACGACAGCGGTTCAGCGAGCGCCGGCGCAGCCGCGAGCAGGAGCGCAGCGACCGTGAGTCCGTGGGCGACGCCGACGCGGCGGATCAACGGCTAATTCCCTGTGGCACCGGGACGAACCACGCCCTGGTAGCCGGCCGTTACCGCCTTGATGCCCTTGTAGACGAACTTCTGCAGCCGCTTCCCTTCCCATGTTTCGGTGGTGAACAGGTTGCCCTTCGAATCGATGGCGATGCTGTGGACGCCGAAGAACTGCCCCACCTGGCGCCCGCCGTCGCCGAAGCTCGTGATGAGCTGCAGCGACTGCCGGTCGATGACGTGGATGCGCTGGTTCATCCCGTCGGCCATGAAGATGTACTTCTGCTGCGGGTCCTTCGAGAACGCGATGTCCCACACCGAGCCGGAGCCGGTGGTCTCCTTCTCGAAGAACGCCTCCTTCACGAACTTGCCGTCGGGCGTGAACACCTGCAGGCGATCGTTGACGCGGTCGCAGACGTAGACGAGGTTGTCAACCGACTTGTCGGCGCAGTGCACCGGGTTGCGGAACTGCTGCGCCGGCGGATCGGTTGGGCGGTAGCGACCAAGGTCCTTGTCGTCGGGCACGTTGCCGTAGGCGCCCCAGATGCGCTTGAACTCACCGGTGTCGGAGTTCAGCACCGCGACGCGGCGATTGCCATAGCCGTCGGCGATGTAGGCTTCCTTGTTCGGTTCGTCGACGAAGATCTTCGCGGGCTGCCGGAATGCGAACGTGTCGGTGCTGCCCGCATTCGCCCAGCCGAAGCCGAACTGCTTGATGAACTTCCCGTCGCGCGTGAACTTGAGGATCTGGCCGTCCTGCGCGCCGTTGCCGGCAATCCACACGGTACCGTTCGTCTCGACAAAAATGCCGTGGTTGCTGTCCGGCCACTGGAAGCCCTGACCAGGGCCGCCCCACGACTGCACCAGGTTCCCTTCCTGGTCGAACTCCAGCACCGGCGGTGCCGCCTGGCAGCAGTTCTTCGACAGGCGCGCCACCGAGCGCGTTCTCGTTCGGATCGAGCGTCGAGGCGCCGCGGTGGATGATCCACACGTGGTCCCGGCTGTCGACCCACACCCCGATGGCCGAGCCGAGAATCCAGTGATTCGGCATCGGCTTCGGCCACATCGGGTCGACCTCGAACGCTGGTGCCTGCACCTTGGCACCCGCCGCCTGCGCGTCGGCCGAGTGCTCGAAGTAGCGTTCACCGCCGGCCAGGACGCCGAGCACCATCACCCACGCTGCTGCCGTCTTCATGCGCTGTATCGTCACTGGGAACTCCTAGCCCCTGCGGGCCTTCTTGGGCACGAACGCGAGGAAACGCCGCGGGTTGTCGTTCATGATCTTCGTCAGCACCGCCGCATCGGCGCCGGCTTCCTTCAGCTTCGGCACGAACACGGTCAGCGTGCGCGCGTAGCCTGGACCCTTGCCCTGCTTCGTTTGGGCGATGTTCGACAGGTCGGACGCGAACATCAGGTGGTCGGCGTAGCCGGCCTCGATAAGCTTCATCACCATCGGCACCTGCTGCGCATCGCCCGCCGAGCCCTGGCGATCGAAGCCGACGAAGGCGCCGCGACGACAGATGGCGCGGTGCACCTCGACGTTCGGATCGACGAGGTTGCCGACGTGACCGATGACCACCTTCTTCGGATCGACGCCGACGTCCTCGAAGATGTCGAGTTGCTCCAGCGCCGACTTTCCCGGGATGCCGGTGTGCGTGAAGATCGGCAGGTTTGTCGCCACGCAGGCGCGCCCGATCGCACGGAACACCTTCCGCTCGTCTTTCGTCATCCAGTCCCACGAGCCGATCTCGCCCCAGCAGCCGATAGGTTCCTTGTCGGCCTGTTCGAGGAGCGCCTGGTAGACCTGCTCCTCGCTCATCGTCGCGATCTCTTTCGGGTAGAACGGCTGCGTGTAAAAGCCGCCACCGGCGACGATCGGCAGGCCGGACTGCTGCGACAGCTGCCGCAGGAAGTTGATGTCGCGCCCCATGTCCGCATGCCCGCCGTCGACGATGCAGGCGATCCCTTCGGCCTTGGCGATCGTCATCTCCTCAACCTGATAGGCGAGGTCTTGCATGAAGTACTTCCCGGACGGCGTGCTCGGCGGCGCAGGCGGAACCGCGGCACCGCCAGCCGGGCGTCCGGCGCCCTGGGCTGGCGGCTGCGCGGCTCCGGGCATCGCGGTGTCCCGGCGGGTCTCGGCTGCGTAGCCGGTCCAGCGCACCATGAAGTTGTCCGCGAACGACATGTGTTCGTGGAAGAGCGTAGCGCCGCCCGCCAGTTCCTCAGGCGCATAGTCTTTCAGGATGGTGCGGATGACCGCGCCACGGGCGAACGCCGGCGACTGTGCTGATGCGAACTCGGGCAGCGCGGCGACCGCGGCACCCATTCCAAGAAGTCCAAGCGCCTCACGGCGCGTCAAGCCTCGCGTGTCCGACATGCGCTTCCCGCTCCCTTCACCCACCGCGGACGTACGGCCCATACTGTAAACGAACCGCGACGGCGAACATGCAGTAATCTGTAGGCATCACACCTCATTCCCTCCCCGCCACCGCAGCTCAGGCCGCTGTGGATGTTGTCGTTGTCAGTTGGCATCACGATGCCTGGGTATCGTCCTGCGTGGCGTCACTGGCGGCATCTGCCGCAGCCGGCGTCACGATCGATTCGGTGGGGGTCGTCGATAATGCCGGCACGATGCGCGCCCTCGAGACACCTCCGGGCATCGGCGCCGTCACCGTGCTCGGCAACCCCGACAACGAAGGCTTCGCCCGCGCCTGCAACCAGGGGGCGCGGTGCGGCGCGGCTGAGTTCGTGCTGTTCCTGAATCCGGACACGCGCATCCTGCCTGGAGCGCTGGCGCGCGCGGTGAGCGAGATGCGCACGCCCGAGGCCGGCGATGTCGGCGTCCTGGGCTTGCAACTCGTCGACTCCGACGGACAGATCCAGCGTACCTGCGGACGGTTCCCCCGCCCGCGAACGTTGATGGCCCAACTCCTCGGGTTGAGCCGTCTGGCGCCGCGCCGCTGCCCGGGCTTCAGGATGGTCGACTGGGACCACACGACCAGCCGCGACGTCGACTTCGCCTGCGGTGCGGCACTCCTCGTGCGGCGCGCGCTGTTCGAGCAACTGGCGGGCTTCGACGAGCGATTGTTCCTGTATCTCGAGGATGCCGACCTCTCGCTGCGCGCCAGCGCGCGTGGGTGGCGGACGCGCTTCTGCGCCGAGGCGCGCGTCCAGCACGCCTGTGGCTGGTCGGCCGGCAGTGATCGCGCGTGGCGTCTGGCCCAGAGCTGGCGCAGCCGGCTGGTGTATGCGTCGACGCACTTCAACCGGCCATCGGCGTGGCTGCTCATGGTGCTGCTGCTGGTTGCCGGCCCGCTCGCCCGCACCGGCGAAGCCGTGGCCCAGCGAACGCCCCGCCCGGCACTCGACGCCGTGCGCGCCTGGGGTCTGTTGCTGCGTCTTCTGGCCGACGACCGGCAACGCGCAAGACTCGCCCCGCCGGCCGGCTTCGTGACGCCCCTCACCCCAGATGGGCCCGCGCCTCGGCAGGCGTAAGCCACGCACAACGGGGCGCCTCCGGCCGTGCACGCAGCACCGCGAGGTTGGCCTCGATGCGCGCCGCGTAGCGCGGCACTGCCGCGGCTCCTGTGCGCAGGGTCAGCACAAGATGAGGGTTCGGTCGGCGCAGCGCGTCGTCGACCAGTTGCGCGAACGCCGGAGTCGACAGGCTGAGCAGGGCCGTGGACAGTGACGTCGCCGGTTTCCTTGCGATCCACCTGCTGTACATCCGGTGCGCGACGTTCGGACGCACCGCGGCCGTTGTCACCGGCAGTTCCCACACGCGTCTTTCGCCGGGCGCACCAGGCACGCGGTAATCGTTTCTCGACGGCACGAATGGCGCCGCTGGCACGGCGCGGTAGTCGGGCAGCTCACCACGGGTGATCTCGCCAGGACCATAGAACGAATCGGGGCCGAAACCTGGTTCAAGGGTGAGGTCGATCTCGATACCGCGCGCCTCGAGCTCGCCCATCGTCCGGTGGTCCATCCAGCGGTCGCCAAAGCGGAAGATGGTGCACGGCCTGCCCATCACCTGCTCGAATGCGCTGAACGAGAGCTCCAGGCACTCGTCGATCCACGCCGGCTCGCTGAAGTCGGACACCCAGGTGCCGAGCGTCGTGTCCCACCGCCAGGTGTGGGTGTGCAGGCCCACGCCATCTCCGGCGGCGACGAGGCGGTCGAAGGAGGCGCGATGCTGTTCGACAGCCCACGCTGGCGAGCCGTGCGCGGCGGCCACCTGTGGATCCATCCGCACGAACCAGTTCAGGTGAGCGTCGCGACCGGTGGCGCGCACCTGGCGCGGGCGCTCGCGCTCGAGCAGGTCGAACGTCAGCGGCAGTCCCAGCCACGACGCGGCGGACGGATCGACGATGCGCGCATCGGGCTCCGCATCGACGCAGAGCACGATTGGAATCACGTCAGGCGTCCGCAAGGCGAATTTCCGGAGGCTCAGTCGAGGTGCCCGCGCTCGGAGTCGCCCATCTCCACGCCGCCGTTCGGAAAGTACTCGTTCCAGCGGCGCGATACGGTCTCAGCCACCTCCGGACGGCACGTCACTTCCTTCGGGTACCACGGCTTCATGCGGGCGTCGATGCAAATCGGCCCGCTGTAGGAGAGGTGGTTCCGCACCACGCGTGTCGCCGCGGCGTGGATGTCGGCGGCCGGTTCGCAGCGCGTGAACGTGGTCCACAGGAAGTTCATGTCGCTCTTCGACGCTCGCGCCGGTTCGTCGGTCAGCACCACAAGCTGCCAGCCGGCAAAGGCCGGGTGCGAGGCAATGCGCGACGCCACGCCTGGCTCGTCGGTGTAGCCGGGCACCCCGACAAGCAGACAGCCACCGCAATAGACGCACACGTCGGTGATGCCGCGCGGTAGTTCGGCCGCGCTGAACTCGCGCTTCAGGTCGCGCACCGGATTGCCGAGGCCGAGCCACACCCCCTTCGAGCCCTTGTTCACCTCCGGACCGCTGTAGTCGAGCGTGTCCATCGACAGGTTCGCAAACACGTAGAGGTCGGTTTCAGGATTGGTGCGGGCCAGCACGTGCTCGAGCGTCGCGCGGAAGTCCTTCAGGTCGACGTGCTGGTCGGTGACGAGCAGGAACTTGGTGAGCGACAGCTGCCCTTCGCCGAGGATGCGGAAGGCGCTCGCCATCGCTTCGCGCGTGTAGCGCTGCTTCACGACAGCGCCCGCGAGCGAGTGGTAGCCGGTCTCGCCGTACGACCACAGCTGCTGCACGGCCGGCATCACCACCGGGAAGAGCGGCGACAGCAGTTCCTGCAGCAGGTCGCCGATGAAGAAGTCCTCCTGCCTCGGCTTGCCCACGACCGTGGCCGGGTACATCGCGTCGCGCCGGTGCGCGATCTGCTTCACGTTGAACACCGGATACGGATGCTGCAGCGAGTAGTAGCCGTAGTGATCGCCGAACGGCCCTTCAGGCTGGCGCACGTGCGGCGGCACCTCGCCTATGAGTGCGAACTCGGCGTTCGACACCAGGGCATGCGGCCACGGACCGTCCGCCAGCTTCAGCCGCTCGCCGGAGATGAGCGAAGCCAGCATCAGCTCCGGCACGTTCTCCGGCAGCGGCGCGATCGCCGACAGGATGAGCGCCGGCGGTCCGCCGAGGAACACCGTGACCGGCAGCGCCTGGTTCCGTGCTTCCGCGATCTGGTAGTGATAGCCGCCACCCTTTCCGATCTGCCAGTGCATGCCGGAGTGCGTCGCACTGTGGACGTGCAGACGGTACATGCCGAGGTTGTGTCCGCGGCCGTCGGGATGCTGCGTGAACACGAGTGGAAGCGTGACGAACGGTCCGCCGTCCTCGGGCCACAGCGTCATGGCCGGCAGCCGGTCGAGCCGCACGTCACTCGTCACGACCTCGGTGACCGGTCCGCCCCTGCCGCGCTTCAGGCCGACCTTCAGCAGTTCCAGGCCAACGTCTCGCGCCCCCCAGATCTTCGCGGGCGTTGGCGGCAGGATGCTCTCCACCAGGTGCACGAGCCGCTTGATCAGCCGCAGCGGCCGCTCGCCGAAGGCCAGCTCGGCGCGCTTCGCCGTGCCGAACAGGTTCGTGACGAGTGGGAAGTCGGCGCCGATGACGTTGCGGAAGATGAGCGCGGGACCGTTCGCGGCAATGACGCGGCGGTGAATCTCTGCCGCCTCCTCAACCGGATCCACCGCGGCTTCGATGTGGGCGACATCGTTGTTGCGGCGGAGCTGATCGATGAACGTGCGGAGATCGGGAAAGGACACGACGGGATGAAATTGTACTCCGCGTTACAGGCCAGCGAGGCGCAGCAACTGGATGTCGACCGACACCGAGGCGGTGCCGACGTCCATTGACCGCTCGATCCCGAGATATCCCTCACCTGCCACCTTGAGCTGGTAACGCCCGCTCGGCACGTCGGTGATGGTGAAGCGGCCATCGGCGTCGGTTCGGGCGTCCTTGTGCACAGGCCCGTCGATGGCGACGGTTGCTCCGGTGATGAAGCCCTGGTCGCTGCCGCTGACCGTGCCGCTGAACACGACGCCGGCCATGCCGGCCGCCGCAACTGCGCGGACCATGGCGACCAGCAGGACGACCGTCACCAGCGACGGCGCGAGTTTCCGGAATGAGAAGGTCATGCGCGTCTCCTTCGTGCACTTGTAGCTGGCGCAATCGGTGTCTCGAACAGCGCCTCGAGCGCCGCACGCGAGGCTGGACGCCAGGCACCGCCGAGGCTGAAGAAGGCGGCGCGGGCCTCGGCCCACGGGAGGGCCGCAGTCTCGGCCACGAAACGCTGGCCCTCCTTGGCGAAGGCAGTCCGCTCGCTCGCCGAGGCATCGCGCAGGAAGGCTTCGCGCGCTCCTTTGGCGGTTCCGTGCTCGGTGACGAAGTCTTCGTGCAAGTAGCCTGCGGCGAACTGCGAGAGCGCCGGGTAGTGGTCGGGATCGAAGGAGGACCTGCGTGCCGTCATCGTCGCGCCTCCGGATACGACGTCAGGACGATCCAGTGCCGTTCTCGCTCGTACCAGCGCAGCACCACCAGAGCGCGTTCGGCGGGACGCGACGTGCGCTGCCCGCGCGACAACGAGCGGCCGATAGCCGCGCCGTCCGGGGTTGCATAATTCAACACCAGGTTCGGCCGGCCTCCGGTCCGCGCTTGCCACGCATCGATGCGCGACCGCGACCGTCCAATGGCAAGGGCAACGACGCGGCGAGCGGTGATGGCGTCGGTGTAGGTGGAGGCGGTGGAGATATTTGGCTCCCGCCTGAGCCGCGCCGCAAGCTGGTCGTCCGTCTTGCCGACGTGCCGCTCGAGCGTGTGTCCGCCCAGGCGCTCGTCGGTTTCGAGGTCGTACAGCGCGCCCTGGGCGCGCTCGACTGCGGGTGCGCGCTGCCGCAACGCCTGTCCCTGCGCGGGGCCGCTCCACAACGCGGCGACCACCAGCAGCAGCGAAAGCAGCGCGACTGTTCCGCGCGCCAGCAACCGCCGGCCATCGTGTCTCTGCATTACTTCCTTTCGAGGTGCAGATCGTGGCAGGCGTTGCACGCCGTGCCCATGGCGTCGAACGCCTGGGAGGCGGCCTCAAGGTCGCCCCGTTTCGCGGCGCTGGAGGCCTGTAAGGCAGACATGCGCGCCGCCTTTGCGAGCTTCACGCCGTCAGCCGACTTGCGGACGGTCCAGTACTCCTCGGTCCGGGCCATGAGCAACTCGAGCTTGCCGAGCGCTTCGACGGCAACCCTCTGATCCTTGTCGGTCACGGCGAAGCGATAATCTTCCTGGGCGTCAGAGGCCTCGTTCATCCACTGCGTGTGGGCGGCAGCATCCGGCGCCTGGGCTGCAACGCGAGGGGTGCCTGCCAGCGTCATAGCAAACACGGCAGCTGCGGCTAGCAATACGATAGCGGGCATAGTGGAGCGGCGCATCTCGACTCTCCTCGCGCAGGGCGCTCCCAGAGTGTAGCGCCGGTCGCAGCCGCTGGCCTACCATTGAACCGCGTGACTATGCCTGCCCATCCCCCGTTTGATGCCGTGCTTGTCGTTTCCTTCGGTGGTCCGCAACGCCCCGACGACGTCCGGCCGTTCCTGGCCAACGTGCTCCGCGGACGTCGCATCCCGCCGGAGCGGCTCGAGGAGGTGGTGGGGCACTACGAGCACTTCGGCGGTGTGTCCCCGCTGACCGAGATCACCATGAAGCAGGCCGACGGCCTGCGTGTCCGGCTGGCCGCGGCCGGTCTCGCCGGCCTGCCGGTGTTCGTCGGCATGCGCAACTGGCATCCGCTGCTGCCAGACACCCTCAAGCAGATGGCCGACGCCGGCGTGAAGCGGGCCATCGGCTTCATCTGCGCCGCGCAGCGCTCGTATTCGAGCTGCACGCAGTACAAGCAGAATGTCCTGGATGCGCGGGCGGAAATGGTTCAGGGCGGCGGGCCGGACGTCGAAGTGACATTCGTCGAGGACTGGCACCTGCATGACGGCTTCATAGAC
Source organism: uncultured Acidobacteriota bacterium (assembly GCA_963722395.1). Taxonomy (GTDB): domain Bacteria; phylum Acidobacteriota; class Vicinamibacteria; order Vicinamibacterales; family CAVVIG01; genus CAVVIG01. Next base: position 474,700 of record CAVRLS010000013.1, on the reverse strand, counting down.
ACCAACGCCCGCCACATCGTGGCGTCAATGGCCGCGTTACCGGCGGCCGTGCGCGACCGGGCGCGCATCGTCTTCACCGCCCACAGCATCCCCGAATCGATGACCGGCGCCGCGCGCTATCAGTTGCAATTGCAGCAGTCAGCCGCCGCCGTCGCCGGACGGCTTGGTCATGCCAACTGGGCGCTGGCCTACCAGAGCCGCAGCGGCCGCCCCGAAGACCCGTGGCTCGGACCTGACGTCTGCGACTACCTGCGCGAGCAGCACGCGACCGGGCTCGACGCGGTGGTGCTCTGCCCCATCGGTTTCGTCTGCGACCACATCGAGGTGCTCTACGACCTCGATGAGGAGGCTGCACAGGTCTGCGCGGAGATCGGCCTGGCGATGACGCGAGCCGAGACGGTGAACGACGACCCGGCGTTCCTCGACCTCATCGGTGACGTTGTGCTGAAGACGTGGAAACGCTACGAAGGCGGGCGTCCACTCTCCATCGCACCGCCGCCGAGGCCGGAGCGGGTCGAAGGACCGCCGCCGGCACGGGGACGCGCGGGCGGCTGACGCCCTCCGGCGCCGCTGTCGGGCTTTACACCGGCGCCGGCGATGGGCTCAGGATTCGAGACTCGGGATTCGGGCTTCAGGGCCTATCGGCTCCGGGTCCGAATGGTCCAGTTCACGGTCACGAAAGCGAAAAAAGGGCGGCTGCTGGTAGGTCCAGCTGCCGCCCTTCCGTATCTGAAGCCGACCAGGGCCAGAGCGTGAAGCCCAGAGCCCAAAGCCTGCGCGCCTTGACCGTCTAGATGTGAGCGGTCAAGGCTTCCTGCACCGGCCTGCCCTGTTCGAGCGCGGTGAGGACGGTGTCGATTTCCACCGGTGCGCGACGGAAGATGTCGTCGCCGAGCGCGTCCGAGATGGCGTTGAGGATGGCACAGCAGCCGGCGCCGACCGGCGGTTCGCCGATACCTCGTGCACCCACCGGGGTTTCAGGATCGGCGATCTCGACCGCTGCCCACTGCATGTTGCGCGGCACGTCGAGGATGGTCGGCGGCCGGTTCTGATACATCCGCCGGGCCAGCGCCACACCGTAATGCTGGTCGTACACCGTCTTCTGCGCCAGCGCGTGGCCCATGCCAAGGACCGAACGGCCGAGCACCTGTCCACCGAGCGCGCGCGGATGAATGACCGTGCCGACGTCAGCAACGGCGGTGTAGTCGACGAGGTCCCACTTGCCGGTTTCCTTGTCGACCTCGACCTCCGCGAACCCGGCCACGAACGAGTAGGACGATCCATCGCGCTTGTAGCTGTCGCGCCCGACACCCATCAAGCCCTGACCGGCGAGGTTCGAGGCCGACCGCTTGGTGAAGGCATTGATGTCCTCCGGCAGTTCGTGACCGTCGTAGCGGCCCCCCAGGTCGATCGCCTTCTGCGCCACCTGCGCCAGCGTCATTCCGAGCGCCGCCCCGGCGCTGCACGCGCTCGTTCTCGACGACGTAGTCTTCCGGCTTTCCACCAAGCGTCGTCGCCGCAATCTCCTGCACACTTCTTGATCGCATCTGACGCCGCGGCGTGGGCGGCGCGGGTGTGCGCGTGAATGGTCTGGCTGCCGCCAGACACGCACGACCACGGCAGGTTGTTGGCCGTGTTGCCCCAGCTCAGGACGACCTTCTCCCAGGGCATGCCCATCATCTCGGCGGCCACACGCATGGTGTCGCTGTACGACTCGGTGCCGAGGTTGCCGACGCCCGTGTTGATGTACATGTGCCCGTCCGGCTTGATGACGAACAAGCCGTCGAAGCCGGTGGAACCGGCGACGAACGTGCTGACCGCCACGCCGACACCGCGCACCTTCGTGCCGTTCACCTTGCCGCTGCGGGCCTTGCGCTCATCCCACTGGAACAGCGTCTTGCCCTTGTCCAGCGCTTCCTGCAGGAAGGCGCTCGTCGCGTAGCCGCGCTGGCCGCGCGCGTTGGCGGGACCGACCTTGGCCTTGCCGACTGGCGCGTTGATGCGGCGCATCTGCACCTGGTCGATGCCGAGCTTGCGCGCCGCCTTGGCCATGCACCGGTTCGCATGATGGTGATGCCCTGCATGCCGCCAGGCTGGCTCTGCGCGCGCCGTGGCGGCGTGTTGGTGAGCACGCCGACGCCGCGCCACCGCATCGCTTCCGGCTGGTAGGCCAGCGACGCGATGCGGCCGGTCTGCGCCGGTGTCGCCCTGCTGCTCGAACGGTCCGTTCTCGCAGATGACGAACATGTCGACGGCGAGCAGCTTGCCGTCCTTGTCGAAGCCGGCCTTCACGCGGCCCTGCACCGCTGGGCGGTAGCCGCCGATGAAGTGCTCGTCCTCCCGGCTGATGTGCATCAGGACGGGGGCGTTGGCCTTCTTGGCGAGCAGCGCCGGGATGATCGACTGCAGCGTGCCAGTGGCCTTGCTGCCGAAGCCGCCACCCGTGTACTCGCTGATGATGACGATCTCGGTCGGCTCCATGTGCAGCCAGCGCGCCACCGAGGCGACGGTCTGCACCGTGCTCTGCGTCGAGCAGTGCAGGAATAGCTTGCCGTTCTGCCAATAGGCCATCGCGCTGCGCGTTTCGAGCGATATGTGGCTGTTGTTCGAGGTGGAGAACGTCTCGTCGAGGACCAGCGCCGCCTTCTTGAAATTGCCGTCGACGTCGCCGTAGGTCCACTGATCGGTCGGTTTGCCCATCGGGAGCTTGCCCTCGGCATACTCCGCGAAGTCCTGCTCCTTCCACTTGAGCATGACCACGTCGGGGGCGCCGGGCTGCTGGCCGGCCGCGGCCGGTGGACGCATCCAGACATTGCCCTCCGCGCGGGCTGTTGGCGTGCCGGGGCGGAGTGAATCGATGGGATCGACGTTGAACGGCAGCGGCTCCCAGTCGATGTCGATGAGTTCGATGGCCTCAGCGGCAGTCAACTCGTCCACCGCCGCGACGGCCAGCACCGGCTCACCCTGATAGACCGGCTCGGCCGACAGCGCGCGTTCGCCGCGCCGGTCAGCCTTGATGACGGTACCGAGGTCGGTCACGGTATCGGCAGGGCTCGGAATTTCGTCCGGAAGGAGGATCGCCTTCACGCCCGGCAAGGCCAGGGCACGGCTGACGTCGATGTTGCGGGCGCGGGCATGTGGCAGGGGACTGGTGAGCAGGCGCGCGTGCAGCAGGCCGTCCACCTTGTAGTCCTCAACGTATTTCGCGCGTCCGGTCACCTTCGCGACGAGATCCGGCGTCTGGTAGTTCTGTCCGACAAGCTTGGTGGCCATTCCTTCGGTCCTCCCGGGCCATGTCAATCACTTCGGCGTGATGATGACATCGACCGGCTCTTCGATCGTGAACGTCCAATCGAGATTCTTCGCGTCGATGACGGCGAAGAACACGCGTGGGTCATCGCTGAAATAGGCAGTGCCGCTGCCGTCGCCGCCATGGTCGACCACCATCTCTATCGGCCGGCCGCTGATGGCGCTGTGAATCGTCAGTGCGAACGCGCCATCCGATGCGGCGTGGCTCGTGGTCCAGTGGATGCGCATTGCGCCAGTGTCGCCTGGCCACGACTCGGTCTGCAGTGGACCCCGCCCGGACCAGGTACCAACCGGGCGCCAGAAGGTCTCCTTGCGCGAGGCTGCGGCCTTCGGCGTGGAGTTGCAGCCGGCAAGCCATGCGCACGAGGCCGCGATCGCCAGAACGGCGATCGCGAACCTCGCCACACGCAGAGTCAACCGACTACGTCGTTGCCGCAGCGGCGTGTCCGCGGATGGCGCGCTTCACGAGGTTGCGCATCAGCGGAATCTTGTAGGCGTTGTAGCGCAGCGCCATCGCGCCGTCGACGGCGAGTTCGCCGGCCGCGCTCGCCGTCTCCTCCGTCCGCGGCTGCCCGGCCACCGCCGCTTCCACCGCCGTCAGGCGCAGCGGACGCGCGGCGACCGCGCCGACCGCGAGCCGCACTTCGCTGATCGTGTTCCCCGACACCTTCATCGCCGACGCGACGTTCACCAGCGGGAAGTCCCACACGTTGCGGTCGCGGACCTTCTCGAAGTAGAACTGCGCGTCGGCCAACGTCGACGGAATCCGGATCGTCGTCAGCAGTTCGCCCGGCTGCAGCACCGTCATGTGCATGATGTCGATCTGCGGGCCGAGGAAGAAGTCTTCCGCCTTCACCACCCGCTCACCCGACCCGCTCCGGATCACGAACTCCGCATCGAGCGCAATCAGCGCCGGCGCCGTGTCCGACGGGCTCACCGCCACGCAGCGGTCCTGCTGCAGGATCGCGTGCTCGCGATTGATCGCCGTCGGCGTGTCGGCGTAGCAGATGTTGCCGCCGGCGCGGTAGCACGACCAGCCGCTGCGGTAATACCAGCAGCGCGTGTCCTGCGATACGTTGCCCGCCAGCGTCGCCTGGTTGCGAATCTGCGGCGACGCCACCACCTCCGCCGCCTCGGCCAGCAGCGAGAACTTGGCCTTGCACCACCGGGTGGTTCACCACCTCGGTCAGCGTCGTCGTCGCGCCGATCTCGAGGCCGCCGTTGGCCTCCTTGATCCCGCGCAGTTCGCCGATCTGGCTCAGGTCGACCACCACGCTCGGACGCTTGGTGCGGTCCTTCAGCCAGTCGAACGAGTCCATCCCGCCACCGAGCACCCAGGCCTCGGTACCGTGCGTGTCCAACAGCGCGAGCGCATCGTGCGATGCTCGTCGGCTGGAACAGCTCGAACATCGGCATCATGTCGCGAATTACGGCCATATCAGTTGCTCCTAGATGTTCGCCGTCAGCGGTTCGTGCATCACGTGCCCGGCTTCGAGCGCGGTCAGGATGATGTCCGCCGTGCACCGGCATGCGGCGGAAAGCTTCGTCGCCAATCGCCGCGGCGAGCGCGTTCAGCACGGCGCAGCAGCCGGCGCCGACCGGCGGCTCGCCGATGCCGCGCGCGCCGACCGGGGTTTCCGGATCCGGAGATGTCGAGCGCCGCGTACGTGTACTCGAGAGGCGCGTCGAGAATGGTCGGCGGCTTGTTGTAGTGGAACCGCTTGGCGAGCGGCACGCCGTAGTGCTGGTCGTAGACCCACTTCTGCGACAGGGCGTGGCCGATGCCGAGCATCGAGCCGCCGAAGGTCTGGCCCTTGAGGCTGCGCGGATTGATCACCGTGCCGACGTCGGCGACGGCCGCGTACTCGAGAATTTCGTACTTGCCGGTCTCGACGTCGACTTCCACTTCCGCGAAGCCGCCACGAACGACCGCGTCTGACCGTCGCGCGGATATTCGTCCTTCGCGGCAACCACGAGCCCCTGACCCGCCAGGTTCTTCACCGAGGTCTTGGTCCAGCCGTTGACCGACTCCGGCGCCTCGTGACCGTCGTAGATGCCACCGAGTTCGATCGCCTTCTCCGCCATCTGCGCGAACGTCAGCGTGCCGCCCGGCCCGCTGACCTTGCCGTCGGCGACGCGCTAGGCCGCCGGGTTCCCACCCTTCGCCTTGGCAGCCACTTCCTGGATCATGCGCCACGGCACGGGTGCCGACCGCATGCGCCGCACGCGTCATCGCATGCGTCGTCTGGCTGCCGCCCGAGGAGCAGGTCCAGGGCAGGTTCTTGCTGGTGTTGCCGCAGACCACCTCGCACTGCTCCCACGGCACGCCGATGATGTCAGCGGCGACGCGGTGCACGTCGATGACCGCGTGCGTGCCGAGGTTGCCGATGCCGGACTGGATCTGCACCTTGCCATCCGGACTGGATGACGAGCAGGCCGTCGAACCCGACCGAGCCGGCCGAGTAGGCGCTGACCGCCACGCCGGAGCCGCGCACCTTCGTGCCGATGCGCTTGCCGCTGCGGCGCCTTCTTCTCTTCCCAGTTGAAGATCTCGGCGCCCTTGTCGAGCGCTTCCTTCGACGAACGCGCTGGTGACGTAGTTGCCGCTGGCCGCGCGCGTTGGCGGCGCCGAACTCCGCCTTGCCGGCCGGCGCGTTGATCTTGTGGATCTGCACCTCGATCGATGCCGAGCTTGCGAGCGGCCTCGGCGATGATCGGCTCCATGATCGCCTGCCCCTGCAGGCCGCCCGGTGCGCGCTGCGCGCCGCGCGGCGGCGTGTTGGTGAGCACCGTTCGATCCCGCGCCAGCGCATGGCCTTCGGCTGGTAGGCGAGCGAGATCGTGTCGCCCGCCGAGCGTCCGTCGCCGACCTGGTCGAACGGACCGTTCTCGGTGACGATGAACAGGTCGACCGCCGAGCAGCGCGCCCTTCCTTGTCGAAGCCGACCTTGATGCGCGAGTGCACGGCCGGCCGGGCGCGGCCGATGTAGTGCTCGTCCTCGCGCGTGATGCGCATCATGACCGGCGCGTTGGCCTTCTTCGACAGCAGCGCCGGAATGGCCATCGCGATGTAGCCCGGGATGCGGCTGCCGAAGCCGCCGCCGGTGTACTCGCTGATGAGCACGATGTCCTTGGCCTCGATGCCGACCCAGCGCGCGACGTTCGGCACGGTCTGCACCGTGCTCTGCGTGCCGGCGTGGAGGATACAGCTTGCCGTTCTGCCAGTAGGCCATCGCCGAGCGCGGCTCGAGCACCTGATGGCTGGTGTTCTGCCCGACCCAGGTTCGGTCGATGACGAGCGCCGCGTCCTTGAAGCGCGGCCTCGAGGTCGCCGTACGACCACTCGTCCGTCGTGCTTGCCCATCGGCATCTGGCCGGCGGGCGCGTCGGCGAAGTCCGCATCGGTCCACTTCAGGTCCGAGCATCGTCGGGACGCGGCGGCGGCGCGCGGCGCGGCCGTCCGCGCCGATTGCCGGCGTGGCCGGAGCTGGCGGACGCATCCAGACGTTGCCCTGGGTGCGCGCGTTCGCGCTGCCCGGCCGCAGACTCTCGATCGGGTCGACCGACGAACGGCAGCGGCTCGAACTCGATCTCGATCTTCTCGATCGCCTCGGCGGCGGTCAGTTCGTCGACCGCCGCCACCGCGAGAATCGGCTCGCCCTGGTACATCGGCTCCATCGTCAGGCCGCGCTCGCTGAGCGTGCTGGCGCGTGATGCCCTCGCCGAGCGAGGCACCGGCCACAGGCGCCAGGCAGGTCGTCGACCGTGAGAATCGCCTTCACGCCGGGCATGCGCCAGCGCGGCGCTCGTGTCGATGCTGCTTGACGCGCGCGTGCGGCAGCGGGCTGAGCAGCAGCTTCGCCCAACAGCATGCCGTCGGCGCGGTAGTCCTCGGCGTACTTCGCCTTGCCCGTGACCTTGGCGACGAGGTCGGGCGTCGTGTAGTTCTGTCCGATCAGTTTGCTTCTCGGCCACGACTACGCTCCCCGCAGGTGCTCAGCGCCCTTCATCAGCGCGGTGAGGATCTTGTCGTAGTCCTGGCAGCGGCACAGGTTGCCGGAGACGCCGTGCGCCAGTTGCTGCGCGCGTCGGGTTCGGATTCGTCTTCAGGTATCCCACCGTCGACATCACGAACCCCGGCATGCAGAACGCGCACTGGAAGCCCTGCTCGTCGACGACGCCCTGCTGCACCGGGTGCAGCGTGCCGTCGGCCGAGGCCAGCCCTTCGATCGTCGTGATCTTCTTGGCGCGCACCGTGTGCGTCAGCATCGAGCACGAATAGTGCGGAACGTCGTCGACCAGGACGGTGCACGCGCCGCATTCGGCGCGGTCGCAACCGAGCTTGGTGCCCGTCAGACCCAGCTTGTAGCGCAGCGTCTGCGCCAGCGTCTCCTGCTTCATCACGTCGACCCGGCGTTCCTGGCCGTTGACCGATCAGGGTGATCAGGCGCTCGACGCTGCCCGGCGCGGAGGCTTGCTGGCCCTGCGCGCTGGTACGAAACAGGTAACTCGCCGAGGACACCGCCGCGCCCGCGGCAATGACGCCCTTGATGAAGTTGCGCCGTGTCGGGTTGTTGGAAGTCTCGTCAGTCAGGTTCATATCGTCCATGCCAGGCACCCCTCGGACAGTCTACGCCCACAGATAGTTGGTAGAAGGTAACCCCTATCGCGGTGAGATTCAACAGTTTTGATGGGTCGGCAGACGAGCTTCTGGCCGGCACGCCGAAAACGGGGAACCGCGACGAGGACGGCCACGCCGGCGGGCCCTCGTCGCACGATCGGTTCCGGCTATCGACTTGCGACCGGCCTGGTGTCGCACCGGTCGAGGTTCATCACCTTGGTCCACGCTGCCACTGCTGCGGTCGCGCCCTTCGTGTCTGCCGCCTCCGAGGTTGGCTTCCACACGGTGTCCATCGGCAGCAGGTTCACGAAGTAGTCATGGCTGAGCGTTCCAGGTCGTCCGGTGAAGACGCCATGCGTCGACTGCGCCGTGTTGGCTCCGAGCGCACGCAGGCCACCGACGACCACCGCCATCTCAGGGGCGGTCAGCGTCAGCAGGCGGCGGCCGCACCCGGTCATCCGGCCGTGCGGGAGCGCGGCCCCGCACGACCTGACGTTCTCGACGGCACGTCGGTGCTCCTCCAGGACGATGGGCACTGCTCCAGGGACCAGGCACTGCAGGTGTGCGCGCAGGCGCGAGTGGACGAACACCGCTTCCGCGCGACCAGCCTGGCGACGCTGGTGCAGATGGTGAGTACGGGCAAGGCGGTGACGCTGCCGACCATCGCGTTGACGTTGGAGAACCGCCGGTCCCAGTTGCGGGTGCGGAGTTCGCAGCGCCCGGTCCCGGCCGAACGCTGGCGCTCGCCTGGCGGCGGGGAGCCGCCATGGCGAACACGCTGCAGGCCGTGGCCGATGCCATCCGGTCCGCTGTCGGGCTGCACCTGCAGTCGGTGCGGTAGCTACTTCGCGCTGGCTTCGGCGACGATGGCGCGGATGAAGCGCTCGGAGGTCGTCGCGCCTTGCGGCACCTTCGCGTCGTACTCGGCAGTCGGTTTCGAGGCCACGATCTCGTCCGCCGACTTTCCCTGCTTCACCAGTGCCACCACCTTGTCGCGAATCGCGATGGCCATGTCGCGATGCGCCAGCACCTCGGCCTTGTTCACCACGATGCCGTGCCCGGGCACAATCTTCGTGTTCGGCCCGGCAGCGTCGGCCATCTGCTTCAGACCGTCGATGAGGCCCTGCACCGACCCGCCGCTGTTGCGGTCTGGGAACGGATAGCCGATCTGGCGGTAGAAGTCGCCCGACATGATGACGTCGGCTTTCACGAACTTCACCATGGTGTCGCCATCCGTGTGCGCGGTCGGCACCCGAATCAGCTGCACATCTTCGCCGTTCATGTGCACGGTGACCGGACCGTCATAGGTGATGGTGGCGAGCGCGGCGGGCGGCGCCGGACGCGCCGCCGAACCGAGCCGCGTACGCAACTGATCGCTCGAGAGCAGCGTTACGCCAAGCTTCGCGAAGTTCTCGTTGCCACCCGTGTGGTCCGGGTGCACGTGCGTGTTCACCACGAAGCGGATGGGACTGCTCGACACCTGCTTGATGGCCGCGACGATCCTGTCCGTGAGCTGGGCGTACTGCGTATCCACCATGAACACGCCGTCCGGCCCGGCCAGGATGCCGATCGTGCCGCCCGCGCCTTCGAGCGTGTAGTAGCTGTCGGTCAGCTTCGTCGTCTTGATTTCGACCTTGCTGAAATCCTGCTGCGGCGGCGGCGCCGGAGCCGCCGGTGCCTGCCCGAAGGCCGACGTCGCCACACTCAAGATGGCCCCGAGCACCCAGTTCGTCGTCGTCATGGTTGCCTCACGAAACAGTCCGCCTGACGGCGAACACTACGTCCGCCCGGCACCGAGTGACCGACCACCGACCACCGACTAGTTCGGCTGCGGCGTGACGCGCAGGTACGGCTTCTTCGTCGTGAACCCCGGGAACTTCTGCTGCGCGTCGGCATCGGACACGGTCAGCGCGATGATGACGTCCTCGCCCTGCTTCCAGTCGGCCGGCGTCGCCACCGAGTGCTTCGCGGTGAGCTGCAGCGAGTCGATGACGCGCAGCAGTTCGGGAAGTTGCGGCCGGTGCTCGCCGGATACGTGAGCGTCAGCTTCAGCTTGTTGTCCGGTCCGATGACGAACACCGAGCGCACCGTCGCCGTGTCGCTGGCATTCGGGTGGATCATGTCGTAGAGCGTTGCGCGACCGTCTTGTCAGGGTCGGCAATCAGCGGGAAGTTCAGCGCGTTGCCGGTCACGTCGGCGATGTCGCCCGACCCAGCGGTTGTGCGAATCGAGCGGGTCGACGCTGAGCGCCAATCACCTTCACGTTGCGCTTGTCGAACTCGGGCTTGAGCCCGGCGACCGCCCCGAGTTCGGTCGTGCACACCGGCGTGAAGTCCTTCGGATGCGAGAACAGGACCGCCCATGTCCTGCTCCTTCCACTCGTGGAACGAATCGATGCGGCCGTCGGTGGTGTCGGCCGCGAAATCCGGTACCACGTCGCCCAGTCGAAGTGCCATTGCTCGTCTCCTTGTGTCGGAAGCGTCGATTGTAAATCAGTGCGTGCCGGCCGGCTTCTCGGCGAGGAGCCGCTCGACCTCGGCCTTCATTTCCTTCTTGCTGTCCTCGTGCACCGTGCCGGTGGCGACGCTCGCGAACCCGGCGTGCACTCTGCGCACGCGGCCGTCCTTGCCGAGGACGAACGTGGTCGGGAACGCGTTGAGGTTCTCGGCCTGCGTGATCGTCGCGGCGCATCCTCCGGTTCGCCGACCAGCAGGAACGGATAGGTGATACCGAACTGCTTCACGAAGGCGCGCGGACGCACCGGGTTCTTCAGCTGGTCGGGCTCTTCGAAGCCGAGCGCCACGATTTCGAGACCACGCGCATGGTAGGTCTTGTACAGCTCGGTCAGGAACGGCGCCTCGTCGTGGCAGTTCGGGCACCAGCTGCCGGTGATGCTGATGAGCACCACCTTGCCCTGGAATCGCCCATCGGTGTTCGAGACGAGCTTCCCATCGAGGTCCGGATAGCTGAAACGGAACGGCTCGCTGGGGTTCTTCATGCGAGTGAACTGCGTTGGAGCCGTCGGGGTGGTGTCCTTGACGCGCGCGTCAGTCAGCTTGTAGGCCGCCAACGTCTGATTGCCGTTCTGGAGCAGCGTGAGGCTGCCGTCGGCGTTCACCCTGATCTCGTACTTCACCGGGCGGGCGCCGGAGAAGTGGCTGATGAGGAACTTGCCGTTGGCGTATCGGCCGCTGAGCGTGCCGGTGTCGCCGTCGATGCGAAGAATGGAGGCCGATACGTTGGCGCCGGTCTGGCGGACGATGAAGCGCCAGCCGGCTTCGCCGCGAGCGTTCGTGGTCGGGATGCGCCACTCGCCGGCGATGTTGGGTACCTTCTCAGTGGTCGGCTTCGCGGCAGCCGCCCGGGTGGCACGGAAGGCATAGGCCGCGCCACGGGTGCCGCGGTCGTACTTCCCTTCCAGCCGGTCGCCGCTCAGCGCGGCGATGACGCGCGCGCCGTACTGATCGAACCGCAGGTCGACGCTGCCGTTGGCAAAGGTGCCGGGCTGCGACGGCACTTTCACGTCACCGTCGAAAAAATAGCCGCGGTAGCTGCCGTTTGCGGCGACGATCTCGAACTTGAACGGGATCTCGATGGTGCCGTTGGAGACGCTGACCACGCCGTCCCACACCCCGGCGGGCGACGCGGCCCCCTGGGCGAACGCCGGAGCGGCGACGGCCAGCAGCGCAAGCGCGATGGTGAACAGCCGAATCGTGAACTTCATGCGAACGTCCTTCCCTATGACTTCAGCCGTGAAGGTCCGGGCCGCACAAGCAAAAGGCCCGGAAGTGTCTGCCTTCCGGGCCTTTGGAAAATCGCTGGTGTCTGCGCTGACGTATCGAACGTCTCAGGCGGGTACACGTGGCGACGCTGGGCCGGAAGCTCTTCCGCCACAACAACACGCCACGCACGCAGCCAGGACGTTCACTGCGGGTAGTTGTACGCGAGAGCTCGCGCGACTGTCAAGGCGCAGCCGGGCTATCGCCTGAGGAAGCGGAAGGGGCGGCGCGATGTTCGCGGATGATAGAAGCGTGACGCACCCGACAGCAACCGGCTCCGCAGGCAACACCGGCCTGCCGCCTACACAGCTCCTCGCACGAAACAGCGACCGCATGCAGGGCAGCAATGTGCTGCTGCTCGGCGCGCCGAACGACCCAGCGGTGGTGCCGCTCTTCGGCCGCCAGGGCGGCGTGCTGCTGTCGTTCGACTACAGCGCTCACCTGCTGCACGCCAGGCAGGTCCGGGAGACTCGCGCCACGGCCACCCCGGTGTTCGGCGCCGAGTACACGCCCCCCGACCCGCGCCACGATCTCGTCGTCGCCTACCTGCAGAAGGGCAAGGACGCGAACGACTGCCTGCTCGCCGTCGCCGCCAGCCTCGTCTCCCCTGGCGGGCGCGTGGTGCTGGTCGGCGAGAACTCGGGCGGCATCAAGCCCTACGCGGCACGGCTCGAGGAACGCGTCGGCCCGATCGGGTTCTCGGACGCCGCACGGCACTGCACGCTGTTCGAAGCACAGTCGGCGGAGACGCGGCCCGCCATTCACCTCGACGCCTGGGAGAAACGCTTCCACGTGCCGGTCGATACCGGCGGCATCGACGTTGTCTCGCTGCCCGGTGTCTTCAGCCACGGCCGGCTCGACGAAGGGACAGCCTTTCTGCTGCGCCATCTTCCATCCGCCATCCATGGGACGGTCCTCGACTTCGGCTGCGGCTCGGGTGTGATCGGCGCGGTGATCGCCTCGGCCAACCCGGGCTGCGAGGTGACGCTGGTCGACTCCAATGCCTTCGCCCTGGTGGCCGTGCAGCGCACCTTCCGCGTGAATGGCCTCACGCCGCGCGAGGTCCACCCGGTCAGCAATGTCGACGATCTGGGTGAGCAGCGGTTCGATGTGATTGTCACGAACCCGCCGTTCCATCAGGGGATCGGCACCGACTACACCGTGGTGTCGCGGTTCCTGCAGTCGTGCGCGCAGCACCTCACCGAGAACGGCGTGGTGCTGATGGTGGCGAACCGTTTCCTGCCCTACGAGCGCATGGTGCCGACCGGCCTGGAGATGTCGCTGGTGGCCGAAGATGCCAAGTTCAAGGTGCTTCGCGGCAGGATGACGACGCTCCGATCACGCCCTCGGGCCTGAACGGGCGCCAGGCTCCAGAGGACAGGTCGTCCGGCAGCGCAAGGTTACCGTAGCTGACGCGGCACAGCGCCTCGACGTGGCTGCCGAGCGCCGCGAAGATCCGCCGCACCTCGTGGTACGCCCCACCGGTGATTGTGATCGACGCGAACAGCGTCGCGCCGTCGGGCCGGGCGAGGCTCGGATGCGCACGGCTGGCGTCGATCTCGTGCAGGTCCGTGATGTGCGGCTGGTGGCCGTCATCGAGCGTGAAGCCTGGTGATGGCTGGGCGAACGGCTGCGCCAACACTGCCTGGTAGACGCGCGGCACCTGCCGCTTCGGATGCGTGAACCGCTGCAGCCACTGCCCGTCCGTGGTCCACAGAAGGAGGCCGCTGGTGTCGAGATCGAGGCGGCCAACCGCACGCAGTTCGTCGCGCAGCGGCGCCCCTTCGAGGTAGTCCCAGGCGACCGGATGCTGCGAGTCTTTCAGCGCCGTCACGCAGCCAACCGGCTTGTTCAGCAGCACGTGCGACGAATCGTGCAGGACGACGTCTTCGTCGAGGACGCGCACCGTCAGGGGCAGGTCCGCCAGTTCGACCCAGTCGACGAGAGGCTCGTCCGACCGGCTGGTGATGGCGCCGGCCTTGAGGAGCCGTTTCACTTCGCCCCTGGAGTAGGGCGTGTTCCTGGCGAGCAACTGATCGAGACGCGGCATGTGCGGGTGGCCTCAGTCCCGCGGCAGCGCGTCGAGGTCCTTCAGCGCTCCACCCGTGTTGAACAGCACCACCGACTCGTGCGGCTTGATCGTTCCCGCGGCCAGCAGGCGCTCGAGCGCAGCCAGCGCAGCGCCCCCCTCCGGCGCAGCGCTCACCCCTTCGGTCGAGCCGATGGTGATCATGCCGTCCACCATCTCGTCGTCGGGCACCGACAGGGCGGTACCGCCGCTGTCGCGCACGGCGCGGAGGATGAGGAAGTCGCCGATGGCGCGCGGGACGCGGAGGCCGTCGGCGACTGTCGCGGCGTTCTCCCACATCGGTGCCTTCTCGAGCCCCTGGTCGAACGCACGAACGATCGGCGCGCAGCCGTCGGCCTGCACCGACACCATGCGCGGACGCCTCTGAGGCGCAATCCAGCCGATGGCCTCCATCTCCTCGAACGCCTTCCACATCCCCACCATGCCGGTGCCGCCGCCGGTCGGGTAGAGAATCCAGTCGGGATAGCGCCAGTCCATCTGCTCCACGATCTCGTACCCCATGGTCTTCTTGCCTTCGATGCGGTACGGCTCCTTGAGCGTCGAGACGTCGAACCACCCGAGCGGACCGCCCTTTTCCGCGGCGACCCGCGCAGCGTCGGTGATGAGGCCATCGACCAGCGTGACGCCGGCACCATAGAGAATGCACTCGCGTGCGAACGGCTCCTTCACGTCCTTCGGCAGGAACACCTCAGCGCGCAGACCGGCCTTCGCGGCGTAAGCTGCCATGGCGTTGCCGGCATTGCCCGCCGACGGCACCGAGACCGTGGCGACGCCAAGCCCCTTCGCCCGGGTGATGGCGGCCGACTGCCCGCGCGCCTTGAACGAGTTCGTCGGGTTGAGCGACTCGTCCTTGATGAAAAGCCGATTCATGCCAAGCCGTGCGCCGAGCCGCGTCGCGTGGACGAGCGGCGTGAACCCCTCACCAAGCGTCACGGGTATTTCTTCCGCGAACACCGGCATCAGCTCGCGGTAGCGCCACATGTTCGGTTCACGCTCGCGCAGCGCATCGCGGCTCCAGGCGCGGGCCGAGGCGAGGTCGTAGCGCGCCAGCAGCGGCGCGCCGCAGGCGCAGAGATTGTGCCGGCCGCGCGGGTCGAGTGCCGGAGCACCGCACGGACGGAACACTCGAGATGGGTGAACCAGGAGGTGGGCACGCCAGAACGTTGACCCGCCCCAGCCGGGTGTGTCAAGCACCTGACGTGACGCCGGGTGAAATCGATGCAGGCTTCCGGGCATACTGCCGACATTCGACAGTGGCGCGCCGGGTGAGCCGCGCAGGAGAATCGTTCCGATGATCAAGAAGGTCGTGCTGGGCCTCGTGGTGCTGTTCCTCGTCACCGGGCTCGGCCTGTTCGTGTGGACGCGCTCGGTGCTGAGCACCGACACCGTCCGGAACGCGCTTGCCGCGCAGATGTCGACGACGCTCGGCCAGCCGGTCACCGTGGACGCAGTGAGCGCCACGATCTTCCCACGCGTCACCGTGCAACTGAAAGGCGTGACGATCGGCAGCGAGGGCTCGACCATCAAGCTGGACTCGCTCGACGTCGGTTCCGACTTTCGCGCACTGCTCTCGCGGCGCATCGAGGCCGCGGCGCTGCACATCGACGGCGCGACGGTCAATCTGCCGCTGCCGCCGATGAACTTCGGCACGGCGTCGCCTGACGCGGCTCCTCCCACCAGCGAAGGGCCGGTGCAGCTCGGCTCGATCGACGAGGTGGTGCTGTCGAACATCCAGATTGTCAGCCGGGGCCGCACGCTCCGGGGCGACATCGACGTCGTTCCGCACGGCCTGAATGCCATGACCATCAGACGGATCGCGCTGGTGGCCGACGGCGCCCGCATCGACGGCTCGGGTGAAATCACCGACCTCGCCGGGCCGGTCGGCACCATCGACCTCAAGGCTGGCGCCCTCGATCTCGACCAACTGATGGCGTTCGCCACCGACTTCAGTGAAGGGAGCGGCGTCACCGCAACGGGGTCTGCCGCCCCGGCTCCCTCCACCGCCGATCTGAGGGTGACGCTGGCCGCCGACCGCGCCACGATGGGCGGCGTCGCCATCGATCACGTGACCGGCCGCGCCCACCTGAAGGGTGAAGCGGTGACTGTCGACCCGCTGGCCTTCAACCTGTTTGGCGGCACCTACGCGGGGACGCTGGCCGCAACCCTTGGCATCACCCCGACGTTCGGCTGGAGGGCGGCGCTGAAGAATGTCGACGTCGCGGCGCTCACCGCCTACGCCGGCAGCCCGGGCCTCATCTCCGGGCGGATGTCGGCCGACATCGACCTCGTCGGCAAGGGCATCGACGCTGCGACGGCGATGAAGACCGCGCGCGGCACGGCAACGATCAGCGTCGTGAACGGCACGGTGAAAAACCTCGCCCTGGTTCGCAGCGCGGTGGCCGCCACGTCGCTCAACCCGCAGGCGGTGATGGCCGCGTCGCAGGGACAGCCGGTCGACGAGCCCTTCAGCGAGATGGGCGGGTCGCTGGCCATCGCGGCCGGCACCGCCAGCACGCCAGACCTGCATTTCATCTCGAAGGACGTCCGGCTCGACGCGGGCGGTGCGCTGAAGCTCGATGGGTCTGGGGTCAGCCTGCAGGGTATCGTGCAGCTCTCCGAGGAACTGTCGAAGCAGGCGAACCCGGCGATTGTGCGGGCGTTGCAGGACGACGGGAAGATTACGCTGCCGGCCAGCGTGCGCGGCACGGCGGAGAAGTATCAATCGAGATCGACACAACCGCGCTGGCCAGGCGCGCACTGACCAACGAAGCGAAGACGCAGGCGACCGACGCCGTCACGCGCGGCCTCGGCGGACTGTTCCGGCGGTAATGAAAAGAGCCCGCCCCCTCGCAAGAGGAAGCGGGCTGACCTGCCCCTAGAAGAAATAGAGCAGGCGCAGGAAGGCGGTGCTGCCCTTGTAGGAGCGGTTGCCGTAGCCGGTGCCGATGAACCCGAGGTAGTCGATACGGGGCACGCCGGTCGCCGCCGTGAAGCCCACCGACCATTGGTGTCGATGGTCGCGTAGTCGCTGATCTCGAACTTCTCGTACTGGTAGCCGAGTGCTGCGCCGACTCTCTGCGAGAAGTGACTGTCCGAGGCGGACAAGCCTGGTCGTATCACCACCAGCTTCGGCGTGCTGCCGGCAGCCGAAGCTGTGGCCGGAAGACAGAACGCGGGGTGGGACACGCGCCTGCGGTCACCTCCCCTTCCGCACGCTCCGGACCAGCTGGCTCGTAGCTGGCCGCAAGACGACAGTCCCTGTTTCATTCCAGAACTCGATGATGGGACGTTGCGGACCACCGACGGATTTGCGGCGGCGTCGGATCTCCGGCTCAGAACTCCGCGCGGGTGACGGATTTCCGACGGACCGGCGTGCAGCCGACCCGCCGGTTCGGGGCGGTGGCCTGTCGTAGAATGACGGCGCGATGTACGCAAACGTCCTCCTCATTCATAACTGGCTGCGCTGGTTCACCCTCATCATGTGCATTGGCGCCATCGTCTATGCGGCGCGCCCAGTGCCTCGGGACATGAAGGCGTTACCTGGAAAAGCCTGGGACACCTACCTGATGCTCGCCGTCGACCTGCAGATGCTGACCGGCCTCATCCTCTACTTCGGCCTGAGCGACTTCACGAAGGTGGCGATGGAGAATCCGGCGGGGGCGTGGGGCGATCCGGCCGTGCGCTACTGGTCGATTCTCCATGCGGGAGCGATGTTCGCCTCACTCCTGACTGTGCGGGTGGCACGCATCCTCGCGCTGAACGCGCCGACACCTGAAGTGGCGCAACGCCGACGCCTGATCTGGTTCGTCATCTCGACGGCGGTCATTGTGGCTGCGGTTCCGTGGCCGTTCCTGTCGCATGGGCGGCCGCTGTTCCGGTTCTAGGCCGGGGAGGGAAGGGCAGGTCTGGCAGGTCTGATGGGGAACGGTAGAGAGGCACGCCGCCACGCTGGCTCCGAATCGCGCGTCCAAGAGGACATGCCTCGCGGATCACACCTTCTGGCGCTGTTCGGCACGCTCGCAGCAGCCGTAGCCGTCCTGGCTGCCTCAGTAGTGACGCCCGTGGCGTCCGTTGACCTCGACCGCTACAGCGGCCGCTGGTTCGAGATTGCCAAATTCCCGAATCGATTTCAGAGAAACTGCGCCGGCAACACGACCGCCGAGTACGCGCCGCGCCCGGATGGCCGGATGACGGTCACAAACCGATGCCAGCGTGCGGACGGCTCGGTCATCGAGGCGGTGGGCATCGCACGTCCCCGCGACGCGGCCCACCCCGACGCCACGTTCAAGGTGCGCTTCGCGCCCGCCTTCCTCTCGTTCATACCGCAGGTGTGGGGCGACTACTGGATCCTCGGCCTCCCCGCCGACTACCGCTACGTCGTTGTTGGCGAACCCTCGCGCGAGTACCTGTGGATCCTGTCACGCTCCCCGCAGATGTCCGACGAGGACTACCAGGCTGCTGTCAGCGTGGCCGTGGCCAACGGTTACGACCCGTCACGGCTCGTGCGCACGCCGCAGCCCGACTAGCGAACCAACAGCCTCTGGTCGGCGAGTCGCAGGTCGCAGGTCGACCAGTCGGCGTGCGCCTTGTGACTATCGACTACCGCCCCGTGGCGGTGGGCCACAGCACGCCCATGTCCTTGCGCGGGACGGCGCCGATGCCCTTGCTGACGAACTTCTGCACGCGTCGGCCCTGGTAGGTCTCCGTCGTGTAGAGGTTGCCCTTCGAGTCGATCGCGATGCTGTGAATCGCGTAGAACTGCCCGGGGTAGTGACCGCCCTCGCCGAAGTTGTAGAGCTCGTGTCAGCGACTGGCGGTCGATGACGCGGATCTTCGCGTTGCGGCCGTCCGACATGTAGAGGTACTTCTGCTGCGGGTCGCTTCGAGAACGCCACGTCCCACACCGAGCCGTCGCCGAGCGAGTCCTTCTGGTACGACGGCTTCCTTGACGAACTTGCCGTCCTTCGTGAAGACCTGCATGCGGTCGTTGACGCGGTCGCAGACGTAGACGAGGCCGTCGACCGACAGGTCGGCGCAGTGCACCGGGTTGCGGAACTGCTGCGCGGGCGGCGCCTTCGGGTTGTAGCGGCCGAGGTTGGTGTCGTCCGGCTTGTTGCCGTAGGCGCCCCAGAACCGCTTGAACGCGCCGGTCTCGGTGTCCATCACCACGACGCGCTTGTTGCCGTAGCCGTCGGCGACGTAGAGCTCGTTGTTCTTCTCGTCGACGAAGATCTTCGCGACCTGGAAGAAGTGGTCGGTCGCGTTGCTATCGGCCTTGACGCCCTTCTTGCCGAACTGCTTGACGAACTTGCCGTCGCGCGTGAACTTCAGCACCAGGCCGTCGGTGCCGCCGTTGCCGCCGATCCAGACGAACCCTTCGGTGTCGACGTAGATGCCGTGGTTCGATTCGGGCCAGTCGTAGCCTTGTCGGCCGGCGGTCCGCCCCACGAGCTGGACCACGTTGCCGGCCTGCATCGAACTCGATGATCGGCGGCGCCTTCTTGCAGCACTCGCCAGTCGGCGGGTTCTGCGTCGGCTGCCGCCTTCGGCGGCATCGAGCGAGTCGTCGCGGTGGATGATCCACACGTGATCCTGGTTGTCGACCCACACGCCGATGGTCTGGCCGATGATACCAGCCATTCGGCAGCGGCTGCGGCCACATCGGATCGACTTCGAAGCGCGGTGCCGTGATGCCGCCTGACCGGCCTGCGCTGCAGCCTGCTTCTCGAAGCACGTTCTGGCGCGACGCCCAGCGCGGCCAGGATGGCGATGAAGCGTCGCGCCGATGAACACGTTGCGTCGTAGCTTCATACCGTATCTCCTCACCTGAGTCGCTACCCTTAGCGGCCGGGCACGAAGCTCTGCACGCGCTTGCCGTGGTGCTGCTCGCCCGTGTAGAGGTTGCCCTTCGAATCGACGGCGATGCTGCCGACAGCGAGGAAGCGTCCGGGCTGGCGGCCACCGTCTCCAATCGATCCGACCTCGGTGAGCGTCGCGCGATCGAGCACGGTGACCTTCTTGTTCGTGGCCGTCCGCGACGAACACGTAGCGCTGCTGCGCGTCGTTCGAGAAGGCGATGTCCCACACCGACCCGTGCGACGACACGACGCCGAACTGACCGGTGACGACCGCGCCCTGGTGTCCTTGGCGATGATCGCTTCCTTGACGAACTTGCCGTCCTTGCCGAACACCTGGATGCGATTGCTGGAGCGATCGCAGACGTAGACCATGTTGTCCTTGCCGATGTCGACGCAGGTGACGTCGCGGAACTGCCGCGCGGCGGGAGCGCTCGGGTCGTAGGCGCCCGGATCGGCGCCCGGCTTCTCGCCGTACGCGCCCCAGTGCCGCTTGTAGGCGCCGGTCTCGGAGTTGAACACCACGATGCGACGGTTGCCGGTGTCGGCGACGTAACACCTCGTTGGCGGCGGTGTCGACGGCCACGGCCGACGGGCGATTGAGCGAGTTCTGGCTCTCGGCGCCTTCGCTCGAGCCGGGCGTGCCGATCTGCAGCAGGAGCTTGACCGGTCTTCGAGAACTTCACGACGTGCGCGTCAACGGCGGCGGCGTCGCGGCAGCGGCACCGCGGCCACGGCCGCGGGCGCGCCCGGCGGCGGCGGCGGCGCCGGCTCGAGGCCGGCGCCGGTCACCCAGACGTTGCCCTTGGCGTCGACCGCGAGGCTGCCCGGCGACTGCGGCCAGCTTCTAGCCCTGGCCCGGCTCCGCCGAAGCTGGACACGAGCTTGCCGGTCGGCATCGAATTCCAGCACGAACGGCGCGGCCATGCAGCAGACGCTCGACGTGGGCGGGGTCGCGCATCATGCCCTTTTCGTTGCCCTCGAGCGAGTCGCGCGCCGCGATGGGTCACCCAGACGTGATCCTGCGCGTCGACCGCCACGCCCGTGATCGAACCGAAGACCCAGTGATTCGGCAGCGGCTGCGGCCAGAACGGGTCGACGCTGGTAGGCCGGCGCCGCGCCCTGCGCGGAAACCGTTGCGCTCGGCACGTCAGGGTGAATCGCACCGGTCACGGCCAGCGCGCCGACGCGTGACGCTGACACGATGAATCCGGTTCATACCCCTCCTCCTCGATGCCGGCTGCCCGGCTCGGGGTCGTCATCGGCCGGAAGAAGCGTGTCGAGAGTTACGGGAGCGACGGCAGTCGATAGGCAGGCAAAACGGAAGGCGCCGAACGCCGTTTCGGATCCGGCGACCGCATGGTTTCATCCGGCTCTGTGGCCTGACTGAGCTCTGCCGTGCTTAGCGCGTAGCTCGTCGGCCAGACGATGCCCTGGTTTTCCTTCGTCACCAGGGCGAAGGCCCTTGTAGACGAACTTCTGGATGCGCTTGCCTTCGTAGGTCTCCGTCGTGTAGATGTTGCCCTTCGAGTCGGTCGCGATGCTGTGCACGGCGTAGAACTGCCGGGCTGACGGCTGCCGTCGCCGAAGCTGGTGAGGATCTCGAGCGACTGACGGTCCATGACGTAGACCTTTTCGTTCGAGCCGTCGGCCAGATACAGGTACTTCTGGGCGGCGTCCTTCGAGAAGGCGATGTCCCACACCGCGCCGTCGCCGAGGGTCTTCGGCTTGATGCGCTGCTTCCTTGACGAACTTGCCGTCCTTCTGGAACACCTGGATGCGGTCGTTCGACGCGGTCGCAGACGTACACGAAGCCGTCGTTGGACGGCTCGGCGCAGTGCACCGGGTTGCGGAACTGCTGGATCAGCGGAGCGTCGGGGTTGTAGCGGCCCATGTTGGTGTCATCCGGCTTCTTGCCGTAGGCACCCCAGAAGCGCTTGATCTTGCCGGTCTCCATGTCGATCACCGCGACGCGCTTGTTGCCGTAACCGTCGGAGACGTACGCCTCGTTCGCCTTCTCGTCGAGCGAGACCTTGGCGACCTTGTTGAACGCCCAGGTGTCGTTGCTGCCGGCGTTCGCGTAGGCGAAGCCGAACTGCTTGACGAACTTGCCGTCCTGGGTGAACTTCAGGATGTGGCCGTCGTTGCCGCCGTTGCCGCCGATCCAGACGTTGCCCTTCGAGTCGGGCGTGATGCCGTGGTTCGACTCCGGCCACTCGTAGCCCTGGCCGGGGCCGCCCCAACCAGTGACGAAGTTGCCGGTCGCGCCGTCGAACTCCATGACGGGCGGCGCCGCGACGCAGCACTCGGACATCGGGGGGTTCTGTAGCGCGTACGCTTCCTTGCGGTCCAGCGTCGCCGCGCCACGGTGGATCATGTAGACGTGGTCCTTGTTATCGACGCCAAGGCCAATCACGTTCCCGTACAGCCAACCCTTGTTGAGTGGCTTCGGCCACATCGGGTCGACTTCGAAGTACGGCGCCTGCACGGCAGCCTTGCCCTGTGCCGCTGCTGCCTTTTCCATCATGCTCTGCGCAACGCCGAGCGTCGCGAGCACACCCACGAAGGTGACGCCCACGAGAAGATTACGCTTCCTCATACCCTTCATCCTTTAGCCTCCGGCTCTTCCCAAACTTCGCGGTCGAGGGCGCAAGTATACACGACTCTGAGCCTTGCGAACGGATTGCTATCCCCGTATCCTTGTGAACTTTAGACACCATGATGCACGCCTGCAGCACCGCTGCGACTACCCGTGTGCGCCGTCTCGGCGCCGCGTTCCTGATTGCCCTCGCGATTGCCCTCCCCACTGCGCTCTCGGCGCACGAAATCCCCAACGACGCCCTGATCCAGAGCTTCGTGAAGGCCAGCGGCCAGCAGTTGACGCTGCTCGTGCGGGTGCCGCTCATCGCCATGCGCGACATGACCTGGCGCTACGAGGACCAGGACGTCCTCGACCTCGAGCGTCCGCGCAGGCCCTGCACGACGCCTCCACGCTCTGGGTGGGCGACGACGTCTCGATTTTCGAGAATGGCGAGACGCTCGGGCCGCAGACGATCGTGGCCGTGCGCGCAACGCCAGCCGACGACCGCTCGTTCGAGAACTTCGACAGGCGCTCGTCGCTACTGAACGCGCCGCAGCGCGACGTCAACGTCTCGGTTCCGACGGGTTACCTCGACGTCCTGTTCGACCTATCCGATCCGATCGGCGAACTCGCGCTTCGCCATCGAGCCGCGCTGGGGCCGCCTCGGGTCTGCGCTCGGTCACGACGCTCCGGCTGATGCTGCCGAACGACACCGTCCGCGCGTTCGAGTTCCAGGGCAACCCCGGACTGTCGAGCTCGATCCGCGCTGGTTCCAGGCGGCGTGGCGCTTCGTGAAGCTGGGCTTCTAGCACATCCTCGACGGCACCGACCACCTGCTGTTCCTGCTCTGCCTGGTCATCCCGTTCCGCCGCTTCCGCTCGCTGGTCACCGATCGTCACCGCCTTCACCGTCGCGCACTCGATCACGCTGATCGCGTCGGCCTACGACCTCGGCCCCGACGCGCTCTGGTTCCCGCCGCTGATCGAGACGCTGATCGCCGCTCCATCGTCTACATGGCGCTCGAGAACATCGTCGGCCGAGCCTGCGACCGCCGCTGGATCATCACCTTCGGCTTCGGCCTCGTGCACGGCTTCGGCTTCTCGTTCGCGCTGCGCGAGACGCTGCAGTTCGCCGGCTCGCACCTGCTCACGTCGCTGCTGTCGTTCAACATCGGCGTCGAACTCGGGCAGCTGCTGGTGCTGACTGTGCGTCGATCCCGGTGCTCAACCTGCTGTTCCGCCATGTCGTCGCCGGAGCGGATGGGCACGATCATCCTCTCGGCGCTGGTGGCGCACACCGGCTGGCACTGGATGACGGAGCGCTACGGCGCGTTCATCCAGTACGACCTGTCGATGCCGGAGTTCACGCCAGCACTGATCGCGCAGTGGCTGCGGTATGCGATGGCGCTGGTCGGCCCTGGCGGCTGATTCTGTGGGTGGTATCGACCTTCGCGAAGCGCCGCGACGACGCCGAAGCAACGTCGATAGATCGACTACCTGCGGCCAGCGTGAATCGCGCGTCCCTGTCGATAGCCGTCCAGCCGCGACGCAACAGTCGCGCCGCGTTCGACGGCGTCAGCGCGAGCGCGGTGCCGGCGGTTGCGCACGGCGCTGTCGAAGTCGCCGTTCGAGGCCTGCGCCGCGGCCAGCACGTCGAGCGCCGCCGGCATCCTTGCCGACCCGTCAACGTCACCGCCCGCTCAGCCAGGCGGGCGGCCTGCCCCGGATCGCGCAGCGCAGTCCTGCGGGCTCGCCGCCAGCAGCCAGGCCAGATCGACGAGTGCCGCCGGGTGAGTCGGGCGCCAATTGCACCGCGCGCTTCAGGATGACCGATGGCCTCGGCCGGCTTCGACCGCCGCAACGACGCGATCCCGGCGTTGTAGTGCGCCTGCGCATTGGTCGGATCGAGCCTGATCGCCTCGAGTGAGGTGCGGGATCGCCTCGCCGACCTTGCCCGTAGCGCAGCAGGATGCTTCCGAGGTTGTTGTGCGCCTGCGCGTAGTCCGGCTTCAGCGTCGAGCGCGCGCTGATACTCGAGCACGCGCCGAGTCGTAGTCGCCGGCGATCGTGAATGCGGTGCCCAGGTTGAAATGCGCGGCCGCCGACTCGGGGTCGAGATGCGCCACGGCCCTGAAGTGCCGCACAGCGTCCGGCGGCCGGTTCAGGCTCGAGATAGAGCTCGGCGACGTCGTCGTGCAGCGGCGCGCTGTCGGGCTCCGACTGCAGCCACCGCTCGTAGCCGATGATGTCCTCGGTCATCACCTTCGGCCCGAACTGCGCGGTTCAGCGTCTGCAGGTCCTGCTCGTTGCGCGTCAGCACCTGAATCCACAGGTCGCCCATCTCGTCGGCCGAGCGCTGGCCCCAGTAGACCCGCCGCGGCGGCTGGTACCGGATTGCGCGGGTTCTCCGCCGAGTTGTCGTAGGTGTAGCGCATCGGCAGCCGTCGTGCCCTTCGGGAGCCAGAACGGCGTCGGCGTAGCGGAAGACGTGCTGCCAGCGGAAGTCCCACTCGCGGATGTGGATCAGCGGGCGGACCGAGCCGTCGGGCAGCGTCGCGATGCCGACCATCTCCGGGCGCGATAGTGCGCGTGCGGCTGCACCGCCTGCACCTCGACGTCGACCGGCAGTGACGAACGAGTCGGTGATGACGTAGCTCTCCTCGCCCGGCGGGATGTCGATGCTCTGGCGGCCCAGCCGCAGCATCGCCGGCGTCCGCTCCGGTGGATCGTTGCCGAAGTAGAAACCGATCGTCGGCTGCACCTCTTCGTCCTTGCCGGTCGGCTGCATGTGCAGTTCGACGACCAGATCGGTATTCGGCTGAAGAGCGCCAGGCCAGCCCTTTGGGCAGCAGCGGCGGCACCTGCGCCGGCGTCCAGCCGAGGAAGTGCCCGTCCGGATAGATCGCCGAATTGGCGATCAGGCCGTCGTACCCGGGCGCCGGATCGGCGTCGTCGAACCTGCCGCGACGCGTCGGTGCGATCGATGCGGATGTTGGCGTGATGGACGACGCGAGCGTTGCCCGGCATGAATTCCATGCCGCGCACGAACTTGAGGCCATCGACCGGGAGCTGGATGACGAAGATCCGGAAGACGTCGGTGCCGTCGGCCTGCAGGGTGAAGCGCGGGCGGCGTCACGACGAGATCGGGCGTGCCGAGCTGCCAGCCGTCGGTCGCACTGCGGCAGCGTCGGCAGTCTCGGCCGGATTCGCCCTCCAGCGCACCATCGGCTCCCCACCGCTGCAGCACGTCGAGCTCGGCGGGCGTCAGGCGCGGCTGGTTCGAGGAAGTCGCCGCCGTAGTCGCCGTCGGCCTGCCACGGCGGCATGTAGCCGCTCTTCGTCACGGTCGGCGATCTGGCGTGCGTGCACACGCGCGGCGGCATACGTCACCAGGCTGAACGGCGCAGCCCCGCCGGGTCGATGACACACGCCGCACTTGGCGTAGACGATCGGTGCGACGTCGCGCGCGTAGGTGACCGGGCCGGACGGTTGCGCCTCAGCTCCAGTCGCAATTGCCAGCAGCAGAGACGCCGCAAGGGCACAGACCGTCTTCATCATGGGGCGAAGTCCGCGATGTAGCAGCCGACCGCTGGCGCCGCCCCCCGCGCGGGCGCCTTGCCGTCGAGCACGGCCGTCAGCGCCTGGAACAGATCGCGCGTCGTGGCCGCCGGTCGTTCGACGCCGAGGCTCACGAACCGATCGTCGATGCGGCCGTGATACGCCAGGTGGCGCGAGCGGTCGAACAGCGCGGCTTCGGGCGTGACGCTCACCTTCGTCAGCTTCACGAGCGCATGCTGCGGATCGAGCAGCGCATGCACCGGATATCTGTAGGCGTCGAGATGGGCCCGCATCGCAACCGGCGTGTCGTTCGGATTCGGATACACAAGCCAGAACGCGACGTTCTGTTTCGCGAACGCGTCGTGCAGCCGTCTGCACTTCCGGCGCGTAGCGATTCGACACCGGACAGTCGACACTGGCGAAGAGGAACAGGATGGCGGCGCTGTTCTCGGCCGCCAGAAACGGATCGACCAGACGCCCGTCGACATCCTTCAGCACCACCGCCGGCGCAGCCGCACGCAGGCGCGGCGCGGCGCACAGGGTCAGCAGCGCGCAGACGAACACGGCGGCAACCGACGCGGCCTTGCGGGTCATACCGCAATTGTACCGGCGACCGCCGTGGCCGGATGCAGAGAACTGACGTCGACCGCCGTCGGGATCTCGGCGGCTACGGCGGACCGGCCGACCGTCCTTAGCGGATGAACGCCTGGCGCTGCTCGTACAGGAGCACGCGTTCGCGCATCTCGGACGCCAGCAACGGCTGCCCTGCAGCCAGCGCCACCTGGATGCCGGCCGCGCCGGCTCGGGCCGCCTGGTCGAACTCGCCGAGTGCCGCGTAGGCTGCCGCCAGCGCATCGAACGCCTGCGCATTCTCGCCGCGGCTCAGCTGACGCGCCCGTTCGGCCAGCGCCACCGCGTGTCCCGGGCGGCGCAGCAGCGAATCGGCGGATGTGGCGCGAATCCACGCGAGTCCCGTGAGGGCCGACACCGAATCGGCATGCACGGCGAGCGCCTGCTCGAACTGCGTCGCCGCCTCGGCCGCCTGGCCCTGGAGCAGGAGCAGCCGTCCCAGGTTACTGCGGGCGTCGGCGTTCTCGGGACGCAGCTCGAAGGCGCGCCGGTAATGCGGCGCCGCTTCATCGAGGCGTCCTGCCACGTGCAGCATCGCACCGAGGTTGTTGTGCGCGTCGGCATGATTCGGATCGAGTTGCACGGCCGCTTCGTACTCGCGCGTCGCCTCCGTATACTGCCGCAGCATGGAGAGCGCCAGCCCGAGGTTGTAGTGGGTCGGTGCCGAGTCGTTGTTCAGCCGCAACGATGCCCGGAAGTGCGTCGCCGCGTCCTGCGGACGTCCGTCCTGCAGGTAGAGCATCGCCACGGCATCGTGCCGAAGCGGGTTCTTCGGATCGCTCTCGAGCACGCGCGTGTAGGCGGCGATGTCCTCGCGCCGGGTCTTCGTGGCGATGTCGCTGCCGAGCACTGCCAGATCGGCGGCACGTGCGGGCACGAGCTGCACCCAGAGGTCGCCCATTTCGTCGGTGGTGTTCTGCCCCCACACGATCCGCCGCGGCGGCTGGAACGGATTGCGCGGGTTCGCCGCCGAGTTGTCGTAGGTGAACCGCATGCGGATGGTGCTGCCTTTCGGCAGCGCGATCGGCCGCTCATAGCGGTAGACGTCCTGCCAGCGGAAGTCCCAGTCGAGAATGGTGATGAGCGGCGTGACGGTACCGTCGGGCAGCAGCACCTCCGCGTGCATCTCGCGGCCGACGTTGTGCGCGTGCGGCTGCACCGCCAGCACCTCGGCGTCGACCGGCAACACGTAGGTGTCGCGAATCTCGTAGGCGTGCTCGCCCGCGGGAATGTCGATCGTCTCGCTGCCGAGCCGCAGGCCGAGCGGCGTGCGCGTGGGCGGCGTGTCCGTGAAGAAGAAGCCGACGCTTATCTGAATCGGCTCGGGCTTGCCGGTCGGCTGCAGGTGCAACTGCGCGATGAGGTCGCTGCCCTGCCTCGAGCCGCCACGGCATGCCGTCCGGCGATGGCCGCGGCTGCTGCCCGGCGTCCACCCGAGGAGGTGCCCCGGCGGATAGGCGGCATCCTGCACCATCCCGCCGACGTAGCCGGGCTCCGGATCAGCGGCGTCGAGACGGTGCGATGAGCGCGTGCGGTCGACGCCGATGTTCGCGTGGTGCACGCCGCGCCCCTGCCCGGGCCGGAACTCGATGGCCCGCACGTAGCGGGCACGCGACGTGGGGATTGGCAGCACGAACGTACGGAACAGGTCGGGTCCGTCTGGACGCAGCGCGTAAGGCTCGGGCATCGTCACGACCACGTCGGGGGTACCGAGCTGCCAGCCCTGCGGGAACGAGGGTAGTGGCGGCAGGTCGCGCGCGTCGCCTTCGGGCCCTCCCTGGGCGGCCCAATCCTGCAGCGTCTGGATCTCGGCGGCGGAAAGCGAGCGGTCGTCCTGGAACAGGCCGTGGCGCCGGCTCCGGCTTCCACGGGGGCATGACGCGCCGCTTGGTCGTGTCGGCGATCAGTGTCATACGCTGCCGCACGTCGCGGTAGGTCTGCAGCGCGAACGGGCCGATCTCGCCGGGACGATGGCAGGTGGTGCAGTGGCGGAATACGATCGGCGCCACATCCTTCGTGAAGGTGACCAGTTCGGCCGCCCGCACGGGCGCAGCGAGCAGGCACGCAGCGAGCGCGACGCACGCAGTCCAGGTGATGTTCACGGCAAGGCTCGGAATTATGATACTTGCATTGCACCTTCCGCCTTGCGCCGCATGACCCCAGCCCACCGGACCACGTCGGCGCCTGTGCTGGCCGCGGCCGTCGCGGCCACGCACCGACCGACCGTTCCTGCCCTATGCGGCAGCCATCTTCGGCGTGGCACTCGTCGTGCGCCTGCTGCATGTCTGGCTGCTGAGCCGTTCGCCCTGGTTCAGCGCGCTCATGGGCGATGCGCGCGGCTACGACGAATGGGCGCGCCGGCTTGCCGGCGGCGACTGGATCGGATCCGACGTGTTCTACCAGGCGCCGCTCTACCCGTACTTCGTCGGCGCCATCTACGCTGTCTTCGGCCACAGCCTGGCGATGCTTCGGGTCGTACAGGCGATTGTCGGCGCCGGTTCGTGCGCGCTGCTCGGCCTGGCTGGCTACCGCTTCTTCTCCACACGCGTCGGCGCGATCGCCGGCTTCGTGCTGGCTCTCTACGCGCCGGCCATCTTCTTCGATGCGCTGATCCAGAAGTCGGTGCTCGACCTGTTCTTCATCACGCTGGCACTGTGGCTGACCGGGCGCCTGGTCGACCGTCGAGCGGATCGCGCGCACGTGGCTGGCGCTGGGCATCGCGATGGGCGGCATGGCGCTGACACGGGAAAACGCACTGGTGTTCGTCGGTGTGATTCTCGGGTGGGCACTGCTGCCGCAGGTCCGGCCCGAGCCTGCCGGAATGGTGGTCCGGCCGAAGCCGGACTCGGCGACTGGTCGGGCGGTGCACGCCGCCACTTTCATCCTCGGCCTCGCCATAGTCCTGCTGCCGGTGGCCGTGCGCAACTACGCCGTCGGCGGCGGCTTCTACCTGACGACCTCGCAGTTCGGCCCGAACTTCTTCATCGGCAACAATCCGCAACGCCGACGGCACCTACACCTCGCTGCGGTTCGGGCGCGGCGCGCCGGAGTACGAGCGGACCGACGCCACCGAGCTGGCCGAGCACGCGCTCGGGCGCGCGCTGACGCCGGCGGAAGTGTCGAGCTACTGGACCACGCGCGCGATCGACTTCATCACCGGCCAGCCGGCGGCATGGCTGCGGCTGACCGGGCGCAAGATGGTGCTGCTGTTCAACGCCACCGAGATGATCGACACCGAGGCGCAGGAGAGTCACGCCGAGTGGTCGTGGCCGCTGCGAGCCGGCGGCTGGTTCGGGCACTTCGGCATCCTGGCGCCGCTGGCCCTCACCGGCCTCGTCCTCGCGTGGCGCGACCGCCGCCGGCTGGCCGTGCTCTACGTCATGTTCGCGGCCTATGCCGCCAGCGTGATCATGTTCTACGTCTTCGCGCGCTATCGACTGCCGCTGGTGCCGATGCTGCTGCTCTTCGCGGCGGCCGGCGTCACGGCGCTGCCAGACTGGCTGAGGTCGGCGTCCGTCACGGCGAAGGCCGCACTCGTCGGTAGCGTGCGTCGCTGCGGCCGTCTTCACCAACTGGCCCGTGCTGTCGGTTCCGCTCATGAAGGCGATCAGCGAAACGAATCTCGCCTCGGCGCTGCAGGCCGAAGGGCGGACCGACGACGCCGCGGCACATTATGCGCGTGCCATCGCGATGCAGCCCAACTACGCCCCGGCGTACAACAACCTCGGCGTGATGCAACGCGCTGCGGGCCGGGTTGACGAAGCGATCGCCACCTATCAGCTGGCGCTGCAGCAGAAGGGTGATTACCCCGACGCGCACTACAACCTCGCGAACGCGCTACTCGAGAAGGGGCGACCCGAGGAGGCCGCCGAACACTTCCGCCTTGCGCTGCAGTCGATTCCGGACTCGGCGGGCGCCGCCAACAACCTCGGTATCGCACTGGCCGCGCAGAATCGTCCGGCCGATGCCTTGGCGGCCTTCCGCGCCGCCGCCGCTGCCGATCCGACCTCGGCGCTGGCCCATCGCAATCTCGCGGACGCGCTCGCCGCGGCCGGGCGGAGCCGATGAAGCCGTCGCCGAGTTCAGGCGTGCAGCCTCCCTCGATCCGAACGATGCGGGTGCACCCTACAATCTCGGAGTGGTGCTGCTCGAGGCCGGTCGCATCCCCGACGCCATCACCGCGCTGCGCACCGCAGTGGCACTCGCGCCGCAGTCGGCCGATGCGCACAACAACCTCGGCATCGCGTACCGGCTCGGCGGGCGATCTGAACGCTGCGGTCGTCGAGTTCAGGCGTGCGCTGGCTATCGAGCCCGCCTCCGCCGACGCGCGCCGCAACCTTGAACTGGCACAGCAGGCGAAGGCCAGTCCGCAGGGCAACCGGCAATGAGCCGCCAGCACAGCACGTCATCACCGAGACGAAGAGGTTCCCCTGCGTCGGCGTCGGCACCCGCGCGGTCGGCTTTGCCGCCGTCCTCGCCCTGGCCATTTGCTCTCATCGCCGGAGCCGGCATCGTCACTTACGCCAACGCCCTCGGCCATCCGTTCGTCTTCGACGATGCCGGAACCATTGTGGACAACCCGACGATTCGCTCCATCGGCTCGAGCCTGCTCGGCGGACCGGTTCAGATGGCCACGGCAGGACGTCCACTCGTGAACCTGTCGCTCGCGCTGAACTACGCCGCGGGCGGCCTTTCGCCGTGGGGCTATCACCTGTTCAACCTCGGAGTCCATATCGCCTGCGCCCTCGTGCTGTTCGCGCTGTTGCGCCGGGTGTTCGCGTGGCCCTCCCTGTCGCCGTGGATCGGAAGTCGTGCCGCAGGAACGGCCGCGGCAATCGCGCTGCTCTGGACCGTGCACCCGCTCACCAGCGAAGTGGTGAACTACGTGACGCAGCGCACTGAAGGGTTGATGGGGTTGATGCTGCTGGCGACGCTCTATTGCGGCGTACGGGCGCTCGATGCAGCATCGGCAGGGCCATGGCAGGCTGCCTCCGTGGCCGCCTGCGCTGCCGGCATGACCTGCAAGGAGTCGATGGTTGTCGCGCCGCTGCTGATGCTGTTGCTCGAATCCACCGTCAGCAGCCGTTCCCCTATCGACGCCATCCGCCGGCGCGCCGGCTACTACGGCGCACTTGCCGCCACCTGGCTGGTGCTCGCCCTGCTCATCATCGACGGACCCCGTTGGCAAAGTGCCGGGTTTTCGAGCGGCGTCTCCTCCTGGACCTACCTGCTGAACCAGCCAAGCCTGATTCTGCGCTATCTCCGGCTGTCGATCGTGCCGGTCGGACTGGTGCTCGACTACGGTGAACCTGCTGCCGCGACACTTGGCGCCGTGTGGCCTGCGGCCCTCATGGTGATTGCGTTGCTTGCCGCGACTATCGCGGCCTGGTTCGTTGCGCCGCCGCTCGCCTTCCTGGGTACGTGGTTCTTCATCACTCTTGCGCCGACCAGTTCGTTTCTGCCGATTGCGACCGAAGTTGGAGCGGAGCGCCGTATGTACCTTCCGCTCATCGCCCTCATCACCCTTGCCGTCGTCAGCGCCAGGCAGGCGCTGCGGCAGTTGGAGACCGAATCGATGCGAAAGCGCGTTGCTACTGGGGCCGTTGCGGCCGTGTGCGTGGTCCTGGCCGTGCTGACCGTGGAGCGGAACCGCGAGTACTCGACCACCCTCGGCCTGTGGCAGACGGTGGTGGCGCGCTGGCCAGGCGGGCGGGCGTTCTACAACCTCGGCACGGAGCTGCAGGCGGCCGGCCTGCAGGCGCAAGCGGTGGAGTCGTTTCAGAAGGCCCTGCCTGGCAGTGCCGACGCCCACTACGCCCTCGGGTTCGAGCTCCAGACTCAGGGCAAGTACGACGAGGCGCTCACACACTATCGGGAGTTTCTTCGGCTGAAGCCGGACGACATCAACGCACCGCGCGCTTGGCACCAGATTGGCCGGACGCTGCTGGCGCAGGGCAAGCACGACGAGGCAATCGCCGCGTTCCGCGAGGTGCTCGCCAGGAAGGCGAACAATCCGGACGCCCTCGCCGGCATCGCCGATTCGCTGCTCGCGCAGGACAAGCTGGCGGACGCAGTGACGGCCTACAAGACCTACCTCGGAGTGCGGCCCAATACCACCGACGCGATGATGAACCTGGGCATTGCCCTCGTGCGCCTCGACCGCGACGGCGAAGCACGCAGCGTCTTTGCTGACATCACGCAGCTCGAGCCTGGCAACGTGCAGGCGCACGTGAATCTCGCCTTCGCCATGGCCAATACCGGGATGCTGGCGGACTCGGTGCGCGAGTTCCGTCGCGCGATCGAACTCGAGAAGGATCCGGCGGCGCGCTCGGAAATCGAGGGGTTCCTGGCGCAACTGCTCGGCAACCACTGACGGTCGGCGGCCTGACACAGCGAAGGGGGCGGCGAGTGTCTCCACCCACCGCCCCCATTTCAGGCCGTCCGAACTTCGGACCTCTACCTCTAATCGCTACGCTCTGACATCCCCATGAGATTTACCACTTCACCTGCGCACCGACACCGAGCATGCGCGGCTGCATGATCGAGTTGGCGTAGCGGAACGACGGGCTCAGCACGTTGTTGGTGACCGCGCTGATCATCGCGCTCGAGTTGTTCAGGTTGAACATCTCGAGGGTCGGCGAAACCGTGAAGCGGCTCACCTTGAAGTTCTTCGACAGGCGCAGGTCGAGCTGGCTGATGCGCTGGATGAAGTACGCGTTCGCCGGCGTCAGCGGCACATAGAGCTGCGTCGGAGAGAGCGGACCGCCCAGGAAACTGGAGGGCAGGATCACCTGGCCAGCCGGGCAGGGCGACGGGCAGTTCGCGGGATAGCGCGTGGTGCCGCGGGTGATCAGCATGTACTGCGTGGTCGCGAGGCTCGCGTTGGTGAAGCCGAACGTGCCCGACGGGCCCTGCGTGGTCTGGAACGAGCCGCTGAACTGCATCGCCCCAGGGCAGCGGGTACGAACCCGACACCTTGAACTGCTTGCTGAACGGCACGTTGTTGTTCTCGTCGTCGCAGAAGCGGACGTTGTTCGGGTTGTCCGGCACGTTGCAGTTCGACTGCAGCTGCCGCTCGAACGCGAAGCCGCCGAAGATCTGGGCGCCGTTACCGGGCCGCAGCCGGAACTCCATGTTGTAGGCGTTGTACACCTGGTCTCGCGTCGAGTCGACGGCGATGGTGTTCTGGACGTTGGAGCTGGCGGTCGCCGTGCGTCCGTAGACGGTGATCGCCTCACCCGAGAGCGGGTTGTACACCGTGTACGGCTGGTAATTCGGGTTCGCAAGGGGGTCGCCCGACGAGCGCAGGCTCTCGTTGATCGTCGTCGTCAGGTTCCTGAACGCGCCGTGGAACCAGCTGCCGGTCACCGACAGGCGCGGCAGGAGCTCGTGCTGAATTTCGACACCCTGCTCGAGATTCCAGGTGCGCGGGAAGCCGGTGAAGGTGTTCAGCGAGGCGGTGCCGAACGCGGCGGGTATGGTGCCGCTCAGCTCGCAGCCGTCCACGCCCAGCGTGCAGAGCTGGCGGGTGCCGTTCGGCAGGTAGGAGACGCCGCCCTGCGCGATGTTGTCGCCGTTCAGATCCTGCCAGCGCAGTGTCGCGGTCTGCGTCTGCAGCGGGTTGTAGTCCTGCGCGATGCCGGTGGTCCGGGCCTGGTTGTAGCGGTTGAGCGAGTACTTCAGCGCCGTCTTCGAGTTGCCGAACAGGTCGTAGACCGCCGACAGGCGGGGCGACCAGTTGCGCCAGTTCGGGAGGTTCTCGATCGTGTCGAACTTCCGGGCGGGCACGAACCGGCCTGCCGGTGTCTCGGCCGCCTCGACCTGGGCATTCAGCGCCTCGTAGCGCAGGCCGGCGCTGACCGTGAGCCGGTTGATCGTCCAGGTGTCCTGCGCGTAGACGCCGATGTCGTAGTTCAGACGCTCGCCGTAGCGGGTCAGCGGCGTATTCCGGATGACGACGGCGTCGGGGACGCTGAAGGGAATGCCGGTCGCCGAGCTCCGATACACCTGGTACAGGTCACCATTGGCGTCGTAGGTGTGGTAGAACGTGCCGCGCTGGTACTGGGCGCCGACCTTCAGGTTGTGTGCGCCGGTGACGTACGAGGCAGACCCCTGCCAGTTGTAGCGCGCCGGGCTCTGCGTCACCTGCTGCAGCCCTGCCCGCTTCAGCGCCGCCCAGGTCCGCTTCCTGCTGCGCCGTATTGGAGAACCAGGCCGCCGTGCCGCGCGGCTGCTCGATGCCGTCGCGGTAGCTGTTCGTGTAGTACTCGAGGTTGCTCGAGAACCCGGCCTCGACCAGCAGGCGCGGCGTCAGCGTGCCGGTCAGCTTGGCCTGGTTGGTGTGATACGCCGGCGAGAACCACTGCACCGCCGCGGTCTCGGGGTCGTAACGGCTCTGCATGTCGTGGCCGCGATACTTGTCGATCTCGTCCTGGTAGACGCCCAGCTTCCACTTCTGCGACATCTGCCAGGTCACGCGGGCCAGCGCGCTCTTGATGAACTGGTCGTCAATACCCTGCGAGCCGTCGTCGAACTCCGTATTCGCGATGAAGTTGTTCACCGAGAAGTAACGCGCCGGACACGAAGAACCAGATCTTGTCGCGCACGATCGGACCGCCCTGCGAGACGGTCGCGTCGAGGATGCGATCGATCGCGTTGCCGGCACGCAGTCCCTGGGCGGCGAGTTCGCTGGTGATGTTGCTCCCCTGCCAGTTGCCGGGCCGGTACGCGGCCTTGAAGTCGCCGTTGAACCTGTTGCCGCCCTCGCGCGGAATCATGTTCAGCCGCACGCCGCCGGAGGAGGTGTCCGCCGCGATCCCGGCCGTCTGATAGGACACTTCCTGGTTCATCGCGTCGTTGAAATAGCTCTGCACCGCGCCGTCGCTCTGCAGGCCGTTCACGATCATGCCGTCGATCATCACGGTGTTGTTCGCCGTGGTCATGCCGTGCGTCGACATGTAGGTCTGCTGCATGGCGCGGGCGCCGCCCGTATCCGGCAGGTTCAGGTTCACGCCCACGATCAGCTGCCCCATGCCCTGAATGGTGCGGCCGGTCGGAATCGAGTCCATCGCCTCCCGATTGAGCACCGACGTGTGCACGGCGGTCTGCACGTCGACCACCGGAGCCGCGCCGGTGACCGTCAGCGTCTCCTCGAGCGAGCCGACGCGCATCTCGGCGTCGATCGTCATCGTGAACTGCGACGGCAGGTCGAGCCCCTCGCGCTTGAAGGTCTGGAAACCTCCGAGTGAGAAGGTCACTGAGTAGGTGCCGGGCCGCAGGTCGACAATCCGGTACTGCCCGTCATTTCCGGACACGACCGAGCGGGTCTTCTCGATCAGCGCATCGCTCGCCGCTTCGACCGTGACACCCGGCAGCACCGCGCCCGATGTGTCCTT
This sequence comes from uncultured Acidobacteriota bacterium, assembly GCA_963722395.1. Taxonomy (GTDB): domain Bacteria; phylum Acidobacteriota; class Vicinamibacteria; order Vicinamibacterales; family CAVVIG01; genus CAVVIG01. Next base: position 438,884 of record CAVRLS010000013.1, on the reverse strand, counting down.
CACGACGCCAACAATCGTGCTCTGCGCGTGCGCGACGGCGGGCAGCATCACCAGGCATGCAAGTGCTGCCGCCGCCCATCCGATAATCCTTTGCCTCATCCGGTTCCTCCTGTGGAACTGCCCGTCCATCCGTTCACCACGACGTATGACTGCGTGCCTGCAATGAAGACCGAGACAAGTGATTAAGAAAAGTGGTGAGAGGCTAAAGGAAGACCCGGCTGACGTCAATCAACGATTCGCACCGGCCGCCCGCCTGGCCCGCGACATCCAGCAGATTGGATCCGAACACCAGCCGCGCGTTGGCGCGGCCGGACCTGCCGAGATGCGGCACAATGCCAAGCGCATGCGTCGTCCCTGGCTGGCTCACTACGACTACTGGGTTCCCCCCAGCGTCACCTACCCGGAGCGGCCGCTCTGGGAAATACTCGACGCCGCGTATGTGGACGTCCCGGACCGGATCGCGACCGTGTTCCTCGGCGCCACGCTCACCTACCGCGACATCAAGGTACGATCGGACTGGTTTGCCCATGCGCTCGCCGCGAGATGCATCGGCAAGGGCGACCGCGTCGGCATCATGCTGCCGAACTGCCCGCAGTATCTCGTGGCGTCGTTCGCCGTGCTCAGGCTCGGCGCGATCGTCGTCAACCTCAACCCGACGTTCACGGCGCGCGAACTGCTGACGCTGGCGGTCGACTCCGGCATCCGCGCCATTGTCACCCTCGATGCCCTCGCGCCCATGGTGCGCGGCATCCAGGCGCAGACGGCCATCGAACAGGTCATCCTCACGTCTCTGCCCGAATACGCAGCCGCGGCCGCAGCGCCGCCGCGTCAGGAGGGATGCCTCACCTTCGCGGATCTCGTCACCGGTGAGGGGCCGGCCCCCATCACACGCGTGCCGATTGCAGCCGACGACGTCGCGGTGCTGCAGTACACCGGTGGCACCACCGGCACGCCCAAGGGGGCGATGCTGACGCACCGGAACATCTTCGCCAACGTCGTGCAGACCGAGGTCTACACCTACCGAACGCGCGCGCGCGGCGAGTCGCGCTACCTGCTCATCATCCCGTTCTTCCACATCTTCGGCTTCACCGTCGGCATGATGAAGGGCGCGTGGGTGGGCGCGACGCAGATCCTGTTCCCGAAGTTCGACGTCGACGCCGTGCTCGAAGCGATTCGCGACCACGTGCCCACCTACTTCCCCGCGGTGCCGACCATCTGGGCCGCCCTGCTCGCACGCCCCGACGCGGCCGCCTACGGCCTCGACCGCATCCGCATCTGCACGAGTGGCGCGGCGCCGTTGCCGCAGGCGTTCATCGAGCAGTTCGAGCGGACGTTTGGTCGCTCCCTCTTCGAAGGGTTCGGGCTGTCGGAGGCCTCGCCGGTCACGCACAGCACGCCCCTGCTCGGGGTCCGGAAGCCGGGCACCGTCGGCCTGCCGATGCCCGACACCGACATCAAAGTGGTCGACGTCGAGACCGGCATGAATGACCTGCCCGCCGGCGAAGCCGGGGAGTTATGCATCTGCGGTCCGCAGGTGATGAAGGGGTATTGGCACCAGCCGGAGGAGACAGCGCGTGTCCTGCGCACCCATGCCGATGGCCGCCGCTGGCTCCACACCGGCGACATCGCCACCATCGACGACGATGGCTACACGCGCATCGTGCAGCGCAAGAAGGACCTCATCATCGTCGACGGCTTCAACGTGTATCCGTCGGAAGTGGAGTCGGTACTGCAGCAGCACCCGGCGGTGCGCATGGCTGCAGCCGTCGGCATGCCCGACCCGTCTCATGTCGAGGTGGTGCGCGCGTGTGTGGTCCTGCATGAGGGGGCCACGCTCACCACCGACACACTGATCGCGTACTGCCGAACCCAGCTCGCGCCCTATAAGGTGCCGCGCGCGGTCGAGTTTCGCAGCGGCCTGCCATTGAGCACAGTCGGCAAGGTGCTCTACCGGGTCCTGCGCGAGGAAGTCCAGGCCACCGGCGTGGAGGGGGCATGAGCGACCAGGCACCAGTTCAAACGGACACGTCACGGCAGGCGCTCGACGGCCTGGAGTTCTTCCAGCGGGTGATGTCGGGCGAGATCCCATCGGCGTCGATGGCCGATCTCCTCGGGCTGCGCATCACCGCCGTGGACCGCGGCCGCATCGTGGTCGCCGGAACGGCCACCGAGCAGTTCTACAACGGTCTGGGCATCGCGCACGGCGGCTTCGCGGCAACGATGCTCGACACGGCGCTCGGTTGCGCCGTCAACACGATGCAGCCCGCCGGCCGCGTCTTCACTACGCTCGAACTCAAGATCAACTACACCCGGCCGCTGACGCGCGCGTCTGGGGAACTCCGGTGTGAAGCCACGGTGCTGCACGCCGGGTTGCGGACGGCCACGGCGGAGGCGCGCCTTGTCGATGCGCATGGCCGCCTCTGCGCGCACGCCACCACGACCTGCATCGTCGCCTGATCGGTCCATCCGAAACATGTCCATCGACGACGACGCCATCGACCTGCGCGGCGACAGTGCGTCGCCAGACTCGCCCGCCCTCCGCCACCTGTTCTTCGCCGAGCGCGACGCCGCACGGCTACCCTCCCTTCCCGAGGGCATGACACCTCGCGCAGTGGCACGCGCGGCGGTCGTCGGCGCCGGCACGATGGGCACCGGCATCGCCATGGTCCTCGCCAGCGCAGACATTCCGGTGCTGCTGAAGGATGTGGACGACGCTGCGCTCGACCGCAGCCTGGCGACGATCCGCCGCACCTACGACTCGGCTGTGCAGAAGGGACGGCTCACGAGTGAAGCTGCCGCACGCGCGTCCGCGCTCGTTTCCCCGGCCACCTCCTACGAGCAGTTCGATGCGCTGGACCTCGTAATCGAGGCGGTGTTCGAGGACCTGCCGCTGAAGACGCGCCTGTTCGCCGAGCTTGCGCGCGTCACCGGGCCTGACTGTGTCCTCGCCTCGAACACCTCTGTACCTAGACCTCGACACCCTGGCGAAGGCCTCGGGGCGGCCGGCGCAGGTGGTGGGCCATCACTTCTTCAGTCCGGCGCACGTGATGGCGCTGCTCGAGATCGTGCGCGGGCGTCAGACCAGCCCCGCCGTGATCGCCGCCTCGCTCACCCTGGCGCAGCGGCTCGGCAAGGTGCCGGTCGTGGTCGGCAATGCGTTCGGCTTCGTCGCCAACCGGATGCTCGGCTACTACCTGCGCGAAGCGCACCTGCTGCTCGAGGAGGGGGCGACCGTGGCGCAGATCGATGCCGCGATGACCACGTTCGGCTTCCCCGTCGGTCCGTTCGCGATGCAGGACATCGCCGGCATCGACGTCGGCGCCCGTATCCGGCAGTACCTGCGGTCGATCGGACGGAGGCGCGCCGAAGGCCCGCAGTCCGAGATCCCCGACCGCCTGTTCGAACTGGGACGCTATGGCCAGAAGACAGGCGCGGGCTGGTACCGCTACGAACCGGGCAACCGAACCCCGCTGCCGGACCCGGTGGTCGATGACCTGGCAGACGAGGCGGCGCGGCGCCGCCGGATCGTCCGCCGCGACATCGCCGCCGAGGAGATCGTGTCGCGTGTCACCGCCGCTCTGGCCAACGAAGGGTTCAACGTGCTCGGCGATCGAGTTGCTCGCCGCGCCTCCGACATCGACGTCGTGCATTGCCATGGCTTCGGCTTCCCGCGTCGCCACGGTGGTCCGATGTTCCATGCGCAGTCCATCGGGTTACCCACCGTGCTATCCCGCCTGCAGGAATACGAGGCGCGGTTTGGCGACTACTGGCGGCCATCGCCGCTGCTCGAGCGCCTGGTAACCGAAGGCCGCGCCAGGATCGACGGCTAGCACGTCTGCCTCATTCTGGGCGAAGCCGCGCACCTTCAGGTTTGCCGGACGGCATCGAACTCAGGGCAGAACCGGGGTGGCACGGACTTCGCTACGCGGAGCATGGGAGAAACCAATGCTCCACATGGCGCTTGTCTTTCTGGTCATCGGTCTCATCTCGGCGCTGCTCGGCTTCACGGCCATCGCCGGCGCGTCGTTCGCCATCGCCAAGTTCATGGCCGGGCTGTTCATCGTGCTCTTCGTGGTCTTCCTCATCATCGCGATGACCGCCGCGAAGAAGATCGTCGACTGAGCGGTAGCCCTCACATGCCTGCGGCTACAATGGAGGGTCTCGAACCCGAGATCCTCAATTGACTTCAGGCCGGTTCACTCGCCATCTGCCGCTCGCCGGTGCCATCGTTCTGGGCGCACTCGCGCTCTCCATGCTCGCCAGCCATCTCTCCGGACAAACCGCAGCGACAGCACTGCAAGTGCTGGCCCGCGATGGCCGGCGGACGCTTCCCATCACCACCGTTGGTTCGCAGGACATGCTCGCGCTCGATGAGCTGGCCGCGGCGTTCCAGTTGATTGTCCGCGACGATGGCGGCGCAATCACCGTGGCTTACAAGGGACAGACGGTGGTGCTGACGCCTGACCAGACGATTGCCTCGGTTGCCGGACGGCTCATTTCGCTGCCGGCCGCTCCGGTCCGCAATGGCAACCGGTGGCTGGTGCCGCTCGACTTCGTCAGCCGCGCGCTCGGTCCCATCTATGACAGCCGCCTCGAGCTCCGACGGGCGTCGCGACTGCTGATTGTTGGCGATCTCCGGGTGCCGCGCGTCATGGTGCGTCACGAGGCGGCGGGCTCGTCGGCGCGAGTCACATTCGAGATCGCGCCGGCAGCAGCGACCGCGGTTTCGCAGCAGGGTCAGCGTCTGCTGGTGCGGTTCGACGCCGATGCGCTCGACGCCACCCTGCCAGTGGTGCCGCCGCAAGGTGACGTGCAGGCTGTTCGTCTTGTCGACGCCACCAACATCGGTATCGACCTCGGCCCGCGTTTCACCAGCTACCGCGCCAGCACCCAACCGTCTGACACCGGCGCCAGGCTGGTCATCGACATCCTTGGGGCGGTGGACCCGTCAGCGCCGACGCCAGTGCCGACGCCGGCCGTGCCTGCTCCGCCGATCACCTCGGACGCGCAGCCGCTGCTACCGCAGGGGGGCGCTTCCATACGGACCGTCGCGATCGACGCCGGCCATGGCGGCGACGATGCGGGCGCGAAGGGGAGCGCCGGCACGCGTGAGAAGGACGTCACGCTCGACGCCGCGCGCCGGTTGAAGGGCGCGCTCGAGGCGCGGCTCGGCCTGCGGGTCATCATGACGCGTGACGACGACCGGACCGTACCGGTAGAGAACCGCAGCGCAATTGCCAACAACAACAAGGCCGATCTGTTCATCAGCCTCCACGCCAACGCGTCGTTCCGGACCGACGTCATCGGTGCCACCGCCTATGTCGCGTCGTTCGCCGACGCCGACCTCGCCATCGAAGGGCTGACGCCCGAACGGTTGCCGGTGTTCGGCGGTGGGCTGCGCAGCATCGAGGTGGTGCCGTGGAACCTTGCACAGATCCCGCACCGTGCCCAGTCCGAGCAGTTCGCGCAGATCGTCACCGAGTCGCTCGGCACTCGCGTGCCGATGGCCGCACGGCCGCTGGAGCATGCGCCGCTCCGCGTGCTGGAGTCGGCCAACATGCCGGCTGTGCTCATCGAGATGGGCTACCTCACCAACACGGGCCAGGAGCAGGCGTTGCGCGGCAACGAACTGCCGAACGGCGTTGCGCTGGCCATGCTCGATGCCATCAGCCGCTTCCGTGGCGCACTGGCCGCCTCGCCGGAGGGCGGACGATGACTGCCAGGCGCGCCGCGCTGATCGTCGCCAGTGTGCTGGTAGCGGCCGGCCTCGGGTGGGCGCTGTTCGTCGGTTTGCCGCGCTGGTACGCCGAACCGGCGACGACCACGGTGTCCGCACCGGTTCCCCCTTCGCCGGAAGACGGCCGCACCATCAAGGCGAGGCTCTTTTACGTCTCCGACGATGGCGCACGGCTGACGAGCGTCGAGCGTGAGGTGCCGTTCGCCGAGCAGACGGCTGCGCAGGCGCGGCGTATCGTCGACGCGCAGCTGGCGGGTGTTGTGGCGCCGCTCGTGTCGGCCGTGCCGCCAGGCACGACGCTGCGGGCGCTGTATCTCGCATCGGACGGTTCGGCCTACGTCGATCTGAGCCGCGAGGTCGCGCTTGCGCATCCGGGCGGCTCTGTCAACGAACTGCTTACCATCTACACCATCGTCCAGGCACTCACGACCAACCTGCCCGCCATCACGGCGGTGCAGCTGCTCGTCGACGGCCGCGAAGTCGACACGCTGGCCGGGCACGTCGACATCAAGCGTCCGCTGCCGCGCGCCGATGCGTGGGTCGCCGACAGCGCCGCCGCCCCTGTCGCCACACCTGTTGCCGACGCGACGGCACCAACACGGTAGAATGACCCGCGGACGTGGCATCGGGGACAGCCCGAGGCACGCCGCACTCCACGACACTCGAGATCGAAGGATTCTTCATGCGTTCCGACAACCGCGCGCCGAACCAGCTGCGCGAGACCACGATTACCCCGCACTACCTGCCGCACGCCGAGGGCTCGGTCCTCATCGAGGCCGGCCGCACCCGCGTCATCTGCACGGCCAGCGTCGAAGAGCGTGTGCCGCCGTTCCTGCGCAACTCCGGAAAGGGCTGGGTCACCGCCGAATACGGCATGCTGCCGCGCGCCACCAACACACGCATGCAGCGCGAGGCGACGGCAGGAAAGGTGGGTGGCCGGACCCAGGAGATTCAGCGGCTCATCGGGCGCTCGCTCCGCTCGGTGATGAACCTGCCGGCGCTCGGCGAGCGCACCATCTGGGTCGACTGCGACGTCATCCAGGCTGATGGCGGCACGCGCACCGCGTCGATCACCGGCGCCTTCGTCGCGCTGGCGCTGGCGCTCGGGACCCTGCGCTCGCGCGACACGATCCGCACGATTCCACTCACCGATTCGGTGGCAGCGATCAGCGTCGGCATCGTCGACGGCGAGGCGCTGCTCGACCTCGCCTACGAAGACGATTCGCGCGCCGAGGTCGACATGAACATCGTCAAGACCGGCGACGGCCGCTTCATCGAAGTGCAGGGTACGGCGGAAGGCCAGCCGTTCGATCGCTCGTCGCTCGACGCGCTGCTCGCCCTCGCTGACGAAGGTATCCGTCAACTGGCGGAGAAGCAGCGGGCGATTGTCGGTCACCTCGTGAAGTTTCCAGGGTAGGCCACCATGCGCCTGGTGCGAGCGACGCTGACCACACCGGTTGGACCGATGCTGGCGTTTGCCTCGGACGAGGCGCTCTGCGCCCTCGAGTTCTCGTCGGAGACGCGGTTGTCACGCCTGCACACGCGGCTCGCGCGCTTCGTGTCGGCACACACGATCACCGACGGGCACAACGCCGTCGTCGAGCAGGCGCGCGCATGGCTCGACGCCTATTTCGCGGGCACCTCCGCCGATCCGCACACGCTGCCGCTCGGTGCCGTCGGGACACGCTTCGAACAGCGGGTCTGGAAGATGTTGTGCGTCATTCCACCCGGAGAGACGCGCAGCTATGGTCAGGTGGCGGCACAGGTGGCGTCCACCGTGAACGCGTCGCGCGCCGTCGGCCTGGCGAACGGCGGGAACCCCATAGCGCTGGTCGTTCCGTGTCACCGTGTCATCGGCGCCGACGGCTCGCTCACCGGCTACGGCGGCGGCCTGCACCGCAAGCAATGGCTGCTCGAGCACGAAGAGCGCTTCTGGCCCACCGACACGAGCCTGTCACGCGTCGCCCACGTCCCGCATCACCGCGAACACCGGCACGACACGCAGCCGAGCTTCGAGTTCTGAGCGGCGTCGCTAGCGCGCCGGGCGATCCGAGCCCCAGGCATCTCGGGCTACCCGCCACACTCCGTCGCTGTCGTGGTGGTAGACCACAAATCCCCAGCCCGAGTCGTTCGCCGTCCCGCCCCCTTCCGTCTCGGGGTCGCGAACGATGACCGAGTCGCTCGCCGTATACGTGTAGCGCCCGAAGGCCCACTCACCGCTGACCGTGAAGTCGGCCACCGGCTTCGTCCACCTCGTCGTCACTTCCTGGAGATAGCGTCCGGCCCACTCACCCACGGCCGTCCTGCCGACCACCGCGGGGCGATTGGGCACGAAGTAGACCACGTCGGCGCTCAGTGAGGCGAGCCAGCGGTCGAGCTGATTCGTGTTGATGGCCGCAACGTAGGTGGCGTGGGCGCCCTGCACGGCCGCGAGCACGGCGGCAGGGTCGTCCTTCTCATCCCGCCCGCTGAAGCCGCAGCCTGCGAGGAGCAGAGACCACACCAGCAGCACTGTGAGATTACGCATGGGGCAGGTGGCGTGCTGAATCGCGGCGAATGCGCAGCATCTGGTTCGCGCCGCGCTGGAACTCGTAGGGGACGACTTCGATAGTGACGGCAAAGCCGTCCGCCGTCAGTTCGCGCGCGGCGACGTCCACCAGAGGCGACGGCGCACCGCCGAGGGCGAGCAACGGGAAGATACGCACCTCGCGCGCCACGCGACACATCTCACCAATGGCCTGGCGATGGACGTCGTCGCCCAGTTGCGCGGTGTAGAGGAACAGGAAGTGAGACGACAGCGCCAGGTCGAACGACTCATGGCCAAACGGCAACACCGGCAGCGCCGCGTCGACGTAGCGGCCGTCGGCCTTCCCGGCCGGATAGTCGGCCAGAAAGGCATCCATGGCCAGCATGCGCGTCTCGCGCAGCGCGTCGATCGATCCGATGGCATCCCACACGAACTCGCCGGCGTTCTGGCGGGTCTGCTCGAGGACCCCCTCGGCTGTCTCGTCGATCCGACGGCGCAACTGGCCGGCGTCGAACTGATAGATCGGATCGCACGAGGTCACCCGCAGGCCCTGCCGCGTCGCTTCGGCGTTGAAGCTGGCCGGGCCATCGCCGCAGCCGAGGATGGACGACTGCAAGTCGCCGGGACCGAGCGCGAACATGCGCCGGTACTCGTCGAACGATCGGCCCCAGGGAACGACGGAGGACAGGGTGAACATCGGGTGAATGAAGAGTGCAGATTTCAGACTGCAGATTGGTGGTTGGTGATTGGCGATTCGCGATTTCCTGAGAGCCAGTCGTGCAGTTGCCGGAACGCGGCGCCGCGGTGGCTGATGGTGCTCTTGCGAGCCCCCGCTTCAGCCAGCGTGCAGCCGAATGGCGGGTAGAAGAAGATGGGGTCGTAGCCGAAGCCGCCGTCTCCTCGAGGTTCGCGAACGATCTCGCCTTCCACCGTTCCGCGCGACTCGTACAGCACGCGGTCACCGTCGGCCAGCGACAGGGCACAGACGAATCGGGCCGTGCTCGTGGCGACACCAGCCCGGTCGAGAGCCTCGTAGATGAGCGCAAACTTCTCAGGGTAGGTGCTCTCCTCGCCACCGAAGCGGGCCGACTGCACGCCGGGAGCGCCACCCATCGCGTCCACCTCGAGGCCCGAGTCCTCAGCGACGGTCAGCCGCCCTGTCGCGGCTGCATAGTAGAGCGCTTTCTGGCGCGCGTTCTCGGCGAAGGTGGCGCCGGTCTCCGCGGGTGCCACCACGGGCGGGAAATCGGCAAGTGTACGCACGTCGACGGGAAGCCCCGCGAGGAGCTCCCGGATCTCGTGCAATTTGCCCTGGTTGGTTGTCGCCACGACGACCACGATCACGTCGCGATAGTACCAAACCATCGTCTGCATTGCTCCCACCAAACCCGTCCGTTCACGTCAGGAACGCTGACAGCTGAGCACCCGCTGTACCACTCAGCCTGCAGAACGCCGCCTGCCCCTGAACTTGCATGGTGAGGACGCATGGACCATACACAGCACACACCGCCCCTCAATCAGACAATGCACCGGTCGAATGCCAGCGTGTGGGACCGGCGAGGTTGGAACGGCTCGAAGGAACACATCACGGTGATGCGTCTGCTGCTCGGTGTCGGCGGTGGAGCGCTCGCCGTACAGGGCTGGCGACTGGGCTCGTGGCGAGGACGCCTGCTGAGCGGCATGGGCGGCTCGCTCGCCTGGTGGGCGCTGACCGGCGATCCCGATTTCAGCGGCACGCGCCGGTGGCTTGCCGAGGTGAATGAGCGCTTACCGTGGCAGCGCGCTGACCGTGTCGGGGATGAATCAGCGGAATCGTTCCCGGCCAGCGACTCGCCTTCATGGACCCCGACCGTCGGTACCGGGCTTCGCCGCCACTCGTCACGCTGATGTTGAAGGCGTTCAAGATTCCGATCGGCTGGACCGATCTGCTCAAGCGCACCGCAGCCGAGGTGATGGCCGACAACTGCCTCGGCCTTGCGGCTCAGTTGTCGTATTACTTCTTCCTCGCATTGTTCCCGGCCCTGCTGTTCCTGGTGGCGCTCATCGGCTTCATCCCGGTCGAGGACCTCATGGAAACCATCACCGGCACGCTCGCCAGAGTGGCGCCGGGCGAGGTGCTTACCATTGTTCAGGACCAGCTGCTCAAGATCGCGAACGACGATTCGGGAGGCCTGCTCACGTTCGGCATGATCGGCACGATCTGGAGCTCGTCAGCAGGCGTGACCGCGATCATGGACGCCTTGAACCAGGCCTACGACATTCAGGAGGGTCGCCCCTGGTGGAAGGTGCGCCTCATTGCGCTTGGCCTTACGGTGGCTCTCGGGATCTTCATCGTCAGTTCAACGGTGCTGGTCGTCGCAGGGCCGGTGCTGGCTGAGAGGGTGGCCGAGTGGTTCCACCTCGGCGGCGCGTTCACGCTGACCTGGTCGATTGTCCAGTGGCCGGTGGTGTTCGTGCTGATCGGCACCGCGATCGCGCTGGTGTTCTACTTTGCCCCGGATGCCGAGCAGGACTGGGTCTGGATCACACCGGGATCGATACTGGCGACGCTGCTGTGGGTCGGGATTTCGCTCGGCTTCCGCTTCTACGTCACGAACTTCGGGTCGTACAACGCGACCTACGGCACGATCGGCGGCGTCATTGTGCTGCTGCTCTGGTTCTATGTGTCAGCCCTGGCCGTGCTGACGGGCGCCGAGTTGAACGCCGAGATCGAGCACGCGTCGCCGTATGGCAAGGACCCGGGCGAGAAAGTACCCGGCGAGCGCAAGAAGATCGGATCGGCGGCACAGCGGAGCTGGGAGGAACGCTTGAAGAGCGGCACACTGCGGCCGGCCTGGGGCGATCTGAACTGCGGCATCGACGCCGAGTTGCCGCCCACGGCGCAGCCGCGACCGTCCGCACCGCGTTCGAGCGACTGGGTTCTGAGCGGGCTCGTACTCGGACCGGCGGCGTTCATGACCTGGAGCAAACTGCGAGCACGGTTCGCCAAAGTCAAGGGATGACCATCTCGCCAGCCGGACGTGAGACTTTCCGGCGACTCCGCGCGTCTCAACGGTTGCAATGGAACCATCCCGGGCTATGCTTGCCGCGTGATGCTCTGGGGAGGCTGCCGCCAAGCGGACCGAGATGAGTTGGCTGTTTAACCTTCTATTCAAGTACCCCGCGTTCGTATTCCGGCAGGGGGACTTCACGTTCGCCACGTCCCGCACCGGCATGCTGGTGCTGACGCTAGTGGCTGCCGTGGCAGCCGCCAGCTTGATCACGTACCGGGGCATCAAGAGTCAGGGGCATCCGCGTGAGCGCGCAGTACTGGTGGGCATCCGGCTGGCCCTGCTGCTGCTCATTCTCTTCTGCCTGTTCCGTCCGTCGCTCATCCTGCGCGCGGCCGTCCCGCAGCAGAACTTCCTCGGCGTGCTGATCGACGATTCGCGCAGCATGACCATCGCCGACACCGACGAGAAGCCGCGTACCGACTTCGTCCAGCAGCAGTTCGGCGAGGGCGGAGCGCTGGCCCAGGCCCTGTCGCAGCGGTTCGTGCTGCGCTACTTCCGCTTCTCGTCTTCGGCCGACCGCCTCGGTAACGCGAGCGACCTGAAATATGCCGGCACCTCGACCCGGCTGGGCACGGCGCTCGAGCGCGCCCGCGACGAACTGTCCGGGTTGCCGCTGGCGGGCCTGGTGCTCGTCACGGACGGCGCCGACACGACGGCCGAGACACTCGACGAGTCGCTCGCCAGCCTGAAGGCGCGGCAGATTCCGGTGTTCTCCGTCGGCGTCGGCCAGGATCGCTTCGCGCGCGACATCCAGGTGACCCGTGTCGAAACGCCCCGCAGCACGCTGAAGGGCACCTCGCTCGCCGTCGACGTCGTGATCTCGCAGACCGGCTATGCGGGCACCACCGTGCCGTTGCAGGTCGAAGACGGCGGCCGCATCGTCAGCAGGCAGGATGTGGTGATGCCGGCCGATGGTCAGTCGGCCACCGTCCGGGTGAACTTCACCGCCACGGATGCCGGCGCGCGTCTCTTCACCTTCCACGTCGCACCGCAGCCAGGGGAACAGGTGACGCAGAACAACGCGCGCGATGCCCTGGTGGAGGTGACGGATGGCCGCGAACGCGTCCTCTACATGGAGGGCGAACCCCGCCCGGAGATGAAGTTCGTCCGCCGCGCGGTCTCCGACGATCCGAACCTCTCGGTCACCATCCTGCAGCGCACCGCCGAGGACAAGTACCTGCGCCTCGACGTCGGCAACCCCGATGAAGTGGTCGGCGGCTTCCCGAAGACCCGCGAAGAGCTGTTTGCCTACCGTTCGATCATCCTCGGCAGCGTGGAAGCGGCGTCGTTCTCGCCCGACCAGCTCCGCATGCTCGCCGACTTCGTGAGCAAGCGCGGCGGCAGCCTTCTGATGCTGGGTGGCCGGCGCTCGTTCGCGGAAGGCGGCTGGGCTGGAACGCCGGTTGCCGAGGTGCTGCCGGTGGAGTTCGACGGCGGCGCGCGTGGCACCAACAACAGCGGGCCGTACTTCACGCACCTGTCGGTGCGGCCGACCAGAGCCGGCGCCCTGTACCCCGTGACGCAACTGGCCGGCAACGAAAAGGCGTCCGCGACAAAGTGGGCGGACATGCCTGCCGTCACCGCGGTGAACCAGGTGCGCTCGGTGAAGCCGGGTGCCACGATCCTCCTGACCGGCACCACCGACACGCAGCAGGAACAGGTGGTGCTTGCCTACCAGCGGTATGGCCGCGGCAAGGCGCTGGCGTTCCCCATCCAGGATTCGTGGCTCTGGAAGATGGACGCTGCTGTTCCGGTCGAGGACATGACCCACGCCACGTTCTGGCGGCGGCTCGTGCGCTGGCTGGTGGACGGCGTGCCCGACCCGGTGAACATCACCACCAGCATCGACCGCGTCGAACCGGGCGAACCGCTGAAGCTGAGCGCCGAAGTGGTCGACCCGGCGTTCGTCGAAGTCAACGACGCGCAGGTGCTCGCGACCGTCACAGCTCCGTCGGGCAAGACGTCCGAGGTGCCGCTCGAGTGGACGGTGACGAAGGACGGCGAGTACAAGGGCCAGTTCGTGCCCGACGAAGCCGGCACCTACGAGGTGCGCACTGCGGCCGTGCGCGACGGCAAGGACCTGGGCACGACGACCATGCACGCGCGGGCGTCGGCAGGTGACTCGGATACTTCGACGCCGCGATGCGCTCGTCACTGCTCACGCGTGTGGCGGAGGAGACCGGCGGACAGTTCTTCACCCCGTCGAACGCGGCATCGTTGCCCGAGGCCATCAACTACAGCGGCCGCGGCGTCACCGTCGTCGAAGAGCGCGACCTGTGGGACATGCCGATCATTCTGCTCGCGCTGCTGGCGCTGATCGCCGCCGAGTGGGGCTATCGCCGTCAGAGGGGGCTGGCGTGAACGGCACGAACGACATGGTCGTTGGTCGCTGGTCGTTGGTCGCGGGTCACGGGTGGTTCCCGACCTCCTGCCGCTCGCCCTTCCTGCTCCTCCTTGCGTGCCTCATCACCCTGGGCACGCCGGCACGCGTGAGCGCCCAGGACGTGCACCTGCTCGTCATTACCGGTGTCGGCGGCGACGAGGAGCACACGGCGCAGTTCCAGAAGTGGGCGGGTGCGACGCTCGATGCCGCAAAAAAGCGCGGCGTGCTCGATGCGAACGTGCAGTGGCTCGGCGAATCCGCGGACAAGGACCCGCGGCGTGAAGGCGCGGTCGAGCAAGGACAACGTCACAAAGGCGTTCACCGACCTGGCTGCCAGAGCGAAGCCGAACGACGAGATCTTCGTCCTGCTGATCGGGCACGGCAGCTTCGACGGCAAGACCGGGGCGTTCAACCTGCCAGGTCCCGACCTCACCGCCGGCGACTACGCCGCGCTGCTCGACCGCTTCCGTACGCAGAAAATCGTCTTCGTGAACACGGCCAGCTCGAGCGGCGCGTTCCTGCAGCCGCTGGCCGGACCGGCGCGCACCATCGTCACCGCCACGCGCACCGGTGGCGAACGCAACGAGACGCGCTTTGCCGAGTTCTTCGTCGAGGCGCTCGATGCGGAAGAGGCGCGATCGCGATCGCAACGGCCGCGTATCGGTGCAGGAGGCGTTCGACTTCGCCGTGGCGAAGACGAAGGCGGCCTACGAGCAGGGCGGGCACATCCTGACCGAGCATGCCGCCCTCGACGACAGCAGCCAGGGCAAGCTCGCGGCGGCACAGTTCTTCGCGCCAGAGCGCTCGCGCACGGCGGCCGCTCAGAACATGGACCCGGCGCTGCGCGCACTGCTCGAGCAGCGCGAGGCGCTCGAACGGCAGGTCGAACGAACTGCGGCTGAAAAAAGATGCGATGGATCCGGCGGCCTACGACGAGCAGCTCGAACAGCTGGTGACGGACCTGGCGATGAAGAGCAGGCAGATCCGGGAACTCGAAGGCCGGAAATGAAGTGGAGTGTCGCCGTGCTGGCGCTCGTGGCGGCCACCGCCACCGCCGCGGCGCAGGGTGTGGCGATTGGTCCGTGGCAGGGGACGCGGGGGGCGCCGATCAAGCCCAACGTCGACTACACGGGGCAGTTCACGTTCGTCCGGCTGCGGTATGGCGCCGCCCGTGCCGTTCCAGTCGCAGCGGATTCCGTGGACACACGACTATCCGTTCGGCGAGCAGCACTTCATGCAGATCGTGAACGATGTGACGCAACCTGAAGCCGCGCATCACCGAGAGCAACGTCATGGGGCTCGACGACCCGGAACTGGGCCGCTACCCCGTCGCGTACATGGCGGAGCCCGGCTACATGTCCCTGACCGAGAGCGGAGGCGCAGGGTTTCCGCGCCTATCTGCTCAAGGGCGGCTTCGTGATCTTCGACGACTTCGCCGAGGAGCGTGGCGGCTGGGAACCGTTCGTCGCGCAGATGAACCGGGTCGTTCCGGGAGGCCGGTGGGTGGAGATCGACGGCACGCATCCGATCTTCCATTCGTTCTTCGAGATTCCAGAGCCGCTGAAGTTCCTGCCGCCGTACGAGGGACACGGAACCGCCGGTCTACTTCGGCCTGTTCGAGGACAACGATCCGGACAAGCGGCTGATGGCGATCGTCAACTTCAACAACGACATCTCCGAGTACTGGGAATACTCTGGCCAGGGCTTCGCGCCCGTGCCCGAGGAGAACGAAGCCTACAAGCTGGGCGTCAACTACGTCATCTACGGGTTGACGCACTGAGTGGACAGTAACGCATCGAAGCCTGAAGAGCTGAGGAGCCCCGCGTGGCGAACAACGTAGACCTGCAGCAGGACGACATCGCACTGGCCGACCGGATGAATGCCGGGCGCAAGGCCATCCTGGAAGAACTGCACAAGCGGATCATCGGTCAGCATCACGTCATGGAGCTGGTGCTCCAGACGCTGTTCGTCGGCGGCAACAGCCTCATCATCGGCGTGCCCGGGCTGGCCAAGACGCTGCTCATTCAGACGCTGGCGCAGGTGCTGGAGCTGAAGTTCAAGCGCATCCAGTTCACGCCCGACCTGATGCCGTCGGACATCACCGGCACCGACATCATCAAGAAGACGCCGGCCACCGGCCGCCGCCAGATGATGTTCGCGCCCGGCCCGATCTTCGCAACATCGTGCTGGCGGACGAAATCAACCGCACGCCGCCCAAGACGCAGGCGGCGCTGCTCGAGGCGATGCAGGAGCACCGCGTCACGATCCAGGGCCGCACCTACCAGCTCGAGGAGCCGTTCTACGTGTTCGCGACGCAGAACCCGATCGAGCTCGAAGGCACCTATCCGCTGCCGGAAGCACAGCTCGACCGCTTCATGTTCCACATCGTCATCGAGCATCCGCCCGAGGAAGAGGAACTCGACGTCGTCCGCGAGACCACGACGGCGATCATCGATCCGCACTTCACGCGTCCGGTGAGCGGCGCCGACCTCATTGCCTTCCAGCGCCTGGTCCGCCGCGTGCCGGTCGCCGATCCGGTCCTGCGCTACGCGCTGTCGCTGGTGCGCACGAGCCGTCCGAAGGCGGCGAACGCGCCCGAGTCGGTCAAGAAGTGGGTGGCGTTCGGCGCCTCGGTCCGCGCCGCGCAGTACCTGGTGCTCGGCGCCAAGGCGCGCGCGCTCACCAACGGCCGCTACCACGTCAGCTTCGAGGACATCAAGGCGATGGCGCATCCGGTGCTGCGCCACCGCGTGCTGGTCAACTTCCGCGCCGAGTCGGAAGGGATCACGACCGACGCGATCATCGACGAACTGCTCGACCGCGTGCCGGTGCCCGCGTCCGGGATGTAGACAGCGACGGGCGGGTCAGGCGGGTCGGGCTCAGTGTTGCAGGTGGGCCGACAGCCAATGGTATCGAACAGTAGCGGACAGATGGCAGGGGCGCGGTTCGTCGATCCGAAGATCCTTGCGCGGATCGGCAACCTCGAGCTGCTGGCGCGCAACGTGGTGGACGGCTTCATCAACGGCCTCCACCGCGCGCCGTTCTTCGGCGCGTCGATCGACTTCGCCGAACATCGCGGCTACGTGCGCGGGCGACGACATCCGCCGCGTCGACTGGAAGCTGTACGCCCGCACCGATCGCTACTACATCAAGCAGTACGAAGCCGACACCAACACCAACTTCACCATCCTGCTCGACATCTCGAAGTCGATGACGTTCGCGAGCGGCGGCGTCTCGAAGCTCGAATACGGCTCGTTCCTCGGCGGCGTGCCTCGCCTACCTCGCGCACCGCCAGCGCGACCGCGTCGGCATCATCACCTTCGACGAGGACATCGTGACGCACGTGCCGCCGTCGGCGAAGCACTTCGACATGGTGCTGCACACGCTCGACCGGCGAAGCCCGAGCGCCCGGGCCACCTGAGTGCGCCGCTCCACAAGATGGCCGAGCACTTCAAGCGCCGCGGCATCCTGCTGCTGATCTCCGACTTCTACGACGAGCCCGGACGCGATGCTCGACGCCATCAAGCCGCTGCGCTTCCTCGGCAACGACCTGATCGTCTTCCACGTCCTCGATCCGCAGGAGATCAACTTCGACTTCGACGATGCGTCCGACGTTCCAGGATCTGGAGAGCGGCGAGCAGATTCCGGTCGTGCCCGCAGTCGTTCCGCGACGAATACCGGCGGCTGATTCAGGAGCACATCAGCGCGTCTGCAGCGCCAAGTTCTCCGAGCAGCGCATCGACTACACGCTGTGCAACACCAGCGAACCGCTCGACAAGGCGCTGTTCTCGGCTACCTGTCGAGCCGCGAGAAGCTCGCACGGGTGAAGTAGCCGATGGCGTTCCTGGCTCCCTTCCTCCTCGCTCGGCCTCGGCGCCATCGCCGTGCCGGTGCTGGTGCACCTGATTCAGCGCGAACGCAAGCGGGTCGATCGAGTTCCCGTCGCTGATGTTCGTGCAGAAGATCCCGTACCAGTCGGTGCGGCGCCGCCGCATTCGCCACTGGTTCCTGCTGCTGATGCGCGCCGCGGCACTGGCGCTGCATCGTCGCCGCGTTCGCGCGACCGTTCTTTCCCGCCAGGCGCGGCGGCCGCCATGGCCGCCAGCGCGGCGGCTCGCGCGAAGTCGTCATCCTGCTCGATCAGTCGGCCAGCATGGGCTACGGCGACCGCTGGCAGCGGGCGACAGGCGGAAGCGTCAGCGCGTCATCGATTCCATCGGCGCCACCGACAGGCGACGCTGGTGCTCTTCAGCCGCAACGCCGAGGAGAGCATGCGCGCGACCTCGCGACCGCGGCCGCCTGAAGGCGGCGCTCGACGCGGCGTCGCTCACCGCCAGCGCGGCACGCGCTTCGGCCCGGCGCTGAAGCTCGCCGAGAGCATCCTCACGCGCTCGACCTGCCGCGGCGCGAAGCGATCCTCATCTCCGACTTCCAGAAGACCGGTTGGACCGGCTCGGAAGACGTGCACTTCGGCGAGGGGATGACGCTCACGCCGGTCTCGGTGGCCACGGAGACGGTGGCGAACCTGGCCGTGCCGTCGGTGCACGTTCGCACGGTCGTCCTTCTCGAATCAGGAGCGCGATCACGGTCACGGCCGGCATCGCGAACAAGGGCGCCGAAGCGGTCACGAATGTGCCGGTCACGCTCGAGATCGACGGCCATGTCATCGAGACGCTGTCCGTCTCGTGCCGGCGCGAACGCCTCGGCCTCGGTGGCCTTCTCGCCGTTCACGCTGGTCGAACCGTCGGTGCACGGCGTCGTGCGGGCCGGGACCGATGCCATGCCTGCCGACAACTCGTTCGACTTCGTCGTCACGCCGAGCCAGTCGGTCTCGATCCTGGTGGTCGACAGCGGCGACCGCCGACTCCAGCTTCTACCTGACGAGAGGCGCTCGCCATCGGCAACACGCCGACTTTCAACGTCGAGATGGTGCCGGCCGGCACGCGTCACGCCGCAGATGCTCGAGAGGCGGCTGCGGTCGTCATCCTGAACGACGCGGCGTTGCCGCCAGCCCTCGCCGGCGGCGCGCTGAAGCGCTACGTCGAAGCGGGCGGCGGGCTGCTGGTTGCCGTCGGCGAGCGGACCACGTGGCCGCCAGAACGACGCCGACCTGCTGCCGGGACAGCTCGGCGCGGTGGTCGATCGCATGGACGGCCGCGGCGGCACCATCGGCTTCCGCGACTACAGCCACCCGGTGTTCGAGGTGTTCAAGGCGCCGCGCAGCGGCGACTTCTCCGCTGCACGGGTCCTGCGCTACCGGACGCGTCGCAGACCGGCTCCCGAGGCGCGCGTCCTCGCGCGCTACGACGATGGCGGCGTTGCTGCGGCGGAGCGCCGCGTCGGCGCCGGCCGCGTCATCGTCCTCGACCACCACGCTCGACGACTCGTGGAACGACCTCGCGCTGAAGCCGGTCTACCTGCCGCTCGTCCACCAGCTCGTGCGCTACATCTGCGCAGTACGAGCAGACCAGTCGCGTGGTCCACCGTCGGTCAGGTCGTCGACCTCGTCGACGCTGCTCAAGAGCAAGACCGACCGCGTCGATCGTCACCCCGTCCGGCGAGCGGCGCACCGTCGGCGCCGAACGAGCCGGCGATTCTCGAGCTGGCCGAGCACGGCGCTTACGAGGTGCGGGCACGCCGCCAACGCCGTCGGCGCGCGCCGACCAGATCGCGGTCAACATCGACCCGGCCGAGTCGGACCTGACGCCGATCGACACCGGCGGAACTCGTCGCGGCAGTGACCGGCCGCGCGTCGCAGGCCGCCGAGCGCCGACAGCGACCGCCGACCGAATTGACCCCGGAAGACGCCGAGAAGCGTCAGAACCTCTGGTGGTACCTGCTGATGGCCGGGCTCGCGCTGCTCGTCGCCGAGCTGGTCGTCGCGAACCGGCTGTCGCAGAACGAACGGTTTACGTAGAGGGTCGTCGGCCACGACACGACCATTCGCAGATTATGGCAAGGATCCCGCGGCCCCGGACGTATCATCAGGGGACGTCACGTGGGAGGAGGGCCCCACGATGGCTTACGAACCGGGTAGCTCCGATCGTCGCGCGGAGCTCGTCGACGTTATTCGTCGCGTTCGGAACCGGTGGCGCCTGAAGCTTGCCCTGCGCGGCGCGGTCATCGTGGTGGCCGGCACGCTGCTGGCGCTGCTGCTCTCTGCCTCGAGCCTCGAGGCGCTGCGCTTCAGCCCGACCGCCATCATCTCGTTCCGTATCATCGCGCTCGCCGTCTTCGCCGCGCTCGTCGTGCATCGGCTTCGTGCTGCCGCTGCGACGACGCGTCACCGACGGTCAGGTGGCGCTGTACCTCGAGGAGAAGGATCCGTCGCTCGAAGACGGCCATCCTCAGCGCGATCGAATCGATCTCCGCGCGCGGACGACACTGGGCGCGGCCCTCCCCCGCACCTGGTCGACAAGCTGGTCGATCAGGCCATCGAGAAGTGCCGCGCGCTCGAAGACGGCCTCGTCGTCGAACGGGCCGAACCTGCGGCGCCAGTTGGCGACCCTTGGCGGCATCGCGGCGGCGGCCACGCTGCTCATCACGTTCGGTCCGGCGTTCCTCCGACAGCGGCATGTCGGCGCTGCTCATCATCTCGCGCAGCGCCGAGGCGGCCAGCCCCTACAAGATCGAGGTGCACCCCGGGCAACACCAAGGTGCCGCGCGGCGCGGACCAGACGGTGACGGCGAAGCTGCTCGGCTTCTCGTCCGCCGACGCCACGCTGATGATGCGCACCGATCCCGCCGGGCAGTTCGAGCGGGTGCCGCTGGTCGCCGCCAACGAGCCGGGCGCATTCGAGGGCATGCTCTTCCACGTCGAGAAGACCGCCGACTACTACGTCGAGTCGAACGGCGTGCGAGTCCACGCACGTTCACGCTGGATGTCGTCGACCTGCCGACGGTGGACAAGCTGGTCGCTCGAGTACCGCTTCCCCGCCTACACCGGCCTCGAACCGCGCACGGTCGAACCGGGCGGCGACATCGCCGCGATCAAGGGCACCGACGTCGCGCCTGAAGATCACGCCGACGATGGCGACGCCGGGCGGGCGCGTGCTGCTGAACGAGAACGGACTCGCTGCCGCTGACCAAGGAGGCCGACGGCACGCTTCGCCGGTAACTTCACGGTCAAGGCCAGGGCTTCTACAAGATCGAGCTCGAAGGGCCGGCGCGGCGAGAAGGTCAACGCGTCGCCGCAGTACACCATCGACGTGCTGACCGACCAGGGCCCGAGCGTCGCCTTCAACAAGCCCGGTCGCGACACCAAGGCGACCCCGGTCGAGGAAGTGTTCGCCGAAGTGCGGGCCGACGACGACTACGGCGTCAAGCAGCGTGCAGATGTTCTACTCGGTGAACGGCGGCGCCGAGAAGACCATCAACCTGTTCGGCGGCGCGAAGGCGCTGCCGGAAGTGACCGCCAGCCACACGCTCTATCTCGAAGAGCTGGGGCTGAAGCCGGGCGACTTCGTGTCGTACTACGCCAAGGCCGCCGACAACGACGGCGTCGACAGGCGCGAAGACGACGACGAGCGACATCTACTTCGTCCAGATCCGGCCGTTCCGCAAGGACTACAAGCCGGCGCAGTCGATGGCCGGCGGCGGTGGCGGCGGCGGCGGCGGCAACCAGGTCGGTCAGCTGTCGCAGCAGCAGCGCGAGATCGTCGCGGCGACGTTCAACATCGTGCGCGACCGCGCCAAGATGTCGGCCGACAAGTTCCGCGAGAACGTCGTGTTCCTGACGCTGGCGCAGGCGAAGCTGCGCGAGCAGGTCGAGGAGCTGAGCGGCAAGATGAACAGCCGCCTCGACGCGGTCGATCCGGCGTTCAAGGAGATCGCCGAGGCGCTGCCGAAGGCGGCCGAGGAGATGAAGACGCGCCGAGGGCGAACCTGAAGGGCCAGCAGGCCAAGGAAGCGCTCTCGCCCGAGCAGCGGGCGCTGAAGCTGCTGCAGGACGCCGAGCAGCAGTACGAAGTGCAGGTCTCGCAGCAGCAGCGGCGGCGGCGGTGGCGGCGGCGGCAGAACCAGATGTCCGAAGACCTGGCCGACCTGTTCGAGCTGGAGACTGGACAAGCTGGCCAACCAGTACGAGATGCAGCAGCGCGCCGAGCAGCAGGGCGGCGACAAGCAGGTCGACGAGCTGGTCGAGAAGCTGAAGGAGCTGGCGCGGCGGCAGCAGCAGGAGGCCGAGCGGCAGCGTCGGATGGCGGCGGCGGGCCAGCAGCGAGCGGCGGCGGCGGCGGCGAGCCAGCGGCAGCTCGCGCAGGAAGTCGAGGAGGCGGCGCGCCGGCTCGAGCAGCTCACGCGCGAAGCAGCAGCAGCAGAACCTGAACGACGCCGCGCGTCAGCTGCAGGACGCGGCGAACGCGATGCGGCAGGCCGCGGCCAACGGCTCACGCGACGCCGGCGCGCAGGCGGCGGCGGCGCTCGACAAGCTGCGGCAGGCGCAGCAGCGGCTGCAGCAGAACCAGCAGCGGACGCGGCGAGCGCGACGTGCAGGAGCGCCATGCGTCAGGCCGAGGAGCTGGCCGACGAGCAGAAGCAGATCGCGTCGGAAGTGCAGGGCTGGAGGGCAGCAGGCGGGCGGCGCGCGCAGGAGCAAAGGCGCAGTCGCTGCAGGCAGCGCAAGGACGCGATGGACCAGCAGGTTGGCGAGCTGCAGGACCAGCTCGAGAAGCTCGCCAACGGCGCGCGCGGCGACGCCGCGCGACGCGGCGCGCAAGCTCGACGAAGCGGCCGGCAGCATCACCGACAAGCGCATGCGCGAGAAGATCCGCTACACGAAGAACACCCTGCAGGCCAGGCCAGCGAGTACGCGCGCGCCATCGAGCCGACATCCAGTCGAACCTCGAAGGGCTGAAGGACAAGCTCGGCGAGGCCGCAGGCCGCGTTCGGCCAGGCCGACAAGCAGGACGCGATGGGCACGCGCGGTCGACAAGACGCGCGATCTGGTGCGCGGCATGGAGTCGCTCGACCAGCGCATGCGCGACCGCGCGCAGAACGCAGCGCGGACAGCAGGGTCAGCAGGGCCAGCAGGGTCAGCAGCCGCGGCCAGCAGAAGGTCAGCAGGCGGCCAGCAGGGGCAGCAAGGCCAACAAGGTCAGCAGGGCCAGCAGGGTCAGCAAGGCCAGCAGGGTCAGCAAGGCCAGCAGGGTCAGCAAGGCCAGCAGGGGCAGCAAGGCGTCAGGGTCAGAGCGGCCAGCAGGGTGGCCAGGGCAGCAGGCGACGGTCAGCAGGGCGGCAGCACGGCGGCGGCCAGGTGGCGGGCGGCGCCATTCGGCGGCCGCGACGACAACGGCTACGCGCCAATGGCGGCGACCTACCGCTTCAACCCGACGGACGTGCGTCAGTTCCGCCGCGAGTTCCGCGAGTGGTCGAACGACGCGCAGGCGCTGCGCCGCGAGCTGTCGCAGGCCGGCGTCGACACGCAAGGACCTCGATCAGGCGCTGCGCGACCTGCGCAGCACTGGACAGCGACGCCGCCTTCACCGATCGGCAACTCGCTGGCTCTGCTCCAGGCCGCAGGCGCTCGACAAGCTGAAGAAGTTCGAGTTCAGCCTGCGCAAGAAAGCCGACGGCGGCGATCAGCAGCTGTCGCTGTCCGGGTCCGACGAAGTGCCGAGCGGCTTCCGTCAGGCGATCGAGGAGTACTACCGGGCGCTGGCAAAGAAGCAGTAGCCCGCGGAGCGGGACTTTCAGGTTGCCGGGTTCAGACTGCAGATTGGGATGATCGGATAGGTAGAAAACACCGCTCCGTTCAACTGAACTCTGCACTCTGAACTCCGCATTCCCAACAACCCCTCACGAGCTCCCGCTCGCCCCGCCAAGGACGAGTCCACCGACACCGACGATGGCCAGCACCGGCGTCGTCACTTCATGAAGCGGAGTCAGGCCAGCAGCACCGGGATGCCGCCGGCCAGCCCACCCCAGATCAACATGAAGACGGTCTTCGCACGCGGGCCGGCACCGACCGCTTGCGCGCCCACCGCAGTGAACGGCCCGAAGAACGGCGTCGTCACCATCGCGGCTTCCGTTCGTTGGTACCATCGAGCGCATGCCGTTCGTCGGCGGTGAGCGTCTGATCGACGATAAACGATGGCGGCGACCCGCTCCACCGTGTCCGCGATGCCGCGCCGAAGTGCTGCGCCGACCGCCCAATCACTCGAGGATCCTGCCGTGCTGCGCATCCGCCCCGCTGTTCCCGCCGACCTCGACTTCGTCGTGTCCGGCAACCTTTCACTCGCAGACGAGACCGAGCACCTGACGCTCGACACCGCGGTGCTGCGCGAGGGGGTTCGCGCCCTCCTCGAAGGGCGTGTGCCCGGGGCGCTACTGGATTGCCGAACTCGATGGCGCGGTCGTCGGGCAGACGCTGATCACCTACGAGTGGAGTGACTGGCGCAACCGGATGGTGTGGTGGATTCAGTCGGTCTACGTGTCGCCCGGTGCGCGCCAGCACGGCGTGTTCCGCGGCATCTTCGCCCACCTGCGCGACGCCGCCGCGGCCGCCGGTGCCGGCGGCCTCCGGCTCTACGTCGACACCACGAATGTCCGCGCGCAGCAGGTCTACACCGCGCTCGGCATGAACGGCGATCACTACCGCGTGTTCGAAGACATGTTCTGACCTGTCATCGGGAAACATCGCTATCCGAATGAAGCGTCCGCGGCGCCCGCCGCGCGACCGGTCGGGGCGTGGCTCAGCCTGGTAGAGCGCTCGCTTTGGGAGCGAGATGTCGCTGGTTCGAATCCAGTCGCCCCGACCAATTTCTTCCCTCAGAAGCGAAATCTGACACCGAGCGTCGGCAGACGCGGAATGCCCTGATCGCGCTTCTCGACGATCACCGGCCGGTCGGCGCCGGCGTTGTATTCGAGCTCGGGCGTCAGTGAGCCGGCATTGTTGCGATTCAACAGGTTGATCACCTCGACGTACAGCTCCCAGCGGCCGCGGGCGCCGCGCGGCTTCCAGGTGACGCGGGTGTCGAGGCGGGCGAAAACCGGCAAGCGCGCATTGTTCAGGTTCTGCACGCCGCCGAAATCGACGCCGTAGTAATAGTTGCCGGCCGCATCGACCTTCGGCAGCAGCTCCGTGACGTTGCCATCGCGGTCCCGATCGACGACATCCTCGGCACCCGCCACCCGTACGCCGAGCGGAGCGGTGCGCGGAAAGCCCGAGGCGATGCGCGTCGTGGTAGCCAGTTCCCACCGATCGGTCAGCCGGTACGAGGCCACCGCCGAGATGGCATGCCGGCGGTCGTACTCGAACGCGTAGGTGCGGCCGTAGGCCTCGCGCGTCGCCCGCCCCCAGGTGTAGCTCGCCCAGCCACGCAGGCGCGCCGACGCGGGGGCCGACGTCCGCGACACGAAGAGGTCGAAGCCGTAGGCACGGCCCCTGCCGTCGTTGGTCGGCGCCGTGGTGATAAGGGCGCTGGTGGGCAGGTTCGACTGCAGCGAGGCCGGGAAGTCGTAGGTGGCGAGGCGCGACAGGCGGTCCGCCTCGGTCTCGAGCGCGCCCACCAGCAGCCGCGATGATGCCTTGTAGTAGCCCTCGACGCGGAACATCGCACTGCCAAACTGCTGCTCGAAGCCGAGCGATGCCTGCACGGAACGCTCGCTGTCCAGCCGTGCAGCGTTCGCACCGCTCAGGTCGAGGACGTAGTCGCTCTGCACCAGCTTCTCGTAGCCGGGGCTCTGGGTATACCGGCCGAGCGCGGCGCGCAGACGGGCGCGGGGAGTCAGCGTATAGGTGCTGGTCACCCGCGGCGACAGCTCGAGGTCGTTGTTGACGCCGCTTCGGTCGAGACGCATACCGGCTTCGAGCGACAGCGACGAGTGCGCCTGCCAGCGATCCAGCAGCCACAGCCCGCTGCGCGCGACGTCGCGCGAGGACAGCAGCGAGTCGGGCAGGCCGGCGCCACCGCGCTGCGATGAGCCATTCACCTCGTTCGGATTGCGGTCGCCGGTGATCAGGTACGACAGCTCGGTGCCAAGCCCGTGCAGTTCGCCGCCGGTCTCGACGATGTGCCGGCCACGCGCCCAGGTCACCTCCTGGCGCAGCGACAGGTCGCGCAGCGCCAGCCGTCGCTCGAACCGCACGTTCGCTGTGTCGAGTCCACCATCGCCGGGAGTGTTGGCGCGCTGGCTGCGGTTCTCGAACGCCGCGTCCACCCCGAATGTCGACGTGCTGTCCGAGTACGACACGATCGTGTGCGACTGTGCCGTCGTCCCGAGTGTCGCGTCGAGCCGCACCGACAGCAGATCGTTGCTCGTGTCGTCGTTGAACTCGCCGCGCGCATTGTCTTCGTCGATGTCCAGTGCGGCGCTCTGCCGGCTGCGCAATCCGAACACCGAGAGCGTCCGCCCGGGCGCCACTTCCCACACGCCCTTGGTCTGCACGTCGGCGAACTGCGGGAAGTCCTGATCGACGATGCGCGACGCCACCAGGTCGTAGTAGGTGCGCCGCGCGCTCACCAGCCACGATCCGGTCGCGGCATTCGGCCACGCGCCCTCGAGGACAACGTTGGCGTCGGTGATGCTGAGGGAGGCCGAGCCGTCGAACGCCTCGGACCGGGTACCGCCACGGTTCTCCACTACGAGCAGCGATGACAGTCGGTCGCCGTACTTCACGCTGAAGCCACCCGTCGCCAGCTCGAATCGGCCGATCGTGTCGGGGTTGAACGCGCTGGTCAGTCCGAACAGGCGATACGGATCGTGGATCTCGACGCCGTCCATCATCGTCAGGTTCTGGTCCGGTGCGCCGCCACGGACCGACAGGCGGCTGCCCACTTCCTCGGCAGCCGAGACGCCAGGCAGTGTCTGCAGCGTTCGGAAGACGTTGTCGAGCGCGCCAGGGGTGCGCAGCACCTCGTCGGGCGTCACGGCAACGGCCGAGGGCGCTGACGTGGGAGGGGGCTCGGCCACGACATCCACCGACGACTCGTATCCAGCGCGAGGCACCATCAGCAGTTCCACGTCGGACAGATCGATGGCCGACAGGTCGAGCGTCGTGGACAGCGGGTAATAGCCCTCCATCGTCAACTCGACCAGGACCTGCGCCGGCGGGACTCGGAGGCTGAAGCGACCGTCGCGGTCGGAGGCGGTGACTCGATCGCCAACCGCGATCGTCACCCCGGGCAGCAACAGGTGCGTCTGGCTATGGCGAACGGTGCCCGACAACTGACGGTCGGACGCGGGAGTCTGGGCGACGGCAGGAACGGTGAGGCACGCAAGAGCCAGGGCTGCGAGCGCACAGGAGCGCAGGAATGATGAGGATGTCATAAGTCGGGAATTTCCAGTGTAGACGTGAGCCCGGGCCCGAAGGGTTCCGCTCGAGTGCGGGGGGATCCGCACGAGCATCGCTGTCGTCCAACAGGCCACATGACTGCACGTTCGCGTCGTCGGTGGCCCCTGGTGCTCGTGATCGTCGGGGCGATCTGGTTCTTTCAGGGCATCGGGGTGCTACCGGGGAGCTTCATGAGTGGCGATCCGGCATGGGCGTACATCGGGGGCTCGATGGCGCTGGCGGGAACGCTGCTCACCTTCCGTCGTCCACGCCGGACGTGAGGCGACAGCCGGCAGGCAGGCCATGGCGGAACGCAGGCCCCCCGCACAGAGTCTAAGAGAGTGAGCCGCTACTCAAGGCGACTGCAACCGGGAGGTGGTTCACATGGATCCGTTCTCGACCTGGGCACTGGTGGTGCCGGTAATCCTCTCCTCCGGCCTCGTCTATACCTTCGTGGCGTTCACGCGCCTCGAGCCGCAGAAGGTTCGGGCCAGCCGCCGGTTCCCGCTGTAACGGTCCGTGGTGAGTCCTGGCGCAGGCCAGGCTCACACGGCACCAAGCACACCACCACACCAACCTCGTGCCGGACGAGATCACAATTGTAGGCGGCGGCGTGGCGGTTCTGTCGCTGGCTCGTGCCCTCCAGAGTCGCGGCGTGCGCTCGCTGGTGCTGGAACGCGCGCCGGGCGTTGGTGGCCGCTGCGCGACGCCTTCTGCACCGAACTCAGGAGCACGGCATCGTGCTCTATCTGCGGCAGGAAGGGCGCGGCATCGGCCTGCTGAACAAGCTGCGGGCCTAACGGGCTGCAGGATCGCGGCATGGATACAGTGGAGGCGAACCTGGCGCTCGGCTTCCGCGACGATGAGCGGGAGTATTCGATTGCCGCGCACATGCTGCACAGCTTGAAGGTGCAGCGGTGCAGTTGATGACGAACAACCCGAAGAAGGTGGTCGAACTCGGGCAGCACGGCGTCGTCGTCGCAGGACGATTGCCCCACGTCATTGCACCGAACGAGTTCAACCGCTTCTACCTCGAGACGAAGCGCGACCGGTCCGGGCATCTGCTCGACGGCGACGGACGGAGCCGCCTGCAGGAGCAAGGCGAGGCCGTGGCGGTGGCTGATCCGCGGTAGAACACGCACGCCAGTCGCGGGCACCGACGACACCAGGCGCTGACATAGAATGTTCGCGCCTGCCCGATGCCGTTCAACCCGCTCACCCACCCGCTGCTGTGGGTAATCCCCGACCGCCTTCTCCCTGACGCCAGCACCGACAGCGTGCCGCTTGCGATGCTTGCGGTCGATCTGCTGCGCCCCTCGTCCATTGTGGGACTGTGCGTGGGAGACGGCGTGGGCTACTGCGCGCTGACGCAAGCGGTGGCGCTGCTGGGGCTCGACACGCGCTGCACCGGCATCGATCTCTGGCCCGTCGATGACGACGATGACCACGAGCGGGCGCTTGCGCGGCTGCGCGCCTGGCACGACGAGCGCTACCGCCACTTCTCGCGTGTGTTGAACGTCGCGCCGTCGCGAGAGGCGGCACGGGTCGAGGCCGGCTCGATCGACCTGCTGCACGTGGCCAACGTGCGCGACGGCGGCAGTATTCGTCGACTGCTCGCCGATTGGTTGCCGAAGCTGAGCACCCGCGGCGTCCTGCTGCTGGACAACACGACCGTCCCGTCCGTGAAGCGCGTGTGGGACGATCTGCGGCTGCTGCATCCCACCTTCGCGCTGACGCACGGGACCGGCGGCGGACTGGCCGTTGTCGGCCCGGACGCCGCAGCGCCGCTGGCGCCGATTGTCAGTAGCACAGCTGCCGAGCAGGCGGTGCTTCAGGAATTCTTCGTCCGCATCGTGGCGCCAGCGGGGAGGGCCACTGCCTGCGTCGTCGACTCAGGTCCCGACAGGTCTTCGATCCGCGATGCGGTGCGGCACCTCGAGGCGACATTGGCCGACCGCGACAGCGCGATCCGCTGGCTCGAGGCGGAGGTGGCAGAACTGCATCGCCGTCGACACTCTCTCGAGGCGGTCAACCAATCGCTCACCTCGCAGCTCGACGCCATCTTCGCGTCTTCAGCCTGGAAGGTGTTGATGCGCTATCGTCGGCTGCGCACCAGACTTGGCATTCCGGACAAGCACCCTACCACGCCCCCGCGACCGGCCGCGCCGTCCACCATCGGCGCCGGTGCCGACCGCGGCGAGGTCTCTGAGGTCTCAAGGGTCGCCGCGTCGGGATACGGCACGGTGGCGCTGCTGCCGACACCTCGCCTCGCCGAGGCGGAGAAGGCGCTGCAACTCGATCGGGTAGCGACGGGCCGCCGCAAGCACGACGTCATCTGCTTCTCGATCATCGACTGGGAGTTCCGCTACCAGCGGCCGCAGCAGATGATGTCGCAGTTCGCAGCGCATGGCCACCGTGTGTTCTACATCAGCACCTCACGGTTTCACGCTGCCGGCCAGGGCGCCGCCCCTCGCGTGCGCCTGATCAAGGAGAACGTGTGGGAAGTGCAGCTGACCACTGCCGCCGCCATCGACGTCTACGGCGATCCGCGTCCGGCCGATGTCGAGCAGTCGCTGCATGCCTCGCTGGCGGCGCTGCGGCGCGAGTACCACATCGGCACCGCGGTCTCCTACGTGATGATCGCGTCCTGGGCGCAGACGGCGCTCGACGCGCGTGACGCCTGGCAATGGCCGGTGCTCTACGACTGCATGGACGAATGGGAGAACTTCCCCGGAATCCGTCCGGCCGTGCTGCGCGCCGAATGCGCGCTCGTCGACCACTGCAATCTCCTCATCGTTAGCGCCACGCGGCTGGAACAGAAGTGGAAGGACCGCAGCCGCCCGACGGTACTCGCCCGCAACGGCGTGGACGCCGACTTCTACGCCGAGCGCTGCCAGCCGAACACGCTCCTCGACGGCGTCGCGCATCCGATCGTTGGCTACTTCGGGGCCATTGCCGAGTGGTTCGACATCGACCTGATGACTCGGGTCGCACGCGAACGGCCGCAGTATCAGTTCGTGCTGCTCGGGGGCGTCTTCGGCGTCGACACGAAGGCGCTCGCGGCACTGCCCAACGTTTCGCTGCTCGGTCAGCAGCCGTACCAGGCGATGCCGCAATACGCGTGGCACTTCGATGTCTGCATGATCCCGTTCGAGGTGAACCCGATCACCGACGCCACCGACCCGGTGAAACTGTACGAATACCTCAGTGCCGGCAAGCCCGTGGTGTCGGTCGCGATGGAGGAAGTGAAGGCGTATCGCGACCTCGTCTACATCGCGGACGACGCCGACCAGTTCCTCGAGCACCTCGACACCGCCGTCGCCGACACGACACCCAGCCCGGGCCGAGACTCGGCGCGCCTTCGCACGCCAGAACAGCTGGACCGACCGCTACCGCCGAGTCGCGAACGGGCTCGCCGACGCCACCCCAGCCGCAAGCATCGTCATCATCACCTACAACAACCTGGGTGTGACGAAGCTGTGCCTCGACAGCGTGCTGCGCAACACCGACTATCCGCACTTCGAGGTGATCGTCGTCGACAACGCGTCGGCCGACGGCACGCCAGAGTGGCTGCGCGAGATGGCGGCGCGGCATCCCGAGGTGCGGCTCATTCTGAACGACGAGAACCAGGGGTTCCCGAAGGCGAATAACCAGGGACTGGCCGTTGCCACCGGCAGCCACCTCGTGCTGCTGAACAATGACACCGTGGTGCCACCGGGCTGGCTGACGCGCCTGGTCGGGCACCTCGCCGATCCGCAGGTTGGCCTGGTCGGCCCGGTCACCAACTTCGCCGGCAACGAGGCCAGGGTTGAAGTGGCCTATCGAACCTGGGGGGAGATGGAGCAGTTCGCCCGCGACCGCGCGACACGCTGGGACGGCCAGTGCGCCGACATCCACATGCTCGCCATGTTCTGCCTGGCGATGCGGCGGGAGACCTTTGACCGGCTCGGCCCGCTCGACGAGCAGTTCGGCATCGGCATGTTCGAAGACGACGATTACGCCAGGCGTGCGCGCGAAGCAGGACTCCGCGTCGTCTGCGCCGCCGACACCTTTGTCCATCACATCGGTCAGGCGTCGTTCAAGGCGCTTATCCAGCAGGGCGAGTACGACGACCTGTTCGCCCGCAACCGTCGCAGCTACGAGCGGAAGTGGAGCGTCACCTGGACGCCGCACAGGAACGCGGCGCTGCAGTTCGAGCCGCACGACCTGCCGCGGCGCGCACCGGACCTCGCGACGACCTAGGCGAGACGCCCCCGGGGTCACGTGATGTGCCAGAATCGGGGGCACCGCAGTGCTCGTGCTCCTCATCCCATGCTGCATCGCCTTCGACGGCTCGTCTCGACGGTCAGCCACTCCGCGCACGGCACGGAAGTGGATCACTGGAAGGCGATCGAAGCGCGCGCCGCGACGGGTGAGCGGATCTTCTGGCTGAACCATCCGCGCGTCCGCCATCATTACGATCGCAAGTCGATGTTCGGCGGACTCCACTGGCGGGGCTACGTGCAGCAGCAGTTCGGCGGCCCGGCGATGCGGGCCCTCGAACTCGGGTGTGGCGATGGGCAGGCGTTGGGCCGTCTCGTCGATCACGGCGTGATTGCGAGCGGTGCCGGACTCGACCTCGACGAATCGCGCTTCGTGGTCGACCGACACGACGGGAAAATCGGCTTCATCACCGCGGACGTGAACTCGGTGACATTCGAACCCGAGTCATACGATCTCGTGTTCGCCCTCCAGGCCTTCCATCACTTCGAAGCGGTCGAGCATGTGATGGCGCAGGCGCACCGGGCGCTGAAGCCGGGCGGACTCATCGTCCTCGAAGAGTTCGTTGGACCGTCACGCTTCCAGTGGACCGACGTCCAGTTGGCGTGGGTCGGACACTTGCTCGACCTCATGCCGTCTGAACTGCGGCGCTATCCGGACGGCACCCTCAAGCGGCGCGAGGGACGAAGCACACCCGAGGCCGTGATTCGTGTGTGCCCGAGCGAGGCGGTCCGCCCAGCGGACATTCCACAGGCTTTCCGCGACACCTTCGATCCCGTCGCCGCCTTGAACCTCGGCGGAACGGTCCAGCACCTGCTCTATTCGGGCATCATCCAGAACTTCCCGGACAACGACCCCGCCACCGACGCCCTCATCGACTCCGTCGACGCCATCGAGACGGCACTGATTGGCAGCACGCTGCTGCCCAGCGACTTCATGCTGCTCATCGGCCGACGGCGCAATTAGTCGGCCTTCGCCCTGCTCGCACGTCGCTCGAACGCTGCGATCTGAACCACATGGTCAGGGGCGGTTGCGTGCGGCGCCAGGCACCGCCACAACCTGCGCTGCGACGTTACGGAGCCGTTCGTATGCATCGAGCGCTTCATCGACGGGACCATCGAACAGAAGGCGCCCCTGATCGAGCACGCAGGCGCGGTCGCACATATCCTTCACGGCCTGCGGCACATGCGAGACGAACAACAGCGTCTTCCCCAACTCGCGCAGGCGGCGCAGCGTGGCGAGGCACTGTTGCTGGAACTCGGCATCACCAACGGCGAAGATCTCGTCCATCAGCAGGATATCCGGGTCGAGGTGTGCCGCGACGGCGAAGCCCAGGCGCATGTACATGCCGGACGAGTAGTTCTTCAGCGGTAGCGTCCATGAAGTGCAGCGAGTCCCGAGTACTCGACGATCGTCGGATACAGCGCCTCGATCTCTTCACGGTTCAGGCCGTACATCGACGCGTTCAGGAAGACGTTGTCGCGGCCGGTCAGTTCGGGGTTGAAGCCGACGCCCAGTTCGATCATCGTGCCGATGCGGGCTCGCGGCGCGACGAGCAGGCGCCCGGTCGTCGGCAGGTGCAGCCCGGCAATCATCTTCAGCAGCGTGCTCTTGCCGGAGCCGTTGCGCCCGACCAGCGCCAGCGCCTCGCCCTGCCGCACGAGAACGACACGTCGCGCAGCGCCCAGAACTCCTCGACCGCTTCGCGCTTCGCAGGGTGGAACCATGACAGCACCCGCACCTTCAGTTCATCCGAGCGGTTGTGGCGCAGGTGGAAGCGCCTCGACACGGCCTGTGCGTCGATGACGATGTGGGCCATCAGAGATGTTCGCTCAGGTCGTCTTCCACGGACACGAACCAGACCGTGCCCAGTGCCAGCATGGTCAGGCTGTACGCAACCGCCACGGCCCACACCGAGGCGCCCGGCGCGACACCGTCGAAGAAGATGGCGTGGTAGGCCAGGACGAAGGGCGACATCGGACTCAGCAGGATGGGCAACCGCAGCCACTCGGGCACCTGTGACAACGGATACACAATCGGCGTCGTCCAGAAGAGCATCAGCAGCGCGATATCGACAAAGTGGCGGACGTCCCGGAAGTAGGCGGTCGCCGCGGCCAGCAGGAGCGCCACGCCCGCTGTGAACGCCACCTGCATGGCCAGGAACGCCGGGAACATGCAGCAGCGCTGCGAAGCCTGGCGCGCGGAACGTCAGGAACATCGCTGGCAGGAAGACGGCCAGCATCAGCAGGTACTGCGCGAGGTTGAACAGCACCGTCGCGATCGGCAGCACGGCGCGTGGGAAGCGTACGGCCTTGACGAGGCTGCCGCCATCGATGATGGCGCCTGTCGACATCACCGCGGAGTTTGCAAAGAACGACCAGGCCATCACGCCGATCAGGATGAAGAACGGAAAGCCGGCCTGCTTCACGCCGAGGATGTACTTGAAGGCAACGGTGTAGACGCCGATCGAGGGCCAGTGGATTGACCAGCGACCAGATGAAGCCGAGCACCGAGCCGCGGTACTTCAGCTTCAGGTCCTTGTGCACGAGGTTGCGAATGAGTTCGCGGTAGGAGAACAGTGCGACGAGCGTCGGCACCACTGCCTGCCGCTCGACTGCGCGGTCCACCAGGCCGCTGGCACCTGGGGTATCGGCGCCCGACGTCCGCTGGATCATGACGAAGACCCGCAACGTGCGCCAGCCGAGCACGAGCACCCAGAAAAGAAAAAGGTCAACCAGGAAGGTAGCGCGCGAGAGGTGCGCAACACCGAGCGTCCCGTACACCGCTGCCGCCGCGATGGCGCTGCCCAGGCCCGCGCCGAGGAGCAGGCGCCAGATCTTCCGACCGGCCGGTGCCGACGAGTACACGCGGGTGAGTGCGAGACCCGCCACATGCCCGCCCACCATCAGCAGCAGCGCGCGGTTGGCGTCGTTGACGAGTTCGAGACGCGGGATGTCCGGGAAGCGGAGGCGACAGGCGAGCAGATAGCTGACGACCGCGAGGGCCCCGTCGATTGCCAGCGGAACGAGGACGTGTAGCAGTCCCACGCGTCAGCCGAGCGCGCGTTCCGCCGAGGCCACGTCCCCGCGGAGCGGCAGCGGACCTCGTCCGAGGGCGAGCGGCGTCGCGGCATGCGCGTGTAGGGCGGCCGCCAGCCGCGCCTCAGTGCGCAGGTGCATCTGCTGCCGGACCAGGAGCATCGCCTGCACCGCCGGAGTTGCCAGTCGCCCAAGTCGGCCGGCGTGCTTGCGATACATCCGCAACGCGCTCGCGTGAAACGCGCGAATCGCCAGTCCGGGAATGTGCGCCGACGACGCGCCGACGGAGTGATGCACGACGACCGTGGGCACGTACACGGTGCGCAGGCCGACAGCGAGGGCGCGGCGACAGTAGTCGGCGTCTTCCCAGTAGAGGAAGAACGCTTCGTCGAAGCCGCCCAGCCAATCGAAGAGGTCGCGGCGCGTCATCAGGCAGGCACCGGAAATCCAGTCGACCCGCATCGGCGCCACGGCGTCGCGACCCTTGAGGTTGCGCGCCGCGAACCAGTTGCCCGGGAAGCTGCTGGTGAGCCACGCCGTCCGGCCGCCGAACGGCGTGGTCAGGTCCGGGAAGCGGCGGGCCGAAGCCTGCACGCTCCCGTCGTCGTTGACGATGCGAGGACCGACGACACCGGTGCCGGGCAACTGCTCGAGCGTGCGGCGCAGGGCGTCGACAACGCCAGCGCCAAGCCTCGTATCCGGGTTCAGCAGCAACAGCAGCGGCGCCTGCGTCTGCCGCGCCGCGAGGTTCACGCCGGCTGCGAAGCCGATGTTCTTGCGCGAGGCGCTGACACGGACCGAGGGGAATGCCGGCGCCAGGCCGTTGAGCGAACCATCACGGCCTTCCTGATCGACGACGATGACTTCGTCAGCGGGCGAGAGGAGTGGCAAAAGCGAGCGCAGGCATCGCTCGAGGTGCTCGTATGCCTTGAAGTTGACGATGAGCACGGCGACCGGGTTCGGCACGGCGCCTGAATGAGGCACACTCTCGGGGGCTGGCGCTGGTGCGGACACAGGAATAGTGCGGATGGTACCAGATGGCCCTCGGATATTCTACGGACGATGAAGGTGACGATCGCCGCGGGCACGCGGCCCGAAGCGGAGGAGTTGGAACCGCAAGGCGACCGAACAGGCGGCCGCCACCCTGCGCGCCGAGGGCTACGGCGCCAGCCAGATTCTCGTCACCGGCAACACCGGCATCGACGCCCTGCTCCAGATCGCGGCGTGTCCGGACACGCCGTTCGTGCACGAACTCGTCTCCGCTCATGCCGGCAAGCGCCTGGTCCTGGTGATGACCCACCGGCGGGAGAACTTCGGCCCTCCCCTCTCCGCCATCTGCGACGGCCTGCTGTCGCTCGCCGATTGGGTCCCGGACGCACAGTTCGTGCTGCCGGTGCATCGCAACCCGAATGTTGCCAAGGTCGTGCACGAGCGGCTCGGGGGTGACATGCGCTTCACGCTGACCGCACCGCTCGACTACGCCGGCTTCGTCGGCATCATGAAGCACGCAGCGCTCATCCTTTCCGACTCGGGCGGGGTGCAGGAAGAAGCCCCGAGCCTCGGCGTGCCGGTGTTGGTGCTGCGCGAGAAGACGGAGCGCCAGGAGGCCGTGGACGCCGGTACGGCGCGTCTCGTCGGCACCGACGCCCCGCTGATTGCCGACACCGGATACCTGCTGCTGACCGATGCCGCGGAACGTCAGCGCATGATCAGCGCACGAAATCCGTTCGGCGACGGACAGGCCAGTGCGCGCATCGCCGGGGCGCTGTCCGGCCATCGGCCCGCAGCGCGATGAGCACGCTCGTCTACTTCGCCCCGGTCGCATGGGACAGTTACCTTCAACGACCGCACTACCTGGCGAAGCACTTCCTCGCGCTCGCGCGCGGCGGGCGCGTACCTGTGGGTCGACCCGTACCCGACGCGCTTCCCGTCCCTGCGCGATCTGCGGCGCAGCGTGGGGACCACGCTGCAGACACCGCGGCCGATCGGCCTTACAGTGATCGCACCGCGGGCGCTGCCGGTCGAGCCGTTGCTCCCCGGCCAGGTGGTCAACCACGTCCTGTTCGGCAAGGCGCTGATCGAGCGCCTGCGCGCGGCGTGCGAGGGTGGGGCCGTGACCGTCGCCATCGGCAGGCCAAGCAGCCTGGCGCTGCGCGCCCTCGACATGCTGCGTCCGTCCTGGAGCGTGTTCGATGCGCTCGACGATTTCCCGCAGTTCTACCATGGGCGTGCCCGGGCCGCGGTGGCGCGGCTCGAACTGGCGATCGCCGGGCGCGTCGATACCGTCCTGACGCCGTCCATCGCGCTCTGGGACAAGTTTGCAGCGCTCGGCGCCAAGCGCGTCATGGCTCCCAACGCCTGCGACATGGACGCGCTGCCGGCCCTCCCGGCGTTGCGGCCGGCGCCGCCGGTGGTCGGCTTCATTGGCTGCATCAGCACCTGGTTCGACTGGCCCCTCGTCGACCGCCTCGCACGTGAGCGGCCCGACGTGCAGTTCGACCTGAGCGGCCCCTGTTTCGTGGGCCCACCCGCGCCGCTGCCGCCGAACGTGCAGGTGCGAGGGGCCTGCGCGCACGAAGAAGCCGTGCAGCGTCTGTCGCGTTTCAGCGTCGGCCTGATCCCGTTCAAGCGAAACCGGCTCACGGCGGGCGTGGACCCAATCAAGTATTACGAGTATCGCGGGCTGGGTCTGCCGGTCTTGACGACCCGCTTCGGCGAAATGGCGCGACGTGCCGGCGAGGCTGGCGTGTACTTCGCGGAGAATCCAGGTGCGCTGGCGGTGTCGCTCGCGCGCGCCTCGCACCAGCTGTCACAACAGGACAATGACGCGTTCCGCCTGGCGCACTCGTGGGAGCGGCGGTTCGCGAACGCGGGGGTGTTCCTGAAATCCGGACCGCATGAGCTGCACGAGGGCGCAGCCCGCACAGGGCCTGCCTAGCGCCCTCCCCGGCGCCGTCCCGCCTGGCTCCCGGTGCGGCCCGCAGGCAGGAGTTCAGAGCCAAATGTGTTGAACCACCCGTGCGGGTCAAGTACAGTGCCTCGGCCAGCGTCTAACGGGCCGGGGTCCTCCGGCCGCGGCGCTGGAACCGGAGGCTGTTGTACATGAAGCGTTTTACCATCCCCGCACTCGCCGCCATCGCGATGGCGGGAGCGTTCTCGCTCACGATGTCGCCTGTGCAGGCGCAGTCGCGAGCGAAAGCCACGAACGTCCCCACCATTCCTCACGAAGCGGTGCCCAACTTCTTCAAGAACCCTGCGGGCATCTACACGGGCGAGAACATGGGCATCTCGACCGACTCCAAGGGCAACATCTACATCTACCACCGCGCCAACGAGACCCGCCTGTTCCAGTACGACCCGACCGGCAAGTTCGTGCGCGAGATCGGCCGGAACAACTACGGTGCGTCGTTCGCGCATGCGGTGCGGGTCGACGCCCAGGACAACATCTGGGTGGTTGACGAAGGCACCGACATGCTGGTGAAGTTCAACCCGGCCGGCCAGATCATCATGACGATCGGCCGCCGCGAGGACCCCATCGGCTCGTTGTCCAACATGCCCGGCCAGGGCATCTTCCACGGCCGCAACGAGAAGTACCGCTTCGGCCGCCAGACCGACGTGGCGTGGGACCAGCAGGGCAACATCTTCGTGGCCGACGGCTACTTCGACGGCCGCGTGGTGAAGTTCGACAAGAATGGCAAGTTCCTCAAGGCTGTCGGCAAGCGCGGCCCCGGCAACCTCGAGTTCAACACGCCACACTCGATTGCCACCGACTTCCAGGGCAATGTCTACGTCGGCGACCGCGGCAATGCCCGCGTGCAGGTGCTCGACAACGACCTGAACTGGAAGGCCAACTACGACCAGACGGGCAACCCGTGGGCAGTCTGCGTCTCGGGTGGACCCGGCCCCAGGAACCCCGGCAAGCAGTACCTGTACGTCTCGAACTCGTGGCCCGATAGCGCGCCTGCCGTTCAGGCCGAGTACACCGGCGAGGTCTACAAGATGGAGCTCGACGGCACGATCATCGGCAAGTTCGGAAAGGGCGGCAAGGCGGTTGGCGAATTCTCGACGATCCATCAGATGGATTGCCGCGACCCCAACACGATCTTCACCGCGGAAATCAACAACTGGCGCTCGCAGAAGATCCTGCTCAAGCCCACGGCGACTCCGTCCAAGACGAGCGCGAACTAGGAGACGGGGATGAATCGTACAATCAAGGGTTTCGTGGCAGCAGGCGTGCTCGCGTTCAGCGGCACGCTCCTCGCGCAGTCGGGCGCACCGGCTGGTCCGGACATGGCGTTCGACAGCGTCGATCTCCTCAAGTGGAGCGACGCCAACATCGTCGGTGAAGTCGGTGGCGTGGGGCAGGACTCGAAGGGTCGGGTCTTCGTCTACACGCGCACAGGTCACGCCTACGCAACGATCGGCGACAACCGCACCTTCCTCCGGGGCGGTTCGCGCCTGTTCCAGTACGACGCCACCGGCAAGTTCGTGCGCGAACTGGGCCAGGACGTCTACGGCTTCAACATCGCGTACGGTCTTCGCGTCGACCCGCAGGACAACGTGTGGACGGTCGATGCGGGCGCCAACCAGGTGGTGAAGTTCGATCCGAACGGCAATGTCGCCTTGGTGCTCGGCCGCAAGCCCGAGGTTATCAGTGTCCGCCCTGCCGCTCCGCGCGGTGAAGGCGGCGGTGCCGGCGGCCCCGGCGGCGGCGGCGGCGGCCGCGGCGCTGGTGCGGGTGGGCCGAACGCTCCCGCGCCCGGCTCCGGCAACCCCGGTTCCACCTTCAACCGCCCATCGGATGTGGCGTGGGACAAGGCTGGCAACATCTACATTGCCGACGGCATGGCCGGCAACGTGAACCGCGTCGCGAAGTTCAACAAGGAAGGCAACTTCCTGAAGCAGTGGGGATCGACGGGGGCTGGCAACGGCCAGTTCGCCGGTCTGAAGGCCCTTGCCGTCGATGCCAACGGGAACGTCTACGTGGCTGACGCCGGCAACAAGCGCATCCAGGTGTTCGACGGCGAAGGCACCTTCAAGTCGCAGTTCGCGGGCATCGGCTCCCCCCTCGCCATGTGCATGACCACAGGCGCGACGCAGTATCTCTACATCTCGCACGCAGGTGATGCGGACGGCATGGAGGATGCGGCAATCCTGAAGGTGACGCTCGACGGCAAGATCGTCGGCAAGTTCGGCACGGCGGGCCGTCAGCTGAAGCAGTTCGGCCTCGCCAACTCGATCGACTGCCGCAACGAGAATGAGCTGCTCGTCGGCGAGATGATCAACTGGCGCGTCCAGAAGGTCTCGCTCAAGAAGTAGCACTCGACGTCAGCCAACTCGCAGCACCCGGTGCAGCCACACAGCTGTACCGGGTGTTGTCGTCTCCACGCCCTCCCCGACCTTCCACGCCCTTCCGACCGTTCCGACCTGCTGCGGTATCATCCAGATCTATGAAACACTCCGGAATTCTGTCCGCGCCCCGGCTCGCAGCCGTGGCATGCGCAGCGCTCCTCGGCGGCGCGCTGCTGGCAGCTCAGGCACCGCAGGGCGGTGCCCTGCCGCTCGAACCGTTCAAGGAGCGCGGAGCGAGCATCACCCCGGCTTACGAGGGCTGGTTCACCAATGCCGACGGCAGCTTCAGCTTGCTGCTCGGCTACTACAATCGGAACTCGCGGCAGCCGTTCGACATCCCGGTTGGCCCGAACAACAAGATCGAGCCCGGTCCCGTGGATCAGGGTCAGCCGACGCACTTCGAAACCGGTCGCCAGTGGGGCGTCTGGTCACGTGAAGGTGCCGAAGGACTTCGGCAAGAAGACCGTCACCTGGACCATTACGGCCAACGGCGAGAAGCAGTCGATTCCGTTCGCGCTGAACAAGCCCTACAAGTGGCGCCGTTCAAGGAAATCGGCATGAAGAACGAGCCGCCGAAGCTGTCGTTCACGGAGGGCGGCCCCAAGTTCGCCGGCCCGCCGATGGCAACGGCCGCGACGCTCACGCGGCAACGGTGAACACGCCGGTCGCCGCTGAACGTCTGGGTGGAAGACCCGAAGGGCTCGAGCCACGGAAGGCAGAGGACGCGGCGGAGGTCCTGCCTCGATTGCCACAGTGTCGCTGCACAAGTACCGCGGTCCTGGCACGGTCACCTTCGACAAGGCCCGTCTGCCGGTGGCGACGCAGGGCGCCCAGGTGAGCGCCACCGCGACATTCAGCGAGCCCGGCGAGTACATGGTCCGCGTACAGGCCAACGACGAGTCAGGTGAAGGCGGCGGCGGCTTCCAGTGCTGCTGGACCAACACCTACGTGAAGGTTACGGTCACCCCCTGAATTTTGATACGGGTCGCCAGGGACTACAGCCCTACACTTGATTAGCTGTACAAACCTGGTGCACCGGGGAGTCTTCCCCCGAAGGAGCTCGTTCATGTTCGAAGCACGGTCCAGCGCAATTGCCGCCATCGTTTTCGGCGCGGCCCTGGCGCTCCCGGCTGCGGCGTCCGCCGCGGTGCCGAGCAAGCCGACGTTCACCAAGGACATCGCGCCGATCTTCCAGGAGAAGTGCGAAGCCTGCCACCGGCCCGACTCGATCGCGCCGATGTCGCTGAAGACGTTTCCGAAGTGCGGCCGTGGGTGCGCTCGATCAAGACGCGCGTCGAGAACCGCAGATGCCGCCCTGGCAGCATCGACCGCACGGTCGGCGTGCAGAAGTTCAAGAACGACGTTCGCTGAGCGACGAGCAGATTACACCATCGCTCGCTGGGTGGATCGAGCCGGCGCGCCGCAGGGCGACGCCGAAGGACATGCCGGCGCCGAAGACGTGGCCGGAAGATCAGGGCTGGAACTTCGCCGCGAAGTTCGGCCAGAAGGAACCCGACCTCATCGTCAAGTCGCACGCGTTCACGATGCCGGCCGTCGTCGCAGGACGCGTGGGACAAGCGCTCACCGATGCCGGCATCACCGAGCCGCGCTGGGTGCGCGCGATCGAGATCCGTCCGAACACGCGTGAAGGGCCGTACGCATCATCCACCACGCCATCGCCTACCTCGAGCAGGACGACCCGGCGCAGCCCAGCAGTCGCTCCTCCCCACGCCGTTCATGGAATGGGCGGTCGGCAAGCAGGGCGAGACTGATGCGTCCCGACACCGGCAAGCTGCTGCTGCCGGGTGCCAAGTTCCGCTGGGACATCCACTACTCGCAGGCGTCGGCGAAGAGATCACCAACCAGGTCGAGATGGGCATCTACTTCTACCCGAAGGGGCAGGAGCCGAAGTTCCGCACCTCGCTGTCGCTCGTCCCGGCCGCGATCGGCACGATGGACATCCGTCCGAACACGATGTCGATGGCGGAAGGCTTCTTCACGCGTGCTGCGACAACGCGCGCATCGAGAGCTTCCAGCCGCACATGCACCTCCGCGGCAAGGCGATGCAGGTCGACGGCGATTCTGCCGACCGGCCAGCAGACAGGTCCTCAGCCACGTCAGCCACTTCGACTTCAACTGGATGACCACCTACGTCTACGCCGACGATGCGGCGCCGCTGCTGCCGAAGGGCACCATCCTCAAGGTCACGGCGTGGCACGACAACACGTCGGCGAAGAAGAGCAACCCCGACCCGAACCAGTGGGTCGGCTGGGGCGACCGCACCGTCGACGAAATGGCGCACGCCTGGATCAACATCGTCTACATGAACGATGAGGATTACAAGGCGGAGGTCGACGCGCGCAAGTCGGCCGGCAGCACGCAGCAGCAGCAGTAGTGGCTTGCCCTCCGTAGCCGAGAGGCGAAGGAGGGTCGTTAGTCGTTGGTCGTTGCGCCAGCGATGGACTGCACGCCCAAGGCCGGTGCTCCTCACGGACACCGGCCTTGTTTTTTTCACGCACGGCAATTCTGACTTGTGAAGTCTCAGTTCTGAATTCCCATGCCACTCCCCTACGGCATTTCCGCTCCGGGCTATCGCCTGCCAGACGCCACGCGCGTTGGCGCCGTACGGCTGCAGGTGTCCAGTCTTCAACGGTCGATCGACTACTACGAGCACGTCATCGGCCTGCGCGTCTCAGCCCGCGAGCCTGGGCGGGCCACGCTGACAGCTCAGGGCGATCACCGGCCGCTCGTCGAACTGCGCGAGCAGGCTGGCACCTCACCGGCGCCGCGCCGCGGCGTCTACGGGCTTTATCACTTCGCCGTCCTGCTTCCGAGCCGCGCCGATCTCGGGCGCCTTGTCGCCAACCTGGCCAGCATGGGCCTGCGCATGGCCGCCGCGGATCACCTGGTCAGCGAAGCCATCTACCTGACGGATCCGGATGGACTCGGCATCGAGGTCTACTGCGATCGGTCGCGGGAGGGGTGGCAGGTGCGGGGGCAGGAACTGGCGATGGCCACCGAGGCGCTCGACCTGATGGAACTGGTGAGGTCCGGCGAAGACCTGCCGTGGGAGGGCGCGCCGGCGGGGACGACGATGGGGCACGTGCACCTGCACGTGGGGAACCTGCAGGAAGCCGAAGCCTTCTACCACCGCGCGCTTGGCTTCGACAAGATGGTGTGGAGCTATCCCGGCGCCCTGTTCCTGTCGGCCGGTGGCTATCACCATCATCTCGGCACCAACACCTGGTCACCAGGGCCGTCGGCGAGCGAGGAGCAGGCGCGGCTGCTCGAATGGGAACTGTTGGTGCCGGGTGCCGCTGACGCGGCGGCTGCGGCAGAGAGCCTGGCGGGTGCGGGCTATGCCGTCGACGCTGACGGCACGTCGTGGACGCTGCGCGATCCGTGGGGCACGCGCCTCAGGATCGCGCCGCCAGCCTAGGCTTCGTTCGGCGCGTCGGTCTTCGGCGCGAGCAGTGCCGCCTTGATGGCGCGCTGACGGGCGCGGAGCACGAGCCGGCGCTTGCGATCGACGTTGAACCTGGAGCGGTTGCCATTGCGTTTGGACATGAGACCTCAGCCTGAAGCGCTTCATTGAGGGCAGGGCCTGAGTCGGCCGTAGACCTCAGAAAAGCAGGACATGCGAGTATAGCCCGCCTCGGAGCTGCCGGGTCGACCTCGCACGATCGCCCCGCACCGGAAACACGACGGCCGCTGTACAGCGTGCGACCTACATCCGCACGCTGCAGTCGTGGTCGGCCTCCTAGAAACGCAGCACAAGGCCGACCGTTGCACGGTTGAAGTCGAGCTTCAGATCGGAGACCGGCAGCAGCCCCAACGGCAGGTCATCGAGATTCTGGAGCGCGTGCACGCGGCGGAGGTCGGCGCGTATCCCGAGATGTGCCCCGCTGAGCTCGAGCCCGCCGCCGATATTCCAGCCGAGGCTGGTGTCGCTGGTTGCCAACCCGCTCAGCGTCAGGTCAACCCGTGTCTTGATGAGACCTGCTCCGGCCACCGCATACGGATGCACGATCCCGATGCGCGGCCCGACGACGAGGTTCGACATCAAGGTGAGCACGTTGGTCCGCTGCTGCGTGTCCTGAAAGAAACGCCGCACGTACGCGAACTCCTGTTCGAAGCCGGCAATCGACCCGCTCCGACCCAGTGCCACGCCGACGTTCGAGGTGTTGTTCTCGCAGACCGCGGTCTGGCAGGCGGCATCACCGCCGAACGAGTAGCCGACGAACGGCGTGATGTACGTCTGGGCGCCGGCCGTCGTCGCGCCCCCGAGCAGGCCGATCACCAAAGCGACAGACAGCAGACGCAGGCCATGACACGTCATAGCCGATATTCTACGCGTCACGCTTCTAGAACGACAGGCGCACGCCCAGCTGGAGCGTCCGCGGATCGCCCACGGCGGTCACGGCGTTGAACGATGCGAGCGGCATCGAGGGATACGTCCCCGTGCCGAAGTTCGTGTTGCGTGCGACCGGATTGACCCGATTCGTCAGGTTGAACGCCTCGAACAGACCTTCGAGCCGCAGGCCGTCCCCGAGCTCGAAAAGCCCGACTGACCCGCAGGCTCATCGTGACGAAGTCGTTCCCGACACCGGCGTTGCGGCGAATCATGGTGGCAGTGCGCACGTCGAAGTTCGCCACGCCACCGAGCCATCGGCATACGGTCGTCCTGCCGTGCCCTGCAGGCTGTTGACGCCGGTGACGATGTTGAACGGCAGCGCCGAGTAGTACCTGCAGCATGGTGCTGGCCTGGAAACCGTGGCTCACGTGCTGCCACAGCGTCGTCGCCGGGGTGCGTCGGCGAGTTGACCGAACCGCTGATCACCAGGCGATGCCGCTGGTCGTTGTCCGACCGTCCCCAGTCCTTCATCAGGTCGTTCGGATCGATGGGAGCGCTGAAGAACGCCTCGCCGACGTTGTTCATCGACTTCGACAGCGTGTAGGTGGCGCGGACCGACGACCACGTGCTCGGCCGCTGCAGGAACGTCAGA
This sequence comes from uncultured Acidobacteriota bacterium, assembly GCA_963722395.1. Lineage (GTDB taxonomy): Bacteria > Acidobacteriota > Vicinamibacteria > Vicinamibacterales > CAVVIG01 > CAVVIG01. The sequence goes on along the minus strand of CAVRLS010000013.1, from coordinate 394,255 downwards.
TGCAGCCCGTGGTAGTTCGACTCGCCCGCACCGCGGTAGTCGTTGTTGTTGGCGTACGTCGAGACCGGACGGCAGCCATTGTTGGTGCCCGCCGCCACGCAGGTCGGGACGTTCTGGTTGATCGACATCAGCAGCTTCTCGCCGCGGAAGTACTGATAGCCGGCGGTGAACGACGCGGCTGCCACCCAGCGCACGCTCGACCTCGACATTGGCCTGCGTCGAGTAGGCGTTCTGCAGGTTCCTGTCCATGGTCTGAATCGACACGAGAGTAGTCGATGCCAGCCGATCGGACAGGATGTTCGGGAAGACCGGCGCGCCGGTCTGGGCCGGCAGGATGCCGGCAACCTGCGGCTGGCGCAGCTGCGAAAGATCCCGGGTGTTGCCGCGCCGCGAACAGCGCGTTGGCGGTGGCGCGCAGCGGCACGCGATCGAAGAACACACCGGCGCCGCCCCGGACGATGGTGTCCTGCGAGTCTGTCGGCGACCAGGCGAACCCGAGGCGCGGCGAGACGTTGTTGGTGTCGGTGTTGATCGACTCGAGGAACTGGAGGTCGTAGCGCACGCCGGCGTTGATGGTGAGCCGCGAACCGGCTCGCCACTCGTCCTGTGCGTAGATGCCGACGTTCGGGTTCCGCTGACTGACCACCGGATTCCCGAAGGTCTGCGCGTAGCCAGCGTAATTGCCGGTGAGGAAGTTCGCCAGCGACGAGAACGTGTACGCGCCGCGGAACGACCGCAGGAAGGTGATCGTGTCGTCGTTGTAAAGCAGGTCGACGCCCGCTCGCAACGCATGCGCGCCAACACGATGCGACAGGTTGTTGACTGCCTGGAACATCGTGTTCTGGCGGCGGGTCGGGCTGCTGCCGAACGTGCCGAAGGTGGCGACGCCGGTAATCGTCACCTGTGGCCCGACGAGATCGGTCGAGTAGCGCCTGCAGATCGCCGCGCGCCACCTGCACCCGCGTCTCGTTCACGGTGTTCGGAGACAGCGTCAGCACGTTGCTGACAGCCACCGACTGGTCACGGTTGTCCACGCCGGTCGAGCCCGAAGGTGCGCTCAGCTGCCCGACCCCGCGGGCGTTGCTCGAATTGACGTCGTAGTAGGCATACCGCACGGTCAGCTGATCGGCGCCGCTGAACTGATGGTCGACCTTCCCGAGCGCGGTCAGGCTGTGGACCGGATTCGGATAGATGCCGGTCGGTGACCCGCTGCCCCTGATAGCCGACCTGCTCGAGCCTGGTATTGATCGCCGCGACATTGGCGGGCGCGATCGTCACGACACCGGTCTGGTCGAGCAGCTTCTGCTCGACGTTGGCGAAGTAGAACGTGCGGTTTCGCACGACCGGCCCACCGACGCTGCCGCCGAACTGCTGCTGGTCCATCGGCAGCTTCGTGCCGGTCAGGGCGTTCCTGCCGTTGAACGCATCATCGCGGAAGAATCCGTAGCCGGTGCCGTGCAGGCTGTTGGTGCCGCTCCTGGTGACGACGTTGACGTAACCGCCGAGTGCGCGCCCGAGTTCAGCCTGCCCGCCACTGGTGACCACCTGGAACTGCTCGATGGCGTCAACGCCGAACGGAATACCGCCCAGCCCGGCGGCATCGTCGTTGGCGGACAGGCCATCGACGATGAAGCTGTTGGAGAAGTTGCGCTGGCTGCGCGATCGAGATGCCCTGGCCGACCACACCCGATGTTTCGGCGAAGAGCTGTGTGCTGTTCGTGTTGGTCGGCGACACGCCCGGCACGAGCAGCGCGAGGTCGAGGAAGTTGCGACCGTTCAACGGCAGGTTCTGTACCTCCACCTGCGGGATGGTGCCGGCAATCTGGCTGCGCGCGGTCTCGAGCGCCTGCAGGTCTGCGACGACGGTCACGGCGCTGTCGACGCCGTGCCAACTCCAGACGCAGCGTCAGGTCGAAGGCCGACCCGCGCTCGAGGTCAGAGCCCGGGCATCGCTCCGTGAATCCCTGCAGGCGCGTCCGCAATTCGTAGGGTCCGACTCGCAGGTACGGGAAGCGAAAGCGTCCCTCGCCATCAGTCGTGGACTCGACTGTGACGTTCGTCGCGGTCTGGCGCGGCCGAGACGAGCGCGCCAGGCACCGCGCACCCTGCGGGTCGAGCACACGGCCGCTGATGCTGGCCTGGTTGATGGTTTCCTGGGCAGACGCGGCGCTCGCCGCAAGGGCCGCGACACAAAGGCCGCAGCGTCAGCACACGCGCGGCATACGAGATCGCACTCTTCACATCGCTCTCCCACGCCGACGCAGCAGCGCCAAGGAGCCACTGAGCGACCAGAACCCCCCGTCCAGGCGACGTCCGAGACGACGGCCACGAGTCGAATGCAGTGAGTGGTCGGCCCACTGCGGCGAACGGTCCGCGATTCGCATCTGCAGGCGGCGTGCGCCCTTGCGCCCGTGGTCTCTCGACCGGTAGATTGCCGGAGACTGATGACCACTCCACCTTTCACCAGACACGCAGCCACCGGCGCCCCGGCGCGGCGGTCGAGTGCCGTCTCGACCGCTCGCGTGCTGGCAATCGCCTTCGCCGGCGCGCTGTTCGTGGCGCTGTCGGTGACGCGCGCAGACCTACCTGTCGATGCTCGGCCACGGCCACTCGTTCTGGCGGATGCTGTGGTGGCAATTGAGCGTGTCGGGCGTCTGGGCGCTGCTGGCACCGGTGCTGATTCGACTCGGCGCGTGGCTGCATGCGACGCGCGCCCCACGCCACCAGGTGTGGGCCACCATAGCCGGCTACGGCGTCACTGGCCATCGCCGCGCACCTCGCGGTCACCGCGCAGCTATCGATCTGGCTGCGGCCGTTCCTGCCGGTCATCGTGCCCGACTTCATCACCGCCATCCGCTCGCAGTTCGAGGCGCAGTTCGCGACCGACATCCTGGTGTTCGCCATGCTGCTGGTTCTCGGGCGCACGCTGGCGGTGAGCGACCACGCGCAGCAGCTTGCCCTGCGCGAATCGAAGCTCGAGGCGGAGCTGGCGCGCGCCCACCTCGACGCGCTGCGGCTCGAGATCCAGCCGCACTTCCTGTTCAACACCCTGAACTCGATCGCCGCGCTCATCCGCCTGCAGGCGAACGACAAGGCGCTCGACATGTTGCTCGGTCTCGGCGCGCTGATGCGCTCGACCCTCGACCGCCCGCCCGACCACCTGACGCCGCTGGCGAACGAAGTGGCCTTCGTGCGCCAGTACCTCGACCTGCAGCGCGCGCGCTTCGGCGATCGGCTCGACGTGCAGCTCGACGTCGACGCCGGCTCGCCATGCCGATGCAGGTGCCGAGCTTCCTGCTGCAGCCGCTGGTCGAGAACGCGCTGCGTCACGGCCTGGCGCGCAAGGCCGGGCGCATGACGCTCGACGTCCGCGCGCCGGGTCGACGGCGACACGCTGCTCGTGGAGGTCCGCGACGACGGCGTCGGGCTGCCGGCGGAGTTCGACGTCGAACGCGACGGCGGCACCGGGCTGCGCAACATCCGCAGCCGGCTGCAGCAGCTCTACGGCGCCGGCGGCACATCTCGTCATCGAGCCGGCCACCGGCGGCGGCACGTGCGTCGTCGGTTCGCCTCCCGGCCGCCCACGCCACGGCTCTCTCGAAGGTGTCGGCATGAACGGCTTCCGCGTGGTCGTCGTCGACGACGAACCGCTGGCGCGGATGATGGTGGCCAGCCTCGTCAGGCGCGACCCCGAGGTGGACGCGGTGGTCGAGTGCGGCGACGCCATGGCCGTCGCGGAGGTGCTGGCGCGCGAGCGCCCGCACATCGTCTTCCTCGACATCGAGATGCCCGGTATGGACGGCCTGCAGGTGGCCAGGCTCGTCGACGATGGCGGCCCGGTCGTGGTGTTCATCACCGCCTTCAGCCAGTACGCGGCGCGCGCCTTCGACGTGAACGCGGTCGACTACGTGATGAAGCCGTTCTCGGACCAGCGCCTGGCCGATGCGCTCGAGCGCGCCAAGCGCCGTGTCCGCGAGCGGCGGCTCGGCGAACTCGCCAGCCAGGTCGGCGTCGCTCCCGGCAGAACTACCGGGCATGAACGACGCGCTGCCGGCACCGGCGGCGTGGCGGTCACATACGCACCACGTCTCGCGTTCAAGGTGGGCGACCGCGCGGTGGTGCTGAAGGCGGAGGAGATCGTCTGGATCGAAGCGGAGGACTACTACGTCCTCGTCCACTCGACGCGTGGACGGCACCTCGTGCGTGTGCCGCTCGCATCGCTCGAGGAGCGACTCGACCCGCAGTTCTTCATCCGCGCACATCGCGGCGCGATCGTGAACCTGCGCGAGGTGAACGAACTCGATCAGCACGACGGCGCGTCGCTCGTGATGTCCGACGGCTCGCGAGTGCCGGTCAGCCGGTCGAGGCGGCGCAAGGTGGAGGAACGCCTGCTCGCTAGGGATGCTCGGTTTCGGTGAGCACGCCGGTGATCAGCACGACGCCAATCGCCGTCAGCAGCTCTGCCCAGACCGTGGACGGCACGGCGCTCACACCCTGCGAGCGCAGGCGCTTCCAGTTGAGGGCGCCAAGCACCAGCATGTCGGCCACCGCACCCACCTTGATCAGCAGCATGATGCCGTAGCGCGTCGTCACCAGGTTCGACCACGCGCCGACGTAGTGCCAGCCGGCGAGCGCGCCTGTCAGCACCACCACCGCGACAGACGCCATCGCCACCGGCGCGAACGCCTCGAGCAGCGCGGGGCGCAGGGGGCGCGTGGTGGGCGTCGACAGCACCAGCACGCCGGCAATCGCACCGGCCCAGGCGCCGGCAGCCGCCATGTGCGCGCCGTGCAGCAGCCATCCCCAGGGAAGGGTGGCGGCGTGGCCCATCCGGGCCAGTTCGACGCAGACCGCGACTCCCAGGACGACGACCGAGACAGCCGCGATGATGCGCCGCTCGAACCAGGTCCACAGCGCGCAGCCGAACAGCAGGACGGACGCCAGCATCTGCTGCCGCCAGGCTTCGCCCCATCGGCTCTCGAGAGCGATGATGCGCAGGTTCTCGAGCGACAGGGCGTCGGGGAGCTCGAAGGCAGAGACCGTGTGGCCAAACGCCCGCAGCAGCAGCGCGATGAGCAGGATGCCGGATGCCGCGACCTGCGTCCCCGCGACGCGCTGCACCACATCGTCCCGCTGCGGCGTACCGGGCGATGCGAGGCGCGGCAACAGGGCGAGGCGCACGACCGCGCACCCGAGCGTCAGCAGCACCGCGCCGTAGGCGAGGACCTTCGCGGCAATCTCGAGCCACTCGCCCATCAGTGCGCCGGCCAGGGATTCGAGAAGCGCGGATCGGTGAGGAATGACTGGTCGGTGAGGCTCTCGAGGAAGGCGAGCAGGTCGTCGCGCTCCTCTGGCGTCAGCGTGAACCCAGTGATGAAGCGGCTCTTCAGCGGATTGCGCGACCCGTTGCCGCGCCGCGGCCCGAGCCCGATGCTGCTGCGGCCGCCGGCCTGGTAATGCGCCAGCACATCGTCGAGCGTGCGCAGGCTGCCGTCGTGCATGTACGGGGCGGTGACGGCGATGTTGCGCAGCGTCGGTGCCTTGAACCGTCCCATGTCGGCCGGGTCGCCGGTCACGGCGTGGGCGCCGGTGTTGGGCGCCGGGTAGGCTCCGCGGCCGTCGACGTTGTAGAGGCCGGTGTTGTGGAAGGCGACCTCGACCGACGCGCGACCGACGAAGTCGACCGGCTGCGTGAAATTGAAGCCGGCGTGGCAGTTGAAACAGCCAAGGCGTTCGGAGAAGAACAGATCCTGCCCACGGTGGGCGGCGGGCGGAATGGCCGTGTCGTCGAGCGTTGTGCGGTAGCGGTCGTACGGCGACCGCCCCGACAGCAGCGTGCGCTCGAAGGAGGCGATCGCGCGGGTGATGTTGACTACGGAGAGCGGCTCGCGCACCCCGGGGAACGCCTCGGGGAACAGCCGCTCGTAGACCGGCTCGTCGCGCAACCGCGCAAGCAGTGACGGATCACCGTTGCGCAAGCCGAGTTCGATCGGGTCGTCGCCGTACATCGGAACGAGCGCCTGGTCTTCGAGCCGGCGCATGGTCGGATTGGCCCAGGTGAGCACCACTGCGTAGGCGACGTTGGCAAGGCTCATCGGCCCGCGCGGATGCGCCGCGCCGCTGACGCCGATGCCGCGTCCCTTGTCGTCCGCGAAGGCGCTCGCCTGCTGATGACAGGTCGCGCACGAGAAGGTACCGTTGCTCGAGAGCCGCGTGTCGTAGAAGAGGTGCCTTCCAAGCTCCACCTTCACGGCGCTCATCGGGTTGTCGGCCGGCACACGTGGCTCGGGGAAGCCCGGAGGCAGCGACCACGCGAACGCAGGCTGCTGCGCGGGGGCTGGTGCCGGCAGGAGCACGAGGAGCGGCGCGAGCAACGACGCCGCACCAAGCCACCACCGCACGCCAGGTCCACGCATCCGCCGCCCGACTACTTCCGCTTGACGGTGAAGGAGAACTCGCCCTTCTGGATATGACCGTCCTTGCCTGCGGCGCGCCACGAGACCGTGTAGGCGCCGTCCGCGACATCGCCGCGGACCGAGGCTTTCAACGACTTCTCGACCGCTTCCAGCGACGCCAGCGTCACCGTCCCCGGTCCCTTGATTGCGAGGTCGCTGACCTTCAGATCGGGTTCCTCAGTGAAGAACACCTGCACCGTGGCAGGTGGGGCGGTGACAACGGCATTGGCCGCGGGTTCGCTCTTCTCGAGCTTCATGTGGGCGTCGAGGACGGCAGAACCGGCAACCAGCATGACGAGCGCGGCAACGGCGCTCGCGGCGGAACGAAGCACTTTCATGTCCATACTCCCAGGGAGAACCGACCAGGCGTCGGGTGACTAGCTCCTATCGTGCCATGAGACGCCAGTTCGAGGCTGCCGGTCGCGGCACCGCCACGACTGCCGGCTGCACGGCGCGTTGTATGATGCCGCGCATGTCGACCCGCCGCCTCATCCGTCTTCGTGTGCGACATACCCTCGTGCTCCTGTCCGTCCCGCTGGCGCTGGCCTCGGCATTGACCAGTCCGGTGGACGTCGCCGCCCAGCAACCGACGCTGCGCATCTTCCGGGTCCGGGAAACGGTCGGCATCCGTCGCACCGAGTATCCGGTCAGCGTGTCAGTGCAGGTCCCGAAAGGGGCGCTGACCGACGTGTCGCACGCGCGGGTGATGCACAACAGCGCCGAGGTGCCGGTGCAGTTCACCGCCCGAGCACCGTGGGACGACGGCTCTGTGCAGACGCTGGATATCGACTTCAACACGAGCCTCGAGCCGGAAGAGGATCGGCGCTACGAACTGCAGTTCGGTCCATCGGTCACCGCGGCCGCGAAGCCGGCGCGCGGGCTTACGCTCGACGAGCAGCCCACCGCGGTAGTCGTCGGCAACCTCACGTTCTCGAAGAGTGGCAGCCCGCTCCTCGCGTCGGCGTCGTATCGCGGCGAGGCGATCGGCACGGGTCAGAACGGCCTCACCCTCACCGACGGCAACGGCCGGCGCCACGACCTGTCGAAGGCCCAGGGCGCAAACCTCGAGGTGGTGAAAGGCGGGCCGCTGCTGGTAGTGCTGCGCTACACCGCGACGATCGCCATCGACGAAACGTCGAGCATCCCGGTCGAACTGCTGATGGAGATGCCGAACAGCAAGACGTGGCTGAAGACCACGGCCACCGTCACCGACCGGACCCGCAAGCTGAAGGACATTGCGCTGGAACGGCCATATGCGTGGGCGGGCTTCCCCGTGCTGTGGGACTTTGGCACCGAGAGCGGCACCTACGGCGTCTTCCGTGCGGCCACCGACTCCATCACCCTCACCCAGGCCGTCGGTGTCGGCGGTCCGAGCGGGTGGAAGATCGAGTCGGGGCCGCTGAACCAGCGCCGCGCGATCGAGGTGTCCGGCGGGTCGCGCGCCAGGGCCACGAACGGCTGGGGGCATATCCAGGACGCGGCGTCCGCCGTTGCCTTTGGCTTCGCCCGCTTCGGCCGCGACGCCGGCAGCTACACCATCGGGCTCTCGGCCGGAGGACAGGCGACGTACCGCTTCGTGCCGGCGACGCCGGCCACGCAGCAGCAGATCGGTGCTCTTCGAACACTTCGTGGCTACGCCAGTGGCCATCGGTGCGGCGACGAATCCGACCGCCATGCTCACGCCGCCGTCGGTCACCGTCGAGCGCTAGGAACCGCGGTGAGGCTGCGCGGCTACGACAACCCAGTACGCAGCTGCCGACCTCCAGGTCGGCCTATGGCACCGACCCGGGGTTGGACGCGCTTCTTCGTCGCCTGCTCGAACGCATAGGCCAGCGCAAGCAGGCGCGGCTCGCTGCAGGCCATGCCGGTGAAGCTGACGGCGAACGGTGCGGCCCTGGCGTCGAAGCCGGCCGGCAGCGGCGGCGTCGGTGCGTTCGGGACACGGGCGAACGGCACGATGACGGTTGATAACCCGGCCGCGCCGCGATGCCGGCGGCGGCATGCGCCTCGTCCCACTCGCGGAGGGCGGTGAGTGACGCCACGGGACGCCGTGAACCCAGCGTTTCGAGACAGGCATCGAAGTCGCGCTTCATACCGTACTGGGATGCGACGAGAAGCCGGTGTCGCGGCCTTCAAATCGGCAAAGGCTCGTTTCGGCAACGGTGGCAGGCAGAAGCACCGCGGAAGTTCCGCCCTGGACGACCGGGCCTGGCTGCGCCGCCTCGGACAGGAGACCGTAGGCTGCGATGATGCACCCAAGAAGAAAGGCAACGACAGGGACGGAGGTCCGAATCATGAGGTGAGGCGCATGTCAGTCCGTCAGCGTTGCCTGTCTCCGGTAGAATCGCCCGGACGTTGCGCGTTCCCGCGTTGAGGAGGTTGACATGGCACCGAAGAAGAAGCCGCTGAAGGACGTGAAACCGAAAGCAACCGCCGTCAAGGGTGGCCGGCTCGCGTCCAACGACAACATCACCCTGGTGCGCGCCGCCAGGCCGGTGGTGAAGAAGGATCTGCCCCCGAAGAAGGACGTCAAGGGCGGCAAGAAGGCTATCTAGCCTTCTTGCCATTTTTCTTCCTGACCTTTTTCGGCGGCAGCAGGTTCATCGTCCCGCGACAGCCGGGTGCGCCGCAGTAGCAGCGCATCTTGTCGGTGTCGTGGTCGTAGCGGTAGTCCACCGTCAGCTCCTCGCCGCTCGCGATGGCTCGCGTGCTGTAGTAGAGGATGTGCTGCCGCACGATGCGCGTCTTGAGGTTCGGCTCGCACGAGTGGTTGATGTACTCAGCGCCGCTTCCACCGATGGCGCCATCCAGGTGCACCTTCTCGGTCAGCTCGAACAGATAGCTCCGCTTCGGGTCCCACCGGCGTCCACTCTCGCGCCGTGAAATCCGCTCGCCGGTGTACTCGATCACCTTGTGTCCCTTCGGGATCGCGTCGTCGGTGAACACGCCGATGCGGTGAATGGCGGACGCGCGCGCGATGAGCCGGTAGGGGGTCGCCCACGGATTGATCGTGCCGGTGGCGGCGACGCCGTCGTTCGTCACGGCATCAATCGCGTCGAAGATGCGCGCCGCCCGGCGCGATGCGCTCGCCGCGCCTGCCCCGTCGCCCGTTCGCCGCAACACCTGCGACAGGTTCTCGAGGCAGACGCCGACGTGCGGATGGTCCGCGCCCAGACCTCGTGAGAACAGCCTGATGGCCTTCCGGAACAGCGCCGCCGCAGCTGACGGGCGCCGGGTGTCCTTCAGCAGCACCGCCAGGTTGTTGGTGCTGTAGGCCACCGTGGGATGCGTGGCTCCAAGTTCGCGACTCTCGATGGCCATGGCCCGACGGAACATTGCCTCGGCCTCAGACATCGTCCGGCGTGCGAGAAGGACTGCGGCCAGGTTGTTCAGCGCGACCGCCACGAGGTGATGCTCGGCGCCGTGCTCACGCTCGAGGATGGCCAGAGCGCGGTGATAGAGACGCTCGGCCTCAACGAACTGCCCCTGTCGATCGAGCAGCGCCGCCAGCGCCGTCAGGTCGGCTGCCACCGCGGGGTGCCGGCTACCGAGAAGCTTCGTTCGCAGCCTGACCGCGTGGCGCGCGAACGGCTCGCCGCGCAGCCAGTTGCCGGCCGAGTGTTCGAGGCCGCCAAGGTTGTGAAAGATGTCGGCGGCGGCGGTGCTCTCGCCGAGGCCGTGCGCCTCGAGGATGGAGAGCGCGCGTTGATAACGAAGACCCGCGTCGATGAAGCGGCCACGATAGCGGTAGCTCATCGCCAGCAGGTTCAGCGGTGCCGCTACGTCGAGGTGCGTGGTGCCCTTCGTCCGCTCGAGGCGCGCGACACTCCCTTCCAGGAGGGTCGAAGCCTCCTGGTAGCGCCCGCGGTCCATCGCGCTTTTCGCGCGCGCCAGCGTCACACCTGCCCTGCCCGGCCTGCTTGCCGTTGCCGCCGTCGCCTGTGCCACGCCTAGGTCCCCATCATCGAACGGGCCTGCACCTTCCACGAGCCTTCGCGCAGCGCCACGAGAAAGACACCTTCGTCCGTCGACAGCACCGTGCCGTCGCGACCGAGCCGGCTGAGTGTCACCGTCAGGTTCACGCCGTTCGACGTGGTCTGCACCGCGGCCACCTTGTCGACCCGCGTTTGATACCAGGTGCGCTGACGGCCGGCTTCGGCACCGGTAAGGATCGCCTGAGGCGCACGCCACACCTCGACCTGCCCATCGGCGATGCGCACGTGCGGATAGTGGAGGGACGCCGCCAGCGCCTGCGGGTCATGACTGTTCCAGGCGGTGAAGAAGGTGGTGACTGCCTGGAGCCCGGCGGCGCTGTTCCTGGCCTGCGCGACCGCGTCGATGGTGCCGGTGCCGGCCGCAAAACGCGCCAGCACGCCCCAGCGGCCGCCGACGTTGCTGACGATGTAGGTGATGGCACTGGAGGTTTGCGGCGTGCCGTCAGCCGTGAAGCGCTGCCAAGTGCCGGCGACGTGCACCTTGGAGGCGCTCGTCTGCAGGACGGTGCGCGACACCCACTCGCTGTGATGCCAGCCGGTGCGCAGCGTCTGCTCGAAGTTCACCCCAGCCGCGTACTCGGCGGCGGTCTGGCTCACTTCGAAGGGACCCGCGCCCGGACGCACATGCGGATAGTGCAGCGAGCTGGCCCACAGTGCAGGGGTGCGCGAGTTCCACGTTTCGAGGTAGCGATCGAGGGCGAGCACCGCCTCGCGGGCCGGGTCGGCAAGCGGCTGTGCCGACACGATCGCCGCAGCCGATGCGAGCACGACGCCCAGCAGCGGCGTGCGAACCCGCCGCAGGATGAGTTTGAAACGCATGCGGATAGTCTATGCGCTCGGACGTCAGCTGCGACATTCTGCGGCAATCGTCACTACCTTGAAATTGGTAAGGCGGAACCGCCTCTCCGTGCCATCGAGTCCTATAGAATGAACAGTATGAAGAAACCATTTGCGGGGCTCGCGATCGCGACTCTGGCATTGGCGTACTCAGCGGCTCCGTATGCCGCCGGGCAGGCCGCCAGGACCGCCGCCGCGCAGAAGCTCCCGCCGCTTTCTTACGTATGTCCCATGCCGGGCGATGAAGATGTGCTCGAAGACCACCCCGGCGATTGTCCGAAGTGCAAGATGACGCTGGTGCCGGTCCGGCTCGACGCCAAGTACTGGTGCCCGGTGCACCAGGCGCTCGAGGTGCACGACGCGCCGGGCAAGTGCCGCCGTGACGGCCGCGATCTGGTGCAGGTGACGCTGGCGCTCTCGTGGAGCTGTGCCGGCGCCGCTGACAGGAAGCTCATGGAGCCTGGCACGTGTGACGACGGCTCCGCTCGCAAGATCGGCTACGAGCTGCGCGCACACGGTGACCACAACCCGCGTCACGGCGGGCAGTTCTTCATGGCCGCCGACGCCTGGCATCACGTCGAAGGCACCTACCCGCAGAACGGCCTGTTCAAGGCGTTCTTCTACGACAACTTCACCAAGCCGCTCCCCGTTCGCGGCAAGGGCATCACCGGCGTCGTCGCCGTCCGCGACGCGAAGGACAACGAAATTGCCACAGCCCCGCTGACCATTGGCCGTGACGGCACGACGATGGAGGCGAAGCTGCCGCCGGCGGCGACGGCGCTGCCGCTGCGCGTCACCCTGAAGCTGAAGTTCAGCCCGCAGACTGCCGAGCAGCCGTTCGACTTCCAGTTCAACGAACTGTCGAAGGACACCACTGTCGGTGCCACCGTCGGCCCGACCGCGACGCCACGTCCGGCGGCGGCACCTGCGGCGCCGAGGCCCGCCGCCGCACCAGCTGTTGCCGCCGCGGCCCCGGCTGCCCTGGCTCCGCCGCGAGTGGCTCCGCCTCCGGCGGCCCCGGCTCCGGCTTCTCCGGCGCAAGCGGCCCCGGCCGCCCCGGCTCCGGCACAGCCGGCCCCGGCCAGCGCGGATAAAAACGCCGCGCCAGAGTTCCAGCCACCGGCTGCGCCGCCCGACCTCTACGCTGGCGAGATTGCCCCGATGCCGCCCGCGCTGGCAGCGGTGCTGAACGAGGAGGTGCTGCCGAAAGACATCAACGCCCTCGTCGCCGAGCTGTTGAACCGCGCCGGCCAGATCGAGACGCTGATGAAGGAAGGCAACATCGGCGAAGTGTGGCTGCCCGCCATGGGTACGAAAACCGTGGCCCTGGTGCTCGAACAGCACTCCGGCTCGTTGCCAGCCGCCAAGCGGGCGCTGGCCGTCTCCGCGGCCCGGCGCGTCGTCACTTCCGCGTGGGAGCTTGACGGCTACGGTGACCTCGGTAACCGCACCAAGATCGTCGAAGCCTACGACCGTATGGCGACGGCCGTCGCAGACCTGAAGGCAGCATATGAAGGCGCTCGTTAGGTTCGGCGCGCGTCACGCGCGCACCATCACCTGGGGCACGCTAGGACTGGTCTGGGCCGGCCTCGTGCTCTCGTCCACGTCCAGCACGGTGGACGCGCACAAGGCGAAGACGTCGCCGTTCTCGTACAACGTCGACATCTTCCCGCTGCTGCGCGACAACTGCGGACGCTGCCATGCCGAGGGCGGTCCGGCGCCGATGTCCCTGATGACCTACGACAAGGACGGCGGCGCGGTCGCCTGGGCAGAGTCGATGCGTGAGATGCTGCTCATCGGCGCGATGCCGCCCTGGTATGCCGACCCTACCGGACCGGCTGTGCGCAACAACCACAGCCTGACGCCGCGCGACCTCGACAAGATCATCACCTGGGCCACCGGCGGCACACCGCACGGCGATCTCACCATCAAGCTCCCGGAGGTCAAGGCCCGCACGGGGTGGGTCGCTGGCAAGCCTGACCTCGAACTGCCGATGCCTCAGCCCTTCACGGTGGGTCCGGGGGTGATGCAGGCGTCGAACGAGGTGAGCATCCCGACGAAATTCACCGAGGCAAAATGGGTGAAGGCTGCGGACCTGCTTCCGGGTGTCGCCTCGGCTGTTCGCCGCGCCTACATCAGCGTGGACGGTGGCCCGATGCTCCACATCTGGGAGCCGGGAGACGATGCGGTCGACCCGCCGAGTGGTGCCGCGTTCAAGGTGCCGGCCGGGGCGACGCTGAAGCTGAAGGTCGACTACAAGAAGTCGTGGCAGGACGAGCAGAAGTCGGTGAACGACACGAGCATCATCGGGCTCTACTTCACGGAGGAGCCGCTTTCGGGCAAGTCGATCGAATCGGTCGCCATCGACGGACCAACCGACGCGCCCGGGTCGCCGCGCAGCTTCTCGAGCACGCTCACCAAGGCGGGGCGGGTCGTCGCACTGCGCCCGATGCTGGACGGCCCCTACGCGTCGGTGGAGGTGACGGCGGTCGCCGCGTCCGGCCGCAAGGTGCCACTGCTGAAGCTGCACAACGCCCGCCCGGAATGGCCGCGCCGCTACTGGCTGGTCGACCCGGTCGAACTGCCGGCCAACACGAAGATCGAAGTCACGATGCAGCCCGGCGATCCCGATGTCGGCCCGCTCGGGAAGGCGGAAACCTTCCCGCTGCAGATCAGTCTGGACGTGGTGCCGCAGTAACGGCGATGGTGAGGGGATTCGGGCTCTCGGCTTCTGGCCCGTCAACGTCACGCGCTGAACAGGCCCGGTGGGTAACTCCGCCGGGCCTGTTATCTTCCGCCCGGAGCCCGACGCCAGCCAGTGTTCCTCAGCGGTACAGGTCCTTGATCTCCGGCATGTAGTGCATATGGCAGTTGGTGCACGTGTCGTAGAGATCGCTGCCGACGTCGAACATCGCCCTTGTGTCCTTGCGGTCGATGGCGGCGATCATCTTCTCGCCCTGCCCCATCATGTTCTGGACGTTGTCCATCCAGCGGTCGCCGTCCTGGGCGCGCTGCGGCAGCATCAGCAGGTTGCCGGCCTCCACCAGATTCACCGCCGCGGCCTTGACCGCAATCCAGTCCTCTTCGGTCTTCGGACTGCGCTCCTCGACGCCGGCCTCGGTGATGATCGTGCCGGTGGCGCTCCAGACGATGTCCGCCTGGCGCTCCATGACAAGCTCCATCAGATCTTTTGTATCGGCGATCGGCTTGAACGGCGGTGCCGGCGGCGCGCTGTTGCAGGCAGCTGCAGTGACGAAGAGCGCGGCGGCAACGACAAGCTTACGCATTGGTGATTCTCCCGTGAAGTCGCGCACATGATAGCCCAGGGGTGACCAGCGCTGACGACCCAACGACGAACCACGCAGTTGACTTCGATCGGAAGGCGACGCTATAACACGGCACTCCCGTCGCGGACACAACTCCCATGTCATTACTTCCGTTCTGCGAGTGGCTGGCCAGCACCTCCGGCAGCATCGCCCTCCACGAATCACTCTTCATGTATCCGCTCATCGAGTCGGTGCATGTGCTCACGCTCTGCCTGTTCGTCGGCATGACGATGATGATGGACCTGCGGCTGACCGGCCTGGCACTGAAGCGCGTGCCGGTGTCGGAGGTGGTGACACGGCTGCAGCCGTGGATCTTCCTCGGCTTTGTCGTGATGGTGGTGAGCGGCGTCCTGCTCTTCTACGCGATTCCCGTGCGTTCGTACCAGAACATCTTCTTCCGCGTGAAGGTGGTGTTCCTCGTTCTCGCCGGGCTGAACGCGCTGATGTTCCACACGGGTGTGTTCAGGACGGTCTCGAGCTGGGCGAAGGATGCCGAGCCGCCGTCGCGGGCCAGGCTCGCTGGAGTCGCCTCGCTGGTCCTCTGGGCCGGCATCATCGTCACCGGGCGGATGATCGCCTACAACTGGTTCGATTGCGACAAGCCGCAGCCCGGCTGGGTCCAGATCGCCTCCGGCTGCTCGTACGACGAGCAGCGATAGGAACTGCCGATGGACCTGCTTGCTTTCTGTCAGTGGTTCGAAGAATCCGGCGTCGGCCGGGCGGTGCGCGAATCGGTGTGGGCCTTCGCGGTGATCGAGTCGATTCACCTCCTCGGGCTCGTGACGATAGGCGGCGCGGCGCTCATCGTCGACCTGCGCCTCCTGAACCTCGGCTTGCGCCGGCAGCCGGTGGCTGAGCTGGCCCGTGACGCACGGCGCTTCTTCTCCGTCGGCCTGGCGGTGATGGTCGTATCGGGCACGGCGCTCTTCGCCTCGGAAGCCGTGAAGTGCTACTACAGCACGCCGTTCTGGATAAAGATCGTCACGCTGTTCTTCGCGATTATCTTCACCTACGGCGTCCGCAACCGCATCGCCCTCAGCCAGGAAGGACGGTTCGGCGGCGCCACCAAGACAGTCGTCGCCGTGCTGTCGATCGGGATGTGGTTCACCGTCGCGGCGGCCGGACGGTGGATCGGGTTCTCGGGCTAGCGCTCAGCGCGGCCGTTCGGTCGGGTCGGCGCCGTCGCGCGGGGCGCCCGTGCCGGACGAGCCCATGAACAGCTTGCGGCCGTCGGTCAACGTGATGTTGCGGCCGTTGCCGCGCAGCAGCGAGTGGTCTCGGGTCTGGTAGCCGTCGACGATGATCTCGGTGCCAATGGCCAGCGAGTCGCGCGTGATGCCGCGACGCAGCAGGGTGTTGGGCGTGCCGCCTTCGACCGCCCACGCTTCAGGCGCACTCAGCGTCTTCTTCTCGCCGGCGATCGTTACTTCCTTCGCCGCGAGGTGAATCCAGGCGTGCGGATTCACCCACTCGATCCTGGTCACCGCGCCGCGCAGCAGGATAGGGCGGTTCGGATCGAATTCACCGCCGAAGGCATGGTGCGCAATCAGCGGAACGGCTGCGATGGCTCCGAGCACCACCGTTCCGAGCACGACGAAGACTGTTTTTCTCATCACGTTGCCTCTTTTCCCCCGGTACGCATTCTAACGGTCCCGGACCGATTGTGTGTCCTGCTCGCGCTGCCTGGCGCCTCGCAGAATATTGCCGAGGGCATAGTTCGCCTCATGGCAGGCATATTCGAACATCTGGTCTGGGGTCGCCGGCCACGTGTACTCGCCTGACCACGGCTGGTCCCACGTCTGCGAATCCTCGACCGTGAAGCGATAGAGCAGCGTCGCCGGATCGATCCTCGAGATGCGCTCGGTCACCTTCAGCGCCTCGGACGAGCCGCGAAACCGGGTCTTGGCGGTGAAGTTCGTGGTTTCCACCACGAGGGTGTCGCCGTCCCACCAGCCGATCGAGTCGCCCATCCAGTTCCGGATGCTGGGCGGCAGGTGCGTCGCGTTCATGCGCACGACCCGCACGTCGTGATTCATCTCGGTCAGGATCATCACCGTATCGCGCGTCTGCACGATCTGATGGAGGTTGTTGTAGAAGTAGTTCGGCAACGCCGGCGGGCCCGACGTCGAGCCGAAGCCGAGGAGGCACCGTTCGGCGAGCGGGCGCCGCTCCGGGTCGTCGTAGGCGCCCGGCGCACTTTCGAGTCCGACGTCGCCTCCGGAGTTCTCGGCCTGATCGGAGGTGGGCTGGCCCGCGCGGGCCGCCTGGCGCTGCCGCGCCGCCGTGGTGAGCGGCGGCACCCGGCCGCTCGGCGGGTCGACGACGATGGAGGTGCGCGCCTGGCCATCGATGACCGTGAAGGCGTCACCCCGGTCGACCCAGAACGCGTTGTAGCCGCCGACGCCGCCGGCCGCGCCACTGGAGCCGTCGCCGCCAATAGGCGGAGCTGTACGCGCGGCACTGTCAGGGCGCAACGACCGTTCGGTGCGCGCCGCCGCAGCCGACTCGAGCTGTTTCGCTTCGTCGAGGGTGATCGACGCGCGGCCGTTGTACACCGCCGGCCGCTCCACCGGCGTCATGGTCGCGAGGTCGTAGACCCCCTGCAGATCGGGACGGCCGTCGGGCGTGCGTGGCAGTCCGCCAGCAAGCGTCGTCGCACGTGCGGCCGCACCGGTCGGCGCCTGCGCGGCGACAAATAGCGGCCAGGCGGCGAGCGATGCGGCGACGAGAGCAACGACGGCGGCGGTGGTCTTGATGCGCACCATCATGCCGTGCCTCAGCGCGGGAGCGGGTTCTTCCGGAACTGGCCGTACATCAGCTCTTCGACGAACTCCACGCACTTGAAGTCCATCAACTGCACGCCTTTGTCGAGCCGCCGGTAGAGCGGCATCGAGATCTTCCACGGACGCGTGAAGACGTTCGGGTCCTCGATGGTGGCTTCGTAGGTGAGGACGTCTGGCGCCGTCCGTGTGTAGCGCTCCACCACATGCAGTTTTTCGGTGTGATGGTTACCCGCCCGATCGAACCAGGTATCGGCGTTGAAGCCGGTGACGTCGATGACCAGCGTGTCACCTTCCCAGGTGCCGAACGACTGCCCCATCCACGAGTCGACCGGCGCCGGCCCCGGATCGGTGAGGTAGATGTTCCGGACCGCCCCGGCGTACTGGTAGGCGAAGAAGATGGCCTTGTTGCTCTGGAAGATCTGGAATGGGTGCGGCATGTAGGTGGCGCGCGGCACCCCGGGCAGGTAGCACTTCACCTCGGGATCGAGTTGCGACCAGTTCTCGCGGTTCGTGTTGCGCTGCGCCAGCGCCTCCGGCTTGTAGGGGATCTGTCCCCCTTCGACCACGCCCATGCCGGGTGGCACGGCGCCAACGGCGCCCATGGCAAGCACCGGCGGGGCCGGCACCGGCCCGTACGGGACCGGGTCGCGTCTGCAGGGCTGGCCGCGCCATGTGCATCTCGACGTCGTAATTGGCTTCGTTCAACGACTGCCAGATCCCGTTCATGTCGGGATGGCCGTCGGCGGCGCGTGGCGCGCGGTACCTGGCCGGCTGCTGGCCAGCGACCGGCGCAACAGCGATGGACACGAGTGCCGTCAGCGCCGCTCCGGCGGCCGCGGTGAGCAGACTACGAAACGCTGGAGACATCGGCGACATTTCCTTTCGGGGAGGACTATACGGCATACGCGAGTCGTGTCAAGACGACCGCGGGGCAGCGACCTGCGCCAGCAGGCGGTCGACGGTTGCCACCACGGTTGGCCAGCGGTAGTGCTGGTCCACATAAGCGAGCCCCTGCTGGCCGAGGGCGCGCGCGATGTCCGGCCGTTCGAGCAGGTACGACAGGCCGCGTGCGAACTCGTCGTAGTTGCGATAGAACAGCGCGCCGTTCGCGCGCTCGGCCTGGCCCTTCAGCACGGCGCAGTGTCCGTTCACGATCGCGGGCAGCGCATGGTTCCAGGCTTCGAGCAGCACCAGGCTGAGACTCTCGAAGCGTGACGGCATCGCCAGCAGGCGCGCCCGCTGCAGCAGCATCTCGCGCGTCGGCTCGCCGACGAACCCGAGGTAACGCACGTCGTCGTGACCGGGCAGCGGCATGCTGGCAGGGCCGGCCATCACGAGCTGCACCGGACTCCGCTGCTCCGCCTTGAACCGCATGAAGTGCTGGAGCAGGTCAACACACCCCTTGTTCGGATCGATGCGCCCCAGGTAGAGCACGAACGGCTCGCGCACGCCGAGCGCTGCAAGATCGACGGTGGACAGCTGCCTTGCCGGGTCGAGGCCGGAGCCGATGATGACGGACGGCGGGGTGACCGTGCTCATGCGGCGCTGCACCAGTTCCTGCTCTTCGGGCGTCAGGAAGATGTAGCCGGCCGGACGCGCGAAGAAGCGCTCGAGAATCGACATGCGGATGACCGGGTCGTCCTCCGCTGTCGGCACGAGCACGGCGCGGTCGGCCACCTCCGGCAGCCCGAAGAACACCTCCGCGTACCGGAAGGCCCAGAACAGCACCACGTCGAACTCGCGTCCGTGGACCCGCAGGTACTCGATGAGCCCTGGCAACTCGGGCCCGTTCTCGCGGAACCACAATTCCTGCTGCGCATCAGTCGCCAGGCCGCTGAAGGCCAGTTCGCTGGCGTCGGCGAAGCGATGCAGCGACCGCTGCCGCGCCGCCGCGAAGCGCTTCACCTTCAGGGCACCGAGCATCGAGTCGCCCGGTTCGAGTTCGTTGCGCCACGAGATGTGATCGCGCGCGCACGACGTCAGGATGGTGATGTCGTGATGCGCCGCCAGGTGGTCGGCGACATGGCGGCAATGGGCTTCGGAGCCGCCGGCGATATCGGCGCCAAAGCGGTGGACGACGCAGGCGAGCTTCATCGACCCGGCGTGTCGGCGCCCGACTCCGACGCGGCCGCCGCGCGCGGCGCCATCGCCTGCCGCAATCGGGCATTCTCGATGGCCAGTTCCTCGATGCAGGCGAACAGGACGGTGTTGATCCGGCGCTGCCGGCGGAAGTTCTCGAGGCTGTACTCGTAGAGCCATCGCATCAGCGGCAGCAGCACCTTGCGCTTCGCCGCAATGATCAATCCGCCGAGCGCGGGACGATGGCTCGCGTACGTCAGGTGCAGGTCGAGGTTCCAGTCGGCCTCGCTGGTGAGGAAGTCGGGCAGCAGCAGCGCCTCGTGATCGCGCGCATCGATGGCCCGGCGCAGCACGGCATCGACGCCGGCATAGATCGCCGGGTCGCGATACTCCCCCGCGCCCCCGCGAGCCAGCAGACGCTTGCGCCGGGCATGGCGCACGTCGTCTTCGATCTCACGCATGAGGTCCTTCACGTCGACGGACATGACGGGCATTATAGGTCGGGCTACAGCTCCCTCAGCCAGCCCTGGGCACGCACGCGTGTGGTAAGGTCCGGCGCGAGTGAGAGCACTCGTCGCGAGCCTGCCGCTGCACGGCCACATGAATCCTTTGCTCCGCCTGGTCCGCGCGCTGGTCGAGCGCGGCGAGGATGTGACCGTCGTGTCCACCGCACCATTCGAACCAGCGTTACGGGCGATCGGCGCCCGCTACCTGCCTTACGCCAGCCCACTTGTCGACACCCTCGCGACATGGCCCCGCCGGACCGAGCAGTTGTCGTGGCTGCTGACGAGGACGACGGCGGAGGTCCTGGCCTCCTCCCTCGCCACTTTCAGGGCTGAAAGGCCCGACTACATCGTCACCGACTCGGTGGCGCCGTGGGGACACTGGACCGGCCAGATTCTGAACGTGCCGGTGGTGACGTCAACCTCCACGTTCGCGTTCAACCGGCATGTGCTGGCGCTGGCGGCGGCACGAGACGCCCGGCCGAAGAGCGCCGGTGTGCTCTGGTCGAAACTCCATCACCTCGGGAAAGCGGCGCTCCTGGCGCGACGGCTGCGTAGGACGCACAGGGTGCCTGGCATCGGTCCAGTCGGATCGGTGATGGGCCACTCGATGCTGAACCTCGTCTACACGTCGCGGCTCTTCCAGCCCAGGGCGGAGACGTTCGACGACCGCTATCAGTTCATTGGTCCGGGCCTCGAGACAACCGCTGTCGCACCAGCTGCGCCGGGGCACCGGCGAATTCGAGACCGCTTGTCTATGTCTCGCTGGGCACGCTGTTCACCGAATGCCTCGACTTCTACGCGCAGTGCATCGACGCGTTCGCGAACCAGCCGGTGCGGGTCCTGATCGCCATGGGCGACCGGGTCCGGCCGGAGGCGCTTGGCCCACTGCCGTCCAACATCACGACTCTGGCTCACGTCGACCAGATCGCCGTGCTGCGGGAAGCGACCGCGTTCGTGTCCCATGGGGGCATGAACAGCGTCAGCGAGAGCCTCATGGCAGGCGTGCCCCTCGTCGTCGTGCCGCAGATGAGCGAGCGCAGCTCGGGGGCCAGGTGGAGCCCACGGAGCAGATGTGTCCCTCACTGGACCGTCAGCCACGAGCACAACCCTCCTGGAGGCGGTGACGCGCGTCATGCGCAGCGACGAGTATCGCCAGCACGCCCGACGTATTGGCCAGTCGCTGGCCGACGCCGGAGGAATGAACCGAGGCGCGGCCTGCGTGCTCGCGTTCGCGTTGCCACGCCGGCGGTTGTGACCGTCGAACGTTCAGAGAGGGAAAAACGGTTCGGAGGGTCAAGGCAGTCGGGTTGGAAGGCGTGGACGGACTGTCGCCAGTCCGCCCCGCCAGGGGCGGGTGTCGCTCAGGCTGAGCGCCGAGGCCGGGTTGATGTCGTCGGCCACCGCAATCGTCTGGCCGTTGACATAGCGGGCCGCGCTCGCCTTGAGGGCGGTGCGACCGTTGCCGAACACGTCCCACGAGAAGCCGACACGCGGCGAGATGTCCTTCCAGTCCTGCACGCGGCCAACGCACCCGGCGGCCGGGTCGTTGAGCCCGTCGGCACACTCGTCGAACACGAAGCCGGTGCTGTGACGGCTGGCGAGCACCTCGCTCTTCTGCGTCTCGCCGATGAACCAGTCGTAGCGCAGGCCGAGGTTCAGCGTGACGCGGCCGAGTGACCAGCGGTCCTGGGCGAAGATGCCGGTGTCGGCCTTGATGCCGTTGCGGCGGTCCCACGGCAGTTGGAGCACCGCCTGCACCGGCACGCCGGCGTTGTAGGTGATGGCCGACGCGTCCCCCGAGAACGCGCGGATGCGGCGCCAGTCGCCATTGCTCACCGACGCCCCGAGGCGCAGCGAGTGCGAGCCGGTGACGTAGGACGCACCCCCCATGGCACGGGCTCGGGAAACTGCGCCAGTCACTGCTGTCGAAGCCGTTCACGCCGCGGGAGCTCGCCGCGAGGGTCCGCCGGACGCTCGATGAGGTCGGCTGAATCCAGACCCGGCGCCGCCCGAACGCCCGACTCGTGACGCTTACACGCCATCCGTACTGCCTGCCGACAGCTCATCAGCGCTTCGGTTCCCACTTTTCAGGCACCGCCCTTGCCGTGTGGTCTGCAACCCCCTGTAAATACCTCTGCTGTTATCGACGTCAGGAGACGACCGGATGCGACGAGTGATCGTGTGTGTGATGAGTGTGGCGATGTTGGGAGTCTGGAGCGGCGGGACGACGTCAGCCGCCGCGGCCGACGAGGTTGTGGTGTATGCGTCTGATGCGGTGGCGATGAGCGGCGCATGGACCCGTGTCGCCGATTCAACCTCTGCCGGTGGTCAAATGGCCTCGAGCACCGACGCCGGTTGGGCTTCGACCGATGCCCCAGTTGCCTCGCCCACAGACCGCATCGATCTCTCGTTCACCGCCGCGTCCGGAATCCCCTACCGCATCTGGGTGCGGCTGAAGGCGTCGGGCGATTCGAAGTGGAACGACTCGGTCTGGGTGCAGTTCGGTGACGCAGTTTCGGCGAGCGGCAGCCCGCTCTACCGCACCGGCACCTCGTCGGCGCTGCTGCTGAACCTCGAGCCATGCAGCGGCTGTGGCGTCTCGGGTTGGGGCTGGGCAGACGGCGCCTACTGGCTTGCCCAGACCAGCATCGTCCAGTTCTCATCGTCCGGCTCGCATACCTTGCGCGTGCAATCGCGAGAGGACGGCGCCCAGATCGACCAGATCGTGCTGAGTCCCGCCACCTACCTTTCCCGTGCGCCAGGCGGCAGATCGAACGACACCACCATCCTGTCCCGATCGGGGAGCGGCACGGGAGGTTCCAGCCTCGCCTACCTCGGGGCGCCGGTGACGCTGCCCGGCACAATCGAGGCGCAGAACTTCGATACCGCCGGTGAAGGGCTGTCGTTTCACGATACGACTGCCGGCAACAGCGGCGGCGCGCTTCGCAATACCGCTGTCGACCTCGAGCCCAGCGGCGACGGCGGCTACAACGTCGGCTGGCTCGATCCGGGCGAGTGGATGAACTACAGCGTCAGCGTCCCAACGTCGGGGCGGTACACCGTACAACTGCGCGTCGCCTCGCCGTCGGGTGGCGGCGCGATGCACGTCGGCTTCAATGGCAGCAATGTCTGGTCGGTGGTGACCGTGCCGGCCACCGGCGGGTGGCAGAACTGGACGACCGTCAGTCTGCCGGTGTCGCTGAACGCAGGCACACAGCTGCTGACGATCCTTGTGGACAACGCCGGCTTCAACCTCGGGCGCATCAGCGTGAGTGGCGGAACGGGTGGAACCGGCGGAGGTTCGAGCAGTTCGACGCCGTATAGCGGTTCACCCGCGGCCGTCCCGGGCACGATCGAGGCTGAACACTTCGATGCGGGGACTGCAGGCGTCGCCTACCATGACACCTCCAGCGGCAACGCGGGCGGTGCGCTCCGATCGACTGACGTCGACCTCGAGGCAGCCTCCGGCGGTGGCCACAACGTCGGCTGGGCCGTGCCTGGCGAGTGGCTGGCCTACACCGTGAACGTGGCCAGTGCCGGCGCCTATTCCGCGCAGTTCCGCGTGGCATCGCTCGGCGCCGGCGGCACCTTCCATCTGGAGATGAACGGTTCGAATGTCACGGGCTCGCTCACTGTACCGAATACCGGCGGCTGGCAGGCGTGGCAGACGGTTGCGGCCACGGTCACGCTTGGTGCAGGTACGCAGGTGGCCCGGCTCGTCTTCGACAGCAGCGGTGCGAGCGCCGTCGGCAACATCGACCGTATCTTGTTCACCAGCGGCGCCGCGGCGCCAGGCACCGGCGGTGCCACCATCAGCGTGCGCCCTGACCAGGATTTGCAGGCGGCCATCAATGCGGCACGACCAGGCGACACCATCCTGTTGCAGCCCGGTGCCACGTACGCCGGTGGCCTGAGCCTGCCTGCGCGCAGCGGCAGCGAGTACATCACCATCCGCTCCGCAGCTTCCGACTCGGTGCTGCCGCCGGCCGGTACGCGCATCACGCCGGGCTACGCAGGGCAGTTGCCGAAGATCGTCGGTGGGATCGCCGGCGCTCCAGCGATCACGACCGACCTCGGCGCGCACCACTGGCGCCTGCAATTCCTCGAGCTGATCGACACCTGGCCCTACGGCGACATCCTGGCGCTTGGCGACGGCTCGCAGGCGCAGAACTCGCTCGCAACCGTGGCGCACGACCTCATCGTCGACCGCGTCTACATCCACGGCGTGCCGGGCCAGGAGCAGAAGCGCGGCATCGCGCTCAATTCAGCCACCACCACCATTCGCGATTCGTACATCTCCGATATCCGGCTGACGAACGGCGACTCGCAGGCGATTGCCGGCTGGAACGGTCCGGGCCCCTTCACCATCACGAACAACTACCTCGAGGCCACCGGGGAAAACTTCATGCTCGGCGGCTCGGACCCGTGGATCGACGGGCTCGTGCCGTCCGACGTCACCTTCACGCGCAACACAGTAGCCAAGCGCGCCTCGTGGCGAGGGCAGGGCTACGCGGTGAAGAACCTGATCGAATTCAAAAACGCGCGGCGGGTGACGATCGACAGCAATGTCATCGAGTACAACTGGTCCGGTGGCCAGTCCGGACACGCGATCGTGCTGACGCCGCGGAATCAGGACGGCAACGCGCCGTGGTCGATCGTCCAGGGCATCACGATCACGAACAATGTCATCCGCCACGTCTCGGGGGTGCTGAGCGTGCTCGGCACCGACTATCGCTTCCAGAGCCAGCCGCTCTCCGACGTCGTGTTCCGCAACAACCTCGTCATCGATCTGAGCGCGGCGAACTGGGGCGGGGCGGGCCAGCTGCTGCTAACCAGCGGTGGCCGTAACCTGGCAGTCGATCACAACACCGTGTTCACCGACGGCACGTCGGTGATCTACGCCGACGGCGCGCCGGTCTCTGGCTTCTCGTTCACCAACAACATATTGCCGGACAACACCTGGGCGGTGATGGGTGCCGGCACGGCCGAAGGGAACGGCACCCTGAACACGTTCTTCCCGAACGGCACGTTCCTGCGCAATGTCATCATCGGCGGGCAGGCGTCGCTCTACCCGACCGGCAACTTCTTCCCGGCCACCGTCAGCAGTGTCGGATTTGTTGAGTCGTACGGCAGCTATCAGCTGTCGTCATCAAGCCCGTACCTCACGTCGGCCACGGACGGCACGGCAGTGGGCGCGAACGTGCGGACCATCAACGCAGCCACAGGGACGAACTACTGACGCGCACAGTTACAAGTCGCTGGTCGCCAGTCGCGAGTCGCAGACCCGGCAGTCGCGAGTCAGAAGCCGGAGCTGAAGCCTAAGCCGAGAGCCGGACGCCAGGCGCCTATCGTCTATCGCCTACGGTGCACGTCGTCGACCGGTGCGCGGCGACGTAGCGGTAGACGCGGCGGCCAATGAACGGCACGCCTGGCACATGGAGGAACGGCGCCAGCGGGGCGAGCGCCCGCAGTGCCCAGGCAATGGTGCGGAAGCCGTCGAAGCCGGTGGTGATGCGGCCGTCTGGCGCGATTACGTGCATGGCGACGGCGCACGCGTCGCGATCGAGTTCGGGGTGCTCGGCGACCAGGGCGTCCCACTCGGCATTGATGTCGACGAAGCAAAGCGTGTGCTGGCGGTCGAGGCGGCGGAGCCAGGCCACCGTGCGGGTGCAGAGCCCGCAGCCGCCGTCGTAGAGCACGTCGAAGTGCGACCCGTCCACGACGAACCTATCCGAGCCCAGGGAGCGGCGGCACGTTCTCGCCGTTCACCTGCACGATGTGCGGCGCGCCGGCGCCGAGTTGCAGCACGCTGATCCGGGCGGGAGCCAGTTCGAGCCGCTGCACAAAGTCGATCGGCATGCCGAGGAAATGCAGCAGGACGGCCCGCAGCGTATCGCCGTGCGAGAAGATCGCCACGACCTCATTCGGATGCCGCACCTGCAGTTCGAAGAGCGCCTGTGCGGTCCGTGCCTGCACATCGACGAGCGCCTCGCCGTCAGGCGGCCGCGTCACCCCCCGATGCATGTTGTAGAGCTGCCAGTGCGGATCGGTGGCCAGATCGGCAAAGCGGCGATTGGTCCACTCACCGAAGTCGACCTCGATGAAGCGCGGGTCCAGTTGAATTGACAGGCCCCGGGCATCGGCGACCGGTTGGGCTGTCTCGCGTGCGCGCTCCAGCGGGCTGGCGTAGATGGCAGCAAGCGGCACGTTGTTGAGCCGCTCCGGCAACGCGGCTGCCTGATCGCGCCCGGTGGCATTCAGGTGCACTCCGGGTTCATGGCTGGTCATCAGCTTCCCCACCGCATCGGTCAGGCCGTGTCGAATGAGCAGAAAGGTCGTCATGTTCGGTCGCTCCATTCTCCCTGATCGCCGTTGCCCGTGGCTGGCCTCCCCCTATCGGCGCTGACAGCCGAGGCACACCACGTGCAGTGAAGCGCACCAGGATGAGGAGGCGCAGACGATGAGATGGACGACTGTGTTGATGAGTGGAATGCTCGTGACCTGCGTGGCGTGCGGGCGCGGGTCGGACACCCCGGCGGGGGGCACTGACGTGTCCGGTTCGGGCGGGGGCGTGGCTGTGGAG
Source organism: uncultured Acidobacteriota bacterium (assembly GCA_963722395.1). Taxonomy (GTDB): domain Bacteria; phylum Acidobacteriota; class Vicinamibacteria; order Vicinamibacterales; family CAVVIG01; genus CAVVIG01. The sequence continues at coordinate 367,691 of CAVRLS010000013.1, read as the reverse complement.
GGCGCGCGCGCCGGTGATCAGGGCACCGCCGCTCAGCAGGCGAGCTTCGAAGGCTGCGTGCAGCGCGGCGGCGGCATCATGTCGAATGAACTGCTGCTCACCATGATGAACGAACCGCCCGGAGCAGCGGGCACCAGCGGAAGCGTGACGAAGACCGGTTCCTCAGTGGAACGCGAACAGATGATCATGGCGGCGAAGACCTATCGCCTGCGCTCTACCGGATCGGTCGACCTCGATCCGCTCGTCGGAAAACAGGTGCGGCTGACCGCCACGATTGGCGAAGCGGCGGACCTGCCGAACGGCAATGGGGGCATTGGCTCATCGGGCGACTCACAACGGCCAAATCGCAGCCCCGAGGATAAGCTGAAGCAGGACCCCGAGCTGAGCGTTGCCGACCTGGGCCGTCTGGACGTCACGAACGCGGTGGTCACGGGTGAAGCGTGCGGCGCTCTCGGCCGTGAGACCAGCGGCCGCACCAACGACGAGATGGCCGGCACCCCCCGCACCCCGCGCTCGAACCGGTAGCACCAGGCGAGCGCTCGTGGCTGCGTCTCCCCTTGGGTTACAGCCACGAGCGTTCACCGGCCAGGTCCGACTACCGGACCTGATGCTGAAGACGGTCAGTTCGTGGCGTTGGGCGCCGACGCCGGCGGAATGGGATCAGGCACACGGTTGTGCACGGGCGGGATGCTGCGCAGGTAGGCGTAGACCGCCTTGAGATCGGTATCGGTCATCTTCCCGTAGTTGAACCAGGGCATCGGGGGCAGGATCTCACGCGAGGCGCCCATGTGGCGGCCGGTCCGCAGCGCCTTGAAGAACATGTCTTCGGTCCAGATGCCGAGGCCGGTGTTCTGGTCGGGCGTCAGGTTGGCGGTGAAGCTCACGCCCCACGGTCCGGAGTGCGCCGTGTTGGTCGGCGCCGATGCCATCATCCACTCCGGCGACGGCAGGCGGGCGGGTGCAGTGATGACGAACTGCTCGGGATGCCCCGACAGCATCCGGCTCATGTCCGGCTCGGGCCCCTTCGGCCCCATCGTCAGCGGGGTGTGGCAGTCGTGGCAGCCGCCGACGGTGACCAGGTATTCCCCGCGGGCGATGGTCGTCGAATCGGGCCTGGTCGCGGACGCCTGCGCCGACGGATCAGAACACGCCGCGGTCATCAGCGCTCCTGCCAGCACCACCACACCCGCACCCACCACATAGGACATCTTCTTCATTTTGGTTCTCCTTCGTCGCGACCTCGTCGACGGGGTCGGCCGGTGCGCCCGGCTCTCGCCCTGCCCTGTAACGCGACGGCCGCGGACGAACCCCGCATCGCGTCCGCTCCCGCCGGCCGTGTCATCATTCGGGCATGGCGGACAGACGAGCACTGCGGGCGGGCGAATCGGTCGAGGATGATTGCCGCGCCTGCAAGACGGATCGGATGCACACGATCATCGCGGTCGACATGGCGGGCATCCCGCTCCGCGTCGTGTGCGGCTACTGCGACAGCGAACACAACTACCGGGGCGGACCGCGGATCGATGGACCTGGGAGAGCCGGCGCACCTGTGGCGGCGACGCCGCGCGCACGGGCGCAGACCCCGGGTCGCGAACCGCTGCCGCTTGTGACCGACCGTGAAAGGACTGGACCCGCGATGGCACTACCGGACGCGACCGACGATCTCGAACTGCTCCTCCGTCGTATCGTGCGCGAAGAGGCCGGCGTCACGCCGGTCGTGCCGGCAGACAAGTGGCGCGGCGGCACACTGGTGCTCCGCCCCGGCACGCCCGGCCTGCAGGAGAAGGTGATCCCGATCGACGCCCTGTTCCACAAGATCGTGATGATCCGGAACCGGCTGCGAACCCTGGAACAGCAGGTCAACGCCTCAGACCTGCCGGACGACGCCAAGGTGAAGCTGCAGAGCTATATCACCGGCTGCTACGGCTCACTGACGACGTTCAACGTGCTGTTCGCGGAGGAGGACGATCAGTTCTCGGGGGCGGCGGAGTGACGGGAGGGCGGGCGGTGCGGGAAGGGACTTGAAGGCGGGCCGGGAGAAAGGCCGGCAGGTCGGGCCGGCCCGACCTGCCCCTTGGCTTACTTCCCCATCTCCTTGTAGAGCGCCTCGATAAAGGCCTTCAGCCGGTCGTTCCTGAAGCCGGGGTATTTTGCGGTGACGGTGCTCGCCGCAAACGCGTCGGCGGCGCTCTTGCCCGCCTTGGCGGCCGCGTCGGTCTCGGCGACCAGGTCGGTCAGGTAGCGCTGGTACTCCTGGAGTTCAGCCGGCTTCGAGGGCGGCGTGTGACCTGGAATGATCGTGTCGGCGTCCGTCAGCCTCGCAATCGCTTTTGCCAGCGTCTTCGGCCATTCGATGCCGCTGCCGTCATTCGCGAGATCCAGCAGCGGCGCATCCTTCCACGCCCACAGGTCGCCCGTGACCAGGATGCGCAGCGTCGGGAAGTAGATGATCGTATCGCCGCCGGTGTGCCCCTTGCCGAAGTAGTGCAGCTCGATGCGATCCTTGCCGCTGCCGAGTGTCAGCGTGTCCTTGTAGGTCTGCTTCGGCAGGAACTGCGCCTTCTCGCCCTTGAACGCGTCCATCCTCGCCATGAGCGTCTTCGTGTTCTCGTGGGCGACGATGTTCACGCTGGCCGGGAAGCCTTCGTTGCTGCCCGTATGGTCGCCGTGCGTATGGGTGTTGATGAGCGTGGTGATCGGCCTGTTCGTCACCGCCCTGATCTTCGCGATGATGTCAGGGCCGTACCCCGCCAGCTTGCTGTCCACGACCGTGACACCAGCGTCGGTCACGAACACCGACACATTGCCGCCGGTGAACTGCGAGCGGTCCACTGGACTCGACGACGCGATGATGTAGAAGTTGTCCTTCACCTTCACCGCATCGGGCAGCGTCGCGCGCTGCTGCTGTCCGGCCAACCCCACCGACAGCGTCCCAACCGTCACCAGCATTCCAAGCACCACACTTCGCGTCATGAACCCTCCAGGCCAGTCTCTCATCGCCGCTGCACGCGCTGTTCGGAGTCGTCGTGTCACCTGCCCTCCGGCACGCTGGCGATTCTATCAGCAGCGGGTCAGCCGACGTAGCCGTTCCGCGCACGCACCTTGTAGCTGCCGCCCTGCACGCGCACGCGGATGCTGTGGTACTGGCCGTCCGCCCCCCTGGGCGACGCATACCCGATGAGGTACTGACTGTTCAGTTCCTCGGCCACGCGGCCAAGCGCCTCCATCACCTCCGAGCTGTCGTGGACGATGTGCGTGCGGCCGCCGCTCTGGTCCGTGATCTCGCCCAGCGCTACCTGGTTGACCGGGGTGTTGATGGCGCGGCGATCAGCGGAGTCGATACCAATGGCGTAGATGAACAGGTCGGTCCGCAGCAGCGCGCGGCGCAGGTCGCGCAGGGCGGTGTCGCTGGCCGTGTCGGCCCCGTCGGACACCACCAGCAGCGCCGCGCGCTGACGGTGCCGCGAATCGGCCAGTGGGATGGCGGACATGATGGCGTCGTAGATGGCGGTGGAACCCCACGGTTTCACCGGCGCCAGCATGTCGAGCGGCAGCCGGCGGTCGTCGGTCCAGCCTGACAGCAACTGCTGTCTGTGGTTGAACACCAGCAGCGAGAACTCGTCCTCGCTGTCGAGCAGGCTGGTCACCAGATGATCGATCGCGCCACGGGCATCGGCGAGGCGTTGCCCGTACATGCTGTCGCTCGCATCGAGGAGGATGGCCAGGCTGACGGGCACCCGGTCGGACATGAACTGGGTGATCGGCTGCGCCTGACCGTCCTCGAAGACCTCGAACCGCTCGCGCGGCAGGTCGCGCACGAGGTGCCCCTCGGCATCGGTCACGGTTACCGTCACCGTCGTCAACTTCACGGCGGTGCGGAAGTGCGGTCGTTGCGCGGGCGGCGTGGCCAGCGGCTGCTGCGCACGCAGGCGCGGCCCGGACAGCAGTCCGGCTCCAACGGCCAGACCGACGGCGAGAAGCGCCGCGTACGTGCGCATGGTGCATTCTACCGCCCGAGCGGGCGTGGACGGCGACCTTGACAGGACCCGTGAACCGGCAGACGCTGAGTCGTCCCATGCCCCATCTGCCCCGGCCCGGCGACTCCGTGCGCGCCCTGCTCGCCGGGGCGCTACTGGCGTGCGGGCTCGCCCCCGCCACAACCGTACGGGCACAGGCCGCCGCCGAGGGATACGCGGCGCTGCTCGACCAGTATCAGAACGGCCGGACGGAAGAGGCAGTACAGACGCTGGCAGCGCAAGACCCGGCCTGGGTCTCGAGGGCCGTCGCCGACACCCTGCGCGACACGCGGGGATGGACGCCGCGCCAGGCACGGGCCGCCGTGCTGCTCCACACCGACGCGGTGGTGGACGGCTGGGTGCCGCCGTCGCGGGTCGCCACCCACCTGGAGGCGGCGCGGCGCGCCGCGGACCTCCAGAGGGGGGCTGTAGTCGGCCGCGACTTCCGGCGCAACTGGCTGCTGGTGGTCACCTGGTTCCTGCACGCGCAGGCCGACCTGGCGTCGGCGCGCCCCTGGGTCGATCTCCTGCTCGCCGACTACCCGGCCGACGGCGCGGCGATCGTCACCGCCGGCGCCTATTTCGAAGCGTCCGCCTGGACCGACGGCCGGCCGGAATATCTCGACCGAGCGGTATCGGTCTACCGGCGGATGCCGGCCGACTCACCGGACTTCGACCAGGCGCGGGTCAGGCTCGGTCGGACATGGTTGGAACTGCATCGGCCGGCCAACGCCCTGCGGACCCTCGAGCCGGTGCGCGCCGCGGCGGCCGACGACGCCTGGCGCTATCTCGCGTGGCTGTTCAGCGCCGCTGCCGACGCGAGCGCCCGCCGGTACGCCGCGGCTGCGGCCGGCTACGAGCAGGCGGCTGCACTGTTCCCCTCGTGCCAGACCGCGCTGGTCGGTCTCGCCGCCGTACGCCGTGCCGAAGGCCGGATGGAAGACGCGGCCGCCCTGGTGGGACGGCTGACAACGATGGACTCGAGCCACTGCGATGACCCGTGGTGGCACTACCGCTTTGGCCAGACGCCGGAACGCCGCGCCCGGCTGTTGCTGTCGATGCGCGCCACGGTGACGACGCCGTGAGCCGGTGTGGCGGGGCCGCGACTCCCTGTGTCCTAATCGCCCTGGTGTCGTGGCACGCGGCGGCGCCGTCGTCTGCCGCGGCGCAGCAGGCGCTGTTCCGCTCGGCAGTCAGCGTGGTGCGGCTCGATGTGCTGGCCACTGACGGGCGGCGGCCGCTGACCGGGTTGACCGCCGCCGACTTCGAGGTGCGTGACAACGGCGACCTGCAGCCGGTGGATGCGCTCTTCGCCGAGCACGAGCCGCTCGACATCCTCCTTGCGTTCGATCGCAGTGCCAGCACTCGCGGCGCCACGATCGGTCACCTGCGCGATTCGGCCCGCGCCCTCCTCGCCGCCCTGGGGGCCGACGACCGTGCGGGACTGCTCGTCTTCAATCACACCGTGCAGCTCACCGTGCCGCTCGGACCGGCCGCGGACGTCGCCGCAGCGCTGGATGCTGTCGAGCCGGACGGCGCCACCGCTCTGTTCGATGCAGCGTCGGTGGCGTTGAACCTCACGGCGGCGAGCACCAGGCGCACGCTGATCCTGCTCTTCACCGACGGCACCGACACCCTCAGCTGGCTGCCCGCCAGCACGGTCCTCGAGCAAGGGCGGGCGTCCGATGCCGTGCTCTACGCTGTGGCAATGCGCGACCGCCGGGCGGCGCGCGACGCCGTCGACTCGGGTGAGTCGCAGATGCGCCGGCTCTCGGAGTCGACCGGCGGGCGCCTGCTGAGCGCCGACGACCCTGCCGACCTCCGGGAGCGCTTCCTCGATGCGCTCGGTGAAATGCGCGCGCGCTATGTGCTGACCTATGCCCCGTCGAGCGCGGTCCCCGGCTGGCACGCCGTGACCGTGCGCGTGAAGAACCGACGTGCGCGGGTCTCGGCCCGCGACGGCTACATCGTGCCGGGCGGTGACGTCGGGCCGTAGCGCTTGTTGAAGAACGCACGCAATGGAGATGTGATGAGAAGTCTGACGTGTGGCGTCGTCGTCCTCTTGGCTCTCACCTTGGTTCCGCTCTCAGCGGGGCAGGTTGCCTCGGACTGGCCAAAGTGGAGTGTTGCATTTGTCGCGCATCGCGGTGGGATCGTTCCAGGCTACCCAGAGAACACTCTGGCCGCGTTTCACGAGGCGATCAGACACGGTGCCGACGCTCTCGAAGTCGACCTTCGCGGCACCAAGGATGGCGAGATCGTCATCCTGCACGACGAAACGCTTGACCGGACAACGAATGGCCGAGGCCGGGTCACCGAAAGAACGTTGGCTGAACTCAAGAAGCTAGACGCAGGAGGCGGCGAGCGCATTCCTACCTACGAGGAAGTCCTACAACTCGTATCGGGAACGGGGGTAAAGCTGTTGCTTGACATCAAGCAGAGCCCGGCACTGGACAAACCGCAAGTGGTCCGACTGACAGAAAGATACAACGCTGTCCTGAACGTCATCGTGGGTCCGCGCAACCTCGAGGACCTCCGGGCTTTCCGCGCGCTCAACCCGAACCTCCGCACACTTGGCTTCGTTCGGGAAATCGAGGATGTTGAGCCTTTTGTGCGGGCTGGTGTCGACATCATCCGGTTGTGGCCCGAATGGATCTATGCGAATCCCGGTCTGGTAGACAAGGTCCACCAGCTCGGAAGACCAGTGTGGACAACAGCCGCAGATGCACCTCGCGAAGAACTCGAAAGATTAATCAAGCTTGGCGTCAACGGTATTCTCTCGGATTTCCCAGAGGTGATGAAGGCTCTCCTCGGCGACATGAAAGAACGCCCGCGGATCTGAGCGCAACCGGGTTTATTACTCTGCCACCTCGCCGCGTAGCGTGACGTTCGGGAGCCCGAAGCCCTTCAGCGTGCGGCCGCCTACTTCGCGCTGCGCAGGAAGACGTCACCGTTGAAGGTGCGCAGCTCGATGTCTGCCCCACCGCCGTTGATGCTGCCGTAGATGGAGCGGTCCACGTCGATCCGGTACTTCGCCTTGTCCTTGTCGTCATCGCCCGGGTCGCGGCGCCGGCTCCTGGCGTCGTCGGTGCGGGTGCCCGGCTGCGCTGCCGGCGGCGGCAGCGTCTTCACCTCGAAGTCGGTGTAGACGTCGCCTCGATCGCTCCGCAGTTTCAGGTTGGCCTTCGCCGATGCCGGCAGGGTGACATCGACGTTGCCGTTGAACGACGTGAACGACATCGGCTTGCCGGCCGCCAGCTGGCGCAGCGACGCGACAACCCCACCGTTCATGGCGTGCGCGATGACGGCGCCGCCGACGTCGGTCAGGCGGATGGAACCGTTCACGTTGTTCACTTCGATGCTGCCGTTCACGCCTTCCACCAACACCTGTCCGCCATTGACGGCCCGCAGCGACACGCTGGTGGCGGCCGGCACCTGCACCGTGATGTTCGCCTCGCCGAGATTGACCGGCGACGTGATGCTGATCGTGTTGTTCTCCTCGTCGATGTCCACGCCAACCGGCTTCGTCAACCGGCGCATGCCCGCGGTGGACGGCTCGTCAGCGTCAGGTCCGCTCTGACCCTGTCGACGCGGACGGGGACGGGGTCGGACCCGGTCGCGCGCGTCGTCGCGGCTGTCATCGTCATCGCGGTCGGCAGCGCCGCTGGTCACGATGACGTCCCGACCGGGCCCCGCCTTCACCGTGATGCTGCCCCTCACCACGTTCACCTTCACAATCCCGGGCCGTCCCGGGTCGCTGAACGGCACCGTGACCGCCTGGTTGTTACTGGCCGTCTGCTGCGCCCCGGCCACACCGCCGAGCGTCAGCAGCGTGCACATCGCCATGCCGGCGATCGATCGTGAACTCCACATGCCCTTGGCCTTCTCTCCCTGGCCGACCTGACGGTCGATCCGGTCTTGCGAACCTGAAGGTTCGCGGCTACGCCCCGTCTCGATGGCACCGCTCTAGCGCTTGCGCACCTGGACGTTGCCGTTGAGGGTTTCGAATACGAGCTCGGGTCCGCCCTGGCCGACCCGCACCGAGGCGAACCGGTCGGCGCGATAGACGGTCCTGCCCGTCCGACGATCACTCGACGCCCGCGTCGGCAGCGGCGTCGTGTCGAAGTCGGTGTAGAGTCCGCCATTCATCGTCTTCAGCCGCAGGTCGGCCGAGAGCGATGCCGGCAGCGTGACGTCGACGTATCCGTTCACGGTCTTGAACTCCGACGACGCGTCCGGGGCGGCTGCGAACGTCGCCTCGAGGTTGCCGTTCACCGTGCTGGCGCGCCCTGCGCCGCGAGCGTTGAGCAATTGCAGTCCGCCGTTGACGTTACGCAACGTGAAATGGCCCTCGGAGCCTTCGACCCGCAGCGTGCCGCCGTTCACGGCGCAGACGTCGAGCGTGGCGCCCTTCGGCACGCGAACCTCGAAGTCGACCCGCACCCGCGTCCGCTCGTCGTCACGCCGGCGCTCGCGCGGCCACTCGAGGTTGCAGCCGCAGTGCGTGACATCGCCGCACACCACCAGGCGATCGGGCTGGCTGCGGACGTCGACCGCAGCGCCCGGATCGCTGCCACGCTGCTGCTGTACCGTGCGCGTCGCCACCACCGACACGTCGCTGCGCTGCTCGGCAACGATGCGGATCGACCCGTGGAGATTGCTCAGTTCGAAGACCTGCCCAGCGCTGCCGGACGGCCACGGCAGCGTGCGGCGAATCGTCTCCTCCTGAGCGGACTGCCCGCTGCCCAATCCCCCGATGGTGAGCAGGGTGGACGCCACCAGCCCGATCAGCTTCACATTCAGCATACGTACCCCTTCGACGTGCCGGACATCATCACGACGCCGTCCGCTCGAGCCCCCACTGCGCGCGCCCACGGACCAGGGCATCGAGCGTGGTGTCCTGCGCCAGCGTGTTGAGCAACGCGGCAGCCTGCGGGTCGCGCGTTTCCACCATGAAGTCGATCACCGCCACCTGCAGCAGCGGCGACGAGGAGCGGTCGACGACCGCCTGCCTGGTGCCCAGCCTCACATCGGGCCTGTCGCTGACGCGCCGCAGGGCGTCGACGGCCGCCAGCCGAACGTTCACGTTCGGGTCGTGCAGCAGCGTATCGAGGAGGGCCGCCACCACTTCGTTCCCCGGCTGATCGATCTGCGACGTCCCACTGACGCCGCGCAGGCGTTCGGTGGCCGACTGCTGCTGCAGAAGCGACAGCGTCAGCATCTGACGCATGTCGCGCAGTTCGCTGCGCACCTCGGCGATCTCCGCCGCAGGCGGCGTGACAGCGGCGGGCGCCGGCGCCGTCGAGCGGCCAACGATCACGCCTGCCAGCAGCAGCGACGCCGCGAGGGCCATCTGCACGAGCGGCTCCCGGGTGGTCCATCCAGCAGCCTTCGCCGCGCGTCCGTCGTCCCGGCGGGATGCGGACCGCCAGGCAGACGTGCGTTCAGCTGTCAGGGTGGCGGAGAGCCGCTCGCGCATACGGTTCGAGGGCACGGCCGGGGCCGGGAGGTCGCCGAGCGCCTGCCACAGCGCGTCGAGTCCCATCCATTCGGCCTGACAGTCTGCGCATGAAGACACGTGGGTCCGCAGCGCCGCCGCGTCGTCCGCGTCGAGCGTGCCGGCCAGGTGCTCCGCGATCCGGAGCCTTACTTCTTCACAGCGCATGGTGCGTCCTCGAGTTTGAAAAAAAGCGCGCGTAGTTGCTTCATCGCGCGGTGCACGCGCACCTTCACGGCCCCGGTCTCGATGCCGAGCGTCTCGGCAATGCGCTCGTACGGCATGCCGTGGTAGCGGGCAAGCACCAGCAGGTCGCGCGGCTCGTCTGGCATCTGCTGCAGGGCTCGCTCGAGCTGCACCACGTCGATCTGCCGCTCGAACTGCTGCGCCGGTCCGGGCTGGCGACTGGGCACGTCGAGAGCGTCGGCTTCAGGCGCCGCCGACGGACCACGGCGACGGTAATGGTCGGTCCTGGCGTTCCGCGCGATGCGGAAGAGCCAGGTGTCGAAGCGGCTGCCGGCCTCGTAGGTATGCCGATACTTGAGAATCCGCACGAACACCTCCTGCACCAGGTCCTCGGCACCCGCCGGATTGCCGGTCGTGCGGCTGAGGAAGTGGAACACCGGCCGGTGGTGTCGCTCGAACAGTTCGCCGAGGGCATCGAAGTCGCCACCCTGCACGGCGTGCATCAGCAGTTCGTCGGTCACGTTCTGGTTAGGAATACTTGGCCCCGGCACGAAGGTTACAGGCGAATGGTCGTGGGTCGTGGGTCGGTGGCCGCCAGGGGCCGAGGAGGGAGCAAGGGGCGGGGCGGAGGGAGCCGGGACAGTCGAACGGCCCGCGGACCAGGGTGATCCGCAGGCCGTTGAAGGGGCGACGGTCAGTACGAATAGAGGTCGGTTCGCAGGTTCACCGTCCGCGCCGGGTCGATGTAGACGTCGAACACCTGCGGCTGCAGTCCGGGCGCGTCGAGCTCGATTTCGTGCGGACCGACCTCGAGCGTCAGCCGCTGGAACACGCCATCGAAGTCGTCCACAACGCCTGCGTAGTAGCCGTCGACGTAGACGGCTGCGTTCCTCGGCCGAACCTGCAGGCGGAGGTCGCCGTAGTAGACGCGCGACCCGTACGAACGCGGCCCGGCGTAGCCGTACACCCGACCGGCGTATGGCGAGCCGTAAAGGTAGCCGTTGCCGAGGCCGAAGTAGACGCCGAAGTTACCGCCCGGGCCGTAGAAGCGCGGCCGGCGGACGTTGCCGTAGTAGCGCGGCACCGGCGCATAGCGGAAGCTGTAGGAGCGGCCGTTGTCGCGGCGGTCATAGTAGCGGTACGCATCGCGCCGATTGTTGCCGCGAGTGTCGTAGCGGAAGTCCCGCGGTGGCGGCGCGATGTAGCCTCCGCGGTCCTGCCCGTTGTCGCGGCGCACGCCGCCACGCGGGACCGCATGACCTCGGTTGCCGCGATTGGCGTCAGCCCGCGGCGCCTCTGCCCTGGGGACGGCGCGCTGTGAGTCGGCCCGGGGCGACTCGCGCGGTGGCTCCGACCTCTGCCCCTGGCCGTCGTCGCGGCGGCCGCTGTCGCGCTGGGCTTCGCCGCGGCTCTCCCGACCGTTGCGGTCGCGCCCGCGGCTGTCGCGCTGTCCTGCGCCGGCTACCGCGCCGACCAGGCTCAAGATCAATGCGACGGCACCCACCGGAATCATTCGTTTAATCATGGTCATGTCCCCCACCGCCCGTGGGGCGGAAGCCCCCACGCCCGGTGTGGCAGCATCCATGCCGATGCCGGACCAGCACGTTTGCTGATGAAATGCATGAAATGTCCTGAGCTCCGCATGTGACTGTCACCTGCGGTGGCCAGCCCAGCCGCCGCCTGTCCTAGAATGCCTGAAGCACATGGCCACGTTTGCGGTCGGCGACATCCACGGGAATTTTCCAGCGCTGCGCGACCTTCTCGACGCCATTCGGCCCCAGCTATCTGAGCACGACACGGTGGTGTTCCTCGGCGACTACATCGACCGCGGTTCAGGTTCGAAGCAGTGCGTCGACACCATCCTGGAGTTTACCGGCTCGCACAACGGCCCCACCGTCTGCCTGAGCGGCAACCATGAAGACTGGATGATGCGGTCCTACCGCGATCACACCGCGCACTCGTGGCTGCTGGGCATGAAGGGGTTCTCGACCATCGGCAGCTACTCCGCCGACGCCGAGATCGTGCTCAGGGCGGCGGCGTCGCGGGCCGGAACCGGCCTGTATCAGGACGATGCCCTGCGACTGCCCTACGACATGTTCTTCGAGGCGATGCCCGCGGCACACCTGCAGTTCTTCGAGACGCTGCGGCTCACCTATGACGACCCGCAGGGCATCTACGTGCACGCCGGGTTCGACAGCCGCCTGCTCCCCGAGGCACAGACGCGCGACGCCGTGCTGTTCGGTCGGAATGATGGCGGGTTCCCCGGGACGTACCTGGGCGCACGGGTGGTCGTGTACGGACACCGGAACAACCCGATACTCGATGCCGAGGGCTGGCCATCACCCCGGGTCGACGCCCACACGATCGGGCTCGACACCAGCCATCACGGTGTCGTCAGTGCGGTGCGATTACCGGACCGGCGGGTCTTCCAGAGCGGACGGTTCCTGGAAGGTGGAGCTTGGAGGATGCAGGGTGGATGCTAAGCCCCCAGCCTCACATCTCAACCCTCTGGTTACTTCGCTTCAGCAGCTTTCTTCTTGGCCGAGAAGCTGCCCATCGCGAGGCCGCCGAAATCGGCGGCGCCGTTGATGTCGGGGCCGGTTACGGTGCCCGCGTAGGTGATCGTCATGCGTCGCCGTCCTTCCTGAACTCCACGGTGTTGGTGTTCTCACCCACCGGCGAGATCGTCGTCAGCTCCGATTCGCCGACAACATCTGGTGCCTGGGCATACGAGAGCGACACGCCGCAGACGAACAGGAACATCGTCAGCAGAACCTTCTTCATCGAATGTGACTCCTTGTTGGCGATTCTCCCGGCACCTCGTCCCGAGTGCCGGTCAACGGCGGACCGCCCACCGCAACTTGGCCGCAGACGACCGCGGATTGGATTGACGCTCCTCCTGGCTCGCGCGTTCCACGTCGCCGGCGATGCTCGAGTACACACCGGCTGAAAGGCCGGCCTTGAACGCCTGCTTCACCCGCCGATCTTCCCCCGAGTGAAACGTCAGGATGGCGATGCGGCCCCCCGGCGCCACGCAGTCCGGCAGGGTGCGCAGGAACGTATCGAGCGCGCCGAACTCGTCGTTTACCTCGATGCGAAGCGCCTGGAACACCCGGCGGGTCGACAGGTCGAGCGCATCGTCAGCGTCTCGCCCTCGCCTGGCCGACAGCCCTTCGCGCACCGCATCGGCAAGCGCGGTGGTGGTGAGCATTGGTGCCTCCGCCTGGGTGGCCAGCAGGTGATGCGCCAGCGCTTCGGCATCGGGCTGGTCCGCGTTCAGTTCGAGCAGGCGCGCCAGTCTGGGCGCGGTGAGTGAAGCCAGCAGGGCCGACGCTGGCTGACCACGCTGCGGGTTCATCCGCAGGTCGAGCGGCCCGGGACGCTTCCAGGTGAAGCCGCGCGATGGGTCGTCGATCTGCATCGACGACAGCCCGAGGTCGGCCATCAGGACGTCAGCCGGCGGCAGTCCCGCGTCGGCGAGCACGCGCGCCAGCCCCGCGAAGTTGTTGCGCCTGACCACCAGGGCGTCATCCGGAATGCCGCGTGCCCGCAGCCGCGCCTCCGACTTCGGCAATTCGAGCGGGTCGACGTCAAGCGCCAGCAGCCGTCCGCCTGGCAGCACTGCGTCCAGCAACGCGGCCGCGTGCCCGCCGTAGCCCAGCGTGCAGTCGACCGCGATGTGGCCGGGAGCCGGCGCCAGCCGCGCGAGGATTTCGCGCACCATGATCGGCCGGTGCATTCCCGCTGGCGTCTTCCCTGCCGCCACCACCTTCGCCACATCGTCGGCGTAGCGGTCGGGGTTCAGCTCCTTGTACTTCTCGTGAAAGGCACGCGGATGCGTGCCCGCGTAGCGAGGTCGCCGCACGTGCGGCTTTGGTGCGTGGTCAGCCATGCCGCCGGATTAGTGCAGCGACGCTGCGACCTGCGCCGCCTTGGCCTCGGTCGATACTGCTCGTGCCCTCAGCGGCACGGGCTTCAGCATCAGGTGCAACACGATCGATACCACCATGATGACGGCGCTCCAGAAGAAGATCTCCTGCAACCCGTGCATCAGCGCCAGCTTCACGTCGAGCAGCAGCGTCTGCAGCAGTTGCAATCCGTTCGGCACACCTCCGAACAGTTGCTCGAGCTGCGGCCGGACCTGCACCAGCAGGAGCGGGTTCTCGAAGAACGGCAGCGCCTGCGGCGGTACGCCCGGCGGCATGGCCTTCGTGAACTCGTTGTGGTACTGCGTCAGCATCACCGAGCCGAACGCCGCCACGCCGACCGTGCTGCCGATCGAGCGGAAGAAAATCGTCGACGATGTGGCGGCGCCCATGGCCTCGCGCGGTGCGACGTTCTGCACCGCCAGCGTGTAGACCGGCTGGAGCAGGCCCATGCCGAACCCGGCCAGCACCATCGACCCGGCCACATAGAGGCGGGAAGTGTCGACGTCCATGCGTGCGAACAACACCATGCCGGCCGCGATGAGCACCGAGCCGATCACGCCCTGCCGCTTGTACTCGCCGGTGCGCGAAATGGCCTGGCCACCGATGATGCTGCTCACCACCACGCCCATCAGCAGCGGCGTCAGCAGGTTGCCCGACTCTGTGGCCGACACACCCAGCACCCCCTGCATGAACAGCGGCAGGTAGATGATCGTCCCGAACATTCCCATGCCGAGGACGAAGGCTGCAGCCGAGCAGACGCCGATGACCGGATCGCGGAACAGGACCAGCGGGATGATCGGTTCGGCCGCTTTCGACTCCGAGTAGAGCAGCAGCCCCAGCATCACGACCGACGTGACCAGCAGCGACACCACACGCGTCGACCCCCACCCGTACGACGTCGCCCAGGTGAGCGCCAGCAGCAGCGGCACCACCGTGCCGATGAGCGTGGCGAACCCTGCCCAGTCGAGCTGACGGCTCGAGCCGCGCGGTGTCATGTGCGGGAACTCGAAGTGGATGGCGGCGATGGCGATCGGCGCCCACTGGCAGGTTCACGTAGAAGCACGCGCGCCACGACCAGTTGTCGGTCAGCCAGCCCCCGAGCGTCGGCCCGAAGATCGACGCCACACCCCAGAGCGCCGCAAACAGCCCCTGGTACTTGCCGCGTTCGATCGGCGAGAAGATGTCGCCGACGATGGTGAAGAGGATGCCGGTCACCATGCCGCCGCCGATCCCCTGCAGGCCCCTGAACAGGATCAGCTGCCCCATGCCGTCGATCGGCATGAAGGTGAGGTCGCCTGCCGCCCCGCACAGGGCTGACGCGATGACGAACAGCGTGGCGCCAAGCATGAAGAACGGCTTGCGGCCATAGCGGTCGGAGAGGCTCGCGAAGATCGGCACCGACACGGTGGACGACAGCAGATAGATGGTCGCCACCCACGGATAGCGGTCGAACCCCTGCAGTGATGCGATGATGCGCGGCTCGGCCGTTCCCACGATCGTCTGGTCGATCGCAGCCAGCAACGCGGCCAGCAGCAGGCCGGTCATGGTGCCAATGAGCTGCGGCTTCGTGAGACGAAGCAACCCCGACGTGACATACACCGGCTCTGACGCCGTCGTCATTACGCTTTCCTTCTGGCTGCGCCCACAATGCGACGGCACGAGTGCGGGCGTGCTGCCCGTCGCTCGTGCCGTGGCCGTGCTCGAGTCCCGCTTCGGCGGTCCCGTCTACTTTACGTGGGTGTGTGCGACGAGGCCGAGCACAGTCGGCGTCTCGCTCTCGAAGTCGATCTCGATGAGGACCACCGGCTCCTTGCCAACCACCCAGCCATCGTGCCCCGGGGCGATCTCCACCACCTGCGGCGCCTTGAACTCGACGACGCAGCCGTCGGCGTACTCGATGTGGATTTCGCCGTGCGCCAGGAAGCCGACATGCGCGTGCATGCAGAGGTCGGTGCCGGTCACCGGCTTCATGTCCTCCGCCCAGTGGAAGCCGGGTGGATAGATCATGCGTTTCACGCGGGCCTTGCCGGCGCGACCCACCTCGAGTTGGACGTGCCCGATGTTGCGGAGTTCAGCGCCTTTCAGTGGCTCGAACAGCGGGGCCGTGCGCGCGGCGGAGGCCGGACGCGACCGCGGCTTCGGCCGGGTGCGCGTCGTGCTGACAGCCTTCTTCGCTGCCTTCCTGACGGCCGGGCGCTTCTTCGCTGATCGCTTCGTAGCAGGGCGCGCCGGACCTGTCCGTCTGGCCGCCGGCCGTCGCGCGACCTTCTTTGCTGCGGGTCGTTTCGCCATGGGGAATCCTCGGGTGGCACCGCGTCCGGTGCGGCGCGTGGGGATTATACGTGGTCGGGCACGGCGACTCAGAAACGTTTGGTGTAGACGAACTTCGTTGCCGCTCGCCTGTCGAGAGTGCCGAACCCGGGCGTGCGCACGCCATCGAGCGTGTCGAAGTCGAGCCAGTTGTGCGTGTAGATGAAGAACAGGTCGTTGCCAGGGACAAGGGTCCACCGGAGGCGCGATTGCCATCCCAGGATCTTCGACACGGTGTCGTACTGGACATTGTTCACCACGAAGATGAAGGGGCTGAACTGCGTGTCGCTGATCATCCGGTAGACGCGCGTGTTGAAATCGCCCTCGCGCAGCTTCACCTCGTTCCACTCGCCCTCCATCTGCAGGCGCACACCCCGTCGCGCACGGATATTGACGTTCGCCGTGATCTCGCGGCGCGTTCCCGAGTAGAAATCGCCCACCTCGACGTTGCTGCGCAACGACACCACACGTCGATTGGCGGTGAAGCCACCGACACGAAACCGTGTGAAGGAATAATCGGAGCCGCTCGGCAGCACGATGCCCGAGGAAATCTCGAAGTCCCTTTCGAGCCGCTGGTACTCGGGACTCAGTTGGAAGAACATGCCCTCCTGGCTGTTGGTCTGGAAACGGAAGATGCTCCAGTTCATCTCCCGGGTCAGCCATCGGTTGTTCATGTCGACGATCAGGTTCGCATCCCACGAGGTCCCGAAACTGCGCAGCCACGGGTGCTGCTGCAGGTTCCGGTTCCAGGCGACGCGCGGGTTGTAGTTCTTGAACCCGGTTCGTGGAACGAAGCCGATTGCTGGCGCGTGATTCGGTTCGACCACCTCCCACGAGAAGCTGGACTCCCAGGGAAAGTTCGGAAACCCGATACGGGCACCGTAGGCGGCGCTGTCACCAAGCTTTACGGTCGGGGTGGCCCATAGATAGAACGCGTCGAACTCGAGGTTCTGGCGCCCCCGGAAGCTGTTGGTCTGGAGCCTCAGGTCTGCGCCGGCTGCCTGACGAGCGTCGACGGCTCCCCCACGCATGTGGCGCAAGGTGTAAATCCCCGCCACGTAGGACTGCGCCAGGAACCGCCGTTTCGCGCGCACGACGGCGAAGTCCTCGCTACGCAGCGTGTCCGTCTCGCGCGTGCGAAGCAGAAGTGCACCGATATCCTGACGACCGACCTGGCCGGTCACCTTCGCACCGATGTCAATCGGTTGTGGCTGCCCGTTGGAGAGCCCGATGTTGCGACTGAAAAAGGGCCGCGTGGGCGAGGGCCCCGCGCCACCACCACCGCCACCACCGCCACCGCCACCGCCACCGCCGGCCCCACGGTAGAAATCGAAGAACGTGGCGCCATCCAGAAAAAAGGTGCGACGCTCGGGGAAGAAGAGCGGAAAGCGCGTGAGATTCACGAGCCGCTGATCGACTTCCGTCTCCGCGAAGTCCGTGTTGATCGTCAGGTTGCCACGCAGGCTGGGCGTGATGTTGTAGAGCACGTCCAGGCCGGCAGCACCGGTCCCGGCGAGCGCCGTGGGCACATCCCGTCCTGGCGCGTCATTCACGTTGGCCCCGGCGTACGGCCGCACGTCCAGACCGACCCCCTGGCTGACGTCCTTGAGCCCGACGAGCAGTCCCGCGTTCGTCATGCGACGCAGCCCCTGGTTGCGGAGGTGGCCTGTCCACAGGTTCTCTTCGAACTTGCGCCGGATCGAGCGCTGGAAGTTGATGCCCCAGGCCGGCGCGTTGGGGTCGAAGCTGAGCGTGGTGAACGGGATCTGGATCTCGATCGTCCAGCCCATGTCGCTGCGACGGACCCGCGCATTCCAGATGCCGTCCCAGTTGCGGTTGTCGCCGGACGTGCCCATGTAAGAGTCGGCCATGAGCCCGGCGGGGTTCATCTCGAAGAAGTAGCCGGTCTGCCGGTCCAGAAACGTGTCCATCGTCCACTGGAAGCGGTCGTCGCCCTGGAGGAACTCGTCGCGCTTCATCGTGTTGCCGAGCATCTTGTCCGGCTCGGAGTCGTAGCACAACACGCCCATGAAGAGGGCCGTCTTGCTGAACGCGATTCGCACCTCGGTGCGCTCGGTTGGCGCGCCGCCCTGGATGGGGTCCTGCTGGATGAAGTCGGCCGCCGGTTCGGCCCGCTGCCAGACCGCCTCGTCCAGGACGCCGTCGAGCAGAACCAGCTCTTCATCGCGGAGCGGCTCGGCCCGCATCACCCGTTCAGCGCTCGTCATGGCGTCGGCATACCGTGCGCCGTAGGCCGCAGGATCGAGTTCTGGCTGACGACGCGCGGGCGATGACGGAGGAAAGGTTTCGGGTGTTTGCCCGGAGGCGGCAGGCGTGATCGCAACGAGGGCGAGCGCACCCAAGACCAGTGCGAGGCGCAGTCGCGGTCTCGCGCATATGAAGGCAAGGACGCGGAATCGGCGGATAAACACAGCGTTCAAGTATAACGGTGGTCGGCCTTTGGAGAAATCCCGGCCTGCTCTGCACAACCGGCGGAACACGAACGGGTTCACCTCGCCGAGTGAGCGGCTTTCGCCGCGTTATACTGCCGGCCACCCGCATCACGGAGGAGTCATGAGCCGCCATCCATTCCCAGCATTGCTTGCGTTTGTCGCAGCCGTCGCCCTGGCGCCGCTGACAATCACCTCGCTGGCGCAGGCTCCGGCCCGAGCGGCGCGCCGGGACATTTCGTCATCTCCGACGCCTGTGCGCGACCTTGCGCCGGTGTCTCCCGAGTCGGTCGGATTTTCCCAGGAGCGGCTGCGCCGCCTCGACGAGAACATGAAACGGCTCGTCGCCGAGAAGCAGGTCGCCGGCCTCGTCACGCTCCTCGCGCGACACGGCAAGGTGGCGCACCTCAACGCGGTCGGCAGTCTCGACACCAGCACAACTGGATCGCTCCGAGCCGACTCGATCTTCCGCATCGCGTCAATGACCAAGCCGGTCATCGGCGTGGCGATGATGATGCTGCACGAAGAGGGCAAGTGGCGGCTGGAGGACCCGGTCGCGCGTTTCATCCCTGGCTTCCGCGACCTGAAGGTCTATACCGGCAGCAACCCGGACGGCACGCCGAAGCTCGAGGACGCGCGTCGAGCCATGACAATGCGTGAGTTGATGACCCACACGGGGGGGCTCGGGTACACGCTCAGCGACACGAATCCGGTCGACAGGATGCTGAGAGAGGCCCGCGTGCTGAACCCGCGAGCCCCGCTGCAGTCGATGGTCGACAGCCTCGTGAAACTCCCGCTCATGGCGCAGCCCGGCACCCGCTGGTCCTACAGCATCGGCGTCGACGTGCAGGGCTACCTGATAGAGCAGATGTCGGGCATGCCGCTCGGCGACTTCCTGAAATCGCGTCTGTTCGATCCGCTGGGGATGAATGACACCGGCTTCTACGTGCCTGCGGCAAAGGTTGCGCGCCTGGCGCAGGTGCACACCGGCGGTGGAGCGACGCTCGCGCCCGGTCCCACGCGATCGAATCCGAGCCTCGTGCCGCTCGGCCCCTCAGGGGGTGGCGGCCTCTTCTCGACTGCGTTGGACTACGCCCGTTTCTGCGACATGTTGCTGCAGGGCGGGCAGTTCAACGGAGTGCGGCTGCTGGCGCCGCGCACGGTGGAGATGATCCGAACGAACCATGTGAACCCGGATGCGCTGAAGACGATGGGCCCGGGGTTGGGCTGGGGGATGGATTTCCAGGTAGTGATGGACGCCGCCGCGGCCGGGGAGGCAGCGCCCACTGGCACGTTCAGCTGGTGGGGCATCCTGGGGACGTGGTTCTGGCTCGATCCGGTGAACGACCTTGCGTTCATCGGCATGGTGCAGCAACAGGACACACGGGTTACGCGTCCGATCCACGCCCTGTCCCGGAACCTCGTGTACGGAGCTCTCGTGGAATAGGGTTGTGTTCCCGAGCGGATGCTCGACGAGGTCTACTTCTTCTTCGCCGCCTCTGCCTCCAGCGCCCGGGCGCCGCTCAGGATGTTGGCGAGTGAGTAGTTCGCCTCATGGCAGGCGTACTCGAAGACCTGCTCGTCGGTCGCCGGCCATGGGAACTCGCCGGTCCACGGCTTCACCCACGTCTGCGGGTCCTCGACGGTGAAGCGATACATCAGGACGCCGTCGGTGTCGCGCCAGAACCGCTCGACTACGTGCAGGCTCTCCGTGGAGCCGCGGAACCTGGTCTTGCTGGTGAAGTTGGTGGTGTCCACGACCAGCGTGTCGCCTTCCCACCGGCCGACCGAATCGCCCATCCACTTGCGGATGTTCGACGGGAGGTGCGGCTGGTTCATCCGGATGATGCGCACATCGTGCACCATCTCGACGAGGATCATGATGGTCGTCGGCGTCTGCACGATCTGCTTCAAGTTGTTGTAGAAGTAGTTCGGCATCGTCGGCGGGCCCGAGGTGGAACCGAAGCCGAGGAGGCATCGTTCGCCGAGCGGCCGCTGCTCCGGATTGTCGAAGGCGCCCGTGTCGGCGCCGGCGGCTTCGCTGTCCTCGGGATTGGGCGTGTTGCGCGCCTGATTGGCCGCCCGCTGCTTCGCCTCGGGTGTCAGGGCCGGAATCCTGCCGTCAGGCGGATCGATAATGAGCGAACTGCGCGGGCTGCCGTCCACCCTGATGACGCGATCACCGCGATCGATCCAGAAGTTGTTGTAGCCGCCGACGTTCCCCCCGACTGGCGGAGCCGCGCGATCGGGCTCGCTTGGCAGGGCGCGCTCGAAGACGCGGCTCTTCTCGGTGCCCTCGAGCGCCGCCGCCTGCTGGTCGGTCAGCGTCAGCCTGCCCCCGGCGGCCGCCGGCCGCTCGATCGGGGTCAGCGTGGCAATGTCGTAGGTGCCCTGAAAATCCGGATGACCGTCTGGTGTGCGGGGCATCGCTCGCTGGCGCGTCTGGCCCGCTACCGTCGCCGACAGGGCCCCTGCGGCACAGGCCGCGAGCGCTATCGCGGCGACCATCGCTGACGTTCGCTTCCGCATTCAAACCTCCGTGGAAACCGGGTTTTCCCGCGTGCACGCGCGAGGCGGCGCCGCGAGCGCGTATAGTATGCCCGACGATTTCTTGTCCGGACGAATTTCGGGAGGCAGCAATGAGAACCCTCTGGCTGACGGCGATGGCGTTAGCATCACCCCTACTGGTGGCGGCACAGCAGGAGCCGGTGGTAGGCAACTGGCGTGGTTCGCTCAAGTCGAGCGCCGGGACGGAAAGCTCAATCGTGCTCACCATCGCGAAGAACGGGGACCGCTACTTCGGCTCGACCAACGGCGTCTCGGAAGGCGCCGACGTGGCGCTGACGAAGGTCGAGGTGGCAGGCAGCAGCATCACGTTCGAGGCCACGTCGGAGTCGCGCCTCGGCGCCGTCCTGCTCACCGGCACGGTCCTGGCCGACGGCAACCGCATGATGGGCGAGGGCGTGCTTGGCCTCGGCACGCAGAGGTTTCCCGTCACGCTCACGCTGCAGCGTCGCCTGCGCTCCGATGTCGTGCAGAAGCACGTTGAACAGACCCCGGCCTATTTCGTCGGGCGCTGGAAGATGGACTACGTCGGGGGAGAGTTCCCACCGCTGAGCATCGGTAACCGGCAGGGGGAGCTTACGCTTGCGCAGGCGGGCACATCCAACTTCGCGCAGGGCACGCTGAAAGGCGAGGCGTTCGGCACCCCCTTCGAGGAACGGCTGACGCTCGGTGTCGATCCGGACCTGGACATGCTGGTCCTATCAGAGAAGCGGGCGGACGGGACGGAGATGCTCAGCCTGGGGAACTGGCGCAGCCCGCTCGCCGTGGTGTTCGTGACCTCGCCCGTGACGAGTAACGGCCGCACCTACCAGCTCAAACGGGTCTTCTCCATCCTGTCCGACCGGTCGTTCGATGTGAGCGAGGAGTTCTCGGTTGACGGTGGGCCGTTCCGCCGCCTGGGGGCCGGGCACTACACCAAGCAGTAAAAACGGAGGCCGAGCGTGTTCAGTCGACGCCGAATGCCAGCAGCACGTTGCCGGGGCGTCCACCGAGCGAGCCGTAACCCGAACCGACCAGGACCATCCCGCTGCCCACAACGGGTCCTGGACCGCTCATCGACGCTCCGCGTGCAACCACACCATTCACGGTAGTGAACTCGCGATTCGTATCGAACTCCCACAGCAACTTGCCGTCAGTGGAGGCGTAGGCGCGCAGCCCGCCGTCCTGGGCACCGGCGAACACCGCGCCTGGCGTCGCAGTGATGGCCGCGAGAATCGCAGGCGTGCAGCCGCGGCCCCTGGCGCCGCACTTGACGGGCTGCTGTGGCGCGAACCACGCCCGCTCGCCGGACACCAGGTTCACGGCGTGCAGTTCACCCGCATGAGGCCCGTTGCCGTCCGCCACTGGGAAGTAGGCCTTCTCGTGATCGGCGGCGGACCCGAACTCCATGCCGCCGAGGGCGCTGCCGTCGCCCGCCCGGGTACCTGCCACAACACCGCGCCACGCGTATCCGGATCCAGCGCCCAGCCGACTCCCGACTTCTGGCCGATGACGATCGCATCCTTGCCGTCAGCGCGCGTCACCAGCATCGGCGCGTTCCCGAAGTCGAAGTCGGGTCCCACATCGTCGCCGCAGTTGGCGGCGTTGGGCTGGCTGCAGCCGACGACGAACACGTCCTTCGGCGTCAACTGCGAGCTCCAGGCAATCTCGCCGGTGGCAAGCCGGAAGGCAATCACTGCGTCGGCAGTTCCCTGCTGAGGTTCCGTGTACATGTTGCCCGTGGCCGCGTAGAGCAGCCCGCGCTTCGTGTCGACGGTTGGCGACGCCCAGATGGCCGCTCCAGAAGGGCCCCACCGCGTCGTACCCGAGCGATTCTTCCCGAGCGGCCGTGGCTCGTTCGCGATGGTGTAGCGTCTTCCAGACCAGCGCGCCGGTCCTCGCATCCAGCGCGACGATGCTGCCGCGGAACGTGCAGCATTCGTATTTGGCGTTGTTGCCCTGCCCCTCCTCACCCGACGACACGGGGACGTACAGCCGATTCCCGTCCAGCGCCGGCGCACCGGTGACATGGGAGTTCGGATGATCTTCGACCGGGCGCGACCAGAGCTGCGCGCCGGTATCAGCGTTCAGCGCGTACACGTTCGAGCGGCCATCACCGAAGTACGCGACGGCCGGGATGTTCGCGCGGCCCGGTCCAATGACGACGGGCGAGCGCACGCCGGCCTTCGCCTGGAAGGTCCACACGACGCAGCCGCTTTTCGCATCGAGCGCGTATACGGCGCCGGACTGGCTACCGATGTACACGCGACCGCCCGCCAGTGTGGGCAGCGCCCGCATCCCGGAGGCACCTGCGAAGCCGAACGCCCACTTCAGCTCAAGCTGCGGTACCTGTTCCGCCGTGAACCCCGGCGTGGGCTGGAAGCGAGTGTTGGAGGGGGCCGGCCCCCAGCTGCCCCATGGCACTCCGGCGGCAGCATCGAACCGCTGCGGCATCGTGCACCTGCCGACGGCAGGGTCTGCAGGGGACGCTGCCGCGATGGGGCGTCCCGCGAGGTACTCAGCAACGGCGCGCCGCTCGGCGGCAGTCAGCTCTGACGCCTGCTGCCGCATGACGCCAGTGGCGAGCGCCTCGACGATCGATTCGGGAGCGCGCTGACGGAGGGAGGCGACCGTGGGAACCCGCGTGTCGGGGTTGGAGGTGTGGCAGGTGGCGCAGCGTGCCTGGAAGACCGCCGCGCCGTCCTGGGCGGCGGCTGGTGCTGTGGCCAGCACCAGCGCCGTCAGGGCAGCGACAGAAACAGCCGTTGCGTTCACGCGATCACTGCTGGCCGGTGCGCCGGCGAGGCGTAGGAGCGGCGGAGCCGTTCCCGGCTTCGATGGTGCCGAAGTAGCCGATCAGCATCTCTTCCCAGGTCTGGTCGCCCCACTTCACGGTGGCTGTTGGATCGGGGTTGAAGCGGTTGCCCTTCGAGTTGTCGAAGTGGGCCACGATCGACAGCGTCGAGCCCTTCGGCACGAACTTCGGCTCCGCCAGCTCGTAGGTGAGCTGCCAGTTGAAGTCGTACTTCGGCACGCTCAGCAGCAGTTCCTGCTTGCCGTCCGGGTACGTGAGCGTGTACTTCGCGTCCTTGCCGCGCACGTGCATGTGCGGATAGAGCGTGTTCAGGAAGGTGTCTCGGTCAAACGTCTTTTTGGCCGAGACTTCGTAGTTCGGGTCTCCGGGGGGAATCGCGAACGTCACGTTCGGCATCGACCCGCCGGCGGCGACGCGCAGTTTCGAGGGCGGTTCCTTCGACAGGACGATCCCGATCTCGGTGGAGTCGTCCACCGCCTGGCCGATCGTCGTGTAGTGCATCTGCAGCACGATGTTGGCGCCAGCAGGGATCTTGCGCGCGGTGCCTTCGTCGAACAGGTTATCGAGCCGGCCAGGAACGTAGCCGCCGAGCCCGCCGATCTCCTTGGCCGCGGGGTCGCGCTGCAGCCGCGGCGTCGGGTCGACCGCCTTGCCGTTGCCTTCGACCAGATCGCTGATGATGTGGTGCACCACGCGTCGATCCGACGGGCGGAACTCGACGCCTCGCACCCACACGTCTTCCTTCAGGTTGGTCGGCACCGTGATGTAGGTGTAGGGCACCGTGCCATCAGCGGGCACCCGGAAGGGCTGGACGAACTTGAACACCATGTCCGGCTTGCCGATGTGCCAGCCTTCGACGAACTGGGGAACCTTCGGCAGGTCGGACGCATTCCCCTCGGGAGCACCGCCGTCCACCCACGCGACGATGGTGTCGATCTCGGCCTTGCTCAGGCTGGGATCGTTGGCGAACGTGCCGACCGCCGGGTCGGCGCCCCATGGCGGCATTTCGCGCGAGACCACGCGTTGCTTGACGGCGCGCGCCCATGGACGCACGTCGTCGTAACTGAGGAGCGCCATGGGGGCGATGGAGCCTGGGCGATGGCAGTCCGCGCAGGCCTTGTAGAGGATTGGCGCCACATCCTTCGCGAATGTCGGGGCCGTGGCCGCTGCGAGCCGCACTGAACCACCGCCAGGAACTGCTGCTGCGCCGAGGAGCAGCAGGCCGAGTACCGATCCCGCCGAACGGACAATCACTCGCATAAGCGTCAACTCCCTCTGAAGAGCACCGGCGGACCCGCCGTTCAGGCGGCACGAGCCCCGCCGACAATTACCTGCCCTCGCGCACCACGTGTCAGTCTACCCGCACGCCGAGTGATTCAGCGAGCGGTGTTACCAGTCCACCCGAGCGCCGAACTGGAAGCTCCGCCCTTGCACGATGCTGCCTGGCTCACCGAAGTTCGGCCCGACGTTCTCGTTGCGCGTCAGTACGGTCGAGAGATTCATGAGGTTGAAGACCTCCATGAAGGGCTGGAAACGGGTCCGACCGCTGCGGAAGCTGCGGCCGAGGCGGATGTCGTTGCTCTTGACGTAATCGTAGAAGTAGGTGGTCGGATCGACCACCGTCACGGTCACGTTGCCGCCACCTGTCAGCGGGACACCGGCGAGCGCGCTGTTGAAGGTGTAGTAGGTGCCGATCGGAATGCCCGGTCGAGCCTGGAACGACCCGCTCAGCTGCACGTCGAACGGAAGCTGATATGAACCGGACAGCTTGTAGAGCGCACGCAGGGGCGGCGTCTGTTTGCAGAAGCGCAGGTTGTTCGGATTCGAATTCGCAAGGTTGTTGCAGTCGTTCGTGGCCGTGCGGTCCCACGTGATGCCGCCGAAGAGGAAGCCGCGGTTCAGCCGCGCGTTGACCGTCACCTCATAGCCGTCGTAGACCCGGGAATTCTCGGTGGACCACGTGCGGACGTTGTTCACCTGCCCCAGCTTCGAGGGCAGCAGGTTGTACATCGTGATCTGCTGGGCGCTGCCGGTCGGCAGGCCCGGCGTGTTCGGGACGTTGAGGGTGTAGGGGGTGAAGTCGGACGCCGGGTTCACCAGCGTGTTGTTGGTGTAGTAGATGTTCTGGAAGTGACGATGGTAGTAGCCGGCAGTGACCGCCATGCGCGGCAGCAGTTCGTGCTGGACCGAGATCGACTCCTCCCAGTTGGTGGAGCGTGGAATGGCGGGGTCGATCACCGTGCCCCCCGACGGCTGGCCGAAGCGGCTGTTCGTGGAGGCGCCCAGTTCGTTGAACTGCACGTTGCCACTGGCATCGAAGATGGTGCCGTTGCTGTCGCGGTCGGTCCATGCACGCGTGTCGGACTGGCCGTTCAGCGGGTTCACGGACGCCGCAAAGCCGAGCGCTTCCTGCGCGAGGAACTTGCCGACCGAGCCCTTCAGTGCGGTCTTGCCGTTGCCGAACAGGTCGAAGGACGCACCGCTGCGGACCGTCCAGTCATTCCAGCACGGCGTGCACGAGACCCCCGCGATCTGGGCGCGCGCCGCCCGTGCCGCCTCGGACATGAAGCGGCCGGCGTCGGCCGACTGCTCGGGGGCCGAGGCGTTGAAGTAGTCCCACCGGCCGCCGTACGTCAGCGTGAGCCGCTTGAGCGTCCACTTGTCCTGGGCAAAGACCCCCAGGACCGAGTTCAGGTTGTTGTTGCGGTCGTACGGCGAGTTGGTGAGCGTGGCGGTGCTTGCGGTCGGCACGCCGTTGATGTTCAGGAACGTCAGCACCGAGGCATCGCCGTTGCGCTCGACCTTCGTGTGGTCGCGGCCCCACTGCTCGTTCACGCCCACCTTCACGTTGTGCGAACCGGTCACGTAGGACAACGTCGCCACGGCGTTCCACACATGGCTGTAGTAGTCGGCGGGCGCAGTCGCCGACGCCACCGTGCGCGTGCTGGTCGTGCGGTTGAAGTTCTGGATGTCGAGAGGGCCCACTTCCGGCTGGTACCTTGAATTTATAGGTGGCCACCGAGAACGACTGGCCCACCTCGAGGAGCACGCGGCTCGAGATCGGCGAGGTCCACTTGGCCTGGGCCGCGTCCTGGAGCGGCGTGGGCAGCCAGTACGACGCTTCCGGCGAGATGCACGACACGGAGTTGAAGCTGGTGGCGGAGCAGCCCACATCAGAGCGCTGCGTGCTGCCGCTGCCGTTGAAGTAGGCAAAGTTCAGCTTGTTGCGCGGCGACAGCTGGGACGTGAGCCGAACGTTCGACAGCGGCGACACCGCGCCCTCCGACTCCGACGTGCCGCCGTTCGGGTACCTCGGGAAAGATGCCGGACGGGAGCGGGATGATGTTGTTGGTCTGCGTGAACCGCTGCGCGAACATGAACCAGAGCTTGTCCCTCCGGATCGGCCCGCCGAGGACGCCGTTCAACTCGAACCGGTGACCCAGCTGGTTGCCCTGCTCGATGTAGGGCCGCAGCTCGTCGGTGATGTTGTCGTTCTGAAGGCTGTTGTTCGAACCAAACGCACGGCCGATGAAGGAGAAGCGGTTGCCGCCTTCGCGCGGAATCGAATCCATGCGGACGCCGCCGACGGCGTTCTCGGCCGACTGGCCACCAGCGTCGTACACGAGTTCTTCCTGCGCCAGCTCGTTCACACCCACGCCGTTGGCCTGCTGGCCTTGCTGCGTCAGGTTCTGCCCGATATTCATGCCGTCGAACCTGATGCTCTGGTCCTGCCGGAGCGAGCCGTGGAAGCTCATGTTGGAGGTGAACCCCTGCGAGTAGAACGTGACGCCTGGGACCAGCGCCGCTCCCCCCTGCATGCTGCGGGCGGCCGGCAGCGCATCGAGCACCTCGCGGTTCAGGACGGCCTGCGCCTGCGTGCTCTGCACGTCCACCACCGGCGTGGCGCCGGTCACGGTGAGCGTTTCTTCCATCGCGCCCACTGACATGGTGGAGTTCACCTGTGCAGCGAACGCACCCTGGAGTTCGATGCCGCTGCGCTTCACGCTGCTGAATCCGACCAGGCTGAAAGTAACGTCGTAGGTTCCCGGGCGGAGGTCGACGACGGCATACCGCCCGTTCGAGTCGGTCACCGTCGACCGCGAACGCTCGATGAGCACCGGGCTCGAAGCCTCGACCGTCACTCCGGGCAGGACGGCGCCGGTGGAGTCCTGCACCAGGCCGACGATGCTGGCGCGCTGCTGCGCGTCAGCCGGGGCCGCGAGCCAGAGCGTCAACCCGACGCACACAACCGCGCGACGAAGATCGATGCGATTCATCCGCCCTCCATGTGAACCAGTCGCAATGAGGTGGGTTTCCTGAACCCCGACGGCGCCTATGGTCCGGCCGCGCGGTTCGGATGTCAACAGCTACTTGACGGAATCCTTCGGCCGTCTCCGCTCAGCGGCGGCCGTAGTTCGGGCGGTAGTGCATGTGGCACGTGACGCACGACTGGTACATCGCGTCGTTCAGGTCGTCCAGTGCCGCTACGTTCTTCGCCATCGCCGCTTGGTAGGCCGCGGTGGCCGCATCGCGCATCAACTTCGCATCGGCCAGCCAGCGCTCCTCGTCGCGCATGTGGGCCGGCATCATCAGCAGGTTGGCCGACTCCGCGAGCATGAGCGCCTTGCCTTGCAGAGCGAGCCACTCGGCGTCGGTGGCCGGCGTACGGGTGGTGATGTAGAACACAGCGTCCGAGGCAGGGTAGATGATCTTCACCATGAGGTCGCTCATCGTGCCGACCGGCATCTGACGCACAGGGGCGGCCGGAGCAGGCGCCGTCGCCGCGGACGATTGGCCGGCGGGAGTCGGCGTTCCGGCCTGCGCCAGCACGGATGCGGTGAGCAGGGCCGAGAACACCAAAATCGCACCAAGACGACGCACACACCACCTCCGCTGGCCCCAGCATTGACAGTCCCTACCGCAGAGGTTTGTCGGCCTCGACGCCAGGTGGCCTAGCGGGGTGGTTCGGTCGGGTCGGAGCCGTCCTTCGGCGCGCCGGTGCCGGACGAACCCATGAAGAGCTTGCGTCCGTCAGCGAAGGTGATGTTGCGGCCGTTGCCGCGCATCAGCGAGTGATCGCGCGTCTGGTAGCCGTCCACGACGATTTCAGTGCCGGGCTTGAGCGAGTCGCGATTGATGCCGCGGCGCAGCAGCGTGTTCGGCGTGCCGCCCTCGACGGCCCATGCCTCGGGTGCGGCCAGCGCCTTCTTCTCACCGGCGACGGTCACGTCCTTCGCGGCCAGGTGGATCCACGCGTGCGGATTGACCCACTCGACCTTGGTCACCGCCCCTCTCAGGAGAATTGGACGATTCGGATCGAACTCCCCGCCGAAAGCGTGGTGCGCCACCAGCGGAGTCATTGCGACGGCGACGAGCACGCCGCCCCCGAGTACGATGCATACGGTCTTCTTCATAGCAGTTGCCTCTTTCCCATTCCGCCGCTACTCTACTGGCCCAACCGCCCCGCAAGGACCGTTATCTGTCGACGCGTGGTGCTATTTCTTTGCGTCCCTCTCGCGCTGGCGTGCCCCACGCAGGATGTTACCCAGCGAGTAGTTCGCCTCGTGACACGCATACTCGTACATCAGGTCGTTCGTCGCCGGCCAGGGATACTCGCCGGTCCACGACTGCGTCCAGGTATCCGGATCCTCGACGGTGAACCGGTACAGCAGCGTCTTCGCGTCGAGCCGCGCGAAACGCTCCGTCACCTTCAGGTTCTCCGTGGATCCGCGGAACCGGGTCTTGCCGCTGAAGTTCGTCGTCTCCACCACCAGCGTGTCCCCCTCCCACCAGCCGATCGAATCGCCCATCCAGTTGCGGATCGACGACGGCAGGTGCTTGCTGTTGATGCGGACGATGCGCGCGTCATGGTTCATCTCGTTGAGGATCACCACCTGGTCCTTCGTCTGCACGATGGTGTGCAGGTTGTTGTAGAGAACCGGCAGCGCGGGCGGCCCAGACGTGGAGCCGAACCCCAGAAGGCACCGTTCGCCGAGGGGACGCCGCTCGGGGTCGTCGTACGAGCCAGGCCCTTCGAGTCCGGGGTCAGTGCCTTCCTGCTCGTCGGAGGTGGTGCGGATGAGCCGCGACGCCTGCCGCTGGCGGGCCGCGGCCGTGGTCGCCGGGACGCGCCCGTTCGGCGGGTCCACGATGATCGACGTCCGCTTCTGGCCGTTGATGGTCACGTACGCGGTGCCGTTGTCGACCCAGAAGTTGTTGTAACCGCCGACGTTGCCGGCGGCGCCGGTGGAACCATCACCGCCGATGGGCGGCGCGGCGCGGCTGCCGCTGTCCGGCAGCGAGGCCTGTTCACGACGGCTCGCCTGCCGCTGTTCAAGCTGGCGCGCCTGCTGATCCGTCATCGTCATCTGGGTGCCGAGGGCGGCAGGACGCTCCAGCGGGGTGAGCGTCGCGACGTCGTAGGTGCCCTGGAGATCGGGCTTCCCGTCCGCCGTGCGGGGCGCAGCGGACCCTGCGCCTGAGCCGGCAGCGGGTCTGGGGGATGCCTGCTGCCCCTCGGCTGGAACCTGCCAGACGGCCAGCGCCGCCAGGAGCGTCGACACACCAATCGCCGATGTGAACACGTGTGTGCGCATGAACAACTCCCGTCCGTCTAGCGCGTCAGCGGCTGCTTGCGCCACTGGCCGTACATCAGCTCTTCGACGAACTCCACGCACTTGAAGTCCATCAGCTGGGCATTCTTCTCGAGGCGGCGGTAGAGCGGCATCGACATCTTCCACGGACGCGTGAACACCTGCGGATCCTCGATGGTCGCCTCGTAGCTGATCACGTCCGGCGCGGTGCGCGTGTAGCGCTCCGTCACCTTCAACTGATCGCTGTGGTAGTTGCCAGCGCGATCGAACCAGGTCTGGTCGTTGAAGCCGTTGGCGGAAACCACCAGCGTGTCCCCTTCCCAGCGCCCGAACGACTGCCCCATCCAGGCATCAACAGGGGGCGGCCCCGGATCCTTCAGGTAGATGTTCCGGACGGCACCGGCGTACTGGTACGCAATGAAGACCGCCTTGTTGCTGTGGAAGATCTGGAAGGGCTGCGGCATGTAGGTCGCCCTCGGCACACCGGGCAGGTAGCACTTGACCTCGGGGTCGAGCGTCGCCCAGCTCTCCCGGTTCTTGTTGCGCTGCGCGAGCGCCTCCGGCTGGTACGGCAGCTCCCCGTCGACAACCCCCATGCCGGGGGGCACCGAGGCGACGGCCCCCAGTGCGAGCACCGGCGGCGCCGGGTACCGGCCCATATGGCCCTGGCCGCACCTGCATGGCGGGCCGTGCCATATGCATCTCGATGTCGTAGTTGGCCTCGTTCATGGCCTGCCAGATCCCGTTCAGATCCGGATGGCCGTCAGCGGCACGCGGTGCCCGGTAGACAGGGGCCTGCTGCTGGCCACCGACCGGCGCCACCGCCATCGATACAATCGCTATCAAGGAAGCACCAAGGGTTCCCGCCGCTACGGTGCTGATGAAGCGCTGTCGCATCTGAACATCCTTTTCCACGCAGGAACAACGACCGTTCGAGGGCGAATATACGGAATTGACGCGCAGTGTCAAGCACTTGCGGCTGATCATCCCGCCCCTCCCGCCCTTCCCGGCCCTCCCGGCCCTGCGTCAGAATCCGGACGGAGGCGCGCTCGGTCGGATCTGCCCCTCCGCCGCGCTCGCCGGTTCGTCTGTCCAATGTCGCTGATAAATCGCCGGAACGCGCTCGTGCCCTGAGCGGTTCAGCGACCGACGGCCTTGAATCCGAAGTGGCGTCCCTTGCCATTGTGTGCAAGGTGCAGCCAGAGAATGGTGCGGTTCTCGAGGATCGCCGCGTTGCGCAGCGGTCCGCCGTCCTGCGCGTGGAAACCGAGCGCTTCGGCCAGCGCCATCACTGTGGCACGTGCGTCGTCGTCGGCACCGGCCACGAACGCGTCGGCCCTCTGCTCACCCACCTGCGGGTCGCCGTGAATCTCGGCGCCGAAGTGGTTGAACGCCTTCACCACGCGAACGCCAGGCAGTGCAGCGGCGAGGGCGGCCGTCACCGACCCTTCCGCCGGCGGCGTCACACCGGCCCACCATCCCACTTCAGCGGGTTTGTGCAGTCGACGAGAATCGTGCCGGGCTCGAGCTCCAGGTCGATTGCCGCGCTGACAGCGGCGACGGCCGGAACGGCCATGAACACCACGCCCGCGCCACGCACGGCGTCCGCCAGCGACAGGATCGGCACGTTTGCGTTCTGCAGTTTCGCCGCGGCGGCGGTGGCATCGCGCGCGCCGAACACCACGTTGTAGCCGGCCTCATGAAGCCGGCGGCCAAGCGTCCCGCCGATGTTGCCCGTCCCGATCATCGCAATGCGCGCTGTGTTCGACATGCCGCTCACTCCATCACACGGCGCGAACGGACGCAAGCCGGTCGGTGGTCCTGCCGACACGAGTGTCGACTCCGAAGGGCGCGTGCGATACTGAGCGCGAGGACCGCATCCTGCCTTCGTTCGAATCCGGCAGACCCCGTGACACCGGCCCCGGCGTCAGCCTGACGCTGGCGCGCGACCGCGCCGGTCGCCTCAGCGACCTTCGCTACACGCTCGGACCTGCGCTGCCGTCGGCATCCGTCAGCGCCGGTGACCGGCGCGTTGAGCATCACGTTCGCCCTCGGGGTGCTGGTGCGCCGCTCGTGCTGGACTTCGCGCCCGACTCCTCCGGGTCGGTCGCACATCCTCGCGGTCAACGGCACGGCCGTCGACGTCATGCCGGTGCACGGCCACATGGTGCTGCATGCGGCGCACTTGAGGGACGGCGCGAACACGGTGGATCTGGTCTTCACCGCAGGCAACGGACCGCTGAATCGCCGTGGCGATCACCTCTACACGATCTTCGTGCCGGCACGTGCGCACGAGGCGCTCCCCTGCTTCGACCAGCCCGACCTGAAGGGCGTGTGGACTCTGACGCTCGACCTACCGGCCGAGTGGACCGCGGTGTCCAATGGTCGCGCGCAGAAACGGAGCGCCTATACGGACGACACGGGCGCGGCGCGCGCACGTGTGTCGTTCGCCGACACCGCTCCCCTGCCGACGTATCTCTTCGCGTTCGCGGCCGGCATGCTGACCGAGCGCGTGTTCGTGCGCCGGGATCGGGTCATGCGCGTCTACCACGTCGGTCTCGACGCGCGGCTCGTCTTGGAGAACCTCGACGTGATCGTCGACGGACATATCGACGCCCTGCGCTGGATGGAGGACTACACCGGCCTCGCCTATCCGATTCGGCACGCTCGATGTCGTACTGCTGCCGGCGTTCCAGTTCAGCGGCATGGAGCACCCTGGCGCCATCTTCTACAACGCCTCGGTCATGCTCCTCACCGACTCGGCGACCCGCCAGCAACTGCTTGCACGCGCGCACGTCATCGCGCACGAAACGGCGCACATGTGGTTCGGCAACCTCGTCACCATGCGCTGGTTCGACGATGTGTGGATGAAGGAGGTATTCGCGAACATGATGGCCGCGAAGATCGTCCACCCCCAGTTCAGAGACCTCGATCACGAACTGCAGTTCCTCCACGCGCACTACCCCGGGCGTACGACGTCGACCGGACCGAAGGCACGCACCCCATCCGTCAGACACTCGACAACCTCGCTGATGCTGGTTCGCTTTACGGCGCGCTCATCTACCTCAAGTCGCCCATCGTGATACGGCAGCTCGAGCGGATGATGGGTGAAGACGCACTGTGCGACGCGCTGCACGACTACCTCACAACGTTCCGGTTCGGGAATGCGGCGTGGCCGGACCTGCTGGACATCCTGGCCGCGCACACCACCATCGACGTGCGCACATGGAGCCAGGACTGGCTCGAAGAACCGGGCGGCCGCGCATTCGCCTCGATCGGTCGGGTCCAAGTGGCGAACGGATCGCGCTCACCACGGTCGACTCCCACGGGTCCGGGACATGCTGGTCACAGCAGCTGGAACTGGCACTGGGACGTAACGGGTCGGTCGAGCATGTGCCGGTCACGCTCAGTGGCGACACAGCCGTGCAACTCACACGGCAGCAGGCCGCGGCCGACTTCATCCTGCCCAACGGCCGTGGACTCGGCTACGGCGACTTCATCCTCGACGCGACGAGCCTCGACTGGCTGTTGACCAATCTTCCGGATGTGCCCGACGCGTTGACGCGCGGGAGCGCGTGGCTCACGTTGTGGGACAGGATGCTGAACGCTGCGGTGCAGCCGGGAACACTGCTGGCGTTGGCGATGCGCGCCATCGAATCCGAGCCGAGCGAACTGAACCTGCAGCGCCTGCTGGCCTGCATCGAGCGATTGGTCTGGACGTTCTCGACCGATGCGGAGCGGGCCGAGGTGGCGCCAGCGCTGGAAGCATCGCTCGCGCGCGCGCCTCGACAAGGCCGAGTCGGCCAGCGTCGCAGCCGCCTGCTTCGCCTGCCTGCGGTCCACCGCCTCGACGCCCGCGACCGTGGCATGGCTGCGGCACATCTGGGCTGGTGACACGTCGGTACCGGGCCTGACGCCTGGCGAAGCGGATTTCATCGCCCTGACGTGCGACCTCGCGGTCCGCAGCGATGACGGCGACGCGCTCGTCGCGGCGCAGCTGGCTCGAACGCAGGCGCCCGACCGCCGTGCAGCGCTGGCCTTCATCGCGCCTGCCCTGTCGTCCGTGGCGGGGCGACGCGAGACACTTCTCCAGATCATCAGCGACGCCGCGAACAGGACGAGAGAACCCTGGGTGATCACGGCTCCGCGGCTGGATCACCCGCTGCGTGAGCGATACGCGCGCAGGCACATCGCGCGCGGGCTCGAGCTTGTGGAGGAGGTGCAGCGGACCGGCGTCATCTCCTGCCCAAGCGCTGGCTCGACGCGACGCTGAGCGGCTCATCGGTCGGTGGCAGCGGCGGCCATCGTCCGCCATTTCGTCGCGACGAGACCCGCGGGGGTATCCGCTGTCCCTGACGTGGACTGATCCTCGCGTCGGCCGACCTGGCTTCAGGGCGGCGCACGCGAGTCATAGCAGTCGCGAGTGACGCGAGCTGCCGACCTTCAGGTCGGCTGGAGCTCACCCCACGACGAACGGGGCACCGCCGAGGTAGACCCCCACTCGATCCGAAGTGTGGCCCCGTCGGCGTGTCGTCGATGTGGAAGGTCAGCAACTCGACCGCGCCTGCGTCTTCCCGACTTTCACGGCGGCGCGCCGAGGTCCTGCCCGGCGGGAGACGGGATGCCGCAGCCGGTGGTGCGCTTCGAGACGATCAACTGCCAACTCCATTGCGCCCGGAAAGCCGTGGAGGCCGAGGTGCCGGCCGGCACGTCAGCGTGCCGATCTTCAGCGGGCTTGTCGGTCTTCAGCGTCGTCGATCGTCGGCGCTGGTCCGCCAGATCCGCCCGGTGGGCGTCATCGTCGCTCCGGACGTCCCTTCATGGCCGGTCGGCCGTATTCGATCGAGATGTTCGCGCCGTCGATCGTCCATTCGGTGCGGACGTGCGCGCTGCCTCCAGAGCCGACTTCAACGGAGTGGTCTTCTGCGCCGCGAGCGTGGTGAGAGCAGCAGCGCACCCAGGGCTCGCGGCCATCGTCGTGTATGAACGGTTCATCATGGAGTCTCCCGACAAGAAATTAACGCTTTCCTTATGGTAGTCCAGCGTCCTCCGCGTCGCAGCGCCCGCCTTCCACTCCGCTCCTCTCATCGAGCACAACGAAAGATGTAGCCGCTATCCATCTAACTGAATTCAGTGAGTTCCTTCCCCTAGCGCAACGGTTTATTTAGATGCGCTGTGCGGCCACCCGTTCGATACTCGTCTCCCTTACTCATCGCTCCCGCTCTCCTCATCGACGTTCGTGCACGGCCCTCGGTCGTCCGGGTTACATCGGAATCGACACGGCAACGTCTCATCGAAAGGATTGCGGGAATCTTAGAGCCTTCTCACGCTTCGTCACCCTGGCGCTCCCAGCGGTAGCGATCCTCCTGCTCGTGCCTGCGCCGCCCACGCCCAGGCAAGCTCACCGGCGTGGTGAAGGACACGTCGGGCGCGGTGCTCCCCGGCGTGACCGTCGAAGCCGCCAGCCCCGTCCTCATCGAAAAGGTCCGCTCTCGTCACCAGCGACGGCTCGGGCCAGTTCCGCATCGTCGACCTCCGGCCCGGCAGTCTACACGGTGACGTTCTCGCTCGCCGGCTTCAACGACCGTCAAGCGTGACGGCGTCGAGGTGAGCGTCCGCCACGATCGTCCGTCAACGGCGACATGACGGTCGGCGCGCTCGAGGAGACCATCACGGTCACCGGTGAAGCTGCGACGGTGGACGTGCAGAGCACGACCAAGCGCAGGTCATCAATCAGGAAACGATTGCGACTGCGATTCCGACCGGCCGCACCATTCAGAGGAATCGGGCAGCTGATTACCGGCGAAATGTCGCTGAAGCATTCCTGACGTCGGTGGCTCCCGCGCCATGCAGCAGACGTATATGTCGGCGCACGGCATGAGCGCGTCGCAGACCACGGTGCAGGTCGATGGTCTGGTGGTGAACGGGCTTGACGGCGACGGCGCCGTCCAGAGCTATTTCAACAGCTCGATGAGCCAGGAAATGGTCTACACCACGTCAGGTGCGGCCGCGGACGTATCGGGCGGCGGCGTCCGGCTCAACATGGTACCGAAGGACGGCGGCAACATTCTTCAACGGTAGTGCCTTTGCCGGTTATCAGGACAAGAGCTTCCAGTCCAGCAACCTGAACGACTCGTTGCGGGCCCGGGGCCTCAAGTCTGCTGACGGCATCGACAGGTTGTCCAATCTGGAAGCGTCGCTGGGCGGGCCGATCAGAAAGGACAAAATCTGGTTCTTCATGTCCGCCCGTACGTTCCATCTGAACACGCTGCCCGCAGACGTGTTCAATGCCGACGGATCCCCTGGCGTCGATCCCCAGAGCATCGCCAGCGCCCAGGCGCGCATCGTCTGGCAGATCAGCTCGAAGAACAAGCTGGCGGTGTACAACGACCGTATCGGCAAGAATCGCGGTGCCGCGATGACAGCCGGATTCGATCCAGCAACCGCGTCCGTCAGATGGAACTCACCCATCTACATGACTGGCGCGGTGAAGTACACCTCGACGCTGACGAACCGCCTGCTTCTCGAGGGCGGCTTCTCCACCAACTACGAGCGCTACAACTTCATCTACCAGGACGGCATCGAGAAGGAGCGCGGCACGCCGGAGTGGTACGCGACAATCAACAAGCAGGATATTGCTCTGGCGACGACCTACAACGCCGCAGTGAGTCAACAGTTGCAGTCGCCGGACCGACTCAGCCTGGCCGCGTCACTCTCCTACATCTCGGGCGCCCACAACATCAAGGCAGGCATCCAGAACAGCTGGGGCAACTACCGCCGCACCTATCAGGCGAACGGCGATTTGCGTGCGTTCTTCACCAACGGTGTGGCGACGCGCGTCGACGTGCTGAATACACCCTGGGAACGCCGCGATCAGCTGCACAGAGACCTCGGCATCTACGCGCAGGACGCGTGGACGTTGAACCGGCTGACGCTGAACTACGGCGCCCGCTGGGAGTACTTCGCGCACGGCACACCGGAGCAGTCGTCGCCGGCCGGCCGCTTTACCGCTGCCCGTCGGTTCGACCCGATCGACATGCCAACCTGGAGGAGCATCTCGCCCCGCTTCGGCGCTGTCTACGACGTCTTCGGCAACCAGAAGACGGCCGTCAAATTCAGCCTCGGCAAGTACATGCAGGCGGGCTCGACCGGCTTTTCCGAGACCTACAATCCGCTTGCGCTCACGGTGGCGTCTCTGAGCTGGATCGACGCCAACGGTGACAAGATTCCGCAGGGTGAGTTGGGTTGCACCTATCAGACCGCAGGATGTGAGATCAACCTGGCCCAGCTGCCCAACGGGTTCGGCGTCGCCAACCTCTCGAAGTTCGATCCGGACATCAAGCGGATGTACAACATCGAAACGAGCGTCAGCGTTCAGCACGAGCTGATGCCGCGCGTCTCGGTGTCTGGTGGCTGGTTCCATCGCGACTACAAGAACCTCCGCCGCCGCGACAACGTGTTGCAATCATTCGCCGACTACACGCCGTTCACGGTGTTCAGTCCGATCGACGGCACGCCAATCACCTACAACAACGTCAGCCCGACGGCCCTGACCAGGGTCTCGACGGTTGACCTGACCGCTGGCAGCGACCGGAAGCTCTCGTACAACGGGATGGAGTACAGCTTCAACGCACGTCTGCCGATGGGCATCACCATGTTCGGCGGCGGCATGAGCGAGCGCACGATCGCCCAGACGTGCGACGAGAAATGGAATCCGAACCTGCTGCTCTACTGCGACCAGACCCAGAGCGGCATCCCGTTCAGGACGCAGTTCAAGATTGCAGGCTCAGTACCCGTCAAGTACGGCATCACCGCCAGCTTCTCGTTCCAGAGTCTGCCCGCCTATCGCTTTGGCACGGCGGCACTGAACATCGACACCGGCATCGTCGCCGGCCCGAGTGGTCAGCCCGGCGCCGTCTCATTGGCGAACCCGAGCGGTCTGGGCACCGTGTGGCAGATCACGAGGACGACGGCATACTCGGCCGCTTCACCCTGCGTCGCTCAGGGCAAGTGCGTGGCAGGTCAGCTCGTCAACTCGTCGCTGTCCGCCGCGAACGTCTCCATACCGCTCATCGCACCGCAAACCGAATTCGGCGACCGGATCAACCAGCTTGACATCAACATCGTCAAGACCATCAAGTTCGGGCGCATGAGCCTTCAGCCGAAGTTCGACCTGTTCAACGTGCTGAACGTTGCGCCGGTGTACGCGGTTCGGAGCATGCTCTACGGCACGAACGCCTATCTGCAGCCCTCGTCGATCCTGGTCGGCCGCGTGTTCCAGCTCGGCGCCCTTCTCCGCTTCTAGCAAGCGTCCGTATCGGGTGTGGGGCAGCCGCGGCCGTCCCACACCCGGTGTCCTCGCCGGCGCTCCTGTCTGCCTGCCTCCCTCCCCCAGCGCCACTTCGTTCGTGCCGCTCGCCCTCATCACGATGAAGTATCGTGGTCGCATGGGCGAACTGCTCGACCTGGCACCATGGGGCATCGATGAACGATGCTTGGACGAGCGGTTCGTGCGAGCCTCGGGCCCCGGCGGTCAGAATGTGAACAAGGTGGCGACCGCCGTCGAGCTGCGGTTCGACGTCGAGGCGTCGACGCTGCCGGCAGAGATGAAGGCGCGGTTGATCGCGTTGGCAGGAAGCCGGATGGTCGCCGGCAACGTGCTGCTCATCGACAGTCGCGAATTCCGCACGCAGGCGCAGAACCGAGAGGCGGCGCGAGCACGGCTGGCGTCACTCCTCGAAGCCGCGGAGAAGCGGCCGAAGAAGCGCCGAGCGACGCGGCCAAGTCGGGCGTCGAAGGAGCGGCGGATCGACACCAAGAAGAAGCGCGGCACGGTGAAGGCGACGCGCGGTCGCACCGGCGGCGACGACTGAGTGAGCGCGGCTAGCTCGGGTTCGCCGGACGGTTCAACGGGTCGCGCAGGATCTTCTGCACGCGCTCGATGCTGGCTCGGTGCGCCTCGAGGAAGCGCAGGTTCTCCGTCTCGACATCACTGGCCGGTGGATGCGCGTCGGGCCCGATGACCGCCTCGATCTTCCCCTTCACCTGCCGGTAGCGTGCCTCGATCCCCTGCAGCCTTGCCAGCTCGAGGTCCTTCTGCCGCAGTGCTCGCGCCTGCGCCAGCAGCGCCTGGTTCGCCGCTGATGGCCTCGCGGTGCCAGCGTCCACCCGTTTCGCCAGTTCCAGCGCCTCGCGGTCGGCCGTGCTCAGGTTCGCCAGCATCGCCGAGGCGCCGCTCATGATGGCCGCGTACATGGCGTAATCGGCGGCGCTGACCGGTGTCGTGTCGAGGTTGGTCGAGCCGTCGCCGCGTCGCACGTCGCCGGGTGTGCCTGTCGCCATGGCAGTGGGCCGTTCGCCGGACAGCGGCGCGGAGGCTCGCTCTGCCGGAGCGGTGCCGGGCTCAACCGGAGCCGTCGAACTTTCAGGCGCGCCGCCGCACGCAGCGGTGACCAGGGCACTGAGCAGCAGCAGTGTGGTGGGTCGCATCACGACCGCATTCTGCCACGGCCATGGGTAGACGTGACACCAGCAGGCTCTCCCTCCCGCTGCGTCGTCCGCGGTCACCGGCGGGCCGATGGGTCCTCTGGTGGCCTCGCCTCGGGCGAGACCGCCAGGTTGGCCGACGCGTCCTCGCGCGAGTCCGCAAGGCGGAATCGCCGGTATCGCTCCTCGAGCCACGGGTTCAGGCCAACGCCGCGGCGATCGAGCAGTTCGGTGGCGACGGCGTCCATCAGCGGCTTGAAGTGGTCGGTGTGGCGGATGGCCGCCCCGCCGAGGGCGTACCAGATGTCGGCTAGTTCCCCGTCCTCGAAACTCTGGAACCTGATGTCTGTCATGCGTTCGCTCCGTGCGCAGCCACGTGCGCCGCGGCCGACAGAGCAAACCGCGAGCCGTTTGGGCCTAAGGTCGGGAGCGTCTGGAGGGCGTTTGTCGAAAAAAGAAAAGGCCGGTGGTTTCCCACCGGCCCTTCCCACTCAGCTGGGAGCGTCTATCGACTACTCCCGGTGGTGTCTGCCATGCATGCACCTCCCGGCCGCGACCAATTTTGAGTGCCCTCGGAATTGAAGGCGTGGGGTCGCTAATGAGCCTTTGTTTGCGCCGCGACGCATCGGCGCCTGCGACGGTGATCACAGAGTAGCACGGCCCGTTGCGATGCGCAGGTCAGCAGCACGCGAGAAGGGCGAGAGAGTCTGGAAAAAAAAAGGGCGGCCTCTCCGACGAGAAGCCGCCCTTTCCTTTTCACCCGGCTAGCCTGCCTGACCTGCCCGCCAGCCCGACGATTGGGCGAGCCGGACGTGTCAGGCGAGCGCGCCTAGAACCTGACGACGGCGCCCAACTGGAAGGTGCGCGGATTGAGCACCGCCGAGGGCTGGTTGTAGGCGGGCGTGCCGAAGAGCAGGCTGCGGACGCTGAAGACCGGCGCGACGTTGAGCATGTTGAAGATGTCGAGTTTGGGCTGGATAGTCATCCGGCCGAAGCGCACGGTCTTCGAAATGTTCACGTCGAGCTGGTTGATGCGGTCACCGTACTCGGTCATCGGGGCCACCAGCGGAACGCGAAGAGCGGCTTCCGTGATGTTCGGGTTCACGAGAGCGTTGGCCTGGCACCTGCCCGCCGCAACGCAGGGGTGGTTCGCTGCGTAGCGCGTGGTGCGGGTGATCTGCCAAATCGTGCCTTCACCCTGCGGCGGGTTGTTGGTGGTAATACCGCTCGGGCCGGACACGCCTGTGAGGGCGTACTGTGCCGAGGTGCCGTTCAGGTAGCCGGGCAGGCTCTGAAGCGCCACGCCGACGTTGACGCCGTAGGCCAGCGGGATCGAGCCGGCCACCTTGAACTGCTGCCGGAACGGCAGATCGTTCTGCGACTGGTCGCAGTAGAGGAGCCGCGTCGGGTCAGCAATTTCATCGCACGTGTTCGTCAGCATGCGCTCGATCATGCCGCCGCCGAAGAGCGAGATCCCACGCGGCAGACGCGCGTTGAAGTTGTACTCGAACCCGTTGTACTTCATCGTGCGGTCGGGGGCGTTCTGGTCTTCGGTCGACGTCGCGCTCAGCTTCTCCGGCTTCACCGTGAAGTACTGAATCGGCGCACCGTCGATCGGGTTGTAGACGGTGAACTCGTTGTAGTCGGCGAAGGTACGCAGCACGTTCGTGCGGCGGCGCAGGTTGAAGTACTCGCGATGGTACCAGCCACCGGTCACCGATACGCCAGGCATGACTTCATGCTGCAGCGCAACGCTGGTTTCAACATTGAACATGCGCTTGATGTCGGCTGCGGGAACGCCGAGGTTCCGCGAGCCGTAGCCTGCCGGCAACTGAGCGAGGTTCAGCTCGCAACCAGGCTGAAGGTAGGTGCATCCCAGCTGACCCTGCGGGGTGAGGTCGCCGTTCAGATCGGTCCACGACACGGCCTGCGTCAGCAGTGACAGCGGATTGTAGGAGTTCGCGAAG
Organism: uncultured Acidobacteriota bacterium; assembly: GCA_963722395.1. Taxonomy (GTDB): domain Bacteria; phylum Acidobacteriota; class Vicinamibacteria; order Vicinamibacterales; family CAVVIG01; genus CAVVIG01. The sequence goes on along the minus strand of CAVRLS010000013.1, from coordinate 325,898 downwards.
CCGGTGGTGCCAGCCTGCATGAACTTGCCCGCGCTGAACTTCAGCGCCGTCTTCTGGTTACCGAACAGGTCATACACGAGACCGGCACGCGGCGCCAGGCTCTTCCAGGTCGGCATGTCGATTTCGTCGAACTGGCGGGCGGTCACGAACCGGCCGGCCGGCGACACCGCATCCGCAACCGCGGAGTCGAAGTATTCCCATCGCGCCCCGTAGTTCACGGTGAGGCGCTTGATGGTCCAGGAGTCCTGCGCAAACACGCCGAAGTCTGCTTTCAGCTTGTCGCCGAAGGCCAGCGGCGTGTTCAGGATGGTCGCCTGGAACGGGACGCCATTCTGGAAGACGGCGCGGAGGTCGCCGTTGGCGTTGCGCCAGTAGTTGTACCGTCCCCAGGTATCCTGCACGCCAACCTTGATGTTGTGCGCGCCGGTGACGTAGGACAGTGCCGCCATCAACGCGAAGCGGTCGGGCGACATGCCCGTTCTGTCCCGTGCCCGCGCCCCAGGAGGTCTGCAGCGCGTTGTCCGAGCGGTGGATGGTGGTGAACCACTCGGGCGAGTTGCGCTCGCGCTCGATGCCGTCCTGATAGATGGTGTTGTAGCGCTCGTAGTTGGTCGAGAACCCGGTCTCGAACAGCAGGCGGCTCGACACCGCGGACGTGAACTTCACCGAGCCCACCGTGTAGATAGGCGAGTTCCAGACGATTGAGGCAGTGGCCGGGTCGAAGCCCGCCGTCATCGCCGCGCCGCGGTTCTTCGCAATGCGGTCGTTGTAGACGGCCAGCTTGTTCTTCTGGCTCATCTGCCACACGATGCGCGCCTGGATGCTCTTGATATCCTGGGCATCGACGCCGCGCTCGGTGCTCGCCGTCGGGGCACGATTCAGACCGCCGGTGCCCGGGATGCCGACGAAGGTGTCGGCCGGGAGCGTGTTCAGCACGAAGTTGCGGGCCGACACGAAGAACCAGACCTTGTCCTTCTTGATCGGGCCGCCCAGCGCGCCTTCCATGTTGTACAGCTTCTCGATGCCGTCGGACGCGGTCAGACCCCGGTCGCGCAGATTCTGGGTGACGTTGTCGGCCTGGAAGCTCTCGTTCTGGTAACCCAGGAAGAGGCTGCCACTCAGGGTGTTGCCGCCGTCACGCGGAATCTGGTTCAGACGGATGCCGCCGCCGGCCACGTCGGCCGCCGCGCCGGAGGTCGTGTAGACCATTTCCTGGCTCATCGAGCTGTTGAAGTAGTTCTGCACCGCGCCGTCGACGTCGAGGCCGTTCACCATGAGGCCGTCGACCTGCACGGTCGTCTGCGACGCACCCGCGCCGTGACCCGACATGTAGGTCTGCTGCATCGCCTTGGAACCGCCCACGTCCGGCTGATTCAGCGAGATGCCCGTGATGAGCTGACCCATGCCCTGGATGGTGCGGCCGGTCGGAATGGCGTCGAGCGCTTCGCGGTTCAGCACCTGCGCCTTCGTCGTGCTCTGCACGTCGACGGTCGGCGCCGCGCCGGTCACCGTCAGCGTCTCCTCGAGCGAACCGACCCGAAGTTCGCTGTTGATCGTCATCGTGAAGTCCGACGACAGCTCGATGCCCTCACGCCGGTTGGTCGAAAACCCTTCCAGCGAGAACGTCAGCGAGTAGGTGCCGGGCCGCAGGTCGACGAGGCGGTAACCACCGTCCGCGTCGGTGACTACCGAACGCGTCTTCTCGATGAGTGCGTCACTTGCCGCCTCAACAGTCACGCCGGGCAGAACTGCACCCGAGGTGTCCTTGACCACGCCAGTGAACGTGCTCTGGGCATGCGCCGCGACGGGCGCGAGGCACAGGGCGGTCAGCGCAATGAGCAGCGCCTTCCGAATGGAACCAATCTTCATTCAAGATCCTCCCGATATTTGCGACTCTGCAGGCCGGGCACAGCGATGACCCGGATAGCAGCTAGGAAGTATCGGCACCGTGAGCTCGGGGAATCAATCGTGAAATCGCGCGAAAACGTCGGGGCCCGGTCGTCCATCCGGCGGAATCCAATTCTCTGGACGTCGCCCCACGCACGGTTTGGCCGTAGAATCGGGCTGCGAGGAGCCCCCATGATGCAGCGAGTCTGGAAGGGATGCGGATGTGCGGTGGCCCTGGCCGTCGCGCTGCCGTTCGTGATAGCCATCCCCACTCAGGGTCAGAGCGTGCCCGATTTGCAGGGCACCTACGACGTGGCCACGATGACCCCGCTCGAACGGCCGGCCGAGTTCAGGGGCCGGGCGAAGCTCACCCTCGAGGAAGCGAGGGCGATGGAGGCTTACGAGGCGAAGCGCCAGGAAACGGCCGCCGCCCCGGACGACCCCAACCGCGCGGCACCCCCGGTCGGTGGCGACACGTCCGCCACCACCTCGTATCTGGAACAGCTCTGGCGCGGTGGCGGCGGCGTGGTCGGCGGCTACAACCAGTTCTGGGTCGCCATGGGCTCGACGGTCCTCAAGGTAAACGGCGAGTACCGCACCTCGATTCTGGTAGACCCGCCCGACGGCCGCATTCCGGCGATGAAGGCGTCGGCCCGTGAACGCAACGCGGCCTACGCCCGCCGCGCCGCCGCACCGGGCGCCGACGAGTCGTCTGCGAGCGCCGGCCCGCCCACGGCCTTCGACAATCCCGAGGCCCGCCCCCTGGCCGAACGCTGCCTCCTTGGCTTCGGCTCCACCTCGGGTCCGCCGACGCTGCCCAACTACTTCTACAACAACCTCAAGCAGATCGTGCAGACGCCGACCACGATCACCATCCTCAACGAGATGGTGCACGATGCCCGCGTCATCCGCCTGAATGGCACCCACCTGCCGCCGCACATCCGGCGCTGGAACGGCGACTCGATTGGCCGCTGGGAGGGCCAGACGCTGGTGGTCGACACCACCAACTTCACCGACAAGACGCAGTTTCAGGGGTCGAGCAACAAGCTCCACATCGTCGAGCGCTTTACGAAGCTCGATGCGAAGACGATCCTGTACCGGTTCACCGTCGAAGATCCCGACACCTGGGACCAGCCCTGGACCGGCGAGTACCCGTGGGTCGCCACCGACGACCTGATCTACGAGTACGCCTGCCACGAAGGCAACCACGCCATGGAGAACGTCCTGCGCGGGGCACGGGCGCGCGAACGGGAAGAGGCGGCAGCGCCGCGATGAACCGGACCGTGCGGGCCGCAGCTGCGGCCTGCAGCGTGGCGCTTGGCCTCTCCGGCTGCGCCCTACGCCCCGCCACCACCTTCACGCTCTCGCTCGTCGGCACCAACGATCTGCACGGCGCGATGCTCGACGTGGACGGGAACGGCGGCCTGGCGCTGCTCGATGGCTACCTCTCGAACCTGCGGACAGCGCGACAGCACGACGCCGGCGCCGTGCTGCTGCTCGATGCCGGCGACCTGTTCCAGGGCACGCTCGAATCGAACCTGAACGAGGGCGCGACGGTCGTCGATGCGTACAACGCGCTCGGGTATGACGCCGCCGCCATCGGCAACCACGAGTTCGACTACGGACCAGAGGGCGACGCGTCCACACCGCGTGCCGCCGATGACAACCCCCGCGGCGCGCTCGAGGCGCGGCTGCGGCAGGCACGCTTTCCGTGGCTTGCGGCGAACCTGCACGAAGCCGCCACCGGCCAGCCGGTGACCTGGCCGAACGTCACGCCGTCCACCATCCTCACCCTCAACGGCGTCAGCGTCGGCATCGTCGGCCTGCTGACCGAGCCTGCACTCTCGCTGACCGTGGCGGCCAATGTAAGGGGGCTCGCCGTGGCACCCGTCGCCCCGACGCTCGAGACCGAGGCGCTGGCGCTCCGTCAACGCGGCGCGACGATCGTCATCGCCCTGGCGCACTCCGGCGGAAAGTGCACGCACACGCTCGACCCGCACGACCTGACGTCATGCGAGCCGAACGCCGAAATTTTCGAGGTGGCTCGCAAGCTCCCCAACGGGCTGGTCGATGCAATCGTGGCGGGCCACCGTCATGATCCGATTGCCCACGAGGTGAACGGCGTGCCGATCATCCAGTCCTACGCCAGGGGGCGCGCATTCGGTCGCATCGACTTCATCGTCGACCGCGCCACCGGACGTGCGCAGGCGCACCGCCTGTTTCAGCCGCAGGACCTGTGCGCACGCGTTGCATCGGGCACAGCCGGCTGTGCGGCGCCGGACGCGGCGAACGCGGCGCCGGCCGAGTACGCGGGACGGATCGTGACGCCGTCGGCGCGCATCGCCGCCCTGCTGCAGCCAGCGGTCGAGGCCGCGAATCATCTGAAAGAGAAACCGCTCGGCGCCGCGATCACCGCGCCCCTACCGTATGCCGACTCCTCCGAAAGCCCCGCCGGCAACCTGCAGGCCGACTGGATGCGCGCCATCGTCCCGGGCGCCGACGCGGCGCTCACGAACAGCGCCGGGCTGAGGGCCAACCTGCGCCAGGGTCCGCTCACCTTCGGCGCACTCTACGAGCTGCTGCCGTTCGACAACGAGCGCGTCACCATCGCCCTGTCCGGCGCGCAGCTGCGGACGGTCGTCGCGGCGAACATGCAGGTGCGCGGCAGCATGGTGGTGCTGTCGGGCATCCGGTCGTCGGCACGGTGTGGCGGCGGGCACGTCTCGGTGACCCTACGCCGCGAGTCGGGACGGCTGGTGAGCGACGACGAGGTGCTCACGGTGGTGACGACCGACTTTCTCGCTACCGGCGGCGACGGGTTCCTCACGCCCGTCATGCCGGTGCGTGTGATCGAGCACGGGCAGGTGCTGCGCGACGAAATGGCCGCCACCATCGGCCGGCTGCGCGGCCCGTGGGGGGCCGAACGCCTCACCCTGCCGCCGCGCGTCACCTACCCCGGTGCGCGTCCGGTCACCTGCGCGGGTGCAGCCGCGCCGACCTGATGGCCGGCAGCTACGCGCAGACGGACGATATTGTTCAACACCCTCCCGTCCGATAAGTCGACCAGGGAACTCAGCCGAACCATGTCTACACCTCGCCGGAACCAGGGCTTCACGCTGATCGAACTGCTGATGGTCGTGGCGATCATCGGGATCATCGCGGCGGTCGCCGTCCCTGCACTCCTGCGGGCGCGCATCGCCAGCCTCGAGTCGGCCGCCATCGGTTCGCTCCGCACGATCAACGCGGCGGAATCGACCTACGCGTCGAGTTGCGGCGGCGGCGGCTACGCGCAGTCACTCGACGACCTCTCGAAGCCTGCGATCGGTTCTGCGCAGCTCTTCATCTCCCCCGACGTCTCCGCCAATGGTGTCAGCAAGAGCGGCTACATCATGAACGCCGTTGCCGACGTCTCGGCGGCCACCGTCACACCCGCTGCCAGGACGTGCAATGGCGCGGTGCAGGACGCGGTGTCGAGCTATTTTGCCGAAGCACATCCCGTCTCCATCGGCGTCAGCGGCCAGCGCTCGTTCGCGACCGACGCACGCGGGTCGCTCTACTTCGAAGCCGACGGCAGCACGCTGGCTCCGGGGATGGCCGGCGCTACGATCCTCCGCTGAGCCCGTCAGCCCACCCCCAGAAACAGCCGCAGCCGCTCCAGTTCCGCATCCAGCGCTCGCCGCGAACCCCCGCGCCGCCGGAGCCCGGCCCGATACGTATCCGACCTGCGCCCGCAGTGTTCCCTCACCCGAGCTCACATTGGCCCACCCGATCACGCGGTCGCGCCACAGCATCGGCAATGCGTAGTAGCCGAGCGTGCGAGTTGCGACCGGTGTATACGCCTCGAAGCGATACGCCCAGCCCCAGAACAGCTCGAACCGGCGCCGGTCCCAGACGATGGGATCGAATGGGGCGAGGAAGCGCACCTGGTTATCGACCTCGCTCTGGCCGGGCCGCTCGTGCGCGGGCCAGTACCAATCGACGCCGTCGAGCCGGGCATGCCCGAGGCGCGCCGTCGCACGCTGCAGCGCTGGAGCAATGCGCGCGCGCAGTTGTGGCACCGCGTAGCGGAGCCGGCGCACGAGCGTGGACAGCGTCTGCCCCGGAAGCGGCGCGTACTTGCCCACGAGCACATCGACAAGCGCATCGAGTCGCGCGTCGGCATCCGGGCTGTCCGCCGCCGGCCGCTGCGCTGCACGCGCGCCGTACACACGCACGCCCCTCTCGCGCCGTACCACCGTCAGCAGTCCGGCATAGTGCATCTTGTCCAGCAGGTGCGTGGTGGCGTGCGACGACCCACCCCAGTCGTTGATGACACGGCCCTGTGCGAAGTGCTGTTCCACCTCGCGCGGATGCACCGTCCCGTTTGTCTGGACGAATGCCAGCAGTTGCTCGGCCTTCCTTCGGCGGGCCGCGGGCCACCCGGCCACACCGCGCGGATGCATCAGCGCGTGCAGGCGTGGCGTCACGAAGCCGTAGTTGATGAAGAAGTCTTCTTCCACGCGCAAGGTGGCGTAGCGCTGCTCGAGCACGCCGGCACGGTAGCCCTTCACACGGTGCCGCAGTGTCAGGTCCTGCGCGCGCGCCGGCGCGCGAATCGGATCGGCCTGCACGAAGCCGAAGGTGTCGAGCGCACGCTGCAGCGTGGTCTCCGGAAAGAGGCTCCGGGCCACGGCATGCCGCCGCAGCGCGTCGAGCGACGGCGTCTTCACCGCGACACGTCGGGAGTGTAGCCGTCGGGCAGCAGTTCGATCGCAACCGCGCGATGTGCCGTATTGGCGCCTGCTAGCGGGGCCGGGTCGACACGGAAGGTGGCGAGCACCCGGTACGAGGGACGCTGCACGCCGCACGGCACCGATGCCGGCGAATCGGGACGATAGGTGAGGAACTCGACCTCGTTGAACGTCTTGACAGCCAGGCGCACCGGGCCGGCTGCCGCATCGATCTGCAGCACGATGGCTCCGGGGCGGCACTCCGCGGTCGAGAAAGTGCCGAGCACCTGCGACTCGCCCGGCTGCAGCGGTCGCAGGGTTGGCACGTACGCCCCGTCCGGCATCGTCTCACGGCGCGGCTCGTCGCGCCCGGCCGCCGCTGACGCGGTCGCGCCAGACCTGCTGTTCTCGAGCGGCACGCGCTCTGCGGCCGCGAGTTCACGCACCGCGTCCTGCGCCGTGGCGATGCGCGCCATCGTGCTGCGCGCGGCCTCGCGGATGGCGGGCGTGCTGCCACGTGCCAGGAGCACGGCCAGGTCGCGCTCGGCGCCGCGGTAGTCGCCGTTCATCGCCATCGCCTCACCGAGCATCAGACGATAGCCTTCGCGGGACGGCGCGGCCTGCACCGCACGCTGCATCAACGAAAGGGCGCGTGCCGGGTTGGCGGCCGACGCCATCTCCACCTCTGCGAGGGTCACGAGTGTCGAAACGTTGTCCGGTTCCAGTTCGAGCGCGCGCGCCAGCGCCGTGCGCGCCTTCGCCAAAAGAGCCTCCTCGTCGGCGCCATCGAACGAGGCGCGACGGGTGAGGGCGCGACCGTAGGCCGCCTGAACGGACGCCGTGCCTGGCGCCAGCGCCGCCGCCCGCTCCAGGAGCGGCAGTGCGGCGTCGACGTTGTCGGCGCGCAGTTCGAGCAAGCCAAGCGCCGCGAGCGCCCGCGCGGCCTCCGGGTTCGCGTCGATCGTCGTCCTCAGCATCGCGCGGGCATCCTCGGTGCGACCGTTGATGCGGCCGACCAGTTCGCCAAGATACCCCGCCGCTTCGGCGTCAGATATGGTTTCCGACGGTGACGTGGCTCGCGCAGTCACCTGATCGTCGAACTCGACGCGCAGGGTCTGGAATGCCGCCTTGCCGATGTAGGCCCGCAGTTCGCCATCAAGCCGCTCGCTGGCGTCGGGGCCGAACGCCTGGGTGAACGCCTCTTCGTCGGAGATGCCGCGCTGGAATGCGGTCAGGTACTTCGAGAGCTGCCCCTGCCGCTCCCTGCTGCCGAACGTCAGGTAATGCACCAGCGCCCACGACTGGGCGTAGCAGCAGGCTGCGCCGGTCGCCTTCGTTGTACTGCGGCGAGTCGTGCTCGACGGCCAGCAACTGCGCGGTGGACATCAGCTGGCTCGAGCCGCGCAGCAACATGAGGTTCTGCAGGCTCGGCTTGCCGATGAACGCGGTGCGCCCGCCGTTCGACGCCTCGAACGTCTGATACAGCTCGGCCAGCCCCTCGTTCACCCACACTGGCGTGCCGCCGACTGCGCTCGCCAGCATGAAGTGCGCGTACTCGTGGAAGATGACGCCGTAGCTGTCGCTGGTCTGGGCGTTGACAGCAATGACGTTGGCGTCCTCGCCGGCGATGAAGTAGCCGCTGACCGGCACCGGCTTCCCCTGGAACACCGGGCGGTAGTCGGCGAAGGACCGGTCGTTCTGGAACACGATGACCAGCGTCGGCACGGGCGATCTGGTGGTGCTGGTGCCCAGCACCCGGCCAATCACGCCGCGAAACTGCTCCAGGCGCTGGGCGATCGTGCGGAGTTCGCGCTCCGAGGTGTCACCGACGAAGACAAAGTGGTCGGAGGACAGACGCGTCCACTTCGCCCACGCCGTCCCAGGCGTCAGCAGACACAGGCCGAGCAGCAGCACCAGCTCTCGCATGGCCCCTACACTATCGCAGTCGCCGGCCGTCCCGGATTCCGCGAACTGTCAGTTGAAGAGGTCCGGCAGAAGTGACACACTCCGCCAACAGGAGTCACTCTTCCATGGCCATTACGCTCACGGTGAACGGCACCGAGCACCGGCTCGACGTCGAGCCAGACATGCCCCTCCTCTGGGCCCTGCGCGAAACGCTCGGCCTTACGGGCACCAAGTTCGGGTGCGGCATCGCCGCCTGCGGAGCCTGCACCGTGCACCTGGACGGCCGCGCCGTGCGCACCTGCACGCTCCCGACGTCGGCCGCGGTGGGCAAGCGGGTCACCACCATCGAGGGGCTGGCGCAGAACGGCACCCTGCACGCGGTGCAGAAGGCGTGGGTGGACGCGCAGGTGCCGCAATGCGGCTACTGCCAGTCGGGCATCATCATGGCGGTGGCCGGGCTGCTCGCCGCAGACCCCGAACCCGACCGACGATGAGATCGACGCGTCGTTGACGAACATCTGCCGCTGCGGCACGTTCATCCGAGTCCGCAAGGCCATCCACCAGGCCGCGGCGCCGCGCACGGAAGGAGCGGCGTCATGAACAAGTGGAGTCGGCGCGCCTTCATCGGTGCCGGCACCATCACCGGTGGCGGATTCCTGCTCGGTGTCGCCGGCTTCACCCTGGCGCCCGGCCGCCACACGCTGGTGGCCGCCGACGCTGGCGATCATGGGCAGCTCACCACCTGGATCACCGTCACGCCCGACGACATCGTCACCGTCCTGATCCCGCACTGCGAGATGGGCCAGGGCACGCCCACCGCGCTGGCGATGATGGCGGCCGAAGAGATGGACGCTGACTGGAGCCTCGTGCGTGTCAAGGAGGCGCCGGCGCTGGATGAATACGCCAACGGCTACATCATCCGCACGGTGGGCGGCGACTACGTCCCGGCGGTGATGGCGCGCGGCGTTGACTACGGCGCCTTCAAGCTCGCGCAGTGGTTCGGGTTCCAGGTGACCGGCGGCTCCACCGCCGTCCGCAGCACGGGCGAGTACGGCATGCGCATCGCCGGCGCCGCCGCGAAAGAGATGCTGCTGACCGCCGGCGGCAGAGCAGTTCGGCGTCAGCGTCGACGAGTGCAGCGCGAAAGGCGGCCGTGTGCTGCACGCTGCGTCGGGAAAGAGCGCGTCGTTCGGAGAACTGGCGCATGCCGCCGCGGCACTGCCGGTTCCCACCAGCCCCACGCTGAAGAACCCGGACGCCTTCACGCTGCGCCGCACGTCGGTGCCGCGCCTCGACATCCCGTCGAAGGTCGACGGCAGCGCCGTCTACGGCATCGACGTCAGCGTGCCCGGCATGCTGTACGCGGCGGTCGAGTTCGCGCCGGTACACGGCGGACGCTGTCATCCACGTCGACACGAAACCGGCCGAAGTGATGCGCGGAGTCAAGAAGGTGCTCGTGCTGGAGGAGGCGGTGGTCGTGGTCGCCGACAGCTTCTGGCGCGCCCGCAAGGCGCTCGCCACCCTGGCGATCGAATTTCACGACGGCGGCACACGGCGGCGTCTCCACCGAGTCGATCTTCGCGGCGTTCGATGCCGCGCTCGGCGCGCCGCCGCAGATGCCGTCCAACGCCGCGACGGTGGTGCTGGCCGACTACAAGGTGCCGTTCCTCGCCCACGCCGGCATGGAGCCGATCTCGTGCACCGCGAGAGTGGACCGGAATCATTGCGACGTCTGGACCGGCGTGCAGGACCCGCTGAACGCCCGCTCGACCGCGGCCACGGCACTGGGATTCGAGACCGACCAGGTGACAATCCACTAACCAGTTGCTCGGCGGCGGCTTCGGCCGGCGGCTGCCGTTCAACTTCGATTACGTCGACCTTGGCGTGCGCATCGCGAAGGCGATGTCGCCGACGCCGGTGAAGATGATCTGGACGCGCGAGAACGATACGCAGCACGACTACTACCGCCCGGCCGGCATGTCGCGGCACGCTGGCGCGCTCGATGCGAACGGCGTCCCGCTCGCTGCCAGTTCGTTCTACGCTGGCGGCGGCAACGGCGAGGCGGTGTTCATGCCCTACGCCATTCCGGACAAGGACGCCGACGCGAAGGACGCACCGCACCCGATCCGTCTCGGCCAGTGGCGCTCGGTGCTGAACTCGCAGCACGGCTTCTTCAAGGAGTCGTTCATCGACGAGATGGCGCACGCGGCCGGCAAGGACCCGTTCGAGTTCCGCCGGGCGCTGCTCAACGAGCAGCCGCGCTTCAAGGCCGCACTCGAAAGAGTGGCGGCAATGTCGGGCTGGGGCACGCCGCTGCCGGCGGGTGAAGGACGCGGCATCGCCATCTGCGAAAGCTTCGGCACCATCGTCGCCGAGGTAGCACACGTGTCGGTATCGCCCGCCGGGCGGCTGAAGGTGCTGCACATGTATGCCGCGGTCGACTGCGGTGACATCGTGAACCTGGATACGGCAACCGCACAGATCGAGGGTGGCATCGTGTTCGCGCTGTCCGCCGCTCTACTCGGCGAGATCACCATCAAGGACGGCCGCGTGGTCGAGCGCAACTTCCGCGATCACCAGATGATCCGCATCGTCGACGCGCCGCCGGTGAGCGTGGAATTCATCCGCTCGAACGCCCTGCTCGGAGGCCTGGGCGAGCCGGGAGTGCCGCCGGTCGCCGCCGCCCTCACCAACGCCATCTACGCCGCCTCGGGCGTGCGGGTGCGCGAACTGCCGGTGAAGAAGACGCCGCTGGTAAAGCAAGCGTAAAGAAGCGCGCTCCTGTCGCACAAGCGCATTGCTCCGCTGGCAGCAGCGTGGGACACTGAGCTCATGTTCCCCCTCAGGTTCCGAACTCTGATTCTCGCGTCGGCGGTGGCGTTGTGTGCGACCGCCAATCGCGCCCAGGCGCAGCACCCCGCCGCCGTGAAGGGCGCCGCGAAGCCGGACGCCGCGAGCGCCGCGGCCAGCGAGACACTCGAACGCGGCCGCTACGTCGTGGAGGATCTGGCACAGTGCTGGCGCTGCCACTCACCAGTGGATCAGCGCGGCGGGCGCGATCGGTCGAACTGGCTGCGTGGCGGCCAGGTGGGCATGCGTCCCACCGTTCCGGTTGGCGAGTGGGCCATCGTCGCGCCGCGACTGGCCGGCTCCCCGCCCGGCAACGACGCGCAGTTCATCCACCTGATGATGACGGGCGTCTCGCGCACCGGACGATTCCTGCGGCAGCCAATGCCGCAGTTCCGCATGAAGCAGGAGGACGCCGAAGCGGTCCTCGCGTACCTGAAGTCGCTCGGCGGCAAATAGAATCGCCGCGCGACGACTCAGGTCCGCGACACGCCTAGATATTCGCCGTGAGCGGCTCGTGGGCCGGCCTGCCCTGTTCGAGCGCCATCAGGATCATGTCGGCCATGATCGGCGCCCGCCGGAACACGTCGTGACCCACGGCGTTCGCGATCGCGTTGGCCACCGCGCCGAAGCCGGCGCCGACAGGCGCCTCACCCATCCCACGCGACCCGACCGGCGTTTCCGGATCAGGAATGTCGAGCGCCGCCCACTTCATCGTCGGCGGCATGTCGAGAATCGTCGGCGGCTTGCTGTTGTACAAGCGCTTCGCGAGGCCGACGCCGAAATGCTGGTCGTAGACGAAGCGCATGCCCGTGGCATGGCTCACCCCCAGGACGATGCCGCCCCAGAGCTGCCCGCCCAGCACGCGCGGGTGCAGCACGGTGCCGCAGTCGAGCACGGCCGTCAGGTCGAGCAGCTGGTAGCGGCCGGTCTCGACGTCCACTTCCACTTCCGCAAACGCCGCCACGTACGATTTCGACACGCCGTCGCGCGGGTAGTTGTCCTTTGCCACGCCCATCAGCCCCTGCCCCGCCAGCGCGGTGGCCGAGACTCGCGTGTAGGGGTGGATGTCGGGCGGTAGTTCATGGCCGTCGAAGCCACCACCGAGTTCAATCGCCTTCTTCGCGGCATCGGCGAGCGACAGGCTGCGTCCGCCGCTCGAGACCCGCCCGTTCGCGACGACGTAGCTATCCGGATTGCCGCCGAGTGTTTGGGCGGCAATCGCCTGCAGCTTCCTCACCGCATCCATCGCGGCGGCGTGCGCAGCGCGCGGCATGGCGTGCGACGTCTGGCTGCCGCCCTGGCCGCAGGTGTTCGGGACGTAGCGCGACGTGTTGCCCCACGAGATGTCGCACTGCTCCCACGGCACCCCGAGCAGTTCCGCCGCAATGCGATGCGAGTCGAACACCGACTCGGTGCCAAGGTTGCCAATGCCCGACTGGATGGCGACGCGCCCGTCCGGCTTGATGACGAGCAGGCCGTCGAAGCCGATCGATCCGGCCGAGTAGGTGCTGAGCGCCACGCCGACGCCGCGCACCTTCGAGCCGCGGCGCGTGCCGCCGCTGTTCTTGCGCGTCTCCCAGTCGAACAGCTCAGCGCCTTTGGCGAGCGCCTCCTTGGCGAACGCCGAGGTGACGTACTGGCGCGTGCCGCGCACGTTGGGGCCGCCGAAGCGCGCCTTGCCTTCGGGCGCGTTCACGGCGTGGATGGCCACCTGGTCGATGCCGAGCTTCGTCGCGGCCTTGGCGAGCAGCGGCTCCATCAGCGCGATACCCTGCAGCCCGCCCGGAGCACGCTGTGCGCCGCGCGGCGGGGTGTTGGTGAGGACGGTCGTGTAGCGCCAGCGCATGGCCGCCGGCTGATAAGCGAGCGAGATGTGATCGCCGGCCGAGCGACCGTCAGACACCGCATCGTACGGGCCGTTATCGACGAGGGCGACCCCGTCGAGTGCGAGGATGCGGCCGTCCTTGGCGAACCCTACCTTCACCCGCGAGTGCACGGCTGGCCGGGCGCGGCCGATGAAGTACTCCTCGTCGCGCGTGATGCGCAGCATGACAGGCGCGTTCGCCTTCTTCGACAGCAGCGCGGGGATGACGGTGAACACCGAGCTGCTGCCCTTGCTGCCGAAGCCGCCGCCCGTGTACTCGCTGATGATGACGACGTCTTCGGGCTTGATGCCGGCCCAGCGCGCCACCGCGGCGACGGTGCGCATCACCGTCTGCGCCGAGCAGTGCATGTAGAGTTTGCCGTTCCGCCAGTACGCCATCGCACTGCGCGACTCGAGCGAGACGTGGCTCGTGTTCGGACCAACGAACGTCTCATCGAGCACCAGTGCCGCATCGGCAAAGCCCTTGTCGAGATCGCCGTAGTTCCATTCGTCGGTCGACTTGCCCGCCGGCAGCTGGCCGTCGGGGGCCGCCGCGAAATCCTCCTCGGTCCACTTCCACGGCTTCGGCTCGGGTACGCCCTGCTGTCCTGGGGCGGGACGCACCCACACGTTCCCTTCGGTGCGCGGGTTCGGGCTGCCTGGGCGCATGGCCTCGAGCGGGTCGGTGACGAAGGGCAGCGGCTCGAACTCGATCTCGATCGCTTCGATCGCGTTGGCGGCGGTCGTCTCGTCGACAGCGGCCACGGCGAGGATCGGCTCGCCCTCATACAGCGGTTCGTTGGTGAGCCCGCGCTCGCTGAACGTGCTGGCGATGATGCCTTCACCGAGGTTGGCGCCCGCCACCACCGGCGGCAGATCGTCGACCGTGAGGATGGCCTTCACGCCGGGCATCGCGAGTGCCTTGCTGGTGTCGAGTCGCGTCACCCGCGCGTGTGGCATCGGACTGAGCAGCAGCTTCGTCCACAGCATGCCGTCGGCTGTGTAGTCCTCCGCGTACTTCGCCCGGCCGGTCACCTTGGCCACCAGGTCCGGCGTGACGTAGTTCTGTCCGACAAGGCGATGGGTCTTGGTCTCTGCCACGCTCGCACCCTCCAGGAAATATTGCCCGAACATACGCTTTCCTTAGGGCGATGTCCATAGGTGAAGGGTGGGGGTTGGACGGCTGAGGGTGGAGGTTCCATACTGGCGAACATGACACTGGTGAACGCCCGCGCCTTCTTCGACACGCTCAACCACGACTACGTCGCCGTCCACCGGACGAAGGAAGAGCTGTTCTGGACCACCTACATGGGCACCAGTTCCGACGACGAGGGGTTCACGCGGGCGGAACGCGCCTTCAAGGACTTCGTGTCCGACCCGGCACGGCTGGCCGCCACTCGCGAGCAGCTGGCGCATGTCGAAGCCCAGCCACCCGGCGCCGAGCGCAACCTGCTGCTGCACGGCCTGCGCGGCTGGCAGGCGCTGTTCGAGGCCAATGTCATCGAGAGCGACGAAGGCCGCCGTCTGATGCACGAGCTGGTCGAGGCCGAGTCGGCGCTGTTCGCGAAGCGGCGCACCTTCGTGCCGACGCATGTCAACGAACGCGGTGAGGTCGAGGATGCCACGCTGGCCTCACTGGCCACGAACCTGGCGACCAACCCGGTCGAAGAGCGGCGCCGCAGTTCGTTCGACGCGTTCCGCGGCATCGAGCAGTGGGCGCTCGACAACGGCTTCCTCGAGCTGGTGCGGCTGCGCAACCGCTTCGCGCGCGCCCTCGGTTACCGCGACTTCTTCGAGATGAAGCTGCGCAAAAGCGAGCGCATGACCACGGACGGGCTCTTCGTCATCCTCGACGACTTCCTCGAGCGGACCGATGCGGCCAACGCCCGCACGCTTGCCGCGCTTCGATCGCAGCACGGCGACGCGGCCGTACTGCCGTGGAACCTTCGGTTCTTCACCACCGGAGACATCGTGCGCCGCATGGATCCCTACCTGACGTTCGCGCCGGCCTTGCGGCGGTGGGTGGAGAGCTTCCGAGCGCCTCGGCATCGGTTTCCGTGGAGCCACGCTGCAGCTCGACCTGCTGGACCGCGCCGGCAAGTACCAGAACGGCTTCTGTCACGCGCCGGTGCCGGCGTGGGTGAACGAACAGGGCGAATGGATTCCGGGCCAGATCAATTTCACGTCGGAGGCCAGACCCGATCAGGTAGGGAGCGGCACGCGCGCCATCGCCACGCTGTTCCATGAAGGCGGCCATGCTGCGCACTTCGCCAACGTGGTGCAGCACGCCCCGTGCTTCTCGCAGGAATACGCGCCAACCTCGATGGCCTACGCCGAGACGCAGTCGATGTTCTGCGACAGCCTGCTGGACGATGCCGACTGGCTGCGGCGCTATGCGTGCGATGCCGACGGCCGCCCGATGCCGGAGGAGGTGATCCGCGACCGCGTCGCGAGCCTGCAGCCGATGCGGGCGTTCGAGAAACGGAGCCTCGCCGTGGTGCCGTACTTCGAGGCGGCGCTCTACCAGATGCCGGACGAGGCGCTGAGCCGGGAGGCGGTGCTCGCGCTGGCGCGACACACCGAGCAGCGTGTGCTCGGCATCGAAAGCCCGCGACCGCTCCTTGCCATTCCGCACCTGCTCAACCAGGAGTCGGCCGCGGCCTACCAGGGCTACCTGCTCGCGGAGATGGCGGTGGCGCACACGCGCGCCTTCTTCCTCGAGCGCGATGGCTACCTGACGGACAACCCGGCCATCGGCCCGGCGCTCAGCACCCATTACTGGGAGCCCGGCAACAGCGTCGACCACGACGCGATGCTGCGCTCGCTCACCGGCCAGGGGTTTACGGCGCGCCATCTCGCCGACGACTGCAACAGGTCGGTGGACGAGGCCTGGACCGAGGCGGTGGCCAGCATGCAGGCGGCGGAGGCGCGTCCGCCGCAAACCGGGGATCTGCCCGGCCTCGACGCACACATCCGCATCGTTCACGGCACCGAGGTGCTGGCCGACTCGGCGGAGGGCGAGGACGCGATGTGCGCACGCTTCGAGGCGTGGGTGCAGGCGCGTTACACGGCCTGATGCACTCAGCGGATGTTCGTGATCTTCTCGCCGATCCTGATCTGCTCGGTCTTCATCTCTGTCGTGCGGCTCTTGTGCGGGAACCCTATCACCGTGACGCGGGCGCCCGGAGTGAGCTGATCGCGCAGCACGCCGCGCGCCTGCATGCGTGAGGGCGGGGCCAGCACGGCATGCCACATCGCTCCGTCCACATCGAGCTCGACGAACGCGTGCGGGTTCTCGTACCCCGCCTCCCTGATGGTGCCGGTCAGGGTCAGCGGCTTGCGGCTGTCGTACTCGCCCCAGCCGTGATGCGCCACGAGCGTGACGGTAAGCGGGAGCAGCAGCGCGAAGGCGGCGATGAGCGCGGTCAGTTTTAAGCGTGGCATGCGTGCACTCCTTCCTCCCCTGGATGATTGCGCGGGTGGTGAACGAACGCAACCTGAGCGGCCCCTGGCGAGCAGGCGCGCGGCAGGACGGCTAGCGCGGCGACAGCGCGAAGTTGGCTTCGATGTCGCGGTAGAGGTCGACCACCGGTGTGGCGCTGACGTAGCCGGGAGCGGCGATGGCAACGGTGAAACGGCCGCTGTCGAGGTGTGTGAACGCGAACCGGCCTCGGCTGTCACTCGAGACCGTGAGGTTATGGTTGGCGCCGCTGATGACGGTGAGCTGGGCGCCCGCAATCGGAGCGCCGACCTTGGCGTTCGTCAGCTCCGACACGCTGCCGGAGAAGCGCAGCGTGCCGTCGCTGGGCGCAAGCGTCGGCACGCCGGCACACGCCGGGCACAGCAGGAGCAGAAGCAGGAAGACAGTGGGCCGCATCGCTACTCGAGGCTCCGATCCTGCGGTTGCACGCACGGGTCGAAGGCCTGTGGTCGGATTTGACCTCAGGATACCGCAGGCTCAGCCGGTCCGGACGGCAATTTTTGCGCGACTACGCACCTTCCCCCACAGCAACAGCGCGTTGTGATCGGAACGCCTGGTCTTGAGGACCGCCACCTCGGTAGGGACGGCGTGCATATTCGACCCGTCGTGAAACCAGTAGTCGATCCGGCCGGGCTGGCCCGTCTCGCGCTTGGCGCCGATCATGTCCGGTGAGCCCGGCAGCGTATCCCACGCAGCGGTGGACGACGACACCACTGGCAGGCGCGTCAGGATCAGGTTCCCCTCCGGCGTGTAGGTGGGCGCCCGCGGCGCCGGCGCCAGACGCTGTTCCACTCATGGCCGGTGGCAGCCTCGAGCTTCGTTTCGTACAGCGTGCTCAGGTCCTTGCCCTGCTCGATGGTGATTTCCTGCAGCCCGATGACGTCGGCATTGCTGTCCACCATCAGCGCCACCTGGTCATCGATGATCTCGGTGTTCGTGGCGTCGTAGCCGTGCTGGACATTCCAGGTGAGGAGCTTCAGCCGCCCGACCGGCGTGCTGGGAGCCGACCCGGGCGCCGTGGTGAACGACCAGATGGCGCCGGCCGTTGAACCGCTGGCGTTGCGAGCTGTCACCTGCCAGTAGTAGGTGGTGGATGCGGCGAGTGACCCGGGGTTGAACTGCGTGCCCGGCTGCTGCTGTGCCACCAGCGGTGGCGATGACACCGGACCGAAGGCCACGTCGTAGCCGCCCCGGAGACGCCGGTGGATAGCAGCAGCACCCAGACGACGACCAGTTGGTGCGCGCGAAGATCCACAGGACTTTCTCCAGGTGGGGCTCGGATTGAGACTGCAGTGTAGGCGCGTGAGCGGCGATTGCAGGTCAGCAGTATCGCCAAAGGTCCCGGTGCTCAGTTGCGTTTCGGGGCGGGCACGCGTGTACTGGGCCTGTGGGCGTCATCCTCACACCGATCATCACGAAGCAGACGCTGGCCTTGTCCGACCTGCGGGACCGGACGCTGGCAGTGGACGGCAACGCCGAGCTCTATCAGTTCCTTGCGCTCATCCGTCTTCGCGACGGTTCGCCGCTGCAGGATTCCACCGGCCGCATCACCTCGCACCTGTCCGGGCTGTTCTACAGGGTGACCCGCCTGATTGCCGAGCACGGCGTCCGCCTGGTCTTCATCTTCGACGGCACACCGCCGGCGCTCAAGGCGCGCGAGGTGGCCAGGCGACGAGCGACGCGTGCCCGGTACGAAGACGAACGCGCGTCGGCGCTGGCGCGCGGCGACACCGCCGCAGCGTACGGCAAGGCGACCATGACGTCGAGGTTGACGAAAGCGATGGTGGCCGAAGCCACTGAGTTGCTGCGGCTGCTCGGCGTGCCGACCGTGCAGGCGCCGTCGGAGGGCGAGGCGCAGGCCGCGCACATGGCCGCCACGTCGCCGGCCGTCTGGGCCGCGGCAACGAAAGACTATGACGCGCTGCTCTTCGGCGCGCCGCGGCTTGTCAGGTTCCTCGGCATTGCCGGCAAGGAGTTCCTCCCCAGCCAGGGAGCGTTCCGGCCCATCGTGCCAGAGACGATCGAACTCGCGACACTGCTGTCGACATTGGGGATCGATCGCGAGGGCCTGATCGATCTCGCGCTGCTCGTCGGCACCGACTTCAACGATGGTGTCAAAGGCATCGGTCCGAAGAAGGCGCTGAAGCTGGTGCAGGAACATGGGCGCATCGAGTCGATGTCGGCCGCCATTCGCGACGCGCTTGGCGACCCGGCGCTGATCGACGAGGCTCGGCAGATCTATCTGAAGCCGGACGTCACCGACGCCTTCACCGTGACCTCGTCCGGCCCTGACAGGGACGGCATCGTCCGGTTCCTCTGCGACGAGCGCGAGTTCGGACGCGAGCGCGTGCTGGCGGCGCTGGAGCGGGCGTGGTGAAGCGCCGTATACTCTCCTCCGCCGCGCCACACCCAGGCCCACACAGGAGACGAGCGATGATGACGACCTTCAGGACCGCGGCGCTCGCCGCCATGATCTGGCTGGTATCAACCGCGGGGTTCGCGCAAACGTCGGCGTCCGCGTTCTTCACCGCTTCTGACGGAGTGAAGATCCACTACCTCACGGCCGGCACAGCGGGCTCGTGGATCGTCCTCATACACGGCTACTCTGACAACGCGGAGCGCATGTGGTTCCGCACCGGCATCGCTCCCGTCCTGGCGAAGACCCACCGCATCGTCGCGCTCGATAACCGCAACCACGGCCAGAGCGACAAGCCGCAGCCCGGCGGCACCGGCCGCGCGCAGGACATTGTCGAACTGATGGACCACCTGAAGATCGAGCGGGCGCACATCCACGGCTACTCGATGGGTGGCGGGCTCACCGGGCAACTGCTGGCGATGATTCCGCAGCGCTTCATCACAGCCGGCTTCGGCGGGTCGGGCATCCAGGAGACCGACGCCGGGTTGCGCGCGCAGGCGATGGCGATGGACGAGGCGCTGCCGAAGGCACAGGGCGAAGACGCCGCAGCCATGGATCGTTTCCGCGGCCGCGTGGCGCAGACGCGACCTGCGAATACGCCGGCGGTCTCAGCGGCGCCGCTGGCAATTGATCTGACGACAGTGCAGGTGCCGATCCTGGCGGTGAACGGCGCGTTCGACAGCCCCTACGCAAAGACCCAGCGGCTGTGGCGCGAGGTGGCGGTCTTCCAGAACGTGATTCTGGCCGGCAAGACGCACCTGACGGCGATCTCGAGCAACGGTGCGCCGCCGCTCTACATCGATGCCATGGTCCGCTTCATCGACGCCTACGACGACAAGTAGGAACACCATTGCCGAATCTTCAGGTCATCAGATGCGTCACGAGGGCACGCGACGGTGAAGGGTGTCATCTGGTGCCTCGCGGTGGTCTGGTGGCGCGTTGGTGTGCGGGCGATGGAACACCATTCGGTGCCGGCGTCAATGGCGAGATCCTGTGATCCGGCAGGTCGCTGATACACTGAAATCGACGCGCTCGTAGCTCAGTTGGATAGAGCACCGGCCTTCTAAGCCGGGGGTCCCGAGTTCGAATCTCGGCGGGCGCACCAATGTTTTCGAGGTCCATTCCGGGGACATGGGTAACAGATCATTCCGGAGACATCGGTAACAGTGTCGGGCCGAACGGGTTCTCGATCGGCTCCAACCGACAGGTCTCGTCGTCGAAATACCCCAAATCGGAGTGCATGAAGGTGACGAGCCAGATGTGCTCCTGCACCTGCTTGACGCCCACCTTCTGTCCCGCAAACACCTGACTCACGTTGATCTTCCGCCGCTGGTAGCAGATGCGGCCGCAGGTTGTGATGATCGCGGTCCAGTCGTGAAACGGATACTCGAGGTCGTCGAGTCCGCGATCGCACTGGGCTGAGGCCGTGTACCGACTGGCCGGTGTGTGCAACACCCGTTCACTTATGGCGGCGTTGCACATGGACCCCAGCGACCCGTGCGAACCGCGCGACCTGGTAGGTCGCGGTCGAAGTGTCGGCTTTACGTCGTGACTTCGTCCGCCACCAGCGGGAGGTCGATTGTAAAAACGCAGCCGGTGCCAGGCATGTTGCGGATGCGAATGTCGCCGCCATGCGCCCGGACAGCCTTTCGCGCGATGGAGAGGCCGAGTCCAAGCCCCGTCCGGTCAGCGCCCCGCTGCTTGCCGAAGGCCTGGAACGGGTCTCCGTCGTCACTCGGGATACCGCTGCACTGATCTTCGACGTCGAGTTCCAGCCGCCCACCAGGATTGAGGTGCGCACGCAGCGTCACCTGGGCTCCGTCGGGCGAAAACTTGAAGGCGTTATTCAGCAGGTTCGAGATGGCCGAGGCGAGCAACTGCTCGTCGGCCAGGACCGCCCACGCGGGGTCACCAACGGCCATCACGAAGGTCTGCCCGTTTAGCTCCGCCCTGAGTGCGGCCGCGACCGCTACCCCGTTGAGGACCTCGGTGACATTCAGCCGGTCGCGCCGTTGTTCCCGCGCGGCGACGCGAATCTCGGTGAGGCTGCTCTCGACCACGGCCTGCAGTCCCATGAGACTGCGCCCCAAGACGGCGCCGGTGCTGCCGTTGATCGCCACGACGCCCCGTTTGAGGGCGTGATACGCGAGCAGCGCCGTGTTCAATAAATCTCGGGTGTCGTGCGCCACTTGGCCTGCGCGTTCCGCGCTGTGGACCGCCCGCACCGCGTCCGTGCGGCGACCGTGCTCTGACACGGCTTCCGCGATGGCCGTATCCAAGCTGGCGTTCAGGATGCGGAACTCGTCAATCGAAATGGGGGCGTTCTGCTCTATTGCCACCTCGGTGATCGCTTGGCAGATGTCACCGTAGTCGTGGACCACCTGAGACACCGAAAACCCGAGCGCCAGCAGGTCCCCCGCGTGTCGGACGGCTCCGGCACCGATGGCGCCCGTCGCCGCCGAGACCCCGTCCGGGCCGGCCTGCAGCGCCACACCGAGTTGCTTGAGGAAGAGCGGCACACCGTTCTGCAGTTCGTCGGCCGAGGCCACGGGCCACGGGCGTGCGGTCAGCTTTTCGCGGGCACGCGCGATAATCGCCTCTCGCTGCGCGCCGATGAAGTCGTGTAACACCTTGGAACCCGATCTGAGGATTGTTGACGAGCGCTGAGGAACGAAGGAGCGCCGCTGTTCATCGACGTTACTCCGCTGGAAACCGCCGGGCTGTGCAAAACAGAACAGGCGCCGCGCACTGCTTACGCTAGATTGTGCGCGACTCGGCCTGCGAGGCGTGGATGCGGCTGACGCGGCGCGTTGCTCGTCCTTGGTGAGTCGCCCGAGGGCGGCACGGCAAGTGCGTAGTTCACGGCGTTGTGAGGCGAGCCGTGCAGCGCTTCATACCGCACACCCTGCTTCGGAGCTGAAACCGCCTCTGTGCTGAGTGAAACCCGTCGCCGTGAACACGAGGTGCTCGTGGTTGAGGACGATCCCGACCTCCGGCACATGATGGTTGAAATCTTGACGTTGGAGGGCTTCCACACGCAGGTCGCCCTCGACGGTCAGGATGCCCTTGACCACTTGCGGGCACGCGCTCTTCTGCCTGACATCATCTTGTTGGACATGATGATGCCGCGCATGGACGGCTGGCAGTTCCGCCTGGAACAGCAAGCCGACCCCGCCCTTCGCGACATCGCGGTAGTGGTGCTCTCCGCCGCCCCGCTCGGCCGGCTGAACGTCGGTGCCGCAGAGGTCATCATCAAACCGTTCGACTACGACATCTTGATGGCGGCAATCCGACGCCTCTGCTGCTCTTCAGGCGCAAGCGACGGTGAAGCTGGGTAGCGAACCCAGAGCCATCTCCCGGTCCCTTCTGCATCAGCGACAGCTCGACCTCCACCAGGCGTTGCCGGCGCACCAGGTGGAAAGTTCGGCGTCTGCTTGCCCTCTGTGCCCACGGTCCGGCCGATGGTGACGATGGTCAGGACCTACTGCGCCCTCCTGGCAAGAAAAGAGAATGCAGAAGCAGTGCTATTTACATTTTTCAGGGGGCTGAGTCTGTCGCGGTCACCATCGTCACCACCGGGTCCGCCATGTCGCTCTGAGCCTCTAAACGTCGACCTCAGGAAGGCCACCGGGAGATCGACAGAGCGACGCAGACAGGGAGGCAGGCCCGAGTGGCCGGAGGCGGTTCGATGCGCCCTGAGCGGCTCCTTGGGGCTTCCGCACGGATTCTGAAGCAGCCCGGAGCGCTCGGTCATCGGTGCTGCCGCACCGCGAGCGCCTATGGTGAATCTCGACGGGTGAAACGACGCTTCTCCTGGTGGGCTTGCGCGTGGCTGGGCCTATGCCACTTTGTGCAGCAACGACACATGGACGCCGGGTAGAACGTGGGCGCGCGCCACGTAGTGAACGTCCTCGACACTGTGGTGCTTGCCCTTCAGGGTGTAGGTGCCTTTCTGCTCGCCCGCCGCCATGAACTCGAACCACAGCCGCTCGCCAGTATCGGCGTCTCCCACCGGCGTGAGGTCCCACACGCTCATCGTTTCCAGTTCGCCGACCTCGTGACCCGCGTCGTTGCTTCAGCCCTGCGGGCAGCACCCAGTTCGGTGTGCAACATTGCAGCCTGATGATGCACCGCAGGACCGTCAGATTTGATACGGGAGCCGGCCCACACAGGTCGCACCGCAGTGATGGCCTCGGACTTCACACCTGCGCCTCTCGGTCGAACGTCAGCCCAAGGTCTAAACAGGCACCGATGAAGTCGCACCGACAATGGTCTGGATGCGAGCGACCAGGGCGGGCAAGTCATACGGTTTCACCACCACGGCACGACATCCGGCGCGCAGCGCCCGTTCGTGGTCCACGGGGTAGGCGTGAGCGGTCACCGCAATGACAGGCGTGTGCTTGAGGGATGGCTGCGCTTTCATCCGTCGAGTCGCTTCCCACCCGTCCATCGTTCCAGGCAGATGGAGGTCCATGAGCACGACGTGCGGGCGGAGTTCTTCGGCGCGGGCGAGGGCCTCGGCCCCATCCGACGCCGTAGCGACGGTGAAGCCCCTGTAGGTGAGGTATTCGCCGAGCATCTCACGGTTGTCGACGCTGTCGTCGACCACCAGGATTGACAAGGTCAGAGGCATCGACACGGTTCCACGAAAACGGGACCAGTTACAGGCGGTGCCGTTCCGTCACCGGACGGATGAGGACTCTGCAAGAAGGGAGTGTCGACTATACCTGACTATGTGTAACCCTACTGCTGGTTGGCGTGATGCCCCGAACTTGCTGCGCATTCGTGTGAAAGGCGACGAACTGAGCGTGTACACGCGGGTCCAGCAAGGCCCCCTGGGAGATCGCCAGCGGCACGCACGCCTTCGGCGGCAGGTTCTTCCACCAGAATGTGAACTCGCGTTGTGGATATCCACCGCGCGCTTGCATTCGACACATGTTGGAATCGCATCTTGGTCGATGAACAGGTGGTCGAGACTCCACCAATCCGACTCTCCTGGTGCGGCAGGTATCCCCGCCTCGCGCCCGACGAACAGCCACTTCCTGGGGACGTCGGGGTCGATCTGGTCGCCGGCAAGTAGATCGGCATAATCAGCCAGGCGTTTCTGAAGTTCGTCCTCGGTCACGTATGAGGTTTCTGGCATCTCGATGCGTTTCGTTTTGTGATTCCCAATGAGGAAGATTTTGGAGGACGGGGACGGCAGACGCGGCATGGTGCGGAATCGTGCACACGCGCACGCTGGTTGCTGTCCACTCCGTCGTGGCCGCTGCGGAGTCGCTGGTTTGCCTGCGATATGTGCATCGACGCGACGAGCAACCGTGGGCCTGCGCTAGCCTGTTCGATGCGTCCGCCGGAGTTCTGCGCTGGGGCGGTGGCTGGGCTAAGAACTGCAGGCGCCTCGACGCGCGGCGCACAGTTCTGCGGACAGAGCTACGCCACGTCAGCGACATCCTGCGAAAGGAACGCACGCCGGAACGTGGGGACCGGCAGTTGGATGGCGCGAGGTGTGCGATGAATGCGGGGTTCGTGAAAATCTACAGCGTGCTGCTGGACTCCTGCGTCATCTACGACGGTCGCGTCGGTGCGGCGCTCGGGCCGCTCGTGCGCCAGTATTGCGAGGCGCAGAACTTGGCCGACGTGCCGAAGGCGCTCTGCTTCGCGTATGGCGCGCCGAAGGAACCCGCCACCCCGCCAGCGTTTGGTCGATCATCGACCAAGAAACAGGGCCTTAGTCCCCGCCCCGCTGGGCGCCTTCGTCGCGACGAGTTCCCTGGCGGGTCAGTCGGGATGCGTGCGGGGCAGACTGACGGAAAACGTGGCCCCGCCTCCAACCCCTGCACTCGAGGCCGAGATGCGCCCGCCGTGGGCCTCCACAATCTGCCTGGCAATCGCCAGTCCAAGTCCCAGACTCCCGTGATGCACCGAGGGCTGAGTCTGGCTGAATCGGTCGAATACAAACGGCAGAAAGTCGGTGGGGATCCCCTGCCCTGAATCCGTGATGCTCACCGTGATCTCGTCGGGGCCGACATGGGCGGTCGTGGTAACGAGGCCTCCAGCAGGCGTGAACTTCACCGCGTTCGCAAAGATGTTCCAGAACACCTGCTGGAGTCGCGCGCGGTCCCCGTGCACCATTGCGGCGGGAAGGTCCATGTGCCAGCGCAGTCGCTTCGCTTCTGCTGCGGGCTTCACCGCATCGAAGGCCGCATGCACCGCCTCTGCAACCGGCATCGCCCCTAACGAGAGCCTGACCCGCCCGGCGATGAAGGCGGACAGGTCCAACATCTCCTCGATGAGGCGCAGTTGCGCCTCGGCATTCCGCCGTATCTTCGACACGGTGGCGGCGCATCGCTCGGGCGCAATCAGCCCGCTCTCGATCATATGGCTCCATCCAAGCACCGCGTTGAGCGGGGTCCGCAGTTCGTGGGACAGCGCGGCCAGGAACGCGTCCTTCGCGGCGCTGGCCGTGAGTGCCTGGTCCAACGCCACACGTTCACGGCGGCGGAGGGCGTCACGCTCCTCCTCGTGCTGCCGGCGTTCCGTCAAGTCGCGCATGAACCCGACGAACGCCCAACCACTCGGGAGGCGGGCGCGGCTCACCGTGAGTTCCACGGGAAACTCCGTGTGGTCGCAGCGCTGGGCGGTCAGTTCGACGCGCGTCTCCAGGAGGGAGGAAGGCAGGGCCTGACGCTGCCGCTGTAAGCCGGCGCGGTGATCGTCGCGGAACCGCTCAGGAATCGTCAGCTCTGCGAGGTCGCGACCGATCGCCTCGACGCGTGAGTACCCGAACATCTGTTCAGCGGCCGGGTTAAACTCCAGCACCCGGCCATACTCGTCGATAGCGACGATGGCGTCGAGCGCCCCGTTCACAATCGCACCGTAACGCGCTTGATTCTCTTCCAGCTTGTCCTCAGCGGCCTTCCGCAGCAGGAAGTGACCGACCTGACGGCCGACCCCCTCAGCGACCTGGACGAGATCCGCAGACAAGGTCTGCCCCTCCTGGGCAAAACACTCCAGCACGCCGGCGACGCCTTCGGCATTCACAACTGGAAACGCAAACGCTGTGGACAACCCAGCCGCAACGACTGCAGTCCGGCGCGGCAGGTTGAGCTCGCGATGCACGGAAGCGATGGCCACGGGTTTGCCTTCCGCCCAGGAACGACCGGGCAACCCCTCGCCCCGTTTGAATGTTCGGGCCTCAGAGTCCTCAGCAAACTCCCGGACTCCCCGCAGCTCGGCAGACCAACTGCCGACACACCGGAGTTCGTCGGCGCCCGCGTCGACGAGCCAAAGCGCAGCGTATGGCCACTGCAGCGCAGTTGCGAGCGCCGGCAGCAAGGCGTGCACAGCGTTCTGAACTGAGTCGGCCTCGCTCAGAACTCGCGCGACCGTCCATTGAAGGTGAGCAGCACTCGAACGCGCCATCGGTCGAGCATACGCCAGCGGGTCCAGCAGAGCGATCGACCCGGAGCTGCTGCGGACTCCCCCTCGACAAGCCCGACGATGACGTTGAGCCCTTCGGGACGGACGGCAGAAGCGGAGCGGCGCGTCCAGATGCTTGACCTCGCCGTCCATCGCCACCCCGGCACGGCGGCGGCGCAGGGCCACGACCACTTCGCGCGCACAGACCACTTCGAACTCACGCGCGCCATGGAGCCCTTTGAGGAGAGCTCGTGCGGCCAGGCGGAACATTGCTGCCATCCCAAGCGGCCGCGTCACGTACAGCACCATGCGTCCGTCCCCGAAGGCAGCCGCGCCCAGGTACCGCGAAGCTCTCGAGCTGGTAGATGTTCGTGCCGGCGAAGAGCATCGGCGTGCGCCGCGACATCAGCTGGCCATCAACCGTCATCGTCAGGTTGAGGACTCCTGGCGGCGACAGCAACGCCGCCATGGCCGACGCGTAGGCGATCAGCTGACTTCGGCCGAAGCGGCGATAGGTCGACTCCCGGTGAACGAGCATCGTGGGATACAGGCCGATGCTGGCGTTGTTGAGGAACACGTGGCCGTTGACCTCGCCCACGTCGACCGGCTGTGAAGCGGCGGTGGCAATCAGCTCCAGTGCCGCGACAACGTCGAGCGGCACGCGATGGTTCCGGGCGAAGTAGTTGAAGGTGCCGGGTGGCAGCAGGCCACGCGACTTACCCGTGCCGATCAACGGCTTGGCAACCGTCGCGATCGTGCCGTCACCACCTCCGGCCACGACGATGTCGGCGTCGCTCGCCGCGGCGGCGGTGGACGCGCGCACCAGCGCCGGTCCGCCGGCCACGATCTGCACGTCCGGATCAATACCGTGGCGGGACAGCGAGCCACGGACCGTGTCGACGAGCGGGCGCGTGGTTGGCCGTACCAGACCCGCTGTTGAGAATGACATGAGGCGCCGCGAAGACACATGAGGGCGCTCGCCAGAGACATACCGCGCACCGCGCGACCGTCGCTCCGGGTGCCATCGTCCGGACAACCACTGAATCGGTACTGAGTCTTTCGGAGGGCCAATTCCTCGAGAGGATGGGTCCGATGGGAGGACCAAGCTCGGCTGCACCGGCGAGACGCTTCGGAAGTGGGTGCGGCACGACCCTGCGACGCTCAACGTGTTCGCATGGAATGATGCAGCGCGTCGCCTCTACGAGCGCCTCGGGTTCGTTCTGGAGACCTGGCCGACGCCGTAAGGCCTGTCAGTCATTGCGCCGAGGCGTGCGTCGCTCCCAATCGTAGAAGCTGAAGACGTGCGGCACGAGCGATGCGGGCGGCGGGAGGTAGCCGTCTGCGCCGATCATCGCATCGATGTAGTCGAAGATCAGCCGGGCAACGTCCGGTGCGTTCACCGAGTGAAACCACACAGACTGGCCGTCGAACACCAGGCTCGCCACATTCGCCAGTGTGCACGGGCCGAGACAGCCGCCCTTGGTGAGGTGTACGGTCTTCTTGAGGCGCCGCTGTATCCATTCCTGCTTGAACGTCTCGACCGGAACGGGTGCATAGCCACGTTCGACGTCGCCACAACAGCAGCTTCCGTAACAGTACCGACAGGTGTGCCCGTCGCTGAACGATCTGAACTTCGCGGCCGTCGGTTCGCATGACTGACGCCCGGAAAGTCTGAAGATAGTCGGTCTGTCTCAGCTCGACCGGCCGGCCATGCGGCGTGTTCCGATAGGCTTCTGCCCACGCCTCTTTTCGGGTCTCGAGCGCCCGGTTCGCTGCCAATCCCCGTTCGATGACCAACCGCTCGAGTGCCGCTACCCAATGCAGGTAATAGAGCGAGCCGTCGTCGGGTTCGCCGCGATGCGCCGCCGCAGCGAGTTCATCGGCAAGGGCGCTGGCCCACTCCTTCCACGTGAAATGGCCGTCGGCTGACAGACGTACCGCAAGCGCGAACGCCTGCGCCTGCCACGGTTCTGCGAAGATCGGTTCACCGCTGTCTCGAGGCAGCGACGGCAAGGCTGCCAGTGCGTCGTCCGTTGCCGGAGAGTCAACCGCGCTCAAGATAGTCTTCCCACGCATCGATGTAGACCGAGTCGCGGGGCGATGCCGCAGCCCCCCAGAGCTCGCGCGCTGCGAAGCGCACGGTGTAGACGTGCTGTGCTCCGCCGACCGGTTCTCCGGTGAGCGTCGTATCCTGCGGTGCCCACACACCGTGATCTTTGGTGATCACGCCGCGCTTGCCGCGCACGTAGCGCGGAAGTCGAATATGTCCCTCCGGGTGGATGTTCTTAGCGCGCACCTTGTGACCCTCGCGATATCCCGCACGAACAGGCAGGTTCAACCGCGTCGCACCGGGAATGGCGCCCGGCACCGGAGGCGGAGTGGGTGGGAGCGCGGGTTTCGCCGCAGACACATCGGCCCGTCCACTTGCCAGTTCTTCCTGGGTGATATAGCGGCTGCGAAGAAGACGATTCACCAGGACGGTAAACCATCGCTCGTAGTACGGCATCCGCAGGTATTCGGACGGAGGGATCTGTTCGAGCTCATACCGGAAATTCCTCCAGACGCCGCGACCGTACGGGCCGGTGGCGCGATTCAGCGCCCAGACACGTCCTTCCCAGGGTTCGCGGAACACAGGCTGATCCGGATCGTGTCCGATCGGTCCCATCCCGTGCATGCCACCCATGTCGTGGATGCCGTTCACGGCCGACCTCCTGCTGGTGGATGCACCAGACCCACGCCGATCATGGAGTCGCGTGTGACCAGTTCGGCGAGCGCCTCTGCGGACATCCCTTCGGTACCAGGCGGACGCTGCGGCAGAACGAGGTAGCGAATGTCCGCAGTGCTATCCCAGACGCGAAGCTCGATGTCCTCCGGCACGTCGACCCCGAATTCACGCAGCACGCCGCGCGGATCGATGACCGCCCGCGAACGATATCCCGAAGACTTGTACCAGGCGGGTGGCAACCCCAGTGTAGGCCAGGGGTAACAGGAGCACAGGGTGCACACCACCAGGTTGTGCACCTTCGGCGTGTTCTCGACCACCACCATGTGCTCGCCCTGGCTACCGGTGTATCCGAGTTCCGCGATGGCAGCCGAGCCGTCCGCCAGCAGATGACGCTTGTACGCGGGGTCGGTCCAGGCGCGCGCCACAACCCGTGCGCCGTTGCGAGGACCGATGCGGTGCTCGTAGGTCTGGACGATCTCATCGAGCGCCGACGACTGAACGATGCCCTTTTCGATCAGCAACGACTCGAGCGCCTTCACCCGAAGGGCGATATCGGAGGGAACCGTCTGGTACTCGTTGTCATGCGAATGCACCGGAGTGGAGGCAGGTGCATCTGCAGCGTGACCGACCACGAGCCCTGCCGCGCTGGCGGCTGCTCCACTCAGAAAGCGACGTCGGTCGACTCCTTCGGGTTGATCGGCCACAGGTCATGACTCCTCAGAAGCCGCTCCAGCGCATGCCGATACGCCATCCGCTGATCACGACAGCGCCGCCTTCAATGGCACCTTCCGTCGACAGCGATGCTAGCCTAGCGTAAACGAGGAACGCAACACCTGAGCCGCTGGAGAGCGAAGCGCGCGTTCAGGGCCGTGGACGACCCGGCGGAGGTCCGGGACCTCTCGTCCATAGCGTGGCTGCGGGGACCCAGCCCAACACCAGGCTACGCAATCCAATCCGACGTCCGCTGCGTAGGTTCTAAAGGGACTGCAACGACCGGCACCCGCGTAGGCCGAACGGTTCATCGGCTAGTCGCGGTGTGCCTTGCACTGATCCCGATGTGCGGGGGCGGTGTCGTTCCCGTGCGTCAGCTTCGCAACCGCAACCGCATCAGGAGTGAGTATGGCCACGAAACAGGGTTCCCGCCCCACCGCACGCGAACACGACCGGCGCAACTTTCTTCGCACACTAGGCGTGGCGACTGCAGGCGCCGCAGGCATGACGCTGTTCGAGGGGTCATTGAGCGCGCAAGGGCTTGGTGGAAAGGATACGCGGCAGAACTTCGCCGACATCCAGCGACACGAGAACGATCACGTTCGCTTTCTGGTGGGGGCGCTCGGCTCGAGTGCGCGGCCGAAGCCGACGTTCCAGAACCTGCAGCAGTCGAACTTCAAGTCCTTCTTCCAGGTGGCCCAGGATCTCGAGAACACGGGGTGCGGGGCCTACCTGGGAGCGGCGCCCTATATCTTCAGCAGGGAGATTCTCGCAGCCGCCGGTTCGATTGCGCTGATTGAAGGGCGACACGCGGGCTGGGTGAATACGCTGGTCGGCGATCCGATGACGCTGAACGTGTACAACCAGGAGCAGAGCTTCGAGATGCCGCTGACGGCGGCGCAGGTCGTCGCACTGGCAGGGCCGTTCGTCGCGTCGCTGAACGGGGGTCCGGCGCTGACATACTCCATGACGCCGTCCCCCGAGAACGACGTCGCGATTCTGAACTTTGCGCTCGCACTCGAGTATCTGGAAGCGGAGTTCTACAACCTGAACGTGCCTTCGCTACTCTAGACAGGCCAACGGGCGGAGCCCTGACTCTTCAGGGCTCCGCCCACAGACCCGGCGGCGTTCGCGGTCGGATGAAGGAGCCTGCCGCCCTGAGAGGTGACCTGACGGGGTGGTAATCTCTTCCGGTCATGCAGTTCGGTATCGCAGGGGCGGCGTTCGTTCTCTCGGGGTTTGCGGGGCTCGTGTACCAGGTGACGTGGCAGCGTCTCCTGGTGCTCCCCATCGGCGCGGACGTCTACTCCACCACGATCATCGTCACCGCCTTCATGGCGGGCCTCGGCATCGGCAGTTTTGCGGGCGGTCACGTCGCCGATCGGCTGACCCCGCGACGAAATCTGCTCATGTTCGCCGCCGCCGAACTGGCCGTGGCGGCGTTCGGCTTCGCCAGCCGCTGGGTGTTCTACGACGGCCTGTATCAACGACTCTCGCACAGCGCGACCGGCCCTGGCTCTCACCATCGGGCTGATGCTTGTGGCCCTCGCATGGCCGACGTTCTGGATGGGAATGTCCCTGCCGCTCCTGGCACGCGGCGTCAGCACCGTCGCCAGCCACGCCGCACACCGGGTGGGAGTACTGTACGCGCTCAATACGATAGGTGCGGCAGCCGGGGCCTTCATGTCCGCGTGGGTGCTCATCCCGCGAATCGGCATCGATGGAACCATGCAGATCGCCGCAGGCCTTAATCTCGCCGCAGCGCTCCTCGCCGTACTCCTCCTCATCGGCACCGCCCGCACGCACAGCACAGCTGCCCCTCACGTGCCTGAGACAGTGACCGACGTGCCGCTGCCACTGGAGACACCATGGCGGCTGCGGACCTGGACATGGCTCTACGCCCTGGCAGGCTTCCAGGCCCTCTCCCTCGAGATCTTGTGGTTTCGCTTGCTCGGCGTCACGCTCAAGTCGTCGGCGTTCACCTTCGGCACGCTCCTCACCATCTACCTGGGCGGGCTTGCAGTAGGCGCCGCGCTCGAGAGCGTAATCCTGCGGCGGGTGCGTCGGCCGGCACTGGCTTTCGTCGGACTTCAGGCGTTTGTCTCGCTGTATGCACTGCTGAGCGTGTCGATGCTGGACGGGCTCCTGCAGCCCGGAGGCTACCTGGGCGCGTTGAGCGCATACGTCAGCGGTTACGAGCCGCTCGATGCGGCCGCAGCCTTCGCTGGAATACAGCAGTTCAGCGACACGCCCGCGAGCCGCCTGTTCTTGTGGCTCTACATCGTCGTGCCGGTGCTCCTCGTCGGCCCTCCCACCGTCGCCCTGGGCGCCAGCTTCCCGCTGATACAGAAGGCGGCCATCCTCTCACTGGCACATGTCGGCCGACGGGTAGGGACGCTGCTCCTGGCGAACATCGCCGGCAGTGCGCTCGGGGCCGTGCTCACGGGCTGGCTCGCGCTGACCTACCTTGGGACAGCCGGGTCCTTCAAGGCGCTGGCCTCCCTCGGAGGCCTGTTCGTCCTCCTGTGGGTTACCCTCGCATTGAAACGAACCCACCTCCGGATCAGAGTCGCCGCTGGCGCCGCGTGCGTCGCGGTGATGGCGCTGCTGATCAGCAACGCGCCGAACGGATCCGAGCTATGGGCCACGGTGCACGGCGCGTCTCCGCGTCTGGTGTTGCAGAGCGAGGACGCCTCTGGCGTGTCCCTGATCAAAGTGGAGCCGCACACGTTTGGCACACGCGGAGTGGTCTTTGTGAACGGTATCGGCCAGAGCTGGATCCCGTATGGGAACATCCACTCGGTGCTGGGCGCGCTGCCGGCGTTCCTCCACCCGAATCCACACGACGCCGCACTGATCGGGCTCGGATCCGGCGACACGCTGTACTCGCTGGCCAGCCGCACCGAACTGACCCGTATCGTGAGCATCGAGATCGTGGGCTCGCAGCTCGATACGCTGCGGCAGTGGGAGCGGCAGCAGGGCTATCCGGCCCTGACAACGCTGCTGACGGACCAGCGGATCGAGCACGTCTGGGGCGACGGTCGCATTCACCTCCTGCGCAGTCAACGCCGGTTCGATATCATCGAGGCGGACGCACTGCGGCCCACCAGTGCCTACGCAGGGCATCTCTACTCAGTCGGCTACTTCGAACTGGTACGATCGCGGCTGCGTGATGACGGATTAGCCGTGACCTGGGCGCCGACCTCCCGCATTCACGACACGTTCACATACGTCTTTCCGCACGTTCTCGAATTCGGGGACATCCTGGTCGGCAGCTCCAGTCCGATTCCGTTCGACCCCGCCGCGATTCGCGCGCGGCTTCGGACCCCTGCGGTACGCGCCCATTACCAGCGCGCGGGCATGGACGTCGAGCAACTCCTCGCACCGTACCTGGACCGGGCTCCCCGGGCGATCGCACGGACAAAGGGCCATCCCGACAACGACCTCAACCAGGATCTGTTTCCGCGTGACGAGTTTGGCGTGGCCCGCACGGAAGGAGTGATCGCGCGTGCGTGCGCTACCGCACCCGGATGACGGCATACACCGGGATAGTGATCGGAGGCTGAGCCGGTGGAGTACAGCACCTCGCTGCTCTCCGCGACAGCGTTGCCGCCGTCATCCACGAACAGGTAGTCGAGCTTCTTCGTGGGGGTCGGACCGTACGCGGTGACGCGGCCCCCGGTGCCGACGCTCCAGGTGTCGATGAAGTCGGGCAGCATGCCGCTGGTCGTGTTGATCTCGGCGGTCTCGCCATTGAAGTCGCCACCGACGACCTGGGGCGCGCTGAACTGTGCCGCCCACGTCCTGAACTGCGCCATCGAACTCCGGCGCTGCGCCGACACGTCGCCGCAGCTATTCGACTGCAGGTGCGTCCCGAACACCTGCACGACACGGCCGTTCACGTTCACCGCTGCACGCACCGCGGCGCGTGCGGCCGTCCAGCAGTCCGCGTACGGCATCAGCAGCGATCCGCTATCCACGATCTCGTGCGACGTGAAGATGCCGACGCCCTGGTACCAGCGGCTGCTGCAGTCGCTGCCGTTCCAGGTCCCCGGCGCGCAGTGCGTCGCGAACGCACCGCGCCACGTGCGCCCGGTCTGCTTCTGCAGCTCATCGAGGTAGATCTCCAGGTGCGGCAGGTGCGCCTCCGCCACGATCAGGATCTCCGGGGTGCGCGGCGACATCTGCACGGCCAGTCCCATCGCCAGTCGTGCGTGCGCTTCAGAGCTGTCGTTGATCTGGATGTTCCAGCTGACCACCGGCAGCGATGTGCCCGACCCAGGCGTGGTCGTCGTGGTCGTCGTGGTCGGCGCCGCTACGGTAATCGAGTCGAAGTTCACGCCGCCCGTGTCGAACAGCACCGTCAGTTGCTGCACGCCGGCGCCCAGCGTCACGGGGACGTCCACCATCGTCCACTGCTGCCATCCTCCCGTCGACGGCACGGGCACATCGGCCCAGACGACGCTCGCCTTGTTGAAGCCGACATGCATGCGACCGCCGCCTGGTGACGCCACCTTCACGCGCGCGATGTAGCTTCCCGCCATTGGCACCTGCACCGTGTAGTTCAGCCACTCGCCGGGCGCGGTCCAGCCGATGTTGTAGCCGCCGCCGGATGCCGGCTCGAGATCGACGGCCGTCGAACGGAACGCACCGCCTGCGTTGCCAAGCGTAGTGTCGTGATACGAGATGCCCTGGTCGCCGGTATCGAAGCGCTCGGCCTCGACGATGCCGGGCAAGTGTCACTGCGACGCCCTCGTACGGACCGGCCTCGGTGGATGCGGGCGAGGGACCGTTCGTGACTGCCGATGACACGACCACTGTCTGCAGGTTGACTCCGGCGGTCTCGAAGCGGACTGTCATCAACTGCGGTCCTGCGCCGAGCGTCACCGGCACCGAGACGGTGGTCCAGTTCTGCCAGCCGCCGGTCGCGGGCACGGCGACGCGTGCCCACACGTTGCTCGGTCCGTTGAACCCCAGGTAGAGCACAGCACCGCCGGGAGATGCGACGCGCAACTGCGCCGTGTGCGCGCCGCTCGTGGCCACCGCACGCTGTAGGTCAGCCACTCGCCAGCGGCAGTCCACCCGACGTTATACCCGCCGCCCGCGCTCGTCTCGAGGTCCACATCCCCACTCCGGAAGGCACCGCCCGTGTTCCCGGGCGTCGTGTCGTGGAAGGCGATCCCCTGGCTGGCGAGGTCGTAGTGCTCGGCGCGAACGGTGCCGGGAAGAGCGGCGCGGACGCCGGTGAAGGGTTCTGGCGCTGCACGCGGGGCTGCGCCGGCGCGGCCCGGTCGTCGAGACGAT
The DNA here is from genome assembly GCA_963722395.1 of uncultured Acidobacteriota bacterium. Taxonomy (GTDB): domain Bacteria; phylum Acidobacteriota; class Vicinamibacteria; order Vicinamibacterales; family CAVVIG01; genus CAVVIG01. The sequence goes on along the minus strand of CAVRLS010000013.1, from coordinate 290,627 downwards.
GGTGGCGTCGTTAATGTGGCACCCGGCGCGACATCGCGGTACGTCGTCGCGCTGAAGACGATCTGGTCGACGGCGACGCCGTCTTCGCGCGTCTGGATGCGTAGCCGCTGCGTTCCACCTGCCGGGAACCGCACGGTCGTGGCCTGCTGCAGCCAGTAGGCGCCGTCCTGCCAGCCCCACCCGGAGACGCCGCACCCGCTGCAGCGTTCGAGGTTAACGAGGAGCCCGCTTGTGGAGCCGATCGGGTACAGCGGCGAGCCGCTCGTATCGACGGCGTTCGAGAACTGCACCCAGACCGAGTCGTTGTACTTGGAGTCGGTCGGCCGCGCGCAGCCGCAGCCACACGCGATAGGTGACGTTCGCCTCAGCGGCAAAGGTGGCTTCGACGAATTTCGTTGGGGCCGCCAGGGCCGAGTCGGTCTGGCTCCAGCCCTGATCGCCACTGGTGACGGCCTGTCCCCCCGCTGCGCCACCGAGTTGCGCACGAGTCCAGTCGCCCGAGAGCGTCGCGATGTCCGTTGCGTGAAGCACGAGGTCCGACGATGCCGCGGCGGAGGCTCCCGCAGAACCCAGAGCGACCAGCAGCCATGTCGCAAGGCGCGCTGCACGAGTCATTGAATGGTACCGGCCGCGAGCAGACGCACGTTGTACGCAGAGGGGCAATTCGGACTCCGTGAGTTGTCGAGATTCTGGCGGTCGGGTGGCGTCGAGCGAAGACGTGGCGACAGTAAAGCTGATCCAGTGACCGAGCCTGCGCTGCACCGCTGGCAGCCCTGTTCCCGGCCTGGCGTCCAGTGTCGGTCCCCGCCACCGGCCACGCCCCGAGTCGGCATCGTTTGCTGCGTGATGCGTCGTCGCCCGTCGACGATACCGCTCCAGCCACGGCTCGCCGGATGAGCGGCTATCCGCAAGGTCTGAGGCTCCCCTCGTGGTGCCGCGGGGCCGGCTCTACATCATTCAAGGCTGTTACGCCGGGAACCGCGCGCCGGACCCTGCCGCACTCGCCGCCACGTGCGACGCCGCGCGGTTGCGCATCATCAATCCCGAGTGACGGTTCGAGCCTAGCGGCGGTCCCGGGCGTCAGCGCCGCGGTTCCGCGCACCGTCTCGGCCGGCGTCCACGTCGTCGTCCAGCCGGGCGACCGAGGATTCAACCCGGTCGATGTACTCGGTGACCCGCGCCTTCGAGATGTCCCACCAGTCGTCGGCTGACGCCGACTTGAGGCGATCCGACATCACCATCCAGCTTGTCGATGCGGGCACGGACGTCTTCCAGTTCCGTCTGGCGCGCGCCGCGCAGCTTGACATTCTCCAAGCTGGTCTTCCAGCCGTCGAGGCGCGCCTCCATGTCGGCGACGAAACGGTCGCGGGCCGACTGGAAGGGCGCGGCCGTGGCGCTGCTTCCCGCCGGGGTGTCGCGATCCCGATTCGGTGCGGGGGCCGTAGTGCGGGCGCCCGCGAAGCGCTTCACGTCGGCCTCGAGGTCGTCCGCGGTGCGCTTCATGGCCTGCTCGTGCCGTTCCCACCAGTTCTCCGCATTTGTGGTGCGCAGATCGGCCACGGCCTGCTTCACGTTGGTCACGTCTTCGCGCAGCTCTTCCCGCAGACCCGCTGTGGCACGACCAGCCGTGCCGCGCGGCGTGTCGGCGATCTTCTCCTGGTAGTCGCGGTCCAGGGACGTCAAGCGCTCGTCGAACTTCGTGATCTCGTCCGTTCGTTGCTGTTGCAACTGTGTTGCGCGTTCCGCTTCACGCGCCGCCTCGTCCGCTTCACGTGCCGCCTCGGCGGTGACGTTGTTATCGGCCGTGTTGTCGCACCCGACCGCGACGAGCGAAAGGGCCAGCAGCCCTGCTGCAAAGCGTGGTGTATTCCGCATATACGTAGCCTCCTTTCTCTAAGACGCTTGCATGAGGCTGGCCAGTGTCCGGAAACACATTGGCCCGAACTGCTCGGACGAGCAGGCCGCTCGACTCATCGATACGCGCAGTCATCAGATGGGTGGTTCAGGGGATGCGTTACACTGCGCGACCATGCTGCAGGGCACCCGCCTCGTCATGTTCGCGCTGGCCGTCGAGCTGTTGGTTCCCGTCGCTGCGTCGGCGCAGGCGGAGCGGCGACCGCCTGTGACCTTCACGAAGGACATCGCGCCTGTTCTTCAGCGCTCCTGCGTGGGGTGCCACAACCCCGGGGGCATCGGGCCCATGCCGCTCGTCACCTACGAGCAGGTGCGGCCCTGGGCACGGGCGATTCGAACGAGAACGATGCGCCGCGAGATGCCGCCCTGGTTCGTCGAGAAAGAGGTGGGAATCCAGCGCTTCAAGGACGACCAGTCATTGTCGGATCACGAGCTTGACCTGATTGTCAGGTGGGTCGAGGCGGGTGCGCCGCAGGGCCGCCCGTCCGACCTGCCGCCTGCGCCCGTCACACGCGACCCCTCCGCCTGGACCATCGGCACCCCGGACCTCGTCGTCACCTCGCCGGTGCTCGACATCAAACCCGTAGCCGCCGACTTCATGAAGGACCTGGGGCCCACGCCGACGGGGCTGACCGAAGACCGATACATCCGGTCGATTGAGGTGCGCGAGGTGACGCGGGCGAAAGGCGGCCCCGGGCAGAAGAACCTCAACTACTTCCTCGTGCATCACGCGACCATTGCCATCGCAGATGCCAATGCCGCCGACGCGGTGCCCGGTGACGAGGGCAGCGCCGAGCACCGACTGATGTTCTACCAGATGGGACAGAACCCGACGACCTATCCCGCCAATGTCGGAACGCTGCTGCCGGCCGGTGCTGCGCTCGAGTTCGGCATCCACGTCCACTCGGTCGGCGAGGCGCTCCCGCTGAAGCTGCAAGTCGGATTCAAGTTCTACCCGAAGGGCTACACGCCGGCGCACGTGATGGCGCCGTTCTCGGCAGGGCCGTCGTTCCAGCACGAGGAACTCGATCTGCCGGCGGGTGAAGCGAACATCCGCGTCGACGGCTACACACCGGTGACACGACCCATGAAGCTCGTGACCTTCGTGCCGCACCTGCACGCCAACGGCACGCGCATGTGCGTCGAGGTGATACACCCCAACGGCCGCAACGAGATGCTGAACTGCTCGCGATGGGACCATAACTGGTCGCGTCAGTACTTCTATGAAGACGATGCCGCGCCGTTGCTGGCGGCGGGTTCGATGGTCCATGTCATCGCGTGGTTCGACAACTCCGCTGCCAATTCGAGGAATGTCGAGCCCCGGAACTGGAAGGGCTACGGCAACCGCACGATTGACGACATGTCGTTCCTGCTCTCCGAGGCGGTGTATCTGACCGACGAGGAGTTCAACGCCGAGGTCGCCGCCCGCGCGGCCGCAACCCGGCAATGAGCGGCTCGAGGCTTGCGCCCGGGGCAGCCCGGGCCGGCAGGCTGATGGCGCTGGTGCTGGTCACCGCCCTGGCCGTGCCGCTCGCGGCACGCGCGCAGCTCATTCACGCTGGCGGGCAGAACGTCGCCCCGGTGTTCGAGGGATGGGAACGGAATGCGGACGGCAGTTTCAGCATGCTGTTCGGGTACTTCAGCCGGAATCGAGAGGAGGTGGTCGACATCCCGCTCGGCCCGGACAACCACTTCGAACCGGGCGAGATCGACCGCGGGCAGCCGACGCGCTTCTATCCATCGAGGAACCGCTACTGGTTCCGGGTGCGTGTGCCGGCCGACTTCGGCGCGAAGGAGCTGGTCTGGACGCTCACGTCACGCGGCCGGACCGAGCGCGCCTACGCCACGCTCCACCCTAACTACGTCACCGATGCCTCCATCCAGCAACTCGACGTTGCCGGGATCAACCTCTGGTGGGCCGAGGAAGGTGTCAACGCGCGGCCGACCGTACGCATCGATGGAGAAACGCACCGCCGTGCCAGGGTGGGGCAACCGCTCTCGCTGGCTGCTGTCGCCAACGATGACGGCATTCCGCCCGCGCCGAAGGGCCGGCCGCGCCGCGGCCGCTACGCGTGGCATGGGCTCCGCGTCGCGTGGTTCGCCGACCGCGCGCCTGGCGCGGTGGTGCTCGCCCCGCCGCAGTTCAAGGTGTATCCGGACGCCAGGGCCAACTCGCCCTGGACACCTGGATGGACGCCGCCTGCCGTCCCAGACGACCGTCGCTATCCGGTGACGGCGACGTTCAATGCGCCTGGCGAGTACGTGCTGAGGGTGATGGCGCACGACGGCGGGCTGGTTGGCACGGCCGACGTGCACGTGACTGTGGACTGAGGCGCGTGTGCCCGTCGTAGACCTGCACATCCAGGCTCGAGGGTCATCCCATCTGTGCCGCAGCCCAGCCCGGTTCGCTTCTTGCGAAGCCGGCAGCATGACCACGCAACTCTTCCTCGAACTCTCCACCCGGCTCGTCAAGGACGTGAAGGACTGGTCTGAAGAAGCCACACGCCGCAATGCCCTGACGCCGGAAGACCTTATCGCCCTCCAGCGTGCGGCCGAGATCGTCGACCAGGCAACCGTGGCGGCAGTGGCGCGTTCGGCTGAGTGAGCCGTCTCCGGCTATCATCGCCGGAACCCATGCTTACACTCCTCGTCAACGGCGCCGTTGCCGGGTTCATCGTGGTTGCCGTCAGCGAAGTGGCCCGTCGCTATCCACGCGTCGCCGACGTCATCCTCGCGGTGCCGCTCGTCGTCTTCGCGGTCTATGCCGTCATGTACCTGCGGACGCCAGACCTTGCCCCGATCTCGCGCATGGCGCGGCAGATGCTCGTGCTGGTGCCGCTCAGCCTGACCTTCTTCGTCCCGCTCGCCTTCGCCGACGACCTTCATCTGAGCTTCTGGCCGGCATTCACCATCGGCCTCGCGCTCGTCACCGTGACCGTCACCACCTACCTCTGGCTGACGATGTAGTCGGGTCAGACCGGCGTGTCTTCCGGTGCACGTGACGCGTACTGCAGCGGCTGCGTCCACAGGCTCTCGAGCCCGGCGAGGATGTCCGACGCCCAGCTGAAGACGTTGCGTCCGGCCACCACCCGCCGCATGCCGCGCATGCGCGTGCGGCGCTCTTCGAGCGGCATGTCGATGGCGCGGCACAACGCGTCGGCGAACGCATCGACGTCGTGCGGATTGATGATGAGCGCGTCCACCAGTTCCTGCGCCGCTCCCGCCAGCGCGCTCAGCACCAGCACGCCGTCGTCGTCGTCGCGCGCCGCGACGAACTCCTTCGCCACCAGGTTCATGCCGTCGTGCAGCGAGCTGACAATGCAGAAGCGCGCGAGCCGGTAGAGCACCACGAGCCCGGCGAGGTCGAGTGCGGCCTTGTGGTAGTAGACAGGCGGCGGCAGCCCTGGCACGCCGTGCCGCGCGTTGATCTCCGTCACCTTGCGGTCGATCTCGGCGGCGATGCTGCCGTAGCTGTCGAGTTCGGAACGCGACGGCACACCCACCTGGATGAAGGTGAGCCTGCCGCGCAGATCGGGCCGGCGTGAGAACACCTGATCGAGCGCATCCAGCCGCTCGGGAATCCCCTTGGTGTAGTCGAGCCGATCCACGCCGAGCCCCACCATCACATCGTCGCGCTCGAAGCGTTCCAGCAACGGGCCGAGCGACGCCGGCACCGCGCCGGCGCTGACGACGCGCTGGATGCGGTCGTAGTCGACGCCGATCGGCACCGACACCACGCTGGTGACATGGCCCTGGTAGCGAATGCGCTCGCCGTCGGCTTCCAGCGCCGCACCGAGCGCTTCCTCCACTGCCAGCACGAAATTGCGTCGATCGCGCTCCACCTGGAACGCCAGCAGATCGTTGGCAAGCAGTCCGGCCAGTAATTCACGATGCCACGGGCAGATTGCGAGGCGGTCCGGGTAGGGCCACGGGATATGCCAGAAGAGCGCCGTCCGGCAGCCGGGCCGCAGCCGGCGCAGCGCACCTGCGACCAGCGCAAGGTGATAGTCCTGGATGAAGACCGGCGTCTCGTCGGAACCGATCTCGGAGTTGATCGCCGACGCGAACTGCTCGTTCACGAGCTGGTAGGCCTGCCAATCCTCGGACCTGAACTTCGGCCGCACATCCACAAGGTGACAGAGCGGCCACAGGCCTTCGTTGGCAAAGCCGCCGTAGTAGGCGTCGTAGCGCGCCGGGTCGATCCACAGGCGTCGGAGGTCGTAGGCCGGCTGACCCGGTGGCACCGCGATCTTGTCGTCCGGACCGACCACCGCCCGGTCGGCGGTGCCGTCGCCGCACGCGATCCAGGTGCCGCCGCGCTCGCGCATCAGCGCGTCGAGCGCCACCGCAACGCCGCCCGTGGTGTGCGTCACCCGAATGGCGCCCGTGTCGTCGAAGTTGTGAACGAACGGCTCGCGATTGGAGACGACGATCAGCGGCCGTTCCGTGGTGGCGTCAACTTCACCGGCCCTGGCCAGACCGAGACGGAACAGTGCCGGACCGATGAGTTCGCCGACGGCAATCGCAGCAACCAGCACCAGCTGCATGCGGCTGCCCCACTCCGGGAACTGCGTCGCGATGATCGAAGCGAGGCCAAGCGTGATGCCGGCCTGCGAGATGAGGCCACTCCACAGGAAATCGCCGAGCCGCGGGTCGAGGCGCGCCGCACGCAGGCCGACGGTGACGCCAAGGTGAATCAGCGCCAGCCGCGCCGCGACCAGCGCCACGGCGATGCCACCGATAGTCATCAGTGTCTGGACCTGCAGCGACGCGCCGATCGAGACGAAGAACACGACCAGCACCGGCAGCGCACCACGCTGAATCGCCGTCTTCAGGGCGTCGCCCTGCGGCATCGCGACGTTCTGGATCACCATGCCCGCGGTCATCGCCGCCAGCAGCGGCTCGGCGCCACCGAACGCGCCGACCTGGCTGACCACGACGCAGAACCCGAGCAGCGCCAGCGTCACCTCGCGTGCGACGTAGCGCAGATAGAGCGCGAAGAGCGCACCCGCGAGTGCGCCGAACGCCACGGCGCCGCCGATCTCCCACGCCATCTGGACCAGCAGGCTCACGTCGGTCGCACCGCTCTGACTGATCGCGACGCGCGCGAACTGCATGGCGAGCGAGAAGAGCACGAGCGCCACCAGGTCGGCCAGCACGACCACCGCGAGCACGAGCTCGCTGACACGGCCGCGTGCGCCGGTCTCGGCGATGACGGCAGCGGTCATCGTCGGCGAGAAGCTGATGACGATGATCACGAAGAGGCAGACCATCGCCATCTTGGCAGCGCCGGAGGCTTCAGGCGCAATCGGCAGCACCGGCCAGAGGAGCCAGGCAGCGGCGCCTGCCGCGAGCATCGACACGCCGAGCATGACGGCCAGGAAGCGGCCGATGCGCAGGTCGCGGCGTTCGAGCCGCTCGAAGTTCAGCGCCAGACCGGCGATGAACGCGATGAGAGTGGTGGCGACGCCGTTGATGGTGCGCAGTTGCTGCGCCATCGGCGCCGTGATCAGGTTGCCGAGGTACGGTCCGAGCAGCAGGCCGAACAAAAGGTAGCCGGTCAGGCGTGGCAGCCGGAAGCGCCGCAGCACCTCGCCGGCCGCCATCGCCATGACGAGTGCGAACCCGAGCGCAAGCAGGATGCCCGAGACGTTGGTCTCACCCTGGGGGCCGACAGCTCGAACGACAGCCAGCGTTGCCGCGATGAGCGCGAGGCCGAGCAGTTGCCTCACGCTTCCACCTGCCGCGGCGCGACGAGCAGCGCCAGCAGGTCGGCCACGATGGTTCCCCACACGACGATGCCGAGAAGTGCCTCCAGTCCGGAGGCGAGAACGGTGCCGTGAAGGGCCATCAGCACCGCCGCGATGCCTGCCACGCCTGGGGCGAGCAGGTGAAAGCCGAGGCGTCGATCTACGTCGGGGACGAGCTGGGCGGCGAGCGCGCCGCCCGCGAGCTTCCCTGCGAGGCGGACGAGAGCAAACATTGCGGCGAGCACCAGCACCGGCGTCGAGGTCCGCGCCTCGGCGCCAGCGACGACCAGCAGGAAGACCACGATCGGATGCTGCAGGAAGCGCAGGTCGTGGGCGAGCGGCTCACGACCGGCCACCGGCGAGAAGCGCCACGCGACCGCGGCGAATGCGCCGACGAACAACGTGGACGCCGCCAGTGACGCGGCGAGCCCGGTAAGCAACAGCACGCTGCCGGTCGCATAGACGCGATGCTCGCCTTCGCCCATCGGGCGCGACAACAGCAGCCAGCTCGCCACGGCCAGCGCTCCTGTCAGTGCAATCGTGACGGCAAGGAGGACGAGGCTGCGGCCGCCGGACTGACCTGCCGCATGGGCCAGCAGCACGGCGCCGGCGGCGATCGGCAGCAGATCGTCGAGGTCGCCGAGCCGGTTGAACGCGGCGCCGTCAGCACCGGTGCGCGCGCGGGTCGCCGACGAGGCAGCGCAGATGCCCAGCAGCAGCGGCCCGTAGGGTGCGGCTGCCCACTCCCACCCAGGGATGCGGCCGACGATCGTGAAGCCGGCCGCGACGGCGAGCAGCGTCAGGCCCGCCTCGATCGCAGCAGCACCGCCAAGCCGCCTCGGCACATCCGCGTCGAGTCCGATGAGGACACCCAGCACGACGGTGGCCGCGACGGTGACCGGCGCCACGGCATCCAGCACGCCGGATGTGAGCACGCCAAGCCCCTGCGCGCCAAGTGCGACACCCACCAGCAGCGCGGCAAACGCTGGCACCGGCGATGCGGCCAGTCCGAGTGCCGGACGGTGCCACGCCCAGTTCGCTCGCTGGTCGGCGTCGCCGCCACCAAGCCGCGAATCGATCGGGTCGGTCCCGACGACCTCGACGGTGTGGTTCACCATGTCTTCTCCAGCGCGAGCACGAGATGGGCCGCTCCGCGTGTCACCGCCACCGCGATGGGGCGATCGGCTGGCGCGTCGGTATACAGGCGCTGCAGGTTCGCTGGGGTTGGCGAGGAGAGCCCGCCTATTGCGGTGATCACATCTCCGGCGGTGAGGCCGGCGTGCGCCGCGGCGCCGCCGGGGTCGACTCGGACGATTTCGACGCCGACTCGTGCACGGCTCCGAAGCCCGGCGCCGAGCGGCGCGGGTTGAAGGGGCGACGGCGCGGCCGTGGCCGTTACGGTAAGCGTCGACGGTTCCATGCCGGCGCGGTGCACGCGGACATCGAAGCCATCGCCTGCCTCGAGCTGCTCGATCGCCGCGTCCCACTGCTCACGGGTGTCGATCGGCTGCCCCCAGACGGCGTCGATCACGTCGAGCGGGTGCAGCACGCCGGCCGCCGGTCCCTTCGGGTCGACCCAGGTGACGACGACGCCATGGCCAACGCCGATCGCGTCGGCCACCAGAGTCGTCAGTTCCTGGACTGCGATGCCGAGCACGCCGCGCGTCGGCGTGGCAGGCTCCGGGATCGTCCGTGACATCTGCGCGAGAGTTGCTGCCGGCACCAGCGTTCGCTCCCCTGCCCGGCTCACGACTGCACCCAGGAACAGCCCCTGCTCGGTGAACAGCAGCGCCCCATCGGTGAGTGCCGCCGATGCCGGCAGCCGCCAGACTCCGCCCGGCCATCTCGCATCGTCGATCGGCGCGAACGCCCCAATAAACACCGGCCGGAACGAGACGCCCTCGACCGCAGCCTCTGCAGCGATCACGAAGCGTGCGGACGGCACCGGGGCACGCTCCCACGCCACCGAGGTGATGAGTGGTGCAGTAGCGTCGCGGACCACTGCCAGCCCGCTGCGCGGGGCGAGGGGCACCACCGACGGGCTGGAGCGGAACGGCCGCTCCCCTGGTGGCATCACCAGCACGGCGGCGTCGGCCGCAACACCGATGGCGAGCCGATCGACGCTGCGAAGCGTGGGGTCGGAGGCGTGCGGGGTGAGGGTGACCCGCGTCAACGACGGTGCGACGCTCCGCTCGAGCGCGGCGACTGCTGCAGCGATGGCATCGAAGGGCGACACCGGCGCGAACTGGGCCATGACCGGCCCAACCGGGTCGGGTCGGCTCGGCTGGTCGGGAAAGCGCAGTCGCGCCAGCGCCCAGAGGACGCCGAGGGAGACGACGACGATACCGAGCAGGAGCCGCGTTTCGCGCGACACGCGCGGCCGGGATCGGTCAGTCACGAACGTCGAGGCTCCCTGGGCATGACATCACCTAGAGTACCGCCTGAACTCCGCGTTCTTACCTCAACCTTCGAGCGGACTTCTCTTCTGACTCGGGGGGCTCTCTGCTAGGCTACCCGGCATGGCCACTCCCTTCGCCCGGAACCGCCGCTCGTTCATGTCGGTGCTGACCTCACTTGCCGGTCTCACGGCGCTGCACGTCACAGGCACCGAGGCCGCCGCACAGGCGCCGACCGGCACGCCAGCCTGGGACTTCGCCTGGATCGACGAGCTGAAGGGAAAGCACAGGCAGGTGTTCGACATGGCCGACACGAACCCGGCGTCGGAGCCGCCGCCGCTGCGCCTGCCGCGCAACTACCTGGACGGCTTCCGCGATGTCTACAAGCAGTCGTTCCCCGACATCCAGACCATCGTCGGCATCTCGGGCCGCGCCTTCAACGTGAACGCGTCAGACCGCCTGTGGGAAAAATACGCGCTGGGCGAACGCTCGAAGATCGACGATCCGACGACAGGCAAGCCGGCCATCCGCAACCTCTACCTCGATGACCCAACACTCGGTGTGAAGGCGCTCCAGGCGCGCGGCACTATTTTCTGGCAGTGCAACATCGCGCTGAACGGCACCGCGCAGCAGCTTGCCACGGCGCACAAGCTGCCCGTGGCCGAGGTGCGGGCCGACCTGCTGGCCGGGCTCAACCCCGGCGTGAAGCTCGTGCCGTCGCATGTGATGGCGTTGGGCCTGGTGCAGGAGCATGGCGCCACCTACGTGAAGATCTAGCCGGGCCACGTTAGGAAGGTTCCGTCCGGTCTGTACGAACCAGTAGGCCTCGTCAGCGACACCGGTCAACCTCTCCATCGTGGAGCCCCGCATGGACGTCTCTCGGTTGGCAACAGTGCCGACAACGGCGAGGCTCATAAGCACAAGCATTTGGCTATTCATGATTCCTCTCAGACTGAGACGGTCTCGCGCAGGAACGTCGCCGGGATCTTCGTCGTGTCCGGCGTGGCGGTGCGCCGAAGCGCTCGAGCACCTGGCTCTCGACACCCCAGGTGATGGGACTGACGAATCCCTCCGGTGGCGTGGCGAATAGGCGGGAGTCCGAGGTCTTCGGCGCGTTTCGCGGCCGCCGCCACCAGGTTTCTCGCGATATCTATCCCGAGCACGTTCGCGCCGCGCTGCGCCGCCGGGATCGCCGTGTCCCCATCACCGCACGCCAGGTCGAGCATGTCGATGCCCGCCGTGATGCCCAGGCTCTCCACCACCACGTCGGCACTCTCGCGTCTCGTCGCCGCGAGGCGTGTGAAATCGCCCTTCTCCCATAGCGCCTGATTCGGACTCGTCTCGATCACTGTGTCGTCCTCAGGGGCGAGAGCGTACACCGGCTCATGCGAGCCGTAAGAAGCCGGTTCAACTCTTGCTATGGTCTACGCCAGTAATGCGCGTCTTCCACTGCGATCACTGCGGCCACCTGCTGTTCTTCGAAAACACCACCTGCGTCGCCTGCGGCCATCTGGTGGCCTTCCTGCCCGATCTCCGGCTGGTCGGTTCCCTCGATCGAGCAGACGATGGCCTCTGGCACTCGCCGCTGGACAAGGCCTCCAGTTCCTATCGGCTGTGCCGGAACTACGAGACCGAGCAGGTCTGCAACTGGGCCATCGCGGACGGCGACGACAACGAGCTGTGCCGGTCCTGCCGCCTCACGCATGTGACGCCCGCGCTTGACGTACCCGGCCATCGCGAAGCGTGGTATCGGCTCGAAGTAGCCAAGCGGCGATTGCTCTTCACGGTGTTCGACCTCGACCTTCCGGTGCGCGGCCTCCACGACGATGCCGAACATGGCCTGGCTTTCGAGTTCAAGGCTGACCTGGCTGATCCATCGGCGCCCCACGTGCTCACCGGCCACGATCGCGGCGTCATCACCGTCAACATTGCCGAAGCGGACGACGCGGAGCGCGAGCGGCGGCGCGTCAGCATGCACGAACCCTATCGCACGCTGCTCGGCCACATGCGCCACGAGAGCGGGCACTACTACTGGGCACGGCTCATCGAAGGCCGTCCGGCGCACGACCGGTTCCGTGCGCAGTTCGGTGACGAACGGCAGGACTACGCCGAGGCACTTCGCGTGCACTATGCGAACGGTGCGGCCGCGAACTGGCCCGACACCTTCGTCAGCGCCTACGCGAGCGCACATCCGTGGGAGGACTGGGCCGAGACCTGGGCGCACTACCTTCACATGGTCGACACCCTCGATACCGCAGCCTCGTGCGGCCTGTCATTGCGTCCGACGCGCCAGGACGAACCGGCGATGCCAGAACCGCCTGGTGCGACCGGCGTGGCGACGTTCGACCAATTGCTCGACAGCTGGTTCCCGGTGACCTACGCCCTCAACAACCTGAACCGCGGGCTGGGCCTGTCCGACGCCTACCCCTTCGTGCTCGCGACGCCAGCCGTGGAGAAACTGCGGTTCATTCACGACTCGATCACTCAGCCCGGCGACGACGGGGAGAGCGGCTCAAGGTAACCTGTCTCGGCGCAGGTCAGTATTCACGGCCATGCGGAGACGCGTGCTGTGCCTGCTGCTGCTTCTCGTCGCTGCGGCCGCGATGGCCGAAGCGGTCGACCCTCCGGTAATGGCCCCCGAGCGACTCACGCCCCCTCCACGCATCGACGGCGTGCTCGACGATCGCGCCTGGACGACTGCACCGGTCGCACGTGAGGCAGTTCACGCGCGAGTTCTCGGTGCGCGCCATCGTGCAGTACGACAGTTCCCGCCACCGCGTGCTGACCGACACGCTAGGCTCGTACGAGCCGCGGCCCGGCTCGGTGTTCTACGCCGGGTACGGGTCGCTGAGCGAACGGCGCGCCTACCACGATGGCACGTGGACCAGGGGTGAGGGGGAGTTCGCCGAGACCCAGCGCGGCTTCTTCGCCAAGGTGTCGTACCTGTTCCGGCTGTGAGGTACTAGCGTCGAGTCCCCGCCAGTCCGAGATCTGACGTGCAGTTCGGGCAACGCGACGCCTTGATCGAGATTGTCGACGCGCAGAACTGACATTCCTTCGTCACAGTCTCGGCGGCGATCGGCTTGTCGACCGCGCTCTTGATACGGTTCACCTGCTTGACAATCAGGAACACCGCCAGGGCGACGATGAGAAACCCGATGATGTCATTGAGGAACTGGCCATAGGCAATGACCGGAATCCCTTTGGCCTTTGCGTCGGCTAGCGACGCCGGGACGCCTGTCGAGGTGTCCAGCACCACGAACAGGCTGGAGAAATCGACGCTGCCCAAGAGCAGTCCAATCGGCGGCATCAAAATGCCCTCGACCAGCGTCGTCACGATCCTGCCAAACGCCGCACCGATGATCACGCCGACCGCAAGATCCATGACATTGCCGCGGGCAATGAAGTCTCGAAACTCCTTCCACATGCCGTACTCCTGGTTCAACACTGCTGTCGCTTGCCGACGCACTCGACCGAGGCTGCACGGTGTCAGGGAAGACGAGGCCGGGGTCACCGAGGCGTGCTGAGGCGCTTAATCGTCGAGAACGAATGTGACCATCATATTGACCTGGTATTCGATGACCTTGCCGCCCTCACAACGCAGGTGTTGCTCCTTGACCCAGGCGCCGCGGACATTGCGCAGCGTTTTCGACGCTCGAGCAATGCCCTGCTGGACCGCGTCTTCGAAGCTCTTCGATGACGTGGCGCTGATCTCCGAGACCTTGGCTACAGACATTCCGCCCTCCTTCAGAGTGAATTGGTCCGGCCTGAGTGCGACCGAACGTTCGACCGGTCATTCCAGGTGATATCGTCCAACGCCGAGTCTATGCTGGATCCCGCACCGTCACGATGGCCATCAGTCGTCGCGGTTGCGCCAACTCATCAACTCGATGACGACCCGCGCCTGCTCGCCCGTCCGGCGGACACCACATCGAGGATTCGCGCCTTGAAACAGCTCGCTTTCGCCACCCTGCTGCTCGTGTCCGTCACTGCCTGCCGTTCGACGGCGCCAGTGGTTGTCGCGCCCACTGCCCCGCCACCCGCGACGGCCGCGGCGGCACCGCCGGCCGCCACTCCCGTGCCCGACAGCATCCGCTGGGTCCGCACGTCGGCCGAGTACGCAGCGGCACTGGAACAGGTCTATCGCCAGGCAGCCGCGCGCGTTGAAGCGGAGGCGCGCACTCACGCCAACGGCACCTGGGCAGTGGTGCTCGATGCCGATGAAACGGTGATCGACAACTCGCTCTACCAGGAAGAACGCGCGCGCGCCGGGCTCGGCTACTCCGAGGAGAGCTGGGACGGCTGGGTGAAGCGTCGTGAGGCCACGCCACTGCCAGGCGTCGGTGCCTTTCTCTCGCGTATCCGCGCCCTCGGCGGCCGCATTGCCATCGTCACCAACCGGCTGCAGACGCAGTGCGCCGATACCGCAGCGGTGTTCGAGCGCCACTCGCTGCTGTTCGATGCCATGCTGTGCCGCGTCAACGGCGCACCGTCGGACAAGAACCCGCGCTTCCAGGCGGTGGCCGCAGGCCAGACGCTGGCAGGCGCGACACCGCTCGACGTCGTGGCCTTCATCGGCGACAACATCCAGGACTTTCCAGCGCTGGGTCAGTCGGTGCGAGGGACGGGACCGGCAGGGTTCGCCAGCTTCGGCGTGCGCTTCTTCGTGGTGCCGAACCCGATGTACGGAAGCTGGCAGTAGCGCGGTCCGGCTGAAGCGCGGACACTACCAGGACTTTCGCGTAGGCTATGACGATGCCCGGACGGCCGCGACACCTGTCCATGCTTCGCTCCTACACCGCAGCGGATGCCCTCACCATCGGCAACGCCGCCTGCGGCACGTTGGCCATCTTCCTCTGCCTGAACTCGCTGGCTGAGCAGCGTCACGCCCTGCTGTGGGGCGCCTTTATCCTGCTGCCGATGGCGCTGGTGTGCGATGTGCTCGATGGCTACGTCGCCCGCCTCGATCGGCGCCGCCAGTCGGTGCTCGGAGGCGACCTCGATTCCCTGGCCGACGTCATCTCGTTCGGTGTGGCGCCGGCCGTGCTCGGCTTCACCCTCGGCCTGCGCGGTGGCTGGGACATGCTCGTCCTCACCTACTTTGTCGTCTGCGGCGTGAGCCGCCTCGCCCGCTTCAACGTCACTGCATCAGCCCTCGCCGACGCGGACACCGGCAAGGTGAAGTACTTCGAGGGGACGCCCATCCCGACCAGCATTGCCATCGTCGCGCTGCTGGCGGTGGCGATGCTCCTGGGACGGATCGACGACCAGCTCTGGTTCGGCGAGTACCGGTTCGGTGGGGCCGGTTTTCACCCGCTGACCCTGCTCTACGGCGTCAGTGGCAGCGCGATGATCAGCGCGACGCTGCGGATTCCGAAGCCGTAGCGGCCAGCGCGTAGAGGTTGTTGCCGGGCGTGCGGTCGATCATCAGATGGAACGGGTCGATGCCCACCGTGCCCGGCTGCTGCCGGACACGGACGACATGCCGCGTCGTGGAGCTGGTCAGATGCACCTTCCCCTGATAGATCGGGGTCCGCGTCACCACATCGTCGGCTGACGGCGGGAAGATCATGAGGTCGAACCAGCCGTCGGGCGCAACGTCGTGCTCGAACCCCTGTGCGCCTGCTTCGAATTGACGCAGGGAGAGATCGATCGTCACCTCGTATCCGCCAGTCACCGGCTTCGCGTGCGCCGCCGTGACGGCTGCGTCGTAGAGGACTATTCGCTCGAAGAGGTCGGTGATGAGCCGCTGATACTCGGGACCGGCCACCGCGCGCAGTTCGTGCACCAGGTCGCGCGATGTCGGATACGGCGGCGGCTGCTGGGCGAAGCGCTCGAGGAAATTGCGCAGCCCCTGGTGCATGCGTTCCTTGCCGATCAGTTCCTCCAGCGTGAACATCGCCAGCGCACCCTTGTTGTACGAGATGTTTCCCTGGTCTTCGGTGAGCATCAGCGGCTGCTCTGCGACGTGCTCGCGGCTCCGGCCATCGAGGTAGTTGCGGTGGGTGGCCGCCAGGATCCGCCGCAGCCACTGCTGGTCGGGCAACTGCTTGAACAGCATCAGCGTCGAGTACTGCGCCATCGTCTCGTTCAGCATCTGGCGCCCCTGCATGCGGGCGCCGTAGATCATGCCGCCCCACCACTGATGCGCCGTCTCGTGGATCGTGGCGTAGTCGAGCGACGCCCAGCCGCTCAGGTCGGTAAGGAAGCCGGAACTTTCCGAGTAGGCGACTGTTCCGGGATAGGCGCGCGCGGCGGTTCGATAGCGCGGATATTCGACAATCCGCAGAAACGACAGCGGATAGGGGCGGTACTCAGCGCTGAAATAGGCCAGCGCCGATTTGGCGGTATCGAGCATCGTGCCGACGTTCCAGGCATGCCTCGGATCGTGGAACACCTCCACCGCCACGCCGTTCCAGTTGTCGCGCGCCACGGCGTACCGCGCCGACATCAGTGCGATGCGTGGCCACACCGGCACGTCCATCGCGTATTCGAAGACGCGACGCCCGCCGTCCGTCGACTCGCCGGTCAGCACGCCTGGGGCGATGGCGATCTGATCTGCGGCAGTGCTGACACGCACCTTGAAGGTCATGCGGCCGTCCACGCCGAACCCGAGCGTGTTCAGCCAGGCGGGATCGCCGAGGGCAGGGAGCCGCTCCGAAGCCGGCAGCCCTGCCCGCCGACGGTCGGCCGGATCGGTCAGTTCACGCGTCTCGTCGTACGTGGGCAGCGGAATCAACCCGAGCAGATCGACGAACGTCCCGTTCTCGACAAGCTCGTCGTCGGCGCCCGAGTTGACGAAGCCACGGTTGCTGCGCGTCGCGCGCCACTCCAGCTTCAGCTGCTCACCGGGCTGCAGCGGCGGGTCGACGCGATAGGTGCGGACGCCGAGTGGCACGTCCTCTGTCTCGAGCACCGCCCGCTCCACCGTCAGGCTATGAAAGTGAAGCGCCGGGGTAGATGACATCATGAACCCGGACACCGCCGACGCCTTCCGATTGACGAGCGTGGCCGACCCGCGCGAAACGAGCCGCCGTTCTGCGGGATACAGTGCCACGTCGAGCGTCATGTCGGAGAACGCGGGCGTCGGCTGGTTCTTCCAGCGCCCATACGCCTGTTCATAGCCGGCCTTCGCGCGCAGCCTGGAGGCGTCGGTCTCGTAGGCGTTCAGAACGTTGGTATTCCAATAGATCCAGCCGCCGGCGGCTGCGAAGGCCGTCGCCAGCACCGTCGCACTCGCCAGCACGGGACGTGTCGCCCTGGTGCGGGCCTCGCGCCAGCGTTCGCTCAGGCTGATCACCGAGCCGCGCGGGAAGAAGAGGTGCGCCGCCACCAGCAGCAGGCCGCACCCAAGCCCCCAGTAGGCGATGAGCGACCAGGTCTGCACACGGAAGTGCCCGAAGCCGTTCAGGTCCGAGTAGGTCACCGGCGGGATGCTGAAGCCGTAGAGCATGTGCTCGAGGCCGAGCGACGGCAGGCTCAGCAACGCAACGAACAGTGCAGCGACCAGCAGCATGCCGCTCCACCGTCCGGGACTCGCCGCCTGCACCACCACCGCCAGCACGCAGAGCATCCAGAAGTCGAAGCCGTTGTAGACGAACAGTCCCTGCAGGTAGACACCAGGCTCGAGCGGCCGATGGCCGGCGATCAGTTGCAGCACGATGCAGGTGACCATCACCACCAGCATCAGGACGGTGACGGCGGCGGCCAGGGCCGCGGTCTTCGAGACCGGCATCACCCAGTCGGGCACAGGCGACGCTGCAACGATCTCCGCCACCCGGTGCTCGCGTTCGCGGTGCACCAGCAGCGCCGAGTAGAAGACCGCCACGATCAGCACGAACTGGAAGAGTCCGTAGCGGAAGAACTCGACCAGCAGCCCAGTGAGCGGATGCAGCGGCAGCCCCATGAGGGCGTCGGTCGTCGTGCGGAACTCGCTGACGGTAGAGACCACAGTGAACAGCACCACCAGGGCCCAGAATGGGCCGCGCAGCACGGCGCGCAGGTCGACGCGAAGCTGCGACGAGAACTGCGCCCGCAATCTGCCTGAAGCGGACCGCGGCGAGGGGCCGCCTGCGAGCAGGGCCGGGAGCGACCGCGTCGACGGTTCGCGTGCGGTCCACCGGCGAAGCCAGGGCACGGACGGGCGCGGCAGTTCGAGCCGATAACGCGAGACCACAAGGCCGAGGGCCAGGGCCGCGAACGCAAGCCACATGACGCGGTTCACCAGCACCATCGCCGTGACCGGAAGACGGGTGTTGAGTTCCAACACGGTCCAGAATCGGCTGGCCTCCGTCACGGCCAGTCCACCAGACGGATCGAGCACGGTGAGCCATGCGGGAGCGCCGGCATCGGTCGCGTTGTGAGCAACCAGTTCCAGAACGGTGGCGCCCAGCGCCGCCGCCCAGGCCCAGGCCTGAGAGCGGCTGGCCGCGGCGATGCTGAAGACGAGCGCCGAGAAGATCAGCACGTTGGGCAGGTCGAGAATGAGGAAGCTGGCCGCGTAGGGCAGCGCGTCGAACGGCGCCACCCGGCTCTGGTCCACCCAGGGCACCAGGCTTCCGGCCGCGGTGCCAAGCAGGCCCGCAACGCCGATCGCGAGCGCACTCAGCGCGCCACCGGCGAAGCGCCCGAGCAGCCACGGCGTCCTGCCGACCGGGGTGGTGAAGAACAGCTCGAGGGTTCGTCGCTCGTCGTCACGGACGATGGCGCCGACGACAAAGATGACGGTGGGCAGCAGGCCGAACACGCCGAGCACCAGTTGGGTCTGGAAGATGGCGTAGGGACTGTTGATCCCGACAAGCTGGTTGTCGCTGACGTTGATGCCGGTTTCAGTGATCGTCAGGAGGTGCACGATGAAGAACAGCAGCAGGGTGCCGAGGAACAGCGGCGCCCTCGCCTGCAGGCGCGCCTCGAATTGCAGAACGTCGAGGAAGTTGCGCATCTGTCAGTCGAGGTTTGCAGTCAGGCCGTGCTGGCGCAGCGTGGAGAAGTAGACGTCTTCAAGGGTTGGGACGCCCGGCGCCATGCCCGGTGGCTGGGTTTCGGCCAGCACCCGCACCTCGCTGCGGCCGCCTTTCGGCCGTAACGCCAGCAGGGGAAACTGCGTGCCGATCGCCTTCGCCTCCTCCCGCGTCACCACCGCAGTCCAGACACGGCCGTGCAGGGCATCGACGAGGGCCGCGGCATCCCCATGCTGGAGAACGCGCCCCTGGCCCATGATTGCCACGCGCGGACACAGGTCGGCCACGTCGTCCACGATGTGCGTCGAGAGGATGACGACAACGTCTTCGCCGACTTCGGCGAGGAGGTTCTGGAAGCGCCGGCGCTCGGCTGGATCGAGTCCGGCCGTCGGTTCGTCCACGATCAGCAGCCGTGGACTGCCAAGCAGTGCCTGTGCGATGCCGTAGCGTTGCTTCATGCCCCCCGAGAAGGTGTCGACGCTGCGATGGCGGGCGTCCCACAGGTTCGTCTTCACGAGCAGCCGCTCGACCGCCGCAGCCTGGTCCCGGCCGTGCAGCCCCTTCAACGCGGCGAAGTGCCTGAGCATGCGCTCGGCGGAGACACCAGGATACGCGCCGAACTCCTGCGGCAGGTACCCGAGCACCCGGCGAAGGGCCGTGCGGTCCTGCACTACGTCGATGCCGTCGAAGACGATGCGGCCGCTGTCGGGTGCCTGCAGGGTGGCGATGGTGCGCATGAGCGTCGACTTGCCGGCGCCGTTCGGGCCGAGCAGGCCGAAGAGACCGCGGGGAATGGCGAGGCTGACCTCCTGGAGAGCGGCAATTCCCCCAGGGTAGGTGCGGGCGACGGACGTCAGGCTCAGCATGGTCGGTGTGCGCCGTTTGACGGACGCGAGCACGGGAAAGTTCAGCCGGCCCCGGCGCCGGACAACAGGGCGATCGTGGCGACCGCCGGTGTCAGAGCGGTAGCACGTCCCAAACCCGCCCGGCTGCGCCCGAGGCGACAGGGATCGACCACATCCGTTCGGCGTAGTCGCGAATTGACCGATCGGACGAGAAGCGGCTCATTCGCGCCACGTTCAAGATCGCCTTCTCCGTCCATGCCCCGGGCGCCGCCAGAGCGCGGCCACCCCGTCCTGAACGTCGACATACGACCGGTAATCGGCGATCAGCATGTAGGGTCGTCTCCGAGCCATTGGTCGACGAATGGCGAGAACAGGTCCCGCTGCCCGGGCGTGAGGTCTCCCGAGGCGATGAGGTCGACCGCGCCCTTGAGCTCGGCGTCCTGCTCGTACACCATGCCCTCGTCGCCAGGGAAGCGGCCGCGCACATCGGCGAGCAGCCGGTGGTTGATCTCGTAGATGATCTCCATGTGGCGGGGCAGCAGCGCCGCGAACAGCCCGACCGGCCAGGTTTCCAGCGCCTCGGGCATGAGCGTGTGGTTCGTGTAGCCGGTGGTACGGACGGCGGTGTCCCGCGCGGCGTCCCACCCGACGCCATGCTCGTCCACCAGCAGGCGCATCAGCTCGGCCACGGTCGAAGATGCCGAACTCGTATCGAATGCCGTACCCCACGGCCCATGAGGAACGCGGCCGAGAGATACGCGACCCGCTTCTCGCCGGCGTCCGAGGTGAGCGCGTCGATGGTGGCCGCACCCTGCGCGAACAGGCGGTCGCGTACGGCATGGGCGACGGCGAGGTAGACGTCGTTCAACGCGGCGGTGCGCGGGTGCCGTCCGGTCAGGTAGAGCAGGTGATCTTCGACCGCGCGCCGAAGGTCGTCGACGGTCAATCCCGTGCGGGCATGGTCATAACTGCAGCCGACGGTATCGCCCCGTCGGGAAGTGTGTCGAATGGATGGTCCGTGATCGATCGTGAGGTTCGCTCTATTAATGTCCTCAGCGAAGCCGCGTCCGTGAAGTGTCCTGACGCCGGCGGACTTGCGCCGTTAGAGGTCGAACAGGCGGGTGAACTTCACGATGAACGAGCGGCCGACCGTGTCATACGACGTCGAACTGAGCACATCACGTCGGTCGTTGTAGACGACGAACAGGCCGGTGCCCGATCGCTTGAGCAGCGCGAGCCTGATGTTCGACGAGTACTGTCCGGTCTGACCGTTGTACTGCGCGAGGACCGAGAGGCTGGCGAGGTTCGTAAACGCAAAGGTGGTCTTCACCGGGACGAGGGCGGCGGTGAAGGATCCTCCCGGAAGGCTCACCGACTGTCTGGTATAGCCAACGCTGGCGGTGATCCGGGCCGTGAAGCGGAAGTCGCTCGTGAGCTCGATGGCATTGAAGTCGCCGTCGTAGTAGTGCCCTCGCCGGTTGCGGACCGACCAGGTGACCGCGGCACTCGGATCGTGCGCGTACTCGAACGCGTGCTGCGTCCATGTGTAATTGCCGCCGGGAATGACCACCCGATTGCCGTCCCGGTTGTACACCTGGAACGGCGTGGTCGGGTTGTCCTGGTTGATGTCGAAGAACCAACCGAATCGGCCGCCGCGCATCGGCTGGATCTCGAACGGATGCAGGTGGATGAACGACGTCTGCACGCTCCCGTCCATCCCGTAGAACGCGTTGCCCGATGAATGCGGCGCGATGCGGCGAATCCAACGTGGCCGGGAAGGTTGGGGCTGATAGAAGATGCGGTACTCGGGCCGTCGGTAGCCACGCCGCGGCAGGAAGCCGACTTCGGGATTGAAGTTGTTGCCGACATGGGTGTAGCCGCTACCGACCTGCCACACGCGGTTCCTGAATTCGTAGAACACGCGTCCTGCGTAGTCGCTCCCTGCCGGCGCACCAGCGGTGGTGCCCTGCTCGGGCGTGTCGGTCCGTGCGAGAAACGTCGAGAGCCGCTGTCCTTCCGAGAGCTGCCAGTTGGCATCGACGCCGTACGCACGGTTCCACTTGTTGAACGACGTGTTGGCGGTGTCCCCCGTGACGTACTTGCCGACGAACATCGCGCCGTAACTCGAGCGTCCGATCTCCTTCTGAATGCGTGCGACGCTGAAGTTCGTGCCGGCGGCAATCTGATCGCCGCTGAAGTCGCTGGCGTCTCTCGTCTGGATGTTCAGCAGGCCGAGGTTCCAGGAGGCGCCCACCTTTCCGCTCAGCCGCGACCCGGCCAGGATGTCGATCGGCACCAGGGTGCCGGCCGCGCCCGACAGGCCGATCCGACGCGAGAAGAAGAGATCAATGGACTGGGGCTGACCGAACTGGAAGGTGGTGGCGTTCTCGAGGAAGAAGGAGCGCTTCTCCGGGAAGAAGAGGTCGAACCGCGTCAGGTTGACCTGTTCTTCATCGGCCTCCACCTGGGCAAAGTCGGTGTTCGCCGTCACGTCGAGCGTCAGGCTCGGGCGCACGCCCCACTTGAGGTCGCCTCCGAGATCGCCGCGGCCGTCGATCTGGTCGGCGCTGCGCGTGAAGTCCCCGTTTGCGGCACCGAGGACGTACGGAATGAGCTTGATGTCGCGGCGCGTGGGCAGCGACAGGTTGGGGACCTTCGCCGCGAGCGAGATGCGGTAGATGTCGAAGCCGCGCGGAATGGCGGACAGATAGACCTGTTCGTTCTTGTGGCGGATGTTGCGCATCACGTTGAAGCCCCACGTCTTCCCCTCGCCGACCGCATAGCGCAGGGTGCGGAGCGGGATGGCCATCTCCGCCTCCCAGCCGCGGTCGGTGATCTGCGCGCGCACCGTCCAGTCGCCGTCCCAGTTCGGGTTGAAGGCGCTGATGTTGCCGCGCTGCGTACCCCCACCCGCGCCGAAGGTGACGCCGCTCGTCTGGCCTTCTCTCGCCACCTGCCCGTCGTACTCGATGCCGAGGGGGTTGGTGCCGAACACGAACGCGTTCTGGCTATCGTTGAACGTGTCGAAGACCGCGATCACCGAGTCGGTTTCGGCGAGCGAGGCGTCGCGCCGGGCCTGCGACACGATGATCTTCGACGGGTCGTGGTCGAAGCAGACGAAGCTGGCGTAGACGTGCGTGGCGCTGAACAGCAGTCGCACCTCCGTCCGTTCCGTCGCCGGTTCTCCGAGCCGCGGATCCTGCTGGGTGAAGGTGACATGCGGCGAAATGGCCTGCCAGACCTCGTCGTCGACGCGGCCATCAACGGCCGGTGGCGTCGCGTCGGCCGCGAGTGTGCCGGCGTTGACGACCACCGAGGAGGTGTTGCCCTGGGCGAAGACCGGGGCCGATGAAGACGTGCCGAGCGCGAGTGTCGTTGACAAAGCTAGCGCGCGCAGATGGACGGAAGTGTTGAGCAGGCTCACGATGCAGACAATTCTACGTGAGCCGCTTGTCGACGCTGCAGTGACGGACGTCCCACAGGTCCGTCCTCACCCGCATTGGCTCGACAGCGTGGCGATGGTGCGCGTCAGCGTCGACTTGCCGGCGCCGTTCGGGCCGAGCAGGCCGAAGAGACCGCGGGGAATGGCGAGGCTGACCTCCTGGAGAGCGGCGATCCCCCAGGGTAGGTGCGGGCGACGGACGTCAGGCTCAGCATGGTCGGTGTGCGCCGTTCGACGGATGGCAGCAGGGGAATGTTCACGTCAGCGGCCGGTGGCCTGCGGACTGATGAATCGCCGGCACCATTCCGGTGTCTAATCTGGTCGAGCGCGGCGCATGACTTTCATCGATACCGCGGTACTCAACGTCACCGAACGACTCACCCGCCGCTTCCAGCTGTGGACCGGGCGCACCAACGTGTGGCTCGCCTTCCAGCTCACCAACCTCAGCATCGTTGTCTACTTCGGCTGGGTCGCGGTGCTCTACTGGCTGAGCGGTATGCTGGCGCTTCGCATCTTCGTGTCGTGTTTCTGCGCCGCTGTCTTCTACATGCTCACCCGTACCATCTTCCGCATGTCGGTGGACGCGGCCGAGGAGCAGGCCTATCGACGGGTGAAGAAGGGGTTGCGCAATCCGCGCCGGGTGCGCGACGCGCAGTTGCGCCTGTCGTTCCTCGGGTTGTCGGCGCTGCTTGCCGCGCCGCTGGCGATGGTCTACACGTTGCCCGACATGCGCTTCATGCTATGGACCGAGGCCCTGACGGTGCTGATGACCGCCGTACTCTACCTGCTGGCGTGCGACCCGCTGCCGCCATGCGAGGGGACCGCGAGGGAGTGGGTGCGAGGACTGGCCGCCGGCCGGGCAGAGCCCGAAACGGATTAGGCAGTCACTGCACCGTCGGCATCAACTCGCCGATAGCCGACAGCAACTGTTCGACATCGATCGGCTTGGCGCAGTAGGCGTTGAACCCGGCCTCGACCGTCCGCTTCCGGTCCTCGGGGCGTGCGTAGGCCGTCACGGCAACGGCGGGTGTCCGCAGCCCTGAGGCTCGAATACGCCGCATCAGCTCGAATCCGTCGGCGTCCGGCATCCCGATGTCAGCGATGAGCAGGTCGACGTGGGCACGCGACAGCTGCTCGAGCGCCGCCGCGGCAGAGGCGCAGCGCAGCACGGTGGCGCCGCTCCGCTCCATGAGCACCGCCAGCATGTCGCGCGAGTCGTCCTCATCGTCCACGACGAGCAGCACGCGTCCGTCGAACCTCGCCTCTCCCTTTGGCAGCGGCCCAACAGCACCAGGATCGACGTCGTGCAGCGCCGTCGGGAGGTCGATGATGACCGTGGTGCCGCGGTTGAGGCCGTCACTGACGGCGCTGATGACTCCGCCGTGCTGCTCCACCAGGTAGCGCGCGATCGCCAGCCCGAGGCCCAGGCCGCCGTGCTGCCGCGTCGAGCGACTGTCGCCTTGGCGGAAGCGATCGAACACGAATGGCATGAACTCGGGGGCGATGCCGACACCGGAGTCGGCCACCGCCACCTGGAGGCGCGATTCGCTGACGCTGCAGCGCACCTCGATGGTGCCGTTCGACGGCGTGAACTTCACGGCGTTCGCCACCACGTTGGTCAGTACCTGCGTGAGGCGCTTTGCGTCGCCCTCCACCAGCGGCAACGACTGCGGCACGTCAGCGCGGATGGTGATCCGCTTCGCGGCAGCGGCGGGCGACAGTGCCGTCATCACGCCCTCGAGCAGCGGCGCCAGGTCCAGCGGCGCCCGCTCGACCTGCAGCTTGCCGGCGATGATGCGCGACACGTCGAGGATGTCCTCGATCAATTGCGCCTGCAGCCGCGCATTGCGGCCGATCACCTCGAGTGCCTGACGCACGCGATCCTGCCCCGGCGCGTCCTGCTGGACGAGCTGCACCCAGCCGAGAATGGCGTTCAGCGGCGTACGCAGTTCGTGTGACAGCGTTGCGAGGAATTCGTCCTTGAGCCGGTTCGCTTCCTCCGCCGCCGCCAGGCGCGCCAGCTCCGCCTCCTTGCGGCGGGTGACGATGACGCAAACCCCCGACATGCGCACCGGCTGTCCATCGACGAAGTCGACACGTCCCTTGCCCTCGCACCAACGGATGCTGCCGTCGCGCGCCACGATGCGGTACTCGACGTCGTGCGGCGTGCCCTCGGCAATGGCGCGCGCAGCGGAGGCCAGCACGCGCGGGCGATCGTCCGGATGGATTTCGCGTTCGTAGCTGGCAAAGCTGCCGTCGAAGGTGCCGGGCGGCAAGCCGTGGATGCGCTCGAGATTGTCCGACCAGACCACCTCGTTGGTGAGGAGGTTCCAGTCCCACGTCCCCATGGACGCCGCGTCGAGCGCAAAGCGCAGGCGTTCTTCGCTGCGTCGGGCTTGGGCCTCGGTGCGCGTGCGTTCGACCGCAAACGCCACCTCCGCTGCGATCGTGCTCGCCAGTTCGAGGTCGTCGCCGGTCAGGACGCAGGGCGCGTCGAAGTAGAGCATGAACTTGCCGATGACTTCGTCGTTGCTGAGCAGCGGGATGAAGGCCATCCCGGCAATCGACTCCGCCCGGATGGTCGACAGGTAGGGGTCAAGCGACGGGTCGACCGAAACGTCGTGCACGACGAACGGAACGGCGTTCCGCGCGCCCGGCGACCACGGGCTATGCCCTTCGACCGCGCGGCGATATGCGTCCGAGATGCCGCGGCTGGCCTTGAAGCGCATGACGCCGTCGGCGTCGAAGAGGAGGATGGAGGAGCGCTGCACGCCGAGACCCTCGGCGAGCGCGTCGAGTGCGGTGGCGTAGATCTCGTCGACGGTTCGCGTACGGGTGATCGCGCGCGCCAGGGAGTGAATCACGCCAGTCTTGCTGGCCGTCGTGCTGGTGGTCTGCATCGCTGCACCTAGCCCGCGCTGTACGTTGCTGAAGGCGGGGAACAGAACGCTCATGATAGCGCCGAGAGACATGCGTGCGCAGTCAGGAATTGGCGCAGCTCGGCAGTAGGAACGCGCGCAGTACAATTACGCTCGTCATGGCACCGACCCCGGCACCCACCTGGCTGGCGAGCGCGCCCGACACCCTTGACTCAGGCCTGCTGGCGCTGCGCACGGTGTTCGAAGAGATGCACATCGACGCCGAGTGGAGCGTCGCCGAGGAGCGGCGCTTCCGCTGGTGGCTGAAGGGGCACGCGCAGGAGATCGCGGTGTCCGGCGCCATCGACTCGCACGGCATGCAGGTCTTCACGCTCACCGCCAGCACGCCGGTGGTGGCCGGCGTCGCGCTGAACGACCACACGGTGAAGGTGATGGCCGGCGTCAACGCGCAGGTCACCACGCTGAGCGCGTTCACGCTCGAGCAGGACGGCATCGTGCGTCTCGTCACCCGGATGACGACGCACGCCGACCTTGTGTCGTGGCTGCCGCGCCACTTCGCGCTGGTCGCGGCGATGCAGGCGGCTGACGCCGAGCTGATCGCCAGCGGACTCGCCGAGATGCTCGCCGGCACCCCGGCAGAATCGGCGCACCCGGCCGCGGGCCTTCGTCCCGAGTACGACGACCTCGTGAACGTCATCGACGGCCTCATCGTGCCGCACGGACAGCAGCCGTCGCTCTGGAAAGGCGCGTCGATCGCCGAGGCGCACGAAATCCTGCAGACGATCAGCCTGGCGTCGATGGCCGACGAGGAAGGGGTGTCGGCCGAGTTCAGCTATGCCGCCAAGCCGTCCATCCTCGTGATGGACTCGACGCTGCAGCATCCGCGCGTCGGCAATGGCCTGCACGTGGTGCTGACGCTGCCCTCGCTCCCCTTCGACGAAAGCCCGTACGCGACAGCCGCCGTGCTCAACCTGCTCGAATGCACAGCAGCGCCAACCACCGATTTGCAGGGCGGCTGGTGCGTGGTCCCTGACGGCAACGCCGACACGGTGGCGTTCAACGCGTTCGTTCCGAATGTGTTCCGCCAGCCCGGACTCGCGACGCACCTCGCGCTGTGTCTGCGTGGCAAGGCCGACTTTGTTGCGACGCTGGCCGCCGGGCCGAAGCGGACCTGAGGATCCGCAGCCAGGTAATGCTCGCTACTTGACAAGCGCGCGCTCCAGGCGCCGCATCGCCGCCAGAAAGGCGGCGACGCCCCCGAATCACCAGGCACGTCAGGTGCCAGAGCAGCACCGGCTCCATGCGACCGGTGGTGAGCCCGCGCAACAGTTCCACGGCGTGGTAGAGCGGCACCACCTCGAACAACCAGCGCAGCGCCGACGGCACCTGCGACACCGGGAAGAAGATGCCGCTGCACAGGAACATCGGCATGATGAGCAGCCCCATCACGTAGTCGAACTGCTCGCGGCGCGAGACGACACTCGTCAGCAGCAGCGCCATGGCCGAGAACGACGCCGCCACGACAATCGCGGCCGGCGCGACCAGCAGCGCGGTTGGCGACAGCAGGAGAAGCCGTCCGAGATCGCGCCATTCATGCAGCTCGACGCCAGGAGCCCGGGCGCGACGAAGGCCAGATAGCTGAGTCCGTCGACATCCGACAGGATCGCGATCGAAGACGCGCAGATGCCCCGAGGTGACGGGCGACGCGCAGGCGATCATGCGCATCGTCGACGTCTTGCCGGCGCCATTCGGCCCAAGGAAGCCGAAGGCTTCGCCGGGCCGGACCTCGAAGTCGATGCCGTCCACCGCCGTGAAGGAGGCGAACGTCTTCCTGAGCGCGCGGGCCAGGACCAGCGGTCCGAGTGGAAGGCATCCGCGATCGTAATCAGGTCCGCCCCCAAGGAACTGCGCCAGCCATTGCTGGTGCGCGGGCCAGGCCGGGACCAGTGACCAGGTTGCCGTCGGTGACGGCGCCATCGATCGGATGGACACGAAGGTGGCCCCGGCCACTTCGACGTCGGGCTGGCAGGCCGGATACGCCGTGGCGCGACGGCCGCGCAGCACGCCGGCCGCAGCCAGAATCTGCGGCCCGTGGCAGAGCGCCGCGATCGGCTGTTGGACGAGGCGAAATGCCGCACGATCTCCAGCACCCGCGGGTTCATGCGCAGGTACTCGGGCGCGCGCCCACCCGGGATGAGCAGCGCGTCGTAGTCGCGCTCGGCGAGATCGCCGAACGTGGGCATTGGGTGCGACGTTGTGACCGCGCTTCTCGGAGGAGGTCTGGTCTAGTCTTCCACGTAGTCGCCGACCAGCATCGTCTTCGCCACAGCCGCCTCCCGTGAATGAAAGGTGAGCTTGCTATCCGACGAGATAGAGCGCACCGGTCGGCGCCGGCACGCCGCCATCCGGCTCGATCGACACGGCCATGCCCGTGGGCACTGGCGCATCTGCCGCGATATCGAACCGCACGGCAACATTTCCCTGATCGTCAGGGCGCAGCAGGCCGGCGCTGACCGGCGCTCCGGGCGTGAGGAACCAGAGCTGGTACGTGCGCCCGGGCGGCAGGGCCGGCAGGTTGTTGGCGGCGAAGAGCAGGCCACGCGACCGGCTGACGATGGCGCGGCCGCGGGCGTCCGGCGCCGGCGGCTGGCCACTCAGGCGGAGGTCGAGCGCGTCGGGCGCGGTGAGCAGCGCCAGGCTGGCCCGCGCCGTGGACGTCGCGGCATTCGCCGTCTGCAGTTGCTGCTGCGTCTCCTCGAGGCGGCCAACCGCATCGACCAGCTCTCCCCGCACGCGGTCGAGCCGACCCTGGAGGCTGATGGCGTACATCCCGGCACCGGCGGCCACGAGGAGGCTCGCTGCGGCAAGGAGCCAGCCGGCCAGGTTCGACCCGCGCGGTCCGCGCGATCCGGTGCTTCGCGCCCGCGATTCGAATGGCACCACGTGCGACGGCTCGCGTGCGGCGGTGGCCGCACTGAGCACGCGGGCGCGCAGACGGGCGGGCGGCTCCGCGTCTGCCGCGGCGTACGGCAACGCGGCCAATACCCCGCCGAGCGAGCGCACCTCGGCCTGACACTCGATACAACCGGCGAGGTGCGCCTCGAAGGCG
Organism: uncultured Acidobacteriota bacterium; assembly: GCA_963722395.1. Classification (GTDB taxonomy): domain Bacteria; phylum Acidobacteriota; class Vicinamibacteria; order Vicinamibacterales; family CAVVIG01; genus CAVVIG01. The sequence goes on along the minus strand of CAVRLS010000013.1, from coordinate 261,332 downwards.
CGCTGCTCGTCGGCGGACAGCGAGCCGAGAACGTAGAGGCCGGTGGCGTCGCCGAAGCGATCGTGTTCGGCGCTCACGACGCGGCTCCCGCGAGGCTGTCGCGCAGTTTCAGCAGTCCCTGACGCACCCGGGTCTTGATGGTGCCGAGCGGCACTTCGAGCTGCTCGGCAATCTCGGCGTGGGTCAGCCCCTCGAAGAACGCCAGTTCCACAGCGATGCGTTGCAGTATCGGCAACGACGACATCGCCTGCTGTACGGCTTCCGCCCGCCTGGACCAGTCGAGCTGCACGTCCTGGGCAGGTGCGAGGTCGGTGGTGTCGCTCACGGCGTCATCAGCAGCGGGCTGAGGACGCACTCGGCGACGCCGCAACAGGTCGATAGCGCGTGCCCTGGCGATGTTCATCAGCCAGGCCACCACATGGCCACGGCCGGCATCGAAGCGGTCGGCGTTCTTCCACGCCTGCACGAACACGTCCTGTGTCACGTCTTCCGCATCACCCGTATCGCGCACGATGCGCAACGCGAGGGCATACACGAAGCGGCCGTGTCGATCGGTACAGCTCCGCCAGTCCGCCCTCCTCACCGCGCCGCATGCGGTCGAGGGCGTGCTGGTCGTCAGTCGTCGTGCGCAGCGTGCTGGCCATGGCCAGCAGGATGGAAAGCATTGGGCGTAAGGGCAGGTAGCTCCGGCCGACGGCGCTCCCCTGCCGCGGCATCTTACCAGTTCACCGCGAGGTACTGTTCACGTACTGCTACGCCTGAGCCCGGAATGTTCGTGGCCGTCAGCGTCACCACCACGTCCGAGAAGGCGTAGCGCATCGAGGCGCTGTCGAACGGTTCGTCCAGCGAGTCGTCGAACGAACCGTGCCGTTCAATCGGCTCGCCAAGCGTCGCCTGCAGGTGGAGTGCGGCTGTTCGTGCGAGTTCCGTGGCCGCCGACCCCGCGGAGGTTCGCGCCAGGATGTCGACGGCACGTGTCCGCCCGCTGCTGTCCCGGGCAATGACCACCTCGCGCTCCTGCGCGGCATCGACATCGAGCCGTCCAAGCGCTGAGGCCGGCACGTGCCGGCACCAGCGATACTCGAAACCGCGCGTTTCCGTGTCGCAGGCGAATGAACGGGCGTGCGCCCAGGCGTTGACGTCGGCCGCCGAGCCGAACACCAGGCGCAGCGCCGTCGACTCGCGGGACGGCGCCGGCGCCGTCCCGGCCAGGGCTTCGGCCGCAGTTGCCTGCATCGCCTCCACCTGCGTGGCAGGCACGTTCAGCACCGGACACCACGCCTCGAACGCCACGAGCAGCGGACGCACCACCGGCATGTGCATCACACCGATGAACCCGACGATAGCAACCGCGCTTCCGACCGCGAACGCGACCGAGCGCATGACAGTAATCCTGCGCATGGTCACCTCGTCACGATCGACGACTTGAGCCCCACCAGGACGGGTGCCACAGTCGCGATGTCGGCGTCGGACACGCCGTCAGCCTTGAGTACCGCTGCAAGGACAGTGATGAAGCGATCGAAGTCGGGACCCGTGATCGCCAGGTTCGCGTGCGACGACGTCATGTCGCGGCACATGTCTCCCTGGTCGTTATGACCAGGGTAGGTGCCAGGGCCTCCGAACACGACGGTGAACTGCAGGCGCAGGCAGCTCTTCAGCCGTTCCGGCGACGAGTTTCCGGGCTCGCCAACGCCGGCAAAGAAGGGCGCCTGGATCGGATCCGCCAGCAGCGCCACCACCGCATCGTCCACGACCTTGCGCACCGTCGCGGCGCCGCCGTACTTGTCGTACAGCGTGGGCATCGAGGGCGACATCGGCGATGAGTCGTTGCCGCACGCCACCGTGCCCGCAAGCACTGCCACGCCTATCACTGCCGGAACGAGTCGAGGCGAACCGAGCCGCATGCTCACCTCCCTGAACGGTCGATATGACCATTCCTGAAGGCTCTACGCGCGACGCGCCAATCGGGATTGCGCCGACCGCCGAGCCGACGTCTAAGGCCGGACGCGGACGTACTTCTGCAGGCGCTTGGGCGCCGGCTCGCCACCGTAGATATTGCCGTCGCGATCGACCGCGACGAACTCGGCGCCGTTGCCGACGGTGGTGCGCGGGTCGCCCCACGGGAACTGAATGAACCAGTGCACCCAGCCGCTCTTCGCATCACCGATGCGAATCCCCTCTTCCCATCCGGGGTTCTGCACATCGTCCGACTCGGAGTCGGCGACGTAGATCTGATCCTTGTTGTCGAACGCGATCCCGCTGGGCTTGCCGAACTGGGTCCAGGGGGTGGAGAGCGACTTCCCCTCCTGGTCGAAGAGCTGGATGCGGTTGTTGCCACGATCGCCGACGAACACCCGCCCGCGCGAGTCCATCGCAATCGCATGGATGGAGCGGAATTCGCCGGGAGCGTAGCCGGTCTTGCCCCACGCTTTCACGAACGTTCCCGTTCTCGAGAACTTGACGATGCGGTTGTTGCCGTTCTCACCGTGGCCATCAGCGATGAAGACGTCGCCCCCCGGCGCCACAACCACGTCGCTGGGCGACGTGAACTGGTTCGGGGCACTCCCTTCCTGTCCGGGGGTGCCGAGCGTCAGCAGCACCTTGCCCTGCGGGCTGAACTTCACGACGATATGGCCGCGGGTGTCACCTTTGGGGATGCGGTTGGAGGAGACCGCATCGGTTACCCAGACGTTGCCCTCCTTGTCGACATCGAGCCCATGCGGCCAGATGAACAGGCCGCCGCCGAAGGTCTTCGTCACCTTTCCGTCGGGACCGAACTGGACGATGGGATCGGTTTTCGAGTCGCGGCACTCGTCGCCGAACCGCGACTGCTCCTCGAGCCGCTCGCAGCGGACGACAGCCCACACGTGCTGACCGTCGGGATCGACGACTGTCTTGCCAACGGCGCCCATCGGTCTGCCATTCGGCAATTGCGCCCACCCTTCGACAATGCGATATGGGTTCGGCAGGCTCTGCGCCTGCGCGCCCTGACGGACGCCGGCGAACGCGATGATGGCGCCGACGACGAGGACGCCGACGATCTGTGGTTGACGCATGCTGCGCTCCTGTCTGTAAAGAGGGAGCCGGATTATAAGCCGAGGGATGCCGGTGGGCGCGACGCGCTTCTCACGCGCGCCGCGGGCGGACGGAGCGCCGGCTGGCGGCCGGCCGGCGCTGCTGTAGCTCCGACGTGGCCTCCTCCACCACCTGCGCCAGTTGCCGCATCCGCTCACCGCCAAGGTGGACGGACACCTGCTGCTGCGCGGCGCGCCACGAGCTGAGTGCGCGCGTGAATTGTCTGCGGCCGTCGCGCGTGATCCGCAGGCGGCGGCTGCGGCGATCGGCGCCGCAGTCCTTTTCCACCCAGCCCCGCTTCTCGAGCTGCGCGAGGTTTCTGGTGAGCGAGCTTGGCTCCATGCCGAGCGCCTCGGCAAGCTGTCCCTGCGTTGTCATCGGCCGGTGCCGGAGTGTGGCCAGCAGCGTGAACTGCCCGACCTCGATATCGTGCTGGCGCAGCGCCTCGTCGTAAAGACGCGTGGTGAGGCGTGCGAGGCGGCGCACGTTGGCACACAGGCACGGCAGCGACAGGCATGCAGAGGTCGGCGCGACAGTGATTGACCGCCTGGACACTAAACGTGTATATACAACCGTCTCGCGGACGTCAACTGCGCCGTGCGACAACTTGAGACATACGCACAGTCGCTTCCGCGCGTACGCTGTCCCGTCTGCGCGACCGGTGTTGGCGCAGCCCCGAGCCTCATGACCATGATGCAGCACTGCCCGACGGTTGTCCTCACGCTGGCTCTGGCCGCCACCTTCACGGCTGGTCCGGCGTCGGCCCAGCCGCCGGCGCGCCCTGGCGCGGCCGCCATCGTCCAGGGCCCGCCCGCACCGGCGCTGCCAGAGACGATCTCGCGCGACGACCAGGGACATGCCACCGTGCGCGCCGTCCGCGTCACGGCGCCGATGCGTGTCGACGGGAAACTGGACGAGGCCATCTACGACACCGTCCATCCGGCCTCCGGCTTCATCCAGATGGAGCCGCGCGCCGGTCAGGCCGCCTCCGAGAAGACCGAAGTCTGGGTGTTCTACGACAACGACAACATCTACGTCTCGTTCCGCAACTGGGAGAGCGACCCGAGCCGGACGGTGGTGAACGAGATGCGTCGTGACAGCGCCAACATCCGGCAGGGCGACTCGGTCGAGTTTGCGTTCGACACCTTTCGCGATCGTCGCAACGCCATCCTCTTCGAGGCCAATTCGCTCGGCGGCCGCACGGATCTCCAGAGCACCAACGAGCGGCAGTTCAGCTCCGACTGGAACCCGGTCTGGCGCCTGATCGCTGGCACCTTCGAAGGCGGTTGGACGATTGAAGCGTCACTGCCGTTCAAGTCGATCCGCTACGCACCTGGCACTGTGCAGGACTGGGGCTTCCAGGCACGCCGCACCAACAAGTCGAAGAACGAAATCGCCTACCTCACGAAGGTACCGCCATCGCTCGGCCTCGGCCGCGCCGACTTCTCCGCGTCACTCTACGCGAACCTGGTCGGCATGGAGGCGCCACCGCTGTCGCGCACGCTGGAACTGAAGCCGTACGCCATCGCCAACGTCACCACCGACAACGTCTCGCGTCCGACCCGCAGCAACGACCCCGACGGCGACATCGGCGTCGACGCCAAGTACAGCATCACGCAGAACCTGACAACCGACCTCACCTACAACACCGACTTCGCGCAGGTGGAGGCCGACGAGCAGCAGGTGAACCTCACGCGTTTCAGCCTGTTCTTCCCGGAGAAGCGCGAATTCTTCCTCGAGAACCAGGGGCTGTTCACGTTCGGCAACAACAGCTTCTCCGGCGGCGGCTCGGCGAACGCCTCCGACCTGCCGCTGCTGTTCTACAGCCGGCGCATCGGTCTGGCGAGCAACCGCCAGGTGCCGATCCTCGGCGGCGGACGCCTCACCGGCCGCGTCGGGCGTTACTCGCTCGGTGTCGTCAACATGCAGACGCGCGACGATGACGCGACCGGAGGCGAGGCGACCAACTTCTCGGTGGTGCGCGTCAAGCGCGACATCCTGCGCAAGAGCAGCATCGGCGTGCTCGCCACCAATCGCTCGAAGGCGGAGGCGCTGGCCGGTTCGAACCAGGTGTACGGCATCGACGGCACCTTCGGCTTCTTCAGCAACCTGACGTTCGCCACCTACCTGGCGAAGAGCGCGTCGGACGGCATCAGCAGCGACGACATGAGCTACCGCGCGCAGATGGAATACGGCGGCGATCGCTACGGCGTCCAGCTGGAACGGCTGACGATCGACAAGAGTTTCAATCCGCAGGTCGGGTTCCTCCGCCGCGCCGACATGCGCAAGAACTACGCGCAGTTCCGCTTCAGCCCACGCATCACCCGATACAAGCGGATTCGCAAGCTGTCGAGCATCGGCCAGTTCACCTACCTGGAGGACAGCGCCGGTCAGTTGTCCACCCGGATCGGCGACGGCGAGTTTGCCGTCGAGTTCCAGAACAGCGACCGCTTCGCAGTCGGCATCAACCAGGACTACGAGTACTTGCCGCGCGTCTTCACCATTGTCCCTGGTGCACGCGTGCCGGTAGGCGGCTACGAGTTCACGACCGGACGCATCGGCTACACCATGGGCCAGCAACGGAAGCTGTCCGGAGCGCTGCTGGTCGAGAAGGGGTCGTTCTACAACGGCGATCGGACAGCCGTCACCTTCAACAGGTCGCGCATCAACGTGTCGCCGCAGCTGTCGGTCGAGCCGAACATCTCAGTGAACTGGATCACACTGCCGACCGGCGACTTCACCACGCGCCTGATCGGCTCGCGCATCACCTACACAATCACGCCGCTGGTGTTCTCCAGTGCGCTCGTGCAATACAACTCCTCCACGCACACCGTGAGCGTCAACGCGCGCATGCGCTGGGAGTGGCGACCCGGCAGCGAACTGTTCATCGTCTTCAACGAGGAGCGCGACAGCGAGGCTGCCGCCGCCGCACCCGGCCTGTTCAACCGCGCCCTGGTGGTGAAGGTGAATCGGTTCCTCAGGTTCTGACGGGCAGGGGTCTGTTGAGGCAGGTGGCGCAGGTCGGGGTGGGCTGAAGCCCGGAGCCCGGAGCCATTCGCTACAATCCCTGAGTGCCGAGCCAATTCTCTGCCCTGGGTTTCACTGTCGCGTCCGGCGAAGACCTCGCCGCGCTTGCCAGTTCGGTGGCCGATCGCACCGACACCATCGACGCGCCCGAGGGCCAGTACCTGCTGTGGGCGCCGCCGTCTGGTGAACAGTTGTGGCTGCAGGTGCGGCGCAACGGCGACGCCATGGGGATGAACCCGCACTTCGAGGGGAAGTCGGTGGTGCGCATCGGCCTCGAGGCGCGCGTGACGCGTCACACGCACACCCCGCTCGACGGCACCTTCCTCGCGTGGGCGAACCCGCCAGATGGGGCGGCCACCGGCGGTGACTACCCGTTCGCCTTCGATTGCCCGGACGCAGCCGTGCATGCGTCGCTGCAACTGCCGACCGTCGTGCAGGCGCAGATCGCCGCCTTCGCGCAGCAGCTCACGGTCTATCCCTCCGAAGCCGCCTACGCGGCAGCGCAGGCAGCCGAAGGGCTGTCGTTCGGCTCGCGCGCCTTCATCCCGTCCGGTCTCATTTCACCAACCGGGGAACCGGTGACGCCCCCCGAGCCGCACGCGCTGATGACCGGGCATGTTGTCGAAGCCGAGCCGCGTCGCAACAGCGTCACTGGCGCGGCGTTCTGCTGGGCACTGCTCGACACCGAGGGCGGCACCTTCGATGTGGTGATCGATCCCGCACTGCTGTCGGGCCCGGTGATGCCGGGTCAGGTCCTGTCAGGCTGGTTCTGGTTGTCGGGACGGCTGCGCGCCGGCAGGCAGCCGCGGCGGGGGTGGTTCCGCACGCTGACCGGCCGCGGGTGAGCGTTACGGAACCGCGTCGTTCGCTCAGCTGGCGTGGCGGGCAGGCAGCGGGTGCGACCCGGTGACGTTCACGAAGGCGGGCGGATCACTCGCCGGAAACGACTCGTCAGACGCTTCGTCCACCTCGTCCTTGCTGTCCCGGTCGCGCAGCCAGGGCCGGTCGTAGTTCAGCCTGAGCAGTTCGATGGCGTGTGTCACATCGGACGACTGCCTGATGTGAAACGATACCCAGCCGGTCTCGGGCAAGACGTGATGTGGTTCCGCTCGCCCCTCCCGCACGAGCTGCTCGCGGATGCGCACCGGGAACGGCACGTCCAGCAGCCGCTCGCCATGCAGGTGGCCGATTTCGCGCCCGCCCACCAGGAATTCGCGTCCGCCGAACTGATGCGGCACCGATTCCACATTCTCCCACGTCAAGACCACCGACTCGATCTGGTTCACTCTCCTGGCCACGATATCCCCCTGTCTTCAGGTCGACTGCAGTTCGACAATGCAAGACCGGCTGCACCCTGTTGGACGCCGTGACCACCTGAGACGGTCTCAGCTTCAGGCTATATACGGATGAGTAGACTGGTTGACCTGAAGCGGCGATCCGCAACCGGCAACGCTTTGCACGCGCCACGGCCAGTGCCGCCGTCATCGCTGAGCAGATCGACGCGCAGCCCGTCCCGCGCGTTGCCGTCAACCAGCAGCTCTTCGGGATTGACCGCATTGAGCCCTTCGACGGCAAGCTCGACCGCTTGGTCGTCCGGGCCGCCGGTCCAGCGGTACACTGCAAAGTTCCGGGAGTCGTCGAACATGCCTGCGACGATCAGGTAGGCGTTTACTGAGGGTACGAAGTCGAGCGCTCGAATGCCGCGCCCGCCAAGGTCGAGATGCCCCCCCACGGCGAGGTCGGCCGCGGCGTCGCGGCGATCGACCAGCCGCGCGGCGTTTCGTATCCGCACGAGCAGCGCGCGGCCGTCCGGCACCGGATTGCGGAATCCGGCCAGCAGCGTCCCGTCCGGCGAGGCCGCGAGCCCCTCCACATTCAGCCCGCCAGCCTCTTCCGGCCGTCGCATTGCCGCCGACGCCAGGTCGAATCGGCGGAGTGCCGGTGCCTCGGCCAGATCGCGCAGCAGGTGCCCGTAGGGCGTGCCGGCGGGCACCAGCGTAAAGACCTCGTCGCGGCGGCGCACGGTGGTGGCGAACAGGCGCTGTCGCATTCGCCGCCGCTTCCCCGTGCGGCTTCGGCCATGCGACCCGATCCAGTAGATGCGGTCGCCGAACTGCGCGGCCCCTTCGAGGTCGGCCTCCGGCTCATCAGGGTCGTCGGGCTCGAGGAACGCGGTGACGTCGACGCGCGACAGCGGCGCGCCTGGCGCACTGCGATCGTAGACCCGCAGCACATTGTCTTCGTCGCTGGCAGCGGCGAACTGCGTCGAGTTGCCCAGACGCACCGCGGCGGAGGCGTCGCAGGCTTCGTGGAAGTGGTGGGTGTCCATGATGGGCCTGATCGTACAGGGTGATGGTCGTACAGGGTGGTGGGTATAGCATGCGGCACGCTCGGCACACAGCCGTGCGTCAGGAGGACAGCCGTGACCAGCACCGATCCCTTTTCAGGCTTCAAGGCACGTCAGCGTGAGATGTGGAGTTCGTTCGCGCCGACCGCGACCTTTACGACACCCGTGGCAGGACAACTGGTGGCGTTCGGCGGCATCACTGCAGGCGAGCGGGTGCTCGACGTCGGCACCGGCACGGGCGTGGTAGCCATCACCGCGGCACGCGCCGGCGCGATGGTGGAAGCCGTCGACCTGACACCGGCGCTGCTGGAGGAAGCCCGCCACAACGCGCGTATTGCCCGCGTCGACGTGGCGTGGAAGGAGGGGGATGCCGAGGCGCTGCCCTGCGCCGATGGGTCGTTCGACGTGGTGACGAGCCAGTTCGGGCACATCTTCGCGCCGCGTCCGGATGTCGCCATCGCCGAAATGCGGCGGGTGCTGCGCCCAGGCGGACGCGTGGTGTTTGCGACCTGGCCACCCGAGCACTTCGTCGGCCGGCTGTTCGGCTTCATCGCCCGCTACTCACCGGCGCCGCCGCCTGGTGTCATGCCACCGCCGATGTGGGGCAACCCCGCCATCGTCAGCGAGCGGCTGGCAGCGGGGTTCGAGCCGCCGTTCTTCGCGCGCGGCACGATGCACTTCCCCGCCCTCAGCCTCGATCACTTCCGCGAGTTCATGGAGCACTCGATCGGGCCGATGCAGAGCCTGGTGGCGACGCTCATCGCCGACCCGGACAAGCTCGCCGCGGTACGCGACGAGGTACATGGAGATGGCACGGCCGGACTACGTCGACAACACCGTACGGCAGGACTACCTGTTCACGCGCGCGATAGCGCGCTGAGGCAGACGGGCCGACCTGACCAGCCTCGGCCAGGGAAGCGCGGCAACGATCAGGAACTGGATGGACTGGCATGGCCGCATGCGCCGCACCACAGTGCGACGCATGCAGACACGGCGGTGGTGCTGACCCGTGCCACGGGCGCCCGGGTGGCCGTCCTAGTCCTGCTTCAGCACAAGGCGGCCGCGGACCTCGCCGGGGGCGTTCACCGTGCTGTGGACGTTCACGTACGTGTTGTTGCCGAGAATCGCCTGGATGATGTCATCGGCGGAGCGGATGCCCTGCTCCGGACGCAGCACCCACTGGGCCTCGGCGACGGTGCCCGCGAAGGCGAAATCGTTCGAGGCGCTCACCGGCGGGGCGAAGTTGATGATGACCGGGCCAGTCGTCCCTGGTCCGCCGACATGGATATGGCTGGCGGTGACACCGCTCGGCAGGTTGAACACGTCGATGCGGTACGTCAGAGTGCGAGCCGTCGTATCGAGGGTAATGGTCGCCGTGCCGAAGGCGCCGGTGTTGAGGCCCGGCGCGGGCGTCTCTTCTGAGCCGGTGAGCGCGGCGGTCAGGGTATAAACGTCGGCACGGGCCGACGTGACGCCGGCGCCGAGCGCGCCAACCGTCATGGCAAGCGTCAGGAACAGTCTCTTCATCGAGCGTTTCTCCTCAGGTGGTGGGCACCAGACAGGTGTATCGCATCAAGCGATGGGCAAGGCCGATGCCGCCTCAGCTTAACCGCTTTCGCGCCACATTCGGCATTGGATCCGTAGTGACGCTTACGAGTTGCGTGACGCCTTACGCGGCGCGTGTGCGTTGACACGCTCCGCGGCATTCTGATTAGCTCAGCTACTTCACCATGTCGTCGGAAGATTTCACGTTCCGGCTGGCGACGCCGAGCGATGTTCCTGCGCTCGTCGCTCTCGTCAACTCTGCCTACCGCGGAGAAACCAGCCGGGCCGGCTGGTCCACCGAAGCCGACCTGCTCGGCGGCAGCCGCATCGACGACGATCGACTCGCCACCGAGATGGCCACCGACGGCCACGTCGTCCTCGTCCACGAGCAGGACGGCGCCATCGTCGCGTGCGTCCACCTGCAACGGCGGGGCGCGAACAGCTACCTTGGCATGCTCACGACCAGGCCGACGCTGCAGGCGAAGGGGGTCGGCCGTCGCATGCTCGAGGCGGCGGAGGCGTGGGCCGCGGCGCACTGGCAGTCGCAGGAGATGCACATGACGGTCATCGTGCAGCGCGAGGTCCTCATCGCGTGGTACGAGCGACGCGGCTATACGAAGACCGGGGAGACGAGACCGTTTCCCGACGACGAACGATTCGGCGTACCGAAGCGACCGGACCTGGCGTTCCACGTCCTGAAGAAGCGGCTTCCAGTGTCGTCACGCTAGACGTCGATCACCTGGCCTGGTCCTGGCGGCGGCGGGTCGTCGTCGACACGCGCCTTGCGCGAGCTGATGACCAGCGCGACGCATGCGGTCCACGTCGGCAGCATGTCGGTGACCGGCAGGAACTCCAGCATGAACGTCGGCAGCAGCAAGGGGTGAAAGCCGAGGAGCCGGTACTGGACCACTGCGGCAATGACGTCCAGCGCCTGATCGACGCCAGCCCATCCCAGTGGACCGAGGCCGAGCTGCAGGACGTCGGTAACGATTGCCATCGCGTACGAGGCGCGAACGCGGCCCGTTGTCAGGGCCGGAGCTTGCGAAGGGCTCAGGAGCCGTGCAAGAAACCCCACACGACAGTGTAGCCACAAGCGGCACGCAGCCGTGAAGTGAAGCTCTCCTCTACCGCACGGGTTGCACGGCCTCGACCAGCATGCCCACGGCCTTGCGCGTCGCCCGGCCAGCCGCCTGCACACCCTTGTAGTGGCCAAGGCGCACCACCGCGAGCTGGTGCGATGGGATGATGAGCACCTGCTGCCCGCCGACGCCTGACATGAAGTACATGTCCTTCGGTGCTGGCCACGCGCCGTCGCCGTTCACCCAGAACAGGCCGCCGTACTGCGGACGGTTGTCGGCCACCCAGGCCGGCGCCAGCGTGCCGACGAATTTCGCATAGCCCTCGGGCAGGAGACGCTCGCCGTTCCACACGCCATCCTGCAGATACAGGTTCGCGATCCGTGCCCAGTCGCGGCCCGACGCCGACTCGTAGCCGTGCGTGAGGAAGTTGCCGTAAGGGTCGGTGTCCATGACGAAGCTGCGGATGCCGAGCTTGTCGAAGAGCGCGCGCTGCGGGAAGGCATGGTAGTTCTCGCCGCGCTTCTCGACGGCCAGCCGCGTCATGTAGTTGGTGAGCACCGGGTCGGTGTTGCGATAGCGGCCGACGGTGGCCGGAGCCCACTGCTGCGGCCGCGTGGCGGCGTACTTGAACGAGTCGATCGCGCCCGTGTAGTAGTAGAGGTGGTCCGGGTAGGTTCCCGTCTCGTCGTAGTCCGGGTCGTTCGGCGAGATGATGCGCAGGCCGCTCGACATGTTCAGGATGTCGCGGATGCGAATCTTCTGGCGCGGATCACCTGACGTCTGCCACTCGGGAATCGGTGCGGGCTGATCGAGCGTGTAGACACCCTGCTTGATGAGGATGCCCATCAGCGTGCCGCTGAGGCTCTTGCCCATCGACCAGCTCTCGAGCGGCGTGTCCTGCGTGATGTTGTCGCCGTAGCGCTCGGCGACGATCTGCCCCTTGTAGGTGACGACGAAACTTCCAGTCATCGCGGCGGGGTCGAACGCGGCCTCGACGGCGGCCCGCACCTTCGCCATGTCGACACCGGCTGGCGGCGGCCCGCCCGGCAGCACGTCGCCCATGGGCCACGCAGTCGTCTTCGGGTCCGGCACCCTGGGCGCCACGACCGTGGGCGTGAAGAACACGTCCGTCCTGCCGATCGGCAGCGTGATGCACCCCTGGCTGCCCAGGTGCTTCGCCACCCGAACGGTGCCGTTGGGCATCGTCACCTCGACCGTCTGGTTCTGGCGGTCGACCTTCGGGGTGCCGAGTTCCTTGCGCGACGCGTACGGCGCGGTGAAGTAGCCGACGTTCTCCGCAACGAACGCCGGGTCGAGCCCGGACACGAAGACCCCCGTGCACATGATCTTCGCGTAGCCCGACGCGTAGTGCTCGATCTTCTCGCCAGGCGGCGGCACGTATTTCGTCGGCAGTTCGAGCGACTTGCCCCGCGCGATGAGCGCCTGGCGCGCCGCCTGACGATCCTGCGCGACCAGCGCCGCCGACATCACACCCGCGAGCACCACGCCAACAACGGCGGTTGAAGTCTTCGTCATGGCCGGATTATAGAGGCGAACGTGTCCGTGCGACGCGCGTCCACACGAATGTCGGCACTTCGCTCGACTCGTCACTATCGACCGGCGTGTCAGCGCGCGCCGCGGTAGACAGACTCCTTCGGGAACGTTGCCTGCGCGTCGATGAAGCGCCGCATGTCCTGCGCCAGCTGCTGGTGCTTTGCCAGCATGATCCAGTGGTCGTCGTCGGGATAGAGCTTCACCCAGAGGTTCGGCACCAGCTTCTCGAGCCCACTCAGGTGGCCGCTGAGGATGGCCGAGTCTCTCATCCCCCAGATCACCAGCGTCGGCACACGAAGAATCGTCGACTTCGCCCCCTTCAGCATCGAGGTCGCCGACCACGAGCGCGGAATCGTCGACGCCGGATGGGTCTCGTTGAATGGCGGGTTGCGGTGGTTCGCGCGGTAGTAGTTCAGGCCGGCGGTGGTGGAACCCGGCTGCGACCAGGCCTCGATCCACGCCTGACGATCGGCCTCGGTGTAGCGCCCGGCCTTCACCTCGGCATCGACGAAGCCGGTGTGCGCGCGGCGGGTCGCAGTCGCCACCGTCGTGCTCTCGTCAACCGGCTGCTCGCCCGGCGCGAGATGCTTGTTGAAGATGAAAAAGTAGTTGCTCGCATGACGCTGCGCCGGGTTCTCGCGCAGCTCGCGCTCGGACAGGATCGGGTGGGCGCCGTTGACGATGATCAACCGCTCGAGCATCTCGGGGTGCAGGATGGCGAACACCCATGAGACGTTGGCACCCCAGTCGTGCGCGACCAGTGTGAACTTCTTGCCCTTGCCGGCGATTTTCTCGGCGAACTGCCGCAGGTCCTCCACGAGATGCGTCATCTCGTACGGTTCGAGCCCCTCTGGCCGCGACGAGAGATTGTAGCCGCGCATGTCGAGACCGACGGCAAGGTGGTCCTTCCCGATCTCGGCCATCTGGTCCTTCCACTGGTACCAGAACGATGGGTAGCCGTGGAGGAACAGCACCAGGTCACCCTGCCCGATGCTGGCGTAGTGCAGGCGCTGGCCATTCACGTCGGCGTAGTTGTCCGTGAACATCGCCTTCGTCGCTGCCTGTGCCTGAACCGATGCAGGCAGGCTCGCCGCCAGCATGCCGAGCGCGAACGCTACATAACGCAGATGTCGCATAGGGGTTCCTCTCTCTAACCGGAACGTATGTTACGCGGGATCGCGGCGTGCAGGACGAGCGACTCAGGGCTGACTGTCAGCGACCGGCCCGAGGGCGCGCAGCCACAGCACCGGACGGTTCGCGTCGGTCGACGCCGGCAGGTCGACATGGATATCAGCCATCCAGTCGAACTCCTGCTCTGCGTCGACCAGTACCTGCTGCACCCGCCACGACAGCCCGTCGTCAGCCACCTTGATGTGGGTATGACGGAGGTTGCGCGCTTCGGGGTCGAACCGGAGCTGCGTGTGCTCGCTGTTCCAGGCATCAAGGGACGCCTTCAACCGGTTGATGTCCCACGCAACCACATCATCCGACTGGAGAGCCGGATCGAGCCCTTCGAGCGCGCGCGCATGGTCGCCGATGCTCCAGGCCCGCAGGAAGGTGAAGATTCGCGTGCGCACGAGCGCCGCGAAGGCCTTCGGGTCGCGGGTGATGTCGGCCAGCGCCGCCTCGGCGCCCGGCGGGCGGAGCTCGGTCGTGCCGCGCGCGGCGGAGGCGAGGGGTCTGTAGTTCGGATCGCTGCATCCGCTCCCACTCGTCCTCGAGGCTCGAGTCGACGGCACGGAGCAGTGTCTGGAGGTAGATCTCCATCTCGCGCACCTCGTCGTTCTTGACACCATCGGGCACGGTCTGGCTCAGCACCTTGTAGACGCTGATCAGGTGCCGCAACAGCAACCCTTCCGACCGCTGCAGTTCGTAGTCGAGCACGTACTCCGCGAACGAGCGAAAGTTCTGTGAACATCTCACGCGCGATCGACTTCGGGCGGATGTTCTCCTCCCCCACCCACGGATGCCGGTCGGCAAAGGCGTTGAAGGTGTCGTAGACGAACTCGCGCAGCGGCTTCGGATACTCCAGCTTCTCCATCTCCTCCATCCGCTGGTCGTACTCCATGCCTTCGGCCTTCCATGTCGCGATCGCCTCGTCCTTCACGCGATCGAGCTGCTTGCGGAGGATCAGCTCGGGGTTCTCGAGGATCGACTCGACCAGCGTGAGCACGTCGAGCGCGTACTCGGGCGACTCGGCATCGAGCAGCGGCAGCGTCTCGAGCAGGTAGAGCGACAGCGCCTGGTCCATCGAGAAGTCGTCCTGCAGGTCGAGGTTCACCCGCAGCTTCGCCCCATCCGTTGTCTTCGGGATGAACTCGACGACCTTGCGCGACACGAGCGCGCGGAACAGCTGCCAGGCATCGCTTGCTGTGCGCCTTCTTCGCCGACGTCGGTTTCGTGGCTGTCGCGAATCAGCCGCTGCATCGCGCGGCAGCCGTCGTCGCGGCGGCTCAGCACATTCAGCAGCATGCCATGCGTCACCTGGAAGCGCGACACCAGCTGCTCGGGCTGCGCGCCCATCAGTCGCGTGAAGGTCTGCAGGTCCCAGTTGACGAAGTTGTGGTCGGGCTGCTTGCGCAGCGTGATCTTCTTGCCGTCGCGGGCCGACTTCTCCTTGAGCCGGATGTTCTCGATGACGTGCTCAGGAGCCTGGGCCCAGACGTAGCCCCGGTCGTCGAAGCCCTTGCGGCCGGCGCGTCCGGCGATCTGGTGGAAGTCGCGCGCGCGCGAGGATGGCGGTCTTCTGGCCATCGAACTTGCACAGCCGCGTGAACAGCACCGTGCGGATCGGCACGTTGATGCCGACGCCGAGCGTGTCGGTGCCGCAGATCACCTTCAGCAGACCCGCCTGCGCGAGCTGCTCGACCAGCACGCGATACTTCGGCAGCAGGCCGGCGTGGTGCAGCGCCGATGCCGTGCCGCAGCCACTTCCGCACGTCGGCGCCGTAGGGGCTGGTGAACTGAAAGCTCGCCAATGCGCGACGCGATCTCGGCCTTTTCTTCCTTCGAGCAGATCTTCAGGCTGGTGAAGTCCTGCGCGCTGCTTGCGGCATCCGCCTGCGTGAAGTGGACGACGTAGGCGGGAGTCTTGCCTTCGTCCACCAGCTTCTCGATGCGTGTGCGAGAGCGGAATCTCCGAGTAGGCGTACTCGAGCGGCACGGGTCGCTCCCCGGTCTTGATGGTGAGCGTTGCCCGGCCGTTCAGCTTCGTGACCGCCTCTTCGAAGAAGCGGGTGTCGCCGAGCGTGGCCGACATCAGCAGGAATCGGGTCTGCGGCATGGTGAGCAGCGGCACCTGCCACGCGCCGCCGCGATCGCGATCCGCGTAGTAATGGAATTCGTCCATCACCACATCGTCCACCGCGGCCTCGTCCCCTTCGCGCAGCGCCATGTTCGCCAGCACTTCGGCCGTGCAGCAGAGGATCGGCGCCTCGCGATTGACGCTGGCGTCGCCGGTCGACAGCCCGACGAGGTCGGGGCCGAACTCGCGGCAGAGCGCCATCCACTTCTCGTTCACCAGCGCCTTGATCGGGCACGTGTAGACCGCGCGCTTGCCGCGCGCCAGGGCGGCGAAGATGCAGCGCCGACGCGACGAGCGACTTGCCCGAGCCGGTCGGCGTGTTGAGGATGACGTTCTTGCCGTCGAGCAGTTCGAGGATCGCCTCTTCCTGTGCCGCGTACAGCGTGAGGTGCTTCGCGGTGGTGTACTTGAGGAAGTAGTCGAGCAGGCGGTCGCTGGTGGGGTCCCACTGGGCGTCATGCAGGAGGTCGACGAGAGAGGCGGCAGCGGTCATTCCGTCCCAGTTGTACCGCGAAACTCGGTCCGGCTGAAGCCGGACCCTGCCGACCTCCCGGCCCGAGCCGCCCGCCCCGGTCCATCCTGCCCTTCCCGACCTTCCAGACCCTCCCGTACACTAGCCCCATGTCCGAACAGGTGGTGGTCATCACCGGTGCCAGCACCGGCATCGGCGCCGCGCTGGCGCAGCAACTTGCCCGCGAGGGGATGTCGGTCGTGCTCGTGGCTCGTCGCGCCGGGGCGCTCAACGAGGTCGCCGCGACCTGCGGTCCGCAGGCGCTCGCGGTCGTCGCCGACATGACCGTGCGCGCCGACGTGCAGCGAACCGTTGCGGCGGCCATCGGCTGCTTCGGTCACATCGATGTCTGGGTGAACAACGTCGGCCAGGGAATCACGCGCATGCCGACAGCGCTGACCGACGACGATCTCGACGACATGATGCGGGTGAACGTGAAGTCAGCGCTCTACGGCATGCAGGAGGTGCTGCCGCACTTCAAGGCGCGCGGGCGCGGCCACGTCATCAACGTGTCGTCGATGCTCGGTCGCGTGCCGATGGCGGTGTTCCGGTCGGCCTACAGCGGAGCGAAGCACTTCCTCAATGCTCTCACCGCGAACTTCCGCGATGAGGTATCTGCCACCCACCCCGACATCCAGTTCTCGCTGGTGTCGCCGGGCGTGGTGTTCACCGAGTTCGGGCTGCGCGCCCGTCACGGCGGCGTCGACTCGCGGACGATTCCGCAGGGACAGACGCCCGAGGCGGTTGCTACCGTCATCGCCGGTGTCGTCCACAGCCGACGGCCAGACGTCTACACCCGTGCCGGTGCGCGCCAGATGGTGCTCGACTATCTCGGGGCACTCGGAGAGGATCCGGTCGTCTGATGTCTCGCCCCACCTGGCTGTTCGCCCCGGAGGTCCTGGCGGGCGCCGCTGCCGTGCTGGCCGTCGCGGCCTGTGTCACTCTGCAGGCGCTGCCGACTCAGCCCACGGCACCGCCGCTGCCACCGCACTTCGCCATTCCCTATCTCGCCAACGACACCACGCCCGAGGCGCTGGACTTCGCTGCAGCAGAGTGCGATGCGGTGAACGGCGGCGAGCGGCTCGAGTGCCGGTTCCGCCAGGTCTTCGTCACCACGGCCAGCATCGATCCGTCGGCCTGCGTGATCAGTTCGAACGGCTACGACCTGTCGCTCCGGCGCGAGGCACCGGCCCGCTGGTCGAGCACCGCCGCCCCGGCCGGTGACTGCGGCCTGGTGGAAGTGACGACCCTCGAGGACAGCGGCACAACGCGCTGGACCATGACCATCGGTCACCGTGCGACGAAGAACATCGAACGGGCCGACTGCCGCGCCGCAGCCGCACAGTCGGAGACGTACAGTTGGCGCAGCATCCGCCGCAGGCTCGCCTGCACCACCATTCAACCGGGGGCGATTGAACGATAGTCGCCAGTCGCTCGTTGCAAGGCGACTGACGACTGCCGACTATTTCGCCGCGTCGAGTGCCTGCGCCAGATCGGCGAGGATGTCGTCGAGCGCCTCGATGCCGACGCACAGCCGGATCATGTCGGACGTTACGCCGGCCTGCTGCTGTTCAGCCTCCACCATCTGCCGGTGGGTCGTCGACGCCGGATGCGCCGCCAGCGACTTGGCGTCGCCGATGTTCACCAGTCGCTTGAAGATCTGGAGGGCGTCGTAGAACTTCACGCCGGCATCGAACCCGCCCTTGATGCGTAAACGTCAGCAGGGCCGACGGCTTGCCGCCGGTGTACTTCTGCGCGAGCGCGTGGTAGGGCGACGACGTCAGGCCAGCGTAGCTGACCGAGTTCACCAGCGGGTGCTTCTCGAGGTAGTTTGCCACCGCCATGGCATTTGACACGTGCCGCTCCATACGCAGCGACAGCGTCTCGATGCCCTGCAGGAACAGGAAGGCGTTGAACGGGCTGATCGCCGAACCCATGTTGCGCAGCGGCACGGTGCGCGCGCGGCCGATGAACGCGGCCGGCCCGAGCGCCTCGGTGTAGACCACACCGTGGTACGCCGGTTCCGGCGTGCTCAGCATCGGGTAGCGATCCTTCTGCTCGGCCCAGCGGGAACTTGCCGGAGTCGACGATGATGCCGCCGATGGAGGTGCCGTGGCCGCCCATGTACTTGGTCAGCGAGTGGACGACGATGTCGGCGCCGAACGCGATCGGCTTCATCAGCACCGGGGTTGGCACCGTGTTGTCCACAATCACCGCCACACCATGCTTGTGCGCCATCGCGGCGATCGCCTCGAGGTCGGGAATGTTGCCGGCCGGGTTGCCGATCGTTTCGCAGTAGACCGCGACCGTCTTGTCGTCGATCAGCTTCTCGAGTTCGGCGGCGCTGTCGTCCTTCGCAAAGCGGCAGTCGATGCCCATGCTCGGCAACTGGTGCGCGAACAGCGTGTAGGTGCCGCCGTACAGTTGGGGAACAGAGACGACGTTGTTGCCGGACTTTGCGATGGTGAGAATCGCGTAGGTGATGGCCGACTGGCCGGAGCTGAGCGCGAGGCTGGCGAGCCCGCCCTCGAGCGCGGCCACGCGCTGTTCCAGCACGTCCTGCGTCGGGTTCATGATGCGCGTGTAGATGTTCCCGGGCACGGCCAGGTTGAACAGGTCGGCGCCGTGCTGCGCGTTGTCGAATTCGTACGCGACCGTCTGGTAGATCGGCACGGCCACCGACTTGGTGGTCGGGTCGGTCTTGTAGCCGGCGTGAATCGCAATCGTCTCGTCTTTCATGGGGTTCCTCGAGCAATATGGCGTATGCGGCTATGGGCGAATTCCCTACCGGCCGCGACAGTCCGTCGCAAACGGCTGCGTTCGGGATCGATACCGTCCATGAACGGCACGGCGGCGATCCAGGTTGGTGAGTTGATAGACCAGCCCCAGCCAGTTGTCAAAGATTGCGCGGGCGGTGTCGCGCCAGGTGTTGTCCAGCAGCGGGCGTCAGCTCGGCTTCCGGAAAATCGGGCAGCGGCTGCCCGGCTGCCTGCGCGGCGTGCGTCACATCGAGGTAGCGCGCGATGACCTCGCTCGCGTCGGCCGAAATGTAGTGCTCGGGGAACGGGGGCAGGTCGCGCTCGCCGTGGAAGTGCCGCAGCACCTCGCGCTTGTATTCCTTGAGCAGGCTGTTCGCGTCGTACTCCGGATGCCCCTGGAAGTAGACCCGCCTGAACCCATCGTCGCTCACGGCGGCGTGCACGCCGGCCTCGTCGCTCTCGATGAGGATCTGCAGGCCGGCGGCGACGAAGTGCCTGCGGAGGATCGCGTTGTAGCGCGAATGGGGCACGTCGAAGCGGGTGTTGATGTCGCGCAGCAGCGGATGGGTCGGCGCCACGACGCGGTGGCTGTAGACGCCCCACTGCTTGCGCGGCAGCGGCACGCGGTCGATGCCGTGCAGCACCTTCATCAGCGCGTGCGTCGACAGGCAGGAGCACAGCGTGGAGGTGACGTTGTCGGAGGCCCAGGCAATCACCTCGGCCAGCGGCTGGTAGAACGGCTCGAGGTCGAGGCGCGGGTTTGCGACGTTGGCGCCGGTGATGATGAGCGCATCGAGTCCGTCGGCGTAGATCGACGCGATGTCTTCGTAGTGCGCGTCGATGTAGGCCTGGGTCGCCTCGCTGCGCGGCAGCCCCGGCACGGTGAAACAGTGCACGTAGAACTGCGCGATGTGGTTCGAACTGCCGACCAGCCGCATGAACTGCTGCTCGGTCACCTGGAACGCCGCGTCCGGCATCATGTTCAGCAGGCCGACGTGCAGGGCTCGAATGTCCTGACGCTGCGCCTCATGCGTGGTGAGGACGGTGTGCCCCTGGCGACGCAGGTCGCTGAAGGACGGCAGTGAGGTGTGCTGGACGATGGGCATCGGTCGGGACGCTCGCCCGAAACTATAGGTCCGGAAATGGCCTTGTCAGGGTCCAACCACTGCAGTGAGTCGCGTCTTGCCCTGCGTCTCATTCAGGAGGACGACCTCGACGCGGGCGCCTGGCCGCAGTGGCTTCTTCAGATTGACGAGCGCCAGATACAGGCCCTTCGCGTCGAGGGTCAATGCACCGTATGCCGGGATCTCCACTTCCGGAACCCTCGCGTCCTTCTTCCGGGCGTCGCGCAGTTCCACTCGCGCTGCGGCGTCGGAGGTCGCCGAGACCAGATAGGTCGGGTACATCGAGGGGTTACTGATAACCCCCACCACCCTGGCCGCGGTCGGGCTGGATGCCGTGACGATCACTTTCGCGTTCTTGACGACGAGGTCCTGCGCCTCGACTGCAGTGGCGAACACGATGGCCATCGCCAGCCCACCTATTGCCGCCCGAATTGGTCCACACATTCTGCGCACAAACCCTCCCTGCCTTACCCGCGCTCTTCCTGCTCCAGCCGCGGAAACACCATCGACATCAGCCAGGCCAGCGTCACCACGACCAGCAGCAGCATGCCCCAGCGCATCGAGGGGGCGAGCAAGCGGGCGTCGAACGGGGGCAGCGTGCCGGCGATGTCGTACTGCAGCAATTGCCCGCCGCGCTCCAGCGTCCAGTTCCACGCCGTGTTGGCGATGAACACCGAGAGCAGGATTGTTCCGGCTCGCTCACGCCCAGCAAACGGGTACCTGAAGAGGAGCGCCGCCACCGCGACAAACAGCCCGATCACCAGCAGTTGGCCGATCTCCACGCCCAGGTTGAACGCCAGCAGCGACGTGAGCATGTGGCCGCCAGCAAACTGCAGCGTTTCACGCAGTGCGAACGAGAAGCCAAAGCCGTGCACCAGGCCAAAGCCGAACGTGATGAGCCAGCGCCGCCTCGGGTGACACGCCCAATGCGTTCTCGATCGCCATGTAGAGAATCGACACGGCGATGAGTGTCTCGATCAGGGGCGGAAACCACAGGTTGTTCGGCGCAAAGTTGAAGGCCGAGGCGATGAGCGTCACCGAGTGCGCGATCGTGAACGAGGTGACGATGGCGACGAGCGGCCGGAGCCGACGGACCGGGATGACGAGACAGGCCAGGAACAGCAGATGGTCGATGCCGTCGAGGATGTGCTCGAAGCCGAGGCCGACGAACCTGAGCGCCGCCTGACTCCAGCGCGGATCGAGCCGGACCAGGCCGGGGTTGCCACGATAGTCGAAGGCGCGAACCGCACCGTCGGGCGTGACGAACCGGAGGACGGTCTGCGTCCGCTGACCGAGCCGGGCCAGCGTCAGGCTCGAGCGAGAAACGCGAGCTGCTCCGACTGAATCGGGTACTCGAACACCGTGTCGAGCATCGCCTGCTGCCAGACGATCTCGGTCCCGTCGGGCATGCGTGGCCCGCGGACGAGGGCCAGGGCCTGGTCGAAGTCGGCAAACGACCGGTCGGACGGCAGCGACGCCCGGACGGCGACCAGCTCCTGCCCGTCCAAGCTGGACGTCGTTCTCGTAGACCTTGAGGTCCCTCGCCACCCACGACATCGCCGCCTGCCGGAGGCTGGGATCGGCGTCCGCAATCGTGAGGTAGCCCGGCCCATGCTGCGGAAAGTCGATGTCCTGCATGGCCACCATCGGCACCCGGATCGAGCAGCCGCAGCCGGTTGCCCTCCGGCTTGACCAGCACCCGGACGATGACGTCGGTCGGCACGTCGTGGGCGCGGAGGACGGCTTGCGACGACCCGCGACGACGAGTGCCAGCAGGACAATGAGGCCGGCGACCGGGCCTCCTGAGGAGCCCCACCCGGTTCGCTACCCCGAACAGGTGCATGAAAGTCTCTCGGTGCATCTTGACTAGGGTCGTCATTATACTGTCGCCGGTCGGGCTCCACGCCGAGTTTGCTGTCGAGGCGTTCGACTTCGATCACACATTCAAAGGAGAGTCGAAGATGAACCGAATCCGCACACTCGCTTGCGGACTATCACTGCTCGGGCTGGTCGTGGCATGCACGCCTCCTCAGCAGGCCGAGAACACCGGGGGCGGCGGCAACCACGACGCCGCGCTCAGTCAGGACATAGCGGCCGAGGGCATGGTGCCCGTATTCGAGGTGGATCCGTTCTTCCCCAAGAATCTGCCGAACCACTGGTTGCAGGGTCCGATCATCGGTGTCGACGTCGACTCGACCGATACGGTGTGGGTCGTTCACCGCAACACGCCGGACCAGTTCGTCGCCTCCACTGAAATCGGCGCCGTCCAGACTCCGAAGCTGAGCGAATGCTGTGCGCCCGGACCGCCCGTCATGGCGTTCGACCAGCAGGGCAACCTGGTGCAGAGCTGGGGCGGCATCGGCAGCGAGACCGGCGATTACGTGTGGCCCGCGTCCAATCACGGCATCACCATCGACCACATGGACAACGTGTGGGTCGGCGGCAACGGCCCCGGTGACTCGCACGTGCTGAAGTTCACCAAGGAAGGCAAGTTCCTGGCGCAGTACGGCAAGCCTGGTGCGCGCAAGACCGGTGAGAAGGACGGCCAGCCTGTCTACACGCGCAACAGCAGCGACCCGGAGAGCTTCGGACGCGTGGCGAAGATCGGCATCGACCCGGCCGCCAACGAGGCGTACATCGCCGACGGCTACTTCAACCGCCGCATCGCCGTGCTCGACGTGAACAGCGGCGCGATCAAGCGGTTCTGGGGCGCCTACGGCAACAAGCCGGACGACGGCGACCTGCCGCGCTACGCGGAAGGGCGAAGCACCGCAGAAGACGTTCCGCGGTCCCGTGCACTGCTCGGAGATCTCGAAGGACGGCCTGGTCTACGTCTGCGACCGTAACGCCGACCGCATCCAGATCTTCCAGAAGGACGGCAAGTTCGTCAGCGAGCACATGATCGCGCCGGCGACGCTGTCACAGGGTTCGACCTGGGACATCGACTTCTCGCACGACCCGGCGCAGCGCTTCATCTACCTGGCCGACGGCCAGAACATGAAGGTCTACATCATCGAGCGCAAGACGATGAAGGTGCTCACCGCGTTCGGCGACGGCGGACGTCAGCCGGGCATGTTCTTCGCCGTCCACAGTCTTGCTGTGGACAGCAAGGGCAACATCTACACGACAGAAACCTATGAAGGATCGCGCCTGCAGCGATTCATCTTCAAGGGGATGGCCCCGGTGCCGGCTGGCGCCGAAGGCGAGAAGAGCCAGGGCGTGCTCTGGCCGAAAGACAAGCGCTAGCCCGCCAGTCGTTGTCGCAGCGTCGGGTCCGCCTTCTGGTGGGCCTGACGCCGCTACACCCGCGCGTATGCCGGCAGGTCGAAGGTGCCACCCTCGTGCGCATGCAGTCGGGTCACCTGCTCTCGCGCACGCTCAGTTTCCTGCAACGACAGCTTCCAGAGTGCAAACAGCGTGGGTGCCGTCATGTGGCTCACGCCGAGTCGGGCGAGGAACGCCGACGCATCGGCGGTGACCGCCTGCCCGCGCCCGGCCGGCCTCGTCGTCGGCTCGGTGTTGGTGAGCAGCACAACGTGATCGCGCTCGTCAGCCACCTCGTGCAGCAACTGGAACACCCGCGCGATGTCGGGACTCTTCTTCTGCACCACCGCGTCCTCATCCGATACGTGCACGAGCAACCGCCCACGCCCGGGAAGGCCCACCGCGAACGTCGTTTCCCCCTCAACCATCGACGTCTCGAACGACAGGGTTCCGAACACGGCACGAACGAGATCGACGAGCGATCCGCCGGTCGCGGTGAGCAGGCGCCCGAAGCGCCCCATCGACTCGAGATCGGCCATCAGCATCTGAATCTCCCGGAGACGGTTCTGGTAGCCGGGCGGCATTTCGGTCACCATCCATTCGGGACCAAGATCGATGGCAGGTGCGGCGGGTTCGGGCATGTGACGGCTCCTTCAGGCTCGCGACGCTGGCATTCTCGCCCATTCCGCCTGCAAAGTCTTCGACGGAACATCGACGCTCCGGTGTAACATCCGGCGGCCAGGGGAGCGCAGATGCCACTTGCCGCCGCCGTCCGTACTGCAGCCACCGAGCGCCCGACCAGGACGGCCCTCATCGTCGAACAGCAGTCGTGGACGTTCGCAGAATTCGATGCGCACGTCGAACGATTCGCCGCGCGGCTGCTGGCATTCGGGGTTGCGCCAGGCGACCGCGTCGCGCTGCACTTCACCAACGGAATGGCGATCGCCGCCGCCTACTACGCCTGCTTCAGGATCGGCGCGATTGCCGTGCCCCTCAACACCCGCATGAAGGGCGCCGAACTCGCCTATGTGCTGAACCACTGCGGGGCACGGCTCTATTGCGGTCAGGCGTCGCTGTATCGCGAGATTCACGAGGCTCGGGCATCGATTGCCCTCGACAACTTCTTCATTCTCGGCGACCGCACGCCGTTCACCGATGTTGCCGATCTGTCCGTGCTGATGGACGACAACCGGTCGAGCGGCGCCGTCGACGTCCAGTGGCCGGACGTCGATGAAGACGCGCCGGCGGTGATCATGTACACCTCGGGCACGACCGCACGGCCCAAAGGGGTGACGCACACACACCGCACTCTCACCCAGCTGGCGGTCGCCGGCATTGCGGTGGCCGACGTGCAGCCGAACGACGTCTCGGGCATCGTCCTGCCCGCCTGCCACATCGCCGGGCTCTCCGTGCTCCTGTCCACGCTCACCGCCGGGAACACCGTCGTGATGATCCCGCGCTTCGAGCTGCCGTTCGTCCTCGAACAACTTCAGCACCACGGCGCCACCATCTTCGGCGCGCTGCCCGTGATGCTGAACGCGATGCTGCACACCCCGGGCGCAGCCGCCTACGACCTGAGCCGCCTGCGCGCCTGTTTCGCGGGCGGTGACGCCGTGCCAACCGAGGTGCACCGGCGCTTCAAGGAGACGTTCGGAGTGGCGGTCACCGAGGTCTGCGGCATGACCGAAGTGCATCCATACGCCGTCAATCCGCTCTACGGCCGCGGCAAGGTCGGCTCCATCGGGCTGGCTGCACCGCAGACGACGCTGCGACTCGTCGACCCGTTCGACCGCGATGTGGAGCCTGGCGCCGCGGGCGAGGTACTGGTGCGAAGCGGCGCGACGATGGTGGGCTACTGGGACGATCCGGTGAACACCGCGGCCACGATCACCGACGGCTGGCTGCGCACCGGCGATCTGGCGCGGCTCGACGAGGACGGCTACTACTGGTTCGTCGGACGCACCAAGGAGATCATCGTCCGCGCCGGCTCGAACATCTCACCACTCGAAGTGGAGGAGGCGCTCTATCAGCACCCGGCGGTGCGCGAGGTGGGCGTCGTTGGTGCCCCGCACCCGGACCTCGGTGAGGTGGTGCGGGCGTTCGTGGCGCTGAAGAGCGGCTGCTCGGCGACCGCAGAGGAGCTGAGGGCCTTCACCAGTGAACGGCTTGCCGCGTACAAGGTGCCCGAGACAATCACCTTCCTGCCGGACCTGCCGAAAGGATTGACCGGCAAGGTCCAGCGGAAGGCGCTGAAAGAGATGCAACCGCAGACCTAGGATCCGACTGAAGCGGCAACAATCCACTCACCGATCGCCGCAGCCAATTGCTGCAATGCCAGGCCGGTAGGACGGACATTCAACGAGACTTCGAACTGCCCAGCGCGTGGCAGCGCGGGGCCATTGGACGCTGGGGGCCTCCGAGGTACGCCGCCTGCGAGCGAAGGCTGGCCGATCAATCGGACGCGTGTGCGCCGCCTCTATCGCCTGGAGGGGCTGCAGGTGCGGATGCGCGTGCGTCGACGCAAGCACATGGCGTTGCTTCAGCGCCCCAGAGATCGCCTGACTTCGCCTTCTGAACCAGCGCCAGGCATGAGAAGTCGACGACTGGCGAACTGCCGTCATCTGGCGCCAGGTAGATCTCGACGAGGATGACGCCGTCCGAGAGTTTTTCAGTAACCCGATCGTGCAGGGCATCGCAGCAAGCTCGCCCCACTCCACCGCTTTCTTCAACATCGCGGACAACAAGGCCAACGACGTTGTTGATCGTCTTTGGCGTCCTGGGAACACGCGACCACTTGAGTCTCTGCACCGCTTCGCCCGTGACCGAAGGAGGCACACGCTGTGACGCTCATGGTGGACTGTGAAGATAATCAGACGCGTAGGACGCGTACAGCGGCTCCCCGCGCAGCGAGTCGGCGCGGCCGCAGAAGCGACTCATGGCTTCCTCCGGAATCGCCTCCGCTGTAACGGGCGTGCCGGGCTTAAGCCAGTTCAGCCAGGAGATGGGACGGCGCAGTTCATTCCGCAGCGCTGCGAGAGCGTAGCGGTCGAACAGACGCTGCGACGGGATCCGTCGCATGAAACGGGTGAGCGCCGGATACCAGTCCAACTCGACCGGCGAGAGCGACTCGTTCACGCGGCCCTGCGGAGAGGGATGGAAATCGATTCCCAGGCGTGCGCAGAGCGCACCTGTGAATGCGTCCGTGTCATCACGGAGCAGTTCGTACGGCATGACGATCACGTTCTCGTGGCCGAAAGCATGACGGTACCAGCCAATCAGATCGTCGTAATGCCACGGGTCGGGTGCCTCCCGGTCGTTCAGCAGCAACTGACGAACATCGACGTCGCCTCCCGATCGTGCGTACTGCGAGAGCCAAGAAAGGATCATCGAGCGGAATCCGCGCGTGATGATCAGCACCGTCGCGTTGGGAAAGAGCCCGGCAAGCATCGAGCAGACACGCTGCTGAGCCTCGGCCACGCTCAGCTCCCGCCGGACCTCGAAGTCCACCGCCGTCCTGCCGGCGTCCGGCCTCGGGGCGCAGAATTCTTCGTTGCTGGTCACGCGATAGAGCGCTTCACGACGCACGGTCCCTTCCGCTGCGATGCCGTGCATGTCGCGGAAGCCGGCAATCGCGCCGTAGTGGTGGGCCAGCTGCGGGTGATCGTCAAACCAGCGCTGCAGGAACGTCGAACCCGCTTTCGGATAACCCACATGCAATAAATGGCGAGTCATGCTCTTGCCAGCTCCTCGATGCAGAACGCCGTCGTCAGCGCTTCCGAGCCCGGAAGGCGCCAAGAATGGCGCGACGTCCGGCCAGTGACTTCGACGGCGTCAGGCCCCTTCGAGCAGAGCGCGAGGGTTCCTGGCCGCGATCAGCAAGAGCGTTCGCGGCGCCCTGACGGCGCTCGGCGGCCCTGCTCCCATTCCTGCAGTGTGAGGACGGACACGCCCAGCAATTCAGCGAAGCGGGACTGCGAAAGCCTCATCTTCTCCCGGACGCTGGTCACCGACGGTACGTTGTTCACGGGATGCTGATTCCGTACTCGCGGCGCCAGAGTTCCACCATCGTGAGCGCGAACAGTCGATGCATGTTCGAAAAGCCTGCGCGTTGGCCGGCCAACAGGCGCTCAACCTCGATCCGTGTGAAGAGGTCCTCGGGGCCATCGGTCAGCACGTCCTGCATGTACGTTCCCCACTCGCCCTTGAACCACCGGTGCAGCGGAAGTGAGAACCCGCGCTTGTGAGTCAGATCCAACGACGCAGGCAGCAGCCGGTGTGCGAGCCGCCGCGACAGAATCTTGCGTTCGGAAGAGGTCGCCCGCAATCGGTCGGGCACGCGGCCAAACGCCATTTCAACCAGCCGCGGGTCGAGCCAGGGCGCCCGTACTTCGAGCGAGCACAGCATGCTCGCGCGATCGACTTTCACGAGAATGTTGTCGACCAGGTAGGTGTGAAAATCAAGTCCGGTCACCTGTCGGAGCGCTGTGTCTCCCACGGAACAGAGTGCAACCTTGTACGCCTCGGGTCCGTCGAGCGTCCGCTCGCCACCCAGGAGCGGCCTCAGGAGACGCCGCCTGGCAGCACCGTCGAAGATCACGTTGAACTGCACGATGTTCCACGGCCGTCCCGCAGTCAGCCCGAGGAGGTAATTGCGGCCGGTCATGCCGACAGGCATCACGGCAAGAGCAGCGGCACGCGCGAAGCGCCGGGCCGGCCCTGGTATCCACTCACCCATGCGCGCCTGCTGCTGAACCCAACTGTGGTGCATGTACCCGCCGAACAGCTCGTCTCCGCCGTCACCACCCAGCGCGACGATCGCGTGTTCGCGGATCAATCGGGAAACAAGATACGTCGGCACCATCGAAGAGTCGGCGATGGGCTCGTCGTACTGCCTCGCGAGCTGAGGCAGGAGATTGACCGTCGCCGCTTCCGCGACCAGTTCGACGTGATCGGTGCCAAAATGTCGGGCGATCGCACGCGCCTGCGGCGACTCATCGAACGCGACGTCCCCGGGGAATCCGATGGTGAACGTTTTGACGGGCTGCGTTGACATACGCGCCGCCATCGCGGTGACGAGCGCAGAATCGATGCCGCCGCTCAGCATGATCCCGACCGGCACATCCGCATTCATCCGGATGCGAACTGAATCAGCGAGGAGCCCGTCCAGCTCATCGATCAGATCGTCGTCGCTGACGCTCGAGTCAACGTGGACCTCTGTCGGCAGCACCCAGTAAGGCCACTTGCGAATCGCACCCGTTCGCAAATCGAACGTCAGCGCGTGCGCGGCAGGGAGTTTCCTGATTCCCCGCACCATGCAGTGCTCGCCCGGCACGTAACCGAACGCCAGGTAAGAGTCGAGCGCGTCGACATCGAGCACTCTGGGGCACCGTGGGTCCGCCAAGAGGGCTTTGAGTTCCGAACCGAACGAGAGGGAGCAACCGTCAGTCCGGTAGAAGAGGGGCTTCTCTCCGGCGCGATCACGCGCCAGGAGAAGCCAGCCACGCTCCGCATCGAACAGACCGAAGGCGAACATCCCGTTCAGACGACGGAGGCATTCCACTCCCCAGGCACGGTACGCCTCCAGGATGACTTCGGTGTCGGTCGCGGTACGGAATATGTGACCGTGTGCCTCGAGCTCGAGGCGTAACTCCCGATAGTTGTAAATCTCTCCATTGAAAACGACTTGCAGATGTCCTGAGCGATCGGCCATCGGCTGTCGTCCGGCCGATGACAGGTCGATGATCGACAACCGGCAGTGACCGAGCGCGGCACGGCCATCCGAAGACCGCCATGCACCTTCGTCGTCAGGTCCTCGGTGCCGCAACGTGTCCCGCATGCGGGCAATCACGTCTGGTCCGATGGGTTGCTCGACCGACACGATTCCGGCGATCCCACACATTATCGGAGACCTGCGCCGGCGCCGTCCGCCATCGCGGACAGCGTAACCCTATGCTTCACGTTTCGGAACAACCTGCTGAGCATGGTGTGAGGTCCGGAGACGCGTGCCGCCTTGGCGATGCGAGCACCGATTCAAGAGCGGCGGTTGATGATCCAGCGCGCGATGTCCATCAGCCGATCATCCGGCAGGCCCGCGTGGGTTAGCACCTGGGCGGCCTGGGCGACATTCTCTGCGGCAATCTCCTGAGACCGCTCGATGCCGTATGTCGATGGGTAGGTCAATTTGCCCCCAGTCGCGTCCTTGCCCGCCGTGTTCCCCAAGTCCTCGGTCGTGTCCTGCACGTCGAGGATGTCGTCCATGATCTGAAACGCAAGTCCTACGGCAGCGGCGTAGTCGTCGACAGCGCGCAACTGCGCCGGCGTCCCGCCGGCCATGATGGCCCCGGCCGCCGCCGCGGCCCCGATCAGCGCGCCCGTTTTGCGGTTGCACATGTCGCGCAGCACCGCGGGATTTGCCATGAGGGGTGACGCGGCGGGCGAGGGAATGCGGCCAAGGCGCTCGAGGTCCATGGCCTGGCCGCCGAGCATCCCGGCCGCGCCCACCGCATATCCCACACGCCGGATGACGCGCAGCTTGCGCATAGCGACGTCGGGACACTCATCATCCGATGGCTCGTGTGCGAGCAGAGAGAACGCCTCTGCCAGCAAGCCATCACTTGACAGGATGGCGAGTCCCTGACCATACACGACGTGCAACGCAGGTCGACCACGCCTGACACTGTCGTCGTCCATCGCAGGCAGATCGTCGTGAGCGAGGGAATACGCGTGAATGAGCTCGATTGCGCACGCTGCGGGCATGGCATGCACCCGGTCGCGTCGCAACTGCTCATCCGTTCGCGGCCCGTTGGCCCTGGAGACGGCCTCTGACGCAGCCAGCGTCAGGACGGGACGCAGGCGCTTGCCGGCTCCCAGCACGCTGTATCGCATGGCCTCGGCGACGAGCGGCGGACAGAGCGGCGGCCGCGGCAGCACCCGGTCGAGCGCCGCGTCGATCTCGGCGCGCAGCCTCGCGACGTACTCACCGAACGTCGCGGACTGCATCACCGATTCTCCGAACGTCGCGGCACTGCTCCACAGGGTAGCATTGTGTGCGCAACGATGACGACCAACAGGCGTTCCGGTTCGACAATGCATGTCATCGGCTCGCTCCATGGAGGGGGGGCTGAGCGGTTACTCACGAACCTTGTGACCCAGCAACACACCGGAGGGGGCGACGACGTCGTGGTCTGCGTGCGACGTGAAGGTGTGTTCCTGACCGCACTCCAAGCCGCGGGTGTCGAGACCATCGATCTCGATGTCAAGGGGTACTGGACCGCGGTCCGGGGCCTGTACAGGCTCGTGCGTCTGATCCGGCTGCGCCGGCCAGCGGTGATACAGGGCTGGATGTATCCTGCCAACCTTCTGGGGTCCCTCGCACTTCGACTCGCCGGGCGCCATCACACGCGGGTGATCTGGGGCATCTTCAGTTCGGAGGTTCCAGCGAACGTGTATCCCTGGGTCCGCTCCCAGCTATTTCGCGATCTGGGACGGATCTTTTCCCCGTACACGGACGGCGTCATCTACAACGCTCAGCAGGCGCTCGACTTTCATCGGGCCATCGGCTTTCGGGAAACCCGCGCGCTGGTCATTCCGAATTGTCTGGACTTGTTGGCGTTCCAGCGGGACCCGGCGGCGCGCGTCGCCGTCCGCCGAGAACTCGGCATTCCGGACGACGCGATCGTGGTGGTGATGGCGGCGCGGGTGGATCCGATGAAGGACTGGAAATCGCTGCTCGATACCGTGCGCGATCTGCCGGGCGTTGTCGCAGTGGGCATCGGCGTGGGAACAGATCATCTACCGGCGCAGCCGGGTTTTATCGGACTCGGATGGCGCGACGATGTCGCGCGGATCTACAGTGCGGCCGATATCTTCCTGCTCACGTCGGCGTTCGGCGAAGGCACCTCGCTCGCGCTCGTCGAAGCGATGGCCTGCCGTCTTCCCTCCGTCGTCACTGCGGTCGGCGGGAACGGAACGATCGTTGGGGACGCAGGCCTTGTCGTGCCGCCCAGGGACGTGCGTGCGGCCCGAACGGCAGTGATGCGACTCGCGCGAGACAAGGGTTTGCGGGAGATCATGGGGGAGAGCGGCCGCGCTCGAGTCGCCACCGGCCACTCCGCCGACCATGTGGCGGGCCTTATTGAAGACCTCGCCACGTCAACTGCGGAAGGGCCTTCGCCGGGAGTCAGACGTTTTGCCGATGATGCGTCGCTGAGAACGTGAAGGGGAAGACTTTTTCGGCCGGCTTGCTCCTCCTGTTGTTCGGCGGCCTGCTGGTGCACGACTTCAGGCTGGCATTTCATGACCGGGGTACGACCGTTGACGACGCGTTCATCGTCTTCCGTTATGCCGAGCACCTCGTTGCGGGCCTTGGTTTCCGCTGGAATTCAACGGGCACACCGTCTGAAGGTTTCTCGAGCACAGCAGCCTTGATAGGCCTCGCGGGTCTCATCCGCGCGGGGATGGGTCCCGTTCTTGCGGCGCTCGTCCTCAATCTGGTCGGGGCTGCAGCGCTGACCGCGGGTCTCCTGGTCGCCGCCAGACTCCGTAGCTGGGCCGCACCTGTCGTGTGTCTTCCAGCCCTCTACGTGATTACCGATCGCAACTTCATCGTGCATGCGAGCCGTGGACTCGAGACGGTGCTCTTCGCGGCCATGGCCGTGCTGGTCATTCTGCTGGCCGGTCATGTCGTTCGGACAGGTCTCCCTCGGTCCAGTGGGTTTGTCGCACTGGCGGTGGCATGTATCGTCCTCGGACTCGCCCGGCCTGAGGCTCCGCTCATCGTGGGCGCTTGCTGGCTGGTAGCGGCGGTCGTCCTTTGGCGCCGTGGCGAGCCGCTCCGCGAGATGATACCGGGAATTGGCGTGCTGCTGGTCGGCACCGCTGTGTACGTTGCGTGGCGAGTATGGTATTTCGGCACGCCATTGCCGACGCCCTATTACGTGAAAGCGAACCTTCCGTCGTGGCTTGGCGTGCGCGAGGCGATGGCCTTCGCCGTGGAGTACAGAGAGCTGCTGATGCCAGCAGCTCTGGCGTCGATTTTCTGCGGGCTGTTGCTGTTCCGCCGAACGGGCGGGGTGATGACTCCACCGCTGGAAGCCCTGGTGGTCCTGGTGATCGGCCCGCTGTGGCTTCTCTACTCTGCTCGCATCCTGCACGAGACGGGTTACAACCACCGTTTGTCCTACCCGTTGGTCGGGATCGCGGCGCTCGGCCTCATCGCTGGCCTACGCTTCCTGCTGGGGGTCATGTTTCCGCAGCCGGGGCGAGCGCTGCGCGCGGCAGCTGTCGTCCCATTGCTCGTCGGACTCGTTGCGGCACTGCCGAAGATTCAGGCGGCACGCACCGACCTGCGCCGGGCAGAGCCCGTGGATGCCTACGTGACGACGTTCGGCAAGGTGGGCCGCGCTATTGGGAGCCTTGGGCTCGACGAAAGAATTACCTTCGTCACCCCCGTCGCAGGTGCGATGCCATACTTCTCCCGTGCCCGGCACATCGACCCTTTTGGACTCGCATCGGACGAGCTCTCCCGCCGCCGTCCGCGGGTAGAACGCAAGCGCTTCCTGGAGAACCTACGGTGGGACGTCACGACGGCTGCAGTACCCCCTGCCACTGCCGGCGCCACCGACGCTGCGACCGATCCCTGGTTTCGCGCCCCCTACTTCACCGAGTTTGTGATCCCGGCGGGCGAATCGGTCGCCATGTATGACGTGATACCGAACCCCGAGGTCGGCTGGCTCGAATATCACCACGCTGAGATGCGGAAACTGAGAGACACGGCCACCCTGGTGGGGATGATCCCGCCTCCACTGCCTGTGAATCCGCCGCGCTTCTGGCGTCATTTTGTGTATGTAAGCCGCGCCAGCCCGCATCATGACGCTCTGGTGAGCGCACTACGGGGTGTGCTGGTGAGTTGTTCCGAGTCTGGGGTCTGCGAGTGACGCTTCGCCGAGGAGCATGAGGGCCAGAACGGTTGCCGGGTCCTCAGGGACGAGTTCGCGGATTCTTTCGGCGGCCGCGGCACCGATCGCCTGCCACTGGTCGCCCCGCTGCCACGCGCGCTCGAGCGCGGCATCGAGCGCGTCCTCGGTGGCTGCGGCGGCCAGAAAACCGGTGGCGCCGTCGTCGAGGACCTCCGCAATCCCCGCGACATCGGTCGCGATCGGCACGCGTCCGCTGAGCATCGCCTCGACGAGTACGAGCGGCAGTCCTTCGCACCGGGAGGGCAAGATCAGGCCGTGATGGTTGTCCCAGATGCCCGGGATGTCGTCGACGAACCCTGCAAACGACACGCAATCCACTTGGTGGTAAGCCGCCATCGCTTGCAGGGAGGCGCTGTGCGGTCCCGCGCCGAAGAATGTCACCGCGAGACGACGTTGTCGCCACTTGTCGCGCGCGAGAACGCGGATCAATAAATCCTGACCCTTTTCCGCTACCCAGAGCCGGCCCACGCAGGCGAGCCGCATGACCTCGCCGGACGGCCAGTCTGTCCGGCGCGCCCACGGCACGAGGAACGGGTTCCGGACGACGCGCGCCTGCGGCAACGCCACGCCGAGCTGCTCCTCGGTGAGCCGCAGGTTGTGTTCCGAGACGAAGTAGCACGCACGTGCGTGCGCATAAACCGCTCGAAGCGTCGGCAGGGCCGCATCGCTTGGCCAATCGTTGAAACCGGCCTTCTGCGAGAGCAGGACGTATGGCTTCTTCAAACGTCGGCAGATGCGGGCCATGTACTGCCCGTCCAGACTACCGCCCTGCGAGATGATCACGAGATCAGGACGTGTCATCGCCAACGAGAGGGTGACTGAGGCGAGATACAGGATCTGTAACGAGAGGGGCGAGACGTAGCCGGCAAACGAGGTCAGCGCGCCCGGTAGCCACCCTGGGCGGGCAAGGTCACGCACCGGACAGCCGAGAGCACGAAGGCGTTGGACTCGCGCTGGCCTGTCGTCGACGTGGGCCTTCAGTGCCGACACTCGGTGCCCTCGTTCGGCGAGTGCTATCGCCGCGCCGGCCCAGAGCTCTTCGCTCCCGCCCCATGGCGTCTTGTTGCTGCTGATGAAGACGAAGCGCTTCATCTGAAGTAGAGCCGTTCGAGGCGCCGCCAGATGGCTGATCTCACCCGGTCCGCAACGCTCCGGCGCCTCCTGCTGGGCTCGAGAGCCGACGCGCGCGCGAACGTCTCCCCGGTGCGCGCTGCGATGATGAGCACGCGGCGGCGCCCGTGCCCGTTCGTCGCGGGCCGGTCAAACACCAGGCGCGTGTGCGGAAAGCCGCACCAGCCCAGCATCGCTTCCACTACCTTGGGGCCGGTAGGCAACCACGCAAGGCCATGCACGCCGGACATCAACTCGGTGTCGCTTTCCTTGTTCAGGATCAACGCATCGCCATGTCTCGGAAGGGTGTCGGTGTTGACCATCAGCACTTCGCGCGTCAGATCAGCGGCGATGCGCAGGCCGGCGACCGGGTCGGGCAGGTGATAAAGAATGCCGCTGAACAACGTTACGTCGAACGGCTCGAGGCCCAGGCGAGGCAGGTCGGCCAGGTCATGGCAGCCAAACGTCACCCCCGAGCTCGGCAGGTGACGCGCGAGGAATTCGGCCTGGTCGATCCAGTGCCTTCGTATGTCGAAGCCATAGGCGCGCGGCGATCCCAAGGCGGCGGCTGAGAGCACATAGCCGCCGGCGTTGCAGGCGCAGTCAAGGAATGAACGGCCCAGCATGCCCCCTTCGAACAGGGCCTCGCTCAGCGGCTTCAACATCGCGGATGGCCGCGTTATCGTCGGCGTGCCGAGCGCCGGATCGGGCTGGGGCGCGAGGCTCGGGTCGCCAGTTCGGACGCCGGGAATGATGTCGACGTCGTGATGCCAAGGGCCCAGCCTGCGGATTTCGTCTCGCAGCGCGTGTTCGTCTGTCATCCGTAGACTGCTCGCATCACCGCACAGGTTAGCATTGCGGCGACATGCGGGTACCTTTGGCGCAGGCGCTTCGCGCGAACGAGTGGTGGGAGTACAAACTCGCGCCCATCCTTGCCGCGATGTATGGCACGGCGCTCCTGCTCGACGTCGCCCTCAGCGCGATCTGGCCGGCGCTGCTCGTCGCCCTCGCCGCTATCGTGCCTGGCGCGGCCTACGTCAGCCTGATCAACGACGCCACCGATCGCGACGACGACCTGGCGGCCGGGAAACAGAATCGGCTCGCGAACCACTCCAGGACCTACGCGGCCGTGCTCATCGCCGCCACGGGCGCCGCGGGCCTCGCCTTCTCCGTCCTCTGGCGGCGGGATGCGCTGCTGCAGCCGCTCTATCTCGCCGCGTGGCTGGCCTTCTCCCTATACTCCTTGCCGCCATTCCGCTGGAAGGCCCGCGGCATTCTGGGAGTCATCGCTGACGCGAGCGGTGCCAACCTGTTCCCCACGCTCGTGGCGGTGGTCGTCACGTTCCGCTGGGCAGGCCACCCCGTCAGCGTCCCGTGGATGGTGGCAGTCGGGGTTTGGGCTTTCATGAACGGTCTGCGCGGTATTTTGTGGCATCAGCTATCAGATGCGGAACACGATCGCCAAGCCATCGTCCGCACGTTCGCACAGCGCCACGACGCCAGATGGATTGCGCGACTCGGGGCACTCGTCATTCTTCCGATTGAGGTGGCCGGCCTCGCGGCGATGCTCTGGCAGATGTGGAGCGTGATCCCCGTGATCTTCCTCGCGCTTCACGTGCGACTGACGGTGGCGCGGGTGCGAACCTGGAACATACACGCGGTCATCGTCGCGCCGAAACCACGGTACCTGATCGTGCTCCATGAGTACTACGACGGCTTTCTGCCGCTATCCGTGTTGTGCGCAGCCACGTTGCGATGTCCCGCGGACGGCAGCGTGCTCGCCATTCACTTTCTGCTGTTCTCGCGCCGGGTTCGGCAGGCGGTAGCCGATGCCTGGAAGCTGCTGCACTACTTATGGAAGTAGAAGGGAGCGTGCATACGGGTCATCGTCTCGTACGAAGGTGCGGTCGATCCGGTGGCGCCACCGGAGAATATCTGCTCGTCGCTTGCGAGGCTGTTTCCGAACGCATACGTCCTGATCGTCACGCGCGGGTTTCGGGCGATGATGCTCTCGTCCTTCTCGCAGTACGTACGCGGCGGTGGCGATGCTACATTCGAGCAGCTGATCGCCCATCCACCTGCCGCAGATCCATGGGATTAGCACCGCCTCATGGGCATGTATCGACAGGCATTCGACGATGACAAAGTGATCGTCATGCCCTACGAGCTCCTGCGCAACGATGCCGGACGTTTGTTGGGCACGATCGAGGACTATCTTCGACTGTCGCACTTCACCATGCCGCCCGATCGTGTGAACACGTCGCTCTCTCGGGTCGAGATGTATTGGTTTCCGCGTATCAGGGGAAGGGCTCACAGGCTGTGCGAAAGCCCGCTCGACGCGCCGTACGTGCGCGACTACTCCCCTTCCGACGTGTAGTGGTTGCTCGCTAGGAACGGGCGCGGGATAGAGCCTCGATACACAATGCCGTGGTCAGTTCCTCGGATCCCCAGTGCGGCGTGTCCGGATGCGGCGCGGCGAAGGACCCGTCGCGCCGTCGGCGTCGCCCGCCATGGTACAACGCACTCGCCGGCCAGCCTCCTGACTCGAGCTGAGTGTCGAGTATCCCATCGATACCACTCGGCAGTTGCCAGTACGCCAGACTGCAGGCCGAGAGAGCCACCTCGAGTGGACTGGCTGGTGCGACTGAGGCTATGCGAGCCGTCATGAGCGGCCCGAGCTGCGGCGCAACGACATGCAGCGCGCGTGAGAAAAAATACCAGACGACGAATGGATTCTCGTACCACTTGTCGCAGCTGCGCTCGCGCCCATCCCGGATGATCGCCTCGAGGTGCTCGACGACCGGCCGCGCGTGCGGGCCGGGCCCAAGGTAATGCAGCACGTTCGCGTTGACCACGGCATCGACGTCGAAGGGCTTCGCAGATGTGCGCGTGAAAAATCCGTACAAGGTGACCGGGTGCCGGGCCTCGACCCGCGTGATCAACCAGGTCCGGAACAGACCGCGCGGTGTGCGGTTGCCGAGCAGACGTTGGCGATTGTCCGGTATGACGCGACCGGTCTGTGCGAGCGCCGCCGATGCGCAGGCGGTGTCGTCGAGGTCGGGTGGAATGACGCTGTGATGCGGATGGCGCGCCGGCCAGTGCCGCCACAGCCCTCGATGATCCATCTCGGCTTCGAGGAACTCGAGCGCGCGAGCGCGCACGTGCCGCGCGACCGGCGTAAACGAGAGCGCGTGCGCCATCACCGCGCTTGGAAACACCGCGGGATCGGGCACGCCGGACGCGCAGACCGGCAGCTCGCCATCGGTCCGCTGCCGGCTTTCGAGAAACGCGACGCCGCGCTCGATCGCCGTCTGGATCGCGCCATCGCCCAGCAGTACCCTTTGCACTGAGGGAGTGTACTGCGTCACATCGCCAGCGCGCGCCCTCGGTGTATTCTGAGGGCGCTGCACATGCGGGACCCGGTTTACAGCGCTGAGCCCGAGTTGGTACATTCGTTACGATTCGCCGCCGCTGCCGTAATGCTGGTCGCCTCGTGGCTCGTGCAGCGCATGGTCGAATCGCATGTCGTCGCGCGTCTCGGATGACCATCTTGCGCCGCCTCCGCACCCGCCTGTTCCGCCGGTCGCCTCTGGCGCCGTTGGGACACGCGGCAACGATCAATCTCGACGACGCGTGGATCGCGGTCGATCCCTTTCCGCACTACGAAGCCCTGCGCGCCGCGGGCCCGGTGCAGTTCCTGGCGCGGCACGACGCGTGGATCGTGATCGGCCACGAGGAATTGAAGGCGGCGTTCACGCGTCCAGACGTGTTCTCGAACCGCCCGTATGCGGACGTGGACGCGGTGCTGCTTGCAGCCGATCCTCCAGACCACGCAGCAATTCGGCGCCTCGTCTCACCGTACTTCGGGCGCGACGTCATCGAACGACTGGCGGCTTTCAGCGCGGAGCGGGCGGCCGCCATTCTCACGCCCCGCTTCGACATCGTGCGCGATTACGCGGAGCCGCTGAGCGAAGCGGTCGCTCAACAATTGCTGGGGTGTGACGACACAACCGTCAGCGCCATACGAGCCGCCGCTGAACGCGCCGCCTCGTTCACGGCGTTCACGCGTGCGATCGATGGGCTGGCCGATCGCACTGACATGTACGGTCGCCTTCGCGCCGATGGCCTTGACGACACCCAGGCGCGCAGTCTCGTCCGGCTGTTCTGGGTCGCGTCCACGAAGACCACCGAGCGGACCATCGCGCAGTGCATCCTGCAACTGCTGCGGCATCCTCGGATTCGTGCAGCGGTCGAAGCGGATGACGCGCTCGTCGAGCCGTACATCGAGGAAGTCATGCGGCTGCATCAGCCAGAGCCGATGCTGCGCCGCCGGTCCACCCAGACGGTGCACCTCGGCGGCGCAACGGTTCCGGCTGACGCGACGGTCCTGCTTTGCCTCGCCGCGGCCAATCGCGATCCGCGCGTCTACGACTCCCCCAGCGAGTTGAGGGTCGATCGCACATACCCGCGGCATCTCACGTTCGGCCACGGCATCCACCACTGCATCGGCGCGACGCTGGGGCGTGTCGAGGTAGCCGCCGCAGTGCGGGCGCTGCTTCGACATGCACCTCGATTCCGCGAGTCACAGCCGATCGATCGTGTACCGTATGTCGCGACCATGATGGCCCATCACATCGCGCACTTCGTCATCGACACCGGCCTTGACCCTACGGGCGGCCCGCGGTGAGCGTCGGCACCATCGCAGCGACGAATCCTCACGACTACGTCATGCGACTCGCCCTCGGACAGGTCGGCGCACGTGCGGTGTTCGCCATGGTCCAGTTGGGCATTCCTGACCACCTCGTTGAGCGCCCGCGTTCGGCCGTGGAGCTTGCAACGCTGACCGGTGCTCACGCTCACTCACTCCTGCGGCTGCTGCGGGCCTTGACCGTCCTGGACCTGTGCACCGAAGACACCGAGCAGCGCTTCTCGCTCACGATCGCCGGCAAGGCGTTACGGACCGATGCTCCGCGTCATGCCGCCTCAGCGATCCGGATGATGGGGACGGCTCCGATCTGGAAGGCCTTCGGTGAATTCCTTCACTGCGTCACGACGGGGGAGC
The DNA here is from genome assembly GCA_963722395.1 of uncultured Acidobacteriota bacterium. GTDB lineage: Bacteria > Acidobacteriota > Vicinamibacteria > Vicinamibacterales > CAVVIG01 > CAVVIG01. Next base: position 221,594 of record CAVRLS010000013.1, on the reverse strand, counting down.
CGGCGCTCGAGATGGTCGGCGGCGCGCCGCTCTTCAGCGACCTCTCGACGGATCACGTTGCTCGATTCAGTGAGGGGATGCTCGCGTTCTACGGGGACGAACCGGCGGCGGTGTCCGAAGCCTATGACTGTTCCGGGATCGGCACGCTCGCGGACGTCGGGGGCAACACCGGCCATCTGCTGACCACGTTGCTCCGTGCCACGCCAGCGATGCACGGAATTCTCTACGACCTCCCTGCTGTCGGCCATGAAGCCAGACGGTTCATCTCCGCCCGAGGGGTCGCCGATCGCTGCGCGTTCATCGGCGGAGACTTTTTCCAGAGCGTTCCACCTGGTGCTGATGCGTACATGCTCTCGCACGTGCTCAACGACTGGCCCGCGGACAGGTGTCGGGCCATTCTGCAACACGTTCGGCGTGTCATCCCGAGGCACGGCCGCGTCCTGATCGTCGAGCAGCTGATTACTCGCGACCGCGATTCCGATCAGGCGAAGTTTCTCGATCTCATTGCCCTCGCCGTGTCCGGCGGGATGCACAGGACACAAGACGAACATGCAGCGCTGATGACCTCCGCCGGCTTCCAGCTGACGCGGGTCGTGCCGACGCACGCCCAGGTCAGCCTCATCGAGGGGCGGCCGGTCTGACGACCATCATGCCGGTCGTCTCCGTTTCACACCTTTCCACGAAGTTCGCTCGTCACCTGCGGCAGGCGTTTCGGTACGGTGGGTGACAGCCTGGGTGCACTGGCTCTTGGCGAGCTGTCCTCCACCCGGAGAAGGACCATAGCTCATGGTGTCGGCGAAGACGTTCGCGGCGCGGTACGACGCCCTGTTGGCCGAGCAGCGCATCCGCGCGTTGTACGGCGACAGCGGCTATTTCAACGTCGGCTACTGGTCACATGGTGTACGCGATCTCGCCTCTGCCTGCGATCGGCTAGTCGATGAGGTCGCCTCTGCCGTCCCGCGCGGTGCCGGCGTGGTACTCGACGTTGGTTGCGGCCTCGGGGCGGGCACATGCCGCCTCGTTGATCACTTTCCGCGCGCGCGCGTCACTGGAGTGAACGTCTCGCACTGGCAACTGACGCAGGCGCGTCGGCGCGGCCTGGCCTCCACCGTCGCGAGTGACGCCGCGACGCTCGCCATCGCCACGACCACGGTCGACGCCGTGCTGGCCATCGAGTCGGCGGAGCACTTCGATACGCGCGAAGACTTCTTCCGCGAGGCTTACCGAGTATTGCGGCCGGGCGGCGTCATTGCGCTCGCGGACATGATCTTCAAAAAGGGCGATGCGATCGCGGACTGGATGCTGCTGCCAAGGAAACGTGTCTGCACGATCGGCGCGTATCAAGAGGCACTGCGACACGCCGGATTTTCCGGCGTGACCGTGCGCGATGTCACCGCCTGGTCGTGGACGCCGTTCTGCCGTGAGATGCGCCGGGTCTACGGGGGTCAGGAGGACGTCGTGCAGCGCATTGAGGACTCGCTCGCGCACTACGTGCTCGCGTTCGCGCACCGCTAGGCGAGCTGGTCGAAACCGGATAGAAAGCGTGACCTATGCGTCACGTCTCGCTTTGTCCAGAAACGTGATGAAATCCCTGAGCGTCTCAGACACGACACGGCTCTCGGGCGCGGGAACGGACAGCCGGATCACGACACGCGACCGCGCGTCGACTCGAGCGGCAATGAACACGACCTGGGCCCGCTGTCGCAGCGCGAGTTGCAGGAGCGGATATGACACAAACACGTGCCCTGCGTCGGTCTCGAAACGTGACGCGCGGGACTCGGCATGGCCTCGATCGATCATGGCGATGATCGTCTTTCCGCCCGCCAGTAGTCGCTTTACTTTCAGATACAAGGTCGCCGAGGGCAGCAGCACACGCGCCGCCGCGCGCGTCCCAGGAATTCGCTGGTCTGCGTTGTCGCTGTCGATCATCCATGTGTCAATCCCGATGTCTTCGAGATACCGCACGAACAACCTGCTGAGCATGGTGTGAGGTCCGACGAGAAGCGTGCCGCCATTGCGAATTGCAGGCAGATGATCGAGGCCCTCGATGTGCAGGTCGGGATGGAACACCGTGCGATGCCGGCTCAGCATCATCAGCACCAGATCAAGAGATGTTTCACGCAGACCGTCCATCCTGAATTGCGCACGGCCCGCGTACGCAGGCGTGCGCTTGATGAGCGGTTCGATCCATCGCGCGAAGGTGATGGCAGCTTGGAATCGAAATCTGGCGGGAATGACCCGAAAGGCAAGCGCAAGTCCGAGCCCCGCCACTCGGAATGCGTGACTGCCCCGCACATCGCGTTTCACAAAATGAGTTCCCATGGGTGTTCGCGCGGTCGGGACGTGCCGGCTGCGTCTACGGCGGCCCCGCTCCAGACACGTTCGGGCTTCGGCTCAAAGAGAATTCCGCGCACCTCGACTTTTACGCCAGGTACTCAGCTCCACGCGGGCCCCAAGGCCGCCCGCTCGCGACGTTATGCGGGAAGGGCGGCCGAGCCGCTTTGGCGCATGAACGGTTCCAGCAGCACTGCAAGGGCGGCCGCGTCCGCCGTGACCACCGAGGACGAGTACTCATGCGTCAGCGCCGGAACGCAGGCCTCGTTCTGCAACTCGGGCAACATGGGCCGGATGACGTAATGGCGGTCGCGTGAGACGGTCCGATAGCATTCCTCGTCCGACACCATGACCTCGTGTACCTTTTCTCCCGGCCGGATTCCCGTGTACTGCTTGTCGATGGAACGCCCATCGATCAAGGTGTCGGCCACCACCTCGACGTTCGCGGACACGGCGTGCGGAACGTAGGTCTCTCCGGGCCGTGCGGAACGGACCGCCGCAAGCACGGTATCCACCGCCTGATCGAGCGTGAGCAGAAACCTGGTCATTTCCTTGATCGTAATAGTCACCGGGCCGCCCTGTTTGATCTGCTCCAGGAACAATGGCACCACCGACCCTCGGGAGGCGATGACATTGCCATAGCGAACGCACGCGAACCTTGTGGCGCAGCCGATATTGGCCTCGATGAGTACGCGCTCCATGAGGGCTTTGGTCATCCCCATCACGTTGATGGGCTTGCAGGCCTTATCGGTCGAAATCCCCACGACGGTTTCGACGCGCGTGGGGTTCTCGCGGATGGCGCGCACGAGGTTCTGCGCGCCGATCAGGTTGGTCTGGATCGCCTCGAACGGGAAGTATTCGCATGTTGGCACTTGCTTCAAGGCCGCTGCGTGCAGCACAAGGTGAGACTCGCGCACCGCTCGGAACAATGCGGAATAATCGCGGACATCCCCGATCATGAACCGCAGCACCTGCGTCGAGTTGCGGTAGATGATGTCGTCGGTGGCCTCCCGTCGTCTCAGATACGACAGGCGCATGTCGAACTGTTTGGCCTCGTCCCTCGAAAAGACCGTGATGAGGGCCGGCATGCCGTGCTCGCCGGTCAGCAATCGCCGCACGATCGCCTGCCCGAGCGAGCCGGTACCGCCCGTCACGAGAACGTTCTTTCCCTCAACGAACATTCGATCTCCAGACATCGCAGATAGGCACCTCGAGCGACAGCTTACCGAGCATCGAGGTCCACTCCGGCGCCACGTACCCTGTCGCTGCCGAAGAACGCCCGCCATCGACAGCACGGTCGCTCCAAAGCGAGAGATCTTCCCGGATGATCACACCGCGGCGCAAGACATTATTCAACCGGCCCCAGAGCTCGAACGTACTGATCGGTCCGGCGCAACGTGTTACACCCCTGACCACGTGGATGATGATCCCGCCTTCGCTCAGTATGAGGAGCCGCATCAGGCCATAGCCCTTCGCAGCTCCTGCACGGTCCGCTCGACCGTCGTGTTCCAGTCGAACCCCTCCGCACGCCTGCGAGCTCTCGAGCGCAGTTCGTCTTGATCCCGGACAGACAGCGTCTGCGTCGCCTGAATGGCCCGCACCATCGACACGGCGTCGCCAAGTCGATAGTAGTGAGCGATCTGTCCGAACATCTCCGGCATCGGCGGGTTATCTCCGGAGACGATCAGCGCCCCGGCGGCCATCGCCTCGAGCGCGATATTCGGACAGGCTTCGACCCTGCTGGTCATGACGAACATGTCGGCGTTTTGAAAACACCAGGACATTTCTTCGGCGCTCAGATAGCCGGCCCAGATGATCTTGTGAGCCACATTTCGGTGCGTGGCGAGCTGGCGCAATCGCTGATCGTACGGTTCGGCGCCACGGTCGACCTTCCCGGCCACGACCAGCCGCACGTCGGGAGCAGCATCATCAGCCAGCGCCACAATGAGATCCTCAAGGCCGCGTGCGGGACGGATGGAGCCCGCGGTGAAGAGGAACGCGTGATGGCCCAGCGCGCTCAGCGACGCAGGCATAGCTGGCTTGCGCTCAGCGGCGGGAGCGACACCGACGGGAACCACTTCGACGCGATCCGGGGAGACAGACCAACGTGATTCAAGAAAGTCGCGGACGTACTGCGACACGGCGATAACGCGGTGGGCGCGCCGGCAGGCACGCCTGGCAATACGCGCGCGAACGATGTTCTTCGCCGACTCCTGCCATGTGTTGCCTCCACACGGCACCGCCAGCGGCTCCATGTTCTGCACCATGATCACAGTGGGAATGCCCCCGGTGTCGAACCATCGAGCGGTCGGCATGAAGACGACATCGGACTGCAGCTCTCGGATTTGCGCGCGCAGCACACGATAGCCAGTCAGTCCATCGCGACGGGGCCATGAGCGATCGTCACCCACGGCGAGGCCCCCTGGCATGAACACATCGACCCGCTCCACATCGGGATGTGCGCGGAACCGCGGCATGACATTGTCGAGGTAACTGCGATAGCCGCCGCTGAGGCCTCCACTCGTCAAATTCACTACGGCCAGGCGCATGCCAGGCATATTACACTCTCGCTGATTTCCTGCCCTTCTACGGAGGATGCTTCGAACCGACGTGACTCCCTCACAGTGATAGTGCTGTGTAGGCCTGACCGTACCTGAGCGCCATCGTCGTGACATCGAGCCCTGCGACGTCTTCGCGCGCCGAGCGGATCCGCTCGGCCGCTCCTGGAGAGCACGCAGTTCGAATCCCTTCCGCCACCGACCAGGGGTCGGACGGGTCGACGAAGAGCGCGCTCCCGTTTCGTAGAATGCTCCGGTAGGCGGGAATGTCCGCGACGACGAGTGGAATCCCACAGTAGGCTGCCTCGAGGACAGCGTTCGGATTCCCTTCGCGAAAACTCGGCGCGACCAGCACGCTGCCGTTCTGCATGTACGCCCAGATGTTCTCGATCTCTCCCGCGAGCAAGACGCGCCCACCCAGGCCCGCCGTCTCGATCTGGCGGGCCAGCGCTGTGGCGAGCGGCCCCGTGCCACAGACAACTCCACGAAAAGCCTCCATGCCGGGAAGAGCCAGAGCCGCAAGCAGGACCGCCGGGTTCTTTTCCACGCTCAGCCGTCCGACGAACAGCACGGCGCCGCGGACCTGCGCAGGTATCCCCGCGTGGTCGGCGGACGCAATCGCCTCGAAGGGAATGGCATTGGGAATGAGCGCATTGCCCGAAGGACGGAGGTTCCGCCAGTATTCAGCACCTCCTTCGGAGTTCGCAATGACGAGGCTCGCCCGCTTGCCGAGGAACGCCCGAATCGCGTGGAGACCTGACGGCGGGTAGGCGCCAACGCTATTGCGCTCACTGAGAATCCAAGGAATACGCGCCGCGAGAGCCGCGCTTCCTCCGATCACGTCCATTTGGGTCAGCCACGTCTGGACGAGACCCGGCCGGAGTACGCGCACTAGACGTGCCAGCCGAAGGAGAACCGCGGGATCCGCACGGCGACAGGCGGCGAGATCGTGGAGGGTGACCGCAGATCGCTCGAGTGTTTCTCTGTGTTTTCCTCCGAAGGCGAACGCCACATGAATGTTCCATCCAAGCCGCGCCAGTTCGGGGGCGAGGTAGGAGATCTGACGTTCCGCTCCCCCGGAGCCGAGCGTCCAGATGCAATGGAGAACGGGTCGCAGCTGCGTCAGGATGAGCTCTCTCGAACCGGGCGCGCTGCTCGAGCGATCAGGATGCTGAGCCCCTGCACGACCAGCACGGTTGGCACAAACCTGTAGACCAGGAAATAGAGAAAGGAAAAGGTGGACTGACGGATCGTCCAGTACATCCACGTCGACAGAAACATCATGACCATCGTCGGCCAGAAGCGATCCACGCGCCGGACGTACCAACGCTGTAACAGCGCCAGCACCAACGCCAGCACCATTGCCCTCAGGATCAGCTCAACCCAGTCGTACCCGACCACGACCTGCGCCAACAGTCCGAAGACATAGCCGGTGGTGTGGATGTGCGCGACCTCGAGATACCAGATCGACGGATCGATTTTCTCGAACGGCAGTAGTTGAGACGGCACGAGGGCCAGCAGGTCGGCCCAATAAATCTGCCACGGTATGTCGACCAGCTCGCCTGTACGCATGCGGTCCCGCAGATCGAACGGCGTTCCGAAGATGGACTGGAACTCATTGGTCGCCGTGAGGTAGGACACCGGCTCGTGGTAATTGCGGAGGTCGCGGACGATGCCGTAAGCGATCCCGCCGATCAGCAGGGCCATTCCGGCGGTCGTTACCGCAACGAGCTTCATCGGTCGGACGAGACGATGATAAAGAAGGCCTGTCGACAGGAGCAACAGCATCGCCGAGGTCCGCGAGCCACCTGTGATGGTGACATCCAGGGTTACGAACAGCAGACATCCGACGAGAGCGAAGCGAGCCCAGATATGCCTGCGCCATTCGAGTAACAGCAGCACCACGAGCAACTGCTGCAACAACAGCTGAATGGACAACAGGTTCTGGGACATCTGCGCAACAAACAGCGGAAGATTCGAGACCACGGGAACCAAGCCCTCGGCAACTTCGGCGTAGCCTGGGCTGTACCTGGATGCCATACGCGCGAGCGATCGCCGCCAGCAGCAGCCAGTTGAAGACAGCGATCAGCACGATCGACGCTGTCGTCGCCTGCGACGGCCGCCGCAGATCGGTCGTACGCACACCCGACGCACCGCGAAGCACCAAGTACGTGCCAACGAAGGCCGCGAGGTACGCGGCGTACCGCCACGCGAAGGCGGCAACATCGGCAGGGTCTCTGGCCAACTGGAGTAGACGGTTGTCACTGTACGCTGACCACGTGAGTCCGCCGGCGACGAAATTGACGAGCGGATAGACCCCGTAAACGACTGTCGCAGCGACGGCGAGCGAAGCCGGCTCGAAAATCGGCAGACGGCCGTCACGCCGGTGCAGGACGATTGCGTAGGTGGCCGCGCCGGTCAGCATCGCCAGTATCGGCAGCACCACGGCGCCCGTGTCGCCGGCGAGGAGCGCAACCCAGACGGACGTCGCGCCCACGACCGCAAGGGCGGTGATCGAGCCTTTGCTGCGCCGAGACGGTACGCGGTCGCCGCCGCAGGCGGGTTGCAGTGGCGCCGGGCCCGCCATGCTCAGCGTGCAGTGGTGTCGCGACTCGCATGACGAGGCCGGATCCGGGCCATCCCTGCTTCGATGAGATCGCCGCCGCGCTGGAGGACGTGATGAATCCGATAGTCCTTCATCGCGCGTCGATAGCCGTTTCGTGCGATCCGCAGCCGTTCCTCGTCGTGCGCCAGGTACCAGCGAACCTTGTCGATCAACTCGTCGGCGCCCTCGTACCGCACGACCTCCTCGCCGACGCGAAAGAACTCTTCGAGGGTACTCGCCCCCGTCAGAAATCTGCATCACGCCGTTGGCCGGCAGGTCGAACAGACGATAGCTGCCGAGTGTGTAGTCTCCGCGGAGGTGAACATTGATGCCGATCTTCGCGCGTTGATAGAGGGGGACGTACTCGCGAATGGGAATCGTACGGACCCAGCCGGGGAATCCATACTTGGCGTTGAAATAGAGATTGCGTTTCAACGATGTCAGCCCATGCATGCGGAGCCGTCGTCCGAGCGCCTTCTTGACCTTCGCCAGAGTCGGCATCTTGTCGAGATGCATGGCGCCGACGAAGACCACGTCCAGGTCGCGCTCGTGACCGAACACCTGCTCTTCGGATTTGGACGCATCATGATTCGCCGCGAACGTGCCGAGGGGCCAGAAATCCATATTGGTCGCCCCGACGTACGTCAGCTTCTCGCGCATTCCCATGTCGGCGCTGTACGCGGGTCCACAGAAGAGTACTTGGTCGAATGCGTGCAGGTATGCGAAGTCACGATCGTAGGCCGAGAGCGGGCCGTCGGTGGTCCGCAGCACCTTGTATACGGAGATGTTCCGCAGGTAATCAGGATGGTAGGGATTCTGGTTGTCGACGAGCATCGCGTCTGGCGTGCGTTCCGCGAGTGTGGCCTCCAGGTCGGCGTAGAGCCGCATCAACCCGGGATCTTTGTGGAAGTACAGGTGGTCGAGCAGTTGCGCGCGAGAGTAGCGGTGCGTGGCGACATACGGATCGTGATTGAATGGCAGGAAGGTATGTCGGTCGTTGGACGCCGCCGCGATCTCCCGCGACCAGAAGTCCGCCTCTACACCGCGTTTATTGAAGGAGTAGAGGATGCGCATCGTGAGTGACCCTGCACAAAGCTGGTGAGGACGTCGACGAGTCGATCGAGCGCACTGTCCGGGAATAGCGGGGAGAGCCCGACGTAGAGACCACGATCGTGCACGGCATCGGCCCCACGCAGCGGGCCCGATGCAAGACCGGGGAACAGCCGCGCGGCTGGCTGGCGTGCCAGATTGCCGGCAATAATGGGCCGAGTCTCGACACCCGTGGACTCGAGATACGACGCCAGGTCCGATCGGGTAAACGGCGCATCCGCATCGATCATGATAGGCAGGGCCATCCACTGCACGCTCGCCCGCTCGTCGACGACTGGGCCTGAGAGAAACGGGGTTCGCGAGATGGCCTCGTAAAAGCGGGCTGCGAGCGCAGTCCGGCGTGCCGCAAAACCAGGAAGACGATCGAGCTGCCGGAGTCCGAAGCCTGCCTGGATTTCGGTCGGCCTGACATTGAGGCCCCAGTTCACGAAGGTATACCGAGGGTCGACGCCGGGCGCCCCGTCCGGCTGTGCCGCGGTCGCCAGATTCCGCGTCCATCCATGCGCCCGGAGGATGCGCAAGTGATCGGCGTGCGCATCATCATCGGTCGTCACCATGCCACCTTCCATGGTCGTCACATGGTGCGAGAAGAAGAATGAAAACGCCGCGCCGATACCGAAGTTTCCAACCGGCACTCCCTCCCAGGTGGAACCGAGAGCCTCACAACAATCTTCGAGGAGTATCAGTCCGTGTTCCCTGCAGATGCGGAGAATGGCATCCATCGGGCACGGGTTGCCGAGCACATGCACGAGGAACACGGCGCGGGTGCGCGGCCCAATCGATCGACGGAGCGCATCCGGGCAGACATTCAACGTCGCGGGATCGACATCGACGAGTCTCGCGTGAAATCCCGCCATCTGGATTGACCAGACCTGTGTCGGCCATGTGACGGCCGGCACCAGGATTTCATCCTGCGGTTGGAGCAGCGGGCGCTCGGGATTCGCCATCATCAGCGCAAGCAGCAGATCGGCGGACGACCCCGAGTTGACCATCACGGCGTGGCGCCGCTGCGCGAGGAGGGCGAACCGGCGCTCGAACTCCGCGGTCTTCTCCCACATCGTTGTCCTGAACGCACACAACGAGTCCAGCGCTTCGAGGATCTCCTCAGTCCCGTAGGTAGCGACGGACAGCGGCCACCAGTACTTCGTCGGCTTCATTTCGTTCGCTCGACTCGACGATTCGAGCACCAGATCGATGACCCCGGCAATGCTCTGCACCAGTTTGTTCGTCATCGCAGGGCGCCACGCTTCTTGAGGTCCCGATACTCGTCGATGGTGCGCTTGATCCCGTCTTCAAGCGTGACCGTGGCGTGAAATCCCAGGCCGGTCAGGCGCGAGACGTCGAGGCACTTGCGAGGCATGCCGTCGGGCTTCGAGGCATCCCACACGATGCCTCCCGAAAACCCAGCTTCACGAGCAATATGCTCCGCCAGCTCGCGGATACTGACGTCGACACCAGTGCCGACATTGATTATCTCTGGGCTGTTCAGCGACTCGAACAGGAAGAGGATCGCCCGCACGGCGTCATCCACATGGATAAACTCGCGCCGGGCGGTCCCGGTGCCCCACACCGTCACCGTCTGTTCATGTGAATCGACGGCGTCGACGAACCGCCGCACCAACGCCGACAAGACGTGCGACCGCTGAAATGAAAAGTGATCGCCGGTACCGTAGATGTTGCAGGGCATTGGGCAGACCACGTTGAGTCCGTACTGCCTGGCGTAGTACTCGGCGAGCTTCAGGCCGAGAATCTTCGCTAGCGCGTACCCTTCATTGGTCGGCTCCAGCGGTCCGGTGAGCAGCATCGCTTCCGTCATCGGCTGCGGGCAGTCTCGTGGGTAGATGCACGAACTGCCCAGGAAGACGCTCTTCTCGACCTGAAACCGAAGGCATGCGTCGAATAGCTCCAAGGCCATGCGGGCGTTCTCCGTCAGGAACGCCACTGGATCTGCCGCGTTTGCCGCGATCCCGCCCACTCGTGCGCCAACCATGAACACGTAGCGTGGCCGATGCCGCTCGAACCACGACTGCACAGACGCGCGATCGGTCAGATTCAATTGCCTCCGGTCGGGTGTCAGCACGGTGGAGAGACCGCGCTGCCGGAGTGCCTGGACGACGCCTCCTCCGACCATGCCGGTCGCTCCTGTCACAAGCACTGGGCCGTTCGATACCGATGCCCAGAAGCGTGTCGAGTGGTCAGTCATGATCGACGGCACGATGATACTCCGGAGAGGTTCCCCACCCACGCCGCGGCGGAAGGTTGGCGTCCCCCCCCGCTTTGTTCATCCGCGGTCAGGCGCCACGAGGGCTATGCAGTAAGGCGTGTCCATACCGTCGTGGTGTGCGCACGGACGGTTGGTTCGACGAGTACCACGGCGATCGTCGCGAGCGTCCACGTGATTCCAAGCAACCCGACAATAGCAGCAGGGCTCTCCACGGTCGGTGCAGCCAATCGGGCCACCACGCAGATGGCACCCGACGCCGCGACCGGGAAGACCACTGCGTGTTTGAGCCACGTCGCCGCCCGACCGCGCAGATACCGCCGGTGGACAAGGGGTACGATCAGCAGCGTCGCCGCATGCTCCAGCATCCAGACCGCAGCCGCACCACGAGATCCCCAGAACCGCGAGGCAAACCAGAAGAGCGGCAACGACGTGAGCGCCACTCCCCAGGTGAAACCAATGGTCAGACGGAACCAGCTGCAACTGAGCGCGACGTGGAGCGCGAGGTTGACGATAGCCGCCAGCGTCATACCCACGGCGAAGAGCACGACCATGTCGCGGGTGGCCGCCGCGATGACCGGCTTTCGTGTCCACAGGGTCATCACCTCCCGTGCGAAGACGATGAGGACCATGGACGTGGGCAACACAATCGCCGCCATCAGCTGCGTGGCCCGATCGTACTCCGCGGCCAGCCCGGCTTCGTCGTTCGCTGCGGCGCATTGATTGAAGCGTGGGAACGCGGCCGACGTCACGGAGAAAATCATCGTCCACAGGAGCGACGCGATTGTCCCGGCCAGAGTGTAGTAGCCCAACTGCTCGAGCGAGAGTGTCTTGCTGAGGATAATCTTGTCGGACTGCTGCGCCACGGCACTGCCGATGGAGTTCGCCATCGATCCCGCCGCATACGTGGACACACCCGCCACCAGCGCGACGCGAACGGCGGCCCGTCGCGGCGCCCGCGGGAGAATCCGATACAGCACGAAGCGATGGGCCCCCACCGTCCCCAGCGTGAGCAGCGCCTGCCAGATGAAGAAGGCCTGCACGGTCGGTGACAAGAACCACAGCACCACGAGGGCACCCATGCCTCGCACGGTGGTCGAGCTCACGAGGACGGCGTTGTACTCAACGTGCCGCTGAAGCCCGAGTAGAGCGCCCTGGTACACGATCATCGGGAACTGCAGCGCGACCGCGACGCCCATCAACCGGATCGACGTCACGAGCGTTGTAATCGAGAGGGTCTCGGCGTGGATCCACTTCGTCGCGATCAGTGGCGCCAGCCACCAGATGCTGATCCCGACCACCACCCCCACCGACCAGTAGAACACGCTGAACGTGGCCACCAGATCGCGCTGATCCTGCTCGCTGCCTGGCAACGTCGACAGGCGCGCCAGTTCGCGACTGAACGCGATGCTGAACCCAAACTCGAGCAACCCGAACACGCTCACCAGAATGCCGGAAATCCCCACGAGGGCGTAGGACTCCATCCCGAGCACGTTGAGGTATATGGGGATGAGCACGACGCCGAGGGCGGCTGCCCAGAGTCGCCCCGCAAGGTTTGCCGCGGTGTTGCGATTCAGGCCCATGGGATCCGCGGATGCATCAATCGCACAAACATCGAGGTGAGTCGGTCATGGAGACCCGCCTCGCGCCGATGCCGGCGTGCAGCTGACGGCGTCCGGGGAAGGGATGGTAGTGCCCGCATTTGACGGGTGTCAAGGACTGGTTCACGTTATGCTTCCGACCTCAGGGTGCCGCACGCTGAATGACGACCCCAACCCACCCTCCCGAACCAGCCCGCGCCGAGTCGTGTTTGCCGCGCCCCTTGCCGATCCCGGTTCGCACGCCACCGGCGCTGCTGATATTTCTCGCCGTTGGATTCGTGGCCTTCCTGTTCGTGAGCGTCACGGTCACCGGGCACAGTGCTGACGCCCTGCAGAAGAACGCCGTTGCCGCTCGACAGCACTTTGCAATCCACTACTGGCTGGACTACGGATACTTCAGTGTCGCGGGCCTGAGCGTCCGCGGAACCGCCGACAAGCCCTACGTGTATAGCTCATCCACCGGCGGCAGCCTGATCAGCGGCTTCGTCGTTGCGACACTGTACTCTGCCGTCACCGGCCGTGACAGTTGGCGGCTTCTTGCTGTGCACAACCTGCTGGTCCTGCTGCTCACGTCGTCGCTGATCGGCCTCCTGGGGTTCAGATTGGCCCTGCGTGCCGGCACGCCGCCCTTCCACGCACTCATCCTCGGGGCGTCGGTGCAAATCGCACACTTCACGTTCCCGGACAACCTCGACCTGGTATGGGAGATCACGGGGCGGGTATGGTGGCTCGCCTTTGCGGCGATCTTCCTCCTGCTCGAAGAACGTGCGCTCGAAACCCGGTCGCGCGCACTGATGATCGCGGAAGCGGCGTCGGTGTTCCTGCTCGTGTATATGGAGTTCATCGCCGGGTTGACCTTCATCGCGAGTTACGCGGCCATCACGCTGATTCTCACCAGCGATCTCATCGTCTGGCGTCGCCTTGTGCTCTCTTGCGTTCTGCCTGTCGTCCTGGCACTCGGCCTCTTCACCGGCCAGAAGACCTGGATGACCATGATGCGTCCGGACATGCCGCAAGACGGGAGCACCTTTCTTTTTCGCACCGGTCTCGACGGTTCGACCCAGTATTACCAGGACCATCGGGACATCGCCTACGGGCGCCATGTCGCGCGCGCAGATTGGCCAGAGCGCAGCCGCGCAACGCTGTTCTATTGGAGATGGCTGTTCATGGCCGGAACAGCCGCGCTGCTGACCATGCTGGTTGCCGCCACCATGCGTGCGGTGGTTCCGCCGATTGCCGTCATCGCCGTAACGTCTCTTCTGGGCGCGTACGTCCTGTACGCCGCACTCTTCAGCCAGTCTGTGGTGATTCACCCCTACCTGTATGACGTCATGCTCTTCACGCCGCTCGCGCTGGCGCTCTTCGTTGTGACACCCGCCTTCATCGAATCACGCGCGCGTCGTAAAGGAATCGTCGTGGTCGTTGTCTTGTTCCTCGCCGCGTGGGTGGCCATGGTCAATATGCGCGACTACGCGGTACGCAATCCGGTGACGGTCTCACAGTTGAGCGGCAAGTAATCCAGCCGCCGCTGTGCGTTCACGAGTGAGCCGCAGTCGCATGTCGCCAGCCCCACACATGATGCGCCGCGTTGGGACCCGTGTGAAACAGAAGGTCGAGGATCGTCACGTCGTGCGCGAAGGGGGGAAAGAACTGTGGATACTGTGGATAACCAGCGTAGTCGTGCCAGGCAAGTTGGACGCCGATCTCCTCGAAGCGGGAGGGAACGATATAGCTCCTGGCGGCCGGGCCGGAGACGTACGTATCGGCGCCCGTCTTCTGGACAATGCCAACAAGCCTATCCAGTCTCTCCCCTGTTGGCTGATATTGCCGCGAGTCGGCAAACGTTGTCTGGATGCCGAGAAGATCGACGGCAATCCCGCGGATTAAGTGCTGGTTGAGCGCAGAGAGGCTCGTCCACGTGCGGTGAAGGTACGCCTCCTCGAAATATTCCCGGTACCGCTCGAAGTAGGGCGCTCGACGATAGTGCTCCGCAATACAGCGCCAGTGCACGGCAGCCCACATGCGATCCGGGATGTCCACTTGGTGGATCAGCCTGCCCCTTCGGGGGCCGATAGGGATCGTCAGCCACGCCAAGCCCCGCGGCGTTTTGATCCGGTTCCGGTTGCGCCAGTCGCCCGTGGTATAGGGCACGCTGTCGTAGAACACGAACAGATCGACATCATGAATGATGTCGAAGTAGCCCTTCCATGGAATGTAGTTCGATTGGAGAACGGCCACTCGCATGCCGGGTCAGACTCCCCGAGCTACGACCATGAGCACTCCCTGGCCTAGTCCCGCTTGCCGTCGGCCCGCCGTCGCACAAAGTACGTCGGCCGGTCGTCGCTGCTTTCGATGATGCGGAAGAGGTACTCTCCGATAATACCGAGTCCGAACAGCAGGAGTCCGCCGATGAGCAGCTCGGCGGCCATGAGCGAGGTCCAGCCCTGGATGGCGCGTCCGTGCATGAACTTGCGATAGATCACTGCACTCGCGATGACGAAGCTGACGAGCGCCAGCATCACGCCAACTTGTCCCACCAGCCGCAACATGAGCGACGAGTTATGAATCACCAGGTCGCTGAACAGCCGCAGCCGCTTGGCGAGAGTGTAGTTGCTGCGCCCGTCCCTCCGTGGTTGGTGCGCGATGTCAACGCCGACGAGATCCTTGGTCACGTGAAGGATCAGCGCCGGAATGAAGGGGTGGGACGTTCGGATCGACAACATGCCGTCGACGACGACCCGGCTCAGCATCCGGTAAGAGCTGAACCGGACGTGCCGTGGCTTGCCGAGGATCAGCCAGTCGAAGAACCCTTTGGTCCTGCTGGCAGCCCTGTTGAACAGGCTGTGATGCTGGTGTCTGAACTGCGCAAGAACCACGTCGCGCTCAGCCAAGGCGAGGAACTTCGGAATCTCGTCCGGATTGTGTTCGAGATCATCGTCCAGCGTAATGACGATGTCACCCTGCGCTTCGCGAAGCCCGCACAGCGTGGCGGCGTGCTGGCCGAAATTCCGCGTGAGCTGGATGGCGCGAACGCGGGGGTCCGACAGGCTCAGGTGACAGAGCACTGGCCAGACGCGTGTGTCGGATGAACAGTCGTCCACGAAAATCAGCTCGTATTGTTCGATCCGGCCGGCGAATACCGCCGCCACGCGATCCGCCATGATCGACGTGACGGTGCTGTTGTAGACCGGGATCACGATCGAGATCAGCATGCGTGACAATGATGCAATGACGCCGATGCTGTTCGTGACCGGCATGCCTCGCGGCGGAACGACACTGATCGAGAAGCTGCTGTCGCAACACGAGCAGATCTCGCTACGCTCACAGCCCTTCCCATTGCTCTTTCTGGAGGCAAAACGGGCCTTCCTCACCACGCTCGGCGTGCAACGCGAGCCGTACCCGCTCGGCGACCTGTTCCTGGAACATGAGTACACCGTCGAGGAGTTCAGCCGCCATCTCCAGCATCAACAGATATCACCAGGAGTTGTTCGCCGGATATTTGCCGAGATGCGCGAGTATTCCGGGCAATACACACGATTCGATCCGGACGCTCTCGAGTGGGCCCTCACACAGCTGCCAGCCGGCAGCTTTCCGGACATATTGTCCGCCCTCTGGCGCACACTCGCGCAGGACCGGGCGGCGCGCTATGTCGGCGGCAAAGAGACCGGTTGTGAGGAGTTCCTTCCGGGCCTGCTGGAGCGAGGGATCCGTTGTGTGGTGATTGTCCGCGATCCGCGCGACGTCCTGGCGTCGCACAACCACGGGCGCGGACCGCAGTTCACGGGCACTCCAAAACCGACGCTGTTCAACATACGGCAGTGGCGAAAGAGCGTCGCATTCCTGATGCATCTGCAGAATCATCCGCACTTTGCCTGGCTTCGTTATGAGGATCTGGTGGCACATCCCGAGGCCTGCCTCAACCGGCTTGCTGGATGGCTCGATGTGGAATCGTATCCTGAAGATGCGTTCGCCGCCGGCATCCGTGACCAGGACGGGCAGCCGTGGCCAGGAAACTCCTCGCACGTCCCCTGTCGCGGATTAGGCGCAGGATCGGTCGGCGCCCACGCAGCCGTTCTCGAGCCCGAGATCACGAGATTTGCCGAAGCGGCCTGCTTTCCGGAGATGCGATACCTGGGGTATCCAGTGTCGCTATCCTGGCAGGATGTACCAGAAGTCCTCAACGGGTTTGTCGATCCATATGGGGCCCTGCGCGACAATCTGCGCGACAGATTCACCGACCGACGTCGCGTCGCGGAAGAGCTCGAACGCGTCAGGAGGCTTTCGATCCCAGTGGAGGATTCGAGTGGATACTTCATGTTCAGCGAAGTCCGCGCGCACCTGAGAGGCGCCCTCGGGCTATGAGGGTCGTGGTCGAGCATCGTGCCGCCCACGTGCTACAGAACCTCTCCCGCGCGGCGGGCGATGCGAAACCGTTTCTTGTCCCCTCCAACATTTGCGAGGTGGTGCCGAAGAGTCTCGCCGCGGTCGGCCGTCCCGTGCATTTCGTGGACATCGACCCGCGCGACCTTGTCATGGACCGAGAACGTTGTCTGTCGTTGCTGTCTGACCATCCAGCACAGTTCGCTGGAGTGGTATTCGTTCGCACCTATGGCGCGGAGACACACGAAGAGCCGTTCTTTGCACGCGTGAAGAGTGTCGCCCCACAAGCGCTGCTGATTGACGACAAATGCCTGTGCAGACCGGCATGCAGTGGCGAACAGCTGTGTCCGTCTGCGGATGCCACCGTCTTCAGCACCGGGTATGCCAAACACGTCGATCTGAGCGGCGGCGGCTTTGCGCATCTGGCACCCGCCGTCGCCTACGTGGAAGACAGTTCGACCCCTACACCGATCTGGCCTGCATACCGGGACCGGATCCTGTCAGCCTTGGTGGAGTCGGATCGCCACAAGCGAGCCTTGAACGCTATCTACGTCGCAGGCCTTCCACGCCGTATTCAGCTTCCAGAACTCTTCCAGCACTGGCGCTTCAACATCATGGTGGATAAGAGTGCGCAACTGGTCGAATCGTTGTTTGCGGCAGGCCTGTTCGCGAGCCGCCACTATTGTCCCGCGTCTGGAGCGAGTCACCGCGCTCCCGTCGCCGAGCAGCTCCACCGCCGCATCGTCAACCTGTTCAACGACCGATACTACACCGAAGCGCAGGCACGACAGACCGTCGACGTCGTGCGTCGCCTCCACCAGATTGGCGGCCCTACACCGTCCGATATTCCTGGATGGCGGCGATAACCCTCTCTTGCTGACGAGGCTCCATTTGGAAGAACAGTGGCAGCCGCACAAGGCGATCGGCTACATCCTCGGTAACGGGACATTGTCCCGCTTTCCCGCCGAAGCGGCGTCCCATCTCGGACAAGTGAAGCGGCTGATAATGGAAGCTGGCCATGATTTCCCGGCTCCGCAGGTGTTCGATGAATGCCGTGCGGTCGTCAGGCGATGGCATCAGCAGATAGAAGAGGTGCGCCGAGTGGCTGCAATGTTCCGGAACCACCGGCAGTCGTGCTCCCACGAGGTTGGCCCACGCATCCAACTCGATGCGGTACGTGCTCCAGAGGTGATGTCGCTTCTGCTGAATCGTTTCAGCAGCCTCGAGCTGCGCGAGGAGGTACGCCGCCAGCAGCTCTGATGGCATGTAGCTGGAACCGATGCCGCTCCAGGTGTACCGATCGACGTCCCCGCGTACGAAACGCGCTCTATCCGTACCTTTCTCCCGGATGATTTCTGTGCGTGCGACGAACCGCTCGTCATTCACCAGGATGGCGCCGCCCTCTCCACACGTCACGTTCTTGGTTTCGTGGAAGCTCAAGGTCGCAAGCGCTCCGAACGTTCCGAGGGGCCGGCCATGAAAGCGGCCACACAGTCCATGGGCATTGTCTTCAACGACCAGCAGGCGGTGCTTGCGTGCGATGTCGAGAATCCGATCCATCTCGCAGGCAATCCCCGCGTAATGCATCACGATAATCGCCTTCGTGCGCCCTGTCACGGCAGATTCGATGAGCTCCTCGTTCACATTCAAGGTGTCAGGTCGGATGTCCACAAACACCGCTCGAGCTCGTCGCAGAGCGATGGCGTTCGCGGCAGAAGGAAAGGTGAATGCCGGGCAGATCACCTCATCGGACGGCGCGAGATCGGCGAGAAGCATCGCCAGTTCGAGCGCATGCGTGCAGGAGGTCGTCAGGAACGAGCGCGGTGACGTCGTCAGCTCCTGCAGCAGCACCTGGCATCGCCGCGTGAACTCACCGCCACCGGAGAGATGATCGGAGTAGATCGCCTGGAGGACGTAGTCTATTTCCCTGCCGGTCAGGGCCGGACGATTGAAGACAACCGGACCGTCCGGCATATCGGTAGCTGGCGCGTCGCGAGTGGCTCCGCTGGTCAATGTGCGCTATCGCCTTCGAAGCCGCGTCGTGGAAAACGTCGGCTGGCATCGGGCAACACTGCCGGATGGTAGTGCGCGCGTTTGACGAGTGTCAACGATGGTTTCACGCTATGCTTCCGACGTCAGGGTGAGGGCGCCCCTTGCTGTTGTTCGTCGTTCCCATATCGCCCCCTGTGCTCACTCCTCTCACCTTCCCCGGCGGGAGCCGCGCTCCGGGATGTGTGCCAGCTATCAGATTTCCAGGGGATTAGAGTTGCGCGGTAAGTAATCGCATCGTGTAGTGCGGATGGCGGACCGAAGATGAGCTCGAGTGCGGACACGACGAGGCAGGGTGAGGTCGAGGAAGATGCCGTCTTCCTTCGAACAGTGTTGCATGTCCTCTGGAGTTACCGTCACGCCATCGGTCTGGCCGTTCTCGGGGTCGGTGGTCTTGCGCTGGTCATCTCGATGGCGGCGTTCTTGTGGGTACCCGTCGAGCGCGTGGCTAGCGTCCAGTTTCGCCTGTTGTTTGAAGGGGCGGATTCCGGTCGCTATCCGAATGGTGCGCCTTTCGATGCGTCCGAGATTGTCGCAGCCCCGACGATGATGGCTGTATACCAAGCCAACGATTTGCAGCGGTTCGGCAGCTACGACGCCTTCAAAGCGTCGGTATCCGTCCTCGCCGCAAATCCCGACGTCGACATGCTCACGTACCAGGTACCAAGCGAGGCTCGCCGACCCGAGACTCACATCCCTGGATCGCACGCGGATCGAGGAGGAATTCAGGAGCAGGCGCGCCGAACTGGTCGACCCCGTGTTCTCCTTGAACTTGCGCCGGCGCGAGCGGCTCACGACGCTGCCCGCCGAGTTGATGGAAAAGATTCTCAACGACGTGCTCACGACCTGGGCAAAGCAGGCCGACGCGCACAAAGGCGCCGCCGGGCACAACGTATCGGTGCTTTCGAAGGACATCCTTGACCGGCGCGTCATGGAAAGCGAGGACTATCTCATCGCCGTTGACATCCTCCGCTCGAAGACAAACCGGGTCATCAAAACCATAGACACGCTCGCCGAGCTTCCTGGCGCACATGCGCTGCGGACGGGGACGGGCAAGATCGCGCTGGCCGAAGTCCGCTCGAACCTCGAAGATGTCGTTCGCTTCAAACTCGAGCCGCTGCTCGACCTCGTCCGATCGCAAGGCGTGACGAAGAACGTTCGCGAGCTTCGTCTCTACGCGCAAAACCAGCTGTTCCAGCTGCGGCTCGATCACGACCGCTCGCAGCGTCTCATCAGCACACTTCAGGAGTCGCTCACCGGATACACGAGTCAGAGGCTCGTCAGCCCCAGTGACGGCACGGATGGCATCGGCGGGTCCTCACGTAGCCCATCGATCGTGCCCCAGCTCGATCAGTCGTTCATGGATCGACTCATGCTGCTCTCGACAGCCCCCGAGGATCAGAAATATCGCCGTAAACTGACGGACCGCATCCTCCTGGAGAGCGAGCGAGCCGCCGCCATTCAGCGCGAAGCTGCGTACTACGAAGACCTGGTCGCGACCTTATCCGCTGCGGGATTACGCGATGCCAGCAGAGGTGAGACCGTCGCGATCATCACAACGCGCACGGCCGATGCGTTTGACCAGGTATCCCGCGGGATCGATCAGATCTCCGGACTCTACACCGAGCTTCTGGCACAGAACCTCAATCCCTCGACGACACTCTATACAGCCACGGCCCCCTTCACATTGACGACCACGCGTGCTCTTCCGGCCCGCACCCTGGGCCTGTACGTCGTCGCCGTCCTGGCGCTCGCGGGCATCGTGGCTACCGCGTTCAGCCTTGGACATCACGCAATGAAGGGGGAATGACGCCGATGCCCCGCCTCGCCGCATTCCTCTGGAGCTATCGGCGTGCCCTGGGACTCGCGTTGCTCGTCGGCGGGCTGTGCTCGCTCGTGGGGGCCCTCGCGCTTTTTCTGATGGCGCCGGCCGAGCGCATCGCGACGCTCCCTTTCCGGCTGCTCTTTGAAGGGGCCGCGCAGAACCGCTATCCCAATGGAACGTTATTCAGCCCCATGGAGATCGTCGCTCCCTCGGTCTTGCGCGAGGTCTTTCGGGCCAACCACCTTGAGCAGTTCGGAGCATACGAGGCGTTCGAACAGTCAGTATTCGTCCTCGGCGCCAACAAGGATGTCGAAAGGCTCACTGAGGAGTACCAAGCCAGGCTGAGCGACGTTCGACTCACACCGGTCTATCGCGCTCGTATCGAGGAGGAGCTCAGGACCCGGCGTGCCGCGATGATCGACCCGGTGTTTTCAGTGAACATCCGGAGTGGCGTCGGCCCGACCGCCGTGCCGCTGCAGCAGACAGAAAAGATCCTCAGCGACACGCTTGCAACATGGGCAGAGCACGTCCACAACCGAAAGGGCGCCACGCGCTACAACATCCCCATATTGTCCAAGGACATCCTGGACCGCAGCCTGATCGAACGCGAGGACTACTTCATCGCGACCGACGTGCTTCGCGCCAAGACGTACCGCGTGATGGGGACGATCGAGACGCTCGCCCGCCTGCCGGGTGGACAAAGCATTCGGATTGGCGACCAGAAGCTCTCCCTGGCGGACATCCGCTCGAATCTCGAAGACACGATCCGGTTCAGGCTCGTGCCGCTACTCGACTTCATCCGTACTCAGGGAATCACCAAGAATCCAGCCGCGCTCCGCCTGTACGCCAACAATCAGCTGTTCCAGTTGAGACTCGAACGGGAGCAATCCCTGAACCTTGTCACGTCGCTTCAGCGTGCCCTCCGCAGTTACACGGCTGAGCGGCCAAACGCCCCACGCCCCCAGATTGGGGGCCGCGCCGACGAAAAGGTCGATGCGGCGCCGACGACGCCCTCGATGGATCAGTCCTTTCTGGACCGGCTCGTGGCGCTCGGCACGGCTGCCGACGACCAGGAGTACCGACGAACGCTGACCGATCGCATCATCGAGGCAGGCGCGCGGTCTGGGGACCTCCAGCGCGAGGAGGCGTTCTACCAGGACCTCGCGATGAACCTCCGGACGATGGGCGGGCGCAGCGACGAATCGCCGGCGACCGTAGCGCTGATCGAGGCCAGGACGACGCAGGCTTTTGACGAAGTGTCGCAAGCCGCGAGTCACGTGTCCGCTGTGTATGACCAGTTATCGGCGCAGAATCTGCGGACGTCAACGCCGCTGTACGCCACGACTGAACCCTATACCTTCAGCACGCGGAGGGCTGTGTCATCGAGCACTGCGGGCTTACTCGTCGTTGTGCTGTTCATGCTCATGCTCGTGTCGACCCTCGCCGGCTGCACGGTCCATCATCGATTGACCCGCCGCAGAACAACTGCGTAGGCCTCGCCGGTGGTTACAAGCTGCGCCCGCGACCGCTCGTGCCAGCGCCATGGCCCAGCGGCGGGAACTGCGATGATTGACATCGAGCGCCGAGCGGCTGCGACAAACGGTCGATGCTGCCCGCCGCGGCGCTCATCGAGAACGTCTACATTGGCGGCAGGCGCCCCCCACGAGGGTGCTGAGGTGTTGACCCATGACGCATGACGTTCTCGTGACAGGTGCGGCCGGGTTCATCGGATCTCACGTCAGCCGTCACCTACAGGCCAATGGACGTCGGGTGCTGGCACTTGATGATCTGTCTGGCGGGTTCGAGGATCAGATCCCTGACGGCGTGACCTTCGTCCGCGGGTCGGTGACCGACAGCTCCCTGCTGGATCGACTGTTCGCCCGGAACTCCTTCGCGTATGTCTTTCACTTGGCGGCGTACGCGGCGGAGGGCCTGAGCCCGTTCATCCGGCGCTTCAACTACCACAACAACCTCATCGGAAGCATGGCGGTGCTGAATGCCGCAATCAACAGCCGGCGGGTCAAGTGCGTCGTGTTCACCTCTTCCATAGCGGTGTATGGCCACGCGTCGGCGCCGATGAGCGAGGAGACGGTCCCCGCTCCGGCGGTGGAACTCGACCTCGCGCAGGCTCACAAGATGTTTATGCGACAGATGTTGCACGACGAGCCGGTGACAATCTTCGGCGACGGCAATCAGACGCGCGCGTTCAGCGACATCGACGACGTGGCACCCATCATCGCCCACAGCATCGAACGACCTGACTGCTCACGTTTGTCGACATGGTGAGAAAACGTGCCTCTCGACCAAGGCCTCGAGCGCATGGCGGCGTGGGCGCGCACAGCGCGAATCAGGCCGGCATCCAAGTTCAGCGACATCGAGATCCGGCAAGGACTTCCGCCCATCTGGACGAGGTGCTGAGTGCGAGCCTCGCAGCTGCCGGACCAAGGTGCGCAACGACTTGCGCCCGGACCCGCTGCCGCAGTAGAACTCAGAGCGTCTCGGCGCCCGCCACAAATGGGCCGGGGCTGACTGTCGAGGACACGGCCGGTTGACCCTCCAGCCATACCCCACTTAGCCAACGTCTTCACCACACGACATCCATGAGGCTGCACCGGGAATCCACGCTGTCAGTCCGCCAAGGTCGTGGGGCACCAGCTGGCGACCGTGACGAGGTCCGCGGTTGAGATGCGCCTGATCATCTGCGACGCCCAGAAGCGCCCACTCGGACGGCGTCCGCTCCCCGCTCGCCTCGACATCACTGCCACTGTCCACGGCCGACGGTCGAATCGACATGACGGCAGCCCAAGCTCGGTGAATCAAAAATCTTACGAGCGATTGGCTCCCCCCGGTTCATGGAGGACCATACCTCAAAGAGGTCGCGCGCCACTTCGGGACAAGCCCAGCACCGCGACGCTCTTATTGGGCCCCGACTCATATGCCGGACTTGGCGGGTCTAAGCTACTGCCCCGGCGCGGCGGGACGCGGCGGCGCGGGCGGCATCGTGCCACCCTCGGCGAGGATCTTCATGTTCGCCAGTGCCTGCGTGAACGTCGTCTTGCGCTGCGCCAGATTCCGCTCGCGCGCCGCATCGTCGGCCATCATCGAGTTGTCGAAGAACAGCGTGTAGACGATCTTCGAGGTGGTGGCGGTGACCGGACGCGCCTCGAGCGTGCCGTGATACGCGTCGTAGGGCCGACCTTCACGCACCGGCTGCGTGTAGGTGTACGAGAGTTCCGTCTTGCCGACCAGAATCTCGCTGGCCACCGAGCGCACCGCACCGAATTCACCGTCGACTCCCGACGTGATCGTGCAGGGCAGGCGCAGCCACTCGCCGATGTCGCAGTACTTGCCGATGCGCTTCCACACCTCCGCCGCAGGCTTGTTGACAGCAATCTCCATCGGCAGCGAGACGTAATGCGGATTGGGGATGGCGAGCGGCGGCGGCGCCGCCGGCTGGGCGGCCACAGGTGACGCAACGACGAGCAGCGCCAGTGCGCCGAGGGTGGACAGACGACCGAACACGTTCCGCATGCGGATCCTTTCGATGATGTCCGGCTGAGGCCTGACACTACGAACAAGAGCAGTTTCCAGATGTGTGTGGCGGCCGACCTCAGGTCGGCCGCCATGGCGCTTTATCTTGCCACAGCACCCGCATGGATCTGCTAAGGTTCCCGGCCATGCCGGACTCCACGCTGCCGAACCTGCCCCCGTCGATCACCCGGCGCCATCTGCTTGGACTGTTGACGGCCACCGTGCCGGCTGTGCTCGGGACGCGCGTCGGCGCGGCCCAGGCATCGGCCAGTGCTCCGATCGGCCCGCTCGACGCGGCCGTGCTGCCGCCCGGACTGCGCTCGCGCTTCGTCGAGAACGTGAACGGCCTGCGGATGCACGTACTCGAAGCGGGTTACGAGACGCCGGGGCGCCCCGCGCTACTGCTCATTCACGGCTACCCGGAGCTGGCCTACAGCTGGCGCAAGGTAATGGGGCCGCTGGCTGCAGCCGGCTACCACGTGTTTGCACCCGACGTGCGCGGCTACGGCAGGACGACGCCTTCTCCTGTGGCCTACACTGACGACCTGCGCCCGTTCGGCACGTTGAACAAGATCAACGACATGCTGGCGCTCGTCTCGGCGATGGGTTACCGCTCGGTTGCGGCAGTCATTGGGCACGATCAGGGGTCGCCGCTCGCCGGCTGGTGCGCGTGCGCCAGGCCGGACGTCTTCACAGCGGTGGCGATGATGAGCGCGCCCTGGGGCGGCACCCCCACGCTGGCGTTCAACACGGCGAACGGACCCCGTCCTGCCGCACCACCAACGGACACCATCTACGACGATCTCGCCAAGCTCTCGCCGCCGCGCAAGCACTATCAGCGCTACTACCAGACGGCCGAAGCGAACGAGAACATGTGGCACCCGAAGCAGGGGCTGCACGACTTCCTGCGCGCCTACTACCACGCGAAGAGCGCCGACTGGCCCAACAACCACCCGGCCCCGCTGGCGGCACGCAACGCGAGCGAGTGGGCGAAGCTGCCGCGCTATTACGTGATGGATCTGGACAGGGGGATGGCCGAGCAGGTGGCGCTGGACATGCCGACCGCGGCGCAGGTTGCGGCGAACCGCTGGCTGCCCGATGCGGACTTGCGGGTCTACACGCAGGAGTACGGACGCACCGGTTTCCAGGGCGGGCTCAACGGCTACCGCGGCAGCCCGGGAAACGGCGATCTGCAGGTGTTCGCGGGGCGGAAGATCGAGGTGCCGTCCACCTTCATGGGAGGCAGGAGCGACTGGGGCGTGTACCAGAACCCGGGCGCGCTCGAGCGGCTCGAGCGGACGTACACGACGAATTACAAGGGCACGACGCTGCTGGACGGCGCCGGGCACTGGGTGCAGCAGGAACAACCGGCAGAAGTGAGCCGGCTGCTGCTCGAGTTCCTGAAGTCGAAAGCGTGAATGGCGAGGTCCGGCTGAAGCCGGACGCCAGCTACGGCCGGCGTGATGTCGTAGAGTGCGGCTTCAGCCGGAACACGCACGGCCGACCTGACGGTCGGCAGCTACGTTGATGCGTCCACCGACGCGAAGAATTCGTCGAGCACGCGCGCGCTGCCGGCCGGGTCCTCGCACATCCACCAGTGCCCGCGCCCGGCGAGGACGACGCACCGCGCGTGCGCGCGCTTCGCCGCCCTCTCGGCACGCTCGGAGCCGCCGACGTAGGGATCCTGTGCGGCTGCGATGACCAGCCCGGGCCGAGCCGCGGCCTGTGCGAGGTGCGCGCCCCAGTTGCGCATCGCCGGCTGCACAGCCGAGCGGTACAGCGAAAGGATGCAGCGCACCATGTCGGCGTTCATCGCCTCGGCCACGCCGCGCGCAGCAGAGCCGAGCCCCATCGACGTCAATTGCGCCTCGCGCATGAAGCTGGGCGCCATCACCATCAGTCCCAGCTCTGCTTCGCCCACACCTGGCGTCTGCCACGACTTCGCACGATCGTGCCACTCGTAGTCGGGTTCCATTGCGCCGGCAGTGTCGGTCACCCACGAGCGAATCAGTTCCGGCCGCTCCATCGCAATCCGCAGCACGTGCGCCCCGCCCCAGTCGTGGCCGACCAGATCGATCGGTCCCTCGATGCGCTGCAGTTGACCGGCCAGCCAGTCGCGATACGCGTCGGCGGTGGCGGTGAATCCGGCCGGCACCGGCGCGCCGAAGCCAGGCGGCGAGAGCGCAACCACGTCCTTCCGCTGCAAGTGTGCGAAGAGGTCGGTCCAGATCGCGGACGACTCGGGATTTCCGTGCACGAAGACGGCAGGCATGACGGCGATTATACGGCCGCGTTCCCGCGACCACGAGCCGCTCGCGCGCTTTCAACATGTACGTAGTGTCCGCCTTCAGGCGGACCTCGCGAAGTCCGGCTCACGCCGGACGCTGCGTCGAAGGCGACTAGGCGCTACTACTGCAGCCAGGCGATGAGGGCCACCAGTGTGAAGGGGCTGAGGACGGTCGAGAAGAGTACCGACCGACGTCGCGAAGTTGGCGTCGAGTTCGAATTCGAGCGCCAGCACCGTCGTCGCGACCGCGGCCGGCATCGACGCCTCGACGATCGCCGCCTGACGCGCCGCCCCCTCGAGTCCGAGCAGCGCCGACAGGCCGAACGCCAGCAGTGGTGCGATGAACAGCGACAGCGCCACGGCACTGGCCACGGCAGCCGGGTGCTCCGGCTTCGTATGACGTTCCAGTTGCATGCCCAGCACGAGCAGCATCACCGGGATGGCAGCGTCGCTCAACAGACCCACCGGGCGCATGACGGACGCAGGCAGTTCCACACCGAGCGTCATCACGATCACTGCCGCGACCGTGCCCCACACCGCGGGAACGCCCAGGACGCGCGTCAAGGCGGTGCGCACGCTGCTCCGTCCGCTCGCGGCCACGAACACGCCCACGGTGTAGACGAGAATGGCGCTCGCGACGAAGTAGACGCTGGCGAACGCCAGCGCCTCGCGCCCGAACGCGAACAGCACCACGGGCAAGGCGTAGTTGCCGCTGTTCGAGAACATCACCACCAGCAGGAAGCTGGTGAGCGTCGTCCCCGACAGTCGCAGCGCCGACGCCGACAGGCGCGCCACCAGCCCAATCGCCGCCGTGATCACCACACAGAAGACAACGATGCGCCACGACTGCGAGATGCCGACGCGTGAGGTAACGAGCTGGTTGAAGACCAGGCACGGCGACAGCGCGTGAAAGCTGACGCTGGACATGGTCTTCACGCTGGCACCGACGTGCCTCGCCAGAAGAAAGCCCACCGCCGCCAGCACGAAGATCGGCGCGATGTCGTCGAGGAAGATCGAGGCGACGAGCAGACTGCAGCCCTACTTGACTGGCGAGTAGTCGGTGGCGCCCATGAAGACGCTGTCCACCTTCACGCTCACCGCCATCTCGGTGCGGGTCTTCACCCACTCAGGATCGGCACTGAAGGCGGCCCAGGCGCGGTCGCGGTCCGTGTTGTCCTTGTAGGCGAGGATGTAGACCAGCGCGGTCGGCGTCGCCACGGGCTGCCAGAAGCCGATGATCTGCATGCCGTGCTTCAGGAACAGCCGTGACGTGGCGGTGCGGAAACGGTTGTGCAGCAGTTCGATGGAGCTCCCCTCCTGCACGGTATAGGTGCGCATCTCGAAACAGCGCGACGCCTTGTCCACACTCTTGCTCGAGGCCGGCTGTCCGGGGCCACAGGGCGGACTGGCTGGCGCGGCTGGTCGCGGCGCCTGCCCAGCCTCGGGCGAGACATTCCATCCACCGATCAGCAAAGCCATGATCACCGCGGCAAGGGTCAATCCGTGGGCATTCCGCACGCGTTCCTCCTCGGCCATTCGAGACTGCACGTTTATACACCGTCGGCCGCTGATCTACAGGTACAGGCCTCAGGAGGAGAGAAGACACATGCGTACACGTTTGACAGGGCACCTGTTGGGTGCTGTTGCACTGATCGGCCTTACCGTGACCGTCGCGTCGGCCCAGGCGCCGGCGCAGGCCCGTCGTCCCAGCTTGTCGATGTTGACCGTCACTTCGACGTCGTTTGCGGATGGAGGTGAGATTCCGGCGAAGTACGCCGGCGGGCAGGGCATCTCGCCGCAGTTGAGCTGGAGCGGCGCTCCCGAGGGGACTGCCGCGTACGTGCTCATCATGCACGACGTCGACGTGGCCATACCAGCGGGCAACCTGGCCGGCGACATCACGCACTGGGTGGTCTACAACATTCCGGCAGCCACGACGTCGATTCCGGAAGGTGGCCCGATTCCGTCTGGCGCAGCTCAGATCAGCATGCGCGGACCGCAGTATATGGGTCCGGCGCCGCCAGCCGGCCACCCGTTCCACCACTACGTCTTCCAGGTGTACGCGCTGAATGCCCCGCTTGCACTGCAGGCAGGGGCCACGCGCGCCGACATCGAGAAGGCAATGGACGGCAAGATCGTCGCGCGCGGCGCGTTCGTCGGTCGCGCGAAGCCGGCGCAGTAGACTCGCACAGGCAGCCCCACCCCTCAACACGAGGGTCGGCGCCGGTTCGCCGGCACCGACCCTCATCGCTCCTGGTGACGCCCCCGCCGTGTGTCAGGCGAGCGCCTTAGCGTAGAGCGCCAGCAGCCGGCTCCACGCCTTCTCAGCCTGCGGTTCGTTGTACACGCCGGAGTCCGGCGGACACCATCCATGCGCCGCGTTTTGGTACACCTCGATCTCAGCCGGCACATTGGCGGCGGCGAAGGTCTCCCTCAGCACGTTCTTGTCGTTGGGTGACCGCTGGTCGTCGTTGGAGGCGATCGCGACGAGGAACTGCGCCTTCGTCTTCGCCGCCTGCGTATGCGGGCTGTCGGGGTTCTGCGTCACGAGTCCGCCGCCATGAAAGGAGGCGACGGCCCCGACTCGGTCAGGGACGGCCGCTGAGGTGCGGAACGCGATCGGTCCGCCCATGCAGTATCCCTGCGTGCCGATCTTGCGGTTCTTCGCCACAGACGGCTGTCGATCGAGCCACGCGATGAACGCCCTGGCATCGGTCGTGTGCGTCGCGGCATTCAGCGTCTGCGCCAGCGGCATCAGGGACGGGATCGGTGTGGCTGCGCCGCTCTCGGCGGTTGGCGCCTTCTTCGTCCGGTAGAACGGATTCACGACCAGCACCGCATAGCCCGACTCCGCCAGCCGCGTGCCCATCTGCCTGAATGCCGGTCGCATCCCGAAGATGTCGGGCCACACCAGCACGGCCGGCGCGGTACCGCTCGCCGGATGCACGAAGTAGCCGTCCGCCGTTCCGTCTGGCGTGGTGATGGTCACGTCCGATTCAGTCACGGCGACCGCCCCGGCCACACGCGGCAGAGCCATGAGCATGCCCGCGCCGAGCAGGATGCCGAACTGGCGTCGCGTCACCATGCCGCGTGCCTCGAAGTCGCGAAGGTCGTCGTCGTAGTGGTCCTGATCGCACATGGATGCTCCTGTGTCCTGAGATGGGTCGTCGCCGCAATTGGGAACGAGCGAACACTATACCCACTACGCGGCCCCCGGATCTGTCTTCAGCCGGCCCGGCCTGCTATGGCAGAATCCTCGAACTGCTGGGGCGCCACCGCGCACCCCAGGCATCCAGAGGTTTTGTACTGATGCAACGTGCCCCTCTCACGCTTGCCGCCCTGCTGACGGCAACCGCGGCTGTCGTCGCCCTCACGCAGCGCCCCCAGCCGTCCGAGGTCGCCGCCACCGAGTGGCGCCACTACGCGAGCGACGCAGCGAGTTCGAAGTACTCGTCGGCGAACCAGATCACGCGGGCGAACGTCAGCCGGCTCGAGGTGGCGTGGCGCTGGAGTACGCCCGACAACGAGATCGTCAAGACCAACCCGGCACGTCCATACGGTTACCAGGACACGCCGCTGCTGGTGAACGGCGTGCTCTACACCACGACGTCGCTCGGCATCGTCGCCGCCCTCGACCCGATCGCCGGCCGCACAATCTGGACCTGCGATCCCGGAGACGTGGAAGCTCGGCCGGCCGACAAATCTCGGCTTCACCCATCGTGGGTCCGCCTACTGGACCGACGGTAACCGCAAGCGCATCATCACCGGCACGCACGACGCGCAGCTGGTGTCGCTCGATGCCGAGACCGGCAAGCCCGATCCCGACTTCGGCGACGGCGGCCGCGTGCGCGTCGCCGACGGACTCGCCTTCGTGAAGCCGCTCGAGAACTACGCGATGAACTCCGCGCCGGTCGTGGTGAGCAACGTCATCATCTCCGGCGCGAACATCGTCGATCGGCCGCTGCTGAAGGAACAGCCGCGCGGCGACATCATCGGTTTCGACGCCCGAACAGGGCGAGAAGCTGTGGACATTCCACTCGATTCCCGCAGAGGGCGAGTTCGGCTACGACACGTGGGAGGACGGCTCCGCCGAGTACACCGGCAACACGAACGTGTGGTCGATGATGACGGTGGACGAGGAGACTGGCTACGTCTACCTGCCGTTCGGCACGCCGACCAACGACTTCTACGGCGGCCATCGCCCTGGCAACAACCTGTTCGCCGAGAGCCTCGTCTGCCTCGACGCCACGACGGGCAAGCGCGTCTGGCACTTCCAGGCCGTGCACCACGGGCTGTGGGACTACGACCTCCCCGCTGCGCCCAACCTCGTCGAGGTCGTGCGCAACGGCCGACGCATCAAGGCGGTCGCACAGGTCAGCAAGCAGGGCTTCGTCTACGTGTTCGATCGGACGACCGGCGAGCCGCTGTGGCCGATCGAGGAAAGGCCCGTGCCGCAGTCAACCGTGCCCGGCGAGAAGACGTCGCGGACACAGCCGTTCCCGACGCAACCACCGCCATTCGACAGACAGGGGTTCTCGGATGACGACATCGTGGCATTCACGCCGGAGTTGCGGACGCTCGCCCTCGACACGTTGAAGCAGTGGGACCGCGGTCCGCTGTTCACGCCGCCCACCGAACGCGGCAACATCCAGATGCCTGGCGATGTCGGGGGTGCGGACTGGGGCGGTGCGGCCGTCGATCCGGCCGCCGGCTTTCTGTACGTGCCATCGCTCACCTCGCCGGCTATCGTCGGCCTGGACAAGGGCGACACCAACGGCGGCAACATGCGTTACCGGCGCAGTGCCGCTGGCGCACTGCCCTCACTCGATGGCATCCCGCTCTACAAGCCGCCCTACAGCCGTCTCACCGCCTACGACCTGAACGAGGGGCGCATCGTGTGGCAGGTGCCGATTGGCGATGGTCCGCGTCACCACCCGCTGTTGGCTGGACTGGGGCTCGGTCCCCTTGGCAACGGCCGCCGCAGCAGCCTGCTGGCCACACCGTCGCTGCTGTTCGTGACCCAGTTCCTCGGCAACCTCGGGCGAGGCAACGCACTTCCGATTGGTGGCAGACCGCTCACCAACCTCGCACCGGAACCACAGATGATCCGGGCCTTCGACAAACGAAGCGGCGAACTGGTCTGGGAGAAGACGCTGCCGCTGGGCCCCGCCGCTGCACCGATGACCTACCTCGCTGGTGGACGCCAGTTCATCGTCACTGCCGTGGGAAGCGGGGTGACGACCGAACTGGTGGCCTACGCGGTGCGCCCGCAGTAGCACCGCGGCGGCGTGCCGAGCCGCGTGGCGCGGTCGGCTCGTTTCACGGCGGTGGTCTGGTGACCGAGACGCCGAACAGCCCGCATCTGCTCATCCCGAAGATCCGCGCCCGCCTCTACGTTGCCGTGGCCTCGAACGACGACCAGCGGCAGCCCGCTGCGACGGACACCTTGAAGGCGGCGTTCACGAAGGCAGGCCGGCCGGCCCAGGTCGAGGTTTACAAGAGCCTGCACGGCTGGTGCGTTCGCGGTTGCGCACCGTCACGGCAGGGTCGACAGGAAGGTCCGCACCACCGTCGACACATCCTCGTGACGCACATCAACCGCAGCGTTCAACCCGCGCATCTGCGCGTCGGAGATGCGGCCGGCCAGCCGGTCGAGCGCGCGTCCGACAGCCGGATGACGCAGCAGCGTGGCGGCTCGTGCGACCGGCACAGCGTCGTAGGGCGGAAAGTACTGGCGCGTATCGTCGAGCGCCGTCAGGTGGAACGCGTCGATCAGTGCGCTCGTCGCATCGCCGGCAATCACGTCCACCTGCCGCTCGGCCAGCGCCTGGTAGATGAGCGAGAGGTCCATGCCGCGCGGCGGACGGGCGAAGCTGAGGCCGTAGGCCTGCGTCAGCCCCGCATACCCATCGTCGCGCTGCAGGAACTCGTAGCCGAACCCCGGGGTGAACCGATCGGACACGCGCCGAAGGTCGTCCACCGACTCAAGGCCGAGTGCCTGCGCATCGTCCGACCGGACAAGAATGGCGAAGGTGTTGTTGAAGCCGAGCGACGGTCGCACTGTCAGACCGTGTTCGGCGTAGCGCAACCGCGCCCGTTCGAACGCCTGTGCCGGATCGTGCGGCACGTCTTCGTGGAAGACGGCGGTGACGGCCGTGCCGGTGTACTCGACATACACATCGAGTTCACCGGTGCGCAGTCCGCGATCGGCGACGAAGGTGCCACCGAGATTCAGCTTCCGCTCCACCCTCACGCCGCCTTCAGCTTCGATCGCCTGCGCGACGAGTTCGCCGAGGATGATCTGCTCGGTGAAGTTCTTCGAGCCGACCACCACGACGTCGCCGGCCGGCCGGGCGAGCAGCGTCACCGCCGCAACCACAGCGAGCACGGCCACGACGGCGACGGCCAGTCGCCTCGCGGCACGCGACGTGATTGGCGCCAGGCGCAGGCGCTGCTCGAGCAGGGCCAGCAGGCCGTCGGCCACCAGCGCCAGCCCCGCAGCGGGCACGGCGCCAGCCAGGATCGTGGTGGTGTCCACCATCGACAGGCCGCGGAAGATGTACTCGCCAAGGCCGCCGGCGCCCACGGCCGCCGCAATCGTGGTGGTGCCCACACCAATGACCGTCGCCACGCGGATGCCCGAAACGATGGACGGCAGGGCCAGCGGCAGTTGCACCAGCCGGAGCAACTGGCCGTCGGTCATGCCCATCGCGACGCCGGCATCGACGACCGCGGGGTCGACCGAGCGGATGCCGGTGACCGTCATGCGGATGACGGGCAGCAGGGCGTAGATCGACAGCGTGACCAATGCGGTGCGCGGGCCGAGCCCGCCGATCACCGGCAGCGGCAGCAGGAAGCCGAGCAGCGCCAGGCTGGGCACCGTCTGCAGTGCGTTGGCGGCAAGGAGGACTGCGCGCCCGACACCGGGGCGACGCGCGGCGAGGATTCCGGCCGGCACGCCGACGATCACCGCCGCCAGCGTGGAGACCAGCACCAGCACCAGATGCTGGCGTGTGAGCAGCGCCAGTTCCCCGGCGTGACCCGCCCAGAACGAGAACAGCGCCGTCACGACGGTCTGCGTTCCGCTGGCCGCTCCGTGGCTGGGAGGCCGGTGTCGAGGAGCGACCGCACGCGCGGGTCGTCATGCAGCGCGAGCTGGTCGGGTGACCCAAGCGCAATCAGCTGGCCCGCGTCCATCACGCCGATCTGGTCGCCAAGCGCCAGCGCCTCGGCGATGTCGTGCGTCACCAGCAGCGCGGTCATCCCCAATTGTCTGCGCAGTCGCGCGAACTCGACGCGCATCTCGCGCCGAGTGATCGGATCGAGCGCGCCGAAGGGTTCGTCCATCAGCAGCATCGGCGGATCGATCGCCAGCGCCCGCGCCAGCCCGACGCGCTGCCGCTGTCCACCTGACAGTTCGGCTGGGCGGCGGCTGCCGAACTGCGCGATGGGCAGCCCCACCAGATCGAGCAGTTCGCGCGACCGTGCCTGCACGCGGTGGTCGTCCCAGCCCTCGAGCCGCGGCACTACCGCGACGTTCTCCGCCACCGTCATGTGCGGGAACAGTCCGGCGTCCTGCATGACGTAGCCGGCACTGCGGCGGAGGCGGATCGGGTTCCACTCGCGGGTGTCGCGCCCCTGCACCAGCACCACGCCGGACGTTGGCAGCAGCAGACGGTTGATCAGCTTGAGCAGCGTGCTCTTGCCGGCTCCGCTGCGTCCAACGATGGCGGTCGTCTGACCGGACAGGCAGGCAAGGCTGACGTCGCGGAGGATCGACTCTCCCGCCCTGTGCGAGAAGCCAACGCGGTCGAACTGCACCAGAGGATCACTCATGCCGTGGGGTGCGCTACGGCACGTACGCAAACGAGCTGAGCACCACCTCCGTCGGCGCACCATTGGTCGGCGCGGCGCCGCCGACGAGCCAGAGGTTCAGGTGCACCCGTTCGTCGCCGGTCAGCGGCACGTCCGAGCCGTTGTAGGTGTAGCTGTCGATCAGGTCACCGCTCGTGCCGTGGCTCTCCCAATTCACCTCTCCCTTGCGCCAGGTGAACCGGTGCGTCGACGCGGCGTCGGCCGGCTGTGTGAATCGGCGCAGGTGGTTCACCTTGTCATACGGCTGGACAACATACTGTGCGTTGGTGGGATCGGTCGCGCTCCCCCACCTGGCGAACTCGATATCCAGCTCGCGATTCGCGTAACGCGCCTTGTCGCTCCAGGTGAACAGCCCGAGCACGACATTCGGGTCGAGCGTATCGACGCGCGAGGCGAGGGTGAACGTGTAGGTGCCGTAGCCGTAGGTGACGGGACCGATGATTTCAGCGCTGGTCCACTTGCCACTGGCATTCCTTGCAATACGCAGGTGAAGCAGGCCGAGGCTGTCGACCCAGACGTTCGACCTGTCGAAGATGTTCGGGCCAGGTCCGACGGCGGCGTTGCTGGTCTTCACCTGCCAGGTGACGCCGTTCCAGGTGATGCGGTCGGGATATCCGGGCTTGCCGACAGCGGCCAGCGCCGACGGGACGAGCAGGGTTGCCGCGAGCAGCGGCCACAGGACACGTCGATGCATGAAGTCTCCTCGAGGCGGGCATCGTAGCATGCGGTCGCGGGCGTTCCGGACGCTCAAGACCGGCGGGCGGCACTTCACGCGGTCCGCATGTAACATGTCGACAGGATGGCCGGCTTCCTCCTTCGACGTCTGCTCTACCTCGTCTGCCTCGTCGTCATCGCGACCTCGGCGGCGTACGTCCTCGCCGCCACCCAGCTGAACCCGCGGGCGCGATACGAAGGGCGCAATCCGCCGCCGCCTGCCGCGGTGGTGGACGCCACGCTCGATCAGCTGAACATGAACGACAAGGTGCCGGTGCTGACGCGCTACCGGCGCTGGGCCGGCGATCTGCTGCGCGGCAATCTCGGGCGCACCGTCGACAACCAGCCGGTGAACGACGAGATCGGTCGGCGCATGTGGGTCAGCCTGCGGCTGGTGCTGATGGGCGCACTCGTCGGCACGTTCCTCGGCGTTGCCGCCGGTGCCTACGGCGCGGTGAAGCAGTACCAGCTCTCCGATCGCCTGCTCACCGTCTTCTCGTTCGTCACGCTGTCCATACCCGCCGTCGTGCTCGGCGTCCTCTTCAAGAACGCCGGCATCGGCATCAACAACCTGCTCGGCTTCACCGGCGACTCCTCTACACCACCGGCGAGATGACGCCCGGGCTCGACCCGTGGACCATGGCCGGCGTGTTGAACCGGCTGGCGCACCTGGTGCTGCCCTCGCTCGTCCTCATCGTGATTGCCGTGGCGTTCTACGGCCGCTACCAGCGCAACGCCATGCTCGACGTGCTCGGCAGCGACTTCCTGCGCACCGCGCGCGCCAAGGGGCTGAGCCGGTCGCGCGCGCTCATCAAGCACGGGCTGCGCACGGCGCTCATCCCGATGGCCACCTTCTTCGCCTACGAGTTCGCGCTGCTCTTCGTCGGCGCCACGTTCACCGAGCGGCTGTTCGGCTGGCACGGCATGGGCGAGTTCTTCGTCGAACTCGGTCACCAAGAACGACGTGAACTCGGTGGCCGGCGTCACGCTCTTCGTCGGCGTGCTGGTGCTCATCGCCGGGTTCCTGTCCGACCTCGCCTACGCGGCGCTCGACCCGCGGGTCCGCGTCTGATGGCCACCGCCGTGCCAGACGACGGACCTGCGCCGGGCCTGCAGACCGGCACTCTTTCGGGTTCTGGCCCACAGCCCGTACGAAGAGGCGGCAGCCTCACGCCTGCGACTGGTCGGCGCCGCTTCCTCCGCCAGCGGCTCGCGCTGTTCGGCCTCGCGATCGTCATCCTGCTGTTCGCGCTGGCGTACCTCAGTCCGTATCGTCAGTCCCTGGCAGTACAACCGAGCTCGACTTCAACGCCTTCCTCGAGCCGCCGGGCGGCTCGCACTGGTTCGGCACGACGCAGAACGGGTTCGACGTGTTCGCGCTGACGATGCGCGGCATGCAGAAGTCGCTGGTCATCGGGCTGCTCGGTGCGCTGATGGCCACGGCGCTGGCGGCCATCGTCGGCGCGTTCGCCGGCTACTTCGGCGGCGTCGTGAACACGGCGCTGCTCGACGCTCATCGACCTGCTGATGGTGCTGCCGGCGTTCCTCATCATCGCCATCCTGTCGCCGTCGTTCCGCGGCCAGCACGTGGCTCATCTTCGTCGTGCTGCTCGCCGCCTTCCAGTGGATGGTCACCGCGCGCATCGTCCGCGGCATGACGCTGTCGCTGCGCGAGCGCGAGTTCGTGCAGGCGGCGCGGTTCATGGGCGTGCCCGGCTGGCGCATCATCTTCCGCCACATCCTGCCGAACATGGCGTCGCTGCTCATCATCGACGCCACCATCAACGTCAGCTCGCTCATCCTCGCGGAGGTGGGGCTGTCGTTCTTCGGCTTCGGCGTGCAGCCGCCCGACGTGTCGCTCGGCACGCTGATCGGCGACTACGCCGGACGCCGCGCTCACCTTCCCGTGGGAGTTCTACTTCCCGGCCGGTCTGCTCGTGGTGCTGGTGCTGGCGATCAACCTCGTCGGCGACGGCCTGCGCGACGCGTTCGACCCGAACACGCCAGGGCGCGTCGCCTGATGCCGCGGCAGGAAGCCGCCTCGCTGTCGGTCGACCGAACCTGTCGGTGACGTTCCGCAGCGACGTCGGGACTCGTCCGCGCGGTGCGCGGCGTCAGCTACGACGTGCGCGCCGGCGAACTGCTCGGCATCGTCGGCGAATCGGGCTCGGGCAAGTCGGTCTCGTCGCTGGCCATCATGAACCTGCTGCCCGGCCACGCGCAGGTGAGCGGATCGGTCGCGGTTCAACGGTCAGGAGCTGATCGGGCGGTCGGACGCGGAGCTGTCGGCGATCCGCGGCAAGCAGATCGCGATGATGTTCCAGGACCCGCTGTCGGCGCTGACGCCGGTCTACACCGTCGGCGATCAGATCGCCGAGGCGGTGCTGGTGCACGAGCAGGTGAGCAAGGCGGCGGCGAAGGACCGCGCCGTCGAGTTGCTCGAGCTGGTCGGCATCCCGAACGCGCAGCAGCGGGCAACGGCGTTCCCGCACGAGTTCTCCGGCGGCATGCGTCAGCGCGTGATGATTGCGATGGCCATCGCCAACGACCCGGCGCTGATCATTGCCGACGAGCCGACGACGGCGCTCGACGTCACCATCCAGGCGCAGATTCTCGACGTGCTGCAGACGGCGCGCACGGTGACCGGCGCGGCCATCGTGCTGATCACCCACGACCTCGGCGTCATCGCCGGCGTCGCCGACCGCGTGGCCGTGATGTACGCCGGCACCATCGTCGAGACCGGCACGGTCGACGATGTGTTCTACACGCCGCGGATGCCGTACACGCTCGGCCTGCTCGGCTCGATCCCGCGCGCCGATGGCGGCGAGCACCAGCCGCTGACGCCGATCGAAGGCACGCCGCCGTCGATGGTGGCGCTGCCGTCCGGCTGCCCGTTCCGTCCGCGGTGTCCGATGCGACAGGACATCTGTGCAGAGGTCGAGCCGGCGCTGCTGCCGATCATCCGCGACGGCGGACCTGATGGCCCGCAGCTAGGTACTGACGCGACCAGCGACGAACGACCAATGACCAACGATCCGAGGCCTGATGGTCATCGGGCCTCGTGTCATTTCCGCGACGACATCGAGCGGCGCGGATTGAGCAGCCGCGACATCTTCGTGGCGCCTGCTCCACCTGCCTCGGCCCGCCCACTGGGTGGGGTCGACACACGCGCCACGGTGCTGGCTGTGCGCGACCTGGTGAAGGCCTACCCGCTGATGAAGGGGGTGGTGCTGCGCCGCAAGGTCGGCGAGGTGCGTGCGGTGGACGGCGTCAGCTTCGACATCCGCGAAGGTGAAACGCTGGGACTGGTCGGCGAGTCGGGCTGCGGCAAGACGACAACGATCATCGAGATCCTGAACCTGGAGAAGCCGCTCTCGGGCAGCATCCAGGTGCTCGGCAAGGACACGGCGTCGATGACCCGCGCCGATCGCTTCGCCATCCGGCGCGATCTGCAGGTGGTCTTTCAGGACCCGATGGCGTCGCTCGACCCGCGCCTGCCGATTGGCGACATCCTGGCCGAGCCGCTGCGTGCGCACGGCGTGGCCGACGAGGATGTCTCGCGCCGCGTCCGCGAGCTGCTGCAGCTCGTCGGCCTGCAGCCGGAACACGTGAACCGCTATCCGCAGGCGTTCTCGGGCGGGCAGCGTCAGCGGGTCGGCATTGCGCGGGCGCTGGCGCTCGAGCCGAAGCTGCTGGTGCTCGACGAGCCGGTGTCGGCGCTCGACGTGTCGGTGCGGGCCGGCGTCATCAACCTGCTCGAACGGCTGCGGGCGCAGCTCGGCCTGTCGTATCTCTTCGTCGCGCACGATCTCGCCGTCGTGCGCCACATCGCCGATCGCATCGCGGTGATGTACCTCGGCCGCATCATCGAGACCGGCGTCGGTGGACGAGGTGTTCG
This sequence comes from uncultured Acidobacteriota bacterium, assembly GCA_963722395.1. Lineage (GTDB taxonomy): Bacteria > Acidobacteriota > Vicinamibacteria > Vicinamibacterales > CAVVIG01 > CAVVIG01. The sequence goes on along the minus strand of CAVRLS010000013.1, from coordinate 182,606 downwards.
ACGCCCCTGCGCATCCGTACACGCAGGCGCTGCTGTCGGCGATCCCGCTGCCGGATCCGCGCAAGGAACGGCAGCGGGTTCGCATCGTGCTTGAAGGGAGACCTGCCAAGCCCGGCCAACCCGCCGTCGGGCTGCCGGTTCAGGACGCGCTGCCAGACGTTCGCGCTGGAATTGACCGACGCGCAGCGCCAGACTTGTGTCGAGCAGTCGCCAGCGCTGGCACCGCGCACCGGCTCGGCCGATCATCTGGACGCGTGCCACTGGGCGGAAGCAAGGGGTGTGTTGTGAAGCGGTTCGGACTCGGCACATGGTTGTGCGTCGCCGTGCTCGCGTCGGCCTGCGGCGCCCGCGCCGACAATGGCCCGATGCAGTCGCAGGGGGCGAAGCAGAACCAGATTCGCCTGACCCCGCGCGATCAGGTGCGCGACGGCGGCACCTTCACGTGGCCGATCGACAACATGCCGCCGAACTTCAACTATCACCAGATCGACGGCACCGAGGTGGCCGCGTCGGACGTCAGCAAGGTGCTCACGCCGTCGGCTTACTACGCCGATGCGGCTGGCAATCCGGTCTGGAGCCGTTCGCTGCTGGCCTCGGAACCGACCATCGTGCTCGAGCCGAAGCAGGTGGTCACCTTCCGGATCAACCCGAAGGCGGCCTGGTATGACGGGACGCCGATGACGTGGGAAGACTTCCACTGGCAGTGGCGGTCGAACAACGGCACCGACAAGCGCTACCAAATCGCGTCGGCCAACGGCTGGGAAGCGATCGAGAGTGTCGAGCGCGGCACCGACGAGCGCGAGGTGGTGGTCACCTTCCGGAACAAGTACGCCGACTGGCCCGGTGTGTTCAGCCAGATCTACCCAGCCTCCACCAACAAGGACCCGCAGATCTTCAACGACGGCTGGAAGGATCGTCCGCTCACCACCGGCGGGCCGTTCAAGCTCGGGTCGATCGACGTTACGTCGAAGACGATCACGCTGGTCCGCAACGAGCGCTGGTGGGGCGAGCCCGCCAAGCTCGATCGCATCGTCTATCGCGCCATCGATCCGGACGCGCAGATCGACGCCGTGGCAAACGGCGAGATCGATGCGATGGACGTCGGCCCGGACGTCAACAAGTACAACCGCGCGAAGGACATCGAAGGGGTCGACATCCGCATGGCCGGCGGGCCGAACTTCCGGCACCTGACGGTGAACGGCACCGGCGGCAACCTGCGCGATGTGCGCGTGCGGCAGGCGATGGCGATGGCGATCAGCCGGCAGGCGATCGCCCGTGCGCTGCTGGCGCCGCTCGGCATCAAGGCCGAACCACTCGGCAACCACATCTTCATGTCGAACCAGGAGGGCTACCGGGACAACTCGGGCGCTGTTGGCTCCTACAACCCCGAGGGCGCGAAGCAACTGCTCGAGGCGGCAGGCTGGAAGATGCAGGGCGGCGTCCGCATGAAGGACGGCAGGCCGCTCGAGATCGTGGCGATCATCCCAAGCGCCGTCAGCACCTCGAAGCAGGAAACCGAGCTGATGCAGAACATGCTGGCGCAGGTCGGCATCCGTTTGATCATCAACACCGTGCCCAGCCCCGACTTCTTCGAGAAGTACATCCGCCCGGGCCAGTTCGATGTCACGGTGTTCTCGTGGATCGGAACGTCGTACCCGATCAGTTCGGCGCGGTCGATCTACGCCACGCCAACCAGGGGAGCCGACGGCGAGATGGACATCCAGCAGAACTACTCACGCATCGGCGACCCGGAGATCGACCGGCTCTTCGACGAGGCGAACGCCGAAATCGACCGCACGAAAGCGGCTGAACTGGCGAACCGGCTCGATGCGAAGATCTGGGACATCGTCCACTCGCTCTCGCTCTACCAGCGCCCCGAGATCGTCGTCACCCGCTCGAACCTCGTCAACTTCGGCGCGTTCGGTTTCGCGGACTGGGCATACGAGGACATCGGCTGGGCCAAGTAGCGACGGTCGGTCGTCCCGGACCTGAAGGTCGGCAGATACCGTACGGCTGCGGTGCGTAGCTGCGGACCTTCAGGTCCGCGACACTGCGCATCTGACGGTGCGCGGCTACGTCCTGAGGGTTTACAGCGTGTCGCGGTCGCGGACGCCGAGCAGGTAGAGAATGCCGTCGAGCCCCAGCGTCGGAGATGGCCTGGCGGGCGCTCTGGCGCACGACCGGCTTGGCGTGGAACGCGATGCCGAGCCCGGCCAGGCTGCAGCATCGGCAGGTCGTTGGCGCCGTCGCCGACCGCAATCACCTGCTCCATGCTCAGCCCTTCGGCGCGGCGCGATCTCCGCCAGGTAGTGCGCCTTGCGCTCGCCGTCGACGATCTCGCCGCGCACCTCGCCGGTGACCACGCCGTCGACGATGTCGAGCTCGTTGGCGTGGAGGTAGTCGATGCCGAGCCGGCGCTGCAGTTCGCGGCCCATGAAGGTGAAGCCGCCGGAGAGGATGGCGGTCTTGTAGCCGAGGCGGCGCAGCGTGGCGATCAGCCGTTCGGCGCCGTCCATCAGTGGCGCCGTCGTCGACGACCGTGCTGCAGCGCCGACGCGGGCAACCCCTTGAGCAGCGCGACGCGGCGGCGGAAGCTGGCCTGGAAGTCGAGCTCGCCGCGCATGGCCGCCTCGGTGATGCGCGCGACACCTGGTCGCCGACGCCGGCCAGCCGGGCCAGTTCGTCGATCACCTCGGTCTGGATCAGCGTGGAGTCCATGTCGAAGGCGACCAGGCGGCGATTGCGGCGGTAGACGGTGTCGTGCTGAAACGCGATGTCGACGTCGAAGTCCTGCGTCAGCGCCGATCAGCGCCGTGCGCATGTCGTCGTCGCTGCGGATCACGCCCGACGTGGAGAACTCGACGCAGATGCGCCCGAGGCCGTGCTCGTCGAGCGGCGCGCGGCCCGACAGGCGGTCGATGCGGTCGATGTTCAGGTCCTGCCGCGGCAATGACGCCGCTGACCGCCTCGAGGTGCGCCGCGGTCAGCGCCGGTCCGAGCACCGAGACGACGTAGCGGCCCTTGCTCTGCGCCTGGACCCAGCGCGTCGTACTCGTCGTCGGTGACCGCCGTGAAGCGAATCTGCACGCCGAGCCGATGCGCCTCGAGCAGCAGGTCGGTGAGCAGCGTCGACGACTTCATCTCGTCGGTCAGCTCGACCAGCAGGCCGAGCGCCAGCGCGTCGTGAATGACCGCCTGGCCGATGTCGAGGATGCGGACGTTCGCGACGCGCGAGAATCGCCGTCAGCGAGTGCGTGACGCCAGGATGGTCGTGGCCGGTGATGTCGATGTGGAGAACGCGGGTCTGCGGCTGAGTGGGCATGGGGAACGATCGATTATCGCCCACATGACCGTTGGTCGTTGGTCGTTGGTCGTTGGCGGTTGGTGTGGCCCACGCAAGCCAGGCCATGACGATATCGTGAGCCTCTAGTGCGGCCACAACGCGCGGACGAAGGCGCGCAGCGATCGGAGACCGAAGACGGCGGCCACGACGATCGCCGCCAGCAGAAGCACGAGCAGGCCGCTCAGGAACATGTCCGGCATCGTAGCACTCGGTAGTCGTTGGTCGTTGGTCGTTGGTCGTGGGTCGTTGGTCGTTCGTCCGGAAGCCCGAAGCCTCATGCCGCCGCAGGTGTATAACAGTCCGGCACTTTTGCGAGACGACCGAGGAGGTCCAATGAAGCAGGGAATGATTGGTGCGGTCACGGCGCTTGCCGCCGTGGTGACCTATGGTGCAGTGACTGGGCGCGCAGGCGCCCGCGACGCCGGCCAGGCCGGTATACCCGCCGCCGGCGGTGCCGATTCAGGCTGGTGACGCGCCGGCCTACGCGTTCGACATCACGAAAGCCGAAATCGACTACGTGCTGAAGAACTCGCCGCCGAGCCCGGCCGACCGGCAACTGCGCGTCGTCGACATGGGCAAGTACAACCTCGGCGTCGGCATCATCCGCCGCGGGCCAACCAACGAGAAGCCCGGTGATCCGGTCCCGGTGCTCTGGCACGACTACACACCCGAGATCTACTACATCACCTCGGGTTCGGGCGTGCTCACCACTGGTGGCCTGATCCTGAACCAGCGTGCCGGAGCAGGCGTACCGAACGTGATGAACGGCCCGAGCGGCAACGGCATCGCCGGCCCCGGCGCCTACAGCCGCAGGGTCGGCCCTGGCGACATCATCATCATCCCGAACAAGGTGGCGCACGGGTGGAGCGGCGTGACCGACCACGTCGAGTACCTCAGCTACCGCCCCGATCCGGACCGCGTCCTGCCAGCAGGCTGGGTCTACCCGTCACTGCTCCGCACGGTACCGCCGGCAGTGCCGACGCCGGGGGTCAGCGGCGGCGCTGCGCCGGCTGCCCCAGCGGCTCCTGCCGCGCCGGCCGCTCCGCGCGACTGATGACGAGTGCAGGTTGCAGAGTGCACATTGTTGATTCGAAGAGCAATCAGCAACCAGCACTCTGCAATCTGCACTCTCTATCCCTGAGACAGATACGCGCGCAGGAACTCCAGTTCGCTCCCCGCCTCTGCCAGCTCCGCCCGCATCAGATCGCGCACGGACAGCATCGACACCACCCGCCCATCCCTGACGATCGGCAGATGGCGGATGTTGGCGCGATCCATCTTCAGCATCGCCAGCCGGCAGTCCTCGTGCTCATCGCCGAGCACGACCTCGCTCGTCATCACGTCGGCCACTGCCGTTGTGCGCGGGTCGAGCCCGCGTGCCACCACTCGCTGAACGACATCGCGCTCGGACAGGACCCCCACCAGCGCGTCGCCCTCGATGACGGCGACGATACCGATGTTGTTGTCTGCCATCAGGCGGACAGCCTCGGACACGGACGCGGCCGGCACAAGCCGGTAGAGGAAGAACGGACGCATGACGTCGCGGATGGTCCTCATGTCACACCTCAGGAACCCGAGGCTACTCCCCACACGCGGCGGTTACAAGCGTGTCGCGATCGGACCAGCCCAGCTCGAGGCAGCTGGCGACGCCTTCACCGTTCGGAGTACTAACTACCAGCCCGTCTTGTGGGACACTAGCCCTCTGTGGCTGAACACTCTCCTGCTCGCAGGCGCGGCACGCCGGGTCCAAGCCTGTTCCCACTCCTGACGCCGTATCGCGGCACCGTCGCAACCATCGTCGGCCTCACCATTGCCGCCAACGGCCTCAACCTGGTCGTGCCGCAGCTCATCGCGAGGGCCATCGATACGTTCGCCGCCAGCGGTACGGTGCCGGGGGGGCTGGTGGTCGAGTTCATTGCCGTGGCCCTCGGCATCTTCGTGCTCTCCTACGGCCAGAACATCGCGCAGACGCTGGCCTCCGAGCGTGTGGCGCGAGACCTCCGCACCCGCATCGTCGCCAGGCTGGCGACGCAGGATGTGGCCTACATCCAGCGAACCACCACCGCCACGCTGCTCACGAACCTGACGTCGGATGTCGACGCCGTGAAGCTGTTCGTATCGCAGGCGGTCGGGTCGATCGTGTCGTCGGTCGTGCTGATCATCGGCGCCAGCATCCTGCTGCTGTCAATCAACTGGACACTCGGGCTGGCCGTGCTGGCGGTGCTGCCGGTCATCGCCGTCGCCTTCCGCGTCGTGCTGGGGCGCGTGCGGACGCTCTTCAGCCAGGCACAGAAGGCGGTCGACTGGCTGAACAAGGTGATCAACGAGAGCATCCTCGGCGCTGCCCTGATTCGCCTCGTGAACTCGCAGCACAATGAGTACGACAAGTTCCTGGCGGCCAACACGAAGTCTCGTGATATCGGCCTCGGCATCCTGCGGCTGTTCGCCAGCCTCATTCCCATCATCATGTTCTGCACGAACCTGGCGACGCTCGCCATCCTGACGCTTGGCGGCCGGTTCGTGATCGGCGGCGTCATGTCGCTCGGCGACTTCACGGCCTTCAACAGCTACCTCGCCATCCTCATCTTCCCGGTCATCCTCATCGGGTTCATGACCAACGTCATGGCGCAGGCGGGCGCTTCGTACGGCCGCATCGCACAGGTGCTGACGGCGCCCTCGCCGCTCTCGTCCGGCACGCTGAAGACGACGCTGCACGGCGACCTTGCCATCGAAGGCGTCACGCTGTCGTTCGGTGAGAAGAAAGCCCTGAAGGACGTCTCGATCAGCGTCAAGGCCGGCACCCGCACCGCGATCATCGGACCGACGGCGGCGGGCAAGACGCAGCTGCTCTACCTGCTCACCGGGCTCGTCGCGCCCGATGCGGGACGCATCACCTACGACGGCCGGCCGCTCGGCGACTACGACAAGGAGACGCTGCACCAGCAGGTCGGCTTCGTCTTCCAGGACGCGACGATGTTCAACCTGACGCTGCGCGAGAATATCGGGTTCTCGAAGACCGTGCGCAACGAGGACCTCGCCACGGCCATCGCGACGGCGGAGCTGACCGACTTCGTCGCCTCGCTGCCACAGGGACTCGACACGGTGGTATCGGAGCGCGGCACCAGCCTGTCGGGCGGGCAGAAGCAGCGCATCATGCTGGCGCGCGCGCTGGCGCTGAACCCGCGCGTGCTGCTGCTCGACGACTTCACGGCGCGCGTCGACACCGCCACCGAACGGAAAATTCTCGACAACGTCCAGGCGAACTACCCCGCACTGACGCTGCTGTCGGTCACGCAGAAGACTGCTCCGGTCGAGCACTACGATCAGATCGTGCTGCTCATGGAAGGCGAAGTGCTGGCGTCGGGCACGCACGCCGAGCTGATGGACACCTGCCCGGAATACGTCCAGATCTACGACTCGCAGCGGAGCACGCAGCACTATGAATCCGTACAGGCTTAGCGGCGGCGACAATCAGGCCACTCCGTCCGTGATGGCCGCGCTGCGCCGCCTCGCGCCGGTCATGGACGGACAGCAGCGGAGCATGATCGCGGCCTTCGTGGCGACGATCGTCGCGTCGGTGGCGGCGCTCGTCGCGCCGTGGCTCATCGGCCACACGGTGGATACCTATATCCGCACCGGCGACTTCGCAGGTGTGCTGCGGTCGGCCGGCCTGCTGCTGGTGGCCTACGTCATCGGCCTCGCCGCCACCTACGTGCAGACGTTGCAGATGGGCATGGTCGGCCGGCGGGTGCTGTTCAACCTGCGCAACGCCATCTTCACCAAGCTGCAGCAGCTGCCGCTCGACTTCTTCAACCAGAACAAGGCGGGCGACCTCATCTCCCGCATCAACAACGACACCGACAAGCTGAACGTCTTCTTCGCGCAGATGCTCGTGCAGCTGGCGGCGAACCTGTTCCTGATGGCCGGCGCTGCCCTGTTCCTGGTGTCGCTCAACGTGCGCCTCGGCCTTGCCGCGCTGGTGCCGGCGGCGGTGGTATTCCTCATCACCCGCGCCACCGGGCCGATGGTGAAGGCACGCAATGCGGCCGGTCTGCAGTCGCTGGGCGCGCTCAGCGGCGAGATCCAGGAGAGCATGAGCAACTTCCGGGTCATCGTCGCGTTCAACCGCGTCGACTACTTCCAGCAGCAGTTCACCGCCGCCAACGAGCGGAACTACGCCGCCTCATTGCGTGCAGGCGTGGCGAATACGGTGTTCATGCCGCTCTACGGCCTCGCGATGACCAGCGCACAGCTGATCGTGCTGGCCTACAGCTTCCAGTTGATTACCGCGGGCCAGTTCTCGATCGGCCTGCTCATCGGCTTCCTGCTCTACGTCAACAGCTTCTACATGCCGATGCGGCAGCTCGCCGCCGTCTGGTCGTCGTTCCAGCTGGCGATGGCCAGCTTCGACCGCATCTCGGCAGTGCTCGCACTGGAGTCGAATTTGCCGCAGTTGCCACCGGAGCCTGGCGACGACCACGCCGTGATGACCTTCGACCACGTGCAATTCGGCTACACCAGCGACCGACTGGTGCTGCGTGATGCCACGTTCACGCTGGAGCACGGCAAGACCTACGCCCTGGTCGGCCCGACCGGCGGCGGCAAGACAACCACCGCCTCGCTGATGGCACGTCTGTACGACCCCACCGCTGGGCGCGTGCTGCTCGACGGCCGCGACATCCGCACGTTTACCCCGGAGGAGCGTGCGAAACGGATCGGCTTCATCCTCCAGGAGCCGTTCCTCTTCACCGGCACCATCCGCGACAACATCGTCTATGGCAGCGAGACACTGCAGCAGCTGCCCGAAGACCAGCTCACGGCGCTACTGGCGTCGAAGAACTTCGACGGCCTGCTCTCCCGCTTCGAGCAGGGGCTCGGCACCGAGGTGACGGCGGGAGGCGAGGGCGTGAGCCTCGGGCAGAAGCAGCTCATCGCCTTCATGCGCGCCGTGTTGCGCGAGCCCGAAATCCTGATCCTCGACGAGGCGACGGCGAACATCGACACAGTGACCGAGCAGTTACTCGAGCAGATCCTGCGCGAACTGCCCGCCCGCACGACGAAGGTGGTGATTGCCCACCGGCTGAACACCATCGAGAACGCCGACGAGATCTTCTTCATCAACGCTGGCGAGATCACCCGCGCCGGCTCGATGAGCGATGCCCTCGACCTGCTGCTCCACCATCATCGAACCAGCTAGCGGGGGTCGGCAGATCGTCGTGCTGCGGTGAGGGTGAGACCGACCACCACAGGGTCGTGGTCCGAGATGCGGAACGCGTCGGGCGCGTAGAGGCTGACAACCTGTCCCGGCGACTTGAAGTCCGTGTTGTAGTCGAGCACGCTCGGCTCGTCGCTGTTGATGTGGTACTCGGCGACGCCGCTCACCTGCGGCACGAGCGACGCCGACGCCAGCGCGTAGTCGAGGTATCCCCACTCCCCGCCGAACACATACGAGTAGGCGCGGGAACCGAGCACGGATTCGATCAGGTTTGTGAAGCCGCGACGCTTCAACGCCGTAATCGGGTCTTCCTGCGCATACGAGTTGTAGTCGCCCACCATCAGCACATCGGGGTCGCCGGTGCGGGTCGGATCGGACGCCAGCCAGGCCGCGAGCGCGTTCGCGGCGTTCACCCGCACCTGGGCGCAGTTGCCCTGGCCGTCGCCCGCGTCGGGCGCGTCGCACGCCGACCCCTTGCTCTTGAGGTGATTGACGTTGAGGATGAAGGTTGCCCCGCTGCTGTTCACCGTGAATGCCTGTGCCAGCGAGGCGCGGTTGCGCTCGGCGCTGTCGCCGCCGGTGACGAACGCCGAGCTGTTGAGCGTCGCCGTGGCGCCGGCCGGTGTCACCACCGCCGGCTTGTACAGCATCGCCACGCGGATGGCGTCCGTGCCCATGGCGTTCACCTGCCCGGTGCGCGCGTCCACGTCGATGAAGGCATAGGTGCCAGGTTCGGTCGCGGCGTTCAGCCTGTCGACGAGGAAGTGCAGCGCGCTGGCCGGACCGTAGCCGTCGTTCTCTATTTCGTTCACGCCGATCACGTCAGCATGCATCGCTGCGATGGCTGCCACCGTCTTGGGCCACTGGCGGTCGAACTCCGCCTGGGTGTCGGCGCCGCGGCAGTTGGTGCTCGCGCCGTTCGCTCCGGTGCGGCAGTTGTCGACGGTGTCGGGCAAGCCATCGAACGTGTTGAAGAAGTTCAGCAGGTTCATGCCGACCACGCGCACCGGACCGCCGACGTCCGGCGCCGCGGCAGGGCGCGGGTTGCCAGCCACGAATGTCACGGTGCCGCCAAGCGCATTCACCGGACGGAGACGATAGGCGCTGGGGCTGACGCTGTTGCCGCCCCACGTGTAGGTCAGGACGCCGACGACGCCCGTCGCGGTGTCGCCGCCGCGGAGGGTGTTCGTGGCCGATAGCAGGTTGCCGCCGCGGCCGAAGATCAGCGGATCGGGATTTTGTGCCTGCGACCCATCATCGACGATGATCTGGTTCAGGTCGTTCCGTGCGTGCATGGCCTGCGCCTGCGCGCCGGGCGCTACGACAGCGGTTGGGTGCTGGAGCCGGCCGTTCGACAGCGTCACCTGGCCGAACCGCCCCAGTTGGAAGTGCTCTGTCACCGTCAGTGTCTGGGGGAAACGAACGAGCATGCCCTCGTACGCCTCGAGCGCCTCCGGGGAGGCCAGCGGCAGCCGCACGTCGACGGGCGAAACCGACCCGACGCCGCACGCCGTGATCGTGCCGACGCTGATCTGCGACTGTCCCTGATTCTCGCCGGCGGCACCCGTGACGCGAACGATGTCGCCGATGCGAACCGTGTTCGCGTTCGAGCCCTCGAAGACGAAGAGACCGTCAGAGGTTGCCGGGTTGCCGTCTCCGACGAGATCCTGGATGAAAAAGCCGCGCAACGCCGGGCTTGCGCCTTCGTAGTCGGCCACCACGACACCCTTCGTAGTCTGCGTCCCGGTCAGCGCGACACTCGGGCCGCTGCCCTGAATGTGATAGATCGGCGTGTAGGTGAGCTCGCACGGATCTACCTGGACCGCAGTTGCAAGCGCAGCGACGATGGCAGTGGCAAGAGCGACGGCGGCGCCGAGGTGGGCAGTCATGGCGGCTCGGGTTGGAGCGGAAGCCGGACGAGAGTCCGGACCTCCGCTTCAGACGTGTGACGTGCGACTATTCTCCAGGCACCATCAGGTGCGCGGTGCTCGTGCCGGCGTTCATGATCCACGCGCCGCCCTGGGTTGCCTTGTCGGGAAGGCCGGTGGTTGCCGTGGTCGCGCCCGGGAGGGCAACGGTCATGTGCTGACGCACGTGATCCTTGTCCGGTCCCCTCATGTGGAACCAGACGGAGCCGTACTCCGGCTTCACGCGCGTGCCGTTCTTCTCCATGTCGGCCAGCATCGCTTCGGATTTCGCTTTGTCGCCGGTTGCTTCAGCCTTCAGGTTCTGCGCGACGCGATCGAGGTTCGCAATGCTCGTGCACTCCATCGAATACGCCTGCTGCAGCGGAAAACCCGACCGGTCGTAGCAGACCGTGCGGTTCGTGCCCTTCTTCAGGGTGTCGTAGGTGAAGTCCGGCTTCCACTTGATGACCGTGGCGCCTTCGCGCTGGTTGAGCGGAGCGGCGGCGACGATGGCCGCGTAGGGATCGGCCGACGCGGGTGCCTGTGCGAACGCGCTGCCGGCGAGAGCCAGTGAGCCGAGGACGAGAGCGGTGGTGGTGCGAATCATGCGCGGAACCTCCTGTGAACGTGGGCGTAGCGGCCCGCCACAGGCGGACAACCAGTGGCCGCAAGGTTACGTCATCTGCTCGCCATCGCGCGACATACTTCGTCCCGAAGCGACCCTGTGCGGCCGGGGCGACACTGACGCGCGGCCTACGGCCGCTCGACGCTGATTTCCAGCTGCAGCGGCTTCGTGGTGACCTTCGCCGACGCGTGCCGCGTGACGCCGGACCTGTCGACCACCATGACGTCGTGCGTGCCGAGCGTCACGGTGAATTCGGTCAGCGGTGTCTCGCCCGCCTTCACGCCGTCCACGAATACCTCGGCGCCGGTCGATCCGGTGACCGTCAGCGTCGACGCCGGCACCTCGATCGCAATCCTTGTGGTGCCGCCGGGCTCGATCTCCACCCGCTGTGTCTGGCTGAAGGCCAGTTCACGGTTCTCGATGCGCACGGTGTGGGCGCCCGGCTTGAGCAGCACGCGGTTGCTGTCGTCGAGAAGCGCCGGCTTGCCGGCGTCGAGAATCGTTACCTCGATCGGTGACGACACGTGGAGCCATCCGGGATAGATCGACTCGGTCAGCGTTTCGGTGACGCCCTCGGATACCTGGACCCTGCGCCGCACCGCGCCTTCGCTGCTGTCGATAAGCACGGTGTGCGAACCGGCAGGCAGGTCGCTCAGGGTGAGCGGCGTCTGCCCGCGCAGCTTGCCGTCGACGCTGACCTTCGCACCAGTCGGCGTGGAGTTCACCTGGAGACTGCCGATCGCCTTCTGCCGCCAGTCCACCATCACCGGCACTTCGCCGCCCTGCTCGACGGCAATCTTCTGCGAGCGCGTGGCGGCGTTCATCGTGAACTCGACCGTGTGTGTGCCGGCCGTCAGCTCGACGCGGACCGGTGTGCGTCCAACAGGTGCGCCGTCGACGAACACCTCGGAGCCGTCGGGTGTCGATGCGAACGCCGCCGCTCCGATGGCATCTGGCGCCCGGCGCGACATGACCATGTAGCCGCCGCCGATCGACAGGATCAGCAGCGCTGCGAGGGCGGCGCGGAACCATGTCCGCTCGACGATCGAGATCTCCGCAACAATGACCGTCGCACCACCCGGATAGGATGGCGACGGCCAGGCGGCTGGCCGCTCGGACTGGGTGGACGGCTCTGCGGCGGGCGCTGGCGCAGGTAGTGGCGCGGCGACCGGAGCTGGAGGTGCAGCCACCGGAAGCGCCAGCGTGGGCTGCGGCGCGGGCGCCATTATCGCCACGCGCGGCTCCATTACCGCCACATCACCTGCAGTCCACGAGGCGCGCTGTCCTCGCACCCAGGTCCGCAGGGTCTCCGCGGCAGCCACGATGTCCGCCTGACTCTCCATCTCCTAACTGTTTATCGGTCAGACGCCGATACACGACACGATGAAGGCGGCAAGCGGCCTGGAGACGCGACGCGATGCAGGAGGCGTCCGCCTGCTCGAATCTGCCCAGCGACAGCTTGATGCGTTGCGTGCGACCATCGACGTCCGGCTCGCCGAGCTCGACGCCGCCCTGGCCGATCCGTCGCGCGCCGCCTCGCTCACCGGCCTCATCGTCGAGCTGGCGCGCCTCGCCACGTCCGAAGCGCAGGCGGCCGCCACCCGCGCCTGCCTCCAGATCAGGAGCGACGGTGAAGCCTCGATGCTCGAGGCCGAGGCCCGCAACCTCGCCGCCGTTGAAGCCGAGCGGAAGCTCGCCTCCGAACTGCGCAAGAACCTCGATCGGGTCCAGACGCGGCTCGACCTCCTCGAAACCGAAAAGCACGCCGTCCTGCAGGCGGCGCGCGAGCAGACACAGTTGCTCGAAGCTGAGCGCGCCTCGCGTGGCGCTCTCAATCGCACCATTACGCGCCTCGAGCGCGAGGTGACCGACGCGCAGGCCAGGGTGCTGGAGGAGGGCGACGCGGCCGAACGCGCCGCAATCGAACGCACCCACGCCGTCGAGCGTGCGGCCAGCCTGGAGCGGCAACTCGCTGCTGCGCAAACATCGGCTGTCCATGCGGGCGAGCTCGAACGCCAACTCGCCGAGGCTAAGCGGCGCGTCGAGGAGGTGGAGCAGCAACTGACCGCCACCCGTGTCACGGTCACCTCCCTCGATGCCGAGCGTGCCGTGAGCGGCGACCGGATCGCGGCGCTGGAACGCGAGCTGGAAGCGGCCCACGAAACCGTAACTCGCGAGCAGGCAGCGGCGTGCACGGCCGCGGAACAACGCTCGTATGCGGAGGCCTGCCTGCGACAGCAGGAGCCGCAACTCGCCGAGCGCGCGAGAGAGCAGGACCGCCTGCGCATCGAACTGGACGCCGCAGAGCGAGCGCTGTCACAGGCAGCGGAGGCCGAAGCGGCACAGCGCGCTGCCGTGGCCAGCGCCGCCGCGGAACTGGCCACGGAGCGGCAGGCCCGAGCCGAGCTGCTGGCACAGGTTGATTCGCTCACTCACCTGCTCGACGCGGAACGCAGTGTCGCAGCCGACCTCCGGCACGCCATTTCTGCGGGGAGCACCGCGGCAGAGGGCGAACAGCAGGCGGTCGCCACGCTGCTCCAGGCAGCAGCGGACGCCGAGCAGCCCGCCGCGGATCTGCGCATGGCCCATTCGACCGCGCAGGCCGCAGCCGACGCTGCCGCGGAGGCGCTGGCCCAGGAGCGCCAGTTCGCGGCCGACCTGCAGCGCCAATACGCTGAGCTCGAACAGGCGAGACAGGACGCGGCACGTGTCCACAGCAATCTCGTCGCCGTCCAGCAGCGCCTCGCTTCCCTCGAGCAGGCTCGGGCCCACGCCGAGGAAGCGGCGATCGAGGCCGGCGAGCGCGTCGCCATCGTCGAACGCGAGCGCGACGCGTTCTCCCTGGCGCTCGACACGGAGCGCATGACCACAGCCGATCTGCGACAGGCGGTCTCGGGCGCCGAGCGCCGCGTCGCCGAGGCCTCGAGCGAACTCGAGGACCTCAGGCAGCAGCTCACCACCACCCGCACCGGACCAGCCAGAGCGCAGGCACAGGCGGCCGACGATGAGGACGGCGAGGTGACTGAGCTCACCTTCGACGAGGATCGGGTCGAGGAGTCGGGTGACGGGGCCATCACCCTCGACCAGGATGGCTGGGAGAGCGTCCGCCTCTCGACCCGCTACACCTTTACGTCGCGCATCGACATCAAGGTAAACGGGGTTGCGGGCGTGCTGTGCGACCTGTCGGTTGGCGGCTGCGGCGTCAGAACCACCGCGACGCTCGAGGCCGGTGACGCCGTGCGCGTCCAACTGCCGCAGGACCCGCACACGCTTCTCTGTCTCGGCGAAGTGATCTGGGCGCGCAAGGAGCCCGCATCCGGACGGGTACCAGCCGGTATCCGTGCGGGCATCAGGTTCACGCAAGCCGATGAGGGCGCACTCGAAGCCTTCATCATCATGCGCGCCGACGTCTAGCGCGGGGTATGCTCGCACGCATGCCTCACGTCGATGACCTGAACCTGCTGCTCACCCGTGACCTCGAAGGATTCCGCCGCGAGGTAGCGCTCCATGCCGACGATGCCACGCTCTGGCAGACCATGCCGGGCGTGACCAACGCCGCCGGCAACCTGGCCCTGCACGTCGCCGGCAGCCTGCAGCACTTCGTCGGCGCGCTCCTCGGAGGCACCGGATTCGTGCGCAATCGCGAGGCCGAGTTCGCGACGCGCAGCGGCACACGTGAGGAGGTCGATCGTGCGCTGACCGCCGCGATCGACGCGGTGCAGGGCACACTTGTGCGCCTGAGCGACGCGGAACTGGACCAGCCAATGCCGGGCGCACCTAACGGCCTGCGCACGACGCGCGGGCGTTTCCTGATGCACCTCGTGGCGCACACCGCCTTTCACCTGGGCCAGGCTGGCTACGCGCGGCGCATGCTGGCCGGTGACGGCGCGTCGAGCGCCAGCCCACTGCCGCTCGACGTTCTCGGGGCGTAGTACCTGCGCCGCACGCAGCGGCGCTCAGCCTCCGGCGATGGCGCCGATCACGTAGAACGGCTCCGCACCCGCCACCACCGGCGCTGGCAGCGGCGTCTCGGGCGGCATGAGCGAGAGATCCTCTTCGCAGGCGAAGAAGCGCAGGAAGGGGCGTCGCTTCAACGTGCCGTAGTCGCGGATCGTGCCACGCAGGACGGGATAGGTCGCCTCGATCGCGTCGAGGACCGATCGGACGGTGGCCGGTCCGTCGACGTCGATGACCACCTCGCCGCCGACCTGCGCAAGGGTGCGCAGGTGGTGCGGCAGTACCACCCTGATGCCCGGCATCAGGCGGTCAGCGTCTGGACTTCGACCGAGAGCACTGGCGGCAGGTCGCGCGCAATGGCCGACCAGGTATCGCCACCGTCGGGTGACGCGTAGACCTGGCCGCCGGTCGTCCCGAAGTAGACGCCGCAGGAATCGAGCGTGTCGACGGACATCGCGTCGCGCAGCACGTTCACGTAGCAGTCCTGCTGCGGCAGGCCGGTGGTGAGCGCTTCCCACTCGTTGCCGCCGCTGCGGCTGCGATAGACACGCAGCTTGCCGTCTGGCGGGTAGTGTTCGGAGTCGCTCTTGATCGGCACGACGTAGATCGTGTCCGGCTCGTGGGCGTGAATGTCGATCGGGAAGCCGAAGTCGGTTGGCAGGTTGCCGCTCACTTCCACCCAGTTGTCGCCGGCATCGTCGCTCCGCATCACGTCCCAGTGCTTCTGCATGAAGAGGACATGGGGACGCGCCCGGTGCTGCGCGACGTGATGCACGCAGTGACCGATTTCGGCCGTGCCATCGGGGATATGGTTCGACCGCAGCCCCTGGTTGATCGCCTTCCAGCTCTCGCCGCTATCCTCCGAGCGGAAGGCGCCGGCCGCGGAGATGGCAACGAACAGCCGCTGCGGGTTGGCCGGGTCGAGGATCACCGTGTGCACGCACAAGCCGCCGGCGCCAGGCGTCCACTTCGAGCCGGAGCCGTGGTTCCGCAATCCGGGCAGTTCGTGCCAGCTTGTCGCGCCGTCGGTGGTGCGGAAGAGCGCGGCGTCCTCGACGCCGGCGTAGACGACGTCAGGGTCGGTGAGCGACGGTTCGAGGTGCCAGACGCGCTTGAACTCCCAAGGATGCGGCGTGCCGTCGTACCACTCGTGGCTCCCTGTGGCGCCCTCGTAGGTGAAGGCGTTGCCCATCGGCTCCCACGTCCTGCCGCCGTCGTTCGAGCGCTGAATCAGCTGCCCGAACCAGCCGCTGCCCTGAGAGGCGTAGAGGCGATTGGGGTCGACGGGCGAACCCTTGAGGTGATAGAGCTCCCAGCCGCCGAAGAACGGCCCCTGGATGTCCCAGTTCTTCCGTGCCCCGTCAGCCGTGATGACAAAGGCGCCCTTGCGCGTTCCAACCAGCACTCGCACTGAACTCATTCGGTCTCTCTCCTGAGTGGGACGCCGCATGGTATCCCACTCAGGTGGTCGATTCAGCCTGCCGGGAATCGACACGTGGCGAAATGCCGGTCGTCACTATGCCGGGCGCTTACAATCGAATTGCCGTGGTCTCAACGCAAGCCCGGTGCTGTGTGCAGCCATGATCGATCAACTCGCGCTCTTCGACGCCGCGCCGGCAGAGGAACCCGATCCGTCGACGCTCCAGCTCGAGCGCACGCATCAGGCCGCCGCGGCATTGGCGGCTCGCATGCCCGCTGGCGTGCACTTCGGCACCAGTTCGTGGAGCTTCCCCGGCTGGAAGGGACTGGTCTACTCGGGGGCGCGCCCGCAGACGACACTCGCCCGCGAGGGACTGCGCGAGTACGCGACCCACCCGCTGCTCACGACCGTTGGCGTCGACCGCAGCTACTACGCCCCGATGCCGGCGGCCGACCTGCAGGCGTATGCGGCGCAGTTGCCCGACGGCTTCCGCTGCTGCTTCAAGGCGCCGGCGTCGGTCACGGCGGTGTCGCTCGGTCACCCCTCGCGGCCCACGCCGAACCCCGACTTCCTCTCGGTCGAGCGGCTGGTCGACGACCTGCTGCGTCCCTGCGACGCGGTGTTCCGGCCGCACACCGGGCCGATCATCCTGGAGTTTCCGCCGTTCCCGCGCACGATGCGGATGGAACCGGCGGAGTTCCACGGGCGCCTCAACCGATTCGTTGGCGCTCTGCCAGCGGGTTTCGACTACGCAGTCGAGCTGCGTGATGAGCGGTTGCTCACACCGGCTTATGGGGACCTGCTTGCCCGCCACGGCGCGGCCCATGTGTACAACTACTGGAGTGCGATGCCGACGCCAGGTGCGCAGGCCGAACTGCTGCCGCCAGAGGCGCTGCCGTTCAGCGTTGTGCGCCTGTTGCTGCGGCCAGGCACGTGGTACGAGGATCAGCGGGAGCGCTTCAAGCCCTACAACCGGCTGGTGGAGCCTGACGAGGTGATGCGACGCGACGTGGTGTCAATCGCGCGCCGCGTCGTGAACCGTGGGCGTGGAGTCTTCGTGCTGGTGAACAACAAAGCCGAGGGCTCATCGCCGCTCACGGTGATGGCCCTCGCCGAACGCCTTGCCGAGGCCAGCTAGCGCTCGATCATCGACTCGATGGAGTCCTCGCTGAAGTCGGCAAGCTGCACGGCGAGGTTGCCCGGATTCGTGGCATAGAGCATCGCCGTCGGCACCGTCAGCACGCCCTCGCGCACCAGCCGCTCGATTTCGCCATCGAACGACTGCATCCCGTCGAGTCCGCCGTCCCTGATGGCGTCGAGGAGCGTCTTCCCTTCCTTCTCCCCCTGCTCGATGTACTCCCTGGTACGCATGGTCGACTTCAGGATCTCGAGCACCGCCACACGTCCCCCTTCCCTGCGCGGGATGAGGCGTTGCGCGATGAAATAGCGGAAGGCGCCAGCCAGGCGCGTGCGCACCACCTGCTGATCGGAGGCCGGGAACGAACCGATGATGCGCTCCACCGTCTTGGACGCGTCGATGGTGTGGAGGGTCGAGAACACCAGGTGTCCGGTCTCGGCAGCCGTGAGGGCGATCTCCACCGTCTCACGATCACGCATCTCGCCAACCAGGATCACCTTCGGCGCCTGCCGCAGTGCCGCGCGAAGTGCCAGGGCAAAGCTGGGCGTATCGGCGTGCAGTTGCCGCTGGTGGATCGTGCCCTTCTTGTGTGTGTGCAGGAACTCGATCGGGTCCTCGATGGTGAGGATGTGCTCGGCACGCGTCTCGTTGATCAGGTCGATGATGGCGGCAAGCGTGGACGACTTGCCCGAACCGGTCGGTCCGGTCACGAGCACGATGCCGGTCTTGAGCGACGCAACGTCGGTCAGCGCCGACGGCAGCTTCAGTTCGGCGAGGCTCGGAATGCGCGACGCGATCACCCGCATGACGATGGCGTAGGTGCCGCGCTGCTTGAAGGCATTGACGCGAAACCTGGTGCGAGAAGGAACGGAGTAGGAGAAGTCGGCGGAGCCGTCATTCTCGAGCGAACCGAGCACCTGGGCATTGCCGCCCATCAGGTCGCGCGCGATTCGTGCGGTCATCTCCGGGGTCAGCAGTTCGAGGCCGGGGACGGCAACCGGCACCAGTTCGCCGTGCTGCTCCACCTGCGGCGGCCGGCCGGGCGAGAAAATCAGGTCGCTGATGCCCTTGCCTCCCTCGAGGAGGCCGGTGATGAGCGTCGGAGTGTCGATGACGGTATCATCCGCGAACGGGAACAGCCGGGATTCGAACGCGGGATTGTCAGCGTCAGCAGCGGTGTGCATCGAGTGAGATATCGGCTCGAGGGCGGATTTCCTTTTGACGTATCCTCTGGCTCATGCTTCCCATGCGCTCGCGGCTCAGCCGCCATTGGCCCCGGCTACTCCTGTCCGTGTTCTTCCCACTCGCCCTGCTGATGACAGGTCGTGCCGTGCCGTTCGCACAGTCGCGGGTAGCCGATCGGCAGGTTCCCACGTTCGCGGTCGATCCGTTCTGGCCGAAGCCTCTGCCCAACCGCTGGATCATCGGCGCGGTGGCCGGTGTCGCCGTCGATGCGCGCGACCACGTCTGGATCGTGCAGCGGCCATCAACGCTGCAGCCGAACGAGACCCGCGCCATCTGGAAGGCGGCGCCGCCGGTACTCGAGTTCGATGCAGACGGAACGCTGCTGTCGTCGTGGGGCGGCCCCGGGGCCGGCTACGAGTGGCCTCAGCTCGAGCATGGCATCTACGTCGACGCCCAGGACAACGTCTGGCTAGGTGCCGGTGGCGACAAGGACTCGCACATCCTGAAGTTCACGCGGCAGGGCCGCTTCCTGCTGCAGATTGGCCATCAGGGCAAGGGCCAGGGCAGCAACGACACCGAGAACCTGGGTGCGCCCGCGAACGTCACGATCGATCGGCCCGCGAACGAGCTCTACGTCGCCGATGGCTACGTCAATCACCGCGTCATCGTCTTCGACGCGACGACCGGCGCCTACAAGCGCCACTGGGGTGCCTACGGCAACCGACCCGACGATGGCTGGTTCACGCGGCAGGGCGAGAAGCTCCCGGGTCCGTTCAGCGGCGCGGTGCAGAACGAGGTGCGACCGAGCCAGTACGATCCGAACGGTCCGGCTGCACCGCAGTTCCGGATTGTCCACGCCGTGCGCATCTCGAACGACGGCCTGGTGTACGTCTGCGATCGCACCAACGATCGCCTGCAGGTGTTCAGGAAGGACGGCACCTTCGTCCGTGAACAGGTGATTGCGAAGGACACCTTCGGCAGCGGCTCGGTGTGGGACGTCGGCTTCTCCACCGACCCGCAGCAGCAGTTCCTCTACGTGAACGACGGCACGAACCAGTTGATCTACGTGCTGGACCGTCAGACGCTGCAGGTGGTGAGCACCTTTGGCGGTCACGGCCACTGGGCCGGGCAGTTCTACGGCGCGCACAACCTGGCGGTGAACTCGAAGGGCGATCTCTTCGTCACCGAGAGCTACGAGGGGAAGCGGGTGCAGAAGTTCAGGTACACCGGTCTCGGCGCAGCGTCAGTGTCGCCGTAGGGAGGGTGGGAAGGTCGGGAGGGGCTGGTCAAGCCCGGTGGGACGGCCACGACGGGCCGGCTGACGATTCTCCAGCCGGCCCGTCGTGCGACTTGCGATCTGTGACTTGTGACTACGCGCGAACGCGCGCAGCGCGTGAGCGCGTCTAGTCGATGAGCAGCGCGCCCGGATCTTCGATCAGTTCCTTGACCTTCACGAGGAAGCGGACGGCCTCAGAGCCGTCGATGATGCGGTGATCGTAGGTGAGCGCGATGTACATCATCGGGCGGATCACCACCTCGCCGCCGACCGCGACCGGGCGGTCCTTGATGGCGTGCAGGCCCAGGATGCCAACCTGCGGCGGATTCAGGATCGGCGTGCTCAGCAATGAGCCGAACACGCCACCGTTGGTGATGGTAAAGGTTCCGCCCTTGATGTCGGCCAGCGAGAGGGTGCCCTCCTCGGCCGCCTTGGCGTAGAAGCGGACCTGCTGCTCGACTTCGGCGAACGACATCCTGTCGGCGTCGCGCAGCACCGGCACCACCAACCCCTCGGCGGCGCCAACGGCGACGCCGATGTCGTAGTAGTGCTTCAGCACCATCTCGTCGCCCTGCAACTCCGAATTCACGCGCGGAATCGCCTTGAGCGCGCCGATGGCCGCCTTCACGAAGAAAGACGACAGGCCGAGGTTGACGCCATTCTTCTCCTTGAACGTCAGCTTGCGGCGTTCGCGCAGCGCCATCACCGCGGACATGTCGACTTCGTTGAAGGTGCTGAGCATTGCCGCGGTGCTTTGCGCCTCGACGAGGCGACGCGCGATGGTGGCGCGGCGCTTCGACATGCGCACCCGCTCCTCGGAGCGGTCGCCGGATGCGGCGCGAGGTGCGGGCGGACGCACGGCCGGAGCGGCCGGAGCCGGAGCCGGCGTCGACGCGGCGGCTTTCACCGGCGCAGTGCCCTTCACAGCCTGCTCCACGTCGCTCTTCATGACGCGGCCGGCCACGCCGGTTCCCTTGACGCTGGCGATGTTCACGTCGTTCTGTTCGGCGGCCTTTTTCGCCGTCGGTGTTGCGCGGGTCTTGTCGCCCTCGGCGGCGCCCTTGGCGACAGCAGCAGCGGCCGGTGCAGGCGCATCAGCCGGTGCCGCCGCGGGCGGCGCCGCTGCGGCAGCGCCCGACTCGTCGACCATGCCGAGCACTTCGCCAATCTTGACGTCGGCACCAGCCTGGTGGTCGATGCGGCTCAACACCCCGGCCACCGGCGACGGCACTTCGAGGTTGACCTTGTCGGTCTCGAGTTCGACCAGGGGATCGCCCAGCGCCACGACGTCGCCGACGTTCTTCATCCAACGAGCCACGCGGGCTTCGACGATCGACTCACCGACTTCGGGTACTACGATGTGTGCAGGCATACAATCCTTCGGAATCGAGATCTATCCGGCAATCTTCTCGGCAGCCGGCTTGGCGCCGCGCGAGCGCCCGGACGCCTTCGCCGCTGTCGGCGCGAGGGCCGTCTCGACCAGGATCTGCTGATGGTGCGAGTGGCGAGAGGACGACCCTTCCGCCGGGCTGGCGCTGCGGGGACGGGCGATCAGCCGCACCGTGCGGCCCGCGGCCGCGGCTTCGATGTTCGAACGCATGAAGTCCCAGTAGCCCATGTTCTCGGGTTCTTCCTGGACCCAGACGATCTCTTCAGCGTTCGTGTAGCTGTTGAGCAGCGTGCGGAGATCGTCGAGGTTCAGCGGATAGAGCTGTTCGAGGCGGCAGATCGCAACATTGCGGGCCGCCTCGCGCTTCTCGCTCGTCAGCAGGTCGACCGACATCTTGCCCGTGCAGAGCAGCACGCGGCGTACCTCGGAGGCATGCCCCCTCGCCCACTCGTCGTCCAGCATGCGGTGGAAGCGGCCATCGGCAAGTTGCTGCGGGGTGGACGCCATGAACGGGTGGCGCAGCAGGCTCTTTGGCGTGAGCACTACCAGCGGCAGCGGATCGACCAGCAGCAGCGCCGCCTGGCGCCGCATCAGGTGGAAGAACTGCGCCGCGCTCGTGCAGTTGGCGATGCGGACGTTGATGTCGGCGGCCAGTTGCAGAAAACGCTCGGGGCGCGCGCTGGAGTGCTCCGGACCGGCGCCTTCATGCGCGTGCGGCAGCAGCAGCACCATCGACGGACGCTGGCCCCACTTGCTGCGGGCCGATAGCAGGAATTCGTCGAGGATCATCTGGGCGCCGTTGATGAAGTCGCCGTACTGCGCCTCCCAGATGACCAGCCGCGACGGCTCCTGCACGTTGTAGCCGAACTCGAATCCGATCGTCGCCAGTTCGGTGAGCGGCGAGTTGTGGATCTCGAAGGCGGCTCGCGCCTGCGGCAGGCCCTGCAGGGGCGTGTACGTCTTCCCGGTGCCGGGGTCGTGCAGCACGGCGTGTCGATGACTGAAGGTGCCACGCTGCACGTCTTCACCGGTGAGGCGGATGCTGACGCCTTCGGCGAGGATGGAGGCGTAGGCCAGGTCCTCGGCAGTGGCCCAGTCAACGGACCGTTCGCCAGGCTCCGCGAATATCTGGGCGCGGCGCTCGCGGCCACGCACCAGCTTCTTGTGGACGTTGAAGCCCCCGGGCAGCGCCAGCAGCGCGCTGTTGAGTTCTCCGAGCCCTTCGAGCGGTACGCCGGTCTTCACCCTGCCGGCGGCGCCGGACGGTGGCGTGGGCGGAATCGGCTCGACGAAGTCGACCTCTGGCTCGAGGCCATCGAGCGCGGCCTGCAGGGCGCCCAGGTACTTTGTGCTCATCCCGTCGGCCTGCGCCGCCGTCACGACCCCTCGTGCCACGAGCGCGGTCGCGAAGATCTCGCGCACGGTCGGGTGGGTGGCAATCGCCTGATACATCAACGGCTGCGTGAACGCCGGCTCATCACCTTCGTTGTGGCCGTGACGCCGGTAGCCGACAAGGTCGATGAGGAAGTCGCGCTTGAACCTGTTGCGGTAGGCAATGGCCAGACGCGCCGCTTCGACGCAGGCTTCCGGATCGTCGGCGTTGACGTGGACGATCGGCACCTTGAAACCGCGCGCCAGGCCGCTCGCATACGAGGTGCTGAACGATTCTCGCGCCATCGCGGTGAACCCGAGCTGGTTGTTGACGATGATGTGGATCGTGCCGCCGGTGTTGTAGCCGGCGAGTCTGGCGAGGTTCAGCGTTTCGGCCACGATGCCCTGCCCTGGGAACGCGCAGTCGCCATGGATCAGGACCGGGATCGACCTGGTGGGATCGAACCTGGCCGGACCGGCCGCGTCGACGGTCGTGCCGGCGGCTCGGGCCATGCCGGTCACCACCGGATCGACCGCCTCGAGATGGCTCGGGTTCGGCGGCATCGAGACGACCATGTGCAGTTCGCGGCCATGCTCGATGGCGCGGCTGGCGCCGGCGTGGTACTTCACGTCACCGGTCCAGGACATGTCTTCCTGGAAGTGGTCCTTCTTCAGCGGGTCCTTGAACTCGGCCAGGATCTGCGCGTAGGGCTTGTTGAGGACGTGCGCCATGATGTTCAGGCGCCCGCGATGGGCCATGCCGATGAACATCGAGCTGGCGCCGGCTTCACCTGCGTCGCCGATGATCTCGTCGAGGATCGGCACCGTCATGTCCAGCCCCTCGATCGAGAAGCGGGTCTTGGCCTGGAAGGCACGGTGCAGGAAGCGCTCGAACGACTCGACCTGCGAGAGCCGGTCGAGGAGCGACACCGGGTCGATGGGATCGAGCGGAGCGCGGAACTGCCCCTGTTCCACGGCCGTGCGCAGCCACTGCCGCTCTTCGTGCACGAACACGTGCGAGTAGTCGTGACCGGAGGTTGCGCAGTAGACCGCGCGGAACCTGTTCACGACATCGAGCATGTTCGTCGCGCCAGTGGCCAGCGGCGAGGAAATGAGCGTCGGGGGAAGTGCCCGGAGGTCGTCATCGGTCACGCCGTGCGTGGCCGCGAGGAGGGATGGATCGCCGACAGGTGTCGACCCCAGGGGGTCGAGCTGGGCGGCGAGGTGTCCGTAGCGTCTGATGGACTGCGCCAGGTTGACGGCGCCGACGGCCTTCTGGAGCGCCGACTCACCAAGCGCCACGGGTGCGTCTGCTGCCCCCTCGGCTGGCGGAGTCCAGGTCGCAAACAGGGCACGGGTTTCGGCATCGACCGCATTCGGGTCTTTCAGGTACCGGTCGTACAACTCGAGCACATAGGCGCGGTTGACCCCGGTTACCCCCTGCCAGTTCGTCATACCCCTACAATCCTACCTTCCATGCTTTACATCCGGAGCGCGCGCGTGCCCCTCCCGGTGGGGGCGCACGGCGGGTGTGGCCGTGTTGGTTGCTGTATCGGACGAAATATTTCGGGACCTGTACCGGCCGAAGAGTGTACCACGCCGTCGAGACGGCCCGCGCGCCGGCAAGCTCCTCCTTTAGCCCTCTTTGATATTGGATATTGCGCCCGAACGGTCGCGGGGGAATAATCTGCATCCAGAGGGATAAGTCCCTCGGCGTTCGATGGGAGTCGTCGGGAATTCGCGGTGTTGCGGATCTCCGGCGCCGACCAGAAGATACCGCTGAAGTCATCCGCCCGTCTGTTTGGTGCGGTTTGGTAAACGGGTCGTTCGCAATAGGAAGACGAAAGAGGAGCCTAAATGATGCATGGTTCGAAGCTCCACCTTGGAATCGCCGTCGGCGCATTCCTCGCGCTGCCCGGCGCTGCGTTCGCGCAGCAGGGCAAGCAGGTGACGTTCAGCAAGGACGTAGCGCCCATTTTCCAGTCCAAGTGCCAGTCGTGCCACGAACCCGGCTCGATCGGCCCGATGTCCCTGGTCACCTACCAGGATGCGCGCCCGTGGGCCCGCTCGATCAAGCAGCGCGTTGAATCGCGCCAGATGCCGCCGTGGCACATCGACCGCAGTGTCGGCGTCACGAAGTTCAAGAACGACATGTCGCTGACCGATGAGCAGGTCGCGACGGTCGTGGCGTGGGTCGACGGCGGCGCCCTCGAGGGCAACCCGGCCGACTTCAAGGCCAAGCCGGTCGCCACCTCGCTGTTCTGGCAGGGTGAGCGCGACGGCTACGGCGCACCCGACCTCGTGGTGAAGTCGCCCGAATACACCATGCCTGCGGTCTCGCAGGACCAGTGGTGGCGTCCGGTCAGCGATATTCCGGTCACCGAGCCCCGCTGGGTCCGGATGGTCGAGATTCGTCCGACCAACCTCAACGCCCGCAAGATTCTCCATCACTCGATCGCGTATCACGTCCTGAACCCCGAGAACACCGCTGCCGTGAACACCGGCATCGGCGGTGGTCGGCCGGGCGGCGCCGCTCTCACCCCTGCCCAGCAGGCCGCTGAACTGGTCAACCGTCGTCCCCAGATCATGGAATGGGCGATCGGCAAGGGCTACGACCGCTACCTGGACGGCACCGGCAAGCTGATCATGCCAGGTGAAAAAATCTCCTGGGACCAGCACGTTCACGCCATGGGCGAGGAAATCAAGGGCGGTTCGGAAATCGGCCTGTGGCTCTACAAGAAGGGCGAAGAGCCGACCAAGCGCAGCTACCTCGTGGCTTTCAGCGGCCTGAAGAACGGCACGGCCGGTCTCGACATTCCGCCGAACTCGGTGGCACACACGGAGGGCTTCACCGTCCTGCGTGAGAACACCATCATCACCAACTTCCAGCCGCACTTCCACCTGCGTGGCAAGGCGATGCAGGTCGAGGCGATCTTCCCGGACGGCCGCAGCCAGGTCATCTCCTACGTGAAGGACTTCAACTTCAACTGGATGACCAACTACATCTACAAGGATGAGGCCTCGCCGGTGTTCCCGAAGGGCACCATCATTCACGTCACCGCCTTCTACGACAACACGAAGGCGAACAAGGCCAACCCCGACCCGGAACAGTGGGTGGGTTACGGCGACCGCACGGTCGACGAGATGGCGCACGCCTGGATGAACGTCGTCTACCTGAACGACGCCGAGTACGCCGAGCGCGTCGCGAAGTACGGCGAGGGTGTCACGAACGGCGTCAAGCCGGCCGCGGCCACCCAGCAGCAGCAGTAAGCCCGCTCTAACCGAGCCGGACGGAACAAGGGGATCGGAGCGAATGCTCCGGTCCCCTTTTTTGTCGACATTTATGGTTTTCCGCGCCCTTTACCTCGGTTACAATCGACCCGCTTGCCGCATGACATACAGGCGGCTCGGTATTAACTCCCGGAACACCTTCTTCGGTAGAGAGTCAGCATGAATTCACGAACGATTCTGCGCCTTGCGACGGTTGCCGCGCTCGCCGCCGGCGGTGCAATGGTTTCGGCCCAGGGCCAGCTCCTTCCGAGCAGCCCAAAGCTGGGATTCGGGGCAAGCGTCACCCCGGCCTTTGACGGCTGGTACGACAACCCGGACGGCACGCATACCTTCCTGATCGGCTACTACAACCGCAACTGGAACGTCAATGTCGAGATCCCAATCGGCCCGAACAACAAGTTCGAGCCTGGCGATCCGGATCGAGGCCAGCCGACCTACTTCATGCCGAACCGCAACTTCGGCATGTTCACGATCACCGTCCCGAAGGCGTTCGGCGCAACCGAACGTCTGTGGTGGTCGCTCACGGTCAACGGCGTCACGTCACGCATCGGCCTGATCATGAGCCCCGACTTCAACATCACGCCGCAGAAGTCGTCCGAAGAATCACCCAACGGCAAGTACAACGTGCCGCCGGTCCTGCGCTTCACCGAAGGCGGCCCCGCCATCCAGAATCCGGTGGCAACGGTCGCCTCCGCCATTTCGAAGACGGCTACGGTCAACGTGCCGATGCCGCTCGAACTCTGGGCGGAAGACGATGCGCTTTACTCGAGCGGCACCAATGCGGCGATGACCCGCACGCCTCCGGTCGTCGAAGCCGAAATCACCAAATACCGCGGGCCCGGCAACGTGAAGTCCGAGGGCTTCCACTTCACCGCCAGCAAGGGCGGCAAGCCGATGGAGGCTTTCGCCGGCAAGGCCTCGGGCACGGTCACCTTCGACAAGCCTGGCGACTACATCGTGCACGTCCTTCTGACCGACTACTCCGAAAAGGGGGGCGGCGCGACCGCGTGCTGCTGGACGACCGCCATGATCAAGGTCAACGTCAAGTAAGACGTCCGCAGTCGTTGGATCTGAAAGACGGGCCTCTCCGCGACGCGGGGAGGCCCGTTTTGTCTTTCCCGCCATCGCTATCCGATTCCGGATACGTGAAAACCCGCTAGCTCCGGGGAAATCTCCCCACGCATTCTGGGCGTCCTCGCAGGAATCGATCAAAAACCGCCGTTTTATTGATGTTTCCAGCGGCATGGCCCCCAGCTGCTTCCCAGCTATCCCGAGCTGGGATTCGGCGCCAGCGTCACGCCGGCCTATTACGGCTGGTATGACAACGTGGTGGACCCTCACGATCAACGGTGCGACCATCGGCGCCCCTTTTGTCGGCGATCTGAAGGTCGACAGCTGCATCCCGCTCGCACACGCGTCAGACAGCGACGCCGGTGCGCTCGAGCCTGTCGAGCACGGCGATAGTCGACAGCTCTGGCGCAAGACTCATGGCTCTGGCAAGGAGGCCTGTCAGGTTGGCCACCGCGAAGCTGACGCCGTGGAGGTTGCGACGAGGGTCGACTCCAGGAATCGGCCTGGCAAAGCCCGAGGCGCGAAAGACGCGCTGCCCGTCGAGGCGGACGACCCGCAAGTCACCGCGAGAGCATTCCCAGTCGGACTGAACCTGCACGACGCCCGGCAAGCGGCCTGGCAGCCACCACACGCCCTGATCGTCTCGCGCGGAAACCAGAGCGACGCCAGCGGCCTCGGCGCGTGCCACGGCGCCGGTGAACGCCTCCTCGTGCGACGGATTGGACGACCCAAGGCTCAGGTTGATCAGATGCACGCGCGCGCCGATGGCCCAGTCGATGGCTGCAATCAGCGTCGACGCCGAGGCAGTGAGCCGCGAGTCGAAGATACGGACGGCGTAGCACGCAGCGGCTGGAGCATGGTCCTTGATGGCCGCCATGACCGCCGTGCCGTGGCCGATCCGGTCGACGAAGTCGTCCGACTGCGCCCCACCCGCCCCTATCGCTACCCCGCCCGCTACTCCTTCTATGTGCGGATGAGCGGCGTGGACGCCACTGTCGATGACCGCAATGCGAACGCCCGCGCCGGACGGCTCAGTGTGCCTGCGCATGCTGCGCCGGGAAGAGGTTGGCATAGCGCCCATCGCGGAGCGCCAGTTCGGCTGGGGCCCCCTGCTCCACCAGCCTCGATCCATCCAGCACCAGCACCCGGTCGGCGCGGCTTGCCACGTCGAGCCGATGCGTGATGACGATCGTCGTGCGGCCGCGCATCACCGCTTCGTACCCGTCGATCACCTCGCGCTCGGACACCGGATCGAGCGCCGCCGTCGGCTCGTCGAGGATGAGCACCGCCGGATCGGCGAGAAACGCCCGGGCGGTCGCGATACGCTGCCGCTCGCCGGCCGACAGCGCCGCGCCGCGCTCGCCGACGACGGTGTCGTAGCCCTGCGGCAAGGCTGCGATGAACGGCTCGAGCGCCGCCTGCCGCGCCGCCGCCGCACCTCGGCGTCGGTTGCCTCGGGCGCGGCGTAGCGGATGTTGTCGGCGATCGAGGCGTGCAGCATGCACGGGTCCTGCTCGACGACGGCGACGTGGCGCCGCAGGTCGGCGCAGCCGGAGACGTCGCAGGTCGTGGCCGTCGAGCCGGACGATACCGTCGTCGGGATCGAGCAGGCGGACCAACAGATCGGCGATCGTCGACTTGCCGCTGCCGCTCGGGCCCGACGATGGCAAGCACCTCGCCGGGGTCGGCCGCGAACGACAGCTGGTCGAGCACCGGCACGGCCGCGGTCGAACGACAACGTGACGTTGTCGAACTCGAGGCGCCCGCGCACGGAGATGGCGACACCGGCGTCGGGCGCTCCTGCGACCTCGACCGGGGCCTCGAGGATCTCCGCGACGCGCCGCAGCGACACCCGCGCCGTCGCGACGCTCGCGTACAGCCCCATCAGCGCCTGGAGCGGCGGCAGGAAGCGCATCTGGTAGGCCATGAAGGCGACGAAGGTGCCGACGGTCAGCGTCGCCGTCGATCACGCGCAGCCCGCCGTAGACGAACACCATGCCGGTGCCCGCCGACAGAAGCAGCCCAGGCAGGCCGCCCGACAGGTACGACAGCCATCTGCATCGACATCAGCGCGTCGATGAAGGCGTCGTTCCGCCTGCGGAAGCGCGTCGACCTCGCGCTCCTGCGCGTTGCGAAGTGACGACCAGCCGCATGCGCCTGGAGCGTCTCGATCAGGAAGCTGCCGATGTCGGCGCTGCGTCTCGCGCAGCGTGCGCGACCTGCCCTCGAGCCGCCGGCGGTAGTGCACGCAGCGCCCAGAGGCCGAACGGCGCCGTGCACGTGGTCAGCAGGAACAGCCGCAGGTCGAGCCAGGCGAGCATCACCGACGGTGCCGACGAGGAACAGCACGTTGCCGACCCAGGCCAGCGCCGCCTCGGCGGCGACGCGCTGGATCTCGCCGATGTCGTTGTTGATGCGCGACATGATGTCGCCGAGCCGCGTGCGCGCGTAGAAGCGCGGCGACAGCCGCTGCAGGTGGCGGTACATCGTCCAGCCGCATGTCGAACAGGATGTCGGCCGACACGCGCGTGTAGCGCAGGCCGCTGACGACGTTGAGCGACGAAGCCGACGAGGTGACGCCCGCGAACAGCAGCGACGATCCGGACGCAGCGCAGGACGGGTCGCGCCCGAGCAGCGCGCGGTCGAAGAAGTCGCGCGAGAGCAGCGGCAGATACAAGCGACAGCGCGGTGCTGAGCAGGCTGAGCAGCAGCACCAGCGCCAGCCGCCGCCAGTACGGGGCCACGAACCGGAGCGCGCGGCGCAGGTCGCGGATCGATCATCGTGCGACCTTCGGCGCGAGGTGGTCGGCTCGTGCCGGACGCCGGACCGGGAACGACGAACATGTCGGTGGTCATGTCGCCGTCGAGGTCGATCGTCTTCATGAACTTGAAGGTCGTCGGCGTCGTAGAGGTCGATCGTCTCGCCGGCGTTGTAGATGTAGAGCACCTTGCCGTTCGAGCTGGTCTTCGAGCGACATGCGCGGGCGGCCCTCGAACTCGGCGCGCGCGGCGACCCGCTCGTCCCTCGAGGTCGAACTTCCAGAACTCGTAGTGGCCGATCTCGCTGACATCAGGCCGTAGGCCACCTTGCGGCTCGGGCGCCATCGTGAAGCCCGACCTGCGTCGCCGGACCGAGGGTGTAGAAGTCGACCGTCTTGGCCGCCAGGTTGACGCGGCCGATGCCCATCATGCGGCGGTTCTGCACCGGATCCTGCACGTGTGAAGATGCGCGGTGTAGAAGCCGGGCTCGTCGTTGACGGCGTCGATCTGACCGAACTCGAAGCGCGCCGAAGCCCTCCTCGACCGGCTTCGAGAGCTCCCACTTGTCGACCTGCGTGAACGTCGGTGGTCTCGTAGATCAGGACGTCCTGCTCGCTGAACAGGTACATCAGCTTGCCGTCGGGCGAGAACTGGATCGTTGGCGTTCTCGCGCTCCTCGCCGTTCGGCCACGGGATGCGTGCGCGCGATCTTGTGCGTGCGCGAGGTCGTACTGCACGAGCGCCGACGGCCCGATCTCCCAGCGGTCGATGTGCTTCGGTGCGCGGTGCGGGTGACCATCATCACGAAGCGGTGCGTCGGATCGGGCTCGAGCGCTCTTGATGCGGACCTTGCTGTTCGCCCTCGCTGCAGCGTGAACGTGTCGATCGTCTTGCGCGACGCGATGTCGATGATCTCGACCTTCTCCATGCTGCGCCTCGACGGTGTAGAAGCGGGTGCGATCGCGCGACAGCGACGTGCGCCGGGGCATGCCGGACGTGAACGGGATCTTCCCGGTGATCGTGGCGGTGGCCTCGTCGATCATCCAGAAGTGGTCCGGGAACGATGCCGACGTACAGCGTGCCGTTGCCGGCCGACACCGGCGCCTGGCCTTCGCCCTGGGCGCCGAGCGGCGCCAGCAGCGCGGACACGCGCGAGCGCGACGGCCAGCGTGTGAAACCGAACGAAACTCTCATGGCTGATCCGGCTCCTGACCTTACGGGAAGACGAGGTCGATCTTGCGCCAGTCCTTCTGGGCGGCCGCGCACTTGGTGGTCCAGTCGGGGGCGTGATTGAGCTGGTCCGGCACCTGCGCCGGCCAGTAGCAGCCGATGTGGCAGTCGAACAGGTCGCGCTCGACCGGCTGACAGAGACCGGCCGTGCCGCCGGTGCGATCCGACTTCCCAGCCGGGCGAGAAGACCAGCGAGCAGCCGAGCGGGATGTGCGGCCGGCCGGCTGCTGCGGCGGCCGCCGCGCTGCAGCGCGACGACGTCCGTCGCCCGCGGCGGCAATCGCCTCCTGCTGCGCTTCGACGTACTGCTCGATGCGAGCCGCCTTCTGATTGATTGCCTTCAGATGTCTCATGATCTCCTCGGTGCTAGCTGACCTTCTCGGCCGTCGGCTCGCGATCGAACTGCGCGAGGAACGCGGGGTTGCGCTCCGCGAGCTCGCCGTAGATCTGCAGGCAGACGTCGGTCCAGCCGCGGATCCAGTCGCAGTAGTGCAGGTTGGCCTTGGTCGTGTCGCCGTAGCGCGTGTGCGCCTCGTGGTAGCAGCCGCCCGAGCAGACCGGGCGCGCCCAGCAGGTGCTGCAGTCGGTCTTGTCGGCGACGTGATGCGTGTCGAGGAACGCCGCCTGCGCCGCGCGGTCGATGCCGTCGCGCACGGTGCCGAGCTTGTGCGTCGTCGGAGCCGGCGAAGCGGTGGCACAGCGCCACGTCGCCGTCGGTGGACACGCCCATCAGCCCGAGTGCCGGCGCCGCACGGGATACGCCTTGCTCATCCCCTTGTGAATCTCCTCGAGCGTCTCCTTGACGTTCGAGAAGCCGTGATGACGGCCCTTCGACCGCCGCATCCAGGAACTCCTCGGCCAGCGCGCGGAACTGCGTCGAGCATCGTCGTCGAAGCCCTGCTCGTCGATGCGCGTAGTCGCGCTTCGACGACGGTGGTGACCGGCGCGAAGCCGACTTCGCGGAAGCCGAACTCCTCGGTCAGGTGCCTGTAGATGCGCGTGACGTCGAGGTTGCCGACGGTCAGCGTGACGCGCGCGCCGATCGGGCGGTTGCGGTGCTGCTGCAGCAGCTCCTTGATCTTCGGCGCCACGATGTCGTAGCTGCCGGTGCCGTTGTGGAAGACGCGGAACTTGTCCTGCATCTCCGGCGGACCGTCGATCGAGATGGTGACGCCGACGTCGTTCTCGACGAGGAACTCGATGATCTCCGGCTTGCAGCAGCGTCGCGTTGGTCGTCAGGCTGAAGTCGACCTCCTTGCCGACCTCCGCCGCCCGCTGCCGCGCGTAGGCGATGGTCTGCTTCAGCACCGGGAAGTTCATCAGCGTCTCGCCGCCGAAGAACGTGAGGTGGGCGCACCTGGTTGTCGCCCGACTCCTTGAGCATGAAGTCGACGCTCTGCCGCGCGCCGTCTCCTCGGTCATGAACTTCGGCTTCTTGCCGTTCTCGGTGTCGACGATCTTGTCCTCGCCGTACTCGTAGCAGTAGGTGCAGCGCGAGGTTGCACTGGTTGGTCACGTTGAGCACCATCGTCGTCGAGCGGGAACGGCTGTCAGCGGCAGGATCTTCGGCATCGGCTGCGGCGGCGCGATCGGGCCGATCGCCCGCACCGTGACCAGCTCGTCGACCGTGGCGTCCAGCTCCTCGTCGGCCGAAGATCGGCCGGTAGACAGTCGTCAGCGAGCTCGTCGCGGGACTGCGGCCCGGACCCGAGCGCCTGCAGCACCGCGTCGGCGGCCGGCGTCGAGCGCGAAGATCGCGGCGCTCGGCACGAGATAGACGAACGGCTTCCCGGCGGCTTCGAAGCGGTGATGTTCCCGAGCGCCAAGACGTGTCATTGTACCGGCCTCCGATGCCGATCCAGCGCATGTAGACCGGAGGTGCGACGCACGAGCTGCGCGCGCGCGCGGATCGGCTCGGCGCGCACCGTTCCGGCGTGTAGTCGGCGACGATCCACAGACGTCACCGATGTTGTTGCGATTGCCGCTGCGTGTCCGGGTTCGGGCCGTCGACGTTCGGCGTGAAGAGGCCGGTCTCGCGTCGATCGCGCCGACGAACTTCAGGTCGTCGTCGTCGAACGTCGCCGTGTACTCCTCGACACTCCACGTCGCGTCGACCAGCGCCGAGGTGCCAGTCGTCGCTGGTGTTCGGCTTGCCGTCGGGACCGTTGTTGAAGGCCATCGCCTCGAACTGCTGGTACCCCTTCGGGAAGACCGCGCCGCCGACGCGCGCCAGGCCGGCCCGCGGCAGCACGCGCACGCCGTCGACCTTGTCGTAGACGACCAGCGCCGAGGGCTTCACCACGCCGGCGACGACGAGGTCGCGCGGCCCCGGCCGTCGCGTCGGCGGCCACCGTCACCGTCGACGGTCACCGCGTCGTTGCGCCGACGGCGACGCTGCGTGACGGTGATGCCGGCGCCGAGGCTGACGTCGCCGGCGTGAGCGTCGCCGGCAGGTTCGCGCCGAAGATCGTGACGCTGGCCGTGGCGCCGCGTCTTCAGCGCGAGCCGGCTGGTGCCGAGGACCATCGGCGATCGCCGCCGAGCCTCACCAGCTTCACGTCGATGCCGATCTCGTCGTAGGCGCCGGTGAACCAGCGGCCCCACATCTCGCTGCGGTCGCGCTCGACGAACATCACCTCACGCCACGGCTCGTCCGGCTTGCGCCGCGTCGGCGCCGCGGCCGCGCCACTGGAAGCCGGTGTAGACGAGCGCCTTGCCGGTGCGCGACGCGGTCTCGCCGGTCTTCGCCGACCGTGTAGCGTCGTCGTCGGTGACGAACGTGTCCGGCGGCCGGCATCGGCCGTGACCGGTCATCTCACCGTAGACCGGACCCTTGCCCGGGATCGTTAGCCGGTGAGCGCCCACGTGCCGCCGAGGTTGGCGGCTGCCACGCGGCGCGTCCACTCCGTCCACTCCGGGGTGATCAGCGGGAACGCCTTGGCGAGGTGCTCGATCGCCGTGTCCATCGGATGGCGCTTGTCGGCGGCGTCCTCGGCGACGGCACGGCGCGCGCGACCGGCGGAAGCCCTGGCCCGTTCAGTTGATCGGCTGGTTGTCGACCAGCGGGTAGTAGCCGCGATGCATCGCGATCAGCAGCCTCCCACTCCTCCTTCGTCCGCCGCTCGCTCATGACGCGGCCGATCGAGTGGCACCCCGAGCAGCAGCGGTGGCCGTGTCCTTGTCGCCGTCGTAGGTGCACGTCGATCAGGCGGCGTTCGGCCTCGAACGCGACCGGCCGCGCTTCCTCGGGCGCAAGGCCGTTGTGGTCGGACGAGGTACTTGACGATCGCGCGGGCGTCGGCGGCGCTCGAGCGCCGCCTTGTTGATGGTGATCATCCGCTTGATCGTCCGCTCCCAGTTCTCCGGGGTGGCGCGCCGATACGAGATGCGGGTCATCCGCTTCTGGTCGTCGGGCGTGTGGCAGTCGCCGCACTTGCTGCTTGACGAGCTCGCTCTCGATCGGGATGCCGGCATCGGCCGCAGTGCGCCTGCGCGGCGCCGACGTCGCCGCAGCGGCCGCGCCGATGCCGGCGAGCAGAACGGCGCGGAATCCATGACAGCGACTGGCGCGCCATCTCACCATGTCACCTTCTTCGCGACGCCGACGCCACGGCGCCGACGGTGACCGACGGCATGCGCTTGCCGTGGCGTGCCGAGGAACATCATCGTGCCGCCCGCGAACGCCGCGCCCAGTCCGGCGGCGCCCGAGCTTCTCGTTGCTCGCCGAAGCCTCGCCGAACTCCGAGTAGCTCGCCGTTCTTGTTGTTGATGAAGCCGTAGACAGCCCGACGCCATGCCGCCGGCGAACAGCGCGGCGCCGGCCAGCACCATCGGCTTCGGTCGCCGTCCCGACCGGGCGTCTCCTGCGTGTCGGCGTCCTTGCCGCGGCGGCGGCCGCTTCGCGGCGCTGCCGCCAGTTCACCGGCGAACGCCGGCACGCCGCTCACGACAACGTCAGCACGCGGCAATCCGATTCGCACAATCTTCATGAGCACTCTCCACGAGGCGGCCCGCAGGCCGCCGATAATCGACTTCTGAAGAGTGCAGACCTCCGATGCCGCATCTGACCGGGTGCCTGCGGCGTGGTGCTACCAGCGGAACTTGGCGCCGAGCTGCACGCGGCGCGGCGGGATGTAGCGCGTCGGCGACGCCGAACGACGTCGAGGTGCCGAGCGACGACGCCGACGCCTTCGCTCTGATCGCTGTTGGTCAGGTTCAGCGCGTCGAGGAACAGCGCCGAAGCTCGCGAGCCGGCGAGGGTCGAACTCCTTCTGCGCGCGCAAGTCGATCAGGTTGACGTCCGGCACGCGGCGGTCGCCGGTGTTCGCTTCCATGTTGATGGTCGGCGGCGCCGGGAAGCCGAGGCCGCGACACGCGGACCTGGCGCGAGTAGAAGCGGCCGGTCTGGTGCTGCACGTTGGCCGACGACCATGATGCCCCAGCGGGAGCCTGTAGATCAGCTGCAGCTTGGCGACGACCGGACGATCGCCGATCGAGCCGGCCGTCGGTGTTGACGAAGTCGTTCGGGCCGGCCGCTCACGACCGAAGGTGCCCGCGCCTGGCTGCTCTGCGTCGGTCGTCGACGTGGCGCGGGCGCTCGAGCCGAGGCGACCCTCAGCCTTCGACAGCACGAGCGAGAACACCGCCTGCCAGTTGTTCGACATGCGCTTGGTCAGCCGTGACGGTGACGCCGTTGTAGCGCATGTACATCCCGTCTGGATTCGTCTGCAGGAAGACGCGGTCGGCCGGGTTGCTGAGTGAGGCGGTAGACCATCACCGTCTGGCCGGTGGCGTCGATGCCGACGTTGTCGACGTAGGGCACCTGGACGTAGGTGCCGGCGATGTCCTGCCACGCCGCCGTAGTCCTCGCCTCGCTTGTGCACGTAGTTCACCTGCAGGCCGAGGTTCGGCGACGCAGCTCCTGCTCGAGCTGCACCATGAACTGGTCGTTGTAGGGCGCCTTGAAGTCCGGGTCGATGCGCAGGTTGGCGTTGCTCGACGTCTGCACGAAGTTCGACGCGATCGCCCGCCGCGTCGAGCGCGAAGCTCGAAGGCCGGCGAGATCGACGGCACCGCGCCGGCGGAACTCGCCCGGCTCGAGCGCCTTGTAGTAGCGGCCGTAGTGCGCCTTCACCACCGTGTTGCCGGACGTCGGTCACCTGCTAGTTCAGGCCGACGCGCGGCGAGAACGTGTTCCACGAGTAGACATTGTCGTTCGCGGCCGACATCGCGCCGGTCGGGAAGCCGGTGGCGTCGAGCAGCGGGAACGACGGGAACGATGCCGCGACTGTGGTCGTAGCGGACGCCGAGGTTGAGCGACGGCGCGCGCCGAGACGGAAGGTGTCGTCGACGTAGACGCCGTTCCAGTAGACCTGCGCGCCCTGGTGATACGGCAACTGCGTCGTGCCCGCCGTCGGCCGGCCGGTCTGGCTGAACGTGGTGAGGACGTCGTTCGGACCGTTCAGGTTGTCGCTGCCGTGACTGCCGTACTGCAGCCCGATCTTGATGTCGTGGCTGCCGCCGAGGAACGAGTCGACGACGTGCGACAGCTTGACTGCCGTGCCCCAGCTGCCAGCTGCGGTTCTCGGTCCAGTTCGTGATGCCGCCGGTGATGAGGCCGGTGTCCTCGATCCTCGAAGCGCGTCAGCACGCGCGGTACGCCGTCCTCGTTCGGGTTCGACCGAGCTATTGAGCCAGAAGCCCGAGTAGCGCGCCTCCATGAACGTCTTGTCGCGTCAGCACGCCGGTGTAGACGACGTTCGGCGTCGGGTTGTCGCCGTGGCTCAACGACACGTGCTCGGCGCCGTGAAGCTGGTCGGCGATCTCCGGAATGAAGTAGTAGTCGTTGTGGTAGCCGTGCATCAACCGGTGCTTCGCGTTGATGGTCGTAGTTGAACTTGCAGAACATGCGGCGCGAGTCGTTCTTGGTCGGCAGCGTCGGGTCGACGCCTGGCTGCGAATCCCAGTCGCGCTGGTACTGCATCGAGCCGAAGAACCAGAACTTGTCCGGAACGAACGGGACCAGCCGCCTGCACGGTGCCGTCGCGGTAGCGTGTCGCGGTTGTAGGGGAAGCCCTTGTCGACCGCCGTCGGTGGTGTTGCGAGCCGGTCAGCGCGCTCGCTCTGATAGTAGGTGTTCGCGTCGCCGTGGAACACGTTCGCTGCCCTGGCGCGTGACGATGTTGAACACGGCGCCCTGGACGTTGCCGTACTCGGCCGACGCACCCGAGCTGCAGCACCTGCACCTCCTCGATGGCGTCGGTGTTGGGCCACGGCGTCGAGCTGATGTCCGTGCCGTCGATCTGGTACTGGTTCTCGTTCGTGCTGCTGCCCAGCGACTGCGCCGACGTGCTCTGTCCGACGTTCGACGTCGCGCTGACGCCCGGCGCCGAGTTGATCAGGTCGAAGTAGGAGAACCGTCGGACCGGCGCGCTCTGCACCCACTCGCGGTTGTAATTCGTGCTGACCTCCGACGTGGTGACGTTCACCACCGGCGCGACGCCAGTCACGGTCAGCGTCTCGTTGAGCGCGCTCACCTTCATGGTCACGTTCAGATCGATCGTCTGTCCAACCGCGATCCGAATCGCTTCGTATTTGGCGCCCGCAAAGCCCTCGAGCACGTACTCGACGTCGTAGCTGCCGGCGGGCAGGAGCGGGAACCGGTAGGTTCCGGTTTCGGAGGTGATGACCGGCGTTGCGCCCGGCATGGCTTCGCTTCGCAGCGTCACCGTGACGCCCGGCAGCGTGCCGCCGGATTCATCAATCACCTTCCCCGAGATCTCACCTGTCGTGCGCTGCGCCAGAGCCGGGCCGATCCCAACGACCAGCATCAGCGCAACCACGAACGACCACACACGTGTCATGCCCCCTCCTGATATCGATCTCACGGTCTGCCCTGAAATGAGTGCCAACGAACATGTCGCTGCGATAGTTCGTCTGCAGGTGATAGAGCAACGGGTATGCCACGGTGTGCACGACGCATTCACCACGTGCTGCGCAACGACGCGAGCGCGCGTGTTTCACTGCGTGATTGCGCGCGAAATCGATTTGTTTGCGGCATCTCGTTCAGGTGTCGGGGCGCGACGCAGCGCACGACGTGCGGGGGAAAGCGCACACGTGTGTCTGGAAGCGGTTGACGACGCCGACAGAACTGGCGCTAATCGCGTTTGGAGGCGTGGAGAGGGCTGGTCGGCGCGTCGATCGCGAGCACGCCGCGGGCGAGCAGCAGGGCGAGGGCGCCAAGAATGTCGGGCAGTGCGACGGCTCCGTGCAGGGCGCAGTACCGCTCGACAATCGCCGGCACATCGTGCGCAGCAGGGGCAAGTCCAGCAAGTGCCACGAGATCGACACCGCGCACGTAGCGCACGACGTCGCGCGGCGCCGGTCCGAGCGCCACGGCGGGCTCAATCGCAACCACGTGCCCACGCACGATCGGCGCGGACACGAATGTCGATTCACCGGCGGGCAACAGCACAAAAGTGTCGCGCTCACGAAGCTGCGTGAGTGCCGCGCGCACATCGGTCGAGGTCAACAGGGCCGTGTCGTCGAGCGGCAGCTCCCTCTGGTCGACAACGGCTGACGCCTGTGCCTGCCAGAACGCGCCCGGATGTCTGGCGAGCGCCTCCGCCGCGAACTCGCTCGAGCGCTTCAGATTGACGTGCCACACCTGCGAGGACCAGCGGGAGAAGAACTCGCGGGCGACGTCGGCGCGCTCGGGATGCCCAAGCGAGGTGTGCGCGACGACGGCGGCCAGCCACGCCGACGCGAGCGCCTTCTTGATGCCGAAGGACGATAGCGGGTTGAGCGTCGCACCTGCGTCGCCGACGAGCAGCAGGCGGTGCTCGGCAAATCGCGATGCGGTGTAGACGCTGGCATCGCAGGCGAAGGCGCGCACCAGCCTTGCGTCGTGCACCTGTCCGTCGATCTGTGGCAGGCGGGCGAGCTGCATGCGGTAGGTCGCCTCGAGCGACCCACCTCTGTCCACCCCGCCGGAGCCGCCGTCGACCATGATGCCGACATGGCGCCTGGTGTCACGGGTCGGAATCGACCACCCCCACCCGGCGTCGCAGGTCTCGATGACGGTGTGCGTGCGGTGCAAGCCTGACCAGCGATTCTCGCGCTCCCACACGCCAACCAGGGCCTGCATCCGGCCACCGGGCACATGCCGACGCAGCGCGTGGGGCACCGCCACCATACCCGCGCGACCCGAGCAGTCGAGCACGAGGCGGGATCGGCACGCGAGCTCGCGCCCGCCCAGCACGTACGCAACCGAGACCTCGTCGTCGGGCGTGATTCGCACCTGCCGCACCCGCGCACCGCGCAGCACCTGCGCACCGGCGGCCTCTGCCGAGTCGCGCAGCAACGGGTCGAGGTCGGCGCGTTCAACCTGATAGCCCCACGCCGTGCCGTCGGACGAGAACGGCTCGCTGTGTCCTTCGCGCTCTCCCCACCAGACGCTGTTGCCGAACGTGCGGAAGCCGACGCGATCGACGAGGTCGGTGATGCCGGTTTGCTGCAGTAGTTTGTGCGTGCTCGGCGGGAGTGAGTTGGCGAGCGATCGCGCAGGATCATCGTCTCGCGCCAACAGCACGACGCGGTGCCCCCATGTGGCCAGCAGACGCGCCGCCACGGCGCCGGACGGCCCTCCGCCAACCACAGCGACATCAGCCTGAGGTCCGGTGCACGCGGACGATGAGCCCGACGAGCGCGTAGTAGAAGATGAGGAAGCGATGCGGGGCCGGGAGCAAGGAGCGTGCCGCGTACTGCCCTGCACGCCACGCCGACCTGGTCACCCTCGGCTGCGGCCCACGATGTCGATGAGGGCCGCTACCGTGAACGGCTTCTGCAGGACGATGGCATCGTCGGAGAGACGCCCTGACGCGACAAGCGCGCCGATGTCGTGCGCGGTGATGTAGACGACCCGTAGGTTGGGTATGGTGCGCTTCAGGACTGCGGCAACCTCGTCGCCCGAGGCGCCGGGCAGGTCGATGTCGACCACGGCGACGTCGATATCGTCCGGATGCGAGCGCGCCGCGGCGTAGGCCATGGCCCCGTTCTCGGCTTCAAAGGTCAGGAACCCCTCGCGCTCGAGAATGCGGGAGACGAACCGTCGTGTCTGCGGCATGTCGTCGACGATCAGCACTCCGCTGGCACGGCTCATGACATCCAGTGTGTACTCGACAATCGCGCCGATTGCTGTCCAATTCTGTCCGACGCGCCGATTTTAACGCGGAGCCGCGCAGCAACACGACTCGAACGACAGCGCGTGGTAGCCTTCGCGCATGTTGCTGAAACCGCGGCCGATTCGGCGCATCGAGCTGGTCTTCCACCCGGAGCGCGACTCGGACTACCAGCACTTTGCAGAGGCCGGGAATCACCCGTTCAACGTGTCGGCCTCGAGCCTGAGCCGCCGGAACGCGTGGTGGCTGGCCGACGCGGCGCTGCTCGCGTACTGGGACGAGGCGCACGCCCGTTCCCGATTTGGCGACGCCGGCCTCGAGGCGGCCGCGTTCAATGAGGCAGGGGTGGACGGCTACGTGGCCACCGGCGACGGATTCGCCATCGTGACGTTTCGTGGCACCGAACCGGATCAGTCGTCCGATATCTTCGATGACGCCAGGTTCGCGCTGGTGCCCTGGGACACGTCCGGCGCGTCCGTGCACCTGGGTTTCCTCGGCGCCCTCGATCGTGTGTGGCCGCGGCTGGCGCCGCAGCTCGAGGCCCTGGCACCGGCACGCCGCATCTGGTTCACCGGCCACAGCCTGGGTGCCGCCCTCGCCACCCTCGCCGCCGCCCGGTTCGATCGGACGGCCGGCGTGTGCACGTTCGGCTCCCCGCGCGTCGGCAACCGGGCATTCGCCTCGACGTTCTCGGCCCGCTTCGGCGCACGCGCCTGGCGCTATGTCGCGGACAGCGATGTCGTGACGCAGGTGCCGCCGCCGGCGCCGCTTCCGTACAAGCATGTAGACGCGCTGCGGCAGATCGATGCGGCAGGAATGGTGAGTCTGGAGCGCCCTGCACTGTCGCAGGTCCTCAAAGCGCTGTTCGGCGACGCACAGCACCTGCGCCAGGTGTTGACGCTGCTGCGCACAGGCTCGACGACCGCCCCGCCGAAGTTCCTGCTCGATCACATGCCGGCCGGATACGCAGTCGACATATGGAACGATTACGCACGGCACGGCGACTAGTCCGCATTCGACGTAGTGTCCGCCTTCAGGCGGACCTCGCGACGTCCGCCTGAAGGCGGACACTACGTTCGGGTCGACGATCCGCCGCGCTAGATCGCGAGCAGGAACTTGCCGGTCGACTTGCGCCCCTCGAGGGCGCGGTGTGCGTCGGCCGCCTGTGCCAGCGGAAACGTCGCATCGATGCGCACGTCCAGCGTGGTGTGCGCCACCATGTCCAGCACCTCCGTCGCGCGCCACAGCAGTTCCTCGCGCGAACCGATGTGGTGTGCCAGTCCGGGCCGCGTCAGGAACAGCGATCCCTTCGCGTTGAGCACCGACGGGTCGACCGACGTCACGGGTCCGCTGGCATAGCCGAACAGCACCATCATGCCCCGCGGCCGAAGGGCGTCGAACCCCTTCTCGCACGTCGTCTTTCCCACGCCGTCGAACACCACGTCGACGCCCCGGCCGCCGGTCAGCTGCCGTGCCTCGGCGGCGAAATCCTGCTCGGTGTAGAAAATCACCTCATCGGCGCCGGCGGCGCGGGCAATGGCCGCTTTCTCGGGGGTCGACACCGTGCCGAACACGCGGGCTCCGGCAGCCTTCGCCATCTGCACCACCAGCGCGCCCGTGCCACCTGCGGCAGCGTGCACGAGGCAGGTGTCGCCGGCTTTCAGCGGGAACGTGGATCGCGTGAGGTAATGCGCGGTCATGCCCTGCAGCATCACCGCTGCGGCCTGCTCGAACGACACCACGTCGGGAATCTTCACGAGCTGCACTGCCGGCACCTGCGCGTACTCGGCATAGGAGCCGCGGCTCATGACATAGACGACGCGGTCGCCAGGTGCGAAATCGGTGACGTCGCTGCCGACCGAGTCGACCAGTCCGGCCGCTTCGCTGCCGAGCGCCACCGGCGGCGGCACCTTGTAGAGGCCGGTGCGGAAGTACACGTCGATGAAGTTCACGCCGCTCACCGCCACCTTCACGATGACATCCGCTGGACCGGGTACCGGCTTCGGAACGTCGCGCAGGATCAGTGCGTCTGGCCCACCAAACTCTTCAACAAGCACAGCTCTCATATCGGTCCCCACTCCCAAGTCAACTGACGCTACACTACGCCCATGAAGGCCCGCGCCGCCATCATCGCCGTCCTGCTGATCGCTGCGCTGGCATCCGGGGCGCTTGCCCAGCGCCGTGGCGGACGCGGCGGACGCGGCATCTACAGCGGCCGTCCTGCCCGTTACGCGACGATGGACGACTTCCGCGGCGGGTTCCAATTCTGCCGTGTCGTGTTCCGGCAAGGCAACGGCGACGGCGCCGGCTGGAATGTCGACTGGCCTCGCGCCGACATCAACCTGTCCATTCGGCTGTCCGAACTGACCCGCACGCCGGTGACGATGGACGAGACCAGCGAACCGGAGACGCTGCTCATCAACCTCAAGTCGCCCGAGATCTTCCACTGCCCGTTCCTGATGATCTCGGAGCCGGGCGGCGCGTATCTCGATGCCGAGGAGTCGAAGAACCTGCGCGACTACCTGCTCAAGGGCGGCTTCCTGTGGGCCGACGACTACTGGGGCGAGTACGCGTGGGACTACTGGGAGGCGATGCTGCGGCAATCGCTCCCCTCGGCCGGCTATCCCATCGTCGAGCTGCCGCGCGACCACCAGATCTTCCGGCAGGTGCTGAACGCCACCGAGGTGCCGCAGATTCCCGGCATCGGCTACTGGGACGGCGCCAACCGCACCTGGGAGCGCCGGCCAGAGGCGATGCGCATCGCGGCGGTCAATGACGATCGCGGTCGCGTCATGGTGTTGATGACCTACAACACCGACTTCGGCGACTCGTACGAGCGCGAAACCGAGAACCCGCTCTACTTCCAGAAGTTCTCGGTGCCGGGCTACGCCTTCGGCATCAACACCATCATCTACTCCCTCACGCACTGACGTTCGTTCGCTGGGAGTCGCAGGTCACCAGCGTCAGTCCCAGGACGAGACCGCACGCCGTCCGGCGCCCTGATCTACACTCTCTGCCCATGCGGAACATCACGCGCGGCGCTCTCCTTGCCCTGCTGCTCGCGGCGGCGGGCGTTGCTCCTCTTTCCGGGCAGGCTGCGACGCCGGCCGGTGAGGCAATCGTCCCCTACCGAATCAACGTGCCAGACGCGGTCCTGCGCGACTTGAAGGATCGGCTCGCGCGCACGCGCTTCCCCGATCAACTACAGAACGTCGGCTGGGATTACGGCACGGACCCGGGCTACCTGAAGCCGCTGGTCGAGTACTGGCGCGACACGTTCGACTGGCGCGCCCAGGAGCGCAAGCTGAACCAGTTCGATCAGTTCACCACGACGATCGACGGCCTGACCATTCACTTCATCCACCAGAAATCGAAGCTGCCCAACGCCATGCCGCTCGCGCTGACGCACGGATGGCCCGGCTCGATCTACGAGTTCCACAAGGTCATCGGCCCGCTCACCGATCCGGTGGCGCACGGCGGCAGGGCGGAGGACGCCTTCAACGTCGTCGCGATCTCGCTGCCGGGCTTCGGCTTCTCGGGGCACCCGGCCGAGCGCGGCTATAGCCCGCAGAAGATGGCCGGCATCATCGCGAAGCTCATGGCGCGATTGGGCTACACGAAATACGGCGTGCAGGGCGGCGACTGGGGCGGCATCATCAGCCGCATCATCGCGCTCGACGACGCGCCACATGTGGCGGGGCTGCACCTGAACTTCTGCACGACACCTGCGCCGGCTGGCGTTGCCAATCCACTCGACGGTGTGCCGGAGGCTGAAGTCAGGCTGATGAACGAGACGAACGCCCGTCATGGAGCAGGAGCGCGCCTATCAGCAGATCCAGGGCACCAAGCCGCAGACGCTCGGGGTCGGACTCAATGATTCACCGGCCGGGCTCGCCTCGTGGATTGTCGAGAAGTTCCATGCGTGGTGCGACTGCGGCGACAACATCGAGAGCCGCTTCTCGAAGGACGACCTGCTGACGAACATCACCATCTACTGGGCGACGCAGACCGCGACCTCGTCGACGCGCATCTACTATGAAAGCCGCGTGGCGCCGCCCGTCACCGGACGGGTGACCGTGCCGACCGCGTGCGCACTGTTCCCGAAGGAGATCACCACGCCGCCCCGCAAGTGGGTAGAGGCGCGCTACAACCTCGTGCGCTGGACGCCGATGCCGCGCGGCGGGCACTTCGCGGCGCTCGAGCAACCGGAGTTGCTGGTGACCGATGTGCGGGAGTTCTTCCGGACGCTGCGATAGACGCTGTAGGGGACGTCGCTGCCGACCTTGAGCTGCCGAGTTTCATCGCGGCAGGTCCGCGCGCACGGTGAGGTGCCCGCGGTCGATGACCAGTTCCGGATGCAGGCGGCGGAACGTCGCGGCCTGATGGCAGTTCCAGCA
Source organism: uncultured Acidobacteriota bacterium (assembly GCA_963722395.1). Taxonomy (GTDB): domain Bacteria; phylum Acidobacteriota; class Vicinamibacteria; order Vicinamibacterales; family CAVVIG01; genus CAVVIG01. The sequence continues at coordinate 137,851 of CAVRLS010000013.1, read as the reverse complement.
GATCGGGAGGCACGTCGCGAGCGCGAGCGGCAGTTGCTCGCCGGCGACGTCCGCCCACTCACGTGTCAGGCCGCCCGGCTCGAGCAAGGCGATGTGGTGGCCGACGAACGAGTGCTCCACCACCTCTCCGCCGCAGGTCGTGCACGTCCGGTCCTTCGCCCAGGCCTTCACCAGGGCTGACGCCAAGCTGGCCGGCAGGTGCGCCGCGCAGACGCACGGCTGGTCGCACTTCCCTCTGGCGGCCCAGCGCGAGCAGGCATCGAGTGGTGCTGGCGCCGAGCCGTCGTCGCTGGTGATGGCCAGGGCGACGTCGATGTGGACCATCACCGGCTGTCCGGTTTCAGGGCAGGTCACCACCCGGTCGCCTAGCAGGCGGCGCCGGATTGCGAAGGCCCGAACCGCAAACCACACCCCCCAGGCTCCCAGCAGACCGACAATGACGACCGCCGCAACAGTTGCCGAATCCATGTGCCTACCTCCGGATGTTCAGGTCAGAGGCAAATCGGATACCGCCTGGCGTGCAGCAGAAGCCGGACGCCACGCCTGATACGGAAACCGGCTAGCCGACCGCGAAGTCGATGAAGCCCCGGTCGACGTTCACGGCGGACAGCAGCACCGTCACCCGATCGCCGACGTCGAGCCCGGCTTCACCCTTCACCAGACGCCCTTCGATATGGGGCGCCAGCGTCCGCAGGTAGGTGCCTTTCGGTGAGGCGCCGGTGACGATGGCCGGGAAGCGCTGACCGATGCGGTCGGCGACGAGCATGGCCGCAGCCGACTTCCGCACCTGCCGTTCGACCCGGTTCGCATCGTCCTCACGCTTGGTGCAGCGGCGCGCGTGTGCCACCAGTTCGTCCACCGAGTACGGCGCAGGCTTGCCGCGCAGCACTGCCTTCATCAGGCGCTGGGTCAACAGGTCCGAGTAACGGCGATTCGGTGCGGTGGAATGCGCGTAGTCCTTCACGGCCAGCGCAAAATGCCCAGGCGCCACGGTCTGCGGCGTGTCGACCAGATACTGACCGGCACCGACCAGGCGGATGACGGCGTGCGACAACTCATGGAAATCGTCCGGGTCCGCCGCCTTCCGCCGGGCCAGGAATTGCGAGAGCGCCAGGGCGTCGGGCATCGACGGCAGCGCTGCCCCGAGAGTGGCGGCGATGGCGACGATGCGATCCCAGCGGGCCGGCTGCTCGACCACGCGGCGGATCGACGGCGAGTTGTTGCGGTCGAGGAAGCGGGCCACGGCCCCGTTGGCCGCAATCATCAGGTTCTCGATCAGGATCTTGGCCCGGTTCGGCGACTGTGCGGCCAGCCCTTCCAGATGGTCGCCGGCGAAGCGAACACGCGTTTCCTGGAGTTCGAAATCGAGTGCGCCCAGTTCGTGACGGTGCTTCGAAAGCAGCCGCGCCGCCGCGTCCTGCACTATCAACTGGTCGCGGACACCGGGCGCTCGCCCCTCGGGCGGCAGTTCCGCCCGCCCCGCCAGGAACGCGTCGATGTCCTCGTAGACCAGGCGGGCCTGGTTCCGCACCAGTGCGCCGTACACATCGTCGTGTTCGACGTCGCCGTCAGGACCGACCGTGAACTCGACGATAACCGCTGCCCGATCGACGTCCGCATTGAGCGAGGTGAGGTCGGTGGATAGCCGCGGCGGAATCATCGGAAACACGCGCGCCGGGGTGTAGACCGACGTCGTGTTGACTGCGGCGTGCCGATCGATCGGCGAGTCCTTCGGTGCCGCCGTATCGACGTCGGCGATGGCCACCAGCAGACGCGTTCGCCCGCCGGCGAGCGGCTCTGCCACCGACAGCTGGTCGAGATCGCGCGAGTCGTCGTTGTCGATGGAACACCAGGGCAGACCACGCAGGTCGCGCACCGGCTCCGAGGGAGGGGTCGGACCGACGGCCGCGGCCTGAGCCATCGCCTCTGCCGGAAACTCGGGCTCGAGTCCGCGCTCGCGCATCGCGGCGGCGGCAATGGCGGCAAGCCGCTGATGCTGGGACATGGCAGTCACCCTGTGAGTGTAGCGCCCCGTTGTGGACCCAACTGACCGAGTACGATGGCAGATGCCTCTGCCACCCCGAGTCGTCACCGCCGATCGGGGCGATGCCGGTGGCCGCGTGGACCTCGTCATCCGGCGGCACCTCACCGACCTCAGCAGGGCGACCCGCTCGCGCGTGCAGGCCTGGATCGAGGACGGCCGCGTGACGATCAACGGCGAGGTCGTGCGCCGCGTTTCAACCCGAGCCGCCCACGGCGACACCATCATCGTGGAACTGCCCGATGAGCAGCCGCGCGCTCCCGTACTGGCCGAACCCGGGCGCCTCGACTGCCTGTTCGAGGACGCGCATCTGCTCATCGTCAACAAGCCTGCGGGTGTGGTCTCGCACCCCACGTTCCTCCACACCGGCGGATCGCTGCTGAACGTCGTGCTTCACTACGCGAGCGACTGGCCGGCAGGCCAGCGGCCTTCGCTCGTCGGCCGGCTCGACAAGCTGACATCGGGCCTGCTCATCGTCGCCAAGACACCCGAGGCACATGCGCAGCTGCAGCGCACGCTCACCTCGTCGTTCAGCGAGAAGTCGTATCTGGCGGTGGTGTACGGTCCCGTCGACCGAGAGCGTGGCAGCATCGACCTGCGACTGCGCCGTCACCCGGACGATCGGCGCCGCGTCGTCGCCACCGCGAGCGAGGGGCTCGCCAGCCTCACGCGCTTCGAACGGCTGGCTCAGGCAGACAGCAGCGGGTGTCCCGTCGCACTGATGCGCTGCCAGATCGTGACAGGACGCATGCATCAGGTGCGGGTGCACATGGCGGCCAGTGGGTGGCCGCTGGTGGGCGACCCCAAGTACGGCGAACCGCGGTGGCAACGATGCCTGGACGAGGAGCACCGCAAGGCGCTCGAGCGCTTCCCGCGTCAGGCGCTGCACTCCTGGCGCGTGGCCTTCGCGCATCCGTTCACGCAGGAGCGGATCGAAGTGGAGGCGCCGCTGCCAGACGACCTGCGGCAGCTCATGGACGAGTGCGGATTGCAGATGGCTACCAGCCGACCTGAAGGTCGGCAGCTACGTCATGAAGTGGGGGCTGCTCGGCGTCGATCGTAGCTGCGGACCTTCAGGTCCGCGACGATCACTCGCGGAAGGTCTCGGCAGCGCCTGGCGCCGTGAACGCGACGTCCTGCCCGCCCACCCGTCCCTTCACGGTGTACTGCGCGCGCATCTGCAGGAAGTCGGGACCGGCCGACAGTGCGCCGCCCCTGTTGAGGATGACGCTCTCGACCGCAATGTCCATCGTCAGTTCGAAGTCGCGCGCGCGTCCGGTGACGACGATGCGCCGTGGCCGCGACGTGCCTGGTTCATCGGTCTCCTCGATCCGCACGCGCGTCGCATAGCCGATCGGACCGTCGGGGCCGAGCGCGACAAGGAAGCCGGGCATCCGCTCCGGATCGGCCGCGTCGGCCGGCGGAATGACCCGGCCGTAGACGAACGACAGGCCCTCGTGCTGCACCTGGCCCCATCGCCACGACACGCCCTGCCAGAACCCCCAGTTGTGATCGTGGTAGCCCGTGCCGTTCAGGTCGACCCTGGCGCCGTTCACGACGATTGCTCCGGTCAGCGGTCCCGACATCACCGGCACGGTGTAGCCCGACACCCAGCCGCCCGCACCCCGCAGCTCAATCGGCGGCAGCGATCGACCTGGGACCGCTTCGACGACGAAGTCGCCGGTTACACGGCCGGGCATACCAGCCTCGAGCCGAGGCAGGTCCATGGTGACGTGATAGCGCAACCCTTCGAGCCTGACGCTCGCGCCGGCGACCGTCATGTCCGGCGCGCTCCGCAGCAGGTCGGCCTCAACGAGTTGGGTCGACGCACCGAAGGTTTCGGTGATCCCGTTGCGTTCGAGCTGGAATCGGACGCCAGCGACGCGGCGCCCTCCATCCAGCCGGGGACCGGCAAGGAACGTCATGTAGAACTGCGCGTCGCCCGATCGCCCCTTGAAATAGAGCCACTCCGCCCACGACGCGGCACGCCCCGGCCGCTGGACAGACTCAGGGCCGTCGGGTACGGCGCGGAAGCGGTCCATCGCGCGGAGCACGTCCGCCGGGTCGGGCTTCGCCCAGGCCGCGTCCGCCGGCGTATCGACCCACGCCGCCACCGCCGCAGTTTCGGGGTCGCCGATGCTGCGCTCCAGGCTGGGAATACCGCCGTGCGCCACGACCGGCACCACCTGCCCGTCCGGCCTGACCAGGAACAGATCGGCGCGGCGGCGCGGCGACGCGGCGGCGACGCCCGGGTCGCCGAGGACGCGCGACAGCACGTGGCGCGCCGACGTCACCGGTCCGGCGAGGCTGGTGACAAGCAGATCGCCCCCGCCGGCCAGCTTCGGCGAACGCGCCTGCTCGAGCACCACCTCGCCGACGCCGAGCAGGGTGGCCATCACCGACACGCCGAGGCCGAAGCCGACACCCAGCACGACCGTGCGGATGGGATGCGCAAGCAGCGACTTCCACGCCATCGTCAGGATCACGGCGCGTGCTCCTCGCGTTCGATCAGACCGTCGCGCATCACCAGCCGCCGGGCGGCGCGCTCGGCCAGGGCCACATCGTGGGTGACGACAACGACCGTCGTGCCGTCGGCCTGCACGCGGTCGAGCAGTTCGGCGATCTGTTCGCCGTTGGCGCGATCGAGTTCACCCGTCGGCTCGTCGGCGAGCAGCAGGCGCGGACGGTTGGCCAGGGCACGCGCGATTGCCACACGCTGTGCTTCGCCACCTGACAGCTGCGATGGCCGGTGATTGGCGCGGTGGCCGAGCCCGACGTAGTCGAGCAGTTCGGCCGTGCGGCGCTTCCGGTCGGCGCGCGGCACGCCGGCCTCCGCCTGCGGCACGTCGACGTTCTCCGCGGCGGTCAGCATCGGCAGCAGGAAGAAGCGCTGGAAGACGAAGCCGATGCTGCGCAGCCGCAGATCGCTGCGCGCACGGTCAGCGCAGCGCGCTGACGTCGCGTCCGTCGAAGTGCAGCGCGCCGCTGAACTTGGCGTATCGACGCAGCCGAGGATGTGCAGCAGCGTCGACTTGCCGCAGCCGGATGGTCCACGAATCGTCAGGTACTCGCCGGCCGCAATCTGCACGCGAACATGTCGCGCAGCGCGTGCACCGGACCCGCCGCCCATCGGAAACGTCTTGCCGAGCGACCGGGCCTCGATGAGCGGCTCCATCACGACACCACCTCGTTCCGCAGCGTGGTCGCAATCGGCAGGCGGGCGACCAGCCACATCGGATAGGCCGACGCCAGCAGCGTCGTCGTCACGAGCAGCGCGGCGTGGAGCACCAGCGCACGCGGCTCGAACACGAAGAAGTGCATCGACGCAGGAATGCCCGGCATCGCCTTGAGAATCCGGTCGAGCCAGAGCGAGAGGGCGAAGCCGAGCGGCAGCGCCAGCACGCCGCCCGCTCCCACCAGCATGGCACCGCTGCGCCAGCACGTCCAGTGCGACGCGTCGGCGCGAGAAGCCGAGCGCACGCAGCGCGGCGATCTCCGCCAGCCGCTGGTTCACGGACACCGTGAGCAGCACGGTGATCAGCAGGAAGCCGAAGAGCATCGTGATCGTCGAAAGCACCGTCGAGATCTGGCGGAAGTAGGTGAAGCCCTGTGCCTGCATCCGGGCGACGATCTGTTCGTTGGTGACCGGCACGAGGTCTGGACGCGCCGCCCTGATCGCCGCGACAGCGGTCGGCGGCTCCACTCGCTCGACGCCACCAGCAGCATGTCGGCCTCGTCGCGATCGTCGCCGCACGCCTCGCGCAGGGCCGAGCGCGTCATCGCCGCCGTGTGCTGCGCCTCGTCGTCGAACGGGAACTCGCGCCACGCCGACGATGCGGAAGGTGCGCGGCGGCGAGGGCGGCACGGCTGGAGTCGCAGCCGCTGCGCAGGCGTCGACCGTCTCTGCCGATCGCGCCGCCGACCTCGTCCATCGCGACTGGTTCACCACCAGGTCCTGGCGGCGTCGAGGTTCGAGCCGAGGTCGGCACCGCTGACCATCGTCCACGGTCGCCGTTCGCCCGGGTCCATGCCGGTCAGCGTCAGGCCAATGACGCGGCCGTCCGGTCTGCCAGACCTCACCGGTGGCGGTTCGCAGCGGCACGGCTTCGGCGATCGCCGGCAGTGCCGCAGATCTGCGCCAGCGCCAGTCGCGTCCTTCAGGCGGATGCCGCCGAGCAGCGGCGAATCGGTGGCGGTGACGCGGACGTCGAAGCCGACGCTGTCGAGCAGGTCGCGAAACGACACCACCAGCCCGCGCGACAACAGCAGCATGTCGAACAGCAGTGCACCGACAGCGGCGATGCCGATGATGCCGAGCGCCGTGCGGCCCGGCTGCCGCACCAGACTCCTGACCGCGAACGCCAGGACTCTCATCGGCGGGTCAGCGAGATCCCCTCGCCGCGCAGCAGCGTCCACGACGATGCGAAGATGGCGAGCACGCCGAGCGGCACGGCAACCGCCACCGACTGCAGCGCGACGCCAGGCGTAATGTGGACGAACACCAGCGCGGTGTCGTAACGCCACTGGAAGAATCGGTTGATGCCGCCCTCCATCAGCACTGAAAGCACCACGCCGAACAGCGCGCCTGCGATGCGCGATGACCACGCCTTCCGCGCAGCACATGCTGCAGGATGCGCGAGCGGCGGAAGCCGATCAGCCGCAGCATGCCGACGGTAGCCCGCCGTTCGTCGACCAGCATCAGCATCAGCGCGAGCAGGAACACGCTGCTTGCGATCACCGTGACGATGGCAATGGCGAGGTGGAAGCGTTCGAGCACGACGAACGGCGCCGCACGGCGCTCGTCGCTGCCGGTGCGCTGCGCCACGGCACCCGGCACAGCGGCTGACGAGGCGGCGTGCGGTGGCCCGCGCATCGTCGTTCTTCGCCAGCACCACGTTGATGGCATCGACCGACTCGGCTTCGAGCGGGTCGGACGGCGCCGTCATGTCGAGGACATCGGGCAGGTGCATGCGCACTTCGAGCCGCACCGCGCCCAGCCGCATCGGATCCGGCGTCGGTTCGTACTGGCCGGCGACACGGAACGAACGAGGGTGTGAGCCCGAGGTGTCGGATGAGAGGGCGACGAGGTCGCCCACCTGCAACTGCTGCGACTCGAGCAGCTGCCGCGAGACGAGAATGTCCGGAACGGGACCGGGGGCGGAGCGGGCGACCGAGGAGAAAGCCGCGACCGCCGCGCAGACGGCGGCGATCGCGGCACGACGGCCACTCATGGCCGCATCAGACCCAGTGGGGTTCTGGAGTGATGGCGTCCTGCGGCCGCGGCCCCGGGTCGGGGCGTCCGCTGCCTTCGAGGCGACTGATGGCGCGCACCGTCATGTCGTGGTCGCACACGATCTGGCACGCAAGCCGGACGCCAGTGAGGGCACGCGCTGCGAGACGTTCCACCTCCGCCGCCGTGTGCGTCGTCGGCTCTCCTTCGATGAACTCGATCCGGCACGTCGTGCAGCGGGCGTTGCCGCCACACGCGTGAAGGATATCGACCTTCGCGTCCTCCTGGATGGCCAGGACCAGACGCTTTCCTGCGGGAACGTCAACCGTCCCGAAACCTTCGACTGTCAACTTGGGCATAAGCGCCGATCTGTACTAGTAGCCCATCTTCAACATGCCCTGCTTCTGGCCGTTCACCGTGCCGGTGGTGAGCCACTCGAGCGTCGCCTTGAACAGGATGAGGTGATTCTTCTCCCACATCGCGTTGTGCGACGAGCAGCCGAGGTCGATCAACACCTTCTCGGGAGCGCCGTAGTCGGTGTAGAGCTGACGCACCCGTTCGGCGGGCACCTGGCCGTCGTGTATGCCGGCCACCATCAGCAACGGCACCTGTACCTTCGAGACAACCGCCTGGTTCCAGCCCCATGACGGCGTCCCGGGCGCACGGCGAACCCCGGTGCCCCAGGTGGCGCCAACCGGATCGGAGGCGAGCATCTCCGACCACACGACGTCGTGGACGGCGTCGGTCCACTGGTCGGCGCATGCCGTCTGGCGCCCCCAGAGCGCGTTGAAGTCGGCGATGGACTGCGTGTTGAATGGAACGGCGCTGGCGGCTGGAGCTGGCTGCGTCGAAGGCCCCTGCGGGTTGTAGGCGGGGGCGAGCATCACCTGGCGGTTGATTTTCTCGGGGTGTTGCGCCGCGTAGCCGCCCGAGCGCGGGCCGCCCTGCGACCAGGCGACCGTGCTTACCTTGTCCACCTTGCGCAGCGCGCGGACGTAGTTCACGACCGCATCGATGTCGTCCCAGTCGTTGCCGATGGTCGTAAGCGTCTTCGGATAGCTCGGCGGGCACGGCGCCGGAATCAGCGTCGGCACGAGCGCCGCCTGCTGCGGTTGCGAGAGGTTGCAGGGGTCATTCATCGGCCAGGGCCGGCTCGAGCGGCCGATACCGGTCACGTCCATCGCGAACGTGTCGAAGCCGGCCTCAGCCAGGTACTCCATCCAGCTGTAGTCCTGGTACGGCACGTCGAACGCCACCTCGGCGGGCGTGCCCGCCCCGTGGATGAAGACCGCGACCTTGTCGGGCGGCGTGGCGCCGCGCAGCGCGTTGCCGGCTCGCACCTTCTCGCGCACGTAAATCAGGCTCTGCTGACCCGCGATGGCCGGCACCTTCGAGGTGACCCGCACGTAGTGGTCGATTGTCAGGAACCTCGAGCTGTCTTCGCCGAAGGCGCCGACGCCCCGGGCACCGGCGATACAGAGAACCGCGGCGCTGGCAGCGGCGGTCAGCAGGGACGAACGCTTCGTCATCGATTAAGTCCTTTCACGGAGCCATCAGGCGGCCCGGCAGAGTGTAGCGCGAGCACCCCGGCGTTCGTATCATGGAGCCATGAATCTATCGCGACTCGCGAGCCTCAGCGTGGCGTTCCTGATGCTGGCTGCCGTTGCCTGCACGAAAACCCTGCCCGAGCAGGGCCCGCTTCCGGTGACCGGCGAAAAGGTAGCGGTGACGGGCGAATACCGGAAGGTGACAATCGACTCGGTCGAACGGATGACGATCGAGAACGGCAAGCTGGTGCTGCACGGCGCCGGCGGCACCGCCACCGTCGACCTGCCGCCCAACGCCGACCCGGAGCAGAAGAATCGCGGGTGGGCTCTCATTACCGAGGGCGAGAACCCGGACGAGGGCACCAGGACGATGACCTTCACGCAGGAGATGACGCTGGAGGACTTCACGATCACCGTCCCCGCCGCCGACGGCCAGGTGGCATACGGCAGCCTGGGCGGGCGCGACGGAAACGACGTGCTGCTGTTCGCCTATGGCGCCGGCTCGCGGGCGTTCTGGGGCTGGGCGACGGTCAGAAAGATTGCGGCTGCCGCAGGGCGGTAGTCGTGCTGCGGCGGCGGATCGGCCTCGCTACTGCAGGGTGACAGGGCCGCTTGGGGCGTCGACTCCACCGCGCGGCTCGATGGTCAGCATGAATCCCGACGCCTCTGGCGTGCCGTCGACCGGATCGAAGCCGGCGGTGACACCGCCGTCGGGGCTCGCGTTCACCACACCAACGTTGACCGGTGCAGCCGGTGTCTTCAGCCAGAGCTGGTAGGTCTGGTTCGGCGGCAGGACCGGCAGGCCGGTGGCCGAAAAGAGGATGCCGCGCGCCCGGCTCGAGAACACCCGGCCGCGGGCGCCTGGCACGGCGCTGGACCCGCGCAGCGCGAACTCGGCGACCTCGGGCAGCGTGATGAGACTCAGGTTGGCCTGGATCGCGTCGGCGCGTTCGACGGCGTCCTTCACGTTCATCTCGGACATCTGCAGCTTGGTTACCGCATCGATGAGGCGAAGCTCGACATCCTCGACCTGGTTGCGAGCGGTGGCGGCGTAGACCCCGGCGACCGCCGCGATCACGAGGAACACGGCCGCGCTGATCCAGCCGGCCCAGAAACCGAGGGGTCGTGAAGTCGTGTCAGTCATGGTGGTGTGTGGAGCAGGTCGTCTGAATGCCTGATCCTACCGCGCTGCGCGCAGCGCTGCCAGTTCCGCAGCGAGCTGGTCCAGTTTCTCCATCACCCTGTCGTGCCGCTGCTCGTCTCACTCCCCCATTGCCAGACAGGAAGGCCCCGCCCGGTCCACGATTGTAGGGGGGACGCCTAAGGAACTTGTTGGCTCGCGTTATACTCGGCGAGGTTCCGTCGATCGCCGTTTTCGGAGGTTTTCTGGAGGTGGAATGGCTCGCGTCGTAGGTGCTCGCACGCTCGCGGCAGCTGGTTGCACGGTCGCACTCGCCGTCAGCGCGGCGTGCGGTGGCGGCAGCAGCAGCGGCGGCGGCGCGGAGACCCAGACCAGCGTGGTGCGCGAGCAGAAGCCGTTGCCGGCCGATCCGCGCGTCGAGAAGGCGGCAGTCGGCACCTACGGCGGCCGCTTCGTGCTGGGCCAGACGAGCGGACCCGAAGACCTTCAACGCGATGATGGCGAACGAGACGTCGTCGACCGACATCACCGGCCACCTGTTCGTCGGCCTCGTCGACTTCGACAACGAAACGCAGACCGACAAGCCGGGGCTGGCGAAGAGCTGGGAGGTCGGCCCGGACGGCCTCACCTGGACGTTCCACCTGCGCCAGGGCGCGGCCTTCTCGGACGGGCACCCCATCACGTCGGCGGACGTGCTGTTCAGTTTCGAGGTGGCCTACGACGACACGCTGCATCCGTCGGTGCAGGACCTGCTGCATCACCGACGGCAAGCGCTGCGCAGGTGACGCGCGCCGGACGAGTACACGGTCGTCATCACGACTGCCGGCGCCCAGCGCCATGCTGGTGCCCACCGCCGGCTCGGTGCGCATCATGCCGAAGCACGTGCTGGAAGCGCCGTTCAAGGCCGGCGACGTTCGCCGCGGCCTACGGCGTCAACACGCCGCCCGAGCAGCTCGTGACGAGCGGCGCCTGGCGGCTGAAGCAGTACGCGCCTGGCGAGAAGACGGTGCTCGAGCCGAACCCGTACTGGTTCGGTGTCGACCAGAAGCAGCAGCGCCTGCCGTACCTCGACGAGCTCGTATTCCTCGATCGTTCCGGACCAGGATGCCGCCGACCTGAAGTTCCGCGCCGGACGAGATCGACGGCGCTCGACAACGTGAAGCCCGAGAACTACCAGTGGTACGCCGAGAACCAGCAGAAGGGCAACTACACGCTGCTACGATCTCGGGCCGGCCCTGGCCACGCAACTTCTTCTGGTTCAACCTGAACACGGTGAAGAGGGCCGACAAGGGCAAGGTCGGCGAGCCGGTCGTCGACCCGGTCAAGTACGCGTGGTTCAACAACGCCGACGTTCCGGCGCGCCGTGTCGATGGCGATCGATCGCGAGGCGATGATCCCGAGCATCTTCTTCGGCGACGCGGTGAAGAACTGGTCCACCTCTACCCCAGGCTCGCAAGCTCTGGTACACGCCCGAGGTCGTGAAGTACGACTACAACCTCGAAGAGTCGAAGCGGCTGCTGGCCAGCCTCGGCTGGAAGGACGCAGAACGGCGACGGCGTCCTCGAAGACGCCAAGGGCCAGCACGGTGAGCTTCACGCTGAAGACCAACAGCGACAACACGCTGCGCGTCGGCATGGCCAACTTCATCCGCGACGACCTCGCCAAGGTCGGCATCAAGGTGACGCTGGTGCCGGTCGACTTCAACACCCTCATCACCAACCTGCGCGACGACTTCCAGTACGACGCCATCCTGCTCGGTCTGCAGAGCGGCGTGCCGCCCGACCCGGCGATGGGCCAGAACGTCTGGCGCTCGAGCGGGCGCGACGCACAACTGGAACATCAGCCAGCTGAAGCCGGAGACGCCGCAGGAAGCGCGCATCGACGCGCTGATGGACGCCATCGTCGCCAGCAGCAACTACGACTGTCCGCAAGACCGCCTGGACCGAGGTCCAGAACATCGTCAACGAACAGGCGTGGATCATCTGGCTGCCCACCATCAAGGCGAAGATTCCGCTGCGCAACCGCTTCGGCAACGCGCAGCCGTCGGTCATCCCGCACCGGCTGATCTGGAACATCGACCGGTCTTCGTGAAGCCGCTGAAGACTGACGCGTCGGCGCATGCGGACGTACGTCCTGCGGCGCTTCCTGCAGATGATCCCGCTGCTCTTCGGCATCTCGGCGCTGACGTTCCTGCTGCTGCAGCTGGCGCCTGGCGACTTCCTCAACCAGATGGCGGAGAACCCGGCGATCTCCGCCGACACGATCGAGGCGATGCGCCGCAACTTCGGCCTCGACCAGCCGTGGTACGTCCAGTACGGGCTCTACCTGCGCAACGTCCTGTTCCACTTCGACTTCGGCGAGTCGTTCTCGCGGCACCAGCCGGTGTTCACGGTCATCCGCGAGGGCTTGCAGCAACACGCTGCATCCTGGCCGGCGCCGCGGCGATCGTCACCTGGGGCTCTCGCGATTCCGCTCGGCATCTGGGCGGCGGTGCGGCAGTACTCCTGGATCGATCGAGACGCTGTCGCTCGATCGCGTTCGTCTGGCTGTCGATTCCCGAGATCCTGTCAGGCGCTGCTGCTGCTCATGCTGGCGGCGCGCACCGGCTGGTTTCCGGTCGGCGGCATGCGCTCGATCGACTACGACGAGCTCGACCGCCCTCGGCCAGCTGTGCGACCTGGCCTGGCACCTGGCGCTGCCGGCGCTGGTCGTCGGGCTGGTGCCGCTGGCCAGCCGCATGCGGCAGATGCGCGGCAACCTGCTCGACGTGCTGCGGCTCGACTACGTCACCACCGCGCGCGTCGAAGGGGCTCGACGAGCGCGTCGTCATCTTCAAGCACGCGCTGCGCAACGCGCTGAACCCGATGATCACGCTCTTCGGCTACACGCTCGGCGCGCTCGTCTCGGGCTCGTTCATCGCCGAGATCATCTTCTCGTGGCCTGGGCTCGGCCGCCTCACGCTCGACGCCATCCTCACGCAGGACCAGTACCTGGTGATGGGCTCGGTGCTGATGGCGTCGGTCGTGCTCATCGTCGGCAACCTGATCGCCGACCTGCTGCTGGCGCTCGCCGACCCGCGGATCTGCGTATGACTGAGCGCGCCGCTCGACCCGCGCGATCCGCTGGCGCCGCTCGTCCTCGATCCGACTGAATCGCGTGCCGACGCCGCGACGCTCGCCGAGTCGCCGGCGACGATCTTCTGGCGGCAGACTGCAGAAGAGCCCGCTGGCGATCGTCGGCGGCAGTCGTGCTGCTGCTGTTCTACCTGCTGCGCGCTGGTCGCGCCGTTCGTCGCGCCGTACACCGCAGGAGGAGATGGACCGGCGGCGCTACTTCCATCCGCCGCAGGCGCTGCACTGGTCGATCGCGCGACGGCACCTTTCACCTGCGGCCGTTCGTGCGCGACACGCGCCTCGCCGACCCGCAGCAGCTTCCGCTACGAAGAGGTCGAGACCGAGGAGCGGCCGCTGCGGTTCTTCGTCCGCGGCTGCGCCGTACACGCTGCTCGGCCTGTTCCCGAGCGAACGTGCACCTGTTCGGTGTCGACGACGCCAGGCCGCGTCTACCTGCTCGGCACCGACTCGTTCGGCCGCGATGTGTTCTCGCGGCTGCTGTACGGCGCGCAGATCTCGCTCACCGTCGGCCTGGTCGGCATCGCTGATCTCGTTCACGCTCGGCCTGCTGCTCGGCGGCATCTCCGGCTACTTCGGCGGCGCGACCGACTCGGTCATCATGCGCATGCACCGAGCTGCTGCTCAGCATTCCGTCGCTGTATCTCATCATCGCGCTGCGCGCGGTGTTCCCGATCGACCTGCCGAGCCAGCAGGTCTACCTCGGCATCGTCGCCATCCTGGCGTTCATCGGCTGGGCCGGCCTGGCGCGCGTCATCCGCGGCCTGGTGCTGTCGATCCGCCGCAACGAGTACGTCACGGCCGCCGAGGCGCTCGGCGTCAGCCGCTTCCGCATCATCGCGCGGCACATCCTGCCGAACACCATGTCGTTCGTCATCGTCGCCGCCACGATCTCGGTGCCCGGCTACATCCTCGGTGAGGTGGTGCTGTCGTTCCTCGGTGTCGGCGTGCAGGAGCCGGCCGCGTCGTGGGGCAACATGCTGAACCAGGCGCGCAGCCTTCGCGCGCTCACGTCGTTCCCGTGGCTGCTGTATGTGCCCGGCGTGGCCATCTTCCTCACCGTGATGGCGTTCAACTTCCTCGGCGACGGCCTGCGCGATGCGCTCGACCCGCGACGGGTCGACCGGCGGGAAGCCGTGAGCGAGCCGCTGCTGCGCGTCGACAACCTGCAGACGCACTTCTTCACCGACGACGGCGTGGTGCGCGCGGTGGACGGCGTGTCGTTCGAGGTGCACGCGGGGGAGACGCTGGCCGTGGTCGGCGAATCGGGCAGCGGCAAGAGCGTCACCGCGCTGTCCATCCTGCGCCTGATCGCCCAGCCGCCCGGGCGCATCGTCGGCGGCCGGTGATGCTTTCGAGGGCCGCAACCTGCTGGACGCCGACGCCGCGCGAGATGCGCGCCATTCGCGGCACGCGAGATCTCGATGATCTTCCAGGAGCCGATGACGTCGCTGAACCCGGTGTTCACCTGCGGCGAGCAGATCATCGAGACGGTGATGCTGCACGAGAGGATCAATCGCCAGCGCGGCGCGCGACGCGGGCCGATCGAGATGCTGGAGCTCGTCGGCATCCCGTCGCCTGACCAGCGCGTCGACGACTATCCGCACCAGATGTCGGGCGGCATGCGGCAGCGCGTGATGATCGCCATGGCGCTGGCCTGCCGGCCGGCGGTGCTGATCGCCGACGAGCCGACGACGGCGCTCGACGTCACCATTCAGGCGCAGATCCTCGAACTGCTGCGAGCGGCTGCAGAAGGAGCTGGGCATGGCCGTCATCCTCATCACGCACGACCTCGGCGTCGTTGCCGAGACGGCCGATCACGTGGCGGTCATGTATGCCGGACGGGTCGTGGAGTACTGCGACGTCCGCGCCGCATTCCGGAAGCCCGCTGCATCCGTACACGGCCGGACTGCAGGCGTCACTGCCGAAGCTCGACGCCGTGCAGGATCGGCTGCGCGTCATTCCGGGCACCGTGCCGAATCCGGCGCGGTTTCCCGTCGGCTGCCGCTTCCACCCGCGCTGCCCCGTGGCGCAGAACCGCTGCCTGACCGAACCGGAGCTCGTCGCCGTCGAGACCGGTCACCTCTCACGCTGCCTGCGCGCCGCACGAGATCGCCGCTGGCACGCTGAACCCGGTGCCGCCGGATGGCGAATCGCGAACTGCTGATCGCTGATCGACGAGCGCACGCTGATGCCTTCCGCAACCTCCGAGCTGCAGCCGCCCATTCTGGAGGTCACGCGATCTCGAAAAAGCACTTCCCCATCAGGAAGGGGCTCTTCTCGCGCACCGTCGGCCACGTGAAGGCGCTCGACGGCGTCTCGTTCGACGTGCAGGCAGGGGAGGTGCTCGGGCTGGTCGGCGAGAGCGGCTGCGGCAAGACGACGACCGGGCGCTGCATCCTGCAGCTGATCGAGCCGACCGTCGGCAGCGTGAAGTTCGAAGGTCGGGAGATCGTCGGGCTGCCGCGCCGCGAGATGCGTCCGCTGCGCCGCCGCATGCAGATCGTTTTTCAGGATCCGTATTCGAGCCTCAATCCCGCGGCTCACCATTCGGCAGCATCCTGCGAGAGGCGATCACCACGCACAACCTGGCGCGCGGTGCCGCAGCGAGCGACCGCGTCGCCGAGCTGCTGACGCTGGTCGGGCTGTCGCCGAGCGCACGCATCGCGCTACCCGCACGAGTTCTCCGGCGGCCAGCGCCAGCGCATCGGCATCGCGCGCGCCCTCGCGGTGAACCCCCGGCTGATCGTTGCCGACGAGCCGGTGTCGGCGCTCGACGTGTCGATCCAGGCGCAGATCGTCAACCTGCTGCGCGACCTGCAGCGGCAGATGCACCTCACCTACATCTTCGTCGCGCACGACCTGTCGGTCGTGAAGCACATCAGCGACCGCGTCGCGGTGATGTATCTCGGCACGATCGCGGAACTCGCCAGCAGCGCCGAGCTGTACGCGAACCCGCGGCATCCCTACACGGTGTCGCTGCTGTCGGCGATCCCCATTCCCGATCCCGATCGGCGACGCAACCGCATCGTGCTCAAGGGCGACGTGCCGAGCCCGGCCAACCCGCCGTCAGGCTGCCGGTTTCACACGCGCTGCTACATGGCGCAGCCGGTCTGCGCGCAAGACGTGCCGCTGCTGCGCGAGGTGGCGCCTGGGCACTGGAGCGCCTGTCACTTCGCGGAGAACGTGACGCCGCCGATCGCCCGCTGACGCGGACAACCGGCCGCGGTCAAGTCTTGCGGCCTAGTTCACTGCGAAGCAGTAGAGCAGCCCCGCACCACCCGTCGCCACCAGGTTCTGCTGGCCGCAACCGCGGCTGCCATGCGTCGAATTCCACGAGCCGTTGCCGCCACCCTGCTTGTCCGAATGTCCGAGTTGCGTCGACCCGGTGGCGGCGTTGCTCGTGTAGTTGCTGCAGGTGTGATCGGCGGCGTCCGTGTAGGCACGGCCATCGGGCTGCGACCCGGTGATGATGTCGTGCTGGTTCGGCGTGTCACCAACGCCGTTCACCAGCGTGTTCTTCTCGGTCTTCGAGAGCTGCTTGCCCAGGGCATTGCCGATGCGGGCCTGCTCCAGCGTGTCGCCGTGCAGTTCAGCCACGTTCTGCCCCACCCGCTGCCCTGCGGCATTGAACCACGGTCCATTGCCGATACGATCGCGCGCGTGCACGGCATTCGGCCCCTGCGTGCTGAGGTAGGCGTGCCATGTGGCCGCTCCACGCCCTGCGGCTGCCGCCAGCGCCTGGCAGTGCGCGTCGGCGCCAGCGAGACCACCGAGATTCGCCCCGTCACCCTTCCCGACACTCGTGATGAAGAACGACATCGGCTGCGGCGGCGCCTGCTGCGCGTCTGCCCGTTCGCTCAGCACCAGCACCACACCGACCGCCACGATCGCCACCGTCAACGCACCGAACACACGAAATATTTTCATAAGGACCCCTCCAGTGCGGCAGATTGTAGCCTGTGTTGCCGCCGGGCGGTGGGGCTAGCGAACCGGGGATTGCCAAACCGGCGGTGGTCCGTGCACCATTCAGCGTGGGCGCCGGTGACTCCAGACGGGACGACACGTCCAGCACACGAATCGAGGCAGATGATGATGAACGGGACTTCAGTCGTGAAGACGACCCTGCTGGCACTGGGCGCGGTGGGATGTGTGGCGGCGGGAATGGCGGCGCAGGCCGCTCGCGTGAACCCGACCGATCCACAGCCAACCTGCAACATGTGTCCGGGGACCTACATCCCGCGCGAGGAACTCGACGCGTACACGAGGAAGGCGATCGCCGAGCGGCTTGTCGATCAGCAGGTGCGCGATGTCGAGATCGGCAAGGCTCACGTCGGCATCGGCATGGTATATCGCGGCAAGCTGGAACGGCCCGAACCCAACTCCGTCGCCGAGCATGACCAGGTGAGCGAGGTCTACCACATCATCGAGGGCACGGCGACGCTCGAACTCGGTCCCGACATCGTCGATCGCCAGCGCCGGCCGGCGACGCTGCGCACCGTCGTCGAGTTCAATGGGCCCGGCAACAACGGCGCGTCGATCCGCAACGGCGTGGCGTACAGCCTGAAGCCGGGCGACGTCGTGGTGATTCCGGCCGGCACAGGCCACCTGTTCACGAAGATCGACGACCATATCAACTACCTGATGGTGCGCATCGACCCGGACAAGCTGACACCGCTGCGCGACGAGGCGAAGTCGAAGGCCTATCTGGCGGCGCCGGCACCGCGATGACGAGACACGACCGATGACCGACGCGACCAGCACGCCAGACCGCGCGCGCTGGTCCGGGTGGCCCGACGACCCACCCGCCCAGATGCTGCTCGTCGCGAGCCTGGCGCTTGCTTGCCTGTTCGTCTCTGCCGGCGGCTACCTGCTGCTGGTGCTCGCCGGCCTGGCGATGCCGTGGCTCACGGCCGCCTACGTCGCCTCGCACCGCGACGATGCGCAGTTGTCCGGGCCGGCGGTGGACGGACGCTCGATCGTCGGACTCGGCGGCCTGTTGCTTTATCCGGCGATGGTGTTCAGGGCTCTGTTCGACACCGACTTCGACACCACCGCCCTCGCGTTCGCCGTTCCGTGCGCCGCGCTCGGCGCGCTCTGCCTCGGCGTCTGGCTGTGGGTCGACCCCGTCGCGCGGAGGCGGCCGCCCATGGCTCGTGCGCTGGCACTGCAAGCGTGGCATGGCCTTCGAACGCTTCGGCTCGGTGACGATTGCCGAGGATGTGTTCGGCTCACCCGTGTCCGCGCCGGCCGCATCGATTGACGCAAGAGCGCTGAGCCTCAGTCCAGCGCCTTCGAGAAGAGACAGGCTACGAACACAGCGTGGTCGGGGGACGCCGTCAGGGCGTCGAGCCGGGCGCGCATCGGCAGTGTCGCAATCGGGTAGCCGAGTTCACCGCTCAACCACGCGGCGGCGTCGGCATCGGCCGCGATGACCGGGCGGACGTCGACAGGTGAAGCGTGCACACGCACCCGGCCTACTTCGGATTCTCGACGATCGCGTACTGCGTGAGGAGCGACACGTCGCCAGGCATGTCGTCGGTACCGATCGGGTAGCCGTTCATGCTGAGCACGAACGCCAGGATGTCGGCGTACTGCTGCGGCCTCAGCCCGCCCGGATCGTTTTCGGGCATGTTCACCGACAGCCACTCGAACACGCCGCCCATGGTCTGGCCGTTCCAGCGTTCGGCGAACGCGCCGCCCGTGAACATGCTCGGCGTGTGGCACGAACTGCACGACACCCTGAACTGCTGCTCGCCGCGCTGCGCCTGTGCTTCGGAGTAGATGCGGTCGAGGATCGACTTCGGGTCCTGCGCTGCGGCGCCGCCGGCCGCGAGCGATGCCGCACCTGCGAAGAGCAGCGACGCGAGCAGGACGAGGGTCATGGGTCGTGGAAAACGCTGTGTCATGGTGATTCGCGGATTATACCGGCCCGGCCAGTCGACGCTCCTGTCGGTTTCTGCGCGGCGTCCTACACCGATGTCAGCTCCTGTCGAATTGCGCGCATTGATCGGTTCCAACGGGGGTGTCCGTTCGTTAGACTGACGACTACCGACGCTGGCCGACGCTGACTTCATCCATGAGGGTTGCGCCAGCAGGAAAGGACTCCCACCCATGCATTTCCGACGTGTCCTGCCGCTCATGTTCGCGGCACTCGCGTGTGCTGTCACCCCGATTGCCGCCCAGCGCGGCGGCGGAGATGAGGCGCCCCAGCGGCCGTCCACACCGCTGGCGCCTCCGACCGCGAAAACCGAGGCGCTGAAGAAGGAGGTCGTCGCCGACGTCGAGGCCCGGCGCGTCTTCACGCAGCAACTGGTGGATCAGATCTTCAGCTACAACGAGCTCGGCTTCCAGGAGGTCGAGACGCAGCGCCACCTCACCGACGTGCTGGTGCGCGAGGGCTTCGACGTGCAGCGCTCGGTGGCCGGCGTGCCGACGTCGTGGGTGGCGCGCTACGGCTCAGGCCATCCGATTATCGCGCTCGGCACCGATATCGACGGCCTGCCGAGTACGAACCAGATGCCCGGTGTCGTCACGCGCAAGGAGATGGTGCCTGGTGCGCCAGGCCACGGCGAAGGGCATAACGCCGGACAGGCGCTGATTATGACGGCGGCCCTGTCGGTGAAGAAGGTGATGGAGCGCGACAAGCTGCCGGGCACCCTCATCCTCTGGCCGGGCGTCGCCGAGGAGGCGCTCGGCACCAAGGCGCACTTCGTGCGGGCCGGCATCTTCAAGGAGGTCGATGCGGCGCTGTTCGTCCACGTCGGCAGCGATATCGGCACCAGCTGGGGTGAGGGCGGCGGCAGCGGCATGGTCTCGGTGGAGTACTCGTTCAAGGGTTCGAGCTCGCACGCAGCGGGTGCGCCCTGGCTTGGCAAGAGTGCCCTCGACGCGGTGGAGCTGATGAACATCGCGTGGAACTTCAAGCGCGAACACCTCCGCACGCAGCAGCGCTCGCACTACGTCATCAGCTACGGCGGCGCGCAGCCGAACGTCGTCCCGCCCGATGCGAGCGTCTGGTACTACTTCCGCGAAACCGACTACGACCACATCAAGGAACTCTGGGATCTCGGCGACACGATGGCCCGGGCGGCTGCCGAGATGACCGGCACACGGTGGAGTTCGCGGGTCCTCGGGTCGGCGTGGCCGCAGCACGGCAACCGGCCGATGGCCGAGGCGATGTACGAGAACATCACGCTGGTGGGCCTGCCGCAGTGGAGCGACGCCGACCAGCAGTTCGCGAAGACGCTGCAGCGCGCGATGGGCAGCGACGAACGGGGCCTGTCAATGCAACTGCGCCCGCTGCGCGGGCGTGAGTCGATCCCGGCCGCGCAACAGACCGGCGGGCCATCTGACGACATCGGCGACGTGATGTGGTCGGTGCCGACCATCACGCTGTCGTTCCCGTCGAACGTGCCCGGCGCCATCGGTCACCACTGGACGAGCAGCATCGCGATGGCGACGCCGGTGGCGCACAAGGGCGCCACGCAGGGGGCAAAGGCCTATGCGATGACGATCATCGACCTGCTGACGCGTCCCGACCTCATCGCGGCATCGCGCGACTACTTCACCAACATCCAGCAGGCGCCGGCGAAGTACAAGCCGCTGCTGCGTCCTGATGACAAGCCGGCAGTCTGGCTGAACAAGGACACGATGGACCGCTACAGGCCGGAACTGAAGAAGTTCTACTACGACCCGGCGAAGTACAAGTCGTACCTCGAACAGCTCGGCGTGGCGTATCCGCCGGCCGTCATGCCCGAGAAGGGCGTGAACGTGCAGGCGCCGTAGGGAGGCCTTCGGCGTCCAGGCGTCAGGCTTCGGCTCGAGGAGGGACAGCCGACGCCGGCTCACTCTTCGGGCTGGAACAGGCCGTCGTCTCCTGCATCAGCCGCGTCGTGGCCGGACTCGACGCGAGCCATGTCGCTCAGCACGTAGACGCCACGTGCCGGTGACGTGGCAAAGCCTTCCTTCACCAGCGCCTGGTTGCCGAGGCCGGCCTCCCAGCGAGGCAGACCGGTGACGCGGGCCAACTCGCCCGGCAGTGTCGTGCCTGCCGTGCGCAGGAAGCAGCGCGCGACTTCGCGCACCGCATGGGTGCGGGTGACCCGCTTGCGCAGTTCGTCGGGGAAGCGGCCGACACCGAGCGTCCAGATGTAGGTGAACTTGGGAGAGTAGAGCACTTCGCTCGGCACGACGAGCATCGCGGCCTGCAGTTCGTCGAGCGCCTTCGTGAAGCGTGCGCGGTCGGTGACGCCGGAGTCGATGCGCAGGTCGGCGGTCGCCATCTCCCACTCGCGCCGCAGCACCCTGAGGATGGCCCGCGCCGGTTCACTCAGCGTGCCGGCTTCGTCGGACCGCTTCAGCCCACACAGCGCATGGAAGTGCGTCAGCATGCGCGGCGCAATGAACATCGCCTTTCCGCGCCAGAGCTTCGCGTAGTAGACCTTGCCGCGCCGCACCAGTTCGTCTTTCAGCCGCCAGGTATGCGAGGCTTCGGGATCGGTCTGCACGTTGCGCGGCATCACCGCATCGCGGCGGCCGCACACTGCCACGTAGAGTGACGGGCCGGGACGACGGGAGTCGGTCATGCAGGCGGAGAAGCCGACACGATCGATGAAGCGCTCTGCCTGGTGTGCGCTCTCGATGCGTCGGGCATCCTCGCGGCACCAGGTGCGGTCGCGGAAGTCGTCGATCGCGGTCGTGAGGCGCGGCCGGGAG
This sequence comes from uncultured Acidobacteriota bacterium, assembly GCA_963722395.1. Classification (GTDB taxonomy): domain Bacteria; phylum Acidobacteriota; class Vicinamibacteria; order Vicinamibacterales; family CAVVIG01; genus CAVVIG01. The sequence continues at coordinate 116,043 of CAVRLS010000013.1, read as the reverse complement.
GTCACGATGCGGCGGCTCAGCGCGTCGCCCGCCAGCGGCTGACGCTCGGACGGTTGTCCGCGAGGTCGGTCAGTTGCTCGCGCAGGGCGAGGCGGTGCGGCGCGGTTGACCCGGCGTGCGCCGCAAGCGCATCCTCGCTCTCCCACCGCTCGAAGAACATGAACTCAGTGCTGTCGGTGACCGACTGGTGCAGATCGTAGGCGAGGCAGCCGGGTTCCTGCAGGGTCGGCCATACGATGGACTGCAGCACCGCCTGCGCGCGTGCCTCCTGCCCCGCCTTTACCTTGATGATGGCGATAACGGTCACGGCCTGGCTCATGCGTCCGATCCTACCGCGTGGTGGATATGCCGCGACGCGCCGACATCGAGGACATAGAACGATGTGTCTGCGACGCCATGCGCCTGTCGCGCCCGGTCGAGCGCACGCAGCGGTTCATCGATCGCTTCCGTCGTCAGCTGGAAGGTGCCGAAGTGCATGCCGATGCTGCGCGCGGCACCAAGGTCGAGATGCGCCCGCACCGCCTCGTCGGGGTTCAGGTGAATCGGTCCCATGAACCACCGCGGCTCGTAGGCACCGATCGGCAGCAGCGCGAGGTCGATGGCGCCATGCCGTTCGCGAATCTCGCGGAAGTGTGGTGCGTAGCCGCTGTCACCGCCGAAGAAGAGCCGCCGCCCTTCGATCTCGACGACGAAGCTGCCCCAGAGCGCGCGGTTGCGGTCGAAGGGGGTGCGTGCGGAGAAGTGCTGCGCCGGTGTCACGGTGACCGGCAGCGGCGTGGCGGTCGCGGCCTCCCACCAGTCGCGCTCCTCGACCCGGCTGAAGCCGGCGCGGCGCGCCAAGGCGGCGTTGCCGAGCGGCGTCACCAGCACCGGGTCGAAGCGGCGCGCAATCGACCGCAGGCTGGGCAGATCGCAGTGGTCGTAGTGATTGTGGCTGAGCAGCACGAGGTCGATCCGAGGCAGCTGCGCGATCGGGATGCCGGCAGCACGCACACGTTTTGGTCCGATGAACGAGAGCGGGCTCGCGCGCTCGGAGAAGACCGGGTCGGTGATGATGGTGACGGTGCTCGTCTGGATGAGGAACGTCGAATGACCGACGAAGGTGAGGGTGACCCACGCCGACGGGTCGTGCGGCACGGGCGGCCCCGCCTGCACCGGCACCGACCTCGGCCAGCGGGCGCGTGGCTCGGACATCATCTTCGGCACCGCGCGCAGCGGGCGGGCGTCGGGGGCACTCGGGTTGAAGAAGCGCTGGCCGTCGTGGTGGTCGCTCAGCGGATAGCTCATTGCGCCGTGCCCGCTTCGTCGGCGCCGATGCCGGTGCGCAGGCGCTGCAGCGCATAGCGGATGAGCCCCGCCAGTTCGCCCGACGTGCTCGGCTCAGGCCCGAGCTGACCGTCGATCGCGAACATCGCGATGCCGTGCACGACCGCCCAGACGAACTCGGCCTGCAGCATCGGATCGTCGGCTCGCACCAGCTTCGCCTGCTGCAGCGACGTGAGTGCGTCGACGAGGACGCGGAAGGCGGCCTCGGCGTCGGCCTTCAGGTCGGGATCCTTGTCGCACAGGTGGCGATAGTCGCCGAACATCACGCGGTAGTGGGCGGGGTTGGCGACGGCAAAGCGGACGTAGGCCACACCCATCAGCTCGAAGCCACGGCGGGTGCCGGCCGCTTCAGACCAGGCGCCGTTCAGGTCGTCGCGGAAGCGCTGGAAGCCGTCGCGGGCCACTGCCGCGAGCAGCGTCGACTTGTCCGAGAAGTGGCGATAGAGCGCCGTCCGCGACACGCCCAGGCGCCGGCCGGCCTCGCGCAGCGTCAGGGCGCCGACCCCGTTGTCGGTGATGGTGCGCACGGCCTCCTGGAGCAGGGCGCGGCGAAGGTCGCCGTGGTGGTACTGGCTGGCCGGCTTGCGGGCCGGGCGGGACGTCGAGCGCATGCCTGCATCGTAGATTTTCATGTTGACACTGTCAACACGCTCGGCCTATTCTTCCCGTCCGACGATGTTGACACTGCTTACATTTCGGCTATCCGGAGCACAACCCATGAGAACCCTCCTGCACAGGCTGTCGGCCGCGGTATCACGCCTCTGGCGCACGGACGCGGCGCTCACCATGACCGGCCTGGCCATGGTGCCAGTGCTGACGCTGGCGCTGGCCGGCCTTGCGCTCGACCCGCGGCTCATCGCCGGCGCGCCCGCCTGGCTCAAGCCGGCCAAGTTCGCCGCCTCCGCCCTCATCTACAGCCTCACGCTGGCGTGGATGTTCGGCTACCTCGGCGTCTGGGTGCGCACCCGGCGCTACGTCGGACGCCTCACCGCCGGCGTCTTCGTCCTCGAAGTCGCCCTGGTCTGCCTTCAGGCCTGGCGGGGCACCACCAGTCACTTCAATGTCAGCACACCGCTCGATGCCGCCGTGTTCAGCGTCATGGGTGCGGCGATCGTGGCGCAGACCGTCGCCTCCGGCTTCGTGCTGGTAGCGCTCTGGAGGGAGCCGTTCGCCGATCGCGCGATGGGCACGGCCCTGCGGGCCGGCATGCTCATCACGGTGCTCGGCGCGGCGTCCGCCGGCCTGATGACGCAACCGACCGCCGCGCAACTGCACGACGCCAGGCAGGGTGGCACGATGGCGGCCGCAGGCGCGCATACTGTCGGCGGGGTCGACGGCGGACCCGGCCTGCCCGGCACCGGGTGGAGCACCGCGCATGGTGATCTGCGTGTGCCGCACTTCGTCGGGCTGCACGCCATGCAGGCGCTGCCGCTGGTGGCGCTGTTGCTGCGGGGCCGCCATCGCCGCGCCGCACCGCGCGCGATGACGCGTGTGGCGGTCAGCTACGGCGCGCTGTTCGCACTGCTGCTGGCGCAGGCGCTGCGCGCCGAACCGGTGTTCACGCCCAGCCCATGGATGCTGGTGCTCTTCGCCACCTGGGCTGCGCTGAGCGTCGCCAGCATCGGAGCGGCGCTTGCGGCAGGGCGCAACGCCTGGACGGCAGGGAGGAAGGCTGCAGCCGTGTATTAACGCGTCCGTCCATGCCTTCGTCCATCCGCAGCGAGCTCGCGCTTTCGTGAGTGGTCCATCCAGAAGTCAGGGGCAGACACCGCCACGCCTCTTCCACACCCTCGGCAACGATGTCCGCATCGTCACCAGGGACATCATGCGACGGGGTGTCCATCGCGAGGTTGGCGGGACGCTGGCGGGACTCGAAGCGTTCTATCTGTCACGCGAGGATCGGGCGCACCTCGCCGAACTGTCGGCGCCGCGGCGGTTCTTCCGCCGCCAGTGGTACTTCCTGCGCGGCCTGCTGCTGAAGCTCACGCCGGCGCGCCGCAGCATGCTCGCCGGCGCACTGGTCTCCATCGTGCTCGGCGCGTGGCGCATCGACATCGACACCGTGCACATCGGCTTCCGCGTCCAGTGGCTCGGCATCCTGTTGGTGCTCGGCGTGCTGGTGCTGGAGCTGAAGGACAAGCTCGTGGCGCGCGACGAACTCGAAGCCGGCCGTGCGGTGCAGCTCGCGCTCATGCCGACCGACCGGCCGACCGTCGCAGGCTGGGATGTGTGGCTCTACACGCAGCCCGCGAATGACGTCGGCGGTGACCTGGTCGATCACCTCCCCCTCGCCAACGGCCAGCATGCCGTCCTGCTGGGCGACGTCACCGGCAAGGCGCTTCCCGCGGCGCTGCTCGCCGTGAAACTCCAGGCGACGCTGCGGGCGCTGGCGCCGCACCTGCCGAACCTGGGCGACCTCGCCTCGGGCGTGAACGGCATCCTCTACCGCGACGGTCTGCCGACCCGCTTCGCATCGCTCGTCTACGCGGTGCTCACTCCGAACTCCGGGCAGGTGCGGATGCTCATTGCCGGGCACATGCCACCTATTCACCTGCATGCGCACGCGACGTCCACCGTGCCGCAAGGGTCGATGGTCATCGGCATGATGCCGGACGTGCCGTTCTGGGAGCAGGCGGTGAGCGTCGAACCCGGGGACACGCTTGTCGTCTACTCAGACGGTGTCAGTGAGGCGATGAACGAAAAGGAGGAGTTCTTCGGCGAGGAGCGGCTGCACCCGATCGTGGTGCGGACGCGCGGGCTGACAGCCGCCGAGGCGGGCGCACTCATCCTCGAGGAACTCTCGGTCTTTGTCGGGCATGCCGAGCAGAGCGACGATGTGTCGCTGATGGTGCTGCGGAGGGTCGCCTCAGTTACTTGAGGCGCATCCGGCTGTCCGGGTCCGACCGGATGATCATGTAGCGGATGTCGCCATCGAGGCTGCTCCACCAGTGCGGCGTGCGGCCGGGAATGATGATCAGGTCGCCCTTTGCCACGTGACGGGTCACACCGCCCTCTATTTTTTCGCCGCGCGGTCCGGGGCTGCGATTGGCGGGCACCGGTTTCGGATTCACGATCGTCCCGCCCGTCACCAGCGTTCCGCCGCCCTCGAGGATGAAGTAGACCTCGGACGTGCGGGTCTCGTGCGCGATGGCGTCGCCAGGCTGATCCTTCGGCCGGAACACGCCATAGACACCGACGCGATGTCCGCCGACGTCAACCGTCCGCACCGGCAGGTCGTTGATCTCGTTGCGCGGCAGCGCGTCGAGGAAGGCCTGCATCTGCGCAGCGGTGACATCGGTTGCAGGCAGCGGCTCCTGCGCACCGGCCAAGGCGGACGTTCCGGCACAGACGAGCACGGCACAGACCAGCGTTCGCAACATGTCAGTTCTCCTCACAGCTTCTGGTGGCGGCAGTACGGACACACCCCGCACTCGTGCATTGGTCACCCAGTGTGTGGCAGCCGCGACTGCAATCAGCGGTTTTTTTGGGCGCCGCACGATCCACCGCTGAAAAAAGAAAAAGGGCGCCGGGAGACTTGCCCCGGCGCCCATTTCTATAGCCTCACCGCGTCTCGCGCGTTAGAACGCGAACCTGAAGGTGAACTGCACCATGCGCATGTTGTTCGCCTGGTTGGTGATCTGGCCGAACACCGAGTTGCCGAACGCGGTGCCGTTGGTGCCAAGACCGGCCCACTGCACCTGGTTGAAGAGGTTCAGCACTTCGATACGAACGGACGCCGAGGTGCGGCCGCCGGTAGGGACGTCCTTGCTGACCGACAGGTCGACGTTGTTGCGCCAGGGCGAGTAGACGCCCGCCAGGACGCGCGGCGCGTTGCCGAACCGATTGAGCGCCGTCGCGCTGAACGCCGCCTTGTTCAGGATCAGGTTGTCACCCGTGTCCGTGCGGATGCGGTCCGTGATGTCGCCGGCCGCGAGGACGTCCTGGCCCTCGACGAGGTTCGGGCGCAGCGTGCCACCGAACAGGAACTGCGTGCCATTGACGTTCTGGCTGACGCCGATCGGGAAGCCGCTCTGGTAGGTGATGACCGTCGTCACCGACCAGCCGCCCAGCAGAATGTTGCCGAGGCCTTCCTGTGCCCACTTCCTGCCTTCGCCGAACGGCAGGTTCACCGTCGGAGCGATGACGACCTTGTGCGGTGAGTCGAGCAGGCTGCGCGTGTACTCCGAATCGGGATCGTAGTACGCCGAGCCCGGGACCACGGTGTATTCGTTCTGAAGGCCAGGCGAGTTCGTGTAGTAGTTGCTCTGACCGTACTGGTTGTCGTTCAGGCGGCTGAAGGTATAGCTGAAGTTGCCGCCCCACACCCCGGTGCTGCGCTTGCGCAGCTGAACGAAGCCGGCGTTGTACTGCGACTTGGCGCCTGTCGACTGCTGCATGTTGACGTTGCCGAACTGCGGGAACGGACGGAGCAGCTGCCCCTTCTCGATCGTGGCGCGCGAGGCGAACTGTCCCGCACCTGGGATGCCGAAGAACGGGTTGGGGACCAGCGAGGTGGTGTCACCAACCGGCAGGCTCTGGTACTTCGGATCGAGCTGGTTGATGTTGACCAGCGTATTCGAAGAACCGCCCCAGCCGAGGTTGCGTCCCGTGAGACCGGTGTAGCCGAGGGTGAGGTTCATGCCGAACGGCAGCTCACGCTGGACGTCGGCTGAGTACTGGTAGGCCCTGCCCGCACCCTTGTCGGGATCGACGAAGAAGACCTCGCCACCGGTGCCGGTGAGCAGGCCGTTGTCGCTGCCGCTCGGCTGGACGAGACCGGCCGGGAAGGGGTTGCTCATCGAGAGCGTGGGCGTGCCCTGCGTCTGCTGGATTGACGTGGTGGCCGAGTAGCCGATCTGGCCCCAGCCCGTGGTGCCCGCAGCCGGGTAGTTCCACGGGGTGTAGTAGAGGCCCCAGCCGCCGCGAACGACGGTCTTCGGCGTGAGGCTGTAGACCGCACCGACGCGCGGCGCAACCTTGACCGCCGGCTGGTTGCCCTGCTCGACCGGGGCGCCGTTGACGCCGGCGAAGACCAGTCCGCCAAGCAGGGTGCGGCGCGCGCCGGTAATCGGGTCGAGCACGTTCGCGACCGCATTCAACGGGCTGACGGCGTCGGTGTCGAAGTCGACCGTCTGCTGGTTGTTCTTCTCACGCATGCCGGTCTCGCGCTCGAAGCGCACGCCGTAGTTCAGCGTCAGGCGATCGTTCACGTGCCAGTCGTCCTGCGCGAAGCCGGCGTAGTAATTCACGTAGCCGTCGAGAGAGACATTCAGCGGGATGTTGCCGCTCTGCGGGTAGCCGAGGAGCAGGTCGGCCAGTGCGTTGCCCGAGTAGGTGCCGGTGAAGGTGTACGAACCGGTGGACGCACCGAAGTTGGTCGACGTCGCGCCCAGGCGCCGGTAGTCGCCACCGAACTTGTAGCTGTGCGAACCCACCAGCTTGGTGAGCGCGCCGTTGAACCCGTACTGGTAGTAGCCGTTATCCTGGCGGTTCGTGAAACCCGCACTCTTGTAGCCGGTGATCGCCAGCGTCGGGAAGCGGTTCACGTCGGACATCTGCCCGGTGAGCGTGGGGTTGTTGAAGAGCGCGGCCGCGTCGTATTCGTGCGGCAGCACGTAGTTGTCGTCGAACTTGTTGTAGCCACCGCGGAGGGTGAGCACCGTTGACGGGTTCATCACGTACGTGTTGTTCAGCACGAAGGTGGTGATGGCGCGATCGAGCTGGTAGCTGCCGCCGACGAAGCGGTTCACCGGGTTGTAGTTGGCGTTCGCCTCGTGCGTCACCTGACGCAGGCCGAAGCCGCTCAACTGCACGGCATTGCTGAAGTTATGGTTCACCTTCGACGAGAACTGGAACGCCTTGCTCGGGAGCAGGTCGGTCATGAAGAAGTTCGGTGAGCCGTTGTCGACCTGCGTATCAGGCGTCGGGAAGGCGCTCGCCAGCTTCAGGCCGACCGGATTCAGACGATTCGCCGGGATCATGTTGCCCGGGAAGGGCTGGCCGGTCAGCGGGTCGCGCACCGTGATGGGGGCGCCGTTGCGGGTGACGCCCGAGAAGTTGCCGGCAAGCTGCGCCGCCGTCGGCACGAGGAAACTGTCGGCCTGCGGCTGGTTGTCCGTATACGCCTCACCCGACGCCCAGACGAACGTCTTGTTCCTGACGATCGGTCCGCCGAAGCCGCCGCCGCCGTTCGTCCACTCTTCCGGGATGTTCTGCTGGCCGCGCAGCTTCGGGATGAGCAGCTGGTCGACCAGCGACTTCGGACGCACGACCGTATAGGCGGAACCGCGCCACTGGTTCGCACCCGAGCGGGCCGACATGTTCATGACACCACCGCCCGTACGCCCCATTTCGGCGTCGTAGGTGTGGACCTGGACCTTCATCTCCTGCACGGCCTCCATGCTCGGGTTGACCGACGCGCGGTTCTGGAGGTCGGTGACCGGAAAGCCGTCGACGAGGAAGTTGTTGGCGCGAACCGCGCCGCCGCCCATCGAGATGGAGGAGTTGCCGGTCTGGTCCTGCATGCGGTTCCAATGCGCGTTGCCGCTGGCCTGAACTGTCGGTTCGAGGTTGGCCATCAGCATCACCGAGCGGCCGGCCGTCGGAATCTGCTCGAGCGCCGCGGTGTCGATGACGCCGCCGGTCGACGCATTGGCCGTCTCGATGAGCGGCGCATCGGCTGTCACCGTAATCGTCTCTTCGAGCGAGCCGACTTCAAGCGTGACGTCGAGGCTCAGGGCTGCCTGCGTGCTGACGCGGACCCCCTTGCGCTCGAACGTGCGGAACCCGGGCACGCCCACCTTGACGGTGTAGCCGGCCGGTTCCAGCGCCGGAAACGAGTACTCGCCCGACTCGTTCGTGACGGTCTCACGCGCCACACCATTGGCGTCGTTGACGATCGCCACCGTGGCGCCCGGGATGACGCCCTGGGAGTCCTTGACCTGCCCACGCAGGCTACCGGTCGACGACTGGGCCGCTATCCCTGCAGCCGAAAGGATGACAAGCACGGCGGCAACCGCCGCGGCTGTCATCGAGGAGAGAAAACCCCGCATCTTGGACCCTCCTGATAGGTTCCGTATGCTCCGACCGGGCCTGTCCGGTCTGGAGCGGGTGTGCCAAACATCCATGCCACCACGCCGATGCCGACACTGTCGAACGACTGACGCTGACTCCCGAGCCGCGCCCGGATATCGGGATACCGTCACTGCCCGCGAGGGCGAGGCGGCGCTTGAAAGCGTCGAACTCGTTGCTGCTGCAGCGGTTAGCTGATATTCGTAGCGTAACGTCGAGCTGTCACACGTTCATTAAACCGGGAGAAGCTGACGCAGAATATCGTTACGCAGGAGACGGCGAAGTGGCAAGTTGTGGCAACTCAGCGTGGCCGACGGCGGTAACCAATTCCTTGGTTTCCGTCAGCGAGCCTGACTGAGGGTCAGCGAATAGCCGTTTCCGTGGACGGTGTGGATGTGTCTGGGATTGTGCGGATCGGACTCGAGCTTCCGCCGCAGGCGCCGAATCGCGTAATCGACCGCGCGGGTCGCCGGTTCGTCCGGGAAGCCCCAGATCTCGCGCAGCAGCTCGTCGCGCTGGACGATGCGGCCCTCGCGTTCGGCCAGATACCCCAGCAGGTCGAACTCCCGTCGGGAGAGCCGCAGGTCGGTGCCGCCGCGGGTGGCCGTGAACGCCACGAAGTCGATCACCGCCTCGCCGACGGTGATGCGCACGGCACTGCGGCGCGCCCGACGGAGTACCGCCCGGATGCGGGCCTGCAGCTCCTCGAAATCGAACGGCTTGGTGACGTAGTCGTCCGCCCCCAGTTCCAGCCCCTTGAGCTTGTCAACCTTCTGGTCGCGGGCCGTGAGCATGATCACAGGCGTGCGCCCCCCCTGCCGGATAAGGCCGCACAGATTGAAGCCGTCGCGGCCCGGCAGCATCACGTCCAGCAGCACCAGGTCGGGGCTGGTCGCGCGGACGCGGTTCACCACCTCCGCCCCGTCCTCGATCCACTCGACGTCGAAGCCGGAAAACGAGAGGTTGTCGGAGAGGACCCGCGCGAGCGCGCGGTCGTCCTCGACGATCAGGATGCGTGGCCTGTTCATGCGTGTGCTTCAGTGACCGGCAGCGACACGCGCACGGTGGTGCCCCGGCCGATGACACTCGACAGGTCGACCCGCCCGCCGTGGTCGTCGATGATGCGCCGGACAATCGCCAGCCCGAGCCCGGTGCCGCGCTGCCGCGTGCCCTTGCGACGATAGAACTTCTCGAAGACGCGCGGCAAGTCGTCGGCGGGAATGCCGTCGCCGCGATCGCTGACCTCGACGTGCGCGAAGGAAGGTCCGGCCGTTACGGCAATGCCCAGCCACCGGCCACCGCCCGCATGCAGGATGGCGTTTTCGATGAGGTTGTCGAAGACGTGCAGCAGCATCAGATGATCGCCGGTCACCACTGCGGGCTCGGACTGCAGGTTCAAATGCACCTCGATCGCGTGCTCCGTCAGCCGGGGGTGGAACCGATCCACCGACTCCTGCACGACGTCGATTACGTCCACCGGCTCGAGGTGATACGGCGAGGCATGGTCGTTGATGCGGGCGTAGCAGAGGACGTTGTCGATGAGGCGCGTCAGGTGCTGCGCCTCGATGTTGATCATGCGGCCGTATTCACCGACAGCGTCCGGCGTGGCCAGGCGGCCGTTGGCCAGGCTGTCGCTGGCAAGCTTGATCAGCGACAGCGGCGTCTTCATCTCGTGGCTGACCGCCGACACGAACTCCGACTGTACGGCCGCGAGGTCGGCGGCGGCGCGGGCGGCGCGCACGGTGACCCCGAGTCCGACGATGGTGGCGAGTGCGCCGAGGCCGAGCAGCACGAGCGTGCGGGTGGCGCCCTGCGTGGCGGCAACCAGGCTGGCCTCGTTGCCGACGCTGACCCGGGCGGTCCACGGTTGCGGCCGCTCGGCGCGGGGCAGCTCCGCCAGCAGCGCCTGATCGGCGAACGCGAACGGGAACGTGCGGGTGTGCTGGGGGCCGCCGGTGGCGCGCGGCCCGACAACGGAGACGGCGATCCCCTCGGCCGTGCGGATCTCGATGCTCAACGTCGGGTCGCCGATGATCCCCTGAATCTGGCGGATGAACTCACTGAAGTAGTGCCGACGCACCCAGTCGAGATCGACAACAAAACCGACCACGGCCGAGAGCCGTGCCTGGCTCCCCTCGCCTTCGTACATCAGCTGCGACACGGTCTGGTAGCGGACCCCGCCCACGTCGACCTCTTCGAGTGCGAAGCGCTGGCCGAGCGCCGCCTCCTGCCGGGCTCGGGCGACCAGCGGCCGCAGCGCCCCGGGGTCGCGGCGGAAGACTACGGGGAACGGGTCCCTGGGCGGCGGTTCAGTGTCCCAGCGTGGACGGCGTTCAGCGCGGTTGAAGACGTAGGTGGTCCCCTCCTGCCCACCCCGCTCGCTCCACACGTAGAACGACTCGAGATATGGGAACCGCGCGAAGCCGCGGGCGAAGCGATCGGCGAGTTCGTAGGGCGGACTGTTCACCAGGGCTTCGTTGAACGGCACGAGCACCGACACCTGGCCACCTTTCATGTCGCGTTCGAGCGCCACGGTCAGCAGCGCCGCCACTTCATTGGCGCGCGTCTCGGCGGCTTCACGCGTGCTGTGCTGCCACTCGCGCGTCGCGCGCAGCCCGAGCCAGAAGGTCAACCCGGTCGCAACCGTCAGTCCTGCCGCGAAGAGCAGCACCGCGCGCGCATTCGGCCGCGATGCATCAAGCCACATCGGCTCTCCCGCCCCTCACTTCAGAATCTCGCGCTCGCGGTAATAGCGTGCCGCACCGGGGTGGAGAGGAATCGAAGCGGTCGGTCCACGTTCGACGTCGATGGCGCTCGCCGCCTCGTGCGCCTGCTCGAGGGTCGGCACGGCATCGAACAGCGTTCGCGTCAGGTCGTAGACGAGCGCGTCGGACAGATCGCGACGGCACAGCAGCAGCACGTCCATGCCGACGGTCTGCACATCGGCCGACTGGTGCGCATACGTACCGGCGGGGATGGTGGTGATCTTGAGAAAGTGATGCCGTTGCTGGATCGCCCCGAGGGCACGCCGCTCGATCGGCAGCACCCGGACGTCGACCTCGCGGCTGATGCTGTCAATGATCGGGTGCTTGAACGCCGAGTAGAACACCCGCGCGTCGAGGTCGCCGTCCTTGAACCGGTCCAGGGTATTGCCGCCGCCGAAGGACGGCGTCATCGCATCGAAGCCGACACCGTGGCTTTCGAAGATGATGCGCGACGCACGCTCGACCGCGCTGCCCGGCGTGCCGACGTCCACCCGCCTGCCCCCCAACTGCTCAATGCGTTCGACGCCCGTGGCGGCGGGGACGGCCACCTGCACGGCGATGGAGAACATCACGCCGACCGCGCGCAGCCGCTGATGTGGCGTGGCGCGATGCTCGGTGCCGCGGCTGTAGGCGAGGTAGGCGGTCTCGGCGTCCTCGAGGGCCAGATCGACCTTGCCCTCCTCAATGGCATCCACCTGCGACTCGAGGCTCTCGGCAAGGACGACCTCGGCCGAGACGCCGGGGACGCGGGCGTTGTACTCCGCGCCCAGCGCGCGGCCAATGCTCTCCCACGCGGTGCCGGCGAAGGGGATGGACATGACGATGCGCGCCGGCGGAGACGGGGGAGGAGCGCCGCGCAGGCGGTCGCGTCGACAGCCATGGCGATGCCGATCGCGATTCGCCGCGCGCGGCCGACGCTCTGCCTCATGGGGCAAGAATACCCCGAGGCAGGCGTCGTCGCGCCCGGCGCGGAAGTTACGGCCGCATCACTACCTTCATGCAGTCGTCCTGCTTCTTCGAGAACATCTCGTAGCCATGCGCGGCGTCCGACAGCTTCAACCGGTGCGTGATGACGAAGCTCGGATCGATCTCGCGATTCTGGATCCGCTTCAGGAGCGGGCGCATGTAGCGCTGCACGTGCGTCTGGCCCGATTTGATGGTGAGGGAGCGATTGACGACTGCCCCTATCGGGAACTTGTCGATGAACCCGCCGTAGACGCCAGCCACCGAGACCGTGCCGCCGCTGCGACACGCGAGGATGGCCTGGCGCAGGGCCACGGGACGATCCGTCTCGAGCATCATCGCCGTCTTCACCTTGTCGTAGGCGCCGTGCACGCCCGGGGCGTGGCCCTCGAGACCCACCGCGTCGATGCAGTGGTCGGGTCCGCGGCCCCCTGTCATCTCCTCGAGTGCCTCGAAGATGTTCACTTCCTCGTAGTTGATGACGTCCGCCCCCGCGCGGTCGTGCGCCATGCGCAGCCGATACGGAAAACGGTCGATAGCAATCACGCGCTCGGCCCCGAGCATGTACGCGCTCTTGATGGCGAACTGTCCGACCGGACCGCAGCCGAAGACAGCGACAGTGTCGCCCGGCTGGATACCGCACGCTTCGGCCGCCATGTAGCCGGTCGGGAAGATGTCCGACAGGAACAGCACCTGCTCATCGTCCAGGTCGTCTGGCACCTTGATCGGATTGACGTCCGCATAGGGGACGCGGGCGTACTCGGCCTGTCCGCCGGCGTAGCCGCCGAGCATGTGCGAGTAACCAAAGATGCCGCAGGGGGAATAGCCCCACAACTTCTCGGCCATCCAGGCGTTGGGATTCGAGTTCTCGCAGAGCGAGTACATTTCGCGTTCACACTGCGCACAGTGGCCGCACGCGATCGGGAACGGCACGACGACCCGGTCGCCGACGCGGAGGCTCTGCACCCCCTTGCCCACCTCGACCACCTCACCCATGAACTCGTGCCCCAGTACGTCGCCGCGCCTCATGCTCGGGATGAAGCCGTTGTAGAGGTGCAGGTCTGAACCGCAGATCGCCGTGCTGGTGATCTTCACGATGGCGTCGCCGGGGCTCATGATGGTCGGGTCGGGCACCTGTTCCACTTCGATATTGCGTGTCCCCATCCAGCAGGTGGCCTTCATGAGCGCACCCCCGCGAGCTGGCGAACCGTGTCGGCGTCCGCGGCCGGTTTGGCGGGTCGCCACATCCCGGTGCCGTCGGACAGTGCAACCTCCCCGGCCTCCATCAACTGCTTGAAGCGGCGCAGGTCTTCGCGCACCTGCTGCTTCGGCTCCTCCCCGAACAGTTTGGCAATCACGCGTCCAACCTGACCAGCCGGCGGCGTGTATTGGAGCTGCACGCGCACCTCGGTGCCCCGTGCGCCAGGCGCCGGCGAAAAGCGCACCGAGCCGCTGTTCTCGACCTGACTCCCCGGTAACGAACGCCAGGCCAGCCACTCGCCCTCGCGGTCCTGGACAATCTCCGCGTCCCAGCGAACAGTCATTCCGGCCGGGGCGGTCGCCGTCCACCGCGAGCGGCTGTCGTTGAGCACCTCGACCTCTTCGAGGTGACGCATGAAGCGTGGGAAATTGGCGAAGTCGCGCCAGAAGCCGTACACCTCATCGATGGAGCGGTTGATCGTGACCACCTGCTCCACCTGGATGCGACGCCGCCACTTGCGCGTTTCCACCGGCTGCTCTCCGAGCCGCTGGGCAGTGAGCACGTCCAGCGCCGTGACACCAGCAACGGCCGCCGTCGTCATGCCGAGGCGACGGTGGTCGGTCGACTCGTCCGCCATCGCGCGGCCCAGCCACCCGAGGTCAAGTGCATCGCCGCCGACACGTGACCACACCCAGCGGGCGTCGTCGGGCTGCGCCAGAATCGCGAGGCCGGCCGTGATTTCGCGGGCTCCGAAGATGCGAAGTGTCTTGCGTGTCGACTCGGTGTCGTGCGCACCGATCAGCCGGGCAACCCTCGATGGCGCGACGAACTCCGCCACGCCAAGCGCAATGCTGAACCAGCCGAGTGCCTGCGCCACCCGCTCGCTCCGCTGAAATGCCGAATCGTACGACATGGTCCTCCCTTTCATGGACGGTTTGAAGTCCATGAAAGGGTGTGCAATCGTCCGACCATTAGCGGACAGTTCAGGTGCCAGTGGGCTCGGCGGCCGCACGTGCTCGCGACTGCAGCTGACGGGCCTCCCGCTCGAAGGCGGTCCAGGGGTCGTCGGCCAGAGCGTCCGTGGCGGACGCGGCAAGCGCATCGGCGGCAGAGGTCAGCGCCGACGCGTCATTCTGAACCTCGATGACGCGAGTCAGAAGCGCGCGGAGCTTCGCAGCTCGGTCGCACTCGGGAAGGGCGCGCGCAATCTCCTGAAGGGTCGTGACGTCGATGTTCACGACTGGTCTGTTTGCAAGGGGTGCGCCGGACCGCAGCGTATTCGGACTGGGCATTTCGACCGCTGTCAAGGTGCGTTCGGTTCTGGCACCTCGATTGCTATCTATGGACGTCAGCCACGCTCGGTCGCCACTCTGGCAGCCGACACGAGCCCGATAGCTCCCCACCCCCACGACGGGAGGCCTCACGTGCCTCCCGACACGTCTGTACACTCACCTCGCCTGGACTACGATCGCCCATGGCGCAGCTGCGGGGGCGAGCACTGCGTGCGCTGTGCCTGTCACTGACTCGGGAGGGCGGAATGGGTGTCACAACATCCACGGAACTCGAGTGCCCGTAGGCGTCGCGGCACGCCAGCGCGTCGGAGCGGTCGACCTGCTGCGCGGCCTCACCGTGGCCGCCATGATCGTCGTCAATAATCCGGGCAACTGGAACCGCGTTTACCCACCGCTGACCCACGCCGCCTGGCACGGCGCGAGTGCGGCCGACTTCATCTTTCCCACCTTCATCGTGATCATGGGCGTGGCGATGGCGTTCGTGCTCCGCTCGCCAACGCACAACCTCGAGCGCAGGCGGGTCGACGTTGCCATCGTGAAGCGTGCAGCGGTGTTGATGCTGCTCGGCCTCATGCTGAATGTCGCTGCGGTGTGGCCACACCCGCTGTCGGCCCGTATCCCGGGTGTCCTCCAACGGCTTGGCGTCACCTACCTGGTTGCGGCGATTATCGTGGTGCGAACAACCCCGCGCCAGCAGGGCCTGCTCGCGGTTGTGCTGCTGGCGGTCCACTCGGCGTTCCTACAGGGAAGCGGATCGCTTTCGCCGGGCGTGAACCTCAGCGCGCGTCTCGACCATTGGCTGTTCGGCACCCACGTGCTCAGTGCTGCTGGCGACCCGGAGGGGGCGCTCGGCACCCTGTCGTGTGTCGCCACGGCCCTCCTCGGCGTCTGCATGGGCCACTGGCTTCGCAGACAACTGACAGCCGGGCAGCGTGCAGTAGCTGTCATCGGGGGTGTGGCGGCGACCGGACTCGCGGCGGTGCTGGTCGGTGCACTCTGGTCGGTCTGGCTGCCGCTGAACAAGGCATTGTGGACCGGTTCGTTTGCCGTGCTCACCAGCGGCGCCGCGCTGCTCGGGCTTGCCGCCTGCCTGGCGATCGAGCGGACGACGCTGCAGCGGATGCTGGCGCCGCTGCTGTGGCTTGGCCGGAACCCGCTGGCGATCTATTTCCTGTCGGAGTTTACGGCTCGCGTCGCGCAGCACCAGCGGGACCAGGGGCTGTCGCCGAGGGATGCCGTGTTCTGGAACGTCGTCGTGCCCATCGTCGGCGACCACGGCGAGCCACGCTCGTCGCTCGTCTATGCGGTGGGCTACCTTGTACTGTGGGTAGGCGTGGCGGGTCTTCTGCGCTGGAAAGCCGTGCGGATCCGCGTCTGACCGTCGAGCCTGAGCCTCGGCATTATGTTTGGATTCAAATTGTCCTGTGACTACACAACCGGCTGTTCTCGTCGTTGATATCGGCGGCACGCGCGTCAAGCTCTACGCGTCGGCTTCGCGCGACAGCGCGTCGTTTCCGTCTGGCACCCAGTTCACACCGGACGAGCTGGTGCGGCACATTCGCCGTGAGACGTCACATTGGGAATACGACACGGTGTCGATCGGGTACCCGGGCTCTACCGGACCGGAGGGAGCGACCGAAGAGCCGGGCAACCTCGGTGACGGCTGGATAGATTTCGACTTCGCAGGAGCGTTCAACCGGCCAGTGCGTGTGGTGAACGATGCCGTCATGCAAGCGCTCGGCGCCTATTCCGGCGGACGCATGCTATTCCTCGGGCTGGGCACCGGACTTGGCTCGACGCTGATTGCCGAAAAGGTGATGGTGCCGCTCGAGCTCGGTTGCCTGCTGCACGCGTCAGGCGAGACGCTGGCGCAACGGCTGGGGCGCGACGGCCGTAAGCGACTCGGCGACGCGCTCTGGCAGAAGACGCTGGTCGAGTCGTGCGAGCAGCTTCGCGCGGCATGTGCCGCCGACTACATCGTGCTCGGCGGCGGCAACGCCGCGAAGGTCGACCCGCTGCCGCCAGAGACGCGGCGCGGCGGCAATGAGGATGCGTTCGCTGGTGGCGTGCGGCTGTGGGAGGAGTGGGTGGAACACCACGACACACCGCCGCTGGACATCTGGCGGGTGGTGTGGTGATGCGCTACCGTGCGTTCGCCACCGATTACGACGGCACCATCGCCCATGACGGCGTCGTCACCCCCGCGACGATCGACGCGCTCACCCGCGCGAAGGACGCCGGCCTCTGCCTGCTGCTGGTTACCGGGCGGCGAGTTGCCCGACCTGTTCGACACCTTCTCCCAGCCGCAGCTCTTCGATCGCATCGTCGCCGAGAACGGGGCGCTCATGTACACCCCGGCAACCGGCGTCGTTCGACAGCTGGCGCCGGCACCGCCGGTGCTCCTGCTCGATCGGCTCATCAAGGCCGGCGTCCCATTGTCGGTCGGCGCCTCGATCGTGGCCACGGTCGAACCGCACGAGCACGAGGTGCTCGCGGCCATACGCGACCTCGGGCTCGAGTGGCATGTCATCTTCAACAAGGGTTCGGTAATGGTGCTCCCCTCGGGAGTGACGAAAGCCACCGGGCTGACGCCAGCGCTCGAAGATCTGGCTGTGGCGCCGGAAGACACGATCGCGGTGGGCGACGCCGAGAACGACCACGCGTTCCTCGCCATGTGTGGCCTGAAGGTGGCGGTCAGCAACGCCCTGCCGGCGCTCAAGGCGGCCGCCGACATGGTCACCGTTGGCGCCAGGGGCGAGGGCGTAACCGAACTCATCAACTCTCTGCTGGCCGGCGAGCTCTGAGGGCCGGCGGGCGCGACTGCCCCCTTTATTGGGCTCGACGCCCGCCGTCAGCGGTGTTAATTCCTTAGCATTGGTGCTACAGAATTAACATGCCGACCATCCACACCAGCCTCTCGCGCCGCGAACGCCAGATCATGGACATTCTCTATCGCCTCGGACGGGCCAGTGCCGCCGACGTGAGGGCGGAGCTGCCTGGCGAGCCCAGCTACTCGACGGTGCGGACGCAGCTGCGCATCCTCGAGGGTAAGGGTCACGTGCACCACGAGGAAGACGGCGTCCGCTACGTCTACTCCGCGGCCGTGCCGCGCCACTCGGCGCGACGCTCGGCCTTGCGCCACCTGGTCGACACGTTCTTCGACGGGTCTTCGGAAAAGGTCGTCAGCGCTCTGCTTGGCGGAGAAGCGTCCCGCCTCACCAGCGCTGAACTCGATCGCCTCGCCGCGATGATCCAGAAGGCCAGAAAGCGTGGCGGGAAATGACACCGGACCTGCTTGTCGAGTGCATGATCCGCTCGTCACTGCTGTTGTCGCTCGGGCTCGCAGACCGCGCGCGACCGAACGCCGGCCCGCGGCGCTTCGACGGCAGGTTCTGGCTGCGGCCGTCTGCGGCGCGCTGTCCCTACCGGTGCTGAGCGCCTTGCTGCCCGTTCGCGACGGCCAGTCATCCTGATCCCGCCACAGGCGGACAGTTGGCCCACCGAGCGCATCGCCGTCGTCCTGACGCATGAAGCCGAGCACATTGTGCGCCGCGACTGGCTGCTGCAGCTGGCTGCCGAGTCGCTTCGCGCACTCGCCTGGTGCAACCCGCTGGCATGGCTGGCGGCGAACCGGCCGCGCCTCGAGTGCGAACGCACCTGTGACGATGCGGTGCTGTTGCGCGGCATCGACGCGTCCGACTACGCCGATCATCTCGTCGCCCTCGCCCGCACGCTGATGGGACCAGCACCGCGGGTGCCCGCGCCGGCCATGGCGCGTCACTCGAGTCTCGAACGGAGGATTTCAGCCATGCTCGATCCACGCATCGCCAAGCGTCCGCTCCGCAGGTCCGTTCGCTTCGGGCTCGCCACGCTCACTGTGGCAACCACTCTCACCGTGGCGACCGTCGGTGCGCAACCGTCGTTTGCTACCTTCTCTGGCAGCGTGCGCGACCCGCTGGGCGGCACATACCGGGTGTCACCCTCTCCGCCACGCTCGCCACGTCAGGCCGTAAGTACGAAGTGCACACGGATGAGCGCGGACAGTTCGAGTTCGTTGGTCTGGTGCCCGGCAACTACAGCCTCGAGACCGGGCGACGCGGTTTCCAGACGGCGCTGGAACAACTGCAGCTGGCCTCGGGTCAGGTGCTGCGCCGCGACATCAGCATCAAGGTCGGCACGGTCGAAGAATTCATCACCGTGGTCAGCGGTCTGGACACGCATGCACCGGCCAGACCCTCGGGCGGCGCCGCGTCTGCCACGGCGGCGTGCAGCGCCGAGCCGAACAGCGGCCGGCTGACGCCACCGCGCAAAATCGTCGACGTCAGGCCAGCGTATCCGGCGTCGATGGCGGGCACTCAGACGGACAGCCGCGTCGTCATGTGGGCGCGGATTGGTATCGACGGTGCCGTGAAGCAGCTCCGCACCATCGAGGCGGCAAGCCCGGCGTTCGAGGAATCTGCCCAGGAAGCCGTCCGCCAGTGGCGTTTCACCGAAACCCTGCTGAACTGCGTGCCGATTGAAGTGGAGATGAAGGTCAGCACGCTCTTCCGGCCGCAGGGCGCAGCACCGCCGCCCCCGCCATCACCGCTGCCGCCCGCAGCGCCGGCTCCTCCGGCTCGCTGAGGCTAGGGGCGGGGTCGTCGGTCCGGGAGTTCGTCCGCGATCTCGTCGACGATCCTGTCCACGTCGCGCTTCTCGAACCAGGGACGAACAACGACGACCAGCAGCATCATGGCGCCGACGGAGAACACCGCGGCGCCGGCGAATATCAGCACCATCTTTCCGACGGGTGGGTCGAGGTCGGGCCGGTTCCAGGTGCCCATCGCGCCGATCAGGCCGTAGACCCCGATAACACCACCTGACAGGGCGAGGATCAGCGACGGCACGAGCGACGGCCCTTTGCGTGTCACGGTGCCCTCGATTCTAACGCGCGCAGCCTGGTGGAGCACAGATGTCAGCGGCGGTCCGGTGCTGATTGCGGTGACCGGCTACGGGCAGGACGAGGATCTGGCACGCAGCCGTCAGGCCGGGTTCGCCCACATGGTGAAGCCGGTCGATGCCGACGAGCTGCTGCGCCTGCTGGCGTCGATCGCCAACCGCCTCCAGACCCAACCGATCGGGTCAGGCCGCCGGCGTGTCGAAGTCGAGGTTGGCCGTGACCCGCTGACCATCGTTCATGAACGTCGTGCGCAGGAGTGCGATGCGGCGCTGCGCTTCGGCGAGGTCGTGCACGCCGAGCGTGATGTTGAGCAGGTCGATGTACCAAGGCAACTTCACCGGGTCGAGCACGTAAATGTCAACGATCTCGCGCGCGATAGGCAGCGTCGTTCCCTTCGAGTCGTCGTGCACGTCGCGGTTGGCTGCCTGCTGCAGCTTCGCGTACTCCTCGGCCAAGAGCCGGCGGAAGAGCGGCGCCGTGAACAGGTCGCCCGCCTGCACTCCGGTGTCGTCGTCGGTCTGCGTGAGCGTGGCGCCCTTGTGCAGCCACTCCCAGAGGATGCTGAGCCGGATCTCGCCGGTAGCCATGTCCTCCATCAGATAGAGCACATCGTCGTTGCCGAAGAAGTCGGCCGGCTTCAGTGCCGCGGCCTGCATCCCCTGCCCGAAGGCGTTGCCATATTGGATCGCGACGCTAATCAGGTCGCGCGCGCCGCGGATGGTGCGCGGTGCGGCCTCGATCTTGGTGAGAGCGCGGGCGGCATCGAAGGTGTAGTCGAGGCGTGGGAACTCGCGTCCGCGCTGGTTGTCCTGCCCCGCTCTCGCCCAGACGGGGCGAACGATGTGCACCATCTTCCAGTGCGCGACCCACTTGCCGCTGGCGCCCTCGCGCTGCTCGCGTTCGGCTCCGGCCACCGCCCGCGTCATGCTGCTCTCGACACCGCCTGCCGACCCGACCGGGATGTTCGGCTCCATGCCGCCCTGCCAGAGCGCGCAGTGCCCGGCGGCATCCGGCGTGTTGACGGCGCGGCGCACGCGGTCTTCGTACGCCCGCATGTAGCCATAAGTCATCGTCACCGCGTCGATGTTCGGGTTGACGAAGGACGGGTCCCACGCCATCGCGTCGGCGACGCTGTTGATGTAGTCCCATCGTCCGGTATTGAAGCCGACGAAGTGGGCGCCGAGGGCGGCACGGATCTCCATCAGTTGGAAGCACGCCTCCAGCTGCTCCACCAGCACGTAGGTTTTCACGGTGCCATGGGGCAGCCCGAGGTGCGCTTCGAGCGCCGACAGCATGTCCGACCACAGCGCTGCTTCCTCGGCCGTCTGAATCTTCGGCAGGTACAGCACCAGCGACCTGCCGTCGGCGCGCAGCCGCGCCTGATTGTTCACCAGGTAGGTGGTGGCGTCGACGATTGAGGCGGAGAAGCCGGTGCCGTCCGTGTGGCGGATGTGCCGATCGTCGAGGTGAAGGCCGCGCGCGCGGAAGATGATGGTGGTGAAGGCGAGCTGCGCCTGCCAGTCCGTGACGATCCTCCGGCCGAGGAACGGCTCGGCCCAGGTGTTCATCTCGCCAGCGACCGCCTCGGCGGCGGCGAGGAACACGGGGTCGCGGTGGATGGCCAGCTTCAGGTTGCGCTGGTTGTCGAGCGCCATCGTCGAAATCTGGCCGAGCGCATCCTCGCCATCGAACATCCAGCCGTCGGCGCCAGAGAGCAGCGCGTAGGCGACGTTGCGGATGCTGCGATCGAGTGACGTGTGCGGCTTGGCTCCCGGGCCGGTGCCCTGAATCCATTGCCGGCGGAGATCGGGAGGAATGTCCGAACCGGTGAACCGACCTTCGCGAGCGTCCGCCACGAGAAGTGCCGTGCGGCCAATGGTCGCCGCTGGCGGCAGGAACGTAATCGGTTCACGCTCGTGCGCGCGCCGCGCGCGCCGGGCCAGACGGGCAACCATGAGGGCACGCCGATCGGCATCGAAGGGCACGAGCCGTTCGAGCGCGGCCTTGACGTCGTCAGTGAGCACGTCCGCGTATGCCGGCAGCAGCCGGTCGCGGACTTCGAGCGAGGGTGTGAGTGGGGTCGGCATGGGCGTTAGGCCTTGGGCCAGGAGTATTTCTCGGCCCACTCGAGGAACTCGCGCACGCGCGTTTCGTTGGCGCGCAGCCAGTCGCCGACCATCGGCACGGGCGCCCGCTGGCTCGCCCAGTAGACGAACGGCTCGACGAAGCCCTTGCGACGGAGTTCGACGAAGAACGGCACGTAGTGCCGGTTGACGTAGGACGACGCAGCGGGGCCGGACGGCTGCGCCGGCAGCCGCCCAATCAACTGATCGACCTGGGCCACGAGCGCCTGGATTTCCGGGGTGCCGGCATCCATCTTCGCCATAAAGGCGGCATGCGTTGGCGCGAGCTGCGCTTCGAGCGCCGCGAAGTCGCCCTCATCCGTCTTCCTGGTGCGCCCGCCAGCAGGTCGCATGGCGCCTGCGGCGGTGGCACCGTCCGGGATCGGATCGACGCCGCCCTTCAGCACGGCTCGCCAGAGCCCATACCCCGGCATGGCCTGGGCGCCGCCCGGATCGAGCACGAGAAACGTCGACAGGGCGAGGAACGCCGGCCCGGTGTAGCCGCTCGATTGGTAGACCTGTCCGAGCAGCAGTTGCACTCCCGGGTTCAGCGGCTCGAGCGATGCAGCCTTCTGCAACGCGAGGCGTGCGTCGTTCGGCCGGTTCAGGCTCTCGCGGTAGGTCACCGCCATGTTGAAGTAGAGCTGTGAGGAGTCTGGCACCAGCGCAATGCCCTTCCGGTACATCGCCACTGCCTCCTCCGCCTGCCCCTTCGAGTCGAGCGACGACGCCATGAGGTCGTAGAACATCGGCAGGAGTTCAGACTTGAACTCGGCGCCGTCGCGCGCAGTGGCGAAGCTCTTGTCGTAGTCCTTCTTCGACAGGTGCGAGAAGGCGAGCTCGAAGAGCGCGGTGACGTTCGCCGGACTCTTCGCGAGCACCTCCTTGTACTTCGCGATGGCCGCGTCGAACTCACCCTTGTCGTGCAGATCGATGCCGGCACGAAGCACCGCCTCCTGCTCGGCCGTCGTGGTGGCCGGGATGCGGGTCGGTGCTGCCTGGGCTATCGCCAGGGTCGGGCTGGCGAGCAGGACGAGCGTGAGCAGGCAGGGATTCAGCATGCGCATGATGGGAGAGGAAGGGTATCACGCGCTGCGGAGCCGCCGACGGTCAGTCGGAGAGGGTCAGCCAGAGGCGCCCGCCTGCCTCATGGACCCGGTGCGTGCGGACCGGCGCGTCGGCCGGACCGTGCACCACCGCTCCCGTCTGCACGTTGAACTGTGATCCGTGCCAGGGGCATTGAACGACGCCGCACGCCAGCGTGCCATCCGACAGTGGCCCGCCTTTGTGCGTGCACCGATCGTCGAAGGCCGCCAGGCCGTCCTCGGTGCGCGCCACAACCACGCGACGCTCGCCGACGTGCAGGAGCGCCATCTGGTTCACGCCGAGGTCGCCGGCCGCACCGGCATCCATCGCCTCACCGGCAGCCGCTGGCGCCGGCAAGGTCAGCTCGCGCCATTTCCCGGCGTCGGCATAGCGATGATCGACACCGATCTGATTGCGGTACACCAGGGTGCCGCCGAGATACCCCGCGACACCCATAAGGCCGGCGGCCACACCCTGCGCCACCAGTTCCCATGCCCGAGGCGCGCGGTCGCCACGCCGGCGCAACGCGACAGCCGTCATCAGTGCGACGGCCGAGAGATTCGCGAGGCCGTGCGTCCTCGCGCGGCTCGCCGCGGAGCTCTTCGGCGGCACGGCGTAGATGTAGTCGACAATGCCGGGAACGGCTGTGAGAAGGGCCGAGCCGATGCCCAGCACCCGCATGTGGCGCGAGGTCCGGTACCACTGCCGCCGGCCGGTTGCCGCCGCTACGCCGTCGAGGCAGGCCGCGCCGACGAGATAGGCGAACGGGAAGGGCACGAGCATCGGATGGATGGGATGACCGTCGATATGGGCACGACTTTTCATGTGCGCCGGCAGTGCAACCCTGGATCCAGATGCGCGCGGCGACCACAGCATCGTCGTCAGGAAGCTCGATCCGACGTTGAGGCAGTCGAATGCATGCAGGCCGAACCGCGACGCCAGCTCGACGCAGACCTCGATGCCGCGCGCGCTGTTGCCCCGCGCATCAAGCCGCGGCGAGTAGGTGGCAATGCCGAGCTGTCGGTTGACCACGGCCATGACACCACCCGCGACACCGCTCATGGCGGGCACTCATGGTCGCGAGATCCACCGATGTGACGAGGACCGCGCACTGGCGGAAGTAGACGTCGAGCGCCGCCTCCGCTTCGTCGTGGACGAGGCCGAAGTTCAGCAGCAGGTTCGCGATGGCGCGGTTGCTATGGCCGGTGCGGCTCTCGGACTCGTCCACCTCATCATCGATCACCAGTGGCCGGCCGCCTTGCTCATGCGGTCGAGGATGACGTCGAAGGTGTCGCGGCCTTACTTCGCGTGCATCAGTGCGGTGATCGTGATGGCTCCCGAGTTCACCATCGGATGGAACGGCCGGTTCGTGCCGTTCTGGAGTTCGATGGCTGAACGCGTCGCCGCTCGGCTCGACGCCCATCGCAATGCCGAAGCGGTCGGGGTCGGCCTTGCTCAGCTCGGGGATGGATGTCGCGACCTCACCGGTCGTGAGGCGGGCATACCGTTGGTGCAGGTCCTCGATGACGACCTGCAGTTCGTGCTTCTCCATGCGACCGGGAGGGCCGTCGCGCTCGGTCGCATCGCCGGCTCTCTTACAGCTCAGCAACGGACTACCCGCCCGCACCTGACCGGCTTGTGGCAGGACCGTCAGAATTGGACAACGATGTCGGGCGCCAGAACTGGGCGGAAACGCAGTCGCCACTTCTGTCGATTCTGCGGTTACTCGCAGACATTCGTGTCAGGACGCGCCCCAGGCTACCTGTCCAGCGCCTCTCGCACACTGCCAAGGAGGGTGCTGGGCGTGAACGGCTTGGGGAGGAACGACACACGGGCGCTGACCGCCTGCCCGCCCAGCGCCGACGCCTGCGGGAACCCCGACACGTAGAGCACGCGAATCTTCGGGTGCATGGCCACCACGTGTTGTGCGAGCTGCGGGCCGTTCATGTCGGGCATGACGATGTCGGAGAGGAGCAGGTCGATGCGCGTCGGGCGGCTGCGCGCCAGGGTGAGCGCATCCCACACGTCGCGCGCTTCGACCACCGTGTAGCCCTGCGGCGCCAGTGTGCGGCACATCAGCTCGCGCGTCGCCGAATCATCTTCGACCAGCAGCACCGTCTCGCTGCCCGAGACCGTGCGCGGTTCCTGGCGCGGGGCAATTCCGGTGAGCGGTTCATGGCAGACCGGCAGGTAGGTGGTGATGGTGGTGCCGATGCCCGGTGCCGTGTCGATCGCAACGTAGCCGCCGCTTTGCTTCACGATGCCGTAGACGGTGGGCAGCCCGAGCCCCGTCCCCTTGCCGGGCCCCTTCGTGGTGAAGAACGGTTCGAAGACGTGCGCGAGGATGTCGGCCGGAATCCCATGGCCGGAGTCTTCGACCGACAGCGCCACGTAGTCGCCTTCTACCGAGCCGGTATGGGCGAGCACGAAAGCCCGGTCGAGGGTGACGTTCGCGGTGGCAATGCGGACCGTGCCGCCGCCGTGGGCCATTGCGTCACGCGCGTTCACCACCAGGTTCATCAGGATCTGCTCGATCTGCCCAGGGTCGGCGCGCGTGTGGTGCAGGGCCGGCGCCGGGTCGATCACGAGGCGCATGGCGTCACCCAGGACCTGGGTGAGGAGCGAGTGCACATCGAGCACCACGGCATTCAGGTCGAGCACCTGCGGAACAAGGACCTGCTTGCGGCTGAACCCCAGCAGCTGGCGTGTCAGCCGTTCGGCCCGCTCGCCAGCTTTGCGGATCTCCTGGAGGTCGGCCGTCAGCGCCTGGTCGCCGCCACTCCGGGCCAGCACGAGATCGCAATAGCCGAGCATGGCGGTGAGCACGTTGTTGAAGTCGTGCGCGAGGCCGCTGGCTAGACGGCCGACCGCCTCCATCTTCTGCGCCTGGCGCAGCTGCGCCTGCGCGCGCTGCTTGTCGCTGATGTCGAGCGACAGCACGCAGACGCCGTCGGGGACCGGCTCGATGAGCAGCTCGAACCACCCCTGTGTGCCGTCGGGATACAGGAACTCGCTGAGGAACTGTTCGGGCTGGCGCGACTGCATGACGCGACTCAGCACCTCGAACATCTGCGTCTGCTCGATGCCGGGGTAACAGTCGGGCATACGCCGGCCGATGAGGTCAGCGGCCGGCCGGCGCGCATGCCGCTCGGCCGCTTCGTTCAGGTAGAGGTAGGTCCAGTCATACCCGATGATCTGCACTCCCTCGAGCAGTTTCTGGATCGAAAGCCGGATGGCTGTGTCGTTGGCCATGACGTTCAGCCGCAGCATATCCCCGCGCAGCGAGTCCAGCGTCGCAAATTCTGCTGGTGCAGCGCACGCAGCTGTCCGCGTCAACATCGCCGCTTCGCCCGCCTGCAGGCCTCTTCGCCGCGCTGCCCGGCTTTCTTCTCGAGCCGCCTGCACCTGACCCATCGTCCGCGGCGAACGACGCGCGCGCGACCGTTCTGGCGCGCCGGCTTGCACTTCTGAAATCGGTGGCAACCACACGTGTGCGACCGCGCACGCGGTGTGCGCTGGTGGCGCACTCCGCACACCACGCCGTTGCACAGCAGTTGCGATCGAGGGCCGGAAACATTGGCGCTTTCTGCATTGCGCGACGTCGGCACGGGGCTCGCTCAAGAGGAGGACAACACCGGTGCTGTGACGCACCGCTTTCCTGAGGGAGTTACACCATGCGCCGCCTCCTTATCGCCACGCTGCTTGGAGCCATGCTCAGCACGCCGGCCTTCGCCGCCGACGGCAACGACACACAGCCCGCCGCACTGGTGATTTCGCCCACCACGATCGCCGCCGCATCCAGCAGCCCGGCCGCCAGCGCCGACCTCGCCACACGCAGCGACTGGAAGTACGGCAGGCCATCAATGCTGCCGGCGCTCTACGCCACGTCCGCGGCGCTGCAGGGCTATGACGCCTACTCGACGCTCACCGTCCTGAAGAATGGCGGGCGCGAAGTGAACCCCGTCATGAAGGGGATCGTGAAGAGTCCAGCAGCCTTCGTCGCCATGAAGGCCGGTGTGACGATGGCGTCGATCATGGCGGCGGAGTCGCTGTGGAAGAACAACCACCGCTTCGGAGCCATCGGCCTGATGGTCGCGTCGAACCTGATGATGGGTGTCGTCGCCAGGCACAACGCGCAGGTGCTTTCGAGCCTGAAGTAGCACCCTTCTCCGATGCTCCGGCGACCGCAGGGTCGTACGTCGATGCGTCGGAACCGAAAGTTGCGCGCGGCTCATTGCCGGGCGCGGCGTCCGTCGGCTGCGTCGGGTCTCGACCGGGAACATTGTGTGGCACGTGCCGTGAGGCACCTGTTACGGGCAAGCTTCTGGGGGGAGACGCAGACCGAAGGTCACGACCTGACAAGACTGCCGCACGCCCAGCCCGCGCTCGCGCGCACGCCCCCCTCATTTCTCATCCATCACCGGTTATCCGCCTCGGTGCACGTCCCGGGAAGCGCCCCCCGAGAAAACTACGGAATCCTGCCTGCTCGAACCGATACGTACGGCTGTATGATTCATGGGATTTCGGCTGATCAGATGCGCCGCGCCATCCTCGCCTTCGCCGTCGGAACCCTGCTGCTCGCCACTGCTCCCATGCAGGCGCAGGAGCTTGCCTACGCGCGCTTTGCCGATTACCTGGAGGCGCTGCGGGTTCAGGTGGGCATTCCCGGTCTGTCTGCCGCCGTCGTTGGCCGCACGGATGTGCTCTGGGAACGCGGGTTCGGCTATCAGGATGTGGCGCGGTTGGTGCCGATGCGCCCCGACACCCCCGTTCACCTCGACGGCATCACCCAGACCCTCACCGCCGCCACCATCATGCGGTGCGCCGAAGAGAACCGGCTGTCGCTCGACGACACGGTGGGCAACTTCGCCAGAGGGCTGCCCGATCCGGGCGCCACTATCCGTCAGGTGCTCTCGCACACCTCGGGTACGGCTCTCGCGCCGACGTTCTCCTACCGTCCCGAGCGGATCGATGGACTGGCGGCAGCGGTAAAAGCGTGCCAGGGCGATTCGTACCGCGAGACCATTTCGAACCTGCTCGATCGGCTGGCGATGACGAACTCGGTGCCGGGGATGGACATCCTCACGCTGGGGCCGCCGGCCGAAGGGTTGCCGTCGCCGGATGAAGCCGCACGCTACGCGGTGGCACTCGGGCGGCTCGCAGTGCCGTATGCCGTCGACAGTTCCCGGCGCCCCTATCCCGCGCAGTTCGCGTCGGCCACGCTGACGCCCTCGACCGGCCTCATCTCAACCGTCCACGACTACGCGCAGTTCGACGTCGCCCTGCGAAGCGGCATCCTGGTCCGGCCTGAAACCCTGGCCGAGGCGTGGCGCGTACCCGCCGATGCGGTGGGCCGGCCGCTGCCCCATGGCCTCGGCTGGTTCGTGCAGAGCTACAACAGCGATACGGTCGTCTGGCAGTTTGGCAGCGGCGGCGAGAACGGCTCGTCGTCGATGGTGGTGACGCTGCCGGCGCGCGGCATGTCGCTGGTGCTGGCGGCCAACAGCTCAGAATTGGTGAAGTCGTTTCCGCTCGACAAAGGCGATGTCACCACGTCGCCATTCGCGCGGATCTTTTTGTCGCTGTTTACGCGGTAACTGGTGCGCAGGTTCACTCGTCTCTGCCTGGTCGCGCTGGCGCTCCTCAGCTGCCCGCAGACCGCGCGGGCCGAGTGGCAGGCAAAGCCGTTCGGCGGCCTGACATTTGGCGGTGGATCGCCGTTCGTCGACCTCGACCGGGTTCAGGGCACGCCGAAACTGAATCTCGGAGTCAGCGGCCTGTGGCTGGGCGAAGTGGTAGGAATTGAAGCCGACGTGGCAACCACCTCCGGCTTCTTCAGCGGAGATGCGAAGCGTGTGCTGCGCAGCCACGTTGCGACGGTGTCAGGTAACGTGGTGATTGCGCTGCCGAAGCGCATTGCCCAGTACTCGCTGCGGCCGTATGTGGTTGGGGGCCTCGGGTTCGCGCAGGTCAGCTTCACCGACGGGGTGAAAACCTACGACTACTCCCACGTGCTGCCTGCGTGGGACCTGGGCGGGGGAGCGACGGGCTTCATTTCAGATACGGTCGGCCTCAACTGGGATGTCAGGCTGTTCAGGACGCTTCGACCCGAGCGACCGAATTCCACGGGCGCGGTCATCGAAGAGAAGAAGCTGTCGTTCTGGCGGGCGACGATGGGAGTATCCATCCGGCTGTAGCACCGGATGGCAGAAGACGGGCGCGACGTCCTGAGGGTCGTGCGCCGGAGCGTAGTGATGAAACGATTCGCACTTCTTGTGGTGGCGCTGCTCCTGTCGGGCGCCGTGGGCCGTGCGGCGGAGACACTCCGCATCGTGCCAATCAGCGCCGACGACCGCGTCGTGGTCTCGATGGAACTGGCAGACGGTTACACCGACGAGGTGAAGCTGGCCATCGCCAGCGGGCTCCGCACCACGTTCACCTACACGATCGACCTCCGCATGCTGGTACCGGGCTGGGTTGACCGCACGGTGGCGACGTCCACGGTCAGCCTCAGCGATCAATACGACAATCTGACGCGCCGCCACACGCTGCAGCGCGTCATCGACGGGCGCATCGACGACACCCTCGTCACTGAGGACGATGCCACCGTGCGGCAGTGGCTGACTACCCTCACGCGCCTGCCGATCGTTCGCACCACCAGGCTCGATCCCGGACGCGACTACTACGTGCGGATCCGCGCGCAGGCACGCCCGCGCGGCAGTTCGCTGCTCGGCTATGCGGCCTCGGTCACGGGCCAGGCAAAGTTCACCTTCATCCCCTAGGAGCCGCCGGCCTACGAAGGCTGGCCGCGCTCCTCCGGCGCACCACCCGACTCGCGTTTTCTCTCCTCGTCAATCGGCTCAGCGTCCGGTCCGGTTGCGCCTGCCGCTGAGCTCGGCACACCCCCGGTGGGACGCGTCTTGCTCGCCTCTTCATCCTTGCTCGGCACTTCCTCTGGTTCCGGCCTGCCTTCGTAGGCGCTCGCAGGAGCCACCTGATTCGGGCTGCCCGGCTGGTCTTCTGATACATCGTCCGCCATCGTCACCTCCGCTGGCTGCGTCGCACCAGTCGTGCCAGCAGGCGGGCTCGGCACGATTTCTGATGTCGCCGGGGCATGCATATCCCCCGACGCACGCCGTTCCTCATTGCCCAGGCCCTGTTCGTCAGCAGCGTGGCCTGCTCACCGCCGATGACCGACATTGTGGCCACCGTCTCGGAAGACGTGGGTCACTGGGACGTCATCAACGCCCACACTCAGGATCGGACGCTCACCGCCGACCTCTGCCTGGCGCGCGCCTCCAGCGCCGACGCCGTAAGCGAGCGAGTGCTGATGCAGCTCCGCAGCAGGGGCCTCGAACGGGTCGACCTGACCATGTACGGACGCGAAGGCCGGGAGGTCAAGAGCCAGAAGGTGAGCTGGACTTTGGCCTCCGGGAAGCAGCTTCAGGAAGCTTCGACGAGCGGCCAGAACCCATGCGGTGACTCTGGCCAGCCCGCGGCGCACTGACGTGTGGAGGCCACACGTGGTGAACACGTGTGGCTCGGCGGGTTACTTGGCTTTCAGCTCGCCGCGGCGCAGTTGCTGATAGAGGTCGATGGCCTCGCGGATGTACTTCAGCGCGTCGGCCGGACCGAGGATGTCCTCGACGACCACCTGCTTGTGCTCGAGCACCTTGTAGTCTTCGAAGAAGCGGGTCATTTCGCGCAGCAGGTGCTGCGGCAGCTGCCGATGGTCGGTGTAGTCGTTGAACGCTGGATCCTTGATGCTGACTGCGATGATCTTGTCGTCGAGCCCCTTCTCGTCGCGCATGCGCATGACGCCGATGGCGCGCGCATCGACCAGCGACAACGGGTGCAGCGGTTCCTGCCCGAGCACCAGCGCGTCGAGCGGATCGCCGTCGTCGCAGAAGGTGCGTGGGATGAAGCCATAGTTCGCCGGATAGTAGACCGCGCTGAACAGGACGCGGTCGAGCCGCAGGAGCCCGGTTTCCTTGTCGAGCTCGTACTTGTTCTTCGAGCCCTTTGGAACTTCGACGATGACGGGAAACGAGCGCTCAACCGAACGCTCGTCGAGATAACAGTCGTGCCAGGGGTGCATTGCGTCTCCGGATTCAGAACGTCAAATCAGTGTTGCCCAGTCGCCGTGGCGCATGAGCGGCTCGATGGTGCCGTCGGCGTTCACGGCGTCGATGTCCAGGTCCGGCGATCCGATCATGAAGTCGACGTGCGTGGCGCTGCGGTTGCCGCCTGCCCCTTCGAACGCGTCGTCGCTCATGCTCTCGCCGCCGGCGATGGTGAATTTGTAGGCCGAGCCGAGCGCCAGATGGCTGGCGGCGTTCTCGTCGAACAGCGTGTTGTAGAACAGCAGGCCTGACTGGGCGACCGGCGAATTGTGCGGCACAAGGGCCACTTCGCCAAGCCGCGCCGCCCCCTCGTCGGTTGCGAGCAGTTCGCGCAGCACGGTCTCGCCACGTGCCGCCGTCGCATTCACGACAACGCCCTTCTCGAAGGTGACCGAGAAATTCTCGATCAACGTGCCGCCATAACTGAGCGGCTTGGTCGAGGTGACTGTGCCGTCCACCTGCTCGCGGTGAGGCATCGTGAACACCTCCTCGGTCGGCAGGTTGGGGGCGAACGCAATACCCTGCAGGCTCGTCGATCGCCCACTCACCCACTGATGCCCTTCCGCGAGACCGAGCGTCAGCTCGGTGCCGGGGCCGCGGTACCTGAGCGCCGCATATCGGCGCTGGTTGAGGAAGTCGCGTCGGGCGGCCAGTGCGGCGAGATGTTCTTCCCATGCGGCAACGGGGTTGGGGCGGTCGAGCCGAACAAGCTTCGCGATGGCATCCCACAGCGCATTCATCTGCTCCGACGGCGGAAGGTTCGGGAAGACGCGCG
This sequence comes from uncultured Acidobacteriota bacterium, assembly GCA_963722395.1. Classification (GTDB taxonomy): domain Bacteria; phylum Acidobacteriota; class Vicinamibacteria; order Vicinamibacterales; family CAVVIG01; genus CAVVIG01. The sequence goes on along the minus strand of CAVRLS010000013.1, from coordinate 84,379 downwards.
CCGCCCAGCCCTTCGAGGCCGCCGCGATCACGGACCAGTTGGTGCCGTTCTTGGAGACGTGGTCGCGGAACGGACGGACGGCGCGCGACACCGACTTCTGCACGACGCCCAGAAGTTCGGGCGGCTGGTCCTTCAGCAGATCGGGGTCGTTGGCGTAGACCGAGATGACCGCATGGCCTGCATGCACGTGCTCGGTCAGCGCCTTCGCGAACCAGGCAGAGAACTGCTCGAACGAGTCGCGCGGCGCAAACCTGAACCGCGCCAACTGCAGCGCCTCATCGCCCCAGAGCGTCTCGACGAACGAGGCGCCGGCCTTGTAGGCGCTTTCCGTGATGCAGCGGACGAGCGGCGCCGCCTCGAGCGAACAGCCTCCATTGGCGAGCGGCCCGATGATGAGCAGGCGCTGGCCGGGTTGGAGGTTGAGCGCGACGCGGACGGCCAGGTCGCCGTAGAGCGCGAGAGTGCGGTCGAGGTGATGCTCCATATGCCGGAGGTTCTCAGGATACCTGAAGCTCGGGCCTTCGCGCGACGAGCAGCCTGTAGTGCACACGTCCGTCCCTGATCAGACGCTCGAGTGCCAACCCTCCGTAGTGAGAGTCCATCAGCTGCCTGAATGCCTCGGCCGGCCAGTGCCGTATCAGCCGATTTACCGCCATCAGCAGCGCAAGGCGCGCGTGCGTGCGCGGCCGGCATTGCGGCGTCAGGTCGAGCTGGGCGTCGACAACGAGCCCGGCGCGTCCGACCGCCTCGAGATAGGAGGGGACCGGCCAGAGCACGGGACACTGCCATCCCTGCCTGAACGCCTCGAGGTCGGGTGATGCGGCCGCGCCTGGCTCAGGCATGTCGTCCACGACCACCAGGCGGCCGCCTGGCGCGAGCGTCGCTGCGAGCCGGTCCACACTGCGCGCCGGATCGAGGCTGTGCGCCAGTGACTCGATGGCAACGATGAGGTCGAAGGGGCCGGGGGGCGGGTCGTCGTAGCTGCACACCCGGGCGCGGACGCGCGCGTCGAGCTGCCGCCGCGCCGCTTCGGCGTTCGCTGTGGCGGCCTGCGACGGACTCAGCGTCAGCCCGACGCAGGTGGCGCCAACCGATTCCGCCAGCACGAGCATCGTGCCGCCGAGCCCGCAGCCGGCGTCGAGGACTCGCGGCGAGTCCAGAGCACCAACCTGCTCGAGCAGCACGTCATGGAGGCGCGTGAACGTGACGCGGTCACCCGCGCGGGGGTCCGCCAGCGCGCGGTGCACCGTCATGGTGCCGGAGCCGCCGCCATAGCCGATTATCTGCGCGAGGCGATTCCAGCGACTGAGCCGCTGGTAGTAGGTGGCGATCCCGCTGCCCATCGTTCCTCAAGTCTATAATCGCAGTGCTGTGCTGCCGGGCCCGCTGTCTGCCTCCCGTTCCGACTCAGACGCTGCCATCGAGGCGGCGTGGACCATCGTGCTCGCCACCTCGCACGCAGCGGAGGCGGTGGCCGCCGTGAACCTCCGGCAATCGTTCCGCGTGACGGGAGACGGCCAGCTCGAGGCCGTCGAGTCGTCCGATCCTGACGCTGTCGTCTGCTGGCACCCTGGCGCCGGGTGGGACACAGCGCTGCCGGTCACCGACCCGCGCCTGCCACTGATGGAGCTCTACCTGCCCATCACGGGCGCCACCTCGGCGCGTCCCGTCACCATCGGCCATCTCGGGCAGAGCCTCGACGGCTTCATCGCCACGCACTCCGGACAGTCACAGTACGTCACCGGCGAAGAGAACATCCTTCACCTGCACCGCATGCGCGCACTGTGCGACGCCGTGGTGGTGGGCGCCGGCACGGTGGCAGCGGATGATCCGCAGCTGACGACGCGACGCGTACCCGGCCCTCACCCGCTTCGCGTGGTCCTCGATCCGTCGCGGCGACTGGCCGCCCACTACAAGATCTTCAACGACGACACCGTGCCGACGCTGTACATCACCACGGCCGGGACACTGCACCCCGGTGAGACGCATCTCGCCCAGGCGGAGATCGCGACGGTGGCCGACGCTCCGAACGGGATGGACGCCGCAGCCGTACTTCAGTTGCTCCGCGCGCGCGGCTGCCATCGGATCTTCGTCGAAGGCGGCGGGGTAACGGTGTCGATGTTCCTGCAGGCGAACCTGCTCGATCGGCTGCAAGTGGCGATCGCCCCCCTCATCATCGGCAACGGTCGTCCGGCCATCCGGCTTCCGGCGCGCGATGCGTTGAGCGAGTGCCGCAGGCCGCGTTACCGCGTCTTCAGGATGGGCGGAGACGTCTTCTTCGACTGCGACCTGCGCGACCTTGGTGAAGGGCCCGAAGAGGGCACCGAGGCGATTCCGCTGGTCACCCGCATCATCTAGCCGGGCACGCCGCACACGTCGTCGTGCCCGACCCGCACGATGGAGATTCCCGCATCGACGTGGGCAAGCCGTCGCAACTGCCAGGCGCGAATCCGCGCAGCCTCGGCCGGTGCCAGTTCTACCGCCGCGTCCGCCCAGCCGGTGATGAGCTGACGCTGCAGTTCGGCCTGGTCGGCTTCGATCACCCAGTCGCTCTTCGCGATCGTCACGCGATAGCCCGCGTCTTTCAGGGCCTGCGCCGTGCGAACCCCGGAGTCGGGACCGAGCGCGGGACCGAACCCCTTGTCGGTGCGTTGATGCGCATTCACCAGCGCACGCACGGCATCGTCGTCGGCGTCGAGGGGCGTGCACCCGGTGCGGCCGTCGTAGTTGAGCGCCACGAGCACGGCTGCGCCGGCGTCGCGGCAGAGCGAGGCAAAGCGGCGCACCCACGCGTCGGACACGAGGTCGAGCAGCGCCGACGCCGTTACGAGATCGCACCCCTCGAACGCGGACGATGGGAGATCGTGGAGGTCGGCCACTCGCGTGTCTACGGCCTGCGGCAGGATCGCGCGGGCCTCGGCCAGCAGTGCTTCGTCGTGATCGAGGAGCCGCCACGCCTGTGGCTGCGGCAGCCGCGACGCGAGGTAGCGGACGTTCGACCCGGTACCGCATCCGAGGTCTGCTACCCGCAGGGGTGTTCGCCCGGCCAGCGCCGTCGCGATCGCCTCGGTGACCCGCGGCGCGCGGGCCGCCGCATCCGCCGGTTCCCGCAGGGCGAGCCACGCCGCACTGAATCCACTCATGCCACGTACGTTCGCATCAGCGCCGCCTCCATCAGTGCACAGGCCTCGTCCCACGAAGGCAACGTTGCGCGCGCGGCCCTGGCGGCGGCGCGCAGTTGCGCAAAGCGAGCGGCGTCGGTCATCAGCGACCGCAGCGCGGCCCGCAGGGCGGAGGCGTCGCCCGCCGGTACCAGGACGCCAGCGTGCGGACCAACGAGCTGGGGGATTGCGCCCGTGGCGGTGCCGACTACCGGCAGCGCATGCGCCAGCGCCTCGGCCACCACCATGCCGTAACCCTCGTAGTGCGTCGGCAGCACGAACAGGTCAGCGGCGTCGTAGGCGGCTTCGAGTGATGATCCAGCCAGTTCGCCCGCGAGCGTGACCCGCTCCCGCAGCGGCGGCGTGCCGGCTCGAACGGCGAGCCGGGCCGCATGCGCGGAATCGCGTGCGGCGCTGCCGACACAGGTGAGGTGCCACTCGAGATCGAGCATCTGCTCCAGCGCGTCGAAGAGTGTCTCGTGCCCTTTGCGCGGTGTGAGTGACGCAACACACAGCAAGTGGCCGCCGCCGCGGCCAGAACCTCGCGCCTCCGGCGCCGCGTCGGTGCCGGGTTCCACCACCGCCAACCGCTCGCGCGGCACGCCGAGCGCTTCGACTGCGGCCATCGTGCCAGACGAGGTCACAACGACACCGCGCACGCACGCGAGTGCGCGCCGTTCGGCGTCGAGCCGCAGACGCGAGGTGTCGGCGTCGAGTCCGGTTTCGAGCCCCAGCGGATGATGGACGAGCGCCACGAGATGCAGACGCTGGCGTTCGTGCGCGGCTTCGCCGGGTAAGGCGCCGAGCGCCAGACCGTCGACGAGCACCAGCGAGTGGTCGGGGATGGCGGCCAGCGCCGATGCGGCCAGCGCACGGTCACCGGTTGCCGGTATCGGATACTGTCCGGGCAGGCTGGTCGGCACCACGTGCCAGCCGCGGTGTCGCAGGCCGTGCATCATCCGGCGGTCGTAGCCGTAGCCGCCCGTCATCGTGTCGAGATCGCCAGGGAAGACGAGGTGGAGCGTGCGGCCGCGCATCAGCTCCTGGCGTGCACGGGACCTTCGAACGCCGCCCACGCCACATGCGACTCATGCAGCGCCACGCGCACCGCATGGATACCGCGCGCCTGATCGCCCAGTTCGCCGGCCGTGATCGCGGCCACTATGCGATCGAAGATGACACGGGCGAGGAACTCGGTGGTCGTGTTGCGGCCCTTGAACTCCGGCACCTCGTCGAGGTTCTGGAAGTTCAGTGAGCCGAGCGTCGCGCGCACGGTATCGAGAGCGCGGCCGATATCGACAACGATGCCGTCCGAGTCGAGCTCGGGCCGGCGGAACTCGACGTCCACGACGTAGGTGGCGCCGTGCAGGCGCTGGGCCGGGCCGAACACGGCTCCGTTGAAACTGTGCGCGATCATGAAGTGGTCGCGCACGGACACGCTGTACATGCCAGGGCTCCTGCTGTCTGCGGCGGGCTGCGCACCCGCCGGCTGATTATGTCAGTACCGGATGCGATGGCAGAGCGCATCACGCTCGCCGCTGGCGAGCGCCTCCATCACCGCAGGCAGTTCGTCGAACGCGCTCTCGCCCGAGATCAGCACGTCGAGCGCGGGGGCGCGGAGCAGGGTCAATGCAAGTGCCATGCGCCGCCCGAAGTCCCACCGCGCGCGATGCGACGCCGGCACGTGCCCCACCTGTGAGGCGCGGATCGACAGGCGCCTGGCGTGAAACGACTCGCCGAGCAGAAGCGGCACCGACTGCGTCCCGAACCAGCTCATCTCGACGATGGCCGCCTCGAAGGCGGCAAGCGTCAATGCCAGCTCCAGGCCGCGCGGCGATCCGCTGGCGTGCACGACCACGTCGCACTCGCGTGGCGCCTGGTCGGGTGTGGCGAAGCCGACGCCGAGCGCTGCCGCCACCGCCGCACGAGCCGGGTTGATGTCGATCAGGCACACCTCGGTCCCCGGGATCTGGCCGGCAATCCACGCCACGAGGCAGCCCACAGTACCTGCGCCGATGACCGCCACACGATCACCCGGCTGGAGGTCGGCATCCCACACACCGTTGATGGCCGTTTCTGTATTCGCCGCAAGCACAGCCCGTTCGGCAGGCACGTCGGCAGGCAGCACGTGCAGGGCGCAGGCGGGAATCACGAAGCGGGTCTGGTGTGGATAGAGCGAGAACACGAGCCGACCCACGAGCCCCGCCGGTCCCGCCTCGACCTCGCCGACATTGCAGTAGCCGTACTTCACCGGAGCGGGAAAGTCGCCCGACTGGAATGGCGCCCGCATGCGCTGGCGCTCGGCCTCGGGGACGCGTCCGCCGAAAACCAGCGCCTCGGTACCGCGGCTGATGCCGGTGTACCGGGTGCGAACGACCGCGTCGGATGCGCTGGGGACCGGCAGCGATTCGTCGCGAATCGCGCCGAGGCCTGGTGCGGTGACCCAGAATGCCCGGGCCTCTTCGGATGACACTGCCCTGTATTCTCAGGCTTTCCCGCACGGGATACAATCGGGGCGCTCCTCACGACCCGTTTCCCTCTGATGTCCTGGCACCTTCCGCCGCAGCCGCTGCGCCGCCGATCGCTCATAACGTTCACGCTCGGGACGATCGCGGCCAGGCAACTGGCCATCGTCTTGTCGCCGCTGCTCGGGGTGTCCGACGCCTATCCGGTGAAGGCCATGCTGGTGTTTGGGGTCGCGGTATTCACTGCGGCCGGGCAGCTCGCCGTCACCCATCCATTCGATCGTCTGGGGCCCGCGAACCTGGTGACCACGCTGCGCGTGCTGCTGCTCAGCCTGGTCGCCGCACTGATCGCCGAGGCGCCGACGAGCACCACAGCGTGGGGCGGGGCCGTGCTCGCGGTGGTCGTCACTGCGCTCGACGGGGTGGACGGATGGCTGGCGCGCCGAACGCGGTTCGCCAGCGAGTTCGGTGCGCGCTACGACATGGAGACCGACGCGTTGCTCATCCTCGTGCTGGCGGTTCTCGCGTGGCAGCACAACAAGGCGGGCGTCTGGATCGTTCTCGCCGGCGCCATGCGCTACCTCTTCCTCGCCAGCGGCTACCTGTGGCCGTGGATGAACGCGGCGCTCCCCGACAGCCAGCGGCGTAAGACGGTCTGCGTGGTGCAGATCGTCGGGCTTATCTTCGTCGTGTCGCCAGTCGCCACCGCGCCGGGAAGTGCGGTGGTTGCCGCCATCACCCTGCTGACGCTGACCTGGTCGTTCGGGCTCGACGTGCGCTGGCTGCACCAGCACCGGCCGGCACACTGACATGCGACGCCTGATCGGGCCAATCGCGGCACTGCTCTTCCTTGACGCCTCGGTCACCTTCAGCAACTGGTGGCCGACGCCCGCGGTCTACTGGCACGGCGCGCCGTCCGTGGAACTGGCAGTCCTGCTGCTCGCGCTCGTCATCGCCGCAGCCTGCGGGTGGATCGGCAGACCAGCGATCGGGGACCCACGACCAACGACCAACGACCAACGGCCAACGGCCCGCCGTCTCGTCCGCTGGCTCAGCGCGGCCTGGGTGCTCCTGGTGCTCGGCCGCTACGTCGACGTCACCGCACCAGCGCTGTGGGGGCGCGAGCTGAACTTCTACTGGGACCTCCGGTTCCTGCCTGACGTGGCGGCCATGCTGCTCGGCGCCACCCGGCAGGCTGTGCTTATCGGCAGCGCGGCGACGGTGGCGATCGGCGCGGTGCTTGCCCTGCTGTATCTCGCGGTGCGCTGGGCGTTCCACCAGGTGGTGCCGTTGCTCAACCGCCAAGCACCCCGCCGGGCGCTCGGCGGCATGGCGGCGCTCGGCGTACTGCTCTTCGCGTTGCAGGCGGCCGGACTGTTCGGCCGCGACTTCCTCGGTGAGCCGTGGCGGCTGTTCCCGAAGCCGGTGACGCAGGTCTACGCCCGGCAGGTCCGGCTGGTGATACAGGCGATGTCGTCGCACACCACGCTGCCGCCGGGCCCTGCCCTCGACGCGAACCTGGCGCGTGTGCAGGGTGCGGACGTCTTCCTGTTCTTCATCGAGTCGTACGGCCGGGTGACCTTCGACAACCCGGCGTTCGACGCTCGCCTGCGCCAGCCGCGCGCCGCATTCGACGCAGCCATCCGCGAGACCGGCCGCGACGTCGTGTCGGCGTTCGTCGAGTCCCCCACGTTCGGTGGCTCGTCGTGGTTCGCACACATCACGTTCCTGTCGGGCATCAAGGTGGACGACCCGGACATGAACGCGCTGCTCATGACCGAGCATCGTTCGACACTGCCGACCAACTTTGCCCAGCGCGGCTATCGCACCGTCGCGATGATGCCGGGGCTCTGGTATCCGTGGCCGGAAGGTGCGTTCTACGGCTTCCAGGAGATCTACAACGGCCCGCGCATGGACTACAAGGGACCGCCGTTCGGCTGGTGGGACATGCCCGACCAGTTCACGCTGGCCACGCTCGACGAGCTGGAGACCTCGAAGACCTCGCGTCCGCCGCTCTTCGTGTTCTATCCGACCACCAGCACGCACACGCCGTTCAGCCCCCTGCCGCCCTATCAGCCGGACTGGGCGAAGATGCTGACGCCGAAGCCGTACACCGACGCGGAGCTCGACAAAGCCTACGTCGGCGAACCCGACTACATGAATCTCGGTCCCGGCTATGCGGACTCGGTGGCCTACGCCTACGAGACGTTTGCCGGCTACCTGCGGCAGCGTGCGGGGCGCGACTACGTGATGATCATCATCGGCGATCATCAGCCGCCCGCGCTCGTCAGCGGCGAGGGTGCGCCGTGGGACGTGCCGATGCACGTCATCACCAACCGGACCGCCATCCTCGACAGCCTGGCAGCGCAGGGATTCTCGCGCGGGATGACGCCGGCACGCACCCCCCTCGGCGAGATGCACGAAGCGGTGCCGCGCCTGCTGCGCGCCTTCTCGGAGCCGTGACGCGCGGCTGTGGCTGGCACGACGTAGCCGCGCACCTTCAGGTGCGCTCCTACGCGTGGGCGCTGAAGTAGTCGTTCACCTTTGAAACCGACACAGGCGCTCCGAACAGGACGCTGAGGCGTTCGCTGGTCAGCATGTCCGCGGTCGTCCCCTTCCGCGGCCACCCGGCCACCGTGCAGCAGCACCACGTGCCCGATCTCGGGAATGACCTCCTCGACATGGTGGGTGATCAGGATGATTGTCGTTCCCGCGCGTGCCACCACCCGAACGGTCTCGAGAAAGCGCTGCCGCGCCACGACATCGAGTCCGGTCGTCGGTTCATCCAGCACCAGGGCGCGCGGGCGGCGCACCAGCGCACGCGCAATCAGCACGCGGCGCGCTTCGCCCGTCGACATCGCGTCGAGCGTCTTCATCGCCAGGTGCGACGCCTCCACGCGCGCCAGCGCCTCGCGGGCCGCCGTGCGCATCGCCCCCGTGACCTCGACGTAGAGCAGCATGCCCTGAGTTGCGAAGAAGCCGGACACCACCGCGTCCTCGCCGGTGATGGTGCCTGAACTGTGCCCGTGGACGAAGCGGCCGTGGAGGGCCCCGGAGACGATGCCGATCTGCGGCTCGCAGCTCGAACACCGGCCAGTTGTCGCGGCCGAACACGCGCACGGTCGGCGCAGCGCCGAGCGGCGCCAGCGGCCGGTCCTCGAACGTCAGCAGGTTGAGCAGCGTCGTCTTGCCGGCGCCGTTCGGGCCGAGGATCGCCGTGTGCTCGCCTTCCGCGATGGTGAGCGACAGTCCGTCAACAGCTCGTGTGGAACCCTTGAGGACCGTCGCGCCGGAAATCTGAAGGAGCGGCGGAGATGTCACGCGATGGGCGGGCAGGCGTCGCCGAGGAAGCCGCCGCCGCCGCAGTACTTCACGTCCTGCAACTGGCCGAGGATGCCGTCCGGGTCGGTGAAGTACACCTCCGGGGTGCCGCCCGGCGCGCCGCCGCGATTCTCCATGCGCATGCTGACGTAGTAACGCAGCGGCCCGACCGGGCCGGCCTGGCCCTCGCGCGGCTTCAGGCCGAAGCTCTCGAGCGACCTGATGACCTGGTCTGGATTGAAATTCTCCAGGTTCAGGCAGTAGTGGTTGATGCTGGCCGGACGCGGCGTTGCCGTTGGCGCTCCGCCGCCGGTATACATGAGGAACGCGTTCCCGACGCCGATGGCATTGGTCGGCGCGGTCGGTCCCTGGTAGGAACGGATGCCGGCGCCGAACACGTCCTTGTAGAACTGGTTCGACCGTTTCGCATCGGTCGCGAAGACGGTGAAGTGGTTGTACTCTTTCAGCCTGATCAGCCCGGCCTTCGGCGCCGGCTCCGGCGAGCAGGCGTCGCCCAGTACGCCGCCACCGCCGCAGTAGCGCGGGTCCTGCAGCTGCAGCACGATACCATCCGGGTCGCCGACGTAGATCTCAGGGGTGCCGCCGGGTGCGCCGCCAGACTCGGGCCCCCGCATGCGCACGCGCACCTTCATGGCGCCGCCAGCGAGCCCTCCGCCCGTCGCGGCCGCTTTCGACACGCCGTGGTCGGCCAGCACCTTCAGCACGCGTTCGACGTTGAAGTCCTCAACGGTGAGGCAGTAATGGCCAATGCCAGGCGAGCCACCTGGCTGGACCCCGCCGATGGACATGTACTGGGGACCGCTGCCGACGCGCAGCTGCGTTGTCGAGTTGCCCTGCCGCCCGGTAATCGGCAGCCCGAACAGCCCCTGGTAGAAGTCGATCGATCGCTTCGGGTCGCTGACGCCGATCGTCATGTGGTTGAACGCGCGGATTCTCAGCGTGTTCGCCGCCTGTGCCGTGAGCACCGATCGCGCCATGGCCACCGCAGGCAGCGCCAGCAGCAGGCTGCGCCTGGTGATACGTGTGTCGGGTCCGGCGGGCGATGTTCGCTCAGCGCTCATACCTGTCTCGCTCCTTTGACGCCCGGCTGTTCGAGCGGGCGTCGACATGATCCTTTAGCCGGCCTCAGGAATCAATGGTCATCGGACGTGGTCGCCGGCTTGCACGGTGGACGTCATGCCGCGACGAACCGCCACCACCGAACCGCTGGTCCAGTGGAACGACCATCCCGCCCAACGCCGCGTGCTCGACTGGCGTCGCCGCGCCAGGAGTTACGGGCTCTCGCCTGCAGACGATGTCCAGGAGGGTGAGATCGACGACGACCCCGACGTGGCGCCTGAACAGCTGCTCGCGCGAGAGGAGCCCGAGGCTTCATCGGTGCAGGAGGTCGATGCCGACGATGAGGAGCCCGAGACCGACGAGGAGGACACGACTTCCGCGGGAGTGCCGGCGTCGGTCGACGGCGATCTCGTCCGTGCCTACCTGCGCGAACTGGGCAAACGTCCACTGCTCACACCGATGCAGGAGACCGTGCTGGGTCGACGCATCGACGACGGACGGGCCGAACTCATCGGCGCGTTGTCCGGCTTCCCGTGCGCCATCCACACCCTCAGCGATCTCGCGAACCGCGTGCGCGCTGGCGAAGGTGCGGCAGCCGAGCTCGTTCTGCTCCCCGATGGCGGCGAGCTCGACGCCGGACGCGTCGAACCGGTACTGCGCGCCATCGCCCGAGCGGATCGGCTGCGTGCCTGGTCGTGTCTCTCCACCCCTGAGTCCAGCGACGCAGACGGGCACGACCGCGCGGTCACCCGTGCGGCAAAGGCCCAGCGGCTCATCGCCCACGCCCTCGGCCGTCAGCCACTGCGTCCATCGGTCGTCGACGAGATCGTCAGCAAGCTCAGGAGCGTCGAGATGCCATTGCCGGATGCCGATCGCGGGTCCAGGGTGGAATTCGAAGGACGCACCGGCCTGCCGCCTGCGGTGTTCAGCGAACGACTCTCCAGACTGGCCATGGCCGAGGCCAGCCTGCGCGACGCCAAGCAGCAGATGATCGAGGCGAACCTGCGCCTGGTGGTGTCCATCGCCAAGCGTTATTCCAACCGCGGGCTGTCACTGCTCGACCTCATCCAGGAAGGCAACATCGGCCTGATGAAGGCGGTCGATCGGTTCCAGCCATCGCGCGGGCTGCGCTTCTCCACCTATGCCACGTGGTGGATCCGTCAGTCAGTAGCCCGCGGCGTGGCCGACTACGGCCGCACGATCCGCCTGCCGGTGCATGCGGTTGAAGCGATCGGCAAGCTCGAACGGGCGCGCCGCACGCTGCGCGAGACGCACGGCCGCGAACCAGGTGAAGCGGAACTGGCGGCGCGCCTGGGAATCCCGACCGAGAAGGTTCGCCTGCTGCTGGACGCGGCTCGAACGCCGCTGTCCCTCGATGCTCCGGCCGGTGAACACGAGGAGACGTCCATAGGCGTGCTGTTGCGCGACCAGACGGCCGTCTCACCAGAGGATGAGACGCTGGCCCGCGAACTGGCGGAACGGGTTGAGCGCGCGATGCAGCCTCTCACCGAACGGGAACAGGAAGTAGTGCGGCTGCGCTTCGGCTTCTCCTCCGATCGCGAGCACACCCTGGCCGAAGTCGGACGAAAGCTTGGGCTGTCGCGCGAGCGCGTGCGGCAAATCGAGGCGCGGGCCGTGGCCAAGCTGCGGCGGATAGACGCCGCCTAGCGGGACCAACGGCCACGACCAACGACCAGTGGTTCGCGGACTACCCCTTACTGCTCATCCGCCGACGGACCGTAGAGTCCAGGCACCGGCACATCGTTCATGCGGAGGTAGACGCCGAGCTGCGCACGATGATGAATCATGTGGTTCATCACGAAACTCCGGAAGACTGCCACCTTCGGCATCGAGAGCAGCGTCTGTCCCTGGTCCTTCAGCGTCCACGTCCGCATCATCGTCTCGTCAGTGGCCGACTCGAGCAGCGCACGCGCCTGACGAAGTTGCTCGTCGAAGAAGTTTACGGTCTCGGCCTTCGTTTCCAGCACGTGAGCCGAGTAGGACGGACCGGATGGGCGGAGCTCCAGCTCGTCCTGCGCGAGCGTCATGACCGCCCACATCGGCATCTCGGCCACGTGACCGGCCAGTCGCGCCAGCGTGAACGATTTTGCGTGCGGCCTGTACGCCAGCTGCCCCTCGGGCACCCGCTCCAGCACCCTGCGCGTGTTGGCCATTTCCATGTCGAATTCTGACAGCAGCGACTGACTGATCACGTGAGACATCGGCGTACCCTCCAAGTCTGCCCATGATAGTCGGTCCTCGAAGGCGGCATACGGAGGACCCTTGATGTCTCGACGGTCGACCCTTACTCGCGCCTGGCGTGACGCCGCCGCGAGTTCTAGCGGGTCGCGAGGCTCGCGAGTTCCTGGCGCGTGTCCTCGGATCCCGGATCGAGCGTCAGCGCTTCGGTGAACCACCGCGCGGCCTCGGGGCGGTTGCCGGTGGCCAGCTCGAGCCGGGCGAGGTTGGCGTAGACCGATACGTCGCGCCGGTCGAGCGCCTGTGCCCGCAGGAAGGCCTCGCGCGCCGCATCCCGGCGTCCTTCGCTGGCATGCACCGCACCGAGCAGGTTGTGGGCCGGAGCGTAGCGCGCGTCGATACTGATGGCGCGCTGAGCCAGCGCCAGGGCTCCTGACAGGTCGCTCGACATGAACCGCACGACGGCACTGTAGTACGCCGTAGCGCGATCGCCCGGGAAGAGTGTCTTCATCGTCTCGACGACGCCGGTCAGGTTCCGCAGGTCACCGACGTCGGCATACACCGATGCCGCCTGCTCGAAGGCCGGCGCCGTCGGCTGGCCGGCGTTACACGCCGCAACCGCCGCCCGCACTGCGGCATCGACCCGTCCGGTTCCGGCATGCAACATCGACAGCGCGATGCGCGGCGCGGCCGCCTGCGGGTGTTGCGCAGCCAGCGCCTGCAGGCGGGACACGGCCGTCTCCTGCCGCGCCGTCGCCACGGCGGCACGCACGTAGCCACGCGCTGCTTCGACGTCGGACGGGTCGAGCCCAAGCGCACGATCGAAGTCGCGGTAGGCGGTGTCGAAGGCTTCGGCCGCAAGCATCATCGTGCCGCGGGCGCGCCAATCCGAGGCTTGCGCACCAGCGTCGCGTGCAGCGCTGCCGCGCACCCCCGCATGCAGTTGCGCCAGGGCGGCACGATTGCGCTCGCGTGCGTCGCTGTTCACGGCGCGCGGACCGGAGGTACTCGAGCGCCGAGGTGTTGTCCACCTGCACCTGCGCCCCCCTGGAGAACGCGGCCAGTTCCGCAGGCCCGCCGATAAACGCCGACGCCACGGTGAAGGGCGTCGTGGCGCCGATGCGCGACAGGTCTTCGGCCACGCCCGGGCGCGTCCACGTGTCAGCCATCGCGGCGATACGCGACCCGAGCGGACCATCGGAACCGATCAGCAGCAGATCGCCCTCCCCTACCAGCCACATCGTCCCCTCGGGAAACACGGCGCGGAACGTGGCAGCGATGGAGCGCAGGTCGTCCGGACTGATGTCGTAGATGTGCGCCCACTGGCACAACAGCCCGCCCGGCGCGAGGCGCGCGCGCGCTGCCTCGAAGAACTCGCGCGTGAAGAGCGATGCCACGCCGGCCATCCACGGGTTCGAGGGTTCCGACACGATGACGTCGTAGCGCGCGCTCGACAGCAACAGGTGCGACCGACCGTCACCGACGATCAGTCGGGTGCGGCGGTCGTCGAGGACGTGCCGGTTGTCGTCGCCGAAGAAGGCGGAGGCCGCCACCACCTCGGGCGATATCTCGATGACGTCCACCCGCTCCACCTTGTGCGTGAGCGCCGCGCCAGCAGTGACGCCGCTCCCGAGGCCGACCACCGCCACGCGCCCCGGCTGTGGATGCAGCAGCAGCGGCAGGTGCGCCAGAAGCTTCTGCGTCGCCATGTCGGCGCCCGACGAGGCGTCGATCTTGCCGTCGATCGCCAGCGAGCGGACACCGGTGAGTTCACGAACCGCCACGGTGGCGGTGGCGCCGTCGCGGTCGTAGCGCAGGGTGCCCGCGGTCAGCATGGCTCGTGCGTCAGCACCCGCAGGCAGGAATGGCGCGTACTTGTAGGCGCCGCTGGCGAGCAGGGCGCGGTCCCATGGCCCGAGCACGCCAATCAATCCGAGCGCTGCGGCGGCAATGGTGCCCGACATCGCCCGTCTCGCCAGAGTAGACGGCGACAGCACCATCGCAGCGAGCCCGGCAAGCGCCAGCAGCGCCGTGGCCAGGTTCAACGTCCCCTGAACGCCCAGTGCCGGGAGCAGCAGGAACCCGGCAAGGAGCGAACCGGCCACGCCTGCGAGCGTGTTCACGCCGTACACCACAGCCGCCGAGCGCGCGGTGTGTGTGTCAGCGCCGCCAGCGAGCCCCAACAGCAGCGGAAAGGTCATGCCGAGCGCCACGGTCACCGGCACCAGCAGACCCGCCAGCCAGAGCGCGTGGCGCGTGAGCATCACCAGGTACGGGTCGCGCGAAGAGACAAGGTCGAAGGCGATCGTTGCCGGCAGCACCGAACCCGCCACCCAGGTCGACCACGCCGAGAGCAACGCGGTCGTGCCGAGCACCACTGCCAGCACGCGTCCCGTGCGCCAGCCGCGCGCGGCGAGGGCGGCGCCCAGCACCGATCCACCAGCCAGTCCACCGATGAAGCAGGTGAGCACAGCGGCGAAGGCGTAGGTGGAAGGGCCGACCACCAGGGCGAAGACGCGCGTCCAGGCAATTTCGAGCGTGAACCCGGCAAAGCCGGTGACGGCGGCGACGATCGGCGCGAGCCAGCGCGGCGCGTCGGCATCGACCTTCGGTGCGGGTTGTCCTTTCGGATTCCGTGCGGCTCGCGTCCGGCCACGCGGCTGATGGCTCATCGGACCGGCTGCCGGTTGCGCCGCGGCAGCCATGCTCTCGTGCAGCGTGCTGTCGCGCGCCAGCAGCAGTGCCACGGTGACAGCGCCCAGCGTCAGGGCTATGCCGCAGAAGGTGCTGCCGCGCAGACCGAGTGCTGGCAGCAGCAGGAATCCAGCGGCGGCTGCACCGGCAGCGGCGCCGACAGGTGTTCACGGCGTACAGCGGACCAGGACCCGCCTGCGCTGCCTCGCGCCACCGTGCGGCAAGCGGAAACGACGCACCCAGGGCCAGGGCCGGCGGCAGCAGGGCGGCGACTGCCGTTGCCACGCGGATCACGGTGAAGAGCGCGCCGCCGTCACCGTCCCGGTAGGCGCTGCGCAGCACCGGCGTGAGCGCATCGAGCTGCCACGGGAGCGTCACGGCGATGATGACGACGATGCACTCGATGAGTGCGTAGAGCTGAAGAGCACGCCGCGGTGCGAGGCGTCGAGCGATCCGACCCGGCAAGTGCGGCGCCGAGGGCGAGCCCAGCCCATGAAGGCGGCGACGACCGTCGCAGGCCGCGGCGGTCGGTGTGGCCCAGACGCAGCGACAGCAGCCGCGTCCAGGTCACCTCGTAGATCAGCCCCGCGGCCCCGGATGCGCCGTAGGCCGCGAGGAAGCGTTTGTGCTTCAGAGGGTCAGTTCGCCGTGGAGCTCTTGCGAACGGTCGGGTACTCGATGCCGAGCTGCTCGAGATAGGTCTTGTACTTCGTCGGATCGTAGTAGTACTTCTTCATCTCCGGCCGGTACTTCTCCATCGTCTCCTTGTTCAGCCAGATGGCCGGCTTGTCTTCCGGGCGCAGCAGCGGCGACGTACTTCTTGTTCTTCGTCTGCACGTTGTTGAAGTAGTCCCACGCCTGCTGCACCAGCTCGGGACGCATCAGCAGGTCGAGCACCGTCATCGCCTGCACCTTCGCGCCGGCGGTCACGCCCTTGTGCGCGATCGGCGTGGCCATCGACGATCGCGTTCGCCCAGTTGTGGCCCGGACCGGCGTTGATGTTGGCCGGGATAGCTCAGCGTCACCGTCGGCACGTTCCACGAGATGTCGCCGATGTCGTCCGAGCCGCCGCCGCGCTTGTCCTCGTCCGGAATCGCCTCGCGGCCGCGCAGCTCGTTGATCTTCGGTCGGCAGCCCGGTTTCCGGCACCTTCAGCTTCGCGCTGCAGCGCCTTGGCGAGCGTCTGGTCCGCTTCCGATCCACATGCGGCATGCCGACGATCTCCGATGTTCGCGTGCATCGTCTCGGCGACCGTCTTGTTCATGTGCGACGGCCACGCCGAGCCGAGCACGCGCGAGGTGACCTCGGTGTCGGTCATCATCGCCGCGCCCTTGGCCATGTTGTCGCCGATCTCCCACATCTCCTTGATGTGCGGGTAGTCGGTCTCGCGGAAGTAGTACCAGATGGCCGCCGTCGGCGGCACGACGTTCGGCTGGTCGCCGCCGTCGGTGATCACGGAGTGCGAGCGCTGCTGCAGGCGCAGGTGCTCGCGGCGGTAGTTCCAGCCGATGTCCATCAGGCTCGGCGGCGTCGAGCGCCGACTTGCCACGCCACGGCGCGCCGGCCGCGTGGGCGCTCTCGCCCTTGAACGAGGTACTCGACCGAGATCAGGCCGTTGCTCGACCGTCGCCCCAGCTCACGTTCATGTTGCCGCTGACGTGGGTGAACAGGGTGACGTCGACGTCCTTGAATGCACCATCGCGCACGTAGTACGCCTTCGTGCCGAGCAGTTCTTCGGCGACACCGGGCCACAGCTTGATCGTGCCGGGCAGCTGGTCGCGTTCCATGATCTTCTTCACCGCCAGCGCCGCGGTGATGTTCAGCGGCATGCCCGAGTTGTGCCCTTCGCCGTGACCGGGCGCGCCCTGAATCATCGGATCATGCCAGGCGACGCCCGGCTTCTGCGACGCCTGCGGGATGTCGTCGATGTCCGAGCCGAGCGCGATGACCGGCTTGCCCGATCCCCAGCTCGCCATCCACGCGGTCGGGATGCCGGCGAGGTTCTCCTCGATCGTGAAGCCGTTCTTCTTCAGGATGTCGGTCAGGTACTTCGTGGTCTCGAACTCCTGGAAGCCGAGCTCGCCGAAGCTGAACACCTGATCGACCATCTGCTGCGTGAAGACCGACATGTTGTCGACGTCGGCGATCACTTCCTTCTTGTAGCCGTCCAGCTTCGGATTCGGCGCCGGAGGCCTGACCGCCGTCGCGGGACGCTGTCCTTGCGCCACCGGCCGGGTCGCACTGCCCCTGCGCACTCAGTGACGGGCTCAGGACGCCCAGGGTGGCGGTCAGGGCCGCCGCCTTTGTCCACGAACTTCTCGCCTTCATAAGACTCCTCACAGTGGGCATTCCGCGCTTCCAGATGTGTGTAACTGCCGACGCAACTAGTTCAGGCCCGGCGTAGTTGAACAGCACCGCCGCCAGCGTCTTCTCCGCGCCAGCCATACCGTAGACCTTGCCGGCGCCTTCGATCACGTAGAACTCGTTGGCGGCATGCGCGTTGCCGCCGTAGCCGACGCCGGCGCCCGAGATCGGGATGTTGACCGCGTCATGGTCGGCGCCGAACAGGTACGCCGGCCAGTAGCCGCCGGTCATGGCTACTCGACTCTTCGGCACGTTGTGCGGAATGCTGCATGATGTCGAGCGCGC
This sequence comes from uncultured Acidobacteriota bacterium, assembly GCA_963722395.1. Classification (GTDB taxonomy): domain Bacteria; phylum Acidobacteriota; class Vicinamibacteria; order Vicinamibacterales; family CAVVIG01; genus CAVVIG01. Next base: position 66,810 of record CAVRLS010000013.1, on the reverse strand, counting down.
GCGACTGCGCCATCGGCAGGTCGCCCGCCGAGCTTCGCCTTCGCGCCACGGCACGTCGCCGATGATCTTCACGTCCACGTCGGGATAGCCGTTCTTGACCAACTGCTTCTTCATCTTCTCGACCAGGTCCGGTCCCTTCATGTTCGGGACGTAGCGGATGTTGTGCTTCGACGTGATCTTGTTCGGCAGGATGGCGCCGGCGCCGCCCGCGTACATGTTGCCGCCCCAGATGCCGTCGAGGTTGAACGAGATCCAGTTGCGATCGCGCAGGATGTCCTCCGGCGTCGTCGGAGATGAAGCGCGCCACGCCGAGGTTCTCGCGCCGCCTCTTCGACGTCGAACGTCCTGGCGCCTGTCGCTGGTAGCGCGCCAGCTGCGCCGGCGTCGGCGGGATGGCATCGTCGTAGAAGCCGTCGATCTTCGCGGTGTTGCCGTCATCCGAGACGAGCGAGCTGATGCGCCTTGATGTGGCGCCAGGCCGGGCTGTCGACGCTGCGCTTGTTGCCGCCGTGAATGTCCGACACCGTCGGGCCGCGGCCCCAGCGTCGTGCCGCTGGTCGTGATCTCGACGTAGACGCACCCTTCCGAATTGCCGTCGCTGATGCCGCCTCGCCCGGATGGCTCTGGCCGCCGTCGCCCCACATCGCGTCGGCGCCCTTGAACAGATCCTTGTGGTCCTGCATGAACTGGCGGAGGCCGATGTCCATGCGCTCCTCGTCGCCTTCAGCCACGACCAGATCAGGTTCACCGGCAGCTTGCCGGTGACCGCCTTGATCGACATCAGCGCATTCAGCTGCGCCATCTGCGGCCCCTTCGAGTTGGTGGCGCCGCGGCCGATCAGCACCTTCTTGAACGGCGCCTGCTCGACCAGTCGCCCTTCGAACGGCGGCGCCACCCAGACGTCCGGCTGCGTCACCGGCATCGTGTCGTACATCCAGTAGATCACCAGCGTCTTCTCGGCGCCCTCGTCGCACTTGGCGTAGACCACCGGGTTGCCCTGCGCGCCCCACTCGGTCGTGCCGACGTCGTAGACCCGCGACTCCTGGCAGCCGAGCTGCTCGAAGAAGCCCTTCACCATCTCCGCCGACTCGGGAATGCCTTCGCCGGAGTTCGAGATGCTCGGCTGCTGAATCCACTTCTGCAGGTTCTCGACGTGATCGTCGATGTGCTCGTCGATGTAGGCGAAGACCTTCTTCAGATCCTCGCTCTTCACCAGGCGTCATGTCCGGCGAGATCTCGGTGTCGCCGTTCGGCCGGATGCCGAGCTTGGCTTCGGCGCCGCGGTCGCTGCCGCGGCCGCAGGCTCTGTTCGCCGTGCCGCTGGAGCAGGCCGTCGAAGGCCGCGAGTGACGCCAGTAGTAACGATGCCATTGATCGTTTCATGATTGCTCCTGACGGACCGGCCCACTCCGACGCGACCCATCGCGTCGGCTGGGCGATCACCTACTCAAAGCGCAGCGCGTCGATCGGATCGAGCTGCGAGGCGCGTCGCGCCGGATAGAACCCGAAGAACACCCCGATCGCGAGCGCGGTGCCGAAGGCCATGCGCAACCGCGCCTGGCGACGATCGACGGTCTGCCACTCGAGCAGCCGCGTCGACGACGCCCGACGGCGACGAAGCCGAGCGCGACGCCGATCGCGCCGCCGACGACGCTGAGCGTCACCGCCTCGACCAGGAACTGCACCAGCACGTCGCGGCCGCGCGCGCCGATCGCCATGCGCAGGCCGATCTCGCGCGTCCGCTCGGTCACCGACACCAGCATGATGTTCATGATCCCGATGCCGCCGACGACGAGCGAGATCGCCGCGATGCTGGCCAGCAGCGCCGTCAGCGTGTTGCTGGTCTGCTGCAGCGTGCCGGCCATCTCCTCGAGCGTGATCTCGATCGAGCTGCGGCAGGTTCGCCAGCACGAACACCGCGGCCGAGGTGTAGAGCCCCTTGGTCAGCGCCTTCGCCGCCTCGGTCTTGACCGTGAAGTCGTCCGGGCACGCCGCGCCGCTGCCAGGCCGTGCCGCGTGCCGCAGCAGCGGCGCCGATCTCGGTGGCGATGCGCGACGTGTCGCCGGCCTGCTCCGCCGCGATGGTCATCGTCTCGAGGTGCGTGAGCGCCGCGCATCTGCTGCAGCGTCGTGTAACGGCACGAACACCGACTCGGGCTGATCTTCGACTTTCGATTCGGTCACGCCGACCACCGTGAAGCTGTCGTTGCGCATCGTGAAGGCCTTCCCGACGGGATCGGCGCCGGTCCGAACAGCTCGGTCGGCCGTCGTGCGTGCCGAGCACCGCCACCTTCGCGCCCTGCGCCACGTCGGCTGGCGCTGAACATCGTGCCGCCGCGCGAATCGTCCACGAGTACATCGCGGCGAACTCGGAGCCGATGCCGATCACCCGGCCGAAGTAGCGCGTCGCGCCGGTCGTCATCGGCGCGCGGTCGGCGACGCCGGGCGACACAGTACTTGATGCCCTGCAACCTTGGCGCGCGATCGCCTCGACGTCGGCCTGCGACCAGCGTCGTCGCCGCGCCGAGCCCTGACGCCACCTTCACGTCATCGCCGCCGCGCGTGTAGTTGCCGGCGCTGACGTAGACCAGGTTGGTGCCGGCCGACTTCATCTCGTCCTCGACCGAGGCCTGTGCGCCGCTGCCGAGCGCCACCATCGTCATGACGGCGGCCACGCCGATGATCATCCCGAGCATCGTGAGGAACGTGCGCAGCTTGTGCCGACCAGGGCGCGCAGCGCAATCCGTACGTGCGAACAGTTCCATTCGTCCTCGATCCAGGTCCGGACAATCGCACCTGCGCAGCCCGACCTGCCGCCTGGCCTCTGTCACTCGAACCGCAGCGCGTCGATCGGATCGAGCCGTGACGCCTGGCGCGCCGGGTAGAACCCGAAGAAGATGCCGACCAGCGCCGGCGACACCGACCGACGATGACGACGCTGGCCGGGCGAGACCACCGTGGCCCAGCGCAGCAGCGCGGCCGACGCCGCCAGAGGCGGCGACGCCGACGACGACGCCGATCGAGGCCGCCGATGAGGCTCGAGCGTGATCGCCTCGACGAGGAACTGCATCAGCACGTCGCGGCCGCGTGCGCCGACCGCCATGCGGATGCCGATCTCGCGCGTCCGCTCGGTCACCGAGACGAGCATGATGTTCATGATCCCGATGCCGCCGACCAGCAGCGACACGCTCGCCACGCTGGCCAGCAGCGCGGTCATCGTCCGGCTCGAGCGCTCGAGCGACGTGGCGATCTCGGCCAGCGTCACCTCGTCGAGATTGACGACGCTGCCGGCGACCGCGCGTGCCAGCAGCGGGTTGACCCCCTTGCCGGTGATCGCATCGCGAGCCTGGGTGCGCGACGGTGAAGTCGTCAGGATCGTGCGGCGCCGAGCGCGTGCCGCGCGCGCAGCAGCACGAGTGACGTCGCGCGACGACGCGGGTCGACTCGCCGGCCTGCGCCACCGACACCGCGCACCGAGTGCAGGTGCGCGATCTTCAGCAGCGTCCTGCACGGTCGTGTACGGCGCGTAGACCTCATCGAGCGCGGCGGCAGTTGTCGGCGCCAGCCCGCGCTCCGGGCTGCCACGCCGACGACGGTGAATACGGTCTGGCGGATCTGGACGCCTTTGTCCACTGCGCTCGGCACTCGTGCCGAACAGCTTCTCTGCCGCCGCCTGGCGTCAGCACCAGCACCGCGGCCGGGACGCGACATCGTCGGATGTGAAGAACGTGCCGGCCCGCATTTGCAGTGCCCGCATCGCCGGCAGCGCCGCGTCGGTGCCCTGCAGGCGGCCGAAAGGTGGCGATCTTGCCGTTCGCACATCACCGCGCGTCTCGGTGACACCGGGCGGCGACTTCGCGCACGCCCGGCACCTGCGTCGCGATGGCGACGGCGTCGTCGAGCGTGAGCTGTGTGGAGGCGCCGCGGCCCGGCAACGCGGGGCGACACCGACATGCCGGCCCAACCGGCGGCTGCCGTGGACTTGTGGGCCGTCGTCGAGCCACTGACACCCGCACCGCCGGCCAGTTCTCCCTCGGCCACATCGCCGGAACTCGGATCCTGATTGCCCGGCGAGTAGTTGCCGGCGGTGACCGTCACCAGGTTCGCGCCCGCCGCACGCACCTGCTGCTCGATCGCCTGCTGCGCGCCCGTGCCGATCGCCACCATGACGATGACCACCGCCACGCCGATGGTGATACCGACGAGCGTCAGGGCAGATCGCAGCCGGTTGCGGCCGATGGCGCGAATGGCGAGTTGCACGGTTGATACGAGTTGCATCAGCTGCAGCGGTGCTCTATGCCGGCGCGACGTCGAAGGCCGCTCATTCGAAGCGCAATGCTTCGATGGGATCGAGCTTCGAGGCCTGGCGAGCCGGGTAGAGGCCGAAGAAGACGCCGACCGCGGCAGCCACCGCGACGGCGATGAAGACGGCTCCGGGCGAGATGACCGTCGCCCACCGAGCGTCTGTCGGACCGCCAGCCGGCCGCTATCAGGCCGAGCACGACGCCGATGACACCGCCGGTGAGGCTGAGCGTGACCGCTTCAGCCATGAACTGCAGCATGCACGTCGCGCGCTCGCGCGCCGAGCGCCATGCGCAGGCCGATCTCACGCGTGCGCTCGGTCACCGACAGCAGCATCACGTTCATGATGCCGATGCCGCCGACCAGCAGCGACACGCTGGCGACGCTCGCCAGCAGCGCCGTCATCGTCCGGCTCGACCGTTCGAGCGTGAGTCGAGAGCTGTTCGAGCGTCACCTGCTCGAGGCCGGGCACGTTGCCGGCAATCGCGCGCGCGACCTGCGGGTTGATGCCCTTTGCCGAGCGCCGCGCTGGCCTGGGTGCGGACCACGAAGTCGTCGGGCGCCGCCTCGCGCGATGCCGTGGCGCTCGCGCAGCAGCGCGGTGACGTCCTTCGACACCCGCGGTGGTGTCGGCAGCCGACTTCGAGGTGACGGTGATCGTGTTCAGCTTGCGTCAGGTTCAGCAGCCGATGGACGGTCGTCGAGCGGCACGTACACCGCGTCGAACTGGTCGTCGCCGACGCACCGGCAGTTCGTCCACGTGGTGCTGGCCAGCACGCCGACGACGGTGAACGGCTGGTTCCAGACGGTGACGATCGGTGCCGGTCGGATCGGTCCTGCCGTCCGGAAAAGCTTCGCGTAGGCGACGCTGCCGAGGACGATGACCTGCGCACCCTTCGCCGACTCGCTGCCGTTGAAGAAGCGGCCCGTGCGTGAAGGTCCACGTACGGCGAATGCTCGCCATGTCTGACTCGGTGCCGTGCAGCCGGGTGAACCAGCGTTTGTCGTCGAGCACGATGCGCGCCGACTCGTGCACCCCCGCCGCCACGTACTGCACACCCTTCACCTCGCCGCGAATCGCATCGGCGTCGGCGCGCGTTAGCGTCGCGGCGGCGCCGAGGCCGGCAGCCGAGTCGCCCAGGCGCTCGCGCGACGTCGGGTGGTTGTGCTTCTCCATCGGGTCGTCTTCCGGATGCCCGATCAGTGTGAACATCGGCTGGGTGCGGCGCGGGTAGTAGACCGCCGTGGCAGAACGCGAACGGGTGGCGGGCGCATCCAGATCGAACTGGTCGCCGCCGCGGCCCGCGTCGTTGAAGGCCGCCTGGTGGTCGGCGACACCGCCGCCATCCTCTTCGCCCTTCATCCTGTAGTTGCCGGCCGTGACCGTGATGACGTTCATGCCGGCCGCGGCGACCTGGTCCTCAATCGACGCGCGGGCGCCGTTGCCGACCGCGACCATCGTCAGCACCGCGCCGACACCGATGGTGATGCCGAGCAGCGTCAGCGCCGAGCGGAGGCCGTTACGGCGCAGCGTGCGCCAGGCGAGCGCGAAGCTCTGGCGGACGACATGGTTCCATCCCTCAGGCCGTCACCAGCGGCATGTCCGCCAGTCTCCGTCGCTGGCCACCCGCCAGCTCTGGTTCGTCGAGTCCGACGACGATGTGGCCGTCGCGGAAGCTGACGATGCGCGATGCCGTACTCGGCGATCTGTCGTGGTCGTGCGTGATCAGGATGACCGTGATGCCGCGCTCCTTCCGGAGCCGCTGAAAGATCTCCATCACCTCGACGCTCGTGCGCGTGTCGAGGTTGCCGGTCGGCTCGTCGGCCAGCAGGATCGGCGGCTCGGTCATCAGCGCGCGGGCGATCGCGACGCGCTGCTGCTGTCCGCCCGACAGCTGGTTCGGGATGATGGTCGGCATCCGGTTCTCGAGGCCGACCGCCGCCAGGGCCGCCATCGCCCGCGTGCGGCGTTCGGCCGGCCGGCAGCTTCGTGCCGGCTGTAGAGCATCGGCAACTCGACGTTCTCGAGCGCCGAGGTGCGCGGCAGCAGATTGAAGCTCTGGAAGACGAAGCCGATCGTGGTGTTGCGGACGCGCGCCAGCTCGTCGCGCGACAGCTTCGACACGTCCGGCCGTCGAGCAGATACTTGCCCGGTCGTCGGACGATCGAGACAGCCGAGGATGTGCATGAACGTCGACTTGCCGGACCCCGAGGGCCCGACGATGGTGACGAACTCGCCGGCGTCGATGTCGAGCGAGACGCCGCGCAGCGCGTGCACGGCGACCTCGCCGATGGTGTAGGTCTTCGTCAGATCTGGAGCTGATGAGCGGCATCTCACACTCTTGGGACAGGGGGATGCCAACCTCAGTTGGTCGGCGTCGGCCTGGTGGACGGAGCCGTTCAGCCCGGCATAGTTGTAGAGGAACGTGGCGATTGACTTCTCCGCGCCGGCGATGCCGTAGACCTTGCCGGCGCCTTCGATGACGAAGAACTCGTTGGCGGCGTGGGCGTTGCTGCCGTAACCGGCGGCGCCGCCGACGATCGGGATGTTCGAGCGGGCTGCCGGCGAAGAGATAGGCCGGCCAGTAGCGGCCCGAGGATGGTCTCGCTGGGTCGGCGCCGCGCCGTAGGGGATGCTCGAAGATGTCGTAGGTTCGCCATCAGCGACTTCGCGACATCGGTGTCGTAGCGCATCTTGGCCCACGGCACGTCGCCGATCACCTTCATCTCGACGTCCTGGTAGCCGTGCTTGTCGAGATGGGCGCGCAGCTTCCTGGTGATGTCGATGCCGTCCATGTTCGGCATGTAGCGGAAGTTGTGCTTCGAGGTGATCTTGTTCGGCAGAATGGCGCCGGCGCCGCCCGCATACATGTTGCCGCCCCAGATGCCGTCGAGATTCATCGACGTGCCGTAGCGCGCCATCTTCAGGTATGTCGAGCGGATCGTCGGAGATGAAGCGCGCGACGCCGAGGTTCTCGGCGGCGACCTTCATGTCGATGCCCTTTGGCGCCGGCTTCGAGCTTGGCTTCAGTTCGTCTGTGGTCAGCGGCTCGATGTTCTCGTAGAAGCCGTCGATCAGCACCTTGTTGCCGTCTTCGGAGACACAAGCGTCTTCAGCATCTGGATGTGGCGCCACGCCGGGCTGTCGACGCTGCGCTTGTTGCCGCCGTGGATGTCGGACACGGTCGGGCCGCGGCCCCACTTCGCGCCGCTGGTGGTCAGCTCGACGTAGACGCAGCCTTCGGAGCCGCCGGAGAGTTCGCCGCCGCCGCTGAAGCCCTGAGCTGCCGAAGCGATACATCGCGTCAGCGCCCTTGAACAGCTCAGGATGGTCCTTGACGAACTGCCGGTAGCCGATCGACATCCGCTCCTCGTCGCCCTCGGCCACGAAGATCAGGTTCACCGGCAGCTTGCCGGTGACCGCCTTGATCGACATCAGCGCGTTCCACTGCGCCATCTGCGGTCCCTTGGAGTTGGTCGCGCCGCGGCCGATCAGCACCTTCTTGAACGGCGCCTGCTCGACCAGGCGCCCTTCGAACGGCGGCGCGATCCAGACGTCGGGCTGGGTCACCGGCATGGTGTCGTACATCCAGTAGATGACCAGCGTCTTCTCCGCGCCCTCGTCGCACCTGGCGTAGACCACCGGATTGCCCTGCGAGCCCCATTCGGTCGTGCCGACGTCGTAGACCCGCGACTCCTGGCAGCCGAGCTGCTCGAAGAAGCCCTTCACCATCTCGGCCGACTCGGGAATGCCCTCGCCGGAGTTCGAGATGCTCGGCTGCTGGATCCACTTCTGCAGATTCTCGACGTGCTCGTCGACGTGCTCGTCGATGTAGGTGAAGACCTTCTTCAGGTCGTCGTTGCGATGAGGCTCATGTCGGTTTGCGATCTCGGTGTCGCCGTCCGGCCGGATGCCGAGGCTGGCCCGGCTTGCTGGCGTCGGGCAGCAGTGACCGGCCTGAGCGGCGGCCCGGCATCCGGCGGCCTGCTGACAGCCGGCCAACGCGACGCACGCACCGCCGACAACGAGCGACGCTGCGTGTGTTTCCTGAGCGCGAACCATGCTGTGCATCTCCTGAGACAGGCCTGGCCCGCACCTGGGGTTCGTAGCCCGGGTCGTGCACGAATGACTACCAGTTCACCTTGGCGCCGATGCGCGCGACGCGCGGCGGCACGATGGCGGTCGGACGGAGGAACGACGCTGCCCGACGCCCAGGTGATGTTCTGCTCGGGGTTGGTGTTGAACATGTTGTAGACGTCGAGGAACGGACCGACCTTCACACCTCCGGGCAGCGTGACCGACCTTCTCGATGCGGAAGTCGAACACGGTGACGTTGTCCTGACGGTTGGTGTTGAGCGGTTCGGCCGCGATGCGGACGGTGCCGTAGTTCGAGCGTCGTCAGGAAGGTGCGGCCCCAGTTCTGGCCGGCCTGCAGGCGCAGCATCGGCGAGATCTTCAGGCCAAGCGGCGCCTCCAGGTGCCGTGCAACTTCAACGTACCAGTCGGTGTAGTTGATCTTGCCGTCCGGCTCGGTGTTGATCAGGTCGTTCGGCGTGACCGGCAGTGCGTTCTGACGGAAGCTGGGTGCCGAAGAACGTGGTCGTGCCTGCGCGGCGCTCCAGGTCTTCGAGAACGACATCAGCACGACCAGCCGCGTGCTCATCCGCTTGGTGGCGGTCAGTTCCCAAGTGTAGTAGTCGCTGTCGGCGCCGGCGACGTTGTCGTAGATGTTGACCATCGGCAGCGCCGAGCGCGCCGGCGCTCAGGTTGTAGCGCCGTGATAGGCACGCCATCGTCGGTGTTGCCGCGACTCCGTCCGGCCCCGGGTCCTGGATGGTGACCGGCACGTTGAAGGCGCGAGAGGACGGTTGACGTTGAAGGCCACCGCCAGGTTCGCTCTCGCCGCGCTAGACAAAGCCGGTGCGGACGCCGAAGTTCGGGCATGACTTCGCGTTCGAGCCAGCCCGCGAACTCGTCGTGTAGCTGTCCTTCAGGTTCGGGTCGATCACCTGCGTCGCGACGCCGCCCGGCGGAGCTGTTCAGGCGCCCTTCCTCGCCGGGCTGATACAGCCTGTCGCCGTTCAGATCGTTCCAGGCGTAGCGCGGAACCAGACCTCCGGGTTCGGATTGTTGTCCGGACGAGAGCTGCGCGCCCGGATTCCACCAGTACTTGCCGTAGTTGCCCTTGAGCACCGTCTTGCCGTCGTCGGTCAGCGCGTAGGTGAAGCCGAGTCGCGGCGCGGGCAGATTCCAGGTCATTGAGGTTGTTCACGGCCGGGAAGACGATCGGCGTGGTGGTGTAGGCGAACGGCTCGTGCGTCCTGCTCCGGCAGGAAGTTGCGGTAGTGGTCGTAGCGGAGGCCGAGGTTCAGCGACAGGCGGTTGTTCACCTTCCAGTTGTCCTGGACGTAGAGTGCCGACCACGTGAAGGCCGTTCTCCGACTGCGGCCGGCTCGAACAGCATCACTTCGGACGGCACGCCACTGCGCAGCACGTGCAGCACGTCGTTGTACGAGCCGGCGAAGCGATACTGCGGTCTGCGGTCTCGCGGAAGTACTCGCCGCCGACCTTGAAGTTGTGAGTGCCGATCCAGCCGCTCTTCAGGTAGCTGAGCGAGCCGAGCACCTGGTTGCGCTTGATCTTAGATAATCGCGCGCGCGCGCCCTGCCGGAGACGACGTTGGTGTTCGAGATCCTCGTAGCTCGGGCCGTTGCCGTCGGCGTGTCTGCCCAGTCGTAGCCGAACGCGCCGGTGCGGATTTCGAAGAAGGTCGATGGCGTCAGGATCGAGTTCCACTCCGTCTTCCACAACAGCGGCGCGTAGTCCTGGCGGAAGCTGTCGTCGGTCGCCACATGGATGGCCGTGGTGGCGTTGAGCAGCTGGCGATCGAGACGGGTCGGCTGCACCTTCGAGCTGGGCTGGTAGTAGCCAATCAGCTTGTTGTTCTGCGACAGCTGATAGGTGCCCTTCGCGGTGACGTTACGCAGCTCGGTCTTGAACGACCTCGACCGGGTAGTTCGTGTAGCGGACCGTTCGAATCGAGAGCGCGCACCGAGGCATACCACCACGACCTTGTCCTTCATCAAGTAGCCGCCGATGTCGGCGTTCCTGTCGCTGTAGCTCGACAGACGGTTGGTGTCGCGCGGCTCCAGGCCGCCGCCGCCGGTGACACCGGCCGCGACCTGCGCCGCGTCGATGTTGTACGACTGCCAGCCCTTCCCATTCCTTGTCGCCGTAGAACGAGCCGTGGTAGGTGTTGCCGCCGGACTTCGCAATCAGCTGCGTGAAGACGCCGGGCACCGGGCTCTCGGCGCTCGACGCGCCGCTGCCGATCGACACTTCTTCGAACGAGCCGTAGTCGACGTAGTTGCCGAAGGCGTCGGTGCCCTCGGTCGAGTTGATCCCCTCGACCATCGGCCGCACCTGGCCGGTGGTGCCGTAGACGAAGTAGGTGGTCTGCGTGCCGGCGGCGCTGCCGCCGACGTCGATGCGCTGCAGCTTGACGCTCGGGGCCTCGGAGAGGATCGCCCAGTAGTCGCGCGCGCTCGGAAGGTTGGCGAGCGTTTCCTTGTCGAATGTCGTGGAGATGGAGGTCGACGTCGCGTCGACGACCGGCGACGCGCCGGTGACGGTGACGTTCTCCTCGAGTGCCGCCATGCCGAGCGGCGACGTTGATGGTGGCGGTGAAGTTTCGCGGTCAGACGGATCCGCGTCGCGCGTGACCGTCGAGAAGCCGGGCAGGTCGAAGGTCAGCTTGTACTCACCAGGAGGAACGGCGATGAAGCGATAGCTGCCGTCTTCGGCCGTGACGGTGGTCTGCACGCCCATCATCGACGTGCCAGACAGATTGACGGTCACGCCAGGGAGCGTGCCGCCGGACGAATCGGCGACGGTACCGATCACGGTTGCCGTGGTGGCGCTGGTCGTCTGGGCCAGCGCGGGAATCGCGGCGATGACAACGAGCAGCAGGGCGCGTAGCAGGTGACGTCCCATCGAGTGATCCTCTTTCTCCGTGGTGCGTCTGCACCGAGTTCGTTGCGCGTGTTGCACCAGTGTCGCGACGTGTGCAGGCTCTCAGTGCAACCACCACGCCAGACCGTGCATGCGTGGAATTCGCGAGGAAACATCGGCATTTCGCGCGATCGATCGCGGAGCGGCCGCACGCAGACCGACACGCATGTCGCTGTGCGCGAAGGGCGCCGAACGAGAGTGTCGGGATCGATGATTCGCCTGAGAAAACAGGCCGACACACCTGTCTGTACTGGCACACGTGAATGTAGGACGCCTGCGTTCTTGGCGCACGTGACTGCGTCGTCGGCGGCACGCGCCCCGGGCGACGCGCACCACACGGGGCGTCGCACCGTGGCAGCGGGCTTGCGAAGGCTGACGCATGCGACATCGATTCGGCGCATGGGTGCTTGCGGCAGCTGCGCTCGCGACCAGCAGCTGTTCTGCTGAACGACAGGAGGTGGTGGTGGCCGCGCCGGCGGGGGGCGCGGTGTCGGCGACGCCGGCAGATCAGCCGCCCACGGGCATGGAGCACGGCGACCACGACCCACGCCACGGCGGCGTGGTGGACATGTACGACGACATGCACTACGAGGTGGTGCTTGATCCGGCGGGTCATCACCGCGTGGTACTTCTCCGACGCCAGGCGCCAGGATCTTCCGGCGTCCGTGGTATCGAGGGTCACCCTCACGGTGGAGCGCCCGGATGCCGACGCCGAGGCCCTGATCGGCACGATCGACGAGCACGGTGAGAGCTGGGTACTGGACGGTCGCGCGGTCCGCGAGAAGGAAGCCAGCGTGCGCGTGGCGTTCGTCGTCAAGGGGAGCGAGTACCGGATCGACGTGCCGTTCATCACCGCGACACCATGACGCCACTGCGTCCGCGTACCTGGCGGCTGAACGGCCCCGGTGTGGCGGCTGGATTGGCCCTGGCCCTGACCGTTGCCTGCGCCCCCGCCCGTGCGCCTGCTACGTCACCAGTCGACGATGCAGCGCAGGCGTACCTGCACCTTGTGGCGCAGCTCACCGCGCAGGACGCCCGCTCGGCAAGCGGCGACTCGACATCGGACGTCGCGCCGTCGGCTGCTCCGCCCGGGACCGCTCCCCTCTCGTTCGACGACATCGCGACGCGTGCCCGGACGACCGCGTCGACGCTCGCATCAGCAGCGACGGACTCGAGCCGTGCGCGGCGAGACTGGCTCGTCGCCCATCTCACCGCGGTCAGCACGCGGGCATCGATGAAGGCCGGTGCCCATTTCACATTGGACCAGGAGCTGACCGGCCTCTTCGGCCTCGCCTTCCCCGCGCCGGCCAGTGGCACCGCACTGGAGGCGACGCGGGCCGAGCTGGTCCTCCGCCTTCCCGGAATTGGCTCGCCCGCCGCGAGGCTGGATGCGTACGAGCGGGAGGTCCTGATACCGGCCGGCCGGGTGCCGAGAGTCTTCGAACGGGCGCTGGAGGAGTGCCGCGCACAGACGCGGCGCATGCTGACGCTGCCGGGTGCCGAGTCCGTGTCCGTCACCTACGTGCGCGGCGAACCGTGGAGCGCCTTCAGCACCTACCTGGGGGTCGGCCAAAGCCGCATCGACGTCAACCTGAGTTTTCCGCTCACCGTGGATCGCACGCTGGAGCTCGCGTGCCACGAGGGATATCCCGGGCATCACGTCATCAACCTGCTGCGCGAGCGCCGGGCGAAGAGCGACCGTCCCGAACTGCAGGCGATTCCGCTCTTCAGCCCTGAGTCGTTCGCCAGCGAAGCCGCGGCCACCACTGCCGCCTCACTGGTGTTCACCGGCGCGGAACGGCTCGCCTTCGAGCGCGACGTGCTGTTTCCGCTTGCTGGTCTGGCGCCGCAACTGGCCGAGTCCCACCACACTGTGGCGCGCCTGGTCGATGGCCTGGCGCCGGCGATCGAAGACTCGCTCGTGCGGCACCTGGGCGGAACGCTCGGCTACGTCGAGACGCTCTGGGCGCTGCAAGAACAGGCTCTGATGCACCATCCCGAGGCGACGCTCCGGTTCGTGAACGAGTTCCGAGGCTTCGCACTCGCCTACACGTGGGCGAAGGGGCGGGCGGGCGGCCCCGGCTCGGACGCGAACCGGCGCAGCAGCGAGTGGCGGCGCTTCGAGGCGCTGCTGGCCGGCGACTACCGCCCGGCGATGCTGAAGTCGTCGCCGTCACACACGGCCCGGTTCCCGCCCACGTACCGCACCGTGCCAGGCCCCTGAGCGGTCGGGTTCGTGGGCCGACCGGGTAAGATATTCGGCGATGGCGAACATTCTTCAGACGGTTCCCGCCGGCGACAAAGTCGGCATTGCGTTCTCGGGCGGCCTCGACACCAGCGCAGCGCTGCACTGGATGCGCGAGAAGGGCGCGGTTCCCTACGCCTACACCGCGAACCTCGGGCAGCCCGATGAGCCCGACTACGACGACATCCCGCGCCGGGCGCTCGCTTACGGCGCCGAGAAGGCGCGACTGATCGATTGCCGCCAGCAGCTGGTCGCGGAAGGCATCGCGGCCCTGCAGGCCGGCGCCTTCCACATCTCGACGGCGGGCGTCACCTACTTCAACACCACTCCCATCGGCCGCGCCGTCACCGGCACCATGCTCGTCGTCGCCATGAAGGAAGACGACGTGAACATGTGGGGCGACGGCAGCACGTTCAAGGGGAACGACATCGAGCGGTTCTACCGCTACGGCCTGCTCGCGAACCCGAACCTGAAGATCTACAAGCCGTGGCTCGATCAGCGCTTCATCGACGAACTCGGCGGCCGCACCGAGATGTCCGAGTACATGATCCGGAATGGCTTCCAGTACAAGATGAGCGTCGAGAAGGCCTACTCGACCGACTCGAACATTCTCGGCGCCACACACGAAGCCAAGGATCTCGAGTTCCTCGACAAGGGCATGAAGATCGTCGCGCCCGATCATGGGCGTCGCGTTCTGGAGAGACGACGTCGCGGTGAAGGCCGAGACCGTCTCCGTCCGCTTCGAGGAGGGTCAGCCGGTTGCGCTGAACGGCCGGACCTACGACGACAGCGTGCAGCTGATGCTCGACGCGAATGCCATCGGTGGCCGCCACGGCCTCGGCATGAGCGACCAGATCGAGAACCGCATCATCGAGGCGAAAAGCCGCGGCATCTACGAAGCACCGGGCCTGGCGCTGCTCTTCATCGCTTACGAACGGCTCGTCACCGGCATCCACAACGAAGACACGATCGAGCAGTACCGCGACAGCGGCCGCCGCCTCGGCCGGCTCCTCTACCAGGGACGCTGGTACGATCCGCAGGCGATGATGCTGCGCGAAACGGCCCAACGCTGGGTGGCGCGCGCCGTCACCGGTGAGGTGACGCTCGAGCTGCGACGCGGCAACGACTACTCGATCTGGAGACGGCGAGCCCGAACCTCACCTACAAGCCCGAACGGCTCACGATGGAGAAGGGCGAAGCGTTCTTCACGCCGCAGGACCGCATCGGCCAGTTGACGATGCGCAATCTGGACATCACGGACACGCGCGACAAGCTGCTCACCTACATCAAGACCGGACTGATCAGCGGCGGCGACACGGCGCTGCCGATGCTGCCGGGGACGAAGAAGGGCGAGTAGTCGGTTGGTCGTTGGTGGTTGGTCACTCGCGACGAACAACCATCAGGTCCGGCAGCCGTAGCTGTTCCATCATCCGCCGATCGATGCTGTCGATCGATGGCCGGGTGTCCATAGTTCGTCCACGCTGAACACCGGCCGCATCAAGCCACGTCCGGTGTGGCTGGCGGAACGCAGCAGGTAGTGCCCCATCCAGGCCATGCCGGTGTGCGCCACGTCATAGAGCCTGCGGTTGGTGAGCACCACGTGGACCGTGTCGACCGCGATCAGGCCGCTCACGCGTTCGGGGCCGACCACGACCAGGTCGAGGGCCGGAGCCCAGGTACGACGGACGCCGGCCTTCACAGCCTCGACATCATCAGCCTTCATCACGAGCCCCCGGTTGAACCTGCAGGCGCAGCAGCAGGCGTGGACGCGACAGGTCAGCGGGCGCCGCCGGGACGGTGGCAAGGAGCAGGGCGAGGGCGGTGGCAAGCATACGCAGGCTCTCCGTTGGCGCGCCATCGTCCGCGCGAGACTGTCCGCCCGCCGTCAATCCTTCCTAACTATTCGGTGTGATGAACCGCGGAATCTGGGTGACGAACTCCGCCCGCCCGCAATTCATGCGGGACGAGTGTCTTGACCAGGCACGTGCATGGCGGTGATAGTGCTGTGATGGCACCCAGGCAACCGCCGCTGCCGCTGCTCTTCGGCATAGCGACAGCCTTCGTCTGTCGTCGAGCGTCCAGTCGTACCTGCTGTCCGCCGTCTCGGGCCGACGCGGGTGTTGCCGAGGCCCTGAGGGCAGGTGCGGCATGAATCAGAAAATCCGGACGCTGGTAGCCGACGACGAACCGATTGCGCGCGCGCGGGTGGTGTCGCTGCTGAATAGCGAGGCCGACATCGAAGTGCTCTTCCTCGACATCCAGATGCCCGAGATCTCGGGGATGGAGCTGGCGCGCACCATTCGCGCGAACGGCATGCCGGCCGTGGTGTTCGTCACCGCCTACGACCAGTACGCGCTGCGGGCCTTCGAAGTGCACGCGCCCGACTACCTGCTGAAGCCGTTCAGCTCCGATCGGGTTCCGTGCTGCGCTTGGCCACGCCCGCGAGCATCTGGCGAAGCGGCGCGCCTCGCCCAACGCCATGTCGCCGCTCTCAGCATCCGGTGCGACATCGACTGGTGCGAGGCCGCGGGCCACTACGTCCGGATGCACGTCGGTCAGCAGGAACACCTGGTGCGCGACACGATGGGTCACCTCGAGGCGCAGCTCGATGGGCAGCAGTTCATGCGCATCCACCGCTCGACGATCGTCAATGTCGACCGCATGCAGGAGATGCAGTCGTCCTTCAACGGCGAGTACGTCGTCCTGCTGCGCAACGGCACGCGGCTGACACTGAGCCGCGGCTACCGCGATGCGATCCAGACACGGCTGGGTACACCACTGTAGGAACGGCTGATTGATCGCGAATACAAAAAGGGCGGGCCGGAGACAACCTCCAGCCCGCCCTTTTCGTTGACGGACGACGTGCGACTAGCGACTAGCGACTACGAAGTTACCAGCGCGCCTGCAAGCCGAGGCGGAAGAGGCGGCCCTGCAGGATGGACGACGGCACGTCGAGACGGCTGCCGAACGTCTGGACCCGCTGCAGCACCACGCCGGTGTTGAGCGCGTTGTAGGCGTCGGCCTGGCCCTCGAGCGACAGGCGGCCAAGCTGGAACGTGCGCTTCAGGCGGATGTCCGCCTGGTTCTGGCGGCCAAGCAGCTTCTGCCCGGGCTCCTGCAGTTGCACGTTCACCGACGACTGCGTCAACGGCACGCCGGCGCCGTTGTTGTAGCCAGCCTTGGCGGTGGCGGCAAGGAAGTCGGCGCGCGACATGTTCCAGGTCACGCGGAGAGACGGATCCACCATGCTGGTCGCCGGGATGGATCCGTCGTATGCGCCGTTACGCGCATCGCCGTTGTAGCTCTGGATCGTCGCGGCAACCGAGATCTTCCAGGGGAGCTGGTACGAGCCGTTCAGCTTGAACTGCGAGTACATCGGGATGTCGTACTGGCTCTGGTCGCAATAGTTCAGGTTGTTCGGATCTTCGGTCTGGCAGGTCACCGCAATGGTGTGGCCGGCGCTGTAGCCGCCGAAGATGTTCAGCCCCTTGATGCGGCTCTGGAAACCGATGTCGTAGCCGTTGTAGTAGCGCTTGTTGTCGGAGTTCGAATCGACGGCGCTGAACGCCGTAGCCTTCGACGCGGCAAGGTTGTACACGTCGACTGTCTTCGACGCATCGAGCGGGCTGGCGATCGTGTACTTGGTGTAGTCCGACGGGTTGACCAGCGTGTTGTCGGACCAGATCAGGTTGCGGTAGTCGCGCCGCTTGAACGAGAAGGTGACCGACGTGCCTGGGATGACTTCGCGCTGCACGCTGGCATTCATCTGGTACTGGAACGGGCGCTTGATGTCCGGGTCGAACGTCTGCTGCGGCTTGGTGCCGAAGGTGGACGACAGGTTCGAGAAGTCGATCTCGCAGCCGGCGGTACGGTACACACACGGAGTCTGGCGCGAGCCGTCGGCGTTGTAGCTAAGACCACCCTGAGCGATGTTGTCCCCATTCAGGTCCGCCCAGGAAAGGGTGGCCGACGTGAAGAAGTTCGGGTCGTACGCGTCGGCGAAGCCGGACGAGTAGGCGCGCACGTACTTGCCGAAGCCGGCCTTCACTGCGGTCTTGCCGTCACCCTGGACGTCCCACGCGATACCGAAACGCGGCGAGACGGTGTTCCAGTTCGGCACGTCCTCCACCTCCGCGAACGTACGTTCCGGCACGAAGCGGCCTGCGCCGACCGAGCGGCCGCCGATCGAGCTGTTGAAGTGCTCGAAGCGGACGCCAGGGTTGATAGTGAATCGTCCAATGCTCCAGGAGTCCTGCACGTAGATGCCCTGGTCGGCGTTCATGTCGCTCTGGCTGCTCTGGGGCGTGTTGTAGATGATCACCTGCGATGGCACACCGGTGCGATACAGCTGGATCAGGTCGGCCGCCATGCGGCGCTGGCGCCAGAAGTAGCCGTAGCCGTACTGGATGCCCGCCTTGATGTTGTGCGAGCCGGTCACGTAGGAGGCCGCACCGACGAACGTCTTGCGGATCGGTTCGCGGTAGTAGACGCCGCCGTCGTACTGGTCGAACGAGGTCTGCAGCACGACGTCGCGCTTCGGGATGAAGAGCGCGTTGGTCGGCGTCCGGCCGCCCTGTTCGAGCGGCGGTACCGAGTCGACGTTGAGCGGCGTCAGGTCGTAGCTCTCGTTGTTGATCGCGAAGCCGCCCTCGAGGAGGAACTTGCTCGTGAGCGTGCCGGTGTATTTGATTTCGCTCGTGTAGTACTGCTTCGGCGCGCGGATGTCGGTGGCCTCCCCGGCAATCGCGTAGCCGGCAGGCGCCGAGTTCTCGTGGCCGCGGAACTTGCGGATGCGGTCGAGGTAGCCGGCGAGCTTGTGCTTCTCGCCGAATCGCGCCGTCAGGCGAGCCATGCCGCTGGTGATGCGCGCGTCGTCGATCGTCTGCTCACCAGCCTGGTCGCCGTAGCGATAGAAGCTGTTGGCGATGTACTGATAGACGCCCCAGTCGCGGAATGAAGAGAAGAACCAGAGTTTGTCCTTCCGGATTGGGCCGCCCTGGGAGAGGTTGACATCCCACACCTTGTTCAGCGAGTCGCCCGCCGCCAGCCCCTGCTGCCTGGCGTCACTGGTGTTGTCGGACTGGAAGCTCTCATTGCCGCCCGAGAAGAAGCCGGTGCCCCTGAACTCGTTGCCGCCGTCCTTCGGAATCATGTTGGCGCGCACGCCGCCAGCCGACGTTTCGGCGTTGATGCCACTCGTCTGGTAGCTGATTTCCTCGAACATGAGGTCGTTGAAGTAGCTCTGGACCGAGCCGTCGCCCTCGATACCGTTCAGGATCATCCCGTCCACCATGAAGGTGGTGTCGCGACCGTCCGAACCATGCACCGTGAGGTCGCGGTTCTGCATGCCAGAGGTGCCGCCGACGTCCGGCAGGGCCAGGCGCGCGCCGGTCAGCATGGCGCCCAGCGTCGGCACCGATCGTCCCGTCGGGACGGCGTCCAGCACGGCGCGGCTCAGAACCTGCTGCTGCACAGCCGAGGAGGTGTCGACCACGGGCGACTGCCCCGACACGGTAATCGTCTCTTCGAGCGAACCGACCTTCATGTCGCCGTTGATCGTGGCGGTGAAACCGGTCGGCAGTTCGACGCCGTCACGCCTGACGGTGCTGAACCCTTCCAGGGAGAAGGTGACGCTGTAGACACCGGGACGCAGGTCGACGATGTTGTAGCGGCCTTCGCCGTCGGTCGTGACGGCCCTGGTCTTCTCGATCAGGGCCGGACTCGCGGCCTCGACAGTCACTCCGGGCAGGACAGCACCGGACGTGTCACGAGCCACACCTGCAATTGCACTCTGCGCCTGGGCCAGGCTGGGCAGGGCCACCAGGGCCGCCAGCACTGCCAACATCACTCTCCACTTACTCGAAAACATCCGCGCCTCCTTGGGGTAGTTCGCTGTCAGGGATCGAAAAACAACTGCCGACGAAAAGAGCGCTGGCCCGGTATGACGGTGTTTCACGGCTTAGATTGATCGGGCGCGCACGAGGCTACGCGGTAGGGACGATGGCGTCAACCCAGAGCACTGATCAGGCGAATTTAAAAACCGTAAGGGGACGTTACATCCAAACTTCTGAATTTGGACGATGCCACGGTGGATCATCAAGCATTTGATTGGAAAAATGCCTTCGGCCTCCGTCGTTGCAGGGGTACATTCTCCGGTCGGAGCTCAGGCCAATCTGGCCTGTTCGCAGGAGGCTTACGAATGATGCGGAAACTCGTGTTGGCCGGGACCGCCGCGGTGGCGTGCGTTCTCTGGCTGCCCACCGCCGCCCAGGCGCAGAGCGCCATTGCCGGCGTGGTAAAGGACACCTCGGGCGCCGTGCTCCCGGGCGTTACTGTCGAGGCGTCGAGCGACGTCCTCATCGAGAAGACCCGTTCGGTCATCACCGACGGAGAAGGTGCCTACCGCATTGTCGACCTGCGGCCGGGCTCCTATAGCGTCACCTTCACTCTGCCTGGATTCCAGAGCTTCAAGCGCGAGGGGCTCGACCTGCCGGGCAATTTCACCGCCACGATCAACGCCGACATGAAGGTCGGCGCACTCGAGGAATCGGTCACGGTGTCAGGTGCATCCCCGGTGGTGGACGTCAGCTCGA
This sequence comes from uncultured Acidobacteriota bacterium, assembly GCA_963722395.1. Taxonomy (GTDB): domain Bacteria; phylum Acidobacteriota; class Vicinamibacteria; order Vicinamibacterales; family CAVVIG01; genus CAVVIG01. The sequence continues at coordinate 46,658 of CAVRLS010000013.1, read as the reverse complement.
ACACGAAGTCGCAGGTGCTGAACCGCGACGTACTCGACGCCATTCCAACCGCGCGCACGATCCAGAGCCTCGGCCAGATGGTTGTCGGTGTGGCCCTCAGCTCGCCCGACGTCGGCGGCAGCCGCGCCATGCAGCAGACCTACTTCTCCGTCCACGGCGTCGGCGCGTCCGGCACGATGGTCATGGTCGACGGCCTCGTCACCAACGGGCTGATGGGCGACGGCGCGGTGCAGGCCTACCACAACGAAGCGATGATCCAGGAAGCTGTCTACCAGACCGCCGGTGGCAACGCCGAAACGATTGCGGGCGGCCTGACGATGAACCTGGTGCCCAAGGACGGCGGCAACCGGTTCAACGGCGGCTTCAAGGCCGCGAAGTCCCCGTCCGCGTGGCAGGGTGACAACCTCACCGACCGCCTCACCTCGCGCGGCGTGACCGGCGTCGACCGCATCTCGAACTTCTACGAGTGGAACATCGAGCAGGGCGGCCCGATCGTCAAGGACACGCTGTGGTTCTACGGCGCGTTCCGCAAGGCGCGCTACGACAAGCCGATCGCCAACACATTCCTGACACCCGCGGGCGTGCCGTTCCCGCAGGGCTTCCAGCAGTGCGCTGCCAACCCCGGCACCTGCGAGCAGGGGATCTCGGACGAGAAGATGGACAACCCGATCGTCCGCATGACGTGGCAGGTGTCGCCGAAGAACAAGCTGGCCGTGTTCAACGACCGGGCGATGCGCCTCCGTGGCGCCGCCATGGGCTCGCTGACCGACCCACGCACTGCCTCGGTCCTGTGGAACACACCGACGTTCGCGACCGGCTCGGCAAAGTGGACCTCGACCCTGACCGCGCGGATGCTCGTCGAAGGCGGCATCTCGTTCAATCGCGAGCGCTACGACAACCTGTACCAAGCCGGCATCTTCGCCGAGCGGGGTACCCCGGACTGGTTCCGCAACGTGCGCAAGAGCGACCAGAGCCTTGGCTACCTGTGGAACGCGCCGAACGCCCAGTTGGGGAACTACCCCGACCGCTACAACCTGTCTGCGTCAACCTCCTACGTCACCGGCTCGCACAGCATCAAGGTTGGCGTGTACAACTCGTGGGGCCCTTACCGCCGTTACAACAACGCCAATGGCGACCTCTACCAGGTCTACAACAACCTCCAGCCGGTGCAGGTCACGGTGCTCAACACGCCGCTCGAAGTGCAGGAGAACCTGGACAACAACCTGGGCATCTTCGCGCAGGATTCGTGGCGCCTGAGCCGCCTCACCCTGAACTACGGCGTCCGCTTCGATTACGTGAAGCAGCGGATCGTGGGACAGGCCGCACAGGTGGGACGCTTTGCCTCGTCACCGGCCTACGGCGACACGGTGCTGCCGACCTGGAAGGACGTCTCGCCCCGCGTGTCGGCCGTGTACGACGTGTTCGGCAACGGCAAGACCGGCGTGCGCGCCGGCATCAACCGGTTCATGACCGCCCAGACGGCCGGCTTCGCGCGTCTCTACAGTCCGACGGCGCTCACCACGCGTAACCTTCCGTGGACCGACCTGAACGGCGATGACATCGCCCAGGGCGAGCGCGGCTGCGCCTTCCGTTCGGCCGGCTGCGAGATCGACTTCTCCACCCTGCCGGCGAACTTCGGCGTCCGCTCGCTGGCGCGCTTCGATGAGAACCTGAAGCGGCCGTACTCGATCGCGAGCAACATCGGCATGACGCACGAAGTTTTCCCGGGCTTCGGCGTCACGGCCGAGTACTTCCACACCGGCTTCAGCGACCTGATCGTGCGCAACAACGTGGCGCTGTCGGCGAGTGACTACACGCCGGTGCCGGTCTACAACCCGCTGACAGGCGGCACGGTCACGGCCTACAACCTCGCCGCATCGAAGGCGGCCGCCAACGACCTGCTCGACTCCAACGATCCGGACTTCAAGCAGAGCTACAACAGCTTCGAGTTCACGTTCAACGCGCGCCTGCCCCGAGGAGCCCGTGTGTTCGGCGGCACGTCCACCGAGCGGACGATCACCAACTCGTGCAGCGCCGCGAAGAACGACCCGAACATCCTGACCTACTGCGATCAGAGCCAGTACGACATCCCGTGGCTCACGAACCTCAAGCTGGCCGGCACCTACCCGCTGCCGTGGTACGGCGTGACCCTGAGCGCCTCCTACCAGGGCCTCGCGGGCGCCTTCCTTGGCACGACCCCTCTGCCGTACGGCCCGTTCACCGCCGGCACCGGATTCGACGTGCCGAACGGCCGCTCGACCTTCCTGCAGGTTACGCCCACCACGACCTGGACGGCGGCCACCTGCAACGACCCCTCGAAGTGCACGGTGGGTCAGCGCATCATTCCGGGCATGACGCAGGCGCAGCTCCAGCTCCTCCTCGAGGCACCGGGGACCCGCTACGCGCCGCGCCTGAACCAGATCGACTTCTCGATCGGCCAGAACTTCACCGTCGGCCGTCTCCGGGTGAACCCCAAGCTCGATCTGTTCAACGCGTTCAACTCCAACGACTGGACCGATGTCCAGACGCTGCAGTTCGGCGCCGCCGCCTACAGCCGCCCGTCGGTGATCCTGCAGGCCCGGATCATCCGCATCGGTGCGGATATCCGGTGGTAGCTGTGTGTTAGTCGGCAGTCGCTAGTCGACGTTCTGCAGTCGGGCGGGCCGGGGGGGAACCCTCCGGCCCGCCTTTTTTGGATCGCCGATCTGTAACCGCGGACCGCATATCTCAAGACTGCGCCGCTTCCGCCCCGCGCGTGGAAGATAGCGATTCGCCATTGGTGATTGCAGATCAGCAATCCGCAATGCGGTACGATCGGCCCGTGCCTCCCGTCATCGTCTCGATCCAGCGACTCTCACCGAACGCCACGTTGCCGGCCTACGCCACGGCCGGCGCCGCCGGCATGGACCTCTCCGCCTGCTATCGACGAACCGATCGTCCTCGAGCCCGGGAGCACCGCTCTTGTGGCGTGCGGCTTCGCCATCGCCCTTCCGCACGGCTTCGAGGCGCAGGTTCGCCCGCGCTCGGGTCTCGCCGCCAGGCATGGCGTCACCGTGCTGAACGCACCGGGCACAATCGATTGCGACTATCGCGGGGAGGTGAAGGCGATCCTGATCAATCACGGCAGGGAGCCGTTCACGATCGCGCCGGGTATGCGAGTGGCCCAGATGGTTGTTGCCGCAGTCGAACAGGTGCTCTGGGCGCCCGCCGACACCCTGCCCGACACCGTTCGCGCCGATGGCGGCTTCGGCCACACAGGGCACTGACTCGCTCCAACCTCTACCCTCCTATCCGCGCCACCCCCTGGAGCCGCACGTAGTCGGCGGTCCATTGGCCCGCCGCATCGCACAGTGACGGGCGCAGCAGGTCCAGCACGTCCTGCTCGATCCGCGGCACCAGCGCCGCCGGCACAGGCGCGAAGATCGAGACGGCGAAGGTGCGAAGCCATCCCAGCATGCCGGTTGGCAGCGGCGTCGGCCTGGGCACCAGACGGATGTCGTCGACGCTGAAGCCGTGGGCCTCGAGCCTGGTGCGGTATTCCTCGGGTGACGGGTAGTACCACGGCGACCGGAACGTCAGGCCATGGCTGGCGAACGCCGCCCGCAGAGCCACGACAATGGCCGCGACGTTGGTGTGGCCACCGAACTCTGCCACGAACCGGCCCCGCGGTTTGAGCGCACGAGCCACGCCGTGCAGCACTGCGTCGGCCTCCGGAATCCAGTGCAGCACTGCGTTCGAGAAGACGGCATCGAACTCCGCGGCGAACGTGAGCGCGCGTGCGTCCATCACCTGCGCCGCGATGCCGCGAGCCACCGCTGCGGCCACCATTTCCGCCGAGGCGTCCACGGCCACCACCTCGGCGCCGCTCGCCACCAGGTCCGACGTCAGGACGCCATCACCACAGCCCAGGTCGAGGATGCGCTCGCCAGGCTGCGGCGCCAGGCGGGCGAGGATCGTCGCGCCGAGTGCCGGCACGAAGCCGGCGTGCTGTTGATAATCGGCCGGTGACCAGGTGTTCGACATCGGGTTCTCCTCCAGCGCGGCCGGCTGAGCTCGTCGCTCGGGAGTCGGCCTCGTACACTGGACGCATGATCGTGACGCTGACACTCGCGGCCGCGCTGGCGGCTGTGGCCTCCAGTTCTTCATCCGCTTCAGTGCGTCCGCGCATCGTCGCGCTCGGTGACAGCCTCACCTCAGGGCACGGAATCGGCGTGGACCGGGCGTTTCCGGCCACACTCCAGAAGGAGCTGGACCGTGCCGGCTACGCGTTCACCGTCGTGAATGCCGGCGTGTCTGGAGATACGAGCGCACGTGCCGTGCAACGGTTCAGGGACGCACTCCGCGGCGACGTGCAGGTGCTCATTGTCGCCCTCGGCGTGAACGACGGACTGCGCGGCGTGCCGGTGACCGAGGTGCGCCGGAACCTGTCGACCATCATCGAGCACGCGCAATCGCGACGCATCGCTGTCCTGCTGTGCGGAATGGAGGCGCTGCCGATGTATGGCTGGAACTACAGCGTCGCGTTCCATCAGCTGTACGTCGACCTGGCACGGACCTACCACGTGCCGCTCGTCCCCTTCATGATGCTCGGGGTGCTCGGCAATCCCGTACCTGATGCTGCCTGACCGTGTGCATCCGAACGCAGACGGCGCCAGCGCGATTGCGAAACACGTGTGGCCGCACCTCGAGGCCCTCCTGGCCGCGAAGCGGCTACTCGCCGTCGGCAACGTAGGGTTGGTGCAGCTGCACAGGCTTGGTCGCCGCCGCGCACCCGCAGGTTCACCATCTCCACACATACCGAGAAGCCCATGGCGAAGTAGATGTAGCCCTTCGGGATGTGCATGCCAAGGCCCTCGCCCACCAGCGACACGCCGATGAGCAGCAGGAACGACAGTGCCAGCACCTTCACGGTGGGATGACGACTGACGAAGGCGCTGATCGGCTCAGCCGCGAACAGCATGATGCCGACCGAGATCACCACGGCCGCGACCATGACGGAAAGGTTGTCCGCCATGCCAACGGCCGTGATGACCGAGTCGAGCGAGAACACGATGTCGAGCAGCATGATCTGCCAGATGATGGCGCCGAACGACGGCGTGGCGCGTGACGACCCGTGTTCCTGCTCCCCTTCAAGCCGCTCGTGAATCTCGATGGTTGCCTTCGCCATCAGGAAAAGGCCGCCGCCGAGCATGATGAGGTCACGACCCGAAATCTCCTGCCCCAGCACGGTGAACAGCGGTGCGGTCAGCCGCACGATCCAGGCAATCGACATCAGCAGCGCGAGGCGCATGCCCATGGCGGCGAGCAGCCCTGTGCGTCGCGCCCGTAACTGCTGCGATGGCGGCAGCTTGCCGGACAGGATCGAAATGAAGATGACGTTGTCGACGCCGAGGATGATCTCGAGGAAGGTCAACGTGACGAGCGCCAGCAGGCCGTCGGAGGTCAGGAATGCGTCCATCCGATCAACTTAGCACTTCTCCAGACGCCCCTGAACCTCCGGTCGATGGTGCGCCGCCAGACCGTCACCCGCGCAGCTGAGGCAGCACGACGCGGAAGGTGGCGCCGCACCCGGCGCCCGGACTCTCGGCCGAGATGAGCCCGCCATGCATTTCCACGATCTGGCGTGCGATGGCCAGCCCGAGGCCCAGTGCCGCCGTGCTCGCGGCCGTGAGAGCTGTCGCCCTGACGGAAGCGATCGAACACATGCGGCAGGAGCGAGGGATCGATGCCGGCACCGTCGTCAGTGACCGTCACCTCGCACATGGGCGGACCGCAGGTCATCCGGACGGCGATCACCCCGCCCCGTGGCGTGAACTTCACCGCGTTGGACAGCAGGTTCCAGAAGACCTGCTGCAGGCGATCTGCGTCACCGGCCACCCGGGTGGTGTTGCCGAGCAGCTCCATGTCGATTCGCACGCCCTTGGCGTCGGCGCCGGGCTGTACGGTCTCGATGCTGTTCAACAGGATCGGCCCGAGCGCTGTCGGTGCGAGGTCGAGGCGGATCTTGCCGCTGACGATGCGCGAGATGTCGAGCACGTCCTCGACGATCTGGGTCAGGACGCTTGCGTTCCTGTCGAGCACCTCGTACGCCCGCGGCCTCCGATCCGCCGGCATCGTGCCCCTCGCCAGCATCCGTGAGTAGCCGAGGATGGCGTTCAGTGGTGTGCGCAGTTCGTGGGACAGGTTTGCGAGGAACTCGTCCTTCAGGCGATTCGCGGTGCGCGCCTGTTCGTACGACTGGATGTTGTCGACCGACAGGCCAACCCGGTACGCAAGATCCTGTGCGAAGCGCAGCGTCCCCTCGTCGAAGCGGTGCTCGCGACGACTGGTGCCGAGCGTCAATGCGCCGACCACGCGCCCACGCGCCAGCAGCGGCACACCGATGACCGACGCGACATCGAGCTGACGTGCCGCCTCACGCCGCTCAGTGTCCAGCGCCCCGCCGTCAGCCGGCCATTCGCCGACGAGCAGGGGCTGGCCCGACGTGACAACCGCTTCGACGCTGAACTGGCCCGCGACCGCACCGCCCGGCTCGCGCACGAAGCGTTCGACCGTGTCGACGTGCGAGGTCTCACGCGCCGCGCTGGCCACGCACTCGATTCGGCCATCCCCCTGTTCCAGGTGGAAGACGCACCAGTCGGCCACCTGTGGAACCGCACGCGCAGCAACGCGGGCGAGCGAGTCGCGATAGTCGAGCGAGCTCACGAGGATGGCGCCTGTTTCGGCGACGAAGTCCGACTCCATGCGGTGCCGCCGCTGCGAATCGTACAACTCGGCCGTCGCGATCGCTGCCGATGCCAGCCGGCCCAGGCTCTGGACGCTCTCACGCTCGACCGCGCCGAAGGCGCGCGGCTGCCGGTAGTAGAAGCCAATTGACGCCGCGAGTCGCGAGCCCACCTGCAGCGGCGCGACGAGCAGCGACGCGATCCCCTCGACGTCATAGGCCTTGTGACGGTCTGACACGCGAGGATCGTCGAGCGTCTCCAGCGCCAGCAGGTCGCCGAGGCGTTCCGAGCCGAATGCCGGCGGCGCGATCGTCGTCGCGACGAACGAGGCGCTCAATCCGTGCGAGGCGGTAATGCGCCATTGGCCGTCCTCGGCGCGCCAGACCGCCAGCGCGTCGGCCGGCAGCACTTCGCGCGCCACAACCAGCAGCGCCGACAGCACATCGTCTGTGCGCGGCGACATCAGCAGCCGCCCCGACGCGTCGATGATCGTGGTCAGCCTGCGGCGCAGGTCGACCTGTTCGCCCCTCACCTCGGCAAGGGCACGCTCGGTGCGACGGCGGGCGGAGATGTCGCGGGCGATGATGGAAGCGCCGACCACACCGCCGTCTGCCGTGCGGATCGGTGAAACGGTGATCGACACGTCGATACTCTCACCGTCGCGGCGGCATCGCTGGGTTTCGAAGTGATGGACAGGCTCACCGCCCCGGATGCGCGCCAGCACACGTCCTCCTCGGACTGCCCGTCGGCCGGGATCACCATGCGGTCGACCTGCCGATAGCGTCGGCGGCCGTGCAGCCAAACATCCGCTCAGCTCCGGCGTTCCAGGACGTGATGACCCCGTTCGTGTCCTTGCCGACATCCGCGTCGTCCGCATCAGCCAGCATGGCGGCGAGTCGCAGCGCCTGCATCAACGTGTCGGCATGCGGGTCGATACCCTGTGGCTTCTACTTGCTCATTCGCGCCGCGCGGTGCCGTCCGTGTACGGCTCTGCCGTTGAGGGCGTGTTGCCGAGCGAGCAACATCGCGCTGTTCAGTTGCGATCGACAACACAGCGGGAATGACAGAGGCCGCGCCAAGAGGCGTGAAGACAGTGGATCTGTGCGCCGCGCCGCTCGAGCTCGCGTATGGCGTTGTGATTGCACAAAGAAACAGCGTGTTTCTCAGGAGGTAACGAATGAAGAGAGTGTGGACAGGTGCAACGTTCGCGATCGCGCTCGGCTGTGCAGTGAGCATGTCGGCGCAGACGGGCTCGACCACCGGTAGCCAGAGCGCTGGCGCCAATCGCACAATCACGGTGACCGGATGCCTTCAGGGCAACGGCAGCACGCCAGGTGCAACGGGCACTAGCGGCACGGCAGGCTCCGCATCGAGCAGCTCGCGCCCGATGGGAAGTGGAACCTTCATGCTCACGAACGCCCGTATGGGTTCGGGATCGATGTCTGGTCAGTACCGGTGCAGGCGGCAGCTGCCAGCAGCGGCGCGACGTCCCCCGGCAGCAGCGGCGGTGGTTCGGCCAGCGGCGGGGCCGGTTCGGCCTCAGGTGCGAGCTCGACAGGGTCGACGAGCGGTTCGGCCGGTAGCTCCACTGCTGGCACGAGTGGCAGCGGGACGTCGGGCAGCATGGCGATGAGCGGATCGACGTATACCCTGCAGGGCCGTGAGACCGAACTCACGCCGCACAACGGGCACCAGATCGAAGTGACAGGCTCGCTGATCTCTTCCTCGTCCAGCATGTCTGGCGGGAGCGGTGGCTCGGGCACGAGCAGCGGCGGCTCGGCCAGCGGCAGCGGTTCGACCGGTTCGACCAGCGGCGGCTCGGCCAGCGGCGGCTCGGCCAGCGGCGGCTCGGCCAGCGGCAGCACCGGAAGCGCGAGTGCGTCCATGGGCAGCCAGACTATCCAGGTTGCCTCGGTGCGCATGATCTCTTCCACCTGTTCGACGCAGTAGCACAACCGGCGACACAGGTGGCCGCGCGGAGCGCTCCGCGCGGCCATCGCTCTCACTGATTGCTATTCCAACCATGACCGAGTCATTCGGGACACGCATGCGGCGCGAGCGCGAGCAGCGCCACATCTCCGTCGCTGATATCGCCGAGCGGACGAAGATCGCAGCCTCGCTCTTCGAGGCGCTCGAACGCGACGACGTCTCGCGCTGGCCAGCGGGCATCTTCCGCCGTTCCTTCATGCGCGCCTACTGCCGAGACCATCGGGCTCGACCCGGTGGCGACGCTGCGCGAGTTCTGCGAACGGTTTCCGGATCCGTCCCAGCCTGCACGCCCGGAACCGGCCGCAGGGAGCTCCGCACCACTACTCGCTGGTTCAGATCCTGCCCACTCCGATTGCCGCCACGTCCACACCGGGGTCAGCGCCTGCGCTGCGGTTGACGCTCGTGGATACGGGATTGCCATTTACCGGCGGACGGTTTATTGCCGACGCCCGACGCCGCTGGAGTGCCGCCGCCTGGGACCTGGGCTCGCTGTTCGCAATCGCTCTCTCGGTCTTCGTGTTCATGGACCGTTTCTGGATGCCGTTCGGGGTGACAGCCCTCTGCTATTACGTAGGGGGCATTCTGGTGCTGGGCAACAGCCCTGGAGTCTGCCTGTTCGCACCCGTTCCCATGGACGACGGTGACGGCCCGATCCGCGCGCAGCGATCGGCCAGACATCGGCCCGTCGAGGCGCCGCCGCGTCAGGCGGAGAGCGCATTCCGTCCAGGTCGCACCCGGGCAATGAGGCGCGGGCCCGACGTGCGGTCGTAAGGCAGAACAGGTCAGTTCCCGCGGTTCGCGATGTTCCGCGCGTGTGGCGAGCGGTTCCCAGTCGAACAGATGCTCCTGGGCTGGCACGTGTTCTGGGCGAAGTGACAGTCGGCACAGCGGCTAGCCTGCTGTGCGCTGACAGGACGTGGTTCAGCCTTCCCTCACGCTGAAGTTCAGCGTGACCCGCCGAATTCCCGTCGGGCCGGGGCTTTGCGCTATGCTCTGATGTTGGTGGTTGTGCAGGAAATCCGGGAGGATTCAATGAAGCAGTTGTTTCGTGGAGTGATGGTCGGCGCCGGTCTGGGCGCCGTGATGCTGACGGTCAGCCTCGCCGCGCAGGGCCCGGTGAAAGTCGAGATGAAGGACGCTCAGGGGCAGGCGGTCGGTACCGCCAGCCTGACCGAGTCGATGGGCATGGTCCACATCCAGCTCGATCTGAAGGGCCTCAAGCCGGGCGAACACGCGCTGCACGTGCACGGCACGGCGAAGTGCGAAGGTCCGGCGTTCACCACCGCCGGCGGCCACTTCAACCCGGCTGCCAAGAAGCACGGGCTGCAGAGCGCCGAGGGCCCGCACGCCGGCGACATGGAGAACTTCACCGTGGCTGCTGACGGCACGGCGAAGGGCATGGTCATGGCCAAGGGCATCACGCTCGGCTCTGGCGCCAACTCGGTGTTCACGGGCGGCGGCACGGCTCTGATGATTCACGCGGGTCCGGACGACATGAAGACCGACCCGGCCGGTGCGGCCGGCGACCGCATCGCCTGCGGCCTCATCACCAAGTAGTATCCCAGCGACGGTCATCTGGTCCTCGGACCAGATGACCGTACCTTCCTCCGCCCATTACTGCCTTCGCTTGCCGCCAGCCCGCGATGGGCTGTGCTCGCGTCACTGCCGCCCTCCAGCGCCAGCCCATTCGAAAACAGGATGTTGTTCTCCCGCGTTCGTACCCTTCCCCTACCAGGCAGGAGCTCGCGGACATCACCGGCACCACAGTCGAGACCAGTCACAACCACGCGAGCTCGAAGTGTTACGCGACTCGGGCTTCGCGATCCGGTCGGTGACCGACGCCGGAGTTTTCGATCTGCAACTGTCGCTGACGATGTCTGGCGCCGCTGTTGGAGCCATCAACAACGCGGCCGCATCGTTGCGGTGAACGACACGTACTAGCGGGACGGGCGCGGTGCCGGTGCCCGCAGCGCACGCCGAATCCGTAACAGGTCGCGCACGTTTCGCGCCGTGCCGGTCAGCGGGTTGAACCGGCTGTCCGCGTCGTCGAGCCATCGTACCGGCACCTCGCGAATGCACAGGCCGAGCTGCTCGGCCCGCGCCAGCAACTCCACGTCGAACATGTAGCCCTCGACCTGCTGCTGCGCGAAGAGCGCGAGGGCCGCACTGCGCGTGAAGAACTTGAAGCCGCACTGCGTGTCGCGAATCGCCGGCAGGCCGACGATGATGCGGCGGAGGAGCGTGAACAGCACGCTTCCGAGGCGCCGGTGCGGCCTGGCACGGCGTTCGATGCGTGCCCCGTGGACGGCGCGCGAGCCGATCACCACGTCGGCGCCGGCCGCGAACGCCTCGAGGACGACGGCCACTTCGGTCGGCGGCACCTTGCCGTCGGCATCAGCGAACCCAACCAGGTTGCCGCGCGACGCCTGGACGGCGCGCCGCACCGCCCGCCCCTTGCCTTCGCGACCGCGCTCGTCTAGCACGCGCACCGCCGCGTGCAGGCGCGCCGCGTCCCGTGCACGCTGTGCGGTGCCGTCGTCGCCACCGGCCACCACGAGCAGTTCGAACGTCTGCCCGGTCGCTGACAGCGCGGCGCACGTCTCGTCGATCGAGCGCCGGATCACCGCCGCCTCGTTCCAGGCCGGTAGAATGAGGCTCAACGTCGGGGCAGGGGCGGACACGGCTCGCATGGTAGCGGCGCCGTCCGGTCCGCGTCCACCGACGTCCCCTGCAGATGCTCGCCTTCGCGCTGTCGCTCGCCATCGTCGCACTATGGGCCGCGCTCGGCTGGAGCCTCCTTGTGCTGTGCGGCCATCGCCGCCGGCTGCTGCGCACCTGCCTGCTCGCACCGTCCGTCGGCGCGGCACTCTTGCTGCTGGTCGTCTTCGAACTGAACCGGTTCGGGCAACCCGTGCGGCTTGCCGGGCCGGTCGCCACTCTCCTCACGGCGCTGCTCGTGCCGCTGGCCTGGCGCCGGGCACGTACACCGCTGCCAGTTCGGCACCTGTGCGGATGGAGTGCGTTGCTCGCCGCGGCGGCGCTGGCGGTGGGATACCCGCTGCTCATCCACGGTTTCGACTGGCTGAGTTTCGGCAACGACGACATGGCGAACTACGTCCTGTCGGCGCACGGTTTCTTCGACCACGGCTATCTTGATCGGCTCGATTTCCGGAGCGTCGCCGACAACCGCGATCCGTCGCTGCTGTTCTGGCTCGACCAGATCCTCATGGGTGCGCGGTGCGGATCGGAATTGACGCTCGCCTGGGTGATGAGCCTGACCGGGCGGCCCGGCGCGGCGATCTTCATGCCGACGATCGTGGCGCTGCACGTATCGCTCGTCGCGGCGGCCGCGGCGATGGTCCAGGGCGTCCGCGCAACGCGAGGCAGCGCACAACTGACCGCCGTCCTGGTCGGCGCGTCGGCACTCACCACGCTCAGCACGCTCTACCAGCTCATCTCGCAGGTGTGGGGCGTGATGCTGCTCTGCGCGGCGGCAACACTGCTGCTCGAACCGCTGCGCGCGGGAGGCCTGCGCCCGCGCGCACTGCTTCCTGGTGTCCTCGTCTGCAGCGCCTTCGGCATCGCCTACCCCGAAATGCTGCCGTTTTTCGGGCTGGCGTTCCTGCTGGCGCACGCCGGGCACCTGCTGCATCGTCGCGAGCGGCTGGTGACCGTGGCTGCCACGGTTGCGGCCACAGCGGCGATGACGGTGGTGCTGCTCCACGTGTACCTGGGCAGCACCCTCGCCTTCCTCCAGAATCAGGCCACCAAGGGGCTGCGGCCGGTGCCGACAGAAGACGTGCTGTTTCCGTTCTACCTGGTTCCCAGCGGACTGGCGGTGTTCTGGGGATTCCTGCCGATCGCGTCGCCTGACACGTCGCTGCTGGCGCTGAAGGTCGCCGCCGGCGCGGTGCTGCTCCTGGCGGTGAGCCTGTTGTGCCTGCGCGACGCCTGGCGTGGCCATGTCCCCGCGGTCGTCAGCGTGGTGATGCTCGCACTGGCGTTGCGGCTGGTCAGCACACGAACCGACTTCGGCGTGTTCAAGCTGAGCCTCTATATCCAGCCGTTCCTGCTCGCCGCGATCGTCGACGGCTGGAGCCGCCTCACCGCGCGGATGCAACAGCGGCGCGCCGGGATGACGCTGGTCTGGAGCGTGCCGCTTGTGGTGGCGGCGCTTGGCCTCCCGGCACAACTGGCGTACGTGCGCACGAGCGCCGAACTGCCAGGGGCGCTCGGCGGGTTCGTCGAACTGCCGGGAGCTTCGCGCGCCCACTTCGTTTCCACGCTGTCGCAGCTACGGGTGACGCCGGACCGCACTGTCATCTCCGACACGAGCAACGTCGTGCTCGCGAAGCTGCAGTCGGTCTTCCTGCGCCCTGCGGCACAGCGCTATCCGGCGAAGAACTACTTCGCGATCGCCGAGGCCGCACGCTGGCGCCAACTGGTGAACTGGGCCATCGGCCTCACGCAGCCCTCCTATGTCGCCGACGCACAGGAGCTGCGCCGCGCCCGCTACGCCAGGTTCGTGCCGCGCAGCTTCGACATGCGCGACGGTCGCTCCAACGCCTTCGAGATGGAACCAATCGGCGCGGCGGTGCCGGACGTGCTCGTGGCCGGCCCGCAGTTCTCGGTGTTGAACGGCCTCGGCGTCGCCGGATTTCCTGCCATGCAGTTGCTGCCGGCGCCCAGGCTGACGAATCACCTGATCCTCGTCGACTCTGCTCTCGGCGCGCACTACTACCAGGCGGGACCGAAGCGTGCCGCCGGACTCGTAGCGCTCTACCAGCCCGAACACGACCCATACGGTCTCAGTGGGCGCATGGCCGCGGCGGGGCGAACCCTCCTGTTCCGCGTGCTCAATCCAACACCCGGTGCGCGCCTCGCGGTTGAGTTCAGCGCGACGTTGAACGGCGCCGGTCGCACGGCGCTCGGCGACATGGCTGTGATCGGCGAGACACGTGTCCCGCTCGACGCGGTGGGATACGGATCGGCCCGTCTCCTGTCGGCGCCCCTCGCACCGCAACACATCGACGACGGCACCTATCTGGCGCTGGACCTTGGCACCGTCCCCGGCCGCTTCCCCGACCACCGTTCTGGCGTGGCTGGCTGGTGGGGGCGAGATGTGCCGATCGATCCGCGGCGGCTCGTCGGGTTCGTGCGCGACGTGTCGCTTGTGGGCACCAACGATGCCGGTCGTGCACCGACGAGCGTCGAGCACTTCCCGGAGGCGTTGCGCGATCGGCGCCTCCTGTACAGCGGCATCTACGAAGACGGCTGGATCGGCGACCGCGTCCGTCTGCGCCTGGCGCAACCAGCGCAGACCGACACGCTGGTCGTCCGGGCGCAGGTGCCCGCTCTTCCGTCGGCGCCTGTCGCCGCCAGACTCAGCGTCGACGGCATCACACAGCCGCCGGTCGCTGTCACGCCAGGCGCGATCGAACTCCTCGCGCCAGTGTCGGGCGCGCCGCGTGTGCACGACGTGCGGATCAGTTTCGACCGCACCGTGCGCTTGCCGTCGCCGGACGACAGGCCGGCGTCAGCGCAGCTCGAGTCGGTGCGGTTTGCATGGCGCCCGGAAGCCCGGCCAGACATTGCCGCGCTGCCGCTGCAGCTGGGTGAGGGCTGGTATCCGTTCGAGCGCTGGGAGGGCGACTCCTTCCGCTGGGCCGCCGGTACTGCGACGCTCCGCCTGGACACGCCGGCCGCCATCGACGGCGTCCTCGTGGTCGACGTCGCGCCAGGAAGCGCCTCGGTCGGACCCCTGCGGTTGAGCATCAAGACGTCGGGCGTCGAGCGGCATGAACGGATCGACACGCGGCGCACGCTGCGCGTCCCCGTTCACCTCGCGGCGGGCACCCATGTGATCACGTTCTCGGCTCCGCCCTCACACGTTCAGAGCTCGCCCGATCCGCGTACACTCACCTACCGCGTCTTCCGCGTCACGTTCTCGCCGACGCCGAAGGCCGCGTCACAGCCATGAGCTACGCCAGACACTACCTCGATGAGGTCGCGCGCATCGCTGCGCTCCTCGACGTCGACGCACTCGAACGGCTCGTCAGCCTGCTCGTCACCCTGCGCACCCAACGCGGACGGCTCTTCCTTATTGGTGTCGGGGGCAGCGCCGCCAACTGTTCACATGCCGCGTGCGACTTCCGGAAGCTCGCCGGCATCGAAGCCTACGCCGCTGCCGACAACGTCGCGGAGCTCACCGCACGGACGAACGACGACGGCTGGGCGCAGGTGTTTGCCGGGTGGCTCGAAGTCAGTCGCCTGTCGGCCAACGATATCGTGCTGGTGATGTCGGTCGGCGGCGGCAGCGTCGAACCGCCAATCAGCGCGAATCTCGTGCAGGCGATCGACTATGCGCACCGGTGCGGCGCATCTGTCGCGGGCATCGTCGGCCGCGACGGCGGCTACACCGCCACCGCTGGCGACATCTGCATCGTGGTGCCGACCGTCGAGCCGGGCCGTGTGACACCGCACACCGAGGCATTCCAGGCGGTGATCTGGCACCTGCTCGTCTCGCATCCAGCGCTCCAGCGCCGGCCGACCACCTGGGAATCCGTCCAGCCATGCGGGTGAGCGGCGGGCCAGCGGTCGCGGCATCGCTCGCCTTCAGCCTGGACAGCCAATCGAATGCGATCGTGACCGGCGCCGACCTGACAGCGGAAGGCTGGTGCTTTGCGCGCGGCGATGCGACGCCACCACGGGTCATCGGGCAGGTCACACTGCGGTCGCAGACTGACGTGCGCGGGCCAGGCATGGACACGGCGTGGGAACTCGAAGCATCGCGGACGGCCCGGCCCGACGTCGGCGCCGCCTACCCCGGGGAACCGGCGGCCGCGCTCAGCGGCTTCCTGTGGACCTTTCCGGTGCGCCCCGGCTACGACGCGTCGATCACCATCACCGCGGAGGACGAGCATCGCGGCAGCGTGGTGCTCGCCGCCTGGCACTGCACTGTGGTCGGCGACACGGACCAGGCTGCCGGCGCACGCCCGGGCCGGCTACGCGCAGCTCGCAGAGCGCGCGGTCGTCGGCGACTTCCAGATCGTCGTCGATCAACCAGCCCGTGGTGACGTCGCCGGTCCGCTCGTTCAGGTACTCGGCTGGTGCCGGCACCGTCACGGGCAGCGGGTGTCGGCGATGCGGGCCCGCCTCGGCGACGCCATCCAGCCGCTGAACTACGGTGAGACGAGGGCCGACGTGCACCGTGCGCTCGGCTTCCGCGCCGGCACGCGCACGTGCGGCTTCAGCGGGCTGCTGCGCCATGACACCGACGCCACCGAACTCCATCTCGACGCGCAGGTGCTCGGGCGCTGGCTGCCGCTGCACACTGTACGGCTGCAGCGCATCACGTTGCCGCGGTTCGGTGCGCGGCTGCTGGGCGAGTCGCTGACACGCCGCGTTCCCGTAATCCCAGGAGAGGCCAGGCTCGGGCGGGCGCGGCGCGTGCTCGGCGCGCTTGGCGAGGCGCTGACGCTCGATGTGGTGCCGGCGTTCATGCGGACCGCCCACACGGCATCACCGGGCAACCTGCGGCAGCACGATCCACGACCTGTCGTGCCCGAGACCTTTCCGCGCCCTTCGGGGCACACCGCCGCCGAACTGCCTCGCATCAGCATCGTCACACCCTCGTTCAACCAGGGTGCCTTCTTGCGGCAGACGATGGCGAGTGTGCTCGGACAGGAAGGTGTGCGGGTCGAGTACATCGTGATGGACGGTGGATCGTCGGACGACAGCGCGGCCATCATCCGGTCGTTCGCTGACCGGCTCGCCTGGTGGGTGAGCGAACCGGACCGCGGGCAGAGCGATGCCGTGATGCGCGGCTTCGCGCGTTCGTCCGGGGAGAGCACCGATGTCCTCGCCTACCTCAACTCGGACGACATCCTCTTGCCCGGCGCGTTGCGCTATGTCGCCGAGTACTTCCACTCGCACCCGGAGGTGGACGCACTCTACGGGCACCGCGTGGTGATCGACGCGGCAGGTCTCGAGCAGGGACGCTGGTACACCCATCGCCATTCGGCCGACGTGCTGCGCTACGTCGATCTCGTGCCGCAGGAAACACTCTTCTGGCGGCGGCGGCTCTACGATCGGGTCGGCGGGATCGACCCGTCGTTCCGGTTCGCCCTCGACTGGGACCTGCTCGTGCGCTTCGTCGAGGCAGGTGGACGCATGACCCGCGTGCCCTACTTCCTCGCGTGCTTCCGGGTGCACGACGCGTCGAAGACCTCGCAACTGCTCGACACCGTGGGCGCGGCCGAGACGGCCCGCATCCGGCGCACGCTGCATGGACGCGAGGTGTCCACGAAGGACATCATGCGGCGGTTCAACCGTGCCTGCGCGGAGTCGGCCCTGGCCGACTGGCTGATGCACCGGGGCGTCCGCTGGTGACGCCGGCGCGCCGCGCCATCGTCTTTGCTCCGCAGGCGCTGCTCCCCGAGGAGTGGCGCCGCCTTGGCGACGGTCCGCTGTGGACCTTCAACCCGGCCCTGCTGCGCGATGGCGACGGCTGGCTGATGGCCGTTCGCGTGGTCGGCGACGACCAGCAGCGGAGAATTTCGCTCTGCCGCCTCGACGCGCGCTTCCGCCTGGTCCACGGCTCGCAGACGGCGTGCTCGGATCACATAGTGATTCCACCGGACGCCGCGCACGCGCGGCGCTGGTTCGCGGATCCTCGCCTCTACCGGCTCGACGGCCGCGTGTTCCTCTACTGGAACACTGGCTGGCACGAGCCGGCGAACGTGCAGTTCCTGCAGCCGATCGACACGGCCACGCTGCTGCCAGACGGGCCGTCACGCGAGCTCGTGCTGGACAGTCCCCGTCGGCCCATCGAGAAGAACTGGTCCTTCTTCGGGGAGGGGCAGGTGCATGCCGTCTACGATGTGGCGCCGCACCGCGTGCTGACGGTCGGCCTCGACGGCAGCGGACCGATCCACTGCGCCCCGGCCCACGAGTCCGTCTGGAATGCCGACGCCTGGGCCGGCGCGCACGGCGCGCTGCGCGGCGGGGCGCCACCCGCGCGCTGGGGCGACAGCTACCTGTCGATCATCCATTCGCCCCGGCACAGCGATGACGGCGTCGTGTACGTCGCCGCGGCGTACACATTCTCCGCCCAGCCGCCGTTCGCCCCGCTGCTCGGTCCGGTCGTGCCGCTGCCACTGGACACTCCGTTCGGGCCGGAACGACTGCAGCCGCGACTGAACAGTGCGGTACATCACGCGGTGTACCCGTCGGGCCTGGCCGTCGATGGCGACGCCATCGTGGTCAGCTACGGCATCAACGACGAGCGCTGCGCCATCGCGGTGTTGTCGGCCGACGAGGTGGACCGCACGATGGCGCCCCTGCACGACGCCGCTCCGCGCCTTCGCATTCACCTCGGCCATCACTTCTACGGCGCCGGCAATCTCGGCGACGACCTGATGCTCGACGGCTTCCTCACCGCGCTGCGGGATGCCGACCCGTTGGCGGTGCTGACCTGCTGCTGTCCGCACGACCTTGCATCGCAGCAGCGCCGGTTCCCATCGATCGACTGGCGCCCCTACACTGAGGCGGCACGGCATGATGCGATTGCCCGAGCCGACGTGTGGCTCGGAGTTGGCGGCAGCCCGGTGCAGAGTGACGGCGGCGACTGGAGCATCGATCACCTCGTCGGCGAGTCACGGCTGTGCGCCAAGGCGGGTGTGCCGATGTGGTTCGTCGGCATCGGGGTAAACAACGGCGCGGCACTGGCGCGGCCGGAACTGGTCGATGTCCTGCGCGGCGCGCGCGGCATCTGGACCCGCGACGCCGGCAGCCTGCGCGCCGTGCGTGAGGCGGTCGGCGGGGCGGTACCGACGACCCTGGGCGCCGACTTCGCGCATATCGCGCTCTCGGGCCTGCAGACCGGCCGCGCGGAACGCGGGTCGCTCGGACTCATGCTCCACTCGGGCGTCGCGTCGGTGCCGTCGCCGTCGATGGTCGATGCTCTGATCGCGAGGACTGCGGCACGCCCGGCGTGGCTGGTGCAAGAGGTGCGCGCGCTCCCGAACAGCGAGCGAGCGCTCTTCGACCAGCTGCCTTCCTCCGTACGAGACACCGTCCAGCTCTGCGAGCCCGACTACCAGGCGGCGACGGTGCCGGCCCTGCTCGACGCATGGCCGATGTGCGAGACGGTGGTCAGCGGCCGCTACCATGCCGCCCTGGTCGCGGCGTGGCGCGGTGCGCGGATCGTGCTGCTCGCCACCAACGACAAATTGCGCTTCCTGGCCGACGACCTGTCGCTGCCAATCGTCGCCGGACTCGAGGCGGTGGCGCACGAGAGCGCCCTGGACCTCGCGCGCAGCGTCCCGGTGATTGCCTTGCACGAACGCGCGGGACGGGCGCGCACCACGGTGCGCCAGTGGCGCGAGGCAGTCGGGCAGGCCGGCGCCAGAGCGACCCGACCGGCGGCCGCACCATGAGCCGTCCGCGCCGCCAGCGCCAAGACAGCTGATGATGGTGAGCGCCGACTCGCTCGGCGACCTCGTTCTGCGCGAGCCGCTCTGCCGGCTGCTGCTCGACTCCGGATTCGAGGTGACGGTTGCAGGGCGCCCCGCTTCGCTGGCGTTGCTCCCCTACATCGACCGGCGGCTGCGTGCGCTGTGCGTCGATCTCGATCCCTACCGCGTCACCGATCCGGAACACACCCGTACGGTGCTGCGCCAGGCGGTTGACGATGTGGCGGCGTCGGGATGCACGGCACTGCTCTGCCCATCGTTCAACCGGACGGTGGTGGACGAGATGCTCCTGGCGCACAATCTGCCGCTGCACCGGCTCGGCTTCGCTGGTCCCCAGGCCGCGGTACGGCTGGAGCATCTGTTTCCGGACCAGGACTGGAGCCAGGCACTCTCGACGTTGTTCACCGCCACGGCGCCGATCGCCGAACGGACGCATGAAGGGGACAAGTATCGAGCCCTGCTCGAGTCGGTATTCGGCATCGTCCTGCCGGAGTATCGACCGCGCTTGTATCCGGACGCCGCGGCGTTGCGCACGGCGCAGGAGGCGCTCGCACGTGTGGGGCTGGCGCCGGGCCGCTACGTCGTGTCGTGCCCGCTCGGCACGACGAACGTCGCGATCAAGGCCGTGCCGGCCGCGATCACGGTAGCAGTGACCCGCGCGCTCGAGCACGAGGAGGGGCTGCGCACCCTCTTCATCGGTGTCGAACAGGAACGGGAGCCGCTCGAGACGCTCGCACGGGCGTGTACGGATGCCGGCGCGGCGGCGGCCGTGTGGGTCGGCGGTATCGCCGACACCGGTACGCTGCTCGGCCTGATCGCGTCGGCCCGCCTCTATATGGGCGGTGACACCGGCCCGATGCACATGGCAGCGGCGCTCGACGTGCCGGTGGCCGGTGTGTTCGGCGGCGGGACGTTCCCGCGCTTCCTGCCGCTCATCGCGCATCGCTTCATCGCGATGCACGAACTCGATTGCTACGGCTGCGGGTGGCACTGCCGCTTCGATGAGCCGCACTGCCTGACACGCATCGAGCCGCATCTCGTCGTGGCCGGCGTCCGCGCGCTGCTGCGTCAGACCCGCGCGTAGAATGGCGGCATCGATGCGCGCACTTGTCACCGGCGGCGCCGGCTTCATCGGCAGCACCCTCGTCGACCGCCTGCTGCGCGACGGTCACGACGTGGTCATCCTCGACAACCTGTCGACCGGGCGCCAGGAATTCCTGGCGGACGCGCGCACGCACCAGCGCTGCTTGCTCGTCATCGGCGACCTGCTCGATGGCCATAGCCTCGCCGCCGCGATGACCGGCTGCGATGCGGTCTTCCACCTCGCGGCGAATGCCGACGTGCGCTTCGGCCCCGAACATCCACGCCGCGATCTCGAGCAGAATACGCTGGCCACCTTCGCCGTGCTCGACACCATGCGCACCGTCGGGGTGCGCCGGGTCACCTTCGCGTCGACCGGCTCGGTCTACGGCGACGCGTCGATCGTGCCGACGCCTGAGGACGCGCCGTTCCCTGTGCAGACCTCGTTCTACGGTGCCTCGAAGCTGGCGGGCGAGGCGCTCATCGCCGCGCACGCCGCGGCGTTCGGCATCGAGGCGGTCATCCTCCGCTTCGTGTCGGTGCTCGGCCCCCGCTACTCGCACGGCCACGTGTTCGACTTCTGCCGGCAGTTGCGGCAGCACCCCGAACGGCTGGAGGTGCTCGGCAACGGGCGCCAGCGGAAGTCGTACATGCATGTCGACGACTGCATCGCCGCCGTGATCCGCGCGACGGAGCGGGCGACGCCGGGCGTCCGGATCTACAACGTCGGCACCGACGGCTACTGCGAGGTGCGCGACTCCGCCCGCTGGATCTGCGAACGGCTCGGGGTGTCACCGGCCATCGCCTTCGGCGAAGCGGACCGCGGCTGGGTCGGCGATAGTCCGTTCATCTACCTCGACAGCCGGCAGCTCCGCGCGCTCGGCTGGACCCCCTCGTACGCCATTCGGGAGAGTGTCCACGCCACGGTGGACTACCTCCAGGCGAATCCATGGCTGTTCGAGGGGCGGACGTGACGCGGCGACGCGCGCTCATCACCGGTGCCACCGGCGGACTCGGCACCGCCGTGGCGCATGCACTCATCGCCGACGGGCTGTCACTGCTGCTGACCGCCCGCGATGCGGAGAAGCTCGCCCGGCTTGCGCATGCACTGCGGGACGTTTGTGATGATGCAGAGGTGAGCGTCGTGGCGGCTGATTTGGCGACAGACACCGGCATGGAGCTGGTCCTCGCGAGCCTGTCGGGGACGTCGCCCATCGATGTCCTCGTCAATAACGCGGCGGTGCAGGGCCCGGTCGGGAGGTTCGACACCAACGACTGGCCAGCCTGGCAACGCACACTGGCGTTCGACCTCGTGGTGCCCGCACGACTCGCACACACGCTGCTGCCGGGCATGCGGGCGCGCGGCTGGGGACGTGTGCTGAACATCTCCGGCGGTGGCGCCGCCAGCGGCCGGCCCGACGTGTCCGCCTACGCAACCGCCAAGGCCGGACTGGTCCGCCTGACCGAAACGCTGGCGCAGGAACTCGCCGGCAGCGGGGTCACCGTGAATGCGATTGCCCCTGGCCCCATGCGCACCCGCATGCTCGACGATCTCTGTGCAGCCGGACCGGACGTGGCACCGCACGAACATGCGTCCGCGATGGCGCACTCCGCCGATCCGCTCGCCACACCCGATCGCGCCGCTGCCCTCATCAGCTGGCTGGCGTCGCCTGCGGCGGACGGGGTCAGCGGACGGCTGCTCAGCGCGCGCTGGGATCCCTGGCCGCTGTCGGCCAGCCGGCTCGAGGACCTGACCGGTACCGACATCTACACGCTGCGCCGCATCGAGCCGACGGACCGGGGACGCTCGTGGAGCTGACGCGGGCCGGCGTGGCGATCGTCGGGTGCGGTCTCGTTGGCCGGAAGCGCGCAGCGGCCCTGACTGGCGCGCAGCTCGTCGCCTGCGCCGATCTCGATCCCGGACGCGCACGGGCGCTCGCCGGCCAGCACCCCGGCGCTGCGGCCTTCGCCTCGCCACAAGCCGCCATCGAGGCGCCCGGCGTCACCATCGTCATTGTCGCGACCACCAACGAGGCACTGGTGCCGCTCACCCTCGCCGCACTGCGGGCCGGCAGGCACGTCCTCGTCGAGAAGCCCGCGGCGCTGGCGCCCGCCGAGCTCGATCCGGTGCAGGCGGTGGCCCGCCAGCGCGGGCTGACCGTTCGTGTGGGTTTCAACCATCGCTACCACCCGGCGCTGCAACAGGCGCACACGATCGTGGCCGGCGGGCACCTGGGGCCGCTGATGTTCGTGCGCGGACGCTACGGTCATGGCGGCCGCATCGGCTACGAGCACGAGTGGCGCGCCGATCCGGCGCGTGCCGGCGGCGGCGAGCTGATCGACCAGGGCGTGCACCTCATCGATCTCGCGTCGTGGTTCCTCGGACCGTTCTCGCGCGTCGAGGGCTTTGCCGGCACGTTCTTCTGGCCGATGCCGGTAGACGACAACGCCTTTCTCACCCTGCGCACCGACACGGGCACCTGCGCCTTCCTGCACGTCAGCTGCAGCGAGTGGAAGAACCTGTTCTCGTTCGAGATCTACGGCCGGCGCGGCAAGCTCGAGGTCGACGGCCTCGGCGGCAGCTATGGGCTCGAGCGGCTCACGTGGTACCGCATGCGTCCGGAGATGGGACCACCCGACACCGAGTCGTGGGAGTATTCCAGGACCGGACCTATCGTGGGCCGACGAGTTCAGCGCGTTCCTCGACGACCTCCGCACCGGGCACGAGCGCGGCCCAGGCGTCGCCGACGCGCGTGCCGCATTGCAGGTCGTCGACACGGTCTACCGGACGTCCGGATTTCGCCGCATGATCATCGTCCGCAGCCCACTGCGCATCACCCTCGGCGGCGGCGGCACCGACCTGCCGTCGTACTACCAGCATCACGGCGGCCACCTCATCTCCGCGGCGATCGACAAGTACGTCTACGTCACGGTGATGCGGCCGTTCACCCCGGGCATCTTCCTGAAGTACTCGCGGCTCGAGCGCGTCAATCGGGTCGATGAGGTGGAGCATCCGATCATCCGCGAAGCACTGCGCGATCTTGCGTTTCGGACGCCACAGGTCGAGATCACCACCCTCGCGGACATTCCGGCCGGCACCGGGCTCGGCTCGTCGGGCAGCTTCACCACGGCTCTGCTGCAGGCGCTCCACGCGCACCGCAGCCGCCTGCTGCCGCCCGACGAACTTGCGGAGAAGGCCAGCAACATCGAGATCGACCGGCTTGGTGAACCGGTCGGCAAGCAGGATCCGTACATCGCGGCTTTCGGCGGCATCACGAGCTTCACGATCGCCCACGACGGCGCCGTGTCCGCAGCACCACTCGCGCTCGCGCGGCAGACCCGCCTCGCGCTCGAGGACAACCTGCTGCTCTTCTTCACCGGCTTCTCGCGCAGCGCCGGCTCGATTCTCGCCGACCAGCACGTCCGCAGCGCTGCCGGTGACACCGCGATGTTCGACAACCTGCACGAGGTGAAGCGGCTGGGTGGCCGGGCGCAGTCGCTGCTGGAGGCTGGCGACACCGGCAGCTTCGGCGCGCTGCTGCACGAGCAATGGGTGCAGAAGCAGCGACGCTCCGCTGGGATGAGCAATGCGCGGATTGACGAGTGGTACCAGCTGGGACTGCGCAACGGCGCGGTGGGCGGCAAGCTCGTCGGCGCGGGCGGCGGCGGCTTCCTGTTGTTCTACACCGAAGAGCAGCCGCGGCTGCGGGCCGCCATGACAGCTGCCGGCCTCGAGGAGGTCCGCTTCCGATTCGACTACGAGGGAACGAAGGTGCTCTTCTCGTGACGCTGCCGGTCGCCATCCTCGCGGGTGGCCTGGCGACGCGCCTCCGCCCGCTCACCGACACGCGACCGAAGTCGCTCGTGCCGGTCGCCGGTCGCCCGTTCGCCGACCATCAGCTGCAGCTGCTGCAGCGGCAGGGCATCAGGGAGGTGGTGTGGCTGGTCGGTCATCTGGGCGATCGCCTCGAAGCGGCGCTGGGCGACGGCCGCCAGTGGGGCATGCGCTTTCGCTGGGTGCACGATGGCGCGGTGGCGCGCGGCACCGGCGGCGCGGTGCGCCGCGCGCTGCCCTGGCTCGGCACGCGCTTCTTCGTCCTCTACGGCGACTCCTACCTGCCGTGGGACTTCGCACCGATCGAGCGGGCTTTCACCTCGTCGGCATGCCTCGGCCTGATGACGGTCTACCGCAACGAGGGACGATTCGGCGCGAGCAATGTCTGGTACAGCGACGGCCACATGCACCGCTACGACAAGCAGACGCCGTCCGCCGAGATGCGGCACATCGACTGGGGGCTTGGCGCCTTCGTGCCGGGTGCGTTCGAGCCCTACGCCCGCGATGCGCCGCTCGACCTGGCGCAGGTCTACCAGGACCTGCTCGCCCGCAACCAGCTCGCCGCGATCGAGGTGCCGGAACGCTTCTACGAAATCGGCTCGCCCGCCGGGCTGGCCGACACCGAGGCGTTCCTCCTCCAGCAGCGCTGAGCCCGTGCGCGTCGCCCTGCTGGTGCAGTTGCGGCGCCTGCCGCGGCAGCCCCGACCCCAAAGGATCTGGCGCCGTCCTGCGTGGTATGGTCACCCCATGAAGAGAGCCCTGGTGCTGGCGGCCATGCTCGCCAGCGCCCTATCGGTATCCGCGCTGCAACCCTCGCCGAATCAGCGAGTGCTGGTGCTGGACGACGGCATCCTCATCGACGGGACCGGGCGCCCGGCGGTCGAAAACGCGGTGGTGGTGGTCGAGGGCAGACGCATCAGGGCCATCGGTTCGAAGGGGCGCGTGTCCTATCCGGCGAACGCCACCGTCATCCCGCTGAGCGGGCGGACCATCCTTCCCGGCCTGATCGACGGCCATGTGCACCTGCAGGACTGGGAGGTGCCGATGTTCCTGCCGTTCGGCATCACCACCATCGCCGACATCCATAACGACACCGCCTGGAGCATCGCCCAGCGCGAAGCGCTGAAGAGCGGACAGATCAAGGGTCCGCGACTATTCGTGTCTGGTGCGCGCGTCAGTGGTCCGCTGGGTCCACCAACCAGCGATGGCGGTTACGTGAAGGACGCGGCCGAGGCGCGCGCTTACATTCGCCGGCTCGCGGCGGCGGGCGTCGATCACGTCAAGGTGGACCTGACGATCACCGATGAGCAACTGCGGGCTGTCATCGAGGAGTGCAGGGCGCTTGGACTGCCGCTCCTCGGCCATACGCGGAACATCAGGACGGCGGTCGAGATGGGCTTCACGCACATGGAGCACACCGACACCATGGCCCGCGCGCTGCTCGCGCAGGCAGGACAGGTGGCCCCTCGCGGCGTGCCGCCGGAGTCGCTGCTCGATCCGAAGACGTTCCCGCCACTGATCGAGTTCCTCGTCCAGCACAACGTCGCCATCAACCCAACTCTTTTCCTCATCTGGGGTGGCGGTACCGAGCGGTGGCGCGACTGGACCAGGGAGGGTGCGAGGCTGGCCGCCGACCCGAAGCTGGCCTTCGTGCCGGCAGAGGTGCGGGCGGCCTGGAACCGGCAGCCACGGGTGCGCGATGGCTACCGCAACGTTGCCGAGTTCCTGCGGATGTACTCGGACAGCCGGCGGACGTATTCTGGCGGCGACCGACGCCGTGTGCGGCGGCTGCAATCAGATCGTGCCTGGCCTGAGCCTGCACTACGAGATGCAGATGCTCGCCGACATGGGTATTTCACCCATGAAGGCGATTCAGGGCGCGACGCTGTGGTCGGCAGAGGTGATCGGTCGGCAGAACGACATCGGCAGCGTCGAGGTGGGCAAACTTGCCGACTTCACGATCGTTGAAGGCAACCCGCTGACAGATATCGGGGCAACGAAGAACGTGCGGATGGTGATCAAGGACGGTGTCGTCGTGGACACGTCCTGGGATCCGACGTGGACCAACCCGATTCCGCGGCGCGTCGCGCGCTAACAGGACGCCTGGCACGGCTTGACCAACTGTGGCTGCGCCTCCGCCGTGACCGCGAACCCCGGAAGCAGGCCGCTACTTTTTCAGGGTCTGAAGGTAGGCGACGAGGTTGTCCACGTCTTCCTTCGGCAGCGAGTAGGCCTTCATATCGGGCTTGCGTGTGGAGCCCGTCTTGGCCGTCTGTCCCTTCGCGTCAACGATCCAGGCGCGGATATCTTCCGCCGTCAGCCTGGACCCGACGTCGTCGAGTGCGCCCTTCGGATTGCCCTTCCCGGCGACCGAGTGGCACAGCGAACACTTCTGAGCGGCATAGACCGCTTCGCCCTTGGCCTTGTCCTGCGCCGCGGTGACGCTGGCCAGTCCCATGAGCAGCACCACTCCGAATACGGCTGAACGAACCATTGCACCCCCTCCAGCAGTGCCTTGAGTAAACCTGCTGCCACAGGCGTGGCAGGTCACATCGCGGCGAAATCCAAACGTTTCCGGCGAATGTACCTTGGACGGCGTCCCAGCAGTGCCGAATTTCCGGCACCACGTGCGGAGTATGTCGCGCCTGACGAACGGGCAGGGCTCCGAAACGAGCGCGGCCCGCCAGCGCGTTGCTAGGGCGTAATGGACTCGATCTTCCAGCGAACCGTCAGGTCGTGCATGCCGGCGCGGATGCCTGCGCCGGGCGCTGTGAGCGTCCATCCGAGATCGACGTGGCCTGAGGTCGGACTGGGATTGCTCTGGAACACCAGGGTGTAGGCCGACGCACTGAGCGCCCCATTCCATCCAATGCCGCCACTCGCCCCAAGGTTGCTCCATGTCACGTTGGATGCCGGAATGCCGGGGCCACTTGGCGGCGTAAAGGCGGACGCATCCGCCTGCACGCTGACGCGAATCGCCCTGCCGGGTGCGACGCTGGCATTCGAGAATCTCGATTCGTGTCGGACTCGGCGCGCCGGTCGTGCTGCGACTCACGTCGGTCACAAGGAAGCTGACGTCGGTGGGTACCGTGACACTTACCGTCTCCTGGGCTCCAGCGCAGACCCCGCTCGCGGCCCAGGCGGCGACGCCGAGCATCGAGACCCGTGCGGCTGCCCAACCAGCCTGGCGGCGGGTCCTCACCGCGGTATCTCGCGCATGAGGACCGGCATGTCCTTCTTCTCGACCCTGAAGTCGACGCCGAGGAGCGGGTGACTCGGCGGTCAACTCGACGTCGAGCGCCGTCGGCGACGCCGGCGCAAAGCCCTTTGGCAGGCGCGGCACGTCGAGTCGGATGGTGTAGCGTCCAGGCGGCTGGTTGTAGAAGGCATACGCTCCGGTGACGCTGGTCGCCGTCACCGATCCGTTCACCGCACACGACGGCGTTCGGAATGCCCTCGCCATCGTCGAACGGCCCGTTGCCGGTTGCGGTCGCAGTAGACGCGGCCGCGAATCGCGTTGAGCGGAATGACCTGCAGGTCGACGTGCTTCCGCGACCCGCGGGTCACCGTCACCGGCCGCGGTTGCTCGTCCAGGCGTAGGAGGCCGGCAGCTTGTCCTTGTCGAGCGCCAGCTCGAACTGACCGTCCGGCACGCGCGTGAACGCGTAGGCGCCGCGCCTCGTCGGTGATGGTGCTGTACGGCCCAAGGCGAACCAGCGCACCCGACACCGGATAGCCCGCCTGGTCGATGCGCCCGGCCGCGGATGTCGCCGCCGCGGGACGGCGAGTCTGATCTGCCAGCGTCTTGCGGACCGTGAACATGAACCGCGATTGCTCGCCGCTCGAGGCGCCGCGGTCAGCTGGAATGCCGACAGCCGCCCGTACTGCACTTCGAGCGTGCAGCGTCGGCGACAGCTGCTGCGTAACACGGGCCCGGAACCGGCGCGGGTCCGAGATGTCGGGAAAGGCGGTCACGAACTGCGCGCTGGTGCGCCGACCGAGCTTGCAGAACGCGAGGTGACCTCGTCCCACTGCTGCAGGTGGCCATCGTCGAACCACTGCGTGGACTGCTGGTAGTTCACGTTGCCCCACGGTCCCGGCGTGTACGAGGCGCGTGCTCTGACTCTGGCGGCGGTCGAAGCCAAACGGCACCGCGCGCTGGAGGTAGTCGGTATGGCCCCACTGAACGCGCTGGATCAGGCGGACCGGTCCGAGCGGCAGCTGCAGCGTCACGGCATTGATCGAGCCGCCGTTGGCCGAGCCGTTCCACCACGAACGCTCGAGCGTGACGCTGGCCTGGCGGGCCAGCGGCAACCGGACCGAGGCGAGTCTGCCACCGGCTGGAATCGCTTGCGCGCATCCGACAGCCGCACCGCGCCGGAGACCGCGACGCCGCGTCCGAGACCGAACCCGCCCGAGACGCCCTGGTCGCGGCCGCCGAACGGCGCCTGGAAGAAAGCGGTAGAACGCGGTGACGTCCAGCCTTCGGCTGCGCGTACTGGGTCTGGAGAAACCCCGCGCCGTCCGTGGTCACCTCGCCGCCTACCCGCAGGCGCGGCAGCAACTGGAAGCGGTCGCGATAGGCGGCCACCGTCGGCCCGTTCGCCGCGCCGGCGCGGGGCACGTAAAGAGACACCGACGGCGTCCACCGCTGGCCGGCGTTCCACGACAGCCGTGCGCCGCGCGCCAGCCCGCGCAGGTCCGAATACAGGTCGCCGCCCTCGCCGCGCCACCTGCCGTCGGGCGAGAAGAGCGAGACGCGTGCGCTTCGCGGCTGCGGCCCCATCGGGCCGGCCGTCAAGAAGGCGGTGACGTCGGTCTGCATGCCGTTGATCTTTCCCGCGCCCGAGACGTCCCCCCCAAAGTCGGCCCCCTGGAGGTAGCCGAGCCCGGTGGACAGCCGCAGCGTGTCGTGCTGCGGCGGCAGCCGCACGTCGGTCGGCCGCGGTGCGAGGCGTCTACCTTGGAGATGTCTGCCAGGCGCGCGGTCTCGGTCGATTTCGGCCGCGGTCTTCTTGATCTGGAACGTCTGACCAGCCAGCGAGCGTCGACGGGCGCCGCGCAGGAGCGGTGCGGGGCTGCCTGCCGCCGGTGTCGGGACGCCGCTGCGGGCACCGTGCGGTCGGAGGCAGGCCGTGGCGACTGGGGCGGACGTGGTGCAGCGGACGAGCGAGCTGGCGACCTCGCGGGTGGTCGCGGAGAGGGTCGTGTAGCAGCGTCGACGGCAATCGCGACGCGTCGCCACGCCGCTCAGCCTCGCGCGCCGCCAGCTCGGCCAGCGACTGGGCATGGATGCCAGACGCGGCGAGACGCAGCCCCACCACCAGCACGACGACGCGGCACAGGCAGGGCCGACGCCCGGCGGTTTTCGCGACTGCTGTGCGAGCGGAGCCGGGGCGCTGCCGCACTACTGTGGCCTGACGGCGGCTGCCGCTGGCAGTTCGCGGATGATGTCCAGCTCCTGCTGGGTGCCGATGTAGTGATCAACGCCGTAGTCGATGATCGCGCGCACCAGGTAGCGGCCCGATGGCAGCGCCGGCGGCGTCGGGAAGCTTGGCCGAGAACGCCCCGGTGAGAATCGGCTCGGTGAGCAGGGTGTTGCGCGCCAGCGGTGACGACGGCGGTGGGCTCGGTGGCGCCCGGCTTGACGAACTCGAATCGCCCTTCGATCGCGAGCGGTGTGTTGCCGTCGTTGCGCACTGTCACGACCGCCGCATCGTCCAGCGATCTCGACGGCCGGTGATCTCGGCGGCGCGCTGCTGTTCGCCGACGTAGACGAACACGCCGACCGAGACCGATGCCATGAAGTGGATGCCGACGCCTTCCTTGACGGCGAGCGGATCGGGCAGTTCATCGACCGTGAGCACGCACCAGTAGCCGCCGGGCACCGCCTCGGGCGACACCGAGACGGTCAGCCGCGTGATCATGCGTCTCGCCGGGCAGCACGCTCGGTCTCGACCGGATTGAGCGTCACCCAGCGTGCCGCACGAACGGGCCAGCGTGCCCGGGTCGCTGTAGAACGACTGCGAGCCGTCTTCGCTGCGCCACCAGTCCTGCATGTGGGCGTTGAAGCGGGTTTTCGCGCTGGTCCGGCGTCGAGGGTGAGGCGGAACTCCCGTGGTCAGGACCTGGCCGGGACGTGCGGTGAGCCTGATCGAGGTGAGCGTCGCGGTGAAGGTGACGCGCCTCGACCGGCGCATTGAGGACGACCGACAAGCCTGCACGCAGAGCACGGCGACATTTTGCGCATGAGCAAGTTCTCGCGAGGGCCGGACGCGGCCGCCCTCCCCCCGCGGTCCGTCCGGATGGAACTACGAGCCGCCGTCGATGCTGGCGAACTTCCAGGTCATGGCCAGCGTGTGATTGCCCGAGCGCGGACAGTGGACTTCGCCGCCAGCGTGAACTCCAGGGCCGTCGTGCTGCACGATGCGACATCTGCAGCGCAGGTGGCCACTTGGTTGATACGCAGGTTGCGCAGCGTGCCCGACGCCCCGTCGGCGTTCGTGAAGCTGGCAGCGCCCCAGGAGACGTCGCCTGCCGACCAGGTGGTTGCGCCATTCACCGAAGGCGTGAACGACGCCGCGTTCGCCTGCAGCGAGATCTTGAGCTGCTTGCTGGCGCTCGCCAGCACGATGTTGTTGACCGACAGGCTGGCGGCGCTCGCGGCGGTGGCTTGCGGCGACGTTGTTGACGTTGAACGTCACGCCGGCGGGAACGGTGACCCGTGCCTGCTCGCTCACGGTGGCCGTCAGGGTGGTGGTCTGGCTCGAGTCGGGCAGGGTGACAGTCGTCCCTGTGCGGACGCCACGGTGGCGGTCATAGCGGTGAGGACGGCAAGCATCGAGCTGCGAACGAATGCGTTCTTCATTGGGACTCTCCTGGTTCGTTGATTGACTGATTGGTTGAACACTCGGTAATCGCGTGCCAACAGATGAGAAGGCAAGCAGGGCGCCAGCTGAACGCGCGTTGCCAGGGACGGCAACCGAATCACGTAAGTCACGTATACACAGATTCTTACAGACATCAGCGGCGACGGTGGTCGAAGCGACGCTGGCGTACGGGGCACGTCGGGTGCGGCGCGTGTGGCACGCATGCCGGTGGCGCATGTGCCACGACTGCCGCCACTGCGGCACAGCTCTGCGATGGGACGCCGGCCCATGGGTCTACACGCCGCAGCCGGCCGCGCCGACGCCCGACGCGGTCAGCGCGCATCAAGTGCGTTCGAAGAGCTGAACAATCAGAATTGAGGGATGGACCGTTACGGAGGGGACGACAGTGACCGGCGGGGCGCGGCGAGGAAGTTAGTCCCTCGGTGCGGTGACGTCTGGCTCGGCCAGATCGAGGCGGTCCAGCCACCGATACATGGATCGACGACTGATGCCGAGCAGGCGCGCGGCGGCCGCCTTGTTGCCCTGCGCTTCCCGAAGGGCCTGCTTCACCTGCGCACGCTTCGAGCTGGTGAGGAAGTCCGGATCGAAGGTGTCACCCCTGCCGGGCCTGGAGGGCCTGGTCGGTTCGTTCGGCACCGCGTCGGCCTGGGGCTCGCTGGCCTGCGGCATCGCCGCCAGCACGTCACGCTCGCTGAGCAGCTTGCCGTCACTCAGCAGACACGCACGCTCGATGACGTTGCGCAGCTCGCGGACGTTGCCGGGCCACGGCGCCTGCTAGCAGCGTCCGTTCAGCCGCGGCGGTCATGCCGTTCAGCGGCTTCCGCAGCCGGCCCGACACTTCCGGAGGAAGACCGCAGCGAGATATGGAATGTCCTCGCGGTGCTCGCGGAGCGGCACGAGTCGGATCTCCATCACGCTCAGCCGGTAGTACAGGTCGCTGCGAAAACGGCCATTGGCCGCTTCGGCCCGCAGGTCGCGATTCGTGGCCGCGATGACCGCGAACATCGACGTGCCTGGCCTCGAGCGACCCGACGCGCTGCACCTCGCCGTATTCGACGGCGCGCAGGAGCTTGGCCTGGATCGCGAGCGGCAGCTCCCCGATCTCGTCGAGGAACAACGTGCCCTTGTCGGCGTGCTCGAACAGCCCGGCCTTCGTCTCGGTGGCGCCGGTGAAGGCACCCCGCTCGTGGCCGAAGAGCTCGCTCTCGAACAGGGCCTCGACAACCGCCGAGCAGTTCACCGTCACGAATCGCCGCTCGCGACGGGCCCCGAGTGTGTGCAGCGCACGCGCGACCAGTTCCTTGCCGGTGCCGGTCTCCCCGGTGACGAGCACGGTGCGCACGTGCGGGCGCGAACCGCCGCACCGAGTCGAACAGCTCCTGCATCGCCGGGCCGCGGCCGATCATGCCGCAGAACGACGAAGTTCCTGGCGACGTCGGCGTCAACCTGCAGCAGTCGCTCGCCGGCGCTCGATGTTCTTGCGACGCCGGTCAGCAGCCCGCCGAGACGATCGACATCGAACGGCTTGCTGATGTAGTCGAGCGCACCCAGCTTCACCGCCTCGATGGCGGTGTCCACTGTGGCTTGGCCGGTCATCAGAATAATCTGGCACGTCGGGTCGAGGGTGCGAATGGTGCGGAGCACATCGAGCCCGTTGATGTCGGGCATCCTGAGGTCGACAATCACCGCATCCGGCTTGAGCGTCGGCAACTCCGCGAGGGCGTCGCGGGCGTCCGTCCGGGTGACAACGGTGAACCCGAAGCGCGCGCAAACCGATCGACGAGGACCAGCACGGTCGGTTCGTCGTCGATCGCCAGCAGCGTGGCGTCAGTGCTCATCGTCGGGCGCCTGGCTCGCTGGGGGACAACATGGATGCACCAGCACGCATCTTGGACGAGTCTAGCAGACTCTGTTTGGTGTCCGGCGACCCGCTTCATGTCTTCCACTGCTCGTTCAAGCCGGCGGTATCTGCGGTACGGATCCGGCCTGACAGTGGCTGAGCCTCTTGTCGTCGCCGCGCGATCGCTCTGTATTCTTCCATGAACACGGCTCGGAGAACCGTACAAGTCGGGACGACGATCGACGATTTTACGAGGCAAATCCGTCGATGTTGAATGGCCGCCAGCTTGCACGCCCCGAGTCATGGCCGCCCGCAAGATGCTTGATAGACAGCCCGGCGCCGCACCGGAAGTACGGCGCGAGGGAGACAGCATGACGTTCTTGCTCGAGGTCGCCGGAGCCCCCGAGCAGGTGAAGCTGGTTCTGCGCTGCACGCAGACCAGCATCTTCGCGTCGGTCACCAATCTCCCGGCCCCGCGCGAGTAGCGGCGGCGCCAGACGCGAACACGCACGTTCACGCCGCGTTCTGGTTGGGTGCCGCCGCTGGGCACGCGACTGCGCCGTGCCGGAATCTCGCCAGCCCGTGGGATACTTCCCCTTGATGAGCGAACCCCGCTATCCGTCCGCACGCGAAGTGGCGCCGAAGATCAGGGCGCACTTCGAACGCTTCATGCCGATGGCCACGGCCACCGAGCGGCCGGCCATGCTGGCCTCGCCCTCGGTCCACCGACGTCGAGGCGATCGTCGACGTGGCGTTCTGGGCGAGCCTGCGGCGCGAAGAAGGACTACGTCCGAAGATCTCGCTGGCGCTGGTGCCGCCCGATCGGCCGCGAGCGGCCGCTGCGCTTCGACGCCGCTGCCGCTGACGCCGGCCGCGCTGGTCAGGGTCGCGCCGGCCGTCGAACGCCCGGGCATCCACCTCGGCGTCTGGCGACGAGGACGGCGAGCTGCGCGTCTGGGGCACGGCGCGCCCGATTCCGTCGTTCTGCTTCGTGCTCGAGGTCGCCGCCCCGGGCCTGCTGGTCGTCAAGCATCACCGCGGCGACGGCGGCAAGTTCGTCAACGTCGCGGTGCTCGAAGGCGACCAGATCAAGATCATCGACGAGCGGCGCGCGGCGCTGCCCGACTGCCCGGCCCTGCTGACGTCGCTGCTCGGCTTCGACGCGCCCGCGCACTGGAACACGCCCGTCAACGGTCCTGATCGAGCTCGCCGTCTCGATGCGGGCGCACGGCCGCGGCGGCATGCTGCTGATGGTGCCGTCGGCGATCGGACAGCTGGCGCGACTCGATCGTCCATCCGATGACCGTACGCGCGTCGCCCGCCGTTCGACGGCCTGGCCGACCTGCTCGCCGCGGCGCCGGCCGAACGCAGCGACGCGCGAGTGGCAGGACGAGCTGGCCGACGCGGTCACGCGCGGTCGCCGGACTGACGGCCGTCGACGGCGCCGACGATCATCACCGACCGCTACGACCTGCTGGCGTTCGGCGCGAAGATCGCCCGGCGCGAGGGCTCGCCGCTGGTCGAGCAGACGCTCGGTCACCGAGCCGATCGAGGACGGCGAAGCCGACATCGTGCACCCGTCGCAGGCTCGGCGGCACGCGGCACCTGTCGGCCGCGCAGTTCGTGCACGACCAGCGCGATGCGGTGGCGCTCGTCGCGTCGCAGGACGGCCGCTTCACCATCTTCGCGTGGTCGCCGTGCGAGGGCATGGTCCACGCGCACCGCGTCGAAACGCTCCTGCTGTAAGCGCGCTACGATCGACCCATGCCTTCCCAGACCAGCTCCGACCCTGGACGCCGTTCGGACCGCTGATCGCCGACGACGGATTTGCCTTTGTCGAAGGCGCGCGATGGGGACATCCTGCGGCCGTTCGGCCCGCTCAGCGACTGGCCGGCGTTCGCCGACAGCTGGAACCGGCTCGAGCTCGATCACCTACATGGCCGACGGCGGCCGCTATCGCCGGCGGCGTCACGCGATGTTACGCCGTGCCGCGACAGGGCGAGCGACGCGGAAGCCGCATCAGCCGCACTTCCAGAGCCTCGACTACAACCCGCTGCACGGCGGCGTCGAGCGCTGGTTCGAGCCGATCGAGACGGGATCGGCGCGGGCGCGACGCTGCACCACCATTCTGGCGTTCTGCCGTGACGCTGTTCGGCGCGCTGGCGCCCGACTCGCCGCGTGGCACGTCGAGGTGCACCAGTTCCGCATCGAGGCGCGGACCGGCGAAGCGGGACGGCCGACGCCGGAGGGGCTGCACCGGGACGGCGTCGACTACGTGCTGGTGCTGCTCGTCGATCGCCGCAACATCGCCAGCGGCGTCACGACGATCCACGGCTGACGGTGGGACGATGCTGGGTCAGTTCACGCTGACCGACCCGTTCGACGCCGCGCATCGTCGACGACCAGCGCGTCGCGCACGGTGTGACACCCGTGGAGCCGCTCGACCCCGCCGCACCGGCCTACCGCGACGTCCTCGTCGTCACGTTCAAGAACGCAGCGTCGGGCCAGTTCGTAGCTAGGGGCCGGAGCCTGGCCGCTCTGCGATCTAAGTGCCGGCAACCGGAGATGACAAACGGCGCAGGCCCATGTCTGCGCATGAGCCGCCCGTTAGCATCGTGTCGTGCGGTCGTAACTGCGTCTAGTTGCCGAGGCGGTAGACGATCAGTTCGCCCGGCGCGCCAGGACCGGCGATCGAGACCGTGATGTACTGCTTGCCGTCGAGCATGTAGGTCATCGGCGAACCGGTCTGCGGCGCCGGCATGTAGACCGCGCCGACTTCCTTGCCGGTCGCCTTGTCGTAGGCGCGCAGCATCGCGCCGCGCTGGCCGTTGGCCTGCGGTTGAAGAAGCCGCCCTCGCCGGCGATGACCAGCGTCTTCGTGACGAGCACGCCGATGCGGCCCTGACGTCCGGTGCGCGGAATGGTGAGCCCCTTCAGCGCCGCGTGGTTCTTGATGTTGTCCGGCGTTTCGCCGTGCGCGATCTGCCACACCTTCGTGCCCTTGTTCAGGTCGAGCGCGGTGATCGTGGCCGTAGGGCGGCTTGACCAGCGGCAGGCCCTGCACCGTGAGACCGCCGCCACCTTCTCCGCCACCACGCCGCCGGGCCGGGCTGGTGGCAGCCGCGTCGGGATTGCGTGCCGTGCCCATGACGAAGTCCATGTCCGAACGGCGCCTTCGCGGCGATCAGGCCGAGCGACTGCGCGCCCGAGTTCGAGAAGATGTAGAGGATGTTGGTTTCGGGATCGAGCGCACCGCCCTGCCAGTTGGCGCCGCCCGTGACGACCGGCGACAGCAGCGTGCCGAGCGGCCCCGGCCAGGTGCTGACCGGCGGCGGCGTGAAGATCGGCCCCATCTTGTAGTTCGAGGCGATCCGCTTCGCTTCCGCGTTCAGCTCCGGCGTGAAGTCGATCAGGTCGTCTTCCGTGACGCCCTGGCGCTCGAAGGCCGGCGGCTTGGTGACGAACGGCTGCGTCGGCGAATACCACTCGCCGGGCACGGTCCCCTTCTCGACCGGCCGCTCCTCGATCGGCCACACCGGCTGGCCGGTGACGCGATCGAACACGTAGATCCAGCCCTGCTTGGTCGGCTGCGCCAGCGCCTTGATCTGCTTGCCGTCCACGGTGATGTCGGCCAGGATCGGCGCGCACGGGATGTCGTGGTCCCAGATGCCGTGATGCACCAGCTGGTAGTGCCACTTGCGCTTGCCGGTCTTGACGTCGAGCGCGACGAGGCTTTCGGCGAACAGGCCGTTGCCGGGACGGTGGCCGCCGTAGTAGTCGCCGGTCGGCAGCTCGACGCGGCAGGTAGACGAGGCCCAGTTCCGGGTCAGCGCTCATCTGCGCCCAGACGCCGGTGTTGCCGGTGTAGGACCACGAGTCGTTCTCCCAGGTGTCGTTGCCGAACTCGCCGGGACGCGGAATGGTGTGGAAGATCCAGAGGCGGCTTGCCGGTGCGGGCGTCGAAGCCGCGGACGTAGCCCTTCTGGTTCGTCTTGCTCTTCGGCACGCTGCCGGCCAGGTGCGCGGCGCCGACGACGATGACGTCGTTGACGATGATCGGCGCGGCAGTGCAGGCCGATCTCACCGGTGATCGAGATCCATCGCCTGGTCGTCGTTCTGCTTGAGATCGACGATGCCGTTCTTGCCGAAGGTGCTGACGCGATCGCCGGTCTTGGCGTCGAGCGCGATCATCTGGTAGCCGGGCGTGACGTAGATGATGCGCTCGTCCCTGCCGTCGGTCCAGTAGGCGAGGCCGCGGCCCGAGAGCTGGCGCGGCGCGGCGTCGCCACGCTTGCCTTCGTTCAGGCTGTGCATCCACAGCAACTCGCCGGTCGTGCCGTCGAGCGCCACCACGGCGCGGCGCGTGCCGGCGGTGAAGTAGAGCACGCCCTTGACCATCAGCGGCGTCGTCTGCAGGTGGAATTCGGCGCGCGGACCGAGCGTGTCGGTCTTGAAGCGCCACGCCACTTCGAGCTTGTCGAAGTTGCTCGGCGTTGATCTGATCGAGCGGAGCATAGCGGGTGCTCGACAGGTCGCCGCCGTAGGTCTGCCACTCGCCGTTCTGGGTGCCGTACACGTGCGGCGTCGTCGACGCAGCCGGTCGGGCTGCTGCGGGTCGAGCCGCGGTGGGCGCCTGTGCGCGGTCGTCGCCGGGGCCGCTGACTGTCCCTGTCCGATGGTGGGCACCGTGGCCCACAGCACCAGCAGAGCCACTGGACTGAGCCCTGCGGCCCAGCGCCAAGTATTTCGCTTCATTAAGTGCTCCTTAGTCCTCAACCGGTCTGAATGGTGAGCGACATCATTCTAGAACAAATGACCTGACAGCTTTCGGCCTCATTTGGCGTTGACCATGCGACGGTGCCGCTGACGGGCTGCACCGTTGCTCGGACCGGCGTCCCTTCTGACGGGTAGCACCGACACGGCCGTCGTCCGCCGGGCCGCCGGCCGCTCCAGATGTAGGCACGCGGTTTGAAAGGGGCTTGTCGCCCGACATGCGACCAGTGAAAGCGACTGACCTCGGACCACTTCCGCAAACGCGGTCGGAGCTGCAGTTATGGGTGCGCGAACACCTGCGGCTGTCGGCCGAGCGCGGAGCAGGCCCTGCTCGAGCGCCGTGGACGTCGTTTTTACCCGCCACGAACGGCTGTGGCAGGAATCGAAACAGGAGGCCATCCAGGCGCTGTCCGCCGGGTTCGCCGACAAGATGGCGCGCGTCACCCACGAACTGCAGGCCAGGGACGCCACCGTCCACAGCATCTCGCGCTACTTCGAGCAGCTGGTCGCCGACCTGACCGACAAGTCGACATCGCGACCCGAAGACGCGCCTGATGAACTTCCGGCGCTTCACCGAGCAGCTCGAATCGTTCCTGGCCCTCGAGCAGCGCGGACGCTGGTGTGCGGTCGGGCTGGTCGATATCACCGGCTTCAAGTGGTACAACGACGCACTCGGGCATGCCGTCGGCGACCGCATCATCGAGCGCGTCGCGCAAATCTGCTGCGCGAGCAGGTCCGCTCGGACGACCTCCTGGCGCAGGAGCGGCCGGGCGCCGAGCCACGCGAGCTGCATGCACGTCTCGGCGGCGACGAGTTCTGCTTCCTCATTCCCGACCTCGCCGAGTATCACCAGGCGTATGCCGTGGCCGAACGGTTCCGTGAGGCTGTAGAGCGCTACGACTGGACCACCGAGGATGCGCGGCTCGCGGTGCAGCCGGTCCGGGTCGATGTCGGTGTCGTCTGCCTGCGGCTTGGGCCGGGTCGCGGAACGTCGCTTCGTGGCGCGCCGGCTCGCCGCCCAGCTCGTTCAGCGCGCCGACAAGCTGATGTACGAAGCGAAGGGCGACCGCGCCAGTCACATCTACCTTACGTCAGGACGCGCGTGCTCGAAGGCGAACTCGTCGATGTCGCCGGCGGACGACCCAGAACCCGAGCGACGTCGCGCCTGTCGGAGGCGGACCGACTCCGTAGGACGGGCTGCCTTCGCGGCCGGGCCGTGTTACCATCGCGGTCCCCGCACGGTGGATATAGCTCAATGGTTAGAGCGCCGGTCTGTGGCACCGGAGGTTGCGGGTTCAATCCCCGTTATCCACCCCACTTCGCTCTTCTCATCCATGCCCCCTCATTGAACGTGGTTTGTCTCGCTTCAGGTCTGCCCTGCAGCACATTCGTCCATGTAATGACCCCGCCTTTCGGTGCATAGTCTCCGCGGCGGCGGCGCGTGCCCCCAGCGTCTTCGCGGAGGTCACGAAGGCAGGAAGGCCCCGTCGCCAGGATTCGTGGAGGACTCCGTGAAACAACTGCTGTCGCGTGCGTTAATGGCGGCCCTGCTGGCCAGTGGAGCGCTCGGTGTCCTGCAGGCGCAGAACCCGGCGGGTCAGGCGCCCGCGCCGCCGCAACCGGCGCCGGCGACGAACGCGGACCCGTACTTCAACAACGCCAATCCTGGCGCCACGCAGTTCCCGCTGGCTGCCACCGGCCGGCAGCGACAGCAGGGCGGTGACGACGGCGCCTGCGGGTGCGGTCAATCAGGGGCCGTTCACGCCGGCGGACTGGAAGTACGGCCCGGCCTTCAACGCGCCGCCGAACGCCGCCATCTGGAATCCGGTGAAGCTGAAGATGCAGCAGGGCGGCAAGGTGACCGGCGGCACGCGTGTTCGGCGCCACCGACCCAGCCACCTACTGCGCCATGGCCAACGCCGGCTACGACTTCATCTGGACCGAGATGCAGCACTCGTCGACTGACTGGCAGAACGTGGCGCGCATGTGGGCCACCTGTCCGCACGCGAAGGCCGTGCCGGGCGTGCGCGTCGCCTACACCGACGAGCGCGAAATCCAGCACGCGCTCGACTCGGGCGCGCTCGTCCTCGTCGTGCCGACCGTCGACACCGTCGAGGAAGCCATCGCGGCTCGCAACTGGGCCTACTTCCCGCCGCTCGGCCGGCGCAGCAACGGCGGCGGCCAGGCGTTCGATGCGAAGCGGTCTGGGGCGGTGTGCCCGGCGGCTACCGCAACACGATCAACGACAACCTCGTGCTGATCCTGATGATCGAGACGCTCGACGGGCTGAAGAACGCCGACGCGATTGCGAAGGTGCCTGGCGTGTCCGCGCTGTTTGCCGCGAGCGGCGACCTCGGCAACTTCTCCGGCTACCGCGCAGGGCTCGCCCGACTACGAGCGGGCCATCAACATCGTCCACGATGC
Source organism: uncultured Acidobacteriota bacterium (assembly GCA_963722395.1). GTDB lineage: Bacteria > Acidobacteriota > Vicinamibacteria > Vicinamibacterales > CAVVIG01 > CAVVIG01. The sequence goes on along the minus strand of CAVRLS010000013.1, from coordinate 6,627 downwards.
CGCCATCAAGGCCGGCGTGAAGCTGTGCGGCCCGTTCGCCTGGCGCGACCGCCCCGACTTCTCCTGCTTCCAGAACGGCAGCGAGACCGCAGCAATCGCGCGCGGCGTCGCGGCGGAGCTGGGACCGCTGGCCAACACGCAGCCGGCTCCGGCCGGCCGGGCCGTTCGCGAAGCGGTGATTCAGGCTTCGGGCTCCCGGTTCCAGGCGTAGCCGCGCACCTTCAAGTGCGCCGTGCCAGGGCCGGCAGCTCAATGGTCAGCAGCAGGCCACCAGCGTGACGCTCCGTCAACGCGAAGGGCACCTTCCAGCCAACTGTTATCGCGCTGACGTTTTTCGTCAGTGCACAAGAATTGTCACCCTCACCGCCTGCCGCGTCCCTTACGGCCGAGAACGAGGTTCGCAAACCTGCGCGCAGCTTCCCGCGAAGAGGTGCTCAGCCGGAGGGACCGCCGCGCGGCGTCTGCGCTGATCTGCTCGTGTGCCCGGCGCTCGCACGGTTCTGTTCAGCGGCTTCCAACTTCGTAATCAGAACGTCATGAAGCCATCGCATCCCTGGTTTGTCCCTGATTTCATGCATTCGTCCCTGGCGCTGCGACGGCTCCCCACGATCCGCCAGATCGGGACAGGACGGCGATCAGGGCCGGCATGCAACCGGCAGCGCTGCCTAGTCGGCGAAGACCGCGCAGGAAGGCAGCGGCCGGCAGTCAGCCTCGAAGTTGGCGCTGCCTTTGCTGAGCCATAGCTCAGGTATCCCCCGATGAGGACTCCGAGCGGACCGTCCGTCGTAACGATTGGTGCATTCGCGTGAAGCAGCTGACCCCTGCTGCGCGGGTGTACGTGTCGGGCGTCATCGTTGCGGCCGGAATCATCCTGGCCGTCACCGCGCCGGGCATGCACTTCACAAAGCCTGGCCTGTTCGTGACGCTCTTCGTTCTGTCGTGTGCCAGTGCGGCGATGAAGATCACGCTGCCGCTCACCACGAACGTCTCGACGATGTCGGTGTCGTACGCCATCGATTTCGCATCCCTGCTGTTGCTCGGCTGGGAGCAGACGCTGCTGGTCGCGGCCGCGAGCGCCTTCAGCCAGTGCGTGCTCAACAACAAGGAACAACCGCCGCTGCACCGCACGCTCTTCAGCATGGCCACGCTCGTGGTCACGGTGGCGGGGGCCGGCGTCGCGTTCAACCTGCTGTCGTGGGCCGGGCCCGACCCGGTGACTGCGGTCGCCCGTCCCCTGGTGGGCGCCGCAACGATCTATTTCCTGCTGAACACCGGACTCATCGCCGCGGCCATCGCGCTGGCGTCGCGGCAGCCGATCTTCACCATCTGGCAGACGAACTTCCTCTGGAGCGCGCCGAGCTACTTCGTGGGCGCGGGCGCCGCTGCACTCGCCGCCTGGGTCGATGGACCGCGTCGGCGTGTGGCTGGCGCCGCTCGACCTTCGCGCCGATCTACCTGACGTATCGCACGTACCGCGTCTACCTGGGCAGGCTCGAGGCGCAGCGTCACGTGCAGGAGACCTCCGACCTGCACCTGGCGACGATCGAGGCGCTCGCCGCCGCCATCGACGCGAAAGATCAGATGACGAGCGTGCACATCCGGCGCGTCCAGGTCTATGCGGCCGGCCTCGCCGAAGTGCTCGGCATGACGCCCGGAGAAATCCAGGCGGTGCGCACCGCGGCGCTGCTGCACGATATCGGCAAGCTTGCCATCCCGGCGCACATCCTGTCGAAGCCGGGGCCGCTGACGCCCGAGGAGTTCGCCAAGGTTCGCATCCACCCGCAGATTGGCGCCGAGATCATCGCGTCGGTTCCGTTCCCCGTGCCGGTGGCGCCGATCGTCCTCAGCCATCACGAGCGCTGGGACGGCACCGGCTATCCGCAGGCGCTCAAGGGCGACCAGATTCCGATCGGCGCCCGCATCGTCAGCCTGGTCGACTACTTCGACGTCGTCACCTCCGAACGTCCGTTCCACTCGGCGCTGTCCATGGACAATGCGCTCGCGCTGCTCAAGCACGAGGCCGGTCGCGCGCTCGACCCGGGCCTGGTCGACGTCTTCATCGAGAAGCTGCCGGAGCTGTCGGCGAAGTTCGACGCCGCGCACGTCCCGGTGCCGCCAGCGACGGCCGCGCAGGCGGTCACCGGGCGAGCCGCAGCGCGTTCGAGAACATCGCCCTGGCGCACCGGGAAATCTACGCGCTGTACGAAATCGCGCAGACGATGGGCACGAGCCTGAGCGTGTCGGACACGATGGGTCTCATCTCGTCGAAGCTCGCGGCGATCATCCCGTGGTCGGGCTGCGCGCTCTTCGTGCAGGAGTCCGACGCGACTGAAGTGCGCTGCCGGTTCGCCACCGGCATCGACGCGCCGCGCCTGCTCGACGTCACGGTCCCAATCGGCGAAGGACTGTCGGGCTGGGTCGCGCTCGTCACCGCCGGACGCTGGTGAACGCCAGCCCACGCATCGAGTTCGAGGCGGCGGGTCTCGACGCCGGATCGCTCACCGTCAAGGCCGCGATTGTCTGTCCGCTCCAGCTGGGCGAACGGTTCATCGGTTCGCTGGCCCTCTTTCACAACGAAGCCGACCGCTACACCGACGACCACCGCCGCCTGCTCGTCCGCGTCGCCGAACAGGCTGCTGCCGTTGTCAGCAACTCGCTGGTGTTCGAGCAGACGCAGGAAGAGTCGCTGACCGATCCGCTCACCGGCCTGCCGAACCGCCGCTCGATGATGTCGCGCATCGCCAGCGAGATCAGCCGTTCGGAACGGCTGCAGGGCGAGCTCGCGGTCATCGTCCTCGACGTCGACGGCTTCAAGCAGATCAACGACTCCTACGGCCACGCGGTCGGCGACCAGGCTGCTGCGCGAATCTCGCGAGCGCTGCTCGGTGCACTGCGCACCTACGACATGTGCGTGCGCTTCGCCGGCGACGAGTTCGTGGTGGTGCTGGGCGACTGCTCGCCTGACGCGGCGGAGCTGAAGCGTCAGGAGCTGCAGCGCCACATCGAAGCCATCGAGGTGCGGCTCGACTCCGTGGTGCTGCGGGTCGGCGCCAGCGCCGGCGCCGCGGTCTACCCGCACGACGGCCGCACCTACGACGCCCTCATCGCCACCGCCGATCGACGGATGTATGCCGACAAGTCGCTGCGTCGCCGCTTCAGCCGCTCGAGCGCGCCCGACTGGGAGCCGGCCATGGCGACCACCCCGGCGGCTACGCCCGTCCGTCCGCCGGTCGCCCGACACGCCCCAACTGAATCGGGTAGGGCGGGAAGCCGGGAGGGTCGGGTTGTCGGACGGAGCACGGTTTGGCTGAAGCTGGACGGCGGACCCTGCGACTGCATCTCAGACCGATCCGGTAGGGGGCTTCACGCCGGACCTAAAATATCGGCGTGACCGAACCCAAGGAACCGATGCGTGTCGTCGATCGCCGCTGGTGGGCGCGACCAGACGCCGAGACTCAGATACCCCGGACAACGCGAGACGATCGTCGCGAGCGCAAGCCGACGGTCGTCGAAGACCTCGAACAGCAGCTCACGCGGGCCAACGATCAGCTGCAGGCCGTGCTGACAGAGCATCGCCGGGCCGCCGACGAGTTCGAGCAGGTGAAGGTGCGGATGCGCCGTGACGTGGCGCGAGAGGTGGAACGCGGCCGCCGCGCCGTGCTCGCCGAGATGCTCGACGTGATGGACAACCTCGATCGCGCGTTGGCGGCAGCCCGCGGCTCCGGACCCGATACCACCAGCACCCTGCTGCGCGGCGTGGAACTGGTGCGCGAGCAGTTCCTCGGCAAGCTGGAGGGCTTCGGCGTGCAGTTGCTGCCGGCTCTCCACGCCCAGTTCGATCCGCAGGTGCATGAAGCGGTGTCGATGGCGCCGGTCGCCGACCCCGCGTTGCACGGCGTCGTCATCGCCGTGGCTGCCGAGGGCTATGCCATCGGTGACGAACTCCTGCGACCGGCTTCGGTCGTGGTGGGCACCCATGGCTGACACGCCCGACCTCGTCGAACGCCGGCGCCGCTACATCGAGCGCCAGACTGCCCTCGACAAGGGCGATGTGAACGTTCGCTTCCGCGGCCAGGCACCGCAGGGCAGCGGCGCCGCCAACCGGCACGGCATGCCGCGTCTCCCTGTCGGGCAGCACGAGGTGCGGAACTGGCCGGTGCTCGACCTCGGCGATCTCCCGGACGATCGACCTGAGTACCTGGCGGCTTGAGGTGGGCGGCCTCGTCGAGCATCCGTTCACGCTCACGTGGGAGCAGTTGATGGCGCTGCCGCAGGTGGACGACGTCAGCGACTTCCACTGCGTCACGACGTGGAGCCGCTACGACAACCACTGGCGCGGTGTCCGTTTCCGCACGCTGGCCGAGACGGCGGTGCCGAAGGACGAGGCGACGTTCGTCCTCTGTACCGGCTACGACCAGATGCCCGGCAGCGACATTCCGTACACGACGAACCTGCCGCTCGAGCGAGCGGTCGAAGACGATGTGCTGCTCGTGCACACGTGGGAGGGCCATCCGCTGCCGCACGAGCACGGCGGGCCGCTGCGGATGATCACGCCGAAGCTGTACGCGTGGAAGGGCACGAAGTGGATCCGGAAGATCGAGTTCCTGCCTCGGAACCAACCCGGCTTCTGGGAACTGCGCGGTTACTCGAACTCCGCCGAACCCTGGTTCAACGACGCCGCGGGTAGTCAGCTCGGACGCCTTGCACTAGGGGCAGGCGCCTGAACCGCGGAGGCGGAGCAGGCGAACGCACTGTCCGTCTCACCCTCCTGCCCCTTCCCCCCTCGCGCCCTACTTCGGTTCGAACCGGTAGACGACGTAGCGAATAGGGCCGTCCAACTGGCTCAGACGGTGCGCCGTGCCGGCGGGCACGACGAAGACATCGCCGGGCGCCAGCTTCTGCGTGGTGCCGCCGACGTGCGTGCCGGTGTGGCTCATGCCAGCGCCGAGGTTCGTGAGGTCGTGACTCCTTGACGTCCTCGATCGCGGCCACCGGTCATCATGGTGCCCGAGCCTTCGAGGATGTAGTAGATCTCCGTCACGTGATCGTGAATCAGCGAGGCGGATAAGCGCCTCGTCGTCGGTCGGATCGCCCGGCGCGAGCGTCACGCCGCCGTCGTCATGCCCCTCGCTGGTCACGTTGATATGCAGCAGGTTCTCGCGTAGGGCGACCTGGCTGACGCGGTCCAGGTCAAGGTCGATGAAGACGTTGCCGGTCATCTTGAACGTCATCGAGCCGAGCAGGTACACGCCCTTGTGGTGCCGCACCGAGATCGGCACGAGGTCGGCCTCGACCCGGCCGTCGATCAGTGCCGGCGCGAAGTTGTCCACCTCGCTGAACGCCTTGATCTCGATGCCGTTCTGGAACTTCGAATAGTTCTTGCCTGTGAGGGTCTCGGCTTTCGGCATGCCAAGGCGAATGAACGCCTCAACTCGCCGCGCGCGCTCCTCATCGCCTGCCTTGAAGTCGAACGTGGCGTTGACGTAGGCGTCGAGATTGACCTCGGTGCACGCCGTCGGTTTGCAGCCCTCGTTCGGCTTGTTCGTGTAGGTGTTGTTTGAGCCCGTCGCGCATGATCTCGGACCGCAGCCGGAATGACGGCGTGGCCGTGAGGTCGCCGGGTTCAAACTCCGGAAGGTCGACGATGTCGGCCTTGACCGCGAGGTTGGTGGTGTCCTCGAGATCGGCGCCCTTTGTCTTGGAGTAGAAGACGCGGCTGCCGATCGAGGTCGGCGTGTTAACGCGCCCGTCGAGCTGGAAGAACTGCGATTTCAAGTCGAGGTCGATGCTGCGGATGTACATGGCCGCGCCGAGCTCGGAGGGCAGGGTGAACCCGGCAGCGTTGCCGCTGTCGCCGGGGCCGGCGAGGAGAATCTCGGTGCCGTCGCCGAGTACGGCCATGACCGCGGCTTGGCCGAGCGTGCCGACGGCGTTTCCGTCCTCGTCGCGCACGGCCACGCGCAGGCGCAAGTCGGTGGCCGTCTTGTGAGCGTCGTAGAACTGGTCGACCATCTGGTCCACGCTCCACTTCTGGACCTGGTCGACGGTGAGCGAACGGGGCAGGTCGAGGCGGAATCCGGCGCGCAGGCCGAGGCGTTCCTCGACCGCGTTCTCGGGAAGGGTGTTCTCCTTGCCGTTGGGGATGCCGTCGCCGTCGGCGTCGCCCGAGTCAACGCCGAAGCGCAGGATCTTGGCTCTTAGGCCCTTGGCGTCTTCGCCCCACTCCGCCTGCCACCTGCGCCGTCGGGACCAGGTAAGGCGGTCATGGCGGGAACGAAGGTGGGATCGGTGGGCAGGCGTTCGTCGAACTCCTTCAGGTCGTCGACGTCGTCGAGCACCAACCGCGGCCGAACAGGATCGCATCGGCGCTTTGGTCGAGGCGCAGCAGGGGCGCGGCGCCAGTCGTCATCTTCTTCGAGCTCGTCCGGACCGCACGGATCACGCAACTTTTGCTCGTCGTACTCCGTGTCCTCGATGTTCTCGGTGAGCCGCGTTTTGGTCAGCGTGGCCTGGAGGTGCTCGGGAACGTTGTCGACGCCGGCCTCGGTTATCTCGAGCAGCTCGTCGCCGGTCTGCTTCACGAAATGCAAGGCGAGCGGGTCCTTCTCCTCGGTCAGCAATACCTGC
>CAVRLS010000012.1:0-15671 GCA_963722395.1 uncultured Acidobacteriota bacterium | reverse complement strand
GTGACCGCCATTCGCGGCGGCTACGGCATCAGTTACACCCACTTCAACCGAGCCGGCCACTCAACAACCGCCTCGTGCTCGTGCGCCTGGAGGTTGACAAGATGTCTGCGCAGGCGCGAGGCGAGGCCGCTGCTGGCGTGATGGCGTACTCGGCGATCTGCCCGCACGAGGGCTGCACTGTCAACGACTGGGACGATGGGCAGCACGCCCTGGTGTGTCCGTGCCACGAGTCCGCCTTCGATCCCTATGACGGAGGGGCCGTCATCGGAGGGCCGGCCCCACGGGCCCTCCCCCGACTGGGTCTGGGTGTGGCAGATGGGCTGCTTGTCGTGACCTCGCTGTTTTCATCCACTCCGGGCTCAGAGCCCGCGTGAGCGATCGCTACCAGAGGAGGTGCTGAGAATGTGCGTTTCGAAAAGAACCCGCGACCGTCGCAAGAAACTCGCGGTCGGCAGTGTGACCGCGCTCGTCGTAGCGGGGTCTGTCGCCCTGGCAGCGCAACGCGAGCCGCCGCCCAGAGTGGAGCCCATTGCGAACTACGCCAACGTCACGGCCGAGAGGCTCAAACAACCAGAGCCGGGAAACTGGCTGATGAACCGGGGACGATACGAGGGGTGGGGCTACAGCCCCCTGGACAGGATCAGCAAGGCGAACGTGAAGCGTCTCGCACCTGTCTGGATCGCATCGACCGGTCAGATCGGTGGTCACGAAGCCGCACCTCTGGTGAACAACGGGGTGATGTTCGTCTCACAGCCAAACAACCAGGTGATGGCACTCGACGCCAAGACAGGCGCTGTCCGTTGGCGGTTCAGGGTTCCTCCGCCGGAGAACAGCATCCTCGGCCACGCGACGAGCAGAGGCGTGGCGCTCTACGAGGACAAGGTGTACTTCGCGTCGATCCATGCCGTGCTCTATGCCCTTGATGCCAGAACCGGTAAGGAGGTGTGGAAGACGACGGTGGCCGACAACAGCCAGGGCTACTACATGACGCTTGCGCCATTGGTTGCGGGGGGCAAGGTCATGGTGGGTGCCTCGGGTGGCGAACGCGGCGTTCGCGGCTTTGTCGCCGCGTTCGACCCAGCGACCGGCAAAGAAGCGTGGCGGATCTTTACAATCCCGGCCCCCGGCGAACCGGGGAGTGAGACGTGGCCCAAGGGGGACCAGTGGAAGACCGGCGGTGCGCCGGTGTGGGTGACCGGGAACTACGATCAGGAGACCGACATCGCTTACTGGGGGACGGGCAACGGCGGTCCCTGGATCGGCGATCAGAGGCCCGGCGACAACTTGTACACAGCCTCGACGCTCGCGATCAACGTCGCGACCGGCAAGATGGTCGGACACTTCCAGTACACGCCGAACGAGTCGTGGGACTGGGACGAAGTGTCACCGCCCATTCTCGTCGACTTTCGCCGGAATGGCCGCACGGTCAAGGGTCTGGTGGATGCTGCCCGAAACGGCTACCTCTGGTTCCTGGAGCGGTCCAGCGGACCGATTACGTTCGTCGAGGGCAAGCCGTATGTGCATCAGAACGTGTTCACCGGTCTTGATCCGGTCACCGGGCGTCCGACCATCAACCCAGACCGCAAGCCGGGGACGGGAAAGATGGCGGAGTTCTGTCCCTCACTATGGGGCGGCAAGAACTGGGCGCCTGGGGCCTTCAATCCGGACAGCCGATTGCTCTACATTCCAGCCAACAACAACCTGTGCATGTCTTCCATCGGGCGCGAGGTTGAATATGAGCCCGGGGCCGGCTTCACAGGCGCAACGACAACTCTGGCTGTTGAGCCTGGCGCCGACCATATTGGCGAGGTGCAGGCGTGGAACGTCGACACAGGCCAGAAGGTCTGGACCCACCCCTTCCCGAACAACTCGCAGAACTGGGGTCCGATCCTGACAACGGCTGGTGGCCTGCTCTTCAGCGGTGGTTCGAATGATTGCTTGTTCCGCGCCTACGACGCCGCTACGGGAGAGGTGCTCTGGGAGTTCCCGACGAACTCTGGCGTGATTGGACCGCCCGTCTCGTTCCTGATCGGCGACACTCAGTACATCGCAGTCCAGGCCGGCTGGGGTGTCGATTCACGCGCCATGCAGAGTCGACTGAACAGCCTGAAGCCAGGCAGCTATCCCGAAGTGCCAGAGGGGGGCGCCATCTGGGTGTTCGCCGTGAAGTAGTCGAATCGAGCCCAACCTGCAATCACGCAACTCAGACAAGAGGGTGGAACAGGTGACAGCAGAAGTAGGGCCGCCTGGCCACCCCAGGGGCGCATGCCGGCGCCGAGGCTCCCGCCCTCAGAACGGCTGCCGCACAATGGCCTTCAGCGCCGCGTCCTCGTTCGCCACGTAGTCCGCGAACGTGAGCGGCGCACTGATGGCCGGTGCGGTCGCCGTGCGCGTGTCCGTCGGGTGCCAGTACTGCCAGTAGTAGATCGACACGCGGACGGTGAGTCCGCTGTTGGGCAGCGTGATGCGGCGCGAGTCACTGTAGGTGTTGCCGCGTGAGCCGGTCGGCTCGCCGACGAACGTCACGTTGGTGTACTTTTCGAGTTCATCGACGAACATCTGCGCAGCCGAGAAGGTCGCCTGGCCGATGATGACGAATAAACGCCCCTTCTGGTCGATTTCGGTCGACTGAATCAGCGCCCGGATCACCGGGACGATGAGCGTGCCGTTTCCCCCACGATTCAAGCGAAGGTCGATCGCCACTTTCGCCGGCCGCGTCAACGCGATCTCGTCGTGCAGGCGTCCCGCGAAGTGCTCCAGGGTTTCGCCCGGCGCGTCGGTGATCTGGTTCATCTGTACGTACAGCAGTTCACCGATGTGCTCGAAGCGGAGGACGTCGCGGGTGTGCGCCAGCCACGTCGCATCGGCGTGGTCGGACTGGTCGCGCGCATCAATCCATCCGGGGCGTCGATCGAACAGCGTCGCTGTGTCGCCGCCCATCACCTCGACCGGCGCGAACGGCCGCAGCCGAACCGTCCTGACGCTCTGCTCCTGCTCGACCGTCAACGACACGTCATCTTCGCTCGACGTTACGCCAAAGGCATGCAGCACTTCCGGCATGGCGAGCAGGTACTGAGACCAGTAGCGCACCCCCTGCTCGTTGTCATGGCCCACCATCGTGCGGACGGCCGCATGGGCGTCTGCGACATCCATCGCGCCGATCCGAACGACGCGCGCGCCCAGCAGGCCGCGCTGCGATTCGTGCACGGCGCGGATGCGCAGGTCAGGACCGAACCAGGTGAAAGTGACTGGAAGTGCGTGAAAGCCGATGCGTGGGTCGCGGGTGGGATAGATGTTGGTGTGGCCGTCCCCAACGCTGGCCGTGAGCTGGGCGAGCGCCACAATCACCTGCGGTCGCGTCATCGACGGCAGGCGCTTCTCGATGGCGTCGACCTGCCTCGAGAACTGCTCCTTCGAAACCGAGTGGTACAGGTTCTTGTGCTGCCGCTCCATTTCGGCGGCCATGAACCGCAGGTCTTCCGTCCACGCTGTGACCGCGGCCGGAGTCAGCACGCGGGACGGTTCCTGCGCGAAGGCTGAACGGTCCAGCACCCCTGACAGCATTATCGTGAGTAGCGCAATCGCCTTCGTTTCCACCCGTTCGCCCCCCACCATGCATACTCGGGTGAGCGGGGAAGGTTACGCGCTGGCGGGTCTGAGCCCGCAGCGCCTCAGAACTTCGGCGTCCGGCGGCCCTGGCGGGTGCGGCGCCGCATGATGTAGAGGATGGCGAGCACGAAAACCAGGAATACGAGCGCAGCGGATTCGAAGGTGGACATGCCTTCCATATCGGCCGGTACCCGGCGGTCCTGCACCCCTGCCGGACAAGGGGTCCACGGCCGATGACCAACGGCCTCAGCCGGTGACGTCGCGCAGGTTGGCACCGTGCGCGCTGCGCAGCGGCCCCCAGAGGTCGCCAACCTTCTTCAGGCGCGCGGCCATCGTGCGCAGCGTGAACGCTTCGCGATCGACGCCCGTGTCCACTTCCTTCCAGGTGAGTGGCGCCGACACGCCGGCGTGGGCGTTGGCGCGCACGCTGTAGGCCGAGGCCAGCGTCTTCCCCTCGATGTTCTGCAGGTAGTCGATGTACACCCGGCGTCCGCGCGCGCGGACGGAACGTTCGACGGTCGCCTCGCGCGGGTGCTTTTCGGACACCAGCGTCGCAACGAGCTGGCAGAAGAGCAGGCCCGCCTCATAGGAGGTGCCCGCGGCGAGCGGAATGAAGATGTGCAGGCCGCTGGCGCCTGAGGTCTTGGGCAGCGAGAACACGTCGAGCGTCTGCAGTTCGTCGCGGATCCAGCGTGCCACGTCCAGCACCTGCGAGAACGGCACGTCGTCCGATGGATCGAGATCGAGCGCTACCTGGTCGGCGACACCCGGTGCATCGACGCGCGAAAACCACGGGTCCTGCGAAATGGCCCCGAGCTGGCTGGTGTAGAGCAGCGTGGTCAGGTCGCCGCCAATGAGGTGCGGCCGGCGCTCGGCCGCCGGCACCTCCTCGACCCGAACCCCTGGCTGCGCGTCCGGAGCCCGATGCTGGTAGAAGGGCTTTCCCTCGACACCGCTCGGATAGCGCTTCATCACGAGCGGACGATCGGCCAGCACCGGCAGGATGTACGGCGCCACCTGCGCGTAGTAGCGGAACAGGTCGCCCTTGGTCAGCGCGAGCGCCGGCCAGTACACCTTGTGCAGGTTGGTAATAGAGAGGGTCGCGCCATCGGGCAGCTCGAGCACGCCGTCCTTCCGGGCATCCTCGAGCGCGTGCAGTTGCGCGATCACCGGCCCCGTGTCCGGCCCGCGCCGCCTCGCCGGCGTGGCTTGACGCCTTTTGCGCGCTGCAGGTGTGACGACCGCCGTCGTTCCGAGGCGCTTCTTCACCGAGCCGTGATGCCGCGGTGTCGATTCGCGCACCACGTCGGTCGCCGCCTTGTCATCGCGCAGGCCCATGTACACCGGATGCCGCAGGTGGTGGTCGGCGGTCCACTCGGTGAATTTGATCTGCGCGACGAGCTCGGGCCGCACCCAGTGCGGCTTCTCGTTGGACTTCGGCTTCACCGCGAACGGACACTCGCGCGTTTCGAGCGGCGCCATCCGTGCCATCAGCATCGCCAGCGTCTTTCCGTCGAAGCCGGTGCCGGTGTGTCCAGCGTAGACAAGGCGTGAGCCCTCGTAGACGCCGAGCATCAGAGCGCCGAAGTTGGTACGGGTTTGCCGCGGCTCGGTCCATCCGGCGATGACGAACTCCTGCTCCTGCAGGATCTTCAGCTTGCGCCATTCGGGTGAGCGCTTGCCCGAGCGGTACGTCGAGGCCGCCTGTTTCGCGATCAGCCCCTCCCAGCCGCGCGCCAACGCGCGTGCGTAGAGCGCCTCGCCGTTCCCCGCCACCTGTTCGCTCAGGCGCAGCCTGGGGCTGGAGACGCGAGCCAGGAGCGACTCCAACTGGGTGCGCCTTGCGGTCAGCGGTTGGCTCCGCAGGTCGCGCGTGCCGACGCGCAGGACATCGAACGCGATGAAGGCCACCGGCGCGGTTCCGTCCGGCTCGTCTTTCGTGTGGATGCGGCCCTGAAGCTGCTGGAAACCGGCCGGCTCGCCCTCAGCGTCGAGCGCCACCAGTTCGCCGTCCAGCACCACCGCCTCGCGCCTGCGCCGCGCCCAGGTCTTCAGCGCCGCGGCCACCTCCGGAAACTGCGACGTCTTGTCGTTCCCGAGCCGCGACCACAGACGGACGCCGCCCCCGCCGGCTTCGACCTCCGCAATGGCGCGGATGCCGTCGTATTTCGGCTCGTAGACCAGTTCCGGATCAGCGAGCGGCGCTTCAGCAAGCGTCGCGAGCATCGGCAGCAGCTTCGGCGTGGCTACATCGCGATCTGCCGCACGTCCGGCCACGTCAGGCCGCGCGCCGCTTACGGGCGCCCTTCGCGCCGACTTTCGGCTTTGTCCTGGCGGCGGTCCTGGCGGCTGTCGCGCGCTTGGTCTTCTTCGCGGCCGTCCGGCCGCCACCCGCCTGGTCGAGACTGCGCTTCAGCCGTTCCATCAGATCGATGACCTCAGCCTGGCGAGGCTCTTCGGACGCTTCGAGCGTCACCGCCTTGCCTTTGGTCTTCGCCTCGATGATGCGCATCAGGTTCGCCTGGTATTCGTCGCTGTACTTGGCCGGATCCCAGTCGGCGGCCAAGCTGTTGACGAGGGCCTTCGCCATTTCCAGTTCGGCGGGTCGAATGTCCTTGGCGGGGGGGAAGGTCAACGACTCGCGATCGACCAGCTCGTCGGCAAATCGCATGACCGAGAGGACGATGGCGTCTTCGATCACCTCGACGGCCGCGAGATGCTGGGACTGGCGCAGGATGAACTTGGCGACTCCGACGCGGTCGGTGTCGCGAATGGCTTCGCGCAGCAGGGCATACGCGCGCTCGCCACCCTTCCCGGGCGAAACGTAGTAGGGCGTGTCGAAGTAGCGGTTGTCGATCTCGTCACGGCGCACGAAGTCGACGATGTCGACCGTGCGGGTCTTCTCGACGGCGGCGGCGCTGAAGTCCTCACGCGACAGCACGACGAATCGCCCCTTGGCGTACTCGTAGCCCTTGACGAGGTCTTCCCATGCCACAGGGTGACCGTCGCTGATGCACACGCGCTGGAACCGCACAGGCGACTTGTCCTTCGCGTGCAGCATCCGAAAGTGCGGTCGCGTGTCGCGCACCGCGGTGTGGAGTTCGATGGGAATGCTGACGAGTCCGAACGAGATCGAGCCTTTCCAGATTGCCCTGGCCACGTCACCTCCCTGCGGGCGCGCGCTACTTCTTCTCGGTCAGCTCACGCAGTTCCCGCTTCGCCTCCAACCAGTCCTCAAAGTCCATGCCGTGCCCGCCGCCGCGCTCGAGGTAGCGATGATAGGCGCGGACCCGGATCGCTTCGTCGGACGGTTCCGCTGACAGGATGGTCGATTCCGGGTCGATGGCCGTTGCAACGGCGGCCTTCTTCTTCTTGGGCGCTGCCGTGCGCGCGCGGGGTGTCGGTGTCGTCGGTGGGGCGGGAGCGTCCGCCTTTGGGGCAGTCTTCGAGCCAGTCGTCTTCTTTGCCATAGGGCCTCCATTATCGATCACCAGGGCGCTACCTCTCCATAGGGATCGCAACGGTTGCCAAGGCACCGAGCGGGATGCCGACCCAGTCGGGCCGGCTGTTCAATTCATAGCCCAGTTCGTACAGCGCCTTGTCGACGACGAACGCCTCGAGCAACCGATCGAATGCCTGGCCGCGCGGCAGCACCGGCGAGTCGTGCATGGCGCCGCGATACGCATCGAGGAACGCCTTCGATACCCAGTGCCGCCACGCATCAGCCCACGGCGCCAGCCGGGCCGCCCTTGGCGCCGACGTCTGGGTGAAGGCGAGCAGAGCCGCGCTCGCTGCATAGTCGAAGGAGCGCAGCATGCCAGCGACATCCTTCAGCGGCGATGAACGGGCACGCCGCTCGTCCAGCGATCGGTTCGGCTCGCCTTCGAAGTCGAGGATGCAGAAGTCCTCCTCGACGCGGAGCACCTGCCCGAGGTGATAGTCGCCATGCACCCGAATCTGCTGTCCACCACTACCCAGCCGAGCGAGGTCGTCGAAACGATCGAGCAGGGCGTTCCGCCCGTTCAGCACGTCGTCGGCGCGAGCCCGCACCGAATCGGACAGCGTGTCGAGCCTCGCCTCGAGCTGTTCCAGGATGCGAGCCGCATGCGCCGCCGAGTCGTGACCCAGCTTCCGCAGCGCGCGCGCCTCGAGTGGTTCCGGGGCGAAACCGGGCGTGGTGCGCGACGCGAGCGCCAGGTGCAGTTCGGCGGTCCTCCGCCCGAGCGTCGCCGCGGCGGCCAGATACGCGCTTTCGAGGGCAGCGAAGAACGGCGGCGGTTCGCTGCCTGCGGCACCGGTCGACTCGTACCGCCCGTGCGCCTCCGCGTCGGCGTCCGCACGGCCGATGCGTGCTTCGACGCGCTCGTAGTAACGTCGGAGATCGTCGATGGTGAACGTCCACCCCGTCCCCTGGTTGCCGACAATTGCCTGGACCACGGCCAGCGTCGCCGGCGTTTCGCCGCGGTGCTCCAGGGCGACGGCGCCCGTCAGTTCCGGGGCGTGACCGAAGCCGGCGGCGCGCAGGGCGCGTCCGATCTCGTACTCCGGATTCGGCCCGGGTTCGAGACGCCGTATGAGCTTCAGCACCTGCCGGTCGTCGTCGAAGACGATGGAGTTGCTGGAGTCGCCGACCGGGCGGATCCATCGAGGCTCGTGGGCCGGCTGCACCGCACCGATACGTTCGCCGCGCAGGATCGAGTGCCGCCCTTCGACGGCACCGCCGGTCCCTGCCAGTTCCAGCAGCCTGTTGCAGACCCCGTCATCGAGCAGGCCATCGACGATGACGCCCTTCCGCGCGCCGGTGATTCGCGCCAGAACGGACGCCGGCCACTCGCTGGACGCGCGCGCCGCGGCATCGCCGGTCAGCAGCGCGAACGGGACGGCATAGCGGTCGGGACCAGCGTCGGCATACTGCACCTGCACGATTGTGAGAAACGCCGGACTGGCGCCGCCGCGGAGCATGAGCGAGTCGATGATGCGCGCGTCGCGGATGGTGCGGGCTTTCCCGGCGAACCAGCGCTGCCGTGTCAGGAACGGCTGCAGTGCCTGCCGCTCGATCAACTGTCGCGTCGCGGCGTCGAACAGCGTTTCCCAGTTGAGACCGACGAGGAGCGACGGCATCGCCTCGGCATCCGTGGCGTCGAGGCCGGGGGCCTGCACGGTTTGCCGCACCTGCATGGGTTGCGAGACGAGCGAGAACCAGTAGGCGCCATACGGGCCAAGCGTCACGAAATACGGGCGGTCGGCGGCGATGCGCGGGAACTCGGCACGTCCGAGCATCTCAATCGGGGTCAGGCCTGCCAGCTCGGACAGGTCGATCTCGGCAGGCTGCAGGCTGCGCGAGAGGTTGGCGAGCACGAGCACGGTCTCGTCCTCGGACCGGCGCAGGTAGGCCAGGACCTTGCGGTTCGAGCAGGAAAGGAACTTGAGCGTGCCGCGGCCGAACACCCGGTGTTCATGGCGCAGCGCAATGAGCCGCTTCATCCAGTTGAGCAGAGAGAACGGTGATCGCTCCAGCGCCTCGACGTTGATCGACTGGTAGCCGTAGACCGGATCGACCACTGGCGGCGCAAACAGCCGCGCCGTGTCGGCTCGCGAGAAGCCGCCGTTGCGGTCGCTGCTCCACTGCATCGGCGTCCGCACACCGTTGCGATCGCCGAGATAGATGTTGTCGCCCATGCCGATCTCGTCGCCGTAGTAGACGATGGGCGTGCCCGGCATCGAGAAGAGCAGCATGTTCAGCAGCTCGATCCGGCGGCGGCTGTTCTCGACCAGCGGCGCCAGCCGGCGGCGGATGCCGACGTTCAAACGCATCTGCGGGTCGGCGGCGTACGCGTTGTACATGTAGTCGCGTTCCTCGTCGGTCACCATCTCGAGCGTCAGCTCATCATGGTTGCGCAGGAACAGCGCCCACTGGCACGACTCGGGCAAATCGGGCGTCTGGTTCAGGATCTCGGTGATGGCGTGCCGGTCTTCCTGCCGCAGCGCCATGAACATGCGGGGCATCAGCGGGAAGTGGAACGCCATGTGGCATTCGTCCCCGTCGCCGAAGTAGTCGCGCACGTCAGCCGGCCACTGGTTCGCCTCCGCCAGCAGCATCCGTCCGGGAAATGACGCATCGAGCGCGCGCCTGATCCGCTTCAGCACGTCGTGCGTCTCCGGCAGGTTCTCGTTGTTCGTGCCCTCACGGACGCACAGGTACGGCACCGCGTCGAGCCGCAGGGCGTCCACCCCGAGCGCCAGCCAGAACTTCATCACGTCGGTGACGGCGTCGACGACCGCGGGGTTGTTGTGGTTCAGGTCGGGCTGGTGCGAGAAGAAGCGATGCCAGTAGTGACTGCTTCGCCACCGGGTCGTAGGCCCAGTTCGACCGCTCGGTGTCGGTGAAGATGATGCGCGTTTCCGGGAACTTCGTGTCGGTATCGCTCCAGACATAGAAGTTGCGCTCGGGGGAGCCGGCCGGCGCCGAGCGGGCACGCTGGAACCAGGGATGCTGGTCCGATGTGTGGTTGACGACGAGCTCGATCAGCACGCGGATGTGGCGCGCATGCGCCGCGTCGACGAACGCCTTGAAGTCGCTGATCGTGCCGTAGCCCGGGTGGACGCTCGTGTAGTCCGCGATGTCATACCCGTCGTCCTTCAGAGGCGACGGGAAGAACGGCAGCAGCCAGAGGCAGGTGATGCCGAGCGACTGCAGGTAGTCGAGCTTCTGCGTCAGGCCCTGGAAATCGCCGACGCCGTCGTGGTTGCCGTCGTAGAACGACTTCACGTGCGCCTGGTAGATGACAGCGTCCTTGTACCAGAGGGGATCGGCAGCAGTTGTGGCGCGTGCGTCGTGACTCATGGATGTGGGGGAAGCAACAGGACGTGTGCCTGCCGAAGGCCGGGATCGAGCCGGACGTAGTTCCACTCGCCGGTCCAGGTGTACGCGGTGCCGTGCAGCAGGTCGCGCGTCTGCCACGGCTCGTTGGCCGAGCGGCCGGTGACGGCGAGCGGGACGCGCACGTGTCCGTGCTGCATGGCGCGCGGGTCGAGATTGACGACGACGAGCAGGGCGTCGCTGCCGTCGGCCGACCGCCTGGTGAAGGCGAAGAGCTGTTCGTTGTCGGTGTCGCAGACGTCGATGCCGCCGTTCCACTGCAACGCCGGGTGCTGTCGGCGAATCGTGTTGAGCGCCGTGATGAGGCCGGTGAGCTGGCCCTCGGCGTGCCAGTTCCGATGCACGATCTGGTACTTCTCGGAGTTCAGGTACTCCTCCGAGCGCGGTGACACCGCAACGTGCTCGCACAGCTCAAAGCCGCTGTAGATGCCGTAGGAAGCCGACAGGGTGGCGGCAAGCACGAGCCGTGCTTCGAAAGCCGGTTTGCCCCCGGTCTGCAGGTAGGCGTGCAGGATGTCCGGGGTATTGGCGAACAGGTTCGGGCGCAGGTACTCGCGTGTTGCGGGATCGAAGAACTCCGCGACGAACTGTTCGAGCTCCGCCCGGGTGTTGCGCCAGGTGAAGTAGGTGTACGACTGCGAGAATCCGGCTCGCGCCAGGTAGCGCATCGGTTTGGGCCTGGTGAAAGCCTCTGCCAGGAACACCACGTCCGGCGCGTCGTCGTGCACCTGCTCGATCAGCCAGTTCCAGAAGCCGAACGACTTGGTGTGCGGGTTGTCGACACGGAAGATGCGGACGCCGCGAGCGATCCAGAAACGCGTCACCTCCAGCAGGGCGTGCCAGAGGGCCCGCCACTCGTCGCACGTGAAGTCGAGCGGGTAGATGTCCTGATACTTCTTCGGCGGGTTCTCGGCGTACTTGATGCTGCCGTCGGGCCGGTGCCGGAACCATTCCGGGTGTGCCGCCACCCACGGATGATCGGGCGAGCACTGCCAGGCCAGGTCGAGGGCAACCTCGAGTCCGAGCCGCCGCACCTCCGCCTGAAAGGCATCGAAATCGTCCAGGGTGCCGAGGCCCGGTTCCACCGCAGTGTGACCGCCCGCCTCGGATCCGATGGCCCACGGGCTGCCCGGGTCGTCGGGGCCGGCGTTCAGGCTGTTGTTCGGTCCCTTCCTGAAGCTGTGACCGATTGGATGGATTGGCGGCAGGTAGACGACGTCGAACCCCATCGCGGCGACGCGCGGCAGCTGCGTTGCAGCCTCGACGAACGTGGCGCTGCGCCCGGCATCGGGTCCGGCCGAGCGGGGAAACAGTTCGTACCAGGCGCCCGTGAGGGCGCGCTCGCGGTCCACCCACACCCGCAGCGTGCCTGCGGTTGTCGCCAGGCGGCGGTCGGCGAAGTCGAACATGCGGCGCGCCAGCAATTCGGCGCCTGCCAGGGCCACCCGCCGGTCGCTCGGGCCATCACAGCAGAGTGCGTCCGCCTGTTCCTCGAGCCAGGCGGCGTCGGCGGCCGTTGGCTCGGACTCCGCGGCTCGTGCCGCAGCCTCACGCACCAGCACGGCCCCTTCGAGCAGCTCGAGTTCGACCGTCTGGCCAGCGGCGGCCTTGAGCTGCAGTTCGCGCTGCCAGGTCAGGAACGGATCGACCCAGGCGACAACGGTGAACTCGTGCCAGCCGACGCGCCCGACCGTGAACGTCGCGTGCCATCGGTCGGAGCCCGGCGCCATCAGGGCCATCGGGGTTTCGTGCCAGTCGGCCGCGGCGTCAGCGCCTGCGGGGCGGTCGCGCAGCACCGCGACCAGCACGTCGTGTCCATCCGCGAAAATGTCCGCCTCAACGTCGACGATGTCGCCGGTCACCCGCTTGACCGGGAAGCGCCCGTCGTCGAGCTGCGGCTGGATGTGCTCGACGATCGCCCGCTTCGCGAGGGTCGGATCGATGTCGCGCTCCACGGTGACCTGCGCACCCGCGGATGGAGGCGGCGCGGCCGGGACGTCGGACGCCGTTGCCGGCGGCGTGTGGCGCCCATCGGCGGGGTCGGCGGTCGTGGTTCGTCGTCGTTCGGGGCGTGGCATCAGCCGGCCTGCATTGTCATGGTGTCGTCAGTCTGAGGGGCCGCTGATGGTTCAGCGGCGGGGGTGTTGAGTCGCGCCGCGGCCGCCGCCACGCCGAACCCGCGGCGACGTTCGACAACCGGGGGCGTCACCTTGAAGAGCGCCACCGAACGCCCCTGCAGCGCATAGCCCGCGCCCGACTTCACGGTCCGCGCGGCGCCGCGTGAGGATCGACCGTGTCGAACAGTCGCAGCCAGTGATGCGCCGGGTCGAGATCGGGCAGCGTGAACGCGCACCGCTTCGTCGTGCGCGCTCAGCAGCAGGAGCAGCGTGTCGCCGATGATCGGTTCGCCGTGTTCATCCACCTCCTCGATGCCGGTGCCGGAGAGCAGCATCCCGACGCTGCGCACGAAGTCGGCGCTCCACGCCTCGTCGGTCATCTCGCGCCCATCGGGGGCGAGCCAGGCCACGTCCTTGCCGCCGCGGATGCTGCGGCCCTGGAAGTACTTCCGCCGCCGAAGCACCGGTTCCTGCAGTCGCAAGCTGCACGAGCTGTCGGGTGAAGTCGAAGAGCGCCTTCTGCTCGTCGGTCAGGTTCCAGTCGAGCCACGTCAGCTCGCTGTCGTGGCAGTAGGCGTTGTTGTTGCCGTGCTGCGTGTGGCCGAGCTCGTCGCCGTGGCAGAGCATCGGCACGCCCTGCGACAGCAGCAGCGTGGCGAGGAAGTTGCGCTTCTGCCGTTGCGCGCAGCGCCAGGATCTCCGGGTCGTCGGTCGGCCCTTCGGCGCCGCAGTTCCAGCTGAGGTTGTGTCGACTCGCCGTCGCGGTTGTCCTCGCCGTTGGCTTCGTTGTGCTTCTCGTTGTAGCTGACGAGATCGTGCAGCGTGAAGCCGTCGTGAGCAGGTGACGAAGTTGATGCTCGCGTACGGCTTGCGGCCGCTGTGTGCGTAGAGATCGCTGCTGCCGGACAGCCGCGTGGCCAGTTCCGAGACGGTGCCGCCGTCGCCCTGCCAGAAGCGGCGGACGTAGTCGCGATACTTGCCGTTCCATTCGGTCCACAGCACCGGGAAGTTGCCCGACCTGGTAGCCGCCCTCGCCCAGGTCCCACGGTTCGGCGATCAGCTTCACCTGCGACAGACCGGGTCCTGGTGGATGATGTCGAAGAAGCTCGCCGAGCCGGTCGACGTCGTACAGCTCGCGGGCGAGCGCGCTGGCGAGATCGAAGCGGAAACCGTCGACGTGCATCTCCTGCACCCAGTACCGCAGGCTGTCCATGATCAACTGCAGCACCTGCGGGCTGCGCATGTTCAGCGTGTTGCCGCAGCCGGTGAAGTCCATGTAGTAGCGCGGATCGCTCGCGACGAGGCGGTAGTAGGACGCGTTGTCGATCCCGCGTCAGCGACAGCGTCGGGCCCAGGTGGTTTCCTTCGGCGGTGTGGTTGTAGACCACGTCGAGGATCACCTCGATGCCCTGCCGCGTGCAGCGCGCGCGACCATGCGCTTGAACTCGCGGACCGCGTCCGACGGCGTGCGCGACGCCGCGTAGCGGTGCTCGGGCGCGAAGTAGCCGTAGCGTGTTGTAGCCCCAGTAGTTCGTGAGGCCGCGTTCCTGCGAGATGGCGGTCGCGTGCGTGGTGATGCACCGGCATCAGTTCGACGGCGGTGACGCCCAGATCCTTGCAGGTGCCGAAGCGCCGGTTCGGTGGTGAGCGCCGGCGTACGTGCCGCGCAGGTGCTCCGGAACGTCCGGGTGACGCATCGTGAAGCCGCGCACGTGCATCTCGTAGATCACGGTCTTGTGCCACGGCGTGCGCAGCGGGCGGTCGTCGCCCCAGGTGAACGCCGTGTCGACCACGGCTGCCAGCGGGCGCACGTGCGGCGCTGTCGCGCGGATCGAAGGACAGATCGTCGTCGGGTCCGCCGACGGTGTAGCCGAACAGTTCGTCGCCCCACTGAGCGTCCGCGCCACCGACCTTGGCATACGGATCGAGCACCACCTTGTTGGGATTGAAGCGATGCCCGTGCGCCGGTTCGTACGGACCGTGCACGCGATAGCCGTAGAGCTGGTCCGGCCGACATCCGGCAGGTAGCCGTGCCACACCATGTCGGTGTGCTCGGGCAGCACGATCCGCACTGACTCGTGTGTCAGACTCCGCCGAGTCGAAGAGGCAGAGTTCGACCCGTGTCGCGTGCGCCGAGAACAGCGCGAAATTGACGCCCACCCCATTCCACGTCGCGCCCAGCGGATAGGGTTGTCCTGGCCAGACTCTCACGCCGGCTCAGCATCAAGCGTCGTGCCGGAGCCAGGCCAGCGTACACGGGTCCCTGCCAGATCGCTCAGGGTAAGCCGATGGACTCAGCTGGCATTGCGGTGCTCAGGTGGTGGCGGACGTCATGCTGCGTAGCTGGCCGCAAGCCGTGCGAATCTGCTTGACCCCTGCCAGCCCATGAGTACGCTGTCCGCCATGTTGAATGCATTGATGCTCACGTGGGGACTGGTGTTCGGGCAGGGTGCGGCCCAGGCGTCGGGAACGTTTGTCGGCAAGGCGCAGCTCGACGAGGCGTTGAAGAAGGCGCAGGCCGCGCCGAGCGGCAACATCGTCGATCAGAAGGTTTCGACCACCGAAATTCAGGGGGGCAAGGCGCACGTGGCGCATCTGCGCCGCGTGCGGGCGGAGACCAACGCGCTGATTCACGATCACGTGACGGAGATCTACTACATCCTCGAAGGCTCGGGCACCATGATGACCGGTGGCCGCATCGAGGACGTCAAGGAGTCAGACCTCACGGAACCTCGGCGCTGGCATGAGCCACACCGGCACGTCACGTCGGCGGCACACGCAGAAGCTGGCGCCCGGCGATGTCTTCGTCGTGCCCGCCGGCACGGCGCACCGTCTGAGCCAGTTGCGACGGCCCTATCCGCTACGTCGTCTACCGGTTCGAACCGAAGTAGGGCGCGAGGGGCGGGAAGGGGCAGGAGGGTGAGAATTCTTCCTGCTCCGCCTCCTTCACCTGCCCCTACTCAGGCGTCGATTACCGGTCGTTGAACCAGGGTTCGGCCGAGTTCGAGTAACCGCGCAGTTCCCAGAAGCCGGGTTGGTTCCGAGGCAGGAACTCGATCTTCCGG
>CAVRLS010000011.1:0-162597 GCA_963722395.1 uncultured Acidobacteriota bacterium | reverse complement strand
CTTCGTCAGGATGGACCGCGCAGCTTCTCCTGGTCCTCAGCAGATCGCCCGAGCTGGGGCGGCGTTTCACTCCCGAGTTCCTTTCCCAAGCGTCCGGTGTTCAATGATACTTCACGCTCGGGAATCACCAGCGTGAGGGCGGCGCGAATGTAGTTCAAATCGTCAGATGTCAGCTCGATGTGCATACCACCTCGTCCGGTTCACAGTCCCGAACCGTTCAAGTGAGCGTTGCAAGCGGAACACCATCTGTGACTTGGTCGCGCGCACGTCCGTGATGTGGCGACCAGCTCACAACTCTCGCGTTCTGCTGAGCCGAACGGGGCACGCCCCGCCCGTAGCAGATCGATTCATGGCTGGCTGGCGACTCGAGCACACGTACGCGGATCTCCCCCCGCTGTTCCACACCCGCGTGCATCCCACACCGGTGCGGGAGCCGAACCTCGTCATGCTGAACGAGCCGCTGGCAGCGGACCTCGGGCTCGACGCCAGGGCTCTTTCCAGCCCGGAAGGTGCCGCACTCTTCGCCGGCAATGCCGGCCCCCCGGGGCGCCGCCACTCGCGCAGGCGTACGCCGGGCATCAGTTCGGACACTTCACGACGCTGGGCGATGGCCGGGCGATCCTGCTCGGCCAACGATACCACGCCGGCCGGCGCCCGTGTGGACGTGCGGTTGAAGGGAGCCGGCCGGACCGCGTCCTCGCGACGAGGCGACGGCCGTGCGGGGCTCGGTCCCATGCTGCGTCGAGTACGTCATCAGCGAGGCGATGCACGCGCTGGGCATCCCCACCACCCGAAGCCTGGCTGTCGCCACAACCGGCGAGCCGGTGTACCGGGAACGTGCATTGAAGGGCGCCGTTCTCACACGAATCGCATCGAGCCACATCCGCGTCGGCACCATGGAGTGGGCTGCCGCCCACCGGGACGTTGCGGCCCTTACCGCACTCGCCGACTACACGCGCGAGCGGCATTACCCGGAACTCGCGGATGCTCCGGAATCCGAGCGGCATCTCGCGCTGTTCGAAGCGGTCGCTGAGCGGCAGGCCCGGCTCATCGCGCAATGGCAGGGAGCCGGGTTCGTCCACGGTGTCATGAATACCGACAACATGGCGCTCTCTGGCGAGACAATCGATTACGGTCCGTGCGCATTCATGGACAGCTACAATCCGGCGACGGTGTTCAGCTCCATCGACGTGCACGGCCGCTATGCCTACGGAAACCAGCCAGACATCGCGCAGTGGAACCTCAGCCGTCTTGCGGAGGCGATGCTGCCACTGCTGGACCCGGACAGCGATCGTGCCGTCGAGCGGGCCAACGGCGCGCTCTCGACCGTGGAGGCGCGGTTCACGCACCACTGGCTCGCGACCATGCGCGCGAAGCTGGGATTGTTCGCAGCGGAGCCGGAGGATCGACAGCTCATCGACGACCTGCTGGCGTGGATGAGCGCGCGTCACGCAGACTTCACGAACACATTCAGCGCGCTGACGCGCGGGGGGCGTCCCGACCCGCGCACCACGTCGGACGGTGAGTTCGACGCATGGCACGACCGATGGCGCTCGCGGCGCGCGCGTCAGTCTCAGCCGCTCGAGGAGTCGACAGCGCTGATGCGGGTGGGCAACCCAGCGATCATCCCACGCAACCACAGGGTGGAAGAGGCGCTCGCCGCCGCGACAGACGGTCACGACCTCTCAGTCCTGCATCGATTCCTGGACCGGCTCGCACGGCCATACGATCACGCGGGCGACCACGGGGACTACGCGTCTCCGGCTTCGGCAGACCGGCCCTACCGTACCTTCTGCGGCACGTGACCCGCGAACCCCGCCGTGCGCAGGTCTGCGCGCTTGCAAGAGCGAGTGGCGCTGGTTCAGATATTCGACTTCGACTGGCAGCCGTCCACCGTCACGCTGGCGCCGCTCACCCAGCTCGCGCACGGCGAGGCGAGAAACGCCACGACGTTTCCAACCTCCTCGGCCCGACCGAAGCGGCCGAACGGCAACTCGCGCATCACGAAGTCGGCAATGCCCTTCGGGTCGTCCTGCTGGCGCTTGTGCCACGAGCCGCCGGGGAACGAGATGGAGCCCGGCGCGACGCTGTTCACGCGGATGTTGTCGCGCGCAAGCTGCTGCGCCATCGACTTCGCGAGGCTGATCTCGGCCGCCTTGACGGCGTTGTAGGTCATGCGGCCGCCGGACTCGCGTCCCCAGATCGACGCAATCATCACCACGGCGCCGCCGCCCTGCTTGCGCATGTGCGGCACGGCCAGCCGCGACATCCGGATGGCCGGGAACAACGTCTGGTCGAACGCTTCCTGCCACTCGGCGTCCTGCGTGTCGACGATGTTCGAGCCGCGAGCGAGGCCGACGTTGTTCACGAGGATGTCGAGGCGTCCGAACGTCTCGACCGTCTGTCGCACGATCCGCTCGACGTCCGCAGCCGACGACACGTCCGCGACGATCGGCAGGACGCGCTCCTCGCCGCCGGCCACGCCACGCAGCGTCGTCGCGGCGGCGTTCAACGCCACTTCGCCGCGGGCGCAGATGGCGACCCGGCACCCTTCAGCGGCCAATGCCGTTGCGCTCGCCAGGCCGAGGCCACGACTGCCGCCAGTGACGAGGGCCACCTTGTCTGTCAGTTGGAGATTCATGGTCCAGCCATTGTAGATGGGTGGACGATCGAGCGCTGAACCTAGCGGCCGCCGCGGCCGGTGAGGTCGTTCAGAGTCCAGTCGAACGGCTGGTACTCGAGGCGGAACGTATTCTTCGCCAGCAGGTCGCGTTCGGCGCTGAGCATCCGCGGATCGATGTAGGCGAGCACCGCGCGTTCGACCGGGCTGCGCTCGGCGAAGCCGGTCTTCGCGCGTTCCGCGTACGCAGTGACGAACTGTTCGCGGCGCCACGAGAAGATGGAGCTGACCTTCATCACGTTGGCGGCCGCGTCGACCTCGACGCACTGCGCGCGGCTGGCGCACTCGGCGGCGGTCTCGGCCAGCTGCTGTTCGAGCTTCTCCGGCGCATAGGCTTCGCTGCGCAGCCGGCCGCTGCCGACCGCGCCGCGCCCGAGCGCGAAGAAGACCCGCGGATCGTGGAAGCGCGGCAACACCGTCTGCTCGATCTGGTCGAGCGTCAGCGTGCGGCCGGCAAGCCGGTGCGTCGCCCGCTCGAAGGCGCCGGGAATCTGGCGCACGCTGTTGGCCGGATAGTCCTTCGTGCGCGCCGTGATCGGATAGTGATCGATGACCGTGCGCAGCACGAGCGCGTTGTAGCCATTCAGCCAGAACGCCACCTGCTCCTGCGGCGACGCGGTCTCGAGCTGCACGTTGGCCAGTGAGGCAATGTAGCCGTCGAGGCCGCCCCGTTCACTCTTCAGTGCGCGGTAATACACAAAGCCGTCGCGTACGTTGGCGTCGAGGATGGCGTCGAACCGCTGCCGCCGCGTGTCGGCCTCGGCATCCTGAGCGCGCAGGCCCCCACTGAACAGCGCCGCCGCCAGCAACACGACCGGCAGTTGAAGATGCCATCCCAGCGTGATCCTGCTCGTTGAAACCTGCACGTCCATTCCTCCAGTGTGCCGCCCGCCGGCCCGCGCCCTCTGAGAACTATAGACTGCCGAGGAAGCGTAACAGTGCGGCGTTGAACGCTTCAGGTTGCTCGAGGCTGGCCAGGTGCCCCGCCTGCGACAGCACCACGAGCTCGGCCTGTGGCAGCCGCGCGGCGATGACAGTGCTCAGGGCAGGCGGCGTCAACACGTCTTCGTCACCAACCACGACGAGGGCTGGCACGGTGATCGACGGCAGCAGCGGCGTCGAGTCGGGCCGTGACATCATCGCCCTCAGCGCGCCTTCGATGGCGGCTGGCCCGTTGCCGACGACGAGTGACCGGACGCGTTCCAGCAGTTCAGGTCGAAGCGACTGGCTGGTCGCACCGAGCAGCTTCGGCACCATCTCATCGGCGACCGCGGCAGCGCCTCGCGTGCGCACGACGTCGATGAGTCGTGTGCGGCTGGCCCGTGCCTCGGGCGAGTCGGCCTCTGCCCTGGTGTCGGCCAGCACCAGCGCCTGGAACAGCGCAGGTGCCTGTCTATAAAGCGCGAATGCCACGTAGCCGCCGAGGGACAACCCGCCGATCACTGCTCGATCGAGGTCGAGCGTCTGCATCAGGTCGGCGACGTCGCTGGCGTAGTCGTCGATCGACTGCACGTCCGCTCCGTCGGGGGTTGTGCAATCGAAGCCGCGGAACTGCGGCATCACGACGCGCCATCCCGCATCGGCCAGCGCGTACTGCGGCTCCCACAGCCGAGCGCTCAGCGGAAAGGCGTGCAGGAGCACGAGTGTGCCGAGGGGTGGCCGGTCGGCCGGCCAACTGCCCGAGGTGCGCGGATGCGACTCCAGATAACGCAGGCGGGAGGACGACGGCATGCGCCATTGTGCCGCAGCTGCAGGGTGAGCGACGTGTGCAAATATGAGGGCGTGCTGACGCTGGCCACCCTGGGCATGTTCGCGTACGGTGCCTACTCTGCCGTCTGGGCCGTTGCCGATGTCGTGCGCGGCGCCCGCATCGAACTCTGGGCCGAGGCGCTCATCACTGTCTCCGGCCTGCTGCTCATCCTCGCGGCAGCGTTCGTGCGGGTGCGGCTGCCGGGCGGACTCGCGGTGGCCATCAGCGCCATGCTCGCGCTCCAGGCGCTCGCGGTCCATACCGCCGCGCATCTCGACTCGGGGCTCGGTCCACAGATTGGACGGGCGGTGTTGGCCTTCTTCCTGGTGGGGAGCGCCGTGGCGGACGACACCCGGCCACGCCAGCGCTGACCTTCGAGAGCCTGCCTTCGTGTGGCCAACGCTTTCCGCCGTCCACGTCAAGTAGCAGGGGTGTAGAGTGAAGACTATGACTCTTGGAACTTCCGCCATCATCCGTCGTTCCTTCGTCACGCTCGCGTTGGCCGTCGGGCTGGCGTGGGCCGGAAACGTCTGGACGGCCGCGCAGTCGGCCAAGCCCCAGATGACTGTCTACAAGTCGGCTACCTGCGGCTGCTGCTCGAAGTGGGTCGAGCACATGCAGGCGAACGGCTTCGAGGTGAAGTCGGTGAACGTCGACGATGTCGACAAGGTGAAGCGCGACAACGGCGTGCCGCAGTCGGCCGCGTCGTGCCACACCGGTCTGGTCAACGGCTACGTCGTCGAAGGTCACGTGCCGGCCGACGCCGTGCTCAAGATGCTGAAGGACAAGCCGTCCATCGCCGGCATCGCCGTCCCCGGCATGCCGATGGGCTCGCCCGGCATGGAAGTGCCGAGCGGCCAGAAGGACAAGTACGACATCGTCTCGTTCGACAAGAGCGGGAAGACGTCGGTCTACGAGAAGCGGTAAGCCCGCTGCGACGCGCGAGCGCGGACACGGGCGGAACGCAGGGGCCACACCCTGCCACCGCCGGGCCCGTGTTCGCGTGCCTTCGCGCTCCTGCATCTGGTCCAGATCGCCGTCCGCCGTGTCTCCAGCGTCACCTCCCTCGCCTGCCCCGTCCGCGGTTGCCACGAGCCGTTGCAGAAACGTGACCGTTCGCTCGTCTGTCCTCTCGCACACACCTACGACATCGCACGCAGCGGCTACATCAACCTGCTGCAGCCGCAGGACCGCAAGTCGCCTCGACGCGGGCGACAGCCGCGACGCGGTCGAGGCGCGCGCCACGCTCATCGAGGACGGCGTTGGTCGTGGCGTCATCGATGCGGTCGATCGCCGCTGGCCTGCGCCGTGGACACCTGCCCGCACACACCGGTCGTCGTCGACCTCGGCTCGGGCTCCGGCGAGACGCTCGGCCTCTTCGCCAACAGCAGGCCCTGCCGGCATCGGCATCGACCTCTCGACTGCAGCCGCGGCCCACGCGGCGCGGCGGTTCCCGGGGCTGACGTGGGTGGTGGCCAACGCCGACCGACGACTGCCCCTGCTGGACGGGCAGGTCGACCTGGTGCTCTCGGTCCACGCCGGCGCAACCCGTCCGAGTGCCGGCGTGTGCTACGCCCAGGCGGCCGCCTGCTGGTGGCCATTCCGGCCGCCGATGATCTGATTGAGTTGCGCGAATTGGTGCAGGGCGACGCGATCGCGCGCGACCGGAGTGCGCAACTGGTGGCCGAACACGAGGCCGCACTTCGACGTCGTGGCGCGAAGCGTCGTCGCGGCGGCAGCACCAGCTCGAACGTCGGGCGCTGCACAACCTGCTGCGTGGCACCTACCGTGGCGAACGGTTCAGCACCTCGTCGCGCGTCGCCGCGCTCGACCGGCTCACGGTGACGCTCTCCTCCGATATCCTCGTGCTGGCCTCGCCACGCAGGTAGCCGCACGCTCGTACATCGTGTAGGCCATCATCCGCCCGCAGAAGATCACCACCGCCCAGGCGAGCAGCGACACTGCGCCCGGCAAGACGCGCCGTACGCGGCGGTATGAGCACGGCGTCCCACGCGGCGACTCCACGCTCGGTCGAGCGGTGATACACCAACGCGTTCAGCCCCGCGAGTGCGAGGCCGGCCAGCTTCACCCGGAAGTACGGATTGACCCCACGCCGACGTGGCGTAGCCGATGAACAGCAGGGCTCCGGTCACCACCATCACGACGAATCCGACAGTTGCCCACGGAATGAGGCGGCGATACACGCGCGTCACCGGCGCCGACGTCAGCGCGACGCCGAGCAAGCGAAGGTCGAACCACATCAGCATCCCGACCGACAGCGTCAGCCCGAGGATGTGCAGCCCCACCAGGATCGGAAAGCCGTAGAGCGACTCCCGGACAAGCGTCCCCACCTGTGTCGCCTCGAGCGCCTGCAGCGTGTCGACCATCGTCTACTCCAGCAGGATGAATGCGCAGCCGGCCACAGCCACGCCGACCCACACCACCAGGTATGCCAGACCGGAGAGCCGACGTGGCAGCACCCGGGCTTGCGTCCTGGCCACCACCGGCGATCACGACGAACGCGTGCAGCAGCACACCGGCCGCCAGATCAGCAACAGCTTCACGCGAAACGATCGGGTTCATGGCCGCACTGTAGGCTCGCGGCAGGACCAGGAGTCCGCCCGTCACGGCGCTGAGGCCGAGTCCGACCAGCAGAGCGCGCGTCGACGGCCTGCACGATGGCAGCGGTGGGTTGTTCCGGGAAGCAGCAGACCGAGCAGGTGCAGGCTGCAGAGCAGCGCGCTGCCCGTGACGAGGGTGAAGCCCGACAGGTGCAGCGAACTGAGGGACGCGGTCACCAGCTGCGATTCGTTGATCGCCCGAGCGAGCCACGACGACTGCAGTGTCGTCAAGCACAGACGGCGTGCGCCTCCGCGCGGCGTTTGAGCCCGTCGGCCTCGAGCGCAATATAGCGACGGTTGATGCTGGCCGTCAGCCGCCCGAACAGGTTGCCGACAATGCCGCTGTACTGGATGGAGAGGGTGACGCGGCTCCCCTCGGCGCTCGGTTCGACCAGGTGACGTGCCACGACCCGGATACCCGGAGCACGGCTCTCCCATGTGAACTCGCGCCCCTCGTCGAGGGCGGTCACCAGCCAGTCGGCGGGCGGCAGCTTGGGCTGATACACGCGCGCCTTCGCCCCGATTCGAAACGGTCCGGCGTTGGTCCGCCGGATGCTCCGGATCGTTGGCGTCCACTCGTGCCACCGTTCGATGTCGCTCATCACCGTCCAGACGCGCCCCGGAGGCGCGGCAATCTGGACGCAGACGCAGTAGTCCTTCACGGTGCAACTCCCTTATCGCCACTCCAGCGCGTAGCGCCTGCGGCGCTGCCGGACTTCGACGCTGACGCGGACGTAGAGCCGTTTCGCGTCCTCGAACAGCGAGCGCGCGTGCGCGAAGTGCGCGGCACTGGACGCCACGGGGAGCGAAACCGGTGCTGTCTGCAAAGCGGACATGGACGATGATAGCGCTCCTCAGACCGTGACGGTCTGTGCGAACCCTCGGCGAACTCCCACGAGCAGCAGCGACACCGCCACGAGCGTGGTGAGGGCGACACTGACCAGTCCCACAAGGATGATCTTCTGGGGCTGCTGCTGTTCCTCGGTTCGTTGGTGCCAGCCTGCTGCTGGTGCCGGATGCCCGCACGTCGTGGTCAACCCGCGTGGTGTGCTCGCAGGCCATCTCGAGGCGGCGATGAACGGCATGTTCCTCAGCCACTTCGAAAGTCCTACGGAGACCACCAGATTTCCGCTAAATTGCGCGCCGCTGGAAGACGGCGGTTGAGGGTGGGGTTCAGGGCGAAGTCAACCTGCAATCGTCAATCGAAAATCGGCAATTTTCAAGGGGGCGTCATGTATCGCAGGTACGTTCGTGGAATCGTGGCGCTGGGACTGGCGCTCAGCGTCAGCGCCTGCAATCAGGCGGGGCCGGCGGCGGGCGAGGGCGGTGGCGGCGCCACGCTCGCGGCGAAGGAAGGGCCCGAGGTGCCCTACAAGCTCGGGATGTTCGAGGCGGGCAAGGAGACGTTCGTCGGCCTGGTCCTGCGTGACGCGCAGGTCGTCGATCTCGCCCGTGCCAATGCGGCGTTCGAGAACGGCAACAGCGGCGCAGCCGAAGCTCGCGGCGCCGGCCGACGTGAACGCGCTCATCACCACCTACGACACCTGGAAGCCGCGCCTCGTGGCGCTGGCCAAAGCGGTCCCGGCCGAGGGGGCGCCAGCGTTCGTCTTTCGCGATGGACGCCGTGCGGCCGCTGCCGCCGGTGAGCCCGGTGTCTGATCCTCAACGCCGGCGGCAACTACACCGAGCACACCGCCGGTATCGCCGCGCAGGCCGCACGCGCTGGCGCGCGGGCCGAGGCTGCGGTGAAGGCGGTCGCGGCGCCCGGCATCTGGGAGCGCAAGCCCGGACGACCCGCGTCCCGAGAACCCGTACATCTTCCTGAAGTCGCCGACGGTGATGGCCGGCGCGAACGACCCGATCGTCATCCCGCGTGGGCGCACGAACATCGACTTCGAGTGCGAGTTCGCGATCGTCATCGGCAAGAAGTCGAAGTACGTGTCGCGTCGACGCGGCGCCAGATCATGTCTTCGGCTACACCATCCAGATCGACGTGTCGGACCGCGGCGGACGCGGCGACCGCAAGATGGGCGGCTCGGACTGGCTGCTGCAGAAGAGCCACGACACCTTCGGCCCGTTCGGCCCGGTGGTCGTGCCAAAGGAGTACCTGAAGGATCCGCTGAACACCCGCCACACGTTCACGCTGAACGGCGAGGTGATGCAGGACTCGAACACCAACCGCATGAGCCACAACTTCTACGAGCTGCTGCACTACGCGTCGAACATCCTGACGCTCAACCCGGGCGACATCATCTCCGGCGGCAGCCCGGCCGGCACCAACATCGAGCGCGCCGAGCCGCGCTGGATGCGCGCCGGCGACAGGGCGGTCTGCTCGGTTGAAGGTATCGGCACGCAGACCCATACGGTGGTCGCGGAGTCGGCGTCCACGAACTGAAGAGGGCTCCAGGCTTCAAGCTCCGGGCTGCTCTGCCCTTGCGCGGCGTGGCACGCCGACAGGAGCCTGGAGCTGAAGCTCGAAGCCTGCCACTGAGCGCCCCGGCGTTTCCGCGTTCTGGCATCTGTGCGGTTTCCCGTAAGATTGAGCAGTCGGGCGCAGCCAACCTGTTCATCCGAAAGGACTACTTCCTGTGCGACGTGCACTCTTCACTTTGACGGCCGTGGTCGTGGCGTTCGCCGCCAGTGCCTGTGGCGGCAGCCAGCCCTCGCAGCAGGCGCCGGCCGCCACTGCCGCCCAGCCTGCCGCGCCGGTCAACATCGACAAGAACGCCTATCCGGTCTTCCCCGATGCCGACGCCGGCGCCGACGCCGTCGGTGCCGGCCGAGCAGGGCGGCAAGGGCTTCACCGGTGAAGGCTGGGAGACCAACACCGACTTCGACCTGATCGGCGACCCGCGGGCGGTGAAGGGCGGCGTCCTCCAGCGAATACGTCCTCGACTTCCCCGGCACGCTGCGCATGGAAGGGCCCGAGTCGAACTCGGCCCTGAACTACATGATCGCGGCCGATGGTCTACGAGTCGCTGCTCGACGATCCATCCGACCACGCTCGACTACATCCCGGTCCTCGCCACCCACTGGCAGATTTCTGCCGGACAAGCTGCACCTACCGCTATCCGCATCAACCCGAACGCCCGCTGGGCCGACGGCCAGCCGGTCACCGCCGACGACGTGGTGGCGAGCTGGAAGTTCAAGATGGACAAGGGGCTGCAGGACCCGAGCTACGCAGCTGACGTTCGGCAAGTTCGAGAAGCCGGTCGCCGAGAGCAAGTACATCGTCTCGGTGAAGAGCAAGGTGCTCAACTGGCGCAACTTCCTCTACTTCTCGGGCATGTCGATCTTCCCCGCGCACGTGCTGAAGACGGTCGACGGCGCCGGCTACCTCAAGCGACTACAACTTCAAGCTGCTGCCCGGCTCCGGCGCCTACAAGGTCGAAGAGGCCGACATCCAGAAGGGCAAGAGCGTCGTCGATCCGCCGCCGCACCGACTACTGGGCCGAGAAGTACCGCCGCAACGTCGGCGTCGAACAACTTCGACGAGATTCGCGAAGTCGTCGTGCGCGATCAGAAGCTCGCCTTCGAGATGTTCAAGAAGGGCGACCTCGACGACTACTTCGTCAACATCTCGCGCGAGTGGGTCGAGGAGCTGAACTTCGACCGCGTCCAGCGCGGCCTGCATCCAGAAGCGCAAGATCTTCAACGACGCGCCGAGCGGCATTCAGGGCCTCGCCTTCAACACGCGCAAGGCGCCGTTCGACGACATCCGCGTGCGCAAGGCGCTGCGCTGCTGATGAACCGCGACGCAGCTCATCGAGCGGCTGTTCTTCAACGAGTACGTGCCGCTGAACTCCTACTACGCCGGCGGCATCTACGAGAACCCGAACAACCCGAAGAACCAGTACAACCCGCAGGAGGCGCTCGAAGCTGCTCGCCGAGGCCGGCTGGAAGGACGCGCGACGCGCAGGGACGGCTCGTGAAGAACGGCCAGCCGCTCACCCTCGAGCTGCTCTACGGCGACAAGGGCTCCGAGACGCTGGATGACCATCTACCAGGAAGATCTGCGGAAGGTCGGCATCGCGCTGAACCTGCGGCTCGTCACGCCGGAGACGCTGTTCAAGCTGGTGATGGATCGCAACTTCGACATGGTCGACCATGGCCTGGGGCGGCGCTGCGTCTTCCCGAACCCCGAGACGTCGTTCGCGCTCGTCGAACTCGCCGACCATGGACAACAACAACAACATCACCGGCTTCAAGAACGCGCGCGTCGACGAAATGCTCGAGCAGTACGACGTCGAGTTCGACCAGAAGAAGCGCGTCGCGCTCATCCAGGAGATCGACGGCATCCTGGCCAACTAGTATCACTACATCCTGGAGCTGGGACGCGCCGTTCCAGCGGATCGCCTACTGGAACAAGTTCGGGCATGCCGGCAGGCTACCTCACGCGCGTCGGCGACTACCGCGACATGCCCGTCGCTCTGGTGGATCGATCCGGCGAAGGACGCAGCAGCTCGCGCAGGCGATGGGCGACAACTCCGTGAAGCTGCCCGTCGGCGCCACCGAAGTCCGCTACTGGCCGGAGTACGGCGAAGACGAGCGAGAAGGCGGCGGCCGTCGACGCGACGCAATGACCGGCGTACTTCATCCGCCGGTTCCTGCTGATCATCCCGACCTTCATCGGGATCACGCTGGCCGTCGTTCGTGATCATGCACTTCGTGCCGGGCGGTCCGGTCGAGCGGCAGATCATGCGCTACCAGATGGCCGCGATGACCGAAGGGCGGCGGCGGCGGCGCCGGCGGCGGCGCGGCAGCAGATGCGCTGCCCGAGGAGCCGATCGAGGAGATCCGGCGGTACTACGGCTTCGACAAGCCGGTGCACGTGCGCTACGTGCATGTGGCTGTGGAACGTCGCTGCACCTCGACCTCGGCAACTCCTACATCTACCAGGATCCGGTCTGGGACGTCATCAAGTCGCGGTTTCCCGATCTCGATCTTCCTCGGGCTCACCGGCTTCTTCCTCAGCTACCTCGTGTGCGTTCCGCTCGGCGTGCTGAAGGCGGTGCGGCACGGCTCGCGCTTCGACTTCGTCAGCAGCGTCGTCGTGTTCCTCGGCTACGCGGTTCCCGGGTGGGCGCTCGGCACGGCGCTGCTCGTGCTGTTCGGCGGCGGCAGCTTCTGGAGCGTGTTCCCGCTCGGCGGCTTCCGGCCCGACAACTGGGAGTACCTTGGCATCGTGGGGCAAGATCACCGGCCAGCTCGCACCACATGGTCCTGCCGGTGGTCTGCTACATGGTCGGCGCGTTCGCGACGCTCACCATCCTGACGAAGAACTCGCTGATGGAGAACCTCGGCCAGGACTACGTGCGCACGGCCTTCGCCAAGGGGCTGCAGCGAGCGGCGCGTCATCTTCGTGCACGCGCTGCGCAACTCGCTGATCCCGCTCGTCACCGGGCTCGGCCACGTCATCAGCCTCATGCTCGCCGGCTCGTTCCTCATCGAGCGCGTCTTCAACATCGACGGCATGGGCTATCTCGGCTACACCGCCATCCTGCAGCGCGACTATCCGGTGGCGCTCGGCATCCTGGTCATCGGCAGCCTGCTGATGCTCGTCGGCAACATCCTGTCCGACATCATCTACGCGCTCGTCGATCCGCGCATCCGCTTCCGATGAGCGCGCGTCCGAGATCGATCCTCACGCAAGCGCGCTGCCGCAAGTTCCGGCGCACTGAAGCGCGGCTACTACTCGTTCCTGGTCATCGTGGCCGGCGCCTACCTGCTGTCGTTCGCTCCTGCCGCTGCTCGCCAACAACAAGGCGCTGGTCGTGCACTACAACGGCGAGCTACGTCTTTCCGATCGCGCTCGTATCACGCCGCCAGCGAGTTCGGCGTGCACGGCGATCGGCGAAGCCGACTACCGCGAGCTCGAAGCAGCAGTTCGCCGCCGCAGGCGGCGGGCAACTGGGTGCTGATGCCGCCTATCCCGTACGGCCCGAACGAGGCGCTGCTCGACGACTCGGGCAGTCCCGCCGAACCCGCCCGTCGTGGTCGCACCTGATGGGGACCGACGACCGCGGCCGCGACGTGCTCGTGCGCCTCGCCTACGGCTTCAACATCTCGATGACGTTCGCGATCGTCGTCACGCTCGTCGGCGACGGGCTCGGCATCGCCATCGGCGCGATGCTCGGCTACTTCGGCGGCAAGCTCGACATGCTCGGCCAGCGCGGCATCGAGATCTGGTCGTCGCTGCCGTTCCTCTACACGATCATCATCATCAGCTCCGATCGTCGTGCCGGTCTACCTGCCGGGCCGCTGCCCAGTTGATGCAGCCGTCGTTCTGGCTGCTCGTCGTCATCCTCGTCGGCGTTCAACTGGATGGGCATCACCTACTACATGCGCGGCGAGTTCTACCGCGAGAAGGCGAAGGACTACGTCGGCGCGGCGATCGACGACCGGCGTGTCCGACGCCGGGCATCATCTTCCGCCACATCCTGCCGAACGCGCTGACGCCGGTCGTCTCGTTCGCGCCGTTCGTCATCGTCGGCGAACATCGGCTCGCTCGTCGCGCTCGACTTCCTCGGCTTCGGCCTGCCGGCGCCGACGCCGAGCTGGGGCGAGCTGATCGGCCAGGGCATGGAGAACCTGACCAAGTGGTGGCTGGTGTTCTTTCCGACTCGGCATCCTGTTCCTGACGCTGCTGCTCGTCGTGTTCATCGGCGAGGCGGTGCGCGAAGCGTTCGACCCGCGGGAGTACTCGCGCCTCCGATGACCCAGCCGACGCCTCCGTCTACGCTGCTCGCCATTCGCGGCCTGCGCACCTACTTCGACACCGAAGCCGGTGTCGCGAAGGCCGTCGACGGCGTCGACCTCGACATCCGCGCCGGGCGAAGTGCTCGGCCTGGTCGGCGAGTCGGGCTCGGGCAAGAGCGTCACGGCGCTCAGCGTGCTGCGCCTCATTCCCGACCCGCCGGGCCGCATCGTCGGCGGCGAGATCCGGTTCAAGGGGCGCGACCTGCTCGGCGCTGTCGTGGGACGAGATCCGCAAGGTCCGCGGCAGCGAGATCAGCATGATCTTCCAGGAGCCGATGACGTCGCTGAACCCGGTGTTCACGATCGGCATGCAGGTCACCGAGGTGATCCTGCAGCACGAGACGGTGTCGCAGGAGGAAGCGCAACCGCCGCGCTGTCGACATGCTCGACGGAGGTCGGCATTCCCGACGCGGCGCGCGCGCATGACGCAGTACCCGCATCAGCTCTCGGGCGGCATGCGGCAGCGCGTGATGATCGCGATGGCGCTGGTGCTGAATCCGGAGCTGCTGATCGCCGACGAGCCGACGACGGCGCTCGACGTGACGATCCAGGCGCAGATTCTCGACCTGATGCTCGAGCTGAAGGAGCGGCGACCGGGCGCCGCCGATCCTGCTGATCACGCACAACCTCGCGGTCGTGGCCGAGACGTGCGACCGCGTGGCGGTGATGTACGGCGGCAAGATTCAGGAGATCGCGCCGGTCGAGCGGCTGTTCGACAACCCGCTGCACCCGTACACGCAGGGGCTTGCTGGGCTCGATCCCGCGCGTCGACGGCGCGACGCGCCGAGGCGCCTCGACCGTGATTCCCGGCACGGTGCCGAGCATCCTCGACCTGCCGGTCGGCTGCAAGTTCGTCACGCGCTGCCCGCAGCGCTTCGAGCCGTGCCCCGACATCGAGCCGGCGCTCGTCGAGATGGAGCCCGGATCATTTCGTCCGCTGTCATCTGTATCCGCAGCCACGCTGACATGCGCACACGCCGAGCGAGGACGCTCATCCTCGACGTCGAGAACCTGCACGTCCGCTTCCCGGTCACGCGGCGGCGTGCTGCTGCGCCGAGTCGGCGAGGTGCGCGCCGTCGACGACGTGTCGTTCACGCTCGGCGCGCGGCGAGACGCTCGGCCTCGTCGGCGAATCGGGCTGCGGCAAGACCACGGTCGGCCGCGCGATCATCAACATCCTGCGCGCGATGGCCTACGGCGTCGAGGTCGACGGGCAAGATCCTCGTACCACGCGCCCGGCGGCCCGGTCGACCTCGCGGCGCTCAGCCGATCGCGCGATGCGGCCGTACCGCTCCGACATCCAGATGGTCTTCCAGGATCCGTACGCGTCGCTGAACCCGCGCATGACCGTCGAGCCAGATTGTCGAGGAGCCGCTGCAGCATTCACACGCAGCGGTCGACCGCGGCGAGCGCGCGGCGACCGCGTCGCGCGTGGCTGCTCGAGAAGGTGGGCCTGTCGGCCGAGCAGCGGCCGAACCGCTACCCGCACGAGTTCTCGGGCGGCCAGCGGCAGCGCATCGGCATCGCGCGCGCGCTCGCCACCAACCCGAAGCTCGTCATCGCCGACGAGCCGGTCAGCGCGCTCGACGTGTCGGTGCAGGCGCAGGTCATCAACCTGATGCAGGACCTGCAGGAGGAGTTCGGCCTCTCCTACCTGTTCATCGCGCACGACCTGTCGGTCGTGCGTCACATCTCGGACCGCATCGCGGTGATGTATCTCGGCCACATCGTCGAGATCGGCGATGCCGAGACGATCTACCAGCGGCCGCTGCATCCGTACTCGCGCGCGCTGCTGGCGGCGGCGCCGCGGCCCGACCCGAGCGCGCGGCCGCGCATGCGGCAGGCGAAGCTCGGCGGGCGACATCCCGTCGCCGATGAACAAGCCGTCGGGCTGCCCCTTCCGCACGCGCTGCCCGATCGCGCGGCCGAGCTGCGCCGACGCCGTGCCGCCGCTCGAGCTGCGCGACGGCCGCTTCGTAGCCTGCCCGTACTCGGAGTAGGTCTCACGCCCCGATGCGCCGCATCACCGCTGTTGTCGCAGTCCTGAGCCTGGCGGCGACAACCTGGGTCTGGTTTCGCGTTCCACCGCAACCCTACGCCGCGGACGCCGTGGCGAGGTCGCTCGATCGCGAGGCGCTTGCCCAACCCGGCGAGTCGGTGGTGGCACTGGCTCGCGACGGTTCGTTCGCGGTGTTCCCGGGACCGGGCCGGTCCATGCCCGGGGCCACAACGCTCTTTGCGGCGAGCACAGGCGACGGAACCGCGACCGCGCTGTTCGAGCCCTCTCCAGACATCGAACCGCACACCCCGTTCATTTCGCCCGATGGTCAGTGGGTCGGCTTCATCAGCGGCGGCCAGTTGATGAAGGTGCCATCGAGCGGCGGCAGTCCCGTCGGCATCTGCCACTGCAACGCCACGAGCACAGGTGGAGGCGCCTGGCTGGAGGACGGTTCCATCGTGTTCCAGGCCGGCGATCGACTGCGCCTCGTCGCCGCGGACGGGCGGCATCGACGCGACCTGACGCGCCCGTCCGGCCTCGGCGGCGAACGGACGCATGGCAGTCCTGCGGCACTCGCCGGCGGCAACCTGCTCCTCTACACCGTGCTCACCGGGGATCCGCTGTCGTCCTCAGTCATGCTGCTCGACATGAAGACCGGCAGGTCTCGGCTGGTACGGCGCGGTGCGCGGTTCGGCCGCTGGGTGGAGCCGGATGTGCTCGTCTACCTCGGCGCCGATGCGCGCCTGCATGCCACGCATCTCGACGACGCATTCGGGCCGGTCGGACCCGATGTCGTCGTCGAGGCCGGTCCGGTGCATGCCACGTCCGGCCTGGGCAGCTTCGATGTCGCCAACGATGGCACGCTGGTCTTCGCCGCGGGCGACGCCGTCGGCAGGGGCCGTTCGCTGTGGTGGGTGGCGCGCGACGGGACTGAACAGAGCGCGGAGGTGCCACGGCGCAACTACACATTTCCTCGCATCTCACCGGATGGCCGCATGGTGGCGCTCGACACGTGGGATTCAACCATCGATGTGTGGCTGTGGCAGTTGGCGGATAACTCGATGCGCCAGCTGACCGAGGGAGGACGGAACGGCTATCCAACCTGGATCCCTGACGGCAGTGGTCTCCTCATCGCGTCGGACCGTGATGGGATCCCTGCGGTGTACCGGCTGCGTCTCGATGCCCCTGGCGACGTTCAGGCTGTTGCCACCGGCCGAGGCCCATCGATTCCGTACGCCGTCAGCCAGGACCAGACGAGGGCGGTGATTCGCGAGACCAGGAGACAGCGGACGGTCCTCGTCACCGCGGTCCTCGGGCAGATCGGACCGGTGGCGCGCATCACAACCGATCGCGATGCCAGGAATGCGGCTCTGTCGCCTGACGGCCGCTGGCTGGCCTACCAGGCTGGCGACGCCGCGCGCTCCGGATCTACCTGCAGCCCTTTCCCGGTGCGGCCACCTCCCGCGTTCGCGTATCTGCCAGTGGAGGCTCGATGCCGGTGTGGGGACAGGGCGGGGCTGAACTCTTCTTCGTCGACGCCACTCATGAGTTGATGCGCGTCTCCGTCACGTACACGGGCGGCACCGTCGCCGCCGGTGCCCCGGAGCGATTTTTCGCCGAGCCGGTACTCGAGCACGGGGTGGTTCCACGGGCCGGACGGGCGGACGTTTGATCTCTCCCCGGACGCCTCGAAGTTCCTCGTCATTCGCGAAGACCCGCAGATGCGAGAGCGCAAGATGCGCGCGCTCCACATCCGGCCGGGCGCAGTGGCAGCGCTGCCGATGCTCTCGCGTTGGCAGCGGTTGCTGGCGCGCCTCAATCGGGGCGCGGTTCAGTAATGCTGCCCACCGGTGCCTACACGCCTCGGGCGCCTTGACCTCCGGTGTAGAATTCCGGCGCGCCAGAAGAGCGAACGGCGGGGTCGGTCAGGAGGCATCGCTTGCGGAGGTTCGTGTC
Source organism: uncultured Acidobacteriota bacterium (assembly GCA_963722395.1). Taxonomy (GTDB): domain Bacteria; phylum Acidobacteriota; class Vicinamibacteria; order Vicinamibacterales; family CAVVIG01; genus CAVVIG01. The sequence goes on along the minus strand of CAVRLS010000011.1, from coordinate 144,832 downwards.
GGCGCTCGGTCTCTCTCGATGGAGCTGCTCACCGCGCCATTCGGGACTGCCGCGGATGTCGTGCCGTCGCTACTCAGCGGCTACACCTCACGTCATGGGGGCAGAAGGACGGCATACCCTCACCCCTCATCTGGGCGCTGACACAGGATCGCGTCGGCTATCTGTGGCTCGGCACCGACGCGGGCATTCTGCGTTTTGACGGAGTGCGTTTTGTTCCGTGGGATGAGCTAGTTGCCATTGCGAATCCGCGAGCCAGCGTGCGCGCCTTGTGTGCGACGCGCGACGGGGCGCTCTGGTTCGGCATTGGAGAACCTGGCGGCGTCGGTGTACTCCGGAATGGAGCCGTCCGGATGTACGGCGTCACCGACGGCTTGCCCGCTGGCGTTGTCATGGCCCTTGTCGAGAGTCCCGACGGCGTGCTCTGGGCCGCCGGACGTTTCGGGGCGTTTCGTCTCGCCGGCGATCGCTGGGAGCAATCCGACGATGGCCTGCCACCTGGCATGGTGAACGCGCTGGCTATCGATCCCGACGGGGCCGTCCATGCCGCCACCGCCGATGGCGTATTCATGCGGGCGACGCATGCGGCAAGGTTCACCAGGTTCGACGAGTCGGCGGTGCTGGCGCGGGATTTGACACGCGGAGCGGGAAACCACCTCTGGGTCACCGATCCGATCGTCGGTTTCCGTGATGCCATCCCAGGCCGCGCAGTCGCACTGGACGCGCAGCGGGCGCGCGGTTCGCGCTTGATGCACGACTCGCGCGGGAACCTCTGGATCGGCACCGGCGGCCAGGGACTCTGGCGCTTTCAGCACCACGCCTCTGGCAGGTACGGCTTTTCGAGCGCACATCGACGATGACCGGCCTGTCCGACGATGGGGTGACCGACCTTCAGGAGGACCGCGAGGGGAACATCTGGGTGGCCACGCGCGACGGCCTGAACCGGCTCACGCCGCACAAGATGATTCCTATCATGGACCTGGGCACGGTCAGTGCTGTGGATGCCACCGCTGATGGTCGTGTCTGGGTCGGCACCGCCGACTCCGTGGTGGCGTTCGCCCAGCGGAGCCTGACGGGGCGCGCACCGCCGATCGCCATCCCCAACCCGCCCGTTGCCGCAATGCATGCCGACCGTCACGGCACCCTGTGGGTCGCCACCGCAGCCACGCTGCTGCGCATCGTCAACGGCCGGCGCGAGGTCGTGCCGCTGAAGGGGGCCGTCCTCCACGACCTGACCGACATCACGTCGGATGGATCGGGCGGACTCTGGCTTCACGATGGAGCGGCCGGGCTGTGGCGATGGCGGAGCGGGCAACTCGAGCCGGCGCCGATCCCGGAGGCGCTTCAGCCCGTGCCGCTGCTGGCGAGCTACACGGATCGCGACGGCGGCGCCTGGTTCGCCTACCAGAACGGCCGCGTTGCTCGGATCGACCAGTCGGGCGGCGTGCAGGTCTTCGGCGAAGAGGAAGGACTGTCGGCGGGTCCGTATCGCTCGATCCACCAGGACCCGGCCGGCGCCATCTGGTTTGGCGGCAATCGAGGACTCAGCCGCTTCGAGCACGGGACGTTCCGCACGTTGCCGGCGGTTGCGAACCTGCCGCCGCTGCCGATCACCGGCATCGTCGACGACCGGGACGGACACCTGTGGCTGGCGATGGAAGGTGCTGGGCTCGTGCGACTTTCCGGACACGAGATCGCGCGTGCGCTCGCCGACCCCTCGCACAGGCTGCGATACAGCGCCTATGACAAGGTCGATGGCTCCGCGGGCACCTCACGCTGGTTCGGTAACCGCGCGGCGGTGCGCGCGGGCGACGGCCGACTGTGGTTCGTGGCGGGACGAGGCGTGACCGTCGTCGACTCGGACGCCCTCGAGGACGAGGAACTGCCGATCGCGGCGGTGCGGATCGAAAGCGCGTTCGTTGACGGCCGTCGTGTCGCGCCGGGGTCGGTTCAGGTGCTGCCGCCCCGCACGGCACGGCTGCAGGTCGACTACACAGTGCTCAACCTCACCTCGCCTCTCAAGACGCGCTTCCGCCATAAGCTCGAGGGCTTCGACGCCGACTGGATCGATGCAGGCACCGTTCACTCCGCGTCCTATACGAACCTGCCGCCACGCGAGTACGTATTCCAGGTGATGGCGACTGGTGCCAACGGTACGTTCAGCGAGCCGTCGGCCGAGTGGCGATTCCGGATCGAGCCGATGTTCTATCAGACCTGGTGGTTCGTCGGGTTCTGTCTGACCGCGATCGCCGCGACGATCGCCGTGTCGTGGCGTGTGCACGTGCTGCGCGTGCGCCGGCAGTTCGCGCTGCTCCTCGGCGAGCGCGCCCGTCTCAGTCGCGAGGTGCACGATACCCTGCTGCAGAGCATGTTCGGTTTCGCGCTGCAGGTGGACGCGCTCGGCGCGGCGGTCCCGACCTCCGCGCCCGAACTGCGCGGAAAGTTGGCACACCTGCGGCAGCAGGTCGAGGAGGACATCCGCGAGGCGCGGCAGTCGATCTGGAATCTGCGATCGCCAAAGCTGGAGGCGCAGGATCTCGCGGCGGCCTTGAAGGAAGCGGCCGAACACGCGGCCGGACCGGCCAGCATCCGCGCGGTATTCGAAGTCGCCGGCCTGCCACGGCGTGCCGCGGCCCACGTCGAGGAGCAGTTGTTGCGCATCGGACGAGAGGCGATCTCCAACGTCGTCCGCCACGCTGAGGCGCACGAAATTCGTATGGTGCTTCACTACAACGCGAGTAGCATCACGCTGCGGATCGTGGACGACGGGAAAGGCTTCGAGTCGTCGGACCGGCCGGCGCAGACGGAGCATCTCGGTTTGACGGCGATGCAGGAGCGCGCCGAGTCGGCCGGTGGGACGCTGGAGATCCAGTCCACGGTGGGCGCAGGTACCAGCGTGACGGCCGTGATTCCCGACCCATGACCATGACACCTCCACGTATCCGCGTCCTGCTCGTCGACGACCACCGCATCGTGCGGGAGGGTCTGGCGCACGTCATCGACCGGCAGCCAGACATGCGGGTTGCCGGGGCGGCTGCGACCGAAGAGGAGGCCATCCAGCTCTACCGGCAGCAGCGTCCCGACCTGACGATCATGGATCTGCAGCTGCGCGGCGGAAGCGGCGTGAACGCCATCCGGACGATCCGGGTCGAGGACCCTTCGGCGCGCATCGTGGTGCTCACGATGATGCGCGGCGACGAAGACATCCACCGGGCGCTCGAGGCCGGTGCGCTGACCTACCTGTTGAAGGACACGGCCATCGAGGACCTGACGCGAATCATCCGGGAGGTGCACGCGGGCAAGAGTCCGCGCATCAGTCCCGAGGTGAAGGCGCAGATCGCGGCGCGCGCGGAACGGCCGGCGCTGACGAGGCGTGAGACCGAGGTGCTGGAACTGGTTCGGCGCGGGCTGCGCAACCGCGAGATTGGCGCATCGCTCGGCATCTCGGAGGAGACCGTGCAGTCGCACGTACGCAGCATCCTGAGCAAGCTCGATGTGCAGGATCGGACAGCGGCGGTCGACGTGGCACTGAGGCGCGGGATTCTGCACCTGCAGTAACGAGCGGCGGGCGACGGCGATCCACAAAAGCCGCTGCCGGAAACGCGAGGCCGACGAAATACCGTCGGTCCCCTGCTTTCAGGGATGTATCCCTCGATGCCGGTCACTAGTCTCCAGCCCACTTCGAAAATTGCGGACCTGTGCGTTGCGTGTACATGTCCCAAGGGTCAGACAAGGAGCAGTCGATGATTCGATCGGGCTTGGTTCGGGCACTATTCGGGGCGGCTCTCACCCTCATGATGGCACCGGCGGCAGCGGTGGCGCAGAGCGGCATCGCTGGGCAGGTCAAGGATGCGACCGGCGGTGCGCTGCCGGGGGTGACGGTGGAAGCGTCAAGCGACGTGCTCATCGAGAAGACACGAACGGTGATCACCGATGGTGAGGGGCAGTACCGTCTTCGTCGACCTCCGGCCTGGCACCTACGAACTCACCTACTCCCTCGCCGGTTTCGCGACGATCAAGCGCGAGGCCGTGCAGCTTCCCGCCGACTTCGTCGCCAGCATCAACATCGACATGCGCGTCGGCTCGCTGGAGGAGACGCTGACGGTCAGAGGCGATGCCCCACTGGTCGATGTGCAGAGCACGGGGCGGTCGCAGGTGCTGACGCGTGAGGTGCTCGACGCCATTCCGACCGGTCGCTCGTTCCAGTCGGTGGGTCAACTCGTCGTCGGCGTGCAGCTGAGCCGTCCGGATGTGGGTGGCTCGCAGGGCATGCAGCAGACCTACTTTTCGGCGCACGGGATGGCCTCACGCAATACCACCGTGCAGGTGGACGGCATGATGATGAACTCCATCCGCAACGACAACCAGGTCAACCCGTATTTCAACGACGCCATGAACCAGGAGGTCTCGTACGAGACCACCGGCTCCGGCGCGGACGTGTCGGCGGGCGGTGTGCGCATCAACATGATTCCGCGCGAGGGGGGGAACCGCTTCAGCGGCGCGTTCTTCTCCGCCTGGTCTGACGGCGCGTGGCAGGCCAACAACCTGACGCAGCGGCTGCAGGACCGTGGCCTGTCGGCGGTGGACAAGGTCGACAAGATCTATGACTTCAACTTGTCGCTCGGCGGTCCGATCAAGCAGGACAAGCTCTGGTTCTTCAGTTCGGTCCGCAAGTGGGGCGTGGACTCGCCCGTCGCCGACGTGTTCTACGTGCCGAGTGGCATCGCCTTCCCGACCGGGTTCGCGCAGTGCAAGTCCGGCGCGCTCAACTGCGAGCAGGCGATCGATGACCAGCAGATTACGAGCGGCATGGCGCGACTGACATGGCAGATGAGCAGCAAGAACAAGCTCGGCGTCTACTACGACCGCCTGTACAAGACACGCGGGCATGACATGACTGCAGGCACCGACCCGAACACCGCGTCGTTCACGTGGGAGTCGCCGGTGTACTACACAGCCCAGGTGAAGTGGACATCGACGGTGAGCAACAAGCTGCTTCTCGAGGCAGGTTACGGCAGCAATGTGAACATCACCGTGCAGAAGATGCAGGCCGGAATCGAGCAGGAGCGCGGCTCTGCGGCGTGGTTCGCCGGCGCCGCGAAAACCGACCGCGACCTCGGGACTGCCTGGAATGCCACAAGCAACATCCCCACCTTCGTGCCGACGAAGTACCTGTTCCAGACGTCGGCGTCGTACGTCACCGGCTCGCACGCGGTGAAGTTCGGCATGCAGTTTCAGCGCGGCTGGTTCGAGACGCGGCAGGATGCGAACGCCGACCTGCAGCAGGACTACCGGACCGGCGTGCCGGACTCCGTGGTCATCCGCAATACGCCGTTCCGATACCGCGACACGTTGAACCGCGACCTGGGGCTGTATGTCCAGGACGTGTTCACGATCAAGCGGCTGACGTTGAACGGCGGGTTGCGCGTCGAGTACCTGAATGCCGAGAACAGCGCGCTGACGTCCGGCGCGGGCCGTTTCGCTCCGGAACGCTCGTTCGGGGCAACTCCCAACCTGCCCAACTGGAAGGACATCGCCCCGCGGTTCGGCGCTGCCTACGATCTCTTCGGCAATGGCAAGACGGCGGTGAAGTTCTCGCTCAACCGGTACAACGACTCGCGCACCACCGGCATTGCGGCGCAGTACAACCCGCTCGCCCAGGCGACCTCGCGGCTCAGCTGGCGCGACCTGAATGGCGATGACATTGCGCAGGGTGGCCTTGGGTTCAACGCGGACGGCACGCGCCAGACCCCGTGCGTCTACCTGTCCCCTGGCTGCGAGATTAACTTCGCGCAGTTGCCAGCCAACTTCGGCATTCGCTCACTGCGGACCTACGACCCGGAGACCGAGCGTCCGTATAACGTGATGTCGAACCTCGGCATCCAGCATCAGCTGCTGTCCAACCTGTCGGTCACGGGCGCACTGGTCCAGAACCGTTTCTTCAAGCTGCCCATCCGCGACAACGCACTCCGCACACGCGCGGACTACACGCCGATCACGGTGTACAGCCCCATCGACGGCGAAGCGATCCCGGTGTACAACCTGGCCGCGTCGAAGGTGACGCAGGTGCAGGAGGTTGACACCACGGCAACCTCGCAGCGCAAACAGCTGTTCACCGGGTACGAGTTCACCTTCAACGCGCGGTTGCCCGGCGGCGCAAACCTCTTCGGCGGCACCGCCACCCAACGCAATCTGACCGTGATGTGCGACGAGCCGGACAACCCGAACTTCGACCGCTTCTGCGACCAGCGCAACACGGATGTGCCGTATCTGACCCAGATGAAGCTCGCCGTCAGCTACCCGTTGCCGTTCTTCGGCATCCAGCTGGGCGGCACGTTCCAGAGCTACCCCGGCGCGCTGATTGGCACCACCAACCAGCTGTCGGGCACGACCTGGCTGATTACGCCGACCACCCGCTACGCAGCGAACTGCACGGGCGGCTGCACGCCCGGCGCGCTGGTGATGCCGGGGCTGACCGAGGCATCGGTGACCATTCCTCTCCGGGCGCTGGGAACGGAGTACCTGGACCGCCTGAACCAGCTCGACGTGCGCGGCTCGAAGATCTTCACTGTGGGCCGCACGCGTCTCGAGGCTCAGATCGAACTGTTCAACGTCCTGAACTCGGACGCGATCCTCACCGTCCGCGGCACCAATTTCGGTACCGCGGCGTATCAGCAGGCGGCGAGCACGATTCAGGGCCGCATCATTCGTATCGGCGCGCAGATGAAGTGGTAGCTTTCGCTGAGACGAAATTTTGGAGGACTGAGAATCCCATGCGGTTGTTTCTGTTCCTGTTGAGTCTGCTGGCGTCGGCGTCGCTGGGCATCGGCGCCCAGCAACCCGCCGCCCCCACGGCGACGCCGGCAGCCTCGTCGCTCGACTACGAGTTCTTCAAGACCCGTGTGCAGCCGATATTCCTGGCCAAGCGGGCCGGACACGCGCGCTGCATCACGTGCCACAAAAATGGCCAGCCACGTCTGATCGAGCTGCCCGAGGGGCAGGCGACGTGGACCGACGAGCAGTCGCGCCAGAACTTCCAGGCGTGGCAGCGCGTCGTCGCCCCCGGCGATCCGGATGCCAGCCGCCTGCTGATGCACCCGCTGGCGAAGTCGGCGGGTGGCGATCCGTTTCATGCCGGCGGCAAACACTGGCAGACCAGGTCCGATCCTGAATTCCAGACGCTGGTCGCCTGGGTGAACACCGGCAAGGCGGCGACGATGACGCAGGGGGCCGGGCTCGACTTCGGGACGTACCGTACGAAGATCGAGCCAATCTTCCTGAAGGAACGGGCAGTCAACGAGGGCGCGGGCAGGTGCGTCGACTGCCACGCGCGCATCGCCACGCGCCTGCGCCTTCAGCCGCTGTCGCCTGGCGCCACATCGTGGACGGAGGCGCAGTCGCGGCAGAACTTCGAAGCGGTGAAGCGGGTCGTTGTGGCGGGCGACCCGGCGCAAAGCCCGCTGGCCATCCATCCACTCGCGCCGTCGGCGGGCGGCGACCCGCAGCACACGGGTGGCAAGTTCTGGACGTCGCAGGACAACCCTGAGTACCAAGCGGTCGTCGCTTGGGTGAAGGCTGCCAGCGCCGCGGGCGACGCGGCAAGCCGGACGCCGCCCCTCGACTTCAACTACTTCAAGCAGAAAGTCGAGCCGATCTTCCTGGCCAAGCGGCCCGGCCATGCGCGCTGTATCACGTGTCACAAGAATGGCCAGCCGCGGCTCATCGAGCTGCCCGAGGGGCAGTCGACGTGGACCGACGAGCAGTCCCGCCAGAACTTCCAGGCGTGGCAGCGCGTTGTCGTCGCCGGCGACCCGGACGCGAGCCGCCTGCTGATGCACCCGCTCGCGAAGTCACAGGGCGGCGATCCGTTCCATGCCGGCGGAAAGCACTGGCAGTCGAAGTCCGACCCGGAGTTCCAGGTAATCGCCGCATGGATCCGAGGCGAAACGGTTACAAGCTCATCGAGGTAGGAATAATGCGAATACTTTCTGTCCGTCGTCTGCTGTCAGCCGCGGCCATCGCGGCGCTGGCGTCCGCGTCCCTCATTGCGCAGGGCAGGGCCGTCTACATCATCCAGACCAATGCTGCCGGCGATAACTCTCACGTCATCGATCCGGTAAGTAACAAGGTAGTAGCCACCATCGAAGGGACCGAAGTGCCGCACGGCGTCGCCGCGGCGCCTGACGGCCGGCATCTGTACATCACGAACGAGTCGATGCACACACTCGATGTGGTGGACCCGAAGAGCTGGAAGGTCACCAAACAGATTCACCTGAGCGGGCGTCCCAATAACGTGATGGTCAGCAAGGACAGCAAGAAGGTTTACGTCGGCATTGCGCAGGCGCCTGGCGCGGTTGACGTCATCGACGCCGTGGCCGAGACCAACGCCAAGAGCGTCAAGGTCGACGGCTCGGTCCACAATGTCTACGTCACACCGGACGGAAAGTACGCCGTATCCGGTTCGGTGCAGACCGGGGTGATCAGCGTCATCGACACCAAGACCGACACCGTCTCCTGGTCGGTGAAGCTGGATTCCGGCATCCGGCCGATGATCTTCGACACCAACCCGGATGGCTCGACCCGCAACATCTACGTTCAGCTCTCCAACTACCACGGCATCGCCGTGGTCGACTTCGCGACCCACAAGGAAACGAAGCGCTGGGAATTGCCTGAGGTGCCAGGTCAGCACAAGGAGCTCGAAGGGCTGCAGGGGGCGCCGGCGCACGGCCTGGCAGTGACGCCGGACAACAAGATGCTGCTCGCGACGAGCAAGTGGTACGGCGCGATGTACGCCTACTCGATCCCCGACTACAAACTGATCGGCACGACCGTGGTGGGCAGCCACCCGGAGTGGATCGCGCTGACGCCGGACGGCTCGAAGGCCTACCTCGGCGTCGCCGGTGAAGACCAGACCGTCGCGGTCGACCTGAAGACGCTGAAGGTCGCGGCTCGCATTCCAGTCGGGTTCGTCCCGAAGCGGGTCGGGACATTCGTGATGGCCGCGCGCTAGCCGCCGTCGATCGATACCACTGGACGCGCGGGGTGCCCGGCTCCATCAGGGCCGGTTGCCCCGCGCGTTTCATTTTGGCCCTGGACCGCCCAGGGGAGGGTTTATGGTCGTGAGCCGCCGCGTTGCCGCCGGAGCCTGCGCCGCTGTGTGTGCCGCACTTGCCGTGGGGTGCACGTCCGAAGTGGCGACCCAGTCCTCGGCGCCGGATGCCGTTCTCTACGAAGGGGCGCGGGTCATCGTCGGCGACGCGAGCGCCCCGATCGACAACGCCGCGATGCTGGTCGAAAACCACCGCTTCACCCGCGTCGGCCGCGCCGGCGAAGTCACCGCGCCGGCTGGAGCCGTCCGCGTCGATCTGTCGGGGAAGACGGTGATGCCCGCCTTCGTCGACATGCACAGCCACGTCGGCTTCGAGAACGCGACCACGGCGAGTGAGCTGAAGGAGAACTTCACCCGCGAGAACATGGTCGACCACCTGGAGCGGTTCGCCTACACGGGGCATGCGCTGACGCTCAGCCTTGGATCGGATTTGCCAGAACCGTGGGTCTGGCAGTTGCGGGACGAATCATCGGCCAACAGCTTCGTGGGTGCCCGGTTCCGGACGGTGGGACGCGGCCTTGCGTGGCCAGGAACGGGGCCGATCGAACTTTCGAGGAATGACACCGCCTACCCGATCGTGAGCACGTGGCAGGCACGGAACGCCGTGCGGGAACTCTCGGCCCAGAAGGTGCCGTTCGTGAAGCTGTGGCTCGAAGATCGTGGCGGCTACGAGGTGACTGCCGATCGACGCGACCGCGACACGCTGGTCGAGGAACATGGCGTGCCGCGAAAGGGACGCCCTTTCCAGCTCACACCTGAGATCTACCGGGCCGCGATCGACGAAGCGAAGAAGCACGGTGTCCGGACGCTTGCGCACGTGAAGACGCGCGAGGACCTGAAGGACATGCTCCGCGCCGGCATTGATGGCTGGACGCACCCGATCGCCGATCTCCCGGCGGACGAAGAGCTGATTGGCTTGCTGCGGGAGCGGTCGCACCTCTGGTACATCCCGGCCATCACGCCGTCTGGCCCCGGCGGTAGCGCGCCGCGCACGGCCGGGCAGCGGCCAGCCTGGCTGGCCGACCCGCTGCTCAACGCCATCAAGTGTCCGGCGTATCTGGACCAGTGGGGCCGAGCGTTCGAGACGAGCAAGCGGGTGCCGGCTCCGAACGGCGGCGTTGGCGTCGAAAACGTGAAGCGTTTCTACGAGGCGGGGGTGCGCATCGCGCTCGGCAGCCACGATGCAGGCGGCAATCGTCCCATCGGCTGGGGCACACACCTCGAGATCGAGGCATTCGTGAACTGGGTCGGCATGACCCCACAGGAGGCGATCATCTCCGCGACCGGCGCGGCTGCTGAGGCGCTCGGCGTCCAGAAGGACCTCGGGACGGTTGCGGCCGGGAAGAGTGCCGACTTCATTGTGCTCGACGCGAATCCGCTCGACGACATCCGCAACACGAGGCGCATAGCCAGAGTGGTCCTGCGGGGCCAGGAGCTCGACCGTGAGCGGCTGCGGGTGAAGTGGCAGGCGGCCTGCGCCGCTGCGGCAGCATCGAGCAGACGCAGCACGGGTCCCCTGAAGCAGTGATGACAAGAAGCGCGGGGATCCTTAACATACCCGGGACGCTCGAGCGATGATGAGCGCCACCAGAGGTAACGAATGTTGACGAGACGGACCGCCGCGGCGTTGATTACGGTGCTCACCGGCGGTTGGGTGGTCGCCCTCTCCGGAGCCCCGACCGGCCCGGTCGTGGGCGCCCAGGCACCACTGGCGGCCATCGCGTCCACCGCGCAAGCTCCTGTTTCGGCACCCGTTGCGCCGGCGCCAGCCATAAGCCGCACGCCTCGTCAGACGACGGTGCAGCGGTATTGCGTGACATGCCACAACCAGCGGATGAAGACTGCCGGCCTGATGCTCGACACGATGGACGTGGAGCATCCCGGCGCCAATGCCGAGGAGTGGGAGAAGGTCATCATCAAGCTGCGCGCGGGCTCCATGCCGCCGACCGGTTCGCCGCGTCCTGACGCGGCCACCTACGCCGGGATGATCGGCTGGCTCGAAACCGAGCTCGATCGGGCCTGGGCGGCAGCGCCCAACCCGGGGCGGATCGGCGCGGTCCACAGGCTGAACCGGACGCAGTACAACAATGCCATCCACGACCTGTTCGCTCTCGATACGGATGTGAGGGCTTCCCTTCCTGGCGATGAAACGGCAGACGGCAGCTTCGATAACTTCGCCGACTCGCTGTCGATTTCGACCGCGCATCTCGAACGGTATCTCTCGGTGGCGCGGCAGGTCACCCGGCTTGCGACGGGGTTGCCGCCTTCGGCGCCCGCGCTCACCATCCACGAAGTGCCGCTGCACATCATCCAGGACGATCGCCAGAGCGACGATCAGCCGCTCGGTTCGCGTGGTGGGCTGGCCGTTCACTACGACGTCCCGGTCGACGGTGAGTACCTGGTGAAGGTGAAGCTCCGCCGGCAGTACCAGGACTACCTGATGGGCATGGGGTGGGAACAGCGGCTCGATGTCCGGCTCGACGGCAAGCTGGTGAAGCGGTTCAGCGTGGGCGGTAAGGCGGAAGGGCGTGCCGCCGCCGCGAGCTATGCCGGCGACGGCGAGCCTGGCTTCGCGGGCGATCCATCGTGGGAAGAGTACATGCAGACCGGCGGCGACGCCCACCTCGAGGTCCGCGTCCCGATGAAGGCAGGCCCCCGCACCCTGGGCGTGTCATTCGTGCGCGAGTTGTGGGAACCAGAGGGGCTGCCGCAGCCGCTGCAGCGAGGGCGCGTGCTGACCAACGACCAGCTCTACATGGACAATGCCGCGGTGGGCTCGGTTCAGATCGTCGGGCCTTACCAGGCGTCTGGCCCGGCGATCGACACCCCGAGCCGGCGCGCGGTGTTCGTCTGCCAGCCGAAGACAGTCGGCGAGGAGCCTGCCTGCGCAGTGAAGATCCTCACGCGCATGGCGCGGCTCGCGTACCGGCGCCCGGTGGCGAAGGCCGACGTCGACGGCCTGATGACGTTCTTCACGCAGGGGCGCAGTGAAGGCCGCAGCTTCGACGCCGGCATCCAGTTCGCACTCGAGCGTATGCTGGTCGACCCCGATTTCCTGCTGCGGGTGCACCGCGATCCAGACAGCTTGAAGGCGACGCAGAACGGGCCGGTTCCGTCCTATGCGCTCGGCGACATCGAGATCGCCTCGCGGCTGTCCTTCTTTCTGTGGAGCAGCATTCCCGACGAGCGGTTGCTCGACCTCGCCGAGAAGGGGCAGCTCACGAAGACGGCGGTGCTCGAACAAGAGGTGCGTCGGATGCTCGCCGACAGGCGCGCCACCAACACGCTGGCACTCGACTTCGCGGCGCAGTGGCTGAACCTGCGGCGCGTCGGTGAGGTGGTGGCGCACCCCGACGTCTACCCGAGTTTCGACGACAGTCTGCTCGAGGCGTTCAGGACCGAGACCGAGATGTTTGTCGCCAGCACAATCGAGGAAGATCGCAGCGTCCTTGACCTGATTCGCGCAGACTACTCGTTTGTGAACGAGCGGCTCGCGCGGCACTACAACATTCCTGGTGTCTACGGCAGCCGATTCCGCCGGATCACGCTGCCTGACCTGAACCAGCGTGGCGGCGTGCTGGCGCACGGCTCGCTGCTGGCGACAACGTCATACCCCGATCGGACTTCGCCGGTGGTCCGCGGCAAGTGGCTGCTCGAGAACATCTTCGGTGTCACGGTGCCCGCGCCGCCGCCCGGTCTGAACACCGCCCTGACCGACCCGAACCCCGGCTCCAAGCCGCCGTCCATCCGCGAACGTCTGGCGCAGCACCGGACGCAGCCGGTCTGTGCGAGCTGCCACTCGGTCATCGACCCCTCCGGATTCGCCCTCGAGAGCTTCGATGCGATCGGCGCGTTCAGGACCGTTGATGAATCGGGCAAGCCGGTCGACGCCACCGGCAACACCGTCGACGGTACGCCGATCGACGGCCTGAAGGGACTGCGCGCGTTGCTGCTCAACCCGAAGGACCGTTTCCCACACACCGTCGCGGAGAAGCTGATGGCCTACGCCCTCGGGCGCCGGCTCGAGCACTTCGATCGCCCGACGATCCGGACGATTGTCCGGGAAGCGGAGGCCACCGACTACCGGTGGTCGGCGATCGTCCTCGGCATCGTGAAGAGCCCGGCGTTCCTCAGACGCGCCGCGCCGACCCCTGCGAATTAGAAGGAGACTGGACGCATGTCATTCGTTACCTCGAAAGCGCTGTCGCGTCGGACGATTCTCCGCGGTCTCGGCGCCTCGCTCGCGCTGCCCTTCCTCGACGCGATGGTTCCCGCGTTTTCCCTGGCGGCGCGTGCCGCAGGCAAGCCGGTGCACCGCTTCCAGACCTTCTACGTCCCGAACGGGATGGCGATGCAGTATTGGACACCGAAGGTCGAGGGTCGTGCCTTCGAGCTGTCACCCATCCTCGAGCCGCTTGCCGCGTATCGCGACAAGATGATCGTGCTGAGCGGCTTGAAAGCCAACTGGAACTACATCCACGCGGGCGCGTCCGGCTCGTTCCTGACTGGCACCACGCGCGGCGGGCGCAACGAGATCGAGATCATCGCCGACGTGTCGATGGACCAGATCCTGGCCCGGCAGTTTGCGAAGGAGACGCAGGTCGCATCGCTCGAACTGTCGATGGACGCGCCAGCCAACGCAGGCGCCTGCACCGGCAATCTCAGCTGCGCCTACACGCATACGATCTCGTGGAAGAGCGAGACGCAGCCGCTGCCGATGGAGTACAACCCGCGGTCCGTGTTCGAGAAGCTGTTCGGCGACAGCGGCAGCACCGAGCGCAAGGCGCGCGAGGCGCGTCTCCGCCAGCACCGGAGCATACTGGACTCGGTCAACGAGAAGCTGGCCGGACTGCGCCGTGAGCTGGGGCCGCAGGATATGCAGCGCGTCAACGAGTACACCGAATCGATTCGGGATGTCGAGCGGCGCATCCAGCGCGCCGAGGAACAGCGCGACCTCGAACTGCCGATGATGGACCAGCCGCAGGGCGTGCCGCCGGCCTTCGAGGATCACCTCGAACTGATGTTCGACCTGCAGCTCCTTGCGTTCCAGTCGGACCTGACCCGCGTCATCTCCTTCATGATCAGCAAGGAGCAGAGCGCGCGGCCATATCCGCAGATCGGCGTCCCGGAGGCGCACCACCCGCTCTCCCATCACGGAGACGCGCCGGACCTCATCGAGCGCATGTCGAAGATCAACCGGTACCATACCGAACTGCTGGCGAGGTACGTCGAGCGGCTGCGCCGGACGCAGGACGGCGATGGATCGCTGCTTGATCACACGACGATCCTGTACGGCTCGGGCATCTCGAACAGCAACGCCCACTCGGGCGACAACCTTCCGCTCATGCTCATCGGCGGCGGCGCCGGGCGCCTCGATGGCGGCCAGCACATCGTCTACAAGGACCAGCCCTCCATGGCCAACCTGCTGGTGACCTTGATGGACAAGCTCGATGTGCCGGTGGAGAAGATCGGCGGCAGCACGGGCCACCTGCCGATCGACACGCTCGGCGGGATGTAACCGATGAAGCGCCTGGCTTGGATTTCCGGAGCGGCGGTGGCGGCCGTGATCACCATGGGCGGCGCTGCGCAGGCACAGATGCGTCCGCCGCTCAGCGAGGCGGCGAAGAACGTCGACCGCGCGGCGGTCACGCGTTTCATTGCACAGGGGGCGAATGTGAACGCCACCGAGGGCGATGGTTCCACCGCACTGCACTGGGCCAGCTACCGCGACGATGTCGCCATCGCCGAGCAGTTGCTGCGCGCCGGGGCGAAGGCGAACGTCGCGAACGACCTCGGAGCAACGCCGCTCTGGGCGGCCAGCATCAACGGCAGCGACGCCATGGTCCGACGGCTCCTCGAGGCTGGCGCCGATCCCAACATGGCGCTTCTGTCCGGCGAAACGCCGCTGACGACGGCGGCACGTAGTGGCGCCGCCTCTGTCGTATCGCTACTGCTGGCCAAAGGCGCGAAGGTCAACGTGAGCGCTACCCGCGGTCAGACGCCTCTGATGTGGGCCGTGTCACAGAAGCATCCAGCCGTTGTGAAAGTACTGATCGCCGCGGGTGCGGACGTTCAGGCCAGGTCGGAGGTCTGGAGCCAGGTGATGGCGGTGTCGCCGCACGGCATGCTCCAGTACAACAAGACCGTGCCGCACGGCGGTGAGACGGCCTTGATGTTCGCCGCTCGCGTCGGCGATCTCGAGTCGGCGAGACTGCTCGTCGAGGCCGGAGCCAGGGTCACCGACGCCGACGCGTGGGGAATCAGCGCGACGGCGCTGGCGGCCCATGCCGGTTTCACCGACCTCGTCGAGTTCTTCCTCGACAAGGGGGCCGACCCGAACACCAACGGCGGCGGCTTCACGGCCCTTCCACGCAGCCGCTCAGCGGCGGGACGAGCGCATGGTGGCGGCACTGCTCGCTCACAAGGCCAATCCGAACGCACGCGTCGAGTCGTGGACGCCGACCCGCCGCTCGTCACGCGACTGGAATTTCAATCCGGAACTGGTTGGCGCCACGCCCTACTGGCTGGCCGCCCGGGCCATGGCGCCCAGCGTCATGCGCCTGCTCGCGCAGCACGGGGCCGACACGCACATCGTGCACAAGGTCGCCTACCACGCCGGCGATCCGCCGGCGCCGCGGTCCCAGAAGACCACCGCGATCATGGCGGCCGTCGGGATGGGCGGCGGCATCCCCTGGGTCAACATCGATCGCAACCTGCGGGAGCCGCTCGTGCTCGAGGCCGTGAAGCTGGCGGTCGAACTCGGCGCCGACCTCAACGTGGTGAACGACGACGGCCGGTCGGCGCTCGACGCGGCCAAAGCGGCGCGCTATGAGTCCGTGGTGGAGTTCCTCACCGGGAAGGGCGCGAAGCCGGGCCTGCCGAACGGCCGCCCGGCAGGCCGGGCTGCCGCTGGTCGCTAGGCAATCACGTCGTTCGCCACGCTTTCACCGGAATGTAGGCCAGCTAGGCATTGAGAGCCGGCTTCAACCGGCTCTGCGCCGTAACCGCCGCCTCACGCCCGTCGGCCAGCACATCCGCCGCGAAGAACAGATAGGTCACCCACACCGCGTCAGCCAGCAGCAGGTGCAGAAGCTGCAGCCAGATTGGGGCCAGCAGCACCACGTTCACCATGCCAGCGGCCAGCTGCGCGATCACGCACCACGTAAGCGTCCACGCGCGCGACCGACGACGCCCGGAACCACTCGCCAGCGGCCAGACGCTGGCCATCATGTACATGGTTCCCATCACCGCCAGCACCGGATGGATAACACGCAGGCGAACCAGGAAATGCGCGGTCGAAGAGAGGTCGGCCTGCAGCCCTTCGGCAAGCGTTCCGCTCGGGAAGAGCGTGTCCCCAAGCGCGGTGATCGCGCCCGCGACGCTGATCATGAGCAGGATGACGGCCCCGAGCGCCAGGCTGCGCGTACCTGCGCTTCGTTGCGTCGGCGCGCAGGCGACGCCCACCAGAGGTCCAGTACACAGCGAGCGTCAGCGACGCCAGCAAGAGGAACGTATTGAGCAGGTGCGCCGACACCGCAAATGCGCGGGCGGGGCTCGAGTCGGTGTCCACCAGACCGAAGAGGACAAGCCCGGCGCCGAGCGCCGCTTCGGACAGCATGAAGCCGAGTGAAAGACCGGCACCCAGCCTCGCTGGATGCCCCGGCTTCGTAATCCGCCAGGCCCAGATCACCATCAGCACGACCATCACGAGAGCGAGCCCGCTGGTTACACGGTGCGAGAACTCGATCGCCTGCTTGACCGAATCGGGGCGCACCATCATCTCGCCATTGCACAGAGGCCAGTGCGCGCCGCATCCGGCCCCGGAGCCGGTGGCACGCACGTAGGCCCCCCACGCGATCACAGCGAAGTTGTAGATGAGAACGAACCAGCAGTAGCGGGCGAGCCGAGTCATCGGAACGATCGTAGTGCAACGGGGCGCGTCGTGGCAGCAGTACGCGCAGCGGCCGAACGCAGCCGGCCCTCTTCAGCTACACGCCGACGACCGCGTCGCCACCAACGAGGTGCTAGCATGCACGGATGCGTCGCTTAGTCGTCGCGGCCGGACTGGTCGGCCTCTCTGTGCTCACCGCGACAGCGCTGCTCGGCCAGGCGCGGCCCGACGCTTTCGGCGTGCCGCTGACCCACCCCGCCATCGGCTACACCACGCGACCGACGCACGACCGCATTGCACGCCTGAACGATGACCTGGCGGGCGGCAGGGTCCGACTTCCCTTCTATGCCTCAACCGGCTATCTCCGCGGTGTGCTCGCCGCTATCGGTGTTCCGGTGTCGTCCCAACTCCTCGTCTTTTCGGAGACCAGCGCCCAGGCGGCCCACATCTCATTGAAGAATCCACGCGCCATCTACTTCGACGACGACGTGGCGGTGGGATGGGTGCGGGGTGCGGACACGCTCGAGCTCGCCGTGCACGATCCGGAGCAGGGCGTCGTGTTCTACACGCTGGAGCAGAAGGAGAGCGCCGCGCCCCGCTTCACGCGCGACAACGGCTGCCTGCTCTGTCACGACATCTGGGAGACGTTCGGCGTCCCGGGCTTCCAGGTGCTCAGCACCTTTCCGAGGGAAGACGAGAAGGCGTACGCCAGCGGACTCGTGACCGATCACCGGACGCCCTTTACCGAACGCTGGGGCGGCTGGTTCGTCACGGGTGCCGCGACGCCCACACACCACTACGGCAACCTCCCGGTGGTGCGCCCTGTCACGTCACGGCCTCCACCGCTGGCCCCGATCCTGACCGACGTGAAGAACCAGTTCGACCTGACCGGGTATCCCACCGACACGAGTGATGTCGTCTCGCTGCTCGTGCTCGAGCATCAGACACGCATGGCGAACCTCATCACTTGGCTCGGCTGGGAAGCACGCTTGGCCACAGCCTCTGGTCCACTGGTTGCCTCAGGGCAAGCTCGGCTCGACTACGTCGCCAGCCAGGTCGTTGACTACATGCTCTTCGTGGACGAGGCGCCGATGGTCCAGCCGGTCCGGGGCACGTCAGGCTTCGCCGAGCACTTCGCCGCTCGTGGGAAGATCGACAGCAAGGGGCGCTCACTACGTCAGCTCGACCTGCAGACCAGGCTCTTCAGGTATCCCTGCAGCTACATGATCGACTCGACCGCGTTCGCAGCCCTGCCGGCTACCGCGAAACAGGCGGTCTACACACGCCTGTGGGAGGTCCTGTCCGGCGCAGACAGGTCCCTGTCCTATCAAGCCCTGACACTCGCGGACCGTCAGGCCGTCATCGAGATCCTGCGGGACACGCATGTCGATCTCCAGGCCGCCGCCCCGCCCGCGCCGCGTGTCAGCCCGGCTCCATGAGCCCGGCGCCGATCTCATCGACCTGCAGGCTGTGGCGCATTTCGTGACCACCGATGATGGCGATCCACTGATAACCGTCGAGCGGCCCAAGCGCAGGATGCGCCTGGGTGACCCTGCTCAGATCGCGTCCCTCGGCGTCGTCGAGTGCCGCCAGCAGTTCTTCGCGCGAACTCTCCAGGGAAGTCAGCGACGCGTCGACACTCATCGCGCCGGTCGGCTGGATGCGGTCTGGCGCCGTGATGCGCCTCGTCCGATTCGCGAGGAGGTCGCGGTCGAGCGGCGTCAGCTCCGCTGGGGCGCCCGTGGCAGGCGCCTCCTGGATGAGCGCCCGGACCCGCATCAGCGCTCCGCGTTCCACAATCGACAGGTGTTCCAGCACGTCAGCGACCGACCAGCGGTCCGGGGCCGGCTTCACGGTTCGCAGCGACTCGGGGACACGTTCAACCGCCGCGCGGAGCGCCCGCCGGTCGGCATTCAGGGCAGTGCGGAGGGCAGCGATTGGCGACAGCGTATCCATGGCAGGCATCCTCGGATGGAGAGGCTATTCGTGCCGATCCATCGCCGAGTAGTGCTTCGTGTCGCGCATGGAGACGTAGACGAGGAGCGATGTGGCGATGACGCCGGTCAGGTAGAAGTAGAACCACTGTCTCGTGGCCGATCGACTTGAACCACAGCGCGATCGACTCGGCCGTGCCGCCGAAGATCGACACGGTGATGGCATAGGGCAGGCCGACGCCGGTGGCGCGCACCTTGCGTCGGGAAACAGCTCGGCCTTCACCACCGCGTTGATCGAGGTGTAGCCCGCCACGATCAGCCAGGCCGCGGCAATCAGCAGGAACGCCACGAAGCGCGCTCTTCGTGGACTGCAACGCGTAGAGCAGCGGAATCGTGACAGACGGTGCCGGTGACGCCGAACCAGATCAGCAGCGGCTTTCGGCCGATGCGGTCGGAGAGCGCGCCGTAGATCGGCTGCAGGATCAGCGCGAAGAGCAGCGACCCGGCCGTCACCATCGTCGTCTGCGTTGTCGGTGAGACCGACCGACAGCTTCAGGAACTTCTGCATGTAGGTCGTGTAGGTGTAGAAGGCCGTCGTGCCGCCCATCGTCAGGCCGACGACCATCAGGACCTCACGCGGGTAGCGCATCAGCGCCTTCAGCGAGCTCTCGCGTGTCGCGGGTCGCGACCGCCTTGGCCGCCACGAAGTGCGTCGGTCTCGTGCAGGTTGCGCCGCATCAGCAGCGCGATGACGCGCCAGCAGCGCGCCGATCACGAACGGGATGCGCCAGCCCCAGGCGCTGCAACTGATCGTCGGTGAGGAAGACCTGCTGCAGCAGCAGCAGGACGACGAATCGCGCAGAGCTGGCCGCCGATCAGCGTGACGTACTGGAAGCTCGAATAGAAGCCGCGATGCTTCTGGTCGGCGACCTCGCTCAGGTAGGTGGCGCTGGTGCCGTATTCGCCGCCGAGGCTGAGGCCCTGAAGCATGCGTGGCCACGCCCAGCATGACCGGCGCCGCGACGCCGATCGACGCATAGGTCGGCGTCACGGCAATCATCAGCGAGCCGAAGCACATGAGCAGCACCGAGAGCATCAGCGAGTTCTGGCGGCCGTAGTGATCGGCGAGATGGCCGAACAGCCAGCCGCCGATCGGGCGCACGATGAAGCCGAGCGCAAAGAGCAGCGCGGCGTTCAGCTGCTGGACGACCGGGATCGCTGCCAGGAAAGAACGAGCTGGCGAAGTACAGCGCGAAGGCGGAGTAGGCGTAGAAGTCGTACCACTCGACCAGGTTGCCGATCGAGCCGACGAAGATCGCGCGGATGCGACGGCGGACATCGGTGAACGACTGCGGGTCGACTCCGTCCCTCAGGTGCGCGGCGGTGTTCACGTCTGAGCTCCTCTGTCATGCCCCGCCGCACGGTGCGCCGCAGGGTCGGGCAATCTTACCCGACTCCTCCGCCGGCACGTGGTGACCGCTCGGCGAGCGCCGCGGAGAGCAACTCACGCGCCGCGTCTCGCCGCGCCTCATCACGCCGACGCCGATGGCGGACAGCACGCACCCTCACCGGCACCCCCGCCCCTTCGAGGGCGGTCGCCGCTTGCAGCACCGCATTCAGGCTGTTCAACCAACTGAATCGCCGGCCGACGTCGACGGCGCGCCGCCATGGCCTGTCGTTCAGCCAGCGGCACTGCGGCGACCCGTGCCAGCATCGCCGACAGCACCGGGCGCTCGACCTCGCAGAAGTCGACTTCATCGATGTCTTCCTCGAACCCGAGTGAGTTGATCGCCATCCGCCGGAACACCGGCACCCGGATCCGTCGCACCGGCAGGAGCCAGGAGCTGGCCGTGGTGCAGTAGTCGAGACAGGCACCGAAGCGGGGCACGATGACCCGGCAGCCGGAGGCCATCAACTCGAGAATCGGCATGGCGAAGCCATCGGCCCGATACGGGACGACACCCACCGAACAGGCGCGGTACACAGACGCGAGTTGCGGAGGTGTGAGAACGGCGTCGATCAGCTCGATCTGCGGAGCGCCGGGCCGGTTCATCGCCCCGGCGATCTGCGCGCGCAGGTCGACGCCGGCGTAGAACACATCCGTCGGGTTCGTCTTCAGCACCAGACAGACATCGTGTGCAGCAGTGAACGCGGCCAGGTAGGCGTCGAGCAGTACATCGACACCCTTGCGAAGGACGGGAGCGCCGACGAACAGGAAGCGGAAACGCGTACTGGTGCGCAGCGGGTACTGCCGTCCACCAGGCTGAAAGAGTGCCGGGTCGACGCCGAGAGGAACGCGTACCCGGTTGGGCGGCACGCCGCCGCGGATGGCGAGCCGGCGCACCCACCGCGTATGCACCCACAGCTCGTCGTACTGGGACGCCAGGGGGTCGACCCAGGCCTTCGGGAAGGGCCCGAAGGCCCAGGTGCGAACGGCAACGAGGTGCCCCTCCGGCGGCGCCGGCATCTCGAGGAAGCGCCGTGACAAACCCCAGCGCCAGCGCCGATCCGGACGCAACACGCAGCCAGAGTCCGGTGAAGCGCGCCGCGTACCGGCGCCACGCCTGTCGGTTCATCAGCAAGCAACCCGAGGCGCGCTGCCGCCGGTCGAGGACCGTCATCATGATGCGGGAACACTGAGGTCGAAATGGCTCGGAGCGCCGAGTGTACCGCGTTCCCCGCACGCCTGCCATCCTAGGCACGGACGGTAAAAACGAAAGGGGCGGTCCCCGTGAGGAGACCGCCCCAGTTCCGTCGTCTGCCCTGGTGTCCGCTTCGGGCGGACCTGCGGGCCCGGCTGAAGCCGGGCGCTACAGTCTGACTGTCTACGCGCAGCCCGACGTATTGCCGCAGTTCATGCACTTGTAGCACGCACCGCTGCGGATCATGATCGAGCCGCAGGTGGAGCACGGCGGTGCATCTTCCTGGTTCTGGATGGTCGAGAACGGCGTCGCCGTCGCGGCCCTCACGGCAGGAGCCGACGCGGCCGGTGCCGCTGCGGGGGCCGTAGCGACCGGCGCCGCAGCCGGGGACGGCTTGATCTCGTCCAGGTCGCGTCCGTTCACGCCGGCGTGGAACTGCGCCTCCGGCGAGAGGAACTTCGACGCGAGCCAGCGGAAGATGTAGTCGACGATCGACTTCGCGAACCGGATGTCCGGGTTGCGGGTCATGCCGCTCGGCTCGAACCGCACGTGGCTGAACTTGTCGACGAGCGACGCCAGCGGCACCCCGTACTGCAGGGCGTAGGAGATGGCCTGCGCGAAGGCGTCGGCGAAGCCCGAGATGGTCGAGCCTTCCTTGGCCATCACCAGGAAGATCTCTCCCGGCTGGCCGTCCTCGAAGAGGCCGACCGTGATGTAGCCCTCGTGCCCCTGGATGTCGAACTTGTGCGTCAGTCGCGTGACGCTCATCCGGCAGCTTGCGGCGAGTGGGCTGCGTCACCAGCGCGGCGGCCGCCTGCGACACCATGTCGGTCGGCGACGACTTCGACGTGTTCAGCGGCTGCGTGCGCTTGCTGCCATCGCGGTAGATCGAGATCGCCTTGGCGCCGATCTTCCACGACTGGATGTAGGCCTGGCAGATGTCCTCGACCGTCGCATCCTTCGGGACGTTCACGGTCTTGCTGATCGCGCCCGAGATGAACGGCTGCGTGGCGCCCATCATCTTGATGTGGCCCATGTACTGGATGGAGCGCTGCCCCTTGGCGGCCTTGAAGGCGCAGTCGAACACCGGCAGGTGCGCGTCCTTCAGCCCGGGCGCGCCCTCGATCGTCTCGTGCTGATCGATGTAGTCGACGATCGCGTCCACCTGTGGCTGGGTGTAGCCAAGCTTGCGCAGCGCCATGGGAACCGTCTGGTTGACGATCTTCATCATGCCGCCGCCGACGAGCTTCTTGTACTTCACCAGTGCGATGTCGGGCTCGACGCCGGTGGTGTCGCAATCCATCATGAAGCCGATGGTGCCGGTCGGCGCCAGCACGGTGGCCTGCGCGTTGCGGTAGCCGTGCTGCTCGCCGAGTTCCACCGCGTCATCCCATGAGGTCTTCGCCGCGGCGTAGAGCTCGGCCGGGACATTACGCGCATTGACGTCGCGCATCGCGTCGCGGTGCTTGCGCATGACGCGCAGGAACGGCTCGCGGTTCTTCTCGTAGCCGGCGAACGGACCGCCGTGGTCGCGCGCGATACGCGACGACTGCGCATACGCCTCGCCGGTCATCAGCGCCGTCAGCGCCGCGGCATAGTCGCGGCCGGTGTCGCTGTCGTAGGGCAGGCCGCGCGACATCAGCAGCGCGCCGAGGTTGGCGTAACCGAGGCCGAGCGGACGGTAGGCGTGGCTGTTCTTGCCGATTTCCGCCGACGGGTAGCTGGCGTTGTCGACAATGATCTCCTGCGCGGTGATCAACGTGCGGATGGCCGCCTTGTACGCCACCGAGTCGAACTCGCCATCGTCCTTGACGAACTTCATCAGGTTGATCGACGCGAGGTTGCAGGCCGAGTCGTTCAGGAACATGTACTCGGAGCACGGGTTGCTGCCGTGAATCCGGTCGGTGTTCGGGCAGGTGTGCCACTCGTTGATCGTGGTGTCGAACTGCATGCCGGGGTCGCCGCAGACGTGCGTGCCCTCGGAGATGAGCCGCATCAGGTCGGCGCGCACGGTAGGTGTCGACGACGGCGCCGTCGCGGACGGCGCGGGTCTCCCACGTCGAGTCGTCGAGCACCGCACGCATGAACTCGTCGGTGACGCGCACGCTGTTGTTCGAGTTCTGGAAGAACACCGACCCATACGCGGTGCCGGTGAACGAGCCGTCGTAGCCGGCATCGATGAGCGCCCAGGCCTTCTTCTCTTCCTCAACCTTGCAGTTGATGAAGTCGACGATGTCCGGATGGTCGGCGTTGAGGATAACCATCTTGGCGGCGCGGCGCGTCTTGCCGCCCGACTTGATGACGCCGGCAAAGGCGTCGTAGCCCTTCATGAACGACACCGGGCCGGACGCCGTGCCGCCGCCGGCGAGCAGCTCCCTCGACGAACGGATCGGCGAGAGGTTGGTACCCGTGCCGGAGCCGAACTTGAACAGCATGCCCTCGGTGCGGGCCAGCGTCAGGATCGAGTCCATCGTGTCCTGCACCGAGTTGATGAAGCAGGCCGAGCACTGGGGCGCCTTCTCGAAGCCGCAGTTGAACCAGACCGGGCTGTTGAACGCGGCCTTCTGGTAGACGAGGATGTGCTTCAGATCGTCGCTGAACGCCTGCAGATCTTCGTCGCTGGCGAAGTACTTGTGCCCGCGCGCCCACTCGGTGATGGTGGTCACCACACGGCCGATGAGCTGCTTGACGCTGCGCTCGCGCTCGGGCGTGTCGATCTGGCCGCGGAAGTACTTCGAGACCACGATGTTCGTGGCCTGCTGCGACCAGGCCTTTGGGATCTCGACGTCGCGCTGCTCGAAGACAACCTCGCCCTTTTCGTTGCCAATCACCGCAGAGCGCAGTTCCCACTCGACCTCGTCGAACGGGTCCACGCCGGCTTCGGTGAAGAAGCGGGGGAACGCCAGGCCGGGCGCCGAAGCGGCGACCTTCCTGGCTTTGGGCCTGTCGGACTCGATGAAGGGCGCCACTGGCGACGACCCGCTCGATTCCACTGTCTGCTGACCGGCTGCTGCAGCCTGGTAGGCAGCGCCTTCTTTCATAGTCCTGCTCCGTTTGCTCCGGGGTGCCCCCGGATCAAGCAATCGAGCACCCCTGCCCCGGGGGTCCGATCGACTTGGTGTCTATAAATTGGTGAAGCCGCGGTGTTGACCGAGTCTGCTTCGCGAACCATCCACAAGATGCTCGCGCCAGGAAGCTGGGAAGCTCCCGTTGCGGGCGTCTTCTGATTGCGTCAGGCGTTTCAATATGCGCCCGCGTTACGTGGTTGTCAAGGGTGGATCTACCACATGTTGTGTATTTCTTTTAGGGCAGTCGCAAGATGTGGATACGTGTGGAAAACGGCAGAATTAGCTGCGGTTCAGCCGAAGACCTGAAGAGACGCGGAAGGCGAGGAGGGAGGCGGTCTGTTCGACCGCCTGCTCGGGCAGAGGGGATGGAAGGTTGGTTGCCCTCCCGCAGAGTGCAGGAGGAACGAGGTTGACCTTCATCAAAGCAATGGCAATGCCACGGTCGAGCAGCGAAATTTTGGCCTGAACCCGAACAGGTCTGCCTTGCGTCGCGCAGGCGTGTGGTATCCGGGTGAACCGCTCCGGTGCACGGTGGGTAACGAATGCCAACACGTGGACATCCAGTGAGGCAAACACCCCCGACGGCACCGCCCACACGAGCGTCAGCCAAGCGACAACAGCGCCACCGCCGTCGTCCGCGCCCAGCTCGTGAACACGCCGGCAGCCACAGCGAAGGTCCGCGCGGTAGGCCAGTGTAACCGCGGTGCCTGCGAGAAGTTCGGTCAGTCGGAGGACTGCACTTGACACCCGCGCCCGCCCACGTCTAGTGTTGGGTGTGATTTTGATTCGTCAAATTAATTCTTTTGAAATGACTCACGGCTGTGCCGTGCGGCGGTTCGCGCGCCTTTGGCCGTTCCTTGCCGCCATGTTCGCGTTGCTTACCGCTTCAGTGGCGTCGGCGCAGGTGACCACATCGATCCGGGGCGTCGTGCGTGACCCTCAGAACGCCGCGATCCCTGGTGTGGTCGTGGATCTGCGCCAGAACGCCAGCGGCCTGGAGCGCGCCACCACTACCGACGGCAGCGGCCGGTTCGAGTTCGCCAATCTGCCCGCCGGCAACTACGACGTCAGCTTCGGTCTGGCGGGCTTCACCCCTCAGCGTCATCGCGTCGACCCGGCCACGAGCGCGGCGGTCGACCTCGAGGTTACGCTCTCGGTGGCCCCGGTCACCGATGCCGTCACCGTGCGGCCGCCGGTGCCTGTCGTCGACGACACGTCGGCCGGCACGCGGCACGCCGTGAGCGTCACGCGCATCGAGCGGATGCCGCTCGCGGTGTCGAGCCGGGGCCTCGAAGCGGTGCTGGTAGCGTTTCCCGGGTTCTCGCAGAACGCCAATGGCGCGATCCACCCGCGCGGCGCCCACAACCAGATGACGTTCGTGGTGGACGGCCTGGCGATCAGCGATCAGTTGACCGGCGCGTTCGCCAACTCCCTCGACGTGTCGGTGGTGCAGACCGCCGAAGTGCTCACCGGCAACATTCCGGCCGAATTCGGCAGCAAGGTGTCGGGCGTGGCGATTCTGAATAGCCGCAGTGGCCTTGGCACCGGACGGCCGTCGGCGGGCACGGTCTCGGCATCCGCCGGCGGGTTCGGCACCGCCCAGGGCGCGTTGCAGTGGGGCGGTGAACGCGGTCGGGTCGGTTATTTCGGCTCGATCGTCGCCATGCGCACCGACCGCTTCCTCGACCAGGTGTCGCTCGACAACCTGCACAACGCCGGGCGCTTCGCGCGCGGCTTCGGTCGTGCCGACCTGCGGCTCACCGGTGCCGACGCGGTCCGCCTGAACGTGATGGGTGGAGGCTCGGCCTTCCAGCTCGCCAATCTCCGGTCACAGCAGGCGGCGGGACAGGACCAGCGGCAGACCCTTCGCGACTTCTCTGCCTGGACCACCTACCAGCGCACGCTCGACGCCAGCTCGACCCTCGAAGCCACGGTCGGCTCGCGTGCAACGTCGGCCAGCCTGCAGTCGAGCCCACAGGACACGCCGGTGACGGCGGCGCAGGATCGCCGCCTCGCAACCCTCACGGCGAGCGGGCGCTACACGAAAACGGCGGGTGCCCATCTGTTCCGGGGCGGCGTCGATGTTCAACGCTTTCCCGTGCGAGAGCAGTTCCAGATGGCAATCACGTCGGTGGCATTCAACGCACCCGGGACGGACGCCTACAACGACGCGCTCCTGCCCTACGACCTGACGCGCGGCGGCACGCCGTTCGAGTTCCGCGACGACCAGGTCGGCACGCAGGCCAGCGCGTTCGTGCAATCGACGCTGCGCTTCGATGACCTGTCGCTGAACGTCGGCGTCCGCTACGACGAATACCGGTTCCTCGTGAATGGTCGTCAGGCGCAACCGCGGCTCGGCGTCTCGTACCGCCCGGGCGGGCGCGATGTCGTACTGCGCGCGTCCTACAACCGCAACTATCAGACGCCGCCCAACGAGAACCTGCTGCTGTCGAACTCGGAGGTCGCTTCGCAGCTCGCGCCACGCAGCGTGCGCGACGCGCTGGGCGGCGCCTACCGGCCCATCCGCCCAGAACGGCAGGACGTCTACGAGGCCGGCGCGCAGGTGTCGATTGGCGGCCGGCTCTCACTCGACACGGCGGTGTATCGCAAGGTGTCGCGGGATCAGCAGGACAACAGCAATTTCTTCGACACCGGTATCATTTTTCCCACGACGCTCAGCAGCATCCGGGTCACTGGCGCGGAGGCGCGCGTCATCCCTGCTCCCACGCGGTGGGTTCTCGGGCGCGCTCAGTGTCACCACCGGTCGGGCCGTGTCGTCGCCGCCGTTCACCGGCGGCCTGTTCCTCGATCACGCCGCCGTCGACGTGCTCTCGTCGGGCCCATTCCTGATCGACCACGACCAGAGCCTTGGACTTCACCTCACAGCGACCCATGACCCGGCCGGGCCGTGGTGGTTCGGCGCCACTGTCCGTCATGACAGCGGCCTCGTGTCGAATCCCTCGATCGCTGCCGACGTGGCTGCCGACCCCGACTTCGCCGACCTGCTCCCGTTCGTCGACCTCGAATCGAACACGCCTCGCGTCCGACCCCGGACCATCGCCGACGCGGCGGTGGGCGTAGACCTTACCCGGGCCGGCGGGCGCCGCACATGGGGCGCACAACTCCAGGTCACAAACCTCACGAACCGGACCGCGCTCTACAACTTCCAGTCGGTCTTCGTCGGTACCCGGCGGCGCAGCCGCGCCACGGCCTCGGTGCGCGTGACGCGCTACTTCTGATCAGCGGCCGAGCAGTTGCGCAGCCAGTCCGGCGGCCTTGTCCGCCAGGTTGGTGGCGAACATCAGGTTTCGAGCCCGCGCAGCCTCTTCGGCCTGCGTCGCGAACCGCTTCGCCATTGCGTACTGGTTGCGGGCGTCAGTGTTCAGCGCCTGGTAGTTCACGCGGTTCAGGTCGTTGCGGGCCTGTGCGACGAGGATGCGGATGCGTCGCTCCACCTCACCCTCGCGCTGGGTCGGTGTGGTCTGAAGCGTGGTTGGCGGCGGCGCCTTCGGCATTTCCTCAACCGGTTTCGGAGCTTCGGCCACGACCGGATCCGGGCGGGGCGGATCCTGTCTGGGTGCATCCTGACGGGCCGGCTGCGCAGGGCGCGAGCGGACGCTGGTGGGCAGCTCCTCGGGCAGCTCGACCACCGGCAGCTGGCTCGGGCTCGATCACCTCGACACGCGCGGCGGGGGTTCCGGGCATCTCGAGCGGCGGCAGTTCCACGACGGTTCTTGCGACAGCGCGAGCGCACGACGCGAACGTCGTGCTGGCAATGACCACGGCGCAGAGTTGCAGCAACACCCGTGGTCGCCCACCTCGGGCGCTGTGAGTCTGCCGTCCTGCCCGTAGTCCTCCGTGGTGCATCGCGCTTCTCTACTAGGCCTGCGGCAGCAGCACGGTAAACGTCGTGCCCTTGCCCGGAGTTGACTGTACTTCAATCTCGCCGTCGTGCATCTGAACCGTGCGATAGACCATCGAGAGGCCGATGCCGCTGCCCGTCTCCTTGGTCGTGAAATAGAGGTCGAAGATCCGCTCCAGGTGTTCGGGCTTGATGCCGACGCCGGTGTCCGATGACCGTCGACCGTCACCCGTCCGCCCGCGCGCCGTCTCGCAGCCGATCCGCAGCGTGCCGCCGTCGGGCATCGCCTGACACGCGTTGAGCGCCAGGTTCAGGAACGCCTGCCGCAGCATCGCCGGGTCGCCGTTGACCGTCGGGCGCCGCGTCGGCACTCGACGACGACCTGCACGCCCGCGCTGCTCGGCTTCGGGCGTCACGATCGGCACGACCTCGTCGATGAGATCGCCGCAGATCGACCGGCTGCAGCTTCAGGTCCTCGGGCCGCGTGAACTTCAGGAAGCCCTGCACCACCTCGTCGAGCCGCCGGATCTCGCGCGGCAATGACGTCGACATGCTGCGAGCGCCTCGGGCGGCGACCGGCACCGGTCCTCGATGCGCGACCGGCGCCACGCGCCGCCGCCCCGTGGCCGACGCCAGCGCCGACGGCGCCACGCTGCTGCCGCAGCAGCTCGAGGTGAATCATCATCGCGTTGAGCGGGTTCTTCACCTCGTGCGCGACGCCGGCCGAGAGCCGGCCGAGCGCGGCCAGCTTGCGCGAGTAGCGCACCGTCGACTCGACCTGGCTCGAGATACTCGAGGTTGCGCACGATGAGCATCACGCCGACGAGCGCGCCGTCTGGCGTCGTTGACCGGGTGCGTGAGCAGCAGCCGCTCGCCCGATTCGCCGCTGCAGATCGGCAAAGCGTCGCGGACATCGGTCCGCGCGACTGCCGGCGTGGCCGAGCGTCTCCTCCGCGATGCGCCGCAGCGGATGATCGGCTGCGACGCAGCGCGCCGAGCGCGGCGCCCGACTGCCGCCGCCGGCAACGAGCGCGCGCATCGCCGGGTTGGCGAACAGCAGGCGCCCGTCCGGGCTGACGATCGCGACCGCGTCCTCGAGGTGCTGCACCGCCGACTCGAGGTTGGCCACCTGTCCGGCCATCTGGTGACCGGTCGGCCGACAGCTGCGCGCTGACGGCGTTGAAGAATGTCCCGAGCTCGCCGAACTCGTCGGCCTGCGGCAGATCGAGCTGCACGCCGAACTCACCCTGTCCGAGCCGGGTCAGGCCGCTGCGAATCACGTGAATCGGCCGCAGCAGCAACTGCGCGAGCACGCGTCGCACCGAACACCGCCACGCCGAGCGCCAGCAGCGCCGTGGCGACGGCCGGTCCGCAGCGATCGTTCAGGTCGCCGCCGAATCAGCAGCGTCGAGACGCCGATCGCGAATCGAGCCGAACTCGGTCGATCGCCGAGCAGCAGCGGCTGGCGGAACTCGAGGTTGCGCCCCTGGTCGCGATAGATGGCGCTGCAGCTGGTAGAACGGACGGTCGCGTCGAGCAGCTCGCCGAGATCGTCGGCCGACCGGCAGCCGGCTGCCCTCCTGCGACGGGTCGGCGTGCGCGACCGCCACGCCCTGCGCATCGACGATGGCGGCAAACGTGACGTTGTTCGAGTAGAGGCTCGGCTTCGAGGATCGACCGCAGGCCCGGATCGCGTGCAGCGCCTGCGTACGGATCGGCGCCGTCGACCACCACCTCGCGCGCGCGGTGAAAGATGGCGTTCGCCAGCAGCTCGGCGCGGGCCTGGCTCTCGTCGAGGCTGACCCGCGCCAGGCGCGCCAGATGCATCAGGCTCAGCACGACCACGATGACGCCGACGATCGAGCGTGACGCCGAGGACCTGCTTGCCCTTGATGCCGAGTCGCATGCAGTCGTGCCGGGTTCACTCATCGCGTCAGTGCGTCACGCCTTCGGTCTCTTCGGACGCAGCCGCAGCTTGTTCAACTTGTTGTGCAGCGTCTTGAGGCTGATGCCGAGGATCTCCGCGGCGCGCGTCTTGTTGTCGCCGGTGTGCTCGAGCGTCATCATGATCAGCCGGCGCTCGGCCTCTTCGACCGTCGTGCCGGGCGCCGAGCGCCACCTGCGGCTGGTGCTGCGGCAGCGGCTCGTTGCAGCAGCGATCGGCGGCAGGTGCCGCGGCTCGATGAACTGCCCGCTGCGCCAGGATCGTCGCCCGCTCGATCACGTTGCGCAGCTCGCGCACGTTGCCCGGCCAGCTGTACTGCTCGAGCATGCCGCATCGCCTGATGGTCGACGCCGGCAATCGACTTCTGGTTGCGGCTGTTGAACTCGCTGATGAACGCCTGGATCGAGCAGCGGCAGGTCGTCCTTGCGCTCGCGCAGCGGCGGCAGCCGCATCGCGAACACGTTGAGCCGGTAGTACAGATCCTCGCGCAGCTTGCCGCTGCTGCACCGCTTCGAGCGGGTCGATGTTGGTGGCGGCGATCACGCGCACGTCGACCGACTGCTCGTTGCGGCCGCCGAGCCGGCGGAACCGCCGCTCCTGCAGCACGCGCAGCAGCTTGACCTGCGTCGCCGGCGTCATCTCGCCGATCTCGTCGAGGAACAGCGTGCCGCGGTCGGCCAGCTCGAAGCAGCCCTGCCGGCGGTCCGACGGCGCCGGTGAACGCGCCCTTCTCGTGGCCGAAGAGCTCGCTCTCGAGCAGCGTCTCCGGAATCGCCGCGCAGTTGATGGCGACGAACGGGACGGCCGCGCGCGGACTGAGCTGATGGATCGTCTGCGCGACCAGCTCCTTGCCCGTGCCCGACTCGCCGGTGATCAGCACCGACGCGCTGGTCGGCGCCGCCTGCTCGATGACCGAGTAGATCTTCCGCATCTCGGGGCTGTTGCCGATCATCGGTGCCGAAGGTGCCGTGCTCGCGCAGCTGCCGCCGCAGCGCCTTCACCTCGCGCAGCGTCTCCTGCCGCTCGACGATCTTGTCGAGCAGGATCTTCAGCCGCTGGATGTCGACCGGCTTGGTCAGGTAGTCGTAGGCGCCTTCCTTCATCGCCTCGACGGCCGTCTCGACGGTGCCCTGCGCCGTCAGCAGCAGCGTCGTGACGTCCGCGCCCTGCGACTGCAGCGCGCGCAGCAGGCCGAGTCCGTCGAGCCGCGGCATCACCAGATCGGTGATCACGATCGCCGGACGGAACGACGTGACCTTCTCGAGCGCCTCCTCGCCGTCGGCGGCGGACTCGGCGACGAAGCCCCAGCTTCGGACAAGTTGTTCGAGACCGACGCGGGCCGACGTATCGTCCTCGACGATCAGCACCCGCTCGGCAACGGCGTTGCGTGTGGTGGCAGTCTCGCCAAGCAGTGTCATTTTTACATTGTGCGCTTACGCGGCCTCGCGCGCAACTGCACGTCCTTTCACCGTAAGTTGTTGATATTCATAACGTCTATCGCTGAATGGCGCTTTGCGGTATCGTCCAAGCATGAAGAGGTCGATAAGCGTCACTCGTGCAATTGTTGTGCTTGTTTTGAGTGTGGCGACGGCGGCCTGTAACCAGGCGCGGACCAGCATCGGCACGGTTCGACCACCGTCTCGCCGGATCTGCCGGTTCGACGGCTGCGGTGGCCGCAGGTCGCCGTCCACGACGCCGCAGCGCAGCTCGGGCCGCAAACGTCCCCCGCTAGCCGGCGCGCCGTCCGGGCCCCGCCATCCGGTCAGTCCGCTCCGGTGCCTCGCGCTCTCGCCACAGCGGGCGCTGCGCGTCACGCGACGACGTTCGACGAGGTGACGGTCCCAGCCGGAACCGAACTGGCGCTGGTGCTCGATACACCGGTGGCGTCTGACACCAGCAATCTCGAAGGGGCGGTACGCGCGCACCTGGCGAAGCGCGGTTTCGGTGGACGGCATCGCAGCGCTGCCGGACGGGAGCGTCCTTGCGGCGTCGGTGACCGAGGTCGAACGTGCCGGGAAAGTGAAAGGGCTGCGCGCACATCGCGTTCCGCTTTCATGAACTCACCCGGACGGACGACGCGGAGCGCTACCGCATCGAGACCTCGTCGGTGTCCCGCACGGCCAGGGCCACGAAGGGCAAGTGACGCTGCGAAGGTCGGCGGCGGTGCCCTCGGCGGCGCCCTTGTCGGCGGCATCATCGGCGGCAAGAAGGGCGCGGCCATCGGCACCGCCGCCGGCGCAGGCGCGGGCGGCGCAGTGGTGATGTCCACACGAGGCGAAGAAGTGCGGCTCGGTCGAGGCGCCAGCGTGTCGATCACGCCTGTCGGAACCGGTCACCGTTACGCGTGCCACGCGGCTAAATGCCCTTCGGGCGCGGTCATGCCCTGGCAGGCGTCGCGAGTCCGCCCGCAGGCAGACCTCCGACGTTTCGACAGCGCCGATGCGGTACGCTGGGACCATGGACGCGCACTGCGCCGGACTCCGGTGACGCCACGCCGGCAACGCAGGTCTCCGCTCCGCCGCCCACGCTGGCGGAGCGAGCAGCGGCCCTCCTCGAGGTGACTGCTCTGCTCCGACTACCCGACCCAGGTGGCCCTGGCCGCGACGTTTGCCGCTTTCGGCATGCGTCCCCAGGTCGGCGGCACGCTCAGCCTCGGCTACGTTGCCGCCATCTCTCTGCTCGACACGATCTTCCTGATCGGCCTCATCGTGTTCTTCCTGCGGATAAGGGGCGAGAGTCCGCGCGAGGTCCTCTTCGGCAATCAGCCGGTGGCGGCAGAAGCCCGGGCCGGCGTACCGCTCATCCTCGCCGCGTTCGCCATCGCGGTCGTGCTGATGCTGGCGTTGCAGGCGCTCGCGCCCTGGCTGCGTACGGTCCCGCGCAATCCGCTCCAGGATCTGGTGCGGACACCGAAGGACGCCGCCCTGTTCGCGATCGTTCTGATAGTCGCCGGTGGCATTCGCGAGGAAGTGCAGCGCGCGTTCCTGCTGCGACGATTCGAGCGGTGGCTGGGCGGTGCGCGCGTCGGCCTCGTCGTAACCAGCCTCGCGTTCGGCGCCGGACACTTCGTGCAGGGCGC
Organism: uncultured Acidobacteriota bacterium; assembly: GCA_963722395.1. GTDB lineage: Bacteria > Acidobacteriota > Vicinamibacteria > Vicinamibacterales > CAVVIG01 > CAVVIG01. The sequence goes on along the minus strand of CAVRLS010000011.1, from coordinate 111,305 downwards.
GGACGCCGGCCGTGGCCACAGCGGCGCTCGGCGCGTTCTGGGGCGCGGTCTATCTCAGGCGGCGCTCGATCGGCGCGCCCGTCGTGAGCCACGCCGGATTCAACGTCCTCCAGGTCGCGCAGTACCTGGCGTTCGGCCGCTGACGCCCGTCTCGTAGAGATCGATCACATCCGACCGCCGTCGCAAGCCAGCAACCCAGTCCTCGACGAGCCGCCGCTGCTCAGCCGGCGTATCGGCCGTGAAGCGCTGATCGAGATAGGCGCGAATCCGCAGGTCTTCCCGAAGCAGTTCCCGCACGTACGCGCGGTCGATGCCGAGGCGTGTCAGCAAGGCGTCGAACGCACCAGCCGATGCATAACGTGCAATCACCGAATCGAGCGCTTCATCGAGCGCCGCCACCGTCGGCTCCGGTGGCGCGAAACGATCCACCTCGGCCAGCACCAGCGCGCGATCGGTCAGTTGCGAGAGCACCGCTCGCACCGGCTCTGCGGCGTAGCCGACGTCAACCCGGCCGAGTTCGCGAGCTGCGCGCACATCGCTGAGCGTGATCACCTCGCCGCCGGCCACCGCGAGCACGCGGTCGATCACTTCGACCTGCGCGGCCGTGCGCAGGGGCGCGCCGGCATACGCGACCGCCGCCAACACGCAGACGCCGAGGGCCTGCCGCAACGCGAGGGCGGTGCGGGGTGCCCGCGCCGGCCCGATAGTCAAAACGCTTCTCCGAAGGTGATGAACCACTCGGCGCGCGACTCATAGCTGCGACGCGGCACCTTGACGCCAAGGTCGAAGCGGATCGGGCCGACCGGCGACTTGTAGCGAACGCCCAGCCCCAGTGCCGTGCGCAGGTCGCCGCCGCTGACGTCGGACACGGTCTTGAACACGTTGCCGACGTCGGCAAAGGTCACCAGCTTCACGCCCTTCCCCACCGGCACGCGCAGTTCGCCGTTGAACAGCACCAGGGCATTGCCGCCGAGTGGGAAGCCGGCACTGTCGATGGTGTCCGACTCCCGCGCCGGGTCGTGGCGGACACCCAGGCGATCGAGCGCGAAGCTGCGCACCGTCGTGTCGCCGCCTGCGAAGAATCGTTCGCTGGCCGGCAGGTCGCGGGAGCCGGCCGCGCTCGGGAAACCGACCGCCGCCCCGAGTCGTGTGCTGGCCGCCACCACCACGCCGCGCTGCCCCGGAAGCGTCCGGAACGCCTGGGCGGTGAAGAACGACTTCAGGAATCCCACCTCCGAGCCGATCGCGCGGCCGGCCAGCTGCCCGTTGGCGCTCAGGTATTGCCCCGCCGTCGGGTCCACTGGATCGTTGCGCGTATCGCGGAAGATCGAGCCGAGGAACGACGACAGACGCACCTTCGGGAACAACCGGTCGATGTTGCGCTGTTGCGACTGCTCGACGTTCTGGTTGAACACCCGCGTGCGCTGAATCTGGTAGCCGCCACTCGCGCTCATGCTGCCGGGCAGCCGGACAGCCAGTTCGGCTGCAGTGCTGCGACGCGAGAAGTTGAAGCTGGAACGGATCTGCTGCTCCAACGTGCCGGTCACTCGGAAGTCGGCGTTGGAGCCGAGCACACGCGGCTGCCTGAACTGGCCGAGCACGCGGTACTCGGGGGAAGCCCCAGTCGCCCGTGTCGGTGCCTCCAATCTGATCCTGGTTGGCAAACACCGGTGAACCCCGCGGGTGCAGGCTGGCGCTCGTGAAGAGATTGACCGAGCGGTTCGTGCCGAAGAGATTGCGACGTCCGACCTCGAACGATGCCCGCGGCGCGAACTCCAGCCTCTGCGTCGCCACATCGTCGGTGCGGACGACGCGCGGCCGCACCTCGAAGCCGCCGCCCCAGCCGATTGTGGTGAGCGGCGCTTCCTCGATGGTGACCAGCACGTCGCGCTGGGTCTCGTCGACACGCCCGAGCTGCGTGATGCGCGCCCGGCGGAACAGTCCCAGCGCCGCCAGCCGCCGCTGGCTCTCGCTGATCGCCTCGAGCCCGATGCGGGTCGCCGGCCTTCAGCCGCAGTTCGCGCTCAATGGTGGCGGTCTTCGTGCGCGTGTTGCCGACGATGAGGACGTGATCGACGAAGACGCGCGGCCCCTCGCGCACGACGAACACGACGTCGGCACGGCGTGAGTCGGCGCTGATGCCTGGGTCGCGTCTCGACGGTCGCACTCTGGAAGCCGAGGTTGGCGTACCGTCAATTCGAGCGCGTCGCGATCGACCGCCTGCCGCCCGACGGAGAACGGCTGTCCGGGGCCAGGCTGAACGACACCAGCCAGCTCTTCCTCGGACACGCTGCTGTTACCCTCGACACGCACCGAGTTCACGACCGTCTGCAGGTTCTCGGTCAATCGGGATGCGAATGGCGACCGGCACGTACTGGTCGTTCGCCGGCCGGCTGCGGTCTCGATCGTCGCCTCCGCTCGGGCCGACGCGAAACCGATGCGCCGATAGGCCTCCTCGAGCTGCGTCAGGTCGGCGTCGAGCGCCGCGGCCGAGAACGGCTGTCCAGCGCGGACGCGCAGTTGCCGCGCAAGTTCCTCGGCGCTCGCGGCCGTGCTGCCGGCAATCTCCACCGAGCCGACGCGGTACTGCGCGCCCCCGGTTCACGGTGAAGGTGACTACCAGCTGTCCGTCGCTCTCCAGGCGGGTATGCGGAGCAGACGCGTCGCGGTAACCCTGCGCCCGGAAGTACTCCTCGATGCGGTTGCTCGAATCCTCGAGCAGATCCTCGTCGGCCGAGCCTTCACGCGCCATCGGCACCAGCTCCTCGCGCCGGTTCTCGGGCACCGCGTCGCCCGCAAACACCACCCGCACGACCGGGCCCTGAATCGCCGTCAGGCGCAGGTTCACGGCGCGTCCATCTTCAGCGAAGCTGGACGCCGCCGCCAGCCGCGCCTCATAATAGCCGCGCCGCCGCTGGTCCTGCAGGTACCGTTCGATACGCCCGGCGATGCGTTCGCGCTCCCAGGGCTGCCCTGTCGCCACTTCGAGCCGCTCGCAGCAGTTCCGCCTGCGACACGCCGGGCGTTCCCTCGACCGTCACCGCACCCAAGCGGGCGCGAGGTCCGGCGTCGATGGCGAACCCGAGTCGGGTGCGTTCGGGGTCGTGCTCGCACGTCGGCGCGCGGCGAGACGCGGGCGCGCAGGTAGCCGACGTCGTGCAGCGCCTCTTCGACCGCACGTGCCATCTCCGGCGCACGCGCCGCCCGGAGGGTGCCGCCAAACCGATCGAGCAGCAGTTCGCGCAGTCGCCCCTCGTCGATGCCCGAGCTGGTCACCGCCGCTGAAATCGATCGACTTCGACCGGATGCAGCGGGATCAGGTCATAGACGAGAGCGACGCCCGAGCCAGACACCGATGCCGCGCACCGCACGTCCTCGTAGATGCCGAGGCTGAAGAGGTGCGCGACCGATTCGCGGACAGCCCGCATGCCGAGTGGCTGCCCCACGGCTGGTCTCGATAAGCGGAAGCAGCCGCGCATCGCTGGACGCACGCCCCTCCGCTTCGACCGTCACCGCCGTGATCGGCCTGCCGAGGTAATCGGCGACGTCGGCGCGAGCGGTTGGGGCGACTCCAGGGCGCAGACGAGCCCGATGGCGGCGATGACACGCCGATGCGCACATCAGAAGGCGTGCCTCACACGGACCTCGATCGCGTAGGTCGAGTCCTCGTTGCGCGACAGGATCCACGACAGCCGGTCGCTCTCGTCGTATTCGAGCAGCAGGATCTGATCGTTCAGCGAGGTGCTCAGGCTGCGCGAGAACGTCAGGTAGACGCGGTCCGAAATGCGCTTCCCGATGGTAACGCGCGCCGACGGGTTCACACGGCCGGTCGACTGGTTGTACGGGATCGATGAACGACGGCGTCACCTGGAAGGTATCGACACCGAAGGTCTGCTCGACGACGCGGCCAACCTCCGAGGCCACAGGATTCGCCAGCAACTGCGTTGCCCTTGTCGTCAGGATGTCGCGCTGGCGCTGGTTCGGGTTCTGCAGCGCCCGCAGTTCGGCATCGCCGGGGCCGGGACCCTGATTCCTGCGGACGTCACTGAACAGCAGCGCCAGGACGTCCGCGGCCGGCAGCGGCGGATCGGAACTGAGCTCCGGTTGCAGACGGTCGAGCGTGCCGACGGCGCGCACAATCACCTGATAGGTCTGGCCGGGAATGCGGACGCGCGTCCGCGCCTCGACGTCGAAGAACGGCTCGATGCGCGACGGGTTGGTGAAATCGATGTTGCCGCGGGTCACCAGGTAGCGACGTCCCTCGAAGGTGACCTCGCCGCGGTCCACCTCGGCACGCCCGAACAGCACCGGACGGTCATAGGTGCCGCGCAGCTGGAGGTCGGCACTGGCCACGAGCCGCGCAAGGTTGTTCTCGACGCGCAGGCTCGACGGCACCACCACCTCGAGATCGAAGCGCAGCGGGATAGCGCTCGCCGCCGGCGTCGGCGCTACATCGGCGCCAGACCGCCCCGAGCGGAAGTCGAGCAGGCCACCGCCCGGATCGATGCGGCGTGTCCAGATGGCCTGCTTCACCCGCACCACACCGCCGAGCGTGAGCGCCTGCACGTTGCCGCGCAGCGCGAGGTCGGCATCGACCGTCGAGCGGATGCCCTCGGGATACCGGAGGTGCATGTCTTCGCCACGCACCGTCACGTTCAGATCGCCCGGCGCGTAGCCGTCGAGGCCGATGCGGCCACCGAACTGCACGCGTCCGCCGCCCATGGTGGCAGTGATGTCGTCGAGACGGAGGCCCCGCGAGTCGAAGCGAATGGCACCGTTGATCGAATCGAGGGAGTTCGGCAGCGAGAAGTGACGCAGGCGGCCGTCAGCGATGATGGCGCTGCCGCTGAACACCGGCTCGTACATCGGACCGTCGATGGCTGCCGTCAGCGTGGCGCGACCGGCGCCGCGCACGTCGCGCATGAATCCCTGGAGAATGCCCAGGTTGGCGTCGCCGGTCGCGCGCAGCGCGACGCGCTCCTCCCCGAGCGACACCGAACCCCCGAGCGACAACTGCGTCTGGTCGCCAACCAGCTGGAAGTCGTCGACCCGCACCACTTGCCTGTCCATCGTCAGGCGGATAGGACGGGGAATGCGGATGGCGTAGTCGAACAGCGCCATCTCGAGGCGATCGACCGTGGCCTCCACCCCCACTTCGTTCAAACGCTCCAGCGGGCCGTTGACGCGAATCGTGCCGCTGGCGACCGCCGTCGTCGAGGGTGACAGCGTCGGCATGAACAGCCGCGCATAGGGATCGAGCGGACTGTCGTGGAAGCGGAAGGTGAGGTCCGCGTCGTAGCCCGGCTCGAGCGACCAGCGTCCGGTACCGGTGAGCGCCAGCTTTTCGGACGACGCTTCGAGCTCGACGTTGACGTCGGTGCCGCGCAGGGCCATGGTGCCGGTGAGCAGCCCGACCGGCTCCTGCGCCACGGCCAGGTTGTTCATGCGGAAACGGACGTCGTAGCGCGGGGCGTCGAAGGTGCCGCTGCCGGCTGCGGTGAAGTCGATGAGGCCCGTCGGCTGGACGGTCGGGTACTCGAGCATCGCGATCCGTTCGGCCGGAATGCGGCGGCCGTCGGCGTTGAACGAATAGGTGCCGTCCCAGCCGACATAGGCGGTTGCCGTGACGCTGCCGGTCGCCTTCGCGAGCTGCACGCTGTCGAGCCGCACGCCCTCGCCGTCGAAACGCAGGTTGGCCGTCGCCTTCTGGAACGGCTCGTCGTAGGCGACGCCGTCGTCGATGGTCATGGCGCCGAAGCCGATCGGTGTCAGGTAGTTCCCCGTGAGATGGAACTCGCCACTGAGTTTTCCGGAAACGGGCCAGTCGTCGAGCTCGAACGCGTGGCGGAGGCTGTCGAGATCGCGGTTGCTGAGACGGACGCGGGCGTTCAACTCCTCGCCGTGGTCGCTCCTCGGGTAGCCGAGCGAGTAGAGCCCCTCGGCGCGGATCTCGGAACCCTCCTTGCGGATGAGTCCGTTCGTGACCGTCACATAGCTGTTCTCGACGACGACGTGCGCGGTGCCGTCGCCCCAGAGCGTGTCCCAGGCACGCAGGTCCTCGCCCGTGAAGTTGCCCTCGATGCGTGGCCTGCGGAACGGGCCGGTCAGGCCGCCATCGAAGGCGCCGCGTCCGCCGAGCGCCACCGGGCCGGTGCTCGTGCCGAAGTTGGTGAGGATGCCGGCGAGCACCTGATCGCTCTCCTGCCAGTCGGCGCTCGTCACGTGAAAGGCGACGTTCGCGTCCTCGGTCCAGCGCGTGCGGCCCTCGAACGACACCCATGTCTTCTCGGTGGCGAACTCCCCGCCCCTGACGTCGACCTCGTCGGGGCCGAACTTGTAGGTGACCTTGCCGGCTACCGGCAGGTGCTGTGGCAACGGCGTGGGCAGGAACGGTCCCCACTCGTGACGCGAGTGGTTCGTGTCTGCAGCACGCACCCCATCGAGCGTCGCAACCATGGGAGTCGCGCTGGCCGACGGCGTGATGACGACCTGGCCATCGCCGCGATGTTCACTGAAGCGCCCCATCGGCCACTCGAGGAGGTTGCGTCCGCTGGCACGGCCGGCGAAGCGTACGCCGGCCAGGGCATAGAAGTCGCTCAACCGGGCGACGTCGAGGTTCTGGTACTCGGCCGCGAAGCGGCCGCTCGGCTTGATGGGATCGCTCAGCGGCGCAACGTCGAACGTGAAGCGTGCGTCGCCGCCGGAAAATTTCGAGCCCGCGTTCATCACCCTGAAGAACTTTCGGTTCCAGTGCAGAGAGCCGTGCAGCTCGGGGAACCGGTAGTCGTACAGGCCAGCGACGTCGGAGGTGAAGATACCGGTGAGGTCGTGGCCGCCCTTGTACAGGTGGAACTGCCCGTCGAAGTTGCCCTCACCGCTGAGCACCCACGGCTCATTCTTGAAGAACAGCTCGCGCATGCGCTGGAACTGCAGACGCGACGTCACCTGGTACGTCATCTCGGGCCACTTGCTGCTGTCCAGCTCCCCCTTCGCGCTGCTGACGGCGCCGTCGGTGCGCATGTCGACGCGGTCCATCCGGATCGTCGAGCCGTCGATGGAGAAGTGGGCGTCGAGATCGGCCGACATCGGCACGTAGTTCTGGATGGTGACCAGCCCGCCCTTGAACGACGCGTCACCGTTGTAGCCGCGGCTGTTGGTGATGGTGACATCGACGTTCGGGGCAACGATCCCCCACGGGGTCTCGTGATCCTCGTAGGTGAACTGGCCGCGATAGGCACGCAGGGAGCGCAGCGTGCTGATGAAACGGCGCGGCCCAGGCGGGCCCGGGTTGGGGTTCCGTCGGATGCGGATGAAGCTGTCGGTGCCGGGCCACTTCTCCACCAGCATGTGCCAGTCGACGAGCTCGGCCGAGGTGATGATGATCTCCGGCCGACGCTGGACGATCCGGCTCCAGTCGAGCGACACCGACAGCAGCTTCGCCTCGAAGAAGGGACGGTCTTCGGGCTTCACGCCGTCGATGCGCACGTCGTTCACTTCAACCCGCCCGCGGGCGATCCGGATCGAGAGGCGGCCGATGTGCAGCGGCCGCTGGATCTGCTTCGAGCCCTCGCGCTCCGCCAGGGCTCGGATGGACGGGCCGAGGTCGATGCGAAGCGTGACGACGATCGCCATCGCCAGCAGGACAACCGTGCTGACGACGGTGATGGCCGCATAGCGGAGGAGCCTGCGGATTCGGGTGCGTGAAAGCAAGGCCACGTGGTTACGCGGGCGTGATGATTGCGAGCAGCATGCCGGCCTCGACCGACTGTCCTTGCTGCACGAGCACCTCGGTCAGCGTTCCGTCGCGTGACGCGCGCAGTTCGTTTTCCATCTTCATGGCTTCGATGACGATGACCGGCTGGCGGTGGACGACCGCATCGCCAGGCGCACCGAGCACACGCAACACCTTGCCGGGCATCGGCGCCACAAGACGCTGCGGACCCGACCCGCCGGCGGCGTCCTCTGCCCGTCGTGCCCAGGTCCGCCTCGCATTGAGGTCTACCGGCAGGCGCACCGGGCCGATGCCGAAGATGAACTGGCCGGTCAGCGGGTCGGTGGCGACGGTGAATTCGTGGCTGGCGGCGGCAGCGCCGCGCGCCGCGGCACCCGCCGTCGATTCCTCGAGCAGGAGCGAGAGGGTCTGCCCGTCCACCTGCACGGCGTCGACGACCCACTCGCGTTCGCCGAGCGACACGACGAAGGCGCCGTTGCGCCTGACGACCGCGACCTGCTTCAGCTCGCCGTTGATGGCGACGTCGTACCGCACGGTCTACCGCAGCCCTTCGTGGCGCGCACGGGTCTTCCAGCGCCCGCCCGCGGGCGACGTCGATTCAGCGACCATGATGCCCGGACGGCCAGCCACCGCGACGCGCGGCGACAACGCCACCTGCAGTGCCGCGGCAACGGCGATGAGTGCCTCGTCGCTAGCCGTCGGCTCGACGAAGGGCCGGCCGTTGCGCTGCGTCAGCAGTTCGTCGAGATACGTGGTGTGGAAGGCGCTCGCGTGGAACTCCGGCTGCTGGAACAGCCAGGTGAAGAACGGCACCGTCGTCCTGATGCCGGTGACCACGTACTCGCCGAGGGCGCGCGTCATGCGTGCGACGGCGGACGGACGATCCTCGGCCCAGGCCACGAGCTTCGAGATCATCGGGTCGTAGAAGATCGGCACGTCGAGCCCGGCTGTGGCGCCGCTGTCGTCGCGGATGCCGGGGCCAGCCGGCACGCGCAGCTGCTGAATGCGGCCGGGCGACGGCAGGAAATTGTTGTCCGGATCCTCCGCGTAGATGCGGCACTCGATGGCGTGGCCGCGTGGCTCGAGGGCCCGCGCCGGATCGATGCTCAGCGCTTCACCGCGGGCAATGCGGATCTGCCAGTGCACCAGGTCGACGCCGGTCACCATCTCGGTAACGGGATGCTCGACCTGGAGTCGGGTGTTCATCTCGAGGAAGTAGAAGCGACCGTCCTGGTCGAGCAGGAACTCAATCGTGCCGGCGTTCGTATAGCCGGCCGCCTTGGCCACGGCTGCCGCGGCCGATGTGATGCGCTGCCGCAGCTCGGGCGTGACGGCGAGCGACGGCGATTCCTCCACCACCTTCTGGTGACGGCGCTGGATGGAGCACTCGCGCTCCACGAACGGCAGCACCGTGCCGTGGTGGTCGGCCAGCAGCTGCACCTCGATGTGCCGGGCGCGCGTGATGCGGCGCTCGAAGAACACTGCCGGATCGCCGAAGGCGGTGCCCGCTTCAGAACGGGCGGCACGAACCGCTGCCAGCAGGTCGGCGCGGCTCGTCACCGTGCGCATGCCCTTGCCGCCTCCGCCCGCCACGGCCTTGACGAGGAGCGGATAGCCGATGTCGTCGGCGATCCGGAGCAATTCGGCGTCGGGCGTGTCGGCGGCGAGCGCCCCGACCGTTCCCGGCACGACCGGCACCCCCGCCCGAACCGCAACCTCGCGCGCGGCAGTCTTGCTGCCCATCAGCGCTACGGCTTCGGCGCTCGGCCCGATGTAGATCAGGCCAGCACGGCGGACCGCGACGGCGAAATCTTCGTTCTCGGCCAGGAAGCCATAGCCGGGGTGGATCGCGTCGGCGCCGCAGCGCAGCGCCACGTCGATGATTCCGTCGATGCGCAGGTAGCTGTCACGAGGCGCGCTGGGCCCGATTGGATACGCTTCATCGGCATAGCGGACATGCAGCGCGCGGCGGTCGCACTCGGAATAGACCGCGACCGGGGAGAGCTGCATCTCGCGACAGGCGCGGATGATGCGAACGGCAATTTCGCCGCGGTTGGCGATGAGGATCTTTCGCACTGTTGGTCTGAACAGATGAACAGCTAAATAGTCTAGCACCGGGACTTAGGCGCGCCTGGATCATCTGGCCCACGCGGCGGCCCGCCGTACTGCCCGGCCTCAGAGCGGAATGTTGCCGTGCTTCTTCGGCGGATTCCGATCGCGCTTGTTCTCGAGGTTGCGGAGTGCCGCAATGAGCTTTCGCCGCGTATCGCGAGGGCGGATGACTTCGTCAACGAACCCACGTGATGCCGCCACGTAGGGGTTGGCGAACTTCTCGCGGAACTCGGACACCTTGTCGGCCCGCGCGGCGATGGCGTCGGCGGCCGCCTCGAGCTCCCGCTTGTAGAGGATGTTCACCGCGCCTTCCGGACCCATGACCGCCAGTTCCGCGGTGGGCCAGGCGTAGTTGAAGTCGGTACGGATGTGCTTACTCGCCATCACGCAGTACGCACCGCCGTAGGCCTTGCGGGTGATGACGGTGACTTTCGGCACCGTTGCCTCGGCATAGGCGTAGAGCAGCTTGGCACCGTGCCGGATGATGCCGCCGAACTCCTGGACGGTGCCGGGCAGGAAGCCGGGGACGTCCTCGAAGGTGACGAGCGGAATGTTGAAAGCGTCGCAGAAGCGAACGAAGCGCGCGCCTTTCACCGACGCATCGATATCGAGGGTGCCGGCCAGGACAGCCGGCTGGTTCGCCACGATCCCGATCGGGCGGCCATCGATGCGGGCGAAGCCGACGATGATGTTCCGGGCGTAGTGCTGGTGGACCTCGAGGAAGTAGCGGTCGTCGGTGACCGCGTGAATCAGGTCCAGCATGTCGTACGGCTGGTTGGGTGACGTCGGCACGATCGACTCGAGCTCGTCGAGCTCGCGGTCCGGATCGGCGGCCGGGGTGTGGCGCGGCGGGTCGTCGACGTTGTTGGATGGCAGGAACGAGAGCAGGTCGCGGATGAGGGCGATGCACTCGCGGTCGTCCTCCACCGCAAAATGCGCGACCCCGCTCCTGGCGTTGTGCGTCATCGCACCGCCGAGTTCCTCCTTCGACACCTCTTCGTGTGTCACGGTTTTGATGACGTCCGGTCCGGTGACGAACATGTAGCTGGTCTTCTTCACCATCACGTTGAAATCGGTGATGGCGGGCGAGTACACGGCTCCGCCGGCGCAAGGGCCCATGATCGCCGAGATCTGCGGCACGACGCCGGAGGCCAGCGTGTTGCGCAGGAAGATGTCGGCGTAGCCGCCAAGCGACGCCACGCCTTCCTGGATGCGGGCGCCGCCGGAATCGTTGAGGCCGACAATCGGCGAGCCGAGCCTCATCGCCAGGTCCATCACCTTGCAGATCTTCGCGGCGTTGGTCTCCGACAGTGAGCCGCCGAACACCGTAAAGTCCTGCGCGAAGGCGAACACCTGCCGTCCGTCTACCAGGCCATGCCCCGCCACCACGCCGTCGCCTGGAATGAGCTGGTCGGCCATGCCGAAGTCGAGGCATCGGTGCGTCACCAGCTTGTCGACCTCCTCGAACGTTCCGGGATCGAAGAGGCAGTCGACCCGTTCACGTGCGGTGAGCTTGCCCGCCTCGTGCTGGCGGCGCATGCGCTCCTCTCCGCCGCCCAGTTCAGCACGGCGTTCGAGATCGGCGAGGGTGCGGGTGGGGTCCATGGTCGGTGGCTCGATGTGGGTCGGTGCGTTTACTTGCCTGCCGGGTAGGCCTTCTCCCAGTCCTTCAGGAACTTCTCAAGGCCGGACGTGGTGAGCGGGTGGTTGAAGAGCTGGTCGATCAACGCTGGCGGGCAGGTGCAGATGTCGGCGCCCATCTTCGCGGCATCGACAATGTGGATCGGGTTGCGGCAGCTGGCCACCAGCACCTCGGTGGTGAATGCGTAGTTGTCGTACATCTGCACGATTTCGCGGATCAGCTCCATGCCGTTCTGGCCGATGTCGTCGAGGCGGCCGACAAACGGGCTGACGAAGGTGGCACCGGCCTTGGCGGCAAGCAGCGCCTGCGCCGCAGAGAAGACGAGCGTGACGTTCACCCGGATGCCGTCGTCCGACAGCGCCTTGCACGCCTTGATGCCGTTGCGCGTCAGCGGCAGCTTCACGACCATGTGCTCGTCGAGCGCCGCGATCTCACGCCCTTCCTGCATCATCTGGTCGAATTCGGTCGAGATCACCTCGCCGCTGACCGGCCCCTGCACGATCTCGCAGATCTTCTTGAGGTTCTCCTTGTAGTTCCCGGTCTCTTTGGCGAGCAGCGACGGGTTCGTGGTGACGCCGTCGATGATACCGATGGAACAGAGCGCTTCGATGTCCTTCAGGTTGCCCGAATCGATGAACAGCTTCATAGAGACCTCAACGGAAATTTCAAATTGCAGAACTCAGATTGCAGATTGGCGCCTGCCGATTCACACCGCGTGTTCCGCACGCACCGGATTGCTCAGGTCGCCGACCCCCTCCACGCGAACAGTGACGGTGTCGCCCGCAACGATCGGGCCGACGCCCGATGGCGTGCCGGTCGAGATGATGTCGCCTGGCTCGAGCGTCATGACGAAGGTGATGTACTCGACCAGGAACTCGATCGGGAAGATCAGGTTGGCCGTGCTCGAGTGCTGGCGGCGTTCGCCATTCACGAACCCCTCGACGACCCGCGGACCGCGGCTGCCGTCGATGTGAATGCAGGGCCCGAACGGCGCGAACGTGTCGAAGCCCTTGGCTCGAGTGTACTGGGTGTCCCTGTTCTGGATGTCACGCGCCGTTACGTCGTTCAGGCAGGTGACGCCGAGGATATGGTCCCAGGCGTTGGCGGCCCTCACGCGATGCGCGCGCCTGCCGATGACCAGCGCCAGCTCCGACTCGTAGTGCACGGTGCCCACCGACGGCGGAATGAGGATGGGCGCTCCCGGGTCGAGCACCGTGCTCGGCGGCTTCAGGAAGAGCAGTGGCTCGGGCGGAATCACCTTGTTCATCTCGGCAGCGTGATCCCGGTAATTCAAACCCACGCAGACGATCTTCGACGGCCGTGCCGGGGCATGGATGGTGACGGCCGCCAGGCCGCCGTCGACGGCCGGTCCGGTCGCGAACCCCTCGTAGATGCTGGCGCCGCTCGGCACCGCACGCCGCAGCACGCCGTCCTGCTCGACGGCGAAGAACGATTCGCCGGCCCGTGACACTCGATACAGTCGTTCCATCGGAGGCTCCCGCGACTCCTGCCGCTACCGTGCTGATTCCGTGATCGGTGCCGACGCGGGACTGCGGTTGCCGGCCCTGTCGACCGCCTGGACCGCATAGGTCACCCGCGAGCCGCCCGCCACTGTATCCCTGAAGTTGGTGTCGGTGATCGGCGCGGCGGTGATCGGCTCGAGCTGCGTCGCCGGAGCCACGGCGCGAAGCACGAGGTATCCGGCCAGGTCTGCCTCGGCATTGGCGGTCCAGATCAGGCTAACCGACCCCTCCGAACCGACACCCACCAGCCCTGTCAGGGCGACGCCGGCGCGAACGTATCGCGAGGCGTCACACAACTCGCCGGTGACGCGGCGCTCTCGATGCGCACGCTCTCAATCGTCGCGACCGCGCGCACCTCGTAGCACCGTTCCTGTTCCCACTCGATAGCCGGCATCGGCAAAGGTGGTGTCCGCGGTGGGAGCCGGCGTCAGCGCTCGCGGGTGCCGGACCGGTGCGATAGACGCTATAGCGCAATCGGCGTGTCGCCGGCCGGAACGGCCGGCCAGGCCACCGCAATCGACTTCTCGGAGTAGGTGACGGTCGGCTGCGCCGGCGCGGCGGGCGGCGGCACCAGCGGCACCGCCACGTTGCGCGACAGTGCGCCGCGGCGTCCGCGTGCGCTGATGCCGACGGCCACGTAGGTTCGGTAGGCGGACGGCTCGAACCCGGACGGCAGGACGTCGCTGACCGAGACGGTGGCGTTCTGTTCGACGCCGTCGCCTTTGGGCGCTGGGGTCGTCGGTTCTGGTTCGTCCGGGTCCGCCGGGGCATTCACCGCCACGCTGGCGATGCGGGTGCCGCGCCGGAGCACCTCGTCGCCGCTCACGGCGCCAGGCACGGTCCAGGCGTAGACGTCGACGCGCGTCGAGATCGGCCGGCGTGCTGCGATCGGTGTTGGCGTTCGGGACGGTGAACGACAGATCGACACGCTCACCGCGCCGGACCGCGGCAACCTCCCCGGGTGGATTCGGCAGCAGGATGAGCGGCGGCAGCGGCGGTCCCTTCTTGCCGCAGGCAGAGACGACGGCGCCAGTGGCAAGGAGCGCCAGCAGCGCCGCACGCAGACGGGCACGGTTCACAGGATGTACCGGGAGAGGTCCTCGTTCTTGACGATGTCGGCGAGCATGCGCGACACGTAGGCGCTCGTCGATCGACGACCTGCTTCTCGGCAAGGTCGGGCCCCTCGAACGAGATCTCGTCGAGCAGCCTCTCCATCACCGTGTGCAGGCGCCGCGCGCCGATGTTCTCGGTGCGCTCGTTCACGATGGCGGCGAAGTCGGCGATCGCGCGTGATCGCGTCGTCGGTGAACGACAGCGTGATGCCTTCGGTGTCCATCAGCGCGGTGTACTGCTTGACCAGCGCGCTGCGCGGCTCGGTGAGGATGCGCACGAACTCGTCCTTGCCGAGCGCTTCGAGTTCGACGCGAATCGGGAAGCGGCCCTGCAGCTCGGGAATCAGGTCGGACGGCTTCGAGACGTGGAAGGCGCCGGCGGCGATGAACAGGATGTGATCGGTGCGCACCATCCCGTGCTTCGTGTTGACGGTCGTGCCTTCGACGATCGGCAGGATGTCGCGCTGCACGCCCTCGCGGCTGACGTCCGGCCCGTGCCCGCCCTCGCGGCCGGCGATCTTGTCGATTTCGTCGACGAAGATGATGCCCGACCTGCTCGCACGCGCTCGACCGCGGTGCGCGCCACGCTCTCCATGTCGATCAGCTTCTGCTACTTCTTCCTGCGCGAGGTACTCGAGCGCCTCGGGCACCTTCATCTTCCGCTTCTTGGTGCGGCCGCCGCCCTGAAACAGCCCCGGCAGGCATGTCCTTCAGGTTGATGTCCGACCTCCTCGACTGACGAACCGGCGATGATCTCGAGTGACGGGAACGACTTCTCGCGCACCTCGATCTCGACCGATCCGCTTGTCGAGGCGGCCATCGCGCAGCTGCTCGCGGAACCGCTCGCGCGTGTGCGAGCCGCTGATCGCGCCCGGCGGCCTCTTCGTCCGGGCGTCGAGCGGACGCGACGGCGGCAGCAGCAGATCGAGCATCCGCTCCTCGGCGTTCTCGCCGCGCCTTCCCGCGCACTTCCTCGAGCCGCTCGCCGCGGACCATGTCGACGGCGAGTTCGACCAGGTCGCGCACCATCGACTCGACGTCGCGGCCGACGTAGCCGACCTCGGTGAACTTCGAGGCTTCGACCTTGACGAACGGCGACTGCGCCAGGCGCGCCAGCCGGCGGGCGATCTCGGTCTTGCCCGACACCGGTCGGACCGATCATCAGGATGTTCTTCGGCGCGATCTCCTCGGCCAGCTCGGGCGACAGCTTCTGGCGGCGCATCCGGTTGCGCAGGGCGATGGCGACGGCGCGCTTGGCCGCCGCCTGGCCGACGACGTACTTGTCGAGTTCGGCGACGATCTGGCGCGGCGTCAGCGACGTCAGGTGGACGAGTGCGAGTTGTCGGGCAGCAGGATCGGCACGCGCTACAGCTCTTCGAGCACGATGTTCGTGTTCGTGTAGATGCAGATATCGCCGGCAATCTGCATCGACTTCTCCGCGATCGTCCGGGCGTCGAGCTCGGTGTTCGCCGCAAGCGCCGCGCCGCGGACAAGGCGTACGGGCCGCCCGACCCGATCGCCACAATGCCGTCGTCCGGCTCGATCAGGTCGCCGTTGCCCGAGAGCAGGAAGGTCGAGTTGGCGTCGAGCACGATGAGCATCGCTTCGAGGCGGCGCAGAATGCGATCGCTGCGCCAGTCCTTGGCAAGTTCCACGACCGAACGCTCGAGATTGCCGCGATACTGTTCGAGCTTCGACTCGAACCGGGCGAACAGCGCGAACGAGTCTGCCGCCGACCCGGCAAAGCCGGCCAGAATACGGTCGTTGTAGAGCCGGCGAATCTTCTTCGCGCTCTGCTTCACGACCGTCTGGCCGAACGTCACCTGACCGTCGCCGGCCAGGACCGACTGGCCGCGGTGGCGCACGGCGAGGATGGTGGTGCTGTGGAACATGGCGATTTTCTGACTGTATCGGCCCGGCGATCAGGGTGTCAAGAAAACGGGACGCGCGGTGGACTCGGTCAAGGACAGGTCAGCGCGACACGCGGTTCGACTGAATGGAACAGGCCTGTTTCACCAAGGTCGAGACTGGCAGACCGGTTGCAGTTTCCTGTGTCGGAGCCACGTTCATGACTGTGAAATCACCGATCCCCTCGGGTGTTCTGGCACCGCGTGCGCTGAGTTCGATCGGCGGCGCGCTGGCCACGGCACTTGTCGTACTTCTGCCCGGCACGGTCTCGGCCAGGCCGGCACAACAGGTCGCCCGGTCGCCGCACTCAGCCGCCGGCGTACTCGCCGCTCTGCCTGCCATAGCCGGGGTCGACACGCCGATGCTCGAGCAACGCTCCCGGCGCGGTGGCGGCGGCTCGGGGGGCGGCGGTGGGCAGGCGGTGCCACGGGGCGGCTCCGGTTCCGGCGGCGCGAGAGCTGGTGGTGGCCCCTCGAGCGGTGGCGGGACGAGGTCAGGTGGCAGTTCGGGCGGCGGCGATACACGCACGCGCAGCGGCGGCGGCGCCGATTCGGGCCGCACCTCTGGCGGCGGCGACGCCACGTACTCCCGACCACGCGGCGATCGCCCCACGACAGGAACCGTCGTTGAGCGGCGCGACGGCGGTGGTCCCGGCACGGTCATCGTCGATCGCGGCGGTTACTACAATGGGTTCTATCCTTGGGGCTGGGGAGGCCTGGGCCTCGGCGGCTACTACGGTTACGGCTACGGTAACGGCTTCTACGACCCGTGGGGTTGGGGCTGGTACAACCAGTATCCACTCGGCGGTTACGGGCTTGGATACGGTGGTGGAGGGTTTGGATACGGTGGTGGAGGGTATGCCTACCGCGATGGCGACGACGGCGCCCTCAAGCTGAAGGTGGCGCCACGGCAGGCAGAGGTGTTCGTCGACGGCTACTTTGCTGGCTCGGTCGACGACTACGACGGCGTCTTCCAGCGGCTGCGGCTCGAACCCGGCCCGCATCGCATCGAGGTGCGCCTCGACGGCTACGAGCCGCTATCGTTCGAAGTGCGCGTCATACCCGACCGCACCATCACCTACAAGGGTCAGCTGGAGCGGGCCGAGCCGTAAGCGAGCGGCGGGCTACGATGCCCTCGAGCGCCGCAGCCAGAAGAAGAGCGGAATACCCAGCCCGATGATCGCGAGGCCGGCGATTGAAGGCCGGGGGTTCCGCCATATTTCGTTCCCCACCATCACCGCACTCGCGAGCACGAAGACCGCCGGAGCCACAGGGTAGCCCCACGCCCGGAACGGACGCTCGACCGCGCCGTCCCTGGCGCGCAGGACGAAGAGTGCGGCCACCGCCACCCCCGAGAACAACACCACCGCGAACCCGGTGTAGCTCACGAGCTGCGACAACGAGCCGCAGAGCACGAGGACGCCGCTCCAGATGGCTTGCGTCACAATGGCACTGACCGGCGCGCGGAAGCGCGGATGCACCCGGCCGGCTGCCTCGGTGAACAGGCCGTCGCGCCCCATGGCGAAGTAGACGCGCGGGCCAGCCAGCACCATGGCGCTGATGCTGGCGGCGATGCTGACAATCGTGAACGCCGCGATGACGTTGCCGGCGGTGAAGCCAAACAGCCGCTCGGCAACGGTGTCGATGAGTGTGCCGTTCACCGCCGCGAGCTCGACGGCCGGCAGCGCATAGAGGTACGCAGCGTTCAACCCGAGGTAGATGACGACGACGGCGAGTGTCCCCAGGCCGAGCGCCAGCGGGACGTTGCGTCCTGGCGATCGCACCTCTTCCGCCACGTAGGCCGCCGCATTCCACCCCGAGTAGGTGAACATCACCGGCACGAGCGCCAGCAGAATGCCACTTGCCGATGTTGCGCCCCCTGCCGCGATATTCGAGACCTGCCCGTGTCCAGCGCCGAACGCCAGCGCCAGAAACAGCAGGATGGCCGAGACCTTCACACCGGCCAGCGCGTTCTGCACCAGACGACCCGGGCCGAGTCCCCGCAGGTGCACGAGGGTGATGAGCAGGATGGCCGCGAGGGCGACGAGGGCTTTCGGCGACACCACGATCGGGACGAGTGGCAGCGGGATGGTGAGCAGCGGCGTGCCGTCACCGGCAATCGGCGCGAAGCGTCCGATGTATTCGGCGAGGGCGACGGCACTGGCGGCAATGGCGCCGGAGAAACCGGCTACGAACGACGTCCAGCCGCTCAGGAATCCGGCCAGCGGCCCGAATGCCTCGCGCAGGTATACATACTCGCCGCCCGCTCGCGGACGCAGCGCCGCGAGTTCGGCATAGGCCATGGCGCCAGCAAAGGCCAGCCCTCCGCCGAGAAACCAGACGAACAGGATGCCTCGGGCGCTCGGCACGAGACCCGCGACGATGATGGGCGAGAAGAAGATGCCGCCGCCGATGACGTTCGACACGACGATGGACGCCGCATCGATCGGGCCGAGGCGTCGATCAAGGGTCGTGGTTGTGTCGCTCGCCACGCGGATCTCGCTGACGCTACTTCTGGACGAGGCGACGTTCGACGGGGAATTCGCCGAGCAGCGTCCACTGCGTGGAGCCGTACTTCGCGAAGACCTGCGCCCGCGCATCGACCCACTGCTTGTTGGCCAGCATCTGGGCGCGGGTTTCGGAACTGGTGTAGCCCAGCGTCGAGTTCACCTTCTGCGTCTTCGACGTCGCGCCGGGCGCGAGCCCTTCGGAGCCGGTGATCTTGAGGAAGCCGGCGCCCCACTCTTCATCCTCGCCGACCCGGCGGAAGATGACGTTCGACTGGAGCGTTGTAATCGACTCCGAGCCGACGTTCTTCAGCGTGAAGGTGATGGAGGGAACGATCTTGTTCTGCCCGTTCACCACCCCGAGATCGGCCCAGCCCGTCGAGACATCGGCAACCTGAAGCGACGCCTTCAGGTCGATGTTGGGACCGCAGGCTGTGCCCGACAGGGCCAGCAGGACAATCAGGCAGAGGGTGGCGCGCATGCCGCCATTCTAGAACACCCGGACTTCGACACGACCGCGAGCTTCCTGCGGACTCAGTTGCCCGCCAAGAAAAGCGGCGAGGTCGGAGCCGCGCACGCTCAGCACCACCGTTCGCGCGTCGGTGTCGATGCCCAGCCGGGGCCGGTCGTCACTGCGCCGGGCCGCGACCGTCAGCCGCTCATCGGCCCCGATACTGAGCCCACGGCTATGCTCGAGCATGGCGTCGATCAGCGCCTCGCGGATCTCGGTGCGGTAGGCCTCGTCGGGGTTCGCCAGCACCGGATCGTTCGCCACCGCCCGGCCGGCCGGCGCCGCCGACGCCGGGGCCGACCCGCCGGCCTGCACGGCTGTGGCGCCACCAGGCTGCACGGACATCGACGCGCCCATCGGCGACATCTGCAGTTCCACCCGCTTGAGCGCCTGCTGCAGGTTCACGTCGTTGCCAGCCGCCTGACGCAGCGTCTGGAGCGCGGCGTCGAGCCCGAGGTCGTTCTGGTCGAGCGTGCGTAGGCTCCACGCCAGGGTGCCGCCAAGATCGGGCACTTCCACATCGAAGAAGACCCCGTAGCCGTCGAGCCGGAACCCCCTGGCACGCGCGTTCTCGGTGAGCAGCATGTCGGCCGGCATCACGGCCTGGAGGCGATCGCGCATCGCCGTCGCGCCGTGCTCCACCGCTCCTTCGAGCAGCCGTTCCATCTGGCCAATCTGGTAGCGGGCCTCCCGTACCTGCTGCTGGCCGCGGGCCGCGTCGGCGCGGCTCGCCGCCAATGCATGACCGGTATCCTGTGCCCCAGCCGCGGCCGCCAGGGCGGCCACCATCACCATCGTCGACATCAGCACTCTGCGCATGACTGTCTTCCGCCCTCTACCTTTAACGCGTGCCGGCGCCTGTGCGCGCCCGCCTCCGCGACAAACCATACCCGTCATCGCTGCTGCGACACGCGCTGCGCCAGCGTGTTCAGTTGCTGCTGCGTCCGCATCACCTCGACACCGGTGTTGCGCTGAATGAGACCGAGGCTGCGGTCGATCTTCACCAGATCGGCCTGCCGTTGCACCTGGCTGTCCCGCGCAACCTCGGCCACCCGCAACGCCAGTTCGCGCTGCTGGCGACGTTCGCTCTCCTGCACGATGCTGCGCACACGCGCAAGCAGGGCGGCGTCGTCGACGGGCACTTGCACCGAGGCGAGCTGCGCCTTCACCCCCTCCATCACCTTCTGCTCGATGGCGGCGAGGTCGGCCCGCCACGGCTCGGGCGCTGGCACCGATGCGGTGACGGCAGGGACGACAGCCGGCGTGGCAGGCTGCATCCAGCCGGTGCTCACACGGAGTCCGGCAGCGGGCGAATAGGTGAGGTTGAGGTTCGCGATGCCGAGCGATGCTGCCACCACCAGCATCGCCGCCGCGGCCTGCAGCCAGACCGGCGCGTCGGCGAACGTGCGCCAGCGCGTCGAGACCGGGGGCGGCTGGGAATTGACAATGCGGAGCGCCGAGCGGGGCGCCGTGCCGCCCACGCCGTCGAGCACCTCGGGCGTCGCCCAGACCCCGAGTTCCTCACGCACATCTGAAAGCGCGTCGAGTTCGCTGCGGCAGATCAGGCATTCGGGCAAGTGCGCCTCGAACGCCTCGCGCTCGAACGGCTCGATGTCGTCATACACATAGGCCACGAGGACTTCGTCCCGGCGACCGTCGAAAGTGCAACGTGTGTCGTTCATGGTCTCAGGCCACTCGGCCGGGGCTGCGCGCAAGCTCGCGCCGCAGCACCGACAGTCCTTGATACAACCGTGTCTTCACCGTACTGAGCGGACACCCTTGAAGATCGGCGATCTCCTGGAACGTCAGCCCGTGGTACTCCTTGAGGACGATGGCCGTGCGCTGCTCGTCGGGCAGCCTGGCCATCGCCAGTTCCACGCGAGCGGTCAGGTCCTTGCGGGCAATCAGGTCCTCGATCGACTCCGACGGTTCGGCCGCGGCGGCCATCTCCATCAGGTCCCGGTCCTCCGGCGGCTGGACGACCGGCGTGCGGCGTTCACGGCGCGCCCAGTCGCGACAGAGGTTGAGCGCAATGCGGTAGATCCAGGAGGAGAATTTCGCTTCGCGGCGGAACTTCGGCAGGGCGCGGTAGGCACGCAGGAACGTCTCCTGGCACACGTCACGCGCGTCTTCCTCGCGCCCAATCGTCCGGTAGGCCAATGCATAGATCGGCCGTTCCCACCGGAGGATGAGCTGGTTAAAGCTGTCCTGATCGCCGCCCATGGACCGGGCAACGAGTTCTTCATCGGTCGACGTCATTCGCTGCGAGGAACGCCCTCTTTTCTTATGGGCTTAGACGGCATCAGCGGCGATTCGGCCTGTACGCGCGGCGGCTCGGCGATCTTACCAGCGGACCTTGAAAAGGCTGGGCTTAGGTCGGATAGAATTCTGGAATACGCCCCGGACACCCGGCATACGGCCTTCTCGTTCCGTCCCCCTTATGGAGCCAACCAGCAGCGCCGCCCGTGTGGCCGCGCACTCACTCCTGACGCTTCTCGCCGAAAGCGGAAGCCGGCATGCGACGCTGTCCCTGCTGCATCAGCAGGCACTGCAGGTGACCGGCGGCACCTCGTCGCTGCTGTTCGAGCAGCATCCGGCCAGCGGCCTGCTGCAGGCGACATCGGGCAGCGGCATTGACGACCTGCCGACCGAAGCGTGGCGTCCGCGCGGCGACGAATCCGCCCTCATTGGCGAAGCTTTCAGTTCCCGGCGAGCCGTGGCCGTCACCGGCCTTGCCCAGACGATGCCAATGCTGCACGAGCGGCTCGGCGTTGGGCGCGCCGTGCTGCTGCCGCTGCTGAAGGACAGGCAGCGGGTGGGGCTCCTGGTGATCGGCATGCCGCCGGAGGCGCTGCTCGACGTCGCCAGCCTCGAACGCAGCGACGTGCCGGCAGGCTTTCTGCTGGCGCTCGAACTTGCGCGCCTCAGGCAACGCGAGGAGTTCGAACACGATGTGAGGGCCCTACTTGATGCGTTCTCGGGCCGTCTGTCGTCCAGCCTCGACCTGCCCGACGCGCTCGAACCGCTCTGCCTTGCCGCCACCACCCTGTTTGCCGCAGACCGGACCACCGTCTGGATCTACGAGCGCGACTCGCGCTCGCTCGTGCCGCTGGCATCGTCCGGCGCCGGTCACGCGCGTTCGGCCGATCCTGTGCGGGCCGACGACCTGCTCGCGCCAGCCGCAACCGCGCTCCGCACCCTGCGCGCCGGCGTCGCCAGCCGCCGCACCGATGCCACCAGCATCGTCACTGTGCCGCTCCGCGGATGCCGGCGCGCGTTGGGTACGCTGGTGCTCGAGGGGGTGCGGATCGAGGCGGGCGACGACATCGCCCTGCTGGATCGCGCCGACGAACTCGGCCGTCAACTATCGAGCGCCGTCGAGACAATGCAATTGCTCGAGGCTGCGCTGAAGTCGCGGCGGGAACTCGAGCAGTTGTTTGCGTCGGTGGCTCACCCTGATCGTCGTGATTGACGACGAGGGGCGAGTTGTCTGCGCCAACCCCGCATGTGCCGATGCGGTGCGGAGAGCGGCCAACTCTCTGAAAGGGCAGCCGCTGCGCGAGCATGTCGCGGCGGAGCTCGCAGACTGGCTCGACACCCTCGCTCAGCCGCTGTCCGGACCGGCCGTGCAGGAGTTCAGGGACCCCGGGTTCATCGGACACTACGTCATGACCGTCACCGATCTCGTCGGCGCGGACGGCCATCGCTCCGGGCGCGTCATCGTCGCGCGACCCGCTGCCGGCGGTGGCGCTGCGTGAATGGGACGAGATGCGCGACCGCGCCGTGCAATCGGAGAAGCTGGCAGCGCTCGGCCACTTCGTCGTCGGATCGCCCACGAGCTCAACAATCCTCTGCAGAGCGTTGGTGTTCGCCGGCCCGGTCCGCGTGCAGCGCCGGAAGACCCGACTGAACGGAATCCTGCAGAAAGTGCTCGCTCTCAGGAAGGCCTCGTGCCGGGCGCGACACATTAAAGTCGTGCGAGACTATGGCCAGCATCTTCCACAGAGCCGCTCCTGCTTCACCAGGTCTTCCTGAACATCCTGATGAACGCGGAACAGGCGATCGTCGCGACGGGCAGGCCGGGGCGCATCGAGGTCCGGACGGGATGTGGCCAGAACGGCTGGGTGGTTGCGACGGTTCGGGATACCGGCGCAGGTATCAGCGGTGATACGCTTCCGCGCATCTTCGAACCGTTCTACACGACCACGGACGTAGGGCAAGGCACGGGCCTCGGCCTCGCACTGGTCTACGGCATCGTTCAGCACCATGGAGGCCGATCTCTGCGGCAAACCGTATTGACGGTGGTGCCGTGTTCACGGTCGAGTTGCCGATCGCGTGACAGCATGATTGACGAAACCTTCCTGACGACCGAAGAAGTTCTGGAGTACCTGCAGGTCAATCTGCGCACCGTCTACCGGCTCATCAAGGCCGGCAAGATTCCAGCGGTTCGCGTCGGACGGCAGTGGCGCTTCCGCAAGAGCGACATCGATGCGTGGCTCGACAGTCAGCAATCGCGTCCGGCCAGCCGTTACGCGGCGATCGCGTCGGACACGCCGGCGATGCCGGAACGCACCATCAACGCCCGGCCTCGCATCCTCGTCGTCGACGACGAAGCGAGCATCAGGGACGTGCTGGCGAAGACGCTGGCGCTGGCCGACTACGACGTGGAGGTCGCGCCGGACGGGCGAACCGCACTCGAACGGCTGCGGGTCCAGCCGTACGATCTGCTCATCGCCGACTTGAAGATGCCGGGCATGGATGGCTTGAGCGTCATTCGCGAAGCCAAGCGCTACCGGGCCGAGCTGCCGGTGATCATCATCACCGGCTACTCCACCGAGTCGGCCGCCATCGAAGCCGTCAACCTCGGCGTGTCGGGCTACCTCACCAAGCCGTTCCGCGTGCCGCAGGTGCTGGCCGCGGCTGCAAAGGCGCTGGGCGAATAGCCGGCCGGGCACCACCCTGCCGCTGGCCCCAGAAGTCGACCGGGACCGGCGCCAGACCCCGAGTTCCGCGTTCTCATGATTCAGCTTTCCGAGCTCACCAAGACCTTCGGCGGTCGCGTCCTGTTCGACCATGTGACGTGGCAGATCACCGCGCGCGAGCGTGTCGGCCTGTGCGGGCCCGAATGGCGCCGGCAAGACCACGCTGCTGAAGATGATGGCCGGGCCTCGACGAACCGGACTCCGGCGCGGTGCTCAAGCCGTCGGCGCTGACCGTCGGCTACCTGCCGCAGGACGGCCTCAACCACGCCGGCAAGTCGGTCTTCGAGGAAGCAAGCGGCGCCTTCGCCGGTCTGCTGGCCATGAAGGCCGAGATGCACGTGCTGGAGGACAAGCTCGGCGACCCGTCGATCCCGGAAAGCGAACACGAGGCGATGCTCGGCCGCTACAGCGATCTGCAGGATCGCTTCCGCCTCGGCGACGGCTACGCGATCGAGCTGAAGACCGCGACCGTACTGCAGGGTCTGGGCTTCTCGCGCGACGACTTCGAGCGCCAGACCGAGACCTTCTCCGGTGGCTGGCAGATGCGCATCGCGCTCGCGAAACTGCTGCTCACGCAGCCGAACCTGCTGCTGCTCGACGAGCCGACCAACCACCTCGACCTCGAGGCGCGCAACTGGCTCGAGGAGTACCTGAACGCCTACCCGCACGCCGTCATCCTCGTCTCGCACGACCGCTTCTTCCTCGACGCCGTCGTCACCCGGATCGCCGACCTCACGCTGCGCACGCTCACCGACTATGTCGGCAACTACAGCGACTACCTCGTCGCGCACGACGCGCGCATCGAGGCGATGCGCAAGGCGAAGCGCGAGCAGGACGAGGAAGTGGCGCGCGTGAAGATGTTCGTCGATCGGTTCCGCTACCAGGCGACCAAGGCCGCGCAGGTGCAGAGCCGCATCAAGATGCTCGAGAAAGTGGTGCCGATCGAGGTGCCCGCCGGAGCGCAAGAAGATCCACTTCACGTTCCCGGTCTGCGAGAAGAGCGGCCGCACCGTGCTCGAGCTGAAGCACGTGCGCAAGGCCTACGGCGAGCTGGTCGTGTTCAACGACCTGAATCTGCACCTCGAGCGCGGCGACCGCATCGCGCTCGTCGGGCACAACGGCGCCGGCAAGTCGACGCTGATGCGCATGCTCTCCGGCGAGGAGTCGCCCGACTCGGGCGAGTGCGTCCCGGGTCACAACCTCGTGATGCAGTACTTCGCGCAGGACGAAGCGACGCGCATGGACCCGAACGCCGACGGTGCACGAGACGCTGTCCTCCGGTTCGCCCATGCACATGGTGCCGATGATCCGGAACATCCTCGGCGGCTTCCTGTTCTCGGGCGACGACATCTACAAGAAGGTGAAGGTGCTGTCGGGCGGCGAGCGCACCCGCCTGGCGGTGGCGCGCATGCTGCTGCGGCCGTCGAACACGCTGCTGCTCGACGAACCGACCAACCACCTTGATCTGGATTCAAAGGAAGTGCTGCTCGACGCGCTGGTCGACTACGGCGGCACGCTGATCTTCGTGTCGCACGACCGCTACTTCGTCGAGCGGCTCGCCACCAAGGTCATCGAGGTCGGCAACGGCGGCGTGCATGGTCTACCCGGGCACCTACCGCGAGTTCCTGTGGCACAAGGAGCATCCCGAGGCTCCCGCCGCACCGATCGGCGCCGCGAAGGTCCACCAGCCCTCCAGCGTCCAGGCGTCGAAGGGCCAGTTGCCGAAGACGCCACCGCGGCTGTCCGGAGGCACGCCCCGTCTCGACCCGATCCGGCAGCCACCGCTGCGCCGCCAGGCCGCGACGAGAGAAAGCGGATCGACGCCGAGCTTCGCAAGAAGCAGAAGGCCGGCCAGGCGCGCAAGGCGGAAGTCGAACGGCTCGAGGGGCGCATCGCGGAGACCGAATCGGCCATCCGCGAACTCGAGGCTCGCATGGCCGCTCCGGGGTTCTACGACGACCGCGGCCGCCGCACAGAAGGCCGCCGACGACCACCAGGCGCTGATGTGGAAGGTCGAACGAGCTGATGCAGCGCTGGGAAGAGTCTGCAAGCGGATCCGGATTTGGCCTCCCTCGATTGATGACAAATCCGTCATCTGATTACGTTTCTGTTAGACTCCTCTGCATCGTCCGTGCGCTCCGATCGCAATTTGGGCGGTTTTGAGCGCGATTTCTGACCGAAGGGGCGGGTACGCCCCTTGCCCCTCGCTTTCCGAACTGAAGGGTATGCCCCCGACACGACCGCCGTCCACCGCCACGCCTCACGCCCGCCGCACCTCGCCCGCCACTGCGGCCGAGCGCCCGTCACCGGTCGTGGCCGCGTCTCCCGACGACCGCTTCTTCAGGCATCTCGTCAGCAGCATGCGAAACGGCGTCATCGCCATCCACCGCGACGGCCAGCTGGCCCTCATCAACGATGAGGCCTGCCGCATCTTCGCCATCGCGCGCGAGGACGCCACCATCGGCAGCCCGTTCAGCGTGGCGTTCAGCCACTGGCCCGATCTGGTTCGCGTCCTCTCCGGCGCGTTCGACCTGACGACGCTCCCGAACCGCGCCGAACTGCGGCTCAAGGAGCTGGACCGGGTGATCGGCTTCACCCTGTCGCAGGTACGCGACGAGGCCGGCGCCGCCATCGGCGCGGTGCTGTTCTTCAAGGACCTCACCCACGTCGAGCAGCTGGAGGAGCGCGAGCGCCTGCGCGACCGTCTCGTCTCGCTCGGCGAAATGGCGGCCGGCATCGCCCACGAACTGAAGAATCCGCTGGCCGGCATCGAGGTGATGGCCGGCCTGCTGCGCCGGCAGGTGCCCGATTCGCCCGACGCCCAGTCGCTGCTGGCCGACATCCTCAGCGAGGCCAAGCTGGCCAACGCCATCGTCGTCGAGATGCTGGAGTTCGTGCGGCCGATTCGGCTCCAGGTCGAGCAGACCGACATCGCACGACGTGCTGAAGCAGTCGGTGACCAACGCCGAGAGCAAGGTGCCACGCCGCGACGTCCTCGTCGACGTGGATGTGGCTCGCGGGCTGCCGCTGATGGACGGCGACGACACACCAGCTCTGTCAGGTGTTCTCCAACCTGCTGACCAACGCCTTCGAGGCGATGGACGGAACGGGACAGGTCGTGCTGCGGGCCTCGCTCGAGTCGCTGGCGCAGGATCCCGGCTTCGCCGCCGACGCACCGGAGCCGACGCCGGTCATCGTCGTCGACGTCATCGACAACGGTCCGGGCGTCCCGGCACACCTGAGCGATCGGATCTTCAACCCCTTCTTCACGACCAAGATCACCGGCTCCGGCCTCGGCCTGCCCATCGTGCGGAAGATCGTCGACGCACACGACGGACGGATCGATCTCACCAGCGAACCCGGTCGCGGAGCGCGGTTCAGGGTGACGCTGCCGGTGGCATCGAAATCGAGCTGGTTCAAGTAGAAGAAGAGGCGACGGGTCATGGGTCGAATACTGATTGCGGACGATCACGATGCGCTGCGCCGCGGTCTGGCGCGCGGACTGTCGGAGGCGGGTCACGAGGTCGAAGAGGCCTCCAACGGCAACGCCGCGATCGAGCGGCTGCACGACAGCCACTTCGATGTCGTGCTGAGCGACCTGAAGATGGGCGGCAGCGACGGCATGGACGTGCTGCGCACTACCCGGGCGCTGCACCCGACGACGGCCGTCATCCTGATGACCGCGTTCGGCACGGTGAACACGGCGGTCGAGGCGATGAAGATCGGCGCCTTCGACTACGTGCAGAAGCCGTTCGAGATCGAGGAGATGGAGGTCAAGATCGAGAAGGCGCTCGAGATGAAGCGCCTGAAGCACGAGCTCGAATACCTCCGCGGCACGCAGCAGGACATCTACGAGTTCGACCGCATCGTCGGCTCGAGCCCCGCGCTGCAGCGCGTGCTGGACATCGTCAAGAAGGTGGCGAAGAGCAACACGACGGTGCTCATTCGCGGCGAAACCGGCACCGGCAAGGAATTGATCGCCGGTGCGACGCACCACAACTCGCTGCGGAACGCGCGGAACTTCGTGAAGGTGAACTGCGCGGCGCTGCAGGAGAACCTGCTCGAATCCGAGCTGTTCGGCCACGAGAAGGGCGCCTTCACCGGCGCCGACAAGCAGCGCATCGGCCGCTTCGAACAGGCCGACGGCGGCACGCTGTTCCTGGACGAAATCGGCGACATGAGCCCGAGCACGCAGGCCAAGATCCTGCGTGTGCTGCAGGAGCACGAGTTCGAGCGCCTCGGTGGCACGCGTACGCTGCGGGTCGACGTGCGCCTCATCGCGGCGACCAACCGCGACCTGCCGGCCATGGTGCAGGCGGGGCTGTTCCGCGAAGACCTCTACTACCGCCTGAACGTGGTGTCGATCGAGATGCCGCCGCTGCGCGAACGCAAGGACGATATCGTGCCGCTCGCGCACTCGTTCATCCACAAGTTCTCCGGCGAGCTGAAGAAGCGGATCGACGGGCTGGAGACCGACGCACAGAAGCTACTGATGCGCTACAACTGGCCCGGCAACATCCGCGAGCTGGAGAACACCATCGAACGCGCGATGCTGCTGGCCGAAGGGCACGCAATCGCCGCCGACGACCTGCGGCTCGGCGAGGCGCCGACACCGGGCAGTTCGCGCGAGCAGCGCCACGGTGGTCCGGATTCCGCCGACCGGCATTCCGCTCGATGACGTGGAACGCTTCGCGCTGATCGAAGCGCTCAAGATGTCGAACTGGGTGCAAAAGGATGCGGCGGAACTGCTCTCCATCTCGCCCCGCGTCATGAACTACAAGATCAAGACGCTCGGCATCGAGTTTCCGCGTGGGCCGGCGCGCCGCGCCGTTGAGCCCGGCCGACGCGCCGTTCTCGGCAGCGTCGTAGACGCGGGCAGGCGCGGCGTCAGCCGTCGGGCTTCCTGGGTGCCGCCGTGCGGTCATGACCGCTGCGGGTGTCGGCATTGGCGCGCGGGTGCGCCCTCTTGTAGACCGCGAGCAACTGCGCGACGTTCACGTGGGTGTAGCGCTGCGTGGTGCTCAGCCGGGAGTGCCCGAGCAGTTCCTGAATGGTGCGCAGGTCGGCGCCGCGCTGCAGCAGGTGCGTCGCGAACGAGTGCCGCAGCGCATGCGGGCTGACGCCGTCACGCTCGGTGACCGCGGCGTACCTGCGCACCAGCCGGTCGATGCTGCGCACCGTCAGACGGCCGCCACGATAGTTGACGAAGAGCGGCTCGCGCCGCGTCCGGCCGGTCTGCTTGCGCTGGTCGCGAGCACGTGAGCCGATGACGCGATCGTCCGTGCCGGTGTTCCGCACGTACTGCTCACGGTCCTGCAGCCAGGCGCGAATCGCCTTTGCCGACGCGCCGTTGAACGGCACCAGGCGCTGCTTGCCACCCTTGCCCAGCACCCGCACCATCCGTCCGCTCAGGTTTACATCGTCGATGTCGAGCCCGGCAAGTTCGCTCAGCCGCAACCCCGAGGCGTAGAACAGCTCGAGAATGGCGTGGTCGCGGCGGCCAAGCGGCTGCTCGTCGTCCGGCGCGTCGAGCATCTGCGTCATCTCCTGCTCGGAGAGATGCGCCGGCATGCGCACTTCGCGCTTCGGCGTGGCGATGAGCGAGCCGGCGTCGGAGTCGATGATGCCTTCGCGTCGCAGGTAGCGGAGGAAGGTGCGGATGGCGGCGAGCTTGCGGGCGGCGGTTGCGCGCGACTGGCCCTCGTCGTGGAGTCGCGCCAGGAACGAACGGATGGCGTCGCGATCGAGCGCCTCCGGTTCGAGGTCACGCTTCTTCAGGTCGGACTCGGCGGCGACGTGACCGATGAACTGCGTGAGATCGCTGTCGTAGGCCCGCACCGTGTGCGGCGACAGCGTTGCGGTTGAGGGCGAGGAACCTGAGGAAGGCTTTCAGGTGCTCGATCATTCGCGCCCTGTTCCGCATCCAGTCCGCGAGCACGTCGAGGGCGCGATCCGCCATCGCCATTTTGCGCTCCATCTTGCTGCGCGGCGGCTTGGGCAGCGGCTCCATGATGCCGAAGGTGATGTTCGACGGTTCGTAGTGCGCCGGGTCGGCGTGCGACGCGTAGTAGGCCAGCGCGCCGATGGCGGTGGTGCGCGGCGGCGCCGAGGTGGCCCGTCCGCGCGCGAGCGCCGCGGCATTCAGCCCGGCCAGCAGGCCCGACGCGGCCGACTCGACGTAGCCTTCGACGCCCGACATCTGGCCAGCGAAGAAGATGGCCGGATGCTGCTTCAGCTGCCATGTCTCCGACAGCACCGTCGGACCGTTGACGTAGGTGTTGCGGTGCACCATGCCGTAGCGCACGAAGTCGGCGTGCTCCAGGCCCGGAACCAGCCGCAGCACGCGCGCCTGCTCACCCCACTTCAGTTGCGTCTGGAACCCGACGAGGCTGAAGTGATCGGCCGCGAGGTTGTCCTGCCGCAGCTGCACCGCGGCGTAGGGGAAGCGGCCGGTACGCGGGTCGGTGAGGCCGACCGGCTTCATCGGCCCGAACCGCAGCGTGTCCACACCGCGATGCGCCATGACCTCAATCGGCAGGCACCCCTCGAAGAAGCGTTCCTTGTCGAAGTCGTGCACGGTTGCCGACTCGGCGTGCGTCAGTGCGTCGTAGAAACGCAGGTACTCGTCCTTGTCCAGCGGGCAGTTCAGGTAATCGCCCTGTCCATCGTCTACCCCGCACGCCACCTCGGTTCCGCCCGCCTGGGCCGGTCTGTCAACTGCACCTTCCCGACCATCCTGCCCTTCGCCCCCGCGGATCGACCTGTCCCAGCGAGACTGCCGGAAGACCTTGCTGCGGTCGATGGAGTCGGCCGACACGATGGGGCTGATGGCGTCGTAGAAGTAGAGATGACCGCTGCCAACCAGCCTGGCGATCTCGCCCGACAGGCCCTCGCTCGTGAGCGGGCCGGTGGCGACAATGAGCGGTTCGTCGACAGAGGCGGCCGGAAGTGAAGTGACCTCCTGGCGCACGATGGTGATCAGCGGGTGAGTGGCGATGGCCGCGGTGATGGCATCGGAAAAGCGTTCGCGGTCCACGGCCAGAGCGGCGCCGGCCGGCACGCGGCTGGCTTCCGCGGCCCGCAGCACCAGCGAACCCAGGCGGCGCATCTCCTCCTTGAGGAGTCCGACCGCGTTGTCGACCTTATCGCCCCGGAACGAGTTGCTGCAGACGAGTTCGGCAAGCCGGTCGGTCTTGTGCACGGCCGTGCCGCGGACCGGGCGCATCTCGTACAACGTCACCGGCAGGCCGCGCTGACGCGGCCTGCCATGCGGCTTCACATCCGGCGAGGCCGCCGCCAACGATACGGATCATGATGGCGCGGCGACCTTGCGGCTCTTCTTCGCTCCAGACTTGGCGTTTGCCTTCGTCGCCTTCTTGGGCTTTGCGGCCTTCGCTTTCACCGTGGTCCCGCTGGCCACCTTCTTCTTGCCGCGCGCGACCACCCGGCCTCGGCCCGGACGAGGCGGCGCCGAGCGGCGGGCCTCCAGCAACTCGTTCGCCACGTCCAGAGTAAGCGTCGCCGGGTCGATCCCCTTCGGGAGTGACGCATTCGTCTCGCCGTCGGTGACATAGGGTCCGAACCGCCCTTCGAGCACCTGGAGCGGCGCGCCCTCGGTGCGGGCAATCGTGGTGATCACCTTCTTCGTCGCCTCACGGCGCCGCGACTTCTTCGGTTCGGCGAAGAGCTGCAGGGCGCGCGCGAGGTCGACGGTGAACAGCGCCTCATCGCTTTCGAGCGAGCGGAAGTCGTCATCGTGCTTGACGTAGGGGCCGAAGCGACCGAGGCCGGCCACCACGACATCGCCACTCTCGGGATGCGTACCGAGTTCCCTCGGCAGCTGCAGGAGGCGGAGCGCTTCCTCGAGCGTGACCGACGACTCGGTCATGCCGCCGACGAGCGACGAGCGCTTCGGCTTCTCTTTCGAGCCCTTTTCCGGCGACTCACCGAGCTGGACGTAGGCACCGAAGCGG
The DNA here is from genome assembly GCA_963722395.1 of uncultured Acidobacteriota bacterium. GTDB lineage: Bacteria > Acidobacteriota > Vicinamibacteria > Vicinamibacterales > CAVVIG01 > CAVVIG01. The sequence continues at coordinate 79,304 of CAVRLS010000011.1, read as the reverse complement.
CCGTGGATGGCGTAGACGTTCTGTCCGGTCTTCTCATCGACACCGAGCAGCCTCGGCCCCTCGGCCTTGGCCCGGATGAGACGCATCGCTTCTTCGGCCGTCAGGTCGGCGGGTGCCATGTTCGGCGGCAGCGAGCCGGTCTTGCCTGGTCCGCCTTCGCCCAGTTGGAGGAAGGCACCGAAGCGGCCGATGCGGACACGGACCGGTTCGCCCGACTTCGGATCGACGCCGATATCGATCAGCGGGTACTCGGCCTGTTCCTCGGCCTGTCTAGCCGCCACCTCGAGACCGCGGTGCTTCGCATCGCCGCGGTAGAACTCCTCGATGAAATGCAGCCACTCGCGCTCGCCGCGGGAGATCTCGTCGAGATCGTCTTCCATCATCGCGGTGAACTTGAGATCGACCAGGTCGCTGAAATGCGCGCCGAGCAACCGCGTCACCGCGTAGGCCGTGAAGCTCGGCACGAGCGCCTTGCCCTGGCGAAAGATGTAGCCGCGACGCTCGATCGTGCCGATGGTGGCCGCATAGGTGGACGGGCGACCGATGCCCTCGTCCTCGAGCTTCTTGATGAGCGATGCTTCGGTATAACGCGCCGGGGGCGTTGTCTCGTGCTTCTTCGAGTCGAGCGCGGCGAGCACCAGGTTGCCAGGCGCCTGCTCCTGCGGCGCGGTGACGCGCGTGCCGACGGTCAGCTTCGGCAGCACGGATTCCTGGTCCTCGAGCTCAGCGGCCGGATCGTCGCTGCCTTCGACATAGGCGCGCCGGAAGCCGGCAAACTCGATGGCCTTGCCAGACGCCGTGAAGACCGCCGGTTCGCCGTTGGTGCCGGTGGCGGTGATCTCGACGGTGGTCCGCAGGACACGCGCATCGACCATCTGCGACGCCATCGTCCGCTTCCAGATCAGCTCGTAAAGCCGGAATTCGTCACCGCTGAGGCCGGCTGTTAGCGGTGTCGCCGTGAAGTTCGCAGGGCGAATGGCCTCATGCGCTTCCTGGGCGTTCTTTACCTTGGTGGCGTAGCGGCGAGGACCGGCATGGTAGGCGTCACCGAACATCTCGCGAATCGCAGCGGCCGACTCGCCCAGCGCTTTGTCGCTCAGGGTCGTCGAGTCGGTGCGGTGATAGGAGATGTGGCCATCCTGAAACAGCGACTGCGCCGCCTGCATGGTACGGCTGGCCGAGAACCCGAGCTTGCGGCTCGCTTCCTGCGTGAGCGTCGAGGTGGTGAAGGGCGGCGCCGGCCGTTCCAGGCCAGGCTTTTCCTCAACCGATGTGACGGTCCAGGGAAGTTTCGTGTGAAGCGCCGTAACGAGCGCAGCGGCGGCATCACCCGCCAGGACGCGGGCGTTCTTCCCGATGAACCTCCCGTTGGCGTCGAAGTCCTTGCCACTGGCGACCCGCTCGGTGCCCAGCCGCGCCAGCGTCGCGCTGAACTCGCGTCCGTCGCCCGACAGGCGGGCCTCGAGATCCCAGTAGAGCGCGGTGGTGAAGGCGCGGCGCTCTTCTTCGCGGTCCACAATCAGGCGGACGGCAACGCTCTGGACGCGTCCGGCGCTGAGGCCCGGTCTGCACCTTCTTCCAGAGGACAGGCGAGAGCGTATAGCCGTAAAGACGATCGAGGATGCGGCGGCTTTCCTGGGCGCGGACCAGGTTCTCGTTGACGTCGTGCGCGTCCTTGACCGCTTCGAGAATCGCCGCTTCGGTGATTTCGTGGAAAACGATACGCCTCACCGGCACCTTGGGCTGGAGCACCTCTTTCAGGTGCCAACTGATCGATTCGCCCTCGCGGTCAGGGTCGGTCGCGAGGAAGACCTCGCCGGCGCCCTTCAGCGCCGCTTTGAGCGCCGCCACATGCTTCCGCTTGTCGTTCGGGACGACGTAGTAGGGCTTGAAGTCGTTGTCGGTATCGACGCCGAGCCGGCCCCACTTCTTCTTCCTGATCTCGTCGGGGATCTCGTCCGCCGACTCGGGAAGGTCGCGAACATGTCCGAAGCTGGCCTGAATATCGAAGTCGTTGCTGTTCAGGAACCGCTGAATCGTCCTGGCCTTCGCCGGCGACTCGACGATCACGAGTGTCTTAGCCATCTGCCCTGTCACCCTAGCACGTTCTGTCGAAACGGACGAAACGGCCGCCCGGCTCGCGCCGGACCGTGCCGCCAAGTTCGAGTTCGAGCAATCGGGGCAGCAGTTGCGACGCCCCAAGCCCGGTTTTCGCTGAAATCTGGCCCAAATCGACCGACTCGCCGGGCACCATCACTGCGAGCACGGGATCCGGCTCGGGTGTCCCCGGACCGGGTCCGACCCGAACGGCCGAAGCCAAGCCGAGTTCCTCGAGGACGTCGTCGGCGCTTTCCACCAGCCGCGCGCCGTCCCGGAGCAGTGCGTGCCCCCCGCGGTTGCGCCCGCTCAGCACGTTGCCCGGCACAGCCAGCACATCGCGTCCCTGCTCGAGCGCGCATCCGCGCAGTGATGAGCGACCCGCTCTTGTCGCCGGCTTCGATCACGACTACGGCGCGTGCGAGCCCGCTGATGATCCGGTTGCGGCGCGGAAAAAACCCCGGCCGTCGGCAGCGTACCCGGCGGGAATTCGCTGACGATCGCCCCGCGCAGGCGCATCGCGGCGGCCAGCCCGCCGTGCTCGGGCGGGTAGACCACGTCGGCTCCGCATCCGAGCACCGCCGACCGTGATCCCCCCGACCGCCAGGGCGCCCTGGTGTGCGGCCGAGTCGACCCCGCGGGCCAGACCGCTGACAACCACCACACCTCGCGCGCGCAAGGTCGGCACCGAGCCGTTCGGCCACGCTCAACGCATAGGACGAACCGGCGCGCGAGCCGACGATGGCCACCGCGAGGCGGGAGAGCACGTCGATGTGGCCGGAGACCCAGAGGACCGGCGGCGGATCGGGGATGTCGACCAGCGCGGCCGGATAGCCTTCATCGCGGATCGTGACGACCGCGAGTCCAGTCGCCACGCCGTCGCGGACAGCCTGAACCGCCCGTGCGCTGCAGCGGGCCGCGTCAGCCCACTTCGGCGGCCGGTCCCGGCCGCGCTGGCCATCGGCGCAGTGGGCCCGCAAGATATCGATGGGATGCTGGCCGGCGCGCAGTTGCTCGGCTACGGCGCGCCACCGCCAGACTGGCAGTAGCGACAGCGCTATAAGGTCGACCGTCGTGGACATGCGCGTCTCCCGGCCCGGGCGCGTACGCGCTGCGTCGAGCCGCCGTTGTCACACGCGGGGCCCGACCGCATCCAGTATAGCGTTGGCTCTGCTCTGACCTGGCGACAGTGCAACCACGTTTCGTAAACCGGCGTCCCACCTTCTGTGCAAGTTTGCAGGAATTTAACCGCGGTTACCGTGGCACATCGCTTGCTCGATTTGGTGGTCTGATGTCCGCCAAATGCCTTGCTTCGCGCGGATTCGAGTCTATATAGTGATTCGTATCCGGCCCTTCATGCATACGCGTCTTCTCGCCTGCACGCTGTTCGCCGCGCTGGTCGGGACCTCCGCCTACGCCGACCCGCGGAGTGACGCCAAGTCGCACGTGGACTTCGGCATCGACGTCGCCCAGCGCGGACTTTGGCGCGAGGCGATCTACCGATGGGAACGCGCCGTCGAAATCGACCCGAAGTACGCGCGCCGCACTAACAACCTCGCCGTCGCCTACGAGCACGAAGGACAGCTGGACAAGGCCCGGCAGGCCTACGAGAAGGCGCTCGAGGTCGATCCGGACAACGTGCAGATTCGCCAGAACTACGAACTGTTCAAGGAAATCAATGACCGGACTGGCGCCGACAACAAGGACACGCCGTAGTCGCTGGCTCGGCCTGCTTGCGGCGGCCGGCGTCGCCACGTTCATTGCGTGCGGACCGGTCTCGTTCGAGATCCCGATCGAGACGCCGATCCAGCCCAAGCTCGACGTCACGGCGTTCCAGCGCGTGCTCATCGCCGGCTTCGTCGCTGGCGGCACCGAGGATGTCGACACCAACCAGGAAACGGTTCGCCTGCTCCGCAGCCAGCTGCGATCGAAGTCGTCGACTTCGCGTCATCGACGCCGACGCCGATGCCGCTGATGGAGATCGCGCAGGAACAGCACCGGAGCGGCGAACAGTCCGAGGCCGCCCCGGCCGACCGGTCCGCGGTCTGCCACTGTGGCAGACCGTAGCGGGCAGCAGGCCATGGCCGCTGCCGCAACGCATCCGGGAAGAAAAGGATCTCGAGCCGTACGAGCGGCTCTTCGCCAACACTGCCTACTGGAAGCGGATCGGCGAGGAGTATCAGAACCCGCTCATCGTGACTGGCACGGTGCTGTTCACGCCGCACTCGCGCTCGGGGTTCGTCTCGCGCGACGTCGAGCAGCTACGACTCCTTCGGTCGGCGCCGCGTCACCCCCACCCGCACCTACCTGGAGCGAAAGGGTTTCATCCTGCGGCCGAAGTTCATCTTCATCGATGGACGCTCGGGCGCGACGATGTACTCGGAGAGTTACCGGGAAGAGGTGCTCTACAACGCGCAGCAGACGACACCGGCTCTCTCGTCATACTTCGAGCTGATGGACCGTCTCGTCCCGAACTTCCTGAGCACCCTCAGCAGTCAGAAGATTCGGGGCACACGGGTCCTGCTCAAGTAGTGGTCCGCCGCCGCGCCCCTCTTCAGCCGACAGGACCCGTGGGTACAGCGACGTGAACACGACACACCAGGCTGGTTCACGGGTTGCGTGCATGCGGGGCGTACGGTGCCTGTTGGCACAAGTAATCGCAGGTCGGGTGCGGGATGTCAAGAACGGCAACGACGTAAGCGTCAGCCAGGATTTCCGCTAGTCACGATCGCTTAAAGCCCCCTCCATTACACGTCGCCTCAGCAAGAAAACCATTCCCATCACTGCGGATCGGTTGTACACTACCCCCTTTGCACAGGTGCCGAATATGTACGCAATCGTTCAGACCAGCGGCCGTCAGCTGAAGGTGACTCCCGGAGCCTACGCCCTTGTGGACGGCACGGCCGGAGAGCCCGGCGCGGAACTGACGCTGGATCAGGTGCTGCTCGTCGAAAAAGACGGCGGCGAAGTGGTGGCGGGTGCGCCGTTCGTGGCCAACGCCAAGGTTCTGGCTGTCGTCGAAGGTGAAGCGCGCGGCCCGAAGATCCGCGTGTTCAAGAAGAAGCGTCGCAAGGGTATGCGCCGGACCAAGGGTCACCGCGCCACCTACACGCGTCTTCGCATCACGGACATCGTCCTCTAGGTTTCAGTCATGGCTCATAAGAAAGGTCAAGGAAGCTCCCGCAACGGCCGGGACTCCAACTCGCAGCGCCTCGGCGTCAAGGCGCACGACGGCAACTTCGTGACCGGCGGCACGATCATCGTCCGTCAGCGTGGTCGTCGCTTCAACCCCGGCCTGAATGCTGGCCTCGGCAAGGACGACACCATCTTCGCGAAGATCGACGGCAAGGTGCGTTTCGAGAATCACGGCGCCAAGGGCCGCTCGATCAGCATCCTGCCCATCGAGTAGGCCTGACACGCACCGTATTTGGCCGTTCGGCATCCGGCAATCCGCTGACAGCTGCACCGACCGGTCGCTTTCCCTTGTGGACGGCGTCCGGTGTGCATTACTGCCGGCATCATGGCTGATGACCAGATGACCAGATATTCTGATGTTTGTTGACGAAGTAGATATTCACGTCACGGCCGGTCACGGTGGCCGTGGCTGTCTGGCATTCCGCCGAGAGAAATTCGTACCGCGCGGAGGTCCAAGCGGCGGCGACGGCGGTCACGGCGGATCGATCCACATCATCGCCAGCGACCACATCAATACCCTCATCAATTACCGCTTCCACCCTGAGTTCGAAGCACCACGGGGCGGTAACGGCGAAGGTTCCAATCGGACCGGCAAGAACGGCAGCGACCTGACGCTCAAGGTGCCGGTCGGCACGCTCGTCTACGACCGGACCGGTGCTCCCGACGATTCCACCGCGGCTGCTTGCCGACCTGGCCAGCGTAGGCGATCGAGATCACCGTCGCCAGGGGCGGACGAGGCGGGCTCGGCAATGCGCATTTCGCCACCTCGACCAACCGCGCCCCCCGCAAGGTGCAGCCGGGCGAAGACGGCGAGGAAAAGTGGCTCCGGCTCGAGCTGAAGCTGCTGGCCGATGTCGGCCTGGTCGGTTTCCCGAACGCCGGCAAGTCGACCCTTATCTCGCGCATCTCGGCGGCGAAGCCCAAAATCGCCGACTACCCGTTCACCACGCTCACGCCCGAACCTTGGTGTCGTCGGTCTCAGTGACGACCGCAGCTTCGTGGTGGCCGATGTGCCAGGCCTCATCGAGGGCGCACACCGCGGCCTCGGCCTCGGCCATCAGTTCCTGCGGCACCTCGAGCGAACGAAGGTGCTGGTGCACCTGGTCGATGTGTCGAGCGGGTCGGGACGCGACCCGGTGTCCGACATGGACATCATCCGCCGCGAGCTCGAGCTGTTCGCTCCCGACCTGGCTGCCAAGCCGCAGTTGATCTGCTGCGAACAAGATCGACGCGCTCGATGACGAGGACCGCGCACAGGCGATCGAACGGCGCGCCCGGGAACTGCAGTCTGCCGTTCTTCCGGATCTCGGGCGTCACCGGCGCCGGGCTGCCGCCGCTGCTCGAAGCCATCTGGCGCGAACTCGCCGCTGCGCGCGCGGCCGACGCGGCTGAGGCACTGCGGGCGTCGCAGGCGGACGACGTGCCCCCCTACTTTCCTGAATGAGCGTCTCTCGTATCGGGTTGCTTGGCGGCACGTTCGATCCGATCCACATGGGTCACCTCGATCTGGCAGCAGCCGCACAGCGTGCACTGCGCCTGACGCAGGTGCTCGTCATCCCGGCCAATGTGCCGCCGCACCGGCCGAAGCCGCTGACATCCGCCTTCCATCGCTTCGCGATGGTGGCACTCGCCGTTGCGGGACGGACGGACTGGCGCGTCTCGGACGTCGAGTTGCGCCACGAGGCGCCCTCCTACACCGCAACGACGCTGCGCCGGTTTCATGAACGCGGGCACCCGCCGACAGAGCTCGTTCTTCCTGATCGGCGCCGACGCATTCGCACAGATCACGACCTGGCGCGACTATCCCCGCATCCTCGACGGCGCGCACTTCGCTGTCGTGTCGCCGACCGGGTCACGCCGTCGATGACGCTCCCTGAACAGGTTCCGGCATTGGCGGCGCGCATGCTGCGTCGCCACTCCGGGCATGACGTTTCCAGACACCACCATCGATCTTCCTGATCGATGCCGCGACAGCCAATGTCTCATCCACTGCGATCCGGAGCCACCTGGCGACAGGCGACTTCATCGACGACATGGTGGATCCACGAGTGCGTCAACACATTGAGCAGCACGGACTTTACGGTTCACCGCTGCACGACAGGCGACGATCGTCCCTCATCGCGAATTCCGCGGCAGGCAGGTTGCATGGCCAAGACTGAGACAGTTACGACAGAGACGCGACTCCCGAAGCAGGTCACCCTTGCGGTGAAGGTAGCCGACGACAAGCAGGCCCACGAGATGGTCGTGCTCGATCTGCGCAAGGCGCACGGCTTCACCGACTTCTTCGTGATCTGCTCGGGCACCAACAGTCGCCAGGTACGCGCGATCGCAGACGGCATCGTCGAGACCCTGGCTGCGGAAGGGGAGAAGCCGTCGCATATCGAGGGCTACGACCGGTCCGAATGGATCCTGCTCGACTACTTCGACTTCATCGTCCACGTCTTCATGCCGGAGACGCGTGCGTTCTACGGGCTCGAACGCCTGTGGGGCGACGCCGAGGAACTGAGGCGCACCCGGGAAGCTGTCGCCGAGTAGCCTCGGCCCCACCCACACGTACGCGCGTCGCGCCCCGCCGCCGCACGCACCACGGCCCGCGGTGATGCAGGCCTGGTTCGACGCGCTGCTGGCGGTCCTGCTGGCGCCGGCCTGTGCGGCGTGCGGCTCGGCACTGCCCCACCCGACCCGCGGCTGCGTCTGCGAGTCGTGCTGGTCCACTCTCGCTCCCCTCGGGCCACCCATCTGTCATTCGTGCGGAGGCACTGTCGCGCCAACTGCGCACGCCGCTTTGTCAGTCTGTGCCGATTGCCTGCGGCATCCCCCGCTCGTCGAGCAGGCGCGTGCCGTTGGCGTGCACGACGGTTCACTGCGCGCGATCATCCACGCGTTCAAGTACGGTGGCCATCGCTCGCTGGCCCGCCCGCTGGCGGAGCGGATGCGCGCGGCAGGTGCGACGATCGTTGCTGGCAGCAGCGCTGCCGTGCCGGTGCCGCTGCATGGCTCACGACGCCGCAGCCGCGGCTTCAATCAGGCTGCCGACCTCGCGCGGCATCTGGGCCTGCCGGTTGTCCACGCCCTGGTCCGCACCCGCAAGACCAGCACGCAGACCGCGTTGCCTGCCGAAGAGCGACGCGCGAATATGGCGTTGGCGTTCCGGCCTGCACGCGGCGCTGCTGCCCTGCGCGGCACCACCGTGCTGCTGGTCGATGACGTGAGGACGACCGGCGCCACGCTCGATGCGTGTGCCGCGGCGCTGAAGGACGTGGGAATAGCGAGGGTGGTTGCGCTTACGGCAGCGCGAGTCGAGACGCCACGTGCGCTGAAGACGTCAGCGGCGACGTCGTCTTTCGCGCGTTCGCCGTCGAGACGCACCCAACCGTCGCCTGACGCAAGGCGATGATAGCTGTCGCGAACACGAAGCTGCAGGGCGAGGTCGCGCTCGTAGCGGTCGCGGTCGACCGACTTGCGGCTGACCGCCGTCTCCGGCGCGATGTCGAGCATGATGGTGAGCGACGGCGCCGGCAGGAAGCGCTGGACCTCCGTCAGCCACGTTGCATCAAGGCCGAACGCCTCACCGTACGCGACGCTCGAGGCTAGGTAGCGATCGCAGACGATGAACCAGCCGTCGTCGAGCGCGCGCTGGAGTTCGGCTTTCCACTCGTAGCGGTTGGCGACGTAGAGGAGCTGCATCACCTCGGCGCTGTACTCGCGTTCGCCGGCGAGGGCGCGTCCGAGTTCGTTGCCGATGTGCGTGGTGTAGTCGGGGAACGACACCAGGCGCACCCGGTGTCCGAGGGCGGTCAGCCGATCGCGCAGCCGCTCGGCCTGCGTCTGCTTGCCGCTCTGATCGAGCCCTTCGAAGGCGATGAGATGGCCGGACATCGATTAGAGCGTCGCGGCCGGCGTGCAGCGGATTCGAGCTGCAGCATGTCGTCCACCGTCTGCCGGCGGCGAATGACGTCCCACCGACCGTTGTCGACGAGGACTTCGGCCGGCAGCGGCCGGCGATTGTAATTCGAGGCCATGGCCGATCCGTAGGCGCCGGCATCGCGGATGGCCAGCAGGTCGCCGATCGCCAGCGGCGCCAGCGAGCGGTCACGGCCAACCACGTCGCTGCTCTCGCACACCGGGCCGACGATTTCGTAGTGCGCGCGGTTCGTCGTCGGACGCCGCCACGCGCTCGATGCGGTGGAAGGCGCTGTAGAGCGCCGGACGCATCAGTTCGGTCATGCCGGCATCGATGACCGCGAACTCGCTGATCGCGTTGCGCGGCTTGAGGTCGATGACCCGTGCCAGCAGCGCTCCGGCCGGGCCGACGATCGAGCGTCCGGGTTCGATGACGATCGGCAGGCCGGTCGGGCGAACCGCTTCGACGATGCGCCCGGACGTATTCGCGAGGGTCGAGCACCGGCCCGCCGTCGTACGAGATGCCGAGGCCGCCGCCGACATCGACGTATTCGAGCTGCATGCCGGCGCGTCCGAGTTCAACGGCCATCGCCGGCCACGAACTGCGCCGCGCCGCGGAGCGGTTCGAGGCTTGTCACCTGCGAACCGATGTGCACGTGCACGGCCACCAGTTGCAGGAAGGGACGTCCATGGAGCGTGGCGAACAGCTCACGGGCGGCGTCGACCGGCACGCCGAACTTGTTGATCTTGAGACCCGTCGAAATATGCGGATGACTCCGCGCGTCGATGTCCGGGTTGATGCGCACCGCAACACGGGCCGGCTGGCCAAGGCGAGCGGCAATGGCCTCGATGCGGGCCAGTTCGCCCGCCGATTCGACGTTGATCGCCTTCAGGCCGAGTGGCACCGCCCGTTCGAGCTCCGCTGGCGACTTCCCCACGCCCGTGAAGACGATCTGGTGCGGCTCGAACCCCATGCGCCGCGCCACGTCGATTTCCCAGATGGAGTTGGCGTCCGCAGCGCTGCCCAGCCGGTGCAGCAGCCCGCCGATCGCGAGGCATGAATTCGCCTTGAGTGCGTAGTGCAGGGCGTGGGGGTAGCCGTCGAACGCCTCGTCGAGCGCGGCAAACCGCTCCCGCAGCAGGACGGCGCTGTAAACATAGAGCGGCGTGCCCTCGGCAGAGGCGATTGCCTCGAGCTCGACACCGTCGCACACAAGGTGGTGGTCTACGCGATAGAATCCAGTCACGAATCGACTAACGACTATACCACCTGATATCATCGCGTGTTCCCGCGCAAGTCACCCATGTCTGCCGATCAAACCGCATCGCCGGACGACATCGAAGCCCTCATCCAGCGCTGCCTGCGCGGAGACCAGGCCGCCTGGGAGCGGATTGTCCGCCTGCACTGGCGGCGGGTGTTCAATGTCGCGTACAAGTTCGTCGGCAAGCACGATGAAGCGGAAGACCTGACGCAGGACATCTTCATCAAGATCTTCAAGTCGCTCGGCACCTTCGACCGTCGCGCCAACTTCCAGACGTGGCTGGTCAGCGTCAGCCGCAACCTCTGCATCGACCACTACCGCAGCGTCCGCAAGGAGCGTCGAGACCATCGACCGCGACGTCGACGCCAACGAGCTCGCGCCAGCCGCGGCGGAGCCCGGGCCGATTGCCGCCCTTGAACAGCGCGATCGCGTCACCCTGCTGCGTGAAGCGCTCGCCGCCCTCCCTGACTCGCTCCGCACGGCCGTCGTCATGCGCGACATCCAGGAGCTCTCGTACCAGGAGATCGCCGAGCGGCTGAAACTACCCGAAGGTACCGTGAAGTCGCGGATCAACCGCGGCCGGAACGAGCTGGCGCGCCAGATTCGCCGGCTGCGCGGTGACGACTACAGCCCGAGCGGCTCCTCACCGGACGGCCGCTCACGCACTGGAGCATATCGATGAACGTGAAAACCGAGCAGGCAGGCAACGTCGCCATCGTGCGCGTCGGCGACACCCGGATGATGTATCCGATGCTTGCCGAATTCTCCGGTGTCGTCTCTGCCCTCATCACCGGCGGGGCGCGCAACATCCTCATCGACCTGGGGCCGGTCACCTACGTCGACAGCGCGACGATCGGCTGCTTCATGGATCTGTATCGCACCGTGTCCGGACTCGGCGGTCAGCTGAAGCTGTCGGGCGTCCAGAAGCGGGTCGAAACGATGTTGACCATGACCGGGACGCAGAATTTCGTAAAGATCCACTCTGACGAAGCGACGGCGTTGGGCAGCTTCGGGGCATAGCATGCGGACCATCAAGACCACCACCGGTTCGGAACTGTCGCTCGACGGCGACCTGCTCGCGATAATGGAGCTGCTTTATCGGGAAGTAACAGCGCGGCGGGCGCTCGAACGGACGTTCGACGACATGGTGAAGGAGATTCAGCACCTCATCGACCAGATGAACGAGGAGGAGCGCCGAGCCTACCTCGTCGAAAGCCTGTTCCTCAACACGGTGCAAGCTACGAAAACGACAAGCTCGAGGCGTACATGAAGAAGCTCGCGAGGAAGTAGCGGCATGTCCCTGAACTTCCTCGCCACACGGTTCCAGTGCACCTGGCCATGGCACATCATGGTGATGCTCTGCGACGGCCGCTTTGTCTGCGGCTGCGCCGACCCCTACGGCCGGCGCGTGCTGGGCGACGCCCGCACGGGTTCGGTGCGGGACGCCTGGACCGGCCCGGTCATTACCGCGCTGCGTGCTGACCTGAATAACGGCGGCTCGAAGTTCTGTGGCGACTGTGCGCTGAAGCTGCCGCTGAAGAAGGACCAATCGCCGGTCGTGCGCCCGGTCGACGCCGGACCTTACCCGAACCGGATGTACATCGAGTGCACGGCGGCCTGCAACATCTCGTGCGCACAGGCGTGCTGCGCGCCGGAGACCGGCATCACCCGCACCCGCCAGGCCGGCATGCTCGACTTCGAGCTGTTCAAGCGCGTGCTCGACGAAGCCGGCCCGTCGCTCGTTCGCATCGACTTCTTCAACTACGGCGAGGCGTTCCTCCACAAGCGCGCCATTGAGATGTGCGAGTACATCAAGTCGAACTTCCCGCACATCTATCTTTACACCAGCACCAATGGACTGGCGCTGTCGGACGAGCAGGCGCGACGGTTGGTCCACTCGGGCATCGATGAAGTGACCTTCTCGATCGACGGCGCGACGCAGGCCAGCTACGAGCAGTACCGCCAGCGTGGCAAGCTGGACGTGGCCTTCCGCAACCTGCGGGCGATGGCCGACGAGAAGCGCAAGTCCGGCCTCGACCTCCCGTATTTGAACTGGCGATACATCCTCTTCAAGTGGAACGACAGTGACGAGGAGATGGCGCAGGCACGGCAGCTGGCGCAGGAGATCGGCGTCGACCGCCTGTGCTGGGAGATCACCGACCACCCGGAAGATTCGTATTCCCGCCGGTTCGCCCCTGGCTCCGCTGAATACGAGACGATCCGCCGCGAAACCTGGGACGACAGCAACCTCGGCAACGCTATCCCCGGCGCCACGCCACGCGCGCTCATCGAGGTGAAGTCGATCTTCGGTTTGCCGCTCATCGGTGCGCGAAAGCGGTCGCTCACCGTGCGAGCCCGGGTCCGCAACCTCAGCCGCCGGGCCTTCCCGAACGATGGCGCGCAGGGTCGACGACTCGTCCGCCTCGGCGCGCAACTCTGCCGCCAGGACGGCTCTCTCATCAACCTCGACTTTGCCCGAGCCGACCTGCCACGGCCCCTCGAAGGCGGTGCGGTCACCGAACTCGACCTCGAGTTAAAGGAACTGCCAGGCCCAGGGCGGTATCTGCTGAAGTTCGATTTGGTGAGCGAAGGCGTGGAGTGGTTCGAGAAGTGCGGGTCGCCCACAACGGCCCAGCCGTTGTGGGTGCTCTGAGCGAGAGCTGACCGGGCGGGAAACCCGGCCGGTGCCTAGTTGGCGAGGCTTGGAGCGATGGCGGCCACAGCCTCGGACGCCGGGACGGTGGCATCCGTCAGGCTGTCGACCAGCTGCCAGCAATCGGTCTCTTCGAGAATCTTCGCGGCGAACTCGGTGTGCAGCGCATGGCCGGCGCGATGAGCCACCAGATGGCCGACCACCGGATGTCCCACCAGTGCCAGGTCGCCGACGGCGTCCAGGATCTTGTGGCGGACGAATTCGTCCTCGAACCGCAGCGCGTTGTTCAGCACGCCCGTCTCGCCGAGCACGATCGCATTGTCGAGCGACCCACCGAGGGCGAGCCCGTTCTGCCGCAGCATCTCCACGTCCTTGAGGAAGGTGAAGGTGCGGGCCGGCGCGATCTCCTCGATGAAGCTGTCCTCGGTGATGCGCAGCGTGCGCGACTGATGGCGCAGCAGCGGATGGTCGAAGCTGATGCTGTAGGTGACCTTGAAGTGATCCGACGGATAGAGCGCGATGCGCTTGTCGCCGCGTGAGAGGGCAATGGGGCGGACGATCTTGAGGTACTTCCGCGCCGACGCCTGCTGCTTGATGCCCGCTTCCTGAATGAGATAGACGAAGGGCGCCGCGCTGCCATCCATGATCGGCACCTCGGGCGAGTTGAGTTCGATGAGCACGTTGTCGATGCTCAGGCTGACGAGAGCCGCCAGCAGGTGCTCCACCGTCTCCACCGACACGGCGTTGCGCGAGAGTGCCGTCGCGAGCTGAATGCCACCCAGGTGCTGCACGTTCGCCGGCACCTCGTGGTCGCCCAGATCGGTGCGACGGAACCGGATGCCGAAGTCGATCGGGGCCGGCTTCAGCGAGAGCTGAACCTTGTTCCCCGAGTGAAGGCCAATTCCTACGCAGGAAATGGCGCGGCGAAGCGTGCGCTGTGCGTCCATGGGTCTCTCAGCGAGCGGGGACATGCACAGACCAGCTGAGCAAACGCGATGCCTGACCCGTCACCACGAAATCGAAGCTGCCATCGTATGGATCATCGAACGTTTGCTGATGCTTTCGCCTAGAGGTTCGCCTGTACCCGACGTCGGGATGTGGCCAGTCGACCACACGCTCAGGCGTGAAAAACGTGGCAATATTACCACGCGACTCAGCCCGCCTGACTGCGCAACAACTGACCGCTCTGCGTCGACAGTAGCTCAGCGAGATAGCGGCCGGTAGCTGAAGCGTCGTGCTTCGCCACCGTTTCCGGCGACCCTTCGGCGATGACGCGGCCGCCGCCGGAGCCGCCCTCTGGTCCGAGATCGATGACGTGGTCGGCCGTCCGGATCACATCCAGGTTGTGCTCGATGACCACTACCGTGTTCCCCTGGTCCACCAGCCGGCTGAGCACGTCGAGCAGCTTCCTGGTGTCTTCGAAGTGCAGGCCGGTGGTCGGCTCGTCGAGGATGTAGAGCGTGCTCCCGGTGCCGCGGCGCGACAGCTCCTTCGACAGTTTCACGCGCTGCGCCTCGCCGCCCGACAGGGTCGTGGCCGACTGTCCAAGTGCGACGTAGCCGAGTCCGACGGCCTGCAGCGTTCGCAGCTTGTTGGCAATTGCCGGGAAGTTCTCGAGCAGCGGCAGCGCCTGATCGACGGTCAGTTCCAGCACGTCGGCGATCGACATCCCGCGATAGGTAATCTCGAGCGTCTCGCGATTGTAGCGCCGCCCCTTGCACTGTTCGCACGTCACGTAGACGTTCGGCAGGAAGTGCATCTCGATGGCCATGACGCCATCTCCCTGACAGGCCTCGCAGCGGCCGCCCTTCACGTTGAAGGAGAAGCGCCCAGGCTTGAAGCCGCGCTGCTTCGCCTCGGGCATCATCGCGAACAGGTCACGGATGAATGTGAACAGCCCGGTATAGGTCGCGGGGTTCGAGCGCGGCGTGCGGCCGATCGGCGACTGGTCAATCTCGATCACCTTGTCGACCAGTTCGATCCCTTCGATGCGGTCGTGCGCTCCAGGCTCGTCGGCTGCGCGATAGATGCTCCGCGCCAGAGAGCGATAGAGGATGTCGTTCACCAGCGTCGACTTGCCCGAACCGCTGACGCCCGTCACCGCGGTGAAGACGCCCAGCGGGAACCGTACGTCGATGTTCTTGAGGTTGTTCTCGCGTGCGCCTCGGATGACGATCTCGCCGCGAGCCGGACGCCGTGTCTCGGGGGTCGGAATTGACCGTACACCGGTCAGGTACGCACCGGTAATCGACGTGGCGTCGTCCATCAACGCCGCAGCCGTTCCCTGGAAGATCACCTGGCCGCCGTGCTCGCCCGCGCCGGGGCCGAGGTCGATCACCCAGTCGGCGGTACGGATCGTCTCCTCGTCGTGTTCGACGACGATCACGGTGTTGCCGAGGTCGCGGAGGCGCGCCAGGGTGTTCAGCAGCTTCCGGTTGTCGCGCTGATGCAGCCCGATTGACGGCTCGTCGAGCACGTAGAGCACACCGGTAAGGTTCGCGCCGATCTGCGTCGCGAGGCGGATGCGTTGTCCTTCGCCTCCCGACAGGGTGGCGGCGCTGCGGCCGAGGGTGAGGTAGCCCACGCCGACATCGTGCAGGAAGCGCACGCGGTCCTGAATCTCGCGCAGGATTCGCTCGGCAATGATCGCTTCACGGTCGGTGAGTCGCAGCGCCTCGAACGCCGCCAGCGCGTCGGAGATCGACAGATCGACGTAGTCGGCGATGTTGTGCCCCTTCACCCGCACGCCAAGGCTCTCGGGCCGGAGCCGACGGCCGCCACACGTCGTGCAGGGCCGCAGTGAGCGATACGGTTCGAGCTCCGCCTGTTCCGCCCAGGTGCCGTCCTGATAGCGGCGACGCAGGTTCGGCAGCAATCCCTCGAACTTCACCGGCGCACCCTTCGGCGTGCCCGACATCAGCAGGTCGCGAAGCTTCTTCGGCAGCTTTCCGAACGGCAGCGACAGGTCGATGCCGAAGTCCTTGTGCAGCGACTGCAGCGCCTCGCGCACCAGCTTCCGATCGCCCCTGGCCCACGGCAGGATTGCACCGTCGGCCAGCGCCACCGATTCATCCGGCACAAGGCGGTGCGGATCGAAGTCGATGAGCGCGCCGAGTCCCTGGCAGCCGGGGCACGCACCGTGCGGTGAGTTGAACGAGAAGGCGCGTGGCGTCATCTCTGGCACGCTGATGCCGCAATCGACACAGGCCAGCCGGCGCGAAAACAGCCGGTCGCCCTGCTCGAACGCGTTGATGACGACGATGTCCTCGGCCAGTTTCAGGGCGGTCTCGACCGACTCGGTCAGCCGTCGCTCGACTCCACCGCGAACGATGAGGCGATCCACGACCACTTCGATGGTGTGGTTACGGCGCCGGTCGAGCGCAACATCTTCTTCCAACGCCCTGAACTGACCGTCGATGCGTGCCTTGGTGAACCCGCGCCCGCGCAGGTGTGCCAATTCCTTCTTGAACTCGCCCTTGCGGCCGCGAACGATCGGCGCCAGCACGTTGATGCGCGAGTCGTGCGGATAGAGCATCACCATGTCGACGATGCGCTCGAGCGACTGGCTGGAAATCTCCTTGCCGCAGTTCGGGCAGTGCGGCACACCGATGCTCGCGAACAGCAGCCTCAGGTAGTCGTAGATCTCGGTCACCGTCCCGACGGTCGAGCGCGGATTCGAGCCGGTGGTCTTCTGCTCAATCGAGATTGCCGGCGAGAGGCCGTCGATCAGGTCGACGTCCGGCTTCTCCATCTGTTCGAGAAACTGGCGGGCATACGCAGACAGCGACTCGACATAGCGCCGCTGCCCTTCGGCGTAGATGGTGTCGAACGCCAGCGACGATTTACCCGACCCCGACAGGCCGGTGATGACGACCAGCTTGTGACGGGGCAGGTCGACGTCGACGTTCTTCAGGTTGTGGACACGCGCGCCGCGAACCGCGATCCAGTCGTGCGCCATGCTGCCTCCGCCGGGAAGATGCGGGATTGCCGAAACCCCGATTCTACACCCTCGGCTTCGGCAACAGCCCTGGCGTCAGCTCAGCGTGCCGTGCGGTTCTCTGCTCGCAGGCGGCTGTTGCGATAACCGTAGCCCGCGTAGATGGCGAGGCCGATCAACAGCCAGATCCCGAAGCGTTCCCAGGCGTGCGTTGGCAGACCGAACATGACGTAGACACAGGCGGCGGCTCCTGCCAGCGACACGAATGGCAGGAAGGGCACGCGGAACGGCCGCACCCGTTCGGGCTCGGTCCGCCGCAAGACGTAGACGCCGACACAGACAATGGCAAATGCCGACAGCGTGCCGATGTTGGTCAGGTCGTAGATCTCGTTCTCGTCCAGCACGAGCGCACCAGACGCCACCGCCAGGCCGGTGACGACGGTCGTGATGTGCGGCGTGCGGTATTTCGGGTGCACCCTGGACGCCCACGCCGGAAGCAGTCCGTCGCGCGCCATCGCGAAGAAGATGCGCGGCTGCCCATACTGGAACACCAGCAGCACCGCTGTGAGCGACACGACGGCGCCGAGCGAAACGAACCAGCCCGCAGTGGTGAGACCGGCGAGCTGCAGCGCCTGCGCCAGCGGGTCGGCAGCCTTCAGCTGCTGGTAGGGCACGAGCCCTGTCGCCACCAGACCGACCACGACGTAGATGACGGTGCAGATCGCCAACCCGACGAGGATGCCGATCGGCATGTTGCGCTGCGGATCCTTTGTTTCTTCCGCGGCGGTCGAGATGGCATCGAACCCGATGTACGCAAAAAAGACGATGGCTGCACCCTGATGAATGCCACGCCAGCCATTCGGAGCGAACGGGACGAAGTTGGCTGTGTCGATATGCACGACCCCGACGGCTATGAACACGCCGAGCACCAGCAGCTTCACCACCACCATGATGTTGTTGACGCGGACGCTCTCCTTCACGCCGATGTAGAGCAGCCACGTGATCAGCATCACAATCGCAAACGCCGGCACGTTCAGCAGGATCGGGATGCCCGCGACGCGGGGCGCAGTCTGCAGCAGCGCGTGAACGGCCGGATCCGAGCTGAGGAGCGCGGTGCGGTAGCCGTGCGTCAGGAAGTCGGGCAGGTGCACGCCAACACCGGTGAGCAGAGAGTTGAAGTAGCCGCTCCAGGCAATCGCCACCGCGATGTTGCCGACCGCGTATTCGAGGATCAGGTCCCAGCCGATGATCCACGCGACCAGTTCGCCGAGGGTTGCGTACGAATACGCGTAGGCGCTGCCAGCCTGCGGAATCATCGCCGCCAGTTCGGCGTAGCACAGCGCCGCCAGACCGCAGACCAGTGCCGAGCAGGAGGAACGAGAGCACCAGCGCCGGTCCGGCGCCGTAGCGGACGATCTCCCCCGTCGGCAGCGTCTCACCCGCTGCAGCGGTGCCGATCGACGAGAAGATGCCAGCGCCAATGACCGCGCCGATGGCCAGCATCACGAGGTCGCCGGCGCCGATCACGCGCTTCAGGCCCGGAGTGCCCTTCCGTTTCGAGACACAAGAGCCGCGATCGGCTTGCGCTGCAGCAGCTGCGACATATGAGGGCCGGACTGTAATTAAAAGGTTCGAGCCTGCAGTGGCGCGCCGAAGCGATAAGCGGTGTCTGACGAACAGAGCACCAGGTTGCCCGTCGGATCGAACGCGACCCCCACCAGCTTCGGTCCGCTGACGAGCAGTTCAAGGCGGCCCTCGCCCGCCACACGACACAGGCCGCTGATGCCAGCGAGGGCCTCCACAACGTGCAGCGTGCCGTCGGGCGAGAAGGCCAGCCCCTGCGGCCGGCCGAACCCGGCGTGGAAGACCGACACGTCGCCGGTGAAGGAGACGCGGTAGACGACATCGCTGGCCGATAGTGTCGGAGCCGTGACGAATAACCCGTCGGGGCCGAGTGCCAGGTGAAACGCCGCGACGCTGGGGGGCAGGGTCGCCAGCGTCGCTGGCGGTGCCGTTGCGCGCCACCTCGAACACGGTCCCCGAGCGGTCGCCAACGAACAGGGTGCCATCAGGTGCGAACGCCAGCCCACAGGCAATGCCCAGGTCCGACGCAAACACCTCCGCACTCCCATCGTCGAGCAGGCGATACACGGCGCCTTCGAACCGGCTAGAGACGAAGAGTGTCCCGTCCGAATTGAAGGCGAGGCTGGTCGGGATTGGTCACGGCAGACGAGAAGCTCTCGCGTGCACCCGTGGGCGTCACCTTGAAGATGGACACCGGAACCTGCTGCCCGCGGCTGCCGCTGTAGGTGACGTAGAGATTCCCGAGCGCGTCGAAGGCCGGGTTGTCCACCTGGTGCAGGCCGGTCGCAATCGGCACACCCACATCGACCACGCACCCGGCGTCGGCGCCATCGACGCGCACCGGCAGCCGGCCGCTCTCGGCGTCGGGGACGATCAGTCCCAGTTCGTCGTGCGCGGCAAAGACGACGCGTGCAGCCGAGGCACCGATGTGAACGGCAGGCAGCGTGTGGCCGACGTCGAAGTGCGGACCGCGGAGGTTGACGCGCCCGCCGGCAATGGTCTGCGGTGGTGTGACGGAAGAGGTTCGCGGGCTAGGCATCGCGTGGGAGGACCGACGATGCCGGTGCGGCAGCACGCACTAGGTGTCGTCCAGTTCGGCGTTCCAATAGAGATAATCACGCCAGCTGTCTGGCGCGTTGCGCAAACCTACTGTAATCCGGATGGCTGGCGTCGAGTCCGGACGTTTCGGCACGCGCAGCAGCTGCATGCCGGCCTGCGCCGGAGTGCGGCCGCCCTTGCTGCGGTTGCACTGCACGCAGCACGACGACGATGTTCTCCCAGTCCTTGCGGCCGCCCTGCGCGACCGGCACGACATGATCGAAGGTGAGTTCGCTGGTCGGGAAGAGTTCGCCGCAGTACTGGCAGCGATGGTCGTCGCGCGCGTAGATGTTGGCGCGGGAGAACGGCACGTAGTCGAATCTGCGCTTCACCTTGATGTAGCGCAGCAGGCGGATCACGGAGGGCAGCTTGAAGCTGATGGACACACCTCTGATCTCCCTGTCGTAGACAGAGATAACCTCGACCTTCTGCTGGCACCAGAGCGTAACCGCCTTCTGCCAGTCGACGATCTTGAGGGGTTCATACGACGCGTTCAGGAGAAGCGTCTGTTCCATACCCGCTTCGTCTCGACTCCGCCTTTCCTCGAGGCCCGATCTCTATAGGAATTCTGCCCGACCATTGTCGGGGTGTCAAGGCTCTGACGCCCGTAACCACGTCCCGTTGCAGGCATTTAGCGGCTGTACGCAGCCGGCGGGCTTCCCGGGTACAATCCCGCGGATGTCAGTTTGGGAACAGCAAGCCGCTGCTGGCGTTGGGGTGATCGCCCTCTGCGTATTCGTCACGGCGTGCGCGTCCGGCGGCGTTGCGCCGCGTCCCTTCCCGACATCCGGCCGATCCGAGAGACCGGTGGTGGCCACCCCAGCTGCGCCGGTGCCCGGGGCTCCCCGTCCGGCCGAGGCTCCCGATGTTGCAGCGCCGGCGACCCCTGCCGACCGCGTCGTGCGCGCCGCCCTCGAACTCCGAGGCACACCCTACCGCAATGGCGGATCCGACCCGCGCGGGTTCGATTGCAGCGGCTTCACGCAGTACGTCTTCAACAGTGCGGGTACGGCGCTTCCGCGCGAGACGCACGATCAGTTCCTCGTGGGTACAGTCGTCCCGCCCGGGCAACAGCGACCTGGCGATTTGATCTTCTTTTCTACGACGGCTCCCGGAGCTTCGCACGTGGGAATAGCGCTTGGTGGTGATGCGTTCGTGCACGCGCCGAGTTCACGCGGCGTCGTCCGCGTGGAGTCTCTGACGCTTCCGGTACTGGTCGCGCCGATTGGTGGGAATCCGCAGGCTCGAGACGGACTAGGCGGCGCGCGGCGCGCGAACCACCGGGCAGCGGCGGGAGGTGTCCAGCAGGAACTGCCGGACGTGCAGGTCGGCTTCCGTGTAGTGCTCACGGCTGCGTCGCGTTCTCCAGGGTTCCACCTCGATCGACGCGAGCGACGCGTCGCAGGGAGGCTGAACGGCTAACCGCTCGATGTAGCGCTGCGGGTAGGACGGGAAGCCTCGGAAGCTCGTGGCGGTAACGCCGGCGTGCGCGGCGTTCAATGAGCCGAAGTCATGTTGCAGGAAGTCGTAGGCTGCCGGATCTGGTCGCGTATCGAGATACGCCGTCACCATCTCTGCCACCTGCTCGAAGAACGCTGGCCCGTGACAGTGCGCGGCGTAGGTGCCATCGGACTTTTCGATGCGGCGGATGCCGTTCTGATCCGGATCGATGTGGTAGAGCTCGTGCACAACCGTGTCGAGCTTGGCAATCCACGCGTCGCTAGACCGGCGGTAGAACCGCTCCTTGCGCGAATGGTCCAGTGACTGATCGCAGAAGCGCGGCAGCGCAAACGAGATGAGGTAGTTCATCCGCTGCCCGCCGACGGCTACGACGGGCGACTTGGTGACGAACCAGTTCGAGCGTCTGGTGATCTGCCCGCTGGTACGGTCGCGCCAGAAGTAGTACCCGGGTTCGCTGGGCGGAAGGCCGAGAGAGTGACACGTGGCGAACGCGCCGTCGGTCCGCAGCCGGCCGAAGCGCGCGAAGACCAACACAGCATCCATGTCGATGAACGACAGCGCCGGCACACGCGACACGATATCCCGCATGAGCAACGTCAGCCGGTCAGTGTAGTTGATCATCCCTTTTTGACACGGTAGCGACCGTTGCCTGCAGCGTCAAGCTGAGCAAGGTGTACCTGCAGCCTACTTCTGCTCGTCCTGACTCGCTTCTTTTGCCAGTTCCTCAGCTGAAGCACGCGCCACCGGCGGGGTGCGTCGGCCCATCCGTCCGAGAATGATCTGCTGACGACGGTTGAGGCGTCGGGTCGGCTTTAGCGGATTCATCATGCGGGGATTGATGATGGCGCCGGCCATGAGTGCGGCTTCACTCGGACCAAGCGCTGCAGCCGACTTGTGGAAGTAGGCTCCTGCCGCGGCTTCGGCGCCGTAGATGCCGTCACCCCATTCGATGACATTGAGATAGAGCTCGAAGATCCGCTGCTTCGAAAGCTCGGCTTCGAGACGTCTGGCAATGATCAGCTCGCGGAACTTCCGCAGTGGATTCTTCGATGGCGACAGGTAAAGATTCTTCGCCAGTTGCTGCGTGATGGTGCTGGCTCCGCGCGTCAGTGCACCGCGCGCCCAGTCGACCTCGATCGAGTTCTGCAATTCGGCGTAGTCGACACCGTCGTGCTGCCAGAACGCCGCATCCTCGGCGACCAGCACCGCCCGCGTGAGTGCCGGCGACATCCGCCGATAGGCAATCCACTGCTGGACATGCTTCGGCGTCCTGCCGTCGGCGCGCGCTTCACGGGCCCGGA
Source organism: uncultured Acidobacteriota bacterium (assembly GCA_963722395.1). Taxonomy (GTDB): domain Bacteria; phylum Acidobacteriota; class Vicinamibacteria; order Vicinamibacterales; family CAVVIG01; genus CAVVIG01. Next base: position 56,813 of record CAVRLS010000011.1, on the reverse strand, counting down.
GCTCGGTGAAGGCCGTCGCCGTCGGGTTCTCCGTGGCAAGCCCGCGCACGTCGGGCAGCGTCAGGTACGCGTAGGCGACACATCCGAAGACGATGGCCGTGGCGCCCGACGTCCATTGCCAGAGCCGCCTCATCGCTCCGCCACCAGCAGGCGTGGCACAGCCTCACCCACGAGGCGTCCGTCCCTGTTGTGCCAGCGCCGCCTCGAGCGCTGCCACGAGCAGCAGGACCAGGCGAGGCGAGGAACTCGCACCCATCAGGCCGACGCGCCACACCTTCCCAGCCAGCGGGCCGAGCCCGGCGCCAATCTCGATGTTGAACGTCTCGAGCAGGTACTTTCTGACTGCGGCTTCGTCAACGCCCTCCGGTACTCGCACCGCGTTCAGCGTCCACAGGCGCTCGCCTTCGGGTGGCAGCATGGACAGGCCAAGCGGCTTCAGCGCATCGATCAGCGCGAGGTGGTTCTGCTGGTGGCGTGCCCACCGCGCGTCGAGCCCCTCCTCCTCGACGATCGCCAGCGCCTCATCAAGGGCATAGACCAGCGTGGACGACATCGTGTGGTGGTACTTGCGGCGAAGCCAGTAGTCTTCGAGCAGCTGCAGGTCGAGGTAGAAGCTGCGGCACTTCACGCGTCGATCGAGCGCGCGCGGCCCGAAGACGACCGGTGCCAGACCGGACGGCGCGCCGAGACACTTCTGCGTGCAGCTGTAGCAGGCGTCGATGCCCCACGCGCCGATCTCGAGCGGGTGGCCACCAAGCGACGTCACCGCATCGACCAGTACCAGCGCATCGTGCTCATGGGCGATCGCCGCCAGGTCGCGCACCGGATTGAGCGCACCCGTCGAGGTTTCGGCGTGCACCATCGCGACGATGTCCACGGGGTCGGCGGCCAGCGCCGTCCGCAACGCCGCGGGGTCGCAGGCACGGCCCCACTCCACATCGAGCCGCGTCACGCTGGCGCCGTAGCGTTCGCAGATCTGCGCAAGGCGATCGCCGAAGTAACCCGACACGATCACCAGGACGCGCTTGCCTGGTTCGACCAGGTTCGCCACCGTCGCTTCCATACCGGCAGTGCCGGTGCCCGACACAGCGAAGGCGAACGAGCCTTCCGGCGCGCGGAAGATCCGCAGCAGCCTCGCCCGCACATCGTCGAGCAGCGCAAGCATGAGAGGGTCGAGGTGGCTGAGGGTTGGAGCCGCCATCGCACGCATGACTCGCGGTGCGGTGAGGCTTGGGCCGGGTCCGAGCAGGATGCGATCGACGTCGGGCAGCAGGCTCATGCGAATACGTCCTCGAAGGCGTGAAGGGCCGTCCGGATGGAATCGACGGCGGTGTCAGGTGCGGGCGCCAGCGGCAGGCGCGGATAGCCGGCGTCGATGCCGGAGAGCAGCAGCGCCGCCTTCAGGCCCGGCACGCCGTGCCCGGTGGAGATGAGTCGCGCCAGCGGCAGCAGGCGCCGCTGCAGGAGGCGCGCCTCCAGATGCTTGCCGTCGCGCATCAACTCGAAGAGGCGCACACACGCGCCTGGCAGCAGGGCACCGAGCGCGAGGATCGCGCCCGACACGCCGGCCGACAACGCGGCGTGCAGCGTGGAGGCCGAGCCGGCGAGCACGGCAAACCCTGGCGGCGCCACGGCAACGAGATCGCCAAGCTGGGCGATGTCGCTGCCCGACTCCTTGATGCCGACGATGTTTGGGTGGACGGCGAGGCGGCCGACCGCGTCGGGCAGCAGGTTGACCCCGGTGGCGGCGGTGAAGTTGTAGAGCAGCACGGGGACCGGCGACGCGTCCGCGATGGCCAGGTAGTGACGCTCGAACGCGGCTGGACGACATCTGCGACTTGAAGAAGCACGGTGTGCGCACGAGCACACCGTCGGCGCCGAGTTCAGCGGCGCGCGCGGCAGCCGCGATGGCTTCACGGGTCGATTCGCGTGCCGTGCCGGCGAGCAGCGTCCGGCCGGTGGGTACGCAGGCGCGGGTCTCGGCAATCACCGTGTCGGCTTCGCGCTCGTTCAACAGGCCGGCTTCGCCGTTGGTCCCGAGCACCACGAAGCCGGTGAGGGGGCTGGCCACCCAGCGCGGGAGCGCCGCGCGCAGCCGCGTCACATCGAGCGCGCCCGACTCGTCGAACGGAGTCGGCAGCGGGGCAAGCACGCCGTTCAACTGCATGGCGACATTGTATGACCGACCTTGCTGCTGCGACCGGCATGACGGCAGGTACGGGTGCCGCGGACTGCGGATCGCCATGTGTGACACGCAGCGAACTCCATTGCGAGGCCAGAAACAGATCCTGAGGCTAACCCATTGACCGGACAAGAACCTCGCCAAGAAACTGGCTGGGAGCAATTTTTCTGTGCAAAGTCGCAGGAATCGCCATGCGCGGCCAGGCACGGCCAAGTGCTTGTCCGACACGCCCCTGACACCCGTCCCAGCCCCCGACACTCGCATCACCGACTAAGCGACTGACAGGACATGGCTTAGCCCCAGTCGTGCGTCCCAGGCTCATCGTGGCACCGCCCGTGCGCTTCTATACGGTGTCGGAAATCTCTCACATGCCGGCTTTATGGCGCTCGGGTTATCGGACAAACCCGGGCGAGCGAGGAGGGAGCAGAGAGATGGGACCCCGACGTCGCGAACGCGTTGTTGTGAGTTCACTGGGAGCATCCGATGGCTAGTCTTCGATTCGTCAGGCGTTCTTTCCTGGCTCTGACGCTCGCCTCCACCACCTGGCTCTGCGCTCCGGCCGAGGCCGCGCACCGGGCGCGACTTGGATCCGATCTCGAGCGGACGCTGGCGGCCGGCAGCCAGTCGATTGACGTGATTGTGCATGGGAGCCGCGCCGAGGTCGATGCGCTCGCGCGTCGCTACAACGTGCGGGTGCGCCGCTACCTGAAGACGGGTGCCGTGCTTGGCGTGAACGCCGGACAGCTGGATGCCCTGTCGCGAGACGAGACAGTTGACCACCTATCGGCCGACGCTGCGGTCCGCTCGTCGAGCCTGGCCACCGAGAGCATCGGCGCCGATCAGATCTGGGCCGGCATCGGGAAGATCAAGCCGCTGACGGGCGCGGGCATCGGCGTCGCCCTGATCGATTCCGGCGTCGACGGACGCCACGCCGCCCTTTCCAACCGCATCGTCTACTCAAAAGATTTCACCGGTGGCGACGGGTCGGACGTCGTACGGGCACGGCACGCATGTGGGCGCGCTGATCGCCGGTGGCGCCGGCACCGGCGCGGACATCGCCGATTACAGCGGCGTCGCTCCTGCCGCCAGGCTCATCAATCTTCGCGTGCTGGACGCGCAGGGCGCCGGCCGCGCCAGCGACGTCATCGAGGCCATCGACTGGGCCATCGAGAACCGCTCGGCCTACAACATCCGCATCATCAACCTGTCGTTGGGCACCCCCGTGGTGCAGTCGTACCAGGACGATCCGCTATGCGAAGCGGTGGAACGCGCCGTGTCGGCGGGCATCGTCGTCGTGGCGGCGGCTGGCAACTACGGCGTGACGAAGGACGGCGCGCTGGTGTTCGGCAGCGTCACGTCGCCCGGCAACGACCCGGCGGCGCTGACCGTCGGTGCCGTGGACATGCAGGGCACGGCGAAGCGGTCGGACGACACCGTCGCGAAGTACAGCTCGAAAGGGCCGACGCTATTCGACCTGGTGATCAAGCCGGACCTGGTTGCGCCGGGCAGCCGGCTGGTGCTCGGCCGAAGCGGCCGGTTCCTACCTGGCAACGCAGTATCCCGAGCGGCACGTGGCCGGCGCCGGCGTCAACGCTTACATGGCGCTGTCGGGCACGAGCATGGCGGCGGGAGTGACGAGCGGCGCGGTGGCGTTGCTGCTGGATGAGAAAGCCGAGACTCTCGCCTGCGGCGGTCAAGGCAGCGCTTCAGTTGACTAGTTCCCCCATCGACCGGCAAGGGCTTCTTGTCGGCGGCACTGGTGAACTCAACGCCTTGGCGGCGGTGCGCTTCGTCAGGCAGTCTGGAGCGCCGAACTCGGTCCTGTCCACAGGGCAAGTTGCAGACGAACGTTTTCGCTTGGGCGGCGTCAGCACGGACCGAGTCGGCGCAAGGCAACTGCTTCCTTCTTTCGCGCTGTCGCCCATTCGATCGTCTGGGGCAATGCTGCGGGCGCTCCGGTGATCTGGGGGAATTCCATTGTCTGGGGGAACGCCGCGGAGTCCATCGTGTGGGGCAACGCAGCGAACTCGATCGTTTGGGGCAACTCGATCGTCTGGGGTAACGCGGCGGGTTCGATCGTCTGGGGTAATTCGATCGTGTGGGGAAACGCAGCGGACTCCTGGGGTAATGCAGCCAACTCCATCGTTTGGGGTAACGCGGCCGAGTCGATCGTGTGGGGAATGCCGCGGAGTCAATCGTCTGGGGTAACGCTCTCGAGTCGATTGTCTGGGGCAACTCGATCGTGTGGGGAACACCGCTGACTCAATCGTCTGGGGCAACGCAACCGAGTCGATCGTGTGGGGAAATGCCGCAGAGTCGATCGTATGGGGAAACTAGCAGTTCAGACGCAGCCACCGCAACCAAAGCAATTGCAGTTCTGCAACCTGGGGGCCCTCGTGAACAATAGCATTATCGTTTGGGACTGAACCGTGCCGATACGTTCAGCGGGAATAGTGTCAGCCCCGCTCTTACCGACAAACGGCCGAGCATACGTCGCCGCTGTCATTGTCGCCGGATTCCTGGTCATCAGTTGGTCGGTGCACCAATTCACCCAGCACCCGGTTGGCATTCAGTGGTTCATGCTTGCTGCGCTGACGCTGATAAGCGGTTCGGCAACCGTCAAGCTGCCGTCTGTGCCAGCGTCGATCTCGATCTCCGAGACCTTCGTATTCGCCGCGGTGCTCCTGTACGGGCCGTCGGCGGGCACCTTGGTAGTCGCCCTCGATGGTCTTGTAATCTCGTTCTGGATCTTTAAGCGAAAGCAGGAACCCTACCGCGCGCTGTTCAACATGTCAGCGCCGGCGGTGTCCGCATGGTGTTCGGCGCAGCTGTTCTTCTGGCTAGCTCCGGATTCGGCCGCTCGTCGAAGCTCCAGCACCGCTCAATCAGATCCTCCCCGCCTTGATCGTCTTTGCTGCTGCGTACTTCTCGCTGAACAGCTGGCTGATAACCTTCGCCATCTCTCTTGAGAAGCAAGTCCCCCAGTCAAAGTGTGGCGGGAGAACTTCATCTGGATCTCTCTCAACTATTTCTGCGGCGCATCTGTTGCCGTTCTTCTGGTTGTTGGGACGCGGGAAATCGATCTTCGCTTCATTGGCGTCATCGTGCCGCTGCTCCTGGTCCTGTACTTCACCTTCAAAATCTCCATGGACAGAGTGGAGGATGCCAATCGTCACGTGGAGAAGGTCAACCGACTTTATCTCTCCACGATCGAGACGCTCGCGATGGCGATTGACGCCAAGGACCAAGTCACGCACGGCCACATCAGGCGGGTTCAGAAGTACGCGGTGGGCTTGGCGAAAGCACTCGGTGTTCACGATGAGGCCCTTTTGAAAGCAGTTGAAGCAGCAGCGCTTTTGCACGACATGGGCAAGCTTGCCGTTCCCGAGTACATTCTTAACAAACCGGGCCGGCTTACAGAGGCCGAGTTTGAGAAGATGAAGCTCCACGCAAGCGTCGGCGCCGACATCCTCTCTGCGATCGACTTCCCCTACCCAGTCGTTCCTATTGTTCGACACCACCACGAGTCGTGGGACGGCACTGGCTATCCAGACGGGCTGCGGGGACGGACATCCCCATCGGCGCTCGGATCCTGTCGGTCGTTGACTGCTTTGATGCTCTGACTTCCGATCGTCCGTATCGTCGACGCCTTTCCAACGAAGACGCGCTGGCCATTCTGAACGAACGGAAGGGCACGATGTACGACCCGTGGGTGGTGCAGACGTTTGAGAGCGTCCACGAGAGCATCGAGCTTTCCGAAGCCAACGAGACGTCCGACAACCAAGTGGTCCGAGATCCGCCACCTTTGCCCAGCGAAACAGCGCAGATTGACCGCGCTCTCGAGACTGCCCCGAGCTTCGGCGAGAGCAGCCTGATATCGTTCGAGTGCGAAGCGTTGCTGCTGCGGCTCGCTCCCGCACTGTCAGCGTCAATGGCAGTGTTCTATCGATACGACCAAGCGCGCGATGAACTGGTGGCTCACCACTTGGCAGGAGCCCAGGGCCATGCCATCGCTGGTACATCGAATCGACGTTAGGGCAGAGTCTCAGCGGTTGGGTAGCGGCGAACCGCCAAACAATTCTGAATTCGGACGCTGCACTTGACTTAGGGGATATTGCGTCACGATTCACTCCTGCCCTTCGCAATTGTCTCTGCGTGCCTGTAGTAACGGGGAAGCAGCTAATCGGTGTACTTTCCCTTTACTCGGCCGAGCCGTTCTCCGAGTCGGACGAGCGACTGTGTAAGACGCTTCTGGCTGAAGTTCTAAACTCGGTGGAGCCTCGCACGCCTCACTCCGGGGCAACCTCACCCTCCACGCGGCCCAGTAGCAGGCTACGGCGTTTGCACGGAGATTACGCGCGCAGCCAGAAACGATCTTTAAAAGCTCTTCCGCTCCGCGCACAATTCCACTGGACCGGTGGAGGAGACCTCATGGACATCTTCGGCGAAGCGCGGGCACTGCTACAAAAGCGGCAGGTTCGCTGCTGCGTTGGGCCGTTTGGAGACCCTGAGACGACGCGTTTAGACGTCGACACATCGCTGCTCAAGTCCGCACTCTGCGAGGCGACCGGCGACGTTTCTTCAGCAAGGCGCTCGTCGATCAATCGCTTCGCTCCAGGTTGATTACAGACGCGCAACGGGCAGTTGGAGAGTTCGTCCTCTCGAGGCTCGATTCGGCCGACGGTGATCCGGACGGCGAACTACACCATCTCCATCGTTCGCAGTCGCTTGCTGAACGCGCTGGAGACGCAGAGCAGCTCTGTTGGACTCAACTAAGGATACTCTCGCTCACGGCGGATAGGATTGGCGGCGAGTCCTGCAGGGCCATGGTCGTTCGGCTGCGCAAGCGCGTCAGTTGCCTAGGAGGTCGTTGAAAAACGGCTAAATATGCATCACCGGTGGGTGGCGGCGGGGCCGTGCGCGGCATTGGGAGTCTCGGTGGGAGGCCGGGGGGCGCGGCGCCGTCGCGCCCCGGCCTCGTCATCGTGCTCAGGCCGATGTGGCGAGGAGCTTGGGGAGGCGCAGGAGATTGAAGGCCGCACTCGCGAAGACGAAGAGCCGGTCGACGTTGGCCAGGCCGCGGAGTTTGACTTTGCGGAGCAGGCCGATGGATTTGAGCCATCCGAAGGCCGGTTCGATGCGCGGCCGCGCGTGCTGACTCTGCGCGTAGCCGACGTGACGGGTGGTGCGACCATCAATCGCGCTGCCCCCGCGTCGCGCGTGGTTCGGGCTGACGTGCGGCGTCGCGCCGAAGGCCCGCAGGTGATGAATGCACCCGTGCGTGTCGTAGCCCTTGTCGGCGCCCACGGTGATGCGACGGCCGGGCCGGCGCTGGATCTGGTCGAGGACCAGCACGGCGGCCGCGTCGCGTTCGGCCGAGCCGTCCGCCTGCGTCGCCAGCGCGTCGACGATCAAGCCGTGCCGATTCTCGATCAGCAGATGACCGAGATATGCCAGCCGCGACTCGCTGTTGTGCGATTTGCGATACAGCCGCGCATCGGGGTCGGTGGTCGACGCATGCGTGTCGTTGGTCCGGGTCTGTCCCCGGAAGTCGCGGCCATCGCCCGCGTCGCCGCCGTCTTTCCGTTGGAAACTCTTCTGGCTGGCCCACGCCTCGAGGAGCGTCCCGTCGACGGTGAAGTGCTCGTCGGACATCAGGCCGGCCGCCCGCTCGGCGACATGGCGAAAGAAACTGTGCGCCACGTCCTGCGTCAAGATCCGGTCCCGGTTCTTGGCGAAGACGCTGTGATTCCAGACGGGTTCGTCCATGTCCATGCCGACGAACCACCGGAACAACAGGTTGTAGTCAAGCTGCTCCATCAGCAGGCGCTCGCTGCGGATGGAGTAGAACACCTGGAGCAGTTGCGCCCGCAGGAGGCGCTCGGGCGGAATCGACGGGCGGCCGATGCGGCTGTACAGCCCGTCGAATTCCCCAGACATCTCGCGCAGCACGGCGTCCACCAACTGGCGGATAGCCCGCAACGGGTGCGTCGCCGGCACCCGCTCCTCGGCCGAGACATAGCTGAACATCGCATCGGGCTGGCGGTCGTCTCCTCGCATGCGCCGCATCGTCGTCCGCGCCGCCAGCCGCGTCGATCGATAACTATGCTTTTTTCAACAAGCTCCTAGGTAGCCCCAGCCTGTCGGCGGCCGTTCACCTCGCGGTTGCCGATATTGACGGCAAGCATGGGTTGCTCGGTAAGAGCACCGACACGTTGCACTTGCGGAGAGTCTGTTGGCGCGGTATCCAAACGCGTGGCTGGAGGGGTGGGCCGCCACCACCCGGATGGCGCTTGCGATGGTTCTTTGCGATGTGCCTTCCGCGCTCACCCAGGGTGAACGAGCACTTCGGCTGAGCATCGACAGCGGTTCCGCTGCGGTCCGATTTAGCGCTCTGGGAAACATGGGTCGCCTCCTGCACACCACAGGAGACTACGAGCGGTCCTTGGAGTACCTAAACCAAGCGTTGAGCGCCGCGCGGCCGCTCGGCGACCGATATGATGCGATCAGTGAGTCGATCGCCAGGGTCTACATGGCTCAAGGCCGGACTCTCGACGGGCTGAGACTGCTTGACCGTGTTGAGATTTCCGATCGGGCGTCGCTTCGGAGCGGGCGCTATGTTCATCGCCACTCTCTACTAACCAAAGCGGAGTTGCTGGCAAGACTGGGCGATTTGCCAGGCGCCGAGCACTACTTCTCCGAGGCAATTGCTCTCGCGGCGCGAAGTGGCGATACGATTCTCCAAGATTCAGCGACCCTCTTGCTTGACAAAGCTCGAGTAGAGGCGGGGCTTGCGATGTCCAGAACATCCATCGTTGCCCCCACTCTCGCGACACCAGACCTCGCGATTCTCTATGAAAAGACCCTCGCGTCGAGCTTGGTGGCAACTGGCCGGTTAGGGGCGGCCAAGGCGCATTTCGACCGCGCCATGCGCATCTGCCGTGCGGTGTCAAATAAGCTCGCTGAACAGGAGTTGAATACCTCCTTCGCTGCCGTGCTGACTTCGCTTCAGCCGTGCGGAGGGTGCGCGGTCAGTCAGTCGGCCAACACCTTGCAGGAGGTCGCCTCTCTCCTGATGCACTCGAGCCGCCCCGAACTCACGGCGACCGGCCTCGTCTCCGTCCTTCAACACGTCAACTGCGCCGTCGCTGCCCGCGCTATCGCGCGTGACGGTGACACCCGTGAGGAAGTACTCGCCGAATGGGGAACGGTGACCTCGCCGGCGGACGTCCGCACCTTCGCCATCGGCATATCGCGTGAGCGCAGCATCGAGCTGCAACTGCAGCCGCTGCCCGACATCGAATCGCACGCCGCCGTGAACAGCGTCGGTTTCGTTATCGCCGCCGGACAGCAACTCGAACGCGCCCGGCTCGAGCGCGAAGAGCGGCTCACCCTGTGGCCCATCGACGAGTTGCCCGCCGAGGGCGACGACTCGGTCGTCGCCGGCAAGATGCGAGAGGTGATGCTCTACGCCCGCAAGGTGGCGCCCACCAACGTCACGGTACTGATCACCGGCGAGAGCGGCACCGGGAAGGAGGTGCTCGCGCGGGCAGTGCACCGTTACTCACAGCGATCGAAGAAGCCGTTCGTGCCGTTCAACTGCACGGCCGTACCGCGCGAACTGCTCGAGAGTCACCTGTTTGGCTTCAAGCGGGGTGCGTTCACCGGCGCCGATCGGGACAACCCAGGCCTTATCAGGGCCGCAAAGGACGGCACGCTGTTCCTCGACGAGGTTGGCGAACTCAGTCTCGACCTGCAGCCGAAGCTGCTGCGGTTCCTCGAATCCGGCGAGATCAACCCGCTCGGTGAAACCTCACCCTTCTCGGTCAACGTCCGCATCGTCGCCGCTACCAATGCGAATCTGAAGAAGCTCGTGCACGAGGGACGCTTCCGCGAAGACTTGTACTACCGCCTGAATGTCATCCCGCTGGAACTTCCGCCGCTGCGTGAACGGCGCGAGGAAATTCCGCCCCTCGCCCAGCACTTCGCACTCAAGTGGTCGCACGAACTCGGTAAAGGACGGATCCGCGTGGGCGACGACCTGATGGAGCACCTGGTCGTCTACCCGTGGCCCGGCAACATCCGACAGTTGAGCAACGAGATTAATCGCATGGTGGCCACTGCAGAGACCGACGTCACGCTGACCCTCGACCACCTGCCGAAAGCCATGCGCGACGAGACGGAGCAGTTGCGGCGCCGCGAACTCGGACTCGAGCTGAGCGTGCCGCTGGGCGGCAGCATGGATCACGTGATCGCCGGCGTCGAGCGGGAGATGATCAAGCACGCGCTCAGCCAGAACAACGGCAAGGTCGAGGCGGCCGCCAAGGCACTGGGCATCTCGCGCAAGGGTCTGTACCTGAAGCGCCAGCGACTCGGTCTATAGCCGGGGTTCGAGGGCACTCGCAACGGCCAGATTCAGCAACTGACGCCGCTGCAGCAGCAACTGCTCGATCGACCCGAGCAGCACCCGCTGCGAGCCACCCAGCGTCCGCACGGTCTCGAGCCGGCCCTGACGGATCCGGTAATAGACCGTCCTCCGGGATACCCCGAGCAACACCGCAGCATCATCGATCAATAGGCTGCGCCGTCCCTGACTCTCTGCTCCACCCATGCCTGAGCGAAGGCAGAGCCGGTGCCAGCGGCCCACACCTCGATTCACGGGGGAAAACGCACCCGCGGCGAATCTGGTCGGCGAAGTCACCCGCAGTAGCTTCCCATCCGGGTCGCAACTACCCGCCTTATCCCCACAGGAACCCTTTGACAGTGGGGTCCAGCTAAACTACATTTTGAGTCGTCAAAATGCTGCCTGAATCGAAGAGCGCGCCAACTGGACCGTCAGGCTGGCGTAGTTCGCCGCCGATGAAGAGCCTACCCGAGGTTCACGGCTCCGTGCCCATTCCGCACGGCGCCGGCTTCTGGCGCAAGCTGCTCGCCTTCGCCGGCCCGGGGTACCTGGTAGCCGTCGGCTACATGGACCCGGGCAACTGGGCCACCGACATCGCCGGCGGCGCCCGCTTCGGCTACACGCTGCTCAGCGTCATCATGATCTCGAACCTGATGGCTATCCTGCTGCAGGCACTGTCAGCCAGGCTCGGCATCGCCAGCGGACGCGACCTCGCCCAGGCCTGCCGCGATAGCTACTCGCGCCCCACCACCATCGCCCTGTGGATCCTGTGCGAGATCGCCATCGCCGCCTGCGACCTCGCCGAGGTGGTGGGCGCCGCCATCGCCCTGAACCTGCTGTTCGGGTTGCCGCTGGTGTGGGGCGTCTGTCTCACCGCGCTCGACGTCCTTATCGTGCTCTACCTGCAGCACCACGGCTTTCGCTACGTCGAGGCGCTGGTCATCGGCCTCATCCTCGCCATTGCCGGGTCGTTCGCGGTGGAACTCTGGCTCGCGCAACCCGACCTCGGCGCCGTTGCCACCGGCTTCATCCCGCGCTCGGAGATCCTCACCAATCCCGAGATGCTCTACATCGCCATCGGCATCCTCGGCGCCACGGTGATGCCGCACAACCTCTACCTGCACTCGTCGATCGTGCAGACGCGCAAGTACCTCGACACCCACGAGAGCAAGGCCGAGGCGATCCGCTTCTCGTCCATCGATTCCGCCGTGGCCTTGATGTCGGCACTCTTCATCAACGCAGCGATCCTCATCATGGCGGCCGCCACGTTCCACGGCACGGGCCACGAGGATGTGGCCGACATCTCTGACGCCTACCAGCTCCTGTCACCGCTGCTCGGCACGACCATGGCGAGCGTGCTGTTCGCGGTGGCACTGCTCTTCTCGGGGCAGAACGCCACGCTCACCGGCACGCTGGCGGGCCAGATCGTAATGGAGGGGTTCATCAACCTCCGCCTGCGCCCGTGGCTACGCCGCCTGATCACGCGGCTCATCGCCATCATTCCCGCCATCATCGTCACGGTGCTCTATGGCGAGCGCGGCACCGGTCCGCTGCTCATCCTCAGCCAGGTGGTCCTCAGCCTGCAGTTGCCCTTTGCGGTATTTCCGCTGGTGTCGTTCACCAGCAATCCGGCCAAGATGGGCGCCTTCGTCAACCCGCTGTGGGTAAAGCTGCTCGCATGGACCGTGGCCATCGTCATCGCCGTGCTGAATGTCTGGTTGCTCTACCAGACCTTCGTCGGCGTGTAGAATTCCCGCCGATGTATCGACGCATCCTCGTTGCCCTCGAGCACTCCGCCGCCGACGCGACCATCCTTGCGCACGCGCGGCAGCTCGCGCATCTCACCGGAGCGGAGCTGCTGCTGGTGCATGTGGCCGACGGCTGGGCCGCCCGGCACTTCGACCAGCTGAACCTTCGTGAGTCGGAAGAGATGAAGGCCGACCTTGCCTATCTCGAGCGGCTGGGCGTAGAGATGGCGGCGGAAGGGCTGACGGTCAACGTCCAGCTCGCCAAGGGCGACCCGGCCGATGAACTTGTTCGCGTTGCGGCGGATGCGCAGGTCGACCTTATCGCCATGTCGACCCACGGCCACCGCTTCATCGCTGACGTGCTCCTCGGCACGACCGTCACGAAGGTGCGGCACCTGGTGAAGGTCCCCGTGCTGCTGCTCCGCGCCCAGTAGATCCGACCCGGACTCTGGCCGGACAGACGCCGGCGCGCCGCCGTCAGCACGCCGCGCGGCTGACGCGCGGCGTACCTTCACGGAAATGGACCGTCCACGTTGGGGCGGTGCGATGTAGGGGTGTCGAGTTCGTGTGGGTGACGGCCGGCAGCGCGTTGGCGCCCGGCCTGGTCACAAGATGGGTTGGTTCGAAGGAGCGATGATGGCGGCGCTACGGCAGTGCGTGCGCCACGCCAGCTGAGCCAGCCGCTCGCATCAAACGACTTCTTCTTCTTCTTCGTCGTCTGCCCACGGAATCGGCTGCGGTCCCGGCACGATGCCGGCAATATCGGGGTCTTCCTCGCCTTCGCCACGGGGCGAATTCGACTTCGTCACCTTCGCCGTCGCGCGGCGCTCATCCTTCTGCTTCCGCTTTTCCTGTCGCGCACGCTCTTTGGCTCGCTTCTCGAGCGTGGGTCTTGTCCGATTTGCCATATTCCTCCTGCTGTCGTCACTAATGTATCACCTGCTGGACAAGGGACGCGCGCCTCCGGCACCCGGAGGCACAACCCGTGCACTGAATCGCGCCGCCATGTTGTTGCTCCTCTGGGTCTTGCTCGTGTTGACGCACTCGCCGTTACCCGCGTCAGCCCAACCAGCGACATCCTGCACCGATACGCTGAGCTATCAGGTCCTGCTGGACAAGCTCGGATTTTCGGCAGGCGAGATCGACGGCACGGCTGGACGCAACCTGGCCCGCGCCATCGAGGCGTTCCAGCGCGACCAGGGACGCACACCAACGGGACGCCCCGATTGCAGCACGTGGACCGCTCTCACGGCGAGCGCCGGTTCGGAGATCCTGGTGAACTACGAGATCTCGGAAGCCGACGTGCAACTGCCGCTGCTCGAGGGCCCGCTGCCAGCGTCACTGACTGACCAGGCGACGCTCCCCGCACTTGGCTATGAGAACCGCCTCGAGCTGCTGGCCGAGCGCTTCCACGCGTCACCAAGGCTCCTGAGCAGGCTGAACCCGGGCCTCCGTCTCGAAAAGGGCAGCCGGCTGAAGGTGCCCGCCGTTACGCCTTTCGATCCCTCGGTCAAGCCGACGCCAGCCGCCAACGCCGGTGAAGTCTCGGTCGAAGTGTCGCGGCGTGGTTCGACGATGCGCGTGGTGCATGCCGACGGCTCGACGCTGTTTCAGGCTCCGGTGTCGAGCGGCTCGGAACACGACCCGCTGCCCATCGGCACGTGGAAGGTGAACGGCACGTCGTGGATGCCGCCCTTCCACTACAACCCCAGCCTGTTCTGGGACGCGGAGCAGACCGACGAGAAGGCAACGCTGAAACCGGGACCGAACAACCCGGTTGGCGTGGTCTGGATCGACATCAACGTGCCGCACTACGGCCTGCACGGTACGCCGTCGCCCAACATGGTCGGACACGCACAGTCGCACGGCTGTGTGCGCCTCACGAACTGGGACGCTGCGCGCCTGGCGTCGTTCGTCAAACCGGGCACGCGGGTCGTCTTCACCGAATGAAGCCATCCGGACGGATCGGCCGTCACCTCGGAAGCGCCGCTATTGCCGTGCTGACGATCACCGCCGCGCAGCGTGCACACGTCGCCACGGCGTTGACAGCGCAGACGTCCACCGATTCGATCCCCACGCTTAGGGCCCGGTCGCTCCGGTCGCCGATCGATGGTGCCCGGGTCGAAACACTGAAAGGCCAGTTCGACCATCGACGCGACGGGGGGGCGCGTGGGCACGAGGCGGTCGATATCCTCGCGCCGCGCAACACGCCGGTTCATGCGGTGGACGATGGGACGATCGCCAGGCTGTTCCTCAGCACACCAGGGGGCATCACCATCTATCAATTCGATTCGAGCGGACGCTTCTGCTACTACTACGCCCATCTCGAGCGCTACGCGAACGGCCTGAGGGAAGGCCAGCGCGTGACGCGGGGAGAGGTGATTGCGTATGTCGGCACCACAGGCAACGCGCCGAAGGACACGCCGCACCTGCACTTCGCCATCCTCGAGCTCACGGCGACCAGGCAGTGGTGGAAAGGCACCCCTCTCGATCCGTGGGCGGCCTTCACTCGCTGACCACCATGGCGCGGCGCGGATGATCAGACTCCAAGCGTGCGTGCGAGGTTCCGGGATCCGGTCTGCAGGACTGGGAAGGGGCTGCGGTCAGCCTGACGGAAGCCACGGCGGGCCTCCATCAGACTGAGACGGGCTAGCGGGCGGCCGGTGCCTGCGGCAGCGCAAACGCCGTCGCAGTCAGGGCAGATGGCAGGAACACCCACTGCCGGCCGTCGATCATGTAGGTGGTGGGCGGCCCGAAGATGTTGCCGCCGGTCTCGTAGGTGTAGAGCACCTTGCCGCTCGACGAGTCGACGGCCATGAACGTGCCGTCGTGATCGGAACTGAACACGACGCCGCTCGCCGTCGCGAGTACACCCGCCCAGCCCGGTCCCTCGTACTTCACTTCCCACTTGCGCTGTCCGGTCAGCGGGTCGATGGCGCGCAGCGCACCGGTTCGGGGGCCGACCGGTGCCACAGTACCGCCCATCGTGCGATCGCCGACGTTCGCGTCCGGCGTGTCCCTCTTGATGAACTTCGCGCAGGTCTCACGAACCGTGACGAAGAACAGGCCGCGCTGCTTATCGAATGACGGCGGCATGAAGTTCGTGTTGCCGTACCAATCGGGGCACGTGTCGGTGCCTTCGATCGTTGGCGTGTGGCCGGGGATTTCGATCGGACGTCCGGCAGGCGTGAAGCCCGACGCCCAGTTCTGGTTGCCGTACTGCCACGCGTTGATGAACTTGCCGTTCGTGCGGTCGAGCACGTACAAGAAGCCATTGCGGTTCGCCTGCAGCAGCACCTTGCGCGGCTGACCGTTGATGGTCAGGTCGGCCAGCACGGGGGTCTGGTTGGCGTCCCAGTCGTGCGTATCGTGCGGCGTGTACTGGAAGTGCCACTTCAGCTTGCCGGTGTCCGGGTCGAGCGCTACGACCGAGGCCGCGTAGAGGTTGTCGCCCGGTCGGCTGTCGCCGTCCCAGTCGGGGTTCGGATTGCCCGTGCCCCAGTAGACGGTGTTGAGCTCGGCGTCATAGGTGCCGGTCACCCAGGTTGGCGACCCGCCGCGCTCGAGCACGTCCACCGGCCACGTCTCGCTGCCGGGCTCACCGGGCCCAGGAATGGTCCAGAAGCGCCAGTTGCGCTTGCCGGTTTCGGGATCGTAGGAGTCGAGGAAGCCGCGGTTCGCGTACTCGCCACCGGCCATGCCGACGATCAGCTTGCCCTTCACGACCAGTGGCGCCACGGTGCTGGCGTAGCCCAGCTTGAAGTCGGCCAGTTCGACGTCCCACAGGACCTTGCCGTCCTTCGGGTCGAGCGCCAACAGATGCGCGTCGAGCGTCGTCATGAAGAGCTTGTCGCCGTAGATGGCAAAGCCGCGGTTTACGGGGCCGCAGCAGACCTTCAGACCCGCCGGCAGCAGCCGCTGGTAATGCCAGATCTGTTTGCCGGTGCGGCCATCGATGGCCCAGGCATGGTTCTGTGGACCGGTGACGTAGAGGATGCCGTTCAGCACGACCGGCGTCGCTTCGAACTGCCCGGTCACACCAGCCTGGAACGTCCACTGCGGAGCCAGTTGGCCGACGTTGGCCGGCGTGATCTGCGTCAGGGGGCTCAGACGCTGCCCGTCATAGGTCCCCGACACCACCAGCCAGCGTGTGGGATCCGACAGACCCTTCGCAAGATCCGCGTCCGTGATGCTCTGGGCGGACAACGGCGCCGCCACCCCCGCCATCGTCAGGATCGCCGCGGCGATCCGACGGAAGCCGAAAACATTCATTCATTCCTCCGCAGGTAAATGCGGCCCCATTATGACCAAGGAGGCCCCGGTGCGAAAGTCTCGATATGTCGCAGCGTTGTTCGTCGCGCGCCTTCACTGACATTCTCTCTGACGGCGCAGCAGGCTGGTTTGGCGGTCGAACAGGTCGACAAATTGGATGGGCGGACTGTCGGATAGCGGGCGCTGATGTAAGGATAACCAGCGACGACGATAGCATCGTCGAACCGACCGGGACAGGCGGCTTGCACAACCATCTGAGAGACAATTGGGGGCATGAAGAGGGCCCTGGCCGCTGTCCTGCTCGTCGGGTGCGGGCTGCAATCTCACGCCTTCGCGTGGGGCGCCGCAGGCCACCGGGTGATCAGCCGCGCCGCCATTCTCGCGCTTCCCGCCGACGTGCCGCCGTTCCTCGCGAGGCAGATCGACTGGATCGGCAGCCGCTCGGTGCTCGCCGACTCGTGGCGCGGGCCGCACGAGCCATTCTCGAAGGCGGCCGAGGATCCGAACCACGTGTGGTACACCGAGCAGTTCGCTTTTGTGAAGCAGGTGCCGCGATCACGCGACGAGTTCTTGCTGGCGGTCTACGACGAGCACCGGCGGTTGCGTGAGTCGGAGCCGGCAAAGGCGGCACTCACCAACATCCACTACACCGGCACACTCCCCTACGCCGTGATCGAGGGCTACGAGCGGCTCAAGGTGGCGTTCCGCACCTGGCGAACGATACACGCTCAGGGCCAGGACACGACCTTCATCGAACAGGATGCCGCGTTCTACCTCGGGTGGATGAGCCATTATGTTGCGGACGGCGCGCAGCCGCTCCATAGCACCATCCACCACGACGGCTGGGTGGGCAACAATCCGAACGGCTACACACGCGACGGCGCCATTCACTGGCTATTCGAGAACACATTCGTCGACCTGATCGCCCTGCAGGAACGCGACATCGAACCGCGCATTCCGGCTGCGCCCACTGTGCTGATGGACCCGTTCGCTGCGGTCCTCACGCACGTCGACCACGCCCACGCGCGCATCGAGCAGGTCTATCAGCTCGAGCAGCGGAAAAGTTTCGAGACGAAGGACAGCCGCGACGGCCGCGAACTTGTCTACGTCACCACCGGTGAGGCGGCCACGCTGCTTCGCGACCTCATCTACACCGCCTGGGTGGCGAGCGCACGCGGCGAGCCCGACTTCGACCCAAACGATCAGACGAACAACCCGAAGAATCCCCGTTACAACCCGGCAACGGGCGCGGCACCGCCGCAGCCGCCAACGGTCCGATAGTCGGCTACCATGAAGTCGAACTGTGATGAACGTGTCTCGCTTCCAGCATGCCCTCAAAACGGCGGTCGTCGCCGTCATCCCGTTCCTCGTTGTCGCCTGCGGATCGGATAGTCCCTCCGGACCGACGAACTCGGCACCCAAGGTCACGTCGGTCTCGCCGACCAGCGGCAGCACCACCGGTGGCAGCAGCATCACGATCAGCGGCACCGGCTTCGCGAGCGACGCCACCGTCTCGGTCGGCGGCGTTCCAGCCACGGGCGTCGTCGTCTCCGGCAGCACGTCCATCACCGCAATGACCGGCGTCCGCACCACGGCCGGCGCAGCCGAAGTGACGGTGGTCACCGGCGGCAGGACCAGCACGCTTTCCAATGCGTTCACCTTTGTCGCCCCGAGCGGCACCAATCGTCCGCCGGTGATCAGCGCGTTCCGCAGCATCGGCTCGCGGAACAACCAGCCGTCCGGCTTTGCCGACATCGACGAGACGGTACAGGTGCTGGCCACGGTCACCGACAGCGAAACGTCGAACGCCTCGCTCACCTACGAATGGACCGCTCCCGGAACGTTGACACCCTCAGGGCCGACGCTCACCTGGAAGATCCCGAGCTCCATCGCTAACGGAACCCCGTCGACGGTCACCGTCGGGCTGACCGTGACGGAGAAGTTCATCGAAGGCGGCGTGTCGCACACGCAGTCGACCAGCGGCACCTTCCCGATGCGCGTCCACGATTCGCAGAAGGAGATCATGGACGCCGGCGAAGACTTCCTCCTCCTCTTCTCCGATTCGACGAAGAGCACGAACGAGGTGCTGCGCAACTTTTCGACGACGTGCGACGGGGGCAAAGGGCGGCAGAGCGAAGCGAACGACACGGACAGGAATCGCGGCGCAGTACATCCAGAACTTCGCGGCCGCCCGCGTGACCCGGCGTCCGCCGGCCACCTTCAACTTCGTGCGGCAGGGATGCTTCCCCGCCGGCCGCCAGCAGCCGAACTCCGACGCCTGTTCGTCGTACACGGTGCACTGGGAAGTGACGTCCAGGTCGACCGGAAAGAAGGAAACGACCGACGGCATCGATTACGTGAGCGCGGTGCTGGAGAACGATCGCTGGCTGCTCTGCCACAGCGACTTCATCGGCACGGTGACGAACACCCTGAGCGGCGAGATGCGCTCGATTACCTGGTAGGACGAGGGAACTACGCGACCGTCCGCTGGTCGGCTCTTGGCAGCATGCCGCGGTCGACGAGCATCTCGACCAGCTCTTCCACCAGGTCGCCTCGCCGCCAGCCGCGATCCACTTCGTCACGCAGCACCGTGCACGCCTGTTCGGCCGACATGGCCGGCTTGTAGGGACGCGACGTCGTCAGCGCGTCGAACACGTCCACGACGCCCATGATCTGCGCCAGCAGCGGCACAGCGTCGCCCGCCAGGCCATCCGGATAGCCGCTGCCGTCGAGCCGCTCGTGATGGTGACGGACGATCGGACGGACCCGTTTCAGGAGCCGCAGTTCGGCGCACAGACGGTCGCCGATCAGCGTGTGGCTCTTCATGAGCTCGTATTCGTCCGGGGTGAGTCGGCCCTCCTTCAGGAGAATGCAGTCCGGGATGCCGACCTTGCCGATGTCATGCAGGTAGCCGCCAACCCGCAGCGTGTCGAGGTCTTCGAGGGCCAGCCCAAGCCGTCTCACCGAGAGTCGACGGCGTACTGCGCCAGCCGCTGGCAATGGCCTTCAGTCGCGCGGTCGCGCGCTTCGATGGTCATCGCGAGGCTCAGAATCACCGACTCCGCCGAGTCGAGCGCGTCCGTATACCGCTTGATCCGCAGCAACGACGCGACGCGGGCACGCATCTCGGGGACGATGAACGGCTTCGACATGAAGTCGTCGGCACCCACTTCGAGTCCACGAATGCGACTGTCGGTATCGGTCAGGCCCGTGACGAGCACGACAGGAATGAGGCGGGTGGCCGGATCGTTCTTCAACCGCCGACACACTTCATAGCCGTCGATTTTCGGGCATGAGGATATCGAGCAGCACGAGGTCGGGCCGTTCTCTCGCGACCGCCGCCAGTGCCTCCTCACCATTTTCGGCCGTCGTCACTCTGTAGCCGTCACGCGTCAGCAGCGCCTCGAGCACCCGAGTGTTCGCGCGGCAGGTCGTCGACGACGAGGATGTGCGCGGCCCGGTCGTCCGACCGCGGGTCGGCAACGGGCTGGCCGGCAGTTTCGCCGATGGGTCCCACCGAAGAGGTTTATCGGCCAATCGTCCCGCCGGGTTGAGTCCCAGGATCGCCCGTGCAGCGGCGCGAAGATACGGATGTCGAGAACCCGGGGGCCGTCCTGATGTAGCATGGGCGCCACTTCGACGGCTCGGCCTGCAGGCCACTCACCCGAGGAATTGAATGACGATGACGATCAGGGCATTGAACCGGCGTCGACGGATTGGGCTCTCGCTCGTGTGCGCGGTGTTCCTTGCGACCGCCGCCGCCGTCTGGCCGACGGCCGGCAGCGTCCACGCCCAGGGTCGTCGATGCCGGGCAGGGAACCTGACCTGAGCGGCATCTGGGATGGCACCCCGCGGGCGCGTCCGGTGAACAGCGAGACGGTTGCCGTGGGGCAAGGACAACTTTCCCGGAACTGAACGAGCGTGGCCTCGCCTACCAGAAGGTGTTCGACGAGGCGCTCTCGCCCAAGTACGACTGCCAGCCGGCGTCGTCGCCTGCCATCCAGTACGACCCCTACTCGATGGAAGTGATCCAGTGGCCCGACCGGGTGATGTTCCGCTACGAGAAGGACGACCAGCTGCGCACCGTGTGGCTCGACGGCCGCAAGCCGACCAACGACGACTGGGGTGTCCAGGGCTTCTCGGTCGGGCGCTACGAAGGCAAGGAACTGATTGTCGAGACCGACCACTTCGCGTTCGACATCACCGGGTTCGACGACTACAACGGCATCCCCTCGTCGACGCTGAAGAAGGTGACCGAGCGCTACTGGCGCGAAGGCACCGAGCTGAAGATGACCATCACTGTCGAGGACCCGATGTTCCTCAAGAAGCCGACCGGCTACACCACGCGCTGGGTGCCCGCCCGGGCCGGATACAAGTTGTCCGCCTGGGACTGCGATCCTGAAACGTCGCGTGCACCCGTGCGCATGATGCCCCAGAAGTACAAGTGAGATTGCCGCTCGGCCCGAGGAGATACGTGATGACTATTCGACGCTTTGCCCTGTATGCGCTGTCGGCCACACTGACAGCAGCCGTGCTCGCCACCGCGCCGCTTGTCGCCCACCACTCGAGCGCGCCGTTCTACGACGCGACGAAGTCGGCCGAAGCCCAGGGCCCGGTCACGAAGCTGCTGCTGCGCAATCCGCACTCGTTCCTGTACTTCGCGTCGGAAGCGAACGGGAAAAAGGTGGAGTGGCAGGTGGAACTTGGACCGGCCGCCTCACTGACCCGCACCGGCTGGACGACCGAGACCCTGAAGCCAGGCACCATCGTGAAGGTGGTTGGACAGCCGTCGCGCGCCGAAGGCTCCTATGGCATGTGCTGCGCGAAGGTCACCCGCCCGGACGGCAGCCCGATTCAACCCGGGGGCCGGGTGATGGAAGAACAGCAGCCGCCGCGCTGATCGCTCATCCGCGACACCGCTCGTGATCACGCTGACTGCCTGGCTCGAGGGGACCGCGCTTGCCACCTGGGTGCGCGAGTCGCCCTCGCTCTGGGCCTATCCCACCGTTCTTACCCTTCACACCGTCGGCCTCGCCATCGTTGTCGGAGCGAGTGCCGTCGTCGACCTGCGCCTGCTTGGCTTCGGTCGCAAGCTCCGCATCGGCGTCCTCGCGCCGCTGTTTCCGCTGATGGCGTGGGCTTTCGTCCTGAACGCCCTGAGCGGACTGCTGCTGTTCATTGCCGACGCGACGATCAAGTCCGGCCAATGGATCTTCTATGTGAAGCTGGCCCTCATCTTCGTCGCCCTGTGGGTGACGTTCGCGACGCGGCGCATCGTGCTGAATAACCCGCTGACAGCACCCGATGACCACATCCCGGCGAACGGGAGGCGACTGGCGCTGGCGTCGATGGTATTGTGGGCGGCGGCTATCACCGCCGGCCGCTTCATGGCGTATATCGGGGTGCCGTGATGGATAGCCTGGTTGCCTGGCTGCAGTCGACGGCCGTGTCCAAAGGCATCATCCTGAACATGTGGATCTGGCCGATTGCCGAAGCCGTCCACTTCATCGGCCTCACCCTGTTGCTTGGCATCGTCGGCTTCTTCGACCTGCGGCTCATGGGATTCTTCCGCCGCATCTCCGCTCGTCGCTGCGCACGATCTGGTGCCGGTTGCTATCGGTGGTTTCGCGCTGAACCTGGTGACCGGCGTCATCTTCCTCATCGGTCACCCCGAGCAGTACGTGCATAACGTGGCGTGGTGGTGGAAGGTGGGATGCCTGCTGGTGGCCGGTGCCAACGCCGCCGCCTTCGAAATCAGTATCGGCAAGCGCACGATGGCGCTCGGCGCCGGCGAGGACACGGCGACCGCCGCCAAGGCGATCGGCCTGCTGTCGATTGTCGCGTGGTTCGGGGTCCTCTACTTCGGGCGAATGCTGCCGTTCATCGGCGACGCCTACTGATTACGGCATCCGGTTGCAGAACACGCCACCCCGCGGCGCCATCGGTTTTCGGCTGGCGCACGAACTCGAGGGCATCCTCACTGGAGTCGCCGCCGACGGCGTCATCAACGCCGACGAGACGGCGCGCCTGCGGGCCTGGCTCGACGAGAACGCGCCGTTCGTCGACATCTCGCCTTTTGCCGGCCTTGTCGAACATCTCCAGCGGGCCCTTGCCGACGGCGTGCTCACCTACGAGGAGAGCCAAGACCTGCTCTTCGTCACCCGACGCTACACCACGACGAACGTCCACTTCGACGCCATCCGCGGCGGACTGACTGCGCTGATGGGGCTGCTGACCGGCGTGTCGGCTGATCGGACGATCAACGAGCACGAGGTGGCGGCGCTGGCCGACTGGCTCGCCCGCTATTCGCACCTGCGCGGTCTGTGGCCCTATGACGAGTGTTGTGCCGTGGTCGGCGCGATGCTGGCCAGCCGGCAGCTCGAGTCCGGAGCCGAACAGCTGCGCGCCATGACCGCGCTGTTTCCGCTGGCGGGCAGCGATCATGCGCTGCAGCTGCCTCTGACCATCGAAGGGATCTGCGCGACCAGTCCGGATATCACCTTCGGCAATCGCACGTTCGTCTTCGCCGGCTCGTCGGCGCAGGCGCCGCAGCAGGAACTCCCGGCACTGATCACGATGCTCGGTGGTCGCCTGCAGCGCGAGGTCGGCGAGCTGGTCGACTACCTGGTGGTGTGCGGTCACAGCGCCGACTACTGGGCCTTTGCCGGCTACGGCCGGCAGGTGGAGAAGGCGGCAGCGATGCAGTGCAGCGGGCATCCGATCGCGATTGTGAGCGAGGACGACTTCTGGGAAGCGGTCGCCGCGCATGGGGTGCAGCACTGAGCCCGATAGAGGCCGTCGGCGAGCTTGGCCTGAACATGACCGGGCCGGAGACGCCGGCCGCGTATCGTGGCGGGAAAATGGCGGACTGGATCGCCAACCTCGAAATCTGCCTCGGCAGGCCGTTGCCGCCGGCGTTCGCTTCCGAATTCCGCGCCTCTGGAGAGACGGCTCGACCTTCGTGAACTGCTTACGACCGCCCAGACACTCAGTGCGTTGCCGTGAGCGCTTCGACTTCGATGACCGCCATGTGTTCCGTATCGCGTCGCGGAACGGACGCGCCGACGCGCGTCGGGTCGCCGATCGTCGCGCGGTTGCGTCCATTCTCCTTTGACTGATACAGCGCGTCGTCGGCGATTTTGACCAGTTGGTCGAAGCTGTCCGCCATCGCCGAATCGGCGATGCCGAAGCTCACAGTGATGTCGGGCACCTGCGTGCCGCGCGTGGCAACCGCCAGGCTGTTGGCAATGCGTTCCACCAGACTCGAGGCGCCGGCTGCGTCGACCGCCTCGAGTACGATGACGAATTCCTCACCGCCCCAGCGAGCGGCATGATCCTGCTCGCGAAGCGAGCGGCGGAGCACGTCGGCCAGCAGACGCAGCGCTCGGTCGCCAGCCTCGTGCCCCTGCGTATCGTTCAGGCGCTTGAAGTTGTCGACATCCGCAACAATCACCGCGTAGGCGGTCCGCCGCGCGAGCAGGCGCACCCTTGATTCGAGCGCGCGCCGATTCAGCAGCCCCGTCAAACCGTCGGTGCTCGCCTGCACCTGGGTGTGTTCGAACGCGCGCACCGTGCCGAGCCGGCTGCCGGTGAGGATGCCGAGCGTGGTCAGCTGGCTGATGACCCGTTGCGGCGGCAGTTCGCCCGCTTTTCCAGCGGCGTGCAGCACCCCGACTGAGCGTCCCATGAAGCTCAAGGGCACGCACACCGCGCAGGCCGCCTCGGTGGAGCGATCGCGCAGCCGCGAGCAGGCGTTCAACGCTGCACTGCTTTCGAACACGATGGGGTTTCCGCGCCTGACGGCCATGCACCCATACGGCGAGTCGACGGTGCAGCCAGGAGCGCCAGTATCCGGGTGGACCGTCGCGCGCTCGAGGTGAGCTCGGCTCGAGTCTGCCACGAGCAGTTCCATCTTCAGCCCGTGCGACACCAGGGACATGCCGCGGGCCGCCACCTCGTACGTGTCAGCTTCGGTATCGGCCATGTCCAGCACTTCGGACAGCTGCCGGCTGAAGGCGTCCTGCTCCTGCTCCGCTTTCAACCGAGTGATCATGGTCTGCAGAGCGTCCGCCATTCGGTTCACCGCCCCGGCGACGGCTCCGATGTCGTCGTCGACCAATGCTTCGCTGCGGACCGTGAGATCGCCTTCCGCAATCGCGTGCGCGGCAGCACGGACGCGGCTCAGTGCCCGGGACACTGAAAGGGCCACCACGCGTCCCACGACCGCAACAATGACGAAGGCCGTCAGGCTCGCGAGGCCAAGTATCCACATCCGGACGCGCCTGGCAGTTTCCGCCTTCTGCGTTGCCTCCGCCGTCCGGTTCGCAATGCGCTGGCGCATCCGGGTGTGTGCCTCGGTCAGCGCGGCGAACGAGCGTTGAAATGTTGGCAGGGCTGCAAGGGCGGCAGCGCGGTCGTGCTGCACGAGCTGGGCGGTGGTTGTGGCGGCGTTCAGGTAGGAGACGACCACGTGCTCTTCGCCAGCCAGGGCTTGCTGCACCTCGGGGGACCCCTGTAGCGACAGCGCGCCGAGTGCGGTTCGCCGGTACTCGTCCAGAGCGTGGGAGAGCGGTGCCTGTGCCTCGACATCGTCTCTCCTGATAAAGAGGGCGAACACATCACCGCGGATCGCGTCCCGCTTGGCGCCGAGGTCGGCAAGTGCTCGCTGAGCACGGTCGGCGGTTGCGAGCCGCGCGTGTGCCGCATCCTCCTGCATCATGAGAACCATTTCGAGGGTCCCAAGGGCGCCGATCATGAGCAGGGCGATGCAGGTGGCTGCAAACATGCGCAGCACCACGGGCCAGCGGTCGATCCACTGAACGGGGGCAGGCGCATGACCGCTTGCCGCTAGCGCGGTTGCAGCCGGGACCGTGTGGCTTTCCATGTCGCGAATATCGGCGGCTTGGCTCTCCTCCGATATCGCCTGCAGCGATCGTCACTCCTCGATCGCGCTCCAGTGGGACCCTTCGGGACCATCGGCCGGAGTACCGCTTCCCTCTGCCGCGATCCGGGGCACATCGATCGTGAAGACGCAGCCACGGCCGGGAACGTTGACAATCGAGATGTCGCCCCCGTGCGCTCTCACTGCCCTGCGTGCGATCGAGAGCCCGAGGCCGAGTCCAGACTGGTCGCGGCCGCGCCGCTTCCCGAAAGACTGGAACAGGTCACCTTCGCCGATCGTGATGCCCCCGCACTCATCTTCCACCGCAATCAGGAGGCGCGCCTCTCCCTCGATCTGGGCTCGCAGCACGACGCGGCCACCGGGTCTGGTGTACTTGAACGCATTGTTCAAGAGGTTCGTCACGGCCGATGCGAGCAGCTGTGGGTCCGCCATGACGGCCGACGCCGGATCACAGAAATGAGTGGTGAACTGCAAGCCACGCGATTCAGCCTGAAGGCGAGCGGCACCGGCAATGTTCTCGAGAAACGGCGTGAGGAACACGTGCTCTCGCCGCTGCTGATTGGCGTCGAGGCGAATTACGGACTGCGTGTTGTCGACCAGATCGCGGAGGCCCATGAGGCTACGCCCCAGCACGGCGCCTGTAGTGCCGTTGATGGCCACGGTCCCGCGCTTGAGCGCTTCGTAGGCGATGATGGCCGTGTTGAGCAGATCGCGGATCTCGTGCGCCAGGTCCCCGAGCCGTTCGGTTTCTGCCGCGGACCGGGCTTCCGCTGTCAAGCGCGCGTGTTCCGTCACAGCTTCCGCCGTCGCGGCATCGAGGCAGCCACTCAGCGTCCTGAATTCTTCGGTCGTGATGGCGACCTGCTGTTCGATGGCGATCTCCGTCAATGCCTGGCAGATGTCGCCGTAGGCGTGAACGACCTGAGACACCGTGAACCCGAGCGCCGTCAGGTCGCGCCCGTAGCGGGCCCCGGCGGAACCAATGGCCTCGGAAGCATCACCGGCATTGGCCGAAGTCGAGCGGATCACATCAGACAGCTGCGCCAGGAACATCGGCACGCCGTTCTCCAGTTCCTGCTGGGCCGCTGGAAGCCACGGGCGAGCGGTCAGCTTCTGCCTCGACCTCTCGATGATGGCATTGCGATGGGTCGTGACGAACTCGTACAGCATCGAAGCCTCTCACATGATTGCCCGCCGCTTCAGCTGCGATGAGGGCATGCTGTGGAATCGCAAGGTCGCCTGACGACGAACTGGGCATGCGAGGCTCCGTCACGCGAAGACCGAACTATGCCGGTCCTCGGAGCCGGGTGCCATCGGGAGTCTCCCTAGGTGGGAGGCTTTGAAGGTCACTGCGCCGTAGGCGCCACCCTGAACGCTACGCCCGCAGGAGGGCTGGGATACCGTTGCGTGGCAGAGAGGCAAGAGTCAGCCGGTGAAACGGCTGGAGGGTAAGTCCAAAAGTCAGAACGGGAAACTTGGCGGAGAGAGTGTCTGCCGTCACATGTTCCCGAGTGTTCTATATAAATCCAGCAAATTCATTATATTCAATGGATTAGCAGGCGATTCTATTCCTACGACTACCATTGACTTCCTACTGAATCCCACATAATATGTGGGTCGCAATGAGGGCCGCTGACAGCAACACCCCCAGAGGAAAACCGAGCGGACGACACCCCGAGAAGGCTCTCTCTGCTGTCCGGATTCGCGCCCTCAAGGCGCCCGGCCGCTACGCAGATGGCAACGGGCTGTACCTCGTAGTCGATCCGTCGGGCGCGAAGCGTTGGATCCTCCGAACAGTCGTTCTCGGTCGCCGCCGCGACATCGGTTTAGGCGGTTTGTCGTACACGTCGCTCAGTGACGCCCGCGAAGAGGCCGCCCGCCTCAGAAAGCTGGCGCGTTCCGGCGATGACCCACTGGCTGAACGGCGCCGGTCCCGACGCATCGTTCCAACTTTCAAGGCAGCGGCCGAGACATTCCACGCATCTCATAGCTCCGGCCTCAAGAACGTGAAACATCAGAAGCAATGGCTCGCCTCCTTGGAGGCCGATGTTTTCCCTGCGATTGGTGACCGGCCAGTAGATCAAATCGAAACCGCTGACGTCTTAAAGGTCTTGACTCCGATCTGGCTGAGCAAGCCCGAAACGGCGCGTCGGGTGCGTCAGCGCATACGCACGGTGCTGGACTGGGCCAAGGCCTCAGGGTTCCGCAGCGGGGATAACCCCCTTGATGGCATCTCGAAAGTACTGCCCAAGCAACCCGCCCTTCGCGGGCACCATGCCGCTCTGCCGTACCAGCAGGTTCCGGCCTTTATCCAAGCTCTCCGAGCTGACAGCGCAGGCGAATCGACACGGCTAGCGTTTGAGTTCTTGATTCTGACGGGGGCACGGACCTCGGAAATCCTGAATGCCACTTGGGACGAGGTTGACCTCGGAGGTGGGCGATGGATCATCCCCGCAAGACGAATGAAAGCCGGAGTTGAGCATCGCGTTCCGCTGTCGCCTCGGGCACTGGAGATCATCGAAGCTGCCCAGATGCTACGGGGCACCAGCCTGTACCTGTTCCCAAAGCCCGAGTCGAACAAGCCACTTTCGAATATGGTGTTCCTGATGGCATTGCGGCGCATGCACCGGGACGAGGTCACACCTCACGGCTTCCGTTCAAGTTTTCGAGACTGGGCCGCCGAGCAGACGCAATTTTCACGAGCTGTTTGCGAGGCGGCTCTGGCCCACACGCTCCGGAATAGAACCGAGGCGGCATATAACCGCACCGACCTGTTCGCGCGCCGTCGAGAATTGATGGAGGCGTGGTCCGCCTTTGCCACTTCGGCCTCGGAGCCGGAATCGTGAGCGACTTCCCCATCTCGTCCCATGACTACGAAGGGCTAACGATTGGCGAAGTAGCGGCGCAGTTGCAGCTCTCCGAAGCCGACGTTTTCGGCCTCGCATTGCAGCAGAAAATTCGGTTGTCTGTATACCTTCCGGATACCGTCACGGAATGCTGGGATTGGGAGCAGATGGCCCCGGATAATGACGGCGGCGCAACGGCAGACGAGGCTGCCACAACCAAGAACCCACCAAAGTCCTCGACCGGGAAGCCACTGATCACGGAACTGCCGCACCTCGCACGGTCATGGGAGCATTACGAAGAGCAGATCCTCGAGACGCCCCGGATCCTGTACCGACCGAGAGACGCGTCGTTGCCGGTATCTGGGACGTGGTGATGGTTCCACCGGGGAGGAACTACGTTCACAATCTGTTCTGTTCCCTTAGAGGACTTCCGGGGCTTGGCGGCAACGTCACGTCGGGTGCCGTGGTCGAGAATTCCGGGGTGTACTCTCGCCTCCCGCCGCCCTCCAATGTGTCGGCGCCATCACCGTTTCCGGACGGCGCGGTACTTGTTGTCCGCCGGGATGCACTTGCGGCGTTCGGCACTGCCGCGGTAGCGAAGGATGACCCTCGAGAACTTCGATCAGCTCACAAATTGTTGGCCGCTCTGATCGAACACTTTCATGTCGATATATCACCGAAATCCGATGCTGTGTCACAGATCGTTGCGTGGAGTGACCTGATTGGTCACTCCCTGACGCCAAACACCATTCGCAAGCATCTGACGGCAGTTCGAAAGTTTCTGGAGCAGTCATCAACGCAATAGGACCCTATTGCGCCGCAATGCGCCCGGCAGCCGACCACACGCGCAACCATGTCCTACCAGTTCCTCGCAGTCACCGAGGGGCGCTCAAGAGAGTGAGAGAGACATGGAACAACCGCACACGTCCAGCGTGGCAATCCTCCGCCGCAAGCAAGTTGAAGCCGAGACCGGCTACTCCCGGTCAACCATCTACCTCCGCATCAGCCAAGGTCTCTGGACCAAACCAATCCGCCTCGGACTGCGGGCCGTTGGCTGGCCCCTGATGGACGTGCGGGCGCTCAACGCTGCACGCATCGCCGGTCGCTCCGACGAGCAGATTCGAGAACTCGTCGCTGCTCTCGAACAGGCCCGCTCCTCCCACGCGGCTTAGTCCGCAAGACTCACTCGAATCCGGCCGTAGGTGCATGAACCACCCGGGTGGTCCCGGGTGTCGCCGCTAAGCGGGGGTCTCACGACCGCCGCGGCTGCGACCGGCTACTTGATATGGGCGAAGTGTGCCTGCGCGGCGCAAGCAATTGCGCCCTCGCAGCCATAAGCCATCAGGGGAACAGCAGATGAAGACGACACGTTGGCCACTGTTGACACCTAGTGAGTCAGGCGAACTGCTTCGGCGGCAGGATTTGCATTCGGCATGGGGCAAGGTGCTGGGCCGCATTCGGTGGGAGCTGTTCGTCACGCTCACGTTCGATCCCAAGCGGGTGTTCCCGCTCAACAGCGAACGGGCAATGCGAGAGGCCCGCAAATGGTGCGATCACGCCAGCTGGATGTATCGCAGGCCGCTTGGCTGGGCGTGTGCACCAGAACGGGGGAAATCCGGCCACTGGCACGCACATGTGCTGCTGATCGGCGTGCCCGCCGTCAATGGCACACCATCGTTGCTACAGGAAGCCCAGAGTGTATGGCGTGTCCGAAACGGGTTCATCGCGGTAGAACGCGTAACTGGCGTCTCGGGCATCGCGATGTACACCTCGAAGGAGGCGGCAGTGACGGGTGAAATGGTCGTCTCGGACAACATCGGCGAGTACCGATCCGCCTTGGCCGACACAGAAACTGTGAAGCTGCACCTGTGAAATGCCGTGGGAGCGACCTGTGACTAGGCCGAGGGAATCTGCACGCACCTCGCAGCGAACGAAGTGAGCTGCTAGATCATTACAGGCCACTTTTGTAAGGAGGGGGCGTATCCCTCCGCGTATCGACGGTTCAGAGGTGGCTCCCCGCAGCCCGCGCCGGAACACCTCATGTGAGCAGAGAGTGAGCTGGCGGGGATTCAGTGGACTCCCGGTGCTACACCCCTTCCCTGCCAAACTGCGGTGCTCCCGGGTCCAGCACAGAGGCCCAGTGGGCTGCGCGAGTTGCTACAATCAATTGCAGCGTTGCGCTATGCCCAGCCGAATGCCAGACGCTAAGGGAGGTCCAGAAGCTTCGTGGCCGTGAAGCGCGACGTCACCGTCGCCGTTCCAAGGCTTGTGCTCGTAGAACCCCTATAGAACTTGTAGGTCTCGGCGCTGGTGCCTGACAACACGCCACCGGTGACTCGGGCCTCGATGGTCCCAGACATGAACACTGCGTCAACGCTCACGCCGCTTTTACACGCGGGCCAGTCCCAGTCGAACGAGTTCCGGGTCAAAATCCGGTCCCTTCAGCGACACGGATGCCGCCGTTGATGTGCCGATGTAGCTGTTAGCTCCTTGTCCCACGTCGGCGCCGGATATCCCAGCGAGGGCGTCCACCCCTCCAGCTTTGCGAGATGTTATGGTGACTCCGTAGGGCATGGCGTTTCCGCGAACGATGCAATCGCTCAAGCCCGTGACAGCCGTCAGAGTGTTTGTGCCACTCCAAATGCCTGTTATCCCGGATCCTCCCGAGACGGTGACCGGCGCCGACGGGCTTGTGGGACTGCCACACCCAACGACGGCACAACATCCAATAGTGAGTGCGATGAACAGTCGCTTGACCTGAGCTGACGCCATCGGGTGACTGTATCGGGTCGCCTTTTGGAGGTCAACGGAGGCGCCGACAGTCGCCAGTCTCTCGGGTGTCGCGCAGGAGGATCGTCAAGTGACCGCAATCAATTGCAGAGAGTTGGACCTGACCCGGGCGTGCTGATTTTGCGGGTTGGGCGATTCGCAGCTGGTCAGACTTCTTGTGGCTCATCGCAAGGCGCAATCGGCTCGATCCGACTTTTCGACCCCGCCTACGTCGCCAATACCTCCGTATCCCTTGCGGTTAAGACCTTCTAATTTAGGTTCTCGTTGCACTTGCAGGCGTGTAACATCCACACCCCACTTAGGAGGCCACATGGCGCGAAGATTCATACCTCAGGCGTTGGCTGTGATTGCAACGTTGGGAGTAGCGTTCACGACCGCCTGCGGCAGCGGAACTCCCGCCAGTCCATCGCAAGCAGGCACCCAATCCGCGGATGACACTCCCGGCTCTGGCTACTCGTCCTCAGACGAAGCCGTGGGCGGTGGATCCTCTTTCGGCGTCCCAGTTGCCGATGTGTCGCTGCCCGGCAATGTCGAGTGGACTCCACAGCTATTTGACTGCGATAGCTGGAACCACACGCACACGTGCGGGCCGACGTCGGCCGCTATGGCTGTAGCGTACCTGACCCACGTCTCGCTCTCGAAGGATCTGGTGCATGGTCTTGTGAACGACGCGAGTGGCAACTGGCCCTGCGGCGCGAACACAGATCGGTCTGACTTGGGCAGGGCACTCAGCAAATCGAACATCGCGTTTACGAACTAAAGTACTTCAACGCAGAAACGTTGGTGAGCGCCATCCAAGCGGGCCACCCCGTGATCGCAGCTGTCTACACCCAAAACACAAGCACAAATCAAATTGAATACAACCGCGACCGCGGCCACTTCATGCTGGTGATTGGCGTGTCTTCAACGACGATAACGGCAAACGATCCGGGCCGGTCTCAAGCCAACCGCGGGGTCGCGGACCATCGCGCGTTTCCAATTGCAAGTTTCCTCGACGCATGGGCGCACCAGCGGTTTGCCGGTATCGAGGTCATCGGATCGACAAATACGCCGCCAGCCCCCACTCCGACGCCGACCCCAACACCCCCTCCTACGCCGCCCCCACCATCAGGGGATTTCGGCCTGTCTGTTTCTCCTGCTAGCCAGACAGTGACACAAGGCAGCTCCGTCACCTATTCCGTGTCGATAACAAGCAACAATGGGTTTAGTGGCTCGATCTCGCTCAACGCTTTGAATTTGCCGGGAAAGGTGCTGCAAGGTACGGGCTTTCAGCCCGACACCGTGACAGTCGCGGCAAACGCGACGGCGTCATCGAAATTCGTCTTTGTTGCCGACACGAGCACTCCCACAGGAACGGCCTCGATTACGTTCCAAGGAACTAGCGGCACCGTGTCTCGCTCAACCACAGGCGCATTGACCGTGTCGTCAAGTCCGAAGCCTACCCTGACAGTCAATGGCGTGACCGACTCCAGCCGTCAGATTGGTCAGACATTTCTATTTGTCGCCTCGGGATTCTCGCCGGGTAAGAGCGTCAACCGGAGCGTGTCACCGCCAGTCAGCGGGGGTTTGGATCCAGTCACGGCGAACAGCTCCGGTCAGATCACTTGGACATTCGCTCC
The DNA here is from genome assembly GCA_963722395.1 of uncultured Acidobacteriota bacterium. GTDB lineage: Bacteria > Acidobacteriota > Vicinamibacteria > Vicinamibacterales > CAVVIG01 > CAVVIG01. The sequence continues at coordinate 24,050 of CAVRLS010000011.1, read as the reverse complement.
GACGTGCGGGCAACCCTACGCCGCCTACGAGTACACAGCGACGGAAGCAGGCACCAATAACCCTAGCAACTCCGTCTTCGCCAGAGTTCTATCGAGCACACAGGCGGGGTTTACCCTCGCTACGGTCACCCCAGCGCAAATAGCCCGGGGTACGTTTGACATGACCCTGAACGGAACGGGATTCGATCTCACCGCAATCGATCAAATCTTCTGGAAGCAGGATGGGCACTTCGTCGGCAACGGAGCGATCAAGTCGAGAAGCACGACCCAAATCGTCGTGACGCAGTCAATGGGAACGGCGGTTGCGGGCACGTATCAAGTGAGCGTGAAGAATTGCGACATGGAATCCACTAAAAAGGATTTCATCCTGCAATAAATGCCGGTTCCGGTAGCGCACCGTGCACGCAGACAGCCACAAGCCGTTCGTCACGCCTGCAATCAATTGCAGAGGAGCCGCTGAGCCAATCGGCCTCGCGTTCGCTCCCCGCAGCGAACGGAGTGATCTGCTGATCGTGAGCAAGTACGAGCTGAGAACTCCCGCTCGGAGTTGAGACTCTGGCGGTGCAACTGACTAGTCGGCTGACTCTGGAGCAGGCCAATTCCGGTTGCAGCGTTCGGCAGCGGCACCTTTGCCCCACAAGGGATCACGACCGGGGAAATCGCGCGGCGGTTCGGGGCCGTCGAACTCCCACTCAGCGGGCGGAGGTCCCGAGGCGCCGATGGCGAAGCACCAGCCACTGATCGTCCGGCGCCACGCATACCAAGACTTCCCATCGTCAGAGACTCTCATCCGAATACGGAATTCGTCTGGCAGGCCACCAAACTCGTCTCCGACAGCTTCTAGAAGATCCGCCCGGTAATGCCCGCCTTGGCTCCAGTGCGTGTTGTTCTGGCACATCGCGAGCAATCGGAGCGCATCAATAGTCGCGTCAAACTCGCGCCTGTCCAATCGACGGCCGCGTTCGTCGGTTTCATCCGAACCCGCGTACCGCCGCCGGAGATCTTCTTCGTCAGCAACGGCCTGCAGTTCGGCTTGGCGAGCGCGGCGAAAGTCTCGAATGACGCCGCGAGCCGCGGAGAGGCTCGATGCCTCGACAAGTTGTCGCGCGTAGCGCCAATTGCCTCGGTGGACAGGTCAAAACCGGCCATTGATCGACAGTTCAAAACCGGCAATTTCCGGCGGCGACCGAGACCAGTGAGTTCTACTTCGTCGCGTCCTCGGTGCGCAAGTCGGTGTGGACCTTGGTGCGCCAGCTCCGTGGTCCGCACTTGAGCACATGCGCGTGATGTAGCAGCCGATCGAGCAGCGCGGTGACGGCGGCCGTGTCGCCGAGCAGCTTGCCCCAGTCGTCGACGGGACGGTTCGAGGTCAGCAGCGTCGAGGCGCGTTCGTAGCGGCGCATGATCAGCTCGAGCAGATCTTCGGCGGCGGTGTGCGGCAGCTTGCGCATGCCGAGGTCGTCGATGATCAGCAGCGGCACGGTCGCCAGGTCGGCGAGGTAGTCCTTGCGCGTGCCGTCGAGCGTGGCGTCGGCGAGTTCCTCGAGCAGCGTGTGCGCTTCGCGATAGAGCGACGCGATAGCCCTGCTGGATCGCGGCGCGGCCGATGGCCTGGGCGAGATGGCTCTTGCCGGTGCCCGGCGGGCCGAGAAAGAGCGCGTCCTCGCGCTGCGGCGATGAAGCGCGCCGGTCGCGAGCTCGTGGATCAGCGCGCGATTCATCTTCTTGTTGAAATCGAAATCAAAGCGTGTCGAGCGAGCGGTCGGGGTCGCGGAAGCGCGCCTGTTTGTGCCGGCGCTCGAGCGAGCCGGTCCTGCCGGCGCAGCAGTTCGTCGCCGACGAGCGCGGACGACGAGATCGATGCGGCGTCAGTCTTCTCGGTCTGGGCGTGGCGGAGCCGCGTTTCCAGGACGTCGGCCATGCCGGAGAGGCGGAGCTTGCGGAGCGCGCGATCGAGTTCGACGAGATTCATGTCGGGTCTCCTGTCTTGCGATCGATGAGATCGCGGTAGAGGGTGAGCTGGCGGATGAGCGGATCGACTTGGCGTGAGCGTCAGCGGCACCGGCGGGCGGCGCTCGAGGTAGCGGCGGAGGAAGCGATAGGTCGGGACGCCGAGCTCGAGCGCGGCCTTCGCGGCGTCGTCGACGACGGCCGGCCCGTGCTTCTTGGCGAGCGCGAGGACGCCGAGGATGCGGCGGACGCCGGCGGCGCCCTCGTGGTCGTGGATGTGATGCGCAGACGGTGCTGATGTGCGGCGCCGGCGCGTCGGCGCCGCGCGCGAGCAGCGCGACGCGTCGTCGCCGGCGTCCGCGCCGGGCGGTCGGCGTCGTGCGATGCGATGCCAGCCGCGCGGCGCGCGCAGATGCTCGCGCAGGAGCTGGCCGGTCGTCGGAGCGAGCAGGCGGACGTGCAGGTCGTTCCACTGCACCTGGACGCGCTGCCCGATCCAGCCGGGCGGCGCGCCGTAGTACGCGGCCTCGACTTCGACGCAGCCATCGAGATGCACGGTGCGCTCGCCGAAGCGGTAGTAGCGAAACGGCTCGAGCGGGCAGCGGCCGCAGCGCCGGCTGCTCCTCGGCAAACATCGCGGCGACCTGGCGCTTCGTCGTGCCGTGGATGCGCGTGTCGGCCCAGTGCGTTTCCCAGCGATCGAGATACGCCTGCGCCTGCTCGAGCGTCTCGAAGCGCAGCCCGTGCAGCGGCGTCTTCTGCGCGTGGCCGACGCCGGCTTCGACTTTGCCTTTGCGATCGGGATCGCCGACGCGACACGGCAGCGCGACGACGCCGTAGTGCGCGAGCACGTCGCGATAGAGCGGATTGAGCGTCGGGTCGTAGATGTCGGGCGTGAGCACGCCCTCTTTCAGATTGTCGAGGACGATCACGCGCGACGGTGCCGCCCAGCCGACGAAACGCGCGCTCGTGCAGCTCGGCCCAGATCTGCGCGCTCGACTGCCACATCAGCAGCCGCACCGCTTTGCGCGAGTAGCCCAGCGTCAGGACGAAGAGCCGCGTGCGCCGGTACTTGCCCGTCTGCGGATCGCGGACCATCGGGCCCTCGCCGTAGTCGACCTGGCCTTCCTCGCCGGGCGCCGTCGTGATGACGACGCGCGCCTCGGGCGCCGTGCGTCCCGCGCAGCGTGCACGACGAAGCGCCGGACGCTCGCGTACCGCGCGCGTGAAGCCGTGGTCGTCGACCAGGTCCTGCCAGATCGCCATCGCGTTGCGCCCGCGGCCGAGCGCCTCGACGATCAGCTCGCGATACGGCTCGCAGGCGCTCGCGCTCGGCGCGCGCGCGGCGACGGCCCCGAGTCGGTGGACACCGCCGGCGGCGAAATTGCCGGTTTTGCCGGCCGAGGTCGGTGGACACCTCCGGCGGAAATGGCCGGTTTTGCCGGCCGCTTCGCCCGGACGGCCGCGGCCCCGCACCGGCAATGCCCGCCGCGCGCGAGATAGCCGCGCGACCGTCTCGCGCCGGACGCCGGTCGCCTCGCTCGATGCGGCGGAGCGACCAGCCCAGTCGCCCGAGCGCCACGAATCTGTTGCTGTTTGTCGTCTGTCCAAGACGTTGCTCATGCCGGCGAAGGACACCAGCGTCCCTCGCCCGCGTCAACGTCTCGGCCGCCGTCAGTTAATTGCCGGTTTTGAGGTGTCGATTAATTGCCGGTTTTGGGTGTCCACCGAGGCCAATTGAAAGCGGCGACGTCGCGGTGTCGAAAATGCAGGCCGCCAGCGAGCGCTAGGTAAGCGCGCCATCTTGGCGAACGATCTTTGGCTGCCCAATTGATGCCACGCACGGCGGAGTCGTACGTGATGAAGACGCTGAGAAGATAGATGTAAGGCAGCAGGCCGACGGTCAGCCAGACCGGTAACAGAAGTTCAAGCACCACTTTGCGCGCATCCAGCGTCGGCCAGTCGGTGTATGTGCGCCAGACGGTGTAGCCGAAGAATGCGAACCCGATGACAGCGAGAAGGGCGTCGAGGAACTTGCGGACTTGCCGGTTCTCAGTTTTGGCTCCCGCGACAGCGCGCAGCATGGCTATCGCGGCGACCACCGGCTGGACGATCATTTCGGCCCACAGACTCATCACAAACGCGTTCATGACGAACTCGACCAGTGCGCCGATCTGCAACGTTTCCCAGACAACTGTGCGGAAGAAGCGAGGGTCCCGCGCCGCCTTGTTGCTCTGAAAAAAGGTGACGCCACCTGATAGGACTGCCCAGAGGAGCGTGGGTTTGAGAAGCTCACGATTCCAGATGCCAATGTGTGCCCCGGCCCAGACCTCGACGGCCATGTAGCTGCCCATCGCTGCCAGCGGAACAGCGATAACCGGAGACACGAGTGAACGAAGGATGCCGCCGAATCCTGAGCGCAGCTCTGGCTTCGAAAGCGCCCAGCATAGAAGGATGGCCAGCCAAAACACGGTGGCGAGTTCGCGGTTGTCAGGCAAGGGGCAGGGTCTCCGGCGTTCGCCTCAGATTATCGCAGGCAGGGTAAAGAAGGCTTCATGCAGTCAGCCACTCCCGTCCAAGCCACAGTGGTCTGAACCAAGAAGCCGAGCGCAACCGCTGTGGGGATCGCGGATCGGATTTGAAGCGGCCACTGCCAGAGTCCAACGAGGCACCTTTGACTGTTGAGAGTTCCCTCGGGACCAGTGTGCCCCGCAGCACTTCGGGTCGGCTGGGCTGGAGTCACCCGCTGCATTGCGATGTGAGCCGTTAAACGCAACAGGATCACACCGGCGATTCGGCCTTAGCCAGCTTCGGCGCGACGACCCTGCACGGTCCAACAATGTAGATTGTACCGAGCTACCGGACCGTTGCGCCCCGGTGCGCGGCCACCCTGCGCGTGATCGCTGACCGCGAGACCGCCCCTCCCTCATCGCAGTCGATGGATTTCACCGAGTGCTCCGTGCGTGTGCGACCAATTGCATCTGGGACAGGTCTGTAGAGCCACTCACTGGAATGCGTTCGCTTCTTCAATGCTTATCTGCTGACACTAACGCCGAAACACCGAAATTCGCACGATGCAGCCTTTGCGGCGGCTCACAAAGTACTTTGAACTCAAATAAATGTGCAGTGGTCAGTGATTGTGGAATTCTACAGATGCACGCTCAACGCACACCGCACGGATGACTCACATTCTGAGAAACGAGGCTGATGAACAACACCGGACCACTCGCTCAATTGCTGTCCTACCCTGATCACGCTTGGCGTCGCCCGCGTACGCCACGATGGGTTCATCTCACCACCCAGCTTGCCAACTGGGATCCACCCAAGCCAGACCTTGAAGTCGCCAATCCGCAGGAGCGCAAGTGGGAACTCGTATCCGCGTTGCAGAAATGCATTCGTCGCGGTCACGCGGACTGGGCACAACGGGTGATGGGCGCGATGTGCCTTCGGGAACCGAAGGACAGACAGTACCTGTGGCGGCGCGTCGTGACCACCGCTTGCGAAGATGTTGGCTACGGCGACCTTGAGTTGATGCGGTTCGTCGTCGCTTGCTCCACGCTGTGGCGACCATCGTCCGACGAGCACTCAACGCGGACGGCACTAAGCTTCCTCACCGCGGAGATGTGCAACACGAAACGCTCGCGCGTTCTCTGCCAGCTGTCCTTGCTTGAGGACTGGACCATCCACGAGCGCTTGACCCCCGGTGCAGCAACCCCGTGGGAGGGCTTCGTGTTGTCGGTGATTGGCGAGTTATCCGACAAGCAGCAGGCGCACTGGCAGGGTGTAGGCCCCAGCTGGGCGCTCAAGCACAACTGGCGCGCCGAGAATCTGCTCAAGTTTTCAGAGTATCCGCTTCCCCTCTCCGTCGTTCCGATGCTCCAAGACGTTCCGACTTCGCAGGTTCTTCATGACTTGCCCGACTTCGCGTACGACATGCACACACGTATCGGGAACCGTGTCCGAGCGCGCCTGTGTGGAGAGAGCGGGCTGAAGGAGTTCTTTCTTCAGCATCCCACCCGACATCGGACCAAGGCCATCGGATGGGCGCTGTTCATGCTGGAAGGCGGCCTCATTCCGGGAGGGTTGATCGACCCGCGCCTATCCGCGCTTGAGGAGAGGTGCTTGGCGCTGAACTTTGGCTGGGACGTGCTCACGTGGCGGGCCTTCAAAGTGGTCGTCGCGGGTCTGATGAAGACGGGAGTGGTCAACGCGACTCGCCGCCAAGCACTCATTGAGACCTACGGGGCGCGGCCGTGAAATACAACAATCTCCTCACTTTGTTGCATTTTCTGACGTCCACGCCCGTGCATGACCTGCAAATCCCCAACTGCGAGATTCGGTGATTTCGTCTCTAAGGTTGCATTTACCGAATTGGGAAGGAGCCAACATGAATCGGACCGCCGCAGTCTCGCTCGAACCCCGCGAGGTCCTCTCGCTGCTCAAGGCCGCGAAGGCATCGAGTGCTCGCACGTGGGCGATGGTGCTCTTGGCGTACCGGCATGGCCTCAGAGCTTCTGAGGTCTGCAACTTGACCCTCAGCGACATCGACCTGAAGAATGGAAGCATCGTGGTGGCTCGCCTGAAGGGATCACTGCGCACCACGCAGGCGCTGTCCGGTCATCGTGGCGAGCCGCTTCTGGACGAGGTGAGGGCGCTGCGCCAGTGGCTTCGTCAACGTCGGGAGGACGGCTCAGAATTTCTGTTCACGTCTCAAAAAGGCGGCCGTCTGGATCGGACGCAGTTCTTCAGGGTGTTCAGCGCCACCGCTGCGGCGGCTGGACTGCCCCCCGAGAAGCGTCACCCGCATGTTTTGAAGCACTCACTAGCGACGCATCTTGTGGCGGCCAACGTAAATCTGGCTATCGTGAAAACCCAGCTCGGTCACAAGAACATCAACAGCACGATGAGGTACGTCGGCACATCGGACAAACAAGCTTCGTATGCCACTGCAGCGGCGCTGATGGGTATCTACTGATGGACGTTGTTACCGTGATTAGCGGGCGTCGCGCCGTGGAATGGCGCTCCCCCAGCGCCGCCGTGCAATCAATTGCAGCATCAGCGCGCCTATCGTCGCAACGATTCCACCGTCGAATCGACCTTCTCGCCAGCGATCTGCCTGAGGACTACATCGATGCTGAAGAACACAGGAATTGACCGGCTTCTGAAGTCTTTGTAGAACTCGTCCAATCCGTCGCTCACCTGCCCGGATGTCGCGCTATCGACGTACTCTTTGTTCGCTCTTCCGCCGCGGCAATCCGCTGGGTCGGCTCGGGTGACATCAGCCTAGGTCCGCCTACGTACCGAGGATCGTTCCGGCGCTGCCATTGCGCGACATCATGGCTCGGTCGTTCCTGATCCGCCAAGTTGATCGCGAACACGCATCTGCCACCAACTGCCTAATGCTGGCAGGGTTCTGCGTGAGCGCGAACCAATCGGTCATGACCGCGTAGCCGCTAACCACGTTGTCATGAAGGCGCCACGGCACAGGCGCCGCGGATGCGCCGAGCAGTGTCGCCCAAGGATTCTGCGACCGTATTCCGACGAGGCCGTGGCCCTTGTCGAGCGTCGCCTTGATCTCCCAGTCCACGTACTTGCGCAGGTAGGTCTGCGCGCCGATGAGGACCAAGGTGCAGGAGGTGCCGGTGAGGTAGTCCTCCCGGATCCGGCGCATGACGTACTCGCAATCGTCGCTGGCGATCTCCTCGTCCAGCGAGCGGTCGGTTATGGTCTGATAGTCGTCGTGCAGTAGCGTCGAGAGCCGGTCATAGGCCACTTGATCTAGGCCATGGTGATAGCTCACGAAGACGCGCGGCCGCAAAGTGATTCCGAATAGGTCTGCCAGAGATGCCACGACTCACTCCTCTTCGACGCCGCAGGCTTTGCCCAAGGCGCCCGCGTAGAGGGCCAGCTCTCGCCGGAGCTTGATCAGTTCGTTGCGGAGTTCGGCGTGGTGCGCCCACTGTGCCTCGTGATCCAGAGGCGACCGCGTGGCCGGTCGTCGGGCTTCCCAGTCGGCCAGCAGCGGGTGCCACTTCGCGAGCACCGGGCGCAGGCCACGATTTAGCACCCGGATGGAAATCCCGCCGATGGACCACGCCTTGGCTCCGACGCGTGGCCCGGCATCCTTGAGGATTTGTCGGGTTGCCGGGAAGATGGCATGCAGCGACGACAGCGCCTCGCGAAGCGTGCCGTGCTGGTCTTGCAACTCCTGTACAGCGACGCGGGTCACCAGCTCCACGTATAGGCACCACGCGGCCTCGCACTGGGCGTTGTCGGGCGTGAACTCCGCTTCCCCCAATCCGAACGGAAGGCCGACCTTAACCTTGGTGAGCCGCGCTTGATCGTGGTGATGCTGCCTGCGCAGCCACGCGAACGGCCTCAGGCGACCTCGTAGCGATTCACGGAGGCGATTCTAGCTGACGATGCGCACCTAAGCCATCACCTGCCACAACTCGCCCGCGACGGAGATACAATGCGCCGACGTCGATGCGCTACGCCGATCCCGAGATTGCGCCTCACTGCCCGCGCTGTCACCGGAAGCTGGCCTACATCACCAGCGTCGGCACCGGGCCGCACGACCTGACGCACGTCTACCAGTGCCCCGAGCATGGGCGCTGGCTGCTCCCGCCGCACGGCCGGTTCGAGCCGCAACCAGAGCAGGTGCACTGAGACGACGACGGTCGAACACATCGGGATGATGCTCGGCCTCGCAGATCTCGGCAAGGATGCCGTGACCGACATCGTCAGGCACGATCACTGGTCCAGTACCTGAAGATCTGGCTCACGGAACTTGATGCAACAGTTCGTTCGGACCTACCGTCCTCCCAAGCCGTCGCGGTAACGAGGGAATCGGCTAACATCGCCTCGACCCATGCCACGTCTCTTCGCAACCGTGCAGCCAAGCCTTCTAGTCTGGGCACGTGAGGCCGCCGGCCTACCGCTGGCCGCCGCCGCACGCAAGCTCGGTGTGACCGAAGAGCGCCTACGCGACTGGGAAAGCGGCGAGACGAAGCTGACGGTTCCTCAGCTCCGCAAGGCCGCGCAAGTCTACAAGAGGCCGCTCGCGGTCTTCTTCCTGCCGCAACCGCCGGCACCCGTGGCGGTGCCCCATGACTTTCGTTCGCTCGACCCCATGCAGGCCGCGCCTCGCTCGCCGGAACTCGTTCTGGAGGTCAGGCGCGCGCGACGACGGCGGGCCATCGCCGTTCAGATCACGCGCGAGGCCGAACAGCAGATCGGCGAGTCGGTGCCTTCTGCCACGACGGCAACTGACCCGGACATCTTGGCAACCCGGCTGCGCGAGTGGCTGGACGTTCCGGTCGAACGGCAGGGTACTTGGCGTGGCGAATACGCTCCGCTGACCGGGTGGATCGGCGCCTTCGAGAAGCGGGAGGTCCTCGTTTTTCAAACCAGCGAAGTGGCGCTCTCGGAGATGCGGGGCTTCTCGATTAGTGAGTTCCCGCTGCCGGCCGTTGTGCTGAACGCGACCGACACGCCTCGTGGCCGTGTCTTTACTCTGATCCACGAACTCGTGCACCTCAGTCTTCGGAACGGCGGCGTCTGCGACCCGGTGCGGGTTGGCAGCACTGGCCGTACGCCAAACGAACAGGTCGAGGTCTTCTGCAACCGCGTGGCAGGCAGCCTGCTCATTCCCGCTGACGCCCTGCTGAGTCACCGGGCGGTTCGCGCGGCGGCCGGTGGGCAAATCGAATGGGCGGAGTCGATACTGCGCGACTTGGCCGACGCTTTTGCGGTCAGCCGAGAGGCCGTCCTGCGCCGCCTACTGATCCTTCGCCGGACTACGAACGAGTTTTACGAGCAGAAGCGCGAGGAGTACCGCGAGCAGTACGTGGTGTCGCGACAGCGCCAGAGGGAGCAGGGCGGGTACGCCCCCTACCACCGCATCGTCGTCCGCGATCTCGGTCGGCAGTACACAAAGCTGGTGCTCGACGCGCTGGACCGTGAGCAGATCACGGCCGCAGATGTCAGCGACTACCTAGGCGTCAACCTGAAGCACCTCGGAGACATCTCCGAGGCCGTCCAGACGCAGGGCGCGGGCGGGGTGACCTGATGCGCTACGTCTTCGACACCAGCGTCTGGATCACCGTGGCGCGCCACTACCCGGAGGACATCTTCGGCGAGTTGTGGGGCCAGCTGCGCGCCGCCATCGCTTCGGGGCACGTTCTCTCTCCCGAAGAAGTCCTCCACGAGCTGCGAAAGGGTACGGACGGCTTGGCGGATACGCTCGCCGCCGAAGAGGGGTTGTTCGCGCCGCTCGACGACGACCTGCAGCTCGCTGTCGGGATCGTGATGGAGAATTACCCCTCCCTTGCAGACGTGGACGCGGAGCGCAACCGGGCCGACCCGTTCGTCGTCGCCACCGGCCTCTGCCACTCGGCCAACGGAGGCGGCACGGTGGTGAGCGGCGAACGTCACCGCAAGAACGATGCGAGCCGCCACAAGATTCCGGACGCCTGCGACGGCTTGGGAGTGCCGTGCACGGACTGGTTCGGTTTCCTGCGCACGATGCGATCCGGCGGGTGGAAACTCTGACGGCTACCGCCGCTCATGCAATCAATTGCACCATTCGCTCTGATTGACAAATGGATCCGAGTGGGGCTGTCAGACATTCGCCCCCGAGCTACCTCCCCTCCCGACCGAGTAGCGGCGCCCGTCCTGTCGGAGGTTTCACCCTTACGGTGAGGCGCAGTTGGCGCTGCGGATGCGACGGCTCGCAATAGATCCAGTGTCTCGCCCGAGGCTCCGGCCAGATCCGTCGGCGTGAGCGCCACTTGCACGGCGCCCGTCGAGAGGATGAGGCCACGACGACAATTCATCAATGTACCAGCTCCGGCTGCGGGACGAAGCGGCCATGCGGCGGCAGCAGCCAGCGCCCGTGCTCCGGGCATTCATATACGTGGGTCCGGTCGTCGGGCTGGCCGGTGCTCGTGATATAGGCCAGCTTGCGCGGGCACTTCGGGCAGTTCGGTTGGATGTCCGGATCGGCGTGTGGCATCAGCGCACCTCGCGTTCATTTGTTGTCCAGCAATCCCCGGTCACGAGCGGCCTCGACGGCCTCAGCCTCCCCTTGCATGACCTGCCCGAACGCCTTGAGCCACACGCGTCCCAAACCGGACAGCGTGGCGAACTTGGGTGACCATTGCACGGACACGCGGTGGGCATTCTCAAACCACGCGCCACTCCGAGTGTCGTAGTAGTAATGGTAGGGATGGCGTTCGTTGAACGTCCCGGCTCGCTCCGGTGGCGGTGCGGTGACAATGCCAATACGTACGCTTGTACTCTGTCCCGGTACGCAGGAATGAGCATCACATCGCCCACCTGAATTGACGCGAACTGGTCCAGATAAGTCAGGTGCTCATCGAGGATATCCGGGTAGGCCGTCAGAGCCGCCTCGCGCCAGTTCGAGGCACGCAGGTCGCCCGAGGCAGGCCACCCGATTCGAGCAAACCCACCCACGATGCATTCGTGCTTGTACTCGAACTTGCGGTCGGGATAGGTGGGCGGCTCTCCCGGCACGTACAGCCCCGTGGCCGGATTGTTGTGAGCCGTCTCGCCGTTGCACCGTGCGAACCACACATTCATTCAGCACCTCGATATAGCGGGACTTGTGCAGTTTCGTCCTACGGCCCCGTCTACCACACCGGCGCGTTGGGTTATCGTAACGGCATTCGGTTCCGGGCAGACCATCCGGCCTCGCCCCTTACCCAGCACAGACCTGAACCCCCATGCAGTGGATTGCCCCGACCGAGAAAGACACCGGCACCGAGACACTGGAGAAGCGCCTCTGGGCGGCGGCCGACGCACTTCCGCGCCAACTCCGGCCTCACGCCGCCCAGGTACTCGCAGCCCGTCCTCGGCCTGATCTTCCTGCGCTTCGCCGAGGTCCGCTTCGCCGCGCAGCGCGCCGAGCTGGAGAAGGCCAGGCGGCCGGGAGCCCGCCGCGGCTCGCCGCGTGGATGATCCCGCCGCCTACCACGCCGAGGGCGTCCTCTACCTCGCGCCCGACGGCGCGGTTCGACCACCTGCTGACGCCTGCCCGAGGGCGCGGACGTCGGCGCAGGCCGTCAACGACGCGATGCGCGACATCGAGAAGCACAACCCGCAGCTCGCCGGCGTCCTGCCGAAGACCTACCAACCTGTTCACCGAGCACGCTGCTCAAGGAGCTGCTCAAGAAGGTCTCCGAGATTCCCGCCGACGCGGACTACGACGCCTTCGGCCGCATCTACGAGTACTTCCTCGGCGAGTTCGCCCGCACCGAAGGCCAGAAGGGCGGCGAGTTCTACACGCCGAGCAGCATCGTCCGCCTGCTCGTCGAGGTGCATCGAGCCGTTCCACGGCCGCATCCTCGACCCCGCTGCGGCTCCGGCGGCATGTTCGTGCAGTAGCGCCCGCTTCGTCGCCGAGCACCAGAAGAACCCCGCCGCCGAGCTCTCCATCCACGGCGTCGGAGAAGACCGACGAGACCGTGACGCCTCTGCCGGCTGAACCTCGCCGTGCACGGCCTCGAAGGCGACATCCGCCACGGCGGCAACGTCAACAGCTACTACGACGACCTGCACGACGCCACCGGCCGTTCGACTTCGTCCTCGCCAATCCGCCGTTCAACGTGAACGCGGTGGACAAGGAGCGGCTCGAGGGCGATGGTCGGCCCCGGCCGCCGCTTTCCCTTCGGCCTGCCGCGCACCGACAACGCCAACTACCTCTGGATTCAGCTCTTCTACTCCGCGCTGAACGACACAGGGCCGCGCCGGCTTCGTCATGGCGAACTCCGCCTCCGACGCCCGCTCCTCCGAGCAGGAGCTCCGCCGGCAGCTCATCGAGGCCCGCGCCGTGGACGTCGATGGTCGCCGTCGGCCCGAACATGTTCTACACCGTCACCCTGCCCTGCACCCTGTGGTTCCTCGACCGGGGCAAGGCGAAGACGCCGCGCGCCGACACCGTGCTCTTCATCGATGCCCGCCACATCTACCGGCAGGTCGACCGCGCGCACCGCGACTGGACCGCCGGCGCAGATCGGCTTCCTCGCCAACGTCGTCCGCCTCTATCGCGGCGAAGCCCTCGACTTCACCCTCGGCGGCGACGAGGCGAAGGCGAAGCTCGAGGAGGTCTTCGGCAAGAAGCCGACGTACGCCGACGTGCCCGGCCTCTGCAAGGCCGCGACGCTCGACGGAGATCGAAGCGCAGGGCTGGTCGCTCAACCCCGGTCGCTACGTCGGCGTCGCCCCCGGCGAGGACGTGAGCGACGAGGACTTCAAGGAGCAGCTCGAAGACGCTGAACGAGGAACTGGAAGCCCTCAACGCGCAGGCGCGCGAGCTCGAACAGACCATCGCTCGCAACGTGGCGGCAATTCTGGGGGCTTGACGATGACGGGACTGAAACAGTCTGTCTGGCTCAAGCCAGAGGAGGTTCCGCCACTGCCGGAAGGCTGGCGGGTGATGCCGACAGAGGAAGCGTGCATTCAGCTCAAGCCGGGTAAGTTGTTTGATTCGAAGACGGTCTCGGAGAGCGGAAGAGTTCCGGTCTTAAATCAATCGGAGACGGGATTCCTCGGCTACCACAATGAGGAACATGGAGTAGCAGCATCCGCAGACAACCCTGTCGTCACGTTTGCCAACCACACGTGCGCGATGCGGCTGATGAAGCAGCCGTTTTCGACGATCCAGAACATCTTCTCTAAGGTCGGCAAGCCGGGACTCACGGATACGATCTACTTCTACTACGCCTCGCTGGGGCGCGTCGGACTCTCAGATTACAAGGGGCATCATCCGGTCTTCAGGCAGGCTCTGATTCCTGTTCCCCCGCTCCCCGTCCAACGGCGGATCGCGAGTGTCCTGTCAACCTACGACGACCTGATCGAGAACAACCAGCGCCGAATCCAGCGCCTAGAGGCGATGGTCCGCGCCCTGTACCGGGAGTGGTTCGTCGAGTTCCGCTTCCCCGGCCACGATGAGGTTACCCGCGCCGCCTCGCCAATTGGCGACCTTCCGAGGGGCTGGGTGGTGACGAGACTCGGCGAAATCGCAGACATAAGTTGGGGTGACACCTCTACGACGAAGTCCTCTTACGTGACGGACGGCTACTCCGCCTACAGCGCATCGGGGCTGGACGGGAGGCTGGATCACTACGACTTTGACCGAACAGGCATCGTGCTGAGCGCAATCGGCGCTCAGTGCGGCAGGACATGGCTCGCCCGTGGTCGGTGGTCGTGCATTAAGAACACGATTAGGTTTTGGTCCAAGGATGATTCCATAGGTACGGAGTACTTGTTCATCGCAACGGAGGGCCAAGGCTTTTGGCCACGCCGAGGCGCTGCCCAGCCGTTCATCTCGAAGGGAGACGCAGAACGAATCGAGCTTGTGAGACCGGACCGCACAACGATGAAGCTCTTCACCAATTCCGCCGCTACTGCGTTGGAACAGGTCGCGACATTGCAGGCGCAGATGGAGAACCTCCGCCGGACCCGCGATCTGCTGCTGCCTCGTCTGCTTTCCGGGCAGCTTGCGGTCGCCGAGACTTCTGCCTAACCCAATGCTTCGGGCCGACCAAAACGCTATGTCAACGGCTGAGTGGAGGCCCGCGAAGCTGAACGAACTCGGTTTCGTTGGCCGGGGCAAATCGAGGCATCGCCCCCGCGATGCTGAGTTCCTCTACGGCGGACGCTATCCTTTTTTCCAAACGGGAGACGTCAAGGCAGCAAACTTCTACCTGACCAACTACACCCAGACCTACAGCGAGGAAGGACTGGCGCAGAGCAAGCTCTGGACGCCGGGAACTCTTTGCATCACCATCGCCGCGAACATTGCTGACAGTGCGATTCTTGGCATTGCAGGATGCTTCCCAGACAGCGTCGTCGGTTTCATAGCCGATCCAGACAAGGCGGATGTCCGGTTCATCAAATACTCCGTCGATACCCTGAAACTGCGGATGCAGAGCATCTCGGGCGGTGCAACGCAGGACAATCTGAGTCTCGACAAGCTGCTGACGTTCGACTTCCGCATCCCTCCGCTCACGGTCCAACGACGGATAGCCGACGTCCTGTCGGCCTACGACCACCTGATCGAGAACAACCAACGCCGCATTCAGATTCTGGAGGCGATGGTCCGCGCCCTCTACCGCGAGTGGTTCGTCGAGTTCCGGTTCCCCGGCCACGAGAGCGTCCCGCGAGTCACATCAACGATGGGCGACATTCCCATCGGCTGGGAAGCGAGGAGACTGCCCGATTGTGTAGAGGTGAATCCGCGCGTCGCGGTGCCGCGCGAAGGCGAGAAACCGTTCGTGCCTATGGGCTGTCTCGCCAAATAACTCGATGCTCATCACCGACGTCGAAGCCCGCGCGGGCAACAGCGGGGCAAAGTTCCAAAACGGCGACACGTTGTTTGCCCGCATTACGCCGTGCCTTGAGAACGGCAAGACCGGCTTCGTTCAATTCCTCACTAGTGCAGACTCCGTCGCATTCGGGTCCACGGAGTTCATTGTCTTGCGCTCACGGACTCTCACGCCGGAGTTTGTCTATTTGCTTGCACGCACCGACGCATTTCGCGACGTCGCGATTAAGAGCATGACTGGTGCTAGTGGACGCCAGCGTGTTCAAGAGCGATGCTTCGACGACTTCGCGATTGCGCAGCCTCCGCGCGCTCTTCTTCAACGCTTCTCGCCACTTGTTGAGCCGAGCTTCCGTCTGGTCTGGACACTCCAGAGCAAGTCCAGACTCTCCGCCGGACGCGGGACCTGCTACTGCCGCGTCTGCTCTCCGGACAGTCGTCCTCACCGACACCGCCGCCTGACCATGCCGAACGCCTACACCGAAGACCAGCTCGTCGAGCAGCCCGCCATCGGGTTGTTCGCGGCGCTGGGCTGGCAGACGGTGTCGGCGCTGGACGAGGTCTTCGGCCCGGCTGGCACGCTTGGGCGCGAGACGAAGGGCGAGGTGGTGCTGGTGACCCGCCTGCGGGCGGCGCTGGTCGAGCTGAACCCGACGGCTGCCGCCCGGAGGCGATCACCGCTCGCCGTCGACGAGCTGGCGCGCGACCGCTCGGCGATGAGCCTGGTGGCCGCGAACCGCGAGGTCTACCGCTGCTCAAGGACGGCATCCCGGTCTCCGTGCCCGACCGCGAGCACGGCGGGCAGAAGACCGAGCGCGTGCGCGTCATCGACTGGGAGAAGCCCGAGGCGAACGACTTCCTGCTGGTCAGCCAGTTCAGCGTCACCGGCGCGCTCTACACCTGCCGGCCCGATCTGGTCGGCTTCGTCAACGGCCTGCCGCTGGTGGTCATCGAGTTCAAGAAGCCCGGCGTGCCGGCGCGCGCGGCGTTCGACGAGAACCTCACGCACTACAAGGACGCAGATCCCGCAGCTCTTCTGGTACAACGCGCTGCTCATCGCCTCGCAACGGCACGGACAGCCGCGTCGGCTCGCTGACCGCGGACTGGGAGCGGTTCTTCGAGTGGAAGCGCGATCGAGCGCGAGGACGAGCCGCGCCGCGTGTCGCTGGAGGTGATGCTGCGCGGCACGTGCGACCCGGCGCGGCTGCTCGACCTCGTGGAGAACTTCACCCTGTTCTCCGAGCACAAGGCCGGGCTGGTCAAGATCCTCGGCGCAGAACCATCAGTTCCTCGGCGTGAACAACGCCATCGCCGGCGATGCTCGACGGCGCGCGCAGCTGGGCCACGGGCGCGGCGGCGTGTTCTGGCAGACGCAGGGCAGCGGCAAGAGCTTCTCGATGGTGTTCTTCGCGCAGAAGGTGCTGCGCAAGCTCGCCGGCAACTGGACCTTCGTGGTCGTCACCGACCGCGTCGAGCTGGACGACCAGATCGCCAAGACCTTCAAGGCCACCGGCGCGGTGAGCGAGGCCGAGGGCGACGCACTGCCACGCCGACAGCGGCGCGCACCTGCGGGAGCTGCTGCGCGGCAATCACCGCTACGTCTTCACGCTGATCCACAAGTTCCAGACGCCGGAGATGCTCTGCGACCGCCCCGACGTGATCGTGCTGACCGACGAGGCGCACCGCAGCCAATACGACACGCTGGCGCTCAACATGCGCGCGGCGCTGCCCAAGGCGCTGTTCCTCGCCTTCACCGGCACGCCGCTGATCGCGGGCGAGGAGCGCACGCGCGAAGTCTTCGGCGACTACGTGTCGATCTACGACTTCCAGCAGTCCGTCGAGGACGGCGCGACGGTGCCGCTCTTCTACGAGAACCGCACGCCGGAGCTGCAGCTCGTCAACCCGAACCTGAACGACGACATCTACGCGCTCATCGAGGAGGCGGAGCTCGACGACGAGCAGGAGGCGAAGCTCGAGCGGGAGCTGGGGCGGCAATACCACCTCCTCACCCGCGACGACCGGCTGGAGACGGTGGCGAAGGACATCGTGCAGCATTTCCTGGGGCGCGGCTTTCAGGGCAAGGCGATGGTGGTGTCCATCGACAAGGCCACGGCGCTGCGGATGCACGACAAGGTGCGGACGCACTGGGCGGCGGAGACGCGACCGGGTGGAGAAGGAGCTGGCGCGCTCACGGCCTACGGTGCAGGCAGACCCGACGGACGTGCGCGCAGCTGCGGCGATCGACTGCGACGTGCTCGACGACGACCGACATGGCGGTGATCGTGTCGCCGGGCCAGAACGAGATCGAGCAGATGAAGAAGCTCGGCCTCGACATCGTGCCGCACCGGAAGCGGATGAACGAGCGAGCCGCGCTGGACGAGAAGTTCAAGGACCCGGACGACCCGCTGCGGCTGGTCTTCGTCTGCGCGATGTGGCTGACCGGCTTCGACGCGCCGAGCTGCTCGACCGTCTATCTCGACAAGCCGATGCGGAATCACACGCTGATGCAGACCATCGCGCGCGCGAACCGCGTCTTCCCCGGCAAGCACAGCGGCGTGATCGTGGACTACGCCAATGTCTTCGCGTCGCTGGAGAAGGCGCTCGCGATCTACGGCGAGGGGCGAAGGCGGCGCGACGCCGGTGCGCGACAAGCACGCAGCTGGTCGAGGAACTGCGGAAGGCCGTGGAGGTGGCGGCGACGTTCTGCGCGGGACACGGCGTCGATCTGCGCCGCCATCGAGGCGCGCCCGGTGGGGAGCCTCGACCGTCTGGGTGCGCATCGCCGACGCGGTGGACGGCGCTGATTTCGCCCGACCCGCTCCGCAAGGAGTTCCTCGCCCACGAGCGGTGGTCACGACGCTCTACCAGGCGGTGAAGCCCGACCCGGCGGTCGTTGAGTTCTCGGGCGCGTGTGGGCACTCGTCAGGGTCATTGCCGACGCCATTCGCGAGCGCGCTCGGCGACGGACGCGGCCGACATCTCGGCGGTCATGGCCGACATCAACGCGCTGCTCGACGCCTCCATTGCGGCCGACGGCTTCTCACATCGCCCGCGAACGGCCGAGGGACGGCGCGGGCGCGGCCATCGACCTCTCGGCAATCGACTTCGAGGCGCTGGCGAAGCGATTCAAGACAACCGAAGCGCAAGAACATCGAACTGGAGCAGCTCAAGGCCGCCATTCGCGCCCAGCTCGACAAGATGATCCGCGCCAACCAGACGCGCGCCGACTTCCTCGACGAAGTTCGAGGAGCTGATCGAGTCCTACAACGCCGGGAGCCGGAACATCGACGACCTTGTTCGAGGAGCTGCTCGCGCTGAGCCGCGCGCTGACCGACGAGCAGCAGCGCCACGTCCGCGAACACCTCACCGAGGAGGAACTGACCGTGTTCGACCTCCTCACGCGACCCGGCCCCGACCTGAGCTCCGCGGAACGCGACGAAGTGAAGAAGGTGGCACGACACCTGCTCGAACGCGTCGCGTTGCGCTCGTGGTCTGAACTGGCGGCAGAAGATGCAGGCGCGGGCGCAGGTGCGGGAGACCATCAAAGACACGCTGGACGAAGGACTGCCCCGCGCATACACGCCCGAGGTCTACGAAGCGAAGTGCAAAGTCCTGTTCGAGCACGTTTTCGAGTCATTCGGCGACGGGGCGACCGCCTAGGAGCTTGTTGAAAAAAGCATAGTTATCGATCGACGCGGCCGGCGGTGCGTACTACGATGCGGCGCATGCGAGGAGACGACCGCCAGCCCGATGCGATGTTCAGCTATGTCTCGGCCGAGGAGCGGGTGCCGGCGACGCACCCGTTGCGGGCTATCCGCCAGTTGGTGGACGCCGTGCTGCGCGAGATGTCTGGGGAATTCGACGGGCTGTACAGCCGCATCGGCCGCCCGTCGATTCCGCCCGAGCGCCTCCTGCGGGCGCAACTGCTCCAGGTGTTCTACTCCATCCGCAGCGAGCGCCTGCTGATGGAGCAGCTTGACTACAACCTGTTGTTCCGGTGGTTCGTCGGCATGGACATGGACGAACCCGTCTGGAATCACAGCGTCTTCGCCAAGAACCGGGACCGGATCTTGACGCAGGACGTGGCGCACAGTTTCTTTCGCCATGTCGCCGAGCGGGCGGCCGGCCTGATGTCCGACGAGCACTTCACCGTCGACGGGACGCTCCTCGAGGCGTGGGCCAGCCAGAAGAGTTTCCAACGGAAAGACGGCGGCGACGCGGGCGATGGCCGCGACTTCCGGGGACAGACCCGGACCAACGACACGCATGCGTCGACCACCGACCCCGATGCGCGGCTGTATCGCAAATCGCACAACAGCGAGTCGCGGCTGGCATATCTCGGTCATCTGCTGATCGAGAATCGGCACGGCTTGATCGTCGACGCGCTGGCGACGCAGGCGGACGGCTCGGCCGAACGCGACGCGGCCGCCGTGCTGGTCCTCGACCAGATCCAGCGCCGGCCCGGCCGTCGCATCACCGTGGGCGCCGACAAGGGCTACGACACGCACGGGTGCATTCATCACCTGCGGGCCTTCGGCGCGACGCCGCACGTCAGCCCGAACCACGCGCGACGCGGGGGCAGCGCGATTGATGGTCGCACCACCCGTCACGTCGGCTACGCGCAGAGTCAGCACGCGCGGCCGCGCATCGAACCGGCCTTCGGATGGCTCAAATCCATCGGCCTGCTCCGCAAAGTCAAACTCCGCGGCCTGGCCAACGTCGACCGGCTCTTCGTCTTCGCGAGTGCGGCCTTCAATCTCCTGCGCCTCCCCAAGCTCCTCGCCACATCGGCCTGAGCACGATGACGAGGCCGGGGGGCGCGACGGCGCCGCGCCCCCCGGCCTCCCACCGAGACTCCCAATGCCGCGCACGGCCCCGCCGCCACCCACCGGTGATGCATATTTAGCCGTTTTTCAACGACCTCCTAGCGTTCACACCACCGAGCCAAGTCGTCTCCGAATATCGGAATGCTGAAGGATGGACCCGACCGGACGTAGGGAGATGATTACTAAACCGACTGTTCTCATTCTCGGAGCCGGGGCAAGCGCACCGTACGGCTTTCCCACAGGGCCAGCATTGGCTGCTGACGTCGTTGAGAAGCTGAACGTTAGTGCGCCGGACGGTCAATATCAGCCGACAACCTTCATCCTCGGACTAAGCAGAAGGATTCCGTCGCTGAGCCTCAATCCCGAGATGGCACAGGCATTCGGACCAGCCTTTCGTTGGTCTGGTTGCCAGTCCCTCGATGAGTTCGTCCAGCCTGCGGGGAATCGCCAGTACCTGCCACTCGTCAAAGCCTCTATGGCGATGATCCTCGCGAGCAAGGAGAGCGACCGAGCACTCCACGCAGCCGCGAATACCGGGGAGGACTGGTACTCATACCTGTTTCGGCACATGCGCACCGACAGGATCGATGACTTCAGCGGCAACCTCTTGAGGGTCATCACCTTCAACTTTGACCGTTCGTTCGAACGCAGACTCTTCTTGATGCTCCGGCACGCCTACGGCGTCAGTGACGCCGTCGCGGCGGAGGCACGATCCCGCATCGACGTCCTGCACCTGCACGGCGCTCTGGGGCGTGAGGGCTGGCTCCCTGATGAGGCTAGCGGCGGTAGGGAGTACGGTTACGGTGGTGACGAGGTGAATTACCCCGACCTGATGAACAGCATCAAGGTTGTGCACGAGGAAGTTGCAATCGAAGACCTTAATCGGGCGCACGACTGGCTACTTGAGGCTCACACGCTTTGCTTTCTCGGATTCGGCTTTCATCGGCTGACGATGTCGCGTCTGCGGATGAACGAGCCGTATCCGAATAGCAGAAAGTTCGCAACGGCGCTCGGATATACCGACGCTGAAATTCAAAGGCTGTTAACGATGTTCACGGACTCCACCCCTAAGCCAACGATGTCGCAGAGCAATTCGTTGTCCCTTCTTCGCTCATACGAAGTGATTGCGAGCGACCGCTGACCGCTGATTCGTCGCCCCCATGTGCCGGTGGGTGTGTTATGGCGCGGCCGTCCACGGCGGCGAGGCTTTGCTGGCATCTGCGGCATGCGTCAGCTTGGTAAACCACATTCGCTTGGCGTGCAGGTGGAGTTGGCCCGAGCTTTCTAGGGGTGAATGGCTACTGGCGCACGGGCCAGCCCGGCGCGGCTTGAGCTTGGACACCAGCGCCCGAAGTCGCTATTGGAGCGATCTGCGATCCGCCGGGTGGAAACTCTGACGGGCCACCGGCGTTCATGCAATCAGTTGCATGATTCGCTCTGATTGACAAATAGATTCGAGTGGGGAGTTGTCAGACGTTCGCCCCGCGGCTACCTCGACTCCCGACCGGGTACCGGGGCCGGGCGGGCTGCCATTGGGCAGAGCCTGAATTCTTATGCTCTGGATAACCGCAGAAGTTGGTGCAATTCCAGATCAAACGTTAGAGCGACCAACTCCAGATTTCGCAAGCAAATCTCGATTTTTCCTGTCTCGACCTCGGCCAAGTAGCTGCGATCCACACCCATCCGCTCGGCCAATTCGAACTGCGTCCAACCGTTCCCCTTTCGGAGTTCGCGAATGCGCGCTCCGAGGCGGATGCAGATGTCAGTGGAGGACACCTGCTGATGGTGGACGGTAGGCTATCGCCAACAAATAGGCTATAACCTACATCCAGCCGGGCACCATGAAACGGGCGTCGATTACAGCCGGTGCAGGTGCTTCCAACAGACCTGAGTCAGAGCACAGCACCTCGCCCACTTCAACGTGGAGGAGTGCGCCACCCCATGGTGGGGCGGGTAGACGCCTCTCTGAGGCCCGGGCTGCCAAAGGAGCACACCTTGAACCGACAATTCATAGCCGCTGCGTCGGTGGCGCTGATCACCGCGGGTGCGGTGTACAGCTGGTCTTCTTCGAAACCTTCTGAGGCCTCGAACCAGTCGAGCGTGCAATCGTCCGAGCTGGCGGATCGGGCTGCGTGGCTCTTCGAAAAAAGTTGCTCCGTGGGTTTGAGGAGCAGAATGCTGCTGAAACCAAGCTAATTGGCGTTCTCATTCGAGACGGTAACCCCAGTTTCCGCGTCCAGCTTGTCGAGGCTTGCGGAGTTGGAGGTGGAACTGGGACTGCCTGAGTGGCGGAGTCGCACGCCGCAACAACGCGCGGCGCGGATGTTCCGGAAGATGGAGGCGGACCTGAGCGCCAAACGTCTCCGGGTTTACCGTCAGGAGAGTGCCAGCCGCGGTTTCATCTCCGACCCGAGTTCCGAGGAGGAAGCGTTCCTCGCAACGCACAAGAAGGAGCTTGGACAAATCGCGGTGAAAAGGGCGGAGAGCAGTATTGACGTCAGGTTGATCGGATGGCCGCTTGAACAGTCGATGGTGGTGAAATCGTGCGATGCGCTGGAGCTGTTGGTGCGCTGCTTGGTTACCGTCAAATCAGGACAGCCGTTGGAAGGCGGACGTTTGGCGGCTAAGGCGGCCCAGTGGAATGGCTCTGAATTTGTGGACCTAGCCGGTACGGACGATCGCGCCGAACTTGATGGGCGGCGGCACGTCAGAGCTGAAGATTCTGCTTCCTGATCGCGCAGACCTGCTTTTCCTGGTCGTACAGGTAGACTCTTCGACTTGCTCGTGAAACTCAGATCCGTCCCAGCCGATACTCGTCGTGCCTCGGTGCTGCGTCGCTCGGAATGGCGCTCACAAGAGGCCGTCACCAACAGGTCGGCGTCAGCGGGTGCAGTGTCGAGCGACGAACTCACGTGCGCATCTAACCGCATCCACACACCGGTAGGCACCGTCGTCCTCGTCGAAGACACCTTCGTGTGGATGGTCGTTCCATTCCGTGAACACCGGGGCACTACACCGGCAACAGCGGGTATCGCCACCGGCCAATCCATCTTATACGGCCTTTGCCTTCGACAACGTGGGCATACGGACCTTTGAGTGCGCCGCAAGCCTGCGCCGATCATCAGGCATCGTTACGCCTAAAAAGCCACCTTCAACGCTGAGAGATTGTGGGATGGGAGGTGGGACGACTGCACGCCTATCCTGTAAACCGTTGATAAACAGCGACTTAAATGATGACGTGGCGGAGAGAGTGGGATTCGAACCCACGGTAGAGTTTCCCCTACACACGCTTTCCAAGCGTGCTCCTTCAACCACTCGGACATCTCTCCGTACTTGCAGAATCAACAGTTTACAGGCTAGTGGCTGAGCCGGCAAACCCGAATTGTGTAGCGAATTGTGTAAGACCCCTTAATGTGCCGCGATCACTTACGGCGATCGCCAAGCCTCACCAAGCCCTCGCACCATCCGCCGGCGCCTCCCAGTATAAGCCGCCCTTGGCGTGCCTCAATCGTCGTCTTGAACCGTTCTGAAGCTGCCAAACAGGACAGGGTCGATTCGGTCTGCCTGCTGAGTGCCCGGTCCCTCCCACAGCTCCGACGGAATCAGAGGGCAGAGGTTCCACGCAGCAGTGCACACGCAGGCGGCCAGCCAGAGACCCGGCGCGCAGGCGTCGATCGCCGACAGCGTGGCGCTGCCCACGATGACGACCGCCACTTTCCCCAACCGCTCCCAGCTGCTCGTTGAACCCGAGCACCGCATGCGCCATATAGGCAGGAGCGGTCTGGACCCGTCGCTTTCTCCTCGTCGGGACCCCCGGCGCTGGCGCGCTCGACCTCCGCGGGCGTCGCGACGTCGCTTTCCTGGCGTTCATCCGTCTGCTCGACAGGCCCGCGGCAAAGACCGCGAGAACCCGCGCCAGCAGCACGGCC
>CAVRLS010000010.1:0-112816 GCA_963722395.1 uncultured Acidobacteriota bacterium | reverse complement strand
GGCGACGCCAGCAGTCGCGGCGGGACGGATCGGTCCTGAGAGGTCGCGCAGCATTTACCGATTCCCGGGCGGGCTTCCGCAGGGAGGCCGGCGCCCGGATTCCTAAACATAAGCCCGTTACTCAGGAGCAATCCCGTTTGCCCCGCAGTCCGACGATATACTCCACACCAATTTGGCTCTCAACCCTGGGAACAGAAACGTTGCTCGGTCATCTCCGGCTGCGGAACGGCAGCGACAGAGGATTTCAATGCAGCGTCTCGTTCTTGTCTCCCTCGCCGCCGTCACCGTCGCTGGCTCACTCCACGTGTTTGCCGCGGCCCAGAACGTGAACGTGAGTGGCAGGCAAGCCGTGGGCGCGGCCGTCGCCAGGCGCGTCCTGCAGTTGGCGCCGGCGCACGGCGACCGGTACGACGGACGCTGTGAAGCCCTGGCCGCAAACATCGCTGGACTTGCCAACACCACGATTACGTCATCCGCGACGGTAGCGGCGGGCACGCTCAAGGTCGGCGGTCAGGACATCGCCGAGCACTGCGTCGTCTCCGGCAAGATGTTTACCCGCACCAGCCCGGTCGATGGAACGGCGTATGCCATCGGTTTCGAGATGCGTCTGCCCCGCAACTGGAACGGTCGCTTCTTCCATCAGGGTAATGGCGGTAACGATGGCGTCGTGAGCCCGGCCGTAGGTGCCGTGGGCGGCGGGCCTGTGACCAACGCGTTGCACAAAGGCTTCGCCGTCCTCAGTTCGGACGCGGGACACGTCGCCTCTCAGAACCCGGGCTTTGGTATTGATCCCCAGGCACGCCTCGACTACGGCTATCAGGCGGTCGCCAAGCTGACTCCGATGGCCAAGAGCCTGATCAGCCTGACGTATGGCAAAGGCCCGGACCGCTCCTACTTTGGTGGCTGCTCGAACGGCGGACGTCACGCGCTGGTGCCCGCGGCGCGCCTGCCCAATGACTATGACGGCATTCTGGCCGGGGCGCCCGGGTACAACTTGCCCAAAGCGGCGGTAGCCAATATCGCTGGCGCGCAGCTCTATGCGCCGCTGGTGACTGTGAGCAGCATTCGCTCGCCCGCCGATCTCGAAACGGCCTACACGCCGACCGAGCGCAGACTGGTGGCTGCCGCCGTGCTCGCCAGATGCGACGCGCTCGATGGCGCGAGTGATGGTCAAATTCAGGATGTGACGGCCTGTCAGTCCACGTTCAACCTGTCGCGCGATGTGCCCACGTGTGCGAACGGTCGAGATGGGAGTTGCTTGACCAGCGCCCAGAAGAGTGCGATCGGCAGGATCTTCTCCGGGCCGACGACGAGCAATGGCGCATTGATCTATGCACCGTTCCCCTGGGATGCCGGCCTTGGAGCGGCCGGGATTTCGAGATGGGAATTCTCCACACCATTGACGCTCGACGCTGGCACGGTGGGCCTCATCTTCAAGGTCCCGCCGGAGCCGATTGTCGGGTTCAACGGATCTGCATTCAGCCTCACCGCCAATATGGACGCCTTGGTGGCGCAGATCAATGCCACCAACAGTGTGTACGCTGAATCGGCCATGTCATTCATGACACCCCCCAACGCAACCGACCTCTCAGCATTGCAGGAGCGTGGCGGAAAGGTCCTCGTCTATCACGGCGTTTCTGACCCAATTTTTTCGGCGCTGGATACTGAAGCCTGGTACAAGGCACTGCACACGAAAGGTGGCGGCGAGGTGAGCGACTTTGCCCGCTACTTCCGGGTGCCCGGCATGGGGCATTGTGCGGGCGGCCCAAGTGCCGACCAGTTCGACATGCTGCAGGCTGTGGTGGACTGGGTCGAGCGTGGTACCGCACCCGAAGCCGTGATCGGCCGCTCGCGTGGCGTGGGGAATCCCGGCGGGGCCAACAGTGACGTCCCTGCGTCTTGGTCCCCCGGCCGCACGCGACCTCTGTGTGCCTTTCCAACGGTGGCCCGCTACAAGGGCTCGGGCAGTATCGAGGATGCCGCGAACTTCAGCTGCCAGCGCTGAATCCGCTGCGCGAGAGTCCGCCGGCGGAAGAGCGCGATTCCAGAGTCCCCGCGCGGACGATGACTCCTGCCTGATCGCGCAGTGGCGATCGATTCCCAGCGCGTGTGCGTCTGGTGCGGACCGGTCGTCGGCGGTATCATCGACCACGCCATGAGTCCGAACCTCTCGATCGATCGCGGGGCTGTCTCGGCATTCTGCCGGCGGCATCACATTCGGCGTCTGGCGCTGTTCGGGTCGGCCCTTCGCGACGACTTCGGCCCAGACAGCGACGTCGACGTCCTCGTCGAGTTCGAGCCTGGACGCACGCCTGGGCTGGCCTTCTTCGCGATGCAGGATGAACTGAGCGGTCTGTTCCATCGGGTGGTGGACCTCCACACGCCCGCATCGCTGAGCCGCTACTTCCGTGACCAGGTGCTCGCCGAGGCCGAGGACCAGTATGTCGCGGCATGATCCATCGGTCAGTCTTCGTCACATGCGCGACCACGCGCACGAACTCACCGACATCATGCGCGGGCACAGCCGCGCCGATCTGGATACCGACCGCCTCCTTGCCCTTGCCGTCGTCCGGCTGCTCGAGATCATCGGCGAAGCGGCTGCCAGAGTGCCGGCTGAGGAGCGTACGCGCCGCCCCGGCATCCAGTGGTCGTCCATCGTGGGTCTACGCAACAGACTCATTCATGGCTACGACGACGTCGACCACGACATCGTCTGGGAGATTGTGACGACCGATATTCCTGCGCTTGTGGTGCAGCTTCCCCGGTAGCTGTCGTCCTCCGTGCTGAATCTGGACCGCGACGACCGAGAGCGGTCGGAGTGATTCTGTGGGGACGTTCGCTGAAATGAGGCTCAGTGACTACCTGCCCAATCCCGCGCATCCGGACAACGGTGGGAAGGCGGCCTTCTTTGTCGCGCTCGGCTTCGCCAGGCCGGACGTCGAGCAGTGGTTATCACGCTCGACAACTGGCAGCCAGCTAGACGTTGCGGCGGCGGACTGTCACGCTGATTCGGGCGATCTGAACCAGGCCGGATGTTCGCCATGTTCGGCGATCGTCGGGGGCGGTGGGTTGCTAGCTCTTATGCGGGTCTTACGCCGTAACTGAATCGCAGCGATTCTTTAGCGATTCGCCCATCCCGCTTCGGTTCGGGACCGAGGGGTCGGAGGTTCGAATCCTCTCGCCCCGACCACTTTTCCTCAGTAAATCCTCAACTTCAGACCAGAGGAACGCTCGGTTTCTCCCGAGTGGCCCCGTTCTTCGAATCGGGCCAGCCTCTACTCCTCTCGACATTCTCTCGACAATTCGCGTCCCTGGCACCGGGGCGGGCGGGAATTCGTGTGCCGCGGCGCTGGCGCTTATGCTGGTCTTATGCTCGGTTGGCGGTCCGGCAGCGCAGCGTGTCCGACGCGATACTGTTCCACAGTGGACGGGTTCCTCGATGGCAAGTTGGCGAGACCATCATCCACATCGGTCGCCACAGCCTACTGTACGAGGAGTAATCCCGTCCGCCAGCCCTCCAGCCCGTATACTGCAGCGACTTGAGCCTCACTCCCGGCACTCGACTCGGCGTCTACGAAGTCATCGCGCAGATCGGTGTCGGCGGCATGGGCGAGGTCTATCAGGCCACCGACACGAATCTGAAGCGTCAGGTGGCGATCAAGGTGCTGCCCGCCTCGGTCGCCGGCGATGCCGATCGCCTGGCGCGCTTTCAGCGCGAAGCGGAAGTCCTCGCGGCGCTGAATCATCCGAACATCGCGGCGATCTACGGACTGGAGCGCTCGGGCGAAGCGACCGCGCTCGTGATGGAACTCGTCGAGGGCGACGACCTCTCGCAGCGCATCGCGCGTGGTGCGATCCCGCTCGACGAGGCTCTCCCCATCGCGAAGCAAATCGCCGAAGCCCTCGAAGCCGCGCATGAGCAAGGGATCATTCATCGCGACCTGAAGCCCGCGAACATCAAGGTCCGCAGTGACGGGACCGTGAAGGTGCTCGACTTCGGCCTCGCGAAAGCGCTCGACGCCAGGGAGGGTGGGTCAGGAAGGCCGGGAGGGCCGGGAAGGCACGACCTCTCCGCCTCGCCCACGCTGACGACGCCCGCCATGACGCAGTCGGGGATGATTCTCGGGACGGCGGCCTACATGGCCCCCGAACAGGCGAAGGGGCGCACGGTCGATCGGCGGGCGGATGTCTGGGCGTTCGGCGTGGTGTTGTTCGAGATGCTGACGGGGACGCGGGCGTTCGAGGGCGAGGGTATTGCCGACACGCTCGGCAACGTGATGAAGGTCGACCCGGACTGGCAGCAATTGCCGGCGTCGATTCCTCCTCGCGTGGTGCAGGTGGTCCGCGCTTGCTTACAGAAGAACCCCAAGCAGCGATTGGACAGCGCGCAGGGCGTGCGCCTCGCGCTGGAGGGCGCGTTCGAGACGGCCGCGCCCTCATCGACTCAGATGCCGACCGCATCGTCGCGCGGACGGTGGCTGTGGATGGCTGCGTTTGCCGTCGCGTCGCTTGTCGCGCTCGCGCTCGCCGTTCCCGCCGTGCGGCATCTGCGCGAGACGCCGCCGCCAGCCGACACGCCGGTGCGCTTCGGCGTCCCCGCGTCCGCTGGCGCCAGGCGCGTCGCGGGAACAACAGCGGGGTTGTTCACCGTGGCGCCCAGCGGCCAGACCCTCGCCTTTGGCGCTACGGACGCGGACGGCGTCCCGCGTCTCTTCGTGCGGCGTCTCGACGCGACCGGGGCGCTACCGGTCCCTGGCACGGACGGCGCGACTGCGCCCTTTTGGTCTCCGGATGGGCGGTCACTCGGCTTCGCGAAGGAAGGGGGGCTCTATCGCGTGGCGCTCGATGGGAGCGCCCCGCGCCGGCTCTGCGACGTGCTCGGCAGCGAGTTCCGTGGTGGCACCTGGAGCGCTGGCGGGGTGATCGTCTTTGCCCCGCGGGGCGCTGGACTCCAGCAAGTGCCCGACGCGGGCGGCACTCCGACGCCGGTGACGACGCTCGACGCGGCGGCGAAGGAAGCCGCTCACCTGTGGCCGTGGTTTCTTCCGGATGGCCGGCACGTGCTGTTTCTGGTGCTGGCCGAGGGACAAAGCCGGGGCACCATCTACGCGACCGCGATTGACGATCCGGCCCGCACCCGCATCGCAGAGAGCAGCGGCGGCGCGGCGTACGCCGCCGGATGGTTGCTGTCCACGACGGACGCGCCCCGCAGTCTCGTCGCCCAAGCGTTCAACCCCGCGCGCCTGACGCTCCAGGGCACGCCGCAGCCGATTCGTGATCAACTGACCCCTACGACCACAGCAGGAATGCCGGGGTTTGCCGTGTCGTCGAGCGGGGTGTTGGTCGTCGACCGGCCGCCGCCGCGCGTGTCGCAACTGGTGTGGCTGGACCGCAGCGGGCGAGCCCTGGCGACGGCGAGCCCACGGGCGGTGCTTTCCGCGTTCGCGCTCGCGCCGGACGAGCGTCGCGCCGTCGCGAACATGCGTCCGCTGGACGGCGCGACGCAGGCCCTCTGGTTGTTCGACGGCGTGCGCCCAGAAGGGACCCGCCTGACGTACGAGGGCAGGGCAACCCCACCCCTGTGGGCGCTCGACGGTCGCCACGTGTACTTCACGGATCGAACGGGGACCAATTTCAACCTTCGCACGCTCGCCCTTGGTGCGACGGCGCCGACGGCGTTTGAGCAACCCGGCCCGTTTATGCATTTCGAGGATGTCACCCGAAATGGCCTCTATGTGGTCTTCGGGGGAGTGACAGCAGCCCAGAGGAATCTGGATCCAACGGGTCGGCGGTGCCGAGCGCCGGCTGGTGCAGGGCCCATTCGGGACGACCCGGCCGCGCGTGTCGCCAGACAGCCGCTGGCTGGCGTATACGCTCAATCTCCCGTCAGGTCTCGAAGTGTTCGCGCAGCCCTTCGACCGGCCGGGCGACCGGACCCAGGTGTCGGTGCGGGGCGGCTTCGGGCCGGTGTGACGCGACGATGGCCGGGAGCTGTACTACGAAGGGCCCGAGGGGCTGATGGCGGTGCCGATGACCGTGCGGGACGGCGCCCTCGAAGGGGGAACGCCGCAGATACTCTTTGCGATGCTCACGCAAGGCAGCGTGCCCGGCCAGCCCCACAACTTCGAGGTGGCGGCCCACGGGCAGAAGTTTCTGGTCAACACCATCGTCGACGACAGCGACAATGCCCCGCTCGAGGTGACGCTCCACTGGGACGCGGGGCTGACGAAGTGACCACGACGACGAATTGCCGGCCCGTACCGGACTTCAGGCTAATTTTCGATTTGTGTCTGCTTCTGGAGGGTCAATGAAGAGGCTCCTTATCTGCGGCGCCCTGCTGGTGGTTGGGACCTCGCGCGTGTTCGTGCAGAGCCAGACGCCCGTCGCGGGCAGCATCTCGGACCCGGTCCTGATGCAACGGCTCTTGAAGCAATTCAGCGTGCCCGGCGTCAGTATCGCCATCATCAAGGACTCGAAAGTCGCCCTGGCGGTGGCGTATGGCGCAGCCGATACCGAGACGGGTGCGGTGGTCACGACGGACACGATGTTTCAGGCCGCCTCGATCAGCAAGGTCGTCGCCGCCATGGCGTCGCTCAAGGCCGTGCAGGACGGTCGATTTACACTCGACCAGGACATCAACACCATCCTGCGATCGTGGAAGGTGCCCGACAATCCATTCAGCCGAGAGCGTTCTGTCACCCCGGAAATGCTGATGAGCCACACCTCGGGCATGGGAGACGCATTTGGATTTCCGGGCTATGCGCCCGGAGCGTCGCTGCCAACCATCCCACAGGTGTTGGAGGGTCTCCCACCATCCATCCTGAGGCCGGTCCGATTGGAGCGGCCACCCATGACGGCGTTCGAGTACTCGGGAGGTGCCGTCCTGATTGAGCAACTGGCTCTCTCGGACATCGTCGGGAGACCGTTTGCCGAGGTGGCGCAGGAATGGGTGTTGAACCCGATCGGGATGACGAACAGCACGTATGCGCAGCCGTTGCCCGTACACCTCCAGACGCAAGCGGCGCTCGCACATGATGAGAAAGGCGCGCGGAAAGGCGACCCCTGGCACGTGTATCCCGAACAGGCGGCCGCGGGCCTGTGGACGACGCCAACCGACCTGGCCAAGTTCACCATCGAACTGCAGCAGTCACTGCGCGGAGAGTCGAATCGCGTCCTGACAGCGGCGATAGCCCGTGAGATGGTGACGCCGGTCGGCGTGGGGCCGTTCGCCGTCGGCTTTCAGATTGAGAAGCAGGGCGAGGGCTGGTACTTCATGCACAACGGAAGTAACTGGGGATTCCGGGCAGACCTGATGGCTCACGTGGTCAAGGGCTACGGCGCCGTCATTATGACCAACGGCGACAACGGGACAGCCTTGATCCGGACGCTCCGTACGCTGATTCAGCAGGAGTACCAGTGGGATTCGCTCGATGCGCCGGTTCCGCGCGGGTACGGTCCCGCTGCTCCAGCGGCTGCGGCAGGGTAGCGCAGGCCATGCCGAAACGATCCGTCTTATCAGCGACCGCCCTGACCTTCGCCGCACTGTTGGCATTGTGCTGCGCGCCAGCCGGCGCGCAGCCGCCGGCCGACCGCGTCGATGCTTTGTTGCAGAAATACCAGGAGTACGGCCTCTTCAACGGCTCCGTGGCGAGTGGTCATCGCATGGAGGCCGTGCAGCAGTACGAGCGAGCGATTGCGCTGAGCGAGACCCCGCGACGCCTGCTGATCTACCAGACCGCCATCCGCGAACTGTCAGCTCCAGAGTCCAAGGCGGCGAAGTGACGCGCCGCGAAGCGACCGCACGATTCGTCCTGGCGCCCGCGCTGCTGTCAGTCGTCGTCGCCGCACAGAGCACGCCGGTCACATACGACCTCATCATTCGCCACGGGACCGTGATTGACGGCACTGGGGCTCCGCGCTATCTCGCCGACGTCGCGGTTGACCGTGGCTCGATTGCGCGCGTGGGGATCTCGCGGGTGTTCGCGCCAACGTCGAACTCGACGCGACCGGCCTCTTTGTCACCCCCGGCTTCATCAATATCCACAGCCACGCCACGTCCGAGGGGCTCACGACAGCGGCGAACATGCTGACGCAGGGCGTCACGACCGAGATTCTGAACGCTGACGGCTGGGGGCCGCTCGAGCTGAAGGACCAGCTCTCTACCGCTGCCGCGCGTGGCCTCGCCCTGAACGTTGGCGCCAATATCGGCTTCAACAGCGTATGGGAGGCGGTCGTCGGTGCGGCGGACCGGCGCCCCGCCGCCGATGACATCGTACGGATGCGACGGCTTGTCAGCGATGGCCTTGCTGCCGGTGCGTGGGGTATCTCGGCCGGGCTCGATTACAAGCCGGCGTACTTCGCACAAACGGATGAAGTGATTCGCGTGGTCGATGTCGCGCGTGCTGCCCGGACGCTCTTCACCAATCACGATCGCGTGACGCCCGAATCCGGGTTCAGCGGTCTCGCGGGTATGAGCGAGACGCTGACCATCGGCGAACGGACAGGCGTGGCCCCTGTGATCACTCACATGAAGATTCAGGGCAACGAACAGGGCAGCGCGGACGTGATGCTGGGCCGCATGCGCCAGGCAGCGGCGCGCGGGGCCTATGCGGCGGCCGACGTGTACCCGTATCTGGCCGGGCAGACCAGCCTGGTGGCGCTGATCATTCCTGGGTGGGCGCAGGACGGTGGCCGCGAGGCCATGTTGAAGCGCTTCGCCGACCCGGCGCTCCGAGCTCGCGTGGTGCAGGAGGCGGAGGCGGCCATGACCGCCAGATGGAACGGGCCCTCGGGCGTCTACCTGTCCGAGTCGAAACAGGAACTTACGGCGGCCATGCGCGCGATGCAGGTGGGCGCAGGCGAGGCCGTCGTGCGGCTCCTCGAACGTGGCGATCCGCGCGCGATCCTCCGCTTCGGCATCGAGGCCGATCTCGTGAGGCTCTTGCAGAATCCCACGTCGTCCATCGCGTGCGATTGCGGCGCGGTCGCCGCTGTCGCGACGCATCCCCGGTACTACGGGACGTTCCCACGCGTGCTCGGTCGGTACGTGCGCGAGCAGAGGGCGCTCGCCTGGGAAGACGCGGTGCGGAAGATGACCGGTCTCCCGGCCGCCACGATCGGGATGGTCGACCGTGGTCTGCTCGCCGCCGGCATGGCGGCCGATGTCGTGGTGTTCGATCCCGCGACCGTCATCGATCGGGCGACGTATGAGGAGCCGACGCTGCCCTCCGCTGGGATCAGGACGGTGCTGGTCAATGGCCAAATCGCGCTGCGGGACGGGACGGTGACTGGGGCGCATCTCGGACAGGCGCTGCGCCGGAGCACGCACATGCCGACGCGCCCGCAGAACGCCGCAGAAGCGCGAGCGATCGCGCGGCGGGCTACGTCCCGTGACATGGCGTTCATGATGGACGTGAAGCAGGACGGCGGCACGCGACACGCAAGTGGGACGTTCCGGCTCACTCAGCCGTCGTCTGGTGTGAGCCTCGAGATGACCGAGTTCGGACAGTTGCTCATCGCTCCCGAGTGGGCGAGTTTTACCGGCCGGGCTCGACTGCGGCCCGGTGAGCCCGAACGCTCCGTGACGGTGATTCTGGATGCCGGCACACTGATCGTCAGCGCCGTAAGCTTCGCCTTTACTACGGCGGTTAGTCAGTAGACCATAAGGAAGTGAGAGGTGAAGGGCTACTTGGCGCGGTCGATTGATCCTCGTCGCACAGTGGCGAATTGACCGGAAGGAGGGGCCCACTGGCCCCCATCAAGCGCCAGAGGAACACACGCGTTCTGGCGTACGCCTGGGTCCGCTGCTAGAATCGAGCGCATGGCGCATGCAGCCCGGATCGTGACGTGGAACGGCACGGATCTTCCGGCGGAGATGCGGGAACTGCCGGCAGGACGGTATGTCGTCGAATCCATCGACACCGAGGTGCCGCCTCTCTCCATCGAGGAGGATGCGGGTATCGAAGCGGCTCTGGAGTCGTACCGGCAGGGGCGCACCGTCGATGCGAAGCGCGCTCGCGAGATCATCGACGCGACCCTCGGACGGTGAACGTCACCTACGCTGAAGAAGCAATCGCGGACATCCTCGACGCCATCGCCTACCTCAACGACCGCCGCCCGACCGCCGCCTCCCAGCTCGATAGTGAACTCGCCGCGTGCATTGAGCACTTGGCCGCTGGAGAGTTCGACGGCCCACTCTCGCGCCTCCGCTCTGGCTCCCTTGTACGGAGTTGGCCCGTTCCGCCGTTTCGCGTCTACTACCAGCGCCAGCCAGGCGAACTATTGATTCTGCGCGTCTACCACCAGACCCGGCGGCCGATCGTTCGGTAGCGGGGTTCCGACGACGGCTTCCGAAACCACCTGCTGACACGTCGGCGCGAAATGCGACTGGTGGCCTTGCCGCCTGCGCCTGGAATACTCCTCCTACGTCGCGCAGGTAGACCGAACCTGGCAACTGCGACGGAATGCCCGTCGACCCTCGCCCTTGAGCGTCCGGAGTGGCAGGTCCGGCCGGCGAGCTTGACCGACGTGCCGTTGGGGTGCGACGCTGGTGCATCGTGTGTGCGGAACGCACGCGACAGACGGCACGGACATGATCAAGACTGTTGAAGCCGTCATCGATGAGCAGGGCAACGTGAGGCTTCTCGAACCCGTTCATCCTGGCACCGCTCGTCGTGCGCTCGTGACCATCCTTGAAGAGAGCCCTCTCGAGCCTGCCTCGGAAACCGCACTTCTGAGCGAAGACGCACTCGCTGAGGACTGGAATCGCCCGGACGAGGATGCAGCGTGGTCCTACCTCCAGTAGGCGCGGTGGTTCTGGTCAGATTTCCGTTCTCCGACCTCTCCCAGTCCAAACTGCGGCCCGCGATCGTGCTCGCCAACGCCGGTCGCGGCAATCAGATCCTCTGTCAAGTCACGAGCAAGCCCTACAGCGACACGGGAGCGGTCACATGAATTGACGCGGCGTTCGCGTCCGGCTCGCTGCGGGTGGTCAGCTTCGCTCGCCCCGGCCAGCTGTTCACCGCCAGTCCTGATCTCGTCACGCGCCACCTCGCCGTGTTGACGCCGGACGCATTCGGACGGATCGTTGATGCCGTCGTGGGACTCCTGCGGGCTTCGGATTCCTGACGACGAACGTGTGACCGGAGGCCGAGCGGAAAACGGCGTGAAGGGAAGTGAGGCCGCGATGATTCGAGAACTCGACCGGATCGTCCTGACGGCCCCGGTGCTCGAGGCGGGACCCGAGGCGGGAGACGTCGGCACGGTCGTGGCCGTGTACGCCGACGGCAACGCCTACGAAATCGAATTCACGACCCTCGAGGGTAAGACCGCTGCGGTCGCCACCGTCGAGGCCGAGAACATTCGCCCGGTCGGACACCGCGAGATCGCGCACGCTCGAGAACTGGCAGCCAGCTAGACGTTCCGGCGGCGGACTGTCACGCCAACATGGGCGATCTGAGCCAGCCCGGATGTTCGCCATGAGCGGCGATGGTCGGCGGTGGTGGGTTGCTAGCTCTTATGCGGGTCTTACGCTCGGAACGGATTCGCAGAGATTTCTCTAGCGATTCGCTCCATCCCGCTTCGGTTCGGGACCGAGGGGTCGGAGGTTCGAATCCTCTCGCCCCGACCACTAAATCGCGATAAAGCCTGCGGAAACGCAGGCTTTTTTCGTGTACGGCCTTCGGCTCTCGTCGGCTGGCGTACGGTGAATCGGCCCTCGTCGGAACGGAATTCGAACAGGCTGACCGGGGCAGGGCCCGCTTCAACCCGACTGTCAGCGCGTGAACCAATACGCCAGGGCAATGAGTACTCCCTGTATGGGCAGCCGGATCAGCAGCGCCGTTTGCGATGTCGCAGGGTACAGCTCCGGGTGGCGGGCCATGTGAAGGTTGGCTGGAAAGACGGCAATCAGCAGCGCGATGAGACCCCATGCCGCCCATTGCGACGTCCGCGGAAAGAGCAACGCGCCGCCCAGTGCGATCTCAGCGAGACCACTGAGCACGACGAGGGCGACAGGCCACGGCAGGTAGGGTGGGACGATGGAGGTGAAGAACGCCTGATTGGTGAAGTGCGTCACGCCCGCCACGACGAAGAAGAAGCCAAAGAGAGTCCGCAGTATGCCCTTCATTCGACGGATTGTGTCACTTCGGCGCTCAGCCAGGTGCCTTCGATTGGGCTGAGGAACCATGCGGGCGCGCCGGCGGGCGCCCGTGCTAGAGTCCCGTCGCGGCAGGTCAGCGCCCAGCCATCAGCGGCTGGCAGCGTCCTTTCGAGACTCACGGGGAGTGCACATGCACAGCACGACGGAGAGACCGCGGGGTTCGCGCTACGCTCAGACCAGGTTGCAGATGGCTGTTCGCATTGCCTTTGTGATCGGAGCCGTCGTCGGCGTGCCCAGCGTGTCATTCGCACAGGTCCGGGTCATCATCTCGGGTGGTCTCCGCGGCGCCTATGAGGCGCTTCTCCCGGAGTTCGAGAAGGACTCCGGGGTTCAGCTGGTCACCACCTCCGGAGGGTCCGTGGGAACGGGGCCGAACACGATCGGCAGTCAGCTCCGGCGGGGCGTGCCGGCCGACGTGGTGATTCTTGCGAGGGAGGGACTCACGCCTCTCATCAGCGAGGGCCGGATCGTGGCCGGCACGGATGTCGATGTGGCCCGCTCCTGGATCGGCATGATCGTTCGTGCCGGAGCGCCCAAGCCGGACATCAGCACCGTGGAGGCTCTCAAGCAGACGCTGCTTCAGGCCAAGTCAGTGGCCCTGTCGACGAGCACGAGCGGCGTCTATCTGTCGACCACGCTCTTTCCGCGGCTGGGCATTGCTGACGCGATGTCGGCGAAGACCAGGATCACCGGTTCCGGTGCGGCTATCGTGGGCACGGGCGGAGCCGAGGTCGGACTGCAGCAGATCAGTGAGGTGCTGCGTGTACAGGGGGCCGACTTCGTCGGTGCGATCCCTGCGGACGTCCAGTACGTGACGGTCTACTCGGCCGCCGTCGTTGCCGGGTCGAAGGCGATCGAGGCGTCGAAGCGGCTGATTGCGTTCCTCTCGTCGGAACGTGCAACGGCCGCAATCAGGAAGAGCGGGATGGAGCCCATGCGCGCGCCCTGAGCTAACGTTACCTCGTGATGGACAGCTGCACCGGCCTCTTGATGGCCCCGACGATCGCACCGACGTAGTCGCATGGACACTCAGCGCTGCAACGATCTGCGTCTGACCGGCTCGGGCGGCGCCAACCGCGTCATGGAAGCCGAACTGAAACGCCTGGTGATGCGCTCGCCGTTCGACGTGCGGCTCGCCAAGCCGGTGCGCGAAAGCGAAGAGACTCTGCTTTACCCGTTCGATGCGCGCGTCGCCTGGGTCGCGGCCTGCCATCACCGCACCTCGTCGCGCATCTCCTGGGATCTGTGGGCGAGTCCGGCCGTGCGGCTCGAGCCGCTCTTCGCCGATCTGGTGCCGGCACTCTCGTCCGACGACAGATTCCCGGATGGTGCGCGCCTTCGCTTCTCGGTCGAGGTCGGCTCCACATCAGACTTCGAGGCATCGCCGCTGCAACTGCGTGGCGTCGTCAAGAACGCGATTGTCGAGGCGCTGGCGTCACGCGGCATCACCGCCGACATCAATGCCGACACGCCGGAGGTGGTGTTTGTCGTACGCCGCGCCGGAACGCCCGGTGCGCGGCGCACCGTTGTCGGCATCGACGTAGGCGGCGGCGCCCGCCACAAGCGCGGCGCCCGCGTGGCCGCGGGGCTGGCGCCCCTGCGCGAGACGCTCGCCGCGCAGCTCATCATGCTGTCGCGCTGGGATGCGCGGACCGAGCCACTGGTCGATCCGATGGCCGGCAGCGCGACGATTCCGATCGAAGCCGCCGGTCTCGCGGTTGGTGCGGCCATTCGCCGGCCTGGTGACCTGCTCCTGCACCGGCTTGCCGCGTTCAAGGGGCTGCCGAGCGAGACGGCCGATCTCTTTCCCGGGACTGTGGCGCGCATCCTTGCACTCGACGCCGACGCGGCGATGATTCCGACCATGGTGGGGAACCTGCGCGCGGCGGGGCTGACGGGCGCCGCATACGAGGACGCCATCGTCGTGGCACAACAGGACGTGCGACGGCTGACACCAGGGGACGTCGAGCGGCTGCTGCCGGCGACTCGCGGCATGCAACCGGGCGTGTTCTGCTTCAATCCGCCATACGGTGTGCGGATTGGCGGGGAAGCCGGCGAAGCGGAACTGCTCGATCTCTATGCCGACATGGGAGACGCCCTCCGGTACTTCAAGGGCTGGCGCGCCGCCTGCTTCGTCGCGAATCCCGACTTCGAGTATGCCTTCGGGCACCGTGCAACCCTGACAAAGCCCGGGAGCAACGCCAACCTGCGCGGCGCCTTTCTCGTGTTTCAGATGTAGGAGGCCCGTGCCTTACCTCGTCGGACCTCAAGCACGGCGCGCACACGGGCCTGCAACTGGCCAGCGTGAAATCGGGAGGACGTGAATGCCCGGTTCCAGCACGCCATGCTGGACGATCGCATCGTCCGTCAGTCGAACAGCTTGTGTTCGATCGCGTAGCGGATGAGATCGGCGGTCGTGCGCGCGCCGAGCTTCTCGACCAACCGACTGCGATAGGTGCTCACCGTCTTGACGCTGAGCGACAGTTCCCCCGCGATCTCGGAGACGGTCCGTCCGCCGGTCAACAGTCGGAGCACCTGGTGCTCTCTGTCGGAAAGACCTTCATGCGCCAGGCCTGGCCTGTCCTCGGCCGCGAACATCGCAAGCGCGTTGGCGACACCGTCGCTGAGATAGTGGCCGGTGCGAACCAGCTGGCGCACGGCAACAATCAACTCATCTGGCGCGCTGGTCTTGGTCAGGTATCCGGCTGCGCCGGCCCGAATGGCGCGCACCGAGTACTGCGCCTCGTCATGAGTACCTGACGACGAGCACCTTGATGTCCGGGAAGTCGCGCCGGACGTCCTTCAGGACCTCGAGCCCGCCACGTCCCGGCAATGAGAGGTCGAGCAGCAGGACATCGCAGGGGTGCGCGGACAGCGTGGCAAGCACCTCCTCCGAACGCTCCGCTTCTGCCACGACGATGACGTCGGGTTCTGCGGCCAGGGTCTCGCGCAATCCGCGGCGCACCAGAGGGTGGTCGTCGACAAGCGCGACGCGAATCACTCCGGCACCCCGCCGAGTGGCACGTCGACCGTCACCGTAGTGCCAACGCCAGGTTGTCCGCTTACGACCACTTCCCCCCCGAACAGTCGCGCGCGGTCCCGCATGCCGACGATGCCGAGCGCCCGCGGATTGGCCGCAGCATCGGCAGGAATGCCACAGCCATCGTCGTCGATCACGAGCTGCACCCAGTCGGCACTCGCGCTGAGCCGGACGTTGACCTGCGTTGCACCGGCATGGCGAATCACATTCGTCAGCGCTTCCTGCAGGATGCGGAACAGCGCGGTGGCCCTGTCCCTGGCGATCGGCACGTCGGTCAGTGTGGTGAGGAGCAGACAGCGCATATGCGCGCGACCCTCGACGTCGATGAGGTAGGTCCGGATTGCTGCGACGAACCCCAGGTCGTCCAGGACGACAGGCCTGAGCTCCGCCGCCACCCGCCGCACATCATCGATTGATGAGTCGAGCAGCGACGACATCTGTGACAGGCGCTCGAGTACCACGCCCGTGTCGCCAGCCTCGAGGCGCCTCCGGACCTCGCCGATGTCCATCTTCAAGGCAGTCAGCGACTGCCCGAAGTGATCGTGGATATCGCGCGCCACCGCGGCACGCTCCTGTTCCCTCGCCTCGTTCAACCGACCGGACATCGCCTGCAACTCCGACATCGACCGCCGAAGCCTGGCCTCGCTGTCGCGCAGCGCCGCCTCGATGCGTCGCCGCTCGCCGTCGCGGGTGTGCACGTCGAGGCCGAAGGCGATGTCCCGAGCCAGTTCTTCGAGCAACCGCAGTTCTTCAGCATCGAACACCGCCGTCGTGCTCGCGTAGAGATTGAGTGTGCCGATCACGTTGCCGCCGATCGTCAACGGCAGCGAGGCCATCGAACTGTAGCCACGCTCCTTCGCCAGCCCGTGCCAGGGCGCCGCGAGCGGGTCGCTGGCGATGTCGTTGCTGATTCCCGGTTGCCCCGTGTGCATCGCGCGAGCGGTAACCGAACTGTCCGGATCCTGTCGTGCAGCAGCGATGACGCGCGTCACCACGTCGATCGCGGCGGAGTCGGCGCCAGCATGCGCGGCGACGGTCAACGCGCCAGCAGCGTCGACGAGTCCAATCCAGGCCATGCCGAAGTCTCCGCGCTCAACAGCCAGGCGGCAGGCAGACTCGAGCATCTTCTGCGAATCCTGCTCGCGAACGATGGTCTCGTTGATACCACTCAGCATCGCATAGACCCGGTTCAGGTGCTGCACCCGCAGCTCGGCCCGACGGCGCGCCGTCACCACCCTCGACACGCCTATCATGCCCGCCACGCCGCCCTGGGCATCACGATCGGGAAGGAAGTGGATCTCGAGGTACCTCGGAGCCGAGTTTCATGATGCCAGTGACGACCTCGCCGGACAGTGCGAGGCGCACGGCTTCCGGACCCGAGATGGTCAGGCCGTCGGCCCCGACGAGGTCGGTGTCGCGATAGACCTCGGCGGCAGCCAGGTTGATGAAGTGGGCAGGCTCGAGTCCGGCGGCCTCGAGTCCACGCCCCTCGGCCATGGTGAAGATCCCGTGCCGGTCAATCGCCAGAATGATCACTGGTGCATTGTTCAGGAAAATCCGCAGGCGCGCGTCGGCCGCACGGACACGCTCCTCGGCCTCCTTGCGTTCGGTGATGTCCTGGATCGTGCCGGTCGCCCGCAGCGGCGTGCCGTCGTCACTCTGGGTGACACGCCACGATTCGGAGACAAACTTCACGCGGCCATCGGCGGCCATGATCCGATGCTCGATGGTATGGGTTGCGCGGCTGCCGAACGACGCGACGAAGGCCTGATCGACCGCTATGCGGTCCGCGGGATGGACGCGCGCGAGAAAGCGATCGTGGGTCGGCCAGAACGTCGCAGGGTCGGTTTCGAAGATCCGGTGCGTCTGCTCCGACCAGGTGACGGTCATCTGATGCAGATCGGTCAGCCAACTGCCCATCCTGGCCACCGACTGCGCTGCAAGGAGATGCGACCGCTCGATTTCCAGTTCGTCGGAAAGTGCCCGCAGGTGCCGCTCGCTCTCCGCAAGCGCCTTGGCCGTGCGCCGCCGGTCTGCGAACTGCCCGGGCGCCGGGGCGCTGCCGCCGGCCTCAATCTGCCGCCGTTCGGTGACGTCCTGCATCGTTCCGCTGACTCGGATGGGTCGTGCATCCAGACCGCGATGGACCTCACCAATCGAGCGCACCTTCCTGACCGCACCATCGGGAAGCACGAGCCGATAGGTCACGTCCTGTGGCAGGCCGGCCATGGCAGCCCGCCGCGCCTCGATGACGGCTCGCCGGTCCTCCGGATGCACCCTGCCCAGAATCCGGTCGTCGTCGAGAGGGCCTTCATCGGCCGGCAGGTCGTAGAGCTCGAACATTGCCGGGGAGCGATAGATCCTGCCGCTTCCGATGTCGAGGCTCCAGCTGGCTATCGCGGCGATGTGCTCCGCAGCGGCAGCGTCCGCCCCGCGCTTCGGGAGCTCCCTGGCGGGCTCCGTCGTGAGATCGTCGACGGCGAGACCGACACCGGTGGCGTGCCCTGCAAGCGGAACGGGGTAGGCTGTGACGCGCCAGGAGACCCCGCCTGCCGCTTCGGGTGAAGTGACCACGACCTGGGAGACGACGTCGCCGGTGTGGGCGCGCTCGAGCAGCGGCTCGAGCGCCGGCCAGAGGCTGGGGACCATGTCCGCCATCGACCGGGTCGCGCCCGGGTTTGCGGCAAGGCCGGATAGCCGGGCGAAGGCCTCATTGCACCACAGGCAGCGGCAGGCGCGGTCGAGGAACACTACGCCGAATGGCGCCCGAAGGAAGAGCCGTTCCAGTTCCTTGACAACGAGTCCGCGAACGCGGTCTCCGGGCATCCGGCCGCATCGTATGCACACCCCGTTGCGGAAGACAAGGGCCTCGCTTCTCGAGGTGCCAGGCGCGTCGATCGCCGCCTTGCCACGCCGTGTAGAATTGCCCGCGCCACACGTGGTGCGAGCGGTTCCGTGAAGACCTTGGGAGGATGGATGGCGAGATCAAATCGGCGCATGATCTGGGGCGGAGTGGCCGGCATCGTCGTGCTACTGGTCGTGGCGATTACCGCCACGGTTGGGTGGCGTCCAATCGTCGGCCCTGCAGCCCGGCCGCTGACCGAGCGCACGTTCGAGCGCACGCCGGCGCGCGTGGCGCGTGGCGAATATCTCTTCACGGCAGGTGCAGTCTGCATCGGCTGCCACTCCGAGTGGGACCGTTCACTGGATGGTCACCCTGCTAAAGTGGGGCTCGAGGGAGCGGGGCGGACGTGGGCCGACGAGGGGATGCCGTGGTTGACCGCGCCGAACCTCACTCCCGACCCGGAGACCGGAGCGGGCAGGTGGACCGACGACATGCTGGCGCGAGCGATCCGCGAAGGGATCGGGCACGATGGGCGCGCCCTGTTTCCGGTGATGCCCTACGGGCAATTTGCCGCGATGTCAGACGAAGATGTGGCGTCTGTCGTCGTCTACCTCCGCACCCTGCCGCCGGTTCGCAATCCGTTGCCGAAGACCGTCATTCCGTTTCCTCCCGGCCCCTTGATCAACAGCGTGCCGAAGCCGATTACCGAGCCGGTTCCTGAGCCGGACCGGTCGACGCCGGAACGTGCCGGCGCCTATCTTGTGCGGATGGCCGTCTGCGCCGAGTGTCATACGCCGGCCGACGATCGTGGCAACAGGCTGGCCGGACTTGATTTCGCGGGTGGATTTTCCTTGCCCGACAGTGTTGCCGGGCACACCGTGACCAGCGTCAACATCACACCCGACCCATCTGGTATTCCGTACTACGACGAAGGGCTGTTCATCCAGGCGATGCGCACCGGTCGCGTGGTTGCGCGCGAACTCGACGACATGATGCCCTGGGCCGCCTACCGCCATCTCACCGACGACGACCTGAAGGCGATGTTCGCGTATCTGAAGACGCTGCCGCCAGTGAAGCACCGGGTGGATAACAGCGTGCCGCCGACCACGTGCCGGATATGCGGGACTTCGCACGGGGGCGGCGACACGAACTAGCACTGCTGACGATGCGAGAGCCGGGAGGGCTGGGGCACCCTGTTGCACCGGCCCTCGCCCGGGTCGTTCACTTCACGCGCGGGCCGGACTTACCCTGCTTCTTCTCATCCTGCTTCTTCGCCTGCTGCTGCTTCGACTTGTCCTTGTCCTTCTTGCCGCCCTTGTCACCCATAATCGTCTCCTGCGGCACGTGGCCGCACAGTGTTCCAGCGTCGAGTGTCTCGACAATCTTGGCACGAGGCTGTGCAATTGTGCACAGCGCCCGATTGCGGCCGCGAGTCAAGCTGCTTCGTATGCCTGTCCGCCGCACTCGGACGCTACTCGAGCGGCTCATGTCCAGCGCCTCGAACTACTGGGTGATGCTGGTCGTCGATATGGTCGGAGCGCTGCTCCTGCTCGGACTCGGCCTGGTCCGCTTCCAGGGCGGGCCGGTCAAGGCGATGGTCATCGTCATCGGCGGTGCGTGGAGTTGGAGTGCCCTCGAGTACGCCATCCACCGCTGGGTGCTGCATGGGCCGTCATCTGCCGCGCAACGCGCCCATGCGCGCCATCATCGCGACGCCTCGGCGCTCATCAGCGCGCCCGCATTCCTGAGTACAGCCCTCGTCATCGGCGCCTGGATATGTGGCACCCTGGTGCTGGACGCGACCACGGCGGCACTGCTGGTGGGCGGCCTCTACACGGGATACAACTGCTACGCTCTGCTGCATCACGTCCAGCACCAGTATCCGGCGCTGGTTGCACGAGTGGGGTGGCTCGCTCGGCTCGACCGGGCGCATCGGATTCACCATCGTCGGTACATCGTGAACTTCGGTGTGACCACGGAGTGGCTCGACCGGCTGCTGCAGAGCGACGAGCGTTCGAGGCGCACACCTGAACCGTCGTCGTCGTCGGCTGCGCGGCGTGACGCCCGGGCTGCCGATCCGGCGTGATCGACACCCACCGAGGCGGACACGTCACCGACCGTCGAGAGTGTCAGGCGGTGCGTGCGGCTCAGTCATGCAGCACGACGCTCAGGAGCGAGTTGTTGATTTTCAGCGGCGTGACGCCGTCGTACTCGATGAAGCCGAGCTTCCGGAA
Source organism: uncultured Acidobacteriota bacterium (assembly GCA_963722395.1). Classification (GTDB taxonomy): domain Bacteria; phylum Acidobacteriota; class Vicinamibacteria; order Vicinamibacterales; family CAVVIG01; genus CAVVIG01. The sequence goes on along the minus strand of CAVRLS010000010.1, from coordinate 92,537 downwards.
CTTGTTCAGGAAGAAGTTGACCCGCGACCGCGTGCTCCCGATCATCTCGGCCAGGGTTTCCTGCGACAGGCGCGGCACGTCGCGCGTCGGCCGGTCCTGCTTGCCATAGCGGGCGAGCAGCAGCAGGGCGCGGGCCAATCGCTTCTCGCTCGAGTTGAACAGCTGATCGATCAGGTCCTCTTCGATGCGGACGTTCCGCGACAGCATGTGGGCGATGAACCGGTCCGACATCGCACGCTGCTTGTGGAGCACGTTCACCATGGCCCGCTTGCCGATGCGCAGGATGGTGCTTGGCGTGGCCGCGGTTGCTGTGCCGATGCGGCAGCGCTGGCCGGCGAGGCACCCTTCGCCGAAAAAGTCGCCCGCGGAGAGGATCGCCACGACGGCCTCGCGCCCGCTCTTTGAGAGCACCGACAGCTTCACGCTGCCCGCCTGGACGTACATCACGTGCTTGCAGGGGTCGCCTTGCGTGAAGATCGCGTCGCCCACCTCGTACAGCTTGGCCTGGCGCTCCACGCCCGTGGAGTCGAGGAACACCTGGGCGTCGAACGGCGGTGCTGGAGACGGGCGTTTCGCGGTCTTGCGTGGTGCCATGAGCCAAGCCTGACATGGGCGAGCCCCGATGGGGTGTGCAGAAACGCACACTCCGCAACCCCTGCGGCTGAGCTCAGGAGGACAGTGACCGAGGCGTGCGTTCAGGCGCGACAGGCAAGCCGAGCGTCACCTCGAGCCGGTGGAGCGCGCCGTCGGCCACCAGCGGAATGTGTCGCGCATCGACCGGGAGGCCGTCGAGGATTGCGGCAGTCACGCCCTCGCAGCGCCCCTCGGGATTCAGCACGACGATCTCATACCGCGTGCCGAGATGCTTCCATGAGATCTCATAGCGATCCCAGGACGCCGGCACACACGGCTCGACGCTGAACGTGGCACCGCGACGCCGCAGGCCGAGCATGCTCTCGAGTCCCGCGCGGTACATCCACGCCGCCGAGCCGGTATACCAGCTCCAGCCGGCGCGTCCGGCGTGCGGCGACCGCACGTAGACGTCGCCAGCCACCACATAGGGTTCAGCCTTGTAGCAGTCGGCGTCGGCGCGCGTGCGGGCGTGGTTGATCGGGTTGAGCATGTGGAACAGGTCGCCGACCTCGTCGCCGCACCCGAGCCGCGCCAGCGCCATCACCACCCAGATGGCGGCGTGGGTGTATTGGCCGCCATTCTCCCGGACGCCGGGCGGGTAGCCCTTGATGTAGCCCGGCTCCTGACCCGAGTGATCGAACGGCGGATCGAGGAGGGCAATCAGGCCGGAACCGCGCGACACCAGCATCGTGCGCACCGAGTCCATGGCCCGCTCGGCAAAGCGCTGCGGCGCCACGCCGGACAGCACCGCCCACGACTGGGCGATGGAGTCGATCCGGCATTCGTCGTTCTGCGCTGCTCCGAGCGGCGCACCGCTGTCGTAGTAGCCGCGCCGGTACCATTCGCCGTCCCAGGCCTGTTGGAGGCGCGAGGCGTAGCAGGCGGCTTCGGCCCGGTAGCGCTGGGCGCGCGGGGCGTCGTCGCGGCTGTCACTCAGCACCGCGAAGTCGAGCAGCACCGTGTGCAGGAAGAAGCCGAGCCAGGTGCTCTCCCCACGTCCCTCGCGGCCAACGCGGTTCATGCCGTCGTTCCAGTCACAGCTGCCGAAGAGCGGCAGGCCGTGTGCGCCGGTGGTAAGGCCGCGCTCGATGGCGCGGACGCAGTGCTCGAAGAGGCTGGCCTCCTCACCAGCGAGTCCGGGCACACCGTAGGCTTCATCCTGTCCTGGCGCCAGCGCCGGCCCCTGCAGGAACGGCACGAGCACGTCGAGCACAGCGGCGTCGCCGCTGGTGCGCACGTACTCGGCGACCACATAGGGCAGCCAGAGCAGATCGTCCGAGCAGCGGGTCCTGAGGCCCCGGCCGCTCGGCTCGTGCCACCAGTGCTGCACGTCGCCCTCGATGAACTGCCGCGAGGCCGCACGCAGCAGTTGCTCACGTGCGAGCGCCGGGCGCGCGAAGGTCAGGGCCATGACGTCCTGCAGTTGGTCGCGAAACCCGAACGCGCCGCCCGGCTGGTAGTAGGCGCCGCGGGTCCAGAGTCGGCAGCCAATTGCCTGGTACAGCAACCAGCGGTTCATGAGGGCGTCGAACGAGTCGTCCGGCGTGCGCACCTGCACCGCGTCCAGCGTCTCGTCCCACGAGGCGAGCACCCGGCCCCGCGCCTCAGCGGCGGCGGCGACGCTGCCGTGCGTCGACAGCAACGAGGCCGCATGGACGCGGTCGGCGCCCTGCCCGAGGAGCACCAGGACGGTCCGGGTCTCCCCTGGCGCGAGGCTCACTGCCGCGTGCAGCGCCGCGCACGGGTCGAGCCCGGGGCCGACCTGTCCGGACAGCGCGGACTGCGTCATCGCGGCAGGCGCCGACAGGTCGCGATTGCGTCCGAGGAACGAGGTGCGATTAGCGGTGTACGACCGCGCCGGCTCCGACGTCCACGCGAAGGCCGTGGCCGAGGCGAACTCCTGGTTGTAGGCGTTTCTCGCGAGCACCGCCCCGGTCGCGTCGTCGAGCTCGGTGACGACGTGCAGGTGTTCGCCCTCGCGGGGAGGACCGAGCACCCACTCGTTGTAGGCCATCACGCTGAGACGGCGCTCCGTGCGGCCCGGGTTACCGAGCGTCAGGAGCGAGAACTTGACCGGGTCGCTCACGTCGACGAAGACACCGAGGTCGTGCGTGATGCCGTGGGTGGTGCGGGTGAAGCGAGTGAGGCCTGCCGTGTGCCGGACCACGCAGGGCGCATCGCCGCGCAGACGCGGCACCGGGCCAGGCGTCGGCGACCAGAATTCGCCCGTCTCGTCGTCGCGCACGTAGATCGCCTCCGACGTCGGATCGCTCACCGGATCGTTGGCAAACGGGGTGAGCCGGTTCTCGCGGCTGTTGCCCGACCACGTATGCGCGGCGCCTGACGCCGTGACGACCGTGCCGAAGTGCGGGTTCGCGATGACGTTCGCCCACGGCATCGGGGTCTCCTCGAGCCCCCGCAGCGTGATGGCGTAGGTCCGGCCGCTGTCGGTGAATCCACCGATGCCGTTGTCCAGCGTCACCGGCAGCCCCGGCTGCTCGACCACCGTTCCGACGCCGCGCGGCGGCGCGTCGGGCAGCAGGCGCGATGTCCGTGGTGTCGACAGGTCTGGCCGATCCAGTTGCAGGCGCAGGTTGCCGTCGCTGCCGCGCAGCACGGCGCGCGCCACGGTCTCGAGCAGCACGCGTTCGGCCTTCCCCAGTCGGTCCGCCCGCAGCAGGAAGGCGCCGCCGGGGCGCTGCTGCCACTCGCTCCACGGGCCGTCCGCCAGCATGGCAGCCAGCGCGGCCTGGGTTTCGTCGAGATAGCCGATCGGATGGTCGTTGAGAATGACGAGGTCGGCGCTCAGCCCCTTCAGTCGCCAGTACTCCTGCGCCTGCAGCAGCGTCTGGACGAGCGCCATGTGCTCGGTCGCCTCGACGCGCACCAGGATGATCGGTAGGTCGCCCGAGATGGCGTGCGCCCACAGTGCGGACTGTCCCAGTTCGTTCGAGGCAATCGTCTCGGCGGGCGCCCGCATCGAGCTGTCGGTGCCGAGTACGCGCGACGCCAGCCGTTCGAACAGCACCGCGTCGTCGGCCGACACACCGAGGTGCAGCAGCCGGCTGTCGGCGTGCGTCGCCGCCAGCGCGATCGTCCGCGCGGCCGCACCGGCATCGTGGTACTTCCGCGCGAGCGCCTCAGCGGTTACGCGATCGCCGGCCATGCCCGTGGCGAAGCTCAGTCGGACGGTGGCACCAGCCGCAAGCCGGACCCGATGGCGCAGGCTTACGATCGGATCGAGCACGATGCCAGTGGTGCCCGAGAGGGCGCGGCCGTCGAGGGCGTCCGGATTGGCGGTCGTGCGTCCGCGACCGATGAAACGGGCCCGGTCCGTCTCCCATTCGAGCGGCCCCTGCGGACGTCCCTCGAGCGCCACGGCGTGGAAGGCCCACGCGCCCTGCTCTGCAGGATCGCGCGGACGCCGGTGACAGAGCAGCGCGCTGGTGCCCGCGAGATACTCGGTCTCGACGAACAGCTTGCCGAACGCCGGGTGCGCTACGTCCTGGGTGGAAGCCGCCAGCACGACTTCCGCATAGCTCGTCACCTCGAGTTCGCGGATGCGCGAGCCGTGATTCCGGAGGGTGACACGCCGCACCTCCACGTCATCTTCCGCCGAGACGGCGATATCGAGCTGCGTCGAGATGTCATCGTCACGACGACGAACCGTCGCCAGATGCGTGAAGAACGTGGCCGTGTAGTCGTTCGGTTCCTTCAGGGTCGGCTGGAAGGTGGCGGACCAGACGTCGCCGGAGCGCACGTCGCGCAGGTAGACGAACTGTCCGTACGCGTCGCGAGTGCTGTCGCGCCGCCAGCGCGTCACCGGCAGGCCGCGCCAGACGCTGGCACCGCCACCGGCGTTGGTGATCGAGGCCAGATAGCGGCCGTTCGACAGGAACTGCGTGTGCGGGTCACGGGTGTGAGCGGAACGGAAGCGGCGGGCCGGCACGGCGCCGATCGGCGCCACCGCGCGCATGGCGCCGGCCGGGCGGGGCTCGATGGTGACCGCTCGGCTGGGAATGCGTTCCTGCAGCAAGAGCTCGGTGGCCTGCACACGCGGCTCCGCATGGAACCGCTCGACCATGCGATTGCCGGTCAGCGCGTTGGCGAGGGCCACGAGGGTCATCCCCTGGTGATGCGCGAAGTAGCTCGACACGATGACACCGCCGGGGGTGCGCTCGACGTGGTCCGGCTCGCTCGCCGCGATGGCGTCGGCGCCGCGCCGCGTGTAGTCGATCGATTCGAACAGGCCGTAGGTGCCGGCGAGGCCCGCGTCAGCCAGCCGTCGCAGGTTTGCCGTGGCCGCCACCGGATCGAGCATCACGGCGAGCGCCGTGGCGTACGGGGCGACCACGAGTTCGTCGCCCAGGCCTCGCTTCATGCCGAGACCGGGCACGCCGAACGCCTTGTACTGGTAACTGCCGTGACGATCGACGAGGTTGTAGGCCGACTCCGAGATACCCCACGGTACGCCGCAGCGGGCGGCGTACTCGCGCTGGTGACGGATGACCAGCCGGCAGGAGTCGTCGAGCAGCGTGTTCGGGTACGACCGCATGAGCAGCAGCGGCATGAGGTACTCGAATAGCGTGGCACTCCAGGACAGCAGCACCGGTGCCCGTTGCACGCTCGTGACGGGACGACCGAGCCGGAACCAGTGCCGTTCGGGCACGTCGCCTCTGGAGATGGCGAGGAAGCTGGCCAAGCGCGCCTCCGACGCCAGCAGGTCGTAATGCGACGCATCGAGGCGACCGGGGCCTTCACCGTCGGGCAGACGGAAGCCGATGGCGAATAGCTGTCGCACCGGATCGAACAGGAAGCGGAAGCTCATGCCGTCGAAGAGCGCGGCGGCGCGGGCCGACAGATCGGGCGAGACGGTGCGCAGTCCGACGGCCACGGTCAGCAGCGCACCCGCCAGGTTGCCGCTGTCGACGGTCGACACGTAGGCGGGCAGCAGCGGCGCCAGCGTGCGCGAGTCGTACCAGTTGAGAAGGTGCCCCTCGTAGTGCTCGAGCTGCTCGACGGTCGCCAGCGTCCGGCCGATGCGGCGGACGAGGTCCTCGTCGTCGATGAAACCGAGATCGCGCGCCGAGAGCGCCGCCAGCAGGCTGAGGCCGATATTGGTCGGCGAGGTGCGATGCGCGACGGTGACCTGTGCGCCGAGCTGCACGTTGTCCGGTGGCAGGAAGTTGTCGTCCGCCACCACGAACGTCTCGAAGTACGCCCAGGTCTTGCGCGCGAGCTCGCGAAGGTAGACGGCGTCGGCCGTCGACATCGGGTTGGCGAGCGCCCGTGGGGGACGGCTGAGCCCGTACGCCACGGCTGGCGCGACCAGCCAGAGCAGCAGCAGCGGAGCGGCGACGCCAAGCGCGGCTGGATGCCACCGCGTCACCAGCAGGCCGGCGAGCGCGGCCACCAGCGGACTCATCCCCATCTGGCGGGCAAAGGTGGCGAACCGCACCTGTGCGCCGCGAGCCGAACTGGCGGCGGCCGTCTCCCACTCGAGCAGCCCTCGCCGTGTCACGACAAGGCGGACGAGCGTGATGGCGATCGCGTGCGCGTGGGTGGACGCGTCGTGAGCGAGGAACGTCGACTGCAGCAGCACCCGCGCCGCCGCCGTGCGCAGGTCGTGCAGCGTGGCGCGGCGGAGCAGCAGCAAGAGGAGCGGGAACAGCACCGGAAGCAGCGCCACCGTCGTCCACGCCAACGGCGAGCCCGGCAGCACCGTCCATCCGGCCACGAGCAGCAGAAGCGTCGCCGGCGCCATCAGGCTGCGCCGCAGGTTGTCGATGATCTTCCAGCGGGCGAGCAGCGGCAGGCGATTGCGGACCAGCCCGACGCGTGACGGCACGACGGGGAGCAGCCACCAGAGCAGCTGCCAGTCGCCGCGCACCCAACGGTGCTGGCGCCGGGCGTGCGTGAGCACGCTCGAGGGATAGTCGTCCACCACCTCGACGTCGGACACCAGCGCGGTGCGCGCGTAGAGCCCCTCGAACAGGTCGTGCGACAGCAGGCTGTTCTCGGGCACGCGCCGCTCGAGTGCCGCCGTGAACGCGTCGACGTCGTAGAGCCCCTTGCCGGTGAACGTGCCCTCGTCGAAGAGGTCCTGATAGACGTCCGACACCGCGGTGGTATACGGGTCGACACCGGTGTGGCCGGCGTAGGTCTGCGCAAACAGCGAACCCGCGGCGCTGGCGCTCGTCACACTGACGCGCGGCTGCAGGATGCCGTAGCCGGAGGTGACCCGTCCGAGCACGGGGTCGACTCGCGGCCGGTTCAGCGGGTGCGACGCGATGCTGATCAGCCGCCTGGCCGCGTCGCGCGGCAGCCGGGTGTCGGAGTCGAGCGTGATGCAGTAGCGGATGGAAGGCAGCAGGTCGAGAGCGCCCACCTGGGTGGAGAAGCTGGTGTCGGCGGCGCCGCGCAGCAGACGGTTGAACTCCTCGAGCTTGCCGCGTTTGCGCTCCCAGCCGATCCACGCGGATTCGCGCGCGTTCCACTGCCGTTCGCGGTGGAACAGGAAGAACAGGTTGGCGTGTGCGCCGCCCAGCTTCTGGTTCAGCGCATCGACCCCCGCACGCGCGCGGGCAAGGAGCGCCTCGTCGCCGGGCCGCGTCTGCGTGCAGGCATCGGCGAAGTCGCCGAGGATGGCGAAGTGGACGCACGGGTCGAGATTGCCGAGCGCCAGCACCTCCAGGTGCTCGAGCAGGACGTCGACCCCGGTCTCGCTGGTGAGCATGGTCGGCACCACCACCATCGTGCGCGCCGTAGCCGGCACGCCGGCCGTGAGGTCGAACCGCTGCAGCCGGCGCGGGGTGAGGATGCGCGTTACCAGATGCTGCACCACGCCAACCGCCACATCAGCCGCAGCCAGCAGCGCCATCAGCCCCACTACCCAGCGCGTCAGCGGCGACGCACCGGCGTACGCGGTGTACCGGTCGAGCCACCACAACAGCAGCGCGGTGCCCGCGGCGATCGCCGTGAAGTAGATGAGGGCAGGATGGCGTGCCAGAGCCCGCCGCGCCCGGCTCGCCACTGTCGGCCGATAGGCGAGGTCCGCCTCCAGGTCCGCGCGGCCGGCGTCGATGAGGTGATAGCCGACGTGGGCGGCCGCGGCCGACGGGTCATCGGCCTGGATGGGACGTGCCGACTCGATCGCCTTGAGGGCGACGCGCACCTGTCCTTCGCCACTCACCGGCGCGAGGTCTTCGACCGCATGCCGCAGCGCGTCGCGGCTCAGAAAGTCCATCTGCGCGTAGGCGCCGGCCGGGTCACGACGCAGCACGAGGTCGACGAGGCTCACGGTCTCGACGTACTCCTGCCAATCGAGTGTGGTGCAGAGGCGCAGGCTCGACACCGCGCTGGCCATCGACGCCTGGGCGACGCCCTGGTGCTTGTGTTCGCGCCGAATGGTCTCTTCGGCCGTCGTCTGCCGCTCGGCGAGGTTGTGGTCCATGGCGACGCGAATTTCCGCCAGGCGGCTGCCGTACTCGCGGACCCGATGCAGCAGCTGGACGATGAACGCTGGCTCGGGTGCCGTAGGCCAGGCGTTGACCGGGCCGGCATTGACCGTGTCGATGTAAGTGTCGGCGGCACCGCGCGCTTCACGCGCCAGGAGCAGTTCGTCCGCCAGCCGTCGCAGGTTCTCGATGAGAGCCAGCTTCAGCATGCTGGGCCAGGCCCAGAGTTCACCGAGCGTGAGCGGCGCGACGCGCTGGTAGCTCGCCAGGAACTGCACGAGCTGCGAGCGCTCGAGCCGACTGTCGCTGTGCCGAATCAGTTCGACGGCAATCTCGTAGATGCGGGCGCGGCCACGGTGCTCGCGCGACGTCAGGCGCGGCAGACCGCGGGCATACGTGCGGGGGAGATCGCGGCGGATGTCCGCGATCTCCTCCGACACGAGGTGGAAGTTGTCGAGCAGGCAGTCGGCGGCCGGAGCGATGAAGCGCCCGCGGTGGACGTCTTCAGCCAGCGTGCGATACGCGGCGTTGAGCACCCGCACGTTGTCGCCGAAGCGTGCGAGGGTGTCGCGCGCCGGGCGTCTCGGATCGGGGTCGATGGTCAGACCGGCGGCGAGCGCCCGGGCCCGTTCGTCGAGCCCGACGATGCTCAACAATGGGTCGCGGAGCGGCTGTTCGCTTGGCGACGCGCGGTGTCGCCGCAGCCAGGAGGGAAGTGTCAGGCGCCCTCCGCTCCAGATGCGTCGTCTGGTGCCTGCGAGATGACCGCTTCGGTCGTCAGCAGGAGGGAGGCAATCGATGCCGCGTTCTGCAGCGCGGACCGCACGACCTTTGTCGGGTCGATGACGCCGGCTGCTACCAGGTCTTGATATTCATCGGTTTGTGCGTTGAAGCCGTGGTTGCCCGTCAACTCCTTCACGCGCTGCACCACGATGGCGCCCTCGTGACCGGCGTTGGTGGCGATCCAGCGCAGCGGTTCCTCGACCGCACGCATGACGATCCGCACCCCGAGCTGTTCGTCTCCACCCAGGTCCAGCGTCCTCAGCGCTTCGGCCGCACGCAGCAGCGCCACGCCGCCGCCGGCGACGATGCCCTCCTCGACCGCGGCCTTGGTGGCATGCATCGCGTCCTCGACGCGCGCCTTCTTCTCCTTCATCTCCGTTTCGGTCGCTGCACCCACCTTGATCACGGCGACGCCGCCGACGAGCTTCGCCAGGCGCTCCTGCAGCTTCTCGCGGTCGTAGTCCGAGGTGGTGTCCTCCACCTGCGTTCGCAGCTGCTTCACGCGCCCCTCGATGGCTTCCTTGCTGCCGCCACCTTCGATGATCGTGGTCGTGTCCTTGTCGATGGCGATGCGCTTCGCCTGGCCCAGGTCCTCGAGCGTGACCGACTCCAGACGGATGCCGAGGTCTTCGGTAATGGCCTTGCCGCCTGTCAGGATGGCAATGTCCTCGAGCATCGCCTTGCGGCGATCGCCGAAGCCGGGCGCCTTGACGGCCGCGACGTTCAGGGTGCCGCGCAGCTTGTTCACGACGAGGGTCGCGAGCGCGTCCGTCTCGAGATCTTCGGCCAGGATCAGCAGCGGACGTCCCGAGCGCGCCACCTGTTCGAGCAGCGGTAGCAGGTCCTTCATCGCGGCGATTTTCTTCTCGTGAATCAGGACGTAGGGATCGGCCAGCGCAACGCTCATGCGCTCCGCGTCGGTGACGAAGTAGGGCGAGAGGTAGCCGCGATCGAACTGCATGCCCTCGACAACCTCGAGCGAGGTGTCGATGGTCTTGGCTTCCTCGACGGTGATGACACCGTCCTTGCCGACCTTCTCCATCGCCTCGGCGATGATGCGGCCGATGGTCTCGTCGTGGTTGGCCGAGATGGTGCCGACCTGTGCGATCATCGAACCGCTCACCGGCTTCGAGTGCGTGTGCAGGGCAGCGACGAGTAGTTCGACCGCCGTGCCGATGCCGCGCTTCACCGCCATCGGGTTGGCCCCGGCGGTCACGTTCCTCGCGCCTTCACGGTAGATGGCCTGGGCCAGCACGGTGGCGGTCGTCGTGCCGTCGCCGGCGATGTCGGAGGTCTTGCTCGCGACCTCCCGCACCATCTGCGCGCCCATGTTCTCGAGCGGATCGGGGAGGGTGATCTCCTTCGCCACCGTCACGCCGTCCTTGGTGATGGTGGGGGACCCGAACGGCATGCCGAGGATGACGTTCCGCCCCTTGGGGCCAAGTGTCACCTTCACCGCGTTGGCAAGGCCATTCACGCCGCGCAGGATCGCCTGCCGCGACTGGTCGCCGTAGGTAATGAGCTTGGCCATGTCAGCGTCCCTTGCCTTCCGTGGATGGTGGGAGCGCGGCGACATCCGCAGCATCGAGCGACGCCAGCACGTCGGACTCTTTCATGATGAGATACTCGGTGCCCTCGAGCTTGATCTCGCTGCCAGAGTACTTGCCAAAGAGGATTGTGTCGCCGGCCTCGAGGTCGAGCGGCACGCGTTCCCCGCGTCGGAGATCCGGCCAGCGCCGACAGCGATGACGGTGCCGCGCTGCGGCTTCTCCTTCGCGGAGTCCGGGATGATGATCCCGCCGACCTGCTGTTCGCCTTCGACGAGGCGCTGAACGAGTATGCGATCGTGGAGCGGTCTGACCTTCATTGCGGGAACTCCCAAGTGACTCTCGCTGCGTGAACGGAACGGTCGGCGGCGGGGAACCACGGCGGCTCGTCCGGCGGTGTGTGGGGGCGGTCGAGCGGTCGCGGCTCGCGCTGGCGATCACTGTAGCGCCGGGGGTCGGGTCGTCCCTGTGCCGGATTGCACAGACGGCCGCGGGCGCAGGCGCTACCCTTGTCGCGTGATCAACATGAACCCGTGGCGCCTCTGTGAAGTCTGGATCGCCGTGTGCGCGGGCGGTTCGTGCGCCGCAGCACGCGTCGCGCCTCCTGATGTGTCCACGGCCGCTGTGCTGGTGGCGCTCTCGATCGTGCCCGTGGGCAGTGTGATGCTGTGGTGGCGGACCGAGGCACCGGCGGTGACACCGGATCCCTGGAGCGCCGCGCGATGACCCCCACGCTCGACGAGTCGCGGCGTGCAGCCAGCGAGGCTGCGCGTCGGGGTGACACGGTGACGATGCTGCAGCGCGCAGTGGAGAGTGGACACCCGGTGATGTTTCCGGGTACACGCGAGTCGCGAGTTGTTCCCCTGAGCGAGGAGCCGCGCATGCCGGCCGGTGGCTACGTTCATGAGGACACGCCGCGAGCGCCAGACCACACGGGGACCGTCGGACGCACGGTCATCTGGCTCGTGGACCGTCTCATCGGGCTGCTGCGCACCTCGTCGGCCCGTTAGGTGTGCCTTCCAGGCAGGGAACTGCGACACCGGGCAGTCTCAGCTGCTCGGGTCCGAACGGTGCTCTGCAATCCAGGTCGAGATAAGCTGACGCTGTACCCGTTTGCACAGCCGGCGCCGTCGCCGGTTCGGGCGACGCGTTTGCCACGCCAGGTACCGGGGCACCGTCGCCAGAAATGCCCGGGAACCAGCACCGTTCCGGCCTTGCCTGGTAATCGCCCGGCGCGAGGCCGGCCCGACTGTGCTCAGTCGGCGTCGGGCTCGTGCAGTACGACCGGGGGAGGCAGGGGCACACCGACAGCTCTGGCGGCGGACTCGGCGAACGCGACATTCCTGTCGTCCGGCCGAACGGTCACCGGCCGGACAATCGCGCCTTTCGCTCCGGGATTGCGCGACCTGGCGCAGCGTTGTGTGGCGTGGTTCTTGATAATCCATCTGTTTCGATGCGGTGGACCGATGCCCTGACGGCGCGTGAGCATGGAACGGTGTCGCCCCTGTGGCTCGTCTCGGACGAACCGCAGGTGAACGACCTGGTGGTGTATCTCGATCACATGCGGCGGGAGATTGAGGCGGAGCCGAACGCCGAGCACACCATCACCATCAGCCGAGCGAGCCTGCACCAGGTGCGCGCGGCGTTTGCCCGGATGATTCGCCGCGGGGAGGAGCGCTTGCATCGCTTCTGTGAGCTCGCCGGCGATGCCTTCCTCGACGGCCGCTACGCGCTGCAAAGCCTCGCCGTCGGCAGTGTCAACACCACGAAAGAGCGCTTCACGCTGGTGCAGGACATCACGCCCGACTATCTCTACTCGCTCACCGACCTCGATCTGGGCAACCGCCAGGTGGCGCGGCTCCGCTACTTCGACGGTGAGCGCTGGAGTCCGACGTCGCTCGTGGCGAACGTCGTCGAGTACCACCCTGAGTCGATCAACGACTGGCGGATCTACAAGATGGTGAGCCGCATCAAGGCCGAGGAGCAGATCTGGAACAAGGTGGTGGACACGATTTTCGATCTCGATCGGCTGGTGGAACTGGACAAGCAGTTGCGTCACCTGAACCGCTTCGTCAAGGACGTCTTCGGCGTGAAGTTCGTCGTCAGCGACCAGGACGCCGTGCGGGCGCTGCAGGAGTCGCTGCGCACGCTCAGGTGGACACCGGAACAGTTGGAGCTCCACGGCGTGCCGGTGCTGCCGTCAACCGCTTCGCTCGACTGTCTGGAAGTGAAGGACTATCTCAGCGCCGAGGAGGGGTTGAAGGCGTCGGGGTGGCAGGCGATCAAGTCGGTGTTTCACTGGTGGGACACGATGATCGAGGTGCAGGTTCAGCCGCTGGCCAACTACCTGCAGGAGCGGGAACGTCTGACACGGGAGAGCCATGCCGGCTTCAAGTCGCGTCGCGAGGAAATTCGCAACAGGGTAGCCGAGGCCATTCCGCTGTTCGGGTTCTACCGCGACCTGCTCACGTGGCTGTTCCTCGAGCCGGAGACGGAAGCACCGCTGTTCGAACGGGTTCGCATCGTGGTGAGCGACTGACGGTTGACCTCGGTATCCAACAATGTATAAATGAAGGGCTTCCCGGCGCCGCTGCGGCCGCTTCCCCGGTCGATCGGTCCGGATACTACCCCCGGAGCCCCGCGCATCGCGGTGCCCGCCAGACAGAACGAGGATTCGTGACGCCGCCAGACGAAGACGATCGCGCCGAACGCACGATGTTCATCAGCCGGGCCCAGTTGTTCGATGGGATGCCCACCCCGGATCCGATCGCCCACTACCTCGTGGTGCTCGAAGGGACGTCGCCTGGCAAACGCCTGGAGATCGACACGGCCGCCATCTCCATTGGCCGCGGCGCCTCGCAGACGCTCGTGTGCGACGACCGTGACGTCTCGCGGCAGCATGCGCGCGTCTCGCTTGTGAACGGCGCTGTCACGGTCGAGGACCTGCAGTCGACGAATGGCACGTTCGTCGACGAGCAGCGCATCACCGGCTCTGTGCCGCTGAAGGAAGGCGCCCGCGTCAGGCTGGGTGGACAGTTGTTGAAGTACGAACGCCGCAGTCGCGCCGACGTGAAGAAGGCGCACGAACTCGAACGGGACATCAAGAAGGCGAACGACTACGTCATGTCGCTGTTGCCGCCGCCGATGACCAGCGGCGCAGTGCTGGCCACGTGGCGGTTCGTCCCCTCGGCGCAGCTCGGCGGCGACGCGTTCGGCTACTACTGGCTACAGCCGAACACGCTCATCATCTATTTGGTGGACGTGTCCGGCCACGGAGTCGGATCGGCGATGCACTCGGTGAGCGTGCTGAACGTGCTGCGGCAGCGAGCGCTGCCGAACGTCGACTTCAAGAATCCGGCAGAAGTGCTGGCCAGCCTGAACGATCGCTTCCCGACGAGCGAGCACAATGGGCTGTACTTCACCATGTGGTACGGCGTCTACAACACCGAAACCCGCACCCTCACCTACGGCACCGCAGGGCATGGCCCGGCGATTCTCGTGCCGGCCGACAGGAGCGACACGAAACCGCTCGGCATGCCGGCGGTGATGATTGGCATGCTGCCGGATCAGACCTACGACGTGGCGCAGGAAGTGATGCCGGCAGGGAGCACGCTGTTCGTGTTCAGCGACGGCGCGTACGAGATCGTCACGAAGGAAGGCGTGCGCACGGACCTCGATGAGTTCCTGCCGCTGCTCACCGCCCCGTCTACGCCAGGCACCACCGACCCTGAGCGGGTCTACCAGGCGATCCGCGACGTGTCCAAGGCTGGTCCGCTCGACGACGACTTCTCGCTGATGGCGTTGACGTTCGTCTAGGTTCCCTGGTCGGTGAAGGGCGTGTGCGGCTCAAAGACGCACACGCCGCAAGATTCAGCGTCAACGCGCCGCCCGCACGGCCCAGCGCAGCTTGGCCGCCTGCGCCCGCCGGTTACTGAAGGTTTCATCCTTGCCTGAGCGCACCGGTGCGGTGCTGACCCGCGTGTAGATCTGGGCACGATGCCCGGCCTGGAACGCTTTCTTGACGCGGCGATCCTCACCCGAGTGGAAGGCGATGATGGCGGCGCGTCCACCCGGCGCGAGGCAGTCCGGCAGAGCCTGCAGCAGGGCGTCGAGGGCGCCGAGTTCGTCGTTGACGGCAATCCGAAGCGCCTGGAACGTGCGGCGCACGGACATCTTCACGTGTGTCTTCGGCAGGTCTGGCCGCGCCGCAACGAGTCCGGTGCGCACGACGCGTTCGGCGGCATGGGTGGTGTCGCACGGCTGCGATTTCAGCAGGCCGGCGATGATCGCCGCGTATGGTTCGTCCGAGCAGTCGACGAGCAGGCGCTCGAGCGCCTGCTCGTCGAGCCGGGCGATCAACTGCGCGGCCGACTCGCCCTGACCGGGGTCCATGCGCATGTCGAGAGGCCCCACCGACTTATAGCTGAAGCCGCGCTCGGGCGTGTCGAGCTGCATCGCCGAGACGCCGAGGTCGGCGAGGATGAGATCCGCGCCGCGCGGGCGTTCGGCGGCGCAGATCCGGGAGATGTCGGAAAAATTCGCCGCGTAAAGCGCGAACCGCTCGGGTCCGTATCCGGCCGCCGCAAGGCGGTCCTTCGTGCGCGGGCCTTCAATCGGGTCGACGTCGAGTCCGATCAGGCGTCCACCAGGCGTGAGGTGCGAGAGCAGCACCTCGGCGTGTCCGCCAGCCCCGAGTGTGCAATCGATCGCCAGTTCGCCGGCACGGGGCCGCAGATGCTGGACCACCTCCCGCACCATGATGGGGACGTGTACGCCGCTGCCTCGCACCGGCGCGTCAGCCTATCGATCCGCAGGCTTGAGGGCGCCGCGCAGCTTTTCGGCCAGTGACGAGCCGAAGCCCTGGCCCTGCGCCTGCGCCGCATCCTCGCGCTGGCTGTATTCACGCACGACGTCCGCCTCACCGGCATCGATGATCGCCTTGTGGCTGACGCGGATGCGCCGTCCGGCCGGATCGACCTCGAGCACCATCACCTCGACGTCGGCACCGGCGGGGAAGACCTTTGCAGCGTCGGCCTCACGCGTGACGCCGGTTTCGCTCCACGGCATCAGGCCGGTACGGCCAGGGGCCAGAAAGACCAAGATTCCGAAGGGCTCGTGCCGCTCCACCTTGCCGGTGATACGCGCGCCCGGTACGACAGCCGTCTGTGCAGCGCCCCCAGCCGCTCGCGTTGCGCCCTCCTCGACCAGCGCGACACCGATGCGTTTTTTCTCGAGATCGAGGTTCAGGATCTCGAATGGGGCCGTGATGCCTGGTGAGACCATTTTCGCCCAGCCCTTCGAGTGGCCGGTCGGGGGGAAGGTGGACACATGCGCCAGCGCCTCGATGCCCGGGTCGAGCTCGACGAAGGCGCCGAAGTCGGTGACGCGGGTGACGCGGCCGGTCTTCACCTGACCCACCTCGTAGGTGGCCTGCACGGCCTCCCACGGGTCCGCCAGCAGCTGCTTGAGGCCGAGCGCAATCTTCTGCGTCGTCTCGTCGACGCGCAGCACCTTTACGGTGATGTCCTCACCTGGCTTGAAGAGCGCCGCGGGGTCGGTGACGCGTGACCAGCCCATCTCGGACACGTGCAGCAACCCCTGGATGCCGGCGCCGAGCTCGATGAAGGCGCCGAAGTCGCGCACCGAGGCGATGCGGCCGCTGAGGACCGCGCCAGGCACGATGCCCTTCCGCAGTTCATCCGCCTGTGCACGCTGTTCGACTTCGAGCAGCGCGCGCCTCGACACGATCAGGTTGCGGCCGTTCTCCTTGTATTCGGTGATCCGGAAGGTGTAGACCCGGCCGATGTGCTGCGCAGGGTCGGTGCCGCGCACGGTGTCGATCTGCGAGAACGGGCAGAAGCCGCGCGAGCGGCCGACCGCGATCTCGTAGCCGCCCTTCACTTCGCGTTCGACCTTGCCCTCGACCGGCAGGCCGGCTTCATAGGCACTCTCGAGCTGCTTGTCGGTGGCGGCGCCCCGCGCCAACCGCCGCGACAACATGATGCCGCCGTCCGTGGAGACCACGAGCGCCTGAATGGTGTCGCCGACCGCAACCTCGAGCACCCCTTCGTCGTTCTTCAGCTCGGCAAGCTCGATCATCGCCTCGCCCTTGCTGCCGACGTTCACGAAGGCCATGTCGTGGCCGAAGCCGACGATCGTTCCCTCGATCGTCTGGCCCCTCCCAATCCGCTTCGCCTGGTGCGAAGCCTCGAACATGGAGGCGAAATCTTCTTCGAACTCGCTCACGGCGCTGTCTCCCCGGTTACCCGACCGGCGCCGCGGCGTGCGGCGCATCCCACGATTATATCGGGCAGTCGTACACTCGGGTGGTTCGACACCCATGCTGATTCCGCCCACCCTCGCCACGCGGCTCCACGCCGAGTCGGGCGCCATACGCTGGAACGTGAGCCACGACGCCTGGCGGGCGGCGTTCGACGCCAGCGCCAGCAAGGCCTTCGACGGCCCAGTCTGCCTCGCCCGGTGAACTCGAGCGCTATCTGCGTGGCCTGCATCTCGCAGACCTGCCGCTGGCCGTGGGGTGCGACGCGGGTGACGACCAGGCGTGGCGGCACTTCGTGCTGAACTTCCGTCCGGTGCTGTATCGGGCCGCTGATGCCATTGCGCCTGGCGGGGACGCGCGCGACCTGATCCGGCAGGTCTGGCTGAACCTGTGCAATTCGTGCGTGACATCTGTGCTGGATTTGACATGAAATACAGGGACAAGCTCTTCAGCGTCTTCCAGCAGCTGCACCCGTGAGGCTGCGTTCGAAGGCGCCGGATTGGGATTGACCTGCATGACTAGCCTCGACAGGCGCTCGTTCGGACAACCCTACGTGGTCGAGCCGGATTACTTCGACTGCTCGGAGACTGTCTGGCAGGTCAGCGAGTACTGGCTGACCGTGAACCGGACGGCGGTCCAATGGTGAGCAGCGCGGTTCTGAAGGCGCTCGTCGCCGACGACTCGGCGGTCGACGCGGAACTCACCGTGCGGGAACTCGAGGGGGTGGGCTTCGAGGTCGAGTGGCGGCGCGTCGACACAGCCATCGAGATGGCGGCGGCGCTGAAGGCCGAGCCGTGGGATGTGGTGCTGGCCGACTTCAAGATGCCGGATTTCACCGGCCTCGAGGCGCTGGCTCTGGTCCACGCCTGCGACCCCGATCTCCCGTTCATCCTGGTGTCGGGTGCGGTCGGCGAGGATCTCGCCGCCGAAATCATGCGGGCCGGCGCGCACGACTACGTCGCGAAAGACCGGCTGTTCCGCCTTGCACCTGCGGTCAGGCGCGAATTGCGAGAAGCCCGCAACCGCCGGGCGCACCGCCGCGCCGAGTTCGAACTGCGCAAGATGGCGTTGGTCGTCGAGCAGATCCCGTCGGTCGTCGTGATCACCGACCTCGAGGGGCTGATCGAGTACGTCAACGCACGCTTCACCGAGCTCACCGGCTACACGCTCGAGGAAGTGGCGGGGCAGAACCCGCGCATCCTCAAGTCGGGCTTCACGAAGGCGGAGCACTACAAGGCGCTCTGGGACGCCGTCCGCAGCGGTCACGAATGGCACGGCCGCTTCCACCAGCGGCGTAAGGACGGTACGACCTACGAAGAGGAGGCGACCATCGGCCCGATGCGCGACGAGCAGGGCCGCACCACTCACTACCTGAAGGTGGGGGAGGACGTCACCGCCAGGCACATTCTCGAGCAGCAGTTCCGGCAGGCGCAGAAGATGGAGGCGGTTGGCCGGCTGGCGGGCGGGATCGCACACGACTTCAACAACCTGCTCACGGTCATCTCCGGCTTCACCGAGATGGCGATGTCCGGGCTCGATGCCAGCAACCCGCTGCGCCGCGACCTCGAGCAGGTGGCGATCGCCGGCGAACGCGGCGCCGCGCTCACCAGGCAGCTGCTCGCCTTCAGCCGCAAGCAGACGCTGGAGCCGCAGTCGTTCGTCCTGAGCAAGGTGGTGCGTGAGGCGGAGTCGATGGTGCGTCGGCTCGTGGGTGAGGACGTCACCCTCGACCTGCGTGCGGCTGATAATGACGCCGGCTCGATCCTGGCGGAGCCGGGTCAGATCGAGCAGGTGCTGATGAACCTGGTCGTCAACGCCCGCGATGCGATGCCGACCGGCGGGCGGCTCACCATCAGCACCGCGAGCCTGCAGTTGGACGCCGCGTCGGCCGCGCAGCACGTAGGGACCGAGCCCGGCCTCTACACGATGCTGTCGATTGCCGACACCGGCGACGGCATGACGCCCGAAGTGCTGTCGAAGATCTTCGAGCCGTTCTTCACCACGAAGGGGTCTGGCAAGGGCAGTGGTCTCGGCCTGTCGACCGTCTACGGCATCGTGTCGCAGCTCGGCGGCACGATCGAGGTCGTCAGCACGCACGGACAGGGGTCACGCTTCGATGTCTACCTGCCGGCAACCACCCCGGTAGCAGGGGCCGTGACCAGCACGGGTGGCGCGCTGCTCGACGCCGCTGGCAGCGAGACGATACTCGTGGTGGACGACGAACAGCCAGTGGCGCGGTTCGCCCAACGCATGCTGACAGCGGCCGGCTACACGGTGCTGACCGCGCACCATCCCGGCGAGGCTCTGGTGGTGTGCGAGAAGTACACGTCCACCATCCACCTGGTGCTGACCGACGTCATCATGCCCCAGATGAGCGGCCGCGAACTCGGAGACCGGCTCGCGCAACTGCGCCCCGACCTGCGCGTGCTCTACATGTCAGGCTACACGGACGACATCCTCAGCGACAACGACGCCCTCGGAGCCGATCGGCAGATGTTGCGCAAGCCGTTCACTGGCGACCTGCTGTTGCGCAAGGTTCGCGAGGTGCTCGACCAGGCGTGGCCCACCGGCTCGCCGAGCGGGCGCAGCACCGCGGAATGACACACCCATCGATTATCCGTCCATCCGATCATGCGTCGTGGCGCCCCGACGCCATGGGCAAGAGCACGCTGTATCAGTCCGCTCACCTGCTCGTCGGGCTCAACGCGTTCGAACCAGGGCAGTCGCATGCGCTGCACGCGCACGCTGGAATGGACAAGGTCTATCTGGTCATCGAGGGAGACGGGTTGTTCCTCCTCGATGGAAAGGCACTGCCGATGCGCACGGGCGATCTCCTGGTGGCGCCGGACGGGGTCCCGCACGGCGTCGAGAACAACAGCCAGGCGCGCCTGCTTGTGATGGCACTCCTCGCACCAGGGCCAGCACCGAAGCCATAGACGGCGTAGCGAGGCACGTCGACGGAGGTTCGGGTTACCATTGAGGCCCCGTGAACCCCCGTCTCGACCAGCTTCAGCCGTATCCGTTCGAGCGCCTGGGTGCCCTCTTTGCGTCGGTGCCTGCACCGTCAGGCACGCCGATTCGCCTGTCGATCGGCGAACCGCAGCATCCGACGCCGCGGCTGCTTCTCGACGCGCTGACGCACCACCTCGCGGGCGTGGCGACCTATCCGACCACTGCCGGAACGGACGCCCTGCGCGAGGGCATCGCCGCCTGGTTCGTGCGCCGTTTCGGCCTGCGCGCGCTGTCGCCAGGACAGGTGCTGCCGGTGCTCGGTACGCGCGAGGCGCTGTTCGCGTTCGCCCAGACGGTCGTCGACAGTTCGCGCCCCTCGCCGCTCGTGGTCTGTCCGAACCCGTTCTACCAGATCTATGAAGGAGCCGCGCTGCTGGCGGGGGCGGGCACCGCGTTCCTGAACCAGCGTGAGGACTGCGGCTTCGCGCTCGACGTCTCCTCGCTCACCGACGACCAGTGGGCGCGCACGCAGTTGGTCTACGTCTGCTCGCCGGGCAACCCGACCGGCCACGTCCTGACGCTCGACGAGTGGCGCACGCTGTTCGAGCTGTCGGACCGGCACGGGTTCGTCATAGCGTCCGACGAGTGCTACTCCGACATCTACGATGCCGCGCCGCCGCTTGGTGGCCTCGAAGCCTCGGAGGCGCTGGGCCGCACCGACTACCGGAACCTCGCGGTCTTCGTCAGCCTGTCGAAGCGTTCGAACGCTCCAGGGCTTCGCTCGGGCGCCGTGGCCGGCGACGCGCTGCTGCTGGGCTCGTTCCTGCGGTATCGCACCTACCACGGCAGCGCCATGAGCCTGCCGGTGCAGCACGCGAGCATCGCCGCCTGGCGCGACGAGCAGCACGTCGTCGAGAATCGCGCAATCTACCGCGCCAAGTTCGACGCGCTGGTGCCGATGCTGTCCGGCGTGCTGCACGCGCCGAGGCCGGACGCCGGCTTCTACCTCTGGGCACGCGTGCCCGGCGGAGACGACGAGGCGTTCGCGCGCGACCTGTTCGCCGCCACCCACGTGACCGTGCTGCCCGGGCAATATCTCGCCCGTGACTGCACATGCTGCCAACCCCGGCCGTGGCTACGTGCGCATGGCGCTCGTGCCCAGCCTCGACGACTGTCTCGACGCCGCGTCGCGCATCGTCGCCTTCTGCCGCTGACCGATACGCCATGGACACACTGTCGCTTGCCCCCGTCATCGATGCCTGGTTCGAACGCCGCAGCGAGCTCTCGCTCGCCGCCGTTCCTGCCGACCTCGCCACTGCGCTCGACCAGGTGATTGGCGCGCTCGACAGCGGCACGCTGCGGGTGGCGGAAAAGATCGACGGCACCTGGGTGACGCACCAGTGGGTGAAGAAGGCGGTGCTGCTATATTTCCGGACGCACGACAACCGGGTGGTGCAGGGCGGCGGTGGGGTGACCTGGTTCGACAAGGTGCCGACCCGCTTCGAAGGCTACACGGACAAACAGTTCAGAGACGGCGGGTTCCGCGTGGTACCACCCGCCGTAGCGCGCGCCGGCACGTTCATCGGCCGTAATGTCGTGCTGATGCCCTCCTACGTCAACATTGGCGCCTACGTCGACGAAGGCACGATGGTCGACACCTGGGCCACCGTCGGCTCGTGCGCGCAAATCGGCAAGCACGTCCACCTGTCCGGCGGGGTCGGCATCGGAGGCGTGCTGGAGCCGCTGCAGTCCAACCCGACGATCATTGAAGACAACTGCTTCATTGGCGCCCGTTCGGAAATCGTTGAAGGCGTCATCGTCGAGGCGAACTCGGTGATTTCGATGGGCGTCTTCATCGGGCAGAGCACGAAGATCTACGACCGCGCCACCGGAGAGGTGGTCTACGGCCGCGTGCCGTCAGGTTCGGTGGTGGTGCCTGGGAGCCTGCCGTCGGCCGATGGTGCCTATGCTTTGAATTGCGCGGTCATCGTGAAGCGGGTCGATGCGCAGACGCGCGCCAAGACCTCCATCAACGACCTGCTGCGCGCCTAGCGCGAACGACAGGCCCGAATGACCGACACACAGTCCCGGACGCTTGCGCTCGCCCGACAGCTCATCGCCTGTCGGTCGGTCACTCCCGACGACGACGGGAGCCTGGCGCTGGTGGCGGACCGGCTCTCGGCCGCCGGCTTCACGTGTGAGCGGATCGAGCGGGGCGGCGTGTCGAACCTCTGGGCGCGCCACGGCACGGACGCGCCGATCGTCTGCCTCGCCGGGCATGTCGACGTGGTGCCGACCGGCCCGGTGGAGCAGTGGAGTGTGCCGCCCTTCGACGCAGTCGAACGCGACGGCTTCCTCATCGGCCGCGGCGCTGCCGACATGAAGGCGTCGGTGGCCGCGATGGTGACCGCCGCGGAGCGCATTGCACTCGAGGCGCCCGCGCACGACGGCTCCCTCGCCCTCCTGCTGACCTCCGACGAAGAGGGCGACGCCCTGCACGGGACGGTCGCTGTTGTGGACGCCCTTCGCGCCAGCGGGACACGGCTCGACTACTGCGTAGTCGGTGAACCCACGTCCGCCGTCCAGTTTGGCGACACGGTCAAGAACGGCCGCCGCGGCTCGGTGAACGGCCTGCTGCGGGTGAAAGGCGTTCAGTGCCACGTGGCCTACCCGGAGCGCGGGCGGAACCCCATTCACGATGCGGCGCCGGCGCTGGCTGAACTCGCAGCGACGCAGTGGGACGAGGGGCACGAGTACTTCGGACCGACCACCTTCCAGATCTCGAACATCCATGCCGGCACGGGCGCGCCGAACGTCGTCCCTGGCACGCTGAACGTGCAGTTCAACCTGCGTTTTTCGCCCCAGTCGCCCGCGCCGCGTCTGCAGGAGCGGGTGCGGGCCGTGCTCGATCGGCACGGCGTGGACTACGACCTGACGTGGACGGTTGCTGCGGAGCCGTTCATGACGCCGGAAGGGGATCTGGTGGAGGCGGTGCGGGAGGCGGTAAGGGAGGAGACTGGCGTGACGGCGGCCCTGTCGACGAGCGGTGGGACCTCCGACGGACGCTTCCTGGCAACCATCGCGGACCAGGTGGTGGAGTTCGGGCCGATGAACGACACCATCCACAAGATCGACGAGCGGATCGCGGTGGCCGACCTCGGGCCGCTATCGGAGATCTACGAGCGCGTGACGCGCCGCCTGCTCGGGCTGTCCTGGCCGCGAGCGCACGAAGCCTGAGCCTCGCACCCCCGCGGCCACGGACACGCCAGCTGCGGCTTACTTGCTCCAGGGCGGAACGACGTTGTTCATGCGCGCGTAGGCAATCAGCTGTCCGAGGTGCTCGTGCAGGTCGCCACTGATCATCAGCGACGCTTCGATCGCCGAGCGGGGCTGGCCCATCACGGGGCGCTTGCCGGTGATGGTGGCCGGGTCGATGGCCGCGAGCTGCGACTTCGTGTGATCGAAGGTCTTGTTGATGGCGGCGATCAGTTCCGCCTTGTTGGTCGACTTCGCGAGCGCCTGCATTTCTTCGCGGGCCATCAGTGGCTTGCCGCCGAAGCCGCCGGGCACGAATCCGTTGAACTCCGCCGCCACGAGCGCCAGCACTTCGGCCACCGAACGCACGCCGGCCATCGGGCGCCACGCCATTTTGTCGTCCGGGAACGCGCCGCCCAGCTGGACGAACTTCGTCTTCACGCCTTCGACATCGGCGAGGAACGCCGCCTTCACGGCTGCGGCGTCTTCCTTGGTCAGGTCCTGCGCGTGCGCAGGGGTGGACAGGGCGGCGGTGGCGAGGACAGCGGCGACGGCGACGACGACGCCACGGCGCCAGGTCTGAACAGTCTTGGAATTCATGAGTCTCCTTCTCGGCCGAAGGCCGAATGGGCGTGATCTTACACGAGCCGCAGGTGCGAGGGCAGCGCAGTCTGCGGCGTTACCTCAGCGTGACAGGTGTTGCGAGGCGCCGAGACCCCGAGCGGGACCAACCCTGCGTCGGCAGGGCGGCGGCTCTCGTGGGCGCAACAGCTCGTAGAGCGCGTCCTCGTGGACCGACTCCAGTCCGAGAATGGCGACCGCAGCAGAACGCAGCTCCGGAGGGGCCCTCCGGCGATCCAGCACCACGTACCCGACGCAACTCCGCGACAGGAACTCGTCGCGGTCCGCTTGCGCGCGTATGAACTGGGCTGGCGACAGCGCGCCGTCCGGCGTGCTCAGTGTGAGAAGGCTGCTCAGTACCGGGCTGGACAGCATCTCCCGCTTTCGCCATTCGGAAACCCGCGAGAGGTAGCCACCGACCAGTCGACGTCCATGTCGTGTCTGAAAGAACTGCGAGCGAGCGTTGAAATTGCCGAGCGACGACGTCCCGTCGCGAACGCCAGTTGGCAGTTCGAGAACCGCTCTCTCGTCTCCGCCTGAGATCAGGTCGTACACCTGGGGCACGTCAGCCGCGAAGAGTTGCCTCGGGACCGGGCTGAGTTCCACCACCAGGAGCAGCGCCACGGTCGCCAGGACCGTCCACATCCGCCGTTGTCGAAGGATGTCAACGGCGTGGCCGAAGAGCACAGCGCCGCCAAGCACGGCGACCAGTGCGAATCGCGTCGGCGCCCGCGCCATGCCGAGTAGCGGCACATACCGCAACAGTGCCCACGGCCCGGGAACCAGCGTACTAAAGCCTGCGACGTGCACGAATGGTCCGAGCGAGAGGCAGGCAAAGCAGCCCGTAAACCACAGCCAGAAGCGAGGCAGTCCGCGCCGGCGCCAGGCCCACGCGATGGCCGCGATGGCCACCAGCGAGAAGGCGCCGATGAACTCCGGAAACGCGTCTTCCTGAGGCGGCATGAACCAGTGCTTGGTCCACTTCCCGAACCACGGATGAAGGGGGTTCGGGACGACATAGGCGAGGAGGTCGATACCTCTCGGACTGCTGCGCCAGAAGACCGTCGTGTCGGGCAGCCGGCCTGACAGGTAGCGTTCGATGATGCCACTGACAGACGGCGCCACTCCGACAAGGCAGGTGCCCACCACGATCGCGCCGAGTCGGAGGAGTGCCGGCAGTCGGCGCTCTGGATCTTTTAGGTGCACCGTTGGACGGAAGGCGAGCCACCCGCGCGCCACGATCGCCGCCGTCAGGAACAGGACGGGGCCATGCAGGTCGACCTGCACGACCTGGCCCGCCACGGTGACGCGATCGACGCCCGCAAGAAGAAGCGCTCCGGAGACGAGGGTGGTCGACGCCGACACCGCTGCAAAGACCAGGGACAGACGACGCACGCTCGGGTGGGTTGCAACGTCGGGTCGCAACGTGATGCGGGTGAAGCGCCAAGCGAGGGTGAAGACGCCCATCAGGACGCAGTAGATGCCGAAGTACGCGTCCGAGTAGAACGCGAACGCCACCATGACGCCGACGAGGATCGACTCACGCCTGCGGCGTGAGTCGAGCACGCGGAGCAGTGCCCAGACGAAAAGCGGGAGCGCGGCGGCGCTGACCAGGCTCAGGTGAGCAACCTCGCGCGCGGTGATCGCCGGCGTCGCGATGAAGAGTGCCCCCGCGGCAAGCGCTCCGGACTGCGCTACGCCGACGCGGCGCGCGAGGACGTTCGTGCCCCATCCCGACGCCGCGACCAGCGCGATCAGCACGACGTTGTAAGTGGCGACCATACCAAGGACCGGGATCAGCAGCATCCCTGCCGCGCCGGCCAGCGGCGTGTAGTTGTGGAGGCTGAAGTCGGCGCTGCCGGAGTAGGCGAAGAGATGGTCGGTCGACAGCGGCAGATGCGCGTGGTCGTGTAACTCGTGGCGGAATATCCAGAGATTCCAGACGTAGACGCCGGTGTCCCCGGAGGGATCGCCGGGCAGGGCAGTGGCGATGTGCAAAGGCAGGGGCCACAGCATGGCCGCGGCCACTGCCAGGAACAGGAGTGGCGCCAGCCAGGCTACCAGTGCGAAGGGGAGAGGCCGTTTGAATAGCACAGGTCTGACCGACCGGGACTATAGCACGCGGTGCACGCGCCAGGGCCGATCTCAATAGCGCAGCAGACGCGTCACTTTGAGGGCGAGCGATCGATTGAGCAAACCGGTGGGCGTCTGCGTGGCGAGCAGGTTGCGGCCATCACTGTAGACGAGAAACAGCTCGCTGCCTGGGCGATACTCCCAGCGCAGGCGCACGCTCGAGGTCATCGAGCGAGCGCTGGCGTTGTACTGCACAAGGCTGCTGAGGATCATGCGCGGCGATGGGGTGACGATGAACCGCGTCGACACCAGTCGCGCCGAAAAGGAGCCATAGGGTAGGTCAACCCAATTCAGCGAGACGCTGGGCTCGACCGCCAGTTGCGGACGCAGGGTGACGCGGCCGCTGTAGCTCGCCTCCGTGCGGCTGCCGCCGTAGAGCGAGCCGTGCCCGAAGCCCCAGTCGTCCGGAGATCGGACGCTGCTGTCCCAGCGAGTAGCTGGCGCGCGCGTTGTTCGAATCGTAGCCGCCAACCGGCACCACGACGCCGCTGGCAATCGCGAAGGCTCGAGGAATCAGCTCGTAGCCATGCGTGTATTCGGCGGTCACCTGGTCGCTAGTCTGGAAGTCGGTCTGGAAGTAGCCGCGCAGTTCCTTGTTCTGCACCTGGCTGGCCCTGGCATCGGTGACGTAGTCGATGCTGCCCAGAAAGGTGTACTTGCGAATGCGGTCGCGCCGTCTGGGCCGCGGCGTGAAACGCGCCTCAGCGGCGCTGCGCCTGAAGTCCGAGCGACGCACGTAGCCCACCTGCGGATCGAAGTTCTGGCCAACCAGCAGGTGCTCGGCCTGAAAGCCATAGCGATCGCCGGCGTACTCGAAGGTGCCGCGATAGCTGGCGGTGCCGCCGTCGAGCCCCGGCGTGTCGGTGCGCGCGTAAAAGGCGTTCGCGGTAAGGTTCGTCAGCAGGAAGAAGTTCCCGTCGACACCGACCAGCGTGTTCGCGCCGCCACCGTTGATGCCGATTGAACGCCGCGTGCCGACGAAGCCGATGTTGCTGCGGCGCAGCACGTCGCGCTTCACGCGGACGGTGCTGAAGTTCGTGGCTTTCGCGCCGATGCTGGCCTTGTCGCCGGTTTCAATGTTCAGAGCGCCGATACTGTAGCGCCCGGTGCGGCCGGTGAGGCGCGCCCCGCCGAGCACCGGCACCTCCTGCCCCTGGAGCAGGCCGACCTGCCGGCTGAAGAACATCACCGGCACATCGCCCGGCGAGCCGCCGCCGCCCGAACCGACGCCAGCAAACGCGAAGATGCCCTGCCCCTCGAGGAAGAAGTCGCGCTTCTCCGGAAAGAACAGGTTGAAGCGCGTGAGGTTCACCTGCTGCAGGTCCTCTTCGACCTGTGCGAAGTCGGTCCGCACGGTGACGTCGGCGATCAGGCTGCGCGTCAGTCCGTACTTGAAGTCGAAGCCACCGTTGGTGCGCAGATCGTTCGAGAACGGGACCGATGCCGCGCGGTCGGTGACGGACGTCGCCACGACGAACGGCTTCAGTTCAAGGTTCTTCGAGGCGCCGGGCGTCTCGAGCCCTACCATCGTGCCCGCTGGTCCCATGCGCCCAATGGCGTTGCCGGTGCCGTACGAGGCGGGCATGGCGGTGAGATACGAGAACTCGTTCTTCCACTTCACGACGCGGCGGAAGTTCACGCCCCAGACCTGCGGACCTGGTGCGGGATAGCGCAACGACTTGAAAGGAATGGAGAACTCTGCGGTCCAGCCACCCTCGAACGTGCCAGTGCGCACGGTCCACACCGTGTTCCAGTTCACATTCAGTACGTCGTCGACGACGGCCTGATCGCGGTAGGTGCCGAGCGGCGTGGTCTGGAAGAAGAGCCCGTTGCGCCGGTCGAGGAACGTGTCGAACACGACGGTGAAATTCTCGTTCTGCGTGACGTTGTTGTGGTCTCGCCGCATCTCGGTCGACACTTCGCGATCGGGATGGCTGTCGTAGCAGCGCGCGCCAACGTAGATGTTGCGGTCGTCGTAGAACACCCAGACATGCGTCTTCTCGGTCGCTGGCGCCCCTTCGGTCGGTTCCTGTTGGATGAATCCGTCGATCGGCGGCGTGCGCGCGTAGACCTCGTCGTCGAGCCGGCCATCGAGCTGCAGCGGCTGCCCGAGCCGGACGGCGCGAATGGTGGCCTGGCCGGAGTCGTTCCGGGCAATGGTGGCGGGCGCCGTTGGCGGCGGCACGACCGGCCCGCGGGACTGCGCGAACAAGGGAGCGTGCAAGGCGCCGGAGAGTGCCAGGAGGCACACGACCAGCTTGGCAGATGACAGACGCCGGCAGAACATGCTCAGGGGTCGGTAGTTTAGCCGACCCGGACGCCTAGAAGTTCGGTTTGCTGCGCATGACGCCAATCTGGATGAGCAGCGACGAGTAGTCGTACTGGCGGTGCTCGTGCGCGATGAAACCGTCCGTCATCGTGTAGAGCAGGACGCCTTCCATCCGGCCGTGCCGGTTGGTCCCGGCCAGCCCCATGAAGTCGCCAACGTGCGTCGCCGTCGCGATGAAGTGCTGGGCGACGCGGTCACCGTCGATGATGAGCTCCTCACTCTTGAAGAACCAGTCGGGAAAGGTGGCGAACAGGCGTCGATACGACTCGGCGATATCAGTGCGGCCGTGCAACGCGCCGAACATCGGGCTGACAACGGTACCGTCCATGGCGTGACCATTGGCCAGATGCTCCGGATTGCGAGCCCGCCAGTCCGCCAGGCGGTAGTCGAAGAATCGGACAATCTCGTCGCGTGTCATGCCGCCTCCCGTGTCGTCGTGATGCTACTCCCATGATCGCGCCCCATCAATCAGTGGTTCCCGGACAACGTCCCTCCTCATCGGCGGGGAGTTGAAGGAAGATAGCGAACACGCACAAGGGGGACTGGCATGCGCGCGCTCTGGCACACCGCTCTGTTCACGATGATGATGACCGCGCTGCGGGGCACTGCCGCCGCGCAGGGATCCGCGCCTGCGGCTCTGCCGCCGATTTCGCCGACACCGGCGGCCTCGGTCACGACGCTGACCGCGAGGCTCGACCTCGAACGCTACAAGGCCACCATCAAGGGGCTGACGCAGTTCGGCGATCGCCGGCAGGGCACCGAGCGCAACCGCAGGGCCGTGGACTGGATCGAAGCACAGCTGAAAAGCTACGGCTGTCCCACCGAACGTCTCCGCTACGCGCACGACCCGCCTCCGCCACGCACGGGCCAGGTACCGGCGGCACGCCCGGCCGAACCGGCCATTCCCAGAGCGGTGGGCGGTGGCCGCCCCCGCGGAATCCGCACACCCACCGGCGTCAACACCGATCCGATGAAACAGCCGAACGAGAGGCTGCGGACACTGAACCGTGAGCCCGCCGTCAACGGCCCGCGCGAAGAGGTGTACTGCACCAAGGTCGGCACGCGTTATCCGAACGAGATGTACATCGTCTCAGCGCACATGGACGGGCACGGCTGGGGTGAGGCGGCCAACGACGACGGCTCCGGCACCGCGCTCGTGATGGAACTGGCGCGCATCTTCAGCATGCCCGACGTGCAGACCGAGCGGACGATCCGATTCGCGCTCTGGAACAACGAGGAGACCGGCCTGAATGG
Source organism: uncultured Acidobacteriota bacterium (assembly GCA_963722395.1). Classification (GTDB taxonomy): domain Bacteria; phylum Acidobacteriota; class Vicinamibacteria; order Vicinamibacterales; family CAVVIG01; genus CAVVIG01. The sequence continues at coordinate 63,293 of CAVRLS010000010.1, read as the reverse complement.
CGCGGGGGCATACGTCGAACAGCGGAAGGGCTTGCAGGGACAGGAGAACCCGGCTGGGTCGGGACGTTATCCGGAGCCGACGATGGCTCGGCATGATCCAGCACGACATGATGCTGTTCGATCACGGCATGCCGCGCGCCGACGGCACCATCCCGCAGGAACAGCGCCCGGAAGCCGACGTGAACATCGAGTTCCAGATGACGGCACGGCAGACGCCTGGCGCGCAGGCGCTCGCCTGGTACCTGCACGCGGCCAACGAGAAGTACGCAACCGACTATCCGGCGCAGGTCGGTCCGCACATGACCAACACCGACTCGACGCCGTTCATGGACCTGGTGCCGGCCGATCAGCGTGCGCGAGAACGAGCGCGGCGTACACGTCGGCAGTGGCTGGGATCCACAGTGGCATCAGCCGACCGACCTGTTCACGACCTACTCGGACAAGGATTTTCGCCTGGGCCTGAACGCGGCACAGACGACGTTGGGAGCGGTGGGGGAACTGGCGGTGGCGACGATCCGGTAGGCACAAAAAAACCCGCCGCACTCTCCGGGAGGGCGGCGGGCTTCGAGCGTCAGCGAGGCTGACTGCTTACTTCAGCGGGGAGCTACCAGCGAGGTTCCTGGCGACGGCCACCGCGACCACCACCGAAACCACCGCCGTTGCCGCCGCGACCGCCGCCGCCGCCGCCAAAGCCGCCCGAGCGGGCTTCCTGCGGTCGGGCTTCGTTCACCGTCAGCTGACGGCCGCCGAATTCCTGGCCGTGGCATGCGTTGATCGCCGCCTGCGCTTCCTCCTCCGACGCCATCTCGACAAAGCCGAAGCCGCGTGCGCGACCGGTGGCCATGTCGCGCATCACGCGAACGGATTCAACCGTGCCGGACTGCGCGAAGAGCGTTTCGAGTTCGCCCTCGGTGGTGTTGTAGGAAAGGTTGCCGACGTACAGTTTGCGACTCATGACTATCTAACTCCCGCATTCCATCCGTGGGAATGCTGCCCCCTTGGGGCGCTGTGCGGAAACCAGTCCTGAGCGAAGGGTCGCTCTAACTTGACGGACACACAGGGAAGGAGCGAATAGGCTCTGTCTGGGTGCGGTAAGCGGAGGGCTGAAGCTTCCAAGAAAGGAGCAGTCTAGCACACCAGAACCGAAAATCCACGTGCTACAATTCCCGCCAGTCTCCAGTAAGGTCCGGTTGCCCGAGAGGCGGCTCGACCCCAACCGGAAGTCCTCTAACTCACTGAAAGGGCGTTCGATGCGGTCTCCCTCCACGTCGCGCGGAGTGCCTTCGCGGCCCGTATATGCTGGCAAGGAAACAACCGGCAGGGTGAAGAGCCTGACTCGCGGCCAGGCGTGCGGCATGATCAGCGCTCCTGACGGCGACGTCTTCTTCCACAAGGCCGACTTCAAGGGCGAGTTCTTCGACTTGCAGGTTGGTGACAAGGTCGTCTTCGAGCTGCTGAATGACACCATCAGCGGCAAGCGCGCACAGAACGTCCGCGTCGCACCAAAGCCCGCTCCTCGCGTGGCCAAGGCCGCGCCGGCAGCGGTCAGGAAATCGGCGGCCAAACCGGCCGCGAAGAAGGCCGCGGCCAAGCCGGCGGCGAAAAAGAGGCGGTGACTTTGAATCGCGTCCATCTCATCAATCCCAGCCACGTCTCATTTGGCGTCGCGGTCATCACGCCCGCGCTGGCTGTTTGTGCTGGCGGCTGCGACTGGCACCGAGTGGGGCGACCCGGTCATCGTCGACGAAACGCTCGAGCTGATCGACGTCAATCACCATCCAGCAAGGGCGATGTCGTCGGCATCGGCATCCACACCGGCAACGCGCGGCGCGGCTACGAGATCGGCCGAGCTCGCCCGCGAGCGCGGCGCCTGGGTCGTCTACGGCGGCATTCACGCCACGCTGTTCCCGGAAGAGGTGCTCGAGCACGGCAGCGGCCCACGCGGTGGTCAAGGGCGACGGCGATCTGGTCTGGCGCACAGGTCGTTCGCGACTGCTTCGCCGGCAAGCCCGCAGCCGCATCTACGACGGCGGCCGGGTCAGCGGCGACGAGTTCATCCCGGCGCGCTGGGACCTGCTGCCGAAGGATCGACTACATGTGGGCCTCGGTCCAGACCGTGCGCGGCTGCCCGAAGCACTGCTCGTTCTGCTCGGTCTGGCGCACCGACGGCCAGGAACCGCGGCAGCGCGCGCGTCGACGCGTCGTCGGCGAGATCGTCGAGCTGCGGCGCCTCGGCTTCCGGTTCATCGCCCTGGCCGACGACAACTTCTATCCCGGTCGCCTCGAAGATCTGGCGATGGCGCGAGCGCCGGCACGACAAGACGCCGCCTGCACGAACTCGAAGCCCTGCGCCACGAGCGGTTCGAGCTGATGGAGCTGCTGGCCGCAGCTGCCGGACGACATGGTCTTCTTCACGCAGATCACCATGGAAGCCGCCGAAGATCCCGACGTTCCTCGACGCCATGCGCAAGGCCCGCATCAGGGCGCCCTGGTCGGCGTCGAAGTCGGTCACCGCCGAAGGGCTGAAGGACGTCTACAAGGGCTTCAACCTCGCCGGCGACGAGCTGGTCGAGCGGCTGCGCGCCTTCCGCCATCACGGCGTGCACGTGCTCGGCTCGTTCATCTTCGGGCTGCCGAGCGATCGCGAGCGACACCTTCGACGCGACGGTGGCGCTGGCGCAGAAGGCCGACGTCACGTTCGCGCAGTTCGTGCTGCTCACGCCGTTCCCGGGCACGCTCGACTTCGAGAAGTGGGCGGCCGATCCGGAGCAATCAGGACGACAAGGTCGACGGCATCTCCGTCACGCAGCACTGGCTGATCCCGCAGCACAAGCGCCCGAAGCTCTACACGCCGCACCCGACGATGTCGATCGAAGAGATCCGCGTACGGACGCAGGGGGCGTGGGACCAGCTTCTACAGCTGGGGCAACGTCTGGGAGCGGGCCAACGTCGTCAAGAGCATGCAAGTCACGCATCGCGTTCGTGCTGATCTCGAAGCTGTACCGGCAGATGTACGCGAACACCGGCATCGCCACCGACAGCGCCCGCGTGCAGCGGTCGGCGCAGTACGCCCGCGTGGATTGCCACGGCCATCCGGCGCGCTGTTCGTGGCCGAGCCGATGCCCGAACTGCAGATGCCGCGCCCACCGAATCACCGCGAAACGCAAGCGCAGGTTCGCCTACGTATTTGCCGTTCTCGTCACTTTCAGCTTCACCCGAACCTTCTCGCGCGGCGTCAAGGATCTCGGCTTCACCCGTCCCACCCCCATTCAAACCGATGCGATCCCGCCGGCCCTTGCCGGCCGGGATCTGCTCGCCAGCCGCGGCGACCGGCAGCGGCAAGACCGCAGCGTTCCTGCTGCCGATCCTGCACCAGCTGATCGACCGAGACCGCGCGGCACGACGCGCGCGCTCGTGCTGACGCCGACGCGTGAGCTGGCGGCGCAGATCGTCGACGACCTCAACGATCTCGCCGTGCACACGCCGCTCACGTGCGGCCGCGGTCTTCGGCGGCGTCGGCATGGGGCCGCAGGAGCACGCCTTCCGCCGCGGCGTCGACGTCATCGTCGGGACGCCGGGGCGCCTGCTCGATCACTTCAGGGCGCCCTACGCGCAAGCTGCACGGGGCTGAAGTACCTCGTGCTCGACGAAGCGGACCGCATGCTCGACATGGGGTTTCTGCCCGGACATCCGCCGCGTCCTGCGGCATCTGCCGACGCAGTCGCCAGACGCTGTTCTTCAGCGCGACCATGCCGCCGGCGATCGCCGAACTGGCGAACGCGAGATGCTGCGGACCCGGCGCTGATCAACCTCAGCGCGATCGGCCGGGCCGGCCGTCGGCATCACGCAGGCGATCTATCCCGTGCCGCAGCACCTGAAGTCGCAGCTCGCTGCTCGAGCTGCTGACCAGCGGCGAGATGCGACGACGCGCTGGTCTTCACGCGCACCAAGCACCGCGCCGACCGCGTTGATGCGCTTCCTCGCGCAGCGAAGGGCGTCAAGGTCGAACGTATCCACGGCAACCGATCGCAGAACCAGCGCACCGAAGCGCTCGCCGGCTTCAAGAGCGGCAAGTACCGCGTGCTGGTGGCGACCGACATCGCAGCGCGCGGCATCGACGTCACCGCGCTGGGCCACGTCATCAACTTCGACGTGCCGGCGGTGCCGGAAGACTACATCCACCGCGTTGGCCGCACCGCGCGCGCCGAGGCCATCGGCTCGGCGTTTACGATGGTGTCGCCCGACGAGCAGACCGAACTGGCGGCCATCGAGCGAGCCATCCAGAAGCGGCTGCCACGCGTCACGCTGCCCGGCTTCAACTATGACGCGGTGAAGGAAGCGCCTGCACCGGGCGCGCGTCCTGAACGGGCACCGGGCCAGGGGCGGCCTGGACAGCATCGGCCGGGCCAGGGCCGTCCGGGGCAGGGGCGCCAGGGCGCCCGTCCGCGCGCCGCGGGCGATGGCCACGTCCACGGCAGCAAGCAGTCGCCGCTGCGCACTCGCGGCCGAAACAGCCGCTAGACGACGTCCAAGTGTGTGGTTGCCGGCCCTCAGGTCGGCGAGGTGTGCGGCCGCGCCATGACGATGCCATCAGCCAACCGAGGCCGCCTTGCCCTGAGCGTGCTCGACCAGTCGCCCGTCTCCGACGGCATGACTGCCGGGCAGGCACTGCGCAACTCCATCGACCTTGCCCGCGCTGCCGACCGGCTCGGCTACACCCGTTATTGGGTGGCCGAGCATCACGGCACGCGCATGCTCGCCTGCGTAAGTCCGGAGGCACTTATTGGGCCGATCGGCCTCGCCACCGCGCGCATTCGCGTCGGGAGCGGCGGTGTCATGCTGCCGCACTACAGCCCGCTGAAAGTCGCCGAGACGTTCCGCATGCTGGCCGCCCTGTGTCCGGCTCGCATCGATCTCGGGCTTGGCCGCGCGCCCGGCAGCGATCCGCTCACCGCGTGGGCGCTGCAGCGCGACAAGCGCCAGGCTGGCCCGGACGACTTCCCTGAGCAACTGGCGGAACTGCTCGCCTACATCCGTGACGGCCTGCCTGCGACGCATCGACTCGCGAAGGTTGCCGCTTTGCCGGAACCACCTGAACGTCCGGTGCCATGGCTGCTCGGCTCGTCGCCCCAGAGCGGCGTCTGGGCCGCGGAGCTCGGGCTGCCGTACGCATTCGCCGACTTCATCGCACCAGGCGGCGAAGCCATCGCCCGGCGTTACGTCGACGAGCTTCGCCCCATCCAGCAACCTCCAGCAGCCAAAAGTCATCGTCGCGGTGTGGGCGCTGTGCGCGGAGACCGACGAGGAGGCCGTGCGTCTGGCGTCGAGCTCGCGCATGGCATTCGCGCACTTCCTCAACGGCAGTCCTATTCAGGTGCCGCCGGTCGAGGAGTCGCTGACGTTCCTGCAGGCGAATGCCCAGTTGCTGGACACCATTGTCCAGCGCCGCCGTGCGGTGGTGGGCAATCCGGCGCTGGTGCGGGAGACGCTGGAACGGGTCGCCGCCGAGTACGGCGCGGATGAGGTGATGGTGGTGACGATCACGTACGACCACACGGCGCGCGTGCGGTCGTACGAGCTGCTGGCCGAGGCGTTCGGACTGTCGGCGATCTGATGGGCGCTCAGCCCTTCAGATACTTCTCGGGCTCGACGTCGAACTTCCGCTTACAGCCAGGTGCGCAGAAGTAGTAGGTCTTGCCGTTGTACTCGCTGGTGCCGGCATTCTTCTGCTCGTCTACCTGCATCTTGCAAACCGGATCAATGGCCATAGTGCCTCCCATGATGCATCAATCGGGCCCGGCGTAACACCGGATCAGAGCCACAGGCGCCGCAGGCGCAGTGCGTTGGCAATGACCGAGACCGAACTGAAGGTCATGGCTGCGCTGGCCCAGATTGGGCTGATGACGGTGCCGGTGAGCGGATACAGAACGCCGGCCGCCACCGGCACACCGACCGCGTTGTAGACGAACGCCAGGAAGAGGTTCTGGCGGATGTTGCGCATCGTCGCGCGCGACAGGCGGCGAGCCCCGCGCGGCAGGAACAGCCCGGCTGGTGTCGTCAGGATGTGCCGCACCCGTTACACTCGAACGATGATTCGTATAGTGCCAGCCGTCATCCTCGCTGCTGCGGTCGCGACCGCAGGTTGTTCGAACGCCCCAGCTGCCGACCCGGCCGCGACATCGGCTGCGTCCGCCACAGACACCGGCTCCCAGAACGTCACCGGCACCGCACCGGCGGCATCCGGCAACTTCCCGTCGATCGTGATCCTCGAGCCGATCGGCGGCGGCACGTCGGCGCCCCAGACCACCGCGCCCGTCATGGACCAGGCGCAGCAGACCTTCATTCCGTCGATCCTGTTCGTGCGCACCGGCCAGCCGGTGGACTTCCTCAATCACGACGACGTCCTGCACAACGTGCGCGTCAAGGACGACGAGACCAAGGAATCGGCGTTCAACGTGGCGATTCCGACGGGCGAGAAGTTCACGCACACCTTCGCCCGCGACGGCTTTTACGACGTTGGGTGTGACATCCATCCGGGCATGTCGGCGCAGATCCTCTCGACAACCAGCCCGTGGACCGCCGTGGCAGATCCCTCCGGCGCGTTCAGCATTGCCAACGTCCCCAACGGCCCGTACACGGCGATCGTCTATGCCGGTGCGCAGAAGGTGGAGAGGGAAGTGAACATCGGGGCAGGCGCCGCGCCGCTCGATCTGAGCAAGTAGGCCGCGAATCGCCTGCAGGCCGGCGGCCGCCGGACTAGAAGCTGAAGAACAGCAGCAGGTCGACGCCGGCCCGCTCGACCCGGCGGAACGGCGAGCGTGCGCTCACCGCGCCTGCGTCTGAAAATGTGGCGCGGATGCGCAGGATGCGCGAGAGGTAGTACTCCAGCGTGGCCTCGTCGTAGTCGGCTTCGCCGAATTGACGGCTGAACCTCGCCACCAGGCCGGGCGCGATTTCGTTGCCGACCGTCACGCGCGGGCCGCCGCGGATGTCGGCGCCCGGTTCGATCTCCAGCGTGTCGATGCCCAGCGTGCGTTCGAGCGCCGACATCATCGGGGCTGCGAGGAACCCGGCGGCGAGCGTTCCGGCTCGCACCGCCAGCTGCTCCTGCTGCAGAGCCGACAGTTCGTTCGTCGACGTGTTGAAGACGATGAGCGACAGCACCTCGGACGGGTCGAGTGGTGGAACACTGGTGAGGCGCAGTTCCGGTTCTCGCATCTGACCGACGATCTGCACGCGCGTCTCGACGCCGGAGATCAGCCGGTTCACCGCCACGTAGAGTTCCGGGTTCAGGTCGCCGCGGAAGGTGATGGAGCTGACCGGATCGAGGTCGAACCGCCGCCCCTGGAACACGTAGGTGCCCGACAAGGAGTCGAACGAACCGTTGACGTACATCGGCTTCGCCGGGTCCTTGTAGAGATACAGGTCGCCGAAGGCGCGCAGATTGATGTTGCCGAGACCGAGTGGTGTGCCGGGTGACACCTGCACGTTCTCGCCGAGCATGCGCAGCGTGCCGGGCACGTGCAGCTCGATGTCCATCCCCATGCGCTCCCACGGGTTCAGTGCAACAATCGGGTCGATGTCCACCGTCTGGGCCGCGACTTGCGCCTCGGTGGCGTATGGCTGGAACAGGGCGCGGTCGAGGATCCGATCAACGTTGACCTCTCCGCCGGTCACGGTGACGCGACCGGTCAGCCTCGGTGACTCGAACTCGCCAGCCAGGTTCAGCTGCGCGTCCACCTCGACGCGGCCAAACTCGTTACGCAGCACCTGAAAACTGCGGGCGTTCACCGTCACCTGCAGATCGCCGACGCGGAGCTCGTGCGTACCGAGGCTGCCCGTCACGTCCAGCGTGTGCCCGTCCTCGTCCTCCACGTGCAGCGCTTCCACGCCCACACGATCGGTGGAGAGCGCTAACGCGAACCGCCCGTTGCGATAGCGCGCTCCTGACGCCGCGACCTCGAACGAGGCGTTGTCCACTTCGGCCCGGCCCGCGAAATGCGGGTCGCGGCTCGTTCCGAGGACAGTGACATCGAGCTGCATGGTGCCGGTCACATTGCGCACAACATCGGTCACGCCCTCGAGGAGCGTCAGGCTGACGGGGCTCGACTTCACGACCAGTCGCATCGCCGCTGCCGAACGCATGCGGTCGAACAGGCTGAGCGGCACGTCACCGGCGGCGGTGAGCCAGACCCCTTCGGCCTGATCGAGCCGGACATCAACGGTGAACTGCTCGTTGCGGTATTCGACATGGCCGCCGAACCGTTGGTACCCCAACCGGCGCACGCGCCCCTGCGTAATCGTGAAATCAGACGACACTGCCGGTTGCTCGGCGGTGCCGGTCACCGTCGCCGTGGCGTCCAGCATGCCGCCATAACGGGCTGCGGACGCCGTGCCAGCGAAGAGTGCGTCGAGTGACAGCCCGCGCGCAGTCAGGAGCAGACGGCCGCGGCCATCAGTGGTCCACTCGCCGTTCGCCGCCAACCTCTGCGTGCCGCTCGCCGCGTCCACCAGCTCGAAGCCGCTCACCGTCGCCGACGTGTCGGTCCAATCGATGCGCGGGCGCACGCCGGGAACCAGTGTCCACGCCGTCCTGGCGACCGTCGCCGACAGCCGATTGATGTCGACGCGCCGCGCGCGCTGGTCGAGCAGAAAGAGACCCTTCAGTGAGACCCCAAGACCAGTGGTCGAGACGCCGTCGACGGTGGCGTCGATGGTGCCGGCGTCGTAGGACGCCGCGCCGTCGATCGACTGCCACTCCTGTCCGAAGGCCCGCATGGACGACAGGTGTGCCTTCACCGACCCTGTGGCGGCGGAGGGAATGTCCGACGGGAAGGCGACGTCGTACGAGCCATTCGTCGCCCCGACTTCTACCCCCGACGCGGCGAGCCGGCTGACGCTGCCATCGCCCTGAAAGCGCATGCGCGCCGTGGTTCCTGTCAGCCGTCCTGCAGTCACAGCGTCTCCAGCCAGGCGCCGGCCGAGCAGCGCCTCCAGCTTCGAGAGATCGGCGCGCCTGACGCGGTAGTCGAGCGATGAACTGCGCACGCCGTCGAGTTCGAGCGTGCCGCTCGCCTCGAGGTCGGCTCCGGGACCACTGATCTCCAGGTTCGCGATCCGCATGGTGCCGCCAGCCATCGATGCCTGCACCGAGCCGCGCGTGACGTCCACCAGCCGCACCACCGAGTCGCTCAGATCGAGCGCGGCGTCGATCGCGTAGTCGTCGAGTTCAGGGGCCCGGACCAGCAGGTCGCGCACAGCAAAACGGGCGCGCGCGTGTCCGGTCAGGCGCGCGTCGTACGTCGGGTCCTGCATCGGAATGCGGGGATCGATGCCGAGCAGGTCGCCATCGAACGTGCCTTCGAGGGATCCGTCGGCAATGGCCACCGTCACGTCGGCGTTCGACAGGAGACCCGAGAACAGCGACGCCTCGTCGAGGCGTCCACCACCGGTCAGCCGCATCGTTGCCAGGTCGGCGCCAGCCCCGTCGACGTGAAAGCGTCCGGCTACTGTTCCCGCGTAGCGGGGCTCCTGCATCCAGGCAATGTCCAGTTCGCGGCCGAAATGATTGAGGTCGATGCGCCACAGCGGTCCTTCGCCGCGGTAAAGGAGCGGCTCCGACTGCGTGTCGATGAAACCGGTTGTCCCGGCACCGAGTTGCGCGCCGAGGAATACCGAGTCGGAGAAGATCGCATCGCCGCGGATGAACGGCTCGGCGAACTGGCCGCTGACGTCGTACGCGAACTCCAGCGAACTCTCCACGTGCGGCACCGGTACGCTCGTGGGCACATACCGCAGATCGACACCACTGGCCCTGCCGGCGAAGTGATACGTGTAGGGCGCATCGATGGTCATCGCGCTGTTGAGGAGCCGCACATTCGCCCGATAGGCCGTTGCCGCGGCGCTGGCGATGAGCACGTGGGTATCGGTGATCCTCCCGCGCGCCACCACGTCGTCGGCCTCGTACTGAAGGTAGCCGGCGTGCGGGCCGCGGAACGAGAACGCGCCGCGCGGGAAGTGCCCGCCAAGTTGCAGATCGAGGTCGAACTCGGCCTCGCCCGAGATGTCCGACGGACGTTCGGGACGGTTCAACCATCGCGCGAGGTCGAGGCGCCGCACGTTGGCCGAGCCGCGTCCGTGCCACCCTGGTACCATGCTGTTCAGCGTCAGGCGGGCGACGATATCACCGCCCGTCGAGCGCACATCGAGCGTCGTATCCATGGCGGCAGCCGGACCACGGAGCCGCGCCTCAATCGCCGACTCCACGGCAATGTTCGACAGACCACGCAGCACCCCGCCCCATTCCTGGAAGGCGAAGCGCGGCGCACCAACGGTCAGGTCGATGACGGTTGGCGTCTGGCGGCGATCGACCCGTCCGTCGAGTGTGAACTCGCTGCGTGGTGTCGCCACGTGCAACGCGCGCAAGAGCCAGCCCTCATCGCCGCTCGACACAACGCCGGACAGCGCCCGCACGTCGAGTTGCGGGTCGGCACCGGCGAACGAGGCCGAGGAGAAGTCGAGGGTCCAGGTGACCGGCTGGTACTGGAAGGAGAGCTGCGCGTTCAGGCCGGTGAACGAAGCCGGGACGTTGGCGGCACCAAACTTCAAACGGTCCTGCAGGGTCACGGTTCCGTCGACCACCTCGATGCGGTCGATACGGATGGGACGCCCAGGGCCGGAGGTGCGGGGACGCTGCGCGCCGCGTCGCACCAGGGCGCCGAGATTCCAGCGCCCGTCAGGCTCCCTCGCGGCGACGATGCGCGGGCGGGTGAGCGAGAGCCGGCGGATGACCGTGCCCCAATCGACGAGTTCCCGAATGCTGTAGCTGACCTGCACCCGATCGATGGCCACGAGGGTGGCTTCGCCGCGTCGCAGACGGACCCCGTCGAGCTCGATGCCCCGGAAGAGCGAGCCCCCGAGACGGTCGATCTCGAGGGTCGCTGTCAGGTAGTTGTTAGCCTGGCTGACGATGAGTCGGCGCAGTTGGCTGTGCGCCCAAGGCGTCTGCAGGAGCAACGCCGCGGCGACGAGGAGCAGAAGCCCGCCAAGTATCGCGACGACCAGCGCGCGACCCACCCTCGATCCATTTCGTCGCCATCGTGCCATGCGCCTGATTGCATGTTATCAGTGGGGGCCGGAGCAAAAGCGCCGGACGAGCTCCAGCAGGCGATCGAAATCGAGTGGCTTCTTCAGGAAAGAGGTGCCTCCGAGGTCGGAGGTCCGGGCCGGATCGAGCGCCGACAGCACCACCACCGGCACGCGGGCAATGGCTGGGTCCAGCACCTGCCGCCGCCGGAACTCCCAGCCGTCCATCACAGGCATCATCAGGTCGAGCAGGATGACGTCAGGGCGTTCGCCGGATGACAGATAGTGCAGCGCTTCGCGCCCATTGGCGACCGCTTCTGCCCGGTAACCCTCGAGCTGAAGCAGTTGCGCCATCATCTCGCGCAGATCCGCATCGTCTTCCACTATGAGGACTGGGCAGTGGCGTTGGTGTGTCGTCCGGACGTCGGATTGTGGCATCACGAGGCGCGTAGGAACCGCCTGACCCGGCAGTAGCAAAGGCGGCGCCAAGTGAGCCCGTGGCAATAACGCTATAATTCGGCGCCCCGCCCGTGCCGACATCTGCCCAGCGTCCCGTGCCGTTTCGACCGTTACTCATTGTGCTCGGCTGCGCCGTGCTCCTGTTCATCGTGCTGTTCTGGCGGCTGGGCAGCGCTTCATTTTGGGACCCGGACGAGGCCCACTACGCCCAGACGACGCATGAGCTGATCGAGAGCGGCGATCTGCTCGCGCCCTTCTACAACGGCCGGCCGTTCTTCGACAAGCCGATCCTCTTCTACTGGCTGCAGGGCGCAGCCATGGGTCTTGCTCCCGATTCGGAGGCGGCCGCACGTGCCGCGCCGGCGATTGCCGGCGTTCTGCTCGTTGCCCTTACCGGATGGTTCGGGGCACAACTGTTCGGCCCCTTGGTGGGAGCCGTGGCGTCGCTGATGCTGGCCACGAACGCTGGCGTCTTTGGTCTCGCTCGATATGCGATCCTCGATCTGCCGTTCACGCTGTTCCTGTTCGGCGGCGTCGCAGCGGTTACGGTCGCCCTCCTGCAGCGACGCCGCGGCCTCGAGTATGCGGGCTACATCCTCATCGGCCTCGCCAATGCGACGAAGGGACCGATTGCCCTCGTCCTGTGCGGCGTGACGTTCGGCCTCGCCTCACTCGTCTCGAGCGAGGCGCGACGGCAGCTGCTCGGGCTGCGCTGGGTGCAGGGGGCGATCATCGCCACCCTGCCAGGTCTGCCCTGGCCGCTCTACATGGTGGCGCGTTTCGGCCGCGAGTTCGTCGAGGGCTACATCCTCAACGAAAATCTTCGGCTCTTCGCGACTCCGATGTACGCCGGGCAACCGGGGTGGTACTTCTACCTGTCAATCGTGGCGGTGGGTATGCTGCCGTGGACACCGATGGTGCTGGCCCGGGCGGCGGAGCTGACACACACCATCCGCAGGCGTGAACCGCTCGCGCTCGTCGACGTGCTGTTATGGTCGTGGGTCGTCGCAATCATCGCGTTCTTCTCTTTCTCGCAATTCAAGCTCGATCATTACGTGTTCCCGACCTCACCCGCACTCTGCATCATCTGCGCGCGTGCGTGGTGCGACGCGAGGGAGTCGGGCTCGATGTCGACGGTGATGCGCTGGGGCATTCGACTCGTGGGGCCCTGCCTGCTCGTCGCCGGCACGCTCATCGCCTACGCCTCGTTGATGCTGCTCGATCTCGACCGCGCTTTCCTGGTGGTGCCGGCTGCCCTGGTCGTCGCTGGCAGCGTCGCCACGTGGTCGACCTGGAGTGGACGATCGCTGCCGGCCATCCCGGTTGCGCCGATCGTGGCAATGGGGATCGTCTATGCCGGAGCGGTCGGCTGGGTCATTCCCAAGCTCGAGGAAGGAAAGGTGATGCCCGATGTCGCGAGGTGGGTGGCCGCGCAGGCGGCGCCAACGGACCGCGTCGCGACCTTCAGGCTCAATCGCTGGAACACCGCTTATCGTTTCTACGTGAAGCGGCCGGTCACAGTGGTCGAGAGCGATTATGACGCGCGCCAGTTCTTCTCGAATCCCGAGCCGTACTTCATCGTGATGACCGGGCCGCTGTACGACGCCCTGCGCGCCGCCGGTGTGCCCATGAAGATCGCCTACGAGCGGGAGGGGCGATGGGTGACGTCGGGCCGGGCGCTGTGGCGGCGTGCCGGCGACCGCACGCGATTCATCGTCGCCGTGCCGGACGCGCCGGGCAGCCGCGCTGACGCGCTATAATTGCCGCGTCTCTCGTACTGCATCAATGCGCCTCGCGCGTTCCTACATCGTCAACGGCCGTGTCCAGGGCGTCGGGTTCCGGTTCTTCGTGAATCGGGCTGCCACCGTGGAGGGCCTGCACGGCTGGGTGCGCAACCTGGCCGACGGCCGGGTCGAGATTCGTGCGGAAGGGGAGTTCGACGCGCTCGAACGGTTCGAGCGTCACGTCAGGCAGGGGCCGCCTGCAGCGCGGGTCGACGAGATCGACACCACCGACATCGGCGCGACCGGTCACGACACCGGCTTCTCGATCCGGTAACGAGCACATTCCACGCATGGACAACCTGAAGAGCAAGATTCGCCACGTTCCGGACTTTCCGAAGGCCGGCATCCTGTTCTACGACATCACCACGCTGCTGCAGGACCCGTCGGGTCTCCACGACGCCATCGACAGCCTGGCGACTGCCGTTCGCGCGGCCAGCAGATCGACGTGGTCGTCGGTATCGAGAGCCGCGGGTTCATCTTCGGCGCCGCGGTTGCCGATCGTCTGGGTGCTGGCTTCGCGCCGGTCCGCAAGCCGGGCAAGCTACCGTCGACGACGATGCGCGTGAGCTACGACCTCGAGTACGGCAGCGACTCGCTCGAGATTCACGACGACGCGGTCAAGGCGGGGCAGCGGGTGCTGATCGTCGACGACCTGCTCGCGACCGGCGGGACGGCGAAAGCAGCTGCCGACCTCGTCGGTCGTCTCGGTGGACAGGTGCACGCACTGGCGTTCCTCATCGAGCTGGTCGCGCTGAACGGGCGCGACAAGCTCACCGGACAGACGCTGCACTCGGTCCTGAAGTACTGAGCTCCCGCTGGTCTGCTTACGTTGCGGGTGACCCGCTTACGCCCTCAGTAAGCGGAGCACCTGCGCACCCCCTGAATTTCCTCCACATTCCGCTCGCGTGGCCGGGCATCGCTCTTGCCCCGCCTGCTCGACAGACCACACGTCTCCCAGGAGAATCATGCGTAGATCACGACAACTGTTTCTGGCTCTCATCCTTGCGTTCGGCGCCGTCGCGTGCGACGAAACGCTCTCGAGCATCGCGGGCCCGACGCCCGACCTCGAGCCGACGTTCGCGAGCATCCAGGCCAACATCTTCGATCTCACCGACTCCGCGGGCCGCAACGCCTGCACGTCGTGCCACACGAACGTTGGGCGCATTCCGGCGGCTGGCCTGAACCTGCTCCGCGATGTGGCGTACGACCAGTTGGTCAACGTCAACTCGTCGCAGATTCCGTCACTGAAGCGTGTCAACCCCGGCAACGTCGAGGGCAGCTATCTCGTCCACAAGATCGAGGGACGTCCTGGGATCGTCGGTCGCCGCATGCCGTCCAGCGGACCTCCGTTCATGACCGACGGGCAGATCCTGATTCTGAAGCGCTGGATCGAACTCGGCGCGCCGCGCAACTAGCTTTCGAGGAGAACTTCGTGAACCGTTCACTTGCACGACTCTTTGCCACTGTCGCCGTGAGCCTCTGCCTCGCGCCGGCCGCCTTCGCCCAGGACGACGACGATGCGGTGCTGAAGCCCGCGGAGCCCGACTTCACCATCGCCAGCCTGCCCACCAACCTGCGGCTGCCACAGCACAAGATGACGTTCCGGCTGACGCACCGCTTCGAGGGCCCGCTGAACGACAACGGCATCGGTGACCTCTTCGGTGTCGATGCCGGCGCACAGATGGGGTTCGAGTTCCGCTATGGCCTGATCAGGGGCGGACAGATCGGCTTCTACCGCACGAGCGACAAGACCATCGAGCTGTTCGGGCTGTACAGCCTCCTTCGCCAGGGCAACCTGCCGATCGACGTGTCGGCCCGCGTTGGTGTCGAGGGGACCAACAACTTCCAGGACAGCTACTCGCCGTCGGTGGGTCTGGTCATCTCGCACCGTTTCGGCGATGCCGCCGCGCTGTATGTCGTGCCGACCTGGGTGAACAACACCAACGCGCTGCCGAAGGACCTGGTGGACGACAACGACACCATCAACCTCGGGATCGGCGCCCGCATCCGGATCCTGCCGACCGTATACGTGATCGGTGAAGTGACGCCGCGCATCAGCGGCTTCGATCCGAACAAGAACCAGGCGACGCTCGGCATCGAGAAGCGGGCCGGTGGCCACATGTTCCAGTTGAACATCAGCAACGGCTTCGCGACCATGCCGGCGGCGCTGGCACGTGGCGCGTTCAGCACCGACAACTGGTATCTCGGGTTCAACCTGGCGCGCAAGTTCTACTGAGGATTCCCGGGCCCCGGTCCATGGAATGCGGGCGGTGTCGTCGTCGGGTGGGCGACTGCCGCCTATCTGCGAACAGAACCCCGGCCCTGACAAACTCAGGCGTTTCAGACAGAGGCGCCCCTCGCTCAGGGATATAGCACCCGCCTCCTGAACGATTTCCAGTTGACGCCCGCTGTTCCTTCTTCGGGAATGGCGGGCGTTTTACTGTCCTGCCTCGGCACTTCTAATACCGCCTTCGCGCGTGTCTTCACTCCCGTTGCCTCCCGGCTGGTCTCAAAGTCCTGGGTCCACATTGGATTGATCTCGGACGCGACAACTCTGTTGGCAGCGCGTCTACGGCCTGCGGCGATCCCCATTTGAGGCTTGGCGGTCCGTCACGAAGTCTCGTTCCCGACCCCCGCCGGTGCCACCGTCGTCGGGCGCGGCAGATTGAGACAGTATGCTGTCACGGCGACCGCGCCAAGTCACGGGCGGCGATGGCGTCTACACCGTCCGCGCGTTCGAAATGCACTCGATCATGGCGTGATATGGCATTCTCTCCGCGTCAGCCATGACTCAAGTAGGTACACACTCGCCTGGGCGGGTATCGGCGATTCTCACGGTCTTCAACCAAGAGGCGTTTCTAGCGCCTGCGCTGGACAGCGTTCTCCTCCAAGGTCCCGAGCTTCGAGAGGTGATTGTCGTCAACGACGCATCCACCGATGGGTCTCAGCGGGCTATTGATCAGGCAGCACGAACACGGCCGGACTTGGTGAGAGGGTGAGCGCTCACCGTCAACAGCGGGTACCGGCCGCCCGCAACGCAGGCGCCGCTCTCGCAACGGGGGAATGTCTGGCGTTCCTCGACGGCGACGATGTGTGGCTACCGGGGAAGTTGGCGCACCAACTCGAACTCCTCGATGCGAATCCCGAGGCTGGGTACACCTATGGGACGGCAGTGGAGTTGGAGGGGGACAGCCTCAAGCGGGCCCCGGAAGAAATCGGCTCGCCGCCCGGCATCTATTAGCCTCCGAGCCTCTGCGTCGGATACTTGCGGGATGAATTCTGGAACTTCTGGCCCTCGGGCCTGCTGATTCGAACGCCATCCTTCATTGCATCCGGGGGCTTTATCGAAGACCTCGGACGGTTTTCGCACTGGGAAGACTTCTTCTACGCCTGTGTGCTGTCGCTGTCCGACGTAGCATGTGTCTCGGACGACGCACTGATCCACTATCGGGTTCACGAGCATTCGTGCTCCTCGCGCGCCACGGGGACTGGCAAGACCATTGTCGACGAACGGGTCGGTCTGCAATGGTTGGCGGCGTATCTGCGGAGCCACACATCGCCATATGCGCGAGAAGTTGCGCCGCTCATTCAGAACCGGCTTGCGGCCAATCGCGCTCGCTTCGCGCAGGCTCGACACGGCCACGCTTTGCTTGAGACCTTCGCCAACTTATACGAGCCGCACGCCCTGAGGTGGGTGGATGAAATCCAGCCGGATCGATGCTTCAAACCGTGACAAAGTCCCGAGACAGAACCGGAACACTGAGGTCAGCAAGTAGGCTACTCATCGCTTTCCTGTTCCAGAACGCCCGTTCGTCGTCGGTGATCAACTCCCGGACGTTTGCACGATGGCTGTGGTCGCATGGGTGCTCGGCCTCGCGCCCAGCGGCGCACAGAAGCTACACCATCGAGGCTGAGCAGGGTGTGCCGACTGCCAGGCAGGTCAGGATGGCCGTCAATCACTGGTTGGAAGGACAGACGGGGGACCGCAAGCGCGCAAGGCGGTCCGAGATCGCGTCGACCGGATACACGGTCGGACGCACCTGCTCATAGTGTAGCAATTGCCGCTCGGCCTCCAATTCAGGAGGGCAGAATGTCATCATCCAAGAAGTCACCCGCCATCGCGTCGGAGATCGTCGGGCGGCTGATGACGCTGCCCGACCTGCTCGACGCCTTCGACGCCGACCCGAGCCTTCCCGCGCTGTTCACAGAACTGGCGCAAGACTCGCGCTGGTTCCGACCGAGGACGTGGATGCAGTCTACAGGAAGGTCCGAGCGGCGCTGCAAGAGGAGCGACGTCACCTGAGTCGATACGCAGACGGCATGGGCGGCATCGAAATGGCAAGGACGGAAGCCGCCTCGGATCGGTTGGCGGTCGGTCGCCGCACGGGCGGTCCGAAGTGAGCCGCCGCAAGTTCGCGCTCCTCAAGTTCTTGCGGAGGCAAATCCCTGCCGCGCCAGTCGCGAATGATATTCGCGCTGGGACGGTCAAACAATCCAGACCTAGCTAGGTGGACATCAGGTGCCGCGAACCATTCACGAGATTGATATTCCGCGCCGGCTAGTCGGCGCCGCTGAAGTCGTCGGCAAGATATTCGTCGAAGAGCCGGTCGGCTCAGAACACGATCCTATTCATGCAGCGGAAGCTGCGGAGGTCGCCAGAAAGGTGGAGGGGGCGATTCTTGCGGTCCTAGCGGCGCACCCGCCGGCTGCTGCGCCGAGTCCTCAGGCTGTCCCTACGGTCGTGGATTCCCTGTTGAAGGACGACCTCCGCTGATGACTGATGACCAGGTGCAACTACTGCGGGTCTTCGTGGATCAGGTCGAGCGGGCGTTAGCTACGTCCGCTCGACTCTTCGGCCAGGCCGAGGCTGGCACACTCCCACCCGAAGATGCGAAGCGGGCCGGCACCTCCTTGCGTGAACTGGCGAGTCAGGCGCGGTGGGTGCGCTCGAAGCTGCCACTTCCGGCGCGCGTGGGCGAAGTGCTCGCACCCGTAGCGCGTTCGTCGTGCCGGACGGCTCGCGGCTCGGCGTGAAGGCACTCAGCGCCATCACCGAAGAGATCCACATCCGAGGCCGACACGCCAAGGACCGGAAGATCGCGTGCTGCCCAACCGGGAACGACTCGCGGCCGTGTTGGAGATGGCGAAGACCGACCCGGCCGGCAAGGAGTACGGGACCGACCGCGCACCCATTTGGGGAACTCGGCGAAGCGGTCGCCAACACGAAGCGCGCGTGGCTCACGGCGTGTCGCAAGGCCGGGGTGGTAGACTTACACGTTCACGACCTCCGGCACGAGGCGGGCAGTCGGCTACTTGAATCAGGGTGGCAACTGCACCAGGTGCGCGAGATGCTCGGCCACGCCAACATCGCCAGACATCGACGTATCTCAATGCCGGTCGAATGGGGCTACAGGATGCAATGCGGCGGCTCGATTCCGCCCGTTGCAAGCCGGTTGCAAACGAGACCGAGACCGACCTCCCGACTGTTCGCAACGACGCCGAGGCGGATTGCCGAAGCATCTTGTAAACTAAGGGCTTACAGACACTAGCGCGCCCGTAGCTCAGGGGATAGAGCACCCGCCTCCTAAGCGGGGGGCCGGCAGTTCAATTCTGCCCGGGCGCACCATTCCGGTCGCCATCGATGGGCGGGGACCAGACATCTTTATGAAGAGCACAGAGCGTCATCACCTGAAGGACAACGAACTGGCCCAGTTGACCGCCGGCGCAGGCACCTTGGTCGCGCAACAGCGCGGACCGATCCTCGGCATTGTGGTCGCGGTCGTCGTCGTGCTCGCCGGCGTCGGGGGATACAGTGCATGGAAGGGGCGCGGCGAGTCGCGAGCCGCCACGCAATTGGCCGCTGCACTGTCGGTCGAGGAAGCGCGGGTCGGCCCGCCGGCCGCCTTCGGCACGCAGGCACCCACCGGCATGAGCTTCGTCTCGGAACGCGAGAAGAGCCAGACCGTGCTCACGAAGTACAAGGAGGTGGCTGACGCCTTCCCGAACAGCGACGCCGGCATCTACGCGCGCTATCGTCAGGCCACCACGTACCTGAAGCTTGGAGCGCCGCAGAACGCCGCAGAAACCTTCCAGCAGGTCATCAGCGCCGGCGGTGACAGCCTCTACGCCCAGATGGCCAGGCTGGGGCTTGCTGAAGCGCAGTCGCAGAGCGGCGAATACGAGCCGGCCATCGCCACCTTCCGCGATCTCTCCCAGCGCAAGGACGGCCCGCTGCCGGTGGACGGCCTTCTGATGCGCCTTGGGCGCACCCAGGTTGAGGCCGGCAAGGGCCCCGAAGCCGAACAGACATTCAACAAGCTGGTAGCCGAGTTTCCGGAATCGCAGTTCGCTGCGGACGCGAAGAAGGAACTCGAGCAGCTCAAGAAGACGAGCTAGAACGCCCGGCCCAGTCGTGCATACGCGGTGGTGCCGTACGCGCCACCCGCTCCATCCGACCACGCTACTCCCACCGAGACCGCGATTGGCAGCGCGTAGCCGGCGACGACGTCCGCTGACAATTCCGCACCGACGGCCCGATGCCACCCTTCGTCGGATGTACTGGGGCTGCCGCTCAGGCGCGCGGCGTCGACGAACGCCGACGCGTGCAGGGTCCGCAGCAGCAGCGGCAGCGTGCCTCGTCCGCGCTCGACGATCGCGAGCGGCATCCGGTACTCGGCGTTTGCAACCAAGCAACCGGCTTCCGCTTGGCGTGCCGCGCGTGGCACCGCGGAACAGGCCGAGCGCGGAACTGCTGAAGTCGATGACACTCGGTGAACGCGCCGACGGCTCCCAGCTGGAACGTCTGCCGCGCCAGGTCGCAATCCAGCGGACGAACCGCCGGCGGCGCGAAGCGCCACCACGTGATGCAGCCCGGCGCCTGGAAGGTAGGCACGCAGATCGGCCGTCGCCGTCGTGGCAGCCGCGCTGGAGCCGAGCGCGGTGCGCGCGAGCTCGAGGGTCGTGCCGCGAGTTCAAGCCGGTCTCGCGGCTGATGGAGTAGCCCTGTTGTTGGGTGGTGTCGCGCGCCAGCGCGCCACGCGCCGCCACGAGCGTCAAGGTGCGCTCTCCGTCAGCGAGGCGAAAGCGGCTTTCCGTCCGTACGACCGAGGCAAGGACCTGCGCGCTCGTCCTGACGTGAACAAGAGGAAGCAGAATGCCCGCCTGTTGCTGTTGCTGAATGACGGCCACCTGCGCGGCAGCAGCAGACGGGCTCGCACGCACGTACCGGAACAGGGTTTCGCGCGACGCCGAGCCGAAGTACGACGGCCTCCAACGCCTATAGGAGTACACCGCACTCCAGTCTGGCACCACGGTGCGGACAGCAGGCACGACCGCCGGCCCAACGACGAGCCACGTCAGCCTGAGGCCATAGGCGTGGCGATCGAGCACGTCGCCACCGAACACCGTGCCTCCGAGCCGGGTCTGGTCAGACGCGGCAACCAGCAGGGGCGTCCACGAGGTTGGCGCGAGCGTCGCAAACGGTGAGTAGTCTGTTGATGCGAACGGCTCCAGCGCCGCGGGCGCAGATGCCGGCGCCTCCGGGTCGCGCAGTTCTCGCGCCGGCTCACCGATCGCCTCGTACGGTGCGACGAAGACAGTCGTACCCGCCCGCGGTATAGCCGGCGAACGTCAGGCTTCGGCCGTCCGCCGAGACATCGGGCCACAACGCGCCGGTGCTGCGTGTGAGGCGGCGAGCCTCCTTCCGGCCTTCGAGCGCGAACTCATACAGCTCGAACCATCGCGCGTCGAAGTCAGCCGCAGCCACGACGGCGCGGCTGTCAGGCCTCCAGGCAGGGGTGACGATACGCGCCGCGGCGTCGGCTAGGGTGTGCACTACGGCGCCGGTAGCGCTGTCGAAGACCACAACGTCTGGAAGCGCACCAAGGCGATTGCGCTCGGCCGCGATCCATCGACCATCCGGCGACCACCGCGGTGCGCCGAACTGGCTGTCTGGTTCGGACACCAGCGTCTGCACGGGTCGAAGCGCAAGGCCAGCCGTGCCTCGCTGTAGTTCAGCGATCACGAGGTCGCGACGGCCACGGTCCTCGCGCACCGCCGCCACGAACCGGCCATCAGGCGACAGGTCGGGATCCTGCAATCGCGAGCCGCGCGACAGCGCGGTGACGTCGCCGCTGCGCCTGTCGAGCGCATAGAGATCGCTGAACATCGCGACGTTGCGACGCAGTTCCTGCTGATCGAAGACAAGGACGCTATCGCTCACCCCGGTGGTCGAGCCGAGATAGCGCGTGGTCAGTTGCCGATCGCCGGAGCCATCGATGCCAACCGATCGCAGCACGGGGAAGCGCTCGGGCGACTGTGAAGCGTAGACGATGGAGGCCGGACACGACGTGCAGCCGCCGGCCACAAAGCGCGGACCCGTCTGGACGTAGCCGCGATGGGTCAATTGCGTCGAACGGGGCGCTTGCCGCACGGGTGCGGTGGCGAGCAGGCTTGCGGAGTAGTCGCGCCACAACGCACCGAGTGACTGCCCATAGACGCCGCGAAAGGCGCCGCTCCCGAACAGCGGCACACGCCCGGCCGTCGTCGCGGCGAGCCGGCCGAGCGACGCCTCGCCGAATCGCTCCACCAGGTAGGCGTGGAAGCCGAGGCCGGAGGCATAGGCGGCGTGTCCGCCCGGCCAGCGCACGAGCCCGCCGCTGACGCGGTCGAGTCCCGGCGTGCTCCCCGCCGATGCTGCAACGCGTTCGAGGGCGCGAAAGTCGCCGGCGTGCAGCCGGCCCTCGCCGGTCAACGCGCTCTCCTCGAAGGTCGCGAGGCCCTCCACATGCCACTGTGGCAACCACAGGTTCGGCAAGGCAATGGCTGATCGCCCGAGGAAGCCGCGCGCAATCCGGGCGATACCGCGGGAGCGATCGAGATGCACGATGTGCGTGTACTCGTGCGTGAACACAAGGCGTAGCCAATTGTCGGTGCGTCCGATGAGGTCGGCGCCGGACGGCGCGGCCGCGTTCAGGAAGATGATGTTGCGCGGCAGGGGCGTGGCCCAGCCGTTCGCCGACTCCGACTGGTCGGCGAGGATGACATGCGTATGCAAAGGAGGCTCGCTGCCGAGGGCGCTCCCCACCTGGAGCCGCACCTCCTCGGCCATCGCCGCCAGGCGCGCCGCGAGCCGGTCCTCACCCTGATGGAAGTAGATCGTGAAGTGAGCGGTTCGCACCTGGCGGAACCGCAGCAGTGGGTCGAGCAGGCCAGCGCTCCACGCTGGCGACGCCAGCACGACGACCAGCACCACCAGGGCGCAGAGGCTAGTTCGTTGCAGCCGCAACCCGGGCGACATCCTTGAGGAAGTAGAAGTCGGCGAGTGGCGTCACGCGCACGCCCGCGAGGTCCCGCTGCGCGACCACGACGTTCGTCTTGTACCAGAGGCTGACGTAAGGCACGTCGCGCGCGATGAGGCGCTGCACCTGCGCGAACAGTTCGAGGCGCTGCGCCGGGTCCTGCGCGTCGCCCGCCGCGTCGAGCGCCGCATCAACCTCCGGGTTGCTGTAGCGGCCGCGGTTGAAGCCGGCGGGAGGCGCCTGCGTTGTGTGGAAGACACGTCGCAGGATGTCGGGGTCGGCGAGTGCGCCGGCCGTCCACTGCAGCGTGAACAGCTGGAAGTTGCCCGACAGCACATCCGCGTAGAGCGTCGCGAACTCGTAGGTCCGTACGTCGAGGTCGATACCGACCTTGCGAAGATCCTGCTGGATCACCGACGACTGCAGCCGGTTGAACTCGATGTTCGACACCTTCAGCGTGAGCGTCAGTCGCGGCGCCGGACCGTCGCCGTCCGGGTCGCGGTAGCCCGCCTCGTCGAGCAGCGCCCGCGCCCGCCCAGGGTCGTGAATGTAGTTCGGCAGGTCCGGCGCGGCTGCCCACGACAGCGGCGACAACATGCCAACAGCCGGTTCGGCGAGCCCACGGCGCAGGTGTTCGACGATCGCGTTGCGGTCGATGGCGTACGCAAGCGCCTGACGGACGCGTGCATCCTTCAACTTCGGGTCCTGCAGGTTCAGCCCGATGTACTGGTAATCGACGCCAGGGCCCTGAACGACCTGCAGACGCGCGTCGTAGCGCATCTGGTGCACGATGTCTGGCGCCAGGTCGTTCACCACCAGGTCGAGTGTGCCCTTCTTCAGCTCGAGCCCGCGCATCACATCGTCGGGCACGATCTTCATGATGAGGCCGCTGTTCTTCGGCGCTCCCGCCCAGTAGTCGGCGTTCGCTGCGAGTTCGAGGCGATCGTCGACGGCGTAGCGCACGAACCGGTAGGGGCCGGTGCCGATCGGGTGCTCGCGCACGTCGGTGCCTGAGCCGCGCTTCAGGATCGGCATCATCAGGTTGATGGGGAAGGACGCGAACGGCTGCTTCAGCGTGAACACGACCGTGTGCGGGTCGCGTGCCACCACCGACCGCAGTTCCCGGTAGCCGCCCTTGCGCGGTGAGATGAAGTCCGGATCGAGGAACTGAGCGAAGGTGAATGCCACGTCCTCGGCGGTCAGTACGCTGCCGTCGTGAAAGCGGACGCCCTGCCGGATCGTCGCGATGTAGGTGAGCGGGTCGGGATGCTCAAGCGACTCGGCGAGCTTTGGTACGACGCGCAGGTGGTCGTCGAGTTCCATCAAATTGTCGAAGATCAACTGGTGGACCTTCTGCGACGCATCGTCGGTGCCGAAGCGCGGGTCGAGATTGTTCGGCCCGTTCGTCATCGAGACGATGATGGTGTTCGGGTCGTCGGCGGGGCGTTGCAGGCAGGCCGGTGCCACCAGGGCCATCGTCAACAGCGTCAGCGTCAGCCTCGCCAGCCGGCTCACAACTGCGCCTCCTTCTTGAGGTCGGCCAGCATGGTGAGCGCCTCGAGCGGCGTGATGCGATCGACGTCGAGCGCTGCGAGCCTGTCGCGCAAGGCGATCGTCGACGATCGGCGCCTGGAACAGGCCGAGCTGCTGCTGCGAGCTGTTCGGGGCCGCGTTCACCGACGGGCGGCCGCCGCGCGTGAGCTCGTCCCGCTCGAGCGCCGACAGGATGTCGCGCGCCCGCTCGACCACGGCGCGAGGCAGTCCGGCGAGGCGCGCCACCTGGATGCCGTAGCTGCGGTCCGAGCGGCCGGGCACGATCTTGCGAAGGAAGATGATGTCGTCCTTCCACTCGCGCGCGGCGACGTGATAGTTCACGACGCCGGGCGTCGAGTCTGCCAGGTCGGTCAGCTCGTGGTAGTGCGTGGCGAAGAGCGTCTTGGGGCGGACCTTGGGGTTCGTTGCCAGGTGCTCGGCCACGGCCCAGGCGATGCTCAAGCCGTCGAAGGTGGCTGTGCCGCGGCCGATCTCGTCGAGCACCACCAGGCTGCGCGACGTTGCGGTGTGCAGGATGTTGGCCGTCTCCTGCATCTCGACCATGAAGGTGGAGTGACCGCGAGCGATGTTGTCCGACGCGCCCACCCTGGCGAAGATGCGATCGACGAGACCGAGCTTCGCCTCGCGCGCCGGTACGAATGAGCCGGCCTGCGCCATCACGCACACCAGCGCTGTCTGCCGCAGGTAGGTCGACTTGCCGCCCATGTTCGGTCCGGTCAGCACGACCAGCTGGCAGGTGCCGCCGTTGAGAATGATGTCGTTGGGAACGTAGGCATCGCCGAGGCCGGCCGTGCGCCGTTCCACCACTGGATGCCGTGCGTCGACGACCGTCATCTCGTCGCCGTCGTGGACGTGCGGCTTGATGTAGTTGTTCACCGCGGCCGTCTCGGCGAGCGCGGCGAGGACGTCGATGCAGGCAATGGCGCGGGCGGCGCCCTGGATGCGCGGAGCTTCAGCGGCGACGGCCCGGCGCAACTCCTCGAAGAGCTGCAGCTCGCGCTCGACGATCCGCTCGTCGGCGCCGACCACCTTCTCCTCGTATTCCTTCAGCGCCGGCGTGATGTAGCGCTCGCCGCCGGCAATCGTCTGCTTGCGGTGGTAGTCGGCCGGTACCGCGTCGAGGTTCGACTTGGTGATCTCGATGTAGTAGCCGAACACCCGGTTGTAGCGGATCTTGAGGTTGGCGATGCCGGTGCGCGCACGCTCGCGCTCTTCCATCTCCGCGATGAACTGCTTGCCAGTGCGGCTGATGGTCCGCAGATCGTCCACTTCGGGGTCGAGGCCGTCGCGAGTGAAGCCGCCGTCACGCGCCAGCACCGGCGGATCGTCGACCAGCGCCGACTCGATGCGGCTGCGGACATCGGACAGGTCGTCGAGCTGCGAGGCCAGCGAGCGCACCAGCGGCGCCTGAAGGTCGGTGAGCAGGGTCCGCAGGCGGGGGATGAGCGCTATCGACTGCTTCAGCCCGACGAGGTCGCGCGGACCGGCCGTGCCCATCGCCGCCCTAGCGACGAGACGCTCGAGGTCCTGCACGCCCTTGACGGCATCGCGGAACTTGCCGCGCTCGGTCGTGCGGAAGGCGAGATCCTCGACGGCGTCGAGGCGATCGCGAATCGCATCGAGCGAGAGCAGCGGCCGCAGCAGCCACGAGCGGAGCAGCCGGCTGCCCATCGAGGTGACCGTGCGATCGAGCTCGTCGAGCAGCGAGCCGTCGCGGCCCCCTTCCGACCCTTCGACGATCTCGAGATGTCGGAGCGTGGTCGGATCGATCAGCAGGGCGTCGGCGCGTTGACGATACGCGATCGCCCGCACGTGCGCGAGGTCGGCCTTCTGCGTCGAGCGCAGGTAGTGCACGAGGGCACCGGCGGCGCACACTGCCGCCGGCTTGCGGTCGAGCCCGAAGCCTTCGAGGCCACCGGCCTTCAGCTGATCGAGCAGCGCGCGCCGGGCCGCCTCCGGATCGAACGCCCAGGCATCGACCGGTGTCATCGACAGACCGGCATCTGCCAGTTGCGGCCAGGCGGCCGCCGCCGCCTGCTGCGCGCCGGCGACGTCGAAGAGGCCGAGATCGCTCGGCACCAGTACTTCGCGCGGGCGGAGCACCATCAGTTCGTCGGCGAATGCCTGCAGACCGTCGGCGCCGAGGTACTCGGTGGCCGTGAACTCACCGGTCGAGACGTCGAGCAGCGCGACGCCGAGCGTCACGCGGTCCTTCACCTCGTGCCTGGCCACCGCCATGAGGAATGCCGGCTCGCGCGCATCGAGATAGCTGCTGTCGGTGAAGGTGCCGGGTGACACCACCCGCACCACCTCGCGCTTGACCAGGCCCTTGGCCTTCTTCGGGTCTTCCACCTGATCGCAGATGGCGACGCGGAACCCCTTCTTGACGAGGCGCGCGATATAGGTGTCGGCGGCGTGGAACGGCACGCCGCACATCGGAATGCCGCCGCCGTCGGCGTCCTTCGAGCGGGAGGTGAGGGTCAGTTCGAGGGTGCGTGCGGCGAGCAGGGCGTCTTCATAGAACATCTCGTAGAAGTCGCCCATCCGGAAGAACAGGATGGCGTCGCGATGCTGCTGCTTTGCGTCGAGATACTGCCGCATCGCCGGCGTCGCCGACGTTGACATATCCTTGTAGTCTAACGCATGCGTGTACTGGCACTCGACACGACAACGCGCGCCGGAAGTGTGGCCGTGGTCGCCGACGGACAGGTCCTCGTGGAACGGCCCGGCGACGCGGCACGCGCCTATGCCGAGCGGCTCCCGGCCGAGTTGCTCGATGCGTTGGTTGCTGCTGGCCTCGCCTCCGCCGACATCGACCTGTTCGTGGTCGCCTCCGGCCCCGGCTCGTTCACCGGCCTCCGCGTCGGCATCGCCAGCATGCAGGGCATGGCGCTCGTGCACGGCAAGCCGGTCGCCGCGATCTCGGCCCTGCGCGCCCTGGCCGGAGCGGCGGCTGCCGGCTGCGCCACCGGCACCCGCGTCGCCGCCTGCATGGACGCCTACCGCAAGGACGTGTTCACCGCCGTCTACGATGTCGTCACGGCAGGGAGCAGGGACGCGGTGCCAGGGCTCAGCATCGTAGAGGAGCCGATGGTCGACCTTCCGCACGCCACGGTCGCCCGGTGGAACGCGCTGGGGATGCCGTCGGTGGTGTGCGGCGACGGTGTGCCGCTGTGCGCCGGCCTCTGGCCCGCCGCGACGACGATCGTGCCGGTGCCGCTGCTGGCCGGCATCCTCGGCCGCCTCGCCTGTGAACGCGCCGACTCCGTGAGCATCGTGTCGCCAGCTGGAGCACAGCCCCTCTACGTCCGCAGACCAGACGTTGAAGTGAAGCGAGAGGCGGACGCCGCCCGGTCATGATCGACGTCTTCGTGCAGCCGCTCCGGTCGGAGCGGGACATCGACGACATCCTCCGCATCGAGACGCTGTCGTTCACCCGCCCGTGGACGCGCGAGATGTATCTCGCCGAGCTCGAACAGCGTGACGTGTCGTTCTTCTACATCGCGCGTGACGCGGTGGGGGAGGCGATCGGTTTCTGCTCATGGTGGTTGGTCCTCGACGAAGTGCACATCCACAACCTCGCGGTACTGCCCGAGTACCGCAAGGGTGGGATCGCCACAGCCATCATCGAACGGGTGATCGCGGACGGCGCGCTGCGCGGCGCTTGCCGCGCGACGCTCGAAGTGCGGCGCTCCAACGAACCGGCGCTAGCGCTCTACAGCAAGCTCGGATTCATGGTGACCGGGACGCGTCGCGGCTACTACACCCACCCGGACGAGGATGCGCTCGTGCTGTGGCGCGAATGGAACCCGCCGGGTCGAACTTGAAACGTCTGCGGGGCTGTGTTACGGTCGGATTCAACAGGGTCGGTACGCTGGCGCTGCCGGTAACAGCCCGTCGCACCGGGCCTGCCTTCAAGGAGGCGGACCATGAATGTCCAGACACAGGAGCTCAAGTCGGTGCTGCTGCAGTCGAACGAGGAATTCCACCAACTCGCTGACCAGCATCACGAACTCGAGGATCGCCTGCACCAGCTCCTCTCGAAGCCCTACCTCTCTGAGCCCGATCTGCTCGAAGAAGCCGAACTCAAGAAACGCAAGCTTGCGCTGAAGGACCGCATGGAAGCGATCGCGCGGGACTATCAGGCCCGTCACTGACCGCCCGGCGCCCAGCCGACCTGAAGGGCAAGGGAAGCAGGTAGTCGGGCCGTGTGCGGGCTCCGCGGTTCTGCCTTTTTCCCTTGTCCTTTAGACTAGGGGCGATGCCTCGTTTCGATTCCGCAGGATATCCCTTCATCGCCGTGTCGATCGGGCTGGCCGCTCGTGGCCGGCTACTTCGTCGCGCCGTGGCTGACGCTGCCGTTCCTGGCGCTGGCCGCGTTCTTCCTCTTCTTCTTCCGCGATCCTGAACGCACCGCCGCCGCAGGCGACGATGTCGTGCTGTCGCCCGCTGATGGTCGCGTGCTGGTGGCCGGTCCGGCCGTGCCCGGCGCGGCGCCGGCCGGCGAGTGGCAGCAGATCAGCATCTTCCTGTCGCCGATGAACGTGCACGTGAACCGCGTGCCGGTGTCGGGACGTATCACCAGCGTGTCGTACACGCCGGGCAAGTACCTGCCGGTGTACGCACATGATGCGGCGACGGCGAACGAACGCAGTGAAATCTGGATCGACCACGGCGGCCAGACCATCGTTGCCCGCCAGATCGTCGGCTTGCTCGCGCGCCGCGTCGTCTGCCGCGTGAGCGAAGGCGCGACCGTTCAGGCCGGCGATCGCTACGGCGTGATGAAGTTCGGCTCACGCATGGACATCTTCCTGCCGGTCACCGCGGAGATCGTGGTCGAGGTCGGGGCTCTCGTGCGCGCGGCTGAATCGGTGATCGCGGTGCTACACTGAGCGCTCAGCCCTGATGAGCACCACCGAACCTGCGCCGAATGAGAGCGGCCTCCGCCTTCGCCGGTCGCACGACAAGCGCCCCCGCGTCCGGCGCGGCGTCGCCCTGCTGCCCAGTCTCTTCACGATGGGCAACATGTTCTGCGGCTACTCGTGCATCATCTACTCGCTGCGCGGCGACTTCGAGAGTGCGGCGCCGTACATCGGCATCTCGATCGTCCTCGACATGCTCGACGGCCGAATTGCGCGCCTCACCGGCACCTCGAGCGAATTCGGCCTGCAGCTCGACTCGCTGGCCGATGCGATCTCGTTCGGCGTGGCGCCGGCGATCCTCGCCTACGCCTGGGGCCTCGAGCCTCTCGGCCGCCTCGGCATGTTCTCCGGGTTCCTCTTCGTCAGCGGCGCGGTGCTGCGGCTGGCGCGCTTCAACGTCCAGAGCGCTGCCGGCGCCGACAAGCGCTACTTCGTCGGCATGCCGAGTCCGGCTGCGGCCGGCGTGCCGGCCGCGACGGTCTACCTGTTCTCCGGCGGCCTGACCGACTACCGCGCTTCGCTCGCCGCGCTGGCGATGGTGCTGGTGCCGGCGCTGCTGATGGTCAGCACGATCCGCTTCCGCAGCTTCAAGACCCTCGACCTGCAGATGCGGCGCCCCTACACGGTGCTGTTCCTGGTCGCCGCTGGCCTGATGGCGGTCGCGACCACCCGCGCATCGTGCTGGTTGCGATGGCGTACACCTACCTGATCTCGGCGTTCATCGGGATGGCGCTCGCACGGTTTCGGCATCGCGGCCAGTTAACGGCCGCCGCTCAGGTGCCTGAAGCGGACGCGGCCCAACCCTGAGACCGCGTCCCCAGCCTGCTGCTGCTACGACCTGCCCGGCGCCGGTTTCGTCGTCGCAAAGCGACGTTCCTGGCCCGGCAGACGATCATCACTCGCTGCCGCTCCCATCCAGGCCGGGTACTCCGGCGCCTGCCGGCTGACTTCGTCCAGCGACGCCAGTTCGTCCGGTGTCAGTGCCAGGTCCACCGACTTCAGGTTGTCCTCGAGCTGATCCGGCCGGCGTGCTCCGATGATGACGCTGGTCGTGACCGCTTGCGCCAGGAGCCAGGCAATCGCCACCTGCGCGCACGCTGGCGCCCCGCGCAGCCGCAATCACTTCGAGTACATCGATGATCTCGAACGCCTTCTCCTTGTTCACCGGCGGAAAGTCGAACGAGGCGCGGCGCGCCGCTTCATCACCGCCCGCGCGCGTGAACTTGCCGGAAAGGAAGCCGCCGGCCAGCGGGCTCCAGACGAGCAGGCCAAGGTTCTGGTCCTTGATCAGCGGGACGATCTCGCGCTCGAGGTCGCGCCCCGCCAGAGAGTAGTAGGACTGGGTGCAGCGGAATCGCTCGAGATGCTGCGCGCTCGAGATGGCCAGGGCCTTCATCATCTGCCATGCGGCGTAGTTGGAGCAGCCGATGTAGCGCACCTTGCCGGCGCGCACCAGGTCGTCGAGCGCCCGCAGCGTGTCCTCCAGATTGGTGAGCGCATCGAAGCGGTGCACCTGGTAGAGATCGATGTAGTCAGTGCCGAGCCGCTCCAGGCTCGCCTCGACCGCCTGCATGATGTGCAGCCGCGACAGGCCGACGTCGTTGGCGCCTTTGCCCATGCGGCCGCGCACCTTGGTCGCCAGCACCACCTGCTGGCGCCGGCCGGCAAGCGACCGCCGAGCAGCGTCTCCGACTCGCCGCCCGCATAGACATTGGCCGTATCGATGAAGTTGATGCCCGCATCGATCGAACGATGCACGATGGCGTCGACCCCGGCCTGATCGAGGCCGGCGATCACTTCCCACATGCCGCCGCGGCCGCCGAACGTCATGGCCCCGAGGCACAACTCCGACACGAACACGCCGGTATCCGACAACTGCCTGTACTTCATTGGTCTCCCTCGCTCCCGGTGCGCTGGTCGCCCTGCCGCCGCGCACGTTCCCATCCAGCCGTGTCAGACTGCCGCCGGCAGCCTCATCGTCACCGTCGTACCCGTTCCGCGCTGACTCCGCACCTCGATCGCGCCACCGAGCAGTTCGACGTTGCGGCGGGCGATCGTCAGGCCGAGGCCGGTGCCGGTCGCCTTCGTGGAGAAGTACGGTTCGAAGATGCGGGCAAGGGCATCTGCGTCCATGCCGATGCCGGTATCCGCCACTTCCACCGTCATGCGTCGCGACGCGTCGGCCATCTCGTCGGCGAAGGCGCGCAGTGTCAACGCGCCGCCTCCGGGCATGGCGTGCAGCGCGTTCTCCATGACGTTTGTCAGCGCCCGCGCGAACAGCGTGCGATCGATGAACGCCGGCGGCAGGCCCTGAGCAGCCTCGACGCGAAACGCGACGCGGGCGCCGGTGCGGTACGGCTCGACCACCTCATCGAGCAGCGCGACGAGGTCGGTTCGGCTCGGGACGGGCAGTGGGAGAGGATGCGAAGCTCGAAAACTCGCTCGAGATCTGTCGCAGCAGCCGCACCTGCGAGAGGATGGACGCCACGCACTCGTCAAGCGCCGGCGACAGCGGCCGCCCGCGATCGATGTTTACGCGCTGGGCATGCTCGGCTGACAACTGGATCGGCGTGAGTGGATTCTTGATGTCGTGCGCCACCTGGCGCGCCATCTCGGCCCACGCCTCGAGCCGCTGCGTCCGCTCCAGGTTCGCGCGCTGCGTCTTGAGGTCGTCCGCCATCCGGTTGAAATCCTCCACCAGGCGGCGGAGTTCGTCTGACGAGGTCGCAGCAACACGTGCGTCGAGGTCGCCGCGCGCGATGCGCCGCGTGGCTCGGGTGAGCCGGTTCACCGGGTCGGCGATGCGTTCGGCCATCCAGTAGCCGAGGGCCGAACCGAGCAGCACGAACAGCACCGCGGCCGACAGCACACGCCGATCGATCTCGTCGATCTGCTGCTCGATCTCACGCTGCCGCAGTGTCTGCGGCACGGTGACAATTCCTTCACGCGCGCCGGCGCGCACTGGCGCTGCCGCCACAAGGTATCCGGGCGAGCCACCCAGTTCCTCGACCACCACCGTCGTTGGTAGCCGGTCGAGGACGATGCGCGCGATAGACGTCAGCCGGCGTACGGCCGGGCAGGAGCCGCGACGCGAACAGCGGCCGCACGCTCGTGGCGCGCAGCCGCGGGCCATCGAACAGGTTGACGTCCTCGTCGATCGCCCGTCGCACCAGCAGCATGAACTCGTCGTCGATGCGATCGAGCGACCCGGCGCCGCGTTGCTGCAGGGCGACGTAGTCCTCGATGAGGCGCTGCGCCACGGTGGCCGTCTTCACCGCCGACTCCTCGACGCCGGCGCGGAACTGGTTCGCGAAGTAGGTGCTGGTCGCCAGGGCCAGGACGACTACCGGCGTCACCGCCGCCGCGACGAACGCGATGAACAGCTTGCGGTAGAAGCTCGAGCGGATCTCGCGCAGCAGGGCGCGCCCGCTGGCCGGCCTCTGCGAGGTGAGCGAGTTGAACAGGGTGGCGCCAACCACGAGCAGCGCGTACACCACGCCGCAGAAGAACAGCAGCTCGCCCAGGTTGATGAGATGGCCGAACCAGGTGACGATGGGGTAGCCGAGTGCGTAGATGCCGCCGCGGTCGTTGAAGAAGTAGACGCGGAAAGCCTCGCCGTCGCGGTTGACGCGTCGCCACAGCGCATCGCGCGATGCGGACATCTGGCGGAAGACCTCGTCGCCCAGCGGCCACACCTTGGCCCCCGACGCGTACAGCGGCGCGCGGCTCCAGCCATAGAACGCCAGTTCCACGTCACCGCCCACCGATGGTTCGGGCTCCTCGGGTGTGCGCGGCGCCAGCGACTCGAGATACGGGTTGGGTGTCGACGCGAACGGCAGCGCGCGATAGTCGAGCCGCGCGCGCACCACGATGCCGCCGACACGCCGGCGATCGACGCAGATCGCCCGGCTTGCCCGCAGGACATTCCGCAGCGTTGAACCGAAGGGTGATACCTCCTCGAACAGGTCCCAGTCGGTGCACGAGCCGCCGCGATACTCGGTGGCGTCGTACTCCGGCAGGTCGAGCGCGAAGCGGCTGACCAGACGTCCGTTCGGCCCGTACAACTCCACCGCCGACGTCGTGCGCGTGCGTGCCAGTTCGGTCTGCGACCAGACGATGAACGCGCGATCGGTGGTGGGCGCGGCGTCCTCCGATGAACTGGTGACGAACTCGGCGAGGGCTGCCGTCGCATCGATGGCCTCGAGCGCCTGCGGCACCCGGTGCAGTTGCAGGTCCTCGCGCTGGCTCGCCACCAGTGGCGCAAACTGCGACGCCACCATCCGCTCCTTTGACGCCACCGAATAGGCGTCGAGTGACGGATACAACGCCAGTGCTGGCAGCGCCAGCCCGAGGAAGAAGAGGCCGAGGCGCGCCGCCTGCGAGGCCCGGCGCGCGGCTCCCTGCGGCCTCGAGAGCAGCACGGCACCGACACCGGCGGCGCCAACCACCAGTACCAGCGGACGAAGCGGCACGGCGTCGCCGTCGGCACCGCTGACGAGCGCCAGCACGGCCAGCGCACTCGTGGCCGCGGACGCCACCACCAGCACCCGGCGCAGCGGCCGGCGCGTGGTGCGCCAGAGGATGGCGGGCAACCGCAGGATGCCCGCCGCACCCCATACCACCGCGGCGTGCAACAGCAGCAGTCCGGCAACGCCGCCAAGCCGAGCAACATCGAACGGGTGGAGGGAGAACCGCAGCAGATCCTGCGGCGACTCCGCCGCGATGGCGGCGAGCACCCGTTCGTACCGCCAGAGGACTGCTGCCGTGAGCGCACCCGCCGCCGCGAAGCCCGACACCGTGACCAGGGTGGCCAGTCGTTCGTTGGCGATGAGCCGAACGCGGGGCCTGGAGACGCGGCGCCGCTCCATCGTGTCGAGCGCGGTCCAGACGAGGGCAGCGAGGAGCAGCGCATCGGGGAGCAATTCCACCGGGCCAGCGAACGCCTGGTCGGCCAGAGGCGCGAGCGCCCATCCCAGGAACGCTCGTCCAGCGATGAGCACGGCAACCAGGCCAAGGGTGGCCGCACCAAAGGCTCCGGGACGTGCGGTGCAGCGTCGCACCTCGAGCAGCGGCGCCGCACACAACAGCAGTGCCAACGCCAGCACGCTGATCACCGCCGCCCGAATCGACGCGCGCCACCGTGCCCGCACGGCCGCGAGTTCGGCAGGGGATACCTCGGCCCCGGCAAGCACCTCGCCATCAGCCGACGTGATGGCGAACGAATAGGGCGGCGTCGGGGGCGCCAGACCTGGCGCCGACCTCAGGTCCACATCCACAACAGACGTTGGCAGTCGAAACGTATCCGAGGCAGGCGAGGCGACATCGGTCCGTTCGACCACGAGCTGCTCAGCCACCACGACCGCCAGCGGTGGTCCGGCGGGCCGCGCCGGATCGGGCAGCGGCTCGACGCGGACCAGGCGGGGACCGAGCGGACCGAGCAACACGAAAAGGCTTCGCGGTCCCTCGAGGCGATCGCGGGGAATATCCGAGACGCGCCCCGCCCAGGCCAATGGCGTGCCCCGAGTGACGAACACGGTGAGCCCGGCGCTGCGCGTCAGGTCGGGATTCAGCTCCGCGGCGAGGGACTGGAAGAGTTCGCGCAGCGCGGCGGGGTCGCGTGAGGCGCCGGCGATGGCGTCAGGATTGGCGCGGATACGCGCGGCTCGCGCACCGAGCGCATCGGCGGTGTCGGTGAAACGGCGGCCGAGCTCCTGTTGGATGCGGCGAACGGCGGCCTCATCCGTGGTGCCGAGGCGCGAACGCTCGATGAGCCATCCGGTCGCGCCGACAATCAACGCGGCCACCAGGCCGCCGATGACGATGCGCGCGATGGATCGGGCGTACCTCGGAAGAACGCTCACGGCAGGCGGCCAGCCACAGGATCCACGGATGCTATAGTGACATCGAATTGGACGTGAAGCCCCTGCTCAAACGAGGTGGATTGCTCGCTGCGGCCAACTGGCCGGTGGTCGCCATCCAGTTCGCGGCGCAGACCACCTTTCAGGTGCTGCTCGCCGTGCCGATCATCGGCGCTGCCATTCTCGTCGCGGTCCTCCTCGGCGGCGATCTCGCGAACCTCCTCAAGGGCAGCATGCGCGAGATCTTCGCCACCATTACCGATTCGCTCGTCGCGCATCCGGTCGCACTCGTTGCGTTCCTCGTAGCCTTCTTCGTGGCGTTGTTCGGCGGATCGGTGTTGATGTTCCTCGTGAAGGGCGGGACCGTGGCGGTCATGCTCGAGGCCAACGACCGCACGGGCGACATCGAACGACGACCGATCACGCTCACGAACGTCTCGGAGGCGGCGGCGTTTTCGATTCGCAGCTACATCTCCGGATGCGGCCGTCTCTTTCGGGCTTACCTCCGACTCGGCATCGGCCTCATGCTCGCGTACGCCATTACCGCTGCCGCGTATCTCGCGTTCATCGTCTACGGATACCAGGCGGCCGGCGACGGGTTCCTGTTCATCGGCTGGACGTTCCTCGCGGCGCTTGCCACCGTCGGGCTGACGCTCTGGATCACTGCCATAAACCTCGTCTACCTGCTGCTGCAGATTGCTATGGCGGCGGGACACCAGACTCTTGGCGCTGCGTGGCGCGATGTGACCCGCTTCATCCGCGCGGAAGTGCGCGAGTTGAGCGGCATCTTCTTCATCGTGTTTGCGATGCTGCTCGCCGCTTGGCTGGCTTCGTTGCTGGCGTGGTCGGGGGTCGGGCTGATTGCCTTCGTGCCGCTGGTCGGACTCGCGGTCTTCCCGCTGCAACTGGCCGCGTTGCTGCTGCGCGGGCTCGTCTTCGAGTACATCGGGCTGACGGCGATGGGCGCCTACGTGTCGCTCTATCGGCGGTATCTCGAGGCCGACACGGAACGGACGACGGAGCGCGCGACGATTGAGGCACCGTCCTTCCGTCCCGCCCACTGACAGGCGGCGGCTTGGCGCGGGCGCGAGAGTCGCATCAGCGGCGCGCCGGCCCGTCAGACGGCGTCGCACCCCGTGACGGAGCCGTACCGTCCTGCTCCGTCCGCGAAGGGGGAGGGGTTTGCGCGGACGCCGCAGGTGCAGCAGCGGTCGTGACGGCGCCAGGCAGCGCCGGAAGCTGGTTGTTCATCGGCGGGTCGATGAGCCGGCGCACGGCGAGCACGCGTGTCCCGGTCGCGATATCGCGGGAGACGAGCACCACCTGCGGCACGCCTCGCACACTCGTGACGAAG
Source organism: uncultured Acidobacteriota bacterium (assembly GCA_963722395.1). Taxonomy (GTDB): domain Bacteria; phylum Acidobacteriota; class Vicinamibacteria; order Vicinamibacterales; family CAVVIG01; genus CAVVIG01. The sequence goes on along the minus strand of CAVRLS010000010.1, from coordinate 26,978 downwards.
GGCGGCGCCGCCAGTTCCCCGGGCGACGTGATCTCCCCCGCGGGAGAGCCGTCCCTCAGTGCGAACGCCGATACCTTCGGCGCCAGTCCGCTCACCAACAGCAGATCGCCCGCCCGCACGACGCCGCGCGTCGGCCGACCCGGCAGTGCGCGTTTCCACCGCTGCGCCCCCGACTTGTGATCGAGCGCCCGCAGCACGTTGTCGCGCGACACGAAGTAGACCCTCGACCCGTCGGTGATGGGCGCGCCGATCACGTCGGCTCCGGTGCGCCAGCGCCAGTCGACCTCGCCGGTCAATGCCGTCAGGCAATAGAGATAGTTATCGTCGGACCCGACGTAGATGCGCTCGTCGGTAGCCAGCATGTCGTTCGGCGGACCACCCAGCCGGCGTGACCAGAGACGAGTCCCCTCCGCGACATCGAGCGCCACGACGTGGCCGTCCTCAAGCGCGACGTATACCCGGTCGGCCGCCAGCGCCGGAGCGGCATGCACCGGCACGCCGAGGTTCTGGCGCCAGATCAGTTCGCCATCGGCGGCGCGGAAGGCGAGCACGTTTCCGGAGGTCTCGGCCGCAATGAGCCAGCCGTTGTCCCAGACCAGCGGCACGGCCAGCTCCGCCGCAAACGCGACGTGCCAGGCCACCGCACCCGTGTCTTGCCGTCGGGCGGTGATGGCGTCCGGCTCGGCCAGGAAGACAAGGCCGTCGCCGGTAGCCGGGGCGAACAGCGGGTGAGCCGAGGAGGTCCAGGCCGTACCTCCGGTCAGCAGGTCGAAGGCCATCAGGCGGTCGCCATCGACCGGTACGAACGCGCGTGTGGCCGAGGAGGCCGGCGCAGCCAGAATGACCGCGTCGAGCGGATGATTCCAGGCAGGAACCACGGGGAACAGTCGCAGTTCTGCGGGCCTCGCGGGCTGCGCGTGGAGCGAGGTGGTCAGGAGCCCTGACAGGGCAATTGCACTACAAGATGTTGTGACCCAGCGCACGTTGCACCGCTTATAATAGCGTCGTTCCTTTTCCTGACCCTGAACGGGCTCGAGCGAGTCCGCGACTTCGCCACTCAGCAGGCCCTCGTGAGCCATCAAACCATCATCGTCCTCGACTTCGGATCGCAGTACACGCAGCTCATCGCACGTCGCTTGCGTGAGCTGTCGGTCTATTCGGAGATTTGGCCGCCGACGACGCCAGCCGAAACGATCCGCAACCGCAAGCCGGCCGGCATCATCCTGTCGGGCGGTCCCAAGAGTGTGTCCGATCCTGGCGCACCGGTTTGTGAGGAGGCGGTCTTCGAACTGGGCGTGCCGGTGCTCGGGATTTGCTACGGCATGCAACTGATGGCGCACCGCCTCGGCGGCACCGTCGCGCCAGCCGCGCACCGGGAGTTCGGCACGGCCACGGTACGGGTGGCTGAACAGAGCACCGCAGCGGTGCTCTTCGAGGATGTCCCCGACGAGATCAAAGTGTGGGCGAGCCATGGCGACTACGTGGCCGCAGCGCCGCCGGGATTTCTGGTGGCTGCGACGAGTGCGAACGCCCCCGTCGCGGCGATGGCCGACCCGAATCGCCGGCTGTACGCGCTGCTGTTCCATCCAGAAGTGGTGCACACCGAGAGCGGCCTCGAGATCATCCGCAATTTCGCGTTCAGGGTCTGCGGGTGTTCCGGCGACTGGACCATGCGCAAGTTCGTCGACGAGTCGGTCGCGCGCATCAGCGAACGTGTCGGCGAGGGACGGGTTGTCTGCGGACTGAGCGGAGGCGTCGACTCCACCGTGGCCGCCCTGCTCATTCACAAGGCGATCGGTGACCGCCTCACCTGCATCTTCGTCGACAACGGTGTGCTGCGGCAGGACGAGGCGATCCAGATCAGGAAGCGGTTCGAGCGCCTGCACCTGCCGCTCGTCTTCGTGGACGCGGCGGATCTGTTTCTCGATCGCCTGGCTGGCGTCATCGACCCGGAAACCAAGCGGAAGATCATCGGCAACACCTTCATCGACGTGTTCGAGGTCGAGGCGCACAAGCTTGGGCAGGTCGATTTCCTGGGCCAGGGCACGCTCTATCCGGACGTCATCGAATCGGTGCCGGTCGTCGGTCAATCGTCTGTCATCAAGAGCCACCACAACGTCGGCGGACTGCCTGAGCGCATGCGCATGAAGCTGGTCGAGCCGCTGCGCGAGCTGTTCAAGGACGAAGTCCGCGCCGTCGGCCGCGAACTCGGCCTCGAGGAGGAGTTCGTCGTCCGCCAGCCTTTCCCGGGGCCCGGCCTCGCGGTCCGCATCCTCGGGGAAGTGAGCCGTCCGCGTCTCGAGCTGCTGCGCAAGGCCGACGCGATCGTGTCGCAGGAGGTTCGGCGCGAGGGGTGGTACGAGCGGCTCTGGCAGAGCTTCGCGGTACTGCTGCCGGTCCAGAGCGTCGGCGTGATGGGCGACGAGCGCACCTACGAGTACACCGCGGCGATCCGCGCCGTTGAAAGCCGCGACGGCATGACCGCCGACTGGGCGCGGTTGCCGCACGACCTGCTGGCGCGCATCTCGTCGCGCATCGTCAACGAAGTGCGCGGCATCAATCGCGTCGTCTACGACATCAGCTCGAAGCCGCCGTCCACGATCGAGTGGGAATAGGCCGGTGCCTGAGTTCGTCCACCTTCACCTGCACACCGAGTTCTCGCTGCTCGACGGCGCCTGCCGCATCGACGAGCTGCTCGATCAGGCGGTGCAGCTCGACATGCCGGCGATCGCGGTCACCGAGCACGGGAACATGTTCTCGTCCGTGGTGTTCCACGACCATGCACGAGCGCGCGGGCTGAATCCGATTCTGGGGTGCGAGGTGTACGTCGCGCCAGGTGACCGCCGCACGAAGAGCGGAGTGCCCGGCGAGACGCAGAACCACCTGGTGCTGCTGGCGGAGACGAACGAGGGCTACCACAACCTCATCAAGCTGGTGTCGTCGGGCTACATCGACGGTTTCTACTACAAGCCGCGCATCGACAAGGAACTGCTCGCGCAGCACTCCAAGGGTCTCATCGGCCTGAGCAGCTGCCTGAAGGGTGAAGTTGCCGAGGGGCTCTCGCACCACCAGGACGAAGAAGGCGATCGAAGCGGCCGCGGCGTACCGCGACATCTTCGGTCCGAACAACTTCTTCCTCGAGATGCAGTGGCACGGCATCGAGGACCAGCGGACGGTGAACAGCGGCCTGCCGGCGATCGCGCGCGACCTGAACCTGCCGCTCGTCTGCACGAACGACGTCCACTACCTGCGCGACACCGACGCCCACGCCCACGACGTGCTGCTGTGCATCGGCACCGGCAAGGCGTTCAACGATCCGAAGCGGCTGCGCTACGACGCGAAGCAGTTCTTCCTGAAGACCGCCGAACAGATGATGGAGACCTTCAGCGACTTCCCGGACGCCGTTGCGAACACGATGCGCATCGCCGAGCGCTGCAACGTCCAGCTCGCAAGCGGCGAGAACTTCCTGCCCGACTTCGACGTACCGATCGGCTTCACGGTCGACAGCTACTTCGATCACGTCGCGCGCGAAGGCTTCAAGGCGCGCCTGCCGCGCCTGCAGCAGTTGACGGAGCAGGGGCTGCTGCGCCACACGATCGACGAGTACGAACGCCGTCTGCACCTACGAGCTCAAGATGATCAAGCAGATGAAGTTCTCCGGCTACTTCCTGATCGTCTGGGACTTCATCCGCTACGCGCGCGAGCAGGGCATTCCCGTCGGGCCGGGTCGCGGCTCGGCCGCCGGCAGCCTGGTGGCCTACTGCCTGCGCATCACCGACGTCGATCCGCTCCACTACGACCTCCTCTTCGAGCGCTTCCTGAACCCGGAGCGGGTGTCGCTGCCCGATATCGACATCGACTTCTGCGAGCGACGGCCGCGGCGAAGTCATCGAGTACGTCACGCGCAAGTACGGACGGGAGCACGTCGCCCAGATCATCACGTTCGGCACGATGGAGGCGAAGGCCGTCATCAAGGACGTCGGCCGCGTCGCTCGACATGCACATTCGCCGAGGTCGACAAGGTCACCAAGCTGATCCCGCCGGCCCTGGACATGACGCTCGACAAGGCGCTCGAGGAGAATCCGGTCCTGAAGGAGATGGAGGCAGACCGACCCGCGAGTGAAGGAGCTCTTCGCCGTGGCTCGGCGTCTCGAAGGCATGACGCGCAACGCCTCCGTGCACGCCGCTGGCGTCGTCATCGCGCCGAAGCCGCTCACCGAGTACGTCCCGCTCTACAAGGCGACCCGCGACGAAATCGTGACCCAGTGTCGATGAAGGAGATCGAACGTGTCGGCCTTCTGAAGATGGACTTCCTCGGGCTGAGCACGCTGACGATCATCGACGACTGCGCTGGCGGAGATCAAGCGGACGCTCGGGGTGCGATCTCGACATCGATACCATCCCGCTCGACGACCCGAAGACGTACCAGGTGTTCCAGGACGGCCAGACCTACGGCATCTTCCAGTTCGAAGCGCGGCATGCGCGACATCCTGCGCAAGGCAAAGCCGCAGCGTCTCGAGGACCTCATCGCCCTGAACGCGCTCTACCGTCCGGGCCCGCTGCACAGCGGCATGGTGGACGACTTACATCGCGCGCAAGCAGGGCAAGACCGAGGTCGTCTACGAATTCGCCGAGCTCGAGCCGGTACTGCAGGACACCTACGGTGTCATCGTGTATCAGGAACAGGTGATGCGCATCTCCAACGTGCTCGCGGGCTTCTCGCTCGGCGAAGCCGACCTGCTCCGCAAGGCCATGGGCAAGAAGAACGCCGAGGTGATGGCGAAGATGCGCGGCAAGTTCGTCAAGGGCGCGGTGGAGAAGGGCCACCCCGAGAAGAAGGCGGCCCACGTCTTCGAGCTGATGGAGCAGTTCGCCGGCTACGGCTTCAACAAGTCGCACTCGACGGCCTATGCCTACCTGGCCTATCAGACGGCCTACCTCAAGGCGAACTATCCGTGGCACTTCGCGTCGGCGCTGCTCACCATTGAATCGCAGAACACCGAGAAGCTGGCGCTCTATCTCGGTGAGGCGCGCGAACTCGGGATCCCGGTTCTGCCGCCAGACGTGAATGCCAGCGACCTGCGCTTCACGGTGGAGCCCGCGAAGGGCGTCCGCTTCGGCCTGACGGCGATCAAGAACGTCGGCGAGGGCGCGATCGAGTCGCTACTGGCGGTGCGCAAGAAGCACGGGCGCATCACGTCGCTGCACGCCCTCTGCGAGGAGCTCGACCTCCGGCTCGCCAACAAGCGGGTCTTCGAAAGCCTGATCAAGGCCGGTGCGTTCGATTCCCTGGCGAAGCAAGACCCGGCCATGGCGCCGCTGCCGACGCTGGCGCAGCGCCCGCGCCTGATTGCCGCCATCGACGCCGCCTGCGAGCACGGCCAGCGCCATCAGCGTGACAAGAACGAGGGGCAGGCCCAGCTGTTCGGCGGCTTCGGTGGCGACGACCCGCACGACGCCACGACGCAGGCGTCGCTGCCGCCCGCCACGCCGTGGACGGAGCAGGAGCAACTCGGCTTCGAAAAGGAGACGCTCGGCCTCTACTGGAGCGGCCACCCGACCGATCGGTATGCGGCCGAACTCAAGGAGTTCGGCGCCCGCACAACGGCCGACCTCACAACGCAGGAGGTGCGCGCCAGATCAGATGAATGGGGTCCTGGCGGGCGCAAGGCGATGGAGGCTGACACGTCGGTCGGCGGAGTGATCTCGACGATGCGCCCGCTGAAGACGAAGAAGGGCGACCGCATGGCCGTCTTCACCCTCGAAGACGCGCACGGCGGCGTCGAGGTGCTGTGCTTCCCCGACACGTTCCAGAAGTGCGGCTCACTCATCGAGACCGGCGCCATGGTGCTGGTGCGGGGCAAGCTCGAGAAGGATGACGAGAACGCCCGCATCCTGGCGACCGAGATCGCCGCGATCGAGACCGTTCGCGAGCGCATTGCCCGCGAGGTGGCCATTCGCGTGAAGGGGCCGGCCGATCGCCAGGTGTTCGAAGCGCTCGGCGAGATCTTCGCGCGCCACCGCGGTGACCGCCGCGTCACGTTCGACATCGAACTGCCGTCGACGCCTACACGCCTTCGCGTGCGCGCCGACGTTTCGTCCACGATTCGCGTCCGTCCCTCGTCCACCCTCATCGCGGAGATCGAGCAGGTGGTGGGCCAGGGGTCGGTGTCGCTGCGGTGAAGCATGCCTCCTGAGACTCTCGAGTTCGAAGAACCAATCGGCGTCCTGATGAAGGAGATCGAGGCGCTCTCGATGATGCCGCGCACCGACGCCCGCCAGAGCGAGATCGACTCCCTGAAGCGCCGGGTCGAATCCATACGCGCCGAGCTCTATCAGCAGCTGACGCCGTGGCAGAGGGTGCTGGTGGCGCGTCATCCGAGCCGGCCCGGTCTCGAAGACTACATCCAGCGGCTGTTCCCGGGGTTCATCGAGATCCACGGCGATCGGCGCTTCGCCGATGACCACGCCATCATGACCGGCTTCGCCGAGTACCGCGGGCAGCCGGTGCTGCTGGTCGGCCACGTCAAGGGCCGCGACACGAAGGAGAAGATCTTCCGCAACTTCGGCTACGCCCGCCCCGAGGGCTACCGCAAGGCGATGCGCGTGATGAAGACGGCAGAGAAGTTCAGCCGGCCAATCATCGTGTTCGTCGACACGCCGGCGGCCTATCCGGGCATCGACTCCGAGGAGCGCGGCGTCGCCGAGGCGATTGCCGTCAATCTCCGCGACATGATGCTGCTCGAGACGCCGGTCATCGTCATCGTCAGTGGCGAAGGCGGCAGCGGCGGCGCGCTCGGGATCGCCATCGGCGACAAGGTGCTGATGCAGGAATTCTCGATCTACAGCGTGATCCCGCCCGAAGGATGCGCGGCGCTTGTCTGGCGCGACTCGGGAAAGAAGGCTGAGGCCGCCGAGGCGCTGAAGCTGACGGCACCAGACCTGCTCGGATTCAACATCATCGATGAGATCATCAAGGAGCCGGTCGGCGGCGCCCACACGGACCCGGACGGCGCCGCACGCGCGGTCGACGACGCGCTGCAGCGCGCTCTCGCCGAGATCTCCGCGCTCGACACACAAGCTCGTCTCGATCACCGCTATAACAAGTTCCGCAACATCGGCCGCCTCGGCTTCGAGTTCGTCGAAGACGCGGGGTAGCGAGTTGGCAAGGGGAATGCTCTGCACCAACACGAAGGGCACGGAGTCGACGCGACGTCACGGGCTGGAGCCCAGAATGCGGGACCTGATTCCCTGCCCCGGACATTCACGGACCAGGCAAGCCTTGCGCGCGCTCTCGCGCGATCCGGCCTGCAGGTGCGTGTTGACGCGGTACGCAGCGACCAGAATGTGATTGGTGATGTTGCCGTGAGTCAGTCCTCGAGGCGGGCCGGGCCCGTCGTCCGATCAGTGGATCACCGTGTCCTCCGTGGTACGGCCGTATTGGGTTCCTTCTCCCGGCAGCAACCGGCAGGCCAGCGCTGATGCCAACTGTGGCCCCGCGCTGGGACACCCTCGCCTGTGACGACGTCGCGGCGGAGCGCCTTGCGTCGGCATTGTCCATAACACCGATCGTCGCCAAGCTGCTGTGTCAGCGCGGGCTCGGCGATCCCGAGCAGGCGCATCGCTTCCTGAATCCGTCACTCGAGCACCTGCACGATCCGATGGCACTCGCCGGCATGGGCGTGGCGGTGGAGCGCATTCTCGGCGCCCTCGCGCGACGCGAGCGCATCGCCATCCACGGCGACTACGACGTCGATGGCGTCACATCGACCGTGATCCTCAGGCGCGCCCTCGAGCTGCTCGGTGGTGACGTGACGCACTTCATCCCCGAGCGACTGCGCGATGGCTACGGCCTCCAGCCGGCCTCGGTCGACCGACTGCACGCCGACGGCGTGGCGCTGATCATCTCGGTCGACTGCGGCATTCGCGGCGCCGATGCGGCACTGCGGGCGAAGGCGCTCGGCGTCGACCTGATCATCACCGACCATCACGAGCCCGACGCCGAACTGCCGGACGCGCTTGCGGTCATCAACCCGAAGCGGGCCGACTGCAGCTATCCCGACAAGTACCTCGCCGGGGTCGGCGTGGCGCTGAAGCTGGTGCAGGAGCTCTGCCGCCGAAGCGGACGCGAGGCCTGGCTGCCGGGCTTCGTCAAGCTGGCGGCCATCGGCACCCTTGCCGACGTCGTACCACTGGTGGGAGAGAACCGCGTTATTGCCAAGGTCGGCCTCGACCTGCTCACCAGGGGACCGAACAGGGTCGGCCTGCGTGCGCTGCTGGACGTGTCCGGACTGACCGGCAAGATCATCGACAGCTACCACATCGGCTTCATGCTGGCGCCGCGCGTGAACGCCGCCGGCCGCATGAGCACGCCCGACCTCGCCGCGCGCCTCCTGCTGGCCCACGACGAATCGATGGCCGGGGAAGCGAAGCTGCTGGCGCAGCAGTTGGACAGCGAGAATGTCCGGCGTCAGGAAGAAGAGGCCGAAATCCTGGCGGCTGCACGGAAGATCGTCCAGACCGACCCCGAGGTGGGTGCGCGTTCCGTGCTGGTCGTAGCTGGCGAGGGCTGGCACCGCGGCGTCATTGGCATCGTCGCGTCGAAGCTGGTCGACGCCTTCCACCGGCCCGCCATCGTCCTGTCGATCGAGGATGGTGTAGCGCATGGCTCGTGCCGCAGCATCCCGCACTTCGACATGCTGGCAGCGCTCGAGGCGTGCGCGCCGTTCTTCATCCGCTTCGGCGGGCACAGGCAGGCCGCTGGCCTGACGATGGACGCGGCGCGTGTGCGGGAGTTCCGCTCGGCCGTCAACGAGCGGGCGGAGGGACTGCTCGGGCCCGAGCAGTTGATGCCACGCCTGCGCATCGATTCAGACCTGGTCTTCCGCGGCATTACCGCGCAGGTTGCAGCCGGCATCGCCTCGCTGGCGCCGTTCGGCGCCGGGAATCCGAAGCCGGTCTTTGCGGCGCGCGGCGTGGAGGTCATCGATGGTCCGCGCAAGCTGAAGGAGCGTCACCTCAAGATGTCGCTCCGCCAGGACGGCCGCGTATTCCGGGCCGTGGCGTGGCGCGCCGCGGAGAAGCAGGAACAGATCGTCGGCAGCAGGTCGGCGCTCGACGTCGCCTTCTCGCTCGAACAGAACCAGTACAACGGCGGGACCTACCTCGAGCTGACGCTCGCCGACATCAGGCCAACGCAGCCATGAGGTGGCAGCGGATCGCGCGGCTCGTCCTGGCGCTGGTCGGTATTGCCTTCGCCATCGGTGTCGGCATGAGCATGAAGCGTCGAACGCCGCCACAGTCGCAGCCACCGGTGCCGCGCACCGACCCGACCGCGGTGGTTGAATCCGAAGGCGGCAGCACCGTGCGCATCAACGGCGAACGTGAGCAGGGGGTACTCACCTACGAGCGGCTGCTGACCTACGCCAACGGCGCCTCGAAGATGATCGGCGTCACCATCACCAGCGATCGCAACGGCAAGACGTTTGTCGTGAAGGGGGCCGAGGGACAGGCCGGCGAGAACGAGTCGTCAATGGAGTTGACCGGGGGCGTGACGCTCGAGGCAAGCGACGGCATGAAGGTCGCGGCCGACCGTGCCAGCTATGCGCGCAGCGAGAACCTGGTGCGCATCCCTGGCGCCGTGACATTCTCGCGCGGGCGCATGAGCGGCAGCGGCATCGGCCTCGACTACAACTTCGCGCAGGACGTCATCGTGATTTCGGATCGACCCGTCATCGACGTCGCGGCCGACGAGGACGGCAGCGACACAATGTCGCTGTCGGCCGGCGCGCTGGAATTCAGGCGGCGCGAGAGGCTGATCCGGCTCGATCGCGGCGCGAAAATCGTTCGCGACCAGCAGACGCTCGAGGCCGATCTCGCCGTGGCGCACCTGACCGAGGACGAGCGCCTGGAGCTGCTCGAGTTGCGCACCAACTCGCGCATCACAGGCAAGCCTGGAGCTGCCGGCGGACTGCAGTCGCTCTCGGGGCGCGACATCGACCTGCGTTACAACCCGGAAGGACCGACACTCCAGCAGGCCGTCATCACTGGCGACGCGGTTGTGCAACTCGCAGGCGATCGTCGTCAGCCAGGCCGGCAGATCGCCGCGAACGCGATGAACATCGGCCTCGACGCCGACGGCTCCACGCCCACCACCCTGGTCGGCCGCGACAACGTGAAGGTGACGCTGCCCGGCGAGCCAGGCGGCGCGACGCGCATCATCAACGCGCAGGCACTCGACGGGACCGGCACGGCAGGCCGCGGCCTGACCGGCGCCCACTTCACCGGGAACGTGCAGTTCTCCGAGCGCGGTGGCGGCATCGACCGGGCGGCGCGGTCGCAGGTGATGGACGTCACGATGGCTCCTGGCTTTGGCGCGATCGAAGATGCGACGTTCGCTCGCGGCGTGCGCTTCGCCGACGGCCCGATGTTCGCCACGTCCGCCGCGGCCCGCTACGCGCTGAAGCGCGGCGTGCTGGAACTGACCGGAAGTGAGCCGGGCAGCCTCGCGCCACACGTGCTCAATGAACAGATTGCTGTCGACGCCGCGCGGGTGGACATCACGCTGGAAGGGCCGCAGATGAAGGCCACCGGCGCCGTCAAGAGCGTCCTGCAGCCGACGAAGACAGGCGCGGAGGCGAAGGGTGACGCCGCGAAGCTTCCGTCCATGCTGAAGTCGGATCAGCCGGTGAATGTCACTGCCGATCAGCTGGCCTACGACGGTACCGCCTCGCGCGCCGTGTACACGGGCAATGCACTGCTGTGGCAGGGTGAGACGTCGATCAAATCGGTAACGCTGACCATCGACAGCAAGACCGGCGATTTGTCCGCTGCCGGTCCGGTGACCACCGCGACCATGCTGCAGCAGGACGACAGGAAGGGAGGCAAGGAGAAGGTCAGCTCCATCGGCACCTCCAGGCAGTTCGCTTATGTCGACTCGGTGCGGAAAGCCACCTACACCGGAGACGCGCACATCACCGGGCCGCAGGGCGACCTCACGTCGCCTCGCGTCGAGCTATTCCTGCAGCCCTCGGGTGACGAACTCGAACGGGCCGAAGCCTATGACGGCGTCACGCTGCGCGGCGATGGCCGCAAGACCACTGGCGTTCGCCTGACCTTCTTCGGCGCCGATCAGCGCTACGTGGTGACCGGCTCGCCCGTCACCATCATCGACGAATGCGGGCGGGAGACCATGGGCCGCACGTTGACCTTCTTCCAGGCCACCGATAGGATTGTCGTCGACGGCAACGAGCAGATCCGCACGCAGACCCGCGGCACGTCGAGCTGCAAGTAACTGTCAGTCACCACCGACGTGGCCACACTCCGCACATTCGATCTGACCAAGTCGTACGGCGGCCGCACGGTGGTCCGCGGCATCAACCTCGACGTGTCGTCGGGCGAGGTGGTCGGACTACTCGGTCCGAACGGCGCCGGCAAGACCACCACGTTCTACATGACCGTGGGCCTCGTCGCCCCCGACTCGGGGCGCGTCGAGTTGAACGGCATCGATGTCACTGACGACCCGATGTACGTCCGGGCGAGGAAGGGCGTCGGCTACCTGCCGCAGGAAGCCTCGATCTTTCGCGGCCTGACAGTCGAACAGAACATCCAGGCTATTCTCGAGACGACGAGGATGGGCGCCGCGGAGCGCCGCCAGCGGACGAAGGAACTGCTCGCCGAGTTGAACCTGACCCCGCTGGCCAACTCGATGGCCTACACGCTGTCTGGCGGAGAACGGCGACGGGCGGAAATTACCCGCGCGCTTGTCATGGAACCCAAGTTCATCCTGCTCGACGAGCCGTTCGCCGGCATCGATCCCATCGCGGTCACCGACATCCAGAAGATCATCTTTCACCTGAAGGAGCGCGGCATCGGTGTGCTGATCACGGACCATAACGTCCGCGAGACCCTGCGGATCACGGACCGCGCTTACATCGTGCACGGCGGCGTGATCTTCAAGAGCGGGACGCCCGAAGGCCTTGCTGCCGATGAAGAGGTGCGCAGGATTTATCTCGGGACTGAGTTCCGATTGGATTAAAATGAGGCCTGACAATTGCATCAGCTGAGGCGGGCCGCGGATGAACGCACCTTCGGTGCGGGTCGGCTTGTTCAGACAACTCGTTCACGCAACATCACTTAGCTGACGCCGCAGTCCAATGGGTATTTCGCAGAAACTTCACACAAAGCTCGTCCAGAAGCTCATTCTGACGCCGTCGCTTCAGCAGGCGATCAAGCTGCTGCCGATGTCGACACTGGAGCTGTCCGACCTTCTCAATCAAGAGATGGTCGAAAATCCCATGCTCGAGGAAGTGCCCACCGAGGATCTGCAGCCGGCCGAGGCCCAGCAGACGCAGGAAAAGCCGGACGGCGAGCAGCAAATTAACAAGACCGACACCTGGGACGATCAGGATTACGAGTACTTCTTCGGCGACTACCTGGATGATGGCTACCGCCCGCGCGCTCCCCAGGAGGTGAAGGAACTGCCGCCGATCGAGAACACGCTGTCGACGTCGAGTTCGCTATCGGACCACTTGATGTGGCAGCTCTCGATGCAGACCGACGACCAGCTGACGCGCGAGATCGGCACTGCCATCATCGGCAACCTGGATGACGACGGTGCGCTCGTGGCGTCGCTCGAGGAACTGGCGTCGATGGGCCCGTGGCAGAGCGCCGACGTCGAACGCGCGCTCCGTCTGGTCCAGGGCTTCGACCCCACCGGTGTGGCCGCGCGCGACCTGCAGGAATGCCTGCTGCTGCAATTGCACCGCCTCGGTCTCGAGAACACCCCGACAGAGACGATCGTCACCGAGCACCTCCGCTTGCTCCAGAACCACCAGGTTCCCGAGATCGCTCGCAAGATGGGCATGACGATCGAAGATCTGAAGGAGCACATCGAGGTGATCCGGCATCTCGATCCCAAGCCGGGGAGCCGCTACAACCCGAGCCAGTCGCAGTACGTCATTCCCGACGTCTACGTCGTCAAGGTGGAAGACCAGTACGTCGCGGCGCTGAACGAGGACGGCCTGCCGCAGATGCGGATCAGCCCGGTGTACCGCCGCCTGCTCGACAAGAACGGCGAGAACACCGACGAGACCCGCGCCTACGTGAAGGACAAGTTCCGCTCGGCGCTGTGGCTGATCAAGTCGGTTGAGCAGCGGCAGAAGACCATCCACAAGGTCGCCACCAGCATCATCAACTTTCAGCGCGACTTCCTCGATCAGGGCATCGAACATCTCCGTCCGCTGGTGCTGCGCGACGTCGCGAACGACATCGGCATGCACGAGTCAACGGTCAGCCGCGTGGTCACGAACAAGTACATGCACACGCCACAGGGCGTGTTCGAGATGAAGTACTTCTTCCACAGCGGCATCAACAGCCAGTACGGCGAGAGCGTCTCGTCGGTCACGATCAAGCAGCGCATCCGGAAGATCATCGAGAACGAAGACCCGCGCAAACCGCTCAGCGACTCGAAGATCGTCAGCATCCTGCAGCGCGAGGGCCTCGAACTGGCACGGCGCACCATTGCCAAGTACCGCGAAGAGCTGAAGATTCCCACGTCGAACCAGCGCAAGGTTCTCTACTAATTCGATTCAACCCTTGTTCGCGCGCCACGCGGCTGGCGCGTGAACGTTTGTACGGGCAGACTACGACCATGCGACTCGAGCTCACCGGACGACAGATCGACATCACGGCCGGCGTACGCCGGATCATCGACACCAAGCTCGCCAAACTCGAGCGCTTCATGAATGACGCCGCCGTCTCGGCACAGGTCGTCATCTCCCGCGAGAAGGCCGGGCATCGGGTTGACGTGACCCTGCACGCCCGCGGCGAGCGCTTCCTGCACGGCGACGGCCACAGCGAGAGCGTCGCCACCGCGATGGCGGAGGCCGTGGACAAGATCGCGCAGCAGGCGCGCAAGGTGAAGGGGAAGCTCGAAGGGCGCAAGCGCAATGCGGCCAAGGACGCGCCGGTGCCGATCGAGCTGGCCGATCCGGAGCCTCGGCGGCCGGCCGCCAGCCGCAGCCGCGTGAAGATGCCGCGCATCCTGAAGGCCAAGCGCCAGACCATCCGTACGATGACGGTCGGAGACGCCGCCGCCCAGTTGGAGGGCGAGGAGGGGGTCGTGCTGTTCCTTGATGCCGAGACCGACCGGATTGCAGTAGTCTATCGGTCGCCCGGTGGCGACCTGACGCTCATCGAAACAAGGTCGTAACGCACCGTTGACAGACCGGCCCGCGGCACTTCGAGCCGCCCGGGGCCGATGCATTCTCATGTCCCAGAGTCCAGGTGTCGCCGTCGGCGCGCTGCTGCAAAGCTGGTCGGAGCATGCCGGCCTGACGCTCGACCTGCTGGCCGGCGGCAGCGGACTGGAGCGCTGCATCACGAGCCCTCATATTCAGAAGACCGGACTCGCACTCGCCGGCTTCGACGAGTACCTGCAGCCTGGCCGCGTCCTGATCTTCGGCGAGAGCGAAATCCGCTTTCTCGAGAGCCTCACCGCTGATGCCAGACTCAAAGCGCTGCAGGCCGCTCTCCGCCACGACTTTCCGTGTATTGTCATCACCGGCGGCTTTGCCGCGCCAGCTGAATTGACGCTCGAGGCCGAACGCGCCGGCCTGCCGTTGATGCAGACGGCCACCGTCACCCCTACCGCCATTGCCAGGCTCAGCGCATGGCTCGACGATGCGCTCGCCGAGCGAACAATCGTGCACGGAGTGCTGCTTGACGTGCTCGGGCTTGGCGTCCTCCTGACCGGCGACAGCGGCATCGGCAAGAGCGAATGCGCGCTCGACCTGATCGTGCGGGGCCACCGCCTGGTCGCCGATGATTCGGTCGACGTGAAACGGCGCACCGACACCGACCTGATCGGCAGTTGCCCGGATCCGACCCGACACCACATGGAACTGCGGGGTCTGGGCATCATCAACGTGCGCGAGCTGTTCGGCGTCTCGTCCACACGTTCGTCGAAGCGCATCGCGCTGGTCGTGCAGCTGGAGCGGTGGGAAGCCGGCCGCGAGTACGATCGGCTCGGCATCGACGATGCGTTTCTTGAACTGCTCGGCGTGCGCATCCCGCTTATCAGGATGCCCGTGGCGCCAGGCCGCAACATCGCAATCCTGGTCGAGGTCGCCGCACGAAACCAACTGCTGCGCGCCCGCGGTCACCACGCCGCGCGCCTCCTCGCGGAGCGCGTCAACCAGGCGCTGCTGAACGGGCCGGCCGATGTCAGCTCACTGGCCGCCAACGACGAAGACGAGGACAGCGAGCTCGGAGTCTCCCGATGAAGTCACGTCCCTCAGCGGCGGGGCAAAGTCGTGCGGCTGCGGCCCGTCAGCCGTTCATCATCGTCACCGGCCTGTCAGGGTCGGGGAAGTCGCAGGCGATCCGGGCGCTCGAAGACCTCGGCTACTTCTGTGTCGACAACCTCCCGTCGGCGCTCATCCCGACGCTCGCACAGCTCGCCATTCGCGGCGCGTTCGAGAAGGCGGCGATCGTCGCCGACGTCCGCGAACAGCGGTTCCTCGCGACGTTCCCGGCAGTCTTCCGCCGCCTGCGCAAGATGGCGCGGCTGAACCCGGTGCTAATCTTCCTCGACGCCACCAACGAGTCGCTGGTCCGCCGGTTCAGTGAGACGCGCCGGCCGCATCCGATGGGACGTGATAAGTCGGTGCTGGAGGGGATCCTCGAGGAACGCGAGGTGATGGCACCGGTCCGCGCGATGGCCGACGAGATCGTCGACACGTCTGACATGACCGTCCACGAGTTGCGCCAGTTCTTCATGGGCCTGTCGCGAGACCGGGTCCGCGCGCCGCTGGTGGTGAACATGGTCAGCTTCGGCTTCAAGCACGGCGTCCCGGTGGATGCCGATCTGATGTTCGACGTCCGCTGCCTGCCGAACCCCCACTTCGTGCCGACGCTGCGCCCGCGCACGGGACGCGACCAGGCGGTGGCGTCGTTCATCCTGCGCGACCCGGCGTCGCGCGTTTTCATCGACAAGCTCGAGGACTACGTACGCTTCACGCTGCCCTATTACGTCAGCGAGGGCAAGAGCTACCTCACCATCGCAATCGGCTGCACCGGCGGTCGCCACCGCTCGGTGATGTTAGCGGAACGTCTGGGGCGGGCGCTCGCCAACGTGGCGGATACGCGCACGCGCGTCAAACATCGGGACATCCGCCGGAGCATCAAATGATTGGCGTCGTCGTTGTCACCCATGGACAGCTGGCCACCGAACTGGTCAATGCCGCCGAGATGATCGTCGGTGACCTGCCGCAGTTCACCGCCGTATCCATCGGCTGGCACGAGGACGTGAACGACGCCCGCGAAGACATCGTGCAGGCGATCGAGCGGGTGCAGGGCGACGCCGGCGTGCTCATCCTCACCGACATGTTCGGCGGCACCCCGTCCAACCTGGGCATGACCTTCCTGCGGGCCGACAAGGTGGAGGTCATCACCGGCGTGAACCTACCCATGCTCATCAAGCTGGCATCGATGAGAGGAGAGAGCAACCTGCTCGCCGTCGCCCGCGAAATGCGCGATGATGGACGGAACGCCATCTGGGTCGCATCCGACCTGCTGCGCGGCGAAAAGACCCCATGACCTCGCGCTCGGTCACGATCGTCAATCCATTGGGGATGCACGCCAGGGCCGCGGCCAGGTTCGTCCACGCCTCGACGGCGTTCCAGTCGCGCGTCCTCGTCAGCCGCCAGGGGCGCGAGATGGACGGCAAGAGCATCATGGGACTGCTGCTGCTCGCGGCGGCGCGCGGCACGCTGATTACCATCACAGCCTCGGGTCCGGACGAGGACCGTGCGGTGGCTGAGCTTGCGGAACTGGTCGCGGCTGGCCTCGGCGAGGACGCATGCAACGCTTGAAGGGGATCGGTGTCTCGCCAGGGATGGTCAGCGGTCGCGCCGTCGTACTGATGCAGCGCGCGCAGGTGCTGCGCTACCGCGTCGCACCAGAGCGCATCGCCGAGGAGGTGGTTCGCCTCGATCAAAGCCGTCTGCGCTCTCGCCAGCAACTGCAGGACATCCGCGCCCGTGTTGGCCGGAGACGCGGTCCCGAACTCGCCGCGCTGTTCGACGCGCAACTGCTGATGCTCGACGACCCGATGCTCGTGCCGCGCGCCGAGGCGCTGGTGCGCGACACGCTGGTCAACGCCGAGTGGGCGGTCCAGCAGGTATTCGACGAGTTCAGCGCGATCTTCGACGAGATTGCCGACCCATACCTTCGTGAGCGCAAGGGCGACGTCGCCGATCTCGTCGGCCGTCTGAAGATGAATTTGCGCCAGGACGTCTCGACGCCCCGCGACCTGTTGAGCGCGCTCGAGGAAGCATCGGTACTGATTGCCGATGAACTGACCCCATCGCTGGCGGCGCAGGTGGACTGGACCAAGGTCCGCGGCTTTGCGACCGACGCGGGCAGTCGCACCTACCACACGGCCATCCTGGCCCGCTCGCTCGAAGTGCCTGCTGTCGTCGGCCTGCACAGCGCCGTCGAGCGGATCCAGCCTGGCCAGATGGTAGTCATCGACGGCAGCGAGAATGAGATCGTCATTGAACCCGATGCCGCGACGCTGGCGGCTGCTGAACGCGCCCTGGCCGATCACCATCCGGCCAGGCACGGCGAGGGGGACCGCAGGCGCCAGGCGGCAACCGCTGACGGCGTCCGCATCACGCTGGATGCGAACATCGAGTTCGCTGACGATCTCGCACATGCCCGCTATGCCGGCGCCGAGGGGATCGGCCTGTACCGCTCGGAATTCCTGCTCACGAGCCATCGCGCGCTGCCCACCGAGGACCAGCAGTACGAGATTTATCGCCGCATGCTCGAAGGGATGGCGCCGGGGACGGTCACGGTCCGCACCTTCGACGTGGACGAGGACCAGATGGCGTTGCGGTCCACCGACCCGACCCTGGGCGGCAGCTGGATTTCCGATGAAGAGCGGGGGAGCCGCCAGGGACTGCGCGGCCTGCGACTCAGCCTGACTCGTCCTGAGCTCTTTCGCACCCAGCTTCGGGCGCTCCTGCGGGCGGCGCGTCACGGGTCGCTCCGGATCATGTTCCCGTTCGTCTCCGGGGTGGAGCAGGTACGCAGTGCCCGACAACTGGTAGCGCAGGCCGCCGCCGATCTCGAGGCACGGGGTATAGAGGTGCCGCACGTCCCGGTCGGGGTGATGATCGAGATTCCGGCCGCCGCTTACACCGCCGACCTGCTGGCACGTGAGGTCGACTTCTTCACGATCGGCACCAACGACCTGATTCAGTACTGCCTGGCTGTCGACCGGGCGGACGAACGTGTGTCGCGGCTCTACGAACCGCTGCATCCGGCCATCCTGCGCGTCATCCTGACGGTGAGGCGCGCCGCAGCACGGGCTCGCATACCGGTGTCGTTGTGCGGCGAGATGGCGTCGGACCCGGCGCTGCTGACGCTCCTGGTCGGGCTCGGACTGACCGAATTCAGCATGACGCCCGGTGCGATCGGCGTGGCCAAGCAGGTACTGTCGGAACTGCGGAGCGACGATCTCCGCGCGCTGGCGCGACGGGTGCTCCGGCTTCCGACCGTCGACGAAATCGAACAGGAACTGCTGGCGGCCCTCGGGCGCTACAGCATCAGGTGATGGAGGACCGAGAGTGACAACCAGCCAAGTGACGCGGGTGGAAAAGCCCTGGGGGTACGAGCTCCACTGGGCCAAGACGGATCGCTACGTCGGCAAGCTGATCCACATCAACGCCGGCCACGCCCTGAGCCTCCAGTACCACAACCTCAAGGACGAGACGATCTACCTGCAGACGGGGAAGATGCTGTACGAGATCGAGATCGACGGCGTGCTCACGAAGCGCGAGATGCTGCCGGGCGACTCCATTCACGTCTCACCGAAGACGGTGCATCGCATGACCGCTATCGATGACTGCGACGTGTTCGAGGTGTCGACGCCCGAATTGCACGACGTCGTGCGGCTGGAAGACCGCTACGGGCGGGAAGATAGGAAGTAAAAACCCGAATTGCAGATTGCAGAATTCACCTCTGCAATCTGCGATTCAGCGTTCTAGAACGGGATGTCGTCGTCCGTCAACGGCTCGGAAGCGTCGTCATGACTCGTGGCGACAGAGCCGCCGCCCGCGCGGGAACCCTCGCCGCGCTCGTAACCGCCACTACCACCGCCCCCACTGCGTCCGCCGCCGCCGCTGCCAAGCAGCACAACCTTCTCGCAGCGGACCTTGGTCGACTTCCGCTTCACGCCGTCCTTATCGGTGTACTCGTCGGTCTGCAGGCGCCCTTCGATGTAGACCTGCTTGCCCTTCACCAGGTATTCACTGAGCGACTCGGCCTGCTTGCCCCACAGGTCGATGTTGTGCCACTCGGTGCGCTCCTGACGCTGGCCGCCCTTGTCATTCCACACCTCGGTGGTCGCGATGCTGAACCGCGCGACCGCCGCGCCACCCGGCGTATAACGCACCTCGGCGTCACGCCCGAGGTTGCCGACCAGAATCACCTTGTTTACGCTGCCCATCGTCGATAAGTCCCTTCGGGAACTCGTACGTTACCGGCTTGCACCGGCGTTTCACCCGGCCATCAAGGCCGGACACAATCCGTCCGCTCGGACGGACACCAGTCTACGGTCGCTGGGCGACCAGCTCCTGCATGCGCTGCTGGGCCACGGTGGCCGCCACGCTGTCTGGGAAGTTCTTGATGACGAAATCGAACGCTTCACGAGCCTGATCAGTCTGGCGCAGCGTTTTGAGCGCCGTGCCCTTGCGCACGTACGCGTCGGGCACGTCGTTGCTGCGCGGATAGTTCCTGATGACCGCGTCGAACGCGACAATAGCCGGCTCGTACTTGCCCAGCTGCATCTGCGCGTTGCCGATGTGGATCTGGGCGAACGAAGCCTGCGGCGACTGCGGGAACGTCCGCATGTACGACTCGAAGCCGAGAATGGCGAGGTCGTACTGGCCGGCGTAATAGTCGGCCAGCGCGCTGTCGAGCAGTTTCTGCGGCGAAGCGCCAACCGCGGCCGCGCCGGTGGGCGCCGCCTGGGTAGCGGCGGCATCGGTGCCCGTCGCGGCCGGGTCGGCATCGGGCGGCGCGGCCAGGCGCATGCTGCCGATCGCCGTCACCGACTCACGCAATGCGTCGAGCTCCTGCGCGACCGAGCCGACGCGGACGTTGTTATCGTCCACCTTCTCGCGCACCACCCGCAGGTCGTTCGCCAGGGTGTCGATGACAAGTTTCTGGTCGGCGAACAGCTTGCGGTTGGCCGCTGTCTGCTCGTCGATGCGGGAGTTTACCGCCTTGATCGCCTCGGTCATCGCCGCAATCAGGTTCTGCAGCTGCTGCGATTGCTCCTGCAGGATCCGGATGTCGGCCATCATCTGCCGCGTTTCCTTGTCCGCAGCGGACAGGGGGGCCGCGGCCACGAGGGTCAGCGCGGCGCCGAGAATCGCGCCGGTTATTCGGTTCTTCATAGGCTCACTTTGCCGTGATCACGAAATGTGCACGGCGGTTCTTCGCGTAAGCTGCGTCGTCGCGGCCCGGGTCGAAGGGAAACTCCTTCCCGTAGCTGACCGTCCTCAACCGGCTCTCTGGAATCCCCAGCGAAATCAGATAGGCGCGCGCAGCAATGGCGCGACGCTCCCCCAAGGCAAGATTGTACTCGGGCGTGCCGCGCTCGTCGCAATGACCTTCGATGCTCACCGACCAATTAGCGTTCGCCTTCATGAGCGTGGCATTGTCGGTGAGCGCGCGCTGCGCGTCCGCACTCAGTTCGCTGCTGTCTAATTCGAAGAATGCCGGCTTGAGGGGGGAGTTCCGGTTCAGGTCGTCGAGTGACGAGGTGTTGATCCGATCATCACGCAGCGGCTCGGCCGGCACGATGGTCGGTTCAGACACCGGCTCAGGCGGGGACGGCGGTCGGGTAGACGCGCTTCCGGAATCGGAGAGCGGCGGCGGGGGAGCGGGACGCGCGACCGGCGGGTTCTTTCCGCCACAGGCGACCATCACCAGAGATATCAGCATCAGCACGGCAAGCGCGCCCTTCGACCACATTCCTCGCATCTGGTTCATCTCCTCAATTCGTCTTTGCGGGCGCGTTACTTGGACCAGTCAGGCTGGAAGTTATTACCCGCGCGCGTAATCTGGCGCAGATCCTTCCCATCCCTGGCGATGGTGAAAATCTGCGACTTGCCCGAGCGGGTGGACATGAACGCAATGTGACGGCCGTTCGCGGAGAACGACGGGCTTTCGTTGGTGCCCTCACCGAACGTGAGCTGCCGGACCTGCCCGGTGGCGAGCTCGATCACTTTGATGTCGTTGCCCGGACCCGTGCGTGCGGTGTAGGCCACTTCGTTGTACGGCGCCGGCGACCAGGTGGGGCGGTCGGCGTAGGACTCTCGCGTCAGCTGCCGCAGGCCGAGCCCATCGACGCCGACAATGTAGATCTGCGGCGTGCCGGTGCGGTCGGACGTGAACGCGATCTGGGTGCCGGTAGGCGACCATGTGGGCGTGCTGTCGATCGCCGCACTGGTAGTGAGGCGTCGGACGTTCGAGCCATCGCGATTCGCGACGTAGAGTTCCGAGTTGCCGTCCCGGGTGGAACTGAAGGCGATGCGGCTGCCGTCCGGCGACCAGGCCGGCAGCCAGTTCTGGCCGGCGCTCTTCGTCGGCTCCTCGAGCGTGCCTTGATAGATATTGGAGATGAAGATCGTCGGGGCGCCGCGGCGATACGACGTGTAGGCGATCGAACGCCCGTCGGGCGACCAGGTCGACGTGATATTGAGCGAGCGTTGGGTGGTGACACGCCGCTGGTTCTCACCATCGTAGTCGCCAATGTAAATCTCCTTCACGCCGCGGCTCTCGACCGTGCCGCTCATCCGCTCGCCGTCGCGGTCGGAATTGAATGTGAGTTTGCTGCGCGCTACGCCGCGCAGCGCCCGCTGCTGCTGGTGAATTTCGTCGGCAATGGTGTGGGCGTAGAGCCGCTTGTTCGCAACCGATCCGCTGTACTCCCGGGCGAAAGCCGACTGCCGGCTGCGTACGTTGAAGAGGCGCACCTCGACGCGCACCCCGTAGATCGGTTTTCTGGACCGTCCCGACGATGACACCGTCGGCATTGATCTCGCGCCAGCGGTCGAAGGGGACGTCGGCGAGCGAGGTGGCGGCAGGCACGGTGGCCTGGACGTCCTTTGGAATCAGCAGGAATTCCCGCTCGAAATTCAGGTCGTCCCACAGCACCCGGCCAATCGTCTGTGCGGCGTCGATGGTTTCGGCATCGCGTGACAGGGCGATGAAGTCTGGGACCGCGAACCGCGGGGCAGATCCGGCCACGTCGCTGCTGATCGTAGTGCTGATTTCGCTCGGCTGCTGGGCGGCTGGAACTGGCGGCTGCTGCGCCCTGGTGGTGACAAGAAGGACGGCCGAAGCCGCGATGACGGTGAGTATCCGTTTCATCGTTTGTATTCGAAATTGAGGTAAACCGTCAGCGTCGGATTCGGAAACGCCGCCGGAAGGGGAGGCAGTTGCCGCGTGCCGAGGACGCCGCGGAGCGCGGCCGTGTCCAGGGCGATGTAGCCGCTCGACTTATCGACCGCCGTGTTCGCAATCGACCCATCACGCTGAATCGTGAACTTCACAACCGTCATGCCCGACACTTCCGCGCGCTGAACCCAGTTCGCGCGGACCCGCTCGACCATCGTAATGATGTAGTCAGGACAACAGAAATCGGCCACGTCGAGCTTGGAGCCCGAGCCTTGACCACCGCCGGTCGAGAGGCCGAAACCCTCCCCACGAGCTCCGGTCTCAGCAACAGCCGTTCCGGGTCGTGCCTCAGCCCCGCGTGTGGGTGTTCGTCCGCGAGCGTCATCTGGCGCCTGCTGCACCTTCGGAGCCGGCGCGGCTCTGGTCGGCGTTCTGTTCGGGATCGGCACCGTCATCTCGGGCACCTTTGCTGCGGGCGGTCGCACCGGTTCGGGACGTTTCGGTTCGTCTGGCGGCTTCACTTGCTGAACCGCTCTGCCGCCAATGGCGGTGAGGCCACCGTTGGCCGGACCCTCATTCCGACCCGCCGAGCGAAATGGTCATGATCGTCTTCGGCTCCGCCCTGCGCGAATCGAGCCACCCCCCAGGCGCGAAGATGAAGGCTACGACCAGAACTGCGTGGGCCATCATGGACGCGCCAAGCGTCCAGTTGAGGCCCTTCGGTGCGTTCATGCGATCGCGCAGAACGTCCGTCACATCCATCAGCGGTCTCCGGGCGCCCTGGCGACGATTCCGACGTCAGCGACGCCGGCGTCCTTGAGGCGATCCATGATGCTCATGAGGTCCTGCAACTGGACAGTGCCGTCGCCACGCAGGTAGACGCGCTTGTCCGTAGCCGACTCCATCTTCTGCCGCACTCGTTCCTGCAGCACCTCGATTCGAATCCGCTCGTCGCCGAGGAACACCGCACCGTCTGCACGGAACGATGCGGGCACCGTCACGAACAACCGTTCGCCTTCAACCGCAGTGGCCCGTCGCGCCACAGGCAACTTGACGTCGATGCCGCGCTGGATCATTGGCGCCGTGACCATAAAGATGATCAGCAGCACCAACATCACATCCACCAGCGGAACGACGTTGATCTCGGCCAGGCTTGTGGAAACCCGGCGTCCTCGACCGCGTCCGGCAGTCGAGTCGGCTGGAGCGTGAACCTTCGGCACGCTAGGTGAAGTTCCTCTCCGCGATATTGAGAAACTCCATCGCGAAGTCGTCCATCTGCGACGCGAAGAGCCGCACGCGGTTGGAAAAGTGGTTATAACCGACCACAGCCGGCACGGCGGCGACGAGGCCGCACGCGGTGGCGATCAGCGCCTCCGCAATGCCAGGCCCGACGGCAGCCAGGTTGGTCGAACCGGTTTCTCCGATCATCTGGAACGACATCATGATGCCGATGACGGTGCCGAACAGCCCGACGAACGGCGCAATGCTCGCCGTGGTCGCGAGGAACGTGATGCGACTCTCGAGCTTGTTGACCTCGACGACTGATGCTCGCATCAGCGCCCGATCGACTGCCGCCAGACTCTTGAGGGTAGGACGTGCGGCGCCGGCTCGTGGATTGGCCGCCAAATCGTCAGGCGCAGTCTGCCGAAGTTGCGCCGTAAGCTCGGCGTAGCCGGACTGAAACAGACCCACGAGCGGGCTCTCCGTCAGCGACCTGCATACTGCCTGCACCTCGGAGAACTTACTACTCCGGCGGAAGACCTCGAGGAAGCTGTTGGACTGCTGTTCCGATCGCCGGAACATCCACAATTTGTAGAGGATAATGGCCCACGAACCGATGGACATCAGAGCCAGGGTCAAGAGAACGGCTTTTGAAATAGGTGTCGACCGGGCGACCAAGGCCAGGATCGACGAATCGGTACCGCCGGACGCGGCACCACTGTCCGCCTGCAAGAGCAGGGCGAGAATCGGGCTACCAAGCGTGCGCAAACTGCCCTCCGCATATCAGGTCCGCGCCGCTGGGACAGCGCCCCGGGGTGTGCCCCGAACTGAGGTCGTGCGGAACTGTAGCACGATGTAAAAATCGCTGTCAAACCTATGTTAGGATTGGAGTTCTCTTCCCTCCGATGCTTCGTTTTCTCACGATAAAGCGCCTTGCGGTCATCGACTCCGTTCAGGTCGAGTTCGACCCCGGACTCAACGTCCTCAGCGGAGAAACCGGGGCCGGGAAATCCATTCTGGTCGAGGCTGTGGGCCTACTTCTCGGCGGCCGGGCGTCGGGCGATCTCGTGCGCACGGGCGAAGAAACAGCAACAATCGAAGCCATCTTCGAGGTCGGAGGGCACGAGTGGCTCGTCCGCCGGGAGATCACCGCGCAGGGACGCAGTCGGGCGTTCATCAATGGCGACCTCACGACCGCCGGAGCTCTGCAGGATCTCGCCGACCGCCTGATCGAACTCCATGGTCAGCACGAGCACCAGACCCTGCTCGATCCCACCACTCACCTTGGGGCGCTCGACGTCTTTGCCGGACTCGACACGGCCCGAACCGGCGTCGGGCACGCCTTCGCTGCGTGGCAAGCCGCCTCGCAAGAGCTGGCCCGACTGCGGAGGGCAACCGCCGAGCGTGATGCCAGAGTCGAACTCGCGAGGTTCCAGTTCGGCGAACTCGAGAAGGCGTCGCCTCTTTTGGGCGAGGACGAAGAACTCGCATCGCTGAAGCTCATCCTCTCGAGCGCCGAACGGGTACAGCGTCTCTGTGAAGAGAGCTACGACCTGCTCTATGAGCAGGACTCCGCGGCGCTGGCTTCCCTTGGCGGTGTCTGGCGGCGGGTTGGCGAACTGGCAGCTATCGATCCCGCCTTCCAACCATTTCTCGACGCGCGCGAGGGCATCAAGTCGCAACTCGAGGACCTGGCCGGACACCTGCGCCGTTATGCGGACCACATCGATGCCTCGCCAGCAAGGCTTCAGGAAGTTGAGGATCGTCTGGCGCTGCTCGAGCGGTTGAAGAAGAAGCACGGCCCGTCGCTCGTCAACGTCATCGCGCGGCGCGACGCACTCCGGCAGGAACTTTCGGACCTGGAGCAGGGGACCGACCAGGTGGTTTCGCAGGAGCAGATCCAAGCCGCTACTGCCGCCGCCTACCTGGCGCTCGCGCAGCAACTGAGCGCCGACCGACGGGCCGCTGCCCGCGACTTCAGCCTGGCAATGGAACGCCAGCTAGGCGAGCTCGCCATGGAACGAACTCGCTTCGAGATCCGGTTCAGTGACCCGTTGCCTGAATTCGAGTGGACAGCAGACGGCATCGACCGGGGTGAGTTCTTCCTGTCCGCCAACCTTGGTGAAGAGGTCCGGCCCCTGGCTAAAATCGTTTCCGGCGGCGAACTATCGCGCGTCATGCTGGCGCTGAAGACCCTGATGGCCACCACCCGTTTCGGATTCACCGACACCGGCGGCCGACCGCCCAGTGGCGCCGCACCGGGCCTCATCTTCGATGAGGTTGACGCCGGTATTGGAGGCCGGGTCGCAGACGTGGTGGGCGCGAAGCTGAGGACGCTGGGCTCGGCCTTTCAGGTCCTGTGCATCACGCACCTGCCCCAAATCGCCGCTTATGCCGACACGCACTTCCTCATCGAGAAGCGAGTGGAGCAGGGCAGGACTCTCACGACGGTTCGACGGCTCGACACGGCAGGCCGAGTGGACGAACTCAGCCGGATGTTGGGCGGGGCCAACGTCACGGCGCAGCTTAGAGCGTCCGCGCTCGAGATTCTGAGCGAACGTCAAAGACCGGCACGGCAGACGGCGAAAGCGAAAGGCGAAGCAATGTCAAAAGGCGAAAGCGAAAGTCGGTCGGAAGCGAAAGTGAAACCCGAGAAGAACGCTTCTCGCCGAACGGGCGCGTGATTCCATGATCCGTAAGTACCTTATCGAAACCTACGGTTGCCAGATGAATGCGCACGACTCGGAGCGCATGGCTGGCCTCCTTGAACAGGCGGGTTACGAGGCCACCAGCGATGCCGCTGCCGCCGACGTCGTGGTCATCAACACCTGTAGTGTGCGCGAACACGCCGAGGAGAAACTGTATACGCGCCTCGGGGAGCTGCGCGTTATGGCTCAGCAAGGTGGTCACAACCCGATCGTGGCGGTCGCCGGCTGCGTCGCCCAACAGGAAGGCGACAGCCTCCTGAAGCGCTCGCCCGGCGTTGCCGACGTCATAGTCGGCACCCAGGCCATCAAACGTCTGCCGATGTTGGTCGAGCGCGCCCTCGCCACGCGCCGTCCGGCCATCGATCTCGACCCGCTTGGGGACGTGACTTTTCCTCTCGGTGTCACGCGCCGGGCGGACCCGGTCAAGGCCTACGTGACCATCATCGAGGGCTGCAACGAGTTCTGCAGCTTCTGCGTCGTTCCTTACACTCGAGGGAATGAGCGCATGCGGCCGAAGGCTGACATCCTCGCCGACGCCCGGGATGCCGCCGCAAGCGGTCGCAAGGAGCTGCA
>CAVRLS010000009.1:0-115044 GCA_963722395.1 uncultured Acidobacteriota bacterium | reverse complement strand
CGAGTTCCTGCGTCTCCTCGTAGCGCTTCTTCTGCGCATCGGTGAGCACGCTGTAGACCAGTTGCTTGGTCTCGGCCGGGCCGAGCTCCGGCAGCGGCAACCGCTGCAGGTGACCATGCACGCGGACCTGCGGCGGTGTCGCGGTGGTGATGTG
Source organism: uncultured Acidobacteriota bacterium (assembly GCA_963722395.1). GTDB lineage: Bacteria > Acidobacteriota > Vicinamibacteria > Vicinamibacterales > CAVVIG01 > CAVVIG01. The sequence continues at coordinate 114,890 of CAVRLS010000009.1, read as the reverse complement.
CAGGTCGGAGCCGTTCAGCTCGACCAGCGTCTTGAGGAGTTCGGGCAGCGTGGCCATGGTCTATTTCACCGTTTCCCTGACGACCTCTTCGATCGTCGTGACACCGTCTTTGACCTTGCGCAGGCCGCTTTGCCGGAGCGTGATCATCCCTTCGTCGACCGCCTTGCGGCGCAGTTCGAGCCCCGATGCGCCGACGAGGATCAGCTCGCGCAGTTCCTCGCTGATCTCCATCACTTCGTAGAGGCCGACGCGTCCCTTGTAGCCGGTCTGGTTGCAGCGCTCGCAGCCGTCGCCCTTCATGGGCGTCGACCGAGTTTGCGTCGTCAGCGCGAGAAACCGGCGTGGACGAGCGCCGCCGGTGCATGCGGGTGACGGCTCTGCGCAGTTGCTGCAGATGCGGCGCACGAGGCGCTGCGCGCAGATGAGGTGCACGGAGCTCGCCACCAGGAACGGCTCGATCGCCCATGTTCATCAGGCGGTTGACCGTGCTCGGCGCGTCGTTGGTGTGCAGCGTCGAGAGCACGAGGTGGCCGGTCAGCGCGGCCTTCACGGCGATCTCCGCCGTCTCGAAGTCGCGGATTTCGCCGACGAGGATGATGTTCGGGTCCTGGCGGAGAAACGAGCGCAGCGCGGCCGCGAAGTTGAGGCCGATGTTCTCGCGCACCTGCACCTGGTTGATGCCGGCGAGGTTGAACTCGACCGGATCTTCCGCGGTCATGATGTTCGTTTCCGGCGTGTTGATCTTCGCGATCGACGAGTAGAGCGTGTTCGTCTTGCCGCTGCCGGTCGGGCCGGTGACGAGCACCATGCCCCACGGCCGCTGAATGGCCGTCTCGAACTTCAGCGAGCGACTCGGGCTCGAAGCCGAGGCGCGTCATGTCGAGCATCAGCTTGTCGCGGTCGAGCAGACGCATGACGATCTTCTCGCCGAAGAGCGTCGGCAGCACCGAGACGCGGAAGTCGATCTCCTTCGGCTGGCCGTTCTCGTTGAAGCGGATCTTGATGCGGCCGTCCTGCGGCAGCCGCTTCTCGGCGATGTCGAGCTTCGACATGATCTTGATGCGCGACGCGATGGCGTCGCGGAACTTCATCGGCGGGCTCATGATGTTGTAGAGAATGCCGTCGATGCGGTAGCGCACCCGCAGTCTCCTTTTCGTACGGCTCGATGTGGATGTCGCTGGCGCCCTTCTGGATGGCTGACATCAGCACAACGTTCACGAGCCGCACGACCGGCGCCTCCTCGCCCTGCCTGGCGAGCGCCTCGGCGCTGATCTCCTGCAGTTCCCCGAGCACCTCGCACGTCGTCCGGCGACGAGAGCGACTCCTGCAGTTCCTCGAGGCCGCGGCTCGCGGCATCGAGGGCGCTCGGCCCGGTCGGGCTGCGGCGCCTGCGCTGGCTTGCCGGCGCCCGGGTAGTACTTCGCGATGGCGTCGACCACCGCCGTTTCCGACGCGACAACCGGCTCGACGTTGTAGCCCGTCATGAACTTGATGTCGTCCATCGCGAAGACGTTGGTGGGATCCGTCATCGCGATGGTGAGCGTGGCGCCCGACCGACTCAGGGGGATAATCTCGTATTTCTGGGCGGTGTCGGCGGGAATGAGCTTGATGACGCTCTGGTCGATCTCGAACTGCGCGAGGTTGATCGACGGCACGCCGTACTGACGGCTGAGGAGGGCGGTGATCTCCTCGTCCTTCACGACGCCGAGGCGTACGAGGTTGTGACCGAGCTTCCCGCCATTGGCCTTCTGGGTGTTCAGGGCCTGCTGAAGCTGGTCCGGGGTGATGCGCTGCTCCTTGAGGAGGAGTTCCCCTATGCGGACGGCCATGTCTCGATCGTCGGAGTAGTCATGGCTGGGTCAGAACGACACGCTGACGCTCGAACTCCACCCGGTCACTGATTCGTCTCGCCCCATCGTTCGCGACGCGTTCACGTGGAAGGCCCGCGTCACCGCGACGCTGACCCCCGCACTGGCCGCCGGTCGCGAGGCGCCGACGGTGTTGGCCGACGCACCGGCGCGAATGCCAAGGCGTCCCTTCGCGAGCCATGCCTCGAAGCCACCCGCCACATGGCGCACCTCACCCACCACCGTCGCCGTAGTGGTGAGGTCGGCGTCGGCGGCCACTCTGATCCCCTCGAGTGAACCCTTGGCGACACTGAGCACGGCCAGCCCGACGCGCGCCTGGCGGCGCAGCGTGAGACGGTTTGGGCCCTCGTCGCCGAAGGACGGCTCGAACAGGTTCTTTACCGTGAGACCGAGCCGCACGTGGCCGAAGGCGGCCATCGCCCCTGCGTCGAGGTCCGCCCGGGTCTGTCGCGCCACGTCAACTCCGTCGGCTTCGTCGAGCAGGTCCGTGCCGACCGGTGCCCGGACCACCGCGCCGGCCCGCAACAGCTTCAACGTCGTCCCAATCACGAAGTGGTCTCCAAGGGACTGTCCGACCGTGGTGCCGAACTGGCTGATCGCAACGGAACGCACACTGGTCCCGGTCTTCCGTGGATCTTGTCGGTTATCGGACACCACGTCTGTAGTGGCTGGGGGTTCTATTTCACTGAGGCGGAGGCGGTAGTAGCTGATGCCGAGCGCTGGGAACGCGAGGGCCACCGTGCTGGAAGTTGTTCTCCTTGCAGGACCTTCGGCGGTCGGGTTGACAGGCTCGGTCGTCCGCGCGCGCTCGATGACGGCAGTCAGATACGCACCTGTGGCCAGCCCGGCCGGATTCCACCAGCTCGCCGTGGCATCGTCAGCGAGGGCCACGAAGGCGCCCGACATCCCCTGGGCGCGCACACCAACGTTGTCGAATGATTGCGCCGATACCTCGGGCGCCACGCCGGGCAGGAGCCCGAGAGCCAGGGCGACGCACGCGTGTTTACAAATCCGCATATTCCTGAATTATCAGGCCAATAGGGTGGCAGGGTGAGCCGGACAGTAGCGCACCTCGGGAATGCCCGTGCAAGGTGGCACATCTCGCGAGGCCCGGCGCCGGAACCCGCGTGCTAACTTAGCCGTCTTAACCGTTAGCGTAACTAACCATTTTCAGGATGCCTTCTGCAGCCACGCACGACGCCGCTCGAGAAATCCTCCGCATCATCCCGCTGGTGATGAGAACGGTGGCCGCCGAGCTTCGGTCCGCCGGTGAAATGCCGGCGCCGGCACACTTCGGCCTGCTCACGATCCTTGGGAACCAGCCTCGGACACTCACGGAGCTCGCGCTGCTGCGGGGCGTCAGCCTGCCGACGATGTCGAACTCGGTGTCGACGCTGGTCCAGCGTGGATGGGTGAAGCGCACGCCCGCACGCGACGACCGCCGCGTGGTGCTCATCGAGATGACGCCGCTCGGCAAGGCGACCGTCGAGCGGGTGGGCAAGGCAGCCGAGGCGCATCTGTGCGAGATGCTTGCGGATCTGCCGCCGGCCGCCCGCCGCCGCCTGCAGGCGGGGCTCGCGGTGCTGCGCGACGTCTTTGCGGAGCCGCCGGCCACCAGGCCGGAGCGTGCGGGACGTGCCAGCCGGGCGCGAACACCCGCATCAGGCGTCGCGTCTAAGAGTGAAGCCCGGTCCATTCCATGACAGCAGACTCGCAGTCCGTCGATCTGCACGGATATCGCCGTCTTTCTGGAGCGTAGCGTGAACAAGAAGACCCTCATCGTGCTGGCCGTCGTCATCCTTGGCGGAGCGGCGGCCGGCGCGAGTTACTACTTCAGGAAGACCCCGGGGCCGACGGTCACGGTGGAAACCATCCGCATGCGCGACCTCGAGGCCATCGTCTCGGCCTCCGGCAAGATCCAACCCAAGCGGCTGGTCAACATCAGCGCCGACGCCTCGGGCCGTGTGGTCGACCTTGCCGTGAACGAAGGCGACCGGGTCACCAGGGGGCAGTTCCTGCTCCAGATCGATCCCAAGTCGCTCCGGACCCGGGTCGACAGCGGCAATGCCTCGCTGCAGGCCGGCAGAGGGCTCGCTCGACCAGCAGCGCCAGGCCGTGGAAACCGCGCGCGTGCAGCTGGACCAGGCCCAGAAGAACCTGGCGCGCCAGCGCGACCTGTGGAAGCAGCAACTCACGACGCGCGAGGCGCTCGACAAGGCGGAGAACGACGTCAAGGCGGCCGAGTCGAGCTTGCGCGAGCGCGAGAAGCAGGTCAGCTTCACAGGCGGCGCGCATCGGCCAGGAACGGGCCACCCTCGAGAGCGCCCGCTACGACCTGAGCAAGGTGCGCATCGAGTCGCCGATCGACGGCATCGTGACGCGCCGCAACATCCAGGAAGGTGAAACGGCGGTCATCGGCACGATGAACAACGCCGGCACGGTGCTGCTGACACTCGCCGACATGTCGGTCATCCAGGCCGAGGTCGAGGTCGACGAAACGAACATCCCGAACGTCAGCATCGGCCAGAACGCAAAGATCACGATCGACGCGATCCCCGACCGCACCTTCAAGGGGCACGTCAGCGAGATCGGGAACAGCCCGATCCAGGCGGCCGCGGGCAGCACCGCCACCAATCAGGCCACGAACTTCAAGGTGGTCGTCATGCTCGACGAACCCGATCCCCGACGTCCGCCCCGGTTTCACCTGCACGGCCGACATCACCACGGCCACCCGCACCAACGTCACGGCGGTGCCGATCCCGGCCGTAGCTGTGCGTGAGCTGACCTACGATGCCAGCGGCCAGGTGGTGAAGCCACCAAAGGAAACGAAGAAGCGGCAAGCCGACCGACCCGCCGCCGCCCGTTCCAGAACTGCTGCCTGGACAAACGCGGAAGGAGATGGAAGGGGTGTTCGTGCGTCGCGGCAGCCATAGCTGAATTCGTGACCATCGAGCTCGGCATCTCAGGCGACCGCTATTTCGAGCTGCTGCAGGGGCTGAAAGCCGGCGATGAAGTGGTCACCGGCCCGTACAACTCGGTCCGCAACCTCGGCGACGGCGACGAGATCACCGTCGAAGAAACCGGGACCACTGCAGCCAGCAGGTAACGGCAGGGCTGACGTGTGAACAAGATTCTGGAATCGGCGGGCATCGCGCTCGACGCGATCTGGGCATCGAAGCTCAGGTCGCTGATGACCGTGCTCGGCAACATCGTCGCGGTGACGTCGATCATCGCCGTGGTGTCGCTCATACAGGGGCTGAACGAGTCGGTCACTGCCGCCATCATGAATCAGGCAGGCGCCGACTCCTTCAGCGTCCAGCAGTTCCCGGTCACCCGCAGCGATGATGAGTTCGATGCGGTGCGCGGCAATCCGCGCATCACCCTGCAGGACGCCCGCGCAATCCGCCGCTACAGCGACGACATCACGGCGGTGATGGCCGAGGCCACCGGAAACGGCCGAGTGAGCTATCGCGACAGGTCGATCGACAGCACCCGCGTGCTCGGCGTCAGCGCCGAGTACGTGGAGTTCTCGACGTTCGACGCCGAGCGCGGGCGCCTCATGAGCCCGCCCGAGGTCTCCACCTCACGGCCCGTCGCCGTCCTCGGCTGGCAGACCGCCGACCGGCTCTTCGGAGCGACGGTCGATCCGCTCGACAAGGTCGATTCAGGTGGAAGGCATTCACTTCCGGGTTGTCGGCGTCAGCGCGAAGCGTGGCTCCATCCTCGGCCAGTCGCAGGACGAGTTCGTCGTCCTGCCGCTCGGCCAGTTCCAGCAGCTATTCGGATCGCGCCGCTCACTGTCGCTCACGGTGAAGCCGCGCGACGTCTCGAACCTCGCCGCGGTGATGGACGACGCGACCATTGCCATCCGGACCGCCCGCGGCCTCAAGCCGAAGCAGGCCGACAACTTCGGGATGTTCACCTCCGACACCATCCTCGACATCTATCACCAGGCCACCAACGGCATCTTCGCGGTGCTGGTCGGCGTCGTTGCCCTGTCGCTCGTTGTTGGCGGCATCGTGATCATGAACATCATGCTGATGGTGGTCAGCGAGCGGACACGCGAGATCGGCCTGCGCAAGGCACTCGGCGCCAGGCGCGCCGACATCATGGCGCAGATGCTCACCGAGAGCGTCGTGCTGTCGGTGTTCGGCGGCATCATCGGCACGATGTTCGGTGCGGGCATTGCGACGACCATTGCGAGGTTCACGCCGATTCCCGCGTCGGTGGAGCTGTGGTCCGTGGCGCTCGGCATCGGCATCACCGCACTCGTCGGGCTGTTCTTCGGTCTGTATCCCGCATCACGGGCCGCTCGGCTCGATCCGATCGAGGCACTCCGCCGTGAATAGGAAGGCGTTCGGCGCTGAACTGCCCTCCGTGTCCTCCGTGGCAGCGCTCTTCCGTGGCTGGCAGTCGTGCGCCTGACCCTCTTCGGCGAGATCGTCACGATGGCGTTCGACACGGTGCGAACGAACAAGATGCGTTCGGCGCTGACCGTGCTGGGCGTGGTCATCGGCATCACGTCAATCGTCGGCATGACGTCGATGATTCGCGGCTTCGACCAGTCGTTGCGCGAGATGATCGGCGCGATCGGACCCAACACCATCTTTGTCCAGCGCTTCGGCGTGACGAGCTTCGCGAGCGGCGCCGAGATTCGCGACCTGCTGAAGCGGCCGAACCTGACCATTTCCGACGCGCGGGCGCTCGAGCAGCAGAGCGAGACGATCCAACTGGTCGACATCCAGCTTGGCGCCGGCGGCCCGCCGACGACGCGCCGGGTGTTCTACCGCGACCTGCGCACCCGACCGCTGGTGGTGTTCGGCACCACCGAGAACTTCGCCGACGGCACCAAGATCCCGATGATTGCGGGACGGTTCTTCAACGGCACTGAAGTGCAGTACCGCAAGAATGTCGCGGTGATCGGCAACTCGCCGCACGAACTGCTCTTCGGCGCCAGCGGCACCGACCCGATCGGGAAGTTCATCCGCGTCGGCTCAGAACGGTTCGAAGTCGTCGGCGTGTTCGACAAGCGCCCCGCCGCGGGTGGCTTCAACCTCGGCCAGGACGACTTCGTCGTCATCCCCTATACCGCCTACCAGCGGATCTTCGGCCTGAACGCGGTGCGTGTCGCCCGCAACGCCACCTTCATGCCAATCCAGATTGCACTGGTCCCGCGCGAGGGGGTGAAGCCGGAGGACGCCATGGCCGATGTCGAGCGCGTCATGCGCATCCGCCACGGGCTGCGCCTGAACGAGCCCAACGACTTCGATGTGCTGACGCAGGACGCCTTCCTGAAGCTCTGGGACCAGATCAGCCAGGGCACCTTCTTCGCGCTGATCGTCATCTCGTCGATCGCGCTGATGGTGGGTGGCATCGGGGTGATGGCGATCATGTCCATCTCGGTCACCGAACGGACCCGTGAGATCGGCGTGCGGAAGGCACTGGGGGCCCGCCGGTCGGAGATCCTCTTCCAGTTCCTGATGGAGGCGGCGTTCCTGACGTCGCTCGGCGGCGTCATCGGCATCGGCCTGGGCAGTGGTCTGGGCTGGCTGGTGCACATCGTGTCAGGCTTCCCGATCTCGCTCCCCTGGTGGTCGTTCGCGATCGGCCTGGGCTTCTCGGCTTCGGTCGGCATCTTCTTCGGCATGTGGCCGGCCGTGAAGGCGTCGCGACTCGATCCCATCGAAGCTCTTCGCTACGAATAGCATCTGCGTTGTGACGGGCGTATGATTCGCCCATACCCCGTCGCCGAGTCGTTCGGCGCACGGACATGGCCCAGAGTGAAGGGCAGCACGGGGCTGTCAGCCCTCCCGCCGCCTCCTCACGTCAGACCGCGCCGATCAGCGGCCTGGGGGAGAGACTCCCATGAAGGTTTACGACGCCGGCACCATACGTAACGTCGCGTTCGTCGGTCACACCGGTTCCGGCAAGACGCAGTTGGCTTCCGCCATCCTCGCCGACGCGGGCATGGTGAACCGGTTCGGCAAGGTGGACGACGGCACGACAGTCACCGACTTCGACGAAGAAGAAATCGCCCGCAAGCACACGCTCTCGGCCAGCCTCGCCTACGCCGAGTGGAACAAGCACAAGATCAACATCATCGATACGCCCGGCATCGGGAACTTCCTGAGCGATGCGCGGGCCGCCCTGCACGTGGCGGACGCCGCCATGGTCGTCGTCGATGGCGTCGCCGGCGTGATGGTGCAGACCGAGAAGGTGTGGGCAGCCGCCGAGGAACTGAAGCTGCCACGGCTCATCGTGGTGAACCGCATCGACCGTGAACGCGCCAGCCTCGAGCGCACCCTGCAGTCGCTGCGCGACTCGTGCAGCCGCGCGGTCATCCCGCTGCAACTGCCGATCGGCGAGGAGAAGGCCTTCACCGGCATCGTCGATCTCGTCAGCCGCAAGGCGCTTGTCTACAAGGGCGGCGAGAAGGGCGAGTACCGGGAAGCGGCGATCCCGGCGGAGATGGCGTCGGCCGTCGAGCACGCGCGCGAGTCGCTGATCGAGATGGTGGCGGAGTCAGACGAGAAGTTGATGGAACACTTCTTCGAGGCCGGCACCCTGACGGATGAAGAGCTGCTCTCCGGCCTGAAGGCCGCCACGGCTGCCGGCACGCTGTTCCCGGTTGTCTGCACGTCGGCAGCGCTCAACATCGGCATCCCGCAACTGCTCGATGCCATCGTCACCACGCTGCCGTCGCCCGTTGATCGGCCGTTCACCTTCACTGGCGCCGACGGCAGCGAGGCGTCACGCGCCGCCGACGAGAAGGCGCCGGTCTCGGCTTTCGTGTGGAAGACGATCGCCGATCCGTTCGCCGGCCGCATCACGATGTTCCGGGTGGTGTCGGGCACGTTGAAGTCCGATTCGTCGGTGCACAACAAGTCCCGCGACGTCGCGGAGCGCGTCGGCAGCCTGCAGCTGCTGCAGGGCAAGACACCGACGGCTGTCCCCGAGATCAGGGCAGGCGATCTCGGCACCGTCGCGAAGCTGAAAGACACGCTCACCAACGACACGCTGGGTGACAAGGCGGACGGCGTCACCTATCCACCGATCCGGTTTCCGGAACCGGTGCTGTCCTACGCCATCGAGCCGAAGAGCCGCGGCGACGAGGACAAGATCAACCAGGCGATGCACCGCCTGGAGGAGGAAGACCCGACGATTCGCTACAGCCGCGATCCGCAGACGAAGGAACTGCTGCTGTCGGGTCAGGGACAGATCCACATCGAAGTGACGGTGGCGAAGCTGAAACGCCGCTTCAGCGTCGACGTCCTGCTGAAGCCGCCGCACATCCCGTATCGCGAGACGATCAAGGCGTCGACCGAGGCGCATGGCCGCCACAAGAAGCAGACCGGCGGACACGGGCAGTTCGGCGACTGCAAGATCAGAGTAGAGCCGCTGGCGCGCGGCGCCGACTTCGAGTTCGTCGACGACATCTTCGGCGGGTCGATCCCGCGCCAGTTCATCCCGGCTGTCGAGAAGGGCATCCAGGAGACGCGCGTCCGCGGCTATCTGGCCGGCTATCCGATGGTCGACTTCCGCGTGACGGTGTTCGACGGGTCGTATCACGATGTCGACTCGAACGAACTGTCGTTCAAGATGGCCGGGCGCCTGGCATTCAAGGACGCGATGGCGCGGGCGAGGCCGACGATCCTCGAGCCGATCATGGACGTGGAGGTCTACGCGCCGTCCGACTTCGCGGGCGACCTCATGGGCGACCTGAACGGGCGCCGCGGCCGCATCGCCGGCATGGACACGCGCGGCATCATGACCGTCATCAAGGCGCAGGTGCCGATGGCGGAGATGCTCACCTACGAGCAGCACCTGACGTCGGCCACCGGCGGTCGCGGCTCGTACCACATGGAGTACTCGCACTACGACGAAGTGCCGGCGCACCTGCAGTCGAGAATCATCGCGACGGCGAAGGCCGAGCGGGCGGGCATCGAGGTCGAGGAAGCGTAGGTCGGCAGCTCCACCAAAGGAAAAGCCCCGCAGGTGCGAAGTGCACCGCGGGGCTTTCCATTTCAGCGACGGAACCAGAGCCAGAGGCCCAGAGCCGGAAGCCTGTGTCTAGCTGCCGCCGGCCTTGCGCGGGGTGGTCGACTTGCGAACCGCACCACGCGACGGCCTTGGGGCCTTCGTCTTCGGTGCGTCGCTATCAGTCTTCTTGCTGCCGCGGATGCGATCCGCTGCAGCCTTCAGGCGGCCGCCAACACCCTTTGGCTTCGGCGCGGTCTCGCCCTCGGCGCCATCGGCTTCAACCTGGGCGTTCGGGTTGTACTCGCTGCCGACCAGTTCGATCTGGGCGGTTTCGGCGCCATCACCCTTGCGGCTGCCGATACGCATGATGCGGGTGTAGCCGCCGGGACGCGCCGCAAAACGCGGTGCCAGATCGTCGAACAGCTTGCTGACCACCGCGCGGTCCTGGATGTCATGCATCACCAGACGGCGGGCATTGAGCGCCTTGAGATTGGCGTCGCCGGCAGCCAGGCCGCGCTTGGCGATCGTGATGAGCCGTTCCACGAAGGGCCGCAGTTCCTTGGCCTTGGGAACCGTCGTCACGATGTGCTCGTGTCGGAGAAGCGACGTGGCCTGGTTCCGGATCATCGCGATGCGATGTTCCGTCACGCGGCCCAGCTTGCGGTGTGCTACTCGGTGTCTCATGTTCGTGTCCTAGTCCTGCCCGCCTGCCTGGTCGACGCGCATGCCGAGGCTCAGGCCCATCGTGTGCAGGATTTCCTTGATTTCGTTCAGGCTCTTGCGCCCGAAGTTCTTGGTCTTGAGCATCTCGGCTTCTGTCTTCTGCACCAGTTCGCGAATCGTGCGGATGTTCGCGTTCTTGAGGCAGTTGTAGGAACGGACCGAGAGTTCGAGCTCCTCGACCGACTTGTCGAGGTTCTCGTTGCCGACGCCGCTGCGCGGGATGTCACCCGCCACCTCGGACTGGGGCTCGGCGCCCTCTTCGAGGTTGATGAAGATGTTCAGGTGGTCGCGAATCAGCTTCGCGGAGAGCGACACGGCGTCGCGGGGCGTGATGGAGCCGTTGGTCCACACGTCGACGGTCAGCTTGTCGTAGTCGGTGGTCTGTCCGAGGCGCGCGGCCTCGACCAGGTAGTTCACCTTCTTGATCGGCGAGTGAACCGAGTCGATCGGGATCCAGCCGATGCCGAGATCCTCGTCGAAGTTCTTGTCGGCCGAGACGTAGCCGCGACCGCGGCGCATGCGCATCTCCATGTGGAGGCTGCCGCCCTCCGACACGGTGGCAATGTGCGCTTCCGGCTCGAGGATCTCGACGTCGCCGTCGGCCTGAATGTCCTTCGCCTTGACCTCACCTGGCTTGTCGACCCGGATGACCAGCGTCTTGGTCGAGTCGGTGTGCAGCTTCAGCGGAATCTGCTTCAGGTTGAGGATGATGTCGGTCGCGTCTTCGACGACGCCCGGGATCGGCGAGAACTCGTGCTGCACGCCGTCGATCTTCACCGCGGTGATGGCCGCGCCTTCAATCGAGGAGAGCAGCACACGGCGCAGGGCGTTGCCGATGGTCGTGCCGAAGCCGCGTTCGAACGGCTGGGCGTAGAAACGGCCGAAGCGGTCGGTGAGCGTTTCACGCTCGAACTCGAGGCGCTTGGGGCGCTGAAAACCTTTCCAGAGCATGTGATGTCCTTTCGCTAACGGGCCCTCAGACGGGCCTCCAGACCTGCAAGTGACCATCGACCTCACGCCGCAGGTCTGTGTAAGGCTGCGGGCCGATGGGTAGCGAGGCGACCCCGGATGGGGCTGCTTTGCTGGCTGGCCATAGGCGGTAGGCGATTAGCCGTGGGCATTGCCCAGCGCCCATCGCCCATCGCCTTCCTACTTCGAATACAGTTCGACGATGAGCTGTTCCTGAACCGGCAGGTTGATCTGCTCGCGGGTCGGGATCGACACGACACGGCCGGAGAGCGAGCCGCTGTCGAAGGAGAGCCACTCCGGAATGCCGCGGCCCTTGACCTCCTGCATCGCGTGCTCGATGGTCAGGTTCTTCTGGCTGCGGCCCAGGATCGTCACGACGTCGCCCTGCTTCAGCGAGTAGGACGGGATATCGACCTTCTTGCCGTTGATCAGGAAGTGACCGTGGCGGGCCAGCTGGCGCGCCTGCGACCGCGACGTCGCGAGGCCGAGGCGGTAGATGACGTTGTCCAGGCGGCGCTCGAGGAGCTGCAGCAGCGTGACGCCGGTGATGCCCTTCGTGCGCTCCGCTTCCTCGAAGTAGCCGCGGAACTGGTCTTCGAGCACGCCGTAGATACGCTTGACCTTCTGCTTCTCGCGGAGCTGCAGGCCGTAGCCGGCGAGCTTCGCCTTGCGCGTCTTCCCGTGCTGGCCGGGTGCGAAGTTACGCTTCTCGATTGCGCACTTCTCCGTGTAGCAGCGCTCGCCCTTCAGGAAGAGCTTCATCCCCTCGCGGCGGCACAGGCGGCAGACAGGTCCGATGTAACGAGCCATTCAATCAACCTCTAAGAGAACATCGCAGGTGGTGAATCGGTGATGGCGACGGCGGGGGTATCCACCGCTCGGACGCCACAGGGCCGACTCACCAGATCACCAACGGGAAACGTCAGACGCGGCGGCGCTTCGACGGGCGGCAGCCATTATGCGGAATCGGCGTGACGTCGCGGATCGACTTCACTTCGATGCCGATGGTCTGCAGCGCGCGGATGGCCGATTCGCGGCCGGAGCCAGGCCCCTTGACGCGCACGTCCAGCGAACGCATCCCGACCGTCTTCGCCCCGTTGCCGGCATTCATCGCCGCCTGGGTCGCCGCGTACGGCGTGCCCTTGCGCGAACCCTTGAAGCCGATGCCGCCGGCGCTCGACCAGGCGACGACGTTCCCCTCGGTGTCGGTAATCGTCACGGTCGTGTTGTTGAACGACGCGTGGATGTGCGCGAGCCCGTGGTGAACGACGCGCTTCTCGCCGCGCTTCTTGAAGGTCTTCTTGGGTTTGCCCGCCGCCTTCTTCTCTGTGGCGCCTTCGGCTGCTTCACTCTTTGCCATAGCTAATCTCTAATCCGCAATCTGAAATCTGCGATTTGCAATGCAGGCCTAGACCGTCTTCTTCTTGGCAATCGCACCCTTGCGCGGACCCTTGCGCGTGCGTGCGTTGGTCTTGGTGCGCTGGCCACGAACCGGCAGGCCACGACGATGGCGCAGGCCACGATAGCTGCCGATCTCCATCAGCCGCTTGATGTTCAGCGAAATCTCCTTGCGGAGATCGCCTTCGACGCGCCCCTGCTCTTCGATGACGCGGCTGATCTTGCGCACGTCGTCTTCTGAGAGGTCCTTGACGCGGATGTCCCCACTCACTTCGGCTTCCTTCAGGATCTCCGTCGCGCGGAACCGTCCGATGCCGAAGATGTAAGTGAGACCGATTTCAACCCGCTTGGTGCGCGGAAGATCGACGCCTGCAATACGTGCCATATGCCCTTTGCCCTTAACCCTGCCGCTGCTTGTGCTTCTGATTGGCGCAGATCACCCGAACCACGCCGCGGCGACGGACGATCTTGCACTTGTCGCAAATGCGCTTGACCGATGCTCGAACCTTCATTATCTGATCCTTGTCAGGCCCCAGGCTCCTGACGCTAAGCGCCGGAAGTCCTAAGCGATCTTCTCAACTATCCGCCCCCGCCCGCGATCGACGGGTGAGAGCTCCAGGCGCACCCTGTCTCCGACCAGCACCCGGACAAAGTTCCTGTCCATGCGGTCGGCGATGTGCGCCGTGACCAGTGCGCCTCCGTCGAGCCTGACGCGATACAACGCGTGCGGCAACTGCTCGACGACGACTCCTGCTATCTCCGCGCGACGACCGGGACTTCTCTCGCCGTCAGAATCCATGGCCCGTCCGCCGTCACCGCCACCGTGTGCTCGAAGTGCGCCGACAGGCTGCGGTCACGCGTCACCGCGGTCCATCCGTCCGACAGCACCTTCACCTGCGGCTTCCCGGCGTTCACCATCGGCTCGATGGCGAGGACCATGCCCTCGGCCAGGCGCGGGCCCCGTCCAGGCTCCCCGTAATTGGGCACCTGTGGTTCCTCGTGCATCTTCTGGCCGATGCCGTGGCCGACGAACTCCCGCACCACCGAGAAGCCCTGCGCTTCCACATGCTTCTGCACCGCGTGGCCGATATCCGAAATCCGCCCGCCCGGCTTCACCACCGCGATCGCCTTGTAGAGCGACTCCTCGGTGACCCGCAGCAGCCTCGCCGCGTCCTCCGACACCGGACCGACTGGCAGCGTGACCGCCGAATCGCCGTAGTAGCCATCCAGCGACGCGCCGCACATCGATCGAAATGACGTCACCGGCGTTCAACACACGCTGACCCGACGGAATCCCGTGGATCACCTCGTCATTGACCGAGGCGCAGATGGTCGCCGGATAGCCGTGATAGCCCTTGAACGCCGGAACCGCTCCAGCGTCGACAATCAGCCCCTCCGCGATCGCATCGAGATCAGCGGTGGTGACCCCGGGGGCCACCGTCGCTGCGAGCGCCGTCAGCACCTGACCCACCAGCCTTCCCGCCGCGCGCATCTTCTCGAGTTCCGCCAGAGACCTGCAGACAATCACAGTGCTGACCCGCCCACCACCACGCTCTTTGCCGAGTCCACCGCATCGACGAGCGCCGCCGCCACCACATCGGGGGCCTGCGCACCGTCGACGGCCCGGAACGTCGGCCGGCTCTGGTAATACGCCACCAGGGGAGCCGTGTTCGCGTGGTAGACCTTCAATCGCTCGAGGACCACCGACTGATTGTCGTCGGTCCTCTGCGTCAGTAGTCCGCCGCACTTGCTGCAGACGCGCGTCTCGATGGCCTTCGTATCCGACGGATCGGCATTCGACCCGCACTTGTTGCAGACCATCCGCGATCCCAGACGCCGGACCAGTTCCGACTCGGGAACGACGATGTCGATGACGATGAGCGGCGACCGTCCGACCATCACGTGGTCGAGCGATTGGGCCTGCGCCACCGTTCTCGGGAAGCCATCCAGTATAAACCCGCTTCGCGCATCGTCGCGATTGATACGGTCCTGGACGATTCCGATCATCACCTCGTCGCTCACGAGCTCGCCGCGATCCATGATCGCCTTGGCCCGGAGTCCGACCTCGGTGCCGGCCTTGACAGCTTCACGCAGCATGTCGCCGGTCGAAATCTTTGGTATCCCCTTCAGCTTCGCAAACCGTTCGGCCTGCGTGCCCTTGCCTGCCCCAGGGGGGCCGAGCATGATCAAGTTCAGCGCCATCGCTTCCTACCCGCGGGCCTCGACTCCCGCTGGCGACGCCCTCACGTGGGCGCGTCGCGATTCACGAACGTTTACGCCCGGCGGCCCCGGATGCGCGTCTTCTTCATGAAACCGTCGTAATGGCGCATGATGAGCTGGCTTTCGACCTGCTGCACGGTATCCATCGCGACACCCACCACAATCAGGAGCGAGGTGCCGCCGAAATAGAACTGAACCCCCATGCCTTCGGTAATGAAGCGCGGCATGGCAGCGTCGAGCCAGCCGCCGATGAACGGAATCGGCTCCACCTGCAACCCGCTCAGCAGCAGCTGCGGCAGGATGGCGATAATCGCCAGGTAGAGCGAACCGGCCAGGGTGATACGGCCCAGAATGGTGTCGATGTACTCGGCCGTCCGCTTACCGGGGCGGATGCCGGGGATGAACCCGCCGTACTTGCGCATGTTCTCGGCGACGTCATCAGGATTGAAGATGATGGCCGTGTAGAAATATGCGAAGAAGACGATGCCCGCGACGAACAGCAGGTTGTAGAGCGGCATCCCGAGGCCCAGCTGCGTGGTCAGGGCATCGGCGAACCGGTTGCCCTGGAACATCTGGGCGAAGGTCGCCGGGAACGCCAGGATGGACGAGGCGAAAATCACCGGGATAACGCCGCCGGTATTCACCTTCAGCGGAATGTGCGTGCTCGACCCGCCGTACATCCGCCGGCCGACGACGCGTTTGGCGTACTGGACCGTGACGCGACGGTGCCCGCGCTCGACAAAGATGATGGCGGCGATGGTGGCGGCCATCAGCACGACCAGCAGGAGCATCGAGAAGAGCCCGAGCTGACCGGTGCGAATCTGGTCGATCGTCTGGATCACCGCCCGCGGAAAGCCGACCACGATACCGGAGAAGATGATCAGCGACATGCCGTTGCCGATGCCGCGCTCGGTGATCTGCTCACCGAGCCACATGATGAACGACGTGCCGGTCGTCAGGGTCAGGACGGTCATCAGCCTGAAGCCCAGCCCCGGGTTGTAGACCAGAGGCAGGCCGCCGGTGACGTTCGTCTGGCGTTCGAGGAAAATCGCAATGCCCAGCGCCTGAACGACGGCCAGGACGATCGTGCCGTAGCGGGTGTACTGGGTGATCTTGCGACGGCCGAGTTCACCTTCCTTCGACAGCTTCTCGAGATACGGCCAGACGACCGTGAGCAGCTGCAGGATGATCGACGCGCTGATATACGGCATGATGCCGAGCGCGAAGATCGTGACCCGCGACAGGTTCCCGCCCGAGAACATGTCGTACATGCCGAACATCTGGTTCTGCATCTGCTGCGCGAGCTCGGCCAGCGCGGCCGTGTTCACGCCCGGGGTCGGGATGTGATGTCCGACCCGGTAGACGCCCAGCATCGCGAGTGTGAAGAGCACCCGGTTGCGCAGGTCCGAGACGGCGAAGATGTTCTTGAGGCTGTTTTCCATTGGCTGCAATCCGGGGCGGGAATCACTCCCGCCCGCCTGCTATGCGAGCGCCTCTGCCTGACCGCCGGCCGCGGCAATCTTCTCCGCCGCCTTCCCGCTGAACTTGTGCGCCTTCACCGTGAGCGCCTTGCTTACGTCGCCACGCGCCAGCACCTTGATCGGGCTGTTGCCGGTGACGAGACCAGCGGACACGCAAGGCCTCGGGCGTGATGACCGCGCCGGCCTCGAACCGCTCGACGAGCGTGTCGATGTTGACGACCTCGAACTCGATGCGGAACGGGTTGTGGAACCCGCGCTTCGGGATGCGGCGGTGCAGCGGCATCTGGCCGCCTTCGAAGCCGCGCTTGAAGCTGAAGCCGGAACGCGACTGCGCGCCCTTGTGACCCCGGCCGGCGGTCTTGCCATTGCCGGAACCCTGGCCGCGGCCGACGCGCTTCTTCGAGTGCTTGGCGCCCTTTGGCGGTTTGAGATTGGAGAGATCCATTCCTGCTACTCCTGAACCGTAACCAGGTGCCGCACCTTGTGCAGCATCCCGCGCGTCTGGACGGTGTCCTTGACTTCGACCGTGTGGCGGATGCGGCGGAGGCCGAGGCCGCGCAGCACTTCGCCCTGCGTGCTATTGAAGCCGATCGGGCTCTTGACGAGGGTCACCTTGACGAGCCGGTGCCCTTCGAGTCTGTACGCTGATTCGCCATGATGTGCTTTCCTACGCCGTCGCGCCCGTGAGCTCTTCGAGCTCCTTGCCGCGCATCCTGGCGATCACCGTCGGATCCTTCAGCATGTCGAGGCCGGCCACGGTCGCGCGCACGACGTTGTGCGGGTTGGCCGAGCCGAGCGACTTGGTCAGGATGTTGGTGATGCCGGCCGCCTCGACCACCGCACGCACCGCGCCGCCCGCGATGATGCCGGTGCCGTCCGGCGCCGGCTTGAGCAGCACGCTGCCGGCGCAGTAGTTGCCCAGCACGGCATGCGGAATCGTGGTGCCAGCGAGCGGCACGCGGATCAGGTTCTTCTTCGCCGCCTCGATGCCCTTCTTGATGGCCGACGGCACTTCCTTGGCCTTGCCGATGCCGAAGCCGACGACGCCGTGGCCGTCGCCGACCACCACCAGGGCGCTGAAGCTCAGGTTCTTGCCGCCCTTGACCACCTTGGTGACACGGTTGATCGAGACGACGTTGTCCTTGATGTCGAGCTGCGACGGATCGATTCGCTCGCGAGTATGCATACCGCTCCTAGAATTCCAGTCCTGCTTTGCGCGCGGCGTCCGCCACGGCGCGGATGCGACCGTGATAGAGGAAGCCGCTGCGGTCGAAGACCACGCGCTTGATACCCTTCTCGATGGAACGCTCGGCGATGACCTTGCCAATCGTCTCGGCACCCTTGAGGTTGCCGCCGGTTGACGCCGGTCTCGAACGTGCCCTTGATCGCCGGCTCCACGCTCGACGCCGACGCCAGCGTCTTGCCGCTCAGGTCGTCGATGACCTGCGCGTAGATGTGCGTCACGCTGCGGAACACGCTGAGTCGCGGCCGCTCGGCGGAACCGGAAATCCGCTTGCGCTGCCGAAGCTGGATGCGGCGACGGCGATCGTCCTTCGTCTTGATCTTCATACCTACTTCGCCCCCGTCTTGCCGGCCTTCTTCTTCAGCACTTCACCGGTGTAGCGCACGCCCTTCTGCTTGTACGGGTCGGGCTTGCGGAGGCGGCGGAGGTTGGCGGCCACCTGGCCGACCAGCTGCCGGTCCACGCCGGTCACCGTCAGATGGGTCTGTTTGTCGATCGCGATGTCGATGCCGTTCGGGATGTCGAACACCACCGCGTGCGAGTAGCCGAGGGCCATGATGACCTGCTTGCCCTTCAGCTCCGCGCGGTAGCCGACGCCGACGATGTCGAGCTCGCGCTTGAAGCCGTCGGTGACGCCGGTCACGGCGTTGGCGACCAGGCTGCGGGCGAGGCCGTGAAACTTGGCCAGCGCCGGATCATCGGTCGAGCGCTTGGCGTGCAGCTGGCCGTCGGCCAGTTCGAAGTCGATACCGGCCGGATGCGCCTGCGTGAGCTGGCCCTTCGGTCCCTTGACTTCGACCGCGCCGGCCTCGACCTTGACGGTCACGCCCTTGGGCACCGGAATCGGTTTCTTTCCAATTCGAGACATGTCCCTGTTCCTTGTTGCTCTCGGCTCTCGACGTCGATGACGCCGGCTTCGAGGCTCGCCCCTTCAGCGGGGACCTACCAGATATTGCAGAGCACTTCGCCGCCGACGCCAGCCTTGACCGCAGCGCGGCCGGTCATGACGCCACGGGACGTGGTCAGGATGCTGGTGCCGAGTCCGGCCAGCACCACCGGCACGTCCTCGACGCCGAAGTAGACGCGGCGCCCGGGACGGCTGATGCGTTCGATGCCGGTGATGACACGCTCACCGTGCGGGCCGTACTTCAGCTGCAGGCGGAGCGTCTTCTGCACGGCGCCCGGCTCTTCGACCAGCTTGAAGGCCTGGATGTAACCCTCGTCCGTCAGGATGCGGGCAATGTCAGCCTTGATGCGCGACGCGGGCATGTCCACGCGCGTGTGCTTGGCGGTCACGGCGTTGCGGATCCGCGTCAGCATGTCGGCAATTGGATCTGTCATAGTTCTCTCAGCTCAGTCGTTCCGGTTTCCAGGTTGCCTACCAGCTGCTCTTGGTCACGCCGGTGACGTCGCCGTCGAGCGCGAGCTTGCGGAAGCAGAGGCGGCACAGTGCAAACTTCCGCATGTATGCGCGGGGGCGACCGCACAGATGGCAGCGGTTGCGCAGCCGGACCTTGAACTTCGGCGTCTTCTGTTCCTTGGCTTTCTTTGCTGTCGTGGCCATTCGTGATTCCTTGGTCCTGACTTACTGACGGAACGGCATCCCGATGAACTGAAGCAGCTTGCGTGCTTCCTCATCGGTCTTGGCGGTCGTGACCACCGAGACGTTCATGCCGCGGGCCTTGTCGACCTTCATGTAGTCGATCTCCGGGAACAGCAGCTGGTCGCGGAGACCGAGCGTGTAGTTGCCGCGGCCGTCGAAGCCCTTCGGCGACACGCCCTTGAAGTCGCGCACGCGGGGCAGCGCAATCGACACGAGCCGGTCGAGGAACTCCCACATGCGCTCGCCGCGCAGGGTCACCATGGTGCCGATCGGCTGGCCCTGGCGCACCTTGAACTGCGCGATCGACTTGCGGGCGCGGCGGACACCGGCTTCTGGCCGGTGACGCGCGCGAGTTCGTCGGCGCCGGTGTCGATGATCTTGGCGTTGCGCGGTCGCCTCGCCCAGACCCATGTTGATGACGACCTTCTGGATCTTCGGGATGGCCATCGCGTTGGCGTAGCCGAATTCCTTGGTCAGCGACGCAATCGCCTCGTTCTGGTACTTCGCTTTCAGGCGGTTCATTTGTCGACCACTCCCTCGCACTTGCGGCAGATGCGCACCTTGCGACCGTCGCCGAGCAGCTTGCGGCCGACGCGCGTCTGCTTGCCGCACTCGGGGCAGACCAGCTGCACGTTGCTCGCGTGGATCGACGCCTCGCGCTCCACGACGCCGCCCTTGATGTTCTTCTGGGGGTTCGGCTTCGTGTGCCGCTTGATCATGTTCACGCCTTCGACGACGAGGCGGTTCTTCGTCCGGGTCGATCTTGAGCACACGCCCGCGCGCGCCGCGGTTCTTGCCCGTGATGACCAGGACGTTGTCGTTCTTCCGGATGGGTGTCGCTAGACGGCTCATTACAAAACCTCAGGCGCGAGCGAGATGATCTTCATGAACCGGCGCTCGCGGAGTTCGCGGGCGACGGGTCCGAACACGCGCGTCCCGATCGGCTCGTTGTTGTCGTTGATCAGCACCGCCGCGTTGCGGTCGAACCGGATGTAGCTGCCATCGCGACGGCGCTGCTCCTTCACGGTCCGCACGATCACCGCCTTGACGACCTGCCCCTTCTTCACCGTGCCCTCGGGCGTGGCTTCCTTCACCGAGGCGGTCACGATGTCGCCGAGGCGGGCGTAGCGGCCTGTCGAGCCGCCGATGGGATTGATGATGGCGATCTTGCGCGCGCCGGAGTTGTCGGCGACGTCGAGGATCGATCGCATCTGAATCATGGCTGTTCTCCTAGACCTGCGCCGCCTGGCGGACAACGCGCTTGAGTGCCCAACGCTTGCGGCGGCTCAGCGGACGTGTCTCGACGATCTCGACGAGGTCGCCAATCCTGGCCTCACCGTTCTCGTCGTGCACCATGAACTTCGACGTCCGCCGCTCGGTCTTGCCGTAGAGGCCGTGACGCACCTGCCACTCGACGGCAACCACGATGCTCTTCTGCATCTTGTTGCTGACGACGACGCCTTCTTTTTCCGATTTCTGAGCCATAGCTACTTTGCCTGCTTCTGCCGCAGCACTGTCTTGATGCGGGCGAGATCACGCCGGACCGTGCGCATCTTGTCCGGAGCCTCGAGCTGCCCCATCGACTTCTGAATCCGCATGCGGAACAGCTGGTCGGTGAGTTCTCGATCCTTCGCGCCGAGTTCCTCGGCTCCGAGGTCGCGGAGTTCCGCTGCCTTCATTACGCCTTCTCCTGCGCGAATCGCGTCGCGAACTTCGTGAGGATCGGCAGCTTGGCCGCGGCGAGGCGCATCGCCTCGCGGGCATCCGACTCGCTCACGCCTTCCATCTCGAAGAGCACACGGCCCGGCCGCACGACGCACACCCACTCTTCCGGGTTGCCCTTGCCCTTACCCATTCGGGTTTCCTGCGGCTTCTTCGTGATCGGCTTGTCGGGGAACACGCGAACCCAGATCTTGCCGCCGCGCTTGATGAAGCGGGTCATCGCGATACGCGCCGCCTCGATCTGCCGCGCCGTCATCCAGCACGGCTCGAGCGCCTTCAGCCCGAAGTCTCCAAACGAGACGTCGGAACCGCGCCAGGCCTTCCCGGCCATGCGACCGCGCTGCTGCTTGCGGTACTTGACTTTCTTCGGCATCAACATCGGTGTAATCCCTCGTCGGGTGGGTCGGTAACGTCAGGCCATCCTGACTCGCCCGACCGTCCTGACCTGTCCTTACGCTCGCGCCTGCGGCGGGCGACGCGGCCCGCGCTCGCGGAATTCCTCTTCACGCCCGCGCTGCGGCACGAGACGCTCACCCTTGTACAGCCACACCTTGATGCCAATCTGGCCGTAGGTCGTGCTGGCTTCGGCGAAACCGTAGTCGATGTCGGCACGCAGCGTCTGCAGCGGCAACTGACCGTGCAGATACCACTCGGATCGGGCGATCTCGGCGCCGTTCAGGCGTCCGGAGACACGCACCTTGATGCCGCGGGCACCGAAACGGAGCGCCGACTCGACCGCCTTGCGCATCGCGCGCCGGAACGCCACGCGCTTCTCGAGCTGCATCGCCACCGACTCGGAGATGAGCTGGGCATCGAGCTCCGGCTTCTGAATCTCCTGGATGTTGATGAAGACCTCGCGCGAGGTGCGCTTCTGGATCTCCTGCTTCAGCTTGTCGACCTCCGTCCCCTTGCGGCCGATGATGATGCCCGGGCGCGAGGTGTAGATGTCGATCTTCAGCTTGTTGGCCGCGCGCTCGGTTTCGATCTTCGAGACACCGGCGTGCGCGAAGCGCGTCTTCAGCGTCGAGCGCAGCTTGAGGTCTTCGTGCAGCAACTTCGCGTAGTCGCGGTCCGAATACCAGCGCGATCGCCAGGTCTTGTTGAATCCGAGGCGGAATCCAAACGGGTGAACCTTCTGGCCCACGGTTACTCCTTATCCTTCTTCGTCGCGCGGGCACGCTTGGGTGCTGCACCGCTGCCAACCGGCACAACCTTCACAGGACGCTCAGCCACCTGCACCGTGAGGTGCGCGGTGCGCTTGATGACGCGGTAGGCCCGGCCCATCGGGGCGGGGCGGACGCGCTTCTGAGAGGGACCCTGATTCGCGAAGCAGGCCGACACATACAGCCGGTCCACGTCGCCGCCGAATCCATCTTTCTGCTGCGCATTGGCAATCGCCGACCGCAGCACCTTCGCCACGTCCCCAGCCACCGACTTGCGGGTGAACTGGAGGGTGGCGAGCGCCTTGTTGACGTCCTTGCCACGAATGAGTTCCAGCACCAGCCCAGCCTTCTGAGCCGAGGTCCGGACGTAGCGCGCGGTTGCTTTCGCTTCGACCATGACTTCGCTCCTACTTCCCCGCCGGAGCGGAGGCCTTTTCGGCGACCTTCTGGGTGTGGCCCTTGAACGTGCGCGTCGGGGCGAACTCGCCGAGCTTGTGACCGACCATGTTCTCGGTCACATACACGGGGATGAACTTCTTCCCGTTGTGCACAGCCAGCGTGTGACCCACGAACTCGGGGATCACGGTGGAACGGCGCGACCAGGTCTTGATGACCCTCTTCTCGGACCCGCGATTCATCACCTCGATCTTCTCGAGGAGCGACGTATCGACGAACGGTCCCTTCTTGAGTGAACGGCCCATTACTTCTGTCTCCGCTGCACGATGAACTTGTCGGTGGTCTTCCGGCTGCGGGTCTTGAACCCCTTCGTCGGCTGGCCCCAGGGCGACACAGGATGGCGACCGCCCGAGGTCTTGCCTTCACCACCGCCGAGCGGATGGTCGACCGGGTTCATGGCCACACCGCGAACGTGCGGGCGCTTACCCAGCCAGCGGCTGCGACCGGCCTTGCCGATCGAGACGTTTTCGTGGTCGAGATTGCCGACCTGCCCGATGGTCGCGTAGCACTCGATGAAGATCTTGCGAACCTCGCTCGATGGCATCTTGACCGAGGCATACTCGCCTTCCTTCGCCACGAGCTGGACCGACGACCCGGCGCTGCGCGCAATCTGGCCGCCCTTGCCGGGACGCAGTTCCACGTTGTGGATCAGCGTGCCGAGCGGAATGTTTCGGAGCGGCAGGGCGTTGCCCGGCAGGATGTCGGCAGCCGGACCCGAGACGATCGAGTCGCCAACCTTCAGCCCGACCGGGTGCAGGATGTAGCGCTTCTCGCCGTCCGCATAGGTCAGCAGCGCAATGCGCGCCGAACGGTTCGGGTCGTACTCGACCGTCGTCACCTTCGCCGCGATGCCGTGCTTGTCGCGCTTGAAGTCGATGATGCGGTACATCCGCTTGTGACCGCCGCCGCGCCACCAGCTGGTGAGCTCACCACGGTTGTTGCGGCCACCGGTCCGGTGGAGCTTCTCCACCAGCGGCTTGTACGGCTCGGAAGTCGTGATCTCGTCAAACGTCTGCACGGTCTTGAAACGCGTGCCGGGCGACGTCGGATTGAACTTGCGAATGGGCATGATTACGCGCCCTCCAGGAATTCAGGCATCTTCTGGCCTTCGCGCAGCGTGACGTAGGCCTTCTTCCAGTCCGGGCGCCGGCCGGAGTACCGGCCCTGACGCTTGATCTTGCCGTGCACGATGCTGGTCCGGATGTCGGCGACCTTCGCCCCGAGCAGCTTCTCGATGGCGGTCCGAATCTGCACCTTGTTGGCGTCGCGCGCCACCTCGAAGACCACCGTGCGGCCATCCTCGCGGAGGATCGACGTCTTCTCGGTGATCAGCGGCCGGCGGATGATGTCGGTCAGCTTGATATTCATGACTACGCCAGCGCCTCCTGCAGTTTCTCGAGCGCGCCCTTCGTCGCAATCACCCGGCGGGCATTGATGACGTCCCGTGCGGTGAGGCGCGAGCTCGGCACCGCGTTGATGCCGGGGATGTTGCGCACCGACTTGGCAAAGTTGCCGTCGAGGACGACGTCGATGAGGACGGCCTTGCCGGTCACACCGAGACGCTTCAGCGTCTCGACGGCGGTCTGCGTCTTCACGTCGGCCTGCGTGAGCGAGTCGACCACCACCAGGCTGCCGTCCTGCATGCGAGCCGACAGCGCCGCACGCAGCGCGCCACGCTCGACCTTCTTCGGCAGCGAGTAATCGTAGCTGCGCGGAACGGGCCCGAACACGGTGCCGCCCTTGCGCCACAGCGGGTTGCGCGCTTCACCAACCTGCGCACGACCGGTGCCCTTCTGGCGCCACGGCTTCTTGCCCGTGCCGCTGACCAGGCCGCGGGTCTTGGTCATGTGGGTGCCCTGGCGCTCGGAGGCGTTCTGACGCACCACCGATTCCCAGATCAACCCGGCGTTCACGCGTCCTCCGAACACTTCGTCGCGGACATCGATGGCGCCGACCTTCTCGTTGTTGTTGTTGACGACGTCGATCTGCATGGCGTCCTACTTCTTGCCCTTCTTCGGCTTTTCGACCTGGGCAACCTTGATCTTCTTGGCCTTGATGGCCTTGCGAATGACCACGTAGCCGGTCGGCGCGCCGGGAATACCACCCTCGACGATGATGAGGTGATTCTCCGGATCGACGCGCAGCACCTTCAGGTTGTGCACGGTGGTGCGGGCGCCGCCCATGCGGCCGCCCATGCGCATGCCCTTGACGACACGCGACGGAAACGACGACGCACCAATCGAACCCGGTGCGCGGTGGAACATGGATCCGTGGGTTGCGGCACCGCCACCGAAGTGGTGACGACGCACGACGCCCTGGAAACCCTTGCCTCGGCCGGTGCCGATGATGTCGACGCGCTCGCCCGTCGCGAAGATCGACGCGAGCACTTCATCGCCAAGCTTCGGCGATTCGGTTCCAGCGGCCTGCGTCACCTCGCGGCGAACACGGGTCGGCGGCACGCCGGCCTTCTTGTAGTGGCCAGCCAGCGGCTTGCCGACCTTCGCGGGGGTCTCTTCCACCAGCCCGAGCTGGATGGCTGCGTAGCCGTCGGACTGCGACGACTTCGCCTGCACGACGACGCAGGGACCGGCCTTGATGACCGTCGCGGGATGGATCGTGCCATCCGCGTCGAAGATCTGGGTCATCCCGACTTTTCTGCCGATGATTCCGTTCACCATTTCAGACACCTGATTGCAGATTGCAGAATTCAGATTTCAGACTGGGATTCCAGATTGGCCTGGCGGGGAACCCGCAGCCGCTCAATCTGCAATCTGAAATCTGCAATTTACTTGTGTTCCTTGCCGAACGCCTTGATCTCGACATCGACACCCGCCGGAAGATCCAGCTTCATGAGGGCGTCGACGGTCTGTGGCGTCGGCTCGAAGATATCGATGAGCCGCTTGTGGGTGCGGATCTCGAACTGCTCCCGCGACTTCTTGTCCACGTGCGGCGAGCGGAGCACGGTCCACTTGTTCTTGGCCGTCGGCAACGGAATCGGCCCGGCCAGGCGCGCTCCCGTGCGCTTCGCCGTGTCCACGATCTCCGTCGTCGACTGGTCGAGCACGCGGTAGTCGTACACCTTGAGGCGAATCCGGATTTTCTCGCTGAACGATGCTGTAGCCATATCTCGTTTACTTTCCCTGCATGCGAGCGACAACTTCTTCGCTCACGTTCGACGGCGCCTGCTCGTAGCGATCGAAATGCATCGAGTAGCTCGCGCGGCCCTGCGTCCGCGAGCGGAGGTCGGTGGAGTACCCGAACATCTCCGACAGCGGGACACGCGCCTGAATAATCTGCGTGCCGCCACGATCTTCCTGTGACTGAATCTGGCCGCGACGGCTCGAGAGGTTGCCCATGACGTCGCCCATGTGTTCTTTGGGGACCGTCACTTCAACGCGCATGATCGGCTCGAGCAGCACCGGCTTGGCCTTCTTGGCCGCGTCCTGGAACGCCATCGACCCGGCAATCTTGAACGCCATTTCCGACGAGTCGACGTCGTGGTACGAACCGTCGTACAGCTCCACGCGAACGTCGTCGATCGGATAGCCGGCCAGGATGCCGCGTGTGAGCGCTTCCTTGATGCCTTCGTCGATCGGCTTGATGAATTCCTTCGGGATCGAGCCGCCGGTCGTGCCGTTCTCGAAGATGTAGCCGGTGCCGGGCTCGCCCGGGTAGACGTGGATCTTCGCGTGACCGTACTGGCCGCGGCCACCCGTCTGCTTGGCGTACTTCATCTCGCCGTCAGCGGCGCGCGTGAGCGTTTCCTTGTAGGCCACCTGCGGCTTGCCGACCGCGGCCTCGACGCTGAACTCGCGCTTCAGGCGGTCGACGATGATTTCCAGGTGCAGTTCGCCCATGCCGGCGATGATGACCTGCCCTGTCTGCACGTCGGTCTGCACGTGGAAGGTTGGATCCTCGGCCCTGAGCTTCTGCAAGCCCACGCCAAGCTTTTCCTGGTCACTCTTCGTCTTCGGCTCGATCGCCAGCGAGATCACCGGCTTCGGGAAGTCCATCGCCTCAAGCACGACGGGCTGCTTCTCGTCGCACAAGGTGTCGCCCGTGCCGACGCTCTTGAGGCCCACCGCCGCGGCGATGTCGCCCGCGTAGACTTCCCTGATCTCCTCACGCTTGTTGGCGTGCATCTTCAGGATTCGGCCGATACGCTCGGTGCGCTGCTTGGAGGAGTTGTAGACCGATGACCCGGCCGTCAGCACACCGGAATAAACCCGGAAGAACGCGAGCTGACCGACGAACGGGTCGGTCATGATCTTGAACGCCAGCGCCGAGAAGGGCTGGTCGTCGGCGGCGAGGCGGTCGACGGTCGTGCCGGCCTCCGCGGCGTTGGGATCGACGCCGGTCACCGACGGCACATCGAGCGGCGATGGCAGGAAGTCGACAACGGCGTCCAGCATCGGCTGCACACCCTTGTTCTTGAAGGCCGAGCCGCAGATCACCGGCACGAACGCCGCTTCACCCTTGGTATGCACCGAGGTCAGCACCCGCTTGCGCAGCGCCGCCTTGATTTCCTCCACGGTCGGCTCTTCGCCGTGCAGGTACTTCTCGAGCATCTTGTCGTCGGCTTCCGAGACCTTCTCGATCAACTGCTCGCGGTAATGCTTCGCTTCATCCATCATCGTCGGCCGGGATTTCGCCGACGATGTAGTCTGCGCCCATCGTCTCGTCCCTGTAGGTGATCGACTTCATCTGGATGAGGTCGACGACACCGAGGAAACGATCTTCCGAACCGATTGGGAGTTGGATGGCGACGGGATTGGCCTGCAGCTTGGTGATGATCTGGTCGAACGTGCGCTTGAAGTCCGCACCGATGCGGTCCATCTTGTTCACGAAACAGATGCGCGGCACGCGGTACTTGTCCGCCTGGCGCCACACCGTTTCGGACTGCGGCTCGACGCCGGCGACCGAGTCGAACACGGCGACCGCACCATCGAGGACGCGCAGCGAACGCTCGACTTCAGCGGTGAAGTCGACGTGACCCGGCGTGTCGATGATGTTGATGCGGTTGTCGCGCCAGAAACAGGTGGTGGCGGCCGACGTGATGGTGATGCCGCGCTCCTGCTCCTGCTCCATCCAGTCCATGACGGCGGTGCCTTCGTGCACTTCGCCGATCTTGTACGTGATGCCCGTGTAGAACAGGATCCGTTCCGTCGTGGTCGTTTTGCCGGCATCAATGTGCGCCATGATGCCGATGTTGCGTGTCTTCGCGAGTGAAGTCTGGCGGGCCATTACAAGTGGGCTCTTGAGCTCTGGACTTTAGGGAAACGAAACTACCAGCGGTAGTGCGCGAACGCCTTGTTGGCTTCGGCCATGCGGTGCGTGTCTTCGCGCTTCTTGACGGCGCCGCCACGAAGGTTGGCCGCGTCCATCAGTTCGTTCGCGAGCTTCTCCTGCATGGTCTTGCCGTCGCCGCGCGAGGTGGCGTAGCCGACGATCCAGCGGAGGCTCAGCGAGAGCCGGCGGTTCGGGTTCACTTCGATCGGCACCTGGTAGTTCGAGCCGCCGACGCGACGCGACTTCACTTCAAGGCTCGGCTTGACGTTGTCGATCGCCTTCTTGAAGACCTTCAGCGGATCGTCGCCGGTCTTTTCCTTGATGATGTCGAAGCTCTTGTAGAGGATGCGCTCGGCGGTGCTGCGCTTGCCGTCGCTCATCACGCAGTTGATGAACTTGCTGACCAGCGGGCTGTCGTACAGCGGATCGGGCGCGACGTCGCGCTTCGGAATTTCTCGTCTACGGGGCATGACTTAAGCCTTCTTCGGGCGCTTCGCGCCGTATTTCGAACGTCCCTGCATGCGACCCTGCACGCCGACCGCGTCGAGCGTGCCGCGCACCACGTGATAGCGCACACCCGGGAGGTCCTTCACGCGGCCGCCGCGAATGAGCACCAGCGAGTGCTCCTGCAGGTTGTGGCCGACGCCCGGAATGTAGGTCGTCACCTCGATGCCGTTGGTGAGACGAACACGCGCCACCTTGCGGAGGGCCGAGTTCGGCTTCTTCGGGGTCTGGGTGAACACGCGGACGCAGACGCCTCGCTTCTGCGGGCTGTTCTGCAGCGCCGGACTCTTGGTCTTGCTGACGATCTTCTTGCGACCGGCGCGGACAAGCTGGCTGATAGTCGGCATAAAGCTATGAGCGTCCAAAATTCAGACAGCAGCGATCGCCGCGGACGCCTCGGCGGCAAGTCGCTTGACTCCAGGGAGCGTCCCTGGCAGCGTCCCAGGCCTGGAAGCCTTCCGGCTTGGCACCTGAAACTGATTACCCTATGGGTCGAAAAATTGAGTCGCGCGGTGGAGCGGATTGCCCGTTATCGCCACTGTCCTTTCGGGAACATCCCCGAAGGCGGGCCAGGCACCGGATTTCCTTGCATCGTCCTTCGAGTGTTACCGGACGATCACGACGCGTCGAAGGGTTAGAGCCAGATAGGGTGTCCCGGCTCCAACAGAACCTAGGGAATATAGCACGAGTTTTTTCAACCAGGCGAAAAATAAAAGCCGGTCGGTCACCCGCGCAGGGTCCTCATCTTATCCGTACACATTCGGGCTTGCACCCAACTATCTGAAAAGACCCGTAGTCCTGTGCGCAAGATGATTCAGGAGGGTGTTCGGAGGGATGACCGTGCCGGGTGCTGGCTGCGGCCGCTGGTGGGCCAAGTCGCGGACTAGTCCCGCTCGTAGCGCGCCACGACAGCCGTGCAGTTGTCACGACTGCCGGTGTCCATCGCTTCCCGAACCAGGCGTCCCGCCAGCTCCTGCAGGTCGTCGCCCCCCGCGCACGCGTCCGCCATCGTCGCCTCGCTGAGCACGCCGTGCACCCCATCGGTCGTCATCACCAGCAGGTCGTCCAGCGTCAGCACCCGCTCTCCGACATGCACGTCCACCTGCGCCTTGGCGCCGATGACGCTCGTCAGGGCGTTCCGCATCGGGTGGTTCCTGAGGATGGCGGGGTCGAGCGACGGATCACGGGCCAGCATCACTGCCGCCCAGGAGTCGTCGGCGGTCAACTGCTCGGCGGCTCCGCCGCTCAAGGCATACAACCGGCTGTCGCCAACGTGCGCAACGGTCATCACGCCCGCCCGATCAGCATCGCCACGATGGTCGTGCCCATGCCGGTGCACGCTGACGACGCCGCGGCCGCCTCGAACACACGGGTGTTGGCCACCTGAACCGCGGTGCGCAGCAGGTTCGCCCGCTCTGACAGCCCGCTGTCGTAGCCATAGGGCCAGGTTGTGGTGACGTTGTTGTTCGCCACGTAGTCGAGGACCGCCTCGACGGCAAGCCGCGACGCCACCTCGCCGGCACTGTGCCCCCCCATGCCGTCCGCGATGACGCAGAGCTGCAGTTCGGGGTCGATGCCGAAACAATCCTCGTTCGTGGGACGGACACGCCCCCTGTCTGTAACGCCAAATGCGCGCAGCATGCGATATCGACGAGCTCGCTTTCTCCTGAGTCTATCGGATGGGAGGCTCCAAACCTGTCGTCCTCGCATACAGATTCTGGATCGTCAGGAGCGTATCGGTCTGCGCCGCGACCTTGTCCGAGCGGTAGCGGCGGACGCGGGCAAAGCGAAGCGCCAGCCGACCCGGATACTGCGGACTCTCCTGAATCTCGTTGAAGGCGATCTCCACCACCAGTTCGGGCCGCACGAACACGATCGTGTCCCTCCCGCCCGAGTTCCCGGGCCAGCAGTTCCCGCGGTCTGCCAGGCCAGAAGCTCGTCGGTGAGCCCCTTGAACGTCTTGCCCAGCATCACGAAGCCTCCCCGCTCCTCATCCCTGGCACCGAGGTGCAAGTTGCTCAGCGTCCCGGTGCGCCGGCCGCTGCCCCACTCCGCGGCCAGCACGACGAGATCGAGCGTGTGGGCACGCTTCACCTTGAGCCAGGCGCTGCCGCGGCGGCCAGCGGCGTACGGTGCATCCAGCGCTTTCACCATCACGCCTTCGTGCCCCATTGCTTCGGCGCGCAACGCGAACGCCTCAGCCTCGGACGGCGTCGCGCCAAGCAGCCGGGGCACACGGGCGGGCTCGGGAAGCAGTTCGTCGAGCAGCACCACACGCCGGGAGAACGGCTCGTCGAGCGTCGCCGCGCCGTCGACGTAGAGGCAGTCGAAGAAAAGGGACGACAGCGGCAAGGTCTGACGCACCGCCTCCGCGTCTGCCTTCCGCCCGAAGCGGCGCATCGTCACCTGGAAGGGATGCGGCGTGCCATCCGGCCGCAGAGCGATCGCTTCACCGTCCAGGATCAGGGACCTGGCGGGCAACCGCTGCACCAGATCGACGACGTCCGGCACGGCGGCGGACACATCGCGCAGGCTCCGGGAATAGACCCGCACCTCGTCGTCCAGCTTGTGCGCCTGGATGCGCGCGCCATCGAGTTTGAACTCGAGCCCCGCCGCGCCAGTTGTCCCGAGCGCTTCGTCGATACCGCCGGCCGCGCCGGCGAGCATCGGCTGAACTGGCGCGAAGAGCGCGATGTTCATGCCCTGCAGCGCCGCAGCTCCACCCGAAATCGCCGCCACCGCCACAGGCGCCAGCGCGCCAGATACCATTGCCGCGCGCCTGATGCGTTCCACCGGAACATCGGCCGCGCGCGCCACCGCGTCGGCAAGCACACCCTCGACCGCCCCCTGCCGCAGTTCGCCAAACAGCAGCCTGCCCAGGAACTGCTGCTCCTCGCGCGTCGCCCGGGTGAAGAGGTCGCGCAGGTGCCGCACGCGCGCACCGGCTGATCCGGCGCCGCTTTCTCCTGCCATGCTGGAAAAGACGCCATCGACATCGGTCACCGACAGGCTCGGGACGTCTGCGGCGACCATATCTGCGGCGTCGCGAATGGCCGCAGCCCCGATACCGATCTTCCCCTGACGCAGCGCGCCCGTCAGGAACGGGATGGCGATTGCCAGGTCGTCTGGCGGGAGCGTGCGCAGGGCATCCGCGAGCAGGCCGATCTTGCGCAATCGGGCCGAGGCCTGCGTCACCGTCGCCGACAGCGCCACGAGTTCAGACAGGCGCACGAATCACCCACGTGGCCATGCAGCGCATGTCCTGAACGATGGTGCTCTTGATCGGATCGATGAGCGTGCCGCCCAGCTCACGCGTCAGTGCTGCAAGGCGCGGCTCGGACACGAGATAGCGCTCGCTGCCATCTGGCAGCAGGTAGCGTTCTGATCCGAGCGGCACGATGCGGCTCTCGATACCGGTCGAGGCCGCCAGGCGGGAGAACAGGATGCCACCTGGCGCGAGCGCCCGCCACATGCGGCGCACCATGGCGTCGAAGTGCGCAGGGTCCCGCGCGAAGTGCAGCACCGCGCTGCTGATGACGAGGTCGGCGCGGGCGTCCGGCACCGTCATCGACTCGACCGCTTCGACCCGGAAATTCGACGCCGGCAGCGCCGGCGCCAGCCGCGCCGCGAGCACGCGCACGAACTGCACAGCGTCGGGTTCGGCATCGACAGCAGTCACGTCGAACCCCGAACGGAGCAGGTAGACGAGGTTCCGCCCG
This sequence comes from uncultured Acidobacteriota bacterium, assembly GCA_963722395.1. Classification (GTDB taxonomy): domain Bacteria; phylum Acidobacteriota; class Vicinamibacteria; order Vicinamibacterales; family CAVVIG01; genus CAVVIG01. The sequence goes on along the minus strand of CAVRLS010000009.1, from coordinate 82,552 downwards.
CGCCCACAGCCGGCATCGAGCACCCGCATGCCGGGACGCAGTCGTCCCTTCAGCAGCTGGTCGAAGAGGTAGATGTCGATGTCGCCGAACTGCTCGTGCAGTGTGCCGCTCATGAGTTCTCGCGCAGCGCGGTCCCGCCTCGGCGCTACAGCACGCGGATGACGTCAGACCGGGTGATGATGAAGGTTTTCTCGGTCTTGAAATCGCGCACCAGCACCGCCGGATTCTCAGCCGTGATCATGGTGGAGAGCAGGTCCACCGGCGTCGACGCGTCGACGAAGGGGAAGGCCGGCAGCATGATCGATTCCACAGGTTCGAGCTTCACATCCGGATTGCGCACGAGTTCGGAGTAGAGGTGGGATTCGTTCAGCGAACCGACCAGCCGGCGGTCGCGCATGATCGAGATCTGCGAGAAGTCGTGCTGGCTCATCAGCGCCACCGCGTGTGCCACAGGCTCGTTGCCTTCGATGGAACAGAGTTCGCCTGACAGTCCCTGCGCCACCAGGTCGCGGGCGGTCATGCCGCTCGTCTCCAGAAATCCCTTCGCACGCATCCAGTCGTCGTTGAACATCTTCCCGAGATAGCGCGAGCCGTGGTCGTGCAGCACAACCACCACCACATCGTCCGCCTTGAAGTGCTGGCGGAGCTGCAGCAGGCCGGCCATGGCGGAGCCGGCCGAGTTGCCGGCGAAGATGCCCTCCTCGCGTGCGATGCGCCGCGTCATCAGCGCCGCGTCCTTGTCGGTCACCTTCTCGAAGTGGTCGACGATGGAGAAGTCGACGTTCTGCGGCAGGAAGTCTTCGCCAATCCCTTCGGTGATGTACGGATAGATCTCGTTCTTGTCGAAGATGCCGGTCTCCTTGTACTTCTTGAAGACCGATCCATAGGTGTCGATTCCCCACACCTTGATGTTCGGGTTCTTCTCCTTCAGGTAGCGGCCCGCGCCGGAGATGGTGCCGCCGGTGCCGACGCCGACCACGAAGTGCGTGATGCGGCCGTCGGTCTGCTCCCAGATCTCGGGACCGGTCTGCTCGTAGTGCGCCGCCGAGTTCGACAGGTTGTCGTACTGATTCGCCTTCCAGGAGTTCGGCACTTCGCGCTCGAGACGGGACGACACGGAGTAGTACGACCGCGGATCTTCAGGATCGACGTTCGTCGGGCAGACAATCACCTCGGCGCCGAACGCCTTCAGCGCGTCCACCTTCTCCTTCGATTGCTTGTCGGTGGTGGTGAAGATGCACTTGTAGCCCTTCACCACTGCCGCGATGGCGAGCCCCATGCCGGTGTTGCCGGAGGTGCCTTCGATGATCGTGCCGCCGGGCTTCAACAGGCCGGCACGTTCGGCATCTTCGATCATCCGCAAGGCCATGCGGTCCTTGATCGAGTTGCCGGGGTTGAAGGTTTCGATCTTGGCGAGGACCGTCGCGGTGATCTGCCCGCGCGTGATGTTGTTGATGCGCACGAGCGGGGTACCGCCGATAGCATCGAGGATGGTGTCGCAGATCTTCTTCACCCGGGTAGTGTAATCTGCCGCCCATGCCACGACTCATCGAGCAGCCCACAGTCATCAGGTCCGCGGGCAACAAGCCCAAGCGCATCGAAGAATTTGCCGGCCTGGTCAATACCGGACAGGCGGAGGTCAGCGTCGCGCGCATGGTGTCGCCGAGCGGCTGGGTGGAACCAGGGCAGACACCACAGTTCCGCGAAGTGACGCTTGTGCTGCGCGGCACGCTGCGGGTGGAACACCTCGACGGCATCACCGAGGTGCGCGAGGGGCAGGCGATCGTGACCGAGCCTGGCGAGTGGGTGCGCTACAGCACGCCCGAGGACGGCGGCGCTGAATATGTGGCGGTGTGCACGCCGGCGTTCTCCATCGACACCGTACATCGCGACCCCGAGTAGGTGTGGGGCCGTAGACGCGCGCTGCGCCGCGTCACGCGTTGCGGGCTTCGACGTAGCGGCGGAAACTCTCGAGGATCGCCTGCCAGCCGGACTGCTGTTGCTCGATCGCGTGCGTCGGCTCGGATTCGAACGACACCCGGACGACGACGCCCGCCGGTGTCTCGAGAAACTCGATTTTCGCGGTCCGGTCGCCGAACGCGTACTCGATCAGGCGGTTCGGGACGAGGTTGGTGTAGGAGCCGGCGAAGTCGAAGTCGAAGCTGCCGTCCTTCGCCTGCATGCGCGAGCAGAACTCGCCGCCGACTCGCAGGTCAACCGCGGCGCTCGTGGTGTGCCAATCGTCCGAGGCCGCATTTCCACTGCACGATGGCATCCGGCGACGTGTAGGCGCGCCACACCGAGGTCCGGCGTCACTTCATCGAACCAGCGCTCCACCGCCTCGTCGTTCCTGCTCGCGCCCTCGAACATCATCAGGCGCACCGCGTTGCCGTCGGTCATCGTGGTCTCCATCCAGTGTGGCGGTGGTCAGAGGCTGATACGAGCAAGCGTCGCAAGACTCTCGTGGTAGCGCGCCGTCACACACGCCTCGGCTTCTTCGCGGGACACTGGCGCGTCCGATGCCACGAAGCCGGCCGCATGCAACGCCCGGCCAAAGACGTCGTTTGGCGTTGCAGCCGACGCCCGCATCTCCCCGACGCTCGTGTCATCGTCTGCCTTGCTCAGCTTCTGCGTCGCTGACTTCATGATGAGGCCGTGGTGCAGGAAGCGCGGCGGCTCGTCGCGCCCGAGCAGGCGCGCGAGGAGGATTTGCCGACCAGTGGACGCCAGGAGGTCGTCGCCGCGAATGACGAGAGTCACGCCCTGCGCGAGGTCGTCGGCAACAACGGCGAACTGGTAGGTCCAGTTGTCGTCACGGTCCTTGAGAAGGATATCGCCGCACTGCTCGAATGGCCGGTGCTCCTGCAGCCCGTGGCGGAGGTCGACGAACCGCTCGATCGTCCTGTCGACCCGCACGCGCAGCCCCATCCCGGGTTTCCACGCCAAACCGCGCGACGCGCAGAGGCCCGAGTACCAGAGCTCGGAGTCGGGCTCGAATGGACCGCGTGCCGCCTCCATGACGCGGCGAACATCCCTGCGCGTGCACGCGCAAGCGTAAACGCGAGACCCGAGCCTCGCCAGGGCCGCCTCGTACACATCCTGCCGATCGCGCTGCCTGCCGAGGCAGGCGCCAGCGCGGAAGGCGTCGGTGGGCGGTTCATCGGGCACGAAACCAAGCCAGTCGAGATCGTCGAGAATGGCGCGCTCGAACTCGGCGCGGCTCCGCTGCCGATCGTGGTCCTCGATCCGCAGCAGCACCCGGCCGCCGAGCGCACGCGTGATTCCCCACACGTGGAGGGCGTTGAGGACGTGCCCGAGATGGAGGTAGCCGGTCGGCGCCGGCGCGAAGCGGCTGACGATCATCGACAGCGATGCGACGCTCCACCGTCATGCGGAGCCCGTGCTTCAGCCGCAGGGTCACCACCGGCTGCGGCACGACCGGGTGGCCGGGCACCAGCCGGAGCCGCCACCGCTGCGCGATCGTCGCCACCACCAGCACCAGTTCCATCCACGCGAACGACTCGCCGATGCAGCGCCGCGTGCCGCCGCCGAACGGGAAGTAGGCGAACGGCGGCAGCGCCTGCCTGAACGCCGGCGTCCAGCGTTCGGGCAGAAGCCGTCCGGCTCGGGGAAGAAGCGCGCGTCGCGCTGCATCACGTACGGGCTGACACAGGACGAGCGATCGCGGCGGCAGCGTGTACTCGCCGACCGCGTACTCGCTCGATCGCTCGCCGGCCGATGATCCACGCCGGCGGATAGAGCCGCATCGACTCGGTGAGCACCTGCTCCACGACCGGCAGGTTCGGCGAGATCGGCCGTCGTCGGCGGGCGGCCGCCGAGCACGCGGTCGACCTCGTCGTGCAGCCGCGCCTCGACGTCGGGGCGCTGGCTGAGCAGGTACCAGGTCCACGACAGCGCGTTGGCCGTCGTCTCGTGGCCGGCGAGGAAGATGCGTCATCGCCTCGTCGCGCACCTGCGCGTCGGTCATGCCGCGCCGTCCGCCTCCTCGTCCTGGCGCCAGAGCAGCATCGACAGCAGGTCGCCGCGGTCGCCCGGTGTCGCGCGCCGCTCGGCGATCAGCCGTAGATGATCGCGTCGAGCTCGGCGCGCGCGCTCGCGGCCGCGCTTCAGGATGCCGACCGGCAGCTGCTCGAGCAGGTCGGCGAACGGCAGCATCGTGGTCCAGAAGGAGTCGAGCACCGCGGTCAGCGCCTCGCCCACGCTGCGCGCCTGCGACTCGACGTCGGCAGCGAACAGCGTCTGGCCGACGATGCCGAGGGTGAGCCGCATCATCTCTTCCGCCACGTCGACCGTCCCGCCGTCCGGCCAGCGGTCGCGGACGCGTGCGGCGCAGTCGGTCATCACGGCGGCGTAGGAGGCGATCCGCTCGCGATGGAAGGCCGGCTGCATGAGCCGACGCTGGCGCAGGTGCGTCTCGCCCTTCGCTCGTCAGCAGGCCGTCGCCGAGCAGCTTGCGCGCCCGCTCGAGGCCGCGCCCCTTGCGGAAGTTCCGCTGCTGGGTGACGAGGACGTCCTTCACCTGCTGCGGATGGGTGAGCAGCACCAGGTGCTCCCCGGCGCCATGCATGTGCGCGACGTCGCCGTACGTGCGCGAGAGACTCGTGATGAAGCCGAGCGGATCGCGACCGAGTCCGAACGGCACGAGCGACGACAGCGTCTTCGGCGGTCCTGGCGGCCAGGTAGCTGAAGCCATGGCTGTCGTCAGTCGTGCCCGCCGACCACGACGTTCCACGGCTGCACGCGCCACGAGAGGATGAGCCCGTTGGCGACGTAGGGATCGGCGTCGTACGAACGCTTCAGCCACCTCGGGCGTATCGCCGCGGAAGATGATGATGGCGCCGTCCGGCGTCTCGCCTACGGCACCGGCCATCAGCACCTCGCCTCGGGTGTGGGCATCGCGCAGCAGCCGCAGGTGCTCGTCGCGGTAGGGGGCGCGACGCGCCACGTAGTCGTCAACCACTTCGTCGTACCTGAGAACCAAATAGCTCATACCTCACTCTACTCCCGCCGCGGCAGCGGTTGATGGCGTACCGGCACGGAGCGCGATGGCAACGGCGCCGACGAGCCCACCCTGCACGCCGCGCGGTTAGGAACGTCCGGGGGCGAGTGTATGGCGGAGCAGGCTCCTCCTACTGTCGTCCCTGTGCGATACGGATCTTCTGGAGCAGCAACCCGAGGTTCGATTCGGATCCATTGAACAAGCCCGGCGCCGGATCCTTCGCGAACGGCAGCATCTCGGCGTAGATCACGTCGGCTCGATACAGGTTCAGGCCGCGGCCCGCCAGGTACTGCAGGCGCAGGTTGCGGTCGCGGTTGATCTGCGCGTCCTGCAGCCACGGCCTGCATGTCCGTCGCCGAGCCGCGCATAGGTCGCAGAACAGGTCGACCGCCGAGGACATGCCGATCTCGCGCGAGCGACTGCGTGACCGGCGCGTACTCCGGTCGTCTGCAGCCGCGCCTCGATCTCGTCGAGGTCGATCGTCGTCCCGTCGACCTGGCCGAGCAGCACCAGGTCGTAGCCCTCGCCGTTGTAGGTGTTGCCGAAGATCATCCCGTTCGGGAACGCCTCGAAGAACGTGGCGATCTCGCTCTTCACCGCCTCGGTGTTGCTCTCGTAGAGCTGCACGAACAGCGTCACGACGCCGCCCGGCTTCAGCCGGCTCTTCGCGAGCTCGAAGAACTCGCGCGTGTAGAGCATCGCCGCGCCCTTCACCCACGGATCGAGCGGATCCGACGTGATCGCGTCGAACTTCTCGTTCGTCGTGTGCAGGAAGTGCCGCGCATCGTCGATATGGACGCTGCACCTTCGGATTGCGCACGACGTCGAAGTTGTGCTCGGCGAAGTAGGTCGAGACGACCCGCGGCACGAGCGGCTCGATCTCGGCGATCGTCTCGTGCTCGACCGCGGGATCGATCGACGACCGCGCCGGCCGTGACGCCGGCGCCGCAGCCGATGACGAGCACCGTCTTCGCGCTGCTTCGGCACCAGCGTCGTGAGATGGCCGAGCATGCGCTGCAGCCGCATGTCCTGCGGCTCGCTCGACGCCTGCACCTTGCCGGCGTTGTGATAGTTGCGCACGCCGTTCGGGCGCTCGGACACCGCCACCGACGCGTTCCACCCTTCGCCGACGTAGATGATGTCCGACTGCCCGAGCTGCGTCGCGGTGTAGCGGCCGTAGGCGACGAGCACGCCCGGCACCGGCTGCACGCTCAGCGCCAGCAGACCGGCGGCCAGCGCCAGCGACGGTGAGCGGCGACGGCCGACACTGCGGCTTTCGGCGAGCAGCAGCAGCGCCGAGAGCGCGGCGAGCGACGATCAGCACCTGCTGGGCGTGCTGCGTGCCGATCCAGACGACAAGCAGCAGGCTGGCGGTCAGCGAGCCGACGATGGCGCCGAGCGTGTTGGCGGCGTAGACACCGCCGACGAGCCGCGCGGGATCCTCGGTCGTCGGACGCCACCGACGGCGAGCGCGAGCGGAAAGCTCGCGCCCCAGAGCATCGCCGCCGGCAGCACGGCGTAGAGTGCAGCGCACGAGATCGAGCTGGAACTGGAACCAGGCGTTCGGGCGCAATCGACGGGTTGATCGGCCAGTACGGCAGCGACTCGGTCAGCACGTAGGCCGTCCACGCCATCGCGGCGCAGAGCAGCAGCTGGCACCAGCCGAGCGCGACCCGCGGCCGCGCTAGATGTCGCGCCGCGACGCGGCGCCGACGCTGCTGCCGAGGCCGAGGCCGGCAAGGAACACGGCGAGGATCAGCGAGAAGGTGTAGGTCGTCGCGCCGAAGAGCAGCGACAGCAGTCGCGTCCAGAGCACTTCGCTGGCCAGCGCGGTCAGCCCGGACAGCGCGATGGCGACGTAGACCAGGCGGCGTGCCGGACGCGTCGGCGTCGCGACCCTGCAATGTGTCGGCGACTGCCGGCGCCTCGACGGGTGACGTGACGGCGCGAGACCCGCGATCAGCAGCGCCGCGGCGGCGACCAGACGTTCAGCGCCACCGCGACATAGGTGGCGATCGACATGTCGAAGCACCGACAGCAGGTAGAAGCCGGCGAGCAGGCAGCCGAGCACCGCGCCGGCGATGTTGCCGCCGTAGAAGAAGCCGAGCCAGGCCACGCCGTCGCGGCGTGCGCTCGACCCAGCGCGCGATCGCGGGCAGCGTCGCGCCCATCAGCAACGTCGGCGGCAGCAGGCAGATCGCCGCGGCGAGGCCGCGGACGACGAGGCCGCGTGACGCCGGTGCCGGCCCACGCCGTGTAGGCACCGCCGACGAGCGGCATGCCGAACAGCAGCAGCAGGCCGATGACGCCGATGCCGAGCTCGAGCCACGCGTAGACCCGCAGCGGATGGATGGTCGGCGGGCATGAAGCGCGGCAGCAGCAGGCTGCCGAGGCACATGCCGCCCATGAAGGTGCCGAGCAGCACGCCGATCGAGACCGCCGACGAACCGATGACGAGCTCGAGCAGCTGGAACCAGACGACCTCGTAGATGAGCGCGGCGCAGCCGCTGCCGACGAACAGCAGGAGAAGCGCCGGAAGCAGACGGCGTGATGTCATCGGTCTTCTCGATGGCTCAGCGCGGGAAGGCGCGCAGGGCCGGCGTGTGGCCCGGCGGCACCGGCGTGCGAGCGGTGTTCAGCACCATCGCCAGCATCGTGTAGTAGCCGGAGATGCCGAGGATGTCGACCACGCCCTGCTCACCGAACGCCCGCACGGCCCTGGCGTAGGTGGCGTCGCTGACGCTGCGTGTCCGGTGCAGCTCATCGCAGAAGGTGTAGAGCACGTCCTCGTCGGCCTGCATCGACTCAGGACGGCGGCCGTCGGCAATCGCCGCGATGGTGGCGGCTGCGAGACCGCCCTTCTCGGCCAGCGGCGCGTGCACGTCCCACTCGTACTGCTGCGTCCACTGGCGCGCGGTGATGATGATCGCGAACTCACTGAGGCGCGGCGGCAGGACGCTGGTGAAGCGAAGGTAGTCGCCCATGGCGCGGGCCCGACTCATCACCTCCGGGCTGCGCAGGAGCGGCCAGAACGGACCGGAGAGATTGACGTTGCGTGCCGCCCTGAACTCCTCGATGGCCTTCTTCTGCGCCTCGGTGAGGCTGGCCTGCGGAATGGGCGGCATCCGGTCCTGGGCGACGGCGGTAACGGCGAGACCGAAGGCAATCACGACGAACGCGGCACGAGCCAGCATGATTACATCCCCTCAAAACAAAGGGCGACGGCTTGAGGACCGTCGCCCAGTGAGAGCCCGTTGCGAGTGAACGCGAGGGCTGCTACTTCAGGTGCTTGCCTACCAGCTTGGTCATCGAGAACATGTCGACCGATGCCTTGCCGCCGAAGACCGCCTTGAGCGGGCCGTCCGCGTTGATCTGACGGCGGTTGGTCTTGTCCTGCAGGTTGTTCTTCTTGATGTACGCCCAGAGCTTCTTCGTGATCTCCGTGCGCGGCACCGGCTTCGGTCCAACAACTGCCGCCAGCGTTTCACTGGGGGTCACCGGCTTCATGAAGGCTGCGTTCGGCGTGCGCGCGGCTTTCTTCTTCGGCGCGGCAGCCTTCTTCGCGGGCTTCGCGGCGGCCTTCTTCGCCGGCTTCGCTGCAACCTTCTTCTCGGGGGCAGCCTTCTTCTTGGCGACGGTCTTTGCCATGCGATCTCCTCTAAAGACGCGTTCTGCGTCGAGGGAGAGTACCACGATTCCGCTCTGTGTACACCCCTGAAGTGGCGATCGTACAGAGGGGAAACAGGCGATGGCCGGTGGGCGATCCGCTCTGAGCTCCGGACCTGCGCCCGGCGACGTGCGACGTGCGACGTGCGACTTCTAAGACCTGACTTCCCTGTGCCTGTCCGCCCACCAGGCCCACGCTGGGAAGAGCACCGACGCCGCAATCGCCACGCTGCAGAGAACGGTGACCGACGGGGGCGGCATGCCACTCAGGGAGTCGGCGAGGTAGATGACGGTGAGCAGCGCCGCGAGTGCGCGGAAGGCCCACCGCCCGATCGCGTCGCTGGCGCGCGTCACCTGCGTGTAGAGGAACAGGCCGGCTGCGAACAGCAGCAACTCGACCACCATGGTGCCCGGCCGCGAGTTCCCCAGCACCAGCCCGTACGTCGGTCCGCCCGGGTAGAGCGGCATATCGGGCGCGTGCGTGATCCAATCGAGGACCCAGTGCGAGACCACGAGCGCCGCGAGCACGACGAAGGTGCGTCGTCCACCGACGATGCCCCGATAGGCGACGCCAACGACCACGCCCCAGCCGGCGAGCAGCAGCAGCGAGTGCGACCACGGATAGCTGACGAACGCCAGTGGCGTCATCACCGTGTGGCCGGGAGCGATGCGCACCTGTTCGACGCCCAGCAGCACCAGCACCGGCCAGAGCACGTCCGCGAACAGTGCCGCCAGCAGCAGCGCCGCCAGCGACACACGCGGGACGGCGCGCTTCGCGGCGAAGCCGACGGCGAAGTGACCGATGAACATGGCCCGAATCTTACAGCGTCGAGCGTTCAGGCCGCGATCAGCGCCACGGCCGCCAGGCACACTGCGGCACCTGCCCACTGGGTGCGCGTGACCGGTTCGCGCGTCACGAGGCGCGCGAGCACGACGGTGGAGACGGGGTAGAGCGACGACAGCACGGCGGCGATGTCGACCCGCACGTGCTGGCGCGCCAGCAGGTACAACACGTTGCCGCCGGCGTCGAGACACCCGGCGAGCAACCCGAGCGGATTGGAGAACAGGCCGGGAAACGGGGTCCGGCGAATCGCCAGCACCGAGACGGCGGTGAGCAGCATCATCACGCGGGCCACGGCCAGCGGCACATAGACCGCCTGGAGATCGACCTGGGCAATGAGGATCAGAAAGGCGCCGAAGCCGAGGCCGGCAAGCGCACCGTACTTCACGCCGGCCCGCGACGCCTCGCCCTGCGGCGTCGCTCGCGTGATCAGCCAGATCCCGGCAAGCGCCAGGGCAAAGCCGGCGAGTTGCGTCGGCCGCGGCAGGCCCAGGGTGAACGCCGCGAACATCACCGGCATCGCCGCCGCAGCCACGGCGGCCAGCGGAGCGACGGTCGCCGCGTTGCCCACCGCAAGTCCGCTGTAGAGCGCCACGATGCCGCCGCCACCCGCAAGTCCGGCCGCGACGGCCCATCCGAGTGAGGCGCCGAGCGCCATCGGTTCGCCGACGACACGCGACACCGCGAGCAGCAGCACGATGCCGGACAGACCCGCGAGCGCCAGCACCTGGAAGGGATCGCTTTTCGTTGCCGCGCGGCCGCCGCAGAAGTCGCCGCTGCCCCAGACGAGGGCCGAACTGATGGCGAGGAGGACGCCGAGCGTCATCGGGCGCGGTGCCACTTGATGCGCGTGTAGGCGATGCGGAATCCGCTCCGTTCGGCATTGCGCTGCGAGCTGCTGCCAGGCGCCGCGCCCATCATCGCCACTGAACAGCCCTGCGCACTGGCGTATGCCAGCCGGGCCGCCAGCAGCGCACGCTGCGCGCCCTGGCCGCGGGCGCCGGGTACGGTGCTCGCCCCCGCCAGCAGCGCCACATCGCCGTGGATCGAGAGCGACCCGGTGGCGATCGGCGCACCGCGCTGCACCGCCATGAACTGATGCGCGTCCTCGGCGGCGGCGGCGGTGGGCCCGAACGACGAGATGAAGTCGAGTACCTCGGGGAACTCGCTCCAGCCCTGCAGCACCGTCGCGGCCCACAGGTCGCGCTCATCGTCGAGCACGAGTCGAACCTCCATGTCCGCTGGCAGAGGCCCTGGCGGCGCTGCCGCGGGGAGGGGCTGGAACAGGATGGACGAGAGTTCGCACGGGCGGTAGCCGCGCTCGTTGAGCAGCGCCAGTGCCGACGGATCGGCGAGCGGACTCACTTCGTGAATGGTGTCCGAGCCGCGCGTTGCGAAAAAGCTTTCCAGTGTCTCGAGGATGCCGGGCGTGACCGGCTCGAAGACTGCGAGACCGAACGTCTGGGTAAGCGGCGAACCGACGCCGTCGAAGAGGGCGTAGGCCCCTCCGGCTTCCATCCACGCGGCGCCCAGCTCGGGCACCCGCTTGGCGCGGGCCTCGACGAAACGGCGGTTGGCGTGCGCCTCGGCGCGCTCGAGTCGTCGCGACAGCGCCAGGTCGACCAGCGGTACTGTCTGCATCATGCGGCCCTCACGATCGAAGCAAGGATGTCCGCCGCCTGGTCGCATTGTTCGCCGGTCACGTCGAAGTGCGTGACGAGGCGGACCGTCTTCGGACCAAACGCCACCGTCAGCACGCCGCGTTCGCGCGCCAGTTCGACGATGCCATCGGCGTCAGGACCGTCCGGGGTGAGCTGCAGCATCACGATGTTGGTCTGCACCGTCTCGAGGTCGATGCGCAGGCCCGAGCAGGCCGCCAGTCGTGTCGCCATGCTGCGCGCGTTCTCGTGGTCGGTCGCGAGCCGGGACAGGTGGTGGTCGAGTGCGTAGAGAGCCGCCGCGGAGAAGATGCCGTTCTGCCGCATCGCCCCGCCAAGCCGGCGGCGGGCGCGCAGGGCTGCCGGAATCATGGCGCGCGGGCCGGCCAGGACCGAGCCGCCCGGCGCGCCGAGCCCCTTCGAGAACGCCACCGAGACGACGTCGAACGGCGCGGCGATCACAGCCGGCTCGATGCCCGTCGCCACCGCAGCGTTCCAGAGCCGGGCGCCGTCGAGGTACGACGCCACCTCGCGCTCGCGTGCGGCGCCGCAGATGCGCTCCACTTCCCCCTGGGGGAACACGAGTCCGCCGCCACGGTTGTGGGTGTTCTCGATCTGCACCAGTGTGGTGGGAGGCAGCAGCATGTGACCGCGCGGCTTTCGCGCCGCGAGAAACTCCTCGGCGGTGAACGTGCCCGAGGAGCCGATCTCGGTGAACTGAACGCCGGCGTTGGCCGCAGCGGCGCCGGTCTCGGACCACACGGCGTGCGACGCCCGGCCTATCACCACATCGTCTCCCGAACGCGTGAGGACGAGCAGAGCGACCTGGTTCGCCATCGTGCCGGTCGGCATCCAGAGCGCCGCCTCCTTGCCAAGCAGCGTTGCCATCCGCTCCTGCAGGCGATTGGTGGTCGGGTCCTCGCCGAACTGGTCGTCACCGACCGGGGCGGCGGCCATGGCGGCACGCATGCCGTCGGTCGGCCGGGTTACTGTATCGGAGCGAAGATCGATGGGCACGAAGCGATTGTAAAGCGGCGCAGCCTGTCGAGGATGACCAACCACCAACGACCAACGAGTGGAGCGACATGAGCAAGACGCGGCTCGAAGCCTTCAGCGACGGCGTGTTCGCCATCCTGATTACCATCATGGTGCTCGAACTGAAGGTTCCGCACGGCGACGACTGGGCAGCCCTGCAGCCCGTGCTGCCGGTGCTTGCCACCTACGTTCTCAGCTTTGTCTTTCTTGGCATCTACTGGAACAACCATCACCACATGCTCCATGCCGCCGAGCGGGTGAGCGGCCCGATCCTGTGGGCCAACCATCACCTGCTCTTCTGGCTGTCGCTGGTGCCGTTCGTCACCGGCTGGATGGGCGAGAACCACGATGCACCGGTACCGACGGCTGCCTACGGCACGGTGCTGGTCATGTCCGCGGTGTCATACACGCTGCTGCACCAGGCGATCCTGCTGCACCATGGGCCGGAGTCGAAACTTGCGAAGGCGGTGGGCGGGAACGGCAAGGGCACGTTGTCGCTGGTGCTCTACGCGTCGTCGGTGCCGCTTGCCTTCGTGAACGAGTGGCTGTCGGATGCGATCTTCATCGCCGTGGCGCTGATCTGGCTCGTCCCCGATCGACGGCTCGAGGCCGTGCACAAGCACCCGCACCAGCACGGGTCGTAGTTAGACCGCTCGTCGATTGGTGCCCGCGATCTTCTCGAGTTCGTCTGCACCGAACCCCGTGAGCCGGAGAATCGCGAGTATCGTGTCGGTCTTCCCGTCGACGTATCCGACGATGTCGTGTGCGAATCGCTCGGCGAGCTGCTTCTTGAGAGAACCGTGCTCGCCTGCGGCCTCGCCGTGTGTTCGCAGGTAGTCGCGAACGGCCAGGTGGTTGCGGAGCGCGAGGCTGTTGGCAGGGCAGAGGTACAAATGGTGAGGCGGCAGAGACGCAGGTGCAAAGAAGGCTTCGCGGTCTTCAACGCCGAGATTGCCACGATGTACGTAGCCGAGGTCTGCGAGACGCGCGATTCCGGTTGGAACACTCGCCGCCGTGGGCACCACAACGCTGATGTCAACCACCGGCTTTGCGGCCAGTCCAGCCACCGCAGTGCTGCCGACGTGTTCGATAGACATGGCTACGTCCTGAACCACGGGCCATATCTGCGAGCGCAGTTGCTCGAAAGCTTCGGGCCAGCCTGGATCGTAGTCAACGACAACAAGGGTCTTCATTCGTCGGTCATCCGATTACCGCTCAGCCGCGGTGTAGAAGCCATGGAACACGACCGCCGCGATTGCCAAAGCACCGCCAGCCCAAACCAGGTCCCGGCCGACCCAGACTGAGGTACGCCCCCAAGAAGCATTCCGCTGCAACCCCGGCCAGCAGGCGCACCCAGACAGTCTGCGGGCGGGGCAGTTGATGATGATTCGCCGCCAATCACTCGTTTGCCGTCTGCCTGGCGCCGGCGCTTCCCCACCCGGCGCGAACCAGCATGCGGTGCCGCGGGTGCGGCGCGATGTTAGACCGACTTTCACCAGCCGGTACTGGAGGGGAGCTTTGCCCCCACCACTTATGCCGGGAGCCTCCGGTAGGCCGACCCAAGGCAGCCCGAACCTTTCTGCAGTGTCGGCAGCGAGCGCGCAGATGCCTGGGTACTCCGTCGCGTCGTGCGACGCCAAGACGAGCGTCAGGCCGACTTCCCTGGCAAACAGTTCCGTATACAAGGAGCCTTCCCCCGTTACGAACGTGTCGCAGCCCGCCTCCAGCGCCGCGGCCAAGTACGGCGTAGCCCCGCCGCCCCCAGAAACGACCGCGACCCGGTGAAGTGTTGGGTTGTTCGGCCATACGCGCACTGGACACCCGAGTGTCGCGCCGATCTGTTGAAACCATGCTTGTGGATCTGTCGACTTCACGGTTCCCACGATCAAGTCAGCCGCGGACAGTTGCTGCACCTCGACTCCGATGGTTTCCGCGAGTTGACGGCTGATCCGCAGTTCAGGAGGGCGGTCGTGCGCCGCGTACAGTGAGATGCCTAATTCAGTGAGGCGGTCAAGCTTGCGAGCCCGAAGATGCCGGTCAACCTGGGTCCACGGAGCATGATGCACCAGTAGCAGATCGACGCGTGCAGTCGCCGCGGCCTCGATAGCGTAGAAGGACGTGTTCAGGGCTGCACCAAGCCGGTGCGCATCGGCCGTATTGCACGCGATCAACCCGTTGCCTTCCCGATCAGGCAACGACCCGTGTTGCAGCAGACGATCCAGATAAGCACGAATATCAGCCAACGACCGACGCGTCAACACCACCTCACAGACTGCCATCGAGCTCGATTGGTCCGTCTGACCATCATCGAGTGGAGCGCTCTCCCCAGCCGCTGACCCCCGCCAGCAACACCTGACCCGCGGGCGCCTGCGACGCGGCCATGCCGATGACCAGGCTCGCCGTCGAAACAATGCCGTCGTTGGGCCCGAGCACGGCGGCCCGGTGCCTTCGCCTATGCACCCAGCGTGGACGCGAGTTCCCGCAGGTCCTTCACGATGATGTCGAACGTACCCGGCGCCGGCATCGTCGGCGTGCCGGCGCTGCCCCCTTCGTACGGACGATGGATGTAGGCGGTGCGCAGGCCCAGCCGCTTCGGGCCGGCGAGGTCGGTCTGGTGCGCGGCGACAAACATCACTTCGGGTGGCGTGAGGTCGAAGAACTCCACCGGGCTCAGGTACGCCTCGGGATCGGGCTTGTAGTGATGCGCCAGCTCCGCACCGAGGATGCAGTCCCACGGAAGCCCGCCCTGCTTGGCCATATTGGTGAGCAGGCTGAGGTTGCCGTTCGACATCGGCGCAATCGTGAACCGCGTCTTCAGCCGCGTCAGCCCCGGCACCGAGTCGGGCCACGGCCGACCCCGATGCCACACGCGGTTCAACTCGCGCGTCTCATCTTCACTGAGCGACGTGATGCCGTGCTTCTTCAGCAGCGTGTCGAGCGACATGCGGTGCAGGACATCGAGCTTTGTCCACGGCAGTTCGCCCGTGCGGACGCGGTTCATCGACGGACCGTAGGCTGCCCGCCATTCGTCGGCGAACGCGGCCCAGTCGAGCGTGAACCCCTTCGCCTTTGACAGGCGCGCGCCCTCCTCGATGACGACCGAGCGCCAGTCGACGACGGTGCCGAAGGTGTCGAACACCATCAGCTTCACATTGGCAAAGGGCCCGCCGCCGGGCCTTGTCGTCAGCGTGGTGGTGCCCTGCGCCACTGCAGGCGCGGTCGTACTGAGCATCGCACCGGCGACCGCCACGGCGCCGGTGAGGGCCTCACGACGGGATGGTTTCATACGCTCCTCCGTAGTCACAAGTCACGAGTCATCGGTCGCTGGTCACGTCAGAGGCGGACCTGAAGGTCCGCGGCTACGCTCTGGAGAATCGACGCCCTGCCCGACCTGCCCGCCCTACGGCGCAACCGCCGGAGCGATCACCGTCTTGAACCGGGCGCGCAGGCCATCCGGGTCGGCGGGCGAGTTCTGCGTCAGCAGCAGCAGCACCGTCTTCGAGATCGGATCGTTCCAGAAGATGGTGCCGGCGGTGCCGTCCCAGCCGGTACTCGCCACGGTTCGCCGGATAGCGAAGCGACTCCGGCTTCATCACGACGTTGACGTTGCCCAGCCCCCAGCCCATTGCGCCGTTGCCGCGCGCCGCCAGCACAGTCTCGGGCAGGCTGTTGCCGACCATCGAGTCGACGGTCTCGGCCTTCAGCAGCCGCACGCCGTCGAGTTCGCCGCGATTGAGGAGCATCTGGGCGAAGCGGAGGAAGTCGGGTCCGGTCGACAGCAACCCCACTGCCCCCTCGAGCAGCGCCGGCGGCTCGGTGAACGGCAACGCCTCGATCTCGATTGCCTTCAGGCCGGGTGCATACACCGTGGCCAGGCGTGGACGCTGTGCGGCGGTGGCGTAGAAGCCGGTGTCGACCATGCGGAGCGGCGTGAAGATGCGCGTCTGCAGGAACGTGTCGAAGCGCTCGCCCGACCAGATCTCCACCAGCCGCCCGAGCACGGTGGTCGACTCGCTGTATCGGAAGCGGGTGCCAGGGTCTTCCATCAGCGGCACCTGCACGATGTTCTTCACGAACTGCGGCAGGCCGATGGTGCGCGAGCGGACCTGTGCGTCGCGGTAGGTCGTCGACGTCCGGTGCTCGAGGCCCGACGTGTGCAGGAGCAGATCGCGGATGGTCGGCGCGCGGCTCGGCGCGCGCGGTCCATCAGGGGTACGGACGGTCACACTCGCGAACTCGGGCAGGTACTTCGAGATCGGGTCGTCGAGCGCGAACGCCCCCTGCTCGAGGAGCATCATCACGGCGACGGCCGTCACAGGCTTGGTCATCGAGTAGATGCGGAACAGCGTGCGCTCGGTCATCGGCGCGCGGGTCTCGAGGTCCTGCACGCCAACGGTGGCGACGTACGCCAGCTTGCCGTCGCGCGCCAGCATTGCCACCGCACCAGCCGACCTGCCGGCGTCCACATGCTGCTGCAGCAGCGCCGTGGCTGCCGCCAGCGGCTCGGACGCAAGACGAGCCGATGACGGCGTCACGCGCGGCAACGGGTCGGACGATTGCGCGGCGACCAACGCGGTGCCGCAGGGGACGACCGCTGCCAGGACGGCGATGAGCAGGTGCCGCAGTGTGCGCCGGCCGGCCGGAAGCGATGTGTTCACGCCGGAAGATTACCGCAGGACCACCACTGGCGTTCGGCGATCATCGACTACCTGAGCAGCCGGATGCGGTGCGCCTCGCTGTCCGTAACATACAGCCCGCCTGCCGCGAAGAGCAGCCCGTGCGGCCGCGACAGCTTGCATTCGAGCGGCGTCGTTTCGGGACCGTCGCCTTTGACACCCGTACCGAGGACGGTGGTGATGAGTCCGGTGGCCAGATCGATGCGCCGGATGGCGTGATTCTCGGTGTCGGCGACGAAGAGTTGCCCGGGCGCCCAGGCCAAGCCCTTCGGACCACCCAGCCTGGCGGCCAGGGCCGGGCCGCGGTCACCCGCATAACCCTGCTCGCCCGTGCCCGCTACGCGGTGGAACGTGCGCGTCGCCGCATCGATACGCAGGATGGCATTCCCCTCGCGCAGCGCCAGAAACAGGTCGCCGTTCGACGCCATGGCCATCGTGCGCGGCCCGCGCAGCGGTGTACCGCCAACCGGCGCACCGTCTGGCGTATCGGCAGCGACTCCGGTGCCTGCCCACGTCTCGATAACTCCAGTGTCCAGGTGCAGACGCCTGATGCGCTGATTACCGATGTCGCAGATGAGCAGCGTGCCGTCGCGATCGAATACGATGCTGTGCGGCTGGCGCAACTGCGCCTGCACGCCAGGACCGTTGTCGCCGCTGAAGCCGGCGACTCCGGTGCCGGCGACGGTGGAGATGACACCGGTCTTCATGTCCACCTTGCGCACGACGTGGCTGTCGCGTTCGGCAATGTACAGATGCCCTGCCGCATCGAACTGGATCTCGTGCGGCATGTTGAGCGACGCCTGCAGCGCCGGCCCGCCGTCGCCGCTGTAGCCGCGGCTGCCGTTCCCAGCCACGGTCGACACCGCCTTCGTCCTCGGGTCGACCCGGCGAATGCGCTGGTTGTCGAGGTCGCAGAAGTACAGCGCGCCGTCGGGCCCGGTGATGATGCCGTAGGGGTTGTTGACCTGCGTGTCGGACATGCCGGCGACACCGGTGCCCAGAAGCGTGGTCACTGTCTGCGCCGCTGCACGCGGCACCGGCAGACAGGCCACGATCACGGCGAGTGCTGCAGCGAGGCGGATCGTCCGCGGTGACGTGATGATGTGCATGTCGACTCCTCGTTCCCTGCGCGTCAGCGGGGCGACACCGGCGCCAGCGCGGTGTGCGGCCATTCGGTCTCCACCACGGCGCCGCGCCGCCGCCTCACCATGTAGCCGCGCGCGTTCGGCTTCCAGGTGACAATGCGGTGTAGTGAACGGCCGACGAAGTGCGCGGCGGCGCCGTCATCGAGTGCCAGCACGGGCGGCACCAGTCCCTGGGTGACGAAGTCGTGCACCGACGGCCGCCGGTCCGCTTCGCTGTCGTAGTGCGGGCAGCAGGTGTCGGCGAGAAACCCGAGACAGTCGAGCGGTGCCAGCTGGTTGGCCCACGAGTCGGTGACACCCTTCTCGAACCAACAGATGGCCCCGGCACTGACGCCGGCCAGCACGATGCCACGCTTCCAGGCTTCGCGCAGCACCACGTCGAGGCCCCAGTCGCGCCACACGGCTAGCATGCTCTTCGTGTTGCCGCCGCCGACGTAGATGACGTCCTTCGACAGCAGAGTCTCCCTGAGGTCGGGCGTGCGCTGGAAGAAGCGCAGCAGGCTGGGTGTCGCGCCGAGACGCGTGTAGCAGTCGTAGAACTTCGCAATGATCTCGGCCGGCTCGGCACTCGCGGTCGGGATGAAACAGACGCTGGGCCGCTTCTTCCTCGTCAGGCTCAGGATGTAACGATCGACCGCCAGGTTCTCGGGCTCTGCCCGGAACGCCGCGCCGCCGATCGCCACGATGTGCTGTTGCTTCTTCTTCTCCGCCATCTCACCCTCGCATGCGCCCCTATCGTGCGGGCTGGGTCTCCGGTCGTTGGCGCGCCACGGCTCGTCGCGAGCGTGACACCAGTCTGTAGCTCTCGGCCGTCATCGCCCATCGCTCGTGGTCGCGCCAGCGTCCGGCAATCTTCAGGTAGCGCGGCGAGTAGCCCTCGTGCGTGAAGCCGGCGCGCTTCACCAGCGCAATCGATGGCGCGTTTCCCGGCTGGATGTTCGCCTCGACGCGGTGCAGTTTCAGGATCCGGAAGACGACGGTCAGCACGAGCGGGAGCGCCTCGGACATGTAGCGCTGGTTGGCGAACGGTTCAAACGCCTGGTAGCCCATGTAGGCACTCTGGAACGGACCCCGCACGATCTGCGACAGGTTCACGCACCCGGCGATGGCATCGTCCTCGACGCGGCAGGCGAGCAGGCCAACCGTGAGCCCGGTGTGGACACGCCGGACGTAGGCCCCAAAGATGCGAGGGTCGGTGAGCGGCGTCGTCAGGCCGCGGAACAGGCGACGGCTGGCGGCGTTGCGCGCGAGGAACTCGGTCCGGTCGCGCAGCATGGGCTGGCGCAGGTAGAGGCGCGGTGCGCGCGGCAGCGAGCGCCCGTCCAGCCGCAGCGGGTCGATCACCGATCCGCCCGTCGAGGATCGGCGCGGTCCCCGGCCTGCGCGTGCACGGCGTAGGTCAGCATGACGATGCCGCTGGCGGGGAGCGAGGTGACACCGGTCAGTTCCAGAGGCGGCGCGGCCCCACCCGGTGGCAGTATCGGGATGCCTTCGCCGAGCAGCACCGGCATCTGCGCCACCTCCACCGTGTCGACGAGGCCTGCGTCGAGCAGCGCGCGAAACAGCACCCCGCCGCCGAACAGCCAGATGTCCTTCCCTTCGGCGAGCTTCAGCGCGCGCACCGTCGCGACCGCGTCGCCGGGGATGACGACGGCATCGGGCGCCTCACCCGGCGTGAGCGTGGTGGAGCAGACGTATACCTTGACGCCTGGCAGCGCAGCCGTCTGCCCCTGCTGCGCCATCACCTGATAGGTGCGGCGCCCCATCACGGCGGCGTCGAACTGGCTGGTGAGCGCCGCGAAGTCGATCGAGGAGTCTTCGACGATCCAGTCGATCGTGCCGTCGGTCCTGGCGATGAAGCCGTCGAGGCTGGTGGCAACGTTGTAGCGAAGTCGTCTCATGTGGCGGTTCTCAGGCGGCCTCAGGTCACAGTGGGCGGCGGGGAACGGCTCCGGCCAGGTTCTCCGACCCGAGGGCGATGAACAGTTCGCGATCGCTGATGGCCAGGCTGAAGTTCATGCGCCGCTGCAGGCGGGTTACCAGCGCGTTGACCAGCGGCAGGTCGATTGTGTAGACCTCGATCGCGTCGGCACGGTGAATGCGTTCCCCGGCCAGGCGTGCAAGAAACTGCGAGGGCTCGCGGTGCACGTAGACCGCTACGCGCGGCGATGCCTTCGAGGCGCGGTGCAACCGGTCTGCATCGGGCGTTCCCACCTCGATCCAGGAACGCAGGGCGCCCGTGAGGTCGCGCACCGTGATCGCCGGTTCGTCCGGATTCGAGAGCCCTCCCGCGGAGAACTCGATGCCGTCGGCGTACTCCATGGCGTAGGCGAGGACGCGCGTCAGCAGGTAGTCGTCCGACTCGGACGGGTGCTGCGCCACGCGCAGCGCCAGCGTCTCGTAGACTCCCCGATCGCTGTCGGCCAGGTCGATGTCGAAGTTGTAGATGGTCGCGGTCAGGGCCATGGGGTCGACGGTCAGGTGAGGTGGTGCCCCTCGATTCACCGGCGGCACTCCGCCGGTGAATCGAAAGACACCGCGTGGCGACGGACGCGGCCTTCGGGTGTCAGCCCGCTTTCTCGATGTGCACGAGGTAGGCCTCGACCATGAGCAGGTTCTTCTCGCCCGACTGGCGGATGACGCCGAGCAGGCGGTCCATCTTCACAACCTCCTCGAGCTGCTCGTCGATGAACCACTGCAGGAAGCTCTGCGCCAGGTAGTCGTTCTCCTTCACCGCAGTATCCATCAGCCGACCGATCTGCCTGGTCACTTCCTCTTCCCACGCGAGCGCGGCGGCCACGGCGTCTTCCGACGAGGTGAATGACGGCTTCGGCGCGGCAATCGCCGGGAGCGCGAGTTCCCCCTTGGTGTCGAGCACGTACTGCACGAACTTCATGGCATGCGCCCGCTCTTCCTCGGCCTGCGCCATGAAGAGCTTGGCGAGCAGCGTCAACTGCTTCTGCTGGAAGTGCGCAGCGATGGCCACGTACTGCATGCTGGCGCCGAATTCATTGCCGATCTGCTGATTGAACGCACTCGCGAGTTCGCGACTGATGAGCACAGGTCTCTCCTTGTAAGCGCCGGATTATACGCGCGGTATCTACGTATGATCGCACGGGAGGCAGAGAACTGGTGCGGAACTCGACGCTTCGGCTGCTGCACTGCGCCCCCTGGCCGCGCGGACCGCTCGCCTGGGCGGGCCGTTGCGGCAACCCTGAGCGGACCTGAGGTCCGCGGCTATCCCCCAACAACGTCACGGGCGTTCGAGACCACTTCACGTACCACCGACTGCGGCCGCTGGTTGACCGTGAGGAACGTGCGGCCGATGTACTCGCCGATGAGGCCGAGCAGCACGAGCTGCGTGCCCGAGAACACCAGCAGCGCCGCCATGAGCCAGCCGAAGCCATAGCTCGGGCCGACGTTGCGCAGCCACAGCCACGCCACCACCGCCAGCGCCACCATGCCGGCGGCCGCCATGGCGAGTCCGAGTACCGTGGCGACGCGCAGCGGCAGCACCGAGAAGTTCACCCACGCCGCCATCCACAGACGAATGAGCCGCCGCAGCGTATAGGTGCTGGTGCCGGCCCGGCGCGCATCGTGGCGCACCTCGATGGAGCCGATGCGCTGGGTGATCTGGAGGATGAGGCCGTCGATGTACGGATAGGGGCCGGCGTAGGCCACGACCTGACCGGCGACAAACGCGCTGACGCAGCGGAAACTGGACAGGTAGAAGCCGTTCGGCTTGTCGAGCGCCCAGTCGGTCATCTTGTTGGTAAACCAACTACCGGCATTGCGCCAGACCGAGTGCTGCTTCATCTTGTAGTGACCGAAGATGACGTCCAGCCCGGTGCGCCGCGCCTCCTGCCACAGCCGCTTCGCCTCCGCAGGCGGATTCTGCCCATCGTCATCCAGATTGACGATGTGGGCGCCGCGGGCGTGACGCCAGCCGGTGAGCACGGCATTGTGCTCGCCGAAATTGCGCGCGTGCTCGACGAGGACCACCGGCACCCGCACCGACGGCATCAGCGCGCGCACCACCTCGCTCGTGCGATCGGCGCTGCCGTCGTTGACGAGCACGATCTCGTGCCCGCCCTCGATCTCGAGCGACTCGATGTCGCGAACGACCGCAGCAATGGTTTCAGCGCTCCTGTAGAGCGGGATGACGAAGGTGAGGGCGATGACGGACATGGCGCAGCCGGAAAGCCGGACTGCGCAGAGTATAGCCGGTCGCTGGCGGGTCGGCCGTCACCCTTGTGCTCCCGCGCTGAGGTCGACGACGGGCCTCACCTCGATGCTGCCGACGCGCGCCGACGGAATCTTTGCCGCCACCTGGATGGCTTCGTTGAGGTCGCGCGCCTCGATCAGGTAGAAGCCGCCCAGTTGCTCGGTCGTCTCGGCAAAGGGGCCGTCGGTGGTGACAATGGAGCCATTGCGAACGCGGACCGTCGTGGCGCTGCTCACCGGATGGAGCGCTTCGCCGGCCACGTAGCGCCCCTTCTTCCGAACGTCCTCGGTGAACGTCATGTACTCGCCCATGAACGCGTCGGACTGGGACTTCGTCATGGCGCGCATCTTCGTCTCTTCGTCGTAGATCAGGCACAGGTACTTCATCGCATCCTCCTGCGGTCAGCGTGGCATGGCAGCCAGACACGCACTTGTCGTTCGGCGGCGGCGCCCATCGACAGCGGCAGGCGGAAAATGGCGCCCTATTTCGAGAAGTGCGCGTTCATCTCGGCGCCGGGCACCGCCGTCCGGAACGCGGTGAAGGTGCCCTCGGCCGCGAGCTCCCGGGCTGCTGTGAGGAAGCCGGCCCAGGCGGTGCGCGCGAGGGCACCACCAACACTGACGCGGCGTACCCCGAGCTGCTGAAGGTCGGCCACGGTAGTGAACGGACCACCCACCAGCACGTTCACCGGCTTGGGCGCAACGGCCTCTACCACCGCCGTGATCTGCGCGGCGGTGCTGATGCCGGGTGCGTAGAGGCAGTCGGCGCCCGCCTCGGCAAAGGCGCGCAGACGACGGATGGTCTCGTCGAGATCGGGTCGGCCGGCGATGAAGCCTTCGGTCCGCGCGGTGAGCCACACACCGGTGCCGCTGGCGTCGATGGCGCGCCGCGCTGCGGCGATGCGCTCGACGGCGAGCTCGAACGCGAACAGCGGATCATGCGCATCACCGGTCGAGTCCTCAATCGACAGGCCGGCAATGCCGGTGTCGCAGGCACGCGAGACGTTGGCGGCAACAGCGGACGGGTCGACCGCGAACCCCGCTTCGAAGTCGGCGTTCACGGGCACGTCCACCCCGGAGGCGATCGTCCGCAGATGCGCCAGGGCATCGCCGAGGGTGATGTGGTTGTCGGCGCGCCCGGTAGACCAGGCAAAGCCGGAACTGGTGGTCGCCAGCGCGCTGAAGCCAAGCGACACCAGCAGGCGCGCGCTGCCGAGGTCCCACGGGTTCGGGATGACGAAGGTGCCGGAGGCGTGAAGCGCCCGGAACCGCTGGGTCAACTCGCGCTGTCGCTCGCCCGGCATGCACGCTCCTGTTCTACCTGGCGGCTGCCGCCGCGCGCATCCGTGCGGTCGCGGCGTCGACAAAATCAAGCGCGGCACCGTGCGGCACCGCGATGATCGACAGCCTGTCGCCGATGCCGAGCGCTCGCTCATTGCCGGCCTCGAAGGCCGGCCACGTGGGCAGGGCAGGGCCGTTCGGATTGCCGCTCGTCGCGAAGTTGATCCAGTACTGCGACACCTGCGCCGCCAGCGCGCGGTCGTCGGCGGTCCACGGTACACCGCCGCTGTGCTGGCCGTTTGGCCAGTTCAGCACGTAGGGGATTTCGGCGCCATGCTGCGCCCCGAGCCACGCGCGGTTGGCCAGCGGCGGCACGTGACTGAAGTAGTAGAGATACACCTTCGACGAGCCTGTCCTGGTCTGCAGTCGCGCCCAGGTCCGCATCTCCCAGCCGAACGTCTCGTCGCGCATGCTGGCCGCCTGCGCCCGCCGCGCCTCTTCGTCTGACGTGAACGGATAGAGCACCAGGTAGGCCCCGGCCTGGGCGCCGAAGCGGCGCTGGACACGCTCGTGAAACGAGGCGGCGGTCGTGGATGCCGGCGTGAAGATGGAACCCTCGTCTGCGTTCGAGCCGATGAGCACGGGCACGTCGTTCTGCTTCCCGGCCTCGAAGATGTGCGTCATCGTCGCGGGCAGCACCCAGCCGTCGGCGTTCGACACACTCTGGAAGCCAGGAATCTGATTCAGCGCAGCGGCTGCCGTCGCGCGCAGCCCGGCCAGCGTACTCGACACCCGCTTCGCCAGCCAGCCGCACCCCGGCCTGCTCGGCCTGGGCCAGCGTGGTCGTGACGGCGAACCGGCCGCCGCTTTGGCCGATCGCCCGATGGAACAGCCCCCTCGCCAGCGGCGACCCCACGAGGTTGTGCACGCTCCATGAACCGGCCGACTCTCCGAAGATGGTGACGCGTGTCGGATCGCCGCCGAAGGCCGCGATGTTGGCCTGCACCCACTTCAGCGCGGCCAGCTGGTCGAGCAGCGCGTAGTTGCCCGACGAATGCTGCACCGACTCCTTCGACAGCTCGGGGTGCGCGAGGAAGCCGAACACGCCGAGCCGGTAGTTCAGGCTCACGTAGACGACGCCCTTCTTCGCGAGGTCCTCGCCCTGATAGATCGCGCCGGAACCGCTGGTCCACGCCCCACCGTGAATCCACACCATCACGGGCTGCTTCGCCGACGCGGAGGGTGCCGCGGTGTAAACGTTCAGGTACAGGCAGTCCTCACTCATCGAGGCGGCCGAGCGGTCGCCGCCGTAAGGCGGGAAACCCGGCACCGTTCGCCTGCCGCTGCATGCAGTTGTCGGAGAACCTGTTGGCGGCCCGCACGCCGCTCCAGCCCGCCGGCGGCTGCGGCGGACGCCAGCGCAAGTCGCCTGTGGGCGGCGCGGCAAACGGAATGCCCTTGAACACGCGAACGGCGTCGACCGAACCCGCCACACCCGTGACCAGTCCCGCCGGCGGTGGCGATTGGCTCGCGGACCGCGGCATCTGCCGGCAGCGCGGCCAGCCACAGTCCCATCACACAGACGAGCGCCATGCACGGCTTCAGCATGCGCCGATGATAAGCCCGGGCTGCGTCAGCGCAACGGACGAACTACCATAGGCGGATGGCCGAGGTGACACCAGACCTGGTTGTGATTCACGAGCACCCTGAGTGGCAGAAGCCGCTGTTCGCCGCCCTCGACCGGCGCGGCGTCCGTTACGAACCGTTCAGCGTCACGTCGGCGGCGTTCAGCAACGCCGAGGTGCCGCGGGCGCGGCTCTACTTCAACCAGGCGAGCCCCAGCGCCTACGTGCGCGGCAACACGCGCGCGGTGCCGCTGGCCCTCGCGCTCATGCGGACGCTGGAGCAGCAGGGTGCGCGGGTGCTGAACGGGTCGGACGTGTTCGCGCTCGAGCTCAGCAAGAGCGTGCAGGCGACGATGCTGCGGCAGCTCGGCATCGACACGCCGCTGTCGATCACGTTCAACGACGCCGCGTGCGCTGCGCGCACTACGACAGCGCGATGTCATGGCCGGCCCTGCTGAAGCCGGAGCAGGGCGGCAGCGGCGCACGCATCCAGGTGGCCGACTCGCTCGCGCACGTGATCGCGCTGTTCGACAACAACCCCGGCATCTGGCTGCCCGACAACCTGTTTCTGCTGCAGGAGCTGCTGCCCCACGATCCCGAGCGCGGGCATCGTGCGGCTGGAGTTCCTCGGCGGCGAGCTGCTGTACGCGATGCGCGTGGTGACGCACGGGCGCTTCAACCTGTGCCCGTCGCCGATCTGCAACCCGGACGATGGCGAGGGCACCTGCGAGATTCCAGCGCCGAGGCGACGGTGCCGCCGGAGTTCTACCCGTTCCCGGAGGTGCCGGCCGAGGCCGTGGAGACCGCGCTACGCATCGTGCGGGCCGCGAAGCTGGACGTCGGCGGCATCGAGTACCTCGAGACGCCGACGGACGGCGCGTCTTCTACGACATCAACGCGAACTCGAACCTGCGGCCGTCGATAGGCGAAGCGTTCGGCTTCGATCCGTTCGAGCGCGTGGTCGACTACCTGGCGGCGCAGCTGTAGCGAGACGTCGTGGGGACATGGCGCAGCTCGAACCTTCAGGTGTCGCCTGACCGAGCGACCTGAAGGTCGGCCGCTACATCGGTCACGCCTTCGCTCAGGCGCGGCCGACACGTTCGCGACTGCGCTCGCGCGCGCGCTGCGCCTCGGTCTCGCGATTCCTCGGGGAGCGGCGTTCGGTCTCGAGCGAGTCGATGAGTCGGCGCGACGAGGTGAAGACTTCCTCGACGGCGCGGTTGAAGGCCTCTTCGTTGGCGCGCGAGGGCTTCGTCGTCCCGCTCAGCTTGCGGACGAACTGCAGGGCCGACGCTAGAATCTCATCATCGCTGGCTGGCGGTGCGAAGTTCGCGAGCACCTTGATGTTCCGGCACATGAGTGGATCAACCGTCGTACTTCTGGCGAATCGCGTCGACGTAGCGAGCCCGCGACTCGACCTCCGTCAGGCGCATCGATGCGTGGAGCGACGCGTCGCGCAGGATGCGATGGCGATCGGCGTCGGGGAGCAGCTGGAGCGACTCGGTCGAGTGGCCATGCTGCTCGAGGTACTCGGCGATGAGCGAGCGCTCGAGTTCCGCTGTCTGGTCGGGACGTGGCGCCTGGTCGGAATCGAGCTCATAGGTCACCTCCTGCCCAGACTAACCCGTACGCACAGACCACGCAAGCGCGACAACGGCTGGTCCGCCGTCGACTCGAGGGACGCTCACCAGGGCAGAACGATCGCGAAGCCAAGGTGTGCAAGGGCTACTCGCCCGGGTGGTACCGCCGCTCGGTGTGTTTCGCGAGGTCGTCCGGGTAGAAGTACACGTCGCGCAGGTTGCCGTCGGCATAGCGCGGCGCCTGATCGTTGAAATGAGGTGACGCCGGGTTGCCGCTCTGGCCACCGGCAGTGACCGCCCGCGCGCGCACGCGGTCGCCGAACTCCACCGCTGCGAGGAAGCTGTTGCCGGTGGTGCCGTAGATCTTCTTCGTGTCCTTGTCGCGGCGGGCACCGAACGAGGCGAGGGAACCCCAGCGCGCCGAGACGAAGGGCACCGGGATGCTCGGCTTGGTGTCGTCGAACTGATGGACGATTGCGGGGCTGATCCGCTGGAAGCGGTTCACCTCGCCCCAGGGCATCTTCCACGTGCCGAAGTCGGCGGTCAGCTTGTCGGTCACCGCGCCGAGCGCCGCGATGCGCTGTGCCGCGGTGGCACGGGTTTCCAGGAACGCGTAGACACTCAGGTTCGCGGCCCGCGCGTCGGAGGCCACCTTCGTCCATAGCTCCTCACCCCAGAACACCGCGAGCGTCGTCGGCACCGAGTCGGCGCTCCAGCGGCGGTCCCAGCCGCGCAGTTGCGCGATCGGCTCGGTCAGCCTCGCGCGCATTAGGTCGGCAGGCCTCAGGCCGTCGTAGGCGGCGAGCAGGGTCGGCATGAGCAGGTCGAACTCGGGCAGTGCCGGGTCGAACGCCGCCGCCATCAACGAGTCGATGGTGAAGTCCTTTCTGCCTTCGAGCACGCGCACGGCGTGGATGCCGCGCGGGTTCTCGGTGCCGCGTTCCATGTACGCCGGGTAGTCGGCCGGCTTCGGGCTGTTGCAGCAGCCTGCGGCCGAGAACGGCCAGTTGTTGGTGTTCTGGATCCAGCCGTTCGGCGGGTTCAGCACGTTCGGGCTGCTCGTCCACCGAGAGCAGTTCCTTCCACTCGGTGGCCGGGTTGCTGCCATCCACCGGCTTCGTCCAGTCGAACGACCGATCGCGCTTCGGCACGAAGTTCGAGTAGAAGAACGCGATGTTCCCCTCGGCGTCGGCGAACACCGTGTTGTTCGACGAGTTGGCGTGCAGCTCCATCGTGTCCTTGAAGCCGCGGTAGTTCGTCGCCTTCGTGCGCATGTAGCTCTGGGTGAGCGCCTTCACCGGATCCTGCATCAGCGCGCACACTGACCCACCTGCCGCCCTCCTCGCGAACGACCGGGCCGTGGTGTGTGCGATAGACGGTGAACGCGCGCGACGCCATGCCGCTGGCCGTCTTGTACGGCACCACGATCGTGCGGACGTCGACGGGGCGCCTGTCCGTGCCGTAGGTGTAAAGCAGCGCGTCGCCGTTCCTCTGCACGGTCTCGAGGTACTCATCGATGTTGTCGACGCCGCTCGATGTGGTGTGCATCCAGCCGGCCGTGCTGTTGAAGCCCTGGTAGACGAAGAACTGGCCCCAGGTGATCGCGCCGTAGGCGTTCAGCCCTTCCTCGCTGGTCATCTGCGCCTCGGCGCGGAAGAAGAACGAGGTGTGCGGATTGACCCAGAGCAGCGCCTTCCGCGACGCGCTGTTCGACGGCGCAATGGCGAAACCGTTCGAACCGGTCGGTTCGGGCGGCGTCTCCTCGTGCAGCGCCGCGGCCTGCGGCGCCTTCGGTCCGTTGCCGTAGAACGCCTCGAGCTGCTGCAGCGACACCCGCTCGATATCGCCGCCGATGCTGCCTTCGGTGAAGGACAGCGCCATCCACGGCTCGAAGCGGGTGATGACGCGCGGCTTCACCTGCGGATGCGTCTCGAGGTAGTAGTTCAGCCCGTCTGCCCAGGCGTTCATCAACGTCTTCAGCGGCTCGGGACTGTTCGCGTAATGCGACCGCAGCTCGCTCGGGATCGATGAACAGCTTCATCCGCAGATCGCGGTAGATCTCCTGCTCGCCTTCGGCCTCGGCCAGCCGGCCCATGGCGTTGACGAGGTTCGTCTCGACACGATTGAAGTCGTCCTCGGCCTGCGCGTACATGACGCCGAACACCACGTCGGCGTCCGACGCACCGGCGACGTGCGGGATACCCCAGTCGTCGCGGGTAATTGTGACGCGCTGCGCGATGCCCCGCAGGACACCGGTCCCCTCATCCACCCGCGGCTGGGCACACGCCCACTGGGCGAGCGCCACCAGCACCAGCACGGTCTTCTGCATGTTCAGTCGGGGAAGTATTCGGAGAATTCGAGGAACTGCTCTGGCGTCAGATCGGGCACCTTGTCGAACGATACCTTCGAGCCCTTGTCGGCGAACTCGAGGTACAGCTCGGCGCGTTCACGCTCGGAACTGGCTTCGCCCATCACAGCCGGACCGAGCTTCACGACCCTGGCGCGCAGGCGCTTGTTGCGAATCCCCTCGGCGAAGCGCTCGAAGAAGTCGGCGCGCGTGCCGTCGAACTTCCAGACGTCGTTGGCCAGGCGGCCGGCCGTCAGCAGGGCCGACTTGCCCAGCCCGGTTTCGCCGGCGTCGACGCTGCGAATGCGGTGGCTGTTGCGATGATTCCAAGCGGCAGTCAGCATCATCACCGTCCACTCCCTCTCCTCGGACAGTGCGGTGCCGAACGGTGCGATCCGGAAGCAGTAGGTGCCGCCCTTGGCGTAGAAGGCCAGCGCCGAATCGACGGCGGCGGGCTGGGCCGATGCGGTGGCGGTGGCGACGAGACCGAGCAGCAAGCACAGACTGAGCGCGCGAGCGAGCGTCCGAATCAACCGGCCCTCCTGGCTACTCCCACGACGGCAGCCACTATAGCGCTTTCCATCTCTGTGCAGCTGCCGACCTCGACACGCCACTAGGGCACGAGCAGCCTGATCATGCCGTCCCGCTTGTTCAGCAGGAACAGCTGCCCGTTCGGCGCCCATGCCCAAGCGGAGGTCGGCGCGCGGCGCCGCCGTCTTCCCCTGCGCCGCGTTCTTCTCGCGAATCAGCTGCAGCAGCGTCTTCTGCTGCCCCTTGTCGTTGAACAGGATGCGGCGGATGGCGTCCTGCCCGCCCTTCGGCAGCGCGTCGGCGTTGACGTAGAACAGCTCGCCGCTCGGGTTGTCGCCGAAGATCAGCAGGTTCGTGAGCTGCGCGGATCGGCGGTCTGGCGATAGACGTACACGCCGGTGACCGCCGGCCGCGTTGCAGCAGCGGATCGAGGTGGTCGTACTCGACGACCGGATAGGTCACCTTCGCATCGCCGCGGACGTTCGGCCGTGCCCGACCTCGCGCGCCGCGTAGGTGTAGCTGCCCTCCCAGACGTTCCAGCCGAGATTCGCGCCGGCGGTGACCGGGCTGACCTCTTCGACGATGTTCTGGCCGATGTCGGCCACGTACATGTTGCCGTCCTTCGGGTCCCACGAGAAGCGCTGCGGGTTGCGGAGGCCGTAGGCGTAGATCTCGCCGAGCGTCCCCGGCTGCTGTCACGAACGGATTCGACGCCGGGCATGCCGTACTTGCCGTTCGCGCTGTTGCGTGCCGAGCGGATCGATGCGGAGGATCTTGCCGAACGGAGACGCCAGGTTCTGCGCGTGGTTCATCGGGTCGCCGCCGCTGCCGCCGTCGGCGAAGCCGACGTAGAGCAGCCCGTAGTCGGGGCTGCTCGGCGGCGTCAGCGGGTTGAAGCGCGATCTGCCCGCCGTTGTGGTTCGGGAACGGATGCTGCGACGCGGAACAGCTCGCGCGGCGGCGCCGCCGTCGTACGTCGCCGCGGCCGGATCCTTCGCCGTCCACTCGAGCAGCACCGTGTCGTGCGTGCGCCCGGTGCCGAGCGGCACGAAGTCGGGCTTCGGCGTCATGTTGCTCGTGTCGGTGTAGGTGTAGAACTTGCCGTAGCCCGTCGCGCCGCGCTGGTTGAACTGCGGATGGAACGCGAAGCTCTGCAAGCCGCGCTCGGTGCCGTTCGACTGGACCGGCACGCTCCACTTCGGGTCGTTGACGTCGAGATACGGCGTCACGATCTTGCCGTCGTAGCTCACGCTGAAGACCGGTCCGCGCATGGTGGCGACGAACAGTCGGCGCGTCGCCGGCTCGTCAGCCATCATCATCATGCGCGGTGCCTCCGTGCGCCGACATCGGGAATGGTGGCGAACTCGGTGTAGTTCACGGCGATGACGCCCGCCGTGGCGTTGATCGGCGTGGCGAAGGGATCGGTCGTGCCCTGAGCGCAGACGCGCGTGGCCCCCGCCAGGGCGAGCCCCGCGCACATCACTGCTGCCAGCTTCAGCTGCTGCTGCATGACGCTACTGCTGCGCCGGCGCATGGAAGCGCCCGGTGTAGACCGCCTTGCCGATGACGTGGCCTTCCATGGCCTTCAGCAGCTCGTCGCGCGTGGCAGTGGCCGCGAGGTCGAGCTTGGTGTCGAGCGCGAAGAACTCGAAGACGTAGTGGTGGAACGGACCAGGACCGGCGCCGGGCCCGAAATAGGCGCCCGGATTGCCGCCACGGGTTGCGATGCCTGGACCATTGCGCGAGCCGTCCGGCAGGTCGCCCTTGCCGAGCCCTTCGGGAAGCCCCTTGGCCGTGCCCGGGATGTTGAAGATGGTCCAGTGCAGCGTATCGGTCGTGCCCTTGTTGGTGGAGTTCTCCATGTCGCGGAAGACGATCGCGTAGCTCTGGAGCTCGGCGGGGGCGGCGACAGCGTTGCCGCCCTGCGACCAGTTGAAGGTGAAGTCGGGCGACGTGTTCGCGCCGCGCGATGAGTACTTCATCGGGATTTCGCCGCCGTCGGGCCAGGCCGAGCTGCTGACGGAGAGCACGACGCGCGCGGGCGGTGCAGCGCCGCGCCCGGCGGCGGCCGCCTGACCTGCGGGAGCCTGCGCGAAAACAGGCGACACGAACAAGGCCAGGGCGGCAGCCGAAGCCAGCACAAACGAAGACGTGAGTTTCATACCAGTTCCTTACGATGCGGCGCGGGCGAATGTTTACGGGCTCCCGGCACCGTTCAGGGCGATGAGCCGCGCAATGGACGAGTCGTCGCGACTCAGGAGTCAGGCGCAGGTGAGCGACGAGCTGGGCCTGGGAGACGATCACGCGGCGGAGTGGGAGCAGGAGGGGGAACGAGAGCTCGTGCGAGTAGGCGCCGCGCCCGCTGAACCGGGCCCAGACCTCCCACCAGCGCGCCAGCGTCATCGTGTGAGGCGTTTCGCCGCGAGCCGCAGACGATGCTCCGCGAGACGCGTACGGACCACGCGCCGGATCAGCGGATACGGCATCGGAGCGTCGAGCGGAAAGCGCAGGTTCCCCTTCTCGCCGCGGTAGGGCGCCAGGGCCTTCTCGAGTGCCGCATCGCCTTTCACCGGCGGATAGATGCCGATGTGATGCGCGAAGGGAGCGTAGTAGAGCACGGCGCCGTCGAGGAAGACGGCAGGCATGCGGTAGCTGATCTTCTCCTGACCGCCAGGCACTTCCTTGCGGACAATGTCACGAATCCGCGTGAGGATGCCTCGCACGGTAGCGCGTGGCTCAGCGGCGATGTAGTTGGATACGGCCGTCGCGGCAGCTGCAAGCGCACCCGTCGCGCGTCGTGCCGACCCGACGGGTGCCTTCGGGCGTGCCGGCGCCTTGGCTGGCATCGCCTGCCACGCCAGCGTCAGCGCCTCGCCCAGTGCGTCCATCGACACGGCATCGAGCTGCACGACGGTCCAGCCCTGCCGCCCCCAGGCGCCGTTCGCCGGCGCGAACGCCTGTGGATGGTCGCCAACGCATGCGGCCTGCGCGTCGGGCGTCAGCTTGACGCTGCCGCGCTGCAGATCGGCAGTGAGCGACGCGAACACCTTGCCGTGCATGCGGAAGTCGGGATGCCCCATGTGCGCCCCCTCGACGACTCCCTGCAGGCCGAGAGCCGTGCACCTGAAGTCGTCCACCGTCAAGACTCGGCGTCGTGCCACGCGAACCTCCTCCTTTCTTCCTCGGCCGCTTCGCTTCCCAGCCGCTCGCATTTCCTCGTCGCCGCTATCGCTTCGCGAATCGGTGCAGCTTCGCGTTGATCGTGTCGGCGACGTAGATGTCGGTGTTTGGCGCGATGGCCATGTAGTGGGCCTCGCCGAACTCGCCGAGCGCCGGGCCTGGACCGGGCTGACCCATCATCGCCACTGGCTTGCCGTTGGCATCGAGCCGCAGGATCTGACCCGAGAAGCCGGAAGCGAGATAGAGCTGCCTGTCAGGTCCGATGAACAGCCCGCACGGCAGTCCGCGAAATTTCCACTCGGTGATGTAGGTGCCGTTCAGGTCGAACACCTGCACGCGCCTGTTTTCGCGGTCAGCCACGAGCAACTGGTTGTTCGCGTTGACGAGGATGGAGTGCGGCTGGTTGAACTGCCCGGGGCCGCTGCCCTTGCCGCCCCAGCTCGTGAGGAACTTGCCGGTGCGATCGAAGCGGAGCACGCGTCCTTCACCGCGTCCGTGCCCCTGCACGACGAACACATCACCGTTCGGCGCAAAGGCGATATCGGCCGGTTCGTAGAGGAGTCGCGTCCCGGCCGCCTCGTCCCACGCGCCTGGCTGGCCGCGCGTGCCGAGCGTCAGCACCACCTCGCCGCTGGGGTTCATCTTCATCACCGTGTGCCCCTGCACGTCGGTCGACCAGATGCCGCCGTCTGGAGCGATGCGCAGGCCGTGCGCGCGGTTGTAGCGACCCTCACCCATCGCCCGCAGGTAGGTGCCCTTTGCGTCGAACTCCATCAGAGGGTGCGGGCCACGATTGAGCACCCACATGTGCCCTTGCGCATCAAAGGCCACCCCGGACGAAGCGCCGAGCGTGATACCGTCCGGCAGCGTCAGGCCCGTCTCCACCGGCTGGTAGCCGAGCGGCGGCGCGTCTTCCATCTGCTTCGGATCCGGCTTGTCGAGCACGCCAGTCGCGCTGCGCGACTGGAACACGAGGAGGAGCAACGCGAACAGGATCGGCACAGGTGAATCTCCCTGGAAGGCGCACGACCGCCGTGGTCAGCGCGGCCAATCCTGCCCCAGCACGGGGCGCTGAGCAAGCGCCAAACGCGCGGCGGCCGCACTTGGGTCTTCGCAGCTACGTCGTCCAGCCGCCGATGCGGACGAACGCCTTCCGTTCGGGAGCGTACTGCCAGCAGACCGCGATCGTCGGCTCGATGAAGGCGCACACCGCCGTCCCGTCCCACTCGGCAGTCACCCGGCCGTTGATGGTGTCCGACTTCGCGATGTCTGCCGTCAGGCGGTCGGCTTCGCGCACGGTGTAACAGGACAGGTCCGGCATGCCGGAGAAGGGGGACAGCTCGTACGCCGTCCCGTCCATCACCGCGACGTAGCGCCCCCCGTCCGCTCGCTCTCGCACCGCCACCGCCACATCGTCAGGATGACCGATGCGGAACTCACCACGGCA
The DNA here is from genome assembly GCA_963722395.1 of uncultured Acidobacteriota bacterium. Lineage (GTDB taxonomy): Bacteria > Acidobacteriota > Vicinamibacteria > Vicinamibacterales > CAVVIG01 > CAVVIG01. The sequence continues at coordinate 48,296 of CAVRLS010000009.1, read as the reverse complement.
CGACGCCACCGCCGTCCCGGCCACACCGGCCTTGGCGAGCAACGGCCCGAGGTCCGCTGCTGGCTGCTGGGCTGGGAGCGCGGCCGCGTGGCACGCGAGCAGTGTGCCGACGACAGCGGCCCGGACCTGGCGACCGCGGCTCTGCACTGTCATACCCCCGCCAGCTTCAGGGACGGCAGCACCGTGAAGTCGTTGGACGACATCAGGCTCAGGTCGGCGGACTTGCCGCGAAACGCGGTGTTCCGCATGTGGGCGTTGTAGTCCATGTCGCCCCAGGTAGCGAGCATCCGCTTCTCGAACATGGCGGGCAACGGTACTCCGCGCCATGCGCCGGCGCAAGTCGGGCTGGGGCGGACACTACGGACAGGCGACTCGATGATGGGACGGCACGTTCAGGCTGGCTCGCCAATCAGATCCGCAACGATGTCGCAGGCGTCGTGCAGGGTGTTGACGACGCGCCAGGCCGTCCTGGTGGACAGGTCCGAGGCGGGCCAGTGCGGCACGAGAATGCCGCGCATGCCGGCGTGGGCGATGGACAGCACACCGGCTTCCGAGTCCTCGAGAGCAATGCAGACGCTCGGGTCGACCCCGAGGCGGCGGGCGGCTTCGAGGTAGATGTCGGGTGCCGGCTTGCCGTGGGCGATCTCATCGCCGGTCACCACCGTGCTGACGCGACCGGTCAGGCCGGCGCGGCCGAGCGTGAACGCGGCGGCCTCGGCGTTGGTCGAGGTGGCAACCGCCGTGCGCAGGCCATGGGCGTCGGCCAGCGCCAGCAACTGCAGCAGGCCAGGCTTGGGTTGAATGCCGCGGCGGTCCACCTCTTCGCGCCACAGCACCGGGCACCGTTCGCGCACGCGATCGACCGGGAAGGCTGGACCGAACTGTTCGATGAGGACGCGCTCGCAGCCGGCTATCGTGCGACCGACGATCATCGCGTAGCGCTCGTCATTCAGGTCGAAGCCAACCTCGTACGACGCCCGCTGCCACACGGTCTTGTAGAGAGGTTCGGTGTCGACCATGAGGCCGTCCATGTCGAGGATGAGGGCGGCGACCGTCATGTGGTGCATGCCCGGCCGAGGAACGCCGAAAGCCGGTCGGCCAGCCAGCGGCGAAACTCCGGCGTCGTTGGCGGGCAATGCCTTGATGCCGGGATCACCTCCACGTCGGCCTGAGGGAGCACCGCGCTCACCCGGCGCACGAGCGCCTCGCCGGGGAACGAGATGTCGTCGGCGGCCCCGAGCACAAGTACCGGCATCGTCAGCCGCCGCAGCTCATCGTCCGACGCCAGGGGCGGGATGCGAAAATCGAAGGGCATCCCGCACGGCGTCGCCGGTGTAGCCGAACCAGTCGGGGTTCCAGGTGGTGAACAGCGGGTCGAGCAGACGCTGGAGGCTCCGAGGTTCAGTTCGTCCAGCGGCAGCCGCACCTGGGGCCCACGATCCGACTGGCCTGGCAGGTCCGGGGCGATGATGCGGAAGCGGTCGAACAGCGGACCAAGCTCGGAGACGAAGAAAGCCGAGCCCGTTCGCATCGCGTGCAGGCAGACCAGCGGCGGTCCGTCGGGTCGTCCGGCAAGCAGGACATGACTTATCCCATGCCGCGTCGGCACCTCGCAGCTCTCGACGGGCGCGGCGATCCTGTCACGGAAACGCGCGAACCATCCGTCCAGCTGATTGCGAGCTGCGTCATCTCTCCAGACCGTCTTCGCCAACGAAACCTCCATCGCCGCGTGTGGACTCGCGTTCGTGGCGAATCACCCGAAGGTGGACCTCACCCGTCAGTCCCAGATCCGACTGGCCCGCTTTGGCCCTTCGTGGTCGGCCTCAATCACGAAGGCGTCGGGATTCGAGAGCCCCGACCACAGGTCGAATCCCACCGTGGAATCGATGGACCTCAGGATCAACGCCAGCAGGTTCCCGTGCGTCACCAGGACGCATCGCTGCCCCGAAGCCAATGCTTCCCGAGTGACCGACGTGCCGCGGGCCTGCGCGGCACAACACGATTCTCCGTCATCCAGGCGGTAGTCTGGATCGTCGAACGATCGGCGAAGGTGCTCGCGCCAATCCGGCAGCTGTTGTGAGGTGAGCACCCGTTCGACCAGTCGCTCGTCCGTCTCCAGACGCAGACCGGCGCTCCGACAGAATGGCGTGATGGAATCGATCGCGCGAGCGAACGGGCTCGAGATGACGCGCTCGATCTGCCTGGGCAGCAGGAATTCGGCCAGGGCGAGGGCCTGGCGTTGTCCCTGCGCGGTAAGTGCTGCGGCCGGGTCCTGACCGGTCGCCGCCGCGTGCCGCACGAGAATCAGCTGCTGATTGTGGTGGGGACCCATCTGGTCGCTCACAGCATACGCGGGGCGGCCGCTGCGGCCGCCCCGCCCGTGTGAATGCGGCCCCGGCTAGTCGGCGCGGGATTCGACGGCGAGGCGGTAGTGACGATCGGCGATCTCGCGGCTCTCGAGAGCCGCACGCCTGAATTCAACCGCCTTCTGCTTTGCCTCGGTCAGCGCCTTCGGCGCCATCGACGGCCACTTGTGGACGATCGGCGGAGCGATGCGGGCATGGGTGGCGGCGAGCGTCTCCTGGTCGACGGCCTTCGCGTCGAGCGCCTCAGCCTGCTGGCGGTAGCGGCGCGCGACATCGGCATGCTGCCCTTCCGTGCGGGCGTCACGGGCGAGCGCCGCAAGCTGGGTTGGGGTGTCCTGCGACTGAGCCTGCACCTGGGCAGCGTCAGCCGCGCCGATCATCAGGGCGGCGGCGAGCAGCGACGTGCGAGCGTTCCTGAATGTCATCTTCAATTCCTCCATGACGACATTGGACCGCGTGAGGCCTGCTCCGGGATATCCGTAAAACTACTGGTCCTCGGGTGCCTTCTCGATCGACAACAGACCGTGACGAACGGCGTAATGCAACAGCTCGGCAGTCGTCGCCAGGCCGAGGTCGTCCATCAGCTTGTACTTGTGCGTCTCGGCTGTGCGCGGCGAGATGCCGAGGATCGCGCCGATTTCCTTGGCCGACCGTCCTTCTGCGAGCAACTGCAGCACCTCGTGCTGGCGGGGTGTCAGCTCGATGCCGCTCGGCTTGCCCTTGACGAGCTGCTGCTCCACCGCCGGGCTGCGCAGGGAGGGAGACACGAAGGTGCGGCCCGCAAGGGCATCACGGATGGCGGTGACGAGTTCGTCGGAGGCTGCGTGCTTGAGCACGTAGCCGAGTGCGCCTGCTTCGAGCGCGCGAGTGGCTGACGTCACGTCGGGGTGCATCGTGAGGAAGACGACACGGGTCGTGTCGCCCTGACGCCGCATCTTGCGAAGGGCATCGATGCCGTTCAGCAGCGGCATCGATACGTCGGCTACGAGGACGTCGGGCTTCGTGGTCGCGCACGCCTCGATCATCTCCACGCCGTTCCGGGCGACGCCCACCACTTGGCAGTCGGGCTCGAGCAGGCGCTGCAACCCCTCGAGAACGATGGCGTGGTCGTCGGCGAGAAGGACGCGTGGCTTACGCATGGGACGGAGCGGCTGGGATGACGACGTCGATCTTCGTGCCGCGACCGGGCGCCGACGTTACGGTGAACGTGCCCCCTGAAAGCCGCGCCCGTTCCTCCATGCTCGCCAGGCCAAGGCCCTGACGCGGGCCAGCCTGCCTGGCAAGCCCGACTCCATTGTCCTCGATCACGAGGTGGAGGTTCGGCCCGGAGCGCCTCAGCGACAGGCTCACCTCGGTCGCAGCTGCGTGCTGCCAGATATTGCGCAGCGTCTCCTGGGCGATGCGGTATACGGCGAGTGCGGCATCCTTGCCGATGTCGTCGAGCAGCGTGTCGATGTGCAGCGCGACGGGCGGACCGCCGCGCTCCATGAACGCGCGACACTCGGCCTCGAGCGCTGCAGGCAAGCCAAGGTCGTCGAGCAGCGCCGGATGCACGCGCCGAGACAGCAGGTGAACGTCTTCGGAGAGGGCAGCCAGCGTCTGCTTCAAGCCGGTCAGCCCCTGGCGGAGGTCGTCTGTCGGGGCCGGGTGGCGCTCGAGCCTGCCCACCTCGATCGCCGTTGCGGCAATGCGCTGGACAAGGTCGTCGTGCAGTTCGCGGCCAATGCGTCGGCGTTCGTCCTCCTGCGCCGTGATGAGTCGCCGGGCCAGCGCCTCGAGTTCCGCCTTCGAAACGGTCGTCCGCTGCAGTTCCTCGCTCATCTGGTTGAACGCCCGGGCAAGCCCGCCCACCTCGTCGTTCGCGCGGACCGGAACGGTGGCTCCCCGTGCGCCGCTCCCGAGGTCGGCGACGGCGCGGGCCAGTTCGAGCACCGGCCGGGTGACGGATGCCCCGACCCAGCCGGCCACCAGGAAGAAGACAGCTGCCATGCCGAGGCCGATGGTAACCACGCCCGCCTGCAGCGTACGGACGGGAGCCAGTGCCTCGTCCCGCGCGATCTCGGCGACGAGGGTCCACTGGAGTCCGGGAATCTGCAGGGCGGCGTGCGAGCGGAGCACCTCACGTCCCAGAAGGTCGACCCCCAGTTCCGTGCCGCTTGGTGCCCTGGCAAGCCGCTCGCGCACCCTCAGGTCGACCTGGAGATTCAGCACCGTCGTATGGTCCGCCCGGATGCGGTCGATCACCGGCGTGCTGATCCCAACCCGAACCAGGTCGGCGTAGAACCGCTCAGGGTCGTCGGTCAGGGCACGCAGGTCGCTGCGGAAGGTGTTATCGGAGCCGACGAGGTAAGCGTGTCCGGTTTCTCCGAAGCCAGCCTCGCGCCAGTTTCGACCCTGCGTCATCACCCGGTCGATTTCGAGGATCGACATCTGCATCGCCAGCACGCCAACGGTTTCGCCCGCGATCTTCACGGGGGCCGCAATGAACGCCGCTGGCGCGAAGCCCGATGCCACGTAGGGCGCGTAGTCGGCCAGCGCCACGGTCGGTTCGTCTGCCCACGCATTGCCGGCCATCACGGCCGCGTACACCTGCCCCAGTCCGGTGTGCCTGTAAGGTTCGGCCGTCAGGTCGGCGCCGAGGTCCACCTCCTTCATCACCGAGTAGAGCACACGCCCTTCAGGCGCGGCGATCAGGAAGATGTCATAGAACCCGAAGGCACTCTGGTAGCGGTGGAATGTCGGGTGATGGCGGGCGTGCGCACGCCCCCACACCTCGGCACGACCGCCAATCTCGAGGAGAACGTCCTTCGCACCAGGAGGATGCGGGTTGGCGGCGATGGCCTCGTACTGCACGGCAGCAACGCGCGGATCGGTGGGGAACCAGCTCCCGACCTGCTCGCCGGGGCTGGTGGCGTGCCCAGCCCCCGGCCGCACCACCTCGTCGTAGTAGGCCCGGAGTGAGCGGACCGATGGGTCGGCAGGTTCCACCGGCGCGATCGCTGGCCATGCCTCACGAAGTTCCTCGAGGGCCGACGCCGTCGCCTCGCTCGTCGACAGCGCGACGACGTGCCTGGAGAGCTCCTCGAAGTAGCGCTCGATACCGAGCCGGCGTGTCTCGCGGATGGCCGTGAGGCGCTCGTAGGTCGCCTGACGGAGGGCATTGCCGGCGCCAACGGTGACGACAGCCCCCGTGAGGCCGATGGCCGCGAGGGCCAGAGCGACAACCGTAAGCTGGAACCTCGTCCGGATGGAGATTGGTGAGCGCATGGAGTGCCCTGCACTCACTGTATCGGGACGCACCCTCCGGCGCCACTCCGGTCCAGGTCGGAGTGCCAGATATCTACCGCCGGCCCGCCAGACCGCTATGACGGGCGCCGGCCTTTTCGCCGGCAGGAGGAGACACGATGATCACAGCTACGAGCCGACGGTAGGCCGCTACCGGTGACACACACCATACAAACAAAAGGGCGGTGGCTCCGAAGAACCACCGCCCTCTGGCGTGCGATTGAGTCAAGTCCGGCTGAAGCCGGACACTACAACGTGCGGCTGCCGACTACTCGAGGTCGCCGCTGCGCGGACCGAGCGCTTCCTCGGGTTCGACGAAGTACTCCATGTCGCGTTCGAGCTCGAGTTCGTCGTCGCTCGGCTGCGGCGGAGCCGGCGGCGGCGGCGGCTCGTCCACCGGGATGTGCACGTGGCGGTAGTACTCGAAGCCGGTGCCCGCCGGGATGAGGCGGCCCATCGTGACGTTCTCCTTCAGACCGCGCAGATGGTCGATCTTGCCGGAGATGGACGCCTCGGTGAGGACGCGCGTGGTTTCCTGGAACGACGCCGCCGAGATGAACGAGTCGGTCGACAGCGACGCCTTCGTGATGCCGAGCAGGAGCGGACGCCCCTGCGCCGGACGCAGGCCGAGCTTGAGGACCCGTTCGTTCTCTTCGAGGAAACGGAACTTGTCCGTCTGCTCGTCGACCAGGAATTCGGTGTCGCCAACATCCTCGATCTTGACCCATCGCATCATCTGGCGCGCGATGGTCTCGATGTGCTTGTCGTTGATGTTGACGCCCTGCAGGCGGTAGACCTCCTGGATTTCGTTCACCAGGTAGGCCTGCAGCGCCTTCTCACCAAGCACGTTCAGGATGTCGTGCGGGTTCGACGGACCGTCCATCAGCGGTTCGCCCGCCCGGACCCGTTCGCCTTCCTGCACGTTCACGTGCACGCCGCGCGGCAGCGCGTATTCGCGCTGCTCGGCGCCGGGCTCGTCCGGAACGATGATGATCTTGCGCTGGCCCTTGACGATGCCACCGTGCTTGACGATACCGTCGATTTCCGAGATGACGGCCGTCTCGCGCGGCTTGCGGGCCTCGAAGAGTTCGACAACGCGCGGCAGACCGCCCGTGATGTCCTTCGTCTTCGTGGTTTCGCGCGGGATCTTCGCCAGGACGTCGCCGGCCGAGACCGCTTCGCCGTCCTGCACCATGAGGTGCGCGTGCACCGGCATGTGGTACTTGCGGCCCGACTTGCCGCTCGCCGTCTTGATCTCGATCGTCGGCTGCTTCTTCTCGTCCGGCGAGTCGACGATGATGTAGCGCGACAGGCCGGTGACCTCGTCCACTTCCTCGTGCACCGTGATGCCTTCGAGGATGTCCTTGAACTTGATCTGGCCCGGTTCCTCCGTGAGGATCGAGAACGTGTACGGGTCCCACTCGACCAGGGTCTGGCCCTGCTCGACAGCCTGGCCTTCCTTCACCTTGAGGCGGGCGCCGTAGACAATCGGGTAGCGCTCGCGATCGCGCCCCTTGTTGTCCGACACGACGAGCGAACCGTTGCGGTTCATCACCACGAGGTTGCCGTCCTTCGCCTGCACCACTTGCATGCCTTCGAACCGCACCGAGCCGGCGTGACGCGCCTCGAGCGTGCTCTGCTCGGAGACGCGCGACGCCGTGCCGCCGATGTGGAACGTACGCATGGTGAGCTGCGTGCCGGGCTCGCCGATGGACTGCGCCGCGATGACGCCGACTGCCTGACCGAGCTCGACCATCCGGCCCGTGGCCAGGTCGCGGCCGTAGCACTTCGCGCACACGCCACGACGTGACGTGCACGTGAGCACCGAGCGGATCTTCACCTTCTCGATGCCGGCGTCCTGAATGGCCGCCGCCTTCTCCTCGGTGATCTCCTCGCTGACGTCGATGATCACCTCGCCGGTGAACGGGTCGGTGATGCGCTCGAGCGTGACGCGGCCCATGATGCGCTCGCGCAGCGGCTCGATGATCTCGCCCGATTCGACGATGGCGCGCGCCTCGATGCCGTCCACAGTGTTGCAGTCGATCTCGTGGATGATGACGTCCTGCGCCACGTCGACGAGACGACGCGTCAGGTAGCCCGAGTCGGCGGTTTTCAGTGCCGTATCGGCCAGGCCCTTGCGCGCGCCGTGCGTCGAGATGAAGTAGTGCTGCACTTCGAGACCTTCACGGAAATTCGCCGTGATCGGGCGTCTCGATGATTTCACCCGACGGCTTGGCCATGAGGCCGCGCATGCCGGCGAGCTGACGAATCTGCTGCTTCGAACCGCGGGCGCCCGAGTCGGCCATGATGTAGACCGGATTGAAGGTCTTGCCCTCCTTGTCGAGGGCCTCCATCTGGCTGAACATCGCGTTCGCAATCTGCTCGGTCGCTTCCGACCAGATGGCGATGACCTTGTTGTAGCGCTCGCCGTTGGTGATGGCGCCTTCGAGGTACTGCGATTCGACGCGAATGACCTCGTCGCGCGCCTCCGACACCAGCTGCCCCTTCTTCTCGGGGATGACCAGGTCGTCGATACCGATCGACAGGCCCGACCGCGTCGCGTAGGTGAAGCCGACGTTCTTGAGGGCGTCGAGCATCTCGACGGTCTTCTCGAGGCCGAACTTCAGGTAGCAGCTCTGCACCAGCTGCTGCAGGCCCTTCTTCTTGAGCAGGCCGTTGACGAACGGCATGCCCTTCGGGATCGCCTGGTTGAGGATGACGCGGCCGACCGTGGTGTTGATGATCTTGTTCGTCGACCGGGATCACCTCGGTGCGGATGACGTCCTGGTCGTCGCGCGCCGCCGTCAGGTCCTGCAGTTCGCCTGTGAACCGAAGCCGGATCGGCGACAGCGTTTCCAGTTCGCCCGCTTCGAGCGCCAGCATCACGTCTTCCGCGTTGCCGAACGCGCGACCCTCGCCCTTCGCGCCGCTCTTTGCCTTGGTCAGGTAGTAGCAGCCGAGGACGATGTCCTGCGACGGAATCGCGATTGGCGCACCGTGCGCCGGCGACAGGATGTTGTTGCTCGAGAGCATCAGCACCGACGCCTCGATCTGCGCTTCCGGCGACAGCGGGATATGGACGGCCATCTGGTCGCCGTCGAAGTCCGCGTTGAACGCCGTGCAGACGAGCGGGTGGATGCGGATGGCCTTGCCTTCGACCAGCACCGGCTCGAACGCCTGGATACCCAGGCGGTGCAGCGTCGGCGCGCGGTTCAGCAGGACCGGATGCTCGCGAATGACCTCTTCGAGCACGTCCCACACTTCGGGACGCTGCAGCTCGACCATCTCCTTTGCCTGCTTGATGGTGGCGACGAGACCTCGCTCTTCGAGCTTGTTGTAGATGAACGGCTTGAAGAGCTCGAGCGCCATCTTCTTGGGAAGACCGCACTGGTGCAGCTTCAGCTCGGGGCCGACGACGATGACCGATCGGCCGGAGTAGTCGACGCGCTTGCCGAGCAGGTTCTGGCGGAAGCGGCCCTGCTTGCCCTTCAGCGTGTCGGACAGCGACTTCAGCGGACGGTTGTTCGCACCACGCAGCACACGGCCGCGGCGGCCGTTGTCGAACAGCGCGTCCACGGCTTCCTGCAGCATGCGCTTTTCGTTGCGGATGATGACGTCCGGCGCCTTCAGCTCCATCAGCTTCTTCAACCGGTTGTTGCGGTTGATGACGCGGCGATAGAGATCGTTCAGGTCAGAGGTCGCGAAGCGGCCGCCGTCGAGCGGCACCAGCGGACGCAGTTCCGGCGGAATGACCGGAATCACGTCGAGAATCATCCACTCCGGCCGGTTGCTCGACTTGCGGAACGAGTCGGCGACCTTCAGGCGCTTGGCGTACTTCAGCTTCTTCTGCGCCGACTGCTCCGTCTTCATCTTCTCGCGGAGCTCGATCGACAGCCGCTCGACGTTGACGCGCTTGAGCAGTTCCTTGATCGCCTCGGCACCCATCTGCGCCTTGAAGCGCGGCATGCCCGAACGCGGATCGGAGTGCTCTTCACTGCGCCTTGCGGAACTGCTCTTCGTTGAGCAGCTGGTTCTGCTTCAGGTCGGTGTCGCCCGGATCGACGACGACGTAGGCCTCGAAGTAGAGCACGCGTTCGAGGTCGCGCAGCGAGATGTCGAGCAGGTGGCCGATGCGGCTCGGCAACCCCTTGAAGAACCACACGTGGCTGACCGGCGTCGCCAGCGTGATGTGGCCGAGGCGCTCACGGCGGACCTTGGCCTGCGTGACTTCGACGCCGCACTTGTCGCAGATCACGCCGCGGTGCTTCATGCGCTTGTACTTGCCGCAGAGGCATTCCCAGTCGGTGATCGGTCCGAAGATCTTGGCGCAGAACAGGCCGTCCCGCTCGGGCTTGAAGGTCCGGTAGTTGATCGTCTCCGGCTTGGTGACCTCGCCGTGCGACCACGACAGGATCTTGTCCGGCGACGCGAGGCTGATCCGGATCGCGTCGAAGTCGCTCGTCAGTGCCGAACGATCGTGAAATGAGGGTCGCATCTAGTTACACCTCCTCCAGAACGGGTTGAGGAGTCACGTCAGGTTTCTTCTTCGTCTTCATCAGCTCAACGTCCAGACACAGCGACTGGAGTTCGCGAATCAGCACGTTGAACGATTCCGGCAGGCCCGCGGTGAACGAGGCGTCGCCCTTGACGATGGCCTCGTAGATCTTGGCGCGGCCGGTCACGTCGTCGGACTTGGCGGTCAGGAGTTCCTGGAGGATGTGCGCCGACCCGTAGGCCTCGAGCGCCCACACTTCCATTTCTCCGAATCGCTGTCCGCCGAACTGTGCCTTGCCGCCCAGCGGCTGCTGGGTGATGAGCGAGTACGGTCCGATCGAGCGCGCGTGGATCTTGTCGTCGACCAGGTGCGAGAGCTTCAGCATGTAGATGTAGCCGACGGTGATCTTCTGTTCGAAGGCCTCGCCCGTCATGCCGTCATACAGGTTGATCTTGCCGCTCTGTCGGCAGTCCAGCGCGATCGAGCCACTCCTTGATCTCCTTCTCCATCGCGCCGTCGAAGACCGGCGTGGCGAAGTAGAGACCGAGGGCGTGCGCCGCCCACCCGAGGTGGGTTTCGAGAATCTGACCGACGTTCATACGCGACGGAACGCCGAGCGGATTGAGCACGATCTCGACCGGCGTGCCGTCCGGCAGGTACGGCATGTCCTCTTCGGGGAGGATGCGCGCGATGACGCCCTTGTTGCCGTGACGACCGGCCATCTTGTCGCCGACCGACAGCTTGCGCTTCATCGCGACGTAGACCTTCACCAGCTTGATGACGCCCGGCGGCAGTTCGTCGCCGCGGCGGATCTTCTCCTTCTTCTCTTCGAAGAGGTTCTTGATCACTTCCACCTGGCGCTCGGTGCGCTCCTCGAGGTCGCGCAGGTCGTCCTCGAGCCGCGAATCGTCGGTCGCGATCTTCAGCCGGACCATCGTCTCGTACGGCAGCGTGAGCAGCACGTCCTCGGTGAGCTCGGTGCCCTTCTTCAGCAGGCGCTCGCGGCCGTACTCGTCGAACAGGTCCGACCGGAGGGCGTTGCCCTTCAGCATGACGATCACGCGCTTCTTCACTTCGTCGTGAAGGATGCGAATCTCGTCCTGAAGGTTCTTCTCCATCATGTCGAGCTCGTCCTGCTCGATCGCCTTCGCGCGGTCGTCCTTCTCGATGCCCTTGCGCGAGAAGATCTTGACGCCGACGATGATGCCCTCGATACCGGGCGGGCAGATGAGCCTGGCGTCGCGCACGTCGCCGGCCTTCTCGCCGAAGATCGCGCGGAGCAGCTTCTCTTCCGGCGTCAGCTGCGTCTCGCCCTTCGGCGTGACCTTGCCGACCAGGATGTCGCCCGGCTTGACGTTCGCGCCGATGCGGATGATGCCGCTCTCGTCGAGATCGCGCAGGAACGTTTCCGAGACGTTCGGGATGTCGCGGGTGATTTCTTCCGGCCCGAGCTTGGTGTCGCGCGACTCGATCTCGAACTCCTCGATGTGGATGGACGTGTAGTAGTCGTCCTTCACCATCCGCTCGGAGACCAGAATCGCGTCCTCGAAGTTGTAGCCGCGCCACGGCATGAAGGCCACCAGCACGTTCCGGCCGAGCGCGAGCTCGCCCAGCTCCGTGCACGGACCGTCCGCCATCACCTGCCCCTTGTGCACCTTCTGGCCGACCCGGACGATCGGCTTCTGGGTGATACAGGTGTTCTGGTTCGAGCGCTTGAACTTGGTCATCGGGTAGATGTCGGCGCCCATCTCCTTGCCGTCTTCCGTCTCGCTCTCGACACGGACGACGATGCGCTGCGAGTCGACGTAGTCGATGATGCCCGAGCGGCGCGCCACGATGACCGCGCCCGAGTCGCGCGCCGTGATGTACTCCATGCCGGTGCCGACGAACGGCGAGCGGGCGCGGAGCAGCGGCACGGCCTGGCGCTGCATGTTCGAACCCATCAGCGCGCGGTTCGCGTCGTCGTTCTCGAGGAACGGGATGAGCGAGGCGGCGACCGAGACGAGCTGCTTCGGCGACACGTCGATGAACTGGATGGTGTCGCGCGGCGCGAGCAGGAACTCACCGGCGTGGCGGGCGCTGACGCGCTCTTCGATCAGGTTGAGGTCGTCGTCGACCTTGGCGTTGGCCTGGGCGATGACGTACTGGTCTTCCTCCCACGCCGACAGGTAGAAGGAGTAGGGCTCGAACTCGACGCCCTTCTTCTTCGAGCGTCCGTCCTCGTTGACCAGTTCGTCGGCCTCGACGATCTCGCCGGTCTTGTACTTCGATGCCGCCGGCGTTGGTGATGATGACGTAGTCGGTGACCCGGCCGTCCTTCACCTTGCGGTACGGCGACTCGATGAAGCCGAACTCGTTGATGCGCGCGTAGCACGACAGCGACGAGATCAGGCCGATGTTCGGACCTTCAGGCGTCTCAATCGGGCAGATGCGGCCGTAGTGCGTCGGGTGCACGTCGCGCACCTCGAAGCCGGCGCGCTCACGCGACAGACCGCCCGGTCCGAGGGCGGAGAGACGCCGCTTGTGCGTGATCTCCGAGAGCGGGTTGGTCTGGTCCATGAACTGCGACAGCTGCGACGACCCGAAGAACTCGCGAATCGCCGCCATGACCGGCTTCGCGTTGATCAGGTCGTGCGGCATGGCGGTCGCCATTTCCTGGTAGACCGACATCTTCTCCTTGATCGCGCGCTCCATGCGGACCAGGCCGATGCGGAACTGGTTCTCGAGGAGTTCGCCGACCGAGCGGACGCGGCGGTTGCCGAGGTGATCGATGTCGTCGACGTTCGGGCGTTCTTGCGCAGCTTGAGCAGGTACTTGATGACCTCGTAGAAGTCCTGCGGGTGCAGGATCTTCTCGTCGAGCGGCGTGTTCAGCCCGAGCTTGGTGTTCAGCTTGAGGCGGCCGACGCGCGAGAAGTCGTACTTCTGCGGGTTGAAGAACATGTTCTCGAACAGCGAACGCGAGCTGTCGAGGGTCGGCGGATCGCCCGGACGGAGACGGCGGTAGATCTCGATCAGCGCCTCTTCGTGCGTGTGAATCGGATCCTTCTTCAGCGTCTGGCTGATGATCGAGCCGACTTCGTCCTTCTCCGGGAAGAAGATCTCGATGCGGTCGATCGCCTTCTCCTGCGCCATCGAGATGACGCGCGGTTCGAGCGGCTCGTTGGCTTCGAGAATGACTTCACCGGTGGACGGATCGACGACGTCGGCGGCGGCAAAGGCGCCTTCGAGTTCGGCGTCGGCAGATCTCGACCGCCTCGACGTTGGCGCGCTTCAGCGCTTCGACGGCGTTCTTGGTGATCTTCTTGCCGGCCTGCACGGTGAAGTTCTCGCCCGGAACGACGATGTCCTTGGCGGCGCGCAGGCCGACCAGGCTGTCGGCGACCGCCCAGTAGAGTGAGCCCTCCTTCACGTGCAGGCGTGTCGACGGTGTAGAAGGCGCGGATGATCTCGTCGGCGCCGCGCAGCCCGAGGGCGCGCAGGAACACCGAGGCGAGGAACTTCCGCTTGCGGTCGATGCGGACGTAGAGCAGGTTCTTGGCGTCGTACTCGAACTCGACCCACGAGCCGCGATACGGAATGATCTGCGCGACGTAGAGCGTCTTGTCTTCCGAATGGAAGAAGGCGCCCGGCGAGCGGTGCAGCTGCGAGACGATGACGCGCTCGGTGCCGTTGATGATGAAGGTGCCGTTCTCCGTCATCAGCGGGATGTCGCCGAAGTAGACCTCCTGCTCCTTGATGTCGCGGATGGTCTTGACGCCGGTCTCGGGATCCTTGTTCCAGACGACGAGGCGGATCGTGACCTTCAGCGGCACGGCGTAGGTCATGCCGCGCTCCTGGCACTCGTCGACGTCGTACTTCAGCTTCAGGCCGACGGTGTTGCCGCAGATGTCACAGACGTCGCCGCGGGCCTGGTTGCCCTTGCCGCAGCGCGGGCAGAGCACTTCGCGATCGCCGTACGGATCGGCAATCAGCGTCGCGCCGCAGTTGCTGCACGGCTTGCGCAGGTGGTGCAGTCCGGCCAGCTTGCCGCACTTGCACTCCCAGTTCCCGATCGAATACTCGATGAACTCGAGCGAGGAGTTCTCGCGGAAGTCGCTGATCGGGAACACCGACTTGAACACCGACTGGAGACCCGCGTCCTCGCGCTCGCTCGGCAGACGATTCATCTGCAGGAAGCGCTCGTAGGACTTCTTCTGGATCTCGATCAGGTTCGGAATCGGAACCGTGGTCTTGATTTTCGAGAAGTCGATGCGCTCGCGGTAGACGTTCTTGGGAAGGCTGTACATGCGTTTGAGACCTCGAGGAAAACCGAGCGCTTAAACGGCTTTAGGCTTTAGGCTCCAGGCTTCGGGACATTGACGTCCCAGAAGCCCGGAGCCCAAAGCCCAGAGCCAAGTCTGACAAGTGCGAGGCGCGAAGACGCCGAGCTACTTGATCTCGACCTTCGCGCCGACTTCCTCGAACTTCTTCTTGATGGCTTCGGCCTCGTCCTTCGGGATGCCTTCCTTGATCGGCTTCGGGGCGCTCTCGACGAGGTCCTTGGCTTCCTTCAGACCGAGCGCCGTGATCTCGCGGACCACCTTGATGACGTTGATCTTGTTGGCGCCGATTTCGGTCAGCGTGACGGTGAACTCGGTCTTCTCTTCGACCGCGGCCGCCGCTGCGCCACCACCGCCACCCGTCGGCGCCGCCATCGGCATGGCAGCCGCAGCCGACACGCCGAGCTCAGCTTCGAGCGTCTTCACGAGCTGCGAGAGCTCGAGCACGCTGATTCCCTTGATGTAGTCGACCACCTGCTGCTGCGTCACTTCGGCCATTTCTTCTCCTGCTTCGCTTGTCGCCACCGGCTCTAGGCTTTAGGCGCTGGGCTACGGGCCCCACTCTGTTTTTCCACGCCTTGGGTCGTCGCTTCGGCCTGAAGCCGAAAGCCCGAATCCCAAAGCCAACTTGGTCGTTACGCTTCCTGTCGCTTCTTCTCCGCCTGCACCAGCACGCTCATGAGGTCGCGCGGCGCGGCGTTCAGCACGCTGACGATCTGGACCATCGGCGCCTGCAGCACGAAGAGCAGCTTCGCGTAGAGCTCCGGCTTGCCGGGCAGCGTCGCGAGATCCGTCACTTCGGCGGGCTGAATGGCGCGGCCCTGGACCACGGCCGCCTTGATCGAGAGCGCCGGCGTGGCCTTGACGAACGTGGTCAGCGTCTTGGCCAGCGCCACCGGGTCGGTCGCGGTGTAGGCGACCGCGGTGGTGCCCTCGAAGTGCTTCTCGAGCGCCTCGAACGAGGTGCCCTTGAGCGCGCGCTTCGCCAGCGTGTTCTTGACGACCTTGTAGCTGGCCTTGGCCGCACGGAGCTGCCGGCGCAGTTCGGTGACCTGCGGAACGTTGATCCCCTTGTAGTCGACCAGGATCGCGCTGTCCGATCCCTGGAACGCCGCCTCCAGCACCTGGAGTTCGGCGGCTTTGTCTGCTTTCGTGACAGCCATTAGTGTTTCACCGCCGCGTCAATGTGCGCCGTATCGATGCGCACGCCTGGGCCCATCGTCGACGACAGCGTGACGCTCTTCAGGTACTTGCCCTTGGCGGCCGCCGGCTTCGCCTTGACGATGCTGTCGACGAGCGCGTGCGTGTTGGCGACGAGCGAATCGCTCGCGAACGAGATCTTGCCGACCGGCGCGTGAATGATGCCGGTCTTGTCGACCCGGAACTCCACCTTGCCGGCCTTGATTTCGCGGACCGCCTTGCCGATGTCGGTCGACACGGTGCCGGTCTTCGGGTTCGGCATCAGGCCGCGCGGGCCGAGCACCTTGCCGAGACGACCGACCGCGCGCATCATGTCGGGCGTGGCGACGACCGCATCGAAATCGGTCCAGCCGCCCATGATCTTCTCGACGATTTCCTCGCCACCGACGAAGTCGGCGCCGGCTTCCGTCGCTTCCTTCTGCTTCTCGCCGCCGGCAATGGCCAGCACGCGCTTGGTCTTGCCGAGACCGTGCGGCAGGACGACGGTGCCGCGCACCATCTGGTCGGCGTGCTTCGGATCGACGCCGAGCCGGAGCGTCAGCTCGACGGTCTCGTCGAACTTCGCGAACTTCACCTTCTGCACGAGCGGGATCGCATCTTCGATCGTATAGAGCCGATCGAGATCGACCTGCGCCCGTGCGGCGTTGTACTTCTTGCCGCGTCTGCGCATGCACTAACCTCCGTGGTGCAAGCGAGCCCGCAAGGGCCCTCCCACCGCAATGACGATTGAATTGCAGCGTTCAGGGTGCAGGCCGCAGGTTGCACGGGCCAATCTGCACTCTCAACTCTGAATTCTACAATTCGCCCGTCTGTTAACCGACGACATCGAGGCCCATCGACCGCGCGGTGCCGGCGACGGTCTTGATCGCCGAGTCGAGCGAATCGCAGTTCAGGTCGGGCATCTTCAGCTTGGCGATGTCCTCGACCTGCTTCGCGGTGACCGTGCCGACCTTGTTCTTGTTCGGTTCGGCCGAGCCCTTGGCGATGTTCGCTGCACGCTTCAGCAGCATCGGCGCCGGCGGCGTCTTCGTGATGAAGGTGTAGGAGCGATCCGCGTAGACCGTGACGACGACGGGAATGATCAGCCCTTCGTCCTTCGCCGTTCGCGAGTTGAAGTTCTTGCAGAAGTCCATGATGTTGACGCCCTGCGGGACCGAGCGCGGTGCCCGACGGGCGGCGCCGGCGTCGCCTTGCCGGCGGCGATCTGGAGCTTCACGAGTGCCTGGATTTTTTTCATATCGTTCGCATCGGCGTCTCCGGGCTCGGCCTCAGGCTCAGGCCTGGCCTGAGCTGAGTGTTAGATCTTCTCCACCTGCAGGAAGTCGAGTTCGACCGGCGTGGAGCGACCGAAGATCGTCACCATCACCTTCAGCGTGTTCTTGTCGAGGTTGACCTCGTCGACCACGCCGTTGAAGCTGGTGAACGGTCCTTCGTTGATCCGCACCTGCTCGCCCTTGTCGAACATGTACTTCGGCTTCGGCTTCTCCGCCGCCGTTTTCACCTGCGTCAGAATCTGCTCGACCTCGTCCTTGCTGAGCGGCGTCGGCTTGGCGCCGGCGCCGACGAAGCCGGTGACCTTCGGCGTGTTCTTCACCACGTGCCACGCGTGGTCGGACATGTTCATCTCGACCAGGATGTAGCCAGGAAAGAACCGCTTCGACGTGACGACCTTGCGGCCGCCGCGCATCTCGACCACGTCTTCGGTCGGGATCAGCACTTCGCCGATTTCGCCCTGCAGCCCGTACGCCTTGACGCGCTGCTGCAGAGACTCGGCCACCTTCTTCTCGAAGCCCGAATAGGTGTGGACGATGTACCACTTCTTGTCGTCGCCCGACGACGGAGCCGGCTCGGGAACGACCTCGCTCATGTCGCTCATGCCACACCAAAGCGACGGAAAATCCACTGCACCAGGCTGTTGATGCCGTAGTCGAGCGCGAACAGGTAGAGGCCGAAGAACGACCGAGGTCAGGATGACGACCACCGTCGTGGCGTAGACTTCCTTCTGCGACGGCCAGGTGACGCGCTTCAGCTCGTTGCGCACCTCGGACAGGAACGCGCGAAACCGCTCGAAGTGCCCGCCTGCAGCTTCCTTTGCGTTGTCCAGCGTCGTCGTCTGTGTGTTTGCCGCCATACCGTTACTTTCAGAACCAGCCGTCACGTTCACGGGCACGTTGGAGAACTGGCAGGACAGGAGGGAATCGAACCCCCAACCCCCGGTTTTGGAGACCGGTGCTCTGCCAATTGAGCTACTGTCCTTCACGCCATCTGCCCGTCATCTGTCATCGAACAGGTCTGATTGCCGCATCAGCCTTCAGCAATTACTTGGTTTCCTTGTGGCCCGTGTGCTTCCGGCAGAAGCGGCAGTACTTGCTGAATTCCAGCCGCTCGGTCGTCTTCTTCTTGTTCTTCGTCGTGCTGTAGTTGCGCCGCTTACAGTCCTGGCACGCGAGCGCAATGATGTCTCTCATGATCTAACCCTGCAGGCTCTGGGCGCTAGGCTGTGGACGCCAGGCCAATAAATGCGACCTTCGGCTCCGGACCACGCCCGGAGCCGAAAGCCGAAGCCCGAAGCCTATTCGAGGATCTCGGTAATCGTGCCGGAGCCGACCGTGCGGCCACCCTCGCGGATGGCGAAGCGGGCGCCCTTCTCGAGCGCGACCGGCGTCAGCAGTTCGCCGGTGATCGAGGTGTTGTCGCCCGGCATCACCATCTCGACACCTTCCGGCAGCTTCAGGGTGCCGGTGACGTCGGTGGTGCGGATGTAGAACTGCGGGCGGTAGCCGTTGAAGAACGGGGTGTGACGGCCACCCTCTTCCTTCGAGAGGACGTAGACCTCGCCCTTGAACTTCGTGTGCGGCTTCATCGTGCCCGGCTTGCACAGCACCTGGCCGCGCTCGACGTCGTCTTTTCCACGCCGCGCAGCAGCACGCCGATGTTGTCGCCAGCCTCGCCCGCGTCGAGCAGCTTGCGGAACATCTCGACGCCGGTGACGATCTTCTTCTCGGTCGGCTTGAAGCCGACGATCTCGACTTCCTCGCCGACCTTGACCGGCCGCGTTCGACGCGACCGGTGACGACCGTGCCGCGACCCGAGATCGAGAACACGTCTTCGATCGGCATCATGAACGGCTTGTCGATGTCGCGCTGCGGCAGCGGCACGTAGGTGTCGAGCGCTTCCATCAGCTTCACGACGCTCTCGACGCCCGCCGGGATCGCCCTGCAGCGCCTTCAGCGCCGACACGCGAACCACCGGGACATCGTCACCGGGGAAGCCGTAGGTCTTGAGCAGCTCGCGCACTTCGAGCTCGACCAGGTCGAGCAGCTCCGGATCGTCGATCGCGTCAACCTTGTTGAGCGCCACGACGAGGTACGGCACGTTGACCTGGCGGGCCAGCAGCACGTGCTCGCGCGTCTGCGGCATCGGGCCGTCGACCGCGGAGACCACCAGGATGCCGCCGTCCATCTGCGCGGCGCCGGTGATCATGTTCTTGACGTAGTCGGCGTGGCCCGGGCAGTCGACGTGCGCGTAGTGCCGGTTCGCCGTCGAATATTCGACATGGCTCGTCGCGATCGTGAGAATCTTCGTGTCGTCGCGGCGACCCTGCGACTCGGACGCCTTCGCGACCTCGTCGTAGGGAATGAACTTCGCCCAGCCCTTGTCGGCGGCCACCTTGGTGAGCGCCGCGGTCAGGGTCGTCTTGCCGTGGTCGATGTGGCCGATGGTGCCGACGTTCACGTGCGGTTTGGAACGATCGAATTTCTCTTTTGCCATGTCTGCGAACCTCGCGCTCTCGTTATCGTCGTCCGAACTCTGGAGCCGATGACCAGGATCGAACTGGTGACCTCGTCCTTACCAAGGACGTGCTCTGCCAACTGAGCTACATCGGCCTTCACCAGGACGTTCGTCAGTCAGCGCGTCGGCCTTCACTCAACGATCCCGAACGAGCGAAGGCTGGAGCGGGAGACGGGGATCGAACCCGCGACCAACAGCTTGGAAGGCTGTGACTCTACCACTGAGTTACTCCCGCACTTCCCCTGCTACGTGCTGACGTCCACCGGGAGCGCCCGGGGACCTTCGCTGCTCTGCTTCTTCTCGTCGGCGCTACTCTCGAACTCGGGCTGCTGGTCTCGCCGTCCGAGATCCGCCCCGCGGTCGGGGCGACAGTTGGTGGCGAGGGAAGGACTCGAACCTTCGAAGCCGCTAGGGCGACAGATTTACAGTCTGCTGCGTTTGACCGCTTCGCTACCTCGCCAACTAGTTCTATGTGCTTGGAAATCCGTGTATGTCGACGCGAACCTTGCGGACCGGACACACCCAAGTCGTTGGAGCTGGCGAAGGGATTTGAACCCCCGACCTGCTGATTACAAATCAGCTGCTCTACCGGACTGAGCTACGCCAGCCAGACAAAAGTCGGACTTTAGCACGTCCTGTGCCACGGCGCGCAACCGCCTAAATATCGTACTTTGCGTGCGCCGTGGGCTACCGGCCGGTGCCACCGCCGCTGCCGAACCGCCTCGAACAGCGCAACGCCGGCCGCAACCGAGACATTCAGGCTCTGCACGTGACCGCGCATCGGGATCGACGACCAGCCAGTCGCACCGTTCGCGCACCAGTCGGCGCAGGCCGGCACCCTCTGCGCCGAGGACAATGGCGGTCGGTACTGTTAAGTCTATTTGATCGTAGCGCTTGGGGCCATCGCCCGCAAGCCCGACCGTCCAGACCCCTGCTTCCTTCAGCTCCTCGAGCGCGCGGGCGATGTTCACCACCTCGGCGATCTTCACGTGCGACACCGCGCCGGCCGACGCCTTCGCCGCCGCGCCCTCGAGCGGCGCCGCATGGCGCGACTGCCGGATCACCCCGTCGCGCGCCAGCCGCATCCACCGTGCGCAGGATCGCCCCGACGTTGTGCGGATCCTCGATGCCGTCGAGCACGACGATCAGCGGCGCCGCCGCGGCGCCACTCACCAGGTCGTCCACGTCGAGTAGTCGCGCGCCTCTTCGACATCGGCAATCACGCCCTGGTGCACGCCGCCGCGCGCGGCGCGATCGAGTTCCATCGTCGCGCACCCGACGAACCGTGATCCCCGCCTGCTCGCGCCGCCGACGACCGCGGCGGCCGCCCGCGCACCGGCCCGCTCGCGACACTGCACAGTTCGCGCACACGCCCGGCGCGCAATCGCCTCGAGCACCGCATTGATACCGTAGATCATGCATGGCCGCTCAGACGCCCAGCGCGCGCGCGAACGCTGCCGCGCGCTCGCGGCAGCCGACGATCGGTGGGAACCCACACGACGCGGGAAGCTCGGCGCCGCGGTCGATCGCCGGCACGACGAGATCGAGCTCCGGCCCCTCCGCCCTGCCGGTCAGCGCGATGCGGATCGGATGGAAGAGCGCCTTCCCCTTCTGCCCGGTCTTCACCTTCACGACGTTCGCGATGGCCCGGAAGCGCTCGCGATCGAGACGCGGCGCCGACGCGAGTTCCTCCACCAGCGCGCGCACGACGCCGCCGGCCGCCGGCGTCCCCATCTCGGCGTGCACGGCCTCGTCGGCTAGTGCCGCCTCGACGGAGAAGTCGAACAGGAAGGCGAGACGGCCGGGCACCTGGTCGAGCCGATCGACCGACCCGCTGGCAATCGGCATCACGGCCGCCAGAAACGACAGGCCTTCGTCGTCCGGCGTCATCTCGAGGCCCGCCGCTGCGAAGTACGGCAGCGACGAGCTCGCACGAGGCGCTCCGGCTCCGCGGCCTTCAGGTAGTGACGATTCACCCACGCGAGCTTCTCTTCGTCGAAGACGCCGGCGCTCAGGCCGACGTCGTCGAGCGAGAATCGGCGCGCCAGTCTCCGCGATCGGCAGCAGCTCTTCGTCGTTGCCGGGCGACCAGCCGATCAGCGCCAGATAGTTCACGAGCGCTTCCGGCAGATAGCCCTTCGTTCGGAACTCGCGCGACCGAGGTCGCGCCATGCCGCTTCGAGAGCGGCGTATGGTCCGGCCCCATCACCAGCGCGAGATGCGCGAAGGCGGGCGGCGTGAAGCCGAGTGCCTCGTACAGCAGGATCTGGCGCGGCGTGTTCGAGATGTGATCCTCACCGCGAATCACCTGCGTAATCCCCATCAGCGCATCGTCGACGACAACAGCGAAGTTGTAGGCCGGGGTGCCCTCGGCCCGAACGATGATCGGGTCGCCGATGACGTCGGTGTGGAACCGCACCTCGCCGCGCACCGCATCCGCGAAGCGGACCTCGTGGTTGTCGCGCACGCGGAAGCGGATGGCAGGCGTCTCGCCAGCGGCCCGCCGCGAGTCGGCCAGCTCCTTCGACAGCCGCCGGCACGTGCCGGCGTAGCGCGCAGGTCGGCCGGCGGCGAGCGGCATCGGCCCGATCGGCGTCGAGCTGCTCGCGCGAGCAGAAGCAGTAGTAGGCGTCGCCGCTGTCGAGCAGCTGCTGCGCGTAGCGGGCATAGAGTGCCGCCGCTCCGACTGCCGATACGGTCCGTGCGGTCCCCCCTTGTCGGGTCCCTCGTCCCAGTCGAGCCCCAGCCAGCGGAGGTCGCGAGACGATGGTCGCTTCGGACTCGAGCGTCGACCGCTCGACGTCGGTATCCTCGATGCGCAGGACGAAGGTGCCGCCGTTGCCGCGCGCCAGCAGCCAGTTGAACAGGGCGGTGCGTGCGTTGCCGACGTGCAGCTGGCCGGTAGGACTCGGAGCGAAACGGACTCTCATAGGACCAGGGAATTGCAGTTTGCTGACTTCAGATCGCGGATTTCAATGCGACGCTCAGATGCGACGCAGCAGCGCCATGGCATGAGCGGCGATGGCTTCGCCGCGTCCGACGGCATCGACACCTTCGTTCGTCTTGCCCTTGATGCCCACGCACTCGATCGGCACGCGCACTGCGTCGGCAATCACCTGTCGCATCGACTCGACATAGGTCTTGATCTTCGGCCGCTCGAGCACCACCGTGACGTCGACGTTGCCGACGACGAAGCCAGCCTCGCTGACGATGGCAACCGCGCGCGCGCAGCAGATCGACTGAATCGGCGTCCTTCCACTGAGGGTCGTCTGTCGGGAAAGTGACGGCCGATATCGCCGAGCGCCGCGCGCGCCGAGGATGGCGTCGGTCACCGCATGGCAGACGACATCGGCATCGGAATGTCCGAGCGCACCGCGCTCGAACGGCACCGCCACGCCGCCGAGGATCAGCGGACGCCCCTCGACCAGGCGGTGCAGGTCATAGCCCGTGCCGACGCGCGACGCGTCGGCGCCAGCGTGGCTCCGCTCGCTTCGAGCAATCGCATCCGGCCACCGGCAGGTCCTCGGGTGTCGTGATCTTGATGTTGGTCTGACTCGCCGTCGACGAGTCGCACCGCATGGCCGGCCCGCTCGGCCAGCGCGGCCTCGTCGGTCGCGTCGGCGCCGCCCTCGCTGAGGGCGAGCGCAGTCGCGCAGGACGCGCCGGCGGAACACCTGCGGCGTCTGCGCCAGGTAGATCGCCTCGCGCGGCAGCGTTTCGCGGACGACGTAGCCGGCCGCACCAGCGCGCCGGTCGCGCGCTTCACCGTGTCGCGCGCCGGCATGCGCCGCCAGCGCTGCACCGACTCGGCGGCAGCGGCAATCGTGCGCGAGATCAGCTCCGGCGAGGCAAACGGCCGGCCGCATCGTGAATCACAATCAGCTCGGCCTCGGCCGACACCGCGCTGGAACGCATTCAGCACGGAATCCTGCCGCCGGTCGCCGCCAGTGACGATGCGAATCGGCTTCGACGTTGCGCGGTCAGATACGGCGGCGGTTCGGCGACGAACTCCGCCGGCAGCGCGACGACCAGCTCGTCGATCTGCCGGGTGCGCCAGGAACAGCCCGACGCTGCGCTCGAGCACCGACTGCCCGTCGACGCGAGCAGCTGCTTCGGCACGGCACCGCCGAAGCGCTGCCGCGACCGCCCGCCGCAATGATCGCTGAAACGAAGGCATCGAGGAAACTAACGCTTGATTATAGAGGAGGGACCGGCCGCGGCGTCAGCGACGGCCGCGCGGACGCCGCCGGACTGCGTGCCTCACGGTGGCGGCGACCACCGCATGCACGCGGTCGGCCAGCCTCTTCGCATCGCGGACCGTCGGCGCCTCGATCGGTCGGGGCACGATCGGGGTCGTGGACGATGAGCGTCACGTCGCCGGGCTCGGTCCGCAGGCGCCCCTTCGGCATCACGTGCCGCGTGCCGATCACGGCCACGGGCACGATCGGCAGGCCGGCCTCGCAGGGCCAGCAGGAAGCTGCCGGCCTTGAAACGCGCCACGTGTGCCGTCCAGTGCTGCGCGTGCCCTCGGCGAAAATGATCAGCGACAGCCCGTCGGTCACCAGCGAACGCCAGCGGTTCAGGATGTCGGCGGATCGGGATTGCGTCGATCGACGAAGAGATGCCGCCGCGCGCTTGAGGTGCCAGCCGAGCATCGGAAACTTCGCCAGCGACTCCTTGGCGATGATGCGCAGCTGGAACGGCAGCGACGCGAAGATCACCGGGATGTCGTAGATGCTCTGGTGGTTCGACACGAACACGTAGGTCGTGCCGGGTGTGATGCGCTCCAGCCCCTCGACCGTCACCCGGACGCCGGTGGTCCTCAGGATCAGCCACGACCAGGCCCGCGCACAGCGGTGCGCGAAGTGGCCTCGGCGGTCGAACAGGCTCGACACGATCGACGCGACGCCGAGCACGATGGTGTAGACGCTGATGGCGGGAATCAGGTAGAAGACTGTCCGCCACCAGTGGAAGGGGGGAATGCGCCGCAACGGAGTCGTCGACTTCAGGTCTGCTGCGCAGCGCGCCGCCGGGATGCGCGGCGCCGGCGCCGTGGCCGAGCGGGGGCGGTCGGTGACGTGCGACGCGGCCTGGGCCTGGGCAGCCATGCCCGGTTCGATGTAGCGGCCGAAGATCATCTTGCCGGCCGTGGTCTGCAGCACGCTGGTGACGACGATGTCGATGGTCTTGCTGATCATCTTGCGCGCGTTGTCGACCACCACCATCGTGCCGTCGTCGAGGTAGGCGACGCCCTGGTTGTACTCCTTGCCTTCCTTGAGGATGAAGACCTTCATCAATCTCGCCGGGCAGCACGACCGGCTTCAGCGAGTTGGCGAGCTCGTTGACGTTGAGCACCGCGACGCCGCGCAGTTGCGCCACCTTGTTCAGGTTGAAGTCGTTGGTGACGATCTTCCCCTGCAGCGTCCGCGCCAGCTCGATCAGCTTCAGGTCGACTTCGCGGACCTCGGGAAAGTCGACGTCGGAGATGATCGACCTCGACGCCCGACATCTTCTGGATCTTCTGCAGGATGTCGAGGCCGCGGCGGCCGCGATTGCGCTTCATGGAGTCGCCGGAGTCGGCGACCAGCTGCAGTTCCTTCAGCACGAACTGCGGAATCACCAGCGTCCCGTCGACGAAGCCGGTGTCGCAGACGTCGGCGATGCGGCCGTCGATGATGACGCTGGTGTCGAGGATCTTGTAGCGACGCGCTGGCACCGGTCGTGCGGAACAGCGCCAGCCAGCCGCGCCGGCTCGAGCCACTCGCCGTTCTTGGCGCCGAGCATCAGGCCGAGGTACGGCAGGACGATCAGCAGAAAGCTGTGCAGGAACTCGACCTTGCGGTCGGCGCTGTCGGCGAAGAACAGACCCGACTCGATCGCGCGGGCGATCGTCAGGCCGACGACGCAGCCGATCAGCGCGCCGAGACGCGTGCTCGGCGGCAGTCTCGCGCAGCCGCATCTCGAAGACGACGACCAGTCCCGACGAGAACAATCGCGAAAGCGACGTTCGGCGCGAGGCCGAACGGCAGTGGCTGAGCACCGCCGCCGAGTACGCCACCGCCGCACGATCAGCGTCCGCGCCAGTGCGAGCAAGCAGAACCAGGCCATTGCAGGTACCCCCGCTATGATGCGCGGCCACCCGATACGTGGCCGAAACATCATGGCGGAGCAGCGCATCCGAGCGCACTCGCCCAGGACGCGTGCGGCACGCGCGACGAGTTCGAGCGCTTCGCCGACGGACGACGCGATCCGCAGTCTCGGCTCGCGGATCGATGTTGGCCTCAGGCATGATGCAGCGCGTAAATCCCATCTGCGCCGCCTCCCGGACCCGCAGCGCCGCCTGGGTGATCGCCGCGCACCTCGCCCGCCAGGCCGACCTCTCCGAACACCGCGGTTGTGCCGGCAATGACACGGTTCCGGACGCTCGACGCGATCGCCGCCAGGACGCCGAGATCCGAGGCCGGCTCGTCGATCGTCATGCCGCCCGCGATGTTCACGAACACATCGTCGCCCATCAGGTTCAGGCCGGCCCGCTTCTCGAGCACCGCGAGCAGCAGCGACAGGCGCTGCTGATCGATGCCGCTGGCCATGCGCCGCGCGGTGCCGTAGCTGCTGGTGCTGACGAGCGCCTGCACTTCGACGAGGATGGGCCGCGATCCTTCGACCGAGCACATCACCGCCGAACCGGGCGCGTTTGCCGGCCGCTCCGCGAGGAACAGCTTCGACGGGTTCGGCACCGGCCGCAGGCCGCCGGAGGTCATCTCGAACACGCCCAGTTCGCTGACGGCGCCGAACCGGTTCTTCACGGCGCGCACGACGCGGTGGGAGTGATGGCGCTCGCCTTCGAAGTAGAGCACCGTGTCGACGACGTGCTCGAGCGCCTTCGGGCCGGCGAGGCTGCCGTCCTTCGTCACGTGGCCCGACGAGCAGGTCGGGCACGTTCTGCCCCTTGGCCGTGAACAGCAGCTGCGTCGCCGCCTCGCGCACCTGGCCGATGCTGCCCGGCGCCGACTGGAACTTCAGCGAAAACACGGTTTGGATCGAATCGACGATGACGAGCGCCGGCCGAACGCGGGCGATCTCCTCGAGAATCCGCTCGAGGCAGGTTTCCGCCAGCAGATAGAGCGGGGCGTCGCCGACGCCGAGCCGCTCGCCGCGCGACTTGATCTGGTGCTCGGACTCCTCGCCCGAGCTGTACAGCACCGGCCCGATGGTCGCGGGCCATGTTGGCCGCCGCCTGCAGCAGCAGCGTCGACTTGCCGATGCCGGGTTCGCCGCCGAGGAGCACCAGCGAGCCCGGCACGATGCCGCCCCCGAGCACGCGATCGAACTCGTCGATGCCGGTCGACATCCGCGGCGTGCTGCTCGATCTCGATGTCGGCGTAGAGCCGTGCCGCCGCCGGTTGATCGCGCGCGAGCGCGTAGCGATGCTCGCCAGAGCCGCCGCCGGGCGTCGTCTCGACCGGCCGCTCCTCGACGTAGCGAATTCCAGGCGCCGCAGTCGGGACACTTGCCGAGCCACTTGGCGGCCTGCGAGCCGCACTCCTGGCAGACGAAGACGGTCGTGGCGTCGCTTGGCCATGGCTAGCGGTACACCCGTTCGATCCGCGAGCCGACGCGGCAGACGATTTCCCACGGGATGGTGCCGACGGCCGCGGCCATCTCGCGGACGTCGATACGGTCGTCGTCCCTGCGCGCCGATGATCACCACCTCGTCACCGGGCGACACCTCGGTGCCCGTCACGTCGGCCATCAGCATGTCCATGCAGACCGAACCGACGATCGGCGCGCGCCGACCGCGAATCAGGACGACGCCGCGGCCGGCGAGCCGCAGGTCGAGACCGTCGGCATATCCCGCCGGCACGATCGCGATGCGTCGTCGGCCGCTCGGCGACGAAGCGAGCGCCATAGCCGGTGATCTCGCCCGGCCGCAGTCCCTTGACGGCCACGACGCGGCTCGTCAGCGTCATCACCGGCGTCAAGCGGCAACGGTCGACGCCAGCGGCGGCGGCACGATGCCGTACAGCAGCAGAGCCCGGGACGGACGCGGTCGAACCAGACGCGCGAGTCGCGCAGCAGCGCCGCGCTGTTCGCGGCGTGACGATAACGCGGATCGGCCGCCGAGGTGCGCGACATCGCCAGCGCGCGCTCGAAGCGCATCCGCTGCTGCTCGAACAGCGGCGAATCGGGCACATCGGCGGTCGCGAAGTGCGTGTAGACCGCGTCGAGCTCGAAGGTTCGGTCGCTGGCCAGCAGTTCGGGCAGCGTGCGCGCGCAGGTTGTCGAAGCGGAAGCCGAGCCGGTTCATGCCGGTGTCGATCTTCAGGTGATAGCGAAGCCGGTGCTTGTAGCGCGCGGCGGCCGCCTGGACGGCCTGCGCCGCTCCCGGCGTCGAGATGGTCGGCGTGAGCTGGCAGTCGAACAGGCCATCGAGATCGCTGACGCTGAGCGCGCCGAAGACGAGGATCTCGGCGCGGACGCCTGCGGCGCGCAGCACGGCCCCCTCCTCGATGTCGGCGCAGGCGAGCAGATCGTGCGCCGGTCTGCTCCAGCGCGACGCGCGACCTGGCCGGCGCCGTGGCCGTAGGCATTCGCCTTGACGACGGCGATGACCCCGGGCGGCCAGCCGTCCTGGCGCGACTCGCGCGTGTCAGCGCGAAGATCGACGATGCGTGCGGCGTAGTGTCGACTGCGCGAGGGCGTCGGAGCGGATCGATGCGCGGACGGTTGCGTCGGGCGCGTCAATCACGTCGCCGCGCTCCGCGTTACCGCTCCGCCCGCCAGATTCTCGAATCGCGTGAACTCGCGAATGAACGCGAGCTTGACGACGCCGGTCGGGCCGTTGCGCTGCTTGCCGATGATCAGCTCGGCGATGCCGGTCGTCTCGGTGGGCGGCGCATTCTTGTCGGCGTACTGATCCTCGCGGTAGATGAAGATGACGACGTCCGCGTCCTGTTCGAGCGCGCCTGACTCGCGCAGGTCGGACAGCTGCGGCCGATGGTCCGAGCGCGATCTCGGACGCGCGGCTCAACTGCGACAGCACCAGAATCGGCACGCGAAGTTCCTTGGCGAGCCCCTTCAGCGAGCGCGAGATCGAGGCCAGTTCGAGCGTGCGGTTCTCGAAGCGCCCGCGTCCCTGCATCAGCTGCACGTAGTCGATGATGATCATGTGCAGGCCGTGCTCGGCCTGCAGCCGGCGGCACTTGGCGCGCATCTCGAGCACGCCGATCGACGGCGTGTCGTCGATGAAGATCTTCGCCTCGCTGAGCGTGCCGATCGCCTGCGACAGCTTGCCCCAGTCGCGCTCGCCGAGGAAGCCGCCGCGCAGCCGGTGCGCGTCGATGCGCGCCTCGCCGGTCAGCATGCGAAGGAACAGCTGCTCCTTCGACATCTCGAGGCTGAAGATGCCGACGGTCATGTCGGTCTTGGTGCCGACGTGCTGCGCGATGTTCAGCACGAGGCTGGTCTTGCCCATCGACGGACGCGCCGCGACGATGATCGATGTCCGACGGCTGCAGGCCGGACGTCATCTCGTCGAGGTCGGTGAACCCGGTCGGCACGCCGGTGACGAGCTCCTTGCGCGAGTGCGAGCTTCTCGATGGTGTCGAGGCTGGTCTCGCGCCAGATCCTTCAGCGAGACGAACCCGTCGCGGATCTTCTTGTCGGCGATCGCGAAGATGGCGCTGCTCGGCCTGATCGAGGATGGTGTCGGCTTCCTCCTCCGCGTCGTAGGCGGTCGTCAGGATCTTGTTGGCCGAGAAGATCAGGCTGCGGAGGGTCGACTTCTCCTTGATGATCCGCGCGTAGTGCTCGACGTTGGTCGAGCGCGGCACACCGTCGACCAGCGCCGAAATGTAGGCAGGACCACCGACCTCGTCGAGATCGCCCGCCTTGTTGAGCGCTTCCTTCAGCGTGACGAGATCGATCGCCTCGCCGCGCTCGGCCAGCTTGACCATCTTGTCGAAGATGCGGCGATGCGCGTCGCGGTAGAAGTCGTTCGAGTCGATCATCTCGACCGCGATGTTGAAGGCGTCGTTGTGCAGCAGGATGGCGCCGAGAACCGAGCGCTCGGCCTCGAGGTTGTGCGGCAGCGTGCGTTCGGCAACAGCGGCGTCGGCCATGGAAAGAAGCGAGGAAGTGTAGACAGGTAGCAGTACGCGCTCCCACGCCGAAAGTCCCTGCAAAAAGAAAAACTCGGGTCCGACCCGAAGGTCGAACCCGAGCTTTGCGTCTGTCGAACGGGTGCGGCTGATTCGGCCGCCGGCGCGGCAGCCGGAGCCGTGCGCCGCGGCAGCGCCTTCGGCGACGACCTTCACCTTGATGGTGGCGGTCACGTCGCGATGCAGCTTGACCGGCACATCAACTTCGCCGATCTTCTTGATCGGGTCGGCGAGCTGGAGCTTGCGGCGATCGATGTCGAAGCCCTTGGCGGCCAGCGCCTCGGCGATGTCCGACGTCGTCACCGATCCGTACAGCGCCTCGGTGTCGCCGACGCGGCGCGTGATGACGACCTCGACGTTGGCCAGCCGCTCGGCCTGCGCCTCGACCACCTTGCGCTCGTCGGCTTCCTTGGCGTCGAACTTGGCGCGCTCGCGCTCGATCACCTTCTTGTTGCCCGTCGGTGGCGAGCAGGGCGAGCTTGCGCGGCAGCAGGTAGTTGCGCGCGTAGCCGTCGGCGACCTTCACGACTTCGCCGCGCCGACCGAGATTGTCGACGTGGTCTCGAAGAAT
Source organism: uncultured Acidobacteriota bacterium (assembly GCA_963722395.1). Taxonomy (GTDB): domain Bacteria; phylum Acidobacteriota; class Vicinamibacteria; order Vicinamibacterales; family CAVVIG01; genus CAVVIG01. The sequence goes on along the minus strand of CAVRLS010000009.1, from coordinate 18,106 downwards.
GACTTCCATTTCAATGCTTCTCCTGAATTGCGGAATTCAGATTACCGGCATCGTCCAACCGACACCGGCAACCTGCAATTCAAGCGTTAGTCGGTCACGTACGGGACGAGCGCGATCTGACGGGCGCGCTTGATCGCCGTCTGCAGCTTGCGCTGGTGCATCGCGCACGTGCCCGAGATACGACGCGGCAGGATCTTGCCGCGCTCCGGCACGAACGGCATCAGGAGCTTCACGTCCTTGTAGTTGATGTCGTCGATCTTGTCCGCGCAGAACTTGCAGACCTTGCGGCGGCGGAACATCGGCCGACGCTGGCCCTGGGCCTTGTCTGCCGTCTTCTTGTCGCCGCGACCGCGGCCGCCGCCGCTGCCACCCGAGCGTCCCTGTCCAAATGCCATGGTCTAGACCTCCACCCCGTCAAAGCGATCGTCATCCGCATCGTCGTTGTCCGACGAGCGGCCTTCACCAGGCTGCCGCTGCGGCGGCAGGCCGCGCTTGACGCGACGGCGCTCCGACTCGCTCTGGCGCTTGGTGCGGGTGCGATCGACGACGCGCTTCTCTTCGTCGACGCGCACGATCATGTGGCGCACGACCTGGTCGAGCACCTTGAGACGACGGTCGAGTTCCTTCATCAGCTCGCCCGAGCCGTTGATCACTTCGAGGACGTACACGCCCTCCTTGAAGTGGCCGATCTCGTACGCGAACTTGCGGCGGCCCCAGTTCTCGGTCTTCTCGATCTGCCCGTTCAGGCGCGTGACGATGTCGCGCCACCTGCTCGTGCATCTCGTTGGCCTGGGCTTCCGCCGTTTCCGGGGGAAGGATGTAGATGAGTTCGTATTGCCGGTCTGCCATGCTTGCTCCTCGAGGACACAGCGGGATGACCAGAGGTCAGGATCCGCCGCGGCCACCACTACGGTGGCAAGGTTGTTACTTACGCTTCACTGTCTGACGACGACTTGCGACGGTCTGCCAGGCGGCGGGTTGAAGCGGTTCATCACCACCGTCCAGCCCTTCGCCGCGCGAACAGCTCGACGGCATCCGCGGCCCTGCCGACCACGTCCGCCACCGCCTCGCGTTCCTCGCGCCCGAACTTCGAGAGCACGTGATCCGCGAGATCCGCAGTCGGGGTCGCCACGACCGACGCCGACCCGCAAGCGCGGGAAACTCGGCGCCGATGTGCTGGATGATCGACTTGAGGCCGTTGTGGCCTCCCGCCGATCCGTTCCGCCGCACGCGCAGACGGCCGAGAGGTAATTGCACCTCGTCGACCACCACGAGCACGTCGGTCGGGTCCAGCTTGTGGAAGGCGGCGACGCGACTGACGGCATCGCCGCTGAGATTCATGTAGGTCTGGGGCTCGACCAGCACCACGCCACGGCTGCCGACGACAGCCACGTCCGCCACGGACTTCCAGGGACGCAGTTGCACGTGCCAGCGCCGCGCGACCTCGTCGAGCACGTCGAACCCGATGTTGTGACGGGTTCCCGCATACTCCCGGCCGGGATTGCCGAGCCCGACGATGGCCTTCATCGCGCGTGGAAGGGGTCAGCCTACTTCTTCTTCTCGGCCTCGCCCTCTTCCTTCTTGCCCTTCTTGATGACTTCGGGCTCGGGGCCGCCGGCGGTCGCGCCGTCACCCGCCGCTGCCGACTCCTCGGCCTTGGCAAGGATGATGTGGACGAGCATCGTGTCGAGGTCGGTGAGCGGCTGTCCACTTCGGGTTGGTCGCGACGTCGCGTCACGCGGACGCCCTGGTGCACCATCAGTTCGGTGACGTCGACGTCGACATGCTCCGGGATGTCGGACGGCAGGCACTCGATTTCGATCTCGCGGCGGACGAACTCGAGCGAGGCCGCCCTGAATCTTGACACCCTTCGACTCGCCCTTGAGCAGGACCGGGATGGTGACCTGAATCATGCGGTCCATCGCGACGCGGTAGAAGTCCGCGTGCAGCACCTGGTGCGTGATCGGATCCAGCTGGAAGTCCTTCACCAGCACCTTGGTGTCGACACCGTCGAGCTTGAGCGAGATGAGCGTGTTGGCGCCCGCCTCGGAGTGCAGGATCTTCAGGAGCGCCTTGGGTTCCACCGCGATCGACACCGCATCGCGGCTGGCGCCTTCGCTGGCGGCTCCATACACCACGGCGGGCACTTGGCCAGCCTTGCGGGTACGGCGCGCTTCGTTCTTGCCGAATGTCGTGCGGACAGTTGCGTCGAGCAGTGCTTCCATGTCTCTTCCCTAATCTTTCCTGGCGCCTGGAGTCTGGCAGGCGCGTCTACGCTTCCACCGTGAGGTCTAGACGAAGAGGCTCGATACCGAGGTCTCTTCGTGAATGCTCTTGATTGCCTGGCCCAGCAGGCGCGCCACCGACAGCACACTGGATCTTGCCGCAGGCCTCGGCCGCACTGGTCTGCGGGATCGTGTTGGTCACGATCATCTTGTCGATCGGCGACTTCTCGATGCGCTCGATCGCCGGCCCCGACAGCACGCCGTGCACCGCGCAGGCGAGCACGCGCTCGGCGCCGTTGTTCTTCAACGCAGTAGCGGCCTTGGTAATCGTGCCTGCCGTGTCGACGATGTCGTCCTGGATGATGCAGGTGCGGCCGGCGACGTCGCCGATCACGTTCATCACTTCCGCACGTGCCATCGTCGCTGCGCCGCTTGTCGATCACCGCCAGTTCGCCGCCCAGCCGCTTGGCGTAGGCGCGCGCACGCTCGGCACCGCCGGCGTCCGGCGCCACGATCGTGAGCCTGGGCGAGTCGAGCCGCGTCAGGTATTCGATGATGACGGGCGCGGCGAACAGGTGGTCGACCGGGATGTCGAAGAAGCCCTGGATCTGGGCCTTGTGCAGGTCCATGGTAAGGACCCGGTTCGTGCCGGCCGCGCCGAGGACGTTCGCGACCAGCTTCGCCGAAATCGGCACACGCGGCTTGTCCTTGCGGTCCTGACGGGCGTAACCGTAATAAGGGATGACGGCGGTGATGCGGGACGCGGACGAGCGGCGGAACGCGTCGACCATGATCATCAGCTCCATCAGGTGCTGATCGACCGAGCCGGTGGTCGTGGCCGCCGTGGGCTGCACGACGAAGACATCCTTGCCGCGGATGTTCTCGTCGATCTGGAACGACACCTCGGTATCGGGAAACCGGCGCAGCCGGGCCGCGCCCAGCGGCACGCCCAGGAATTGCGCGATCTCCTTGGTCAGTTCGACGTGCGCACTGCCAGAGAAGATCTTCAGTTCACCGAACCCGGTCGCCATCAACGGTTCACCAATCACCAAGAAGCCTCGCGAAAGTGGCTGGGGCGGAAGGATTCGAACCTTCGAATACGGGGTCCAAAGTCCCGCGCCTTACCGCTTGGCCACGCCCCATCGTCAATTTCCCCGGGCTCCCTGTTCTCACACCACACACCCGTCCGGCAGAGCAGCGTCGTGTGGCCATGCTGCCCACATACCTGCCATGCGGTTGTCGGAGTGAGAGGTCACGCCCTCAGGAGTGGTCGAAACCACGTGGTGCAAACGGTAATGGTAGTCGATGGGGTGGAAGTCTGGCAAGCCGTGAGAACAGCGAGATCGGTCCCCGAGAGGCTCACCAGCCGGTTATGGCAGATTGGGGCTGATGCCTTGACGTGCTCCGCCCGGCTCGCGTCCTCGTCACCAAGGTGGACACCGTGCGGCTTTCTACGGCCGCCGCCGCCCGCTGCGCGGCAGCCCGGTCGGCAACAGGCCGAACACAGCCGAACCGCTGCCCGACATGGCCGCGAACTGCGCGCCATTTCGCTCGGAGTGCTCGAACCAGGCGAAGGATGCGGGGATGTCGCTCGCCGACCGGCCGCTGCAGGTCGTTGGTCCACTCATCGTTCGCTCGATTGAAGAGCATGGCTGACCGGGAGGGCCTGGACCGTCCGGGCGGCGGCAGCATCCCACCAGCCGTAGGCGTCCCTCGTGCTGACGCCGAAGTCCGGCCGGGCCAGCACGACCCAGGCGCGCGGCTCATCGACCAGCGGAAACAGCAGGTCGCCGCGCTCGACGCCGAGCACGGTGCCGCCAGTCAGGAAAAACGCAACATCCGCACCGAGGTCGCGGCCGATCGCCTCGAGTTGCTCGTCGGCAACGTCGAGCCGCCAGAGCAGGCGCAACGCGCGCAGCGCCGCGGCGGCGTCGCTGCTGCCGCCGCCGAGGCCGGCCTGCACCGGCACCCGCTTCGTGATGCGCACTGTAAGGCCGTCCGGCGCGCCGCGGCGACCCGCGGCAGCTCCACAGACACGAGGCGGCCTTCCACACGAGGTTGGTCGCGTCGGTCGGACAATCAGGGTCGCAGGCTGATGATGCGGAACGGACCGGGGCGTGAGGCGAAGGTCAACGTGTCGTGCAGCGCCAGCGACTGGAAGGTGGTGCGCAGCTCGTGATAGCCATCGGCGCGGATACCGAGGACCCTGAGCGTCAGGTTGATCTTGGCGCAGGCGCGGACGCGGACGACCGACGACGCGCCCCTCATTCCGGCAGCGGGCCCGAGCCCCGCAGTTCGTCGAGCGTGATCGGCGCGGTCCCCGGAGGAACCGACACGCGGAAGGTGGACGGCTCGAGCTCGACGTTCAGATCGAGCTGCGACAGCGCCAGGCGCAGATCGAAGCGCTTCGCCTCGCTGGAGACGAGACGCACTCGGCGCGGCAGGCCATCGACGAAGTCGAGATAGTCTGCACGCCAGCCGCCGGCACCGCTGGTGACAACCGATACAAGCCGCCACGGCGCCGAGGGACGCTCACGGCGAAGATAGCGAAGCCGGTCGCCGCCGACAACGCGCCAGCTGTCGCCGAAGGCCCGGACATCGGCCGAGGCGGATACGTCACGGTCGCAGCCGGTCAGCGTCGACTTCAGGGCGGCGGGATCGAGCGGCACGCCGGCGATGGCGTCGAGCACTTCCTCGGGCTTGCCGTGCTCGAGAACGCGGCGGTCGCGCGGCAGCAGCAGCGTCGCCTCGCCGTTGGCGGCGCCGATGATGAAAGCTGGCGCGCCGAACGGTGCGGGCGCCTCGACATAAAGACGAGGCAGGCTCGGCAAGGCCCACCAGCAGTCGGCCGCGGACGCGGCGGCCACCAACCGAGCCGCTGACACCGACTTCGGCGCTGATGGTCGAGATGCGGCGACAGGCAGCCGTGGCCTGTTCGAGCAGCGCGGCGCCGTCAGCGACCGGCGTGCCTGGGCCCGCGGGCAATTTCATGAGCGGCGCGCCGCACGACGCCGCGAACAGCGACACGGCACAGGCCAGTCCCCGGCCCGCCCTCATTTTTTCGGGAGCTTCTGCCGCGCGGTGCGAATCTTCTTGTCGATGTCGTCGCGATCAACCGAGTCGAGATCGCCGGACAGCGCCTTCGTCCACGCCGCAATCGCATCGTCGTAGCGACCAGCCCGGAACAGCACGTCTGCGTAGTGATCCTGCACGAGCGAGTTCGTGTGCAGCATCTGCGCCGCACGCTGCAGGTGCTCGAGCGCCAGGTCCAGCTTGCCGTCCTTGAAATAGGCCCAGCCGATGCTGTCGAGATACGAGCCGTTGTCCGGGTCGATCGCCAGCGCGCGCTTGATGTAATCGACCGATTCGCTCAGACGCTCGCCACGCTCCGCCAGCATGTAGCCGAGGTAGTTGAGGGCAGGCGCGTTGTCTGGTTCCTTCGAGAGCAGCTGTCGGAACACCGCTTCCGACTCGGCGAACTTCTTCTGGCGATCGAGCACCGCGCCGAGCTCGAAGGTGATCCCCGTTTCGGCCGGGAACCTCGCCTGCGCGTCCTGCAGCACCTTCACCGCCTGCGCGCCGCGGTTCGCGTCGATGTAGACCTGCGACATCGCGACGATAGGCCTCGGGCTCATCCTGCCTGCGACGGAGGAACTCCTCCATCGCGGCCACGCCCTGGTCGACCTTGCCACCGCGGCGGAGCGCCGTGGCCTCGAGGTTGGCGAGCCGCAGATCGTCGGGGCTCTGGACGCGTGCGGCCCGCACCGTGTCGATCGCCGCCGGCGAAGTTCTTCGCCGCCATCTGTGCGCGGACGAGATACGCGATCATCGACCCATCGTTCGGCGCGAGCTTGCGCGCGTCCTCGAACGTCTGGATCGCCTTGTCGTACTGCCCGAGTTCCTGGTAGGCAAAACCGAGATGCGGCAGCAGCGAGCCGAGGGCAAACGCGCCATCGGCGGTGCCGCGGAACTGCGCGACGGCCGGCGCCAGCGCGTCGACGACGTCCTGGAACTTCTGCTGCTCCTCGAGCGCCTCGGCCAGCACGAAGTAGCCGCGCGGATTCCGCGCGTTCTGCGCGATCACCTTGCGCGCCGTCGCTTCCGCCGCCATCGCCGTCGCCCGTGCGGCGCTCGGACTGCGAGAGCAGCGAGAGCGCGCGCTCGTCGGTGGCGCGCATCGCCACAGCCTCGCGCAGCAGGTCGCGGCCGCGCAGCAGATCGGCGCGGCTGCCGGTGTTCATCAGCATCGACGCCAGGCTCACGCGCAGGTCGAAGCTGCGAGGCGACGCCTTCAACGCCCAGCTCGTAGGCACCTGCGGCGTCCACCCAGCGCCGCTCGCGTGCGTAGAAGCTGGCCAGCGACGAATAGAGCTGCGGGTTGTCGGGCGCCGACTCCTCGAGCCAGGTGACCGCCTCGCGCGTCTTGCCCGCGCCGGTGTACGCCTCCATCAGCAGCGTCGGGCCGTCGCGCCAGCCGGGCGCCTCCTTGACGATGTCGCGCGAGAAGCGGAATGGCCTTGTCGAACTGCTCGGCGGCGACGTAGAGGCGGCTGAGCAGCGCGCGGATGTCGATGTCGGTGAGCTTCACCGGTGACTCGAGCGACTTCTCGAGATGCTCGACCGCGCTGGTGATGTTCTCCTGCTGCTGCGCCCGGCCCGCGCGTGTGTCGGGCGCAGTACCCGCCAGCCCCGCGTGCACCTGACCCAGCACGCGATGCGCCTGCTTGTTGCCGGCGTCGATCTTCAGCGCCTGCTCGGCCGCGCCCTGCGCGTCAGTCGCGCGGTTCTCACCGAAGAAGAGCTCGGCGAGTTCGGCCGGGATGGTGGCCGACGCCGGGTCGAGCGTCATCGCGCGGCGGTAGGCGGCGATCGCCTCGTCAGTCTTGTCCTCGTCGGCAAGCATGTGCGCCTGCAGGAACTGCGCGTACGCTTCAGCCGTGCGGTCCGGCGCCGGAGCCGGCGGCGTGGCCTGCTGACGCGGCGCCGCCTGACGAGTCTGTCCAGCTGCAGCGAGCGGCGCCGACGCGCCGAGAACGGCGACCAGGACCACGATTCTCATACCGGGGATTGTTCCACAAAAGGGAGAAGGTGTCATATAGTCCGGGCATGGCCGTCGACCCGGAATTGCTCGAGATTCTTGCCTGTCCGAACTGCAAGACCCCCGTCACCCTGGTCAAGGATGGCGCGGCGCTGAAGTGCGACACCTGCCACCGTGTCTATCCCATCAAGGACGACATCCCGGTGATGCTGGTCGACGAGGCCACGATCGAGCCGTAGGACTTCAGATTTCAGATTGCAGACGTCAGAATGCCGGTTCGACTGCTGCCTGAATCTGTTATCGGAGCGGTCGCGAACGCCCAATCTACACTCTGAATCTGCAGTCTGCATTTCCCTTGAAGATCCTGTTGGTGCGCCTGCGGCAGATCGGCGACGTCGTCTTCACGACGCCGACCTTTGCCGCGCTGCGCGACCACTTCCCAGCCGTCCATCTCACCTACCTCGTCGAACCGGCCGCTGCGCCGGTGGTCGCCGGCAACCCTGACCTGTCCGAGGTGATCGTCGCGCCGCGCGTGTCGGGTGCGCGCGGTTTCCTGGCCGACCTCGCGCTCGGCCGGCGCCTGCGCACGGGAACGCTTCGACATCGTGCTCGACTTCCACGGCGGCCCTCGCGCCTCGCTGCTCACCTGGCTGAGCCGCGCACCGCGCCGCGTCGGCTACGAGGTGCCGGGCCGCGCGTGGATGTACACCGAGCGCGTCGCACGCCCGCGCGAACTGCGTCCGCGACACTCGGTGGAGAACCAGTGGGATCTGCTGACCGCGATTGGCGTGCCTTCACCCGATCGCACGCGCTACCCGGTGGTAATGCCGCTGGCCGCCGACACGGCAGCGCAGGTACGGGCACGCCTGGCCTCGCACGGCGTCACCCCGGACGCCCGCCTCGTCGTGATGCACGTCAGCGCAGGGAATCCATTTCGGCGATGGCCACTCGAGTCGTTTGCCGCCGTGGCTTCGGCACTGCCGGCTTCAGACCCGCGCGTGCGGGTGATCGTCACATCCGGTCCGTCCGAAACCGATGCCGCAGCGCATGTGATCCGGAAGGCGCGCGAAGACCTCGACATCGCACGGCGTGACCAGGTGCTGGCCTGCGGCGAGTTCTCGCTGGCCGAACTGCGTGCACTGGTCGAGGCGGCGGCGCTTTACATCGGCGGCGACAGCGGACCGATGCACGTGGCGGCCACCAGCCGTGTGCCCATGGTGTCCCTCTATGGCCCGACCCTGCCCGCGCGATCCGAACCATGGCGCGCCACCAGCCTGGCGGCCCTGGCCGTCGAGGTACACGGCCTCGCGTGCCGCCCATGCGATCAGCGCGTTTGCGAGCCGGGCGACTTCCGCTGCCTCGGGCGGATTTCGCCGAGCCAGGTGATCGAGGCGGCCACCCAGTTGCTCGCGCGGAACGGCTAAGATTGGGGCGGACCGAACCATGACCAACGCTGACGCGCTCCGTCCGGGCCATGCGCACGACGCCGCGGCGTCCGGGCACCTGCTCGAGTCGCTCGGCATCGCGGCGCTCTTCGGGGTGGCGGCCTTCACGCAGCTCTCGATCACCGTTGCCCAGGCGCTCCTCTTCGTCGCCCTGGTCTGCTGGGCGGCGCTGGTCGTCGTGCGGCGCGAGCGGGTCGAGGTGCCGGCGTTCTTCTACCCGCTCCTCGCCTACGCCGGCTGGACGCTGTTGTCGGCGGCCTTCTCGAGCGACCCGCGTGCCAGCTTCGCCGACTGCAAGCAGCTCGCCCTGTTCCTCGTCGTGCCAGCCACGCATCGCCTCGTCAGCGCGTCGCGCAGCGCAACGATGTTGACGGTGGTCATGTCGGTGGGCGCCGCGACTGCGGCCTACGGCATCTTCCAGTACGGCCTCTTGCACTACGACCAGTTGAACCAGCGGCCGCAGGGGACGCTGGGGCACTACATGACCTACTCGGGCCTGCTGATGCTGGTCATCGGCACGGCACTGGCGAAGCTGCTGTTCGACCCGAATGAGAAGGCCTGGCCGGCGCTGGTGATGCCGGCGCTGCTGCTGGCCGTGGCGCTGACGTCGACGCGCATGGCCTGGGTCGGTGTGTGCGCCGCAGCCGCAGTGCTGCTCTTCGTCAAGGATTTCCGCCTGCTGGCCATCCTGCCGATCGTCGGCGCAATCACGTTTGCGGCGGCAGGCCCCGCCATCACGCAGCGACTGATGTCGATGTTCGATGCGAAGGACCCGACCCGGCGCGACCGCATCGCCATGCTGCTCGAAGGGCAGCAGATGGTGCGGGACCACCCGCTCTTCGGGGTCGGGCCGAACATGGTCGAAGTGGTTTATTCGCAATACCGCATCGCCGAGGCCGTGGAGCAGGTGAATCCGCACCTGCACAACGTGCCGATGCAGATCGCTGCGGAGCGCGGCCTGCCGGCACTCCTCATCTGGATCGGTTTCCTCGCCACGCTGCTGCGCGGACTCTACCTGCGTCTGCGCTCGACCCGCCCGCGCACGGCGGCCGCAGCAGCGCTGGCGGCAGTGGTCGGGATGCTGACGGCAGGACTGTTCGAATACAACTTCGGCGACTCCGAGTTCCTCATGCTCTTCCTGGTGCTCATCACGCTGCCGTTTGCCGCTAGGCGCGCAGGCGCCACCGACGCGGCCGACGCATGACCCTGCCACCGATCGACGCCGCCCGCGCCCGCTCACTCGTCTCGCGCTTCGCCAACCGGCACGTGCTGGTGGTCGGCGACGTGATGGTCGACCGGTTCATTGTCGGGACGGTCACGCGCATTTCACCGGAGGCGCCGGTGCCGGTGGTGAAGTTCCAGAGCGAACACTCGCGGCTGGGTGGCGCGGCCAACGTCGCGCACAACATTGCCGCGCTCGGTGCCAAGGTCACCCTGGTCGGCATCGTCGGCGCCGACGCGACCGCTGCGCGGCTGCGCGAGGAGCTGGACGTTGCCGGGTTGTCGGCGGCGGGGCTGGTGGAGGACGCGACACGGCCGACCGTCGAGAAGGTGCGCATCATCGCAGGGCGCAACCAGCAGGTGGCCCGCATCGACTACGAAGAGGATCGCGACGTCGCCGGTGACGCTGAAGCGCTGCTGTGCGAACGGGTGAATCGGCTCGGCGCAGAGGCCGACGTGCTGCTGGTGTCCGACTACCTCAAGGGGAGCATCACCGGCGCGGTGATGGCGACGCTCCTGAACTTGAGGCAGAAGGGGGCGCCACTGTTGGTCGACCCCAAGATTCCACACCTGGAGTGCTATCGCGGCGCCACGCTCGTCACCCCCAATAATCACGAGGCGGAACTGGCGACGCATCGCCTCATCCGCACCGATGCTGACGCACGGGCCGCCGCGCTCGAGTTACGCACCCGTGCCGGTTGTGAGTCGGTACTGATCACCCGCGGCGAACACGGAATGTGGCTGTCGAGTGACGTGGCGGAAGGTGCGGTGCCGGCGACAGCGCGCGAGGTGGCTGACGTCACCGGGGCTGGCGACACTGTGGTGGCCACGCTGGCGCTGGCGATGGCTGCCGGCGGTTCCCTGGCGGAAGCTGCGGTGCTGGCCAACCATGCGGCTGGTGTGGTGGTGGCGAAGTTCGGACCGGCCACTGTCACCCCGTACGAACTGCTGGGGGCGCTGGGGGGCGAGTAGGGCGGAGAGAAAGCCTTCCGCCCTTCCCACCTCTCCTGCCCTGTCAGTGCCTGAAGTGCCGGCGTCCTGTGAAAATCATGGCAAGACCCTGCTCGTCGGCTGCCGCAATCAGTTCGGCATCGCGAACCGAGCCGCCCGGCTGGACGACGGCGGTGGCACCGGCGGCTGCCACGGCGTCGAGGCCGTCACGAAACGGGAAGAACGCGTCCGAGGCGGCGACCGAACCGGCCAGCGGCGTCGACGGATCGGCCGCTGACGTCACGTGCCTTCATCACGGCAACGTTCACCGCATCGACACGGCTCATCTGCCCCGCGCCGATCGCCAGCGTGCGGCTGGCATCGGTGAAGATCACCGTGTTCGACTTCACGTGCGCGCCGACGCGCCATGCGAACCGCAGCGCTTCCCACTCGTCAGCCGTCGGCTGACGTTTCGTAACAACCCTCACGCCTTCGGGCAGCACATCGGGCGTCCAGGGCTGGCGAGCTTCGGCGACGAAGTCGCGCTCCTGCACCAGCACGGCGCCGAGGATGCTGCGGAACTCCACGCCGCCCGAACGCAGCAACCCAAAGTCGGCGACAACCACACGCATGTTCGCCTTCTTCGCCAGGATTGACTTCGCGGCCGGATCGACCGACGGGACGATGACCGCCTCGATGAACGTCGAGACAATCGCCTCGGCCGCGGCCACGTCGAGGGTGCGGTTCAGCGCCACGATGCCGCCGAACGCCGAGAGGCTGTCGGCGTCGCGCGCACGGGTGTAGGCGTCGGCAGCGGACGAGCCGATGGCCGCACCGCACGGGTTCGTGTGCTTGATCACCACGGCCGCCGGTTCGTCGAATTCGAGCGCGATGCGCGCGGCGGCATCGAGGTCGAGCAAGTTGGTGTACGAGAGCTCCTTCCCCTGGAGAATCGTCGGCTGCCCCGAGACCCGAAGCCGCGCCCCGCGGGCCGCTGCCGTACCACGCCGCTTTCTGGTGCGGGTTCTCACCGTAGCGCAGGTCGCGGAGCTTCTCGAGCGACAGGCCGATCGACGCGCCGAGCGGCGCAGGCGCCCCACGCTCGGAACTGCTTCGCCGGCCAGCGTCACGTCGGCCAGTGTCTTCGTGATGGCCGTGTCGTATGACGCGGTGTGGGCCAGGGCCTTGCGCATCAGCTCGAAGCGGAACGCCAGGGTCGGGGTCTCGTCGATCGACGCCAGGAGCTGCCGCGTAGTCAGCCGGGTCGACCACCACCAGCACGCCGCGGAAGTTCTTGGCTGCCGCACGCACCATCGACGGGCCGCCGATGTCGATCTCCTCGATCAGCGCGTCGAAGCGGGTGGCCGGGTTCGAGGCCGCCGTCACGAAGGGATACAGGTTGACCACGACGACGTCGACCAGGCCGAGGCCGTGCTCCGCCAGCGCGGCGAGGTCGTCGGCGCGGTCGCGGCGAGCGAGGATACCGCCGTGCAGCGCCGGGTGCAGCGTCTTGACGCGGCCATCCATCATCTCCGGGAATCCGGTGACGTCAGACACGTTGGTGACCGCAAGTCCGGCGTCGGCGAGGGTCCTGGCGGTGCCGCCGGTCGACACCAGCTCGAAACCGCGCGACGCGAGTCCGCGGCCCAATTCGACGATTCCTGACTTGTCCGACACGCTCAGAAGGGCTCTTGGCATAGGTATCAAAGTCCAGTATTATCTCCCCCGACGCCGGGCGGGCCTGGCGCCGTCAGGGAAAAGGTCGCACACTGCGGCCTTTTTTATTGCTCCGCTGTTCTCACATTCCGGCCCCGGCCGGGACGACGTGACAGCCTCGGGGTTGGTTTACTGACGCGGCACATTGCCACGTCACAGCAAGCAGGAATTAGAACGATGCGTATCACAGGCAAGGTCAAGTGGTTCAACAACGCCAAGGGTTACGGTTTCATCGAGCGCGACGGAGGCAGTGACGTGTTCGTTCACTACTCGGCGATTCAGGGCGATGGATTCCGCTCGCTCGAAGAAGGCCAGGCGGTTGAGTTCGAAATCGTTGACGGCCCGAAGGGCCCGCAGGCCGGCAACGTCACCAAGATCTAGTCATTGATCCGGTTTGGGCGCGGGACGCCGGTTCCGCGCCCGAGCTGTTTCGACCGTCTGCTTCCTCCCCCCACCCGTTCGTCGCAATTCCAACAACTCACCCCTGGTCTTCGTGCTTCACGCGATTCGCGGGCGCGCCGTCGTGCGCCGGCGCGCCCTTCAGCGCGCGGGCGGTGAAGTTCACCTTGCCGTCCTTCACCGCGACACGGAACGCCACCTCTGGACTCCCAGACGCCTTCATCTTCTCGACCTGCGACTTCACCAGGTCGGCAAACTTGTGGAACGGCACGGGCGCTGCTCCAGTCTCGCGACGCGCGCTCGCCAGCGACTCGTAGAGGTCTTCCAGTTTCCGCATCTCGTGCGAGGGGTCCTGGAATGCGGCAACGTGTATGACGCGGGTCTCCTTCGCGTCCGCCTTCTCGACGCGCGGCTTCGGTGCCTGCGCAAACGGCCCTGGACGGCCCTCCTCGCGCGCGCGCTGGCCACGGTCCCACAGGTCGATGAAGGCCGAGTAGCGTGACTGCAGCGTGAGGAAGCGGAAGCGGATGCCGGTGTTCTGGATGTGAGTGCGATCCAGCTTTCTGACCGCGGTTTCCACCTTGGTGCGCATCTCCCACGGCGGCTTGGGGGCGCGGCCGGCGAAGAACACGTTGTACTCCGCCTCGAGCTGCTTCAGGTCGGCCTCGAGCCGTGTCAGGTCCCGTTCGATGTCTGTCGCGGCCACGGGCGCTTATCGCGGAAGCAGGAACCACACGAGCGGCAGCCACAGTTCCCGGGCGTAGGGTACCGGGCGGTCGTCCACGAGCACGTCGGTGGCGTCGGCAGTCCCGACCACCTGGAACACGTCGCGCAGGCGCGGCGCATCCGAGGAATGGAAGCGCACGCGATACCGATGCGATTCGCCGGTGCCGGTCTCGCGGAACTCGGCGGCGCCGCGCGCAAGGTCGAGCGCGCGCGCAAACCCGGGGTGCTCGAGCACCGGAAAGACCAGGGTGATGGAGAACGGCCGGCCGGTCGTGCCGAAGAGCGCCTCGTGCAGATCGGGGTCGAGGGACGCGAGTTCCTCGTCAGTGGGTTGCTCGGACAACTCGGCGTATGGCCAGAAGCGTTCGAGCGGGCGGAATTTCGGTGGTTCCGGAGTCATGGACCGTCCTGGCAGAGCCATTAGCATACCATTGACGTCGTGGACTTCTCTTCGGCTGACATGATCGGATCGGCAGCGGGCACGCTCACCACGGTCGCCTTCATTCCACAGGTGGTGCGAGCCTGGAACACCGGGTCGGTCGAGGATCTGTCGCTCTGGATGCTGCTGGCGTTCACGGCCGGTGTCGGCCTCTGGACGGTCTACGGCGTGGCGACCGACGCGATGCCGCTCATCATCACCAATGGGCTCACCTTCCTGCTGGCGATGATGCTGCTGGTGATGAAGGTGCGCAGTTCGAGGTGAGCAGCTTCCCCTAGAAGATGGTGCCGATCGACGCGGCGGCCCAGTTCATCACCTGCGTCGGCAGTACGCCGAGGTAGAAGACGATGAGCGCCGACACGAAGAGCGCGGCGCCGGCGAGCTTCGGAACCGCCGGCAGCCGCATCGGTGCGGCGGCAGGCGTCATGAACATCATCACGATGACGCGCAGGTAGAAGAACACCGACACCACGCTCGTCAGCACGCCGATGATGGCCAGCCACGCATAGCCCGCTTCCATCGCCGCCGTAAAGACGTACCACTTGGCGATGAAGCCGCCGAACGGCGGGAACCCACCGAGCGACAACAGGAAAATCGCCATCAGCGCTGCCAGCTGCGGGTGCTCGGTCCAGAGCCCGGCGTAGTCGCGGATCTGGTCGCGCGGACGCTCGCTCGTTTCGAGCATGCCGATGATGCCGAATGCGCCGAGGTTGGTCACGGCGTAGGTCAGCAGGTAGAAGAGGATGGCGCCCTTCGCCGTCTGGTTGGCCGACACCAGCGCCAGCAGCAGGTAGCCGCCGTGCGCGATGCTCGAGTAGGCCAGCATGCGCTTGACGCTGTTCTGCACCACACCCACCACGGTGCCGATCACCATCGTCGCCGCGGCAATCGCCCAGAGCACCAGGCTCCAGTCGTCGTGCATCGCCTCGAACGAGGTGAGGAAGACGCGGGCGAACGCGGCGAAGGCGGCGGCCTTCACACCGGTGGACATGAAGCCGGTGACCGGCGGCGGTGCGCCTTCGTAGGCGTCGGGCGTCCACATGTGGAACGGTACCGCCGACACCTTGAAGGCGAAGCCGACAATCAGCAGCCCCATGGCAACGAGGTGCGTCGGGCTGGAAGCGAGCGAGGTGTCCGAGAACGCCTCCGCGACGCGCTCGAGCTTCGTGCTGCCGGCCAGCCCGTAGGTGAGTGCGATGCCGTAGAGGAAGAACGCGCTGGCAAAGGCGCCCAGCAGGAAGTACTTGAACGCGGCCTCGGTGGCCACGGGCGAGTCGCGGCGGATGCCGGTGAGCACGTAGATGGCGAGCGACAGCACCTCGAGCGCGAGGAAGATGACCAGCAGGTCGGTGGCCATCGCCATGAGGATCATGCCGCCGAGCGAGAACAACATCAGCGCGTAGTACTCGCCGGCCGGCAGTCCTTCGCGCTCCACCGTCGGGATCGACAGCGCAATCGAGAGGATGCCGACGATGACCAGCGTCCAGGTGACGAACAGCCCGTAGTTGTCGGCAACGACGACGCCGAAACTCTCGGCCCTGTGGTTCCAGAGCAGGAACGTCGACGCCGCGGCGCCGAGCAGCCCGATGATGCCGAGCGGGGCGATCGGCATGCGTTCGCCCGGCGTACGGAAGGCTTCAGCGACCATCGCCGCAATCGCGGCGGCGAAGACGCACATCAGCGGAACGAGCGCGTGAATGGCGTCCATGTTCATCGCCCCACCTCGGCGGACACCGGAGCGGCCTGCACCAGCGTCGAGCTCGGCGTCACCGGGTCGGCCTGCACGCGAATCTGCGCGCCGCGCCTCACCTGCGCCAGCATCTTTTCGATGGACGGCGCCATCGGCTTCAGGAAGATATTCGGCAGCACACCCATCAGCACCGACATCGCGATAACGGGCACGAGGATGACCCACTCACGCGGCTTCAGGTCGGGCAGCGACCTGTTCTTCTCGCTGACTTCGCCGTAGTTCACGCGCTGGAACATCCAGAGCATGTAGGTGGCGGACAGGATGACGCCGGTGGCGGCGAACGCCGCGAACTTCGGGTTCCACGCGAATGCCCCGAGCAGGATGAGGAACTCGCCGACGAAGCCGTTCAGCCCGGGCAGGCCGATGGACGACAGCGTGATGATGAGGAAGGCGGCGACCAGGCGAGGCGTCACGTGCTTCAACCCGCCGAACTCCGAGATCAGCCGCGTGTGGCGACGGTCCGAGAGCATGCCGACGATGAGGAAGAGTCCGCCGGTGCTGATGCCGTGGTTCAGCATCTGGTAGACCGCGCCCTGCACGCCCTGCGTGTTCATTGCCGCGATGCCGAGCACCACGAAGCCAAGGTGGCTCACCGACGAGTAGGCGACCAGCTTCTTCATGTCCGGCTGGACCATCGCGACCAGCGCGCCGTAGATGATGCCGATGACTGCCAGCGTCGCCAGGTACGGCGCGAAGTAGGTGGCCGCTTCCGGGAACAGCGGGAAGGCGAAGCGCACCAGGCCGTAGGTGCCCATCTTCAGCAGCACGCCCGCCAGAATCACCGAACCGGCGGTCGGCGCCTGCACGTGCGCGTCGGGCAGCCAGGTGTGGAACGGGAAGAGCGGCACCTTGATGGCGAACGCGAGCGCGAACGCCAGAAAGAACCAGAACTGGACGCTCGACGGAATCGACAGGTCGTAGAGCCGCAGCAGGTCGAAGCTGTAGCTGCCGGTCTGCTGGCTGTGCAGCACGGCCAGGCCGAGGATCGCCAGCAGCATCAGCACGCTGCCAGCCATGGTGTAGATCAGGAACTTGATCGACGCGTAGACGCGGTTGTCGTAGCCCCAGATCCCGATGAGGAAATACATCGGGATGAGCATCGCGTCCCAGAAGATGTAGAACAGGAACAGGTCGAGCGAGACGAACACGCCAGTCATCGCCGCCTCGAGCAGCAGGACGAACATGCAGAAGGCGCGAGTCCGCTTGTGCACCGATTCCCACGAGCACAACAGCGCGATGGGCGTCAGGAAGCCGGTGAGGACAACGAGGAACAGGGTGATGCCGTCGACGCCGACGGCGTAGCTGACGCCGAACGCCGGGATCCACGCGTGCCGTTCCACGAACTGGAAGTCGGCCGAGGTGGGGTCGAAGCGCATCCACAGGAGGAGCGTGACCGCGAACACCACCAGCGAGACGCCGAGTGCGATGTTCCGGATCAGCCCCTCGTTCGCCTCGTCGTCGCGCACCAGGAACAGCAGGAGCGCGCCGAGGATCGGCAGGACGATGAGAGAAGTGACTATCGGCATGTCTGTCTACAGCTCAACGCGACAGGTAGTACCCGAACACCAGAACGGCGCCCAGGAGCAGCGAGGCTGCATACGCGCGGACCGAACCGGTCTGGAGCCGGCGCAGCAACTGGCCGAGTCCCCCCACCGATTCCGCGGCGCCGTTCACGGCGCCATCGATTCCGTTCACGTCCACGACCTTCCAGAGCACCCGCTCTGACGAAATTTTGAGCGGCTGGACGATGGCCGCATCGTAGGCTTCGTCCACGTAGTACTTGTTCAGCAGCACCGTGCGCAGCCCGGAGAACGACTGGGCCACCGATTCGGAGCGGCGCGGGTCGGCGACGAAGAAGAACCAGGCGAGGCCGATGCCGCTCAGGGCGACGACCGACGATAGGCCCATGAGGCCGAGTTCAACGCCGGTGTTCTCCGCGTGTGCGCCCTCGCCGCCGTGTTCGGCCGCGGCTTCCGCCGGCTCCGAGGTGGCAGTGAGCTCGGCGTTGTTCACCTCGACGTGCGGAGCGGAGAGGCTCGGCTCGAGCCACGCCTCGAGGCGGTTCGACCCGCCCAGCGCGTGTGGCAGGCCGATGTAGCCGGCCAGGACCGAACCGACGGTCAGCGCGATCAGCGCGAACGCCATCGGCTTCGGCGCGTCGTGCAGGTGACTGCCATGTCCGTGCGCGTCGTGCCCGCCGTGACTGTGCGTGTCGTG
>CAVRLS010000008.1:0-96257 GCA_963722395.1 uncultured Acidobacteriota bacterium | reverse complement strand
CCCGTAGCTCCCGTCGCGCCGGTCGCGCCCGTGGCGCCCGTCGCGCCGGTCGCGCCGGTCGCGCCCGTCGCGCCGGTCGCGCCCGTCGCGCCCGTGGCGCCCGTCGCTCCCGTCGCGCCGGTGGCGCCCGTCGCGCCGGTCGCGCCGGTCGCGCCGGTGCGCCCGTCGGTCCCGTCGCGCCGGTCGCTCCGGTCGCGCCGTCGCGCCGGTGGCACCCGTCGCGCCGGTCGCGCCCGTCGCGCCCGTTGGTCCCGTCGCGCCGGTCGCGCCGGTCGCGCCGCGCCGTGTCGCCCGTCGCGCCCGTGGCGCCCGTCGCGCCCGTCGCGCCCGTCTGCCCGTCGCGCCCGTCGCGCCCGTCGCGCCGGTGGCGCCGGTCGCGCCGGTCGCGCCGGTCGTGCCGGTCTGCCCGTCGCTCCGGTCGCGCCCGTCGCGCCGGTGGCGCCCGTCGCGCCGGTCGCGCCCGTCGCGCCCGTGCTACCCGTCGCCCGGTCGCGCCCGTCGCGCCCGTCGGTCGCCGGTCGCGCCCGTCGCTCCGGTCGCGCCGGTCGCGCCCGTCGTGCCCGTCGCGCCCGTCGCGCCGGTGGCGCCGGTCGCCCGGTCGCGCCGTCGCGCCCGTGGCGCCCGTCGCGCCCGTCGCGCCCGTCGCGCCGGTGGCGCCGGTCGCGTCCGGTCGCGCCGGTCGCTCCGGTCGCGCCCGTGCTGCCGCGTCGATTCCCGTCGCACCGGTCGGTCCGGTCGCGCCCGTGCCACCCGTTGCGCCGGTCGCCCCGATCGCGCCCGTGGCGCCCGTCGCGCCCGTGGCCCGGTCGTGCCCGTCGCGCCCGTGCTGCCCGTCGCGCCCGTCGAGCCGGTCGCGCCCGTCGAACCCGTCGCGCCGGAGGAGCCAGTCGCACCCGTCGCGCCGGTCGCGCCGGTGGCGCCGGTGGCTGCCCGGTCGCGCCGGTCGCGCCCGTCGCGCCGGTCGCGCCCGTCGCGCCCGTCGCGCCCGTGGCTCCCGTCGCGCCCGTCGCGCCCGTGGCACCCGTCGCGCCGGTGGCGCCCGTCGCGCCCGTGGCGCCCGTCGCGCCGGTCGCACCCGTCGACCCGTGGCGCCCGTCGCGCCCGTCGCGCCCGTGGCCCCCGTGGCGCCCGTCGCGCCTGTGGCTCCCGTCGCACCCGTCGCGCCGGTGGCGCCGGTGGCACCCGTCGCGCCTGTGGCTCCCGTCGCGCCCGTGGCGCCCGTCGCTCCCGTCGCGCCGGTGGCTCCCGTGGCGCCCGTCGCGCCGGTCGCGCCTCCTCGTTCCTCCATGTGGTCGCGCCGCCGATACTGTCGCCTAGCGGACCCCACCATGACAAGCGCCAACAGCAATATGAAAAGGGCGCTGGGTGCGAAACGTGAGCAAAGCTATCGTGTGCACGCGCGTGGGCAGGTGCTGGACCACGTTGTCGGGAGGAAGACGGCATGTTGGGCGTTCTGTGCGAGCACCGAAATGGGGAGAAAAGGAGCTCGTCGGCTCGTCCCGGCCCCCATGGCCGGTCTTCACACACGTGACAGTGCTACCATAGCCTTGCTACGTCGTGCAGGCGTGCGCGGACCGTGGCGGGAGGCCTAGGACGTAGCGACGAGCGAGGTCGATCGAAGAGCAAGCATAAAGAGCGCGAGCGCTCGTGTGACCCGCACGGCAACGCACGGCACATCGCTGCTCCGACCCGTGCGCGCGTGCAACTCGGACGAGAACCGCACAACGAAAACCGAGCCGACGAAGTTCACGCCTAGCCGTGCACACGCCACCGCGGTACTGCCCAGCCCCGTAAACGGATCCATCACCGTCTCGACCTTCGAGACACCGTGCAGGCGGACGCACTGCTCGGGCAGCTTCGCCGGGAAGGTGGCCGGATGCGGACGATCCTTGTCGCGCCGCTGGATCGTCTCGTATGGGATGAACCAGGTGTTGCCACGGCAGCGTACGCCTGCCGCGCCCGCGCCCCAGCGGCTGATGTTCGACTGGTCCTGGTAGGGCACACCGACGGCGAGGCGGTCGAGCCGAGTGGTGGCGTGGTGCGTGAAATGGAAGATGAACTCGTGGCAGTCGTTCAGGTACCGTTCGCTGTTGATCGGCTTGTAGTGTCCCACCGCCAGGTCGCGCGTGATGCCCGACGCGGCGCTCGTCGACGCCTGGTCGATGGCCACCGACTTCACCCAGTGGATGATGTTCTGCAGCCGCAGGTGCGGCCGCGCCGCCTGCGCCACGTCCAGCGCGGTCCACGGATCGGACGGGCGCGTCCCGACGTTCAGGAAGAGTGAGCCCTCCGGCTTCAGGACCCGCGCCGCACCGGCCACCCACTCGGACGTCCACCGCAGGTATTCATCCTGCTCGAGGGTGTCTTCGTACGTGTTGTAGCGGATCCCCATGTTGTAGGGCGGTGACGTCACCATGACGTCGACGCTCGCTTCGAGCAGCGCGCCGAACAGGTCACGGCAGTCTGCGAGATAGAAGCGGCCCTCGGCGTTGGTGTGCGTACGTACGATCTTGTGTGGGTTCACGTTGATGCCCATTGTGTTCGACGATCTTGTCGGGCGGATTGTACGTAACGGCTGGAGAAAGTACAAGTGGGAAGGAGCCGGCCCAGCCGTGCGTGCCCGAGCAGCTCGGGGACGCGGCTGGACCGCTCGGCGCGGCGTGCCTACGAGGCTCTGTTCAATGCGACCGGCGTCGCCAGCGGACTGGCCGGCACGGTGTGATTGCGCCGATGCCCGTGGCTCGCGCAGCCCTTGCCTTTCTCTTCTACATAGAAAACTTCGCGGCTGGTGGCAACCTCGCGGTAGCGCCCGACAACGCACCCGCAGGTCAGTGTGGTGAAACCGAGCAATCGAACCAGACTCATGGCGCCCTCGCAGCTCGCGGCCTTGCTCCGCGCTGGATCCCGGCGATGCGCCGGGTTCGTAATACTCGAACGAGCAATCCGCGTACCGATGGGCTCGCAGTGTCGCCGGTCCGTGTGTCAGCGGAATTATCGGTGGTTACAACGAGCTGCGATGCGGCGCCGAACACCAAAATCTGTGTCGGACGTGTGTGTGATCCGACGTCTTGGATTGGAGTCGCGCAATAATTTCTCTCGTGAGTAAAACCTTCATGGCTCGCGTGCAGGCCGCGGGTGACCACTGGTTGGAATTCAACGACCCAGTATTGATACTGCAGGCAGACTCGCCGGACGCCGTGCGCCGCACGCTCGCCGACGTCGAGCAACTGACGCGCGATCGGGGACTGCATGCTGTCGGCTTCGTCACCTACGAAGCCGGAGCGGCGTTCGGCCTGCCAGTGTCCGCCGAGATCAGCGAGCTTCCACTGGCCTGGTTTGCGCTCTGCGAACCATCAGGTGTCCTCCGGGTTGGGCGCCACCAGAGGACAGCGGATTACCGGATCGGGACACTGACGCCCTCCGTCGACCGGATGGCGTTCGCCGGGGCGTTTGCGCGCATCCGGCACCATCTCGCCGAGGGCAACACCTACCAGGCGAACTTCACGTTCAGGATGGACGGGTCGTTCGAGGGCGATGCCGCCTCCTTCTTCGCCGACCTGTGCGACGCACAGCGTGGCGCGCATTCAGCCTTCATCGACCTCGGACGATTCGCGATCTGCTCGGCGTCGCCCGAGCTCTTCTTCGAAATCCAGGGGCTCGACGTCGTTGCGAGGCCGATGAAAGGGACCGTCCGGCGCGGCCGCACTGCTCGCCGAAGACCGGGCTGCCGGCCGGCGAACTGCGCCACCTCCTCGAAGAACCAGGCGGAAAACGTCATGGTGGTGGACATGGTGCGGAACGACCTTGGCCGCATAGCCGACGTTGGCAGCGTCCAGGTGTGCGCAGTTGTTCACGGTGGAGCGCTACCCGAACGTCTGGCAGATGACGTCGCTGGTGAGGGCACGATCGCTGGCGCCGCTTGCCGAAATCTTCGCCGCGCTGCACCCGTCGGCGTCGGTCACCGGGCGCACCGAAGGTGGCGACCATGGAGCTGCTCCGGGAACTCGAGGCCGGTCCGCGTGGCGTCTACACCGGCGCGGTGGGTCACGTGCCGCCAGACGGCCTGGCGTCGTTCAACGTCGCCATCCGAACGGCGGTCATCGACCGTACCCGATTCGACCCTGTCCTTTGGCATCGGCAGCGGCATCGTCTGGGACTCGGAGTCCGACGCGCGAGTATGACGAGTGTCTGCTCAAGGGCTCGGTGCTCGGGCAGCGACCGATTCCGTTCGAGCTGCTCGAGACGATGCGGTGGTCGCCGGCCGAGGGCTTCTTCCTGTTCGAGCGTCACCTGCAACGGCTCGAGGAAGTCGGCGGAATACTTCAGCGTTCCCCTGCAGCGTTCCATGGTGGAGAGCGCGCTGGTCACAGCCGTAGCGAAGGCCGGCGGTCCGCTGCGCCTGCGCCTGCTCGTGTCGCGCGAGGGGCTGGTGCGCATCGAGCAGCAGCCCTTTGTGGCTGCCACCGGCGTGGTGCGCGCCGCGCTGGCCCTGGCACCGGTCGATACGTTCGAACGTCTTCCTGTTCCACAAGACCACGAACCGCGGCGTCTACGATGAGGCGCGGGCGTCGGTGCCGGTGTCGACGAAGTGCTGCTCTGGAACGCCGATGGGGAAGTGACCGAGGGGACGATCGCGAACGTCGTTGCCGAGATCGATGGCGCCCGCGTGACGCCGCCCCTCTCGTGCGGCCTGCTGGCCGGCACCTGCCGTGCGATGCTCCTGGACAGCGGGCGCGTGACGGAGCGGGTGATCACCGTCGACGATCTTGCGGCGCGCCACGGCGCTCTGGGCGGTGAACTCGGTTCAGGGCGAGCGGCCGATGGAGCTGGTGTCGTGAGCCGGCGCTGTGTGTGTGCCGGCGTGCAGGCAGCGCTGCTCGTCGGCGTTGCCCTTGCTGCCTCAGCGACAGTCGTCGCGCAGCGGGCGGAAGACGTGCCGGCGCTGGCGCGAGCGGCCGATGTGAAGGCGGCGCTCGCGGCGGCCCGGACGAGCGAGCCTCGAACGCTGGACGATCAGGTGCGGTTCTGCGAGACTCCGGCGCCGCCCTTCAAGGAGTCGGCGCGGGGGAGCTGCTGCGTCGTGCATTCGTCACGCTCGGACTCCGCAACGTGCGCGTGGACAAGGCGGGAAATGTCCTGGGCGAGCGGCCGGGCACCCGGCCGCGGCCGCACGTCGTGCTGGCCGCCCACCTCGACACCGTGTTTCCGGCAGAGACCAATGTGCGCGTGCGCCGCGACGGGCTGGTGCTGCGCGGCGCGGGGATCGGGGACAACTGCCGCGGGCTGGCCGTGCTGGTCGCCGTGGTGAGAGCCCTGAACAACGGGCGAGTTGCGACCGCTGGACCGATCACCTTCGTCGCCAACGTAGGGGAGGAGGGGCTTGGTGATCTGCGCGGCGTGAAGGCACTCTTTGGCGACACGCTCGCGGGACGCGTCGACCGCTTCGTGACCCTCGACAACGCGGGATTGACGATCAGCACCATCGGTGTGGGCAGCCTGCGCTACCGCATCACGTTCACGGGCCCGGGCGGCCACAGCTTCGCCGAGTTCGGCCGTCCGAATCCAGCGGCGGCACTCGGCAGGGCGGCGACACGTATCTCCGAGCTGCGCGTGACCGCGTCGCCTCGGACGACATTCAACATTGGACGGATTGGCGGTGGGACGTCGGTGAACGCCATTCCCGCCGACGCCTGGATGGAGATCGATCTGCGGTCCTCGGACGCCGCGGCGCTTACCGAACTGGATACGCGCGTGCAGCAGGCGATCGACCTTGGCGTGCAGGAGGAGAACCGCCGGTGGGGACGCGCGTTCGCCGTCGGCGTACAGCGCGAGCGGGTCGGTAACCGTCCCGCCGGTGTCATGTCGTCATCGGCACCGATCGTGCGCACGGCGCGGGCCGTGGCGCGCACGCTGGGACTTGCAGCCGGCGCAGCCGAGTCGTCGAGCGATGCGAACCTGCCGATGAGCCTCGGCATTCCCGCCATCGCGATTGGCGCGGGCGGGCGGTCGTACGAGTCGCACACGGAGAAGGAATGGTTCGATGGAACCAACGCCTGGCAGGGTACACAGAACGCGGTCCTGCTCGCGATCGCGCTGACCCGCGACTGACGCCTACGGGGCGGACGTGCGCTCGTGCTTCAGCCGGGTGAAGCGGGCCAGATCGACCGCACGCTGTCCGGCAGCCTGGCGCTTCGCCGACCAGATGCGCACGATGAACAGCATGTGCACGGCGCCGACGATCGTCCAGTCGACGGCTACCAGGCCGCTCAGCGCCACCGGCAGGAAGTTCAGCAACGTGGCGACCGCAGAAGATGGGGGAGAAGAGCGCGTCGATGCCCCCGCCGCCGAAGGTGCGGCCGTAGGCCATCGCCACCTGCTCCCAGGCGGCGGACTCGCCCGGGTGCTCGTAGAAGACCTGAATGTAGCGGCCGACCCGTTCCACGCCCGTGTGCAGCGCGAACATCACCTCGAAGCTGGCGACCAAGGTGAGCAGCGGCACCAGCGTGAGCGCCGGAAGGGCAATGACGGCGCTGGCCAGCGCCAGTGCCGCCCAGGTGGTGAGGCCAACGACCACAACCCAGTGCCGTGCGGTGCCTCGCTCGCGGATGGTGTCGCGCAGCGCTTTATATTCTTCGAGTTCACGCGGGTGCATATGGGCGTGCTGCTGCTGGAGCCGATAACTGGAGCGTAGGCTCGGTTCGTCGTCGTGGACGGCCATTGTGGCACAGGAGCCGGACAAGGCTGAGTTCAGTCCGGCCGGAACAGGCCGTAAGTGTTTTTCGCCCGGCGACGATAAACCGCTTGCGCACTGATAATTCCCTGCTACTATGTCCCTGCGCTTCCAGTCACTTACAGCCACGGGTCGCCAAGTGCTCCGAAAATCAAATTTCTGGATCGGTACTATTGTCGTCGCCTCGCTCATCGGTTTCGGGAGCGCCCCGGCGCAGGCTGAGACAAAGCGTCGTGCCAACGCGAAGCGCACCAGCGCCTCGGTCACGGCTCGCAAGAAGCCGCCGGTCCGGGTCACCTCGAGCCGCCAGCGTTCGCTGATTGCGCGCGCCGCTGCAACGGCCCGCGAAATGGCCGACACGGTCACACCGCGCTACAAGGTCGATGCAAGCGGCGACCTGGTGCCAGACCTCCACGCCGCGGCCGCCATCATCTATAACCCGGTCACCAACCAGATCCTCTGGGAAGAAAACTCGCAGGACCAGCGCTCGATCGCGAGCATCACGAAGGTGATGACCGCCACGGTCTTCCTCGAGAACAACCCCGACCTCACGCAGCCGGTCACCATCGTTCGCAGCGACGTCTACCAGGCGTCGACGACCAAGCTTCGGCTGAACGACAACGTCACTGCCGACGACCTGCTGCACCTGTTGCTCATCGCCTCGGACAACGCCGCCGCCCGGGCGCTGGCGCGCGTGTCGCCGCATGGCTCGATCGGCTTCATCCGCCGCATGAACGAGAAGGCCGCCGAGCTGGGGCTGCAGAGCACGCATTACGCCGATCCGTCGGGGCTGCTGTCCGACAACATCTCGTCGGCGTTCGACATGGCGCGCCTGATCACCCAGGCGTCGAACGACGACCGCATCGGGGCCATCATGCGGACCTCGCAGTACACGGTGCACTCGAAGAGGCGCGACATCACCTTCCGCAGCACCAACCACCTGCTCGGCCGCGCCGACGTCGAAGTGCGGGCGGGCAAGACCGGATTCATCTCCAAGGCCGGTTACTGCCTGGCGACGTTGCTGCGCCTGCCTCAGGGTGGACAGGAAGTGGCGGTGGTCGTGCTCGGCGCGCGCTCCAACGCTGCGCGTTTCATGGAAACGCAGAACCTCTTCAACTGGCTTTCTGCGAAGGCCACCACCGTGTTCGCCGCAAGTGCGCCGCTGGGCCTGACGCGTCAGCAGCAACAGCAGTAGGCTCGGGGCCGGCAGGCGGCCCCCATACTCCCACACCACCATCCGCGCCGCACCTGTACTCAGCCGATGTAGCCGCGTTGCTGGGCTGCCGCGTCCAGCGGCAGCGTGGCGATGGAATCGACCGATACCATCACAGGCCGCGTCGCACTCCTGGCATCGTAGGCCTTGAGGTAGCGGCGACACACATCGCAGGCATACACGCGATATCGCCCGTCACGCGTGGCGAACGATGTGATCTGCGAACGGTCGTCGTTCGCACAGTAAGGGCACGTGTGCGCGCCGTAGTTCCACTGCGCGGTGCAGCGTCCGCAGATGAGGCGACGCTCGCCGGACGGCGTCACCACCGCGAATTCGGTTTCCCAGCCGCAGACCGGACAGTGGCCATGGCCCCACTTGCCGAATTCCGGAATCGTGCTCAGCACCTCGGCGCACCGCGCCAGAAACGGCCTCAGCGACAGGAGCAGCATCAGTTCGAGCGCGTCGGGCACGCCGTCGGGCAGGCGGGGTGGCGGGTCGCCTGCCTCGACTCCTGACGAGGCCAGATACCAGTTGGTGACCAGCGGTTCGAGCGTGTTTCCCTCGCGGCTGAGCAGCACAATCTGTTCGTGCGCCTCACGGTCGATGTGCGTCGAAGCGGTGGAGCACGTCTGCAACCTGGCGCAGGGCAAACCGAAAGTCGCTCCAGTCGAGCGGGATATCCTCGAAGCGTACGGTCGGCCGGCCGGCCTGCTGCTGGGCGGAGAGCCAGCGCTGATCGGGCTGCAGGCGTGGCAGGGGGACGCGCGCCTGCACGCGGCGCTGGATTTCGACCAGCGCCAGTTGCATGTCGACGGCATCAGCCAGCTCCGCGTTCGACGCTTTCAGTTCCTTCAGTTCGACGACTTCGCGCGATTCGGCGCGGACGGGGCGAGGCGGTCGTTCGTTCACGTGGCGATTGTAGCGTGCCCGCCAGGCGGCCGATCCGGCGGTTGCTACAATGGAGCCACCTCATGGTTGCCACCCCGGCGTCGCCCCTCCCCGTCCTCCCGACACCGTGCGTCATGATGATTGCCTCCGAGGCGGCGCCGTTTGCGAAGACCGGCGGACTCGGTGACGTACTCGGTGCGCTGCCTGCCGCGATGTCGCGCGTCGGCTGGGATGCCCTGGTGGTGTTGCCGCGCTACCGCGGAATCACGGCAGGGCGGGAGGTCGACCGGTTTCCGCTCCGCGTCGGCGGCTACGACACCGAGGTCGGCATCTTCGAAGAGCCCATGGCCGACGGCGCGCGTGCGCTCTTCATCGACGACCCGCGCATGTTCGACCGCGAGTTCATCTACGGAGAGAGCACCGGCGACTATGCGGACAGCCCGCTCCGCTTTGCCGTGCTGGCGCGTGCGGCACTGGAACATGCAGCCCGCGTCAACATCCCCGTGCGGGTCATACACGCGCACGACTGGCAGGCTGGGCTTGTTCCGGTCTACCTGAAGACGATCTACAGCAGTCACTTTGTGCTCTCACGCGCCGGCGTCGTCATCACCATTCACAACCTGGCGTATCAGGGCTGGATCGATCCCGACTGGCTGCCGCGGCTCGATCTGCCGTGGAGCTTCTACACCATCAACCAGCTCGAGTTTTACGGACGGGTCAACCTGCTCAAGGGCGGCGTCATGAATGCCGGGATGGTCACCACCGTCAGCCCGCAGTACGCGCGCGAGATTCAGACGCCGTCTGGCGGCGTCGGATTCGACGGCATCCTGAGGTCGCGCGGTGACCGGCTGGTCGGCATCCTCAACGGCATCGACGCCCGCGAGTGGGACCCGATGACCGATCGCTTCCTCCCGGCGCCCTATTCGGCGGACGACCTTTCAGGAAAGCGCATCGCCAAGAAGGTGCTGCTCGAGCACTACGGCCTCGCGTCGGATGAGTCCGCCATGGAGCGTCCGCTCATCGGCATGGTGTCGCGCATGGTCGAGCAGAAGGGCTTGAACCTCATTGAACAGCTGGCAGGTGAACTGCCGTGGCTCGACGCCGGCTTCGCGATCCTCGGAACGGGGGAGAGCCGCTACCAGGACATGTGGCGCTACCTGGCTTCGCAGCACCCGTGGAAGATCGGCGTTCAGCATCGGCTTCGACGAAGGATTAGCGCATCTCATCGAGGCGGGATCGGACATCTTCCTGATGCCGTCGCAGTTCGAGCCGTGCGGCCTGAACCAGATGTACAGCCTCCGCTACGGCACCGTCCCGCTCGTGCGCCGCGTCGGCGGGCTGGCCGACACCGTGACAAACTTCGATCCGGCGGGCAGCGACTCGACCGGTTTCGTCTTCGACGACTTCACGCCGTGGGCCCTGATCGGCACCCTCCGCTGGGCGCTCGACACCTACCGGGACAAGCAGGCCTGGCAC
This sequence comes from uncultured Acidobacteriota bacterium, assembly GCA_963722395.1. Taxonomy (GTDB): domain Bacteria; phylum Acidobacteriota; class Vicinamibacteria; order Vicinamibacterales; family CAVVIG01; genus CAVVIG01. The sequence goes on along the minus strand of CAVRLS010000008.1, from coordinate 85,950 downwards.
GGCCTGCAGGTGAACGGGATGCGTCAGGACCTTTCATGGGACCGTTCAGCTCGCGAGTACGTCAGAATATACGAATCCGCAGTATCGAGGGGGACACCTTAATGGCAGCCGAGAACGTGCAGACCTTCACCGACAGCAACTTTGATCAGACCGTGCTCCAGAGCAGCCAGCCGGTCCTTGTGGACTTCTGGGCCGAATGGTGCGGCCCCTGCAAGCGTCTCGGTCCGACGATCGACCAGCTCGCGTCCGAATACGCCGGCAAGGTCACCATTGGCAAGTTGAACGTCGACGAGAACCCGAACACCGCCATCAAGTTCCAGATTCGCGGCATTCCGGCCGTCATGCTGTTCAAGGACGGACAGATCGTGGAGTCGGTGGTCGGCCTGGCGCCGAAGGACGACTTCAAGCGCGCCATCGACAAGCACATCTGAATGAACACCCGTAACGTCATCATCATCGGGTCCGGCCCGGCCGGACTCACTGCCGCCCTGTACCTGCAGCCGGGCCAATCTCGCTCCCCTGGTGATTGAAGGGCTCGAGGCGGGCGGTCAGCTCATGTTGACCACGCTGGTCGAAAACTGGCCCGGGCATCGTGACGGCATCATGGGGCCGGACCTCATGACCGAGATGCGCGCCCAGGCAGAGAGGTTCGGCGCCGAGATCATCCAGAACCACGTGGTGTCGGTCGACTGCAGTGTCTCGCCCTTCGTGGTGAAGACCACCGAAGCCGAATACACCACCCGTGCGGTGATCGTGGCGACCGGCGCCTCCGCGCGTCTGCTCGGACTGCCGTCCGAACGGACGCTGATGGGGCACGGCGTCTCCACCTGTGCGACGTGCGACGGCTACTTCTTCCGCGGCCTCGAGATCGCGGTCGTCGGCGGTGGCGATTCGGCGATGGAGGAAGCGAACTTCCTCACGAAGTTCGCCAGCAAGGTCACGCTGATTCATCGCCGCGACACCTTCCGTGCGTCGAAGATCATGCAGGACAAGGTGCGCGCGAACCCGAAGATTGAAATACTCCTCAACACGGTCGTCCACGAAATCAAGGACACCGGCAAGGGAGAAGTGACCGGCATCGTCGTGCAGGACGTGGCCTCCGGCGCCGTGAAGGAGATTCCGGTGGCCGGGGTGTTCGTGGCGATCGGCCACACACCGAACACCTCGCTGTTCAAGGGTCAGCTCGAACTGGACGCCGAGGGCTACATCGTGACGCGCGACGGCGCGAAGACCAACCTGCCTGGCGTCTTCGCCTGCGGCGATGTCCAGGATCACACCTATCGGCAGGCCATCACCGCCGCCGGTTCAGGCTGCATGGCCGCACTCGACGCCGAGCACTATCTCGACGGCGTTCCCGAACATCTGCACACGTAGCACGGGCAGGGCGGGGAAGGCTGGTCAGGCACACGTCCGGCCTTCCCCTCCCCCTGCCTGCCGCACCGGCCCAACCAGCCCTACCCTACCGTCCCCGCTCCACCTGCCACTGCAGGTGCGCCCTCACGGTGGGCCACTCGCTCTCGATGATGCTGTAGACCACGGTGTCGCGCAGCGTGCCGTTCGGCATCCGCATGTGGTTGCGCAGCACGCCGTCCAGTCGCGCTCCGATGCGCTCGATGGCGCGGCGGCTCTGCGTGTTCAGGACATGCGTGCGCAGTTCGACGGCGATGCACCGGAGATGGTCGAACGCGTAGGCGAGCAACAGGAGCTTGCACTGGGTATTCAGCGCGGTGCGCTGCACGCGCGTCGCATACCACGTGGAGCCGATCTCGACGCGCGGCTGCACGCTGTCGATGTTCATGTAGGTGGTCATGCCGACCGGGGTGCCGTCCGCATCGAGAACGGTGAAGGGGAGCATGGCGCCGGCCGCATGCAGGGCGATGCGACGATCGATCTCACCGGGCACGGCTTCCGGCGCCGGCACGGTGGTGTACCAGAGCCGCCAGAGCTCGCCGTCGCGTGCGGCTTCGGCCAGCGCCGGTGCGTGATCGGCAGAGAGCGGAACGAGGCTCGCGTGGGGGCCGCGTAGCGAGACAGGCTGAAGCGTGAACGGCATGGCGGTAGATTACCGCGAGCCGCTACTCGATCCAGCCGCCGCCCAGCACGACGTCGTCGTCATAGAACACCACGGCCTGCCCCGGGGTGATGGCGGTCTGCGGGTCGTCGAACGTCAACTCGGCGCGCGAGCCGGTCTCGCCAACCGCGACGACCATCGCTGCCGCCGGTGTGTGTCGGTGGCGGATCTGCGCGGTCACCCGCAACGGGCCATCTGGCCGGCCGCGCATCCAGTTCACGCCTGACGCCGTCAGGGTTGTGCGTTCGAGCGCGATTCGCGGACCCACCACCACCTGGTGATCGACAGCCCGGAGCGCCAGGACGTAGCGCGGCGCGCCGTCGGGCGACGAGGCGAGACCAAGCCCCTTGCGCTGTCCAACGGTGAACCGGTGAATGCCCTCGTGCGTGCCCACTTCGCGCCCCTGCTCGTCGACGATGGTGCCAGGGATGGCGGCGCCAGGGGCACGCTTCGAGACGAACGACGCGTAGTCGTCGTCGGGCACGAAGCAGATCTCCTGGCTGTCCGGTTTGTCGGCCACGGCCAGGTTGTAGCGGCGTGCGTACTCGCGGACGATGTCCTTGGCGACATCGCCGACAGGGAACATGGCGCGCGCCAGTTGGTCCTGGGTGAGCGAGAAGAGGAAGTAGGCCTGGTCCTTGGCGCGATCGACACCGCGCTTCAGGCGGACCTGGCCCGTCATCGGATCACGATCGATGCGGGCGTAGTGGCCGGTGGCCACCGTTTCGGCGCCGAAGCCGCTGGCCCGCTCGGCCAGCGTGGCAAACTTCAGGTCGCTGTTGCAGCGCGCACACGGAATGGGCGTGCGGCCTGAGGCATACTCCTGGACGAAGTTATCGATGACCTGCGCTTGGAACTCACGCTCGAAGTTGAGGATGTAGTGCGGGATGCCGATTGCCGTCGCGACGCGCCGCGCGTCGTACAGGTCGTCGAGTGAACAGCAACTGCCGAACGAGGTCTGGCCGGCGCTCTGATCGTAGAGCTGCATCGAGAGGCCGATCACCTCGTGCCCCTGCTCGACGAGGAGCGCCGCGGCGACCGACGAGTCGACGCCGCCCGACATGGCCACGACAATCTTCATGTGACGTGTTCGTCCGTTCCCCGGCTACCGTGACGCGCCGACGCCGCCGCGCGTCAGGCTGCGAAGCTTCTCTACCAGGCGGGGCAGGGCGCCAATCACCCGCTCGACTTCTTCCGCCGTAGAGAAGAGCCCAAGGCTGAAACGCAACGAGTTCTGCGTGCGGTGCACCGGAAATCCCATCGCCTTCAGCACGTGGGATGGCTCGAGCGTCCCGGAGGAGCAGGCCGAACCGGTGGAGACCGCAATGCCTTCCAGATCGAGCGCGATCAGCAGGCTCTCTGCCTCGACCCGTTCAAAGCTGATGTTGGTGGTGTTCGGCACCCGTGGCGACGCGCCGCCGTTGACGGCCGTGCCGCTCACGGCAGCGAGGATACCGGCTTCCAGACGATCGCGCAGCAGCGCGAGGCGTGCCGCTTCAGCGTCCAGTTTCTGTGCGGCCTGGCGGGCGGCGACGCCCATGCCTGCAATGGCCGGCGTATTCTCCGTGCCGGCACGGCGGTTCCGCTCGTGCTTTCCTCCGGTAAGAATCGGCTGCAGCCGGGTGCCGCGCTTGATGTAGAGGATGCCCGCCCCCTTCGGTCCGTTGAACTTGTGTGCCGAGAGCGACAGCAGGTCGACCCCCAGGGTGCGCACGTCGAAGGCCAGCTTGCCGGCAGTCTGCACCGCATCGGTGTGCATCAGTGCGCCACGCTCGTGCGCGATGGCGGCAATCTCGGCGATCGGCTGGATGGTGCCGATCTCGTTGTTGGCGTGCATCACGGACACGAGGGCGGTGTCGTCAGACATCGCCTCACGAACGCGGTCGGGGGACACCACGCCGGACTGGTCAACCGGGACGAGCGTCGTGCGCCACCCCTTCTTCGCCAACGCCTTCAGTGTGTTCAGGACCGCTTCGTGCTCGATGGCGCTCGCGATCAGGTGCCGGCGTCCGGCGGCCTCCGCGGCATCGGCCGCGCCGCGAATGGCGAAGTTGTCGGATTCAGTGCCGCTGGCCGTGAAGACAACCTCCGAGGGATCGGCCTTGATCAGGCTCGCCACCGACGATCGGGCGTCGTCGAGTGCCGCCTTCGCGTGTTGGCCGAAATGATGCACGCTCGAGGCATTGCCAAAGAAGTCCTGTGTCGCGGAGGCTACGCGGGCCACCACTTCCGGTGACGGAGGCGTGGTTGCGTTGTAGTCGAAGTAGACACGCATAGTGAATCATTCATTCTAGCATTCGCGCTAAGTGTAGGCACCAAAAGGACTAGACAACGCTTTTCAGCGGGGCCTATACTGGCGCCTCGCTGAAGACGCTGATCGCTGAGGCAGACACCCTAACGCCACGTCCGGCAGAGGTTCTTTCATGTGGAAACGCGATGAAGCTGTACGCCCGACGGGTGGACAACCCGCGGCACAACAGCCGCAGCCGGCGCCAGCCGGAGCCGCCAGGCCCGAAGCGAGCCAGAGACAGGAGAGGGACAACGTGAACATCGGGAAGTCAGTCGTCATCAAGGGCGAACTCAATGGGAGCGAAGACCTCACAATCGAAGGCCAGGTCGAAGGCACGATTCAACTGCGCGACCACATCCTGACCATCGGACCGAACGGCAAGATCAAGGCGCAGGTATTCGCGAAGGCGGTCATCATCCTCGGTCAGGTCACCGGGAACGTCACCGCCAGCGAGAAGGTGGACATCCGCGACAATGGGTCGGTGGATGGCGACATCATCTCGCCGCGCGTCGCCATTGCCGAAGGCGCGCACTTCCGCGGCAGCGTCGACATGCAGCGCAAACCTGAGGGCGCCGCGAAGCCGGCGGCAGCGCCTCAGCCGGTGACGGCCGGGGCCGGGGCTGGGGCCGCGAAGGTCTGAGTTCAGCCGCTCACGGCGTGCGTGCGCTCGCGACGAGGCGACGGGGCATCTGCCCGGTCGCCTTTCTGCTTTTTCCAGAGGACGATCGGTTCTAACCTACCGTCAGCGTTGTCGCGCGATCCTTAACTTCTGAATCCAACATCCCTTGAGCTTTTTCGACCGCCTCGCACCTCGCCGACCCGACGCTTCGCAGCCCGTGGAGCCACCGGCGCCGCGCGCCGACGATCCGGTCTTCTCGACCAAGGCGCTGCGCAAGTTCCTCGGCACGCTCTCGGCGAAAGAATCGCCGGTGCTGATGGATCTTGCCCCCGTGGTCAGCGGCAACCTCAATTTCTTCGGCGATCATCTCGGCTGCAAGGTGCTGATCGAGGACGCCTACGGCGAAGTCGAGCGGCACGTCAAGTCGGGCACGCTAGGCGAACTGCCGCAGGTGCTTGCCACGCGCTTCGCGCACGCCGATGCGTCGGTCGACGGCATCCTCTGCTGGGACCTCATGGACTATCTCGATCGTCCGGCGGCGCAGGCCCTCGCCGAGCAACTGACCCGCATGCTGCGGCCCGAGGGTGCGCTGCTCGCGTTCTTCGGCACCGCGCAGCCGCGTGACGCCCACTACACGCGCTACATCATCCAGGACGATGTGAACCTGCGGTACCGGGCGTATCCGGCATCGCGCGGACGTCAGGCCATCTTCGCGAACCGCGACATCATCCGGCTGTTCGATCGACTGCGCGTGTCCGACTCGTTTCTCCTGCAGAACAACCTGCGCGAGATCCTCTTCCGCAAGCCTTCCTACGAAACCCGCTGAGATCGCCATGGCCCGACCGGTCATCGCGCTGCTGACAGACTTCGGTCTCCACGATCATTACGTCGGCGTGATGAAGGCGGTGATCCTCGGTATCGCGCGCGACGCCGCCATCATCGACATCACCCACGACATCGCCCCGCAGGACATCGTCGCCGGTGCGCTCGAACTTGAAGCGGCGATCGGTTACCTGCCGGCCGGCACGGTCGTCGTCGGCGTTGTCGATCCTGGCGTCGGCTCGGCACGGCGCCGCATTGCGGTGGAGGCGGGCGGCCTGACGCTGGTCGGACCGGACAACGGACTCTTCACGCTCGCCTTGAACCGGCTCGGCCCCGGGCGTGCGGTGGAACTGCGGGAGCCGCAATTCGCCCTGGCCTCGGTCAGCCTCACGTTCGAGGGGCGCGACCGCTTCGCGCCGGCTGCGGCGTGGTTGGCGTCAGGCGTCGACCTCGCGGCGTTTGGCCCCGCTGCCGATCACCTGGTCGCGGTGGATGTGCCGGCCCCCGTTCTCTCCGCCGAACTGGTTCTGGGCGAGGTGGTGCGAGTCGATCGCTTCGGTAACCTGATTACGAACATTCCGCGCGCCGTGCTGCCGAGCGGAGGGCGCGGCTGCCGGGTCGAGGTCGGCGAGGTCTGCGTGGGCGGCGTGGTGCCGACATATGCGGCGTCATCAGCCGGTGACGTGTGCGCGCTCTTCGGCAGCACCGACCGGCTCGAGATTGCGGTGAATGGCAGCAGCGCGGCGAGGCGGCTCGGTGTGTCGCGCGGGATGCCGGTGCAGGTGCGGTGCCCCGATGGCGCGTGATACCATCCGGCGGTTCCATCTACCGGAGCTACATGTGCGCGGAGATCGACGAAGGCCCGCGCGAAATTCACAAGCTGATGCGGGCAGGCGACCTCCTCGGATATCGCTCGATCGTCCGACCCGGTGCGAACTGCCGGCCGCGAGTACATAACCCATGGACGCAGACCTCTCTCTCGAATTCCTTCGCGTTGTCGAACAGGCCGCCATTGCCTGCGCCCACACCATGGGCCAGGGCGACGGCAAGCGTTCGGATCAGGCCGCAGTCGAAGCGATGCGCCGGGTCATGGACACGGTGCCGATCGACGGCCGGATCGTGATCGGTGAAGGCGAGCGCGACGAGGCGCCGATGCTCTACATCGGCGAGAAGGTCGGCAGTCCGCACGCCATGCGCAGCACGGCGTCGGCAGGGTTTCCGCAGGTCGACATCGCTGTCGATCCGCTCGAGGGCACCAATCTCTGCTCGACCGGCGCACCAAACGCCATCGCCGTGCTGGCGGCATCGAACCGTGACGGCCTGCTGCACGCGCCAGACCTCTACATGGAGAAGCTGGTGGTCGGCCCGAGTTCGAAGGACCATGTCAGCCTTGATGCGCCGGTGCACGAGAACCTGAAAGCAATTGCCAGCTGCCTCGGCCGCAGCGTCGCCGACCTCGTCGTGGTGGTGCTCGACCGCGAACGTCACGAGCAGCTCATCGCCGACATCCGCTCCTCCGGTGCCCGCATCCGGCTCATCGGCGACGGCGACCTCTCGGCGGGTATTGCGGCCGCCGTGGTCGGTTCGGGCGTGCATGCCGTGATGGGCACGGGCGGCGCGCCTGAAGGGGTGATCACCGCCGCTGCCATGCGCTGCCTGAACGGCGAGATCTTCGCGCGCCTCGTCATCAAGACGCCGGCGGACGAAGAGCGGCTTCGCGCCATGGGCGTCACCGACATGCGCAAGGTCTACCGCGCCATCGACCTGGCGCCTGGCAAGCGGGTGATGTTCGCGGCGACCGGCGTCACCGACGGCACGCTCATGAAGGGCGTCCGCTTCTTTGGCGACGGCGTCCGCACGAGCTCGTTGATCATGCAGAACGAACCCCACTACATCCGCTTCATCGACAGCATCCACGTGACGGCGCCTACCGCAAAGATACGATTCTGACCCTTCCGATGCTGCGCATCACCGTGACTGCCGTGTCGCCCGATCGGGACTCGATCGGGCGGGCGGCGTCCGTGGTGCTGGCCGGCGGTATCGTCGCGATTCCCACCGACACCCTCTACGGCCTTGCGGCGAACCCGTTCGACGTGGACGCCATCGGCAAGCTCTTCACCATCAAGCGCAGGGACTTGGAGAAGGCGATTCCGCTGGTTGCGGCGGACGTGTCGCAGGTAGAGGCGTCCATCGGCACGTTGCCGCCGCTCGGCGTCAGGCTGGCGCGGGCTTTTTGGCCCGGTCCGCTCACGATTGTCGTGCGGGCGCCAGAGACACTGGCGGTGGACGTGACCGGCGGCACCGGCACGGTGGGTGTACGCGTGCCGGCCTGCGAGGTGACGCGAGCCCTGTGCGCCGCGGCGCGCCTGCCGTTGACCGCGACCAGTGCGAACGTCAGTGGAGAGCCAGCGACCCACCTGCCTGATGCGGTGGCTGCGGCGCTCGGCGCGCGTCTTGATCTGCTTCTCGACAGCGGGCCGACATCCGGCGGTCCACCTTCGACCATTGTCGACGTCACCGGACTGGAACCACGACTGATCAGGGCAGGAGCCATTACATGGGACGCCGTGCTGGAGGCAGCAACAGCAAAGTGAAGGGACCCGAGCGCGCCGCGCTCGTCGGGCTCGTGGCCGGACGTGCACGCCGGCTCGATGCCGAGCGGTCGCTCGACGAACTCGCCGGCCTGGCCGATGCGGCCGGCGCCACCGTCGTGCTGCGGGTGCTCCAGGAACGGCCCCGGCCCGACCCGGCGACATTCCTCGGCTCTGGCAAGATCGAGGGGCTCGCTGCCTCATGTGCGGCCGCCGAAGTCGACGTCGTCATCTTCGACAACGAACTGTCACCGTCGCAACTGCGCCAGATCACGGAAGTGGTCGGCATCAAGGTGCTCGACCGCACGCAGCTCATTCTCGACATCTTCGCCGGTCGTGCACGCACCCGGGAAGGCAAGCTGCAGGTGGAGCTGGCGCAGCTGAAGTACCTGCTGCCTCGCCTCATCGGCGCGGGACCGGCACTCTCGCAGCAGGGTGGCGGCATCGGCACGAAGGGCCCCGGCGAAACGAAGCTGGAAACCGACCGCCGTCGGATTCGCACGCGGATGAACGCCATCAGCGAGGACATCGAGCTGGTGCGGCAGCGCCGGGCGCAGCTTCGCGAGCGCCGCAAGAAGACGGACGTGCCGACGGTGGCCCTGGTCGGCTACACGAACGCCGGCAAGACTACGCTGTTCAATCGCCTGACGAAGTCCGATGCGGTGGCCTCGAACGCGCTGTTCGTCACCCTCGATCCGCTGGTGCGGCAGGTGCGGCTGCCAGACAACCGCGAGCTGCTCGTGTCGGATACGGTCGGCTTCATCGACCGTCTTCCCCATGCGCTCGTCGCCGCCTTCCGGGCCACGCTCGAGGAGGTGGTCGAGGCCGATCTGGCGCTGCACGTCATCGATGCGTCGGCGCCCGATCGCGAGCGGCGCATGGCGGCGGTGCGCGCCGTGCTCGAGGAGGTCGGGGCACTCGAGGTGCCGCTGGTCGACGTCTACAACAAGGCCGATCGGTTGACGTCCGACGAGAAGCGTCGCCTGCGCGAGATGGACCCGGCTGCCGTGTGCATCTCGGCGACGACCGGCGAGGGGATCGACGAGCTGATCGAAGCGGTCGCGTCGCGGGTTGAGCTCGACGTGCTCCGAGTAACGTTGACATTCGATGCGGACAAGCCCGAGGACCGCGACCGTATCGGCCGCCTTTACCGGCATGCCCGTGTGCTCGAACACGAGATGCGCGACGATCGGGTCAGTATCGTGGCCGATGTGCCGAAGCGGCTGCTGGGCTGGTTCGAGACCGACGCGCGGTAGAATCGCCGCATGCGGACGTGGGGAGTTGCCGCCGTGCTGGCGGTCCTGACCTTGGTCTCGGCGTGTGCGCCGAAGACGGCGACGGTGGTTGCGCCATCGGCGCCGTTGTTCCCGGAATTCGTTCAGCCGACGGTTCCAGCGACCCTTGCAGGCAGTGCCATCGCGGCTCGCGGCCTCCGTGCCTGGCAACTGCTGCAGGCCGGTGATCTGCGCGCCGCCGAGGGTGAGGCGGCCGCCGTGCTCGCTGCGCAGCCCGGTTTCTACCCTGCGGAGACGACAGCGGCCTACGTCGCGCTGGCTCGCAGGGACGCGAGGACGGCCCTTACCCAGTTCACACGCATTGCAGACGCGCACGCGGAGTACGCCCCGGCGCTCGCGGGCAAGGGGTTCGCGCTCGACGCCGCTGGCCGCGGCGCCGAGGCGGTCGTCGCGTTCCGCGCCGCGGTCGCCGCCGACCCGAGCCTGGTCGACCTGGCGCGGCGAGTCGAGGTGCTGATGCTGCGTGGGCTGCAGGACGAACTCGCCGACGCGCGCCGAGCGGCGCAGGCGGGGGACAGGGCCGCAGCTATCCAGTCCTATCGCCGTGCGCTGGCTGCCTCGCCCGACAGTGCCTTTCTGTATCTGGAACTGGCCGCGGTGGAGCGGCAGGAAGGGCAGACGGCTGCCGCGATCGAGCACCTGCAGCGTGCGCTCGCGCTCGATCAGTCGGACCCGGCGACGCTGGTGCTGCTCGGCGATATCCAGGCGGAGCGCAGCGATCTGGCCGCGGCCCTCGATGCCTACTCCCGGGCGCTCGCCCTCGAGCCCAATCCCGACGTGGAGGAGAAGCGGAGGGCTGTGCAGCAGCGGGTCGACCTCGAGGCGCTGCCGGCACAGTATCGCGCCATCCCGACCACTCCACAGGTGACGCGTGCCGATCTCGCGGCGCTCGTGGGGGTCCGGCTGCCCGATCTCCTGCAGGCCGCACCGGTTCGCGACATCGGCGTGCTGACCGACATCCGCGGCCAGTGGGCCGAGCGGTGGATTGCACCGACCGCGCGCGCCGGCGTCGTCGAAGCATTTCCGAACCACACGTTCCAGCCTCGCACGGTGGTGCGCCGCGTCGACCTGGCGCAGACACTGTCTCGCCTGCTGAACATCGTGGCCGCTGCGCAGCCGGCACGGGCACAGGCGTGGGTGGGTGCGCGCGGCCGCTTTTCCGACATGACCACCGGTCACCTGGCCTATCCGGCGGCCTCGATCGCGGTGGCGGCGGCGGCGATGAGCGCGGCCGACGGGGCGTTCCAGCCGACCCGTGTCGTCACCGGTGCCGAGGCCGTGACCGCCGTGGACCGCATCCGCGCGCTGGCCGGTCCGATGCCGTCGCCCAATCGTCGATGACCGCGATTACCCTGGCGAACCAGATCACGCTGCTGCGCATGCTGCTCGTGCCGGCGTTCGTCAGCCTTGTGGTGTACGGCTACCTCGGGTGGGCGCTGATCGTCTTCATGGTCGCCGGCCTGACCGACATGCTCGATGGCCTGATCGCGCGCTGGTCCGGGCAGCAGAGCAGCCTCGGCGCCTGGCTCGATCCGATGGCCGACAAACTGCTGGCCGTCAGCACGTTCGTCGTCCTCACCGTCCCCGGCCTCGGCCTGGCCAACCCGTTGCCGATCTGGCTCACCGTGATGATCATCACGCGCGACGTCGTCATCATCGCCACCGTCGCGATCGTGAACCTGGCGGTGGGACGACGGACGTTCAAGCCGTCGGTCTTCGGCAAGATCGCCACCGCCACCTACATGCTCACTGTCGTCGTCGCAATGTTCTTCAACTACCTCGGCTACCACTCTGTGTTCGTCGACCTGTTCGTCTGGGCATCCACCGCCATCACGCTGCTCTCTGCGCTGCACTACATTCGTCACGCGTCCCGTATCATCGATACCCCGCAACCCTGAGCGTCGAGGCACCGCCATGCGTCGAACCATCGTCCTGGTCCTCTGCACCCTCGCCCTTCTTCACGCCGCAGCACCTGTCGTGCGCGCGCAGACGCCACCGAAACAGGCGGTCGTCGACACGTCGGCTGGCACGTTCATCCTCGACTTGATGCCCGATGCCGCGCCCGCCACGGTGGCGCTCTTCACGAAGACCGCGGAGTCGGGTGGCTATAACGGCACCGCGTTCCACCGCGCCGTGCGCAACGGCATGGTGCAGGGGGGCGACCCGCTCTCGAAGGATCCGGCGAAGAAGGCGCAGTACGGGCAGGGCGGGTTGAACCTGCTGAAGGCGGAAGCCCGGTCGCCGAAGATGTTCGGCGGCGCCGTCGCGTCGGTGCTGGTGCCTGGAAAGCCGGACAGCGCCGGGCAGCAGTTCTTTATCGTGCTGGCCGACCAGCCGTCGCTCGATAACCAGTACACCGTCTTCGCAAAGGTCGCCGACGGCATGGACGTGCTGCAGAAGATCTCGGCGATGCCGCTGGACGCTGGCGGCCTGGTTGCCGAACGTGTCGAGATCCGGACGGTCACCATCCGCGACACGCCGCCCGAGCCATTCGTTCACGACACCACGGAGCAGCTGGGTGCCTACAGGGCGGTGCTCGAAACCAGCCAGGGACCGATCACGATCGAGTTTCTCGCCGACAAGGCGCCCGAGACGATCCGGCAGTTCCTGCGCATGGCCGATGCCGGCGTCTACAACGGCATGGCGTTTCACCGGGTCGCGCCAGGCTTCGTCATCCAGACCGGGGCGCTGTCGTCGCGCACGGCCCCACTCAGCCCAAGGCAGCAGGCACTGGTGCACGACCTTGCGCCGGAGTTCAACGACACCCGCCACGTGAAGGGGATCGTGTCGATGGCGCGCGGAGAGGCGGCAAACAGCGCGCAGACGTCGTTCTTCATCTGCGTCGGCAACTCCTCGGCGCTCGACGGTGTCTACACCGCGTTCGGGCGCGTCGTGGAGGGGATGAGCGTCGTGGAGGCGATCGAGCAGGCGCCCCGCACGGGTGAAGCGCCGAATACTCGCATCGACCTGAACACCGTCAGGGTGGTCAAGCGCTGACCGTCGGTTTCAGCCTGGCACCACCCGCGTTACCTTTACGGCCGTACCGACCAGGTATTCGACGCGGATGCGGTCGCCCGGTTCGAGGTTGCTGTCCACCGCTTCCGGCCCAAGCCGTGCCACGTGCGTCTGTCCGTCGGGTTCCTCGACGCTGGTGAAGAAGACGTCGCAGGTGATCTGGCCGTGGATGCTGACCGGCTGAATTCGCCTGAGGATGCCGTCGCGCGTGCCTTTGAGCATGAATCGGACCCTGATCGCTAGTCTTCGAAGTTGAAGGGCAGTTGTGCTGACGGCGCCGGCGGCTCCGGTCGCGTGTCACCGAAGTTGTGGACGCTCACGCCGAGCAGCCGGACCGGGCGGACCCCCGCGTCGGTCTTCCCCAATAATTCTAGCGCGCGCGCCACGATCGCGGCCTGCTCGTCGGTCGGCGCGGACGAGTGGCTCCGGGTAACGGTCGTGAAGTCGGCGTAGCGCACCTTCAGGGTGACGGTTCGGGCGTATTGCTGTCGCTCGGACAACCAGGCACTTGCGTCTTCAGCCATGCGCGCCACCTCCGCGCGGACGCGCCCCGCATCGACGATGTCCTCGGCATAGGTGCGTTCGGAGCCGGACGACTTCCGTGTCCGGTCTGGTACGACCGGGCGGTCATCGATCCCCTGGGCCAGTTGCAGCAGCCACTCGGCGAGGCTTCCGACGGCGTCGCGCAGGTCATCGATGTCCACGGAGCGCACATCCACCAGCCGCTCGATGCCGCGCGAGCGCAGCTTCTTCGCCGTCACCGGACCGACGCCCCACAGGGCATCGACCGGCAGCTTCTGCAGGAACGGTTCGACACGGTCAGGGCTGATGACCGTCAGCCCATCGGGCTTCTTCCATCCAGAGGCGATCTTCGCCAGGAACTTGTTCGGGGCGACGCCGGCTGACGCGGTCAGGCCGGTCTCTTCCAGGATGCGTGCCTTGAGGCGACGCGCCACGGGTGTCGCCAGCGGCTCTCCCCAGGTGTTCTCGGTCACGTCCAGGTAGGCCTCGTCGAGCGACAGCGGCTCGACCAACGGCGTCACCTCGCGGAAGAGTCGGAACACCGAGTCAGAGGCGGCCTTGTAGCGTGGGAAGTCGGGCCGGACGATGACGAGGCTGGGGCAGAGGCGAACGGCGGCTGCCATCGACATGGCCGAGCGGACGCCGAACGCCCGTGCTTCGTAGCTTGCCGCGGCCACCACTCCACGCTGGTCCGGTTGTCCACCGACGACAAGCGGGCTGCCCCGCAGCGACGGGTCGTCGCGCTGTTCGACCGAGGCGTAGAACGCGTCCATGTCGAGGTGAAGGATGCGGCGAACCACCGGAATTGTCGAATGCAGATGTCAGAATGCAGATTGGATTGCGGATTTACAGGCGAGATTGTACGCTCTACCTTCGCGTGGCCGCCCGGAACTTTCCTGCCTTCTGGTAATGCGGCTCCAATCTGAAATCTGAATTCGGCAGACTGACGTCTCCTGTCCTTTCTCCATGCCCCAGTTCATCTACACCATGAAAGGCCTCGGGAAGGTGCATCCTCCCGACGCTCGCGTCCTCGACGACATCTGGCTGTCGTTCTACTTCGGCGCCAAGATCGGCGTGCTCGGCCTGAACGGCGCGGGCAAGAGCTCGCTGCTGCGGATCATGTCCGGCGAGGACCAGAGCTTCATCGGCGAGGCCTTCGCCGGCGAGGGCATCTCGATCGGCTTCCTCCACCAGGAGCCGCGGCTCGATCCGGCAAAGACCGTGCTGGGCAATGTCGAAGAGGGCGTCGCGCCGCTCAAGGCGCTCATCGGCGCGGTACGACGAGGTGAACGCGAAGCTCGGCGAGGAGCTCTCGGACGACGAGATGGACAAGGTGCTCGAGGAGCAGGCGCAAGCTGCAGGACAAGATCGACGCGCCGAACGCTGTGGGACCTCGATTCGCGCCTCGAGCTGGCGATGGACGCGCTGCGTCTGCCGCCGCCGGATGCCGAAGTCACGAAGCTCTCCGGCGGCGAGCGCCGTCGCGTCGCGCTGTGCCGGCTGCTGCTGCAGTCGCCCGACCTGCTGCTGCTCGACGAGCCGACCAACCACCTCGACGCCGAGTCGGTCGCCTGGCTCGAACGCTTTCTCAAGGACTACGCCGGCACCGTCGTCGCCGTCACGCACGATCGCTACTTCCTCGACAACGTCGCCGGCTGGATCCTCGAGCTCGATCGCGGCCGCGGCATTCCGTGGGAAGGGCAACTACTCGTCGTGGCTCGAGCAGAAGCAGAACCGGCTGGCGCAGGAAGAGAAGACCGAGAACCGACCGGCAGAAGACGCTCGAGCGCGAGCTCGAGTGGATCCGCATGTCGCCGCGCGCCCGCCAGGCGAAGGGCAAGGCGCGCCTCAACGCCTACGAAGATCTGCTGCGCGAGGACACGGCCCAGAAGGTCGAGCAGCGCGGAGATCTACATCGCCCCGGGCCCGCGCCTCGGCGACGTCGTCGTCGAAGCGCGCGACCTGCGGAAGGGCTACGGCGACAACGCTGCTGATCGACGAGCCTCAACTTCACGCTGCCGCGCGGCGGCATCGTCGGCGTCATCGGCCCGAACGGCGCCGGCAAGACGACGCTGTTCCGCATGATCACCGGGCAGGAGACAGCCCGACGGCGGCACGCTGCGCGTCGGCGAGACCGTGCAGATCGGCTACGTCGATCAGAGCCGCGACGCGCTCGACGCGAGCAAGACCGTGTGCGAGGAGATCTCCGGACGGCAACGACGAGATCGAGCTCGGCAAGCGAACAAGGTCGCGTCGCGCGCCTACGTGTCGTGGTTCAACTTCAAGGGCGCGACCAGCAGCGCAAGGTCGGCGCGCTCTCGGGCGGCGAACGCAACCGCGTTCACCTCGCCAAGCTGCTCAAGAAGGGCAGCAACCTGCTGCTGCTCGACGAACCGACCAACGATCTCGACGTCGACACGCTGCGGGCGCTCGAAGAAGCGCTGCTCAACTTCGCCGGCTGCGCCGTCGTCATCAGCCACGATCGCTGGTTCCTCGACCGCATCGCCACGCACATCCTCGCGTTCGAAGGCGACAGCGAGGTGGTCTGGTTCGAAGGCAACTACCAGGACTACGAAGCCGACCGGAAGCGCCGTCTCGGCGCCGACGCCGACCAGCCGCACCGCATCAAGTACCGGAAGCTGACGCGGTAGGGGGCATCGACCCCAGCCTTTCCTCTTGAAGTATTCGATCGTCTTGACGAGCCCCTCTTCGAGCTGCACCTTCGGCTCCCAGTCGAGCAGCGTCCGGGCGCGGGTGATGTCGGGACGGCGCTGCTTTGGGTCGTCGGTCGGCAGCGGCGGTAGACGAGCTTGCTCGTCGAGCCGGTCATCCGGATGATCGTCTCGGCGATCTCCTTGATCGTCATCTCGCGCGGGTTGCCGATGTTGATCGGGTCGTTCTCGTCCGAGAGCATCAGCTTGATGATGCCGTCGACCAGGTCGGTGATGTAGGTGAAGCTGCGCGTCTGCGAGCCGTCGCCGAAGATGGTGACGTCCTCGTTGCGCAGCGCCTGCGACATGAAGGCCGGCACCGCGCGGCCGTCGTTCAGCCGCATGCGCGGGCCGTAGGTGTTGAAGATGCGGACGATCTTCGTGTCCACCCCGTGATAGCGGTGATACGCCATCGTCATCGCCTCGGCGAACCGCTTGGCTTCGTCGTAGACGCCGCGCGGCCCGACCGGGTTGACGTTGCCCCAGTAGGTTTCCTTCTGCGGATGCTCGAGCGGGTCGCCGTAGACCTCGGAGGTCGAGGCGATGACGAAGCGCGCGCCCTTGGCCTTGGCCAGGCCGAGCGCCTTGTGGGTGCCGAGCGCGCCGACCTTCAGCGTCGGAATCGGCAGCTCGAGGTAGTCGATCGGGCTGGCCGGGCTCGCCCAGTGCAGCACGAAGTCGACCGGACCGTCGACGTAGATGTAGTTGGTGACGTCGTGCTTGATGAACGTGAAGTCGCGGTTCACCAGGTGCGCGATGTTGGCCGTGTCGCCGGTCAGCAGGTTGTCGATGCCGATGACCTCGTAGCCGCGATCGAGCAGGGTCTCCGAGAGGTGAGAGCCGATGAAGCCCGCCGCGCCGGTGATGACAACGCGCTTCTTCATAGTGGAAGTTCCGTCTTCAACTGCGTCGATCCTGTGAGCCTGTCAACCTGCGACTGGACGCGAGGCTTAGTAGGCGTGCTTGTGGAAGAAACCCGCGCAGCACCGTCAGCCAGATGATCTTCAGATCGAGGCGAACCGACCAGTTCTCGATGTAGTAGAGATCGTACTCGATCCGCTTCTCGAGCGGGGTGTTGCCGCGCCAGCCGTTGACCTGCGCCCAGCCGGTCAGGCCGGCCTTCACCTTGTGGCGCAGCATGTACTGCGGAATCTTGTGCTTGAACTGCTCGACGAAATGCGGCCGCTCGGGCCGCGGGCCGACAATCGACATGTCGCCGCGCAGCACGTTCCAGAGCTGCGGCAGCTCGTCGAGGTTCGAGCGGCGCAGGAAGCGGCCGAGCGGCGTCACGCGCGGGTCGTCCTGCACCGCCCACACCGGGCCGGTGTGCTGCTCCGCCTCGTCGTACATCGAGCGGAACTTGACGATCGTGAACGACTTGCCGTCCAGCCCCATGCGCTCCTGCCGGTAGAAGATCGGCCCCTTCGAGGTGAGCCTGACCAGCGGCGCGACGATGGCGAGCGGGATCGGCGAGCACGAACAGCGCGCCGAACGAGATGGCGATGTCGATCGTCGCGCTTGACGATGGCGTTGAAGCCCTGCAGCGGCACGTCGTTGATGTTGATGACCGGCACGCCGTCGAGATCCTCGAGGCGGGCGCGCAGGGCAATGACCTGCAGCAGGTCGGGCACGACCTTGACGTCGACCATCTCGCGGCTGGTGCTCTCGAGCAGTTCGAGCATCCGCACGTGCTGCTCGGGCGGCAGCGCCACGTAGAGATGATCGATCGCCTTCGCGCGCCGTGATCTCCGCGGCGTCGTCGATGGTGCCGAGCAGCGGCAGACCGCGGTAGCCGAGGTGATCGCCGGCGGCGCGATCGTCGACGAAGCCGACGATCTGGTAGCCGAGCTCGCGATGCTCGAGAATCTTGTCCGCGATCAGGCGGCCGAGGTCGCCCGATCCGGCGATGAGGATCCGCTTCAGCCCGATGCCGGCGCGCCAGCGCCGCTCGAGCACCTCGCGCACCAGCTCGCGCGACGCGATAGGTGAGCGCGACGTTCAGCACCAGGAAGATCGCCCAGACCAGCTGCGACACCTCGAAGGCGCCGGCGTCCCGCGCGGCTTCGCTGTGCGAAGTAGGTCTGCACGTACAGCGTCGCGACGATGCCGAAGACGACGGCGAGGATGCTGCCGACGAAGACGGCGAAGAAGTCGTCGACCCGCGATCGGCCGCGGCGCAGGCGATAGAGCCCCTGCAGGAAGAAGCCGAGCGGCACCACCAGCGGCGATGAACGGCAGGACGTTGACATACTGCCGCAGCGGCGGCAGGCCGCGGGTGATCGGAATGAGGCCGGAGTGGAAGCGAAGGGCGTAAGCGAGGATGAACGCCGATCAGCCCGAGCAGCGCGTCGGAGATGACGTGGAACGCGACCAGCAGCCGGTTGTGGCGAATCATGGCGCGTCGGCCGTCGTCAGCGGGTTCGCGCACCAGCGCCTCGATCTCGTCGCCGAACCGGGCGCGGCCGAACTGCTCGGCGTGCGCGACGGATGGCGCCGGCGTCGAACGGTATCCGCCATCGCGTCGGCGATCGCCGTCGGCAAAGGCGTCGACGGACAGGTCGTCGACCAGCACGCCGGTCTCGCCCGGCACCACCGTCTCGACGCGCGCCGCCGCGGTCCGAGCGCGACCACCGGCCGGCCGCAGGCCTGGGCTTCGAGCGGCACGATGCCGAAGTCTTCTTCGCCGGGCAGCAGCACGACGCTGGCGCGCCGGATAGAGTTCGCGCACCGTCGTCGTCCGGCACGCGGCCGAGAAACGGTGCGTCGGCCTCGGGCGCCACGTTCGAGTGCGGACCGCGTCCGGACCGTCGCCGACGATCTTCAGCGGCACGCCGGCCAGGGCGCAGGCGTCGATGGCGAGCTCGATTCGCTTGTAGGGCACGAGCGCCGACACGATCAGCGCAAACGCCTCCGGCGGGCCCCGTCCGGGACGGAAGAACGTCCGTGTCGACGGGTGGATACACCACTGATGCCTCGCGATTATAGTATCGGCCGATCCTGCCCGCAACATAGTGAGAAATAGCGACATAGCGGTCCGGACGCGATCGGCGTGTCGCGGTCCCAGCGGGCCAGCCGCGCCATGATCGGGCGCATCACCGCGCTGCCGACCCGTCCCGAGCCGTTCCGGACCGAAGTAGGCGTCGAACTGATCCCAGGCGTAGCGCATCGGCGTCAGGCAGTAGCAGAGATGGGGCACCCCGCCGCGGCGTGATCACCGACTTCGCCGCGCAGTGGCTGATGCTGAGGACCAGGTCGAAGCGGTCGAAGCGGAACTGCTCGACGGCCGTCGGGAACAGCGGCAGGTAGTGGCGGTAGTGCGTCGCCACGCCGGGCAGCCGCTGCACGAACGACGTGTGGATCGGCCGCCGCTCGATGACCGGCGACACCGAGCCGGGCACGTGGACCAGCGTGAACAGCTCGCGCCTCCGGGAAAGCGCTCGCACATGACCTCGAGCGCCTTCTCGCCGCCGCGCATCCCGGTCAGCCAGTCGTGAACGAGGGCGAGCTTCACGTCGGCGGGGCTCCTCGACGCCCGCTGGCTGCGGCCGGCACGGGCGAGGGCCGCGAGCGCTGGCTCGGCGACCTCGCCGTAGATCTCGCGGACGCGCCGGACCGACGTCTCCCACGAGAACTGGCGCGCCCGCGCCAGCCCCTTGCGCCGCAGGTCGCGCCGCAGGTCGGTCGTCGGTCAGCACCCGGTAGATGCCGTCGGCAATGGCCTCGGGTCGTAGCGGATCGACGAGGACCGCGGCGTCGCCGGCCACCTCCGGCAGCGACGACACGTTCGAGGTGAC
Organism: uncultured Acidobacteriota bacterium; assembly: GCA_963722395.1. Lineage (GTDB taxonomy): Bacteria > Acidobacteriota > Vicinamibacteria > Vicinamibacterales > CAVVIG01 > CAVVIG01. Next base: position 66,220 of record CAVRLS010000008.1, on the reverse strand, counting down.
CACCGGCGTGCCGCTGGCCATCGCCTCGAGCGGCGGCAGGCCGAAGCCTTCGTAGAGCGACGGGAACACGAACACGCCGGCCAGGCGATACAGCACCGCCAGCGTCTCCTCGGGCAGGTAGCCGAGGAACCGGACGTACTTGTGCAGCTGATGGCGGTGCACGGCGCGGCGCAGCGCCGCGTACTTCGAGATGTCGTCGCCGATCATCACCAGCTTCACGATGATCGAGGCCGCGCTGCCGCACCAGGTGGAACGCCTCGATCAGCCGCTCGAGGTTCTTGTGCGGCTTGACGTTGCCGGCGTACAGCACGAACTCGTCGTGCAGCTGATAGCGCTCGCGCACGCGCACGACGTCCTCCTCGCGCGGCTCGACGCCGAAGCGCTCGTCGTAGGCGTTGTAGATGACGTCGATCTTCTCCGGCGGACGTGCCGAAGAACCGCATGATGTCGCGCTTCGAGCTCTCCGACACCGTCAGGACCCGCGTCGCCCGGCGCGCCGCCATCGCGATCGAGGTGCGGGCATAACGCGAGCGCCAGGCGGTTCGGCAGGTACTGCGGAAACATCAGGTGGATGCAGTCGTGAATGGTCACGACCGAGCGGCACGGCACCAGCGGCGGCAGCACGTAGTGCGGCGCGTGGAACAGCGTCACCCCTTCGCGCCTGCAGCGCGAGCGGAATCCTGATCTGCTCGGCGACCGAGTAGTTGCCCGCGCGCTTCGGCACCGGCGCGGAAGTTCTCGCCCAGCGCGCCGAGCGCCGCCACATCGTCCGGACGGCAGAGCAGGACGAACTCGGTGTCGTGGTCGAGGCGCGCGAGCTGCCGCAGCAGATTGCGGATGTAGGTGCCGATGCCGAAATCGTGCAGCTTCCGCGCGTCGATGCCGATGCGCACGCTCGAGATCATAGTAGCTGGCTCAGGGCTTGAGGCTCAGCGCTGAGGCCCACGGCTCAGGGCAATGCCTGCGCGGCTCAGCGCCTGAGCCGCTTCAGCGCGCGGACCACGCGATAGAGCCAGACGAGCGGGCACGCAGCCTGGATGATGCTTTCGGTAGAACGCCAGATGGCTGCGCGCGGTAGGCGGCGCGGGTGGCCGCCGGCGCCGCCGCCGCCGAACGCCCGCGCAGGTGGACGATTTCGGCCGTCCGGCGTGAACAGGATCCGCCGGCCGCGGGCGCGGATGGCGGCGCAGAAGTCGACGTCCTCCGTGTACATGAAGATAGCGCTCGTCGAGCAGGCCGACCGCCTCGGCGTCGGCGCGGCGCACCAGCAGGCAGGCGCCGCTGACCCAGTCCGGCCAGCTGCTCGCTGACGCGTCATCGGCCTCGACGCCGTGCCACTGGCTGCCGCGATCGCCGCGTGCGCAGCGCCGCACCAGCCGCTTCTGCCGCAATTCGGTCGAGCGGCGAGATCATCGGCCCGAACGACAGCTCGGCCCGTCCCTCGCCGTCGACCAGTCGCGGACCGACCACCGCGACGTCGGGATGACGCTGCGAGCGCGTCGACCAGGCGCGTCGATCGCGCCGGGCGGCACGATCGTGTCGCTGTTCAGCAGCAGGAGCAGGCTCGCCGTGGCTGGCGCGGATGCCGATGTTGTTGGCGGCGGCGAACCCGCGATTGCGTCGGCGTCGATGACGCGCACGCCGCGGCCAGCGCCCGGCCGCCTCGGCGCTGCCGTCGCGTCGACGCGTTGTCGACGACGACCACTCTCGTGCGGGGTCGCCGGCGGAGCGTCGCGCAGTGACGCGCAGGCAGCGCTCGAGATCGCGCGCGCGTGTTGTAGCTGACGATGACGATCGAGAGCGTCGATCATCGAGGCGCGCTTCCAGTCGAGGGCCAGTTCGAGCGTCTGCGTCGGCGGCGCGTGGCCCAGTTGTAGCGGGCCAGCACCGCGGGCGCCGCGGCGAGCAGGCGCGCTCGCGTGCTGCTCGTCGAAGAGCAGGCGTTCGAGTGCGCGTCGGCGATCCGCTCGGACGTCGCCGCGTCGGCACGTAGAGCGCGGCGTCGCCGCAGCTCTCGCGCGCCACCGGCGTGTCGAGCAGGACCGACGGGACGCCGGCGATCAGCGCCTCGAGCGGTGTCAGTCCGAGCCCTTCGTATTCGGACAGGAACGCGAACGCCCGCGCGCTGGCGATAGAGCGTCCGCCAGTTCGTCGTCGGCTGACGTAGCGGTGCCACTGCATGCGCGGCCGCGCCGGCGCTCTGCGCGATGAGCGCCGTCGAGGTCCTCGCGCGGATGGGTGCGGTTGTCGCCGACCAGATGCGAGCGTCGCGCCCGCGGTGCGCCTGCGCGAGCGAGCGCGAAGGCGCGCGATGAGATCGGGAATGTGGCGGCGATTGAAGATCGAGCCGACGTAGAGCACGCCGGTCGCCCGTCGGAACGGCGCGGTGCGGAGTGTCTGACTCGCCCGCCGCGATCGGGCGACGTCGATGCCGGGCGGGATGACGCGTGATCGCGGCCGCGATCGAGCACCGAGGCGCTCGATCGATCTCGCCGCGCGAGAACTCCGAGATCGTGACCACCGCGCCGCGCGCGCGCCGCCGACTGCGCGGGTCAGCGAAGCGGCGGCGCGAGCCCTCGCGCAGCGCTGAACCACTCCGGGTGCGCGGCGAACGAGACGTCGTGGATCGCCACGACCGTCGGCACGCGGTGAAGCAGCGGGCGCGGTGTAGCCGGGCGCGAAGAAGACGTCGAGGTGATCGGCGGCCAGTCGCGGCCGGCAGCGTGACCTGCTCCCACCAGGTGCCGCCGGCGGCCGGTGACGAGCGCGCGTCGCGAAGCGGCGCGCGTCGAGGCTGCACGGTCGAGCGAGTTCGGGCGCGTAGAGCACGAACTCGTGGCGCGCCGGCCGCGCTCGTGGCCGCCCACTGCGCGCAGCAGGCCGCTCGAGGTAGCGGCCGACGCCGGTCGGCGTGGCCGCACAGTTCGCGTGCGTCGATGCCGATGCGCATCAGGTCGCGCCCCCGTCGCGGTGCGCCGGTGCGCGATGGCCGCGTCGTAGGCGTCGCAGCGTCGCCTGCGCGGTGTTGGCCCAGCTGAAGTCCGCGCGCGGACGAGCCCCGTGTCGACGCACGTCCGCGGCCAGAGCGATCGTCGTCGATGCAGGCGCCAGATCGGCGGCGGCGATCGCGTCGGGTCGGTCGGGTCGACCAGCATGCCCGCGTCGCCGAGCACTTCCGGCAGGGCGCCGCGGTTGGCGGCGACCACCGGCACGCCGAGCGGTCATCGCTTCGAGCACCGGCAGGCCGAACCCTTCATCGAACGACGGCTGCACGAGCAGGCGCGCGCCTGCGTACAGCGCGCGGCGCTCGCGACGGGGTCGACGTAGCCGATGTGCGTGACCAGTCCGATGCAGCGGCGCCCGGTCGATGCGCTCGAGCCAGGACGCCGGACTGCTCGGTGGCCTTGCCCGGCCAGTACCAGCGGCGGCACAGGTCGCGCGGCGTCGCCGCGATCCAGCACTTCGTAGGCGTCGAGCAGGCGCGCCGACGTTCTTGCGCGGCTCGAGCGTGCCGAAGAAGAGCACGTAGCCGTCGCTCGGCTGGGCGCGGCCGCGGCGCCCAGGCCGGTGCGCCAGGCGAGCAGACGGAGATGCGGTCGGCGCGGCACCTGCGAGCAGCCGCTCGACCTCGCCGGCCGTGAACTGCGAGACGCACGACGACGCGGTCGGCGCGGTGCGGCGTGTGCGCGCGGCCAGCGCCGGGTAGTCGCGGCGGATCTCGGCGCGCGTCCGTTCCGGATGGAGCAGGAAGTTGAGATCGTGGATGGTGACGACCTGCGCGGCGCGTGCGGGCCGGCAGTCAGCAGCGGGTGCAGCGAGTGCGCGACGTCGAACGAGCGGCCGGTCAGCGTGCTCGATCGGACGGCCACTCGAGCCGGTGCCAGGCGAAGTTGAGCACCGTGACCGGAACGCGGCGATCGACCGACGCGCGCCGGCGAGCTCGGCGCTCGGCGACGCAGGCGATCTTTCCATGAGCTCGAGAACAGCGTCAGGTCGAGCGCGTCCGGTTGCGCCTTCGTGCGACACGCCGTCAGCAGCGACCGCGCCAGCTGGTGTGTGTATTCGCCGACGCCGCTCCGCTCGCGGAGCGCCGCGCCGGTAGTCGATCAGGACGCGCACTTGTTTAAGTCTTTCCGACTCAGTATCTTATTGTGAAATGAAAATCGCTGTCGTCGGAACAGGGTACGTCGGTCTGGTGTTGGGCGCCTGCCTCGCCGAGAACGGCAACGACGTCATCTGCGTCGACAAGGACGAGGCGAAGATCGCGACGCTCGAAGCGGGCAAGATGCCGATCTACGAGCCGGGGCTCGAAGAGATGGTGCGGCGCAATCACGCCGAAGAGCGTCTGACCTTCACGACCGATCTCGCCGACGCCGTGCGCGGCGTCCGAGATCGTCTTCATCGCCGTCGGCACGCCCGCAGGGGGAAGACGGCTCGGCCGACCTGCAGCACGTGCTCGGCGTCGCGCGCGACGTCGGCCGCGCGATGAACAAGTACACCGTCATCGTCGACAAGAGCACCGTGCCGGTCGGCACCGCGAAGAAGGTCCACGCGGCGATCGCGGCGAGACGACCCAGCCGTTCAGCGTCGTCAGCAATCCCGAGTTCCTGAAGCAGGGCGCGGCCATCGAAGACTTCATGAAGCCCGACCGCGTGGTCATCGGCTGCGACGACGAGCGGTCCGGGCGAGGTGATGCAGGAGCTCTACGCGCCGTTCACCCGCACCGGCGCGCCGATCATGATGATGGACACGGCCAGCGCCGAGCTCTGCAAGTACGCCGCGAACTCGATTCTGGCGACCCGCATCTCGTTCATGAACGAGATCGCCAACGTCTGCGAGCTGGTCGGCGCCGACGTCGACAGGTGCGCAAGGCGATCGGCGCCGATCGCCGCATCGGCACGTCGTTCCTGTTTCCGGGCGTCGGCTACGGCGGCAGCTGCTTTCCCGAAGGACGTCCAGGCGCTGCTCAAGTCGTCGGCCGACAAGGGCTACGACTTCCAGATCCTGCGCGCGGTCGAGGACGGTCAACGAGCTGCAGAAGTCGCGGCTCGTCGACAAGATGCAGGCGCATTTCGGCGACTGACGGGCAAGTACCATCGCGCTGTGGGGCCTGGCGTTCAAGCCGCGCACCGACGACATGCGCGAGGCGCCGGCGATCACCATCATCGAGCGGCTGCTCGAGCTCGGCGCGCACCGTGCGGGCCTACGATCCGGAGGCGACGCGAGACCGCGCGGCGCATGTTCGGCGACCGCATCACGCTGTGCGAGCACAGCTACGATGCGCTGGCCGGCGCCGACGCGCTGGTGGTCGTCACCGAGTGGAACGAGTTCCGCGAGCCGGACTTCAAGAAGATGCAAGCAGCTGCTGAAGACGCCCGTCGTGTTCGACGGCCGCAACATCTACTCGCCCGAGCAGATGCAGCGCGCTCGGCTTCACCTACTTCTCCATTGGCCGCTGAACCCACGGCGCGTCCTGGTGACCGGCGGCGCCGGCTACATCGGCAGCCACGCCGCAAGGCGCTCACGCGCGCCGGCTACGAGGTCGTCGTCTTCGACAACCTGGTGGCCGGACATCGCGAGGCGGTCCGCTACGGCGAGCTCGTCGTCGGCGACATCACCGACCTGGCGGCGGTCCGCGCGCGCGCTGCGCGACCACGGCATCCCGGCGGTGATGCACTTCGCCGCGTTTCTCGACGTCGGCGAGTCGGTGCGCGAGCCGGTGAGGTACTACCGCAACAACGTGGCCGGTGCGCTCACCGTCCTCGAAGCGATGGCGGCCGAGGCGGTCGAGCTACTTCGTCTTCTCGTCGACCTGCGCCACCTACGGCGAGCCGATCGAGACGCCGATCGCCGAGATCGCATCCGCAGCAGCCGATCAACAGCTACGGCGAGTCGAAGCTGGCGGTCGAGCGGGCGCTGCCGCATTTCGAGCGGGCCTACGGCATCCATTCGGCCGCGCTGCGCTACTTCAACGCGGCGGGCGCCGATCCCGACGGCGAGATCGGCGAAGATCACTCGCCCGAGATCCACCTGATCCCGCGCGCGATCGAGGCCGCCACCGGCGGGCCGCGGCCTGCAGGTGTTCGGCGACGACTACCCGACGCCCGACGGCACCTGCCTGCGCGACTACATCCACGTCACCGATCTGGCCGACGCGCACGTCAAGGCGCTCGACGCGCTGGTCGAGACCGGCCGATCGACGCGCCTACAACCTCGGCACCGGCACGTCCGCACTCGGTGCGCGAGGTGATCGACGCGGTCGAGCGGGTGACCGGCCGGCCGGTGCCCTGGACGCTGGCGCCGCGCCGCGCGGCGATCCGGCGGTGCTGTACGCCGCGCCGCACAAGGCGCAGAGCCGAACTGCGCTGGACGCCGCGCTTCGCCGATCTCGACAGCGATCGTCGCGCACGGCCTGGGACTGGCACCAGCGCCATCCGCACGGGTACGACGACCGCGACGCGCGTGAACAGCACGTCTCCGCTCGGCCCGCCTGTTCGCCTATGCGCGCCCCTACAAGGCGCGGCTCGGGCTGGGCCGTGGTGGCGATGGTGGTCTACGCCGTCGGCTCGGCCGGCCTGGCGGCGCTGATCAAGCCGATCTTCGACAACGTCCTGCCGAACCGCGAGCAGCTCGGTCTGCGTCGCGTGGGCCATCGTCGGTTTGAACCTGCTCAAGGGGATCGGCTCCTACGTCTCGTCCTACCTGATGGCCGGGGTCGGCCAGCGCGTCGTCATGGACCTGCGCAACGCGCTCTATCGCCACATCCTCGGGCAGTCGGCCGGCTTCTTCGCGCAGAACGCTCGACCGGCCAGCTGATGTCGCGCATCAGCAACGACGTCAGCCAGGTGCAGCAGGCGGTGTCGGAAACGGCCGGCGATCTGGCCCGCGAGACGCTGGCGCTGGTCGGCTTCGCCGGCGCTGCTGTTCTACTACGACGCCTGGCTCGCGATCTTCTGCATCATCAGCGCGCCGCTCATCGTCTACCCGCTGGTGCGGCTCGGTCAGCGCGTGCGCAAGACGACGCGGCGCAGTCAGGAGGCGCTGCGAGCAGCTGTCGCACATCAGCGCCGAGGCGTTCACCGGCCATCGCATCGTCAAGGCGTTCGGCACCGAGGCGCAAGGAATCGCGAACGGTTCGCGCAGGCCGGCTACCAGCTGTTCCGCACCAACATGAAGGTGACGGCGGCGCTGTCGAGCCTGCCGCCGCTCATGGAACTGCTCGGCGGCTTCGGCATGGCGGGCGCGCTGTGGTACGGCAGCCGCGAGATCGCCAGCGGCCGACCTGACCACCGGCGAGCTCGACGTCGTTCATCGCGACGCTGTTCCTGATGTACGGGCCGGCGAAGAAGCTGAGCCGCGTGAACGCCAACCTGCAGCAGGCGATCGCCGCGTCCGAGCGCATCTTCGAGATGCTCGACACGCACACCGAGGTGAGCGGAGAAGCCGACGGCGCCGCCGCTGGCGCCGTTCGCGCCGCGCGATCGAGTTCCGCGACGTCACGTTCGGCTACGACGAGACGCCGGCCGCGATCCTGCGCGGGCGTGTCGTTCACGGTCCACGCCGGCCAGATGATCGCGATCGTCGGCCGCAGCGGCGCCGGCAAGACGACGCTGGTCAACCTGCTGCCGCGGTTCTACGACGTCACCGGCGGCGCCATCCTGATCGACGGCGTCGACATCCGCGACGTCGACGCTGGCCTCGCTGCGCAGCCAGATCGGCATCGTCACGCAGGAGACCGTGCTGTTCGACGACACGGTCGCCAACAACATCGCCTACGGCCGGCCGACGGCGACGCGCGGCGGAGATCGAGGCCGCGGCGCGCGCCGCGCACGCGCACGAGTTCATCCGCAGCCTGGCGCAAGGGCTACGACACGCATCATCGGCGAGCGCGGGCAGCGGCTGTCCGGCGGGCAGCGCCAGCGGCTGGCGATCGCGCGCGCCCTGCTGAAGAACGCGCCGATCCTGGTGCTCGACGAAGCGACCTCGGCGCTCGACGCCGAGTCCGAGCTGCTGGTGCAGGAAGCGCTGAGCAACCTGATGATGAACCGCACGTCGTTCGTCATCGCGCACCGGCTGTCGACGATCCGCCGCGCCGACGCGATCATCGTGCTCGAGCGTGGCCGCATCGTCGAAGTCGGGCGTCACGACGAGCTGCTGGCGCGGCCGGCCGGCGCCTACGCCGCGCTCTATCAGATGCAGCTGCTCGAGGGGCGGCAAGCCCGAGCGCGGCGCATGGTGCCATCGATGATTCACAGCGATGACCGGGTTTGCCGCGGTCGACGCGCGAGGACGAGCGGGCGACTGTCACCGTCACGATCCGCGCCGCTCAATCACCGCCACCTCGACCTGCAGCTGCGCATGCCGCAGAGCCTCGGCGCGCTCGAAGCCGACATCCGCGCGCTGGTCGTCGAAGCGCGTCGCGCGCGGTCGCGTCGAGCTGCAGTGTCTCGCTGCAGTCGCGGCGGCACGCCGGGCGTCGAGGTCGAGTTCAACGAAGACGTTCGCGACGGCGCTCGAGCTCGCCCTCGACCAGGCGCGCGAGCGCGAGCCTGATCGCCGGCACGCTGACGCCGGGCGACCTGCTGCGGCTGCCGCAGGCGATCACGCATTCGCGAGCGCCGAGCCGACGACGACGACGGTGCTGGCAGCTGTCGCGGCGCAGGCGAGGCCGCCGTCGAAGCCGCGCTCGCTCGACCTCGCAGTCGATGCGCGGCGACCGAAGGCGAGCACCTGCGCGCCGATCTCGATCAGCGGCGGCGCTGGTGGCCGACCTGGTCGAGCGCATCGCCGTCGCCGCCGACGAAGGCCGCGCGGCGCTCGAGCAGCGGCTGCACCGAGCGGGTCGCCGCAGCTGCGCGTCGACCTGCAGGCCGACGAAACCGTCCGTCGCGCAGGAGATCGTCGCGCGGCGGCGCGCTCGGACATCAGCGAGGAGATTGCGCGGTTCCGCGGGCACGTGTCGCACTGGGTCGCGCTGGCCGACAGCGCCGGAGCCGTGCGGCCGCAAGCTCGATTTCCTGCTGCAGGAGATGAACCGCGAAGTCAACACGATGGGCTCGAAGGCCGACGGCCTGCGCGTCTCCGAGCTGATCATCGCGGCGAAGGCCGAGCTCGAGAAGATGCGCGAGCAGGTCCAGAATGTCGAGTGAGCGGGCCCGCAGCCGCGCGGCTGCTCTTCATCGTCTCGGCGCCGTCCGGCGCCGGCAAGACGACGCTCGTCGAGCGGCTGGTCGAGCAGATGCCGCGCCTGCGCATGTCGCGCTCCTACACCTCGCGCGCCGGCGCGCCCGGGCGAGGCCGACGGCGTGGACTATAATTTCGTCACCCGCGAGCGCTTCGAAGCGATGATCGCCGCGGGCGAGTTCCTGGAGTGGGCCGACGTGTTCGGCAACCTCTACGGCACGTCGCGCGCGCGGACACCGAACGGCTGCTCGCCGACGGGCGACGACGTGGTGCTGGTGATCGACGTGCAGGGCGCGCGGCAGGTGCGGCAGCCGCGGCCTGGCGCGCACCGACCGTCTTCGTGATGCCGCCGTCGTTCGAGGTGCTCGAGCAGCGGCTGCGCGGGCGCAGCAAGGACAGCGAGGCGGCCATCGGCAGCCGCCTGGCAGGTGGCGCGCGACGAGGTGGCGTCGTTCGGCGAATACGATTTCATCGTGATCAACGACGAGCTGACCGCCGCCGTCGATCGGCTGCGCGGCATCGTGCTGGCGGAGCGTGCGCGGTCGACCGCATGCGCGCGGACGCGCGGCATCGTCGAAACGTTTCGACTGCGCGCTCGCGTCGCACGTAGCCTGAGATGGCAGCCGACCGATCGCAAGGACATGCACTGTATGGCCGATTGACCGCAGCAAGCTTCCGAACTCCGTTCGAGTTCGTGGTCACCGCCGGCGCGCGGGCGCGTCAGCTGCTGGCCGGATCGACGCCGCGCGTCGCCGTCGGCGAGCACAAGAAGACCACCGTGGCGCATGCAGGAAGTGCGTCACCGGCGTCGGTCGAGAAGCGATCGCCGGCGAGACCGCGGATAGGCCGTCGACGGCGAGTCGGAGGACTGTCCGATGCTGATCGCGCTCGGCGTGACCGGCGGCATCGGCGCCTACAAGGCGGTCGAGGTCGCGCGCGGCCTGCAGAAGCGCGGCCACGACGTCGTCGCGATCATGACGCACGTCGGCGACCCGCTTCGTCGGCCCGCTCACCTTCGAGGCGATCACCCGCCGCCGCGTCATCACCGATCAGTTCGAGGCCGGGCGCGAACGCCGACATCGAGCACATCGCGCTCGCGTCGACGATCGACCTGCTGCTCATCGCGCCGGCGACCGCCAACGTCATCGGCAAGCTCGCCAACGGCATCGCCGACGATTTCCTGACCACGCTCTACACGGCGACGCGGGCGCCGGTGCTGATCGCGCCGGCGATGAACACGCAGATGTTCGCGCACGACGCCGGTGCGCCGGAACCTGGACGACGCTGGCGGCGCGCGGCGTCCGCTTCGTCGAGCCGGGCGAGGGCTATCTGGCCTGCGGCTGGATCGGCAAGGGCCGGCTGGCCGAGCCGGACGAGATCGTCGCCGCGGCCGACGCGGTGCTGCGGCCGCGACGGCCCGCTGCGCGGCGCGACGGTGCTGGTGACGGCCGGGCCGACGCTACGAAGACATCGACCCGGTGCGCTTCGTCGGCAATCGATCGAGCGGACGCATGGGATTTGCGATTGCGGCGCGAAGCCGCGCGACGCGGTGCGCGAGGTCACGCTGGTCGCCGGACCGACGTCCGTCGACGCCGCCTGCGGTGCGACACGTGGTGCGCGTGCGCGGCGCCGCGGAGATGCACGCGGCGGTCATGGAGCGGGCGGAGGCCGCGGACGTCGTCGTCATGGCGGCGGCGGTCGCCGACTACACGCCGGCCGTCGTCGCGCCGACAGAAGATCGCCGAAGGCGGGCGGCGACGCTGACGCTGGTGCTGAAGCGCACGCCCGACATCCTCGCCGATCTCGGCCAGCGGCGCCTGGCCGTCGGGCAGCGGTGCCGTGCTGATCGGCTTCGCCGCCGAGACCGAGCGACGTCGTCGGCGGGCGCGACGACAAGCTGCGCGCGCAAGCACGTCGACCTCATCGTCGCCAACGATGTCTCGCGCGCCGATGCCGGCTTCGACGTCGACACCAACGCCGTCACGCATCGTCGGCGCCGAGAGCGCCGGAGGACGCTGCCGCTGCAGTGCCAAAGCGCGCGGTCGCGGCCGAGATCCTCGATCGCGTCGAGCGGCTGCTGCTCGACGGCGCGGCGTCAGCCGCAACGTCTGACCGCTAGGACAGCCTCGAGTCGTACAATGGATCCGCGATCAGCTCGCCGAACATCTCACGGTTCGCCGCGGAGCTCGGCGTCGCGGGCATCAGCCGCGATCCCGCGCTGGCGCGAACGTCGAATCGTCGAGCTGCCGCGTGCCGCATCGAGCCGGCAAGCGACCGCGTCGGACGCGCCACAGCGCCGAGTCTCGGCGCCTGCGGCGCGCGACGGTCGAGCCGGCCTCGCCGATCTCGCTGCACCGTGCTCGCCGACAGGCGCTCGAGTCGATCCGCGAGCCGACATCGGCGACTGCACGCGCTGCAAGCTGCACACGCTGGGCCGCACGCAGATCGTCTTCGGCGTCGGCAATCCGAACGCCGACCTGATGTTCGTCGGCGAGGCGCCGGGCGCCGACGAAGACGAGCAGGGCGTGCCGTTCGTCGGCCGCGCCGGGCAGCTGCTCACCAAGATCATCGAGGCGATCGAGCTCAAGCGCGACGACGTCTACATCGCCAACGTGATCAAGTGCCGGCCGCCGCAGAACCGCAATCCCGAGCCGGACGAAGTCGAGACCTGCGAGCCGTTCCTGTTCCAGCAGATCGACGTCATCAAGCCGAAGGTCATCGTGGCGCTCGGCAAGTTCGCGCGCGCAGACGCTGCTGCGCACCGCACGACCCGATCTCGCGGCTGCGCGGCCGCGTCTTCGACTACCGCGGCGCCAAGCTGATTCCGACCTTCCATCCCGCCTATCTGCTGCGCAACCCCGGCTCCAAGCGCGACGTCTGGGAAGACATGAAGCTGGTGCGCGACGCTGCTCAAGAGCGCGACTAGCAACCGCCGACTACCGCAAGACTCTGACCGTCCCGTGTTCGTCCGCGTCGCCGTTCCCGTTCCCGGCCTCGATCTGCTGACCTATCGCGTGCCCGAGACGATACCGCACCGCCGCCAGTCGGCGCGCGCGTCGTCGTGCCGCTCGGCTCGCGCTCGGTCACCGGCATCGTCGTCGAGCGTCGACGCGCCGGCGCTCGACGATGCCGAGGGCAAGGCGGATCAAGCCGCTGAAGCAGCGTGCTCGACGCCGAGCCGTTCATCCCGCCGGATGTCGTCGACGCTGGCGCGCTGGACGGCGGAGTACTACGCCGCCGGCGCGGGCGAAGCGATCACCGCGGTGCTGCCGCCGAAGACGCGCGGCGAGCGGGCGGACGCGCACAAGACCGCAGCGTCGCCGTCGTCGGTCGCTGGACTGGCCGCCTGGTCACCGATGCCGGCAGGTCGAGCTGCGCGCGATGACGACGAACGTCAGCGCGAGGCGCTCGACCACTGCGTTGCCGGCACCGCCTGACGGCGTGACCAGTGTCGGACACTTCGCCGGCCGCGGCGTCAGCGCGCGACGTGCGTCGTCGCGCCTGCAGCCGCGCCGGCACTGGTCGACGCGTGCGTCAGGAGCGACGTCGATCGCGATCCGTTCGCGCGGCGTCGCGTCGCTCGCACGGCGCGCCGGCCGATCCAGCGCGTCGCCGCTGCACGCCGTCGAACAGGACGCTCGCGCTGGACGCGCCTGATCGCGCCTGGCTCGCGCCGGCCGCTTCAAGGCGGCGCTGCTGCACGGCGTGACCGGCAGCGGCAAGACCGAGATCTACCTGCGGCTCGCGGCGGCGGTGCGCGCCGCCGGGCGCCGGGTCGCTGATGCTGGTGCCGGAGATCGCGCTGACGCCCGCGTGGCGCCGCGCTGTTCCGCCAGACGTTCGGCGACCGCGTGGCCATTCAGCACAGCGGCCTGTCCGACGGCGAGCGGCACGATCAGTGGCAGCGCATCCGGCGCGGCGAGGTCGACGTCGTCGTCGGCACGCGGTCGGCGATCTTCGCGCCGCTCGACGAGCTCGGCCTGATCATCGTCGACGAAGAGCACGACGGCGTCCTACAAGCAGGACGAGAGCCCGCGCTACAACGGGCGCGACGTCGCGCATCGTGCGGGCGCAGCGGGCCGGCGCGCTGGTCGTGCTCGGCTCGGCGACGCCGTCGATGGAGACCTACGCCAACGCGCTGAGCGGGCAGCTACGAGCGCATCGTGCTCGAGCGGCGGGTGCTGGACCGGCCGCTCGCCGCGGTGCACCGTCGTGGACATGCGCGAGGAGTACGCGGCCGAAGGGCCCGGACGTCGTCCTGAGCCGGCCGCTGCGCGACGCGCATCGACGGCGCGGCTCGCGCGCGGCGAGCAGGCGCTCGTGCTGCTGAACCGGCGCGGGCTTCGCGACCGCGGTGTTCTGCCGCCAGTGCGCGCGGCACCGTCGACTGTCCCGAACTGCAGCGTCTCGCTGGTCGTGCACGGCGAGGGCGCGGCACGCCGGGCCCGCTGTCACTACTGCAACTACTCGGCGCGCGTGCCCGTCGCACGTGTCCGCACTGCGGGCGCCGTATCTCGAGCAGACCGGCTTCGGCACCGAGCGGGTCGAGGCCGAAGTCGAGCAGGCCTGTCCCGGCGGCGCGGGTCGCCCGGCTCGATCGCGACTCGATCCGCCGCAAGGGCTCGCTGACCGCGCTGCTCATGCGAGTTCCGGCGCGGCGAGATCGACGTGCTCGTCGGCACGCAGATGATCGCCAAGGGGCACGACTTCCCGCGCGTGACGCTGGTCGGCGTCGTCTCGGCCGACGTCGGTCTCGGGATGGCCGACTTCCGCGCCTCCGAGCGGACGTTCCAGCTGCTGACGCAGGTCGCCGGCCGCGCCGGTCGCGGCGAGCAGCCGCGGCGAGGCGATCGTCCAGACGATCTATCCCGATCACTACAGCATCCAGCTCGCCTGCCAGCAGGACTACCCGGCGTTCTACGAGCGCGAGATGCATGTTCCGCAGAGCGATGCGCTATCCGCCGCTGCGTGTCGCTCGATCAACGCCGTGGTCCGCGGCGCAGACCTTCGACGGCGGCCGATGGACGATGCGACGGCGCATCGTGGCAGCAGCTGCGCGAGGCAGGACGCCGTCAGGACGCACTTCGCGTCCTCGGCCCGGCGCCGGCGCCGCTCGGCAAGCTGCGCGGCGAATACCGCGTGCAGTTGCTGATGAAGGGAACGAACCGCCGGCAGATGCGCGAGGCGCTCGTGCGCGCGATCGCCGCCCGTCCCGAACTCGCGCGGCGCACGGTCGTCGACGTCGATCCCGTTCAGCGTGCTGTGAGCGATTCGGCACACGTCGCATGCTGTCGATTCGCGATCGGCCCTCAGCCTGTTCAGCGGATCAGCTGCGAGCGGTTCGATCGGCGTCGGCGTGAAGCAGAGCACGAACATGACGACCGCGAACACTGCCAGCAGCATGCGCGGTGCGGTCGAGCGGCACGTGTTCGTCGAACGTCCGCGGATGATGCCGGCCGAAGAAGAACAGCATGACCATCATCAGCACCGTCCAGACCAGCCAGCTGCAGCGAGAAGAAGGTCAGAACCGATCGCGCAGCAGATCATCACCAGCGTGACGTGCGACGACTTGCGCCCGAACACCGCGTACGAGATGTGGCCGCCGTCGAGCTGGCCGATCGGAAACAGGTTCAGCGCGGTCGCCAGCAGCCCGAACCAGGCGGCGAACGCCATCGGGTGCAGGTTGATCGAGTAGCCCTCGGCGGTGGTGCCGAAGATCAGCCACGAGACGCGCTTTGAACAGCAGCGGCTCGCCGAGCGAGTAGACGAGGCCGTTGTCGGGCAGTGTGTCGAGCGCGAGGTCCGGCCGACGTCGCGACATCACAGGCCGATGAACAGCGCGGGCACGGCGACGACGAATCCGGCGATCGGTCCGGCGATGCCGATGTCGAACAGCATCCGCTTGCTCGGGATCGGTTCGCGGATGCGGATGAAGGCGCCGAGGGTGCCGGTCAGCAGCAGCGGCACCGGAAGAAAGAACGGCAGCGACGCGTCGACGTCATAATAGCGGCAGGCGAAGTAGTGGCCGAGCTCGTGACAGCCCAGGATCGCGAGGATCGTGCCGCTGTACCAGAGGCCGCGCGGCAGCAGCGTCGCTAGGATCGAGCGGCAGCGTCGTCCGCGTCCAGAAGTCCTGAGTGAAGGAGAGCGTAGTGGTCCATGCCGGCCAGCGTGGTGGTGACGATCGTCAGCGACGAGCAGCAGCACGTGCAGCCAGACCCGGTCCTGGAACTTGCGGCGGCGGATGCCAGACGGCTTCGACCGCGAACGGGATCGAAATCGGCTCGAGGCGGGGTGCAACGGATCGATCCAACCGATGATCCGGTTATCCGATGTTCTGCAGGTCTTTGCCGGGCTTGAAGCGGATCGTGCGGCCCGGGGGGATGCGCACTTCCTTGCCGGTCCGTGGGTTGCGGCCGATGCCGCGCTTGCGCGGCTTGACCTGGAAGACGCCGAAGCCGCGCAGCTCGATGCGCTCGCCGCGCTGCATGGAGGTCCGCATCGCGTCGAACACCGCGTCGACCGCCACCTCGGCCTTGACCTTGGTGATGTCGGCGATCTTCGACACTTCGTTGACGATGTCGACCTTGATCATGCTTAGGGTCTCCTGCGGTGCTTGTAAAGACTATAGATTGTGACACTTACGCTGTCAATGCTGAGGCTAAGTGATCGTGGACGAAGTCTGAATGTCCCGGAAACCGCCCGTCTGTCGTGCTTGTCGGCCGCCCCAACGTCGGGAAATCCACGCTGTTCAACCGCATCGATCGGCTCGCGCCGGGCGATCGTCGCGCCGATCGCCGGGACGACCCGCGATTCGCTGGCGCGGCCGGCGTCGTGGCGCGGGCCTGACGTTCGAGCTGTCCGACACCGGCGGCCTCTACGGCGCCAGCGAGGACCCGCTGCACGACCTGGTCGTCGATCAGGGCCAGCGGGCCATTGCGCGCGCCGATCTCCTGGTTTTTCTGGTCGATGGACGGGAAGGGCTGGTCTCCGGCGACGAGCACGATCGCCGAGGAGCTGCGCGAGACCGGGCTGCCGATCGTCCTCGCCGTCAACAAGACCGACGACAAGCGCGGCGCTGGCCGGTGTCGCGGAGTTCTATCAGCTCGGCTTCGAGCCGGTCCTCGAAGTGTCGGCCGAGCACGGCAACGGCGTCGGCGACCTGCTCGACGAAGTCGTCGCGGCGCCTGAAGGCAAGCTGGCTTGGCGATGGACGCCGCCGCGCCGCCTGACGATCTGAGCAGCGACGCCGTCTCAGGACCGCGCACGCGGCCCGCCGCGCCGCCGACGAGACCACGCATTGCCATCATCGGCCGGCCGAACGTCGGCAAGTCGTCGCTGCTCAATCGGTTGCTGAAGGAAGAGCGCGTGCTGGTCAGCGACATGCCCGGCACGACGCGCGACGCGATCGATGCCGCGCTGACCTGGCATCGCCGCAGTTCCGCATCGTCGACACCGCCGGCATGCGGCGGCCGGGCCGCGTGCGCGGCGGCGGCAAGGTCGAGCTCGTCAGCGTGGCCGGGGCCAAGAAGGCGATCTTCGACGCCGACGTCGTGGCGCTGCTCATCGACTCGGACGAAGGCGCCACCGATCAGGACGCGGCGATCGGCGGCGAAGCCGACCGCGCCGGCCGCGGCGTCGTCATCGTCGCCAACAAGTGGGACCTGGTGCAAGAGCCAGCGATCATCATTTCGTCGAAGGGTTCGACGATGAGCTGCGGCGGAAGATGCGGTTTCTCGACTACGCGCCGATCCTCCACATCTCGGCGCTGACCGGCGAGCGGGCGCCGAAGGTGCTCGAGACGATCGACAAGGTCGCCGACAGCGCGACGCAAGCGGGTGCCGACGCCGGCGCTCAACAAGTTCGTCGAGACGATCACCGCGCGCCAATCCGCCGGTCAGTCCCGGGCGGCAGCAGCGTGCGCATTCTCTACGCCGCGCAGATCGGCGTCGCGCCGCCGTCGTTCGTCTTCTTCACCAACGTCGCGACGACGTTCCATTTTTCGTACGAGCGGTTCCTCGTCAACCAGCTGCGCGAGCAGTTCGGATTCGTCGGCACGCCGATCCGCATCCAGGTGCGACGCCGCACGCGATCCAAGCCTGGTGCACGTACGCGCAAGAAGGCGGACCGATGACCAGGACTGTCGTCACCGAACGGCTTCAGCCTCGAGAGCGTGGTGGCCTCGCTCGGCTACGCGGCCGAGACCGGGATGCTCGGCCGCTTCAACACCCGCTTCGAGGAGTACCAGAATCTCGACAGCGAAATCCTGACACTGGCGGTCGAGAACACCAACCTCAAGGCGCAACGGCTCACGTTCGGTGCCGTGCGTGAGATGACTGACGGGAGCAGTGCTGAACTGCTGCAGGCGAGTGGTGCGGCGAAGTCGGCCGAGGTGGATGCGCAGGTGCAGGCCAATCGCGCCCACCTGTACCAGTTGCTGTTCATCGAGACGCGCCACAACCCGGAGACCGAAGAAGCCGCGATGATGCAGAGGGAACAGCGTGCAGCGGCGCTGGCCGCCGATGTCCGGGAACGCCTGGCCCGGCTGAGTGGTGGGAGCACCCCGGGAACGGCCGCTCCCATCAAGGCGGCTGCGTCGTTGTTCGAGCGGCTGATGCTGACGCACGATGAAGTGATGACACTATCCAGACGACACACGAACGTCCGCTCGCTCGCGCTGACACTGGGCCGCGCCCGAGTCGTAGCTGCCGAGTGCGGCGACACGCTGCGCCTGCTTCAGGACAGCCTGGCGACGCACGGATCCGAAGCCACGCGCTAGCCTGACGTGCCTCTGCGCATCCTGCACGTCGCTCCGTACGGGCCCGACGCGTGGGCCTACGGCGGCATCCCGCGCGTTGTCGGCGCGATGGTGCACGGCTTGCGCGCCCGAGGACATCACGTCACCCTCTGCACAACCGATGCGTTCGACGCGCGGACCAGGCTGCCGCTGGTCGCGGCGGCGGAGGATGCCTCGCGTCGAATCTTCCGCAACCTGTCCAACCACGCGGCCTACCACCTGCAGGCGTTTGCACCGCTCGGGCTGCGGAGCTACCTCGACGCCGAAAGCGCCTCCTTCGATGTGGCGCACATCCACGCGTGTCACAACGTGCTCGGGATCATGGCGGCGCGAGCCCTGACGCGAGCGGGCGTGCCCTATGTGCTGGCACCCAACGGCACGGCTCCGGTGTTCGAACGGCGTCGGGCCGCCAAGCGTGTGCTCGGGCAACTCGGCGGCGCAGCGGTGATGGCTCGCGCGTCGCGCGTGCTGGCCGTGTCCGAGGCCGAGGCGCGTCAGTTCCACCGACTGGGGCTCGCTCCAGATGCCGTGGCACGCGTGCCGAATCCTGTCGACCTGCGTGAGTTCGATGTGCGCCCTGACGGGGCCCGATTCAGGCGCGCATGGGGCCTCGACGACCGCCCACGTCGTGCTGTTCCTCGGCAAGGTCACGCCGCGCAAGGGCGTCGGAACGCTGGTCGACGCCTTCGCGCAACTCGCCAGGACACACGCGCACCTGGTCGTTGCCGGGAACGACATGGGCGGCCTGGCCCAGGCGCTCGCGCAGGCCGACGCGAGTGGCATTTGCGATCGCGTGACCGCGACCGGGCTGCTGTCGGGCTCGGCGCGGCTCGATGCCCTGGCGGGCGCCGACGTCGTGGTCTACCCGTCGAGCGATGAAGTGTTCGGGTTGGTAGCCTGCGAAGCGCTGCTGGCCGGCACCCCCGTCATCGTCGGCGACGACTGCGGTGCGGCGGAAGTGGTGGCGGCAACGGGCGGTGGCCTCAGCGTCCCGCCGGGCGAGGTGGTCGCGCTCGCGCGTGCCATCGCCATGGTGCTCGACGATCGCGAGGCCTGGCGCGGCGAGGCTCTTGCGGCGGCCCCACGGGTGCGGGCCTTGTATGGTGCCGACACTGTGGTGGCCACACTGGAGGCGGTCTACAACAGCGTGCTCGGTGGCGCATCGAGGGCGTCTGCATGACCGCCGTCAGCGTCGTCATTCCGGTGCACAACGCTGGCGTCGCGCTCGTGGACACGGTGCGCTCCGTGCTTGCGCAGGCCATGCGCACCAGCGCCTTCGAGGTGATTCTCGTCGACGACCGGTCGGATGACAACGCGGTGGCGCTGGTGCGACACGCATGGCCGGACGCGCCGCTCGTGGTGATCGACGGGGACGGGCTCGGTGCCGCGGCAGCCATCAACCGGGGAGTGGCGCTCGCGAAGCATCCGTTGATCGCCCAGGTCGATCAGGATGTGGTCCTCAGTGCAGGCTGGCTGGAACAACTGCTGACGGCGATGACGGGTGCCAATGTGGCAGCCGCGCAGGGACAGTACGTCACGGATCAGCGGGCGCCGCTCCTGGCGCGTGTAATGGGGCGCGACCTGCAGGAGCGCTACGCGTCGCTCGCCAGCGACACCGATCATGTCTGCACCGGCAACGTGGTGTACCGGACAGCAGCACTGCGGCAGGTCGGTGGCTTCGACGAGTCGCTCGGCTACGGGTATGACAACGACATGAGCTATCGCCTGCGCGCCGCAGGCTTCCAGCTGCAGTACGTGCCGGGCGCCAAGAGCAGCCACCGCTGGCGCGACGGGATCGCCGGCTACGTTCGTCAGCAGTACGGCTTCGGCTACGGACGCCTCGACGTCATCGCCAAGCACCGCGCCCGTCTCTCGGGCGATTCCGTGTCGCCAGCCCTGATGATGGCGCACCCGGTCCTCACGGCGCTGGCGCTCGGTCTGATGGCGGGTGCTGCGCTGCTGCCAGCCCTCGAGTGGGCGAAAGAGGTCGGGATGCTGCTGCTTCTAGGGCTGGCGGTGGAGCGCGCAGGCGTGGGTGCACGTGCAGCGCGCCGGTTCGGCGATTGGGTGCCGCTGCTGTTCCCCATGGTGCACCTGGTGCGCGACCTGGCGTGGGTTGCGGCAATGGCGGCCTGGCTGATGCGTCGCGCGGTCGGGGCACGCAGGCACCCGCGGCACAGTATGCGGCCGAGGCGCGTCGCGGGCGATGGAGAAGGCCAGCCGGCCTGAACGTCAGCGCCGGGGGCCGGAACGACCGCGATAGAAGTCGACGCACCCAGCCGCCACGGCCAGCATCCGCGGCGCCACGTGCAGCGGCGAGGCCATCAACGCGGACGCGACGTTCAGTGTCACCACGCCGATCTGGCGAGCCCTTCCAGCGCCGCCGCCCTGAGTGGAGGCCGCGAGCAGCAGGTGATTCCGCGTGCCGTAGTAGAGCCGGTCCGTCGAATGCGCGGACAGCGATTGCGCGCGCGCATGGTACGCCCGCACGGGCGAGACGAGTGTGCCCACACCGACGGCTTGCGCACGCAGACAGAAGTCCAGATCTTCGAAGCCGAAAAAGTAGCGCTCGTCGAACATGCCGATTCGTTCGAAGACGCGCCGCTCGACGAGCATGAGACAACCGCTGACGGCGGCCACCCGGCGGTCAACCGTCGGCGCCGACGTCACAGTGTCGCCGGCGCTCAGCATCCGCATGCGTCCAGATGCAGGGTCGAACGAGAGTCCGGCCGAGTCGATGCGGTCCGGCCTATCCCGCACGAGCAGTACCGGCCCGGCGATGCCGGCTGCCGGTTCAGCCTTCAGAGTCGCGAGCAGGCGGGCACAGCAATCGGGGGGGACGATGACGTCGCTGTTCGCCAGCAGGACATGCGTCGCTCCCGCCCGCAGCGCCCTTGCGATGCCGACGTTCATGCCGCCGGAGTATCCGAGGTTCCCGGTGGTGCTGCGGTATTCCACACGGTCGGACAACTCGGCGAGTGTTCGGCCGCACTCCACCGTGCCGCTGTTGTCCACCACGGTCACAGACGCCAGCGCTGACGTCTGCGCCAGCAGGCTTCGCACAGTCAGCAGGGTCTGCTCCGGCGTGCGGTAGTTCAGCACCACAGCGTGCACGCGCGGAACTGGCGCGCCTGCCAGGTGTAGGTGGCTGCCGATTGTCGCGTCGCGGTAGTCGGCTCGCATCGCGAGGGTGTCGTCCTCGATCGAGCGGACCGAGGTCGTGCGGCCGGCACACGACGAGAGCAGCGCCGGTTCGCGCAGCAGCCGCTGCAACGCAGCATGCAGCGCCTGGACGTCTCCCGCGGCGAACAGCAGGCCGTTCTCCTCGTGTCGGACCAGTTCCGGAATGCCCCCGATGTTCGACGCCACGACTGGCACACCCGAGAGGAGCGCCTCGTGGATGACAAGCGGACTGTTCTCCGGCCAGATCGACGGCACCACCAGCACGTCGAGGCTCGCATACGCGCGGGGCATCTCGGTCTCGGACTGCCAACCGTGCAGGGTCACGTGCGGCGTGCGCAGGAGCGGTTCGAGCAGCGCGCGGTACCGGTCGTCGCCGTGGTACGGCACAGAGGCCCCGAACAGGTCGAGCGTCACCGCACCTTCGGGAAACAGGCGGAACGCCTCCAGCAGCACGTGCGGCGCCTTCGACACCATCAGGCTGCCGACGAAGCCGATCCGCAGCGGCCGGGGAGTGGGTCGCACCGGATGCCGGGTGGAGCCCTCCCGTTCGAATCCGTAGCGCGACACCTGAATGTCGCGAGCATTGAAACCAGCCGCACTGAACACGTCGCGCAGGTGTGCCGAGGGCGCATAGAACCGCGTGATGTGCGACGCGACATCACGCATGTGCTCCAGCCGCGCCGTTATAGCGCGTTGCACCGAATCGTCGCGGTGTACGGACGACGCCACGAGAGTGCCGAGCGCCTGTACGGCACGGCGGCCAGCAGGCGGCAGATGCGGTAGAACGCGGCGGGCCAGTGCGGCAGCACCGCCAATCGCGGCGGGCGCTGCAGCGCCGTCGTCCACGCAGCGGTTGCACGTCCCTGGCGTAGAACAGACGCGGCAGTCGCGATCGAGCAACTGCCCGCGATGACACAGCAGCCAGTAGTCGTGCAGTGTCATGAAGCAGGGGATGCTGCGTGCGCGCAGTTGCGCCGGAATGTGCGTCGACAGGCAGGTGAGGTGGTGAATGTGGGCGACATCAGGCGCGAAGGCGTCGACGACCTCGCCGGCGATCGCCGCCAGGCGCGGCTGCGTGTACGACTCCTCGAACGAGCGCACGGTGCGGAACGTGTTGTTGATTCGCACGACCCGCACACCACGGTGCAGCGTCTCGCGAACCTCGAACTCGGGCCGCTTCGGGTCGTTGTCGCGCGACATCACCAGCACGTCGTCGCCGCAGTGGTCGCGGAGCGTCCGGGCGTGCGCTTCGGCGTAGACCTCGCTGCCACCGCGCGCGGACGGCGGATACCCATGAACCACGATCAAGACGCGCATCAGACGCGGCCGCTCCGCACCGCGGGCGTCCCGCGCATAGCGCGGCGCCCGCCGACGAACTGCCCGAGCGGCCAGGCGAGGGCGAGCGCCAGTGCGCGGCCTGGCGGCTCGACTGGCACGTCCGGTGGTGCCTCTCGCCTGAGCTGCAGGTGCAGCGCCGCGCTCGAGGCGACACTGCGCGCCAGGGCGCCCCAGGTGGGGATGGTCCGCATACCGAACAGGCGATGCAGTTCGTGGTGGAGTAGTGCCGTGCGTTCGAACTCGTACGCGATTGGCCGAGCGTGTGAGTGCAGGACAACCGACTCGGGCACGAACGCCAGCGCGTGGCCGGCAAGCAGCACCTGCCGTGCCCAGTCGAGGTCCTCGGCGATCGGCATGTCGGCGAAGGGGAACGCCCGCCACACCGTACGGCGGATGCACGAACAAACATTGTCGAACGTGCAGTGCCGCATCCGTTCCAGTGGACGCATCGCCTCGAGTGCCGCCATGCTGTCGAGGCGCGTGACCACCGGCACGCGTGAACTGCCGGCCCAGTGCGCGTGGTAGTGGCAGGCAATGACTCCCGTGCCTGGCCTGGCCACCTGGCGGGCGAAGCTCCCTGCCAGCGACGTTGTCTGCCGCAGCGGCGACACCAGCGATTCGAGCCAGTGCTCGTCCGCCGGCACTGCGTCCTGCGAGAGCAGGACAATGAACTCACCGGACGCGGCGGCGATCGCCTCGTTGCGAGTGAGGCCGTGGTTGAAGCGGGCAGTAGTGGTGTGAAGGAGCCGGCTGGCGCGGGTGCTGGCGAGCGCAAGGGTGCCGTCGGTCGACTCGGTATCGATCACGATAACCTCGATGTTGAAGTCGCGGACCTGACGATCGATGGCGTCGAAGACGGCCGGCAGGGTCGCCATGCCGTTGCGCGTCGGAATGACGATCGAGACGAGCGCACTCGTCATGGCCGTGGCATCTCCGCCCAGGGCAGGACTTCCGCATAGGCGGCGTCCCATTCGTCGGCGTCCTGTTCTATCGACTTCACAGGGGTCCGTGCAGCGCCAAGTTGCTGGAGCAGCGCCGGGTCGGCGAGCAGTCGGCGCAGTTGTGTGGCCAGGTCGTCCGCACTGCCCGGCGCGAACAGTAGACCATTCCGCTCGTGCTGGATCAGGTCAGCGAGACCACCGATGCGCGACGCCACCACCGGCACACCGGCCATGAACGCTTCGTGCACGACGAGTGGCGAGTTCTCGAGCCAGATGGAGGGTACAACGAGCACGTCGAGCGCGTCGTAGACCGCGTTGGCTCGCTCCCGGTTGAACGCTCCGGCGAATGTCACCGGCAGGCCGCGCGAGCGCTGGCGAAGGCCCCCGACATATTCGGGGAAGATCGACGTGTTGCCATGCACCGACAGTGAAAAGCTCTCCAGTGGAATCTGGCTCACCGCGTCGATCAGGACGTGCAGCCCCTTGTGCCACACGGGCGTTCCGACGAAGCCGAGGCGTAAGGGGCCGCTGCGATGCGACCGAACAGGCGGCTCGCGACGGGGCCGGAAGCCATAGTCGGAGACGCGCAGCTTCTCGCGCGGTGCACCGAGAGCGGCGTATTCAGCCGCCATGGAGGCAGAGGGCGCCACGACGAGGTCGATCCGATCGAACACCTCGCGAGCCGCGTCGAGGCGAAAGGTAATGTCGGCGGGGGTCGCCGGCAGTGTTGGCAGATGACGTGCCGCAGTGGCCGTCAACGTGGGCGCGATGAACTTCGCCGCACGCGCCACGATGGCCAGCGGGGCAGTCAGCAGTCGCTGCCGGCCCGCAAGCCGGCTGAAGGCCGCACGGGTCCCGAACGGCGATTCACCGAAGCAGCGCGCGCACCGGTCCGGTTCGATGTGATGACAGACGTGGCTGTCCGCCTTGTGAATGCGCTGGCCGCCGGACGGGCAGACCAGCGTGTAGTCGTGCAGCGTTGCCACGACGCGTGCGCCGGCAGCTCGCGCCAGCGCCGGCAGCTCGAACGACAGGTTCAGCAGGTTGTGGACGTGCAGCACCTGCGGCTGGACCGCCTGGAGCACCGACGTGAGCCGCTCGGTGATGAGCGGGGCACGGTAGGTATCCTCGAAGCGCAAGCAGTGCCAGTTGTTGGTGAGTTCCACCACCGGGATGCCGTTGACAACGCGCCACTCGACCGATCCGTGCGTGCGCTGCGGGTTGAACGCGGCGCAGACCAGCGTGACGTGGTGGCCCCGATCGAGCTGCGCGCGGCAGAGGTCGTAGGCATATATCTCCGATCCTGCCTGCGACTGCGGCAGGAAGTCGTGCATCGCATGGAGAATGCGGAGGGGAGAGGCCGCCATCGCGCTTGGGCGGGACTATGTTAGCTGACCTGGATG
Organism: uncultured Acidobacteriota bacterium; assembly: GCA_963722395.1. Taxonomy (GTDB): domain Bacteria; phylum Acidobacteriota; class Vicinamibacteria; order Vicinamibacterales; family CAVVIG01; genus CAVVIG01. Next base: position 41,375 of record CAVRLS010000008.1, on the reverse strand, counting down.
CTATACTTCCGGCCTGTAGACTGCGGAAATGGCCGAGATATCTCAGGTAGAGATTCCCAACCGCCCCCTGTTCAAGGCGGCGGAGGTGTGCGAACTGGCCAAGGTCCAGCCCTACGTGCTGCGGTCCTGGGAGGCCGAGTTCAAGGACCTCGGCGTGGCGAAGAGCGGCTCGACGACGCGCGTCTATCGGCGCGTGGACATCGAGCGGGTGCTGCGGATCAAGCACCTGTTGCTCGTCGACGGCCTGACCCTCGCCGGGGTTCGCCGCAAGCTCGATGAAGAATCCGAGCCGCCGCTCGATCTGGGCGAGCCGGAGTCGGCTGCTGGCAGCCAGGGCTTCAGTGGCGACGTCCGCGCGCGGCTCGGGCACGTGAAGCGCGGCCTGCAGTCGTTGCTCGCGCTCCTCGACGCAGCGCCGCGGCGCTCGGCTCCCCTCACCGCCACCCAGACCGAACTGACTTTGGCGTTGCCGGATGCGGTGAATGCTGGCGAGGATGCGACTCCCAGAGATCAGACCGCAAAGTCGGCCTCGCCTCGGCGCAAGCGTTCAGCATAGAATAGGGTCTCGCACATCGGGATGTAGCGCAGCCTGGCTAGCGCACCTGACTGGGGGTCAGGGGGTCGTGGGTTCGAATCCCGCCATCCCGACCACTTTCGCTCGACTAACGGCCACGCCCTCAGCGTGGCCGTTTTTGTGACCGGGCCGCTACTCCCCACGCAGCGAGGACACTTCATGTTCGGTCTTGCAGACATCATCAGCCCGCTCGGCCTCGACATCTTCATGCGCGACTACGCCTACAAGCGAGGCGTGTACATTCCAGGCCCGCCAGAGAAGTTCCAGCACCTGTTCGGCTGGAAGGAAGTCACCGACCACATCAACAGCTGCCGCCCCTCGTTCGAGGGCGTGAAGCTGGTGCACGACAAGAAGCCGCTGCCGTCGTCCGAGATCGCGCGCATGAGCCACTGGTTGGCGCAGGGTGCCACGCTCGTGATCAATCACGTCCAGCACGTCGATCCGGTCACCGAGGAACTGGCCAACAGCCTGTGCCGCGAGTTCAACTCGCTGGTCAACATCAACTGCTACGTCTCGTTCCCGTCACGCCAGGGTTTCGACTGTCACTACGACACGCACGACGTCTGGATTCTGCAGACCGCCGGCGTCAAGGAGTGGAAAGTCTTCGAGCCGACGCGGCAGTTTCCCCTGGACAGGGACCCGTCCGAGGAAAAGAACAAGTACGCGAAGCCCGGTGAGGGCGAATACCTGCACTGCTCGCTGTCGCCAGGCGATGCGCTGTACATCCCGCGTGGGCACTGGCACTACGCCATCTCGAGCGAGCCGTGCATCCACCTAACGGTGAGCCACAACAACCGGAGTGGCATCGACTTCTTGTCGTTTCTGCTCAATGAGTGGCGCGACAGCGAGGGTTTCCTTCGCGAGGACTTCCCGATGTACCGCCTCGCAGACCTGGGCGGCGATCGCTCGCCAGAGGCCCTGGATGCGCACCTCGCGAGGTTCCAGGAGCGGGTCGCCGACGCGATCAGGCGTCCGGAGGTGCGCGAGCGGCTCCTGCAGTGGGCGATGGTCGAGAGCCCGGCGCGACCGAGGTTCACGTTGCCGGACCTTGCGCAGTTGGACACGCATCCGATCACGCCGGAAACGATGTTCGAGATTCAGCCAGCGCAGAAACTCGTCCCGTACGTGGCGCTGAACGAGCAGATTCAGCTCATTGCCCGCGGCCGAGTGGTGGAACTGGCCCAGGTGCCAAGGTCAATCGTGGAAGTGGTGCTGGCTGGCAGGCCCTTCACCGGCGGGCAGTTGATGGCCATCGCGCCAGGTGTGCGATGGGAGCCGGTACTCAATCTCCTGCAGCAGTTGTTGTTCGCCAACCTGCTGATGCTGTCGGCGCCAGAGGTGGAGCAGGCGTAGGCGGCGGCGAAGACATGGACGTGTACGAAGCGGGTTCTTCCGGGCGACTAGTGGCCTGCATTGACTGACGTACTACCAATCCGATGGGCCGGGCCGCGATAGCCCCAGCGGATCGGCTTGGGGGCTTTGTTGTCGTGGCGAATGTATTTCCGAATTCGGCGCGCGAGGTCCTGCACCGAAGTGAAGATGCCACGGGCGAGCAGATCGCGCTCGATCTTCGCAAACCAGAGTTCGACTTGATTGAGCCAAGACGAGTACGTCGGCGTGAAATGGATCCGGACACGGGGATGCTCGGCGAGACACGTGCGGACGGCCTGCGTCTTGTGCGTGGACAGGTTGTCGGCGATCACATGCCGTCCGAGCTTCCGGGTACTCCAATGGGTGCTGCCGTCCGGCGGGGCGTGCCGGGTCTTCGCCAAGATCCGGGCGTCCATCGCCGGCGTGAGCACCGATGGCGGCTGGCTGGAGTGGCGCGACTCCAAGCCCGCCAGGCGCGACGCGAGGAACCGCCGCCGCCACCGATTGATGTAGTCGCGATAGGACGGCAACGCGGCTTCGATCGTCGAATACGAGTCGCCGTCGGCCAGCATCAGAATGACCCGCGCTCGCCGCGCGGCCTCGACGCGAATGGTCCGACTCCGCAACCGGGCCTCAAGTTCCGCTCGTTCATCGGAATTCAACATCAGCGCCATATGGCGCGGCAGCGTACCAGTACCTGGTCACGCTGTACAGGCCACTAGCTAGGGCTGCGTCGGGCCGGCCGGAGTCGTGTCGAAGGTCACCCGGAGGAAGTAGGTCGGGTAGGCCGGGTTGCTCGGCGTGATCGTCAACGAGTACTCGGCGTACTGGGCATTGTCGACGTTGCCGTTGATCGTGGTGAACGGCACGGCGCCGTTCGTGTCGGGCGCAAGATTCTGCGTCGAGGGCGAGAAACTGGTGGCGTCGCCGCCGCCGGTCACTTCGTTCACCTGCAGGTTGAAGGTGCCGGTTGTGCCTGAGTTCACCGTCACCGTCGGGACGAAATTGAAGTCCGATCCTGCGAGCGCCAGACTGGTCACGTGGACAATGGGCGTGGTGCCGGGGGTCAGCGTCCCAGTAATCGGGGACCCGCTGGACGGGGTCATCGTATACGCGAAGGAGATGGTGTTGATGAACGACGGCGGCACCGACGACTGCGCGTGGAGTGGCACTTCGATCGCATTGACGATCGGCTTCTTCCAGGCGTCTGGCAGCGTGGCAGCGGCGCCGACGGCCGCACCGGTCGTGATCATTGCTTTCAGCAGTTTGCGGCGTTCCTCGACAGGTTTACTCATTCACTCGCACTCCTCGTATATGGCGTCGCGGCGCCGGATATCGCAATACCAACCGATGACGTGCGGTCGTCGGACGGAAACGCAGTCGAGTCAGGCTGGGATGTGAGAGGAACCTTACCCGAGGTGCACCCGGCGGGACAATAGCGGAGCGCGCCTTTTCGGCTTGGCGTATCCGTTCTGATACACAATTGTTTCTCGCCCCAGTGACGCACACCATGAACATGCTTCAGGCGGCGGCGCGGCTGACGCCCGACCCGAACGCGGACCGGATCCTGCGGGCGGATATCGGCAGCCTCGCCGGATCGGGAGTGCGTCGACTCGTGGACGAGGCGGAGTCCCACGGCGTGGCGCCACTGTTGCGCCACCGCCTCAAGGCCCTCGGGGTTCTGGAGGGAAATCTGCTGGCGCCGCTACTCGCGAGCCTTGCCGTCAGGCATCGAGAGGCGAGTCGCGTGCAGACGGCGGCGCTGCTGGAGATCGCCACCGCCCTCGACACGCGGGGCATCGAGGCCGTGTTTCTCAAAGGCGCAGTGCTGGCGCACGACCTCTACCCCTCTCCGGACCTTCGGCCACGACGCGACATCGACCTGCTCGTGGCGCCGGCCGACGCCGTTGCGTCGGTGGCGACACTGCGCGACCTCGGGTACGACGGTGGCCCGCCCGACGGACCTGCCAGCGGACGACATCATCATCTGCCAGGGCTCTCAGCCTCGCGCCAAGGGTTCGTCGTTGCGGTCGAGGTTCATACCGATGTGCTCAGTTTCGACCAGCCGGTTCGGATGCCGCTCCGCTGCGTCCGTCACTCGCTGCGCCGCGTGCCCGTCGGCGAATCATCCGTGCTGGCGCTCGGCCTCGACGACATGCTCGTGCATGTGGCCGCGCACCTGCTGCAGCCTGCCCGGGAGACACGCCTGATCAACGTGGTCGACCTTGTAGAGTTTGCAGTCGCGCAGCGCTCGATCATCGACTGGGATCGACTGCGGCGAGTCTCACCCAGGACGGTCATCACACTTAGCCTCATGCACTACCTGGTCGGCCTGCCGGATGTCCTGGCGTGGGCTCGACCGCTGGCGCCAGCCCCCCAGGGCGTGGGCACGAATATCCCCATACTGAGCAGCCTCGACTGGAGCACCACTGGTGTATGGCGCACGCTCGCCAAACTTTTGTACCCATCGTCCTGGTGGATGCACGCCTTCTACGGTGTGGCGCCTGACCGTTCACTGGCACCAGTCCGGTGGACGCGGCACGCTCCGCGAGTGGCTGGCTTGCTGCTGCGCCGGATGCGGAACCGTCCTGGCTGAGGCTCGGGCCCGCAGTAAGATTGTCGGATGATCGCCGACCGGATCCCGACTCACGCGGCCGGGTTCACCTTGCAGCGTCTCGACGATGACGTGCTGCTGTATCACGCGGGCCTGACCCGTACAGTGCACCTCGATCCCATCGCCGCGCTGATCTGGCAGTTGTGCAGCGGCGAGCGCTCCGAAGCCGCCATTGTCTCGCTGCTGGCAGACGCCTATCCGGATGGAGGCCAGGAGCTTCCAGCCGACGTACGCGCGGCTCTCAACCAAATGGCTCGTGATGGTGTGATCGAGTGGCGCTAGGGCCGGCGTCGGTCAGGCGGGTGGCGTTCGGCGGCAACTGTATCGACGTCCACGCCGTCGGTCCCGCGAGCCTCGGGGTTGTCGACCTCCTTTTCGCTCAGACAGTGGACTGGACGGACGGCGCCACCGCGACCGTGGCCCATTTCGCACTCCGGGACTTGCCAGAAGGGGTGTTCCAGTTGACCTGCAATGGCGATGTGCTGCACCTGGGCAGCGATCTGGGCGACGCTGCGCTCAAGCTTCAGGAAACGGCGACCGCCGCACTCGCTGGCGCCCAGACCTCCGGCCTGGTGTTCCACGCTGCCGCGGTGACGCGGGGAAACGGAGCCGTGGTGCTTCCCGGTCGCTCTGGCGCCGGAAAGACGACGCTCTCCGCACACTTCGAACATGCAGGCGGCGTCTGCCTGTCGGACGAGACCGCCTGCGTCTGCCCCGACCGAACCGTTGAGGGCTTCAGGCGTCCGTTCAACGTGAAGCCGCACGGGCTTCACCTGTTCTCGCGACTCGCCGGAGGCGCACTCGACGGGGCGCCGGAGGCCTTGGGCAACGTCAGCAGCCTTGCCGGCCCGGCCGGCACACTCGTCAGCTTTGGACACCCCCTGCCACGACCTGCGCCCATCGCACGTCCTCGGCTGTGCGCGCTCGTGTTTCCGCGCTACGTTGCTGGAGCCGCGCTTCAGAGCAACCGGCTCGGCGCTGCACCGGCAGCGCTGCAGTTGATGGGGCATCTGCTGAACGCGCGCAATCTCGAAGGGCATGGGTTCGAGAGCGTCGCCCGGCTTGCACGGCAGGTGCCCGCCTACCAGCTCGAGTACGGGGAGGCTGATGCTGCGGTCACGTGGCTCGAGCGCTTGCTGGAACAGCGAGAACCAGACGCACAGCAGTGAAGCCCTGAACACTACCCGGCATTCATGGCAGGATACGGATCTTCTTCCCGCTGTTGCTGAACGGAGTACCGACGTGAGTGCCCGCCTCCTGCTCGCGCTGGCACTGTCGTGACTTCATGCTCGACGTCTGCCTTGTGTCGCGGCAGCGTGAAAGCACCGCGGACATTCGTGGTGGTGCTTGTGGAGACGCCACTGATGCTGCTTCCCGATGCGAGCCGCGAACCGCTCCGGTTGCTCGAAGCAGGCACGGTGCTCCGCTTCCTGGATGAGGACTCCGGCTGGTTCCGCGCGGAGTTCCAGGACTTCCATTACGGTCGCCCCGTCGGCTATGTGCAGAAGAAGGATGCCGTGGCGGTTGCCGTCGACGAGGACGCATCCGCAACTCGCACCGCCCGGAGCCTGGCTCACCCGCTCACGCTGTGACTCACTTCGGCGTGTCGCTCGACCCGGCCTCCGCCAGGCGCCATACCGACGTCTGCAGCCCGGGCGCTCCCACAAGAACTTCGTCTCGGTGATACCGCGCCTTGTAGGCGAGCGAGGCGCATTCGGCCACCCAGTAGCCGAGGTAGACGTACTTCAGGCCGCGCGCCGCCGCATCCTCCACCATCCAGACAATCTGTGCCACGCCGAGCGACGGTGGAGCGTGCTCCGGATCCCAGAAGAAGTAGACGGCCGAGAGCGCATCGGGGACGTCATCGACAATGCCAACGCCGACGAGCCGCTCGCCATCAGCGGGGTCGCGAAAGGTCACCTCGCTTACAGATGGATGGTCGTAGGCGAAATCGAACGCGTAGCGTTCGGCGGTCAGGCGGGTCGGTTCCCAGCCACGTCGCGTTTCGCGCTGCGCATGCCAGCGCGCGTAGAGGGCGAGCCGTTCTTCATCGACGACCGGGACGCCAACCGTACGCGTGAGGGAGGCGGCCAGCCGGCGCGCCCGCCGCTGGCTCCGCGACGGTGTGAAGCTGGCGACCGGAATCCGGAGCGAGATGCACGCGTCGCACTCCTCGCATACGGGACGGAAGTACGCGGGACCGAAGCGGCGCCAGCCCCGCTCGAGCAGCAGGCCCAGTTCATCAGCCGAAACGTCCACCAGCACCGCGACATCGAGCATTGCCGTGCGATTGGGCAGGTAGGGGCAGTCGTGGGCCGGTTCGAGCAGTCGGCGGACGATCCTCGCCATGTGCCTCGCAGCGTAGCTGACGCCAGTGTGTCAGAAGGCGCCGATATTGACGCCGACCGTGAAGGTGCCGGACAGGCGGGGCAGGGTGAGCTTCGCGCCCGCATCGAAGTTGTTGCCGGTTTCCGGCTTCACCGTGACGTTCGGTGCGATGCGTCCCGCGGTGGCCGGACCCGCAAAGAGCATCTCTTCCAGATTCGGGTGGCGGTAGCTGCGGCCGAAGCGCACGAACGGACTGACTGTTCCGCCCGTGTTCGCCACCAGCCCGATGTCGCCTGCGCGTATACGTCGCGCCGTTGGGATCCGGCAGCGTCGACGGGTCGATGGCCGGCACGGCCCCGCCCACCACCGCCTGGATGTCATAGCCAGGGGTGGCCTCCGTCGTCACGTTGTAGCAATCGCCGCGCAGGCCGGCAACGATCGACACGTTGGGCAACACCTTCCACTCGTCCTGGGCGAACAGCGCGACGTCGGGCAGACTGGCATCCGGGACGCGCACCGGCCTGCCGGCACTCGGCGGGCCGAGGACAGTGGGCGCGGGAAAGACGACGGCTGCCGGACCGCGGGCGCCGAGCACCACCTGTCCGAGCAGCGAGGTCGTCGTCGACGTGGTGCGCCGGTCGCTGCTGCGATCGCGGTAGAACGTCAGACCCGTGGTCATGACATGGTTCGCGGCCGGCAGCAGCACCGCGTGCAGATCGACGCCCGGTGTCCAGACGCGCTGCTCGGTGCGCGACAGGATGTCGGGGAACCCGATGTCGTCCATCCTGCGGCGCTGGTAGCGGACGCGCACGGATCGGCGGTCACCGACACGGAACAGGCTCGAGACGTTGAGGAAGTTGCCGTTCGCGCCCGAGCTCGCAATCTCCGGGTCTGCGGACGTAGGGCGTGTTGAACGGGTCGGGGAACGATTTCAACGCGAAGCCAAGGTTCGTGTCGACGGTGTCGGTCTGCCGCAACTGACCCGACGCGAAGTAGGGACGCGTGTCGTCGACGTCGAACGAACCGGCCCTGTCGTTGTCGAACGATTCGAGGCCAGCCTGCACCCGCACGGCGACTGCGGGCGACGTGAAGCCGACGGTGGCCGTGCCGCGGCGCCCGTTCTCGTTCGAGCTGTAGAAACCGTTCACACCGTAGTTGAGACGGGTCGCATCGGTGAAGCCGGGTTCATTGGTGATGATGTTCACTGTGCCGGCCGGCGCGTCCGATCCGTAGAGCAGCGTGCCGGCGCCGTTCACGATCTCGATGCGGCTGATGGCATCGGGTGATACCAGGCCGGTTTCGGCACCCGTGCGGTCGGTCGCCTGACGTGCCGTGTTGAGGCGTTCGCCGTCCACCAGCAGCAGCATGCGTGTCGAATCGAGACCACGCAGGCGTGGGCGCACGCCGAACGGGCCGTTGCCGACGGGCGTGATGTTGGCGGTGACCGCGAGCGCGTCGCCAGTGGAGAGGGTGTTTGCCTGTTCGACCGCGGCGCGGCTGATGCTCTCCACGTGCAGCGGAATCGTGCGCGTCTCACGCCCGGCGCGGTTGGCTGTCACGCTCGCCTGGGCGCTGACGACGCCGACCTCGAGCTCCACCGCCACGTCGACGGCATCCGAGGCGGTCTCGACGACCCCTGTACGGGCCGCATCGGAAAAACCACTGCGCCTGACGATGACGAGATAGCCGGGGGTGTCGGTGCTCAGGGTGAAGCGGCCGTCGTCGGCCGTCTCGACCCCGCGCTCCTCGCCTGTGGCCACGCCGCGCAGTACCACCGTCGCACCGCCAAGCACGCCGCCGGTCGTATCGGTCACCACGCCGGTCAGGGTGGCAGCAGCCGCGGAGCGGGCCGTCAGCAGGGTCGCGAATAGAATCGTCGATACACGCAGCCGCATCGGTCCTCTTGAAGATGGCGTCGCCAGTCTGGGCGACAAACCTTCGAAGTATAGTCGGCCGACTCCCTCGTCGGGATAGCGCTAGAATGAGCCGCATTGCGGCCGGCCACCGCGCCGGCCTGGCAGTCAACCCATCTGGTCGAGATCACACGTGCCGCTGATCATCGGAATCCCCAAGGAAATCTACCCAGACGAACGCCGAGTGGCGGTCACCCCCAGCACCGTCGTCCGCTACAGGAAGATGGGTCTGGAGGTGCAGGTCGAGACTGGCGCCGGATTGGCGGCCGGCTACTCGGACGCCGTGTACCAGGAAAGTGGCGCCAGCATCGTGCCCGAGGCCGCGAAGGTCTGGGCCACGTCCGACATTCTCGTGAAGGTGCGGCCGCCGATGGCGCTGCCCGCGACCGACTATGACGAGCCGCTCCTGTTGAAGAAGGGAGCGGTGCTGGTCAGCTTCCTCTGGCCGGCGCAGCACAAGCCGCTGCTCGAGCAACTCGCCGCCCGCCAGGCGACGGCGTTCGCGATGGACTGCGTGCCGCGCATCACCCGCGCCCAGAAGATGGACGCCCTGAGCGCGATGGCGAACATCGCCGGCTACCGCGCGGTGATCGAGGCGGCCGAGCACTTCGGACGCTTCATCCCCGGCCAGATGACCGCCGCCGGCCAGGTGCCGCCGGCCAAGGTGCTGATCGTCGGCGCCGGCGTCGCCGGTCTTGCCGCCATTGCTGCGGCGAAGTCGCTCGGCGCGCAGGTGCGGGCGTTCGACACCCGTGCGGCGTCGCGCGAGCAGGTCGAAAGCCTCGGCGCGCAGTTCGTCGAGCTCGAGTTCGAGGAGAGCGGCGAAGGCGAGGGCGGCTACGCGAAGGAGATGAGCGACGCCTTCCTGCTGGCAGAGCAGACACTGCTGGCGAGGCACACCGAGGAGTCCGACATCGTCATCACCACGGCGCTCATTCCCGGCAAGCCCGCGCCCCAACTGATCACCTCCGGAGCCGTAGTGGCGATGCCGACAGGCGGTGTCATCGTCGACCTCGCCGCAGAGCAGGGCGGCAACTGTGCGCTCACCGAGCGCGGCCGCGTGGTGGAGAAGTTCGGCGTCACCATCGTCGGGCTCACCGACCTGCCGAGCCGCATGGCGCGGCAGTCGAGCGAGCTGTACGCCATGACCGTGCTGAACCTGGTGACCGAATTCATCGAGGATGGCGAGGTCCGGGTAGACCTGGAGGACGAGGTCGAACGCGGTTCGCTGGTGCTCCACCACGGCGCGCTGATGTGGCCGCCGCCGTCGAGGCCCCGCGCTCGAACCGGCGGGCCGCTACCCGACGTGAACGCTCAGAAGAAGGCGCATGCTGACGCGAAGGCATCGGCCACTTCCAGCACGATCACGCTCGCGATGGGGGGAGGCGCGGCACTGCTGCTCGCGGTGGCTGCGCTGACCGCACCGCCGGGGTTCATCGGCCATCTCACCGTGTTCCTGCTGGCGGTCATCGTTGGCTGGCACGTCATCTGGAACGTGACGCCGGCGCTGCACACGCCACTGATGAGCGTCACGAACGCGATCAGCGGCATCATCCTCGTCGGCGGCATGCTGGTGATGGCGGGCGGCGGGTTGACCGCGGCGGCGATCCTTGGCGCCGTGGCCGTTCTGGTTGCCACGATCAACGTGGCGGGCGGCTTTCTCGTGACGCAGCGCATGCTGCGGATGTTCCGGAAGTAGGGGCCGCGATGATCACCTTCCATCCGGCAATTTCCCTCGCATGGCTCGCGGCGAGCATCCTCTTCATCCTCAGCTTGCGCGGGCTCTCCTCGCAGCGCACTGCACGACAGGGCAACCTGCTCGGCGTCGTCGGCATGGGCGTCGCTGTGGTGGCCACGCTGGCCGCGCTTGTGATGGGCGGCACGGCGAGCGCCGGCGCCTCGGGCAGCGCACTCGGCCTGCTGGCCGTGGTGATCGTGATCGGCTGCGTTGTTGGTGCCCTGCTAGCGTCGCGCGTGGCGATGACAGCGATGCCTGAACTGGTGGCGGTGCTGCACAGCTTCGTCGGGCTGGCCGCCGTGCTCGTCGGCTTCGCGAACTACCTCGCGCCGGTTCCCGGCACGACAGGAGAGATGGCGGAGCTGGGTCGCCTGGTAACGGGCGCCGCACCCGGGCACGGCGTGCACCTGGCCGAGATCTACATCGGCGTGCTGGTCGGCGCGGTGACGTTCACCGGCTCTATCGTGGCCTTCTTCAAGTTGCGCGGCTCGATCGGCAGCCGGCCGCTGCTGCTGCCGGCGCGGCATGTGCTGAACGCGGTGGTGGTGCTGGCGATGCTCGGGCTTGGCGTCTGGTTCCTGCGAGCGCACGCCGCCGCAGGGCTGCTGCCGCTCGGCACCATGACCGTCCTGGCGGGGCTGCTCGGCATTCACCTCGTGATGGCGATCGGCGGCGGCGACATGCCCGTGGTCGTGTCGCTGCTGAACTCCTACTCAGGGTGGGCCGCGTCGGCCGCCGGCTTCATGCTCTCGAACGACCTGCTCATCATCACCGGTGCGCTGGTCGGGTCGTCGGGCGCCATCCTGTCGTTCATCATGTGTCAGGCGATGAACCGGTCCATCTGGAACGTCGTGTTCGGCGGGTTCGGGGCGGACGCTGGCGGCAAGCCGTCCGGCGCGGCAGCCGTGACCGGCACCATCACTGAGGCGACGGTCGAGCAGGTGGCAGACGCTGCTGAAGGCTTCGCGCTCGGTCATCATCGTGCCCGGCTACGGCATGGCGGTGGCGCGAGCGCAGCACGCTGTGCGCGATCTCACGAACGAGCTGACGAAGCGCGGCACGAGGACGCGCTATGCCATCCACCCGGTGGCGGGGCGGTTGCCAGGGCACATGAACGTGCTGCTCGCCGAAGCTGACGTGCCGTACGACGTCGTGCTCGAGATGGAAGAGATCAACGGCGACTTCCCACAGACGGATGCCGTCCTCGTCATAGGCGCCAACGACATCGTCAACCCCAGCGCACAAACCGACCCGGGCAGCCCGATCTACGGCATGCCGGTGCTCGAGGCGTGGAAGGCGGGCAAGGTGGTGATGCTGAAGCGCGGCATGTCGGCCGGATATGCGGGTGTCGACAACCCGCTGTGCTACGAAGAGAACACCCTGATGCTCTTCGGTGACGCGCAGGCAACGGTCGCGAAACTGCTGACGGCGCTGCATGCTGGCTGAGTATCTGGCCGCACACGCACGCTCGCTGGTCGACCCCGAGGCCTTTTGGGGCGAAGCCGCTGCCGGCATCACCTGGTTCAGGCGCTGGGATCGTGTTCTCGACGACTCGCGGCCACCGTTCTACCGCTGGTTTACCGGCGGCGTCCTGAACACCTGCTACAACGCCGTCGACCGCCATGTGGAGCGGGGCCGGGGCCCGCAGACGGCGCTGATCTACGACAGCCCGGTCACCGGCACCGTTCGCGCATTCACCTTCGCCGACCTGCAGCAGGAGGTGTCGCTGCTGGCCGGTGTGCTCGCCGCGCAGGACCTGCGCAAGGGCGACCGGGTGCTGATTTATATGCCTGGTGTACCAGAGGCGGTATTCGCCATGCTGGCGTGCGCGCGCCTCGGTCTCGTGCATTCGGTGGTGTTCGGCGGATTCGCGTCCAGGGAACTGGCCACCCGCATCGACGATGCAAGACCGCGGGTCATCATGACGGCCTCGTGCGGCATCGAGGCCACTCGGGTCATTCCCTACAAGCCGCTGCTCGACGCCGCCATCGATCTGGCCGAACACTCACCCGAGCGATGCCTGGTGTTCCAGCGTCAGCAGTGCGAGGCTGTGCTCATGCCGGGCCGCGATCTCGACTGGGCGGCCGCGTTGCGCGATGCTGAACCGGCTGACTGCGTGCCGGTTGCGGCCACCGACCCGCTCTACATCCACTACACCTCGGGAACCACCGGCATCCCGAAAGGGGTCGTGCGCGACAACGGCGGTCATGCCGTGGCGCTGAAGTGGGCGATGGAGCACGTCTACAGCGTCGGCGCCGGCGAGGTGTTCTGGGCGGCGTCGGACATCGGGTGGACGGTGGGGCACGGGTTCATCGTGTACGGTCCGCTGCTTCACGGCGCCACCACCGTCCTCTACGAAGGCAAGCCGGTGGGCACGCCTGACGCCGGCGCCTTCTGGCGCGTCTGCGAGCAGCACGGCGTGAACGTGCTGTTCACGGCGCCCACCGCCTTTCGAGCCATCAAGCGCGACGATCCGGCAGGGGAGGGGATGGCGGCGTACAACCTCTCCCGTCTGCGGCTGCTGTTCCTGGCCGGGGAGCGGTGCGACCCCGACACCCTCAACTGGGCGGCCGATCACCTCGGCATTCCAGTGCTCGATCACTGGTGGCAGACGGAACTGGGCTGGCCGGCGCTCGCCAACTGCGCCGGCATTGCGCTGCAGCCGATCAAGCCCGGCTCGCCGACGCGGCCGGTTCCCGGCTACGACATTCGCGTCCTCGATGACAACGGCCACGAGGCCGGCCCTGGCGACATCGGCAACATCGTCATCCGCCTGCCGCTGCCACCGGGCACGCTCCCGACGCTGTGGCACAACGATGCCGGCTACGAGAAGGCCTACCTGCAGCGCTTCGAGGGCTATTACCTCACCGGCGATGCCGGCTATCGCGATAGCGACGGCTACTTCTACGTGATGAGCCGCATCGACGACATCATCAACGTTGCCGGACACCGGCTCTCGACGGGCGGCCTCGAGGAAGTGCTGGCGTCGCACCCCGACGTCGCTGAGTGTGCGGTGATCGGGCACGCCGATGAACTGAAGGGCGAGGTGCCGATCGGATTTGTGGTGCTGAAGTCAGGCGTGCACAGGCCAGAGCCGGAGATCGCTATGGAACTGGTGGAACGCGTGCGGCAACTTGTGGGGGCGTTCGCCTGCTTCCGAACCGCACTGGTGGTGAGGGGTCTGCCGAAGACCCGCTCCGGCAAGATCCTGCGCGGCACGATGAAGAGGATCGCAGACGGTCAGGACTACAGCGTGCCCGCCACGATCGAAGATGCGTCGGTACTCCAGGACGTCGCCGCGAGCCTTCTGGCTCGGTTGGGTCCGCCGACCTGACCACCTGCAGACCAGTGGGTGCTGCCGCTAGGCGAGGCTGACCCGCACGAAGCGGTCGGCGTCGGTCCTCGCCATGAAGCCGGCGTGGACCAGCCGTTCGAGGATGGTGCGGCAGGTCGACTCGGCGAGGCCTGTCAAGCGCGATGCGTCGCACGACACCAGTTCGTCGCCATGCTGCATGGCCAGCAGCAGCCGCTGCAGCCGATCGAAGTTGCTGTCGGTGGTGTCCCGTGCGGTGTTCATGGGGTATATCCTGCTTGCCCGGCTGAACAGCAACAGGTGTACCCGCGTTTCTCAAGGCGTTCTGCGCGTCGCGCGTCTGATGCCGCGACACTGTCGCACACACCCGTGCACTTTCTGCCTGCCGGCAGCGGGCTCGTGGGCGTTTGCCGCCGGAGTCAGACCCCGGGAGCCCGCGTGCAGTTCTGGCTGACGATCTGGATCAGCAGATCGAAGTCGAGCGGCTTCCCGAGGGACGCGACCGCCCCGAGGGCGCTGGCCCATGCGTCCGCATCCGGTGCGCCGGACATCAGCACGATCGGCACGCTCGCAACGACGGGGTCGTTCAACTGCGCGCGGCGAAACTCGCTGCCACCCAGGCGGGGCATGTGGAGGTCGAGCAGCACCAGGCAGGGGGTGTCGGGGGCGCTATGCCGGACGCTGCGCAGCAGGTGAAGTGCCTCGAGCCCGTCCTCGGCTGCAACCGCGCGAAACCCCTCTCCGTTCAGGAGCGTGAGGAGCATTTCCCGCGTATCGGGATCGTCTTCGACGATGAGCACGTGACCAGGCGACACCATGCCGACACCTCATCAAACCGTGTACCGCCAAGTCAGCGGCAGGCCGTCCGCTGGGGACGCACGTGGGCAGACTGCGCACGACGATACACGGATGACGCGCATTCGAACAGCGTCTGTATAGCAGGACGACGCCAGGATTCCGGGTCGCAGAGGCGCCGAGCCCTTATTGCCGCAGTGCCGGATCCCCGGCGCCTGCTAAGATCCGGACATGGCATATCCAGAATTCTTCGTGGCGCCGATGCGCGCCGAACTCGTCGACCTTGGTTTCGAAGAACTCCGTACGCCTGAGGATGTGGACGCAGCCGTCCTGACTTCGAAGGGCTCGATGCTGGTGGTGGTGAACTCCGTATGCGGCTGCGCGGCGGGCAAGGCGCGTCCGGGCATCGCCCTGGCGCTGCGCAACGGGCCGCGCCCCGACCGCCTGACCGCGGTGTTCGCCGGTTTCGATGTGGAGGCGACCGACCGGGCCCGCTCCTACTTCACGGGGTTCCGTCCGACATCGCCGTCGATCGGCCTGCTGCAGGACGGCAAGCTGGTCTATATGATGGAGCGCCACCAGATCGAAGGGCGTGGGCCACTGGAGATTGCAGCCGACCTCCAGGCGGCGTTCGCAAAGTTCTGCGCCGCACCCGCGGTTCACTAGAGAGCAGGTCGCGGCGAAACAGTGCGTAGCTGCCGACCTTCAGGTCGGCCCGAACGGCGAACCTGAAGGTTCGCGGCTACGTACTGCCCTGCCCGTCCTGGTGCGGCCTACCCGCCGCGGGTGTGCATCTCGAGGTGCGGGTTCTTCTTCAGCGTCGAGAGCGGAACAAACGCCCGCCGTTCGCCCAGTGCCAGCCGAGACTCCGCGCCACGGTCGGTCCGTGCCGACCAGCCCGACACGATAATCGCCTTCAACTCGTCGATGCTCGCGCCGCCGCGCAACGCAGCGCGCAGGTCGATGCCACGCGTCGCGTAGAGGCAGAGGTACCACATGCCGTCGGCCGTGAGCCGGCTGCGATCGCACGACGCGCAGAAGGGGTCGGTCGTGGACGAGATGATGCCGAAGACGGTGCCGTCCGGCAGCCGGTAGCGATCCGCGGGCGCTGACGAATGTTCGACGATCGCCTCGACGCCGCCGTAGTGCTGGGCCAGGCGCTCGAGCATGTCCTTCGCGCGACACCACGTCGGACCACGACCAGTTCGTGGCGCCGCCGACGTCCATGTACTCGATGAAGCGCACCTCGGCATTCACCGTCTTGCCGTACTCGATCAGTTCCACCAGTTCGTCGTCGTTGACGCCGCGGATGACGACGGTATCGAGCTTCAGGCCGCCGAACACGCGCGCCGCGGCCTCGATGCCGCGGCGCACCCGTGTGAGCTCGTCAAAGCGTGCGAGCTTCGCGAAGCGGTCGTGCCGCAGCGTATCGAGCGACACGGTGACGCGACGTAGGCCAGCCGCCTGTAGTTCGTCGATCTGGTCGGCGAGCAGGATGCCGTTGCTGGTCAGGGCCAGGTCGTTCAGGCCTTCCTTGCCGGCAATCATGTCCACCAGGGTGGAGAGATCGCGGCGCAGCAGTGGTTCACCGCCGGTGAGGCGGATGTGGTTCACGCCGAGGCTCATGAAGACATCGACCAGCCGGTTGATCTCCTCGAAGTGCAGCAGATCCTCGCGGGGCAGCCACACGTAGTCCAGCTCCGGCATGCAGTACCGGCAGCGGAGGTTGCACCGGTCGGTCACCGACAGGCGGAGGTTGCGCAGTGGACGCTGGAACTGGTCGAGAAGCATCGCTCGACCAATTCTACATGGCGTCAGCCGGTGCCGGGCGCGGCGATCTGAGCCTCCAGAGGCACCCGGCAGTTGTCGCAGGTCCCGCACCTGAAGTCCGGGTCCAGCCCGTCTTCGCTGAAGTACTCGAGGAGCGTGCGCCAGCGGCAGCCCGCCGACTGACCGTACAGCATCATCCGCTCGAGCTTCTCTTCGTCCTTCTCGCGCCGCGCCTCGTATTCCCGCGACTGAAACTCGGCCTCCGCAGGCGGGAGCCCTGTCCGCCGGAGACGTGTCCGCACGCCGGAGTAGCGGCTGCCGATGAAGTAGCGGTGGATGCGGCGGTCCTCGAGCCTGAAGAGCAGGACGCCGGCAGCGTCGGCGCCATCGCGGCCGGCACGGCCGACCTCCTGGTAGTAGGCCTCGAGCGAGCCGGGAACGTTGTAGTGCACGACGAAACGGATGTCCGGCTTGTCGATGCCCATCCCGAACGCGTTGGTGGCCACCATCGCCTTCAGGTCGCCGCGCATGAACTCGTCCTGGATCGTCGCGCCGCGCTCCGGCCGCGAGGCGTCCGTGATACAGGCCGGTCGCCAGCCCGGCGACCGCAGTTCGTCATGCACGGCCACGGCCTCCTTGACCGACGACACGTAGACGATGCCCGAGCCGTCCGTCGAGCGAAGGAGGTCGAGCAGCTCGCAGGCGTTTCTCGAGCATCGTTCGGCGTGCGCAGCACCGAGAACGCCAGGTTCGGCCGGTAGATGCCGGTGTTGACGATGGCCGGATCGCGCAGGCCGAGGGTCGTCACGATGTCGTCGAGCACGTTCGGTCGTGGCGGTGGCCGTGAGCGCCAGCACCGGCGGTCGGCCGAGCGTCTCGCAGGGCGTCCTTGATAGCGCAGATACGCCGGCCGAAAGTCGTGTCCCCACTGCGACACGCAGTGCGCCTCGTCGACGACGACGAAGTCGATGCGGTGATGGCTGAGCGAGGTGATGAACTCCGAGTCGGTGAGTCGCTCCGGTGTGGCGAGCACGAATGCCGACCGCTGCGCGCGGATGCGCTCCCGCGACTCGCTTGCCTCCTGGCTCGGGAGCGCGCTGTTCACCTGGGCCGCGTCAATCCCCAGGCTGGCCAGCTTGTCGGTCTGATCTTTCATCAGCGAGATGAGAGGCGAGACGACGATGGTCGTGCCGTGCAGGTGGAGTCCTGGCAACTGGTAACAGAGTGACTTGCCGCTGCCAGTGGGCATCACGGCGACCGTATCGCGCCCCTCCAGGACGGCGTGAACTACTTCGGCCTGTCCCGGCCGGAACCGCTCGACACCGAACACGCGGCGCATGGTCCGCTCGAGCTGTTGTTTCGTCACTGGCACACGCGTGCCGGGCGCAAGGGTGGTGCCGCGGCCGGGTTGGCATTAGGCTTGTCGAGTACCCGCTCGGAGGGTCACCATGCGTCCTGCTGTGCTGCCGATTCTGCTGATGTCCGCGCTCGCGTTGCCCACAGCGGGTAACGCACAGGTCTACCTGCAGGAGACGGCGCCGCCTGCCGTGACCGCCGCTTCGGCGTCGTGGCAGGTCAACGGCAACCGATCGTCCACGCCGGCAGCTTCTACTATCCGGCCGGCGCGACGGTGTTCTTCAACGGCCGGGTGATGACACGCACCGGCAGCTACGAGGGCGTGCCGGTCTACTCGGACGTCACGCTCGAGCCATTCAGCATCGTGTATGTGCCGATCGGCGGCGGCCGGATGCGTCCGTACGAACGCCGGCGCGACGGCGAACTCACTGGCACCGTCGGCTCGCGCACCCCGTCATTCCCAATCGGCCGCGACGTGGAACTGTCGGCAGGCGCGGACCAGTCGTGGCCGCCATCGGGCTACGTCGTCGGTACGATGGCGCGTGTCGACCGCGACTACGTGCTGGTACCGCGCGCGACGATTGGCCAGCGGCGGTCGCAGCCTGCCGCGGAGGAACCGTTCGTCGCCACCGGTGCGGTGATGGTGTCGCCTCCAGAGCTCGAGGCGTCGCTCGCGCAGGCGCTTGCCCTGCCGCAACGGTCGTCGATCGAAGGCGTGTGGATCGAGTTCGCCAGTGCCCGCTGGTTCAGCGCCGGCCGCGCGATCGAGTATGACGCCACCCGGTTCGAGCGCGCCGGCGAGTACAGAGGCTTCCCGGTTTATCGCGACCGCGGCGGTCCGGACACGCGCATCTACGTGACCGTGACGCCCGATGGTCCACTCGCCCTGTACGACCGACGCTGACGGCCTTCTGACCTGCCGCGTGCCGTCCCGTTGCCGGGGTGGATGAGCCGGGTCAGCGACTCGGCAACCGAAGCGGTCTATCCGCTGCCTGGCCCGCCCGCAAATCGCGCTCGCCCAGTCGTGGACGCGTGGCTTCGCTGTGCGCGTGGTCGACCGCATCGGCACGGGCATTCGCAGCGCGCGGCGTCGCGGCGTCGAGGCGGCGCTCTCGATCGTTGCGACGGTGCTGCTATTCGCGGTGGTTCGGCGCTGATACAATCCGGAGCTCTGATGCCGCAGATTCTCGTCACCAACGACGATGGTTACCGCTCGCAGGGGATTGTGGCGCTGGCTACCGCGCTGGCGCCGCTCGGCGACGTCACCGTCGTTGCGCCAACCGAAGAGGCGAGTGCAATCGGGCATGCGCTGACGCTACGGCGACCGCTGCGGCTCGAGCACATCCGAGCCAACATCTACGGCGTCGATGGCACACCGACCGACTGCGTCAACATCGCCATCACTCAGATCTACGGTGGCGGATTGCCCGACATGGTCGTTTCCGGCATCAACAAAGGCTGGAACCTCGGCGACGACGTCACCTATTCGGGCACCGTGGCCGGGGCGCTCGAGGCGGCACTGCTCGGGATTCCAGGGCTGGCTGTGTCGCTGGCGCGAACGCGTGACGAGTACGACTTCAGCTTCTCGGCCCGCGCGGCTGCGGCGATTGCCGCGTCGATGTTCAGGAAGCCACTGCCCGCATGGACCTTCCTCAACGTGAACGTGCCACTGGGGAGGCCGCTCGGCTTCAGGACCACCGTGCAGGCGAAGCGCAATCACATCACCGAGGTGCTGGTGCGCGACGATCCGAAGGGGCGACCGTACTTCTGGATTGACGAAGGGCAGAACGACTGGGCGCCGCATGACCGGTCCGACTACCAGGCCGTGCGCGACGGGTTCGTGTCCATCACGCCGCTCCATCCGGATCTGACGGCGCATCATGCACTTTCTGCTGTCGAAGAGCTTTTAATCGAGACTGAAGCTGGGGTAAGATAACTTTCTCAGCGGGCGACACCCGGTTGCAATCACCACCGCGCAACACATCGCCTGTCGGGGCGTGGCTGAGCCTGGTAGAGCACTCGGTTCGGGACCGAGGGGTCGGAGGTTCGATCCTCTCGCCCCGACCACTAAAACACGATAAAGCCTGCGGAAACGCAGGCTTTCCGTGTACGCACTTCGGCTTCTCGTCGGCTGCCGTACGGCGAAATCGGCCCTCGTCGGAACGGAATTCGGACAAATTCGGACAGGACTCGAAGGCGCTTTGGGACCGACCCGGCGCAGCTTGAGCGTCCTGACCGCGATGGCGATGCTGCGTTGCGGAGAGCCTTGGTTCGCCCGCCCGACAGGCGATGCTCGGTTCGAGGGACGCGGCCGTGAGTAGCTGCCCGCGCCATGCAACAGGTCGAGCGGTCTCATTGCGATGTCAGTGTTGGACTTCCGGACCCGCACACTGCACAATCATCCGCATCTCAGCTCAAGCAGCGGCCCTGCGGCCGATAGTCGTACGGTCAAACATGTCGAATCCGTTCTTCGACCGCCCGATCCTCAACTCGCCGTACGAGTATCCCGCGTCAGCACTGGGAGCTCGACGAATCGGGTCAGCCGACCGGCAACATCGCTCGAGAGGCGGCGCCGGGCGGAGTTCATCACGCCGATTCCGAAGCCGAAGAAGCGCAGCGGAGCCGAACCAGGAGGAGATGGTCTTCGACGAGGGCAAGGGCCTCTCGACGAAGAGCAGCAGTACGACCTCACGTCCATCATCAACGAGGTGCGCGGCCAGGTCGACGCCTGGCGGCAGTCTGCCCAGCCAGCCAGTGGCAGGTGACGCCGGAGACGGCGCGGCTGCTCCAGCACTGGCGGCATCACGAGTTCGGCGGCGTCCGGCCGTTCTTCTGCCAGATCGAGGCGGTCGAGACGGCGATCTGGCTCACCGAGGTCGCGCCGCAGATCAAGGCGGGCAAGCGGCTGCTCGAGCACCTGGCGGCAGCCAACGCGGACGCGAACCCGAGCTCGATGCGGCTCGCGCTGAAGCTCGCCACCGGCGCCGGCAAGACGACCGTGATGGCGATGCTGATCGCCTGGCAAACGATCAACGCCGTCCGCCGGCCCGGCAGCAAGCACTTCACGCGCGGCTTTCTCATCGTCACGCCGGGCCTGACGATCAAGGACCGCCTGCGCGTCCTGCAGCCGAACGACCCGGACAACTACTACGCGAGCCGCGAGCTGGTGCCCAGCCGACATGCTCGAGGACATGAAGAAGGCGCGAGATCGTCATCACGAACTACCACGCCTTCAAGCTCCGCGAGCGCATCGAGCTGTCGGCCGGCGGACGTGCGCTGCTGCAGGGCCGCACCGGCGACGAACTGCAGACGCTCGAAACCGAAGGCCAGATGCTCCAGCGCGTGATGCCCGAGCTGATGGGCATGAAGAACATCCTCGTCACTCAACGACGAGGCGCATCACTGCTACCGCGAGAAGCCGCCGGAGCCGGACGACGAGGAGCTGAAGGGCGACGAGCGCAAGGAAGCCGAGAAGAACAACGAGGCCGCGCGGCTCTGGATCTCCGGCCTCGAAGCCGTGAACCGCAAGCTCGGCCTGTCGCGCGTCATCGACCTCTCGGCCACGCCGTTCTTCCTCCGCGGCTCCGGCTACGCCGAGGGCACGCTCTTCCCTTGGACGATGAGCGACTTCTCGCTGATGGACGCCATCGAGTGCGGCATCGTCAAGCTGCCGCGCGTGCCGGTCGCGGAGAACATCCCCGGCGACGAGATGCCGATGTTCCGCAATCTCTGGGAGCACATCCGCAAGGACATGCCGAAGAAGGGACGCGGCACAGGGCGAGCGACCTCGACCCGCTGAAGCTGCCAACGCGGCTGCAGACCGCGCTCGAGGCGCTCTACGGGCACTACGAGAAGACCTTCGAGCCTCTGGCAGCAGCGCGGCATCTCGGTCCCGCCCTGCTTCATCGTCGTCTGCCAGAACACGGCGATCTCGAAGCTGGTCTACGACTACATCTCCGGCTTCCAGCGCAAGCACGAGGACGGCTCGGTCGACGCTTCAGCACGGGGCGCTCCCGCTCTTCCGCAACTTCGACGAGCACGGCAATCCGCTCGCCCGACCGAACACGCTGCTGATCGACTGCGAGGAGCTCGAATCGGGCGAAGCGCTCGACGACAAGTTCCGCGGCGATGGCGGCGGACGAGATCGAGCGGTTCCGGCGCGACATCGTCGAGCGCACGGGCGATCGCGCGCGCCGGCGACAACATCACCGACCAGGAGCTGCTGCGCGAGGTGATGAACACGGTCGGCAAGAACGGACCAGCTCGGCGGCAGCATCCGGTGCGTCGTGTCGGTCTCGATGCTCACCGAAGGCTGGGACGCCAACAACGTCACCCACATCCTCGGCATCCGCGCGTTCGGCACGCAGCTCCTGTGCGAGCAGGTGATCGGCCGCGCGCTGCGGCGGCAGTCCTACGACCTCAACGAAGACGGGCTGTTCGACGTCGAGTACGCCGACGTCTTCGGCATTCCGTTCGACTTCACGGCCAAGCCAGTCGTCGCGCCGCCGCAGCCGCCGCGCGAGACGGTGCAGGTGAAGGCGGTTCGGCCCGAACGCGACCACCTGGAGATTCGTTTCCCGCGCGTCGAGGGCTATCGCGTCGAGCTGCCGGACGAGCGGCTCACGGCGACGTTCAACGACGACTCGGTGCTCGAACTGACGCCGGACCTGGTCGGACCGTCGAAGACACGCAACTCAGGGCATCATCGGCGAGAGCGGCCGACATGACGTTCGAGCACCTCGAGGACGTGCGTCCGTCGACGCTGCTCTTCCACCTGACGAAGCGTCTGCTCTACACGAAGTGGCGCGACCCCGGCGAGGAGCCGAAGCTGCACCTGTTCGGGCAGCTGAAGCGGATCACGAAGCAGTGGCTCGACACCTGCCTGGTGTGCAAGGGCGGCACGTATCCGGCGCTGCTGATGTACCAGGATCTGGCCGACATGGCGTGCAACCGGATCACCGCCGCCATCACGCGCCAGTTCCTCGGCGAGCGGCCGATCAAGGCGCTGCTCGATCCGTACAATCCGACCGGCTCCACGACCCACGTCCGCTTCACCACGTCGAAGCCCGATCGCTGGGAGACGAGCGTGCCGACCGCTGCCACGTCAACTGGGTGGTGCTCGACAGCGAGTGGGAGGCCGAGTTCTGCCGCGTCGTCGAGTCGCACCCGCGGGTGGTGGCCTACGTGAAGAACCACAACCTCGGATTCGAGGTGCCGTATCGCTATGGGTCGGAGATGCGCCGCTATCGGCCCGGACTTCATCGTGCTGGTGGACGACGGGCACGGTCCCGACGACCTGCTGCATCTGGTGGTCGAGACCAAGGGCTACCGACGCGAAGACGCGAAGGACAAGAAGTCGACGATGGAGACGTACTGGGTGCCGGGCGTGAACAACCTCGGAGACGTTCGGCCGATGGGCGTTCGCCGAGTTGACCGACGTCTACCAGATGGAGTCGCGACTTCGAGGCCAAGGTCGCGCAGGAGTTCGACCGGATGATCGACGTCGCGCGACCGGCCGTCGAGACCGATGGGCTGACGTGGCGAAGCGATCCGGCCGAACCGAAGACTACCGAAGAACCGTCGAGGCGCTCCAGCATGAGCGACGACAAGCGCAGGAACATCCCGACCGCCGAGCACCAGTCGGTGCTCGCAGGCGCACGAGAAGAGCCCCGTCGGAGGTGCGCTACCCGCGCAACACCGGACCTTGACCCGCAGCTCGTGTGGCGCGGCAAGGACTAGCAGGACTGGAGCGACCTCGTCGTCCAGGCGCCGCCGCTCTACATCCAGGAGAAGGTGCATCCCGAAGGTGCTGATCGACGACCTGCTGCGGGAGTCGAAGGATCGTGCGAAGGCGCAGGAGTCGGAGCCCGGCCTATCGATCTGTTCGCCGACTTCAACGGCGTTCCCGAGGGTGCCGACCAGACCGACTTCTACCAGCACGACCAGAACTGGTCGAACCGGATGATCCTGGGCGACTCGCTCCAGGTGATGGCGAGCCTCGCCGAGCGCGAGGGGCTGCGCGGCAAGGTGCAGTGCATCTACATCGACCCGCCGTACGGCATCAAGTTCAACTAGCAACTTCCAGTGGTCGCACGACGAGCCGCGACGTGAAGGACGGCAACGCCGGCCACATCACGCGTGAACCGGAGCAAGTGAAGGCGTTTCGAGACACGTGGCGCGACGGAATCCACAGCTACCTCACGTATCTGCGTGACCGCCTGACCGTCGCGCGCGACCTGCTCACCGACTCTGGATCGATCTTCGTGCAGATCGGCGATGAGAACGTCCATCGCGTTCGCGCAGTCCTGGACGAGGTGTTCGGCGACGACAATTTCGTCGGCAATGTGCACTGTCAGAAAGACCACAAGTCGACTCGACGGAGCTGCTCGGCGCAACCTGCGACTTCATTCTGTGGTATCGCGAAGAAGCGAGAAGTCCGTCGAAGTGTCGCGAACGCTATGGCCAGACAGTGCGCGGCGATGACGCGGAGGAACGACTACGTCGCGGTGACTGACGGCGACGTGACGACCAAGTGTCCGAGCTGGGCGGAATCACAAGTGCCGCGCACTCCCGCAGGGACAGGACGACCTCACGAGCTTTTCCAGGTCGGTTGCGGGCCAAGCGTTCCAAGCTGGGAACGCGACTTTCGAAGACCACTCGAACTCGGATTGACTCGCGCCGCGAAGGCGGACCGGCTGGCGGCTAACCGGGGGCAGACAACGCTACGGTATCGTACGTTTTCATGACGACTTTCGGCTTCACGCCCGATTGCCAACTTGTGGACCGACATCAGCGGAGCCGTGCAGAGTCGCTCGCGATCCGAAGGTCTACGTCGTCCAGACGTCAACTTCCAGTCGTCGAACGATGCATTCTCATGGCAACCGATGCCGGGCGATCTTGTGCTCGATCCGACCTGCGGATCGGGAACGACGGCCTTTGTCGCCGAGCAATGGGGACGCCGATGGATCACCATC
Organism: uncultured Acidobacteriota bacterium; assembly: GCA_963722395.1. Classification (GTDB taxonomy): domain Bacteria; phylum Acidobacteriota; class Vicinamibacteria; order Vicinamibacterales; family CAVVIG01; genus CAVVIG01. The sequence continues at coordinate 16,629 of CAVRLS010000008.1, read as the reverse complement.
GACACGTCGCGCGTAGCGCTGGCGCTTGCACGCGCTCGCATCATGGGAGCGCGCTATCCGTTCTACCTGCTTGCCGATTCGCGCGAGGGCCAGCGCAAGGAAGCCGAAGTCGCAGGCGCAGTCCCCAGCTCACAGGCCGATGCATGGCAACGTTCGGCACGGTTTCGTCTACGAGCGCGTGCCGCACGTCACGCTGAAGTCGATCGCCAACAACGCGGAGATCGACGTCATCTGGGAGCGGTGGCAGGAAAGGCTCGAACCGCTGCGCGACGAACTGAACGCCACCCTCACAGAGCAGTGGCGGGAATGGGAGTTCCCGCGAGACGCGGGCGCAAGTGGCCGGAGTTGGCGAAGAGGCTTCACACCGAGTGGTGGGAAGCGCGGATCGCCCGGCAGAAGGAGATCGACGCGTCCATCGCCGCTAAGGCGGAGTTCGAGTTCCTCTACGATAGGCCCTTCGAGAACAGGAAGAAGGTCCGCGTCGCCGGCCCGTTCACGGTCGAGAGCCTAAGCCCGCATCGCATGCTCGGTGTCGACGAGAACGACGAGCTGATCGACCTCCTCGCGAAGAAGGCCCGGACTACGGCGCAAAGCAGTCGTTCCCGCAGATGATCCTCGAGAACCTCAAAGCGGCCGGTGTTCAGCAGGCGCACAAGGAGGACCGGATCGCGTTCAGGTCGCTTACGCCGTGGCCAGGCGAAATGGTCTGCGCCGAGGGGCGCTACCTCGAGGGAGGCGAGGAAAAGCGGGCTGCCATCTTCATCGGGCCGGAGTTCGGCACCGTTCAGCGGGCGGATCTCGTGCAAGCGGCGCGCGAGGCCGGCGACGCCGGCTTCGACGTTCTGATCGCCTGCGCGTTCAACTACGAGGCGCACGCCACGCGAGTTCAGCAAGCTCGGTCGCTTCCGGTGCTCAAGGCGCGCATGAACGCCGACCTGCACATGGCCGAAGACCTGAAGAACACCGGCAAGGGCAACCTGTTCGTCATCTTCGGCGAGCCCGACATCGACCTGCTCCACGAAGGAGATGGCCGGCTCCGCGTGAAGGTGAAGGGCGTCGACGTCTTCGAGCCGCAGACCGGCGAGGTGCGAAGCGAGCGGCCCCGACGGCATCGCGTGCTGGTTCATCGACACCGACTACAACGAGGAGAGCTTCTTCGTCCGCCACGCCTACTTCCTCGGCGCGAACGATCCGTACAGCGCGCTCAAGACGACGCTCAAGGCGGAGATCGATCGCGGACGCCTGGGCGACGCTGTACAGCGACATCTCGCGCCCGTTCGAGAAGCCGAAGAGCGGCCGGATCGCAGTGAAGGTCATCAACCATCTCGGCGACGAGGTGATGAAGGTCTTTCGCGTCTGAGCAGATCGTTGTCCCCAACCAGCTGAGGCGCCGTGTCAGACATCCTGCGAGAAGAGTTCGTTCAAGCGATTCGAGAACGCGCACACGACGGCAAAGACCACAAGGCATTTGTCGAGTGGTACGTAGATGCAGTCTTTGGTCGAGTCCAGTGGAGCTTTACGGACGACTCGGGCGACGGAGGCATTGATGCGCTGGTATGGCTGCCAGACGAGCGCCCATCTGTGGTGGTTATCCAGTCCAAGTACTCTGAGCGGCCCGGTCGCTCGCTCCTGAACTCCGCCGCCTACCGCGACTTCAGCGAGGTTGTCGGGGCGTTCCGCGACGATGAGGAGTTCGAGGCGTTCATAGAGCGGTCTCGAGAAGATGTTCGGTCGCTCTATCGGAAGGCTCAGGCCAAGCTGGCCGAGAGCGGGCACTGGGCCACGCAGAAGAAGGCGTTCAGGCTTATCACCACGTGCCGCAGGCGTGGCGGTGGGCTGGAAGACGGCAGGATACCTTCGTCTTCGTACGTGTACGCGGACGATGTGCTCGAACTGTATGGAAGCTACCGCAAGGGGCAGACGCCTCGAGCCAACGATCTCGCGCTGAAGGTCAGCGAGAAGCTCTCATACAGAGATCCGCAACGGAGAGTGGAGTCGTACGTCTTCAACTCGCGAGTCTCTGACTTCCGAAAATACTTCGAGCGAAATGACGTCGCTCGGCTGGTCGCGAGGAACATCCGGTACAACCTTGGAGGTAAGGTCGGCAAGGAGATCCGAAAGACCTACGAGGCACAGCCACACGACTTTTGGTACGTCCACAACGGCATTACCGTCGTCTGCGACGCTTGCGTCCACAGGGCTGGCATTGTCGTGCTCAAGAATCCGAGCGTGATCAACGGAGCGCAGACCCTGTATGCCATCGCGAGTTCCCATCGGAAGTCCTCACCGGCGTTCGTTACGACGCGGGTCGTCGTCAGGGCGGCGAAGAGGGGCGTTGCCCACGAGGACGATGCCTGGGTCCAAGGGGTCATCCGTGGCGTCAACACCCAAAACAGGGTGAAGTCACAGGACTTCCGCTCGAACGAGCCTGAGCAGATCGAACTTCAGAATCTGTTTCGTGACCGCAAGGTGTTCTACGAGCGTAAGCGTGGCGAGTGGAGGGAAGTGCGGAACGACCCACGGTATCGCGGCTTCAGTCGCACGTCGCTGCGAAGCATCGGCATCGCCCTGAGGGCCTTCAGCGAAAAGGATGGCTCCGGGGTCGTCGGCATCAAGAGAAGCGTAGATGATGTGTTCGACATGCCCGCCTACGGTCGGCTGTTTCCAGCCCGGTCAAAGATTGGGCGCAAGTTCGAGCACATCTACCTCTCATACCGCATCATGAGGTTCGTTCGGGAGTGTGGCTACACGGGAGTGCATGGTCGGAAGCAGCGGCACGCCTTCTGGACTACCGCGTGGCTGTTTCACAGGGGAGTGACCAATCTTCAGCGCTTTCACTCCCGCGCCAGCGTCGATTCAATCGCGAGGGCCTTTGATGCTTTCGAGGGGCCTGGTAAAGCCGGAGCGAGTGCGAGGGCACTGCTGAAGCGCCTCCGTGAGGCCGTCTGGCGCTCGTGGCGAACCGCACGTAAGTCGAACATCGAGCTGTGGACCGCGAACAACTTCTTCAAGTCGACCTGGGGGCACAAGAGGGTGTCGGCGACGGCGATGCCGCGACTCCGTGATGATCTCCGGAAGCTTGGCCAAGAATTGCTCGACTGAAATCCGGCTTGGCTACTGGGAGCACACATATGGACCTTCGGATCGCCGACAGCTTTACCGAGAGCCTCGGACGGTTAAGCGGGGACGAGCAGAAGGCCGTCAAGACTTCCGCTTTCGATTTGCAGCTCAATCCGGCCAGTCCCGGCTTCAGATTCCACCGATTGGACAAGGCGCGGGACAAGCGCTTCTGGTCAGTCCGGGTTGGTAGCGACATCCGTTTGATTGTTCACCGGAGCGAGAACAGCCTGCTGTTGTGCTACGTCGACCACCACGACAAAGCATACGAGTGGGCCGAGCGCCGGAAGCTGGAAACCCACCCGACGACCGGGGCGGCGCAATTCGTCGAGATTCGCGAAACGGTCAAAGAGATCACGGTACCGGTGTACGTGCCGGCGAGGCCGTCCGCAGCACCGAGAGCGGCCGAAAGCCTTCCCCTCTTCGCGCAGACGAACGACGAGGAGCTTCTCCGCTACGGCGTTCCCCCGGAGTGGCTGCCGGACGTCAAGTCCGCGACCGAAGCCTCTCTGCTGGGGTTGACGGACCACTTGCCTGCAGAAGCGGCTGAGGCTCTTCTGGAGCTGGCTACAGGAGGCGCGCCGAGGCCAGTGGACCCCTCCCCGGCTACCGCAAGCCCGTTCGAGCACCCGGACGCGCAGCGCCGCTTCCGGACGGTGGCTAACGTCCAGGAACTCGAACGGGCGCTGGAGTCGCCGTGGGACAAGTGGATTGTATTCCTCCATCCGGACCAGCGGTTCGGGGTCGAGCGAGACTACTCTGGACCGGCCCGCGTTGCCGGAACGGCGGGCACTGGGAAGACCATCGTCGCGTTGCATCGGGCGGCGCACCTGACCCGCACCAACCCGGACGCGCGCACCCTCCTGACTACGATCTCGGAGCCACTTGCATTCGCACTTCACTCGCGTTTGAAACGACTGATCGGGAATGAGCCTCGCCTTGGTGAGCGCCTGGACGTGTACGCCTTAGACGCCATCGGTGAGCGACTCTACCGGTCCCTCGTTGGCCCCCTGAACCTCATCCCGCGAAGGAGCGTTTCCACGCTGGTACAGGATTCAGCGTCCGCCGTGGGCGGACACAAGTTCAGCCCGCATTTCCTGCTCACCGAATGGGAACAAGTCGTCGACGCCTGGCAACTTGAAGACTGGAGCGCCTACCGCGACGTCGCTCGACTCGGTCGAAAGACACGACTGCCTGAGGCGCAGCGCGGCGTGTTGTGGAGCATCTTCGAACGGGTTCGCCTTTCCCTGCAGACCCAACAGCAAGTCACCCACGCTGCGATGTTCACCGCTCTCGCGAAGGAAATTCGATCAAGAGGGCGGAGTCCCTACGATTACGCCGTTGTCGACGAGTCACAGGATCTCACAGTCGCTCAGCTTCGGTTCTTGGCGGCGCTGGGTGGAGGCCGTCCGAACGCACTGTTATTCGCAGGCGATCTCGGTCAGCGAATCTTCCAGCAGCCGTTCTCCTGGAAGGCGCTCGGAGTCGATATTCGGGGGCGCTCCAAGACCCTCCGAGTCAACTATCGGACCTCGCATCAGATCAGGTCCCATGCTGACCGCCTGCTCAATGCTGCCGTGACTGATGTGGACGGCAACATCGAAGAGCGTCGCGACACGGTGTCGGTCTTCAACGGGCCAGCGCCCGCCGTTCTGTCGTTCAAGACGCAGGCAGAGGAGCAGAAGGCAGTCGGAGAATGGCTGGTGGCTCGAGTCGCAGAGGGCATCCCATCCCACCAACTGGCGGTATTCGTCCGATCTGACGAGCAAGTTGAGCGTGCAATGTCCGCAGTTCGCGAGGCAGCCTTGTCGTGCAAGGTGCTGGATGACCACGTCGAGACGACGACCGGACAGGTGGCTGTCGGGACAATGCATCTGGCCAAGGGACTCGAGTTCCGCGCCGTAGCGGTCATGGCGTGTGACGACGAGGTCATTCCACTCCAGGAGCGGATCGAAATGGTGGGCGATGACGCTGATCTGCAGGAGGTTTATGACACCGAGCGGCAACTGCTTTATGTCGCCTCCACTCGGGCAAGAGACCACCTTATTGTGACGAGCGTCGAGCCGGCGTCGGAGTTTTTGGACGACCTACGTCGCACTCCGGGAGTGCTGTCATAGCATGTCCCTTCCGGCATCGACTCTCCTGATCCGGGTCAGGCGCTCCGTCATTCGGTGGGCCGACATAGTCGCGTTGTCGCTCGTTGGCGCCATTACCTTTCAAGTGGCTTTCGCATTTGCGTGGCTCTATGCCGAACGAGTCGCCGTCCCGCTAGCACCCATCTTTCTCGCTGTCGCGGTGTGGATGGCGACCACCGTTCTTGTCTTCGGGGTTGGCGAGCCAATCAGGATTCGAAGAGGTCAGTGGAGGCGGATGTTTTGGTACCCGCCGCTCTGGCTTGCGGTGGTCCTGGCGTGGGTACTGGCAGCGTTAGCTGAGAGCTTGCCCGGAGACTGGAGACCCAGAACGGCCTCAGCAGATTGGCGAACGCTAGATGTCATCGGACCGATACTCGGCGCCATCGCCGCCGCTGCAGCGTTCCGCGCTGTGACGCGTTTGGACACCGCCGCAAGAGTACCTCCTACCTCGTCTGCTGAAACAGCGTCTAGCACTTGGGCGCTAATTGAACGGTGGCTATCTCGCGGCGAGCGACCGATCATTCGCATCGAGGAGGACCTCCTCAGCCAGCGTTCGACGATTGAACGGCTCGTGGCGTTCATCACGGAAGAACGTCGATCCGTCGCCCTACTCGGTCCCTTTGGATCCGGAAAGAGCAGCATCATCAACATTGTCAGAACACGGCTGCGGGCAAGTGCCCCTGACACACTCGTGGCGTCGATGGACATCTGGGCCATTCCGCGTCCAGAGGACGTGCCTCGTCTGGTTCTCAACCGGATAGTCGCCGAACTTGACGATGTGGTCGACACGACCAGATATAGGGGATTGCCAGAGACATACCAACGACTGGCCGCTGCAGAACCCTCGGGCCAAGCGAATCGATTTCTCGGTGTGAATACGGCAGCTGATTCAGTCGATGAACTGCGGCGACTTGGCTCTCTGCTGGAGCTGCTCGACGTCCGGCTGCTCTTGGTTTTGGAGGATGTGGAACGCGCCGGCCGCTCATTTGACACGAGGCACATTCAGAGGATGCTGTGGGCACTCAGGGAGGTCCCCCAGGTTACCATCCTCCTCGCCGCCGACCCGGAGTACGCCGTCCTAGACGTCGGCAAGCTGTGCGACGCTATCGAGCTGGTGCCGCCGCTGAAGTTCGAGGAAGTAGCAACGATCCTCACGGCGGCTCACGACCACTGGATGTCAGCGTTCCCTGACATCGATCCACATCCCGACCGGGCAAATGCCGACAAGCTCAGGCTCGGCTCGGCCCGCGTAGGCGGCATGGTTGATTACATGAGGCGCGCCGGCTTGGACACGCCTTTGAACGCGCTCGTCTCCCTCATCCAGACTCCTCGTGGGTTGAAGCATGTCCTGATTCGAGTGGACCGGGCGTGGCGGACCCTCCATGGGGAAGTTGAGCTTGACGATCTGATCATCGTCTCAGCGCTGCGACACGGCGCTGAGCCTGCCTACACTTTCCTACTCTCTGACATTGACGCGGCGCGACACGCAGCCGACGATTTGCTGCCGCGAACGACGGAAGTCAGGGCTTCATGGGACAAGCTCATAGCCGAGCACGGTTGGGGAAGGGCGGCTGCGCGCCTGGTCGGTCTGCTGGGCATTGAGCAGCTCCACCAAGACCGGCATAGCGCCGGACAGCAATCCCCGCAGGGCGCGGGTGTGGCCGAACCGGTTGACTACTTCAGGAGGATAGTTGCCGAAGACCTGTCGAGCGGCGAACTCCGCGATCAGACTTTACTGCGTGACATCAAGCGGTACACGGAGGGCGATCAGACCGCGTTGCTGAAACGGCTTGTCGATGCCTCTGAGGAGGATGACTCGTACGTGGCTCGGTGGGAACATTTCGCGTTTCGCCACTCGGACCAGGAGCTACTCGACATCGTCGCCACCGTGACATCCACGCTCCTTAAGCGCGACGGGGCGTCAGCCCGCGCCAACCACCCCGCATTGATCTCAGCCTGGCGCAGATGCAACAGGCGTTTGGCGCGTGACGAGCAAGCGGACTGGATTCTGGCCAGGCTACTGGAAGCCGTTCCGGTGAGCCTGAACTTTCTCAATGACTTCTACTACTACTGGACGGGGGAGCGTGGGGTCGTTTCAAATGGCGAAAGGTCTCGAATCAGGAATGCGGTCGTTGAGAGCCTCAAGGGCACAATGCGATCCGGTAGCGACTTGGTAAGAGTCTTGACTGCCGAGCGTCCCTACAACATCGGTAGGCTTATCACAGAGACGGGGCGGGACACGGCCCCGTCTCGTTTCTTGGAATGGCGAGATTTTCTCGCGCCTCTCCTGCTGCAGGGAAGCGGCGACGCTCCCGACATCATTCTTGCCGAATTGGCAAACGTGGCTGGCGACCAAGAGAGTTCGATGATTTCAGCTCGCGATGTCTATCCTCCCGTGTTCATCAATCGATACAGGATTGACCGCGAAAGAATGGAGGCCCTCCTGGGCGAACAGCTCACGCCGATGCTGGAGAGGCTCGCCACCTACGAAGGCAGTGATCCCTACGCGGCCAGGTCGACTGCGGAGGCGCAAGGATGGCTCTCTGAACGAACCTGACTGACAACAGCAACGGCATTGAGGTCCATGTACATCCAGAAGGACGGAAGCAGCATCGCTAGTGTCGACGCTTGGCGCCGGCTCGCACCGCCTAAGAAGTCTGACCAGTGGGTTCCGGGCCGGAGCGCCTTCGAACTGGCGCGGGCTTGGTGTGGCGGCGATTCACCAGCCGTTCCAACTGAGTTGATAAGGCTCCTGGAGACCTCCGAACTCACTCGCGGCCTGAGCATGGAGAGCGTCACGCCCGAGCACCGTATCCCGTTCGATGCGCGATCAGGCGAGCCTCGCAATGCCGACCTGGCAATCGTCGGTAAAGTGAACGGCGCCAGGGTCGCGCTGACCGTGGAGGCGAAGGCCGACGAGCCATTCGGCGACTCGGTGGGCGAAACCCTGCTGAGTGCGTTCGAGCGACGTCTTACCAACCCCAGAAGTCGGGGCGTGGAGCGTGTCATTGCTCTTGCCCAGAGCCTTCTGCCCGATGCTGGACGTTGCCGGTCGGTGCGTGACCTCCGCTACCAACTCTTGACGGCGGTTGCCGGGACACTCGCCTTCGCACTAATCCAAGAGGCATCGGCAGCGGTGCTCCTGGTCCACGAGTTCGCCACGAGCCGGACCACGGACCTGCGCCTTGAGCGCAACGCCCGCGATCTCGAGGCGTTCGTGAGGGCACTCGGAGCGTCGGAGGGTCTTAGCGCCGGCCGGATGATAGGTCCGCTCACCGTGCCAGGCCAGCCGCTGTTCGAAGCGCCCCTTCCGCCACTGCTCATCGGTAAGATCCGAACCGATTTACGCCGAGTCGGCCCAATCAGCGACAGGACTTGAATTTCCGCGACTGAACTCCAGTAGCCGGACCCGTCTCGCTCCGGGTCCGTACCCAGCCACAGATGCTGTGCTCGGAAGCATGAGCCTGCGCGGAGACGTCATTCCGGTCGAGAACCTCGGGGAGTGCTTGCAGGTGGGCTTTGACGCGGGTGCTAAGCGGTTGTTCTTGCCGATGTCCAGCGTCACGGACCTGCCGACGATGCCGGGCGAGCTGTTCGCGAAGTTCAGACTGCGTTCTACGCCGATCGCGTCGACGCCGTGTTCAAGGCTCTCGAAGTGCAGTAGAGCCACTCAGCCGCTGATGTGAGCGGTCCATTGCAGATGTGATGAGGTTTGCCTTCGTCCTCGGTCTGGGCAAGGTGGAAGTTCTGGAGGCCGGCCCGATGGGACACGTCTACGTGCGCCGTCAAAGGGTAGGCGCCTTGTTCACCAGTCACTGCTTCAGCCGTCCTCTGAAGGCCCTCGGCAAGCCCCTGAGAAGAGCCGCACGGCGCGATTGAAGGAGACTCGCGACGACTTCCGGCAAATCGATGCCGACGCTTCGGCAGATGTCCGATTCGAATCCCAGAAGGAGATCGTGCCGAAGAACAATCGCGGCGGCGGCTTCGAGGGGAACCGAAATCGTCATTGAGGAATACGCTTTCGTTGCTTCGGTCCCGGCGTTTGGCCTGTTCGTACCCTTGACAGCGTGAACCGCCACGGTCATTCCCAGTCGTGCGTTTTTGGCGCGAAAACGGAAGTTCTGAATTTCAGGGCAGCAACCGGCCCCAGATTCGGAGCCGTTTTGCGAACACTTCGGTGTTCGTACCCCTGAGCCGCGAATCCCAGATTACTTGGCGCATGACGAAGATCCGCCGCATCGCCGGGGGCTACTCCAAGCGCCGCTGAAATTCATCGTCGGGCTGCCCGTCTCGTCGTTCGCTGGGCAGGGCGAGACGGCTAAATTCCCCCTGGTAGGAGCCGGTGGCTGATTGGCTCGGGCAGCGGGCCAAGTTCGCCTTTCGAGGTGAACCGGCGAACACCCCGGCAAGGCACCCGCGCAATTGCGAAGAGCGATGGGAGGACCCGTCATGCCCGGAAGACAGTGAACGTCTGCCTGACGCCTATCGCAGGGCGTTGAAGGTAGTGAGGGTGGCGACGACCATGGCAGCGGCAACCACAAGTCCGTAGCGACGGAACCGCTCGCTGCGGCTGGCCAACTCGGGGATGGCCACGCCGCAGACAGCCGCTATGGCAAGGGGAACCGCAGGGAGCGGCACCGCGAGGTTCCACAGGGCGGTACCTGAGAGTGTGAGCAGGGCGCGAGCGTAGGCGTGCGTGCGAACGTAGGCGTAGATGGCGTCCATGTCACTTGACCTCTCCTGCCTCAGGGCATCGGTGAGTCCAGCAATCCAGACCTCAAGGACTCGTCGGCAATATAGATTGTTACGACGTCCGGCCGCCGTCATCTGCTGCGGGACGCGTAGTCCATCGCCAGACAGCCACCCCTTCCGCCAAGTGCGATACTTCGTCTTCACTTTACGGACGAGTCGTCCCGTTCCTGGGGGCGAAGCGAGGGATGAGCATTCATGGACGTCACTTTGGCAACTGCCTCAGCAATTACATCAATTGATGAAGGGGTGAGGTACCGTGGCGGCCGCTGGCTGACACGTGACGAATTCTTACCGCAACTCGCGTCACTGATACGACTCGAACACGTCGTCTTGCTGCTCGGCAGCGGTGCGTCCGTGCCTGTAGGTGGCAAGACCATGGCTGGTTTGTGGGCTGACTTTGCGCTCAAGCACCCCAAGAGCTTGGAGTGGTTGCGGGATGAGCGATTCGTGGTCGGTGAAGACCCTCCCAACATCGAAGCCCTCGCAGACACCCTTGAGATCGCAAGGCTCGAGTGGAACAGGGTAGAGAACCCGAAACTCAATCAGCTTCGAACGGTGATCGGGGACATCAAGCGCGCTGTGATTCGTGCGGCAACGCTGAAGGCTGAGTATTGGGACGCAACTGACATCTCCGCCATCAACATGGTCGGGCTTGACGCCCATCGCACCATCCTTCAGCGGCTTTGCGCGGCGCGTCAACCCGGTCAGACTGCCCCATGGGTGTTCACGACCAACTACGACCTCGCCGTCGAATGGGCGTGCGAGTCGCTCGGCCTGAAGGTGGTCAACGGCTTTAGTGGCCTTCACTTCCGTGAGTTCGCGCCGCACAATTTCGACCTTGGGTATCGCAACACCCTGGCAAGAGGCGAAGCGCGGTTTGGCACCTACAACATCTACCTCGCCAAGCTGCACGGCTCCCTAACCTGGCGGGCCAACAACACCACTCTGAGCGAATGGTGACTTCGCTACTCTCATCTGGCCCCCTGTGCTGCTCAAATTTGGCCCCCCTGCTACGCTGACTGGCCCGTCTCGATCCCCACGGGATCGAGGAGGGTTGGTTGGACAGGAGAGCCCGCGTGGAGTTGTTCGCAGAGATTCGACGGGAGCATCAGTTCGGCGTGGGGACGATTAAGGGCGTGGCTCGAAAACTGGGCGTCCATCGACGCGTCGTGCGGCAGGCGCTGGCCGACGCGGTGCCGCCGGAGCGGACGTATCGGCCGCGCGCGACGCCGGCGCTGGACGGCGTGCGCGACGTGATCGATCGGATCTTGGAGGCGGACCGGACGGCGCCGCGGAAACAGCGGCACACGGCGCGGCGGATTCATGATCGGCTGCAGGCGGAGCGGCCCACGCGCCGCGATCGCGGCGTCGACCGTGCGCGAGTACGTGCGCGCGTGGAAGCAGGCCGAGGGGCTCCGCGGCCGGACCGTCTGCGTGCCGCAGACGTACGCCTGGGGGCAGGAGGCGCAGGTCGACTGGTACGAAGCCGTCGCGATCCTCGGCGGACGAGGCGGTCACGCTGCAGGTGTTCTGCCTGCGCAGCATGGCGAGCGGCGCGGCGTTTCACCGGGCCTATCCGCGCGCCACGCAGCAGGCGTTTCTGGAAGCGCACGAGGACGCGTTCGCGTACTTCGGCGGCGTGTTCGCGACGCTGCGCTACGACAATCTGACCAGCGCGGTGCGCAAGATCCTGCGCGGGTATCGGCGCGAGGAGACGATCCGGTTCCTGGCGTTTCGCTCGCACTGGCAGTTCGACGCGACGTTCTGCACGCCCGGCGAGGGGCACGAGAAGGGCGGGGTCGAAGGCGAGGCGGGCTACTTCCGGCGGAATCACTGGGTGCCGGTGCCGCAGGCCGTCGACCTCGATGCGCTGAATGCGCAGCTGCTGGCCGGGTGTCGCGCCGATGAGGCGCGCGTGATCCACCCGCGGACGCACACGGTCGGCGAGGCGGTCACGATTGAGCGTGCGTCGCTGCGACCGCTGGCCGCCGAGCCGTTCGACCTGCAGGAGGTGAGCTTTCCGCGGGTGGACGGCGCCGGATGCGTGCGCGTGAAGACCAATCCGTACTCGGTGCCCGCAGCGGTCGGGCACCGCGGTCGAAGCCAAGCTCGGCTCCGCCCACGTCGAGCTGTGGGCAGACGGGCGGTGCCTCGCCCGACACGAGCGGTCGTACGTGCGGTTCGCCGCCGGTGCTCGAGCTCGAGCACTACCTCGACGTGCTGGTCCGCAAGCCCGGCGCGTTGGCCGGGTCGACGCCGCTGGCCCAATGCCGCGCGCGCGGGCTGTGGCCCGCCAGTTACGACACGTTGTGGGCGCAGTGCATGCGCCGGCATGGGAAACAGGCCGGCACGCGCGAGATGATCGGCGTGCTTGCAGCTGGCGCGGACGCACGGGCCGGCGGCGCTGCAGCGGGCGATCGAGGCGGCGCTCACTCTGGGGCTGCAGTGACCAGGCCGCGGTGCGACAGCTCCTCTGACGACCGGGCTCGAGCGTCCGGCGATCGCGCCGATCGCGATCGGCCCCGCGCTCGCGCCCTACCATCGCGCGCTGCCCAGTGTCGCCGAGTACGACACGCTGCTGTCGCGGGAGGCCGGCCAATGAGCGCGACGCCGCTGGCGCTCCACGAGGCCACGATCCGGCAGCACTGCAAGGTGCTGCACCTCCCGACCGTCGCCGAGCAGTGTGGCCCGCTCGGCGCCGAGGCGGTGCGCGAGGGCCACACGCATCTCGGCTATCTGGACGCGCTGCTCGCGGCCGAAGTCGACGAGCGCGAGCGCCATGCGATCGCGCGGCGTCTGAAGGAGGCGCACCTTCCGCGGCTGAAGACGCTCGACGAGTTCGACTTCGGCCAGGCGCCGAAGGTCTCGGCGACGCAGATCCGGACGCTCGCCGACGGCGACTACATTGCGCGCACGGAGCCGGTCGTGCTTGATCGGCGATTGCGGGACCGGCAAGACCCATCTGCTCACCGGCCTGTGCGTCGCCGCCTGTCGGCAGCGGCGGCGTGTCCGGTTCACCACCGCCGCCGCGCTGGTCAATGAGCTGGTCGAGGCGAAACACACGATGCAACTCGCGCGCGTGCTCGCCCGCTGGGCGCGCTACGACGTGATCGCCATCGACGAGGTCGGCTACGTGCCGCTCGCCGACGTCGGCGCCGAGCTCCTGTTCCAGATCATTGCCGACCGCACCGAACGGGCCGCCCTGATCCTCACGACCAATTTGCCGTTCTCCGAGTGGACGCAGGTCATTCCGAACGCGCGGCTGTGCAAAGCCGTGCTCGACCGGATCACCGATCGGGCGCACATCATCGACACCGGCCAGGAGTCCTATCGGTTTCGCCGCACGAGCGAGAAGCGGCAGAAGAAAGGCTGAACGACACGCCGGCCGTGGACGCTGACGGACCCGTGGACGCACAGACCGCGCCCACCGCTCCTTGGATAACCGCCGACGGTTATCCACAAGCGCCCACCGCCATCATCGGAGACCGCTACACCTCACGAAGAAGAACGTCCGTCAACCAAGGGGGGGCCAGATTTCGGCATCACAGGGGGGCCAGATTTCGTTGACAAACGCAAATGGCCCGCAAGGGCTGCCTGGCCCCAACTGCAAGCGTTCGTCAAGGGTGAGGACGAGGCGATTGGCCAGGAACTGATTTTTCCGAGCATGGCCAAGTTCGTTCAGACGGCCGCCTTCGCCTACGGCGAGCTGCTGCGCCGATTCGGCGACATCCTCGCGAGGCCCCAAACAACGCTGATCACATGCGGCTATTCCTTCGCCGACGACCACATCAACCGACTCGTGGTAACGGCGCTTCAGAATCCGACCCTTCAGCTCGTGATCTATCTGCCCGAATTGGAGAAGGGCGCGCCAGGGGTAGATGGGGCCTTCAGCGAGTGGGTTAGGCGGATCATCTCCCTGAATCTTCCGCAAGTGACACTCGTGGGCGGTGGCGCCTCGGCGTACGTCGGCGCGCTCGCGGCGGACTTGCCGGACCCGGTGCTCTTCGACGAACGCGTTCGGGACATCCGAAAGGCGTACGACGAGTTCACGCGAACCGACCGTGAGGCGAAGGCATGAGAGATCGAGTAGCGTTCGGTTACGTGGTTTCGGTCGAGGGTACCCGCATCACGCTCAACATCAAAGATGCTCATCGTGGTTACGTGGTCTCCCATCGCGAGGGGATCGCCGAGGTCGAGCCGAACGGGTTCTTCGGCGTTGACGCTGGAAGTCGGCTCCTTGTTCTGCGGACCAAATCGGTGATGTTCAGCGAGCCAGCCGATGCCCACCGTTCCGGTGTGGGTTCCACCGATGTCACACGGGTCCCACTACGGCAGATGGCCGCCACGGTGTACGGAACGGTGGAGCGCGTCAAAGGGGAGCCGGCTTTCTCCGGAGATCGGTTGGCGTCCCCTGCGCTTGGCGCGGAGGCATTTCCTCTCCTCCCGGACGAACTCGGCGCCCTGCTCAGCAACGCTCACGGAGATGAGGCCGCACTGCTCATTGGCCAAGCGATTGGTGGAGGAGGGCCGTTGGCGGTGGACGCCAGGCAGGTTCTGCCGCGACACATGGCGGTGTTGGGCAGCACCGGGCAGGGGAAGTCCTGCTTTGTTGCGGCCATGCTTCAACAGGTGGTGAAGTGGCCGAAGCCAAGGGTTGTCGTGTTCGACATCAACGGGGAATACAAGCCGGCCGTCGAGCCGATGCTCCGGGCTGGGGAGTACCGCGAAACCATTCTGGGGGGATCTGCTCCGACGCGAAAGCTGCCCTACGTCGCCCTCGGAAGACAGGGCCTAAACCGCCTGCTGATACCCAGTGAACGGACTCAGCGGCCGGCCTTGAACTTCGCGCTCGATCACCTGCGATACGTCACCTGCACCGGCGCGACTCAGGGCGCGGCACTGAGCAACCAAGCGACTCCGGTGCTCTTTGATGATTGCAGGGCAGGCGACGCGACTGCGGCCCTCGCCGCAATCGAGTCCCTGCGCAAGGGGGTGGTGCCGGCCGCCACCGTCTGGCCGCACATGGGGGCGCTGGGCTGCCTCATCGCCGACAGCTATGCGCTCAAGCAAGGGTCGAAGCTGCCAGAACGCGGCGCGTTTGAATACGGCAATGTTGCGCCGTTGGTCACCAGGATTCGTCGGCTGCTTGAGGACCCTCAGTTTACTGCGGTCGTAGACGTTGGTGAGCAATCCGGCACCGGTGTGGCCCTCAGTTGGGAGGCTGAATCGACAGCCCTGGTGGAAGACATGTTTGGAGGAGCCGACTCCACGTGGAAGATCCACCGGGTGGACCTTAGTCGTGTAGCGCATGACCTGCTTCCACTGCTGCTCGGGTCCCTCCTGGAGCTGTTTGCATTTGAACTGTTTCGACGAGGCCCTGGAGGAACCTACCCGACCCTGCTGGTGCTCGAGGAGGCACATCACTACCTGCGGGGCGTGACAGAAGAGACAAACGGCGAACCCAATGCCTTGGCGTATGAGCGACTCGCGAAGGAGGGGCGGAAGTTCGGCGTGTCCATTTGTCTTAGCACCCAGCGTCCTTCGGAGGTGTCGCCAACGGTCCTGGGACAGTGCGGAACGTGGGTCGTATTTCGGCTCACAGGCGAGAAGGACCTTCGAGCGGTTGCGTCGGCTTCAGAGTGGAGCGACCGAGAGGACCTGGATCGCATCGCGGGCCTTCTTCGCCAGCACGCGCTGGTGTTTGGCGGCACAGTGAACCTGCCCACAATCGTTAGGACTGCGACGGCGAATCCCCTTCCGCTATCGAAGGACGCAGATTTCGGGCAGTGGCAGCACTCTCCGGCGGAGGCGTTCTGAGACGCGCCGGTTGATGAACGTAGCAACCGTTGAACGTCGTGGCGCCGCTGAGGTGTACATCTGTTTTTGGATATGACTCGGATCTCGATGCTCTCTCGAGAGCGGAGCTGCCGGGTGCGTCAACACCCGAACAGCCCCTGAGCACGTCAACAGAGTGGGCTGTCGACGCGCCTGAGTCGATCCTATCCCGATCGAAAGGCTCGCCGGACAGCGTTTTGGAGCGCACGCTCCGGGAGCCGACGTTTGCCTTCCACAGATCCTGTCCGTACGCTGAGCTACGCCGAGAACATTCGTCTTCGGATGAAGACCGGCGAAAACCAACTCGGCACACCCCTCGAACTCAGAGACCTCGCCGACGCCCTTGAGTGCTCGTACCGAGTATGCGAGGCAGATCAGCCAAGGGCTGAAGATGACCGTGTCCCGCAAGTTCAATGCGCGGCTGGCGGAGCTGCTGTTGCTCGATCCCGAGAAGATGTGGGAACTGGCGCAAGCCGAAAAGCTCAGAGCCAAATTCCCAACGGCCGTTCGGACGACGGTCTCGTCGTCCGCGCTTCCACTGGCCGCTGTGTGGGACGGTCTGTCTGAAGGCGACCGCGCCTGCGTAATGCGAATCGCCGAGGCTCTTGCACTGCGAGCCTCAGTTGAGAGGCTGTCGTCTCCGCCACGCGGGTAGTGGGGTCTGGTCCGCTTTGAGCGCTCGCAATCCCGTACTTTGCACACGTGTGCGAAGCGACTCCGCCGAGAGCGAAATTCCCTACTTTGCGCTTGCAAAGATCGCCTGCCATTCCTATGGTGAACGAGTCGGGCC
>CAVRLS010000007.1:0-13195 GCA_963722395.1 uncultured Acidobacteriota bacterium | reverse complement strand
CGGCGCCGGCGCCCTGTGCACCTACGACATCCGTCCGAGCATCACGGGCAATGCGGCCTACGCCAACGCCTGGTTCGATTATCCCCGCATGGCGTTGAGCAACAACTTCCTCTACGTCGGCACGAACGTGTTCTCGAACGCCGGTTCATACATCACGTCGTTCCTGATTCGCTTCAGCCTGACCGAGATGTCGGCCTGTGGTAGTGCGCCGTTCACCTGGTGGGGCGGCGGCGTCCTGGCCCAGGGGTGGACCCCAGGCCTGGTCGAGAACGCGCGCGAGACGATGTTCATGGGCGACCAGATTGTGACCAACACCGGGTTGAACAATCAGTTCCGCGTCTACTGGCTGTTCGACGACAGCACCTCGCTGAACTTCATCGACCGCACGATCGCCAACTACACGTTCACCAACCGCAACGGCACATGCATCGTGCCTGGGGGCTTCAATCCCTGCGCGCGTGCCGACCAGCGCGTCACTGGCGGCGTGATCTCACACAACACCCCGACGCCCGCGGGCCTTGGTTCGTCGGGTGATCGTGTGGACTTTTTCTGGAACGTCAAGGAGGGCAACGGCTTCACGTTGCCGTACACCGAGTCGGCCGGCTTCCACGCCGGCACTATCGCTTACGGCGCGCGCAAGTACATCTTCAGCGATTCCCTGGCCTGGCATTGGGCCGCGGTGGGTGCCAACGATCGGGATCACGTCGGCCTGTCGGTGCTGGGCTTCTGGCCGTCGGCCAGCGGCATCAACCCGCAGCACTACGTGGGTCTCAACGACGACTACAACGGTAATCCTCCAGGGTGGGAGGTCTATACCGGATTTGGCAGCACGGCGGCGTGGACGTCTAGCAGCGGCGGCGACTACCTGCGCGCACGTAAGCACTCGCCGGTTGGCACAGCGTGGGTGAGCACTGGTTTCTCACGTCAGGGAGGGCAGTATCAGCCCGCCTATCTGGTGTTCGGCCGGGCCCGCGATCTCAACGGCTTCAACCGGTTCGATCAGCAGTAAGCGTCTCGGCGGACGCCGCCGAGTCCCGACCTACACGCCGGGAGCCCTCTAGGGCTCCCGGCGTTATTTTTGTGTCTCAGTCCGCTCGGCTTCGAGCCATCTGCGATTGAACTCCTGGATCCTTCGGTCCACCCGCGGGTAAATCGACGGGCTGAGGGTGCCATCGGGCTGGACGAGCCAGTGATAGTGAATAATCGTCGGGTCGACTCGGCCGAGTGGCGAATCAAGGATGTCGCCGTTGACGTGGGCCGGCATGTTGACGCCGTCAAAGTGGGCCGGGAAGTTCAACTCGTTGCCAATCGTGATGAACGGCACCCGAGTGACAGCCAACGCCAGGCTGAGGCTGGCCTGTTCGCAGAAATGTGCGACGCCTCCGAACGCCGTGAATGACGCCGTCAACTCGCCATTGAGCGTCACCCATGCCGGCGCGAGCAATCGCATGGCGTGGCCTGAAAGGGAAATCACTCCGCTGTTGAAGTAGGGAATCATTGGTTCGCCGCTGACGGTGCACTCTTGATCCGCGGTGGGCACCGTCAGGCCGAACCGGTCGAAGACCTGCGCGAACACTTCCAGGGGTACAGTCGCCACATCGGCAATCTTGGCCGTGAGCCCTTCCCCGGTGAACAGGCGTTCAGGGCTCTGCACGACAATCGTGTCGCAATCGAGAAGGAGCACGCGATCGGCCAGCTGCGCTTCGGGAATCTCGAGAAAGCGCAGCTTGTTGGATGTCGAGTGTCGATCCCGAAAGCGCGGCACGATATGAACAACGGCGCCCAGACGCTCGTACCGTTGCCGCCATTCGTCCGTCACGCCGTCGACCACGCATACATAAAACGGGGCGTCGGCGTAGGCGCCGGCAAACCAGCGCCACGACTGGAGCAGGCGCAATGCTTGTTCCAGGAATGGCGACCGTGAATCGGCCACACAGCCTACGGCGTAGGTGACCGGTTGTGGTTGCTTCTCCAGAACGTCCCAATGGATGGCGAAGCGGTCCGCCAGGTAGTTCGCGCTGGCTCTCGCGCAATTGCATATTGCCTGTTGGGCCTGCGGCGATGGAGTGAACCGTTCACTGCGCCCCAGCACCCGGTCGATGTCGACGACCGCATCGACGAGCCGCTGCCGCTCGACGGGGTCGACCGCAGTTGCGTTGAGCCGACGAAGCAAGTCTACGCCGAGAGCGTTCAATCCTTGATTTTTCACAGGCACGCCGGGCAGGACCCGTTCATCCACGCCGAGCAAAGCGCGAGCCTGCGCCACGGTGTCGACCGCCTCGTACTTGGTCGCCACAAGGCAGCGACGACCGAACAGCTGCTCGATCTCGATGATGAACCTGGCG
Organism: uncultured Acidobacteriota bacterium; assembly: GCA_963722395.1. Lineage (GTDB taxonomy): Bacteria > Acidobacteriota > Vicinamibacteria > Vicinamibacterales > CAVVIG01 > CAVVIG01. The sequence goes on along the minus strand of CAVRLS010000007.1, from coordinate 10,850 downwards.
TAATCCAAACGCGTGGCGAACCACGGGTCGCGCACAGCCTCGTCGAGCGACATCGTCGTGGCGTAACAGGCCGTCAGGTGTGGCAGCGGCGGGTTCTTCAGTAGCTGCGAGTACAGAGACGTGGCAAACGACACCGGCTCACGAAACACTGCCCAGACGGTGATGTCGAAGAGCGTCGCTAATGTCGAAAGCTCCCGCCGCGCGTCGGGTGTGAAATCGGTCCAGTGGTGGAACAGACCTTCGGTCGAGAGCACGACCTGGGCTGCGCCCGTGGTCCGAGCTGCGTCCACGACGGACAGCACATTCCGACGGAATCCGTGGATGTCACCGGCCATCAGCAGGTTGACCATCCACTGGTGCTTGAGTTCGTGAGACAGGTCGACGTCGGCGTAAAGAATTCCGTGGTGGTGCAAGGCAGCCCGCGCTTCGTACAGCGCATGCTGGAGCGTCGTCGTGCCGGTCTTGGGGGTGCCGGCGTGCAGCAGAAGTCGTGGACCTATAGGTCTCATCGCGCAGACATCTCAGGCGAAGGCGTCCTGGGGCTCCGCTCTACGCCGGAGGCGATGCGCCAGCCCGTTCTCGTCGAGGAAGGTCACGTAGTTCTGATACAGGCTGGCGTGAGCAGCTGTGGTCGCGTCGAGGTCGAGCGAGTCGTAGATCGCGCGAACGTCGACGGCTTCCACGCTGCGCACCCCCTGGTGGGGCAGCCGCAGCAGCTCACACATCTCCCGCGTGCGAGCATCGTGCGCGAAGACGAAGGCCGGCACACCGGCCAGTATGGCGATCAAACACCCGTGAAAGCGAGTGCCCAGGACGAAGTCGTGGGCGCGAGCCGCGGCGAGCCACGGCCGCGTATCCCAGTAAACCGCCATATTGTTGCGTACAAAGTTGACGAATGCTTCAGGTGTGAGGTCCGCTAAGCCATACTGGCGCATCAACGCGTCGACCAACGAGGCGTTAGGGGGGCGTGCGTCGTCCAGCAGCACGTCCATCATCTCGATCTCGTTCTGCAGGACGTAGGGATAGCCGCGCTCGAACGACAGTCGTACAAGCATTGTCTCGACGCGCCGCGCGGCCTGCGGATCGACCGAGTGGTCGACCACGTTGGCCGAACCGTTCACAGACACCAGTAGTGGACCAGCCGTTGAGCGAGGTCGGAACCGTAGCTCCGGCCGGCAGGTCCAGTACATCGAAGGGCAGCCGACGACGCGGACATTGCGAACCCCTATGGCGTCGACCACTTCCGCGGTGAAGTACCCACGTACCCCCACAGTTGTCGAGCGTTCGGACACAACCCTGACGAGCCGTGTCGTGCCGTCGGGTATGTCGATGCGGCAGCCGTAGTCAGGAGCCTGGGCGCCGAGGCCCAGGATTACGCACGGGAGGCGCACGGACTCGACGAGGCGTGCCCAGGGAGCGAAGTCGAAGCCGGCGTGCAGGAAGTTGGCCGCACCGATCACGATGACGTCGAAGTCCTCTTCGAGGCGCGCCGTGTCCAGCTGCGCGAGCGCCACCTTGCGTCCGTCGCGGTCCAAGAGGTCGGCAAGCCTGGTCATGGGTTCGCCGACCAACTGTCGAAGAATCGCGTCCCCAATCAGGAGATTGCCCGTATTGCGCCCCATCCGCGCCAACCGGGCGGTGGCAGTGTCGTCCGCAGCGCTCCGAACAGCCGACGGCGGTCCGAGGTAGAGGACGCGAGGCGGAGGGGGAGTCGGCTCTGGAGAGTGCATGACTGATCAGCCGTCGGGCGGGCAGCGGGCTTGATGCGCAACGGTCCCGCTAAGGCTAGCCGCTGGCGAGGCGCTTGGCAACGGCACCTTTTACCGGGGATCTTCTAGAAACCCGGCACGTCCGTTCTCCGGGCAGCTTCTTACCCCTCTCGACTAACGCAGGCCCCCTGCACTAGCCGTCTGCTGCCGGGTCTGTGTGGGCTGCTCGTTACCGTGTCCTCGGGCGGCGCAAGGGATCGCCCAGGAGAGCGCCGTACGGCGGCAGGGAATCGCAAGCCCCCGGCCGGCCGCGGGGGTCGGTCCCCACGCCGCATCGGTTGCCATCTACCCTCGGCCGACGCGGCGAGCGTTTGTGACGTGCCGGGGTTCTTCGAACCAGTGATTACTGGAGAATGGCGCCGGTGGTTAGTCTGTCGTCTCCGTGCACGTCCTGGGCAGGGCGAGCCGGCGCAGCCGGCGAGCGCCGCTCTGAGAGCGTGGCCATAAGCTCGGCCGGCGTCTGATAGCCGAGGCTCATATGCGGACGGACCTCGTTGTAGTGGCGCCGCCAACCTTCGATGCCGACCTTGGCCTCGAGCCGATTGCGGAACCACTCGAGCATCAAGCACTCGTCGCGGAACTTCCCATGAACGACTCGTCGGTGCCATTCTGCCACGGCGTCCTAGACGCCACGAACGAACCGAGGCCCCGGCATCACGCGGTGCGGGTGGGCCTCGTGCTGTACGGGCCCACCACTTAAGCCAGTCGCGCGAAAGCCAGTAAGGCTTAAGGACGTTAGGCGACGGCGCCGAGGGCGCCCACGAAAGACTAGATGGCGTTCACCGATGCTCTCGGCCACGCTCCGGAAGACCACTAGGCGCCACGGGCCGAGCGGGCGCATAGTCGGGAGCGCTTCGCCCCTGGCAGCGGCCTGGAGCTGGCTCAAAGGAGATGCAGTGATGCGACACACTTCCCCTGTCATTGTCGGACTCGTCCTGTCTGTAGCGCTTGGACTGACACGCTTCGTTTCGGCTCAGGCGCTGCCGCCGCAGATCGTGGAAGGCCCCTCAAATACGGCCGTCGGCCAGAATGCGCTTGCTAGCAACACCACGGGCCTCGACAACACAGCCACTGGCGTAGCGGCGCTCAATGCCAACACAACGGGCACCCTTAACACGGCCACTGGACACCAGGCGCTACGTTCCAACACGGAGGGCTCCATCAACACCGCCTTCGGCTGGTTGGCGCTCCAGTCCAATACGACGGGTTGGGACAACACGGCGAGCGGCGCGCTGGCACTCTATTCCAACACCACCGGCAACGACAACACGGCCATTGGACTTCAGGCGCTCAGCTCGAACACGACAGGCCATGAAAACACCGCGACCGGAATTCGCTCGCTCTATTCCAACACCACGGGCCGATACAATACCGCCAGCGGCTCTCGAGCGCTCCAATCCAACAGCACGGGCGACTACAACACGGCCAGCGGCTACCTGGCACTCCATGCGAACACCACTGGCTTCAGTAACACGGCCAGCGGTCTCCAAGCGCTGTTGTGAATACTACAGGCTACTTCAACACGGCCAGCGGCACGTCGGCCCTGTTACTCAATGAAACAGGCGCCGACAACACGGCGAGCGGAAGCGCAGCGCTCCGTTCCAATACTACGGGCAACCAGAACACGGCGAGCGGCGGCGCGGCGCTCTATTCCAACACCACGGGTAGCGGGAATGCGGCACTGGGCTACGCAGCCGGCACCAACGCGACCAGTGGCTCCTACAATGTGTTTCTCGGCGCAGATGTCGTGGGCACGGCCGCCGACACCAACACCATCCGCATCGGCCTGCCGTACAGCGGCGGCGTCGGGCAGAACCAGACCTTCATCGCGGGCATTCACGGCACGCAACTGACCGGACCCGCCATGCAAGTGTTCATCGACGCCAACGGCCAGCTCGGCACGCTCACGCCGCCCATCGCGACCGGGCAGGGACGACGGTCGCGGCTTCGCTGGCCCTCGAACAGGAGGTGCAGGCGCAGCAAGCCCTCATCGCGGCCCAGCAGAAGACGATTGATGACTTGCTCGCGCGACTCGCACGGCTGGAGGCTGCTAGGGGTGCGCGCGGGCGGTAGGCGCCTCGAACCGACGAGGCCCGGCATTGACACGGGTGCGCTGGGGGGGCGCGCCGTATGCGTCGACGCGGCCCAGGGCGGTCGACTCACTCCGCCGGTTGCCAACCGCGACCGATGAGCGCCGTATGGGCCGCTGCATCGTCCAGGACGCCCGCGTTGCAGCCTGCAGGGTTCGGAATGGCCGTGCGCTTGACCCGATTCCGTGGACACGTTCCGAAAGGTGGATACGATGTCCCGCATGGCAAGCAGCACGTCCGCTCGGCGCGTCCGACGGCAGTTCACGGAAGAGTTCAAGGAAGGCGCGGTGCGGCTGGTCCTCGACGACGGCAAGAGCGTAGGGGCCGTGGCGCGCGAGCTGGATCTGACGGCCTCGGCGCTGGCGGCCTGGGTGCAGCAGGCCCGCGCTGAGCGCACCAAGGGCAAGAGCGGGCTGATGAAGGAAGAACGCGAGGAGCTCGTCCGCGCTCCGCAAAGAGAATCGCATCCTCGCCGAGGAGCGCGACATCCTAAAAAAAGCCGCGGCGTTCTTCGCCAAGCAGAGCCGGTAAGGTTTCGGTTCATTGCGGCGGAGAGCGCCCATCACACGGTCACGATCCTGTGCCGGTGCCTCGAGGTCAGCGCGAGTGGGTTCTACGCGTGGCGGACCCGACCCGAGTCGACGCGCGCTCGTGAGGACCGGCGCCTGAAGGTCCTGGTGCACGCCTCGTTCACCGGCGGCCGCGGCTACTACGGGAGCCCGCGCGTGCACGACGACCTGCAGCGCCTGGCACGAGCGCGTCAGCCGGAAGCGGTTGATCCGCTTGATGCAGGAAGACGGCCTCCGCGCGCGCGTCCGCAAGCGCTACAAGGGCACGACGATGAGTGAGCACGACCAGCCCATCGCCGCCAACCTCCTGCAGCAAGACTTCGCCGCCGCACGGCCGAATCAACGGTGGGTCGGCGACACGAGCGAGCTGCGCATCGGCGACCAGGGCAAGGCGTACCTCGCGGTGGTCCTCGATCTCTTCTCACGGTTCGTCGTCGGCTGGGCCGTCAGCGCCGTCAACGACCGCCACCTGACGCTCAAGGCGCTCGGCGATGGCCCTGAAGCGGCGCTGCCCGCAGGTGGGCTTGCTCCACCACTCCGATCAGGGATCGACGTACGCCAGCCAGGACTACCGAGCGGTCCTGACGGCCTACGGCATCACGTGCAGCATGAGCCGGCGCGGCAACTGCTACGACAACTCGGTGATGGAAGCGTTCTTCTCGACCCTCAAGGGCGAGGTCGGCGAGCGGTTCCCCAGCCACGCCGAGGCCAAGGCCGAGTTGTTCGACTACATCGAAGTGTTCTATAACCAGCGGCGTCGGCACTCCTCCGCAGGTCGGATGAGCCCGGCCGACTTCGAACGCACGACGACTCACGCAGCGTAACTAAACCGTCCACCGGATCGGGTCAAGCGCACCGTGCATCACAGATGGGCAAGAATGCGGTCACGTCAATCGGCTCTGCCTCGACAGCGATCGGCTGGTGGGGGGATCGAGGCCCATAGTTGGGGTGCCCGGAAGATCCCGGGAAATTTCTGCGGCCTCCCGCGCCGCTTACCCACCGTCGTCCGAACCGTGTAGCAGGTCTAGGACAATGCGTGGGGCCGCGCGCCGCCAATCCGGCCACAGCGTCCGGACGGGGTTCTTCGAGGTGGAGCACTTCGAGGCCGTCCGGAAGAACCTGCCGCGCGACGTGCAGCACGTGATCACCTTCGCGTATTGGTCCGGCTGGCGCACCCGTCGGAGGTGCTGGCGCTGCAATGGCGATGACACATGGACTTCGCCGCGTCCGAGGTGCGGCTCGATCCCGGCACCACGAAGAACGGGGAAGGCCGCACGTTGCCGTTCGGGGACCTGCCCGAACTGGTGGAACTGCTGACCGCGCGCAAGGCCGCCACGGCGGCCGTAGAGAAGAAGACCGGACGGATCGTGCCGTTTGTTTTCCACCGGACGGGAAGCCCGTGCAGTCGTTCCGGAAGACGTCGGCGACGGCCGGTGACCTGGCCGGCTGTCCCGGCCGGATTCGCCACGACGCTTTGCAAAGACGGCCGCGCTGCTCGAGGACGCAGCCGAGGACATCCTCGCTTATCGGCATCTGCCCGTCGAGCACCAACGGCAGCTCCACAGCACGAACCCGCTGGAGCGGCTCAACAAGGAGATCAAGCGGCGCTCGAATGTCGTCGGGATTCTTTCCGAATCCCGCCGCAGTGATCCGGCTCGTCGGCGCCATCCTGCTCGAACAGGACGACGAATGGGCCGTGGCCGAACGCCGGTATTTCAGCGCCGAGTCGATGCAGCAGGCGGCCACGCCGTCGCTCTCGAGCACGGCCCAGGAGATCCTGGCCGCGATCGCGTAGACCGTACTCAGCTCACGGAAGGTGCGAGCCGATTTCCACCACTACAAAGAAACTCCCTCGATCACGCGGCCGGCAGGGCCACTTTGAATCCGAGTGCTTCTAAGCGCTTCGTGAGGCGAGCCGCAGCGCGGGTGGCATCGTGCCGGTCGAAGTAGTGCACGCCGAGGTCGCGATAGTCCACGTCGTCGCGCAGCATAAAATACACCGCGGTCAGTAGCGGCGCCGCGACGGCGACGATGGCCTTCTTCGGACCACGCTTCGCCTTGAGTCGCCGGAACTGCGCATGCGGATACGCCTCGCGGTGCCGAATCGGCGGCCCACGCCGCCTGCACGAGGACCGTCTTCAGCCACGGCGCGCCGTGCCGCAGGCGCGTCGAACGGCGCTTGCCCGCGCTCTCGTCGAGCCGAGGACACAAGCCCACCCAGGACCGCAGGTGACCGGGTGACGGAAACCGCTGCACGTCGTCGCCGATCTCGGCGAGCACGTTTGGGCCACGAGCGTGCTCACGCCAGGCATGGTGGCAGAGCCGCGTCGTGACCGCGGAAACGGACGCAGCAGCGCCTCAAGTCGTGCGTCCAGGGTCTTGAGACCGTCTTCAAGCGCTTCGATCTGCGAGAGGTGCAGCCGGAGACAGAAAGCGATGATGCTCGCGGACACGGCCTTCAAGGGCCATGCGCAACTGCTCGGGGTCGGCGCGCAGCAACCCCGTCGTCCGCTCTAGGAGACGCACGGGGTTCGTCTCGCCCTCAATCAGCCCGTGGAGAATCGCACGCCCGCTGACGCCGAGCAGATCGCTGACCAGACTCGCGATCTTGAGATTCGCATCCTCAAGCGTCTTCTGCAGCCGAAGGTTGTGTTGCGCGATCTGACGCACGAGCTGTTTGCGGGTCCGCGTGAGATCGCGCAGTTCCTGAATCGGCGGGGGCGGCACGAAGCTCCCGCGGATCAGCCCGTGGGCGAGCAGGTCGGCCAGCCAGGCCGCGTCATTCATATCGCTCTTGCGCCCGGGAATCGCCCGCACATGCGCCGGGTTGGCCAAGAGCAACGTGCAATGGGCCTCCAGCACGTGCCAGACCGGCTTCCAGTACACGCCGGTCGCCTCCAGGGCGACCGCGCGACACGCCTGCTGCTGCAGCCACTCGGCGAGGGCGATCAGTCCGCGTGTTGTCGTGGCGAATCTCGCCGCTGTGCGGGTCACGCGGCGCCCGGTCATCACACGCGCACACGCAACGACCTCGTCCTTATGCACGTCGAGTCCTGCACACCGTTGATGCATCACATCCACTCCACACCTCCTGCGGCGCGTGGCGTGGAGCTGGCGATTCTACAGTCTACAAAGCGTGCTCCGATGCGCACCCAGCGAACCGGCGCGCACGTGGACACAGTATGCGGTGCGACACCAGCTCCCGGTCCAACTTGACGACGGGCTCACAGCACCAAAGTGGTGGCCGACCTCTCTGCCAACGCCGCACGCACGATACCCTGTTTCATCCGTCGCGGTGGTAGCCCACATGTGGAACTTGACGGGACACTACCCCGGCTTGTGCTCCGAGGTGAGTCGTCGGAAGCGGCGACACAAACGCTGCTGCGCCTTGTCGGCGATCGCGATCACCCGCGGCGGCTGGCCTCTGCGCCGCGCGGCCAGCGCCGGTCCCACGCCGGGGCGATGCTGGTAGTGCCAACCGGCTTCGACCAGCACGCGACGCACCAGACCGTTGCCGGTCTTCGTGATCCGTCCGCGCCGATGGCGATCGCCACTCGAATCTTCACTGGGCACGAGGCCGAGATAGGCCATCAGCGCCCGGGGACTCGGAAAGCGGCGAAAGTCGTGCAACTCGGCCAGGATCAGCATCGCCGTCAACGTGTCGATGCCGCGGAAGCACCGCAGCCACGCCACCGGCTCGCGATACGGATCGGTCTGCGCCGTCTCCGCCAGGCGCGCATCGAGCTCCGCGAGGCGGCTTTCGACCTGCTCGATCGCCAACAGGTAGTCGTCGACGACCGCGCGTTCGGCCGCATGGTCCCACTGGATCGTTCTGATCCACTGGCGATGCGCCTTCGTCCAGTTCTTCCGCCCCGCGAAGTGCAGCCCGCGGCGCAGCAGCAATTTGCCCAGCCGATGGCGCGCGCGCTGCACATCGTCGCGGGCATCATCGCGGGCCCGACACAGATCGCGCACCGCCTCCTCGGCCGGCGTCGGGGGCCGGACTTCCGTCAACAGCCCCGCCCGGAACAGCTCGGCCAGTTTCCGCGCGTCACGTTTGTCGGTCTTCACGCGGTCGCCCGGCTTCCGCGGCATCAGCGCCGGCGCGATGACGACGCACGTGATCACGCCGGCCGTCAGGCGCCGCTGCAGCGCATAGCCGCACGGCCCCGCTTCGTAGCACACCCGCACCGGGCCGGGCGCCTCGCGCTCGAGCTTGCGGTGCAGTCGCTCGATCGCCTTCGGTTCGTTTTCGACCGTCCACGTCACCGGCGTCGCGGCCGACCCGATCAGCATCGCCACGTGCAGCTCGCGCTTGTGCGCATCGATTCCGACGTACGTGATAACTTCCTCCATGACCGGCTCCTCTCGCCTGCGGCTCTGATGCCTCGGCATTAACCCGCGAGACAGTCGCGTGCTTCGCAACGCGCCGACAGGTCCCGCGCGACTGTGAGCCGGTCATTCCATGGATCTTGTCTAGGTGCTCGACTGGCTGTCCAGCAAGGCGCGACCGGCAACGACCGCATTCGTCGCGTCGCTGGTGGCAGTGCCGCGAGGCGTTTGGCGAAGACTCATGGTATTCTCGGGCGGCGGTGTGCCTGGAAGCCAACTGGCGACGGCGTGCCCGGTAGCCTCTGCGGTCTCGATCAGCGACTCCGTCCGCATCCAGCATGATGCGTGCGGGTGCTCTCAGGGCGACTCGCGCCTTCTGGTCGGCTACGGGGGAACGACTCAACACTGCCAGGTTAGCGATGAGCGAATCTTCGAAGAGACTCGGTGGAATGAAATGGCGGTCTGTGTAGCAGGGATGCACCGTTCTGGCACGTCGATGGTCGCGAGGCTCCTGCACCTCACGCCTCTATCTCGGCCAGAACAGGACATGTTGCCGGTGAAACCAACCAGATTCGAGGGGCACTGGGAGCACGGACAGATCGTCGAGACATCAACGAGCAGATCGGCCGAGGCTCCGGTGGCGGCTGGAACTGATCCACCCGATCTCTCCAGTATTCGTGACAGCAGCGCATGGCACGCCTCGAATGAGGGCACGAACTGAGCTGGCGACCATTGCCGGACCGGATCCATGGGATTGGAAGGATCCGCGTAACAGCCTGACTCTGCCTTTCTGGCGGCCCCTTGTCGACAGGTTGCAGGTAGTTGTCTGGGTCCACGAATCCCCTCGAGGTCGCGCTCTCACTGCGGCGCCGAATGGTTCATCGATTCCTTCGGGCTCTCACTGTCAACTGCCTACAATGAAGCTCTGATGCGCGCAACCGAGGCGAGGAGCGTGCGACGCACTACGTTCAATATTTCACCGACCCCGTGGCAGAGGCGGAGCGGGTTAGCGCGAACAGATTGATCCTGTCCGGAAACACTCACCAGGTGCGTCATTCCATAAAAGGCGATTGCGACACACCCGGTTCACCCTCGCTGACCTCGTACAGTGAGGCGTCAGCCCTGTGATCGACCTCTACCGAAACTCTGCGCCGAGGCTATGCGTTCAGCAGTCACGGGCGGGTTGAGACTTACTATTGCCGGACGCAACGGCGCCGACCATGCTCACAGCGAACCGGTCCAGGCGATGACGTCGTCGGGCGTTCTGACTACGCCGCGATGGAGCATCTTCGGAGGCGCGGGTGAGCCCGACCGCAAATCAGGCGACTGCGAATTGGCGACCGCCAGCCGGCTGCTATCACCAGCGTGGCCTACTCCATTGGCGAATGGCATTGCGTGATTGGAGGACTCTACGCCGCGCGGTGGGGCTTGAACTAATTCGCCGAACATTGGAATTGGTGGTACGGACCAGGTGCCGGTAGCTGCCCAGACTTCGCTAAGCGCGCTATCCGCTGACTTGTCCAACAGCTCGACGTCTGGCGAAGCCGACGGCGTCAGGTCCAACCCCTTGCCGGCCCACGAGGCCAAAAGACCGCGAATAGCGGCGATGCCCGCCAACGTCGTGGCCTCGGAAAGTCATCGTGCGCGCGCTCGGTCCAGTGTTCGCCGAACCCTGCATCGTTCACCTTCAGGGCGCCACGGTCGTCGGGTATGGGATGCGGCGGTGCCGACCCATTTCACCTTCTCGTTCATGCTGCTGACGCTGGTGCGCCGAGCGCGCTTACCGGCAATCGGCACCGAGCCGGTGCAGGACATGGCCGTCGCCACGCGCGCGTTGGCGACCGCCGCCGGATGGCTGCTCATCATCCGCAGCGGTACTCGACTGTCCCCCGCTGGAGGCCGAGGAGATTGTCAAGAACCTGCACGGGTTCGAGTTGCCTCTCTTGTCGGCCGGCGACCCGGCGGGCCTGGCGCCGGGCCGACTACGCATCGCCTTCGAGTTCGTCCTGGACCTCTCGCGCGCGCCAACCAGGCCGCACGTGGTGTTCTCGGTGGTCGCTGGTCGAGCACCTGCCCGTAGACGACGCGTC
>CAVRLS010000006.1:0-176305 GCA_963722395.1 uncultured Acidobacteriota bacterium | reverse complement strand
AGGCAGATCGCGTCTCGCTCAGCGTGGGCTTCTACTACATGGCCAACGCCTGCGGCCGTCTGCTCGGGACGTTGCTGTCAGGAGTCTTGTACCAGGTGGCGGGGGTCGCCGGGTCGCTCTGGGGGGCCGTGCTACTGTCGGCGATAGCGGGGGCCGTGGCGCTGATGCTGCCGCCCGTGACCGCTGACGTGGCGTGGAGCCGTGCGAAGGGCGACGACTAGGCAAGGTCGCACCGTTGAGCTGCTGGATAAGAGAAACACAGGGAGCGCACTATTCGATGTCTGCAGAATCGAGTCCGCCGGTCAGTCCAGGTCGTCGCAAGTTCCTCATCGCCGCGCCCGCCCTCGGTCTCGGCGTGGCCGCCTGCACCACGGAGTCGACCCCGTCACCAGGGGCGACCCCGCCGCCGCCGCAGAGCGCCGTGGTGAGATTCAACCTGACGAGAGACTCTGGCGCACTCGAGCCTGACGAAGTCGTCAAGTCGGCCTGCCAGTTCTGCAACTCGCTCTGCGGCATCCAGGTGCTGAAGAAGAGCGGCCGCATCATCGGCATCCGCGGCGAGGCGGCCGATCCGGTGGCTGCAGGGAACCTGTGCGTGAAGGCTGACCTGATGCCGGAGCTGGTCTACAACCCGCGGCGCATCACGACGCCGCTGAAGCGGGTGCGCGGCAAGAAGGGCGACCCTGACTCGGTCTTCGAGCCGGTCAGCTGGGACGCCGCGCTCGACGGCATTGCCCGCAAGCTGATCGAGATTCGCGACACGAGCGGGCCGCAGGCGGTGGCGAACAAGACGTCCGGGCGCCTGCCGCGCGGCACCGGATCGATCATCGGCCGCTTCTTCGATCTGTATGGTTCACCGAACGCCACTGACGTCGGTCCAGTCTGCAACGACGCCGGCGGCAACGCCCTGGCGTGGACCTTCGGCCTCGGCAACTTCACCAACGGTTACGGTGTGGACGCGGCGACAGGCAAGGACGACCTTGGAGCCTCGACGTTCTTCCTGTTCCTCGGCACGAACCAGGCTGAAACCCATCCGGTGACGTTCGAGTACCTGCTGCGCGAGAAGGCAAGGACCGGCGCCACGCTGGTCGTGGTCGATCCGCGGCGCACGCCGACCAGCGCGCATGCCGACGAATACCTCGCGATTCGGCCGCACACCGACATGGCGCTCGCTTACGGCATGCTGGCGCACATCATCGAACGCGAGCGGTACGACAAGGCCTTCGTCGCCCAGTGGGTGCTGGGCTTCGACGAGCTGCGCGCGCACATCACGAGCCAGGGCTTCAGTCCGGAGTGGGCCGAAGGCATCACCACCATCCCGGCGCAGAGCATTCGCTCGCTGGCCGAGCGCTTCGCGGCGGCGAAGCCGGCGGCCATCTTCTGCAACGCCGGCATCTCGCACCAGATGAACGCGTTCCACACCTACCGCGCGCTGGCGTTCCTCTCGGCGATCACCGGCAACATCGGACAGCCTGGTGGCGGCTGCAACTTCATGCACAACACCTGGCCCGGCGGTCTCGACCTGGCGCCGATCGCCGGTGACACGCCGAAGAAGGCGGCACCGCTCCCGGTCGGTCCCGACTGGTTCGCGACGTCGATCCTCGAGTCGAAGCCCTACAAGTTGCGCGCGATCTTCATGGAGGGCAATCCGCTGGTCGACAGCGCGAACAGCCGCCGCGTGAAGCAGGCGTACGAGCAGCTCGAGTTCCTGGTCTATCCCGGCCTGTTCATGGAGGAGCCGGCCTACTACGCCGACTACATCCTGCCGGTGCCCAGCGTGCTGGAGATGGACACCATCTACATGCGCCGCGACGACCGCGCCATTCGCTGGTGTAACCAGGCGGTGCCGCCCGTGGGCGAGGCGAAGCCCGACATCTGGATCTGGATCGAGCTGGCGAAGAAGATGGCGCTCCACGACAGGACGCACGCGCCCGAGTACTGGACGAGCAACCTGCGCGACGACTGGAAGGATTACCGTTCGCTCTGGGACAACCAGTTCGCGAAGAACACGCCCGGCGTGGCGGGCATGACCTCGGCGCGCCTGCGCGAGCGCAACGAACCGTTGCGGTGGCCGTGCCCGAGTGCCGAACACCCCGGCGTCAGCACGCTCTACATCGACCATCCGTCGTGGCACACGGCTGCGGCGGCCCTCGGACACGCGGGCAAACGCTTCCTGACGCCGAGCGGCAAGGTGGAGATCTTCACGGCGGACCTGCAAGCGAAGCTGGCGCCCGCGGGACACGCCGCGCTGCCGCCGTTCTACGCACATCCGGAGGTGACGGGCGACCTCGCGTCGGCCCGCAACCTTGCGGAGCTGGTGACGAACCCGGTGAATCCGGGCACCCCGACGCCGAAGGCCGAGGTGGGCGTGAAGGTGCCCCGCCCGGAGGGGTTCCCGCTCATGGGCATGATCGGTCGTCCGAGCGTCGTCCACTTCGCGACGATGACGCAGTGGACGATGACCGGAAAGCAGATGAACGGGATTCGTCTCGTGCAGGTGCATCCGGAGACGGCGGCCGCCGCCGGCATCGCCAATGGTGATGCCATCACCGTCGAGAGTCCGCGCGGCGCGATTAGCGCGACGGCGCTGCTGTTCGAGGGCATCCGCAAGGACACGATCTTCGTGCCGAACCTGTTCGGGCCGCAGCAGTTCGTGGGCCGCGACATCGGCCTGCCGCTCTACGAGCCGGCGAACACACTGGTGGACGACCGCTACTTCGACAACCTCTCGGGGCAGCAGGCGTACAAGTGCTTCGCCTGCCGCGTGGTCAAGGCCTGACGGCGGCGGCCGGCGCCAGCGCCAGCCCACGTCAGAGGGCCGTCGTGCCTGCGCACATGCAGTCGGTCACGCTGCACATGGAACCGTTCGGGACGCCGCCGTACCGATAGCGGCGGCGGTGCACCCTCAGCGTCACGAAGGCACGACGGTTACGACGCTCACCCTGTGGTTGTTCTGCCGGCAGAAGGGACAACCGATCTCTGACGTTCTGGAAGCGCTGGAGGACGGCCTGTATCGAGGCGGGCTGTCCGGGCCGCATCCCGCGCGACTTCAGGCGTACGGCCGTCCGCAACCTCAACCGCGCAGGTGTGCCGGAAACGGTCGCGATGAAAGTGAGGGGCCACAAGACGCGCAGCGTGATCGACCGTTACGACATCACGAGCGAAGCGGACCTGGCCGAGGCGTCCTGCAAGCTGCAGGCGCTCACAGGGACAATCTCAGGGACGCACGCCCTGTCCGAAGGAGAGGCGCTTCGCGAGCGTCTCTCTAAGTCGGTGACACTAAGGGGGAAGTTGGTGGCGAGACCCGGGATCGAACCGGGGACACCACGATTTTCAATCGTGTGCTCTACCAGCTGAGCTATCTCGCCACGTCGGGGAAGAACGTGCGGTCCAGCCGAGGAAGCCAGGACCTTGAAGAGAATCGGATGATACCACGCAGTGAGGTTGGGCTGGAAGCGTGAAGAAGACGCTTGGCGCGCGATTCCGGAGAAGCCGACCGGGTGAACGGTCGGCTTCTTCGAGCGCTGTGCGTCTACTGCGCCGGAGCCGGGTCGACGCCGCGCCACAGGTTTGCCGTGCCGAGCTCTTCGCGTCCGCACGACTTCAGGTAGCAGAACAGCTGCGTGCGATAGGCCGCCGCGCCGCCGAGCACCATTGACACGATGAACGAGCCGACAGTGGTCTTGCCGCCGAACATCGCGATCTCCTTGCGGAACGTGGCGTCAGGTTCGTTCGCGAGCAACTGCGTGTACTCGTCCCCTTGGGCCGCCAGCGTCTTCACCAGGTCGTCGAAGCTCAGTTCCGAGGCCGCCTTCGCGCGCGCCATCCACTGGTCCTGTGCAAAGCCGCCGGCGAGGGCCGACTTCACCAGCACCGGCCCCATGACCGCCAGATAGTCGAGCAGTTCGCGCGTGCTGCGCTGCTGCGGGGTGGGGCGGTAGGTGAGCATCGACGTCTCGACCTTGGAGCAGAGATGCTGGAGGATGTTCACTTCGTGCTGCAGGGCGCCGATGAGTTCGTGCTGTGTCAGAACCATGTGTGATGTCTGCCTCGTAGTGCTGTCGTTGGCTGAGTGAGCGGGCAGTTCAGACCGCTACTGGTTCACTGGTGTCGCGGGTGAGCCCGAGTTCCTTCCGGACCTTCTCCTCGATGGCCTTGTAGATCGCCGGGTTGTCCTGCAGGAACTGCTTCGCGTTCTCGCGGCCCTGGCCGAGCCGCTCGCCGCCGTACGCGAACCACGCGCCGCTCTTTTCGATGATCCGCTTGTCGACACGCGAGGTCGAGCAGGTCGCCCTCGCGCGAGATGCCCTCGCCGTACATGATGTCGAACTCGGCCTCGCGGAACGGCGGCGCCACCTTGTTCTTCACCACCTTCACTCGCGTGCGGCCGCCGACCACGGCGTCGCCGTCCTTGATGCTGCGCGATGCGCCGGATGTCGATGCGCACCGACGCGTAGAACTTCAGCGCACGGCCGCCGGTCGTCGTTTCGGGGTTGCCGAACATGACGCCGATTTTCTCGCGGAGCTGGTTGATGAAGATGAGGCAGGTCTTCGATCTTCGACACCGCGCCGGTGAGCTTGCGCAGCGCCTGCGACATGAGGCGGGCCTGAAGACCCATCTGCGCGTCGCCCATCTCGCCTTCGATCTCGGCCTTCGGCACCAGGGCGGCCACCGAGTCGACCACCACCACGTCGACGCCGTTCGAGCGGATCAGGACTTCGACGATTTCGAGCGCCTGCTCGCCGTTGTCGGGCTGCGAGACGAGCAGGTTGTCGAGATCGACCCCGAGCTTCTGCGCGTAGGTCGCATCGAGGGCATGTTCGGCGTCGACGAACGCCGCCACGCCGCCGAGCTTCTGCGCCTCGGCGATGATCTGCAGCGCGAGCGTGGTCTTGCCTGACGATTCGGGACCGAACACCTCGATGACACGGCCGCGCGGGCACGCCGCCGACGCCGAGGGCGTAGTCGATGCTGATCGCACCGGTCGGGATGGCCTCAATCGGCTGGATCGCACCTTTCTGGCCCAGGCGCATGATCGAGCCCTTGCCGAACTGCTTCTCGATCTGGCCGACGGCCAGTTCCACGGCCTTGAGGCGTTCCTTGTCCTGACGGTCGTCGTTCTTGTCCACTACTGGCGGCATGCTGCTCCTCATTATCTGGCGCCCCCCAGACGGGGCACCCTCTGGTCCGGCTTTTCCGGACGGCTGCTTCTGACGTGGCGCCGTTCCCGACGATGAGCGCGCGGACCCAGATTAGGGCCCTCCGAAGGTCGAGACTGGCGCCGTGAACGAAGCGGAGCCATTCTAGGGTCGTGCCGAGCGAAAGTCAAGCAAGATGGAATGCCTGTCAAATGTGGAACATCAACATTATCAATATGTTGCGAAATCGATCGACTTTCGCCCCTCGACGCCGGCTGCGCAGAATCTGCGATGATGTTTGCCTCGATGCCAAGCCCAATTGGCCATACGCTCGCCGGCCTCGCCGTCGGCTGGATCAGTGAATCCGCGCCGCCCGCGACCGGACGTCGGCTGCGCGACAGCCTGACACCCTTCGTGCTGTGGTGCGCGTTTGTCGCGGCTATCCCGGACGCAGACCTGCTCATTCCGCACTTTCATCGAACGGCCACGCACAGCGTGACCGCGACCGTCCTGCTTCTGATTATGGTGGCCGGTGTGACAGGGAAGGTCACACGTCATCCAGCCTGGGCGTTCGCGCTCGCCCTAACCTTGGCGCACAGCACGCACCTTCTGCTCGACTGGCTCGGTACCGATCGATTCCCGCCGCCTGGATTGCAGATGCTCTGGCCGTTCAGCCCGCACTTCTTCTATTCGGGCGTTGATCTGTTTCCGCCCGTCGAGCGCCGCCTCCTGCGACCCGAGGCGTTCAGCGTCAACGCCATCGCCGCCGCGTGGGAGCTACTTCTGATGGGGCCGATCGCCCTCGTGGCCTGGAGCCGTCGTCAGCGGGGCAGCACCGCTGACGGCCCGACTTCACCGGGGACGAAGGCGCAGCCGCAGTGACCGACCGCAGCCTGAGGCTCCCGCCGTTCGCGACATTCGCGCTCTTCGTGCTCCTGGCCGTCGTGCACACGTGGCCGCTGGCCACGAACCCGGGCGGGCTGTCGCGAAACGACACGCACGACACCATTCACCACGAGTGGATTCTGGCGTGGGACGCGCATGCCCTCGCCACCAACCCTTTCGGACTCTTTCAGACGAACACGTTCTATCCCGAGCGCGACACGCT
Source organism: uncultured Acidobacteriota bacterium (assembly GCA_963722395.1). Taxonomy (GTDB): domain Bacteria; phylum Acidobacteriota; class Vicinamibacteria; order Vicinamibacterales; family CAVVIG01; genus CAVVIG01. The sequence goes on along the minus strand of CAVRLS010000006.1, from coordinate 170,058 downwards.
CGCCTACTCCGACCACATCATCGTGCAGGGCATTGCCGGCGCGCCGCTCATCTGGGCCGGCGCCTCGCCGGTGCTCGCCTACAACCTGGTGCTGATGTTCGGGCTCGTGCTCACCGGCTGGACGACGAGCCTTGTTGTTTCGAAGTGGACCGGCAGTGACATTGCGGGGCTGCTGAGCGGATCGCTGATGGCGTTCAACGCCATGACATTGACCCGCTTCGCCGAAGTCCAGGATCAGTACCTGGCGTTCTTCCCGCTGGCCCTCGCCGCGCTCGATCGCCTGCTGGCGACGCCCAGGGTAAAACACGCGCTGCATCTCGCCGGTTGGTTCGTCGTGCAGGCGTTGACGTGTGGTTACCTTCTCGCGTTCACGGCGCTCGCGTTCGTTGCGGCCGTCGCCGTGCGGCCCGCCGACTGGGTCGGCCCGCGCTTCCGCAAGGTCGCTCCGCTCCTGCTGCTCGCCGGGCTTGTCGCCGTGACCGCGCTGCTGCCGTTCCTGCTGCCGTACCTGCGCGTGAGCCGCGGCCAGGGGTTCTCGCGCGCGATGGACGAAGTGGCCCTGTTCTCAGCACACCTGACCGACTATCTCGGCACCGGCGGGCGGCTGCACTTCGCGCTATGGAGCCATCACTTCTTCGACGGGGAAGGGCTTTTTCCTGGCCTGATCGGCTTCGGGCTGACGCTGACCGCCATCGCGACCGGCGTGGCATGGCGGGACCGCCGGGCGCGCATGGCGATCGCGTTCGGCGTCGTGGCATTCGCACTGTCGTTCGGCCCGGGGTTCCCGCTCTATGAGCTCGTCACGAAGCTTTTTCCGATCATGGCTGGCATTCGAGGCGCCTCCCGGTTCGGCCAGCTCTTTCTTGCCGCCGTCGCCGTCCTCGCAGGCTTCGGACTCGTGCAGCTGCAGCGGCGCCTGCCATCGCGTGCCATGGCGCTTGGCCTGGTGCTGCTGGTCGGCGCCCATGTCGAAGCCCTGCGTGCGCCAATCAACTACCGGGCGTTCGACGGGCTGTCGCCGATCTTCGACGCGCTGAAGGACGCACCCCCGGGCACGCTCGTGGCCTGCTATCCCTTCCCGCCGCCCCTAGAAGCGTTCCACAATGTCGACTGCATGCTGGCGTCGACGCGGTTCTGGCAGCCGCTGGTGAACGGCTACTCGAGCTTCATGCCCGAGAGCTACACGCGATCGGCTGCCGCGCTCGACGCCTTTCCAGAGGGCGATACGCTGGCGTACTTGAAGCAGCTGGGCGTCACTCACGTCATCGTGTTCCCATACAAGGTGAGCGCGCCGCGGCTGGCACGCCTGGATGCGCACCCGGAGCGGCTGGTACTGTGGAAGGCGGACCGTTCGGCGAGGATCTACCTGCTGCAGTAGCGGCGGACTGAAGGTCCGCGGCTACGACGAATGCCGGGCGAATGGTTTGCAGCTACGTACACGCTGAGACACGACGATGATCGACGGAAAGACACTCGCGGTGGTGCTGCCCGCGTACAACGCAGCCGCCACCCTCAAGGCCACCGTGGACGAACTCCCGTCCATCGTCGATCACCGGATCCTCGTGGACGACGGGAGCCAGGACGACACCGTCGCCGTGGCGCGCCAGCTCGGGCTCACTACGTTCGTGCACGACGGCAACTACGGCTACGGCCGGAACCAGATGACCTGCTACCGCGAGGCGCTGCGAGCCGGGGCGGACATCATCGTGATGGTGCATCCCGACTACCAGTACACGCCGAAGCTGGTCACGGCCATGGCCAGCATGATCGCCTACGACGTCTACGACGTCGTGCTCGGGTCGCGCATTCTCGGTGGCACCGCGCGTTCGGGGGGCATGCCGCTTTACAAGTACATCTCGAACCGGCTGCTGACGGCGTCGCAGAACTGGCTGCTGGGCGCGAAACTCTCCGAGTACCACACGGGCTACCGCGCCTTCGGGAGGCGGGTGCTCGAGACGTTGCCGCTGCTCGAGAACTCTGACGACTTCGTGTTCGATAACCAGATGCTGACGCAGTGCCTCTACTTCGGGTTCAGGGTGGGGGAGGTGTCGTGCCCGACGAAGTACTTCCCCGAGGCGTCATCGATCAGCTTCCGGCGCAGCGTCACATACGGACTGGGGGTACTCGGCACGTCGGTTCAGTGTGCGCTGCAGCGCCGCAAGCTGCGCCGCTATCGAATTTTCGACCCGGCCGGGCGCCGGCTCGACTCGGCGAACCCGAGGTAGCCGGTGGATGATAAAGTTTCGGCGACCATGTCGAGACCGCCTCTCCACCACCTGTCTTTTTTGCTGGCCTTTCTTGCCGTCGCCGCCGGTGCCGCCGCCCAGCCCGGCCAGGCACGAGCTGCCGCCACACCGACTGCCGCCAGCTATCGCACCGTGGCGATGAGGGTTGCCGAAGGTCCGACCGTTGACGGCGTGCTCGATGAGTCGGTGTGGGCGCAGGCCCCGGCGGTCGATAGCTTCACCCGGAACGAGCCGACCGAAGGGCCGCCCGCGAGTGAGCGGACCGAGGTGCGGATGGTCTTCACGCAGACGACCCTCTACGTCGGCGTGCTGCTGTTCGACAGCGACCCGACCAGGATCATCACCACCGACGCGCGCCGCGACTCGGCGCTGTCGGGACAGGACTCGTTCCAGATGATCTTCGACACCTACCATGATCGCCAGAACGGCTTCATCTTCGGCACGAACTCGGTGGGCATCCAGTACGACGCCCAGGTGCGCAGCGCCGGCGAGACGTTGCGCGGCGCCCCGCCGACCGGGCTCGGCGGCGGCAACACCGGCGGCTCAGGTGCCGGCATCAATACCAACTGGGACGGTTCGTGGATGGTGAAGACGACCGTGAACGACAAGGGCTGGGCCGCCGAGTTTGCGATTCCGTTCAAGACGTTGCGTTATGGTCCGCCGCCCCAGACCTGGGGCGTGAACTTCTCACGCGTCATCGAGCGCAAGCGCGAAGTCGTCTACTGGTCGCCTGTATCGCGCATCTTCAGCATCACCCGCCTGTCGACGGCCGGCGAGATGACCGGGTTGGACGTGCCGTCGCCCCGCGACTTCAAGCTCATCCCCTACGTCGTCGGGTCTTCGAATCGTAACTTCGCCAACAGGAACGAGAGCGGATACGACCGCACGGGCGACTTCGGCATCGACGGCAAGATCGGCGTCACCTCGAGCATGACACTCGACCTGACCTACAACACCGACTTTGCCCAGGTCGAAGTGGACGAGCAGCAGATCAACCTGACCCGCTTCAACCTGCTCTTCCCGGAGAAGCGCCCGTTCTTCCTCGAGAACCGCGGTCTGTTCGCGGTCGGGCGCCCGGGTGAGATCGACCTGTTCTTCAGCCGGCGCATCGGCATCAACGATTCGGGCACGCTGATTCCGATTCAGGCAGGCGCCCGCCTCTCGGGCAAGGCGAAGGGGGTCAATCTCGGCTTCCTCAACATGCAAACCGAGCGTGTGGGGAACACGTCGGCCAACAACTTCACGACTGCGCGCGTCAGCAAGGATCTCGGCGCCCGTTCGATGGTCGGCGCCATTTTCGTGAACCGCACGGGCACGGGTGATGCGGCCGGCACCGACAACTACAACCGTTCGTTCGGCATCGACGGCAAGTACGGCATCAAGGAAACGATTACCCTCAGCGGCTTCCTCGCGAAGACCGAGACACCTGGGCTCGAGTCCAAGGACTACGCGTACTCGACCGGCTTCGATTTTCGCACCCGGAAGTACGAAGCAACGCTCGGTTACGCGGAGGTCGGCGACAACTTCAACCCCGAGGTCGGTTTCCTCGAGCGCGAGGACGGCTACCGGCAGACCAGTGTTATCCTGCGCCGCCGCATCCGGACGTCCGCGCTGGCCAAGCTCGGGCTGCGCGAGGTGGAACCGCATGTCAGCTACCAGAGCTACTGGGGCTTCGACGGGTTCCAGGAGACGGCCACACTGCACGTCGACAATCGTCTCGACTTCGAGAAGGGCTTCACGCTGACGTCGACCGCGCTCAACGTGCAGTACGAAGGGCTGCGCAAGCCATTCGAGGTCTACCCGGGCGTGGTCGTGCCCGCAGGAAGCTATCGCAGTCCGTACTTCCTGACGCAGATGAGCACCGACCGACGCAAGTGGATCTCGGTCGGGATGAGCGCGAACCTCGGCGGATTCCTCTCGGGCAACCAGGTCAGCCTGGGGCCGTCAGTGAACATTCGTCGTGGCGGCCGACTGACGTCGTCGTTGCGGTGGGCGCGCAACGACATCGACCTGCCGCAAGGCGCGTTCGTCACAAACCTCGGCAGCGGGCGCGTCACCTACAACTTCTCGCCACTGATCAGCGCGTCGGGCCTGCTGCAGTACAACGACCGCACCGATCGCTGGTCGACGAACCTGCGCTTCAACTGGCTGCTCACCGCCGCCAGCGGCCTCTACGTCGTCTACAACGACACCGAGGCGTTCAATGGGCTGGGACCGGTGAGCCGCACGTTCGTCGTCAAGTACGGACACCAGTTCGATGTGCTGAACTAGACCGTCAGGCGTAGACGTAGAAGCCGCGGCCGGACTTTCTTCCAAGGTGTCCGGCTGCGACCATCCGGCGGAGCAGCGGGCACGGGCGGTACTTCGGATCGCCCAGTCCTTCGTGCAGCACGTTGAGGATGGCCAGGCAGACATCGAGCCCGATGAAGTCGGCCAGCGTGAGCGGCCCCATCGGGTGGTTCATCCCACCTTTCATGACCGCGTCGATCGCCTCCGGCGTACCCACGCTTTCCATCACCGCGAAAAACGCCTCGTTCAACATCGGCATCAGGAGGCGATTTGCGATGAAGCCCGGGTAGTCGGCGGCTTCGACGCCGTTCTTGCCGAGCGCGGCGCACAACTCCGTCGCCACCTGCATCGAATCGTTCGATGTCGACTGTCCGCGAATCAGCTCCACCAGTGTCATCAGCGGCACCGGGTTCATGAAGTGCATGCCGAGCACCTTGTCCGGCCGCTTCGTGGCAGCACCGAGCAGGGTGATGGAGATCGAGGAGGTGTTCGACGAGAGGATCACCTCAGGCCGCGTGAGGGCGTCGAGACGGCCGAACAGGTCGCGCTTGGCGTCGGCGTTCTCCACGATGGCTTCGACGACGTAGTCGGCCTCGGCGAGCGCGTCGATGGTGGTGAAGGTGCCGAGCCGTGCCAGCGTCGCGTCACGCTCCGCCGCGATCAGTGTGCCCTTCTCGACGAACTTCGCGAGGCTCCTGTCGATGGCGCTGCGCGCCCGCTCGAGCATCGGCTGCGCGACGTCGACGAGCCGCACGTCGTAGCCCGCCTGCGCGAACACCTGCGCAATGCCGTTCCCCATCGTGCCCGCACCCACTACGCCGATTGTTTTCACGGTCATCGCAGTATCGGTCCTCGGTGTGGCAGTTCGTTCGCCTTGGGGCGAAGCCTAGAGCATCTCGATGGCAAGCGCGACGCCGTTGCCGCCACCCAGGCACAGCGTGGCGACGCCGCGCTTCAGGCGGCGGTGCTTCAGCGCGTAGAGCAGCGTCGTGAGCACGCGTCCGCCGCTCGAGCCGATGGCGTGTCCGAGCGCCACCGCGCCGCCGTTGACGTTGACACGCCGTTCGTCGAGTCCGAGTTCCCGCATCACGGCCAGTGCCTGCACCGCGAACGCCTCGTTCAGCTCCACGAGGTCGACCTCGCCGAGCGACCAGCCGGCCTTGGCGAGCACGCGCCGCGTCGCGTCAACCGGTGTCATCAGCACCAGCTTCGGTGCGAGCCCGCTGGTGGCCTGGGCGACGATGCGCGCCAGCGGGGTGAGACCAAGCGCCTGCGCCCGGGTCGGCTGACATCACGACCAGTGCCGACGCGCCGTCGTTCACCGGCGGCGCATTGCCGGCCGTCACCGTGCCGTCCTTCCTGAAGGCGGGCTTGAGCGCGCGCAGCGCCTCGGCGGTGGTGTCGGCGCGAATCGCCTCGTCGCGGTCGAACAGCGTGACGCTCCCGTCGCGCTGCGGCAATGACACCGGCAGGATCTCGTCCGTGAACGCGCCGTCCGACGTGGCGGCGGCCGCCTTCCGGTGGCTGCGCAGCTGCGAACGCGTCCTGCGCCTCGCGCGTCACCGAGAACTGCTCGGCGACCACCTCGCCGGCGTTGCCCATGTGATAGTCCTCGAACGCGCACCACAGGCCGTCGTTCATCATCGAGTCGACCAGCGGCGCCGTTGCCGAGCCGCGCGCCCTCGCGCGCCTTCGGCAGCAGGTAGGGGCAGTTGCTCATCGACTCCATGCCGCCGGCGACGGCAATCTCGATGTCGCCCGTCGCGACCCCCTGTGCCGCCAGCATCACCGCCTTCAGTCCGGAGCCGCAGACCTTGTTGATGGTCACGGCCGCCACGTGATTCGACAGCCCGCCGTGCAGCGCCGCCTGTCGGGCCGGGTTCTGGCCGAGGCCTGCAGAGACGACGTTGCCCATGATGCACTCGTCGACCGCGTCCGGGTCGACGCCGGCGCGGCGCACCGCCTCAGCGACGACCAGTGCGCCGAGTTGCGGGGCGGAGTGCCCCTTGAGCGAACCCTGGAACTTGCCGGTCGCGGTGCGAACGGCGCTGACGATGACCGCTTCGTTCATGATGTCCTGCCTCGAGGGGCAGCCGGGCGGCGGTGCCCGGGCCCTGCGATGGGTGCCGGGCTATCTCCGAAGTCTGAGTTCGCGGACAGTGTCAGGGCCGAGCATGGCCTGGATACGGGAGAGGATGAGGGCGGAGGCGCGCATGATCGCGGAAGCCCACTGCGCCGTCTGCGCCTCGACGAGCAGCACGCCGTCCTCCAGGCGCACAGCGCTGACGCTTCGCCATCTGGGTGCCGACGGCCGAGCGCCAGGCGAAGTCGACCTTGCCGGCTGAGAGGGGCGCCTGTCGCACGATCTGGGCAAGCGCGCCCGGTAATCCCTGTCCAATCGGCTGCCACGTCACGTCCCGAGATCTTATCATTCAGCATGCGCCTCATCCTCGCGTCCGCCTCGCCCCGCCGGGCTGAACTGCTGACCATGGCTGGTTACCGCTTCGAGGTGCAGGTTGCCGACATCGACGAGAGCGTCCATCCCGGGGAGCCGCCGGAGGATTACGTGCAGCGGCTCGCTACCGGGAAGGCCCGCGCCGTGCTCGAACGGACCAACCCGCAGAGTGACGACGTCTTAGTACTGGGGCAGACACCACGGTGATCGTCGACCACGAAATTCTCGGAAAGCCGATCGACGACGACGACTCGGCGCGTATGGTCCGGCTGCTGGCTGGCCGGGCGCATCGGGTGCTGACCGGCGTCAGCCTGTGCTCGCGGACGCTGCAGCTGGAGGCGGTCGACGAAACGCTGGTGTTCGTTCAGCGCGATGACCGAGGACGACGTCGCGCTGGTACGTCGCGAGCGGGGAAGGGCGCGACAAGGCCGGGGCGTATGCCATTCAGGGGCTGGCGTCGCGGTTCATCCCGCGTATCGACGGCTCGTACTCGAATGTGGTCGGGCTGCCGGTCGCGGTGGTCGGCCGAGCTGATCGGCCCGCGCTGAATCACGCTTGCGTTCCCTTGCATCGCGCCGTTAGTCGAGCTATTCTGAGTCGGACTCAAATTCCCGGAAGTCCTTATGACACACCGATATATGAAAATAGGTATCACCGCAATCGTCCTGGTGCTCGCCTTCACCGGGATGCTGTGGTCGACCCTTCGCGAGGGCACCGAGTACTACAAGCATGTCGACGAAGTGCACGGCCAACGCGCAGGAGTGGCAGGGCAAGCAGCCTGCAACTGCACGGCCACGTGGTCACCAACTCGATCCTCGTCAAGCCTGACACCCTCGAATACAAGTTCAAGGTCCAGAACAACGGCCAGGTGATCGACGCCACCTACAAGGGCGTCGTGCCGGACACGTTCAAGGATCGTCCGGGCGAGGAAGCGGAAGTCGTGCTGAAGGGCGAGCTGACGTCGACGCCGGCTTCTCGGTCGACGCCGAACGGCATCATGGCGAAGTGTCCGTCGAAGTACGAGGCCGAGAAGAAGCCCGGACAGGTCGGGTAGATGGCCTCCCTGCGGCTCGTTCCTGCTGTACGCCTCCTTCGTCGTCTGCGCCTATTCCGCTGTCATCTCGGTCGCTGGCGCCCGGCAACGGTCGCGACGGCTGATCGAGAGCGGGATCGGCGCGTTCTATCTGGTCTGCGCGCTCATGACCTGCGCGTCGGCGGTCATGATCAACGCGTTCCTGACCAACGACTTCTCCATCAAGTACGTCCAGCACTACTCGGACTCGGTCCAGCCGATGTTCTACAAGATCACCTCCTACTGGGGCGGTCTCGACGGCTCGATCATGTTCTGGGTGTTCCTGCTGTCGGTGCTTCGGCTCGATCGGCGGTCTACGTGAACCGCGAGCGCTACCGCGAGCTCATCCCCTACGTCATCGCCACGATCTCCTCGGTGCAGATGTTCTTCCTGTACCTGATGGTGGTGCACAAGAATCCGTTCACCACCTTCCTGACGAACGTCCCGACCGAAGGCGACCGGGCTGAACCCGCTGCTGCAGAACTACTGGATGGCGATTCATCCGCCGTCGCTCTACACCGGCTTCGTCGGCATGACGATTCCGTTCGCGTTCTGCATCGCCGCGCTCATCACCGGTCACCTCGACGACTCGTGGCTGCGCGCCGTCCGCCGCTGGACGATGATCAGCTGGCTGTTCCTCACCTTCGGCCTGACGCTCGGCATGATCTGGGCCTACGAAGAACTCGGCTGGGGCGGCTACTGGGCCTGGGACCCGGTCGAGAACGCCGCCCTGCTGCCGTGGTTCACCGCCACGGCCTTCCTGCACTCGGTGATGGTGCAGGAGCGGCGCAGCATGCTGAAGATCTGGAACGTCGTCGCTGGTCATCATCACGTTCTTCCTGACGATCTTCGGCACGTTCATGACCCGCTCGGGCGTCGTGCAGTCGGTGCACGCGTTCGGCGAGGACCAGATGCTGGCGTGGCTGTTCACCGTCTTCATGGTGATCATCCTCAGCCTTCAGCTTCGGCCTGGTGATCTACCGCCTGCCGATGCTGCGCGCGCGCAAACGAGCTCGACTCGTGGGTCTCGCGTGAGGCGGCGTTCCTCGTCAACAACTGGATCCTGCTGTTCTCGCGCCTTCTTCGTGCTCTTCGCGACGATGTTCCCGACGCTGAGCGAAGCGGTGACCGGCACACGCATCACCGTGGCCGAGCCGTTCTACAACACAGTGGATGGCGCCGATCGGCCTGATCCTGCTGTTCCTCACCGGCGTCGGCCCGCTGCTCGCGTGGCGCAAGTCGACGATGACCAACCTGCGCGACCAGTTCATGTTCCCGACTGGCGCTCGCGGTCGTCGTCGGCGCCGGTCTGTACGCGATCGGCCTGCACGTCTGGGCGTCCGGGCTGTGCTTCGCGCTGTGCGCGTTCGTCTTCGGCACCATCGCGCAGGAGTTCTGGCGCGGCACGAACATCCGCAAGAAGAACACCGGCACCGACGTCCTCACGGCGATGGTCGGCCTGGTCGGCCGCAACAAGCGTCGCTACGGCGGCTACATCGTGCACCTCGGCATCGTGCTGATGTTCCTCGGCTTTGCCGGCAGCGCCTACAAGCTCGATGAGCAGGTGCTGCTGAAGCAGGGCCAGACGTCGACCGTCGGCAAGTACACCTTCCGCAACGACGGCATCAAGGTGCAGCGACGACGGTCAGAAGCAGATGACCACGGCGTACATCGCGGTGCTGGTGGACGGCAAGCAGATCGACACGCATGTATCCGGCGCGCTGGGTGTTCCATCGTCACGAAGATTCGCCGACCACCGAGGTCGGCATCCGCCGCGGCGTTTGCGGAAGACCTCTACGTCGTGATGCCGTCGAACGACCCGACGATGATGGCCGCGCAGATGGCGACGCTGCAGATCGTGCGTCAACCCGCTGGTGAACTGGATCTGGCTCGGGTTCGGCATCATGGCGTTCGGCACCGGCATCGCGATGCTGCCTGAGCGCGCCTACTCGTTCGCCGCTGGCGAAGAGTGCCGTCAGACGTGGCGGCGAGCCACCGCCACGATCCTGCTGCATCATCTTCCTGGCGCTCGACGCCGGCGTTCGCGCAGCGCAGAGCACATGCACGACCCGAGCGCCTCGACACCGCGCCGGTCATGGCGACGTCGCGAACTCGAGAAGCAGATGCGGCGCGAACTGGTCTGCATCTGCGGCGACTGTCCGCACTATCCGCTGTGCCGAGTGCACCTGCGGCACCGCGCGCGCAGATGCGCGGCGAACTGTCGCAGCAGATCGCCTCGGGCAAGGACCGCGACGAGATCCGCGACTGGGCGGTCGAGCGCTACGGCAGCCAGGAGCCGCTCGGTGCGCCGCTCGATAAGGGCTTCAATCGCCTCGCGTGGCTCCTGCCGTGGTCGGTGGGAGTTGGCGCGGCGGCGGCCGTCGGCTTCGTCGCGATCCGCTGGTCCAGGAACAACCGGACGGAGGACTCGGACCCGACGGGTCGTCGGCCTCCGATCCCGAACTGAACGAGCGCCTCGACGATGAGCTCCGAAACCTCGACTGAGCACCGGCTCCGGCCGGAGGCTCCCGCCCAGCCGGGCATGCAGCCCTGGCAGTTCTTCGTGCTCGCCGCTCTGGGCTGCGCCACGGCCGTCACCTTCCTCGATCCGCGGTCAGGGAGTCATGGCCGTGTCATCCTGGTCTCCCTGCTGATGGCGACGACGACGCTGGTCGGCATCGCCGTGCTGCGCGCGCTTCGTCCGCTGGTCTCCGAGCACGACGACCGCAGCGTCGTCATCGGCCAGCGGACGCGTGCGGCGCTCGAGCAGGAGAAGGCGATCACCCTGCGCACCATCAAGGAACTCGAGTTCGATCGGGCGATGGGCAAGATGTCGGAGGACGACTTCACGGAGATGTCCGTCCGCCTCCGCGCTCGCGCCGGGCGCCTGATCAAGCAGCTCGATGCCGGCACCGGCTACCGGTCGAAGATCGAGCGCGACCTGGCGAAGCGCCTCGGCGGCGACCGGCGAGGCGAAGGCGACAGCGCACGCCGAGCGGGCGTGTCCGAAGTGCTCAACGGCGAACGACACCGACGCGCGCTTCTGCAAGAACTGCGGGGAGCGGCTCGCGTGAACGCCACCGCCGTGCCGACGTCTCGGGTTCGCTGACGCTCTGCGCCTCGCGTGTCGTCGTGGCGCTGCTGGCCGCTCGGCGCTCGCGGTCGCCGCGCAGATGCCGGACATGGCGCAGATGTCAGGCATTCCGCGTCCGGTCGACGACCTGCCCGCCGGGTCGGTGTCGGTGCGCGTCATTCGCGGCGACCTGTCCAACCCGTGGTCGGCCACCCGGTCGAGATGCGAGTCGGCGACAGGGTTACGACCGTCAACACCGACGACCAGGGGCGCGCGCAGTTCGACAACATCGTCCCCGGCAGTCCCGTGACATGTCGTCGACCGTCGTCGACGGCAAGCGGCTCGACTCGCAGCCGTTCAACGTGCAGCCGCAGGGCGGCGTTCGCATGCTGCTGGTGGCGACGGATGCCGGGAGCCGCGAAGGCGACCACGGTCCCGAGCGCGCCGGCCGTGACTGGACCGGTCACCATCGCCGGTGAGTCGCGCATCGTCATCGAGCCGGGCGACGGCACGCTGGCGGTCTACTACATCCTCGACATCGTCAACGCCGCGAGCAGCCCGGTGAATCCGGAGAAGCCGTTCGTGTTCACGATGCCCGCCGACGCGACCAACACCACGGTCATCCAGGGCTCGTCGCCGCTCGCCAGCAACACGGGGCGCGACGTGACGGTGGCCGGTCCGTTTCCGCCCGGCACGACGGCGATTCAGGTGGCGGCTGAGTTCACCGTCAGCAGCGGCAGCGTCTCCTTCTCGCAGGTGTTCCCGGCGAACATGCCCGAGCCGATTGTGCTCGCCAAGAAGGAAGGGGAGATGTCGATGACGTCGCCCCAACTGGACCGCGTGCAGGACACCGTCGACGGAAGGGACCGCCGTCATCATCGGCGCTGGCGCCGCCGCTCACCGCCGGCACGCCGCTCTCGATCACGCTCAGCGGGCTGCCTCACCACAGCGCGACGCCGCGCAACATCGCGCTCATCCTCGTCGGCATCATCGTCGTCATCGGCTTCTGGGCCGCCACGCGTCCGGGCAGATGCGGCTGCGGACCGGGTTGCGGAACGGAAGCGCCTGATCGGCCGCCGCGAGAAGATGCTGCAGGACCTGGTGCGGCTCGAACAGGACCATCGCCGCGGCAAGATCGACGGCGCCCGTTACACCGCGCGGCGCGAGGAACTGGTGCAGGCGCTCGAGCACGTCTACGGGGCGCTCGACGAAGACGGGGCGGGACCGCAGCCAGCGGGGAAGGCTGGCGTCGCGGCCTGACGCGCCGCGCCCCGCCTGCCGATGCCCTACGCCTCCTGGACAACCGACCTCACGTGACCTTCGACTTCGACCGCGTCGAGCTCACCGACGTCTCCCGCCACTTCGGACGCCGGAGGGCGGTGTCGCGTGTCTCGCTGGCCCTGCAGGCGGGCGACATCCTCGGTCTGCTCGGTCCCAACGGCGCCGGGAAGTCGACGCTGCTCGGCATGCTGGCGACGCTGGTGGCACCGACGAGCGGGACGCTCCCCTACGGCGGCAAACGCATCGGTGATCTGGGCGAAGGCATTCGCGGCCGCATCGGCGTCCTCGGCGCACGAACTTCACCTCTACCCGGAACTCACCGCCCGGCAGAACCTCGAGTTCTTCGCCCAGCTGCACGGGCTTGTCCGGCGTGACGGCGCTGGTCGATGCCGCGCTCGGGCAGGCCGGATCTCGCCGACCGCGGCGACGACCAGGTGGCGTCGTTCTCGCGCGGCATGCGGCAGCGCCTGGCGCTCGAGCGCGCGCTGCTGCATCGGCCGCGCCTGGTGCTGCTCGACGAGCCGTTCACCGGTCTCGACGACCGGGCGGTGCGGCATCGTCGCCGACCGTCTGCAGCGGATCGCGGCCGAGGGCGCGATCATCGTGCTCGCGACGCACGATCTCGATGTGGCCGACGGGCTGATCACGCGCATGGCGGTGGTGCGCAGGGGCGCCTGCTGTCCGACGTGGCCGCCAGCGTCGGCATCCGGCAGCAGTATCGCGCCCTCGTGGAGTGCGGCCTGATGTTCTTCGCGGTGGCGCTGCTCGTCCTGAAGAAGGACGTGGCGATCGAGCTGAAGAGCTACGAGATCCTCTCGACCACGCTGTTCTTCGCGGTGTCGTGCGTCGCCATCTTCTCGTTCGCGTTCGTGAAAGAAGGCGAGGCGCCGGTGGACGCGGCTGCCGGCATCCTGTGGATTGCGATCGCCTTCTCCGGCACGCTGGCGCTTGGCCGGACGTTCGAGCGCGAGCGCTACGGCGAGACGCTGAAGGCGCTGCTGCTGGCGCCGGCGCCGCGGCCGGCGATCTACCTCGGCAAGCTCCTCGGTATCGTCACGCTGATGTTTGCGACCGAGATGCATCGTCGTGCCGATGGTGGCGTTCCTGTTCTCACGCGCCGTTCTTCGAGCGCCCGCTGCTGCTCGTGGCGCTGCTGGTGCTCGGCACGATCGGGCTACGCGGCCGTCGGGACGCTGTTCGCGGCGATGCTGGTCCGGGCCCGGACGCGGGACGTGATGCTGCCGATTCTGTTGTATCCGATTACCATTCCGGTGATCATTGCGGGCGTGCGCGGCACCTCGGCGCTGCTGCCGTCGCCGGTGGACGAACCGGTGGCCACGCTGTGGATCGGCGCTGCTGGCGTTCTTCGACGTCGTGTTCGTCACGTTGTCGCTGTGGACGTTCGAGCCGCTGATGACGGAGTAGTCGCAGCGGGCTGGCAGGGTGGCGGGACAGGCAAGAATGAGGGTCGCATGAAAAAACTGTTTGTGCCGATTGCGGCGTCACGGCGCTGATGTTCGCCTACTCGCCGATTGCCATCGCCAACGCGCCGTACGAGTCGACGATGCTGCTGGTGCAGAAGATCTTCTACTACCACTTCCCGACGTGGATGGCGCTGACGGTGTCGGTCACCGTCTGCGGCGTGGCGAGCGCGCTGTACCTGTTCAAGGGATCGGCGCGGCGGATCGCATCGCCGTGGCGGCGGCGGAGCTCACGGTCATCTTCGGCGCCTTCGGCCTGGTCAGCGGGTCGCTGTGGGGCCGCAAGGCCTGGGGCGTCTGGTGGCAGTGGGACGCGCGCCTGACGATGGCGCTCCTGCTCGAGCTGATCTTCTTCGGCTATCTGCTGGTCCGGAAGTACGGCGGGCCCGGCTCCGAGAAGCTCGCGGCCGCCATGGGCATCTTCGGCGCCGCGACGGCGCCGTTCGTCTACAAGTCGGTCGACTGGTGGCGCACGATGCATCCGAAGACGAGCGTGATGACGACCCTCGGCGAGACGCTCGCCCGAGATGTGGTACGTCGTCTGGTTCTGCACGTTCACCATCCTGCTGTTCATGGCGCTGCTGCTCGCCGCTCGCATACGGCTCGAGGAACTGCGCGCGGCACTCGACCGTCTGTATCTCGCGGCTGAGGACTGATCACATGATTCGACGCACCTGGATTGCTCTCGTCTCGTTCCTGCTGCTCGGCGCGACGGCGTTCGCGCAGCAGCCCGCCTCGCCGGACGGCTTCGTGCCGATCAGTTCGCTGCCGCCCGGCGAGGAACTGCCGGCCGCGCCGCTTCCTCGTCGGCGTCGTACGCGTTCTTCCTGCTGCTGATGGTGTTCTATCTCTGGACGATCTGGCGCGGCTCGAGCAAGGTCGAGCAGGACATGAAGGAACTCGAGCGGCGGCAGGGCGGCGCAGCGCGGTGACAGCCGGGCACTTCATCTTCATCCCGGCGGTCCTGCTGGTCGGGGTCGTGATCGGCTGGATTCTCGGCTCGCGTGCCGCGCGCGATGCCTATGCGATGGAGTTGAAGCGCCGCGAGGAGCGAGCGGCGAAGAAGGCGCGAGCCAGTCGAGCTAGGCCGGCGTTACCGGCCGGCAGCGAGGCGCCGCACGAGCGGTTCCGGCAGCCCGGCCTGCCACCATCTTCTGCTGCGTGCGCTCGATTGGATAGTCGACGGCGATACATCTCGAGCTGATTCGCAGCGGCATCGAAGATGGCGTAGGCGGCCCGCGGATCGCCGTCGCGCGGTTGGCCCACCGATCCCGGATTCACCAGGTACCTCGCCGTCGGCGTCGAGCGTGCACTCGCGTGTCCGGCCAGATGCACGAGCCCGATCGCATCGCCCGGCAAGCCGAAACACCATCGGCAAATGCGTGTGGCCGTAGAGGCACAGCCGCTGGTGCGCGCGGTCGATGGCGCGACGGGCGTCGAGCTCGTCGAAGATGTACTCGTCTTCGTCGAACGGCGAGCCGTGGCAGATCTCGACGCAGTCATCGACGATCGTCGGTCCCTTCGGCAGGTCGACGAGCCAGTCGCGATGCGCCGGTGTCAGCGCGTTCAGCGTCCACTCGGCCGCGGCCCTGGCGCTGCGTTGAATCCCTCCGCCTGCTCGAGCCCGAACGCGACCTTGTCGTGGTTGCCGCGGACGATGGCCTGCGGCGCCTGTCCGATGACGCGATCGATGACGGCGTTCGGATCGGGGCCGTAACCGACGATGTCGCCGAGCACGAGGGTGCGGTCGTAGCCGCGCACTGCCGCGTCGGCGAGGACAGGCGTCGAGCGCCTCGAGGTTGGCGTGGATGTCGGTGAGGACGAGATAGCGCATAAGGTTGTGCGGGTCCGGACGGTCTATCGGTCGGTCGGGACTATGGATTCAGCCAGTGGACGATCTCCTCGACGACCGCCGGGATGCTGGCGCGTTCCCGCATCGACGCGGTAGTGGGCATGCTCGTAGGCCGTCCGACGCAGCAGAAAGAGCCGTTCGAACTCGGCTCGGTCGGCGGCCAGCGGACGTCGGCCGTCGTTGGGAACGCGCTGGATCATCCGATCAATCGGCACATCGAGCCACACCGTCGCGCCGTCTCCTTTGATGACCGCCCGGTTCTGCGGGATCGACGAACGTGCCGCCGCCGGTGGCGACGACCAGATGGCGGGTCGGAATCTGCTCGAGCAGGACCGCGCGCTCCGCGGCGCGGAAGTACGGCTCGCCGTGGCGGGCGAAGATGGCGGCCACCGTCTGCTGTTCGCGCTGCTCGATCATTTCGTCGATGTCGATCGCGCGCCAGCCGAGGCGGCGGGCGAGGGCGCGGGCCACCGACGATTTCCCGGCGCCCATGAAACCAACGAGATAGATCTTGTCGGTGTTCACGCGATAAGTCGCTGCGAGCGTATCGAAGAAGCCCGGGTACGAGATCAGCGACGGCGTCCGAGCCTTCGATGCGCGACGGCCGCTGCGCGGCGAGCCCGGCGATGGCGAACGCCATCGCCATGCGGTGGTCGCCGCGGGCGTCGGCGACGCCGCCGGTGGGCGCGCCGGTGCCCCGAATCGTGAACCGTCGCCGTGTTCCTCGGCGTCGATGCCGAGGGCCCGGAAACCGGTGACCAGCGCGGTGATGCGGTCGCTCTCCTTGACGCGCAGTTCAGCGGCGCCATGAACAGTGACCTCGCCGCCGTGTGCCGCCAGTGCGGCGATAGCCGGCAGTTCGTCGATGAGCCCGGGCACCTCGCCGGGCGCGATGTCCAGTGACCCGAGGCGATCGCCGGTGACGACGATCGTGCCGAGCGGTTCGCCGGCGGCCACCGATTCCGGATGCACGTCGACGCGCGCGCCGAAACGGCGCAGAACGTCGATGAGGGCGGTGCGGGTGGGATTCAGCCCGACCTCGCTCGATGGTGATGGTCGAGCCAGGGAGCGCGGCCGCCGCCACCATCCAGAAGGCGGCGGACGAGAAGTCGCCCGGCACCGGCAGTGCGCGGCCCTGCCCGCGCTGGCCGCCGGCGATCGAGACTGTCAGGCCGTCGACCGCACGTCGAAGCCGAAGGCCGCGAGGGCCCGCTCGGTGTGGTCGCGGGTCTGGGCCGGCTCGGTGACCGACGTGATGCCGTCGGTGTGCAGGCCGGCAAGGATGACCGCGCTCTTCACCTGCGCGCTCGGCACTGTCGGTGCGTAGTCAATGGGCTGCAGCGGCGTGCCGTGCACGGTGAGCGGCGCATGTCCGTCGACCGCCTCGATGCGGGCGCCCATCCGGGCGAGTGGCTCGATCACGCGGCGCATCGGCCGGCGCGACAGCGAGGCGTCGCCGATCATCGTGGCGGTGAACGGCTGAGCCGCCAGAATTCCGGCCAGCATCCGCATCGTCGTGCCGGAATTGCCGGCGTCGAGCGCGGCGGAGGGTGAACGGAAGTTGCGCAGTCCTCGTCCTTGAATAGTGACGGTGTTGCCGCTGCGGGAGATTTCCACGCCGAGTCCGCGCAGGCAGGCGAGCGTAGAGTGGCAGTCGGCGCCAGGCGCATAGTTGCCGAGTTCCGACGGGCCCTCCGACAACGCGGCGAGCAGCGCGTAGCGATGGGAAATCGACTTGTCGCCGGGAACAGTGCAGCCGTCCCTGCACGCGTGCGCGCGGGCGCTAATCGTGGCAGTCGTAGCCACAGACATTCGTGCGATCTTACGACAGTCGGCTTGACATCCTGCAACAGATGGGATGGTATTCATCTCGCGTCCATGGGGCACACACATCCGCTCAGCATCCGTCTCGAGTTCACGAGCGCCTTCGAGATGCTCGACTTGCGTGCAGGTCCGTCGGCGGACCATGTCTGCCGCGACGTCGGCCTCGACGACGACGCCTTGCACTGGGTCAGCGTCGCCGTCCGCGAGTCGGTGATCAACGCGATCAAGCACGGCAACAAGCACGACGCCACGAAGAAGGTGTTCGTCACGTTCGATGGCACGTTCGACGGGCTGCCCGAACTGCGCTGATTCGGTGCGCGACCAGGGCGCCGGATTCGATCCCGAGGAGGTGGCCGATCCGCTGGCCCCGGAAAACCTGCTGAAGGGGAGCGGCCGCGGCATTTTCCTGATCCGCAGCTTCATGGACGACGTGCAGCTTCAACGCGCGCCCGGAGGGCGGCATGGAGATCCGCATGGTCAAGCGCGCCCAGCCGTGCCCCCGTCCGACAACCCGGCCTGAGGCGCCCCGCGCCGGAGCGCCTCCACACCTCACCCCGTGTCGCCCCCTTTCAATTCCTCGTTCCCCTCACCACCGCGATCGAAGCCGTGGTCCGCGCCGGCGACATGATGATGTCCCGCTTCGGCACCGACGTCCGGATCGACAAGAAGGGCGCCATCGACCTCGTCACCGAAGTCGACCTGGCGATCGAACGCGAGTTCCGCGAGATGATTGCCGAGCGGTTTCCCGATCACGCCGTGCTCGGCGAGGAGATGGGCGGCAGCGCCACTGCGCCGACGGGCCGTGCTGGGTCTTCGATCCGATCGACGGCACCACCAACTTCGCGCACGGCCTGCCGATCTTCTGCTCGTCGCTGGCGCTCGAAATCGACTGGTGTGGCGCAGATCGCGGCGATCTACGACCCGACGCGCAAGGAACTGTTCACGGCCGAGCGCGGCGTTGGCGCGTTCCTGAACGGCAGCCCGATGCGGGTGTCGTCGCAGGCGACGCTGATCGACGCGCTCCTGGTCACCGGCTTTCCCTACGACGTGCACGCGCGCGTCGACGAGATCGTCGGGCTGTTCGGCGAGTT
Organism: uncultured Acidobacteriota bacterium; assembly: GCA_963722395.1. Lineage (GTDB taxonomy): Bacteria > Acidobacteriota > Vicinamibacteria > Vicinamibacterales > CAVVIG01 > CAVVIG01. The sequence goes on along the minus strand of CAVRLS010000006.1, from coordinate 151,394 downwards.
CGTCGGTCGGGCCCGGGCCGTGCGGCGGCTCGGCTCGGCGGCGATCGACCTTTGCTATGTCGCGGCGGGCCGGCTCGACGGCTTCTGGGAGCGGGACCTGAAGCCCTGGGACATCGCCGGCGGGCGCGCTGCTCGTCTACGAAGCCGGCGGCACCGTGAGCAACTGCCGCGGCGAGCCCTTCGCGTCGCGTGGGCCGACGTCGTCGCCAGCAACGGCCGCATTCACGCTGCCATGCTCGACGTGATTGCGGGCCACGCCCGCTCGACCGGCCACTGATTCCTGTCGGCAGGATGGGACGCCGTGACACCGGCGGGAGACACTGGCGGCAGCCGCACGCGTTTTTCCTCCACATTTTGCACCTCGAGCTGGCATCGCTCCTGCTTTGTCAGGTGAACAGTGTGCGCCTGTCACAGGTCACGTTCCGGTGCGGGATGCCAGAAGGACCGCGCCTCACGAGGAGAGCCATGCGTCGTCTCACTGTTGCCACTGCGGTCTTTGTGCTTGCCGGTCTGCTCGCCCCAGCGACGAGCTTCGCCCAGCAGTCCCTGAACTTCTACGTTGGCGGTTTTGTTCCAAAGGGTGAAGACGCCCGCGGTCGACAGCGACGTCCTCTGGAACAACCTCGACTTCCTCTCGTTCGACATCAAGGACTTCAACGGCGTCACTGCCGGCGCCGAGTACCTGGTCGGGTTGAACGAGTTCCTCGATGCCGGTCTGGGCGTCGGCATCTACAGGCGGACGGTGCCGAGCGTGTACGCCGACCTGGTGAACAGGAACGGCGCCGAGATCGAGCAGGACCTGAAGCTGCGCATCGTGCCGTTCACCGCGACCGTGCGATTCCTGCCGTTCGGCCGATCCTCGGGGCTGCAGCCGTACATCGGTGGTGGTGTCGGCATCATCAACTATCGCTACAGCGAGGCCGGTGAGTTCGTCGACTTCACCGACAACAGCGTGTTCCGCGACACGTTCGTCGGCAGTGGCACGGCAACGGGCCCGACCGTGCTTGGCGGGGTACGTGTGCCACTTGGTGCATGGGACCTCGGCGGTGAGGTGCGCTGGCAGAGAGCCGAAAGCGACCTGCCGTCGGACCTGGGCTTCGCCGGCGACGTCATCGACCTTGGCGGCTGGAACTATCTGGCCACCCTCAACGTCCGCTTCTGAGCGAGACGCTGCCACTCGTGCAACGCAGGCCCGGCATCACGGGGCCTGCGCTGCGCCATCAGTCGGCGCGCCGATAGAGCGCCAGCCCAGCCCCTTCACACACCCGCGCATAACCGTCGAGGAAGGAAGGCCGCCTCCGCGCGATCTGCGCGAGCATGTCACCGCCTTCGGCCTGCTCCTCGATCAGAATCCAACCGGCAAACGGCCGCGGCGTGTCGAGCGCGTTCAGCCAGATGTCGCCGTTCCCCTCGTGCAGGAAGTCGCGGACGGAGAAGCCGGCGCTGGACAGATCCTGCATGTAGTGGCCGAGCGAGCCCATGCTGGCCATCACACTCTCGCCGCGATAGCCCTTCTGCAGGCACGACGTGACAGCTATCCGCTTCGCGGCATTGGGCCGATCCCACTGCGCCTCCAGTACCATCGGTGCCTTGTCGTTCATCGGTCGCAGTTCGGCCACTGCCAGTGCGCCGACCACGACGGCGACCGGCACTCTCGCCTTGCGCCAACTGCCGGCAGCCACACCCGCGCAAATCGCCTGCGACGCAATGAGCGGCACCATGTAGCGGATGCGGTAGGGATGTCCGTCGACGAACGCACTCCACGGCACTGCCGCGGTGCCGAACAGTGCCAGCGGCAGAAGGTTGGCCGCGCGATCGCGGAACCAGAGTCCGGTCACCGCCAGCACCAGAATGCCTGCGAGCGCGGCGAGCAGCACGCCCGAGCCGCTCAATGCATGGAGCCCCCACACGATCTGGTTGATCGCCTCGACCGGACGGCCCTGCGCAGGGTTCTCAGGCACGAAGAAGCCGCTGGCGAACCATGCGCCGACGACGATTCTGCTGAAGATGGTGAAGGCGATGATGGCTGCCACTGGGTAGATAGAGACAGCGGCGATGGCCCGCCAGGCCCGGCGCAGCGGTACGCCGCGCCGCCAGAGTACCCAGACGGCAACGGTCAGGGCTCCGATGGTCACCGGCCACGCTTCGTAGCGGGTGAGGCAGGCGAGCGCGAACAGGATGCCGACGAGCCGCACTGGCGGCGGATCTTTCTCAGCCGGAACTGAAGGGGCCACCCGTTCGCAGTAGGCGAGCAGCAACGCGATCGAGGCGACGTTCAGCGCGATGAGTAACGGCTCGGTCATCGGTGTCGCCTGGAGGTAGAGCACGTTGGGGTTCAACGCGAAGACCAGGGCGCCGGCGACCGCTGCAAGCCAGGACCCGGTCAGGGCGGCGATGATCCAGCCAATGGCGCCGCACGCCGCCGCGAACGACAGCACCGACGTCGCCACGCCGGACGCACCTGTCCGATAGAGTGCATCGATCTGGACCGGCAGCGCGTTCAGCAGGTGGGGAAACGGCAGCCAGACCGCCCCGACCTGCTGCCAGCCAGGTGTGATGCTGTCGAAGATGCGGCGGGCCACGATGAGGTGTCCGCGCGCGTCGTAGTGACTGAGCGTCAGGCCGAGGTGCGCGTAGCGCAGCGCGACCACCAACCCGAGGAGGGCCGCCGCGGCGGTCATCGACACCAGCGGACCGCGCCGCCACCACGGATCTTGCACGGCGGGATTGTACCCTCGGGTAGAATCACCTGCTATCGACAGACGAACAAAAGGCCCGGAATTCGGGGCTTTTTTCGTTTGCATCTAACGCCAAGCGAACAGCCGGGTCTGGCGAGTCTTTTGGATCCTCCTCGCGTGACCCGCCCACACGAACCAGTTCACGCCGCAGCATCAAGGCTCGATTTTCCGGGTCGGTAAGGGGGCGGAGTCCTGCAGCCACTCGGACAGGTCCACCATGCGCGTTGCTGGTAGTGGGCGCGGCTCACCCGCCATTCCACTCGGCACTGCAGACAGCTCGCGACAATCCCGTCGCAGAACTCCATCTCGAGTCCATACGCGGGGAGTGTGATACGCGTGCGAGCGCGCAGCGCGAGCTTCACAGCGACCAGGATGGCGTTCACATCAGCGTCATGCTTCATGATTGTTTGCTAGTCGATAGAGAGAGGACCTACGCACGCCATTCCGACCTAGTTCGGAACCTCGCGTGCTCCATCCCCGTATCGACGTGGCCGGCGACTGCCGTACAGGTGTGCGCGGGGACCACGCGCGCGGACCCTGAGACTGTTGGATAGCGCGGGTTTGGGGCGCTCGGTCATGACGAAACGAGAGTGTATGATGTCGGCATCGGAGGAGCGGATGGCGAGGAGCTGGCTGTTTACGCGCAATGACGAGAGCGTGCTGTTGAGTCTGGCGGGGAAGCACGCGGTGACAATGGACGGTCCGGGTCACCGCCGGCAGCAGCTCGAATTCGACAATGATGCGGCCGTTGAGGCCTACCAACGAGAGATCGCGCTCGACATGGCGGCAGGCGGGTGGATCTTGTATGGCGTGGACCGGCAGCGACGCAGCCGCGAACGCGCAGGCGAGCGGCTGATCAACAGAGAGCGACGTCTCCGAAACTGAACAGATCGTCCAATCGACCGGAACTGTGGTATCTCGGTAGCCGTATGCGACTTGCGTCGGGTCGCGGACGACGATTTGCGCTGGGCCCGCGCCGCCCCCCCCATGTAGCGCTGCCACACCGCGGCGAGCGGGAGCTCTGGCTGGCTGCGAAGAGGATGACCGCCGGCGACTCGAAGACGAGCGACGGTTGCGGGACAAATTCAGGCCACCACTGTGGTGTCTCAACGCCTGCGGCTACTGCGCCCTAGATCCGGTCGGCGCCGCATGGATGAACGCCATTCCGGTCGCGCGAGGGCGGCCCCGATACTTTCCGGGCCGATCTACCGGATTGCCGATGACCGTTTTCCGAGCCCCTTGGGAGCATTCTCTAGAAGCCGATGCGCCGTGCTGCTGGCTCCGACGTGTGGTTCGATTGCTCCAATGCTTCCCGCCCCTTGGGCGTGAGCGCGACGTCATACCGCGGCCCAAATGTTTTCGTGACCACTACGAGTTCGTGGCTTTCAAGCAACTCAATCTGCTGTTGACGCTGCAACAGAGGTTGGCCGACCTGTTCAGCAATGGAGCGGTCCTCAAGCAGCCGAGATGTGCCAGCGCCTTCCTGGGCGTCGACTGTGAGTAGGATTTGTAACGGAGCAGAGCCGGGTCCATGGACCCATCCGCGCCCAATGCTGACCGTATCCTTGAACAGCCCGCACAGCAGCTCAACTCGAGCCGCAGCCGCCCAGCCGCCTGCACTGACGCCTAGAGTCCCGTCGCCCAGGTGTCTTGGGATCCACGTACTGAGCCCGCAACATCGACACGCATCTGCGGCCCGCACTCGGCGACCTCCCGCTGCAGTAGTTGCAGAGCGACGATCTGGAACGTTACTACGCCGGCTCAAGCTGGCCCCGGCGACACTGGCGGTGCAGCACGCCATCGTGTGTGGTCGTCGTTGCGCTCAACCGTGAAGCGTAGGTTGGTGTACCGCAATGTAGACGCGCGCCTTCTTCGCGTTGGCCCTGGACAGCGGAGCCAGAAGGCCGAGCTCCTTGGCCTGGGGTGGGACGACATCGACCTGGACACCGACGCGATGCGCATCGTTCGCCAGTTGGTTGCGCCGGCACGTCGCTCCGCCCTGCCGCAAAGCACAAGGTGCCAACCGAGCCTGTGTTCGGCCCCACCAAGACCGACAAGGCGCGCCCGGTCGATCTCGGCCCTGAGACCCTGATATTGCTGCGTGACCACAAGCGGAGGCAGGCCGAACTGACGATGCAGAATCGCACGAGCTATCATGACCTCGCGCTGGTCTTCGCCCGCGAGGTCGGCGTGCCTAGCAACGCACGCGCGGCACTCGGTAACGTACGACCCGACACCCACCGACACGAGACAACACCCTCGGGGTAGAATCACCTGTTCACGTATGCGAAAGTTCGTCGACGGGATTCAGGCCCTCGCACTGGCACTGGGCGCGCCCGGGCTGTTCATCGTCGCCTTCCTCGACTCGTCCTTCCTGTCGCTGCCCGAGATCAACGATCTGCTCCTCGTGTTGATGGTGACGCAGCACAAGTCGCGAATGGTGCTCTATGCCACCAGCGCGACGATCGGATCGATTGCCGGCTGCCTGGTGCTGTACTACGTCGGCCGGAAGGGCGATCGGTTCATCCGGAAGCGGCTTCAGCGCCGACGCAGGTCGAGCGAGCGATCGCCACGTTTCGGCGCTACGGCGTGATGGCGGTGCTGATCCCGTCGCTGCTGCCGCCGCCGGCGCCGTTCAAGATCTTCGTGCTGCTGGCCGGGGTCGCGGGCATCAGCGCCGGCGCCGTTTCGCCGTCGCGATCGCCATCGGTCGCGGCATCCGCTACTTCGGCGAGGGCGCTGCTGGCCGTGTGGTACGGCGATGCAGGCGATGCAGTTCCTCGACGAACAACGGCCGCATGGTGTCGCTCATCCTGGTCGCTGGCTGCTGGCGGCCGGCCTGGCCGGCTACCTGCTCGGTGACCAGACGAGACGCGGCCGACGCCGCGCTGACCGGTACACTGGACAGCCTCTGCCGCGATGCATGTCGAGCTCGAGCGTCGTCATTCCGATCCGGAACGAGGCGCCGAATCTCGAGGAGCTGCACCTCGAGCTGTCACGGAGCGCTCGACGGCTGGGGCCGTCCCTACGAGATGATCGTCGTCGACGATGGCAGCACCGACGACAGCTTCCCGATCCTGGCGCGGCTCCAGGCGGCCGACCCGCGCCTGCGCGCTCATCCGCTTCCGCCGCAACTTCGGCCAGACGGCGGCGTTCTCGGCCGGCTTCGCGCACGCGCGCGGCCGGTTCATCGTCACGTCGGACGGCGACCTGCAGAACGACCCGCGCGACATCCCGGCGATGGTCACCACGCCTCGAGAGCGACGACTGCGACATCGTCTGCGGCTGGCGCAAGGATCGGAAGGACGCCTTCCTGTCGCGGCTGCTGCCGTCGATGCTGGCCAACCGGCTGATCTCGTGGGCGACCGGCGTGCGGCTGCACGACTACGGCTGCTCGCTGAAGGTCTTCCGCGCCGAGGTCGTGAAGCCGCTGAAGCTGTACGGCGAGATGCACCGCTTCATTCCGGCGATCGCCAGCGAGCAGGGGGTGACGATCGCCGAAGTGGTGGTGAACCACCGCGCGCGCCGGCACGGCACGTCGAAGTACGGCATCTCGCGCACGATTCGCGTCATCCTCGATCTGCTGACCGTCAAGTTCCTCCTGAGCTACTCGACGCGGCCGCTGCAGATCTTCGGGCTGATCGGCATTGCGATGCTGACGCCGGCGGTGATCATCCTGGCCTACCTCGCGTTTGTCAAGGTCGTTCGGCGGCCAGGCGATCGGCAATCGACCGCTGCTGCTGCTCGGCATCCTGCTGATCTTCACCGGCGTGCAGCTGGTGACGCTGGGGCTGCTGGCGGAACTGCAGGCGCGCACCTACCACGAGTCGCAGGACAAGCCGACCTACGTCATTCGCGAGATCCGCGAGGCAGTGGCGCGGCCCGAGCCGGCTGGCGCCCTGCCCACCACGTGACGTGATGGCCGTCAGCGCGAACGACACGCTGGCCCGCGTCGCGCGGCCGCCGCGGGCGATGGCGTGGGTGCTGCTGATGGCGTCGGCCGCGGCGGTCCTCGCCGTCGGCGTCGCCGCGACCATCCTGCTGGTCGGCAACCTCAGCCTCCTATCCCGACGCCGACGCGCAGTTCTGGCTGCCGCTGCTCGGCGCCTGCGCTGCTGACGATGGCCAGCCTCGGCGCTGCGCAGCCTGCGGTGGATCTTCCTGCTGCGGCGAGCTGAGACCCGCATTCCGATCCGCGACGCCTACATCGGCTACCTCGCCGGGCTCAGCCTGCTGTTCGCGCCGCTCTGGCTCGGCGAGATTGCCGTGCGGGCCTGGGTGCACCGGGCGCGCGGCGGCGTGCCGGTGCGCACGACGATCGTCGTCAACGTGTGGGATCGCCTGCTCGACCTGTCCGCGCTCGCCATGCTCGCGGGGACGGCCGGCCTGCTCAACGGCGGCACCAGCCGCTGGAACTCGACGGCCTGCTGGCGTGCGCGCTGCTGTCCCTCATCACGCCGTTGCGCCGGCTGCCCTGAACGCCGCGACACACCTTGCCGCTCCCGTGGCGCGTGCGTTCGACGCGCGCCCGGCGACGTCGTTCCAGCGCCTGGCCGATCTGCGGACGTGGCTCACCGCGCTCGGCACCAGCCTCGTGGCGTGGCTGCTGCCGGCACTCGGGTTGTGGCTTGCTGGCGCGCGTCCTGCGGACAGCGTCTGCAGCCTCACGGCGGCCGTGCAGACGCTACGCTGACGTCGTCATCGCCGAGCGTGGCGACGCTCGACGCCAGGTGGCGTGCTGGTCGCCGGGCGTGAAATGCTCGACGGTGCTGTTTGCGCATGGCGGCTGCGGCCGAGCGATGCGGTGCTCACGGTCCTCGGTGTGCGGCTGGCCACCGTCGGCGTATCAGTGGCGCTTGGCGCGGTGTTCGTGCTCCTGCACTGGCGTTCGGCGCCGGTCGGCAGCGATACGCACTTCGACGACATCGCCGACGCCTACGACGTGCAGATTCCCGAGTCGCGGCGTCACGCGCTGCTGATGCGCAAGACGGCGCTGATGCAGGAGGCGATCGCGGCACGCCGGCATCGGGCGGCGCGGGCTCGATGTCGGCTGCGGCCAGGGCGGCGTATGTCGCCCGGATGCGCGAGCTCGGATTCGACGTACGACGGCATCGACACGTCGGCCGGGCAGGTGCCGCCTGCGGCGCGCAATGTCGGCGGTGCCGGAATCGTGCGCGTCGGATCGGTGCTCGATATTCCGGCGCCGGACGGCACCTACGACTTCCTGCTACATCATCAACGTGCTGCACCACCTGACCTCGGTCGAGGAGCAGCGGCGCGCCTTCCGCGAACTGTTCCGCGTGCTGAAGCCGGGCGGCCTGCTGTTCGTCCACGAAATCAACACCCGGAACATCCTGTTCCGCTTCTACATGGGCTACGTGTTCCCGTCGCTGAACTGCATCGACGAAGGGCGTCGAGCGCTGGCTGCTGCGCGCATCGGCTGGCACGCTACACCGACGCGCCGATCGTCGACGTGCGCTACTTCACCTTTCTGCCGGAGTTCGTGCCCGCAGCCGATGGTCGCGGCTGTGTCGCGCCGTTCGAGCGGGCGCTGGAGTGGTCGGCGGTTTCGCGTCTATTCCGCGCACTACATGGCGGTGCTGCGGAAGTGACGACGGCGAGCCCCTCGACGCGGGTGAGCGTGGTCGACCGTGTGTGGCTCCTGGCCGCGCTGAGGCGATCGCCGTCACGCTCTGGCTGCTGCCGGCGTCGGTGCACATCGTCAATTGGCCGCCAGCGGCCGGTGCGGCTCGCCTTGCTGTCGCCGGCGTGGCAGCTTGTGGTGTGGATGGCCGTCGCTGTGGTCACGGACGGCGCTCTGTTCCTGACCGGGCGCGTCGGCGCGGCGTCGCGGGCACTGCGCCCGGCTCTGCTCTGGCTGTGGACGGTTCCGTATTCGCCCTGGATTCCCGATCGGCTGCCGCTGCTCCTGATTCTCGCCGGGCCGTTCAAGTGGATCGTGCTCGGGGCCGCGGCGGTCCGCGCCTGCCTGCGGTTCGACCCGTATCAGCCCTTCTGCCTCGTGTGGGCGCGGCGGCGCCGTACCGTCTTCGCCTCGAGCCTCGTCTTCTACCTGGGTTTCGCGCTCTGCTCAGCCACCCGCGGACTCGGCGGCGACGAGCCGCACTATCTGGTCATCACCGAGAGCCTGCTGCGCGACGGGGACCTGAAGATCGAGAACAACCACCCGCGCCGCGACTACCGGCCGTTCTTCGGCGGCGACCTGCGGCCCGACTACATGCAGCGCGGCAGACGGGGAGATCTATTCGATCCATGCGCCGGGCCTGCCGGGGCTGCTGCTTCCGGCCTACGCGGTGGCCGGTCACCTGGGCGCGGTGGCGTTCATCGCGCTGCTGGCGGCATTGACGGCGCTGGCGGTGTACGACCTCGCGCAGTTGCTGGCCGGGAGAACCGTCGCCGTGCTGGCGTGGCTCGGCGTCTGCTTCACCGTTCCGTTCATTCCGCACAGTTGGGCACTCTTTCCCGAGATGCCCGGGGCGCTGCTGGTGGCGTGGGCCACGCTGTGGTTGCTGCAGCCAGTCGAGCAGCGCAGCGTGTGGCGATGGGCGCTGTGCGGCGTCGCGCTGGCGTGGCTGCCCTGGCTCCACACCAAGTTCATCGTCTTTCTCGCATTCTTCTCGCTGGGTTTGGGGCTCCGCCTGCTGAAGCAGCCGACGAAGCTGTTCGCGCTGGCCACGCCGATCGCGCTGTCGTCCGCCGCATGGCTCTCTTCGTTCTACGTGCTCTACGGCCGGTTCGATCCCGAAGCTCCGTACGGCGCGTACACGAGCATCTACGTCCTCGCGGAGAACATTCCGCACGGGCTCCTCGGTCTGTTCTTCGATCAGAAGTTCGGCCTGCTGGTGTACAGCCCGCTCTATCTCGTGGCGATCGCCGGTGCCTGGTTCGGCCTGCGCGAGGGGCGACTGCGCTTCGCGTCGGCGATTCTGCTGCTGACGATCGCGGCGTTCGTCGGGAGCACGGCGAGGCTCTACATGTTCTGGGGCGGCTCGAGCGCCCCCGCACGCTTCTTTGTGCCGCTGCTGCCATGCCTCGCGCCGTTCGTGGCCCTCGGCATGGCGCGAATGCAGGCGGCCTGGTCGCGCGCGCTGCTGGGGATGTGGCTCTCCATTGGCCTTGGGGTGACAGCCGTGGCGCTGCTCGGGCCGGTGCGGTTCATGCTGTTCAGCGACCCGCACGGCCGGGCACGATTGCTCGAACTGTTGCAGGCGGGTTCGCCGCTCGCCCTGGTTGTGCCGACCTTCACCGATCCCGACTGGCCGGCGCATGTCGCGCCGCTCGCCGCGTGGCTGGCGGTCGCGCTCATATCCTGCGCGTCGATCGTCGGCTGGTCGCGTCTGCGCAAGACGTCGCCGTGGGCACTGGCAGCGGTGGCGGCTTTCACGTTCCTGCTGCTCGGTGCCGCCATCACGGCACGTCCGGCCGCGTCGGTCCGCGAGGCGACGGCGAGGCGCGGCGCGCTCGACGTGCTCTGGCGGTTCGACAGCTCACGATACCGCACGCTCGACTACGCGACGCTATCGCGGGCGACGCCGGAGCGGCTGCGGCAGTTGACGACGCTCCATGTCCGGCTGGACGTGCCAGCCGACGCCAGGGCACCGTTCGAGTTCGGACCCTTGAACCTGCCGCCTGGACGCTTCGAGGCCTCGGTCTGGTTCGGCTCGACCCGGCCGCGCGATGGGGAAGTGAGTGTCGTGGAACCGCGCGCCACGTTCGGCCGCGTCGTCGGTTCGCTGGGAAACCCGGCTCGTTTCGAACTGTCGGTGCCGGCGGCGACACGACGTATGGTCGTGCGCGTGCCGGACCTCGCGGTGGCGCGCGCCATCATCGGCCTGCAGATTGTCCCGGTCGAGGTTGTGCCGCCGACGCAACGAGTGCCGCTGCCCGTGCGGCTGATCGAGTCGCTCCCCGATTCTGTGGGCCGGTACGTCGTCTACACTGATGGTGAGGCGTACCCCGAACTCGGCACGTTCTGGACTCGAGGCACCGCAGCGACGACCGTGTTGGTGGCGCCAGCCGGAGCGACGCACATGAGGCTGACGCTGTCGACCGGACCCATGACGGGCACAGTCACGGTGACCAGCGACGGCCGCATACAGCAGGTGTCGATGCCTGGAAACCAGGAGCAGGTCGTGACCCTCGACGTGCCGGCAGGCGCGCGCCTGGTGCCGCTCACCATCCAGTCGAGCGTGATGTTCCGTCCGTCCGAGGTGGACCCCTCCGTCAACGACACGCGTGGCCTCGGATGCCAGGTGCGGATTGCCTTCGACTAAGGCTGCAGGCGGAGGCTTAGCGGTCCTGCTGGCACTGGTTTCCGGCAGTTGCGGTGGTAACCCGGTCCAGTCGACACCGCTGCCGGCGCTGACCATCAGCTGTCCGGTGGCACAGAATGCGCAGTCCCTGGACGGCTCGCCCGTCATCGTCACCTACCCGGGCCCGACCGTCACCGGCGGGGAAGGGCTGCTGAACACGACGTGCACCCCGACCACCGGCAGTCGCTTCCCGGTCGGCACCGCGAACGTCACCTGCACCGCACAGGACGCGAAGAAGCAGACCGCGTCATGCGGATTCCAGGTCACTGTGACGCGCGTGCCGCGCCTCAGCGCCACCCGGTTCGTGGCGTTCGGCGACAGCATGACCGAGGGGTTCGTGCAGGTCTGTCGCACCACGACGCTGACCGGGCTCGACGCCGTCGTCGAGGACCTGGCCTTCATGAGCCGGTTCAGTGAACTGCGTCCACCTGGCTACTCGGCGGTGTCATATCCGGTGAAGCTGCAGGCGGCGCTGTCGGCACGCTACGCGGCGCAATCGATCACGATCATCAACGAGGGCAATGGCGGTGAGACCGCGGCCGCCGGTGCGCTCGACCTGCCGCGCGTCCTGAATGCCGACACGCCGCAGGCGCTGCTGCTGCTCGAAGGGATCAACGACATCCACGCCGGCACACCAACCCAGAGCACAGCCATCCCCATCGTGGTCTCCAGCCTGCGAACCATGGCGCAAGAGGGAAAGCGGCGCGGCATGACCGTGTTCCTTGCGACGCTGCTACCGCAACGGAAGGGCGCATGCCGCGGCTTCGACTGGACCGACGACGTCGAGGATGTGGTGACGGCGAACAATCAAATTCGCAGCCTGGCGTCGTCGGAAGGTGTACCGCTGGTGGACCTGTACGCGGCGTTCTCGGGTCAGGTGAACACTCTTCTGGGCGTCGATGGCCTGCATCCGTCCGAGGCGGGGTATCAGAAGATGGCCGACCTGTTCTACGCGGCCATCACCCAACGACTCGAGCAGTGACGCTCACGGTTTTTTGTCATGTACAACATCGAGCGCGTGGTGTATCATTTTGCGCGTAAGTAACTTGTAAGCCCCTTGTTCCGGAGAACGCAATACGATGATGCGGAAATTCGTCCCCCTCACGGCGGTAGCTCTAGCTGTCTTCGCCACCGCCTGCACGAAGAACGCGCAACCGTCGGCGTCGCCCAACGCATCGAGTCCGACTGCGGCGTCTGCCGCGGCGGATGGTTCCACGCTGAAATCGACCCCACCTACGGCGCAATCTCCGGTCAATGGCCAGCAGCCGAACTCGCTGGACGTCGTCCTGACGCTGGCGAATTCAACCACGAAGTACGCTGTCGGCATCGCCCCGAGATATCGCTTCCAGGTGATGAACGCCGCAGGCACGCTCGCCTATGAGGTCGCGAACGTGGCTTCCGGTGGCGCAGGCGTGACTGCACACACGGTGACGGCCGCCCTCGAAGGCGACCGGCCCTACTCGTGGCGGGCGCGCGCCGAGCATGATGGTGCCGTCGGTCCGTGGTCGGTTGCCGCCAACTTCGTTGCGCCCGCATCAACCGGCTATATTCGAGGCAACGAACTGTACGACCCGCTCATCAACGGCAAGACCGTCGGCTCGATGGTTGGTCCGCTCACGTTCATTCCCGGCGTCGGCCTCAAGTTCGAGTCTCAGCTCAGCTACGTGGCGTATCAGCTGCCGCAGACGCTCACTGAGGGCGAGTTCTCACTGCTGGTGACCGGCATGCCGGCTAACACGGAAGGCGGCAAGACGAAGCTCTTCGCGATGGCGCAGGGCTTCGACGACATTGTCACCAATGATCGCCGTATGACTGTCGAGAAGCGGGGCGACCCAGCCGGCATCGTGGCGTGGCGCTTCATCACCCATGGCGATCAGGTCGACACCGAGGGAGCTGAGCGCGAGTACGTCGACTTCAAAGAGAACCTGACCTACTTCTTTAGGGCCACCTGGCGGAACAACCGCTTTGGCCTCGAGGTCAAAGAGGGGGGCGTCGACGGTCGCACGATCTACGACAAGAGCAAGCACTTCGAGGGCCGGGCGTACGACCCGGACCCGCACGTCATCTACATCGGCGCGCCGGTCGGCCGCACTGGCCCCGCTGGTGCGTCAGTGGATCAAGCCATCATCCGCCAGGTGTGGGTATCGGGCCGCGCTCGCCCGACCTTCGCCAACAGGTAGACTCGGTCGGTCGTTTTCCCGCACAGATAAACGGGACAGGCTGCCGCAAGGCGCCTGTCCCGTTTTATTTTGGGTGGAAGTCGGAGGCTGGGAGGGGAGCGAGTGGCGCCTCGACCGCTGATAGTGTTGGTCAGTTCCCGGGTATCGCCGTTCCCGAATAGAGCTCTACGCGTTCGAGCGTCAGGCGGACACCCTCGTTGACCAGGAACCTGTACTCGAGGCTGTCTACCCCCTCCTCCGGCACTGTGAAGTCCAGCGACGCCAGCACGCGATCGCTCCTGCCTGCCTCCGCCACAACCTCCGAACGAGCCACACGCTTCTCCGGTCCGAACCACGCTTCGACATAACCCAGCGACAGCCCCGGCAGGCTGTCGGCGGCGCCGATCCAGCGCGCGCGGTACATGCCGGGCTGAGCGGGAATACCGGGTCCGAACTGCAGGTAGCCTGCGCGCCCGCTGGCGCGCAGCGAGCCAGTGCCGGCGTCTCGGCTGCCGACGTCGGTGTCGAAGCGTTCGTTGTCGGCGCGGATCGACAGGGCGACTGCACGACGCTTCAGGACCTGCTTGTGGAAGTTGCGATAGCGGCCAAGGTTCAGCGCCGCGATGTCACGGAAGCGCGAGGCGCTGACCAGCGGACCGCGGGTCACGTTACGAATACGGTCGTAGTAGTCGTGCAGTTGCGGGTCGGTGAGCAGGTTGCGATTCTCGGTCACCGACTCGAGGTAGCCGTCCGGGATGTCGCGAAAGTAGTGACCGGCGTAGAACTCGAACGGCAGCCGCGGCGATACAGGGATGCGGGCCAGCAACGGATCCGAAAGCGCGTTGCGGTCGACGAGGAACTTCTCGGGACCGGCGTAGAGGCCGAAGAACCCGATACTGCCCTGCACCGTCACCTTCTCGGTTCCGTTCCTGAAACTCGTGCCCTCGCGCACCCAGGTAAAGTCGGGAAGGGCGCGGAACGGGCTGAAAAAGAGGACGTTCGTGCCCTGGAAGTACGAGCCACGCTCGTCCTTGATGCCGTTCTGGATGCGCCAGGGCCAGGCGGCGTCGTACCGTGACGTCGTCTTGATCGGCACAATCGGCATGAACAGGTTGTAGGCCACCAGCGCCGCCAGCGTCGCGGGCGCCGACAGGGTGGCTGCCACTGGCGCCACGGCCATCACCGCAATCAGGAACGGCGTGGTGAAGAACCGTCCGCTCATGAAATCGCCGCCGACCGAGACGGTGTAGGCGACATAGAGGGCCGCAGAGAGCGCCGCACGCGTCGCGGCGGCCGGGCCGCGCCACGCCGTCAGCAGCGCGAGGCCCACCGTGCCCAGCGTGATTGGATCGTGGCTGATGCTGTTGAGGACGTAGGCCACTCCCTGCTGGTAGAGCACGAGTTTCGGTAGGCCGTTCGCCACCTTCGCGTAGTAGGTGTTCGGAAGAGGGAAGCCGTAGTAGAACGTGGCGAACGCCAGCCACAAGATGGCTGGCGCGGCGCCGACGAGCACCGACGTGAGGGTGCGCTGCGGTCGCTGGCGCCCGCCCTGCCACAGCATCTGGCCGAGGGGAATGGCGAAGAGCAGGACCGCGTCCGGTCGGGTCAGGAACGCCAGTCCGGCAATGAGGGTGTAGGTGCGCAGTTCGCGGGCATCCGCCACGGCGTCACCGGGCCGATCGAAGTAGCGCGTGTAGAACAGTGCGACGAGGAAGTAATTAAGCGGATTCTCGAGGCCCGACGATGTGTAGTCGACGAACGCTTTTGACGTCAGCAGCCAGACGATGACGACGGCCGCTCTGGGGCCGGTTCGCGCCCAGCGCATCAGCACGACCAGCGTCGCGACGCCGAAGGCCCATGACAGGGCCGTGCCGGTGAAGAAGAACTCCCGTGTCACGACGTGCGCGGCTGCAGTGACCAGCATCCACAGCGGGTGGGTGATAGGCCTGGACCCGCTCGTCGGGGTTGAAGGTCAGGCCGTAGCCGTGGATCCAGTTCCAGACCACCCGGTAGGTGATGTACGCGTCGTCGCCCATCCAGGCGTTGGCCAGAAAGACGTAGCTGAACAGGACGAGAAGGCTGGCTTTGGCGACGGCGGGCGATGAGCGGCGTCGGAGAGGCGATCGGAGCCGGCTGAGTCGGCGGTCGGAACCACAGCTTTACGACGACGGCTAACCGGCGTAAAATCAAGGGGTTCATGGCTCAAAACTACGCTCGAAGTACCTGCGCAGGCCGCTCTCTCAGCGCTCCGAAGCGACCTGCTGAACAGCTACGTCGCGCGCTTCACCCCCATCCATCCGACGGTGCTGATCTTCCATTGCACCTTCGTCTGCGACGCCCGCTGCGAGATGTGCAGTAACTGGCAGCGCGGCGACCGCAAGACCGACATGACGCTCGAGCAGATCGGACGGTGTTCCAGTCGCCGCTCTGGAAGAACATCGAGATGGCCATGCTCTCGGGCGGTGAACCGACCACCCGCAACGACATGGTCGAAGTGTCGCAGGTGATCATCGACCGCCTGCCGAAGCTCCGCAAGTACCGGCATCAACACCACCGGCCTGACGCCGCACCGCGCCATCCCGATGATCACCAAGGTGGCCGAGCTCTGCGCCGAGAAGGGCGTCATCTTCAGCGCGCGCGTCTCGATCGACGGCGTCGGCGAGATGCACAACGAAGTGCGTCAGGTGAAGAACGGGTTCGAGAAGGCGAACGAGACGATCGACGCCATGCGCGAGCTGCAGAAGCGCGTGCCGTTCAACTTCGGCGTCTCGGCCACGCATCTTCAACAAGAACATCGACGACTGCGAGAACATCCTCGCCTGGGCGAAGAAGGAAAAGCTCGACATCGTCTTCAACATGGTCCGGTTCTCCGACCCGATGCTCGGCAACGGCGATCTCTCGAACACCGTGCAAGCCGATCGGCCGCGACGAAGAGCGGCTCCGCGAGTTCTTCCTCGAGCGTGTGCGGATGGACCCGGTGCTCGACGGCCAGAACTACATCCACATGCACTACGCCGACATGATCGGCAACGGCTACCACCGCGAGGCGCCGTGCCCGTTCCAGTCGCAGGGCATCATGCTGAACCCCGACGGCGGCCTGTTCTTCTGCGAGAACAGCGAGGTCGATCGGCAACGTGCTCGACCGACGACGCCGGAAGAGCTCTACTTCCGCGCCACCAGCCAGAAGCATCGCGACTGGGTCCGCGAGACGCAGTGCCCGACGTGCCTCAGCCCGTGCCAGATGAACGTGGCGGCGGTAAAGCAGGTCGTGCCCTACGTGAAGTTTCTCTACCGTGCAGGTCGCGAAAAGCGCAAGCGGGTGGCTCCGCGTCCGGCGGAACCGGCAGCGGCTGGCACGAAGTAGCTAGTCGTCGCGTTCGAATAGCTCCCGCAGCACATGCTCCCGGAGTTGCGGCGTCTGACCGAGGACGCGGAGGTCCGAGATCTCCAGTGCAGGTGCCGCTGTCGCCGGTTCATTCGCACCGCTCGTCGACACCACAACGATCGCGCCGTCGATCGGCGCATCGAAGGTGCGGTGATAGTGGACAGCAGCTGCCGGGGTCAATGCCACTTCGTCCCTGAATAGCGTCGCGCCGGCCGCGCCACGAATGACCAGTGTCACGCTGGTGTCGACGCTGGCCTCGAGCCGGTCAATCCAGAGGCCGTGTACCTTGCCGTCGGGCAGGTGGAACTCGTAGGAGAGTGGGCCGTCCAGGGGCTCGCGCCGCGTGTCCCCGGTCAGGAACGGAAGTTCACTCTGGAGTCGCCCGCGCGGAATGGTTGCGCCCTGTCGAGCGGCCAAGAGAACGCTGGCGGGATGGGTCAGGCTCTCCAGGAAGTCGTCCGGCCCGAATGCAGCGGGTGGTTGAGCACGGTCGTATACCACCTGAAACCGCGACTCGAAGGCCAGACGGTAGTGGCCCCCTATGAGGGTCGCGGGAACGCGCCCGCCGTTGGCATTCGCAATCATGTGGCGCCAGATCACCAGGTGGGCTGCATCCCGGTAGGCCAGATAGGCTTCGGCCGCACGCAGGGGCGGGCGGGGGCTCAAGGGGGAGTAGCGGCCGACGTCCGTGAAGATGACGTCCGGGGTCGGCAGGGTTGCGAAGAATCTCGACGTGATGCCGAGGTCGTCGATGTTTTCCAGGTCGAGCATGAACGGCAGGAAGCCCGCCTGATTGTTGATCGTCACTGCGCCTGGTGCGATCCGCCCCTGCGCGTCTGCGTACATCGGATAGTAGGGAGCGAAGTATCGCGAGGGGTCCATGGAGCGCTCCTGCCACCAGGGCGTCCATCTCGCGAGGGGGTCGGCCTGCTCATAGAGACCGACGAAGCGCGCGGCGCTCCATCCGCACCATCCGACGGTCGCGATGAGGGCCACAGTCGCCATCGCCCGGCTCCGCCGGGCGACTGACGCCAGGGAGTAGCCGCCGAGCAGGGCAACCGGGGCAAACAGGGCCGCAAAGAACCGGAATCCGAACATCCAGTCTTCGACAGCGGCCACATAGCCGAAAAGGATGGCGAGCGTCGCGAGGACTACGAACGGCCGGCGATCCTGACCGGGCCGCCAGAACGGCACCCAGCCGGCAGCGAGCGCGAGCAGCGCGGGCCATCCATAACTTCCGAAGAATCGCTCGATGTACGTGGTCTCCGTGGCGTAGCGCACCACTCCGTCAGACGGAAGCAGCTTGAAGAGGACCTTGGTCTGGAGCGGCAGCGACAGCACAGAACCGAAGTACCACCACCGCCACGCGGTGTACGCCAGGAAGAACGCGCCCACCGCAACCGCGAGGCGCCAGACGGACTTCCGGCCCGAAGGCGGCCCCACCATCAGTGCGGCGGTCCCTGCCGCACCGACGTAGACGAAGCCGTCTGTGCGAAAAAGGATGACGGCCATCGCGAGAAACAGGGCGCTCCGGCGCGAGGCCGGTGTGTCGCCGAGGACGGCCACGAGGAAGGCGAAGAAGGTCGCGGCAAAGGGCGCGGTCTCGAGCGACGAGCAACTCCAGAGCGCCAGAGGTCCGGCGAGCGCCACGACGGCAAGCGCTCCGGACTGTGCTCGCCAGTCGTCCGGAAACCGCTGCCGTACGACCGAACCAACGAGAAGTACGCAGGCGGTGCCCGCCAGCAACGACACCGCCTTTCCCAGGAAGAACACGCCGAGCCTGGGCAGCCCCGCGATGTTGGTAGCGGCAATCAGGAAGGCGCCGATCAGCACATGCAGAAGGTTGGAGAACCCCTCCGTTGGCCCTTCGAACAGGCTATAGGTCAGCCCCTGGCCGCGCAGCAGATGCTGTGAATAGACCAGCGTGATGGCTTCATCGTCGACGAAGAAGTAGAGGAAGGTCGATGCGTATGCCAGGAAGAGAAGCGCCGCACTCGGGCCCAGCCAGGCGCTCCAGCGAAACGCGGGCGGCGAACTCTCCATCAGCCCTTCGGCTCGTCGAGCGGCTCGGCGATCTCCTCCTCGCGAATCTCCACGTTCCCGTCGTCTTCCGTCGCCCAGAACTCGCGGTCGGCGCTGTCATCGATGTGGCTGAGGACCGACCCGCGCAGGATCTTCTCGGACATGGTGAGCCCCTGTCCGATTGAGTGGTCCATGTTGTTGTACCAAAAGCGTCCGCTGCGTCCGGCCAGCAGCAGGTTCGAGTACTTGCCGAGTTCGGCGAGGCTTCGCTTCAGTTCGGTCAGGTAGTTCAGCTTGTAGATCGGGTAGGTGTTGCGCACGCACTCGATGTGCACCCGCTCGACATCTGCCGCCGAATCGATCGTCTTCGTGCGGACCAGGTCCCTGACGATCGCGTCGGTGTACCTCCCGGGGTTGGTCCAGCGTTCGTCGCCCTCGCGACAGGTCATCTCAACACAGAGCGCGCCCCTGCCTTGCGGCAGCGTGGTCTTCGCGAACGCCGAGGGCGTGGTGACGCGCGAGAAGATCTCGTCGCCGCCGTAGTACGTCCACTGGAAGTCCATCTTGTCGGGACGCTTCAGTTCCAGGTTGTAGAAGATGGTCGAGAGGTATTCAAGGTCGAGCCCGGTGATGCCAAGCAGCCGTGTCACCTCGTTCATCGGACCGGTCCACACCAGGTTCTGTACGGGCAGGCGCGTGTCGCCAGTTTGGATGGCGACGATCCGGTTGCCGGAGGTTTCGATGGCCGTCACCTGACTGCCGAGCAGCACCTGGCCGTTCGACGCCTCGATCGACTCGCTGAGCCGGTCGGAGAAACGGCCGACGCCGTGCGGCGGGTAGAGGAAGGTGGTCTCCACCGGCTTCGGCATGAAGGTTGTCTTCAGGAGGTTCCACAGGCTGTCGGCACTCGCGCGCTTGTCGATGACCGCGCGGTTGACGCCGGCGCGCGCCCAGTCGCGGTGCAGTTCGGCCGGCGAGTAGAACAGGAACTTCTCGGTGTAGGGCTTGAAGAAGATGTCGTAGAGCGTGCGGCCGTACTTGTTGACGACATCCGCCTCGAAGCTCTCGCCGTCGAGGTGCTCCTTGAACACCAGATCCTTCGATGCGCGGATCATCGTCGAGAACGGCATGGCCAGCAGGACGGTCGGGCGCAGCGGCCATTCGTGGAACTTGCCGAACATGCGCGCACCGCTCTTCCGCTGGATCTCGATCGCGTCTTCCTGGAGGATGTCACGAATGAACTGCGCCACCTTCGGGTTCTCGGTGTGGAACCGGTGCGGCCCGACGTCGAAGTGGAAGTCGCCGTAGTGCCAGGTGCGGGCAAGCCCGCCGACGACGTCGTTGCGTTCGACGACGGTGACCTGGTAGTTGTCGCGAAGCTGGTGGCCGATGGTCAGGCCGGCCACGCCAGCGCCGACGATGGTGATGCTACGTGATGTGTTCATTCGGATAATCGACCCTCTATGATGGACGATTTGGCGCGAAATGGACAGCGCGGGCTAGTAAAGCACGTAGATGGTAATCTGGTCGTTCGCGAAGACCCGGCCAAAGTGTTCCGGGTGCGCGGCAAACTTCGCCGTGCCCTCCGGATAGGCCTCGCGCTCGGCCACGCCCACGTACAGATAGTCGATCTTCAACTCGCGCCAGAGGGCGACGGCCTCGTCCACATCCGCGGTCTCGTAGATGCGGTCGGCGCGTTCGGCCAGCGCGTCGTAGTCGGGCGTTCGCAGGAGCGAGATCGGCAGGCCGGCGGCCATGCGACGACGCGCGAACGACGGAATGAGTGACCACGTTTCACGGCCGCGCGGCGTCAGCGACATCTGCACCAGCGCTGAGCGCGGCGTCCGGGTTTCCACCCACCGGAGCGCCTCCTGCTCCTGCGGCGAGAGGCGGACGGTCCACCGGAAGCCAGGCCCCATGTTGAGGTTCGTCGTATCCTGCGCGTTGTAGACGTCGATGAGCGTCGTCGGCGCGCCCGCGAGCATCAGCACGCCGGTGAACGCGATGGTGACGATGCGGCCGGCGCGGTCGTGCAGCAGGCTGAGCGCGGCGGCGATGAGCGCTGGAGCGGAAATCAGGAACAGGTGCCCGGCGCGCCAGCCCACCCAGATCGGTTCGAGCACGAGCGTCACGAAGAAGAACAGCAGGGCAGACAACACCACGCCGACCACCGCGGCGCGGGCGCTCGCGGGGAAGCGGCGCGTCGCCAGGACCCCGAGGCCGCCGAGCGCCGGCACGAGCGCTGGGCCGAGCGCGAGGCCAAGAATGGTGAACGGTGTCCGCGTCGCGGCTCTCGACAGCGTAATCTCCACTGCACTGCCCGCACCTTCGAATGTGCCGTTCAGGAGACACCAGCCCAGGCCGAGCGCCACCATGGCGACGGCGGCGAATTGCGTCAGCACGAGGCGCGGCAGCACTCGCGGCGTGGCAAGCGCCATCCAGATCAACGTCACGCCGTACACGAGCGTCATCGAGCCGGCCGGGAAAGGGCTCATCATCAATGCCAGGCCGAGGGCGGTGCCGGCCACCAACGCGGCTCGAACGCGCATCGCCGGACCGGCGCAGATGGCGAGGGTGACTGCCAGCAGCCCGAGCGCCGAGGCATTGGCGTGCTGCGGCCCCCACCACAGCGAACGCGGCAGGCCGTCGACGGTGAGGCCGTAGAAGAACCAGGCGGTGACGGCGTCGATGTTGATGCCGCGCACCTGCGACAGCGGCACCCCCTTCTGCCACTGCGACAACACCTGGTACAACCCTTCGGCGCTGGCCGACAGCACCACCAGCCAGACCGCCGACGCCACAGCCCACGCGCGGGGCACCGCAGCGAATGCCGCGAGGAACACGGCGGCGATGAACAGCAGGCCGGCACCGAGGTTGTTCACGGCCAGGAACGCCTCGATGGGCGGCACCTGCTTGGTCTGGGTCACCACGCCGGTGACCACTGACGGCAGGACGAAATAGCCCCAGTAGTAGTGCAGCGGTTCGACCGCCATGTACGGGTTGCGCGGCGGCGAATCGAAGCGCGCCAGTTCGCCGGTCAGCGCCTCGTGCCAGACGAAGTCGGCGGTGAAGTAGGCGCGGTAGTTCCGCCCGCCCTGTTCATCGATCTTTCCGACGTTGCGGTAGGGCAGCACCATCACGAGCGGCGCGAGACATAGCGCCAGCGCCAGCGCACGCGTGGCGCCGCCGGTCCACTGCGGCAGCGGCGCCAGGGGTTCGACGTCACCGCGGAACACGACAAACGTCACGACACAGACGACTGCCCACGACGCAACGAATGGCAGCCACCACGCCTGATGCAGGGCCAGAGGCACCCAGAACGCCACGGTCGTCAGCCCATACCCGATGAGACCACCAGCAATCCAGCGTGCCGGGTGGGTCGCGCCGAAGACCGCGCGGCCGATCGGCCAGCCTGGCACCGTTGCGAGGACGAAGACGGCCGCGTAGCCGAGCCCGGGTGCGCCGCCAATGATCGCCGCGACCGCGATGACCAGAAGGGCGAGCGCCCCTATGGTGCGGTTGGGAGTCATGGCTTGACTGGCCTTGGCGCAGGCTGCAGCGCATACAGGAGGCCGCCCGGCAAATTGCCGAGAACGCCAAGCCCGAGGAAGAGCACCGAGAGCGCGAACGCTGCCGGGGCCGGGGTTCCCGCGCGCGAGAAGAACCAGACGAACGCCACCTGCGAGGTGCCGATCCCATTGATGGTCACCGGCAGCAGCATCACCAGCAGGATCATCGGGATGAATGCCAGGTAGACCATGAACGGCGCCGCGATGCCGAGCGCCATCCCCAGGCACCACGCCTGGGCCACGCGTAGCAGCTGCACCGCCACCGAACCGGCCAGCACGTTCACCAACTGCAGGTGGAACGGCGCATACGCCCGCGTCGCTCCCGCTACCTCACCGGCGATCGCGCCGACCCGGCGAATCGGCAGCATCTCGGCGATGCGCCGCGCCAGTTCGGATGCTTGTGCGCTGAAGACGACGGCAAGGATGCCGATCGAGAGTGCGCTCGCCACAGCGAGTGAGAGGTAGACGCCTCGGATGGAGATGAGGTCGCCGCGGCCCGCGGCCAGCAGGCCGATCACGCCGACGATAACGATGGACATGACGCCGAGCATGCGGTCCATCAGCACCGACGCCAGGGCCTGGCCTCGCGCCACCTCGAGCTGGGCGAGGCTGTAAGCCCGCACCAGGTCGCCACCGACGCTTGCCGGCAGGAACGTGCCGAGAAACGTGCTGACGAAGAAGATGTGGAGGAGTTCGCTGACACGCGGACGCGAGGTGGCTGCGACCGGACAGAGAAGCGTGATCCATCGGTAGGCCATCAGGCTGCGGTCGGCAATGACGAGCACGGCCGAGGCGAGCAGCCATCGCCAGTCGGCGTTCGCGCCGGCCCGCAGCACGGCGCCAGGATCGGCGCGATAGAGCACGTATCCAGTCAGCAGACAGGCGACGAGCGGACGGAGGATCCTGCCGATCGAGGGAGTGGTCACGCCCGCTGGCGGCTCGAGGTCTGGGTGGTCATCTGGGTGGCGACGATCATATCGGAAGCGCCGCGGCCCGTGCTACCATCCGGACTACTCCGATCCGCTTGTAAGTACGCGTATTCCGGGATCTTCCGAGACTCCAAACGCAGAGGACCATAGATGATCGCTACGAAATTCGCCCCCGGCCTGGTGGCTGCGGCGGCCCTTCTCGCGGCGGCAGCGCCCGCCTTCGCTCAGGCGCCGTCGCCTGCGACGACCAAGTTCTTCGTGAACGCCAATGTTGGTGGACAGCTCGCAAGCCGCACGTTCGATTCCGCGGCAAGCAGGACGGTGTACGAGGAACCCGCCAGCCTCACGGCGTCGTACCCGATCGGTACGGGCGTGCTGTTCGACTTCGGCGCGGGCTATCGCGTCTTCGGCGACGTCTACGTCGGCCTCACGGTGGCCACCTTCTCGAAGACCGGCAACGCCTCGCTTGCGGCAAGCATCCCCGACCCGGTCGTTTTCGACCGGCCGAGAGCGGTCAGTGGCTCCGCCACGGAGCTGAAGCACAGCGAAGTGTCGTTCATGCCCCAGATCATCTGGGCCTATCCCCTGACGGACAAGCTCGATGTGGCGGCCGGCATCGGACCCGCCTTCGTGCGCCTCAGCCAGGATGTCGTCAGCTCCTTCACGGTGGCAGACCGCACCCAGAACGTCACCCCGGTCATCACGACCCAGACGGGCACTGGCGTGGGTGTCGCGGCGACGCTCGATCTCACCTACGGCATCACCGACCTCATCGGCATCGGTGGCTTCGCGCGCTTCGCGCCGGCAAAGGTGCAGCTCGACGCCACCACTGACAAGGTGAACGTCGGCGGCATGCAGGCCGGCGCCGGTATTCGCCTGCGCTTCTAGTCAGCGCTCGCGCCGACGTAGCTGCCGACCTTCAGGTCGGCCGATCAAGTTCCAGCCGGTGCCACACGAAACGAAGGGCGCGCCGGGGATAGCCTCCCCTGACGCGCCCTTTCGCTTGTTCAGTGTGCCGTGCGCGGGTGCTACTGCACCTCGCAGCTGTCGATCCGGATGTGCGGGTAGGTGTGCGGGCCGCTCCACGCGGGCGTCTGGGCGCCTTCGGAGTCGCCCAGTATGTCGAACTGCTGCTGGGAGTTGCCGGAACCCCTGCAGATGACATCACAGGAATAGCCGCCGCAGCTGGCGCCGCTCGTCTTTCGCAGCAGCCCGTAGCCACCGCCCCAGGTGCCGACCTTGTTCAAGTCGCCTGCCACGTTCTTCATGAAGACGATGAGCGCGCCGGGGTCCATGCGGCCCTTGAACTGTTCACGGCGACAGGTGACGATTCCCACCTGTGTTGAATTGGTGCAGGCGCTGCCGCCGCCGCCAACCGGGATCGGAGCAGGCGCGGCTGGTGTCGGCGTGACGAAGCTCGCTGTATCGGACCAGGGACCAAGGGCCGTCGACTCGTAGGCCCGGACGCGCCAGAAGAGCTGCGAGGACACCGGCAGGCCGCTCGGCGCCCTGAACTTCGTCCGGTTCAGCTGCTCCGGGAATTGCCATGCCGCGATGATGCCGGCGAACGCGCTGTTCGTGGCCACCTCGATGACATAGGTGACAAGCCCCGGGTTACCGGCGCGCGGCGCGTTGATGAAGTCGAACTCCGGCGTCACGTTGCTGACCTTCACGTTCCCAGTCGGCCCTTGAGGCAGCGGCTTGTCGAAGCTGACCGGCGTGAAGACGTTGAAGCCCATCGTCGGCGAATACGGGCCGGTATTCGCGCCGTCCCTGGCCAACGCACGCCAGTAGTACGCGCGGCCGGTGCCGAGCGCCGTCGGTAGCGTCAGCGCCGTGCGGCCCCCTTCACCGAGCGTCACACCGTCGCGCGAGAACACGACGTTGGCGAAGCCGGCATCGGTGGCCACTTCGATGAGCAGGTTGAGCGGTCGCTGACCTGTGGACCACGCGTTCTCGATCAGCAGGGTGATGGGCTGCTTTTCACCGGAGATCTGCTGGCCGGAGAGCGGCTCGAGCAGTTTCGGCGCCGAGATCTCGACTCCGGCGATGGGACCTGCGACTGACGGGCTCAGGGGATTCTCGGTTTTCGTGAGCTCGCAGGCTGCAGCCGTGAGCAGCAGTGGTGCGAGCAGTAGCAGGCGCGTGAACGTTCGCATATCTGGACCTGACCCCGAACACGGGTGACAACGGTATTAGTCGCCGGCGCATCCGTTGTATCGGCGGCGCTGGCGAGATGCAGTAGTGGGCCGGCGAATAAAGACGATACCGGTCGTTATGCGCGGTGAGGCTGGGTCCTCGCTCCGCTGAATCGGGTAGGCGCGGAAAGTGTACGGGCCGCTGCTGTCAGTGTCAATATAGGAACACTCGTGACGAACCGACCGCTCAATGTCCTGCAGGTCTGCGACCACCTCGGGTGGGAAGGGTCGCGGATGCACGGCGTCAAACGACTCTTCAGCTGGATGATTCCGCGCTTCGACGCGACCCGGTTCAATGTCTCGCTGGTCAGCCTTCGCAAGAAGGACCTGTCCGAGGAGACGCTCGATGCTCTCGGGCATCGACATCACCTATCTCGAACGCGGCAAGTTCGACCCGATGACCCTGTCGGCGATGCTGCGCATCGTCGACGAGAAGCGGATCGACATCCTGCATCTCCATGGTTACGGGGCGACGACGTTCGGGCGCATGGTCGGTGCGATGCGCGGCATCCCGACGATCCTGCACGAGCACGCCAACCTGACCACCACGCCGTGGTTCCAGAAGGTGGCCGACAAGGCCCTCGAACCGTTCACCGACGTCGCGCTTGGCGGTGTCGCAGAGCACGGCCGACTTCGTCATCCAGGCGCGCCTGATGGCCGAGCGCAAGACGCAGGTCGTCTACCTCGGCGTGCCGCTCGAGGAGTTCAGCCGCGACCGCAACTGAGCGGAGGTTGCCGCCGCGCGTGCCGACCTCGGGATTGCGCCTGATGAGTTCGCCATCGGCACGATCACTCGCCTGCACGACTCGAAGGGGAACAACGTCCTGGTCGCTGCCGCCGCGAAGGTGGTGCAGGAACGGCCGAAGGCGCGCTTCTTTCTGGTTGGCGAGGGACCGCTGCTGTCCGACCTCGAGGCGCAGGCCCGCGCGCTGACTCTCGGCGACCGGTTCGTCTTCGCCGGCTTCCGCCGCGACGTGGCCGCTACGCTTGTCGGCGTTCGATCTGAGCGTCTTCCCGTCGCTCTGGGAAGGAACGCCGATCACGGCGTTCGAAGCGCTGGCGATGGGGAAGCCGATTGTCGCAACCGACGCCGACGGCCTGCTCGACATCCTCACCGACGGCCACGACGCCATCATCGTCCCGCGACGCGATGTCGGAGCGCTGGCCAGCACGCTCGTTCGGGTGATCGATGCGCCGGCCGAACGGGCGCGCCTGTCGTCGAACGCCCGGGTTACGGGTCGCGAATACGACATCCTGGCGTTCGTGCGGAAGATGGAACGGCTCTACGAGATGCTGCACGACGCCGCGCAACGACGGCCAGCCGCGCGGACTCGCCGGCGCCGACCTCTCGTTCCTCTCGTCGGGACGAACCAGGCGATGAACCAGGCGGGGCGCACAAGCCACCGTGGGGCCGCGGTCCTCGGCCTGATCCTCTTCGCGATCGCGAGCGCGGTGGCGGTGTCGGTGGACGTGCCGCGCACCAGCTACGGCTTGAAGAGCGACGAATCCACCTACGTCGCGGCCGCCTTGAGCGCCGCCTACGACGGCGACCTGTCGTTCTCGCGTCGCGATCTCGAGCGCTTCGCCGGGCTGTATCACAGCGGCCCGGACGGCATCTTCCTGAAGCGCGGCAAGCTGATGCGCATCCGCGTGCGCGCGCCGTTCCCCTACGTGCATGTCTCGACGAGGCAGGACCCGGACGTGTCGCGTCTCTACTTCGGCAAGGCGCTTGTCTATCCGCTCGTCGCGGCGCCGTTCGTGCGCGTATTCGGCCTGAACGGCATCCTGCTGTCGCACGTCTGCATGCTGGCGCTGTGCGGGATCGCGGCCTACCTGTTCCTCGTCGCGCAGGGACCTCCGCTGCGCGCGCTGACGCTCACCACCGCATTCTTCGGCGCGTCGGTGCTGCCGGTGTACAGCGTCTTCCTGATGCCCGAGGTCTTCAATTTCACGCTGGTGCTGCTGGCGTACTTCCTGTGGCTCTACAAGGAGGTGGCGCCGGGTTCGGCACTCGACCGGCCGTGGACCGACCTACGCCGCGGCGCTGCTGCTCGGAATCTGCACCTACTCGAAGCCGCTGCCGACGGCGGTGCTCGTGGCGCCGCTGGTGCTGCTGCCATGGCTGCGGCGCCGCTGGGTGCACGGCTTCCGTCGCGGGAGCGGTCGCGGTGATCGTCGCCGCCGGACTGCTTCGGCTTCAATGCCGCGGTCTCTGGCGAGTTCAACTACCAGGGCGGCGAACGCCGCACGTTCTACGGCACCTTTCCGTTCGACCGCCCCGGCAACACCTGGCAGTCGTCACCGGGCGCTGGCAGCACAGGAACCGACGGCGGCATGCAGCAGCTGGTGCTCACGAGTCCAGACGCACCACGCTGGTTCCTGCAGAATCTCACCTACTTCACCTTCGGGCGGCATTTCGGCTTCGTGCCGTACTTCTTCCCGGGAGCCGTGGCGATCGTCGCGTGGCTCGCGTCGCGCGCCCGTCGCGACAGCTGGCGCGTTCTGGTCTTCGCCGGCTTCCTCGGCGCGACACTGGCGCTGCTGCTGGTGCTGCCGTTCACGTGGAGCGGCGGCGGCGGTCCGCCCGGCAATCGCTACTTCTTCACCGCCTTCCCAGTGCTGCTGTTCCTGGTGCCGCCCGGCTTCTCGGTCACGCCGGCCGTGATCGCCTGGATCGGCGGCGCGCTGTTTACGGCGAAGATGCTGGTGAATCCGTTCGTGGCGGCAAAGTTCCCCTACCTGACGGTGGAGAAGGGGCCGGCCCGTCGGCTGCCGGTCGAACTGACGATGGCGAACGACCTGCCGGTGCGGCTGGCGCAGCCGCTCCGCGGACGGGTGCAGTACCGCACCGACCCAGGTGTGCTGCTGTACCACCTCGATCAGAATTCGTGGCCGCCCGAACCGAACGGCATGTGGATCTCGGGCAGCGGCCGCTCGGACATCATCGTCCGCGCCGCGTTCCCGGTGGAGTACATGCAGTTCGAGGCGGAGTCGCCGGTACCCACGGTGATTACGGTCACATTGGGAGCGAAGGCGGTGACGGTGGCGCTCGAGCCGCACAAGACCGCCTACTTCACAGTGCCGGCGTCAGGCGTGCGGGGGTTCGGCGATTTCTGCTACCTGATGACCACGCACTCGACGGAGGGATTCGTGCCGCACCTGGTGGATCCGGCCAACACAGACTTCCGGAACCTGGGTGCGCAGTTGCGATTCCGGCCGGTTACGCCGGCGGAAGCTTCCGGAGGAACAGCATTACCGAAGTGAAGACCGTGTCGTGCACGCGCACCACCATGTGCGGGGTGCCGTACGGGTCGTGCACCAGGTCGGCCGGCGTGGTCGTGTAGCGCTTCCACACCCGTTCATCGATCGGTTCCACCAGTTCCAGCCCCGGCTGCTGCACCAGGACGTGGATCTCGTCCGGCGTGAACACATCCTCGGCGCGCGGGCCCGACAGCGAGTACTCGGTGGCAAGCGCCAGAATGCCCCCGGGCTTCAGCACCCGCGTCATCTCGCGAATGGTCTGCGAGGCACCGTCCATGCCGCCGAAGTGCTCGATCGAAGACAGCGAGTACGCGATGTCGAAGCTGTTGTCCGGGAAGTCGAGCTGCCGCCCGTCCATCTTCAGGAACGTCAGGCGGTCCTGTCGATAGGGGAACGGCGCGTAGCCTTCGGGCCGTTCGAGCACGGACGGGTCGCCCTCGCGCCCGCGCTGATCGGTCCAGATACCCCTCGTACAGGTCGGTGGCGACGACACGGTTCACGTGATTGGCGAGCCAGTAGAGAACGAGTTCGTGTCCCGCACCGATGCTGACCACCTCGGTCTGTTCCGTGAGGGCGCCGAGCTGCTGGCAGCCGTACAGGAACTGCGTCAGCTCGTACGGCTTGCGGTGCATCGAGAAGCGATCGTCCGACAGCCCGAGGCTGCGGAGCAGGTCCATCCACTCGGGGTTGTCCCACTTCGCCGGGTTCGCCAGCTCGCAGAGTTGCGTGTCGCGCGGCACCGCCGTCCAGCGGTCCGCGAACTCGTCGGACAGTGCCATCGCCCGCGCCACGTTGGTACGGCGCTCGCCGTTGGACAGCACGGTGACGTAGTGCTGCTTGCCGCCGTCGTCGGCCTTCCGCGCCGAGGAGGCTCTCGTACACGCGTTCGACGAAGAACTCGTTCGTGCCGAGCCGCTGCAGGGCCTGTTCAAGCGCGAGTGGATCGGCGTGCGTCTGCTGGCCGTTCTTCCACGCCGTGCGGAGCCGCCGGAACTCGGTCGATTGGAGCAGGCCGCGCGACAGCGTGAGCTGGTCGCTGTTGAGATGAGTGCGGCGCTGATCGTCGAGTTCGAGAGCCGAGGGCGGCCGGTTGAGGATGATCCAGTACGCCTGCTCGATGAAGGCGGCGTCGCGCCCGGCGGGGTTCATCAGCTCAGCGCTTGCGGGTGATGTAGACGGCGGCGCCGCTGAGCGAGTGCAGCATCGTGATGCCGGCGGCGACGAGCGAAAGCAGAATGGCCGATTCGATCGGCAGTCCGACACGGGTGAAGTAGAACGAGAACGTCGCTTCGCGCACGCCGAAGCCGTTCAGCGACACCGGCAGCATCTGCACGACGATGGAGAGCGGCACGATGACCGCGAGGTCGGAGGCCGTCACCGGAATGTGCAGCGCGTAGACCACGGCGAGGTAGAACGCGACCACGAGCGCCTGCACGACCACCGCGCCGCCGAAGCAGCCGATCAGCGACGAAGGCTTCCTGCGAAAGCGCGACAGGGTTTCGGTGAGGTGCTCAATCTGCTGCTCGACCCACTCGGGGTGCAGGAACGTGAGTGGCTTGAGCATCTTGCCGAGCCGCTCGGGCGCGTACATCGCTGGCACGGCAATCGCCGCACTCGCGAAGAAGCCGAGCCAGAGCCACGACGGCCAGATCGGCAGGATGCCCTGCCCGCGCAGGGCAACGGCCATCGACGCGCCCATCGCAGAAATGAGGACGAGCCCCATCAGGCCGAGGCCGCGGTCGACCAGTACCACCGTCGCGGCCAGCCGCGTGGATTGCGCCGCCGGTGCCGTGTCGCGGATGCGGATGACATCGCCACCGATGTTGCTCGGGAGAAAGTTGTTGAAGAAGTTGGCCACCAGGAACGAGCCGAACAGCTTGCGCCGCGGCAGCCTGACATCCTGGGCAACGAGCAGCAGGTGCCAGCGCCACGTGCTGGCGGCGATGTTGAGCGTCCAGATGACGAGGGCGGCTGCGAGCCAGGGGAGCGATGCGTGACGCGCGCCGGCCCAGATATGGGCCGCGTCGATGCGCGAGAAGAGGAACGCCAGCAACAAAAGACTCACCACCACTTTCGCGGCGGTCATCAGGTGTCGCCGGGCTGCGGATGATGTGGTGGCTGTTTCGGGCATTCGTAAGTGGAACGAGAGGCGAGTCTACTACGGATCCGTGCGAAAATCAGCCGTCACATGCGCATTCTGATGATCGCGCCGGAGCCGTTTTTCGAGCCCCGCGGCACCCCGTTTTCCGAGTTCCACCGTATCCGCGCGCTCACGGCTCTGGGCCATCAGGTCGACCTTGTCACCTATCCCTTCGGACAGGACGTGTCGATGCCCGGGCTGCGGCTCATCCGCGCCCTGCGGCCGCCCTTCGTCACACGTGTCAAGATCGGGCCATCGGCGGCGAAGTTCCCCCTCGATGCCCTGCTGACGCTCACCGCATTCCGGGTTGGCCTCTCTGGAAGCTACGACGCCATCCACTCGCACGAGGAAGGGGGCGTCATCGGCGTCGTCCTGTCGAAGCTGCTGCGCATCCCGCACCTCTACGACATGCACTCGAGCCTGCCGCAACAGTTGACGAATTTCGCGTTCACCGGATCGAGCGTGGCCCGTGGCGTCGTGCGCTGGTTCGAGAAGCTGATGATCAACGCAGTCGAAGGTGGTCATCGTCATCTGCCCGGCGCTCGAGGATACCGTGCGCGAAACGGCGCCAGCAGCGAACGTGGTGCTCATCGAGAACGCACCGGGGTCGGCGGAGGATCGTGCGACGCCGGAACAGGCCGCGGCCATCCGCGCCCATCACGGACTGGCGGCCGACACACCGCTCGTCCTCTACACCGGCACCTTCGAGGCGTACCAGGGGCTCGACCTGCTGTTCGCGTCGATGGCCCACGTGAAGCAGGTGCTGCCGTTCGGCCCGGCTGCTGCTGGCCGGCGGCAAGGCCGACCAGGTGGAGAAGGCCCGGGCCCAGGCGGCGGCCGCCGGCATCGGCGACGTCACCATCTTCGCGGGCGAGCGGCCGGCCTCCGAAATCCCGTCCTACCTGCTGGCGTGCGACGCGCTGGTGTCGCCGCGCTCGCGCGGCACGAACACGCCGCTGAAGATCTACCAGTACCTGCGTTCGGGGAAGGCGATCGTGGCCACCCGGCTGATGACGCATACGCAGGTGCTCGACGACGAGGTGTCGATCCTGACGGGCGTGTCGCCGCGGGAGTTCGGCGACGGAATCGTGATGGCCCTCGACGATCGTGCGCTGGCAGCGCGGGTCGGTGGCAATGCGCAACGGCTGGCGGAGACGAAGTACAGCTATGAAGCGTACCTCGACAAGACCCGTCGCGCCTGCGCCGAACTGTTTGCCTCGAGCAGCCCGCTGTCTCCCGGCTCGCCCGTGAAGGACGTGGCGTGAGCGAGAGCCGCGACCACTACAGCTACACCTACTACGCCGACGCCGCCAACGCCCAGTCGTTCGACGCGCGGCGCTTCGGCGGCCCGATCGGCGACCTCGTCGCGAAGGGGCAGGCCGACGTCCTCGCCGACATGCTCGGCCCGGTGAAGGCGGCGGCGCATCATCGACGTCGGCACCGGCACCGGCCGCGGCGCGTTCCTGCTGGCGTCGGCCGGCGCACAGGTCACCGGCATCGATGCCTCCGAGCAGATGCTGGCCATTGCCCGCGAACGCGCGACGGCCACCGGCGCCCCGGTCGAGTTCCAGGTGGGCGATGCCCACCAGATTGAGTTCGGCGCCCGGTCGTTCGATATGGCCGTGAGCCTGCGCGTGCTGATGCACACGCCCCGCTGGCGACAGTGCATCGCCGAACTCTGCCGGGTTGCCAGCCACGGTGTGGTGCTCGACTATCCGTCCGCCACCAGCGCGGCGCTGCTGCAGTCGATCGGTCGCCGGTTGCTGCATCCCGTCGGCCTCAGAAGCGAGCCGTACCGCGTGTTCACCGACCGCCAGATCGCGCGGCGAACTCCGTTCGCACGGCTTCCGCATCAGGTCCATTCACCGTCAGTTCGTCCTGCCGATCGCGCTGCACAAGACGATCGGGTCGCGCGCATTCACGGAATCGTCCGAGCGCAGGCTGGCGACGCTCGGTCTGCTGCGGCTGTTTGGTTCGCCGGTCACGGTCTACGCGGAACGTGCGCTGATCTCGTTACCGGCGCCACCGGGTTCACCGGCGGGCACCTGGCGCGCATGCTGGCCGGGCGCGGTCACCAGGTGCGTGCGCTCGTGCGCGACCGGCGCAAGGCGGCCGGCCTCGAGGCGGCCGGCATCGAGCTGGTCGAGGGGGACCTCCGCGACCCGCGGGCACTCGACCGCGCGGTTGCGGGCATCGACCGTCGTGTATCACATTGCCGCCATGTACCGGCAGGCCGGACTTCCCGCCGACACCTACCGTGCGGTGAACGCGCTCGCCGTGCGTGACGTCATCGAGGCGTCGGCGCGCGTGGGGGTGAGGCGCGTGCTGCACTGCAGCACGGTAGGGGTGCACGGCGACGTCGAGCACCCGCCGGCGAACGAAGACGCACCGCTGAAGCCAGGCGACGTCTATCAGGAAACGAAGCTCGAAGGTGAGCGCCTTGCGCGTGACGCGGGGGAACGGCTCGGCATCGAGGTGACCATCGCCCGTCCAACCGGCATCTACGGCCCCGGCGATCGGCGGTTGCTGAAGATGTTCCGCGGCGTCGCGCGCGGCCGCTTCCCGATGCTCGGCCCCGGCACCATCTACTACCACCTCACCTACGTCGACGACCTCTGCGAAGGGTTCCGGCTGTGTGCCGAGCATCCGGCCGCCGCCGAGCGCACCTACATCCTTGCCGGGGGGGAAGTGACGACGCTCAACGAGCTCGTGGCCATCGTGGCGGCGGTCGCCGGGGTGACGCCGCCCTCCGTGCGCCTGCCGGTGCTGGCCATTCTGGATGGCTGGGGCGGCGTGCGAAGCGCTCTGCGCGCCGTTCGGCATCGAGCCGCCACTGTATCGTCGGCGCGTCGACTTCTACACCAAGAGCCGGGCTTTCGACATCGCGCGCGCCCGCACCGAATTGGGCTACGCGCCGCAGGTCGGTCTGCGGGAAGGCATCTCGCGCACGCTCGACTGGTATCGCGCCCAAGGGTGGCTCTGAGGCGTTCATGAGCACTCCGACCTCGCCGACATTCCGAAGGTCCAGGATCAGCTGTTCAGCGCGGGCAGCAGCACACGCCAGAAGTACGCCACGCTGGTTGTCGGCCGTCCCGGGCTTGGCGCGTTGCTCGCCTACGAGTTGATCGTCACGCTGTCGCAGAGTCTGCCTGGAGCCGTCGGCCTCGCCCTGCGCAAGGTGCTCTATCCGAAGCTGCTCGGCTCATGCGGCCGCAATGTCGTGTTCGGGCAGAACGTCGTCCTCCGGCACCCGCACAAGATTCACATCGGCGACAACGTCGTCGATGGACGACAACTGCCTGCTCGATGCCAAGGGCGCGTCGAACCGGGGCATCCGGATCGGCAGCGGCGTGTTCATCGGCCGCAACACCATCCTGTCGTGCAAGAACGGCGATATCGACCTGGGCGACGGTGCGAACATCGGCTTCAACTGCGAGCTCTTCTCGGCCAGCACCGTGACGCATCGGCGCCGGCACGCTGCTGGCGGCGTACACCTACGTCATCGGCGGCGACCACGACTTCTCGGATCCGTCGAAGTCGATGCTCGAGCAGGCGCGGAAGTCGGACGGCGTCGCGATCGGCGACGGCGCGTGGCTCGGTGCTGGCGCGAAGGTGCTCGACGGCGTGACCATCGGCGACAAGGCCGATCATCGGCGCCGGAGCCGTGGTGACGCGCGACGTGCCGGCTCATGCGGTGGCGGTCGGCATCCCCGCGAAGGTCGTATCGAACCGGTAGAATCGTAGCGATGAGTTACAACAGCGACCTCGAAGCGCGGATCGCCAGGAAGACGACCAAGGCGATCGTCGACTACGACATGATCCAGGACGGCGACCGGATCATGGTCGGGCTCTCGGGCGGCAAGGACAGCTGGGCGCTGATGCAGATGCTGCGACGTCCTGCAGACAGAAGTCGCCCGTGAAGTTCTCGGTCGTGGCCGTGAACGTCGACTCCGGCTACAAGGAGTACAAGCACGACCTCATCGCACAGACCTGCCGCGAGCGCGGCTGGGAGCTGCGCATCGAGCACACGGACATCGGCGAGCTGATCGAGGACATCCTCGACGCCGACGAGACGCCGTGCTCGCTCTGCGCGCGGCTGCGGCGCGGTGTGCTGTATCGCGTGGCGAAGGAAGTGGGCGCGATCAAGATCGCGCTCGGCCACCACATGGACGACTTCATCGAGACGCTGCTGCTGAACCTGTTCTTCGCGGGTGCACTGCAAGGCGATGCCGGCCAAGCTTGTGTCCGACGACCAGGCGCACGTGGTCATTCGTCCGCTCGCCTACGTCGGCGAAGACGAGGCGCGCCTGTACTGCAAGGAGGCGGAGCTGCCGATCATCGGCTGCTGCTGCCCCGCATGCGGCGACCTGTCACTGCAGCGTCAGCGCATCAAGCGGCTCATCATGGACCTCGAGGTCGAGCATCCGGGCGTCAAGAACTCGATGCTCAAGGCGCTGACCAACGTCGCGCCGCGCCACCTGCTCGACACCCGCCTGAATCCACCGGCCGAACTGCGGGCCACCGTGCCGCTCGGCGCGGTGGTGCCGTCGCCGCGCATCCCGAACGGCGTCCGCGCCGGCCGCGGCGGCAAGCTGCTGCCAGTCATCCAGTAACCAGCACCGGAGGCATGTACGTGCGCATCGTCCGTCTCGTTGTGGCGGCCCTTGCCGTCCTGTTCGTCAGTCATCCGCTCCTCGCGCAGCAGCGTCCGCTTGTCACCGAAGACCCCGAACCGGTCGGGGCTGGGCGCCTGCTCATCGAGGGCGGGTTCGACCTGGCGCGCGGGCAGAAGTATCCGGTGTCCGGACTCGAAGGGAACCTGCTGCGGTTGCCGACGCTCGGCATCAGCATCGGCATCAGTTCGATTGCGGAACTGCAGATCGACGGCGGCTTCTACGATCGACTCAATATCACGAAGCGCAGGACGGCGCCGTTGTCGAGCCTGCTGACCGTCACCGGTGCGCAGACGCACGACGTCAGCGACATCGTGGTCGCCACGAAAGTGCGGATGGTGGGGGAAGGAGCGTCGCATCCGTCGCTCGCGATCCGCGTCGCCACGAAGCTGCCGAATGCGAGCAACGAGGCCGGGCTCGGGCTCGACACCACCGACTTCTTTGCGTCGCTGCTCACGGCGAAGAACGTGCAGTCGGTGCGGGTGGTCGCCAACGCCGGTTTCGCCATCCTCGGCGACCCGACCTCTGGCAATCGGCAGAACGACGTGCTGACCTACGGCCTGTCCATGGCGCGTGCGATGACCGAGAAGGCCGAGGTGGTGGCAGAAGTGAACGGACGCCGCAGCATGCGCAGCGGCGCTGCGTTCCCGGGCACCGAGAGCCGGTCGACGCTGCGCGTCGGCGGCCGTGTGACACCGATGCCGTCGTTCCGCGTCGATGCAGGCATGCTGATTGGCCTGACAAACGCCGGCCCGACCATCGGCGCCACTGCTGGCTTCACCTGGGTGTTCGACGCGTTCCAGGTGCCGTAGCGGGTCGTCCCTATACCCGCTCCTGGATGCCGGCGACGAACGCGGCCTGATTCCACGCGTCGATGTTGATCGACGCGCCGAGGCGAACCACGACCAGCTTCAGTGACGGGATGACGGTGAGCGTCTGCCCTTCGTGGCCGACGGCGAAGAATGCGTCAGCCGCGATACGTGCCACGGCGGGTGTGTCGCCGCCAATATCCGGGTTCAGCTTCAGCCACCAGTGGGCGGCGTAGCGTCCATCCGACTCCGGCGTCGGTGAGGTGCTGAACCGCACCCATGAGGCGGGCAGCAGTTCCCGGCCCTCCGCACGTCCCTGGTCGGCCCACAGTTGACCGTAGCGGGCCCAGTCGCGAGCGGTTGCCAGCATGTAGGACGAGCAGACGAACGTCCCGGACGCGTCGGGTTCCAGTACCGCACTCGACATGCCGAGCGGGTTGAAGAGTCGCGTGCGTGGGAACGCGTGGTACGCCTGGTCGCCCAGCGCCCGCCGGGCAATCAGCGAGAGGATGTTCGACGTGCCGCTCGCATAATTCCAACGCGAGCCCGCGCGATGCTGCAACGGCAGGCTCGCGGCGTAGCCGCCCATGTCGCCCGCGCGGTAGAGCATGTGCAGCACGTCCGACCACGGGTTGGCGTAGACCTCCGAGAAACGGAGCCCACTGCGCATGCGCAGCAGATCCTCGAGCGTGATGGCGGCGCGCGGATCGTCGCCCGCCCATGCCGGCAGCAGTTCGCGTGAGTCGAGGGACAGGCGGCCATCGGCGACCAGCATGCCGATCAGCGCGTTCAGCACACTCTTCGCCATCGACCAGCCGGGCAGCGGCGTGTCGGCAGTAATGCGGTCCGCGTAGCGCTCCGCGACGATTCGTCCATCCTGCATCACCAGGACGGCATACGTGCGTCTGAGCCGGCCGGTTTTCGGTTCACTGAAGGCGTGTTCGACGAAGCGCTGCAACGCGTCAGAGCCGGCCGCGCGGGGCCAAACGCGGCGGACAGGTTCCGCCGCTGGCAGCGACGAGAGGACGCAGTCGGATGGCGCCTCCAGCGGCTGCAGCGTCGCGCCGAAGCCTGGCCGGTGGACCGCCGTGCGTGGATGGAAGCCGAAGAGCGCCGTGGTCACCTGCTGCGCGTCGCGGTCTATGCGCGCCGTGAACGGACGCAGCAGCCAGTAGCTGTCGTCGTGGATCTGCGGCGCCCTCTGCGGATCGAGGGAACGTCCGCTGCCAAAGACCGCGGTGCAGAGAGCCTTGGACTTGTAGCCGGCGCCGACGTCGAGATAGACGCGGAGCTTGAACAATCCCCACGCGGCGAGCAGCACGGCCAGCACCGTGCCGCCGCTGCGTAGCGCTTCGTTCACCGCGCGCCGCCGCTCAGAACGTCAGTCGCAGCCCGACGTGCAGCGAGCGCGGCGGCTGGATGAACGTCGGCGTACGGAACAGGGGACCGCTGACGACGTACTCCTCTACCTCGTTGTTGCGGGTGAACAGGTTGTAACCGTCGAAGATGGCGTCCATGCGGGCAGCGCCGATCTTCACGCCCTTCTGCAGGCGGAAGTCGAACGTACCGGTGAAGGTGTAACGGCTGCCGCCGTTCGGGTAGGACTGCACCGCCTCCACGCCCTGGTTCAGGTTCGGCACCACGACCATGCGCGAGAACGGCTGGCCGTCCTGGTAACGGGCAATGCCGGCGATGGTGATGTCCGCCGGCAGCCGGTACAGCGTCGTCCACTTGATGGTGAACGCGCGATCGGCGAAGAGGCGGCCGCGCGCGTAGCTGTTGCCGTTCGGTGTTGTGAAGAGCTCACCCGGGGTGTCCTGGTCATTCTCCAGCGGTCCGTAGCCACGGTTGCCACCGGAGCCGAGTGCGGCCGACGCCGTCGCCCCGAACAGCAGGAACAGCCGGTCGCTGTTGTGCTCGATGCTCATGCGGAGACCGTAGACCTCGGCCGCCGCCTGTCCGGTGTTCGTGACGAGATACGAATCCTGCGCGAAACTCGACGGCAGGCGGTTGTAGACCAGGAGCGTGCGATCGTCAGACGGGTTGATCAGGTCCTTGCCGGCGTCGGGAAAACCGAGCGTGGTGTAGCCGGACGCACCGACCGAGTTCCGCACGCCGAGCAGGTTGCCCTCACGGCGGGCGATGCCAGTGAGCGTGTAACGCGTCTGCGGGCTGCGGCGCTTCTCCCAGCCAATGACGAATTCGTCGGTGTACGGACGCTTCAAATCGGGATCGATGCCGCTGAAGCCGACATTGTCGTTGATACCGGGACCAACACGCGCGACGACGGTATTCGGCGCCCCCGTTGTCACAACGCGCGCCGTGGGTGCTCCGGGGTCGCCAAATGCCAGCCAGTTGTGCGTGAGGGCGTTCGCGCTGCGCGCCCAGCCCAGGGTGAGTGAGCGCCGGTCGCTGAACGCCAGGCGCAGGTAGGCGTGCGGCAACAGGCTGAGCCACGAGACCGCGGTCGCGGCGCCGTCGGCGCTCCCGCGCACCATCTCGGCGCGGACGGCAGCGTCGAGCGAGAGGCGCGGCGACAGGGTGAACAGGTCGCCGGCGAATGCTGATAGCGTCGTCGACGTGCGGGACGGATCGCTGTCTATCGTGTTGTACGACCAGACGCGCGCCAGCAGGCTGTCCACGCTTTCACGCACCGTGCCCGCGAACGTGTTCGCCTGCGTCGTCATGGCGACGTCCGCGTTCACCCCGAACTCGAACCGGTGTGCCGAATCGGCCGCACGCGTGGGCGCGAGACGGGCACCGGCCGAGACGCGTCGCGCCGTGCTGTCGGCGACGGTCTCCACGAGGTTCGGAATCGGACCGTCCACGATGCGATCGATGTAGAGCGTCGACGGGCCGATCGTGTTGGTGCGGCTGCGCTGCGTGAAGCCGCCGAACACGCGCCACTGCGCAGGGTCGGCAGCCGTCGAGGCGTAGGTCGTTTGCAGGTGAACGGCGGAGGTCGTCGAAGCCGCGTTCGGATCGCGGAACAGCTGCCATTGCTCGAACGGCATTTCCGTCCGCTGGGCCCAGCCGAGGACGCGCCACTCGCGGCCTGCCGCCGATGTGAACACGAGGTGCGCGAGCCCCGAGACCAGGGTGTTCTCGGTCGATGCGAGCTGCTCGCGCCGATAGCTGGCGCCGCGCTCGACGCTGCCGGCAGCCACGAGCGACGCACGGTCCGAAAGCGGGCCGCTGACGAATGCGGACCCGAGGAGGGCGTTCTCCATCCGAGCCACGGGAGGGGGCTGCGTCGTCAGTGCCTTGACGGCGAGGCTGCCGCCCGACCCGGTGCCGGTGAGCATGCCGCCCCACGCCGAACCGGCGCGACGCGGCTGCAGCGTCACCGCAAGCCCAGGAGTGTTCGTGTCCGCCCGCATCAGGCCGGTCGTAACCGTCACGCCCTGCCAGAGAGAACTGTCAGGGAAGAGCAGCGCCGAGCCGCTTCCGCCCGGGTCCGAGATGTCGATGTCGCCGACGCGGAAGAGTGTCTGCGACCACGAACCCAGGAAGCCGCCGACCCGTGTGTCGCCGCCGATGTTCATGCCGGCACTGTTGAACCGGTCGGAGATCAGCTCCGACTGCGTTGTCTCCAGGATGGCGTAGACCGAATCGCCTACCGGCAGGTCGCGTATGACGTCGGCAGGAAAGACCGAGCCGACCTGCGGCGCATCGGAGCCGGTGGGGGATTGGGCGGCGGCCAACGTGGGATACGTCAGCACCAGAAGCGCCACCAGCGCGCCGCGAGGCATGAGTCGCATCCGACAAGTCTAGTACAGCCGGCGCACGCCCGCGACTTCTTCTCGCCGCCGGTCGGTGCTCCACCCTAGCGCATCGCCTACGACCCTCGCCGCGGCTTCGAGCGCGAGTGGGTCGGGACAGCCGAGCGCGCCGAGCGTCGTGCGGCGCATCACCGCGTCGGCCAGGGTGCACACCATCTCCGAGGTGGCCGCGTGGCGCAGCAGGGCGTCGCCCTCGAGTGGCACGTGCGGCAACGGTGTCGTCGCCGTGGCGGAGGCGACGCGCGGACGTGCGAGCGAGTCGAAGAGTCGATCGACAATGCGCTCGGCCACGGCGCGTGCGGTGGTGTACTTCGTGCCGGCCACGCTGAAGAGTCCGTGGAGACCAGCGCCTCGGTGGTCGTACACCCGTTCGCCGCCGTCCAGCGTCGGCGGCTGTCCGTGCCGCAGCTTCGCAGGCACCGTTCCACGATGCACCAGCGCCACATCGGCACGGGTCAGATCCCATCCGGGAAACGCCTGGTTCAGCTCCGTAATGAAGGAGTCGACGTGCGCCGGCGGGATGGTGAGATCACCAGGTGCGCAAGTGGTTGGCGACTCCCAGGTGCCGAACAGCGCGCGGCCGCGCCACGGCACGACGAACAGATTGCGGCCCGACAGGCTGCGCCCGCCGATCGCCGCCGACGGCCCAATCCGCGTGGTCACCAGGTTCACCGCCTGCAGCACGGGCAGGGCCACCGCGGCGCCGAGCGGTTCGAGCAGCCGATCGATACTGCCGCCGGTCGCGTTCACGACGGTGCGCGCGCTGACGTGGTGTTCGCTGCCATCGAACTGGTCGACCACCGTTGCCCCGGTCACGCGGCGTTCCCGGGTGTCCAGCGATTGCGCCTCGGTGTAGTTGGCCAGAACGGCGCCATGCGCAGCAGCAGCGAGCCCCCAGGAGAGCGTCAGCCGGTCGGCCTCGACGGTGACGTAGTCGTACCAGACGGCCGCACCGGAAGGGTCGAGGGCCAGCAGCTCGGGGTAGGCGGCCTGCGCGTCGGCGCGCCCGAGGACCCGCCCGCCGGGAAGCGCATGCGTGGCCCGCACCCCGTCGTTGCGGTCGTGCGCCACCAGACGATCGAGCGCGAAGCCGCAGCGCATCGCCGTCGTGCCCTTGGTGAGCGAGCGGTAGAGCGGCAGGACGAAGGGGAGCGGCTGCACGGCCCACGGTGCGATGCGGGCGAGCGTGCGCCGTTCGCGCACCGACTCGCGCGCCCGCGGCAGATCGAGCGTCTGCAGGTACCGCAGCCCGCCGTGAATGGTGCGCAGGTGGTTGAACGAGGTGCCGCTGCCGAAGTCGCCGCGCTCGACCAGCGCCACCGACAACCCGCGCTGCGCCGCATCGGCCGCGATAGTGAGGCCGTAGATACCGCCGCCGATGACCAGCAGGTCGAAGGTCCGCGTCGTCAGGTCGTGAAGATTCCGGCGCAGGGGGGACGGCATGGACGGGGGCACAGACAGCTCACGATATAGTATCCAGCGTGGCGACCGTCGACGAAGTCCGCTCGTACTGGGAACAGCACATCCACGATCTCGAAATCACGACGCACCCGGTCGGGTCGCGCGGGTTCTTCGAGGATCTGGACCAATATCACTTCGAAAAGCTGCATCACCTGCTGCGGCTGGTCGATTTCAACGGCTATCGCGGCAAGGCGGTGCTCGAGGTCGGGTGCGGTGCCGCGGTCGACCTGGCGCGCTTCGCCAAGGGCGGCGCCGTCTGCACCGGCGTCGATCTCGCGTCGTCGGCCATCGCGCTGGCGAAGGCCAACTTCGAGCAGCAGGGACTGACCGGCGACCTGCGCGTCGCCAACGGCGAACAGCTGCCGTTTCCCGGCAACTCCTTCGACTACGTGTTCGCGCACGGCGTCGTGCAGTACACGGCCGATCCGCAGGCGCTCGTGAACGAGGTGCGCCGGGTGCTCAAGCCTGGCGGCGAGGCGCTGTTCCAGGTGTACAACCGCGTCTCCTGGCTGAACGCGCTCTCGAAGCTGATGAAGGTGGGCCTCGAGCACGACGATGCGCCGGTGCTGTTGAAGTACTCGATCGGTGAGTTCAAGCAACTGGTATCCGGCTTCAGCCAGGTGCGCATCGTGCCCGGAGCGCTTCCCGGTGAAGTCGCGCCTGCACGGCGGCTGGAAGGGCGCCGTCTACAACGGTCTCTTCGTCGGCACCTTCAACCTGCTGCCGCGCGCGGCCGTCGAGCGCTTCGGCTGGCATCTGCTGGCGTTCTGCCGCAAATGATCCGCTTTACGAAGGCCCACGCCTACGGCAACGACTTTCTCTACGTCCTGCGCTCAGAGACCGAGGCAGCAGACCTTGCTGAACTCGCGCGCCAGATGTGTCACCGCACGACCGGCGTCGGCGCCGATGGCCTCATCGTCTACACGCCGACGGCCGCAGGCGCGTCGATGACGCTGGTGAACTCCGACGGCAGCCGCGCCGAGGTGTCAGGGAACGGGGTGCGCGCGCTGGGCGCGCTGCTCGGCCTGCAGGCGCCCGACGGTCCGCTGCAGCTCACCATCGAAACCGAGGGGGGCATCAAGCAGCTCACGCGGCTCGAACGGCACGGCAACGTCGCAGCTGTTTCGCGCGGCGATGGGGCTGCCGTCAGGCATGCACCGGACGCAACTCGCGGCGGGCGGCGAAACCGTGGACGGCGTGGTACTGAACATCGGCAACCCTCAGTTTCTGCTGCTCGGTCCGATTCCCGACGACGAGCGCTTCCACCGGCTGGGAGCGGCACTCGAACACCATCCGTACTTCCCCGAGGGGACCAACGTCGAGTTCGTGCACGTCGAGTCGCCGGGGCAGATCCGCATCCGCATCTGGGAACGGGGCTGCGGACCGACCTCGTCGTCCGGGACCGGATCGTGCGCGTCGCTCATTGCCGCCGCCGCCTTCGGTGGTGCGGACCGCGATGCGCAGGTCATTGCGCCGGGCGGGACACAGCGCGTGGAGTGGACGGACGAGAGTGTCTATCTCACCGGGCTGGCCGAAGTGCTGTGCCACGGCGAGTGGCTGCGTTCGCTGCCGCGACCCTGATCGATCGCAGAAACTGCGCGCCCGGCTCAGCGCCGGCGACGGACAGGGCGGCACTGCCGCGGCCTCGATGGCGGCGGATGCTGCGGGCAGGGAAGCAGTTGCGGCTGTGGCGCGCGCCGGCACGTCGAGGTAGTCGCCCTTCTCGAAGGTTGCGCGCACTTCTTGCAGGCTCGTCTTCACTGTGTCGAGCGTTGCGCGCGGTGCGGCCAGCAGGCGCGCCGGCAGCTTCCCCTCCTCTGCCGCATCGAGCGCGGCGACAACGGCGTCGAGCTTCTGCTGCGCCTGGTCCAGTGCGCGCTCTGCGGCGGATCGTGCGACGGCCTTGCCGTCGGCGGCTTCACGTGCGGCGTTCTGCGCGCGCTCGCGACTGTCGAGCGCACGGTCCAGGGCGAGGCGGTAGTCGCGTTGCGTCACCGCATCATGTGCACGTTCCAGCGCCTGCTGCGCCGCCGTGAATTCGTTCACGGCGTACTTGTCGGCACCCGCTGCCCGCGCCGCGTCGAGCGCGCCTTGCGCCTGCTGCATTTCCTTGTCCGGTGGTTCACCACCGCACCCGACGGCGAGGGAGAGTGTGAGGAGAACGGCAGGAAGGGCACACGCGCGCAGCGACATCCCTCGAAGTATACGCGTTCCTTTTTCGCTGTAGTACGATGAAAGACCTGTCGCCCGACGATCGCCCGAGGGAGAAACTGCTCCGGAATGGTCCGGCGGCGCTGGGCGACAACGAGCTCGTGGCGCTTGTGCTCGGCATCGGCACCAGAGGCGCCGACGCCCTTGTGCTGGCCAACGATCTGCTGCGGCGCCGCGGTGGTGTGCACGGCCTGGCCCGCTCGTCAGCCGACGATCTGTCGCAGGTCGGCGGCATCGGCCGCGCCCGCGCTGCACAGGTGGTGGCGGCCGTGGAACTGGGACGCAGGGTCACGGCCCGCGGGCCGTCGGCGCGTGTGCAGCTGCGCAGTCCGCACGATGCGGCGGCCTATCTGTTGCCCACGTTCGGCGCGCGTGCCGTCGAGCAGTTCGGCATCGTCTTGCTGGACAGCAAGCATCGTGTGCTGCGCACCACGGTGGTCGCGTCGGGCACGCTCAATTCGACCGTCGTGCATCCGCGGGATGTCTTCCGCGAGGCCATGTTGGGAGCGGCGGCCGCCATCGTGGTGTTTCACAACCACCCGTCCGGCGACCCGAGTCCCAGTCAGGAAGACGTCGAGCTGACACGGCGGCTGCGAGCTGCCGGAGTGCTGATGGGGATTGAGGTTGTCGACCACATCGTGCTCGGCGACGCGCGCTACTGCAGTTTGAAGGAGATGGGGCAGCTCTAGTGTCACGTGTGTTGTATCTGGACGGGTTTTCCGGGATTTCCGGGGACATGTTCCTTGG
The DNA here is from genome assembly GCA_963722395.1 of uncultured Acidobacteriota bacterium. GTDB lineage: Bacteria > Acidobacteriota > Vicinamibacteria > Vicinamibacterales > CAVVIG01 > CAVVIG01. The sequence continues at coordinate 106,977 of CAVRLS010000006.1, read as the reverse complement.
CGCCTGCCTCGATGCCGGTCTGCCGCTGGATGCCTTGCGCGCGGCGCTCGGCAGCCTGGCGCTGTCCGGCTATGCCATCAGCACGGAGCAGGTGCTGCGGGCCGGCGTGTCGGCGACGCGGTTCGTCGTGCAGGAGGAGGGGGTCACGGGTCCAGTGCACGAGCACGAGCACGACGGTCTGCCCCCCCACACCCATTATTCCGGTCACCAGCACCGCAGCCTGCCCGAGATTCGGGCGCTCATCGACGGCTCGGCCCTGTCAGCAGCGGGAAAGGCGCGCGCCATCGCCATGTTCCAGCGGCTGGCGGACGCGGAAGCTCGCATCCACAACATGCCGGTGGAGCAGGTGCACCTGCACGAGGTGGGCGAACTCGACTCCATCATCGACATCGTCGGGGCCGTGTTCGCCATGGAGTGGGTCGGCGCGGACCGTGTGGTCTGTTCACCGTTGAATGTCGGCAGCGGCATGGTCCGATCGGCGCACGGCCTGTTTCCGGTGCCGGCACCGGCGACGCTGGCACTGCTCGGGCCGGCGCCGGTTTACAGCGGGGCCGTGCAGAAGGAACTGGTGACGCCGACCGGGGCGCTCATCGCCACCACCTGGACCCACGCGTTCGGGCCGTTGCCGCCGATGACGATCGAGGCGGTCGGCTACGGCGCCGGCAGCCGCGACAACCCCGACACGCCGAACGTGCTCCGGATCATCATCGGCCGCGCCGACGATCGTCCCGCTGTGGAACGGGTGGTGGTCATCGAGTGCGAGATCGACGACATGAACCCGCAGCTGTTCGGGGTAGCCATGGAACGGCTCTACGCCGCGGGGGCGCTCGAGGTGTTCTACACCCCGGTGCAGATGAAGAAGAGCCGACCGGGCACACTGCTCACCGTCATCGCCCCACCCGAGCTTCGGCGTGCACTGTCGGACATCATCTTCCGCGAAACCACCACAATCGGGGTGCGTCACCACGAGGTCGAGCGCGATATCCTCAAGCGTGAGATCATCGCGGTGGACACGGCGCTTGGCCGGGTGCGGTTCAAGCTGGCGTGGCGCGATGGCCGTCTGGTCAACGCGACGCCGGAGTTCGAAGACTGCGCCGCGCTCGCCCGGGCGCACGACCTGTCGGTGAAGGACGTCCAGGCACTGGCTTTCCAGGCCTACGGGGCGCGGGCGACCGCACCTCCCACTGCACTCTGAGCGAGTCAACGTGAGCCGCTTCTACATCACGACGCCGATCTACTACATCAATGCCGAGCCGCATCTCGGCCATGCGTACACGACCCTGGTCGCCGACGCGGCCGCTCGCGCGCACCGGTTGATGGGAGACGATGTGCTCTTCCTGACCGGCACCGACGAGCACGGGCAGAAGGTGGAGCGCGCGGCGCAGAAGGCCGGCGTGCCGACCCACGCCTTTGCCGACGCGGTGGCGCAGAAGTTCAAGGACCTGCTGCCGGAGTTGCAGGCGTCGAACGACGACTTCATCCGGACGACCGAGCCGAGACACTACGCGTCGGTGCAGGCGCTGTGGCGCCGGGTGCGCGACAGCGGCTTCATCTACAAGGACAAATACGAAGGCTGGTACTGCACGGTGGACGAAGTGTTCGTTCCGGAATCGCAGTTGGTGGACGGACGCTGCAACATCTGCGGCAACGCCGTGGAGAAGCTCGCCGAAGAGAGCTACTTCTTCAAGCTCTCGGCGTTCCAGCAGCCGCTGCTCGAGCACTACCGCAGCCATCCCGACTTCGTCACGCCGCCAATGCGCCGGAACGAGATGCTCTCGTTCCTCGAGGCGGGGCTCGACGACCTCAGTGTCAGCCGCACGTCGTTCACGTGGGGCATCCCGGTGCCCGACGACCCGGCGCACGTCATGTACGTGTGGTTCGACGCGCTCACGAACTACATGACCGCCGCCGGCTACGGATCGACCGACCCGGCCGACGCCGCGCGCTTCGAGAAGTTCTGGCCGGCCGACGTGCATCTCATCGGCAAGGAGATCGTCCGCCAGCACGCAATCTATTGGCCGGCGTTCCTGATGGCCGCGGGCCTGCCGCTGCCGCGCCAGATCGTCAGCCACGGCTGGTGGCTGATGGACGGCGCGAAGATGTCGAAGTCGAAAGGCAACGTCGTGAGGCCGCACGACTACATCCAGCATTTCGGCCTCGACGCCTTCCGCTACTTCGTCTTTCGCGAGATGGTGTTCGGACACGACGCGAGCTTCACTGACGATTCGATCCTGGCGCGCTACAACGCCGACCTCGCGAACGATCTCGGCAACCTCGCCAGCCGCGTCGTCACGCTGTTGCACCGCACCTGCAGCGGACGGGTGCCGACGCCCGACGCGCGGCTGCTCGAGCGCGAGGATGAACAGACCGTAGTGGCCGCCACCGCCGCCCTCATTGGCCAGGTGAAGACGGCCGTCACCAGCTTCCAGTTCAGCGTCGTCCTGCGCGATATATGGGAATTGGTCGGCGCCACCAATCGCTATATCGTGGCGCGCGAGCCGTGGCGGCTCGCGAAGGATGAAGACCGGCGCGCGGAGCTGGAGACGTCGTTGTACGTGCCGGCCGACGCGTTGCGGGTGATTGGGGAACTGCTCCGTCCGTTCATGCCGGCTACCGCCGAACGGCTGCTCGCGATGCTCGGCCAGGTGGCGGCACCAGCGTCCTGGTCGACGCTGGAAACGGGCACCCTGCTGCCGGGCACTGCGCTCGGCGAGACGGTGCCGCTGTTCCCGCGAATGGAACTCACAGTGGAGGCTTTGCGACAGATGTCACAGGAAGATTTGAACGCACCCGAACAGCAGCCGGCCGTCCCGGTTGCGGCCGCGCCAGGAGAGAGCGCCGCGCCTGCCTCGCCTGCGGTCACCGCGCCCGCGACGCCGGCTCCGGCCGCGCCCGCCACGGCTGCGGAGCTGATTTCGTACGACGACTTCATGAAAATCGATCTTCGGGTGGCGAAGGTGCTCGAGGCCGAGCGCGTGCCGAAGTCGAAGAAGCTGATGAAGCTGCTGGTCGACACGGGCGTGGACACGCGGACGATAGTCGCCGGGATCGCCGAGGCCTACGAGGCCGACGCGCTCGTCGGCCGCACCATCGCCATCGTCTTCAACCTGAAGCCGGCGAAGCTGATGGGCATCGACTCGAACGGCATGGTGCTGGCCGGCAGCGCCGAAGGCGGCAAGCCGTTCCTCGTCGGTTTCGACGAACCGCTGCCGCCCGGTTCACGCGTCCGCTAGCACGCGGATCCCGATGCAGGCGCTCGCCGAACGCTACGTCCGCCTCGTGCTGGCTGTCGGTCAGCACGACGCGGCCTATGTCGACGCGTACCTACGGGCCGCCTGAGTGGCGCGACGCCGCGGCGTCGGCAGCCGAGCCGCTCGATTTGCTGCTCGATCGCGGCCAGCGCCTGCAGGCCGACCTCGACACCCAGACGATGGCGGGCCCTGAAGGCCAGGCCCGCCTCGAGTTCCTGCGCGGTCAGACACGCGCCGTCGTGGCGCGAATCGAGCAGCTCTCCGGTCGTCGGTTCTCGTTCGACGAGGAGTCGAACGCGCTCTACGACGCGGTGGCGCCGACGCGCCCTGAATCGTACTTGGCCGACACTCTCGATCGGCTGGAGGCGCTGGTGCCTGGCACCGGTCCGCTCGCCGATCGGGTCGATCGCTTCCGGCAGCAGTTCGTCGTACCAGCCGGTCGGCTGGGAGCGGTATTCGACGCCGCCATCGCCGAGAGCCGTCGCCAGACGCGCGAGCACATCGCGCTCCCGGACACGGAACGGTTCGACGTCGAGTTCGTCACCGACAAACCGTGGAGCGGCTACAACTGGTATCAGGGCGGCTACCGCAGCGTCATCCAGGTGAATACTGACCTTCCGGTGCACGTGGATCGGGTTGTTGATCTGGCCGCGCACGAAGGCTACCCCGGCCATCACCTGTTCAACGTGCTGCTGGAACAGCGGTTCGTGCACGAGCGCGGGTGGACCGAGTTCACTGTCTACCCCTTGTTCTCTCCCGAATCGCTCATTGCCGAGGGCACTGCCAACTTCGGCATCGAAGTGGCATTTCCGGGAGAGTCGCGGGCGCGTTTCGATCGCGATGTCGTCATGCCACTCGCCGGTGCTCCGGTCGCACAGGCCGACGACTACGAGGCCGTGATGCGCCTGCTGGCGCAGCTGTCATATGCCGGCAACGAGGCAGCCCGAAGCTATTTGAATGGGGCCATCGATCGACCTGCTGCCGTCGCGTGGCTGATGAAGTACGCGTTGATGCCGCAGGCCCGGGCAGAGCAGCGGACGCGATTCATGGACGCGTATCGCAGCTACGTCATCAATTACAACCTCGGGCAGGACATGGTGCGGCGTCATGTCGAATCACTCGGCGGCACCGCAGATCGGCCGGACGTGCGCTGGCAGGTGTTCCTCGCCCTTCTGCAGTCGCCGCGGCTGCCCTCCACACTCCAATGATCGATTCCCATTGCCACCTCGCTGACGAGATCTTCGCGAACGACCTCGTCGACGTGATCGAGCGCTCGAAGGGCGCCGGTCTCGAGCGCGTGCTCGTGATCCTCGAGGCGGCGAACAGCCAGGAAGAAGCGCAGGCGCAGAAGGCGCACGCACTGTGGCCAGATCTGCGGGTGGCAGTCGGAGTCCATCCGCATCACGCGAAGCAGTTCGCAGGCAACGCCGATGGCGCCGCGGACGCGGTGCGGAGGCAGATCGCGCGCCTGCCATTCGCCCGCGCCGTCGGCGAGATCGGGCTCGACTACCACTACGACCTGTCGCCCGCGCCGGTGCAACAGGCGGTCTTCCGTGCCCAGATTGGCCTGGCGCGTGAGCTGCGGCTGCCTGTGGTCATCCACACACGCGAGGCAGACGCCGACACCATCGGGCTCCTGGAGGGCGCCGGTGGTGGGGAAGTGAAGGGGGTGTTCCACTGCTTCACCGGCAGTGCCGACCTCGCGACAGCGGCGCTCGACCTCGGATTTCACCTGTCGTTCTCGGGAATTCTCACGTTTCCGAAGGCGCAGGAACTGCGGGACATCGCCAGTCAGGTGCCGCTCGAACGACTGCTCCTCGAGACCGACAGTCCGTTCCTGACCCCTGCCCCGCATCGCGGGCAGCGGAACGAGCCGATGCGCGTGATGCACACAGCCACCACGCTGGCCGCGCTCAAGGGAATTACCGTGGACGAGCTCGACGCGGTCACGACAGCGAACTTCCACGCGCTGTTCCGCCCGTGATAAAGTTCCAACTGAACCACGTGGAAAAAACCCCGGTCCTGTCGCAGATTTTCGAGCCGATCCGCGCCGATCTCGAACTGGTCGATCGCGAGTTCGCGCGCCAGGTCGAGTCCCAGGTCGCCATCATCCCGACGATGGGCCGCTACATCCAGCAGGGTGGCGGCAAGCGGGTGCGTCCGGCGGTGCTGCTGATGTCGGCGCGTCTGCTCGGATACGCCGGCGAGCGGGCCATTCTCTTTGCTGCGGCGGTCGAGTTCATCCACTCCGCCACCCTGGTTCACGACGACATCATCGACGAGTCCGATCTCCGCCGCGGTCGTCAAGCCGTGCATGCGCGCTGGGGCAATGACGTCACGGTATTGCTCGGCGACTACCTGTACATCAAGTCGATGGCGCTGGCGCTCACCCACGACACGCTCGACATCGTGCGCGTCCTGTGCGACGCCACGCTGAAGATGATCGAGGGCGAGATCTACCAGCTCACGAAGAACGGCGACGCGGCGATCACGGAGGAGGAGCACTTCGACATCATCCGCCGCAAGACCGCGTTCCTGTTCGGCGCCTCATCGCAGATCGGTGGCATGCTCGGCGGCGCCAGCAAGGAACAGGAGGCGGCGCTGCAGCAGTATGGCTTCAACCTGGGCATTGCCTTCCAGGTGGTCGACGACCTGCTCGACTTCACCGGCGACTTCGCAGCGCTCGGCAAGCCGGTCGCTGCGGATCTGGTGGAAGGGAAGATGACGTTGCCGCTCATCCACCTGCTGCAGCAGCCTGGTCATCGCGGCGGCGAGATCGTGCGCGCCATCATGGAGAAGCGTGCCGCAACGAGTGAGCAGTGGCAGGAAGTGCTGGGGTTGCTGCGCCATCACCGGTCCATCGAGTATGCGTCACGGCGGGCGGTGGAATTCGCGGAGCGGGCGAGGAAGCAATTGCAGCTCTTTCCGCCGAGCTCCGAGCGCGACGCCCTGCTGGCGCTGCCCGACTACGTCCTGTCCCGCGACCGGTAGTCCCGTCGTCGCCTTCGCGTCTTCGTGATGGGCGTGTCCGGGCCGTCTTCACAAATCACGGGGTGTGACGCCGTTGTCGAGCCTCTCTCCTGAAGAACGCCTCCGCCAGCTTCGTGATCAGGTCCGCCACCACGAAGAGCGCTACTACGTCCTCAACGATCCCGAAATTGCCGACGCCGAGTTCGACGCACTGCTGAAGCAACTCGAAGCGCTGGAGGCCGCGCATCCCGACCTCGTGACGCGCGATTCACCGACCCAGCGGGTGGCCGGCCGTCCGACCGAGGGCTTCCAGACAGTCGAGCATCTGCAGCCGATGCTCAGCCTCGACAACACCTACTCGACCGACGAACTCCGCGCGTTCGACGACCGCGTCCGCAAGGGGGCGCAGCTCGGCGACGCGCCGGTCACCTACGTCGCCGAGTTGAAGATCGACGGCCTGAGCATTGCGCTCACCTACGTCGATGGCCTCCTTGTCCGCGGCGCGACGCGCGGCGACGGTCAGCGCGGTGAGGACGTCAGCGTCAACGTGCGGACCATCCGCGCCGTGCCCCTGCGGCTGCGCAACGCGCCGGACGAACCATTCGAGGTGCGCGGCGAGGTCTACCTCTCGCGCGCGGCGTTCGAAAAGACGAACCGCGAGCGCGAGGCGGCGGGCGACCCGCTGTTCGCCAATCCGCGCAACGCCGCTGCCGGAGCCATGCGCAACCTCGATCCGTCGCAGGTCGCGAAGCGCGGCCTGCTTGCCTACTTCTATCAGCGGGTCACGGCGGGCGGCAGCGCCGACGGCGGCGACATGGCCTCGCACGCCGGCGTGCTCGAGGCGCTGCGGGCGTGGGGCCTGCCGGTCGAACCCCACTGGACGCGGTGCCAGGACATCGATGCGGTCATCGCCTTCTGCGACGAGTGGGCCGACAGGCGCCGTTCGCTGCCGTTCGACACCGACGGCGTCGTCATCAAGGTGGACGATCTCGCGCTGCGCCAGCGGCTGGGGACCACGGCAAAGTTCCCGCGCTGGGCGACGGCGTTCAAGTTCCCGGCGGAGCAGGCGACGACCGTGCTCAAGCGGATTGCCGTGAACGTCGGGCGCACCGGCGCCGTGACGCCGTACGCAGTGCTCGAGCCGGTCTTCCTCGCGGGTTCCACCATTTCGATGGCAACCCTCCACAACGCCGAGGACATTGCGCGCAAGGACCTGCGGGAGGGCGACCGCGTGCTCATCGAGAAGGGCGGCGACGTCATCCCGAAGGTTGTGAAGGCCATCCTGCCGCACGCCGACGACAGCGCCGCGTGGGTGATGCCCGACACCTGTCCGTCCTGCCAGACCACGCTGCGGCGCGACGAGGAGGAAGTGGTCTGGCGCTGCCCGAACACATCGTGTCCGGCGCGGCTGCGCCGAAGCCTCGAGCACTTCACGTCGCGGTCGGCGATGAACATCGAAGGCCTGGGAGAGTCGCTGCTCGATCAGCTCGTCACGCAGGGGCTCGTCACCGACGTCGCCGACATCTACGCACTCGATGCAACGGCGCTCGAGGAGCTGGTCGTGGCGCCAAAGGACCCGAAGTCCGACAAGGCTCGCCCGCGTAAGCTCGGCAAGGTCGGCCGCAACATCATCGAGCAGATCGAGCGAAGCCGGAAGAACGACCTGTCCCGATTGATCTACGGCCTGGGCATCCGCCACGTCGGCGAGAAGGCCGCGGCAACGCTGGCGCGCTCCTTCCGCACCATGGACCGCATCCTCGAGGCGCCGGTCGACATGCTGCAGAGCGTCTCGGAGATTGGTCCGGTCGTCGCCCGGTCGGTGCGGGACTTCGCGGAGGAACCGCACAACCGCGCCGTCGTGGCGCGCCTTGCGGCCGCCGGCCTGAATATGGCGAGCCAGGCGCCCGAACCTGTCCGACGAACCGGGGCCGCTGTCTGGCAAGGTGTTCGTGCTGACCGGCACGCTGGAGTCGATGACCCGTGAGGAGGCTCAGGCCAGGCTCGAGCAGCTCGGGGCGCGGGTCGAGTGGGTCGGTGAGCCGGAAGACGTCGTGCCTTGTCGCGGGCGCCGACGCCGGCAGCAAGCTCGAGAAGGCGCAGCAACTCGGCGTCGAAACGCTGGATGAGCAGGGATTTCTGGCTCTTATAATGAAGCTTCAGAGCTGATGTCGAGGCGATTCACGTTCGTCACGGTGGTCCTCACCGCCATTGTCGCGTTCCTCGTGGGCGCGATCGTGGCAGGTGGCTTCCTGCGACCGAGCGTCGGCGCACAGGCCACCATCAGCGCCCCGAGACGCGCCGCGGCGAAAGCCGACGGTTCGTCGATCGGCGCCTCTCGCACGGCCGGCGCATCGCTCGTGAACTTTGCCGACGTGGTTGAGCGGGTGAATGCGGCGGTGGTGAATATCGACGCCACCAGCGCCAGCCCGGCGGCTGAATCGCGACGCCGCAACCGCCTTGGCCTCCCCGACTCACCCGAGATGTTCGAGCGGCCGCGCGAGGCGCCGCGCCGCGGCTCGGGCAGCGGCTTCATCGTCGATGCCGACGGCAGCATCATCACCAACAACCACGTCATCGAGGGGGCCGAGCGCATCCTCGTGAAGCTGTCGGACGGCCGCTCGCTGCGTGCGCGCGTCATCGGCGCCGATCCTGATACCGACATCGCGCTGCTCAAGGTGGACGGGCAGTCGAGCCTGCCGGTCGCGCCACTTGGCGATTCGTCGACGCTGCGCATGGGCGAGTGGGTCTGCGCCATCGGCAATCCGCTCGGTTACGAGCACTCGGTCACGGTCGGCGTGATCAGCTACCTCGGACGGAAACTGTTCGACTCGAGCCTCGACGACTACATCCAGACCGACGCCGCAATCAACTTCGGCAACAGTGGCGGCCCGCTGATCAACACGCGCGGCGAAGTGATCGGCATCAATGCCGCCATCAGCTCGCGCGCCAGCAACATCGGCTTCGCGGTGCCGATCAACGGCGCCGTCGCCATCCTGCCGCAACTGCGCGCGCGCGGCCGCGTGGCCCGCGGCTATATCGGCGTCGCGCTGCGCGATCTCGACGCCGACCTGCAGCGTTCGCTGCACATCGACTCGCCGGCCGGCGCCGTTGTGCAGGACGTCACCGACGGCTCGCCGGCTGCGCGGGCCGGCATCCGCCCCTACGACGTCATCGTCGGCTTCGAGGGCGTCGCGGTGGCGAACGACGATGAGCTGATTCACGAGATCGCGTCGCGCGCCCCCGGCAGCACCGCGCAGGTCCGCCTCATCCGGGACGAGCGCGAGGTTACCACCACGGTGAAGCTGTCGGAGCGGCCCGGGCGTGACGCCGGTGCGGACGCACGCAACCCGGCGGCGCCGCCCGCCAGCCCGCTGGCACCACGACGGGACAGCCTGCTCGGCCTCACCGTTCGCGATCTCGATGCGGGCGCCTTCAATCGCCTGAAGCTGCCACCGGCGACTCGCGGCGTCCTCATCACGCGCGTCGATCCCCTGAGCGCGGCGTACGATGCCGAGCTGCAACGCGGCACGGTGCTGATGGAGATCAACCGGAAGCCGATCATCTGCCCTTGCCGACTACAACCGCCTGTCCGCCGCCGTGCGGCCCGGCGACGTGCTCACGCTCTACGTCTACATCCCCGATGTTGCGCAGCGCCAGTTAAAGACCGTGCGCATCGACGATCGCTAGCAGCCCACATGCCCAAATTCAGAGTTCTCGTTATCGACGACGAGGCGGCCATCCGCGACTCGCTGCGGATGACGCTCGAGTACGAAGGCTACGAGTGCATCCTGGCCGCCACCGGCCCGGACGGCCTGGCACTGGCCGAGCGCGAGGTGCCCGACCTCGTCCTTCTCGACGTGAAGATGCCCGGGATGGACGGCCTCGAGGTGCTCGAGCGGCTGCGGACGGCGCACGACACGCTGCCTGTCATCGTCGTGTCGGGCCACGGCACCATCAGCACCGCGGTCGAGGCGACGAAGAAGGGCGCCTTCGACTTCATCGAGAAGCCGTTCGCGAGCGACCGCGTGCTCCTCAGCCTGCGCAACGCGCTCGATCAGCGCCAGTTGCGCGACGAGAATCGCACGCTGAAGCGCGCGGTCGAAGTGCGGCACCAGATGATTGGCGACAGCGCGGCGCTGCGCGGCGTGACGGCGGCCGTCAGCAAGGCGGCGCCGACCAATGCCACCGTGCTCATCCAGGGCGAGAGCGGCGTCGGCAAGGAACTGGTGGCGCGCACCATTCACCGCAACAGCCTGCGCAGCCGTGAGCGCTTCGTGCAGGTGAACTGCGCGGCCATCCCCGAGGAACTGATCGAGTCGGAGCTGTTCGGGCACGAGAAGGGGTCGTTCACCGGCGCCACCGAGAAGCAGACGGGCAAGTTCGAGCAGGCCGACCGCGGCACCATCTTTCTCGACGAAGTTGGCGACATGAGCGCCAAGACGCAGGCCAAGGTGCTGCGCGTGCTGCAGGAAGGCGAGGTGGAGCGCCTCGGCTCGTCCCGCACCATCAAGGTCGACGTGCGCGTGATTGCCGCCACCAACAAGAACCTCGAGGAAGAGATCGAGAAGGGCAGCTTCCGCGAGGATCTCTACTTCCGTCTGGCGGTCATCCCGATCTACGTTCCGCCGCTGCGCGAGCGTCCGGAGGACATTCCGCAGCTGGTGCGGCACTACATGGACTACTTCAGCCGCGAGAACAACGCGCGGCCGCGCCGCATCACTCAGGCAGCGCTCGAGGCGTTGCAGCGCCACCGCTGGAAGGGGAACATTCGCGAACTGCGCAACACCGTCGAGCGGATGCTCATCATGTCGTCCGTCGATGTCATCGACCTCGCGGATCTGCCGGGAGCGGTGAGGAGTCCTGGTGCAGCGAGCTCGCCCGGCCGGACGGCGTTGACCACGTCTGCACCGAGCCCTGGCGCGGCCGCGCCGGAGGCAGTGACCGGTGGCACGCTTCGGGAGTTCAAGGACAACGCCGAGCGCGCATTCCTCGTGGCCAGGTTGCGCGAGAACGCCTGGAATATCTCGAAGACGGCGGAGGTCATCGACACGCCGCGCAGCAACCTGTACAAGAAGCTCGAGCAGTACCAGATCTCACAGGAGAGCGACGGATAGGAAAGGAAATCGCAGATTGATCTGCATTCTGAATTCTCTCGCTACAATAGGTCTGTTCGCAGTGAGCCAGACGATCGCTGTTCGGCTCGGCCCTTCGGTCCTCGCTCATGGCAGGCCTGCCTCGGAACAGGGCAGGTGTTGAGCGAGGCTCGAAGAGCCGAGTCGAAGGGAGGAAAGTCCGAACTCCGCAGGGCAGTGCGCCGGGTAACGCCCGGTCAGGGCAACCTGAAGGAAAGTGGCACAGAAAATATACCGCCCTCCCTCGCGCTCGAGGCTTGATGCATCGAGCGCGAAGGAGGGTAAGGGTGAAAAGGTGCGGTAAGAGCGCACCGCGCCGGTGGCAACACGGGTGGCAGGCAAAACCCCGCACGGAGCAAGACCAAATAGGGAAGCGCCCGGCGAAAGCCGGACCGGACGGCCCGTCTGAGCTTCCGGGTAGGTTGCTCGATTTCACCAGTGATGGTGGAACTAGAGGAATGATCGTCGCCTTCCGTGGCTCGCGCAAGCGAGCGACGGAGGGGAACAGAATTCGGCTTATCGGCTCGCTGCGGACACTTCCATGAAACCGATCCGTCCCGCCTCTCATCGCGGTTGGCGTCCTCCTGCTCGGCGTTGTCGGTCGCGCAGCAACTACCGCCCGGCCAGGTCCGGCCGCGACCGGCCGAAGGGCGCGAACCCGAGTTCCCGCAGCCGAAGATCCGTGAATACCATCCACGCTCGACCCTGGTCGTGCCCCAGCATCCGGTTCCGAAGGCGAAGTTCCCGGTCATCGACTTCCATCACCATCCGCCGCGTTCGATGACCGTGGACGATGTGAACCGGGTCGGCGACGCGATGGCGGGGCTGAACCTGGGCCTGATGATCAACGCGAACGCGACGCCGAGCGCGGGTTTGAAGCCGGCCCTCGACGCGATTGCCGCCAGTCGCTACAAGGGCAAGATGGTGATGTTCACCGGGCTCGACCTGCGGAATGTCGGGCCGGGCTCCGGCCGGAAGATCGCCGCGCAGCTCGAAGCCGACGTGAAGGCCGGCGCCCTCGGCGTCGGCGAGATCATGAAGAGCTTCGGGCTGACCATCAAGAAGACCGACGGCACGCGCCTGCAGATCGACGATCCCGAACTCGACCCGGTCTGGCAGACCGCCGCCCGCCTGAAGATTCCGATTTTCATGCACACCGCCGACCCGTCCGAGTTCTTCCAGTCGCTCGACTTCAACAACGAGCGCTGGCTCGAGCTGGCGCTCTATCCGGACCGCCGCTACCAGGACCGTTCGCGTTTCCCGAGCTTCGAGGAGCTGATGGCCGAGCGCGACCGGCTCATTGCGCGCCACCCGAACGTGACCTGGGTACTCGCCCACATGGGCTGGCACGCGCAGGATCTGGCGAGGCTCGGGAAGATGTTCGACGCGAACCCCAACCTCTACGGGGAACTCGGCGCCGTGCTCTACGACATTGGCCGCCAGCCCCGCTTCGCGCACGACTTCTTCGTGAAGTATCAGGATCGGATGATCTTCGGGAAGGACAGCTACCAGCCCGACGAGTATCCGTACTACTGGCGCGTCTTCGAGACGAACGACGAGTACTTCGACTACTACCGCGATTACCACGCCTTCTGGAAGATGTACGGCATCGGCCTGCCCGACGAGGTGCTGAGGAAGATCTACTACGCCAACGCGTTACGCATCACTCCCAACCTGCCTCGCACCGGTTTCCCGGCCCACTAACTGCCGGGTTCGGGATTTGCAGTAGCGAGTGCCATGAGTCATTACCTTGTCACCGGCGGCGCCGGGTTCATCGGGTCGCACCTGGTCGAAGAACTGATCCGGCGCGGCGAGAAGGTCCGTGTCCTCGATAACCTGAGCACCGGAAAGGTGCGCAACCTTGCGCATCTGGCCGGCGTGGAGTTTCAGGAAGGCGATCTGGTCGACCCCGCCGCCTGCGCCCGGGCCACTGAGGGCGTTGACTACGTCCTGCATCAGGCCGCCATTCCGTCGGTGCCGCGCTCGGTGAAGGACCCGGTCACCTCGAACCGCGCCAACATCGACGGCTCGCTGAACATCCTGGTGGCGGCGCGCGACGCTGGCGTCAAGCGCCTGGTCTACGCCGGCTCCTCGTCGGCCTACGGCGACACCCCGACGCTGCCCAAGCGCGAGGACATGCCGACCAATCCGCTCTCGCCCTACGCCCTGCAGAAGCTGGTCGCCGAGCAGTATTGCCAGATGTTCACGCGGCTGTACGGGCTCGAGACGGTCACCATCCGCTATTTCAATGTCTTCGGGCCGCGGCAGGATCCGGGGTCGCCCTACTCGGGCGTCATCTCGCTCTTCTCGACGGCGGTGCTCGAAGGGCGGCAGCCGACCATCTACGGCGACGGCGGCCAAACGCGCGACTTCACCTACGTGGCGAACGTCGTCGACGGCGTCCTTCGCGCCTGCCACGCCCCCGGGGTCGCAGGCGAGGTGATCAACGTCGCCACCGGCGGGCGCATTTCGCTGAACGAGCTCCTGCAGACCCTGAACGGACTGGCAGGCACGACGCTGTTACCGCTTTACGTCGACGGACGCCAGGGCGACGTGCGCGATTCGCAGGCCGATATCAACAAGGCTCTCACGCGCCTCGGCTACACGCCGCTCGTCTCGCTCGAAGAAGGGCTGCGGCGAACGCTCGAGTGGGCCCGGAGCGAAGCGTCGGTCGGCGCGACCCGCTAGCGCACCCTTTCGTCGGACCAACGTGACCGGGTACAGTTAGAGCGTGGATCCCGTATCTGAGTCGAGCCCTGAAGCGGTCCGTCCGAGCGCGGCGCCGCTGACTGCCGAAATCGAGCGCGAGGTGGCGCGGCGCCGCACGTTCGCGATCATCTCCCATCCCGACGCGGGCAAGACGACGCTCACCGAGAAGCTGCTGCTGTACGCCGGCGCCATCGAGCTGGCCGGTGCGGTGCGCGGCGCAAGGCGGGACGCCGGTCGGCGACCTCCGACTGGATGGAGATGGAGCAGCAGCGCGGCATCTCGATCACCTCCGCCGCCCTCGAGTTCGAGCTGCAGGGGAAGCGCCTGTCGCTCATCGACACGCCGGGCCACAACGACTTCAGCGAAGACACCTACCGCGCGCTGATCGCCGCCGACGGCGTGGTGATGGTGATCGACGCGGCGAACGGCGTCGAGCCGCAGACACGCAAGCTGTTCGAGGTCTGCCGTCGCCATCGCCTGCCGATCCTGACCTTCGTGAACAAGTTCGACCGGCCGGCGAAGGATCCGCTCGAACTCGTGGACGACATCGAGAGCACGCTCGGCATCGCGGCGGCGCCGGTCAACTGGCCGATCGGCGACGCCGAGCGTTTCCGCGGCGTCTACGACCTGCGCACCAGCACGCTGCTTCGCTACGAGCGCGAAGCGCAGGGGCAATACCGGGCGCCGGTGGATGTCGGCGTCGATCGACGACCCGGAAGCCAGGGAGATCATCGGCGAGGATCGTCTACGAGCACTTCCGCGAGTCGCTCGCAGGTGATTCGCGAGGTCGGCACGCCATTCGATCTCGAGGAGTACCGGGCCGGGCTGCAGACGCCGGTGTTCTTCGGCAGCGCGCTCACCAACTTCGGCCTCGAGCCGTTCCTGCAGGCGCTGGTCGACCTCGCGCCGCCGCCGCAGCCGCATGCCAGCGACGTCGGCACGGTGAACCCGACCGACGAGCGCTTCTCCGGCTTCGTCTTCAAGATCCAGGCGAACATGGACCCGCGCCATCGCGATCGCATCGCCTTCGTCCGCGTCTGCTCGGGTCGCTTCGAGAAGGACATGGTGCTGTCGAACAGCCGCCTCGGCAAGGCGCTTCGCGCCTCGCGCGCCTACCGGTTCTTCGGGCGCGACCGCGAGACCATCGACGTGGCGTACGCCGGCGACATCATCGGGCTCGTCAACCCGGGCCAGCTCGGCGATCGGCGACACGGTCCACGCCGGTCCGCCGCTGCGCTTTCCCGAACTGCCGCGATTTCCCGCCGAGCACTTCGGGCGCGTGCGCCTGAAGGACACGCGCTACAAGCAGTTCGACGAGGGGTTGCAGCAGCTCGAAGAGGAAGGGCTGATGCAGGTGTTCTACATGTCGGCCGGTAAGCGCGAGCCGATCATCGGTGTGGTCGGGGCGCTGCAGTACGACGTCATCGCCAGCCGGCTGCGCAGCGAGTACGGCGTGGAGGCCACTGTCGAGCCGTTGAACTACGTGGCGGCGCGCTGGTTCGGCAGCGGCGGGACGGCCCGTCCGGGCGGTTCGAGCGTCGTCGCGGTCGATCGGCTCGATCGGCCGGTCATCCTGTTCGAATCGGAGTGGGAGTTGAACTACTTTCAGCGGAACAACCCGACGGTTGTCCTCCACGCCGAGTCGCCGCCGAGCGGCGCGGACAGGCCCGCTCGCGCGTAAGCACTAGACGACCGGCACATCGTTCGTGACCGGCGCGCGTGCGCGCAAACGGCGAAACATCCACGACGTCAACAGCGGTGTCAGTATTGCGGTGACAATCACCGAAGCCGTCACCTGCACCGTGGCTGCGGCAGCCACCGCTACATAGGCCGGGTCGGCCAGTGCCACCGCCTGGGGCACGGCTGCAGAGTTGCCCGCCGTGCTGGACGCGGCCGCTCCCGCCACGCCGCTTCCCCCGAGCAGCCGATCGACCGTGATGCAGGCGACGCCTGTGACAACGATGACGGTGAGGCCCAGCGCCAGGCCCGGCAACCCCGCGGTGACCACGGAGGCGAGGTTGATGGTCTGACCGAGCGTGAAGGCCATGAACGGCACGATGATCGGCTCATGCGAGGCGAAGAACTGCCGGATGTCCTCGTCGAGGTTGCCGAGGATCGCACCGACGACGATCGGCGCCACCACCGACACCATGGTCAGCCACGGAATCACCGCCAGGCCGGCGCCGACGAAGATCAGCATCGTGAGGAACGGACCGGTCTCGATACTCTGCGGCACGTAGGTGCCCGCATCGTCCTTGCTGCCCATTACGCTGGTGAGCGCCAGGAACATGCCGCCGTTGGTGTCGCTCATTGCGACCATCACCGCCAGGGTGCTCACGCCGAGCAGTTCGCCGCCGAACACTCTCTCGACGGCCAGCGCGACACGCTGTGGCCGTTCCCACCTTCGCCAGCAGCAGTCCGAATCCGCGCACCATCATCCTCGGCGCCGCCCGCATCGTCATCTTCGTGCCGACCGTGAAGAGGTACATGCCGAGCACCGTCGGATAGCCGACACCGGTGAGCGCCTGCGTGAAGCCGCCGATCTTCAAAAGGTCCGGCGCGAAGGTGTTGATGACCATGCCGAGGAAGAGCGGCACGACCATCATCCCGCCGGGCACGCGAACGACACTCTGATAGATGCGCATGAACGCGACCTGCCTCACCTGTGCGCACGGCCTGGCTGGCCGCACCGTCGGGAGTGTACTCGTGGCGGTGCAGGCGAGCGCCACATTCCTGTCGCCGTCGCGCCGACGACACGACGCTTCTGTCGAACGTCCAGCAACCGCAGCCGCACCGGTGAGCAGGACCCGGTCTGGCGGGAACGGAAACGCTCTATCGTGCGGCGGGCGCGGCGCGGGGTGCCTGGGCGGTGGCGAACCGCACTGACACGCTGGTGGCAAGCCGCACGCGTTCGTCCCCTCGCCGCCCGGGCTCGAACGTCCAGCCACGCACGGCCAACACGGCGGCGTCGTCGATGCCGTATTGCCTGTCGACCGAGCGGACTACCCCGACATCCGACACCGCGCCGTCCGGTTCCACGGTCACCCGCAGCACCACCGTTCCCTGAAGGCCGCGGGCGAAAGCCTCGGTTGGATACCGGGCCGCGACGCGGCGGGTGACCTGCGGCGGCGTGATGAGCCCGCTCTCTGCCGGCGACGCAGCTTCGGGTTGCCCATCGTCAGGCATGGTGCCGAGCGTCGTCCGGGCGAGGCCGCGCAAGCGATCGACGAATCCAGTGAGTTCCGTCAGGTCGCCGCGCAGCAGCCCGTCGGCAGTGCTTCGCAGCCCAGGCCAGAATCCGAGCGCATTGATCGCGTAGTAGGCAACGCCGACGAACACCGCCCAGCGAACGAGTGAGCCGAGCCAGCCCGTTCCGGCGGAAGCGGCCGCAGGTGCCTGCTCCACCCCGGTGCCGCGCCGTTGGACGGTGCCCGGCGCAGGCGCGACGGAGCGGCCGAGTCGCCGCGCCGGGTCTGGAAGCGGCCCCCGCCGCGCCAACCTGCGCGCCACCGTGCTCGAGGTCTGGCATCTGCCGCAGCCGCGAGTAGACCGCCTCGTCAACGAAGACCGCGCTGCCACAGCGCCTGCAGAACGATCGCGTCGGCTCGCAGCGTGCACCGCACGAACTGCACCGGAGCGTGACGGTCTCGAGCTCCACGGCCGACGGGCCTACTTCGACTCGGGTCGGAGGGTGACCTGCACGTAACGCGTCAGGTCGAGGTAGTCGCGTGCTGCCTGTCGCAGCGCCGCTGTCGTGAGCTGCCCGTAGAGTGGCCGCGGGTTCAAGACATCGGCCACGTCCTCGCCGTTCTCGACGCTGGTCATCATCTCGTTGAGCAGGTCGACGTTCTCCTGGAAGCCGGTCTCCAGGTCGCGATCGAGCGCCGCCCGCACGCCCGCCAGATGATCCGCCGACGGGCCCTTCGGTGGTGAATTCGCGAATCACCTGCCACGCGGCGTTCGTGAGTTCAGTGACGCGCGACGGGTCGCAACTGAAGCCGATCGAGATCTGATACTCCTGCGTCGGGTACTTGCGGAAGTTCGGCTCGACGGTCACGCCGTACGTGCCGCCAAGCTCCTCGCGCAGCCGTCGATGCAGGTTGCCACCCAGCATCTCGCTCATCGTCCTCAGGACCAGCCGGTTCATCGGCGTATTCTGGAACGCGCCGGTGAACACGATGGCTACCTGGCTGCGCGGGTCCATGCCCTTGACGACCTGCTTTTCAACCGACACGGCCGGCGGGCGGACGCCGCGGTCGACGGCCGCCTCGGTGCGGTGGAGTGCCGGCAGGCTTGCGAGGTAGCGCTCGACCAGTGGCTTCAGTGCTTCGAGGTCGATGCTCCCGACGAAGACGAACGTGAAGTCGCTCGCGTCGGCGAAGCGGTTCTTGTAGAACGCCATCGATCGTTCGAGGCTCATCTGATCGACGGCAGCAGCGGTCGAGCGGACGGGCCCGGGGATGATCGTTGGTGAGGGCGGAGATCAGCGCCTCGCGGAAGGCCGCCTCGGGCCGCGCCCCCTGGTTGGCCAGCATCGGACGCAACCGGGACCTGAGCGCCTCGAACTGCCCGGCGTCGGCACGCGGCGCGGTGAACGTGAGGTAGATCAGTTGGAACATCTTCTCGATGTCGGCCTTGGCCGCTCCGCCGCGAAGCCCCTCGTCTGTGTCGCCGATGTCAGCCGCCACTGCGGTATTCGACCCGGCCAGTACCCGCGGCAGATCGACGCGCGAGAACGCACCGATGCCCCCTTCGGCCACCACCTGCTCGGCCGTCTCCGCCGGGATCAGGTCCTGATCGCTGGCGATCGAGGTACCTCCAGGGCTGATGGCCCGGAACAGCACTTCGTCTTCCTTGAGGGACGTCGGCTTCACCAGCACGCGCGACGCCGTTCGACAGTTGCCACTCCGTAACCCCAATTGCGTCGCGGGTCGTCGTGCGGACGATGCGTCCCGGCGTTGGTAGCTGGGACGAGCAGTGGCTGCGTGTTCACCCGGTCTACGTAGGGCGCGATCGTCGCGCTGGCGACGGCGCTGATCGCGGCTGAGAGCCTGGCCGGTGCCGGCAGCGACAGGCCGACGCGTTCCGGGGCGGTGATCGCCACCACGCGGTCGCCTTCGGGAATCCAGGTCTTCGCCAGCGCATTGACCTCGGCGAGCGAGATGGTCGGCAGGAACCGCTGGGCCATCGCCTGCTCGTAGACGATGCCGGGCACCGGCTCGTCCTGAACGACGTGACGGACCAGTTCATCGGCAAGCGGGCCTGACGGCGTCTTGTCCTTGTCGAGCAGTGCCGCATCGAGATAGCGGATGAAGTCGAGCTTCTCGCGATCGAGTTCGGTCTGGGTGAAGCCGTGCCGAATCACCCGTTCCACTTCCGTGAAGAGCGCCGAAAGGCCACGCTCCGCACCGCCGTCCGGAACCAGCCCGACGACCGTCGTGGCCACCGCCGATCGCACAAGCAGACCGCGCGACGTCTCGGCTGCGAGGAACGGTGGATCCTGGCCGTGCGCCACTTCGTCCATGCGGCTCGACAGCAGCCGGCTGAAGAGCCGCTCCACCATCTGCTGGCGATAGTTGCCGACCGTGCGCTGGTCGCCGGCCGGCTTCACGCTGTAGACGCTGACCGTGGTGCCGCGCGCTTCGCGATCGGCCACCAGTGAGTACGAGTGTGTCGCTGTGCGGCGGCACGGTGAAGAGCGGGCGCGGACGCGGCGTCAGGCGCGCCGGAATGCGCGCGAAGTGCGCCACCACCATGCGCTCGACGATCACCGGGTCGAAGTCGCCGACGGCAATCACCGCCATCAGGTCGGGCCGGTACCAGTCGGCGTAGAACTGCTTCAGGCGAGCCGCGCTGACGTTCTGCAGGATCTCGGGCCGGCCGATGGGTGATCGGTCGGCGTAACGGGCCCCCTTCAGCAACACCGGCATCTGCTGGTCGCGCACGCGGGTCTCGGCGCCGAGGCCAAGGCGCCATTCCTCGAGCACGACACCACGCTCCTTCTCGATCTCATCGGCGGCGAAGGTGACGTTATGCGCCCAGTCTTCCATGATCAGGAACGACCGATCGACGACGTTGAGGTTGTCGGTCGGGATCTGCAACTGGTAGACCGTTTCGTCGAAGCCGGTATGCGCGTTCACGTGCGCGCCGAAGCGCATCCCGAGGCTCTGGATGAAGGCGGGGATGTTCTGACCGGGAAAGTTCGTCGTGCCGTTGAAGGCCATGTGCTCGACGAAGTGCGCCAGCCCGCGCTGGTCATCGTCTTCGAGCACCGAACCGGCGTTCACCACCAGGCGCAGCTCGGCTCGGCCTCGGGGCGTCGCGTTGTTGCCGCGCACGTAGTACTCGAGGCCATTCGGCAGTCGGCCCGTGCGCACTTCCGGGGTGACCGCAATCACCTCGGTGAGCGGCGCCGCTGCGGCCCGTTCCGCCGGCGTCTGGGCGGCGGTGAAGCTGGCCGGGATGGCAATCGCGAGAAGCGTAAGAATGAGGCGTCGCACAGGTGTAGACATGGACGCTTCAGCCTACAACGAGTGGGGGAACGCCCGTTGTCATCTTTTCCTGCCGGTCCAGCCCGCCTCACCCGCCCGGCTTGACCGTCATCCGATAACCCGTCTTTCGACAGCATGTTGCCGCGTCGCGGCTGATCGCGCCATTTGGGAGCGCGCCTTGCCCTTGTGCGGATCGACCCGGGGCGGCGAACTGAACCCACCGCGGGGCCCGACCTCCCATGCGCTGGGACGTCGCGCCCGGGTCCTCATCCAAGGAGGATTCGAATGCTGCGTACTGGTGTTTCGCTTCTCGCGCTGCTGGCTTGCCTGGCTGCGCACCCCTTCGCTCAGCAGGCCGAGCCGGCGTCCAAGCCCGAGGCCCGCACGGCGAAGCCGGCGATGGTCGTCAACGTCAACACGGCGACCGCTGCCGAACTCGAACAGTTGCCCGGCGTCGGCCCTCGCGTCGCCGCACGCATCGTCGACTACCGAACCAAGAAAGGACCGTTCCGCAAGCTCGAGGAACTGATGAACGTGCAGGGAATCGGGGAGAAGAGCTTCCTGAAGCTGCGGTCGCAGCTCTCGATCGGCGCCTCCGCTCCCGCAGCGCAGCAGCAGTAGGGCGTGATGGCGGCGGTCTCCCTTATCGAACTGCTGTTCGTGCTTGGCATCGCCGCCACCCTCACGTCGGTGGCCGTGCCGCAACTGTCGGCCTCGCTCGACGAGGTGCATTCCGCCGGTGCGGCGCGGCACATCGCCGCTCGACTGCAGCAGGCACGGGGGCGGGCCCTCACCCGCGCGCGGTCCACCGCCCTCCGCATCCGCCACGACAGCCGTGGCTACTCCATCGCCGTGTTCGAGGACGGCAACGGCAACGGCGTCCTCGCCACCGACATTTCGAGCGGCATCGATCAACCGGTCGGCCCACCAGAGCGGCTGCCCGATCTGTACCCAGGTGTCGACTTCGGAGCCCTGCCGACTATCCCCGGGGTGGAGGGTGGCCCTGCGCCAGGCAGGGACCCCGTACGGCTCGGGTCGGCCGACAGCGTGACCTTCACCCCGCTGGGCACGGCCACACCGGGCAGCCTCTACCTGCGTGGGCGGTCGAGCACGCAGTACGTGGTGCGGATTTATGGCGAGACCGGCCGAACACGCATCCTCAAATACAGCCCGCTCACACGGCGCTGGTGGTCGCGATGAAAGTGCCCCAGGAGCGGCGCCGGCATCCGCGCTTGACGCCGTTCGACTGGCACGGTGGCATTCGGGGTCGAATCAGGCCCGGGCACGAGGTCCTTGTCATCGACCTGTCGGAAAGCGGGGCACTCCTCGAAAGCAGCAGGCGCCTCACCCCCGGGGCCACCGCGGAACTGCAGCTCGATGCTCCCGAGGGTCGGCACACGACGCGCGGTGTGGTGGTGCGGAGCTATGTCTGTGCGCTGCTCGCCGACCAGGTGCTCTTTCGCACCGCGCTCACGTTCGAACGGCTCGTGCCCTGGCTCGAGGGGGCGTCATCACTTGGCTTTACCTTTCGAACCCTGTCCTCCACCCGATCGTGAGCCGGAGCGCTTTCGGCTGGAACTCCCGGTCGCCTTCTTCTTGGGTCCGGTGCCCGACGCCCCGGGGCGATTGGTGCTCTTCTTCGCGCCGGATGAACGCTGGCCCGACGTCTCGCCCTTGCGGCCGCGGGGCGCCTCGGGCTTGGAGCCTCGACCCCGGCCTCCGCCCTCCTCGGGTTGCTCGTTGCTGTTCCGCTGATCCTCGGAACGCGCTTGTGATCCTCGTGCGTCTGTGCGTGCCATGCAGTCTTCGCTGCAAACGCGCATTCAGCGCGCAGCCTGGGCTCGACCGTCTCGCCCCCCCGTAGCCCGCTCAGCGCCACCCGGGCAGTCGCCTGGGCTGCAACTGCGTAAGGCTGCCAACCACCCCGCCGACCAGACCGAGTGCCGCAAGAACCCGCCCCGCCGAGGCGTCGGACCCACGCAGCATGCGAGGGGCGCCCAGCAGCATCGACGACTCCGCTGCGTCCACCCCAAGGTGTGCCTTCATCGAGACAAGCGGCAGCAGGCCGAACTCATACCGCGTCATCATGCTGAGTCCGAGTGTCGTCAGACCCGAACCAACGGACAGCGCCTTCGCACGGCCGCCCCAGCCGAGAGCGAACGGCAGTCCGATGAGCGCGGCTGCAAACGCGTAGTCGATCATGCCGTGCGTGCGTGTGGAAATCGGCCTGTCCATTATCGGCTCCTTGGGATTGGATTCGCAGAGGTGCAAGGGACGTTCCCCGCGCCGCCTCCGTCACGGCTGCTCGCCGCTCGCACGGTGCGCCTAGCCGGTTGCCGCCGGTCACCTCGAGCAGCGCGTCGTAGTCCTCATGCGGTCCGCAGATTGCCTACGAACGGAGGAATTCAACCTCATGGAGCGCGCAGATGCTGGTGCAGATTCACACCGACCCGAACATCGAGAGCAATGAGAGGCTGACGACACAGGTCGAGGCGGCGGTGGCCGGCGCGGTCGAGCGGTTTGGCGGCCGCATCTCCCGCGTGCAGGTGCATCTCGAGGACGAGAACGCCGCCAAGAGTGGCGAGCGGGACAAGCGCTGCATGATGGAAGCGCGCCTCGACGGTCGTCCACCAGTGGCGGTCACGCACCACGCCAATACAGTGGAGCAGGCGATAGCGGGAGCGGCGGACAAGCTCGAACGCACCATCGACAGCTCACTGGGTCGCCTGCGCGACCGCTGAGCCCATGGTCCGGGGCAGCAGTGCGACAGATCCTCCCTGCGGTTGCTTGTCCATTACCACCAGGATGCTCCGCGTCAGCAGGTCCTGGTCGGGCAACTCCCGATACCGCGGGAGCAGCCGTGGACGGACGTCCTGAATCAGTCGCAGGTTGGCGTCCGAATAATGCCGGCCGTAGTCGAGCGTGGTCGGATACTCGGACAGGCGTGTGTTGCCGCCGACGACCCAGGTGCGGTAGATCCGGCAGTCGTAACCGAACCGGTTCGCCACGTCCCGGTAGTACTGGAGCGGCCGTCGATTCGGCTGTCCGCTCGCTTCGACCATGTAGCGATAGACCCCGTCCGGAATCGTGAGGAACTCGAGCGGATGGAACCCGTGCTTGCTGAACATGCCGTAATCGCCGAGGTCGACGGCGTGGACCTGGCGCCCGCCAGGTTTCAGTAGGCGGTCGAACCCTTCGAACATCTGGTCACTGTCGTAGATTTCCTCGAGGACCGCGTTCGACACGATGATGTCGACCGACGCCGCCGGCATCCGACGCGCGACATCTTCCATCCCGACGCCGTAGACGTACGCGAGCCGGTCGGAGCGTGGCGTCACCCCGTGGTCGAGGTTTACAACGTTCGTGATGCGGGTGCGGTCGGGCTCTGGCAAGCCGCCGGCGAGTTCCGTGTACAGCCGCTGATGGAAAACCGACTGTTCCAGTGGCACGAACTTGTCGACGGCCGTCACGTGCTCCGCGCCAGCGCCCAGGAAGCGGAGAGCGACACCGATGGTCTCACCGGGGCCCACTTCGAGGACGCGCCGCCCGCGGATCCGTTCCGGATCGAGTCCACCGTAGTGCTCGTAGTCGCTGAATGTGGAGTTGATGCGCCGCAAGTAGGCCGGCACCTGGGTTTCTGCAAGTGCGCCGTAGTCGGGCTGGCTGATCTGGTCGCGTCGCAAACCGCTGCGACGCAGCAAGTCCTGGTAGATGTTTGTGGCAACGACGAAGTACTTGAAACGCTTGGCGATTGGCTTCCAGGCCGGAAGCGTGACAAAGGCCAGGACGAGGGCAACAACCAGGACGAGCACAACGCGGGTCACTCGTGTTCTCACGGGCACTCCATTGAAAGGGCGGGGGAGGGACTGTCTCGAGCGCGGCCGCGTGTGGAGAGCCAGACTTCAGCCGGGTTGCCGCGACCGGCTTCGATATGGTCCGCGGGCTAGTCTGTGTCCACTGTCGATTGCCTGGCCTTGCTGCGCACGGTCCCTACGCTATCTGGTCATTCTCCGCGCCGCTCCGCGCCAGCGACGAGGCTCGGCTCCGCGACGGTCGCGCGACGGTGTACCGCGCCACGACACTTGAGCGGTGAACGCGTGCGGTCACCAAACGTGTCCAGACTGCACCCGCGGCCGCTGCTAGCGCCTTCGTGACGGCGTGTAGCGGCCGCCCCCTACAAAGCGCTGCAGGACTCTGAGCGAGGGATAGCGTGTCGCCGCTTTAGCCAGAGCCCAGGACGCCACAGACATCATCAGGAACCGTCGTAGCAGTAGCCACATTGCAATCTCCTTCGTTTTATTCCGCCAGCCCCCAAAATGGCTGGCGACGCGCCTCTGAGCATCGAGGCATTGAGTTGAGCTACAACAACCCTGCCAGACAGGTGCGGTCGTGGTCGAAGGTCGTCCAGCGGACGTGTAGCTCCTGAGCCTCGACTCCTACCAATTTCTTCGGGTTCCGTCGCGATCTCTTTACACAATGGATCAGCCATACACCGCATGATTGTGACGTGACCAAGTACATCCCGTCCCTGTCGACCTGCCTCTACTGGGCGATGCTTGTGGCCCTTGCCCTGCTGAGTATTCATGATGGGGTCGACGCCGCCGGCTTGTGACGGAGCGCACGGCGAAGAAGAGGGCCGTCAGGGTGGTAATGGAGGGCGTGTGGAAGCCCAGTGGGTGAGGGCGGTGCCCTACGTCGACCGTGGTGACAGCATCACGCCGAGACGCTCAGGATTCCAAACAGCCGTTGGACTCATCCGACTCAGCGGGTTCAGGCGAGCGGCCATAGTCCTGCCGCGCAATCCAGTGGTTCTTCCACAGCCCAGTTGGGTCGACACGGCTCGTCGTCCTTAGCCTCGCCTGCACTCAGGGCAGGGCTGTGCCCTCCGCGCAAGAAGCCGCGACCACCGCCTGAGAGCCAGCCACTCGCTAGACCGGATCGCCCCATCGGTTCGGACCGGGATCGCCGTGTTGAAGGAGCAGTCCAAGCAACGCCACCCATCCGACGACGGGGACGAGTTGGACAAGGATCCACCACCCGGTCTTGCCTGTATCGTGAATGCGTCTGACAAAGACAGCCTGCTGAGGCAGTTGAGCCGCCAGCAGGAACCCGAAGGCTCCGACGGATATCCACTCCCAGAAATAAATACCGATGTAGAGCGACGCGAAGAAAATGGCGATATTGCCGCCGACGAACGTGAAGCACTCCCTCCGCCTCGCGCGACCTCGAAACGAGGCGAATTGTCTCCAACCGCGGGTGTAACACTGGCCCAATGTCGGGAGAGGCCGCCCGACGCCGAGCGTGGGATCGACGGCGAGTCCTCGTCGATCCATCTCGGCGAGAATCGCGCTTTGGGCATCGGGCGAATACTCGCGCAGATGAACGACTGCCTCGATGACCTGCTCGTCTGAGCGTTCCGACCAGACTTCAGCGATGCTCGTCATGCACAGGCTCCTAGCGATCCGTGTCGCCGCCCGCTCGGGCCCTCCACGGAACGGGTGAGCATACATCGAGCTGCTGGGAGTCGGACCCTGTCGCAACGCCCTCGGTAGCCGGACACCGGTCGGGTACGTTTGCGCCTTAGGGACTCGCCGTCCGGAGCTGTTGGGGTATGCTGCGCCTCACTGGAGGCACGATGGCCGCACCGAATCGCGTGACGAGACGACAGTTTGTACGAATGGGAACCGGCGTTGCCGGAGCGAGCCTGGCGCTCGCGGCTGGCGCGCCTATCGACTCCCAGGCAGCGCAGAGCGGCACGGGGGGAGTGCCGAGCGCCGTCGCACCGCGGCCGGAGGCGCTCAGGTCCGAGTTCCTCATGGACATGATCCTCGAGACGCAGCCCTCGATCTCACTCGGGGCGCGCACGGTCGTGGCGGTGTCCGGCGGGACCTTCGAGGGTCCGAGGCTTCGCGGCAAGGTTATCTCACCTGGGGCCGACTGGCCGCTGGCCGTCAACCCGAACCTGCGCATCCTCGACGTGCGCATACTGCTCGTGACCGACGACGACCAGCGAATCTACATGACCTATCGCGGTGTCATCTACACGCCGCCGGCAGGGCAGGGCGAACGGTACTGGCGGACGGTGCCGGTCTTCGAGACCGACTCGAAGAAGTACGAATGGCTCACCCAGGCGGTGTTTGTTGGCGTCAGCTTCCAGGTGCCGCAGCGCGTCTCGTACCGGATCTTCCAGATCACGTGAAGCCCTAACCGGAACAACCCAGCATCGACTTATAAGAACGATGAGACGTGTGACCCGCGTGTTCGGCTGGTGCGCCAGGCGATCTCGCTCACGGCGCAGTGGCACGCACCGCTCCTGCCACTGCAGCCCGAGGACATAATGATCGAGGAAGCTGCCGCGCAGACAGTCATCATGGGCGACCCATCGAAGCCGGGGATGTCCGTCGCGCAGAACGTCTCCAGCCCGGGCGAGTGACCCGGCCTCACTTTCACGACCAGGACTGCTACATCACGGTCTTCACGCTGCTGCTGGTCCTGTGGGCTCACAGGGGCGGCGCATGAGCAGGGGACATCTACCGCGACCTTGAGTTCGGTCGCGCGCCGTTTCACACTTGCAGCGTAGCTGCCCCCGCCATACGATTCCGTCCGGAAGTCCAGTTCGCAATCGGTGGAGGTCCGCATGAGACACAGGGTAGTTGGGTTGGCGGCTGCATGCCTGCTGGCGCTGTCTGGGCAGGCCTGGGCGCAGGAACTGCTGCCTGCGTCCCCGTCCGGCTGGTCGCCGTTCGGGTCGCGGGTCGTGCCTCGCACGGTGGCTTCGCAAACAAGCGAAGGCTATTCTCTCGGCATCGAAGGTAGTGGAATCGTTGACGTATACGGGGGGTGGCGGACGGTGGTCACTGGGGTTGCTGGAGGGCGCCACTACCGCTTCACGGCACGAGCCCTTCCAGTGAATGTCACGTCCCTTCGTGAATCGGTGTCGGTAATCATCCGTTGGCGTGGGTCCTTCGGTGACGAGGTCGCACCGGATTACATCTGGAACTTCAGACGCAACACCGACGGCACTCTCCTGTTCGACCGCACGCTGCAGGCGCCAAGCGGAAGTTCGAGCCTCGAAGTGCAACTGATCCTGCAGTGGGTTCCGACCGGCGAGGTGGCCTTCGACCGGATGAGCCTGACGCAGACGACAGCGCCGAGTCCTAGGCGCGCACGCGTAGCGGCCGTCTACTACCGTCCTTCTGGAACCAGCAGCGGGACTGCATCGGTTCAGGCTGCGGCGAGTTACGCCGCGCAGGTTGCCGGCTCGTACCGCCCTGACGTGATGGTCTTGGGCGAGCAACTCAATGTGATCGGCGCACCGGGTTCACTGGAGGGTAAAGCGGAACCCATCCCCGGGCCCAGCACTGCAATCATGGCCAACGTCGCGCAGGGTTACAGCACGAATATCGTATTCGGGATGCTCGAGAGATCTCCTGACAACAGGCTGTACAACACCGCGGTTCTGATTGACCGGCGAGGCACCATCGCCGGGGTCTACCGCAAAGTGCAGATCCCGTCGGTTGAGGCTGCGGCGGGGATTGCGCCGGGCGACCACGTGCCCGTGTTCGATACCGACATCGGTCGGGTTGCGATGCTCATATGTCAGGACGCGATGTTCACGGAACCGGCTCGGGAGGCGGCTGTCCAAGGTGCTGAGATGCTCCTGGTGCCGATCTGGGGTGGCAAGCCGGCGCTTCTCGCCGCACGGGCGGCCGAGAACGGCGTCTACGTCGCTGCCAGCGGCTATGACTATGCCAGTGAGGTGCTCAACCCACTGGGTTCAGTCCTGGCTCGGGTGAAGATGGGAAGCGGCGGACGCGTCGCAATTGCGGACCTGGACTTGACACAGCGATTTCGTGAGCCGTGGACGGGCGAGTGGCGCGACGTCGTGAACAAGGAACGCCGACAGTCGCCCTACCGCATCCCCGTGCCCTGACGAGCCGATGGCGCCATGTCAATGTGCACGGGGCGCAGACGAAGACTCGATCGGCACCACTCACTTTGCTACTGCATAGGCCCGGTGGCGACGCTCAGCGGTCCTCGCAGCTATCGGCGATTCGTCGGACGCGCTCCGCCTGAATGGTGCGGAACAAAGCCGGCATGTCCTGCGGCGGCGGGTCAGCGCCTGCGGTGTCGCCGGCCCGCACACCGCCTGCCGCAGCTGCACCGGGCGCGTTCGGGTTACCGTGCGGCCGCTCCGCTTCTGCCCGTTCTCGGCCCATCGCCTCGAGCGACGGCGGTTGGACGCTCCCGCTGACCTCAATCTCCGCATTTTCATAGGAAGAAAGATTCTCGCCTGCCGGCGCAGCGACCAGGAAGGCGCGGGCTCCGCCGAGGTCCGCAGGGGCGACGTCCGCGCTGCCGCTCGCCGACGAGGCAGCAGGCCCTGCCGCGGGGGGCAGGCCGTCGTGGCCTCTAGATACGCGCAGCAGATATGTGCCCACCTGGTTCCCGCGCCGGAGACACCCGATCACAGTTGTGGTCGTGCCACCCGTGAGTCCAGCGGCGGGCGGACGGGCGACAGTGCCAGTCACGTCCGTTCCGAGCGGCGGCCCGGCATTGTCCATCGTCCTCGCGCCGTCTCCACATGCCATGGTCGTCGCCGTACTTGCCGCCAGCAGTATCCGCCAGACGTTGTCAGTCACCGGTCCTCCGCGTTTGTCGTGAGCAACTCTCTTGCCTGCCCGGTCGACAACTCTGCAAGGGTGCTTGATCGGCTGGCAAGACATCCGCGACCCGGGCCTGCAAATAGCGCGAACCCGCGCGAGCTCTGCGAAGCCGCGTGACTATCGTTCGGTATCCACGGAGCCTGGAACGCATCAGTTCCCGTAGAAGTGTCCCTCCCACAGCGCGCATCGTCCGATCTGGGCCATCTTGACGCCCAAACCACCAATAGTCTGCCCACCGATCGAGCCGCCAGTCCATTGCCCGGAGGGCACGCGCTGCCACAGATCGCCGATGTCCCCGTTGTCCTGCACGCCGACGACTTCCAGCCGTCCATCTGCGTTGCGGGCGGCCGAGATCCCACCCATGAGATTGGCGAGGTTCTGTTGATCGTTTCCTTCCCAGGGCCCGTTTGGCTGCTTTTCCCAAATGTTGCGGAGACGCCGGTCGTGACCTACATAGAAGACTTCCAAACGGCCGTCCCTGTTCAGCGCGGACACCGGTCGGAGCGAGGTCGACCCGCCGAGCGTCGGCGCCATCGACAGCGGCTTCGTCAGGGCCGGCTGCGCCATGTGTCGGATCTCCCCATTCAAGCTCGGAAAAAAGACATGACAGCGTCCGTCCTTACCGACGGCGGCACACGGATCGGCGGTGCAGGGACCTGTGAGTGGTGCCAATGCGCTCCAACTCGTGCTGACCGCTGGGTTCGCCTGCATCGTGTGCAGCAACATGTTGTCGGCGCCTCGCGCAAAGAGGTGTGCCCCTCCGGTCGCGCCGTCACGACCGATGGCAGGCGTGCCTTGGATGGTGGGACCCGCGATGCGTTCCCATCCAGACCACGTGAAGAAGTCCCGCTGAAAGGCGTGCCACAGACCGCCGTCCTGACCGCGAGCGAACACCTCCAAGCGCCCGTCGTGATTGACGAAGGCCACGGGGTCGGCAGTGGTCGCGCCGCCGAGCGAGGTCCATGAACTCCAGCCGTCTGCCGTGTACCAGATGTGGAACACTGACGCGTCGATCCACCGGCAGAACACTTCGAGACCACCACCCGCGTGCATCACGATCGACGGCCCCCCGGTGATGCTGCCGCCAAGCGAGTCCCATCCCGACCAGGGTCCCGCTGCCGCCGCAATCTGCCAGTTGTGCCACAACGCGTTGTCCGTTCCACGTGCGAACACTTCCAGTAACCCCGTGCTGGTCCTCACGACACCCATGATTGGTTCCTCCCGTCAGGTTCCTGCTGATTGAACGCGATCACGAAACAGGTGCGGCCGTCATGTCGGCGGTCCCGATTTGGCCGTGGATTGTAGGTGCGATCAAGCCACTTCCGAGCTCAACAAAAACCCGAAATGTTCGGAGAGCCTCGAGCGCACTCCCGGCCGGATTAGAGCGCTCGCTCGGCCTCGCGTTCGAACACATGACCGAAGCACGGGCCCTCCGCGTATCGCCGCCCGGATCGACGCGATCAGGAAGATCCTGTTCGCATTCGCGCTATGCCAGTAGTCTGCGCCTCTATCCCGCGTCCCTATGTCGTTGCGGCGGACAGTTGCTGCAGCAGTGCGGCCGTGTCGAATGTCAGCCAGCTCACGGTGATGCGATTTTCTGCCAGAGGATGGACCGTGATACCACTCAGCATCACCGCGTTCCCTGTGGCCTCGGATGGATCGGGATGGAAAAGTCGTGAGGCGGGGTCGTTCAAGAGCCGCCGGGACTCGCCTCGGCCCGTATCTCAGCGGCGTGTCCCGGCCTCCGCGACCCGCGCCGCTCGAAGCATGTTCTCCACCGAGTGATTCCCCTCGTGGCAGGCGTACTCGAAAATCCGGTAGCTGTCGTCGCGTTCCAGCGGAACCGCGACGGTCCACGGGCGTGTGTAGTTCTTCGGGTCGTCGATAGTGGCCTGGTAATGAATGGTGTCGGCGCTCACTCGGGTGAAGCGCTCGACGACATGCAGGGCATCGCTCTGAAGCACGCCGCGGATGCGCCCGGCCGCCGCATTGGTGGCGATCCAGCCCCGGCCGTCGAAGTTCGTCACGTCCACCACCAGCGTGTCACCTTCCCAACGGCCGACGGAGTCGCCGTCCATCGATCGCAGATGCGCGGGGCGATGCGTGCGCCCGTCGGTCGGGATAATCCGCGCGGCGTGGATCATCTCGTAATGGATCATGACGTAGCCGGGACCCTGCAGGATCTGATAGCCGTTGTTGTAGCCGGCCGGAAAGAGGCCTCCGGGAATGCCGCGCGAGATACAGCGGTCCCATGGGCTCATGAAGTCGGCCGCGTCGGTTTCACGCGCGATGTACTCATCGTGCTGGATCACGGCCTCTGGACGCAGTGGCACGCGTCCATCAGGCGGATCGACGACCAGCGACGACTGCAACGTGGACACTACCTTCGTGCCGGAGTCGAACCACGCCTGGTTATAGGTCCCCACGTCCCCGCTGCGGACCGGGGCATCGTCCGAGCTGTCGCGCTGCTGCGCTGCCTGGGCTTCGAGAGCGCGGGCCTCGGCTGGTGTCAGGAACGGCGCATTGGCGAGCGCCGCCGGCCGCTCGAACGGCGTGATCGTCTCGTTCGTCCAGGTGCCCTGAAGATCGGGGTCGCCCCATGCCGTGCGGAGCTGCGTCCACTCCCTGGCCTGCTGCTGAGCGGCCGCGCCCACCGACGCGGCAACGACCGCCACCGTAAACACTGCGATCCATCGTGCGCGTGTCATCGACGTTGCATCCACGTCTATTGCACCGGGCCCAGGTTCTCGCCAGGCAGCGCTGGCCGTTTGGGATAGGGAGTGACGATGTCCACTGGTCTGTCGCCGGGGCGAGGCAAGGCGAACGCCACGAGCGTCTGGTGGAAGGCAAAGTTCTCGTTGGTCGAACGGCGTCTGGCGTTGCCGGGGCCGCCCGCGGCGATGACGACGTACTGGCGGCCGTCCTTGCCGACATAGGTCATCGGTCCCGCGTTGGACGAGGCACTCATCTTCGTCTGCCAGAGCAGCTTGCCCGTTCGCGTGTCGTAGGCATGAAATCGTTCGTCGGTGGCGGCACCAATGAAGACGACGCCGCCGCGTGTGACGAGCGAGGGGCCGATGTTCGTTGCGCCGCTCTGTTTCCCGGCCTCCCCGTACTCGTCTTCAAGCGTGCCAAGGGGCACGGTCCAGGCGATCTGTCCTGTAGCGAGGTTGACGGCGACCAGTTCACCCATCCGCCCGCCGCTGCAAGGCCGACCGTTGCTGTCCGAAAAGCGCACGTAACCGCTCGAGAAGCTGTAGCCATCATTGCCTCTCACGCCGCCCGCGGCGTCACCCTTCGTCACCCTGACCATCGTCGGCATGTTGACCACGTTGGTGATGGCGTAGCCGAGGTCGGGATCGACGGACGCCCCGCCCCAGTCGATGCCGCCAATCGCGCCGGGCTGCATCACCGTCCACGCACCGTCCGGTGCCGGCGGCGTATAGGGACCCGAGTTCTGCAGCTGCCGTTCGTCCCACACGGCCTTGCACTCGGCGTTGGACTTCGCGGACAACTGGCTGAGATGATCGCGGTCGATGGCCATCTGCGCAAGTGGCGGTGGCGCCAAAGTGAAGAGCTGGGTGGCGGCGGTTCTCTCGCCAGGTATCTTGCTTTGCGGGATGGGGCGCTCCTCATACGGATGGATCGGCTTGCCGGTGAGGGCATCGAGAATCCACAGCATGCCCTGCTTTGTCGTCTGCACGATGACAGGGCTCTTCTCCCCGTTCCTCGTGATGTCTACCGGCACCGGCGCCGCCATCGTGTCGTAGTCGTAGATGTCGTGACGATGGTTCTGGAACGCCCACTTCATCCGGCCGGTCGCGGCATCGAGCGCCACGGTGGAGTTCGCCCACTTGTTGTCGCCCGGGCGCCAGATGCCGACGAGGTCAGGACTTCCAGAATCCGTAGGCACGTAGACGGTGCCGGTCTTCTCGTCGAGTGACAGGATGCCCCAGCTGCCGTTACCCGCGACGTTGCGCGGGTCGGCACCCCACGAATCGCCTCCTTCTTCGCCAAGGGACGGGACGAGCCGCGAGATCCAGGTCAGCTTGCCTGTGCGAAGGTCGTACGCTCGCGGGTCGGCGGGCCTGACAGGGTAGGGCAGGAACCCACTGGCATCCGCGAGGATCAACAGGTTCTTGTAGATCACGGGCGGCGATTTCTGAGGCACGCCACCGCACGCGCTTGCAGTGGCGCACGACACTCCGACCGGCGGAAGCATGATGTTGTGCCCGTCGGCCGGCCAATCAGCGGAGAACTGCCCGGACCGGGGGTCGATGCCGAACATGTTGTGTCCCCAGATCGTGATGATCCGCGGCTTCATCGTTCCGTCGCCTTCCCAGTAGGAGAGGCCTCGTATGTCCCCTCCAGTGAGCCCCGCCGGCGGTTTGCGACGCCAGACTTCTTTGCCAGTCTCCGGCTCCAGCGCGACGACGTCCGTCGTCTTCGGGTCTGCGATGTAGAGCAGACCGCCGACGAGCAACGGCGTGACCTCCCACGATCGGCCGAACGCGCCCGTGTCGTAGACCCATGCGGGCTTCAGTTGAGCGACGTTGTCGGCCGTGATCTGGGCGATCGGCGAGAAGCGGCTCACGCCGGCATCACCGCCCCAGTACTTCCACTCGCTTGGGCCGGTGATGGCGTCCGGCGCCGCGGCGGTGACGATTAGACCCGCCCCTCCCATTGCGCTGGCAGCAATTGCGGCCACCAGAACGACGCTGCGCGAGTGACGAGACGAAGACACGTGCATTGGTGAACCTTTCCGGAATGCCGGCGGTTGTGAACGACGGTTGCAATCAGAACGTCAGCATCAGCCCGACGCGCGCGATTCGCGGAGCCAGGATTCCGAACACCTGGTTCGCGTTGACCGCATTCTGATTGGCACGCTGACCCATCACCGTGTTCGCGTTGAAGACATTGAACATGTCGAACGACGCCAGCACCTTCGAGGCGCCCAGTCCCAGGTTGAACGACCGGTCCACGCGGAAATCCATCGTTGCGAAATCCGGGAAGCGCACGTCGCCAACCTGATCGAGCAGCACCGCGACGGCCGGCGCACGGTTGGGGCGCGCGGCGATGTTGATGCTCTGGAGGAACGGATAGCCCTGACGCATGTCTACGGTGGCTGCAACATTGATGTTGAGCGGAAGCTGGTAGGAGCCATTCAGCTTGGCAATCCACTTCGCGTTGATGGCAATCCCGCCCAGGTTCGAACCGCCGCCGCCACCGAGGCCGTTGGTCGGCGCGTACTGGAATCCATTGCGCTCGGTGATGCTGGTCGGATCCTCGTAGGCCGCGGGCGAATCGTAGTCCTCGATGGTCGTGTTGTACGAGTAGCTGCCCGTCATCATCCAGCCGCGGGACGAGCGCTTGCGGACGACGAGCTCGAGCCCGTTGTACGTGCGGCTGAAATCGGGCCGCGTCGTCACCATGTAGGCGGCGGGCAGCGTCACGTTCGGCACGTAGTAGGTGACCGCCTCACAGCGGGCTCCGGACGGGCACGCGCTCGCAGGCGGTGTGAACTGCACGGGCGAGTAATCAGCCGACGTGATGCCGATGGTGTCGTTCCAGAAGAAGCGGTCGTACTTCCGCCAGACGTAGCTGGCGTTGATGCCGAAGTTGCCCGGCATCTCCTTGCCGAACCCGATGACCACCTCGTGGGTGCGCGGCGCCTTGACGGCGGGGTCCACCTGGTTGGTGCTCACCAGCAGCCCCGGTTTGGCCGGATCGAAACCGGTCACGGAACGGATCACGTTCTGGTTGATCTCGCTGGGCTGCACCGTCTGGTCGCCGTTGAGATCGCTCCATCCCAGATCGATGCGTGCGGCGCTGGCCGGATTGAGCGCTCTCGAGAGCTGTCCGCCGAACCGCTGATCGAAGTAGGTCGCAAACGAGCCCTTGATGACGCTGGTGGCGTTTCCGGTGAGGTCGTAGGTGAAGCCGATGCGCGGTGCAAGCGTATTCCAGACAGCGCCCGCGCGAACCTCCGGCACGTCGAGTGCCGGGAACAGACTGAATGGTGTCCCGTCAATCGTCGGCTGCCCCTGAAAGGCGTGTGCCCCGATGTTGACCGCGGCGACATAGTCCTCCTGGCGGTCCCAGCGAAGACCGACGATCGCCGTAATCCTCTTTCGCGAATACGTGTCCTGCACGTAGATCGAGTGCTGATCGAGGAACGCGGGCGTGATGAAGTCGCGGATCACGCGCGCCGTGAACGGTGTGCTGAAGATCGGAAGCGGGCGGGCGCTGTTGAAGACCGCCTGCGCGTTGCCGCTGTACTGGCGGTCGTACACCTCGCCGTAGTGGCCGTACTTGTAGCCCGTCTTGATCGAGTGATCGCCGCCGAGCCGCCCAGGCATGAAGTAGGTCATGTTGCCTTCGGCGGTGTTGTTGGTGACCAGCATGATGGTCGAGTCGGACCAGGAGCGGCCCCAGGTGCCGGTAGACAGTTCCAGCATGGGCTGGACCTTTCGGAGCTCCAGCGTCTGCGGAACGATCGAGTTGCACCAGCAGTGATGGCCGAAGGAGACATCGACCAGCAACCGGTCGCTGAACGTGTGCTGGTCGCCGAACTTCCAGCTCGGATCCCAGATGCCGGTGTTCCAGAAACGTGGGCCAAGGTCGTAGGTGCTGTCGCTCCTCAGCATGTACGCCATCTTGTTCGTCGTCTCGAACGTAGGTCGCAGATCGTCTGCGCTGCGTATGCTCTCCACACGCTGCCCGAACGAGTTGACGACGGTGAAGAGGTTTCCGGAGATCGGACGGACGTTGAACTTCGACCCGAGTGCAGGAACATCCTGCTTGTTCAAGGTCAGGCAGTCAGTGACGTCCGAGAAGCTGTAGCTGAGCGGGTTGGCCTTCACCGGCGCGCACTCGCTGGTGGGCTTGTAGACATTCAGCACGCCCAGGCGGACGTTCTGCATCCCGTAGGTGCCCCAGAACCATGCGCGGCCCTTCTTGATGGGCCCGCCGAGCTGACCGCCGTAGTCGTTGGTGTAGACCAGCGGGTTGCCGGAGTTGGCGCCCTGCGCCCGCAGTTCGTCGGTGACGTTGGTTGAGCCGAGATGCCGGTCGGTGCGGAGGAGCCACGAGCTACCTCGGAACGCGTCCGACCCGCTCTTGGTCACGACGTTGACGAAGACGCCGGGGGTCTGCATCGTGACGTCGGCGCCGCCGGTGGAGACCTGCATCTCCTCGACCGAGTTGAAGTCCACGACGAACGGACGCCCGTTGGCGAGGTCGTTGCAATCGATGCCATCAACAAACCATCGCCCCTGGCCGTTGCCCGCGCCTCTGGAAAACATGCCGGTCTGCTGGCCGTTGTGGGTGCCACCGACGTTCTGGCGGTCACCGGCGATACCGGGCGTCTGCGTCAGCACCTGGAACACGTCGCGAGCCGAGGGGATGGCTTGCAGCTCTTCGACGTTGAACCGGGTGCCCTGCGTCGTGCTTCGCACATCGACGATGGGGTTGACGCCGGTGACCACGACGTTTTCCTGCAGGCCGCCGACGGAGAGTTCGCCGTTCACCTGGGCGTTGAAGCCAGACTGGAGTTGCAGCCCTTCGCGGACCAGCGTCGAGAAGCCCGAGAGCTCGAACCTGACGGTATAGGTGCCGAGAGGGAGGCCAGAGAACTCGTAGGTGCCGGTCTCACCAGTGACCGCGACGCGCGGTTCGAGCAGTGCCTGACTCGAGAGTGTCACCGTGACGCCAGGCAGGACGGCGGCGGAGGCATCGGTGACCCGGCCGAACACCTGGCTGGTGTTCTGCGCACTGGCACCCGGAGGCGCGGCGAGCACGAGGCCGAGAATCGCGACGAACGTGGCGACGACCGAACGACCAGGTCTCAGCATGCGGCCCCCTGTGTATGGAGTGATGCGGCGATGTCGGGCACATCCTCCTTCGGGGTCCATGAGGAGTCAAGCGTTCTGTCATGGGTTGCGACTGCCGCTGCTGCTGTAGGGTCCGACGCCGCGCACGAGCAGGGAGTCATTCATCGCGACCTGACACCGGGTGCCTGTCTGTGTCGCGAACGGAGCCGGAACGGGAGTGGAAAGGGCATTCCACTCCCATAGTCCCAGCCGCTCGGTCAATTCGCGTCAGGCGGAATCCGCCCGCTTAGCGCCGGCCGCGGAAGTAAAACCCGCCGCCACCAAAGAGCAGTACCAGGACGATGATGATGAGGAGAGTGTTCGAATTCATTGAGTGATTAGCAACCCCGTTGTGTTCTGTGTCTGTTTACCTGAAAGCCCATTCGTGAGGACCGAGCGCGCACTGATGTCGTGCTGAACGCGTTCACCCGGGAATCCTCCTGCTGACTCTTCTGCAGGAATCGGACCGTGCTGCAATCAGACCAACCCTTGATGTGGGATGCCGGTTCAGAGGAGGTTGGCGCTCAGGCCGCACACGTCTGAACACTGTCCGATTCGGAGAGAATCCCGAGTGGGAGAGGTCACGTATATCGGCACTCTATGGCTCAGTGTGTCTCCCCTTATGGTCTCGGCACAGGTGGGAGGCTCGGATCCACAATCTGAAGCCGGCGTCTGAACGCTGAATGTCCAGGAGGTCGAAGCGTACCTTCGAAAAGATCCGAAGGCGATGGCGGACCTCTGGTCAGAGGAGCTCGTGGTGACCAATCCCCTGAACCAGTTCGTGAGCAGGCAACAGGTGCTCGGGATGGTCGAGTCCGGGTTCCTGATCATCACGTCGTACACGAGGGCGATCGAGTGCCGTGCGGGTCTACGGCGACACCGTGATCGTCGCTGGCAAGGAGACCCTTCTGTGGGGCGGCAAGATGCCCAATGCCGGTCGGACCGAGCAGCTTCGTTTCACGGGGGTCTGGGGCGGGCGGTGGCAGCAGGTGGCTCATCATGCCAACGTCGTTCCCGCGTCTTGATTGGAGGGTGCGCGCGCCAGGGGCGTAGGCTGGCACTCCTTATGGAGTTGGCCGAGCGCGAGGATCTCTCCGCCGGCATCGCGCGTGGCGCCAGATCGCCTTCGTCCGACACAGCGTCTTGAGCAAAGTGCGGTGGATGGTGGCGCTGTTGTTTCCATGTTCGACTACGGTGGCACGTCAGAGCAGGCCCGGCGCATGGGCGACGCCAATAGAGTGCGGACGACTTCATCACGACGCTTTTGCCACGCTGAGACGGAGTGTCCAACAACGTACTGACGGCGGCCGAAGCCGCGCTCGACTGGCTCGAACAGGTCGGCCTCTTGTGACCACGCCGTATGCGCTGCTAACCGGCGGGCGGGTGAAAATCGGGTATCTGGCCGGGCTGAAGCTGTTGCGCTCGGGAGCGCGGCTGATTGTCACCCCGAGGTTTCCGCGCAATGCCGCGTTGCGCTACGCGCAGGAACCCGACTTCGGCGACTGGAGCGAGCGGCTCGAGATCGTCGGTCTCGATCTGCGACACGTCGCGAGCGTCGAGACCTTTTGCCGGCACCTGGTCGCCAGCCACGGGCGACTCGACTTCCTCATCAACAGCGCCTGCCAGACCGTGCGGCGCCCGCGGAGTTCTACGCACACGTGATGGCCGATGAACTGTCGTCGGCGCGTGAGCTGCCGGCGCATGTCCGCCGGCTGCTCTGTGAATCCCCATCGGGACAGACTCCGGTGATGGCGACTGGAACGCTCTCCGCACAGCTGTCGCAGGCGCGGCTGCTCGAGGAAGAGCTTATCGACCGGTCGAGCGCGTTCCCGGCCGGTCAGCTGGACGAAGACCCGAACGCGACAAGCACATCGTCAATGTCTCAGCGGTAGAAGGGCAGTTCTACCGCGTGGCCAAGACGACGCGGCACCCGCACACCAACATGGCGAAAGCCGCGCTGAACATGATGACGCGCACGGCGGCCACCGACTACGTCAACGACGGCATTCACATGAACAGCGTCGATACCGGTTGGGTGACCGACGAGGACCCGATCGAGATTGCGATGCGCAAGACCGCTGAACAGCACTTCCACCCGCCGCTCGACGTCGTCGATGGCGGCGCCCGCATCGTGGCGCCGATCACCATGGGCTTTAACACCGGGACGCACGTGTGGGGGCAGTTCCTGAAGGATTACAAGCCGACGCCCTGGTAGGTTCGCGACGGCTCAGCCGTGTGGGGAGCGGGGCGAACCAGCGTGACCGGCGACGGCGACCAGCGCTCCCCAGCTGTATGAGGCATTGTGGCGCACGCGAGATGTCGATGCTGATGTCCCCGCTCCCGGACGCGGGTGCCGGCCGGGTCGCGTCTGGCGTAGCTCGCCGCATGCATGTGAGGGTTGTGTTTTCGTTCTCGACACTCTTAGACTGCGTCGCGCACATCGATTGAGTGCGGGCGTGCTGCCCGGTCACCTGCACGCGTCGCCTCGTCACAACATGGAGGTTCCTAGATGAATTGGCGATTCCTCAGCCGCACTGCCGCCCGCCACACCCGACTCCCTAACGTCCTCGCTGTGTCTCTGGTGCTCCTCACCGGAAGCACGGCCGCTATTTGGCAGCAGTCGTCCGGCGTCGTGCTCGCCAAGTCGCCAGAGTCCAAGGTGCCATTCCGGTTCATGGAGGGCACAATTGTCGAGACACAGAACGCGCTGCAGAGCGGCACGGTCACGTCGGAGGAACTCGTTGCGATGTATCTCGCGCGCGTCGACGCCTACGACAAGGCCGGCCCGGAGCTCAACGCGATGATCTACCTCAACCCGAATGCCATCGCCGAGGCTCAGGCGCTGGACGCCGAGCGACTCACGCAGGGGTCGAGAGGTCCGCTGCACGGCATTCCGGTGGTGTTGAAGGACAACTACGACACCTACGACATGCCCACGTCCGCGGGGTCGCTCTCGCTGGCGGGTACCGTCCCGCCCGATGATGCGTACCTCGTCCGCCGGTTGCGCGAAGCCGGAGCGGTCTTCATCGGCAAGGCCAACATGCATGAGTTTGCGTACGGCATCACCACTATCAGTTCCCTCGGCGGTCAGACGCTGAACCCATACGATCCGACACGGAACGCAGGCGGTTCCAGCGGCGGCACCGGAGCAGCGGTGGCCGCTAATTTCGCCATGTTCGGCATGGGCAGCGACACGTGCGGATCGATTCGCATCCCGTCGTCTCACAACAGTCTCGTCGGCCTCCGCGTGACCCAAAACTTGCTCAGCCGCGACGGAATCATCCCTCTGTCTTTGACGCAGGACGTGGGCGGTCCACTGGCGCGAACGGTGGAAGATCTTGCCGTGGTGCTTGACGCCACGGCGGGGTACGACCCCAACGACCCCGTCACCTCGGTCGCGCTCGAGCACACGCCGCGTAGTTACACACGAGCGCTCCAGACCGGCAGGCTGAAGGGCGCGCGCTTCGGGCTGTTGACCGACGCGCTCGTGACGACGTCCGCGGATAACGAAGTGGCGGACGTCATTCGTGCCGCGAGAGTGCAACTCGAGGCGCTCGGCGCAACCGTTGTCGATGTCGCGATTCCCGACTACACCAACGTCAGCAATACGTCGGTGATCTCCTACGAGTTCAGTGAGAACCTCGAGGCGTATCTAGCTGCCACGCCTGCCGCCCCTTTCAAGACTTTGCAGAACATCGTCGACTCCGGCCTCTACCATCCCTCTCTCCAATCGGTGTTGACAAATTCTCTCGCGTCGAACACGTCGATGCCGGCGTATCAGCAACGTCTGGCCGGACGAGCGGTGTTCAGGCAAACCCTCGTTGCTTCGATGGACGCCAACAATCTGGATGCACTGGTCTATCCGACGATCCGGCAGAAGCCCGTCCTGGTCCCTTCGACGAGCCAGCCTGGGAGCAATTGCCGAGTGAGTGCGCATTCGGGGCTTCCTGCAATCTCTGTTCAGGCCGGGTTCACGCCAGACGACATTCCCGTGGGCATGGAGTTTCTGGGGCGTGAGTTCACCGAGAGCGACCTGCTGGGCTTTGCGTATTCGTGGCAGCAATCCACCCACGTCCGGCGCGCGCCATCAACGACCCCGGAACTTCTTCCCGAGTGGTCCAACGTGATTTCCGACGGCACCGCTACCTTTGAGGTGAACCCGGAGACGCAGCAGTTTCGGTTCACGGCGCCCGGCATCAATACGTTCGTCTATCGCGATCCCGACATGAAGGTCTCGTCACAGTGGATCCAGGGAAAGATCGCGGACAACCGTTGGAACATCCGCTACAAAGTTCCAACGAGTCGTTCGAAGCCGAAGTCTGCGTCCGTCTCGGTGGATAGCGTGTGGGCAGGTGGCGAGTCGTATCATTTGGGTGACGGACGCGGGGCAGGATCGCGACCAGGGCAGTGATGTCGTGCGCGCTGACGCTCATCCGGAAAGCTGGCGCGACCCCGTAACGGGCCCCGACGCCTGCATCTGCAGAGGTGACCATGCGTCCCTATCGATGTGTCTCTATTGGGCGATGGTCATCGTCCTCGCCTGCTGAGTATTCATGAAGGGGTCGACGCCGCCGGCCTCTAACGGCGCACCGACGATCAGGAGTGCCGTGCGCCCGCTCGATTCGCCGTCGTTGTGACGACGTCGGGAGCGACCGCCGAGGAGACTTCCAGACCAACGACCTCCTGCATCTGCCTGCCTCTGACGACGCAGCTCGGAGTTGCCCGCATCTCAGGCGTAATCCGATGCCCGGCCGGACCGCGGCTTGTAAGTTCGCCGGTTACG
This sequence comes from uncultured Acidobacteriota bacterium, assembly GCA_963722395.1. Taxonomy (GTDB): domain Bacteria; phylum Acidobacteriota; class Vicinamibacteria; order Vicinamibacterales; family CAVVIG01; genus CAVVIG01. The sequence continues at coordinate 65,104 of CAVRLS010000006.1, read as the reverse complement.
GACGATTCGTCTGTAGACGCGTGGCGTCGCCCGTATACTCACGCTACGTCTGAGGCCTGAGGAGCGACAGGGGGAGTGACGTGCACACGACATACGACGTGATCGTCATCGGCGCGCGCTGTGCTGGCTCACCCACCGCGATGCTGCTGGCACGCAAGGGCCATCGCGTCCTGGTGGTCGACCGCGCAACGTTTCCAAGCGATACGATTTCCACGCACGTGCTACAGCCGCTCGCCGCGGCCGCCCTCAGTCGATGGGGTCTGCTCGCCCGTCTCGCGGCGACGGGCTGCCCGCCGATCCACACCTACAGCTTTGACTTCGGCCCGTTCACGCTCTCTGGCGCGCCTGGCACAACAGAGGCGCCGGTCGCGTACTGTCCTCGCCGAACGGTCTTGGACAAACTACTCGTTGACGCTGCGGCTGAGGAAGGTGTCGAGATCCGTGAGGGTTTCACCGTCCCGATGCGGAGGCCGAGACACCGTCGATATCGAGACTTGACGCTTCGGCGCAGCCGAAACAATCCAATCGCCTACTTCTGATTACTGGTAACTGCCTCGCCGTCTGCGACCAAGCGGATCCGCGAGGGGGATGGGGTAGGTCTTCTTCAACCAGTCGTACATCGAATGGAGTGCCCCATGATTCTCGTTCGCAATGTGTTCCAGCTGAAGTTCGGTAAGGCGCGCGAGGCCGTGGCGGCGCTGAAGGAGGGCGTCGCGATCCAGAAGCGCCTGGGCGTGGACGTGAACCAGCGTCTGTTCACGGACCTCACCGGTCCGTTCTACACGTTGGTCCTGGAGCTGACGCTACCGAATCTCGCCGCGATGGAAGCGACGCTGTCCAAGTCGATGGATGACAAGGAATTTCAGGCGAGCTATCAGAAGTTCGCGGCGCTCGTCGAGTCTGGTCATCGAGAGATGTTCCACTTCGTCGAGTAGGCAGACGCGAGTTCCCGCCAGGTGACGACCCCGCAGGCTCGACCGGGCGGCTGGGTTCTCTCCCGGCGGGACGCCCGCCTCACACCGTCCCGGCCGCACCTGAGGTCGAACCGACGCTCTGCAGGGACGCTTGCGAGCATGGCGACAGACGCTCACGTGCAGTGGCTGGGAACAGGCGCCTGTGGTCGTCTCGTTGCGCGCGAGCGCTCCGCTGCGTGGGGCCGGTGACACGGGCTTTCTGCAGGTAGTACGTCGGCGGAGCGGCCGGCACCGCGGAGCAGCTCGACTCGACTCACCCCGCGCTCCAGGGCCTTGAGCTGCTGCTGCTCGTGGACCATCCGCATGGCTCGCTCGCGGAACGCTGGCGAATATTTGCCTGGTGGTACCATCGGACCCATCCTCGCTGGAAATTGGCCCTCCGGGAAACTCAGTGCGATTCAGACTGTCACGCCGAGACCTTGCCCAGCAGAAACGTTTCCCACGTCTGCGGCTTGGATTTGTCCGCGGCGAGCGGACCACCGCCTCCGCCTGGTGCCGTCCAGAAGTGCGTTTCGTTGATGCAGCGGATCGTAACCTTCCCGAAGTCTCCGGGAAGCACGGCAAGATAGAACAGCTCCCACGGGCCAATGATCGCCGCCTCGGCGATGAGACCGGAGCCGCCTCCTCCGACCGCGCCCACATACTGTCCGTTCGCCGTTGAAACGCGACCAGGCGCCGTGCCGGTCGCCGCTTGTATCAGCACCGTCGACTGCGATTCGTACTGATTCGCAGCCGGCCGGAACTCGGCGCGAGGCGACCACGACGCGACGTTGACCCGGCCGTCGGTGTCGATGTAGGCCACTTCGAACGACTGCTGCTCCCGCGAGAATATCGACAGCCAGCCGTCCGGCTGGCGGCGTACCGCCCCGAGATCTTCCTCCTGCCACTCCAGGCCCGACCACAGCAGCGCGGTGAGCACCCCGGCCTGACCGACTTCTGCGCGCGATACCTGCCCATCCATGCGCACGCCGCAGAGCATGACGGTGTCATTGTCGATGCGACTGGCGGCGATGGACGACCTGCGGTACCCAGCTGGTCTCGCGGGTGACGGCACCTTCGAGCTCAAGACGGCAGGGCCCACCTTTCTCGAGGAGTTTGTTGTGGTGAACGGTTTCCACCGAGGTCTGCGCACGTCGTGGACGGGGCGACCCGCCGAAGGCGAGATAATTGCAGGGGTAAGTAGTCATGACCAAAAGGACTCTGCGAAACTTCGTCGTCGCTTCGGCTCTGGTCGGTGTGGCGCTCACTACGATCGCCTGCCCGGAGAAGGGACCCGCGGAAAAAGCGGGAGAGAAGGTCGACGATGCGGTCGACAAGGCCACAGATGCAGTCAAGTAGCGGCCAACGAGCAGCCACAAGTGTCTCCCGTTGCGTTGCCGCCTATGTGCGGAGCGGCGCCACGGCCCTCACAGGGATCTGAGGTTCAGATGTTCACGGCGGCGTCCGTCATCGGGCTCGGCGGCTGAGGCCTTCCTCTGCTTCGCCACAGAGCGCGCTGGGCGGCGCCGGTCGGGCGCGGGCGTTATCTGGCGGGGAACTTCACGAGCACGTAGGTGATGTGCTTGCCCGCCGGCACCAGGAAGCTGTGCGGGATCGTGGCGGGGATGTGCATCACATCACCGGGCAGGAGCGGATGGCGTTCGCCTCCGTCAAGCCGGGTTCCCACATACTCGCCCTGGCCGCTACCAGCGCGCTTGCCCACGAGAGTTCCGCCCAGTTGCAGCTCGCCTTCGCCGCTCTGGATGAATACGACATCCACGATGCCGTCGTGCTGCTCGGGCACGCCATCAGCGTCACGGTACAGCAGACGGAACCGATGGTCGCCGTAGTCGGCGAGCGTCTCGCGGGCCGAGTGGTCAGGCCCCACCTTGTGCGACAGCGCCTCATCGCGCGTCTTCAGTTCAGCGGCTGACCAGCGCCCGAACGTCGACTGGGCGGTCAGCATGGACCCCGCGCCGACGAGAATGAGGGCGACACCCGACAGGATTCGATTCATGGCCGCTGTGCCTTTCAGGAAGGTCGGTGCATCCGCGCGGCATCGTATCAAACGACAGTCGACATTCAAGGCCTGTCGGCGGTGGAGTGCCAAGAAGCAGCCGGCACCTCCAGCATGTCCACCGAACCGACTATGAAGTGGCCAGCTGTGTCCAGCGCGTGATCTGGCGCAGGGCGGTTCGACGGTCGTGACCTCAACGGGCTGTCCCAATCGACTATTCGCGGTCAGTGCCGCATGAAGGGGTCCGTCGGCGAGCCGCATTCGGATCAACGCGATCACCACTCACGGCGAGCAGTGTCTGACGATTCGGTCCGCGGTCATCGCCTCTGGACAGCCGTCAGGTGCGGACGTTCGCGAATAGCCTCCGCAGCCTTGCGTCGTCTGTCTATGCCGCGACTGGGTGCGCCCCGCGTGTCGCGTCGTACGTGGTGCCGTGCTTCCAGAGTGCGTACAGAATGTGCGCCAGTTTCCTCGCGAGCGCCATGATCGCGACCTGCGCACCGCGCCGTGCGGCCACCTGCTTGGCCCACTGCACCATCGGGTCATCCGGACGGCGGAGATACGCGGACCACGCCGCCTGTCCCAGCGCCCACCGCACCTGTGGCGCGCCGGCCCTCGTGAGCCGGGTGCGCTTGGTGTGAAAGCCTGTCGTGTTCTCTCCGGGAATGAGGCCGAGATACGACGCGACGCTCGCCGCATTCGGGAATCGGTCGATATCGTCCAGCGCCGCGACAAACCGCGCCGCCGTGACCGGGCCGACGCCCGGGACGGTCATCAGCCGCCGCATGCGTGCGTCCTCCCGAGCCAGGTGTTTCAGTTCCGCATCGGCCAGCGCAATCTGCTCACGCAGCGTGTCGAGCACGACGAGCACGCGCTCGAGGTGTGCCGGCAGTCCTTCGGGGTCGTCCAGTAGGGCCCGGCGCACTCGGGCGGGTAAAGTGTCTGGCGTCGCGCGGAGCCGCTGACCAATCCGGGACCGCACGTAGCTGCGAACCCGGTTTACGAGCTGCGTGCGCATCCGAATGAGGGCCTCGCGGGACACACAGATCGCCTTCACCTCCTGGCTGGCGACCGTAGGGATGTGCACCGAGGGCAGATCGATGCGGCAGGACGCTTCACTCAGCACGCGTGCATCGCGCACGTCGGTCTTGAGCCCACGCTGTCCCACGCCTAGCGAACGCACGAGCGTGGCCGCCACGACGCGCACGTCGTGCCCGTGCTGCCTGGCTAGACCCGCCAATCGAAAGGCTTCCGTGCACGTCTCGACCACGACACGTGCAGGAGTGCGGCGGGCCAGCCATGCCCCCAGCCCCGTGGTCGGATAGCGTGCCTCCTCGATGATCGCGCCGCTCTCGTTGCGCACGCACACCTGGCTGTCCCTGCCACCCAAGTCGATGCCGATGTGGTCCATGATCGGTCTCCTCTCGGCCCCAGTATCCGGGACCTCAATCGAGGCCGGCCACTTCATCCTTTCTGATCAAGCGCACGAGGATGTTACTACTGCGAGGAGCGCGAACGCTCAAAGTGATGTCGCTATGGTCGTAGTGTGATTCACAATATTCCGTTCAGCGATGGCTCGATGTTCACTTCGCGATGGGCTGGAGTGGGGGCGGCGAACTCGTTGGAACTTCGGCCCGCACGTATACCGTCGCATGAGGGAACGCCAAGACCAGAACTGCCGGTTCAAACCCACTGACGGCGTCCCCGAGCGCTGCTTCCACTTCCGTCAACGTCTCGATGGGATCATTTACCACGAGGAACAGTCGGTGAGCGGACCCGATTCCACTGTGTGCCCATTCACTGGGCTTCATTGAGAGGTGCGAGGTCGGACCTCCGAGTCGTTGAATGTAGTAATAAAGGGGCACATTCGACGGCACCCCAGCGACGATAATGTCGTTCGCGCCGACTCGTTCCGTCAGCAGCCTCGCCAGGTCTGGCCCATCGTCTAGTGCTCCTGTCTCGTTCCCGACGGTGAAGGTGGCGTGCGTCTGAACCCAGACTGCCATAACCCCAGCCAACGCCACCGCTAAGAGCGGAGCCACCCTCGTGACGCGCGCGGTACCTGGCAGCGCCCCAATGGCAAGCCGAACGCCGACACCACCCGTCACGTAGGCGATGGGCACAAATGTGAGCAGCATGCGCGGCTGCGCTACGACCCGTCCGACGCACAAAAGAGCCATCGCCCCGGCAAGCGTCGCCGGAACTAGCAGGCGAGTTGGTGCCGCTACTCTCCCCAGCGCCGCAATGCATAGAGCCGACAGCACCGCTATCATCGTGCCGCCGGCCCAATCACGGCCCGCGCTGCGCCAAACCGCATCAACGGCATGCGGCAGGGCAGAGGCGACCTGCGCCAAAGGCACACTGTGTACCCACTGATTTGCGGTGAGCGACTTGAGACCAGAATGCGCAATGGCCGGTAGGTACAGCAAGCCCCCTAAGACTACGAGCAGTGCGTTCGCACCAACGACGCACTTCAACACCGCTGTCCGTCTGGCGGGGGCCGTCGGGAGAAGTATTGTCGCGATAATCCAGGCGTTCCATCCCGCGACAATCAGAAGCGCTGTCGGCACCGTGAACAGACCCAAAGCGGAGAGCAATCCCGCCGTGATCCATGAATGTCGCTGAGCATAGAGCTTCCGCGCATCGATCCTGAGAAGTAGGACACCGATCAGCGTCACAATCATGTATCCGCGTGCGTTCGTGGAGTACTCAATGAGTGGCGAGGACCCAGCGGTAAATGCCGCAGCCACGAGTCCGGCGACGTTCCCGTCCAATTCTCGCCCGAGAAGGAACACTGCTGGAATACATGCGACGCCGGCCGCGAACACGGGAATCCGCCAGACCCAGGGCTCAGGGCCAAGCAGCAGCACCGACAGCTTCATCGCCAGCGTGTGCAGCACATGGTTGTTCGGGTAATAGCTGCCGACTATGTGGCCGAACGACCGTGACGCATATAGCAGGTAGCTATACGTTTCGTCGTAACCGGCCGCCCTCGAGAGGAAAGTGAAGCGGACCAGTGCGCCAATCGTCGTGATCATCGCAAGCGCCGCCCATGTCCAGGCGGGCGGCCAACGGTCGGAATCGATGGGTGGAGTGGCTAGGGCCGATTGCGACGAATCGCGATTGCCGGTGCTCTGACGATTTCCGCGTTGTGTCACATGTCACCTCGGCGGTCGCGCATGCGACGCCTCTGAAGCGTACCGGGATCGTCGGAGACCGAATTCGTTGAATCAGGCCACCTTGGCCTTGGCATGGTACTGCGCTTCGAACCCGGCCGGATGGATGTCCCCGATCGGTCCCAGCAGCCGCCGCATATCGAACCAGTCCACCCAGGCCAGCGTGGCGAACTCGACGGCCGCGAGTGAACGCCACGGTCCCTTCCGTCGAATCACCTCCGTCTTGAAGAGCCCGATCACCGACTCGGCGAGGGCATTATCGTAGGCATCCCGTTGCGCGCGCGCCGAGCGACGGGTGGCATCGGCCTGGTGCTGCCGGTGGCGGTGATAGGTCGATGGGGCGATCGGCAGCACGCGGCAGATCGACTCGACCCCGAACCGGTCTCGATGGGCCTCGATGTACGACACCATCGCGGCTACTTCCGCCGGCGGTCGAGTGTCGCCTGGGCGAAATACGCGGACGCCGTCTGGAGAATCTCGTTGGTCCGCTTCAACTCGCGATTCTCGCGCTCCAGCGCGGCCAGCCGCTCACGCTCGCTCGTGGTCAGGCCCGGCCGCTGGCCGGTGTCGCGCTCCGCCTGTCGCACCCACTTCCGCAGCGTCTCGGCCGGTGGTGCCCATTGTCGTGGCCACCGCCTGCAGCGCAGCCCACTCCGATCGATGCGCCGAGCGCTGTTCCATCACTAGCCGGACGGCGCGCTCACGCACCTCCGGAGAAAACCGACTCGGACGTCCCATAGACCCCATCCTCCCAAGACAGGAGGTCTCCGAGAAACCCGGTACGCTTCAGCTTTGTCCACAGGGAATTGTTCGATGCTGGAGTACATGACGTTCCCCCGTTTGAGTAGCGGCGATGTTTAGAGTCCGGCGGTTACTTTCGCTGTGTTCATCGTCGCCGTCAACTGCTGGGCGTACGCGGGCGGGCGTCAGCCCGCCCAGTCCCTTCTTCGGCCGTCCCTCGTTGTACTCACGCCGCCACGTCTCGATGACGACCTGCGCATGCGCCAGGCTCGTGAACCAGTGCTCGTTCAGCCACTCGTCGCGGAAGCGCCTGCGCGGCGACAATTAGATCTGCCGGGCGCATTGACTCACCTCTTCGGTTACTGAAGAGGGGCCGTTGCCTCACGAGGTCTGCTACCACTGTGGCGGACCCAGGAGGACAGGATGGCCACTTCAGTCAGCGTCAGCACACGGCACGATCTGCTACAGGCGGTACACGCGCGGTACCGGGCGGGCACCAAAGACGAGAAGCTCCGCATCCTCGACCAAGTGGTCGCGATCACTGGCTATCACCGGAAGCACGTCATTCGGCTCATGCGCGCGCCGCCCACGATCGCGCAGGCTCCGCGCCAGGCGCATCATCGTCTGCCGCTCTATGACGCCGCCGTGCGTGAGGCGGTTGTCGTCCTCTGGGAAGCCTCCGACCGTGGCCACCTATTGCCGCGCGCACGACACCGTCGGAGCCGAGCTTCTATTCAACTCGAGGCACGACCAGCACGCCCGACCACCTACTGCATTCAGCCCACATCCACGTATCGAGTGCATCCGTCCTCGTCGAGGTGGGACCGTGGCGGCTCGCAGGCGCACTGGGATCGTGGTCCGACCACGCGGCGCGGGGGTTCCTGCGGCGCATCGACCCTGAGCTCTGGGCGGATCTCGAGTCCTGGGCACAGGCCGAATTGCGAAGTGTCAACGGGCAAATCGAATACATTCTGCGTCGGGCCGTTCAGGAACGTCGGGGAAGGCGCTCATCGCGCGGGTCTCGACCGCAAGCGCGGGCGCGGTCGACAGGAATGAGGTTCACTGGCTTTGCGCTACACTGCCCAGTAACTGGAGGCACCTCATGAGCAAGATCTCCCCTCGAGAAGGGCTGTTCGTCCTGCTGGTCGGCGCATCGGTTGTGGCCGCGTGCGGGCAGTCAGCGTCGCCTCACATCGATCACGTGGCGCTGCCGGCGCACCAGACCTGGAGGGTCACCTCCGTCCAACCGTACCCGGGGCTGGAGGACGTGGAGCTAGTGAAGTTCGACTGGCCCACTCCACAGGATCCGCACTTGGCGTTCACCCTCTCAAAGGAAGGGCTGAAGCCCGGCGACCCGATTTGCCTCGATCACGTCGAGGAGATAGACACGTTCTGGGCCCACCCAGTGCCTGAAGGCGGTTGCGCCGCGCTCAATGCAAAGACTGACGGCAAGCGAACCGCCCCGTAGCGACGGGTCGTTCCAACACGTCACGAATCAGACCCGTCTACTGCGTCCGGCGCTTGCCGGAGACTGTGTCTCCGACAGGGATGTTGATCGGCATGCCTGTGCTACGCTCGGCCGCGTCAACCATACGGGAGGAGCCATGAGGCGAGGCGTCGGCACGGTTGCAGCGGCGGTCCTGACGTGGTCGCTCGTGTTGCTCGCGCAGCAGGCACCGCAGGAGCTCGTCTTCGCCCGTGTCTTTCCGCAGCCGCAGCAGATCGGTCTGTTCATTGCACACGCGGACGGCTCGAACGAGCGACCGCTGGTGACGCCGGCCGACATCGACTACAACGCAGCCTGGTCGCCCGACGGCGCGTCGCTCGTCTTCACGTCCGAGCGGAATGGCTCGGCGGATCTGTATCGCGTCAAGGGCGATGGCTCCGCGCTCGAGCGGCTGACTGACAGCCCGGCCTACGACGATCAGGCGGCGTTCTCGCCTGACGGGAAGTCGCTCGTCTTCGTCACGACGCGAGCCGGCGGCACGGCCGACCTCTGGGTGATGGACCTCGCCAGCCGCCAGCCTCGGGCGCTGACGTCAGGCACCGGCGGCGGATGACGATGGTCGTGCCTTCGCGACCGGCGATGTAGATGCGACCGCCGGCAGCCGCCGGCGAAGCGAAGACATTGGCACGCCCTCCAGCCGCTGGTTCTGATAGTGCGGCCTGCCCGTGTTCGCGTCGAAGGCCGACAGGATGCCGGAGTTCGTCTTGAGGAAGTACAGCGTCCCGTCGACGATCACGGGCGAAGCCATGTAGGGTGTGTCTCGGTCGAGCGACCAGACGACGTGGGGCGTGCCGTCGAGGTTGCCGCGCGCCCCGTTCAGGCGGATAGCCTTGAGGTCGTTGCCCTGGAAGCCGCTCGTGAGGAACACCAGCCCGTCGGCGTGGACCGGTTCCACACCACCGGCGTCGCATGCCCACGACCCGGGATCTCCACCTTCCACCGGATGTTCTTGCCCTCGGCCCACTCGAGAGGCGGCGTGGCGGTGGAGGACACGCCCGTGGCGTCCGGTCCGCGCCACTGTGCCCAGTTCCGGCGCGGGTCGCTCTGGGTCGCTCTGGGCCGCGGGACCAGCCTCGATCGCCATGATGCCCGCGACGACCGCCAAGGCTCCGAACAGGACGACAGGTAACGCTCGCATGAACTCTCCTGGCGTCAGGTATCCAGAACAGGCGAATCAGGCCGCGCGTGACGCGGTGGCAAAGCGCCCGAACAGCCGATTCGCATACAGGGAAAGTAGCAGGAGGACCAGACCACTGGCCACGAAACGCGGCCCATACCTGCAGGTTCTTCTCGGTGATCTGTACGCGCGTCACCTCGGTCACAAGGCCGCGACGCTCACGTCTCCATTTCGGATGAGGAGTCACGCCTGAGGCTGTGGGCAGACTATTGCGGTGAGTCGCCCGCATTCGATGCTGCTGGGGCGCCGACGTCATTCGTCGGTGCGGCGCAAGGAGCCGGCGTGTGACGACGGTCGGTCCGGCGTCGCGCTCAGCGGTCTGGCCCATCAAGGACAGCCGGATCTTGCTGTCACTATGAACTTGGGCATGGACGAACTTGAAGCGGCCGCCCGTCATCGAGGCTCTTCGTTCAATCTACGGTGGCTGTGACGCCTGGCTGTTCTTGTCCCTCTGGCGCAGCCTTCGGGTGGAGTTCCCAGGATTCAGTGGACACCCCGTTTCGTTCTTCGGTGAGCCGCTTCGAACTGCTCCGGGCTCACGCCAGCGAGGTGGCTGTGCCGACGTGACGGATTGTAGAACGCCTCGATGTCATCGCGAACGTCGGCCTCGGCGAGCAATCGATTCGTGTAGATTTGCTTCTTGATGCGTTCCTTCTTCAAGCTGCCGACGAAGGACTCGACCACCGCGTTATCCCAGCAGTTGCCCTTGCGACTCATGCTGGGCTCGAGAGGGTTCGAGCGGCAGAACCGCCGCCACGCGTCGCTGCCGAACGGCGTGCCCTGATCCGAGTGAATCACGGTGCCTCGAGGCCGTCGTGCCCGCACGGCCATCAGCACGGCGTTCAACACGACCTCTCGATGGATGGTCGGCGCGGTCGCCCAGCCGACAATCTTCCGCGAGAAGAGATCCATCACCACCGCGAGGTACAACCAGCCCTGCCAGGTGCGAATGTAGGTGATGTCCGTCACCCAGGCCTTGTTGCGCTGCGTGACGGTGAACTCGCGCTTCAGCAGATTCGGGATCAGGACGGACGGCGTGCCGACCGCCATCCGCCGCGTGCGATAGCCATGCAACGCACGGAGCTGATGCTCGCGCATGAGACGAGCGACGCGGTGCTTACTGCACGTGTCGCCGGCCTCCCTGAGGTCCAGACACACGCGTGGCGCCCCATAGATCCCATGGCTGGCACCACACGAGGCGCGGATCAACTTCAGAAGCCGAGCGTCCTCCTGCGCGCGGTTGGACAGCGGCTGCGTCAGCCAGTCGTAGTACCCACGCGGCGCGACGCCGAGCACGCGGCACATCTCCTGGACGCTATGCTGTTTCCGATTGGCCTTGATGAACGCATAGACCGTCCGAACTCGCCCTTCTGCGGCCTTTGTGGACATGGTGTCGACCTCCAATGGGTCGGCATCCTAGCTCTCCACTAAAGCCTGAGAACTCCACAGGGCGAACGAGGTGAACCGTGGGACATGCCCTCGCCAGTTGCTCCCCGAGCCGTTCAAGCAACTGATGGCGCGAACGCGCCGCACGGGGCATCGCCCGATGGAGGCTGACCGTCACGGGCACCTAGCTGCCACCAACGGGAACAAAGTGCCCGCTTCTCAGGATCGATACAAGCGGCCCGTTCACGAAATCCTTCGGATTCATGGGCGATCGCGTCCTCGCACGCCTTGGCACTGGGCTTGGTAAGTCCCCTTGCACACATTCATACAGGGGGCGCTCGATGCAGGCAGCAGAGGGACAGCAGGTAGCGGAGTCGGCAGTGTTGCGGCGGCAGCGCGATCGGCGCCGCGGCCTCGGCGATCTAGTGGCTACGCTGGCGCGGGCGGTCAGTGGCCGCACCGAGGCGGGACAGGTGCGCGGGGCGTTCGAGGAGTCGCTGAAGCGGGCGCTGCCGGTGCGGTCGATCGTACTGCGCGACCGCGCCAGCCGGTGGCCGAGCGAGAAGACCGACGACGGGGTGGAGGCGCTGGCGTTCGAGGTGGTGGGCCCGACGACGGGGCAGCGCGGCATGCTGGAGGCGACGTTCGATCGCAGCCGGCGCCTCGGCGACTGGGACCTTCAATTGATGGGGCACGCGGCGCAACTCGGCGCGCTGGTGCTGGAGGTGGAGCGCGCGCGCGCGTCCGCGGGGCGGAGCAGCGCACCGGTCATGCAGAAGCCACGGCGTGATGGCGCCGCACCGCTCATCGGCTCGACGCCGGCGATGGCGTCGCTGCGCGACCGCATCGAGAAGGTGGCAGCCACCGATTTCACGGTCTTGCTCGAAGGCGAATCCGGGGTCGGAAAAGAACTCGTCGCCCGACAGATCCACGAGCTGAGCCGCCGCCGCCAGGGCCCCTTCGTCGCCATCAACTGCGCCGCGCTGGTAGAGACGCTGCTCGAGGCCGAGCTGTTCGGCATCGAAGAGCGAACCGCCACCGGCGTGCGCGGCAGGCGTGGCAAGTTCGAACACGCCGACGGCGGCACCCTGTTCCTCGACGAGGTGTCCGACCTCTCGCTCTCCGCCCAGGCCAAGCTGCTGCGGGCCATCCAGGATCTTGCGGTTGAACGGGTGGGTGGCACCGGCACACAGCGCGTCGACATCCGCATCGTCGCCGCCACCAACCGCAGCCTCGCCGAAATGGTCGAGCGCAAGCTCTTTCGCGCCGACCTCTTTTACCGGCTCGGCGGTGTCGACCTCAGGGTGCCCTCGCTCCGCGAACGACGGCCCGACGTGCTCGAGCTGTCGGCCTACTTCCTCGAGCGCCATCGGCACGTACGGGCGCTCTGTCTATCGGAAGCAGCGCGGGACGCGCTGCTCATGTACGACTGGCCGGGCAACGTGCGCGAACTCGAGCGGATGATCGAACGGGCAGTGGCGCTGGCAGACAGGGATGTCATCGAACTCGACGACCTGCCACCGCTCGTCCGCCGCGACTTCGATACAGTGCTGCTGCCATCGCTGCGGCGCGGCGAGACCATGCGTGCCTGGGGCAGCCGCTACGCGCGCATCGTGCTCGATCGCGCCGGCGGCAACAAGCGCGAGGCGTCGCGGGTGCTGGGCATCAGCTACCACACTTTGAACAGCTACCTGCGGTTTCCCTTGGTCGTGCAGGGCGACCTGGACGCCGACGAGCCGATGGACGCCGACGAGCCAGTCGAGGCAGGGGAGGCCGCGATCGAGCCGGCTTGAACCGTGGGCTGGGCTGCGGGAGTCAAGGCTCCCGCAGCCCGCAGCAGGCTCATGACCTACCGCGGCGAGAGGGAGAAGGTTACCTTGGCGGTCAGCGCACGGCTCCTCTGCGCTGACGGACCGCCGCGCTGACGCGCATCGGTGTAGACAAGATAAAAATTGTCGATACCACGGAAGATATACCTCAAGCGACGCTGCGTCTGCGCGATCTGCCCTTCACTGTTGTGTCGCACGAACGCCGACAGCAGAAGGTTCCGCGTCATCGCGGTGTCGACGCGTAAGCCGCCGAGATGCGTGCGAAAGGCCCCTTCGGCGAGCACGGCGTTGTTCATCGATCTCGAAGGGCTCGAACAGTCCCTCACTGGCGCGCACCACCGATACCTCGATTTCGTCGCCGGTCTGGAATTGCCATTCGACTTCGAATTCGATCTCACGTGTGAGCAGTTCGCCACCGATGCCCTGGTGCAGCGCTATCGACGGGGACAGGCTGAACTGACGGATTGGTCCCCGCGATGGTCGTGGCTTCAAGACACGCCGCTCGGGTGCGGCGATCGTGTCGTCTGACGAAGCCGAGCGCCGGGTCGAAGGCCGGATCGACGCTCAAATGTGAGAAGGATCCGTCCACCACATCAGAGTTCCACTCGGCGCTGGCCGACGTCGCTCAACCGGCGGGGGCCGTGCCCGTGGTAGTCGCCACCAAGCCCGTCAGCGTCAGGCGACGCTTGAGGACGACCCGAGCGTCCGCACCGAGCGTTGCGCTGACCTCGCCGTTGCCCGCCCGCAGCGTGCTGATGCCGCCGACGTACAAACGATTGAACAGGCCGCGACGAACACGCGCGACCGCGATCGTCTCGCCCGACTGATCACCAACGCCGCCCGTCCGTGCCGCCAGCAGACCAAGTTCGGTCCCGCGGGTCTGCCCGGTCAGCTTGCCTCCAGCGATGAGCGGCGTTGGCGCGCCGTTCCCGGTCAGTCCGATCCGGCGACTGTGGAACATCGCGAGTGACGACTCATCGTCGCCGGCGTTCGGACTCATACGCAGCGGCGCGGCACCCTCGATGAAGAACTGACGCTTCTCCGGTAAGAACAGCTGAATCGGGTCAAGTTGATCCGCTGCTGATCGACCTCAGTCTGCGCGAAATCGGGGTTCACAGCGAGATCGGCGGTCAGGCTTGGCGTGACCCCAATCTTGAGGTCGTCGATGCCGACGTGACTGACTCGATCGACGTGTGCCTCGTCGGCAGTGCTCTGCGATTGCGCGCCAGCAACGATGTACGGCTGCAGGCGGAGCCGACGCCCGGATTCGACGCCGCTCAGGCCAGTCAGCACGCCCGCCAGTGAGACCTGCTCGAACTCGAAGTCACGTCCGGAAGCGTTCGCCCAGGCGCAGGCCGTCACGCGCACCTTCAATGAGGACCGCGCAGGCGTGCCGCCACCGGGGTTCCGCTTTGGTGCAGCACGCGACGCGGCGCCGAACCGATGGACGGTGCAGCGCGAGGCGGATGCCCGCGTCCTGCGCCATGATGGTGACCCGGCCTCAGGACGTGGCCTCGCCATTGCGACACTCGAGGATTCCTCGTGGCAACCAAGGCGAGGTGTCGGTCGGCGTCAGGTTCCTATCCGGCGAGCGCAACGGCGGCGTGGTCTGGCGCTATCGGGATCCGTCAAACTACTACTACGCGGATCTGTCGCTCGGTCAGCAGTCGATCAGCCTCAACCGCGTGGTCGACGGCAACCGCGTGCGTCTCGAGATGGAAGACGATCTCGAGCTCGACCCGGTCGCCTGGTACACCATCCAGGTCGTGCAGCTCGAGCGATCGGTCCGCGTGTGTCTGGGTGGCATCAGGGTCTTCGAGGAGCGCGACCGCGCGCCCGTCATCAGTGGCGCCGTGGGCGTGTGGTGCGGCGGAGCGTCCGTCGCACAATGTCACGCTCTGCGTGTACAGCCGGCTCGGGAGTAGGAAATGCGTCTTCTCGTCGTCGAGGATGAACCCGATCTGGCGCGTGTGCTGAAGAGAGCGCTCGTTGAGGCACAGTGTGCCGTCGACGTGTCCGCCGATGGGTTCGACGCGCTGCACCAGGCGACGCACGTCGGCTACGACGCCATTGTGCTGGACCTGATGTTGCCCGGGTCGACGGCTCGCAGGTGCTGGCGACGTTGCGTGGACGCCGCGATCGCACGCCGATCCTGATTCTGACCGCGCGCGACAGCCTGGAGGAACGCGTCCGGGGCTCGAACGCCGGCGCCGATGATTACCTGACCAAGCCGTTTGCGATGCGTGAGTCGATGCGCCGCGCGCTGCGGCGGCAACTGGTCGTTCTGTTCGCGGTCGTCGCCACCACGCGCATCGCGACGTTCGGCGCTGTCGTCTGCTACGTCTTCTGGCGATCGCTGGTCAGGCAGGTCGATCGCGAGCTCACCGTGCATGCAGCGACGGTCGCCCGTGCCCTCCAGCCGGTCGGCGATGGCACGTTCGATCTCATCATCCCGGCCGACGTTCGCGATGCCTTCACGATGGCCGGCAACCATTCTGGGAGTTGGCGTCGCTGCGGCACTCTGTTCGGTCCTCCTCGGATGGGCGTTGGCCGGCCGGGCGCTGCACCAATCGCGCGCGGATCACACGCACCGCCCGCCAGATGACGAAGGGCGATTTGGCGGTGCGCTCCCGGTGGCGTAAACCGAAACCGAGCTCGGCCAGGTGGCGCTGGCGCTGAACTCGGCCTTTGATCGGCAACATGCGGCGATCGAGCGTCTGCGGCGCTTCACCGCGGACGCCTCGCACGAGTTGCGAACACCGATCGCCATTCTCTCGGCGGAGATTGAATGGGCTCTGGGGCGCGAACGGAGCGCGGCGGAGCGCCGCGAGGCGCTGACGACTGGTCACGCACGCGCCCAGCTGGGGCCTGTCCGCCTGGATCCGCTGATCGAGGAGATCGTCGCTCGTCGTGAACGCGGGGCACTACAACCGCCAGGGCGGTTGGATGGCAATCTCGCTCGAGAACGGCGGGAGTCACATGCGCGTGGTGGTGCAGGATGGCGGCGTCGGTGTCGCGCCAGAGCATCTGCCGCATCTGTTCGAACGGTTCTACCGGGTTGACGCGGCGGCGAGCGGCAACAAAGGCACGGGTCTGGGTCTGGCAATTGTCCGGGCGCTCGTCGAGCAGCAGGGCGGCACGATCACCTGCACCAGTGAGCCCGGGGTCGGGAGCACATTTACGGTTCTGCTCCCGCCTTCCGAAGCGATAATTCCCCTGCGCACCGCTTGCCGTGAGGCATCGACGCCCCATCCAGTCGCTGCACTCGCGATGGGTTCTCGTGCGAGACACCCACACTCTGATGGCCGGACAGTTCTAGCGCGGTCCAAGCTCGGCAGCACGTCGACCTTCGGCTTTGTGATGTGAATCCGAGCGGGCTTGGACTGTGGGCTGGGCGTGACCAACGACCAATGACCATGGGACGACCCTTGTCGCGTTCGTCGGGCCGCTGACCCGGCGGGCGCCTGTCAGAGCGGCCGATTCCTTGACCACGCGCGAAGCGGAATAGTAACGTTGACCTGTTCCCATCAGTTCACATCTCCCCATGGATCAGGCCACCGATACCCCTCTGAAGAAGACGCCGCTCAACACCCGCCATCGCGCCCTCGGCGCCAGGATGGTTCCTTTCGGCGGCTGGGATATGCCGGTCGAATACTCCGGCATCACCGCCGAACACATGGCCGTGCGCGAGCGTGCCGGACTGTTCGATGTCAGTCACATGGGGCAGATCGAGATTGCCGGCAACAACGCACTCGACGCGGTGCAGCGCATCTCGTGCAACGATGCCGCAAAGCTGCAGGTTGGCCAGGCGCAGTACTCGGGCCTGCTCACACCCGCCGGCACCTTCGTCGACGACCTGCTCGTGTACCGCCTCGGGCCGCAGCACTTCATGCTCGTCGTCAACGCGTCGCACATCGAGAAGGACTTTCAAGTCATCGCCGAGGGAATCAGGCCTGCGGGTGACGCGGTTGCCGTCGAACGTCAGCGCCCGCTACGCACTGATTGCCGTGCAGGGCCCGAAGGCGCTCGAAATCGTGCAGCCGCTCACGGGCATCGATCTGGCGTCGCTGAAGTACTACTGGTTTGCGCACGGCGAGATCGCCAGCGTCCGCGGCACCGTGTCGCGCACGGGCTACACCGGCGAGGACGGGTTCGAGATCTTCGTGCCGCCGCAGCAGGCCGACGCGGTGTGGCGAGCGCTCACGGCGTCGGGCGAGCCGTATGGGATGATCCCGTGCGGCCTCGGCGCCCGCGACACGCTCCGCCTCGAGGCAGCGATGTCGCTGCACGGCAACGATATCGACGAGACGCGGACGCCGGTTGAAGCCGGCCTCAACTGGATCGTCGGCTGGAAGAAGGACAGCTTCGTCGGCAGCGACGTGCTGAAGCAGCAGAAGGCCGACGGCACCGCGCGAAAACTTGTTGGTTTCGAAATGATCGACCGGGGCATCGGCCGCCAGGGCTACGCCATCTGCTCCGGCGACGAGATCGTCGGCGTGGTCACCAGCGGCACCCAGACGCCCTACCTGAAGAAAGCCATCGGCCTTGGCTACGTGTCCGTCGGCGCTCGCCGTGCCTGGCACCGAGATTCGACATCGACATTCGCGGCCGTCGCCTCGAGGCGAGAGTCGTGCCGACCCCCTTCTACAAGAGGACAAAGTAATGGCGTATCCGGCAGGGTTCGAGTACACGAAGGACCACGAGTGGATCGAGCTGTCTGGTGACCGGGGCAAGGTCGGCATCACCGACTTCGCGCAGGCAGCAACTGGGCGACGTGGTCTACCTCGACCTTCCTGATGTCGGCACGGTGCTGAAGTCGGGGCAGACCTTCGGCAACATCGAGTCGGTGAAGGCGGTGTCCGAGCTCTACGCGCCGGTCTCCGGCGAAGTGGTCGAAGTGAACACGGCCCTGAAGGAGAAGCCGGAAGCGGTGAACTCCGATCCGCACGGCAGCTGGATGGTCGTCATCAAGCTGTCCGATCCGGCGCGAGGCTCGACACCCTTCTCGACGTCACGCAGTATTCAGACCTGGTGAAATGAGCATTTTCGAGCACGACGTCTTTCCAGTCGCGTCACATCGGTCCCGATGCCAGCGACACGGCCGAGATGCTGGCGACGGTCGGCGCGTCCTCGCTGGACGGCGCTGATCGACGAAGCCATTCCGGCCCGCATCCGCCTGAATGCGCCGCTCGACCTGCCGCCAGGCACCTCCGAGCATGCGTTCCTGCGCGACCTGCGCGGCATTGCCGCGAAGAACCGCCTGTTCCGCTCCTACATCGGCCTCGGCTACTACGACACGCATCACTCCGAGCGTCATTCTCCGCAACGTGCTCGAGAACCCGGGCTGGTACACGCCCTACACCCCGTACCAGGCGGAGATCGCGCAGGGGCGCCTCGAGGCGCTGCTCAACTACCAGACGATGGTGGCGGACTCTGACGGGGATGGAAATCTCGACCGCGTCGCTGCTCGACGAGGCGACCGCGGCCGCAGAGGCGATGACGCTGCTGCACCGCGCCCAGTCGAGGCGCATCGACAACCTCGTCGGGCCGGCGCAGTTCTTCGTCGCCGATAGCTGCTACCCGCAGACGATCGACGTGCTGATGGCGCGGGCCGAACCGCTCGGCATCGAGCTCGTTGTCGGCGACATGCAGACGGTGGAGTTCGGCGATCGGGTGTTCGGCGCGCTCGTCCAGTCGCCCGACGAAGCCGGCGTCGTGCACGATCTCCGCGGCTTCATCGCGCGAGCCAGCGCCTCCGGCGTGCTCGTGGCAGTGGCCAGCGACCTGCTCAGCCTCACGCTGCTCACGCCTCCGGGCGAGATGGGCGCCGACGTCGTGCTGGGCAACTCGCAGCGCTTCGGTGTGCCGATGGGCTACGGCGGTCCGCACGCGGCGTTCTTTGCGACGAAGGAAAGGCACATCCGCCAGTCGCCGGGCCGCATCATCGGCGTGTCGGTCGATGCGCACGGACACACGGCCTATCGCATGTCGCTGCAGACGCGCGAGCAGCACATCCGTCGCGAGAAGGCGACGTCGAACATCTGCACGGCGCAGGCGCTGCTGGCGAACATTGCCGGCCTCTACGCCGTGTACCACGGCCCGAAGGGGCTGACGGCGATCGCGGAACGGGTGCACTCACTGGCGGTGGTTGCTCGCCCAGCGGCTCACCGCGCTCGGGCTGACGCAGGCGAACCGCACTTCTTCGACACCATGCGCGTCGAGGGTGCGGACGTGACCGCGGTGCGTCTGGCCGCCGAGTCAGGCGGCATCAACCTCCGCTACCGCGCAGACGGCAGCATCAACATCGCGCTCGACGAAGTTGCCGATGCCGACGACGTGGCGCGCATCGTCGAGGCGTTCCAGGTGGCAGTGGGGAAGAGCGTCGCCGGTGGCGCGCTCGCACTCGACGCGAGCTACCCGCCCGCACTGGCGCGGACCACGCCGTTCCTGACGCACCCGGTGTTCAACACGCATCACTCCGAGATGGAGATGATGCGCTACGTGCGCGGACTCGAGCGCAAGGACATCGGTCTCGACACCTCGATGATTCCGCTCGGCTCGTGCACGATGAAGCTGAACGCCGCGTCCGAGATGCTGCCGATCACGTGGCCGGAGTTCTCGAAGCCGCATCCGTTCGTGCCGGTCGAGCAGGTGGCCGGCTATCAGCAGATCTTCGCGGAGCTGGAGAACGCGCTCTCGACAGATCACCGGCTTCGCCGCGGTCTCGCTGCAGCCGAACTCCGGCGCGCAGGGCGAGTTCGCCGGGCTGATGGTCATTCGCGCCTATCATCTCGATCGCGGCGACGATCATCGCGATGTCGTGCTCATCCCGGCATCGGCGCACGGCACCAACCCGGCCAGCGCCGTCATGGCCGGCATGCGCGTGGTGGTGGTCAACAGCACCAGGGACGGCAACATCGACGTCGACGACCTAAAGGCCAAGGCGGACCTGCACAGGGATCGGCTGTCGTGCCTGATGGTCACCTACCCGTCGACGCACGGCGTGTACGAGGAGAGCATCCAGGACATCTGCGCCACCATTCACGAGCACGGTGGTCAGGTGTACATGGACGGCGCCAACATGAACGCGCAGGTCGGACTCACGAGCCCGGCGGCGATTGGTGCTGACGTCTGCCACCTGAACCTGCACAAGACGTTCGCGATTCCGCACGGCGGCGGCGGACCGGGCATGGGCCCGATTGCCGTGGCCGCGCACCTGGCTCCGTATCTTCCGGGTCATGCGGTGGTGAAGACCGGCGGCGCCAGGGCCATCCACGCGCTGTCGGCGGCGCCGTGGTCGAGCGCCAGCATCCTGCTGATCTCGTACGCCTACATCCGCATGCTCGGCGCGGACGGCATGACCGAACGCGACGCGCTACGCCATCCTCAACGCCAACTACATCAAGTCGCGGCTCGAGTCGCACTTTCCGGTGCTCTACACGCGCGAGAACGGGCGCGTGGCGCACGAGATGATCTTCGACCTGCGTCCGCTGAAGGCGGCCAGCGGCATCGACGAGACCGACGTCGCGAAGCGGTTGATGGACTACGGCTTCCACGCGCCGACGGTGTCGTTCCCGGTGGCCGGCACGCTGATGGTCGAGCCGACCGAGAGCGAGCCGAAGGAGGAACTGGATCGCTTCTGCGACGCGATGATTGCGATCCGTCAGGAGATCCAGGACGTCATCGACGGCAAGGCCGACCCGAAGGACAACGTGCTCAAGCACGCGCCGCACACGGCGGCGGCGGTGTCGGCGGACGACTGGACGCACGTCTACACGCGGCAGCAGGCGGCTTATCCGCTGCCGTTCGTGCGCGCCCGCAAGTTCTGGCCGACGGTCGGACGCATCGACAACCCCTACGGCGACCGTAACCTGATGTGCGCCTGCCCGCCGATCGAGGAGTTCGCAGAGGCGACTGTATAGTCGCCAGTCCGCACGTCGCACAGGACGTAGCTGCCGACCTTCAGGTCGGCCGGTCTGGCGACCTGACCAGCGTCCGACAGGCCCGGTTTCAGCCGGGCCTGCTTTTTGTACTGTCCCCGTTTGTCAGCTCTGCTAGCCTCTGGCTCGAGGTGAGGATGCTCAGAACCGTCGGACGATTCCTCGGCGTGGTTGTGATGACTGTTGTCTGTTCCGCCGGGGTGAGGGCGCAGCAGCCTGTGAGGGCGCCAGCCGCGCAACCGGCTGAAGCCGACCCGGGGGTGCGTCCGTTCCGGCTGATCGATCGAGACGAGATTCGCGTCAGCCGTGTCGAACTTCAACCCGGAGCGGTACGCTCGGTCCATGCGCACGACGATGTGGAGTACCACGTCTGGGCGCCGGTGACGGGGACGCTGGAGATCACCGTTGGCAGCGACGCGCCAGTCGCCGCTGCCTCAGGCCAGGCGTTCTTCATGAAGAAGGGAACGAAGCACGGCTTCCGCAACACCGGCACGACGCCGGCCGCCGTATTCGAGATCTTCGTGAAGCGCTCGACGACGACCGCATCGGTGGTCAGTGACGAGGACGTGGCGCAGTTGATCGCCGCGCTGACCGCACAGCCCTAGCGTGTCCGGGTCCGTAGCTGCCGACCTTCCGACTTCGCGAGGCTTCGGTGGACCGCCGGGGCCTTGGCCGCGGCGGGTCAGGTCGGCCTGACCTGGCGAACCTGAAGGTTCGCGACTACGTTGCGCCAGGCTCGCCGTTAGCGTCGGGCAACCAGGCCGCGGGCCCTTACACGGAAGGCATCGAGCAGCGCCTTCGTAATGTGCCCTGGCGTACCGCGGCCGACGACGTGCTCGTCCACCCGGACGATCGGCACGATCTCGCGCGTGGTGCTGGTGAGAAAGCACTCGTCAGCTCCGAACAGGTCCGCTTCCTGCAGCACCTGTTCGCGCATCCGCACGCCGATCTCCTGCGCCGACCTCGAAGAGGAACTCGCGCGTGATGCCAAGCAGCAGGCCAGCGTCGGCGGGCGGCGTCAGCGCCACACCGTCCTTCACGATGAAGATGTTCGACTGGCTGCACTCCGCGATCTCACCGCGGTAATTGCGCATCACTGCCTCGAAGGCCCCCTTGCGCAGCGCCTCCTGGTTGCCGAGCGCGTTGTTCAGGAGGTTGTTCGACTTGATGAGCGGGTTCACCGTGCCCGGATGGTTACGCAGCACGCCGACGAGCGACACCATCACGCCGTCGGTGTAGGCCGCCGCGGGCGCATCGACGTGCGGCTTGGCGATGATGACGACGCTCGGGTCCGGACACGCGGCTGGGTCGTAGGTGATCTCGCCGATGCCGCGAGTGACCAGGATGCGGATGTACGCTTCGCGGCCATCAGTGCCGAGGTCAGCCGCCGCAATGGTGTCGAGGAAGCGCCGTTCGACCTCGGCGTCGGGCAGCGGCAGATCGAGCCGGATCATCGCCGCGGAGTTGCGCAGGCGGCGCATGTGCCGGTCGAACAGAAAGGGCACCCCGTCGTAGGTGCGGACGACTTCGTAGACGCCTTCACCGTAGAGAAAGCCGTGATCGAAAACCGAGATCACCGCGTGTTCCTTGTCGAACAGGCGGCCGTTGATGTTTACCATCGCGCGCATCTGGCCAGCGTACTGCCTGTGCTATTGTGGGTGCAACCCTCCCATGCGAGTCCTGAACGCGGCGCAGATGCGCGAGGCGGATCGCCGAACCATCGAAGAGATCGGCATCGCGTCGCTGGTCCTGATGGAGAACGCCGGCCGTCAGGTGGTGGCGGCCATCGAGGCGGTCCACGGCGACCTTCAGGAGCATCAGGTAGCGGTGCTCTGCGGCCGCGGCAACAACGGCGGCGACGGCTTCGTCGTGGCCCGCACGCTGCTGCAGCGCGGCGTCGACGTCTCGGTGTTCGTCATCGGCAGCAGCATCGCTGACGTCCGCGGCGACGCCCGCATCAACCTCGAGATCCTCGGCCGGCTCGGCCTCTCGGCCGTCGAGATTGCCGACAGCCAGGCGTGGGAACTGCACTTCTCCGAGATCGCCGACAGCACGCTCATCGTCGACGCAATCTTCGGCACCGGCCTGAACGCGCCGCTCACCGGCCTGCTCGAGACGGTGGTGGCCGACGTAAACGGCTCGGGCATTCCGGTGGTCGCCATCGACCTGCCGTCCGGTCTGTCGGCCGACACGCACGAACCGATCGGCGACTCCATCGTCGCCGGCACCACGGTGACGCTCGGTGCGCCGAAGCTGTCGCTCGTCCTGCCGCCGGCCGAGACACGCGCCGGCGACATCGTGATTGCCGACATCGGCATTCCGCAGGACGTCATCGAGAACCTCGACGGCCCCCGTGTCGAACTGCTCACGCGCACGGCGACACGCGCGATGCTTGAGCCGCGCAACGCCGATACCCACAAAGGCGACTACGGTCGCGTGCTGCTCGTCGCGGGCTCGCGCGGCAAGACCGGTGCGGCGCACCTGGCGGCGATGGGCGCGCTGCGAGCGGGCGCCGGCCTGGTCACGGTCGCGACGCCGTCGAACTGCCTGGCGATCGTCGCGTCGATGGGGCCGGAGTACATGACCGAGCCGCTCGACGAGAACCCCGACGGTCTGGATCCCGATTCGGTCGAGGCGCTGCTCGAATCTCCGACCGACGTCATGGTGATCGGCCCCGGGCTCGGGCAGGGCGCCGGCACGCGCGGCTTCATTCACGCGCTGGTCGATCGGGCGACGGTGCCGCTGGTGATCGACGCCGACGGCCTCAATGCCTTCACCGGGCAGCCTGACCGCCTGGCCGGCCGCGAGGGGCGCGACGTCATCATCACGCCGCATCCGGGCGAGATGGCGCGGCTGCTGGGGGCCGACCATCGAAGAGGTGCAGGCGAACCGCCTCGAGGTGGCCCGGACGTTTGCGTCGACGCATCACGTCTACGTCGTGCTCAAGGGGCACCGCACGCTGATCGCGACGCCCGACGGCACGGTGTTCATCAACCCGACCGGCAACCCCGGCATGGCCACTGGCGGCACCGGCGACGTGCTCGCCGGCATGATTGGCGCGGCGCTCGCGCAACTGCTCGATGCCGAGGCGGCGTGCAAGCTTGCCGTGTACCTGCACGGACTGGCGGGCGACCTGGCGGAGGCTGACGAAGGCGAAGTGTCGATGATGGCCGGCGACGTTGCGGCGCATATCGGCGACGCCATCCTCGAACTCACCGCACGCCGCAAGGTCCCAGACCGCCAGTGATCCGCACGACCCACTCGGAAGCCGAGACGATCGACGCCGGTCGAACCCTCGCCGCGGAACTGCGCCCCGACGATGTCGTGCTGCTCACCGGCGATCTCGGGGCGGGCAAGACCGCCTTCGTGAAGGGGCTCGCCGAGGGGCTCGGCGTCGACCCGCTCGAGGTGAGTTCGCCGACCTTCACGCTGATCCAGGAGTATCGCGGCGGTCGACTCACCCTCCATCACATCGATCTGTACAGGCTGACGCCGCGCGAGGTCGACGACCTCGGCCTCGAGGAACTCGTGGTGAGCGGTGCGGTGGTGGCGGTGGAGTGGCCGGACCGCTGGATGCGGGTGCCGCGCATGCCGTGCGAGTGGAGTTGCGGGCGGTGGGTGAGAACGACCGCACGATTTCGATCAAGGGGCAGGCACAGTGATGCGGTCCGCCTGTCTCAGTTTCCCGAGCGGTAGTTCGGCGCTTCCTTCGTGATCGCCACGTCGTGGACGTGGCTCTCGCGGAAGCCGGCCGGGGTGATGCGGATGAGCTGCGCCTTGCGCTGCAGTTCGGGAATCGTGCCGCAGCCGCAGTAGCCCATGCCGGCGCGCAGGCCGCCGACCAGCTGATGGATCATCGCGGCGACGCGGCCCTTGTGGGCGACGCGTCCTTCGATGCCTTCCGGCACCAGCTTTTCGCCAGCCGCGACGGACTTCGAGATCGAAGTCGTCCTGGAAGTAGCGGTCGCGGCTGCCGCGGCGCATCGCGCCGATCGAGCCCATGCCGCGATACTCCTTGAAGCTGCGGCCCTGGTACAGAATCAGCTCGCCCGGGCTCTCGTCGGTGCCGGCGAACAGATTGCCGATCATCATCGTGCTGGCGCCGACGGCGAGCGCCTTGGTGATGTCGCCGGAGAAGCGGATGCCGCCGTCGGCAATGACCGGCACGTCGTGCTGCGCCGCGGCGCGCGAGCATTCCATGATCGCGGTAATCATCGGGACGCCGATGCCGGCGACCACGCGCGTCGTGCAGATCGAGCCGGCGCCGATGCCGACCTTCACCGCGTCGACGCCGTGTTCGATCAGCGCCAGCGTTGCGGCTCCGCGTGGCGACGTTGCCGGCGACCAGCTCGACCTCGGGAAACTGCTTGCGGATGCGCCCGACCATGTCGAGCACGCCCTGCGAGTGGCCGTGCGCGGTGTCGACGACCAGGACGTCGACATTGGCGGCGACGAGCGCCTCGGCCCGCTCGATCGTGTCCCTGGCGACGCCGACCGCCGCGCCGCAGCGCAGGCGGCCGAGCGCATCCTTCGAGGCGTTCGGATACTTCACCGCCTTCTGGATGTCCTTGACGGTGATCAGCCCCTTGAGGCGGAACGAGGCGTCGACGACCAGCAGCTTCTCGACCTTGTGACGATGCAGGATCTCGCGCGCCGCGTCGAGCGTCGTGCCGACCGGCACGGTGATCAGGTTCTCGCGCGTCATGATGTCGGCGATCGGCCGCTGCACGTTCGTCTCGAAGCGCAGGTCGCGGTTGGTGAGGATGCCGACGAGCCGTCCTTCCTTGCTGCCGTCCTCGGTGATCGGCACGCCGGAGATCCGGTACTTCTTCATCAGCTCGAGCGCTTCGAAGATGCGGTGCGTCGGCGAGAGCGTGATCGGGTCGACGATCATGCCGCTCTCGGAGCGCTTGACGCGGTCGACCTCCGACGCCTGCTCCTCGATCGACAGGTTCTTGTGGATGACGCCGAGGCCGCCGTGCTGCGCCATGGCGATGGCGAGCCGCGACTCGGTGACGGTGTCCATGGCCGCGCTGAGCAGCGGCACGTTCAGGCGGATGTGGCGCGTGAGGCGGCGTGCTGACGTCGACCTGGTAGGGGAGCACGGTCGAGTGCTGCGGCACGAGCAGCACATCGTCGAAGGTGAGGGCGGTGGCAAAGCCGACCTCGGTGGCCGGGAGCGTATCGAGTACGTCAGTTTTGGGCGTCATAGGTCCGGATACACGAAAGGCCGACAGACGTCGGCCTTGGGGATTTCAACGAGCGCGGAGCATCGCCCAGGCCGACCGCGGCGGGTCGACCAGGGGCTTCAGGAAGGGGACACTCAGACCGCGGCTCCATGGCACTTCTTGTATTTCTTGCCGCTGCCGCACGGACACGGATCGTTGCGACCGACCTTCGGCTCGTCGCGACGCACCGTCTTGACGTCGGCATCGTCGCCGCCGACGCGGGCCGGCTGCGGCGCGGCATGCGGCAGTGCGAGGCCGCGGCCGATGACGGCGTCGAGTTGAAGATGGAGGCGGCCTGCGTTTCGGCAGTCGGGTTGTTGAGCGTGACGGGCTGGCGAGGCGCCTGGCCGGAGACCGGCGGCGGTGCCGGCGCGGCCTCTTCGTGGAAGCACCGGGCGGAGCCGCCACAGGTAGCTGACCGTTTCCTCGTCGACGCGATCCTTCATCGCCTGGAACATCTGGAAGCTTTCCTTCTTGTACTCGACGAGCGGATCGCGCTGGCCGTAGCCGCGCAGGCCGATGCCGTCCTTCAGATGATCGAGGCTGTAGAGGTGATCCTTCCACTGCGCGTCGACGATCTGCAGCATGATGTCGCGCTCGACACGCTGCAGGACCTCGCGGCCGACCAGGCTGTTCCTTCTCGCTCGTACGACTGCGAGGATCAGCGTCCCAGAGCTCGTCGCGGATCTCGTCGGCCGTGCTTGCCGGCGAAGTTCGAGCGACTCGCGTGTCGATGGCGAAGGCGTCTGTCCACTTCGCGGCGCAGCGCGTCGAGATCCCACTGCTCGAGATCGGCCTCGCGCGGCGCGTAGCGTCTCGACGAAGTGTCGAGGGTCTCCTCGGCCAGCTTCATCAGGTAGTCGCGCGTGTCGACCACTCTTCCTGTCCTCTCGTCGATCGCGAATCTGTGCCGTCGAGAATCTCGCGGCGCAGCGCGTAGATGTTCTCGCGCTGCTTGTTCATCACGTCGTCGTACTCGAGCAGGTGCTTGCGGACCGAGAAGTTCTGCGCTTCGACCTGCTTCTGCGCGCGCTCGATGGCCCGGGTGACCATGCCGTGCTCGATCGGCACGCCCTCTTCCATGCCGAGCGTCTGCATCAGGCCGGAGATGCGATCGGAGCCGAAGATCCGCATCAGGTCGTCCTGCAGCGACAGGTAGAAGCGGGACGAGCCAGGGTCGCCCTGACGGCCGGCGCGACCGCGCAGCTGGTTGTCGATACGGCGCGCCTCGTGGCGCTCGGTGCCGACGATGTGCAGGCCGCCGAGCGTGACGACCTCGTCGTGCTCCGCGTCGGTCATGGCGCTTGAAGTGCGCGAAGATCCGCTCGTAGTCGCGGCTTCGGCACGCGGTAGAAGCCGTCGAGATGGGAGAAGTAGACGAACTCGCTCGTCGTCGACGAACCGCTCTTCGCCCTTCGGCAGGCGCTCGGCGATCTGCTTCGGCCAGCGCCTGCTGGCGCGTCATGAACTCGGGGTTGCCGCCGAGCAGAATGTCGGTGCCGCGGCCCGCCATGTTGGTGGCGATGGTGACCGAGCCCTTGCGGCCGGCCTGCGCGACGAACTCGGCTTCCTGCGCGTGGTACTTCGCGTTCAGCACGACGTGCTTGTCGGCGCCGCCGCCGGTGGTGGTGCCGCGCTTCAGGCCGCGCCGGTCGAGCATGCCCGACAGCTTCTCGGACTTCTCGATCGAGACGGTGCCGACCAGGACCGGGCGGCCCTTCTTGTGCTCCTCGATGATGTCGGTGACGATCGCGTCCCACTTCTCCTGCTCGGTGCGGTACACGAGGTCGGGATTCTCGATGCGGAGCATCGGCCGGTTCGGCGGGATGACGATGACGTCGAGCTTGTAGATCTTGTCGAACTCCTCGGCTTCGGTGTCGGCCGTGCCGGTCATGCCGGACAGCTTCTTGTACTTGCGGAAGTAGTTCTGGAAGGTGACCGTGGCGAGCGTCTGGTTCTCGCGCTCGATCTTGACCCTTCCTTGGCCTCGACCGCCTGGTGCAGGCCGTCGCTCCAGCGGCGTCCCGGCATCAGGCGGCCGGTGAACTCGTCGACGATGACGACTTCGCCGTCCTTCACCATGTAGTCGACGTCGAGCTTGAAGATGGCGTGCGCGCGCAGCGCCTGGTCGACGTGGTGCTTGATGTGGGCGTTCTCGAGGTCGTAGAGTGGCCGTCGTTGAGCCGATGGAGCAGCATCTGCTCGGCCTTCTGCATGCCGCTCTCGGTGAGCGTGACGGTCTTGTGCTTCTCGTCGACGATGTAGTCGCCGGTCGCGTCGAGCTCCTCGCGATCCTCGGCCTTCACGTCGCCGCGGATGATGGCGCCCGGCCTTGAGGCGTCGGGATGATGCGATCGACCTCGTAGTAGAGGTCGGTCGAGTCTTCCGCCGGGCCCGAGATGATGAGCGGCGTGCGGGCTTCGTCGATGAGGATGCTGTCGACTTCGTCGACGATCGCGAAGTGATGACCGCGCTGCACGTAGTGCGCGAGCTCGAACTTCATGTTGTCGCGGAGGTAGTCGAAGCCGAACTCGTTGTTGGTGCCGTAGGTGATGTCGGCGGCGTAGGCGA
This sequence comes from uncultured Acidobacteriota bacterium, assembly GCA_963722395.1. Classification (GTDB taxonomy): domain Bacteria; phylum Acidobacteriota; class Vicinamibacteria; order Vicinamibacterales; family CAVVIG01; genus CAVVIG01. The sequence continues at coordinate 36,579 of CAVRLS010000006.1, read as the reverse complement.
CCTGGCGCTCGGCGTCGTTCAGATCGTGCTGGATGACGCCGACGGTCATGCCGAGGAAGCGGTAGATCTTGCCCATCCACTCCGAGTCGCGGCGGGCGAGGTAGTCGTTGACCGTGACGACGTGGACGCCCTTGCCGTCGAGCGCGTTCAGATAGGCCGGCAGGGTGGCGACCAGCGTCTTGCCTTCACCGGTCTTCATCTCGGCGATGCGCCCCTGGTGGAGCACGGTGCCGCCGATCAGCTGCACGTCGAAGTGCCGCATCTTGCAGCACGCGCCGGCCGGCCTCGCGGACGACCGCAAACGCCTCGGGCAGCAGGTCGTCGAGCGTCTCGCCGTTGGCGACGCGCGCCTGAACTCGGCGGTCTTGCCGCGCAGCTCCTCGTCGGACAGCGGCTGGATCGACGGTTCGAGCGCGTTGACCTGCGTCGACGATCGGACGCAGCTTCTTCAGATCGCGTTCGTTCTGGGTGCCGATGACCTTGGCGAGGAATGTCTGGAGCATCTGCAGCGCGGATCCGCCCGTCCTTCAACCGGCGCAGGACGACAAGGAGCTTGCCGACGTGCCGTGGGTATCTGGTGATTGTAGCAGAAGGAACCGGTCCGGCACCCGGGGCGTATGGGTGCCGGACGCGAGCGTCGGGCGCGAGTCTATCGCTCGGCGGTCTGTGACGGCTGCGTGAGCAGCTGCAGCGGATTGAGCAGCTTGCCGTTCGCGAGAATTTCGTAGTGCAGGTGGGCGCCGGTCGAGCGGCCGGTGGAGCCGACGTAGCCGATGACGTCGCCGCGGTGGACGGCCTGGCCGCGCTTCACGTTGAAGCCGCTCAGATGGCCGTAGCGGGTCGTCGATGCCGAAGTCGTGGCGCAGGACGACGAGGTTGCCGTAGTCGCCCGAGTAGGAGGCCGATTGTCGACCTTGCCGTCGGCAGTGGCATAGACCGGCTGGCCCTTCGACGGCCGAGATGTCGAGCCCCTGGTGGAAGCCGACTCACCCGTGAACGGATCGAACGGCCGCCGAAACGCCCGGTCAGCCAGCCCTTGGCCGGCCAGATCGACGGCGTCGCCGCGGCCAGCTTCTCCTGACGCTCGACATCCTGGCGGACGTTGCTGAGGCGCCTCTCGAGACCCTGAGAGCAGGGTGCGCAGCACGCCGAACGTGTCTTCGGGGGAGATGAACGAGGTGGAGAGGACGTTCGAGATGGCCGCGTTCGTCGTTGAGCGTCGCCGCCGGCGGCGCGGGCCTTGACGACGGCGGGCAGCTTGGCCATCGCCCGCGCCTGAGTGGGGTCGAGCGCCGAGCGGGCGCCGAGTTCGTCGATGACGCCTTCGAGCGACTGGATCTGGGTGGTCAGCTCGCCGGTGGTTTCGCGATAGTTCCCGTTCTCGGCCTGCGAGGCCGTCGTTGGTGGCCCGGAGCTGATGCATCTCCAGGTCTGGCGCTCCACTTCGCGCCGAGACCAATCAGGACCGGCAGCATGAGCGCGCTGGCGACGACGAGGCGTGACGGCGCGGAGACTGATCGTGACGACGGCGCACGACGCCGTGTCGACGGTCCGCAATGAGGACCGTGTATCGGCGTGAGAACATTACCCTCATCAGTGACCGAACCGTGCAGGCTGGACGCCCAAACGGTTCCGATGTAAGCGTACCAAGGAGACTAGCGCCGCGCCTGAACGAGGAAGTTTTACCACACTCGTACCACACGGCTTTTCGCGTACCGGAAGCACAAATCGCCTGGAGCGATAATCGGACGAAGCGCACCGGCCGTATGATCGCACTCCTCATGCGCGACTCGCTATTATGTGCGCCTGCGATGCATCATCCTCGGCGCTCGGCTGATCGCCTGTTCAGTGTCGCTATGGCAGCCCGCCGTGCGACTGTCGGCCCGGCCCGGTGTCACGCCCGTCGCCTGTCCCGCACAGACCTGGACGCGCGATGATCCGGCCTTCGAGGCGCTAGCCGGGAGCGAAGGCGTTCTTCGGCCGCTACGAGGGCGGCGTCTACCGCATCGAGATTCCCGAGCCAGCTGGAACGGCGAGCTGATGCTGAGCGCGCACGGCTTCGTCTCGAACGGCGGGCGCATCGCGGCATCGGAGCTGCACGTCGGTCCGCCCGGCATCCGCGAGCATCTCATTCAGACAGGGCTTCGCGTGGGCCGCGTCGAGCTACCGCTGCAACGGCTACGTGCCGGGGGTGGGGCTGCAGGACACGATGGTGCTCACCGACCTGTTCACGCGCCTGAACGGCGGACGCGCGGCGAGCCGGACCTATCTCGACCGGCGAGTCGATGGGTGGCCACGTCACGCTGCTCGGCATGCACGAGTTCCCGACGGCAGTTGCTGGCGGCTTGGCGATGTGTCCGGCCGGTCCTGAACTGTTCGACTACTTCACCGCGGTCGGTGCGGCGGCAGAAGTCGATCACCGGCAGTCCGCTTCGAGGACCCGACCACGGTGGTCGCCGACACCAGCCGGATGGCGGTCGCTGCTCGGAGAGCCGCCGAACTACACCGCCAAGGGCGCGCCAGCTCGCCAGCGTCGAGATTGAATTGAGCGGCGGCCCGCGTCCTTTCGCGGCGGAGGGTCTGCGTCGCGCTTCCTCCAGAACGTGAGCGGCAGCGCGCTGGCCGGCAGCACGACGCCGTCCAGCCGTGCCGCGACGAACCAGCACTATCACCTATCGTCTCGATGAATCGCTCGGCCTGGCGAGCGCGCGGCTCTCCGAGCTGGTGCGACGCAAGGCGCCGGACCTGTCGATGCGCGACCGCGACCGGCCCCGTACGACGAGCTGGTCCCCTTCGATGGCCGTCATCGAACGCCCGGTGCTGACGATGCACGGCACCGGCGATCTGTTCGTGCCAATCCACCTCGAGCAGACGCTGAATCGAGCGGTCGCCGCTGCTGGCGCGAGCGACCGCTGGTGCAGCGCATCTACCGCATCGGCGGACATTGCGGCTTCAGCGTGCCCGAGCAGTCGCGCGCATTCGACGACCTGGTGCGCTGGGTCCGTGACGGCGTGAAGCCGGCTGGCGACTCGGTCGTCGGCGATCTGCGCGATGCCGGCCGGCAGTTCACCAACCCACTGCGAGAAGGGGACCCTGGCGGCCTCACGGTCGGACCCGCGACCCGCCCGTGAGGTGCAGCCGCGTCAGCCATTCCTGAACTGCAGCGCCTCGGCAACGTGGTCTGGCGCGATCGCGTCGTCGCCGGCAAGATCGGCAATCGTCCTGGCCACGCGCCTGACCCGGTCGAATCCCCTCGCGCTGAGACCCAGGCGGTCGGCCGAGGTCCTCAGCAGACGCAGGCTGACCCGGTCGAGCGCGCAGTGACTCCGCAACCCCGCAGCGGCCAGCGAGCCATTGGTGCGCTCGGCATGCCCGTCATAGCGCTGGCGCTGCCGCGCGCGTGCCGCAACGACGCGAGCCCGAATGGCGGCTGAGGGTTCGGCGTCGCCCGTCGCGCCGAGCATCTCGGCCGGCAAACGCAGCACCTCCACGGACAGGTCGAGCCGGTCGCGCAGCGGTCCGGACAGCCGGCTGGTATAGCGCTGCACCTGCTGCGGCGTGCAGCGGCACTCGCGCACCGGATCGCCGGCAAAGCCGCACGGGCACGGGTTCATGGCGCCAACGAGCACGAAGCGCGCGGGGAAGACGGCGGTGCGGGCGGCCCGCGCGATGGTAACCAGGCCCTCCTCCAGCGGTTGCCGCAGCACTTCGAGCGCACCGCGCGAGAATTCGAGCAGTTCATCCAGGAAGAGCACGCCATGATGCGCAAGGCTGACCTCTCCGGGCCGAGGCTGCGAGCCGCCACCCGCGATGGCGGCTGCGGAAATGGTGTGGTGCGGTGCCCGGAACGGCCGCTCGGTGAGGAGGCCGCACCCAACCGGCAGCAATCCGGCGACCGAGTGGACGGTGGTCGCCTCGATCGACTCATCGAAGCTGAGTGGCGGCAGCACACCAGCCATGCGCCGCGCCATCATCGTCTTGCCCGCGCCGGGCGGACCGACCAAAAGCAGGTTGTGGCCGCCGGCCGCGGCAATCTCGATCGCGCGCCGCGCGAGCGGCTGCCCCGTGACGTCGGCAAAGTCGGCGTGTTGCGCCGGCGGTGACTGGGCCGCCACCGTAATCGACCGCACCGATGTGCCGCTGTTGAGAGCCGCCACCGCATCGGCCAGCGACGACACCGGCATGATGCCGTCCGGCAGGATGGCCGCCGCCTCGCTCGCGTTGGCGGCTGGGAGCAACAGCCGTGTCAGTCCGTCGCGCCGCGCTGACGCTGCCACCGGCAGCACGCCGCGAGTGGCCTGGATGGTGCCATCGAGCGACAACTCGCCGATCACCAGCGTGCCCGCCACCGCGTCTGCCGTCATCACCCCTTGCGCGGCGAGGATACCGAGCGCGATCGGCAGGTCGAACGCGGCGCCGGCCTTTCGCACGTCGGCCGGAGCGAGGTTCACGGTGATCCGGTGCGGTGGAAACTCGAAGCCGCTGTTGCGGATGGCGCTGCGCACGCGGTCGCGGCTTTCGCGCACGCTCGCATCCGGAAGGCCGACCATCGTGAACATCGGCATCCCGAACGAGACGTCCACCTCCACGTGGACGGCGCAGGCTTCGACACCGTGGAGGGCCGCGGTGCGTAAGGTTGCAAGCATGCCCGGCACGCTGCAAGGAGCGTCGCGCCGGGCCTTCATAGATGGCTCAGACAGTTACGGGCGCCGGAGCGGTGGAGTACGAAAGAGCTGCTGAGAGTGAAAGGCGAGGAGAGGCAAAAACAGCGGCCGGAAGAGAGTCGGCCGCTGTTCGGGAACGGGTGCGGCGGATCAGTTCGCTTGGGCGGTGTAGATAGTGAGGCGATCGCCGGCGGCGATGTGCGTGCCCGGGATGCGGTTCCACGTCTTGATGGCACTGACGCTGGTGTTGAACGCGCGGGCGATGGCGGCCAGGGTGTCGCCGCGCTTCACGCGGTAGGTGACCTTGAGACGCTGGCTGGTCGACGCCGACACGGAGGGGCGGCGAGTGGACGCGGCAAGCGTCTCCGGTTCAGCCGCGGGTGCCGGCCGCACCGCGCGGGCCGCCATCAGCACGGTCGATTCGTGCGGCACCATCAACTTGGTGCCGGGCGTGACGCGGGCGCTGGTCTTGAGGTAGTTCGCGTCGGCCAGGTCCGCTCGGCTCACGCGCAGGGAGCGGGCAATCGTGGCCAGTGTGTCGCCGGGCTTCACGGTGTAGAAGCGCAGCGCAGCTAGGTCCGCCGTCGAGGCATCGGTCAGCCTGGCCTTCACCACCTCGGCGGCGCCGACCGGCACCTTCAGGGTGTAGGCGTCGTCCCGAATCGGCGTCGTCCAGCGGCGCAACTCGGGGTTCAGCGTCTGGATGTGCGAAATGGTGGTGTCGGCCCACTCGGCGACCCGGCGCAGATCGACCGGCTTGTCGAGCGTCACGGTTTCGTAGGTGTGGGGTTCCTCCGCTTCGAAGTCGAAACCGTACTGCGCGGGGTTTCGCGCGATGACAATTGCGGCGAGAATCATCGGGACGTAGTCGCGGGTTTCGCGCGGCAGGATCTTCGGCTTCGCGGCCAGCGCCCAGAAGTCGTCCGCGCGTCCGGCCTTGATGGCGCGCTGCATGCGGCCTGGTCCGCCGTTGTACGACGCGAGCGCGAGGTGCCAGTCGCCGTGGAACATGCCGGCGAGTGTGTTCAGGTACTTGGCTGCGGCCACGGTGGCTTTCTCTGGGTCGGCGCGTTCATCGATGTACCAGTCCTGACGCAGGCCGTTCTCGATGCCGGTGCCACGCATGAACTGCCAGACGCCGCGTAGCCTTGGCCCGCGACAGCGCATTCGGATTGAATGCGCTCTCGACCAGCGGCACGTAGGCGAGGTCGAGCGGCAGGCCCTCGGCGCGGAAGACGCTCTGGATCATCGGCAGATACTTGCTGCCGCGCTTCATGCCGACCTCGAGAAAGTCGTGCAGGCGTCCCTGGAACAGCTCGATGAACGACAGCACCCGCTCGTTGAGCGGAATCGGAATGTCGTGTTCCCCGGCCTGGATATCGGACTTGACCGCGTCCTTCAGTTCGGCGCTCACTTCCGGCGGAACCAGCGTGGCTGACATCGGCCAGCAGTTCATCAATGGACGCCGGGTCGAGCTGCTTCTCAGTAAAGCCGTCGCCCTGGGCGAGTGCCTTCACTTCGTAGGTGCTGATGCGGTCGACCAGCCGGTCGAACTGCTCCCGGATACGAGGTTCGGTGCGACCGCCGAACGGCGACTCCAGCAGCACATTGATGGCCCGGTCGAATTCGGTGCTTCGCCCCTTCCACGTGGCCGGCTTCGAGTTCGAGCTGGCCGGCCTTGAAGTGACGGTCGGATTCAGAGAGCAGCATGACGACGGGATCTTCAACGGGAGGATCGGCGGGAGTGAGAGGTGCGGGTGGCCGTCCAGCCTGACCCGGTGGGGCAGCAGCCAGCGGCGCCTTCCGGGCACTCGCGCCACATGCGGCGATGAGCGGCAGCAGCGTAAAGATAGCGAGGCGCGTTGTCGTGCGTCGAACCATTCGGGCGCTCCGAAACCGCGCCGGCCGACGGGCCAGCGCATCGTAAGTCGCCCCCCAAGCGTGCGGGGGCTCCGGGTAACTCTCTGGCACAGGGCGAAACGAACGCTCTATGCCTGGTTGTATAGCGGAGGGCTGGGGCCCCCGCCTGACGCGGCGCAGCAGCGCCAAACGTCTATGGCTGAGCGATGCTACCACCTGGGAGAAGGCCGGTCAAACAACAAGTCCAACTGGCTCAGCACTAAGCGGCCGTTTCGGCGCGGCGCTTTCCAACCTCGCTCGCATGCGGCGGTCCACACGGGCGCCGACAGATTCACTCCCGGATCGGCGCAGTGCGGAAGATGCGGTTCGCATCGCCCAGTTCCCGCGCCGACGGCGTGATGATGGCTCGTTCCGAGACGAGCAGCGTCCGGCCGGCACGGAGCGCGAGCCGCACGTCCTCCTCACACACGAAGTCGAGTGGGGAATCGTGTGCGCCACCCGTCGTGCCCGGGAACGGCGCCGCCGGGGCCGGGGCAGACGCCGGCGTGGTCACGGGAGCGAGCGGCGGCGGAGCCACCGTGCCCGGCGCGAAGCCGCGCGAGCCCGAGGAACTGGTCGATCTTCCGGTTCAGCACATCGGCACCGATGCCCACGGGTTCGGCCGAACGCCTGCTGCGCCGGTTCGGGCTTCGCGCCCGTCGCCCGCTCCCAGCGGTTCGGCACGGAGCGCACCTCGTACGCGAGACGCTTGATGTTGAGGAGGTGCTGCGGCGTGATGTTGTCCGACGTGATGTTGCCGCCGTAGCCGCCGCAGCCGAGCGTCATCGCCGGTGCGAGCCCGGTCGAGATGCCGATCGAGCCGAACGTGGTCGGCGTATTCACCGCGATGCGGAACGCCGGCTTCTTCAGGCCGAACTCGAGAATGACCGCTTCGTTCTGCGAGTGGATGCCCATGGTGTGGCCCATGCCGCCGTAGCGGAGGATCTGCTTGCAGCGCTCGCAGCCCTCCTGCCAGTCGCGTACGACGTAGAACGAGAGCACCGGGCAGAGCTTCTCGATCGACAGCGGATAGTCGCGGCCGACCCCGTCGAGCTCGGCGATCAGCACCTTCGTGTCGTCCGGCACGGTGACGCCGCACGCATCCGGCGATCACCTTCGCCGACTTGCCCGACCAGCGCCGGATTCGGCAGGCGCTGCGCGCGTGACCAGCACTTTGGCGACCTTGTCGATCTCGGTCTTGCTCAGGAAGTGGCCGCCCTGGGCCTGGAATTCGCGCTTCACCTCGCCGGCGATCGGCGCGTCGACGACCACCGAGTTCTCCGACGAACAGAGCACCCCGTTGTCGAACGTCTTGCCGGTGATGATGTCGCGGACGGCCTTGCGCACGTCGGCGGTCCGCTCGATGTAGGCCGGCGCGTTGCCCGGGCCGACGCCGTAGGCCGGCTTGCCGGCGCTGTAGGCGGCGCGCACCAGGCCCATGCCGCCGGTGGCCAGGATGACCGCCACGTCGCGCTGCTTCATCAGCTCCTGCGTCCCCTCGAGCGAGACGGTCGTCATCCAGTTGATGGCGCCGGCGGGCGCTCCCGCGCGGCGCGCCGCATCGTCGAGCACCTCGGCCACCCGGGTGATGCACGTCGCCGCCGACGGATGAGGGCTGATGACGATGGTGCAGCGCGCCTTGAGCGCGATGAGGATCTTGTAGATGGCCGTCGAGGTGGGATTGGTCGACGGCACGATGGCCGCGACGACGCCGAACGGCTCGGCGATCTCGACGACGCGGCGCGCTTCGTGCCGTGGCGATGACGCCGACGGTCTTCATCGGCTTGATGAAGTCGTAGACCGTCTGCGAGGCGAACAGGTTCTTCTGGATCTTGTCTTCGTAGACGCCGAAGCCGGTTTCGTCGACGGCGAGCCGGGCGAAGGCCTCAGCCTGCGCGGTGGCTGCGTCGGCGACGGCCGTCGACGATGGCGTCGATCTGCTCCTGGGAGAACTCGGCGAGCTGGAGCCAGGCCTGCTTGGCCCGGCGGGCCAGCGCGCGCGCCTCGGCGATGGAGGCGAGATCGCGATCGGTCTGGGGGCTGACGGCGGCGTCTGCCATCGTGCGCTATGCGCCCTTGGGGAGGATGCGTTCCACCTCGGCGTGCGGGCGGGGGATGACGTGCACCGACACCAGTTCGCCGACACGGCGCGCGGCGGCGGCTCCGGCATCGGTAGCCGCCTTCACCGCGCCGACGTCGCCACGCACCATCACGGTGACGTAAGCCGCGCCGATGTATTCCTTGGCGACGAGCGACACATTCGCCGTCTTGACCATGGCATCGGCAGCCTCGACCGCGCCGATGAGCCCTTTCGTTTCCACCAGTCCGAGAGCGTCCTGTGCCACGTCTGTGTCCTCGCGCGAAACTGTAGCACACGGTCCGGCTCGTTTGCGCCGTCAGGCGGGGATCCGCTAGCATTCGACGGATCCCGACTGACCCTGAACGACACCGGAGCATCATGATTCGAGAACGTCTGCGTCTTCCTGTATTTGCTGTGCTCCTGACCCTGACGACAGCCGCCGTCGTCGCCTGCGGTGGTGAGGAGGAGAACACCGGTCCCGCCCAGGCCACGCCGTCGCTGACGCTCAGCCACGAGCGCGCTCCTGCCGGTAGCCCGCTCGAGATCACCTATAAGTTCGTCGTTGCACCGGACGCCAAGTTCACCGAGGACTACCGCGTCTTCGTGCACGTCGTCGACACCGACGAAGAGCAGATGTGGAACGACGACCACTACCCGCCCACGCCGACGTCGCAGTGGAAGCCGGGCGAAACAGTCGAGTACACCCGCACCATCTTCGTCCCCGTGTTCCCGTATGTGGGCGACGCGACGATGGAAATCGGCCTGCACTCGGTGAAGGACGGCACGCGCGTCGTGCTGTCGGGCGAGGACGCCGGACAGCATGCCTACAAGGTGTCGAAGATGCAACTGCTGCCGCAGACCGACAACCTCTTCACGGTCTTCAAGGACGGCTGGCACCCGGCCGAAGCGGCACCGGCCGACCAGGGCCTCGAATGGCAGTGGACCAAGCAGCAGGCGACGCTGGCATTCAAGAACCCGAAGAAGGACGCGTGGTTCTACTTCGAGTTCGACAGCCCCGGCAAGGAGCTCCACGGCGAGCAGGTGATAACGCTGAGCCTCGGTGGCCAGACGGTCGAGACCTTTACTGTGCAGCCAGACGTGGCGCGGAAGCTGAACCGGTTGAAGCTTCCGGCGAGCCTCATGGGAGACGGCGAACTCGCCGAACTCCAGATCTCAGTCGACAAGACGTTCGTGCCGCGGGTCGTGACCAACGGCACGAGCAAGGATCCGCGTGAACTCGGCGTCCGCGTCTTCCACGCCTTCATCGACCCCAGATAGCCGGCACATGCGCACCCCGAACTCGCCACACGCTTCGCGCGGCGCTGCCCTCGTGGCGGGAGCGTGGGCGTGCCTGGTGGTCGGGGCGCTGCCGGCATCGGCCGAACTGGTGACGTTCGCCACCGGGCGGACGATGTCCATCCGCGAGCATAGGGTCGACGGCGCAACCATGGTCTTCGTGCTTCGGGGCGGCGGCGAGATGGTTGTGGACGCGGCGCTCGTCTCGGCCATCGGTCCGGACGAAGTCCCGTACCCCGAGCCGACGATCGAGGTGCCGGTGCCCGAATCGGCGCCGTTGCCGCTGCCGTCGGCGGCGCTCAAGGTGCACGCCACATTCGACCCGATCATCACGAACGTCGCTGCCGAGAAGGGGGTTGACGCCGCCATCGTACGGGCTGTCATCCAGGTCGAGTCGGCCTACCAGCCCCGCGCCCGGTCACCAAAGGGAGCGTTGGGCCTCATGCAGGTAATGCCGGCAACCGGGCGTCGCTACGGCATCACCAACCTGTACGACCCGGCAGCCAACATCCGGGCTGGCGTCACGCATTTGAAGAGCCTGCTCGACCGGTTCCCGCTCACTCTCGCGCTGGCGGCCTACAACGCCGGCGAAGGGGCGGTGGAGCGTTTCGCCGGCATTCCCCCGTATCCCGAGACCCTCGACTACGTCGCCCGTATCCGCGCACTGCTGGGTCGGTAGGTCGGCTGCGGCAGGACGGAGTTGATATACTCTGTCATCTGCTAATGTCCACGCCTGCAAGCGCTTATGGTTTCGACGGGGGTGCCTGACCGGTGGAGTTCCACTGCCGGCTGGCGTCCGGGTCGGGTGAAATCGTCGAAGGCGTCTACGTCGCCGATTCCGAATCCCGCCTGCGTCACGATTTCGAGGAGAAGGGCTTGTTCGTCCTTTCCCTCAAACCGAAGGGCCTCATCGGCGGCTTGCCGTTTCAGCTGCCTCGCCGCTCCTCGATTGCGACACGCGAGTTCCTGATTTTCAATCAGGAACTCGCCACGCTGCTGCGCGCCGGCATGCCGCTCGTGCAATCGCTCGACCTGCTCAAGAGCCGCGTCACCAGCCCGCTCTTCCGCACTGTGCTCGACGACGTGCACGAGAAGGTGCGTGGTGGCTCGGCGCTCTCCGACGCCTTTGCCGCGCACGGCAGCCTGTTCCCGAGTATCTACACCGCGTCACTCGTGGCAGGCGAGCGGAGCGGCAACCTCGACGCCGTGCTGCGCCGCTTCGTGGAATACACGAAGGTGCTGGCGACGGTGAAGCGCAAGACGGTATCGGCACTGATCTATCCGGCGATCCTCACCTCGCTCGCCTTCGTGCTCGTCGCGATCATCGTGCTCACGGTGGTCCCGGCGTTCTCCGACTTCTACGCCTCGTTCGGCGCGGAATTGCCGCTGGTGACCCGCATCATCGTCTCGGTTTCCGACTTCATCCGCGGGCAGTACCTGCTGATCCTGGTTGGCATCGTGGCGGCGGTGGCGGCGTTCATCGGATGGATCCGCCGGCCCGGCCAGCAGGCGCGATTCGACCGGATCGTACTCGGCGTGCCGTTCATCGGCGAAATCGCCGCAAAGTTCGCGACCTCGCAGATGGCGCGCACGCTCGCGACACTGCTCGGCGGTGGCTTGCCGCTGGTGAACGCGCTCGACATCGCGGCGTCTTCAGTGGGGAACCAGTTCATGGCGCGGGAGCTCGAGGTGGTCAGCGCGCGAGTGCGCGAGGGCGTCTCGTTCTCGTCGGCGCTCGAGGCAAGGCGCGTGTTTCCCGAGGTCGCGGTGAAGATGGCTGAGGTCGGCGAGTCGACCGGCGCGCTTCAGGACATGCTGAACACCGTCGCCGACTTCTACGACGAGGAGATTTCGACCAACATGGATCGGTTCATCACGCTGGTGGAGCCTGTCCTTTTGGTGATCATGGGCATCGTCATCGCCGGCCTCCTGCTGGCGCTGTACATGCCGCTGTTCCAGCTCAGTTCGGTGCTGGCCGGCTAGCCCGGGCACCCGTGAGTCTGAAGTAACTGACTACGCATGGCTGACGTCCACACTCCTTCGCTGCATGCCGACGGCCCCGAGTTCGGACCCGACGACCGGGTTGCCGAACTGGATCAGGCCCGCCGGCTGGCGGAACGCTATCGGCTCGAGTTCGTCGACATGGACACTTTCCGCATCGACCAGGAGCTGTTCCGCTCGATCCCGGCCGACCTGATGCTGCGCTACGGATTCGTCCCGTACCGCCGGGACGGTCGGTCGCTCTGCATCGTCGTGTCGGACCCGACCGATCTGCCGATGATCGACGAGCTCGGGGTGCTGCTGTCGACGCCGATCAAGGTGGCGGTCGGTCCGCGCTCGGCCATCGAGGCGATTCTCAAGAAGAGCGAGAGCTCGCAGCGTGTGCTGGAGGACGCCACCGAGAGCTTCCAGCTGCAGTTGCTGAAGGACGACGAGGGCGGGGAAGACGCGCTGACGGTCGAACGCCTGACCAGTGACATCAGCCCGGTCATTCGCCTCATCGACTCGACGATCTACACGGCGATTCAGCGGCGCGCCAGCGACATCCACATCGAGACGCAGGACGACGCGGTGCACGTGAAGTACCGCATCGACGGCGTGCTGCAGCCCGCGATGCGTCCGATAGCGAAGCAGTTCCATGGCCCGATCATCTCGCGCATCAAGGTCATGGCCGAGCTCGACATCGCCGAGAAGCGCGTGCCGCAGGACGGCCGCTTCAAGCTGCGGATGCCGGGCAAGACCATCGACTTTCGCGTGTCGGTGATGCCGAGCGTGCACGGCGAGGACGCGGTCATCCGCATCCTCGACAAGGAGTCGATCAGCGAGCAGTTCACCGAACTGCGACTCGACATCCTCGGTTTCCCGGAGGCCGAGCTGAAACGGTTCCGGAAGTACATCGCCGAGCCCTACGGCATGGTGCTGGTCACCGGTCCGACTGGCAGCGGCAAGACGACAACGCTCTATGCGGCGCTGTCGGAGATCAAGTCGATCGAGGACAAGATCATCACGATCGAGGATCCGGTCGAATATCAGTTGAGTGGAATCACCCAGATTCCGATCAACGAGAAGAAGGGGCTGACGTTCGCGCGCGGGCTGCGCTCGATTCTGCGCCACGACCCCGACAAGATCATGGTCGGCGAAATCCGCGACAACGAGACGGCGCAGATCGCCATCAACTCGGCGCTGACCGGCCACCTTGTTTTCACCACCGTCCACGCCAACAACGTGTTCGACGTGCTCGGGCGCTTCCTGAACATGGGTGTCGAGGCGTACCAGTTCGTGTCGGCGCTGAACTGCGTGCTCGCGCAGCGCCTGGTGCGCACGATCTGCGTGCACTGCAAGCGGCCCGCGACGGTGACGCGGGAGATGCTGCTGGAATCGCGCATGGACCCTGAACTCGAGCACACGCACACGTTCTACGAGGGGGTCGGATGCATCGAGTGCAACGGCACAGGCTACAAGGGCCGGTTCGCAATCTGCGAACTGCTGGACCTGACCGACCGGATCCGTGAGCTGATTCTCGAGAAGCGCCCGACGTCGGAGATCAAGAAGGCGGCGCGCGACGAAGGGATGCGATTCCTTCGCGAGTCGGCCGTCGAGCGGGTGATGGACGGACACACCACATTGCGCGAAATCAACAAGGTGACATTCGTCGAATGAGCGGCTTCTCCTTCTCCCTGCATGAGGCTGCGGCGCCGTCCGCCGCCGTCGAAATATCTGGGCACGCGCGTGTCAGGCGTGGTCGTCGAGGAACGGGACGGGCGCCCCGTCGTGCTGGCACATGCCATCGAGGCGTTGCCAGAGCAGGCCGTCGTGCCTTCGCTGACCACCGCCAACGTGCGCGACCGCCTGGCGGTGACGGCCGCGCTCGGCCGTGTGCTCGACCGTCTAGGCCGTCCGAAGCGGATCGGCCTGATCCTCGCAGACCCCGTCGCGAAGGTGTCGCTGGTCAAGCTGCAACAGGTTCCCTCGCGGACCCAGGACCTGGAGCAGGTCATTCGCTGGCAGGTCAAGAAGAGCGCGCCCTTTTCCATCGACGACGCGCAGGTGGGCTACGTCGCGGGCATGCGCGCCGAGGACGGCCAGGACTTCATCGTCACGGTGGCGCGCCGCGACGTCATTGCGGAGTACGAAGACCTGTGCCGGGCAGCGGGTGCGCATGCGGGCATCGTCGACATTTCCACCTTTAACGTGGTGAACACCGCGGTTGCGGCCTCGATCGCTCCGGCCGGCGACTGGCTGCTGGTGAACGTGGCGCCGGGGTGGGAGTCGATCGCCATCCTGCGAGGCGCACACCTGATCTTTTTTCGCAGCCACAGTGCTGATGGGGAAGGGACGCTGGCCGACGTCGTGCACCAGACGGCGATGTACTACGAAGACCGTCTGAAGGGCGCGGGCTTTGCGCGGGCGCTGCTGTGCGGCACGCCGGCTTCCGGGGAGGCGGACGCGCTGCGCCGCGCGCTGGTCGACAGGTTGTCCACCACTGTTGAAGTGATCGACCCGACGAAGGCCGCGAACCTGACGGACCGCATCGGGGCGAGTGGCGCGCTGCTCGAGACGTTGACTCCGCTGATCGGTGTCCTGCTGCGAGCCCGGGAGGCCGCGTGATTCGAAACAATCTCTCGACCCGTCCCTTCTACAACACGGCGGCGGTCCGCCTGTCGCTCGCTGTCGCCGTGGCCATCGTGCTGCTGGCCACGGGATTGAACGTCGTGCAGGTACTGCGCTATTCGAACAGCAACACCGAACTCGTGACGCGCGCGCAGGACGACGAGGTCCGGGCCGCCGACCTGCGGCGGTCGGCGCAGAAGCTGCGTGCCAGTGTCGATCTGGCGCAGGTCGAGTCGGTGTCGGTCGACGCGCGCCAGGCCAACGACCTGATCGAGCGGCGCACGTTCTCGTGGACGGAACTCTTCAACCGGTTCGAGCATACGTTGCCCGATGACGTGCGGATCACCGCCGTGCATCCAACGGTTGGCCAGGAGCGGCGCATCGTGCTGGCGGTCACCGTGCTGGCTCGGGGCGTGGACGATGTGAACCTGTTCATGGAGAACCTCGATCGGACCAACGCCTTTGCCGAGCTCCATTCACGGCAGGAGCGGGTCACCGATTCGGGGCAGATCGAGTCGTCTCTCGAGATGATCTACCAGCCGCAGACATCACACCTGCGGTGCCGGCTGCTGCAGCTGCGGCGGCCGCGCCGGGAGATGGCCGATGACACCGCTGATGCGCCGCGTGCTGGCGGAGAACCGCACGATGGTCATCACGCTGTCGCTGGCGCTGCTTGCGAACGTCCTGGCCTTTGTCCTGGTCGTGCGCCCGCTGGGGCTGAAGTCGTCCGGAGCGGCCGACCGTGCGGCGGCGGCGGCGCGCACGCTGCAGGCGGCCGAGCGCGAGATGGCCCAAGCCGATGCGCTCGTGAAAGGGAAAGCACACGCCGACGAGGAACTGGCGGCGTTCTACCAGGAGGTGCTCCCCACAGACATGACTGCGGCGCGCCGTATGACCTACGCCAGCCTGCCGGCGTTGGCCCGACGGACCGGAGTTCGGTACGAGGCCCGCACCACCACGGTCGAGGAGGTGTCGCGACAGGCAAACCTCGAGCGCATGGGTATCCGCATGGTGCTTCAGGGCGACTACGAGAACCTACGCCAGTTCATCTACGCGCTCGAAGTCGCGCCGGAGTTCGTCATCATCGACGAGGTTGTGCTTGACGAGAGCGAGGGCGACGAGGCACTCCGGCTGACGATCGACCTGTCGACGTACTACCGCCCGGTTCCGCATGCCTCCTGAGCGCCGCCGCCTCGTCGCGCTGCTGGCCTTGCTGGTGCTGCTGACAGTGGTGGCCGGCTACCGCTGGTGGGGTCCGGATCCGGCGGTCACCGGCGCGCCGCGGGCAACCGGGCGCGCCGCCCGGGGCGAACGATCCGCGTCGTCTGTCGCCGCGCCGGACGTGCAGTTGCACGAACTGCAGGAGGATCGGCCGCAGCCGCAGCCTGAACGGAACCTGTTCCGCTTCAGGCCGAAGGCGCCGCCAGCGTCGGCTCCTGTAGTTCCGCCCCCTCCGGTGGTCTCCGTGCCTTCCGGACCGGCGCCGCCAGCGCCGCTGGCTCCGATCGCGATGCGGTTCATCGGGCTGGTGGAAGCGCCGGAACAGGCACAGAAGATCGCCATCCTTAGCGACGGCCGCGGAATCTATCAGGGGCGTGAAGGCGATATCATCGAGGGCCGCTACCGGATCGTCCGAATCGGCGTCGAGTCGGTGGAGATGACCTACCTCGACGGACGCGGGCGCCAGACGATACGGCTGTCGGGAAGCTAGCGCAGCCAACGGTGGTCTTCTAGAGACAGGATATGACGCTGACTCGCGCTGGACGATTCGGGACCTTGATCGATTCGGGGGAGCTGTGACGACACGAGTGACACGCCTGGGTCTGCTGCTCGCCGTCGTGGCGTTGGCAGTGGGCTGCGCGGCCGGGAAAGCGTTCCGCCAGGGGAACGCGGCCATCAAGTCTGGCGATCTCGACCAGGCAGTGGCCTACTACCGCACGGCCTCACAGGCCGCTCCCGACAATCCGAACTACAAGATCGCGCTCGAACGCGCGCAACTCGCCGCGTCGCGTGCGCATTTCGACAAGGCGCAAGGCCTTCGAGGAGCAGGACCAGCTCGAAGCCGCGCGCGGCGAATACCGGCTCGCCTCGGAATACGACCCGACCAACCGGCAGGCGGCCGCGAAGGTGATCGCGCTCGACCAGACGATCCGCCAGCGGATCGAGGCGGCACGCCCGCGGCCGGCCATCGAGCAGCTGCGCGAACGTGCGCGCGCGGCTTCCGCAGAACCGCTCTTGAACCCGACGTCGCGCGAGCCGCTGCGCCTCAGCTTCAGGAACGCGAACATCCGCGACATCCTCGACGCGCTCGGCAACGCGACCGGCATCAACATCACCTACGACCCGCAGGTGCCGCAGACGGCGGCATCGGTGCAACTCGACGGTGTGACGCTCGAGCAGGCGCTGCAGCAGATCATGTCGGTGAACCAGCTGTCGTACAAGGTGACCAGCGACCGGTCGATCCTCGTCTTCCCGGACAACGCGCAGAAGCACGCGCAGTACGACGAGCAGGTGGTGCAGACGTTCTACGTCTCCCACGCCGACGTGACGGAGCTGACGCAGCTGCTCAGCTCGCTCATTCGCCTGCCGAGCATGGCGGTACAGCCGGCCATCCAGTTCAACAAGGCAGCGAACACCATCACCGTGCGCGGCACCGCGGCGGTGGTGCAGATCATCGAGAAGGTGATCCAGCAGAACGACAAGGCGCGCGCCGAGATCGTGTTCGACGTCGAGATCCTCGAGGTGAACCGCCTGCGCGCCAAGCAGTACGGGCTGAACCTCTCCGAGTACGCGCTCGGTGGCGTGCTGTCGCCCGAAGTGTCGCCCGGAGCGACCACGACCACCACCCCGGGGACCGGCACGACGCCCGGAACGTCCGCGACGAGCGGCCGATCGACTTCGCCGTCCGGCGTGACGTCGCCGCCGCCGTTCAACCTGAACACGCTGTCGCGCGGCTTCACCACGTCCGATTTCTACCTGGCGGTGCCGACCGCGCATCGTGCGCGCCCTCGAGAGCGACACGCAGACCAAGCTGATGGCGAAGCCGCAGCTGCGCGGCGCCGAAGGGAACAAGCTGACGCTGAACCTCGGCGACGAGATCCCGATCGTCTCGACGAGTTACACGCCGATCGCCACCGGCGGTGTCGGCGTCAACCCGCTGAACTCGTTCCAGTTGAAACCGGTCGGCATCAACATCGACATCACGCCAGTGCGCGTGACGCTCGACGGCGACATCCTGCTCGACCTGAACCTCGAGAACAGCTCGCGTGGCTCCGACGTGAAGGTCGCCGGCACCAACTATCCGTCGTTCGGCTCGCGCAAGGTAGGCGACCCGCTTGCGTCTGCGCGACGGCGAGTCGAACCTGCTGGCGGGTCTGCTGCGTGAAGACGAGCGGAAGTCGCTCAACGGGTTTCCCGGCGCCATCCGCGTGCCGATTCTCAGGCAACTGTTCTCGAACAACGACGAGACCATCGGGCAGACCGACATCGTGATGCTGCTGACGCCGCACATCCTGCGGGCGCCGGAGATCACGGAAGCCGACCTGCGACCGATCTACATCGGGTCGCAGGGCAACCTCGGCCTCAACGGTCCGCCGCCGCTGATTGGTGCGCCCGCGCCGCAACAGGCCGAACCGGCACCGGCCACCCCGGGCGCCTCAGCGCCGCGATCGCCTGCCTTCGCTCCCGGGGCTGCGCCGACCGGCCAGCCGGCGTCGCCGCCGGGAACAACGCTCAGCGCACCGCCCGGGTCCACACCGGTACCGGGCACGGTGCTCGTACCCGACCCCGCAGCCCGTTCCACCGGCTCCGGTGGCTGAACCTGCGCCGCCCGCAGCGGCGTCGCCCACCGCCGAGCCGCTGGCCGCTCCGGCCTCGCCCGGGCTCGGCGCAGCGCAGGTGATCCTGACCCCGCCCGGCACCACCTTCCGCGTCGGCGCCGGTCCGTACACGGTGCCGGTTTCGATTACCAATGTGTCGCGCCTGTCGATGGTGACGCTCACGCTGACGTTCGATCCGGCGTTGCTGCGCGTGCGCGCGGTGAATGAGGGCAGCTTCATGCGCTCAGGCGGCGCGAACGCCGCCTTCACCCAGCAGGTAGCGCCAGGCCGTGTCGACATCACGATTTCCCGCGCGGCAGATGCGACCGGTGCGACCGGCACCGGCCTGCTCGGGGCCGTGCTGTTCGACGCAGTGGCACCAGGCACGGCAACGTTGTCGATCAGCGGCACCGGCACTGGACCCGGTGGCACGCCGATGGGGCTGCAGTTCAGGCCGGTGACTATCAGCGTCCAGCCATGAACGGGCGGGGGCAGCGCGGCTACACGTTCATTGAGCTGATGGTGGTGTCAGCCATCGTGCTGCTCCTGGCCTCGGCAGTGATGCCGCTCGCTCGAGTGACGGCAACGCGGCAGCGCGAGGCCGAACTGCGGCGCTCGCTGCGCGAGATACGGTCGGCGATCGACAAGTACAAGGATGCCGCCGACGCGCAGCAAATCGGCACGCTCGAGATCAAGGTGGGCAGCGAGGGCTATCCGGCCGACCTGCAGGTGCTGGTCGACGGTGTGGCCGTGCAGAATGACGCGACGGGCCGCAAGCTGAAGTTCCTGCGCCGCATCCCGGTCGATCCGATGACGCGCACGACCGACTGGGGAAGGCGGTCCTACCAGGATGAACCCGACGCGTCGCGATGGGGCGGACAGAACGTGTTCGATGTCTACACGACCTTCGAAGGGACCGCACTTGACGGGACGAAGTACCGTGACTGGTAGGGCACGCAACGCGCGCGGGTTCACCATCATCGAGTTGATGGTGGTGATGACGATCATCGTCACGCTGGCGACGATCGGCATGGTGCAGTACCGGCAGAGCGTGCAGTTCGCACGCGAATCGGTCCTGCGCGACGATCTGTTCAAGATGCGCGACGCGATCGACCAGTACTATGCCGACAGGAATCAGTACCCGTCGACGCTCGAAGACCTGGTGTCGTCAGGCTACCTGCGTGCGCTGCCGAAAGACCCGATTACCAACTCCACGTCGACGTGGCAGACGGTCCAGGCCGACCCGGATCCGAACAACCCATCGGTGCAACCCGGCGTCTACGATGTGAAGAGCGGCTCGGAGTTGTCCGGCCTCGACGGTTCCCGTCACGCCGACTGGTAGACGGGACCCGCGCCGCGACGCCGGTCGCCTGCATCCGCCGCTCGCCGGGGTCATGTCCAGCGCACTCCTGGCAAGGACTCCTCGCTCGCTCCACCCGCACAGCGCCCCGAACACCCTCGCCGGCCGGCCCGTACAGACGAAGGGCGGAGCCTCGCCAGTGAGACTCCGCCCGCGAGCGTCGCTTCGATGAGGCCGCTACGGCGTGACAGACACCGAGGTTGTGCCTTCGGTGGTCTGGCCGGCGGTATCGAGCACCGTTACAGTAACGGCCTTCTGGCCCGACGTTGTGTACCGATGCGTACGGGTGACAGACGTCGCACCGCCAAGGTCCTCGGTGACCCCGTCGCCATACGAGATGGACGTCCTCTGGACGCCAATGCCGGTCGGCGGCAGCACCTGGATGTTGAAGGTGACGGTGCCGTTGACGACGACAGTCTGCGGCGTCGCAGTAACCGTGACGGTTGGGCGAGGCACCGGAATGACGGTCACGGTTGTCCGTGTCGTATTCGCGTTGCCCGCGATGTCGGTGACGGTCGCCGAGATCTGGAACGACCCGTCGCGCGAGTAGACATGCGTCTGGGACTGGCTGCCGGTGAACGAGCCGAGTTCCTCCTTCGTGCCGTCGCCCCAGTCGACGCTGACGCCGCGCACCGCGCTGCCATTTGCCGCGGCAGCGGTGACGACGAAGGTGTAGCTGGCCGGAAGCCCCTTGTTCGGCGGGGTGGTCGGCGTCGTGATGAGGACTCCCGGTGCGACAGCGACATTCACTGTCACCGTCCCGGAGACCTGCGTTGACGTGGAGCCGGTCCCCGTCGAGGTGCCTGTGCCGGTGCCAGGGTTTGTGCCGCCGCTGCTGCTGGACGACACACCCACAGTCGCTGTGACGGTTGACTGCGTCGTGGTGGACAGGGTGGTGCTGGCCGCCCCGGAGGCATCAGTATTCACGAGCGCCGCCGCAAGTGAACCGGCGGAGGCGGAGAAACTGACGGGGACCGCGGGTAACGCATTGCCGTTGAGGTCGACGACGTTCGCGGTAATAGTTGCGGCGCCCCCGCTCGCCAGAACCGGATTCGGCGACGCGACGACAATCACGCGCCCGACAGCTGCTGAGCCCACAGCGATGCGAAGCGCGCCCGTCGATCCGGTGGTCGCGCCGCCTGAACCCGCCGTGATCACAGCCGTCCCGCTCGCGCCCCTGGGCGCGAAGGTCACGGTGACGCGTCCGTTTGCGTCGGTTGCAGCCTCCGACGGTTCGACCTGGCCGAGTGTGGTGGTGAACGTGACCTGAGTACCGCTGTGGGGTGGCGTGCCGGATGCTTCCAGCACCTGCGCGACGATGGTGGTACTCCCGCTTGCGGACATCGCGTTGGTGGGGGCAGTGAGCACGATGCTCGACCCTGAGGGTGCAAGCAGCGGCACCTTCTCGCACGCGACGGGCACGAGCATGAGGAGCGCGAGTCCTGCGAGGGACAGACGACGGCAGCGTGTTACCATGAAAACCGCAATCAGTTTATTGCCATGCAGTTACGCGGTCAATATGGATACGCGATGGCCGCGCTGCTTGTCGGCATGAGCGTGGCAGCCGTGCTGATGACAGCGGCGATGCCGGTCTGGAAGCAGATGACGAAGCGCGAGCGCGAGGCCGAGCTCGTCTTTCGAGGTCAGCAGTACGTTCGCGCTATCAGCCTTTTTCAGAAACGCTCCGGCCCCGGGGTGCTGCCACCAAACGTCGACGTGCTCGTCACCGGGCGCTTCCTCCGGAAGAAGTTCAAGGACCCAATCACCAACCAGGACTTCGATTTGCTGTCGCCAACCCAGGCGGCTGGAGAGAGCGGCGCGGTTCAGCAGCCGGGCATCAGTCGTGGCGCTCAACCGGCCGCATCCGGCAGGGGCCAGGCGCAAGGCCAGGGCGGCGTAATCGGTGCGCAGCAGGGCACAGCGCCGGGTGGCGGCGCGTCGGGTGGCATCATCGGCGTCGCCAGCAAAAGCAAGGAAGAGTCGCTCCGCATCTTTAACGGCCGCACACACTACAACGAGTGGCAGTTCATCTTCGTGCAGCAGGCCACACCCGGCGCGGGTGGTGCCGGTGGGCCTGGCCGCGGTGGCACCGGCGCCGGTGGCGTGGGCGGAGGACGCGGCAATCAGACGCAGCAACCGGGCGGAGTCGGCGCAGGCCGCGGCGGACCGGGTCGCGGTGCTGGTCCGCAGCGCGGTGGCCAGCCGCCGCAATCCCAACCCGGGCCGTTCGCGGCGCCACGTCCGCGCTAGTAAATCATTCGCGGGCGGCCAGCGTGTCGTGGAAGTCTCGCCTGACCTGCTGCATCTCGCCTGACGTGCCATCCCCACCGACGCGATTCGTCAGCAGCACGTAATAGCGGTCCCGTTCCGGATCGATCCACAGCGAAGTGCCGGTGAAGCCGACATGGCCGAAGGCCGTGGGCGAGAGTCGGGTGCCGCACGATGAGGTCGGCAGCATCGTGTCCCATCCCATCGCACGGGAACTGCCCGGCACCTCTCCCCTGGCCGCGGCACGCCTCATGAGCGAGGGCGAGAACGGGGAAGGAAGGCCCGCCTCGCCGCCGTGCGCGCGAAGGACGATGCGGGCGAGGCTGCCGACGCCAGCTGCCGTGCCGAAGAGACCGGCGTGCCCCGCAAAGCCGCCGAGCAGTGAGGCGTAGTTGTCATGGACCTCAGCGACCAGCCGGCGGCCGCGTCGTTCATCCTCGGCCAGCGGTGTCGTCGGCGCGGTGCGCTGGCGTGCGTCAGAGGGCCCACGGGTAAACAGGCGACGGTCCGTCTGCCCGGTGTGCTGGTCCTCGGCGAATGCGGCGTCGAAGAGACGTTGTGCCTGATCGGCGAGCGTCCGGCCGCCGCAAATCTCGGCAACGAACCCGAGCAGGATGAAGCCGAGGTCGCTGTAGACCGAGCGGCTGCGCGGCGCGTACTCCAGTGGCATCGAGCAGATGTCATGTTCGAAGGCGCACCGGCCGTGCGGCGGACGATCGAGCAGTCGCGCCGGCAGACCGCCAGCATGCTCGAGGAGATCGAGCACGGTCACCCGCTCGCGGTCCTCGCCCCGCCATTCTGGAAAGAAGCGCGCGACGGGGTCGTCGAGGCGCAGCGCGCCGGAGTCGACGAGCGACAGCACCACGTGCAGGGTCGCCAGCGGCTTAGTGAGTGAAGCGAGGTCGAACACGGTGTCGACCGCGGCGCGCGGGGCGTCGCCATCGAACGACAGACGACCCATCGCCCGGTGCCACAGCACTCCACGGCTCGATCCCATCTCCACGCAGGCGGCGGGGAACAGCCGCTGTTCGATCGCAGACTGCAGGCGCGATTCGGCGGCGTCAGTGCGTGCGCGGTCGTCGGACATCCCGCCAACTAGTACCATAGGACCCGCTGCTATGCACGTGAATGGCTTGCTGATTCGCACCTTCCGATCTTCCGCCGCTGCGGCGCGCACGCTGGCCCGCGACATCGCCCGTGAACTGGTCCTGAAGCCGTCGCTGGTGCTCGGGCTGCCGACCGGACGTACACCGGTGCCTCTGTACGCGGAACTGGCGGCGCTGTGTGCCGAAGGCCGCGCCGACTTCTCGCAGGCAGCCACCTTTAACCTCGACGAGTTCCTGGGCATCGCCGGGGATGATCCCCGCAGCTATCGGGCGTTCATGCAGCGCCACCTATTCGATCACGTGAACCTGTCGCCGCGTCGGATTAACTTCCTCAACGGCGCCGTAGATGATGTGGCGGGAGAGTGCCTGCGCTACGAGCGGCGCATTGCCCGCGCGGGCGGTATCGACCTGCTCATCCTGGGACTGGGCGTGAACGGCCACATCGGTTTCAACGAGCCTGGGCGTGCGCTGACGGGCGCCACTCATCGTACCCGGCTGACGGCTGCAACCAGGCGAAGCAACGTCGCGCTGTTCGATCAGCGGCTGCGCGATGTGCCGCGCGAGGCGCTGTCGATGGGGATGGGCACGATTTTCCGGGCTCGCCGCATCGTGCTGCTCGCGACCGGGGCCAGCAAGGCACGGACGGTGAAGCGGATGGTCTGCGGGCCGATCTCGACCGGGATGCCGGCGTCGTTCCTGCAACTGCACGCGGCCGTGGAGGTCTGGGTCGACGCAACGGCCGGCGCCGCACTCAACGCGAGCGGGACGTAGACGGCTTGTCGGGCGGTTCGGGCGTCGTCGCCGACCGGTCGTGGATATCGAGCAGTTCGCGAAGCCGCGGCTCCACGTCCTCGCCGATGGCATCGCGCACGAAGTCGTGCGCGCGGCGCAGGCGGGATAGCGCTTTGGGATAGGTGAGGTCGCCCTTCTGCATGACGATGGCCGCCTTCACGTTCCAGTGCGCGCGGCGCAGGAGTTTGTCGGCCTCCTCGTGTTCGAGACCAGTCACGATCGTGATGATGCGGCGGGCCCGATCGCGGCGCTTCTCGGAGCCAACCTGCACGTCCACCATCAGGTTGCCGTAGGTCTTGCCGGTGCGGACCATCGCGCCGGTGGTGAGCATATTGAGAACGATCTTGGTAGCGGTGCCGGCCTTGAGCCGGGTAGACCCGGCGATAACTTCGGGGCCGACAGCGGGAGCGATGGTGAGGTCAACGAAGGTCTGCAGCTCGGTGAGAGGGTCACAGGTGACGAAGATGATGCGCGAGCCAACGCGGCGGGCGCGGGTGAGGGCACCGCGCACGAACTGCGTCATGCCGCTCGCCGAGACCCCGACCACGACGTCCTTCTTGGTCGGCTTGAGGCGCATCATCGAGCGGGCGCCTTCCTCGTAGTTGTCCTCGACCCCTTCCTTTTGATTCAGGACTGCGTTCTTGCCGCCCGCCATGATCGCGAGCACCAGTTCCGACTTGGTCCCGAAGGTTGGGGGCATTTCGGCGGACTCGAGGATGCCCAGCCGGCCGCTGGTGCCCGCGCCGACGAAAATGATTCGGCCGTTCTTCCGCAGCGCCGCGGTGATGATGTCGACGCCGACGGCGATGCGTTCCTTCTCCCGCTGCACCGCCGCGAGCATCTTGCGGTCCTCGGTCAGCATCCCCTCGACGATATCCGCCGAGGAAAGCTTGTCGATGGCAAGCGTCGCTGGGTTGATTGCTTCCGTCGGGAGCGATTGCCACTTCGATCGGACAGGCATGCTGCAGGCGACCTCGAACCCGCGGATGTTAGCATAGCCGGCCGATGATCGACGCCTACCTGGATCATCTGCGGGTCGAACGACGCCTCGCGGAGCACACGCTGACGAACTACGCGCGCGATCTGCGCGGGTTGGCAGAATTCGCCGCCGGCGAGGGACTCGCAATCGAGCACGTCGATCGTCAGGAACTCGAGGCCTACGTGCGACAGATGATGGCGACAGGCTTGTCACCCCGCTCGGTGGCGCGCAGCGTGGCAGCCATCCGCGGCTTCTACCGGTTCCTGGTTCTCGATCGCCGGCTGGACCACAGCCCTGCCGACGACCTGCTGCCGCCGCGCGCCTGGCCGGCGCTGCCGAGGCACCTGTCGATGGACGACGTGGACCTGCTGCTGTCGCAGCCCGACGTCGCCACGCCGTTCGGACTGCGCGACCGCGCCATGATCGAACTGCTCTACGCGACGGGAATGCGCGTCTCCGAGCTGATTGAGGTGCGCGCGGCCGATCTTCATCTCGACCAGGAGTACCTGACGTGTGTGGGCAAGGGGAACAAAGAGCGCATCATCCCGCTTGGTAAGCAGGCGGCCGACTGGGTGCGCCGCTACCAGCGTGACGGCCGGCCGGTGCTTGCTGCGCGTGCCCGCCAACTCCGGCGCGCCGATCCGCATCTGTTCCTGAACGCTCGCGGCAGCGGGTTGAGCCGCGTCGGCTTCTGGCAGGTGCTGACCGCGTACGGCCGCAAGGCCGGCATCCGTGCGTCTATCAGTCCGCACGTCCTGCGGCACTCGTTCGCGACGCACCTGCTGGAGCGGGGCGCCGATCTGCGCGCCATTCAGATGATGCTCGGACATGCTGATCTGTCGACCACCCAGATCTATACGCACGTCCTCGAGGCACGGCTGCGATCGGCGTACGAACGGTTCCACCCACGTGCGTGAAGTGCTAGACTTAACTGTTTGGCAGCCATATTGTCAGTGCTATACGCCGCGTCCCCGGACGGGACGCGCAGAAGGAGAGTCGCGGCATGAGCCGTAAGGGACGGCACCTCTTTACCTCGGAGTCGGTGACCGAAGGGCATCCCGACAAGATCGCGGACCAGATCTCTGACTCGATCCTGGACGCGATCCTCGCGCAGGATCCGGTGGCGCGTGTGGCGTGCGAAACGCTCGTCACCACCGGGCTTGCGGTTGTCGCCGGTGAAATCACCACCACCGCAGTCATCGAGTACCAGGACGTCGTGCGCGCTGCGATTGCCGACGTGGGCTACACGCGCGCCAAGTTCGGCTTCGACGCCGAGACCTGCGGCGTGCTCTCGACCATCCACAAGCAGTCGGCGCACATCGCGATGGGCGTCGACACCGGCGGCGCGGGCGACCAGGGCCTGATGTTCGGCTTTGCGTGCACGGAGACGCCCGAGCTGATGCCGCTGCCGATCATGCTGGCGCATAAGCTGACGCGCGGCCTGTCGAACGCTCGTCGCACGGGCGGTCTCGACTACCTCCGCCCGGATGGCAAGTCGCAGGTGACGATTGAATACGACGGAAACACGCCGCTCCGTATCGACGCCATCGTCGTCTCGACTCAGCACAGTCCGGATATCGCGAACGAGGCGATGTTCGCAGACATTCGTGCCAGGATCATTACGCCGCTCATGCCGGCGAGCATGATGGACGCGAATACCAAGATCTTCATCAACCCAACCGGTAAGTTCGTCATCGGCGGTCCGCACGGCGACGCTGGCGTCACCGGCCGGAAGATCATCGTCGACACCTATGGCGGCGCAGCCCCGCACGGCGGCGGCGCGTTCTCGGGCAAGGATCCAACGAAGGTGGACCGCTCGGCCTGCTACATGGCGCGCTACATCGCGAAGAACGTCGTGGCGGCTGGTATCGCCGACCGGGCGCTCGTGCAGCTGGCGTACGCGATCGGCGTCGCCGACCCGGTCTCCGTGATGGTGCATACCGAGGGCACCGGCCGCATTCCCGAAGAACAGATCACCGAGCTGGTGCGTGCAGCGTTCAAGCTCACCCCGCGCGGCATCATGGAAGAACTCGATCTGCGGCGTCCGATCTACAAGCAGACGGCAGCGTTCGGCCACTTCGGCCGCACCGAGCCGGACTTCACCTGGGAGCGGACCGACAAGGCTGCGGCGCTGACGTCGGCGGCGAAGCTGTAGGAGCCGGCGTGAAGCGCGTCGTGATGGCAACGGCGGCCCTCGTGGCCGCCGTTGCTGTGTGGGGCCTGATCCTGCCTCACCGGCGGCTCGTTCTCCCAGCGCCGTGGGATGATGGGAGCGTGCGCGGCATCGTGCACGTGCACAGCCGGGCCTCGGATGGGCGCGGCAGCCTGGACGAGATTGCCGCGGCGGCAGCCCGCGCCGGACTCGCTTTCGTCGTCGTCACCGATCACGGCGACGGCACCCGCACACCCGAACCTCCCTCGTATCGATCTGGCGTGCTCCTGCTGGACGCCGTCGAGATCAGCACGCGCGGCGGGCACTATGTCGCACTCGGATTGCCTCAGGCGCCCTACGCCCTTGGCGGTGAGGCGGCAGATGTCGTTGAGGACGTGCGTCGCCTCGGTGGGTTCGGCATCGCTGCGCACCCCGACTCGCCAAAGGCCGAACTTCGCTGGCAGGACTGGGCCGCCCCGGTGGACGGCCTCGAGATGATCAACCCGGATACCAGTTGGCGCGTGCACGCCTTCGGGGGTGGTGCGGCTGCGAATTGGGAGCTCTTGCGCGCCCTGCTTGCGTATCCAGTTCGTCCTGCCGAAAGCCTCGCGCAGTTGTTCACTGATGGGGAGCCGCTGCGCGCCAGATGGACGGCCCTCGCGACGTCGCGAACCGTGGTCGCGCTGGCCGGCGCCGACGCGCACGCCAAGCTCGCCATGCGCGACAGCGAACCAGGCGACAACCGCACGTCCATACCGATCCCCAGCTACGAGTCGTCGTTCTCGTCGCTGTCGGTGCATGTGGTGCCGGCCCGGCCATTCACGGCTGACGCCACTGCCGACGCCGCGGCGCTGCTCGACGGGATCCGGCTGGGACACGCCTATGTCGCGGTTGACGGGTGGGCCTCGCCCGCTGCGTTCACCTTTCACGCCACTCGAGGCGAGCGCAGGATCGCTGCTGGAGACGCGATGCTTGCTGGCGAACCGCTGGCGCTGGAGGTGCGCAGCAATGCGCCGGCCGGCTGGCTGGCCATTGTCTGGAGGGGCAGCGAGCGGATAGCCGAACGCGCCGAGCAGGCCTTCGAACTGACGGTGCCTGGCGAACCTGCTGTCTACTCGGTCGAGGTGCGGCGTCCCGGGCATGACGGGCAGCCCGCTTGGCTCATCAGTAACCCGATCTACGTCCGAGCGCCCCAGCCGTCGACCGGGACCGTCCCGGCTGTTCCGGTTTTCACCGATACGCAGTCACTGTTCGACGGTCGCACGATGGCTGGATGGTCGTGGGAGGGTGATTCGACCTCGCAGGCCTCGGTCGATCTCGCACCGCTGGTGACAGGACCGCGGGTGCAGTTGCGGTACGGGCTCTCTGGAGGTGCGAAGGTGGGTCAGTATGCAGCCGCCGCCGTCCATACGCCGGGCGGAGCAGGCGGTGCCGACGGCGTGCGGTTCCTGGTGCGTGCCGACGGCCCGATGCGGATCTCGGTGCAGGTGCGGGCGGAGGTGCCGGGGGCCGAGCCCGAGCGGTGGGAGCGATCGGTCTATGTCGACGCGAGCGACGCAGCTCGTACGGTCCGCTTCGCTGACATGCGCCCGGTCGGCACAACGCATTCGCAGACGCCGCCGACCGGAGACATTCGCAGCGTCATGTTCGTGGTCGATACCACCAACAGCCGGCCTGGATCATCGGGCCGGTTGTGGCTGGGAGAGGTTCGGCTGGTCAAGGCGCAGTAGGCGCGACTACGTGCGGACGGTGAGCACGAGGTAGCCAGCCGCCGCGCCGAAGATGATGTTCGGCGCCCACGCCGCGAGCACAGGCGACATGACGCCGCCCGCTCCGAGTGCGCCGGACACACTCATCGCGATCCAGTACGTGATCGCCAGCACGATGCCGATGCCGACGCCGTACATCGCGCCGCGGCGTCCATTCGTCACGGCGAACGGCACGGCGAGCACCGTCATGATGATTGTGACGAAGGGGAAGGCCACTTTCCGCTGCAGCGCCACCATCTGCGGTACGACGTTCGCGCCACTGGCCTGCAGCTTCACGATGTAGTCGCGTAGCTGGACGAACGTCATCAGCTCGGCGATCGGCTCGTCCGACTTGAAGTAGCTGGGCGGTTCGATCGCAAGCGGCTGTTCCTGGAACGGCGTGTACTTCACGCTGGTCCGCTGCGCCCCGGTCTTGCCGCTGACCGTGAGTTCGCGTGTCCAACCCAGGCGGGCGACCCATGGTGCCGGCTCCGACGCGGTCCGGCGCACAGGCGCAGACACCTCCGCCGCCCGGGTCACTCTTCGCAGGCCCCACGTCTCGTCGTCGAGTTGGTAGACCCACAGATTCGTGAAGCGGTTCGACTCGGGGTCGAACAGGTCGTAGTGGTAGATCTCGTTCTCGCGACCGATGATCCAGCGCCGGTTGAGGGCGCTCGTGGCCGGCGGCCAGCGCCGGATGATCCGCTCGAGCCGGTCGGCCTCGCGGTTGGCACGTGCCAACACCTGCTCCTGCAGGGCGAACAGGCCGACGCTGGCAATCGCGCCGAAGACCAGCAGCGGCAGCGCGGAACGATAGAGACTGACCCCACAGGCGCGCATGACCAGCAACTCGCTGTTCTTGCTCATCACGCCGACGGTCACCAGCGTCGACACCAGGACGCCCATCGGGATGACGTAGTACACAAACTGCGGCGTGCGGAAGTAGAAGTAGCGGAGCAGCATCGCCGATGTCGCTTCACCGCGAAATAGCTTGTCGACGAGGTCGATGAAGGTAGAGATGTAGAAGATGCCGAGCAGTCCCACCACCCCAAGCAGGAAGATCCGCAGGTACTCGCGCGAGACGTAGACATCGAGCAGCCGCGGACCCGGGATGTCGATGTGCGGAATGCGCACCACGACAACCACGCGCGGACCGGCCGGCGCCGCTTCGCTACCGGCTGACCTGTTGTCGATGACTGCCTGCGCATCTCGGCGACGCCAGAACGCCGGCAGGCTCAGGCGGATTGGCCGGTCGGCCGACCGCGAACGCCAGACGAACATCACGACGGCGAGTGCACCCATCACAATATTGGGCAGCCAGGGCGCAAGTTCAGGGCTGAAACGTCCGCCCATGGCCGCGGCGCGCGCTCCCCAGAGCAGGACGTAGTAGACGAAGATGACGCCCATGCCGATAGCGAAGCTCGCCAGCTTGCCATCCTTGCGATTGCTGGCCCCGAGCGCCAGCGCGATCAGCGCCAGGATGGGGCAGGTGAGCGGCAGCGAGAACTTCTGCTGCAGCATGAAGCGGGCGCCGTAGGCCGGATCGTTCCGCGTCGATGCGGCAGCGATTTCTGACCTCAATTCGGCGATGGTCATCTCCGGCGCGCCCTTGGCTGGCGGTCGCTTGAACACCGTCTCTGGGTCGAGCGAGATCAGAATGCTATCAAAGGCATTCGCCTCGTAGTCGTCCGGCTTGTCGATGTGCGAGGTGTAGGACGTTGCCGCGCGCAGCTGTAGCTGCACGATCCGGTTCGCCTGATCCAACCGAATGCGCCCCTCCTTCGCGAAGTAGACCGTCGTCTGGCCGGGCCGGCTGGTGTCGGCAAGGAAGACGTCCTGCCAGCCACCGGTAGCAGGGATGTCGCGAACGTAGATGACCTTATTGGGGAAGTCCTCGTAAAAGATCCGCGGCTTGACGTTGTTCTCCACCCGTGTGGCGAGCAGGACGTAGACGATCTCGCGGTAGGACTGGTTGGCGTTGGGGAGCGCGACGATGATCTCGTAGGCGGTGGCAGCGGTCCCGAGTGCGGCGATGAGGAGAACCGGGCGGAGCAGTCGCATCAGGCTGACGCCGCAGGCCTGCATGGCGACGAACTCGCGGTCAGCCGACAGCCGTCCGAAGCCGACGAGAATCCCCAGCAGCACCGCCATCGGGATGGTGAGGCTCAGCGCCTGCGGCAGAAGCGTCGCCATTGCACGCGCGACAATCGACCACTCGACGCCTTTGGAGATGAACTCTTCGCCCGCTACCAGAATCGGGGGCAGGACCAGGATGAACGTCAGGACCGTCAGCCCCATAAGGAAGGGGAGCGCGATCTCGCGCATCAGGTACCGGTCCAGAATCCGCAACATGAGGCAGAGATTAGACTAACACCATGACTCGAGTTGCGATCCTCTGGCACATGCATCAGCCCTATTACGAAGACCTCGTGACCCGTGAGCACATCCTGCCGTGGGTGAGGCTGCACGCCCTCAAGGACTACTGGGGCATGGTCGCGATGCTCGAGGAGTTTCCCGACGTCCGGCTGACCTTCAATCTGGTGCCGTCTCTGCTGGTCCAGCTCGAGTCGTTCGCGGCCGACACGGCGCAAGACCGCTTTCTCGAACTCGGCATGCGGCCGGCGCACGCACTGCTCCCGGAAGAAGTGCGCTTCATGCTGAAGAACTTCTTCCATGCGCAGCGCCAGCGGATGATCGATGTCTACCCGCGCTATGCGGAACTGCTGGCCCTGCGAGGGTGGGGCACCACCGACCTCGAGCTCGACGCCGCCATCCGCCGCTTCGGCATTGACGACCTCCTCGACCTCCAGGTCTGGCAAAAGCTAGCCTGGATCGATCCCGCCTATCACGAGCGGGACTCCCGGGTGCAGGCACTCGCGGCCAAGGGGCGTCACTTCGACGAGCAGGACAAGCACGACCTGCGCGAAATCGAACTGGAGTTGCTGAACGCGGTCATCCCCGCCTATCGGCGAGGCGTCGAGTCCGGCCGAATCGAGGTGTCGACCTCGCCGTTCTACCATCCGATCCTGCCGTTGCTCTGCGACACCGACATCTACAAGCGGACCCATCCGATGTCACGGTCGCCGCGCCAGCGCTTCATGCGGCCCGACGATGCGTTCGATCAACTCGAGGAGGCGGCGGCGTACCACGAGCGGTTGTTCGGCAAGCGGCCTACAGGGGTGTGGCCATCGGAAGGCTCTGTCTCGGACGCGGTTGTGCCATTGATCGCCAGGGCGGGGTTTACGTGGATGGCAACGGACGAGATGATTCTCGCCAGCACGTTGGGCACGACGTTTGGCCGGGATGGGCGCGGCCTCGTCGAGCAGGCAGACCGCTTATACCGGCCGTATGCGGTGTCGGCGGGTGGAGCGGATGTCACCTGTGCCTTCCGTGACCATGCGCTGTCGGACCTGATCGGGTTTGTCTACGCCGGATGGGCTGCGGACGCCGCCGCTGACGACTTCGCTGGACGACTGGTTGATGCCGGCCGTCAAGCCGCGCAGCGGGACGCGAGTGCGGAGCCGACCATCTTCGTGATCCTTGATGGCGAGAACGCCTGGGAACACTTTGAGGGCGGGGGCCGACCATTCCTGCGCGCCCTGTATCAACGGCTCAGTCAGCATCCCGAGCTTCGCTCGGTCACGATGAGCGAGGCGTGCGCCCAGCCGCGCGAGCGTCTCCAAGGCATCTTCCCGGGTTCATGGATCGACGCCAACTTCTACATCTGGATCGGTCACGCCGACGATCAGAGGGCTTGGAGCCAGGTGGCCGAGGCCAGGCAGGCGCTTGACGACGCGGCGCCCGATCTTCCGCTTGAGGTAATTGCCAGAGCCCGTCAGGAGATGTTCATTGCCGAAGGGAGCGACTGGTGCTGGTGGTACGGCGACGACCACTCCTCAGAGCACGACGCCGAATTCGATAAGCTCTTCCGCACCCACCTCCGCAACGTCTACCGCCTCTTGGGACGGCCCATTCCGGACGAGCTGTTTATCAGCAACATCACCACTGGGGGAGCGCCAACCTTGGTGACCGCTCCAACAGCCCTCATCTCACCGACGCTCGACGGCGAGGACTCCAGCTACTTCGAGTGGTTGTGTGCCGGCACGTTCGAAGTGCGGTTGCTCGCCGGCGCCATGCACCAGATCGAACGTCAGCCTGTCGTCAGTCAGGTGCGGTTCGGGTTCGATGCCGATGCGCTCTACCTGCGGGTCGATACGGTCCGCCCGGCAGTCGAGGTTCTGTCTGAGGGTTCGTGGGTGCTGATTCACTTCCTCCGGCCAGCTGGGCTCCAGGTCGGGTGTGCGCTGTCGGCCGGCGGGGGCGTGTCAGTTACGGCGTCGACGTGCGAAAGCGGCACACGGCGACCCATGGACACCGCCTGCGTTGAGGCCGGCCTCGGATCGATCATTGAGCTGCGCATCCCACGGGAGTGGCTCGGCGGTTCCGTGGCCGACGTCTCGTTCTTCGTGACCGTCAACGACGGTGGCAAGGTAGAGCTCGAGCGGCATCCGGCCGGGCGTCCGATTGAGCTGTCTGCTCCCGACGGGCAATTCGCGTCGCGCAACTGGTCGGCGTAATCCCAGCTAGGGCATCCGCCGTCGAAATCCTTCCACAAGCGATGCACAGCCCTGTAGCTGGCGTCTTTGGCCTAAAGTCCGATAATGAATGTTATGTTAAGTACGATCCTTCGATTGAGCTGAATCGTCCCGTTCGCCTGTTTCTTGCGGTGGCTTTCCCGCTGGCGCTCTGCTCCGTCGTGACACAGCCGCGATGATCGAATTCTCAGAGGATTGCAGCCTGGAAGCACGTCCGAATCGCGTGACAGGGCCGGCCAAATGGATGCTGTGGAGGGAGCGTAGCGTTGCTAACGGGGGCCTGGTTCGCGTGAGCGAAGCCGCGCCCGGGTGCTCTTCCGGGCGCGGCCTGGTGGGGGCTTACTGGTCGGAGTTGCGAAGGTCCTGAATAATGCCTTCCAGGGCGCTGATGATTTCGTCCTTCTGCACCTTTGACTTCGCGAAGCTCAATTTCAGGTTGAACTGCCTGGTTGGTGGACGATAGGCAAAGATATAGTTCTTTGGCCGTCCGGCTGTCGGCTTGGCCACCGCCTGGCGCACCTCCTGTCTCGTTGTCGCTCCCCCGCTGGCAATCTTCTCGACAAGCGCCGTCATTTTCTGAGGGTCGTCTTGTCTAACTACCTGAAGAAGCAACGACTTACTGGAGATGTCGGCCAGCCGACAAAGGTTCTGGACGTCCTCGGGCATGTTTGCAAGCGCCAGCGACTCGGTGACTGAGCTACGCGACTTGCCTAGACGACGGGCAAGGTCTTCGTGCGTGTAGCCGCACTGCTCGGCCAGGCCTCGCAGGGCCTCGGCCTCTTCGAACGGTGTCAGGTCCTTGCGCTGCAGGTTCTCGATGAGCGCGAGTTCCAAAACCTCGGCGTCATCTGCCTCGCGAATGACTACCGGAAGCTCTTGGAGGCCCGCCTGAACCGACGCCTGATACCGCCGTTCGCCGGCGATGATCTGGAATCGGTTCCCACGCTGCCGCACGATGATCGGTTCGATGATTCCCTTCTCGGCGATCGAAGCGATCAGTTCGGAGAGGTCGCCCATAACCTGGCGCGGCTGATTCGGATTCGGATCGATCTGGTCAATTGGAATTATGCGACCAACCGGCGTGCCGGCGGACGCGGCGAGCGCTTCAACATAGTGCTCGTCGTGGCGCATTGCAATCGAGACTGGCAGGCCTCGTCTAGACACGGTCGATGACCTCCTCGCAAAGTCGGTAGTACTCAGCTGCGCCGGTGGATTCAGGCGCGAACGTGAAAATCGATTCTTTGTACGCTGGGCTCTCTTCAAGCCTGACGCTCTTTGTGATAACGGTGTTGAACACGGTGGCGCCGAAGACCTTCTGAATCTGGGCCCTGATGTCACGCGCGAGCGCTGTACGCTTGTCGTGCATTGTGATGAGAACGCCGAGAAGCTTCAGCGCTGGGTTCGGCCGCTGCCGTACCTTCTCGAACGTCTCAAGGAGATCATCGGTTCCCTCCAAAGCAAAGTAGGACGATTGAATGGGGACCAGAAGATGCGTGGCGGCGACCAGCGCATTAACGGTGAGAAGACCGAGGGTCGGGGGGCAGTCGATCACGACGTTCGGGTACTCAGCGAGAAGAGACTCGAGCTTGTCCTTCAGGCGGAAGTGCGCATCCATCTCCCCCACCAGCTTGGCTTCGAGCTTTGCCAGAGCGATGCGAGACGGAGCGATGGCCAGGTTCTCGAGAGAGGACTGGATGATGACATCCGAGAGCGCGACCGCGGGTTCGGAGATCGCGTCGTAGACACTCCGGCTGACAGTCGTCACGTCGAGAAATGACATGGTGCTGTTGGCCTGAGGGTCGAGGTCTATAAGCAGCGTGCGCTTGCCTCGAAGGGCGAGTGCCGCGGCCAGGTTGATGGCGGTGGTGGTCTTACCCACACCGCCCTTCTGATTGGCTATGGCGACGATCACGGGATGCCGGATTCTAAGCTCGTTGACGCGGGGTTACATCTTGTATTTGCCGAGATCCTCGGGATCGAGGCTCTCGAGCCACTTGTGCAGTCGATCGGAGTCGGGCTTTTCTGAGCTGAAGTCGACCGTCTTCGCGTGCTCGATGACGGTCTCCTCCACAAAGATCGGGGCTCGCGTTCGCAATGCGAGCGCGATGGCATCGCTCGGCCGTGCATCGATAGCCATCGTCTGGCCCTCACGCATGACGTAGATCATTGCGTAATAGGTGGTGTCCTGCACGTCGCAAACAACGACCCGTTCCACTGTCGCCTTGAGGTTCTGAATGACGTTACGCAGCAGATCGTGAGTCATGGGCCGCGGAGTCGTCACGTTTTCGATCTGCAGGGCAATGGCATTGGCCTCGAAGATACCGACCCAAATCGGCAGCGCCCGCTGACCGTCAGCGTCGCGCAGGATCACGATTGGCGTATTGGTGATGGGATCGACCATCAACCCCTTGATGGTCATTTCGATCTGCATGCGTTCAATTCCCCGCGTTGTGCAAAGTAGGCTCCGTTGCCGCGCCTGTCAAGCTCACCTGTCCCCAGATGCTGTGGGGACCCGCCCGCTCGATGCGGACCGGCAGCGTGTGGCCGATCCACTCTGGCGACCCGGGCAGGTTCACCACGATGTTCTGAGACGTACGGCCTGAGAGCTCGGTTTCCTTCCGTCGGCTTGCAGCATCGACCAGAACCTCGACGGTCTTGCCGACGGTTCGAGCGTTGATTTCCGTCTGGACAGAGCGCTGCAGGGCCTGAAGTTCAACGATTCGACGTGTCTTTTCGTCTTCGGGTACATCGTCCGGCATCCGCTTGTCAGCCAGGGTGTTGGGTCTCGGGGAGTACTTGAACGAGAACATGCTGTGGAACTGCGCTTCCCGGGTGAGCGACAGGGTCTCTTCGAAGTCGGCCGCCGTCTCGCTTGGAAATCCGACGATCATGTCCGTCGAGAGCGCAACATCCGGAAGCAGTTCGCGAATGGTGTGCACGAGTTCGAGGTAGCCCTCGCGGCTGTAGCGTCGGCGCATCGCTTGAAGGACTCGGGTCGAGCCGGACTGCACGGGCAGGTGCAGGTGACGGCAGATCTTCGGTAACCGTTGCATCGCCTCAAGGAATCGACGCGAAAAGTGGCGCGGATGCGGGCTGGCGAAGCGGATCCGGTCGATGCCGTCGATGTCATGGATGGCTTCGATCAGCGCGGTGAAGTCGCAGTTCGGGTCGTCAGGTGCCTCGTAGTGGTTGACGATCTGCCCGAGCAATT
>CAVRLS010000005.1:1450000-1750203 GCA_963722395.1 uncultured Acidobacteriota bacterium | reverse complement strand
AAAAGCGTTTGAAGGAAAGTTGGCAGGATAAACTATATTTTTAAAGCAGAAATAATTCAGCTCTATGTCCAAATTTGAAAGATGGGTAACGCTTTTTTCTGGCTTAGCTACTATTGCAACCTTCCTTATATCGGTCCCCGCTATAACGATTAACATTCCAGAGCTGAAATTCGTGTTCAATACAAGCCAAAAACTACAATCCTTTGGATATCCTTTGAAGTTTCTCACATTCCTATTTTCGGAACTGCTAAATGGCTATTTTTTTAGCTACCTTTTTCATTTAGTATTCAAAAAACACCTCGCCAACGCCCAGCATCACGCCGTGGTCGTTGACGAACAGCTCCTCATAACGCTGGCGCCCGATAGCCCGGCGCACCGGAATGGTGAAGAGCGTGTCGTAGCTGGCCACACACGCCGCCGCATTCGCGATGACGCCGCTGGCGTGCTGCAGTGGATAGGCCAGCAGCGCGCATGCCGCCGCCTGCTCGCTGCGGCCGACGCTGCCGCGCAGCGCCTCGTAGAACGCCTTGGCGGCGTCCGGCTGGATTGCAGCGACGCGCTCGAGGCGCACATCGAGCGTCGCCTCCTGCGCGACCGCGGCCTGTGTGGGGCCAAGACACGCAAGCAGCAGGATGAGGGTGGCACGGGTGTGACGTCGGGCAGCAGCGGTCATCCAGGTCCTCTCGTGCTGCCCAATCCTACCCTGTGCCCGCCCTGCCAGGCGCCCTATCTGAGAAACGCCTCGTCGACCGGCACCCGCAGCCCGTTCACGAGCGCGTTCGTCTGGTTCGCCATCCCGATCACGGCCAGCAGTTCCTGGTGCTGCGCGGCCGTCATGCCCTTCGCCACTGCCGCTGCGGAATGCGAGTGCGTGCAGTACTCGCAGCCGTTCGTCACCGACACTGCGATGTAGATCAGTTCCTTTGTGAGCGGATCGAGCGCCCCCGCCTGCATCACCTCGCTGAGCGACTCCCAGGTCCGCTTCAACGTCGCCGGATGATTGGCGAGCGCCTTCCAGAAGTTGTTGACGTAGTCGACCTTGCGGATGCGCATGATGTCGTCGAACACCGCGCGAACCTCAGGGGTTGCCTGCTCATACTCGACGGGCGGAACGGTAGCCATGAGACCTCCAGGATGAACGGGACCGACGATGGTCAGGAATGCTGGCGACGGACCTCGTGCAGACGATGAAGTGCAATGCCGGCGGCCGTGGCGATGTTCAGGGAGTCGAGCGTGCCGCTCATCGGAATGCGCAGCTGCACATCGGCGAGCGCCAGCGCCTCGTCGGTCAGCCCCTGCCCTTCGGTACCCAGGAGCACCGCAATCGGGCCGAGCGCGGTGGTGGTGGCAACAAACGTCCCCGATGTCGATCGCACGCTCATGCGGCGTCAGCGCCAGGACCACGAACCCGGCCGCTCGAAGCTGGTCGAGGGTGGCGAGCCACGGCACGGCCGTGGCACACGGCACCACCAAGGCGGCCCCGGACGACGTCCGCAGCGCCTTACGATAGAACGGATCGCAGCATCCAGGGCTGAGCAGCACCGCCTCCACCCCGAATGCCTCAGCGCTGCGAAACACGGAGCCGACGTTGTCAGCGTCGACCACGCGCTCCAGCACGGCCACGAACGTCTGGTTCTCGAGGATCGCCTGCACAGGAAGGTCGGCGGGACGCTGCGCCAGCGCGAGGCAGCCCCGGTGCATGTTGAAGCCGGTGGCCTCGGTGATGACGTCAGGCGTGGCGACGTAGATGGCTGTGCCCGCGTCCAGCGTCGGCAGCACGTCTGCGAGCGCGCTCAGGGCTGCCTGGTTCAGCAGCAGCGATTGCACACGGCGCGGCTGAAGGTCGAGAAGGCGACGCACCACGAACCGCCCCTCGGCGATCAGCAACCCGCTGGCACGCAGCAGGGCCGGCTCGCGGACACCGGCATACGCGGCCAGCCGCGGGTCACGCCCGTCTTCGATGCTGATCACCATTGTTCACGCCTCGATCAGGGCAGGAAGAGAGCCGGGGACCAGAATCGGTTATCGCTTCTTCGCGCTTCTGGTCGCCGGCTTCGCGGCAGGCCTTGCCGGCGCCTTCTTCGCGGCCTTCGGTGTCTTCGGTGCCTTCGCTCTCCTGATGACGACAAACGGCTCGGCGTCGAAACCGCCGTCCTCGTCGGCCTCGTCCGGTTCGAAGTGGTACGACGTCGCGTACTTGTGGTCCAGGCCGGGCAGGGTTGTCGAAATGCTGCCGAGGCTCTCGCCCTCTTCAAGCGCGACATGCGCCAGGAAGCCGGCCTTCGGCGTGGCGATCAGCTCGACGCACGACTCGAGGAAAATCTCCTTCACGTCGCTGAACAGCTCTGACGTCTCTGCCGACTTGATGACCAGCGCCTCGAACTTCGTCAGCGCCGCCGCGACGTTCGTCGCCTCGGCCACCGCGGTGAAGTAGCCGTGCCAGGCCTGCGCGTTCTTCTTGCGGGGCGTGTTTTCGTACGAGAAGGAGAAGTGGGCCAGGTAGAGCATGTGAGAGCCTCGAGAGGAAGTTTCAAGATTTCAGAACGCAGATGTCAGATTGGAGTTCAGATCAGCGAGGTCCCTACGCGTGCACACCTGGCGCTTCGTGGCCGGTGCGCTGGACGTACTCGACGTACGAGCCAGGATAGAGATGCGGCTGGGCATCGGTGCCGCTTTCGCCGCCCAGTTCGAGAACCCGGTTGCTGAGACCGCGCAGGAACGCGCGGTCGTGCGACACGAACAGCATCGTCCCCTCGAAGTTGCTGAGCGATTCGAGCAGCATCTCCTTGGTGGCGAGGTCGAGATGGTTCGTCGGTTCGTCGAGCACCAGGAAGTTCGGCGGGTTCGAGCAGCATGCGCGCCATCACCAACCGCGTCTTCTCGCCGCCCGAGAGCGCGCGGATCTTCTTGTCGGTGTCGTCGCCCGAGAACTGGAAGGCGCCGGCCAGACTGCGCAGCGCACCGATCGACTCGAGTGGGAAGTCCTTGCGCAGCTGCTCTTCGATGGTGAGGTCGGGATCGAGCACGTCAAGGGCCTGCTGCGAGAAGTAACCCATCTTCAGGCTGGCACCCAGCTTCACCTCGCCCTCATCCGGCTGGACGGCGCCGGCCACCATCTTGAGCAGGGTGGACTTGCCTGCGCCGTTCTTGCCCATGACGCACCAGCGTTCGCCACGGCGAATCATCATGTTCAAGTGGTCGTGCACGACGCGCGTGCCGTAGGCCTTGGTGACGCCCTGCAGTTCGGCCACCTGGTCGCCCGATCGCGGCGGGGTGCGGAAGTCGAACTTGACGATCTTGCGCTTCTTCGGCAGCTCAATCTTCTCGATCTTGTCGAGCGCCTTGACGCGGCTCTGCACCTGTGCCGCCTTCGCGGCATGCGCGGCGAAGCGCTCGATGAACCGCTGCTCCTTGGCCAGCATCGACTGCTGGCGCGCGTACGCCGCCTCGCGGTTGGTCTCGCGGATCGCCCGCTCGCGCTCGTAGAAGTCGTAGTTGCCGGAGTAGCTGGTGATTTCACCGCCATCGATCTCGGCGATCTTGGTGACGATGCGGTTCATGAAGTCGCGGTCATGCGAGGTCATCAGCAGCGCGCCGGTGCGCGACTTGAGGAACGACTCGAGCCAGAGGATCGATTCGATGTCGAGATGGTTCGTCGGTTCGTCCATCAGCAGGACGTCGGGCTCGCCGAGCAGCACGCGCGCCATCGCGACGCGCATCTTCCAGCCGCCCGAGAGCGCGCCGACGTCGCCATCGATCCGCTCATTGTCGAAGCCGAGGCCGTGGAGGATCTCGCGGGTCTTCGCTTCCAGGGCGTAGCCACCGAGATGGTCGTACTCCTCCTGCACCTCGCCGAAGCGCTCGAGGACCTTGTCCATCTCGTCGGCGCGGGTGGGATCTTCGAGCGCCTGCTGCAGCGCCTCCAGCTCGTGGTGCAGGCTGCCGACCCGGCCACTGCCGGCGATCGCCTCGTCGAGCACCGACCGGCCCGACATCTCCTCGATGTCCTGGCGGAAGTAGCCGATGGACAGCTTCTTCGGCACCGAGACGTCGCCCTCGTCCGGCTGCTCCTCGCCGGTGATCATGCGGAACAGCGTGGTCTTGCCGGCGCCGTTCGGGCCGACGAGCCCCACCTTTTCGGTTGGATTGAGCTGAAACGAAGTGTCGACAAAGAGAATCTGCCGACCGTACTGCTTGCTGACACCGGAAAAGGCGATCATTTCTTGAACAGGCTCTGGGCTTTGAACTCTGGGCTTCAGGCGGTGGGCGCTGGGCCATGACACGCGCGTGCGGGGGCTGCACAAGGCCAGCGCGTTCCGCAGGCATCTATTGTCGCACGCCTAAAGCCGCTCGCCCGAAGCCGACGCGCCCGGAAGCCCGGAGCCCGAAGCCAGCGCGGCGATCGCCTATCGCCCTTCCAATTTGATTGGCAGTTCAGCGGTGAACAGCATCGTGCGGTCGTTGTCTTTCGCGGCCCACTTCAGCAGCGTCTGGACGCTCGGTCTGACCGTGCCCTCGAAGACCTTCCGGCCGTCCGCGACGACAGTGATCGGCTGCGACAGGTTGAACTGATCCGGCGACAGCAGCAGCGTGAATGCTGCCACGCGGCGTGTCGTGGCGGTGATGGTGTTGCCAGCGCGCACAAGGTCGACCCGGCCGGACGGACGGCTGTGCGTGAAGACCGGCGTCCGCTGCTGCAGCGGAGTCGGTTTGTAGGTGCCCTTCAGCGACATGGTCTGCGTGCCGCGCGTCACCGTGAGCGTCATCGGCGTGCCGGGTTCGTAGATGACGAACAGGTCTGTGAACTCCATGCCGGGCGGTACCTGGCGATTGTCGATCTGCTTCACGACGTCATCGGGCAGCAGCCCGAAGCTATCGGCATTGCTGCCAGCGACGATGCCGGTGATGCGCGAGCCGGCGAGACGGACGCCGAAGTCGGGCTCGCGCGGACCGAGCACCTCGTTCACGTCGGGCAGCGGCTCGACTTCCTTCTGGGCCGGCGCCAGCGCATCGATGACGAGCCAGTGCGCGCGACCCGTGCCTTCGCGCAGGTCACTCTCCCATGAGAGCGTGTCCGGGTACGGCTCGCGCGGATGCGCCGACACGAACGACTCGTAGCTGTCCTTCAGCTCGGGCCACCACGCGGTGTTGTGCACGCCGTCGGGCTGCGGCAGGTACTGCACCTCGACGCCGCCGGTCTGCATCTGCCTGATGGACGGCTCGACCAGGCTGGTCGGATAGATCGGATCCTTGCCGCCGTTCACGATGAAGAACGGCTTGTTCACCATGTTGTTCATGAACAGTTCGCCGTCGATGCGCATCAGCGTGTTGCGCAGCACCGGAATGGCGCCGTTCAGCGGCAGGAACGAGGCGAACACCGTCGAGTCGCGCATCGAGAAGTAGTAGGACGCCGTGCCGCCGTCGGAGACACCCGAGAGGACGATGCGATTCTCGTCGACGTTGTAGGTGCGCTTGACGCGGTCGATGAGGGCGCGCAGGTTGTTCAGCTGCATGTCCGTCCACCACTCGGCCCGGCTCCAGGCGGTGGGCAGCAGGTAGATCTGCTCGGCGCCGGCGAGCGCGCCGATGCCGCTGGTGCGCGGGGCAGGGTCGGGCCGGCCGACACCGCCGTGCAGCTGCACGCGCAACTGCCATGGCCGCGACGGGTCGTAGGTCTGCGGCACCTCGAGCTGGTACTGGAAGTCGAGTTCGCCAACCCGGTGCGCGGCCCGCGAGATGCCTTTCGGCACGTCGGCTGCGTAGCTCCGCCCCTTCTTCAACCGAGCGATCGCCTCGTCGACAGTGGCGCCGGCCTTCACAACGGCGTCGGCCTCGCGGGCGGCCTCGGCTGTGGTGGACGCGGCCAGGAACCGCGCCAGCGCAGCCTCGCTCTCCGGGGACGCCGCGCGCAGGCCCGCGCCGGCAAGGGCGAGGCACGCAACGGACACGACGGCTGCAATACGCATCTTCATGGCGAAGCAGTATAGCGAAGGGCCTCAGACGTGGTTGCGCAGGCTGAGTTCGCGCGGATGCGGGTCGAGATAGGTCTGCCCCAGCAGGTAGGTCACCTGCTGCCGGCGGACGTGGTGCTTCATCAGCGTCATCGGCACCACCAGCGGCACGCGCCCGACGCGGTGTTCCTCGATGATCTGCAGCAGTTCATTCCGCGCATCCTGGTCGATGTCCTTCGAGAAGTAGCCGAGCATGTGCTGCAGCACGTTGGCCTGCCGCTTGGGCGTGGCGATGGCGGCCAGTGCCTGCATGAAGCGCTTCTGGTACTCCTCGGCGAAGGCGCGGCGTTCGCGCTGCTTCGCGTCGGCCACAAGCTGCCCGAGTTCGCGGTACACGACTGGCGAGTGGGCCATCAGCGTCAGCTTGTGCGCGGTGTGGAAGGCGATGACCGAGCCGACGGTCCAGCGGCTGGAGAAGAGCGCTACCAATCGGCGATAGGCGAAGACGCGCTCGACAAAGTTCTCGCGTAGTCGCGGGTCGCCGAGCCGTCCTTCCTCTTCCACCGGCAGGTTCGGCAGCCTCGCCATCAGCGCCTCCGCGAACAGGCCGCGTCCCGCGCGCTCCCCCGGTCCTTCCGGCGACGTACACCTTGACGCGTTCCATGCCGCAACTGGGCGAGTCCTTCTTCAACACGAAGCCGCTCAGCGCGGCGCCCGCGAGTTCCTCCGCGCGGGTCTTCGAGTACGACACCAGCTGCACGGTGACGTCGGTTCCCTGTCTGTTCAGGCGGAGGGCGATCTTCGATGGGTCGTACCGCTCCCCACGCTCGCGCACCTGCGGTTCGGTGAGCACGAGCCGCATCGACTCGCGCGGCGTGCCGAACCCGGCCTCCATCTCCGGGCAGACCGGCACCCACTCGACGTGTTCACCAAAGGTCTCGACCAGGAACGGGTCCCGCTTGTGTCCCGTATCGAAGCGGACGGGCTGGCCGAGCAGGCAGGCAGAGATGCCGATGCGGGGACGATCGTCAGTCACGCGGTCAATTCTATGCGGGCCCCGACGACCCGGCGGGGGCCCGACCGGCAATTTCGTAGAATGGTCGCCTATGGCCGCAGCCGCTTCGTTCGACATCACCTCTCCGGTCGACTTCCAGGAAGTGGACAACGCGCTGAACCAGGCCCGCAAGGAAGTGGGCCAGCGCTACGACTTCAAAGGCGCCAAGGCCGACATCGTCCTGAACACCAGCGAGAAGACCCTGACGCTGCTGACCGACGACGAGATGAAGATGAATGCGCTCTGGGAAGTCATCCAGACCCGCCTCGTGCGGCGCAACGTGCCGCTCAAGAACTTCAAGGTCGGCGATTCCGAGGCAGCTGCCGGCGGCACGGTCAAGCGCGTGATCACGATTCAGGAGGGCATTCCGATCGAGGCGGCGCAGGAAATCGTCAAATTCCTGAAGGACAAGAAGATCAAGAAGGTGCAGGCG
Organism: uncultured Acidobacteriota bacterium; assembly: GCA_963722395.1. GTDB lineage: Bacteria > Acidobacteriota > Vicinamibacteria > Vicinamibacterales > CAVVIG01 > CAVVIG01. Next base: position 1,742,765 of record CAVRLS010000005.1, on the reverse strand, counting down.
ATCGATTCAGGGCGACCAGGTGCGCGTCACCTCGCCGTCGAAGGACGACCTGCAGGAGGCGATGCAGGCCCTGCGCGAGCACGACTTCGGCGTCGCGCTGTCAGTTCGGCAACTACCGCGTAGCCCAGGCTGCCTTACTTCTTCTTCTTCTGCCCCACTCGACTCCGGTCGCATTCTCGGGATCGAGAGCAAGATAGCCTTCGACAGACGATCGAGTCTTCGCGTCGAGCGGCACGCGCACCTCGTAAATGATGTTCTCGGAGGTCAGCGCCCGCAGCTCGAACTGCAGGCGCGACCGCGCGAGCAGCCGCTCCACACGCGGACGCTGCACGCCGCGTCTGTCGTGTTCACCGTCAACGTGAACCTCTGCCGCGCCTCCGGTTCGAACGACTCGACCACCCACAGCACCACGAGCACGAAGACGGCTGAAAAGCAGCGCCAGCATCCACAGGCCGACGCCGGAGGCGAGGCCGACCGCCAGGGTCGACAGCATCACGCCCGCATCCTTCGGGTCGTCGATCTTGGCGCGGTAGCGCACAAGCCCGGCGGCGCCGACGATGCCGAAGGCGCGCGCGAGGCTGGCGCCGACCACCAGCATCACCACGGCGCCGACCACCGCGAGGATGATCTGGGTCTGCACCACCTGCGCCTGCCGCGGCGGTGTGCCGCGGCGCCTGGGGCGCAGCGCCAGCAGCACCGCCAGCCCGGCAGCAACCGGCAGCCGTTGCATCGCGTGTTTCAGTTGTTCGAGTTGCGCCAGGCGGTCTGGCGGCGCCTCCGCCGACTGAGACGCCGGCAGCGACGAGCCTTGCGCAGCGGGAGCAGCGGGAGTCTGGACCGGTGCGCCGGGCTGGGCATGCAGCGGCACCGCACACAACCACAGCGCCAGGCACAGGATGCCGAAGGGCCGGCTGGAGCCGGACGCCACGTCTGCAAAGCGGCTCATCGCAGTGCCAGCCCTTCTTCGGCCTTCGCCCGGATCCTGGCCACGTAACGGGCGGTGGTATCGGGCGCGTAGTTCGCGGCGCGGAAGGCGTCGCGCCACTGCCGTTCGGTCACCGCCAGCACGCGGCGACACGCCCACTGCAGATCGGCCAGCGGAATGCGCCGCACCAGGCCCTGGTGACGCCCCCTGAACGCGAACCGCACGAACCCGCCCTCGAGACCGCGCAGGAACGGCTCGCGCTCGAAGCCATCGATGAAGTTGCGTCGCGGGTCGACCCGACCGGTCTCCCCGAGGGAGGCTCCGAGATCCTTCACCACGTACAACTTCCGCGGCTCGCCACGGGCGCCGTCCTCGCGCGTGTAGATCTCGTTGTTGTCGTTCTTCAGATCGGTGCTGTTGATAAGCATCAGCAGCGACAGCAGCCCGTTGTATTCGCGCGTGCCGACAAACGGGTTCTGCTGCCACGACCACGGACCGTCCCCCTCGAACGGCAGATCGCGGGGCCGGAACCTGGCGCCGCCAAGCGTCTGCTCCCGTCCATCCTCGACCGCGACCCACCGCTCGACGAAGTAGGAGGGCAGCTGGTGGTAGCCCACGGCCCACAGAATGCGCGACCCTACCACCTCCGGCTGTGCCTCGGGTCCGATCTTCACGTTCCACTCGCCGCCCCGGGTATCGCGGACGCGGTAGGTGATGCTGAAGCCTCCCGTGTCCTTCTCGAGCACCTCGTAGCGGGCATCCCGCTGCGGGCGCCGATGCGTGCCGCCGGCCCCCGCCTCGAGGTCGCGGGGGGTGTCCCCGGGGTCGACCCACAGTTGCGCGCGCGGCGCCTGCGACGACGAGCCAGGCTCCGTTGAACGCACAATGGGCACCGCACAACCCGAGAGGAGCGCGACCATTCCCACACCTGTCGCGACGGCCGAGGTCGAGTGCATCACGGCATACCCATCAGCAAGTTCCGGTCCAGCTCACGGCCGGGTTTGGCGGCGTGGCGTTCTGCTTGCACCCCCGGGCCCCAGTGAGCAATGCAAACCCGATCCAGCCGCGTGTTCCAACCGCCACCTACCGATTGCAATTCAACCAGTCGTTTTCGTTTCGCAATGCGACGGCCATCGTCCCCTACCTCGCCGACCTCGGCATCAGTGACGCCTACGCGTCGTCGTACCTGGCGGCGGTACCCGGCAGCATGCACGGCTACGACGTGGCCGACCCGACCCGGCTGAATCCGGAGGTCGGGACCGACGAGGAGTACTGGACCTGGATTGCGGCGCTGCGTGAGCGCGACATGGGCCACATCCTCGACCTGGTGCCCAACCACATGGGCATCGCGCAGTCGGCCAATCCGTGGTGGATGGACGTGCTGGAGAACGGACCGGCGTCGCGCTATCGCGCCGTTCTTCGACATCGACCTGGCGACCGCTGAAGGACGAGCTGGCCGACAAGGTGCTCATTCCGACGCTGGGCGATCAGTACGGCGCCGTGCTCGAGCGCCGCGAACTGCAGCTCGCCTATCGCGACGGCACCTTCATCGTGCGCTACTTCGACGACTGGTTCCCGATTGCGCCAGACACCTTCGAAGCGGTCCTGACACCGGCGCTGGACGGCTGGATGGCAGCGGCCGGAGACGCCATCGATGTCGCGGACGCGGACGAACTGCGCAGCATCATCACGGCGGCAGCCCACCTGCCGCCGCGCAGCTTGTCCGACGCGGACGTGGTCGCCGTCCGCACGCGCGAGAAGGAAATTGTGAAGCGCCGCCTCGGCGCACTCGTCGAGCGCTGCCAGTTGCTGCGCACGCACATCGACGCCACCCTGCACTGGTTCAACGGCGTGGCCGCCGACGCGCGCACGTTCGACGCCCTGGACAGCCTGCTCACTCGACAGTCGTACCGGCTGGCGCACTGGCGCACCGCCTCGGAGGAGATCAACTACCGGCGCTTCTTCGACGTCAACCAGCTGGCGGCGCTCCGCATGGAGGATGCCGCGGTGTTCAACGAGGTGCACCGCTTCGTGTTCGACCTGATCGGCCGCGGTGCGGCCACCGGTCTGCGGGTCGACCATGTCGATGGTCTCTTTGCGCCGGGCGACTATCTGCGCCGGCTGCAGGCGCGTGCAGCGGACGTCCTCGGTGGCGGCGCGCAGGACGAGATGCCGTTGTTCGTGGTGGTCGAGAAGATCCTCGGCGCCGACGAGCCGCTGCCAGGCGACTGGCCGGTACACGGCACGACCGGCTACGAGTTCGCCGCGGCGGTGAACGGCCTGTTCGTCGATCGTCGAAACAGCCGCGCCTTCGATCGGCTCTACGACCGCCTCACCGGCGGCTCGCACCGGCTCGCGTTCGACGACCTGGCCTACGCGTCCCGCAAGCGCGTGATGCACGAGACGATGTCCGGCGATATCAACTCGCTCGGGTACCGGTTGAACTGTTTCTCGGAGCGCAACCGGCACTTCCGCGACTTCACGCTCTACAGCCTGATCTCGGGCATCAAGGAACTGATCGCCTGCTTCCCGGTCTACCGCACCTACATCACCGATGCCGGGCCGATCAGCAATCAGGACCGGCAGCACGTGGCGCGCGCCATCCGCGCCGCCAAGCGTCGCTCGCCAGGGCTCACGTCGCTGGTCTTCGACTTCATCGAACGCATCCTGCTGCACGAAGCGGGCACCACCGAGGAGCGTGAGGAGCGCCAGCGGTTCATCGGCAAGTTCCAGCAGACGACCAGTCCGGTCGCGGCGAAGGGCATCGAGGACACGGCGCTCTACGTACACAACCGCCTCGTGTCGTTGAACGAAGTCGGGTCCGATCCCACCGTGTTCGGGATCGAACCGTCGCGGCTGCACGCCTGGATGGCTGATCGCGCTGCGCAGTGGCCGGCCGCTCTGTCAGCCACGGGCACGCACGATACCAAACGCGGTGAGGACATGCGCGCCCGGCTCGATGTCTTGTCCGAACTGCCGATCGACTGGAAGGCCGCGGTCGGGCGGTGGCGGGCGGTAAACCGCCGACTGAAGACGGAGGTCGGCGGACGGATCGCGCCCGACACAAACGAGGAGTACCTGATCTACCAGACGGTGGTCGGCGCCTGGCCATTCGACGTCGCTGAGCAGGCCGCCTTCCCGGAGCGGATGACTGACTACATGCGCAAGGCGCTCCGCGAAGCCAAGGTGAACACCAGCTGGCTGGCGCCAGACGACCGCGTACGAAGAGGCGGTGCTGTCGTTCGTTGAACGCATGCTCGACCCGAAGCGCCCGTTCGTGTCGACGATGCTGACGTTCCAGCGGCGGGTGGCGGAGTTGGGCATAGTGAACAGCCTCTCGCAGCTGCTCATCAAGTGCACGGCACCAGGAGTGCCCGACTTCTATCAGGGCACGGAGTTCTGGGATCTGTCGCTTGTCGATCCGGACAATCGCCGGCCGGTCGACTACGCACGACGCGCCGAACGCCTGCGTGCGCTGCCCCTCGCCTCGCCGGCAGCCGCCACGGAGCTGGTCGCCTCGAGGCACGACGGCCGCATCAAGATGTACACGATGGCCCGCGCCCTCGCGCTGCGTGGTGCACGGCGCGCCATCTTCGACAGCGGCAGCTACGTGCCGCTCGACACGGCCGGGCCACAAGCCGACAGCATCTTCGCCTTCGCGCGCCGGCACGACAGCGGCACGACCGTCACCTGCGTGCCGCGCCTGATCGCGGGGCTGGAGGGCGCCGGCACGACCCCGCCGCTGGGCCCGGGCTGCTGGGACGGCACGACGGTGCGCCTGCCGGCCGACCTCGCCGGCTGCCATGCAGACCACGCCTTCACGGGGGTGACGCTTTCAACCGCCGTCTCGGCACACGGGCAGCTCGAACTCTCAGCCGCCGACCTGTTTGCGCACTTTCCAGTGGCGCTGCTGGCACTGCGCACCTGACGATGCATCGATGCTGTACCTGACGATCATCGGCGGCGCCTTCATCGCGTGGCTCGTCCTCGTGATGCTCTTCACGCCGCACATTCCATATCACATCGAGGGCGACCTCGACGCCACCAGCGACCACTTCGTCCGCGTCCTCGAGTCGACCTGCATGGTCACGCTCACCGACGGCAACACGCTGGACGTCCTCACGAACGGCGATCGCTTCTACCCGGCCATGCTCGACGCCATCCGGGGCGCGCGTGAAACGATCAACATGGAGTGCTACGTCTTCAAGATGGGGACGACTGGCAGCGCCTTCGTCGAGGCGCTGGCTGAGCGGGCTCGCGCCGGCGTCCGCGTCACGCTGGTCGTGGACGCCATAGGCAGCTTCGGCGCCTTCCGCGCCGCGGCCGGACCGCTGCGCGCCGCCGGTTGTCGCGTCGAGCCGTACCAGAAGGTGACCTGGTACAGCCTGGGCCGCCTGAACAACCGCACCCACCGCGAGCTGCTGGTGGTAGACGGGCGTGTGGCCTTCGTCGGCGGCGCCGGTGTCGCCGACTGGTGGGCACGGCCGATGGGCGGCAAGCCGATGTGGCGCGACATGATGGCGCGCGTCGAGGGACCGGTCGTCTCCCAGATTCAAGGGATCGCCGCCGAGAACTGGCTCGAGTGCTGCGGCGAGATTCTCACGGGCCCGGAAACCTACAAGCTACACGAGCGTCGGACCGGCGTCCGGGCCTTTGCCCTGAAGAGCTCGCCTGCCGACCGCGCCACTGTATCCCGCGTCCTGTTCCAGACGCTCATCGAGGGTGCGAACCGCCGCTGCCGCATCAGCACGCCCTACTTCCTGCCAGACAAAGCGTTTCGCAAGGCGCTCATTCGCACGGCTCAGCGCGGGGTCGACATCTCGGTGGTGGTGCCGGGTCCGGCAACCGACCAGCGCTGGGTGCGACTGGCCAGCCGGCGTATGTTCGGACAGCTCCTCGAAGCCGGCATTCGAATCTACGAATACACCCCGGGGATGAATCACGTGAAGCTGCTCGTCGTCGACGACCTGTGGTCGGCCATCGGGACCACGAATCTCGACAACCGATCGTTCGAGCACAACGACGAGATGAATCTCACCGTGCGGGACGAGCGACATTGCCGCGCGCCTGACCATCGACAACGTGGCCGACATCGCGCGGAGCACCGAAATCACGCTCGAGGCGTGGCGCCGACGGCCATTGCTGGAGAAGCTCGTGGGCCCAATTGCCTGGGTGCTCGAGCGCCAGCAGTAAGGCGCTACGGCTTCTTCCCGATTGCGTCGGTCCAGATGCGCAGATGCTCCTCGGTCATTGTCCCGTGCGGCTCGCGTCGACCGTCGTGGTACTTCCAGCGGTCGAGGTCGTGCAGGTACTGCTCGCGCGACAGCAGCGTGCCGAAGCAGACGTCGTTCTGCAGATTCGGCCGGCTCACGCCCAGGCGGCGCAGCAGTTCGTCCATCACCCAGGCCGGAATGTTCTGCCGCTTGTCGGGATAGATGAAACCGAACAGGATGAGGTGGCTGAGCAGCACCCGCCAGTGATCGCCAAACCGCATCAGCACGCGCGGCCAGTCGAGCGCCGGGCCGGTCTCGCGCAGCAGGTGCGCCACGTCGGCACCGTCGTAGCGCTCGCGCTCGAGGATGAACGCTTTCGACCACAGCATTTCTTCGGCTGGAGAGATGCGCACAATGAGGCCGAGCACGTTGACGCGCGGCGCATGGTCGAACCACAGGTCGTCGACCCGGGCAACACCGTTGCCCGAGCTGAAGATGACGTCCATGAAGTGCTCGCCACGCTGAATCTTGCCGAGCCAGTGCGGGAACGGCAGGCAGGTGTCATATCCGAGGGCCGCGAAGGCCGCGAGGACGCGCGCGCAGTCGTCCGGCTTGACGAAGATATCAATGTCCTTCGTCTCGCGCGGCACGTGCGAGTAGTGCGAGAAGGCGAAGGCACCGCCAACGAGGAACGGGATGCCAGTGTCGAGCAACTTCTGCAACGCATCGATATAGAAGTCGGCCGCGGGGTCGTGGATGGCGCGAGCCGTGGACGTTTCCATGGGGAGACCTCAGGGGATGACGGGATCGGTGGCGCGCCGCGCCGGCGTGCCGGCGGCGACAGGGCCAGAGCCTGGATCCACGGCCGCGGTTTCACCCGCGACCGGCACCTCGAACACGCGAAACGCGGGCCGCTCCGGGAAGTGCCGGGCCAGCAGCGGCATCGAAACGTTGTAGACGGGAACCCCGGACTTGGTAGTCCCCTCGAGCTGTCCGCGATGCGCGTGCCCATGCACCACGAGCGAGACCGAAAACCGCTCAATGGGATCTTCGAGACGACTCGAGCCGACGAACGGATAGATTTCCGGCGGCTCGCCCTCCACCGTCCGCTGAATCGGCGCGTAGTGCAGCAGCACAATCCTCGTTGGCGTCCGCAGGCGCGCCAGGGCTGCCTCGAGCTTCAACGCTTCGTTCACAGCCTCGTGGACGAACTGCTTGATGATCGGCTCGCCCCAGGCACCGAGGGCGCGCGCGCCGAAGCCACCGCCAAACCCTTTCACCCCGGCGATGCCGATACCCGCGAGCTCGACCGCGTCGCCGTCGAGCACGACGACATTCGCATCGCGAAGGATGGCGGCGACCTCATCTTCTTTTCCCGATTCGACGTCGTGATTGCCAAGCACAGCCGCAATCGGAATCCGCAGCGAAGCCAGTTCACGGGCCAGCATGCGTGCCTCCTCCGATGTGCCGTAGTCGGTCAGGTCTCCGGCCAGCAGGAGCAGATCGGCGACCTCTCCCATTCTGGCGAACAGCGGCTGCAGAAGTCCCTGAGTGGTGCGGGTGCAATGCAGGTCGCCGACTGCGGCGACGCGCACAACGGGGCCGGGCATCACCGCTCATGTATCAAGACTCAAGCCATAACGCTCTGCATTGGCCTCGGCGGCCGTCTTGCAGTCAGGAAGGCTCATGCGGGCGCAGATGGGGCGACGACTGGGCAGGATTGTGGTCGTCCCGTTCGTCACGATCGGTCTGGTGTCGGCACTGCTGGTATGGGAGATCGAGCACGTCGGATCAATTGCGTTAGCGGTGCTGCTCGGCGGTATCGCGGTCGGCATCGGCGTCCTCGTCGCGCGGCGTGTGCGCACGCAGATCGACGAACTCGCGACCTACTATGAGACGCTGCTGCGCACCGCGGAAGCAGCATCGACGCGCGCCGAAGCAGCCGGCCGCATAAAGGATGAGTTCCTGTCGACGCTCTCGCACGAACTGCGCACGCCCCTCAATTCAATCCTCGGATGGGCTCGCCTGCTCGAGGGTGGCAAGCTCAACGCCACGCAGAGCGCACGCGCCATCCAGGCGATCGAACGGGCAGGGTGGGCGCAGTCACGACTGATCGAAGACCTGCTCGATGTCTCACGCATCGTCAGTGGACGCCTGCAGATCTCGCCCGTGCCGACGATGCTGCAGCCGATCATCGCGTTCACGGTCCAGTCGCTCGAGCCGGCCGCAGCGGCGAAGGGCATCAATGTCGAGACCCATCTGGACGATGCCGTCGGCCAGATCGTGGTCGATCCCGATCGGCTGCAGCAGATTGCGTGGCACCTGGTGTCGAACGCGATCAAGTTCACCCCAGCCGGCGGGCAGGTTGTCGTCAACCTGTCACTGCGCGATGAACTCGTCTGCCTGTCGGTCTCTGACACCGGCATCGGCTTCAGCGCGGAAACGACGGCGCTGCTCTTCGAGCGGTTCCGGCAGGGGGACAGCAGCAGCACGCGGCCCTTCGGCGGCATCGGCCTGGGTCTCGGCATCGTGCGGCACCTCGCCGAGATGCACGGCGGCACCGTGTCGGCGCGCAGCCCCGGCGCAGGGCACGGTGCGACGTTCGAGGTGCTGCTGCCGCGGCGCTCCACGACAGCAAGCGCGCCCGTGCCGGAGCCGGAGCCTGAACTGGCGCCACGGCTCGACGGTATTTCGGTGCTCATCGTGGACGACGATGCAGAGGCGCTCGAGTTCGCCCGGTCCAGCCTCGAGCGGTTCGGCGCGTCGGTGGCCACCGCGCAGTCTGCCGATGAAGGGCGGCACCGCTTCCGTGCGGCGCCGCCCGATGTGGTGTTGAGCGACCTGCGGATGCCGGGCGAGAGCGGGTACCAGTTCATCCAGGATGTGCGAGCGCTCGATCGCCAGTCCGGGCGCCACACGCCGGCGGCGGCGTTCACCGGGCTGGCCCGCGCGTCCGATCGCCGCGACGTCCTTGCGGCCGGCTTCGAGATGCACGTCGTGAAGCCGATCGATCCTGTTGAACTGGCCATGGCCGTCGAGCAACTCGTAAAGGCCGATGAGCAACTCGCAAAGGTGGACTGATCGTGCAGACAGAGACATCCGTCAGGGCAATTGCGCAGGCCCCGCCTCATCGCTGCACCGTGCTGATCGTCGAGGCCGAGACCGAACTGCTCGACGTTCTGCGGGTAGCGCTCGAAGCCGACGGCTTCAACGTGGTGCAGGCTCGCCACGGACGCGAGGCCCTGCATCGGTTGCGCAGCACGCCGACGATCTGCCTGATCATCCTCGACCTGCAGCTGCCGGTCATGGACGGCCGCCACTTCCGCTCCGTGCAGTTGCGCGACCGGTCGCTGGCGTGGATTCCGGTGGTGGTGATGTCGAGCGGGATCGAAGCGGTGGGGGCGGCGCGCGATCTCGGCGCCCGCGCGTTCATCCGCAAGCCGATCGATGTCGACGAACTGCGGGAGACGGTGCGGCGTATCAGCTGCCCGCAGGCGCGGGCATATCCGGAACAACGGGGACGTCGCGCTATGGCCAGCGACGCGACACGCGACTATCGGCGGTAAACGACTGCAGGCGTGATGCCGATTGCCAATTGCTGGCTGGAGAAGGCGTCGGCCAGGTCCGGTCAGCAATCGGCAATCGGCGGTGCCCGGGACTTACTTCTTCACGTAGCGGCTGACGCGGCGAGGGCCGACTTCGGCGCCGTAGATGACGCCCTTCGAGTCGACCACCACACCTTCCGCGGCACTGGTGCCGGTGAACGCGGGCCGGATGCGGCTTTCAGGGTCGGGGATGAAGGCGGTGACCTTCTTGTCCTTGTCCTTCAGGCTGCCGATGCGGATGCCGCGCTTCCAGTCCTGGTGGTTCTGGGAGACCGACCCCGATTCGGAGTCGGCGACATACAGGTTGTCGTCCTTGTCGATGTAGATGCCGCTCGGACGGGAGAACTGGTAGAACTTCTCCTTGAAATTGCCATCCTGGTCGAACACCTGCACGCGGTTGTTGTTGCGGTCACCGACATAGAGCAGTCCCTTCGAGTCGAACGCAAGCGCGTGCGGCTGATCGAACTCGCCGTCGCCGCTGCCCCACTTGCCCCAGCTCTTGATGAACTTGCCGGTGGCGTCGAACTTCAGGACACGCGCGTTCTGGCCGGGTGTGCTGCTGTGGCCTTCGGACACGAAGATGAACCGCCCGTCGGGCGACGTGATCGACGTCATTCGGCGCGAAGAAGTAATCGGGTTCGTTGCCGCCGCCCTGCTTGCCGAGCGTGAGCAGCACCTTGCCGTCAGGCGCGAACTTCCACACCTGCTGGCCCCTGGTGGCCGCCGCATTCGCACGCTGCGGCTGCGGGGTCGGGGGCGGGCCGGCGGGCGCGACGGCCGGCGCGCCGCCACGGGCGGGACGCGGCGCGTTGTCCTGGCCGTCGGTCACCCACACGTTCCCGTCCCTGTCGACGTGGATGCCGTGCGGGAAGATCAGCAGGCCGTTGCCGAACGACGTCACCAGCGTGCCGGTGGTGTCGAACTTCATGACCGTCGGGATGTCCTTGATCTGGCCGGTCGCCGTATCGAGGCAGCTGTTGCCACCGCAGCGCTCGGCCACCCAGATGGACGTGCCGTCCTTGTCGACGTCGATGCTGCTGGTCGAGCCCCACGTCCGCCCCGCGGGGAGCTTGAAGTAGTCGCTGACCATGGTGTAAGGGTTCGCCACGTCGTTGACCGGCGGAATCGGTGCCGGTTCGTTCGCGAACATGCCGATGTTGGCCGCCGACATCGCCGCGGCTGCGGCGAAGGCCAGGGCGAAAGTGCTCTTCTTCATCACCTAATGCCTCCTACTGCTGCTTCTCGTAGCGCTTCAGCGCGCGGGGACCGATTTGGGCGCCGGCCGGCGTCAGGGTCCTGGCGCTGCCGAATCGAATGCCGCGCGCGACGCCGGGATTGTACCCGCATCGACGGCCGTGGCCTATTTGAACACGACCTGAGGCCTGACCCGCCCGGGCGGCGTCCTTACCAGAGCAACTCATGACCTCACCTTCCCGCATCCTGCTCACCGGAGCCACCGGCTACATCGGTGGCCGGCTCCTGCCGGCACTCGAGGCGCTCAACCGTCCGCTCCGCTGTCTGGCCCGCCGCCCGGATGCGCTGCGCGACCGGGTGGCCCCCCAGACCGAGGTGGTCGGCGGCGATCTCCTCGACGCCCACTCGCTCGACCGTGCGATGGCGGGTGTCGACACGGCGTTCTATCTCGTGCATTCGATGGGCGCACGCGGCGACTACCGCGAGGCCGACCTCCTCGCGGCCCGCGCCTTCGGCGGGGCCGCACGACGTGCCGGGCTGCGCCGAATCATCTATCTTGGCGGACTCGCTCAGGACGATGGCTCGCTTAGCAAGCACCTGAAGAGCCGCCTGGAAACCGGCGAGGCGCTGCGCGAGAACGGCGTCCCGGTCATCGAACTCCGGGCTTCGGTCGTGATCGGGTCCGGCAGCCTGTCGTTCGAGATGATCCGGGCGCTCGTCGAGCGGCTGCCCGTGATGATCTGCCCGCGCTGGGTGAACACCGAGGCGCAGCCGATCGGCGTCGACGACCTGCTCGCCTATCTGGTGGCCGCCCTCGACCTGCCAGGAGATACGAGTCGGATCTTCGAGATTGGCGGGGCGGACCGCGCGAGTTACGGCGACCTGATGCGCGAATACGCGCGGCAGCGCGGGCTGCGCCGGCTCATGGTCTCGGTGCCGCTGCTCACGCCGCACCTGTCGAGCCTGTGGCTCGGACTTGTCACCCCCATCTACGCCCGTATCGGGCGTCAGCTGATCGAGGGACTGCGCAACCGGTCGGTGGTGCAGCGATCGACAGCGCCGACGCGGTCTTCGGCATCCGTCCCATCGGCCTCACCGATGCTGTGTCGCGCGCCATCCGCAATGAGGACCGCGATTTCGCATTGACGCGGTGGTCCGATGCCCTGCAGTCGGGCGGCGGGCCGCGGCCTGCTCGTCAGCGCACGCTTCGGTTCACGCCTGGTGGATGCGCGACCGTCCACGTGGAGGTCGCGCCGTCGCGCGCCTTTCGTCCGATTGCGCGCATCGGTGGACGACAGGGGTGGTACTACGGCACCTGGCTATGGCGGCTGCGCGGCTCTGCCGACCTGCTGATCGGCGGCGTCGGCATGCGGCGCGGGCGCCGCCATCCCGAGCAGCTGGTCGTCGGCGATGCGCTCGACTTCTGGCGCGTCGAGGCGTGCGAGCCGGATCGCCGGCTGCGTCTGGCGGCGGAGATGAAGGTGCCGGGACGTGCGTGGCTCGAGTTCGAGGCGGTGCCCGACGGCACCGGCACCACGATTCACCAGACGGCAGTGTTCGATCCGATTGGCCTCTGGGGCCTGCTCTACTGGTACTCGCTCGTGCCGGTGCACGGCTTCATCTTCGGCGGCATGCTGCGCGAGATCGCGCGGCGCGCGACGGCGGACGACAACACGGGTGCAGACCGGCCGGCCACCGCGACGTCTGCACGCTGACTCAGGCCGCGCCGGACGAGGGGCCCGTGATCAATTGCCCTGCTCCTTGATGGACTTGGTGTTGTGCACCCAGGTGTCCTCGAGGAAAGAGACCAGGCCCGTTTCCAAGTCGTGCTTTGCGCCGATGATGCCGATTTCTCCCTTTTCAATCATCCGCTCGAGAATATAGCTGCGGTTGATGATGGCTCTGACCGAGTGCTTCACGTTGAGCTCGGCCACGTTCTCGACGAACGCGTGGTTCTTGGAGTTCCGCTGGCCCACCTCGGTCGTCACCGTTTCTGCGTACACCGCCGGTTGAATCTTGGACAGCAACTCGGTCAGGTTGCCCAGTTCGAGATGGTCGCAGGCGCCCTTGATCGCGCCGCAACTCGAGTGGCCGAGCACGACAATCAGCTTCGATCCCGCCACCCGGCAGGCAAACTCGAGGCTGCCAACGATGTCTGTGTTGATGACATTGCCGGCAATCCTCACTGAGAAGATATCGCCGAGCCCCTGGTCGAAGATCAGTTCCGCCGAAGTGCGGCTGTCAATGCAGCTCACAATGACGGCAAAGGGCCACTGCCCTTCACGCGTTTCGTTGGCCTGTTGCAGCAGGTTTCGGTTGATCTTCAGATTCTTGACGAAACGTTGGTTGCCGTCTTTCAGGAATTCCAGGGCTTTGGCCGGCGTAGTGGATGACTGGGAGTCCAAGGTGTGCGATTTCATAGTGTTGTCAACGTGACGCGATGAGTGGACCGCGATTTCCTTCGTTGTGGAACGGTTGTCAGGAACCTAAGGAAACGATAAGGCCTGCGAGGTAATTAAAGAAACCTATTTTTGCTACGAACCAAGTCGGGCGAGTCGCCTCTTCCGCCTGGGCACGCAGGACGCGTGTTGTGGTTTTACATGAACGTAACACTGTCGCAACAAGCGCGACACACGTCCAGCAACGCCACCACGTACGATCGACGTCATCTCGCGGCGATAGACGCTGTGAGCCAGGCGAGGACGAACGGTGAACGGACGCGGTCAGCGGCGGATGTGGGAACGGATGGCGCTCGTGGCGGGTGCGGTGATGAGTGCATGGCTTGGCGGGGTCACCCCGGCAGAAGCGTCGAACGATGCGCTGCTGCGATTGCTGGAGGTACTTCGCGATCGCGGCTCCATCACGGCCGCCGAGTACGACGCGATACGCCTGGTCGCCGAGACGGACGCTGCCGGGCCGACGTCAGCCCCTGCGGTCGGCGTGTCACCCCAGGCCGAAGCGGCCGCGCCAGTCGCGCCGCCGGCTCCGGCGGTGCCGAGCGCCCAGGACCTGCAGCCCGTGCTTGCGAAAGCGCTGGACGGCAAATGGTACGAGAAGCTCGGACTTCGCGGCTACACCCAGTTTCGCTATGAGGACGCGCTGTCCTGGCAGGGACAGCCGATTGAAGTCCCCACCGACCGTGCGGTGAACAAGACCGAGTCGTTCATGATCCGGCGCGGCCGATTCGTGTTCAGCGGCGACGCGGCAGAACACCTGACCCTCTACGCACAGGTGGACTACCAGGCCTCGACCGGCGCTGCCGACTTCTCGGTGCAGGCGCGCGACCTCTACGCGGATGTCACCCTCGACAAAGCGAAAAGCTGGCGCATCCGGCTCGGTCAGTCGAAGGTGCCGTTCGGCTTCGTGAACATGCAGTCGAGCCAGAACCGCGCGCCGCTCGAGCGGCCCGATGCGCTCAACAGCGCGGTGGAAGGCGAACGCGACCTCGGCGCGTCACTTCTGTGGGCGTCAGTCGAGGCGCGCAAGCGCTTCCGCGACCTGACCGGCCTCGGCCTCAAGGGCTCAGGCGACTACGGCGTCGTCGCGGTCGGGGCATACGCGGGTCAGGGGCTCAACCGTTCGGATCAGAACGGGGATCCCCACGTGTTCGGACGGGTGCAGTACCCCTTCAAGCTGAAGAACGGCCAGTACTTCGAGTTGGGCGTGCAAGCCTATCGAGGCCGGTTCGTCAGCCCGACACAGGCCATCAGCACTGGCAGCGTCACCTTCACGCCGACGCAGCGCGCGGACGGTCAACTGGACGAGCGCGTCGCGGGCACCTTTGTCTGGTATCCGCAACCGATTGGCCTGGAAACGGAGTGGACCGTGGGCCGCGGGCCGGCCCTCAGCGCCGACCTGCGCAGCATTGGCCTGGAATCGCTCCAGGGCGGATACGTGCAGGTGAACTACCGGAAGCAGACCGGCTTCGGCACCTGGTTCCCATTCACGCGGTGGCACTACTACGACGGGAACCGCAAATTCGCCCGCAACGCACCGCACTCGAAGGTGAACGAGCTCGACTTCGGGCTGGAGTTTGCGAAGTGGGCGGAGGTGGAGCTGACCGGGATGTTCACGCGCACGTTCACACGTACCCGCACGAGCACGTTCCCGTACGGCTCCGCAACCGCGGGCAACAGGATCGGCATACAGGCGCAGTGGAACTACTGACCCGCGGTGTCGCGCCCGGCAGTTGATGTCGCTGCCGGTGGATCTAGAGACTGAACTGCGCCTGGAACGTCAGCATGTTCTCCGGACGTCGCGCGGCGCGTGTCGTGCCGTCGAAGATGGTGCGCTCGACGTTCACGTACCACTTCACCAGCGGGTTCATGTACCAGTTGAGGCCGACAACCCAGGCGTCGGCTCGGGTGCTGGTGCCTGCGGCCGCGAGCCCCAGGTCGAGGGCATTGCCGCTCACATCGAGCCGCTGGTACCGCCCGACGAGCTGCACCGCACCCCAGTGGTTGCTCGGCGGGTCGAAGTTGATGCGCGGACGCACGTTCCGTTCGAGCGCCGGCTCCCCCGTCAACACCCAGGATCCTGCTACCTGCCACGCCGTGTGCTCGACCTCCGCTTGCGTCTCGCCGCGACGGATCCCCCCTGTGGACTTGACGTACTCTGCGTAGCCCCAGAAGGGTCCGCGGTAGTACGCCGCCTGGGGAGACCAGCGGTTCCTGCGGCCTTCGCCCGCCGACCCCGCCGCGTAGGTGAAGAAAGGCTGACGCCCTGGTGAGAGGAACGTCGGCACCGGCCCGGCCTGAAGTCCGGTGCTGGCTGCAACGCCGGCGCTCAACGTCGCGAGCCGACTGTTCCGGTTCCGTGCCCAGGGACGAATCATCACGCGACCGACGACATCCTTCTCGTCATTCAGATCGAGTTCCGACAGCTGACCATCGGCTGTGCCGTTGCCGACCATACCGGCGTAGCTGACCACGCCGCCCGCGAGGTCGCCGAACGCCTGCACACCGGTGTCGCGGTCAGGTGCGACGCTCGTGCTCATGCCGCGCTCCTGGAACAGGGTCTGCGTGATGAACATGAGGCGGTCATAGCTGAACGGCGCCTTCTGCTTACCGACGCGCACGTGCAGGGCCGGTGAGAACACCGTGTCGAAATACGCGTCGCGCAGCGTCAGCACGTTGTTCGAGAAATCGACGTTCCAGTAGTACTCGAAGTGTCTCGCCAGCCGTCCCTGGAAGATGAACCGGAAGCGCCGCATGGTGAACGTATCCGTCACCCGCTTCTGGTCGTCGTTCACGGCGAAGCGTCCTTCCGCCTGAAGGAACCCGCCCACCTGAAGGCGGTTGTCACCGTTGTCGCTCTGGATCACGAACGCCGGGGTATTGACGGGAGGCGGCGCCGGCGGCGGTGCAGGGGTGGTGCCCTGCGCGAAGACTGAGGGAGCGCCGAAGCCGAGCCAGATGCATCCGACCAGGAATCGTGAGCACGAGCGTGAAAAGGTTGTGATTGTGGGCACGATGAAGGCGCCCATGATAGCGCGCTTCGCCTCCCTTTATGCCCTCTTGCGATGCGTCGTGCGCCGGCCCACGCCTGGCGCGGACCGACCGGCGGCGTGAAGAGCTGCAAGAAATACGTTGACGCGCGCCGCACGACTGCTCGGTCCCGAACCGGCGGCCGGTGCATGTCGCGGCGTGGACGGCGGTCATCCGCGTGCTGGGCCGCCTCCACCCCTCGACAGTGGCGCAACTGACACTGCCCTGGGTGGATCGGCGGCGCTTCGCGCGGCGCGCACGGGAAGCGTAGAGGGCGTTTCTGGGTGGACGTGCCAGCGGCGAGCGGCCGGGAGCCTCGGGCAGGCGTCTCGCGTCGATCCACGACTGGCCGAGGCGGTGGCAACGGCGATGAACACCGCCGTCGTTCCGGCCCTCATCGCGCAGTACGTCTTTTACACCAGGGAATGGCGACTACTTCTGGCCGCACACCGACAGCCTGCGGGTGTACGTCAACGTCCTCATCTGCCTGGAACATGGTCGTGCCAAAGGGGCAGGACCGCTGTTCAGCGTTCGTCGGCTACCACGAGGACGGCACGGTGGAGCGATTCGACTGCGGAGGCGGCGGAAGGCTCGCAGCGCGCGCGCACGCGCAAGACGAACACGGCCAGGTGACGAGGGCGGGAGCCACGAGGGGCGTGACTCTAGGGATCGGCGAGCGTCACGTCAGATCGCCGCTGGTGGACCGTCGGCTGCTGCCGGAGGGTCCTGGCGCTTCGGCCACCACAGCGAGGCCGCAATGCTGGCGGCCAGCAGCGCCCCGATGATCGCCAGCGACCAGGTGATGGGGAACTTGCCGTCGAACATCCCGTTCAGCCACACCATCTTCAGGCCGACGAACACCAGGATGAACGCGAGGCCGTACTTCAGCAGGTGGAACCGCTCCACCGCGCCGGCCAGCATGAAGTACATCGCCCGCAACCCGAGAATGGCGAAGACGTTCGAGGTGAAGACGATCAACGGCTCGCGTGACACCGCGAAAATGGCGGGCACCGAGTCGACGGCGAAGATGATGTCGCTCATCTCGAGCACGAGCAGGGCCACCAGCAGCGGCGTCGCATGACGCCGGCCGTCGATGTCCACGACGAAGTGCTGTCCGTGCAGGTGCGGCGTGATCGGCATGAAGCGGCGCAGCAGCCGGACGATCGGGTTCTTGTCGGGCTCCAGCCTGCGTTCCGGCGCCCACAGCATCTTCACACCGGTGAGGATCAGGAACGCGCCGAACACCAGCACCACCACGTGATACTGCATGAGTGCCGAACCGATGGCGATGAAGATCGCGCGGAACAGCAGCGCGCCGATGATGCCGTAGAACAGCACGCGGTGCTGGTAGAGCGGCGGGATGCCGAAGTACGCGAACACCAGGACGAAGACGAAGACGTTGTCGACGGCGAGTGACTTCTCGACGATGTAGCCGGCGAGGAACTCCAGCCCGAGCTGACGCCCGGCGTCCGGGCCGAACTTCGACGCGGCGTAGAGATAGAACCCGTAGCTGAAGGCGAGCGCCAGCGCCACCCACACGACCGACCACGCCAGCGACTCGCGGAACGAGACAACGTGGGCGCGGCGATGGAAGACCCCGAGGTCGATGGCGAGCAGCATGAGCACGAAGCCGACAAAGCCCGCGTAGAACCACCAGTAGTCGGTGAACGGAAAGAAGAGGTCCATCAGGTCGCTCTCCCACGCGACCCACCCACTCTATGAATCGGCGCCGTATCGAGCGACTAGATAGTTTGGATGCGGTCCATTTGAAAAGGCTCTGAAGCTACACGAACAGGTCGGTGCGCGCCGCGTTGGTGATGGCCAGCACACCGGGATGCTTGAGGCGGCGCTCGGCCGAGATCGCGTAGTAGCGCTCGCGGATGGTGCTGACCCGCCCGACGACCTGAACCTTGTACTGCCGCATCACCTCGGGCTCGATAACTGACGGGGACGGGAACACCGCCGTGCCGGCCTGCCCGAACGCCTTCATCAGCGCCGAGTCGTCGAACTCGCCGATGACCTGCGGGTGCAGGTCCTCGGCCTCGAGCCATTGATCGATGGAGCGGCGCAGCGCGGTGGCCGACGTCGGCAGGAACATCGGCACGTCGTTGAGCGACTGCGGGAACCGCCGCTTCAGCTTGCCGGCGAGCGGTGCCGCGGCGAAGAACGTGACCTCGGATTCGCCGAGCAGGTGTCCGAACACCTTGACGCGGACGTGCGGCGGCGGCGGCACGTCGGAGAGCACGACATCGAGGGCGTGCGTCGCCAGCTCCGCCATCAGCCCCTCGGTGCTGTCCTCGCGGCACTCGAGGTGCACCGCCTGCTCGCCCTCGAACGCCGGCTGCAGGAGCCGGTGCACAATGAGCTTGGGTACGGCGTTGGCGACGCCGACAGTCAGGTGCAGCGGCCGCCCTGGCGCTCGCCCCTTGAGCGTCTCCATCAGCTCGCGGCCGATGCCGAAGATCTCGTCGGCGTACCGGTAGACTACCCGGCCGGTGTCGGTGAGGACCAGCCGCCGCCCCTGGCGGTCGAACAGAGGCTGACCCAGCGTGTCTTCCAGCAGTTTGACCTGCGCACTCACCGTCGGCTGCGCCAGCCGCAGCTTCTCGGCCGCCCGCGACACGCCGCCCTCGCGAACCACGGTCCAGAAGTACAGCAGGTGATGGTAGTTCAGCCACTCCATAGCTGCGGACTATACCAGACGCATGGATGCTGTCTTTAGCTATGCGGCGTGGCCGCCGCACAGGCTGGACGTCTCCACGTGCAGGTGCTGCGGCAGCCGATTACCTGGCGAGCGGCTCCGGCCGAAGCTGGAACTTCATCACCTTGCTCGTCGTGCCGCGCCCGGTTTCCATGTGGAATGGCGCTCGCGTCGACACCGTGGTCCAGACACCGCGGCCCTTCCACCCGGCATTCGGATCGTCGATGCGACCGTCCATCCACTTCGTGTAGAAGCCGAGTGGATACGGCACGCGCAGCGTGACGAACTGGCCGTCCTGGAGCGCCAGCAGCCCCTCGGCCGCGTTGCCCGTGTTGATCGGCACGTTGCGCCCGAGACCCAGCGTGTCGAACTGATCGACCCACGTGTAGTAGCTCGCCTCGGCGCTGCCGGAATCGGTGACGCCCTTGAACTGCGGCACCGGCTCGGTGTAGAAGGTCCAGCCTTCCGGACAGTGCTGCCCCGTGGCCGGCGGGCCATTCAGCGGCGCCTTGCACTTGCGCCGGTCGAAGCTCGCCATGTGGCCACTGGCCATGGCCGCCCAGTAGACGCCGTCGCGATCGACGTCGCCGCCGCGCGGCGAGTACCCCTTGTCCGGCGGTGGCTGGTAGATTTCGGCCAGCGCCGTTTCCGGGGGATTCGCGCCTGGCGAGAGCCGGATGACCGCGCCCGGGTAGCCAAGCTGCGTGCCCCAGATCGACCCGTCCGGCGCCGGCGCGACGGCGTAGAGCGCACCGCCAATCCGCTGGTCCCTGCGTCGGATCGAGCGGCTGATTCGGCTCGACATACGCGTCGCGCTTGCCGTTGCCGTTGGCATCGCGGATGAGCGCCGTCCACCCCTGCGACTTCATCTCGTCCTGCGTCTCGTCGAACATCTTCGTGTTGAGCCAGCCGATCACCTGTCCGCCGCCGCTCGTCCAGAGCGTGTTGTTGGCGTCCTCGGCGAACATCAGGTGATGCGTGCCGAAGCAGGTGCCGATGTGCGTCAACTTCTTCGTCTGCGGGTCGTACATGGCCAGGTGACGGCCGGCGGCGCGTCAGCGGGAAGAGCTTCGCCGACGGATGGCTCGAACCCTCGCCGCAGTCTGGCGGGTTGCTGCGATGGCCGGACCGTCGAGGTGAGCCACACCCGTCCCTTCGTATCGAGCATCGGATTGTGGACGTTGTTCTTGCTGGTCCAGATCGGCTCCTCGCCCCAGTACGGCGACGGCTCGGGCATCGTCGGGCTGGTCGGGCGGCGTGCTCGGATCGCGGACCGTCAGCGGGATTCTGGCTCGCCGTGTTCGTCTTCGGATCGAGCACGGGTATGTAGTCGGCGCTCAGCTCGAGTGACCCGTACACCGGCCCGTTGGCATTGACGCGCGGATTTCGCCGGTCGGTGGAGACCACGTCGTGCAGGTACGCCTTCGGATCGGCCCAGTCCCACTGCGTGATCACCACGTTGCGCTCGATGCCCTGCGGGCCGCTGCGGCGCCGGTGGAACCTCGCCCGCACGGATGCGGTCGGTCCAGTCGGCGAACATCTTCAACACGCGCGCGCGGCCGAAGCCGTTCAGCGCGCCGCTCATCTGCGCGCCCGCCTGGCCCGACTTCACGCGGCGATCCCACGCAGCGGCGGTGTTCGGGAAGGGACCGAGCGCCGGCGGGATCTCTCGCGTCGCCTTCGTGCCGAGCGCATGGCACGCGGTGCAGCCGCCCGACTTCACCCTGCTGGATCCAGTCGGCCTGCGCTCTTCATGTTCGGCGAGATGCCGTTGCCGCTCGTCCCCGGTGCCGGGGAATTCGCTCTTGGCCGGCATCTCCATCAGCGACAGCCAGTGCGCGGCCGGGTAGTACTGAGCCGCCGCCGCGGGTGAACTCGCGGCCACGGCCTTGAGATTCGAGGTTCCTGCCCGGTGAGGCCTGGGTCTTCGGCGAATCGACCAGGCCATAGCCGCGGACCCAGACGCTGTAGTTCGCCTTGGGCAGATCGGGGACCAGATAGCGCCCGCGATCGTCGGTGACGACGATCTTCGCGAATGGAGTGGGCAGGTCGCGGGTCTCGGCGATAACCCACACGCCGGCCTCTGGACCGGAGGGGCCGGTCACGGTTCCAGCGAGGTCATCGCCATCGAGAGCAACGGCCGGGGCCGACCCCTGAAACGCCCGTGTGCCGCTCACCGCGCCGACGGAGATGGCAATTCCGACAGCGATTCCGACGGCCAGTAGTCTTTTCGGCATGTACATTCCTTCCGTGCTTGCCAGACCCATCCTGTCGACCCGCGAGCGCACGCTTTCCGGCGCTGACCGGCAAGAGGATAGCGCAGGCACCCGTTGGTGCCAACTGGACGGTACAGCTGCGGGTGCCTGCAGCCTTGACGCGAGCGGGAACCGCGTGGAGGATGAGACGTCGTTGCGAGCGGTTTGAAGGGAGTGGTCTCTGGTCAGCAGGCGAATCGGACTTCATGCATGTGCGGTCGTCGGCGCGGTGGCGATGTGCGCAGCCTGGTGGCCCTCGTCCGCCGTGCGGGCGCAGCGCGGCGGGCTGTTCCTGGGATCGGCCGACGATCCGGCCATCCCTACTCCACCGGCACCGCTCACCAATGTCGTCGACGACCTCAACCGCAGGCTTCAGGACGGTTCGGCGTCGCTCGCCTTCGAGGGTCGGAGCGGATATCTGCGCTCCGCGATCGAGGCCCTGAAACTGCCAGTCGATTCTCAGCTGCTGGTGCATTCCCAGGGGAGTCTCCAGAGCCGGTTGATCGGCCCATCCAGTCCGCGAGCGCTGTTCTTCAACGACCGCGTCGCGCTCGCGTGGGTCCGTGACGGCGACCTCCTCGAGGCCGCGGCGCACGACGAGACGTCGGGCATCGTCTTCTACACGCTCGAGCAACGTTCCTCGGAGCGGCCGGTATTCAAGCGCGAGTTCAGGTGTCTGGGCTGCCACCTGACCGGCGACACCATGGGTGTTCCAGGCCTCCTGATGTTCAGTTCCACGCCCGACACCGGCGGAGATCGGATGATGACGATCGTGCCGACCGATCATCGCAGTCCGTATGCGGAGCGTTTCGGTGGCTGGTTTGTCACCGGGGCGAGCGGCGCGTCGCACCATCGCGGCAATCAGGTGCCGGCCCTCGCCAGCCACGGGGGAGGCGAGGTGTCCTCGGTCGCCGGGCTCTTCGATGCGGAGGGCTTCCCCGCTGCCACGAGCGACGTCGCGGCACTCCTGACCTTCTCGCATCAGGTGCAGATGATCAACCTCCTGACCCGTGCGTCGTGGGAGGCGCGGGCTGCCGATCCGGGGATGCACCCTGGCGGGTCCGGACAGCTCCAGTTGGTGGAGACGCTGATGAGCGGGCGTCGCCGAGGAGGTCGTCGACTACCTGCTGTTTGTCGACGAACCGCCGCTTCCGCGTGCGAGTCAGTGGGCGATCCGGTTTTGCCGAGCGGATGTCCGCGACCGGGCCGCGCGACCGCAAGGGACGATCGCTCTACCAGCTCGATCTGACACGCCGGCTGATGACGTATCCGTGCAGCTACCTGATTTATTCACCCGCTTTCGACAAGCTGCCACCGCTGGCCAAGGGGCCAATCTACAGCCGCATGTGGCAGGTGCTCTCTGGCCAGGAGCAAGCCGTGCGCTATCGCTCGTTGTCGCTGGCTGACCGGCAGGCGATCGTCGAAATTCTCGAGGACACGAAAAGCGATCTCCCCTCGTACTTCACGACCGTGACGAGGTGACCATGTTCCAGGCCGCAGGCCGGGGCGTCGTCGCCCAGACGCGCGGCCTCTAGGCCTCCGCGAGCCGCTGCCTGGCTTCGGCGCCGGTGAACGGCTGGTTGTAGACCGGCGATCCGGGCTGCAGCTTCACGCCGTCGCGCAGCGACCCGGCATCGACGGCGGCGAAACCGAGATCGCGGATGAGCCCCGCCACAACCGTCTTCGCCTCGGTGTCGTCGCCGGCAACGAAGATGGCGCGACGGTCGTCCTCGGACAGGCTGGTGTTTCCTTCGGTCGCAAGGTGACGGAAGTAGATGGTGTTGAACGCCTTCACGAGGCGCGCGCCGGGCAGGCGTGTGCGCGTCTCCTCGCTCGAACTGGAGTTGCCGAGGTCATAGGTGCCGCCCCACGCGCGGTACGGGTTCATCGCGTCGATGACGATCTTACCGGCAACTGCGGAGGGCGAAGGCAGCGCCTCCGGGGTGCGCCACGGCACGGCGAGCACGATGAGGTCGGCCCACGCGGCAGCGCCGTTCACCGTCATGGCCTGCGCACGGGGTCCGATTTCGGCCACCATCCCCTGCAGACTGTCGGGCCCCCGGCTGTTGCTGACCGCGACGTCGTGGCCCAGCGGCGCCAGCAAGTGCGCCAGCGTGCCACCGATCATGCCCGCGCCGATGATGCCGATCTTCATGCTGCGCATTCTGACACGGACGAAGGGGGACGGTCAGCCGGGACGCGGCGACTCATGCGCAAAACCGGTTCGCCGGACATTCGGGAAATCGATGGGCAGTAGTCCCTGCCCGCGCGCCACTGCCTCGACCGCCGGCAGGATCAGCCGGACGGTCGAGCCGTGTCCTTCACTGCTCTGCACCTGCATCGCCCCGCCGGATTGGCGGACAAAGGCATGCACCATCAATGGCGTCCAGCGTCTCTCCTGCCGCCGCAAGGCGAGTTCGCTGGCACGGCGCCGCGTCACGTCCTGCGCCACACCGATGTAGCGATGGACGGAGCCGTCGGCATTCGTCACCGGATAGCCGCGGTCCCACACCCACCGCACGGTACCGTCCGGCGTGACGATGCGGTTTCCGTGATCGACATCACGCCCGCGCGCTGCGCGAGCAGGTCGTCGGGATGGATCGCCTCCATGAACGATCGTGAATCCTCATACAGGCTGGCGCAGGAACGCCCCCACACGCGCTCGTAGCCAGGGCTGGCATACATCGCCCGCGTGAGGGTCCTGCTCGATCCGGACGCGATGCCTGACATTGCGCAGCAGCACCTCCAAACCGGCGACGCCCGACGGCGCTGGCATGTCAGCACACCAGATCGAACATTCGAGCGGGAAGGTCGGTCGCCTCGCGTCCGAACATGTCGCGGGCGGTGTCCGGCCAGAGGGCGATGCGTCCCTGGGCATCGAGCCGGAGTGTCGTCGCCGTGACCTGTCCGCGGAGTGCGCCTCGCATACCGCCGATGAAGCTCGCACTGCCATCGTCGGCGTGCCGGCGACGAAGTGCCCTGCTGCGTCAGCGACGAGGACACGCGCGAATCGTGTGAGGGTCCGATACACTTGCACCGGCAACCCATATGAAGCTCGTTCGGAGTCGGCTGTGAACGTGTCGGGTGAGCGCGGCTGGGTGCTGTTCCTCACCGCCCTGTGTATCGTCTTCGCCTGGCCCCCCGAGCGGGGCCAGAGCCTGCTGGTGAAGACGGTCAACTGGGCTGCCGACCCGATGAATACGCTGCCTGTGCTGCCGCCGCAACTCGGCTTTGGCCTGAGTGACGACGTACGCGCTGTCGAGGAGCGCGACGCCATCGTTCGCCACTACGACGACATGTACGACCGTGACGAGCTGACGCGGCGGCGCATGGATCTGAAAGTGGCGACGGATCCGTTCGACGCGGCGACCGAACGGCAATGGCTGCTGGTTGTGGGGGTGGTGGTCGCCTTCCTCACGCTGCGACGGCGAACGTAGCCGACCTGCGACTGCCGCCTCCAGCGACAAAAAAAGGCCCGGCTGCGTTGTGCAACCGGGCCTTTTCCCTGTCGTGGCTGACGCTGCTACTGGCTGATCGTCATCTTCTCGACCGTCCACGTGGAGCAGTCGCCCTTGTAGATGACCGTGTCCGACTCGCAGTGCAGTTCATGCACGAGGCAGCCGCTCTGACCATGGCCCTGGGACGTCTGGGCCCAGCCGAGGAGCTTCCCGTCGAGGTCGAACTTGTAGATCTTGCCATTGCCATCGCCAGTGAAGAGATGCTGCGTCGCGCCGGGCGAGATGCAGGCCGACCACGGCGCGCCCATGCCTTCGATGATGCGGAGGCGCTTCAGATCCGGGTCGTAGACCTGAATGCGGCGGTTACCGCGATCGGCGACGTAGATGTTGCCCTGTGCGTCGGACGCGATGCCGTGCGGGGTGTTGAACTGGTCGGGTGAGTTGCCCCGTTCGCCGAGCGCCTTCACCCAGTTGCCCTTGGCATCGAACTTCGCGACGCGTGAGTTGTTGTAGCCGTCGCTCACGAAGATGTTGCCGCTGTTGTCCCAGGTCACGTCGGTCGGACGGTTGAACACCCCCGGACGTGCATTCGGGAACCCTTCGAGGTGGTCGCCTTCTTCGACGAAACGCTCGAGCCAGTCGAGCGGCTCTTCCTTGCGGCCGAGCACCATCTCGACGCTCGCATCGGGACGGAACTTGACGATCATGTTGGAGCCTTCATCGGCCATCCACACGTTGTCGTTCTTGTCGACGCGAACCGTGTGCGCGAACGCCGACGCGTAGTTGTTCGGGCCCCACTCCTTGATGAACTTCAGGTTCTGGTCGAACTCGAACAGCATCGAGGCCGCGCTGCCCTTGACCGTGGCGGTCTTGCCGGTGCGGCTGTAAACGAACAGGTGCCCCTGCGAGTTCTTCGCCACGCCGACCGTTTCACCGATGGTCTGCCCGGGCACGTTCAGGCGCAAGACCTCTTCCGTTACCTTGAGCTGCGGCGTGTTCTTCTCGAGTTCGGCCTGCTTGGCCTGCTGTTCGGGGTTGCCGGCCAGCCCTCCACCCGCGGGTGCGGCCGCAGCGGCCGGAGCGGCCTTTTCGTCGGTTGCTGCGGGCTGCTGGGCGGCCTGCTGCTGGGAACACGCCGCGATGCCAGCGGACATCGCGAGTGCCAGTATTACGCGCATCTTCATGGACAGTTCTCCTCTGAACCATTTCCGGTCGATTGGGTGACGCGAGAGTATACACACGCGCCCACTCCATGCACGTTGATGCCGGCGGGTCCGAAAGATTTCCACGGCCTGCCCCTGAACGTCACCGTGACGAAGCCGGTGCGCCGGATCGGCAGTCCGCCCGGCCACTCGAGGTGACGGGCCTGCGCCAGGTCCGGCTCCCATACGTGCCCTCCCCCACCGCTATAATCGCAACGCTTTCCAGCGCTGCGGCAGATGCGCGAAGCGATGGCGAGCGGACGCCCGGAGCGACCGGCGCACCAGCTGGTGAGGCGATGCCCTCACGAAACACGACGAACACGAAGGTTACTCTCCATCCCCGGCATGATTGCGGCAGTTGTCAGCCTCGTCGTCGCGATGCTCTCGTTCCAGGTCGGCGCTTCGGTGGCCAAGCAGCTCATTCCGATGGTCGGCGCCGCGGGCACCACCGCGCTGCGTCTCGGCATCTCCGCCGCTCTGCTCATCGTGATGCAGCGCCCGTGGCGTACGGTGCCGGCGCGTTCGGCTTTCCCGGTGGTGCTGGCCTACGGCCTGGCGCTCGGCACGATGAACTTCGTGTTTTACCAGGCGATCACCACCATTCCGCTCGGCATCGCTGTGGGCCTGGAGTTCACCGGCCCGCTCGCGGTGGCGCTCCTCGGCTCGCGCCGCCGGCTCGACTTTGTCTGGCTGGCAATGGCGGTGCTCGGCCTGTCGCTGCTGCTGCCGCTTGCGCCGGGCAGTGCGCCGCTCGATCCGCGCGGCGT
Organism: uncultured Acidobacteriota bacterium; assembly: GCA_963722395.1. Taxonomy (GTDB): domain Bacteria; phylum Acidobacteriota; class Vicinamibacteria; order Vicinamibacterales; family CAVVIG01; genus CAVVIG01. Next base: position 1,715,959 of record CAVRLS010000005.1, on the reverse strand, counting down.
GGCCTTCGCACTGGCCGCCGGTCTCTGCTGGGCCCTCTACATCGTCTTCGGCAAGAAGGCGGGGCACGCCCACGGCGCTGCAGCCTCAACCTGGGCATGCTCATCGCCAGCTGCCTCATCGTGCCGGTCGGCGTCGCCGACGCAGGGCGCGCGCTGGTGTCGTGGTCGGTGGTGCCGATGGGGGCCGCCGTCGCGGTGCTGTCGAGCGCACTGCCGTACACGCTCGAGATGACGGCGCTGCGACGCATGTCGACCAGGACCTACGGCACGCTGATGAGCGTGGAGCCGGCGCTAGCCGCGTTGACCGGACTGGTGCTGCTGCACGAGCAGTTGACGGCAACGCAGTGGCTGGGTATTGGCGCAGTGACGGTTGCCTCGATCGGAACACTGGGCAACGATGCTGGCGTGGCCGACGTCGCCACTGCCACACCCGTGGCTACTTCCGCGTGATCGTCACCGACGCTGTGGCCGACTTTGCCGGATCCGCAACCGAGGTGACACGCACCCGCACCGTCGCGGGATTCGGGACGCTGTTCGGCGCCTTGTAGAGCCCGGTCTGGCTGATGGTCCCCACCGCGCCGTCGCCCCCCGCAATGTCGTTCACCTTCCAGGTCACCGCCGTATTCGATGTCCCCTGCACCGCGGCGGTGAACTGCCGCGTCGACTTCGTGCGCACAGACGCACTCATCGGCGCGACGGCGACGCTGATCGACGGGGCAGCGACGATCGACATGTACGCCGTGTTCGAGGTGTCGCCATCCGGGGTGGTGACGAACACCGGCACCGAACGCCCGGGACCGGCCGCGTTGCTCGTGGCCGTGAGCGAGGTGGACGACACGAAGGTGGTGGGCAGCATCACGCCGTCGAGAGACACCGTGGAGCCGGTCACGTAGCCCGCACCGCTGACGGTTAGCACGTAGGCGCCCACCGGCAGCGTGGATGGGTTCAACGACGTGATGCTCGGCGGCGGGATGAGGGTAACCGACGCCGCGCCGCTCACTGCGGGTGCGGACACGCTCGTGGCGCGCACGCTCACGACGTTCGGGGTCGGCAGGAGCGTTGGCGGCACGTAGACACCGGACGCGTCGACGATGCCAGCCACAGCATCACCACCGGCGACATTGTTCACGCTCCAGGTGACGCCCCCTAAAGCGCCCGTCACGATGGCCGTGAACGTCTGCGCGTGGCCGACGCGGACCGTGACCGCCGACGGACTGACCACCACCGACGCGGCCTGGCGTGCCTCGCCCGAATCCGCACTGACCTGGAGCACCGTGGCGTCTACTGCCTCGATGTTCGACCCGAGGAGCCGGGACAGGGTGGCCAGGTGGTCATCGTTCCAGCGCGGGTCCGGCGTGCCGGAGATGAACCAGGCTGAACCGTTGTCTGCGAGCAGGATCCCGTACTTCTTCATCGCACGCAGGATCACCTGCACATCCGCCGGGTAGCTGCTGATGTCGTAGGACGCCTTCAGGCGAAACCGTTCGCCCATCCGCGGGTACTGTGTGCCGGTGAGCGACGATGCGTAGTGGCGCGCCGGCCAGACGTACGCCCGGCGTGTCTGCGGCACAGTGAAGCGAATGGCGTGGCGGATCTCGCCGCTGGCCATCTCCTCGTACGTCACCAGCCCTGGCATGATCGGCAACCCGGCCGCATCGGCAGATGTCCACGTGGCAGGCCGCAGCGCATTCGAGTTCAGGTGGAAGATGGCGCCCGAGTCGCCGGTCCAGCTGTCTATTCCTGGAAACGCGCGATACAGCTCGTAGAGAACGCAGCTCCCGGTGTCGAGCGCAATGGCGTGGCGATCGCCGTTCGACTGGGCGCCACCTTCGATCGGGGCGTTCAGTGGCACCGCGTACGGGCCCGGATCGCTTTCGTCCGCGTAGAGAAACGACGCTAGGTACTTCGTCTGGGTGCCCGGAAGCGTGATGAACGGGATGCCAATCGGGCCACCATCCCACAACCCGGCACCGAAATCGGCGTGGAAGCCGCGCGATGCGCCGATCGTACTCACCAGGGTGGCCGAGTTCGCTGCTACCGGCAGGGTATCGACCGGTGTGTTCCAGATGTTGTTCGCCGGCAGGACCGAACAGCCGCCGATGGTCTGCTGCGCGAGCGCGCTGCACGACAGGCCCAGAACGAAGAGCGACGCACACATGGTCGAACGAATCATCGAAACACCCCTTGCAATGGCGGCAGACCTGCACGACGACCCGCAACAGCCGTTCCGTCGCACACTGCACAACGCTACACGCGATAGCCGCCGCGCGGGCAGCTGACGCGTTCACGTCTGCACCGCTCGATTACATCCTGGGCCATCATTCCCGGCGCGGCGGGCGCGCGCGTTCAGGCCGGTCGGGCAGGTCTGCAGGCCGCCCAGGGCTGGCAGTCGGCTGGGCAGGTATTACAGAACTCTTACAGTTGCCGCGCGGGTCCGCCTCTAAGCTGAATCGACCGTTTTACTCACGTCGATTCGCATACCTAGAGGAAACCTTCGTGTCCAATTCCTATCTCGAGAAGGCCCAGCAGCAGTACAAGCAGGGTGTCAGCCCGGTCACCACCGGTGTGCTCCTGGTCTTCCACGTGATGTCGCTGTTTGCGGTCTTCACCTTCAGCTGGCGGAACCTCATCGTCGCGCTCGTGCTGCACTGGATGGCTGTCGGCCTGGGCATCAGCATGGGCTATCACCGGCTGCACACGCACCGCGGGTTCAAGACCTACCGGTGGTTCGACTACTTTCTCGCCGTGTGCGGCACGCTGACCCTCGAGGGCGGCCCAATCTTCTGGGTGGCGACGCATCGCCTGCACCATCAGTTCTCCGATCAGCCCGAGGATCCGCACTCACCCCGCGTCAGCGGTTTCTGGGCGCATGCCGGATGGATCATCTTCGGTGAGGCGCAGCACGACGACACGGCGCGCCTTGCGCGCTACGCGCCCGACCTGAGCAAGGACCGCTTCTACCGCTGGCTCTCGGCCTACCACTGGGTGCCGCTCACCACCGTTGGACTCGCGCTGCTCGCCTGGGGCGGCTGGGGCCTGGCGATCTGGGCGATCTTCCTGCGCGTCACCGTCGGTCTGCACGCCACGTGGCTCATCAACTCGGCGACCCACATCTTCGGCAAGCGCCGCTTCGAGATCGACGACGACTCGAGGAACGTCTGGTGGGTGGCCCTGCTGACGTTCGGCGAGGGCTGGCACAACAACCACCATGCGCATCCGGTGTCGGCGAAGCACGGCCTCGCGTGGTACGAGTTCGACTGGACCTGGCTGTCGCTCAAGCTGCTGAATGCGGTCGGCCTCGTGTGGGACCTGAAGGTGGCCAAGGTCAAGTCGTTGGAAGAAGCCGCCGCCTAGTCGTATCCTGACCCCATGCGGTCAGGGGCGTCCCGGAAGTCGATCGTCTTCATCGTCCTCGCCAGCCTGGGCGTTGGCGGGGCGGTCGCCCTCAACATCGGGTGGGTCATCTTCTCGTGGCGAGAGGCCGGGCTGCTGATAGCCGGCCTCATTCTCTTTCCCCTCATCATCACCGGCGTCGTGCTGAACACCATCTTCCTGGTCCGTGAAATCCGGCGGAACGAACAGCACGAAAACTTCATCAACGCCGTCACCCACGAGCTGAAGACGCCGATTGCGTCGGTGAAGCTGCACCTGCAGACGCTGCAACAGCGCCCCGTCGACGAGGCCAAGCGACAGGAGTTCTACCAGGTGATGGTGGACGACTGCGACCGCCTGCTCGGCACCGTGGAGCAGGTGCTGCGCGCCGGACGCCTGCGTGACGGCCAGGCGAAGGGCGGCTTCCGCCCAATCGACCTGGCGCGGGTCATGGACGAGTGCCTGGCGCTGGCTCAGAGCCGCTATCGGCTGACGCCCGGCGAACTGACGTACAAGGCGACATTCGCGGCCGAGCGGCCGCCGCGCGTGCTTGGTGACGAGGACGACCTCAAGGCGGTGGTGCTGAACCTCGTCGACAACGCCATCAAGTACTCGGGCGATAGCGTCACGGTAGCCGTGGAGCTGACCCAGACCGACTCGCGCGCCGCCACCATCCGCGTCAGCGACCGCGGCGTCGGCATCCCGGTGTCGGAACTGAGCCAGATCTTCAAGCGGTTCTACCGCATTCCCGGCGCGATGACGTCGCGCATCAAGGGCGCCGGTCTCGGGCTGTTCATCGTGCGGGCGGTGGTGGCACGGCATGGCGGGACGGTGTTCGCCGAGAGCGACGGACAGGGGCACGGCACGACGTTCACCGTGCAGCTGCCGCTCACCACGGTCGCCTCATGAGCCGCATTCTCGTCGTCGAGGACGAGCGGCACCTGGCCGACGGCCTGCGGTTCAACCTCGAAGCCGACGACCACGAGGTGGACCTCGCCGACAGTGGCGAGGAGGCGCTGCGCCTGCTCACGTCCGAACCACGGAAATACGCACTGGTGGTGCTCGATGTGATGCTGCCCGGCATCAACGGTTTCGAGGTGACGGCGGAACTGCGGCGCCAGCAACTGTATGTGCCGGTTCTCATCCTCACGGCGCGCGGACGCTCGGACGACGTGCTGAGCGGCTTCGGCTCCGGCGCCGACGACTACCTGACCAAGCCGTTCGAACTGCCGATCTTCCTCTCGCGCGTGCGCGGCCTGCTCCGCCGCCACGAGTGGTTCCGGCTCGACGTGCAGAAGCAGCCCGGGCTGGCGGCGCCGCCGCTGGACGCGTTCGCGTTTGCCGGCAAGGTGATCGACTTCGAGCAGCTGGAAGTGCGCGTCGGCGAGAGGCGGATGCCGCTGACGCTGATGGAAGCGGCCCTGCTGCGCTACTTCGTCGAGAACGAGGGGAAGCCGGTCGCGCGCAGAACGATCCTCGATCGGGTGTGGAACGTCCACGAGGACACCGACACCCGCGCCATCGACAACTTCGTGGTGCGCCTTCGTCGCTACATCGAGGACGAGCCGGCACGGCCGCGCCACCTGCAAACGGTCAGGGGCGTCGGCTACCGATTCGTGGCGCTGCCGGAAGACGGTGCGGGGGCTCGCCGCCAGGTGTAGACTCAGCGCGGACCTGAAGCCCACGAAGGGCGGCGCTCGCCCCCAGAAGTAGGGCGCACAATCGATGACGCGCCCGAGCCGCCGCTGTATGCCGCCTGGACTTGGCACGCTCCCGCCTGACGAGCAGACCGCCACCTGCCAGAACTGCGCGATGCTCCCGCCGGCTCCCCTCGACGCCGCAGGCAGCACCCCAGCCTCGACGCTGTTCTTCGATCCGCGCTCGAAGTGCTGCACCTACATCCCGGAGCTCCCGAACTTCATCGTCGGGCGTGTCCTGGGCACTGTGTCCGAACGCTGGCCCCCGGCAGCCATGCGCTCCGGCGTGCCCAGGACGCGTCGAGTGTGCACGAGCCGCGTGTGCGGCCGGCCGATCTCGGCGCGCCGCTCGACGCAGCCGCTCAGCATGGACTGTGGGGGACGTGGGCCGGCCGCGAACTCGCCTACTTCGAGGCCTGCGGCCGCATCGCCGGCGAGCTGACCTGGGACGGCATCGCCGCACTCGGCGGCATGGAACTGGCTCTGGCCCTCGACGTCGCAGCGGGAAGCCGTCGGCGCCGTCACGTCCACCGCGCTGCCGAAAGCGATTGGCCTCGGTATTGTCACCGTCGCGTCAGCCGACGCCGACGAGGTGCCGTGCACGACCGACAGCCCGTTCGACCCGCTGTCCATTCCACGGCCGCTGTTCGACCTGCTGCACCTGTTCGATGGACGCTCGACGCCGCAGGCGCTGGCGGCGATCGGCGCCGCGGGGCTCGACGTCGTCAAGTGGTGCGCAAACTGTTCGACCACGGCGTGCTCGTCGACGCGTCCAGGACGGACGCCCGATTCCACTCACGCGGCATCGACCGCGGTGCCAGAGACCGGTATAGTCGGACACACGATGCGTCGGACCGTGTTCATCAAGATCGCCCTCGGGCTGGTTGGCCTGGGTCTGTTCGGCGTGCTGTTCATCCGCTCCGCGCGGAACACCGGCGCCGCTCCGTACACCATGCAGCGATCGGGCCTCGCCGGCTGGACGCTCGCGCTGGCCCCGGACGTCGCCACGTCAGGTGTGATGCTGGCGCTCTGGCCGCCGAACGGCATGGCTCGCCCGCTCTTCAGTCAGCTCTTCTCGCGCTCGGGTCTGTCGCTCACCGGGCCCAATCCGGTGTCGATGCCGTTGGTGCTGAAGGCCGAATACGATCGGGCGCTGTCGACGACGGTCACGCCGGAAGCGCTGCTGGCCCTGGCACAACAGAGCGGGCTCGAGTCGATTCAGCCAAAGCCGGTCTGCATGGCAACGCGGCGCGTCAGTGAGCCCGGACTGACGCGCGAGCTGTTCTTCGTGCGCTTCGAGCATGCGCCGTTCGCACCATTCCGTCAGCAGGTCGCGGCGCGCGCGGCAGGCGGCGCGTTCGATGCCGGCAGCCTCTCGCCCGTCGTCATCGTCGCGGCCACCGACGGCGCCTTCGGCACCTGGCTGCCGCTCGAGGGCGACGGCGCGCAGGACTGCCTGGCGCCCATCACACTGGAGTAAGCGGACTTACGGCGGGAACCCGAACGCCAGCTTGACCGCGGCGTACTCCGGGTGCACCTCGCCCGAGGCACACCGGATGACCAGCGCCGGCTCCATCCACGTCCGGTGCCGCATGTCTTCTGGCAGATCGCCTGCTTGCATCATCGCGAACAGCTCGACCAGCGGAGCGTCGCCCTCGCGAAATACCACCGGCCGCCGCCGCACGATCACGGCCGCCGCGTCGTCGGCGGCTCGCTGCACGCGGTCGAGTTGTTTCGAGGGGAAGACGCACGCGAACAGGCCACCCGGCGAGAGGTGATGCATCGCGACACGCGTGTAGTCGGCGATGTCACCGCGCACTTCGAACCGGCACTGGATTTTCTGCGGATGGTCGCCCTCGTTGCCGGTGCCGAGCGGAAAGTACGGCGGGCTGCCGAGCACCAGATCGAACCGTTCATCAACGCCGAGCACAGCGCCGTCACGGAAATCGCCACACCTGATGTCGTAACGGGCCGCCAGGCCGTTGTACACCGCCGACTTGCGCGCCAGGCGCACACTTTCCTCCTGCGCTTCGATGGTCACGAACCTGGCCCCAGGCAGGCGCCACGCCGCCACCATCCCCACCGAGCCGACGCCGGATCCGAGGTCGAGCACCGTCGAGGCCGTCGGCGCCCAGCTGCTGCCGTACCACGCCGTCAGCACATCGTCGGTCGAAAAGCGATGTCCGTCGCGGAGTTGGAACAGGCGGAAGTGACCGCTGATGGCGTCGAGTGACTCGTCGACAGGCACATCGGGGGCCGGGTCGACACCGGGTGGAACGGGACCGGGCTTGGCCCATCCGCGGAAGTGGGTGCTGTGCAGGTTCATCCGACGATCGGCCATCGCCTCAGTCACATCATGGATCACATCGCGCGCCTAATTCCTACATGCTGCGGCGCTGCGCTCGCCGCAGCAGACGAAAGTGTCCGATCCCCGAGACGGCGTGCGCGGTCACCGGAACCGCGCAGTGCCGTCGCATCCGACGGATTGCTCGGCGTTCCGGTCGTTTCGGCTTCCGGCGATCGCCCTTCGTTCGCCCGCAACGGCTGGCGCGATCCTTGAGAAGGCCCGTCACGGAACCAGCAGTCATCCGAGAGGGGTCAGTGCGCGAATCCTATCGATACACCAAGATCATTGCGACAGTCGGGCCGGCAACTGAGGGTGAAGAGGCCCTGCGGCGGCTCGTGGATGCCGGCATCGATGTGCTGCGGCTCAACATGGCGCACGGGTCCGCTGAGTGGGTCATGACAACCGTCGGGCGGATCCGCCGGGCGTCGGCTGCCGCCGAGCGCCAGGTAGCGGTGATGATGGACGTCAAGGGACCGGAAATCCGCACCGGCGTCCTTGACGAACCGATCGATCTGCAGGCCGGCGAGACGTTCGAGCTGTACACCTCCACCCGCCGCACTGGCATGCGCGGCGTCGACGTGAACTATCCCGGCCTGCCGAACGACGTCATTGTGGGCGGCTCGGTGCTGCTGGACAGCGGACTGATCCGTCTGGTGGTGGTGGACAAGACCGACACGTCGGTGCAGTGCCGGGTGCTGACGCCGGGCCGGCTCGGCTCCAGGCGCCACATCAACCTGCCTGGTGTCGACGTCGACCTGCCGTCGCTGACCGAGAAGGACGAGCGCGACGTCCGCGTCGGTGTCGCAGCCGGCTGCGACTTCTTCGCCCTCTCCTTCGTTCGCGGCGCCGAAGACCTCCTGCAAGCTGCGGATGCTGCTGGACAGCCTGGGATCCCAGGCGCGCCTGATCGCCAAGATCGAGGACCAGAGCGGCTTGCGCAACCTCGAGTCGATCGTCGATGAGGCCGACGCCGTGATGGTGGCGCGCGGCGATCTGGGCATCGAGATCGAGTACCAGACCCTGCCGATCGTCCAGCGTCGCATCGTCGACATGTGCCTGGCGCGTGGCAAGCCGGTGATCATCGCGACGCAGCTGCTCGAATCGATGATCAGTTCGCCGATGCCGACGCGCGCCGAGATCTCCGACGTCTCGACCGCGGTGCGCGAACGTGCCGACGCGGTGATGCTGTCGGGCGAGACGACGACCGGACAGTACCCGCTCGAGTGTGTCGAGGTGCTGAAGAACATCGCGCGGTCGATCGAGCCGACCGAAACGCGCCGGGTGAACGAGGAGATTTCGTTCACCGAGCCGAAGAGCAAGATGCTGCGATCGGCGGCGACACTGGCGCAGGATCTCGGGCAGTCGGGCATCGTCGTCTTCACCCGAAGCGGCTTCCTGGCCTACATGCTTGCCGCCATACGCCCGATCGGCGTGCCGATCTACGCGTTCACCGACGATGAGGCGGTCTTCCGGCAGCTGCTCCTGCCGTGGGGCGTCGAGCCGTTCCTGATGCCGTTCAGTGACGATCCCGAAGCCACCATTGTCGACGCGCTGGCGTACCTGAAGCGCCGAGGCTGGTGCGAGGAAGGCAACTGGCTCGTCGTCATCACCAACGTGCTGGCGCACGACACGGTCATCGACTCGCTGCAACTGCGCCAGGTGGCGTAGCGACCGAGCCTCACCTGGCCGGGGAGATGCTCTGCACGGTGATGACGCCGGTGGCCTCGTCGAGAGTCCCGACGACGGTGACTCTCTGCCCGGCGAACGGCGCCGCTGCCTTCTGGTTGTCAAGGCGTCGCGACGTCGTGCCGTCACGCAGCAGCAGCGTCGCCTGGTGGTAGTCGACGCAGGCTCTGGCGCACTCAGCCGCCGTGTCGCCCATGCGCATGCCGCTGTGGTCGCCCTCGGCACACTCGCTGTCGGTCACCACGCCGGAGAACGTCGTGACGGCCGGCGCCGCCTGCAGCAGCGCCAGCACGACGGCCAAGGTTGCTGCCAGCATTGACTACTCCTGCGGCGGCAGCATGATGTGCGCTGACGAGGTGCCGGCATCCATCACCCAGGCGCCGTTGGCGGTGCCATTTTCCGGAAGGCCGAGAGCCGCACCGGTTGCACCGGGCATGGCCACGGTCATGTGATGCAGCACATGCGCCTTGTCGGGTCCGTAGAGATGGTGCCAGATGGAACCGACGACCGGCTGAATGCGTGTCCCGTTCCGTTCGGCTTCGAGCACGAGGGCATTGCGTTTCGCGCGGTCGCCTGAGGCTTCGAACTTGTAGTTCTGTGCCACGCGCGGCAGGTTCCCGATATGCGTGCATTCAATCGAGAACGCCTGCTGCAACGGCCAGCCCGACTGGTCGTAGCAGACGATCTGGTTCGTACTCGGCTTGAGCGTCTCGTATGTGAAGTCGGGCTTCCACTTGAGCACGCCAGCGCCATCACGCTGCGCGACCGGCGCTCCAGCCAGGATGTAAGCGTAGGAATCAGATGGGGACTGCGCGAACACGGCAGGCGCAATCGAGGCAAGTGACAGGGCGAGCACGACAAATGTCTTCATGCTGTCAGCGTACCGCAGGTTGGCAGACATTCGGGCCCCTTGGGCGGATTTCGCGGCGAGGAGACGCGGGGTGTCCTATCTGGCGAGGACATCCGCGATCTCGGGAACGCGATCGAAGACGCTCCGGGCGAACGGGCACAGCGGCAGAATCGTCACGTGACGGGTGCGGGCGAAGGCGACGGCCGCCATCACCAGATGCTTGCCGGCGCTCTTCCCCGCCAGGCGATCGCCGACTTCGGTGTGATCGATGATGAAGGATTCCGGACCGGCCCAGACGTAGGTCATGAATCCGTCTGGCGCCTGCGGGTCGCCGATGAAGAAGCGCCCTTTCGTCCCGTTGTCGTCGTGGCTGATGGTCATGGCTGCGTGCTCAGAGCGTAGCAGCTTCCACGGGACGGCTGACCTGTGGGCGATCCGAAGGAGCTCAACCGATTTCGCGTGGCGTCCGGATTGCAAATCGGCGACGCATGACGAAGCTTCCTGCTTGGCTCGCAGCGGTGTGTCTCGCGGCAACGTTCGCTTGTTCCACGTCGAGCTCGAGTTCCACGACCGCTCCATCCAACCAGGGGCGGATCGAGCTCAGTGTCTCACCAACGGCAGTGTCCTATGCAGGAGGCGCGGGTGTGGGCGGGGCAATCTGTCCCCGGCCGTATTTGTCCCGCTGGGGCCCCTACGTTCTGACGATCAGAGAAACGGGAGGAGTGCCGGTGACCATCACCTCCTTGCGCTATCTTGTGACGAGGACCGACGGCCGGGTCGAGTCGGACGAGCAAATCACCACCGGTGTCGCCAACATGTTCACTGGTGTGCCCAATCCCTCCTTATCGGTTCCGGCCAATGCGACTCTGTCGACCGGCCAGCATTTCGACTGCCAACTCGAGACGGATGGCCGACCTGACTTCCCGGGGGGCAAGCTCGAGTTCACGGTCAGCGGCACGGATGCAGCCGGAAACGCTGTCTCTGGACAAGCCACCCTGACCTTGCTCGCGCCCTGACGGGCGCGGGTACTCGCCTGCCGCCAGAGCGGTGTCCTGTCACCGCTGACGAACAGGCTCCAGACAGCTGCGGCCCAGAAGGCGTGCTATCCGGACGAGGACGAAGCAGGTCAAGACACCGGCGAATCCGGCCCGCGCAGTGGCACAATGCCCCACATCGGGATGCCATTCGGCCAGAGCGCCAGCTGGCCACATCGCCATTGGGGGGCCTGTGTCTGTCCGTTCCTTCGGTTGCGCCCTTGCGTGCAGCGTCGTCACATGGGCCGTTGTCGGTGCCCAGGAGCCGAGGCGCCCGACGCTGCCCGTTCCTCCGCTCGGCGCGGGTCCGTACGTGACGGACACCGCGGAGCAGCATCAGGTCAAGCTGACCGTGATGGCGCGCGGGCTGGCGCATCCCTGGGCGATCGCCTTTCTGCCCGACGGCCGCATGCTGGTCACCGAGCGGCCCGGGCGCCTGCGCGTCATCTCGAACGATAGGCTGGAGCCGACCCCGCTGTCCGGTGTGCCGGCGGTCCGCGCGGCCGGCCTTGGCGGCCTCGAGGATATCGCCGTCGATCCACGCTTTACAGAGAACCACCTCGTGTACTTCACCTACATCAAGCCGCTGGACAGCCAGCGAGGCGTACCCGCGCTGGCGCGCGGACGTCTCGGGAACGGCGGGCTCGTCGACGTGAAGGACCTTCTCGTCACCGATCCGGGACCGGTGGGCTCCTCCGCGGTGAATGCCCGCATCGCGTTCGGGCATGATGGGCTGCTCTATATGTCAGCTGGTGGCAACATCGGCAACCTGGCGCAGGACCCTGGCAGCCTGCGCGGCAAGATCCTGCGCATCAACGCCGATGGCTCGGTGCCGAACGATAATCCCTTCGTCGGACGCGCCGGTTACCGCCCGGAGATCTTCACGATGGGGCACCGCAACTCGCTGGCGCTCATCGTTCATCCGACGACCGGCGAGATCTGGAACAACGAGAATGGGCCGAACGGCGGGGATGAGATCAACATCATTCGCGCCGGCCGCAACTACGGCTGGCCGCTGGTGAGCTTCGGCCGCGATTACCCAGGCCCGCGGATTTCCGAACATCCGACCCGCGACGGGATGGAGTCGCCACTCGTGAGCTGGATCCCCTCGATTGCCGCCTCGGGGATGGCCGTCTACACCGGCGACCGATTCCCGGCGTGGAAAGGCAATGCCTTCGTTGGCGCGATGCGGGTGGGAGAGATCGATGGCACCGGCCACCTGGAGCGCATCGTGTTCAACGCGAAGATGGAGGAGATCCGCCGCGAGTCGATGCTCACCGATCTGCGGCGGCGAATTCGCGAGGTGCGGCAGGGACCGGACGGGCTGCTCTACCTGCTGACCGACGATGAAGACGGCGCGCTGCTGCGACTCGAGCCGGTGCCATAGCAAGGCTCGCGGTCCACGCGCTGCCGGCGGCCGTACGATGGCAGTTCTGTCGAGGTGGAAATCAGCGGCGGCCCGCTAAAATTGCGGTATGGACCGTATCCGGAAGCTGACCATCCTTGCCGATGCGGCCAAGTACGACTCGTCCTGTGCAAGCAGCGGCGCGAAGCGCGAGCCTCTCGAGGGCGGCATCGGGCACTCGACTGGGGCCGGCATCTGTCACAGCTACACGCCCGACGGCCGCTGCGTGTCGCTGCTGAAGATCCTGCTCACAAATTTCTGCATCTACGACTGTCGCTACTGCGTGAACCGCATCTCGAGCGACGTCCCCCGCGCGCGGTTCAGCGTCACGGAGGTCGTCGAGTTGACACTCGACTTCTACCGGCGCAATTACATCGAGGGGCTGTTCCTCAGTTCAGGCATTATCCAGTCGCCCGACTACACGATGGAGCAGCTCGTAGCCGTGGCGCGGACACTGCGCACCGAGCATGGCTTCGGCGGCTACATCCACTTGAAAGTGATCCCCGGCGCCTCGGAGGCACTCACCACGGAGGCTGGACTCTGGGCCGATCGCCTCAGTGCCAACGTCGAGCTCGCCGTCGAGAAACACCTGATCAAGCTGGCTCCGGAGAAGCGCCACGCCGTGATCGAGACGTCGATGCAGCAGATTCGCGACGGTGCGCAGACGGTGGTGGCCAATGGACCGTCGCGGGCGCTGGCGCCACGCTTCGCCCCCGCCGGTCAGAGTACACAGATGATTGTCGGCGCCGGCGGTGAGAGCGACCGCGACATCCTTGCGAAGTCGTCACAGCTCTACTCCGGCTACGGGCTGCGGCGCGTCTACTACTCGGCGTTCTCGCCGTTCCAGGGCGCCGACGACGACCTGCCGCCGGCAGCGCCGCCGCTGGTGCGCGAGCATCGGCTCTACCAGGCTGACTGGCTGTTCCGCTTCTATGGCTTTTCTGTCGACGAACTGACGACAGACACGAGTCCGGATCTCGACCTGCGTGCCGACCCCAAGACGGTATGGGCCGTTCGTCACCCCGAGAGGTTCCCGGTGGACATCAATCGCGCGCCACGCGAGCAGCTGTTGCGCGTGCCGGGATTCGGCCGGCGAACAGTGGCGCGCCTGATCACAACCAGACGACATCACCGGGTGGGCGATGCCGACCTCAAGCGGCTTGGCGTGGTCATGAAGCGCGCCCGGCCGTTCATCATCACCGCCGATGGTGCGCCGGCCACGAAGACTCCAGCCGCGCCGAGTGAACAACTCGGCTTGTTCGATGCGGTGAGCGGATTCTGATGCGCATACCCTTCGCGCCAACGCTGGACGGATGGCGCGCCGCAGCCCGGCCCCTTCTGGCGGCCCGCACGCCGGCGTCACGCGTGCAATGGGAATCGGGCGAGGCTGCCCAGCATGGCCTCGATATGGACGACACCCCGGACGCGGCGCCGGCGCAAGCTGACGTCCGGATTCCAGCCGCGTTCATCGCCCTGGCGCGACCCGTCGCACTTCACCGCAGTCCGTCGCGCTGGGCCGACCTCTATGCGGTTGCGCTTCGGCTGGTGGGTGGAGAGCCGCACCTCCTCGAGGTCGCGTCCGATGCCGACGTCCTGCGACTGCAGCGGATGGCGCAGCAGGTGCGACGCGACATTCACAAGATGCACGCCTTCGTCCGTTTCCGACGCGTCACTGTCGACGGAGCCGATCGCTTCGTCGCCTGGCATCGTCCCGACCATCTGATCGTGCGCGCTGCGGCGCCGTTCTTCGTGAAACGCTTTCATTCGATGCAGTGGTCGATCCTCACACCCGATGCCTGCGCACACTGGGACGGCGCGTACCTGCGGTTCTCGCCGGGCGCTACCGCGCCACCTGACATCGAGGATGCGACCGAGGACGCGTGGCGGGCGTACTACAGTGCCATCTTCAACCCGGCACGCCTCAATCTCCGCGCCATGCGGGCCGAGATGCCAGCGCGGCACTGGGGCACATTGCCCGAGACCTCACTGCTGCCTGGGCTGGTGGCCGACGCGGGCGCGCGAGTCGCGCACATGCTGCAAGAGCGGCCGGCCGAATCCAGCAGGGCAAGCCCACCGGACACCGCGGACCTGGCCGTGTTGCGGCAGGCGGCCGCCGCGTGCACCGCGTGTGACCTGCACGCGCGGGCCACGCAGACAGTGTTCGGCATCGGACCGGCGCGTTCGCGCATCATGCTGATCGGAGAACAGCCTGGCGATCAGGAGGATCTGGCCGGCACCCCGTTCGTGGGTCCGGCCGGGCGGGTGCTGGATCGTGCGCTCGCACGCGCAGGCATCGCTCGCGAGTCCGTCTACCTGACCAATGTCGTGAAGCACTTCAAGTGGGAGCCGCGAGGCAAGCGTCGCATCCACCAGACACCGCGGTTCAGCGAGGTCCGCGCCTGTCGCCCGTGGCTCGACGCCGAAATCACCGCTGTCGCGCCCACGGTTATCGTCTGTCTCGGGGCAACCGCGGCACAGGCGCTGCTCGGTCCGCAGTTCCGCCTGTCCAGGGAGCTTGGGGCCACGCATGCGACGCCGTGGGCAGCGGTGCTCATCGCAACCTACCATCCCTCAGCCGTGCTGCGCTCCGAGGAGTCGGCCCATGCAGCGGAGGTCGAGGCTCAGCTCGAGAGCGACCTGCGCCGTGCCAGCGACCTGTCACAACCCCACTCCTGACACGCCGCGGTTCGACTGTCAGACCCGGCCCTCCAGCCACGCCTCGACGTCGTCCACCACCTGATCGACCGGCCGATCGGACGGCACCACCATCCCGGGCTCGTCCGGCTCCAGCGGTTCGAGCGTCCCAAGCTGACTATCGAGCAGAGAAGCGGGCATGAAGTGTCCACTCCGATCCTCGACCCGCGCGCGAAGCGTAGCCGGCGCGGCAAGGAGATGGATGAACCGGACGCTTGGGTGCCCTTCGCGCAGGATGTCACGGTATACGCGGCGGAGTGCTGAACACGTGAGGACGCAGTTCTCGCCGGCCGCCTCCCGGGCCGCGATCCAGGCCGCCAGCGCATCCAGCCACGCCCATCGATCGTCGTCCATCAGGGGCTGGCCGGAAGACATCCTGACCACATTCGCGACCGAGTGAAACTCGTCAGCCTCAGCGGTAGGCCATCCCCATCGCTCGCGCATGCGGTTCAACAGGGTGGACTTGCCGCTTCCCGACACGCCCATCAACACAAGCGTGACGGACTGCCCATCGTCAACGCGCAACGCCGAGTGCCGGAACGGACCGGGTCGGGAATCTTGCATTGCTGCTCCTGCCATAGGACCTGTATGGCACTTATTGGATATCACTGCTCGCACGAACAATTTACCCCCAGCGAACTTCTGTCGCTCGTGTCACTGGCCCATGGTGCCGGCTTCCGCGCTGCGATGTGCTCGGACCACTTCAATCCGTGGAGCGAGCGACAGGGCCAGAGCGGCTTCGCATGGAGCTGGCTCGGCGCAGCGACTGCAGGCAAGCCCGCTGCCGTTCGGCGTTGTCAATGCTCCCGGGCAGCGCTACCACCCGACGATTGTCGCGCAGGCTGCAGCCACGCTGGCCGAGATGTTTCCGCGCCGCTTCTGGATGGCGATGGGCAGCGGCCAGTTATTGAACGAGCACATCACCGGCGACGCGTGGCTCCCGAAGACCGAGCGCCAGGCGCGATTGCTCGAATGCGTGGAGATCATTCGGGCGCTGTGGGCAGGAGAGACAGTCACGCATCACGATCGTGTCCGAGTGAGCAACGCAAGGCTCTTCACGCGTCCTTCCGAGCCACCGGCGGTGATCGGAGCGGCGGTTTCCGCCGAGACCGCAGAGTGGGTCGGGAGCTGGGCGGACGGACTCATCACGGTGGTGAAGCCCCACGACGAGCTGGCGAAAGTGGTGGAGGCCTTCCAGCGGGGCGGTGGCCGGGGAAAGCCCATGTTTCTCCAGGCGCAGACGAGCTATGCCGCGACGGATCGCGAAGCGAAAGAGGCAGCCTTCGATCAGTGGCGGCCGAACGTGCTGCCATCCACGATCCTGACCGAGATCGCCGATCCACAAGGGTTCGACCGCGCCGCAGCGTCCCTGAAGCCAGATGACCTGGACGGAAGCATTCGCATGTCGTCAGACATCGAGCAGCACATCGACTGGCTCGAGCAGGACATCGCGCTCGGCTTCGATGTGGTCTTCATCCACCAGGTCGGGCGCGATCAGAAGACAGTTCCTGCGACGTCTTCGGCCAGCAGGTGCTGCCGCGCATCACGCAGCAGCAGACAGCTCGGACGCCATTCCTGCCGTGAGCACCAAATCCGGGACACTCCGCGAAGCGCCCGGTGCCCCCGGGGCACCGCCCCGCTGGGCACACGGGATGAAGACCGCTGCCGGAACCTCGCGTTCCGACACCTCGCTCGTCTGGTTCACGATCGGGCGCGGCGTACTGAGCGAAGTCTTCTATCCGCGGATCGACTCGCCGTGCATTCGCGATGCGTGCTTCATCGTGACCGGGAAAGATGGCTTCTTCTCGGACGAGCGAGAGGACACGGACTACAGCGTCACCTGGTTGGACGACGGCATTCCCGCGTTCGAAACGGTGACCACTTGCAAGCGCGGCCGCTATCGGATTCGAGCGGACCATCGTCACCGACGACCGCTTGAACACCGTCGCTGCAGCGGTCCCGGTTCGTCGTGCTGTCGGGCGAGCTCTCGGACTACCGCGTCTTCGTCTACGTCAATCCCCACGTCTACGGCAAAGGGCTTGGCAACACCGCGTGGGTGGAGGCCTTCAAGGGTCAGCGTAGTCTTGTTTGCGAGCCGGGGCGAGGTGGCCATGGCGCTCCTCGCCAGTCACCCGTTCTCGGAGACGTCGGTCGGGTTCCTGGGAAAGTCGGACGGGCTGAGCGAACTCCGTCAACACGCACATCTGACCAGCACCTACCTGCACGCTGAAGACGGCAACGTCGCGCTGATCGGCGAGATCGCGCTCGACGAGGGCACGGAATTCACCGTCGCATACGGGTTCGGACTGGGTGCAGCCGAGGCGGCACACCACGCCTACGGCGCGCTCCAGACCGATTTCGACGAAGTCGCAGAACATTACGTGAAGCGGTGGCGGGAGTGGCAGCACTCGCTTCACCGGCTGCCGAACGACGCTGGCGGCCGCGACCTCTATCGCATCAGCGACCGCTACGAGCGCCGTGCCACCGTCGTCACCACGAATCTGAGCTTCGCCGAGTGGGTCACCGTCTTTGCCGGCGACGAGAAGCTCACGACCGCGCTCCTCGATCGCCTCGCCCATCACGCGACGATCATCACGACCAAGGGTAAGAGCTATCGCATGCGGAAACGACGCGGGAAGGAGGCGGGGTGAGCCCTCGGCGCGGCACGATCGTCGTAGAATAAACGCCCCTCCGGTGGATCACTTTCCGGCCGGCGTACTGGATCACTATCCGAGCGGCGTACCCAGCGCGCGCACTACGAGTTGCTTCGCGGCGACCGGGAGCGGGCCTCAGCACTGTGCCGCGCGATGGCCGAGTACGCGACGGAGACGGGCTTCATTTCGGAGCAAGTATGGGATGCGATGACGTGCCGGCGCGTCACCTCGTTCGCGGACGCCCACAGACCTTGAAGCGATACCCTCAGGAGCGCGCAGGCATCCGAGCGAGCCTCGGCACTTCCGTACGGCCTATTTTTGGCTGAGCTATCGCTGGATTCGAGGACTCGCTATACTCGCCTGACCTCATCTGATGATCATCACCGACTTTGGCGATTTCATCGCCGAGCGCATGCGGGTCGAGCATCGTGTCCTTGCGACACGCTGGCTCGAGCGTCTGTCGGACCTCCTCCCTGTCGAGGCGGGGGAAGTCTTTCCGACCGAGAGCATCCTCGATCACATCCCGGCGCTCATCCTCGAGATCAGCCAGTACCTGCATCAGCCGAGCGGTTCGGCAATCGCGTCGAATACGGCGATCATCGAAAAGGCGCGTGAACTCGGGGGCCTGCGGCACAGTCAGCGCGCCTCGCTGCACCAGGTTCTGCGCGAATACCAGATCCTCAGCGGCATTCTGGTCGCGTTCCTCGTGGAGGAGTGCGGCCGTGCGGGTATAGACCCGTCACCGGCCGATACCGCGGCAATCGTCGCGCGGCTCTACGAGTCGGTGAGCGTGCTGACTAGCGCCACCGTCGAATCGTTCATCACCCTTTACACAGAAACGATCGCGGAACAGACCAATCGCCTGGAGCAGTTCACGCGCATGGCGGCGCATGAATGGCGTCAACCGCTGGGTGCGCTGCAGTTCGGTGTGACGCTGCTCTCCGCAGCCGACCTCGACCCCGGACGAACTCGCCGGACAGTCGAGGCTATGCAGCGTACTGTGCAGCACCTGGTCGAACTCACGCACAAGCTGGAATCGGTCGCCCGGGTCCGCGAGGCCGGTGACAATCCGGTCACCCAGGAAGTGGACGTGACTGCCGTTGCGCGCGATGCGGCACGTCAGTTGCGGGAGATGGCCGATGCGCGCGAAGTCGAGCTGCGCGTCGCCGACGGGCTGCCGAGGGTAACCATCGATGTTGGAAGGCTGGAGCTGACGCTGCTGAATCTGCTGTCAAATGGGATTAAGTACCAGCGATCCGGCGAAACCGGTCCGCTTCGTCGAGGTCTCCGGGAGCGAGGCTCGCGACGGGCGGTGGCACCTTGTCGTGCGCGACAACGGTGTCGGCGTACCAGCGCAGTCGCTGCCCCTCATCTTCCAGCGCTTCACGCGGGCGCACGAGCATCGCGACGATCTCGCTCACATCACTGGCATTGGCCTCGGCCTTTCCATCGTCGAGGACTGTCTCCAGGCGCTGGGCGGTCGCATCGAGGTGGAGTCGACCGAAGACGTCGGCACCACATTCGTGCTCACGTTGCCGATTCAGCCCTCCCACACCGAGTTCAGCGCGGATCACTGAGCGTGCGCTGCCGGCGGGCGCCCGTCATCTCTCGGCGTGCCTGACCATGATGGACATGGCTGTCGAACCGAAATGGACGAGACGGCCTTCATCGGCAGGCAATTGAAGTGAAAAAAGACGCCGCCAGAGCTTGAAACGCGGGCCGCCGGCACGCCACGCTTGGAGATGCGTGCGCTCACTGTCGTCCCCGGAACCGCTCACTCTGCTCGACTGGTCGATGTGCCCGAACCACCGACCGAGGACGGCAGCCTTCTTGTGCAGACCATTGCCGTCGGCGTGTGCGGAACCAATCGTGAGATCGTCGCGGGCACATATGGCTGGCCGCCGCCGGGACGAGAACGGCTCATCATCGGGCATGAATCGATAGGTCGCGTTCTGGAGGCGCCGGCCGATTCCGGCTTTACGCCTGGCGACCTCGTTGTCGGCATTGTCCGGCGACCCGACCCGGTGCCGTGTGCCTACTGCAGGATCGACGAATGGGACATGTGCCGGAATGGCCTGTACACGGAACGGGGCATCAAGGAGCGTGACGGCTACGCGTCGGAACGCTTCCGGCTCGAGCCCGCATTCGCGGAGAAGGTCGACTCCACCCTCGGCGATCTCGGTGTGCTCGTCGAACCAGCCAGCGTGGTGGCGAAGGCCTGGGACCACGCCGAGCGGATCGGGAAGCGCTCGGCAGCCTGGCAGCCGCGCTCGGCCCTGATCACCGGTGCCGGCCCCGTCGGCCTGCTCGCGGCTATGATGGCGCAGCAGCGCGGTCTCGAGGTGCACGTGTTCGACCAGGTGATCGACGGCCCGAAGCCCGGCCTGGTGAAAGACCTCGGCGCGCACTACCACGGCGGCGGACTCGACACGCTTGGCGACCTCACGCCTGACGTGATCATCGAATGCACCGGCGCCGCCCCGGTCATCGCCGACGCCGTCACGCGCAGCGCGCCGTCCGGCGTGGTGTGCCTGGCCGGGGTGTCGTCTGGCGCCCATACCATTCGGCTTGCACTCGGCGAGGTCAACAACCGCATGGTGTTGGAGAACGACGTGGTCTTCGGATCGGTCAATGCCAATCGCACGCACTATCAGCTCGCGGCCACGGCGCTCGCCCAGGCGGAGCGCGGGTGGCTCTCGCGCCTCATCACCCGCCGGGTCGCCATCGACGACTGGCAGCAGGCGCTCACGGCGCAGCCTGACGACGTGAAGGTCGTCCTCGCGTTCGAGGCGGCGCGATGAGCACGCCGCTCGAAGACTACGCGCTGATCGGCGACTGTGAAACGGCCGCACTTGTCTCCCGCAGCGGCTCGATCGACTGGCTGTGCTGGCCGCGATTCGATTCCGGCGCCTGCTTCGCGAAGCTGCTCGGCACTCGCGAACATGGTCACTGGACCATCGAGGCCGCCGACCCCGAGGCTCGCATCAGCCGCCGTTACCGCGATGACACCCTCATTCTCGAGACACGCATCGAGACGCAGGCCGGTGCGGTCACCGTCATCGATTTCATGCCGCCGCGAGGCCGCAACTCGGACATCGTGCGCCTGGTGCGCGGTGAGAGCGGGTCGGTGCGGATCGCAGACGGAGCTGGTGCTGCGGTTCGACTACGGGCTCACCGTCCCCTGGGTGACCCGCCTTGCCGACAACACCTTTCGCGCAATTGCCGGCCCGGACATGGTAACGCTCCACACCCCGGTGCCGCTCCACGGCGAGGGACTGACCACGGTTGGCGAAGTCGAGGTGGCAGCTGGAACCATGGTGCCGTTCGTCCTGACGTACTCCGCCTCTCACCTTCCGGTTCCTGAGGCGATCGATCCCGTAGCTTCCCTGGAACACACGGAGACCTTCTGGACGGAGTGGGTGGCGGCACACCGATCGAGCGGCGACTGGGCCGATGCCGTCACACGGTCGCTGATCACGCTCAAGGCACTCACCTACGCACCAACCGGCGGCATCGTCGCGGCGCCGACGACATCGCTGCCGGAGGACCTCGGAGGAGTCAGGAACTGGGACTACCGCTTCTGCTGGTTGCGCGATGCCACACTGACACTGCTGGCGCTGATGAACGCCGGCTACTTCAACGAGGCGCGCGCATGGCGCGACTGGCTGTTGCGCGCCGCGGCCGGCGCGCCATCGCAACTGCAGATCATGTACGGACTCGGCGGGGAGCGGCGGCTGGCGGAAATGGAGCTGCCGTGGCTCCCCGGCTACGAAGAATCGTTACCCGTCCGGATCGGCAATGCGGCGTACGGCCAGGTGCAGCTCGATGTGTTCGGCGAAGTAATGGACGTCCTGCATCAGGCACGGCGTGGCGGAATCGAGGGCCGGAGCGAGGACTGGGCATTCCAGCGGCAACTGCTCACGCATCTCGCGTCGGTCTGGCAAGAGCCCGACCAGGGGCTATGGGAAGTGCGCGGCCCCGCCAGACACTTCACCTACTCGAAGGTGATGGCCTGGGTGGCGTTCGACCGCGGCATTCGCGCGATGGAGGCGGCCGGGCTCGACGGACCACGTGAAGAGTGGCGCGCCATTCGAGAGGCGATTCACGCCGATGTCTGTACTAATGGGTTCGACCAGCAACTCGGCAGCTTCGTCCAGTCGTATGGGTCGCAGGAGCTCGACGCCAGCCTGCTGCTCATCCCTTCGGTGGGGTTCCTGCCGCCGGACGATGCGCGGGTGCGTGGCACGATTGCCGCGGTCGAGGCACGGCTGTTCGTCGACGGATTCCTGCTGCGCTACGACACCGCGACCAGCGATGACGGTGTGGCCGGCGGCGAGGGCGCATTCCTGGCGTGCAGCTTCTGGCTGGCCGACGCCTACGTGCTGATGGATCGGCTCGACGATGCGCGACGGCTGTTCGAGCGGCTGCTCAGTCTGCGCAACGACATCGGGCTGTTGGCGGAGGAGTACGACACGCGGGCGCACCGGCTGGTGGGTAACTTCCCGCAGGCGTTTTCCCACATCGCACTGGTGAACACCGCACACAACCTGGCGCGTGCGAGCAAGCCCGCGAAACAGCGCTCGTCGTCGTAGAGACGTTCACGTCGCACCGGTGGGTCCGGTCGGAGGACCCACCGGTGCACGTGGAGATAAAAGTCTCAGGTCTGCCTTGGCCCTTGCGGGGCTGCGGCGAGATCGAAACGATCGAGGTTCATCACCTTGTCCCACGCCACAACGAAGTCGCGAAGAAATTGTTCTTTCGCGTCGGCGCTGGCGTAGACCTCCGCAATGGCGCGGAGCTGGGCGTGCGCACCGAAGACGAGATCGACGGCGGTGGCGGTCCACTTGACCGTCCCCGTGCCACGATCGCGCCCCTCGTACACGTGCTCCGCGCCGCCCGACGGCTTCCACTCGGTGCGCATGTCGAGCAGGTGCACGAAGAAGTCGTTGGTCAACGTTCCGGGCTGGTCGGTGAACACGCCGTGCGGCACCTGGCCCACGTTGGTGTCGAGGACCCGCATGCCGCCAACGAGCACGGTCATCTGGGGCGCGGTCAGCCGCAACATGTACGCCCGATCGAGCAACTCCGTCTCCGGGGACAACTCCCCGCCCGTGCGCAGGTAGTTCCGGAATCCGTCGGCCGTTGGCTCCAGAACGTCGAACGTGTTGACGTCGGTCAGTTCCTGGGAGGCATCGGTGCGTCCGGGAGCAAACGGGACTGTGACGCTGACCCCGGCGTTCTTCGCCGCCTGCTCGACGGCTGCGCAGCCACCCAACACGATCAGGTCGGCAAGTGACACCCGCGTGCGGCCCGACTGTGCGGTGTTGAAGTCCTGCTGGACCTTCTCGATCGCCCGCAGCGCCTGTGCCAGCTCGGTTGGTTCGTTCGCGTCCCAGTTGCGCTGGGGCTCGAGGCGGATGCGCGCGCCGTTTGCGCCGCCGCGCCTGTCGGTGCCGCGGAAGCTCGCGGCCGACGACCACGCGGTGGACACGAGCCGCGAGATCGACGGTCCGGAGGCGAGGAGCTTGCCCTTGAGTGCCGCAATGTCCTGCTCCCCAATCAGATCGTGGTCGACGGGCGGAACAGGGTCCTGCCACAGTTGCGGTTCCGGCACCCAGGGGCCGAGGTAGCGCGAGAGCGGTCCCATGTCCCGGTGCAGCAGCTTGTACCAGGCCTTCGCAAAGGCCTCGGCGAGCAGACCGGGTGTTTCGTGAAAGCGCTTCGTGATCGGGCCGTAGATCGGATCCAGCCTGAGCGCAAGATCGGTGGTCAGCATCGTTGGTGCGTGCCGCTTCGAGGGGTCGTGGGCATCGGGCACCGTGCCCTGCGCCTCGGGATTCGTCGGCTTCCACTGGAAGGCTCCCGCAGGGCTCTTGGTCAACTCCCAGTCGTAGTTGTACAGGTTGTCGAGAAATCCCATACCCCACTTCGTCGGCGTGTTGGTCCATGCGCCTTCGAGTCCGCTGGTGATCGTGTCGCCCCCCTTGCCGCTGCCGAAGCTGTTCTTCCAGCCGAGCCCCTGCTGTTCGAGCGGAGCCGCTTCCGGCTCGGGGCCGACGTGCGGTGGACCGGCGGCCGCGCCGTGCGTCTTACCAAAGGAGTGACCGCCGATAATCAGCGCGGCCGTCTCCTCGTCATTCATCGCCATGCGCGCGAACGTGTCGCGGATATCCCGGGCCGCGGCGAGCGGATCCGGCTTGCCGTTCGGGCCCTCGGGGTTCACGTAGATGAGCCCCATCTGCACGGCACCGAACGGTTTGCCGAGTTGCCTGTCGCCGCTGTAGCGCGCGTCTCCGAGCCAGGTATCCTCAGGTCCCCAGAAGATCTCCTCGGGCTCCCAGATGTCGGGCCGTCCGAAGCCGAAGCCGAAGGTCTTGAACCCCATGGACTCGAGGGCGACGTTGCCGGCGAACACGAGCAGGTCGGCCCACGAGATCGTCTGCCCGTACTTCTGTTTCAGGGGCCAGAGCAGGCGTCGAGCCTTGTCGAGATTGGCGTTGTCGGGCCAGCTGTTGAGCGGGGCGAACCGCTGCGACCCGGTTCCGCCGCCGCCGCGACCATCCGCAATGCGGTACGTACCCGCGGCATGCCAGGACAACCGGATGAAGAGACCGCCGTAGTGGCCGTAGTCGGCCGGCCACCAGTCCTGGGAGGCGGTCATCAGCGCGATCAGGTCGCGCTGCAGCGCCTCGACGTCGAGCCGTCTGAACGCGTCGCGATAACTGAAGTCCTGCCCCACCGGGTTCGACAGTGGCGAGTGCCGGTGCAGCACCGTGAGGTCCAGCTGGTTCGGCCACCAGTCGCTGTTCGTCCTCGGGCGGCCTCGCTTGGGCGTGGGAGATGGGATCGCTGGGTTCTCGCTTTCGCTGACGCTCGCGGTCTTCGCTTTGTCATGGGTCGGAATGGGGTCGTGATCAGGCACGTGTCTTCTCCTCGTCGGGCATCAGCTGAAAGTCATCGCTCGTGAGCTGCGTGAGGTCCGCATCGGGCGGACTTCGCGCGTCCTCGCGCAACAGGCATGGTTACCAATGACGACGAGCGAGTCAACTCGCTTCGCCGCGCCCCTCCAGAGTTCCACCCGGCCGATCGGCCGAGGCGGCTCGACTGGAGGCTGGCGCAGATGTACTCCACGCATGGCTGAGCACTATCATTGTCCCGTCCGAGAGCCGCTGCAGAAATTGCCGCGGCAACCGGCTGTAACGCCCATGCCCTCCACCGCTTTCTGCGGACGCTCACAAACTTCGAGATCGTGACGATGAGCGATGACGGCCTTTTCGCGCTTACGCCAATCGGCGCAGCGCTGAAATCGAGTGCGCCGGGATTCGCGCGGTCGGCAGTGCTCACGATGGGAGGACCAGTCGGCTGGAAATCGTGGGACGATGATTGCCGTCCACGGCGCCGAACCGCCATCGGTGGCCGCCGCCTACGACTTCTCTACCGCTCGCACAGTCGTGGATGTGGGCGGCGCCAGCGGGAACATGCTCGCGCACATCCTGACCAGACACGCCGGCCCGCGAGGCGTCCTCTTCGATCTGCCACAGGCGACCACTGGCGCCCCGGCATGACTGAAAGCCAGGGCGTCGACGATCGCGTGAGCATCGAACATGGAAGCTTTTTTGAGCGAGTGCCTGCCGGCGGCGATATCTATCTGCTCTCGCACATCATCCATGACTGGAACGATGCGCAAGCCTCAGACTCCTCGACAATCTTCGCGAGGCGATGACGCCTGCCAGCCGGCTGCTGCTGATTGAGCTCGTGCTGCGCGACAGCGGTGCTCCAGGCTTCGGCAGTGCCGACATGATGATGATGGTTCTCACCGGCGGCGCGGAACGCACCGCTCGAGAATATGAGATATTGCTGTCACGCGCGGGCCTCACAATGACGCGGGTTCTTCCAACCACCACAAGCCCGAGCATCGTCGAAGCAGCGTTGGCGTGACACACGTGCCCATCCGGAAGGACCCTTCGAGGATGAACGCGCAGGCCGCACAGAAGGTTCGTCGACGGCGTGAACGGAAAGAAGCCGGTCGCATTCGAGGCGAGCATCCGCCCCCAGGCCCAGTAGGATTTCGGCAACGTCGCCGTCCTCGATGCGTGCAGCGCTTTGTCTCTGATCGCATTGAAGCCGAGGCCCGGCGGCAGCATCAGTCCCTTCTGCGAGCCTGACAAGGTCACGTCGATTCCCCACTCGTCGTGCCGAAGGTCGATCGACGCGAGCGAGGACACGGCATCCACCAGGAGCAGCGCGGGATGACCGGCCGCGTCCATGGCCCGGCGGGTCGCGGGCAGCCGGCTGGTGACGCCGGTCGAGGTCTCGTTGTGGACGACGAGCACGGCTTGAACCCTGTGATCGCGGTCTTCGCGCAGCAGCGCCTTCAGCCGTTGGGGTTCCACGCCCAGTGTCCAATCGCAGTCCACCGTCTGCACGTCGAGGCCGATGCGGCGTGCCAGGTCCGCCCACAGGCGCGCGAACTCACCTGTCACGAATGCCAGCACGCGATCGCCAGGCGACAGCGTGTGGACGAGAGCAGCTTCCCACGCGCGGGTGCCAGAGGCCGGGTAGATCACGACCGGCCCTGACGTCTGGAAGACGCGATTCAGGCCCGTGAGCACGTCGGCGCCCAGTTCGGCGAAGTCGGCGCTGCGATGATCGATGGTGAGGTGCGCGATGGCCCGCAGCACGCGACGGGCACGTTGGTCGGACCCGGGATCTGGAGAAAATGACGTCCGCTCCGGTTCGTGAATCGAGATGGTA
Organism: uncultured Acidobacteriota bacterium; assembly: GCA_963722395.1. Classification (GTDB taxonomy): domain Bacteria; phylum Acidobacteriota; class Vicinamibacteria; order Vicinamibacterales; family CAVVIG01; genus CAVVIG01. Next base: position 1,689,466 of record CAVRLS010000005.1, on the reverse strand, counting down.
GCACTCGACTAACCGGCGCGCGCCCGTGCGGTCGCCCTTATAATCGGCTCCCAAGCGATGCGAGTCGTTCCCCTCGACACTGGACGGCCGGTGAGCCACGCAGCCGTGGCTGCGGTTGACGTGGCCGCCCTCCGCAGCGCGCTCGAGCAGTCGATCGAGGGTGAAATCCGCTTTGATGCGGTGTCCAGGGCGCTGTACTCGACCGATGCCAGCGTCTACCAGATTGCACCGCTCGGCGTCGTCATCCCGCGCACGCGCGACGACATCATCCGCGCGGTGAAGCTGTGCGCCACCTATCGGTGCCCGTTGACGATGCGCGGCGGCGGAACCTCGCAGGCTGGACAGGCGATCGGCGCCGGCCTCCAGATTGACACGTCGAAGTACTGCAACCGCATCCTGGACGTGAACGTCGAAGAGCGCTGGGCGCTCGTCGAGCCCGGCATCGTGCTCGACGAGTTGAATGCTGCGCTGAAGCCGCACGGACTTCGGTTCGCGCCCGACATCTCGACGGCGAGCCGCGCGACGGTTGGCGGCATGATGGCCAACAACTCGAGCGGCGCACGATCGGTGCTGTACGGGAAGACCATCGACCACGTGATCGAGCAGCACGTGGTCCTGGCTGATGGCAGCCTCGCACACTTTCGACCGATGACCGCGGCGGAGCTCGACGCCGCCTGCGAGGGCTCGTCGCTCGAGTCCGCCTGCTACCGCACCGTGCGCAGGCTGGCGGTCACCTGTGCCGACGAGATCGAGCGTCGGTATCCGAAGATCCTGCGCCGCGTCGGCGGCTACAACCTCGATGCCTTTGCCGACACCTCGACGCCTTTCGACATGACGCGGATGATGGTGGGATCGGAGGGCACCCTCGGCGTGGTGCTCGACGCCAAACTTCGCCTCGTGCCGCTTCCGCGCTCGAAAGCCGTGCTCGCGATCCAGTTCGCGGACCTGGGCGAAGCGCTCAGGGCCGCTCCGGTCATCCTGCTGCACAAGCCGTCGGCCGTCGAGGTGATGGACGGGTTCATCCTCGACAACACGAAGCAGAACGCCGCGCTCGAGCGGATGCGGCGGACGTTCATCGACGGCGACCCAGGCGCACTCTTATGCGTCGAGTTCTACGCGGATCGGGATGAGGATCTGCCGCCGCGGCTGGATGCGCTCGAGGCCGACCTCGTCGCCAGGCGACTGGGTTACCGCTATACACCGGCGCTGGACCTCGCGGCGCAGGCGCGCATCTGGGGTCTGCGCGAGGCGGCGCTCGGGTTGTCGATGGCGATGCGCGACGATGCGAAGTCGATCTCGTTCGTCGAGGACACGGCCGTCGCGCCCGAACGCCTCGCCGAATACATCGACAGATTTCTGGCGCTGGTGGCGCGCCACGGGACGACGGCCGGCGTGTATGCGCACGCCTCGGTCGGCTGCCTGCACGTCAGGCCGGTGGTGAATCTCAAGACCGACGCCGGCGTGAACACCTTCGAGGCGCTGGCACACGATGTGGCCGACCTCGTCCTCGAGTTCGGCGGCGCGCTTTCCGGTGAACACGGCGATGGCCTCGTGCGCAGCCCCTTCATGCGCAAGATGTTCGGTCCGGTGCTCTACGAGGCGTTCCGCGACATCAAGCGCACCTTCGACCCTCACGGCATCCTGAACCCCGGCAAGATCGTGGATGCACCGCCAATAACGGAGAACCTGCGCTTCGGCCGCGGCTACGTCACGCCGAATCCTCACACGTATTTCGACTACAGCGACTTCGGCGGGCTTGGAGGCGCGGTGGACATGTGCAGCGGCCTCGGCGCCTGTCGCAAGAAGCTCGATGGGACGATGTGCCCGTCGTACATGGCGACACGCGACGAAGCGCATTCGACGCGCGGCCGGGCCAATGTGCTGCGCCTTGCCATGACGGGCCGCCTCGGCGACGCGAACCTGAGCGACGAGGACGTACGCGACGTGCTCGATCTGTGCCTCGAGTGTCGCGCCTGCAAGGCAGAGTGTCCGGTCGGCGTAGACGTGGCCCGCTTCAAGAGCGAGTTCATGGCCCACTACTGGCAGCGTCACGGCACTGCGAATCGGGCGCGCGCGCTCGGACACGTCCGCGAGATGTCGGAGTGGCTGAGCCCGATAGCGCCGCTGGCCAATGCTGTTGCCCGCAGCGCACCAGTACGCTGGCTGAACGAACAGATGCTCGGTCTGGACCGCCGACGGCGTCCGCCACGGTGGACGGCCCACACCTTCTCGCGCCAGTTCGGGCGACGACACCGCACTGTCGACCTACGTCGCGTCCGGTCGTCGGACCCGACGTCATCTTCAGACCGGACGACGTCGCCCGTGCTCCTGTTTCCGGATACCTTCACCGAGTTCTACAACCCGTCGGTCGGGCTCGCAGCGGCAGACGTGCTCGAGGCAGCGGGCATCGACGTCGGGCTCGCGCCGAAGGTCTGCTGCGGACGACCACTGATCTCGCAGGGGCTGCTCGATGAGGCGCGTAACCGTGCGGAAGCGGCGACTGAACGGTTGTTTGCTCTGGCCGAGCAGGGGGCACGGTTCATCTTCTTCGAGCCGAGCTGTCTGTCGGCGATGCGTGAAGATGTGCCGGACCTGCTGCGCGGCGACGCGCAGCGGCGGGCGAAGACGGTCTCTGACGCGTGCGTGCTGTTCGAGCCGTTTCTCGAAGAGCGCTGCGCCGCGGGCAGTGTGACGCTGGCTCTGCGCGAAGGGCCGAAGCGAATCATGCTCCACGGTCATTGTCATCAGAAGTCCATGGGGCTGCTGGCGCCGGCGCGGGCGCTGCTGTCTCGAGTGCCTGGCGCAGCCGTGGTCGAACTCGACGCCGGTTGCTGCGGCATGGCCGGCTCGTTCGGGTACGCGCGCGATCACTACGACGTATCGAAGGCCATCGGCGAGCGCCGGCTGCTTCCTGCCGCGCGGGCGCTCGATGCCAGCTCGGTTCTCGTGGCGAGCGGAGTCTCGTGTCGTCACCAGGTGGCAGACTTCACGGCGACGTCGGCGCTGCATCCCGCAGAGCTGCTCCGATCGCTACTGGTCGGAGGCGCATGAATCTCGCGGTTTTGTCCGTTCTCGCTCTTGGCGTCGCCATCCTGGTCAGCTGTGTCACGAGCCTGAATGTGGGGGTGCTGGCGCTGGCGATGGCCTGGGTGCTTGGCGTGTACTTCGGCGGCATGACGATCGCCACGGTCATTGCCGGGTTCCCGACGCCGCTCTTTTTGACGCTGGCCGGCATGACGCTGCTGTTCTCGCTCGCCCAGGTGAACGGGACGCTCGACCGGCTTGCGCATCACGCCGTGCGCAGTTGCCGCGGCAATCGCGGGATGATTCCGGTCATCTTCTTTCTGCTCGCGTTCGGACTTTCCTCCATGGGCCCTGGCAACATCGCGACCGCCGCCTTGCTGGCGCCGATCGCAATGGCCACAGCGTCGAGGGTCGGCATCCCGCTCTTCCTGATGGCGATCATGGTCGGGAACGGGGCGAATGCCGGTTCGCTCTCTCCCTTCGCCCCCACCGGCATCATCGTCAGCGGCATCATGACGCGTATCGCGCTGCCTGGCCACGAACTGGCGACCTACCTGTACAACGCGGGCGCGCACATGTTCGTCGCGTTCGGCGGCTACGCCGTCTTCGGTGGCTTGAAGCTGTTCACGAAAGACACTGGCCAGACGTTCGCGCTCGAGACGACCGACGCGAAGATGCACCGGTTCGAATCGAAGCACTGGATTACGCTCGGCACGATCGTGGTGCTGCTGGTGAGCGTCACTGTCGTCAAGGATCTGCGGGCAACCGGAAGCATCGGCATGGCGGCGTTCGCGGCATCCGTCTTCCTGGTGCTGACCGGCTGCGCCGACGACGGCGAGGCGATCAAGAAGATGCCATGGCGCGTCATCCTCATGGTGTGCGGCGTCACGGTGCTGATCGCGATTCTCGAGAAGGCGCAGGGCATCGACCTGTTGGTGTCGCTCGTGGCCAGGTTCTCGACCAGGAGTACCGTGACCGGCGTCGTCGCGCTTCTCACTGGTCTCGTCTCGGTCTACAGCAGCACGTCGGGTGTGGTGCTGCCCGCGTTCCTCCCGATGGCACCCGGCCTGGCGGCGCAGCTGGGAGGAGCGAACCCCGTCGCCATTGCGTCGGCGATGAACATCGGCGGTCACCTCGTGGATGTGTCACCACTCTCGACAATCGGTGCGCTCTGCCTCGCTGGCGTGGCCTCCGAGGAGAGCCGGCCGCTGTTCAACAAGCTGCTCGCGTGGGGGCTCTCGATGTCAGTCGTCGGTGCGCTCATCTGCTACCTGGCGTTCGTCTAGTCACTCCTGCGGCCGCATTCGCTACCAGTCCCTGTCACACCTCTACATCAAGCAGCCTTGCTGGCGCCTCCGAGACCGCGGTCCGCGACCTCATCTCGTTCGGTGCGTTCCGGTCGATGCACAAATGCGGTTGGTGAGCGCCAATTGGCCATTGTGCACCTTCTGTGGAGCAATCTCTTCGGGCCGCCGCGGCTGCCAGATGAGTTGCGATTGGCGCCTTCGAGGGTGATGGTGCGGCTCTGAATCAACTGCTTTGAGGCGCCTGCTGCCCTTGACCATGCAGCAGCGCATCTATCTGCTCCGGACTGGCCGGTTTGACGAGATGCGCGTCGAAGCCAGCTTCGGCGGCTTTGCGACGATCCGCCTCTTCACCCCAGCCTGTGAGGGCGACGAGTTGAACATGGGCGTCGCGGGCGCGGATCTGCCGGGCCGTGTCATAGCCGTTCAGGCGCGGCATTCCGATATCGAGGATGACGAGCTCAGGACACACGGCTGCCGCCGTGGCCACCGCCTCGAAACCGTCGTAGGCAGTGGATACGTCGTGGCCCGCCTGCTCGAGCAAGGTCGACAACATGTCGGCGGCGTCGCGGTTGTCGTCTACCACCAGAATGCGGTGCCGTCTCGGTGCCGTCGGCAGCTGCGGCTGCGCCTCACTGGGAGCGCCCATCAGGAGGGGCATCGTCACGGTGAACTCAGCGCCGTGTCCGGCGCCGGCGCTCGAGACGGCGACCGTGCCGCCGTGCAGCGCGACCAGCGTCTTGACGAGGCTCAGGCCAATGCCGAGGCCGCCACGATGGCGCTGCAGCGGACCGTCGAGCTGCGTGAACATGTCGAAGATGCGGTCGATCTGGTCAGCCGGGATACCCACCCCGGGGTCGCGTACCCGCAGGACGGCGCAGCCGTCTTCGACGCTGAGCGCCACTTGCACCTCGGCGCCATCGTCACTGAACTTGGACGCGTTGCCGATGAGGTTGCCCGCTATCTGCGCCAATCGCGTCGGGTCACCATCGACGTGAACCGGGTGCGCCGGGACGCTGATGGTGAGTGTCTGCTGGCGGGGGGACGTCAAGGTCGCGAGGGCATCGCGAACGTGACCGATCACCTGCACGAGGTCGGTTGCTTCGCGCCGCAGCTCGACCGACCCGCGGCTGATGCGACTCACGTCGATCAGGTCGTCCACCTGGCGGACCATATGGGCGACCTGCCGATCGAGCACACGGAACGCTGCGGAGTCCGTACTCGGCGCCGGCAGTTGACGCCGCATCACGTCAATCGCTCCCCGTATGGCTGCCAGCGGATTGCGGAGTTCGTGTGCGAGCGTCGCGAGGAACTCGTTCTTGCGCTGATCGGCGTGGCGCAATTCGTCCTGGATCGCCAGGTGCTCCGTCACGTCGACGCTGGCGCCAACGATGCCCGTGAACTCGCCGCTGCCCGCGAACCGCGGACGACCCCACGATTCCACCCAGCGCCATTCGCCATCGGCACGCCGCACCCGGGCTGTGGCGTGGAAGGGGGCGCGCCCGTCCAGCGCCGCCTGGAACCCCCAGACGTAGCCCGCGCAATCATCGGGATGCACGAGTTCATCCCAGCCGACGCCGCTCATCGCCTCGCGGCTGACGCCGAAGAAGTCACAGGCGGATTGGTTGAAGAACTCTTGCTCTCCGTCAGCCGCGTGCACCCAGACCATCAGCGCCAGACCGTCGGCCATCACCCGAAAGCGCTCTTCGCTCTCGCGCAGTGCCGCTTCGGCCCGCTTGCGTGCGGTGACGTCGGAAGCGAAGACGGTGACGCCGTTGGGAGTGGGGTAGATGTGGTTCTCGAACCAGCGGTTGAAGGGCTCGTAGAAGTGTTCGGAGCGGATGGGACGGCGGTCGGCGACGGCCGCGTGCAGCTCCTGGTAGTACTGATTTCCGATCGCCTCCGGGAAGACCTCCCAGATGCAGCGCCCGAGCAGTTCCTCGCGCGGCCGACCCAGCATTTGGGCTGCGGCTTCATTGACAAATGTGTATCGCCAGTCGCGGTCGTAGCTGGCGAGGTGATCGGTGATGCTCGAGAGGAGGACATCGAGGCGCTCGCGTTCACGCTCCAGCGACGCGTGCGCGATGGCGAGGGCTTCCTCCGTCCGCTTGCGTTCCGTGATGTCGCTGAACAGGACGGCGACTTGGCCGGGGGCGGGCCGAAAGAACACGCTGTGATGGTGCTGCGCAACGAGCGGCTCGTAGATTTCGCGGGTTTCCGGCACGCCGGTCCGCACCACTCGCACGGACAGATCGAGGAGGTCCTGTTGCACGTCCGGGATCAACTGTCGGGCGGTGCGGCCGACGATCTGTTCGCGTGGCAGGCCGAGCATCCGCTCGGCCGCCGGGTTCACGTCGATGTAGCGGAAGTCGACGAGGCCGTCAGTGCTTTCCAACAGTTCAGCAACGAGGAGTGCCTCCTGCATGGCCACGAACAGGCCGCGATAAGGGTCCTCCGTCGTGGTCAGCTCGGCCGACCGCGGTGAGCCATCGTGCTGCATGTGCGCCAAATATAGCGCAGCGCGGCTATATGCAGGCGGGTCTCGAGTCTGGCGCGGCTGAGCTTACTCAGGTCGGTTCTGCGTGGTGTTGCGACTACCGGCTCGATCGCCTGAGCGCACTTCAGCGCTGACGTTCGACGACGTCGAGCATGCGTCGCGACGCGGTGCGTGCCGACGACAGAACGACTGTCTCGGGGTGGGCTCGCGGGTCCAGGCTGGCATCTCTCGTATTCCAGGTTGTGATCAGGGTCGAAGAGCAGCCGTCCACGGTCCGTGTGTGGTTCGAGGACAACGGTATCGGCGTCTCACCCCTGTGGGGAGCCGGGGCGGCGGTAGCTACTAGAGAGGGTCGGGCAGTGCGGCCAGGGCGGTTGTAGCTACAGGGCTGCTGCAGCTATTCGCGTGGGTGCAGATCCACCCTTGGCGCGTCCGCGGCCCTACCCGACCTTTCGATGGGCAGCTGGATTTTGGGCGACGAAGCCTCGTTACCCCGCATCGAGCGATGGTCGGTGGCGCTCTCCGAGCACCGAGCGTCAATCATGGGAGTCGCACCGAACGTCGGCGACGTTGAAGCAACGGCTGTGACGCCATCGCGCCTCAGCCCCCGCTCCAGCACAATGTGCGCGAACAACCATGTGACGACCGCGGCCAGCGCGGCGGACGCGAGCACGTCACTCACGTAATGGTCGTTTACCGCAACCCGCGCCGCTGACATCAGCACGGGCAGGATCGCGAGCGGCACACTGTAGCGAGGGAACAGCACCACCAGTGGGAAGAAGAGGCTCCAGAAATGGACGGCGTGGCCGGAAGGAAATGAGTTGCCGACTGCCGCAAACCAGGTGTCGTGCCAGCCACTCGTCCCGAGTGCCTCGAACGGGCGTAGTCGGGAAAAGGGCGGCTTCAGGATGTCTGCCAGGAACCGCCCTGTGACGTGGCTCAGGCCGATGAAGAGCAGCGCCCACGGAAGCACACCGCGCTTCGGCCAGCACAAGCCAATCAGCCCGAGAATGACCATTGATGCCCCGTAGAGATACGGCGAGATGCGGAACGCGAACAGCACCTCGCAGACCCCTACGAACCGACCCACAAAATACCTGTCGTCTGATGGCCGGTCGGACAAGGCTACAGCCACACGGCCGTCGATGGCTAGGATTGCGATGACGCTGAGGACCGCCGCGATACCTGCCGCCCGCAGCAGTGTGCGGCGGTAATGTGGCAACAACGTCATCGAAGCACTCCTGTCTTGTCATTTACGAGGGGCGCAGTGCGCCGGTTCCGGAAACCTGAGACCGCGCCTGGCTTGTCGAGTGCTCCTAATCCGGCCTTTCGATGGGCCGCTGAAATCACCAGTATGTCGCGATCGCCATTGCTCCGCATCATCTGCGGAGTGTGCCTCGACACCCGACGCCCCGAGCGGCACCTTAGGGCGCCGCCTCGCATCATCGCCCCAGCACGACCGGCGCGCAGGCGCGCGTGGACGCGCTGCTGGCCGAGCCGCGCAGTGGACCGGCGGCAAGCCGCAGCTGACCGCGACGCGGCTGCACGAGTTGCTGCGGGCCGACGGCCATCAGGTCGGCGTCACGGTCGTCAAAGCGGCGGTGGCGGAGTGGCGACGACAGCGGCGCGAGGTGTGCGTCCCGCTGACGTATCGCCCGGGCGACCTCACCGAGGTCGACTGGTTCGAGGTGCTGGTCGATATCGACGGCGTGCGTCGCAAAGCGTGGCTCTTTCTGCTGCGGCTGACGTACTCCTGGGCGACTTCGCCTGGATCTACGAGCGGCAGGATCAGGTCAGCTTTCTCGACGGCCACGTCCGCGCCTTCGCCCACTTCGGCGGCGTCCCGGCCCGCCTCGCGTATGACATCTCAAAGCGGCGGTCGTCCGCATGCCGCTCGCGGCGAGCGGACGCTGACGGCGAGGTTGCAGGCGCTCGCCTCACACGACCTCTTCACGCTCGCCACTATCTCGCTCCTCCCACCACGCGGACGGACTCGGCGCGGCCAGCGTGGCCATTCAGGGCATGCGAGGCCGCGATACGCGGTTGGTCTCGGACGGCTACCGCTGCCGGCCAGGTTGTCCGTCTTGTCAACCCCAGCGCACCCGCGGCGAAGCCGATGATGATCAGCGCTCCCGAGATCGCCAGGCCGGCCCCGACCAGGTCGGTGCGAGTCGGCGCTTGTCCCTCGATGAGCCAGCCAGACCAGCGACGCCGCACTGTAGATCCCGCCGTACGCGGCATATCCTCGCCCAGCACATGCCGAGTCCACTCGCGTCAACGCGAACGCGAAGGCGATGAGGCTTACTACCCCGATCACAGCCATCAGCGGCGTGGCGCCGCGGCGAAGCGACATCCAGAAAGCGAAGCAACCCGCCATCACAGAACGCCGCAAGCGCGAGATGACGACGTTGGCAGTTACGCTTCGATCAAGGCGCTGACGAACTCTCGCGTCCCGGCAGGCCCCGTGAGATCCACGAACACCGGCCCGCAGTCAGGTTCCACCGTCATGCCGAATCGAAGGAACCGGCAGCAGTGACGCTCGGCCTCGACGACTCGCGCGATGAGCGCGATGGTTTCTGCCGACGGCGCAAACTCGAGACGCAGTCCGTCGGCGAGATCCTCGCGACGTTTCGCACGCTGTACCAGATCCATTAACAGGCCCTCGCGACGGGTCCTCAACGCCTCAGGCGTCAACGTGCAAGCGATTGGTAGTTCGGCCATAGTTGCATCCCCCTCCCGATTCCGCGGCCATGGCACTCTTCATCTTGGATCGCGAATCGGAGCCGCTCGGCCAACAACGCGAAGACGATGTCCCGCCACGTTGTGATGACGATTCCCCGACCCTCACCTTTGCCTGGAAACAGAGGACACTCAGTCTGTGCGAAGGCTGGTAGCTGCCGCGATCGTAGTGTTGTTCTGCTGTCCCGATGGCTGCACTCACGATCAGGCTTCGACCTCGCAGCACAACGACCAGGAGTCATCTGACGGCAGCTGCGTCCTGTGCCTCGGGTGGCGTTGAATCAGCCGCTCCGCACACCCCGTCCGCATCCGGCATCGTCACCGATCGCCTGATACCACTCCTGCTCACTCGTCACCTCGACGCGGGCCTTGTGGCGGCCGACGAATGCATCTATCCCAGAACACCTTACTCCGCACCGAACCCGAACACGATCAAGATGTCGTCGATCAGTGCGGGCGGTGATGTGGTCGACAACGTCCATACACCGGGCGAGTTCTGTCCTTCCCAGTCACCGAAGGCCGTGCCTGACGGCGTAGGCCCCGGCACAATGCCGACCGTAACCGGATCGTTGCCTTTCGCCGTGGCGAGCACTGTAGCCCTGCTGATGGTGATCTCGCGGTCCTGGACAAAGTAGGGAAAGCGCGACACGCCGATGTCCACAGAAAGCGACTGCGGACCGGCAGGCGGCGAGGTGATGAATCGGTGCCATTCAGTTGGAAACTCGTGGCGCACGCTGACGAGTCGTTCAAGGTGCCGTTGATCAGGGTTGCCGGCGAGCAAACCGCCCGCGATGAGCGCTTTCGTGGCCGCACTCGCGGTCTGCTTCAATTCGTCCCCGCCTTCGCGACTGGTGTAGCGCAGATGGAGAATCACGTCCGAGATCGTGCCGTAGTCGAATGACCGGAACTCCGTCGGCAACTCGAGGCTCCACGTGCTGATCGCCCCCGCGCCCTCGAACGGCAGGTAGCGATCGTCGCGAACGCTGGTCTCGAACTGGCCGGCGTCGTTCTGCGCCGTGCTGGTGACCGTTGCGTCAACCACACGGCGATCGATGATGAAACGCCGATCATCGGGCTCAGTGCGTGGATAGGAGTCAGGCCCGCCGGCCGCCGTCCGGTCCCAGCGAATCTCGTTGTGAAGCAGCCGCAGTTTGCAGTGGACGCCGGTGTATGGCCCCGTTACACAAGGAATGGTCACGCTCACGCTCTGGAGGCGTCGCAAGTAGTGACCGGGTGCATCGAGATCGAACAGCGATTCGGGAAGGCGGACGTCGTCACACCTGCCGGTCTCTTTCAGCGCGATGAAGGCGAGCGGATCGATCGTCGCCACGGACACGTGTTTGGTCATCTCATACGAGCGAGGATTCTTCTCTAGGTAGGCCAGCTGGAGACGCTGGAGGTCGAGCGCCAGCTGGTCGCCTGCCAACAAGCCTTTTTTGAGCGAGTCCCAGTAACCCGGCCGGATGATTGACGTCGCACCATCCGGTTCGCCGAGCTCGACGTGCAGGCATCGCTCCGCCCGGCGAGCGGTGTCCAGGGCGAGCTGATAAGCCTGGAAGTACATCGCGGAGGTCTGACCCACCGTCCAACTGTAGAGGTCGGCGTTCGTGAACTTGTCGCGCATGAAGCGATCCGCCTCTCTCGCCTGCTCGACTTGCAGATCGTGATTGGCCAGTTCGCGCTCGGCGACGGCGAGGCGGATTTCGGCGGCCGCCAGCTGGCGGTCGATCTGTTTGAGCTCGGTCTCGGCAACATCACCCTGAAGGTCCCAGTCGTCTTTGCGGCGCTGGAACTCACCGCGCGTGGCGGCTCGATGCGACTCCAGATTCTTGCGCCCCGCCTGCGCCTCGATGGCACCCGCATCGGCTTGGAGCGATCGAGCCGCATAGTCCGGTCCCACTTCCCATCCGGCCGTCGTCGGCGGGCCGATCTTCAACGCCCCGATGGCCGCAAGCTTGCCCGCCAGATAGTGGAGAATCGCGCTTCGGGCGCTGAGCCTCATACTGCTCGCGGTCAGCTCGAACGCCATCGATTCGTGCACGTTCTCGAGTTCGCGGCTGTCGTAAAACTGTTTCTTGATCTCCGCCATCCGGCGGCTTTCCGTGAGCGCCGCGATTTGCTCCTCGGCTTCATCCACCTGCTTCAGCCGCACATCGCGGGTGGCCGTCAACAAGGCCGTCTCCTGCCGTGATCGGACGAGCGCCAGCGCTTCGCCGTCCCGCTTCTCGAGCGCCGATAACAATGCGGCGGCGAGGTTGCGTGTCTCGGCGACGAGATCGTTCGCCCGCTGCAGCACGACGCTGAAACGATAGCTGGATGGCGCGCCGGCGACCTGATTCAACGCGTCGTTGATGCTGAGGCCCGCGGCCTGGGCGCGGACCAGGAGCGCAGGATCGATCGGCGGCTCGAACAATGGGAGCTGGCGCACCCGGCCCTCGATGTCCATGCAGTGGCGGAGCTTGAAGAGGCGGTCGGCGACGAGATTCCAATATCCGAGCAGCTTTTCGTTCTCCGGCACGCAGAAGTACAGGCTTGCAGCCGACGGTGGCTCCGGCGTGTCACCATGACTTTCCGCCTCGCCGGCTTCCACTTCAGGCACCAGCTGTTCGGCATTGCTCAGGGGACCCAGCCGGGAATTCGCACTCAGGCTGGCGAACGTCCCGAGCTTGCGCACACGCGCACGGCTGATAACCTCGGGGCGCTCCCCCAGGATCTCGGACGCCAGAACGTACAGCTGCGTCGCTTCGTTGAGCGACTCAAGCGTCTCCCGGCGGAACAGTTGATCGCCCCACGCGATCAGGTTGTCGATGTACTTCATGACCACCGTCCTTTGATAGGCGGTGGTGCGGAGCCGCGCGATCGCATGCGGGTTGAACGGCCGCGCGCGCCACTGATCGACGGCGGCGAGCCAGGCGGACGGCAGTCCAGTGGCGAGCGCCTTCTCGATGTTGATCACCGATTGCGCGTCGTAGCTGTTTGTTCCCTCTTCGTGCTGGAGGCGCTGATTGAACGGCAGGGTCCGCCAGTAGCGTTGCGGCGCCTCGCCGCCGGAGGGCCCGGCGGGATTGAAGATGAAGTGATACCAGCGCAGCGCCTCCTCGAAGCGCTGATTTACGGTCAGCCGGTCGGCGATCAGCAATGGTATGTGGAAGAAGAGCTCCCAGTTGTAACTTTCATACGCAGCGTCGAAACGGAAATCGACGTCATCGACTGGCGCGTTGTTCTCCTGGACGCGCTCAGGAATAGGAGCATACGTCTCGAAGAACGGCCGGACTTGCTCCTGCGTCTCGAGCGAGAGCAATCCTCTTAGCTGATCTTTGTCGAGGATGGTGCGGAACTCGCAGGTCAGCGGATGCTGGAACAGCGAGAAATAGTACCGCCGTGTGGTCCAGAATCGCGGCAGAACCCTCACCGGATCGAACCGGGCGGAGAAGTCCATCGGCGCGACGCGTGTCGCGATACGCCGGCCATCGGCACCCCTCCTCATGAGCACGAACGACGGTTGCGGCTGCGGCGCAACGGGAGAGACCGGCTCCGGGCTCGAGCCGAAGTAGTCTGCGGTCCACACCCCAGCCAAATCTCCCAAGGTCCACCGCGTCAGATCCGGACGGACCGACTGCCCCGAGGTGCCGGTCGAGGTCACCAGGAACGTCCGTGCGTGATCCATGAAGAAGAACGATCGATCGCCCTTGAACTGCACGTCCTGATGCGGCGGCAGAATACGGAACGGTGTCGGCGTGCTGCGCAGCACGTCGATGTCGATCCGATTGGCCTTCATCGAGGCGATTGTCGGGAGGCCATCAAAAAGGGGGCCGGGCATGTTGCCGTGCACAGCCAGCGCGCTGCCGGCAAGATCGCGATGCGACGGCAAGTTTCCGTCGAGCAGCGCCAACTTGCCACTGCCCTCAAGCCACATGTTGTCGAAGCGCATACCGCGCGGCGCCAGCGGCAGGGTTCGCGTCTGGATCGACGATCGCCAGTGAACGGTGACCATGTCCCTGCAACCGGAGAGGTGGAACTCGCCGAAGGCCGCGGCCGTGTCGGACACCGCCGACGCAGCGTGCGCGAGACTCAGGTAGCCGCGGACGACCACCGAATCGCCCGCCGCAAAGGCCTTGAACGAGAACAGCCGCCGGTCGACGAGCGATCGCGCCGGCGGCGTGCCGCCTGGGGATGTGCCGGTACTGCCGGTGGTCGGCGGCGGCGGCGGCTCTGTTCCGCCCTCGCCGGGATCGATCGGTGGGCACCCTTCGTTGTTCGGGTCGTGGCACCTGTACAGGATATGTCCCGTCTCGGTGGCGCGGTCGATCGGCCGCACGGCTCTATCAAACAGCACGTCGTCCAGACCTTGATAAGCCCGGAGCGGTGTCGCCTTCGAAACCTGCTTCGCCGTCCACTGACCGTGCTGATACTCACTCCACGCGAGTTGAAGATCCCAGTAACTATTCGCAGTGGCGAGAGTACCGCCCGGCTCGGGCATCGTGACCGGCCTGGATTCCTGCTTTTCACTGAAGATTGGCCACAACACCATCAGCTTGCGGTTACGCACGACCGGCAGCAGATGGTCGCCTTCGATGTCCAGGTCGACCCTCTCCCAAGGCGTCCAGGCGGCAAACCGGCGCGGCGTCGCGTCAACGATCTGCGCGCGACGATAGAAGTACACGTGTGGCATATTGAACGTCCGCCCAAACACGTGGAGGAGACGCGTGTTGTCGTCCTCATACGTGCCGCAGATTTCAAGGCGGCCCACCTGATCGAGTTGCTCGAGGTAGTGGACGACAGCGCGCTCAGCGGCCGCGTCGGTGATCTCACCCTGGAGAAGCTCGGCTTCGAGGTCCTTGAAAAACGGCGTCTTGTTGTCGCGCAGCTCCGGCTGGATCCAGTTCTCCGGGTACAACCACACCTTCTTGTTTGCTTCCCAGACGCGATAGTTCTTCATCCACTTCCACTGCAGCCACTGCTCGTCATCGATCGCCGCGCCTTCAAGACCGAGCAGGCAGCGTTGCGCGTACAGCTGGACCGAGCCCATCGCCTGCTTGATGCGCGACGTGAGCTGACATGCATCCATCTCAACGTCGATCAGGTAGTGTGCGAACAGATCGCCCGTACCGACTCGGGCCGACGGGCCGGGCGGATGCCAGGCCTCGGGACGCGCGATGAGGTAATTCGTGAGCGCGGCTCGCTGCCTGTTGCGAAGCGCATCCTGTATGGGGCGAGCCACCGTCAGCCAGGCTTTCTCGTCGTGCCGCGCCATCGCCGCGCCGCGAATCGCTCGCGCGGCGTCGCGATCAACGACGTCGTCACACCACGCCGTAGCGGTCTCTGCACGAACCCCGAGCAGGCGCAAAAGACCAATGGCACGCGACAGCCGGATCAACAATCCCGGACCGTGATAGTCATCCGGCAGGTGAACCTTCAGGAGGCCGAGGTCGGTGAGGCTGTCCGTCTTGCCGATCAGACCAGCCAGATCTGACTCGGGCCAGCCAAACCATTGCACGAGGATCGACACCAACCGCGACTTTGCTTCTGCGCGGGCGGCATCGTTGCCAGCCGCCACTACGGTATGAAGGGCGGTCAGCGCCGCATCAAGCGGACCGTCTTCAACCTGCAGTTCGCGGCGAAGTTGCGTGAACTGCACGAGGCGGAACCATGTTGCGAATGGAATGGGTGACGCATTCGTCACTGCAACCGGCAGGGTTCGCAGATCCACCCAGCCACTGGGTCCCACCAGCCGCTGCCAGTGAGCACCAGGCAGCCTCAAGCGGTTGACCACAAGCGCAATCTTCCACAGCTTCTCGATTACGTCGAACTGCGCGGCGGCGTTGGTCCTGTCGATCGCGTCGTGCGCCGGAACATTGGCGATCGTCAGGATGGTGTCCAGCGACGTCCCGGCACTAAGAACATCGATAATCAGCGCCTCAGGGACGTCGAGAGCAACCGCCAGCCTGTTGTAAACGACGTCGCGACGCGCAGCGGTCCCATCGCTGCCCGCCTGAAGGATCCCGGTCCGCAGTTCCGACAACCACGCGGCGAGAACCGCGTCGGTGGGCGCGAACGGCGCCGGTGGCTGAAAGCGGTGGCGCAGGAGGTAATCAAGTTCCGGCCACCTGAACCCTGAGGTGCGAACCTCACGCACGGTCGCCGCAAACTGCTCGGCGGCATTCGGGCCACTGAAAGGATCCAGTCCAGAGAGGGCGATGGCCGTTGTCAGCTCCTGCGGCGACAGCCCGAGCGCTTGCATCAGGCGTGCGCGCCGCAGCAGCACGCCGAGATTCGCGAGCGTCAGTCGTCCGTCAGTGACAGCCGACAACTCCGCAAAGCTCGCGGCGCCAAGCCGAAATACCGCCTGTAGCGTGGCTGCGTGCGCCGAGAGCGTCTGGGTTGGATCATTGACCTCCTGTCCGTCTGGGCGCAGACGGAAGCTTTCACGCACGGACTTCGAGAACTTCTCGTCGAGGAAGAGCCGTACGTAAAGTGATGACGGTTCACGGGTGTCGATCGGTCCCCAGAGCGCCAACGCTTCGACGACCGGCAGCTTGAGTGTCGCGATGACTTCGGTCGCATGGGCCAGCCGCACCACAATCTCGTTCGTCAATTGCGGGGCGTCCCCGTCGGGAGTCTGCGACCGCAGGTATTTGTCCACCTCATGGATGGTCCATCCGAGCTTGCGCCAAAGCCGCACGAACCGGTGAATGCGGGACAACGCCGCATCATTCAGTCCGGTTACCGTCAGCGATTCGGGATTGCAGCCGATTGGTGGCTCGATGCGAAGATCCCCCTCCGGATTGACGAACCACGTGGACAGCACGTCGTCCAATTCCGCGAAACTCAAACCCGACCCCTCGAGGATGGCCTGCACGTGATCGGTGGGCTGCGTACCCCAGAACTCACCTCGTGTGGCGCCCAGCTCGCCCGTCAGGATCTGCCATT
This sequence comes from uncultured Acidobacteriota bacterium, assembly GCA_963722395.1. Classification (GTDB taxonomy): domain Bacteria; phylum Acidobacteriota; class Vicinamibacteria; order Vicinamibacterales; family CAVVIG01; genus CAVVIG01. The sequence continues at coordinate 1,672,972 of CAVRLS010000005.1, read as the reverse complement.
CCTGAAGGGTCATCGCCAATCGCTCGGCTGCTAAGCCGGTGCTCAGCGTCGAGAATGAATTGGTGGTGTCCGCGGGGGACCGGAAATGCTCGATCAACCGCCGGCGCGACACGCCGAGATGGGCGAGAAACACAGCCGCCTGCGCCGCATGGAGATCGAACGGCAACGTCCACGGGAAATAGGCTTCCTTCAGCCGCTCGTAGGCCGCGAGGTTGCGATATTGCGGGTAGGCCCTCCGCTCATCGCTCGTGCCGGTTGTCTGACGGCTGCGCGACACTGCCTTGAACGTCACGCCATCGGTAGTCACGTGATATGCGAACTGCTCGTCGAGTAGCCGCCAGCTGGTACCCGGTTCCATGATCTCGATGGACGTGCCCGGCTGAAGTGGCGGCGCGAAGACGTTGCGCAACGTCGCGTTGGCGACAGGACCCTGGAGGTCGGAAAGTGTCACGGCCAGCGCCTGTTCGACGAACGGCTGCGGACGGGCGACCTGATCCTCGAGGACCTCGTTGACCAGGTCCACGTACGGCAGCACCGTGTTGCTGTTCTCGCAACTCAACTCGATGTCCACCAGATCGGGACGACGGGCCGTGAGCCCGTCGAACACCCCGCGCGCCTTCAAGAACTGAAGCAGATCCACGAAGTACGCGGCTGGCCCGTAGACCGAGTTGCAGTGCCCGCACGCACACACATCGAATGCACCGAACAGGCTCTCCCAGTCAGGGATCAGTCCCGGCTCTCGATCGTCGCCGACCGCGACCTTCAGGATGGCCTGCGGATCGACCCGCGGCAAGGCGGCCAGGTCGGTGCGATTCAGCGCGGTTGCATGCTCGCTCCAGAGTGCAAGGGCGGCTGCGTTGGTTCGCGCGGCGCGCTGAAAGATTTCCGCGGCGCGATGCTGGCTGAGACCCGCCAATCGCTCGGTGAACGCCTGCTTTCCCATGGCCACGATTTCACCCGCGGATTGGGCGTGGGCGGCGACCGCAATCGTGTCGGTGGCGCTGCCGGTGAGCTTGAGTACGCGCTGGTACGCCTTGAGCGTGTTCTTGTCGGCTTCCGACAGGGCAATGCCCGGATTTACCTTCAGGAATCGCTCGATGTAGGTGGTTCGCGGATCGAACGCCGTCTGCGTCTTGACGAAATCGACGACCTGCGGCGGCCCACCGGCCTCCGCCAAGCGGGCCGCAAAAAATGGCCGGAAGAATGCGCTCTCGACGCGGCTCAGCACGGCTTGGCGGTACTGAGCGGCCTGTTCGGCTGCCGTAGCTCCAGGCGTCGCGGATGGAATTCCGGTCTGCGTCAACAGCGCGTCCCACTGCGCCATCGGCAGGCTCGCGACGTCCGCGACCTGCGGCAGTTGCCGCGCGAGGATCGCCTGCACTAGAGGCAAATGATTGTTCGTCAACCCTCCGAGCTCGACGGCCTGGCGGAAGGTCGCTGCCTTGGGATGGCTGCCGATGCCCGTCCAGAAGCCCGCGACGTCGTCACCAGCGGCCGCGTACTTGCCTAGCAGGTCGTCGGCCTCCGGGTCTGTCAGCACCAGACGCGCCAGGTCGCGTAACGATGGCACGCCTGGCCGCGGCGGCCGGCTCGCATACGCGGCTCCGCGTGTCGGCAGTTCCTTGGCGAGTTCGAGAACGGAACGCCCATCTTCCGTGCGCTCGGAGATGAGTTTGTCCTTCAGCGCCTCTTCAAGCGCGCCGATGGATACCGATGGACTCACCGAGAGAAGAGCGGCGATATCGCCGGGCAATCCCTTGCGCAACCAGGCATAGAACAGCTGCGGCGGCAACTGGGTTTCGGTTGCCAGACGTCGCGCCGTCGCCAGCGCGGCGAAATGCGCCGGCGGGTAAGAGGCCTCTTCTGCCAGGAGATGCAGATGGTCGCTGCCCATTCGCTCGAGCCTGTTCAGATCCTGAAGTATCTCCCTGGCATCGCGATCGAGCTGCTCGTACTCGGATTGAGGCTGCCGATCCGCCTGAGTGATGACGAAGTTGATCACTTCGAGCAGATCGGCGTGCTGCACGATCGAACGGCCGCTCGGCCGGGTCTCGAGCACTGCGGCTCCCGCGGGCGCGGCGATTTCGACCCGAAGATCAGTTCGGGTTCGCGCCTGCGCGTCGGCGTTCAGCGTGTAACGCACTTCGAAATCGCCGTTGGCATCCAGCGGCGCGTCACCGAGGAGGTGCTCCCGCCCGCGGTCTTGATGCCACACCCGTACGAGCAGCGGTCCAATGTCCGGGAGGGCGCCGGTCGCCATTCTGACGGAGCCCCGCACCACGCGCTCTTCGCGATTGCGCGCGCCGAGCCGGCCGTTGATCACCTTGACGGTGTTCTCGTCGACAGCGCCGGTGGCGGGGAGGCCCAGTTCTTCCTGCAGCGCGCGGATGGCTTCTGCAGTGGTGGGACCGTAGATGCGCTGCTCGCGTTCCCTTGCGCCGACGCTTCTGCCCAGGGTGGTCAGGGCACGGTGCACCTGGGCGACGTCAGGGCCCTGAGTACCTTGGGAGAGTCTCCTTGTGGCAATGCGGATCATGTTGGAGCCCTTACTGCAGTCTTAAAGTCCCGTCGACCGCGATGTCGACCTTTGTCCCATTCGGGAGGGTGATGTTGATATGAATCGAATCTTCGTGTGCGGGATGGCTTGGGCTGTTGCCAGGTCCATGCGGCTCATCGACTCTGAACGTGCCCCTACCGTCGAGGTGTGAGCCGGGCAAATCACGCCGCCCACGTGGGTCGACCGGCGGCCGCTGCGGAATCAGGGTGGATGAACCTTCAGGCCGCACGCCGAGCTGCCCGAGCTCGTCCTGAATCTGGCGCATCTGATTCAGGCTCTGCACTCGAACGTTTCCTCCGTTGCGGAGCGTGAGGATTGCTCTGTCGACTTGTCGTGGCGTGAGTTGGCGCGAGGTCACCGTCGCACCGACCATTCCCGCCACAAACGGCGTCGCTTTCGCCGCCGCGGCATACGTCGCGGCCTTCAATCCGAGCATCGAGAACGAGAAGTACGTGGTGAACGCCGTGATGACGGAAACGATCGTAAACACCGCCAGCGCGATGAACACGACCGTCAAAATGGTGCCGATGATCTCCGGCAGCCACCCGTCTTGCCCGGCGCCGGATCCACCGCCCGTACCCGGCCCCGGGTCGCTGCCGGTTGCTCCTGCCGTGCCTTCCTCTTTCCCTGTGCCGGTTACCGTCGCCCCTGGAGCCGTAGAGCCGGTCTCCGACTTTCCGTCGGGACTGCCGCCGCGCTTTCCTGTCCGGTTCGCCTTGCCGCCGCCTCCCGGTTTCTCCGTCTTGGGCTTCTTCGGCGCGAACGGGTCGTAATCGCCGCCGGAATCGCCTTTCGTCTGGTAGTCCCCCGTCTCGATTGTCCCCGAGTCCTTCGCGTAATCCTTTTTGCTCGACTCGTTTCCGAAGCCGGTGTCGTTCGCGACTGCGGGGTCGTAGACCTTCTTCTTCAAGTTGCCGCCGACCCATCGGCCGCCGTCCGGCGTCGGCTCGTAGCGTCGCTGATTGTGCGGATCGGAATAGGTGTAGCCCTTGGACTTCGCGTATGCGGTGATCTCGTCGAGCGTTGCGGTCGCCGACAAATCGCCGGGCTCCCCAACGTGGACTGGTTCTCGCCCATCGGGATCCACGAAAACCATCGGATTGATGTGGCAGAACAGGTACAGATTCGTGTCGGCTTTGATCCCATTGGGATCGGGAGTGAGCCAGCGCGCCAGCCACGGCGCATAATAGCGCGCGCCGTGATAGCTGAAGCCGCTCTCTTCGTCGCGCTCCATCGCCGCGTAGCGGAACCGCTTGGGCCCCTGGATCTGGCTGCGGACGGCCTGCAGCGAAGTGCTGCCATACGGCGTGTACTCTTCGTAGGAGATGATTGCGCCGGTTTGATCGATCTCCAGGCTGCACGAGCCGAGATGGTTCCCCAGTTGATAACGAATCAGCGTGAGCGGTGATCCATCGTCACCCTCGGTGCGCATTTCAATCAGGGCGACACGTTGCCTGGCCTCCATCACGTGCAGAGTGTTGCGTTGCAGCGTGACGTTGCCGCCGCTGTCATATTCGCGATAGCGCTCGAATCCTCCGAGATAGGTGTGCTCACTCTTGCGCGCGCCGTTCGGCGAGGTCGTCACCTTCCGCACACGGCGGCCGCTCCAGTCGTAAACGTAGAACGTCGTTTCTGGTGTGGCTGAGGCCGTGACCTGTCGTGAAGTCGCCCGCAGCTGGTTCCAGAAGTCCCAGCCGATCTGTGGCAGGTGAGCGAGACTCGTCGTGTTGCCGTGTGCGTCGTATGTGTACGATTCGACGACAGGATTGACGCTGCCGATCGAGGTGCTGCTTAGGCGATTACATGTCCGCTCCGGTTCGACGGCGCTCGGTTCCGAGTAAAAGTACTGGCGAGTCCAGCTGCCGCCGGCCGCTTCGTGCATGAGCTGCAGGATGTTGCCAAGTGCATCGTAGTCATACTGCTGTCGGTATCGGCGTAGCGCCTGGCCATCCGTCGGATGCGGGAGCTGACGACGGAACCGATCGTCCCAGGTTGATTCCGGCTGCGACGCCTGCCCAATGTGCTCGCGCCCCTCAGCGTCGATCAGCCGGTAGAGCGCATCGTACGTAAACTGCGCGTTGGGCGTCACCACCTGGTTGTCGAAAAACATGGTTGGCTGCGCCTCGTCCTGAATCTCGGTAACATTCCCTGCCGGGTCATAGGTGTAGCGAAGATCCTGAAGAACGTTGCCTCCAATCAGCCTCGTGGTCGTGAGCCGCAACAGCCTTTGGGTCAGGCGATCGCGGGAGTAGCGAGTTTCGGTGCCGTTCCCGTAGGTGATCCGCGTCCGCTGCGACCGCGCGTCGTAATCGATGTCTTTGACGACTGGCGTCGCGGCGATCTCTCCTGCAAGAGTGACGTCGACGCGCTCGAGCAGGTTGCTCCGGTTGAAGGTTGCATGGTAGATGCTCTCATCCGGAGAGGTGACGGCTACCGGCCGGTTCAACGCGTCGTACGAAACGGTCGTGCGAAAGATGTCAGGTTCAAGGACAGGACCCGCCGACCAGTCGATGGCGTTCTGAAATTCTTGGCTGATCCGCCGTTCGGCCTCCAGCAGGTTCCCCTTGAAGTCGTAGCGGCCGTTGCTGACCGCGCCCGATTGATCGAACTGCGCAACCGCCTTGCCGCACAGGTTGGCCGCTTTCCCGCCCGGCTGGCGATCGCCGTATTCCGTCCGCTGGGCGACCAGCTCCGTGGTCGCCCCATGGGGCAGGACGAGCGCGTCGAGAGGTCGTCTGAGCGCGTCGTAGGTCATTCGAAACCTATGCCCGCTTGATTCCCACGCACAGATCGGGTGGCCCGACACGTCGACGAGTCGCCACGTTTCACCCGCGTCCATGTTGCTGTAATGAATCGCGTCTCCGAGCAAGTTGTACTCGCACCGGATCACCGTGCGATTGGCCGCGTCGATCACTTCGCGACGGTTGCCGCCGATGTCGTAACGCACGCGCGTCTCAGAGTGTGCTTCGGTGGGTAGATCCGAGTCGGGCTGGTGGCCAAACTTGAATCGGTTGTGCGTGACGCTGAGAAACATCCGGCCGAGAGCGTCGGCGTGCGCCACGGCCGGCGTTGCGGCGTGAACGGCGGTCTGGCGCGCGCTCGTGCGTTCCTGAGGCCCCAGCGTTCCGTTCGCGCGAGCGGCAAACCACGTTGGGTGGACGGCCGCGTGGGGCAGGCGGGAGAAGAACGCACCCAGCTGCGGGTCGGTGGTCGGCTCGGCGATCAGGCTGGTGTCGTTCACGTCCCATGTTTCCTGCCGCCACGCGTCGAAGACCGTTTTCTCCCAGGCGCGGTCGGGCCGCACAATTCCGATGACGCGTCCGAGCGGGTCGTAGAAGCGCACCGGGCTGACGCCGAGACGCACGTCGAACTCGAACTGGTGTCGATCGGTGAAGAAGGGCTCGAACTGGCGGACGGGATTGCCCTTGTTGTCGAACACCACCCACCCACTGCTGATCCAGCGCGGCTCCACGGCGTCGCTGCTCATCGCCGGCGAGCCATCCCCGCCGACGATGACGCGACCGGTGGCATCGCGAGCCGGTACCGTCCCTGGTTCCGCCTGCACCTTGCGCTGAATCTCCCGACCGTAGCCATCCGCGTAGGCAAACGCATGCTGCACAGCAGAGAGCGTCCCCGTCGCAGCACCATTGACGTGCGTCTCGCGGGCCATCGCGTACGCGACCGTGGGCTGCGGCAGTGGATCGTGCTTTGTGCGCCAGTAAGCCAGGGCGTCGTAGATCACCCGCGTCGTCGCCTGGCCTAGAACCGCGTGCGGGTCGGTGAGAGGATTGGCGAGGTGCGCCGCGGCAACAGCGTCGGGCAGATCGGCCTCGAACCCTGCCAGCGAATCGCCTTCCGCGGGGGCCGGCGCCGGCTTGCCCATGACTGCCGTGCCGACGACAAAGCCGAGCGCATCGAAAACGACTGCGCTGCGATTGCGGTTGGCGTCCATCAGCATGCGCGGCTGCAGTGTTCGGTAGTCGTTCGCGGCGACGATCATTGCACCGGTGTCGTCGCGCTCGCCTACCGTGACGACATTGCCCGCCGCATCGCGCGTTTCGACGATCAACAGGTCGTAGGCATCGAAGCGAATCAGTTGCTCGGTGCTGACCTCCAAGCTGTGAAAGGGATCGCGGTAACGGCAGGGGATAAAGAAATGCCGCGCCGCATACGCCAGCTCCGCCGCTGCGTTGTCGCTGCTGCTCGGTGAATACAACACGTGGCCGGACGGCGTCCACCAGCCGGCGTGACCGGGGATGCGGACGTAGCCGGCCTGGCGGTTCAGTAAGTCGTCGTCGATCCGGGAGCCGTAGACGCTACTGAGCAACCCGATCGTGAAGGCAAGCGTGTAGCTCTCGAAGGGCAGACCGCGGGACTCCTGTTGTCCAGGAGCCAGAGCGCCGCTCAAATCGTCGCGGCGATAGAGTGTGCGCATGTGTTTGAGGAGGCGCTTCTGAAGCGTTTGCTCTACCGGCGTGTCCTCGAAACCAATCGTCTCGGCGTCATCGAAGGCCTGGCGCAATTCGTCAAAGGAGAGGACGCTCCGGCCATCGCTAACCTGCAGCCCCGTCAGCTCGAACATCCGTGTCTCGTCGGGCGAGGGTGTCCGGTGATCGTCGGGCGCATCGATGGCGTTGGTGACACCGGTTTCAGTCAGCGTGCCGTGCAATCGCGCCTGCTGCGCCTGATCGTCCGGCTCGAGGTCGTTATCCGGCCGGCGGCGGCCGTAGCCGACGGCGACCGAGCGAAGCGGGTTGCCGAACGCATCGACGTCGAGGAATGCGGTGTGCGCGATGCGCGGATCGTCGGGCACCCGCTCGTAGTGAAAGGTGAGTTGCTCGCGCGGGTGCGAAAAGAACACCGCATGCGGATTTGCACCTCGATGCTGCACGAGCCGAACCTGGAAGCTCTGTTCAGTGACGACGTACGGGTGCGGCTCACGCGCCGTCCCATCGAGGGCGTAGACCTCCTTGCGCAGCAACGCACCTTTCAGGGCGCGGCACGCCTCACGTTCTTCGGTGGCGAGCAATCCCGGCGGTAAGACGGCGTCGGTGAGCAAAAGGGCGCGGACGTCGTCATCGGTTCGGCCTGGCTCGCGGTAGTACTCGCCAGCGTCGTCCGCGTCGAGCAGGCCGGCAAACACATCGGCGATCCGATTGCGGCCGAGGTGCACGCCAGTGTGGAACCACGTGCGCGTAAGCACGGGAGGAACGTGCGAGGCAGAATCCTCGTTCAGCGCCGGGTCGGCCCCGCCGAGCACGTCGCGTTCCTCGGTATCCCATTGCTCGACCATCCCGAAGCCGCGGAACTCACGCTCGATGCCGTCGAAGTAGCCGTGGTGGTAGGCGTACCGCGTCACGAACCGGTTCTGACTGATGTGGTCGCGGCTCTCAATCCGCGCCACGACGTGGACCGGGAAAGGCAGCCGTGTGATCCAGGGACGTCCGGCCAGCCGATCGGCAAGGTAGAACTGGGTCGACGAGGCGTAATCAATCGTCGTCTCGGCGCCAAGGTTATTGTCGACAGTTGTCAGCAGGTGCGGCTTGATGCCGCCCATCAAGTCGACGAAACGGAGCGACGAGCCGGCGTCGCGTGGTAACGCCGACGACCAGACCAGACAAGCGGTCCCGTTGCCGAGAAGATCGACAACCGAAACATTTGCCAGATTGTCGACGGGCGGAAAGCTGGTCAGACGATATGGGCGCGCCCAGCCATTGCCGGCGCGGTTGAAGTACACAGTCGCGCCGTCGGCGGCCAAATAGATGACGTCGGAGAAACCCGACCCGTCGATGTCGGCGAAGCGAATCCGCCTGGGATCGAAGCGGTCCTGCGCATCGAAGACCGGCGCGTCGTCCATCGTGACCTTCGCCCCGAACCGTCCGTACCCGAGATTGGGCCAGTAGCAGACTTCGCCATTCCTGACGCGGACCAGATCCGACAGGCCGTCTCCGGACATGTCTGCCAGGAACACCGTGCCGGTCGCATCGTTGAAGACGACCTTGGGCCCGCGGGCTTCATCGGTCGCAATCCTGATCGACTCGCGCGGCGCATAGCCTTCCTCACCGCGCGACGCGTGCCACGAGAACACGTCGTCCTCTGTCATGAGAATGTCGGCATGCCCGTCCCCGGTCAGGTCCACCAGTCGGAGGTTGGGGTCATCCCACGCGACGTTCACCCGAGAGCTAAACGGCGTGAACGGCGCCCATCGATCGTCGGCCGTCCGCTCGAAAAACCCCGGGATCGGCGTAGTGAGCTGGACGGCATCAAGCTGTCCGTCGCCCGCCAGATCAACGAATTGCAGTCCGGCGGCGGATCCGGCGGCGGGGATTTCGGCGATGCGTTCTTGAACGCCAAGCCGACCATTCCCGAGGTTCGGTTTGAACCACCACGCGCCACCCTGTTGCGTCAGCACGCCGCTCAAGCCTTCGCTGTTGAAATCGGTCCATTGATACTGGTGCCCATCGACGCCTGCAGGAAGATGCTGGGCACTCTCACCATCGAGCGTGCGTACCGATTCGCTGATCCGCGACCGTGAGTAGGTGAGTTCGAGGGGCGGCAGCGTTTTGCCGACCCCGGCGTCGGAGTATCCCGTGAGCGTCGCTCCGCGAAGGAATGACCCGAGCCGCGTGCTGCCCGGATGTCCGATCTCGGCCCTGGCATCAGGCGCGGTGGAGACGCCGTCGTAATCGAGATCGTCGTAGTCGATGGTCAGGGCTCGAACCAGCCGGGGCGCGTCGCCGAGCTCGCGGAAGTGATGGAACATCAGCATCCGGTGACAACGCCGGTACGTTCGCACCTCGAAGCCAGGTCGTTGGGTCGAGAACGGGTCTGGCCGCACGCGCCAGTCGCGCGTCGGTTGGATCGTGGGGGAATCACCATCGTGATCCCCGTAATCCATGACCAGCTCGAACAGCCATTCGGTTTCGCCAAAGTCGTCCTGAAGGCAAGAGACCGTGTTGCCGTACTTGACGCGTTTCAGGTAGCGATTGGCCGAGCGAGCGGCTGGCGATCGCTGACTCTCGTGAGCTGCCCTGGGATCGACGCCACGGCTGTCTTCCGCGACGTACTCGTACACAGCGGCATTACCCTTGTCGTCGCGGCCCTCGCAGACGAGCCAGGCGAAGATCCGAGTGGGATCCTCCGGGTCGGTGATGCGGCTCTCCACCGTCTTGCCATAGAACGAAGTCACGTTATCGCGCGAGATCGATCGCCAGAAGCTGTCGGACGGGTCGGCAACGTGCGTCCAGCGTTCGATGCGCGCGAATAGTCCTTCGACGCGAGGCCGGTAACGAACGACGCGGTAGCCATCGCGCAGTTCCGAGCGCGGCGACCCCTGCTCGTCGAGCACGGCAACGAGATCCTCGGCGCCGGATAGAAGAAAGACGTCGGAAGCCGCGGCGTCGAGATATTTCGGCAGGCCGCGGTCAGTGCGGCGCGTGATCGCGGGAGCGCCGATGCTCCAACCGATGCCGTATGGGCCGTTGCCCGCGCCGGAGTCATAGCTCAGAGCCAGGCCCGGAGTAAAGCCACCTCGCCCTTCACTGAGCGGCAGCGCGATGCTCAGCGCGCCCGTTCCACTCGCCGCATTGGCAGAGAATTTTTCCCCGATGCTTTTGATCGCCCCTCCACCTTTCGGAAGAGCGACAGCGGGAGCCGAAAACCGCGGACCCTTCGACGGTTTATCCTGGCCAGTTGCAGAGGGCGTGTTCATGGATTCACCTGCACTGGGGACCGTGCGGCATGTCGAGGAAGCCCAGGTCGATGTCAGATCAGTGTGAGTGTAGTCACGCGGCTTGCCGAAACGCGCGGCTTCGCCGTCGCGAATCTTATACGTTTCACACTAGCGGCGTATGCCCATCGTACGAGTGGAGTGAGTATAAGGACGGGTTCGAACTGACGGGGCGGGTCGCCGAATCCAACGCCGCCGGTTGGCGATCAAAATCCGGCGAGCCGAGAGCCGCGGACGGCAATTTCGATCGGCCGTGGCGCTGCGCCCGCAAGCGTGGGTCCAACTGACAGGTTGCGCGCCGAGACTTCTTCTGCAGCAGAGGGTAGGAGATCCTGCGGATAAGGTTGCTGGGGTGTTGATTCGCACCACAATGTAACAATCTGCCGCGAAGCCCCACCGCTGACTTGACGACGCGGAAGTCGTCGTACGAGACGTGGGTGAATGGCGGCCCGCCACTGACGTCGCCCAGCGCGAAGATCCCGGGGACGTTGGTTTCCAGCCGATCGTTCACGGTGATGAAACCCCGCTCGTTCACCGCCAGCCCCGCCTTCTCCGGAGCGGTTGACGTGGAGCGGAGGCGACCGGAGTGAGCGCTGCGCCTGTGCTCCCCGGGCCGATGGTTCTGGGCTCGTCTCTTGCAGCCAAGGCAGCGAGACGTCACCTCGGGCAGAACGCACTGCCAAAACGGCTGGCTCGAAAGCCGGGCATGGTCACCGAACCCGCCCGGCTCCGACGTTCGGCATGAAGAAGGCCAAGGCACTGGACCCTAGCATTCGCGCACACCGCAGCATTCGCGCACACCGCCGGAGGATCCCATGAGCAGCCTGACCTACCACCACGCACAGCTCGAAAAGTTTGATCGCGTCCGCCACATGAGCTCGGACAAAGCGAACCGCGACATCGATGTGAGCACCCGTGAATCGATAGAACGCGCGACTGCGGGTGGCCGGGATGCGATCGAGCGACGACTGACTGCACTCCAACAGGAGTGGGACATCGACCGCGTCTTGATGGTGAACTTCGCGGCGTTGGTCTTCGCGCAACTCGCCGCAGCGACGCGAGACCGCCGCTGGCTGTGGGGACCGCTGGTCCAGACGCCGTTTCTGATGATGCACGCAACACTCGGCTGGTGCCCGCCGTCTCTGTGGTTCCGCCCCATGGGATTCCGCACACGGTTCGAAATTCAAGCCGAGAGGGAAGAGCTCCTTCGGCGTTTAGGAGAGATGCCCGCCTGACGGGGGCGCCTGCGGCGTTCTGGGTGAAAGGGTCGCCGGCGCCGTAGATCGCTGAGTCGCTTAGCGGACTACGACGGTCGTAGGGACAACATGGTTGATCTCGTAGCTCCGACGATCCTTGTCCCGACGCATGGGCTGCGTCCGTCCTCGGCTGTCGGTCGCTCGCACCATCAAGGAATGCTCCCCGGCGGTTGGACGCCACTCGAACGCCCATGATTGCCAGGCGTACTGGGAAGCTGGCGACGTCAGCCGAGCCGCTGCCCATTTCCTGCCGCCATCAACGCTGACCTCAACCCGCGCGACAGTTCCCACGCTGGTCCACGCTTGACCCCGGATGGTGTACGTCTCGCCGGAGGGGATGACGCCGTTCATTTCCGGATCGACGACGATCGACTTCACCTGCAACTCCGCGACGGGAACCATCGTGGGTGTCCCGTTCAGGCGCTCCCAACGGCTGTACTGCAGCGACTGGAAGAATCCATCGAACGGCTTGTCAGTCACCACGATGCGTTTGAGCCACTTCACTGACGCCATTCCATACCAGCCTGGGACAACGACACGCACGGGAAATCCGTGTGACCTGGTCAGATCGGCGCCGTTCATCTTGTAGGCCAGCAACACGTCACCGGCGCGCGCGGTCGCGACGGGCACGCTGTGCGCAAAATGGATGTCGCCCGGTGATGAGGGCTCATCCTCGAGCTCACCATGATCGGCACCTTCGAATATCACGTCAACAGCTGTGGACAACATGCCGACTCGTTCGAGCAGCGCCGTCAACGGAACCCCGGTGAATTCGGCATTTTCCGCCGCTCCCGATTGCCACTGCGCGCCGTCCTCCTTTGGCGTCAGAAACACTCTTCCGTTGCCCGCACACTCAATCACGGACACCTGCGAGTGAGACGCCATCGTCGTCAGATCGTGGTACGAGAAATTGCGCGGCCTTGTGACCGCGCCCTCAACTCTCAGCCGCCACGTCGAACGTTTGAGCTCGGGCTCAGGGAAGTGGTTGCGCACGTAGAACTGATCGGATGATGTGATCCATGTTCGGAGCGCTGATTGCGGCGACTCGAGGTTGAGCGGCTCTCACGAAGGATCAGGCCGGAGCCAGGCAACACTTGTGATGACCGCCGCTGTCTTCCGCCGGTGGAACGTGGGTCGGCCCACAAACGGTACCCCGCGATTGAGGCGGCGGACGGTCGATAGATGCGTCGCTGTTGACGCGGCGGTGAGCAGCACGCCGAGACCGATCAGCCCGATCCCAAACCAGCGTGACACGCCGGCGGGAGGCGGCGGGCCATCCTGCATGGCGGCAATCTCCCGCAAGAACAGTCCAAATCGCGCCACCACAAACCCGAATCCCATCAAGGCGAGGCCAGTTCGGATCCACGCGAGAAACGTGCGCTCCGCTGCGAAGAACACCCGCGGGTCCGGCTCCAATGGCATCGCCCGCTGCTGCTGATCCTCCATCCTCACATCTTGGCGCAGAAGTCTGGTTCCCTGCTCAGAGCATCTGTCCGTCCATCCGAGGTCGCCCACGTTGCACGTTCTCCTGAGGCGCGGCAAGATGGGTAGATGAAGGAGTCCGCCGAGGTGGCAGTCGGTCGCCTGTTCGAAGAACACGGGGCCCGCTTGTATCGACTGGGCGTGCGCTTCTGCGGGAATGCTGACGAAGCGCACGACCTGGTGCAGGACGTCTTTCTGCAGGCGTTTCGCAGCTGGAAGCAGTTTGATGGGCGGTCTTCGCCATCAACGTGGCTCTACACCATCGCGGCTCGACGGTGCCAGCGACGCCATCGGCGCCGTGCGGGGGAGCCGTCGTCTATGGCATCGCTCTCTGATCTGGCACCGTCGCCGCAGGACCGGATCGTCCACCTCGCGTCGGGTTCGAATCCGCTCGACGATGCCATGCGGGAACAGTTGCAGAACCGGGTGGCATCAGCAGTGGCCGAATTGCCTGCACGAATCCGGCTCCCACTCGTTCTTGCGGAGATCGCCGAGGTTCCACTGAAGGACATCGCGCGTGTGTTGGGCCTCCAGCTGGGAACGGTCAAGTCCCGTGTGCACCGAGCCCGTCTGGCCGTGAGGGAACGGTTGGCGGCCGGCCTCCCTTCTCGGCCAGTCTCCACCACCACCCACGACCACCGCTTTTGCGAGGATCTCCTTCAAGCGAAACAGGAGGCCCTGGACCGAGGCGTGCCACTGGTCGTCAGCGACGCTGATCTCTGCGAGCGATGCCGCAGTCTGTTCTCGACATTGGACTTGTCTCGTGATGTCTGCCGCCTGCTCGCCAAGGGCGAACTCCCGCCTGAGGTGACGCAGGCAGTCGTAGCGGCCCGCGCGATGGCCGGCGGCTCATCCCAGGGGAAACGTCTTCGGCGGCCGACGCGGTAGTCGCTCTGCTCTGCTACCCGCAACCTCGTCCGCAACACACCAGCACGCCTCGGGAACTTCCCACGTACGCCGTGTCTCTCACCTCGTAACGCCGACGAATCGGCCGCGAGAGTGAGGACCTGTGTTGCTGTTGGAACGGATTGAAGACGAGGGCCTGGCGCAGTATTCGTACGTCGTCGGCTCCAGCGGTACATCCGACGTGGCCGTGGTCGATCCCCGACGAGATATCGACGTGTATCTTGACTGGGCTCGTCAGCACGGCGCTCGCATTGCCGTCGTGCTCGAAACGCACATTCATGCGGACTTTGCGTCGGGCGCACGCGCGCTCGCGGCACGGACCGGCGCCACCCTGCTCGAGTCCGCGCACGACCGTGGGCAAACATTCGAGGTCTCCCATCCGCACCGGGACATCGCCAACGGCGAGCGCGTATCGGTCGGTGACATCCACCTTGAGGCGGTCCACACACCTGGCCACACACCGGAGCACCTGAGTTTTATGATTTTCGAGCGGGACCGCCCCGAACCCGCCGCCATGCTCACCGGCGATTTTCTGTTCGTGAACTCGGTGGGACGTCCCGATCTGCTCGGCGACGATGAAAGCGCCGACCTCGCAGGTCAGCTCTACGACAGCGTGCAGCGTCTGCGGTCGTATCAGGATGCGCTGCCGCTGTATCCGGGACATGGTGCCGGGTCGATGTGCGGTTCGGGCATGGGCCAGGCACCCACGACGACGCTGGGTGCGGAACGTCGCAACAACCCATACCTTGACGAAGGCCTGACGCGCGAGACGTTCGTGCAACGCGTCCTCGACAGCGCCCCGCCGTTCCCCGCGTACTACCGCAGGATGAAACGCGTCAACGCGGAGGGGCCGCCACCGCTCGAGCAGATTCCTGGGCAGCAGGCCATGGAGATTGACGCGTTTCATGGGGCCGTACAGGCGGGACACGTCGTCATCGACCTGCGCGACCAGACCGCCTTCGGCGCCGGTCACGTGCCACGGGCCTTCGGCGTGGGTGCAGGACAGATGCTGTCGATGTGGGCCGCATGGGTCGTGCCCTACGACACACCGCTGTTGCTCGTGGGTGACGAGTCGCAGATCGAGGAGGCAGGTCGTGCCCTGATTCGGGTGGGGCTCGACGACGTGAAGGGCTTCTTGCGTGGTGGTATGGCGACATGGGTGGGCGCGCGGCTGCCGGTCGCCCAGACCGCTCAGATCACGCCGACGGAACTGCAGGGGCAGCTCGCCGAGCGCGATCGCCCGTTGCCCTTGGATGTCCGAACCGACGACGAGTGGCGTGAGGGGCATTTGCCGGGAGCCCTGCACATCATGGGGGGGTACCTGCCCGAACGCAGCAACGAGATTCCACGGGATCGGCCGTTGGTGGTCATGTGCGGCAGCGGCTATCGCTCCACGATCGCAGCGAGCGTGCTCGAACGTGCGGGATTCACAGACGTTACGAATCTGAGCGGCGGCATGAAGGCCTGGAAGGACGCAGGCCTCGACACCACACACGACGGTGCGTCGACGCCACCGCTTCCGAGTCAACGATGACTCCGCAGTGGCTCGCGGGGCTTCGAGGATTCGCCAGCTTCGTCACGGTGGTCGGCGCCGCGCTGATCGTCGCCAACACCCCGGCGGCACTCCGCATGCTCGGGTGTCATTGGTGTGTAGCTCGCGCTGCAGTGGTGGGTGTTTCTCCGACTGGAAGTGCCGACGTGAGCGGTGCCCAATCCGCGCGTGACGCGGCACTGTGGATCAGCACCAGAAGCTAATCAGCCAAGCGAGGCCCAACGTCGATGATGGAGATGTTACGAGAGCCCTGGCCGTGGTACGTCGCCGGCCCAGCGATCGGACTCGTGGTGCCGTTGCTATTGGTGATCGGCGGCAAGGCGTTCGGCATTTCATCGAATCTCAGGCACTTGTGTGCCGCAACCGTCCCCAGCGGGCTGCCGTTCTTCGAGTACGACTGGAAGCGGGAAGGCGGGTGGAATCTGCTGTTTGCGCTCGGGATGGCGATCGGGGGATTTCTTGCCGTCGCCCTGCTCTTACCCGCTGGATACACCGTCGCGATTTCGAATGCGACCCAGCACGATCTGCGAGCCCTCGGCATTCATGATCTCACTGGAATCGCCCCACAGGAACTGGTCGGATGGCACGCGCTGGCCTCCGCGCGTGGCTGGCTGACGCTCGGCGCTGGTGGGTTTCTGGTCGGTTTTGGCTCTCGCTGGGCTGGCGGCTGTACGTCAGGCCACGCCATTTCTGGGCTCGCCACCTTTCAGCTGCCGTCCGCGATCGCGGTCGTGGGCTTCTTTGCTGGTGGCCTGGTGATGACCCACGTGCTCATGCCGCTCTTCCTCTGAACCGTTATGACACTTCTATCATCATCGACCATCACTCCATCGTTGCCCGAGCCGAGGCGCTCTACCGGTAGCCGACGGCGGTGGTACGTCGGTGCCGGCGTGCTCTTGGAAATCGTGTTCGTGAAGTCGGAAGTGCTCTCGTGGTACCGGATCCAGGAGATGTTCCGATTTCAGTCCACGCACATGTTCCTGGTGATAGCCAGCGCGGTCGTTGTTGCCGCCGCCAGCGTGCAGCTGGTGCGGCGGTTGGGTCTGCGCACGTTGGACGGAGACGCGATCGAGATTCGACCGAAAGAGGCAACTCCCCGCGGCACGCGTTATTGGCTCGGAGGCACCCTCTTCGGGCTGGGGTGGGGACTATTGGGTGCTTGTCCGGGACCTATCTTCGCGTGATTGGCGCGGGCGTGACATCGATGGGGATTGCACTGCTCAGCGCTCTGGCCGGGACGTGGCTCTACGGTGCGGTGCAGACGAGACTCCCGCACTAGGACACACGTGAAGAACCTCACCATTCTGCAAATCAACGACCTCCACGGGTATCTGGCGCCGCACTCGGAGATCTTCGATCTGGGGCGCGATGAACGCGTACAGTCCGGCGGAGGCCTCGGACGCATCGCCACGCTATTTCGAAAGATTCGACGTGACGTGGATCACGCCGTTGTCGCGCTCGACAACGGTGACACCTTTCACGGGACGATGGCGACCGTCCGAACGCGCGGAGAGGCCCTAATGGCACCGCTGCGTGCGCTCGGATTGGACGCGATGACCGTCCACTGGGAGTTCGCGTACGGCCTCGATCGCGTGGCGAAGATCGGTGCGCATCTGCCGTACCCCATCGTGGCCGCGAACTGCCATCGACGAGGAGCAGTCGCGCCGTTTGCGCCATTCACCATCGTGGATCGCGGCGGCATCAGGGTGGCGGTCGTCGGGCTGGCCGCGGTCGTTGCCAGGAACCTCCTGCCGCCGCATTCGCGCGGGACTGTGGAGCCGACGATGGGCGAGGTCGAGCTCAGCGCACTGATCCCGACACTGCGCCACGATCATGGCGCCGAGCTCGTGGTGGTGTTGTCGCATCTGGGCTTCCCTCACGATTGCAGGCTTGCAGCGACTGTCCCGGGTATCGATGTCCTCCTGAGCGGCCACACGCCCAACCGCCTGGACGCTCCCGTTCTCGTCAAGAACACGCTCGTCATGCAGTCGGGCGCCCATGGGTCGTTCGTCGGTCGTCTCGACTTGACCGTCGCAGCCGACGGCGTGGCTGACTGGTCGCACGCTCTGATCCCTGTCGATGACTCCCTGGAGGCGGACGCTGACATGAACGCCTAGGTTTCGGATGCCTTAGAGCCGTTCGCTCAAGCACGCGCCCTGGTGATTGGGGTGACGACGTCCATCCTGCATCGGTACTCGATGTTCGAATCCACGATGGACAATCTGCTCCTGGACGCCACGGCAGCGGCGGCTGGGACGACCGTGGCGCTCTCGAACGGCTGGCGCTATGGCGCGCCGATTGCCGTCGGGCCACTGACGGAGTGGGATCTCTGGAATATCGTCCCGGCGAATCCGCCTGTGTCGGTCGTGACACTGACGGGCCGCCACATTCGGACGTTGTTCGAGCAGAACATCGAGGCCACGTTTGCGTGCGACCCGTGGGAACAGAAAGGCGGGTACCTGAAGCGGTGTTGCGGCATCGAGATGCTGCTCAAACTGGAGAACCCAGTCGGGCACCGAATTCAGCAACTGACGGTCCAAGGCGACGTGCTGCCCGCGCGATTCAACGCACGCGTATGTAGTCGCGGCCGAGCGGTGGGCCGGGATGCATACCCGGCGTGTGTGTAGGCTTCGCCGCGGCGGGAGAGATTCATTGCTCGCTTGTGACCCACGGATGGCTCGTGGGCCGACTCCGCCTCACTTGAAACGCTGAGCTTGCCGCGAACTGTCCGGTCCTCTAGACTTTCCGACTTGTCGCGTCCTGGCTGCGTCGTCGTGTCTAAAACACACCTCTCGCCCGCCGCCCCCCATCGGGTCAGGCCCTCCGGCTCCGTCCTGCTCCCCCCGTCACTGAGGCCCGTCGCCAATGGCTGACTCCGAGATCCCGCCTACCCTCGTGCTTCCTATTCAGACCCAGGCAGAAATCGCTGGTGCGTTGCAAAAGAGCGAGGAGCGATTCCGGCGCGTCGTTGAGTCGGCGCCCAATGCCATGGTGATGATCAACGAGAAGGGCATCATCGAGATGGTGAATGCCCAGGCTGAACTGGTCTTCGGGTTCGAGCGCGGCGAGATGCTGGGCCAGCCGATCGAGATCCTGGTCCCTGAGCGCTTCCGGAGAAATCATCCAGGACTTCGCACCTCGTTCTTCGGTCACCCGGAATCGCGCCCGATGGGCGTCGGGCGCGACCTCTATGGGCTGAAGAAAGACGGTAGCGAATTTCCCGATCGAGATCGGCCTCAACCCGATTGAGACCGACGAAGGCACGATGGTGCTCTCGGCGATCGTCGACATCTCGTCGCGCAAGCGACTCGAAGAACGATTTCGCCAGGTCGTCGAATCGGCGCCCAACGCGATGGTGATGATCAACGCGCGTGGGTTGATCGAAATGGTCAACACGCAAGCCGAGCGTGTGTTCGGCTTCACCCGCGCCGAGATGCTGGGTCAGTCCATCGAGATTCTGGTGCCGGAGCGCTTTCGTGCGAACCATCCGGGCCTGCGCAGCTCGTTCTTCACCAAGCCTGAGTCTCGTCCGATGGGTGTGGGCCGCGACCTCTACGGGCTGAAGAAGGACGGCAGCGAATTCCCCATCGAAATCGGCCTCAACCCGATCGAGACCGACGAAGGCACGATGGTGCTCTCCGCCATCGTGGACATCTCGTCCCGCAAGCGACTCGAAGAACGGTTCCGCCAGGTCGTCGAATCGGCGCCGAACGCGATGGTGATGATCAACGCGCACGGCTTGATCGAGATGGTCAACGCCCAGGCCGAGAAGGTGTTCGGCTTCGCTCGCGCCGAGATGCTGGGCCAGTCGATCGAGATTCTGGTGCCGGAGCGCTTCCGTGAGAACCATCCCGGCCTGCGCAACTCATTTTTTGGCAAGCCCGAATCGCGACCGATGGGCGTGGGACGCGACCTCTACGGTCTGAAGAAGGACGGCAGCGAATTTCCCGATCGAGATCGGCCTCAACCCGATCGAGACCGACGAAGGCACCATGGTGCTCTCGGCGATCGTCGACATCTCGTCACGCAAGCGACTCGAAGAACGGTTTCGCCAGGTCGTCGAATCGGCGCCGAACGCGATGGTGATGATCAACGCGCGTGGGTTGATCGAAATGGTCAACACCCAGGCCGAGCGTGTGTTCGGCTTCACGCGCGCCGAGATGCTGGGTCAGTCCATCGAGATCCTGGTGCCGGAGCGCTTTCGCGGCGAACCATCCAGGCTCTGCGCAGCTCGTTCTTCAACAACCCTGAGTCTCGTCCGATGGGTGTGGGCCGCGATCTCTACGGGCTGAAGAAGGACGGCAGCGAATTCCCCATCGAAATCGGCCTCAACCCGATCGAGACCGACGAAGGCACGATGGTGCTCTCCGCCATCGTCGACATCTCCTCGCGCAAACGACTTGAAGAGCGTTTCCGGCAGGTCGTCGAGTCGGCGCCCAACGCGATGGTGATGATCGGCGTCAACGGCAAGATCGAAATGGTCAACGCTCAGGCCGAACGGGTGTTCGGCTTCGCTCGCGCCGAAATGCTCGGCGAGTCGATCGAAATGCTGGTGCCCGAACGCTTCCGCAAGAACCACCCCAATCTGCGCGGTTCGTTCTTCAGGGGGCCGGAACCGCGGCCGATGGGTGCAGGACGCGATCTCTACGGCCTCCGCAAGGACGGCAGCGAGTTTCCGGTGGAAATCGGCCTGAACCCGATCGTCACCGACAGCGGCACGATGGTGCTGTCCGCGATTGTCGACATCTCGGACCGCAAGCACAAGGAAGAGAGTATCCACGCCGCGTTGAAGGAGAAGGACATTCTCCTCGGTGAGATTCACCACCGCGTGAAGAACAACCTGCAGATCGTGCACAGTCTGCTGGACCTGCAGTCGACCTCGCTCACCGACCCCGCGGCGGTTGGTCTGATGCGCGAGAGTCAGAACCGCATCCGATCGATGGCGCTCATCCACCAGACGCTGTACGAGTCCAAGGACTTCGCGCGCGTCGACTTCGGGCGGTTCCTCGACACCCTGGTGCCCACGCTGGTCTCCTCCTACGGCGTGGTGTCAGCAAACCTCGCGCTGTCGATTGAAGCCAGCGAAGTGCAGCTGCCGATCAACGCGGCGATTCCCTGTGGCCTGATCGTCAACGAGTTGATCTCGAACGCCTTGAAGCACGCGTTCCCGAAGGCGCGCGGTGGCGAGATCACGATTCGCCTCGGCTACGAAAGTCCACAACGCGTGCAGCTGACCGTGTCGGACGATGGTGTAGGCATTCCGCCGGAATTCGAAATTGTCAGCGCGACCAGTCTGGGGCTGCAGCTCGTGACGCTGCTCGTCGACCAGCTCGCCGGTGAGCTCAGCGTGCAACGCGTCAACCCCACCAGGTTTGCCATCACCTTCCCGATCGCCTTCGCCTAGGAGATTCCGATGTTGGACGCCCGCGTGTTGATTGTCGAAGATGAGCGGGTAGTGGCCCTGCACCTCAAACAACAGCTGACGAGACTGGGTTACCAGGTGCCAGCAACGGCGACATCGGGTCCAACGGCGCTGGCCAAGATTGCCGAGTTTCGTCCAGACGTTGTGCTCATGGACATCCACATCGATGGCGACATGGACGGAATTGAAACGGCCGCGGAAATTCCAGAGCACCTGCAGATACCGGTGATCTACCTCACGGCGTACTCAGAGGAGGCGACGCTCGAGCGTGCCCGTGCGACGCGGCCGTACGGCTATCTGATCAAGCCATTCTCCGAGCGCGAGTTGCACTCATCGATTCAGATGGTGCTGGAACGGCGACGCGCCGACACGGTGCTGCGCGACAGCGAGCATCGCCTCGAATCTCTGGTCGTCAGGCGCACGGCGGAGCTCCTGTCGGCGAACGAGGACCTGCAAGTGGAGACTGCACGCCGTCTGCAGGCCGAACGTCAACTGCACGAAGTGCAGAAGATGGAAGCGATCGGCCAGTTGACTGGCGGCATCGCGCACGACTTCAACAACCTGCTGTCCGTCATCATGGGCAACTTGAGCCGCATCGAGCGGCGCACCGATCTGCCGATCGAGGAGTTGCGGAAGTCCGCAGCCAATGCCTATCGGGCCAGCGAGCGGGCGGCCATCCTCACGCATCGACTGCTCGCCTTCTCGCGCCGGCAACCGCTGAACCCCAAGCCGATCGATCCCAATCACCTAGTGCGCGCGATGTCCGACACGCTGCATCGCACGCTCGGCGAACAGATCGAGGTCCAGACGCATCTTGCCGCGAGTGTGGATGCCGTCCTCGTCGACCCCAATCAGCTCGAGAGTGCCCTGCTCAACGGAGCACTGAATGCGCGCGACGCCATGCCAGATCACGGAACACTGACGATCGAGACAGCGAACGTCGAGCTCGACGCCGACTACTGCGCCACGCAGCAGGATGTGGCGCCGGGACGCTATGTGCTGATCGCACTGACCGACGACGGGGCTGGGATGTCGAAGGAGACCGCGGCTCGCGCATTCGAGCCGTTCTTCACGACCAAAGAAATAGGTCGTGGCACCGGTCTCGGCCTGTCGCAGGTACATGGTTTCGTCAAGCAGTCGGGTGGGCATGTCTCGCTCTACAGCGAGGTCGGCACCGGCACGACCCTCAAGCTCTACCTGCCGCGCGTGGCCGAGATTCCTCTGGGGGTCGAGGCCAGCGAACATGCGGACGTTGTTCCGACAGGCTCCGCGTCGGAGACTATCCTTGTCGTCGAGGACGACGCCGATGTGCGGGCCAACGCCTGCCGGCTGTTGACCGAACTCGGGTACACGACCATCGAAGCCGTTGATGGGGCGAGTGCGCTCGAAGTGCTCGCCAGCAGTGGGTCAGTGGATCTGCTCTTCACCGACATTGGGCTGCCCGGCGGCATGAACGGTCGGCAACTGGCGCGCGAAGCAAGACGCCTGCGACCGGACCTGCGGGTGCTGTTGACGACCGGTTACGCCCGCGACGCCATGGCGCACCAGGGGCGTCTCGACTCTGGCGTCGATCTGCTCACGAAGCCCTTTACGTTTTCCGCCCTCGCCAGTAAGGTCCGGGGCGCCATAGATACCGTGCTGTAAAGCCTGCGGCGAGGCGTCGAGGTCATCATTGAGTGCCGTCGCTGACTGACCGATTGCCAGTTCGCGCTGGTGCTGACTCGCCTCCGAGCCGCGTCGTCGTGGCGACGCGACGGAAATCCACAGGTCGTGCTCGCGCGCTATCGATCGCAGGATCGACGGAGTAGACAGCCTGGCTCCTGGGCGCCACGCGCCCACGTGCGCTTAGCGCCCGCTTGGTGTCAAAGCACTGCCCGGAGCCGATGCCGGTTGGTGAGCTCAAGCAGCCGGGTCGGCTACCTGAACAACCCGGCGACACGTCGGATCGACCCAGACCCGGAACGCGCACCAATCGTCCGCAAGCTGTTCGAGTGGTACGCTTCAGGCGAGTACTCTCTCAAGGTCCTCACCAAGAAGGCAATTGAAGCGGGCCTGACCAACCGAACGGGCGGCGGCGCTCTCGCGAGGTCGCGGATCCACCAGGCTGCAGAACCCGATTTACTACGGCGAATTCTACTGGCTGGGAGAGCTTCACAACGGGCTCCATCAGCCGTTGATTCGTCGCGACCTGTATGACCGTGGACGCGCCGCTCGGAAAGTGATCCACTCGCCGCTCAGAAAGTGATCCACCTGGAGGGCTGCTGAGCGGACTTGCCGAGGCATGGGGCTTCGGAGTTCGCTGGACAGGATGCTCACGGTGGATCAGGTCCATGTGCTTCGGCACAACGTGCTGGTGGAAGGCCGCTCGCAGCGGCAGGTCGCGACCGAGCTGGGGAGCTCGTGACGGACGACGACGACGGTCACGATCGTCGGGCGGGACGGGGTCTCCATTCGCCATCCGCGCAAACGCTTCGGCGAGCGGGCGATCGACTATCGCCACTATCTCTCCGAGCTGGCGCGCAAGCCGCAAGTTGTCCGCCGGGTCCTGCCGGAGCTGCTGCGCGATCTCGGCGCGCCGTTTCCGCTCGTGTGGGCGCGGCTCGACGAAGCGTATGGGCCACGCGAGGCCGTGCGCCGTCTGGCCAAGCTCCTGGGCGCGCTCGAGACCCACGGGGCGACCACCGTCGTGCCGGCGGTGCGGCGCGCGCTGGCCACGGAGACGCCGCTGGTCCTCCCCGATCTCGACGCCTACGCCGAGCCCGCCCCTCGCGGTCCCCGCGGCGCTGCAGGCGATTGACGTCGCCAGCGGCCGCGCCGCCGACTACGACGCGTGGCTGAGGGCGGTGTCGGCATGAGCGCGCCGACGCTCACGCGCGAGCATCGTCGCACACACACGCGCGCTGAGCTGCCTGGTGTCGCCCGCGTCTTCGAAAGCCTGGCCCGCCAGGCCAGCGATGAGCACTGGCCCCACGAGGACTACCTGCACGAGGTGCTCTCGGCCGAGCAGCTCTCGCGCCATGAGTCGGTCATCCGACAGCGCCTGCGCGACGCGCTTTCCCGAGGTCAAGACGCTCGACACCTTTGACTTCTCGGCGGCCGAGGGCGTCAACGCGACGCAGATCCACACGCTGGCGCGGGGCGAGTGGGTCACCGCGCCGGAGAATCTGATCCTGGCCGGGCCGATCGGCACGGGAAGACGCATCTGGCGATCGCGCAGGGGCGTCGAGGCCACCAAGCAGAAGCGACGGGTGCTGTTTGCGCGGGCGGCCGACCTCGTGCGCCAGCTTCTCGAAGCCCGTGATGGACGCGCGCTGACGCGGCTGCAGCAGCGCCTGCTCCGCGTCGACGTCCTCATCATCGACGAGCTCGGCTTCGTCCCCTTCGAGCGCGCGGGCGGGGCGCTGCTCTTCAATCTCATCACTGACCGCTACGAGCGCCGCGCCACCGTCGTCACCACGAATCTCAGCTTCGCCGAGTGGGTCACCGTCTTTGCCGGCGACGAGACGCTCACTACGGCGCTGCTCGATCGGCTGGCCCATCACGCCACCGTGATTACGACCAAGGGCAAGAGCTATCGCATGCGGAAGCGACGCGGGACGGAGGCCGGGTGAGCCGACGAGCGGACCGCCCGATCGTCGTAGAATGAACGCCCCTCCGGTGGATCACTTTCCGGCCGGCCTACCGGATCGCAATCCGAGCGGCGTACCCAGCATTCACAGCAGAGATCAAGGGGCAGTACGTCCATTACCACTGCACCGGGCACCGTGGGGCGTGCGGCAAATTCGTACGTTCGCGAAGAAGAGCTGATTCGTCGATTTGGCGAGCTCTTGAAGCAGGTCCGGATCCCGACCGAACTCGCCGGCAAGCTCGCGACGGTGCTCCGGGAAAGCCAGACCGACAAAGAGAAGTTCGTCCGGACTTCGATGCTGTGCCTGCAGCAACAACAGATCCTGCTGCGGTCCAAACTCGATCGCGTGTACGAGGACCGGTTGAGCGATGCGATCCCTGAGGAACTATGGACCGCGAAATCAGCGGCACTGCAGGAGAGCTGCGCCAGGTGCGAACCCAGATGGAGGGTCATGAAGTCGCCAGCAAGGCGTCCGAGACCGCGGGACTCCAGATTCTAGAGCTCGCGCAAACCGCCTATTCGTCGTATGTGGCGAAAGATCCGCACGAATCGTTCGACGTGTTCGCGAAAGGAAGTGAAACCGGAGATTGGACTCTGCAACACTCGGTAGAACGGCACAGCAGGCGGTCGATCTCGTACGCGGCCCGCGGCTCGCCTCTTGACGCCAGCGGACGTCCTTGCGCTCCACCAGTCGCGGTGGTCACATCGAGATCCGTGGCGGATAAAGCGCCGGACCCAATTCGCGCCATCGAGCCCACATCAAAGCGGTGAGCCTGGTCCGACAGGTGCTCGCCATCGCGCGCGCAGAGCGCAGTATTCTTACCTTCGCGAATAGGACCGATCTGCAGCGGCCAAACCCGGGTCGACGGCTAAAACCGGGTGGTCACACCCACCCGCAGTGCGCGCGGCGACCCGGGTGTGATGTTGTTATTCCCATTCGCGAAGGCGTAGTACTCCTCGCCCAACAGGTTCTCAAGATTGAGCTGCGCTCCGAAACGGGCACTGAGCGCCCAGTAGGCCGCCGCATCCACGCGAACGTAGCTGGGCAACACCACCGAGTTGTCCGTCGCTGTGAACAGGTCGCTGCGGTAGATAAAACCGAGCCCGGCCCCGAAGCGGCTCGACAGGTCATAGCGGTTCCACAATGAGAGCGAGTGCTTGGGGAGGTTGGCCAGAACCGCCCCGGCCGGCGCCGTTGCCGTCAGCGAGCGGGTGATCTTGCCGTCCTGATAGGCGTAGGCAGCAATCACGTTCCAACGCTGGACGAAGCTGCCGGTCGCGCCAAACTCAACGCCCCTGGTGCGCTGTCCGTCCACCAGCACCGACACGGCCGGATTGTTCGGATCAGTCACGATGATGTTGCCACGCCGAAGTTCGTATACCGCGGCGGTCACGGATAACGAGCGCACGAGATCCCACTTCAAACCGGCTTCGTAGTTCGTAAACTTCTCGGGCTCGAGCGCCTGGTTGGTCGGTGACAAAGAGGACAGCTGTTCACCGGCGCGCGGCTGGAACGACAGGCTGTAGCTGCCGTAGATCGACAGCGGCGTCACCGGCTTGACGATGATCCCGGCTCGGGGTGAGATGCGATGGTCGTCGCTGGCCAGGTCGGCATTGGTCCGATCGTTGTGAAAGTCCACCCTGAAGGCGTCATAGCGCACACCGACGACCGCCTGAATGTGCTGGGTGAGCGACACCTGATCCTGCGCGTACACAGCGGCGACCCTGGCGACCCCGTGATTATCGGCGTCGGTCGCGTTTGGGCGGAACTCGGTAGGCAGCGTCGTAACCGGGGCGGTGATCGGGGCCGACACGCTGGTGATTGCCGCCCCCAGCGATGGGAAATACGCCGTGTTTCTCAGGTTGTCGGTCTCCTGGCGGCCGAACTCGGTGCCGGCCAGCAGCGTGTGTTCGAGCCGGCCAGTCCGATGCTGCAGGGTGACATCGGTCTGATTGAATAGGTTCTGCCGCTGTGTGGCGTTGTTGTAGCCGGCGATGCTGACTGACGTACCTGCCGCGTTCACCACACCAGGGAAGACGTTCTGGTAGATCTTGTCGTAGTCGGCGAACGTCGTCCGATTCCGTAGCGTCACGCCGCCGGCGAACTGGTGTTCCACGAAGCCATAGCCGCTGTTGACCGTGACGTCGGCATAACTCAGGTCCGCGTTCCCGAAGAAGGTGGAGACGTCGGTTCGCAGCGGTCGCCCCTGGTAGGACGGGATGCCGCGGTCTGCTGTGCGGTCGTCATGAAAGCGCTCGAATCCCGCGCGCACCACAGTCCGGTCGCTGAGCGTAGCCGTGAGCGTGGGGCTGACGCCGTAGCGCTCGATCCCAACCTGCGAACGATAGCTGTCAGTCTTCTCGTACATCGCGGACAAGCGGAGGGCAAGCCTCCCGTTGACCGGCTGATTGAAGTCGGTCGTCAGCCGGCGGTTGTCGAACGATCCGAGTTGTAGCGATACCTCGCGCGAGGAGGCCCACCCAGCGACGCGCTGCACACGATTGATCACGCCGCCCACACCGCCACGACCGAAGATCATCGCGTTCGGCCCCTTCAGCGCCTCCACGCGCTCGAGGTTGTACACGTCCCGGTAGGTACTGAACATCGTCGCGAACGCCGTCCACGTAAAAGTCTGAGGTCGAGCTGTTGCCGCGGAAGACCGGCGTGTCGCGGTTACCCTCACCCTGGGCGTAGCCCACACCGGGAACGTACCGCACGACATCGGCCATGCTCGTCATGTTCAGGTCCGCCATGGTCTGACGGGGAACAACTGTAATCGCCTGGGGTACGTCACGGAGTGGCGTGTCGGTCTTCGTGGCGGTCCGAATCCGCTGCCCGGTCCCCTGCACTTCCACGAGTTCCGTAACCACGGCTGGCTGCAGCACGACCTCGAGCCCGGACCGCTTTGCCGGTAGGACGACGGTTGCCGGCGCAAAGCGGTCGGCGGTTACGGTTACAGTGCCTACGGCTGCGGGCAGGCGGTCAAAGGAAAATCGCCCGGCAGCATCAGTGATGACCTCCCGTTCGACTCGGCCCACTCTCACTAGCACAACTGCACCGGCCACCGCGCCTCCCGACGCGTCGAACACAGTTCCCGCGACTGGCTCTGATGCTGTTTGGGCGAAGGAAGCAGAGCCGTTGGCAAACATGAGGCTCAAAAGCAAACAAATCAATCCCTGACGCACGATGCAACTCCCGCGGGTGATGCTTGCAGTTGCTCCAAGCAGACCCGAAATTTCAATAATGAGACTCACTCTCACTCCTCGGAGAGAGAATATATCCGACTAAATCGGTCGGTCAATACCAAAGGAGAATCTTTACAGGCGACTTTGAAGAAAGCCTACTCAAGGACACGGACGGCTGTGCGCGCGACTGAGTGTCGGATGGCTGGTTCAACGTGGACCAGAACGTCCGCCATCCAAGGCAGTTGCTGCTGGAGGGTGGCTCGGACTCGCGAGGCGATCTCATGCGAGTCCAATACCGTCATCGCTGGATCCACCTCGATATGCACATTGCGGCGTGGTATCCGCCAAGTCGACAGATGCATCCCGGAGCACGCGGCCGCCAGTGAGAATCACGATAAGTCCCACGGCAAACCCGCCGTAATGATCAGCAGCCAGGAACCTGACGGCATCGTACGAGGCGAGGACCACCGCAGTGAGGGCAGCGAACGCCGAAAGGATGTCGACCGTGTCGTTCCACGCGTCAGCAATCAACGCCGCACTGCCAATACGGCGGCCCACGCGGAACTTCCGGACCGACATGATGTCTCGCAGGCAAATCGCCGCTACGAGGACAAGTGCCGCGTTCCGTCCTGGTGGGCCATGCTGTTCACCGATCACTTGCAGAGGCGCGTAGCAGATCAGTAGGCCGGCCATCCCCAGGATCGCACCGACCGCAAATGCGGCGAGGCTTTCGAAGCGGCCGTGGCCGTAGGGATGGTTGTCGTCTGCCGGCCGGGCCGCGGCTCTGACGCCAATCAGGACGATGCTGGAGGCGAGAACGTCACCGCCGAACTCGATCCGTCGCAGTGACTGAGGTGGAGTGGGTGAGAAGTCCTACGCCGATGTTTCCGGCCGCGAGAATGGCGCTAACGCCGATGCCGAGCATGACGACGCGGTAAGCCGTTCTGTATGAATCCCCGACTCCTCTCATCGGGCGTTGATCCTGTGTGACGAGCGGCGGCAGCCCGTCAGCGAACCCCCGTGCGGCGCGCGTGCATGTGACCCTGACACCATGCGCGGCAGCGTTCCGACGACGCGGATCCACCGCAGGAAGCCGTTGACGAAGCGGGACAGGATCGCCTTGAAAGGTTCTGGTCACTTTGTCCGCGCAAGATCGCCAAGGCGTTGGCCCGCAGGGTCTGGTGCGAGCTTGCATCAGACGAAGATTTTATCAATTAGATGACCAAGGCTCTTGAATGGCAGCGCCGTCACTGCGTCGGATCTCTCGGTTCGGCAGCGGGTGTATGAGGGGCAGTTCGACACGCCCAAGACGGACGCGGGGGTGCGCGAAGTCCACCTCGCGACGGCCGTGAAACCCATGGTGGCTGAGTGGCGGGAGCGGTCGGGTAACACCAAACCGGAGGACTTGGTGTTTGCCACGCGGTCGGGGAAGCCCATCTCGCCGAATAACGTGCTGCGCCGTTGGGTCTACCCCGCGTGCGACGCGCTGGAGATTCGCAGGGTGAACTGGCTGACATGCCGCCGGACCTTCGCGACGTGGGGCGACGCCAAACGAGTGCCGCCGAAAGTGATGGCTCAAATGCTTGGGCATAAGCACGTCAGCACCACCATGGACATCTACACGCAGGTGCTCGATGGCGCAGCGAGAGATGCGGCCGAAGTCACGGCGCAGAATTGTTCACGATTGTCACTGACCGGAACAGTCGAGGGGCCGTAAGTTGTTGACACGATTGGCTCCTCGGGCTGGATTCGAACCAGCAACCCTCCGGTTAACAGCCGGATGCTCTGCCGTTGAGCTACCGAGGAATATGGCGAGATGGGACGTGACCCGGTGCGGCCTCAGACCGCCGCGCCAGACGAACGATGTTAGCCAATCGACCAGCGCACCGTCAATGCTTCAGACTCAGATCAGGCGAAAAATCAGCGCCGCGATGAGCGTCGGCACCGCTGCCGCCGCCAGCAGCCGCAACGGATCGACCGCACCGCCGAAGAAACGCGACAGCAGCGCCTGCCCCGCCGGATTTGGCGCGTTGGCAATCACGGTCAGCCCGCCTCCAGTCACGGCACCCTCGACAACTGCCAGCTTCATCGGATCGCTGAAGTCGGGCACGAGTGTCGCCAGGTAGGTGATGAGTGCGTTGTCGTTGAGCGCCGTCAGCAGCATGGCACCGATGAACAGCGGTGTCTCGGCCAAGCTCGCCAGCGTCGGCGCAATCCACCACCCCTGCACGCCGCCGTGCACCACGAGCGCACCGAGAAAGAACCCGACCAATAACGGCGCCCGCAGCGACACCTGGCTCTGGTATGCGGCGGTGGCGCGCGTGACGCCAAGGAAGAACAGGAACCCGCCCACGAACAACGCCGGGTAGTGCGCGTTGACGACGCTCCACGCCAGGAACGCCAGGTGCAGGGCGGTCAGCCAGGCCGGCACGGGCAACAGCGACGCGTGCCCCGCCTCGACGTCTTCATCGGGCGCCTCGATGTCGGCCAGCGCCGGCTTGGCGGCGAGCGCCGCCAGCTCGGATCGAAACAGCGCGAAATACACAGCGGTCGACAGCACGATGGCGATCGCGGCCCGCCACCCGAAGTGCTGCAGCATGAACGGCGTACCCCAGTTCCACACCCGCGCCACCATCAGCACCGGCGGCGCCGCGAAGTGCGTGAGGGTGCCGCCAATCGACACATTCACGAATAGCAAACCGAGCGTCCCGTACTTCAGTCGCGGGCTCGGCTCGAGGTCGTAGAACTGGCGCGACAGCAACAGCGCGCAGATGGTCATCGCGGCGGGCTCGGTGATGAACGACCCGAGCACGGGACCCACAGTAAGGATGGACACCCACCACGCCGCCGGTGTGCCGCTGCCGATCGCCGCGACGCGGCGCAGCGCCGACTCCGCAAACGCCACCACCGGGCGCGTGGCGGCAATGCTCATGATCACCACGACGAACAGCGCCTCGGTGTAGACGACAGTGTCGTTGACGTAGTGCGTGGCGGCGCTCCAGCCATGCATGGCGGCGCCCGCCACCAGCAGCACCACCGCCCACAACCCGAACACCACTTCCACTTCCCCGAAGAAGTGCAGCACCTCTGCCACCGGGTGGGGCCGCTCGGCCCGCCCCATGAGCCTGGCCTCGGCGTCGTGGCGCGCCTGCACGACATGTGCGTGGTGCGCGAAGCGCACCGCCACGAACGTATGCGTGACCGCCAGGACAAAGATAACGGTCGCCACCGCATTGAACGGGTCGGCGTCGATCCGCGCGGCGAGTGTCGCCAGCAACCCGTCCGGCGACGGCGGCGGATACGCTTCAAAGGGAAGGGGGAAGGTGTCAGCCATGATTCACGCCAGTCCGCCGACCAGCAGCAGTGTGGTCAGCAACGTCGCAGCGACCAGCGTCCAGCCGATCGTGCGCAGGTGACGAGGATTGGGCGGGCTGGCCGCGAGGCCAAGCGCCACCGCACACACCGGCAGCGCCGCGTACGGCGCGACGGGCGCCAGCGTACGGGTGAACGCCGCAACCGCCAGCCCCATCACCACCGCCAGCGTCAGCACACCGGCCAGCAGCGGCGGCGGACCGCCTGTTTTCGTGACGCGGCCAATCATCGCGCGGACGGCCAGGGTGGCGACCGCAAACACCGCAGAGAACACGACGAACAGCGTCAGCGCGTCAGTGCGCGTGGCGTTGCCGGCCAGCGCCACCGGCAGCGAGAGCGAGGAGAGCGCGACGGCAGCGAGCATCTCGCCGATCGTGCTGCGCTCGCGGTGCATCAGCACGGCTGCGCCCACCAGAATCCCGAGGACGATGGGAAGCGCCAGGACGTCGAGGGCGGGCCGTGGCAGGACGAAAATCGACACGATGCCGGTGACGGCGCAGAAGCCACCGAGGAGCGCCAGCGACCGGCGAGCTTCCGTCCCCTGCTCGCGCGCCGCCCTGGCGCCACGCTGCCC
This sequence comes from uncultured Acidobacteriota bacterium, assembly GCA_963722395.1. GTDB lineage: Bacteria > Acidobacteriota > Vicinamibacteria > Vicinamibacterales > CAVVIG01 > CAVVIG01. The sequence continues at coordinate 1,641,308 of CAVRLS010000005.1, read as the reverse complement.
CAGCACCACGAGCAGCGACTCGTGCGCAAGGAACGCTGCCACAGCCGCTGCACCGAGCAGATAGGCGCCCGCCGCCGGCCGGCCGATCAGCAGGGCGGCGAGGAGCGGGAACAGGAGCTGGCCATACGCTCCGTGTTCCCGCGGCAGCAGCACGGCCTCAGCCGACCTTCGCGTCGAGGGTGATGGTCATCGAGCCGCGGTAGGCGTTGCTGACCGGGCAGGCCTTCTCGGCCTCGGCGGCAACATCCGCGAACTGTGACGCGTCGAGCCCGGTGAGTCCGTACACAGTCACGGTGAGGTGCGAGCTGTGGATCTTGATGCCGGTGCCGAGGTCGGCCGAGATCTTCGCCGTCACGTCAGTGCGCTCGGCCGCTGCCTGCTTCGCGCCGAGCGTGGCATTCAGCGCCATCGCGTAGCACGCGGCATGCGCCGCTGCCATCAGTTCCTCCGGGCTCGTGCGCCCTTCCGGATCCTGGATGCGCGACGGGAAGGTGACGGGCAGCGTGAACGCGCCCGTTCCGGCCTTCGCCTCGCCCTTGCCGTCCATCAGTCCGCCCTGCCACTTCACATCGACGTGACGTTCAAACGTTGCCATGCGCTCCTCCTTGGGAATTGCAGATTGCAGATTGCAGAGTTCAGATTAGGTCAGCGTTTCCTCTTGCCGCCGGTCATCGACAGCTGCACCGCTGTGCCGAGCAGGCCGAGCCCGATCCAGGCCATTGGTATCCAGCGCGGCCCTGGCGAGGTGGTCGGATAGAAGATCCACACCTCGGAGTCTGACGCGCCGCGGGTGAGGCCAGGGTCGGCCTTCGCCATCCAGCTCGACGCCGACAGCAGGATGGTCCAGGCGCCAGCGAATGCGGTGCCGACGACGATGACGTACTTCTGGATGAACATCGCGCCGATGGCCCCGGCCACCGCGACGGCGATGATCGCCACGGCCGGCGGATCGCCAGACGCCAGCTGCGACCACACGAGGTGGGCGACGAGGACGCCGAGGCCGGCGCCAACCAGTGAGACGCCGACGAACCAGGCGAACACCATCACCACTGACCCGATCAGGCCGCCGACGCCGGCCGCCACAAGCATGGCCGTCTGACTGTTCACGCCAACGACGGAGCTTGCGACCATCGCGCCGATGATGAAGCCGTAGATGCCAAGGACGATCCGGAAAAGACGGTGCCCGGCAAAGCAGGCCAGCACGCCCCCCAGCAGGAGGACGACGGCCGCGGGCTGTTCGTATCCGTGCGGCAGCATCACCTCAGACCTCGCGCCGGCCTTCGAGCGACTTGTGCATGGTCCACTGGTCGGCGTACTCGAGGTCGCTGCCGACCGGCACACCCACGGCAATGCGGGTGACCTTCATGCCAAGCGGCTTCAGCAGGCGCGCCAGGTAGAGCGCCGTCGTCTCGCCTTCCACGTTGGGGTTGGTGGCGAGGATGATCTCGGTGACGCCGCCCTCCGCGATACGGGCCAGCAGTCCCTTGATCTTCAGTTCGTCTGGACCGATGCCCTGCAGCGGCGAGATGGCGCCCATCAGCACGTGGTAGACGCCGCGGAAGTCGCCGGTCTTCTCGATGCCCGACACGTTCTGCGGTTCCTCGACGACGCAGATGATCTGGTGGTCGCGCTCCGGGTTGCTGCAGTACCTCGCACGGATCGACGTCGGTGATGTTGCTGCAGGTGGAGCAATGGGTGACGCGTTCCTTCAGTTCGCGGATGGCCGTGGCCAGCCGGTCGGCATGCTCACGCGGCGCCTTCAGCATGTGAAACGCCAGGCGCTGCGCGCTCTTCGGCCCGACGCCGGGCAGGCGCTGCAGTTCCTCGATGAGGCGCGTGAGAGGTTCAGGAAACGACATTCGGCGAGCTAGAAATTGAAGCCGGGTGGCAGCATACCGGCGGTCTTCTGCTTCATCTCTTCGTCGGCCTTGCGCTGCGCGTCGTTGATGGCGGCGACGATGAGGTCCTGCAGCATCTCGACATCGTCCTTCGAGACGACCTCGGGATCGATCTTGATCGACTGCACCTGCTTGGCGCCATTCATCACGACCGTGATCATGCCGCCGCCCGCACCACCTTCCACGCGGGTCTCGGCCATCTGCTTCTGCAGGCGCTCCTGCATCTGCTGCGCCTGCTTCATCATCTGCTGCATCTGCTTGAAGTCCATCGCTTCTCTCCGGTGCGCACCTGAAGGTGCGCGGCTAACGACGGTCCGCTACATTTCCTCGACGTCGCGGATCTCCGCGGGGAACACCTCGAGCAACGCCTGCACGCCGGTGTCGGCGAGCGCCTGCTCCTTCAATGCGGCCTGCTTGCCGGCGTCGGTAGCGGGCCGGGCGCGCGGCTGATCGTCCGGCACCGGGTCGGCACCGGTGGCATCGACGGCGAGCGAGATATTGCGGCCGGCCAGCTTCGACGCGATGCCGGCAATGGTTGCCTTGTATCTCTCGAACGGCACCCGGTAATTGAACGAGGCCGCGAAGGTGAGCACCAGGCGATCGCCGAGCACCTCCATCCGCTGCGCCTGCACAAGCAGGGTGTTGTAGAGCATCTTGTGCGAGGCTCGCGCTTCGTTCAGGACCGCGTCCTTCAATGCCGAGCCACCAAGACCTCCCGCGGCCGGCAGCGGCGTCACCTCGTCGGGCGCAGCCACCCGTGCCACCGGCGCCTGCGCGCGCGACGGCATGCTTTCGGCGCGGCCGCTCACCGCCCCGATGGACGGGCGTGCGGGTGCGGCCGGCACGACGCGCGAGGGCGCTGGTGCCTGCGGTGCGGGGGGAGCCGCCGGTTGCGCGAATGGCCGCGAGGGAGCTGGCGCGGACGCCTGACGCACGGGCCCGCCGCTCGATGGCTGCGACGCCGGCCGGCCGGAACCGGCCTGCTGGATCAGCTCTTCGATGGGCACCAGCTTCCGCTGGTGAATCCAGCGAAGCAGCGCCATCTCCAGGTGGTAACGGGGCTGCGCGGCGGTGCGGATATCGTTCTCGGCGCGCGTCAGCAGGTCGAATGAACGGAGCAGATCCTCGCGCGAGAACTGCCCCGCCAATTGCAGCAGGCGCTCGCGTTCGCCCTCGCCCGCAATCTCAGGATCACTGGCACGCGATGGATCGACCGACAGCACCAGCAGGTCGCGCACGACACGGGCCAGTTCGCGGCAGACGAGCCGAAGGTCGTAGCCCATGTCGACAGCGCGGCCGGCCAGCACGAACGCCTGGACCGCATCTTCCTCGGCCACCGCCTGGAGCGTGCCGAAGAGTAGGTCGCGTCCGACCAGGCCAAGCACGGTGCCGACGTCGTCCGTCGTAATTGTGCTGCCGGTGAACGCAATCACCTGATCGAGCTTGCTCTGCGCGTCGCGCATGCTGCCGTCGGCATCGCGGGCAATCAACTGCAGCGCCTCGCTATCGACCGTGATGCCTTCGGCGTCGGTGATTGTCTGGAGCTGATCGGCAATCGCCTTCGTGCTGATCATCCGGAACTCGTACACCTGCGAGCGCGACAGGATGGTTTCGGGAATCTTGTCGAGTTCGGTCGTCGCCATCATGAAGACGACGTGCGCCGGCGGCTCCTCCACCGACTTCAGCAGCGCGTTGAAGGACGAGGACGACAGCTGGTGCACTTCGTCGATGATGAAAACCTTCTTGCGATCGCGCACCGGCATGATCGACAGGCCTTCGATGATCACCTCGCGGATGTTGTCCACACCCGTGTGTGTTGCGGCGTCGATCTCGAGGACGTCCATGTCCCGGCCTTCGGCGATCTCGACGCACGCAGCGCATTCGCCACACGGCTCCGGTGTCGGGCCGTCGCTGCGCTCGCAGTTCAGCGCCTTGGCCAGGATGCGGGCGGTGGTGGTCTTGCCGACACCGCGCGGACCGGCGAAGACGAACGCCTGCGCCACGAGCCGATTGTTCGCGATCGCGTTGCGGAGCGTGCGCGTCACCGCCTGCTGCCCGACGACATCGTCGAAACGCTGCGGCCGCCACTTTCGCGCGATGACCTTGTGAGACATCAGGGAAATGCTATTCGTTAATCGTCAATCGCGACAGGACGGGCTCGCGGCCGGGCGCGGCATCCGGGGTGGGAAAAGGGTTGTGGACTGGACCGCGGTCCGGATGACCTGCGGCACATGGCAGGGTCTGCTGAGCGCTGCTACCTTCCGGTCCTGACGCGGTTCGCAGTCTGGCATTGCACAGGGTCCGGACCGCGGTGCAGTCCACAACCGTTCAAGTGTACGTCAGGTCCGCCTGAAGGCGGACCTGACGACGTGCGACGACATGCCCTGACTTCAGCCCAGTCGCTTGTTGACCTCGGCCCAGTTGATGACGTTCCACCAGGCGTCGATGTAGTCGGGACGGCGGTTCTGGTAGTTCAGGTAATAGGCGTGTTCCCACACGTCGACGCCGAACACCACCTTCTTGCCGGTCATCAGCGGGCTGTCCTGGTTCGCGGTGCTCTCGACCACGAGCGTGCCGCCGTTGTCGATGACCCATGCCCAGCCGCTGCCGAAGCGGCCGACTGCGGCCTTCTTCACTTCTTCCTTGAGCTTGTCGAAACCGCCAAACGAGCCGGTGATGGCCTCGGCAATCGCGCCGGTCGGGGCGCCGCCGCCACCGGGGCCCATGATCTCCCAGAACACCGAGTGGTTCGCGTGCCCGCCGCCGTTGTTGATGACGGCCTGGCGGATGTCGTCGGGAACCGACGCAATGCCCTTCAGCAGGTCCTCGATCGATTTCTCATGCAGCTCGGGATGCTTGTCGAGCGCGGCGTTGAGGTTCGTCACGTAGGCCTGGTGGTGCTTGCCGTGGTGAATCTCCATCGTGCGCGCGTCGATGTGCGGCTCGAGGGCGTTGAAGGCATACGGGAGCGGGGGAAGCGAATGAGCCATCGGGGATCCTCCTAAACGGGTCTCAGGCGACAACGAAATAGAAACAGACGTGCGTCGTACGTGGCACCTACCGGATGCTGAGCATCCGTTCGAGCGCCACCTTGTTCCAGTGCTTCTGCGAGTCGGGCACGACGATGCGGTTGTGCACCTCGCCAGCGAGCAACCCCTCGAGCACCCAGAGCAGGTGATTGGGCGACACGCGGAACATCGTGGAGCAGAGACACCCGAACTGGTCGAGTGAATGCACGGTGATATCCGGCGCCACCTGCTCGGCGAGCCGGTTCACGAGATGCACCTCAGTGCCCACGGCCCACACCGAACCCGGCGCGCTGTTCTTCACCTGCCCGATGATGTATTCCGTCGACCCAGCGTCGTCGGCCGCCTGCACCACCTCCCACGGCACCTCCGGATGGACGATGACGCGGATACCGGGATGCTGCACCCGCAGTTGCTCGATCTGCCGCACGGTGAAGCGCACGTGCACCGAGCAGTGCCCCTGCCACAGGATGATGCGCGCAGCGCGCACCGCCTCGGGAGTAAGACCACCCCAGCGCTCGTTCGGATCCCACACCACCATCTGGTCGAGCGGCACACCCATCTTGTAGGCGGTGTTCCGCCCGAGGTGCTGGTCGGGCAGGAAGACGATCTTCTCGCCTCGCTCCCACGCCCAGGTCAGCGTGGCGGCGGCGTTCGACGAGGTGCAGACCACACCGCCGTGTTCGCCGACGAACGCCTTGATGGCTGCAGAGGAGTTGATGTAGGTGACGGGGACAACACTAGAGTCGGACGCTACACCTGCCTCGCCTGACTGACCAGCCCGGCCTGCCAGCATCTCGCCCAGTTCGCGCCAGCACGTCTCCAGTTGCTCGGGTTCCGCCATGTCGGCCATCGAGCAGCCCGCGGCGAGGTCGGGCAGGATCACCTGCTGGTGCGGCGCGCTCAACACGTCGGCGCTCTCGGCCATGAAGTGCACGCCGCAAAAGACGATGAACTCTGCGTCGGGATGCTTCGCGACCTGCTGCGACAGCTTGTACGAGTCGCCGATGTAATCGGCGAAGCGGATGACCTCGTCGCGCTGGTAGTGATGCCCGAGGATGACCAGCCGCGAACCGAGCGCAGCTCTGGCCGCCGCGATGCGGCGATCCATCTCCTCGTCTCCGAGGCCAACGTACCGGTCTGGCAGCGGCTGCCGCTCGGTGAGGTGGCTCTTCTCGTAGTCGGTGAGGAGCGGGATGAGGGTCACAAGCTCAGTATTGCAGATTGCGGACCTGAGGTCGGCAGCTACATCTGCGGCCCGCCTCAGCTGGCGACGGCGGTGGACCGGATGACGTTGTAGAGCGTGTCGCGTTCCAGCGGTTCGCGGCCGGCGGCAAGGATGAGACGCTCGAGCTGGCGGGGCGTCATCGCGTTCGGCGTCTTCGAGCCCGCCATGTGGTAGATGGTTTCTTCCTGCACCGTGCCGTCGAGATCGTTGACGCCGAACCAGAGTGCCGTCTGCGCCACCTCCAGACCGCTGGCTATCCAGTAGGCCTTGATGTGCGGGACGTTGTCGAGCATGAGCCGGCCGACCGCATGTACGCGCAGCGAGTCGGTGGCCGTCGGTGCCGGCAGCTTGCGCATCTGGTTGTTGTCGGGATGGAACGCCAGCGGAATGAAGGCCTGCACGCCGCCGGTCTCGTCCTGCATCTCACGGATGCGCAGCATGTGATCGACGCGTTCCTCGTGCGTCTCGATATGCCCGTAGAGCATCGTGACGTTGGTTCGCATCCCCATGGCGTGTGCCGTGCGGTGGATGGAGAGATAGCGGTCCGCGTCGCACTTGTCGGCAGCCAGCTTCGTGCGCACGCGGGTGGCGAACACCTCGGCGCCGCCACCGGGCAGCGAATCGAGCCCCGCCTCCTTCAGCTCCACGAGCACCTGCTCGTCGGTCTTGCCATACAGGTCGGCGAAGAAGGCGATCTCCACCGCCGTGAAGCACTTCAGGTGGATGCCCGGGCGGATCCGCTTGAAGCCGCGCAGCAGCTCCGTGTAGTACGAGAACGGCAGGTCGGGATGCAGGCCGTTGACGACGTGCACTTCGGTGAGCGGCTGGTGCGCACGCGCCTGCAGCTTCGCCCACACTTCCTCGAGCGTGAGGGTGTAGGCGCCGGTGTCCCCCGGTTTCAGCCGCGCGAACGAGCAGAACAGGCAACTGGCAACGCAGACGTTCGTCGCCTCGAGCCGGATGTTGTAGTTGTAGTAGGTGCGTCCGGCGTGGCGCCGTTCACGCTCGCGGTTCGCGAGCCAGCCGACGGTGAGCAGGTCCGGTGCGTCGAACAGGCGTACGCCATCCTCGAACGCGAGACGCACACCGGCGTCGAGCTTCTCGGCGATGTCGGCCAGTCCTGCGGTGCGGAGGCGGGAAAGCATCACTGGAACGACCGGCAGGGGCGCGGCGAACCCGCCGCTCCTGCCGTGTCGGAACGAGCTAGGTGTTGTTGACGCCGAAGATCTGGATGCGCAGCGAGCGCGCCCGGGGACCGTCGAGTTCAGCCATCAGGATGCGCTGCCATTGGCCGAGCACCACTTCGCCGCCGCTGACCTGCAGCGTGAGGTTGTGGCCGAGCAGGAGCGCACGCAGGTGCGAGTCGGCGTTGGCCCGATCGCAGTCCGAGTGATCCGGATCGTTGTGCATCCACTCGGCATCACGCGCGACCATCTCTTCGAGGAAGCGCTTCATGTCGGAGAGCAGGGCGGTCTGGAATTCGTTGATGAACAGTGCGCACGTCGTATGCATCGACCAGAGGGAGATGAGCCCCTCGCGGATGTCGAAGCGACGCGCGAATTCCATGACACGGTTCGTGAGATCGACGAGCTCGATGCGCTGATCGGTCTCCACGATGATGGTCTCACCGTGAATGGTGAGGCCGCCGACAGTCGCCGAAGCCACATGCTCGACGGGCTTCTCGCGGACCGTGACGGTCGAACTCTTGCTCATGCTCTCCTCGTGACTTGTGGGATGCCCCGGAACGAACAGGACATGTTACGCAAAAAATCCCAGTCGAGGCAACCCACTTGGCATGGGTTATAGTCAGGGCACAACTTGACGCTCGCCCCGGCGGCCACGCGAAGTGGGTGCAATTCCCACACGGTCCCGCCACTGTAAGCGGCCAGCGACACTCCAGCACGATGTCACTGGGCGGCACCCGCCGCCTGGGAAGACGTGGAGGGTCGCGTTCAACCGCAAGTCAGGAAACCTGCCAGCCGGGGGCCGTCCTTTTTCGGCGCGTGAGACGCCGAAAGGAGCCATTGATGCGACCCTCTCGTCCCGGCGGCCGGGCTATGTCCCGCCGTTTCCGGTACTGCTGCGTTCATCCTCAGCCTGGCGTCTGTTGCGACGCCGCACCCCCTGTCAGCCGCCGACGTTCGTGCTGTTGTCGAAGGCACTGTCGTCGACCCCGATGGTCGCCCGCTCCCGCGAACCCGCGTCCGCGTGCTCCCCTCTTCGGACGCCGGTAACACCTCGACCGTTGCCGGTACGGATGGGTTCACCGACGACAACGGCCGGTTCACGTTGACCGCGCTGCCTGGATGCCGGGTCGAAGCCGCGCTAACCGGGTTCAGGACCAGCTCGATCGGCTGCGCCGCCGCGGACCTTCGCATCGAGCTCGCCGTCGCGCCCATCCAGGAGACGGTCGTCGTCACTGCGACACGGACCGGCACGCCGGCCGGACAGGTCGGCGTGGCCACGACGACGTTCACCGCCGACGACATTGCGCGGCGCCAGTCGCCGCGCGTCAGCGACCTGCTGCGCAGCACGCCGGGCGCGGCCGTCATCCAGACGGGCGGTCGCGGCGGCGTCACCGGCCTCTTCATCCGCGGTGGCGAGAGCAACTACAACACGGTGCTGGTCGACGGCATCCCGGTGAACGAACCGGGCGGCACCTTCAACTTCAACACGCTGACCACCGAGAACATCGAGCGGCTGGAGATCGTCCGCGGCGCCAATTCGGCGCTGTTCGGTTCCGACGCGATGTCGAGCGTCATCCAGCTGTTCACCGCGCGCGGGGCAGGACGCGCGACCGCCGCGCCGTCGGTGACGGCACAGCTCGATGGCGGCAGTTACGGTACGACGCACGCCTCGGTCTCGGCCGCCGGCGGAGCCGGACGGCTCGACTACTCGGTCGGCGCCGCCCGCTTCTCCACCGACAACCGCGTGCCGAACAGCGGCTTCGACAACACCACCGCCTCGGCAAATGTCGGCACATCGCTCGGCTCGCGCGCCACGCTGCGGGGCGTGATGCGTGCAGAACTGGGAAAGAGCGGCACACCCGGGCAGACGGCATACGGCCGGCCCGACCTGGACGCGTCCTACGAACACAATCAGGTGGTCGGCGGCGTCACGTTCGACCAGCAGGTGACGCGCGCCTTCCGGCAGCGCGCGACCTACTCGCTCGCGGCCTCGCGTCAGGCCTCCACCAACCTGCTCGAGGACGCGCCCTACACGCCGTCGTTCGAGGGACGGGTGTCCCCCTTCGAGTGGTACGACTTCACCTTCGACAGCCGCACCACGCTGCGCAGGCACTACGCCAGCTACCAGGGCGACTGGCACCTGTCGAACAGCAGCCAGCGCGGCGACCACCGCATCACCGTCCTCGCCGACTGGAACGGCGAACGCGCGCGGCTCGACAACCGCATGAGCGGCGAGTTGACCAGGGCGTCGCGTAACAACGCCGGCGCGGCCGTACAGCACCAGATGCTGTGGCGGCGGCTCTCCACCGCCGTCGGCGCCCGCGTCGAGCGCAACCAGAACTTCGGCACTGCGGTCGTACCGCGTGGCTCGGCGGTGCTGGTCCTGCACGACGGCAGCGGCCACGTCGGCAGCACCCGCCTGCGCGGTGCGGCCGGCCTCGGCATCAAGGAGCCGACGGTGCTGCAGACCTTCAGCACGTCGCCGTTCTTCCAGGGAAACCCCGACCTGCAGCCGGAGCGTTCGCGCGCCCTCGAAGTTGGAGTGGAACAGCGCCTCGTTGGCGATCGCGCCAAGCTGGAGGCCACCTGGTTCGACAGCCGTTACCGCAACATCATCGGGTTGCGCTCAACGGGGGGCTACAACTCCGAGTACTTCAACATCGGCCTGACGCGCGCCCGTGGCGCGGAACTTGGCGCCGAGATCGCGCCGGTCAGCGCCCTACGCGTACGCGCCGGCTATACCTTCGTCGACTCGGCGATTGTCGAGAGCACCTCGGAGTTCAGCCCGGTGTTCGCGGTTGGCCAATGGGCGTTCCGGCGCCCGCGCCACTCGGGTTTTCTGCAGGCGTCCTGGACGTGGCAGCGGCTGTCGGCCGACGTGATGGGCACGGCGATCGGCCGCTTCGTCGACAGCGACTTCTCGTCGCTCGAGCCGTCGATCCTCGAGAACGCCGGCCGCACGACCTGGGACGGCAGGGCGTCGTACCGGATCACCTCGAAGGTGCGCGGGCAACTGGCCATCGACAACCTGACGAACCGCAACTATCAGGAACCGCTCGGCTACTACGCGCTGCAGCGCGCGGTGCGCGCCGGCGTGCGCGTGGCGTTCTAGGGACCATGAGCCCCGCTTTCCTCCAGGTTGATCACCTGTCGTTTGCCTACGAACGGGGTGCAGTCGCGCGTCCCGTGCTGACGCAGGTGTCCCTGGAGGTGGCGCGCGGCTCGGTCGTCGGCTTGCTCGGCCCGAACGGCTCGGGCAAGACGACGCTGCTGCGGATGATGTCGGGCGTGCTGACGCCCGACGCCGGCAGCGTGCGCCTTGACGGCCAGCCGATCGGGCGCATGGCGCGGCGCGAGCTCGCGCGCCGCGTCGCCATCGTGCAGCAGGACACCCACTCGACCTTCGACTTCAGCGTGCTCGAAATGGTGCTGATGGGTCGCTACCCGCATCTCGGGCCATTTGAGCTCGAAGGCGCGTCGGATGTGACCCTGGCTCGCGCCGCGCTGCAGGCTACCGGCACCGCTGCCTTCGAGGATCGCCGCTTCGCCACGCTCAGCGGCGGCGAGAAACAGCGCGTCGTCATCGCCGCGGCGCTGGCCCAGTCGTCGGAGCTGCTGCTGCTCGATGAACCGACCACGGCGCTCGACCTCCGGTATCAGCTCGAGGTGCTGGAGGTCCTGCAATCACTCAACGCGGACCAGGGCGCGACGTTGGTCGTGTCGACGCACGACCTCAACCTCGCCGCCGCACTCTGTCAGCGTGTCGTGCTGCTGAAAGATGGGCAGGTCCTCGCGCACGGCCCAACGAGAGACACCCTCACAGCCGCCAACATCCGGGCGCTGTACGACGTCGACGCCGACGTGCAGTTCCACGCGCGCGCCGGTCATCTCACGGTGGTGCCGCTTGCCGCCGTCCGCTGAACTGGGCGCGCCGGCACGCGTGCTGGTGCCGGTGCGCACGCGTCTGGTCTGGACCGTGGCTGGTTTCGGAGCCCTGGCCGTCGCAGCCTGCCTGCTCGCCCCGCTGGCTGGCAGCACGCCGATCAGCCTGGCGCGCGTCTTCGATCGATCGATCGCCTACGCCGACAACATCGACGCGCAGATCTTCTTCGTCGCGCGCCTGCCGCGCGTGCTGGCGGCGGCACTGGTGGGCAGCGCGCTGGCGCTGGCCGGGGTCGTCTTCCAGGCGCTGCTCCGGAATCCGCTGGCGTCGCCCGACACGCTCGGTGTCTCGGCCGGCGCGTCGCTCGGGGCCATGCTTGCCATCACGCTCGACTCGGACGTGTCGCTGCTCGGCATGTCGGCCGTGCCGCTCGCCAGCTTTGCCGGATCGATCGGCGCGCTGCTCGTCGTCTACGGACTGTCGGTGGTGCGCCGGCGCGGCACATCCACAATGGTGCTGCTGCTCGGCGGGGTCACGCTCACGGCACTGCTCTCCGCGGTGATGGGCTTCGTGCAGTTCATGGCCGACTTCACGCAGACCTTCCGCAATGTCCGCTGGATGATGGGGTCGCTCGACGTCGCCGCCTATCCGCCGCTCGTTGCCGCGCTGGTGCCAATGGCGGTGGCATGGGCCGGCATCGCCACGCTGCCGCGGGTGCTCGACCTGATCAGCATAGGTGCCGAGTCGGCCACAGCCCGCGGCGTGGACGTGGCGCGCACGGAACGCGTGGCGCTGGTCAGCGCGTCGCTCGCCACTGGCGCAGCCGTGTCGCTGGCCGGACCGGTGGCGTTCATCGGCATCGTCGTGCCGCACCTGGTGCGCCTGCTGGTTGGTGCGGATCACCGACTGGTGCTGCCGGGCTCGGCGCTCTTCGGCGCCACGCTGCTCATTGCCTGCGACGTCGTCGCCCGCACGGCCTTCGCGCCGCTCGAACTGCCGGTCGGCATCGTGACCGCGATGATCGGCGGGCCTGTTTTTCTCTGGCTGCTCTTCAAACGCGCATGAAGCGACTGCTGCTTGTTCTTCTTGTTGGTGTCGCGGCGTGGATGGTGGTCGCGCCGCTGTCCGCCCAGCGCGGCCCGGCCGCCACACCGCAGCGGCTCATCTCGCTCGTGCCGGCAACCACCGAGATGCTGTTCGACATGGGGGCCGGAGGCCGCGTCGTGGGCATCGGCAGCTACGACCGCTTTCCGCCCGAGGTTGAGAAGCTGCCGCGGCTTGGCGGGCTGCTCGACCCGAACATCGAACAGCTCATCGCGCTGCGCCCCGACCTGGTCATCGTCTACGAGACGCAGGTGGAACTGCGACGGCAGCTGGAACGGGCGCGGATTCCGATGTGGAGCTACTCCAGCAAGGGGCTGGCGGACGTGACCGCCACCGTGCGCGCGCTGGGCGAGCGGATAGGCATGGGCCCGCAGGCCAAGGCATCGGCGGAACGAATTGATGCGCGCCTGCGCGCCGTGCAGGCGCGGGTGGCAGGGAGGCCACGGCCGCGGACGCTCCTGATCTTCGGTCGCGAGAGCGGCAGCCTGCGCGGCATCAACGCCAGCGGCGGATACGGCTTCATGCACGACCTGCTCGAATTGGCTGGCGGAACCGACGTCCTCGCCGACATCAAGCAGGCCCTGGTCACCATGAGCACCGAGATGGTGCTGGCTCGCGCGCCAGACACCATCATCGAACTACACTACGGTGAACCGTGGCCGGACGCGCGTCTCGCCGCCGAGCGCCGGGTGTGGTTGGGATTGCCGTCACTTCCCGCCGTTCGTGCAGGACGCATCACGCTGCTTGCAGGGGACGAGTTCGTCGTCCCTGGCCCGCGCGTCACCCTCGCTGCCGAGCGCATGGCCGCCATTCTTCACCCGACCGCAACTCGATGAAAACCCTGGTCTCCTGGTCGAGCGGCAAGGACAGCGCGTGGATGGTGCATGTGCTGCGGCGAACCCCGGACGTCCAACTCGACGGGCTGCTGACAACCGTCAACGCCACGGCGGGACGGGTGGCCATGCATGCCGTGCGCGAGTCGCTGCTGCACCTGCAGGCCGACGCGCTCGGCCTGCCGCTGCGGATCATTCCGATCCCGTCGCCCTGCCCGAACGACGTGTACGAGAAGGCCATGCGGTTGGCGGTGGAGACGGCCGTTTCGGACGGCTTCACGCATGTCGCATTCGGCGATCTGTTCCTCGAGGACATCCGCGCCTACCGCGAACGCCAGCTCACAGGCACCGGCCTGACCCCGTTGTTTCCGTTGTTCGGGGCAGACACTCGCGCGCTGGCCAGGCAGATGGTCGGCGCAGGGCTTCGGGCGCGCCTGACGTGCGTCGATCCGGGCGTGCTCGACCGGCGGTTCGCGTCGCGCGAGTTCGATGCGGTGCTGCTCGACGAGTTGCCCGAGCACGTCGACCCCTGTGGGGAACGCGGCGAGTTCCATTCCTTCGCCTACAGCGGGCCGATGTTCAGCAAGGCGATCCCGATCGAGAACGGCGACATCGTCGAACGTGACGGTTTCGTGTTCGCCGACCTGCTGCCGGGGCCGGCATGAGCCGCTATCCCGAGCGCCTCGTCTGCCTGACCGAGGAGACCACGGAAACGCTGTACCTGCTTGGCCAGGGCGACCGGGTTGTCGGCGTATCGGGATACACCGTTCGTCCGCCGGAGGCGCGCCGCAAGCCGCGCGTGTCGGCGTTCATCAGCGCGAAGTTCGACAAGATCCTGGCCCTGGAGCCGGACCTGGTGCTCGCCTTCTCTGACCTGCAGGCCGACCTGGCGGCCGAACTGACCCGGCGCGGCGTGGCCGTGGTGACCTTCAACCAACGGAGCATCGCGGAGATCCTGCAGATGGTTCGAATGCTGGGAGGTCTGGTCGGCTGCCAGGATGCCGCCGAAAGGCTTGCCGATAGCCTACAGGCAGGCCTCGACGAGATTGCCGTGGCGGCAAGCCGGCTCACGCGGAGGCCGCGCGCATTCTTCGAGGAGTGGGACGAACCGCTCATCTCCGGCATCCGATGGGTCGAGGAATTGATGACCATTGCCGGAGCTGACCCGATCTTTCCCCAACTGGCGTCGGCCGGTCTGGCTGGCGACCGCATCGTGTCGGTGGAGGATGTGGCGAGGCGCGATCCGGAGGTGATATTTGCGTCCTGGTGCGGGAAGCGGGTCAGGCAGGCCACCATCGAGGCCCGGCCCGGATGGTGCGACGTGGCTGCGGTGCGCGACGGCCGTATCTTCGAGATCCCCTCATCGATCATCCTGCAGCCGGGTCCGGCCTGCCTGACCGACGGCGTGCGCCAGATGCACGCCATTCTTGCCAGGCTATAACCGTCGGCTGCGCGCGAATCTGCACATCCGGTCAGTGGAACACCGCGATCCGTCCGGATGCGACACGCTTGTGATACCGGCGCGGTAGCGAGTTCCAGGTATATGTCGCTGCCGACCTTGAGGTCGGCGCGCTCAGTGCCCGGTCCGGCGTCTCAGACTGGTCAGTCCGATTGCCGCCACGACGGCGGCGCCAATCATTCCACCGAAAAGGCCGGCACTCACACCCACCGGCGGCACAGGTTCAGCCGCAACGTTGTCAACCAGCGCAATCGCCTCGGCACGCGCCTGAGCCCGGCTGGCGATGGTGGCCGGCCCAACCTGCCACGCCACCGCCAGCGTAGTGATGGTGGCGAGTCCGGCAAGCACCAGCCCCTGACGCGTATCCCGCCGGCGCATGATCCCCACGATCGACAAGCCCACGCCGGTCAACCCCATCGCCGCCACGAAGTAGCCGGCAGGATCGGGGATGCCAGGCAGGCCGACGTCGCCGACGTGAAACCAGGGCATGAACGCGGCACCGGTCACCACCACGCTTCCCAGCAGGGCGAGAGCATACGGATTGCGCACGGTGAACATCTCGAGGCTCACGGGACCAGGAACAGCGGCTCGCTCGTTGGCGGCACCAGGTGCAGCTCCGACGCCTTGTCGAACAGGGTCGTCACCGCACGCACTCCTTCCTCCCCGAGGTCGATCGAGAACTGGTTCACGTAGAGGTCGATGTGCTTGTACATGACCGCCTCGTCCATCTCCTGCGCATGGGCGCGCACGTAGGGCAGGCTGGCGTCGCGATGCGCGAAGGCGTACTCGACGCTGCGGCGGACGAGACGGTTCACGGTCTGTTTCACCTCGTCCGGAAGTGATCGCCGCACGGCGATGGCGCCGAGTGGAATCGGGGTGCCGGTCTCGCGCTCCCAGAACTCACCGAGATCGATGATCCTGTGCAGCCCCTTCGCCTCGTAGGTGAAGCGGTTCTCGTGAATGATGAGGCCTGCGTCGAAGCGGCCGTCCAGCAGCGCTCCCTCGATGTCCGAGAACACCAGTGGAGTGCGATCCGTGGCTTCGGGAAACGCCAGACCGAGAAGGAAGTTGGCGGTGGTGTAAATGCCCGGAATGGCGATGCGCAGGGTGCCCGTCCGAACGTCGTCAGGCGATCAGCCGACGCGCCGAGATCAGCAGCGGCCCGCAGTTGCGGCCAAGCGCGCTGCCAGCGTCGAGCAGAACGTAGTCCTTCCGGCAGTACGCATAGGCGTGGTAGCTCAGCTTCGTGATGTCGGCTGTGCCCGCGAACGTCTCGCGGTTCAGCGCCTCGACATCAGCCAGATGCGGCGTGAACGACAGGCCTTCGAGGTCGATGCGGCGGTTCACGATCGCATCGAACATGAAGCAGTCGTTCGGGCAGGGCGAGAAGCCAAGGGAGAGATGCATCAGCTGGTCGCCCAGCAACGTGAGCGCAACGCGGCCGAGTTCGTTCACCGCCCCCTTCAGGTCCCAGGCGTCGCGATTCCGCCGTTCGACACGATTCGACACGGCCCGCACCTGCGCAAAGGCTACTCCAGCCACGAGGCAGGCGTACATGAACGCCGCCCCTTCCATCGATTCCACGTCTGGCGCGTAGCGTGCTGTCACGGCTGCAATCGACGCATCGTCGCCGTGCACCGTGTTGACGGTGATGCCGGACACCGACGGAAGGGCGATCAGGCCGGGAAGCGCCGGGGGTTCGGCGTTGACGATCCGGCCGTCGGTCCACGGGAACTCATCGGACGGGCAGCAGGCCAGCATCTGCTGCATCGTGAGAAACGCCGGGCCGTCTTCGACGCCGAGTTCGGACATGAGGTCGCTGGTGACATGCACCGCACGCGGCGGCGGCAGCGACGGCGTGAAGCTTCCGCACACGCCCGAGGTTCAGCGCCACGTCGTAGCCGCCGATGGCAAGAGCACGCGTCGCCCACACGGCAGTGGCCACCATGCCGACGCCGGTGAGCAGCACGTCGATCTTGTGGGACCCGTAGAGTCCGCTCAGCACACGGTGGTGAGCGACAGGGTTCGCGAGGTGCGGAGATGAGCGGTGCCACTTCAGCGCGCGTGGCAGCGACGACGAGAACCCGCATGGCAGAGGTCAGGCTACAGGTGAAGGTGGACGGAGCTAGATGCCCTGTGCGTCCTTGAACTCTTCGTACCAGGCCATCTGAATCGCCTCGAGCTTCGGCTCGTTCGATCCCTTCGGGTCGTCGTCGAAGCCGTCGAGCGCCATCACCCGTTCGCGCAGGTCGGTGAAGCGCGACGGTGAGCGGATCGACGCCGGGAAACTTCTCCGCCAGCGCGATGCCGATGTCCTCGGCGTCGGTCCACTTCATCGCGCCACCTCTTCGGTCTTCTTGCGGTCGGACTTGCCGAGCTGAATGCCGCCACCTTCCTGCACGTAGTTGCGGGTGTACATCGGCAGCTCGCAGACGACGTCGCCCGTGATCACCGCCTGGCAGCCGAGTCGCGAGTGCGGCGTCAGGTCCCACGCGGTGTCGAGGCGATCGGCTTCGTCGTCCTCCATCTCGCTCAGGTTCTGCTCGCCCTGCGCGGACGATGACGTGGCAGGTGGTGCAGGCGCAGCTGCCGCCGCAGGCGTGTTCGAGCGGCACGTCGAGGTTCTTGGCGATGTCGAGAAACGACTCGGGCTTGCCGTGATGGGAGTACGCGAGCGTGCCGTGTTCGAACTCGACGGTCTGCGATTCGCCGTCGATGATGAAGGTGACTTTGGGCATGTAGTCTGGCTTCGGCTGCGGACTCTGCAGGTCGGCTTCGGCGCACGCTGGCGCAACGGCCGAGCGGTCTAGAGCCCGTCGATGTTCTTCCCGGCGAGCGCCGCGCGCACGCTCCGGTTCATCATCGACTTCGGCCAGGTGCTTGGTCGCGTCGTTCAGCACCGTGGTCCACTGGAGGATCGCGTCGCGGCTGTCGGACTTGATCACGTGCTTGAGGCCGGCCAGCGCCTGTTCGATGCGCTTCTGCTCGCCCGCGGCCAGCTCCTCGCGCCGCAATCGACGGGAACTCCGGCGAGCGCAGCGTCTTCTCGGTGGCGATGATGACGGATTCCGCTTCGTTCCTCGCCTCGATGAGCATGCGCGCCGCGAAGTCGGCTTCGGCGTGCTCGAACGACTCGATGCAGCATCCGCTCGACCTCATCGTCGGTGAGGCCGTAGGACGGCTTCACCTCGATCGTCTGCTCGACGTTGGTGCGCAGTTCGGAGGCGGTGACGCTGAGGATGCCGTTGGCGTCGATCTGGAACTGCACCTGCACCCGCGGCATGCCGGCCGGCATCGGCGGGATGCCGCGCAGCTTGAAGCGGGCCAGCGATCGGTTGTCGGCCACCAGCTCGCGCTCGCCCTGGAGCACGTGGATGTCGACGGCGGTCTGGTTGTCGACGCCGGTCGTGAACATCTCGCTGCCGGTTGCCGGAATCGTCGAGTTGCGCAGGATGATCTTCGACACGACGCCGCCCATCGTCTCGATGCCGAGCGACAGCGGCGTGACGTCGAGCAGCAGCATGTCGCGGTTGCCGGTGACGAGGATGTCGGCCTGCACGGCGGCGCCGAGCGCCACCACTTCGTCCGGGTTCAGCTCGCTGTGCGGCGTGCGGCCGAACAGCTCGCCGACGAGGCGGCGCACCAGCGGGATGCGCGTCGAGCCGCCGACCAGCACGACTTCGTCGACATCGGACGCCTGCAGACCCGCGTCGGCCAGCGCCTGCCGGCACGGCGCCGAGCGTGCGCTCGACGACCGGGCCGGATCAGCGCCTCGAACGCCGCGCGGGTGAGGCGCACGCCGAGCAGTGTCGGTCTCGTCGTGATCCGACAGGTCCCACTTGGCCTGGATGACCGCCTTGCGGATCTCCTGAATCGACTCCGGCGTGTGCTGGGCCGAGAACCCGTCGGGCAGCGAGTGCTGCGGCGTCGGCGACGCGAGGTCGGCCAGGATCGCGTTCGACGAGCAGGCAGGTCGATGTCGTCGCCGCCGAGGTGCGTGTCGCCGTTGGTCGAGAGCACCTGGAACACGCCGTCCTCGACGCGCAGGATCGAGATGTCGAACGTGCCGCCGCCGAAGTCGTAGACCGCGATGACGCCGTGGTGCCGCTTGTCGAGCCCGTAGGCCAGCGAGGCGGCGGTCGGCTCGTTGATGATGCGCAGCACCTCGAGGCCGGCGATGCGGCCGGCGTCGCGGGTGGCGGTGCGCTGCGCGTCGTTGAAGTAGGCCGGCACGGTGATGACCGCGCGGTCGACTTCGTTGTCGAACTCGCCCTGTCTCGGCGAAGTACTCCTCGGCGCGCCGCTTCAGTTCGCGCAGGATGAAGGCCGAGATCTCGGGCGGCGTGAACTCGCGGTCGCCGAGGCCGATGCGCACGACGCCGCCGGGTTCGCCGCGACACGGAACGGCAGCAGCCTCGCGTCGCCCTGGACGTCGTCGATCCCCTTGCCCATGAAGCGCTTCACCGAGTAGACGGTGCGGTCGCGGATCGGTCAGCAGGCGCCGCTGCGCCTCGCGACCGACGTAGACGGTGCCGTCCTGCAGCCGCGGACACGATCGACGGCACGCAGACCATCGCCGCTGCTTGTCGCGGATGACGAACGGCGCGCCGTCCTTGACGTACGGCGACGAGGCTGTTGGTGGTGCCGAGATCGATGCCGACGACTTTGGACATAGGAAAAGCTTCAGGCCCTGCAGGCTTCCGGGCTTCTGGGCGCTTGCGACGTGCCGACGTGCGACCTGTTGGACTCAGCTGCGGTCCGCCTGACGCCTGTCGCTTCCCGCTCGATGGTCGCGAGCAGGTTGTTGATGTAGTTGCGTTCGAGCACGCGTTCGCGCAGGGCGCTCGAGCACGCGCTGCTCGGCGCGGCCTGGTCGCCGGGCGCCGAGGGCGTCCCACTGGGTCGAGAGTTCGGTCAGCTGCGCTTCGTGCTCGGCACGCTTCGCTTCGATCGGTGCCGCCGCGCGCCGTCGAGGCGCGCGCGCCACTCAGCTTCGGCGAGCGCCGCCGTTGCGCATGTCGCGCACCTCGTCGAGTTCCTCGTTCAGCGCGAACACTTCCTCGAGCAGCGACGCCGGCACCTTCGTTGCCCCGCCTCGTCGGTCCGCCGGCTTCAGCACGCCTTCGAGGTCGAGCAGGTAGGCGACGCGCGACACGGGCTGCTTCAGCGTGCGATACGCGTCGTTCAGGTACGACGAGCGCTCGAGGCTGGCGCGCCGCTCGGCCGGCGGCGCGTTGTAGAAGTAGTCGGGATGAAACTGCCGGCTCAGCGCGCGGAACTGCTGCTCGAGGGCCGCGGGGTCGAGATTCAGCTTGCGCGGCAGCGCCGAGGAACGAGAAGTAGTCGCCCTGCCGGCCGATGGTCAGGATCTTCGTGCACTGCGGACAGAAGTGCGCGTCGACCGGCGCAGCCGCCGCCGCACGTGCGGCACTCCTGAAGCAGATGTGGTATGGCTCTGGGACGTCATGATGGCGAGGCTACTGCACCTGCGCGGTGGAGCGTGTTAGGCGCCGAAGGAACTACCGCAGCCGCAGGTGGTCTTCGCGTTCGGGTTGTTGAAGACGAACCCCCTGCTGATGAGGCTGGTGTCGTAGTCGAGCACGGTGCCGTTGAGGAACAGCAGGCTCTTCTTGTCGACGAACAGCGTCGCGCCGTCCGGCCCCTGGAAGACCTCGTCGCCGAAACGCGCTTCCCGCTCCCAGGCGAACGTGTAGCTCAGTCCCGAGCAGCCGCCGCCCTTGACGCCGACGCGCAGGCCGCCCTCGTCGATGCCCTGCTTGGCCATCAACGTGCGGATCTTCTTCGCCGCGGTCTCGCTGATCTCGATGCTCATGGCTTCAAGGGCGGGAAGGGCTGGTGGGGCCGGCAGGGCTGGTGGGACGATCCTACCTGCCTCGCCCGCCCGACCTGCCCGACCTGGCTCTCTTCTCACCTACGCCGTTGGCTGGGCCGACGTGCCGGCAGCCGGCTGGTCGGCCGCCTGCTTCTTCTTGTAGTCGTTGATCGCCGCCTTGATCGCGTCTTCGGCCAGCACCGAGCAGTGAATCTTCACCGGCGGCAGGCTGAGTTCGTTCGACGATGTCGGTGTTCTTGATGGCCAGCGCCTGCGTCGACGGTCTTGCCCTTCAGCCACTCGGTGGCCAGGCTCGAGCTCGCGATCGCCGAGCCGCAGCCGAACGTCTTGAACTTCGCATCGTCGATGACGCCGGTCTCGGGGTTGACCTTGACCTGCAGCTTCATCACGTCGCCGCACTCCGGCGCGCCGACCAGCCCCGTGCCGACGTTCGGATCGTCCTTCGGCAGCGAGCCGACGTTGCGCGGGTTCTCGTAGTGGTCGATTACCTTGTTCGAGTAAGCCATTCTGCCGTCTCCTGAATCGTTGATCGCGGGTCCGGCTGAATGCCGGAACTCCTGAAGTCGACATCTGCAATCCCGATCAGATTTCGCGATCTAGTGGACTTCCCACTGCATGGTCGACAGGTCGACGCCTTCCTTCGCGAGCTCGTAGAGCGGCGACATCTCGCGCAGGCGCGTCACGACGTTGATCAGCTTGTCGGCGACGTAGTCGACTTCCTCGTCCGTGCGTCCAGCGGCCGAGGCCGAAGCGGATCGAGGAGTGCGCCAGGTCGTCGCCGGCGCCGAGCGCCTTCAACACATAAGACGGTTCGAGGCTGGCCGAGGTGCAGGCCGATCCCGACGACACCGCCACGTCGTTGATGCCCATCAGCAGCGACTCGCCTTCGACGTAGGCGAAGCTGATGTTCAGGCTGTGCGGCAGGCGGTGTTCGACCGAGCCGTTGATGAAGATCTCGTCGAGCCCCTTGTGCAGGCGATCGTTCAGCCGGTCGCGCAGCGCGCTCAGCCGCTCGGTGTCGGTCGGCCATCTCGGCCTTCGCGATCTCCGCCGCCTTGCCGAAGCCGACGATGCCGGTGACGTTGAGCGTGCCGGACCGCATGCCGCGCTCGTGACCGCCGCCATCAATCTGCGGCGACAGCAGCACGCGCGGGTTGCGGCGGCGCGACGTACAGGGCGCCGACGCCCTTCGGACCGTACATCTTGTGCGCGCTGATCGACACCAGATCGACCTTCAGCGCGTTGACGTTGAACGGAATCTTGCCGACGGCCTGCACCGCGTCGGTGTGGAAGAGGATGCCCTTCTCCTTGGCGATGGCGCCGATCTCCGCGATCGGCTGGATGACGCCGATCTCGTTGTTGGCCGTCATGATCGAGATCAGGATGGTCTTGTCCGTGATGGCCGCCTTCAGCTCGTCGAGGTTGATCAGGCCGTCCTTCTGCACCGGCAGGTAGGTGACGCGGTAGCCGTCCTTCTCGAGCCGCTTGCAGGTGTCGATGACCGCCTTGTGCTCGGTCACCGCCGTGATGATGTGGTTGCCCTTCTCGCGGTACATCTCGGCGACGCCCTTGATCGCCAGGTTGTTCGACTCGGTGGCGCCGCTCGTGAAGACGATCTCCTTCGCGTTGGCGCCGATCAGATCGGCGACCTGCTTGCGCGCCTTGTCCACCGCCTCTTCGGCTTCCCAGCCGAACGGGTGGTTGCGGCTTGCCGCGTTGCCGAAGTGCTCCGTGAAGTACGGCAGCATCGCCTCGACGACGCGCGGATCGACCGGCGTCGTCGCGTGGTAGTCCATGTAGATCGGAAGCTTGATGGCCATAGGTCTTTTTCTTCTCGTCACTCTGCCCGGCGTGACGCCGGACGTTCCGTCGCCTCAGATGTGCGGGTGCAGCACCATGGCGTGTTCGGTCTGTTCGGGCGGCGCCGGTTGATCGGCCGCGAGTTCGGCGATGGTGCACTCGCCGAGCGCGGTCAGGATCCGCTCACGGACGCGCCACAGCGGATCGCGGACATTGCACTTGGCGAACTGCTCGCAACTGTGCCCTTCGTCGTCCGAAGAGCAGGCGGTGACGGTCACTGGACCGTCGATGGCCTGAATGACATCGGCCACTGAAATCAGCAGGGGCACCCGCGCCAGCTGGTACCCGCCTCGCGTGCCCTGCTGGGACGACCAGCAGGCCGCGGCGCACGAGCCGCTGCAGGATCTTGGCGAGCAGCTCGATCGGAATGTCGTAGAGACCGGCGATTTCGCGGGCGCTCGACGAGCCGTCGCCTACAGAGCGAGGTGCTTCATCGCGATCAGCGCGTAGTCCGCTTTCTTCGAGAGTCTCAGCATGGGCTACAAATACGACTTCTGGAGTCCGGTAGAATCCGACCCCGTGGGTCCTATATTAACACCGAAGAATGGGCGGGTAAGCTGGCGAGGCGAGCCGGACTGAATTTCTTCCGTCCGCTGCCCCCTGCCCGACCCGCCCAACTGCCTGCCCCGCCTAGTATTTGGGCTGGCTCGGATCGACCTTGTCGATCCAGTCGAGAATGCCGCCCTTCAGGTTGAGCACCCGCTTGAACCCGACGGAACGCAGGAAGTCGGCCGCTTTTGCGCTGCGGCCGCCAATCTTGCACTGCACCACCAGCTCGTTGCTCCGGATCGAGCTCGGCGTACCGGCGCGGAATCTCGCCGAGCGGAATCAGCTGCGACCCGGCGATGCGGTTGATCTGGTACTCGTTCGGCTCGCGGACGTCGACGATGCGTGAGCTTGTCGCCGCGATCGAGCCGCTGTTTCAGCTCGACCGCCGTGATTTCGGTGGCGCTCGATGCCGCTCCTGCCGCCACCGCGGATGCCGCTGGCTTCCGCTGCAACCGACGGACGAAGACCGCAGAACTCCTCGTAGTCAATCAGCTTGGTGACGGTCGGGTGCGTGCCGCAGACCGGGCAGTCCGGGTCCTTCCGCAGCTTCAGCTCGCGGAACTTCATGCGAAGCGCGTCGTAGATCAGGAAGCGCCCGATCAGCGGCTCGCCGATGCCGGTGATGAGCTTGATCGCCTCGGTCGCCTGGATGACGCCGATGACGCCGGGCAGCACGCCCAGCACGCCGCCTTCGGCGCAGCTCGGCACCAGACCGGGTGGCGGCGGTTCCGGGTACAGGCAGCGGTAGCACGGGCCGTCCTGCGGCCGCGAACACCGACGCCTGACCCTCGAAGCGGAAGATGCTGCCGTAGGCGTTCGGCTTGCCGAGCAGCACGCACGCGTCGTTCGTCAGGTAGCGCGTCGGGAAGTTGTCCGTGCCGTCGAGGATGACGTCGTACGGCGCGAACAGTTCGAGCGCGTTCTCCGACGACAGCGCGGTCTCGTAGGTATCGATCTGGATGTGCGGATTGATGTCGACCAGCCGCGCCTTCGCCGACTCCAGCTTCGGTCTTGCCGATCGACGAGGTGCCGTGGATGATCTGGCGCTGCAGGTTGCTGAAATCGACCACGTCGAAGTCGACGATGCCGATGCGGCCGACGCCGGCCGCCGCCAGATACATCGCCGCCGGCGACCCGAGCCCGCCGGCACCGATGCACAGCACGCTGCCGGCCTTCAGCCGGCGCTGCCCGTCCACGCCGACCTCCGGCATGATCAGATGCCGGCTGTAGCGCTTGATCTCCTCGTTGGTCAGCTGAGGAAGACCGTCAAGGTCTCGAACCATCGGAAAGTGCCCCTTTTACGCTTAGACGCCGCCAGCGACCGACGGGATGATCGTGATCGTGTCGCTGGCCGCACCGGCGTCTGATCCTTCTGCATGTAGCGGATGTCTTCGTCGTTCAGGTAGACGTTGACGAAGCTGCGCAGCTTGCCCTGCTCGTTGTACAGATGCGCCTTCAGGCCCGGAGTACTTGCGTGGTGAGATCGGCCAGCAGTTCGCCAACCGTCGCGCCATTGGCCTCGACGGCCTCCTGCTTATCCGTGTACGGACGGAGCGGTGTCGGAATCAGAATTTTCGTCGCCATTCAGCGTGCCCTCATCGAATCTGGATCGATCTTCGTTCAGAAACCAGACGGTCATCAGGCGTGACGTGCCTGCCATGACCGAGACAATCACGTAAGCGAAGTTCGGCCACGCGTGATCGAGGTCGAACTGTGACGGCCGGGCCGGGTGGTCCGGGTGCGAGTGGTAGAAACCGAGCAGTTCGCCGCCGAGTTCGCACGCCTTCTGTTCGGCCATCCGGTAGTCCGACGGACGCACCAGAAACCGGCGGCGCGGTCCCTCCTCCGTCGTGTTCGGCAGCGGCACCGCGGCGGTGACGCGATCGTCCCGACCGATCAGCGCGCCGCAGCACTCGTGCGGAAAGGTTTCCTCGCCGTGGCGGCGGATGACCGCAGCCACACCGGCATCGAGCGCACAGGCGCGTCGGAGTTGTTGTGGTCACTCGGCTGTCCAGAAGGTTTCGGTCAGGTACTTCTCGGCGCCGTCGGGGAACACCGTGACGACGACGCCCTCGTCGAGCGTGCGGGCAACCTGCAGCGTGGCGGCCAGCGCGGCACCGGCGGAGATGCCGACCAGCAGCCCGTCTTCGCGCGCCAGGCGTCGCACGCAGCGGTGCGCCTCTTCGGTGCCAACCCGCAGGTCGTCGTCGGCCAGCGTCGGGTCGTAGATAGCCGGGACCATCGCCGTTTCCATGTGCTTCAGCCCTTCGAGGCCGTGGAACGGCGAATCGGGCTGGAACGAGATGACCTTGATGTTCGGGTTGAACTGACGGAGCGCGCGGCTGGTGCCCATGAACGTGCCGCTCGTGCCGAGACCCGCCACGAAGTGGGTGACCCGTGCCGCCGGTCTGCTCGATGATCTCGGGCCCCGTGGTGTCGAAGTGCGCGCGCCAGTTGGCGTCGTTGCTGTACTGATCCGGGTAGAAGTACTCGTCCGGATGCTCGGCCACCAGCTGGCGCACCGCCCGAATCGAACCGTCAGTGCCCTCGAGCGGGCTGGTCAGCACGAGTTCGGCGCCGAACGCCCGCAGGATCAGTTTCCGCTCCGGGCTGGCGTTTTCCGGCAGGAACAGCTTCACCTTGTAGCCCTTCGCCGCGCCGATCATCGAGTACGCAATGCCGGTGTTGCCGGACGTGGCGTCGATGATGGTGAGGCCGTGACGCAGGCGACCGGAGCGTTCACCGTCGAGAATCATGCGCGCCGCTGCGCGATCCTTCACCGAACCGCCGGGATTATGCCACTCGGCCTTCGCGTACAGCTCGACGCCCGGACACTCACGCTCGAACCTGCGTCAAGCGGATGAGCGGGGTGCGTCCGATGAGTTCCAGAACCGATGAAACAGCCCGATCAGTCACGGTTGTAGGCGACGGCGAAGAGGACATGATGAATTGCGACCGCAGAAGTCCGAGATTATAACAAACTGCCCTGCGCTATACTCGGCGAGTCCGTGCTCTCCTCTTCGACCTCCGAAACCCAGCCCGTTCAGCAGCTTCCCGACCTGGTCACCCGCATCGGCGGATGGCTCTTCCGCAAGCGCACGTCCATCCCGCTGCCGATCGTTGCCGCCCTGCTGCTGATTCCGCCGACCACGGAAGGCGCGCGCGCCGACTGGCTGCCTCTCGCCGGTGTCCCGGTCGTCTTCCTCGGCGAATGGATCCGGATGTGGGGTGTCCATCACATCGGGTCGGTCTCGCGCACCCGCACGCGAACGGCTGGGCCCGCTCATCGACCACGGCCCCTTCGCCATGGTCCGCAATCCCGCTCTACATCGGCAACATCCTGCTCTGGCTCGGCTTCTCGATCAGTGCGCGCCTGCCCTGGCTCGCACCAGTCGTCTTTGCCCTGCTGATGCTCGAGTACCACGCGATCGTGCGGTGGGAAGAACGGCTGCTCGAATCGCGCCTGGGCGACAGCTACCGCCACTACCTGACGCGCGTGCCGCGGTGGCTGCCGAACCTCGCGGGCCGGTCGACCTCCGGCCACGACGCGGCGTTCTCGTGGACGCAGACCATCTACAGCGAGCGCGGCACGCTCATCGCCATCGCGGCGGGCTACGTGCTGTTGGCGCTCAAGGCGCGGCTGATTTAACAGCTGCCAGATGTAGCTGCCGACCTCGAGGTCGGCCTGCCAGCGCACCTGCTATCAAGATACAAAGGTGCGCGGCTACCTACATGCATGACCCGACGGCGCGGCGGCTACGCCGTGCCGAACTTTCGCCACCGTCACGGCTCCAGCTTCAGGCTCTGCCAGAGATACCAGCTCGCGACCGATCGGTACGGGCGCCACGCTGCTCCCAGCTTGTTCAACTTCTTCGCGTCAGGGCGCGTGCGCAGCTTGTAGAGCCGCTGCACGGCGTTGACGATGCCGAGGTCGTCGACCGGGAGCACGTCGGGGCGATGCAGGCGGAACATCAGGAACATCTCGGCGGTCCAGCGGCCGAACCCCTTCACGGCAGTCAAGCGCTCGATCACCACCTCATCATCCAGCCTCTCGATCTCGTCGAGCACGAGCCGACCGTCGACGATGCGTTCGCAGAGATCGCGCACGTAGCGCACCTTCTGGCCGCTGAAGCCGACACCGCGCAGTGTCTGCTCGTCGAGCGCGAGGATGGCCGACGCCTGCAGCGGGCCTGACGGGAACAGCGCCTGGAACCGCCCGAAGATCGTCGCCGCGGCCTTGGTCGACAGTTGCTGGCTGACGATGGAGCCCGCGAGGGCGGTGAGGTGATCGTGGCGCTGCCGATCGGCCATCAGGCAGGGGCCGATGGCTTTGATGGCGGCGCCGAGCACCGGATCGCGGCGCATCAGCACGCGCCGCGCCTTCGCGTAGTCCTCCGGTGTCAATGACTGTGCAGGCATCGTCGGGGTCCTGGGTGCGCGGCGCTACTTGATCGACGACCGTCAGTTCGACCTGGCGCAGTTCGACCTCCGATCTCGACCGGGTGCGACGCGGCGTCTCGGCGGCCGCTCCGACGGCCCGCTCCATCATCATCATCGGCGCCGGCTTGAACCTTGGCTGCGCGCTGTCGGTGATGCGCAGCACGCGATCGACCGTCCGCCCGGCGCCCGCCGCCATCGCCTCGGCACGTGCCCGAGCATCGACCACCGCAAGGCGGAGCGCCTCGCGTTCGGCCGACGGCGCGATCCTTCAGGTCGAAGCGCACACCGGAAACGGTGGTGGCGCCGGCGTTGCACGAGGGCGTCGAGAATTTCGCCGACCCGTTCGACGGCGTCGACGCGCACGTCGATGCCGTTGCGCGCGAGGTAGTCGCGCGGCGTGCGCCGGCCGTTCGCGAAGTCGAACTCCTGCTGGATGGAATAGCCGGTGGTCCGGACGGCGTCGCGCGCGACGCCGGCTCTGGCAATGCGCTGCTGCACCGACGACATCGCCTCGGCGTTCAGCCGCTGCGCGGTGCGCGGGTTGTTGTCGCGGGTCTCGACGGCGAGGGTGACGAACGCCTGATCCGGTGCCCGCCGCACTGCTCGCTTCGCCCGTGGTCACCACCGAGGGCACCTGCGCAGCGGCAGCGGCCGGTTCCTGCGCGCGCGCCGGCGGCGAGCACGTCAACACGGCCAACATCATGAGTCCTGCACGCAACCGCATCTCACTCCCCTCGTCCGGCGCGGCCGTCGCGCCATCAGTCATACTAGCTGACTGACTATGACAGCGCTGCAGGGAATTACGGTCCTCGATCTCACGCGCGTGCTCTCGGGTCCGTACTGCACGATGATGCTGGCGGACATGGGCGCGCGGGTCATCAAGGTGGAGCAACCGCGCAAGGGCGACGACACGCGCGGCTGGGGCCCGCCGTTCATCAACGGCGAGAGTTCCTACTTCCTGAGCATCAACCGCAACAAGGAAAGCGTCACCCTCGACTTCAAGGACCTCGACGGCCGTGCGCTGCTCGAACAGCTGCTGGCGAAGGCCGACGTGGTGGTCGAGAACTTCCGCCCCGGCACGCTCGACAAGCTCGGTCTCGACTACGCCGTCGATTGCCGAGCGCTACCCGCGGCTGATCTACTGCTCGATCTCCGGCTTCGGGCACACCGGGCCGCGCCGCACGGAGGCCGGCTACGACGCGGTGATGCAGGCCGAAGGCGGCCTGATGAGCATCACCGGCTCGGCCGACGGACCGCCCTACCGCCTCGGCGTGGCGATTGCCGACATCGTGTCCGGGATGTTCGCGGCGCAGGGCGTGACCGCCGCGCTGTTCGCGCGCGAGCGCAGCGGCCGCGGCCAGAAGGTCGACATCGCGATGCTCGACTCGGTGGTGGCGCTCCTCAGCTACCAGGCCGGCATCTACTTCGCGAACGACAAGGCGCCGGCGCGGCTCGGCAATCGGCACCCGACGATCGTCCCCTACGAAACCTTCCGCGCCTCGGACGGCGACTTCGTGATTGCGGTCGGCAACGACGACCAGTGGAGCCGCTTCTGCCGTGTCACCGGCTTCGCGGCCGAGGAGCGCTTCGCGACGAACCGGCAGCGCGTGGCGCACTACGACGACCTGAAGCCGGCACTCGACGCGCTCCTGCGTACGCAGACACGCGCGCATTGGATCGATGCACTGAAAGCCGCCGGCGTGCCGTGCGGTTCGGTGCGCGACCTGCACGAAGTGTTCACCGATCCGCAGACGCTGTCGCGCGAGATGCTGGTGCAACTGGAGCATGCCACCGTCGGCATGCTGAAGATGACTGGAACGCCCCTGAAGTTCTCCGACACGCCTGGCTCGGTGCGCACGCCTCCGCCGCTGCTGGGCGAGCACACGAACGCGGTGCTTGGAAACGACCTGGGCCTGGACACCGCGCGGATCGACGAGCTGCGCGCAAAGGGTGTGATCTGATGGAAATCTCCGTACTCCGCAAGCGCATCACCGACACGATCGATGAGGCGCGCCGCACGGCCACCGCACGCCGCCAGCGCGCCGAGGAGGCCTCGCGCGCCTACGGCAACTTCCTCGACACCATCGCCATCCCGCTGTTCCGCCAGGTGGCAAACGTGCTCAAGGCCAGCGGCTATCCGTTCGTCGTCTCGACACCCTCAGGTGCGGTGCGCATGATGTCGGAGAAAACCGCCGACGACTATATCGAGCTGTCACTCGACGCGTCAGGCGATGAAGCGCTGGTGCTCGGCACCTCCCGCCGCTCGCGCGGCCGCCGCGTCGTCGAGAACGAGCGGGCGATCGCGGAAGTGACTGTTGCCCACCTCACCGAGGACCACGTCCTCGACTACCTGCTGAAGGAGCTCGAGCCGTTGGTGGAAAGGTAGGCGGGTTGGCGGGTGAGGCAGGTGGGTCGGGAAGGTTACGCGAGCCGTTCCACCTGCGAGGTGTCCACACCCTGGCGCTGCAGCAGCGCGATGAGGCCAGCCCGGTCGGCCGAACAGCGATAGGCGTCGCGGACATCGACGGCGCCGCTCTGGGCAAAGCCGCCGAGCGCGTCGTTCAGCGGAACCATGCCGTGCTTGCGGCCACCCTCGATGGCGAGCGGCAACTGCGAGGTCTTGCCTTCGGCAAGCAACCCCGCCACGGCCGATGTGTTCAGCAGCAGCTCCCGCGCCGCAAGACGCCCCCCGCCAGTTTTCTTCAACAACACCTGCGCCACGACGCCGCGCAGGTTCTGCGCCAGCGACAGCTGGATGCGGCGGCGCGCCTCGGGCGGCGAGAGATCGATGATGCCATCGATGGCTGCGGCGGCGCTGCGCGCCGCAAAGCCGCAGATGACGAGCCGTCCGGTGGCCGCGGCGTCGAGCGCCAGCTCCACGAGTTCGGCGGAGCGCACGTCTTCCAGCACCAGAACGTCCGGGTCTTCACGCAGCGCGCTGCGAACGGCGTCGGCCATGTGGTCGCCGCCGTGCACTTCACGCTGGCTCACCATCGACCCGGCGCGCTCGTGCACGATGTTGATATCGCGCTCGATGGTGATGATGTGGACGTGGCGCGTGCGGTTGATGTGGTCGACGAACGCCGACATCAGCGTCCGCTTGCCGCTCAGGCGAGGTCCGGTCACCACCAGTAGCCCGTCGGTCTCACTCGCCAGTGCCTGGATCTCGCGCGACAGTCCCAGCTGCTCCGTCGTGACGGCGCGCTGCGGCATGATGCGGAATACCCCGCCCGGTCCGCGGTAGTCACGGAAGCTCAGGCAGCGTACCCTGCCGAGGTCGTCGAACTCGGAGAGCCATTCGCTGGCCGCGCCACTGCGGAGTGCCTCGGCGCTGCGCTCGGGCATCAGCGTCAGCAACAACCCTTCGACAGCGTTCGACTCGAGCACGGGAGCGCCGTCCAGCGTGCGGACCTCGCCGTCGATGCGGATGGACGGGCGCGCACCCGACACCAGGTAGAGCGTCGATGCCCCCCGCGCCGCGGCCAGACGCAGCAGGCGATCGAGCCCCGAGAGCGCAGCCTCCGCAAGGGGCGGTGGCACCTCGGCCTTCACCGGCGTGCGGGTGAGCGGCAGCACCACGGCCGACTGCGGGTCGGAATCTGGCGCGGCAGGTTCGATGACCCGGCGGCGTTCGGGCTGCACGGTTCGTCGGCGCGGCTCGCGCGACGGCGAAACCACCGCCAACGACTCGGAGGTAGCGGTGATGACGGCAGCGATTGCAGCGGGCGGGTTGGTCGGGGCTTCAGTGGCCGGGGGAGCAGCTATGACACTGGCGCGCCGGATTTCGAGCCAGAGATCGTCGCCGCCACGCGCGGCCACGACGCTGAACGTCTCGTTCGGGAACTGGGTGTTGACCGGCAGCACACACTGCACGGCGCCCACGTCGGCGAGGAGCCGGACTGACTCCGGCGGCAGCAGTTCGTCGATGACCGGGCCGATCGACTCCGCCGTCAGGGGCTCATTCGCAAGGCTCACCTGCCCGCTTTCCGCGACGACATACGGCTTGTCGCCAACGTGCAGGACCAGTGCTTCGCCATTCATGAGAACGATGGCCTGCAGGAGAGACGGGACGAGAGTCATGAAATTGAGGAGCTCCAGCCCCGGGGGAGGCCGCTGGCGGCTCTGCCGTGATTGTCGGTTCGAATACGCGTCGCCATTAGGATGGCGACCCGGTCCGGACGATGTAAATCCGGATAAGTTCGACCAGTTTATAACCCCTCGACTGGTACGCCGGTACGATTCGCTGGGTCCGCAGGTACTGGATGAGGCCTTCGTCGCTGAAATCGGGCGCGCCGATCGACTCGTCGGCCGAGAGCACGGCCGCGATCTCGGCCAGGCCGAGCGCCGGTACGTCGACTCGCCGACTGCCCGGAAACAGTCCGAGGCGCCGCACCGGTTCGCGACGGGACTCGAGCCGCGGCCCGACGAACAGCTCGTTGCTCAGAAAAAGGTAGCCCGAATCCTCACGGGAGGCCGGAGCATCCTCGACGCGCAGCAGCGCAATGCGTGGCTCGGTGCGCAGGCGGTCGACGATCAGCTGCGTGAAGTCGCCGTCTCCGGACCACCCCGAGACATCGACTTCCACGTCAGGTTCTCGCTTCGTGAATGGCCATGAAGCCGCCGAGCACCGGGCGGCTCGTGGCTGCGACGAAGCCGCGCTCGCGCAGCAGGCGCACCACGCCAGCCGCTCCCGGATACTGCCGAATCGACTCCGGAATGTAGCGGTAGGTGTCCGGGTCGCGGTGCAGAACCCACCCGAGCGCGCCACCGACGACAGTCAGGTAAACCAGGTATGCCGATCGGAGGAACGGATGCTCCGGGCGGTCGAAGTCGAGCGAGAGCAGCAGCCCGCCTGGCGTCAGCACCCGGGCGATCTCATCGATGGCGCCGCCAAGGTCCGGCACATTCCGCAGTCCGTAGCCGGTGGTCACGACGTCGAAGGCACCGGCCGGAAAGGGCAGCGCCACCATGTCACCCACCAGGAACCGGGGCCGTGCATGCCTGGGACGCTTCGCGATGGCGAGCTGAATCATCCGGGTCGTGACATCGAGCCCGGTCACGCGCGCGCCGGCGTCGTGCGCGAGGTATGCGATGTCGCCAGTGCCGGTGGCCAGGTCGAGGACGCGAAGGCCGGCGAGCGGCGGGGCAAGCCGCAGCAAGCGCCGTTTCCAGGCGCGGTCACGCCCGTACGACAGCACCACGGTGATGAGGTCGTAGCGGTCGGCAATCGTCGCAAACAGCGCCCGTACATACCGGCGCTTTCCGTCGGGCGTCGCAACCGAGTCGCGCAGGGACATCCGGTGGATAATAGCCCTCCCATGCTGCCGTCGAGCACGGTCGAGAACTACATCAAGGCCATCTACCTGGGCCAGTCGGCGCTTGCTGCCGATGCACGCCTCGTCCCGATGGGCCAGGTGGCGGCGGCGCTCGGCGTCACGCCGGGGACGGCGACCACCATGGTGAAGGCACTCGCCGAATCTGGTCTGGCCGACTACGAGCCGTACAGCGGTGTGCGTCTAACGTCGGCTGGCGAGCGGCTCGCGGGTCTGGTCCTGCGACGGCACCGGCTGGTCGAGCTGTTCCTCGTCCAGGTGATTGGCATGAGCTGGGACGAGGTACATGACGACGCCGAACACCTCGAGCACGTTGTCTCGGACCGGCTGATTCAGCGGATTGACGAGATGCTCGGGCACCCGACGCACGATCCGCACGGCGACCCAATCCCGACGGCCGAGGGAACGATGCCGACCCACCATCACGAGAGCCTGCTCACCTGCCCGGTCGGCTCGCCGCTCCGGATGACCCGCATCACGGATCAGGATCCAGCCTTCCTGCGCTTTGTCGAGCGCAACGACCTCAAGCCGGGTCAGGCGCTGGAGGTTGCGTCGCGCGACACGGCGGCTGATGCCGTCCGTCTGGCCGGCGAGGGTCGCGCCGAACTGACAATCGGCACCCGCGCCGCCTCGAAATTGCTCGTCGAGGTGCTGTCGGAGTAGATCTCGCGCGTCGGGCGTGTGGCGGGATTCAGGGCTGGGTCGGAGTCCTCACATACCCGGCGCCCTGGGGGGCGCGGGCTGCGGCGGGTTCGCCGAGCACCCTCCGTATCTCACGCACAAGGTCTTCGGGCAGGCAGGGCTTGGTGACGAAGGCGTCGCATCCGGCCTGACGCGCTCCGTCGGAAATGCCGGCGAGCGCGTGCCCGGTCAGCGCAACGACCGGAATCTGCGCTGTGCGCATGTCGGCCTTCAGGCGTCGCGTCGCCTCCCATCCGTCCATCACCGGCAGTGACAGGTCCATGAGGATAATGTCGGGCATGTCATCGGTGGCCCGCTGCAGCGCCTCCATGCCGTTTGCCGCTTCGACCACATCGAAGCCGGAGAACTGCAGGTACTCGCTGTACATCTCTCGGGCATCCGGATAGTCGTCCACGAGGAGCACCCGCGGACGTTCGTTCCTGGTCTTGGTCATCTACGTCCTTGCATGGGCAAACGGACCCACAGCACCCACCCACACAACGGGGTTGGCTCTGTTAAGCAATGGCGGTGCCAGGGTACCTCGAGGATTATGCCCAGTTTGTCTGACGATTGTGCACGGAACCCCAACAGGACCGCGTCGCAGTCGCAACCAATCGCTACAACGACGCCAGGAGCGCTAGCGGCCGGTCGATCACTGCGTCGAACGGACGCAGCTCGTCCATGGGGAAGTCGTGGTGGCCGAAGCCGTAGCGGCACACGCAGGCGCGCGTCCGGGCGGCGACGGCGGTTCGGAAGTCGACAACGGAGTCGCCGATCATCAGCGTCGCCTCCGCACCCCGACCCGTGCGGGCCATTAACTGCAACAGCCCCGCGGCATCGGGCTTACGCGGATGCGGGCCATCGCCACCAAGCACCCGGTCCGCAAAGTGCGAGGCGAGACCGAGCCCGTCGAGGATGGTCTGTGTGGCGCCGATTGGCTTGTTGGTGAGGACGGCCAGCGTCCCGCGAGCCGAGAGGGTGTCCAGCAGTTCCGTGATGCCGTCATAGGGGACGGTATGGCGCAGCAGACGGCCGTCGTAGACGCGGAGAAACCGGTCGAGGGCATCTGCCGGCAGCGGCACGTCTGCTGCTGCGAAGGCGCGGGCGATGAGCAGTGCCGCGCCGTCGCCCACCATGCCGCCAATCACCTCTTCCGAATGCGGCCTCCCGCCGCACTCTTCGAGTACGGCATTCGCCGACTCGGCAATGTCCCGCCTGGAGTCGACGAGGGTTCCGTCGAGATCGAAGACGAAGAGCGAAGAGGTCAGCGACACGGGGAGTGGCAGACGGCGAGGGCGGCCATCACGGGCCGTCAGTCGCGACGGTACTCGGCGAACGAGGTCGGCGTCTCCCACATGGTGACGCGCACGACCGGCAGGTTCTGGCTCGCCGCGTAGTCGTAAATCAACTTGGCCATGTGCTCGACGGTCGGGTTGCTGTCGACGATGAAGATCGGCTCGCCGAGCGCCTGGAGCGGCTTCACCAGCGGGTCGTCGTGCCGCAACACCATCTTGTGATCGAGCTCACGGTCGATCCAGCCTTTGACCACGCGCTTGATTTCACTGAAATCGCACACCATGTTGCGGTTGTCGAGCGTGTCGGTGCGCACCTCGATTTCTGCGACCGCGTTGTGTCCATGGGGATGCTTGCAGACACCGTCGTACTCGAGCAGACGATGGCCATAGCAGAAGTCGATGCGCTTCGTAACGGAATACATGAGGATCAGAATACTATCGTAGTGGAAGCAGGACGGACACATGCCGACCGCAGTTCTGTTGTCAGGAGGGCTCGACAGCGCCGTGCTGCTGGCCGAGGAAGCGGCTCGCGATGAGGTCCAGCCGATCTACATCAGTGTCGGGCTGGCCTGGGAACTGGCCGAACAGGACGCGGTCCAGACGTTCCTGGCGCACGGCTTCTCGAGCCCGCGCGTGCGTCCGCTCGCGTCCCTTGCCGTCGACATGACGGATGTCTATCCGGCCATGCACTGGGCGATGACGGGTATCGCACCTGCGTACGATACGCCCGACGAGGACGTGTACATCCCGGGCCGGAACATCGTGCTGCTCGGGAAGGCGGGCGTTTTCTGCGGCATGGCCCACCTCGACCGGCTCGTCATCGGCACCCTCGACCACAACCCGTTTCCCGATGCGACGCCGGCCTTCCGCGCGGCCATGGCCTCCGCGTTGTCACTCGGTCTGGCGCTTCCGCTGGCGATAGACGCACCCTACGCCAGCCTGGGCAAGCCTGAAGTGATCCGGAGAGGCGCCCGTGCGGGGGTCCGGCTGGAACTGACGCTGTCGTGCATGAACGCGCGGCGCACCGATGACCGCGTTCCGCGGCACTGCGGCGTCTGCAGCAAGTGTCGCGAGCGGCACGACGCGTTCGTCGAGGCCGGCGTGGACGACCCGACGAACTACGCAGACCGCAGCTTCACCGGTTAGATCGACTCCATTTCGGTGTGGCGTAGCCGCGCTCCGTCAGGTGCGCTGCACCGAGGGCCGACCTTGAAATTGGCAGCTACGCACATCTGGGAGGCGCCCCGGGCTAGGTCGGGCCGGCGCCGCGGCGAATTGTGATGACACCGTCGCCGCTGCGAATGGAGACATGCGGTCCGCCGTTGCCGATGCGACCGCGGGCCCTGCCGCGATCGGCACGGTCCGACGCTCCGCTGAACGGCACGTCTCGGACGTCGACGCGACCGTCGCCCGTCGAGGCGTCCAGTTCCGCACCGAACCCTTCGGGCACTTCGAGCAGCACCGAACCGTCCCCTGTCACCAGGCTCCAGTCGGCAGTCGGGGTGGCGGCCGCATGTATGCGGACGCGGCCGTCGCCGGAGCGGGCCGAGAGGCCGCGAACGGCGCCCTCGATGTCGATGCTGCCGTCGCCAGAGGTCGCGTCGATCGACCCGTTCACCTGCTCGAGGTGAATGGCGCCGTCACCCGTCCTGACCCGCAGATCCCCTTCAACATTGCGCACCGTGACGCGGCCGTCACCGGTGAGGGCCTCGATATTCGACGTGGCCGGCAGCGTGATGGTGAGGCGTGCGGTGTGCGATCCGAAATTGATGTTGAGGCCCCCGCCGTCCTTCTCTTCGTACACTTTCACGGAGATGACATCACCGTTCTGGTCGGCGGTGACGATCATCCGGTCGGCCGCCGCCTTGTCGAGCGCATGCTTTTCGATGCCGACCAGCACTTCCGGGCGATCCCACGTACTGATGTCAACGCTGCCGTCGAAGGTGCTGACGTCGAGCGACGGTGTGCCCGACACGGTGAAACGTCTCTCGACGGTTTCGATGAACCGGGCTTCGCCCGCCGTGATGTCGGCGCATCCAGCGGCGGAGACGGTCAGCACGGCTGGCAGGACGAACAGCCGGACGCCCCGAAGAATCTGACGCATGCAGGCCTCCTATGCGCCTGAACCGGCGCGCGATGAAGGCTTAGACGGCGGGCCCGGCGCCGGCGTTCAATGCGGCGCAACTCGGCTGTACACGAGCCGTCCGGCGATGTAAGTCTGTACGACGGCACCGTCGCCGTCGAGGACGACAAGATCAGCGTCCGCGCCAACGGCAAGCAGGCCCTGCGTGGTGAGCCCGAGCGCGCGAGCCGGCGTGGTTGCGCACATGATGGCCGCATCGACCACCGACACACCGACGACCCCGGTCAACATCCTGTACGCCCCGTCCATCGTCAACACGCTGCCGGCGATGGTGCCGTCTTCGAGCCTCGCGCATCCGTCGCGGCTGACAATCGTCTGGCCGCCGAGGGCGGGCGGACCGGCCGGCATGCCGGCCGCTGCCGTGCCGTCGGAATGACCATGACGTGCCAGGCGCTTGGCAGCGATGACCGCGGCCAGGCGGGTGCACATGCACGCCGTCGCAGATGAGTTCCACCACGACATCGGCGCTCTCGATTACTGCGCCGGCCAGGCCCGGTTCGCGATGGTGCAGCGGCGGCATCCGGTTGAAGAGATGCGTGGCCTGCGTGGCGCCCGCAGCAATGGCGGCCACCGCCTCTGCGTAGGTCGCGCCGGAGTGCCCGAGCGAGATACGGATGCCGAGCGTCCGCAGCCAGGCGATGAGTTCCAGTGCGCCGTCGATCTCCGGCGCGAGCGTCACGATGCCGATGTCAGCGGCATGGCGCTGGATGACCGCGGCCAGGTCGGCGGCGGTGAACGAGCTGGCGCTGACCGCCCCAGCACGAGCCGGCGCAGGCGAACTGGACCAGGCGCGCAGGCAGGCGCGTGGTTGCGCGCCGGCGTATTTCGGGCTGATGAAGTTGCTTTCGAGGTGCGCGGGCACGACACGCGCGCAGAGCGGAGGCGGTGTGCGGCGCAACTGCTGCACCTGATCGAGCACGCGGGTCAGATCGAGCGGACTGCAGGCCACGGTGGTGGGTGCAAACGCGGTGACGCCGAAGCGTGGCAGCGCTGCGGCCACGCGCTCGACCGCATGCGCATCGTCATGGATGTCGACACCGGCGACGCCGTGCACGTGGAGATCGATGAAGCCGGGAACGATGGTGTGACCGTCGAGGGCAGGGCTCGATGCCGCCGACGCCAGCGGCCGCTCGGAGCGAATATCGGTGATGCGGCCATCAGCCAGCATCAGGGTGCCGGCCCGGAGCACGCCATCGGGCAGGACGAGGTCGGCGCCCGAGAGGACGACCACTAGGTGTCCCGCCGCCAGTCGGTGTGCACGTGCAGCGTGCGGCCGTCGAGCGGCAGCGGCGTCCGATCCGGTTCGGCACCAAACAGGAGGCGGTCGATCCGCGACACGAGTGCGGCGAATTCCCGGTCGTTGGGCGCACTGAGCACGAGCACGCCGCACCCCTCGGCTGGAGGGAAGCGGCGCTCATCCAGATAGTCCCGGTCGAGGGTGATGAGTGTGCGGCGCAGTTGCTGCGCCAGGCGGAAGTGGGTGAGGTCCGGAGCCCGCCGGAGTTCAGGATCCTCGATGACGAAGAGGACGTCCCAGCCGAGCGCCTCCCGCATGTGCGCAACGAGGCGGGCGGGGATGTTTGCGTCAGCGTAGATGCGCGGCCGAGGCGAGATGCGCCCGGCGTGCGGCGCAAGTTCCGAGGCCAGCGTCCCCACGGCAGCTAGCCCTGTGCCTCCGCGTCGCGGGTCGCCTTGGCGGCCATCGCGTCGGTGTGGAGCGCCGCCACCAGATCATCGCGCCTGGTGAGCAGTTCCTTCCTTGGCCGCGTCGCGTTGGGGGACGCGAGCGCGTACTCGCAGAACAGCGGGAATGCAATCGTCGAATCGACGTAGGCGACGACCGTGTCGGGCAGCACGCCCGGATTCACCTTGCCCCAGCTCACCGCCTCGGCCGGCGTCGCACCGGAGAGGCCACCCCACACCACCTGATCGGTCGTGATCTGGATGAAGTAGTCGTTGCCACCCTTCGGGATGCCGTAGACCTCCCACAAGGTCGGCTGCGCCTGCAGGTAGAAGTTCTTCGGCGAGCCGCCACCCAGGATGACGCAGCCGTTCTGCTTGCCGGCCAGCACGACCGCGCAGACTTCGTTCACGTCCTTGTTCGGGTCGATCATCAGCCCGCTGCCGTTCATCAGCTCGTGATACGCGATGTTCATGCCGAGCGAGCTGTCGCCGGGCGACGAGGTGTAGATGGGCACGCCGCACTTCGCCGCGCGCGCCACCACCGAGTGTTCCTCGCAGCCAGGGAAGCGCTCGAGCAGGTCGAGGCCGAGCCGGTAGTGCAGTTCCGAGGTGGCGATCGGCCCGTTCAGCCCGGAACGCACGAGGAACTCGCGAATGTACAGGTCGGTTTCGAGCAGCACCGACGCCGGGAAAAGGACGTCGTAGATGCGGATGACGCCTTCCTCGTACAGCTCGACGTCGTTCAGGAACGGCGAGCCGCGGCGCAGCGTGAAGTTCAGCGCGTAGTGCAGGTCGTGATACAGGTTGGCGCCGGTCGAGATGAGAAAGTCGACCAGACCGCGCTCCATCAACTCGATGATGCAGCCGCCAAGACCGGCCGGCGTCAGTGCACCGGCGATGGTGAGGCCGATCGTCGTGTCGTTCTCCGGCGCCAGCATCTTCTCCGAGAAGATCTGGCAGGCCTCGTTCAGCCGCCCGGCATTGAACGCCTGGAAGCCTTCGTCGATCAACTGCTTGACCTGGGGGCTGCCGGTCGGGCGGTAGTACTTGATTGGCTTCCCGGACAGAAATGGCTTGCGTGACAATCCGGGTGAACCCGGCGCGCGATGGGGCACGAGACGATCTCCTTGACTTGGAAAAATAGCTTACCATCGAGCATCGTGACGGATGCCCCAACTTCGCTCCTCAACGGCACGCCTGTGTGGGTGTGGTGGACCGGTGGCGGCGCGCTCGTACTGCTCGTGCTCTTCGTATTCGTCGTCTGGCTCAAGGGCCGCCCCTTCGCCGCGGGCGCGATCTTCCGCGCGAGCCGGCTCAGCGACGGCAATCGGCTCCTGCCGACGCAGGTGCTGATCACCAGCCGCAGCGTGGTGCATTACATTCCCAGCTGGATCGGCAAGCAGGAAGAGTCCATCCATATGGCGCACATCGCGTCGGTGAAGATCCAGACGGGCGTCATGCTCTCCGATGTCCTCATCGAGACCAGCGGCGGCGCCAGCCCCATCCGCTGCCACGGGCATCGCAAGGGCGACGCCGTCGAGATGAAGCGCCTGATCGAACAGCATCAGGACGACTACTACCGTAACGGCGGCGCCCGGCCCGGCAGCCCTGCTGCCTCCGAAACGCCGATCCGATAAGCGACGTACAGGAATGGACGACCTTTCGTACAACGCGCAGCGCGCGGGGGCGGGCGCACGCACGCCCGCACTCGACGAGCCGGACGCCCGTTTCCGGGGGCTGGTGCAGTCACCGCTCCGGGCCGGCCTGCTCCGCTACCTCAACGTCAGGCCGGAGGCGGCCTTCGACGTCGAGACGCTGATGCAGGCCTTCGGACGCCTGCGGCTGGACGTCGAGAACTGCCTGCGCGAACTCGCCGACTTCGGCGTCGCGCGCCTGGCAACGCCGGCTGGCGAGCCGCCACGCTTCATGGCACAGCGCCCGTCCGACGAGGCAATCGCTGACGCTCCTCGACACCTTCCTCGAACGACGCGCCGTGGTCAGCACCGAGGATCGGTCGCCCTCCGTGCAGCGATTCCGCGAAATGATCGGCCGCGACGAGAAGATGCTCATCGTCTTCGAGTGGATCCGCACGGCCGCGAAGTCCGACATCTCCGTGCTCATCCTCGGCCCGACCGGCTCCGGCAAGGAGGTCGTGGCCCGCATGATCCACGAGTTGAGCCGTCGCTCGCGCGCCCGCTTCCAGGCGGTGAACTGCGCCGCCCTGCCAGACACGCTCTTCGAGTCGGAGATCTTCGGCTACGAGAAAGGCGCCTTCACCGGCGCACAGGACCGCAAGCCGGGCCGCCTCGAGCTGGCCAACGAGGGCACGCTGTTCCTCGACGAGATCGGCGACATGTCGCTCATCGCACAGGCCAAGTTCCTGCGCGTCCTCGAGGAACGCCGCTTCGAACGCCTCGGTGGGCAGAAGTCGATTTCGGTCGACTTCCGGCTGATTTCCGCGACGAACCGTCCGCTCGAGCAGTTCGTACGCGACGGGCGCTTTCGCGAGGATCTCTACTACCGCGATCAACGCCTTCGCTATCCGCCTGCCGTCGCTGCGCGAACGCCAGGTGGACATCCCGGTGCTCGCCCAGCGCTTCCTCGCGCGCCACTGCGCCTCGCAGGACATGCCGCCGACGCCAAGTTGTTCGCCCGCGAGGCGCTCGATGCGCTGATGCTCTACCCGTGGCCGGGGAACATCCGCGAACTGGAGAGCACGGTGTCGCGTGCCGCGCTGTCCGCGCCCGGACGCACCATCCGTGCGCAGGACGTCGACTTCCTGCACTCGCCCGCGGACATGCTGCCGCAGCAGGCGGACAGGCTGCCGTCGCTCGCGGAAGCCGAACGCGCGCACATCTCGCGCGTGCTCGATGCGGTGCAGTGGAACAAGAAAGAAGCGGCGCGCGTGCTCGACATCAGTCGCGGCACGCTCTACCGGAAGATTGCCGAGTACGCCCTCGCGCAGGACGGCAGGCCGACTGCGAGCCCCTCGGACGCCGACTAGCGGCGTCGGTCACCCTCGCACGACGCGCCTGAAGGTGCGCGGCTACAGCTGCCAGAACGTAGCTGCCG
Source organism: uncultured Acidobacteriota bacterium (assembly GCA_963722395.1). GTDB lineage: Bacteria > Acidobacteriota > Vicinamibacteria > Vicinamibacterales > CAVVIG01 > CAVVIG01. Next base: position 1,599,780 of record CAVRLS010000005.1, on the reverse strand, counting down.
ACCTCAGGTCGGCCCAACAGCGATGCGCGTGCCGTGCGCTAGCATAGACGCACGTGCTCCTCACCCGGCCGGTCCTCGACATTCGCGTCGCCACGCCGCGCGCCCGCATCATCCACGTGGATCTGCAGGGCACGCCGTTTCCGTTTCTGCCGGGCCAGGCGATCTGGCTCGGCGGGCATGGGCAGGATCTGCGCAAGCCCTACTCCATCGCATCGTCGCCCGAGGATGTCGCCGGGACTGGGCGACTCGAGTTGCTCGTCGGCGTCGATGGCGATGGTGAACCAGGGCCGCACCTGAGCCTGAAGGCCGGCGCGCTGGTGGACATCGACGGCCCCGTCGGACGCTTCACCTTTCCCGAGTCCCCCACCGCGTCGCGCTTCCTCTTCATCGCCGGCGGTACCGGCATCGCGCCGCTGCGCTCGATGCTTCGGCATTCGCTACACGTGCGGCACCAGGCTATCGGACTGATGTACAGCGCCAGGCTACCGGAGGAGTTTGCCTACGCCGGGGAACTTAGCGGCGATGGCCGAGGCGAAGACGATTGAGCTGCGCATGACTGTCACGCGCGATGTCGCGCCGGGCGACTGGACCGGCAGGCGGGGACGCATCAGCCGCGATGAACTCGCGCCGCTGGTGCACGACGGTCAGACCCTGTGCTTCATCTGCGGTCCGCCGGCGCTGGTCGAGGAGATGCCGAAGGTGCTGCTGTCGCTTGGCGTGGCACCCGACCGGGTTCGTGTCGAGGAGTGGGGGTAGCCTCGATCTCGATCGCCGACTCTACCTCACCTACGCCCTGCACCCCCTTCGCAATCGCCACCGCCTGAGCCGCAGCATCCGCCGTCGGCTGCGTGCCGCCGAGCCGGACGACGCCTGCCTCGGCGCTGATGTCGAGCAGCGAGCCGTCGATGTCGGGACTATTGAGGAGGGCCGTCACCACGGCGGCCGTCGTGGCCGCGTCGTGGATGGTGGTGTCGATGGCGGGGGCACACGCCGTGGCGCCGGCCAGGAAGACTGCGAGCGCGATCCGGTTCGGCATTTGCCCTCATCCTTTGCAACCCCGGTACCGGGTCAGCCGCTGCTAGATGCCGACGACGTGATAGCCGCCGTCGACCATCAGCACTTCGCCCGTGATCGCGCGCGACGCATTGCTGAGCAGGAAGACCGCCGCGTCGGCAATCTCCGACAGCTCCATGCCGCGGCGCAGGGGTGCACGTTCACGCTGCGCCTGCAGCATCATCGACAGGCCCGGGATGCCCGCAGACGCCAGCGTCTTGATCGGGCCGGCCGACACGGCGTTCACGCGGATGTTCTGCGGACCGAGGTCCGCCGCGAGGTAGCGCACGCTCGCCTCGAGCGCCGCCTTCGCCACCCCCATCACGTTGTAGTTCGGGAAGACGCGGTCCGCCCCGATATGTGACAGCGTGACGATGCTGCCACCGCCGCGCCTGTCCATCAGCGGCACGCAGGCGTTGGTGAGCGCCACCAGCGAGTAGGCGCTGACGTCGAGGGCGATGCGGAAACCCTCGCGCGAGGTCTGGATGAAGCGGTTCGACAGTTCGGCGGCGGGCGCGAACGCAGCACCGTGCAGCACGAAGTCGAGACCACCGAACTCCTGTTCGAGCGACGTCGCGAGCGCCGCAATCTGCGCGTCATTAGTGACATCGCACGGCAGCACGACGGCGTTGTCGAGCGTGGCGGCGAGGTCGCGGACGTTCTCTTCGAGGCGCTCACTCGGATAGGTGAGCGCGATGCGCGCGCCGGCCGCAGCCGCAGCCTGCGCAACCGCCCACGAAATGGAACGCTTGTTGGCCACGCCAAGAACGAGACCGAGCTTGCCGGAGAGGTCGGACATAGAAGATGGCTATCTCTGTGATGCGCGCTACTTCGGACGATTTCGGCCGCCGCCGCCCTGACGATTGGCTGGGCGCGACCCGCTGCCGCCTGGCCGCGACCCGCCACCCTGCGGACGACCGCCGGGCCGCTGGCCGCCACCGCCGCGCGCGCTGTTGCCGTTGCCGGGCCCATTGCCGTTCCCGCCGCCCCCGCCGGGACGACTCCCCTGGAACGGTGACGCACTCCGCGCCGGCCTCGCGCCGAAGCGCTTGGGCCGACCGGGATTCGGCTGTCGAATGGTGAAATCTGGCGCCTGCCGGGCAACCGCTGCCTGCCCTTCGTGACGCGGCAACTGCGCACGGATGAGCCGACGATGGGCTGGGCCCTCTTCAACAGCGTCCTCAGGATTACCGTCCGCATCCTCCTGCAGCTCGAAGAGCGCATCGAAAGCGTCGGCTGGCGCAGCGGCGGTCACTGCGGGAGGCGCGGGCATGGATGGGACTGCGACCTGCGGCGAGGACGCCTCGTCAACGTCCACCTCGTCGTCCTCTGGAAGGTCGGACAGCGGGGCCGGCCGCTTGGGGCTGACGTTGGCCAGCACCTGCGAGTACAGAGCCGAGTGCTCCGACTTCTTCTTCTGGCGAGGAAGTGCGGCGTGCTTGTATTCGTGGTCGGACTCGCAGGTCGTGCAGCGGGTCTGTTTCACCGACTCGCCGATCATCGCCACGACGACGTGATTGGTCAGCCGCCGCTCGCGCGGACAGTAGTCGTCCAGAATGTCACCGAGCCGAGGCTGGCGCTGTTGCATCAACGAAACTCCCGACGGATCCTCTTTGCAGGCGGGGGAAGATGTTGCGAAAGGCTCGGAAATCTTAGCAGAGCTGCTTTTGCCCCCGCAATAGCGCCGGCTGAGACCGACGTTCCGCGTTCAGCGGCCTGCCCCGCCCGACACGGAGGCGTACCACGCCTCCGACTCGGCGACCGCCTCCTGAACCGCTGCCGGCGCAGTCGACTGAGGCGTACGCTTGGCCGCGACCGACGCTGCTGGCGTTACACGCTCCACGACATCGGCATCGAACCGATCGCTCGACGCGCGCCATTCGTCCAGGCTCAGCGACCCGAACTCGCGCTGTTCGACGATCAGCTTGCGCACGAGCGCTCCGACGATCTCGTGCGACGTGCGGAACGGCACGCCCTTCCCCACCAGGTAATCCGCAACGTCCGTGGCAAGGAGCAATCCGGATGCCGCGGCCGCGGCGCGCGCCCGGTTGAGCGACAGACCGTCGATCACCGACTTCACCACCGCGGTGCACCCGGCCAGCGTGTCTTCGGCATCGAAGACCACATGCTTGTCTTCCTGCAGGTCCTTGTTGTAGCCGCTCGGAATGCCCTTCATGGTGGTCATCAGCGCCATGAGGTCGCCGATGGCCCGACCGGTCTTGCCCCGCACCAGCTCGAGCGGATCCGGGTTCTTCTTCTGCGGCATCATGCTGCTGCCGGTGCTCAGTGCGTCCGAGAACTCGAAGAACCGGTGCTCGTCACCGCACAGAATAATCAGGTCCTCCGACAGCCGGCTCAGGTGCACCATCGTCAGCGACACTGCGTAGAGGAACGTTGCCGCGAAGTCGCGATCGGACGAGGCATCGATGCTGTTGGCGACGACGCGATCGAAGCCGAGTTCGCGGGCAATGGACGCGACGTCGACGCTGTAGCTGGTGCCGGCGATGGCGCCGGAGCCGAGCGTGAGTGCGCCGGCTTCCTGCCGGGCCTGCTCGAGACGGACGAAGTCGCGGCGCAGCGGCGCGGCGTGCGCCATGCAGGAAGTGGGCCACCAGCACCGGCTGCGCCGGGCGGAAGTGCGTGTACGACGGCATCAGCGCGTCGCCAGCGCTGCGCGCCTGGCGCGTCAGCGCGCCGATGATCTCGGCGACGGCCCGCTGCAGCACCGGAATGCGGCGGCGCAGGTAGAGCCGGAGATCGAGCGACACCTGCTCGTTGCGCGACCGGCCGGTGTGCAGGCGCTTGCCTGTGTCGCCGAGTTCGGCCACGAGCAGCCGCTCGACGAAGCTGTGGACATCTTCATCGGTCGCCATCGACGAACGCGGGGTTCGCACGTCCCTTCTGGCCAGGATGGCGGCGAGCACGCGCTGGATCGCCGCCGACTCGTCGGCCGCGAGCACCCCGGCACCTTCAAGAGCCCGGGCCCACGCGATACTGCCCGTTACATCGTCCTCGAACAGCCGGCGATCGAAGCTGAAGGAGGAACCCCATTCGAAGGCAGCCGCATCCGGCGCCTGATCAAAACGACCCGACCAGAGAGTTGACATCAGTGTTGTGCCGAAGAAAGCGCCCGGCGTGACCGCGCGGACGAGAAGTATGCATCGAGCTTTTCACGAAATCGTGGAACCCGCCAGCCTGATATGCATCAGATGCCGGCGAACCCCTCGAGCCGCTTGACGAGCGTCGCGGCACGACGGCCGTCCTTCGCGATAACGAGAATGGTGTCGTCGCCGGCGATGGTACCCACCGTCTCTGGCAGCCGCGCGCCGTCGATGGCCAGCGCCAGCGCCTGTGCCTGCCCAGCGCCGGTACGGATGACCAGCATCTGCTGCACGCGATCGACACGCCGCACGAACTCGGCCGCCGCGTGAGCAAGCGCGTTCATCGTGATCTCGGGGTTGGCCGTCGTGACGCCGAGGCGTTGATAGGCGCCGTCGCCGGCCCGCTTTACCAAGCCGAGTTCCTTGATGTCGCGCGAGATCGTGGCCTGCGTCGCCTCGAAGCCCTCGCGCGCCAGGCGGCGGCGCAGCTGCTCCTGGCTCTTCAGCGGCTCGCGATCGACGATGTCGAGGATGGCGCCCTGGCGGCGGGATTTCATGGTTGTGTGTGGTCGCGGCGTGAACTCCGCGGCTCCAGAATACACGCCTTTATGCATCGACTCCGGGCAATTTATGCACTGATTTCCATTGATCGCACTGTGAGCGTCCTGTATAAGTATTCTTTCCCATGCATACAGTTTCCGAGACAGGAACGGTCCTCGACGCGACGGCAGGGTCCGCGGGCGTGCGGGTGGCCGTGGCGGGCGCGACCGGCTTCACCGGGCAGGAACTGCTGCGGCTGCTGTCGCGTCATCCGCACGTCTCGATCGTCGCCGCCACGTCGTCGGGTGCGACGGCAGCGCGCAAGCTGCCGGCACTGAAGCACATCTGGAACGGCAGCGTCGTCCCGCTCGACGCGGACCAGCTCGCCCGTGAAGCCGAGCTCGTCTTCCTGGCGCTGCCCGATGCGGCAGCCGCGGAGCTGGCGCCGAAGTTCGCCGACGCCGGCGTGAGGGTCATCGACCTGTCCGGTGCCCTGCGCCTGCGCGATGACGCGCTGCGCGCGAAGTGGTATCCGGAAACCCATTCGCTGCCCGACGGGCTGGCCTACGGTCTCACCGAATACGCACGCGATACCGTGCGGACGGCGCGGGTCGTCGCCAACCCGGGCTGTTATCCCACGGCCGCCCTGCTCGCGCTGACACCGCTCGTCGAGGCTGGCGTGCTGCTCCCCGGAGCCGACGTCATCATCGACGCAAAGTCCGGCGTGTCGGGGGCCGGCAAGACGCCGTCCGAGCGCACCCACTTCTCCGAGGTGTATGCGAGCCTCGCGGCCTACGGCGTGCTGCACCACCGTCACGGCGCCGAGATCGAGCAGGGGTTCGGCGGACAGGTGACCTTCACCCCTCACCTGCTGCCGATCGATCGCGGCATCCTGGAAACGATCTACGTGCGCGTCGCGCCCGGCACCACCGAAGAGGCGCTCGGCGACATCTACGATGCGGTCTATACGGACGAGGTCTTCGTACGCGTCGTCGGCTCCGCGCTGCCCGAGATCAAGCACGTCGCGCACACGAACTTCTGCGACATCGGCTGGCGCGTCGACGGCTCGGGCCGGGTGGTTATCGTGTCGGTCATCGACAACCTGCTGAAGGGTGCGTCGGGGCAGGCCATCCAGAACATGAACGTGATGCTCGGCTTTCCCGAAACGGCAGGCCTGCTGTGAGCGGCACGGTGGTCATCAAGTTCGGCGGCGAACTGCTCGAAGACACCTCGCGCCTGCAGACGGTCGTCGGCGCCATCGCCAGCATCGCCGCACAGGGGCTGCCGCTGGCGATCGTGCATGGTGGCGGCAAGGAGATCGATGCGGGCCTGAAGGTCGCCGGCATCTGCAAGCAGCAGGTCGACGGCCTGCGCATCACCGATGAGGCGACGCTCGACGTTGTGGTGAGCGTGCTGGCCGGCACCGTCAACACGCGCTTTGTCGCCGCCCTCACCACGGCGGGCGTCCGCGCCGTCGGGTTGACCGGCGCCGATGCTGGCTGCGGTCGCAGCGAAGCGGCACCGCCTCACCACGCTGTGGACGGCCGCGTGGTCGATCTCGGCCGCGTCGGCATCCCCTCGGACGCCGCCGATGTCTCCGTCATCAACACACTGACGTCGGCCGGCTTCGTGCCGGTCGTTGCGTGCATCGGCCTCGGCGCCGACGGCCGGCTGTTCAACGTCAACGCCGACACCTTCGCCGGCCACCTGGCGGCCCGCCTCGAGGCGCGGCGCCTGATCATCTCAGGCACCACCGCCGGCGTGCTCGACGACGCCGGCACCACCATCCCGATGGTGGACGCGGCGGGTGTCGAGCGGCTCATCGGCAGCGGCACCGCCACGGCAGGCATGATTGCGAAGCTCCGTGCCTGCACCGACGCGCTCGCCAGCGGCGTCGGCGATGTCCTCATCGTGGATGGCCGCGACCGTACGGCCCTCGAAACAGCCGCCGTGGCCAGCATGCCGGCAAAGGCCACGCGTCTCGTGCCGTCACCGTCGCCGGTGCCGGCTGGACGCTCCTGATATCAACGCACAGACGAACACCCTGACAGTGTCCGGCCTGGGCCGGACGACATTCCCAGCGTCCGGTATCGCAGCCGGGAATGGAGAAGAGATCATGACGATGGTGGTTGACGACATCCAGACGCTCGAAGCACGACACGTCCTCCAGACGTATCGCCGCCAGCCGGTCGTTCTCGTGCGCGGCCAGGGCGTGCGGCTGTACGACACCGACGGCCGCGAGTACATCGACCTGCTGTCGGGCATCGGCGTCAGCGCACTCGGCTATGGGCACGAAGGGCTGACGCGCGCCATCACCGAGCAGGCGCAGACGCTGCTGCACACATCGAATCTCTTCTACCACCCGTTGCAGGGGCAGTTGGCGGCGCGCCTCACGAACCTGTCGGGGCTGGAGCGCGCCTTCTTCTGCAACAGCGGCACCGAGGCTAACGAAGCCTGCCTGAAGTTCGCGCGGCGCTACTGGCACACGCTCGGTGAGACGCGCACCGAGATCATTGCGCTCGAGGAGTCGTTCCACGGCCGCACGATGGGCGCTTTATCGGTCACCTCCGACGAGCACTACCGGACGCCGTTCGAACCGCTGCTGCCTGGGGTGAAGTGGATCAGCGCCAGCAAGCCGCAGGCGGTGCTCGATGCGGTCACGAACAAGACCGCCGCCATCATCCTCGAGCCGATTCAGGGCGAGGGTGGCGTTCGCCCGCTCACGCCGGCGTTTGCCTCCGCGGTGAACGAGGCGTCGCAGCGCACCGGCGCGCTCGTCATCGCGGATGAAGTGCAATCGGGCTGCGGCCGGACCGGCTACCCGTTCTACTCCGCCGTCATCGGCCTCAAGCCGCACCTGATGGCGCTCGGCAAGGCGCTCGGCGCCGGTGTGCCGGTCGGCGCGGCGCTGGTCAGCAGCGAGGTGGCGGCGAAGATCATGGCCGGCGATCACGGAACGACCTATGGGGGCAACCTGCTGGCGTGCCGTGCCGCGCTCTGTTTCATCGACGAGCTCGTCGGCGGCGGCCTGATGGCGCATGTCGGCCAGGTCGGCGAGCACTTCGAACGGAAACTGCAGGAGCTCACGGCGAAGCACGCGTGCATCACCGACGTCCGCGGCGCCGGCCTCATGCGAGGCATCGAGCTCGACCGCGACGCGGCGGCGATCGTGCCGGCCGGACTGAAGCGCGGCGTCATCGTGAACCGGACGGCGGAGAACGTCATCCGGCTGCTGCCGCCGTTCGTCATCAGCGAAGCCGATCTTGACGAGGGCCTGGCGCGGCTCGACCAGGCGCTCACCGACATTACCGCGTAAGCGGACGAAGACCACGCCAGGACTGCCACACGCATGAGCACACACACGGTTCAGACGCTTGAAACATTCGCGGGCGGCGTTGCGTCGCCCCAGGGATTCACCGCGTCGGGTCAGTACGTCGGCATCAAGGCGGCGGGGCGCGGCCTCGACCTCGCACTGATCGTCTCCGATCGCCCGGCGACCGCGGCAGGCGTGTTCACGACGAACAAGGCACAGGCGCCGCCGGTGACCGTGTCGAAGGCGCACCTGGCCGCCACCAGCGGCACGGCGCGCGCGGTCATCGTCAACAGCGGCTGCGCGAATGCGTGCACCGGAGCCGCTGGCATGCAGGACGCCCTCGAAATGACGACGCTGACCGCCTCGCTGGTCGGCTGCCCGGCCGAGCAGGTGCTGGTGGCCTCCACCGGCGTCATCGGCGTCAACCTCAAGATGGACAAGCTCCGCGCCGGCCTGCCCGCCTCGGTTGCCGCTCTCGCTGGCGATCAGGGCCCGGCTGCCGCGAAGGCCATCATGACCACCGATCCGTTCCCCAAGGAAGCGGCGGCACGCCTCAGCATCGACGGGGTGAACATCACCGTCGGCGGCATGGCCAAGGGGTCGGGCATGATCGAGCCGATGATGGCCACCATGCTCGGCTTCGTCACGACCGACGCCGCGGTGCCGCAGCCGCTGCTGGTGCGCGCGCTGCGCGAGGTCACCGACGACACCTTCAACGCCATTACCGTCGACGGCGAGTGCTCGACGAACGACTGCGTGCTGATGCTGGCCAACGGCGCGAGCGGCGTCACGATCGACGAATCGACCTACGAGGCGTTCGCCGACGCGCTGCGCGCGGTCTGCCTGCCGCTGGCGCTCGGCATCGTGCGCGGCGGCGAGGGCGCAACCAAGCTCGTGACCGTGAACGTGACGGGAGCGGCCTCGGCCGACGAGGCCCGCCGCTGCGCCAAGGCGATTGCCAACTCGCCACTCGTCAAGACCGCCGTTCATGGCGGCGACCCGAACTGGGGCCGACTCATCGCTGTGGCCGGACGCGCCGGTGTGGCGTTCGAACTGGAGAAGGCGGCCGTCACCATCGGCCCCATCGTGCTGTTCAAGGACGGCCGTCCGTACGACGAGCTGGCGCCCGAAGCCGCGAACTACCTGAAGAACGACGAACTCACGCTCGCCGTGCATCTCGGCGTCGGCAACGCATCCTCGACTGTGTGGACGTGCGACCTCAGCGCCGAGTACGTGAAGATCAACGCCGAATACCGAACCTAGAACATGAGCACTGCCGCGCCAACCCGCAAGGATTTCCTCTCGGTCCTCGACTTCGACGCCGCCGAACTCGAGCGCTGCCTCGAAATCGCCGGGCACGTAAAGGCCGACCGGTCGCTCGGCCGGCAGGCGCCGACAGCCGACGCGCTGGAGGGCCGTCACGTGGCGATGCTGTTCGAGAAGGCGTCGCTGCGCACCCGCTCGACGTTTGAAATCGCCGTCGTCGAGCTCGGTGGCAACGTCGTGTCGCTCCAGACCGACGCGGCACTGGGCAAGCGCGAGCCGGTCACCGATGTCGCTCGCAACCTCGAACGCTGGGTCGACGGCATCGTCATCCGGACGTTCTCGCAGAAGGTGCTTGAGGAATTCGCCGCGGCCGCGCCGCGCCTGCGGGTCATCAACGCGCTGAGCGACGAACAGCACCCGTGCCAGGCGCTGGCGGACATGCTGACGCTGCGCGAGCAGTGGGGCACGGTCAAGGGACGCACGGTCACCTATGTCGGCGATGGCAACAACGTTGCGGTGTCGCTGGTGCACGCCTCGCTGATGCTCGGCATCAACATCCACGTCGTCAGCCCCGAGGGCTACCAGCTGCCGGACTGGAGCATCCAGCAAGCAGCGTCGATCGCGCGCCACGGGGCGCGGCTGCGGCTCTTCACCGACGCGCAGGATGGCGTCGCCGGTGCGGATGCGATCTACACCGACACCTGGACCTCGATGGGCCAGGAGGCCGAGGCGGCCCTCCGCCGCTCGGTGTTTGCGCCCTATCAGGTGAACGAGGCGCTGATGGCCCTCTCGAAGCCGGGCGCCGTATTCATGCACTGCCTGCCAGCGCACCGGGGCGAGGAGGTCGCGGCCGACGTGCTCGAGTCGCCGGCGTCGGTGGTGTTCGACCAGGCCGAGAACCGGCTTCACGTGCAGAAGGCGCTGCTCTCGATGCTGCTCGCCGGCCCGGCCAAGCATCCCTGAGCCCGCTGATCGGCCTCGTGCTGGCGCAGGCTCGCCGGTCGTGAGTTCGCTATAATCCCGGCCGATCATGACCACCTCCCGCGCTCCGTGGCTCGGCAACTACGATCGCGGCGTCCCGACCACGCTTGCGCCGTATCCCAAACGCACGATCCTCGACTACGTGTCCGATCAGGCACGCACGCGGCCAAACGCGCCGGCGCTCCTGTTCAAGGGCGCGCGCGTGTCGTGGGCCAGGCTCGAGCGCGAGAGCGATGTCTTCGCAGCGGCCCTCACCGGGCTCGGTGTCGTGAAGGGCGACCGCGTCGGGCTGCTGCTGCCCAACTGTCCGCAGTTCTTCGTGGCCGAACTCGCCGCCTGGAAGATCGGCGCGATCGTCGCGCCACTCAATCCCATTTACACCGAACCTGAACTCGAAGGGCCGCTGCGCGACAACGGCATCGAAACCGTGGTCACCCTGACGCGGTTCTACGCGCGGGTCTGCAGTGTGCGCCCGCGCACCCCCGTGAAGCGGGTCATCGCCACAAACATCAAGGAATACTTCCCCGGGCTGCTCAAGTTCCTCTTCACCCTGGTGCGCGAGGCAAAGGAGGGCGACCGGATGGCCGTGGCTCCCACGGATTTCGTGTTCACCGAGCTGATGCGGACGCATCGGCGCACGCCATTCGAACGAACCGCCCTCTCAGCGGACGATGCGGCGGTGCTGCTGATGAGCGGCGGCACCACCGGCACGCCGAAGGGGGTGCTCGGAAACCATGCGGCATACGTGCTCACCGGCCTGCAGGTGGAGGCGTGGACGGCATCGGTGGTGTCGAAAGGCGACAGCGTGCTGATGCTGCCGCTGCCGATGTTCCATGTCTACGCCAATGTCGGTGTGCAGGCGCTCGCGTTCGTCACGGGCAACCCGATCGCGCTGGTGCCGAATCCGCGCGACCTCAAGGATCTGCTTGCCACCATCAAGCGCGAGAAGCCCGTGTTCCTCACCGGTGTCCCCACGCTGTTCGTCGGCATCCTCAATCACCCCGATGTCCAGGCCGGCAAGGTCGATTTCAGTTCGATCAAGGTGTGCTTCTCCGGCGCCGCTGCGCTGCTCGCGGAGACCAAGGCGCGCTTCGAGGCCATCACCGGCGGCCGCATCATCGAGGGATATTCGCTGACCGAAGCGATGATGGCGTTGTGCGTGAACCCGGTGGAGGGGCCGAACAAGCTCGGCTCGGTCGGCATGCCGCTGCCCGACGTCTACGTGCGCATCTACGACGCCGAGGAAGGTCGCGAGAAGGTGCCGACCGGCGACGTCGGCGAAATCTGTTTCAGCGGCGCGCAGTTGATGGTCGGCTTCTGGAACCGCCCGGAGGAAACCTCGGGCGTGCTGCGCGACCACTTCGACGACGACGGTCCGCGCCGCTGGCTTCACACAGGCGACCTCGGCTACCTCGACGCTGACGGCTACCTCTTCATCGTCGATCGCAAGAAGGACCTCATCAAGACAAGCGGCTACCAGGTGTGGCCGCGCGAGGTGGAAGAGGCCCTGGCTGCGCATCCAGCGGTTGCCGAAGTGGGCGTCTGCGGCGTTCCCGACGAGACGAAGGGTGAAGTTGTGCGCGCGTGGGTGGTGCTCCGCCCCGGACAGCAGGTCACCGAAGCGGAATTGCGAAAGTTCTGCCGCGATCGGCTCGCGCCGTACAAGGTGCCAGGCAAGGTCGAGTTCCGGCGCGATCTGCCGAAGACCATGGTGGGCAAAATCCTGCGGCGGGCCCTGAAGGACCACCCCGCGTAGTCTGCACTATCCGTGAGCCGATCCGGCTCGCTGCTGCGCATTCCCTGGTGGAGGCACTTCACCATGGGATCTGCTGCGACTGCTGCTCACGTCCGCGACAACTCGAGCCTATCGGCCCGACTCGAGAGGCAACTGCTCGTCTGGATCGCGCATCGCCTGCCGCGCGCGATCAGCTCCGACCATCTCTCGGCGCTTGGCCTGGTCTCGATGGCGCTCGCCGGCCTGTCGTTCGCCTCGTTCCGGCTGACCCCCTGGGCTGCCGCCGGCGTCGCCGTGGCGCTGGTGCTGAACTGGTTCGGCGACAGCCTCGACGGCACGGTCGCCCGCGTCCGCGAACAGCAGCGGCCGCGCTACGGCTTCTACGTCGACCATGTCATCGACCTCGCCGGCACGACCATGCTGCTGGCCGGCCTGGGTTGTTCCGGGCTGATGCATCCGCTCATCGCGGCATGCGCACTGGCCGCCTACCTGCTCGTCTCGTCGGAGTCGTTCCTCGCAACGCACGCCGTGGGTGTGTTCCGCATGTCGTTCGTCGGCTTCGGCCCCACCGAACTCCGGCTGCTGCTCATCGCCGGAGCGGTGCGTGCGGCACAGTCAGCCTGGGTCGAGCCGTTCGGGAGTGCACCGGTCCGCCTGTTCGACCTCGGCGGGGTTGCTGGCATCGTGGGGCTGTTGATTGCCTTCGTCGTATCGTCGCTGCGCAATACGCGCGTGCTCTACGCGGCCGAGCCGGTGCCGGCGAAGCGCGACATCGAGACGGCCGCATGACGCCGCGAGTATCGGCGTTCTTGACGGTGGGCGTGCTGGGGTTCGTCCTGCAAATGACGACGCTGTTCCTGCTCACTAGCCTATGCAAGTGGTCCTATGCCGCGGCGACGCTCGTCGCGGTGGAGGCTGCGGTGCTGCACAATTTCGTCTGGCACGAGCGCTGGACATGGCGCGACAGGGACCTGTCGTTTGACGGACTCACCTCGCGCCTCGGCCGCTTTCAACTCGCCACCGGCCTGACGTCGCTCGCGGGCAACCTCGTCGTGACAACAGTGATAGTGGAACTGCTCGGTGTGTCGCCGCTCCTCGCCAATGCGTGCGCGGTCGGCGTAGTCAGCGTCACTAATTTCCTCGTGGCCGATCGGTGGGTCTTCGGCCCGCCCGCCACCGCGAGCTTCGCCATCCTGATGCTGCTACTGCCGCTCGACACCTCGGCCGCCGATCTGCGCCCCGAGACCGTCGCCGCGTGGGACCGCCATGTGACCGGGCTCGAGCTGACGCTGCGCGACCACGACGACGAGCGTCCGGTGGGCCAGCCGGAGGGCCGCACGGTGCGGGTGCCGGGCGGGACGATTCACGAATGGCGAGGGGCGGTGATGGTGCACGGCATCACCGTGGCGCAGCTCGTGCACGCCCTGCAGCATCCCGGGTTGCCGCCGCCTGCCGAGGACGTCATCGAGGCACGTGTGCTGGCGAATACGCCCGCGTCCCTGCACGTCTACATGAAGCTGACCCGCAGCGCCGTCGTCACCGTCACCTACGACACCGAGCATGACGTCAGGTTCGCGTGGCGGACGCCCGACTTCGCCACGAGCCGCAGCGTGTCGACGTCCATCAGGGAGACGGGCGGATCCGACCGGGGATTCCTGTGGCGGCTGAATTCGTACTGGCGCTATCGGCAGCGCGGCGATGCGGTGGAGGTGGATGTGCTGTCCGTGTCGCTGAGTCGTGCGATACCAGCGGTGGTTCGTCCGGTCGCCTCACCGGTTGTCGACCGAATCGCCCGAGAGTCGATGCGGCGAACCCTCGAAGCCGTGCAGCGTTTCGGCAGCGCGCTCGGCCGGTGAACCTGCGCTGACATTCACGAGCGGGGCGCCCGCACCTCGACGTCCGCGGAGTTGAGACCCGCGCGGATCCAGGCGGCCATCGACGCAGCGCCGGGCGTATCGCCGTGGATGCAGAGCGTGTCGGCATCGATCTGGATCGTCGAACCATCGACCGCCACGACCGTCCGCTCGATGGCCATCTGCATGGCGCGTGTCACCACCTCTTCGACGGAGACGATGACTGCACCAGTCTCGCCGCGCGGCACCAGGGTGCCGTCGGGCCGGTAGGCGCGGTCGGCAAACGCCTCGCTCGCAATGCGAAGGCCGATGGCGCGCCCTGCGGCGGCCAGGGCCGACCTGGGCAGCGCGTACAGGACCAGCTGCGGATCGACAGCGAACACGGCGGACGCGATCGCCTCGGCAAGGACACGATCGTCGGCGCTGGCGTTGTAGAGCGCGCCGTGCGGTTTGACGTGCGTCAGCAGCGTCCCTTCCGCCCGTGCCACCCCGGCCACCGCCGCCACCTGATACAGCACAAGGTCTTCAGCCTCGACGGCGTCGAGCGTCATCTGGCGCCGGCCGAACCCCTGGCGATCGGGGAAGGATGGGTGGGCGCCGACGGCGACGCCCAGCTCGCGGGCGAGACGAATCGTCTGGCGCAGCACCGACGGGTCGCCTGCGTGAAAGCCCGCAGCCACGTTCACGGAGCTGACGCTGCGCATCACCGCGGCATCGTCACCGTATGAGTAGGGACCGTAGGACTCGCCGACGTCGGCGTTGATATCGATGCGCATGGCTCCAGGACGGAGCCGCCAGTGTACAGACAAAAGGGCATCGCGTCATTGCGATGCCCCTTGGCCCCACCGACCTGGCTCCCCCAGCAATTCACGGCAACGCGCCGTAATCAGATCGATGACGGCCAGCGATATCGCAAGCGCCGTACCCGGCCGGCATGCACCGGTTCTGCAGGACGCTGCACACTTCGGGCATCCCTTCGACCCACCAGATTGTGCGCGGGATCACAGTTTCGTCGGGGCGTACTGCGGCAGTCGGTCCATGACGGCGGCGAGAGTGGGATTGGCTCGATCGCGTTCCGAGAGCACTGGCGCCTCGACGCCCCACGGGATGTCCAGCGACGGATCGTTCCAAAGGAGGCCAAGCTGCCCGGCAGGGTCGTAGATGTCGGTGCACTTGTACTCGATCTCCGCGATCGGGCTGAGCACGCTGAACCCGTGGGCGAACCCGGGCGGAATGTAGTACTGCCGGAACGTCTCGGCGGTCAGCCTGACGCCGACCCACTTGCCGAAGGACGGCGACCCGACGCGTACATCCACCGCCACGTCGAAGATCTCGCCGTGGATGACGCGAATCAGCTTGGCCTGCGGGCGGGACACCTGCAGGTGCAGCCCGCGCACCGTCCCCTGCACGGATCGCGAATGGTTGTCCTGCACGAACGGACCGGGCATGCCGTACGCCGCGTAGCGTTCTTCGTGGAATGTCTCCAGGAAGAAGCCCCGTGCGTCGGTGAAAACGTCCGGTTCGATCAGCAGCACGTCGGGGATGTCTGCGGGGATGACGCGCACTCAGACTCCCTGATCGAGGATGGTCGTTCAGGTACTGACCGTAGGAACTCGATCCCATGCCGCTGGCGAGACGCATCAGCTGGTCCGCGTCGATGAAGCCCATGCGGTAAGCGATCTCTTCGAGGCAGGCCACCATCAGACCCTGCCGCTCCTCGATCGCCTGGACGTAGTTCGACGCCTGCACCAGCGCCTCGTGCGTGCCGGTGTCGAGCCAGGCGATGCCGCGCGGCAGCTTCTCGACGTGCAGGCGGCCGCTGGCCAGATAGCGGCGGTTGACGTCGGTGATCTCGAGCTCGCCGCGCGGCGACGGCTCGAGCGACGCGGCGATGTCGAGCACCTGGTTGTCGTAGAAGTAGAGCCCGGTCACCGCGTACGTTCGACTTCGGCTTCGCCGGCTTCTCCTCGAGGCTCGACCGCGTGTCCGTCGGCATCGAACTCGACGACGCCGTAGCGCTCGGGATCGCGCACCCGGTAGCCGAACACCGTCGGCGCCGTGCTCGCGCGCCGCCGCCGCGCGCAGGTAGTCGGAGAAGTGCGCGCCGTAGAAGATGTTGTCGCCGAGCGCCAGGGCCACACGGTCGGTGCCGACGAAGTCGCGGCCGATGAGGAACGCCTGCGCCAGTCCGTCCGGGTCGGGCTGCGCCGCATACTCGAGCCGCATGCCGAGTCGACGAGCCGTCGCCGAGCAGACGCTGGAAGGCGTCCTGGTCGTGCGGCGTGGTGATGACCAGCACATCCCGGATGCCCGCCAGCATCAGCGTGGACAGCGGGTAGTAGACCATCGGCTTGTTGTAGATCGGCAGCAGCTGCTTGCTGACCGCGCGCGTCAGCGGATGCAGCCGTGTGCCGGAGCCGCCGGCGAGAATGATGCCCTTCATCGTAGCTGAGGCCCAGGCGTTCGCGCTCGTAGCGGCCGGACTGGACGGCCTCGCACCAGTCGCGGTTGTTCACGATACCACGCGACGGTTGCCCGCAGCCCCGACTCGAAGTTGTGGGGCGGCTGCCACCCGAGTTCGCCTGCGATCTTCGCGGCATCGATGGCATAGCGGCGGTCGTGCCCGGGACGGTCGGGCACGAACGTGCTGCAGCGCGGTATAGCTGCCGCGCGCCTGCAGCGCCGGGTTGGTGGCGGCCGGCACGCAGCGACTCCAGCGCGTCACAGAGCACGTCGACGACCTGCAGGTTCGTGCGCTCGTTGTCGCCGCCGATGTTGTACTTCTCGCCAGGCACGCCCCGCTGCAGTGCCGTGCAGCAAGCCGGCACAGTGGTCCTCGACGTGGAGCCAGTCGCGCACGTTGCCGCCGTCGCCGTAGATCGGCAGCGCGCCGTCCATCGAGCGCGTTCAGGATCATCAGCGGAATCAGCTTCTCGGGAAACTGGTAGGGTCCGTAGTTGTTCGAGCAGTTCGTGATCAGCGTCGGCAGGCCGTAGGTGTGGAAGTAGGCGCGCACCAGGTGATCGGCCGACGCCTTGCTGGCGGCGTAGGGCGAGTTCGGTGCGTAGGGCGTGTCCTCGCGTGAACAGGCCGTCGTCACCGAGCGACCCGTACACCTCGTCGGTCGAGACATGGAGGAACCGGAACGCGGCACGCTCAGCTTCGGGCAGCGCACGGCTGCAATGGCAAGGGCTGCCTCCAGCAGCACGAAGGTGCCGACGATGTTGGTGTCGACGAACGGCGCCGGGCCATCGATCGACCGATCGACGTGGGTCTCGGCCGCGAGGTTCACGACCGCCCGCGGCTGGTGCTGCGAGAACGCGGCGCTGCATGGCGTCGCGGTCGGCGATGTCGGCCTGGACGAACGTGACCCGCGGCCTCGTCGAGCGCCACGCGAGGTTCAGCAGGCTGCCGGCGTAGGTGAGCTTGTCGACGATGACGACGGCGTCAGGTGGTGTGCGCGAGCGCGTGGCGAACGAAGATTCGAACCGATGAAGCCGGCCCCGCCGGTGATGAGAATGGTGCCCGTGCTAGCCAGCGGCGCCCTCCGGATACTGCAGTGCCAGCTTGAGTTCCTTCGTCAGCGACTCCACCGTGGTGCCGCTGCGCTTCCACTCGCCCTTCGGTCTCGAAGCGCAGGTCGCCGATGCGGCGTCCCCACGGTGCGATCACACGGCCGATCGCCCGGATAGTCGGACCGTTCCGCGTGCTCCTGGTCGAGCCGCCGCACCACCTCGGGCGCGACGCGCACGAAGGCGCGCAGCGCCGAGGCCGAGCGAATACTGTACTTGCGGCCGTTCCATGCCGCTGCTGAAGACAATCGCGATCTGCTTGAAGTAGTTCACGAAGAACTTCTTGGCGTCTTCATGCGGGTCGGCCGAGCGTTTGCCGCTGAAGACCTCGGCCGCAAACATCCGCTTCAGCTCCTGCGCCAACGGTGCCTGGGCGACGTGGCCGCGGCCGACGCCGAGCAGCTTGATGTCGCGGTGCAACGGTGAATCGTCACGGTCGTTGAGGGCGCGCACCACGTCGTGCGCGGTGGCCAGCGCCTCGTCGCGATAGAGCTGGCGGCCCGACAAGCGTCACCAGGTGCGACGGATTCAGCCGCGTGTGCTTGGCGTTGATCGTGACGAACATCTGCACGACGTGATCCTCCGGCAGCCGGTCGAAGATGATCGCCGGCACCGAGAACTCCTCCCC
Source organism: uncultured Acidobacteriota bacterium (assembly GCA_963722395.1). Lineage (GTDB taxonomy): Bacteria > Acidobacteriota > Vicinamibacteria > Vicinamibacterales > CAVVIG01 > CAVVIG01. Next base: position 1,581,738 of record CAVRLS010000005.1, on the reverse strand, counting down.
GGCGAACCGGGCGATGTCGGCGTGCAGGGCGAGCAGCCGATGCTGGCCGTCGATGGCGCGCAGGATGCCTTCCCGTTCGGGCACCTTCAGCAGGCCGACGCGGCCGTCGTCGGCGGACGCCTCGAACGACAGCTTCTCGTCGCAGCTGATGATGACGGCACCCGGAATCGACGGCAGGTCGCGGGCCTGCCTGCACTGTTCGTAATACAGCACCAGTTCGTCGATCTTCCGCCGGATGATCTGGCGCTGGTAGGCCTTCTCGCTCGATGCGATGCGGCGCTCGAGCAGGTCCCAGTTCACCCTCGAGGCGCCCGACGCCGAGCGCGCCTTGCCACGCACGCCCTTGCCCGAGTCCCCGTAGTTGAGCACTTCGAAACGAACCAGCTTGTCGATGTCGTTGGCCGTCAGCGACGCCTGGTAGAACTGCACCCCGAACTGCTGCATCCGAATCGCGGCTACGTTGATCATGGGCGTCCCGTTGCGTTACCGAGTCCAGAGCGTGGCGGTCGAGGGCTGGGATCTTACCGACCGACCGGCAGCTATCTCAACGGTTTTCGGGTCAGGCACCAGCGGTTTCGGGTGGAGACGGCGTCGTCCGCCGCTCACGCCACCACCCCAGCACCCGATCCTGCAGGCTGATCGTCCAGAACAGGAACGCCACAAAGGCAAGGTAGACGATGGCGGCAAGCCACAGCGGCAGCCGATTGTGAATCCGTGCGGTCGCGTACCCGTACACAAGTTCGACGTGCACCCAGTAGACAAACAGGGAGTGCCGCCCGAAGCGGGCCAGCACGTCGAAGAGCCGGGGAACGAGGGCCGCCGCTGGCGCCGCAAGGAACATCGCGCCCAGAAACATCATGAGCAGGCCGGCGCGCAGCCCGAAGTAGGTGGGCGATGTGGTCCAGAACGACGATGCGGCGTAGATGGGGGGGAGGGTCGAGGCGTAATAGCTGCCTGCGGCGATCAGGCTACCCGCCGCGGCGAGCCACGCCAGCATTTGTCCTTCCGAACCTGGCTCGGTACGAGCCAGCAGGACGCCAGAGGCACTGCCGGCGAACACGAAGCCCGCCCAGGGAAACAGGGTGAAGGTCGAATGGTTACCGCTCGGCGAGATGTACCACTGAACGACTGGCGGCAGCAGTTCCAGCCAGGGCGCATTCCGCACCACAGGCGCGGCAAGCGCAAGGGCCGCGGCCACGGCGCCGCAGAGCGTGACTGCCAGGCGGGGACCGCCCCCCAGCCACCAGAGCAGCGCGGCCACCATCATCGACGGCCCCATGATGTTCAGGATGTCCACCCTCAGCAGTGACACCAGCGGGTTGCCGGGACTGACGATGAAGGACTGCGCGCGGAAGATGAAGGCCAGCGCAAAGATTCTCGAGGCCGCGGCGCATCAATGCGAGGCCGGCGCGACGCCGGTCGCCGGTCCGCGATTCGCCCTGTTCCGCCGCCAGCGCCAGGGACAGACCAGCCAGCCAGAGAAACAGCGGAGCGGCGGCGCCGCCGAGGACATTCAGGTAGCCGAACGGCACGGTGTGGTGTTCGGACTGCAGTGTCCACGCGTCGAGCACGTGGGCCTCAATCATGATGAGGACGGCGATGCCGCGCGCCCAGTCAATGTAGGTGCGCCGGACGCTGCGGGGCGCGGCCCTCTCAGGGCGTGAGGTCAAACGTCACCTGCAGGTCGATCTCCTGCCGCATCGAGTGCCACACAGAGCAGTACTTGTCGCGCGACAGCTGGATGGCACGCTCGATGGCGTCGCGGGGTACCTGGCCGCTGATGTCGAAGTGAAGGGTGATGGCCAGGTAGCGATGCGGCTCGTCCGGCGAGCGCTCGGCGACAAGCCTGGAGCGGAGCGTCGCAAAGGGATGCCTGCCGCGATTCAGAATATGGGCGAGGTCGATCGACATGCAGCCGGCGAGGGCCGTGCCGAGCAGTTGCACCGGCGACGGCCCGGCCTTACCCCTGCTGTCGACGACGAGCGACGTGTCCGGCAGGGCTGCCGAAAATTCGAGGCCGCCGCTCCAGACAAGTTCAACGACAGTGGGCGGCTTGGTGGCCACCTGTCGATTCTACAGGCGAACCGGCGCGCGGATCCTTGCGGTAAGCTTCTGGTATGAGTGGAGTTGACTCGTTCGTCAGGTCACGGCTCGTTCCTGGTGCGCTTCTGGCGCTGGCCCTGGCGGCCGGCCTCCCGGCGGCGGCACAACAGCCAACCTTCCGTTCCTCCACCCAGGTCGTGTCGTTGTTCGCGACGGTGCTGGACGGGCAGAACCGCCTGGTTCCGGATCTCACCCAGGACGACTTCCAGGTCCTCGACAACGACAAGCCACAGCAGATCACGGTCTTCCAGAGCGAGAATCAGCCGATCACGGTCGTCGTGATGCTCGACACCAGCGGGAGCATGACGGCGTCGATCCAGTTGCTCAAACAGGCCGCAGAACAGTTCATCGTGCGACTACTGCCCGAGGACAAGGGCGCGGTTGGCGCCTTCAATGACAAGATCGAACTCTCCGCCCAGTTCTCGAGCGACCGCGACCAGCTAATCACCGAGGTGCGCGACCTCGACTTCGGCAACGGCACACGACTGTTCGACGGGATTGCGGAGGGGCTGAATCAGCTGCAGGGCGTGGACGGCCGCAAGGTCATCCTGGTGTTTACCGACGGCGACGATACCTCGAGCCGCGTCGGGCGAGGCACAGTTCTCGACCGGGCTCGCGCCGAAGAGGTGATGATCTACGCCATCGGCCTGGAGAGTGAATTCTTCGATGGTCAGCGAACGGTGCGCAGCCGGCCCGACTCCGCGCTGCGACGATTCGCCGATGAAACGGGCGGCGGCTACTTCGAACTCAAGCGGACCAGCGATCTGGGTCCGACGTTCAGCCGGGTCGCCCAGGAGCTGCACAGCCAGTACGTGCTCGGATTCGAAGCCCAGCAGCTGGACGGGAAGGTGCACAAGCTGACGGTGAAGATGAAGCAGGCGGGGATGACCGCACGCGCACGCCGCAGCTATGTTGCCTCTGCGGCGCCTTCTGGCAGGTAGGCGCCGGGCCTACACGAAAACGAGAGCGACGACGGCGAGTGCGAGCGCGGCGCCGATGACGAGCTCAGCCGACGACGAGAATGACCATTCGAACATGTGGAGCCTCCTTTCAATAATTTCAGACGAGGCCTCGACGGGAAAGGTTCACGGAAACCGTAAATGAGCACGCTGACCGATCAGGAATTCCGGGTAAAGAGCGATGAAGCGCTCGAAGGCGCCCGCCGGGCGCTGTTGCCGCTGGCCGACGACAAAGAGTTCGAAGTGGAGTTCCAGAACGGCGTGCTGAACGTCGTGTTCGAGGAGCCGCACGAGTCGAAGTTCGTGGTCTCGCCCCAGGCTCCGGTGCGTCAAATCTGGGTGTCGGCAATGTCGCGCAGCTTCAAGCTGACATGGGACGCCGAACGCCAGCTGTTCGTGTTGAACGGCGAAGCGCTGCCCGACCTGCTCGCCCGCCTCTGCGACGACTTTCTCGTCAGCTGATACGGACGCCGCTGGCGAGCGGGTCGGCCGGATCGACGACGAACAGGTGTTCGCCGGTAACGTAAGCGGTGCCGGTAATCTCCGGCACGATTGCGTCGAAAGCGCCAACCTGTGTGCGGATCCGGAAGCGGCCACGGAGCCGCTGCCCCGCCAACCCCTCGGGCTCGAACCATCCGTCCCCGGACAGCAGACCCATCGCATCCAGCACGGCCATGATCGCGGATGTAGCGGTGCCGCCGGCCGACCGATCGACAGCGCCGCTCACCCGAACGGTCGCGCAGCGCAGGTGGGCGCCGGCCTCCCGCGGCGGCGCGGTGAAGACGGTGCCCGCCAACCCGCTCAATCCTGGCGTCGCGGGATGGGTCACGTCGAGCCCGGCATCGACGGCCGCAGCGATGGCGACGCCCGTACGCCGCAGGTCCCCGGTGTGTATCGCGTCGATCACCACTCCGGCCGACTCGGCGTCGACGATGGCGTAGAACTCACCACCAAACGCCACGTCCGCCCGCAGGCGGCGCGCCGGCAGCGGCACATCGACGCCAGGCTGCAGCACGAACGACGGCACGTTGGTGAAGGTCACGTCGCCGACGCCGCCATCGGCCCGCCGGGTCGCAGCCACGCGCACCGTCCCTGCGGGTGTGTCGAGCACGAGACGCGACGGGTCGCGCGGTACGACCAGCGCCCGGGAGAGCGCAAGCGTCGCCACCGCGATCACGCCGTGGCCACTCATGGCGACGAAACCGCCAGCGTCCATGAACAGCACGCCCGCATCGGACCCGGGCTGCGTCGGTTCGGTCAGCACCGCGCCGAGCAGGTCGGCATGCCCGCGCGGTTCCAGGAGAACGGTCCGGCGCATGGCATCGGCGAGTCGCCCCGCCGAGACCTGCTTCTCCGGCATCGTTCGCCCGCGGAGCGAGGGGCACCCTTCGACGATGAGCCGGAGCGATGCGCCACCGACGTGTGCATCGAGCGTGCGTATGGTCACCACTAGAATGAAAGCGTACTTGAAGGCCTTCTACTCCGACACCTTCGTGCTGCCGCTGCCAGAGGGGCACCGATTTCCGATGAGCAAGTATCGTCGGCTGCGGGAGCGCCTGCTCGAGGAGGCCGTGCTCGCACCGGCCGACCTGCTCGTGCCCGAGCCCGCGTCGTGGGACGCCCTTCGCCTGGCGCACAGCGCCGCATACGTGGACGCGGTCGCCACCGGCACTCTCGCTGCCGATATCCAGCGCCGCATCGGCTTTCCCTGGTCACCCGAGATGGTCGAGCGGTCACGCCGCTCGGTGGGCGCCACGATCGCGGCGGCCCACATGGTTGTCGGGAGCGGACACCACGTGGCGGCCAACCTCGCGGGAGGTACGCACCACGCATTCCGCGACCGTGGTGAAGGCTACTGTGTCTTCAACGACGTCGCCGTCGCGGTCCGGGTCCTGCAGCGGGATCACCATGTCGCCCGCGTCGCGGTCGTCGACTGTGATGTGCATCAGGGCAATGGGACGGCTGCCATCTTCCAGGACGATCCCGGCGTCTTTACGATGTCGCTCCACGGTGCCAACAACTTTCCGTTCAGGAAGGAAGTTGGCGATCTCGACATCACATTTGCCGATGGCACTGGCGACGACGAGTATCTCGCGGCACTGGCGACGCACCTGCCGCAGGTGCTCGACGCCACCGACCCGGATGTGGTGTTCTACCTGGCCGGGGCTGACCCGTATCATGGGGATCGCCTCGGCAAGCTCGGCATGACGGTTGAGGGGCTCCGGCTCCGCGACGCGCTCGTGTTCGACGAGTGCCGCCGCCGCGCCATCCCGGTGGTGGTGGCGATGGCCGGTGGGTACTGCCCTGACGTGGAAGCGATTGCCCAGATCCACCTGAACACCATCAAGGAAGCCGCAAGGAGCGACAGATGCCGTTGATTGAAACCGGAGAAAAAGCGCCCGCGTTCTCGCTGAAGGACCAGCACGGCCAGAGCCACACGCTCAGCGACTACGCGGGACGTCCCATCGTCCTCTACTTCTATCCGAAGGACGATACGCCTGGCTGCACCGTCGAGGCGTGCGCTTTCCGTGACAACCTGCCGAAGTTCACGCCGGGGAAGGCCGCCATCTTCGGCGTCAGCATCCTCGATGAGAAGAGCAAGGCGAAGTTCGCCGCGAAGTTCGACCTGAACTTCCCGCTGCTGGCCGATGCCGACCACGCCGTGGCCGATGAGTACGGCGCCTGGCAGGAGCGCTCCATGTACGGCAGGAAGTACATGGGCGTGGCGCGGGTCACCTATCTGATTGGTCCTGACGGGAAGATCGCGAAGCGGTGGGACAAGGTGAAGCCGGAGGGGCACGCCGAAGAAGTCCTCGACGCGGTGAACGCCCTGTAGCACGCCGACGTCAGAGCACGGTCAGGGTGTCAACGCCCTGGCTTCCTCAGCCAGGTATGCCTGGTACTCGGCCTCGGTCCTGACGTTCAGGAAGCCACGCATGCGGTAGTGTCCCAGGCCGCACAGCTGCGAACAGGCAATCTCGAACTCGTAGTCGGGTTTGCCGAGCCTCGCGCGCATCTGGTCGGTGGTGACGGTCGGGGTGAACCAGACGGGCGAGTCAGTGCCGGGGATCGCGTCCTGTTTCACGCGCATCTCGTAGAGCGTGAAGCTGTGGATCACGTCCTTGCTGGTGAGGCGCACCAGCACCGGCCGATTCACCGGCACGGTCAGCTGGTTGATGGCGGTGATGTCGTCTTTCGCGGCCGGGTCGCTGCGATCGAGGCCGAGCGGGTTGCTCGACGAGATCAGTCCAATCTCGGTCCGTCCGAAAGTGCGGTCTGGCCCGGGATAGTGGATGTTCCAGGCGAACTGCTCCGCCACGACCCGCACCACCGTCGCCTCCCGGGGTGACGGGAGTGCATCGATCCGTTCGCTCCAGGCTGGCAGCTCGAAGACCGCGAGCAGGATGACCTCAGCGGCTGCCATCGCTGCCACCACCCACAGCGACCAACGGCTCTTCATGCCGGCGTAACTGGCGGTCGGGTTCGCGCCGCGCCGGAACCGGAACAGCACGTAGCAGAAGTAGCCGAAGAAGAACACGAACAGCGCGAGCATGCTCCAATGTTCGAGCCCGAGCACGAAGTCGATGTCCGACGCGTGTTCGGACGCCTGCGCGGGGAGGCCGGGGAAGGTCATCGGCTGCGGGCCTCGCGACGCGCCAGCGTGTAGAAGAAGGCTGCAAACGCTCCGAGCATCGCGAGCGTCACGACGAGCAGGGCAAGAATGCCCATGTTGCTGCCCTCGAGCATCGGGACATCACTGGCGCCGAAGCAGACGGGGCAGGCGCTGGCGATCCGGGGCAGCACCAGCGCCGCCGCCGACAGGAGCACAACGCGGCGCGTCATTGGATTCCCTCTGCCCGGCAGCGCTTCAGGAATAGCGTCTCGTAGCGAACCAGGAGCGCAGCCACGGCCAGCGCCACGGCTCCGGCCGCTGCCGACAGCATCGACCCGTGGTCGCGGTAGCTGCCGAATGCCTGCACGGCGCAGAACAACGCCAGGAGGGTGGCCGCGGCAATGAACATCAGGTGCACGTTCCTCAGCGACATCTCAAAATGCCCTCACGCGATAGGCAACGTCCCACGCTGGCCAGACAAGCAGGCCGACAATGACGACGAGAGTGAGCACCGCCAGCGTGCGAACGAGCGGACCGTCGCGGCGCACGCCCATCAGGGCCACGGCCACGACCGTCGCATTGACCGCCGCCAGCAGCATCACTGCCGATGTGCCGAGGCGAACGCCGAGCTCGAGACGCGAGACAGCGACGGTGGCAAGCATCAGCACCAGCTGTGACGCGAACGTCACGAGGTGGCGGCGGGTGTCCGGTGTGCCGTCAGCGGAGGTGTGCATGCGTCCTCAGAGCAGGTACATCAGCGGGAACAGGAGAATCCAGACGAAGTCGACGAAATGCCAATAGAGGCCGGTCGACTCGACCCGATTGGTGAACTGGACGGGCTGTTCGGCCCAGAGCTTCGAGCCTGGACCGAGCAGGTACAGCATCACGACCAGCCCGCCGACGATGTGCAGCGCGTGCACCGCGGTGAGTGTGTAATACAGCGCAAAGAACGTGTTGCGCGACGGCAGTTCGCCTGCAGCGATGTGTTCCCGGTACTCCAGGGACTTGACGAGCAGGAAGACGGCGCCGAGCGCCACGGTCAGTCCGAGGAAACTGCGGTGACGCGTCCAGTTGTTCGTCTTCAGGGCCTCCCACGCCATCACCATCGTCATCGACGACGTGATGAGGAGGGCGGTATTGGCTGTCGCCATGCCGACCGGCATTACGTGGCGCGGCCACTCAGCCGCGCCGGTGCGCAGGAGTATGTAGCTCGAGAAGAGGCCGGCAAACAGCATCACTTCCGACGCGAGGAACAGCCAGATCCCCAGCTTGCCGTTGTACAGGCCGGTGTCCGGGCGTGCCTCGGTTGTGTAGGGGATCTGCATCTCAGACCCGCTCCGGCTCGAACTGCGGCGAGAAGTCGCGTTCGGCACCAGGGACGCTGTACTCGTACGCCGCGCGGTAGACCGACGGCGGCGTGTCGAAGTTGTGATGCGGCGGCGGCGACGTCGTCGCCCACTCGAGCGTCGTGGCCTCCCATGGGTTGTCGGTGGCGGGCTTGCCCCAGCGGATGCTCGCAAAGAAGTTCACGATGAAGGGCACCTGGAACAGGCCCATCGTCCAGGCGGCCATGCCGATGACGACATGCCAGTTCAGCAGATCGGCGTTGTGCTGATACTGCATGCCGCCGTCATAGAGGCGGCGGTTCATGCCGCCGAGCCCCTGGATGAACATCGGCATGAAGATGATGTTCATGCACACCAGCGAACCCCAGAAGTGGATGCGCCCGAGCAGGTCGTTCATTCGGCGCCCGGTCACCTTCGGGAACCAGTAGTAGATGCCCGCGAACAGGGCGAAGATCGTTCCCGGGGCGACGATGTAGTGAAAATGCCCGATGACGTAGTAGGTGTCGTGCAGGTGGATGTCCGAGGGAGCCAGTCCGAGCGGCAGACCGGTCAGGCCGCCGATGCCGAACATCGGCAGGAACGCCAGGGCGAACAGCATCGGCGTGGTGAAGCGGATCGAGGCGCCCCACAGCGTCATCAGCAGCGACGTGAGAATCACGATCGACGGCACCGAGATGATCATCGTCGTCATCTGGAAGAACGCCGCGAGGGTCGTTCCCATGCCGGTGATGTACATGTGGTGCGCCCAGACCACCATCGACATGAACGCGAGGAAGCCGACGGCGTAGACCATGCCGCGATAGCCCCACAGGGGCCGCCGCGTGTTGTTCGAGATCACCTCGCCGACGATGCCCATGGCGGGCAGGATGAGCACGTAGACCTCAGGGTGCGCGAGGAACCAGAAGAGGTGCTGCCACAGCAGCGGGTTTCCGCCGCCGGACGCGAGCGTGCCTTCTGCCGTGCCTGTCATCGAGGTGATCGCCTGGTTGGCAACCACGAGCCCGGACGGCATGAAGAAGCTCGTGCCCGCCACGCGGTCCATCAACTGCAGCACTCCGGCGGCTTCGAGCGGCGGGAACGCCAGCAGCAGCAGAAACGCCGCGGCGAACTGCGCCCACACGAAGAACGGCAGCCGCATCCAGGTCAGGCCCGGCGCACGGAGCTGGACGATCGTGACGATGAAGTTGATCGAGCCGAGCGTAGAAGACGTGATGAGGAACACCATCCCGACCAGCCACCAGGTCTGGCTGGATGAGGCGATGACCGACAGCGGCGGATATGACGTCCACCCAGACTGCGGCGCGCCGCCAGGCACGAAGAACGTCGCCATCATGATGAGCCCACCAACGGCGTACACCCAGTAGCTCATCAGGTTGAGCTTCGGGAAGGCCATATCCGAGGCGCCGATCTGGAGCGGAATGAGGTAGTTGCCGAAGCCACCGACGGCCAGCGGCACGACGCCGAGGAAGATCATCACGGTGCCGTGCATCGCGCCGAGCTGGTTGTAGAACTCCGGCAGCAGGATCCCGCCCGAGGCACTCGCCTGACTGAGCATGCCGCCGATGAGCGGCACCGGTGTCATGGGGTACGCCAGCTGGTAGCGCATGATCATCATCAGCGACGAAGCCGAACAACAGGAACAGCAGGCCGGTGATGGCGTACTGGATGCCGATGACCTTGTGGTCGAGCGAAAAGACGTAGGTTCGGAAGAAGCGCAGACCGCGTCCGGGCATGCATTGTGGATTGTACAGGGCACAGGCGATACCGGCCAGTGACTGGCGGAGCGTAGAATTTCGAGATGCAACGGTTCTCGGTGCGTGTTGCAGCCGTCGCTGACCACGGCCCTCACTGCCCTCAACGTTCCTGCCGTGCGGGCGAACCCGGCGTCCGACGTCCTGCGCGCCAGGGCGGCTAACGAGCTGTACAACCTGGACGTGGCCCGGGGGCTGGCCAGCTGGCGTGAGGCGACGCGCACGGACCCGCAGGATGCTGCGGCGTGGCGCGGCCTCGCAGGCGCACTCATCGCGCAACTCGGCATGCTCCGCGGCACGATGACCGTGGATAGCTACCTCGGGCGCGTCACCACGAAGGACGTCACGCTGCCCCCGCCTCCCCCAGCGGTCGCCGACGAGTTCCAGCGCGCCATCGCCAGAGCAATCGCCCTGGCGCGGCAGCGGGTGGCCGCGGCGCCCAGGGATGCACAGGGGCACTACGAGCTCGGGGCCGCAGTCGGCCTGCGCGCTTCGTATGTCGCCACCATCGACGGCGGCGTCGTGTCAGCGTTCCGCGCGGCCCGAGAGGCGTTCAGCGAGCACGAGCGTGTGCTCGAGCTCGACCCCTCGCGCTCTGATGCCGGCCTGATCGTCGGCACCTACCGCTACCTGGTCTCGGCGCTCAACATGCCGCTGCGCTGGGCGGCATACGTCGTCGGGTTCGGCGGCGGACGCGAACGCGGCCTCGCACTCATCGAGCGCGCCGCGGCCTACCCGGGCGACAACCAGGGCGATGCGCGCCTGGCCCTGCTGCTGCTCTACAACCGCGAGCGGCGGTTCGATGACGCCCTTGCGCAGCTGCGGGTGCTGCGGCAGCAGTATCCGCGTAACCGGCTCTTCCCTCTCGAGGTGGGCTCGACATTGCTGCGCGCGAAGCGCCCGGCGGAGGCGGAGCAGGCGCTCAACGAGGGGATGGCGATGCTGGCCACGGACCCGCGGCCGCGCATGACCGGGGAAGACGCGCTGTGGTTCTACCGGCGGGGCGAAGCCCGTGCGGCGCTCGGCCGGACCGCTGACGCTCGGGCCGACCTGACGCAGGCGATTGCGCACCACGGACGCAAATGGGTGGAGGGGCGGGCCCATCTGGAACTCGGGCGGCTGGCCCTGGCCGCGTCCGACACGGCGTCGGCGCGCGAACACCTGCGCGCCGCGTCGCAGCTTGGCGACAGCGACTCCGACGGCGCGACCGCTGCCCGCGCCCGGGAGCTGCTCAAACAGGTGACGCGCGGCCGCTGAGCGTCCGCTGACGGTGACGGCTGCGAACACGAGCGAGCCAGATTCTCAGGCAATTCACCACGCCCGGGCGTGGCATGTCACTTGATGGTTCCTCCTGCAGGAAGTCTGGAGGGAATCATGTTCACGTCATCGCGCCAACTCTCGCTGCTGCTTGCCGCCACCGTGCTGATCGCGACGCCGGCGTGCGCAACCGGCAGGTCGTATCCGCAGCAGCGCCCGATTGGCGATCGTGACGATCGCGCCTACTACAACCGCGGACTGCGCGATGGACGCGACGCGGGCGTCGACGATGCGCGGCGCGGGCGCGCGTACGACGTGCGCCGGCACAACGAATACCGTGACAACCGGCGGGGCGACGACCGGGGGGACCTGCGCGCCTACCGCGACGGCTTCGAGTCGGGCTATGACGAGGGCTATCGCCGCGTCGGGCGCGGCAACGCCGGCGATCCGCGGCGCACGGTTCCGCCGCCCGACTATCGAGGCCAGCCGCCGTACGCCGGAAATGGGCGAGGCCGTGTGCTGTCGCCGGCCGCCGACAACGGCTACCGTGATGGCCTGGAAGAAGGCCAGCGCGCAGCCCGCAGCGGCGACCGCTACGACCCGATTCGTGAAAAGCGCTACCGGGAAGGCGACCGCGGCTACGACCGGCAGTGGGGCTCGCGGGACGAGTACGCGCGCGAGTACCGCGCGGCATTCCAGCGTGGCTACGAGGCGGGCTATCGCGGCGATCGGCGCTGAAGTGCTTGCCGCTCTGTCTGGCGCCGGGTCCGACCTCAGGTCGGCCCGGCTCAATTCAGCGCGACGTCAAAGAAGCGGCGGATGCGGTCGACCAGTCCCTGCGACTGCTCGGCCACGGACTGCGCCGGGCCTTGGGCACGGGCCTGATCCAGTTCGGCCTGCCGCGTCGCGACCGCCGTGCCCATGACGTCGAGCGACGCGGGGTTCGCCTGGATGAACTGCCGGAATTCATCGGCGGCGATCACCAGCACCTCGGAATCGGCCGTGGTGCGCACCGTGGCGCTGCGTGGTGCGCCGGTCAGCAGTGACATCTCGCCAAAGAAACCGCCTGATGGAATGCGGGCCACCTCGCGGTCGCCTGGCTCGATGTAGACCGCGGCCTCCCCCGACAGCAGCACGAACATCGAACAGCCCGCTTCCCCCTGCCGCACGATCGACTCGCCCGCCGCGTAGACCGCGCGGTGCGACACCCCGGCGATCTGCGCGCGCTGCTCCTCCGGCAGGCTGGCAAAGATCGACACGTGCCGCAGCGCCCGCTCGGTTTCGTCGGCGCGGCTGGCGACCGCTGCCTCCTGTTTCATGATCACCGTGCGGATCGGGAACGGGATGACGATGCCGGTGCGATGGAACGCGTAGTAGATCGCCGAACGGATGTGATCCTTCAGGCGGTCGTCGGTGCCGAACTCCCTGGTCCACACGCGCACGCGATAGGTGATGGATGACTCGCTGAAGTTCAGCAGCAGCACCTCGGGCGGCACGATGCGAGAGATCATCGCCTCGTCCCTGATGGCATCGAGGATGGTGGACTTGACGCGATTCGGCGCCACGTCGTAGCTGACGCCGACGTCGATATCGAGGCGGGTCTCGAGCGTTGGCTCCGAGTAGTTGACGATCGTGTCCTTCGACAGGACGCTATTCGGCACGATGAAGAAGTTGCCGCTCTTCGTGCGCATCTTCGTTGCGCGCCAGGTGATCTCGCTCACCATGCCGTCGGTGTCGCGGATGCGCACCCAGTGACCGACACGGAACGGCTTCTCGATCTGGATCGCCAGCCCGGCGAAGAAGTTGCCGAGCGTGTCCTGCAGCGCGAGGCCGAGGACAACCGCTCCGGCCGCCGTGGCGACGAAGATGCGGTCCTCGAGCACCGCTATCGCCAGCGCCGCGAAGACCGCGATAACGATCGAGTCCTGGACGATGGTCGGGAAACGTTCCGGCAGGCGATCGTTGCGCCACGGGTTGACGAGGAGGGCGACAACGGCGTTGATCGCGCCGAATCCGATCAACAGCGGCTGGATGAGGTGCAGTTGCACGCGCACCGGCGCCGGGATCGCGGCGACGAGATCGGCGACGCCGAGCAGGGCGTCGAAGGCGAAGGCGATCGCCGACACCATGAGGCGACCGCGGACGTGGCGGTTGGAACTGGTGCCGCGCAGCAGGAGGGCCGCGGCGAAGAGAGCGAAGCCGAGCAACACGACAGCCGGATGCTACTAGAGCAGCGGGAAACTAAAAAGCCCCGCGGGTGAGCGCGGGGCTGTAGTCGAGTGGAAATCTATAAGTGAATGGTACCGGTACGGGGATTCGAACCCCGGTCCCGTGGCTGAGAACCACGTGTCCTGACCCCTAGACGATACCGGCGCCTGCCGTTTAGGAACTTCCAATACTAGCAAACTGCGTATCATGGAGTCCATGTTTCGTTGGCTCGGGTTCGCGATTGTTGTTCTGCTCGGCCTCGCTGGCTTCATGTACTGGTCGGCAGGACAGACGACTCCCCCAACCATCACCATCGAGCAGCCCGCCGGGCCGGTCGGTCAGCAGGGGACGCTGCAGTTCACCGCGGGAGCCGGCCGCACCATCTTCGCCGGCATCGAGGCCACCCTCGAACAGAACGGCAAAACCTTCCCCCTGTTCACCCTCGATAACCCGCGTTCGGCGGTGGTCGCGCGGACAGACGCCGACCACTTGCAGGTGTCGATGCCGATTGGCAAGGCGGCCCTGCCCGAACTGCAGCAGGGTACCGCCTCGGTGACCATCACGGCCTCGCGCACCTCGTTCCTGCGCATCCGCGACGTGCAGACGACGGCGTCGAAGAGCTTCGAGATCAAGCTCGAACCGCCGCGCATTGCAGTCCTGTCGTCCAAACACTATGTGAATCACGGCGGCTCCGAGTTCGTCGTCTATCGGGCGACGCCGTCTGACGTGCTGTCGGGCGTGCGGGTAGGCACTGTTGAATACCGAGGCTATCCGGCCAGTGGAGCCGGTATACCGGCCGCCGACCCGTCGCTGAAGGTGGCATTCTTCGCCCTGCGTCACGACCAGCCGCTCGATACACGTATCGTGGCGTTCGCGCGCGACGCAGCCGGCAACGAGGTCACCGCGTCGTTCGTCGACGACGTGTTCGAGAAGCCATTCCGGAAGAGCCGCATTCCAATCGACGATCGCTTCCTAGGCCGGGTGGTGCCGGAAATCCTGGCGCACGCTCCGCAATTGAAGGTCGACAACCCGGCCGACCTGCTGAGCGGGTTCCTCGCGGTCAACGGCGAACTGCGGCGCCTCAACAGCGAGCAGCTCGCCGGGCTGTCGCAGAAGTCGCCGGGAGAGCTGCTCTGGAAGGGGCCCTTCGCACAGCTGGGCAACTCGCAGGTCGAGGCGGCTTTCGCCGACGCGCGTACCTACATCTACAACGGCAAGGACGTCGATCGGCAGACGCACCTCGGCTTCGACCTCGCGGTCACCGCCAGGGTGCCAGTGGTCGCGGCCAACAGCGGCACGATCGTCAACGCCGACTGGCTGGGTATCTACGGCAACTGCGTCATCATCGACCACGGCATGGGCATCGCCTCGCTCTACGGGCACCTGTCGTCGATCGATGTCAAGCTGGGCGACACCGTGAGCAAAGGCCAGGTGCTCGGCCGCAGCGGCATGACCGGCCTGGCCGGCGGCGACCACCTGCACTTCACGATGCTGGTTGGCGGCCACCCGGTGAACCCCGTGGAGTGGTGGGACGCGCACTGGATCGAGGACCGCGTCGAGCGCAAACTGCAGGAGGCGGGCGCGCCCGCTCCGGTTGCGCCTGCGGCCCACTGACTTCAGGTTAAAATCGCAGGGACAGGAGAGCGTGATGCGTCTACGAAACGTGTGGATGTTCGGACTGGGTGTGGCGATGGCCGCCTCGGTGAGCGCGTGCGGCGGCAGCCCTGAGAACAACGCTGCGGAAACAGCAGCGCCGGCGGCAGCGTCCAGCACCGGCCCAGTCGATTCTGCCACCGTAGCCGACGTGAGGGGCACCGTGACCGTCGATGGTCCCGTGCCGGCTAACGTGGCGATCAGGATGAACGCCGACCCGATCTGCGCGCGGCAGGCAGACGGTCCGCAGATGATGGAAACCTACGTCGTCGGTGCCGACGGCAAGTCGCTCGCGAACGTCTTCGTCTACGTGAAGGACGGCCTCGGCAACATGGTGTTCGAGCCGCCAACCACACCGGCGCGGATCGACCAGAAGGACTGCCGCTACCACCCGCACGTGTTCGGCATCCAGGTCGGCCAGCCGCTCGAGATCATCAACAGCGATCCGACGCTGCACAACATCCACGCCGTTGCCAAGAACAACCGTGAGTTCAACAACGGCCAGCCGATTCAGAACATGAAGACGGTCCACACCTTCACCGCGGGCGAGGTCATGGTGCCGTTCAAGTGCGATGTGCACGGCTGGATGAACGCCTATGCAGGCGTCATGACCCATCCGTTCTACGCTGTGTCGGACACCAGCGGCGCGTTCTCGCTGAAGGGTCTTCCGCCCGGCACCTATACGATCGAAGCCTGGCACGAGAAGCTCGGCGCGCTGACGCAGAGCGTCACGGTTGGCGCGAAGGAGTCAAAGGACATCACCTTCGCGTTCAAGGTCCCGGCCGCTTCGGCCAACTGACGGTAGGGGGCGGGCGAGTCCAGCTTACGCAGGCATGCCTACATGAAGAATGCGCCGGTCGAACTCGCGCAGGGGCTTCCCGATGTCCGCCGCTCCACCACGCTCAGCGACTACATCAGCCTCACCAAGCCGCGCCTGAACCTGCTGGTGGTGCTCACCAGTGCTGCCGGCTACTACCTCGGCGTGACCGGGTCACTCGATCTCATCGAGATGACGCAGGCTGTGGTGGGCACGGCCCTCGTCGCCGGGGGCTCGGCGGTGCTGAACCAGGTGTACGAACGCGACACCGATGCCCGCATGCGGCGCACCCGCCTGAGGCCGCTGCCCGATCAGCGCCTCGCAACGCCAGAAGCGTCGATCTACGGCGTCGTGCTGTCGCGTGGCGGGGCTCGCCACGCTGGCCCTGTCGACGAACTGGGTGGCTGCCGCGCTGGCCCTGGCCACGCTGGCTCTCTACCTGGCCGTCTATACCCCGATGAAGCGGACGTCGAACCTCTCGACGCTCGTCGGCGCTGTCCCGGGCGCGCTGCCGGCCGTCATCGGCTGGGCGGCGGCACGCGGCGACATCGCTATCGGCGGCTGGACGCTGTTCGCCATCGTCTTCCTCTGGCAGATTCCGCACTTCATGGCCATTGCGTGGATGTACCGCGACGACTACCGCGCGGCGGGCTTCCCGATGCTGCCGGTCGTCGAGCCCGATGGCCTGCGCACCGGGCAGCAGGCGCTGCTCTACGCTGCGGCCCTGTTGCCGGTCAGCATCGGACCGTCGGTCGTCGGCATCGCCGGCTGGGCCTACTTCTGGATGGCGCTGGTGCTCGGCATCGCGACTGCTCATCCTTTCGGCGCGCTTTGCGCGGTCGCGCACGGACAGATCGGCACGCGAACTGTTCTTTGCGTCGATCATCTACCTGCCGCTGATCTGGGCCGTCATGGTCCTCGATCACTGACGCCATGTCCGTCCACGATCTCCCTGCCGTCAACGCCACGCTGAACGCGCTGTCGGGCCTGCTGCTGCTCATCGGCTACATCAGATCAGGGCCGTGGCCACCGCGACCGGCACCGCTTCTGGATGCTGGCCGCGTTCGCGTCGTCGGCGCTCTTCCTGACCTTCTACGTCATCTACCACGCGCAGGTCGGGTCGGTGCCGTTCACCCGCACCGGAGTCGTCCGCCCGCTCTACTTCAGCCATCCTGCTGACGCACGTCATCCTGGCCATCGCGGTGCTGCCGATGATCCTGGTGACGCCTGCGACGCGGGCTGAAGGGGCAGTTCGCCCAGCACCGCAGGCTGGCGCGCTGGACCTTCCCGATCTGGATGTACGTCTCAGTGACCGGGGTGCTCGTCTACGTCCTGCTCTACCGGCCGACATGGCTGTTGTAGCGCGGTATACTGGGCGCGTTTTCGCCGGTTCGAAGGAGCGCTGCTGATGTTCGAACGTCGAGTCGTCGCACAGCTGATTGGCGCGGTCGCCACCGTCCTCGCCGTGAGCGTACCCGCGCTTGCCCAGAACGGACGCGTCGGCGGCGTGGTGCGGGGCGAAGGAGGGCAACCGCTCAAGGGTGCCACGGTCACGGCCGACATGGCCAGCCATCGGGCAGAGTTTCACCGCCACGACCGACGACAAGGGACGCTTCAACATGATCGGCCTTCGCAGTGGTGAATGGCGCTTCATCGCCCAGGCGCCCGGCTACGCGCCGGAAGGCGGTCTGCTGAATGTGCGGTCGGGCGGGCCGAACATGCCGCTCACGTTCGAGCTGAAGCACAGCGGCGTCGC
The DNA here is from genome assembly GCA_963722395.1 of uncultured Acidobacteriota bacterium. Classification (GTDB taxonomy): domain Bacteria; phylum Acidobacteriota; class Vicinamibacteria; order Vicinamibacterales; family CAVVIG01; genus CAVVIG01. The sequence goes on along the minus strand of CAVRLS010000005.1, from coordinate 1,564,275 downwards.
CTTCTTCGGCGCGCTCGGCGGCATCATGGGGAAGGACCTGCAGGAAGATCTGGCGTCGGCCGACGCGCTCTACACCGCGCAGAAGTGGGACGAGACCATTGCTGCTTACCGCGCCATCCTGAACCGGGCGCCTGTGCTCACCGCGCTCAACCTGCAGATCGGCGCGGCGTTCCGCAACAAGAAGGACTACGACGCCGCGCTCGCCGCCTACAACGACATCCTGCGTGCCGAACCGGGCAACGATCACGCTCGCATCGAGATCGCGATGACCGCGCTCGAACGGGGCGATGCGCGCACAGCCGAGGACACGCTGCTGCAGGCGGCGGCGAACCGGCGGCTCCGCGCGAAGTCTTCTATGCACTCGGCGAAGTAAAGCTCGCGGCCAACGACACGGACGCGGCAGACAGCTGGTTCGAGAAGGCCTCTGCCGCCGACCCGTTCTGGGCGAAACCGCTCGTCAAGCTCGGCGAGGCGGCCATCAAGAAGGGCGACAACGCGGGTGCGGCCCGCCTGCTGGCTCGGGCCGTCGAGGTCGATCCGACCTCGCCCGACGCGGCGACGGCAAGAACCGCACTCGAGTCGTTGAAGAAGTAGTTGGCGCGCTCGGCCCGGCACACAGTCATCCTCGCCATCGTCACGCTCTCGGGCTGCCTCGCGGCCTTCGGTGGATGGCGCTTCGCCAAAGCGTCGGCGCCCGTCAACGGCCCGATCGTGCTGATCTCGATCGACTCACTGCGCGCCGATCGACTTCCCGCCTACGGCTACGCGATGGGACGCACACCCGCCATCGATGCGCTGGCCGCCGACGGCATCGTCTTCGAGCGCGCGTATGCACACGTGCCGCAGACGCTTCCCGCCCACGCCGCGCTGCTCACGGGACGCCTGCCCTTCGAGACCGGCGTGCGCGATGCCGCCGGCTTCACCCTGCCCTCGTCGACGCGCACGGTGGCCGGACCTGCTCCATGACCGCGGCTACGCCACGGGCGGCATCGTCTCGTCGTTCCTGCTGCGCAAGGACACCGGCATCGCAAGGGCTTCTCGTTCTTCGACGCCGAACTTGCCGGCCCCCGACGCGGCCGCGCCCGACGCCTGGCTGATGCGCGACGGCGCCGAGTCCGAGAAGGTGGCCGAGAACTGGCTCGACTCGATCGGCACGTCGCGCGCCTTCCTGTTTCTGCACATCGCCGAGCCGCACGCGCCGTATACGGCCCCGGAACGGTTCACCGGTCTGTCACCCTATGACGCCGAAGTGGCCTACGCAGACGAAGTGGTGGGTCGCCTCGTGCGCTACCTGAAAGCGCACCAGCTCTACGACCGCGCCACGATCCTGCTGGTGTCGGACCACGGTGAAAGCCTGGGCGATGGTGGCGAGCAGACCCATGGCTTGCTCACCTCGAACTCTGCGCTTCACATCCCGCTGATCGTGAAGCAACCGGGCGGCGACGGCGGCAGGCGCCGCACGAGCGTGCCGGTGCAGCAGATCGACCTCGTGCCGACGATCCTCGACTTGGCGAAGGCTCCGGGGGCCGGCGGACTTCGCGGCCGCTCGCTGACCCCGCTGTTCGGCACCGGTTCGATTGACACGACGCCCATCTACGGCGAATCGCTCTACGCGCAGTACCGGTTTGGCTGGGACGCCGAGCGCTCGTTGATCGATGGGCGCTACCAGCTCGTGACGCGCGGTGACAGCGCGCAGCTGTTCGATCTCGAGGCGGCGCCGGCGGCGAGGACCAATGTCGCCGCTGAACGGGCTGACATTGTCAGCGCGATGAAGGCCGGGCTCGCTGAGCTGGTCGGCCGCGAGGCGACGCTCAGGCCGTCCCCGGTGACGCCGACCGACCGCGAGCGTTACGAGGCACTCGGCTACGTCGGCGTTCCTGGCTCAGCGCTGGTGCCAGAGGATGAGCAACCCGACGCCGACACGCAGGTGAGCTTCGTCGAACGCTACCGCGCCGCCGTGCAACATCTCGCGCAGCGACCGCTGGCGCGATGCCATCGATGCCTACAGGGCGCTGACCACGGATCAACCTGGCATGTCCGACCTCTGGATGCACCTCGCCAGCACCGCCGCACGGCAGGAGCGGCACGATGTGGCACTCGACGCCTTCGGCCACGGACTGGCGCTCGAACCAGCCAACATCGCTGGTCATCTTGGTGCAGCGGCGTCCTTCCTGCGGGTCCGCAAACTGGACGAGGCGCACACCGAGGCGAGCGCGGTGCTCGCTATCGACACGGCTGACAGCGTCCAGAAGGCAGAAGCGCACGAACAGCTGGCTCGTGTCGCCCTGAACCGCAAGGATGCCGATGTGGCACGGACCGAGGCCGCTGCCGCGGAAGCAGCAGATCCCGACCGTCCCGTCAAGGCCTTCGTCGAAGGACGGCTGGCACTCGATCAGGGCCGCTACCCCGAGGCAGCAGAGGCCTTCGAGCAGGCCCTCGCAGCAGCCGAGCGCAGGGGCCGGCCACCGCTCACCGACCTGCGGGTGTACGCAGCCGAGGCGCTGGTGCGCATCGGACGCTCGCCCGGCGCGGAGCAGCTGCTCAGCGCGGAGCTGTCCGCCTTTCCCGCCAACGTGCGCGCGCGCACGGCGCTGGCGGCTCTTTACCGCGCAAGCGGCCGCAGCCAGGACGCCGCCGCGCTCGCGCAGCACTGAAGCAGTTTCGATGCTGCGGTTACGGCATCACGGGGTGACGATGCGCCCCGAGGTTTCGAATCGGCGGAAGCCGTCGTAGCTGGCGTGGCCGCTGATGACCATGAAGCGGCCGGTAGCCATGTCCTTGTACCGGTAGTCATCCTCCATCGTCGCCGGCACCATCGTGCCGAGCCGGTCGTCGAGCCGATATGACACGCGAAGGATGGCCACCGTGTCCGCGGCTTTCAGCTTCACCTCCGTCCGCCACACGGTACCTGCCGCATCGGCCCAGACCCGCCCCGAAGCAGGAATGTTCGCTCCATTCCTGCCGTCGCGGATGAACGTTGGACGCGAACGCTCCTCGAAGTCGAGCCGGCGGACAACCCTGGCAGCGGTTGTTTCCTCGCCAGACTCGCGGAAGCGAAATCGTGCCTGGAATGGTCCCGAAACGAACAGCAGCCCGAGGTTCGGGTCGTTGAAGTTCCGGCGCAGGCTTCCGAGGTTGTGACGCGCGCTGGCGTCGGCGAGGGCACGCAGCTTCTCGACGCGTCGCCCCTCTGGCAGCGCAAGCGCCTGGGCGACGTCGTCGGCACTCTCGCTGACGCGGCGGCCGTCGACGCGCTGGACGCTTCGCACCGTCATCGCGCGTCCCTCCGCATCGGCCCCCAGAAAGAACAGATCTGACACTAGCAGCCGGGTGCGTGAGCGTCGACTCGTGTCGCGGAGGACCTGCGTGTAGCGCTCCACGCCGACGATGTGCGTGAACTCCGACTGGAAGGTGATGACGCCGGCAGCGATGGCTCGCAGCAGCGCGTCCTGCGGCGGCAGGAGGTGGCGGGCGGGCGCGGCCGCCCCGATCAGGGCCGGCAGTGCAGCGATGCACAAGAAGGCCATCGCGAACCGCTTCATGGCTGGAGTATAGCGTCCGGCGCGCCGTGGCGGCAGTCACAAAGAAAGGGGGACGCCCATAGGCGTCCCCCTTTCGACTGACAGTCTGGCCTCGAAGTGCCTAGAACCTGACGCGCGCGCCCAGGAAGGCCCGACGTGGGTTCACCCACGCGATTTCGTCGCCGAACTTGTTCGTACCGGTGCCGGCCACGAGGTCTTCCGTGCGGGTGGCGGCCTGGTCGTTGAACACGTTGAAGATGTCGGCAAAGAGTTCGGTGGTGAGCCTGCCCAGGCGCCTCACGTACTGGACGCGCAGATCGGCCTGACCCCACGAGGGGTTCTGGACGGCCGCAACCGCGGTCGGGTCGACCCAGTTCTCCGAGATGCCGCCGTAGACGAACGGGGTGGCAACCTGGACCGGCAGACGGCGGTTCGAGGCGAGCTGCGTTCTGTTCACGATGGTGCCCGAGTTCCAGCGGTAGCTGCCGCCGAGCTCAATGCCCCATTTGGTCGTGTACGAACCGCCAGCCTTGAACAGGCTGTTGATCGTTCCCGGGACCGTGCCCTCCATGTTGGGAGCGCGGGGGTCGAGCCAGAACACGTCGCCGGCGAAGTCGGCGTTGCCGTCCGACGCCGTGTTGCCGTTCGAGTCGATGTAGCTGTAGGACACGAGAGCCTGCCAGGAGTTCGCGAAGCGCTTGCGGTAGACAAGCTCGAGCCCGTTGTAGTCGCGCTTGCCGCCCTTCAGGGTGGCGAGGAAGAAGTTCGCCACCGGCGGGTTGTTCGGGTCGAACCCGAGGTAGTCGTAGCCTAGGAACAGCGAGTTCGGCGCGTTGATGTCGCCACCGTACGAAGCCGGCTTCGTGTAGATGCCCGGATCGAAGTCTTCGAAGATATCGCGGGTGCGACGGTTGTAGTAGGTCGCCGACACGCTCTGGTTGCTGCCCAGGTCGGCTTCGTAGCCGAGCTGCAGTTCGTCGGTGTACGGCGTCTTGGTCGACGGAGCGAACAGGCCGTCCGGAATCGCCGAGAAGCCGCGGACGCGGTAGGTCACCCACTGGTTGTTGATGAACACCTGCTCTTCACGGGTCGAGCCGTTGGTCGTGCCCGCAAAGTTCGCCATGTCCAGGCGGATCGGGTCGTAGTAACGGCCCCAGTACGCCGACGCCTTCTGCGAACCGTCGCCCCTCAGGTCGTACACCGCGCTCAGGCGGGGCGCCCAGGTCGTGTCGAACTTGAAGATGCTGAAGCCGGTGGTCGAGAAGTGCTCCCAGCTTTCAGCGCGGACACCGAGGTTGAACGTGAAGCGGCCCAAGGCGAACTCGTCCTGGAGGTAGAAGTTGTTCGCCCGCAGCTGCTGGTCCTGAATGCCAACGGCGGTCTGCGTGATGCGGTAGTAGTTCACCGCGTTGTTGGGGTTGCCGGCGGTGCTGGTGAACTGCAGCGCGGTGCCCATTTCGGCGGCGGTGATGGTGCCGTCGCCGTCGGTGTCGTACTGCGAATAGAACGCGGCGCGGTTGGGCAGCCCGTTGATCGTCGTGATGAGGCCGTTGAAGTCGCTGGCGTTCGTCACGTTGAACTGACGCGTCGACCACAGGGTGCTGTTCGCAATGCTGGCCGCGGTCACCGGACCATACAGATTGGCGATCGAGGTGTACTGCGACCGGTCGGTGGAGGGCGTGTAGAGCAGGTCGCGGATGTTCTTGTTCTGCGCGAACTCGTAACCAGCCTTGACGCGGTGCGCGCCGAAGGCGTACTGCCCCGAGACCTTGAACCGCTGCGTTGGACGGCTCTCCGGGAAGTCCTGACCGAAGCCACCGAGCTGCTCGTCGGCCAGGGTGCGGGCGGTTGTGCTCTGGTAGGCGATCGTGTTGCGCGGGTCCCTGAACGTTGCCAGGTCGGTGTTTACGGCGTCGTGCTTGTTCCAGGCCGCATCGAGGAGCAACTTGCCCCAGATCCGGCTGTAGTTGGCCGAGTAGTTGTTGCCACCCTGCCTGCGCGTGCGGTCGCGATTGTTCGGCACCGTCGGATCGGTCGAACCGGAGCGATCGTACGGATCGTTCAGGAACATGAAGCTCAGGGTGTCGTTCTGGGTGGGCGCGTAGGTGGCCTTGACGAAGCCCTGCTTCTGGATCGTCTCGACCTCGCGGAGCAGCGCCCGGGTGTCCTGCGCGTTCACATCGGTCGTGTTGTTGAGGTAACGGTAGCTGCCGAACGCCCACAGGCTGTTCTTGAGGATCGGGCCTCCGAATGTGAACGCCGTGTCCGTCGAGCTGAAGCTGTTGTCGGCCAGGTTCTCGTTCTTTGCAACGAGGTTGTCGTTCTGGAAGAAGTAGTTGGCTGAACCGGAGTAGCTGTTCGTGCCCGACTTGGTGATGACGGTCGAGATGAGGCCCGCCGCACCAACGTATTCGGCCGGGATGCCGCCCGTGATGACCTTCTGTTCCTGAATGATTTCGGTGTTCAGGTTGGCGCCGAAGGTACCGGCGACTGGATCGGTCACGTTGATGCCTTCGAAGTAGTAGAAGTTGTCCGCGGACGAACCGACGAAGTCGGTGGCGCTGCCATTGTCCTTCCAGTTCATGCCCGAACGCGACGAAGGGTTACCCGAGGCGTTCTGGCTGTCCGGCAGCACGCCGGGAACAAGCTGGAGGTAGGACTGGTACGAGCGGCCGGTCGGCAGCGATTCGGTCAACCGCAGGGTGATGTCCGTGCCGGTGGTGGCGCGCGTGACGTCGACGAGCGGGGTCGTCTGGCCCTGAACCGTGACAGTCTCGGTCACCGTCGACAGCGACAGTTCCATGCGCAGTGTGGTGACCTGACCGCTGCTGACCAGGATGGCCGTGCGATCGAGATCGCGGAAACCGGACAGCTGCGCCTTCACGGTGTAATTGGCGGACGGCGCCAGGGCCTCGAGGGTGGCGACGCCTTCGGTATCGGTGACGGCCTGCCGCTGCGTCACAGTGTCGGACGATGCAACGCTGACCGACACACCCGGGAGACGACCTCCCTGCGGATCCTCCACGATCACCTGGATGGTGCCGGTGGTACTCACCTGCGCCGATGCAGTGCTGACGCCTGCGAGAAGCAGGCCCAGCAGAAATACTCCAATGCTCCGAAGTCGCATGACTTCTGCTCCTTGGAAAAGAAAATGCCACGTTGCGAGACCATTCGGAAACGCGAACGCAGCACCTTCGGCTGCACGAAACCCACCGACGGGTGGGGCTGCAGCGTTTGTATACGAGCCCAATTCTAGAGTTTCCGGCCCGCAAAGATGTCTGTTCGTCACTGTATTCGGTGCTTCCACGGCGAGGATCCAGAATTCTGAATAGATCCCAACAGGACGCGTTGGTTGGGGGGCCGCGAGGCTCATTCGGACCTCTGCCGAGGAGTCCCCGACCGTCGGCGGCAGCGGCTATGGTCTAATCGCGGTCGTGCGTGGACACTCAACGCTGGCCTGGCTGTCCCTGGCCCTGCTGCTCCTGGGTGCCCGGACTGCGCCGGCCCAGTCGCGGCTCGGAAACGCACGGACGGTGCTGGCGGCGGTCGTCGACGAGCGCGGCCAGCCTGTCGTAGACGTCGGGCTCGACGACTTCGTCGTAACAGAGGGGACCGAACCGCGTGACGTCCTCGACGTGCACGTCGCCGACTACCCGCTGGCCGTGGTGGTCGACGATCGGTCGGCGACGGCCGCGAGCACCGCGGCAGTCCGCGCCGCCGCGAGGCGGTTCATTCAGCGAGTGGGCGAGCGTCCGGTGGCGCTGCTGCGGCTCACCGACGCTGCCCGTCCCTTGGCCACGCTCGACGACGAGCGGCCGGTCGTCCTCGAAGCGTTGTCACGGCTGGCGGTCGCGACCGATGTCGCGTTGGCTCCCCTCGACACGGTCGCACAAGCTGCCGCGATGCTCCGCGGAACAGGCGCGCCCTTCTCGGCAGTGGTCGTCATTGCCGCGGGGAATGTCGATGCCTCGGTGCTGGTCCGGGGCGAACTGCTCCCCGCCATCATCGACAGCGGCGCCGCCGTCCACGTCGTTCAGGCGCAGGCGGCGCGCGAGCTGCCCGCTGGCGACGCCACGACCACAGACCTCCTTCGGGTCGTCGCGGACCAGACGCGCGGTCAGTTCACGGCTATCTACTCGACGGCCTCGTTCGAGGCGGCGCTGGACCGGCTGGCGGATCGGCTGGCGATCGAGATGATGGTGCAGTATCTGGCGCCTGAGGGTGAACGGACGGGCGATGTGCGGGTGGGGGTGCGGCGGCCGGGGGCGCGGGTCGTCGGGCTGGGGGTGAAGTAGGGGCGGCTGGCGGTTGCGGGTTGGAGGTTGCGGGTTGGGGTCACAAAGAAACGGCCGCTCCCATTGCGGGGTGCGGCCGTCGTGTGCGCGAGCGGCTTGAGACCGGTGACTTGTGACTGGTGATGTACGTTCCTGTCAGTTGGGCCGGCTGGCCTGGACCTGCTCCAGCGCGTCGGCGATCAGGCGCTCGTTGTCTTCCTTCGTGATGTTGCGCTGGATGATCTTCGACGCGATCATCACCGAAAGATCGACGGCTTCCGAACGAATCTGCTGGAGGGCGCGGCCCGTTTCCAGTTGAATCTGGCGCTCGGCATTCCGCATGATGCCTTCGGCATCGGCCTTGGCCTTCTGCCGGATCTCTTCGCGCAGCCGATCGGCGTCGGCGCGGCTCTGCGTGATGAGCGTTTCCGCTTCAGCACGGGCCTTGCGCATCATCTGGGCCGATTCCTGCTCCAGTCGCTCGAGTTCCTGCTTGGCGGTCTGGGCGTCGTCGAGCGCCTTGCGAATCCCCTGTTGACGGGTCTCCAGCGCCTCGAGCAGCGGCTTCCAGGCAAACTTGGCAAGCAGCGTCAGGAGGACCAGGAACGTGAGGATGGTCCAGATAAACAGCCCCGGATCGGGCTGGACCAATGGGTTATCCATCGCGTGGGTCCTTTACAAACGGGTTGTGGTGTCTCGGCCAGCCACGGATCGCCGTGACGACCGGACTCCCAGACACCTACTTCATCAGCACAATGAGGAGCGCGAACACTTCCGCCAGAATCGCCACGCCTTCGAGGAGGAACAGCGGCAGATTCACCGCGCCGGTGATCTTGTCGGTGGCGCTGGGCTGGCGGGCAATGCCCTCGGCTGCGGCAGCGGCGAGGCGGCCGATACCAAGGCCGGCGCCGATGACGATCAGACCAAGGCCGATCGCGGCCCCGAAATAATGCAGAGTGGACAATCCTTCCATTGCTTCTCTCTCCTGTAGTTGAGCGTTTTCAGTGATGAACGTGAATGGCCATGCCGATGAACACGGCCGACAGCAGGGTGAACACGTATGCCTGCACCAGAACGACGATGATCTCGAGCGCCGAGATCGCCGACGCGAGCGGCACCGAGACGGCGACGCCCACCCCCACGCCAGCGACGGCGTTTCCGAACATCTCGGCAAACAGGAAGACGAACGACAGAATCGCCAGAATCGCGATGTGCCCTCCTGTCATGTTTGCCGCGAGTCGCATCGTGAGCGCGAATGGCCGTACCAGCATGCCCATCAATTCGATCGGGATAAGCAGGATGTAAATTGGCCAGGCGAGCCCGTGGGGAACCAGATTGATCCAGTGCTTCACGGCGCCGTGCGCACGTGAACCGGCAATGATGATCGAACTGAACGTGATCATCGCCAGCGCTGCCGTGACGTTGTAGTTCGCCGTCGCGGTGGTGCCGCCGTGGAGCAACTGCTTGACGAACGATTGCTCACCGGTATGGAGCACGAAATGATCGACCAGGCCGAGCACCTCGAACACGGGGATGAGCCCGATGGCGTTCGCGCAGAAGATGAAGATGAAGAAGGTCAGAAGGAGGGGTGTCCAGGTGTTCACCCACTTCTTGCCGACGTTCGGCAACGCGATGGAATCGCGGATGAACTCGACCACCGCTTCGAGAGCGTTCATGAGGCCGGTCGGAATCGGGCGCTCCTGCTTCAGGAACCCGCGTACGGCGGTGATGACCACCACGAGCACGAAGGCGGCCACAAGCCACAACATCAGCACATGCTTGGTCACCGAGAAGTCGATCCCGGCGATCGTCGGCAGGTGAAGGAGCGGGTGCTCGAGGCTGCTGTTCGAGACGTGCTCGATGATCGTCTGGCCGGCGTTGAATTTCTCAGCCGATCCCGCCGCGTGTTCACCCAGTTCCTGGGCGTGCTCTTGACCCAACATCATGCGTTATGCGCGCGGACCACCGGCGAAGAGCCGCCTGAGGAACAGCGCCTCCACGAAGTGCAGCGCGATGAAATAGCTGCTAAAGCTGACTGCGAACGGTACCAGACGCAGACCGATGCCCCGAAGCATCACGGCCACATACCCGCCGAAGAATACCAACTTGAACGCGAAGGCCGCCACCATCAGGCCCGTCAGCGCTTGAGGATCCCGTGTAAAGGTCCGCTTCGCCATGACCCACGTCGCACAGGCGACCACCAAGGGGCCCAGCATCCCGAAGAACAGCTCGATGCTGGTCGCTCTCCCGACGGCAACCGATGTGACCAGCCACACGGCCACGCTGGCTGAGGCCATCCAGGCGACTTCCTTCATCGCTTGAACACGGCCTTGGCCAGCTCGTAGAACCCGACGATCAACCCGAGCACCAGTCCGCCCAGCAGGAACCACGGCGACGTTCCCTGCCAGTGGTCCACCGCGTAACCGATACCACCAAGCAGAAGGATCGCGCCGATAAGCGAATAGCTGCCCATGGCGGCCGGTCCCGACTTCCGAACACTCTCCTGGAAGGCCTCCAGTGATTGCTCGAGTGGCGTGCTACGTTTGTCTTCAGACACCGTCACAAACACGCCATTATGTCGTACGCAGACAGGGGAGTATACCGTATCTTGTGAAAAAGTTCACCAAGTCGGAACACAGCTGATTCCCCCTGTGAATCGGCCTGAAAAGCGCTAGCGCTGCCTCGCCGACGGCCGATACCGTGCCCAGCGCCCTTGCCGACGCGTCAGCCGCATCGATGAGCAGTGCCGGATAAACACCGAGCGCCAGCGTCCCCACCGCCGCCATCGCCACAACCGAGGCCAGCAGCGGCGTGAACCGCGGCTCCGCCCCAGCCGCTTCCCCTCGCTGGTACATGAACATGACGATGCGCAGGTAGTAATAGAGCGACAGCACGCTGTTCAGCACGCCGATCACCGCCAGCGCGACGTGCCCGGACATCGATGGCCGCCGCAAAGAGACGGAACTTGCCAATGAAGCCGGCGGTCGGCGGTGTCCCGCCGAGCGACAGCAGGAACAGCAGCATTGCGAATGCGGCCAGCGGGTGCCGTGCCGACAGCCCGGACAGGTCCTTCAGTTCGTCGCCAATGGCGTCCGACCGCCGCAGCAGGATCACCACCGCAAACGCGCCGAGCTGCATCAGTGCATATACCGCCAGGTAGAACAGCGCTGCCGAGACACCACTGGTCGTTCCAGCCACCACCCCGATCAGCACGTAACCGGCGTGCGCGATCGACGAGTAGGCCAGCATGCGCTTGATGTTCGACTGCGTCATCGCGGCGATGTTGCCGACGGTCATGGTCACGATGGCCAGCACCTCGAACAACAGCGCCCAGTCGCTCACCAGGGCCGGCAAGCCCTGAGCGACGATCCGCAGCAGCAACGCAAACGACGCCGCCTTCGAGCCGACAGACAGGAACGCCGTCACTGGTGTCGGGGCCCCCTCGTACACATCGGGCGCCCACATGTGGAACGGCGCCGCCGCGATCTTGAACCCCAGACCCGCAACGATGAGCACGACGGCCAGCAGCAGGCGTGGGTCGTGCGTTCGCCCGGCGAATACCGGCGCCATCACCAGCAGGTGCGTCGTCCCCGACACGCCGTAAAGGAGCGACATGCCGTACAGCATGATGGCGAGCGAGAACGCCCCGAGCAGGAAGTACTTCACCGCTGCCTCGTTGGCGCGGGGGTTCGGCTTGATGTAGCCGGTCAGGATGTAGAACGACAAGGCCATCGTTTCGAGGCCGAGGAAGGCGCTGATGAGGTCGGTCGCCGCCGCCATCACCATCATTCCGAGCGTCGCGCACAGGATGAGGAAGTGATACTCGCCCGGACTCACCCGCTCGATGGCAAGGTATCGGTGTGACATCAGGACCGTCAGCAGCGCCACCATCAGGAATGTGACCTTGAAGAAGGTGGCGAAGCCGTCGACCGCGAGCAACCCGCCCGCAATCGACGCCTCGGCATGCAGGTCGCGCACGACCGCGCCAAGCGTGGCCGCCAGCACCACCAGCGCCACGCCCGTCAGCAGCGTGCGGCGGGTAGGCGCCAGCACGTCGGTGACGAGCATCACCAGCGCTCCAATCGTGAGGACGATCTCGGGGAGCAGCTGAACGAGGTCGTCGGCCGGCAGACCGGGCGGCATCACCGCGGCGCTCCAGCGACCGGCGAGACAACTGGACCGCCGGTGACCAGCGGCTGACCATCAGGTCCGCAGGGCGCCGCCGCCAGGAACTGATTCCCGGCCGACGCCGCTCGCAGTCCCGGCGTCACCGTGGTATCGCATGCCGCCGCGAAGTCGGCCGCATACGCCGGATCGACGCGCGCCGCGACCTTCAGCACCGACAGGTTGATGCGATCGAGAAACGGCGCCGGATAGAGTCCAATCCACACCGCGAGCGCGACGAGCGGCACGAAGGTCGTCCACTCCCTGAGGCTCAGGTCGGGCAACGACCGGTTCTCCTCGTTCGTCAGCGCGCCGAACATGGTGCGCTGGTACAGGGAGAGCATGTATGCGGCTCCGAGGACGATGCCGCTGGCGGCAAATCCGGCCCACACCCAGCTCCTTGTGAACACCCCCTGCAGGATGAGGAACTCGCCGATGAAACCGTTGAGCGTTGGCAACCCGATCGATGACATGGTCATCACCAGGAACACCGCCGCGAACGCCGGCATCACCCGCGACAGCCCGCCGTACTCCGCAATCTCGCGAGTGTGCCGTCGTTCGTAGACGACGCCGACCAGGAGGAATAGCGCGCCGGTCGAGATACCGTGGTTGATTTGCTGGATGACGCTGCCGGCGATGCCCACTGGATTGAGCGCGAACATGCCGAGCATCACCATCGCCATGTGCGACACGGACGAATAGGCCACCAGCCGCTTCCAGTCCTTCTGCGCCAGCGCCACCAGCGCCCCGTAGACGATGCCGATGATGGAGAGGGCCGCCATGAATGGGACGAAGTGCCGCGTTGCCTCAGGCAGGATAGGCAGGCTGAAGCGCAGGAAGCCGTAGGTGCCCATCTTCAGCAGCACGGCCGCCAGGATGACCGAGCCGGCCGTCGGCGCATCGGTGTGCGCATCTGGCAGCCAGGTGTGGAAGGGGAACATCGGCACCTTGATGGCGAACCCGAAGAAGAACGCCAGAAAGATCCACCACTGCAGGTCGAAGGGGATCGACAGCTTCTGCAACTGCACGATGTCGAAGGTGTAGACGCCGGTGACGCTGTGGTGGTGGAAATACAGCGCGAGGATGCCGAGCAGCATCACGACGCTGCCGGCCAGCGTGTAGAGGAAGAACTTGATGGCGGAGTACAGGCGGTTCGAACTGCCCCAGATGCCGATGAGGAAGTACATCGGCACCAGCATCACTTCCCAGAACAGGAAGAAGAGCAGGAAGTCGAGCGACATGAATGCACCCAGCATCCCGGTCTGCAGCACGAGCAGCGTGAAGTAGTACTCCTTCGCCCGCTCGGTGATGGCCGACCAGGACGACAGGATGGCAATGAATCCCATCAGCGTCGTCAGCAGGATGAGCAGCGCGCTGATGCCGTCCACGCCCAGGAGGTACTCCGCGCCGATCGACGGAATCCACCGAGCGCGTTCGACGAACTGGAACTCAGGACTTTTCGGGTTGTACCAAAACCAGAGCGGTGTCGAGAGCAGGAAGCCGGCGAGCGAGACACTACTGGCCATCCACTTGACGGCGTTCACGTTCCGCGCCGGCACGCACAGGATTAGCAGTGCCCCGGCGAGCGGCAGGAACAGCACCAGCGAGAGGTAGTGGCTCATAGTCATCGCACGAAGAGGTAGAGGCTCACGAAGGCGAACACGCCGAAGAGCATGAGCATCGCGTAGTTCTGCACGAGGCCGGTCTGCAGCCGTCGCACCGAGTAGCTCACCTGCTGCAGGCGCCTCCCGACGCCGTTCACCAGGCCGTCGACCACCGCCCGGTCCGTCAGCGCGGACAACCACGATCCGAACATCGTCAGCCAGCTCGACCCGTTCACGAAGCCGTCGACGACCCGCCGATCGAACATCCACAACGCACGGCCACTGGACATCGTCCCGGCGACAAACGTCGCGTTGTAGATCTCGTCGACGTAGTACTTGCGCGACAGCAGGAGGTGCGCACGGGCAAACCGCGATGCTAGCCGGTCGCTGGATTCCGGGTGGGATACGTATAGCCTCCAGGCCAGGCCGATGCCCGCAGCCGCGACGAGCACCGAGAAGAGCATCAGCCCCAGCTCCAACCCGCCCGCCGCTTCATGCACCGGGGCGTGGACACCAGCCACCGTCACACTCGGCTCGAGAAAATGTTCGATGACATTGCTGCCGCCGAGCGCCGCCGGAACGCCGACGAAGCCAGCCAGCACCGCACCGGCGGCAAGCACCTGCAGCGGCAGCGTCATCGCCCGTGGTGACTCATGCGGCTCGCCCTGCCAGGCCGGCCCGCGGTAGGCGCCCAGGAAGGTGAGCGCCATCAAGCGAAACATGTAGAACGCCGTCATGAACGCTGTGAGGACAGCGAGCCCCCAGATGACCGTGTTCGCCTCGAACGCGCGGAAGAGAATTTCGTCCTTGCTGAAGAAACCGGCGAGCGGCGGAATGCCGGCCAGCGCCAGCGCGCCGACCATCATCGTGGCGAAGGTAATCGGCAGGCGCCGCCTCAGTGCGCCCATGCGCCGCATGTCCTGCTCCCCCGCCATTGCGTGAATGACCGAACCGCTGCCCAGGAAGAGCAGCGCCTTGAAAAAGGCGTGGGTCATCAGGTGGAAGACGCCTGCCGAGAAGGCCCCGACACCGACGGCGGTGAACATGTACCCGAGCTGCGACACCGTGGAGTACGCCAGCACGCGCTTGATGTCGTTCTGCACCAGGCCGACCGTTGCCGCCAGCAATGCCGTGAGCGCGCCGACTACCGCCACGATCTGCAGCACCATCGGCGCGTGGGAGAAGAGCACGGCGTTGCGCCCAAGCATGTAGACGCCAGCCGTCACCATCGTCGCGGCATGGATGAGGGCCGAGACCGGCGTCGGCCCCTCCATGGCGTCCGGCAGCCAGACGAAGAGCGGAATCTGGGCGCTCTTGCCGGTCGCCCCGACGAACAGCAGCAGCGCGATCGCCGACAGCACCCCGAAGTGGCCGGCCTCGATCGGCATGGTGGCTGCCGCCCGCTGGATGACCGCGAAGTCGAGCGAGCCGAAGGTCGAGAACAGCAGGAAGATGCCGAGGATGAAGCCCCAGTCGCCGATGCGATTCGTGACGAAGGCCTTCTTGGCCGCGTCGGCCGCGCTCGTCTTCTCGTACCAGTAGCCGATCAGCAGGTAGGAACAGAGGCCGACTCCCTCCCACCCGACGAACATCACCAGCACGTTGCTGCCCAGCACGAGCAGCAGCATGAAGAAGCAGAACAGGTTGAGGTAGCAGAAGAACCGCGCGAAGCCACCGCGCGGCTCGTCGAGCATGTAGGCCGTCGAGTAGATGTGGATCAGCGTGCCGATGCCCGTGATCACCAGCAGCATCATGGACGACAGCGGATCGAGCCGGAAGCCCCAGGGCACCTGCAGCGCGGCGCGCGCGCCGTCACCCGTCGCCGAGGCGATCGACGGAATCCACTGCGCCACCACCACGTCGTAGCTGCGCGCCTCAGGCGGCAGTCCGAGCAGCTGCCAGAACGCGAGCAGCGACAGCGTGAGCGCGCCGCCCATCGCGGCGCAGGCCACCAGGCCGGCGGTGCGCTTCGAGAACAGGCCGATCCCGACGAGCCCGTTGATGAGGGCGCCGAGTCCCGGCAGCAGTGGAATCGCCCAGATGTACGGCATCACCACTTCATGAGATTCATCTCGTCGATATTCACCGTTTCCTTGTTCCGGTAGAACGCGAGGATGATCCCCAGCCCGACGGCAGCCTCTGCCGCCGCCACCGCGATCACGAAGATCGCGAACACCTGCCCGACCAGGTTCTGCACCTGTGCCGAGTAGGCTACGAGATTGATGTTCACGGCGTTGAGCATCAGTTCGATCGACATGAAGACGATGATGATGTTCCGCCGGGTCATCACGCCGGCCAGGCCTATGGTGAAGAGCGCCAGCGACAGCAGCAGGTAGTGGGTCGGCGTAATCACCGGGTCACGAGTCCTTCCGCGCGAGCACGATGGCGCCGACCATCGCCACCAGCAGCAGCATCGACGCCACTTCGAAGGGCACCAGGTAGGCGGTGTAGAGCAGCCAGCCGACCTGCTCGGTGTTGCCGCTGACCGGCAAGGTCTGCGCGGCCGACGCGGGAGCCGCGGCCGACAACCGCGACCACGCCGCAATCGCCATCGTCTCCACGAGGACGGCGCCCGCCAGTGCCAGGCCGAGGGTCGCGTGGCGTCCGATGCCGCTGAACGCCTCCAGCGGCCGCTTGACGTTGACCAGCATCACCACGAACAGGTAGAGCACGACGATGCCCCCGGCGTAGACGAGCACCTGGATGGCGGCGACGAACTCCGCGCCCAGGGTGACGTAGAGTGCCGCGACGCACAGGAAGTCGAGCACCAGGAACACGACGCTGTGCACCGGATTCCTCGACGTCACCACGAGGACGCCGAAACCGAGGATGCAGGCCGCCAGCACATAGAACGCGAGTGCTTCGGCCATCACGCCAACGCCACCTTCACGATTGCCGTGAGGATCAGGTTTGCGATGGCCAGCGGCATGAGCACCTTCCACCCGAGCCGCATCAACTGGTCGTAGCGGTAGCGCGGCAGCGTCGCTCGCACCCAGATGAAAATGTAGAGGAAGACGAACGACTTCAGCAGGAACCAGCACCACCCGGGCACGACGCCGAGAAACGACAGGAGCTCGACGTTCGGGAACGGCCGCAGCCACCCGCCCAGGAACAGCGTCGTCGCCACCGACGACACCACGATCATGTTGGCGTACTCCGCCAGGAAGAACAGCGCGAAGCGCATGCCGCTGTACTCGGTGTGGAATCCGCCGGTCAGCTCCTGCTCTGCCTCCGGCAGGTCGAACGGTGCGCGGTTCGTCTCGGCGAGACCGCCAATGAAGAAGATCACGAACGCCACCGGCTGGATGAACGCGAACCAGACCCCCTGCGATGCCTGCGACGTCACGATGCCGACCATGCTGAGGGTGCCGGACATGAGGACCACGCTCACCAGGGTCAGCGTCACGGCGATCTCGTAGCTGATCAGCTGCGCGGATGCGCGAAGGCCAGCCAGCAGCGGCCATTTGCTGTTCGATGCGTAGCCCGCCAGGATAGTGCCGTATACCCCCACCGAGGTCACCGACACCACATAGAGCAGCCCGACATTGATGTCGGTGATGAACAGCGAAATCCGGCGACCGAACAGGTGCACGTCGTCGCCGAATGGGATGACGGCATAGACGACGAGCGCCGGCACCATCGAGAGAATCGGCGCCAGAGTGAAGACCCACTTGTCGGCGCGCGCCGGCGTGATGTCCTCCTTCAGCATCAGCTTCACGGCATCGGCTATCGGCTGCAGCACGCCGTACGGCACCGACGCGCATCGGGCCGAGGCGTGACTGCGCCCACGCGATGACCTTCCGCTCGAGCAGCACCATGTAGGTGACACCCACCAGCGTGGCGTTCAGTATCACGATGATCTTCAGCAGGGGAATCAGGATCATGTCGACCATCAGCGGTCCACCTCGCCGAGGACGACGTCCAGCGAGCCGATGAGCGCCACCACGTCCGCAATCAGATGCCCCCTCACCAGGCGCGGCAGCGCCTGCAGGTTGCAGAACGACGGCGGCCGCACCCGGAAGCGGTACGGGCTCCCCGACTTGCCGTCGCTCACGACGAAGAAGCCGAGTTCGCCTTTCGGCGACTCGATGGCGTGGTAGACCTCTCCGGCCGGCGGCTTGATCAGGCGCGGCACCTTGCCCAGGATCGGCCCTTCCGGAATCCCCTGCATCGCCTGCCTGATGATGCGGATCGACTGCCGGAACTCCTCCATGCGGACCACGTAGCGATCGAAGGTGTCGCCGGCGGCGCCGAGCGGCACGTCGAACTCCATCTCGTCATAGGCGGCGTACGGTTCGTCCTTGCGGACGTCGCGTCTGACGCCGGAGCCGCGCAGCGGCGGACCACTCAGTCCCAGTTCCAGCGCCTCGGCGCCGTCCAGGACGCCAACACCCTTCGTTCGCTGAAGCCAGATGCGGTTGCCGGTGAGCAGCGTCCCGTACTCGTCGAGCTTGCCCTCCATGATGCGGCAGAACTCGAGCACCTTGCGGTCCCACGACGGCGGCAGGTCCTGCGGCAACCCGCCGATGCGCATGGAGTTGTAGGTGAGCCGCGCGCCGCAGTACTCCTCGAACAGGTCGAGGATCAGCTCGCGCTCGCGGAACGCGTAGAGGAACACCGTCATCGCGCCCGTGTCCATGGCGTGCGTGCCCAGCCACAGCAGGTGGCTGGCAATGCGCTGCAGCTCGCTGAGGATGACCCGCACGTACTTCGCGCGGCGCGGCACCTCGATCGCCATCAGCTTCTCGACCGTCTCGCAGTAGCCGACGTTACTCGTCGCCGCCGACACGTAGTCGAGGCGATCGGTCAGCAGGACAATCTGCGTCCAGCTCCGGCTCTCACTCAGCTTCTCGACGCCGCGGTGCAGGTAGCCGATCACCACGTCGGCATCGACCACCCTCTCGCCGTCGAGACGCAGCACCACTCGCAGCACGCCGTGGGTGCTCGGGTGCTGGGGGCCCATGTTGATGACCAGTTCGTCGGTGTCGAACATCGGGCCGCGTTGGGGCGCCGGGCTACTCAATGTCGGCCTCTTCGCGCGCCTGCCGCAGCTTCAGCCAGTCGAGCGGGTTCTCGAGCAGCAGTTCGCCCGGCCCTTCGAGCGGGTAGTCCTTCCGCTGCGGGTGCCCCTGCCACTCGTCCGGCATCAGGATCCGCCGCAGGTCAGGATGACCGCTGAACCGGATGCCGAACATGTCGAACACTTCCCGTTCGAGCCAGTTCGCGGCCGGCCAGACGGACGTGACCGAGTCGATCGAATCGCCGTCGGCGACCCGGGCCTTCACCCGAACCCGCTGACGGTGCGTCGTCGAAAACAGGCAATAGATGACGTCGAAGCGTTCTGGACGTGGCGGCCAGTCAGTGGCGGTGACGTCGGAACACATGTCGAAGGCGGCGTCGGGGGCGGTGCGCAGGTGGCGGGCCACGGCGAGCACGGCGGCGCGATCGACGATAACTGTCCAGTCGCCCGCGAAATAACTGATCGCCAGAATCGAGCCCGGCAGGTTGCGTTGCAGCCCCGCGATCGCCACCGGCACAGGCAGACCGGCCGGTGGCGGTGGATCGGGAGGACCTGCAGGCGGCGAGACCTTCACGTCAGCCACCTAAACCCACTCCAGCGCGCCTTTCCGCCATGCGTAGTAATAGCCCACGACCAGGATGCTGATGAACACCAGCATCTCGATCAGGCCGAACAGGAGGAGTTTGTCGAAGATGACCGCCCACGGAAACATGAAGACCGTCTCGACATCGAAGATGACGAACAGCATGGCCACCAGGTAGTAGCGGATGCTGTAGCGGTCGCGGGCGTCGGTCGTCGGCTCGATGCCGCACTCGTAGGGCTCGAGCTTGACCTTGTTGTACTTGCGTGGATGCAGCAGACCCGTGAAGACGAGGGTGAAGACCGCGAAGGCGGTCGCGACCAGGACGAACAGGGCAATCGGGATGTACGCTGAAACCATGTTGTGGATCTCGCGCCGATCCCTTGAAGATGTGTCGGTTTATAACATGCCGAGCCCATCGCCTGTCAAGGCTGCGCTGGCCGCCAGTCGTCTGCAAACTCAAGAAATATAAGCACTTCCTTCTCTCCATCGGGTTGACGGACCGGAAAGGCGAGCCCTATACTGGCCCCATGACGTCACCACGGTGGTCGGCAACCGCGGCGCTGTTGGCGGGTCTCGCCTTCGTGGCCCCGGTCTCCCTGTCAGCTCAGGCTCAGCAGCGGGCTGTCTACGCGAGCGCCGTTGGAGAGAACGGCGCTGCGGTTCCCGGGCTCGGTCCCTCCGACTTCGTCGTTCGCGAAGACAAGGTGGCGCGCGAAATTCTCAACGTCGTGCCGGCGACCGACCCGATGCAGATCGCGCTGCTCGTGGACAACAGCCAGGCCGCGGATCCCTTCGTGCGCGATATCCGCGAGGGGCTCACCACGTTCATCGCCGGCCTCGGGGCAGATCCGGCGGGTGCGAAGCATCAGGTCGCTGTCATCACCATCGGCGAACGGCCGACGATCAACACCGACTACACCACCGATCTCGAGCGGGCCACGAAGGGGGCGCAGCGCATCTTCGCTCAGTCAGGCAGCGGCGCCTATCTGCTCGACGGCATCATCGAAACGTCGCGAGGCATCAAGAAGCGCGAGGCGACCCGTCCGGTGATCGTTGCCATCGTGACCGCCGGCATCGACCTGAGCGACCGCCCACACCAGTCGGCGATCGAGCCCCTGCTCGACTCCGGCGCGGCTTTCCACGTCATGGTCGTTGGCCGTCCGCTGAGCGGCGGCCGGGAGCGGATGATGGCCCTCGACCTCGGCACGCGCGAGACGGGTGGCCGCTACGACACCGTCCTCGCGTCCAGTGGGCTCACGATGCGCCTGAAGCAGCTGGCAGCGGAACTGACGCACCAGTACAAGATCACCTACGCTCGCCCGACCACGTTGATTCCGCCCGAGAAGGTGACGGTCGCAGCCGCGAAGCCGGGCCTGACGGTGCGGGGCATCGCGCAGATCCCGGTGGAAGGTGGCGGCCGGTGATGCCGACCTCCCGCATGCGCGCAGTGCTGGCGGCGCTGGCCGTGACGGCCGCGATGCCGCTCGTGCTGGCCGGTGCGCAGCAGGCGGCTCCGGCCGCGCCCGCGGAGCAGGCAGCTCCGGCCGCGCCCGCCCAGCAGCCGTCGTTCCGCGCTGGCGTCGACATCGTCTCGTTGAACGTGACGGTCACCGACCCGCAGCAGAAGTACGTCACCGATCTCGCACAGGACGACTTCCAGGTCTTCGAAGACGGCGTCAAGCAGGACGTCACGCTCTTCAACCGCACCAATTTGCCGATCGCCCTGGCGCTTCTCGTCGATACGAGCGCCAGCATGGACACCCGTCTGCCGCTCGCACAGGAGGCAGTTGTCGGCTTCGCACGCCGCCTCCGCGAACAGGACCTGGCGGAGATCATCGACTTCGACAGCCGCGTCGTGGTGCTTCAGAACTTCACGAACAAGGCCTCCGAGCTCGAGTCGGCCGTCCGGCGCACCTCGGCTGGCGGCTCCACGTCGATGTACAACGCGATCTACATCGCCTTGAAAGACCTGAAGAAGGCGGTCGCCACGAATACGGACGACATCCGGCGCCAGGCGATCGTGGTGTTGTCGGACGGCGAAGACACATCGAGCCTGCTGCCATTCGAGGAAGTGCTCGATCTGGCCAAGCGTTCGGAGACGGCGATCTATGCGGTCGGCCTGCGCGCGCCTGAAGGCGGATCGTCCGCCGATCGCGGCTTCAGGGAGGCCGAGTTCGTCCTGCGGCAGCTCTCGCAGCAGACCGGCGGTCGCTCGTTCTTCCCGAGCCAGATGACCGACCTGAACGGCATCTACGGCCAGATTTCCGACGAGCTCTCCAGCCAGTACACGGTTGGTTACACCTCGAAGAACCCGAAGCGCGACGGCGCCTGGCGTCGCGTAGTGGTCCGGGCGGCCCGGCAGGGAGCACAGGCGCGAACCAAGATCGGATACTTCGCACCGACGCGATAGACGCCATGAACGCCGTACCCCTGGTCCTTTACGCCGCCGCTCTCGTTGCGTACATGCTGCACTTCGCGCGGCGCCAGCCCAACGTCGGCCGTACGGCGACAACGCTCCTCGTCGCCGGCGCGCTCGCGCACACCTTCGTCGTCGGCATGCAGACGATGGAGGTGCGGCATGTGCCGGTAACGAACACCTCGTCGGCCATCTCGACGTTCGTGCTCCTGCTCGTGCTGGCGTACCTCTTCACCGAGATGACGACCGAAGAACGGGCCATGGGTGCGTTCATCCTGCCACTGGTCGTCGCGCTCCAGCTCATTCCGGCGCTGCATCCGCTGCCCGAAGACCGGGCCGAGGTGCTGCAGGGTCCGTTGTTCGGCATCCACGTCTCGTCGTTGATGTTCGCCTACGCGAGCTTCGCCCTCGCCTGCGTCATCGGCATCATCTACGTGCTGCAGTTCAAGGAGTTGAAGGCGAAGCATTTCGGCTTCTTCTACTCGCGCCTGCCCGCGCTCGACGTTCTCGACACGATGAACCAGCGCGCCATCTTCGTCGGCTGGGTCTGCCTCACCATCGGTCTCGTCGTCGGGTTCATCTGGGCCGGGCAAGCGCCGGAATACGACCCGCGCGTTCAAGCGATGTCGATGCTGGATCCGAAGATCTTCGTCGCCGTGCTGTGCTGGCTGGTGTACTCGTTCGAGGTCTTTGCGGCACGCCGGATTGGCTGGGGCGGCCGCCGGGCCGCGTACCTGTCGGCGGTCGGGTTCGCCATCGTGCTGCTGAACTTCCTGCCGATCAGCTACTTCCTGACCAAGAGCCACAACTTCTGAGACCTCGATCGTGCACCTGCTCCTGGTTGGCATCAGTCATCGCTCCGCTCCCGTAGAACTCCGGGAACGGCTCGATTTCCAGGCGCGCGGGCTCGAGAACGCCCTCGCCATGCTCAGCGACCGCCACGCAGCCAGTGAGGCGGTCATCGTCTCCACCTGCAACCGGGCGGAACTCTACGCGGCGTGCGAGGACGTGAACGCCGGCCGCGCCGCAATCGCGGACTTCATCAGCGACTATCACGGCGTCGAACGGTCGGCGGTGCTGCCGCACGTCTACAACGTCACCGACCTGGAAGCCGCCCGGCACCTGTTCCGCGTCGCCGCAGGGCTCGACTCGCTGGTCGTCGGCGAACCGCAGATCCTCGGTCAGGTGAAGGATGCCCACACCGCCGCAACCGCCGCGCACACGTCGGGCACGTTCCTGAACCGGCTGTTCCACTCGTCGTTTGCGGTGGGCAAGCGGGTGCGGACGGAAACCGGACTCGGCTCGGGCGCGGTGTCGGTCAGCTTCGCGGCCGTGTCCCTCTCCAGGAAGATCTTCGGCGACCTCAAGGGGCGCAACGTCCTCGTCATCGGCGCCGGTGAAATGGGCAAGCTCACCGCCCTGCACATGAAGTCGCAGGGTGTGCATCAGGTGACGATCGTCAGCCGCACGATGGCGCACGCGGCACGAACGGCCGAGGCGATCGGCGGCGCGTCGGCGGCGCCGTGGGAGGAGATCGACACGCTGCTCGGCGCTGCGGACATCGTCATCACCGCGACCGGCGCCGCCACCGCCATCCTCACCAAGGCGCATCTCGAGACGGTCATGCGCCCGCGCCGCAACCGGCCGCTGTTCATCATCGACATCGCCATGCCGCGCGACGTCGAAGCGGCCGCCGGCGACATCGAGCAGGTGTTCCTCTACAACATCGACGACCTGCAGGCGACCGTCCGCGAGAACCTGGCGCGCCGCGCCAGCGAAGTGTCACGCGCCGAGAGCATCGTCAACGAAGAGGTCGAGAAGTTCGGCCAGTGGCTGCGCGCGCGCGGCGCCATCCCGACCGTCGTGGCCTTGCGCCAGCGTTTCGAGAGCATCCGCAAGGCCGAACTCGAACGCCTCGGCCGCCGCGCTCCCGCCCGATGCACGCGGGCGCGTCGACGACATCACGCGGCTTATCGTCGAGAAGCTGCTGCTGACCCCGACCGAACAGCTGAAGTCGGTGAGCGATCCGGAAACCGTCGGCACCTACTCGGAAGCGCTGACCCGGTTGTTCAACCTCGATCCGAAGTCACCAGACGCCGCCGGACAGCGCGACGTGCCGGATGACCGTCGCGAACGGCGCGAGCGTCGCGTGGAACCGTTCGTCCGGCCCCGCTCGCGCTGATCGCCCAGGAACCCGCACCCGCATGACACCCGCTCCCCTTCGACTCGGCACGCGCGGCAGCCAGCTCGCGCTCTACCAGGCCAACACCGTCGCCAGGCTGCTTGCCGAAGCCGGCGGACCAGCATGCGAGCTGGTCATCATCAAGACCTCCGGCGACACGTTGCAGGATCGGCCCCTGTCGGAAGTCGGCGGCAAGCGGCTGTTCGTGAAGGAGATCGAGGACGCGCTGGTGCAGGGCGAGATCGACCTCGCCGTGCACAGCAGCAAGGACATGCCGGCGCTGCTGCCCGACGGACTGGAGATTGCCGGCGTGCTCGCGCGCGAAGATCCGCGCGACGCCATCCTGTTGCCAGCCGCGAGGGGCGTGACGGCGCACAGCCTCGAGGAACTGGCAGCGGCACTCGGGGCAACGCCCACCATCGGCACCTCCAGCGTGCGGCGTGTGGCCCTGCTCACGCGCCTGTTCCCCACGGCGAAGTTCGCCCCGATGCGCGGCAACCTCGACACGCGGCTGCGCAAGCTCGACGAAGGCGAGTACGACGCGATCGTGCTCGCGGCGGCTGGCCTGCGCCGGCTCGGATTCGGCGGCGCGCATCTCGTTCACGCTGCCGCTCAGCGCCTGCATGCCGGCGCCGGGCCAGGGGATCATCGCGATCGAGATCCGCAGCGGCGACGCGCGTGTGGCGCAGGCGGTGGCGCGCATCACTGACCCTGTGGCAGCCGAGGCCCTCGATGCCGAACGGGGCGTCGTCGACGCGTTGGGCGGCGGCTGCCAGACGCCGATCGGCGCGCTGGCCACTCCGCAGCGCGACGAGCAGCTCGAGCTCGTGGCGGCGGTCGTGGCGCTCGACGGCAGCCGGCTGCTCCACACCACCGTGCATGGTCCGCGGCGCGAGGCGCGCGCGCTGGGCGTGCGAGCCGCACAGGACCTACTGGCGCAGGGCGCGAACGACATTCTCGACGACGCGCGGCGGGTTCAGGCGCAGAACGAGCGGAAGACGCAATAGAATCGCTGCATCGTGCATGAATCCATCGTCTACCTGATTGGCGCCGGACCCGGTAACCCGGAACTCATTACCGTTCGCGGCCTGCAGTGCCTGGCTGATGCCGACGTGGTCCTCCATGACCATCTCGTGCACCCGCGCCTGTTGCGCGCCGCGAAGCCGACGGCGGAGAAGATCGACGTCGGCATGCCGGCGCCCACGCCGCTCGATCAGGAAGCCATCTGCTACCTGCTGGCCGACAAGGCCGTGGAAGGGAAAGTGGTGGTGCGCCTCAAGTGGGGCGATCCGTTCATCTGGGATTCGGGCGGCTCCGAGGCCCTGTTCCTGCACGAACGACAGATCCGCTTCGAAGTGGTGCCGGGCATTCCGGCGGCCATGGGCGCCGCCGCGTACTCGGGCATCCCGCTCACGTATCCGGGCGGCGGCGACACGCTGACGTTCGTGCGTGGCAACGAAGGTTCGGCCGATACGCTTCCCGACGTCGACTGGGGCAGCCTCGCCACGCTCGACGGCACCATCGTCTGTTACGCGGGCCCCGATCAGCTTCCCGAGATGCTGTCGGCGCTGCTGAGGGCCGGCCGCCCCGAGGACGACACTGCGGCGCTGATCTACGACGGCACGCTGCCGACGCAGCACACCACGCTCGGGACACTCGCCGAAATCGCCTATCGAGTGAACAGCAGCACCGAACGGCGCCCGGCCATCCTGGTGATCGGGCGCGTCGCCGCCTTGCGTGAGCACCTGCGCTGGTTCGACGCCAGACCGCTGTTCGGCAAGCGCGTGCTGGTTACGCGGCCGCGCGAGCAGGCCGCCGACTTCGTCGCGCAGTTGCAGGCGCTCGGCGCCGAGCCGATCGAGGCGCCGATGATCCGCATCGTGCCGCCGACCGACTTCGGTCCGCTCGACGAAGCCTGCTCGAGCATCGACCAGTTCGACTGGGCAGTGTTCACCAGCGGGAATGCGGTGGACGCGTTCATGGGACGCCTGCTCGCCTCGGACGCCGACGTGCGCGCCCTCGGCCATGTTCGCCTCTGTGCAATTGGCGCTGGCACCGCCGAGCGGTTCACGCGCTTTGGCATCAAGCTCGACCTGCTGCCGGCTGAGTCGCGCGCCGAAGCGTCGTGCAGGCGCTGCTCGAGGTGGGCGACGTCGCCGGACTCCGGTTCCTGCTGCCGCGCGCCGACATCGGCCGCGAGGTCATCGGCGAGGAACTGCGCAAGCGTGGCGCCGCGGTCGACAGAGGTCATCGCCTACCGCACGGTGGCAATCGATCCGGAACGCGAGGGCGAGCCCGACGTCTACCGCATGCTGCTCGACGGCCGCATCGACGTGGTGACCTTCACCAGCCCCTCGGCCGTCCGCAGCTTTGCTGAACTCTACGGCGCGGACGCGGCGGCCGATCTGCTGCACGCGACCGCCGTTGCCGCGATCGGCCCGGTCACGGCAGAAGCCGCCGCACAGCTCGGCATCTCCTGCAGCATCGTGCCGACGCAGTACAGCGTCCCCGCGCTCTGCGCGGCGATCGTCACGCACTTCGAGGGCGGCGGCGCGCCCGAGGCACAGGCGCGCTAGGACGCGCGTCGCCGGAGGACCGCATGGCCACAGGGCACAGCCACTCCACGCTGAAACTGACGCGCCGTCTCCGGCGGCTGCGGACGTCCGAGCCGATCCGCTCGCTGGTGCGCGAAACGCGCCTCTCGCCCGACATGTTCGTGCTGCCGCTCTTCGTCTGCGAGGGCGAGGGCGTGCGTCGCGAAGTCGGGTCGATGCCCGGCGTCTTCAACCTCTCGGTCGACGAAGCGGTGAAGGAAGCCGCGGCGGCGAAGGCCGACGGCGTCTCGAGCGTGCTGCTGTTCGGCCTGCCCGAGCGCAAGGACGATGTGGGGTCGGCGGCGTACGATCCGGAGGCGCCGGTGCAGTCGGCCATTCGCGCGATCAAGCGCGAGGTGCCGGGCACGCTGGTCATCACCGACGTCTGCCTGTGCGAGTACACCAATCACGGCCACTGCGGCATCCTGGTCGACGGGGCGATTGCCAACGACCCGACCGTCGATCAGCTCGTGCGCGCCGCTCTGTCGCATGCGGCGGCCGGCGCGGACATCGTCGCGCCGTCCGACATGATGGACGGCCGCGTCGGCGCCATTCGCGAGGCGCTCGACGAGAGCGGCTTCGACAACGTCGCGATCATGTCGTACGCGGCGAAGTACTGCTCGGCGTTCTACGGTCCGTTCCGCGATGCCGCCGGCTCGGCGCCGCAGTTCGGCGACCGGCGTTCGCACCAGATGGACCCGGCCAACGTCGAGGAAGCGCTGCGCGAAGTGGAGCTGGACATCGAGGAGGGCGCCGACATCGTCATGGTGAAGCCGGCGCTCGCCTACCTCGACGTCATCGCGAAGGTGAAGGAGGCATTCGGCTACCCGACGGCGGCGTATCACGTCAGCGGCGAGTACGCGATGCTGAAGGCGGCCGCGCGCAACGGCTGGATCGACGAGCCGCGCGCGATGATGGAGACGCTCACAGCCATCCGCCGCGCCGGCGCCGACATCATCATCACCTACTACGCACGCGAGGCCGCGCGCGCGCTCGCCTAGAACATCGCATGAAAACCACCAGGTCAGTCCGTCTCTTCAAGCGCGCCCTCGGCATCCTGCCGGGCGGCGTCGACAGCCCCGTGCGTGCGTTCAAGTCGGTCGGTGCATCGCCGCTGTTCATCAGCCGCGCCTACGGCGCACGCCTCGAGGACGTCGACGGCAACGTCTTCATCGACTACGTGATGTCGTGGGGACCGCTGATCCACGGTCACGCGCCGACGGGGCTCGTGAAGGCGCTCGCAAGCGCCACGAAGCTCGGCACCAGCTTCGGCGCGCCGAGCCCGCTCGAAGTGGAGCTGGCGACGCGGGTGCGCACGCTGATGCCGTCGCTCGAGCGCGTCCGCTTCGTCAGCTCCGGCACCGAAGCGGCGATGAGCGCGGTGCGCGTCGCGCGCGCCGCCACCGGTCGCGACAAGATCATCAAGTTCGAAGGGTGCTACCACGGTCACGCCGACGCGTTCCTGGTGAAGGCCGGTTCGGGCGCGCTGACGCTCGGCACGCCGACCAGCCCTGGGGTCCCCAGGGCGGCGGCCGCCGACACGCTGCTCGCCACCTACAACGACCTGGCGTCGGTCGAACGCGTGTTCGAGGCGAACAAGGGGAAGGTCGCTGCGCTGATCGTCGAGCCGATCGCCGGCAACATGGGCGTCGTGCCGCCCGCCGACGGGTTTCCTGCAGGGCCTGCGCGACGCTGTGCGACACGCACGGCGGCAATGCTGCTCTTCGACGAAGTGATCTCCGGCTTCCGCGCCGCGGCGGGCGGCGCGCAGCACGTCTACGGCGTCACGCCAGACCTGACGTGCCTCGGCAAGATCATCGGCGGCGGGCTGCCGGTCGGCGCCTACGGCGGCCGCGCCGACCTGATGGAACTGGTGTCGCCGGCCGGTCCGGTCTACCAGGCCGGCACGCTGTCGGGCAATCCGCTGGCGATGACGGCCGGCATCTGGTGCCTCGACCAGCTGACGCCCGACTCTACAAGGAGCTCGCAGCGCTCGGCTCGCGCCTCGCCGCCGGCCTCGCCGACGCCGCTCGTGAGGCCGGCGTCGACCTGCAGGTCAACGCCTTCGGCTCGGTGCTGACGCCGTTCTTCACGAACCAGCCGGTGCGCGACTACGCGTCGGCCACCACGCGCCGAACACCGAACGCTACGCGCGCTTCTTCCGCGGCATGCTCGCGCGCGGCATCTATCCGCCGCCGTCACAGTTCGAGGCGTGGTTCCTGTCGGCCGCGCACACGCGCAAGGACGTGGACAAGACGATCGCGGCAGCCCGGCAGGTGATGCGGGAACTGGCGCCGTAGGTCGGGAGGTACTGGAAGGACGGGATGATCGGGAAGGCAGGACATGCCCGACCCTCCCGACCCCTGGAGTTACCTGAGATTCAGCCCCGAGTCGAGGCGCACGCGGAGGATGGAGCCGGCCGGCAGGTCGACATCCTTGCCCTCGGTAGCGGCGATCGTGCCGCCGCCGCCGATGAGGATGCCGGCAATGGCTCCTTTCACGCCGCCGAGGATGCCGCCGAGGATGGCACCAACACCGGCACCCGCACCGACACGTCCAGCCTCACCTTTGATCCCCTCGCTCTCGATAGTCTGCGTTACTGTGGCGCGGATCGGGAACTGACGACGTCCGATTGTCACTTGATCGAACGCCAGCGTCAGGCGCCCGGTGCGTTCGGTGCGGTTCGTCTTCGTGACCGAGCTGACCACGCCGCGCATCACCGCGCCGGCAGGCACGATGACGTTGTCGCCTTCCAGCAGATCCACGAGCGTAGTCGCTTCGAAGCGATCCTCGACCAGGTTGGTCGACGAACTGAGCGACTGACTGAGCTTGACGTCGAACTCGGTGCCGGCCGGGACATCGAGCGCCGACGTCGACGTGCTGCGGGAGCCTTGCGCCGGGACGCTGCCGCCAGGCCGCGCGCCTTCGCCGCGGGCACGGGAGCGGAGTTCGTCGATCTTGTCACGAAGATCGAAATACTCGCTGCGGGGCACAGGTTCGTTCTTCCGCAGCTTCACGCGCACGTAGGCTGTTTCGTCGCGCAGGTCGTTCAGCTCGTTCTCGAGCCGCGACGCCAGAGCGGAATCCCGTACTCGCGCTCCGGAGATGTCGCGCGTGGCATCGGACAATGCGTCCTGGAGACGCTGGATGTCCGTGGTCGTGATCGTCTGGCTCTGGGCACGGGCAGTTCCGAGACCGAGCAGCAGGGTCAGCGCGAGGAGCGAGCCGAATCTGAAGAATTTCACCGTTGCCCTCCTAAGTGGACGTCAGGACGACCGTAACGCAAATACGGTTCCGTTGGCAATTGAACCACCAACGACCAATCACCAACGACCATTAGCGCCAGGGCATCAACCCTTCAATCCAGCTGATCCGTGTGAGGTCGTTGTAGATGACGGTGACCATCAGCGTCATCAGCACGAGGAAGCCGGCAAACAGCAGCTTCTCCTTCATGCGGATGCTGAAATCGCGGCGCGCCACACCCTCCATTGCCATGATGAAGATGTGCCCGCCATCGAGTACCGGGATAGGCAGCAAGTTCAGCAGACCCAGGTTCAAGCTGATCTGCGCCATCAGGCTGAACAGCGCAATCCAGCCGAGCTGTGCCGACTCACCTGACAACTGCGCTATGGCCACAGGACCCATCAGCTGCTTCGGGGACGTCTCGCGCGTGAGGAGCCCCCACACGGTCTGGAAGATGAGACCGGAGTACTGGACGTTCTTCTCGACTGCCAGCTTCGACGCCCCCACAAGACCCGGTTTGATGCTGCTGGTTTCGTCGGCGATCGCGATGCCGAGCAGCCCGGTGCTGCCGGTGCGCTTCGGCGTGGCGGTGATCGTCATCGGTTGGCCGTCGCGAAGGATGGCAATGGTGATTGCCTCTTCGGGCCGTTTCGAGATCGCGTCCTTCAGGTGGCTGGAGAACGTGATGGTTTCACCGTTCACCGACACCACCACATCGTTCGGCTTCAGCCCGGCCTTCTCGGCCGGCTCACCCGGGCTGACGGCGCGAATATGCGGGTGTACGTCGGGCAGGACGCCGATGTCACCTATTTCGAATCGGCTCCCCTCGGGGGTCCGTGGCGTGACGTTCACTGAAGCGGTGCTGCCGTCGCGCACGTAGGTGAGCTGCACCTCGCGGTCGGGCTTGGTGCCAACGGCGATGTAGAAGTCTTCCCACGTCGGCACCGGCCTGCCGGCGACCTCCGTGATGCGATCGCCCGGTCGAAGCCCGGCGCCGGACGCGATGGAGTCCGCCGCGACCGCGCCGAGGATGACGGGGCGCGTTTCGAACGCGAGGCGTTCAGCGCCCTGATACAGCACGACCGCCGTCAGGATGACAGCCAGACCCAGGTTCATCAGCGGCCCCATGATGAGCACCTGGAAGCGCTCCCACTTGGTCCGAGACATGAACTCTTCGGGACCGCCCGTGGAGGGCTCGTCGGGGCTCTCACCCGCCATCTTCACGTAGCCGCCGAGCGGCAATGCGCCGATGCTGTATTCGGTGTCGCCGCGGCGGATGCTCAGCACCGTCGGGTTGAAGCCCAGCTGGAACTTCAGCACCTTGATACCGATGCGCTTGGCGGCCAGGAAGTGCCCGAGTTCGTGCACGAACACCAGGACGCCGAGCACGAACGCGAACGACAGGAACGTAGTCAGTGTGCCAACCACCGCAACCTCAGACTTTCAATTGTAGACCGCAGGCCATCTCACCGGCGTAGTCGCGCGCCCACGCGTCGACCGCGCGTATCTGCGCCAGGGTGCCTGCATGCGCGGCCCGATGCGCATCCATCGTCTTCTCGATGACCTGCGCAATGGCCGGGAACGACAGGCGACCGTCGAGGAAACGAGCGACCGCGATCTCATTCGCCGCGTTGAGCACGACGGCCAGGCCCGGCGCGCCGCGCAGTGCGCGGTAGGCCAGCGCCAGGCACGGAAACACCCCGGTGTCGGGCACGTCGAAGTCGAGCTGGCGCGGGCGCGCCAGATCGAGCGGCGGCACCGGCGCTGGCCACCGATCGGGATACGAGAAGGCGTACTGGATGGGCAGGCGCATGTCGGTGACGCCGAGCTGCGCGATCAGCGACCCATCCACCAGCTCCACCATCGAGTGCACCACCGACTGCGGGTGCACGATCACATCGATCTGGTCCGGCATGGACGTCGAAGAGCCAGCGGGCCTCGATCACCTCCAGCCCCTTGTTCATCAGCGTCGCGGAGTCGATGGTGATCTTTCGCCCCATCTGCCAGGTCGGATGCTCGCAACGCATCCGCCGCAGTCACATCTTCCAGTTGTGACGCCGTGCGGCCGCGGAACGGTCCGCCCGACGCGGTCAGCACCAGGCGCTTCAGCTCGCCCGGCTGGCGGCCGTGCAGGCACTGGTGAATGGCATTGTGCTCGCTGTCGACCGGCAGGATCGCCACGCCACGGCGGCGTGCCGCCTCGGTGACGATGCCCCCGGCCATCACCAGCACTTCCTTGTTCGCCAGCGCGATGGTCTTGCCGCACTCGATGGCGGCCAGCATCGCTTCGAGCCCGTCGGTGCCGGACGAGGCGCACAGCACGATGTCGACGTCGGGATGTGTGGCAACGGCCACCAGCCCGTCGCGGCCGACGTCCGCCGAACACCACATCATCCGACCAGCCCGCGACGCCACGCAACGCATCGGCCGCAGACGCCGTCGCCAGCGAGACAATCCGCGGACGGTAGCGGGCGACCTGCGCCGCCAGCCGTTCGGCGTTCTCACCGGCCGCGAGGCCGACCACCTCGAGCCGCCCGGCGTGGGTGTCGACCACCGACAGCGCGCTCTGGCCAATCGACCCGGTTGAACCAAGGATCGCGATCCGCTTCACAGTGCGACTCAGACAGTGCGTCAGCACGACGTAGTAGATCGGTGCTGCGAACAGCAGCGCGTCGATGCGATCGAGGACGCCACCGTGTCCAGGGATGAGCGACGAACTGTCCTTCACCCCGGCGCTGCGCTTGAGCATCGATTCGAACAGATCGCCGACGATACCGAGCGCGACGATCGCGAGGCCGAGCAGCACGCGCAGCCACAGCGGCACGCCGGGCAGCCACGAGGCACCGAGCACGACGAACAGCAGCGTGCCGAACAGCAAGCCGCCATCGGCTCCTTCAATGGTCTTCTTCGGGCTGATCGTCTCAGGCCAGCGGCGCCGGCCGAAGGCGCGGCCCGTGAAGTACTGCGCTGTGTCGCTCACGATGACCGTCAGCATCAGCAGGAACAGCGCCGGCGGCCCGTCAGCTCTCGCGGATCGCGAGCATCGCGCCGATCGGCAGGCCGAGATAGAGGCTGGGCAGCAGGGCCGCCGAGGCGGACGCCAGCGCGTTGTTGCCGCCGCGCCACGACCCGAGCGACACCGCCCCGATGGCGACGAATGCCGTCATCAGCACCAGGTCGAGCGGCACGCGGCCAGCGCCGCCGAAGCCGGCCCGCGCGAACGACGCGCAGGTCAGCGCTGCAGCGGTCGTGGCAAGCGCCGCTGGATAGGGCAGGTCACTGGCCCGCGCCAGTGCCCCGAATTCGCGGCAGCCGAGCGCCACGAGCAGCAGTGCGACGACGAGGAACAGCAGCAGGCGGGCGAATACCAGACCGCCGCAACGGTAAGTGCGATCATGACCGCGCCGCTGAGGATGCGTGTGGTCACTTGGCGCCGAGCGCGACGGATGGCGGCTTGATGCCGCCGTACCGGCGATCGCGCTTCTGGTAGGCGAGCACCGCACCGAGCAGGTCGCGGCGTCGGAAGTCGGGCCAGAAGGTGTCGGTGACCCAGATCTCGGCGTAGGCAATCTGCCAGAGCAGGAAGTTGCTGACCCGCATCTCGCCGCTCGTGCGGATCAGCAGGTCGGGATCGGGCTGGCCGGCCGTGTAGAGGAAGTCGCCGAACTTCGCCTCGTCGAGATCGGCGGGCGACATCCCCGACGCCATGGCCCGCCGTGCGGCGTCGACGATCTCGGCGCGGCCGCCGTAGTTCAGCGCGATGTTGAACAGCATCCCGGTGTTGTCGCTCGGTCTTGCGGAGGCCGATCTCGAGCTCGTGCTGGACGTCAGGCGCCAGCTCGTCCGTACGGCCGATGACGCGGAAGCGGATGTTGTTCTTGCAGGAGCGTGCCGAGTCTCCAGCCTGATGTACCGCTTGAGCAGCATCATCAGCATGTTCGACCTCGGTCTTCGGCCGCTTCCAGTTCTCGACCGAGAAGGCATACAGCGTGAGCACGTCGATGCCGAGCCGCGCCGACGTCTCGACGACGTCGCGCACCGAGTCGATACCGGCGCGGTGTCCTTCGACGCGGGGCAGATGCCGCTGGGACGCCCAGCGGCCGTTGCCGTCCATGATGATGGCGACGTGCGCCGGCAGCTGGTCGAAGTTCACCTGGCGCGCCAGGGCCTCGTCCGGCGATCCTGGCGGAATCCAGGCCAGGAGCTGCTCAAGCGACATGCTGGGCCATTATAAGTCGCCTATGCGTACTCGACCGCGACCAGAAACAGACCGTGGGCCGGGGCGGTCCTGCCGATCGCTGCCCGATTGCGCAGCGTGAGCAGCTCGTCGATCGAGCTGACTGGCCGGCGCCCTCGCCCCACCTCGACCAGCGTACCGGCGATCGAGCGCACCATGTAACGGAGGAATCCGTCCCCGCGCACGTCGTAGGTCAGCAGCCGGCCGCACCCGGGCTCCGCGGACCCGGTCACTGCCGACGCGAAGATCGTGCGCACCGAGGTCTCGACGTCGCTGCCGGCCCCCTTGAACGCGGCGAAGTCGTGCGTGCCAATGAGACGAGCGGCCGCCTCGTTCATCGCAGCCTCGTCCAGCGGCGGCCACGGTACGTGCCAGGCGTAGCTGCGCTCGAACGGATCAAGCACGCGGCTGTTCCACAGACGGTAACGATAGCGTTTGGCGACCGCACTGAAGCGCGCGTGGAAGGCAGTGTCCACCTCGTCGGCCGCAATCACGCGCACGGCCGGAGGCAGGTACATGTTGGCGGATTGAACCACCGCCCGCGCCGTGACCCGGCGAGGGATCGTCACCGATGCGACCTGCGCAAGCGCGTGCACGCCGGCGTCGGTCCGGCCCGCCCCGGCAACCACCACCGGTGCGCCGGCAATGGGCGCCAGGGCATCTTCGAGGAGGGCCTGCACGGACGCGCCCGTCGGCTGACGCTGCCATCCGACCAGCCCGGTGCCGTCGTAGGCGATCGTCAGCTTCAGGTGAATCACATCAGGCGACCACGGGACGGGAGCCGGGCTTCACGACCGGCTGGCCCTGGGCGCAGAGCGGGCACGCCTCCGGCTGGTAGGTCGGAAGGTCGATGCTGAGCAGCGCTTCGAACGGCACATCGAAGGCGGCCCTGCCGCCGCTGCGATCGACGATCGAGGCGGCACCGACCACCTGGCCGCCAGCGGCGGTCGCCACCTGCATCGTTTCGCGGGTCGATCCGCCGGTCGTGCAGACGTCCTCGATGACCAGGACGCGGTCCGACTCGGCGAGCATGAATCCGCGGCGCAGCATGAGCGCGCCGTCCTGACGCTCGGCGAAGAGCGCGCGGACACCGAGCGCGCGACCGACCTCATGGCCGATGACGACGCCGCCGAGCGCCGGCGACAGCACCACGGTGGGCCGCAGGTGCCGCGTTCGCTCGGCAATCGCTTGACCGAGCTGTTCGGCCGACGCGGGGTGCTGCAGCACCAGCGCGCACTGCAGGTAGCCGGTGCTGTGCAGGCCGGAGCTGAGGCGGAAGTGCCCCTCGAGCAGGGCGCCTGATTTCCGGAACAGATCGAGCAGTTCATCGCGTGTAGCCATTCGACTCGGTAGTATACAATCCGGATCTCTGAACCGAACGCCCCCGCCTGACGTCTACTGATTCAGAATTCTTCCCGATGTCTCGCCTGATGGAGCTTCAGTCCATGCGTTATTCGATGAAGTGCGCCGCTGTGCTGCTGGCGGCCGCTGTGGCCGCCGCCACTGTCACCCCCGCCGCGGCGCAGGGACAGACCGCGGCTGTCCGAACCTTGACGGTCGACGATGCCGTGAAGCTGGCCCTCGAGCAGAACCTCGGCATTCAGATCGAGCGGCTGAACCCGCAGATCGAGGACGTCGCATTGGCGCAGGCGCGGAGCTACTGGATTCCGACGGTCACCTCCTCCCTCCAGACCAACTCGCAGAATCACCGGCGAGCAGCTTCCTGTCGGGCGGCCAGGCGAAGATCACGGACTCGCAGTTCTCCACCCAGTTCGGCCTCAGCCAGACTGCTGCCGACCGGCGCCAACTACTCGGTCGGCTGGAACAGCGCCCGCGCCACCTCGACGAACCTCTTCAACAACTTCAACCCGCTGCTCAGCTCGAACGTCGCGTTCAGCTTCTCGCAGCCGCTGCTGCGCAACCGCACGATCGACAGCTACCGGCAGCAGCTCGCAGACGACGCGGAAGGATCGCGAGGCGTCGGACGTCCAGCTGCAGTCCACCATCGCCACGACCACCCGGAACGTGAAGAACGCGTACTGGGATCTCGCCTACTCAGCGCGACAACCTGAAGGCGCAGCAGCAGTCGCTGGACCTGGCCAAGCGCGCTCCTCGCCGACAACGAGAAGCGCGTCCAGATCGGCACCATGGCGCCCATCGACATCGTCGAAGCGCAGTCCGAGGTGGCGCGCAACGAGGAATCGGTGATCGTCGCCGAGGCCGCCATCCAGCAGGCCGAAGATCGCCTGCGCGCGCTGATCTTCGACCCGGCGATCGCCGGACTTCTGGACACGTCGCATCGAGCCGACCGAACTGATGTCGTTCACGCCACAGGCGATCGACATCGACGGCGCCATCAGGCAGGCGCTCGACAACCGGACCGACGTGCAGCTGGCGAAGAACAGCCTCGCGAAGAGCGACATCAACATCAAGTTACTTCCGCGAACCAGATGCTGCCGGAGATCAACGCGCAAGCGTCCTACAGCAGCAACGCGGCTCGGCGGCGTGCAGCTGACGCCGGTCGAGCTTCACCGTCGACGGCCAACGGCGCCACCGCGCGGTCGTCTCGCAGCGCGGCTACGGCTCGGTGCTCGGCGACGTGTTCTGCAACCGACTACCCGACCTGGACGGTTGGCGTCTCGGTCGCGTATCCCATCGGCGACAGCACCTCGGACACAACCTGGCGCGGGCGCGGCTGCAGTACTCGCAGGCGCAGCCAGCAGCTGCGGAACCTCGAGCTGCAGATCACGACCCAGGTGCGCGACGCCGCCCGCAGGTGCAGACCAACCAGAAGCGCGTCGACAGCGCCCGCGTCGCCGCGCGAACTCGCCGAGCGGCGGCTGGACGCCGAGGAGAAGAAGTTCGCCGCCGGCATCCAGATCAGCTTCTTCGTGTTCCAGGCGCAGCGCGATCTGTCCCAGGCCCGCACCAACGAGATCCGGGCCATCGCCGACTACAACAAGTCGCTGGTCGACTTCGAAGCCGTCCAGGAAACGGCGCTCGCCGGCAATGCCCCGATCACGTCGGCGGCGCAGGGCACGCGGTAGCAGTCGGGACACTTCGGCTACGATCGCCCCGTGCCGAAGGTTTCGGTCACGGTCATCACGAGGAACGAAGCGGCCGACATCGCCGCAGCGCTCGAGTCGGTCTCGTGGGCCGACGAGATCGTCGTCGTCGATTCGCGAGAGCACCGACGACACGGTGGCCATCGCGCGGCATTCACCGACTCGCGTCGTGGTATCGTTCGCCCCTGGCCGGGCTACGTCGCGCAGAAGAACTATCGCGGCCGACGCTCGCCTCGTCACGACTGGATCCTGTCGCTCGACGCCGACGAACGGGTCACGCCGGAGCTGGCCGGCGAGATCCGGCAGGCTGCTGACGGCGCCGAGCACGCCGCCTATCGAGTGCCGCGCGTCACCTGGCATCTCGGCACGCTGGATCCGCGGCACCGACTGGTATCCCGACCATCAGATGCGCCTCTACGATCGCAAGCGCGGGCCGCTGGACCGGCCAGCTACGTGCACGAAGGCGTCGCCGTGGCGGGCACGATCGGCGACCTTGACCGGCGAGCTGCAGCACTTCGCCTATCGCGACATCGCCGACCACCTCGAGACGATCGATCGCTACACCACCGCTCGCCGCGCGCGCAGATGTACGAGGACGGGCGCCGCGCCGCTGTCCGCACCTCGCCGTCCATCCGCCGCTCGCGTTCCTGCGCAACTACATCGCCCGCGGCGGCTTCCGCGACTGGGCCGCGCCGGGCTGATCATCTCGGCGCTGAACGCGTACTACGTGTTCCTGAAGTTCGCCAAGCTGTGGCAGCTGCAGGCTGACCCGGCTCAACGCGCCCCGGCACATGGCCCGACGCCGGTACGATCGGCCAGAGCCGACGATGTTCTCCCTGCACATCGACACCGCGCGGACCTGGCGCGGCGGGCAGAACCAGGTGCTGCTGACCGTCAACGGCCTGCGCGCGCTCGGCCACCGCGCCGCGCTGGTCGCGCACCCGGACGGCGAGCTGCGCAACGCGCGCAGCCGAGGGGCTCGAGCTGATCCCGATCGCGTCGCGCACGCGAAGTGGACCTCTCCGCCGCCTGGCGGCTGGCGCGCGTGATCAAGCGGCTGCAGCCCGACGTCATCCACGCGCACGATCCGCACGGCGTCGCGATGGCCGTCGCTGGCGCTGTCGTTCGGCGCAGCGGCGCGCTCGGCGCAGGGGCGCTCGGTCCGGCGCTCGTCGCGTCCCGGCGCGTCGACTTCCACCTGAAGGCGCAATTCGTTCTCGACGCTGGAAGCACCGGCAGGTGGACTGCTTCATCGCCGCGTCGGAGGCGATCCGCCCGATCCTGGTCGGCGACGGCGTCGCCGCAGACCGCGTGGTCACCGTGCACGAAGGCATCGACGTCGACCGTGTTGACGCCGCGCCGCCGTGAACGTGCACGAGGCGTTCTGGCTGCCGCATCGGCGCCCGGTCGTCGGCAACGTCGCGGCCCTGGTGCCGCACAAGGGTCAGCGACACCTCATCGAAGCGGCGCACCTCGTCGTCCAGCAGATTCCGGACGCGCGCTTCGTCATCCTCGGCGAAGGCGAGCTGCGCGAGCAGCTCGAGCGTCTCGTGCGCGAGCATCACCTCGAGAAGCACGTGCTGCTGCCCGGCTTCCGCACCGACGTGCTCGGCTGCATCAAGGGCTTCGACCTGTTCGTGATGAGCTCGGTCACCGAAGGGCTGGGCACCTCGCTGCTCGACGCGATGGCGTGCGACAAGGCAATCGTCGGCACCCGCGCCGGCGGCATTCCCGAAGTCGTGGACGAGGGCACGAACGGGCTGCTGGTGGAGCCGCGCAATTCACGCGCGCTGGCGGATGCGATCCTCCGGTTGCTGCAGGACACGGCGCTGCGTGCCGGATGGGCGAGGCCGGGTTCGGGCGCGTGCGCGAGCGCTTCACCGTCGAGCGGATGGTCGCCGAGACCGCCGCCGTCTACGCGCGCCTCGCGCGGGCGCCGCACCTGGCGGATGTGCCCGCGGACGAGTCGTAGCCGCGGACCTTCAGGTCCGCCTCACCGCCCGACCGGAGGGTCGGCACCTACAAAATGGCACGCGGCAGCTATCGACGCGCGCTCGTCGGCCGGCAGACGCCGCGCAGCGGACACTGCGAGTTCCGCGCGGCGTCTGAACCCGCACGCGTTCATCATCCCGAGGTGGCAGATCGAGAAGTCGTACTTCACCGGGTCGTCCGGGTCGAGTGCTCGGAGCGACGCGTGATGTCGAGCGCCATCCGCCAGCCGGGACTCGTGTAGTTCGTCAACTGCAGGCAGCGGCCAACCCGGATGACGTGCGTGTCGAGCGGCACGATCAGACGCGACGGCGACACGCGGGTCCAGACGCCGAGGTCGAGCGCATCGTGCCGCACCATCCACCGCAGGAACAGGTTCAGGCGCTTGCAGGCGCTGCCAGCGGAGGCACGCGGAAAGAAGTAGCCAACGCCGGCCGCGTCGGCACGCGTCCGTAGGCCGGCCGCAGGTCGAGCGCCATCGCCCGGCGCGAGAAACTGTCGAGCGCGTCGCGCACATCGTCGCCACCGGGGTCGTCCTCGACGAAGAACCCCTCGAGCGACCCGCTGCGCTCGAGCATCTGGCGCAGGACCCAGAGCAGCGCCACGATGTCGGCGCCGCGAATCCAGCGGTGGACGAACTCGCGCAACGGTCCGCTGTCGCGCGCCGGATCGAAGTCGCGCACGTACTGCGCGGGCGCGTCGCCCATGACCGCCAGCACCCGCTCGATCGACTGCAGCACGCTGCTGACCCGGCCGAACGCCAGGCCCGCGGCGAAGAACCCGACGATCTCCCGGTCGTCGTTCGCCGTGAAGCGGCGCACGATCTGAATCGGATCGGTCGCCGAATCGGCCTGGTTGAAGCTCTCGTAGAGGCCGTCCAGCGTCGGCTTCAGGCGGGCGGGACGCGAATCTCGAGTCTTCAATTGGCGATCTCGTGTCTTTGCAAGTCACATCTGCAATCTGAAATCCGCAATCTGCAATGCGGTCTGTCGCTATGATTTTCGCATGCGCCGCATCATCGTCCGGGTTGCTGCTTGTCCTGATCGTGCTCGCTCGTGCTCACTGGCGTGCGGCGGCTACCTGTATCTGCGGCGTTCGCTGCCCGACTCACGGCGAAGACCAGGTGGTCGCCGGGCTCTCCGGCCCGGTCGAGATCGTGCGCGACGCCGACGCCATTCCCCACATCTTCGCGGCGAACGACGCTCGACGGGCTCTTCGGTCTCGGCTACGTGCACGCGCAGGATCGGCTGTGGCAGATGGAGTTCCAGCGCCGGATCGGCCACGGACGACTGTCCGAGATCTTCGGCGCGGCGACCCTGCCGCAGGACCGGTTCCTGCGCACCGTCGGGTTCGGCCGCGCGGCGCGGAGCGCGTGGGAGCGCCTGCCTGCT
Organism: uncultured Acidobacteriota bacterium; assembly: GCA_963722395.1. Taxonomy (GTDB): domain Bacteria; phylum Acidobacteriota; class Vicinamibacteria; order Vicinamibacterales; family CAVVIG01; genus CAVVIG01. Next base: position 1,523,992 of record CAVRLS010000005.1, on the reverse strand, counting down.
GACGTGCGGCAACAGGTCGACGCCTACGTCGCGGGCGTCAACGCGTTCATCGACGCGCATCACGGCAGCCGCTCTGCCGCCCGAGTTCACGCTGCTGCGCTTCGAACCCGAACCCTTCACCGGTCCGGACGTGCTGGTGTGGGTCAAGATGATGGCCTGGGACCTCAGCGCGAACTACTCGCTCGAGTTGATGCGCCACGACATCCTCGGCAAGCTCGGCCACGCGCGCGTGCGGACGCTGCTGCCGCCCTATCCGGCCGATGGCCTGAGCATCCTGACCGATCAGCCGCCGCCGATGCCGGCGCACGCCGTGCGCGCCCTCGCCCGCGGCGCACTTCCGACACCGCGCCAGACGCCTGGCCCGCCTTCGAGCAGCTGCTGTCCAGCGGCCCGCCGAGGTGCGCGACCTTCCTGCTCGGCGGTGCGCCGCACGAAGCGATCGGCTCGAACAACTGGGTCGTCGACGGCACGATGACCGCGAGCGGCAAGCCGCTGCTCGCCAACGACCCGCACCTCGGCACACAACATCCCGTCGCTGTGGTATCTCGCGCACGTCTCGGCCGGCGACTTCGACATCATCGGCGCGACGCTTCCCGGCACGCCGGCCGTCGCGATCGGCCGCAACCGCAACATCGCGTGGGGCGAGACGAACGTCGCGCGCCGACGTCCAGGACCTGTATCGCGAGAAGCTCGACCCGTCCGGCACGGCGCCGAGTTCCGCGGCGTCCAGGAACCGATGACGGTCGTCCCGGAGACCGTGGTCGTCAAGGGCGCCGCGCCGGTCGCCGTCAACGTCCGCATCACACGCCACGGTCCGCTGATCTCCGACGCGATCAACGCCAACAACGCCGCGTCCGCCGACGCCGCCGAGGCCACCGCCACTCGAGCCGCTGGCCTTCCGCTGGACGGCGCTCGACGACGACGACCTCGACCATCGTCGGCGTTCATGCGCCTGAACGACGCGCGCAACTGGACCGAGTTCACCGACGGCGCTGCGCGACTTCGTGGCGCCGTCGCAGAACTTCGTCTACGCCGACGTCGAGCGGCCACATCGGCTACTACGCGCCGGCCGCATCCCGGTCCGCGCCTCCGGCGACGGCTCGCAGCCGGCCGACGGCTGGACGCGGCGACGCCGAGTGGACCGGCTGGGTGCCCGTTCGAAGAACTGCCGCACGCGTTCGACCCGCCAGAGCACTTCATCGTCACGGCCAACCACCGGCCGTCCCGGCGCGCTATCCGCAGCTCATCGGCCTCGAGTATCCCGAATCCCTATCGCGCCCAGCGGATCACCGATCTGATCGCGAGCTCAGCGCGACGCGCAAGCTGACCCCGAACGACTTCCCGGATCCAGGCCGACACGCTGTCGCTGCACGCACGCGACCTGCTGCCGCGCCTGCTCGCGCACGTCCAGCCGCAGTCGACGCTCGACGAGCGGGCCGTCGCCATCCTGCGCACGTGGGATTTCGACGCTCGGCCGACAGCGCCGCGCCGGCGATCTTCCAGGCCTGGTTCCTGCAGCTGGCGCCGGCGCTCGCCGGCGACGAGCTCGGGCCGCTGCGCTCGATGGCTACGCAGGGCCGCTTCTCGTACATCACGCGCTTTCACCGTAGCGACGCTGACGTCACGACAGCCGTCCTGGTGCGACGACATCGCGCACGCCGGCAAGGAAACCTGCGACGCAGGCCGTCACCGAGGCGCTCGCACGACGGCGTGGCGGATCTGGCGGACCGGCTGGGCACGCGACATGGCCACGCTGGCGATGGGACGCGCGTCCACCGCGCGGTCTTCCCGCACCAGGGGCTCGACGCGGTCGGGGCGCTGCGGCCGCTGCTCGAGCCGGTCGTGCCGAACGGCGGCGACTGGAGTACGGTGAACGTCGGGCCGGTTGCGGCCGACGCCCCGTACGACGACGACATCCGTCCCCGGCTTCCGGCAGATCGTCGATCTGTCGCCGGCCAACGACAGCCGGTTCCTCGAGTCGGTGGGGCAGTCCGGCCACTTCCTGTCGTCGTACTACGACTCGTTTCTCGCCGACTGGCAGGCGGTCCGCTACCGGAAGATGCGGACGGACCGGCTGACGGTGGAGACCGATGCGATCGGACGCCTGCGGCTGACGCCGGCGCGGCCCTGACGCTCAGGCGCACCGGAACGTGCGCGGCGACCGGTCGACCTCGTCAGATCGTCAGGTTGACGGCCGCGTTGGTGTAGACCGTCCGTCCGCCAACGATCGTCGCGGCGACGCCGCCGCGCAGCGTCCAGCCGTCGAACGGCGTGTTCTTCGACTTCGACCTCATCGTCTTGGCGGCCACCGTCACCTGCAGGTCGGGCGCGAGAATCGTGATGTCGGCCGGGCCGCCCTCGGTCAGCGAGCCGCCCGGGACGCCGAGGATGCGCGCCGGATTCACCGACAGCAGCTCGATGAGACGGTGACAGCGAAATGACGCCGGCGTGGACCAGCCGATCGAAACAGAGCGACACCGCGGTTTCGAGTCCGGTGATGCCGAACGGCGCCCGATCGAACTCCACCTGCTTCTCGTCGTAGTGATGCGGCGCGTGGTCGGTCGCGATGACGTCGACGCTGCCGTCGGCGATGCCCCTGCAGCATCGCATCGCGGTCGGCCGCTTCGCGCAGCGGCGGGTTCATCTTGGTGTTGGTGTCGTACGCCACCGGCGCGCCGAGCCGTTCGTCGGTGAGGATGAAGTGGTGCGGCGCCACCTCGCAGGTGACCTTCGACGCCGCGCGACTTGCCGTAACGCACGGCGTCGAGCGTCTGCCGCGCGCTCATGTGCGCGATGTGGACGCGGCCGCCGGTCAGCTCGGCCAGCGCGATGTCGCGCTGCGCCATGATCGATTCGGCTTCGCCCGGAATGCCGCGCAGCCCGAGCGTCGACGCCACCGATCCCCTCATGCGCGACGCCGTCGCCCTTGAGCGTCTGCTCTTCGCAGTGCTCGATGACCGGCATGTCGAACATCGCGTGTACTCGAGCGCGCGGCGCATCAGCAGCGCCGTCGCGACCGGGTGCCCATCGTCGGTCACCGCGACGCAGCCCGCTTCTTTCAGTTCGCCGATGTCCGCCAGCTGCTCGCCCTTCTGCCCGCGCGAGACGGCGCCGATCGGATAGACGCGGGCGAGGTTGGCATCGGCCGCCTTCTTCAGGATGTACTCGGTGACGCCGGCGTTGTCGTTCACCGGCGAGGTGTTCGGCATGCACGCGACCGCCGTGAACCCGCCGGTCACCGCCGCAAGCGTGCCGGTGGCGACCGTCTCCTTGTGTTCCTGGCCAGGCTCGCGCAGGTGCACGTGCATGTCGATCAGTCCGGGCGTGATCACCAGGCCTGGCGGAATGTCCACGACCATCGTGCCCGCGTCCACCTGAAGGTCTCGTGCCGACGCTGGCGATTCGATCACCGTCGATCAGCACGTCGAACACACCGTCACGTCCGTTGGCCGGATCGACGACCCGTCCGCCCTTAAGCAGCCGCTTCATCTTCAACTCCGCCAGCCAGAAGGTACAGCACCGCCATACGGACGGCCACGCCGTTGGCGACCTGTTCGAGAATGACCGAGTACGGACCGTCCGCCACCTCTGACGCGATCTCGACCCCGCGGTTCATCGGACCGGGGTGCATGATGATGACGTCCGGCTTGGCGCGGCTCGACCCGTTCGGTCGTCATGCCGAACAGGTGGAAGTACTCGCGCAGCGACGGGAAGAAGGCGCCCTGCATCCGCTCCTGCTGGATGCGCAGCATCATCACCACGTCGGCGTCGCGCACGGCGTCGTCGACCGAGGTCGACACGTGACGCCCAGCTGCTCGATGCCGCGCGGCACCAGCGTTGGCGGTCCGCTGACCAACACCTGCGCACCGAGCTTGGTCAGCAGCAGCACGTTCGACCGCAGCACCCGGCTGTGCAGCAGGTCGCCGACGATGGCGACCTTGAGCCCTTCGATGGACTTCTTGTGCTGCCTGATGGTGAAGGCGTCGAGCAGCGCCTGCGTCGGATGCTCGTGCATGCCGTCGCCGGCGTTGATGATGCGCGACTTGCAGATGCGCGACAGCAGGTGGCAGGCGCCGGAGGACGCGTGGCGGATGACGATCATGTCCGGCGACATCGCCTCGATGTTCATCGCGGTATCGGCCAGCGTCTCGCCCTTCTGCACACTCGACGCCTGCACGGCGATATTCAGCGTGTCGGCGCTGAGCCGCTTCTCCGCGATCTCGAACGAGGTGCGGGTGCGCGTGCTCGGCTCGTAGAACAGGTTGACGACCGTCTTGCCGCGCAGCGTCGGCACCTTCTTGATCGGGCGCTCGCCGATCTCACGCATCGCGTCGGCCGTATCGAGCACGCGGTAGATCTCGTCGCGCGCTCAGATCGTCGATGCTGAGCAGATCCTTCTTCATTCCTGGATCTCCACCTGGTCCTCGCCCGTCGACTTCGAGCAGACGCACCTGAATGCTCTGCGAGAGCGAGGTCGGCAGGTTCTTGCCGACGTAGTCGGCCTTGATCGGCAGCTCGCGATGTCCGCGGTCGACCAGCACGACCAGCTGAATCGTCTTCGGCCGGCCGAACTCGATCAGCGCATCGAGCGCCGCGCGGATCGTCCGCCCGGTATAGAGCACATCGTCGACCAGCAGGATGCGCTTGTCGTCGATGGAGAACGGGATGTTGGTTCGGCCGACGACCGGCTGCGCGCCGATGGAGTGGCGCATCAGGTCGTCGCGATAGAGCGTGATGTCGAGCGCGCCGACCGGCACTTCAGTGCCGCTGATGCTGGACACCAGCGTGGCCAGGCGCCGGGCGAGCGGCACGCCGCGCCGCTGGATGCCGACGAACGCCAGTTCGTCGACGCCGCGAGTGCGCTCGAGAATCTCGTGCGCAATGCGCGTCAGCGTGCGGCCGATCCGATCCGCATCGAGCACTACAGGCATGCAGGCACCTGCCTCTCCGGTTCGCGGAGCTTGCGCGAACGGATGAACGGGAACGGCGATGAAGGACGAAGGGGACGATGCGGCAGATGCCGCCGGGGGCGGGTTGTATCGGACATGAACACCTCTTCGCAGCCTCGCAGGACCGCGTTAAAGAAGACCGAGGCGAGTATACCCGAATCGTGATTGGTATACTTCCCTGATGCCCTTCGACGTTGCGGCCGACGGTGGTCGCGAACATCGCGCTGTCGGACGACTACAACGTGCTCGCGCTGGACGCACCCGCAGATCGCCGCGGCCGCGATTCCCGGACAGTTCGTGATGGTGAAGGCCGCACCCGGCCACGACCCGCTGCTGCGCCGTCCGTTCTCGGTCTTCGAAATCCTGCGCGACGCCGACGGCCGCGCCACCGGCGTGTCGCTGCTCATCAAGCGCATCGGCGTCTCCACCAGCCTGCTGTACGACGCGAGGCGAGGCGATACCATCGATGTGCCTCGGCCCGCTCGGTCAGCCGTTCACGCTCGTCGACGCCCCGGCTGACGCATGGATGGTGGCCGGCGGCGTCGGACTCGCACCGTTCTGCGACGCTGGCCGAGGCGCTCGTCGGCCCGCGGCGTCAAGGCAACGCTGTTCTACGGCGCCAGGCGGCACGACGGAGCTGTTCTACCTCGATTTGTTCCGCAGCCTCGGCGTCGACGCTCGTGCTGACCACCGAGGACGGCAGTGGCGGCGAGAAGGGCCGCGTCATCGCGCCGCTCGATCGCGCGCTGGCGACGCGCCCGGCCGATCAGCCGGTCACGCTCTACGCCTGCGGCCCGGAAGGCATGCTGGCGGCGACCGCCCGCGACGGCGGCGACGTTCGGCCGTCCCTGCGAAGTGTCGGTCGAACGCATCATGGGCTGCGGCATGGGCGGCTGCTACAGCTGCGTCGTGCCGATGAGGAGCGAGGGCGGCGGCTTCCACCATGTCCGCTCGTGCATCGCCGGCCCGGTGCTCGACGCCGCGCAGATCGTCTGGGACTGAGCGCCAGATGACGCATCCATCAGGAACCATGAATCAGGACGCAGGGTCATCAGTATCACCAGTCGACCTGTCCGTTCGCATCGGCTCGCTCACCCTGAAGAATCCGCTGATTGTCGGCGAGCGGCTGCTTCGGCTACGGCGTCGAATACGCCGACCTGGTCGACCTCTCGACGCTCGGCGGCGTCGCGGTCAAGGGGCTGTTCCTGAACGAACGCGAAGGGCATCCGGCGCCGCGCATCGTCGAGACGCCGGCCGGGCATGCTCAACGCAATCGGCCTGCAGGGCATCGGCGTGCACCGCTTCGTCAGCGAGAAGCTGCCGGAGCTGCGCGAGCGCCGCGCAACCGTGATCGTCAACGTCTGCGGCACCACCGTCGACGAGTACGCCGAGGTGTCACGCATCCTCTCCGACGCCGAGGGCGTCGCAGCGATCGAACTGAACATCTCGTGCCCGAACATCAAGGAGGGCGGCATCCAGTTCGGCTGCAGCCTGATCGGCACCCACGATGTCGTCAGCGCCGTCCGCAAGGTCACCTCGCTGCCACTGATCCCGAAGCTCACGCCGAACGTCACCGACCCGGCATCGTTCGCGCGCGCGGCGGAAGACGGCTGGCGCCGATGCGGTGTCGCTGGTCAACACGTTCCTGGCGCATGGTGATCGACGTCGAGACGCGCCGCGCCAGGATCTCGAATGGCGTCGGCGGCCTGAGCGGTCCGGCGATCCGTCCGATCGCCGTGCGCATGGTCTACGAGTGCCGCCAGGCGGTGAAGATCCCGGTCGTCGGCATGGGCGGCATCATGGATGCGCGCGACGTGCTCGGAGTTCATGATCGCCGGTGCCACCGCCGTGCAGGTCGGCACCGCCAATTTCGTCGACCCGCTGATCTGGCCGAACACCTGCATTGCCGGCATCGGCGACTACATGACGCGTCACGGCATCGCGAGTCGCCGAGTCCTCGATCGGCTCCGTCGACATCCGGGAAAGCACTGAGCATGAACGAGCTTCTCGTCGCCCTCGACGTCGACACCATCGACGAGGCGCGCGCGCCTGGCGAACACGCTGCGCGGCTGGGTCGGCGGCTTCAAGATCGGCAGCCGCCTGTTCACCGCGAACGGACCGGCATTCGTCGAGGAGCTGGTCGGCCGCGGCGACCGCGTGTTCCTCGACCTGAAGTTCCACGACATCCCGCACACCGTGGCCGGCGCGGTCGCGGCGGCGACGCGCCTCGGGGTGTGGATGGTCAACGTGCACGCCGGCGGCGGGCTCGACATGATGAAGGCAGCCAGGCAGGCGGCAGACGACGAAGCGGTGAAGACCTCCTCCGCACCGCCGATGGTGATTGCCGTGACCGTGCTCACCAGCTTCAGCCAGGAAGGACTGACGCGAACGGGCGTCGAGACCGCGATTCGCAGATCATGTGCGACGGCTCGCCCTGCTCTCGCAGGAGGCCGGCCTCGACGGTGTCGTCGCCTCGCCGCAGGAGATCGGACTCATTCGCGAGTCATGCGACCCTCGGTTCGCTATCGTCACCCCGGGCATCCGCGGTGCCAGCGACGCCAGGGGCGATCAGAATCGCACCGCCACCGCCGCCGGCGCGCTGTCCGCCGGCGCGAGCTACCTGGTGGTGGGCCGCCCGATCATTGCCGCCGCCGATCCACGAGCGGCCGCGCAGACGATTGCGGAGGAGTGCGGGAAGTAGGGCGGGGGGCTGGAAGGTCGGGAGGGTCGGGAAAGAAGAAGGGCCGGTCAGGAAGCATCCCAAACCGGCCTTCTGTTTCTGTGCCCTATTTCGCCGTGATGATGAAGTGGCCGCGACGGTTCTGCGACCAGCACGACTCATCTTCCGTCGAGCAGAACGGCTGTTCCTTACCCTTGCTGATGACGGTGAGACGGCTTGCGGACACACCCAGGTTGACCAGGTAGTCCTTCACCGCGTTGGCGCGGCGTGAGCCGAGCGCGAGGTTGTATTCCGAGCTGCCGCGCGAGTCGCAGTGTCCTTCGACCGTGATGGCGGTGCTGGTCCAGCGCTTCAACCAGTCGGCATTCCTCGAGAGCGATGCCCTGGCATCGTCACGAAGGGTCGACTCGTCCAGGTCGAAGAACACGTCGGCCAGCGGCTTCTCGGCGTTCAACTGATCCAGCGACTTCTGGGCGAAGATCTCGTCCTCGGTCAGCTGCCGCGGCGGTGCCGGCGGTGGTGGCGGCGGTGGCGGTGGCGGCGGTGGTGGTGGTGCGGGCAGCAGCCGGCGGCGGCGGCGGTGGTGCTGGCGCCGGAGGTGGAACCTTCTTGGCGCATGCACCCACGGTCATCACCGTGGTCAGCGCCAGTGCAATCATCCAAACGTGCTTACGGGTCATCGTCACACTCCTAGTGGAGAGTCGCAGCTTACAAAGCGTACGCGCAGGTGTCAATTCTTCATACGACTACAATGCCGCCGATGGACCATCTGCTGCGTGCAACAGCCCTCGCCGAACAGCGGCATTTCTGGTTCCGAGGCTTTCGTTTCTTCGTCACGCCGCTCCTCGAACGCGCCGTGGACGGCCGATCGGGTCTTCGCCTGCTCGATTGCGGTTGCGGCACCGGCAACAACCTGACGATGCTCGGACGGCTATCGGACGCGCATACGGATTCGACCTTGCGGCCAGTGGCCTCGCCTTCGGCCGCGACGCCGGCCGCACGCGCCTGGCTCGCGCGTCGATCGGGGCCATTCCCTTCGCCGACGCCTCCTTCGATATCGTCACTTCGTTCGATGTCCTGTATTCCCTGCCCGACGCGGTCGAACAGGCGGCGATTCGCGAAATGTACCGGGTGGCACGCCCCGGCGCCTGGCTGCTGATCAACGTCGCCGCAATGGAGGTCGCTGCGAGGCGACCACTCGGTGCTGAGCCATGAAGTGCGGCGTTACAGCCGGGAAAGCCTGGCCTGTCTCGTCATGGACGCCGGCTTCCGCGTCGATCGCCTCACCTATACCAACGCCGTGCTCTTCCCGCCCATGGCCCTGGCGCGGGCGCTGCAGCGCGCCCGCGGCCTCTCCCCCGAGCAGGAACGCCGATCAGGAGATCCGTGTGCCGGCCGCGCCGGTGAACCTGGCGCTGACAGCTGCGCTAAAGCTGGAGAGCCTGTGGCTGCGCGTCTTCGACAACCCGTTCGGCAGTTCGCTGCTCTGCCTGGCGCGCAAGCCTGACGCTACGACACCGGGCTCAACGAGCACTCTACCAGCTTCAGACCCAGCCTGCGCCGATCCTGCGACCGCCACTTCGTCTCGGCCGGAATATAGAACGCGCTGCTCTCGATAGTCAGCACTGTCTCGGGCGCCGACAGCAGCTCCTTCGGAATCAGCACCGTCCGCGAGAACGTCCGGTCGACGTCGAACTCAGCAGCGACACGCTCGCCGGCGCGAATCGTGACCCTGCGACGACGACGCCGCCTCGATCTCGCCGCGCAGGGTGAGCGCCAGCGCCCTGCCCTTCCGCACGCACCCGCAGCGCCGCCTTGTCCGATGACCAGCGCCACAGCACGCCAGTAGCGGGGTTGTACTCCTGCTCGTTCCAGCCCTCGCCAAAGCCGTAGAGGACGCGCCCTGCCGGCTGCGCATCGAACTGCTCGATCGCCAGTTGCGGGTTGTCCGAGACGATCCGCACCTCGGCATAGCCGCCGCTGCCGGCCATCGCGCCGATCGGGATCATTCGAAGGAAGAAGCCGGGCGGCATCGATTCGTCGAGCACGACCGTACCGTCAACCGTTACGCTGCACCCGCGCGTTCGGTCCGCCGTCCGCGAGATTGCGACCGCCGACCATCAGCGTCACCGGCTGCGGGTAGCGCCGGATCCACCCCGAGCTCGCCGCCGAGGCCAGGCCCCTTCCGATCCTCGCGCGCGATACCTGCCGTTTCCGGCGTCAGCGCCCAGCCCTCACCGAGATACCAGTCGGGCGACTCGATGACGTGCCAGTCCATTTCGTTCGGGCGCGCGCCGCCGAGCAGGACGGTCTGCCGGAACGGCCAGCGGTATAGCACCGGACGCTTCGCGTACTGAACGAGCGCGAGATCGCTGCGCGGCGGGTCGGCAATGAACCACACGGGCTCGCGGCCGCCGGCATTCCAGTACTTCACCACCTCGAGCCACTCGTGCTTGGGCGGCGTGGCGAGGCGCTGTGCGAACGACGGCAGCCGGTCACCCACCCACTGCGAACGGCCGCCGCATGTCGAAGTAATTCGCGGCGATGCATCGCCAGCACCGGCGTCGTCGGCAGCGCCGCGCCATCCGGCTTCACCGCCACCTGCATGTCGGCGAGCATGCGGAAGGCCGGTGCGTCCATCGTCGCGAAGCCGTACATCGCGCCGTCGCTGATATAGGCGCCGCCGGCGATCAGCGCGCAGGTGACGCCGATGGCCGCCGGACGCGGCAGGACCGCAGCGCCGCGCACGGCCAGGAATGCCATCGGGATAACGAGTGGCAGCGCGTAACGGGTGGTGATGGTCTCCTGGAAGAGGAGATCGAAGATCAGGTAGGGCCCGAACGCCACGAGCAGCGTAACCAGCGCGTGGCGCGTTCGCAGCGCCAGCACGACGAAGCCGGCTGCCGCCAGCAGCAGCACCGCCGCGGCCAGCGGCCACTCCCCCCAGGGGCCGATCAGCGTGGTACTGCACCGCGAGGATCGCCTGCCGGACCGTCGGCGTCGTGGCAAGCATTGCCACGCCACTCAGGTCTTCCGCACCCTGGCTGAAGAACACCTTCAAGTACGCCGCCGGTCCTCCCGAAACGAACACGAGCGGCACGAACCAGGCGAGGCCGCCAGCCGCGTATGCGACGAACGCACGCACGGCGCCCTCGCAGCCGTACGCTGGCGCGAAGACGCAGCACGGCGAGCACGAGCAGCGGCAGGGTCAGCCAGACCACCTGCGATCTGATGCCGGCGGCGAAGGCTGCGAGGAAGGCCGCGATGGTCAGCCCGGAGAGGCCGCCTGTGGTGACGAGCATCGCCTGCACGCCCAGCGAGGCGGCAAGCCCGGTCATGTCGCTCAGCGGACGAGCCGCCGTGAACCAGAAGAGCGGCGAGGCGGCAACGACGAGCACCGCGAGCCAGACGAATGGCGTACTGCCCTGCTCCCTGGTCATCGCTGCGAACAGCCGCATGCAGGCCAGCAGCGCCAGGCCGCCGGCGAACACGCCGAGCAGGCTCAGCGCGTGCACCTCGGAGAGGCCGGCAGCGTGCAGCAGCTTGGCCGCGCCGATGTAGAGCGGGTAGCCCGGCGGATGCGGCTGGTGCTGCGAGATGTCGTAGTGGCGGACGCCGAGAGCGAAGTTGATGGAGTCCAGGTCCTCCAGCGTGGGAGGCAGGAACGGCAGGTGGAGCGCGATGAACAGCGCACCGAGGAATGCCCCGGTCAGGCGTTGTGTGCGCGTCACGCCGGGCGGAGCAGCAGCCCCTCGTTCAGGCTGCCCGTGCGGTAGCCCTGAAGGTCGATCGTCACATAGCGGTAGCCGATCGCCTTCAGTTCGCGGACGAGCGTGGCGCTCATCTCTGGCTCGAGCGCTCGCGAGAGTTCGGCACGTCCGAGTTCGATGCGTGCCAGATCGTCGTGGTGGCGGACCCGGAGCACGCGGAAGCCGTGTGCGCGCAGCACGTTCTCGGCGCTCTCGATGGTGCGCAGCTTCTCGTCGGTCACTTCAGAGTGGTAGGGAATGCGCGACGACAAGCATGCTGACGCCGGCTCGTCCCATGTCGGCATGCCAGCGAGACGCGCCAGTTCGCGAATCTCCGCCTTGCCAAGATTCGCGTCGTCGAGCGGGCTGCGCACGCCGAACTCACGCGCTGCCTGCCGGCCGGGCCGGTAGTCGCCGCGGTCGTCGGCGTTGTTGCCGTCGACGACCACAGCCCCGCGCTCGGCAGCGATGCGCGCGAGGTGCGTGTAGAGCTCGTGCTTGCAGTAATAGCACCGGTTGGCGGGATTCGCCCGGTACTCGGGTCGTTCGAGCTCGCTGGTCTGGATGATCTCGTGCCGGAAGCCGAACTGCGCCGCTATCTGCACCGCCATCTGGCGATGGCGCTCAGGGTAGCTCGGGCTGTCGGCCGTCACGGCGACAGCGCGGTCGCCCAGCGTGTCGTATGCCACGCAGGCGAGATAGGCGCTGTCGACGCCGCCGCTGTAGGCGACGACAACGGAGCCCAGCGAGGAAAGCGTGTCCCGCAGGGTCCGGTCCTTGTCGCTCATTCCTCTTCCCAGTCGGCCCCGTCTTCTTCGTCCTCGTCCTCGTCGTCTTCGTCCTCGTCGACCTCTTCCTCGTCGTCGTCTTCGTCCTCGTCGTCGTCAGGGGCGAAATCGAGCTCGAGCGGATCCATGTTGCTGATGACCCGGATCTGTCCGCACTCGGGACAGGTCACGTCGTCACCGAGTTCCACGTCGGTCTCGTCAACTTCGACTTCCGCATCGCACTCTGGGCAGGTGGCCATACAATCCTCGATGGGAGCGGCGATCGGCTTGGCAATCCTGGAGCGACATGCCAGAATCCGCCGAAGGCGCTCGCGATAAGAGTCGAAGTATAGCGTACCGAAAACCCACTCCGATGCCCAGCACCGCAGGTACAGCCAAGACCGTGCTCGTCGCCGATGACACGGCGTTCGTGCGCGACCGTTTCAAGGCCGCGCTCGAGCAGGCCGGGCATCGCGTCGTCCCGATCAAGAGCGCGGCGGAGTTGCTCGCGCGCATCACCGCCGACCTCGACACCATCGATCTGCTGGTGCTCGATATCCGGTTGTCGAACTCGAACGGCGTCGGGCTCGTCGCCGCGGTCCGCAAGCTCGACGATGGCAAGCTGCCGATCCTGGTGTTCAGCGGCACCATCGGCAGCGCGGAGGAAGTGCGCGCGCTCGCCGCGCTGGGCGTAGCCGGCTACATCAACGAGTACAGCGCGGTGCAGCACATCCTGCCGTCGATCGCGCCGCATCTGTTCCCCGACAACTTCAACCGGCGCAGCAGTCCGCGCATGGGCATCGGCATTCCGGTGCAGTACCGGGTCGGCACGACCATCGCTGCGGCGCTGACATTGAACCTCAGTCACGGCGGCATCGCCATCCGGACCACCAGCCCGCTCGAGCCCGCGACGCGGCTGCAGAGTGCGCTTCCGGTTGCCTGGCTGCGACGACCGACATCGACGCCGAGGGGCGCGTCGTCTGGAGCCATCGGCGGGTCGGCATGGGGATCCAGTTCGAAGTGGTTGACGCCGCTGCGCAGGCACACATCGACACCTTCGTCGATGCCCACTTCTTTTCGAACCGCAAAGCCTAGAATCCTACATGGAGCAATCGCTCGCCGACACACTCTGGCGGCTCGCTGCCGTGATGGCCCTGGTGTTTGCCAACGGCTTCTTCGTCGCCGCCGAGTTCGCGATCATCGCCGTTCGCAAGACCCGAATCGATCAATTGATTGCCGAAGGGAACAAGCGTGCGCGCGCGCCGTTCGCCGCGCGGTCAGCGACCCGGACAGCTACATCGCCGCCACCCAGCTCGGGATCACCATGGCGAGCCTCGGGTCTCGGCTGGATTGGTGAGCCGGCGCTCGCAGGCCTGGTCGAACCAGCCGTCGCGTTCCTGCCGACCGGTATCGCCGAGGCTACCGCGCACAGCATCTCGGTGGCCATCGCTTTCGCCATCGTCACCGCGCTGCACATCACACTCGGGGAACTCGCACCGAAGACCATCGCACTGGAACGCGCCGAGGCCACGGCGCTGCTGGTGGTGCGACCGACCGAATTGTTCATGCGCAGCTTCTGGCCGTTCATCCGGCTGCTGAACGGCATGGGCCAGGCCATTGTGGGCGCGATGGGGCTGCGCGGATCCGGCGGCCACGCGATGGTGCACTCCGAAGAGGAGCTGAAGATGCTGGTCACTGCCAGCCAGGAGGCCGGTGTGCTCGAGGAGCAGGAGGAACAGATGCTCCACCGCGTCTTCGACTTCGCCGACCTCACGGCCGGCCAGGTGATGGTGCCACGCACCGAGATGATGGCGGTGGAGTCGGAGATGGCGGGCGACGTGCTGCTGCAGGCCATTTCGAAGGCCGGCTTCCCCACCATTCCGGTCTACCGCTCCGATCTCGACAACATCATCGGCATCCTGCACGCCATCGACGTCGTGCGCGCCATCGCCGGGGGGCGGACCGACGTCACGGCCGCGATGCTGGCGCGGGAAACCCTGAACGTGCCGGAAACCATGGCGGCCGACGCGCTGCTGGCGTCGCTGCGCCAGCGCGGCGTGCGCGAAGCCATCGTCATCGACGAGTACGGCGGCACCGCCGGCCTGGTGACATTCGAGTGGCTGATGGAGCGGATCGTCGGCGCGGCGGGAACCGGACGGATCACCGTGCATCCCGACGGGTCGGCCGACCTCGATGGCCTGACGCTGGTGACGGACGTGAACGAGCAGTTCGGCCTCGAGATCGACGAGGACACCTACACCACGCTCGGCGGCTACGTCATGGGCCGGGTCGGCCGGCGGCCGCGGGTCGGAGACACCATCGAGGTGGACGGTCGCCGCATGCGCGTGACCGTGCTCGACGGCCTCCGCGTGGCGAAGGTGTGGATCTCGACGAAGGTCGCCGGCTCCGAGCCGCCGCACTCGTGACGCGCTGAGTGCTCAGTCGGCGCGCAGCAACCGGAGCGCGTTCGCCACGACGATCACCGAGGCACCGGTGTCGGCCAGCACCGCCATCCACAACGTCGCGTAACCCGTGATGGCGGCGATGAGGAAAGCGGCTTTCAGCGCGAGCGCCAGCGTCAGGTTCACCTTGATATTGGTGAGGGCGGCCCGGCTCAACCGCAGCGCGTACGGCACCTTCACCAGTTCATCACCCATCAGCGCCACGTCCGCCGTTTCGAGCGCGGCGTCACTGCCGGCGGCTCCCATCACGATCCCGACGTCGGCCGCGGCAAGCGCCGGCGCGTCGTTGATGCCGTCACCAACCATCGCCACAGCGCCGTACCGGGTTCGCAGCTCTGCGATGACCGCCACCTTGTCTTCCGGCATGAGTTCGGCGCGAAAGTCGTCGAGGCCCAGTTCGGCGGCAATGGCTGCTGCGGTGCCCTGGCTGTCGCCGGTGAGCATCACCACCTTCTCGATCCCGTGCGCCTTCAGCGTGGCGACCACATCGCGGCTGGTGGAGCGAGGGCGGTCAGCCACGGCGATAAGGCCGAGGGGCTCACCGTTGCGCGCCACCAACACTGGCGTGCGGCCCTGCGCCGACAGCGCCTCGATGCGGGCGTGCAGCAATGGGTGGCACAGCCCGCGCTGCTCGAACAGTCGGTGGTTGCCCAGCAGCACCTCGTCGCGCTCCACGCGACCTGCGGCGCCAAGACCGGCGAGCGCGGTGACATCGGTTGCCGCTGCAATGGCGATCCCCTGTTCGCGGACGTAGGACACGATAGCCGCGGCAATCGGATGCTCCGAGCGTTGCTCGATCGAGGCCGCCAGGCGGAGCAGCGTCTCCACCGGCGCTGCGTCGAGTGCAAAAACCTCGACCACTTCGGGCACGCCGCGGGTCAGCGTGCCGGTCTTGTCGAATGCGACACAGCGCACGACGGCGGCGCGCTCGAGGTGCGCCCCGCCCTTGATGAGCACGCCCTTGCGGGCGGCGCCAGCCAGCGCGGCGACAATCGATACCGGCGTCGAGATGACGAGCGCGCACGGGCACGAGACCACCAGCAGCACGAGCGCCCGATAGAACCAGATTCGCGGATCGCCGCCAATGAACGTCGGCCCCATCACGCACAGCCAGACAGCCAGACCAATCACGAGCGGCGTGTAGCCGCGGGAGAACCTCTCGATGAAGGTCTGCGACGGGGCACGTTGTGCCTGAGCCTGCTCGACCAAGTGGATGATGCGTGCCAGCCGCGTGTCCCGCCGCAGGCGGGTCACCCGGATGTCGATCGCGCCATAACCGTTGATGCTGCCGGCAAACACCTCATCGCCGGGGCCGCGGTCGACCGGCAGCGACTCGCCGGTGACGGGCGCCTGGTTCAACGCGCTGGTCCCCTCGGTAATCACGCCGTCGAGGGCCACCTTTTCACCGGGCTTCACCACCACCACGTCGCCAGGCGAGACGCTGTCCACCGGCACACGCCGCTCGTGTCCCGGCTCACGGCGCAGCACCTCCGTCGGCGCCAGTGCGATGAGGGCACCGCACGGCGCGCCTGGCGCGCTCGATGGTGTAGGCCTCGAGCATCTGCGCCACGGCGAACAGGAAGACCACCGCTGCCCCTTCGGCCCACTCGCCGAGAATGATGGCGCCCGTGGCGGCGAGGAGCATGAGGATGTGGATGTCGAGCGCCGCCTGCTTCACGGCCAGCCAGGCCTTGCGCGCGGTGAGCGGCAGCGAGAAAGCCATGGATGCGGCGTAGCACGCGTTGATTGCCAGGCTGCCCGAGCCGGCCCACGCCAGAATGAGCGCCCCGACGTACGAGGCGGCCGACGCGGCGAGCAGCACCTGGCGCCGCCGGGACGCGCGGTCTCCAGTAGCCACCGGCTCTTCGTGCTCGAGCCAGGCGCGCATGCCCGCGTCAGCCACGGCGCCCGCGATGACAGCCGCGCTGAGTTTCGCGGCGTCGTACTTCACATGGAGACGCTGGCCCATCAGGTCGGCATGGAACCCTTCCAGGCCGGGCAGGTTCTTGAAACGGCGTTCGATGAGCGCCACCTCTTCGCGGCAATCCATGCCCTCGATACGGAAGGTCGACTCCGCGTGCAGTTCGCAGACAGTGCAGGTGCTGGCCATGGTCATCGTTCCGCCTTGCGCTCCTGCACGTGCTCGTGCGCCTGCGCGTAAACAGGCGGATGACATGGTGATCGTCGAGGGCATAGAACATCTGCTGACCAGCGCGCCGTTGACGGACCAGCCTGGCGGTGCGCAGCAGGCGGAGCTGATGCGACACTGCCGATTCGCTCAGCCCGAGCACCTCGGCGATATCTCCGACGCAGAGTTCCTCGCGGGACAGGACGTCGAGGATGCGAACGCGCGTGGCTGTCGCCGAGCACCTTGAAGGTGTCGGCGAGATCAGCCACGAGGTCGGCGTCGAACAAGCTGGCCTCTCAGATCATGAAGGTCTGAACAAGTGCTCATATATTCAGAATAACACGGCTGATCCAGCGGGTGGAGGTGGGGGTTGGAGGCGGGGCGGAGGGTCGACCCGCCTAAGCGGCCCGACCTGCCCAACCTCTGCCCTGCTCTAACGTCTCAGAGCGCCGCGACGGCGGCGAACACCTGCTCGTAGTCCGGTTCGTTGCGGGCGTCCTCCACCACCTGGCGGTGCCGGATGACCCCGTCCTTGTCGATGACGAACACGGCCCGCTTCGCGAGCCCCTTCAGGCCGATCATGTCCTCGAAGAACACGTCGTACTGACGAATCACTTCCTTGTTGAAGTCGCTGAGCAGTGGGAAGGTCAGGTGCTGGCTGTCGCGGAACGCCTTCAGCGCGAAGAACGTGTCGACGCTGATGCCCAAGCACCTGGGCATCGGCGGCATTCAGGCGCCCCATGCTGTTGTTGAACGCGCAGAGCTCCGCCGTGCAGGTAGAACTGAACGCGCCCGGAAAAAAGACCAGCACGACCGGCCGCCCCGCCAAACGGCTGAGGGTGACCGGCGTGCGGTCCTGATCGACCAGGGTGAAGTCCGGCGCGCGGGTTCCGACGTCTACAGATGACATGTATCCTCCGGGCGCGCGTAGGGCGCACGCGCGCCAACTCATGATGGTCTCGGCGCGTTCCCTACGGCCGCCCGACTACCCATTTTTCCACGCTTTCGGGTAGGATTTTTCGTTGGCGCGGCGCTCGCTGGCGCCTTCCTTCATCAAATACCTAGGAGTTGGTCGTGATCGAGGTTCAACACCTCACGAAACGCTATGGGCCGCTTCACCGCGGTCGAGCGACGTGAGCTTCCGCGTCGAACGCGGCGAGATTCTCGGCTTCCTCGGCCCGAACGGCGCCGGCAAGACCACGACGATGCGCATCCTCACCGGCTACATGCCGGCCACCGAGGGCAAGGCCATCGTCGCCGGCTACGACGTGTTCGACCAGCCGGTCGAAGCGAAGCGCCGCACCGGCTACCTGCCGGAGACGCCGCCGCTGTATCCCGACATGACGGTGCTGCGACTACCTGACCTTCGTCGTCGAAGATCAAGGGCGTGCCGTCGGCTGAACGCAAGCAGCGCATCAAGTACGTCATGGAGCAGCACGCGGATCGCCGACATGGCGGGCCGCCTCTGCGGCCGGCTGTCGAAGGGCTACAAGCAGCGCGTCGGCCTGGCGCAGGCGCTCATCCACAATCCCGACGTCCTCATCCTCGACGAGCCGACCGCCGGACTCGACCCGAAGCAGATCATCGAGACCCGGCAGCTCATCAAGGAACTGGCCGGCGACCACACGATCATCCTCAGCACGCACATCCTCCCCGAGGTCTCGCAGACCTGCCAGCGCGTCGTCATCATCAGCAAGGGACACGTCGTCGCGGTAGACACGCCCGACAACCTGACGGCCCGCCTGCGCGGCTCGGTCTCGATGTACGTGCAGGTCGATGCCGCGGACGGCGACGCAGCGGCAGCGCTGTCGAAGGTGCCGGGCGTTACGCGGCGTCGCGGAATCCGATCGGCACGGCAGATCGGTCGGCTACGAAGTGGACAGCGAGCAGGGCCGCGACATCCGCCGCGACCTCGCGCAGACGGTTGTCGGTCAGGGTTGGGGGCTGCTCGAGCTGCGGCCGATGCGCGTCAGCCTCGAGGAGATCTTCCTCTCGCTCACCACCGAGGACACAGCGCGGCCGCAGGCCGCCGCGGAGGAGACCGTTCATGCGTAACATCCTCGCCATCGCGCAGCAAGGAGCTGCAGTCCTACTTCGCGTCGCCGATCGCGTACATGGTGATCGGCCTCTTCGCCCTGCTCTACGGCTACTTCTTCGCCGTGATGCTGCAGTACTTCGTCCGCGCCGAGCATGAACATGAACCGATGCAGGGTCAGCAGGCGATGAACATCAACCAGGACATGCTGCGGCCGGTGCTGCAGAACGTCACCGTCCTGCTGCTCTTCGTCCTCCCGGCGATGACGATGCGCACCTACTCGGAAGAGCGCCGCTCGCGGCACGATCGAGCTGCTGCTGACCTCGCCGATCACCGACCTGGCAGATCATCATCGGCAAGTTCCTCGGGGCGCTGGCGCTCTACGGCGTGATGCTGGCGGTCACGCTGGTCCACATCGCGATGCTGTTCGTCTACGGCAGCCCGGAGTGGAAGCCGATCGTCGCCGTCGTACCTCGGGCTGCTGCTGCTCGGCGGCAGTTTCCTCTCGGTCGGGCCTGTTCATCTCGACCCTGACGACGAACCAGATCGTCGCCTACATCGTGACCTTCTCGGTGTTCCTGATGCTGTGGATCGATCAGCTGGATCGGCAGCTTCTCGAGCGGCTGTCTCACCGACGTGACGCGCTACCTGTCGATCATCGAGCACTTCGACGACTTCTCGAAGGGCGTCATCGACACGACGCACGTCATCTACTACCTGAGCCTGATCACGCTTCGGGCTGTTCCTGACGGCGAAGTCGGTGGACACCGAACGGTGGCGGGGCTAATGGCCAATCGAATCTTCAGTCTCATCGGATGGCTCGGCACGGCGCTGGTCTTTGGCGCCGTCGGCGATTCGCTTCGGAATGCCGGCGCAGGAACGGTACGCGACCGTACCTCGCGTAGGCCGGCCTCGCCTGCATGGTGATCTACATCCTCAGCCAGTGGCGGGAGATCGTCGGCTTCTTCGGCAGCCGTCAGGCGCGCTACGGCACGCTGGCCGCCTCGAGCGTGCTCATCGTGCTCGGCGTGCTCGTGGCGGTGAACTACATCGGCCAGCCGGCAGAACAAGCGCTGGGACCTGACGGCCGTCGAGCAGTTCAGCCTGTCGGACCAGAGCCGGAACATCGTCGCAAAGCTCGACGCGCCGCTCGACGTGCTGGTCTTCGCCGAGGAACCGCAGTTCCAGAGTTACCGCGATCGCCTGAAGGAATACGAATACGCCTCGAAGCAGCGTCAAGGCCGAGTACATCGATCCCGACAAGAAGCCGTGCGCTGGCGCAGCAGAACAACGTGCAGCAGTACGGCACGCTGATCGTCAACTACAAGGGCCGGTCCGAGCGGACCACCGCGAACACCGAGCAGGACATCACCAACACGATCATCAAGGTCGTCAGCGGCCAGCAGCGAAAGGTCTACTTCACCGCCGGGTCACGGTGAACGCGACACCGACCTCGTCGCGAGCGCGATGGCTACGAGACCATCGCACAGGCGCTCGACCAGCGAGAACTACGGCGTCGAGAAGGTCGTGCTGGCGCAGACCAGCGCGGTGCCGGACGATGCGACGGCGCGTGGTCGTCGCCGGACCGAAGACCGACTTCTTCGCGCCCGAACTCGACGCGCTGAAGACGTACCTCGGAAAGAACGGCAAGCTCCTGCTGATGCTCGATCCGCCGGAGAACGCCGTCGGCGCCGACTGCCGAACCTCATCGCGCTGCGCGCACGAATGGGGCATCGACGTCAGCAGCACCATCGTCGTCGATGCGAGCGGCATGGGCCGGCTGATCGGCGCCGACGCGTCGGTGCCGATTGCGGCGAACTACCCGTCGCACCCGATCACCGAGCGCTTCACCGTGCTGACGGCCTATCCGCTGTCGCGCGGCCGGTCACTGCCGGTGGAGGGCGGCGTCAACGGACACACGGCCGCAGACGTTCGTCGAGTCGAGCCCGCGCAGCTGGGCGGAAACCGACGTGAAGGCGCTGCTGAGCGTCCGGGCGAGGTCGAGCTCGACGAGGACAAGGGCGACAAGCCGGGCCCGATCGACGATTGCCGCGGCGGTCGTCGTGCGCGAAGCCGCGATGCACCGGCGACGCCCGACCGACGCCGACGCGCCGAAGCCGGAAACGCGCGTGGTCGTCTTCGGCGACTCCGACTTCGCCGTCGAACGGCGTCCTCGGCATCCAGGGCAACCACGACATGTTCATGAACACCATCGGCTGGCTGTCGCAGCAGGAGAACCTGATCTCCATCCGTGCGAAGGAAGCCGCCGACCGCCGCCTCACGCTCACGGCGACACAGCAGAGCAACATCACCTGGCTGTCGCTGCTGATCGTGCCGGGCCTGGTGTTCGGCGCCGGCATCTACAGCTGGACGCGGAGGCGGTAGCGATGCGCGGAATGAAATCGACCCTCGCGCTGCTCGTCGTCCTGGTCGGACTCGGCGCGTACATCTACTTCTACGGCGACAGGACCAGCAACTCGAGCGACGTCGAGAAGCTCTTCACCGGGCTCGCCTCGGACGACATCGAGACGCTGACGGTGAAGAACGATGCCGGCGAGACAACCTCGGTGAAGAAGCAGGACGGCAAGTGGATGATGACCGCGCCGTTCCAGACGCGGGCGTCGGACATGGATGCGTCGGGCATTGCGAATGCACTCGCCGGCCTCGATGTCACTCGTGTTGTCGAAGAAGCGCCGGCCGACGTGAAGGACTACGGCCTCGACACGCCGTCGATCGAGATTGCCTTCACGTCCCCGGCTGGCAAGCCGTCGGGCAAGCTGCTCATCGGCACGAAGACGGCGACCGGCGGCAGCCTCTACGCGCGCAAGGAGGGCGAGACGCGCGTCGTGCTGATCGGCGAATACAACAGCGCTACCTTCAATAAGTCGACCTTCGACCTGCGCGACAAGGCGATCGTCAGCTTCGATCGCTCGAAGGTGGACGGCATCGATGTGGTGCAGCCGACAGGTTCGTTCGAGCTGGCCAAGAAGGACGGCACCTGGACGCTGGCGAAGCCGCTGATGGCCCGCGCCGACGGCACGGCGGCGGACGGCCTCGTGACGGCGATGGAATCGCTGCAGATGAAGTCGATCGTCGTCCCATCGGCGACGCCTGAGGCGCTCGAGAAGTACGGCCTCGCCACGCCGTCAACCGTCGTGAACCTCCATCTCGGCGCCGATCGCACGTCCGTGGCAGTGGGCGCGCCGGCCGGCGACGACACGGTCTACGCGAAGGACGTATCGCGGCCCGACGTCTTCACCATCCAGCTACCGGCCGCTGACGACCTGCGCAAGACGATGGAAGACTACCGTGCCAGGGATCTCTTCGACATGCGCGCCTTCACGGCGAACCGCATCGAGCTCACGCGGAACGGCAAGACCACAGTGTTCGAAAAAGTGAAAGGCGCGGACGAGAATGCGGCCGACGTGTGGAAGAAAGTCAGTCCGGTTGCCGCCGACGCCGACAAGGAGAAGTTCCCGGCCTTCGTCGCCGCGCTCGCGGACATCCGCGCCATGAGCTTCGTCGACTCGAAGACACGCACAGGTCTCGATGCGCCGGCTGCCACCATCGTCGTGAAGTTCGATGACGGCAAGAAGGAAGACCGCGTGCAGATCGCCAAGCCGGCACGACCGCCTACGCCTCGCGATCGGACGACCCCTCGGTGGCGGCGATCGACAGCACGAAATTCGACGAAGCCGTCGCCTCGATCGACGAGTTCACGAAGTGACACGACGGCTGACAGCAGCCGTCCTCGCACTCGCCTCGACGCTGGCGTGCCGCAGTGGCACGCCGGCCTCCGCGCTCTTCTTCCGTCCAGCCGCTTCGACCCTCCAGGCAGACCCTGCAGACGCCTTGCGTCACCGCGTCGCCGCCATCCTGGCCGACCCGGCCATCGCCGCCGGGACGTTCGGCGTCGAGGCACGATCGCTTTCAACCGGCGCCACGCTGGTGGAAGCGAACGACCACCGGCTGCTGATGCCGGCCTCCACCATGAAGACGTTGACGCTGGCGGTAGCTGCCGATCAACTGGGGTGGGACTTCACCTTCGGCACCACCGTGACCACGACGGGCGCGGTGAGCAATGGCGTGCTCGACGGCGACCTGGTCGTCGTCGGGTCAGGGGATCCAAGCTTTGATGACTGGGACGGCGCCGCCAGCGCCGTCTTCCACTCGTGGGCAGCGCGACTGAAGGAGCGCGGTATCACCACCATCGGCGGACGCATCGTCGGCAACGACCGGGTATTTACCGACGACGGGCTCGGTGCCGGGTGGATGTGGGACGACTTGCAATACAGCTATTCGGCACCCGCCAGCGGCCTGCAGTTCAACCAGGGCACGGCCCAGGTCTTCATCGCGCCAGGGCCCAGTGCAGGCGACACGCCGGTGCTGTCCCTCTCGCCGTCGCACGTACGGGTGCCGCTGGTGAACAACCTGACGACCAGCGCGGCCGGCACGGCGAACGCCATCCGCATGGAGGCGCTGCCTCGCACGCCAGGGGCACGCTTTTCTGGCAGCATCGCCGTCGACAGTGCAAGGCAGACGCGGCTGATCGCCGTCGGCAACCCGACGCTCTACTTCGTGAACGCCGTGCGCACCGGATTGCAGAACAACGGCATCAACGTGCTCGGCAGCGCCGCCGACATCGATGACCTTGTCGACCCTCCAGCCGTCGACGGCCTCCCGCCACTCTTCGAGCACAGGTCACCAGCGCTGCCGGCCCTCGCCGGCACGCTGATGAAGCTCAGTCAGAACCTCTATGCCGAGACGTTCCTGCGCACGCTGGGCCGGTTGAAGGGAACCGGCGGCATCGCTGCCGCTGGCATCGACGTCGTGCGCCGGGTGCTCGAGTCGTGGGGGGTGCCGGCATCCGAACTGGTGATGGCCGACGCATCGGGTTTGTCGCGCTACGACCTGGTCAGCGCCGATGCGATGACGACCGTGCTGGTGCACGTCTACAACGACTCGCGACTGCGCGAACCCTATATCGCGTCATTGCCGGTCGCGGGCCAGGCGGGAACCCTGGCGACCCGGATGAGGGGCACCGCTGCCGAGGGAAACGTGCAGGCGAAGACCGGATCGTTCAGCAACGCGCGGGCGGTAGCCGGGTTCCTGCACTCGGCGGATGGCGAACCACTGGTGTTCTCGATCATCGCCAACAACTACGGCGTCGCCCCTGCCGAAGTCGACCGTGTCACCGACGCCGTGATCGTGGCACTCGCAGAGTTCAGGCGGGACGGTCGTTAGAGTCGTTAGTCGTTGGTCGTCAGGGATACAGCTGCGGACCTTCAGGTCCGCTTCGCCGACGCACGGCAACCACGGCGGACAGCGCCAGGTACAACAGCGGGTAGGCGGCCGACACGAGCGCCAGCCTGCGGGTCTCGAACGGCGCGCCTCGCAACACCAGCGCGAGCAGCACGAACCAGACCGCCGCACCGGCGTTGATGACCGTGGCGAACGGTCCGCCGCGGGAGGCGTAGAGATACGGCGTCGGCACGAATGTCAGCACAGAGAACAGCAGCAGTACCTGATGTCGAGATCCACAGTGCTGGGTGCAACACGTACAGGTAGAACGCGACGATGTTCCAGTACGACGGAAAGCCGATGAAGAACCCGTCCGGGGTCTTCGCGTGCACCTGGGCGAAGCCGTAGCCGCTGGCCAGCAGCGGCACCAGCAGAACCCACCCGAAGGTACCCGGCAGGACATCGGCGCGCCACAGCAGCAACAGCGGCAGCGACGTGTAGGTGTGGAAGTCGATCAGGTTGTCGAGCGTGCCGCCGTCGAAGCCAGGCAGCGTCTCCGTCACGCGCGCCTTGCGGGCCAACCAGCCGTCAGTGGCGTCGATGGCGGTCGCCACCATCATCAGGAAGAAGGCCCACCGGAACGACCGGTCGTCGCCGCGAACGATCAGCACGGCCATCACAGCGGCACAGACCAGGCCCAGCGCGGTGTAGAGATGCGCGAGCCAGGCCAGCACCATGCGCCTCATCACGCGGCACCGATCGGCTGGTCGGCGGGCGCGTCTGCACCCACCTGCGGCGAGGGATTGCGCAGCGGCCGCGGCGCATCGAACCGGCCGGTGAGACGGCTGACCAGCGGCAACAGCAGCAGGCCGGCTGCGGCAGCAACGGTCCTGAACGGCAGTCTCTCCGGATAGGCGAAGAGCGCCGGAATGCCGAGCAGCGGTTCGCCGCCGCCGACGCGCAGCACCAGCGACACGGTGAACGCCACCATCGAGCCGATCCGGTTGGCGCGTGCGTCGAACAGCGCCGACACCAGCTGCGGGAACAGGAGCACGAACACGAGATCGCTCGTGAAGAACCACAGTGCCTGCACGCTCTGCACCCTCAGCGCGAGCGCCGTGGCAGCGGCGCCCAGCAGCAGGATGGACACGCGAATAAGCCGGCGCATGTCCATCGCCGACACAGAGGGCCACACCAGCGTCCGCAGACAGTTCCAGCTGAGCATCGATCCAGCCGACAGGATGGACGAACTGAAGCTCGATGTGACGGCGCCGATGATCGCTGCCAGGCCGAGCATGCCAACCACCGGCGGGACGGCGCGCGCAAACAGCATCGGCATGGTGTCGGCCGGTGTCGCCTGCAACTGCGCGGCGATAGCGGCCGGCCACGGATAGCTGAAGGCCGCCACGCCCATCAGCAGCGGCGGCAGCGTAAACGCGATGGTGAGCACGCCAGCCAGCAGCGACTGTCCCTGCGCGGCGCGCGGAGTGCGGCACGACAGCACCCGCTGGAAATAGCAGTTCCAGGGAATGCCGCCGAAGACGAGCATTGCTGACGTGTCCCACCATCCGGTGAGCGACGCACGATTCCACAGTTCGCTGCTTCCCGAGAGGGCGGGCACGATTGAGGCCCCGTCCGGTCTGGCGGCCACGTACGCCATCCACGCATGCTGCAGGCCCCCGGCGCCAGCGAGCACAAACGGCAGCGCCACCATCAGGCCGACCGCCACCAGCCCGATCTGGACAATGTCGGTATACGCCACCGACCACATGCCGCCCAGCACGGTGTAGGCCGTCGTCACCGCGGCCGACAGCAGGATGGCTGTCGTCAGCGGCATGCCCAGCAGGACGCCAAGCGTCGAGCCGACGGCAACGAGCAGTTCCGCGCTCCAGAACAGTTCGCCGGCGAGCGCCGGCAGGAACAACACCGCCGACCACCAGCTGCCGAAGCGGGACTCGAGCGGATCGATGAGCGTCGTGAACCCGTGTCGTCGCATGACGCCGGCGAAGAAGAGTCCGCCGAGAATGAGGCTGATGCCAAAGCACAGCCCGCCCTGCACACCAAGCTGAATGGACGACGTGAAGGCGCCTTCGGTGGTGCCGAGCAGGTAGCCGCCGTCCACCCAGGTGGCGGTCATGGTTAGTGCAGCCACCCACAGCGGCATCGATTGCCCGGCCAGAATCAGGTCAGCCGCCGTCCCTTCGCTTGCCCGGCGCGAGGCGCGCCAGCCGACGACCAGGAACATCGCATACATGGCGACGACCGCGATGAGAGGGGCAGACACAGGCGGTATCGGGTGGCTGACCGTTGACTGGCTGACTCTGTGACCGTCGACTATGTGAGCCGGCCGATGATGACTCGCGCGGCCGCCAGCACATCGTCCGCCGATGCCCGCAGCGCTCCGCACTGGGCGAGGTCTGGCTTGCCACCGCCGCGCCCACCGAACTGCGTCGCAAGCGACGCGATGATGTCCTGGCAGGAGGAGGTGGCATCGACGGCACGCGCCGCGACGGCCAGCACCGGCGTCGAACGCGACACCAGCACGGCCACATGCCCGGACCGCTGCGCGATGGCCACGGCGAGCGCCTTCAGCGTCGTCGCGTCCGCGTCGACCACCTGCAGCACCAGACGCTCCTCGCCAAGCGGCTCGGGGTCGTTCGCCAGGGTCACAGCCTGGTAGCCCGCCAGCGTGATGTGGAGCGCCGCATTCACGCGCTTCTGCTCCTTCAACTCCTGTTGCAGCCGCTCGATCGCCGCCGGGATGTCGCCTGGCAGCACCGACACCTGCCGAATCGACGCCGCGGTCACGTCGCGCAGTTGCTGGAACCTGGCGAGGGCCCGATGTCCACAGAGGAACTCGAGGCGCTGTCCACCCTTGAAGCGCTCCCACGCCGTAAGAGCGAGCTGGCCGATGGCGCCCGTCCGCTCGACATGCGTGCCACCGCAGGCCGACAGGTCGACGCCGGCGATCTCGACGAGGCGCACGGTGCCAGACCGCGTGGTCTCCTTCCTGAGCGGCAGGAGCTCTGCCTCTGCCGCCGTGACGAACCTGATGGACACCGGGCTGTCGCGCCAGATGATCGCGTTCGCATCGTGCTCGACACGCGCCAGTTGCACCAGGGTCAGCTCGCGGTCGAGATCGATCGTGCTCGACTCGGACCCGAGATGGAAGCTGACTGTCCGTATCGAGAACAGGTGTTCGATCACGGCCGAGAGCAGGTGCTGCCCGGTGTGCTGCTGCATGTGATCGAACCGGCGCGTCCAGTCGATCGCGCCGTGCACCGCCGCGCCGGACTCGGGTGCGACGCCGGCGATCAGGTGCATCACATCGCCTGCTTCGTCGTCCTGCACGTCGACGACCGGAGCATCCGCGAGAGTGCCGAGGTCGTGAGGCTGTCCTCCGGAGGTCGGATAGAAGGCGGTGCAATCGAGCCACACCGCCGTGTTCGCCCCGTGCGGTGCCGTCCGCACCACGGTGGCGTCAAACGACGCTGGAGCTGGCTGGCGTAGTACAGGCGTTGGGTCGTGGACATGATGGCCCGTCACAATCGCAGGCAGCTCGAAATAGAATGTCGCGCCGCCGAGGTCGTTGCGGTGGTACCCGATGGTGCCACCATAGGAGTGGACGATGCCGTGGCTGAGGCACAGACCGAGCCCGGTGCCGTGCCCCACGCCCCGGGTGGTGACGAACGGCTGGAACAACCGTGGCTCGAGTTCGCGCGGCACGCCAGGGCCATTGTCGGCGACCTCGACGCGAACGCACGTGCCGGCGTTGAACAGGCGAATCCTGACGACCGGCATCAGGGTACCCGCCTCGAGCAGCGCCTGTTCGGCGTTGGTCACCAGGTTCAGCACGACGCGCACGAGTTCCGTGAAGTTGGCCTGCACAGCGGCAGATGTCTGCGAGTCGGCGGTCACGCGGA
Organism: uncultured Acidobacteriota bacterium; assembly: GCA_963722395.1. GTDB lineage: Bacteria > Acidobacteriota > Vicinamibacteria > Vicinamibacterales > CAVVIG01 > CAVVIG01. The sequence continues at coordinate 1,496,058 of CAVRLS010000005.1, read as the reverse complement.
TGTCGCCGGCGGTCGGACCGGCACGCCGCATTCGGACGACCTCGGAAACGACCTCGCGCAGGTCGACCGGCTCTGGCGAGCCGAGCTGTGGATCGTTGAAGGTAGACAGGCTGCGGACGATCTCCCGGGCCCGCACGGCCTGCGACTGCACGAGTGCGATCTCCTCGCGCACGTCTGCCGACAGTTCGGGCCGTCGCGCCAGCAACTGCGCCGTGCCCAGAATCGCCTGCAGCGGATTGTTCATCTCGTGTGCCATGCCGTGCATCAACTGGCCGACCGCAGCCTGGCGCTCCTGCCGGACCACGTGCTGCTGCAGGGACTGGAGCGTGCGGTTCAAGCGCCGCTCCTGCTCCACCTGTCGCTCTGCGGCTTCGCGCGCCTGACGGAGCGACGACGCCATGGTGACGAAGGCGTCCTGTAGTTGCCCGAGCTCCAGATTCGGCATGGTGAGCGGAGCCGGCGGCGTGAGGTCGCCAGCGGCGATGCGCCGGGCCTGCGTCCGGAGCGCTTCAAGGCTGCGCGTGCCCGAGATGGCCATCAACATCGAGGCAACGATGATGGCGCCGAAGATCAGCGCCACGATCGCGAGATTTCTGGTCCACAAGCTGAGCGACCGTGCACGCACTTCGGCGAGCGGTATACCAACGCTGACCCGCCACGGCACACGCTGGAGTGCGGCGTCTGCCGCGAGCCGCTCCACACCGTCGACATCGCGGATGGACGGCGTCTCGGCCGAAGTACTTGCGGGAACCCCCTGCTGTCCAACGTAGCGCGCCGCGTCGCGAGACCGCGCGATGATGCGACCACTCCGGTCCATCACTGTCACCACGCTCCCGCGTGGGACCGGGATCGCACTGAACGCGCCCTGGATGCGCGGCAGGTCGAGCGCAAGACCCAGCATCCCGGTCAGCGCCCCGCGCTCATCGTGGACCGGATAGGCCAGCGTGACCAACGGCATGCCGGTCGTCGACGCCACGAACAGGTCGCTCAGCACGGGGCGATCATCCCGCAACGCCTCATGCACGAAGTCGAGCGCGCGCCGCTGCGCAGGCGAGTTCGAATTGGCGGTCGCCAGGAGGCGTGCCGAACTGTCCCCGAGCACGACATTCACGAGGGATGGCTGCTCGCGGAGCACCGAGGCGAACAGCCGCTGTGAAGCCACCGGGTCGAGCGAACGCACGGCATCGTGCTGCGCCAGGGTCGAGCCCAGCGCGTACGCCGCACCGAGGTATTGGTCGAGAGAGGTGGAGACGCTGGCGGCAAGCGACGCCGACTGCGCGGTGAGTTCTGCCTGGCGTTCCAGGCGGGTCTGGTTGGCAGACCAGACGATGGCGACCAGCAGCATCAGCAGCATGAAGCTGGACGCGACGACAACCTGTCGTCGAAGGGTCCGACGGTTCAGCATCAGAATGGCTGCGGGATTCTACCCGAGCAGGGCCGGGTCCGCGATTCCGGCCTCGGCGAACCCCCGGGCCCGCAGCACGCAGCTGTCGCACCGCCCACAGGCACGGCCTTCTCCGTCAGGGTTGTAGCAACTGTGGGTCAGGCCGTAGTCAAGCCCAAGCGCCAGGCCCCTGCGGATGATGTCGGCCTTGGACATGTCGATGAGTGGCGTATGGATGCGGAACCGCGCGCCCTCGACTCCAGCGCGGGTCGCCAGATTCGCGAGCGTCTCGAAGGCGGCGACGAACTCGGGCCGGCAATCCGGATACCCGGAGTAGTCGAGTGCATTGACGCCGATGACAAGGTCGGTTGCACCAAGCACCTCTGCCCAGCCGAGCGCCAGCGACAGGAACACGGTGTTGCGCGCTGGCACGTAGGTGGACGGTATGTCCGTGGCCGCCAGATCGCGATCTTCCGGCACGGCCAGGTCGGACGTGAGCGAGGAGCCGCCGATGCCCCGCAAATCGAGCGGCAGCTCGAGATGGCGCTCGACGCCGAGCGCCGCCGCCACACGCCTCGCGGCGGCCAGTTCCTGCGCGTGCCGCTGCCCGTAGAGGATGGAGAGTGCGGCGAGCGTGAACCCTTCGGATTGGGCGATCGCGGCGGCGGTGTAGGAGTCGAGACCGCCACTGAGCAGGACGACCGCACGCGGCATCAGACCCCTCGTGTCTCCGGCGACCAGATGAACTTGTGCAGCTGCAACTGCAGCCGCACCTGAAGCCGATCGGTCAGCACCCACTCCGCCAGCAGCTTCGGATCGAGCGCGCCGTGCACGGGCGATAGCAGGACGGCGCCGGCTCTTGCCTGCAGACGGTGCTGCGCAATGACGTCGCGCGCGAATTCATAGTCGCCGCGATCCTTCACGACGAACTTCACCTCGTCGTTCAGGCCCACCAGCGACAGGTTCTCCCAGTGATTCCGGTGCGACTCGCCGCTGCCTGGGCACTTCACGTCGACGATCTTCAGCACCGCCGCAGGCACGCGGGCGATGGAACGATGACCGCCGGTCTCGAGCATGACGGTGTGGCCGAGCTCGAGCAGGCGCTCCATCAGCGGATACACCTCGTCCTGGAGCAGCGGCTCGCCGCCGGTGATTTCGACCAGCGGGCAGTCGTAGCGCTCCACCTCGGCGACAACGTCCGCGAGCGACCGCTTGCCGCCTTCGTGAAACGCATACGGCGTGTCGCACCAGGAACAGCGCAGGTCACACGCAGTCAGGCGAACGAACACGCACGGTTCGCCGGCACGTCGCGATTCGCCCTGTATGGAGTGAAAAATCTCGTTAATAGTGAGCACGGGACTCCTCTATTGTATTGCGGTGGGCGAGTTGCGCATCGGCACATCTGGCTGGAACTACCCGTCGGGCGCGGGCACGTGGAACGGCGTGTTCTATCCGCCCTCGAAGGGCCGGGTGAAGGGGTTCGACGAGCTCGCGTTCTACGCCGACCACTTCAATACCGTGGAAGTCAACTCGACGTTCTACGGTCAGCCACGAGCGAACGTGTCACGCGGTTGGGCGGAACGGACACCGGCCGGCTTCGAGTTCTCGGTGAAGCTCTACCAGAAATTCACGCACCCGAAGATGTATGAGAAGGTGCTGCGCACGTCATTGCAGGTGGCCGAGGGGCACGACGCAGCCGTGCGGGCGCTCGCGCAGCCAACCGCGGCCGACCTCGACGCGTTCAAGCGTGGCGTCGATCCACTCGCGTCGGCCGGCAAGCTCGGTGCGGTGCTCGCCCAGTTTCCGTCCAGCTTCAAGAGCGGCCCGGCCGAACGCGACTACCTGGTGCACCTGCTGCGGGCGCTCGGCGACTACACGGTGGCCGTCGAGGTGCGACACAGCAGCTGGAGCGACGCCTTCAGCGAGACGCTCGACCTGCTGAACGATGCCCAGGCCGCGTGGGTGCAGATTGACGAGCCGAAGTTCCGCCTGTCGATCCGGCAGAACCGGCTGCCGAACGTGAAGGGCTTCTACTACATGCGCCTGCATGGGCGGAACGCCGAGCAGTGGTGGACGCACGCGAAGTCGGAAGACCGCTACAACTACTTCTACTCCGTCGACGAACTGCGCGAGTTCAGTGAAACGGCGGGTGCCGCCAGGCAGTTGGTGAAGAAAGCGTATCTCTACACCAACAATCACTTCTCGGCGAAGTCGGTGGCGAATGCCGCGATGATCAAGCAGCAGCTGGATGAGCCGATTCCCGGAGAATATCCGCAGGCGTTCGTCGATCGGTATCCCGAATCTGGCCGGCGTGGTGCACACCGCCAGCCCCAGCTTCTCGCTGACGCCGTCGCGCCTCGTCTGAGCGGCCTACTCGCGCACGTAGACGCGGCTGATCTCGTCGCCCACCTGCAACTGCGCCGGCACGTCCGCGCCTTCGACAACCTGACCGATGACGGCGTACTGCCCATCGAGTGCGGGACGCGCCTCGAGCATGATGTAGAGCTGACTGTCCGCTTTCGCCGGCTCACCCTGATGCGACAGGCCGACCGCCAGCGCCACGTGCTTGCGCGTCAACTGGACTTCTGCGGCACCGATCGGGTGGCCGCTGGAGGCCTCGAGCCCCTTGCCCCACAGGGCACGCTTCCCGAGGTCGCGGGTCTGCGGATCGCCGAACTGCACGACGAAACCCGGCACCGCGCGGTGCACACGCTGCCCGTCATAAAAGCCGGCCTTCGCCAGCTTCAGGATGTGCGCCACGGAGCGCGGCGCGTCCTTCGGATAGGTGTCGAACGCGAACGCGCCCTTCGTCGTCTCGACGACCACGAGCGCAGACGACCGCTGGGCCAGCAACCGCGGCACCACGACGTAGCAGGCCACCGCCACCAGGGTCAGCACGGCCACCATGGCGCTCGACGCGACGCGGCGTGAGCGGGTGATGTTCATGACGCCAGGCGCTCCGGCGCGGGTTGCTTCGAGATACCGGCGACCCCGAGTTGCGGGCAGTGCGGCCTGATGACGCAGCCGTCGCAGCGCGGATAGTTCGGCCGGCAGACGTTCTGCCCCCAGGTGACGAGATACAGGTTGATGTGCGGCCACCACTCGCGGTCAGTTGCCGCGTACAGCGCCTGCTCGGTTTCCTCTGGCATCCGCGTCTTCACCCACCCGAGCCGGTTGGCGATGCGGTGCACGTGCGTGTCGACGCAGATGTTCTGCTGGCTGCGGAACGAGATAATCAGCACCAGGTTTGCGGTCTTCCGGCCGACACCCGGCAGCCGCAGCAGTTCCTCCATCGTCCCCGGCACTCGGCCGCCGAACTCGTCGAGCAGCTGCTCGCACGTCGCCTTCACGTGCTTCGCTTTCGTGTGGAAGAAGCTGACCGGCTTGATCAGCGTCTCGATTTGCCGGACGGAGAGCGTCACCATGGCCTGCGGCGTCGGCGCAACCATGAACAGTCGCGTCGAAGCGGCGAGCGTCGTCGCATCCTGCGTGCGGGCAGACAGCAGCGTTGCGATGAGCACCTGGAACGGATCGTCCGGCTGGGTCCCGGAGATCTTCTCGATGGCGGGCAACTCGAGACCGGTGATGGCGCGCGACAGTTCACGCATCACAGCCTCGACGTTGGCCGGCCGTCGGCGGACAGGGACTCTCGAGTGGCGCTTCGACACCTGCGCGACTTGCGACTATGTGATCGGCGTGACGGGAGGTCGGCCGCTCAGTACTGCGATGACGTTGTCCGCCGCCAGGTCGGCCATCGCCGTTCGCGTTTCGGTGGTGCCGCTACCGAGATGAGGCACCAGCAGTACGTTCTCGAGTGCGAACAGGTCCGGGTGTATGACCGGTTCCTTCTCGTACACGTCGAGCGCAGCGCCAGCAATGAGGCGCTGCTGCAGTGCCCAGGCGAGCGCCTCTTCGTCCACGACCGGTCCGCGCGCGGTGTTGACCAGGTATGCCGACCGCTTCATCCGTGCGAGCGCCTTCTTGTCGATGAGGTGCGTCGTGTCCGGGGTCAGCGGGACGTGCAGCGACACGATGTCGGAGGTGTTCAGCAACTGGTCGAGCGACATCCGCTCGGCATTCGGCAGCGACTTCTCGCTGCGCGAGGTGTAGGCCACACGTACGCCGAACACCGATGCCCTGGCGGCCACCGCCGCGGCGATGCGGCCGAGGCCGACGAGGCCAAGCTGCTTGCCGCGCAGTTCAGTGCCGAGCATGTAGTCGAACGCCCAGCCCTTCCACTCGTGCCGGCGAACCACCCGCTCGCCTTCCGACAGGCGCCGCGTCATCGCGAGGATCAGTGCCCAGGTGAAGTCGGCCACCGACTCGGTGAGGACGTCCGGCGTGTTCGTGCAGATGATGCCCCTGGCACGCGCCGCCGGCACGTCGAGGTTGTTGTAGCCAACCGCCACGTTGGCGATCACCTGCAGGTCCGTGCCAGCCTCGAGCAGGGCCTCATCCACCCGCTCGGTCAGCATCGTCACGAGCGCGTGCTTGCCGACCACTGCGGCGCGGAGTTGATCGGGCGTAATGCTGCCCTCGCCCGAGAAGACCTCGACATTGCCGACGGCCTCGAGCCTGGCGATGACCGACGATGGAAGCGTGCGCGTGATGAAGATGTTCATGGCTAATGGCCGAGAGACTTGCAGTAGCCGCAGTGGTCGCACCGACGATCGGGTTCGATGACACAGGCGCCGTCAGGCGTGTTGGCCACGACGAACCGGCCGTGGCTGGAGTGGATGTGCAGCACCGGGCCGGCGTCTGCCGGAGGAGTCGCGTGCGCAGGCCCGGGTCGCCTCCGCCCGCATGGCGGGCAATGGCGCTCCGAATCATCGCGCGCAATTCCTGCTCAGACAGCTGCATCGATGGTCACGTGGTCGATGATGCCGACGATAGCAGCGTCCACCGGCGCGCCCTTGCGTGCCGAGGGCGTCGTTCGCGGCGCGTCCCTCGATGACGACCAGCACCTTCTCGTGCACGCCGGCGCCGACACCATCCACGGCGAGCAGCGCATGACCGCGAGGCGTGTCGTCGAGGTTCAGCGGCTGCACCATGAGCAGCTTGGCGCCCTCGAACTTGCGGTGTTTGTGGCTGGAGACCACCGTACCCGACGACGCGCGCTATCTGCACAGGTGCACCGCTACCCGATATGCCAGTGATCGACGATGCCGACAATGCCGGCGTCGACCGGCGCTTCGACCGGGTGGAACGGGAAGCTGGCTTCCCTGCCCCTGACGAAGAACACCTCTTCGCCGACCCCGGCGCCGACGGCATCCACAGCCACCAGCGGACGCCCGGCGGGTTCGCGCTCGGGGGTGAGCGGCTGCACCATCAGCAGTGTGATGCCGGCAAGGTTCTCGTCCTTGCGGGTCACGACGACGGTGCCGATGACGCGAGCCAGCTGCATGTCAGGATGGCACGTCGATGGTGTCGATGATGCCGACGATGGCGGCGTCGATCGGGCAGTCCTTCATCCCTGACGCCATCCGGGCGGAGCTGCCACTGACGATGAGCACGGTTTCGCCGACTCCGGCATCGACCGTGTCGACAGCCACGAGGTAGTTGCCCTCGGCCTTGCCCTTCGGATCGACCGGCCGCACAATCAGCAGCTTGTTGCTGACCAGGCGCGGATCCTTCCGCGTGGCGACGACCGTTCCGACAATCTTCGCGAGAAGCACCCGACCTCAGGCCTTCGCGCTCGGCTTGCCGATCGGCAGCACCGTCTTCGAGGTTCGCGTGCGGCCGCGGGATGACGTGCACCGACACGAGCTCGCCGACGCGGCGGGCTGCGGCGGCACCTGCGTCAGTGGCCGCCTTGACCGCCGCCACGTCGCCGCGCACGATGGCCGTCACGTAGCCGGCGCCGATCTTCTCCCAGCCGACCAGGGTGACCTTCGCCGCCTTCACCATGGCGTCCGCGGCCTCGATCATCGCGACCAGGCCCTTCGTCTCGACCATCCCAAGTGCCTCACCCATCGAGTGTCTCCACAGAATTTCAGAGTTCAGAATTCACATTGCAGATCGGAGATGCCGCGTCGCAGATTGGACTCAATCTGAAATCTACATTCTGAAATCTGCAGTGCCCGGCTCATTTGAGGCTCCTGATGGCGTCTTCGATGAGCGCGGAGAGTTCGCGGTATGTTAACCGAATTTCCTCGTCCCCATCGGGCGCAGCAGGCTGTGCGACAGGAGCCGTCCGGCCCGGCACAATCGGGCCCGGCACCAGCCGGCTTCGACCGTCGCCCTCTGGCGCCTGCACCACCTGACATGTCATCTGGTCGGGACCGGACAGCAGGTCGCCGAGGACCGTCGGGTCCGGGCAGATCGGTGCCGGCGCCTTGATGCCGTAGTTGGTCGCGCAGTCCCTGCAGCCGGTCCACTTCGTCGCGGGCGATCAGGTTCTCGCCACCGAGCATCCGCGCCACGAGGCTGATCTTCGCGAAGTGCTCGATCGTCTCCATCTTGTAGTAGGCCGAGAGAACGTCGGTGCCGAGCGTCAGCGCGCCGTGATTGGCGAGCAGCATGCCGTCGTGCGCCTTGACGTACTTCCGGACCGCCTCCGGCAATTCCGCGGTGGACGGCGTGGCGTACTCCGCAATCGGAATGCTGCCGAGGGTCGTGAGGACTTCGGCCAGCACCGCGCGATCGAGCGGGAATGCCGGCCACGGCGAAGCCGGTGGCGATCGGCGGATGCGCATGGCAGACCGCGCGTGCATCCGGCCGCTGCGGTACACCTCGAGGTGCATCAGCATCTCGGACGAGGGATCGCGGTCACCCTGCAGCTTCCTGCCGTCGAGATCCGTGATGCACATCATGTCCGGCGTCATGAAGCCCTTGCAGACACTGCTGCGGGGTCATGAGCAGGCGATCGTCGCCGAGCCGGACGCTGATGTTGCCGTCGTTCGACGCGGTGTAGCCGCGCGCGTACATGCGGCGGCCCACCTCCACGATGTCGGCGCGGAGCTGCGACTCGGTCGTCATGCGGTGCGGCCGTGAACAGGCGCTGAGCCGGCCTGCTGCGCGCGCCAGGTGTCGCGGCAGTCGGTGGAGCAGAAGTACAGGCGTTCGCTGGTGGACGTGGAGAGGGCGATGGCACGTTCAGGTACGACGAAGGTGCCGCAGACCGGATCGCGCATCATCTGCACGCCGCGCTGCGGCACGCGGGTCGAACCTGGCCGCGACCGCCGGCCACCATCGTCCGGTCCTACCTGCATCCCGCGAATGACACCGGCCCACAGGCGCGAGAGCGCCCTGAACAGGATCGTCAGCAGGATCGACAGGAGAATGAACCGAAGCATCAGGCCCCCGGCCTGGTGGCGGTCGCCGTGCCTCCGGGATGCGCCGACTGCAGGCTGTCGAGCGCGCGCTTGGCGGCCTGCCCTTCCGGCGCTGTCCGGCTCGAGCTGCACGACCTGCTGCCACGACTGCTCGGCGCCGGCCAGATCCTGCTTGCCGAACGCCCGCACGATCGCCCATGATTCAGCAGCGTCTTGGTGTGCTTCGGATCGAGCTTCAGCGACGTCTCGAACTGCTCGAGCGCGCGGTCCGGCTGGTTGGTGTAGTAGTAGCTGACGCCGAGATCGGTGCTGACATCGACGTCGGTGGGTGCGAGCTTGAGCGCTTCGCCATACCACGTGATGGCGTCGGTATAGCGCTCCGCGTCGAAGTACAGGTTGCCGAGCTGCACGCGCGGCCCGGCGTCTGGCCGGCTGCTGCTCGGCGATGGTCTTCAGCGCCGTCACCTTGGTTTCGTCGAGGATGGCCGCCGGCTGGCGCCGCACCGGCCGGCTGCCGCTGCACGGGTGCCGCTGACGGCCGCGGCGCCGTCGCCGGGCGGACCGACTCGTCTGCTGGCTGCCGATGACCCAGCCGGCGATCAGGCCAAAGATCACACCGGCGATGCCGAACGCGATCGACTCAGGCTTCATGGACTATCTGATCATAGCGGATTGCGCGTCAGGCGTGGACCGCGCCCTGCAGAACGCGCCAGGTACTCGCGCACGACGGTGTCGAGGCCGACGAAGAGCGCGCGCGACATGATGGCGTGACCGATCGACACCTCGTCGAGGTGCGGCAGCGTGCGGAAAAGCACCAGGTTCTGCGAGGTCGAGATCGTGGCCGGCGTTGACGCCGAGGCCGAGCGAGTGCGCCAGCCGCGGCCGCGCCGCGTAGACGCGCGAACGACCGCGCGCCCGTCGTCCGAGCCCTGCTCGAACGCGCGGGCGAACGGCTCGGTGTAGAGCTCGACGCGGTCGGCGCCGACGTCCGCTGCCGCCCACGCACCGCTGCGTCGGTCGGCATCGACGAAGAGGCTGACGCGGATGCCTGCGCTTCTTCATAGTCCGCGATCACCGCCGGCAGGCGCGTCGTCTCGGGGCCCCTGCCTGCCAACCGGCCTGGCTGGTGATCTCCCCGGGCGCGACCGGCACCAGCGTGCACTGCTCGGGCCGGACCTCGCTGCACCAGATCGATGAAGTTCGGGCCGCGGATCGCCCTTCGATGTTGAACTCGACGGCGGGACCGCGGTGGCCAGCAGCCTGCGGCGATGTCGCGCACGTCGTCGGGCGTGATGTGGCGGCGATCGGCGCGCGGATGCACGGTGATGCCGGCGACGCCCGCCGCCAGGCACACCTCCACCGCGTCGAGCACGCGCGGCTCGCGCCCGCCGCGCGAGTTGCGCAGCGTCGCGACCTTGTTCACGTTGACCGACAGAGTCGAATCATCTGGGCCGATGCTCCTGCCGATACCCGAGCTCCCGCTTCACCACATCGATGATCTCCTGCGCCCAGGCCGAATCTCCTCCTGGTCCTGCCCTTCGAGCATCACGCGCAGCAGCGGCTCGGTGCCGGAGTAGCGGACCAGCAGCCGGCCATGGCCGGCCACGCGCGCTTCGACGTCGGCGATTGACGGCGGCGACGCCGGGACGGTCTCGAGATCGACCTTCTCACGCACGCGGACGTTCAGCAGCACCTGCGGATAGGTCGTCAGGTCGTCCGCCAGATCGGCCAGCGTGCGGCCGCTCGACATCACGTCCGCAGCACGTTCAGCGCGGTGCAGAGTCCGTCGCCGGTGAAGAGATAGTCCGAGAAGATGACGTGGCCCGACTGTTCGCCGCCAAGCGAGACGCCGCGCGTCTGCATCTCCTCCATCACGTACTTGTCGCCGACGGCGGTGCGCACCATCCCGATGCCCGATTCGCGGAGTGCGATCTCGAGACCGATGTTGCTCATCACCGTCGCGACAATCGCGTCGCCGGGCAGGCGTCCCTCGCGCTGCAGCTGACGCGCACACATCAGCAGCACGGCATCGCCATTGACGACGCGGCCGCGGTGGTCGACGAAGATCGCGCGGTCGCCGTCGCCGTCGAAGGCCACGCCGAGTCTGCGCCCGCTCTGCACGACGGTCTCGGCGAGCTGCTCGGGATGCGTCGATCCGCACGCGCAGGTTGATGTTGCGGCCGTCCGGTTCGTCGCCGATGACCAGCGTGTCGAACGCCGAGGCCCCGGAACAGCGCCGGCGCGACGGTCGTCGTCGCGCCGTTGGCGCAGTCCAGCGCGAGCTTGAGCCGCGGAACTGTCCCGGGCTCCGGCAGCACGGCACGCAGGTGCTCGAGATACGCAGCCGACCAGATCCCGCCTGCGACCTCCGCCGGCGCACCCGTCGCGGCACGTCCCACGAGCGATCGGCGACGATCGCTTCGACCTCGCGCTCGACGCGTTCGGTGAACTTCTCGCCGCGGCCGGAGAACACCTTGATGCCGTTGTCCTCGAACGGATTGTGCGAAGCGGAGATGACGACGCCCGCGTCGTAGTCGAGCGAAGGCCCGTGTGAGATACGCCACCGCCGGCGTCGGCACGACGCCGACGCTGGTGACTTCGCCCCTTCACCGCCGGCGCCATGCGCCAGTTCGGCCTCGATCCAGTCGCCCGACTCCCGCGTGTCGCGGCCGATCAGCAGGTGCGGCGACTCGGTGCCGCGCGGCAGCGCCCGCACGAGCGCCGCGCCGAGACGACGAACGGTGTCGCGATCGAGCGGGAACTCGCCGGCCTTGCCGCGGACGCCGTCTGTGCCGAAAAGTGCGTGTTCACGCGGGAGTCAGTCTTTTCCACTGGTGATGCTCACCTGCACTGTCGCCGGGAGAATACGGGCGACGCCGGCGCGCGGCGGATTCTCGACGCGCACAGGCAAGGTATAGGAACCGGCACCGAGGCCGGCAAGATCGACAAAGGCAGTCACGCTGGCGTTGTCGACACGGCTCACGCCGTCGCCGCTGCCGCGCAGCACGACATCGACGGCGGACGGTACCGCCCTCACGACCAGGTTCGCCCCGACGTTCATGAGATGCACGGGCCGTTCCCGAACGGTCCGTTCGACCGGCCCGGGGATGATCTCGACGGTGATTGGGCCAGTCGCGGCGTCTTCAGCCGGACGGCCGGGTCGACGAAGCCGACGGTGACGGTGTCGGACACCGCAGCGCGTGCCCCGGCGACGGAAATCGCTTCGGTCACCGCCTCGGTGACTCGCGCCACGGCACTCTCCGGTCCGATCACTTCGACCATGCGGGCGAAGCCATGACCTGGCCGACCACGAATCCTGGAGCCGGGTCGCCCTCGATCGACGGCGCCACCGGCACCTGCTTCGCAGTCTGCAGCTCGAAGACGAGCGCGACGCTCGGCGGCGTCACCTGCACCACCTCGACGCCGAACGGCGTGCGCACCTGCTCCGGCGTGATCTGAAACAGGCGTCGTCCGGCACTGCGCCGCCTTCAGGTCGAGCTCCGCGACGAGGTCGCCGGGGGCGAGGCGCGACAGTGCGCTCGACGCGCCACGCACGCGCACGTCGACCAGCGACGGCGCATCGCCCTTCAGCTCGAGCCCACTCGGAAACTGCTGGAACTCGAGCGGCACGCGCAGACCCCGTTCGACGGTCTCGTCTCCGGAGACGACCAGCCACAGCAGCGCCGCGAACGCCACCGACAGCACCTTCAGGCCGAGATGTCGGAACGGCCACGGTACTTTCATGCGGCCTTCATCCGTCGGCGCCCGCGGGTCGCGCGGTTGATCACCAGCTCGCGCAGGCGCGCGCGCAGGGTGTCGGCGGTCAGCCCGCGTTCGATCTGCCCGTCCGACCACCAGCGAAATGCTGCCGGTCTCCTCCGAGACGACGACGCAATCGAGTCGTTCTCTTCGGTCAAGCCGATCGCCGCGCGATGACGCGATCCCAGCTCCTTGCTCAACTTCGGATTCACGGTCAGCGGCAGGAAGCACGCGGCCGCCGCGACGCGATCCTCCTGGACGATGACGGCGCCGTCGTGCAGCGGCGACGTCACCTGAAAGATGCTGACGAGCAGATCGTAGGTCAGGACCGCGTCGAGCGGAATGCCGCCCTCGATGTAGTTGCGCAGCCCGATCTGGCGCTCGATGGCGATAATCGCGCCGACGCGCTGGGACGACAGCATGCTTGCGGCCACCGCCAGCTCCTCGATCGATTCCTCCGCCGACTCGGTCTTGGCGAGATAGCGGAAGAACGGCGCGCGGCCGAAGTGCGCGAGCGCGCGGCGGATGTCCGACTGGAACAGCACGATGACGCGCGAAAACGAGGTAGCCGAACATGTCCGAATCGAGCCAGTTCACCGTCTCGAGATGCCACTAGCGCGACCCGTAGAAGAGCAGCGTCCAGCAGGCCGCCGCCGATCGCCATCTGGACGGCGCGCGTGCCGCGAATCAGCTTGAGGACCTCGTAGATCAGGATCGACACCACGAGGATGTCGGCGAGGTCCCACCAGCCGATCGGCGGTCGCCTGAGCAGCGCGTCGATCCAGGTTCGTTCACGATGGAATAGGTCCGTTGTCGATGTGTCCGTGCCGAGTCGCCTCGGCGACGCGGACGACCTGCACCATCTCGCGTCACCGCGTGCACCCGCACGATGTGGGCGCCGCCGAGCACCGCCGCCGTCACCGCCGCGGCCGTGCCCCAGTCGCGTTCGGCTGGCGGCCGATCGTCCAGCGCCTCGCGCATGAACGACTTGCGCGACGGCCCCACGAGCACCGGCCGATCGAGCGCGGCCGAGAGCTCGGCAATCCGGGCCAGCACACCATAGCTGTGCGTCGGGACGTTTGGCAAACCCGATTCCGGGGTCGACGACGATGCGGTCCAGTGAAACGCCCGCCGGCACGGCGACATCGAGCCCGGCGCGCAACTCCGCCGCCACCTCCGCTCCACATCGTCGTAGTCAGCGAGCGCGTACATGTCGGCGGAGCGCCCGCGGGTGTGCATCAGGACGAACGCAGCCCGTGTTTCCGCCACGGTTGCAGCCATGGCGGCATCGTAGTTGAAACCGCTGATGTCGTTGACGATCGACGCGCCCTCGGCGACGGCGGCATTCGCCACCACCGCCTTGTAGGTATCGATGGAGATCGGCGCCTTCAGGCGTCGCGCCAGTGCCTTCAGCACCGGCAAGACGCGGCGCAGTTCCTCGTCCGCCTCGACCGGCGCCGCACCCGGCCGGGTCGATTCGCCGCCGAGGTCGATGATGTCGGCTCCGGCCGCCTCCATGGCGAGCGCCAGTGTCGACAGCGCGATCGGTGTCGAGATGTTCGGCGTCGGCGAACGAGTCGGGTGTGACGTTGAGGACGCCCATGACGAGCGGGCGCTCGCCAAGGGAGAGATGCTGCCATGTGGCAGCGGCAGGTGGTAGGGACGGCGCGGCGGAAACACAGTGGGGTCGAGCGACCGGCTCGACCCACTTGCGAGGTTCCGCCGCTGGCTCACTCCTGGGGGATCGGCTTGTTCAGCGACGGCACGATCGGGGACCGTTCCTTGCGCGGCGGGCGCTCTTCGTCGGACGCCGCGGCCACCGGATGCCGGCACGGCTCGTCGAGCTCGAGTCCGGCCGCCAGCCGACGCACCTGCTCGGCGTCGAGCACTTCGCGAGCGAGCAGCGCATCGGCCATCTTCACGAGCACGTCCTTGTGCTGGCTGAGCAGCTCGTGCGAACGCTCGTAGTTGTGCGTGACGAAGCGCTTCACTTCCTGGTCGATCTTGAGCGCCGTGTCTTCGCTGTAGTCCTGATGCTGCGCGATTTCGCGGCCGAGGAAGATCTGCTCTTCCTTCTTGCCGAAGGTGAGCGGACCCATCGCGTCGCTCATGCCCCACTCGCAGACCATCCGGCGCGCCATCTCGGTGGCGCGTTCGAGGTCGTTGCCGGCGCCGGTGGTGAGGCTGTCCATCGTGATCTCTTCGGCGATACGGCCGCCGAGGAGAATCGCGATCTGATCGTTGCAGGTAGTCGCGCGAGTAGTTGTGCTTCTCGTCGGTCGGCAGCTGCTGCGTCAGACCGAGCGCCATGCCGCGCGGGATGATCGTGACCTTGTGAATCGGATCCGCGTGCGGCAGCAGCACGGTGAGCAGCGCGTGACCGGCTTCGTGAATCGCCGTGACCCGCTTCTCCGCGTCGCTGATGATCATCGAGCGGCGCTCGGTGCCCATCAGCACCTTGTCCTTGGCGAACTCGAAGTCGTGCATGCGCACGACCTTCTGGTTGTAGCGCGCGGCGTTCAGCGCCGCCTCGTTCACCAGGTTCGCGAGATCCGCGCCGGAGAAGCCGGCAGAGCCGCGCGCCAGCACGCGACACGTCGACGTCGTCGGCCATCGGAATCTTGCGCGTGTGGACCGACGAGGATGCCTTCGCGCCCCTTCACGTCGGGACGATTGACGACGATGCGGCGATCGAAGCGGCCGGGACGGAGCAGCGCCGGGTCGAGCACGTCGGGCCGGTTGGTGGCCGCCACGAGGATGACGCCTTCGTTCGACTCGAAGCCGTCCATCTCGACGAGCAGCTGGTTCAGCGTCTGCTCGCGTTCGTCGTGACCGCCGCCGAGGCCGGCGCCGCGATGACGGCCGACGGCGTCGATCTCGTCGATGAACACGATGCAGGGCGCGTTCTTCTTGCCCTGCTCGAACAGATCGCGCACGCGCGACGCGCCGACGCCGACGAACATCTCGACGAAGTCGGAGCCGCTGATCGAGAAGAACGGCACGTTCGCTTCGCCGGCAACGGCGCGCGCCAGCAGCGTCTTGCCGGTTCCGGGAGAGCCCATCAGCAGCACGCCCTTGGGAATGCGGCCGCCCAGCTTCTGGAACTTCTGCGGTTCCTTGAGGAACTCGATGATCTCCTGGAGTTCTTCCTTCGCTTCGTCCACACCCGCCACGTCCTTGAACGTGACCTTCTTCTGCGAACTGGACGACAGCTTCGCCTTGCTCTTGCCGAACGACAGCGCCTTGTTGCCGCCGCTCTGCATCTGGCGCATGAAGAAGACCCAGAAGCCGATCATCACCAGGAACGGCGCCCAGTTGTAGAGCAGCGATGCCCACGGGCTGGCCGTCGGTTCCTTCGAGGACACGGCAATGCCGCGCTCGATCAGCTTGTTGGCGAGCCCTTCGTACTGCGTGGGCGCGTAGGTCTTGGAACGTCTGGTTCGGATTGTCCTTGGTGGTGCCCGTAATCTCCTGGCCGGTGATCACGACGTGCTGAGACATTGCCAGCGTCGACCGCGGACATGAACTCACTGAACGTGAGCTGGTGGTCGCGGGTCTCGTATCTGGTGGAGAAGTTCCAGATCAGCACGCCGACAACGACGAGCACCATCCAGAACAACAAGCTCTTCAAGGTCGAATTCAACACGAGCCTCCCACACCCTTAAGTCTCAAGATTATCACGGCTTGCGCAGGGTCTGTCACGCGAAACGCCTCATCGATGGCGTGACCGGCCACCCACACGATGCGATCTTCGCCGTCCACCACGAGCGGGATACGGTCGCGTGCCTCGCGCGGCACCTTCCGATCGACGAAGAGGTCCTGCAGCTTGCGATGCCCGGCACGCGAAGGTTTCAACCGATCACCCGGCCGTCGATTGCGAACCGCCAGTCCGCCGGTCACCATCGTCAGGGGCACCGCCGCACTCGCGTCATCTGCGCGAGGGATGGCAGCACGTGAGGATTCCACCCGCGCCGACATCACGCAGCCGAGCTCGACAATGGTCACCTCGCCGGGGACCGGCAGGGTGTACCGAAATGCCGCGACCGGGCCGGTGGCAGCGCCGTGGGGGCGACCGGCTGAACCGACGGATCTACCCGTTAAGACGACAAAGGGACCAGAGCGTTCCACGCGGTGCCCAGGCGCATCGAACGCCGGCCCCGCTCCGGTCGCCACGTCCCAGGCCTGCTTCACATGATCCAGACCGATCAGCCGCCCGCCAGCTGCTTCCCCCATCGCGGCATGCAGCACTCGCCAGGCTACAGCCTGCGGTAGCGCAGTCAGCGCTGCAGCCTCGATTTGAAGCCCATCCACAACCTGACAGTTCAGGTGTTCGGCGGTCCAGGCTGCGGCCAGCCTGCCCAGCACCTGCTCATCGGCCCGCGCGAGATCGGCTTCGGCGGCCAGCGCCTCGACGATACGCGGGTTGAATCGGCCGGACAGCAGCGGCAGCAACTCGGCGCGCACCCGGTTGCGCGGAATGCCCACGTCGTCGTTGGTCGAATCGTGGACCCACGGAATGCCCCGGTCGTGGAGGAACGCACGGACCTCGGCCTTCGAACAGTCGAGCAGAGGCCTGATCACGATGCCGTTCCGCGGATGCATGGCAGACAGGCCCCGTGCGCCTGCCCCCCGGACCAGCCGCAGCAGGAAGGTCTCGGCCTGGTCGTCCCTGGTGTGGCCGACGGCCACCACGTCGGCCTCGTGCTGGCGGACGGCGCGCTCGAAGAAGGCGTGGCGAGCGATGTGCGCCGCGTCTTCGACAGACCGGTGTTCGACCGAAGCCAGCGTCGCCACGTCGATCCGCTCGGCGACGAAGGGGACGCCGAGTGAAGCGGCGACGCCTGCACAGAACTGCCCGTCGGCATCGGCCATCTGGCGCAACTGGTGGTTGAGGTGAGCGGCGGCCACCAGCCGGAGCTCGCCGACGCGGTCGAGTTCCCGCAGGACATGCAGGAGGGCCATCGAGTCGGGGCCGCCGGAGAGCGCGGCCACCACACGCGTCATGCCGCGTGTGAGCTGCTGCCGCTGGAGCGTCCGCCGAACACGATCGATCAGCGTCATGCGGTGGACCCGATGGAGAAGCGGAGGGGTGATGCCCTGCGACTACGTTCAGGGCGACCGCGAGCCCGGTGACTTTCGGCTACCACTCGGGCCGCCATGAGCGGAGTCGAATGGTGCCGGAGGGCGGATTTGAACCGCCGACCCCGCGCTTATGAGACGCGTGCTCTCACCAACTGAGCTACTCCGGCCGGAAACTCCCCATGGTAACACGGGCTCTGCGGCGCAAAGTTCTCACGCCTGAAGGATGGCAGCCGCCAGTAACGGAATCATGAGTTCGTGATGGCCGACCAGCGAGTAGCCGCGGCCGCTGGTCCCGGCGGTGGGCCGGACGACAACATTGGTCTGCGGGCGGTAGCCCTTGATGAAGTCGAGGTTCACCGTGGTCAGTCCGTCGAGGGCGATGCCGCGGTTGCGAGCGAGCGCCACCGCCTTGAGGAACACTTCCGGCAGGACCACGGCCGAGCCGCAGTTGAGAAACACTCCGTGTTCGAGCCGCGCCACGTTGGACACGAAGTAGCGGAAATCCCTGAGGCTGCCCTCGCCTAGCGCGGCCCCCGAAGCCGCCGGGTGCATGTGGATGATATCGGTGCCGATCGCCACGTGCACGGTGACTGGAATCCCGAGGCGCCCAGCCGCCGCAAGCAGGCTGGATTTCGCGTGCTGCGGACTGTGCTCGTGCAGGTACGTCGACACCGCCTGGCCAATGCCGAGGCCGCGAGCCACGCCGTCGTTGATGGCGCCGTTCAGCAACCGGCCCGTTTCGTCCGCCATCCCGAAGGTGCCGGCCCCCAGCGCCTGATCGACGTCCTCGGAAGTCGCCCCGGACAGGGCCACTTCGAAGTCGTGGATGACGGCGGCGCCATTGGTCGAGATGGCCGACACGAAGCCGCGCTCCATCAGGTCGATGAGCACTGGTGCGAGTCCGGTCTTGATGACGTGCGCGCCGATGCCCCACACCACGCCCGCCTCGCCGCGCCTGGCGTCGGACACGGCCCGCGCAACCGACTTCAGGTCCGCCGCACCCAGCATATTCGGCAGCGAATCGATGAAGGCGCCGAGCGTTGCGTCCGGCGGAACCGGACGGCCAAAGTCTTCCGCGCGCGCCTTGCTCGGGCGCGACTTCAGCGGGTAGGTGCGGACG
Source organism: uncultured Acidobacteriota bacterium (assembly GCA_963722395.1). Classification (GTDB taxonomy): domain Bacteria; phylum Acidobacteriota; class Vicinamibacteria; order Vicinamibacterales; family CAVVIG01; genus CAVVIG01. The sequence goes on along the minus strand of CAVRLS010000005.1, from coordinate 1,477,439 downwards.
CCTGATAGGTCGAACGGCTCATAGGGGAAGGGCATGGCGTTCCTGGCTAGAGAATGAGCATCGCGTCACCGTAACTGTAGAAACGGTAGCGCTCGGCCACCGCGGTGCGATAGGCGTGCAGCACGCGATCGCGTCCACCGAAGGCGGAGACCAGCATCAGCAGCGACGACTGCGGCAGGTGGAAGTTGGTGACGAGGCCGCGAACGACGCGGAATTCGAAGCCGGGGTAGATGAACAGATTCGAAGTGCCGCGCCCCGGCACCAGCCGCCCGCCGTTGGCAAGCGCCACCGACTCCAGCGTGCGCGTCGTCGTCGTGCCGACCGCCACGACCCGGCGTCCGGTGTCGAGCGCGGCATTCACCGCCGACGCCGTCTGCTCGGAGATGTCGAACGGCTCCGATTCCATGCGGTGCTCTTCCACCACGTCGACGCGAACGGGCTGGAAGGTGCCGTAGCCGACATGCAGCGTCAGTTCGGCGCACTCGACGCCGCGCTCCCCGAGGTCGGCGAGCAACTCCGGAGTGAAGTGCAGGCCCGCGGTCGGCGCGGCGATGGAGCCGCGCGTCTGCGCGAACACGGTCTGGTAGCGCTCGTGGTCGTCGCAGCGATCGTCGCGCTTGATATACGGCGGCAGCGGAATGTGGCCGACGGCATCCACCGCCGGCTCCAGCGGTGTTCCGTCACCGGTCCGGAGCCGCACGATACGACGGCCGAAGGGGCGGCGCTCGAGGATTTCGCCATGGATCGTCGCCGCTCCAGCGAACACCACCCGTGCGCCCGGCTTGAGCTTCTGCCCTGGCGAGACGAGCGCCTCCCACAGCTCGGCGCCCTCCGCGTCGGGTGGCGCCACGCGCGTGACCAGCAGGCACTCGACCGCGCCGCCGCTCGGATCGCGGCGTCCCACCAGACGGGCCGGAAACACTTGCGTGTTGTTCACCACGAGCAGAGCGCCCGGTTCGAGCAGCGACGACAGGTCGCGGATCGCGTGATGGCCCAGCGCCCCGTCCTCACGACCCACTCGCAGCAGCCGCGACGCGCCGCGCGCGGCTGGAGGCTCCTGTGCGATCAGGTCAGGTGGAAGCTCGAAGTCGAATTCGCTGACAAGCACGACAACCCATCGTACCTCTGCCACTGCGAGGTGGCGAACGTGTTGCAGAGGTGACGCCGATGTTTGACGTCGTGGTGGTTGGCGGGGGTCCGGCCGGGCTCAGTGCGGCGTTGATGCTCGGCCGTTGCCGGCGCCGCGTGCTCGTGTGTGACGCCGGCCAGCCCAGGAATGCGAAGTCCCATTCCCTGCACGGGTATCTCACCCGCGACGGCACCGCTCCGGCCGAACTGAATGCGCTCGGGCGCGCGGAGCTCGCGACCTACGGCGTTCAGTTGCGTAACGGCGTGGTCAGCGGTGTCGAACGCGACGGCGAACTGTTCCGGGTCGCCATGGCGGATGGGCACGTCGAGCAGGCCAGATTCGTGTTGATTGCGACCGGCGTCGTCGACGAACTGCCGGCCATCCCCGGGCTTGTGGAGTGCTACGGTCGGTCCGTCTTCCACTGTCCCTACTGCGACGGATGGGAACGCCAGGACCGCCGGCTCGGCGCTCTCGGTGAGGGAAAGAGCGGGATGCAACTCGCACTGTCCCTGAAGACGTGGAGCGCACAGGTGGTCCTGCTGACGAACGGCAGCCGTCTGGGCGCCGCCTCGCGGGCACGCCTTGCTCGTAACGGTGTGGAGGTGATAGCGGACCGGGTGTCGTCGGTCGTCCATGAGCACGGTCAACTTTCGAGCGCGGCGCTGGACAGCGGGCGGGCAATCGAACTCGATGCGATCTTCTTCACCAGCAGCCAGCACCAACGCTGCAATCTGGCCGAGGGGCTCGGGTGTGCGTTCAACCGGAAAGGCACGGTAGACACCGGGACGCTCTGCGAGACAAATGTGCCCGGCATCTTCGTCGCCGGAGACGCCTCACGGGACGCGCAATTCGTGGTGGTGGCAGCAGCCGAAGGCGTGAAGGCGGCGCTGGCGATCAATCGGGCGATGCAGAAACAGGAACTGGTGCCATGAGCTCGGAGTCTGCCAAGTTCGTATCGACTAATCAGGCAATCGCTGTCGCGTCGGAATCGTCCGACCCCACGCCCGCGGTCATCGACGCACCAGCCCCGGAATCGGGGCCGCTGGTTCCGGTGCCGGTCGACATGCGAAACGCGGCGCTCACGGTGCTGGCGGTGATCGCCATGCTCATGCTGCTGCAGTACGCACAGGCGGTCTTCATTCCGCTCGTGCTCGGGTTGCTCATCAGCTATGCGCTCGATCCGGTCGTCACCCGCCTGCAAAAGCTGCGGGTGCCCCGGGCAGCCTCCGCCGGCGTGTTGCTGCTCGCCCTGGTCACCGGCACCGGGTACTCGGTCTACCAACTGCGTTTCCAGGTGGAGGCAATCATTCAGCAACTGCCGGACGGTGCCCGCCGGCTGCGGCAGACGCTCGATCAGCAGCAGGGCGGGACGACCAATGCCCTGAAGCAGGTGCAGCAGGCCGCGACCGAACTTGAACGGGCCGCCGACCCCACGGCGGCGGCTCCATCCCGTCCCGGAGTGACGCGGGTGCAGGTCGAGGATGCGCCGTTCGACGTGAACGACTACGTGGTGTGGGGCTCGATGAGTGTGGCAACGGGTGCAGGCCAGCTGCTGCTCATCCTGTTCCTCGCGTACTTCCTCCTGGCCACCGGCGATCTCTACCGCCGCAAGCTGGTGAAGATCGTCGGACCGTCGTTGACCAAGAAGAAGATCACCGTGCAGATCCTTCAGCAGATCGACCACCAGATCGAGGCGTTCCTCATGGTGCAGCTCTTCACCAGCGCAGTGGTTGGCATCGCCAGCTGGCTGACGTTCCGCGCTATCGGCCTCGAACAGGCCGCGGTCTGGGGGCTGCTGGCCGGCATCTTCAACTCCATCCCGTACGTGGGCCCGGTGCTCGTGTCAGGCAGCACCGCCATCGTGGCGTTCCTGCAGTTCGGGACGCTGGAAATGACGCTCGTGGCCTCAGGCGCGGCGTTGGTCATCACCAGTCTCGAGGGGTTCCTGCTCACGCCGTGGCTGACGAGCCGGGCAGCCCGCATGAACGCGGTGGCGGTGTTCGTCGGGCTCCTATTCTGGGGCTGGGTGTGGAACGTCTGGGGCATGTTGCTCGCGGTGCCGATGCTGATGGTGATCAAAGCCGTCTGCGACCACGTCGACGACTTCAAGGGCGTGGGAGAACTGATGGGCGACTGACAGGCCCGCGAACTCCGCGCAGCGCTACAGGAACTGGCCCAGGTTGAAGCGGCCGCGCTTCTGAAGCAGCGGCTTCCATAGATCGCCGAGTGTCGCGAGGCGCGCCGGCACGTTGCGGAGCGTGAAGTCGTCGATGCGCGCGCCGGCCCGCAGTTCGTCCCAGGTGACTGGCGTCGACACCGACGCCAGCGGCCGCGGCCGTACCGAGTAGATGGAGGCGAGCGTCCGCCCCCAGGCGTTCTGGTTGTAGTCGACGAGCACGCGGCCGTGCGGCCGTTTCGCGATGCGGTACTCGGCGGTCATCAGCGCGGGATGCCTCGCCGCAAGCTCCTGCGCCAGGGCCTTGGCGAATGTCCATACCTGCTTCTGTGCCGGCCCACGCACGATCGGCACGTAGACGTGCAGCCCCTTCGAGCCGGTGGTCTTCACCAGCGACGACATCTGCAGCGCGTCGAGCGCTTCCTTCACGGCCAGCCCGGTGTCGCGCACGTGCTCGAACGTCGCACCGGCACCAGGGTCGAGATCGAAATGCACATAGTCCGGCGTGTCGACATCGTCGCAGGTGGCGTACCACTGATTGAGGTCGATGCACCCCAGGTTGATGACCCACAGCAGCGAGGCGCGGTCCTGCACCATCGGGAAGTCGATGACGTTGCCCGAGCCGTGGTGAATCCGGCAGACCTCGATCCACTCGGGCCGTGGCGACGGCGCACGCTTCATGAAGAAGAACTCCCCCGCCGCACCGTGCGGATAGCGCTTCATCACCATCGCGCGGTTCTGAAGGTGCGGCAGCAGGACGTCCGCGACATCGAGGTAGTACTGCAGCAGGTCGCCCTTGGTAAGTTGCTGTTCTTCGAAGAACACCTTGCGCAGGTTGGTCAGCCGGACGTCGTGACCGTCGACCTGCACCACGACGTTGTCGGCGTCGCGCGGAATCGGCTGCAAGGTGCCCATGATCAGTCGGCTCCGTCAGAGCGCTGCGTTCGCAGCGGTGTGAGCTTCGGAGGCCGGCGACCACGCCGGACCGCTCCTGCCACAGTGGCGTATTCGAGTTCGGTGCCAGCCGCCACGTGCCGCAGCAGAAGTCCGCCTCGGCTCATGTCACCTCGTCCAACGAAGTCGACCGGGAAGCAGAGTCGCTCGCCGAAGATCCCGAGCAGGACGTCGACGTACTTGGGCGACGCGATGCTGCCAAGCAGCACCACCGGCACATCGCCGAGCGACTCGTGAAGCGCCCTGGCGCTCTGCTCGAGCGGCCGGCGATACAGCTCGTTCGCCACATCGATCTCTGATGCGGCGAAAGCTCGGACGGCCTCGACGGTGACGCAGCGTGTCCGGGCTGCGGAGTCCGGCGTTCGGCGTGATGATGTGGACGCCGGGAGCGGCCGACTCCAGGGCATCGTCGGGCACCGCCGCGAAACGTCGGGCGTAGGCGAGCTTGCCGCGGAAGTAGAGGCCGCTGATGAAGGTGAACAGCTCGCCGAGCGGGACGCCGCCCGGCGTACGCAACCGCTCCGCGACGCCGAAGCGCGCCTGCGGCGCGAGCGCCTGTTGCGCGCGGCGCCCGCCGCAGTTGGCGGGCGACAGCAGGAAGATGCGCCCGGTGCTCGCGGCTAGATCCCCCAGCGCAGCAGCACCGATCCGACGGTGAATCCGGCGCCGACCGAGCACAGCAGGAGCAGGTCGCCCTTCTTCAGGCGCCCCTCGCTCACGGCGTCGTTCAGGGCAAGGGGGATGGTAGCGGCGGTCGTGTTCCCGAAGCGCTCGATGTTGATGACCACCTTCGACGGGTCGATGCCAAGCTTCTCGCTCGCCGACATGATGATGCGGCGGTTCGCCTGGTGCGAGACGAACAGACTCAGGTCGTCGGCGGAGATGTTGTTGCGGTCCATGATGCGCCGCGCAATCTCCTCGGTCTTCCGCACGGCGAACTTGAAGACGGTTCCGCCGTCCTGCTTCACGTAGTGCAGTCGCTGGTCGATGGTCTCGTGCGAGGGCGGACACAGGCTGCCGCCCGCGGGCATGCAGAGCGCGGGTCCTCCGCCACCATCGATCTCGTGTTCGAAGTCGATGAGGCACGGCTCGCCGGCCGCGGCCGCCGACACCACGACCGCGCCCGCGCCATCGCCGAACAAAACGCACGTCGAGCGATCCGTGTAGTCGATGATGCTCGACATGACGTCGGCGCCAATCACCAGCGCATGCTCGTGACACCCGGCCGCCACGAGCTGGCTGCCGGCCGTCAGTGCATACGTGAAGGCGGAGCAGGCGGCACTGACATCGAAGCCCCAGGCGTGGTGCGCCCCGATCTTGTGCTGCACCAGGCAGGCAGTGCTCGGGAACATCATGTCGGGCGTCACGGTACCGACAACGATGACGCCGATGTCGTCGGGCGTCAGGCCCGCCTTCCTGATCGCCTCGAGTGCCGCTTCCTTCGCCAGATCCGACGTGGCGACGCCGGGGTCGACGATGTGGCGCTCGCGGATGCCGGTGCGCTGGAGAATCCATTCGTCGGTGGTCTCCACCATCTTCTCGAGATCGGCGTTCGTCAGCACACGCGGCGGCACGTAGGTCGCCAGCGACCTGATGTACACGGGTCGTCCCGCACAACGCGAGGTGCGACGCAACTGTCCCTGCTCCTGAGCGCTTACCACAATCGTGAATCCCTTCCCGGTGCAGTCAATCCGAAATATTCGTAGGCGCGGGGCGTGGCGACACGTCCGCGCGGCGTCCGATCCAGAAAGCCGATCTGAATCAGATACGGCTCGTACATGTCTTCGATGGCATCCCGTTCCTCGCTGATCGCCGCCGCGAGGCTGTTCACCCCGACGGGTCCGCCGCTGAACTTCTCGATGATGGTGCGCAGCAGCTTCCGGTCGACTTCATCGAAGCCATATTCATCCACTTCGAGGAGCTTCAGCCCGGCCAGCGCGACATCAAGAGTGATGGTACCGTCGGCACGCACCTGCGCAAAGTCGCGGACGCGGCGCAGCAGCCGGTTGGCGATACGCGGTGTGCCCCGCGACCGGCGCGCCACTTCTGCGGCGGCCTCGGTGGAGATGGGCACGCCGAGGATGCGGGCCGACCGCCGGACGATCTCGTTCATGTCGGCCGGCTCATAGAACTCGAGCCGGTGGACGATGCCGAAGCGGGCGCGCAAGGGGGACGTCAGCAGGCCGGCTCGCGTGGTGGCGCCGATCAGCGTGAACTTCTGCAGCGGCACCTTCACCGAGCGCGCGCTCGGTCCCTGGCCGATCATGATGTCGAGTTCGTAGTCCTCGAGTGCCGGATAGAGGATTTCCTCGATCGTCGGTGACATCCGGTGGATCTCGTCGATGAACAGCACCTCGTGTTCCGCGAGCGTGGTGAGGATGGCCGCCAGATCGCCGGGCTTTTCGAGCACCGGACCCGACGTGGCGCGCACCGGCGCCTTCATCTCGTTACCGATGACGTAGGCCAGCGTCGTCTTGCCGAGTCCTGGAGGACCGTAGAGCAGCACGTGATCGAGGGCTTCACCGCGCTGGCGCGCCGCGGCGATGGACACCTGCAGGTTCTCGCGGACGCGGTCCTGCCCGATGTACTCGTCGAGAACGCGCGGGCGCAGCCCCGCTTCATATTGCGCGTCGTCATCGGCCCTGCCAGCCGTCACGAGTCGATCGTCCATGTCCTACCTTGCCACTTCGCGGAGGGCCTGGCGGAGCGTCTGCTCGAAGTCGCCGGCGTCGCGCTTGATCGCGACGTCGACCGCCTTCTCGGCGAGGGTCCGTTGATACCCAAGGTTGACAAGCGCCGACAGCACATCGTCTTTCAGGTCGGACGGCTCGACCGAGCCGCCATCCGCAGACTGCGTGTGCGCAGCCAGCGGCAGACGGTCTTTCAGTTCGAGCACGATGCGCTCGGCAGTCTTCTTGCCGACGCCCGGAATGGCGGTCAGCCGGGCCAGGTCGCTGCGCTGGATGGCCTTGATCAGCTCCGACGGCTCGATGCCGGAGAGCACCGACAGCCCCACCTTCGGGCCGATGCCGCTGACGCAGATCAGACCGCTCGAACAATTCCTGTTCGAGCCGGGTGGCGAAACCGTACAACAGCAGCGCGTCCTCGCGCACGTGCGTGTGGATGCGCAGCGTGATGTCGGCGCCAGCTTCGCCGAGGCCGTAGAACGTCGACAACGGCACGGCCACGTCGTAGCCGACGCCGTTCACGTCGACGATGATGCGGTTCGGCTGCTTGTCGAAGATGCGGCCGCGCAGGTGGGCGATCACGAGCCTTCCGGCCTGTAGTGCCGCCAGCTCGTGGCGGCGCGCGATTTCGGGCGTGGCGGGCAGAGCGATACCGGCCGGCAGCCATGGAATGGCTGTGGCAGATGGCAACCGCCAGCGCATCCGAAGCGTCGAACGGCGTCGGCAGCGTCGCAAGGCCGAGAAGCAGCTTCACCATCTGCTGCACCTGCTGCTTCTCCGCACGGCCGTAGTCCCACCACGGCCAGCTTCACCTCGGCCGGTGTGTATTCGAAGACTGGCAGTCCGGCTTCACGGCGGCGAGCATGGCGACGCCGCGCGCGTGACCGAGCTTGAGCGCGCTCCTGGCGTTGACGGCGGTGAAGAGGTTCTCGATGGCGACGCAATCGGGCTGGCACTCGCTCGAGGAGCGCGGCCAGCCCGCTGTGGATCTTCAGGAGCTTTTCGGGAAACGAAGACGGACGCCGAGGTGCGGATGGCGCCGCTGGTGATGAGCCTGGTGGCGCGAGCCGTCGGTGTCGACGCAGCCGTAGCCGGTGCGTTCGGAGCCGGGATCGATGCCGAAGATCTTCATCCCTCGACGAGGCTCGGGATGACCCTGAGCGTCCGAAGGTCACGCCAGCGAGGCCTCGATCTCCTTCTCCTCGATGTCGAAGTTCGACCAGACGTGGCGGATGTCGTCGTGGTCGTCGAGCGCGTCCATCAGCTTCACCATCTGCTGCGCGGCCTTGCCTTCGAGCTTCATGTAATTCTGCGGAAGCATCGAGATCTCGGCGGCCTCGGGTTCGATGCCGAGCTTCTTCACCGCTTCGAGCACCGCCTGGAAGGTGTCGAGCGACGACAGCACTTCCCAGTTGTCACCGTCGTCCTGCAGGTCGTCGCCGCCGGCGTCGAGGACGGCCGCCATCAGCGTGTCTTCGTCCGCCTTGTTCTTGGCGACGACGATGTAGCCCTTCTTGGTGAACATCCAGGCGACGGCGTTGGTTTCGGCGAGGTTGCCGCCGTACTTGGTGAGCGTGTGGCGCAGTTCGCCGACCGTGCGGTTCTTGTTGTCGGTGAGCACGTCCATGATGACGGCGGCGCCGCCGGGGCCGTAACCCTCGTACTGCGCTTCTTCGTAGGACACACCAGGCTCTTCGCCGGTGCCGCGGCGAATGGCGCGCTTGATGTTGTCCGCGGGCATGTTCACGCGCCTTCGCGTCGGCGATGATCGTGCGCAGGCGCGGGTTGGTGTCAGCGTCGCCGCCACCGTCGCGCGCGGCGACCGTCAGTTCCTTGATGATGCGCGTGAAGATCTTGCCGCGCTTGGCGTCGGCCGCACCCTTCTTGTGCTTGATTGTGTGCCACTTTGAATGGCCAGACATGTTGAAACTCCAGCTAAATCAACGAGATCGGACCGGAAATCGTATCACAGGCGTCTGGCCAGCAGGATCCAGACGTCGGCCCGTTCGTCCCATGGGCCGCCGCGATAGTCGCCCAGAACCGCCTCGATCGCAAAGCCCGCCTTTTCGAGGCGTCTGGTGATGGTCGGAATCGGCAGCGTGCGGAACGTCAGGTCGAAGGTGTGCGTCCGGACCTGTTCGCCGCGGCGTTCGATGTAGGTCTGCTCGAAGATGGTGAGGTGCTTCTGCCGGTCCTGGCGGACCGACTCGACGAGGGTCAGGTGCGCGCCGCCCTGCGCCTTCCCTTTCAGCTGAATCTGGTTCGCGGTACTCGCGCCAGTTCGGGACGTCGGGCACCAGGTCGACGCCGAACAGGCCGCCGGGCGCGAGCACCGCCGCCACCGCGCCGAGCGTGGCGTTCAGGTCCGTGTCGCGCACCAGCGACTGCAGGATGCCGTAGGGGGCGAGGACGGTCTTGAAGCTGGCGCGGTTCGAACGGCAGGAAACGGATGTCGCCGCGGACGAGGCGAAGCCGCTTCCTGCCGCGTCCGCCCTGGCGCCTGTGCATCATCGCGAGGCGCTTCGCGGCGTGCTCGAGCATCGGCGCGGAACGGTCGATGCCAACCACCTTCACGCCAGCCTTCGCCAGCGGCAGGGAGATGCGCCCGGTGCCACACCCCAGTTCGAGGACCGGACCTTTCGACTTGCAGCGCCACGCTCTGCCAGAACGGCACGTCGCGCCGCCCAAGCGTGCGGGCGTTCTCCCAGTCGTAGAACGGCGCGTACGCGTCCCAGCCCTGCCAGCCTTCGCGCTTAGCCATTGCCCGGGTACCATGGCGCTCAGTCCGACACCGCGAGCTCGCCGGGCACGATCGGGCGCGTGCGGGGCAGCCGGCCGAGGCGGGCCAGGTTGCCGACGAAGGCCAGGATCCCGAGGAAGACCAGCAGCTTGAAGATGTCCGAGGGTCGGTTCTGCGGCAGCGCCTTCCACAGGAACCACAGCACCGGTTGCGCCCAGCACACCGCCCAGACCGAGCCGTAGAAGTAGCGGCGCTCGTGCCCTTCGCCTTTGGTCGACGCCTTCACGCGCGGCAACTGACCGAGCGCGCCGAGCAGCCAGATGGTGCCGGCGATCGGGAAGTAGGCGTACCGGTAGATCTGCTTCAACTGCCACTGGCCCGTCACGATGGCGACGATGAGTCCCGGTGATGTTGAGGACGGCGAACGTGATCACTTCGCTCCAGGCGAACGTGTAGCACACGCGCCGGTAGAGCGGGTTCGGGCGATCTTCGGTGAAGCGGATGATGTACGGCGCCGGCTCGACGCCCGGCAGCGCGCCGCGCAGGCCGGCGATGCCGGTGCCGAGCATCACGAGGCCGAGCCAGGCGGCCATGCGCGCGTCGAAGCCACGCTCGAACAGGTCGAAGGTCAGCGGTCCGGGCGCGATGAAGAACACGAAGATCCAGATCGGCCAGTGGTTGAATCGGTAGTACAGCTTGTTGCGGGTGCGGATCTTCCGCTCGGTATCGAATTCGACTGGGATATTCACGGGGACTCATTTGTACCAAAGTGCGGCGGCCATCCCAAATCCTCTAGAATTGGCGGGACATGGCGGACGCAGCAACCAGACCACATCACTGGGGCGGCCTGGTGTGGACGCTGGTGCGCACCGACTTCAAGGCGCGGTATCACGGCACCGTCGGCGGGTTCGTATGGGCGCTGCTGAAGCCGCTCGCGATGTTTCTCGTGCTGCTCGGCGGTCTTCTCGCTGGTATTCAGCGACTGCCCCCACCTACAGGCTCGACCTTCTGGTCGGCCTCTTCCTGTACGATTTCTTCGCGGAGACCACGAAGGTCGGGCTGACTGCGCTGCACGCGCGTGGCTACTTGCTGTCGAAGGCGAAGTTTCCGTCCTGGATACTCGTGGTCACCGCCGCGGCCAATCCGCTCATCACCGTTGGTGTCGTTCTGCATCGCCGTATCTCCTGTCTGGCCGGATCCGGACAGTTTCCGGGACTGTCCGCCTCCGTGGCGTTTCTCGGATACGTCGTGGCGATGGGGCTGATCGCCATCGGCGTGGCGCTCGGGGGAAGCGTTCTGTTCCTGCGCTACCGGGACCTGAACCAGGTGTGGGACGTGGTGACCCAGGCAGGGTTCTTCGTGGCGCCCGTCATCTATCCCATTGGGGTGATACCGGAGCGCTATCACGTCTACCTGTACCTCTGGCCCCCAACCGCGGTCATCGAGTTCGCGCGAGCGGCGCTCGCCAACCAGCGGACGCCCGGAATCACCGCCAACCTCGACCTGGCGGTGCTCACCGGGATTGTCCTGATCGTCGGCGTCGTGATCTACCGGTGGCTGTCGCCTCGCGCAGCGGAGTACCTCTGATGCCGGAGGCACTCGTGACCCTCGACGCGGTGTCCAAGGCCTTCTTCATCCCATCGTCGCGCCGGAACACCATTCGCGAGCATGCGTTTGGCCTCTTCGACCGTCCCGCCGTCGAACGCTTGCAGGTGCTCGACCGGGTTTCACTCGACCTCAGGCGCGGCGAGACGCTCGGCATCATGGGACGCAACGGTTCCGGGAAGAGTACGCTGCTGAAGATCGTGGCGGGCGTCTACCAGGCCGACTCCGGTCGTGTCCAACGGAGGGTGCCCATCACACCGGTGCTGGAACTGGGACTCGGCTGGAATCACGAACTCGACGCGATCGACAACATCTACCTTCTCGGCTCGGTCTTAGGACTGAGCCTGCCCGACATCCGGACACGCCTCGAGGAGATGCTGGCCTTTGCCGAACTCGAGCGGTTCGCCAGCCTGCAATTGAAGTACTACTCGAGCGGCATGGCGTCGCGGCTGGCGTATGCGGTCGCCTTTCACGCCGTCCGTGACGTGCTGCTGCTCGACGAGATCTTCGCGGTCGGCGATGCGGGGTTCCGCGCCAAGTGCGAAGCGCGATACCGACAGCTTTCCGAGGCAGGCCACACGATCATCCTGGTCAGCCACGACCCGAGGGTGGTCGAAACCTTCTGCACTCGCGCCGTGCTGCTGGACGGCGGACGGATTGCTGCCTCCGGCTCCGGCATCGAGATCGCTCAGCGGTACCTGACCGTCGCCATGACCCCGGCCGACGCCAAACCATCATGAGCATCCCTGGCACCCCAAAGGTGTCGGTTGTCGTGAGTTGCTGGAATCTCGGCGCGTACCTGCCTGAGACACTCAGGAGCATCAGGGCGCAGACATTCACTGACTGCGAGATCTGCGTCGTCGACGATGGGAGCACGGAGGCCGGGACACTGGGGGTACTCGCCTCCCTGCCGGGGGACATCAAGCGCGTGACCACCCGGAACAACGGCCTGCCGGCCGCGAGGAATGCCGGCGTGCATGCAACCTCAGGCGAGTACATCTGTGCGGTCGATGCAGACGACGTCCTGGACCCGTCTCTTCTTGAGAAGTCGGTGCGTCGCCTCGACGCAACCCCTGAGCTGGCTTTTGTGTCTCACTGGCTGAGGGCGTTCGGGGATGAATCGTGGGAGTGGCGCCCCGATCGCTGCGACTTCCCATCCCTGCTCGACGTGAACACGGTGAACGGATCGGCGCTGGTGAGACGCTCGGTCGTCGAGGCGGTCGGCGGCTGGGACGAAACCATGCGTGACGGAGGTGAGGACTGGGAGTTCTGGATCCGGATCGTGGCGGGCGGCTACACGGGCACGATCATTCCCGAGGTGCTCTTCGCCTATCGCAGGCGGGCCGATTCGATGAGCCGGCTGAAGTTTGGCGGCGATGGGCACGCGAAGGTCTACCGGTCGATCGTCGAGCGTCATCGTCCGTCGTTCCAGCGACACTGGCCGGCCCTGGCTGCCCGCCGCGAGTCGGACCAGGCGGGACACCGGGCAGCCATGGACGCTATCGAGCGTCGGATCGAGCTCGAGCTGCAGCCTGCCGTTCTGCGCGCCAGAGACGATCTGGATGCCGCACGTGTCTATGCAGGGCGCTTGGAGCGCGAATGCGCGCTGCAACGCGAGCGGGAGCAGATGAGGGCAGCCGCGGATACCCGCGACCGCGACATCGTTGCACTGCGTGTCGGACTCGAGCAGTCGACCGCGGCGCTTGCTGAGACCGCCGGCCGGATACACGACATCGAGTCGAATGCAGAGCGCTTGCACAATGAGGTGGTCAGCCTGACGGGCGCCCACGATCGAGCGGTGCGCGCCATCGACGCGCTCCATGCATCGTGGAGCTGGCGAATGACGTCGCCCGTTCGGGCGATTGGACGGCTGGCACTTCAGCTGCGCCCTCGCGCGCCTCGAACATGACACGCGGTGCGATTCACGGCGTCATACGGTGCGGGCACCTGGTCGATGGGGTGTTCGAGACCCTCCGCAGCCTCACGACAGGCACTGCGGCAGCAACGACCGGTGGCATCGTGGCGTCACCCGCCACGCCTGCCCTCGCGGACAGCTGGCTTCGATCGATCGCCGCACGTCACGGCTTCGCGTTCGTCCGCGTGTCGTCCGAGCAACCCGGCGCTGCCTGGAACGCAGGGCTGGCCTTGCACGCCGACGCGTCGTTCGCGTTGTGTATCGACGCTGGCGACGTCCTGACACGCGGCTCCTTGGCACTGCTGAACGACGCGCTCGTGGCCACACCCAGCGCGGGCTTTGCTACGCCCGGCATGGAGTGGGTCGGGCCAGGTACGTCGCGTTCTCTCACCGGGCCACACGGTGACACGCCGTCGGAAATCCTGGCAAACATCCAGTCGGTGCACGCATCATCGTTGTTCCGCCTGTCGTTCTGGAACGCCGGCGTGACCTTCGACGAGGGATTGCCTGCTCTGGAGCACGTGGATTTCTGGAGTCGCATCGGCAACGGCGCACCCGCTGTTCCCGTCCCGAAAGCGTGCCTGAGGCGGCGGGTGCACGCGCGCGCGCTCTACAAAGCCACCTGGGGCACGCCCGAGTACGGTGCGGCAGCGGAGACGGTGTTTGCTCGTCACGCGGGTGCGGCTGACGCCGCGGTGGTGCTCTACCAAAACGAGTCGCTGGCGAGGCGCGGCTTCGAGCGACGGTCGGCACTCGAGGATCGCGCCACCAGACTGACGGCAGAGCACGACCTGCTGCTCGGACAATTGCGGCAGGAACGAGATCGGCATCCGTCGACGACTGGTGTCGACCTCGGATCGTTCCGGCGCACGACACCGCTTACGCATGACTGGGGCTACTCGCGCGGCACACCGGCCGACCGCCCGCTCATCGAGCGTTTCCTGGCTGCACACCGAGATGACATCCGCGGGCATGTGCTAGAGGTCCAAGAGGACGACTACACTCGCAGATTCGGAGGGCCGATGGTGACCGCCAGCGACATCCTCGACCTGAATGCCGAGAACGGCAACGCGACGGTGTTCGCGGATCTGAGAGACGCAGGCAATATCGCTGACAACTGGTTCGACTGCATCATCCTGACCCAGACCCTTCATGTCGTCGATGACATGGAGGCGGTCCTCCGGGAATGCTTCCGCATCCTAAAGCCGGGCGGAGTGTTGCTGGCTACGCTTCCGTGCAGCAGCCGCGTGTGCCTCGAGTACGGGCCGGAGGGCGACTACTGGCGGGCGACCGAGAGCGGCGTACGGTCACTCGCGACACAGGTCTTCCAGCCTGCCGGCGTGGACACCGTCGCGGTGGGCAATCCCCTTATCAATGCGGCATTCACGTTCGGTTTGGCTGGCGAGGAACTGCCGGCGGCGACGTGGCAGGTTGACGACCCGTACTTTCCTTCACTCGTTGGCCTTCGCGCCACGAAGCCCGAATCGCACGCGCCTCCTCGACAATGGCGTCGGACTTCGCCATCGAGTCCGCTCGGAGTGGTGCTCATGTACCACCGCGTGGCCGATGCGGAAGCGGACCCATTCGGTCTGTGCGTTACGCCAGCCCGGTTCCGGTCGCAGGTCGAATGGCTCGGTTCGGTCGGAACGATCGTGCCCCTCGCCCAGCTCGCAGCGCGTGAGACACGCGACAGGTCGCTGCAGTTCGCGCTCACCTTCGACGACGGGTATGCGGACAACTTCACGCAGGCGGCACCGCTCCTGGCCCGGGCTGGTGTGCCGGCCACATTCTTCCTGACGACCGGCGCCGGTCCTGAGCCGTACCGCTATTGGTGGGACCGCCTGAACCTTCTGCTGTTCGCCGACGGGCCGCGCACGCTGACGCTTGACCTGCCGTCAGGTCGCGTCACGTTCTCCTTGACGACGGCAGTTGAACGTGAGGCAGCCGTGCACGCGATCCACAACGCGATCGTGGCGCTACCGTCCGCAGAGCGCAACGCGTTCGTGGACGTAGCGGTAGTCTCAGCCGGCTCCGGACGGCTGGCGCCTGACACGCGACGCATGACGTGGGACGAGGTCCGCTCGCTCGCTGAAAACCCGCTGTTCGACATCGGCGGCCATACGCACGACCACCTGCTCCTCACAGCACAGGCGCCAGCCGCCCTTGACTTCGAACTCCGAGAGTCGCGCCACACGCTCGAACGGGAACTTGGGTTGCCGGTCACCAGCCTTGCCTATCCGTTTGGCGCTTTCAATGCGACAACGCTCGCGGCTGCGCAGTCCTCAGGCTACCGAGTCGCCGTGACGTGCGACAGCCGAGCGGTGACCCGGCTCGACGACCCGTTGGCACTCCCGCGACTGGCCGTCGGCGAAGGCGCGCTCGAGGTCCTCATCGAGAAGGTCGAGCGTCTGGCCGGGGAGAAGTTGCGATGACGGGCACGCTTGCCGAGCGACGCCTTCACGAACCGTGGCGGCGCCCCCATCCTGCACCCGAGCCGCTGCCGACCGGCGGAGCCTCTCGAACCGGGCCCACACGCGTGTGTATCGCCACCTCAGACCTGATCGGCCCGGTGAGGAACGGCGGCGTCGGCACCGCGTGCACGGCCCTGGCCGAAGCACTGGCGGCGGCGGGCGACGACGTGACCATCGTATTCGTGGGACCATTCGAGACGGGTGACCGTGAGGGCTGGCGCGGGCATTACGCGCGCAAGGGCGTGACGTTCATCGCTCCGGAGGCGCCGCCGTTTCCACTCGAGGGTCCTGATCACGCACGAGCGTCGTACCTCGCATTCAGGTGGCTGGCACAGCAACCCCGGTTCGACGTCATCCACTTTCCCGAGATCAACGGTGTCGGGTTCTACACGCTGGAGGCCAAGCGCCTCGGACTCGGTTTCACGCAAACGTGCCTTGCCGTCACGCTTCACAGCCCCACGCTGTGGCACCGTCTCGAGAACCACGAGGCGGTGGTCGACACAGAGGACCTGGTCCTCGACTTCATGGAGCGAGAGTGCGTCGCCCATGCGGATCTGCTCATCTCACCGACGCGATACCTGCTTCGCTGGGCGGCCGACTGGGGCTTCGTGCTGCCGGCTCAGGTGCACGTACAGCCGAACCTGACGCGCGTCTCCGGCATGCCCCCGACGCTGTCGGGCGGGAGGCCCGAAGAACTGGTCTTCTTCGGTAGGCTCGAAACACGGAAAGGGCTGGAACTGTTCTGCGACGCGCTGGAGCGCCTCATGCTAACAGGGATCCTGGCGGACACGCCGGTGACGTTCCTTGGCAAGGCCGGACGGGTGGGTGCGGAGGGCGGTGCCGACTACGCCCGTCGACGCTGCGCCGCGATTGGCCTGAGCGCCCGCATAGAAACGGACCTAGCTCAAGAGGGTGCACTCGAGTACCTGCATGGTGCTCGCGCGCTGGCCGTGATGCCGTCGCTAGCGGACAACCTGCCCTACACCGTCGTGGAGTGCCTGAGGGAACGGATCCCGTTCGTCACGACGGAAGTCGGTGGCATCCCAGAGTGCATCGACACGAACGACAAGGACGAGGTGCTCTGCTCCCCAGACGCGACAGCGCTGGCGTCGCTTATCGCACGGCGCCTCCGGAGTCCCTTGCGCGCGGCGCGCGAAGCCGTGGACGCCGCGGAAAACCGGCAGCAGTGGCTGGACTGGCATCATCAACTGACAATTGATGCCCTGCCTCGACCAGCAGTCCACGAGGCACCACTGGTCAGCGTCTGCATCGCAACGCGCAACCGACCGGAGCAAGTTCGCACAGCGCTGTCCAGCGTCCTGAAGCAATCGTACCCGCACATCGAGGTGGTGCTGGTCGACGATGGCAGCGACAGCCAGGAGGCCATCGGACTCCTGGACACACTGACCTCCGAGTTCGGCCCGCGCGGCTGGCAGGTACTGCGATCGCCCCGGCGCAGCGGCCCCGGCGCCGCGCGCAATCGTGCCGCCATGCAGGCCCGTGGCGAGTACCTGCTCTTCATGGACGATGACAATATCGCGCGACCGGAGGAGATAGAGACGTTCGTGCGCGCGGGCCGGCACTCCGGTCTTAGGCTATTGACCTGTGTCGTTGATCATTTCGAGGAGGGACTGGACCAAGGAGCGGAGCTCACGACTCTGCGCCGCTGGCTCCCGCTCGGAGCAGCGCTCGTGCCGGGCCTCTTCAGCAATCAGTTCGGCGATACGAACTTCTTCATCACCCGCGAGCTGTTCCTCGAACTGGGCGGGTTCGATGAGGACGGACCTGCGACGTTCGTGGAGGACTGGCTGTTTCTGTCGCGCGCGGCCCTGCGCGGGGTTGAGATGGCCGTGGTTCCAGAGCCGCTGTTTTGGTACCGGGTATGGCCTGAGGCGCATGGGCAGGGACGGCCCACTTCACGTGCACTCTTCCGGCGCCTGCGCCCCTATTTGGCAAGTCAGCCTCCCGACAGACGCGCGCTCACGCTCCTCGCCGTCGGTGCACACGAGCGGAGCGCGGCGCATGCATCGGACGTACGCATGGCCGAAGTCAGGGCGTCGGCGCTGCGCGCGCGCTACGACAAGGCCACGCCCTGGCTGCGAATCGGGCCAGATGACGTCGCGCATCTCACGGCAGAGCAGGAAATCCAGATCTCCGCGACAGCGGGCGGCCTGCTGCTGACGGCGACCGGACATGACCCGATCGCATGGCTCCCGAGGACCGCTCCGGCCGGCGTCCATTCAATTGCTCGCATCGACATCACGGCGCCGGAGGGCTCCTGCATGCAGTTCTTCTGGTGCACCCGTGACGTACCCTACCCGACTGAGGAGCAGAGCGTCCTCGCTCCCGTGGCTGCCGGACGCCAGGTGGTCTGGGTCGAGATACCGGCAGCCGCTCACGTCGGGTGCCTCCGCTTCGACCCATCGTTCAGGCCCGGCTGCTACGTGCTGCACACACTTGAGATTCGGAGCGAAGGCGCGGGACGGCGCTCCGCGGTGCGTCATTGGGTCAGCAACCGGCCGACGCTGCGTTTTGGAGTCGAGCGGCTCAGGCGCGCAGCCGCTACGCTGCTGCGGACAAACGCTAGGCGAAGCTGACGAAGGCGATCGACGTCGCTCGCTCGTGTCGTGGACAGAACTCAGAAGACGTGCTTCGCCGGTGGCAAGTTCCGTCAGGGGAGGGGAGTGTTGACGGGATCCGATACCATTGCCCCCTCATGAGGACCCTAGTCCTTGGCTTGATCGCCGCTCTGCTGCTCTGTGCGGCGCCAGCCTCGGCCCACCCGACGCCGTTCAGCTACCTCGACATCCGTGTGACCCAGCGGGCGGCGGAAGTGGACCTCGTCGCCCACATCATCGACGTTGCCCACGACCTGAAGATCGACCCTCCCGAACAACTGCTCAACGCCGACGTCCTTCGCGCCAGACAGGCGGACGTCGCGGCGCTTCTAGGGGCGCGGGTGAGGCTCCGCGCGGATGGCAGGTCGCTCACGGCTGGCGACTGGTCGATCCCCGAGGCTGTGCCCGACCGGCAATCAATACGCATCTCGACCCGCTTCCCGCTCGCATCGCGTCCAGGAACGATTGCGCTCGACGCGTTGATGTTCGCCTACGACCCGCAGCACCAGACCTTCGTCAACGTCTACGAGGACGACAACCTCGCGTTGCAGGCGATCCTCGACCAGACCAGGACACATGTCGAGTTCTTCTCCGGCTCCAGGCAAGGGGTGTGGGCGGTCGTCAGGAAGTTTGTGCCGTCTGGAGTTGAACACATCCTCATCGGGCCAGACCACCTGTTGTTCCTGGTGGGCCTGCTCCTGCTGGGCGGGACGCTCCGGCAACTGGCGCTGGTGGTGAGCGCCTTCACCCTGGCGCACAGCATCACGCTGTCGCTGGCCGCCCTCAACCTCCTGAACCCGCCAGCCCGCATCATCGAGCCCGCCATCGCCCTCAGCATCGTCTACGTCGGCGCGGATAACCTTATGGTGCGTGACGGCCGCGACATGCGGGCATGGATCGCTTTCGCGTTCGGCTTCATCCACGGCTTCGGATTCGCCAACGTGCTGCGAGAAATGGACCTGCCGCGCACCGCGCTGGGATGGTCGCTCTTTTCGTTCAATCTCGGGGTCGAGGTCGGCCAACTGCTCGTCGTAGTGACGGTGGCATTCGCCATAACCGCGATTCGGGCGCGCAGCGAAACCGCTGGGCGTCGACTTGCCGTCGCGGGATCGTTGGCCGTGATTGCTGCCGGCACATTCTGGTTCGTTCAACGCGTGTTCTTTCCTGGAGGGTTTGCATGAAACGAGTTCTGCTGCTCGGTGGACTCCTGACTGTCGGTGGCCTGTCGTTGACGCTGTCGGCTTACCAGGCGCCCGCCGCGGCGCCAAAGGTAGTCGAGATCGAAAAGCTCAAGGACAATCTGTTCGTCTTGAGAGGCGGCGGTGGGAACACGGCCGTGTTCATCGGCGCCAGCGGCATCACCGTGGTCGACACGAAAAATCCCGGCTGGGGTCAGCCTGTCCTCGACAAGATCAAGGAACTGTCGAGCAAGCCGGTGGTTCGCATCATCAACACGCACACGCACGGTGACCATGTCAGCGGCAACGTCGAGTTCCCTGCCTCGGTCGATGTGGTGGTGCAGGAGAACACGAAGGCCAACATGCAGCGGATGGCCGCCGTGACCGGATTGGCTCCCGCGGGAGGTCCCCCGCCGAACATCTTCACCGCCAACAACGGCCGCGGGATGGCGAAGCAGACGTTCAAGGACAAGTTGACTCTCGGCAACGGTGCGGATCAGATCGATCTCTACTACTTCGGCCGCGGCCACACGAACGGCGACGCGTGGGTAGTGTGGCCGGCACTGAGGGTCATGCACACCGGCGACATCTTTTCTGGAAAGGTGGCCCCGCTTCTCGACGCTAACAATGGCGGCAGCGGCCTCGAGATCGGCGATTCCCTAACCAAGGGCGCAGACACCGTGAAGAACATCGAGACCATCATCACCGGGCACGCCGGGCAGATGACCGTCGCGGACCTGCGTGAGTACGCGCAGTTCAACAAGGACTTCGCGGCGTTCGTCCGCGCAGGCGTACAGGCCGGCAAGAGTGCCGACGCTATCGCCGCGGAGTACAAGGTGCCAGCGACCTACGCGGGTTATACCGCGGCCGAAGCTCGCGTGAAAAGCAACGTACAAGTGGTGATGAACGAGCTGAAGAAGTAAAAGGTCGAGTCAGCGGCGCGGCTGGGCGCGGTGCGTGGGCACCGCGTTCCAGGGATCTTCTGGCCAGGGATGCCTCGGGTAGCGCCCCCGCAGCTCCTTTCTGACTTCCGGATAGGTTCTCTCCCAAAAGCTCCGCAGGTCGCGCGTGAGCTGCACCGGCCGGCCGTTAGGCGCGAGGAGCGAGAGGAGCACCGGCTCCTGTCGCTCCCCAATCTTCGGGGTTTCCGCCAACCCGAACAACTCCTGCAACTTCACCGCAGCGGTCACCCCGCCGTCCGCTGTGTACTCGAGCGCGGCTCGTCGACCACTCGGCACCCCGATCGACTCTGGTGCGCCTCGTTCGAGGCCGCGCGCGACGTCGTGCGGCAAAGCGTCGCGGAGACCGAACTTCAGTAGGCTGTGAGCGCCCCGCAGCGCCGCGCGAACCGCCGCGTCGATGTCCAGCGTGATCCCGGTGAACTGGAGCCGACGCAACAACTGCACGTCAGCGTCGCTCCTGGGTCCCCCACACCACGCGTCAGCCAGAAGTTCAGCGGCACGCTCCGGATCGGCAGCCACCGGACGCTCTGTCAACCTAATGGCGTCGTACCATTCGACGGAACGCGCCCTCACCGTGCCGCCGTCGTCCAGAGTGTGCTCGACAGTTGAGTGGGTCGGCACGAGCCATTCGGGCTCGACGCGGCTCGCGACCCGGATTCGACTCTCAGGATCGTCGGCACGAATCGGCGCCTGTACTTCGAGCGCGACAAGATACGTCGCGTCTCGCACACCGCTCTCGCGGCCGAGCATCGCGCCGGCACCGGTCGCAAGGATGAAGCGATCCGAGTCCGGCGAGCGGCGCTGCGCGACGCGGTCAGGGTAGCCGCTCAGGACCGCACGGAGGAAGTCGGCGTCGTCCGGTGTGGTCGTCCCGGACGTATCCTGTCGAGCGAGCTTCGCTTCGACCTGCTTCGAGGCGGCGCGGATGGATGGCGGCGCGTCCGCCCATCGGTCGAGTGCTGAGAAGAGGTCGGACGTGGTGTTCGCACTGGCACCGCTAGGTCGATAGCGATCGGCAAGCATGGCGGCTGCTCGAATGACGCGCCGGTCCGCTCCGCCTTCGAGCACGATACGCGCAAGTCGTGGCGGCAGAGCCAGTCGATGCATACGGCGGCCGAGTTCGGTGAGCCGTCCTCCCTCAATGGCTCCGAGCCGTGCCAGCAGGCGGAGCGCGGCGGCGAGTGAGTCCCCACGTGGCCGATCGAACCACCCGAAGCTCTCGGGTGACGCGCCCCACGCATAGACATCGAGTGCGACCGCAGCAAGATCGACCCGGTGGATGTCGGGTTCGCGGAACGGCCGCAGCCGGTCGTCCGCGCGCCAGAGTCGATAGACGATGCCGGGGGCGATGCGGCCGGCGCGACCGGCGCGTTGCGTCGCCGCAGCCGCGGTGATCCGTTCCACACTCAAGCTGTCGACGCCGCGCTCAGCATCGTAGCGGGCGACCTTCTCGACCCCTGAATCGACGACGGCGGTCACACGCGGTACGGTGAGGGAGGTCTCGGCGATATTCGTGCAGACGATCACCCGCCGCCGTTCCGACCCGGGGGTGAGCACACGGTCCTGCTCGCTGGCGTCCAGCGCACCGTGCAAGGGCAGCACCTGAACCTCCGGCGAAAGCCGACGACAAAGCTCACCGATGGTTCGCTGGATCTCAGCCGCGCCTGGCTGGAAGCACAGAACATCGCCGGCGGTCTCCGCCAGGATGCCTGCAACCGCCTCGACGGCGGTATGCGCAGGACGGTAGGCGATGTCGATCGCGTGACTGCGCCCTGCCACGCGGACGGCCGGGCAATTGCCAAGGAACGCCGCGATTCGGGTTTCGTCGATGGTGGCGGACATGACCACAAGGCGCAGGTCGTCGCGTGCCTCCATCGCCTGCCAGGACATGGCAATCGCAAGGTCGGCGTGAATGCTTCTCTCGTGGAACTCGTCGATGATGATGGTGGCGAAGTCGGAGAGAAGCGGGTCCTGCTGGAGAAACGCGGTCAGGATGCCCTCGGTGGCGACGACGAGGCGGGTGCTGCTCGTCCACTGACGGTCGTTCCGTACCTGCCACCCTACCTCGCGACCCAACTGCCAGCCCTGTTCATCAGCTATTCGCCGCGCAATCGCTCGCGCCGCCGCGCGGCGCGGCTGCAGGAGGATGGTCCTGCCGGCATCGAGGATGGCGGGTGGAACCCGGGTGGTCTTCCCCGCGCCAGGGTCAGCGACGATGACGACGGCGCGTGAGCGCGTCACCGCGGATTGAATCTGCGGAAGAGATGCGTCGATCGGGAGGGGGAGCCGCACGTGATTGGCGATCGCGGTGACGTCCAGCGGACTCACCGATGTGAATGGGTCAGGCCCTGGTCGTGACGCCGACGGGGCACGAGACGCCCGTGCCGCCCAGCCCACAGTAGCCGTTGGGGTTCTTCGCGAGGTACTGCTGGTGGTAGTCCTCAGCGTAAAAGAACTCCGGCGCCGCGAGGATCTCCGTGGTAATCGGGCCATAGCCCGCGGCGCTCAGCTCTTGCTGGTACGCCGCCTTCGATTCGAGGGCTGAGGCAAGTTGATCCGGCGACGTGCAATAGATGCCGGAGCGGTACTGCGTGCCGACGTCGTTGCCCTGCCGCATGCCCTGGGTCGGATTGTGGCTCTCCCAGAAGGTGGCGAGTAGTTCACGGTATGAGATGGCCGATGGTTCGAACACCACCAATACCACTTCGTTGTGGCCAGTCGCGCCCGAGCACACCTCCCGGTACGTGGGATTCGGCGTGAGGCCGGCCGCGTATCCGACCGCCGTCGTCCAGACGCCAGGGAGCGTCCAGAACTTGCGCTCTGCGCCCCAAAAGCATCCCATCCCGAGGATCGCGGTCGCAGTATCGGCTGGGAAAGGCGGGACTATCGGATGGCCGTTGACGTAGTGCGCCTCCGGAACGGGCATACGCTCGATCCGCCCCGGGAGCGCTTCCGCCGGACTCGGGATTCGCATGGTCTTTCCGAACACGTCGGTTCTCCTCGCTCAAAGACCCGTAGGGTTGAATTTCAGTGAGACACCATTCATGCAGAAGCGTTGACCCGTTGGTCTGGGGCCGTCTGGGAAGACGTGGCCGAGGTGCCCGCCGCAGCTTGCGCAGTGCACTTCAACCCGCGTCATGAAATGGCTGCGGTCCTCCGTCGTGGCGACGGCCTCTGGCAGCGCCGCGAAGAAGCTGGGCCAGCCGCTGCAGCTCTCGTACTTGGTGCTCGCGTCGAAGAGTTGCTGCCCGCAGGCTGCGCAGGCGAACCTCCCGCTGCGCTTTTCGTCGTTCAGGGGGCTGGTGCCGGGCCGCTCGGTCTCATGCTGCCGCAGGACGCGATACTGTTCGGGGGTCAGTTCGGCCGCCCATTCAGCCTCGGTCTTCTGCACCGGGAAGATCTCGTTGCTCATATTGTGAGTCTAACTGTTTGATGCACGCATCTTCCGAAGGGTTCCGCGGTGGCGCACCAGCTCTCCGCATCAGGTCCGTGAATGGTCGAATGGTCCGACCGGACGGTCAATACATCCTCTACTGGATGATTGCGGCACGACGGACCCGGTTCAACTTTTCACTCGACCGCGCGGCCGCGTGGTCGCGAGAACTTGGCCGCCCGCTGGTTGTTCTCGAGCCGTTACGGGTCGACTACCCCTACGCATCGGACCGGCTGCATCGCTTCGTGATCGACGGCATGGCGGCGAACCAGGCCGCCTTCGTCGGTTCCGAGGTCTTGTATTATCCGTATGTCGAGCCAGAGGCTGGTTGCGGGAAGGGACTCGTCGACCGGCTCAGCCGCGACGCATGCGTCGTGGTGACGGACGACTACCCCTGTTTCTTCCTCCCGGAGGTTGTCGCCGCGGCCGGGAGACAGCTTGACGTCCTGCTCGAGGCGGTGGACGGCAACGGGCTTCTGCCGTTGGCTGCGGTGCCTCAGGCGTATCCGGCGGCTGTGCATCTTCGCCGGTTCATGCAGGGCTCGCTCCGCAAACACCTCGGGGACACTCCTGCCGTGAAGCCCTTGGAGGGTGGACTCCCGGTCCGATTGGCGGAACTCCCCACCGACGTCCTCCAACGTTGGCCGATTGCGTCCGCTGCACTGCTGGGGGGCGACACCAACGCTCTGGCGCGGTTGCCGATTGACCACACGGTGCGTGTAGTACGGACGCGCGGCGGCTCCGAGGCCGGTTCGAAAGCACTGGAGGCCTTCGTCTCTGAGCGTATCCACACCTACCATGAGCACCAAAGCCACCCTGACGACCGCGGCACAAGCCGGCTGTCTCCCTACCTGCACTTCGGTCACGTCGCATCGCACCAGATATTTGATGCGGTGATGCGTCGAGAAAAGTGGAATCTGGGAAGGCTGGCAGCGCGGCCGACGGGAGCGCGCGCAGGCTGGTGGGGTGTCGGCCCCGGGGCAGAGGCGTATCTGGATCAACTGGTCGTCTGGCGCGAACTGGGCTTCAACACATGCGCGAAGCGGCCGGCCGACTACGACCGGTTCGATGGCCTTCCCGATTGGGCTCGACGGACCCTTTTGGAGCATGCCGCCGACCCCAGGCCAGTCGTATACGACCGAGCCACGTTCGAGGAAGCGCGAACGCACGATCCACTGTGGAACGCCGCGCAGGACGAGATGCGCCGCGACGGTTGGATGCACAACTACATGCGAATGCTGTGGGGGAAGAAGATCCTCGAGTGGTCGGAGACTCCGCAGGATGCCCTCGACACGATGACCGCCTTGATGAACCGGTGGTCGCTCGACGGCCGAGACCCGAACTCCTATGCCGGCTACATGTGGACGCTCGGGCGCTACGATCGGCCCTGGCCGGAGCGGCCCATATACGGCAGCGTTCGGTCGATGAGTTCAGACAATACCCAGCGCAAGGTGCGGGTAAAGCAGTATCGATCGGCCGACGCACTGGAATTCGGCGACGCGTAGATGTGGGCGGCAGGCAGCTGGCGGCGCGGTCGCGAGACCGCGCTGGCAGATGCAGCCCCACAAAAGAAAAGGGCTCACAAGTTACAGAACTTGTGAGCCCTTCGTCGTCAATAATGCCGGCAGCGACCTACTCTCCCACGCACTTTCGCACGCAGTACCATCGGCGGTATCAGGCTTAACTTCCGTGTTCGGAATGGGAACGGGTGTGACCCTGATCCTATGACCACCGGCAAAGTGGTTCCGGGGGATGAGCCCGGGATCTTGTCTGCCTGGGGTCCTCCGACACGGGCGTGGCGTTCAAGCCACACAATCACTCGTGCCTTTCGGTCGTCCCAGACAATTCTATAAAGAGCGCTCGCTCCTCTCAACGAGGAACGAACAACTGAATATCCTGCAAACGGTAGTTTTGACCGATCACTTCACGCAGCGGTTTCGTTGCGTGCATTGTAAAACGATTTATGGTCAAGCCTCACGGCTGATTAGTATCGGTAAGCTCAACATGTCGCCATGCTTACACACCCGACCTATCACCTGGTCATCTTCCAGGAGCCTTCAGGGAAGTAAACTTCCAGGGAGATCTCATCTTGTGGAGGGTTTCACGCTTAGATGCATTCAGCGTTTCTCCCTTCCGGACGTAGCTACTCGGCACTGCCGCTGGCGCGACAACCGATACACTAGAGGTCCGTCCAACCCGGTCCTCTCGTACTAAGGTCAGCCCCACTCAAATCTCCTGCGCCCATCACAGATAGAGACCGAACTGTCTCGCGACGTTCTAAACCCAGCTCACGTACCACTTTAACCGGCGAACAGCCGGACCCTTGGAACCTGCTACAGCTCCAGGATGTGATGAGCCGACATCGAGGTGCCAAACCCTTGCGTCGATGTGAACTCTTGGCAAGGATCAGCCTGTTATCCCCGGCGTACCTTTTATCCGTTGAGCGATGGCCCTTCCACGCGGAACCACCGGATCACTAAAGCCTGGTTTCCCACCTGCTCGACTTGTAGGTCTCGCAGTCAAGCTCGCTTATGCTTTTGCACTCTATGGCTGATTTCCAAACAGCCTGAGCGAACCTTCGCGCGCCTCCGTTACAGTTTAGGAGGCGACCGCCCCAGTCAAACTACCCACCTAGCAGTGTCCCTGATCTGGATAACAGAACGAGGTTAGAACGCCGAAGCAGTAAGGGTGGTATCTCACCGTTGGCTCCCCCGAGTCCGAAAACCCGAGTTCAAAGCCTCCCACCTATCCTGCGCATACTGCGTCAGCATTCACTACTAGGATGTAGTAAAGGTGCACGGGGTCTTTTCGTCTTGTGACGGGCAACCGGCGTCTTCACCGGTACCACAAATTCGCAGTGCTTCTCGTTGAGACAGCGCTCAGATCATTACGCCATTCGTGCAGGTCGGAACTTACCCGACAAGGAATTTCGCTACCTTAGGACCGTTATAGTTACGGCCGCCGTTTACCGGGGCTTCAGCTCAAAGCTTCGCCTTGCGGCTAACCTCTCCCTTTAACCTTCCGGCACCGGGCAGGCGTCAGACCCTATACGTCGTATTCGACTTAGCAGAGCCCTGTGTTTTTAGTAAACAGTTGCCTGAGCCTCTTTATTGCAACTCCCTCACGCTTCGTGCCGCGAGG
The DNA here is from genome assembly GCA_963722395.1 of uncultured Acidobacteriota bacterium. GTDB lineage: Bacteria > Acidobacteriota > Vicinamibacteria > Vicinamibacterales > CAVVIG01 > CAVVIG01. The sequence goes on along the minus strand of CAVRLS010000005.1, from coordinate 1,450,430 downwards.
ACACTAACGCTAACGGAGCACCCCTTCTTCCGAAGTTACGGGGTGAGTTTGCCGAGTTCCTAAACGAGAGATCACACTCGCACCTTAGGATTTTCTCCTCGCCCACCTGTGTCGGTTTGCGGTACGGGTACCCAAAAGACTCCTTAGAGGATTTTCTCGGCAGCGTGGCGTCTGCGACTTTACTGTCCTTGCGGACATCGCCATGAGCCCTCAGGGAATGTGACCCACCGGATTTGCCAGGTGGATCCCCCTACAGCTCTGAACCTACACTTCCAATCGTAGGCTCGCATAGCCTCCTGCGTCTCCCCATCGTGATAACGTCTTCTAGGTAGTTCTGGAATATTAACCAGATATCCATCCGCTACGCCTTTCGGCCTCGCGTTAGGACCCGACTAACCCTGAGCGGACGAACCTTCCTCAGGAAACCTTA
>CAVRLS010000005.1:0-1445000 GCA_963722395.1 uncultured Acidobacteriota bacterium | reverse complement strand
CGCCTCGGGTCGAGCCACACCGCACCCTTTTCGGTCTTGCCGAACTTCACGCCTGAAGCGGTGGTCACCAAAGGCATCACCAGCCCGTGGCTCTTCTTCGCGCGAAGCTTGCGAATCAAATCAATTCCCGCCGTGATGTTGCCCCACTGGTCGCTGCCGCCGATCTGCACGGTGCAACCGTAGCGGTCGAAGAGCTGGAGGAAGTCGTAGGCCTGGAGCAGCAGGTAGCTGAACTCGGTGAAGGAGATCCCTTCCTCACTCTCGAGGCGCCGGTTCACCGATTCCTTCTGGAGCATGTAGTTCACGGTGAAATGTTTTCCGGCATCGCGCAGAAACGTGAGGAGTTCGACCGTGCCGAGCCAGTCCGCGTTGTTAACGATACGCGCAGCGTTTTCGGGACGCTCGAAGTCGAGAAACCGCTCGAGCTGGAACCTGATCGCGGACACGTTGGTTTCGATCTGCGCGGCTGTGAGCAGGTTGCGCTCCTGCGACTTCCCACTCGGATCACCGATCATCCCGGTACCGCCCCCGACGATCGCGATCGGCGTGTGGCCAAAGCGCTGCAATCGTGCGAGGCCCATCAGAGGCAGCAAGTGACCGACATGCAAGCTGTCAGCAGTGGGATCGAAGCCGGCGTAGGCGGTGACCGGCTGCGTCCCCAGCAACTCGGACAGTCCCTCAGTTGCATCGTAGACAAGCTCACGCCAGGTCAGTTCTTCGAAGAGATTCGCCATGGTTTCGCGATTTACTATATCAACGAGTGACAATCACAAGGCGCGACGCGCTGAAAGGCATCATCGCCGCAGGAGCCGGGCTCGCTGGTGGCGCCACTGGTTACGGCTACCTCTACGAACGTCATCGCCTGTCGGTGATCGAGCAGGACATTCCTGTGGCCGGTCTCCCTGCCGCACTCTCAGGACTTCGCGTTGGCCTCCTGACTGATGTCCACCGCAGCCGCTGGGTGTCCGACGACGATGTCATCGACGCTGCGCAGCAACTTATGCGAGGTGGGCCGGATGTCATCGTCCTGGGCGGCGACTACGTCACCTGGGGTGATCGCTCGTATGCAGGAGCAGTGGCGGAATCACTTGGCGTCCTGTCCGCCCCGCATGGCGTGTTCGCCATTCTCGGGAACCATGACGACGACCGGACGATGACGACGGCCCTGACCGCACAGCGGATCGCCGTCCTGCGTGATGCACGCACGAAACTGCTAATTCGAGGCGAGTCGCTGCAAGTGGCCGGCCTGAGGTTTTGGACGCGCAAGGCGGCCGACATCGCCCAGATCCTGCGAGGCAGCAGCGGCACCACCGTGCTGCTGGCACACGACCCTCGCCGGCTGACCGAGGCTGCCGCCCTCGGCGTGCCGTTGGTCCTGTCGGGGCATACCCACGGCGGCCAAGTCGTCCTGCCTGGCCTTGGAGCGGTTGCCGCACGCAAGTTTCCAGTCGTGGCTGGCGTTGCGCGCCAGAAGCGCACATCCATCTTCGTGAGCCGCGGGATTGGAACGGTCTACATACCAGTACGCATCAACTGCCCACCGGAGGTCGCGGTCCTCACATTGAGACCGGACGGACCCGCCGGGTGAGCGCCGGCGGCGCCGTGCTCACGCACCGCTGGCGGCGACGTCGACGAGGAAGCGCCGCCCCACCAGTCGCCATTTGCCGTCGAGCACAAGCGCTATGGCGCGGGGATAGAGACGGTGCTCTTCGACCAGAATGCGCGCCGACAAGCTCTCCACGGTGTCAGTGTCGAGCACGGGCACCGCTGCCTGCAGAATAATGGCGCCGCTGTCGAGTTCCGAATCGACCAGATGAATGGTGGCGCCGGCCACCCGCACCCCATGCTCCAGCGCCTGCTTCTGCGCATCCAGCCCGGGGAACGCCGGCAAGAGCGACGGATGCATGTTCAGAATTCGGTTTGGAAATGAAGTCAGGATCGGCTCGCCAATGAGTCGCATGAAGCCAGCCAGACAGACCAGATCGACGCGGTGCGACTGAAGGACCTGCGCAACGGCACTGTCGTAGAGTTCGCGACTGGCGTAGTCCTTCTGGAGCAGGCAGACGGTCTCGATCCCCGCATCCCTGGCGCGCATAAGGCCCGCCGCCTCTGGACGGTTCGAGATCACCACTGCGATCTCGGCCTGAAGGTCGCCGCGTCGAGTCGCCTCGATAACCGACTGCAGGTTGGACCCACGGCCGGAGATGAGCATGCCGAGGCGGCGGCTCATGGCACGTAGATGACAGCGGGCACACCGGGGACGATGCGTCCGATCTCGCGTGCACCTGTCTCGCCCGCCTGCTTCAACAACTCGAGCGCGCGAGGACCGGAGTCGACGTCGCACGCGACGATCAGGCCGATGCCCATGTTGAACGCGCGCAGCATCTCATGGTCGGCAATTCCACCGCGCTCGGCGATGAGCGAGAACAGCGGCGGAACCGACCAGGCGCTGCGCCGAATCTCAGCTTCGCAGCCGTCGGGCAGGATGCGTGGGAGGTTCTCCGTGATACCCCCACCCGTGATGTGAGCCATGCCCTTGACGAGACCGGCCTGCAGGAGCGGGCGGACAGCCGGCAGATACGACCGATGCGTCGCGAGCAGCACGTCGCCCGCTGTGCCCTGCAGTTCTGGCACGTAGGTGTCTGCCTGATAGCCACAGAGCTCGAAGAACACCTTCCGCGCCAGCGAGTATCCATTGGTGTGTAGCCCGGACGAGGGCAGTCCAATCAGCAGGTCGCCGGGACGGAGGGCCTTGCCGTCGATCAGCCGCGATCGGTCGACCGCCCCGACGATGAAGCCGGCAATGTCATACTCCCCGTCAGCGTAGAACCCGGGCATCTCGGCAGTCTCGCCGCCAATCAGCGCACACCCGTTCTCACGGCAGGCACGAGCCACGCCCGTCACGATCTGCTCGGCGACATCCACTGAAAGACGCCCGGTCGCCAGGTAATCGAGGAAGAAGAGCGGCGTGGCGCCCTGCACGAGGATGTCGTTGATGCAGTGGTTCACCAGGTCGGCGCCAATGGTGTTGTGGCGGCCGGTCATGAACGCCACCTTCAACTTGGTGCCGACGCCGTCAGCACTCGATACGAGCACCGGGTCCTGCAGTCCCGCCGCGCCGAGACTGAAGAGGCCGCCGAAAGAGCCGATCTCCGACAGCACTCCTGGCGTATAGGTTCCGCGCGCGAGTGACTTGATCCGCCTGACTGTCTCGTTGCCAGCATCGATGTCGACGCCGGACTGCCGGTAGTCCATCAGAAATCCAGCTTCCCGATAAGAGTCTGCATCAATTGCCGGTCGGTGGACCCTTCCGGCGAGGCCCAGTAGGTCCGCCGCACCAGCGCGAAGAAGCGTTCCTTGTCCAGGTCCTCTTCGAGCATGTCAAACCCTTCGGCCATCAGCGCCATCGCGTCAGCTCGAGCGGAAGCTCCCTTCAGAAACGCCAGCATCAAAGGTGTATTGCGCAATGCAACTGTCGCGAGCGCCAGTGAGATGGGTGCACGCGCCGGATCGCGCGAAGGGATGCCGACCTCGAACAGGGCCTGCACCGCCGGCTCGCGGCCGCTGATCGCGAGGGCACCCAGACCCGAAGCGGCGCCACGCAACAGTTCCTGAAAACCGATGTTCTGGTCAGCAAAACCGAGGGTCTGGACGAGGAAGCTCTCGTGCGAGCCGCAGTTGGTGCCCAGCAGGCAGATGCCAGCGGCGACGAACGGCTGCGCGGTTCGCGGGGCGCTTCGCTGCAGTCCGGCAAGCGTTTCGAGCCCTCGCGGGTCGCCAATCTTGCCGAGTGCAAGTGCGGCATCGTCGAGCAGGGGACCGTCGAGCTTGGCGATGGCATTGATCGCCTCGAAGGCGTAGCGCGCCTTGTAATCCCCGAGCGCCTCGATGACCGTCCCGCGAAAGAAGTCCTCGCCCCGTCCCGACTCGCGCGTAAGAACCGGCTGCACCCGCAGGTCGGAGCCGTGCGCGGCTAGCGTTCGCACCAGGGCCGGCCGGACGAACTCCGCCTGCTCCCGTTCGAGCGCCGACAAGAACATGGGAACCAGTGCCGGGTCGGGGTTGTGCTCGAAGAAACTGTACGACACCGTGCGCAAACGGTCGTTGGGGCTCGACAGCGACTCCTGCATCGCGTCTCGGGTCCGCGGGTCGTTGAAGCCGGTGAGCAGGACGAGCGCGCGAAAGCGGACGTAGCCGTCCGCGTGTTGCGCAACGGCGTTCAGCAGCGCAGGAACGGCCTGCGCCGGCGTCGTTCGCCGAACCAGCTTCGACGCGTCAGTCCGAATCGCGTAGTCGAGCGAGCCGAGTTTGTCGATGGCTTCCTGTAATCGGGGCGCCGCAACCGCCTGGGGAGCAGCCGGTTCCTGTGCCGACGTCGGCGAGGCCACGAAGACGAGGCTCAGACCGACGAGCGCACACCCCGCCAGTGCGCGAGCCGACGTCTGACGCTCCACGACTCGCCCCATGTCAGTTCGCGACGATCGCCTTGTCGAGCTTCAGCGCCAACTGCAGGTAGCTGCGCTCATCGCGCGGAAACGCGACGGGGTACTGCCCTGTGTAGCAGGAACTGCAATAGTGCCCGCTGCCTTCGCCGACGGCGCGCATCAGACCGTCGAGACTGAGGTAGGCGACGCTATCGCAGTCGAGATAGGTGCGGATCTCGTCAAGAGTATGCGTGGCCGCCATCAATTCCGAGCGCCGAGGCGTATCGACGCCGTAGAAACACGGAGAGATGGTCGGCGGACAGCTGATGCGTACGTGGACTTCAGTGGCGCCGGCAGCCCGCACCATGCGGACGATCTTGCGGCTTGTAGTGCCCCGCACCAGGGAGTCGTCAACGAGAATGACGCGCTTCCCGTCGAGGATGCTGCGGACCGGGTTCAGCTTCACTTTCACAGCGAAGTGCCGGATGGACGACTGTGGCTGAATGAATGTACGGCCGACGTAGTGGTTCCGGATGAGGCCCATGCGGAGCGGGATATTGGCCTCGTCTGCGAAGCCCATCGCCGCGCAGACCCCGGAGTCCGGGATCGGCACGACGACGTCGGCATCGACGCGCTGCTCCCGGGCCAGAACCCGGCCGAGGTTTGTCCGGACCTCGTTGACACTCTTACCGAACACATAGCTGTCCGGGCGCGAGAAATAGACGTGCTCGAAGACGCAGTGCGCGAGCGGCGCAGGGCCGAATGGCTTGAGAGACTTCACGCCGCCGGCGCTGATGATGAGCAACTCACCGGGCTCGACATCGCGCACATAGGTCGCGCCGATCAGGTCGAGGGCGCAGGTCTCGGAGCAGACCACGAAGGCCTCGCCCAGCCGGCCGAGCGCCAGCGGCCGGAAGCCGTGGGGGTCGCGCACGGCAATCATGCGATCGGGCGTGAGCATCAGGAACGAGAAGGCGCCCTGCAACTGCGTCACGGAATCGACGACGGCCTCTTCAACGTTCCGCCCCTTCGAGCGAGCGTAGAGGTGCAGGACCACCTCGGTGTCGCTGCCCGACTGGAAGATCGAGCCCTGGCTGACCAGTTCGTTGCGCAGCAGATCGGCGTTCGTGAGATTGCCGTTGTGGCAGATGCTGAACTGCCCGTGCGCGCAATCGATGAGGAAGGGCTGAGCATTCGCCAGCCGGCTTTCGCCCGCAGTGGAGTAGCGGACGTGTCCGATGGCCGCATGCCCTGGCAACTGCGACAGCGTCTCGCCGTCGAAGATATCGGCGACGTACCCCATCTGCTTCGTCACCCGCACGACGCCGCCGTCGGAGACGGCAATGCCGGCGCTCTCCTGGCCTCGGTGCTGCAGCGCATACAGACCGAGATAGGTCATGTTCGCGGACTCGTGGTGTCCGAAGATCCCGAAGACGCCGCACTCATCCTTGAACTTATCCAGCATGTACACCACTTTTCCGACGCAGCTGCGATTCAAGGTTCCGACCGGCCCCAGCGGGCTCCAGCCAACGACTCACTGCCGACGGCGCCTCAGGCGGTCGACGCGGCGGAGTCCATCGACGGCGTGCCGCCCGGGGCTGCCGTCCCGAACACGCGCGCGAACACGTGATCGACGTGCCTGAACTGCTCGTGCAAATCAAACGACCGCTCGATGTCCACCTGCGGCAGCACCGCGGTCACATCCCGATCGGCGAGCAGCAATTGCTTGAAGTCGGTCTGCTCATGGAACGAACGCATCGCGTTGCGTTGCACCCATTCGTAGGCTTGCTCCCGCGAAATGCCCTTCATGGCCAGCTCGAGCAGCACCGTTCCCGAGAACACCACCCCACGCGACCGTCCGAGGTTCTCGAGCATCCGCTCCGGATAGACCACCATGCCGCGAACGATCCGTGTCATGCGGCGCAGCATATGGTCGACGGCAATGAAGCTGTCGGGCAGGATGACCCGCTCGACGGACGAATGCGAGATATCGCGCTCGTGCCACAGCGCGATGTTCTCGAGGCCGGCGTGGCAGTTCGCCCGAATCAGCCTGGCCATGCCGACGATCTGTTCGCAGCCGATCGGGTTGCGCTTGTGCGGCATGGCAGAAGAGCCCTTCTGCCCCTTGGCAAACGGCTCTTCGATCTCGCCGATCTCGGTTTTCTGCAGCCCGCGGATCTCCAGCGCGAACTTCTCGAGCGCCGCGGCCGTGATCGCGAGGGACGCCAGCAGCTCCGCGTGTCGGTCGCGCTGCACCACCTGTGAGGCCACCGGAGCCGGCTGCAGTCCGAGCTGCTCGCACACCGCCGCTTCGATGGAGGGAGGCAGGTGCGCGAAGGTGCCAACCGCACCCGAGAGCTTCCCGACAGACACAACGGCGCGCGCCCGCTGCATGCGCTCAATGTTGCGGGTCACCTCGGCATACCAGAGCGCGAGCTTCAGGCCGAGGGTCATCGGCTCGGCATGCACGCCGTGCGTTCGGCCTATCATCGGCGTCAGCTTGTGCTCGAACGCCCGCTCCCGGATGGCTTCAGCGAGACCGGCAAGGCCCTTGAGGATGACCTCACACGCCTCACGCATCTGCAAAGCCTGCGCGGTGTCGATGACGTCCGATGAGGTCATGCCGAAGTGCATCCAGCGCGCTGATTCGCCCACCTTCTCGGCAACAGCCGTGGTGAAGGCGATGACGTCGTGCTGAGTGACCTGTTCGATCTCCTCGATGCGTGTGATGTCGAAGGCGCCGCGCTCGCGGATGTCGCGCGCGGCCTGGGCGGGAACGATGCCGGCGGCGGCCATGGCATCGGCAGCGGCGGACTCAACCAGCAACCACGTCTCGTATCGACGCTGATCGCTCCAGATCCGGCCCATTTCGGGATGTGTGTAGCGCTGGATCACGCGAAGTTCCTGCGGCTGAAGACACTGATTACATCGAGGGACAAACCAGCCCGCGTCACTCGGAACCCATGTCGGGCACCGGCCGGCCTCATCCTCCAGAGCTCCCGATGGCGTGTGTGTGGAACAGGTCCCTATTGTAAGTCGAGACGCTCGCGCGGAATCCGCAAACCGTTCACATTCCCCAGCACCGTCGCCGATAACGCATCAGCGGCAAACAGGTCGGCGGCGACCCGATGCACGTCCGCCGGCGTCACTGCCTCGATGCCTTCGAGCGTCTCGTCCAAGCCAACCTGACGTTCAAAATAGATCTCCTGCCGGGCTATGTGCGACATTCGGCTGGCGGTATTTTCAAGGCTCAGCATCAGGCTGCCTTTGAGGTGGTCCTTCGCCCGCTGCAACTCGGCCGCAGGGACTGGCGCCTGCTTCACCGTCCTCAGTTCATCGACCACCAGGTCGACGACCTCGCCGACGGCGTCGTTCGAACAGCCCGCGTAGATCGTGAACGAGCCGGCGTCGCGATACGCGCTGAGACCTGAAAACACGGCATAGGCCAGTCCACGCTTTTCGCGAACGTTCTGGAACAGCCGCGAGCTCATCGACCCTCCAAGCAGCGTGTTCAGGACATAGCTCGCATACCGATGGGGGTGGTGCTGCGCGTAGCTGCTGGTGCCGAGGCAGACGTGGCTCTGCTCGAGCTCCTTGTTGCGGATCAGCACCTTCGGCATCACCCGTGGTGCTTCCTCGTGCACGGTGGCCGGCGCTGGCCTGAGGTGCCCGAACCGTTCGTCGACCAGCCGCCGGACGTGGTCGTGCTGGAGGTTGCCGACCGCGGAGACGATCAGGTTCTGTGGCGTATAGGCGTCTCGGAAGTACGACCGCAGGGACTCGGCTGTGAACGACTCCACCGTCTCGCGAGTGCCGAGAATGGGCCGGCCAAGGGGATGGTCCTCCCAGAATCCCTGCGTGAAGATTTCGTGGACCAAATCGTCTGGCGTGTCTTCCACCATCTTGATCTCCTCGACAACCACCTTCTTCTCCCGTTCGATGTCTTCGGGATTGAAAGACGGGTTGAGGACGATGTCTGAGAGCACGTCGAGCGCGAGCGGCAGGTGCTCATCGAGCACCTTGATGTAGTAGCTGGCGTATTCCTTCGCGGTGAATGCGTCCAGTTGCCCGCCGATCGAGTCGATCTGCTGGGCGATGTCTTCGGCCGACCGGGTGCCGGTCCCCTTGAAGAGCATGTGTTCGACGAAGTGGGCGATGCCGCCTCGCTCGGCAGTCTCGTGCCTGGAACCGCGAGTCAGCCAGACGCCGATGCTGACCGACCGAACCTGATTCATCGGCTCGGTCAGAATCCGGAGGCCGTTATCGAGTGCGTCGCGGACGATCAGTGAAGTGGACACGTGGTGGCTCGCTGGGAACGGGTTGACGGCGCTGGCGCGAACTCGGTGACGCGCACCGCAAAGCATTGACAACAAAGGGATTAATGCCTAGTTGTGAAATATAGCACGCCCCGGAGGTTCGGGCAAGGGTGGCGCCGCTGCATCGGCCGTGCTGGACAGCCGCAGTAAGATCGAGGCAGTCTCGGAACTAGCTCAGAACGTGGGAGATACCGTGTCCTCGCCCTCCAACCTGGCCGAACTCGACCGTGCCGACCTCGAGTTGGCTTTCGCCGCCAGGGGCCTGGAACGCTTCCGGGCCCGGCAGGTGTTCGCCTGGATCTACAAGCGCGGGGTCACGGACGTCGAAGCGATGACCGACCTGCCGCGCGACCTGAGAGCGGCGCTCCTCGCCGACTTCACGATCGCCACACCGCAAGTCGTTTCGCGGGAACGGTCGTCGGACGGGACCGAGAAGTTCCTCCTGAAGCTTGCGGACGGGAAGCACATCGAGTCGGTCTTCATCCCTGACACGCCGGCCATGACCTTCTGCATCTCCACCCAGGTGGGATGTGCGATGGCGTGTGCCTTCTGCCTCACGGGCAAGATGGGGCTCGTCCGCAACCTTACAGCGGGCGAGATCGCGGGTCAGGTGCGCGTGCTGGCAGGAGCCCTCGACCTGCGCGACAAGGCCTTCAACATCGTCCTGATGGGAATGGGCGAGCCGCTGCACAACTACGATGCAGTGATGAAGGCGATGCGCATCCTCTGCGACAATCACGGCTTTCACCTGCCGCCACGCAGGGTCACGCTGTCAACGGTGGGGCTGCTGCCAGCCCTCGAGAAACTCGGACGCGAAGAGCTGATGCCGAACCTTGCCATCTCGCTGCACGCACCGACCGACGCACAGCGCGGCGAACTGGTGCCGATCAACCGCAAGTACGGCGTTGCCGACATCATTTCGGCCTGCAGGCAGTTCCCAGTCCGCAAACGGAGCCGCATCACCTTCGAATACGTAATGCTGGCCGGCGTGAACGACTCCGCCGACGACGCCCGCAAGCTCGCGCGGCTGCTCGTCCGACGTGAAGGCGAAGGTGAACCTCATTCCACTCAACGCCGCGGCCGGCATCCCCTTCGAGCGTCCGGCCGACGACGTCGTGGACCGATTTGCCGCGATCCTCGCGGAGCGGGATGTAACCGTGTCGGTGCGGAAGAGCCGCGGACGAGATATCCGTGCGGCATGCGGCCAGCTGATCGTGGAAGGGGCCGAGCGCTCACCCGCGCAAAAACTGGCGACGCTCGCGTTCAGTCGATGACGGTACCTGAAACGGTGGGGGTAGTGTCGGTCAGGAGTACGCGCACCCATTCGTTCCGCCGATGGCCGGGTGGGATGCGTACCTTCAGGTAGTTGCCAGTCACCGCCAGGGTGCCGTCGTCCAGCGTCAACGCCCTGTGCAGCGTGCCACGCTGCGACTCGAGGAATCGGCGCGTCAGGCGTGCGCCGATCTCGCGCAACCGGCGTCCCCGCTCTTTCACGACGAGGCCAGCGGGTCGATCAACCATCCGGGAAGCGGCGGTTCCCGGCCGGTCGGAGTACGGGAATACGTGCACGTGCGTCAGCGGTGACGTCTCGAGATAGCGCGTCAGCTCTTCGAATTCGTCGTCTGTTTCACCAGGAAAGCCTACGATGAGATCCGAACCGATTGACGCGTTTGGGATTTCCCGTCGGATCGTGTCGACGAGGCGCCCGTAGTAGGTCACATCGTAGGGCCGCCGCATGGCCGCGAGCATGCGCGGGCTGGCGTGCTGCAGCGGCAGGTGAAAGTGCGGCGCGAGGCAGTCCGAATCCCTGACCAGTCGCACGACGCGCTCCGAGCAATCCATCGGCTCGAGCGAACTGATCCGAAAGAGCACACGAGGCCGCCCGTCACCGGCGATCCCTTCGTACGCGCCTCGAAGCGCGGTCAATAGGTCGATGAGTGCGACGGGCGACGGCAGGTCGCGTCCATACGAGCCCAGATGGACCCCGGTCAACGCGACTTCCCTGAAGCCGGCCGATACGATTCGCGACACCTCAGCCAGCACCTGATCGATCGGCAGGCTCCGCGGGGCGCCACGCGTGTCGGGAATGATGCAGTACGAGCACGGCTCGGCGCAGCCGGTCTGGACCCGCAGCGTGAACGCCGTCCGGCCAGCGACGCCCGGCTCGATCACCGCACCGCACCCGCCGTCACCGTCGCCGAACCGTTTGGCGGTCGTCGAGCGAGGTGAAGCGCGCGTCTCCAAGCGCCAGCGCGCTCACGAACGAGAGCACGTGCGGCTTGTCATCGTTGCAGACGACGCGAGTCACATTCGGCAGCATCGCCACCTGTGCCGGTTCGCGCGTGGCGTAGCATCCGGTGACCACGATTCGTGCAGCGGGGTTCAGGCGCGCGATGCGGCGAATCGACTGCCGTCCGCCCTGGTCGGCGGTAGCCGTTACCGAGCAGGTATTGACGACGACCACGTCGGCCGCCTCCGCAGGCGCGGGCTCGGCGCCGGCAGCCAGGAATTGCTCCTCGAACCCGAGCGAGTCGGACTGGTTGACGCGACAGCCAAAGGTGACGACGGCGTACTTGACCGGGGCCATTCGTGTGCAGATCGGCCGGTCAGCCTTGCGCCTGTAGCGCTTTGCGCCCGATATCGCTGCGGTACTGCATGCCGTCGAAGCTGATGGCGCGCACGCCGACATAAGCGCCGGCGATCGCTTCGGCGAACCCCGGGCCGCCGGCGACCACGGTCAGCACCCGTCCGCCTGCCGTGACGATGGCACCATCACGGGTAGCCGTTCCCGCGTGGAGCACCAGAGCACCCAGCCGCTCCGCGTCTTCTATCCCCGCGATCTCCCGGCCGGAGTCCGATGAATCGGGATAGCCGCGACTCGCCAGCACGACGCCCACCATCGACTCTGTCGTCATGGCACAGGACGGCTGTGTCAGACGCCCTTGCGCCGCTGCGACGAACAGCGGCGAAAGCGGTTCCGCGACGCGCGGGAGGATGACCTGCGCTTCCGGGTCGCCCAACCGGACATTGAACTCGATGACTTTCGGCCCATCTGATGTCAGCATCAAACCGACGTAGAGGAAGCCCTTGAAAGGGTGTCCCTCGGCCGCCATGCCGGCCAGGACCGGTTCGACGATCTCGCGCATCACGCGAGCGTGCAGCACGGCGTCGACGAGGGGGCTCGGAGCAAAGGCACCCATCCCGCCGGTATTCGGGCCTTCATCGTTGTCGAAGATGCGCTTGTGATCCTGGGCTGTGCCGAGGGGCAGGGCCCGCTCGCCGTCGCAGAGGACAAAGAACGACACTTCGGGGCCGAGCAGGCACTCTTCTATGACCAGCCGTTCGCCGGCGGGTCCGAACCGGCCGCCGGTCATCGCTGCCGCGATGGCACCTTCCGCCTCGTCGAGCGTCTGGGCAATGACCACGCCCTTGCCGGCGGCGAGCCCGTCCGCCTTCAGGACCACCGGAAACCCGAACGAGCCAGCTCGCACCACGGCGAGGGCCTCGTCGGCCGACTCCGCAGTGTGAAACCTCGCGGTCGGGACGTGGTGCCGCTCCATGAAGGATTTCGCAAAGGCCTTGCTGGTCTCGAGGCGTGCGGCCGCCGCGGTGGGTCCGAGCAGGACGCGATGGTCGGCAGCGAAGCGATCCGCGACGCCGACGCTGAGCGGCAGTTCGGGGCCGACGACCGTGAGATCGACCTTCTCGCGCGCGGCAAGCCCGGCGATGCTGGCAGGACTCGCCAGATCAACCGGGTAGACAGGCACAATCTGGGCGATGCCCGGATTTCCAGGCGCACAGATCACGGTGACGCCAGGATCCGATGCGAGACGCGCGACGAGTGCGTGCTCGCGCCCACCGCTCCCAAGTACCAGAACTCTCATTTTTTCAGCGATTTGCGCCGGACGGCTCCGTCGCACTTCGACAGAGCACCCGAGGGGAGTATTTCGTTGACGCGGTCAGGGTTTGGCCCTAGAATCCGCCGTTGCCGTGATAGCCTAGCATATTTGGTTGTAGCGGCTATTCATCGTAATAACCGTGATTTGAGCCACCCGAAAGAGGGGTGATTTTCGTGGCAGAAGTGAAGATTCAGGAGGGCGAGTCTATCGAGAGCGCTCTTCGACGCTTCAAGCGGAAGGTGCAGCAGGAAGACATCATCAAGGATATCAAGAAGCACTCCTTCTACCTGAAGCCGGGGGACAAGCGTCGCGCCAAGCAGGCGCTGGCCCGTAAGCGTAATCGGAAGAAACTCCGCCGGGAATCGGAGTAGACCGACCGAGTCGAGGTGGGACCGATGGAGTTCCAGGACAGGACCCTGGCGTGCATAGACTGCGGCGCGGATTTCGTCTGGACGGCTGGAGAGCAACAGTTCTTCGCCGACAAGAACTTCAGGAACGAACCGAAGCGCTGCAAGTCCTGCAAGACCACTAGGGCACACCGCCCGGCCGGCGCCGTCGTGGCGCGGGAGCGGGTGGAGACGGTCACCAACTGTTCGGCGTGTGGCAGGGAAACCACGGTGCCATTCCGTCCGACGCAGGGTCGACCGGTGTTCTGCAAGGACTGCTTCCAGTCCCGCAAGCTTGCGGGCGCCGGCGGCAATTGAACTGCGTCGGTTCCTCCTTCTTGACAGAGTCAGACGTGCCCGTGATCGCCGGCCGGAAGGTTATGGCGAGCAGGGTGTGTTAAGCTCACGAGCACGCACACATCTGGAGCGTTTTCATGCAGATCGAAGAACGAACGGTTGGCGACGTCCTGATCCTCGATGTCAAGGGTCGCATTACCCTCGGTGAGGGGGATGAGATCCTCAAGGACAAGGTGAACAGCCTTCTCAATCAGGGTCAGAAGAAGATCGTCCTCAACCTGGCCGAGGTGCCGTATATCGATAGCGCCGGCCTCGGCGAGATTGTCCGGACCTACACCACGGTGAGCCGCCAGGGTGGCAGCCTCAAGCTGCTGAGCCTGACCAAGCGCATCACTGACCTGCTCGCGATCACGAAGCTGCTGACCGTGTTCGAGACCTACGAGTCGGAGAGCGAAGCGGTCCAGAGCTTCTCGTCGGCGAAGGTCTAGTTCGCCTCCCGCGCTAGATGGCGCGCAGCACCCTTTCGAGCATGACGGTTCCCGATGTTCCTGCCGACACCCGGTCTGGGACATCGGGTGGCCGCTCCCCGGCGCTCAGCCTGATCATCTCGCTTCGGCCCGGCCAGTGGACCAAGAATCTGCTGGTCTTCGCGCCGTTGCTCTTCGCTGTCAAACTGTTTGAAATCCACTCCGTCGCACGCGCGACCGCCGGCTTTGCCGTGTTCTGCGCGCTCTCGAGCGTGGTCTATCTCATCAACGATGTGATGGATCGGGAGGGCGATCGGCAGCATCCGCGGAAGCGGCTGCGTCCGATTGCGGCGGGCGAGATCTCCATGAGCACGGCGCTGCTGACCGCTGCGGTCCTCGCAGCCACGGCACTCGCCGGCGCAACCCTCATGGGTTGGCGTTTTGCCGCCGTCGCTGCCTCTTACGTCGCACTCCAGACCCTCTACTCGGTCGCCCTGAAACACATCGTCATCATCGACGTCCTGACCCTGTCAATCGGCTTCGTCCTGCGCGCGATTGCCGGCGCCGTGGTCATCGACGTCGTGATCAGCCACTGGCTGTTCGTCTGCACCATTCTGCTCGCGCTGTTCATCGCCCTCGCCAAGCGGAGGCATGAACTGGTGCTGCTCGCCGACGGAGCCGCGAGCCATCGTCCGATTCTCGACGAGTATTCCGCCTATCTCCTCGATCAGATGATCGCCGTCGTCACGGCGTCGACGCTGATTGCATACATTTTCTACACGATTAGCCCGGAGACCGAGCAGAAGTTCGGCACGTCGTGGCTGGGCCTGACGATTCCGTTTCCGCTCTATGGAATCTTCCGCTACCTGTATCTCGTGCATC
The DNA here is from genome assembly GCA_963722395.1 of uncultured Acidobacteriota bacterium. Classification (GTDB taxonomy): domain Bacteria; phylum Acidobacteriota; class Vicinamibacteria; order Vicinamibacterales; family CAVVIG01; genus CAVVIG01. The sequence goes on along the minus strand of CAVRLS010000005.1, from coordinate 1,430,329 downwards.
GGCGCGAGGGTGGCGGCAGCCCGTCAGACCTGTTGCTGAACGACCGTCCCCTGCTTGCCTGCGTGACCTTGTGGGTCATCGCGGTTGTGCTGATCGTCTACCACCCGTTTGTACCCTGACCATGGCTGATTTCAACGTGCGTTCCGATGCGGTCAACGTCGAGCAGATCATGGAGCAAATCCGCTCCCGCATCCGCGAGAAGCGGGGCGTGGACTACACCGAAGCCCAGATCCAGGAACTGGCGAGCGTCAAGCTCGAGAAGTTCCTCGACCCGCGCGGTGTGCGCTCCGATCTGCTCGAACAGTTCCGCCGTGCCCAGCCGCCCTATGCGCCGCCGGAGCTTCCGAACTTCGCCTTCGAGGCTGCAGACCCTCTTCGAGTCGACGCGAGGACCGCTGCGGTTCATCCGCAAGCTGCTGCTGCCGATCCTGAAGCTGTTCTTCAATCCGAATCCGCTGATTCACGCGTTGAACATCCAGTCGAAGTTGAATGCGAGCGCGGCTGAGCGCGAAGCGAAGCGCGATGCGGCCCGCTACGCCTTCGACCAGCTGCACTACGAGGTGATGCACAACCTCGTCCTGGAGACGACGCGGCTGGGCATCGAGGTGAAGAACCTCAAGATGCGGCTCGAGTCGCAGACCAGCCGTCTCGAGTTCAACGAGCGGCGTGCTCGGGCGCTCGAGAGCGTCGTAGTCTACAAGCCGGCCGACGAAGGCCGCGCGGACGGTCGCCGCGACGACACGCGCCGTGACGAGCCCCGTCGCGAGGATGCGCGTCGCGACGACTCGCGCCGTGAAGAGAGCCGCCGCGAGGACGGCCGCCGGCAGGAACGTCAGGAACGACGCGCCGCCGAACAGCCAGCCAGGCCGGTCCCTGCTCCGGCCGTGCCGGCCGCGGCGCCAGCACCCGTGCTTTCAGACCCCGCCGAGGGGCCGGATGTGCAGTCAGCAGTGCCCGGCGACGAGACGGGCCAAGCGGGTGCGACGGCGGAAGGACCTGGACAGCGCAGCCGGCGTCGGCGACGCCGCCGTGGACGTCGCGGTAGCGGCGCCGCCGCGGCGCTGATGGCTGGCGGACAGCCGTCCGATGCCACCATTGACGGCGACAGCGGTCCCGAGGACGAGGGTGGACCTGACGTCGACACAGACGAGTCGACGGCCGATCCAAGCGCGGACGCCATACCTGATGAACGTGCCACGCGGCCCGAGCTGTTCGAGCACGCCTTCGGCGCCCAGGCGCATCCGACCGAGGCCGCTGCCAGCGATGCCAGACCTGCGCAGGCGGCGGCACCGGTGCCGACCGACGCACCGAGCGAACCGTCCCAGACGGAGAAGCCGCAGGGCGACCCAGCGGCGACACCAGAACAGTGAAGGTCGCCGTCGTCGTCCAGCGGTACGGGGAGGCCATCAATGGCGGGGCCGAGCTGCACGCACGGTACATCGCCGAGCATCTGGCGCGCCATGCGCAGGTCGAGGTGTGGACCACCTGTGCAACCGACTACGTCACCTGGCGCAATGAGTTGACGCCGGGCGACACGCGCGTGAACAACGTGCCGGTACGGCGCTTCCCGGTGAAGCACGAGCGTGATCCGCTGGCCTTCGGCCGGCTGTCCGAAAAGGTCTTCACCCAGCCGCACTCGGTGGCGGACGAACTCGAGTGGCTCGAGGCCGAAGGGCCGACCAGCCTCGGGCTCGTCTCGCACATCACGAAGCATGCAGGCGAGTTCGACTTCTGCATCTTCTTCAGCTATCGCTACTACCATGCCTTCCATGGAGCACGTGCCGCAGGTACCAAGGCGATCCTCGTACCAACCGCCGAGCGCGACCCGGCGGCGGGGCTGACGATCTTCGCGCCAATCTTCCGCGGCGTCCGGGCGCTGATGTACAACTCGCCGGAAGAGCGCGCGATGATCCAGGGCATCGCGGGCAACACGGACGTGCCCTCGGTCGTGGTCGGCGTCGGCTCGGAGATTCCCGCGAACCCGCAGCCGCAGCGGTTCCGCCAGAAGCACAACATCCGCGGCCCCTTTGCGGTCTATGTCGGGCGGATCGACGAGAACAAGGGCTGCCGCGAACTGTTCAGTCACTTCGACGCCTACCTGCGCGAGCGCGTCGGGAAGCTGACGCTGGTGCTGATTGGCAACTCCATCCTCGACATCCCGTCGCATCCGCGCATCCGCCATCTCGGCTTCCTCGACGATGCCGACAAGTTCGACGCGATTGCGGCGTCGGAACTGCTCATCATGCCCTCGTTCTTCGAGAGCCTGTCGATGGTGGCGCTCGAGGCGTGGGCCCTGGGCAAGCCGGTGCTGGCCAACGCGAAGTGTGACGTACTGAAAGGCCAGTGCATCCGCAGCAACGCAGGGCTCTACTACGAGAGCGCGTCGGAGTTCGCCGAGACGTTGCGCGCGATCGAGTTCAACAAGTGGATTGCCGGCACGCTCGGCAAGAACGGCCGCCAGTACTATCGCGACAACTACGACTGGCCGGTGGTTGAACGCAAGTATCTCGACATGCTGCAGCGACTGGCGGCCGCGGCAGCGCCTGCCGACTTCGAGCCGCTGCCAGGCTGGATGGAACGACGCCGGGCGACCTGCCCGCCCGCGGCCGAAGTCGTCGCAGCGGCACCCGGCGGCCCGTCGTCCGCACCGGAGATGACGGTTCCGCGCCCCGTGGGGCCGGTCTCACCGCCAATTCCGACGCGCCAACCAGCGGTCGTCGAGCGCAGCCGCCCGGTGGCGGCCCCCAGGTCGAGCCAGCCGTCATCAGGCCGGCCGCAGGGCCGGCATCGGCGGCCGTCGAGCCAAGGCTCCGGCGCCAGACGATGAGCTGGCATCGACCTGCCGTGCATCAGGTGCTCGCGACACTCGGCTACGGCGACGCCATCGGGCATGAAGTGCTCGGCATCCAGCGCGTGCTCCGAGCGGCCGGCTACGAGTCGGACATCTTCGTGGAGACCGCCGACCCGCGGCTCGAGCCGTTGACGCGCGACTTCCGCGAACTCGTCGACGCGAGCCACCCTGACAACCTGCTGCTGCACCACTTCTCGATCGGGTCGAAGGCGTCACGCACCGCTTACGCGCTGCCCGATCGGATGGCGATCATCTACCACAACATCACGCCACCGGAGTACTTCGCCGTCGTGCATCGAGCGCTGGCGCGCCAGTGCTTCAGAGGCAGGCGCGAAATCCACGCCTACGTCGATCGCTGCGACATGGCGCTCGGCGACTCGGAGTTCAACCGCCAGGATCTGGTATCGCTCGGCTTTCCCAGGACCGGCGTGCTGCCGGTGGTTCCCGACCTGACGCACCTGGACAACCCCGCGGACTGGCTGGTGCCGCAGCAGTTCGACGATGAGTGGACGAACGTCCTCTTCGTCGGCAGGGTCATCGCGAACAAGAAGCTCGAGGACGTGATTCGCTGTTTTCACGCGTATCACACGACGTTCAACCCGCGCAGCCGACTGATCATCGCCGGCGTCTTCAGCGCCTTCGAGCGCTATTTCGCCGCACTCACGCACCTGGTAGACGAACTCGGCCTGCAGCAGCACGTCCACTTTGCCGGGCATGTGTCGGATGCCGAATTGATCGGATACTACGAACTGGCCGACCTCTTCCTCTGCTGCAGCGAACACGAGGGTTTCTGCGTACCGCTCATCGAGGCGTTCTACAAGCAGATCCCGGTGCTCGCCTACGCAGCGACGGCAGTGCCGGCGACGATGGACGGCGCCGGTGTCCTGTTCGACACGAAGGAACCGGCCTATGTCGCAGCGCTGATGGACGCCGTCCTCTCGAACGTCGACCTGCAGGATGCAATCGTCGAGGGACAACTGCGGGCAGTTGAACGACTGCAGGCCAAGGACTTCGACGGAACCCTGGTCGGCTTCGTCGAGCAGATTCTCGCCTCGCCACGCAGCGGCATGCCGCACGTGTCGTTCGACTTCTGGCAGCAGTTCGACATGCTGGAGCAACTCGAGGAAGTGCGCCGTTACCGCCCTTCCGCCTACTTCGAGTTGCCGGAGCAGCCGGCGTGATCGTCAACCAGTGGGTGCCGGCCGCCCACAAGGGCGATGCGATCGGCGACAGCGCCAGGAAGATGCGCGCCATGCTCCGCGCGATCGGACACCAGTCCGAGATCTACGCGCTGACGATCGACGATGTGCTGCAGGGCGATGTCCTGCCGTTCGCCGATCAGGGATCTCGCGGCGGCGACCTGACCATCTTCCATTACGCCCTGCCATCGCCGATGACCGAGGCGTTTGCCCGGCTGTCGCGCGGGCGGGTGATGCAGTACCACAACGTCACCCCGGCGCACTACTTCGCGCCGTACTCGCCGGCGCTCTTCCGGCTGGCGTCGCTGGCGCGCGCCGAACTCCAGACGCTCGTCGGCCAGGTTGACCTGGCCCTTGGCGTCTCGGAGTTCAATCGCGCCGAACTCGAGAGCATGGGCTTCGCCCCGACCGGTGTGCTGCCGCTGGCAGTCGACCTCGCGCGGGTCACCCGGAAGGTGCGCCGGCCGGCCCTCGAGAAGATTCTGTCGAACGACGACCTGATCAACTTCCTGTTCGTCGGGCGCATCGCTCCGAACAAGAAAATAGAAGATCACCTCAAGCTCGCCGAGCACTACAAGCGATACGTCGACTCGTACTACCGCTTCATCTTCGTCGGCAAGTACGACGCGGTGCCGCAATACTACGCGGCGATCCGGACAATGATGGCGCAGTATCGTCTGTTGAACGAACGCTTCCTGTTCACCGGCCCTGTGCCGGACGAGGACCTGGCGGTCTACTATCGACACTCGGCCGTCTACATCTCCCTCAGCGAACACGAGGGGTTCTGCGCGCCGCTGCTCGAGGCGATGGCCGCCAACGTGCCGGTGCTTGCCTACTCTGCCGCGGCCGTGCCGGAGACGCTCGGTGGAGCCGGGGTGCAGTTTGCGCCCAAGGACATGGAATATGCCGCGGAACTCCTCGGCATCCTGACATTCGACGATGAGCTGCGAGCGAAGGTGATTGCCGGTCAGCGGCGTCGCCTCGCGGACTTCAGTGACGCCAGGCTCGAAGGCGCACTTACCAGGCTCGTCGCCTATTCTGGTGGCCATTACCCGTCATGAAGCTAGCCTTCGTCATCCAGCGCTACGGCGCCGAAGTTCTCGGCGGCTCCGAGCAATTGTGCCGTCTCGTTGCCGAGCGGCTCGCCGGCCAGCACGAGGTCGAAGTGCTGACCACATGCGCACGCGACTATGTCACCTGGAAGAATGAGTATCCCGAGGGCACCGATCGGGTGAAAGGCGTCACGATCCGTCGCTTCGCCAGTTCGCGCACCCGCGACATCGAGTCGTTCAACAAATACTCGGACTGGATCTTCAACAACCCGCACACGCGGGCCGACGAGATGGAGTGGCTCAAGCAGCAGGGACCGTGGTGCCCGTCGCTCGTCGAGCACCTCCGCCGCAACCATCAGCAGTACGACGTGCTGATCTTCTTCACCTACCTGTACGCGACCACCGTGCAGGGACTCGAGGTGAACCCGGGCCGCAGCATTGTCGTGCCGACGGCGCATGACGAGCCGGCCATCTACCTCGAGATCTTCAAGGACGTCTTCACCAGGCCTGGCGCCCTCTGCTATCTCACCGATAGCGAGCGCCGGTTCGTGCAGCAGCAGTTCCCCGACCGGCCGCTGCTGGAGGAACTGGTCGGCGTCGGCGTCGACCTCCCGCAGCAGCAGCCCTATCCTCGCGTGCCCGACGAGTCAGAGGACGAGCCGGCAACGTCTGCGGACCGTGACATCGCCCGGGCCGGGGGCACCACCGACGACACGGCTGAGGACGAGGCCAGCACAGGCGAGTTGCCGTCGCACATCCTGTCGCGCGGGTCGGTGTTCCGCCGCCGCCATCGCCTGCACGGACCGTTCGCGCTCTACGGCGGCCGCATCGATCCAGGCAAGGGGTGCGAGGAACTGCTGAACTACTTCACCAGCTACGTCGGCGAAGGGGGCGAGGGAACGCTGGCGCTGATGGGCGCCAAGCTGATGTCGCTCCCCGAAGATCCGGCGGTCCGCTTCGCTGGCTTGCTGAGCGACATCGAACGGGTCCAGGCGCTCGAAGCCGCCACCGTCGTGGTGTGCCCATCGCCCTACGAGAGCCTGTCGCTGCTCGCCCTTGAAGCGCTGGCGGTCGGGACGCCAATCCTGGTGAACGCCCGAAGCGAGGTGCTGGTGGAGCACTGCGTCCGCAGCAACGGCGGCCTGTACTACGCCGACAAGGACGAGTTCATCGAGTGCATGAAGCTGCTGTTCTCAGATGCTCGCCTGCGGGCCGGGCTCGGTCGCAACGGACGCGACTACGTGCGGCAGAATTACCAGTGGGACGTGGTGCTCGGCAAGTACGAGCAGATCTTCGCCAGGATTCGACACGCGCGCTGACGGCTACGTGCCACCACCGTCCGTGTCAGAGGCGGGGTCGGCCACTCCCGGCTGACGCTTGCGGCGCGGGCGGATGTCGTACCGCTTGATCATCTCGTTGAGCGTCGTCGGCTTGATGTGCAGCAATTCGGCGGCGCGTTTCTGGACGCCGCCTGATGCCTCGAGCGTCGACTCGATGAGCCGCTTCTCGAAGTCGGTGATGACGTCCTTGAACGAAATACCCTCCGGCGGCACCACGAACTGCGGCATGTGGAAGCTCGGCGCACGGCGGACGTGATCCGGAATCAGCTCCGCGCCGATGCGCGGCCCCGACGTCAGCACCACAGCCCGTTCGACCACGTTCTCGAGCTCCCGCACGTTGCCGGGCCAGTCGTGCTCGGTAAGCAGGTCAAGCGCGTCCGGCGCTACCTCGAGATCCGGCTTCCGGTTCTCGTCGCCGTACTTGTGCAGGAAGTGCTGCACCAGCAGCGGGATGTCGTCCTTGCGGGCGCGCAGCGGCGGCAGGGTGATCGTCACGACGTGCAGCCGGTAGAAGAGGTCCTCGCGGAACCGCCCGTCTTCCATCGTCTGCCGCAGGTCTGTGTTGGTTGCTGCAATCACCCGCACATCGACGTTCACCGACTCGACGTCGCCCAGCCGGGTGAATTCTCGATCCTGGATGATCCGCAGCAGCTTGGCCTGCGTGTCGGGCGGGACGTTCGCGATCTCGTCGAAGAACAGGGTGCCGCGGTCTGCCAGGTCGAAGAGCCCCTTCTTCGGGTAGACCGCGCCGGCAAAGGCGTCGCGCACGTGGCCGAAAAGCGTCGACTCGAGCAAATCGGGCGTGACACTGCCGGAGTTCACCGTCACGAACGGCTGTTCGGATCGCGATGAATTCGAGTGGATGGCGCGGGCAACGAGCTCCTTGCCTGTCCCGCTCTCGCCCTGGATGAGGATGCTCGACCGGCTCGGGGCGGCCTGGATGATCAGGTCGAACACCTGCCGCATCTTCGGGCTGCGCCCGATGATGTTGCCGAACTTGTGATAGCGCTCCTGGATGTTCTGGCGGAGGTTGCGGTTCTCGTGCACCAGTCGCCGCCGTTCCATGGCGTTGCGGATGACGACGAGCACTTCCTCGTTCTTGAACGGCTTGGTGATGTAGTCGAACGCGCCGCTCTTCATCGCCGAGATCGCGCTCTCGATGGAGGCATAGGCGGTGATGATCACCACGGCGAGGTCTTCGTCGAGTCGGCGCAGCTCGTCGAGGGTTTCGATGCCGTTCATGCCCGGCATCATGATGTCGACCACCGCGGCGTCGAACGGCAGCGCGCGCGCCAGCTCCAGCCCCTCCTCTCCGGACGACGCGAGCTTCACGTCGTAACCCTCGCGAGTCAGCAGGGTCTCGAGGATCTCGCGCATGATCTCCTCATCGTCGACGACGAGGATCGTGCCTCTGCGGGTGATGGCCATTACTGGGTGACGGTTACTTCCTCGCGCCGATTCTGAGCGCGGGCTGGACGGCGACAGGCAACGACATCGTGAAACGCGTGCCCTGGCCAACGGTGCTGTCGCACCGGATGGTGCCGTCGTGCTCGCGGACTATCCCGTACGAAATGGACAGGCCGAGTCCGGTGCCGCGGCCGATCGCCTTGGTGGTGAAAAACGGATCGTAGATGCGCGCCAGCTGCTCGGGCGGGATGCCGCTGCCCGTGTCCGCGACTTCGGCGATGACGCCAGAGCCGTCGGTGCGGGTTGACACGGTCAGCCAGCCGCCGCGCGGCATGGCATCGCGGGCATTGAGGAACAGGTTGAGGAATACCTGCTGCAACTGGTGCTCGATGCCGAGCACGAGCAGTGGTTCCTGCGCCAGTTCACGCCGCACCTTGATGCGCGCCACCTCGAACTGGTGTTCGAGGAGCGAATAGACATCGTTGATGACGGCGTTCAGGTCGACCGGCGTCCGTTCGCCGCCAGGCGTGCCGGGACGCGACAACGTCAGCAAGCCGTTCACGATCTTCGCGGCGCGGAATGTCTGGCGCTCGATCTTCTCGAGAATCTGGGTGCGAGGGTCGGCGGCGTCGGCGTTCTCGAGCAGCATCTGCGTGAAGCTGGAGATGCCGGTGAGCGGCGTGTTCACCTCGTGCGCGACGCCGGCCGCGAGCAGGCCGATCGACGCCATCTTCTCGGAAATCTGCAACTGCTCCTCGAGCCTGACACGGTCAGTGACGTTCTCGAGCAGCAGGATGGTGCCGTCCATGGTGTCGCCGCCGCCGTGCGCCTGCAGGGGCACGACCGTCGCGTTCACCAACAGGCGTTGTCCAACCAGGTTATCGTCGTCTTCGGACGCGCGGGTCTGCAGCGGCACCTTGAACAACGTGGCGCCGAGCGGGTTCTCGTCCCGGGCAGCCCGCAACGCGCCAACGAAGCGCTCATCGAAGACGTTCGAAAGGTGATTGCCGATGGCGTCGGTCCGGGTCACGCCGTAGAACGACTCCAGCGCGTGGTTCCAGCGGACGATGCGCTCGTCCTCGTCGAACACCACCAGCCCGTCGTCGAGCGACTCGAGGATGTTTTCGTTGAACTCACGCATGCGGCCGAGTTCCTGCGCCTTGAGGTGCAGCTGCCGGTACAGCCGCCCGTTCTCGATCGCCGTGGCCACCTGGCCCGCGACGGCGGTGAGCAGTGCCAGGTCCTCACTGTTGAACGGCTCATCCGATTCCTTGCGTCCGAGTGCCAGCACGGCGATTGCCGACCCTTCGAACACACAAGGGACGAAGTAGTAGATGCCGTGGTCGCGCCAGAACTCGACCTCTTCGGCATCGAACCGCGCGGCGGAGATCGGATCGTCGAGGGCGATCGTGTGATTGGTGTCGAGACGGGCGACGAACGACGAGGACCGCGTCAGGCGCGGCATCGGCTGCTGAAATCCGAAGTCGCCGATCGAGTGGAAATCGCCGAGGCGCTCGTCGGCCAGCATCAACGACATCTGGTCGACGACCAGTGTCTCCACGACGCGCGTGACGAGGCGCTGGCTGAGGCGAACGACGTCGAGGTCGGTGTTCAGGTCGCGGGCGAAGCCGACCAGGGCGCGTCGGTAGTCGTAGCGGTCCCGGTAGAAGACCCGGTCGAGGGCGTTCTGCACCGCGTCCTTCACCGGCTGCGCGAGCAGCACGATCACCGTCGTGGCCAGCGCGGCGACGACCCAGTTGTGCGGGTCAGTGTCATCCGAGAAGATGAACCCGACCGTCTTGCGCATCGCCATGAAGAGCAGACCGCTGGCACCGAGAAACGCGGTGTAGGCGAGTCCTCGCTTGATGATCACCTCGACGTCGCGCAGGCGGTAACGCACGATGGCGGAGGCAAAAGCGAGCGGCACCAGGCCGAGCGGCACGGCGGTGAGTTGCAGGGCCAGCGGCGGGTCCGCACCGAGGGACCATGGCAGCGCGTAGAAGAGCGCGTAGGGACCGACGCCCAGCACCGAGCCCCACGCAATCCACCGCAGCTGGCGCCGGCCGGTCAGCGAGGTGATCTCACCGAACCCCTTCGTCAGTACCACGATGGCGGCGATCGCGCACACCAGCAGGTAGACCGGTTCGAAGCGATCGAGCAGGTCGAGCGTCCGCGAGAGCATTGCGCCGTTCGAGGCACCACGGGCGATGGCGATGATGCGGCTGGCGCCAAGAACCAGGGCCGGCGCGTACATGGCCACCAGCAGCGCGTAGGCGCGGGACGGCGCCCGCCGGCGGCGCGGACGTTCCGGGAAGACGAGGGTGAAGTGCAGCAGGAGCGGTGGCAGCAGCGCCATCGCGACGGCGTCACCCCAGTAGAACGTCCAGTCGAGCCGATCGAAAGGACCGTTGAACGAGAAGGTGAACGCGCCGAAGAACGCGACACACAGCCAGAAGAAGTGCAGCGTCGCCTGATCGCGCGGTCGGCGCAGCCGCACGGAGGCGCCCACGATCAACGTGAACAAACCGACGGCGGCGAGCACGAAGTACATCGACGCAGGCCGCGATGACTCCGCGAGCGACACGTCGAATGCCTCACGGCTGCCGATGCGCAGGATGGTGTAGGCGAGAGTGGTGCCTGCCATGCCGCTGTGCTGGTACTCGACAACATCGGCCGGCGTCTCGACCGGCACGCCGTTGACAGCCAGAAGCACATCGCCCGGGCGGACGCCTGAGGTTTCGGCTGGAGAGGCGGACGCCACCTCGATGGCGGTGACGCCCTGGGCGCGTGTTCCCCAGAGGACGCCGTCTTCCACTTCGTGCCACTGCGCGCGCATCGCGACGTTCGCAATACCCAACGCCACCAGCACCACCACCACCGCTACAGTGCACACGGGCCTGGCCCACGCGCGCCACATCGGCTCGTGAACCTCCTGACGGAACACACCGGCCCGCCGCGGCGGCTCGGAGTTCGGCATCAGGGTGGAAAGGTGGGGCATCGGTGGTCACATACTACGGCTGGCACGGGCGGCGAGGTGCGTGTTTTCCATTGAAACTGCTAGGAAAACAGTTGGTCTCCAATTGGTTGGTTCGGCTATCCGTGATGTCGGATGCCGCTCGTCCCCGCGTCCAGGCTAGAAGTGCAGGGTGACGCCGCCGACCACGCGCTTGGGCGGGCGAACGACGTAGAGCTCGTCGAAGAGCGACTGATCGCAGGCGGCGTCGCGAAAGAAATTGCGAACCGCCAGCAGCATCTCCCAACGGGCGTTGCTGAAGTTCATGAATGGCAGTGACTGACGGACCTGCACATCGAAGCGACCGTCGACGCCAGCACCCCCGTCGGTCCGGCCAGCAGCGTCGGCGAAGCCATTGCTGAGACGGTAGAGGACCATGACTCGCGTCGCCGTCTCAGGTACCTGGGCATCGATGCGGGCGGTGATGTCCTGTATGTTGGCGCGTCCGGGCCGCGCCGCGACCGGCGCCAGCAGCATAAGGTAACTGTTGCCTGCCTGGAGGATCTCGGCCCGCGCCACTGAATACTCGACCGAGCCATGGACGCGGCTGGCGATGACGGCGCGGAATTCGGCAGTGAAGCCGCGAGCGGCGACGTCACCCGTATTGCCTACGAGATAGTGTCCCACCTTGGCCGTCGGTTGACCCGGCACGTCGGCGCCGAAGACCGTGACGAGCTGGTCGTTGACGTGCTGGCGGAACGCGCGAACCGCGAGCGTCGACGGACCGAAATCGCGCTCGAGGCCGACCGTGGCCGACAGCGTCTGTTCGGCCTTGAATCCGGCCTTCGCCTCGATCGATGAGAAGGTCCGCTGCGGCGGCAGCCAAATGCCCGCATCCGAGGGCGCGAGGAACTCTTCAGCGCCGGGAGCGACGGCCCGCCGCGACACCGACCCGACGATGCGGGTCTCGGTGCCTGGCGACAACGTGAGCTCAACCCGGGGACTGATCAGGGTGGGCTGGGTGAGGTAATCGTAGCGGGCGTACTCCCCGCCGAACGAGAGGGTCGCCACGGGCGAAATGCGGAAGCTGTCGTAGCCGTAGACCGTGCCGACGTTCCGGGCACCGTCCGTGACGTCACGCAGTGCGAGCGGATTCCCGCCGTCATAGCGCTGTGTGCTGTAGCTGATCCCCAGGTCGTAGCGGTGACGTACAGGAGCCCGCATCGAATACGAGCCGGCCACCACCCACGACGAGATGTCAGCCTGCGTGAAGGCGCCGGATACGGTCCAGTCGGCGTTCGTACCCGCCGGTGCGCCGATTCTGACGTTCGCGACGTTGCGCGACACGGAATCGGTCGAGAACAGCTGCTGCGGGCTGTCGAAGGAGCCGGCGGTCAGCAGGTTGACCTGACCGGAGATCGGGGCGTCGGCGAACAGATCGACGAAGCGTCCGGGTGAGCCGGCAATCTGGCCGAATAGCGAAGTGGGTTCGGACGGCTCCCCCGCATCGGCGAGCATCTGCTCCGGCAGCGTCGCGTCCTTCAGCACGCTGCGGCGGCCGTGGCGGATGCGCCAGGGCACTTCCGAGTGGTCGTCATTGCGGGTGGGGGCGGAGGTGGAGCTGCCGGTCGTGCCTTCGGGCGCTACCGGCTGGGAGGTCGTGGCTTCGGTCAACCCGGACAGACCGACTCCGGCGGCGAGCACGGCTGGCACGCCCTCCCGGCGCAAGGCGATGGACGATACCGCACGGGCGCTCGCGCGCACCTGCACCATCTGCGCGCGCGGCGCCGTGTAGCCGGGGAGGTGTGCACGAACAAGATACGGTCCGGGCGCGAGTCCGCCGAACTGGAACTGGCCGGAGGGGTCGGAGACGGCGATGGTGGTGACGGCGCCAAGCGCCGACACCACCACGTTTGAGACAGGAAGGCCGCGCTCGTCGCGCACGACGCCGGCAATGGAGCCAGGCGCCGCAGACGCGGACGTGCGTACGACAGGAGCCATGGACGCTCGCGCCGCACTCTGTTGCGCAGAGGCGTACGCCGGGGTTCCCACAACCAAGAGGCCGCCGACTGCCGCCGACGCCAGCATGCCGGTTGCTGCCATGTCGTTGTAACCGCGGGAAACCGCCCCGCTGATCTGCGTTTACGAGCCGACGACGAACTTGATCGACTCGGTCAGGGTCTTGCCCGAGCCCTTATCGGTCATCGTGATCTCGAGGCGGTAGCTGCCCGGTTCGAAATCGGTCAGCGGCACACGGTCCGGAATGCCCTGGCGAGCCGGGTCGATCTCGGCCGCCGCCCACTTCTTGAAGGGCTCGGCAACGCCGTCCTTGTACGCCGTATACTCGACCCCCACACGGCCGGTGGCATTGAAGACCATCCCGTTGATGCGCAGTGGCTCGGTCTTGGACAGCGTCGGATTCACGAGCGGCAGGCTCTCCTCTTCAGGCGTGCCGTACGGATGCTCCAGGATGTCAGCCAGCGGCGCATCGTACTTGCGGGCGCGGAAAACATACAGACCCGACACCATGAATTCACCGCCGGTGAGGGCCGGAACGTCGATGGTCTGCTTCAGCACCGAGACGGGAGCCTTGCTGCCCTTGCCCTCCACCATTTCATGCGCGCCGATGAAGACGTCGAACTTGCCGGCTGGAGCCAGGATGAGGCGAGCGATGAACGGGGTGCCAGACTCCAGCGTCACGTTGCTGAAGTTCTCGAACACCGGAACGAGCTTCTTGTCTTTCGGGTCGGCGCCGGCCGGAAGCACGCGCCAGATCATGAAGACCTTGCCCGACGGCACCTTCGCCGGATCGAGAGTGAGGGCGAAGGCAACGATGTTCTTGTCAGCCTGCGGCTGCAGGCCGTCGTGCCGAACCCAGGAGAGGCCAAGGTCGTTCGTGACCGGCTTGCCCTGGAAGGCGTTCCCGAGCGCGTTCGTCACGGCTTTGGCTTCCCGCTCTTCATCCTTGCTAAGCGGGCGACCCTGCGCAACGACGTTCGAAGCCGTCGATACGAGCAGAAGGAGTGCTGCGGAAGCGAGGGCGAGGCCGTTGCGCCGATTCACCATAAACGGTCAACTCCAGAAAAAAGTCGCTAAGACGAAAACAGCCAATAATAGGCGGCTCTCGGAACCCAAGTCAAACGATTGTCCTGACAGTATTTCGTCCGAAAAGACGGCTCTTTGCTTATGCTATACGGGCATTCGGACATTCCCTCCCGGTTCCCCATGAAGCTCATCGACGTCACCGTCCCGATAGACTCGAACCTGGCGACCTACCCGGGGAATACACCGTTCAGCCTGGAAGGTATCAAGCGCCTTGCCAACGGCGACAGCTCGAACGTATCCACGCTCCACCTGAGCGCGCATGCCGGCACTCACGTCGACGCGCCGAAACATTTCTTCGACGATGGCGGCGGCGTCGAGAGCCTGCCTCTCGAGATGCTCTGCGGGCGCACCCGTGTGGTCGAGCTGACCACCCGGAAGGCGGTTACGGCTGAGGATCTTGCTGGTCTCGATCTGCGGGAAGACGTGCGGCTGCTGTTGAAAACCTCCAACTCGCGGCTGTGGGGCTCGTCCCGTTTCCACGACGACTTCATCGGCGTCTCCGAAGGGGCGGCCCGCTTCCTGGTCGACCGGGGTGTAAAGGTGGTAGGCGTCGACTACCTGTCGGTGGAACCGTTCAAGACGCCAGGGGCCCCCACCCATCACGTCCTGCTGGGCGCCGGCGTCATCGTCATCGAGGGGCTGAACCTCCGCGATGTCGAACCCGGCAGCTACGAGATGTTCTGTCTGCCGCTCGCAGTCGTCGGAGCCGACGGCGCCCCGGCCCGCGTCATTCTCCGAAGGAGCTGAGCGTCATGGCCGCCTTGCTCGACGACACCCTGGTCATCGTCCTCGCCGGCGGCGCCGGAGAGCGCCTGTCGCCCCTCACCCGGGATCGCGCCAAGCCGGCCGTGTACTTCGGTGGTCCGTACCGCATCATCGACTTCTCGCTGAGCAACTGCATTAACTCGGGGCTTCGGCGCATCTACATCGCCACGCAGTACAAGTCGCTCTCACTGAACCGCCACATTCGCATGGGCTGGAACGTCGTCTCCGAGGAACTCGGCGAGTTCATCGAGATCCTGCCACCCCAGAAGCGCGTCGGCGAGCACTGGTATCAGGGGACGGCAGACGCGGTTTACCAGAACCTCTACTCCATCGTCCGCGAGGGGCCGCGCTACGTCGTCGTGCTGTCGGGCGACCACGTCTACAAGATGGACTACTCGCGCATGCTCCGGTCGCATCAGGAGCGCGGCGCGGCCGCCACGCTGGCCGCCATCGAAGTGCCGCTGCACGCAGCCACCGAGTTCGGCGTCGTCGCAATCGACGAGCAGGAGCGGATCACCGGCTTCCAGGAGAAGCCGAAGCAGCCGATCCCGATCCCGGGCTCGCCCGACGTGGCCCTCGCCTCGATGGGCGTCTACATCTTCGACACCGATGCGCTCGTGAAGGCGCTCGAAGAGGATGCGGGCCAGCCAACCAAGCACGACTTCGGCAAGGACATCATCCCGGCCCTCATCCACAAGGCGCCGGTCTACGCGTACCGCTTCTACGACGAGAACAAGAAGGCCTCGAAGTACTGGCGTGATGTCGGCACGCTCGACGCGTACTTCGAAGCGAATATGGACCTCTGCCAGGTCAACCCGGAGTTCAACCTCTACGATCCGGAATGGCCGCTGCGCACCTACCAGCCGCAGGCGCCGCCGGCGAAGTTCGTCTTCGCAGAGACCGGCCATCGCTGCGGTCAGGCGCTCGACTCGATCGTCTCGCCTGGCTGCATCGTCTCTGGTAGCAGCATCTACGGCAGCGTGCTCTGCCCGAACGTGCGGGTCCACAGCTTCTGCCACATCGAGCAATCCATCCTGATGCCCAGTGTGCGCGTCGGGAGGCACGCCCGCATCCGCCACGCCATCATCGATCGCGACCTGCTCATTCCACGAGGCGCGCTGATCGGTTACAACCTCGAAGAAGATCGCCGGCGGCACACCGTTACTGAGAATGGTGTGGTGGTCGTTACCGCCGACGACGAACCATTCATCGCACAGCTCAGCGAGGAGGCCTTGCGTTACGAGGCCGAAGCTGACCGGCGTGGTGGAGGAGCCTGACCGTGAAAATCACCCGAGTGCACGGCCGCGAAATCCTGGATTCACGCGGCAATCCGACTGTGGAAGTGGATGTCACCCTCGATGGCGGGGCAATGGGACGCGCGGCAGTTCCCTCCGGCGCGTCGACCGGTGAACGGGAGGCGCTGGAACTGCGCGACGGCGACAAGTTGCGCTACCTGGGCAAGGGGGTACGCAGCGCGGTCGCGAACGTCAACGGCGAACTCGCGACGGCGCTCGAAGGCAAGTCGTTCGACCAGCGCGCGCTCGACGACGCGATGATTGCGCTCGACGGGACACCGACCAAGGCCCGCCTCGGCGCCAACGCCCTGCTCGGCGTGTCGATGGCGGCGCTGCGGGCCGAAGCCCTCGCCACCGGGCTGCCGCTCTACCGGCATATCGGCGCGCTCTACGGCGCCAGCAGCTACACCCTGCCCGTGCCGATGATGAACATCCTGAATGGCGGCGCTCACGCGGATTCGAGTGTCGACTTCCAGGAATTCATGGTCATGCCGGTGGGTGCGCCGTCGTTCGCCGAAGCCCTGCGCACCGGTGCGGAAATCTTCCATGCCCTCCGCGGCATCCTCAAGGGTCGCGGCCAGTCGACGGGCGTTGGCGACGAAGGCGGCTTTGCGCCGAACCTGAAGTCGAACCGCGAAGCGGTTGAAGTGGTGCTCGAGGCGATCGGCAAGGTCGGACTGAAGGCCGGCGGCGACGTCTTCATCGCGCTCGACGTGGCGTCCAGCGAGCTCTGGGCCGGTGGCGGACGCTACGTGTTCAAGAAGTCGGGCGAGCCCGAGCGCACGTCGGCACAGATGGTCGAACTCTACGCCGACTGGATCCGCCAGTACCCGATCATCTCCATCGAGGACGGCATCGCCGAAGGCGACTGGACCGGTTGGCAGCAACTGACGGAGGCCATCGGCGACAAGGTGCAGCTGGTGGGCGACGACGTCTTCGTCACCAACCCGGAGATTCTGAAGCGCGGCATCGCGGACAAGGTGGCCAACGGCCTGCTGGTGAAGCTGAACCAGATAGGCACCGTCACCGAGACGCTCGATGCCGTGCGCATGGCGGCGGACGCCGGCTACGCGACAATCATGTCGCACCGCTCGGGCGAAACCGAGGACGCGACCATCGCCGACATGGCAGTGGGCACGGCAGCCGGCCAGATCAAGACCGGTTCGGCGAGCCGCACCGATCGCACCTGCAAGTACAACCAGTTGCTGCGGATCGAAGAGGAGCTTGGCGCCGCCGCGCGCTACGCCGGGCGCGAAGCAATCCGGGCGCTGGCGTTGCGGTCCTAGTCGAACCGGGAACAATCTTCTGTCATCCCCAGAGGCTTCTATGTATAAGCTCGTGCTGCTCCGTCACGGCGAAAGCGCCTGGAACAAGGAGAACCGCTTCACTGGCTGGACGGATGTCGACCTCACGGACAAGGGTCGCGACGAGGCGGCCGAGGCCGGCCGCCTGCTGAAGGCCGAGGGCTTTGTGTTCGACCAGGCCTACGTCTCGGTGCTGAAGCGCGCCATCCGTACGCTGTGGATCGCACTCGACCAGCTCGATCAGATGTGGCTTCCGATCGAGAAGAGCTGGCGACTCAACGAACGGCACTACGGCGCGCTGCAGGGCCTGAACAAGGCTGAGACTGCTGCCCGACACGGCGACGCGCAGGTGCTGGTGTGGCGTCGCAGCTACGACATCCCGCCACCGCCGCTCGCGCTCGACGACGAGCGGCACCCGGCGAGCGATTCGCGCTACGCCGGCCTCGACGCCGCCGACCTGCCGCTGACCGAGTCGCTGAAGGAGACGGTTGCCCGCTTCCTTCCCTACTGGCATGGCACGATCGCTCCAGCCATCACCAGCGGCAAGCGGGTGATTGTCGCAGCGCATGGCAACAGCCTGCGTGCACTGGTGAAATACCTCGACGATGTTTCGGAATCGGACATCGTCGAACTCAATATTCCAACCGGCATCCCGCTCGTGTACGAGCTGGACGCCGACCTGAAGCCGATCCGCCACTACTACCTCGGCGACGCGGCGGCAGCGGCGGCCGCGGCCGAACGCGTCAGGCAACAGGCGGCTTCCCGCTGATCCGTTCGCGCGGACTCTGACGTCCGCGCGGCGCAGCCCTCCCTCGAGGATCCGCTGCCCGATGCGGTCATACATCGTCTATGTGCTGGGGATCGTCGCGCTTGTCATCCTGACGAGTGCGACGGGCTTCTACGCGGCCGAATTCGGCACCAACCAGAACGTCGACAGCTACGGCGACGCCCTCTGGTGGGCGATCGTGACCGTCACCACGATCGGCTACGGCGACATCTTCCCTGTCACCGTGGCCGGGCGCCTGGTTGGCGCCTTCCTCATGTTTGCCGGCATCGGTGCGCTTGGTGTGTTCACCGCGTCGATTGCCGCCTACCTGATCAAGTTCGATCGCCTCGATGCCCTGCGGGTCCGGGGGATGCATCGCCATGTGGTGATCTGCGGCTTGGGCTCGACCGGCGCGCTGCTCGCCCAGGCCTTCCGGCGCGACGGCTACGCGGTGCTGGCCATCGAGAAAGCCGAAGACAACCCGCAGATCGATGCGGCCCGCGAAGCGGGCGCCGTGGTGCTGATCGGCGATGCGGCGCGAACCGAGGTGCTGCGGCGGGCCCGCGTCGACCGGGCCGCGCACATCGTGATTGTCGCTGGCGCCGATGCCACCAACGTCGAGGTCGCTGCGGCGGCGCGGGCCATGGTGCACGACTCGTCCAACAGCGTGTCCTGCTCGGCGCAGATCGAAGACCCGGAGCTCTGGTACGCCCTGCGCAGCTGGGACGTCGGCACGCAGGACCGGGTCAGGCTCGAGTTCTTCAATGTGACGGAACTCGGCGCTCGCGCCCTGCTCGCCCGCCATTCACCGTTCGCGGCAGCGGCAGGGGTCGGCGCCGTTCACGTCCCGCCGAGAGTCCTCATCGTCGGTTCGGGCGCGCTCGGACAGCACCTGATCCGGCACATGGTGCGGCAATGGCAGGATGTGGAGGGCGAAACCAGGCCGCCACTTCCGATCGCGCTCGTCGATGCCGACGTCGACCGTGTCGCGCAGGACCTGCATCACCGCCATCCAGAGCTGCGCACCCTCGCCGCGGTCTCCGCGCACGCGATGGACCTGCGTTCGACGACGTTTCAGCGCGGCGCCTTCCTGTTCGATGATACGGGCCGCTGTGCCGTCACCCATGCGTATGTCTGCCTGGAGGAAGAGGGGCTGGCTATCTCCACGGCGCTGCTGCTCCTGAATCACCTCCGGCAGTACGGCGTGCACGTGATGGTGCGGACGAACCGCGAAGCCGGCCTGGCCGCGCTGCTGCGCGCCGTGGGAAACCAGGGTGCACGCGGCGCCTCGCATCTCCACGTCTTCAGCCTCCTGGAGCAGGCGTGCCGGCCGGAGTTCGTGCTCAGGGGCACCAACGAAGTACTCGCGCGCGCCCTGCACCAGGACTACCTCTTACAGGCGTCCACGGAGCAGAATCCGTCGGCCGTTCCGTGGGATGATTTGCCACTCGATCTGAAGGAATCGAATCGACGGCAGGCAGACCACATAGCCACGAAGCTCGATGCAGTGCGCTGCCACATCGTGCCGCTGACCGCGCTCGAAGGCGATGCGTTTGCGTTCGCTCCATCCGAGGTCGAACAACTCGCCGAGATGGAGCATGAGCGCTGGGTGGCGGAACGCCGCGCCCATGGCTGGACGCGCGGGCCGCGTGATCCGATACAGAAGACCAATCCCAATCTTGTCGCCTGGGCCGAACTCGATGAGCCAGCCCGGGAGATGAACAGGAGTTCCGTGCGTCGACTGCCGTTCTTCCTGAATCGTGCGGGCTTCACCGCACACCGTTACAACGCATGAGCAGCGAACACTCGACCTCCTCACACTCGGCACATGGTCACGGTCATCAGCGCCCCAGGCGCGTTCGACGGCCCGGCACCGGCCAGACGGCAGGGCCCCTGCCCATCACCCTCGGAGTGACGGGTCACCGGGATCTGCGACCCGAGGACACGCACGCCCTCGAAGGCCTGGTGCGGCGGGTCATCGACGACGTGAAGGACGCGCACCCGCACACGCCGCTGCTGCTGCTGTCGCCGCTCGCGGAGGGCAGCGATCGGCTGGCGGCACGTGTTGCCCTGGAGTTCGGCGTCCGCCTCGTGGTGCCGCTGCCGCTGCCGCTCGACCTGTACGAGCAGGACTTCGCCAGCGACGAGTCGCGGGCCGAGTTCCGCCGCCTGCTCGGCCTCGCGGAAAGCTCGTACGTGCTGCCGCTCATGAACGGCAACACCAGCGAAGGCATCGGGCAATACGGGGACCAGCGAAACCGCCAGTACGCCCAGGTCGGCGCGCTCATCGCCAGGCAGAGCCAGGTATTCCTCGCCCTGTGGGACGGTGAGAGCGACGCAGGCAACGACAAGGTGGGCGGTACCGCGGAAGTCGTCCGGTTCCGGCTTGAAGGGGTGCCCCCGAGCTACGAGCCGACGTCGGCCAGCCCGCTCAGCTACTCCAGCAGCGGGCCGGTGTATCACATCGTCACGCCTCGCATCGGCCGCGCGGTGCCGCCGAAGGCGCTGACCTCGGTGCTGCTCCTGCCCACCCGCCAGACCGCCGCGTCGTTCGGCGAACTTCAGGGCTGGATGGATCAGTTCAACGAGGACGCGCTGCACTTCGACGCGCAGATGGCACCGGCCAGGCGCACGAGCCAGGCCTACCTGCTGAACGTGAAGGAAGACGAGGTCGAGGCGACGGCACGCACGCTGCCGGCCTCGGCGCAGATGACCATGGAGCGCTACGCCGTCGCGGACACCCTGGCGCTGCACTTCGCCACCTACACCAGGGCGGCGTCGAGGAAGCTGTTCCTGTGGGTGTTCGTGTCGGCGCTGTTCTTCAACCTGTTCCACTCGCTGCCGCACCCGCACATCTCGGAACACCCTTCGCTCACCGAACGGCTGATTGCCGTCCCGTGGCTCCTGCTCCTCTTCCTCGCGTCGTCCATCGTCGCGAGCTACTGGATCCATCGCGAGGCGACCGAGCAGGACTACCAGAACAAGCACCAGGACTACCGGGCGCTGGCCGAGGCGCTGCGCATCCAGTTCTTCTGGCAGGTGGCCGGCGTGCAGGGCGACGTCGCCGATCACTACCTGCGAAAGCAGCGCGGCGCGCTGGAGTGGATTCGCAGCGCGCTCCGCGCGTGGGATGCCGAGTCGTCGGCGAACGAGTCGCGCGAGGCGGTGGAGGAGCTTGTGCCATCCCGGCTGGCTTACGTGGCCAGGAACTGGGTTACCGAGCAGCGCAACTACTTCGCATCGAAGGCGCGGCGCGAGCAGGCGACGCTCGAGAAGGAAGAAAAGAAGATTGAATGGTTGGTACGGGTCAGCGTGGCGCTGGCCCTGCTGCTGGCGGTCGTGCTGACGGTGCCGCTCATCGTGCCCATTCACGCGCTCGAAGCGGTGAAGCATTGGGTCGAAGACCCGTGGATCCACGGTGTCATCATGATCGTGATCGTGACACTGGCGGTGGTCGCCGGCCTGCGCCACGGCTACAACCAGCAGATGGCCCGCTCGGAACACGCGAAGCAGTTCGGACGCATGAGCGAGCTGTTCGATGCGGCGCAAACGCACCTGTCGGCGCAGCTCGACACCGGAAAGCTCGGGGACGCGGCGGCGCTGCTGCGCGAGCTGGGTCAGGAGGCGCTCGAGGAGAACGGCGACTGGGTGCTGCTGCACCGCGAGCGTCCGCTCGAAGTACCGCACTCGGGATGAGCGGCTCGGGGGAGCCAGCGTCTGGCAGGGCGCTGGCCTAGGCCGACGGGGTTCTGGCCGCTGCCAGCCAGGCCGTCGTCACTTCCGACGCCGTTGCGAAGCGCGAATTGGTATCCGACAGAATGCAGCGCATGATCATCGCCGCCGCGTCACCGCCGAGGTCGGGCCGTTCGGTCGCCACGTCCGGCGGCTTGGTCATCAGCATGCGGCCGAGCAGCTGCGGGAACGATTCCGCTGGATAGGGCGGCCGGCCGGTAGCCATGTAGTACATCAGCGCGCCGATGGTGAACACGTCCGCACGCTGGTCCGCAGGGTTCCCCATCAGCAGTTCCGGCGCGACGTACGACAGCTCGTGCGGCGCCGCCTGTCCGCGCAGCGTCGCCTCGTTCATCGTCGACAGCAGATCCTGCATGCCGCCGATGCCGGCGCTCGAAATTGCGAGGCGCTCGCTTTTCCCGGTTTCCCGCACCACCCGGATGATTTCCGGGTGCAGCCCCGAGATGAACCCTCCGTGCACGTGCACGGCCGCGGTGGCCTCGCTCAGTTCGCGTACGAACTGCGTGAGCGCCGGAATGGCGAGGCGTCCGTCCGAGCGGACGAGCTCGCCGAGGCTCACGCCGGCGAGCAGATCGGTGACGACATACATCATGTCCGCCGTCTCGCCGAAGTCGCGGACGTGGATGATGTTCGGGTGCATCACCTGCAGGGCACGCGCCTCGCGAAGGAAGCGGGCGCGGATCGCTTCCTTGTTGTCCTTCTCGGTCGGCCGGTAGACACGGACTGCGACCGGGCTGCCGAGCATCCGGTGCTCGCCCGCATAGACGACGCTGCCGAAGCGGCCGATGGCCAGCACCTTGGTCAGGTCGTAGTTGCCGACCCTCAGGGGCGATTCCTTCGAGGGCTCGAGCACGGCTGCCGGCGGCGGCGGTGTTCGGGGCGCGGCCGCGGACGCTGCTGGCGGGACGGACTCGAGCGCGACTGGTGCGTCGGGGATGAGGTCACCGTCGGAGCCGGGACGGCTCAGGTGGGCGTTGACGCCCTGGACGAGACGCTCGATGTGCTGGTCGATGGGCTGCGCAAGGGCGTCGAACCAGTGCTGCGAGCTGATGAAGTACTCCATCGTGCGGGTCGGCATCACGTTCTCGATGCGGACCGGCATGAGCGACAGCCCCTTGTGGACGGCCCTCTCGACCTCGCGCTGCACCTGGACCGACTTGTTGGAGCTTTCGCTGAAGACCAGCAGCATGACGCGCGAGCCTTCGATGGCGTCGATGATCGACTCGGCCCACGGCACGCCGGGCACGATGTCGCGAGGGGCAATCCAGCACGGAATGCCGCGTTGTTCGAGCCCCGCGCAGATCGCGTTCGAGACGACCGCGTCCTTCGACGCGTAACTGATGAAGACCACGTGCGCCATGACGAAGCGCCCCGATCATAGCGCATCGAAAACCAAAAAAAGGCCGCCGGGGTGAACCCGGCGGCCTTCTCAACGGTCCTCGGTCGTGCGGAGGGCGCTAGTCGACGAACGTGAGGCTTTCGCCGAATTCGGTCGCGTCCAGGGCGTCCCTGACGGCCTGGCTCGCGCCGATGACCTGGACGTCCTCATCGGTCCGCAGTTTCTGCTTGCCGAAGATGAGGGCGCGGATTGCGCCAGGGGTCAGCGTCTTCAGGTCCTTGACGCGAATAATCAGCGTCTCGGGCTGAGCGGCGACGATCTCCTGGAGCTTGGCCTGCAGCGTCTGGAGGGCCATGTGGTCGGCGTCGCCGGCCAGCGTCAGCGTTGCCACGCCCTTGTCAACCGTGCAGTGCGCAGTGAAGTGGGACAGCCCCTCGGTCGGTGCGATACGCACGACGATCTTCACCTGGCCGTCGGCCTTCGGGATGGTGACGGTCAGCTTCTCGGCGTCGAAGTCGTTGTACTCCTTGCCGTCGATCGTGACCGACTCGATCTTGATGCTGCCCTTCGGCAGCATGTCCGGCGCGACGCGCAGGATGTTGTCCTTGAACGCGCCCGGCTTCGGCTTGAAGTGCAGGTCGAGCGGCTGCTTGGTGATCAGCAGGTTGGTGTAGACCGCCGCCAGGTAGCACAGCTCGAACGAGTGGTAGCCGCTCATCGAGTGGCTGCCCTTGTAGCCGCTCGGTGCCGAGCAGGTACGGCATGCCGTTGGCCAGCACGTTGAAGTAGACGCCGCCGCTGTCGTGGTCGAGGAAGAAGGCGTTGTAGAACGCCGACGACTCGCGCGCCAGCTTCAGGTACTCCGGCTTCGTCGAGCGATGCCGTCCAGGATCAGGTAGGCGAGGATGCCCTGCTCCTGCTGCCACCACGCCTTGCGGTCGTGCCAGGCGAAGCGGTGGAACTCCTGGCCCTCCGGCGAGCGTGCGCTCCACCACGTCGTACCAGCCGCCGCGCTGCTGGTCGCTGCCGTGCTGCGGCATGAGCGTCGGCGATCTTCTCGGCCAGCTCGACGTAGCTCCGTCCTGCTTGGGCGCATGCTGTGCATGCGCATCAGGTTCCAGGCGATCTTCAGGTTGTGCCCGACGACGGCGCGGTTCTGCTGCCAGCCCCAGGTCTGGTCCGTGGCTCCAGTCCTCGTGGAACTTCTCCTGCACGAACGGGCTGTTGTCGTAGTCCGGGAAGTGCTTGGCGATGGTGTCGCCGGTGTCGATCGAGCATGTCGGCGTGCTCGGGTTCGCCGGTCGCCAGCGCACAGGTTGATCAGGTACGCGGGGGCGTGGTCGCCGACCGAGTTCCAGTTCTTCTTCGCCGCGGTTGCGGCCGAGCGACTCGGCGCGCGGGTCGAAGGTGACCGGGTCGATGTGCGAGAAGTAGCCGCCGCTGCTCGGGGTCGCTGGAAGTACTTGTCGAACAGGTTGAGGGTGCGTGTCGATGTCCGAGCGGATCGCCGGGTCGCCGGTGATGCGGTAGGTCTGGGTCGGGCCGGCCAGCGCGTAGATCTGCTCGTAGGCCGGGATCGCGTCGTAGTCGTCGCCGAACTCCGAGGCGAAGATCTTGCGCTCGTGGCCGCCCTTCACGTCGACGGCGTGGTACCAGTAGACGATGTTCTCGTCCTTGTGGTCGACGAAGCGCAGAGTGCTCGCGGAGGTACTCGGTGCCCTTCTCGGCGGCCTCGAGGTAGCGTGTCGTCGCCGGTCAGCAGGTAGGCCGATGGCGAAGCCGTAGACCATGCGCGAGATGGTGTCGGTCTCCTGGCGCGTCGCGTCCCGATCTTGCGTGCCGTCGAGGTCGAGCTGGGTGCGGTACTCGCTGAAGTCGATCGTGGCCGTCGCGCGAACTGGGCGTTCGAGGTAGAAGTCGCCAGATCTGCCTGGATCTGGCTTGACCCACCAGTCCTGCGCCTCGAAGCGAACTCGTCGGCGCCGCGGCCGACGAAGACGATGTGCTTGGCCTCGAACTTGCCATCGTGGCCGTCGGGGTAGAAGATGCCGTACGAGAACAGGAACCGGCCCGGCTGCAGCATGTCGCGCATCTGGCCCGTGCGTCCTGGTACGCCTCGCCGAGGTTGCGGGCGAGCTCGGCGTAGCAGGTTGCGCCGATAGCGTGACCTGGCGAAGTCGCGGCCGTCCGGCGTGGTCGACGACGTAAGCTGTCCGTCGGTCGGCATCGAACGCCAGTGCACGTATCCGGCGACGAGTGTCCGAGAAGGTGAAGTCCATGTTGGCCATGTCGTACTCCGAGAGCGAGTCGCTTGAACGTCCGATCTGCGTGGCGTCTCCTTCTCCTCGCAGAGTGGCGAATGCGCCGGTCGCCTACTTCGAAATCAGCACAACCATGCTGCGGCCGTTGACGATGTAGCGTCGCGCCTCCGACCGATGGCGACTTCCTGCCCGGCCTCGGCGATGTCGTCCGGGCGGGCGGTGCATCGGTATCGACCACCAGATGCCAGCTGCCGTCCGGGCACGGCCGGCAACTCGAAGTCGAGTGCGTCCCAGTCCATGTTCAGCATCACGTGCATGTCCGGGTCGTCCTCGAAGCCGCCCAGCGTGAAGGCCAGCGACGCGCGCGTTCGGGTCGTTCCAGCCGGGCGAATTCGAGCTCGCAGCCGTGCCACGCAGATGTCCGGTCAGGCCGCGTCGGTTGGCCGTCGCCGGTGAAGAACCGCGGCGGATGCACGATCGCGTGATCCGCTTGCGGAACGCGATCATCTCGCTGGAAGAAGCGCAACAGGTCCGCGTTCTTGCTCTGTCAGCGTCCCAGTCGAACCAGGTGAGCGGGTTGTCCTGGCAGTAGGCGTTGTTGTTGCCGTGCTGCGTGCGGCGGACCTCGTCGCCGGCCACGAACATCGGCACGCCCTGCGAGAGCATCAGGATCGTGGCGAAGTTGCTGGATCTGCCGCTCGCGGAGCGCCTCGATGCCCGGGTCGTCGGTCGGCCCCTCGACGCCGCAGTTCCAGCTGACATGTTGTCGTTGTTGCCGTCGTTGTTCCCCTCGCCGTTGGCCTCGTTGTGCTTCTCGTTGTAGGACACGAGGTCGTTCAGCGTGAAGCCGTCGTGGCAGTTGATGAAGTTGATGCTGTTGATCGGCAGGTGGCCGCTGGACTGGTAGAGGTCGGCGAGCCAGCGATGCGCGAGGCGACCGCGCCGATCAGGCCGCGCTCGCCCTTCACGAACCTGCGGATGTCGTCGCGGTACCTGCCGTTCCACTCCGCCCAGCGATAGCCGGGGAAGTAGCCGATCTGGTAGAGCCCGGCGGCGTCCCACGCCTCGGCGATGATCTTGGTGTCGGCGAGGTCCTCCGAGAGCTCGATGTGCCAGATGACCGGCGGGTAGCGCCATCGGCGCGCCGTTCTCGCCGCGCGAGAGGATCGAGCCCTCGTCGAAGCGGAAGCCGTCGACGTGCATCTCGCGGACCCAGTACTCGAGGCACTCGACGATCAGCTTCTCGGCGAGCGGGTGGTTGCAGTTCACCGTGTTGCCGCAACCGGTGTAGTCCATGTAGTACTGCCGGTCGTTCTGGACCAGGTGGTAGTAGATGTTGTTGTCGAACCCCTTGAAGTTGAGCGTCGGCCCCTGGTGGTTCCCCTCGTTGGTGTGGTTGAACACCACGTCGAGGATGACCTCGATGCCGGCCTTGTGCAGCGCCTTCACCATGTCGCGGAACTCGGTGAGGTGCGAGCCTTCCTCGGGTGACGTGCAGTAGGCGCGGTGCGGCGCGAAGAAGCCGACGGTGCTGTAGCCCCAGAAGTTGCAGCAGCGGCTTGGCCGTCCGGGCTCATCCTGATGATCTCGGTCTCGTCGAACTCGAAGACCGGCAGCAGTTCGACGGCGGTGACGCCCAGCGACTTCAGGTAGGGGATCTTCTCGATGACGCCGGCGAAGGTGCCGGGATGCTTCACGCCCGAGCTCGGGTGACGTGGTGAAGCCGCCGACGTGCATCTCGTAGATGATCGTCTCGCTCATCGGCCGGTTGAGCGGCTGGTCGCCTTCCCAGTCGTAGTCGCTCGGTGTCGATGACGACGCTGCGCATCGAGCTGCGCGAGGTTGTCGTCGGGACCGCAGGCGGCGCCGCGATCCCAGAGGGTGTTGGTGTTGCCCTTGCGCGTACGGGTCGAGCAGCACCTTGTTCGCGGTTGAAGCGGTGCCCGTCGTGCGGCGTCCCACGGGCCGTCGACGCGGTAGGCGTAGTGCATGCCGGGCTTCAGGCCCTTGCACGTAGCAGTGCCAGAAATGGAACGTCTTGTTCGACTCGGGGTCGAGCGCGATCCGCTGGAACGGCTCAGGTCGTCGTGCTCGTCGAAGAGCAGCAGCTCGATGCCGGTGGCGTGCTCGGAGAAGAACGAGAAGTTCACGCCGCCGGCGTGCACGGTCGCGCCGAGGGGATGGGGTCGGCCCGGGCCGACATCGTACGGCGGCGCACCTGTCCGGCCACCTCGCGGCCCCGGTGCCTGAGACTCTGTCCGTGCTGTTGCCCGACTCATCGCGTGTCCTCTCCCCTGATCGTGGCCATGTGTCCGCGATCTGTCGTGTAACGCCCGATATGCCACAGGCGAACCGCCAATGGCCGATAACACCTCGACGATCGGCACAGAAGCTTCGTCCGCGGTGATGGCCGGCTGAACGCCGCGTCGATCCGGCAGTGATCGGGGGCTCGCCAGCTCGCGCGCAGGCAACGCACCGGCTCTTTCGGCAGTTTCGCGTCAGGACTTTACCACGAACCGAAAAAGACTCTGTGACACAGGAACGGCGGCAAACGTGGGGTATTCTCGGATGCCGCCACGCGAGGTCAATTGCATCGACGCGTCGATGCGTCCGGCGTGGCGACGATTCCAAGGAGAGGGTTCATGTCGAAGATTCTTGTCACGGGTTCCACGGGCAACGTCGGATCCCGATTGGTGCAGCGCCTGGTGGAACTGGGCCAGCCGGTGCGCGCGTTCACCCGTCAGGGTGAGCGAACCAGCTTCAACGCCGCGGTCGAGGTCGCCCAGGGTGACTTCACTGACGTCGATTCGCTGCACAAGGCAATGCAGGGGGTCTCGAAAATGTACCTGCTGTCGGCTGGTCACGACCTCCCGACGCACGAGGCCAACGCCATCGACGCCGCGAAGGAAGCCGGCCTCGAACTGGTCGTCAAGCACTCGATCGCGGGCGCCCAGTACAAGGCGGTGGAGATGGGCCGCTGGCATCGCGCCGGCGAGGAACGTCTCGAGGCGTCCGGCCTGCCGTGGGTCTTCCTGCGCAACGCCGCCTTTGCCACCAACGCGTTCGGATGGATCCAGACGATCAAGGCGCAGAACACGGTGTACGGCGCGCTCGGTGAGACGGCCCTGCCTGTCGTCGACCCGGCCGACATCGCCGCGGCCGCGGCGGTCGTCCTCTCCACGCCCGGCCACACCGGACAGGCCTACGACCTCAGCGGTCCGGCTGCCCTCACCACCGACGAACAGGTGCAGAGCGCTCGCGACGGCACTCGGCCGTCCGCTGACCTACGTCAACGTTCCCGACAGCGCTGCGCGCGACGCCATGGTCGGCATGGGCTGGCCCGGTTCAGGACGTGGACGCGATGATCGATTTCATCCAGGGCGTGCGCCCCATGGGACGCCTCGAGCCCGTGGACGACGTGCAGAAGTTGACGGGCAACGCACCGCGCTCCTTCGAGCAGTGGGCGAGCGCCAACCTCGCCGCCTTCGCGTAGCCACCGCCAGCTCCGGAAAAACAAAGGCAGGGCGTTTCGGCGCCCTGCCCTTTTCGTGTGTCCGCGCCGACCCCGGGGGTCGCGCCAGCCGGTTAGACGACGGCCGCCGTGATGTGCGCGTGCATCTCGTGATGGAACACCGGGGGACGAGTGACGCCCGACGCGTCCTCCTGGATCATCGCCGCGGCCTTCTCGCCAATCATGAAGATTGACGCCTGCAGGTTGCCGCTGACGACCGACGGCATCACCGACGCGTCGACCACGCGCAGGCCGTCGACCCCGTAGACCTTCAGTCGCGAATCGACCACGCGCATCGTTGTCCAGCCCCATCGAGCACGTGCCGGACGGGTGCCAGTCGGTGATGCAGGTGTCCTGGATGTACTTCCGCAGCTTCTGCTCGTCGTCGCCGATGCCGCGGTCCGGGAATGAGTTCGTCGCCGCGAATCTCGTCGAACGCCTTGGTCTGCGACGATCTCGCGGCCGAGCCTGATGCCGGCCAGCAGCACCGTCATGTCGTAGTCGGCGGTCAGGTAATTGGTCTGGATATTCAGCGATCGAGTCGGGTTCGCCGACTTCAGCCACACGCGGCCGACGCTCTGCGGACGGCAGACGACCGGCACGAGCGCGAAGCCGCGTGTTGAAGTCGGTGCCGAGGCCGGGGAACGCAAAGCCGCCGAAGAAGAGCTGCAGGTCGGGCGAGGCGCTCGGCACGTCCGTCGCGCGTGAACGTGAACATCGAGCTCTCGCAGATGATCATCGGGATCTGCTGCTCGACCTTCGACTCCCAGCACATGCGGACGTTCAGGTGATCCTGCAGATTCTCGCCGACGCCGGCAGATTCGACCAGCACCGGAATGTCGTACTTCTTGAGCTGCTCCGCCGGGCCGATGCCCGACAGCAGCAGCAGCTTCGGCGAGTTGAGCGGACCCATGCTGACGACGACTTCGGCGTTCGCGCGCGCCTGGTCGACCTTGTCGTTCAGCAGGTATTCGACGCCGACGGCGCGCTTGCCCTCGAACATCAGCCGGGTGGCGTAGGCGTCGAACTGGACGGTCAGGTTCGTGCGCTTGAGCCTTCACCGGAGCAATGTACGGCGGTGTAGGCGCTGGCGCGCTTGAAGTCGCGGGTCGTCGTCGACTGGATGTAGCCGGCGCCGCCTTCCTGCTTCGGCCCGTTGAAGTCCCAGTCGCTCTTGAAGCCGAGCTCGCTGACGCCCGCCACGAACGTCTGCGAGGCGACGCTGCGGCGGCTCCTTCGGCAGGTCCATCACCGGCAGCGGGCCGCCGACGCCGCGATAGTCGGACGGCGGCCCCATGTAGTCTTCGAACTTCTTGAAGTACGGGAGGACCTGGTCGAAACCCCAGTCCTCGTTGCCCATGTAGTTCCAGTGGTCGAAGTCGCGGCGGTGACCGCGGATGAAGATGCGGCCATGTTCGAGCTGCCGCCGCCGGCGACCTTGCCCTGAAGGATCTGGCATCTTGCGCCCGTCGAGCCCGGGCTCTTCGACCGTCGACAGCCCCCAGTCGAACTGCGGCTTGCTACCAGATCGCGAACAGCGACGTCAGTTCGTCGTTGTGGATGTCGGGATCGTCGTCGTTCGGCCCAGCCTCGAGCAGCAGGACCTTGGTTCCGACGGATTCTCGGTGAGGCGGCCGGCCACGACGCAGCCGCCGATGCCGCTGCCGATGACGATGTAGTCGAAGTCGTTCTGCTTCGTGAGCCATGCGATGCTCCTTAGCGGCAAAGATGTGAGCACTCTATGTCGTCCATCTCGAAGCGTCAATGCGCCAGAGGCAGCTCGAACCGGACCGGTCGTCAATGTGTGACACGAACGTTCCTTGACTCCTGATTCGGGCGTTCGCTAGATTGCGCACGTGCGTTGTAGGAGCGCGGGCCACCGCTTTCGCGCCGCGCTGGCACGTCTCTGTGATTAAAATGGCCTCCGCAATCGCATATCTACTGCTCGCGACGGTGCGCGCATGCACGCCGAAGAGGATCCCATGCGTGTCTGTCGCGCCGCCTCTCGCTGTTGCCCCCCGACAGCGCGCGGGCGTTCATGCGATACGAAGACAGGTAAGCCCGTCACCCCGGGCGTTCCATCAGCGCGTTCAGCAGCGTGAGGCGACGAGAATCCTGACCATGTGGAAACCGATTTCGAAAGTGCTCTTCGCAGTTGCGGCCCTCAGCGTGCTGCTCCCCGCGACCGCCGGCGCCCAGAACACCGACCGCGACGGCGATGTCCGCACGTTCGCCATCCTGCCGGCCATGTCTGGCGCTGACCCGAACAATCCCGGCGGCGTGCTGGCGATTGGCCATCCCGAAGGTCTCACCGCCGATGCTGCCGGCAACGTCTACGCGGCGACGTTCGAGACGAATTTCGACAGCAACTTCATCTACGTGTGGGACCCGGCTGGCCGACTGATGGTCACGATGCCGATTCCGAGCGGCCGCGCGCCGCTCGGCATGGTCACGTCGTGCCACAACCCGAGCCGCACCTGCCCGGCCGGCACCCAGAAGCTGTACGTCAACGACGTGCTGAACGGCGACATGATGGTCTACGACCTGCCCCTCACGGCAACCAGCCGTCCGGTGGTCTACGACATCTGCGGCGGGTTCCTGGCGGCGTTCGGCATCGGCGCGCCTCCCGAGCAGTTCTGCGCCTGAACGCCAACGACATCGGTCCTGACGGACGCGTCTACATCTCGGACAACGGCGCCGGCCCGAGCTTCGTGTTCTCGGACAAGTTCCGCAACGGCCGGATCTTCGTCTTCGACCCCCGCAACGGCGCCTCGGCCGTCTGGTTCGATCAGGACACCCGGCGTGAACTGGATGTGCAGATTGGCGGCTTCCCCGAGTTCGGCGTGAACGGCGTGGCGTTCGGTCTCGAAGGGCAGTCACTTTACATGGCCAACATGAGCGCCGACGTCATCTACCGCATGCTCCTGAGCGACTGTGCCACCGGCTGCAAGCCGGGCTTTCTCTCGGTCTTCACGAAGGGCCAGGGACTGAACGGTCCCGACAACATCGACTTCGACGACGAAGGCATCCTGTGGGTAGCGTCAGGCCAGAACGATCGGGTGGTCGCAATCAACCAGAGCGGCCAGGTCATTGCGAAGCTCGGCCGCTTCGAGGGCATGTCGCGCGCCGGCGCGCCGGAAGGGCTGCTCCAGCCCTCCGGCCTCGTTGTCAGCGGCGACCGCGTGTATGTCGGCAACGAGTCGAGCCGCGGCCTCAGGCCGTCGCCCGACCTGGTCCCCGAGTCGACGTGGGACGAGTTGCGCCTGTTCACCATTTCTGAAATCCGGAGCTGGATCCTCCAGTTCCGACGCAATTACGGACCCGGAACCTCCTTCGTCGGGGCACGCACACTATGGCGACACAGACCGAAGCCATCTCAATCTCCATTTCCGTCAACGGGCACACACGCGCTGCCAGCGTGGCGCCACACCGGCTCCTCGTCGACTTCCTGCGGGACGACCTGGGGCTGACCGGCACCAAGGTTGGCTGCGAAAGCGGTCAGTGCGGCGCCTGCACCGTTCTCCTGGACGGTCTCGCCGTGAAAGGCTGCACGATGCTCGCCGCGCAGGCCGACGGTGCCACGGTCACGACCATCGAAGGGGCTCGCGTCCAACGGCGCGCTCTCGAAGCCGTGCAGGACGCGCTCTGGAACGAGCACGGCGTGCAGTGCGGCTATCTGCACGCCGGCCATGGTGCTGTCGATGACCGATCTGCTGAGCACGAACCCGGCCCGACCGAACAGGACATCCGGAAGTCGATGGACGGCATCATCTGCCGCTGCGGCGTCTACCAGAACGTCGTCCGCGCCGTCCAGAGCTCTCATCGAACGCGTTTTCACAGGGACGACGACTACTATGGCGACTCCAATCCTGGGATCCGCGACTCAAGCGTCGCGAAGACCCCGAGTTCCTGCGCGGCGAATCGAAGTTCACCGCCGACATCAACCTCGCGAACACGACCCACGTCGCAATCCTCCACAGCCCCCATCGCGCACGCCCGCATCAAGAGCATCGATGCGTCGGCGGCACTGAAGATGCCAGGTGTGGTTCGCGTGTTCACCGGCGCCGACCTCGCCGGCAAGATGATGCCGATGGTCTGCATCTGGAAGCCGGCCGGGGTCGAGAGCCACTTCGGCCCGCACCCCTACGGGCTCCCCGGATCGCAGACGGCGCTGGCCACCGACAAGGTGCGCTACGTCGGCGAATGGGTGGCGGCGGTGGTTGCCGAAACACGTGAGCAGGCCTACGCCGCACTGCCGGCCGTGAAGGTCGACTACGAGGCGCTGCCGTCGGTGTCGCGCGCCGAAGACGCGCTGAAGCCTGGCGCACCTCAGTTACACGACACGGTGCCCGGCAACCTCTGCGCCCACGTCGACCTACGGCGACAAGGCGGCCACGCAGAAGGCCATCGACGACGCCGAAGTCAAGGTGCACCTCGACATCACCATCCCGCGCCAGTTGCACCAGCCGCTCGAAACACGCGCCACGATGGCCCAGTACGACGAAGGCACGGGCGAGTACGTCCTCTACACCAACACCCAGATCCCGCACGGCAACAGCTTCATGATCTGCAACCTGGTCATGGGCATCCCGTACAACAAGCTGCGCGTCATCGTGCCGGCTATCGGCGGCGCTTACGGCTCGAAGGGCTACCTCTACCAGGACGCACCGCTGATGCTGTTCCTCACCAAGGAGGTGGGCCGGCCGGTGAAGTGGGTGGATACGCGCGAAGGGCTGTCGGTCACGACGGTCCACAGCCGCGGCCAGCAGCAGCACGCGACGCTGGCGGGCAAGAAGGACGGCACGATCACCGCGCTGTCGGTCACCAACAACGTCGACCTCGGCGCCTACTCGGCCAGCAACGGCCCCGGCGCGCCGCTCGTGCTGACCGGCCGCAGCGTCACCGGTGCCTATGCCATTCCGCACCCGTTCTACGAAGCGAACCTGGCCTTTGCGAACACGGTGTCGCTCGGTCCGGCGCGCGGCGCCGGCCGCATGGAGGCCATCCTCCTCATCGAGCGCCTGATCGACACCTTCGCGCACCGAGATCGGGATGTCCCCCGCGGACGTTCGCAAGAAGAACATGGTGAAGCCGGAGCAGTTCCCATACGAGAACGGGCTTGGCTGGACCTACGACACGGGCAACTACGTGCCCGCGCTCGAGCGTGCGCTCGAAATGGCCGGAGCAGGCACCTTGGCGGAGATGAAGAAGGACGCAAAGACGCGCGGCAAGCGCCTGGGCCTGGGCATCGGCTCCTACGTGTGCGTTGCCGGTGTCGGACCGTCGCCTCGCATGGGCCGCGAAGGCCTCATCGGCAGCACATGGGCCAGTGCGGTCGTCCGCGTCCATCAGACCGGCGATGTCACGGTGGTCACCGGCAGCCAACCGCATGGTCAGGGGCAGCAGACGACCTTTTCGCAGATCATCGCGCAGGAACTGGGCGTCGACATGGAACGCGTCGAGGTTCGCCACTCGGATACGGACGGTGTGCCGTTCGGCCAGGGCAGCTACGGCAGCCGTACCTACAGCGTCGAAGGCGCGGTCATCTTCCAGGCGGCACAGGTCATCAAGCGAAAGGCCACCACGGTGGGTGCCTACATGCTGAAGGCGGCCGAGGACGACGTGGTCTACGAAGACGGCAAGGTCTCGCTGAAGAAGGATCCGTCACAGAGCAAGACCCTGCAGGATATCGCCTCGTGGCTCTGGTTCGCATGGGATCTGCCGCCCGGCGTCGAGCCAGGCCTCGAAGCCACCGAATACTTCAACCCGTCCGACTTCAACTTCCCCTTCGGCTCGCACGTCGCCGTCGTCGAAGTGGACGAGGAGACCGGTGTCGTTGACGTGGTCAAGTACGTCTGCGTCGATGACGTTGGCAACGTCGGCAATGCGCGCATTGTCGAAGGGCAGATGCACGGCAGCGTGGCGTTCGGCTTCGGCCCGGCGCTGATGGAACAGGTGGTCTACGACGACGCGGGCAACCTGCTGACGAGGGATCTCGGCACCTATGCCGTGCCGCGCGCCAGCCAGCTGCCGCACTTCGACCTCGAACGCACCGTCACGACGACGCCGATCAACGCGATGGGCGCGAAGGGCGCGGGCGACGTCAGCAATCCGGCGGTGGCTCCGGCCATCGTCAACGCCGTCTGCGACGCACTGTCCGATCTCGGCGTGCAGCATATCGACATCCCCGTCACGCCAGAGAAGATCTGGCAGCTGATGCAGAGGTAGCCATGACATCTGCCGGATACTCCGCTCCAACCAGCCTGGCCGACGCGCTGGCGCTGCTGTCGGCCAACACCTCGGCGCGAGTCCTCGCGGGCGGCAGCAGCCTGCTCGTCGCACCGTCGCGTGGGCAGCTGGGTTCGTCGCTCCTCGTCGACCTGCGCCAGGTGCCAGGGCTTGCGGGCATCGAGCCCGCGGCCGGCGGCCTGAAGATCGGCGCCATGACGACGCTACGAGCCCTTGCGGCCAGCGACGCCGTACGCAGCCTCTACCCGGCCCTGGCCAGCGCGGCCACCCTGAACGGCGATGCGCAGTCGCGCACACGCGCCACCATCGGCGGCAGCATCGCTGGGGCCAGCGGCGACAGTGACATCGCCGCCGTGCTGATCGCCCTCGGCGCAACCGCCGACGTGGCCGGCCCGTCCGGCTCGCGCTCGGCCGCCGTCGAAAGCCTGACGCCTGGCCGCGACGAGGTCATCACCTCGATCACCGTGCCGGCGCCCGCCGCCAACAGCACCGTGGTCTATGAAACGCAGCGCCATCCGGCCACCCTGACGCCGCTCGTCGGCGTCGCGGCTTGTGTCTCGCCTTCAGGGGTGAGCATCGGCCTGGTGGGCGCAACGGCCAGGGCTGTCCGCATGGCTGGTGTCGAGCAGGCACTGAAGGGCGCACCGGTCACGGATGCGTCCGCCAGGGCAGCGGCCAGTTCCGCGGATCAGGGCCTCACGGTGCGAGGCGACCTGTTCGGAACAAGCACCTATCGCAGCCATCTCGTTCGGGTGCTGACAGCGCGCGCTGTGTCGCGGGCGGCAAAGGCCGTCAAGGGATAACCCGGGAGAGGCTTCGGGGCGGAGGGGCTCGGTCCGTTCACCCGGGCACAGATTCTCGACAGGAGGAGCGTACGTGGCAACAACACCAGGAATGAAGTTCTTCGAGGAACACATGGCACTCATCGGTGCCGGCAAGCTCGATGAGATGATCGATACGCAGTACACCGCCGACTGCCTGCACATCTCGCCCTGGGACATCATCCCCGGGAAGCCGCCGACGCACATCCTGCGCGGCCGCGAGGAGCTGAAGAAGTTCTTCCACCTCTACATCGCGGCGCAGGGCTCGATCAACATCGAGTCGCTCTACGACTTCACCGAGGTCGACAACTCCATCTCGTTCCAGGCGATCTTCACGTCGAACACCGGCCGGTGGGTTGTGGGCGATGCCTGGACAATGAAGGACGGCATGATCGACACGCACTACGGCTTCTGCCACAAGCTCGGCTAACAGTCGTAGGTGCGGACCTTCAGGTCCGCGACAGGAACATCAACAAAAAGGGCCGGGTTCCCTCGAGTGAGCCCGGCCTTTTTTACATTGCACCGACACGGAGTGGGGCGGCTTCGCGGCTACGCCAAACCAAGTCGAAACCCGCTCGTCGTCGGCTGATCACACAGGGGACATTTCTAACGAGCGTGCACACCAGGCAGTCGATTGCTTGACGCCGCTGCCCTGTTCGCATAAATTGCGCCCCCAAGGGCGCGCGTTGCCCGATTTGTAGGCCGGGAGGGGGAAGCAGATGAAGCGTCGAATGCTCGAGGCCCTTGGCGTCGCGGTCGTGATGATGGCGGTGACTGTATTCCTCCAGGGCGCGGCCTCAGGCCAGGCACCTGCGACCGGCTCGTCGTCCTCCGGTGCGGCGTCAGCCACGACCGGTGGGGACGCGGCCAAGGCAGGTCCTGCTGGCAGGACGCCGTGGGGCCATCCCGATTTGCAGGGCATCTGGCTCGACGAGTTCGACACACCGTTCGAGCGGCCTGCCCAGAATGCAGACAAGGAGTTCTTCACCGAGGACGAGCGAAAGGCCAGGGACGAGCGCATCACCGCTGACGCCGGGCGAAACGAGCGCGCTGGCCGGGGCAGCACGCAGGACGTCGCCGGCGCGTACAACGCCGTGTTCACATCCGCGAAGCCGACAGCCCGACGCACGTCGCTCGTCGTCGATCCGCCCAACGGCAGAATTCCCGCGCTCACGCCGGAGATGCAGGAGAGAACCCGCATCGACCGGGAGTTCCGCCTCGCGCTGCTGCAGAACACCCCCACCTGTAAGAATGGCGCCCCGGGATGCAATGGCGGCAAGTACGGGCCGCCGTCGCCGCGCTTCGATGACACGCCGCCGTTCTACAACACGCAGCGGATGAACCGGCACAACGGCCCCGAAGATCAGAGCATGGGCGACCGGTGCATGCTGGGGACGACACCGGACGTCAACGGGTTCCGCCGCATCGTGCAGGGACCGAATCTCGTCGCGATTGGCGTCGATACGGGTCAGGGTCAGGGATATCAGCGGGTCGTCTATTTGAGCGGCAGCCATCCGCCGACGCGCGTCCGGCTCCGGCACGGCGATTCGCGCGGCCGTTTCGAAGGCCAGACGCTCGTCGTCGAAACCACGAACTTCTCGCCAGAAGTTCCCGTATCGCGGGGCGAGCGAGAACCTGACGCTCGTCGAACGGTTCACGCGCCTCGATGCGAAGACGCTCGAGTACTCGGCGACGTTGACCGACCCGACGGTGTGGACTGCGCCGTGGACGATCAAGCAGGAGCTGACGGCGCAGAACGACCAGCAGAATCGGATCTACTACGAGCCGCGATGCCACGAGGGCAATTACGGTCTGGCATCGCTGCTCATTGGTGCCAGGCTCGACGACAAAGCGTTCAGGGAAGGGAAAGGCCCGAACCCGGCCTCGAGCGACACGGCGACCTGTGTGAACGAGTTGCCGGCCGAGCGCGAGAGCTAACCAAGCCCCCTGGACACGGCGGACGAATCGAGGACACTGCATGGCGGGCACTTTCAGAGGCTCAACAGTAATCACCGCGATCGTCGCGGCTGCGCTCGGAGCGGGCGCAGTCATGGTCGCAACGCGCGGTGGTGATACGGAGACGAGAACGGCGGGACTGCGCACGGCCGACGGCAGGCCTGACTTCGGCGGCGTGTGGCAGGCGATCAACGAAGCGCACT
Organism: uncultured Acidobacteriota bacterium; assembly: GCA_963722395.1. GTDB lineage: Bacteria > Acidobacteriota > Vicinamibacteria > Vicinamibacterales > CAVVIG01 > CAVVIG01. The sequence continues at coordinate 1,392,199 of CAVRLS010000005.1, read as the reverse complement.
GGGATCTGCAGGCCCACGAGGCACGCCCGGCGATCGTGACCCAGCGCGGCGTGTACGATTACGAATATGCTCGCGTTCCGGCCGCCCCGGTCCTGGCGCTTGGCGCGGCGGGCGGAGTACCCGGATCCCTCGGTGTCGTGCAGGGCGACGGCGAGATCCCCTACATGCCGGAAGCCCTCGCCGTGAAGCAGCAGAACGCCGAGAACTGGATCGACCGCGATCCCGAGCTCAAGTGCTATCTTCCGGGCATTCCCCGCGCGATGTATATGCCCTACCCGTTCACCATCGTCCAGGGCACGGACAAGATCCACATGACGTTCGCGTTCTCCAATGCGGCTCGGGTGGTTCACATGAGCACGGTCGACGGGCCTCCCGACGACACATACATGGGGCACGCGGTTGGTCGATGGGAAGGAGACACGCTGGTCGTCGACGTCACGAACTTCAACGGCAGGAACTGGTTCGACAGAGCCGGGAACTATCACAGCGATGCCCTGCACCTCGTCGAACGCTTCACGCCCATCAGCGCGGATGCCATCCGCTACGACGTCACAGTCGAGGATCCGAAGGTCTTCACCCGCGCATGGACCATGTCGATGCCGCTCTATCGGCGGCTCGAGCCGAACGCGACGGTGCTCGACTACAACTGCATCGACTTCGCAGAGGAATTCATGTACGGCAATCTCCGCAAGCAACCGCTGGTCACCCACTGGGAAGGCGAAACGATGACCGTGGACATCACTCGAAAGATTCCGCCTGGCGACAAGCTCCACGAGTGGTATCGCCGCTGAGCGAGGGAAGGTGAAGCACATGAACGTCAAACGAACCGTCTTGGTCGTCGTAGCCCTCGCCGGTCTGGTCGGCGGTGCAGTGCCGCTGCTGGCACACCACGCGTTCAACGCCGAGTTCGACGCGAACAAGCCGGTCAGCTTCAGCGGAGCCGTGACCAAGGTCCAGTGGACCAATCCGCATGTCTGGATCCACATCGACGTGCAGATGCCCGGTGGCAAGACCGAGAATTGGGGCTTCGAGGCCGGAACGCCAAACGTACTCTTCCGGCGCGGCTTCTCGAAGGCCTCGCTGATGCCGGGGACGAAGATCAAAGTCGATGGCTATCAGGCCAAGGACGGCACGCACCGCGCCAACGGGCGCGACCTGACCTTCGCCGACGGCAAGAAGCTGTTCATGGGGTCGTCGGGTACGGGCGCTCCATACGAGCTGGCGCGCCCAGGCGTTGACACCGAACGCAGGTAGTCCGGCCAGCGAACCTCCGGGCTTCGGGCCGGTCACCGATCCGGGGGCGGGTCTCGATCACGGATCAAGACGCCCCCTCCTCGTGCCGATCGTCTGCGCGGCCGCGCTGATAGCGTGTGCCGCGTATCCTCCCGTTCACGCGAACCACCGACTGCTCTGGTCGTGTCTGGCGACCGGCGCGATCCTCCTCGCGTGGTCCGCGCTCCTCGCGTGGACCGCCGCTCGCGCTCCTGCCGGCTCGCGACGCGCTTTCATTCTCGATGTCGCGCTTCGACCGCAGCACTACGTGCAGGCGTGCGCGCACCTGTCGATCTTCGTGTACTGGGGATGGTACTGGAGGCCGGTCTACGACTACGCCCCTCTCATCGTCGCGCAGTTGCTGTTCGCGTACGCATTCGATGCCCTCCTGACCTGGTCGCGATCGGAGCGATTCACGCTTGGCTTCGGTCCGTTCCCCATCGTCTTCAGCACGAACCTGTTTCTCTGGTTCACACCGGACTGGTTCTATCTGCAGTTCCTGATGCTCGCCGTCGGGTTCTCCGCCAAGGCGCTGATCCGGTGGACCAGGGATGGTCGCCAGACGCACATCTTCAACCCCTCCTCGTTCACGCTGACCGTGTTCTCGCTGGCGCTGCTGGTCACCGGCGCGACGGACATCACCCGGGGGCAGGACATCGCCGTGTCGCAGTTCTTTCCGCCCCACATGTACGCGTTCCTCTTTCTCGTCGCGCTACCGGGGCAATTGCTCTTCGGTGTCACCACGATGACGATGGCGGCCGTGGTGGCGACATACGCGTTCGGGCTCGCGTACTTCGCGCTGACCGGCACGTACTACTTCTTCGATGTCGTACATTCCGATTGCGGTCTTTCTCGGCATGCACCTGCTCTTCACCGATCCGTCCACCGCTCCGCGAACAGAGGGCGGACGCATCATCTTCGGCGCGCTGTACGGGCTGAGCACGGTCGGGCTGTACGCGTGGCTCGGAGCGGCGGGCCTTCCGACGTTCTACGACAAGCTGCTCCAGGTCCCGCTGCTGAACCTGTCCATCCAGGCAATCGACTGGGCGGTGCGATCGACACCGCTCTGCCGCCTGGATCCGGGCCGCGCTCTGCCGGCACTGGCTGGGCGGCGCCGGAACCTGGCGTACATCGCTGTGTGGGCGTCGGTCTTTCTGCTGATGACTGCCGTGCAGGGGGTCGGCGATCGCCATCGTGGCCAGTGGCTGCCGTTCTGGCAGAAGGCCTGCGACGAGGACCGCGCGGGAGCGTGCCGGCATCTCACGCAAATGTACGAGACCTATTGCCGTGCGGGGTCCCCGTGGGCGTGCCGCGAGGCCGACTCGCCGGATACGCGTGCGACGTATCGACTCAGCACGATCGGGGGCTCATTCCCAGCTGCGACGTCCGCTCGCCGAGCAGGTCGTGCGCTGCCGCCGATCGACGAACTGCCGATTCTCTTGCGCGGCAGCAAGGGTCCCATTGCCGACCGGGAGCCTTCGTCACTTCGTGCGCGCGCCTGCGCTCAGGGCTGGACCGACAGCTGTACGTCGGTTGCGGGCGAGCAGTCGTCGTCTCGTCTCGAGTAGGCCTCCGAATTGCGATGCCAGGAAAAGCACGAATTGGCCGTCCGCGTCAGCGCGAGCGTCGGGGCCGACGATTTTCGGCGTCGGCCCCGGGCCTTTGGATGTGGTCGCCGTAGTCGTTCCGAACGAAGTCGGAGCGGCCACGAACCTGCTCTCAGGGTCTAGAAGTCGAACTGGACACCGAACTTGAGCAGCCGTCCGACCAGGGTGCTCGTCGGCCGCAGCCAGGCCCCGCCGTTCGCACCGGCATAGCGGGTGTTGACGCCGAGGACCGGACGGGCATTGAACGCGTTGAAGATGTCGAAGATTCCCTGAATCTTGCGCGTGCCACCGAGACGGACCGCCTTGATGAAGCGGAAGTCGGTCTGCTGCGAGCCGTCTTCCCACTGGCGCTGCTGCGGCAGCACGTCGACGACCACGGTGGCGTTGGCGCCGGCCGACAAGTTGCGACCGAGCGACGGCCCGATGAGCGCGTTGTTCGCGACGATGTTCGCGGCCTGCGTCACGCCCGGGAAGTACTGATACGACGCGCTGGCCTGGACGTCGTACGGCAACCTGTAGACGGCCGCAATCTTCACCTGCGTCTGGGCATTCCACGGCGTCACGATGTTGCAGAACGTCCCGTTACGCGGCTGCGTGAACGCCGCGACGCCGGCGGTCGCGGTCGTCGCGACGACCGGCACCACCTGCGGGTTGGTCTCGACCACGCCGCAGTAGTCGAGTTCGGTGCGGCCGATGTTGAGGCCGCCGGTCAGGAACAGCTTTCGCAGCCGTGCATTCATGATCACGTCGAAGCCGTGATAGACCTCGGTGTAGTCACCGAAGTCCGATGCCAGGCGCACCACCTGCTGGCTCTGGCCGAACTTCGCCGGCTTGACGTCGAAGAGCCCGCAAATCTGGCTGCCGCTGTTCGCGCTGAAGCGCGAGTCGGTCGGCGACGTGATGCAGTAGCTGTCGAAATCGCCTGGCGTCAGCGCTTCATTCGACGTGACGCGGAAGTTGCCGTACCAGGTGCGGAAGTAGCCGAACGTCAGACCGACATTCGGCCTCAGTTCGTGCTGGACGATCGCCTGACCCTGCCACGTGTAGTTGCGCTTACCCCAGCCGGTGAGCAGGTTGGCGTCGTAGCGATACGCATTCGGATTGTTGCGACCGAAGTTGCTGTTGTCGATCCGTCCGCATTCGCCATTCGCGTTCGGGTCGCGAAGGTCACAATCCGGCACATAGTTGCGATTGACGTCGCCCCAGGTCCGCGTCGTTGCATTGACCGAGGAGTTGACCGGGTGGTTGGCACTGGCAATGTCGACCGCTTCGCCACCGACGTAGCGGCCGACGTTCACCTTGACTGCGGTCTTGCCGTTGCCGAACAGGTCGTAGGCCGCACCGATGCGCGGATTGATGTCCGACCAGCACGGCAGGCAGTTGACGGGGTCGAATCGCCGCGCCGGGACGAAGATCCCTGCTGGCAAATCGGTCTCGGGCACTGCCGCGTTCAGGTAGTCGAAGCGCAGGCCGAGGTTCAACGTCAGCCGCTTTATCGTCCACTGGTCCTGAGCGTAGATGCCGAGGCTCGCCTTGAGGCGCTCGTCGTCGAGCAGCGGCGTCGCATACTGCGTCAGCGAGAGTGGAATTCCACCCGAGAAGGTGTAGTCCATGCTGCCGTTCGGCTCCTGGTAGAAGTGACGCCACCCTTCCATGACCTGCATGCCGACCTTCAGGTTGTGCGCAGCCGGTCACGTACGACATCGACAGTTTCTGGTTCGACTGCTTCGAAATCTTGTGGCCGTAGCGCCAGCCGCCAGCCGATGAGCGGTACCGGAAACCACCAGGAATCGTCACGCCGTCCACCGTGTAGCCGGCGAGTTCCAGCACGGAAATCTGGTTCAGGCCAAGCGGCAGATCCTCGGTCGGGACGGTCGGGTAGTCGAAGATCAGCGAGGTATTGCCGGCTTCGAACAGCAGCTTGTTCGTCATCGGGTACGACCAGGTCGCCTGAAGCAGGTAGTTCGGCGGTCCGAAGTTCCAGCGATGCACGCCTTCGGGCGCGAAGTTGCCGGTGAGCCCCGAGTGCTTGATCGCGTTCTCTTCCTGGTCCCACGAGAGGTTGAGCCGGTGCTTCTCGGCGGCCTGCCACGTGAATCGCGCGTTGTTGTGACGGTTCGAATTGTCGTTGACCGCCGGCCGGTTCAGGTCCGGCGCGTAGGTCCACGCCGACGTGTCACGGTTGTAGTAGAGCCCGGGGACGAACTGCGAGTTACCCCACCAGCGGTGCGCACTGAAGAACCACAGCTTGTTCTGCCTTGAGCGGACCGCCGAGCGAGCCGCTCAGGTCGTAGACATAGTCGACCGCGCCAATGGTCGGCAGCCCGCGCGCCTTGAGCTTGTCTGGCACGGCCGTCGAATTGAATTTATCGTTCGTGAAAGTACCGAACGTGTAACCCTTGAAGTTGCTGCCCCCGCCCTTTGGCACCAGGTTGACCTGCACGCCGCCGAGCTCGAACTCGGCGGAGTTGCCGCCGAGCTGAATTGACACCTCTTCGGCGCCCGTCGGATCGAAGTAGAACCCGGTGCCGGAATTGCCGACTTCCATCGAGTTCCAGCGCATGCCGTCAATCAGACGCCGAGTGTCCTGACCGCGGCCGCCGTGGATGGCGAACGTCGAACCGGTGTCGCCGCCACTGCTGCCACCGACGTCGGTATTTCGCGAGGCGCCCGGCGTGAGCTGCGCGAAGTTGGTCCCGGTGTTCGGCAGCGACTGGAGCGTCTCCATCTGGATGACCCGCTGCTGCGTCACATTCTGCACGTCGACGATCGGCGACTGCCCAGACACCGTGATCGTCTCCTCGAGAGAGCCGACCTTGAGGTCCCCGTTGATGGTCGCCGTGAAGCCAGCGGAGAGCTCGATTCCGTCACGCTTGAACGCGCTGAACCCTTCGAGCGAGAAGGTCACGCTGTAAACACCAGGGCGGAGATCGACGACGCGATACTGCCCTTCGCCATCGCTGACGGCGGTGCGCACCTTCTCGATGAGCGCCGGGCTAGCGACCTCAACGGTGACGCCTGGCAGCACGCCGCCCGACGCATCCCGGGCCACACCGACGATCGATCCGGCTGCCTGCGCCCAAGCAGAGCCTGCGGATGAGACGGTCAGCAATACAGCCGCCAGTATCACGCGCCCGACGCGTTTCCCCATTTGGTTCCCCCTCAGAAATCAGCGCACCTCGTGCGTTGGTCGGTAAACTAGGCGGGAGTCTCGACCAAGGGACTTATCAAGTCAAGACACTTACGGTAGAGGAGCACCCTACCCAGATGTGGGTATCTCTACACTTTGCTACCAACTCACTTAGATGGATATACTGCGGCGCTCACTCAGTCGCGCCACGCCGCGCACCGGACTAGGTGACCCATGGAGGACTCGATGGCAGATGGCAAGCTGGACCGACGGCAGGTGCTGGGGCTCTTCGCCGGTGCCGTGGGCGTCGGCGCCGCGGGACGGTGGTCGATGGCCTCGCTGACGGCTCAGGCGAGGAGCACGGTCCCGGCTGGCGCCATCATCCGCACCATCCTGAAGGACGTACCGCCGTCCGCGATCAACGGCCACCTGCTCTTCCACGAACACCTGTCCTTTGGTGCGGTGTTCTTCGAGAAGATGCGACCGGCCAACGCACCGCGCCCGGCGACGCCCCCTCCCCCAAGCTACCTCGAGTCGCCTGAACGCGTAATCGACGAGGTCAAGGCGACCATGCAGCAGGGCGTTGGCCTCATCGTCGACGGCGGCCACGCCGACATGGGAACCAACTACGAGCATCTGAAGCTCATCTCGGAACGGACCGGTCTGCACGTCGTCGCCAGCGGCGGCTACTACCTCCAGACCACCTATCCGCCCGAGGTGGCGACACAGAGCGAAGAGCAGCTGGTCGAGGGACTCGTCAGAGACGCCGCCCGACTCCGATGGGGTGCGTTCGGTGAAATCGGCAGTTCGCCGACCATGACCGAATGACGAACGGAAGGTGTTCCGGGTTATGGCCCAGGCGGTGAAACGGACGAACCTGCCGCTCTATTCCCACACTCCGCACTCCGGCTGCAAGGGCTGCGCGCTGGAACAGCTCGATATCTTCACGAAGGCCGGCGTGGACATGCGCAAGATCTGCATCGGTCATCTATCGGACATCTACGACGACCCTAATGCCGACACCCACAAGACCATCGCGAAGGCCGGTGGCTGGCTCGGCTTCGATACGGTCGGCCATCGCTTAGGACCAGGTGATTCGGTCAAGGTAGGGATGATTTTGAAGCTGATCGAGGCAGGATTCGAGGACCGCATCCTGCTGGCCTCCGACTTCGCGTCGGAGCCTGAGACGAAGGCGAACGGCGGCGCCGGTTACTCGACCGTATCGACAGTCTTCGTACCGAAGCTGAAGTACGCCGGCGTCAAGGACGAGACCATCAACCGGATGATGGTCGAGAACCCCAAACGCTTTCTGGCGTTCGTGCCGCCGGCTGCGTAAACATCGCCGGCGTCCGCGGGTCCAATTCAGGTAGCTAGCGTCAGTAACCAGAGGCGATCGACGACAGTGGGGGTGGCTCTCCCACTGCGTCGACATACCTCGTCTCTACGACGGTCTTAGCGGGCCGGCCAGACGACGCCCTGGTTCTGCTGCTTCACCGGTTTGAGCCCGCGATACAGAAAGCGCTGTACGCGCTTACCCTCGTAGGTTTCTGTCGTGTAGAGGTTGCCCTTCGAGTCGACCGCGATGCTGTGCGTGCCGAAGAACTGCCCTGGCTGGCGTCCGCCGTCACCGAAGGTGGTCAACACCTGCAGTGATTGACGGTCCAGCACGTGCACCTTCTGGTTCTGGCCGTCCGCCAGGTAGATGTACTTCTGTTGCGGGTCCCTCGAGAAGGCAATGTCCCAGACGGAACCGGCGCCGAGTGTCGCCTTGGCGATGAACTGCTCCTTCACGAACTTGCCGTCGGGCGTAAATACCTGGATCCGATCGTTGACACGGTCGCAGACATAGAGGAGGTTGTCGTTCGCGAGTTCCGCGCAGTGCACCGGATTGCGGAACTGCTGCGCCGGCGGCGCGTCCGGTCTGTAGCGCCCGGGGTCCTCATCGTTCGGCGTGTTGCCGTACGCGCCCCAATACCGCTTGAACTTGCCGCTCTCTGTGTCGATGACCGCTACGCGATGGTTGCCGTAACCGTCCGAGATATACGCCTCGTTGTGCGGGGTGTCGACACTCACCTTGGCCACCTGATGGAACGCCCAGGTGTCATTGCTCCCGCTGTTCGACCAGCCGAAGCCGACCTGCATGAGGAACTTGCCGTCCTTGGTGAACTTCAGCACCTGTCCATCGTTGATGTCGTTGCCGCCGATCCACACGTTCTGCTTGGCGTCGACCGTCACGCCGTGGTTCGACTGCGGCCACTCATAGCCTTGGCCAGGTCCGCCCCAATTCCGTAACAGGTTTCCGGCCTGATCGAATTCGAGAACCGGAGGCGCAGCCTTACAGCAGTCGCCGGTCGGTGGAGTGAGTTCGGCCCCGCGCTCGTTTGCGTTGAGGGTCGAGCCGCCGCGGTGAATGATCCACACGTGATCGTCGCTGTCGACCGACACGCCGATCGCGGAGCCGAGCAGCCAATGGTTCGGCAGCGGCTTGGGCCACAACGGGTCGACCTCAAAGCTTGGCGCCTGCAAGGTCGCGCCAGTCTGCGCCGCGGCCTTCTTCTCCAACACCAGTTCCGCCAGACCCAGTGCGGCAAACGCCGCCAGAAACATCGCTCCGACTACCGGACTGCGGCTCGGTACCATGGCTACGCCTCCTTGTGTTAACGATCAGGGTCCGCCCAATCGGCCAGCGGAACGGGGGTGCTCGACAGCGAGCAGAGTATACTCGCCCTCCCACGCCGCGGGGGCGATTGTCGACATGCCGGGTTCCCTCGAGGGAGCCCGGCCTTTTTTTACATTGCACCGACGCGGAGTGGGGCGGCTTCGCTGGCCCGCGCCGACCTGACGGTCGGCAGCTACACACCACTGAAAGACCGCTCTAGAAGTTGAACTGGGTGAGCACCATCACGCCGTTCATCGGGTCGACCGGTGCCGTCTGCGTATCCCGGTAGAACTGTCCGGGCCAGAAGCGCAGGTAGGTGCCGTAGAACAGCAGGTGGTGCGTCGGCAGCCAGGCGACACCGAAGTCGAGCTGCTTGCCGATGTTGCGCGACGCGGTCTGGAGATCGACCGTGTTGCCACCCTTGGACTGCGGCTCCGGCCGGCGCGTGATGTCGCCGAACGTGTTGTAGACGCCGTCCTCGGTCTGGGCGCGGAACATGCCCGGCAGGTAGTTAGCCCTGAAGTAGGTGTTCTTGCGAAGCACCGCTTCGAGGTGCGCGCCAGGCACCATCAGGTTCTTTCGTTCGAACGCCGCGTGGAACCCGAAGAAGACATAGGCCAGCGGATACAGCGGGTCGAACGTGCCCAGCTTCGCGTCGTTCTGGTTCTTGTCGCCGCTCGCGTAGTCGAAGGTGGCCAGCACTCGCGGGAAGTACGGCGCCTTCATGAAGCGGTACCCAAGTTCCGTGGTGGACGAGTAGGCGTGGATGTTGCCCTTGTCGAACTGCGTCCTGTACTTGCCGTACTGGTACATCGTTTCGACTTCGAAGTCGAAACCGGTGCCGCCCAGGTCGCCGAACAGCAGGCCACCGAACGTGTAGCGGTCCTCGTCGATGGTGCCCTGCACGAACGTGAAATTCTGGCGGTGGATACCGAGCACGTAGGGCTGGAAGGTGACCTTCTGCGGACGCCCCTGCACCTTGATGTCGCCGAAGACCAGGTCGGGACGACGGGTGCCGGTGGTGGTGTAGAACGTGCCCCAGAGTTTCGTGTCTTCATCCTTGCGGCTGAAGAAGTCGGGCACTGGGATCGTGGGACGCACGAGGAAGAACTCGAGCCGCTTGTCGCCGCGTCCCAGCCAGCCGCCGCCACCGTCGTAGGTATGACGGTTGAGCAGCCAGTTGCCCGGCGAGATCATGCGCTCGTGGCCCATCTGCAGTTCGCGACGGCCGCCCCACAGCCCGAGTTCGAGCCCCTTGCCGACGTTGCCCTTGTACTCGCCGAACAGGTTGAGGACGTCGCCGTTCAGGTTCTGGGCACCGTTGAACAGCCCCAGGCGGGACTCGTTAATCGACGTGTGCGAGTAGATGCCCTCGCTGTACGCCCGGAAGTGCTTGCCGAGGTGCAGGTCGGTGTAACCGCGGAAGCGCCACGTCCACATCGTCGGTTCGAAGTCGCCGGGGCCACCAAAGGTGACCGTGCTCTGGCGCGCCAAGCGGCCCCGGGCCTGCCCGCCGAATCCGACCCAGACCGAACCGCTTTCATTCAGTTTCAGCGCCTTGATCGGGTCGAAGATGTCGCGCGAGCCCTTGTGGGCATCGTTCCAGTCTGGCGGCAGCCAGTTCTCGTCGAACCGCCGGTCGGCGTACATCGGCGGCGGCCAGCTGCTGGCCGGTGCCTCCGGTGCCTGCGCGACCTCGACCGGTTCAACGATGGGGGCCGTGCTGTCGGCGGCAACTGGTGCAGCGGTGGTGGCCGCGGTGGTTGCGGCGGTCGTGCGCGCAGGATCGTTCGGCTCAGCGGCCGATGTCAACGCTGCCGGCACCAGCAGCAGCGTCGCAGCCGCGCACAACGTGGCGCGCATGCTCGTGGTCAGAGTGCTCACACACGCCCCTGGTCAACAAAGCCCTGGCTGATCTCGACGATGTTGCCGTCCGGGTCGGCAACCCACGCCGTTTTCCACCCTGGGATGAACGCGTCGAAAGCCAGCGGGCCGAGCGTCACCTTCGCATCGCTCCCCATGGCGGCGAGCGTCGCGTCGACATCATCCACCTTGACGGCAATGTGGCGCCATCCCGGGTAGTGCGGGCCATCGGCAGCCACCGCCGGCGCCGGCCGTTCGCCCTCGGCCTGGAACAGCTCGAGATACGCCGGGCCGTTCTTGAGGAAGACGATCTCCGCGCCACCGCCGAGCGGAATGGCACGGGCGCGGGTGAAGCCGAAGTGCTTTGTGTAGAACGCTTCCGTGGCCTTCAGGTCGCCACATGAAATTGCGACGTGGTGAAACGCAACGCTCGCCATTCGATCCCTCGCTGATCAGGCCTGTGCTGCCGCCGGGAAGCCCGCGGCCAGCATGTCGATGATTTTGCGCGCGAACAGGTGGCAGTGTCCGCCGGTCCTGCCGGTCACCAGGTCACCGTCCACCACGACATCCTTGTCGGTGTAGATGGCGCCCATGTTCCGGATGTCGCCGAGCAGATTGACGTGGCCGACGACCGGACGTCCCTTCACCAGTTCGGGCACCGATGAAATGACCCACATGCCGTGGCAGATGATCCCCTTGAGGATCGTCGGTTCGGCGAAGGCGCGCTGCACGAAGACGGTGGCCGGCGACAGCTTGTTCATGTCCTCGGTGTAGCGCAGGCGGTCCGAGACGAACGCCGACGGAACGATGATCGCGTCGTAGCTGCGCAGTTCCTCGTCGGACATGTTCTCGAAGCTCTCGCGAACCTCGAACGGCACCTTGTACTCGTGCCCCTGGAAGGTGAGCGCCGACTGCCCCCAGAGCCGCGTGAGCCAATGCACCTCGTAGTTCTCCTCGGCGAAGCGATGCTCGTAGTAGAAGATTTCCTTCTCGTAGAAATCGCCTTCGATCAGAATGCCGATCTTCTTCCTGGCTGCCATGAGTGGTCCTGTCTGTGGAATGCGAGCCGCTGCCTAGGCCAGCGAGCCGTCGGGATGCTGCACCATGCCGGCGAAGTGGATGGCGATTTTGCCGTCGCGCAGGACCCAGCTGTCCGCGAAGCGCATTTTCGCCTCGCCGTCGGGCAGCTTCATGGTGATCTTCTCGGTGATCATCAGCGTTTCCGGGTTCTCGGTCTCAGCCCAGAACACGATTTCGTCCTCGAGCCCCTGGATGCCGAGGATCCCCTGCATGTGCTCACGCAGTTCCGCCTTGCCGCGGTAGTACTTCGGCGTCTTCATGAACGAGCTGATCAGCAGGCAGTCGTCGGTGTACTGATCGATGAGGGCATCGATGTTCTTGTCGAGGATGAACTGGATGTGCGCCTGGAACATCCGGCCAAGTTTGGTATCGGGAACGTTGACCATGTCGTGTGCTCCGCTCTGGAGAAGTAGTTAGAGACGCGCGAACCCGGGCGCGTAGGCGAACGGTGCCGCCACCGCGTTGTACTTGCTGATCGCGACGCCGTACTTGTTCTTGTTCGATTTCACGACGGTCCAGGTCTGGGTGGCGTCGAGCGACGTGCGTTTCGCCTTGGTGGCCGGCTTCACGAACCAGCTCGCCTGCCACGCCACAACCACCTTCAGTTCCTGCGCTTCGTCGGTGCCGCCGACCCGTTCCACCGAGACGACGTTGTGGTTCTCGTCGAAGAAGATGTTGATGACGCCCGGCGCCTCGGTGCCGTTGGCGTAGGTGCCGCCGGAGTACCAGGCCTTGAAGTCGCTGACGCCCGGCAGCGTCGCTTCCGGGAAGATCATCTGGACGTCGTCGGTCACCAGTGCCGCGAGCTCCTCGGTCGGCGCGTGGTTGTCGAGCGCCAGGTACCATGCCGCGACGAACTCGTTGATGGTGTTGGTGTCCATGCTCATGTCGTATCTACTCTCCAGGAAAACTACTGACCGCAGGTATTGCCGACCCTGTCCGGGATGCGTGTTGCCCTCGAGCACCAGGTCGATCAGGAACGGCCCCGGCGTGGCCAGCGCCTGCTTGATGGCAGGGCCGATCTCCCAGGGCTTCTCGACGCGGACCGCCGGCACGCTCATGGCGTGGGCCAGCTCCGCGAACTTCAGGGGCGGCTGCGACAGGTCGAAGCTGAGCGGATAGTCGTGCTTCTCGATGCCCTGCTCGCGCCAGAACTGATCGATGTTCAGCTGCAGCAGACGGTACGAGCCGTTGTTGCAGACCACGAACTTGACGTCGACGTTGTGACGGGCCGCCGACCAGAGCGCCTGAATCGTGTACATCGAGCCGCCGTCGCCGCTGAAGGCGACGACCGTCTTGCCCGGGTTGGCCAGCTTCACGCCGATGGCGCCGGGGAAGCCGACGCCGAGCGAGCCGCCGCGCGTCAGGAAGTACTGCGCCGGTGCGCGACGGCGAGAGATATCGCGAAACGGCCGGCGAATTGGTCAGCGCCTCGTCGAAGACGATCGACGTCAGCCGGCAAGGGCCGCCGACAGCTCTTCCATGAAGCGCGTCATCTTCACCGGTTGGCTGTCGCGCACGGCCCGGTCGGCCTCGAGGTCGGCGCGTATGCTTCGCCTCCTTGTCGACGCGGGCATTCTCGAGCCGATCCGCTGCGGCCTGCTTCTTCGCCGCCGGCAGCGTCCGCTCGAGCGCCTCCGCGAGCTGCGACCAGCGTCAGCTTCGGGTCGGCGACCATGCCGAGATCGACCGGGTGATTCTTGCCGATCTCGTAGGCGTTGAGATCGATGTGCACGACCTTGGCGCCCGGCGCCCAGACGTCGCCCAGTTCAGGGAAGACTTCGGGCACGATGTAGGTGCCGACAACGAGGTTCGACATCGCCCTTCTGCAGGATCGGCAGGCTGTGTTCGCCGAACATGTGGCCGGTCATCCCCTGATACAGCGGATGGCGTTCGCTCATGTTCACCTCGCCGGCGTCGGCCTCCCAGACCTCGGCGCCGAGCAGTTCGGCGACCCGGGTCAGTTCGTCCTGCGCGCCCGAGTAGGCGACGCCGTCGCCGACGAAGATGACCGGTCGTTCGGCAGCCGCCAGCATCGCCGCCGCCTGCTCGACGAGCGACGGACGCAGGCACCACGCGGGTCGACGGGAACGAGGTCGGGCGCACCGGCTCCTCGGAAGGCGCATCCAGGATGTCCTGCGGCAGGCAGACGTAGACCGGGCCCATCGGCGGCGTCGCCGCGATCTTGATGGCCCGGCGCAGGACACGCAGCAGCGACGACGGATGCTGCACGACCGTCGCCCACTTGGTCACCGGCCGCATCATGCCAACCAGGTCGCCGGCCATCTGCGCGTCCATCGCCGCGTACTTGATGCCGGCATCGCCGCCGATGACCACGAGCGGCGAGTTGCCACGCTTCGCCTGGTAGAGCGCGCCGATGCCGTTGCCGATGCCGGGCGAGCTGTGCAACTGCACGAGCGTCGGCCGCTGCGTCGCACGCGCGTAGCCGTCGGCCGTCAGCACGGCGATCGTCTCCTGCAGCGTCAGGATGTATTTCATCTGCGGGTAGGCCCGCAGGGCGTCGAGGAACCCCTGCTCAACCGTGCCCGGGTTCCCGAACATGTGGGTGATGCCGTCGGCGAGGAACTGCTCGATGATGGCGAAGTGACCGGACTTGTGGCCCATGGTGTGAAACAGCCAGCGGTCGCGAGGGCGACAGGAAGCGGAAAGTATTCACCCGGCGCACATCGCCCGGTGAACACCTTCCCGATTGCGTGCTACCAACCGTAGCGGCGAAGACCCTGCTCGAGCGCCTTGACCATGAGCTCGCCAACCAGGTGCGAGTCCTGGGTGGAACGGCCGGTCAGGAACGGATAGTCGAGGATGGTCGAGATCGTGCGGCCGACGCCGCCGTGGTACTGACCGCCGGGCTGCGTCGCATCGCGCAGGATCAGCTCGAGCGGATACGGGGGCGGCCCCATGTTGAAGTCGGTGTTGATGAAGCCGGTGCCGTCCTTGTAGTCGTACTCGAGGGCGTGCCCGGTAACGTGCTTGCCGGCGATGATGCTCTTGCGATCGATCCAGTCGCGGGCAAACGCGAGGACCGCGACACCGTAGCATTCCGCCGTGATCAGCTTGTCCTGCGCCAGGAAGCCGAGTACCACGTCGTGCAGACGCTGGTTGTTCACCATGTCGACGATCGGGCCGCTGCCGCCGACGAGCAGCAGCGCGTCGTACTTCTTCAAGCCTTCCCAGGCCTTGTCGCGAGCGCTGTGATACGCCTCGAGGCCGTGGCCGAAGTTCTCGGAGTTGAAGTACGGGCGGACGGGGAACAGCTCCGACAGGTTCAGCGGGTTGTCGAGGCGGGTGGACGCATCGATTTCGCGCGTCTTCTGAGCGAAGTAGGCGTCGGTGACGCACTTGCCGAGGGGCGGATCGAAGTAGCCCTCGGTCATGCTCGGCGGCAGCGCATGTGCGCGCTTGCCGGTCGGCGTCATGAACGTGGTCTTGTAGCCGGCCTTGTCCAGCACCTCGATCGGACCGACCAGCTCCTCGCCCCAGAAACCCCACTCAGACAGAACAACCAGAACTTCCTTGCTCATTACGCGTCCTCCACGCGACCCATCCCGCAGCGCACACGATCGGGTGTGCGCGGATTCGGGATGGTCGTTTTCGAAACGCTCGCAGCCTGCCGTGCGAACGCCATTTCAATTCGGATGATCAGAAAAAGCCCTGAAGCCGATGCGGACCTGCCCTATGCCCTACCCAGACCGGCGGTCGTACGGCGGCCTGGCGGGACGGGCGGTGCCGTCGTGTGCGATGCTGAATCATTCTGCCAACCGGGTTTCGAATCAAGAAGCATTTTGAGGTGTCGCAGCTGCGCGTCACCGATTAAGCGACAACGCCGTGACTTTCCCGCAACGTCGCCTGTGTCTCTGTCCCGCGGGCGCAAAAAAGCCGGCGCGCGAAGCGGCCGGCTTTATGACGTGCGTCGCGGTTTCGTCTCTATCCGCAGGTCCGCGGCTACTCAACAGGCTCCGTCTTCTCGTCGGCCGCGATGCGCAGCGAGCGCAGGAATCGACGGTCGTTCGCAGTGACTTCGAAGCCGCGGCGAACCGGAACCGCCCTCGATGACGCCGACACGCGGGTCAGCGCCTGCGTCGCCTGCTGCTTCCGGGCAGCAAATCCGATCACGGCCTCGAGCGTCACCTTCATGTCGTAGCCAGCCTCGCGGGCCTTCGCGCGGCAGGCCTCGACCTGGGGGCTGCTGGTTACTGCGGCGGCAATGGCGTCGGCCAGTTCACGGGCCAGACGGTTGACGAGATCGTCCATCGTTGCTCCTTCACGCCGCCATTGATCCGCCAGGCCGCCTCGCCGCACACCACAAGTCCGCACGGAGGCAGGACGGTCTCGATCCACTGGGTGTACGGGGTCAGGTCTTCCAGTCGAGTCGGTGAAGTGAGTCTAGGAACAACCGTGAGACGTGTCAAGGAGTTACGGGCACTGCGCACGGTTGCTCGCGCTACAATCGAGCCAGTCCGAATGGCCGACCACAGCTTCCCCGGCGAATTCCCGTTCACGCGCGGCATCCAGCCGACCATGTACCGGGGCCGGCTCTGGACCATGCGGCAGTACGCCGGCTTCGGCACTGCCGCCGAGTCGAACGCCCGCTACCGTTACCTCCTCGGCCAGGGCGTCTCCGGCCTCAGCGTCGCCTTCGATCTCCCCACACAAATGGGCTACGACTCGGACCATCCGCTCGCTGAAGGCGAAGTGGGCCGTGTCGGGGTCGCCATCGACTCGGTCGAGGACATGGCCCTCCTCTTCGACGGCATCCCGCTCGGCACGGTTTCGACGTCGATGACGATCAACGCGACCGCCGCCATCCTGCTGTCGCTCTACATTGCCGTGGCGCGGCGCCAGGGCGTGCCGCTCTCGGCCGTGTCCGGCACGATCCAGAACGACGTCCTCAAGGAGTACGTCTCACGCGGCACCTACATCTACCCGCCCCGGGCGTCACTGCGCATCATCACCGACATCTTCGCCTTCTGCGAACGCGACCTGCCGAACTGGAACACCATCTCGATCAGCGGCTATCACATCCGCGAAGCTGGCGCGACGGCCGTCCAGGAAGTGGCCTTCACGCTCGCCGACGGCATCGCCTACGTGCAGGCGGCGCTCGACGCCGGCCTCGACGTGAACCACTTCGGCCAGCGCCTCTCGTTCTTCTTCAACGCCCACAACAACTTCCTCGAGGAGATCGCGAAGTTCCGTGCGGCGCGGCGGCTGTGGGCGACGATCATGCGCGACCGCTTCGGCGCCACCAACCCGCGGGCGCAGCAACTGCGCTTCCACACGCAGACGGCCGGCAGCACGCTCGCCGCCCAGCAGCCGAACAACAACATCGTCCGCGTGGCGGTACAGGCCATGGCCGCGGTCCTCGGGGGCACGCAGTCGCTGCACTGCAACGGGCTCGATGAAGCGTTGGGGCTCCCCACGGAAGAGGCCGCCCGACTCGCGCTGCGCACTCAGCAGATCATCGCGGCCGAGACCGGGGTCGCCAACACAGTCGACCCGGTCGGCGGCTCCTACGTCATCGAAGAGTTGACCGACCGGATCGAGCGCGACGCCGCTGCGCTCATCGCGCGCATCGACGCGGCCGGCGGCACGCTGCGCGCCATCGAGACAGGCCTCATCCAGCGCGAGATTCAGGAGTCGGCCTACCGCGCGCAGCTTGCCATCGATGCCGCCGAGACGGTGGTGGTCGGCGTGAATCGCTTCACCGGTGACGACGCCACCCCGATCGAGGTGTTCCAGATCGACCCCGCCATCGAGCAGCAGCAGGTGGAACGCGTCCGCGCCCTCCGCGCCTCGCGTGACGCCGGGCCCTGGCGGCGGGCCATTGACGCCATCGGTGCTGCCGCTCGCGACGGCAGCAACCTCATGCCGGCGATCATCACGGCCGTTGAAGCGAAGGCAACGGTCGGAGAAATCTCCGATGCGATGCGTCACGTCTTCGGCGAGCACCGAGAGACCACGACGGTCTGACCTGACGAGATGACGCCACCCTCCGAACCGGTACTCTCCGTCCGGGACCTGACCGCGGTTTTCGATCTTCCCGGCGGCACTGCCACGGCGATCGATCACGTCAGCTTCGACATCGCGGCTGGCGAAACCTTGAGCCTGGTCGGCGAATCAGGCAGCGGCAAGTCGGTAACGGCGATGTCGATCATCCGCCTGCTGCGCCCGCCGGGGCGCGTGGCGGGTGGACAGGTGCGGTTCCAGGGGCGCGATCTGCGCTCGCTCTCCGAGCCAGAGATGCGCCGCGTGCGTGGCGCCGGCATCGGCTTCGTCTTCCAGGAACCGATGACCGCACTTGATCCGGTCTACACGGTGGGCGACCAGATCATCGAAGCGCTGCGGGTGCACGGTGTAGCGTCAGGCAGGGCGGCCATGGCGCGCGCCCGTGAGCTGCTGGACGCCGTCCGCATCCCGGACGCAGCCAGCCGCCTGCGCGACTACCCGCACCAGCTCTCCGGCGGCATGCGCCAGCGCGTGTGCATGGCGATCGCCATTGCCTGCCGGCCCGCGCTCCTCATTGCCGACGAGCCGACGACGGCGCTGGACGTGACGATTCAGGCGGAGGTCCTCGCGCTGCTGCGCGACATGCGGCAGGAACTCGGCCTCGCCATGCTGCTCATCACCCACGACCTCGGCGTCGTGGCCGAAACAGCCGACCGCGTTGCCGTCATGTACGCCGGCCGCATCGTCGAGCAGGGCGAGGTGCGCGACGTCCTGCGCGATCCACAGCATCCGTACACGCGCGGGCTCCTCGCCTCGCTGCCGGGTGCCGCGCACGGCCAGCCGCTCCGTCCGATTGCCGGGAGCGTGCCGCTGCTCGGCGCGTTCCCGAGCGGTCTGTACGTTCCACCCGCGCTGCCCCGACCGGTTCACGCCGTGCGACGCGGCCATCCCGGGTGCCTTCCATACCGGTCCGGGCCGCACAGCCCGCTGCTTCCTGCACGACGATCATGCCGCTCGTTGACGTCCGGCACCTCACCCGAACCTTCACGCGAGGCGGCGGCCTTCTTGGCGCCGGCCGCAGCGTCCGGGCGGTCGACGATGTGAGCTTCAGCATCGAGGAGGGTGAAACCTTCGGTCTGGTTGGTGAGTCTGGCAGCGGCAAGACCACAACAGGCCGATGCCTCCTCCGGCTCATCGAACCGACCAGCGGCTCGGTGCGATTCAAGGACGACGACGTGCTGGCGTTCGGGCCCGAGCGACTGCGCGAGGCGCGGCGCGACATGCAGATCGTCTTCCAGGACCCGTACGCGTCGCTGAACCCTCGGATGCGCGCGAGGGAGATCGTCGAGGAACCGCTGATCATTCACGGCATCGGCACACGCGCGGAACGGCGTGCGCGGGCGGCCAACCTGTTCCAACTGGTGGGTCTCGACGCGGCGTACCTCGAACGCTATCCACACCAGTTCAGCGGCGGCCAGCGCCAGCGCATCGGCCTGGCGCGCGCGCTCGCCCTCAATCCGCAGTTCGTGGTGCTCGACGAACCGGTGTCGGCCCTCGACGTGTCGGTGCAGGCACAGGTCGTCAACCTGCTGCTCGATCTGCAGGCACGCCTGCATCTCACCTACCTGTTCATCGCCCACGACCTGCGGCTGGTCGAACACATCTGCCGACGCATCGCGGTCATGTATCGCGGCCGCATCGTTGAACTCGGCGACACCGCGGCGATCTTTGGCAGGCCGCAACACCCCTACACGCAGGCTCTGCTCTCGGCCGTCCCCTCGCTCGACCCCGATGCGCATCGCCAGCGCACCCCGCTCGATCCACACTCGTTCGACGCCGCCGCGCCGCTCAGGGCAATCACCGCTGGCCATTTCGCGGCGATCTAGTCGCTGGTCATTGTTATTGGTCGTTCGTCGTTGGTCCTGCTGACGGTACGACCCGTGCTCCGGCTGAGGCATGCCGATCGCGGCCGCAGTGCCGGCGCAGATCGCTGAGGGGTTCGGGTTGACGGACGCAGAATGGCGGAGGCTGTCAGCCCAATACGCCACGCCAGGCAAGCGGCTCACCAGACTGATGCAGCATCTGAAGCGTGAGAATCGGCGAGAACGCGGCTGACACGATCAACGGGCCCGCGCACATGGCAACGGGCCCGTTTTGAACGACTGACGACCAACGACCAATGACTAACGACCTGCGACTACGCAATCCCCTTCTTGAACTCCGCCAGTTCGCCGACCGTGACTGCGGCCTTCACGAGCGCGGGGTTGCTGCCGCCTTTGGCGGCGCGGTCGGGACCGACGCCTCGGGCGCCTCCTGATGCCGACACCTGGCTGCTCTGTTTTTCAGGCGCCACCGTCTGCTTCAGCGAGCCGAGGCCGAACCCCTTCTTCTTCGGCTCCTCCTTCTTCTCGTCCTTGCTGGAGCCGGCCAGGCCCGACGCACCATCAACGACGACGGCGATGGCGGTGATCGGTGCAGGCTGGTACTTGATGTTCGACTTGTAGCGCGGCTGCACGGTGGCCGTGGTCTTCGCCGTGGCGAGGCCGTTGACCTTGCCGATGCGATCGGTGGTTTCCGGGTGCGACGCGAACAGACCGTTCTTTTCCGACTGGTCCTTGTTGCGATCGGCGAGCCGCTGCAGGAATGCGCCGAGCGCCTTGCCGTCGTAGCCGGCCTTCTCCGGCAAATCGACACCCACCTTGTCGGCGTCGAGTTCGTCGCCACGATCGTAGGCGTTCTCGAGCACGTTGGCGTAGACCACGTTGCCGACGTTGGCGAGGAAGGACGAACGATTGGACGCGACGCCAGAGCCCAACTTCACTGCACTGTTCTTCCGCAGCGCGTTGATGGTGTGCTTCCGCGTGACATGGCCGATCTCGTGGCTGAGCACGCCGGCCAGCTCCGCCTCGTTCTGGATCAGCCCGAGGGCGCCCCGCGTGATGTGGACGAAGCCGCCTGGCGACGCGAAGGCGTTGACGCCGTCCGTGTCGAGCACGATGAAGGTCCACGGCAGGTTGGGCCGCTCCGACGCATCAGTGAGCGTCCTGCCCACCAGCGAGACGTACTTGTGGACGGCCGCGTCCTGCACGACCCCGAAGCGCTGCCGGACCTTCGTGCTGACGTCGGCGCCGATCGTCTGCTCTTCTGCATCGGTGAAGCTGAGATCGTCGATCTGCTTCTTCGTGTCCTGCACCTGCTGGGCGCGCCGAACGGCACCGCCGAGGCCGCCCAACTGCGCGAACGCAGGGGTGCCGAATGCCAGCATCGTGAGCACGAGCACTGTCTTCTTCATACACGAGCCTCTTTGGTATCAGCCGGGGTCGCGTCGGGTAAGGGGGCGATCGTATCAGGAGCTGATCGACCGACGACCTCGAAAATCGCGACCGGCTTCGTCTTGCCCTTCACAACGACGTCACCCAGCGGTTTGAACACATATTGTCCAGTCAGCCGCTGCCGGGTCTCGTCGCTGATGATGATGTGCGTCGAATACTGCTTGTTGAGCGACTCGAGCCGCGACCCCAGGTTAACGGCATCGCCAATGACGGTGTAGCTCATGATCTGGTTCGACCCGATATTGCCGGCGATCATTGGTCCGGTATTGACGCCGATGCCGATGTCGACCTTCACGTCGAGCCCCTCCGCCACCCACTTCTCGTTCAGTTGCCTCAGCTCAGCCAGCATGTCGAGCGCCGCCTCGACCGCATGGTCGGCGTGCTGCGGGTCGTCGAGAGGCGCGCCGAACAGCGCCATCACCATGTCACCAACGAACTTGTCGACGGTGCCCTTGTGACGGAACACGATCTCGACCATACGAGTGAAGTACTCGTTCAGCATCTGAACGATTTCCTCCGGCTGGCCCTTTTCCGTGAGGGTGGTGAAGCCGCGAATGTCGGAGAACAGCACGGTCATGTCCCGGCGCTGGCCGCCGAGCCTGGCCAGGTCGGGGTTGGCGACGAGCTGTGCGTAGACGTCTTTCGAGACATATTGTCCGAACAGACGCTTCATCGTGCGCTTCTCGCGCCCTTCGATGAAGAACTGGTATGCCACCCCACCGAACAGGGCGACCGACGAGGCGAACACCGGCTGGGTCATGTTCAGCCACGTGCCGCCGGCGAACAGCCGCGTCGCGATCCAGCCGAACGCAGCGAGCAGGACCAGCGTGGCTGCACTCGCCCACCACGCCGGCAGGATGGTCGCCACAACGCCGACCGCCAGGGCGGCACCGAGCACCGTGGCCAGGCGCGCACTGTCCGGTGCCGGCGCGAGGAAGCGGCGCGACAGGAAGTCGTCCGCAACGGCGGCGTGCACCTGGATGCCGGGCATCTTGCCGCCCGCAAACGGCGTCTCGAACACGTCGTACAGCCCGGACGCCGTGACGCCGACGAACACGATCTTGTCCTTGAAGACCGCGGGGTCGACGTTCGGGTTTCTCGCCCGCCAGGATCTGCTCTTCCGAGTAGAGCAGGTCGAAGAACGCGTAGCTCGGGTAGGGCCGGCTCTTCATGTCGGCAAGCAGTGCGGGACCGCGAAAGGCGACGAGCCCCCACTGGTAGGACTGGGTGCCGTCGGCGGTGCGGACGGTTCGCATCTGCACCGGAATCGTCGTCGTGCCCAGGTGGAGCGCGTTGCGCTCGGCGCGGATCGTTGCCGGGTCGAACTGCACCGACTTCAGCGCCGCGGCCAGCCCGAGCGACGGCAGCGCATGCGTGCCGACGCGAACGAACGGCACGGTGTGTCGCAGCGGACCATCGGGATCGAGTACGAACAGGTTGTGGCCGAAGCCGGCCACGGCACTGGCCAGCGCCGCGAACGGCGGAAAGATCATCTTCCGCTCCGCCACGTACGGTGCGTCGAGCGTGAAGCCGCCCTCGGGGACCATCGCCGCGGCATCAGCCGCTTCTCCCTCGTAGGTGGCGTCGGACAGCATGATGACGTTGCCCGATCTTTCCACCGAATCGATGAACGCCTGGTCGGATTCAGCGCCCGATACCGTGCCGCCGCCGAAGGCGAACCCTTCGCGCGTGTCGGCTTCGGCGAAGCTGACGTCGTAGGCGATGACCTTCGCCGGCGCGCGCTGCAGGTAGTCGATCAGCATCGAGTGGACGGCGCGCGGCCACGGCCATCGCCCGGCGTTCGGCTGCAGGTTCCTGAGGGAGTACTCGTCGATCTCGACCAGCGCGAGGTCGGGTCGAGCCGTGTCCGGCCTGGCGGTGCGTGCGAGGCGCCAGTCGTAGGTGCGGAACTCGATCGACTGCAGCGGGTCGACGCTGCCTGCCGACTGTCGCGCAAACAGCTGCGCGACGCCCAGCACGAGAGCGCCTGCTCCCAGTCCCAGCACCAGCCCTGCGATCGCCTTGCGCACGATGCCTGCTTGTCCGGCGCCTTGCGCCTAGATTTCGAACGCCAGCCCTTCGCGGGCCGCGTCGGTGGATGGGAACACGCGTCGGGCGTCGCCGACGATCTGCGTCAGCTCGGCGTCCGAACGTCCGGGTTTGTGATGGAACAGGAACAGGCGACCAGCGCCGCACTGCGAGGCAAACTCGGCCACCTGTCGCCAGTCGCCATGGCCCCAGCCGCGATGCCGCTCCAGTTCGTCCGGGGTGAAGTGGGCATCGGAAATGATCGCCGCGCAGCCGGCGCAGAACGCGAGCAGCGCTTCGTCCACGGCAGGGTTACCGAACTCATGGTCCGTCACGTAGCACAGGTCGCCGGTGCGGCCGTGGATGCGGTATGCGAACGCGCCACCGGGATGCGTGAGCGGCAGCACGCTCACCGGGAAGCCGCCGATCTCGTGGCGCGACGGCTCGATGAAGGTGACGGTTGGACGATTGGGCAGGCCGGCGAACGGCACGGGGAAGTTCGGTGGCTGGAACAGCGACTCGATCCAGTCGGCAGGCACGTCGGCGAGTGCCGGCGCGAACACCTCAGGTGTCCAGCCCGGGCTATAGAGCGGGCCGAAGAACGGCAGGCCGTGCGTATGATCCCAGTGGTAATGCGAGAGGAGCAGCGGGGTGGGATGCGGTTCTCCGGCGAAGGTGTCGCTGAGGCCGACGAGGCCGGAGCCGCCGTCAAGAATGAGGTAGGCGCCACGTCGATCGTCGCGCACCTCGACACAGGGCGTGTTGCACCCGAACCCGATGGCCGCAGGAGTGGCCCACGGCACCGACCCCCGAACTCCCCAGAAACGAACCAGCATCTGTGTGCGGAGGATGATAGCGCGGGATTGCTCAGCCGGCGCTCCGGCCCGCTCGCCGGTGCGCGAAATCTCGTCGCGCTGGCGCGCCGATGCGGGACCCCTGCCTATGCGGCGCGCTTGACGTCCTGTTCCACCTGACCGTCGCGGATGTGGATGGCGCGGTGTGCGTAGACCGCCACTTCGGGTTCGTGCGTGACCAGGACGATGGTGTTGCCGGCAGCATGGAGGCGTTCGAAGAGCCCCATGATTTCCACGCCCGTCTTGGAGTCGAGGTTGCCGGTCGGCTCGTCGGCCAGCAGGATGGACGGATTGTTCACGAGGGCGCGGGCGATGGCGACACGCTGGCGCTGGCCGCCTGAGAGCTCGTTCGGGCGATGGGTCATGCGGGTGGACAGCTCCACCTTGTCGAGCGCCGACTTCGCCCGCTGTTCGCGTTCCTTTGCCGAAACGCCGGCGTAGACCAGGGGCAGTTCGACGTTGCGAAGGGCCGTGGCCCTCGGCAGCAGGTTGAAGGTCTGGAACACGAACCCGATCTCTTCGTTGCGGATGCGGGCCAGCTCGTTGTCGTCCATCTGGCTCACCTGCTTGCCGTTCAGCAGGTACGAGCCCTTGCTGGGCGTATCGAGGCAGCCGATGAGGTTCATCAGTGTCGACTTGCCCGAACCCGATGGCCCCATGATGGCGACATACTCGCCGCGTTCGATCTGAATCGAGACGCCGCGCAGGGCGTGGATCTGCTCTTCGCCCATCTGGTAGGACTTCCAGAGATCGACGGTTTCAATCAGGGCCATGACTGCTGATGATAGACGACCGCCGCGCGCGGCGGGTTCCGGGGCCTGCCAGGCTTCAGCCGGCCGACTATCAGCGACCAGCGGCCATCGACTATCTACGTCTCGTTCTCGTACTGCGCCTTCAGCTTCGCCATCATGCTCGGGTCGGCCAGCGTCGTGGTGTCGCCAACCGCCTTGCCTTCGGCGATGTCGCGCAGCAGGCGCCGCATGATCTTGCCGGACCGGGTCTTGGGCAGGTCGGCCGTGAAGATGATGTCGTCCGGCTTGGCGATGGCGCCGATCTTCCGGCCGACGTGCTCGCGCAGCTCTTCGAGGTGCGCCTTCGTGCCGAAGATCCCTTCCTTCAGCGTGACGAAGGCGGCAATCGACTGCCCCTTGATCTCGTGCGGCTTGCCCACGACCGCCGCCTCGGCCACGCTCGGGTGATCGACGAGCGCACTTTCCACTTCCATCGTGCCGATTCGGTGTCCCGCCACGTTCAGCACATCGTCCACACGGCCGAGCAGCCAGAAGTTGCCTTCGGCATCGAGCTTCGCGCCGTCGCCGGTGACGTACACGCCGAGCCCCCACTTGTGCCAGTACTGCCGGGCATACCGATCGGGATCGCCGTAGATGCCGCGCAGCATCGACGGCCAGGGGCGCGTGAGGGCCAGCAGCCCGCCGCCCGCAGGAATGGTCTCGCCCTTCTCGTTGCGGATTTCCGCAGAGATGCCCGGGAACGGACGCGACGCCGACCCGGGGCGTGTCGTGGTGACGCCTGGCAACGGCGTGATCATGATGGCGCCGGTCTCGGTCTGCCACCAGGTGTCCACCACCGGGCAGCGCTCGCCGCCGATGAACTTGTAGTACCAGACCCAGGCCTCGGGATTGATCGGCTCACCGACCGAGCCGAGCAGCCGCAGCGACGACAGGTCGTGCTTCGCCGGCCAGTCGGTGCCCCAGCGCATGAAGGCGCGAATGGCCGTGGGCGCCGTGTAGAGAATCGTGACGCCGTACTTCTCGATGAGCGACCAGAAGCGATCTTTCTGCGGCCAGTCAGGTGCGCCTTCGTACATCAGCACGGTGGCGCCGTTCGCCAGCGGTCCGTAGACGACGTAGCTGTGGCCGGTGACCCAGCCGATATCGGCCGTGCACCAGTAGACGTCCTCGTCCTTCATGTCGAAGACGAGCTTCGTGGTGGCGTAGGTGCCGGTGAGATACCCGCCGGTGGTGTGCACGATCCCCTTCGGCTTCCCTGTGGTGCCGGACGTGTAGAGGATGTAGAGCATGTCCTCGGCGTCCATCGGCTCGGGCTCGCACTTCGCCGACGCGTCCTGCATCAGGCGGTGATACCAGTGGTCGCGCCCTTCCTTCACGTGCACCATCTTCATCGCCTGCTCGCCGCGCTGGACGATGACGACGCTCTCGATCGAGGGCGTGCCTTCGAGCGCCTCGTCGGCCATCTGCTTCAGCGGCACGATCTGGCCGCGGCGATAGCCGCCGTCGGCGGTGACGAGCACCTTGCACTGCGAGTCGTTGATGCGGTCGCGCAGCGACTCGGAGCTGAAGCCGCCGAACACCACGCTGTGCACGGCGCCGATGCGCGCGCACGCCAGCATGGCGATGGCCAGTTCCGGAATCAGCGGCAGGTAGAGCGCCACCCGGTCGCCCTTCTTCACGCCCAGCGACTTGAGGACGTTGGCGAACTGCGACACCTCGCGATAGAGGTCGTGGTAGGTGAGCGTGCGGCGGTCGCCCGGCTCTCCTTCCCAGATGATGGCCGCCTTGTTGCGCCGCGGACCGCGCACGTGGCGATCGACGCAGTTCACGCTGGCGTTCAGCTTTCCGCCGACGAACCACTTCGCGTGCGGCGGCTGCCAGTCGAGCACCTGCGTCCACGGCGTCGACCACTCGAGTTCAGCGGCGAACTTCGCCCAGAACGCCTCGGGATCACGCGCGGCCTCGGCGTAGATTGTCTCGTCTCGCACCAGCGCCTGCGCGCGGAAGG
This sequence comes from uncultured Acidobacteriota bacterium, assembly GCA_963722395.1. GTDB lineage: Bacteria > Acidobacteriota > Vicinamibacteria > Vicinamibacterales > CAVVIG01 > CAVVIG01. Next base: position 1,365,650 of record CAVRLS010000005.1, on the reverse strand, counting down.
CGTCGGAAGGAGGGAACGTACGATCTTCGCGGAGGAGATCGCTGAACTCGGCGGTCCTGGGGTCGGCCATGCGCCGATTCTAACTCCGGATGTCGCTCACGCCGACGCCGTCGCGCACGTCACCTGGCCCTGGTAGGCAGGTGCCTACAGGTTCGGGGGTGACGCCGACGCAGGCCTGGCGAACAGCACCGCTCCGACCACGCCGGCCACAGTCGACACGATCGCACTGACGATGAGCGTGAAGACGAACGCGATGAGGCGCAGCAGCACGCCGCCGACAAAGCCCGGTCCACCGCCGAGATCGAACTCGGCGACGCCCGATCCCGACATCTCTCGCAACCGCTCGAGCAGTTGCCGTTCGACAGGGCCGACGAGCAGGCCGATCGGAATCGACAGCACGAACTGGCAGGTCGCACCGATCAGACCGGCGAGCAGTCCGACAACGGCGCCGTCTGCTGCCGTGATCGGACCTGAACGATTCTGTTGAAGCAGGTAGGCGGCAAGCAGTCCGCCGGTAATCACCCAGAGGCAGCAGCAGAGGTTGCCCGCGCTGACGATCGGCAGGGCGGACAGCACGCCCGTCACGAGACCGCCTAGCAGTGCCGGTTGCAGGTAGGTGGACATCAGACAGGCCAGAGAACCAGGGCGTCGGTCGGTCTGGCCGGACGATGGCGGCGCTCGCGGCCACCGTCCGGTCGGTCATTGGTCGTTCGTCGTTGGCCGTCAGTCGTAGTAGTCGCGACCGAGGTGCGTGATGAGTTCCTCACCCTGGAGGTACCGCAACGTGTTCTTCAGCTTCATCAGCTGGATGAACAGGTCGTGCTCGGGGTAGAGGTCCTTGGCGTGCATCGGCGCCTTGAAGTAGAACGACAGCCATTCCTGGATGCCCTTCATGCCGGCGCGCTTCGCCAGGTCGAGGAACAGCGCCACGTCGAGGACGATGGGCGCAGCCAGGATGCTGTCGCGGCAGAGGAAGTTGATCTTCAGCTGCATCGGGTAGTTCGAGCCAGCCGAAGATGTCGATGTTGTCCCAGCCCTCTTTGTTGTCGCCGCGGGGCGGGTAGTAGTTGATGCGGACGACGTGCGAGATGTCCTTGTAGAGATCCGGATAGAGGTGCGGCTGGAAGATGTAGTCGAGCGCGCCCTTCTTGCTCTCTTCCTTCGTCTTGAACGACTCCGGATCGTCGAGCACCTCGCCGTCGCGGTTGCCGAGGATGTTCGTCGAGTACCAGCCGCTCGACACCGATCATGCGGGCCTTCAGGCCCGGAGCGATGACCGTCTTGATGAGCGTCTGGCCCGTCTTCATGTCGTTGCCGCAGATCGGTGAACCGGTCTTCGCAGCGAGTTCCTGCAGCGCGGGAACTTCGGCGCTCAGGTTCGGCGCGGCGTTGCCGTAGGGCAGCCCTTCGCTGATCGCCGCGTATGCGTAGATCATGCTCGACGCGATCGCCGGATCGTTCTCGGCGAGACCCTTCTCGAACGCTGCGAGCGACTCGTGGCACGGCGCCTCGGTGGCAAACACCTCGGTGCTGCCAGCCCAGATGACGACGATGCGGTCGCAGCCGTTGTCGGTCTTGAACTTCCGGATGTCGGCGACCAGCTGGTCGGCGAGGTCCTTCTTGTTCTTGCCCTTCTTGACGTTCGGGCCGTCGAGGCGCTTGACGTACTGGCGGTCGAACACAGCCGGCATCGGCTTGACGGCGGCGAGTTCGTCCTTCACCTGCTCGAGCAGCTTGTCTTCGAGCACGCCGGCGTGCTTGGCGGCTTCGTAGCAGTTGTCCTCGAAGATGTCCCAGCCGCCGAACACGATGTCATCCAGTGTGGCGAGCGGGACGAACTCGCTTGATGAGCGGCGTGCGGTCGTCGGTGCGCTTGCCGAGGCGGATGGTGCCCATCTGCAGCGAGCGAGCCGATCGGTTTCGCGAGCCCCTTCCGGATGGCGAAGACGCCGGCGATGGTAGTTGTGCTGACGGCACCAAGACCGACGAGCAGGACGCCAAGCTTGCCCTTGGCAGGAGCGATTTGAACAGGTGTAGACACGGAGAAAAACTATATCATCTTCGGTTGATGTTCTCGTTCCGCGGAAAAACCAACCCATACATGCTCATGACGGGCATGACCGGCGTGAAACTGGGCGACCGGATGCTGCAAGTGGGCTGCTCCGATGGCGGCGCGCTGGCAGCAGTGGCCGCGAAGGTGGGCCTGTCCGGGCGCGCGCTCGCGGTCGTACCTGACATCGCCACTGCCGCCCGCGCGCAGAAGGGCGCACAGCGCCAGGGCGTGCTCGTGGACGTGGAGGTTGCACCTCCAACAAAGCTGCCGGCCGACGACACCGATTTCGACCTGGTCGTTCTGGACGACGCGGCGGGCCAGTTCGCATCGCTCGATATCGGAACACAGTCGGCTGTCGTTCACGAGGCGGTCCGTGTCCTCAAGCCGGGTGGCCGCGTCCTGGTGGTCAGCGCCCTGCCGGCCGAGGGGCTTGCTGCCCTGCTCGGCCGCGGCGCCAAGGGACCGGCCTACGACGCGACGCCCACCCTCGCAGCCGGCGGTTGCCGGTTCGTCCGCCTTCTCGGCGAACGTGAAGGACTCAGGTTCGTGGAAGGGACGAAGGCAAGAGCCTAGTCATTGGTCGGTTGGTCGTTGGTCGGTCGGCCCGACGACCAATGACCAATGACCAACGACCATCTGACTACCGCAAGCAGGTCAGATGCCTTCCGCCGTCAACAGGGATGGTCTCGCCGGTCATCCACGCGGCTTCGTCGGAGGCCAGGAACAGGATCATCGCCGCCACTTCCTCGGGCTGGCCGGGGCGACCGAGCGGGTGGGTTTCCTTCGAGCGCTGCAGGAACGCGGCGTACGCCGCTTCGTCCATGCCGCCGCGCTTGTGCAGGTTGGTGACGGTGACGCCCGGATTGACGCAGTTGACGCGGACTCCGAACGGCGCCATTTCGAGCGCCGTGCACCGCGTGAGATGGTCCATGGCGGCCTTGCTCACGTTGTAGGCGAGCACACCGGCGAACGCACGCAGTCCGTTCACGCTGGAGACGTTCACGACGGTGCCCTTCCGCTCCTTCAGGTGCGGCACCGCGGCACGCATCAGCCTGAACGGCGCCCGCACGTTTACTCCCATCATCGCGTCCCACTGTGCATCGTCCGTCGCTTCGATCGTGCCGGTGGCAATGACGCCGGCGGCGTTCACGAGGACGTCAATGCCGCCGAAGGCGCCAACCGCCGTGGACACGATGCGCTCGGCCGAGCCGTCGGCGGTGATGTCGGCGGCGCAGGCCACGAGGCGGCCAGCGGCAGCGGACGGCTCCGCGGTCATTGCGCGGAGGGCCTCAACACTGCGGCCGACCAGCAGCACATTCGCGCCGCGCCCGGCGAATGCAAGGGCTGAGGCGCGACCAATGCCGCTGGTGGCGCCGGTGACGATAACGGACTTGCCGGTGAGCTGTGACATGGGGGAACAGTGTAGGCGATAGGCGATGTGGTCGTTGGTCGCTAGTCGTTGGTCGTTGGTCGTGCGTCGCCGCGCGTGGACAGTGGGCGGCTCCCAAGGCGACAGAGCACGTGGGTTCGGCCGCAAAGACGCCGGAAATTCAGGGGGCAACGTCCGGCAGCCCTTTTGCTGATGCCCCCGTTGGCAGCCCGTGACCAGTCGAGCCCTGCTTCTCATCGCGATCGTCGTGGCGGGCGTCAGCACGCTGGCCGCCCAGCAGCAACTGCCGCTCGAGCCCTCGGATCCAGCCGGGCGCGAGTTACAAGAGCGGCGTCGACCTGATCAGCGTCACGGCCACAGTCTCCGATGCCAGCGGACGGTTCGTGCCCGGGCTCCGGCAGGACGACTTCGTCGTCTACGAGGACGGCCGGCAGCAGGACGTCACCTACTTCAGCGCCGACCGGGTGCCCGTGAGTCTCGGCCTCGTGCTCGACACCAGCGGCAGCATGGCCGGCGAGAAGATCGGCGATGCGAAGTCGGCGCTCAATCGGTTCGTCTACGACCTGCTCGGTGAGCGCGACGAGGTGTTCCTCTACCGGTTCGGCGACCATCCCGTCTTCGTGCAGGGCTGGACGTCGGACCGCGCACTGCTGTCCAGCGCCATCGCGCGCGTCTCGCCGAACGGCGGCACGGCGATGTACGACGCAGTGCTCGAGGCGCTGCCGCTGGCTGCGACGGGCCGGCATACCAAGAAGGCACTGGTGCTGATCTCGGATGGGAACGACACGTCGAGCATCGCCACGCTGAACGACGTGCGCGAACGGCTGCGCGGCAGCGACGTGCTCGTCTATGCCGTCGGCATCGACGGCGACAGCCTCGTTCAGTTCCGGCGCACTCCGTCGCAACCGCGCATCCCGCGGCCGCGCAGTCCGTTCCCGCCCGGCGGCGGCCGACTGCCAGGCGGCCGGCCGGGTGGTCGCCCGCCGTTCTTCCCGCAGATCTTCGGTCCGGGCGGTCGGCAGTTCCCCGCCTCCGCCATCGACGACCGCGTCAACGGTCCGGCCCTGCGCGCCCTGACCGACGACAGCGGCGGGCGCACCGAGATCGTGCACACCGCACGCGACCTGAACCCGGCCACTTCGAGCATTGCCGACGAATTGAGCAGGCAGTATTCGCTCGGCTACGTGTCGCCTGCTGGTCACGACGGCCGATGGCATTCGATCCGCGTGGAACTGCGTGACCGGTCATACCGCGTCCGCGCGCGTCGCGGATACGTCGCAAGCTAGAATGTCGCGGTGTCACTTCTCTCGACCGCCCTGGGGCTGAGCCTCCTGGGCAGCTTCGGTGGGCTGTTCGTTGCGGCCACCCTCCTGCTGTTCAACGAATCGCTTCGGACGAAGATCGTGCCCTGGCTGGTGAGCTATGCCGTCGGTGCGCTGCTCGGCGCATCGCTCCTCGGCCTCATCCCCGAGGCGCTCTCGGAACTGCCGCCAGACCGGGTCCTCGGCTCCCTCCTTGCTGGCATCGTTGTCTTCTTCATGCTGGAGAAGCTGGTGCTGCTGCGGCACTGCCACACCGATCACTGCCAGGTGCACGGCGCAGCGGCGCAGATGGTGATCATCGGCGGCGCCTTCCACAATTTCATCGACGGCGCCATCATCGCGGCGGCCGTCCTCACGTCGGTGCCACTCGGCATCAACACCGCCATCGCCATTGCGGCGCACGAGATTCCGCAGGAGGTCGGCGACTTCGCCATCCTGCTGCACTCGGGATTCTCGCGGAAGCGCGCCATGGTGCTCAACATCGCGTCCGGCGCGGCCGGCGTCGCGGGCGCCCTGCTCGGCTACAGCATGGTGAGCGTCCTGCCGCACGTCAGGCCCTACGTCCTGGCGTTCTCCTCGGCCAGCATGCTCTACATCGCCATGTCCGATCTGATTCCGGATCTGCATCGCGGCACGGTCGATCGCAACTCGCTGCGTCAGGTGCTGCTTATCGGCGCGGGCATCGGCACGGTGGTGCTGCTCGGCCGCCTCTCGCACTGAAGCGACGCCGGCGACGCGATCGTCACCTCTCCGGACACGCCCTGCGCCACGACGTCGCGAGCACAGTGAATCGCTACTCGTTCTTCACCATCTTCGACGACGTGCGCGCGCCATTTACGGGAACCCGCACTTCTGGAACTATGGTGCGTTGGCGAACCCGTCGATCCACATCATCGTGGAGCGCGGCCGGGTGACACTGACAGGCGTAGTGCAGAGCGATGTCGACCGTATGCTCGCGCGGTCACTCGTCAATCAGTCCGCGGTCTTTTCGGTTACCAATCACCTGCAGACCGCAGCGGAGGCGCGTGACGAACTCGAACAATCCTGACGCATTCACCGTGGCGCTCGAGTCGGGCCAGTCGGTCACCGCGCTGCACTACAGCGCGGCTGCGCCCGCCTCGGGCGGCGCGTTCATCATCGCTCACGGCGCGGGTGCCGGACAGCGGCACCCCTTCATGACCGCGTTTGCCCGTGCGGTCGCCGCCCTTGGCTTCGACGCCATCACCTTCAACTTTCCCTACACCGAGCAGGGCCGCAGGCTGCCCGATCGCGCGCCAGTGCTCGAAGGCTGCTACGCAGCGGTCATCCACGCCACGCGCCGGCACATCGCATCGGCGGATCGCTGGCTGTTCATCGGCGGCAAATCGATGGGGGGACGCATGGCGACTCAGCTCGCGGCGTCCGATCCGGCGCTGCCGGTTGCCGGCCTGGTGCTGCTCGGCTATCCGCTGCATCCGCCGGGCAATCCCACGAAGCGGCGCGACGCTCACCTGCCAGCCGTGAGGCGTCCGATGCTGGCCATCCAGGGCAGCCGCGACACGTTCGGCACGCCGGACGAACTGCACACGGTGTTCGACACGCTCACCCCTGCCGCGACCATTCACGTCGTCGACGGCGGCGACCACTCGTTCAAGGTGGGGCGCGCCGCCACCGAGCGCCAGCGTGCGATCGACGAGGAGGTCGGGCGCACCGCGGTGGATTGGATGATGACGGTGATGCGGAGCTGCCCGCCTAGAACAACAGCCCCGAGCTGAGCTGCGCGCGCGTGCCGCCGTTCGAGCCGTGCGCCACGTCGAGCGCCAGCCTGATGACGGTTGCGGTGAACCAGACGCCGCCGCCGACGCCTCGCACGAACTGCTGACGACGCAGGCGCTCGCCGGCGTCGTATACCGTGGCTGCGTCGATGAACGCCCGGACGCCGAACTTGCCGAAACTCAGCGGCGAGGTGACGGGGACGCGCAGTTCGACGCTGCCGGCCGCGGTGGTGTCGCCCGCTTCGGTGCCGGCGCGGAAGCCACGCAACGTCGCGTCCCGTCCGCGCAACACCTTCAGGTAACCGGGAACCGGGTCGTTGGCGCCATCGCGATAGATGCGCAGCACGAGCGTGCTCGGCCCGACGGCCCCGAGATAGACGCTGGCGTCGAGCAGCGTTCGCAGCGGCGCCGCACCCTGCCTGAGGCCGAGTCGTTCAACCGCCGCCCGCACGTACACGGCATTGCGCGACAGCATGGGGTCGACGCGCGTGTCGAAGGCGGCCTGGGCTCCCGTGCGCACGACGACGTGATCGTCGGCACCGAAGGAGACGTGATCGAGTCCGGCCCACGCCGCGAGGCGAAGGGCGCGCGCCATCTCGCGTTCGCCGCGCAGCCACGCCTGCTGTCTCGTGTCGGTGGCGCCGAGCGCGCTGTTCTCGCGCTGCAGGAGCGCACCACCGATTCGAACACGTGCGAAGCGGGTGCCCCCCGCGCGCTTCTCCAGTTCGAGACCAGCGCGGCGCTCGCCGCCCCATGTGAGCGGCACCGACACGCGCGTCCTCGGCCCGGCCACGTTCGGCATCGAGACCAGCGCACCATAGGTGAAACCGTAGCCGTCCTGCGATCCGAGCAACGGCAGGAACATCAGCGGCGGACCACGGCGCCGCACCGCTCGGGCCGGCTGCCCGTCCCGCATCGAGCGGACGGCGATGGCGCCCTCGTCGACAATCACCACGAGGAGCACCTGCGACAGGTCGGCGATAGATGCGTAGCGCTTCAACACCTCGACCCGCTCGAAGCGGCCATCGCGCTTTACGCGGGCCGCCACCTCGGCGAGCAGTGCGGGCGTCACCTCGGTACCCGCTGGCACGTCCGCCAGTCGCACGATGTCGGCCTCCGGCGTCAGGGTGTTGCCCTGGACGCGCACGGCCGTGACCCGTTCAGCGGGCTGGGACACAAGCAGGGTGACAGCGAGCAGGAGGGACAGCACGCGTCAGGGCCTGTCCGGTATGCCGATCCTCGATCGCACGTCTGCCTGGCGATAGTTGTCGTACTGGAGGGCGTAACGCAGCTGGACGCGGCCGAAGGCCATGAGGAGACCGACCTGCATCTCGAGTCCGCGCGGCAGCCAGACGTCGGGGAACATCTCGCCCATGGTCATCGACGCGGTGATGCCGTCCATCTGTGCAATCCACTGACCCGGGAAGAAGTTCCAGTCGAGGTCGTCGAAGGTGTACTTCACAATCTGGTGCGACTCGGGCACGATCCACAGCGTCACCCGGGATGACGTGTTCATCAGCCGCATCAACTCGGCGTCGAAGCTCTTTTCGGAGGCATCGCGCTCGCGGCGGTCGGTGCGCTGCCCGTCAGCCCTGCCCTGCCCGTCGCGACGCTCCTCGCGTCGCTCCTCCGTGAAGAGTTTCTGAGGGTAGTACTCGATGCGCAGCACCTCGCGGCCGTCGAACGGCTCCCTCCCGACCAGCGCGTAGCGTCCCTCGTCGAACCTGAAGCGCAGGAAATAGGCGGAGGAGATGAACTGCGGCTGGCGCGACTGCCGGATCAGTCCGTCGACGTCGCTCGGCGCGGCAGCGGCCGGCGCTGCCGGCGCGCGCTCGCTGGCGGCGTCGGTGCCTCCGGACTCGGCCCTGGCCTCGCGACGCCGTGCACGGTCGAGGAACTCCTGCTCGTACTTCACGCGGTCGGCGTCGCCCACCGCCGCGCCGTTTACCCGCAGGGGACTGCGGACGAAGAATCCGTCGCGCACATACCAGGTGTAGTCGCGGCGCTCGCCCCAGAGCGGCGCGCCGGTCGGTCCTCGCATCTCGACCTGCTCACGCTCATCGAGGACGTACTGCTGCAGCTTCTTCCAGTTCGTGTCGCGTGTCTCGACCACCTGTCGCATGAAGGCGTCGAGGTCGGTCTGCGCGTGCGGGATGGCGGCGCCTGCCGTGAGGAGCGCCAGTGCAGCGCACGCCAGGAGCAAGCGCAATGGCATGAACGGAGGACGTGCGGATGGATGCATTCGGTGGCCGCTGGCTGACCCTATCAGACGCACGCCAGAATCACGAAGTTCCTCGGCGCGGATGGGCTGCGGAGGGGCGTTCACCGGCGGAAACACTGCTATTATGGAAACTCAATGCGCGGCGCGCGCGTGACCCCGATGCCACATTTCAAGAATCAACCGATGCACGCCTCGTCGTCGGAAGCGGTCACGAACAACGTGCGCGTCGAAGTGGAATCCCACTACGCGCCGGACCACTCCCAGCCTTTCCAGAACCACTGGTTCTTCCACTACACGATCAAGATCACCAATGAAGGTGACGACACCGTGCAGTTGCTGAGTCGTCACTGGGTCATCACGGACGCGACCGGACACACCGAAGAGGTGCGCGGCGCCGGCGTGGTCGGCGAACAGCCGGTGCTGACGCCGGGCGAGTCGTTCAACTACACGTCGGGTTGCGCGCTCAAGACGTCGACCGGTGTCATGCGGGGCACCTACTCGATGGTGACCGAAGGCGGCGAACATTTCGACGTCGAGATCGCGCCGTTCGCGCTGCACGAACCCTACACGGTCCACTAGCAGGGTTTCGACGTCGCACGCAAGCCATCCTCCCCCACTACATGATGCAGAGCTGTTGACCATCGGCTCGTATTCGTGTCCCGCAAGGAGGAACCATGCGTCGTCTGTCCTACTCAGTCCCCGTATTTGTTGCTACAGCGATTCTTGTAGTTGCTGCGCCGGCATAAAGGCGGGCGCAGCCGCCGACCCGCACGCCGGACACACAGCGGACAGCAAGTAGCCGCGAACGTCGGACCGCTACGCGAGCCGCGGCGTCACGAGCGACGCCGCCTGTTTCGCCCGTGCCCGCGCCTCGTCCGTGTCGGCGCCGCTCGCCAGCGCCACTCCCATGCGGCGCTTCCTGAAGCTCTCGGGCTTGCCGAACAGGCGCAGCTCGGTCTGCGCTACCGCCAGGGCGTCGGCGACGCCATCGAACACAATGGCCGACGCGTCGCACCCGCCGTAGATCACCGCGCTCGCGCCCGGTGCCCGCAGCGACGTGTCGACGGGCAGGCCGAGAATGGCCCGCGCGTGCAGCGCGAACTCGCTCTGCACCTGCGACACGAGCGTCACGAGCCCGGTGTCATGCGGACGCGGCGACACCTCCGAGAACCACACCTCGTCACCCGCCACGAACAGCTCCACGCCGAAGATGCCGACGCCGCCGAGCGCCGAGGTCACCGCACCGGCGATTTCCTGCGCACGCGCCAGCGCCAGGGCGCTCATCGGCTGGGGCTGCCAGCTCTCCACGTAGTCGCCGTCCACCTGCACGTGTCCGATCGGTTCGCAGAAGTGCGTGCCGTTGGCGCGCACGGTGAGCAGGGTCACTTCGAAGTCGAACGACACCTGCCCCTCGACAATGACGCGCGGCTGTCTTACCCGGCCGCCGGACAGCGCGTACTCCCATGCCGGCGCGACGTCGTCCGGCCCGGTCACCCGGCTCTGCCCCTTGCCGGACGAGGACATGACCGGCTTCACGAAGCAGGGATAACCGATGCGGTCGATCGCCTCGCGCATCTCGTCGAGCGACGACGCGAACGCGTAGGGTGACGTCGGCAGTTGCAGCTCTTCGGCCGCGAGCCGGCGAATACGTTCTCGATTCATCGTGGTGTGGGCGGCGAACGCCGTGGGGATGACGCGCGTCAGGCCGGCCGCCTCGATCCGCACCAGTTCGTCGGTGGCAATAGCCTCGATCTCGGGCACCAGCAGGTGCGGTCGTTCCTGCTCCACCAGCGCGCGCAGCGCCGCGGCATCGGTCATGTCAATGACGTACGAACGATGCGCCACCTGGTGCGCCGGCGCGTTCGGATAACGGTCGACCACGATCGTCTCGACACCGAGCCGCTGCAGCTCGATCACCACTTCCTTGCCGAGCTCTCCCCCGCCCAGGAGCATCACGCGACAGGCGGTGGGGGACAGCGGGGTTCCAACACGGCTCATCTGATGGCTCTCCGGCCGACAGCATAACGCCTCGGTCGTTGCCGCGCACCTTCCGCTTCCGCGACGCTTCGGCGGACTGCCGCAGGTGAGGCCACTGGGCTAGAATCCGCTCGGAATCGAAAGCAGACAAAGGGGGGCGTGTGACGTTCAGGAACAGGACCGCGGGGGCACTTGCAGGTGCGGCTCTGGCGGCGGCCATCGGTGTGTCGGCGCAGGCGCCGCAGCAACCCTTCGGCGCGCTCGGGCCTCTGCCGGCGGCGGCTCCTGCCGCCACCTTCGACGTCTTCGAGAAGAGCATCGTCGACCTGCTGGCGGCACAGCGCATCGGCACGGTCACCTCACGCGACCTCGTCCAGAAATACCTCGATCGCATCCGTGCGTACGATCAGGACGGCCCGAAGCTGAACGCCATCATCGCCCTCAACCCCCGTGCGCTGGAGGAGGCGTCAGCCCTCGATGCCGAGCGGCGCGCCGGGCGCGTGCGCGGGCCGCTTCACGGCATCCCGATTGTCGTGAAGGACAACTACGCCACGGAAGGCATGCCGACCACTGCGGGCTCGTCAGCGCTTGCCGGATTCCAGACCGGGCGCGACGCCTTCATGGTGAAGCGGCTGAAGGACGCCGGCGCGGTGATCATCGGCAAGACCAACCTGCACGAGCTCGCCTACGGCATCACCTCGATCAGTTCGGCGGGTGGGCAGACGCGGAATCCATACGATCCGACGCGAAACCCGGGTGGCTCGAGCGGTGGAACCGCCGCAGCAGTCGCGGCCAGCTTCGCTGCCGCAGGCATGGGCACGGACACCTGCGGCTCGATCCGCAATCCCGCCGCCGAGAACAACCTGTATGGACTGCGCGGCACTGCCGGCCTGTCGAGCCGGGCCGGCATCGTGCCGCTGGCGCACACCCAGGACATCGGCGGGCCGCTCGCGCGCACGGTGACCGACCTGTATTTGATGCTCGACTACACCGTCGGGATCGACCCGGCAGATCCGACGACCAGTGCCAGCGAGGGGCACATCCCCCGCAGCTACAACGGCAGCGTCGGCGACGCCAGCCTCGGCGACGTCACCATAGGTGTGCTGAAGCCGCTCTTCGGCGCGGCTCCGGAGGACGAAGAGGCTGGAGGCATCGTGCGCGCGGCGCTCGAAGACCTGCAGTCGCTGGGCGCGGGCATCGTCGAGGTGCCGTTCCCGGATCTCGAGGAACTGCTGCAGAACACCAGCGTCATCAACGCCGAGTTCAAGTTCGACCTGCTCGACTTCCTGTCCGCGTATCCGTCGGCTCCGGTCCACTCGCTTACCGAGATCCTGTCCGGCGGCACGTATCATCCGGCGGTCGAAGGCGTGCTGAAGCGCGCGGACGAAGTGACCGATCGCAACTCGCCCGCGTACACGGCGACGCTCGCCCGGCGCGACGACCTGCGCGACGCGGTGGCGACGCAGATGCGGCGCCAGAACATCACGGCGTTCGTCTATCCCACGCTGCGGCGCAAGCCAGCGCTGATCGGACAGCCGCAAGGCGGCTCGAATTGCCAGTTGAGTGCGACGACCGGTTATCCGGCGCTGAGCATGCCGGCCGGCTTCACCGCCGACGGCCTGCCGATCGGGATGGATCTGCTCGGACAGCCGTGGAGCGAACCGATGCTGCTGAAGGTGGCGTACGCCTACGAGCGGCTCGTCGCGCCGCGGCGCGCGCCGAAGACGACGCCACCGCTCATTGCGAAGTAGCGGCGGTCATCGGCTCAGGCGTTGAGGGCGGCCAGACCGGCTGCGGCCACCTGGGCGTCCTGGGTGGACAGCATGCCGGACACGCCGATTGCGCCGACCACCTGACCGCCGACGACAATTGGCACGCCGCCTTCGAGGGCGGCCATGCCCGGCATGGTGGACAGGCGCAGCCCCGCACCACCGGCCGCCATCGCATCCTCGAAAATCTTGGTGGCGCGGCGGAACTTCACGGCGGTCATCGCCTTCGCAATCGACACGTCCATGCTCCCGAGCTGCGTGTTGTCGGCACGCTGGAACAACACCAAGTGCGCGGTGCTGTCGACGATGGCGATGGCCATCGGCCAGTGATGCGCTGCGGCTTCGGCCTCGGCTGCAGCCATGATGCGTTTGGCGACGTCGAGGGTGAGCGGCGCTCCGTAGGGCAGCGGCAGGCTCGTGGACGGTGGCGGTGTCGCGGTCATGGGGTGATTCTATGCCGGCCGGTGGAACGTTCTGATGGCGTCGAGGAACTCGTCACCGAAATCGGCGGCCTTCTTCGCGCCGACACCGTAGATGTCGTGCAGGTCGTCAACGGTCGAGGGACGTCGCTCGGCCATCTGCTGCAGCGTCGTGTCATGGAAGATCACGTACGGCGGCACGCCGCGTTCGCGCGCAATGCGCGTGCGCACTTCACGCAATCGATCGAACAGATTCGGGTCGCCGCCGAAGGTGACGGCACCCGCTCCACGCGTGCGGCTCCTGCCCTTCACCGGCACCTGCTCGCGGAACAGCGCGCACGTGCCTCCAGCTTTTAGCAACCCGGCACCCTGCGCCGTAAGCCTCAGGATCGGATACGGTTCGCCTTCGCGCACCAGCCAGCCGCCGGCCACGAGCTGCTCGATGTAGCCGCGCACAGCCGCCGGCGTTTCGTGTTTCAGCAGCCCGAAGGTGGACAGCTCGGCGTGGCCGTACGCCACGACCTTGTCGCTCGCCTTGCCGAGCAGCACGTCGGCCACGTGGGCAAGCCCGTAGCGCTGGTTCACGCGCGCCACGCACGACAGCACCTTGCGGGCGACGGTCGTCGAATCGTCGACCGCGTCCAGCTCCTTCAGGCACCAGTCGCAGGCACCGCATGCGTCCCGCGTCCAGGTTTCACCGAAGTATTCGACAAGCGAGCGGTGACGGCATCGCGTACCTGCGGCATAGCGCTCCATGTCGCGCAGCAGGCCGCGCGCGCTGTCGGTGAACTCGCCGTTCTGCTCGAGCATCTGCCGCCAGCGCACGAAGTCGGCACCCGAGTAGATGAGCACGCATTCCGCTGGGAGGCCGTCACGGCCGGCGCGGCCGGCTTCCTGCTGGTAGTGCTCGGGCGACCTCGGCGCGCTTGCATGGATGACGAAGCGCACGTTCGAACGGTCGATGCCCATGCCGAAGGCCACCGTGGCGACGACGATATCGGCGCGCTCCTCGAGGAAGGCTTCCTGGTGCTTCGCGCGTACCTCGTCCGACAGGCCGGCGTGATACGGCAGCGCTTCGTGCCCTTCCCCCCGCAGCCACTCGGCGAGTTCCTCCACCTCGCGGCGCGAGCCGCAGTAGACGATGCCCGATTCGCCATCGTGCCGCGACAGGATCGCTTCGAGCTGCTTCTTCAGCGTGCCACGGCGAAGGACGCGGTAGATGAGGTTGGGCCGGTCGAACGATCCGACGAGCACCAGCGGATCGTTCAGCCGGAGTTCCGTGAGGATGTCGTGCCGGACACGCTCGGTAGCCGTCGCGGTGAAGCAGTGGAAGGATGCGCCCGGAAAGTCGGCGCGCAGTTGTCCGAGCTGGCGATACTCAGGGCGGAAGTCGTGGCCCCACTGGCTGATGCAGTGGGCTTCGTCGATGGCAATGAACCGGACGCCCCAACGGGCGAGCATGCGGCGGAACCCCTGGCTTCCCTCCCCGACGAGGCGCTCGGGAGAGACGTAGAGCAGGCGGCATCGATCGGCCTTCAGACAGGCGAACACTTCGTCGCGGTCGGCTGAGGTCTGGGTGCTGTTCAGGTACCGCGCCTCGACGCCGTCAACCCGGAGTCCGTCCACCTGATCCTTCATCAGCGAGATGAGTGGCGATACGACGACCGCGAAACCCTGGCGGGTCTGGGCCGCCGTCGCAGGCCCGAGACTCCGTGAATCAGGAGCAACGGTGGGGAGCGCGTCCCAGTCGAAGTCGTAGCCGGCGCCCTCCTCGTCGACGGTTGTGCCGTCATAGTGCGCGGCTTCAGCCGGGCCTGGCACCGCGTCGGCTTCAGTCGGGCCAACAGCGAGCGCGTGCTCCATCACCAGCGCCGGCGCCTGGAAGCACAGCGACTTGCCGCCGCCCGTCGGCAGCACGACAAGGCTGTCGCGTCCCTCCAGCACGGCGTGCATCGCTTCGCGCTGCAACGGCCTGAAGTCGGAGAATCCCCAGACGCGGTGCAGCGCGTCGCGCAGGGCGGCGTCGTACGTGCTGATTAGGATTTCCTCGGATAGCGGGTGGACACGTAGTCGTCGACGAGCTTCTGGAACGCCGCCGCGAGTTCCTCGTAGGTGCCGCGCAGCGTCGAGTGGTGCTGGCCGTCGATGAAGATCGGACAGTTCGGTGCCTCGCCGGTGCCAGGCAGGCTGATGCCGATATTGGCCGCCTTCGACTCGCCGGGGCCGTTCACCACGCACCCCATCACCGCGAGCGTCATCGTTTCAACACCGTCGTGCTGCGCCTTCCATGTGGGCATCTGTTCGCGGATGTAGTTCTGGATCGACTCGGCCAATTCCTGGAACGTGCTGCTGGTCGTGCGGCCGCAGCCGGGGCAGGCCGTCACGCTGGGTGAAAACGAGCGTAGACCGAGCGACTGCAGCAACTCGCACGCCGCGTACACCTCTTCGCGACGGTCGCCGCCGGGCCGCGGCGTGAGCGACACGCGAATGGTGTCGCCGATCCCTTCAGCGAGAAGCACCCCCATGGCGGCCGACGACCAGACCAGCCCCTTCGTTCCCATGCCCGCTTCGGTGAGACCGAGGTGCAGCGGCTGATCCGTCTGTTTCGAGAGCGCGCGGTACACGGCGATGAGGTCGCGCGGACGCGACGTCTTGCACGAGATGATGATCTGGTCCTTGCGCAGGCCGCTCTCGATCGCCAGCGCCGTCGACTCGATCGCCGACAGCACCATGCACTCGTTGATGATCTCCTCGGATGCCTTGCCAAGGTCCAGGTCGGTGTTCTCCTGCATCTTCGCCACAACCAGTTCCTGATTGAGCGATCCGCCGTTGACACCGATGCGCACCGGCTTGCCGTGATCGACCGCCACCTGGCAGATGGTGGAGAACTGCTCGTCGCGGCGCTTGCCGGTGCCGACGTTGCCCGGATTGATGCGGTACTTGTCGAGCGCCTCGGCGCACGCCGGGTAGCGCGTCAGCAGCAGGTGCCCGTTGTAGTGGAAATCGCCGATGAGGGGCGCGGTGCAGCCGGCATCGAGCATCCGCTGCTTGATCTCGGGCACCGCCGCGGCAGCCTCGTTGTTGTTCACGGTGACGCGCACCATCTCGGAGCCCGCGGCTGCCAGCTCGATACACTGCGTCGCGGTCGACAGCGCATCCGCCGTGTCTGTCATCGTCATCGACTGGACGACGATGGGCGCGCCGCCGCCAACCTGGACGCGTCCCACCTTCACGCCCACGGTCTTGTGGAGCCGTACAAGTGCCATGAATTCCTCATGATAGCATCGTGCCCATGCGCTCAATTGTCGTCCGCGAGTTCGGTGCGCCGCAGGTGATGCAAGTGGAGCAGGTGCCCGATCCGGCCCCGTCCGCGACGCAGGTCCTGGTGCGGGTCAGGGCTGTCGGGGTGAACCCGGTCGACACCTACATCCGCAGTGGCGTCTACGCCGCGAAGCCGCCGCTGCCGTACACGCCAGGGCACGATGGTGCCGGCGACGTTGTTGCTGTCGGCGCGGACGTGACGTCAGTGAAGCCGGGCGATCGTGTCTACATTGCCGGCGACAACCACGGCGCGCCGCACGCGGGCCTCTGCGCCGAACTCGTCCTCTGCGCGCCGACCCAGTTGCACCACCTGCCGGCACACGTCAGCTACGCGCAGGGCGCTGCCATTGGCGTCCCGTACGCCACCGCCTACTACTCGCTCTTCCGGCGCGCGAACGCCCAGCCCGGCGAAACCGTGCTGGTGCACGGCGCCAGCGGCGGCGTCGGCATGGCCTCGGTCGAAATCGCGCGGGCACACGGCATGTTCGTCATCGGCACGGCCAGCACGGAGCCTGGGCGCGACCTGGTGAAAGCGCACGGCGCGCACGTGGTCGTCGACCACAAGGCGCCGGGCTACCTCGAGGCCATCACGACGGCCACGGGCGGCAAGGGCGTGAACGTCATTCTCGAGATGGCGGCGCACGTGAATCTCGATCACGATCTCACGCTGCTCGCGAAGTCCGGACGCGTCGTCATCATCGGCAGCCGCGGCCGCGTCGAGATCGACCCGCGCGGCACGATGGGCCGGGAAGCCTCCATCCACGGCATGCTGCTGTTCAACGTCTCGCCGGCCGAGCTGGCCGCCACTCATGCCGCGCTCGTCGCGGGTCTCGAGAATGGCACGCTGAAACCAGTGGTCGGACACGAGTTCGCTCTCGAGGACGCGCCGAAGGCGCACGAGATGGTGATGAGCTCGGGAGCCGTCGGCAAGGTCGTCATCAGCGTCTGAGGCGGTCGAATCGCGCCAGCCGGAGTGGTCGAAGCCTTTCGGATTGAAGGACGACGGGATAAATTAGACTCGATGAAAAGGAGATCCTTGATGACACGCGTTCTCGCAATCCTGGCTTTCGCGGCACTCGGCGTCACGGCTGCCGGTGCCCAGCAGCATGACATGGACAAGATGCAGGCTGGCGGCAGCCTCCCGGCAGGCTGGTCCGTTCGCCTCGACAGCGGCGCCACAAAGCCTGATGGCGTCAGCGTCGTGCCGATGGGCGGGGGCCTCCACTTCAAGACCGGTCCCGCCGGCATTTTCTACCGTCCGGCCGACGCCAAGACCGGCGCCTACGAGGTGCGTGCATCGTTCAGCCAGATGGAGCCGTCGGCTCACCCGGAAGCGTACGGCGTCTTCATCGGCGGCGCCAACCTCGCCGCGGCGACGCAGAAGTACACGTACTTCCTGGTGCGCCAGGACGGCAAGTTCATGATCTCGCGCCGTGACGGCGCGAAGGTGACGCCGGTTGTGCCGTGGACCGATAACGCGGCAGTGAAGAAGACCGACGCGTCAGCCAAGGGCACCAACGTGCTGTCGGTTGTCGTGGCTGCCGACAAGGTGCGCTTCCTCGTGAACAACACCGAGGTGAGCTCGCAGCCGGCCGCGGCCGTCGACGGAGCGGGCGTCGCCGGACTGCGCGTCAACCATAACCTCAACGTGCACGTCGACGGGTTTGGGGTGAAGTGAGCACCATAGACTGGACGCCGTCGCGCCAGCCGCGACGGCGCGGTCGCGGGTTCCTGTTCGTAGTCCTCGCCCTCGTGCTGTTCGGGGGCGGGACGACACTCTCCTACTACGTCGATTCCCTCTGGTTCACCTCCCTCGGCTTCGGTGACGTCTTCTGGACCACCCTGCGGGCTCAGGGCACGGTCTTCAGCGTCTTCCTCGGCGCCACCTTCTTCCTGCTCTACGCGGCCTACTTCGCGCTCAGGCCGGCCCAGCTCGATCTGACCAGCGGGCCGATCCTGATCAACGGTCAACCGATCCGGCTGCCGGTCGAACCGGTGCTGCGGATGATCGCACTCGTCGCGGCCGCGTTCCTCGCCGTCATCACCGGGCTCGGCATGATGGCGCAGTGGACGACGTTCGCCCTCTACTGGCATCAGGCGCCCGTGCCCGGTGCGCCGCTCGACCCGATCTTCGGCAGACCCGTCACCTTCTACCTGTTCACGCTGCCGGTCTGGCAGATGGTGGCCGGCTGGCTGACGACGCTCGCGGTGATCGTGGCGGCGGTGGCGGCGTTCTTCGCCGTCGTCGCCGGCGGATCGCGCGTGCTGACGCGCACCAGCATGAACAGCAACAGCGCGCTACGCGGCGTCTCGATTGCCGCGAGCGGCCTGCTGCTCGCCTTCGCGGCGCAGGCCTACATCAGCCGCTTCAGCCGCATCCTGCAGGACCACACGATTTTTGCCGGCGTCACCTACACCGACGCGCACGTCGTGGTGCCGGGGATGCTCTACGTCGCGGCGGCGCTCGTGCTCGGAGCCGTGATCTGCGCCATCAACGCGGTGGCCGCGCCAAAGGTGCGCTGGATCGTCGGCGCGCTGGTGCCCGCGGCCGCGATCTGCGTCGGCGGTCAGCCTTGCCGCCTGGTACGTGAACGGGTTCGTCGTGAAGCCGAACGAACTGGTGCGCGAGCGTCCGTACATCACGAACAACATCGCGTTCACGCAGCGAGGCCTTCGGGCTGAACCGGATCGAGCGAGGTGCCGTTCCCGGCCGACACCGGCCTCGAGGCGCTCGATGCCGCCGAACAACCGGCGACACGCTCGAGAACATCCGGCTGTGGGACTGGCGCGCGCTGCAGGACACGCTGCGGCAGATCCAGGAGATCCGCACCTACTACGACTTTCCGGACATCGACATCGACCGCTACACGTTCGACGGCAGCGACGCGGCAGATGATGCTGGCGCTGCGCGAGCTGAACGTCGAGCGGCTGCCCGAGAGCAGCCGCAACTGGATCAACGAGAAGCTGGTCTACACCCACGGCTACGGCGTCACCATGAACCCGGTCAACGGCTTCACGCCGGAAGGGCTGCCCGACCTGCTGCTCGGCGACATGCCGGTGCAGAGCACGAATTCCCGGTCTCGAAGCTGACGCGGCCGGAGGTCTATTTCGGCGAGCTGACGAACACCGACGTCTACGTGAAGACGAACCAGCAGGAATTCAACTATCCCGCAGGGCGAGACCAACAGCGTCGACCACCTACGAGGGCACGGGCGGCATCCAGATGGGCGGCTTCTTCCGCCGCACTCGTGATCGCGCTCGACCGCGGCGACCTGACCAAGGTGCCGTTCAGCGACGACATCACGCCGGACAGCCGGCTGCTGATGCGTCGCAACATCCGCGAGCGGCGTGAACGCGCTCGCGCCGTTCCTCACCTTCGATCCCGACCCGTACATCGTGGTCGACGACGGAGGGCCGGCTGGTGTGGATGCATCGACGGCTTCACGACGTCGGACAGCTATCCGTACGCGCGTCACTACCGGCTCGGCAACCAGCGCCGTCAACTACATGCGCAACAGCGTCAAGGTGGCGATCGATGCCTACGACGGCACGGTCGCGTTCTACGTCTTCGACGACGACGATCCGATCATCGCCGCCTACCGCGCGCATGTTCCCGACGCTCTTCAAGGACGCGCGCGGCGATGCCGGCCGACCTGCGCGCGCACGTCCGCTACCCGGAGCTGATGCTCGAGATGCAGGCGCTGGTCTACGGGCTGTATCACATGACCGCGCCCGACGTGTTCTACAACCGCGAGGACCTGTGGACGGTGGCGACGGAAGTCGCGGCACCGACGGACGGCACCGATCAGACCGGTTCGCAGCCGATGGAGCCGAACTTCGTGCTGATGAAGCTGCCGGGCGAGCAGGCGCATCGAGTTCGTCGAGATCCTGCCGTTCACCCCGGCCAACCGCAACAATCTGATCGGCTGGATCGCGGGGCGCAGCGACGGCGACGCACTACGGCAAGGCGATCGTCTACGACTTCCCGAAGACCCGGCTGGTCGACGGACCGCTGCAGATCGAGGCGCGCATCGATCAGAACGCGCAGCTCTCGGGGCAGCTGTCGCTCTGGAACCAGCAGGGATCACGCGTGCGGCGCGGCACGCTCATCGTGATTCCGGTCGGGCGCGGCGCTGCTCTACGCCGAGCCGATCTACCTGCAGGCCGAACGCAGCCCGATGCCCGAGCTCCGCATCGTGGTGCTCGCGATGCAGGACCGGTTCGCCTACGGGCCGACCTTCGAGGTGGCGCTCGCGGCGCTCTTCGGGCAAGGACCATCGACACTTAGCACAGGCGACGGCATGTCGCAACCGCTGCGGTCGGCGGAGACCGGGCCGGGCGGCAGCACGGCGACGCCGGGAGTGCCAACATCTCCCGGAGCCCCTGCGACACCCGATGCCCTGATCCGGAGTGCGGCGCAGGACCTCGAGGACTACCAGCGGCTCACAGCCGAGGGCAAACTCGGCGACGCCGGGCAGCGCCTCGAGGCGCTCAAGGGCAAGCTGCAGGAACTGCAGAACCGGCGGTAGCAACCCGCTCGACCTATTTGCGGATCGCCGTCACGTCACTCGCGGACACCGCGTCTTTGTAGTCATTGCCCAGGTTGCCGCGGATGAAGTTCACCACGGCGGCAATCTGCTAACGGATCCCGTTTGACAGATGTGTCTGGATTCGCGCCGCCGCTGACATCGTTGTGGGATGCGCTACGCGCCGCGACACGCGAAAAAACTACCGTGAATCGGCGCAGCACAGGGATGCGAGAATGGCGGGATGCGAACTCTCCTGATTGCCCTCTTCCTCAGCGCCACCGTCGCCGCGCAGGCACCCCGCACCATTCCCGCGCCGCCCGATGTGAAGGCGCCGCCGGCCGACGCCGCCAAGACCGCGTCGGGCCTTGCCAGCAAGGTCATCAAGCCCGGCACGAGCACGGAGCACCCGGCGCGCACCGATATGGTCACGGTGCACTACACAGGCTGGACGACCGACGGCAAGATGTTCGACAGTTCGGTGGCGCGCGGCGAGACCGCCACCTTCCCGCTCGACAAGGTCATCGCCGGCTGGACCGAGGGCGTGCAGTTGATGGTACCGGGCGAGACGCGCCGCCTGTGGATACCCGAAGCGCTCGCCTACCAGGGCCGCCGCGACCCGAAGGGGATGCTGGTGTTCGACGTGCAGCTCATCTCGATCACCAGGCCGCCGCAGGTGCCGCCCGACGTCAAGGCCGTGCCGACCGATGCGAAGAAGACGGCAAGCGGACTCGCCTACAAGGTGGTGAGGGCCGGCACCGGCGCCAGGCACCCGACCTCGCGCAGCCAGGTCACCGTGCACTACACGGGGTGGACCACCGACGGCAAGACGTTCGACAGCTCGGTCACGCGCGGTGAGCCGGCCACCTTCCCGCTCGACGGCGTCATTGCCGGCTGGACGGAGGGCGTGCAGCTGATGGTCGAAGGCGAGAAGACCCGGTTCTGGATTCCGGAAGGGCTGGCCTACAAGGGCCAGAGCCCGCCGTACGGCATGCTGGTGTTCGACGTCGAACTGCTGAAGATTCAGTGACACACACCATACGCCTGCCATGGGCCGGCGCGGTGACGCTGGCGCTTTTCGTTGCTGGATGTGGCTCGCTGCCGGGCACACAGACCTACGGCAACGCAGGCGCCGGCGACCCGCTCGTTGCAAGGACGCTTTCCGCCTACGTCGTCGAGTTCCTGAAACGCAATCCGACCACGAACACCTACCTGGGTGGCGCCGGGCTCGACCCGTCGCTGGCTGCGGTGGACGGCACCCTCCGCAACTACTCGCAGGCGGCCATCGAGGACGAGGACAAGTGGCTCGGAATCGTTGCGCGCAGCCTCGGCGCGGTCGACATGGACGCCCTCACGCCCTCGGTGCTGATCGATCGTGACGTGGCGGTGGCGCAGGTGCGTTTCCTGCTGCACCAGCACCAGGTGCGGCGTTACCAGGAGCGCGCCGTCGACACCTACGTCGGCGAACCGTTCCGCGCCATCGACTGGCAGCTCCAGGGCCTCACGCCAACCGGCGAGGGCAGCTACGGCACGCCTGAGGAATGGGCGCTCGTCCTCCAGCGCGTGAAGGACATTCCGGCGTTTCTCGCCACCGCACGCACACAGCTTGCAGCGGGCGTGACGTCGGGCAATGTCGCCGACCGTCGCATGCTCGAACGTGACGGCCTCGACACCAGTGCCGCCAACGCGAAATACTTCCGTGAGACGCTGCCCGTGATCGCTGCCGAGCGCATGGCGCCAGGACCCGGACGCGACGCGCTGCTCGCCGGCATCGGCACGGCGGGCCGCGATGCGGGCGCGGCCTACGTGCAGTTCCGGACCTTCATCGCCGACACCTTCTTCGAACGCGGTTCGCGGACGGTGAAGCCCGCCTACGCCGCCGACCGCTACGCCATGGGCGCGACCGAGTACGACTGGGCGCTCGAGAACAACTTCCACCTCCAGGTGAAGGCGTCGACCCTGTTCGACGACTCGTGGCCGATCGTCGAAGGCACACAGAAGCAGATGATCGAGCTGGCCCGCCAGATTGGCCAGAAGAACGGCTGGCCGCTGCCGGCCGACGGCACGGCCGCGGTCCGCGCGGTCTTCGATCAGCTCTCGAAGGACTACCCGAAGTCCGACGCCGAGATGGTGTCGTGGTACCGCGATGCGGCCTTCCGCCTGGTCGACTTCGCGCGCAGGACCGGACTCTTCGACGTACCGGCCGACTACAAGCTCGAGGTGGTGGAGACACCGCCGCCGCTGCGCGCCTCGATTGACGGCGCGGCGTACTACCCGGCACCACCATTCAAGTCCGACGGGCGTCGGCCGCTACTATGTCACCCCGACCGGCAACGACCCGGCCGCGTTGCAGGCGAACAACCGCGCCGCTCTGGCGGACCTGTCGGCGCACGAAGGGTTCCCCGGGCACGACTGGTACTTCAAGGTGCTGACGCAGGCGAAGGGTTCGTTCTCGCCCGTGCGCTGGCTCACGCCGGGCGCCGTCGAAGACTCGGCTGCGATGTGGCAGGACTCGCTGGCCGCAGAGGGCTGGGGACTGTACGCCGAAGCCCTGATGGCCGAGCCGCAGCCGGAAGCGCCGAACGGCTTCTACACACCCGAAGAGCGGCTCTATCAACTGCAGGGCACGCTCTACCGCGATCTCCGGGTACGGATCGATACCGGCATCCACACCGGGCGCCTCGGGTATGACGATGCAGCGACGCTGTTCTCGGAGGTGGTGGACTTCCTGCCGGGTGCCTGCGACACGGCCGGCCGCGCCACCAGCGATGCCAAGCGCGCCAGCTGCGAAGCGGCCGAACGGGCGATCTTCCGCTACTCGAAGTGGCCGACGCAGGCGATCACCTACCGTCTCGGAAAGGATGCGATTTACGCCATGCGTGAGGAGGCGGCGAAGGCGGCAGGCACGGCCTTCTCGGCGAAGACGTTCCACCTGGAGTTCATCCGGCAGGGCACGATTCCGCCGAGCTACTTCAAGACCGCCCTGCTGGAGACGCTGGCACCGACCCGCGCTGCGGAGTAGCAGTTCACACGTACGTAGCTGCCGACATTCAGGTCGGCTTGTCGCGCACCTGAAAGTGCGCGGCGACGTGCGGGCCCGTCCTGCGTCGAGCGCTAGGCGCGCTTCGCGCGGTCGTTGATCTTGCGAGCGGCGCGCTGGAAGCGGTCATTGAGTTGCCGACGCGCGTCTTCCGGCACCATGCCGAGCCGCGACAGCTGCATTTGCGCCTGACGCACTTCCTCCTGCGCCGCACGCAGACGGCTGTCATCGTCGGCCTTGCCCCCGATGGTGTTGGCGGCAAGCGCCTCCTTCAGCATCGCCGCCAGTCGGGTCGTCGGCGACGACTCGCCTTCCGCCGCTTGGCCGGCCTTGCCGGACAACGACTCAGCCAGGCTTTCGACCCTGGCGACGAGCGCTTCCATGCGCTTGCGGTTCGATTCCGGATCCATGTCCGAACCGCCGAACGCCGCCGGCCAGCGGGTGATGACGTGGCCGAATGCGAGCGCGAAGCGCTGATCGAGGGCGCGAGCACGATCGGGATCGACGCCACGCGACGCAATCTCCTGCTGCCAGCGCGAGCGCAGCGCGCGCGCCGTGGCCAGCAGGTCCGCCGGCGCCTCGCTCCCCTCGGGAAGAGCAGCCATCGCCTCGATCTCGGCGCAAATGGCTTCGCGCGCTGCGATGCGTTCGGCGCGGGCCGTGTCGTGCCGCTGCGCGAAACGCGTGAAGAAGGTGTCGCAGGCGGTGCGAAAGCGCTGCCAGATGGCTTCGGATCTCGACTTCTTCACCGGTCCGATCGTCTTCCACTCGGCCTGCAGCTGGCGGATCTCGCCGGCCGTCTTCTCCCAGTCTGAACTCTGGGCGAGCGCTTCGGCCTTCTCGCAGAGCGCTTCCTTCCGGGCCAGGTTCTCGTTCCAGCTGGTCTTGCGCTCGGAGAGGTCCTGGTGACGCCGGGTGAAGAACCGGTCGCACGCGCCGCGGAAACGCTCCCAGATCGCCTTCTCGCGTCCACGCGAGACGGGCCCGATCGTCTTCCACTCCGCCTGCAGCGCCTTCAGCGCCTCGGAGGTCTTGATCCAGTCGGTCGAGTCGGCGAACGCCTCGGCCTGTTCGCACAGCCCCGTCTTCTTCGCGAGGTTCTCGGCACGCTCGGTGGCCTGTGCGGCGAAGTGCGCTTCGCAGCGGGCCCACACCTCGTCGTGCGCGGCCTTGAAGCGGCGCCACAGCGCGTCAGCCTGGGCGCGCGGCACATCAGCAGAGGCCCGCCACTGCTCCTGCAGTTCGCGCACTTCCTTCGCGGCGGCATCGAGGTCGTCGGTGGCCTTGAGCGCTTCCATCCTGGCGCAGAGCTGCTCCTGGATGGCAACGTTCGCGAAGCGCTTCCAGTCGTCGGCCTCACGCAGCTCCTGCACCTTCGGCGTGAGCGCGGCCTGCACGGCCTTGAGCCGCGTCATGACGTCTTCGAAGTCCTGCCTGGTCGGCAGCGGCGGCATCGCCCCGAAGGCGTTCTTCACATCCTTCAGCGCGCGATCGGCGGCCTTCAGCGTGAGATCGTCCCTGGTCGCAAGAGGTTCGACGCGGCCGAGCAGGTTGTGCATGCGCGCCAGCGCCTCCTTGCGGATGCGGACATCCTCCTCGCGGGCTTCGGCGTCGCGCACACCCATGCGGCTGGTTGCCTCGTTGTAGCGCGCCAGCACCTCGGCATCGACGTCGATGCCGAGTGCAGTCTCGCTCCATTCGCGGCGGACGACGTTGAAGCGCTTGCGGGCCGACGGCAGGGTTTCGTCGGCGGCGGCGGCTTCCGCCTCGACCGCGAGTTCGACAAGCCTGCTGGTGCGACGTTCGCGTTCGCGCTGCAGGGCTTCCTGCTCGGAGGCCTCACGAGCGGCGCGCGCTTCGTCTGTCTCGGCCGGTTCGCCCGGCGCGTCGACTGCCTCCTCCGGGGTCGCCTCAACCACCTGCTCTCGCAGGGGATCGCCGTGCGGCGGTGTGGCCATCTCAGCCTCCGCGACCTCGACCGCCCGTGCCGCCGCGGCTCCGACGAGCGCTGCCTGGTTGGCCGCCTCTGCTGCCTCGCGCGCGGCCCGCTCATCGGCCTCGCGCATGATGGAACGCGCCCGCTTCGAGGCGCTCTTGTTCCGTCCGCGCAGCTCCACCTGTTCGAGCTCGGCGCGATCGGTGATCAGGTCGAGCGCGGCCAGCGCCGTGTCCTTGAAGTCGCTGTTCATGGCGATGGCCAGGAGCTCCTCATGCGCGCCCTGATCGCGCACCTGCTCGAACGCCCGCACGCGGATTGGCTCGAGCGCTGCGTGGCGTGCCACCGAAGCCAGTGCGTGCACGTCCGTGATGCGGGCGAGGGCGCGCGCCGCTGACGCCTCGCGCGTCGACGATTTGGCGATGTGGCCGAGTGCCTTCGGATCGGCGAGGGCATCGATCGCCTGCTGGCCTTCCGGTTCGCCCACTTCCTCGAACGCCTCGAGCGCCAGGTCGCGCAGCATCGCCGTCGCCTGCGTGCGGACGCCCTCGTCCTTGTCCTCGCGCAGTACCACGGCCAGCGTGGCCGGGTCCATCAGCTTGGCGACCGCGGCCCTGCGTACGCGCGGGTCGTCGTCCTCGCGGGCAGCGGCCGAGATGGCTTCTTTTTCCGACAGCGGCAGTTCCTCGACAAATGCGAGGCGAACGTTGGGATCGGAGTGTTTGTCGCGGGACTGGGCACGGAAGCGATCGAGCAGTGTCATGAAATTCTCCAGCCTGGCCGGGAGACCAGCTTGTGAGGGCGGACCCGTCAGGGCCGCCGCGAAACTCCGAAACGTTCGAGCGCCGCCATAATGTCAGCGCCGTGACTACCGGACCGAACCTCGCGATCGATCGCCAGGATCCGGCCGTCCGCACCGATGTAGACCGTCCATCGGCTCGGCAACCCGAGCGGGGCGAGCACACCGTAGGCATTCGCCACGGTGGCATTGGGGTCGCTCAGGATGGGGACATCGATCCCGGTGGACGCAGCGAACTCGCGATTGATCTCAACGCTGTCGCAACTCGCCGCGAAGATGGCAGCATCGAACGCGCCAAGTGCGCCTTTCGACATCCCGATGGAACGGCACTCGGCGGTGCAGCCCGTGGTGAACGCCTTCGGAAACCAGGCGATGACCACGACACGACCCCTGAAGTCGGCCAGCCGGTACGTCCGACCGTCCGACGCCGGCAGCGCGAAATCCGGCGCGGCATCGCCCGCCACCAGTGCAACCCGAGG
Organism: uncultured Acidobacteriota bacterium; assembly: GCA_963722395.1. Taxonomy (GTDB): domain Bacteria; phylum Acidobacteriota; class Vicinamibacteria; order Vicinamibacterales; family CAVVIG01; genus CAVVIG01. The sequence goes on along the minus strand of CAVRLS010000005.1, from coordinate 1,338,644 downwards.
CCGTTTCCCCGGCCTCAGCAGGCTGGTGACGGCCGTTCCGATGGCCGACAGTAACGCGCCGGTCTGGCGCAACGCGTTCACCGACGTGTTCTCCTGCTCCGGCGTGCCCTGCACCCTCGTCATTCTACGCACAACCCTGCAGCCCGTCGGGTACTCTCATTGCAAACTCATGGTGACAATGTCCCGCAGTCCAAAAAGGCGGATCCTTCCTGCGCTGTCGTTGCTGATGGTCCTGACCTGCGCCTGCGCCGGGAACGATGGCAGTGGCGGCAGCCCCACGACACCGAGCGGCCCACCGGCGGCCGGCTCGGCACTGGTCTACTCGGCGGTCGGTGCGAGTGATGTGATGGGCATCGGCTCGACCACTCCCTGCTTCCTCTTCGAGGACTGCAACGGGACCGGCTACGTCTGGGTGGCGGCCCGTCAACTGAGAGCCAGCGGGTACACGGTGACGGTGGGTAACCTTGGGATTCCGGCCTCGGTGATCAGCCGGTCCTTCCAGGATCTGGGCACCCAGTACGGCCGAATCATTGGTGGCAACATCCTCGAGCAGGAGATGCCGTTCGTGCGTCGCGATGCGTCGTTCGTCACGGTGTTCGCCGGAGCCAACGACGTGAACACGGTGACGGCCGCTCTCGGCGGCGGCGCCGGTGGCAGCAATCCGACGGCCTACATCGACGACAAGGTCACGACGTTCGGCAATGACTTCACGAGCCTGTTGAACGGCATTCGGGCGCGCGCGCCGCAAGCGCGGATCATCGTCCTCAACCTGCCGAACCTGGCGGCACTGCCCTATCTGGCCAGCACGTCGCTGGCGCAGAAACAGGCCGCGCAGCGCGCGTCGGTGCGCCTGACAACGAACGTGTTCAATACACAACAGGGTGTCACCGTCATCGATCTGATGTGCGACACGCGCGTCTACGCCTCGTCGTTCTACTCGCAGGACGGCTTTCACCCGAACGACAACGGCTACGCCATCCTCGGCGCCGAAGTTGTAAAAGCACTGACAAGTTCGTCGTACGCAGCCCCGCGAGCAAGCTGCGCACAGATGACGTTGTACTGACCGCGTCCGACGTGACCTTCGCCGACCTGATCGAGCGCCTCGAACGCGCATGGGACGCGACGCTGCCAGGGGCGCAGGCGCAAGCCCTGATGGCACCACAGCGACGCGGCGACTGGCCGGCCGGCGTCGACCCGGGGTCGGCGCGTCATGCTGCAGGATTGCTGCTGCTGTTTCCGCTCGACGGCCGCGCGCACGTCATCCTCACCGTACGGTCCGCCCACGTGCGTCACAGCGGCCAGGTCTCCCTGCCGGGCGGCGTGATCGAAGCCGGGGAGACCGTGGAACAGGCTGCGCTGCGCGAAGCGCACGAGGAAATTGCCCTCGCCACCGCCGGCGTCACACTGCACGGACGGCTTACCCCGCTCGACATTCCGGTCAGCGGCTTCCGGCTCCATCCGGTCGTCGCCACCGTCCCGCAGGCGCCGGACGTGGCGCCGTCGGATCGCGAGGTGGCGCGCATCCTTCAGGTACCCGTCGGCACCCTGCTCGCTCCGGCCACGGTGCAGTGGCGACCTATGCGCCGGGGCCCGGTCACGCTCGAGGTCCCTGGCTTCGAAGTGGCTGACGCGGTCATCTGGGGAGCGACGGCCATGGTGCTGGCAGAGTTCCTGTCGATGCTGGGCTGGCCAGGACCGTCGACACGATCTTGAATTCGTGCAGATCGTGCACGTTTGCATGGACACAATCGGTCATTTCCATCTTTTTACGACAATCTGGACGTATCTTCTTGCAGGTCGTGCATCAGATTGGAATAATGCAGAAACTGAACGGCAGCGGTGTATCTGCGCGATAGAATTCGCGGGGCCGTTCACGGCAATCATTCTTCAGGTTTGCAATCGATTAAGGGGGACGCGATGGGTTCCGCAGTGTTGGGCGAAGCGATCAGCGCAATTCGCGACTGGTCCGTAGCTAAAGAAGGGGCGCCAGCAGTCCGCCCGGAGTTTACGTTCGGCAGCCTGGTGTTCAACGACGCGGAGCAGCAGAAGCGTTTGCCGAAGAAGGTCTACGAGGCGCTGCGCCGGACCATCGTTCAGTCCCAACCGCTCGACGGCTCGGTGGCCGACGCGGTGGCGAAGGCCGCGAAGGAATGGGCGGTCGAGCACGGCGCCACGCACTACACGCACTGGTTCCAGCCGCTGACCGGCATCACCGCCGAGAAGCACGACTCCTTCCTCAACCCAACCACCGACGGTAAGGCGGTGCTGGAGTTCTCTGGGAAGGAACTGGTCAAGGGCGAGCCCGATGCGTCGAGCTTCCCGTCAGGTGGCCTGCGCAGCACCTTCGAGGCGCGCGGCTATACGGCATGGGATCCGACGAGCCCGATGTGGCTCCTCAAGAGCGGTGGCTCGGTCACCCTGGTGATCCCGACGGCCTTCCTGAGCTGGACCGGTGAGGCGCTCGACAAGAAGACGCCGCTGCTCCGCTCGATGGATGCCCTCTCGAAGCACGCGGTTCGCATCCTGAAGCTGTTCGGCTCGAAGGCGGAGCGAGTCACCACGACCTGCGGTCCCGAGCAGGAATACTTCCTGATCGATCGCTACTTCTACCTGTCGCGTCCCGACCTGATCAACGCCGGCCGTACGCTGTTCGGCGCCGCGCCGCCCAAGGGCCAGGAGCTGGAAGATCAGTACTTCGGTGCGATTCCCGACCGCGTCCTCGCGTACATGTCCGAGTGCGAAACCGAGCTCTACGCGCTGGGTGTGCCCGTGAAGACTCGCCACAACGAAGTGGCGCCGAGCCAGTACGAAATCGCGCCGGTATTCGAGACCTCGAACATCGCCACCGATCACCAGATGATGGTGATGGAAACGCTGAAGCGCATCGCGCCGAAGTACGGCCTCGCCTGCCTCATGCACGAGAAGCCGTTCGCCGGCGTCAACGGCTCGGGCAAGCACCTCAACTGGTCGATGGGCGATGACCAGGGCAACAACCTGCTGTCGCCCGGGCAGAACACGCACGACAACGTCCAGTTCCTGGTGTTCTGCGCCGCCGTCATCCGCGCCGTCAACAAGTACCAGGGCCTGCTGCGCGCGACCATCGCCAGCGCCGGCAACGATCACCGTCTCGGTGCGAACGAAGCGCCGCCCGCCATCATCTCGATCTTCCTCGGCGACATGCTGACGGACATCTTCGAGCAGATCGAGAAGGGTGGCGCCAAGTCGACCAAGAGCGGCGGCATGCTCGACACCGGCGTCGGAGTCCTGCCGAAGCTGCCGCGTGACGCGGGCGACCGCAACCGCACGAGCCCGTTTGCCTTCACCGGCAACAAGTTCGAGTTCCGCGCGGTCTCGTCGAACCAGAGCATCTCCTACCCGAACACGGCGCTGAACGTCGCGGTCACCGAGTCGCTCGACTACATCGCCACCGAACTCGAGAAGGCCGTCGCAGGCGGCAAGAAGATCGAACAGGCTGCCAGCGAACTCCTGCCGAAGATCGTCAAGGAGCACAAGCGGATCATCTTCAACGGCAATGGCTACTCCGCCGAATGGGCGAAGGAAGCGGCCAAGCGCGGCCTGCTGAACCTGAAGAACACGGTCGATGCCCTGCCGCAGTGGGCCTCGAAGGAGGCCGTCGCGCTGTTCGACAAGTACAAAGTGCTGAACGAGCGTGAGGTCCACTCGCGCTACGAGATCATGGTCGAGACCTACAACAAGACCGTGAACGTCGAGGGCCAGCTGACCGTGCTGATGGCCAATCGCTACGTGCTGCCGGCAGCGCTCGAATACTCGAAGCAGGTCGGCCAGACTGTGGCAGCGATCAAGGCGGGCGGCGGCAAGAGCGTCGAGGCCAAGAAGCTGCTCGACAAGATGACCAAGCTGACCGACGAGTTCAAGAAGCGGACGGACACGCTCCAGACCGCGCTCGACCACTCGGGTCCGTCGGCCGAAAAGCACGCGAAGCACTTCCGCGATACGGTCATCCCGGCCATGATCGCGCTGCGTGAAACCAGCGACGCGCTCGAATGCATCATCCCGCACGAGCTCTGGCCTCTGGCGACGTATCGCGAAATGCTCTTCATCAAGTAACCCGTGTCGCGAGGCTCCGGGCTCTGGGCTCCGGGCCGGACCGAACAAGCAACGGGCGCGGTGGCTTCGGCCATCGCGCCCTTTTGCTTTCTACGACCAATAACCAGTTGCCAGCGACGTGTGACTACCGCATTTGCCGAAGCGTCGCGGCGTCGATGGCGCACGACACGGTGCCGGTCTTGCCGATCATCTCGAAGGTGATGCCGGCGGTCGGCGCGAACGCGGGGAAGTCGAACGTGAAGCGCCCGGTCGACAGTTCGCGCGCGGTGGGGGTCACCGGCTTGCCGCCGCGCTTCAGCACGAAGTCGGTCAGCGCGTTCTTCGAGCCGCGTGCCGGGGTTACGCCGACGGTAATCCGCGTGCGCTGAGCCTCGGCGTAGTTCGGCTGCGGCGCCGGCTGCTTCTGGCTCACGACGCGCCAGACCTCGTACGCCACGGCCTTGTACGGCGTGTACATGGCAATTTCGAAATCGGCGTTCCGGCACAACCCGGTGTCCCAGAACACGCACGCCGGGTTCCCGCCCTGCTTCCCGCATTCGATGGCGTTGTAGTAGCTCTCGGAGTTGATCGGCAGGATCCCCTTGCCCCACGCCGGCTTCGCCCCGGGCGCAATGGCCGCCTTCACCGGGGCGGGCGCCTGCGCCGACAGGCTGGCCGCCGAAGCGGCCACCAGCGCGGCCCACCCGATGCGGACACACACAGCGGTGAATCGAGTCGTCATCGCCGGAGTATAAACCGGCCGCGCGGAGTGCGGACCACCGGCCGACGGCTGCACTACACTGCCGCATGCTCGCCACCATCGCGCTCGCCGCCGCCCTTGGGTACGCCCATCCGGAGCAACTCGTCGACACAGCCTGGGTGGCGGCGCACGCGAAGGATATGAACGTGCGCATCCTCGATGTGCGGCGCTCGGGCTACGCCGACGGCCACATCCCCGACGCGCTGTGGCTCGACCCCGAGTCGATTCGAGACGCTGCGAACGCGCCCGGTTACCTGCAGCCGCAGGCGGCGTTCGAGCAGGCGATGTCACGCGTCGGCATCTCCAATCGCACGCGCGTCCTCCTCTACGACGATCGCGGCGGACTTCTGGCGGCGCGTCTCTGGTGGGCGCTGAATGCCTACGGGCACCAGGACGTCGCGCTGGTGAACGGCGGCTGGGTGGCCTGGCTGGCCGAGCAACGTCCGACCACGACGATGGTGCCTCAGGTGAGGCCGGCGTCGTTCACAGCTACGCTGCAGCGCACGTGGCTCGCCACGCTCGACGATGTGAGGGCTGGAATCGGCACGGCACGCATCCTCGACGCGCGCACGATCGCCGAAATGGACGGCAGCGACACACGACTGAGCAGCCGCGGCGGCGTCATCCCCTCGGCCATCGCGGTCTACTGGGAGGATCTTCTTGATGCCGAGAAGAAGACGTTCAGGCCGGCCGACGAATTGAGGGCGTTGTACGCCGCCAAAGGGCTCGCACCGTCTGATGACGTCATTGCCTACTGCTGGGTCGGGCACCGGTCGGCGGTAGATCTGTTTGCCCTGCGACTGGCCGGTTTCGAGCGCCTGCGGAACTACCTGGGGTCGTGGGAGGAGTGGAGCCGCCGGACAGACCTGCCGACAGCTCCGTCAGCAAAGTAGCTACTGGGCGCAGCGCGGGTCGGCCTTCTGGATGGCCGCAATGCGCTCGTCGGTCAGCGGCACGGCCGTGCAGCCACCGCTGGCGCAGATGTAGTCGCCCTTCGACGCACCGGAGTGGCAGTTCTGGCAGGTGCCGAGGCCGTTCGAGGCCTCGTAGCCCCGCGCCTTCACCGTCGTCCCCTGCGGCGTCACCGCGAGGGCGAAGTACTCCCAGCCGCTGCTCTGCGGGAAAGCGGCGTTGGTCCGCTTCACCATCGCCTCGCCCGGGATCATCCGGACGATGGTGCCTTCGGGATAGTCGGTGCTCTTCGTCTCGTACGCCTTGAGCGCGACGGCCAGCTTCGCGGGATCGGGATGCTGGATGAACGAGCGCCCGATCTTCGTGCTGCCGTTCGAGATGCACGCGAGGATTTCAGCCGGCACGTCCTGCGCCTGGACGGCAAAGGTCGCCGTGGCGACGAACAGGGCCGCGGCAGCCACGGTGATGAGTCGATAGATTCGCGTCATGACGACAGAGCATAGCCGAAAGCCTGCCCCGCAGTGATCCGGCAGTCATTCGCCGGGACCGAACGGCTGTTCACCGAAATCGGCGGATGCCGCGGCGGGTCCGCGCTACGTTCGCACCATGGAACGCGTCGCAGCGGCAGGCACGGATCGCCGGACGGACCGGACCGCGGCTGCTAAGTCACCGCCGAGCCGCGGTGAAGCGGTCGTTACCGCGGCCGCAGGCATGGGCATCGTCTGCGCCGTCGCGGCCGCGGTCGGCGCCTGGATGCTGATGACCGATCCAGACAGGCTGATGTGGGCGGCTGCCAGCGACGCCGGTGTGCTGACGACCCTGATCGCGAGAGCGGCGGCCATCTGCACAGCGGCGGCACTGTCCCTGGCTGGCGGATAGCGGAGAGAGGACATGACAGAGATGAAATCCAGCGCCGGTCTAGGAGACGACCTGACGATTGAGCGCACGCCGGTTGCACCGATTGCCGTCGGGGTGTTGCTCGTCGGCATCGGCGGCGCGAAGCTCCAGCCGCGGCGGCGTGGCCGGCGTGGCCTCTTTTACGTGCTGGCCGGGTTTGGTGGCTGGCCGTCGTGTCTGGCTGGCTCTCGCCCGAGCGTACCTGGCCACTGCTCGTCGTTGCCTACGGTGCCGGCGTAGTGCTGGCAGCGGCAACCAGCCAGCCGGGTCAACCAGCCGGCACCTTCTCGCGGCGGCGCTCAGGCGAGCCGGGATGGGTGCTCATCGCAATGGTCGTCGGCGCCTTCCTCAGCGCCGGCGGCGGACGTGGCTGGTCGCAAACGGCCGATCCTCACGGTCAGTTCCGGAGCATCTCGGTGGCCGCACGCACCGAGCACCACGTCGAGTTGGCGTCGATGCGCGACGCCGAAGTCTGGACGGTGATGGGCAAGAACATCATCGACCTGCGCGACCTGCCGGCAACAGCGCCGACCACCGTCACCGTGAACGGCCTGACGGCCATGGGCAATGCCATCATCCGGGTAGCGCCGGACTGGAACATCGACATGGAGGCGGTGACGATCATGGGACGGGCGCGCGACACGCGCCGAGTCCAGGGGGCCGCGTTCACCGAACCCGCAACTCCTCATCGTCTCGTGGTGCGTGGAACCGTGCTGATGGGCGCGCTCACGGTTGCGCCGTAAGCCAGGAAGCAGACAGGCAACCCATGACATCGCCCCTGTTCGAGAATCCGCAGTCGATCACGCCGCGCCTCCTGGGCGGCATCGGCCTGATGCTGTTTGGCGTCGTGATGCTCATCGATCGGTCCGGGCGAGCGGAAGCCGACACGGTGCTCCGCTTCTGGCCGCTCATCCTCATCGCGATCGGCGTCCAGCACCTGACCGCGGGCCGCCGCCGCGCCGACGGCAGCGCCGAGTCCGCCTGGGCGGTCTCATCTGGATCGCCGTCGGCGGCGTGTTCCTCCTGAACTCGCTCGGCATCACCCGGGCGAGCGTCTTCGAGCTGCTCTGGCCGATGGTGCTGATTGGCGTCGGCGTCCGGCTGCTGACCCGCACCGGAGGCGGCTTCCGGTTCCGTGACATGACGATGGCCGCACCCGAGGGCGAGAGCCGCGACACCGGACCCGCCGTCGCCGTCCTGAGCGGCGTCAGGCGCGTGAGTCCGCCCGATCCATTCAAGGCGCTCGACGTCACCCTCTTCATGGGGGGCGCGCAGCTCGACTACCGTCCGGCAGTTCTCGCCCGGGCACCGAAGCGGTCATCGACATCGTCGCCATCATGGGCGGCTGCGAGATCTTCGTGCCGCCACACTGGGTGGTGTCGGCGCCAGCCACGACCATCCTCGGCGGCATCGACGATCAGCGCGTCGCACAACCGTCGCCGATCATCGACCACACAGCCAGCCCAGGACCGCCACCGCGCCTGGTGATTCGCGGCCTCGTCCTGATGGGTGGGATTACCATCCGGAGCTGATGCACCCGCTTCGCGCCCGCATCGAACGGGTGGCGTGGTATCTGGCAGCCTGGGTAGCCGCCGCGTTCCTGCTGTCGCTGGCGCTGTCGCGCGAGGGGCTCGACACGCTCGACGCGCTGGTGCTGGTGATCTCACCATCCATCGGGTATGCGTTCGTCTGCCTGTCGGCGTGGTACGTGTGCCGGGCGGTGCCGCTCACCTCCGCTGGCGCAGCCGCCGTCACCACCGCATCGCTCGCCGCGGCGCTGTCCGCCGGCGCGCCCTGGTGCGCCTGCAGTTCCAGGTGCTGACGCGCGACGCCGAACTGCGCGCCCTGCGCGCCCAGCTCAATCCGCACTTTCTCTACAACAGCCTCAACTCGATCAGCGCGCTGACCTCGCTCGATCCGGCCGGCGCACGACGGATGTGCGTGCTGCTCGGCGACTTCCTGCGCAGGCCATCGAGCAGATTCGTTTCGAGAATGCACTGGTGCACGGCATTGCCGGACTGCTGGACGGCGGCACCGTCCGGCTGACGCTGGCGCGCCGCGACGGGCGGCGGCTGGTCCGGGTAGAGAACCCGCGCGATCCGGATGTCGCGCCGAAGCGCCGCGCCGGCATCGGACTCGAGAATGTCAGCCGGCGCCTGCAGACGGCGTTCGGCGATCGCGCCAGGCTCGACGCCGGCGCCGATGCAGGCACCTTCCTCGTCGATCTCAACCTGCCCGCCGAGGAGGAGTCACGTCACGTGTCAGGACATGATGAAGCGCCACTGCGCGTGGCGATTGTGGACGACGAGGACCTGGCGCGCAGCGTGCTGCGCGAGGACTCTCGCCGGCCTCGCCGGCATCGACGTCGTCGCGGAGTGTGACAACGGCTTCGAGGCGGTCAAGGCGGTTGCCGAACTCGCACCCGACCTGCTGCTGCTCGACGTGCAGATGCCAAAGCTGAACGGCTTCGAGGTGCTGGAGCTGGTCGGCCGCGACGTCGCGGTGATCTTCACCACGGCGCACGACGAGTACGGGCTGCAGCGCCTTCGACGTGCACGCGGTCGACTACCTGATTAACCCGTGCAGTGCCGAGCGCCTGGCGGCAGCCATCGACCGCGCCCGCCTGCGACTGGCGCGACGCGAGCCGTCGCCACCGGCCGGACTCAGCGCTGCGGTCAGGCCGGCACCCGGGACCACCACGCGCGTTCTGGTGCGGGACGGTGCACGCGATGGACGTGATCCCGGTCGATCAGATCGATTTCGTCCAGGCGCAGGACGACTACGTGGCGTATGTCGCCCGCGGCCGTCAGTACCTCAAGGAGCAGACGCTCGCAGAGGTCGAAGCCTCGCTCGATCCGGCGCGGTTCGTCCGCGTCCACCGCTCGTACGTGGTCAATGTCGAACGTGTGACGCGCGTCGACCTCGACGAACGCGAGAACCGGGTCGCGCTGCTGACGACGGGCGACCGCGTGCCGGTCAGCCGCAGTGGCCACGCACGACTGACCGCACGACTGGGCGGGTCAGGACCGGGAGGTCGGGAAGGACAGGAGGGTCGGAAGGGCGGGACCGACATATACGTAGTGCCCGGCTTCAGCCGGGCTCTGTCACGGCCCACCTGAAGGTGGGCACTACGTCAGGTCTTCGCGGTCAGCCACTACAGGTTCGCGAGGATCGCGTCGCCCATCGCGCCCGTGCCGACCTTCGTCGCGCCTGGCGTCATGATGTCGCCGGTGCGAATGCCGCCGTCCACCGCCCTGGCCACCGCCGCCTCGATGGCGCTGGCAGCATCGAGCTCCTTGAACGAGAAGCGCAGCATCAGCGCCGCCGACAGGATCTGGGCGATCGGGTTGGCGATGCCCTTGCCCGCGATGTCCGGCGCGGTCCCGCCTGCCGGTTCGTAGAGCCCGAACGACCCCTCGGCCAGGCTGGCCGACGGCAGCAGCCCCATCGATCCGGTCAGCATCGCGCACTCGTCCGACAGGATGTCGCCGAACATGTTGCCGCACAGCATCACGTCGAACTGGTGCGGGTTCTTCACGAGCTGCATGGCCGCGTTGTCCACGTACATGTGCGACAGCGTGACGTCCGGGTACTGCTTCGCCAATCGCCGTGACGATCTCGCGCCAGAACACCATGCTCGTCAGCACGTTCGCCTTGTCGATGGAGATGACGCTGTTCCGCCGCGTCCGCGCCGCCTGGAACGCCTTGTGGGCGATGCGCTCGATCTGCTTGCGCGAATACTCCTTGGTATCCCACGCGCGCTCGTCAGGGCCGCTGCCCGATCGCCCCTTTCCGTCAGCGCGCTGCGCGAAGTAGGCGCCGCCGGTCAGCTCGCGCACCACGAGGATGTCGAAGCCGTCGCCGACGATGTCGGCGCGCAGCGGGCAGGCGGACGTCAGCGCCTTGTAGACGCGGGCTGGGCGGAAATTGCAGTAGAGGTCGAAGTGCTTCCGCAGCGGCAGCAGCGACGCGCGCTCCGGCTGCTTCTCCGGCGGCAGCGCTTCCCACTTCGGGCCGCCGACCGATCCGAACAGGATCGCCTGGCTCTCCTCGCAGACCTTCAGCGTGTGCTGCCGGCAGCGCCTCGCCATGGTTGTCGATCGCGGCGCCACCGACATCCATCGGCCGCCACGTCGCGACAAATCCGAACTTTCTTCCGGCGGCGTCGACGACACGCAGGGCCTGCTGCATGACTTCGGGACCGATGCCATCACCGGCCAGGACTGCAATCTCGTATTTTTCCATGCCTGTGTAGATTAGTCGGTCGGCACGATCGGGTCAAAGCGCTCGCGAACCGGTCTGCGACCGGCTGGTAGAATGACCGGCTGTGGCCAAGAAGAGTGACGACCCGACGCTGTTCGATGCGGCAGATCCCCAGGACGACGGAGGCCGCGGGCCCGGTCGGCCACCGCTCCCGCCCGGCGGCGGTGCCGGCGCCACAACACAGGTCGCCCTGCATGAAGCCGCGCAGTCGCGTTACCTGAATTACGCGCTGTCGGTCATCACCTCCCGCGCCCTTCCGGACGTGCGCGACGGCCTGAAGCCGGTGCAGCGCCGCATCCTCTTCTCGATGTGGCAGAAGAACCTGACCGCCGACAACAAGCACCGCAAGTGCGCGACGGTAGTCGGCGACGTGATGGGCAACTTCCACCCGCACGGCGACTCGGCGCTCTACGAAACGCTCGTCCGCATGGCGCAGTCGTTCTCGCTGCGCTATCCGCTGATCGACGGTTCCGGCAACTTCGGCTCGCTCGACGGCGACAGCGCTGCGGCCATGCGCTACACCGAGTGCCGGCTGGCGCGCATCTCGCGACGAGATGCTGACCGAGATCGATCAGTCGACGGTCCACTTCCGCCCGAACTACGACGGCACGAAGATCGAACCGGTGGTGCTGCCGGCCCGCATCCCGAACCTGCTCGTGAACGGCACGACCGGCATCGCGGTCGGCATGGCCACCAACATCCCGCCGCACAACCTCAAGGAGGTGTGCACGGCGCTGACGAAGCTGCTCGACAACGCGGACATCACCAACGCGCAACTGTGTCGCTACGTCAAGGGGCCCGACTTCCCGACCGGCGGACAGATCCTGAACTCGGGCGAGGAACTGCAGGAGATCTACCGCACCGGCTCCGGCTCGGTACGCCTGCGTGGCACCTGGAGCCTGGGTCCGGAGACCCGCACCACCAAGACGATTTACATCGAGAGCATTCCATACACGGTCAACAAGTCGCAGCTGGTGGAACGCATCGCCGACGTCGTGATCGGCCGCAAGCTGCCGCAGCTGACCGACGTGCGCGATCTGTCGACGGAAGACGTGCGCGTCGCGCTCGAGATGAAGAAGGACGCCGACGAGAAGATGATCATGGCGTATCTCTTCAAGCACACGCCGCTGCAGATCAACTTCGCGGTGAACCTCACCTGCCTGGTGCCGGTCGAGCAGAATCCCGAGGTCGGTCGTCCCGAACGCCTCGACCTGAAGCAGATCCTCTGGCACTTCCTGCACTTCCGCCTTGAGGTGATTACGAAGCGGCTCGAGCACGAACTGGCGGCGCTCTCCAAGCGCATCCACATCCTCGAAGGGTTCGAGAAGGTCTTCGACGCGCTCGACGAGATCATCCGCATCATCCGCAAGTCGGACGGCAAGGCCGACGCGGCGCAGACGATCATGGCGCAGTTCGGGCTGGACGACGACCAGACCGACGCCATCCTCGAGCTGAAGATCTACCGGCTGGCCCGTCTCGAAATCCTGATCATCCGGCAGGAACTCGACGCGAAGCGCCGGCGCGCCCGCGAGATCACCGCACTGCTCGGCGACGAGCAGGGCCGCTGGACGATGGTGCGCAGCGAACTCGACGAGGTGACGGCAGAAGTACGGCGACAAGCGCCGCACGGTCATCGCCAGCGACACGGGGAACCCGAGTACTCCGCTGACGACTTCATCATCGACGAGGACAACGTCGTCATCGTGTCGCGCGACGGCTGGGTGAAGCGGCAGAAGGAAGTGAAGGACATGACCACGACGCGCCTGCGCGAGGGCGATCAGGTGCTGGCGGCATGTGCGGGCAGCACGCGTGCGACGTGCGTCTTCTTCAGCAACTTCGGCGCGGCCTACACCTGCCGCATCGTCGACGTGCCGGCGTCCACCGGCTACGGCGAGCCGATCCAGCGGCTGTTCAAGTTCAAGGACGGCGAGCGTGTGGTGGCGGCGATGAGCCTCGATCCCGCGGGTGATTGGCGACGTCGACGCCGAAGCGGGAAGGCGAACCGGCCCCGGTGCACGCGGTGGCGGTGACGAGCGACGGCTACGCGTTGCGATTCGGCCTCGACGGCCTTGTCGAGGTGAGCACCCGTGCGGGCCGGCGCTTCGCGCGTCCGGCGGACGGGGCCGAGGTGGTGGGCGTGGACCGGGTCACTGGCAAGGAGACGATGATCGCGGCCACCGCCGAGGCGCGCGGGATGCTGTGCCCCATCGACGAGATCAATTACCTGGCAGGACCGGGCAAGGGGGTCATCCTCATCAAGCTGTCGGACGAGGACAAAGTGCTGGGGTTCATCGCGTCGACCGGCGATCGCGACCTGCTGACGGTGGAGACGACGCGCGGCGCCGAGCAGACGATCAGCACCACGAAGTACGAGGTGACGGGGCGCGGCGGGCGAGGGCGCGAGCTGCTGCAGCGCGGCGGATTCGCGCGCGTCCTCTGGCCGACGCCGCCGGTGCCGCAGCCATTGTCGTAGAACTGGCGCTACGTCCGATTCCCCGGGGCGCCGTCACGTTCGCCTACCCAGACAGAACGTGCCGAAGAGGAGTCGAACGTAGCACCGTGCTACCGGCCCGCGAGCCTTGCCAGCACCTGCGCGTTGTGCCGCGCGACCATGGCCATCGCGCTGTTGGCCACAATCGAGCGTCACGATGGCCGCCAGGCGGTGCGGTTGTGCGTCCGCCCACAGCGTCTCGGTGCCAATCACCGTCGCCACGGCCGCCGCAATCTTCATGCAGAGCATCGTGCCTTCGTTCCGCGTCAGCGGCTTCATCAGCGGATTCGCTCCCACCCCTCCCGCTCGCAACACGCGCATCGTCAGCATCCCGTCCCAGGTCTGGACGACGCCGGGGTCGCAGGCGTGGAGCGAGGAGAGGACCGCTCGCCGCGGATCACGCTCGGAGGTCGCGGGGACGACCGTCTGCGGGTCTTCCCCGTCGCGATTGGCGGTGAGAGCCAGCAGACGGCCTTCCGTGGGGAGCACCAGGGCGGCGGGCGGCGTGGGGGCCATCAGGCCACTGCCGTCGGGCCCTGGGGAGGCGAGACCGGCGGCAGGGGCGAGCAGGATTCCGGCGAGAACAAGGACAGACCAATACCGCATGCACGCTCCGGGGGGATGGGCGCTTGCGTGCGCCCCGCGCTGGCCGTCGCCATAGCGAGTGGCGTGCCTACGGCTTCTCCGAGGCCACCGGCTGAATTGCTGGGCTTTTCGTGTGGGTACGACGGCTGCTAATTCCGCGCGTGTCTCTCCACCAGGGTTGACCGCGTAAGCTACACACCCCTCGGATGGTAAGGAATGCACGGTTCGGCGCGGGTCGTGACTACGCGCTGGGAGAGTGCCGGGGATGGATCTGACTGCGCCGGACGGCGATGTCGCCTTTCTGCGCAGAAGGCGACATGCAACTGCGGTATACGAAAGAGCACCGCCGCCCCACGCTGACCCGGCGGAAGGCGACCAATCCACGGTGGCATGAGGTTAAGCTTGTGTCAAGTCAGCCAAGCCCGAGTTCGTCTTTCACGGGGACTCGTTCAAGCCCAACGAGTATTCTCTGGTCAAGGTCGATGTGAAAGAAGATGGCCGTGAACTGAAAACAGGCAAAGTCGGCCTGCTCGGTCGCACCAAATCTCAGATGGACAAGGACGCCTTGGTGAAATTAAGGTCCGAGAAGGTCGAAGATAGTCTTTGGAGGGTCGTGCCAGAAGAGACCGTGAAGGCAAGCGAGTATGCATTCGTGGTGTCCGCGGCCCTGCCTGAGCGGGTCTGAAGTTTCGGAATCGATTAAGAAAATGTCTGTCAAACGTCGCTACGTCGTTCTGCTGGTGATGTTGGCGTCGGCGTGCGGTGGTACCTCGTCAACTCCCACCACCCCAAGTGGGCCGGGTGGCTCATCGCCCACCTCGGGCCGTTTGTTTAATGGTCTTGCGGCGACTTCAACTAGCGATGGCGTGTTTGGCGCCATCGCCGCGACCCCAAGCGGGGAGAGATTCGGGGTCATGACGGAGAGGGGAGCGGCAGGGCAAATCGTCAAGGTTGTGGGAGCGACGTTCGTCTTGTCGGATGGGAGCAGCGCAGTGGTCTATGCTGGCGCTGACGGTCTACCTGCAAGAGCCGTGTTTGGCGAGTATGTGGTGCTGTTTTCGAACTATACAAGCAACACAGTTGATATCGCCGCAGTGGCGGCCGATGGCACCGTTTCAAACGTTCGCGCTGCCCCTGTTGACGCGAACAAGTTGGCGAATTTGAGGTCATTGCCGGCTCAGTTGTTAAGCGCCTCTGCAACGAGTTCAACTCGGACCCTTTCGGTGACTACTAGCGACCTGCAGGGGTTCGCGTTCGGGCTCAAGCTTGGTGGTTTTTTCCTCAGCACCCTAGGCTGCACTGGAAGCATTGCCCTCTTGGGGACGCCAGCCGCTCCCGCAGCCATTCTTATGGCTGCGCCGTGCATTAGTTGGTTCGTGACCGCCCTGACGCTGATTGATCCTTCGCTCGACACACCTGTCTTGGGGGAATCCTCGGGCATGCTGATGTCAATGACTGAGTGTTTAGGGCTAAGGGACACCAACGGGTGTACCTCAGTCATCGTCACTGCCCTCAGCAACATCACGAGTGCGACTGAAACCATCGTGTCGCGTCCGTCCCCAGCGCCCACACCGACCCCGAGCCCGACGCCCAGTCCGTTTCCAACGCCGGCGGTATCCGCAACGTCCGTGAGTAGTGTCGCCGCTACCAGCGCCACCATCTCTTCGTCCGTCAATCCAAATGGTGCCGCGACGAATGTCTCCGTTCAGTTCGGGCCGACGGTGGCCTACGGTCAGACAACGTCCACCCAAGCGGCGGGCAGCGGGACCGCGCTAGTAAACATCTCAACCACTCTCGGCGACCTATCGCCGGGCACTAGGTATCACGCCCGCGTCACCGCAACATCGAGCGGGGGCACCACAAGTGGCGAAGACGTGACTTTCTCGACACTCGGCACGCCCTCCGGTCCGAGCGCAGCGACAGACAGCGCGACGAATATTACTGCGAACAGCGCGGTGCTGGGCGGCACCGTGAGTAGCAATGGGTCTTCTACAAACGGTCTGTTCCAGTGGGGCACCACTACCGGATACGGAAACACCACGGACCCCCAACCGATCGACAGCGGCGCTTCGGCGCTCGCCATCGCGGCAACTGTGACGGGACTTGCTCCGGCTACCGTTTACCACTATCGCGTTAGCGCGACGAACGCCGCCGGGACGAGCGTCGGTGGCGACATGACGTTCACCACCGCCGCTTCGTCAGGCGCTGCTCCACCGACGCCGGCTGGTCCGAGCCCGGGCTCGACGGCCAGCCCGGGACCGACGCTGGCTGACAGTAATGTCACGTTGAATTGGGGCGCGTCCCCTGGGGCGACGAACTATGGCCTGGGCGTTCGCGACATCGCGAGCGGCGTGCTGGTGGTAGATACCTACATCGCCGGCACCTCGTACACCGCGACACTGACGGCTGGCCGGCAGTACCGTTGGAATGTGAGCGCCTGCAATGCGGCAGGATGCTCAAGCTACACGACGGTGTTGTACTTCCAAGCGCCGACTACCGTGACGGTGCCCGTGACACCGACAAACCCCAGTCCCGGTGCGACCTCCAGTCCTGGTCCAACCTTGAGCAGCAGCACGGTCACGTTCAACTGGGGCGCGTCGAGCGGGGCGACGAACTATGGCCTGGGCGTTCGCGACATCGCGAGCGGCGTGCTGGTGGTAGATACCTACATCGCCGGCACCGCGTACACCGCGGTGCTGACCGAGGGTCATCAGTACCGCTGGAACGTCAGCGCCTGCGGTGCGACGGGGTGTTCCAGTTACACAACGGTCCTGTACTTCCAAACGCCGACTACCGTGACGGTGCCCGTGACACCGACAAACCCCAGTCCCGGTGCGACCTCCGGTCCTGGTCCAACCTTGAGCAGCAGCACGGTCACGTTCAACTGGGGCGCGTCGAGCGGGGCGACGAACTATGGCCTGGGCGTTCGCGACATCGCGAGCGGCGTGCTGCGTGGTAGATACCTACATCGCCGGCACCGCGTACACCGCGACACTGACGGCTGGCCGGCAGTACCGTTGGAACGTCAGCGCCTGCGGTGCGGCTGGGTGTTCCAGTTACACAACGGTCCTGTACTTCCAAACGCCGACTACCGTGACGGCGCCCGTGACACCGACAAACCCCAGTCCCGGTGCGACCTCCAGTCCTGGTCCAACCTTGAGCAGCAGCACGGTCACGTTCAACTGGGGCGCGTCGAGCGGGGCGACGAACTATGGCCTGGGCGTTCGCGACATCGCGAGCGGCGTGCTGGTGGTAGATACCTACATCGCCGGCACCGCGTACACCGCGACACTGACGGCTGGCCGGCAGTCCCGTTGGAATGTGAGCGCCTGCAATGCGGCGGGATGCTCAAGCTACACGACGGTGCTGTACTTCAAGACCCCCTGAGCCCGGCGCAGTGACGCCATTGGGCCGACAGGGAGAATCCGAACACCATTCGCCGATCTCTCGCGGTCGGTCCTTCAGGCTCCGCACACTCGCCGACGGTGTGGGTTTCGTTTGCGTCGGATCGGGTGTGACGCCCCCCCCACTTTTGAGCAGCGTTTCGGTTTAGAGTCCGGCCCAGCGAAAGGGTCGGAAATGAAGGAGTGATTCACCGAAGCACAGATCGTCGGGTTCCTGCGAGAGGCCGACGCGGGGTTCCCGGTCAAGGAGCTCTGCCGCAAGCACGGGTTCTCGGACGCCAGCTATTACCTCTGGCGGAGCACGTTCGGCGGCATGAATTTGCCCGACGCGAAGCGGCTGAAGGAGCTCGAGATCGAAAACACGCGGCTGAAGAAGCTGCTCGCGGAGTCGGTCCTGGAAAACGAGGTGACCCGAGAGGTGCTACGAAAAGCAGTGGTAACCGCACCGGCTCGACGCGAGGTGGTGCGGGAGATGGTCCGGCGCTGGCTCAGCGAGCGGCGTGCGCTGCGGGTAGTGCGCATGAGCGCGGCGGTGTTGCGTCACTAGCCGAGGCCCGATCCCGCTCCGGGCCTCCGCGATCGGATTGTCGCGCTCGCGCATCGGCACCGCCGCTACGGCGCCGGCGGGATCTACCTGAAGCTGCGCCAAGAAGGCCGGGGCGTGAGTCACAAGCGCGTCGATCGGCTCTACGCCGAAGCCCGTCTGCATGTCGGGCGCCGTACTCGCAAGAAGGTGCCGCTCGCCGATCGGCAGCCACTGGTACGCCCCAGGCGCCGAACGAGGTCTGATCAGCCGACTTCGTCTTCGACCGCACGGCGGAAGGGCGCGTGTTGAAGTGTCTGACGATCGTGGACGACGCCACCACCGAAGCCGTGGCCGTCGTGCCTGCGGGGTCGCTGCGGGCGGGGGGGGCCGGTGACACGCCTGCTCGAGGCGCTCGCGCTCACACGTGGGCTGCCGCAGGTGCTGCGCACCAACAATGGCTTGGAGTTCTGCGGGCGCGCCATGCTGACGTGGGCGCACGCGCACGGGGTGACGCTGCGGTTGATCCAGCCGGGCAAGCCGACGCAGAACGCGTACATCGAACCGTTCAATGGCCGGTTCCGCGACGAGTGCTTGAACGAGCACTGGTTCACGAGCCTGGCACATGCCCATGTCGTCATCGAGGCGTGGCGGCGTGGGTACAGCCGAAGAATGGCCTGGGCGGACTGACGCCGGCCGCGTACGCCCTGCAGTTGACGGCCACGATGAACACGGCGAAAGTAACCGCCGGACTCTAAACGGATCTGCTACTGAAGGCGGGGGGACGTCAGGGCGGTGCTCCCGCCCATGGCATGGGCCACGGCGATCGAGTCTTTGTGGACATCCAGACCGACGAACAGCGGAGTAGACTGGCGCATGGCTGACCTCCGGGAACACGCCGCCGCGGCACATGCGGCGGTGCGGCTCTGGCCGCACAGGCCAACCCGCGATCACTCCCGCTGGTCAGCCATGTATTACCGAAGTCATTCTGTCTAGACTAGATCCTTTCGGCTATCGCCTCCGCTTGTGGGCCGGTCTCCGGAGGACCCAACGGGCCGGGGGTAACGGGAGATAGGTTGCGATGCGAATTCTGTCGTGCTTTGCAGTGTTGGCGTTCTCGGTTCTGACAGCGTCGTGCGGAGGCGGGGGTAACCCTGTCTCCGCGTCTGGCAGCGTCTATACCGGAACCTGGTCGGGGACATCGACGTCGATAGCCGGCCGACTCAACATCCGACTGGTACTCACGCAAGCTGGGAACAGTCTGTCGGGCACGTACGCATGCACGTCTGCGGCCTGCGCGTTCTCGTCTGGCTCCGTGTCTGGAACGGTGAGCGGCGACACATTGACCGGAAGCGTGAGTTTCCTGAACGGAGCCGCGCTCTGTGGGACGTTCACTGGTCGCCGGTCTGGAGACACCATCAACGGCAGCTACGGATGTTCATGGGGAGACAGCGGCACGTGGACCGCCAGTAGATGAAAGCGCGCGGATTTTGCCGCTGGGGCAAAAGAGGAGACGCATGATGACAAGCAGACGGACGTCGGTTGCTGTGGGGGTTGCAGTTGTCGCGGCCCTGATCTGGGCATTCGGATCTCCCTCCGAGGCCCAGGAAGAGTCACGGGGCTGCTCGGCTCCCGTCGCCTGGGGCGAACTCAGAGGTGGAGCAACCCTGTTGACGAGTGCGGGATTCGTAACTTTCGAGGACAAGAACGGGACCGTGCGAATTGCCCGATTGGAATCGAAAGGAGCATGTAAGGTATTTCTGACCGTCACTCGAGAGTAGGTAGCATCTGCAGATCAGCCCCGGCGTGGTGCGGCGAGACAAGATATCAGAACGCGTCGAGCACGCGTTACGGTACTCGGAGGCGGCCGAAGACGGCATGCACCAGAGGCGGCGCGTGCGCTGTTCGCGCCGCTGGTGATGCCTCCCGTCTGGCCGGTCGAGTTCCCCGCAACATCAAATGGAGGCACCGAATGGAGCGATGGTGGTTCACGTTGGCCGTCTTGTCTCTGATTGTTACGGCTGGCTGCAGCGGTTCTTCGTCGACCTCAATCCCCACGTCTCCAACTGCGAGTGGCGTGACACTGAGCGAACCTATTCCGGGCAAGGCTCTGACTCCTCGGGCCCCGGGACTCGGTGGTTGGCAGCGGCGTCACGACACCTCGGCAGCGACTCAGTGCGGGGCGTTGCCTGCGTGGGCCATCGACACCGTCGCCTGATGCCCAGAGCCATCGAACGCACGGATCACCAGCGCCGAGTCGTTCCCGCCGAACCCAAGCGAGGTCGACACCGCGCATAGCACTGCACCCTCGCGCGCCGCATTGGCCACAACCTCGACTGCACACTCCGGATCGGTTTCCCCGTGGTGAATAGTCGGCGGTATTACTGACCGCGCCACGGTCAGCACTAGGACTGTCGCCTCGACTCCGCCCGCAGCACCCAGACAGTGCCCGACCATCGACTTGACCGACGTGACCGGCACGCTTCGAGTGCGTTCTCGGAACAGGCGATGGAGCGCGCGACTCTCCGCCAGGTCGTTCTGCGACGTGGCGGTGCCGTGTGCGTTCACGTGGTCCACGCTCGACAGGTCGATGCCGGCGTCAGCCAGCGCGGCCTGCACGATGGCCGCGACGGGCTTGCCCTCGGGTTCTGGCGCGGTCGCATGGTAGGCCTCGCATCCCAGGGCATAACCTGGGAGTTCGGCCTGAATCGACGCACGGCGGCGCACCGCGTGGTCCAGCCGTTCGAGCACGAGAATACCGGCACCTTCGCCGATGTTCATGCCACCGCGGCTGCGGTCGAACGGGCGGCACGGCTCGGTGTCCATCAACCTGAGCTGATTGAAGCCGCTGAACGTGAGACGAGCGAGCGCATCGGTGCCACCGGCGAGCGCCACGTCGACGCGACCCGCACGAAGCGCGTCGATCGCCATGCCGATCGCGATGGTGCTCGAGGAGCACGCCGCGATGACACAGCGACGGGGGCCTTCGAAGCCGAACCTGTGTGCGATCGCATCCACAGGTGTGCTCGCGAAGTGGTTCCAGACGCTCGAGGGTGGCGCGTGGCGCAGCCCCTCGCGTCGCCATGTCTCGTAGAACTCCTCGTTGCGCAGCAGGTCCGCGGTGCCGGCGCCAAGGAAGACCCCGATCCGGCTCGGGTCCACGCCCGACGCCTCGAGCCCGGCATCACGAATGGCCTCGGCGGCCGCATGGATGCCGATCCGGTCAGCCCGCGAGAGTCGGCGGCGTTCGAGCGGCGTGAAGCCGGCATCGATCTCGGCCATGGGGGCTTGGGCGGCCACGCGGCTGCGGAACCCCTCGACGTCGAACACGGACACAGGGCGGATGCCGCACTCCCCGTCGAGCATCCGGCGCCACGACTGCTCACGGTCTGCGCCCAGCGCCGTCACCAGACCGACGCCCGTCGCCACCACCCGCACGTCGCGCGCCATCACGTCGTGGCGTCCAGGGCGGCGGTGCCCGGCAACCACTGCGACATCGCTTCTTCGAGCATCGCCACCTTCCGGCGCTCCGCGAGCTTCACGCGGGACACCAGCAGCAAGGGCAGGAACTCGAAGGGCAGCGAGGCGAGGGCAAACGTCAGACAGCCCGCCCGCACGAGGCCATGGTGGTCCGGCGGAAGAATGCCAATCAGGCTCGAGATGTATCCGCGAATCACGCCGTAGGCGTCCCCACTCACGGCAAGGGCCCCGCCGTGACGGCCACCGACGACACTCTGGCCACGACCGATGCTCGCCAGGAATTCCTCGCGCGTCGAACCCGGGGCTTCGGTCCAAGTCGTGCCGACACGCCGCAGCGTATGCGCATCACTGCCGCCAACCGCCGCGAGACGACGCCCGCCGAATGGCGGGTCCGCGGCGAGCTGCTCGCTGAGGACGTTGTGCCGGGAAACCATCGTGCCGTTGCGCACTTCGAGCGCCGGCACCAGCTCCAGCAACTGCAGGTACTGCCGGAGCGACACGTGCGGCTGGTAGAAGTGCATCAGGTGGTTCAGGCAGAAGAGCACGCCCGCTTCCTGCAGACACGCCACGACGTCGAACACGTTGCGTCGCAGCGGTTGCACGTCGCGATGCAGCGCCTCGGTCATGCCGTAGACACCTAGATGCACCTGGAAGGGACCGACGGGATACCACGCCGTCACTTCCTCGCCGACGATCACATCAGGGGTGTTCTTCGTCGCATCCATCAGGGCCAGCGCCCCGTCGATGCTGTCGTGATCCGTGATGGCGACGAGATCCATGCCACGCGCTTTCGCCGTGGCGTAGACCGCCTCCGGCGTGGAATAGCAGTCGCGTGCACCGAGGAACCCGATGTCGTCGTTGTATCGCGAATGGCACGTGTGCACGTGCATATCGGCACGAAGCTTGGTCATCGCAGCGGTTTCAGCAGCAGTATCTGCAACGTGTAGGAACCCGCGCTCTGGAAGCGGTCCGGCAGAAAGCTCTTACCGAAATCGGCCCTGAGTATAGTGCTTTTGACAGCGCGGAGGTTCACCGCCACCCCGAGTCCGGTGATGGGTTCCCACGGTCCAGATGTGTAACGCCCCCACGCCTGCTCCGCGAACAGGTCGAACCGGTACGCCTCGAACAGGTTGAGGGAATACGAGGCGCGCGCCACGCCGAGCTGGCCGTAGCGCACACCGGATCCCGGTACGCCGTGGACCCGAGTGTCGTCGAACATGCCGAACTGATACTTGGCGAAGCGGTCGAGATTGCGCCCGCCGAAGTAGGCCCCATTGAAGTGCACCGTCTGGAAGAGCTTGAAGTGGAAATCGCGCGACACGCTGACCTGGTGCCGAGCGTAGCGTTGTCCGGTCGGCGCCGGCGCATCCGCGGCGTCGGCCCCAGGGCCCCACGGGAGCCACGCGGTGCGACGGAACTCGGTATCCGACACGGTGAGCGATACGCCCGCGCGCTTGTACTCCCAGGTGAGGCCGAGGCCGTTGGTCGTGGTGCTCGACGGCGGCTGGAACGTGTCGGCCGTGGTCGAGTCGCGCACGAACGCGTCGAATCGGAATTGGTACTGCGCGGCGATCTTCTGGAACGGCGTGTACTGCCAGCCGACGTTCAACCCGGTGGTCAGCGGCCAGGTGCGAACGCGCTCACCAGGTTGCTCGCCCGCCGCGGTGAAGATCCGATCGCTCGACGGTACGGCGATGGCGAAGAAGTCGACGCTCGCGTCGAACGGCGTGCGGCCCAGCTTCGGCCGCTGGATATTCCCGGCGGCCAGGACGCCGCCGAAGAGCAACGCCAACTGCGACGACGGTCCGCCGAACGCGAAGTTCAGGTAGTTGATGCCCAGAATCGGCAGTGGGAACGCGTAGGACGGATCGATGTTCACGCCCATCGCGAGCGCCTTGGCGCCATGCGTGGGGTTCTCGCTGACGACACGCTCGCCCCCCTCCTTCACGAAGTACCGGAGGCCCGCGTCGGTTTCGCGGAACATGATGCGATCGCCACCACGCGCCGCCGCACGCTCGGCCTCGAAGTTCGCGTCGTTGACGCGCACGTCATGGAATCGCACCTGCTTCTCGACGAGCAAGTTGCGCCCGGCGATCAGCATGATCTGCCGCGACGTCAGGTCGTGCAGCAGAAACGCGGGCTGCCCATCCACCATGACCGGCGGCGCATAGTCGTGCGTCTCGTCGTTGGACACCACAGGCGCCGCCAGTCCGCCCTGTACCGCCTGCACCCGGATCCGCGCGAAGGTGCGACGATCAATCCACACTGTTCCGGTGTAGAGCGCCGAGTCCTGCCGAACCGGTTCGAAGTGCACGACGTAGCAGCGATAGCCATTCACGTCGTCTTCGCCCTTCAGGCTGTACCGGTAGCCGCCGTCGAAGCGCAGCTGCAGCGGCAGCGACAGGACCTTCTCGGGCTGCAGCAGCGGAAACGGCGGACGGTCCGCGCCCCACTTCGTGCCGTTGACCGAGAACGACAACTCCTCCCACTCCGTCTCCGATCCGGCTACGAAATACCGGTTCTCGGTAACCACGTCGTACCCGGGGTCGGCTATCGACGGGCGGAACTGCTGCGACGTGTCGACGGTGGCGATGTAGTTGCGCACCCGCACGTCCTGACGCCGCTGCACAGCCTGATGCCGCGCGATGATCTCGGCAATCGACAGGCCGCGCTGCCCGACTACCTCGCTGCGGTCGCCGATCACGTCGGTCGCGTCGCGGTTGAAATCGATGACGATCGGCCCGGGCGACGGCCCCAGCCGGAGGCGCACCACTCGAGTCGTCGCGTCCCACACGACCGCCTCGGCACCGCGCCGGGCGCCTGTGCCCAGGTCGTACACCAGCGGCTGCGCATCGGCTGTCAGCCGCAGGGCCACATCCAACGGGGCACTGGTGCCATGGGGCAGAGCCAGATAGGTTGCGAACGTCCGGTCGTCGAACAGCAGACGATGAGGCAGGCGAGCGGCCACGCTGTCGCCCGCGCTGGTCAGGGTCAGGTCGCTCCCCTCGTCGTCCATCGTGACGACGTTCGGCAGCAGCAACTGCGGCACGGTGGCCAGCACACGCAGGTTCGAGGCGGTTCGCGCCGACGCCGGAAAGATGGTCGTATCGGCGGTGGTACCGGTGAGGCCGAGAACGGCGGCGACAGCCGTTCCGCGCCCGGCCTCTGCGGGCTCCTCGTCGCCGACTTCCGCGGCAATGGTTGCCGACGAGTCGGTCTTCGCCAGCCACGCGGCCGACGCCTCGGCGTCACTCGCGGGCACAGCCAGTACATCGACGTACGGCGCCAACTCGGCGTTGTAGATGTCGGCTCGCGTCTCGGCGCTCCGCATCCGCGCTCCACCGAGCACGACGCGCACGGTGCCGGTCGACACGGCACGCGCCTCGGTGGCGGCCAGGCGTACGGCAAAACCGGCCAGCGCCGCGGGCTGATCGGCGAGCCTGATTTCCACAGCAATGACCTGCGCCACGTATCGGGCGAGTTGCGCCTGCAGTTCCCGACGCCACGGCTCGAGTGCCTCCTGGGTCGACGGCACGTCCGCCACGAGCCACAGCGGGATCCGTCGGGCCGCGAGCGCCTCGAATCCGTGCCGCGTTGCCGGGCGGCACACGCGCCGCCACCGTAAACGGCAGCGTGCCCGAGGCGTCGAGCGTCTGCTCCACCGTCACGGCGCTCCCATCGTCGATTACTACCACTGGCGGGACGTCCGGGGACGCGCCCTGCGCGTGTGCAGGCGAGGACGACAGCAGAACGAGCGACACCCCAGCGGCGAGGATCGCGCTGAAGAAGGTCGGGCGTGTCATCAACTCCTAGGTCCCCTGCGCCGGTGACGGCGCGAGCGCAGTGATCGGTCCGAACGGCGCCCCGGCGAGTACCGCCTCGAGTCGCTCCCGGAAGCCGTTCAGCCTGAAATAGTGCGCGAAACGGAGCCCCAACGGCAGGTCGACGCGGGGAGGGTCCGGATCGAGTTCCCAGGGATGAATGGTGAGGACGGCGGATCGCCCGCCGCGGTTCAGATGGTCGAGCGTCCGCAGCACACGACCCGGCGCCGTCATGCGAAGGCCCCACCCCCACCCGAGCGGCATCACCGCGCCGAATCGATCGGCCACGAGCGGCGGCACCTCGGCGATCGGACCGCTGGGTGTCTGACGGATGTGCGGGTCACGCGGAAAGTCAACGGACCCGACCATGCTGAGCGGCGCCATGCTGGCATCCACGCGGAAGCCGTCGCGCGCCAGCACGTCGAGCGCCCACAGCGACCGATTGTTGATGGACCACTCCGGTGCGCGGAACAGCTCGACGCGTTCGGCGCCAACGGCCTTCAGGGCAGCGCGGTTCGCGCGAAGGTCGTCGGTAAACTGCGTCGGGTCGAGTTCGTACACGCGCCGGTGCAGATGGCTGTGCGCACCGATCTCGTGTCCGGCGGCGATGATGCGGCTGACGAGGTCAGGAAACCTGTCGGCAATCCAGCCGACGACGAAGAAGGTGGCGCGGACCTGGCGCCGATCGAGCATGTCGAGCAGCCACGTGGTGGTCGGCACCACGCGTGACGGCAGCGAGTCCCAGTGCACAACCCCGAGGGCGTCCTGGCCCACAGATGTGGAACCAGTCTTCGAGGTCGACCGTGAATGCGTTGGGAACGTTTGCGGGAGTGGCGGGGCGTGGCATCCCGGCCTCCGCGGTCAACCCGCCGTGCCTGACTGCCGGGAACGGACGAACTCGGCGATCGTGTTGACCGACCGCAGGGCCTGCTTGCCGGTCTCCTCGTCGGTGATCGCGACTCCGAACATCCGTTCGATCTCAAGCACGAGTTCGAGCACGTCGATCGAATCCAGCCCCAGACCACCGTCGAACAGCGGCACGGCGTCGTCGATGTCTTGCCAGAGGATCGGCAGGCGCAAGCTGCGCACGATGCCCTGCTTGATCTGTGTGTTCAGGTTGATCTGTGTGTTCAGGTCAGCTGGTGTATCGCTCATTTCGGATGGGTCGGGGTATGGTCCTACATCAATCCGCCGTCGACCGCGATCACCTGCCCCGTGATGTAGCTCGCGGCGTCGGACCCGAGGAAGGCCACCAGGGCGGCCACCTCGTCGGCGGTCCCGACGCGCCCGAGTGGCACGGCCGAGACGAGCGACGCGCGCGCGGACTCGGGCATGTTCTCGAGCATATCGGTCTGGATGAGACCAGGCACCACCGCGTTCACGAGTACCACCCTTGGGCGCGAGGTCGCGCGAGAGTCCACGCGTGAATCCCTCGAGGCCCGCCTTCGACGCCGCGTAGGCGGTCTGGCCCGGCCTCGGCATGCGTGCGCTCGGCGAGGAGATGTTGATAATCCCGACCCCAGCGCCTCAGGAGCATGCCTCGGACGACCGCCCGCACCGCCACATAGGCCGCGCGCAGATTCACGTCGACCACGGCATCCCACTTCGCCGCATCGAGCAGCGCAATGTGCGCATCGCGGACGACACCGGCGTTGTTGACGAGGATGTCAATCGGGCCGAGTGCCTCGTGGCACCCGCCATGAATCTGTCGACCGCAGCATCGTCGGCCACATCGCAGGCGCCGGTCCACGCCCGTCCGGCCCGCCGCCAGAATCGCCGACTCCAGCGCGCGCGCCTCGGGCTCATGGGTCCGATACGTGAACCCCACGGCGCAGCCCTGCGCGGCGAGTGTCCCGGCGATAGCCGCGCCGATCCCGCGCGATCCGCCAGTGACGACGGCAACGCGCCCGTGCAAGGTGCCTGCGTTCGACATGCGACGTGTCCAGTCCGAGTGATGCGGGTTCAGGTGCGAGTGCGGAGCACGACGCTGAACAGCGTCCCTCCGCTCGAGAAACTGTTGACGGCACCGATCGGTCCCGGGGCGGTCGTCGTCGTCCTGGCGAGCGTGAGCCCTTCGGTCACTGGGTCGGGCTCGGTCAAGCCGGCCACAGGTGGAACCAGCCCTTCCCGTCCACAGAGCAGCGCCGCAGCGCAGGCCGACGCCCCGGCGACACCGCTCTCTCCGATGGCACCCTTGATGGAGGTGATCACCGGTGCGCAACCGGCAAACACCTGTCGCAGCGCGAGCACCTCGACGCGGTCGAGCAGCACCGTCGCGTTCGCCGACGCATAGACGACGTCCACATCAGCGGGCGTCAGTCCTGCATCGTCGAGTGCCAGCCGCATGGTCCGCGCCAGCGGCTCCGGCGAATCGGGCCAGTGGTGCAAGGGCACGGCAGCACTGGACTCCCCCACGCCGAGGATCGAGCCATGCCGCGCAGCGTCCGGGCCCGACGATACGGGGTCGGCCGGCTCGAGCCACAGGCCCACACCACCTTCACCAGTACGAACCCCGCACGCGCAGCATCGAATGGTGCGAGCGCACCCGAATGCGCACCGTGCGCCGACATGACGCGGAACCCGTCGTGCGCCTTGAAGAAGACTTCGTAGACGACATCGACGCCGCCCGCCACGAGTCCCGTGGCACGCCCCATCCGCAACATGTCGACGGCACTGGTGATCGCCGCAAGGCTGGACGCTTCCTTGTGACTGATGGTGACGTTCGGGCCGCGCAGCTTGAACTCCATGCCGGCCAGACTCGCCGCGGCATTGCCGACGGTGCTCTCGAAGAGGATCGCCGGCGCGTTCGACGGACCGCCGCTGAACAACGCGTCGAGGTAGACCTGTGTGGACTGCCCCGCCGACCAGGTGCCCAGCACGACGCCCGAGTCAGCGTCGCCGTCCGGCGTATGCGCACGTCCCGCATCGTCGAAGGCCAGCCGCGTGAGCGCGAACGCGAAGACACCGGTGCGTTCCACGCCCGGCGCCACCCATCGGCGGATCCAGTCGCGTCGGTTGGAATTGCGAGGCTTGTGCCGGAGGCTGGGTGCGGTCCCCGAGACGTCGAAGCCGTCGACGGTGCCACGGCACTCTGGCCGCTCAGCAGGGCATCGACAAGGTGCCTGTGTGTCTCGACCGAGGACGAAGACTACCCCGATGCCTTACAACCTGCACGTACCCGGGACACAGGCCGTACGTTACCATAGTCGCCATGCGCGCAGGCCGCCTGGGAAGTCCGATGAGCCGTGCGATCGCGGCGCTCTGTCTGGCCGTGCCGGTGTCAATCTCGGCCCTTCAGACAGGGCCCAGCACGGGACTCGTTCGAGGCGCTCTATCAGCGCGGCTCGCAGGTGAATGCGCAGCTGAAGACGCTCTCCGCCCGCTTCACCGAAACGACGATGTCCGACATGCTGGCGCGCCCGCTCGTGGCAACGGGGACGGTGTCGCTGCAGCGCCCCTCGCTGATCGTGCTGCACTACGAACAGCCCGAACGCCGCGACGTACTCCTCGACGGCGACAACATGACCGTGTCGTGGCCCGCACGGCAACTCCGCGACGTCACCAACATCGGCACCATGAACCGCCGCATCCAGCGCTACTTCGTCGACCGCACGACGAAACAGCTGGAAGACGCCTTCGTGGTGACGAGCCAGCGAGCCACCGACCGGCCGCACACCTACAAGGTGGACCTGGCGCCGAAGCGCAAGCAGATCCGCGCGGCCCTGGTGAAGCTCGAACTTTGGGTGGATGAACCGACCGTGATGCCGTCGGCCATGCGCATGACGTTCCCGAACGGGGACACCAAGCTCATGACGCTCGACCACGTGGTCACCAACGAGCCGATCGACCCGTCGGTCTTCTCGATCGCACGCTAGCCGACTCCACGATAGCCGCCCGCCTCATCCCGCGCGGTCGCCTCCCGCGCGAACCTCCGCTTCGCGCGCTACGACACACCGCGTCGAGGGAGACCCGACCGCAACCCGGCCGTCACCGCGCGGTCTGGCGTGGCCAGGTGGTGCTCGGCGAGGTAGTGTTTCGGCTGCATCATCCGCTGTGTCCGGAACAGCGCCCGCAGCAGGAACGGGGCATTGCGCAGATTCACTTCGCGCATCCACTGCCACACGCTCTTGCGCCCGCCGAGATTCAGGACGGAACGACGCCAGGTCTCGCAGTAGAGCTCGAAGAACCGCTGCGCTCCCAGCGCCGGTTCCCAGAGCGCATGGTGCATGTCGAAGTCAGCCCACCGCCGTGCTCGCAGGTCGGGCGCATCTCCTCGAAGTAGGTGGTGCCCGGCAGCGGCGTGAGAATCGTGAACCCCGCCTGATACAGCTCGAAGCGCCCGATGAACGCCCAGAGCCTCTCGAAGTCGGCTTCGCCCCAGGCCGGGTCGATCACGATTGCCCGTGACGCCGTAGCCATGCCGGCGCGCGACGTCGATGCCGTCGGCGATTTGGTCGACCGTCGCGTCCTTGGTCAGGCCGCGCAGCCCCTCGTCGGTGGCTGCCTCGAGACCGAAGAAGATGTCGAAGCTCGCGGGCGACCGGCTTCCAGGCCTCGAGCAACCCGGGATTCCGCGCCACGAGGTCGACCCGGCTCTGGACGAGAATCCACTGCTTGCGGACGCCGCGCCGGACCAGTTCCTCGGCCAGGGCCTTGCTGCGGGACGGGTGATGCCAGAACAGATCGTCGGCGATGAAGATGTGGTCGCCGACCGCCTGGAAATCCTCGACGACGGCCTCGATCGAGCGCTCGCGCACGGCGCGCGCATGGAGCTGCCAGATGGAACAGAACGAGCAACGGAACGGGCACCCCCGGGTCGTCTCGATCAGCCAGACCGGCCGATGCGCGAGACACGCGTAGTGCTGACGCCAGGGGTCGACATGGCGACGCGCGGGCAGCGGCACGGTGTCCAGCGCAAACGTTCCGGCCTCCAACGCGGTGCGCATCTCCTGCCCGTCAGCATCGAGCAGCGCCAGGCCGGGGACGGTGGCCAGTTCGCGCCCCTGCGCGAGCGCAGCACACACGTGCGGCAGCACCCGCTCACCATCGTCGACGACGACGGCGCTGATGTCGGCCCCGAGAAACGGCGCGGGGTAGGCCGCCGCGGTGTGACCGCCGACGATGATCGGACGCCTGGCGACCGCCGATGAACACGTGCGGCCAGCGCCAGTACATCGTCGGTCTCGAGCGCGTGCATGGCCGCAATGCCGACGAGCGAGGGACGCTCGCGGTCGATGTAGTGCTCGAGCGACCGGCCGAAGCGCAGGTCGGCGAGCGTGACATCGTGCCCGTCAGCTTCGAGCGCGGCCGCGATGTACTCCATGCCGAGCGGTTCGATGCGGAAGAAGGGGCCGAGTCCGTACCGTTCGTTCCCCGGGACCGGGCGCAGCAGCAGGACCTTCATGACGGGCGATCAGGTTAGCATAGCTCCCAGGTGCCCTCCTTCATCGCTTCCGTCGTCACGACGGTGCATCGGCGGCGCGGCCTGACGCTGATGCTGGTCGCGGCGCTGTCGTCGCTTGCCGCGCTCGCCGCCACCCGCGTCACGGTTCGATGCGGACGTCCTGTCGCTGCTGCCGCACCATGGTCGCGTCATTCCCGCCTTTCGCCGGTATGTCGATGCCTTCGGCGGTATCGAGGACCTTTACGTGGTCTTCACGGCGCCGAAGGGACGCATCACGGCGGACTACCAGGAGGAGATCGACGAGTGGACCGAGCAACTCCGGCGCGCGCCGGAGTTCGCGCAGGTGGACGCGGGGATTGGCGACGGCACGCACAACGTCGGCCTCCTTGCCGATCGCGAGTTGTTGCTGCTCCATGGGTCGTCCCTCGACGCTGCGCTCGGCGCCTGACGCCGCAGGGACTACACAGGCAGTGGCCTCGAGGCGCGAGTTGCTGGCGCTGCCATCACCCCAGGTGGCCGAACTGGTCCGGCAGGATCCGGCGGGTCTGTCCGAGATCGTCCTGGGTGCGAGCGGGCCAGCAGGCAGCGGACTGTCCTCCAACCTCGCGCGCGGCTATATCAGTGCCGACGGCACGCGGCAGTTGCTCATCGCCCGCCCGACGCGCCCGCCGTACGACACCGCGTTCTCGAGACCCTGTCGATCAGCGTCTGCAGCAGATTGCAGCGTCGGTCACGCCTGCGGAGCTCGAGGACGATCCGGAAGAACCGCAGGCCTCGGCGCCGCTCGGCGTGGCGTTTGCCGGAGGGCACCGCATCGCGCTCGAAACGGAAGCGGTGGTGCGGCAGGAGAGCATCTCGAACACAGTCGGATCGCTCGTCCTGATCCTGCCGTTGCTCTTCCTCGTCTTCCGCAGTTTCTGGCTGGTGCTCGTCGGCCCGGTGCCGTCGGTGCTGTCGCTGGTCTTCGTCGGCGGCGCGCTCGGTCTCACGGGCATGACGCTGTCAGCCGCCGCTGCGGGAGCCGCCGCCATGATGTTCGGACTCGGCATCGACGGCGTGGTCCTGCTCTATGTCACGCATCGCCTGGCGTCCTACGAGGGCTCGACTGCCGCGGACCGTCTGCAGGCGGTCGCTGGCTCATCCTCGAGCATGCTGCTCGGCATGTGGACCACGGCGGCCACGTTCTACGGGCTGGTCTTCGTCGACGTCCCGAGCCTGCAGCAACTCGGCCTGCTCATCGGCCACAGCATGGTGGCCTGCGGCCTGCTGACCCTGATTCTGGTGCCCGCCCTGCTCCCGAGGCGGCCACAGCCCAGTCGTCGTGCGCTCACGCTCCCCCACCTCGCCGACTGGATCGCGCGGCGCCGCGGCGTCGTGCTCGCGACCGCGGCCGGGCTGACCATCGTGCTGGGGGTCGCCGCCACAGGGCTTCGGGTCAACCCGACGCTCGATCGCTCTGCGGTCGGTGACGCCGGCCGCCGGAACTGCAGCAGCAACTGTCGTCCATCTTCGGCCTGCCGCAGGAGGTCTACGTGCTGCTGGGCGAGGGGCCGAAGGAGCTGGAACCGCTGCTGGAAACGAGCGAGCGCGTCGCGGAGCGGATGGCGACCGATTTCCCCGACGTGCCCGTGCAGCCACCAACACGGCTGCTGCCAAGCCAGCGAGCGCAGGCCATCTCGGCCGCGCGCGTCGCGCAGACCGCCCTGTCGGTCGACGAGGTGCATCGGTCGCTCGACGCGGCGACGGTCGACGCCGGCTTCCGCCCGGGCGTGTTCCAGCCGTTCGTCGAACGGTTGCCCCGCCTGCTCGACACATCGGCGCGCCTCACCTTCGACGACCTGCAGGCGTAATAACCTCGGCGATCTGGTCCGGCGGTTCATCGTGAAGGACGGCGACCGCTGGCTCACCGCCACATATCTGATGCCGACCACACAGGCGCAGGTCGACGCAGCGGGGCGACTCCTCGCCGAAACCGCGCCTGACCAGGTGCTCACGGGACTGCCGCTGGTCAACCAGGACCTCGCCGATACCTTCGCGCCGCAGTTCCTGAAGGGGTTGGCCATCGGTACGGTCATCGTGCTGATCCTCGTGGGCGCCGCGTTCCCCGCAACTGGCGCCTCTCTGCCTATGCGATGCTCCCGACCGCGCTCGGGCTGCTCTGGGCCGCCGGCATCCTGCGCAACCTGCTCGGCATCGAACTCGACCTGTTCGCGGTGTTCGCCGTCGTGACCTTCATCGGCGTCGGTGTGGACTACGGCATCGACCTGGTGCATCGATATCACGAGCGCGAGGATGCGCTTCGCGCAACGGCGGCACTCGCACCGGTCATTCTCGTCGCCGCCACCATCACCTTCCTCGGCTACGGCACGCTGTTCTACTCTCGTACCGGCCGCTCAGGTCGATCGGCGTCGTGTCGGCCGTCAGCGTCGTCACACTCGCCGTCGCGTCGGTCTTCGTGCTGCCCGCGCTGCTCATGGGGCGTCGGCCATGAAGACCGTGGCGCTGATTCCCGCGTTCAACGAACAGCGGACCATCGCTGCCGTCGTGACTGGCGTACGGCCTCACGTCGATCACGTGGTCGTCGTCGACGATGGGTCGAGTGATGAGACGGCGGCGGACGCGCGCGCCGCGATGGCCGAGGTGCTGGAACTGCGGCCGAATGCCGGCAAGGGGATGGCCATCCGGGCGGGCTAGCGCATGTGCTGAACGGGACCGTTCACGCAACGTGCTTCTGCTTGATGGCGACCTACAGCACCGCCCCGACGAAGCCGAGCGCCTGCTGCAGACCGCGGCAGCAACGGGTGCCGACCTGGTGATCGGCGAGCGGCAGTTCCGGCGCGGTATCGATGCCGGCGCAACCGGTAACTATGCCAACCGTCTCGGCAGCCGTGTCCTGTCCGCGTTCGTGGGGTGCCCGGCTTGGACACGCAGTGCGGATTCCGGGTCTGCAAGACCGAACGCGCTGCGTGGTCTCCGGTTACGCTCGCGCGGCTACGAGATCGAGACGGAGATGCTCATCAAGCTCCGCCGGCGGGGAGGCAGCGTGGTCGGCGCTCCGGTTAGTGCGGTGTACGACGGACAACCGAGCAAGCTACGTCCCGTGCGCGACACCACGAAGACCTGTCTCCTCGCTGTGGACCATCGCTATATCGAGCGCCTCGAGTAACAGGCCGTCCGGGATGCAGCGACCGCCACGCGGGCGCACCTCCCGTTCCGGCGTGCAGCACCGATCGAAACCGTGGACCCGATTTGCACGCCGTGTTCGGTTACGCCGTTGTCCGGGCCTCTCGTCCGGCGACGATCCCTCGCCTGGCGCTCGCCGCCTGCGTCGGTGCGCTGGCGCCGGACGTGGACGCGCTGTGCATGCCGTTCGGATGGGATATCTACCTGCGGATCCACGAGGTCGGGACGCATGCACTCGTGGGTACGGTGCCGGTGGCGCTCGCTGTGCCGTTCGCCGTGCGAGGGCGCTCGCGCGCCGCTTGCGCCGCTCTTCACGATCGCGTGGCTCGCCGCGGTGAGCCACATCGTCCTCGATGTGCTGTCTGGTGCACGCATCAAGGCTGCCTCGCCGCTGCTCGATGGCCGGAGCCTGGTGCCGCTCGTGGCCATGGCCGAACCGTGGCTGATTGGCGGGTTCACGGTAGCCGCACTGGCGTTGCGGCTGGCCGGTCACGCGCCGCAGGCTGGTCGCGTGGTGCAGCCTTGGCGTCCTGGCCGCGTTCCTCGGACTGAAGGCGCTGTGGCTGGAGCAGGCGCTGCAGACGTTGCCACCCGCGCAGGATGCAGCCGTCGAGGCCCGCATCATCGAGGCGCGCTGGTTCTCGCTGCGGAATTGGCAGGTCTACGAGCGTCCGCGACAACGCTCAGCCAGCGCACGATTGCGCCAGGCCGCGCTCCGGTCATCGTCGAACCGTGGCCGGTGCAGCTCCCGCCTCACCGCTCACCGCACGCTCGCGTGCGTTGTCCACCGTCCGAAACCTGTGGCCGTGCACGTATTGACGTGGCACGCGAGCAGATCGACGAGCGAGGGCAGAGGGACGTGCTCTCGTCCGACATCCGCTTCTGCTGGACGCCTGCACATGGTGAAGACACGTCGACTGGTCCGTGGACGCTCGGGACCGGCGCAGCCCGCATCCGGTGTGGTCTGTGGTTCGGCGGCTCCTTCGCCCCGTCGGGTCAGGCGCTCACGCAGCGGGTGCAGGTGTTTGGCCGGTGGCAGACGCGCGCGGTGCGGCCGTGAGACGGAACAGCACGCTCGCAAAGGGTGTCCCTTCGCCGTTCCGCACGGTCGTGACCGAGAGTCCCTGCGTCGCAAACAGCGACTGCCACTCCTCGAGCGTGCGGAAGTAGAAGCGCTGGCGCCAGTGACCGAAGGCGAGCGCCTTGATCCGGTTGCCGACGCGGACGGCCGTGAAGCGCCATCCCGCTGACGCGTCGGCTTCGCGGACGATGAAGGCGCCACCGTCGCGCAGGTTCGCCGTCGCCGCGGCCAGCACGGCCGACTGTCCATCGAACGGGATCATGTGCAGCACATCGCTCAGCAGGACTGCGTCGGCTGCGTGCGACGCCTCGCGGGCATCGCCGACCGAGATCTCGGCCTCGGCGCCGAGCGCCTCGTTCGCGAGCGCCACCACGCGCGGACGGATGTCGACGCCGACCAGACGCTCGAACACCGGCGGCGCGGGCCAGGACGCGGGCCATGTGCCCTGCTGCGCGCGCGTGCGCGCCTCGGCCAGCAGCGCCAGCGTCAGCCCCGAGCCGCAGCCGATGTCGAGCAGGGTGCCGCCGCTCTGCAGCACGCCGCCGCAGACCACGGTGCGGTACAGCGGATCGCCGCGCATCTTGCCGCGGGCGAATTCCCAGGCGGTGATGCCGGTCGTGAGGTAGCGCTCCGAGGCGGCCGCCACGAGCGCGAGGAACTCAGGGTCGGAGCGTGACGCGCGTGCGGACGCGTAGGTGAGGGCGGCGGCTACGACACCGAGTGCGACACCCACGGCCACGCTGCCCACTACGATATCGAGACCGAACACGGCCGGGGCGGTGTGACGCAGGACCTCGACACTAATCGGATGCAGCGTGCCACGGCGCAGCAGCGAGCCGGCCTGCACTTCGAGGAAGAGGAGGGTCGGCACGACTACCGGATTCGAGATGTTCGCGGCCAGGTACATCTTCAGCCGGTTCAGTCGCAGCAGCCGCCCCACCGCGAGGCACAGCAGGAGGTGGAACCCGAAGACCGGCAGGCAGCCGATGAAGATACCGAGGCCGATCGCGAACGACTCGCGGCCCGCGCCAGCACCTTCGTTTCGCATGTCGCGAAACACCCGGCGCCCGAACGAATACATCGGCCGATTGTGCCACAGCCGCGCCGCGCGTCGGACCAGGGGCGCCGAGCGTTCATGTATCATTGCCAGGACCGACACCCATGGGCACGCCCACTGAGATTCGTGCATCCCTCGCCTGTCCTGCCGCTCCTCCCGACTCCGCCGTCCTGGGTGCACGCGCTGGTCGGCAGCCACGCGTTGGCACCGCCCGCAGCAGGTGTGACGGTCACCGGCGCCGGCGCCCACACGCTCGTGTCCGCAGTGGTGGCAGGCGCTGGTGTGCTCGGGGCAACCGAGCTGCGTGAGCAGGTGCGCGAGGCCTATGCCGCAATCGAGGAGACGCTGGCGCGCGACGGACGGCATCCGATCAGGTTCTGGAACTTCCTCCCAGCGCCAGGCGAGTCCATGGGCGAGGGGGTCGACCGCTACATGGTCTTCAACGCGGGGCGATACGACGCCTACGCACGCTGGTACGGGACGCCTCGCGCGTTCAGCCATTCGCTGGCCACGGCCTCGGCCGTCGGCGTGACCTCGAACGACTTCGTCCTGCACTGCCTGACCGCCGCGAGGCCGGGAACACCGGTCGAGAATCCGCGACAGACGCCCGCGTGGCGGTATTCGACGCGCTACGGTCCGAAACCGCCCTGTTTCGCACGCGCCACAATTGCCGCCATCGATGGCGTTCGACGGTTGCTGATCGGTGGGACTGCCAGCATATTGGGGGAGGACTCGTTGCACGCAGGGAACACGGAGGCACAGGTGAACGAGACCCTGCTCAACATCGCCGCGGTCATCGAGACCGCTCGCGGAATCTCCGACGACTCCATGAACACCAGCCTGGCACGGGTATCAGATGTGCGGATCTACATCCGCGAGCAGGGCGATGCGAGTTCGATCCTGTCGGCGGTTCGTCCGCACTGCTCCGTGCATACGGTCATAGAATCGGCGATCTCGACGGTGTGTCGCCCGGAGTTGCTCGTCGAGATCGAAGCCGTCGCCATTCTCTAACCGTACACCGGCTGAGATAGGAACCGGGCGTCCCTCATGGCTCCGCAGCACAGGCTGACGTGCAGTCAAGGTGTGAGGACGATGACGCGAGCTAGGCGGGCGCGCCTGAGGACTTGGCCTGAAGTGCCGTGGAGCCGCGACCGGTCAGGATGACGAGACAGGGGGCCGAATGCCGTGGCCCCCTGCGAGCGGGAGACGCGGTAGTGCGCTAGAAGTGGTAAGTGCTGCGCAGGGCCACACCGTGCGGCTTGAGGATCGGAGCGAAAGTCAGCGACGGGTTCGCAGCCTTCTTCTTGCCGAGCATCCAGATATAGACACCGCCGCCGATCAACGCGCCGCCGAATAGTGCGACACGTGTACCCATGCCGCCACAGTCGACATCGTAGCTGGAGCATTCAGCACCCAAGGCCGCTCCCGTCAGCAGGTAGAGCCCACCGGCAGAGACCATGCCGATTGACGTCCAGAAGTACCCCGGCTTCATGCCGCCTGGCATGTAGTCGCCAGAAGCCTGCTGCATCGCCACACCGGCCATGGCCGCGTGCGCAGAGTCCTCGAGCGGATGCGGCGACACCACCGTTGAGGCGTTCAAGGCCGGCGCCGACTCAGAGGCAGGCGCCGCCTGGGCAAGGGACGCGAAGCCTGAAAGAGAGAAGACGAGGGCCACGGTAAGTAGTTGTCGCATGGTTACACCTCTGACGAGTCGTATGTGGAATAGAGCGGCCCTCCCAGCTCGAAAGGACCGCAGGCGGCTGCATTATGAGTCCGGACGCTCGGAAGGTCAACGCATTCTCCCGGCGCGATCAACCCGCCAGCGTCAAGGCTCCGACCGCCACGACAACACCATCGGCGGTGACGTCGCCCTGGATTTTCGCCAGGCGTCCCATCTTTCCGACGACGCGGGCGTGGATCTCGAGTCTCGCACCCGCACCGGCAGCCGCGGGGAACTTGAACTCGCCCAGCGCGGCGAGACGCATCTGCGCACCGGGGACGATCCCCCCGCCCGAGGCCACGGCAATGCCGCCGGCCTGCGCGAGCATCTCGACGAGCATGACGGCAGGCACGATGGGTTGTCCGGGAAAGTGCCCGCGGAAATAGAAGCGGTCGTCGGACGCCACGTGCACAGCGGTGGTGCTGGTCCCCGCGACGACCTCGAGCACGTCGTCCAGGAAGCGCATGGGGGGCTGATGGGGCAGCAGCTCGAGCCAGTTCATGGGCCTCACAGTATACTTTCCACCTCGTGAACGCCCTCGTCGAGCGGTTCGAGCGGATCCGGGTTCGCGACCCGCACCGCGCGCTCATCCACCTGCCGGCCCGCGACCTCACACTCACCGCAACCGACCTGCACGCAATGCGGACGCAGTTCGAATCCGCGCTCGCGGCGGCACGGATCGGCGCCGGTCACACCATAGTTTCGGCCATGGGGAACCGGGCGGAGTTCGTGGCGCTGCTGCTCGCGGCGTGGAGCGTCAGGGCCGCCGTGATTCCGGTGGATGCGGGCGCGCACGCGAGCGACTGTCTCGGACTCGCCCGCCGGTTCGGCGCCGCAGCCATCGTCTGGGGGGCGCCGCTGCCGGCAGGCGTCGACGTCACTGCCGTCGTCCCCGGGATCTACCTCTCGACGCCGGACACCGAGGCGAGGGTCACGCACGCGGGAGCACTGGTACTGAAAATCACGTCGGGCTCCACGGGTGCGCCGAAAGCAGTGCTGGCCGGTGAAGCGTCGCTCATCGGCGACGTGGAGCAGATCGTGGCGGCAATGGACATCCGTCCCGACGACACGCAGATCGCGGTCATCCCGTTGTCGCACTCGTACGGCCTCGGCAACCTCGTGCTGCCACTCATCGCGCAGGGGACGGCGTTCGTGCTGCGCGACTCGTTCGTCCCGCAGGCGGTGATGGCGGACGCGCGGGCCTACCGGGCGCGAGTGATGCCCGGTGTGCCTTTCATGTTCCAGCACTTCGTGGAGCACCAACCAGAGGGCGGCTGGCCCCCGTCGCTGACCCTGCTGATCTCGGCCGGCGCGCGCCTCGCGCCTGAGACGCTGCGCGCCTTCGAGGACCGATTCGGCATCAGGATCCACTCGTTCTACGGCACCAGCGAGACAGGGGGGATCGCCTACGACGGCAGTGAGGCACCCGGCGATGAGGCAGCCTCGGTTGGGAGGCCGATGCCCGGCGTGACGGTCGTGTTGCGGGATGACGAAGGCGGGGACGCCGGTGGCCGCGTGTACGTGCGGAGCCGAGCCGTCTGCGCTGGCTACGTCGGCGGAGACGAACCCGATGCTTCGCTCTCGGACGGCGGCTTCCTCACCGGCGACTACGGACGGTTCCTGCCGGATGGCCGTCTGGTCCTGACCGGTCGTGTGTCGTCGTTCATCAACGTCGCCGGGCGCAAGGTGCAACCGGGCGAAGTCGAGCGGTTCCTGCGGCAGATGCCCGGCCTCACGGACGTTTGCGTCATTGCGGCAGCCGATCCTGCCCGAGGCGAACAGGTCGCTGCGGTCGTCGTCGGCGGCGCGGAGCTGACATTGTCGGCCGTTCGCCGCTACTGCGCGGGGCGTCTGCCGTCGTACAAGATTCCCGGATCGTGGTGCTCGCTCCTGAGATTCCGTTGACGGTCAGAGGCAAGACCGACCTGCGCGCACTGCAGGCGCTGCTGCGAGGAGCGAACACCGAAACGG
Organism: uncultured Acidobacteriota bacterium; assembly: GCA_963722395.1. Taxonomy (GTDB): domain Bacteria; phylum Acidobacteriota; class Vicinamibacteria; order Vicinamibacterales; family CAVVIG01; genus CAVVIG01. The sequence continues at coordinate 1,299,024 of CAVRLS010000005.1, read as the reverse complement.
CCTGAATGACGTGCTATCATGCCTGATTACTGCCCTCACAATGCGGCGCGACCGGATGTGCTCGGACCCTCGCGTCATCATAACGTTGCAAGGGCAGGCGACTTAGAGTCGGGAGAACGATTTCGTATGGGCGTCTGGAAACCAATCGAGCTGGCACTCACCGGAGGCGCTCGAGTGGCGTGGCCCATCCTGCAGGCTTTGAACGGCCTCGTCGCGGAGGGTTCCTTCCAGCCGAGGTGGGCCACCGCGCCGCTGCTAAAGAGCCGCGACCGCTCGATGCCGACACTCGGCTGGCCCCGCACCACCGACTCCCTCTGCCCGACCTGCGTGCGCGAGACCCGCGCAGAGCTCCTGTCCGGCGAGCGCTCCCTCGAATCGCTCCTCAACCAGCAGGTCGGTGAGATCCCCGCCCAGATTCTCGAGCGGGACGGCAAGGTCATCGTCGAGAAGACCTGCGCCAGGCACGGGACGTTCACAGACACGTTGTCGATCAGCCCAGCCTTCCTTCGGCGGATCGAGTCGCTCTTCCCGGGTCGTGATTTCACGGCGACCGCCGGAAAGCTGCACGACCATGGCGCGTCGTCCATCACGCACGGCCGCGGCGCGGTGCTGACGATCGACCTGACCAACCGCTGCAACATGATGTGCGACCCGTGCTTCATGGATGCCAATCAGGTCGGCTACGTCCATGAACTCACGTTCGACGACGTGAAGCAGCTGCTCGACGACGCGATCACGATCAAGCCGCGGCGGCAGATGACGGTGCAGTTCTCGGGAGGGGAGCCGACCATCTCGCCCATCTTCCTGGACGCGGTGCGCTATGCGCGCAAGGTCGGCTATTTCAGCGTGCAGGCGGCCACCAACGGGATTCGGTTCGCGCAGGATCCGGAGTTCGCGAAGCAGGCACGAGAGGCAGGCATGCGCATCGCCTACCTGCAGTTCGACGGCGTGACCGAACTGGCCAACTCGCACCGCAAGGTCGGCAACCTGTTTGACGTGAAGCTGCGAGCCATCGAGCATCTCCACGCGGCGGGCATCGACGTGTGTCTCGTCGTCACGATCGTGAATACCGTGAACGACGATCAGGTCGGGCCGATCATCAAGTTCGCGCTGCAGAACTGCGACAAGATCAGCTTCGTCTCCTTCCAGCCCGTCTCGTTCACCGGGCGGGACGAGGACATTACCGACGAGGACCGGCACGCGAAGCGCTACACGTTGTCGCATCTGGCCGAGGACGTCAAGCGTCAGACGGGCGTGTCGGAGCCGCTGCGCGACTGGTTCCCGCTGTCGGCGTCCAGCGTGTTCTCCGATGTGACCGACCTGATGCAGGGTCCTGGCGCCGACTGGGGCACGCTGAAGTGCGGCTGCCATCCCGACTGCGGCATCGGCATGGGCTTCATGGTCAGCAAGAAGACCAAGGAGTGGGCGCCGGTGTCGTCGTTCATCGACGTCGAAGGCCTCATGCGCGACGCCAAGGTCATCGCCGACGCCGGACGCGGGAAGACGCTGACCGCCCTGCAGACCGCGCTCAGCCTGCTCCGGCACTACTCGCCGATGTCGGCGCCGCGCGGGTTCCGGCTGATCGACCTGATCACGAAGTTCGACAAGCAGAGCGGCGGGCAACTCGGCGGGCAACTCGGCGCGTGCAATGAGCTCGAGCGGAAGAACGACGAATGGCTCCTGCTCTTCGTCGCCGGCATGTGGTTCCAGGATCTGTGGACCTACGACTTCCGCCGAACCGAACTGTGCATCATCCCCTACGCAACGCAGATGGGCGAGATCTCGTTCTGCGCGTACAACACCGGCGTCGGCTGGCGGCAGATCGTAGAGAAGATGCACCAGAACGCCACCGTGGCCGACTGGTATCGCGAGCACGGCAAGCATCCCGTATACGCCAATCCGCGCAAGCACGTGCCACTGCCCGAGGCGCAGCCGGTCACGCTGCTCGTCCCGAGGGATGGCCGCCTCCTGCCGTGGGCGGCGCGGACCACGCGCGGGCTCAGCGTGCCCCCCGTCTCACAGCCGACAACGAGCTGAGGTCCCATGTTTGACTGCGACGTGGTCGTCGCCGGTGGTGGACCCGCGGGGGCCACGGCAGCCAGCTGGCTGGGGCGCGCCGGCCGCCGGGTCGTCCTGCTCGAGCGCGATCGCTTTCCACGCTTCCACATCGGCGAATCGCTGCTCGCCTCGGTGAACGACCCGCTGCTCGCCATCGGAGCACACGACCTCGTGCGTCAGGCAGGCTTCCCCGAGAAGTGGGGCGCGACGTTCATGACCGGTGACGGCCGCGTCCAGCGGCATGCAGACTTCAGTGGTGCGCCGGGCGTCCCCCGCCCCCAGACCTGGCAAGTCCCACGCGCCGAGTTCGACCATCTGCTGCTGCAGCACGCAGCCGGCAGTGGCGTGGACGTTCGCGAAGGACACCGCGTGCTCGATGCCGCGTTCGATGCCGACGGCGTGACCGTGACGGTGCAGGGGCAGGCGGCGCCGCACACGCTCAGAACGCGCGCCTTCATCGACGCCTCGGGACGCGGGGCGCTCCTCTCGCGCAAGTTCAATCTCCGCATCGACGAGCCCCGGCTCGCGAACCTGGCGATCTTCTCCCACTACTCGGGCATCGCTCCCCTGGAGGGACGCCGGCGCGGCGATATCCGCATCGTCGCGCGCGACGACATGGGCTGGTTCTGGTTGATTCCCGTGTCCGACACCCTGATGAGCGTCGGACTCGTCGTGCCTGGCGCAGCGGCCCGCACGCTGCGCGATACCGAACCGGGCGCGCTCCTCGACCAGTTCATCGAGGACACGCCAGCGGTCGCGCAGTTGATGACCTCGGCGAAGCGGGAGTGGCCCGTACGCGTGGAGAAGGACTTCTCGTTCGGTACCCGCACGTATGCGGGCGACCGCTGGCTGCTCGCCGGCGACGCCGGGTCGTTCCTCGACCCCGTCTTCTCGAGCGGCGTGGCGATCGCCCTCGAGTCGGGGCTAGAAGCGGGACGTGCCGTGGACGACGGGCTCGCCGCGAACGACCTGACCGCCAGGCGATTCCAGGCATTCTCCCGACGCCAGTTCGCGCGTTTCCGCGTGTTCCGGCGATTCGTGCTCGGCTTCTACACGCCCGAGTTTCGCGACCTGTTCTTCTCCCAGGACCCGCCGCCCCTCATCTTCAAGGCCCTGGTCACTATCTTCGCCGGGTACTGGCGTCCATCGTTTGCCACGCGCCTGCGCGTTGAACTCTTCTTCCAACTGGTCCGGATGCGCGGCTGGGTCCGAGCGGCACAGCGTCTGCGCGCGGGCCGGTGAGGATACCCATGACCCAACCGCCGCTGCCCCAGGAGACCAGTTACTGGACCCGGAACGACAACCGGCAGCGTGTCGTCAACGCGCTCTTCGACCGCTCGGCTGAGCACTACGACCGCGCGTGCGACATCATGTCGTTCGGCTCGGGCCAGCGCTATCGACGGGACGCACTCGTGCGCGCCGGACTTCGTCCAGGGATGCGCGTGCTGGACGTCGGTACCGGTACGGGCGTGCTGGCGCGCCAGATTGTCGACGTGATCGGCGGCGCAGGACGCGTGGTCTGCGTGGACCCCTCGCACAACATGATGGTGGCCGGCAGACGGACGTTGTCGCTGCCGTTCGTGCAGGGCGTCGGCGAGTGCCTCCCCTTTCCGGATCACCACTTCGACTTCCTCACCATGGGCTACGCGCTCCGGCACGTCCCGGATCTCGACCAGACCTTCACCGATTACCGCCGGGTCCTGAAGCCGGGCGGCACGGTGCTGCTGCTCGAGATCAGCCGTCCGAAGTCGGCGCTCGGGCTCGCGCTCGCCCGCGCGTACTTCGGCCTCGCGGTCCCCGCCATCACGCGCCTCGCCACTGGCAGCGAGAATGCGGCAGAACTCATGCGGTTCTACTGGGAGACGATCGCGAAGTGCGTGCCGCCAGCCACGATTCTCGACGCGCTCGGCCGCGTGGGATTCACCCAGCCACACCGGACGGTCGTGTTCGGGATCTTCAGCGAATACACGGCCACCCGACCAGCATGACGCCCGTGCGATGAGCAGCGCCTCGACCGGCCGGACGATGAGGGCCGACGCCAGTTCGTCCGCCTTCACGTGGCACGCCGGTTGGCTCAACAATGGGATCGTGTTCGGCGCCACCTGTCACTTGGTAGCGCGCCTGCCTCGTGGCGTCAGCTACGCCATCGGCCATGTCGGCACGTGGATGGCGTATCGCCTGATGCGCCGCGGCACACGGGCGCTCATCGGCAACCTGCGCGTCGTGCGGCCCGATGCACCGGGACGCGAACTGAAGCGGCTCGCGCTGCTCACCTACCGCTGCTACGGCCGCGACACGATCGACTTCATCCGCAGTCTCTCCATGAGCCGCGACCAGTTCGAGCCGATGATGTCGACCTTCGACAGTTCGCCGCTCGTGGCGGCGCTGGCACGCAAGCGAGGCGTGCTGCTGGTGGGAGGGCACTACGGCAACTGGGAAATGGGCGCGGTGGCACTGCGCCTCTTCCACGACTTCCCGCTGACCGTGGTGAGCAAGGCCGAATCGAGTCCGGCTGTCGGCGTTATCAGACGGCGGATGCGCCGTTCACTGGGGGTCGAGACGCTGGAGATCGGGCAGATGCTCGACACGGCGCTGCGTGTGCGCAAGCAGCTGGCATCGAACGGTGTGGTCGCCATGCTCCTCGAACGACATCTCGGGCGCGACCGCGTCGATGTGCAGTTCTTCGGACGGCAGGCCGGCTTCCTGCGCTCGCCAGCCATGATCGCCTACATGTCCGGTGCGCCGCTCGTGCCGGCGTACATGCTGCGCCAAGCTGACAACCGTTTCGAAGGGTCGATTGGCGAGCCGATCATCGTCGACACCACCAGGCCGGTCGACGAAGCCGTAAAGGTGGCGACGCAGGCGTTCGCCTCACAGCTCGAGGTGAGGATTCGGGCAAACCCTCAGCTGTGGTACCAGTTCTACCCCTACTGGCGGAACGACGACGGCGACTCGCCACCCACGCCCGCAGACAGCCGAGCGGGCCTGTGACCCTAGGTCCAGCAAGGGCTACGGCCATCGCTACGGCTGTTACGGCGGCCACCGCGCCCATTCCTACAGCAACAAAGGGGAGATCGGGAAGAAGCGCCTGGAAGGGGCCCTACTCGCCGGCCTCCAGAAGGACCTGCGCCGGCCCGAGGTGCTCGACTACATCGTTGAGGCCACCCGCGAGGCCCTGACGTCCCGCGCGAGCACCGCGTCCGACATCTCTAACCTGCAGCGGCCGCTGGAGAAGGACCAGAAGAGGCTGCAGAACCTCGTGCGGGCGCTCGAGCACGGCGAGTCCTCGTCCGCCGTCATGTCGGCCATCCGGGGGCTCGAATCGGCCATCGCGGACCTCAACGCCCAGATCGTGGCCGCCCAGACCGCCATCCCGAAAGACATCACCGTCAGCCGCGAAGCCCTCGACCAGCACCTCTCCGAACTCGCCAGCCTCCTCGATGGCGACCTCGCCCGGACGATGCTGACCAAACTCGACTACCGCGCCGTTCTCACGCCGAAGGAGCGCAAGGATGACCGTCCCTACCTTCACGCGTCCGTCACCTGCACGCTGAAGGCCCTGGCCGGGGAGATTCCACTCCTCCGGCGGGGCCGTCGGCCCTTCCTCGTTCACCAATTGCCAATTCTGCATGCCTCTCTGGAGGGCGGAGGGTGGGGCGGGGGCCGTGGGGCGGGGTGGAAGTTGGCGGGTAGCCCGACGCAGACCCTTGACAACGCTGAACTTCGGGTAGAATCGGGTTGCCCCGGTGAGAGCCCGGCGCTAACGACCGCTGCGCACGATCGCTGGATTCCAGCGGCTGACGGTCGGCCCTGGCTCACAGCACCCTGCTGGCCCGCGGGCGCATACATCCATCACAAGGATCAGTTTTGCCTCATCCGGAACGTACCAACATCGCGGTCTTCATCGACTTCGACAACATCGAAATCGGTGTGAAGACCACCCTTGGCGAGCACTTCGACATCGGCATCATTCTCGAGGCGCTCAAGGAGCGCGGCGAGGTCGTGACGAAGATTGCCTACGCCGACTGGACCCGCGCCGGCGAATACAGCCGCGCGCTCACGCAGCACGCCATCCGGCTGGTGCAGCGGAACCTCACCCCCGGTGGCGACAAGAACGGCGCGGACATCAACCTCGCGCTGGACGCCCTGGAAATGGCGTTCACGCACCCGCACATCAACGCCTACGTCATCGTGGGCGGCGACAGCGACTTCCTGTCGCTCGTCGAAAAGCTGAAGCAGTACGACAAGAAGGTGTTCGTCGTCGGCGGCCGCTCGTTCACGAGCGTCATCCTGCAGCGGAACTGCCACGAGTTCATCGCCTACGAGAACCTGATGCGGCGCCCTTCGTCCTCGCGCCCGCCGCGCTCGGGCGACAAGCAGACGCCGGCGCAGCAGAGCAGCACGCAGGCCTTCCCCATGGCCCAGGCGATTCCGATCGTCCGCCGCGCGCTGAAGATCCTGGCGGACCGCGAAGTGTCGCCGCAGACCGGCCTCCTGAAGAGCACGCTCCTGCAACTCGACTCCACCTTCTCCGAGCGCAGCTACGGCGCCTCGTCGTTCCTCGACTTCGTCGAGAAGCTGGCGCAGGCCGGGCTCGTCCTGCTGAAGCACTCGGGACGCAGCGTCATGGTGGAGCTCAATCCCGCGTTTGCCGATGAGGGCGAGGTGCCGAAGCCGCGTCCCGAAGGCGAGCTGCACGCTGGTGGGTGACACGGCGGACAACGTCGTGGCCTTCCGCCCGGCGGGCGAACAGCCCGCAGCCGCAGGTTCAGGCCGAGCCGACGCCGGCCGCGCCCGGGGCCGAGCCGGTCTCGAAGCTGGGTGAGAATGCCGACGGCGTTCGCGCCGCGGCACAGTTGCTGGGTGCCGCGACGAACGCACGCTGGCCCATGTATCTGCGCAACGTGAAGCAGATACTGCGCGCCGGCAATCTCGACGAGCGCCGCTACGGGTTCGGCGGGCTGATGGACCTGCTCAAGGCCTGCCAGCGCGACGGTCTCGTGCGCATCGAACGTGACCGCCGCGGCGGCCTGCGCGTCTTCCAGGGTCAGAACATGGCCCGGCCGGCGAACGCGCCGCAGCCGGAACCCGAGGAAGCGAACGGCAACGTGGCCGATCCGGATGCGCCGATGGCGGAACTCGCCGACGACCTGCAGCCGGTGCTCATGGACGTGACGGACGGCAGCGAGCCCGACGTGATCGAAATCGAGCCGGTCTCGGTCGTCGACACGACCGCCGAACTGCTCGGCCGCGCCAAGCCGCGTGCGCCGCGCACCCGCGCGGGTCGCACCGGGCAGCGTTGCCGCCACGCCGGCCACGCCGGCACCGGCCCCCTCGCGCAGCCGCTCGGGCGGTGGCGCGAAGAAGGCCGCTGCAGCCAGGAAGCCGGCCGCGAAGAAGGCCGCTCCGCGGTCGCGCAAGCCGGTCAACAAGAGCGACGACGACTTCGGGAACAGGTAGGTCAGGTAGGTCAGGCAGGTCGGGCGGGACTGAAACAGTCCGGCCTGCCCCGCCTGGCCTGCGCCTCCCGGCCTTCCTGACCTTCCCGGCCTTCCTCTACTTCTTCTCCAGAAACTCCATCCATCGACGAACGAGCGGTTGCTGCGGTCCGTTCGCCTTGATGTAGGCATCGGCCCACTGGCGAGCCAGCTTCACGTCCTCCACCGGCGACCGCGCCGCGGTGCGGGCGAGCTTCAGGTGGTAGACCCACTCGACGCCGAGCTGCAACGACTCCACCTCATTGGGGTTCGCTTCGAGGTGCCGCGCCAGCAGCTGCACGGCGAGCTGTCCCTGGCCGAAGGTGGCCGCAATCAGCGCCATCGGCCTGACGAAGCGGAGGTCGCCCGGCCACTTCGTCGTCGCCTCTTCCAGCACACTGCGCGCCTCGGCCATGCGCCGCTCGCGCATCAGCGCGTCAGCCAGCCACTCGTATGTGTCTGGAAAGTCCGAGCCGTCGATGAGCGAGGTCTGCCACGCACCGGTCGCCTGGTCGTCTCTCCCAGCCGCCGCGAACACCGCCGCGAGATACGCGAGTACCGCCGCGTTCTCGTTGTCCGTATCGAGCGCAGACTTGAGGCTGGCCTCGGCCTTCACGAGATCGCCAGAAGCGAACGCCGACGCCCCCGAGTCGAACGCGGCGCGGGCCGGCACGGCTACGCGTTCGCGGAAAGCCTTGAGCGTGTCGGCCCCGAGCAGGCCGGCCCTGTCGAAGGGGCGCGACAGCATCGCGTCGAGTACCGGCAGGAACACGTCGGCGGTCGAGAGCACCGCGCCGCTGTCAGCGGAGGTCATCAGCACGGCCGGAGCCGCCACCTCGAACGCTCGCACGTAGGTCTGCACCATGCCGCGGTCGGCCGAGACCTGCGCACGCAGGAAATACGTGCCTGGTGGCAACTGGCGCACGGGCAGCACCTGCGAAAAGACGGCGTGGGTGCCGCCCGAACCGGTGCGCGCCTGCACCGCCTGCGTCAGCAGCGCCTCTCCGCTCTCCGACTGCGCCAGCTCGAACGTCGTCTTCAGCGCCGATGCGGCGTCGCCGAACACCTCGATGTATCCCTGCACGGTCCCGAACACCACCGTGTATCCGACAGCAGGCTGCAGCAGATCCTCGGCGCCGTTGAGCGGCCCACCCACCATCAGATCGCTGAGGCGCAGGGGACCGGACTCGACCACGCCCGCGCGGAACTCGTGCTCCACCGTACCGATGCGATCACCTTCGTTCACGGCCAGCTTCAACGTGTATTCACCTGGCGGCACGTTCACCGTCCCCGTGAACTGCAGCGCCGACGGCACGCCGTTCATCACCGGCGGCAGGCGTGCTTCACCAACGCGACTGTCAACGACCCGCCCTTCGCGGTCCATGATCGAATAGCCGACCGTGGCCATGCGCGGTGCGGCGTAGTCGGTGCCGATGTCGGCATGCACCAGCACCGCCAGCTTGCCCACTTCCTCCTCAGGCAGCGAGAACGTGGTGACGCGAAGCGGCAGCGCCGCGATCGGCAGCGGCGTGTTCACCGCGGCGGTCACCAGCTCGCGCGCGCTCTTCGGCGCACCGGCATCGGCGTTGCCGACCAGCGCGCGACGTGAGCGCACGGTCAGCCCCTTGCGCGACACGTCCACGCGCACCGAGTGCGTCTTGCCGTCGCGGTCGGCAGGACTCGATTCCACACCGAGCAGGTAGTAGCCGGACAACTCGGCCTCGATCCGGTCGAACACGGCGGCGCCGGTGCCGATGACGTTGAACATGGCGCCGCGCGACGCGCTGGAGAGCAGTTCAAGACCCTCCGCCCGCACGTAGCGATCGTCCATCGTCGCCATCGGCGAGTTACGCTGCTGGGAGGCCATCGACTGGAACAACTGGTCGTCGAGCTTGAGCGTGTAGATGCTCGTGCGCGAGGCCGCCGCAATGGCGCCGAGCTCGATGACCGCAGAGCGCTGATCGTTGATCAGGAACCCCTCCGACACGAAGATCATTGTCTTCGGGCCGTCGATCGTCTTCAGCGCGTTCAGCAGCGAGCGGAGCACGCGAATGGTGCCGTCACCAGCGGCGGCGCCGGTCATCGCCTTCTCCTGCACCTCGGCCTGCAGTTCCATCGCACAGGCGTCGAACCCGGGTCCGGCCATGCCGGCACACTCGCGGACGACCACTTCCTCCATGACGCCGGGAATACCACGCGCAATCTGCAACGCCTCGAAGGTCGAGATACTGAACTGCGTCAGCATCGACGACTGATGCTGGCCGACGAGCCGTTCGACCGCGCGCTTCAGTCGCGATCGATCGGCCGTGAACGGCGTGGACGGCGCTCCCTGTCCCAGCCCGATCACGGCGGCCCGATCGGTCGGCTGCAGGTGATCGATGAACGCGTTCACCGCACCGCGAATGCCGAGCGTGCCGCCGAAGCGGATGTTCGGTTGATCGACAACGAGCAGAATCAGGCGGCCACCGGTGGCATGCTCGTTCCAGGAATAGCCGGATGGCGCAGGAGGCGGCGGCGCCGACTCCTGTGTCTCGAGCCCCACCCAGTCCGCGGTCATCACGCGGCGCTGCGACCCGTCCACCCGGATGCTGAACTCCTCTGGCTTCAGGTCGCGAACCGGCCGTCCCTTCTCGTCGAGCACCGACAGATCGATCGAGGTCAGCTCGACGGACGAGCGGAAGACCGGCTGTTCCGGCTGCTGTGCCAGGACCACCGCACCCGAGATCACTGTCGCCGCCAGTACGGCGGCGGCCCATGGTCGTCTGATCATTTGAACGGCGCCGCCCTGTAGCCCTGTCGTGCGCGCACGTTCGTGTAGCCGTCCACCTGCACCTTGATCTCGCGCCAGGTGTCGTCGCGTGCGCCGTTCGTGGGCTGATACCCGAGCAGGTACTGGTTCGAGAGTTCGTCGAGCAGTTCCTCGAACGCCGTGTGCAGTTGGTCGACGCTGTCGGTCGTGAACGTGCGTCCTCCGGTCGGCACAGTCAGCCGCTGCATCGTCTTCCGCAGGTAGTCCAGGCTGATGCCGCGACCCTGCGCGATCATGTAGAGCGTGACGTCGCTCGCCTGCAGCTTGCGCTCGACGTCGTCGAGCGAGACATGGCTGCCCTGGTCCTCACCGTCCGAGAACACCACCAGCGCCTTTCGCCCAACCTGCCGGCCGAGCATGTCCACTGCCCGGACGATGACGTCGTAGAGAGCGGTGGCGCCCCATGGAGCCAGACGGTCTACCGCACGCACGCGTTCGGATGGATCGGTGGTCTTGCGTGTGAGCGCGAAGACGCTGTCGTTGAACCCGAGCAGCGTCACCTGATCCTTCGACGGCACAGCCACCAGGAAGTCCTTCACCGCCTTCTTCAGCTTCGGCATCGATGCGGTCATGCTGCCGCTGATGTCGACGGCCACGATCAGCTCGAGCGGCACGTCCTTCGAGGCAAAGTAGGTGATCGGCTGGGGCTTCCCGTCCTCCTGCACGGTGAACGCCGAGCGCGGCAGCGCACTGACGAAACGGCCGGCGTCGTCTGCCACCGTCACGGTGACCTGGATGGCCTCGACATTCACGCGGTCGGCGTAGCCGATGCCCTTCGTCCGCAGCGTCCTGATGATCCGGTCGCCGTTGACCGGCTGCACGACGAGACGAATGAGGTGTGCGCTGATGACCGAACCGGCATCCCACTCACACTCGAACGGAGGCTCGGTCAACGCGCAGAACTGCCGGCCGTCGACGAAGAAGGTGACGCTCTGCACCGGCACGCTCGCGTCGATCGCCGCACGGAGCGGCGTGACGCCGCTGATGTAGGCGCTGGCTGACGGTGAGCTGATGACGACGGGCGCCCCAGGCGTGGTCAGGGAGGGCGCCGCCGCCGCAGGTGGAGCGGTGGCTGTCGGTGGCGACGTGGCGCGTGCGGCTGAACCTGGAGCCTCGCTGGGCCCCCCTTGTTGCGCCGTTGCGAGCGTGAGCACGCCGCCGGTCAGGGCCAGCAGGACGGCAAGCGCGGAGGCGCGAACAGGACCATACATCACGGTTCGGCGTCGACCTCGTTGACGGGAACGAGTGGACCATTCGCCGCCGTCGCGGCGACGTAGTCGTCCACCGCATTCCGACTGAGCGCACGAGCGTGGCGCGACAGCGCGGTGAAATCGTTCGGGTCCGCGGTGTCGACCGTGTCGACGAAGTCCTGCATGGCCGTGGCGAGCACGGACGGCAGCAGGGCAGCAGGCAGATGCAGGACGGCGAAACGCTGCGCGAGTTCCAGGTTCATCTCCACCGATGATGCGGCCATCATCGCCAACTGGGTTCGCCCGGCCAGCACCGCCCAGGTGCGCGGCAGCGGGAAGCGGGTGCACGGGCAGCCAACAGACAGCAGACTGTGCGCGCCCCACGCATCGAAGGCGGCGGGTTCGAGGCCGCCGAGCGTCGCGAGTTCGGCGAGCGAAAACTGATTCTCGATCGAAGCGCGCTCGTTTTGCAGCACCCAGTGCAGCGATTCGTACCCGCCAGCCGTCGAGCGGCACCTGGTTCTCCAGTTTTTCGAACTCAGCAGGAGCGGCGGCCCCAAGCGCCCTGACCCGGGTGCGGCCCCGGCTGATGGCGTCGACGATGCGGTCGCGGTCGATGTCGCCGAGGGCGCGCGGGTCGAGCAGCGCCACATTCACGGCAAAGGCTTCGCGCTCGATCGACTGCAACCTCGGCGGGGTGTCGAGGCTGTCCATGCTCAACCGGCGCAGGGCCAGCGGCGCCAGCGCAATGTCGAGCCCGACCAGCGACCCGGTGACGTGCCACGGCACTCCGGGCTGGAAGTCCTGGCGCGGCAGCGCCCAAGGACCGCGCGAGCGGTTCTCGCCGTCACGTCGGCCAAAGCCGAAGTCGTGCCGCAGCGAGACGTTGGCACCGAGCAGCGCAGGACCGTCGGGATCGCCGAGGTGCATGGCATAGACGAGCGAGAGCAGCGCCTGGCCAAGCGCAATGTCGCCGAGCGGCAGCAGCGTCTCGCCGGCACGATTCGCCCGGTGCAGGTCTCCCACGCGCGCCGCCCGTTCCAGCTCGTCGGCGGTGCGTGTAAGCCACTCGCGACCGTCCCGTGGCAGCGGCACACCAGCCGCCATCCCGGTCACTGGAGGACGCGCGAGTGGCCCGCCCGCCGTGGACACGAGCTGGCGTGCCTCGTCGGCGGCGTTTCGCGCGGCTTCGGACGTGGCCACCTGCATCGCCTTCCGCGCAAGTGCCACGACCGCGAACGCCGTGTCGAGATCGGGCCCACTTTGGCGACTCTGGATGGCCTCGATGCGGCGTCGCTCGGCTCCAGCGAGATCCACGCGGTAGCGCTCGCCTTCCCACTCGACCACCGGGTCGCCTGGTGTGGGACCGCCGGCCACACCGGCCACGGTTCGCGCCTGCCAGCTCTCCCCTGTCGGGAGGTGCGACGACAGCACCGACTGATACCAGTCCGCCAGGGCGCCTCGAAGGTCGCCCTCCTGAAGCGGCAGCGTGAAGAGGGCGCGCATCAGCGCCTCCGCGGCTGGCGTGTCGAGCGTGCCGGTTCGGTGCATGCGGGCGACCACCGCGAACGCCCCTTGCACCTGCGCCTGGGTCCAGAAGCGGTCGGCGCCACCAGCGCCTGCCAGTCGTGCCTGGCGCAGACCAGCCGCGTAGACGTCCGGGCTCGTGATGCCCATCCGCTCGAGTCCGAGCAGCAGCATCCGCCTGGTCGTCATCTCGCGAAGCACTGACGCCGTCAGCTCGATCTCCTCTTCCGCGCGCGAGCCGAAGACACGCTGCCCGAACGCGAGCTGATCGAGGCGATCGCCACGCGCGTACATGTCGCCACTCGTCGCTCGCAGCAGCCACGCGGCGTCGACGCGGGAATGCGACGCTGCCGACATGTCGCCGGGCGCCGCCAGCGACGGGTCGGTGTCGAAGACGGTCGCCCAGAACCGGCGTTCGGACGGCGATGCCGGTGTGCCGTCAGGGTCCGTCTGGATCCGCAGGAGCAGCAGGGCGAGATCATTCAGCGGGCGCCCGAACGGCAGTTCCTCCACATGCCACTCGCGGAACGATGTGCGCGCCTCGCCCAGCAACGCCTGGAAACGCCGCGAGCGGAGTGACGGGTCATCGAGCCACAGCCCGAGCGCGAACGCGCGCGACGCAGGCGAGGCGGTGGCCAGCACGTCGAACACATACGCCGGTCTCGCACCGGGCTCGAACAGCAGTGCACGGATGAACGCCTCGGGGTTGCTGGTGTTTACGGCCGGGAGCGCCGCGTCCCACAGCGTGCGCGCCGGCTCTCCGCCAGGCACCACGAGCTGATCGCCCCGCACGCGGACGCTGCCGGCGAACGCCGCGAAGGCGCCGGGCGCACGCTCGTAGATGAAGGTCAGCAGCGTCGGATGCGACGCATAGAACGCCAGCGTCTCATCGTCGGCGCCGAGCAGCCCGCGGCAGAGCAGGGCGGCACGGCGGTCGGCCAGAATCGACGCCAGCAGTTGCCCGGTCGTGACCGTGCGCTTGAAGACCGCACGGCTCCAGATGTCTGCCGAGAGCGGCACGTCGACCAGGAGCGGCGCGGCACCAGGCGTTTCGGTGGGGATCAGGTCGAGCTGTACCTGCCGGCTCTGCGGCGGTGCATACACACGCCGGATGATTTCGGCGGCAAAGCGTGCGCGCTCTCGACGCACGTCGAGTTCGACGCGCGAGGCCAGCGCGGACACGGATGGAGACACCGGTACGCGCGTGGTCGACGGCTCGGCTGCGGAGAGCTGCAGCTGAAATGCCGCTACAATCGTTGAGCACCACCACAGCGCACGCCGCATCAGGCACAGCCCCAAAGAGCTGAAGTATATACATGGCACCGGCGAACTACACCGCGAAAGACATCACCGTACTCGAGGGGCTTGAACCGGTCCGCAAGCGCCCCGGCATGTACATCGGGGGCGTCAGCAGCGCCGGGTTGCACCACCTCGTCTGGGAAGTGCTGGACAACGCGATCGACGAGGCCATGAACGGCTATGCGTCGAACGTCCGCGTGACGCTGCACGAGAACGGCTCCTCCATCACCATCGAGGACGACGGCCGCGGCATTCCGGTGGACATGCACCCGCAGACGAAGAAGAGCGCCCTCGAGGTGATCTTCACGGTGCTTCATGCGGGCGGAAAATTCGAGCAGGGCAATTACAAGACAGCGGGCGGCCTGCACGGCGTCGGCGCCAGCGTCGTCAACGCGCTGTCGAAGGAACTGGTCGCCACGGTGAAGCGCGACGGGACGGCCTGGGAAATGCGGTTCCGCCAGGGGCGCCCCGAAGGTCCGCTGAAGAAGCTCGGGCCGGCGCGCGGCACCGGCACCACGGTGTTCTTCCACCCCGACGCCACCATCTTCCCGAAGATCGAGTTCGACCCGGCCATCATCCGTGAACGCCTCGAGATCGCCAGCTACATCCACAGGGGCGCTGAAGGTCAGCTTCGAGGACGAGACGACGAATGCGCGCAGCGTGTTCGAGCATGCCGAGGGGCTGACCGACTATCTGAAGAAGATGGTCGGCGAGCGCAGCCAGAAGCCGGTTCACGAGGCGGCCTTCACGATCTCGAAGGAGGACGGCCTGCGCCTCGACCTCGCCATGCAGTGGACCGAGGCCACCGACGAGCACATCCGCTCGTACGTGAACGGCATCCCGACCGGATCCGGCGGCACGCACGAGAACGGCCTGCGCGCCGGCATTGGCAAGGCGGTCCGCAACTTCATCGACACGCACAACCTCTCGCCCAAGGGCGTGACACTCACCGCCGAGGACATTCGCGAAGGGCTGACCGGCATCCTCAGCGTGTTCATCGCCGAGCCGCAGTTTCAGGGCCAGACGAAGGATCGGCTGAACAACCCGGAGGTGCTGTCGGCTGTGGACGGCGTGGTGCGCCCGGCGCTCGAGCACTGGCTGAATCACAACATCAGCGTCGCCGAATCGATCGTGGCGCGCATCATCCTCGCCGCTCGCGCACGCGAGGCGAGCCGCGCGGCGCAGGCCGGAAGTGTCGCGCAAGAGCGCCACGTCGTCGCGCCTGAATCTGCCGGGCAAGCTGAGCGACTGCACCAACTCGTCGGCCGACAACAGCGAGCTGTTCATCGTCGAAGGCGACTCGGCGGGAGGCTCGGCGAAGCAGGGGCGCGATCGCGCGCGGCAGGCGATCCTGCCGCTGCGCGGCAAGGTGCTGAACACCGAGAGCGCGTCGCTCGCCAAGGTGCTCGAGAACAAGGAACTGTCCGACCTGGTGACGGCGCTCGGCTGCGGCCTCGGCAAGAACTTCGAGCTCGACAAGCTGCGCTACGGCAAGGTCATCATCCTTGCCGACGCCGACTCCGACGGCAACCACATCGCGACGCTGCTGCTCACGTTCATCTACCGCCACCTGCCGCAGCTGATGGCGGCAGGCAAGGTATTCCTGGCGCAGCCGCCGCTCTACCGCATCGACATCGCCAAGGAGACCCACTGGGCGCTCGACGATGCGGCCGAAGGAGCACATCCTGAAGCGCACGCGAAGACGAACAGCCGCTCGACACCCGAGATCACGCGCTTCAAGGGTCTCGGCGAGATGATGCCGAAGGTGCTGTGGGAGACGACGCTCAACCCGCGCACCCGCCGCCTGCTGCGGGTCGAGATCACCGATCAGATCATGACCGATCGGGTCATCAACGAGCTGATGGGCAAGGACGCCTCGGCGCGGTTCCGCTTCATCATGGAACGGGCGGAAGAAGCTGAAGAACTGGACGTCTAGATAGTCGGTGGTCGGTAAAGACCAATGACCAACGACTACGCCAGTATCGCTCTGAGCCCCGCGACCAGCCGCCCCACACCTTCTGCAACGGTTGCCTTCTGCAAGGCGCCGAACGCCACGCGGAAGTAGCAGCCTTCAGTCATGCCGAACGCATCGCCAGGGATGACCGCCACCTTGTGCTCGCGAATCAGCCGCTCGGCCAGGGCGAGCGGCGCCTGGTCGGTCTCCACCTTCAGCAGCGCGTAGAACGCGCCGTCCGCCGCCGGCACGTGTGCGAGCGGCGCGAGCGCGTTCAGCTCCGAGAACACGATGTCGCGAATCGAGGCCAGTTCGCGCACGTACGGCTCGGCGTAGGAACGCCCGACGCGCAGCGCCGCCTCGGCGCCGACCTGAGCCGCCATCGTCGGGTTGATGAGGATCGTGTCCTGCGCCTTCATCATCGCGGAGAACAACTCCTCCGGATAGACGACGTAGCCAATGCGCCAGCCGGCGAAGCCGAACGCTTTCGACAGCGAGAACATCGAGATGGTGTGCGCCGCCGCGCCCGGGAACGACCCCGGTGAGGTGTGCGTGACGCCATACGTGAAGTACTCGTACGGCTCGTCGGAGAGGTGATACAGCCCGCGCTCCGCGCACAGCGTGCCTACCGCTCGCAGCGACTCGACGCTCAGCACGGCGCCGCTCGGGTTGTTGGGCGAGATGGTGACGACCGCACGCGTGCGGGGCGTGATGGCCGCCTCGATGGCGTCGACACGCAGTTGGTAGCGCTCGTCGGTCGCGACGCGCACGACGCGGCAGCCAGCCATCTCGACGGCCATCTCGTGATTGAAATAGAAGGGCACCGGCAGGATGATCTCGTCACCTGGTGCCGTGATGGCCAGCACCGCGTGCATGAAGGCCATGTTCGCGCCGGCGGTGACCATGACGCGGCTGCCCCGCCCGACGTCGATGCCATTCTCGGCTTGCAGTTTCGCGGCAATCGCCTCGACGAGCGGGGCATAGCCGGAGCCGTCGCCATAGCCGTGCAGGAGCCGGCTGGCATCCGGCGAGCCAAGTGCGTCTCGCACCGCGTCCAGTGCAGGCTGCGGCGGTCCGTAGTGCACCACGCCCTGACCTAGCGAAATGGTGCCTGGTGTTTCCCGGATCATCACCCCGATCACCGGAATGATCGGCGACTGCACGGCGTGCATCCGCGTGACGGCCCGCCCTGCCCCCGCTGTCCGTCCTGCCATGGCTGCTCCGTCCGACCAACGACCAACGACCAACGACTTGCGACTTGCGACTTGTGACTTGTGACTACTATTCTTCTTCCAATGCCCGCCGGCCGTGCTGCCCGGTTCACCGCCTGCCTGGTTGCCCTGCTGGGCGCCGTCACCCTGCTTCGTACGCCGGCCGGCATACTGGCGGCTGCGGACCTGCCGACGCCGGAACAGTTTATCGGCTTCAAGGTCGGCACCGACAACAAGCTCGCGCGCTGGGATCGCATCGTCGAGTACATGAAGGCTGTGGCGGCCTCGTCGGACCGCGTGCGCCTGCGGGAACTGGGGAAGACGAGCAACGGCAACGCCTTCCTCATGCTCGAGATTGCGTCGCCCGAGACGCTGAAGAATCTGGACCGCTACAAGCAGTACGAGAAGAAGCTCTACTTCCAGAACGGTGCGCCGACACCGCGCGAACGCGACGAAATCTTCCGCCAGGGCAAGGTGGTGGTGATGGTGGGCGCCAGCGTCCATGCCACTGAAGTGGGCCCGACCCAGGCGTCGCTCGAACTGGTGTACCACCTGGTCACCGACGAGTCCACGGCGACGAAGAACATCCTCGACCACGTCATTTTGCTGCTGGTACCAAGTCTGAACCCGGACGGCCAGATGCTCGTCACCGACTGGTTCAACAGGAACCTCGGCACGCCGTACGAAGCGAGTCCACTGCCGGTGCTCTACCACCCGTACCTCGGGCACGACAACAACCGAGACATGTACATGCTCACCCAGAATGAGAGCCAGTACGTGGCGCAGGTCGCCTGGCACGAGTGGTTTCCGACGGTGTGGCTCGATCAGCACCAGATGGGTGCCGGCGGCCCGCGCATCTTCGTGATGCCGGCTACCGACCCGATCAACCCGAACGTGCATCCGCTGATCTACCGGTGGAACGCCATCATGGGCCAGTCGCAGGCGGCCGCACTCGAAGCGGCCGGCAAGGACGGCATCATCTACAACTCGACCTACACCAACTTCTGGCAGGGAGCGATGGCCTGGGCCGGGTGGTGGCACAACCAGATCGGGTTGCTGACGGAGATCGCCAGCGTTCGCATCGCCTCGCCAACCGACCAGATCAAGACGGCGATGCGCAGCAGCGGCCCCGGCGACTTCGTTCGCGAGGCGGCGATGGACGCCGTCGTGCCCGGCATGGGCACGCTCGGCGCACCGGCCGACACGACACCACGAACCGAGTATCCGCGGCCGTGGCTCGGCGGACGCTGGACGCTGCGCGACATCGTCGACTACCAGCTCATCTCGACCCTCGCCCTGCTCGAAACCGCTGCCGACCGGCGCGAGACAATCCTGCGCCAGATCTACGAGGTGAACCGGCAGACGGTGGAGGAGGGGCGGACCGGCGCGGTGAAGGCGATCCTCATCCCGCTCGACCTGCAGCAGGATGCGCGGGAGGCGATGCATCTGGCCGAGCGCCTGATGATGGCCGGAGTCGAGGTGTACCGGGCAGAGGCGGCGTTCGACGTCGATGACACGCCGTACTCGGCAGGCACACTCGTGGTGCCGATGACCCAGGTCTTCGCGCGCTACGCCGTGGACCTGCTCGAGAAGCAGAACTACCCCGAGGTGCGGCGTGCGCCGAACCTGCCGCCCGAGGCACCGTACGACGTGACGGCGTGGTCGCTCGGCATGCAGTTCGGTGTCACAGTCGACTTCGCGAACGAGGCGCTGCCCAGCGTCAAGCTCACGCGCGTCAGCGCCCCATTGAAGAGCGCCGGCCGCGTCGCCGGCAACGGCCCGCGCTTTATGTTCGAGTACACCGGCGCCGACAGCGCCGTCGTGGTGAACCGCCTGCTGCGCGACGGCGTGAAGGTGGCCTTCACGCCCTCCTCGCACGCGCTGGTCGACGGGGCGAGCCGCTCGCAGCTCGAGGGACTGGCGCGCGACCTCGGCGTGTCGTTCTCCACGGTGGAGGCACCGCCGCCGGGCGTGCCCGACGAGCCCAAGCAGCCGCTGCGCACGCCGCGCGTCGCCCTCTACGCGCCCTGGACCAGCGGCAACATCGACGAGGGGTGGACGCGCTGGGTGCTCGAGCAATACGAGTTCCCCTACACGACGGTGCATAACGCCGACATCCGGGCGGGTGGACTCCGCCGCCGGTTCGACGCGATCATCCTGGCCGACCAGGCGCCTCGCGAGATCGTGGACGGCAACCTCGGCGCCGCCATCCGCCCCGAGTATCGCGGCGGCATCGGCGACATCGGCGTCGACAGCCTGCAGCGCTTCGTCAGTGACGGAGGCACGCTCATCGCCCTCGGCGCCGCGTCCGACCTGGTGATCGATCGGTTTCCGGTGCCGGTTCGCAACCAGAAGCGCGCGCTGCGCCGCGACCAGCACTTCGCGCCGGGCACCATCCTGCGCATTCAGGTCGACACGTCGAACCCGGTCGGCTACGGCATGGCGTCGGACACCTACGGCTTCTACAACAACAGCCCGTTCTTCACGCTGGTGGACGGCTTCAACGCGACGCGCGCCTCGGTCATCGCGCGCTACCCGAACGAAGGCATCGTGGCGTCGGGCTGGCTGCGCGGCGAAGACGCCATGGCCGGGCGCGCGGCGGTGGTCGCAGTGGATCTGCGGCCCGGCCGCATCGTGCTGTTCGGCCTGCGGCCGCAGCACCGCGCGCAGACCCACGCCACCTTCCCGATGCTCTTCAATGCGCTGTACCTCTCGGCCGACGGCACGTCGATCGCCTCCGAGAACCAGCAGCAATGATCCGTGTCCTCGTCACCGGCGGCACCTTCGACAAGGAGTACAACGAGCTGAACGGCACGCTGTTCTTCAAGGACACGCACGTGCCCGAGATGCTGCGGCTGGGGCGGTCGCGTGTCGAGGTGCAGGTCGAAACGCTGATGATGATGGACAGCCTCGACATGCAGGATGCCGATCGCTCGCGCATCGTCGAAGCCTGCCGCACTGCGGCCGAGACACGCCTCGTGGTGACGCACGGCACCGACACGATGGTGGACACGGCCCGCGCGCTGGCGATGTCTGCGGATAGTGCGCTCGCCGCCAAGACGATCGTCCTGACCGGAGCCATGGTCCCCTACGCGTTCGGGAGCTCTGACGGATTGTTCAACCTGGGCAGCGCGCTCTCGTTCGTCCAGGCGCTGACGGCGGGGGTCTACGTGGCGATGAACGGCCGCTGTTTCAACTGGGATACGGTGACGAAAGACCGGGCGGCGGGAGTTTTCAGGGACGCTGGCAGCGCTGAGTTCTGATGTCCTACCTCCCGAGCAGTCTCAACTGCTCGAGGTGGTGCACCTGATGCCCGGCTTCCTGATGGATGATCCAGTCGACGGTCATGGGGCCGTACTCGTCGTGCGTCAGCGGGATCTCGCGATCTGCCGGTGTGAGTGACGCGTAGAGCGCCAGGTTGAGCGTCGCCAGCGCGACGAACACGTTCACCGCGTCAGGCCCGCTGATCCCGAGTTCACGCGCCAGCCACTTGTCCTGATCGAACGAACTGGCGACGAAGCCCGGCCGCGTCAGCGCCATGCGCGAGCGCGTCCCAAGCGCGAGCTCGGTCTGCGCCAGGTGAATCAGCACCTGGCGGGCCGTCCATTTGCCCGGCGCCACGGGCCGTTCGAACTGCTCCTCCGTCCAGCCCGCCACGGCGTTCGAGATGGCCGGAATGGTTTCCCGTATCACGAGCAGCGGATCGCGACCATCGAGGTGGGGGCTGTACGGCGTCTGGGGAGCCATGCGTCAGATAGTGGCCTGTACGACCGTGCGCGAACTGCGGTGCCGCTCGAGCAGTTCAGGGTGCAGGCGCTTGCTCAGGTAGACTTTGGATTCGGCGTTGTCGAGCGGGTCGCGCTCGTACTTCACCACCTCGAACCGCAGGTGATCGAGGGTGCCGCGCATCTCGTAGAACTTGTTCTTGGTCTTCACCACCACTTCGTCGAAGCCGTGCTCGATCGCCCAGAACTCCTGCTGCTCAGTGAGGGCGCGGAAATGCCCCTGGCCGCGCCAGTCGCGACGGGTACCGCCGATCCAGGTGTAGAGCACACGGCGGCCATCGAACTGCACATGCCCCTGCAGGCGATGCACCAGCTCGATGAGCTTCGGCTCCATCTCCTCGACCCGAATCTCGTGCGCTACCTTGTACGACACCGGCACGATCATGCCGGGGTCGTCGGGTGCAGGCCCGGAGGCAATCAGGATCAGGTGGGCCCGATCCCTCAGGCGGTTCACGATCTCATTCGCCGCCTTCTTGCGAGGGAACTCGCCGAAATATTCTTCGATGTATTGAATCTCGAGCGCACCCTGCTCGAGGTCGTATTGCGTGATGAGGTATTCCACTGGAATCGCGACATTGTACTTCACGCTCCAGGCCTAATCAGTCATCGCTAACCCATCCTTCGATGCTGGCGAGCAGTGTGCATTCGTGAGCGAACTGTGGAGCTGAACCGTCATTCCTTCCCGGCCGCCGCGGCCTTCGCAGCTGCGGTCGCTACCATTCTTCTCACCGCCTGCACGTCAACAACAACCTCGTCAACGGCACCCTCGACCAGCAAGTGCCAGGTGAGCGCGGCGGCTGAGCCGCTGCAGTTCACAGCCGGCGGAGGCTCAGGACAACTGACCATCACGGCCGCGCGCGACTGTACATGGGCAATCAACTCTCCAGCCGAGTGGCTGGCTCTGGGTGGTGAGCGGGCCGGCAACGGCAGTGCGACCGTGCCGTTCACAGTGACCAGCAACCCGGCTCCTGCGGTCAGGTTGGCCGAGTTGGCCGTGGAGGAAGTGCGACTGGGAGTGACGCAGGCCGCAGCCCCTTGCAACTACAGCCTGAAACGATCGAGCGACTCGGTGGGCGCGTCGGGCGGGACGGTGTCGGTGGAGATCATCACATTGACCGGCTGCAGCTGGACGGCATCGTCGTCCGATTCATGGCTGACCCTGTCACGAACGAGTGGTCAATCCAGCAGCAGCGTCCAGGTTGGGGTTGACAATAATTCCGGTGGCGCCCGCACCGCCGTCATCAGGATCGGCGGACAGACGTACACGATTTCACAGGCGGCCGCCCCGACCACCACGCCGACACCTACGCCCACGCCGACGCCGACGCCGATACCTGTTCCGACGCCGACGCCAACCCCGATACCTACGCCAACACCTACGCCGACCCCCACGCCTACGCCGACACCTACGCCCGATCCACCGCCTCCGCCACCGCCGCCGTCGCCCGAACCTCCGCCCCCGCCGCCGCCGGGTCCGATCACCCTGTCCGGGGCGGTGTCCAACCTGAGCGGATCGTGTCCGTCAGTGCAGTTCCGTGTCGATGGTCGCGACGTCACGACTGATAATTCGACCGATTTCGCGCGCAAGAGCAGGTGCCGCAATCTGTCGAACGGCGACACGGTGACGCTGTCGGGGCTCGTCCAATCGTCGGGAGTGGTGCTCGCCACAGACCTCGAGATCACGCGCGGCGATGACGATGACGATTAGCCGCCTCCCGCTGTTCGTCATCGCCCTGCTCACCATCGCCAGCACGGCGCAGGCGCAGCAGCGGGTCCAGGACGCGCTGGCATTCCTGGTGACCAACCAGTCGGTGGACACGGGCAGCGTCGAGCGCGACAGCGCGGCTGCTGAAGCGACGAGCCGGACGATATCGCGCGCGGTGCTGGTGAACCTCGCCACGCTTCCGGTGAGTTCGACCTCTGGCGCATTTGCCTATCGCCTGAACTCCGCGCTCGGCACGGTCGAGCGCTCAACGCAGACGTTCGCGCCGACCTTCGTCGACCGCGCCGGGACGTCGGGCGCAGGCACGGCAGGCTTCGGCGTGACGTTCCAGCAACTGCATTTCACCGCGCTCGATGGTCGCAGCCTGCGAAATGGCTCCCTCGTGACGACAGCCAACCAGTTCGCGGACGAGCCTGAGCCGTTCGATGTTGACCGCCTCACGCTGGACATGGACGCTGACATCGCGACGGTTTACGCCAACGTCGGCCTGGGAAACCGCTTCGATATCGGCGCCGCCGTTCCAGTTGTCTGGTTGCGCATCAACGGCTCCCGAGTGAACACCTATCGCGGACGCGAGTTCACGCAGGCCACGGCGCAGGCGCGGGCAATCGGCCTGGCCGATATGCTGGTGCGCGGCAAGGCCACGCTCTTCGAAGAGGATGGCGGCACCCTGGCGGCCGCCGTCGATGTCAGGCTGCCGACTGGCCGGTCTGCCGACCTGCTTGGCGCCGGCTCGGCCGCCGTGAAGATTGCCGCGCTCGGTTCACTCGAGGGACCGAACGCGGCGGCACACGCCAACGTCGGCGTCGTGCGAGGCGGGCTGGCCAACGAGCTCACCTACGGCGGAGCAGTGTCTATGGCCGCCACGCCAGCCTTTACGGTGGGCGTCGAGGCGTTCGGGCGGAGGGTCGATACTCCAGGTGACATCGTGACCATGGCCCAGCCGCATCCAACGCTGCCTGGCGTCGAAACCTTGCGCTTGCTGCCAGGGACCAGGGCACTGACCACGTTCACCGTCGCCCCTGGCCTTCGCTGGAATCTCACAGGCACATGGGTGCTGATTGGCACCGTCGGCGTACCGTTGCTGCGCGGCGGTCTTCGAGCACCGGTGATGCCATTCGCCGGCCTGGAATACGTGGTGGGGCGGTAGCCGATCAGCGGGCGACCCGCGCCGAGGCGATCTGCCAGTCGTCGGTCGCGGTCTTGCGCAGCGTGAACCGCCAGTCGCGCGGTTCATCACGCGCTTCGCCGCTGCCGACGCGTGGCGTGTAGCGGGCGGTGCCCAGACAGGCAGCCGTGGCGCTGGCACCGTTCACCTGCAGTTGACACGACTGGAACGTCAGGCGCTGCGACACGAGGCCATCGAATGCCCGCTGCAGCGCCACGCCGTCGACGCCCGGCCACACAGCCTGCGCGGCGCGAGCGTCGAGCGTGTCGTACGCAAGACGGTACTGCTGCAGCGTGCGCAGGACGAGATCCTCGTCGCGGACCACGGGTGCCATGGGCTCGGTGACGACGGTACGCGAGGCCGACACCGCGTCGGTCGAGCGGTCGATCGGGCGCGCGCGAGTATCCAGTGAGGGCGCAGCCAATGCGCCCGGCAGCTCCGTGGGATCGGTCGGCGCAATTGGCTCAATCTGTGGCGCGCGAGCCGGGACGCTCGGTCGAGCCGGGCTCGGCACGCGGCGGTGACAGGTCGGTCCGACTCGGACTCCGCCTCGAAAGGGACCCTGTCGACGGCAACGGACTGCTGGATGCGGTCAGCGGGCGCGCAGGGTCCACTCTGGGTGCCGGTGCCGGCACAGACGAGACCGGGGGCGCCAGCGGCAAGATGTCGCCGGCAGTGGCCTCGGTCGTCTCGGCCACAGCCGGCGGGATGTCAACGGCTGACGGCACAACCCTATCGACGACCGGTGGCGCCTCCTGCCGCACCGTCGCAGGCGGGCTGATGCGTGAACGGTCTGCATAACGCACAGTCAGGAGGGCGGCGCCACATAATGCAACCGCAGCAACCGCAAGTCTGAACCGCGGGCGCCGACGCGCGCGGGACGTGTGGGCATCGAGTTCGGTCAGCAACAGGCCGTGCTCGGGATGCTGCGGATCGATGGCAGCAATCTCGTCGATGGCTTCGCGGGCCTGACCGACCCTGCCGTCGGCCAGCGCCGCCCGCGCCGCCGTAGCGCGCTTCTCGATGCGGCGTGCCCGGATGCGCCCTTCGAAGCGAAGTACCCCGCACCGAGCGTGCTGGCGCCCCGCATCGGTGCAGACTGTGCTGCCTCGCCGAACGCCGGCACAGGCTGAACGGGTGATTCGGCCCTGGCGGCCACTGGCTGCCGCAGGATGCGCTCCTTCAGCGCCTGTGCGGCCAGGTAGTCAGGGTCGATCTTCAGGGCCTCGTCTACTGCCGCGAGCGCCTCGCCTGGCGCGCCACGATCGAGTGCCTCACGGGCACGGCCGAGCTGCTCACGAAGCTGTTGCCGCCGAGCTGCCTGCTCCACGGGCCTGACGAGGTGCAAGACAGATTCCCGGCAGCAGGGCGAAGACGGGCGGCCCTTGGAGAGGGGCAGAGCTACACAACAGTACCCGTTCTGGCTAGGACTGACGCTGCTCGATTCGTGCCCAGGCGTCGCGCAGTGACACGGTGCGATTGAAAACGAGACGGCCAGGTTGTGTGTCGGGATCTACACAGAAGTACCCCAACCGTTCGAACTGGAACGTCGCGAGTGGCTCCGACCCGGCCAGACTTGGTTCGGCCTTGGCGGTGCTGATGACCTGGAGCGACTCCGGGTTCATCACGTCGAGGAACGTCCGACCCTCGGGCACGTCCTCCGGATCCTCGACCGTGAAGAGCCGGTCGTACAGGCGCACCTCGACGTCGAGGGCGTGCGGCGCGGACACCCAGTGCATCGTCGCCTTCACCTTGCGGCCGTCCGGAGCGTCGCCACCGCGCGTCGCCGGGTCGTAGGTACAGCGGAGTTCGACAATCTCGCCGTTCGCGTCCTTCACCACCTCGGTGCAGGTGATGAAGTAGGCGCAGCGCAGCCGCACCTCGCGGCCCGGCGACAGTCGGAAGAACTTCTTCGGCGGATCCTCGCGAAAGTCGTCACGTTCGATGTACAGCTCGCGCGAGAACGGCACCTTGCGCGTGCCGGCCGACGGCATCTTCCGGATTGTTGATGACGTCGATCTCCTCGACCTGCCCCTCAGGGTAATTGGTGAGCGTCACCTTGAGCGGCTTCAGCACCGCCATGACGCGCGGCGCCCGCTTGTTCAGGTCCTCGCGGATGCTGTGCTCGAGCTGCGCGACGTCGATCACGTTCTCCTTCTTCGCCACACCGATGCGCGCGCAGAAGTTCGCGGATCGACTCGGGCGTGTAGCCGCGCCGGCGCAGGCCGCTGATCGTCGGCATGCGCGGGTCGTCCCAGCCCGAGACATGGCGCTGCTGCACCAGCTGCAGCAGCTTGCGCTTGCTCATGACCGTGTAGTTCAGGTTGAGGCGGGCGAACTCGATCTGCTGCGGCCGGTCACCCTCGAACAGGTTGCCGACGCACCAGTCGTAAAGCGGACGATGGTCCTCGAACTCCAGCGTGCAGAGCGAGTGGGTGATCTGTTCGAGCGCGTCCGAGATCGGGTGCGCGTAGTCGTACATCGGGTAGATGCACCACGCGTCGCCGGTGCGATGGTGATGGGCGCGCCGGATGCGGTACAGCGCCGGATCGCGCATGTTGAAGTTCGGCGACGCCATGTCGATCTTGGCGCGCAGGATGTACGTGCCGTCTTCGAACTCGCCGGCCCGCATGCGCGCGAACAGGTCGAGGCTCTCGGCGATCGGCCGATCGCGATACGGGCTGTTCCGGCCCGGCTCGGTCAGCGTGCCGCGATACTCGCGGATCTGGTCGGCGGTCAGCTCGTCGACGTACGCCTTGTCGCGCCGGATCAGCTCGACGGCGAACTGATAGAGCGTCTCGAAGTAGTCGGACGCGTAGAACATCGCGTCCCACGTGAAGCCGAGCCACGCCACGTCTTCCTTGATCGAGTCGACGTACTCGACGTCTTCCTTCGCCGGATTCGTGTCGTCGAACCGCAGGTGGCACGTGCCGCCGCGCTCCGCCGCGACGCCGAAGTTCAGGCAGATCGACTTGGCGTGCCCGATGTGCAGGTACCCGTTCGGCTCCGGCGGGAAACGGGTGACCAGCCGGCCGTGGTTCTTTCCGGCCGCAAGGTCCTCGTCGATGATCGAGCGAATAAAATCGACCGACGCCGTCGGGGCTGTCGGCGGGCCTTCTTCTGATGACGCCATGGTTACGGGTCATTTTATAGGGGAACGGCCGAAGTCCGCGCCCCTCAGGCACCCGTCCAGGCCCCCACAACGCCCTCGCCCCAATAAACTGCAGGCTGCGGCGCTACGGCTCCCGGGTCCACCGCGATGCCACCCGGCGCCCCTCGATGCCCGGCGCCCACACCACCACGGCCTTCGCCCCGGCGGGTCCGGTCTTGTGACGGACCTTGTCCGGCGGCCGCACGAACCCCGACATCCCGGGTTTCAGGACCTGGCTCCTGCCGTTCACCACATGCTCGAGTTCTCCCGACACCACGTAGAAGATCTCGATCGCGTCATGCGCGTGCTCGCCGGAGTCCTGGTTGGGAGGGAAGATGATTTCGCCGACGGACACCTCGCTGCCGAGATTCGTGTCATCCAACATCAGCCGCAAGGTGGTGCCGCTCGGCGAGCGATAGGTCACTCCCTGCTGCGAGGCGCCGCCCTGCGCCCGCACCAGCTCGACACCGCCAAGCAGCACCAGTGCGGCCGCGCATGACAGACCCAGACGACGTGCTTTCATTTTCATCCTCCCGGTTGACCAACGCGATCGAAGCGCCGTGGCGGGCCGATGATACTCCGCCGGCGAACCGGGCGAGCCACGCCGCGCGTCTCTCCTTCATAGACCATGCATCTTCGCGCTGAAACCTGGGTCGCGCTCCCTAGGGAAGCGGTCTTCCCGTTCTTCGCCGACGCGGCAAACCTGCAGCAGCTCACGCCGCCGTGGCTGCGCTTCCAGATCCTGACGCCACAGCCGATCGAGATGCGCGCCGGCGCACGCATCCAATATCGGATCAGACTGCACGGGCTGCCGATGTCGTGGCTGACCCAGATCGCGGCCTACGAACCGCCGTGCATGTTCGTCGACCAGCAAGTGCGCGGTCCATATCGCACCTGGATCCACACCCACCAATTCAGGTCGGTTCGCGGCGGCACACTGCTGCTCGACCACGTCGAGTTCGACATGCTCGGCGGAAGCCTGGTAGCCCCGTTCGTGACGCGCGATCTGCGGAAGATTTTCACCTACCGCCACGAGGCGTTGCTGGCGCACTTCGGCCAGCCGGAGCCGTGGCCCCCAGCGCGTATCACCTTCGACTGATGCCGGTGGTATGGTGAGCGCGTGAGCATCCACACCACACTCATCGACACCGGGACGCTCGCAGCGCGGCTCCCCGATCCCGCCGTCATCGTCATCGACTGCCGGTTCGATCTGGCCAGGCCGGAGGCAGGCGAACTCGCCTACGCGTCCGGACACATCCCGGGCGCCGCCTATGCGCATCTCGACCGTGACCTGTCGGGTCCGAAGAGTGGCACCAACGGCCGACACCCGCTGCCCGCGCCCGCGGTCCTGGCCGTCACGCTCGGCCGCCTCGGCATCGACGCCACCACGCAGGTGGTCGTCTACGACGAGGACAACGGCATGTATGCGAGCCGCCTCTGGTGGTTGCTCCGCTGGATGGGCCACGAGGCTGTGGCGGTGCTCGACGGTGGCTTCACCGCGTGGGCGGCGGAAGGACGCCCTGTAGCCGTCGGCGTTGACGTGCACGCCGCGCGCGCCTTCAGCGGCACGCCGAATCCGGCCTTCACGGTGGATGCCGACACAGTGGGCGCGATGGCCAGGTCGAGCACGGCGCGCGTGCTCGACGCGCGGGCGCCGGAGCGCTACCGCGGCGAGCTCGAACCGCTCGATCCGGTGGCGGGGCACATTCCCGGCGCAGTGAACTACTGGTTCGTCAGGAATCTGGAGGGCGGCCGGTTCCGTTCAGCCGAGGCACTCCGTGCCGAGTTCGAGACGCTCGTCTCAGGCGTCGGGGCCGATCAGGTTGTGAGCTACTGCGGCTCGGGCGTGACCGGCTGCCACAACCTGCTGGCACTCGAGCACGCCGGCCTGCACGGCGCACGGCTCTATCCGGGCTCGTGGAGTGAGTGGGTGTCCGACCCGTCGCGGCCGGTCGAGAAGGGGTGAAACGAACGGGCGGACCGAAGTCCGCCCGTGTCAGCGTGAAGCCGGGTGCTAGTGCACCAGCGTGAGGTGCGCGGCGCGGGCCCGGTCGCGGCAGTTGCGCCAGTCGTGTTCAACGATGGTGTAGAGCACCTGGTCGAGTTGCTCGCCCCGTGCGATGAAGGCCTTGCGAAGGATGCCTTCGGGCACCGCGCCCATTTTCAGCATCGCCCTGCTGCCCCGCGCGTTCTTCACTGCGCATCGGGCCTCGAGCCGATTCACTCTCACCCGCTCGAAGGCGAACTCCATCACGAGGGCGGCACTCTGCTCGAACACCCCGGTACCCCAGAAGGGATGGCCGAGGGCAAAGCCCCATTCCGCCGTGTCCGTGGCGCCGCCGATCTGACGCGCTTCGTCTTCGGACGGCGAGATCTGTCGCACCTGGAAGATGCCGATGGCCGTGTCGTAGTCACGCAAGGTCACGGCGAAGCACGCACCCTTGCCGGACGACCGCAGGCGCTGCGATGCGGCGATGAAGCGCTCGAACCCGTCCGTCGTCTGCGGAGGCGGTGAGATGAAGCGGGTGATCTCGGGCGTGGTCAGCAGCGACACGAGGGCCGGCGCGTCGCCGGGCCGCACCTCACGCAACACCACGTCACCGGCGGAGAGGACGGGCAGCGAGAAGCGCCAGTCATCTCCGGAGCGGCGCGATCCGGACCGGTCGGGTGCGAACTCGGCCGCACCAACGAGGATGGCAGGTTTGTCCATGGTCGTTACCTCCCGTCCTCCGACCCAACAGCGCTCGTGCCCCACATGACGTTGTCATTGTCGGCGGTACCCCACACGATGTTGTCGGCGGTACCCCACACGATGTTGTCGCTTACACCGAGCGTGCCCCAGACGATGTTCGAGTTGTAAGCCGTGCCCCACACGATGTTGCCGTTGTCGGCGGTGCCCCAGACGGGGTTCCCGGCTTCACCGGCCGTGCCCCACACGATGTTGCGGCTCTCATCGAAGGTGCCCCACACGATGTTGTCCGCAGTGCCCCACACGATGTTCTCGTGGTCGGCGGTGCCCCAGACGATGTTCTCGGCGGTGTTGCGGGTGCCCCACACGATATTGGCGCAGTTGTCGCCGCCGCATGCGGTGCCCCAGACGATGTTGTCGCTGACACCGCTGGTGCCCCAGACGATGTTCTCGGGGCCGGCCGTGCCCCACACGATGTTGTCCGCTGTGGTGGTGCCCCAGACAATGTTGTCCGCAGTCCCCCACACGATGTTGGCGCCGTTGGAGTCGGCGGTGCCCCAGACGATGTTCGAGCAGTTCTCACTGCCGCACAGCGTGCCCCAGACGATGTTCTCCGCGTGACTCGCAGTGCCCCACACGATGTTGTCGGCATTGGCCAGCGCGGTGCCCCACACGATATTGGTGGCCCAGGCATTGGCGAGCGGGTTGATGTAGCCACCCGTGATCTCCTGGTTGCCCCAGATGATCTTCTGGCTCCACGAACGCTCGACCGGCATGCGGCTGCCAACGCGGTTGCGCGCGTAGAAGCCGGAGAGTTTGACTGCCGCCTGGACATCGAGGAAGCCGGCGCCCTTCTGGAGCACGCCGGAGCCGTCGTCGGCGCGAGCCGGTGTACTGCAGGATCGCTTTCACCAGGTTCGGGGTGAGGCTCGGGTTGGCCTGCAGCATGAGCGCCGCGGCACCAGCCACCTGCGGCGCCGCCATGCTGGTGCCGGTGAGGCTGAGGTACGGGGGATATCCGGTCTTGCGGTTGCCCGAGACGAGGTAGCCGGTGTTGGCCTGGTAAAGCGTGCTGCCGGGAACGGCCAGCGAGAGCACGCCGCGCCCGGGCGCGACGAGGTCGGGCTTGGCGAGGTAGTCGCCCCGGGTCGGTCCGACCGAGCTGAAGTCGGCAACGACGTCATCCTTGATGCGCGCCGTGCCTTCCGAGCTGGAGGCGCCGACGGTGAGCACCCAGGGCGCATTGCCGGGCGCGAGGATGCCGCCGTACTGCATCGCACCGTCAGCGTTCTTGCCAAGGTTGCCGGCCGCAGCCACCACGAGGATGCCGCGCTCGGTGAGGCGGCGCGCCGCCAGTGCCAGCGGATCGATCCAATACGACTGCGTGACGGCGGCGCCGACAGACAGGTTGACGACGCGGATGTTGTGGGTGCGTGCGTTGCCGGCAACCCAGTCGAGCGCCGCAATGATGGAGCTGATGGTGCCCTTGCCGTCAGCGTCGAGCACCTTCAGCGAGACGAGCGACGCATCCGGTGCCATGCCCGACTGACGCCCGTGCGAGTCGTAGCCGTTGCCGAGCAGGATGCCGGCTACATGCGAGCCGTGCCCGTGGTCGTCGTACGGCATCGTCTGGCCGTTGACGAAGTCGACGAATTTCGAGACGCGCTGATTGCCGTAGGGATAAGTGCCGGCGTCGCTCGAGGTGAGGTCGTCGTGCCACGCGGTGATGCCGGAGTCGACCACGGCGACGCCGATGCCACGGCCAGTGAGACCGAGCGATTGCTGGATGACGTCGGCACCGGTGGAGCGGGTCGACAGATAGTCGGCCGCCCAGGCGGGACGGTCCTGGTGCGCGCTCGTGACCTGCGACACCGATTCGAGCTGCGGAAGCGCGCTATCCGGAATCTCCAGGACGTACCCGTCGATCAGGTTCAGCTTCGGGCCACGAACATAGCGTCGGAGGGACTCGGGCAGGGTGACGCCAGGCGCGAGCCTGATGACGACCTTCGAATTGCGCGACGCGCCAACCGTGGCGCGCCGGTTCAACTCGGGATCGAGCTTCTTGAACCGCTCCGCAGCCCATGCTCCAGATGGCAGCACCAGCGCGACGAGGGCCAGGGCGACGGTCCAGAGGCGCAGCCCCAGGACAAACTTCGGACGACGTGAGCTCGCAACCGACTGCGGCTGCACCAGCGTGGAAATGGGTGTTGAGTTCATGGCACCGCCCTCTTGAGCAAGCGGCACACCAGATGAGTTAAAATTCCATATCCGTATGATTCAAAAGGAGTTACTCGGTTCGACTCTCGGCACGACAGGAGCTGCGAAGGCGTCGAGTGTTCTGTTTAAGAACACCACGACGCGTTTTCCGTCACGGAATCGTCAGAAACCAAGCGATTTTCACAGTGAGAGCCATGAGCTTCCGAATGGAAGTGCAAAATTGGCGCTCTGGCGTGCAGGAGTGGATCGAAACGAAACACTAATTGAAACGATGGGAACGGTCCAACCTCGGTGCGCCGGCCGAGAGCACGGGCAGGGCGGACCCTTGCAGAGTCTGCCCTACCCGCACGTGTCAGCAGCGCGCCGATTCGTAGCCGAGCGATGGGTTGAGCCAGCGCTCCGTGTCGAGGATTGAGCTGCCTTTGCGTCGGGCGTAGCTCACAACCTGGTCTTCGCCGACCCGGCCAACGGTGAAGTAGCGCGCCTGGGGGTGGCCGAAGTAGAGTCCGCTGACGCTCGCCGCCGGCATCATCGCGGCGTGGTCGGTCAACTCGATCCCGGCATCACCGGCGGCCAGCAGTTCGAAGAGCTTGAACTTCTCGCTGTGGTCCGGGCAGGCCGGGTAGCCGAAGCCAGGCCGGATACCACGATGCTTCTCGTGGAGGATGTCGTCGGTGGTTACCGCTTCCGTGATGCCCCAATCGGCTCGCGATCGCGCGTGCAGGTAGGTGGCAAATGCCTCGGCCAGGCGGTCGGCCAGCGCCTTCACCAGGATCGCATTGTAGTCGTCGCCGTCGGCTTCGAACTTCTTCGACAGTTCCTCCGCGCCGAGGCCCCCTGTGACCGCGAACGCACCGATGTAATCGTGCACCGGCGCGTTCCTGTCGGCCACGAAGTCGGCGAGCGACAGGTTCGGTTTCGCGTCGGCCACGGGTTCCTGCTGCCGCAGCATGTGGAAGCGCAGCAATTCGCCGGAGCGATGCTCATCCGCGAAAAGGACGATGTCGTCGCCCTCCGAGGCCGCTGGCCAGAACCCGTAGACGCCGCGTGCCACCAGCAGCTTCTCCTGCACGATCCGGTCGAGCAGCGTCAGGGCGTTGTCGTAGAGCTCCCGTGCCGCCGTGCCGTATTCCGGGTGATCGAGGATGGCCGGGAAGCGGCCCTTCAACTCCCACGCTGCAAAGAAGAAGGTCCAGTCGATGAATGGCAGCAGGTCCTCGAGCGGCACCTCGATGACACGCCGGCCCGTGAACGATGGTGTCGGCAGCGACTCCGTCGCCCACTCGATGGCCAACCGGTTCCTCAGCGCCGCCTCGTACGACAACAGCGGCCGCTCCTTCCGCGCGCTGTGCTGTTCCCGAAGCTGCTGCTGCAGCCCGCGGTTGTAGGTCTCGAACTGGGGACGCTGCGTATCGCTCAACAGGCTCGACATGACGTCGCCGACGCGGGACGCGTCGAGCACGTGCACGGTCGTCCCGCCGAACTCCGGCGCGACCTTCACGGCGGTGTGTTGCCGGCTGGTTGTGGCGCCGCCGATGAGCAGCGGGACCTTCATGCCGCGGCGCTCCATCTCCCGGGCGACGAGCACCATCTCGTCGAGCGACGGCGTGATCAGGCCGCTGAGGCCGAGGACGTCCGCGCCGCTGTCTTCGACCGCCTTCAGGATCCGGTCGGCCGGCACCATGACGCCCAGATCGATGACGTCGTAGCCATTACAGCCGAGCACCACCCCAACGATGTTCTTGCCGATGTCGTGCACGTCGCCCTTGACCGTCGCGAGCACGATCTTGCCCTTGCCGCCCTGAGCGATGGTCGTGCCGCCCGACGCCGCGTCGGCCGGGGACCCGCCGGACTCTTCGAGCAGCCGCGCCTTCTCGGCTTCCATGAATGGCTCGAGATACGCCACCGCCTTCTTCATCGCGCGGGCGCTCTTGACCACCTGCGGCAGGAACATCTTGCCGGCGCCGAAGAGATCACCGACGACCTTCATGCCGTCCATCAGCGGACCTTCGATGATGTCGAGCGGCCGGGCGTACTTCAGGCGCGCCTCCTCCACGTCCTGATCGATGAAGTCGACCACGCCGTGCACGAGCGCGTGCGACAGCCGCGCCTCGACGGGCGACTCGCGCCACGCCAGGTCGAGCCCCTGCCGCTTGCCGGCGCCCTTCACCGTGGCTGCAAAGTCGACCAGTCGCTCGGTGGCGTCGGGACGCCGGTTGAACAGGATGTCCTCAACCCGCTCCAGGAGCTCCTTCGGGATGTCCTGATAAACGGCGAGCTGGCCCGCATTCACGATGCCCATGTCGAGGCCGGCCTGGATGGCGTGGTAGAGGAACGCCGAGTGGATCGCCTCGCGCACGACGTCGTTGCCGCGAAACGAGAACGACAGGTTGCTGATGCCTCCGCTGATCTTCACGCCGGGGCACGTCGCCTTGATGATGCGGGTGGCCTCGATGAAGTTGATCGCGTAGTCGTTGTGCTCCTCGAGACCGGTGGCGATGGCCAGCACGTTCGGGTCGAAGATGATGTCGGTCGGCGCGAAGCCGGCCTGCCCGGTCAGCAGCGCATAGGCGCGCTGACAGATCGCGACCTTGCGCTCGATCGTGTCCGCCTGCCCCTGCTCGTCGAAGGCCATGACGACGACGCCGGCACCGTAGCGGCGAACCGTGGCGGCCTTGGCGAGGAAGTCGGCTTCACCCTCCTTCAGGCTGATCGAGTTGACGACCGGCTTGCCCTGCACGCACTTGAGGCCGGCCAGCAGCACCGACCACTTCGAGCTATCGACCATCACCGGCACGCGCGCAATGTCCGGCTCGGTGGCGATGTAGTTGAGGAAGTGGGTCATCGCCTGCTCGGAGTCGAGCATGCCCTCGTCCATGTTGACGTCGACAATGTTCGCGCCGCCGCGCACCTGCTCGAGCGCCACGTTGGCGGCCTCGGCGTAGTCGGCGGCCTTGATCAGGCGCGCGAACTTCGCCGAGCCGGTCACGTTCGTCCGCTCACCGATCATCTGGAAGTTACTTTCGGGACGGATAGTGAGGGTCTCGAGTCCGGCCAGTTGCGTGAAGCTGCTGTTCGGTGAGGCGACCGGCGGCACGCGCGGCGGCAGCCCCTGCACGGCGCCGGCAATCGCGCGGATGTGATCGGGCGTGGTGCCGCAGCAGCCGCCGACGATGTTGACGAGATTGCTGTCGGCGAACTCGCGCAGCGCGCTGGCCGTGTCGTCCGGCAACTCGTCATACTCGCCGAAGGCGTTCGGCAGGCCGGCATTCGGGTAGCAGCTGACGTAGCAGCCGGCGCTGCGCGCCAGGTCCTCCACGTACGGGCGCATGTCCCGTGCACCCAGCGCGCAGTTCACGCCGACACTGAACGGCCGCGCGTGTGCAATCGACACCCAGAACGCGTCGATCGTCTGGCCCGACAGGGTGCGGCCGCTGCGGTCGGTGACGGTCACCGAGATCATCAGCGGCAGCCGGATACCCTTCTCGTCGAAGACCTCCTCGGTCGCGACGATGCCGGCCTTCATGTTGAGCGTGTCGACGATCGTCTCGAACAGCAGCAGGTCGCAGCCGCCGTCGATGAGGCCGCGAATCTGTTCCTTGAACGCCTCGCGCAGCTCGTCGAACGTCATGTTGCGGAACGCCGGATTGTTCACATCGGGCGAGATGGACAGGATCCGGTTGGTCGGCCCGATCGAGCCGGCCACGAAGCGGGGCTGCTCTGGCGTCTTCCCGGTGTACTCGTCGGCAGCGGCACGTGCCACCTTCGCGCCCTCGAGGTTCAGCTCATAGCAGGATCGCTCGAGTCCGTAGTCGGCCTGCGAAATGGCGTTGCTGTTGAATGTGCAGGTCTCGATGATGTCGCAGCCGGCCGCGAGGTATTCGCGGTGAATGCTGCCGATGACATCGGGGCGTGTCAGGACGAGGACATCGTTGTCGCCCGTGAGATCGTGGCTGTGGGCGGCGAAGCGCGCACCCCGGAAGTCCTGCTCCGAGAGCTTGTGGCGCTGGATCATGGTGCCCATCGCACCGTCCAGCACAAGAATGCGGCGGGCGAGCAGGTCCTGGAGAACTCGGGTGCAATCGGTCATGGTCATTCCTTATGGGCGCGCACGGCGCGGAACGCCGCATTCGCGGCGGCCGTCGGCAACGCGACGACGGCTGGCTTCGAGGCGGACGCGATCAGGACGGTGAACGGGTCGCCGGACTTGCGCGCACCGACACCAACCCGGACGTCGATGAGGCCCGCCTCAGCGAGCATGTGCTTCAGCTCGCCGTCGTTGAATCCGAGGGTGCGATCGCCCAGCTTGGCGCGCACCCACTCTTCGCGATGTTCGCGGAGGTCGAGAATGAGCACGCGACCGCCGGCCACCGTGATGCGCGAGGCCTCGGCAACCGCCCGGGCCGGATTCACCGCATGGTGCAGCGCCTGCGACAGGAGCACGACGTCGACGCTGTCATCTTTGATCGGCAGCTTCTCGAGCTCGCCTCGCTTCCAGACGACGTTGGTGACGCGGCGGCGGACGGCCAGCGCCTTGGCGCGGTCGAGCACGGTGTCGGAGCGGTCCACCGCGATGACCTGCGCGGCCCAGCGGGACGCCTCGATCGTGAGGTAGCCTTCGCCGCAGCCAAGGTCGGCGACGCGGAGGGGCGGCAGCAGCATCCCGAGCGCGCGCGACCATGCCGCCCAGCTGCGGCCGGGCACCAGCTGCCTGGCGTCGCGCGTGTCGGCGCCGTCATGGCTGTCGAAGTTCTCCTTGCGGAGCCGAAGCACTTCCTGGAGCCGGGCATCGTCGGCGCGCACCGACGCGTCGTTGCCGGACGCGTCGAACTGCTCCTCCAGTGCCGCCCACACGCTGGCGTTCGGCGCGTCTGCGAGCGACGAGGGTCCACGGTAGAAGGTGTAGCCGGCATCGCGCTCCTCCACAACCAGCCCGGCGTCCTTCAGCAGTCCCAGGTGCCGCGACACGCCCGACTGCGCCAGCCCGAGGATGCCCGTGAGCTCGGTGACGTTGAGGCGTTCCTTCCGGAGCACCCGCAGGAGGCGCAGCCGAGCCTCGTCTCCGAGCAGCCTGTACAGGGCTGACGCCTGTTTCACATCTACAAATCTACATTAGTTGATTGAATGCATCAAACGCCGAGGTCGCACCCCGGTGAGGCCTAAGGGCCGCTTCGCCCGTCTAAACGGATATGCGGCTTGCCCTGCTGGCGGTTGTGGCGGTTGCGCTCGCGGGTCCCGCGCGGGCTCAGGAGCGCGTTCCGGCCTCAGGCGCCGACACGCCGGCGGCCGGGGACACGAGTCGCTGCCGGTGTCGCTCGATCGCATTCGCGAAGGCCTGAGCAAGCCGCCCGACGCTGGCCTGAAGAACCTCGACGTGCAGGCGGACTTCGCGATCCGG
Source organism: uncultured Acidobacteriota bacterium (assembly GCA_963722395.1). Taxonomy (GTDB): domain Bacteria; phylum Acidobacteriota; class Vicinamibacteria; order Vicinamibacterales; family CAVVIG01; genus CAVVIG01. Next base: position 1,261,368 of record CAVRLS010000005.1, on the reverse strand, counting down.
GTAGAAGAACAGCGGCATCTCGGCGAGCTCATGTCGAAGCTCGACTTCAGGTCTGCCCCCGTCCCAGCTGGCGGGCTCTACGCCTACGAGCAGCAGCGAATGCTCTTCAAGCCCTCGAGCCGGCCGCTGCAGCAGCCATACGCTGCCTACAGCGGCGGCGAGTTCTTCACGATCGCTATCGAAAACCTGCTGCGGGTATACCTGGGCAACAAGCTGAAAGACGGGCTTGCGACCCGAGCCCGCTCGCGCGACGAGGCCGAGGCGCGCGAAGAGGTCGATCGGGCGATCGCCGACTACTGCGCGGGGCGCCCCGACCGACACGACATCCAGCTCTGCACCACGTCCCCCGAACGCTGACGTCCACGGATTTGCATGAAGTCCGTGCCATGCCACACCGGACTCCAGTCATCTGCATCCTTGCGATCCTCAGTGTCGCGTCCCTCGCCGCGCCGCCGTCAGCACGCGCGCAATACTTCGGTCGCAACAAGGTTCAATACAAGCAGTTCGACTTCAGGGTCCTCAAGACCGAGCACTTCGACATCTACTACTATCCCGAGGAGCGGCAGGGAGTGGAAATCGCGGCGCGAATGGCCGAGCGATGGCTCGCCCGGCTCGAGCGCCTGCTGGACCATCAACTGCGCGGACGACAGCCGCTTCTGCTGTACGCATCGCATGTCGACTTCGAGCAGACGAATGCCATCCAGGGCGAACTCGGCGAAGGCACAGGCGGCGTCACCGAACCGCTGCGCCGGCGCATCATCCTGCCGCTTGCGGGACCGCTGAGCGGCACAGATCACGTGATCGGCCACGAGCTGGTTCATGCCTTCCAGTTCGACATCACCACCACGGACCAGATGCAGCCGGGGCAGACGGGCGCCCATCGTCTGCCGCTCTGGTTCATCGAAGGGATGGCCGAGTACCTGTCCATTGGCTCATTCGACCCCAACACAGCCATGTGGCTCCGCGACGCAGCGCGGAAGGAACGCCTGCCGGACGTGAAGGACCTCGATAGCCCGGAATACTTCCCGTACCGGTGGGGTCAGGCGCTCTGGGCCTACATCGGCGGACGGTGGGGAGATGACCGGCTGCGCCTACTGCTCGATCTCGGCGCGAAGGCCGGCGACCCGCTGTTCGCCTTCCAGGAGGTTCTCGGGATTGACGAGAAGACGCTGTCGAGCGACTGGCATGCCGCGATCCGCGCGGCGTACGAGCCGGTGCTCTCCAACTCCACGCCTCCGTCCGACGTCGGCGCGCCGCTGGTTACCGGCTCGAAGACGGCGGGTGGCCTCAACGTAGCGCCAGCACTCAGCCCTGATGGGCGCTATCTCGCATTCCTCTCCGAACGCTCGCTCGTCTCGATCGATCTCTACATCGCGGACGTACGGACGGGCGAGGAACTGCACCGGTTGACGAGTACCGCCACGGACCCGCACTACTCGAGCATCCAGTTCATCGCGTCCTCGGGCGCCTGGGATGCCGAAAGCCGTCGGCTGGCGATTGCCACGGTCACGTCCGGACGGCCTGCACTCGCCATCTTCGACGCCGAGAGCGGTGATCGGGTACGCGAGCTCGAGATGGCCGGCCTCGACGAGATTTTCAACCCGACCTGGTCGCCGGACGGACGCGCCATCTGCATCACCGGCATGCAACAGGGCCTCACCGACCTGTACGTTGTGGACGTCGCGTCCGGCGCCGTGAAGCAGCTGACGCACGACCCCTACACGGATTTGCAGCCGGCCTGGTCACCGGACGGGCAAAGCATCGCGTTCGCGACGGACCGGTTCTCGTCGCAACTGGGAACGCTCGCACTCGGCGACTACCGCATCGGCTTCATCGATCCCGCCAGTGGCGCCGTCAGGCAGGCCCCGGCATTCATGGCCGGCAAGCACATCAACCCGCAGTGGGGCCCGGACGGCCGGCTGTTCTTCATCTCCGACCGCGACGGCATTTCGAACGTCTACCGCATGACCATCCCCGGTGGCGACATCACTCAGGTGACAGACGTCGGCACGGGGGTGAGCGGCATCACCAACAGCAGCCCGGCGATGTCGGTGGCTACCCGAACCGGATCCGTAGCCTTCAGCGTGTATGACGATGGGCGGCACGACATCTACGCTGTGACGGGCGAGGCTGCTGTCGTGCCGACGAGGTGGGAGGGGCGCGCGGCTGGCGCGCTCCCGCCAACGACCGGCCGGCGCAGCCGGGTCGACCAGGTGTTGAGCGATCCAGATTTCGGTCTGCCTGACGCGCAGCCGTTCGAGACCGAGCCGTACCGGAGCCGCCTGCGCCTCGAAGCGCTGGGCCAACCCACTATCGCACTTGGCGCCAGCCGTTACGGTGCCGCGCTGGGCGGCGGCATCTCCGGCTATTTCAGCGACCTGCTCGGCGACCGCACGCTGAACGCAGCCGTGGAGCTGAACTCCGGGTTGAGCAGCAACTTCAGCTTCAAGAACACCGCGGCGCAGGCGGCCTATCTCGATAAGGAGTCCCGCTGGAACTGGGGCATCGTCGGTGGCCAGGTCCCCTATCTGAGCGGCGGCATCCAGGAGTTCCTCGGCACTGTCGATGGCGAGCCGGCCATCATCGATCAGACGATCATCGACCGGCAGACGGAACGAAGCCTTGCAGGGCTCACCCAGTACCCGTTCAGCCGGTCACGCCGCATCGAGTTCCAGGCCGGCGTCAGTCAGCTCTCGTTCGACCAGGTCGTGCAAACGCAGGCGTACTCCCTTGACACAGGCGAGCTGTTCTTCGACGAGACCGACGAGCGCTCAGTAGCCGAGTCGCTGACGATGGGTACCGCGTCTGCGGCACTGGTGTACGACACCTCGATATTCGGGGCGACGAGCCCGGTGTCGGGCTCACGCTACCGCCTCGAAGCGGCGCCGACCTTCGGGGCGGTCAATTACACCAGTCTCCTGGTCGATTACCGGCGCTACCTCATGCCCGCGCCGTTCTATACGCTGGCGACGCGAGTGATGCACTACGGCCGCTACGGCGGCGCATCGGAGGACCCCCGATTCTTCCCGCTCTACATCGGCTACCCGAGCCTCGTGCGCGGGTACGACGTGTACAGCGTCACGCCAGACGAGTGCGGCCTCGGGGCGACGTGCGAGGCGGTCGATCAGCTGATGGGTAGCCGCATGCTTGTGGCCAACGTCGAGTTCCGCTTTCCCCTCCTCCGCCCCTTCACCGGGGCATCGAGCCGGATGTATGGCCCGGTGCCAGTGGAAGTCGCGCTGTTTGCGGACGGCGGCGTCGCGTGGAGCAGAGGCGACCGCCCGGCAATCTTCGGCGGCAGCCGGGACGGCGTCACGAGCGCCGGCGTGGCGCTCCGGGCGAACCTGCTCGGCTTCGCCACCGGACAGTTCGCCTTCGTGAAGCCGTTCGACCGGCCGCAACAGGGGTGGATGTTCCAGTTCTCGCTGGCACCGGGGTTCTAGCGGTCGCCCGAACTCTGGGCCGCACCCGGCGGCTGTCGTGCTATCCTTTCATCCGGCTATACGGATGAATGTTCGCGTGCCGGTAATCCACGACCAACTCGCCTCGCTCGCCGACACCACCCGCAGCCGCCTGCTGCTCCTGCTCGATCGACACGAGCTGACGGTATCCGAGCTGTGTACGGTTGTGCAGCTGCCGCAGTCGACGGTGAGCCGCCACCTGAAGGCGCTGGCCGACGCGGGATGGGTGCGGTCGCGCGCCGAGGGCACCAGCAACGTCTACGCGATGGCCCGCGAGCACCTCGGCGGATCGACGCGCCGCCTCTGGTCGCTGGTGCGCGAGCAGGTCGGACAGTCCGCCGCGGCGCTGCAGGATCAGCGTCGCCTTCAGAGTGCGATGACGGCCCGGCGGTCGAAGTCGGTCGAGTTCTTCTCATCGTCGGCCGGTCAGTGGGACCGCGTGCGCGAGGAGATGTTCGGCGATCGGTTCCATCTCGCAGCGCATGGCTGGATTCGTTCCGCCGGAGGCGGTGGTCGGCGATCTCGGGTGCGGCACCGGGCAGGTGAGCGAGGCGCTGGCGCCGTTCGTGGCGCAGGTGATTGCCGTCGACAGTTCCGCGGCGATGCTGCAGGCGGCCCGCAAACGGCTGCACGCCCACCGCAACGTGGACGTGCGCCGCGGCGAGCTCGAGGCGCTGCCCATCGACGATGGCCGGCTCGATGCCGCAACGGTGATGCTGGTGCTGCATCACGTGCCGGAACCGGCGCGGGCCCTCGGCGACGTCGCGCGCGCATTGAGGCCGGGAGGACGTCTCATCATCGTCGACATGCTGCCGCACGACCGCGAGAGCTACCGGCATCAGATGGGACATGTCTGGCTGGGATTCGGCGAGGACCAGACCGGCCGCATGCTGGACGACGCGGGGTTTGAGCAAACGCGCATCGTGCCGCTGCCCACCGACCCGAAAGTGAAAGGCCCGGCGCTGTTCGTCGCGACCGGCCGGAAGACACCAGCCCAATCGACAACTGAAATCTGCAATCTGACATCTGCAATCTGCAATTCCAAGGAGACCGCGATGGCCACTGTCGTTGAAACGCTTCATCCTTTCGCCGCGGCGAAAGCCGCCGGCCGCGAGCCGTTCAAGGTGCGCGACCTCTCGCTCGCCGAGTGGGGCCGCAAGGAAATCCGCCTCGCCGAGCAGGAGATGCCGGGCCTCATGGCGCTGCGCGCCGAGTACAAGGGCAAGCAGCCGCTCGCGGGCGCGAAGATCATGGGCTCGCTGCACATGACGATGCAGACCGCCGTGCTCATCGAGACGCTCGTCGACCTCGGCGCCGACGTGCGCTGGGTGTCGTGCAACATCTTCTCGACGCAGGATCACGCGGCGGCGGCGGTCGCCGTCGGGCCGGAGCGGCACGGTGGACGAACCCGAAGGGCATCGCCGGTGTTCGCGTGGAAGGGCGAGACGCTCGAGGAGTACTGGTGGTGCACGGAGCAGGCGCTGATGTGGCCCGACGGCACCGGCCCGAACCTGCATCCTCGATGACGGCGGCGACGCGACGCTGCTCGTGCACAAGGGCGCCGAGTACGAGAAGGCCGGCGTGGTCCCGGCGTTCGACGACGCGACGGACGAGCCGGAGGAGTGGGGCGTCATCCTCGACCTGCTGCGCGCCGAGCGGCAGAAGAACCCGGGCCGCTGGACGAAGGTGCGCGCCGGACATCCGCGGCGTGTCCGAAGAGACGACGACGGGCGTGCATCGCCTGTACGAGATGATGAACGGCCGGCACGCTGCTCTTCCCGGCGATCAACGTCAACGACTCGGTCACGAAGTCGAAGTTCGACAACCTGTACGGCTGCCGTCACTCGCTCACCGACGGCATCCTCCGCGCGACGCGACGTGATGCTCGCCGGCAAGGTCGCGGTGGTCTTCGGCTACGGCGACGTGGGCAAGGGCTGCGCGCAGGCGCTGCGCGGCCAGGGCGCGCGCGTCATCATCACCGAGATCGACCCGATCTGCGCGCTGCAGGCGGCGATGGAAGGCTACCAGGTCACGACGCTCGACGACGTCGTCGCCACGGCCGACATCTTCATCACGGCGACGGGCAACAAGAACATCATCACCGTCGAGCACATGGCGCAGATGAAGGACAAGGCGATCGTCGGCAACATCGGCCACTTCGACAACGAGATCGACATGGCCGGCCTGAAGAAGAAGGGCATCGACGCGCATCAACATCAAGCCGCAGTACGACGAGTTCGTGTTCCCCGACGGCCACTCGGTGCATGATCCTCGCCGAGGGCCGCCTGCTGAACCTCGGCTGCGCGACGGGTCACCCGAGCTTCGTGATGTCGGCGTCGTTCACCAACCAGGTGATGGCGCAGCTCGAGCTGCACAGCAACGCGCAGAACCCGAGAAGAAGGTCTACACGCTGCCGAAGCACCTCGACGAGAAGGTGGCGCGGCTGCACCTCGACAAGCTCGGCGTGAAGCTGACGAAGCTGATCGCCGGAGCAGGCGCGTACATCGGCGTGCCGGTGACGGCCCGTACAAGCCGGATCACTACCGGTACTGATGTACGTGTCGAGGTCCTGCGAGTCGCGCTCGCGGGGCCTCCGCTTCCTTCACCCTTCTGCCTTCATCGGGTGACACGGTCCGTTACAGGTGACAGCTCTCCAGCCGAACCGTTCTGATAAGCTGCGTGCCTACAACAAGTTAGCGGACCCGGGCCTGGCCGGATCCGGGCATGCGCCTTGCGAGAGCCCGTTCGGCTAAGGAGACACGCTCCATGTTTTCGAATCGACTCGCCGTTGCCGCCCTCGGCCTCGCCTGCGTGACCGCCGCTGCCGGCGGCAGCTATCTGGCGACACGACACAACGTGACCGAGCGCGCGATTCCTGCGGCGGTCGCCGCCGAGGCTCCCACAGCCGCCGACGCTCCCACAGCCACCCAGGCTGTGCCACAGGCTGCACCGATTGTGAACAGCGAGTTGACGTCGCCCGCGCCGGCCCCGCCTGCCGTTGTCACGCAACCCCCGCCAGCTGCACGCCCAACTCAGGCGCCGCGCCGGGCAGCACGTCCTGCGAATTCGGCGACGCCGGCCACAAGGGCCCGCGTCGAACCTGCCGCGCCCGCCAGCGAACGCACCGCCGCCGCACCAGCACCGAGCCCTGTCGTCGTCGAACCGCCCGCGCTGGCTCGTGTGGACGAGCGGCCGCTGGAACCGATGCGCGAGGTCGAACCCCCACCGACGGTCGAGGAGCTTACCGTCGCGGCCGACTCGGTAATCGGTCTGCAGACCGAGACGACGCTGACCAGTGAGCGGGCGCGGGTCGAAGACCGCATCGAGGCGCGCGTCGTGCGCGACGTGCGCGCCGATGGACGCGTGGCGATCCCTGCCGGCAGTCGCGTGCTCGGTTCGGTGATCCTTGTCGAGCGCGGCGGCAGGATGCGCGACCGGGCGCGAATCGGCATCCGCTTCCATACCCTCTCGCTGGGCGACGGCACGCGAGTGCCAATTACAACCGAAACGATCTATCGTCTCGGTGAAACGCCTGGCGACAACAGCGCGAAGAAGATCGGCGGCGGCGCCGTAGCCGGTGCCATCCTCGGCGCGATCCTCGGCGGCGGCAAGGGCGCGGCGATCGGCGCCACCACGGGCGCAGCGGGCGGGAGCGCGGTGGTGATGGCCGGGGAACGCAGCGAAGCCGTGTTCGAGTCGGGCCAGCAAATCACGGCGCGCATCCTCTCGCCCATTACCCTCACTGTCGACCGCTGATACGCACCGGCTCGAATCGACAATTGCTCAGCACGCACTGAGCAGTTGTGCATCCACCCCTTCCATCCTCAGCCTCATCCAGCGGCGCGGCCCGCATGGGGCATCCCGCTTGCAATACCACTCTCAACGCACCGTCAGGTCGGTGCACAAAGGAGTGGATTCAACATGCGAGGTGCGATGAAGGCTCTTGTAGCAGCGGGTGTCGTGGCAATGCTCTGGGCACCCTCTCAGGCGCGAGCAGAGGGCTACATCAGCCCGTTCGCCGGCGTGATGTTCGGCAATGACCAGCTCGAGAAGAAGCCGGTCTATGGCGTGAATGCCGGATGGATGGGAGCGGGTATCATCGGCGCTGAAGTCGACTTCGGCTGGGCGCCTGATGTGTTCGGCGAGTCGGTGGACAACCACGTGCTCGACCTGATGGCGAACCTGATCATCGGCGTGCCGATCGGTGGCACGTCTGGCGCCGGTATCAAACCGTACGTGACCGGTGGCCTTGGCATGATCCAGACTGTCATTGGCTCTGGCGTCGCCGGTATCGATGACTACGACAAGAAGGACCTCGGCTTCAATCTCGGCGCGGGAGCTATGGGGTTCTTCAACGACCACGTGGGGCTGCGCGGCGACGTGCGCTATTTCCGCACGCTCGACAACGACGACAGCAGCTTCGATGACGTGGACTTCGACCTCGGAGGCTTCGACTTCTGGCGAGCCTCCGTCGGCATCGTGATCCGGTAGCGATCAGTCGCAGAACGGGTAGACGGGACAGGTCGCCCTTTCGGCGGCCTGCACCGCCTGCTCGTTCACGATGCGACTCCCATCGTCCCTCCGCGTGGCGTTGGCCACCACCGCAAAGGCAAACCGCTCGACGACTGCGTCGGCCTTCTTCAAGTCGGCCTCGTTCAGCTTGTCCTGTACCGCACGCACCGCACCAGGCGACACGAACACTTCCATGACGTCGATGACCCCCTCCGGTGCGTAGGCGCGCGAATCCTCCAGCACGGTGTTCATGATGCCGCGCCAGTGCCAGATCAACCGGGTCGCCACATAGGGCGTGTCCTGCTGCCCGCTTCCGCCCTGCCCGTGCGCCAACGTTCCGAGCAGCGCAGATGCCGCAATGGCGAGAGACACCGCTCGGCTCACAGTGGTGTTCGGCATCGTTTTCACTCCGTCAGCGCATCCATGCGCCATTCTTCCGTCCACGTCTCGCCGTCGTCGCCGGTATACAGTGCCACGATTCCATGCAGGGGAAACGCGGCGGGCGCGCTGCCAGCATCACCCGTGAGCAGCGCCAACAGCCGCGGCAGATGCGGAAAGTGTCCGGCCAACAGGATGTCGCGAGGCTGGTGGCGCAGTCGGTCGCGCATGAACATGGGTCGATCGTCTGGTTGCAGGTCGCGCGACGCCGCGAAGTCGGCGAGGGCGTTACAGGAGCGCCAGTAGATCTCGGCTGTCTGCTTCGCGCGCAACTTCCCGCTGTGCCAGACCACGGCGGGCTTCACGCCGCGAGAGGCGGCTGCCGCAGCCGTACGCTCCGAGGTCAGACGGCCATCCTCTGACAGCGGACGTCGAAGGTCGACGTCGGGGCCGACGGCCTCGCCGTGATGAACCAGGTAGACGCGCAAGCATGGCATGCTAACAGACCGGACACAGCCTGGCGTATGGGGGCACCGGACATCCAAGGACGCATGACGGGCCCACTCCACAGCCGCGACGTCACTACTGCATCGGGCTGGCTGCGCGTGCTGAGCGGACTGCTCATGTGGTTGGAGCCGATCGCGTTTGCGATAGTGGCTGCCGGTGCCTGGAACGCCGTGAGCGTGCGCGGCATGCCGGTCGTCCTTGTGCTGCTCGCGCGAACAGTCGCGGCGGCGTTGTGCTTCGCCGCCGGCCGCGCCCTGGTCGATCGACGGCCGTCGGGACCAGCACTGGCAAAGGTGGCGCTCGGCCTGTCCGGCGCCGTCCACGTGTTCGTCTACCTGACGCCGTACTTCCCGAGCAATCGGGTGCCCGGCGACACCCCGCTGTACGTTGCGGCGACGATCGCGTACTACGGCGGGTGGCTCCTGTACGTGTTCCGCTCGAGACAGGTAGCCGCGATCGATCGCTGACCGCTGGTTATTTCCGTTCCTTCAGCATCGTCTCGCGCTTTGCTTTGAACTCGCTGCCCGGCTTCCACTCGGGCATGGTGTCCGCTTCAGCCACGCGGTAAGCCGACCGCGAAGTAGACCTTCAGGTCCTCGCGCGCGCCGGTGAGGTCCCAGTCCGGGCGGACGACGTCGCTTGGCTGGTGGTAGTCGCGCTCGTTCCACGCGCGTCGCACCCGCTCGCCGAACTCCCTGGGCTTGCCGATGATACTCGAACCCCTCGTCGGGGTCGAAGCGCCGGCACCCCCTGCTTGGCGAAGTTGAAGTGATCCGAGCGGTAGTAGAAGCCCTGCTCCGGCTCGGGGTCCGGCCGGACGATACGCCCCTGTTCGCCAGCGGCGTCGCGGGCGTAGTCGTCGAGCTCGGACGCGCCGTAGCCCACCAGCGTGAGGTCGCGCGTGCGGCCGGCCACGTTGAGCCCGTCGATGTTGATGTTGGCCACCGTGCGGGCCAGCGGATAGATCGGCGCGACCGTGTAGTACGCCGAGCCGAGCAGCCCCTGCTCCTCGGCCGTCACCGCCAGGAAGACGATCGAGCGTTTCGGCGGCGCCGGTAGCCTGGTGAACGCGCGGGCGATGTCGAGGATGCCGGCGACGCCCGACGGCGTTGTCCTTGGCACCGTTGTAGATGGTGTCGCCGTCGACGGCTGCGCCCACGCCCAGGTGATCCCAGTGCGCGGTGTAGATGACGTACTCGCCCTTCAGCGTCGGATCGCGGCCGTCGAGCCTGGCCACCACATTCTTCGAGTCGATGGTGCGCAGCGTGTTCGTGATGGTCATCGACGCCGTGACACCGAGCGACACCGGCTGGAACTCGCGCGTCGAGGCCTGCGACTTGAGCGTGTCGAAGTCCTGCCCGCCGAGCCGCACGAGGTCGCGTGCCTTGTCGACGGTGATCCACCCTTCGATGGCGGCGCGCGTCATGTTCTTGTCGGGCGTCACCAGGTCGAACTGCTCGAGCACCCTGGCCTGCACGACGCTGAACGGATAGCCAGCCGGCTCGGCTTCGTGCACGAGCAGCACGCCCGCCGCGCCCTTCGACGCGGCAATCTCGAACTTGTAGGTCCATCGGCCGTAGTAGGTCATCGCCCGGCCGCCGAACATCTTCGCGTCGAGTGCGCCGGGATTCGGCAGGGTCCTGCACCGGCGGATCGTTCACCAGCATGACGAGCGTCTTGCCCGTGACGTCGAGCCCTTTGTAGTCGTCCCAGTCGTACTCCGGCGCCACCACGCCGTAGCCGACGAACACCACGTCCGAGTTGTCGATGGACGCGCTCGGCGCAACGTGTTTCGTCCACGCCACCACATCGTCCTTCCAGGCAAGCCGCTGCTCCTGTGGGCCCTGGCGGAACACCAGTGGCGCCGGCGCCGGCGTGATGCCGACCAGCGGCACCTTCTGCACGAACGTGCCGTCGGTATTGCCGGGCTGCAGGCCGAGCTTCCGGAACTGCTCCGAGATGTAGGCGACCGTCAGTTCCTCACCCCTGGTGCCCGGGCCGCGGCCCTGGAACTCGTCGGACGACAGGGTCTTCGTGTGCACCAGCACAGCGTCGATGTCCGGCTCGGGCAGATCGTCGAGGGGCGTGCGCAGAACGGTGGGCGTCGGGCCGGGAGCCTGATCGGCAGCCGGGTCGCTCGTCGCGTGTGGAACACGCCGGCGCGCACAGCAGCACCGACGCGAGAACAAGAGCCGTCTTGTGCATCCGTCTATTCTGCGGGCGTTCTACAATATTACCAACCGATGAGAGCCATGCGTCTGCCGGCAGCCGCTGCCCTGGCCGCGATTACGGCGACCACGCTTGCCGCGCAGTCGCGTGCGGCAAACGCGACAATGACTGCCGTGCCCGGTATCCAGGTCGGGCACTACACGCTGCGCGAGCGGCCCACTGGCTGCACCGTTGTGCTGGCCGCTGCGGGCGTGACTGCAGCGGTCGATGTCCGCGGCGCCGCGCCCGCGACGCGCGAAACCGATCTGCTCGACCCGGTCAACTCCGTGCAGGTGGCACACGCGATCGTCCTCGCAGGCGGCAGTGCCTTCGGGCTCGACGCCGCGTCTGGTGTGATGCGGTTTCTCGAGGAGAAGAAGATCGGCTTCGAGTTCGGCCCGGCGCGTGTGCCGATCGTCCCCGCCGCCGCGCTCTTCGATCTGGGCGTGGGCAACGGCCTGGTCAGGCCTACCGCCGAGTGCGGCTACGCGGCAGCTGGCGCCGCGACTTCGGCGCCGGTCGTCGAAGGCAGCGTCGGGGCGGGCGCCGGTGCCACCATCGGCAAGTCCAACGGCTCGACGCACGCCATGAAGGGCGGCATCGGCAGCGCCGCCATCGAACTGCCGAACGGCCTCATCGTCTCCGCGCTGGTGGCGCTGAATGCGTTCGGCGACATCATCGACCCCGCGACCGGCGCGGTCATCGCCGGCGTGCGGACGACGGACGGCCGCTCGCTGGCGGACGCGCGCGTCCGCCTTCGTGCCGGTGCCATCACCTTCGGCGGCGCCGCGCAGAACACCACCCTGGGCGTCATCGCGACGAACGCGCGCCTGTCTAAAACCGACGCGAAGCGCGTGGCGCAGATGACGCACGATGGCTACGCACGGGCCATCTCGCCGGTGCACACCCCGGTGGACGGCGACACGGTGTTCGTGCTGGCTACCGGCGGTCACACCGCCGCGGCGCCAGCCGGCCAGGTCGGGGCGCTCGCTGCCGACGTGATGGCGGAGGCGATCGTCCGCGCGGCCCGGCAGGCCACATCCGTCGCGGGCTTTCCCGCATTACGCGACATCAGGTAATTGAATTTCCACCTCATCATCCTGGCGTCCTACTCGCTCGGGCTCATGGGCCTCGGCCTGTGGATCGGCCGCAATACCGGAGCGGCCGACTTCTTCGTGGCGAACCGCCGCCTGGGGCCAGGGCTGATCTTCTCGACGATGCTGGCCGCCAACATCGGCGCGGGCTCCACGGTCGGCGCGACCTCGGACGCCTACACCAACGGTCTGGCCGCCTGGTGGTGGGTCGGTTCCGCCGCGCTCGGCTGCTTCGTGCTGGCCATGTGGGTCGGGCCATCCATGCGCAGGGTCGCTGCCGAACAGAACCTGCGGACCGTCGGCGACTATCTCGAGTACCGCTACGACGAGCGCGTGCGCGGCATCATCGCGGCGCTGCTCTGGGTCGGCTCGATCTTCATCCTCGCCTCGCAGCTGATCGGGCTCGGCTGGATCCTCGAAGTGGTCGCCGGCATTCCCAAGCCGATTGGTTGTGCCATCGGCGGGCTGGTCATCACCGTCTACTTCGCCGCCGGCGGCTTGTTGACCTCGGCCTGGGTCAACGTCGTGCAGTTGACGGTCAAGCTGGCCGGCTTCGCCATTGCCCTGCCGATTGCGCTCCGCTGGTTCGGCGGCTGGGACGCGTTGCTCGCGGTCAACACGGGCCAGCCGGACTACTGGACGTTCGCGGGCTCGGATGCCGTGAAGTACATCGCCCTGTTTGCGCCCGCCTTCATCGTCTCGCCGGGCCTGCTTCAGAAGATTTTCGGCGCCGAGAACGATCGGGCGGTACGAGTCGGCGTCGGCTTCAATGCCCTCGGGCTGCTGCTGTTCGCCGGAGTGCCGGTGCTCCTCGGCATCATGGCGAGATCGAAGTTCCCGGAGATTGCCAACACCTCCAACCTGGCGCTGCCGACGATCTTCATGCAGGGACTGCCGCCACTGGCTGGCGCGGTGGCACTGGCCGCGGTGTTCTCGGCTGAGGTGAGCGCGGCCGACGCCGTCCTCTTCATGCTCACCACGTCGTTTTCTCAGGATCTCTACAAGCGGTTCGTCAACCCGGCGGCAGACGACACCCGGGTACTGCTCGTGGCGCGACTGGCCACGGTGTTGAGCGGCGGCCTCGGCGTGTGGATGGCGCTCTACTTCGCCGATCTGGTCGAAACCCTCAAGATCTTTTACGCGCTTCTCGGGGTAAGCCTGTTCGTGCCGATCATGGCCGGCCTCTACGTGCGCCGCACCGATGCGGACGCGGCGATCGCGGCGATCCTGGGCGGTGTCGGCGGCATGCTCGTGGTGCAGGGGGCGACTGGCGGCGCCGGCATCGGCCTGCTTGGCCCGGCGCCAGCCGGCCTGCTGGCGGCTGTTCTGGGATGGGCTATCTCTCTGCTGTTCTCGCCACGCCCCGCTCGGGCGCCGGGTCAACGCTGAGCCGCCTTGCAAACCTTCACCGCAGCCCTTAGAGTCCGTTTGATGCTCCGTCAGGCGATGTCGGCGCTCGCGCTACTGGCAGCCGTCGCGGTGCTCCCGTGTGCGCATCCGTCCGCCCAGGTCGAGCCGGTGCGCCCCGCCCTGCCCCCGGTCCTGTCACGCGCCGCCGCCTACGTGGAACGGTTCGCCGACCGCGTCTCCGGCTTCGTTACCGCGGAGTGGTACGTGCAGGACGTTTTCCTGCCGGTGAACCGCTTCAGCGCGCGCCCCGGGGGCCAGCGGCCCTACACCGGTCCGCTGCATCGTGAGCTGAAGGCCGACCTCCTGCTGGTGCGGCCGGTCGGCTCCAACGGCTGGATGCAGTTCCGCGACGTCACCGATGTCGACGGCAGGAAGCTGAAGGACCGCAACGACCGCCTGGCACAACTGTTCCTCGAACCGTCGAACTCCACCGCGGCCCAGTCGCGGAAGATCATGGCCGAGAGCGCGCGCTACAACATCGGCGACATCGAACGGAACATCAATCTTCCGGTCCTCGCACTCGCGGTGCTCGACCGCCGGATGCAACAGGGTTTCGCCTTCAGCTACCCGAAGGACGACGACAAGCCGAACCTCCCGAAGCGGCCGGCCTTCATGCCGCCTGATGATGCGCTCGTGGTGTCGTTCACCGAGACGCAGGCGCACACGATGGTGGCGTCACCACAAGGAAAGAACCTGCCTTCGAGCGGCCACTTCTGGCTCGACCGGGGCACGTCGCAGGTCTACATGACCGAGATCGGCATCGATGATCTCTGGCTGCGCGCGCAGATCTTCGTCGCCTACGGGACGGCGGCCGGCATCGACTTGCCGGTGCCGATCGAGATGTTCGAACGCTACGAAAACAAGTTGAACGGGACGCGCGTCGAAGGTGCTGCCATCTACTCGAACTTTCGCCAGTTCACGGTGGCGGTGGACGAAGACATCGCCCCAATCGACGAGAAGGGAAAGCAGGTTCGCTGACATGGCCGCGAGACCCACCTGGAAGGGTTACCTCAAGATCAGCCTCGTGAACATCCCGGTCAAGGTGTTCCCCGCCACCGATACCAGTGCGACGATCAGCTTCAACCAGCTCCACGTCGAGTGCCAGACGCGCATCCAGCAGAAGCGCTGGTGCCCCACCTGCCAGAAGGAGGTGCCGAACACCGACATCGTGAAGGGGTTCGAGTTCGAGAAGGGGCGCTGGGTCGTGATGGACGATGAAGACGTGGACAAGGTTCGCGTCGACTCGACCCGCGTCATCAACCTCGAGAAGTTCACCGACGACGTCGAGATCGATCCCGATCTACCTCGACAAACCGTACTACCTCGCCCCTGATGGTCCGGTGGCCAGGGAGGCATTCGCCGTCATCCGTGAAGGGATGAAGGGGAAAGCGGGCATCGGCAAGGTGGCGCTCTACGGGCGCGAGTACCTGATCAAGGTCCAGCCGCGCGAGCGCGGGCTGGTGATGTACACGTTGCGCCACGCCAGTGAAATCCGCAGCATGGACGCGATCGACGAACTGGCCGACATGCCCGAGTCGGTGAAGCCGGCGGAAGTGGCGCTCGCGCAGCAGGTGATCGGCACCTTCGAGGGATCGATCGATTTCTCCGACTACCGCGACGACTACCAGGAAGGGCTGCGCGCCATCATCGACGCGAAGATCGAGGGTCGCGAGATCGTGGCGCAGGAGGTGCAGGAGCCCCCGAAGGTGGTCAACCTCATGGACGCGCTGCGCCGCAGCCTCGACTCAATCAGCGCGACGGCGAAGAAGCCTGCGCAGTCGATTGCGACAGCGCCACAGGCGAAGCGTGCGCCAGCGAGTCGTGCCAGCGCACAAGGCGCGTCGCCGCGGAAGCGTCGAACGGCGTAAGGTTCTGCCCCTGGCGACAGGCAATCGGCTGGGGCGCGTGGCTCATCGCGCCATCTTCTTCGCACCGCGGCGCAGCACACGCCAGATGATGACCGCGAAGAGAAGGGCAACCACCACGAACGTGGCGCCGAAGAGCGCGATGGTGCGGTACAGGATCGACTGGGTTTCCATGCGCGCATCAAGCATCAGCGGCGCGCCGCTGAGTCGTTGGGCGAGCGACTGTTCCCACGTCAGGATGTTGCCGCGTCCGGGGTTGCCGGCGCCGGCATTGTGGTAGGCGATCTTGCTGGGAAGGTGGATGCGGAAGGCGATAATCTCGTTGTCGTTCCACCCGACATCGCCCACTGGCGCGCCAGTGGCCGCGCCGACGTTCTGCTTGTAGTAGTACAGTTCGCCGTCGCGCTTGAAGCTGTAGGTGGACCAGGCGAACGGGGCGGCCCTGCCGAGTGCTTCGATGCTCGGCACGTCGAAGCGCACGTGGATGTAGCGGCGATTGCTGCGGCGCGAGAAGGTGACCCGCGTGACCGTCGCCTGCGGCGTGTCGAAGAAGGCGCGAACGGCCTCGCGGTCGGGCAGCCTGGCGGGATTGGTGTCGAACGTCGACCCGCGCAGCGCATTGAGTGCCGGCACCGAACTGTTCACGTAGAGTGTGGCCGTCCCGTCGAGTGACAGGTACATTTCCTCTTCGTATTCGTACGACTTGAACAGTCCGCCACTACCACTGCACGCCGAAAGCACCATCACCGCGAGCAGGGCCAACGCCGACCGGATCCGCATTATTCTCAATGATATAGTCAACTCCGGCCTTCCTGATGTCCGCAAAACCCTCGCTCTACCTGATCGACGGCAACTCGCAGATGTACCGCGCGTACCACGCGCAGATCCGGACCGGCGAGGGCACGCTGCTTCGCAACGCCGGCGGCATCCCGACGAATGCGGTCTACATTTTCGTGAACATGCTCCGGAAGTTGATCAAGGAGCAGGCACCCGCCTACATCGCCGCTTCCTTCGACCTGCCTGGCCGTACGTTCCGCGACGACCTCGCCACCGACTACAAGGCGAATCGCACGCCGATGCCCGCCGATCTCGCGAGCCAGATCCCGCTCGTCCACCAGGCTTGTGAGGCGCTGGGGGTCCCGATCATCACGTTCGAGGGTTACGAGGCCGACGACGTGGTGGGCACGATGGCGCGGCGCGGCGCGGCGCACGGCTACGACGTCGTCATCATCACCAGCGACAAGGATTTCTACCAACTGGTGCAGGAGCACGTCCGCATCTTCAACCCGCGCGATGACGGCGCGTGGTACGACCCCGCGGGCGTGAAGGAGAAGTTCGGCGTGCCCCCTGAGCAGGTGGTCGACGTGCTGGCCCTGATGGGCGATTCGATCGACAACGTGAAGGGTGTGCCGGGCATCGGTGAGAAAGGCGCGCGCGACCTCATCACCACCTGGGGCTCGCTCGACGCGCTGCTCGAGCATGCGTCGGAGGTGCCGCAGAAGAAGTACCGCGAGGCGCTGCTCGCGCACGCGGCGGACGCCCGCCACAGCCGCGAGATGGTGCGCATCCATACCAACGTGCCGGTGGAGTTCGACATCGACCAGTTCCGCTACCGCGGCCCCGACCGCGGCGCGTGCTACACGCTCTTCACGGAACTCGGCTTCCGCTCGTTGACCATGGACTTCGCGCCGACCGCCGAGACGGTCGCCAAGGACTACGGCCTGATCGGCGACGCCGCCGCGCTCGAGGCGCTCGTCGCCGAGATTCGTGGGGCGGGGCGCATGGCGATTCGCGTGCTGCCCGACCAGGACGCCGCCATCCGCTCCGGCATCGTCGGTATCGCCGTGGCGACGCGTCCGCGAGCCGCGCGCTACATCCCGATGCGCCACGCCGGAATGCACACCGGCCCGCAGGTGACCGTGACCGATGCACTGGCAGCGCTCGCGCCGGTGCTGGAAGATCCGCTGATCGAGAAGGTCGGGCACGACCTGAAGTTCGACGCGATCGTCCTGAGGCGCCACGGCGTCACGTTGCGGGGCCTCGGACTCGACACCATGCTCGCGAGCTATCTGCTCGATGCCACACGCTCTGGCCATCCGCTCGAAGGCACGGCACTCGAGCATCTGGGCTACAAGGCGCTGACCGAAGAAGACCTGTGCGGCCGCGGCGCAAAGGCGACACCGATCGTCGATCTGCCACCCGACGCTACGCTCAACTTCGCCGGCGAACGGGCCGACCTGGCGCTGCAGCTGGCCGATACGCTGGCGCCACGATTGAAGGAGGCGGATCTCGACGTCGTCTACGCCACGCTCGAGCGGCCGCTGGTGCCGGTGCTGGTGGACATCGAGCGGGCAGGCGTGAAGATCGACTCGGTGGCGCTGGCCGCGCAGTCGCTGCGGCTCGAGAAGGACCTCGCCACCTACAACGCGCGCATATTCGAGCTGGCGGGAGAGTCGTTCAACATCGCATCACCGCAGCAGTTGTCGCGCATCCTGTTCGACAAGCTGCAGCTGCCGGCCCTGCGGCGCAACGTCAAGACGAAGACAGCCTCGACCGCCGCCGACGTGCTCGAGGAGCTCGCCGCCTCGCACGATCTGCCGCGCCTCATCCTGCAGTGGCGCGAGCTGATGAAGCTGAAGGGCACCTACATCGACGCGTTGCCGCTGCTGGTGAATCCGGAGACAGGCAGGCTGCATACCTGCTTCAACCAGGCGGTGGCGGCGACCGGACGGTTGAGCAGCAGCGACCCGAACCTGCAGAACATCCCGATTCGCACCGAACTTGGGCGTGAGATCAGGCGCGCGATCGTCGCCGAGCCAGGCTGCGTGCTCATCTCGGCCGACTACTCGCAGATCGAGTTCCGCGTGCTCGCGCACCTTGCCGACGATCCGGTGCTGGTTGATGCGTTCCGCGAAGGCGCCGACTTCCACGAGCGCACGGCGCTGAAGATCTTCGGCGCCGAGAGCGGGCGCGATCCGCACGACCTGCGCAGCACGGCGAAGATGGTGAACTACGCGCTGCTCTACGGAAAGACCGCGTTCACGCTGGCCAAGGACATCGGCGTGACGCCGCAGGTGGCGCAGGAGTTCATCGACGCCTACTTCGCCGGATTCCCCAGAGTGCGCGCGTTCATCGACGGCACGCTCGACGCCGCCAGGACATCAGGCGTGGTGAAAACGCTTGTACGGCCGGCGCCGGCTGGTACCCGAGCTGAACAGCCGCAATCAGCAGATCCGCCAGGCCGCCGAGCGCGAAGCGGTGAACCTGCCCATTCAGGGCACCGCCGCCGACATCCTGAAGCTGGCGATGATTGACACGCACGCCGCCCTGGCCCGCATCCCCACTGCACGGATGATTCTCACAGTGCATGACGAACTGCTGTTCGAAGTGTCGTCCGAGCGGGCCGACGAGACAGTAAAGCTCGTGCGCGACTCGATGCAGGGCGCGGCACACCTGAGCGTGCCGCTGACGGTGGATGTGGGGGTTGGCCCGAACTGGGCCGACGCGAAGAGCTGATTACCGATTCCAGCGCTCCTTGAACGCGGTCCATTCCTGCAGCAGGGTTTCGGGAGCCTGGTTCGTGGTGCGGGCGCGTTCGGGGATGATGGCGCGCTGGACGAGACGGTCGAGGTCGCCGCGCAGTTCAGCCGCGTGATCGGGCGCCAGAGGGGCGCGGGTCCAGGCGGCCAGGGCCGCATCCCAGGCACCCTGCAGGTCGCCCTGGCCGCGCGCGGCAGCCACTACCCAGTAGGCCGCGGTGGTGCTGACGGGGCGCGTGGCGAGTTCTTCGCGCATCCGCGCCCGGACCCCGCGATAGAGCGCCTGACGTTCGCCCTCAGGCCGCGAGCGCGCCTGGCTCTCGACGGCACTGGCCCACCAGTCGAGCACACGGTCACGGCCGTCGACGAGCTCGTCCGGCGGCGTGTCCAGCACCGACTCGAACACCTGCGCGGCAGCGCCTGGTGCATCCTCGAAGTAGAGCGTCTCGCCGAGTCCGATCACATACTCGAGGCGTTCGCGATCGGCCAGGCGCTCGGGAGCCAGACTGCGCAGTCGTTCGCGAGCCGACGCGAGGTCGTCCGGCGCAGCGCTTTCCCGGAAACGCTCGAGCAGTGCTCTGGCGGCGATCAGGTTGGCGCTCTCGGCCCGCTCGGGAGCCTCGCGCGCCGCGTCAGCAGCCGTGACAGCGCCGGCGAAATCGCGCATGTTGTAAAGCTGCCGGGCACGCGCCAGATCGGCAGTGGCGCGGTCATCGGCGGCGGCCACCGGGGCAGCGGCGCCAGCAAGCATGGCGAGCAGCACGGCCAGACGGACCATAGGGGGGCGATGGTAGCACAGCGGACGCTTCTCGTAACGCGCTGATTAGACGCGGGTTATTCGCCGATTGCTGACGGTTTGGTACAATGCCGACCGATGGTCGAACCCCGGGTAATTCCCCGCGCCGAGCACACACTGTCCAGGGCAGATATCGACCCTGACGCACTGAAGGTGCTCAACCGTCTCCGGCAAGGGGAGTACGTCGCTTATCTCGTCGGCGGCAGCGTTCGCGACCTGTTACTGGGTCGCAGGCCAAAGGACTTCGACGTCGGAACGTCGGCGCATCCGTACCAGGTCAAGAAGCTGTTCCGGAACTGCTGGATCATCGGCCGCCGTTTCCGTCTCGCCCACGTGAAGTTCGGCACGAAGGTCATCGAAGTCGCGACCTTCCGGCGGCAAGTGCAGCCTGGCGAAGAGATCGTGCAGGACGGTGTGCCTGCCCCCGACCATCGCCATCACGACAGCCAGGTTCTCGACACCGGTTCGGGCGATAACGGCGCGACGCGCGCGCGCGAGGACGCGCAGCTCATTCATCGCGACAACACCTTCGGCACACCCGAAGAAGACGCCTTCCGGCGCGACTTCACCGTCAACGCCCTCTTCTACGACATCGCCAGCTTCTCGATCATCGACTACGTCGGCGGGCTCGACGACCTGCGCGAAGGGGTCATCCGCTGCATCGGCGATCCCGAAGTCCGGTTCAAGGAGGATCCGGTCCGCATGCTGCGCGCGCTGGCGCTGGCGGCCCGGCTCGACTTCACGATCGAGGACCCGATCTACGACGCCATCGGCCAGTTGCGTCACGAGATCGCGAACAGCTCCGCGCCGCGCCTGCTGGAGGAGTACTACAAGATCTTGCGCGCCGGGTCTTCCGAGAAGACATTCCAGGGGCTCTCGGCGGCGGGCCTGCTCGAACCGGTGTCGCAGGAGTTGCACGACGGCGCCGGCGCTGCGCTGTGGCAGTCGCTGCGCAACGTCGATGCGTACCGCGCGAAGTTCACCTCGACCCCGGACACGCTCACCAACGCGATCCTGCTCGGCAGCCTGCTGACGCCGATCGGACTCACCCCGCAACCCGGCCGTTCACCCCGGCGCGACGAAGACAAGCGTTCGCGCGAGCCGCTCGCCAAACTGGGAAACCTGCCGCTGGCCCGGCGCGACCTCGAACGGCTGCGCCAGATCCTCGGGCTGCAGCGACGCCTGCGCGACCTGACCGCGACAGTGCGGGCGCAGCGTGCCTTGACGCATCGCAGCATCTTTCGCGAGGCGCTCACCTGGATGGAAATCCACGGTGACACGCAGGAAACGGTCGAACACTGGATCAGCGTCCTGGCCGAACGCGGCGCCGATGAACCGGTCGGTCACGGCGTTGAAGATGACGGCGGTCAGCTGAAGCGACGCCGGCGCCGGCGTCGCCGGCGGCCATTCCGGCCGCCGACCGCCTGACCGCCGATGCCTTCGTGGTTCTCGCGCCGGCGTGCGCTGATCGTGCGCCCGCCGTCCGCTGACCCACGACAATCAGCCGTTCTTCTTCTCGAACTCCTGCATGAACGAGACGAGCGCGTCGATGCCGGCTTCCGGGAACGCGTTGTAGATGGACGCGCGCATGCCTCCCACCGAACGATGGCCCTTGAGGCCATCGAAGCCGGCCGCGGTGCTCTCCTTGACGAACTTGTTCTCGAGCTCTTCGCTCGACAGCCGGAACGTGACGTTCATGAGCGAGCGATCAGCCTTGTTCGCGGTGCCGCGGTAGAAGCCGCTGCGGTCGATTTCCGCGTAGAGCTTCCCGGCCTTGCGCTTGTTCACCTCGGCGATGGCGGTCAGGCCGCCGTTGTCGAGCAGCCACTTGATGACCAGGCCTACCGCATAGACACCGAACGCCGGCGGCGTGTTGTACAGCGATGTGTTCTCCACGTGCGCACCGTAATTCAGCATCGTCGCCAACGCCTTGTTACCGGCGGAGCGGGCGACGAGATCTTCGCGGATGATGACGAGCGTCACACCGGCAGGGCCGATGTTCTTCTGCGCGCCGGCGTAGACGAGACCGTGCTTCGCCACGTCGAGCGGACCGCTGAAGATGTCCGACGAATTGTCGCTGACAAGCGGAACGTCACCGACGTCAGGAAGCGTGGAGTATTCGGTGCCCTCGATGGTGTTGTTCGAGGTCATGTGCACGTAGGCGGCACCCGGCGTCAGCTTCAGCTCCGACTGGAGCGGCAGACGCGAGTAGTTGTCGCCCTTCGTCGAGGCGGCGACGTTCACCGTGCCGACCCTCTTCGCTTCCTTGACCGCCTTGTCGGCCCACGAGCCGCAGTCGATGTAGTCGGCCGTCTGGCCGGCACCGAGCAGGTTCATCGGCACCATCGAGAACTGCAGGCTGGCGCCGCCCTGCAGGAACAGCACCTTGTAGTTCGAAGGAATGTTCGCCAGCGCGCGGATGTCCGCTTCGGCCTTGGCGAGAATCGCCTCGAACGCCTTCGAGCGGTGGCTGATCTCGAGAATCGACATCCCGACGCCGGGGAGGGCAACGAGATCGGCCTGCATCTGTTCGAGAACGGACACGGGGAGGACCGCGGGGCCCGCCGAGAAGTTGAATACGCGATGCACGGTGGTCATGTATCGATTGTAACGGAGCTTCAGAGCGCTACGACGCGGAGGTCCAGGATGTCGCTGTTTCCGGCCCGAAGGGCGGCGACGACAGTAGCCGTAGGCGCACCATCGAGGTTGATTCGCGCCACCGCGGCCTGTGCGCCCTCGAAGATGGTGTTCTCGGTTTCCTGGACGTTGATGCCGCCCTGCCGGAGCTGGTCGAACACGTGCGCCAGCACGCCGGGACGGTCGCGGTGCCGCACCACCAGCATGTGCGACGCCGGGCTGACCGTCGCCAGGTTGACCACGTTGGGCACCTTGCCGGTGCTCATGTACGCGGTGATGACCCGCACGGTCTCGGCCGCGATCGCCTCCTGCGCCTGATCGGTCGACCCGCCGATGTGAGGCGTGCCGTACACTCCAGGCAGCGCGGCCAGCGGCGTCACGAAGTCGGCCGTGCCGCCTGCCGGCTCACCAGGAAAGACATCAAGCCCCGCACGGATGCCCCGCTCCTTCACCGCCTGCTCGAGTGCGGCGTAGTCGACCACTTCGCCGCGGGCAGTGTTGATGAACATGGCGCCCGGCTTCATCCGGCCGAAGAAACCGGCACCGAGCATTCCGCGCGTGTCCTTGCTCAGCGCGAGGTGCACCGACACGATGTCCGCCGTCTCGGCCACCCCCTCAGGGCCATGCATGACGGCCACCGGCAGATCGGGCTGCGCCTCGCCGTCCGCAAAGCGGCGGCTCCAGACCACCACGGACATCCCGAAACTCAGGGCGCGCTTCGCGACCTCCTGCCCGATGCTGCCGTAGCCGATGAGGCCGAGCGTGCAGCCGTGGAGACCGCGCGCTATCGAGTATTCCTTCTTGTTCCACGTGCCGGCACGAAGCTCCGCGACACCATCGGGAATGCGCCGATCGAGCGCGAGGATGAGACCCATCGCCAGCTCGGCCACCGCAATCGCATTCTTGCCAGGGCAGTTCGACACGTAGATGCCGCGCTGCGATGCGGCTGCCACATCGATCGTGTTGTAACCGGCTCCGGCACGCACGATCAGCGACAGCGCGCCGGCCTCGAGCATCGCACCCGTAACTGACGTGCCGCGCACGATCAGGACATCGGCCTGCGTCTGCGCAATCGCATCCCGCAGCGCGTCATCCTTCAGAGCAGGCTGGAAGATGACCTCGCAGCCAGCGGCCTGCAGGCCGTTGATGCCGCTCTGCTCGAACTTGTCCGCAACGAGGACTTTCATGGCTACACGACGTGAATGAGAAGGCCATCGCGCAGCTTTGGCTCGAACCAGGTGGACTTGGGCGGCATGATGGCATCGGCATCCGACACAGCCATCAGGTCCGCCACCGAGACGGGATAGAGCGAAAATGCGACGGCGAACGTCCCGGCGTCGACGTGGCGTTCCAGTTCATGGGTGCCCCGCGCCCCACCGACGAAGTCGATGCGCTTGTCGGTGCGCACATCCGCGATCTTCAGGATCGGCTCCAGCAGGTAGTCCTGCAGCACGCTCACGTCGAGTGCCGCAATAGGATCGTCGGCGCTGGCGGCGACGCGCGGTACCAATGTGTACCAGGCGCCTGCGAGATACATCGCTATCTCGCCGCGCACCACCGGCACCGCGGGGCCTGGTGCCACGTGAAAGCACTCGCTCACTGCCGACAGGAACTGCTGATTCGAGAGACCGGCGAGGTCGCGCACCACGCGGTTGTACGGCAGCACCTGCACCTGGTCGTGCGGGAAAGCGACGGCAAGGACCGTGTTGAAGTCGGCGCCGTCACGGAGCGACGGCCGCGACGTGCCTGACGCGGCGATCTGGGCGCGCGTCCGCGCCGCGCTGGCCGCGCGATGGTGGCCGTCGGCGATGTAGAGCGTCGCAATCCGCGAGAACGCCGCGACGATGGCGTTGCGCTCAGCGCCACCGACCCGCCACAGCGTATGCTGCACGCCGTCCGGCGCGGTGAAGTCGATGAGGGGCGCTGAACCGGTGACCTGCCGTGCCAGATCGTTCACGTCGGCCGAGGCGCGATAGGTGAGGAACACCGGGCCGGTCTGCGCACCAAGTGCCAGCATGTGCCGAGTGCGATCGTCCTCCTTGTCGCGGCGTGTCCGCTCGTGCTTCTTGATGATGTCGCGGTCGTACTCGTCGATCGAGAAGCAGCCTGCGAGCCCGATCTGCTCGTGCGCGCCCATCCGCAACCGGTAGAAGTAGAGGCTCGGTTCCGCCTCCAGTTCGAATGACGATGCGGTGAGGGTGCGGTAGTTGTTCGCAGCGCGCGCGTAGACCGCCTCGGCGTAAGGATCGGCATCGGCAGGAAGCTCGAGCTCGGCACGCGAGACCCGCAGGAAGCTGCGCGGGCTGGCCTCGGCGAGGGCGCGAGCCTCGGCAGTGTTCACGACATCGTAGGGAACGGCTGCCACCTCGGCGGCATGAGACACGATGGGCCGCAGGGCCCGGAAGGGATACAGGGTCGCCATCGCGTCCGACGTTATCTCACTGCCGGTGGCGGGGCAAGGCCACGGCGCCGCGAGGCGACAGGCCTGTTCATGGACAACAGCGTTCGTACACCGCTGTCGATCGTTTCAACGAAACGGGTTGTCCCACTCGAACCGGATTCGTGCAATCACGCCGCGATCCTCGTCGGCCGACCGGCGCGCGCGCGCCCCTTCGGCACGCGTCGGCCGCTTCGTCCGCGCGGAGGCGGCCCGCTGCGCAGTGACGTGACGGCGCGGGGAGACGGCGCGTGTCGGCGTGCGGACAGCGACCACTGGTTCGGCCACTGGTTCGGCAGCGGCCTGCTGTGCGGGGAGTGCGATGTCGCTGGCGTTGCCGCGGCGCTCGGACGTCGTCGGTGCGAATTCAGCTGGCGATGCGAGGCGCACAGCGGAAGTGGCGCTGCCGGCGACGATCAATACAGCGCCCGCAAGCATGCAGCCCGCAATGGGTCCGGCACTCGTGCGCACATGGTCCTGACGCACGATCGGACGAGGCGCTGCCGTGGCGGCGTACAGTTGGAGGTCAGTGTCGCGCAGTTCCCGGCGCAACGCCGCGTGCGTCGATGTCGCCCGTCGCCGGTCAGCGTGCGTCTCAGGTGCCGTGCCTCGTACGTGGAGCGCGGCGATGGCATTGGCCCGCGTCCCCTGTTCGAAGCGTTCCAGTGCCGCACCGAACTGCTGGCGCGAATCGAACGGCGGCGCGTCAACCTCGAGCAACGCTCGACCCACCGTGTAGCGCAACGCGCCGGGGACAGAGCCCGGGCTGGCATCCAACAATTCCTGCAGCAGCGCCGCCGCCTCGTAGACGGAAGGGGTTGCGGCGGTCTCGACGCTGCGAACGTTTCCGTCGCCGCCAATTTCGACGTTGTGCAGCGCAAGCGGTCCGTAGGGCCCTGTGGCGGCATCGGTCGCGCAGGTGACGTCATGCATGAGGCGCTGCACGATGGCCACGGCTTCGCTGGCGCGAACGGCGACGCCGCGGTCGAGAAGGTCACGAAGGGTCACGGGATGGAGCATACGCAACGCATTGCGAGATGCGGGCCAGCCGCCGGTGGGTCCTGATTGGGCCCTGAAGTGACGGAAGGTCCACGCCAGCGGCCTGTACATGCGACACGCGGTGGGACGCGCAGTGAGCAGGTTGCACACTGTTGCGTCTCGATTCGAAGCTCGGCGCTAGGCCGTCGGAGTATCAAGCCCGGCCAGGTTGAACAGCACGGTGGCAAGAGCGGAGTAGTCCAGATCGGCTCCGCCCGCGGCCACCAGAGCATTGAGCATCTGCGACACGACCGCGGTGGCCGGGATAGCAACCCCGCTCGCAGCGGCAGTTTCGTGCGCCAGGCGGAGGTCTTTCTGATACAGCCGCGCGCGGAAGCCGGGCGCATAGTTGTGCTTGAGCATGCGCTCGCCATGCACCTCGAGCACCCGACTGGCGGCGAAGCCCCCGAGGAGCGCCTCCCTCACTCTCGCAGGGTCGACACCAGCCTTGCGCGCCACTGCAAAGGCCTCGCTGACCCCGGCCAACGCGCCGCCGATCGCGATCTGGTTGCAGATCTTGCACGTCTGGCCGGCCCCGGGTTCGGGGCCGACGTGCACGATGCGCTCTGGGTTGCCCATGCACTCCAAAATGGGTCGCACGCGTGCCAGCGCCGCGCCGTCGCCGCCCACCATGATGGACAACGTCGCTTTGATTGCGCCCACTTCGCCGCCGCTCACCGGGGCGTCGAGCATCGCGCCGCCACGTTCCGCGACGAGTGCTGCGAGGCGCCTGGTCGCGACAGGCGAGATGCTGCTCATGTCAATTACGACCGCATCTCTGGTCAGGGTCTCGAGAATGCCCGCGGGTCCGGCGATCACCGCCTCGACATCGGGAGTGTCCGGGACCATGGTGATGATGATGCTTGCCTGCGCTGCAACGTCGGCCGGTGAAGACGCGGCGATGGCGCCCGCGGCGACCAGTTCGGTCACGGCGGGGGTGCTTCGGTTGAATACGACGACCGAGTGCCCCCTGGCAAGCAGGTGCTTCGCCATGGGGCGCCCCATCACACCAAGACCGATGAAGCCGACTCTCTCAGACATGGTTCCTCGCAGTAGGTGCGGGCAGGCAATCTGCCGATTCCGGCGCGGTCCCCGGCGGGGGCGCGGTGTGGACGGCATTATCAACGAGGCCACGCGATTTCCCAATCGGCTGGCCGCCAAATACAATCGGGTCGACTATGCAGTTGCAGGGGACCGTTGCTCTCATCACCGGCGCCAAGCGCATCGGCGCCGTTGTCGCCGAGGCGCTGGCGGCGCGCGGTGTCCGCGTCGCACTGTCGTATGCACGTTCAGAGGCCGAGGCCCGAGCGGCCGCCGCTGCGGTTGAGGCTGCCGGGTCTCAGGCGTCGGTCTTCCGCGCCGACCTCACCTCGCCAGACGAGTGCGCGCGGGTGGTCGAGTCGACGGTCGCCGAGTTCGGCCGGATCGACATCCTGATCAACATGGCCTCTGTGTATGTGAACAGGCCGCTCGCCGAGGTGACGCTCGCCGACTGGGACGGCGTGGTGAATGTCGATCTGCGGGCCGCATTCCTCTGCGCGCAAGCCGCCATTCCGCACATGAGACGGCAGGGCGGCGGGCGCATCATCAACTTCAGCGACTGGGTGGCGGCGAGCAGCCGGCCGCGCTACCTCGGCTTCGTTCCCTACTACGTCGCCAAGGCCGGTGTGAAGGCGCTCAGCGAGGCGCTCGCACTGGAGCTGGCGCCCGACAACATCCTGGTGAACACCATCGCACCAGGCCCGATCGTTGCGCCACCCGGCACGTCGCCAACGGAATACAAAGCGGTGGAGGACGCGACGCCGCTCGGGCGCTGGGGTGGTGAACTGGAAATCGCGAAGGCGGTGCTCGCGATGCTCGACAGCGACTTCATCACCGGCGAGACCCTCCGCGTCGATGGCGGACGCCACGTGCGATGAACGCGCGCGCAGCCGCTCGGGTTCGTCTGCAGCTCAGAGGGCGGCGCGGGCGAGGATCGACGCGAGGACGGTCTGGGCGCGGGCGACGGGCAGGTTGCTGATGTAGAAATGCCGTGCTCCGGCGTCCGTCAGTGCACGCAGCGTCCGTGCGCACACGTCTTCTGGCGTCGCGCCGGCTGCGAATTCACGCCTGAGGCCTTCGGCCGGCACCGGCAGGAAGCCCTTCAACACCTCGAGCGTGCGGGGATTTGCGCTGCGATAGTAGAAGACGCCGAACACGCCGGGCAGCTCGACGCCACCCGTTCGCACCGCCGAGAGGAAGCGTGTCACCGCCGGCATGTCATGGTGACTGACGACCTGCGTAAGGTAGAACTCGGCGTTGAAATGGTCGGCCTGTAGAAAGCTCACCTGCCGCTCCGCGTCGGCGTGCGGGTTGGCCCATCCACCGAGCGCCAGTGTGTTGTCGTGGTCGCGAAGGATCTGGCGCAGCTGCCAGGCGTGAGCGACGGAGCGTGGGGTGCCGACCGCCTTGTCGCCGCCAAGCACGACGAGCGCGGGAAATCCGCTCTGCCGCGCGCGCTCCGCGTACGACAGGCAGTATTCCATCGAGTGCTTCGTCGTCATGAACGGCAGGATGCGCTCGCGCGGAACGTCGTGCTGGAGGTTCGTTACCAGATGACGGAGGTTGTCCTCCTCGGCCGCGCCCACGGCGTTGTCGGTCAGGAAGACATAGGTGCCTTCCCGGGTCAGCCGCCGTACCGCGTGGTACGTATCGATCCAGGCGTCCATGCCTTCGGCAGACGCCAGCTCAGCCCGGGGCGGTCGAAGCTCCGCCGCGAACACCGGCGAGCCGGAGCGTAACGCGGTGAGGAAGTCCATGTCAGTGAAGCTGGGATGGAGAAAGGGTGGGAGAGGCTGGCAGGGCGGGAGGGGTGTAGACGGGACAACCCGGTCCACCACGCCCTGCCCGCCCCTGCCGGCCTTAGGCTTTGTGACCCTTCAGGACCTCGTCGATAAGGAAGAGGTCCGTGAGAAGCGCGCGCAGGTGGATCGACGCGTTGAGATTGTCGATGACCTGCGAGCTGATCGACGGCTGCGCGATGACGAGCCCGATAGCGGCACGTGCTGCCCGTGCGTCGCGCTCGATGACCTCCATGAACGCCGCGTACGGTAGCAGTTCGGCGGCGCCGGCAGCCTTCGACGAGAAGGCTCCGACGAATGCGGCGAGGCTGCTCAACGCAACCTCCGCCTTCACGAGGTATTCGCGAACCTGGCCACCCTTGGCGCTGCCCGCGTCGCTGGCGAGTCCCTGTCCGGCGTAGGCGAGCATGAACTCGTACGCCTCTTCGACGGTGTTGCACCGGGCGCTGAGTTCAGTGCGGGCGTCTGCGAGCTGTTCGGCGAATGCGCTCACTAGCGACCAACCGACTGCTGCGAGCCCTTCACGTTCCAGCGGCGCGGATCGTGATGCTCGAGGTACTGACGACGGGTAATGGTGCCGAACACCATCGACTTCGTGATCCAGAACTTCTCCGGACGCAGCGCGAAATAGACGTGCGCGATGACCAGGCCGACGAGCGCGATGCCGCAGGCACCGTGCAGCACGTAGGTGAGGCCCCACGTGGTGTCAGCCATGATGTACGGGTCGCGCTCGAAGATCGGCTGGCGCACACGCGACATCATGATCATGCCGCTGATCGACACCGACAGCCCGACAACGACCAGGGCCAGATGGTACAGGCGGTTGCCGAGCGGATACTTGCCGGTCTTCGGGCCATCCTCGGAGCCAGCCAGTTCGGCCGCCATTTCGGCCCGGAAGTCCGGGATGTCCTTCGGACCGATCCAGATCGACCAGAAGTCCATGAAGAACGTGGCGTGAATGATGTGGTAGATGATCGACCCCGTCAGCACGAGGCCCGCAATCCAGTGCCATTCGATCCAGGCGAACCGGATGCCGACGATGGGCAGGAAGGCGGTGAAGATCAGCGCGAACATCGAGGCGGCCATCACCCAGTGGAACATGCGCGCCATGAAGGTGTGCCGCGTGATGAGCGGGGGGAGGTCCTTGTTCGCGGCTTCCAGCGCATCGGTCTCGGCCCTACCACGCTTCCTGTTCGAGGACAGGATCATGTAGCTGGCATGCGCCACGAGGAACATGAGTCCTGCGAAGAGTGCTGCCCAGAACAGGTCCCAGGAGATGTGCGTGAGGATTCGTTGACCCCACGGGTTACGTCCCCACGTCAGAAAATCCATAACTGCCTCCAACGAGCCACGACCAGCCGGGGCCGGGCCGAAATGCCCGGCTCGGGCTGGTCGCACGTCTATTCATCCGATGCGTTCTGGTTAGGTCTAGGTCGTCGCCTGGCTGTTGCCGCGGATGGCGCGCTTCACGAGGTTGCGCATCAGCGGAATCTTGTAGGCGTTATAGCGCAGCGCATACGCGCCGTCGACGGCGAGTTCGCCGGCCGCGCTGGCCGTCTCCTCCGTCCGCGGCTTCCCGGCCACCGCCGCTTCCACCGCCGTCAGGCGCAGCGGACGCGCGGCGACCGCGCCGACCGCCAGCCGCACTTCACTGATCGTGTTCCCCGACACCTTCATCGCCGCCGCGACGTTCACCAGCGGGAAGTCCCACACGTTGCGGTCGCGGACCTTCTCCCAGTAGAACTGCGCGTCAGCCATCGTCGCCGGAATCCGGATCGTCGTCAGCAGTTCGCCCGGACGCAGCACCGTCATGTGCATGATGTCGATCTGCGGGCCGAGGAAGAAGTCTTCCGCCTTCACCACCCGCTCACCCGACCCGCTCCGGATCACGAACTCCGCATCCAGCGCAATCAGCGCCGGGGCCGTGTCCGACGGGCTCACCGCCACACACCGGTCCTGCTGCAGGATGGCATGCTCGCGATTGATCGCCGTCGGGGTGTCGGCGTAGCAGATGTTGCCGCCGGCGCGGTAGCACGACCAGCCGCTGCGGTAGTACCAGCAGCGCGTGTCCTGCGATACGTTGCCCGCCAGCGTCGCCTGGTTGCGAATCTGCGGCGACGCCACCACCTCCGCCGCCTCGGCCAGCAGCGAGAACTTCGCTTTCACCACCGGGTGGTTCACCACCTCGGTCAGCGTCGTCGTGGCGCCGATCTCCAGGCCGCCGTTGGCCTCCTTGATCCCGCGCAGTTCGCTGATCTGGCTCAGGTCCACCACCACGCTCGGACGCTTGGTGCGGTCCTTCAGCCAGTCGAACGAATCCATCCCGCCACCGAGCACCCAGGCCTCGGCACCGTGCGTGTCCAACAACGAGAGCGCATCTGCGATGCTCGTCGGCTGGAACAGCTCGAACATCGGCATCATGTCGCGAATCACGGCCATAACTACATGCTCCTCAAAATGATTTGTTCAACCGGGCATCCGGTCCGGTCCGCAGTGGGCAGACCGGGACCGGATGGCGGGTGACCAACTTCTTTAGATGTGGGCCGTGAGGGCCTCGTGTTGCCTCTGTCCACCATTTTCCAGCGCCATCAGGATCACATCGGGCGTGACCGGAGTGCGACGGAACACTTCATCACCAACTGCGGCGGCAATCGCGTTCATCACCGCGCCGTAGCCCGCGCCCACCGGCGGTTCGCCGATGCCGCGCGCACCGACCGGCGTTTCCGGATCGGGGATGTTCACCGCGTCGAACTTCATTTCGATCGGCTTGTCGAGGATCGTCGGCGGGCGATTGTAGTGGAAACGCTTCGCCAGCGGAACCCCGTAGTGCTGGTCGTAGACCCACTTCTGTGCGTGGGCGTGCCCGATGCCGAGCATGATGCCGCCATGGGCCTGACCCATCAGGCTGCGTGGATTGATCACCGTGCCGACATCCGCGACCGTCACGAACTCGAGAATGGCCCACTTGCCGGTCTCGACGTCCACTTCCACTTCGGCGAAGCCGATGGTGTAGGACTGCGTCTGTCCGTCGCGCGGGTAGTTGTCCTTGGCGACCGCCATCAATCCCTTGCCGACGTGCTGGGCCGCGCCCGACTTCGTGAAGTTGTTGATGTCGGTCGGGAGCTCGTGGCCGTCGTACTTGCCGCCGAGTTCGATGGCTTTCTCTGCCGCCTGCGCCAGGGTGAGGCTGCCACCGGGGCCGCTCACCTTGCCGCCGGCCACCTTGTAGGCATCCGGGTTGCCGCCCCTGGTCTTGGCGGCAATCTCCTGGAGCTTCTTGATGGCGTCAGTTGCGGCGGCATGCGCTGCGCGCGTCATGGCGTGGGTTGTCTGGCTACCGGCCGAGATCGACGTCCACGGCAGACCCTTGCCCGTGTTGCCGAACTCGACGTCGCACTGCTCCCACGGCACATCGAGCATTTCAGCCGCAACGCGGTGCACATCGATGACCGAGTGGGTGCCGTGGTTGCCGATGCCCGACTGGAACTGGATGCGCCCATCCGGCTTGATGATGAACAGGCCGTCGAAGCCGGTCGAACCGCCGGCGTAGGCGCTGACCGCCACGCCGGAGCCACGTACCTTCGTGCCGGTGCGCTGGCCGCTGCGGGCCTTCTTCTCCTGCCAGTTGAACAGCGCTTCACCCTTCACCAGCGCTTCCTTGATGAAGCAGCTGGTGACGTAGGCCTGCTGACCACGCGCGGCGGGCGGACCGAACTTCGCCTTGCCCTCCGGTGCGTTGATCCGGTGAATCTCGACCTCGTCGAGCCCGAGCTTGCGGGCCGCCTTGGACATCACCGGTTCCATGAGACCGTTGGCCTGCATGCCGCCCGGCGCGCGCTGCGAGGTGCGCGGCGGGGTGTTGGTGAGCACCGTGATGCCGCGCCACCGCATGTTCATCGGCTGGTAGCAGAGCGACAGGGTGTTGGCCGCAGAGCGATAGTCGCCCTGCGCTTCATACGGTCCGTTGTCGCCGACCGTGTAGAGATCCACAGCCGTGATACGGCCGTCCTTGCGGAAGCCGACCTTGATGCGCGAGTGGATGCCCTGTCGCGCGCGGCCGATGTAGTGCTCTTCTTCACGGCTGATGCGCATCATGACCGGCGCATTCGCCTTCTTCGAGAGCAGCGCCGGAATGGCCATCGAGATGGCGCCCGGGATCTTGCTGCCGAAGCCGCCGCCCGTGTACTCGCTGATCAGCACCACCTGGTTGCCCGGGATGCCGACCCAGCGCGCAATCGAGCCGACGGTCTGCACCGTGCTCTGCGTCGAGCCGTGGAGGAACAGCTTGCCGTTCTGCCAGTAGGCCATTGCCGATCGCGTTTCGAGCGGCTGATGGCCGGTCGACTGGCTGACGAAGGTCTCCTCGAGCACGAGGTCGGCCTGCTTGAAGCCCTCCTCGATGTTGCCAAAGGTCCACTCGTTGCCTGGCGCCGGCTGACCCATCGGCATCTGACCGGCGGGAGCATCGGCGAAATCGGCGGCCGTCCACTTCCACTCCTGGATTTCCGGACGCGGCGGCGCGGCGGGTGGAGCGGCTGGACGAGCGGCTGCGGCAGCGGCGCCGGCGGCTGCACCGGCAACCGGCGCACCGGGAGCGCCAGCAGCGGGGCCTGCGCCCTGCGTGCCAGCCTGCGGGGCGTTCGACGCACCGGCGGCCGCACCCTGCTGCGGTGTGGCTGCAGCCGCAGCAGCGGCACCGGGCGGCGGCGCAGCCGCACCCGGGGCCGTGCCGGCCGCACCGGCGGCCGGGGCGGCGGCGGGAACGGCCTGCTTCAAGAACCAGGAGTTGCCCTGGGTCCGCGCATTCGGGCTGCCCGGACGCAGGCTCTCGAGTGGGTCGACGACGAACGGCAGCGGCTCGTACTCGACGATGATCCTCTCGATGGCTTCCGCCGCCGTGAGTTCATCGACTGCCGCGACGGCGAGGATCGGCTCGCCTTCGTAGACCGGCTCCTTGGTCAGAATCTTCTCGCCCTGGGTGCTCGCCTGCACGCCCTCGCCAAGCGTGCCGCCGCCCTGCGCTTCGGGCAGGTCGTCGGCCGTGACAATCGCCTTCACGCCGGGCATCGCCAGTGCCGCGCTCAGGTCGAGCCGGGTGATGCGCGCGTGCGGCATCGGGCTGAGGAGCAGCTTCGTCCAGAGCATGCCGTCGACCTTGTAGTCCTCGGCATACTTGGCCTTGCCCGTGACCTTGGCGACGAGGTCGGGCGTCGTGTAGTTCTGGCCGATCAGCTTGTTGGTGGTTTCAGCCATGGTTACGCACCCCTCAGGTGCTCAGCGCCCTTCATCAGCGCGGTGAGGATCTTGTCGTAGTCCTGGCAGCGGCACAGGTTGCCGGAGACGCCGTGTGCCAGTTGCTCGCGCGACGGGTTCGGATTCGTCTTCAGGTAGCCGACCGCCGACATCACGAACCCCGGCATGCAGAACGCACACTGGAAGCCCTGCTCGTCGACGACGCCCTGCTGCACCGGGTGCAGCGTGCCGTCGGCCGAGGCCAGCCCTTCGATCGTCGTGATCTTCTTGGTGCGCACCGTGTGCGTCAGCACCGAGCACGCATACTGCGGAACGTCATCGATCGAGGACGGTGCACGCGCCGCATTCGGCGCGATCACAACCCAGCTTGGTGCCTGTAAGGCCCAACTTGTAGCGCAGCGTCTGCGCCAGCGTTTCCTGCTTCATCACGTCGACCCGGCGTTCCTGGCCGTTGACCGACAGGGTGATCAGGCGTTCGACGCTACCCGGGGCCGACGCCTGCTGCCCCTGTGCGCTCGTGCGAAACAGATAGCTCGCCGAGGAGACCGCCGCACCCGCAGCGATGACGCCCTTGATGAAATTGCGTCGCGTCGGGTTGTTCGAGGTCTCTTCCGTCATCTTGACTTCTTCCATTGCAGGATCACCTCTCAGGGCTGACTGTCCGATCAGGCTGACTGAGAACAAAAGCGAAGTGGCACGAGCGAACGTTGCCGACTTCCGGCACATGAACACAGGACCGGAGTATCAGGCCGTAAAATATAGCACAGGAAAAAGGTACCCGGTCTCTTCTATAAGTTGGGTAATGGCGTCCCTCACGTCCTTGGTGCCGCGGGCACGGTGGCGGGTTCGAAGTACCTCGTCGATACGGGCACCCGGGCATCCTGACCCACGCTCACCTGCACCATTGACTTCATCAGCGCCGGCCACCTGCTCGGCTCGGCCCTCGCGAGACTGCGCCTCGGCAGTCGAGTGGTGCTGTCGGCGGAGACCTCGGCCGTTGCGGACGACCGGTTCTCTCCCACCCCACGCCAATCGCCACCGGCGCCAGCGTCCTTCCTCATCTCGCCGCGATCCTCACAAACCCAGGAACACGGTCCTCTTCGTCGACTTCCAGGCTGCTGGCAGGCGCGGCCGCGCTGCTCGAAGGAGCCCTCTCGGTGCCTCCGGTGGATGTCGGGTTCACGGTGCCGCCTTCGATGACCTACCTGGTACACGGCGAACCGGCCGGCCTGACGGCGCTGCAGCGTCGCATCGAGACCGGGAAGCAGTGGCCCGTCCGGATCGCGGTCTACCGGGAACGGGTCGACATCTGACGACAGGACGATGGCCGCCCACCTGCCCGCAGCGGCCGTGATCCCGTATCCTGAGAGCTCATGACCGCTGGTTTCGCGACGGCTCGCGCGCCATGGCGACTGCTCACCGCGGCCCTGCTGCTGTCTGACGCCACCACGCCGGAGGCGCATGCGCAGCCGGCCGCGACCCGGTTGTCGATTCTGCAGGCGGAAGACCGGCGGGCACCAAGCCCCGCCTCACTGGCTGTCATCCGGGCGGGGGCACGCAGCGGCGACGGGCAGACGGCGCGCATCGCACTGCGCGCGCTCGGGCGGCTCGAGCGTCCCGCACTCATCGCCGACATTCTTCCCGGGCTGCGCCATCGTCTGGCGGAGGTTCGCGCCGAGGCGGCCAACGCTATCGCGCAGGCCGCGCACGGGCTGCGCGGCAACGCCACGCCACCCGTGTCACTCGAACCGGCGATGGCTGCGCTCATCACCAGGCTCGGCGCCGACGACACGCCTGCCGTGCGTGCGGCTGCCGCCGAAGCGCTGGCACGACTGCCCTACACCTCGGCGTCCGACGTGGCCCGTACGGAAAGCGTGCTGCTCGACTTCGAACCGCGTGCCACGACCAGCACGGATCGCCTCGGCCTGGCAGAGGCCTTCGAAGCGTTCACGCGCCTGCAGCGCACGGTGCGGCAGCCGGGGGCGGAGGTCGTCGAGATGTTGCGCCGCCTCGCCCGCATCGAAGCGAGCCGGCCGGAACAGGAGTGGCTTCGGGACGCGCGCGTGCGCCGTCTCGCGCTGGAGAGCCTGATCACGCTCGGCGCCGTCGACAAGGAGACGATTACCGGTGCTGCTGCCGATCCCGACCCGCAGGTGCGGCGGCTTGCCGTACGCGCCGCGACCGTGGACGGCACAGCTGCGGTCATCGCCCGCGGCTTGACTGATCCGGCTGCGCTGGTCCGCATCGAAGCGCTGCGCACCAGCGGCGTCCGGAACGCACGAGACGCCTGCGGCCCCGCCTTGAGCGGAGCGTCGGACCCGGACATGATCGCGGCGACAGTGGCGATCGACCAGCTGTCTTCGTGCAGCGACCACCCCGAAGCCGTCGCCTACCTGATAGGCGCCGTCGCCGACCGCGCCGACGCGGAGGCGCCGCGCAACTGGCACCGCGCCGCCCATGCCCTGGTGGCCCTGGCCACTGCTGCGCCGGCTGAGGCACGCGCCGCGATCGAAGACTTCGCCGCGTCCCGGGTGTGG
The DNA here is from genome assembly GCA_963722395.1 of uncultured Acidobacteriota bacterium. GTDB lineage: Bacteria > Acidobacteriota > Vicinamibacteria > Vicinamibacterales > CAVVIG01 > CAVVIG01. The sequence goes on along the minus strand of CAVRLS010000005.1, from coordinate 1,224,856 downwards.
CAACTGCGGGTCGCCACCGCCCGAGCCGGCGGCATTCTCTCCATGCGCGAGCTGCTCGAGCGGCTCGCCCGCGACTCCGAGGACAACGTCGTCGAAGCGGCGGTGATCGCACTCACGACGACCGCAGGTCACGGCGCCGACGACCTCTACGCCTCGACCCTCGCCTCGGGCGGCCATCAGGTGGTGCGCGCCGCGGCACGCGCGCTCGAGGGCAGTCCTCGCGCCACCGTGGTCACTCCGGCTCTGAAGCAGGCGCTCGATCGCGCGGAGGACGATGGCCGACCCGGTGCATCGGACGCGCGGACGGCACTGCGGGCCGCGCTGACATCGCTCGGCGCCCCACCGCGTGCGCCCGGGCCAGTCACGCTGCCGGCCGCACCGCTGTCGGTGGCGGACCTGCGCCGGCTGGCCGCCCCGCGCGCCCGCTTCACCATGCGCGACGTCGGCGTGTTCGACGTGGCGCTGTTCACGCAGGAGGCGCCGGCCACGGTGCTGCGCTTCGTCGAACTCGCCTCGTCCGGCTACTACGATGGCCTGACCTTCCACCGTGTCGTGCCGAATGGCGTCATCCAGGGCGGTAGCCCGGGCGCCAATGAGTACTCGAGCGACGCTCCATTGATGCGCGACGAAGTCGGACTGTGGCCGCATGTGCGCGGAGCCGTCGGCATCTCGACGCGCGGGCGCGACACCGGTCACGCGCAGATCTTCATCGACCTCGTGGACAACCCACGCTACGACCACACCTACACAGTCTTCGCCCAGGTGCTCAACGGCATGGACATCGTCGATCGCATCCTCGAAGGCGACGTCATCGAATCGGTCGAGATCGTGCCGTGAAATTCTCGTCGCGCATGCCGGCCAGCCTCGAGGCGAACCGGATGTCCCGCACGCTGGCGGAGATGCGCCGCCATGGCGTGCCGATCATCGACCTGACGGAATCCAATCCGACACGGGCCGGCTTCGCATACGACGCGGATCTGCTCGCCCCGCTCGGCGACCCGCGTGGCCTGACGTATCGACCGGATCCGCTCGGCGTCATCGACGCGCGGCAGGCCGTCAGCGACGACTTCGCTCGTCGCGGCCTCACAGTGGGCATCGAGCGCATCGCCCTCACCGCGAGCACCAGCGAAGCCTACTCGCTGCTGTTCAAGCTGCTGTGCGACCCAGGCGACGAAGTGCTCATCCCCCAGCCAAGCTACCCGCTGTTCGAGCACCTCACCCGGCTTGATGGCGTGAGGGCCGTGCCCTATCGTCTCGAGTATCACGGCCGCTGGTCGATCGACCTGGCAAGCGTCGAACAGGGTCTGTCGGCGCGCACGCGGGCGATGCTGATCGTGAACCCCAACAACCCGACCGGGAATTTCGTGAGCGCGACCGACCTCGAGGCCGTGGCGGAGCTGTGCGGTTCCCGCGATATTGCCGTCATTTCCGATGAAGTATTCGCCGACTACGAGTTGCAGCACGAGGCGCGGGTGCAGCGCGGGCAGCTAAGCCGTCGAACGGACGTGCTCGGCTTCACGCTCGGCGGCTTGTCGAAATCGATCGGTTTGCCCCAGGCGAAGCTGGGCTGGGTCGCCGTCAGCGGCGCTCCCACGGTCTGCAGCGAGGCGATGGCGCTGCTCGAGCTCGAGTGCGACACGTACCTATCCGTCTCGACGCCGGTCCAGCTCGCGGCACGCGAACTGCTGGTCCGTGGCACACTCGTTCGGGAAGAGATTCAGCGACGGACCCGGGCCAACCTGGCCAGGTGCGCCGCGCTGGTTACCGACGTCCCGGCATGCAGACTGCTGCACGCTGAGGGGGGCTGGTATGGTGTCATCCAGGTGCCGTCACTCTCGTCGGAGGAAGACCTGGCGCTCTCGCTCCTCGTCGACTCGCAGGTACTGATGCACCCCGGATACTTTTTTGACTTCGCGACTGAATCGTTCCTGATTGCCAGTCTCCTCACGCCTGAGGACGCTTTCGCCACGGCCGTGTCACGCGTGCTCGATCGCTTTCGGATGGATGATTACTCATGACCTCGACTGCTCGTCGCTCAGGAATCCTCATCCCCCTCTTCTCCGCGCCCTCATCAGGCAGCTGGGGCATCGGCGACATCGGTGACATCGAAGTGCTCAGCCGCTGGCTGGCCGGGGCGGGGCAGCAGATCCTTCAGCTCCTGCCCCTGAACGAAATGGCCCCGGGACACCAGTCGCCGTATTCGGCGATGAGTGCGATGGCGATCGACCCGATCTACGTCAACGTCGCGGCGGTGCCGGAGTTCATTGCCAATGGCGGCGAGGCATCACTCGACGAGGCCGACCGGGCGTCGCTGGCCGACGCCCGCGGCGCCGTGCACATCGCCTACACCGCCGTGCGCCGCGTCAAGCATCACGCGCTCTGCGCCGCCTTCGAACGCTTCATGGACGGCGAATGGGCCACCGGCTCGACGCGTGCAGACGCGCTGCGCGCGTATGTCGAACAGGAGTCGTGGTGGCTCGTCGATTATGCGCTCTTCCGGGCGCTGCATGAGCAACAGGACGGCCGCGCATGGACGGAGTGGCCCGAGCCGTTGCGACAGCGCAACCCCGACGCGCTGGCGGCCGCCACACAGCAACTGGAGCGCGACATTCTGTTCTATCAGTACCTGCAGTGGATCGCCGGGACGCAGTGGCAGGCCGCGCGGGAGGCCGCCGCCGCCAACGGCGTCGCCCTGTTCGGCGACCTGCCATTCATGGTCGATCTGCACAGTGCCGACGTCTGGGCGCACCAGGGACACTTCCGCCTCGACCGCTCGGTCGGCGTCCCGCCCGACGCGTTCAGCGCCACGGGCCAGGACTGGGGGATGCCGGCCTACAACTGGGATGCCTTTGCCGCGAGCGACTACATGTGGCTCGGTAACCGCGCGCGACGGAGCGCGGCCCTGTACGACGGCTACCGCGTCGATCACCTCGTCGGGTTCTTCCGCACCTACTCGCGGCCGCGCCAGCACGACGGGAAGGAGCCTGGCTTCTCGCCCGCACGGCAGATCGAGCAACTGCGGCTCGGCGAACAGGTGCTCCGGATCTTCCGCGAGCCCGGGTCGGAGATCATCGCCGAGGACCTCGGCATCGTCCCCGACTTCGTGCGCGCCTCCCTGACGGTGCTCGGCGTGCCAGGTTACCGGGTGTTCCGCTGGGAGGCCGACTGGGACGAGCAGACGAAGGCGCTGAAGGCGTTCAGGGATCCGCGGCGCTACCCGGCGGTCTCGGTGGCCACCAGCGGCACGCACGACACCGAGCCGCTGATCACCTGGTGGGAAAGCACCGCCACCGCGGCCGAGAAGACGGCGATCGCCGCGCTCGGCTCGGTGCAGGAACTCGCCGGGCCCGTCGATATCCTCACAGCGCCGTTCGTCCCCGGCGTTCGCGATGTCTTCCTCGAACTGCTGTTCGCATCGACATCGAACATCCTGTTGCTGCCGGTGCAGGATGTGTTCGGCTGGGACGACCGGATCAACGAGCCTGCGACCGTCGGTGAGAACAACTGGAGCTATCGTCTGCCGTGGCCGACCGACTCGCTCGGCGAGCAGGAAATCGCGCGGGAACGCCAGGCTGCGCTGCAGGCCTGGTCCGCGAAGTACCGAGCGCATCTAGGAGCGACCCGCTTTCGCGGGTCAGAGACCGGCCGACATCGAGGCACGCGCCGCGTCGTCGACGCCGAGCACGATCACTGCGGTCTGGCTGGAATCGGGCGCTGCCGCATAGGCGTACTCGATGTTGATGCCGGCATCGCGCGCCAGCGCCAGCACCGGGGCCAGTCCTCCGGGCGTATTCGGCACCGGCGTGACCAGCACGTCGCGCTCGTCCACGGCATGCCTGCGCGCGCGCAGGACACCCACGGCCCGGACCGGGTTGTCGACCAGCAGGCGCAGCGTGCCCCCGGGCTCCAGCATCAACGCCTGAATCCGCACGCGTTCCTCGGCCAAGGCCCGGCAGACCGCGTCCAGCGCACCAGGGCTGTTCGGCAGCCGCAGGTTCAGTTCGGTTCGAATGGCCATCTGTCCCAATCTTCCGAGTGGACCTTCGTGACCAGTCGGGTTTGATGCGGCCGTACACGGCAAAGGGCGCGAACCGCCTGGTCCGCGCCCCTCCCTGTCAATCGCCTCGACCCGACGTCGGTCTGGTCTAGGCGAGCACCTTGATGACGACGCGGCGGTTCTGCGCACGCCCGGCTCGCGTCTTGTTCGGCGATACCGGCTTGTCTTCGCCGTAGCTGAGCACGTTCATCTTGTGCAGCGGAATCTGGTGCTTCTCGTAGAGATACATCTTCACCGCTTCCGCACGTTCCATACCGAGGCGGCTGGTTGATCTCCTTGCCGCCGACATCATCGGTGTGCCCTTCGATTTCGAAGAAGGCGCCCTTCGGGTCGGCCTTGATCTGGGTGATCATCTCGTCGAGACGAGTCTTCGCCTCGTCGGGCAGCTCAGTCTTGCCGAACTTGAAGTTGCCCTGATCTTCGTTCAAGCACGACCTCGAAGACGATGCGCTTCGACGCCTTGTCGACCTCGTCAGCCTTGGCCACCGCCGAGTTCGCGGTGTTTGCTGCCTGGCCAGCCGCGGAGTTGGCGGCGTCAGCGGCCTGCTTGGCCTGACCCGCCGCTGCCTGTGCACGCGTGTCGACGTCGCCGATCTTCGTTTCGTTCTGACGCGTGCGCTCCTGGGTCTCCTCGATGGAGCGGCCCGAGCGAGTCGACCTTCTCATTCACTTCGCCAACGCTGGTGCGCACGAACTTCTTCGTCGCGCAGGCGGTGGAACCGCCGATGGCCACAACCACAATCGGGACAGCCAGAAACAGATTACGCATGATGTCGATTCTCCTAATCCGAAATCGGGCGAGATTGCCCCGCGAAATAACCACTCCGGGCACGCACGGTGAGGTCCTTGTCTTTGGCGCGGACCACGAGCGGGTGCCAGCCCGGCTTGCCGCTCGATTCGAACGCAATCAGATACTGATGTCGCAGTTCGTCCACGATCTGACCCGCCGTCTGGTTGCGATCCGCGATGGTGCTCGCCACGAACGCGCGTCCCCCGGTCCAGTAGGCGAGGTCGCTCAGCGGGCCGGTCAAGGCCGAGCGCTCGATCGTTGTCGCCGAGATGTCGGCCGACGGATTGTCAATCGCCGGCACGATGCCGACGATGTAGACCGGCACGTCGATCGAGCTGGCAATGCCCGACACGTCGCTCGGTGTGAGACGGCTGGCGGTGTCGCGGCCGTCCGTGAGCACGACGACCGCGCGCCGCAGCCCCTCGCGGGATGCCACCTTCTCCGCCGTATGAGCCACAGCGTCGTGCAGTGACGTGGCCCCGAACGGCGCCAGCGCGTTCATGCTCGCCGGCAGTTGCTGAAGCCCGACCGTGAACGGGGCGACCTCTTCGAGTCGGGTGTCGAACGTGTAGACCGCGGCTTCATCCCCCTTGAGGTTCAACCCGCGAAGGACCTGCTCCGCTGTCTCACGGGCGTGCCCCATCCTGGACTCCATGCTGCCGCTCACGTCGAACAGCAGCGCAATACTGACCGCCGAGTCGTCGCGACGGAACTCCTGGATGCGACGCGGCACGCCTCCATCGAGGACCTCGAAGTCGCGAACGGCGAGGTCTCGAACGAAGCGTCCCTTACGATCGCGCACGACCGCGCTGACCCGCACGAGGTCGACGCTCGCCTTGAACGTCGCTGCAGGCGGTGGACTGGGCTGTGCCTGCTGAGCCGGAACGGCTTGAAGTCCGACCGTCGCAGCCACCAGGAACGCTGCCCCTGCCGCTACGTTGATGATCTCGCTTCGCGTCATCGACCCTCACTCTTCCAAATGCGTTGCCAAACTCCTAACCTGTTGCATCGTAGCAACTTGTCCTTATACGCCAACGATGGAGCGGACATATCCTGATGGGATCTCGTGCAAGAACTACACTGTTTTGGGTGATCGCGCACCGTACTTGGATGTAAAAAATACACTTGGTGCGCTGGTCCGGCTCAGTGCCTCGCCTTCTTGCGCAACGCTGTAAGATCGCGTCGTGAGTACGACGCATACTTCCATTCCCGTCTCCCGCCGTGTCAGCCAGTTCTCCTACGCGATCCGCAACATCGTCGTGGAGGCGCAGAGGGTCGAGGCTGCGGGCACGAAAGTCCGGTACCTGAACATCGGCGACCCGGTTGCCTTTGGTTTCAAGCCGCCCATGCATCTGGTCGAGGCTGTCGAGAAGGCGCTGCGCGACGGGCACAACGGCTATGGACCGTCGGCCGGTCTGGCGTCGGCTCGCGAGGCCGTCGCCGCGGAACATACGGTCAACGGCTGGCCTATCTCCGCCGACCGGGTCTACATCACGGCAGGGACATCGGAAGGTATCGAACTCGCGCTGACGGCGTTGCTGGACGAGGAGGGCGAAGTCCTCGTGCCGATGCCGACGTATCCGCTCTACACGGCCATCATCGCGAAGCTTGGTGCCAACGCGCGCTATTACCGGTGCGATCCGTCCCAGGGCTGGACCCCGGATATCGAGCACCTGTCGTCGCTCGTGACGCCGAGGACGCGCGCGGTGGTCGTTATCGATCCCAACAATCCGACCGGCGCCACCTACCCGGTGGAGTCGCGTCGCGCGCTGATCGCATTTGCCGAGCGCCACGGGCTCGCGATCCTCGCTGACGAGGTCTACGCCGACCTCGGCTATGACGGTCCGGTCGATCCGCTGGGTAAGCTGGCGCCCGATGCACCGATCATTTCCTTTTCGAGCCTGTCGAAGGCCTACCTGGCGCCGGGCTGGCGCACGGGGTGGCTCTCCATCGGCCGTTCGCCCCGCCTCGATGATGTAGCGGCAGCGATCAGGAAACTGGCGGATGGACGCCTGTGCAGCACAGTGCCGATGCAGTACGCGGTGACCGCGGCACTCACCGGCGACAAGTCGCACCAGGTGAAATTCCGTGCGGATCTGAAGCTCAGGGCCACCTTGACTGCCGACGCGCTACGCGCCATGCCCGGCGTGACCTGCATGACACCCACCGCCGGCTTCTACGCCATGCCGCGCATTCCCCTGCCGGCCGGTCGCACGGACGAGGAGTATGTGCTCGGGCTGCTTCGCGCAACGGGCGTGCTCGTCGTCTATGGATCGGGTTTTGGATTGCCCGCGGGGGAGGGCTATCTGCGTATCGTCTTTCTGGCATCGCCTGAGGAGCTCACGGAGGTGTACCGCCTGATGGCGGACTACACTGCGGACTTCCTTCAGTGACGACGGCCGCGGTCGTTCGCGCGGTCTTCACGACTGCGCTCGCGATTGCGGTGTTCGCGGGCCTGTACATCGCCCGCGACGCACTGCTCGTGATCTACATCAGCGGTCTGATGGCCACGGGCCTTGGACCGCTGGTCCATCGCATCGAGCACGCGGCGGCTCCGGGCACAGCTCGTTTGCCGCGCTGGCTCGCCATTCTCCTCATCTACATCACGATCATCGGGGCCCTCACCCTGGTGGGCCTCGCCGTGGTGCCGCCGCTCATCGATCAGGCGCGCGACCTGTGGAGCCGGGTGCCAGAACTGTTGGCACGCGGGCAGCAGTTCCTTGTCGAACGCGGCTGGCTCGACCACCGCCTCACGCTGCAGGAGGCGGTGCGAAGCGCGCCGGGACCGGGTCAGGCTGTGGGCACCGTGGCCGGCGCTGTCACGTCCGTCCTCACCACACTGGTCGCGCTGCTCACCATCCTGATCCTGACGTTCTACCTGCTCGTGGAAAGCGATTCGCTGGTCGCGGCGTTGGTGAGGCTCTTTCCTCGGCCCGACCGGCCGCGCGTGGAGGCTGCGGCGCTGCAAATCTCGACCAAGGTCAGCGCTTGGCTCAGCGGCCAATTGATGCTGGGCGGCACGATCGGCCTGAGCGCAGCAGTCGGGCTCTATTTCCTGGGTGTGCCGTACTTCTACGTCCTGGCCCTGCTGGCCGCGTTCGGCGAACTGATACCGGTGGTCGGCCCCCTCGTCTCCGCCGTTCCAGCGGTGCTTGTCGCGCTGACCGTGTCGCCGCAGACCGCGCTCTTCACGGCGATCTTTTTCCTGTTGCAGCAGCAGGTCGAAAACCACGTCCTCGTGCCCAAGGTGATGGAACGGCAAGTGGGCGTCAGCCCCGTGTTCGTCATCATCGCCCTGCTCATCGGCGGTTCGGTGCTCGGCATCGTCGGCGCGATACTCGCCGTGCCGAGCGTTGCAATCATTCAGGTGGTCGTCTCCGAACTGCTGGATGAACGTGACCGGCTTCAGGCAAACCGCGACCTCACATCGGGCTGAGCGCACCACTGCACGCTGCTGCACCCGACGCAGGGATTCCGTTGGCCGCGGCCTGATTTTTGACTACGTTCATCAAACTGGCGTGATTTGCGAAGTTTAGGCGCAAGAAGTTCCCAGTTTGGTGGACCAATGTCGGCATTGAGTGTACCGAGGCAGACAATTCTCGGGGGGCGCCTCGATTCTCCCCATGGGCTCTTTGGCGACCTCGCGATGCTGGTCTTCGTGATCGTGCAGGGCCTCGACGGCGCGCTCACCTACCTGGGCGTACACATCTGGGGCGTGTCGATCGAAGCCAATCCGCTGGTGAGCTCTGCTGTCTCGATGGCGGGCGTGGGCACCGGCCTCGCCGCCGCGAAGCTGTTCGCCATCGGACTCGGCATCGTGCTGCACCTCCGCCGGGTCCATCTCGTCATCGCGTTGCTGTCCGTCTTCTACATCGCGGTGGCCATTCTGCCGTGGACCGTGCTGTTCATGACGCTGCGTTAGGAAAACGCCTTCCAGAGGCCGGGCGGCGGGACGTTTCGCCCACGGGGAACGTCACTATACTGTCGCCATGCGTCAGGATCCTCTGGCCTACCTCGCCGGTGAACTCGACGCGCTGAAGTCGCAGGGGCTTTACCGGCATCTGCGCGTCCTCGAGGGTGAGCAACGCGCCACCACGACCTTCGACCACCGGCAGGTGGTCAACCTTTCCTCGAACAACTACCTCGGGTCTGACCACCCACCCGCGCCTGCGCGAAGCCGCGATCAGGGCTACCGAGGCCTACGGCGTCGGCTCCGGATCGGTGCGCACCATCGCCGGGACCATGGCGGTCCACATGGAGCTGGAGCGACGGCTCGCCGACTTCAAGAAGACCGAAGCCGCCGTGGTCTTCCAGAGCGGCTTCACGGCCAACGCCGGCACCGTGTCGTCGATCCTCACCAAGGACGACGTCGTCATCTCCGACGAGTTGAACCACGCCAGCATCATCGACGGCTGCCGTCTGAGCCGCGCCGCCATCAAGGTCTTTCCGCACAAGGACGTCGCCGCGGCCCGCGACCATCCTCGAGGAACTCCCGCCGACCCAGCGGAAGCTGCTGATCACCGACGGCGTCTTCAGCATGGACGGCGACCTCGGACCGCTGCCGGCGCTCTGCGATCTGGCCGAGGAGTTCGGCTGCATCATGATGGTGGACGACGCGCACGCCAGCGGCGTGTTCGGCGCGAACGGCCGCGGCACGGTCGATCATTTCGGCGTGCACGGGCGCGTCGACATCCAGGTCGGCACGCTGTCGAAGGCCATCGGCGCGCTGGGCGGCTACGTCGCCGGCAACCGCGCCTTCATCGAGTTCCTGCACCACCGCGCGCGCCCGTTCCTCTTCTCGACCTCGCATCCGCCGTCCGTGGCTGCCACCTGCCTCGCAGCGCTCGACGTGCTGCTCGAGGAACCGGAGCTCATCGACCGGCTCTGGGAAAACACGCGCTTCTTCAAGGCCGGACTGGAGTACGCTGGGCTTTAACACCGGCGGCAGCGAGAGCCCGATCACGCCGGTGATCGTCGGTGACGGCGCGCTGGCCATGCAGCTGTCCGACCGGCTGTTCGCCAAGGGGGTCTTCGCGCAGGGGATTGCCTTCCCGACGGTGGCGCGCGACAAGGCCCGTGTCCGCACCATCGTCACCGCCACGCACACGCGGGACGAACTGCAGTTCGCGCTCGATACCTTCAGCAGCGTTGGCACAGAGCTGGGCATCATCCCCTGATGCCCTCCCGGTCCACGCCTCGCGCCTGGCTGGCGACCGCGCTGCTCGCGCTCGCTGCCACCCTCGGCCGTCCGGCCGACGCGAGCCCGCAGGTGCCGGCGCCGTCGCAGACGCGAGCCGCAACCACGGAGACCCTCGAAGACGACGTGACGATCCGCGCGTTCATCCAGACGCTCGAACCGATCATCCAGGCCGCCGACGATGAGGCCTTTGCCGCGCTGGAGGGCCCGCTCGGCAGCCGCGAGGACGCGCTGGCCTTTGCCCGCGCCGAGTTCAGCCCTGGCGTCACGCGCGTCGTCGTCCAGGAGCGCGATCGGCAGGAGCTCGCGCTGGCCGGCATTCCCGGCACGGTCTACGGCCTGACGGTTGACGCGTTCATCGAATACGGCAATCGCGCCCGCATCGCCACGTGGCAGTTGTTCATGCGTCGCGCCGGCGATTCGTGGTCGTTGATGCGCCAGCAGACTGTGTCATCGGTCGACAACCTGTTCCGGCTGACGATGGACACGGCGAAGCAATACGACGCGCGTAACTTGTCGATCACTGCCGAAGACCTGCGGCTGACGCTGACGGAAGGAACCGTCTTCCGCATCGACACCGAGCAGGGCACCACCGGCCTGGTCGTGATCGGACGTGGCGACATGCGGTTCGGCCAGCGCCGGAGACCGAGAAGGGTCAGGTGCGCATCTTCACTGGATCCGACGTGCTGGAGACGCGATTCGATGCTGCCTTCATTCGCGTCGGCACCGGCAGCCAGCACTACGACGAGTCGATGCTGATGGAACGTCCCGTCGACCCGCGCGACCTGAAGCGCGCGCAGCAGATCTTCCGCGAGGAATCGCCGAAGTCGTTCGCCGTCGACCTGGCCGATCTCACGCGCGACGCATGGACGCTGCTGCCTGGTCCCGACGACTTCCTCGCCGAAGTGCGCACCAGACGCTTCAACACACTGACCTACGCTCGGTCGGCGACCGAACCCGAAGACATCTCGGTCTTCGAGCGGCGCCGTCACCGGAACGTGGCGATCTACGCATCGAAGGAGAAGCTGGCCACCCGAGGCCGCTTCTACAACGAGGACGATCTCGCCGCCTACGACGTGCTCGACTACGACATCGACGTCACGGCCCTGCCGAACCGGCAGTGGATCGACGGCCGCGCGAGGATGCGGCTGAAGTCGCGCATGCCCGGACTGGCCCAGTTGACCATCAAGCTGGCCGACTCGCTGGTGGTCCGCTCCGTTGTGAGCGACAAGTTCGGGCGCCTGTTCAACCTGCGTGTCACCAACCAGAACACCATCCTCATCAACCTGCCGTCGCTGCTCAGGCGCGACGCGGAACTGACGCTGACGTTCACCTATGCCGGCCGGCTGGAGCCACAGTCGCCGGACCGGGAGACGCTGGCAATGGGACAGGACGACCCTGGGCCGGGCTCGTTCGCCACACAGACGGCGTTCCCGACAATCCGTCGATGCCGCGACCCGAGCCGAGTTTCCTCTACAGCAACCGGAGCTTCTGGTACCCGCAATCCACCGTCAGCGACTACGCCACGGCGCGGGTCCGCCTCACCGTGCCGATCGACTACGGCTGCGTCGCCTCCGGCGACCTGACCGGCACGCCGGAGGTGCTGGTCGGCGCGAACCCGGCGGACGCCCGGCACGCCTTCGTCTTCCGGGCCTCCCGCCCGGCTCGCTACCTGTCGTTCATCGTGAGTCGCTTCACCCGCACGGATCAGTTGCAGGTCTCGTTCGACGGCACGCCGGCCGTGCCGCTGACCGATGACGGGATGGCGTCGCCGGAACCGCTGCCGGGCGTCCGGATCAGCGTCGAGGCGAATCCGCGGCAGACACGCGAGAGCAGGCCCCTGGCTGGACGCGCTGCCGACATCATGCAGTTCTACGAATCGGTCGTCGGCGATGCGCCGTATCCGAGCTTCACGATCGCGCTGGTCGAGAACCTGACGCCAGGCGGTCACAGCCCGCCGTACTTCGCACAGCTCAACCAGCCGCTGCCGAACAGTCCGCTGGTCTGGCGCAACGACCCCGCAGCCTTCGAGAACTACCCCGAGTTCTTCATGGCGCACGAGATTGCGCACCAGTGGTGGGGCCACGGCGTGGGCTGGCAGAACTATCACGACCAGTGGCTGAGCGAGGGGTTCTCGCAATACTTCGCCGCGTTGTACGCGAACACCTTCCGTGGCGACGGCGTGTTCCAGGGCGTGCTGCGGCGGATGCGCCGCTGGGCCATGAATGAGTCGCATCAGGGGCCGGTGCATCTGGGATATCGCGTCGGTCACATCAAGAACGATGGCCGGGCGTTCCGCGCCATCGTCTACAACAAAGGGGCGATGGTGCTGCACATGCTGCGGCTCATGGTCGGCGACGAGCCGTTCTTCAAGGGGCTGCGGCGGTTCTACAACAGCTCACGCTTCCGGAAGGTCGGGTCGGAGGACTTCCGCTTCGCCATGGAGATTGAGTCGGGGCTCGACCTCGAGCGCTTCTTCGAGCGCTGGATCTACGGCTCGAGCCTGCCTCGCGTCACGTTCGACTACCGCGTCGAGACGCGAAGTGATGGGCAGACGGCCGTCCTGCGCTTCGAGCAGATCGGCGACACGTTCGATCTGCCTGCGCAGGTCACCCTGACCTTTGCCGACGGTCGCAGCCGCGACGTCACCGTTCGCATCACCGATCGGGTGGTCGAGGTGCCGGTGCCACTCGAGTCGGCGCTGAGGTCGGCCGCCATCTCCCGCCGCGACGTCTCGCTGGCTGAGTTCCGAAACACACCCGCTTCCAAATGACCGGCCGGACCGCCGGATGACCCCACGATTAATCAGTGCGGTAGAATCAATCACCTATGGAATCCGTCACGCTGACGATCGACGGCCGCCAGGTCGCCGTCGACAAGGGGAAGACCGTCCTTCAGGCCGCCATCGAGGCCGGCATTTCGGTTCCCTACTACTGCTATCACCCCGGAATTGGCATCGAGGGCTCGTGCCGCGTCTGCATCGTGAAAGTCGAGAAGATGCCGAAGCTGCAGACCTCCTGCTCGACTGTGGCCACCGACGGCATGGTGGTGCACACGCGCAGTGAAGACGTCATCGCTGCCCGTTCCGGCGTGTTCGAACTGCTGCTCGTCAATCACCCGCTCGACTGTCCGGTGTGCGACAAAGGCGGCGAATGTCCACTTCAGGACTACTCGTACACCTTCGGTCCCGACCAGAGCCGCATGGAGTTCCCGCGCCGCGTGTTCGACGGCGAGGGCGTGCGCGGTGACGTCGACTTCGGCCCGACGCTGATGCTGAACCGCCAGCGCTGCATCATGTGCACGCGCTGCATCCGCTTCATGGACGAAGTGGACGGCGACGCCCAGATCGGCGTGGCCGACCGCGGCAACGGCAGCCAGATCAGCACCTTCCGCGACGAAGGCGTTCACTCGCTCATCTCGGGCAACCTCATGGACGTCTGCCCGGTCGGCGCCATCACGACGAAGAACTACCGCTTCAAGTCGCGCCCGTGGGACAACCCCAACGTGGCAGACACCATCTGCACGATGTGCTCGAAGGGGTGCAACACCAACGCCTGGATCAAGGCCAAGCCCGAGTGGGCGAAGGGTTCGCGCCTGATCCGCATGACGCCGCGGTTCAACCCCGACGTCAACGGCTACTGGATGTGCGACATCGGCCGCTTCGAATTCGGCTGGATCGAAGGCGACGAGCGTCTGCAGAAGCCGCTCATCCGCAACGCGGCGGGTGTGCTGCAGCCGGCACCGTGGCGCGACACGCTGTCGAAGGTGGCCGAGAAGCTGTCGGCTGCCGGTTCGGCCGGCAAGGACGTCCGCTTCCTCCTGTCAGCGCATGCCTCGCACGAAGAGTTCTTCCTGTTCCGCCGGCTCACCGAGGAGCTGGCTGGCGCTGACGGCCCGAAATCAGTATCGGTCAGTTGGCGCGTGTCGCCAAAGCAGCAGCCCGCACGCACCAAGTTCATCGTGCCCGAGGTGGATGCACCGAACGTCAACGGGGCGCGAATCTTCGGCTTTGTTCCCGGAGCGGTCGGCTCCGAACAGGGCGCCGCGGATATCAGCGCGTTGCGCGCAGCGGTTGAAGCCGGCTCGGTGGCCGCCCTCTACGTCTTCGATTCAGGGCCGGACGGCACCATCGGCGACCTCAGCTGGGTGGCCGCGGCCCGTCAGTCGGGCAAGCTGCCGCTGCTCGTCGTGCAGGGGGTCCTGCTGACCGACCTGGCGAAGGCCGCCGACTTCGTGCTGCCGGGTGCATCGTTCGTCGAGAAGGATGCGTCTTACACGAACGACAAGGGGCTGCTCCAGGGCACATCGAAAACGATCAACCCGCCCGGTGAGGCAAAGGAAGACTGGCAGATTGTGGTCGAGCTCGCACGCGCGCTTGGCGTGACGTTCGAATACACGGCGAGCGGCCAGGTTCGCGCCGATGTCGCCGCGCGACTTGCCGGTATCGATGGCGTCCAGGCCCTGCCGGACCTGACGTTCCAGGGGCCGATGTCGGCCAGCACATGGCTGGAGACGTCCAATCCGTCCGAGCGCTGGAAGTGGGAGTTCCTGTATCAGGATCTGCCGCCGCTGAAAGGCTCGGTCGACCCGTCGTCGCTGCCGGCCGCTCCGGGGATCATTCGCCTCAACGAAGTGAAATAGTCGCGAGTCGCGAGTCCGGAGCGCCGCCATGCACACGCGGACGGCCGACTCGTGACCTGCGACTTGTGACTACAGGAGGGCCATGCGCACAAGAGTTCGTCTTTCTGCTTTCATCCTCTTCGCCTTCCTGTGCGCGCCCACCTTCCTGTCGGCCCAGCGGGGGCCCTCGAAGGCCGATCTCTCCCCCCTCGTCGAAACCGCCACCGTCACGCCCGGCTCTGACGTTCGTGTTGCCCTTCAGGTGCAGTTGCCTGAGGGCTACCACATGAATTCGAACAAGCCGCGCGACCCGATGCTCATTCCGGTCGTGCTGACGGTACCGTCGCCGGATCAGGCGCTGCCAGCTGGCATTACGGTGTCGGAAATTGTCTTCCCGGCGCCGACCGACCTCGTGCAGCGCGGTGCGGACCAGCCACTCAGCGTCTTCGAGCGGCAGTTCGCCATCGGCGTCGTGCTGAAGGTGGATGCGAGCGTCGCCCCGGGGACGGTCACCATTCCGGCGCGGCTGCGCTACCAGGCGTGCGACGAGACGATGTGCTACATCCCGACGCGCGCCGAAACAGGGTGGACCTTCGACGTCGGCACTGCCCGCTCGGCCGCGGCGCACGCGGACGTCTTTGGCACCGTCGCGTTCGGCACCGGCGACAAGCCGGGAACAGCAGCGCCCCCCGCAGCCACGACCGCGGTCCCTGCGCCCGGCGCAGCGGCGTCAGGCGCGGACGAGATCGCGGCACTGGACGGCTTCGCCGAACAGGGCACCACCTTCGGCTACCTGCCGCAGAGCGATTTCCTCACGTTCATCTCGAACGCCGAGAACGGCATTCGCGAGAAGGGCATGCTCGAGGGACAGGGGCCGATCGCCATCCTGCTCATCGTGTTGCTCGGCGGCCTCGCCCTGAACCTGACACCGTGCGTGCTGCCGATGATCCCGATCAACCTGGCGATTATCGGCGCCGGTGCCCAGGCGGGGTCCAGACAGCGCGGGTTCCTGCTGGGGCTCGCCTACGGCGCCGCCATGGCCGTCGTCTATGGTGTCCTCGGCCTTATCGTCGTGCTCACGGCCAGTACATTTGGCACCATCAACGCGTCGCCGTGGTTTAACCTCGGCATTGCCGTGCTGTTCGTGGTGCTTGGCCTGGCGATGTTCGACATCGTGAACATCGACTTCTCGCGCTTCTCGTCGAACCTCAAGACCGGCAGCAGCCAGGGGTCGATCGGGCTGGCGTTCACGATGGGTGCGGTGGCGGCGCTCCTCGCCGGTGCCTGCGTGGCGCCAGTGGTCATCCAGGTGGTGCTCTTTTCGAGCAACCTCTACGCCGCCGGCACAACCGCCGCCCTGGCGCTGCCGTTCGTGCTCGGCGTTGGCATGGCGATCCCGTGGCCAATCGCCGGTGCGGGCATTGCGGCGCTGCCGAAACCTGGCGCGTGGATGAACACCATCAAGCACGCCTTCGGGGTGATCATCATCGGCACGGCGCTGTACTACGGCTACGAGGCGTACAGCATCTTTTCCAACAGCTGGGTCGATGCGACTGACGTGTCGTCGAGTGTCGAGGAGAAGCTGAAGGCGGGCTGGCAACCCTCGCTGGCCGAGGGGCTCGCCATCGCGAAGCGCGAAAACAAGCCGGTGCTCATCGACATGTGGGCCACCTGGTGCAAGAACTGCCTGGTCATGGACAAGACGACGCTGGAAGACCCGGCGGTGACGTCGGCGCTGGCCGGCTATGTGAAGATCAAGTACCAGGCAGAAGACCCTGACGACCCGCGCGTCGCCCGGGTGATGCAATACATGAAGACGTCCGGCCTGCCGACCTACGTCATCATGAAGCCGAAGCCCTGACGCACATCTTCGATCGAGCGTAGCTGCCGACCCTCCGGTCGCCCCGTCCCGGCGAACCTGAAGGTCCGCGGCTACGCCAAGACATCCTGTGGTACTCTGGCCGCGCCTGAGCCTCTTTCGAAGGTCCCACACGATGCGATCACGTCCGGCGAAACTGACCCTGAGCGCCCTCGCATGGATCGCCCTTGGTGCCGCGGCGTTCTTCACGGTCACCATCCAGCAGCAGATCGACCAACGCCGCGCCGCGCTCCGCACCTTCGAGTCTAGCGCGCGCGACGCCGCCGACGCACTGGGCGACGTCCAGGCGGGACAACAGGCCTACCTCGCCGTCGGCCAGGACGCTGGTGAATGGGTGACGAAGGTCACCACCTACCTGCAAACGGCAGGCACCAGCATCGACACGCTGAGATCGTCCGCGCTGAGCGCGACGGCTGGCCCTGTCCTCCTTGACGCCTCGACCGCACTCACCCAGCTCACCACCATCGATCGCACCGTGCGCGAGCACATCGCTTCCGAGGACACCCAGGCCGCCGCCGGCACGGTCTTCTCGGAGGCCACCGACGCCATTTCGAGCGCGGTGAGCAACGTCGAAGCTGCCGTCGAGGCCGAACAGCAGGCGGCGGACGCGTTCGAGACCACCGAGCGGCAAACGCAGATTTATGCGCTCGGCGGCGTCGCCGGACTGGTGGCGATCGTCCTGGCGCTGCTCGGCTTCGCGCCGTCTGCAGCGTCCGTCGATGGCCGGACCGAAGCTGTCGTCCCCGAGTCCGGGGCACTCCAAAACGCGGTCTCCGATCGCACGCCGATCGCGTCTCCGGTCATGGAGACGGCTCCCGTCCGCCCAGATGAGGAAGCGCTGAACACGCTCGCTGCGCTCTGCACGGAATTCGGCCGCGTGCGCGACGCCGGACAGTTGAAGGGGCTCCTCGAGCAGGCGGCTGGCGTGATGAACGCGCGCGGCCTGATTGTCTGGCTGGGCAGCACGGCCGGCGCCGACCTGCGTCCGGTGCTCGCCCACGGCTACACCGACGCCACCCTGGCGCGCATCCCGACGGTGGCGCGCGCGGCCGACAACGCGGCCGCCACCGCCTACAGGACCGGCGACGTGCAGTTCGTGAAGTCGCGTCCGGGCGCCGCGCAGGGCGCTGTCGTGGCACCGCTGCTCGTGGCTGACGGCTGCATCGGCGCGCTCACGGCGGAGATCCGCGACCGCGGCGAAGAGTCAGCGACAACGCGTGCCCTGGCCCGGATCCTCGCGGCGCAGCTTGCCGGCGTGCTGGCCGCGGCGGCCGATGCGGGCGGTGCGCGCTCGGATGCCGACACCGACGCAGCCGCCGGCCCACACGCAGCCTCGCTCTGACCGCGGGCGCCGCCGCCGGTAGAATGCCTTCATGTCCTCATCGCAGGTTCAGCCCGGCGGCATGACCAGGGCGCAGATCCTCGAGCGTGCCGAACGCGAGCAGGTGAAGTTCCTGCGGCTGCAGTTCACGGACATCCTCGGCACGATCAAGAACGTCGAGATTCCGAACCGGCAGTTCGACGAGGCGCTCGGCGGCCAGGTGATGTTCGATGGCTCGTCCATCGAGGGGTTCGTGCGGATCGAGGAGTCCGACATGTACCTCAAGCCGGACCTCGACACCTTCCTGATCTATCCGTGGTCCGGTTCGAGCGGCGAGAAGGTGGCGCGGCTCATCTGCGACATCGCCAACCCCGACGGCACGCCGTTCGCCGGCTGCCCGCGCACGGCGTTGAAGCGGGTCATCGCCATGGCCAGTGCGCGCGGCCTGACGATGCACGCCGGCCCCGAGGCGGAGTTCTTCCTCTTCCAGTCGCGCAATGGCCGTCCGACGACTGAGTCGCACGACGCCGCAAGCTACTTCGACCTGAGCCCCGTCGACCAGGGTGAGGACGTGCGGCGCGAGATCGTCCTCGCCCTCGAGGCCATGGGCGTCCACGTTGACGCGGCGCACCACGAAATCGCACCGGGCCAGCACGAGATAGACCTGCGCGACGACCACGCGCTGACCACCGCCGACAACATCAGCACGTTCCGGTTCGTGGTAAAGAACGTCGCCATCCGCAACGGCCTGCACGCGACGTTCATGCCCAAGCCGATCTACGGCATTGCCGGCTCGGGCATGCACACGCACATGTCGCTGTTCTCAGAGGGGAACAACGTCTTCCTTGATCCGTCAGCGCCGATGCAGTTGAGCCGCACGTGCCTCGGTTACCTCGGCGGCATCCTGCGCCACGCGAAGGGGTTCTGCGCCATCACCAACCCGCTCGTGAACTCGTACAAGCGTCTCGTGCCAGGGTACGAAGCACCGACGGCCGTCGCGTGGTCCGAGAAGAACCGCAGCCCGCTCGTACGCGTGCCGGCCGCGCGCGGCATGTCGACGCGTATCGAACTTCGCATGCCCGACGCGTCCTGTAATCCCTACCTTGCACTGGCGGTCATGCTGCGCGCCGGCCTCGACGGCATCGAGAAGAACATCGACCCGGGTCCGCCCATCAACAAGAACATCTTCACGATGAGCCATCGCGAGCGGCGGCACCTGCGCATCGACGAGCTGCCGAGCAACCTGAGCGAGGCACTCGACGAGTTCGAGAAGGACGACCTCGTGAAGGACACCCTCGGCGACCACATCTTCGAGCACTTCCTCACGGCGAAGCGGGAGGAGTGGCACGACTACATCCGCCACGTGTCGCCGTGGGAGGTCGATCGCTACCTCGGCGTCTATTAGGCAGGACGCCCTCGCGTCGCGGCCCGCGATTTTACTGCCACTTTCCGCCCATTTAGCCGGCGCTGCCCCGGTACGCGATTTGATGCATATGGCGGCAGCCGCAACGGATCAACGCACCTTCACGATCCACAGCGGCGCTCCGGGAGCGAGGCATACTCGCCCCGGGGCTCGCTTTGTCACCGGGAGGAACCCATGATGCGCGCCGCTCGACTGTCCCTCACGCTCGTGCTGGCTGCGGCCCTCTCGGCCTGCGCTCTCTCGCTGCGCAATCCGAACATCGCCGACCTGCGCGACAACCCCGGACGCTACCAGGCTCGCACGGTCAGCATCGACGGCGTGGTCACGACGTCGTGGGGCATTCCACTGGTTCCGTTCCGCCTCTACAAGGTGGACGATGGCACGGGTGAGGTGACGGTGCTGTCGCAGGGCAATCGCATGCCGACGCGGGGAGCGCGCGTGCGGGTGCGTGGGCGGGTGGAGGAGATCGGCGTGTTCGGCGGGCAGGCGATCGGACTGCACCTGCGCGAGAACGATCTCTACGTGAAGCGATAGGTGCACGCCGCCCTGAGCCGCTGGACGTAGCCGCGCACCTTCAGGTGCGCCCGACTCGCCGACCTGAAGGTCGGCAGCTACGTTCGGCGTAGCCGCCGTCTCGAGGGTTGTCAGTTACGAGAGGATCTTCACGACCACTGCGGTCGTGTCGTCATTCGGCGGCACGTCGCCGCGGAACTCGTTCGTCGCCGTGAAGATCGCTTCGACGATCTCCCGGGCCGGCCGGTCGTAGTTGCGGTCCACCACCTCCAGCAGGCGCTCGGAGCCGAACTCGCGCATCAGCGGATCGCTGGCTTCCGTGACGCCGTCGGAGCAGAAGACGAAAAGATCGCCCACCTTCAGGTCGAGCACCACCTCGTCGTAGTTCGATCCGGAAAACGATCCGAGCGGCACACCGGGCAGTTCGATCTGAACCGCAGGGTCCCCGCCGGGCGTGTGGCCGCGTCGCTTCCGAATGGGGTATGGCAGCCCGGCGTTGGACAGCGTCACGATGCGGCGCTTGAAGTCGAACACCGTGTAGAGCAGCGTGCAGTAGTACTCCTCCAGCTGCCGCTCGTGCAGGATTGTGTTCATCGACGCGAGGACCGTGGCTGGTCCAGAGCGATCGGCGGCGTAGCGGCGCCGATCGGTGCGCGATCGCACCAGCTCCCCGGCGAAGGCCCCATAGAGCGCCGCAGGCACGCCCTTGCCCGACACGTCGCCCACCGCAATCACCAGCGTGTTCGGTTCAGGCGTCAGGAAGTCGTACAGGTCGCCGCCAAGTTCGCGGGCCGGTTCGAAGCGCGCCGCCACATCGACCTGCTTCATGCGCTTCGGCAGCGCGGTGGGCAGCAGCGCAGCCTGCACACGCTGCGCGAAGCGGATCTCCTTCTCCAACCGAAGCTCGTTGGCGCGAATCGTTTCGTAAAGCCGCGCGTTCTCGATGGCGACCGCCGCCTGGCTCGCCAACAGCGTGAGAATCTCCTGGTCTGACTTCTTGAACGCATCGAGCTCCGGGCTCTCGAGGTCGAAGACGCCAATGCAGCGGTCCTTCAGCAGCAATGGAATGACGAGTTCGGACCGCGCGTCGGCCACGAGACGGATGTAGCGGGGATCCTGCGAGACGTCTGGCACCAGCACCGGCGTGCGGTGCAGAGCCGCATAGCCGGTCAGCCCCAGTCCCACCTTGATGCGCGGCACCGTAGCCTGCTCGCCGTAACGGACGGCCGCCTTCATTTCGAGTTCGTTCGTCTCCTCGTTGATGAGCAGGATGCCGAAGGTTCGGTAGTCGATGACGCGCCGCGTCAGGTTGGCGATTCGCGTGAGTAGTTCGTCGAGATTGAGGATGGACGCGAACTCGCGCCCGATCTCCGCCAGCGTTTCGAGCGTGTTGGCGTACCGCCGCTCGTGTTCGAACAGACGCGCGTTCTCGATCGCCACGGCGACATGCGCGCCGAACTGGCGCATGATCATCTCGTCGGTGTCGGTGAAGCCACCGACCCGGTCGCTGAGCAGGTTGAGCGCGCCGAGGACCCGCCCCTTGCGCCGCAGCGGCACCACCAGTTCGGCGTTCGAGCCGGGCACGGCCTCGACGTAGCGCGGGTCGGCGTGGACGTCGTTCACCAGCAGCGGCTTGCCCTCGAGCACCGCGGTGCCGACGAGGCCCTGGCCCATCTTCAGGCGCAGTCCCTTCGCCACATCCTCCGGGTAGCCGACAGCGTAGGCGACGGCCAGCTCGCCCGCCTTCTCGTCGAGCAGATAGGCCGCAAACGCATGGAAGTGCGTCAGCCGCGCAATGAGCAGCGGAATTTTCTGGAGGAGCTCCTCCAGATCGAGCACCGACGTGACTTCGCGCCCAAGTTCGAACAGGGTAATGACGATCTGTCGAAGATCAGCGGGTGAGGGCGACGCAGGCTTGGAATCAGGCAAGGGATCGGTGGCCAGTCAGGCCAAAGTATAATCGCACGACCGCATGGACCTCACGCTGCCTCTCGACCACGCCGCCATCGAGCGGATTCTGCCGCACCGCTACCCGTTCCTCCTGGTGGACCGCATCACCGAGTTCGAGGAGGACAAGCGCATCGTCGGCATCAAGAACGTGTCGAACAACGAGCGCTACCTGTGGGAGGGGCCCGATGGCCTGCTCGTGATGCCGCCGACGATTCTCACAGAGGCGATCGCGCAGGTGGGCGCCATCCTCATCCTCGCCAAACCAGAGAACCGCCAGCGCGTGCCGCTGTTCGCGGGCATCCAGAAGGTCCGCTACCGCAAGCCGGTTCGTCCCGGCGATGTGATGGAAATAGAAGCTACGGTTATCCGGCTGCGCAACCGTATGGGGCTGTTGCGAGGCATCGCGCGTGTGAACGGTGCACGCGTCATCGACGGGACGATGACCTTCGCGTTGGCGGCGAAGGAATAGCCGGGCTTCGGCTCCGGTCGCGGTGCGGCACTCTCGTTGCACATGTGCTCTGCAACTTAGAACTGGAGGAGTACATGCTCGAAACGATCGCGGTCATTCTGTTGGTGCTGTGGCTGCTGGGAATGGTCAGCGGCTACACGATGGGCAATTTCATCTACGTGCTGTTGGTGATTGCCATCATCCTGTTCCTCGTCCGTCTCATCAGCGGTAGACGAGTGGTCTAAGTACGTAGCTGGTCACTTCCTGACCAGCGCCATACCTACGAGGACACTCAGGCCCGCGGCCGCCAGTCGAGGGCTCATGGGTTCGTTCAGGACCAGCGTGCCGAGAATCACGGCGATGATCGGGTTCACGTAGGCGTAGAGCGACACCGTCGCGATTGGCAGGTGCTTCAGTGCGTAGCCGTACGCACTGAAGCCAGCAATCGATCCGAAGACCAGCAGGTAACCGACGGCTGAGGCGGTTCGCGGGTTGAACGCCAGGTGGGTCCACTCGCCGTGTATGGAACCCGCGATCAGCATCGCGACACCCCCAAAGAGCATCTGATACGCGGCGACCGCGAGCACGTTCTCCGCTGGCGCCCGCCGGCGTGAGTAGCTCGACCCAAAGGCCCAGCCAAGACAGGCCATCTGCGTCGCCAGCACCCCCAGCAGAAATCCTCGTCCTGCACCCAGCTCGAGTTCCGGCCATACCAGGAGGACGATTCCGGCGAACCCAATCAGCAACCCGAGGACGCGACGGGCGGTAAGTGGATCGGGGCTGCCAGTGAGCTGTTCGACGCCGACCATCCAGAACGGGATGACTGCCACGAGGACGGCAGTGAGTCCGCTTGGCAGCGTCTGCTCGGCCCAGACCACACCCCCGTTGCCGAAGCCGATCAGCAGTACCCCGAGCAGCGCCAGCGACGGCCATTCGGCGCGTCCAGGCACGGGTTCGCCGCGAAGGGTCATCACGGCCAGAATGAGCGCGCCGGCGAGGGTCCAGCGGAAACCGCCCATCAGCATCGGCGGCACCGTCTCGAGCGCAATCCGGATGGCCAGATACGTGGTGCCCCAGAGCAGGCAGACGGCAGCCCAGGCGCCCCATGCGAGGCGAGTCGGGGAGTTCGATGTCATCAGGACAAACACTGTAGAATGTCGCGCATGAATACCAAAGTGACATCACTGGCCGCCGTGCTCGCCGCCGGCCTGTTCACCTTCGCGTGCGGGGGCGGCGAGACAGCCGCCCCGGCCTCCGGCGCAGCCGCCGGTACAGCAGCGGTACAGACGCCCGGTACTGCGCAGGGTGTGAACCCCGTATTGGCGCAGGCCGTGCCCACGCCGGAGATCGAGGCCATGACGAAGGCGGTCGCCGCCCTCGGCCCCCACCAGCAGCCGGCCTATCCACCGATTCCCTTCCAGGGTTACGCACCGCCGCGTCCGCCGGAAGTGGTCACTGCCGCGTACCAGTTTGCGGCGGAGCACCCGGAGATCACGAGCTACGTCCCGTGCTTCTGCGGTTGCCAGCAGGGTGGCCACAAGGGCAACCACGACTGCTTCGTCCGCTCACGTGCGGCGAGCGGTGATGTCATCGAGTGGGAACCGCACGGCGTCGAGTGCGCGGTGTGCATCGATGTCGCCACGCGTTCGCGCCAGCTGTTCGCGTCGGGCGCATCGGCTTCGGACATCCGCGCCGCCATCGAGCGCGAGTTCGTGCCGAGCGCACAGACCATGACGCCCACGCCGAAGCCGCCGTCGGCTCACACCGCACACTGACGCCAACTGTGGATGAACGGGCCGCCGCGTTCGCGCGGCTGTTCCAGGCCGTACATGAGGGGGTGTACATCGGGACCATCGGTCCCGGCGGCACCTCCACGATTGCCGCCAACCCTCACGTCAAGCTGATCCTCGGCTACGGCGGCGAAACGCCGGATGCCGAGGTTCGCCCGTTCGACCCTGAACGGTTTCACGACACCCAGTCCCGCACTGCCCTCCTCGAGCGGCTCGCCAGCGACGGCAGCCTCGTCAACTATCTCGTGCGCCTGCGGAGGGCAGACCAGTCGTCGGTCTGGCTCGAGTTCACCGCACGCGCCGAAGTGCTCGGCGACGGCCTGCGCGTCGAAGCGCTCGTGCGCGACGTCAGCGAGCGCAAGAAGCTCGACGACGAGACGCGCGACATCTATCACCAGTTGCTGCAGGCCGAGAAGATGGCCGCGCTTGGCCAGACGGTCTCGGGCGTTGCCCACGAACTGAACAACCCGCTCGCCACGATCCTCACCTGGTCGGAGCGCCTCTCGCAGAAGACGAGCCTCGAACCGGCGGTCAGGCGCGGACTCGAGATCATCCTCAGCGAATCGGAGCGCGCCGCGCGCATCGTCCGCAACCTGCTCACCTTCGCGCGCAAGCGGCAGACGACGCGGGCGATGGTCGACATCAACCAGGTGGTGCGCGAGACGCTGGCCCTGCGTGCCTACGAGCAGCGCGTCACCAACATCATCGTCATCGACGCGCTCGCGGCCGGCCTGCCGAACGTCTTCGCCGACGCGCACCAGGTGCAGCAGGTGCTGCTGAACCTGATCATCAACGCTGAACAGGCGATGCTATCGGCGAACGGCCGCGGCGTGCTCGTGGTCCGCACCTGGCACGATGCCGAGCGCGAGTGCGTCATCTTCGAGATCAACGACGACGGCCCGGGTATCGCCGAGGATGTGCAGGCGAAGATCTTCGACCCGTTCTTCACCACCAAGGAGGTGGGCAAGGGCACCGGCCTCGGGCTGACCGTCGCGTACGCCATCGTGAACGAGCACGGCGGACGCATCCGTCTGGAGTCGCGCCCAGGCTTCGGCGCGTCGTTCTACGTCGATCTGCCCGTGTCCGGCACGCGGCTTCCGTCGACACCACAGCCACGCCCGCGCCAGGCCACGAGCACGTCGGTGGCGCAGCAGCATGCGGCCATCCTCGTCGTCGACGACGAAGCGGCGCTGGCGGCGGCTGTCTGCGCGGCGCTGCAGGATGCGGGTTACAGCGTGGAGCAGGCGTCGGACGGCGAGCAGGGGCTGATGCGCGTTCAGGCGCGCCCGTTCGATCTCGTGATCTGCGACCTGAAGATGCCGCGTGTCGACGGCAAGACGTTCTACGGGATGCTGATCGCCGCCAAGCCGCAGATGGCGGAGAAAGTGATCTTCGTCACGGGGGACGTGGCCGGCACCGAGGCCGAGAAGTTCCTCGAGGAGTCGGGCTGCCGCTGGCTGGCGAAGCCGTTCAGGCTGGCCGATCTCGTGCGCGCGACCCGTGAAGCGCTCGCCACGAACTAACGGCCGGTGCACGTAGCGGCCACCCCGACCCGTACGTAACGGGCGACCTCAGGTCGCCCGTGTCAGCGCAAGAACACGTTACCGCGCAATCGCAACCGCGGCTTCACGCACGCGCGGACGCAGCGTCACCTTCAACGGCACGGCAGTCGCCACGCGCGCCTTGCGTGGTGCGCTGTAGCTGAGGACCATCGCCGGCTGCAGCGTGCCCACCGACGGCTTCCGGGCCTTCGGCATCGCGGCCTTCGCCAGCGCCGGACGGCTCGACGCCATGTCGACCAGTGCGTCCCGCATCGCCGCCACCTGCTGCGGACCCATCTGGCCCAGCGACTCACGCAGCCGCTTGATGGCGCGGGCATGGAGCTGCGACACGCGCGACTCGTTGACGCCAATGGAGGAGCCGATCTCCTTCATCGTGGCTTCCTGGTAGTAGTAGAGGCTGATGACCTTCTGCTCGCGCGCCGGCAGTGCCGAGATGGCGGCGCGGACGCGGTCGCGCATCTCGGACTTCTCGTAGGCCGCGTCCGGAGCATCGGGCTCGCTCGGCACCATCACCGTCGGAAGGTTGCTCTCGTCGAGGTGATCGACATTCGCCAGCGGCGAGGTCGCCTCGATCGTGTTGATGCGAACAATGGTGCGGCTCAGGCGCTTCTCGTCGGAGCCGACGCGCGCCGCCAGGTCGGCCATCGACGGCTCGTGGCCCAGTTCGCGGCGCAGCGCCTCACGCGCCGCATCCAGTTCGCGGCGCTGGCGGCGCACGCCACGCGGCCACGCATCCTTCCGCAACGCGTCGATCATCGCCCCACGCACGCGACGTTCAGCAAACGTTTCGAACTTGATGCCGCGCGCCTCGTCGAAGCGGTTAGCCGCATCGATGAGACCCAGCACCCCATCCTGCACGAGGTCGCCGATGTCAATGGAGTTCGGCATCGAGGCCGCCATACGACGAGCCAGCGCTTCAACAAAGGGCAAACCCGCCACGATTCGGCGGTCCTGGGCGGGGGTAGCGGTGACAGCAGCGGGCATCTGATTGGTCTCCTGAATCGGAAGTGCGTCTCACTTCCAGTTGCTGACCAGTATCGCAACGTCGGTACCACCGGCAGGGCTCGTGCGCCGAATTGGTGCAATAAATGCAACCTTGTGACAGCATCTTGAGCAAAATCAGTAATTTAGGTGCGTTGTTCCAAAACGGATCGCGGGAGTGCTTGAGGACGCGGAAGTGTGAAAATCGTCATTGAATTGACGCACCGACGCCCCCGATCGTCAAAACTATGACGAGTGGCCGATACAGAACTGAGGGGGAAATGCGGAATTGATCGCGCAGTTACTGCGCGTCGGAGGAGGGCGGTACGAGGTGCAGGCGAAGGTCCTTGATGGTGCCCATTGCCTCGAGCGCGCTTGCCACCACCTGGGAGGCTCGCGCGCGGCTCGGGGCGTCTGGTACTTTCGATTCGAGCAGCTCGGCGTGGGCGAGGATGATGCCGATCTGATTGTTCAGGCGGTGGAACAGGAGGCGGAGTTCCGGCGTTTCGTCCACGTCTCGCCTCACGATGTCGTCGAGTCCCACGAGCGCTGTCAGGCCTGGTTCCGCTGTTCCTGCTGCCACACCGTCTCGGTCGCCGGCTGATCGGCGTGATGCGGATCGCGCCACAGGGTATCGACGAAGATGCGCACCGATCCGCCGGCGGTCCGAACATATTCGATTTTGCCCGATGACAGCCAGTTGTAGATCGTGCGACGGCTCACGCCGACGAGCTCGCAAGCCTTCATGATCGAGATGGTCTTTCGTTCCACGGCTTCTGCCTCCAGCAAGGGTATCGGAGCAAGCGCCGCGGGCCTGTAGAGCATGCCCGCGGCGATCGATGGTTTCAGGACCCTGCCGCACCAAGCACGACAGCGTCGCCACACCTAGTATCGGCGCGTGCGGCCGGAACGACACCGTCAGCCGCGCAGCTTCGACGCGCGCGGCAAAAACGATCTGTGGCAATATTTCGCCACTCGCTGCATGCCTGAGTCGACGAAGCATCTGTTGCTGGTGGAAGACGAGCCGGCCCTGCGGACCGCGGTGGCCGAACAGCTCACCGACCGTGGATTCACCGTCGCACAGGCGGATTCCGGTGAGGCGGCCATGGCCAGGCTCGCCGATTTTGCGTTCGACGCGATTGTGACCGACCTGCGAATGCCCGGCATCAGCGGGTCGGAGGTGGTGGACGCAGCCATCGAACGTTATCCCGACATCGTGGCCATTGTGGTCACCGGATACGGCACGGTGAAAGACGCCGTCGAGGCGATCAAGCGTGGCGCTGCCGACTTCGTCAGCAAGCCCTTCCAGATCGACGAGCTGACGCACGCCCTCGAGTCGGCCCTCGAGCAGCGCCGTCTCCGCTCGGAAAACGCCTATCTCCGCGCGCAGCTCGACGAGCGCTACAGCTTCGAGGGCATTGTCGGCAAGAGCCCGGTGATGAAGAAGCTGTTCCAGTTGCTCGAGATGGTAGCGGGAACGAACAGCACCATCCTGATCACCGGCGAGACGGGCACGGGCAAGGAAGTGGTGGCGCGCGCCATTCATCACAACAGTCCGCGACGCGCGCAGCGCTTCGTGGCGCTGAACTGCAGCGCTATTCCAGAGACGCTGCTCGAGGCCGAGCTGTTCGGCCACGTGCGTGGCGCGTTCACGGGAGCGGTCGGCAACCGTCAGGGCCGTGTCGAGCAGGCGCACAAAGGCACGCTGTTCCTCGACGAAGTGGGGACGATGAGCACGGCGCTGCAGATGAAGTTGCTGCGCGTGCTTCAGGAACGCGAGTTCGAGCGCATAGGCGATACGCACACGGTAAAGGTGGACGTGCGGGTGATCGCGGCGACGAACAGCGACCTCGGGCGCATGGTGGCCGACGGGCTGTTCCGTGAGGATCTCTTCTACCGCCTCAACGTCATCCCGGTGCAGTTGCCGACGCTCGGTGATCGCAAGGACGATGTACCGCTGCTGGTGCAGCACTTTCTCGACAAGCTCCGTGGCGACCGGTCCGGCCCGTCGATGACGGTGTCGCAGGAAGCCATGCGCGCGCTGATGGCCTACTCATGGCCAGGCAACGTCCGGCAGCTCGAGAACGCCATCGAGCGGGCAGTCGCATTCGGCGGCAGCCGTGGTCAGATCGAGCTTGCGGATCTGCAGTCCGAGATCGCCAGCGCACGAACCGATGCGTCCATGCCCGGCGTGTTCCTTCCCGAGGAAGGGCTCGAGCTCGACGCGCTCATTGCGAGCATCGAGCGCGATCTCATCCAGCGGGCACTCGATCGTCACGAGGAACAACAAGGGACAGGCTGCGCGCCTGCTGAATCTCAAGCGCACCACGCTGGTCGAGAAGATCAAGCGCCTCCAGCGCTGACCAACAAAGTTCCACTCTTCTCCCTCGCTGGACGCTCGGCCGTCCGATCTCTCCTTCGAACGTGCGTTTCTGGCGCACCACACCGCATTCGCAGCTGGCACTCCCGTTGACTACGTGGATGCCGGGAGTGGATGCGCATGCTTGGACGGCCGTGGCAATTCGTGGCAGCAGTGCTACTCGCACTGCTGGTGTGTGCCTCGCACGCTGAGGCGGAACCCGACTCGGCAGACGTGCGTAGCCGGCCGACGGCCCTGGTGCCGCTCTACCTGGCGTTCGGCGGACTTCAGGCGCTCGACGCGCACTCGACGCTCAGTGCCGTCAGCATGGGTGCCCGCGAAACCAATCCGGTCCTCCGGCAAACACTCGGCAACACCGCTGGCCTTCTCGCGCTGAAGAGCGGTGCGTCCGTTGGTGTGGTGCTGCTGACGGAGAAGCTCTGGCGACGAAACCGGACCGCAGCGGTCCTGACGATGATTGCGATCAATTCGGCCTACGTCACGATCGCCGCGCACAACTACCGGACCGCGCAGCGGCGGTAGCAGTCAGTAGCTGCAGCCGCCGACCTCAAGGACCGCCAGCGTTGAGCGGGGGCCGCTCGACGAACAAAGGGCCGGCCCAGGTCCATTTGGGTGGTACGCTGGTCTGATGCCTCCGCGCTACGCGTACTGGACGATTCTGATCGACGGCAAAGCCACAGCGTTCCGCGCCAAGGAACAAGAGGAGCTGCTGCCGACGCTCAACCAGTTGAAGCGCAAGAACGAGGACGTCGCCCTGCGCTACTTCGCGAAGGGCAAGCTCTGGGATTCGCCGGAACAGGCGCAGTGGGCCGGACGCAATGCGCCAGGCCTGGGCGAACGGCGCGATCAGGATTGGCGTCCCGGCGGCTCGCACCAGGACCCGCGCGCGCGTTTCGACCGCAAGAAGCCGAAGGTTCGCCCCGACGATGACCGACCCCGGGCCGAACGGCGTTTCGAGAAATTCGGTCCGCCTCGCGACGAGTCGATTGACCAGCCAGCCGGCGAAGCGCCGGTGCCCGAGGCTGAGGCCGAGGCACGCGAGGTCGACCGGGCGCCGAAGCCGGAACGCGGTGAGTGGACGGAGCACCCGCCTCACAGCAAGCAGCCGTGGACACCGAAGGCTCGCGAAGAGCGTGGCGATGCGCCTCACCGCGCGCCGTCCAGCGATCGTCCCTGGAACAAGAAGCCGTGGAGCGACGGCCCGCCGCGCCCGCAGGGAGACAGGCCCTGGTCCGATCGGCCGCCGCGTCCGCAAGGGGAGCGTCCGCAGGGGGACCGTCCGCAGGGGGACCGGCCGTGGAGCGGTAAGCCGCGGCCACAAGGCGATCGACCATGGTCGGACAGACCACCGCGTCCGCAGGGAGATCGCCCCTGGTCGAACAAGCCGCGCGAAGACAACCGCAAGCCGTGGAGCGACCGACCGCCGCGTCCCCAGGGCGACCGGCCCTGGTCCGATCGGCCGCCGCGTCCGCAAGGGGATCGTCCGCAGGGGGACCGGCCGTGGAGCGGCAAGCCGCGGCCGCAGGGCGGCGATCGACCCTGGTCGGACAGACCACCGCGGCCGCAGGGGGATCGCCCCTGGTCGAACAAGCCGCGCGAAGACGATCGCAAGCCGTGGAGCGACCGGCCGCCGCGTCCCCAGGGCGACCGGCCCTGGTCCGATCGGCCACCCCGTCCGCAAGGGGAGCGTCCGCAGGGGGACCGGCCGTGGAGCGGCAAGCCGCGGCCACAGGGCGGCGATCGACCCTGGTCGGACAGACCACCGCGGCCGCAGGGGGATCGCCCCTGGTCGAACAAGCCGCGCGAAGAAGGGCGCAAGCCGTGGAGTGACCGGCCACCGCGCCCCCAGGGCGACCGGCCCTGGTCCGATCGGCCGCCGCGTCCGCAGGGGGACCGTCCGCAGGGGGACCGGCCGTGGAGCGGCAAGCCGAGGCCACAAGGCGATCGACCCTGGTCGGACAGACCACCGCGGCCGCAGGGGGATCGCCCCTGGTCGGACCGGCCCCGCGAAGAAGGGCGCAAGCCGTGGAGTGACCGGCCGCCGCGCCCCCAGGGCGATCGGCCCTGGTCCGATCGGCCGCCGCGTCCGCAAGGGGATCGTCCGCAGGGGGACCGGCCGTGGAGCGGCAAGGCGCGCGAAGGCGATCGGCCCCGTGGCGACCGCCCGCAAGGTGATCGCCCCTGGCGACCGAAGCCCGGTGGTGGCGAGAAGCGTCCGTGGACGCCCCGGCCGCCAGGGGGTGGCGACGCCAGGAAGCCGTGGAGCGACAAGCCGCCGCGCCGCGACGACTGGCGCTCGCGGCCCGACGAAGGCGGCGAGCATCGCGACGTGAAGCCGAAGCCGCCGAAACGGGAAGACTGATCACCCGGCCGTGGCTGTAATCGGCTGGCTAGTCTTCTCGTCGACCGGCGCTACCGCGTGCCTCGTCATCGGAGCCGTGTGGGCCCTGATCTCGCGCGGGTCGCTGGCCTCAAGGCGGTTCCTCGCCGTCTGCGCCGTCGGCTACTGGCTTGCCGGCTCCTACATCGTGCCCGAGACCGTGCGCGGCTGGCTGACCCACGGCTACGCTCCGCTCACGCGGGCCGATGTGCCCGCCGGCCGCACCGCCGTCGTCGTGCTCGGCTCGGGCAGCCACCAGTTCCGCGACTGGTCGGAGGGGCAGTTCGTCGTTGTCGACCAGATTGGTGCGGCCCGTCTCCTCGAAGCGGCCCGTGTGTTCCGCCTGCTCGAGGCCGACTTCATCGTGTCTTCGGGCGGCCTGATCCGCCCGACCCCCCGCACCTGGCCCTCGGGACTTGCCATGGCTGAAGACCTGGTTCGCCTGGGCGTGCCCCGCGACCGCATCATCGTCGAGTCGGCGTCGAAAACCACGCGCGACCAAGCGGTGCTGGTGAAGGAACTGCTCAGGATCGCACCCGGTCGACCACGTGGTGCTCGTCACGTCACAGGTCCACATGCGCCGCTCGGCGGGAGCGTTCCGCGCGGAGGGCGTCGAGGTAATTCCCGCCATCGCCCGCGAACCCCAGGGCGTGGACCAATGGTGGGAAAAGCTGATTCCGACCGATAAGGGGGTGTACGAGAGCGGGATGGCCGCGCACGAGTTGGCGGGCATCGTCGCGTACGCCGTGCGCGGGTGGTACCGCGGCTGGCCCCTATAATCGAGCGTTTCCGGACACAAACCCTAAGTGAACAGCGAGACGGCCAAAGATCCGCTGCTCCTTGTCGTCGACGACGACAGCTCCGTCCTGACGCTGGTCGATCGGCTGGCGACGAGCATGGGCTTCACCGTGGTCTGCCAGACCAGCGGCCAGGAGGCGCGTGCGGCGTTGCCGGTGCTTCGTCCCGACGGCGCCCTGGTGGACATCGGCCTGGCCGACATCGACGGTTTCACTCTGCTGCGCGAGATCAAGGCTGCCGATCCGCAGTCACAGGTCATCCTGATGACCGGCGCCGCATCGATCAACTCCGCTGTTGAAGCCATCAAGGCCGGTGCACTCGACTACATCTCGAAGCCGTTCGATATCGAGCGCCTGCGCGAGCTGCTGATCACCGTCCGCAAGAGCCTCGAGCGCCGCGAGACGCTGATGCGGATCGACGCCGACGTGGCGCGGCAGTTCGAGTTCTACGGACTGATCGGCCGCAGCCCCGGCATGCAGGAGCTGTTCGACTCGGTCCGCCGCTTCGCGCCGTACGCGAGGACCGTGCTGGTGACAGGCGAAACCGGCACCGGCAAGGAACTGGTGGCCAGGGCACTTCATCGTCTCGGGCCACGTAAGGACCGGCGGCTCATCACCGTCAACTGCTCCGCCGTCGTCGAGACGCTGTTCGAGAGCGAGCTGTTCGGCCACGTGCGCGGTGCGTTCACCGGCGCGTCCGAGACGAAGGTCGGTCTCTTCGAGCATGCCGACTCCGGCACCATCTTCCTCGACGAAATCGGCGAGCTGCCGCTGCCGCTGCAGGCCAAGATGCTGCGCGCCGTCGAGTACGGCGAAGTGCAGCGCGTCGGTTCGCTGGAAGCACGCAAGGCCGACGTGTACGCCGTGGCGGCCACCAACCGCGACCTGCGCGCGTCGTCGGCGCAGGGGACGTTCCGCAGCGATCTCTACTTCCGCCTCAGCACCATCGAACTGCACCTTCCGCCGCTGCGCGATCGGCGCGAGGACATTCCCTACCTGACGGCGTCGTTCATCCGCGAATTCGCGAACAAGTTGAACCGGCCCATCAAGGGCATCACCGCACCGGCCGAGCGGATGCTGCAGCAGGCGGCGTGGCCCGGCAACGTGCGCGAGCTGCGCAACGTCATCGAGCGCGCGTGCATCCTCACCGACAGCCGCATCATCACGGAACGCGAGATGACGACCGCAATGAGCACCGTGCTGACAGTTGCCGACGTTGTGTCCCAGTCTGGGACTGGCGGACGATGGCCTGGCCGGGCGGGCGGGAGTGACGTGGTGTCCGGCCATGCAGGGGCAGGGTCGGGTCATGCAGGCGCAGGGTTCGGCTTTAGCCAGACTGACACTCCCGAGTCGACGCTCATGTCCACGGCGCAGCGCGATCAGATCTTGCGCGTGCTGAAGCAGGTGGACGGCAACAAGGCAGCCGCCGCGAAGCAGCTTGGCGTCAGCCGCCGCTCGCTCTATCGCTGGATCGAGCGGCTCGGCATTCCGCAGTAGCGGATCTGTCGGCCGTGGCGCTCACCCTTCCTCGCAACGCTCAGATCTGGCTGCCGGACTACCTCCGCGCGCGCGCACGACGACGCGCCAGGCGAGTTGATGCCGGCACGACGACGCACGTGCTGTTCTGCATCGCGGACCATTACGAGCCGGATCACGGACGGGCCACGCTCGAGCGCCAACGCGAACGCGTAGTTCGATGGACGCGCGACTACCGCGCGCTGGCCACGGAGTTCCGGGACGGCGACGGCCGTCCACCGCAGCACTCGTTCTTCTTCCCGGCCGAAACCTACAGAGCCGAGCACATCGAGAAGCTGGCGTCGCTCACCGAGGCGGGCCTCGGTGAGGTGGAGGTTCACCTGCACCATGGGCACGACACGCCCGATGGCCTGCGCCGTCAGCTGGACGCGTTCACGACCACACTCGCCGAGCGACACGGCCTGCTCGGGCGCGACGCAGCGGGTCGGCCGGCCTATGGATTCATTCACGGGAACTGGGCGCTCGACAACAGCGGACTCGACGCGTCGACCTGCGGCGTCAATGAAGAACTCACCATCCTGCGTGAGACCGGGTGTTACGCCGACTTTACGATGCCCGCCTGTCCAGACCCGGCGCAGAGCCGGATTGTGAATGCCCTCTACTACGTGCGGGACGACCCGGCGGCGCCACGTTCGTACGATTCAGGCCGTCACGCGGAGGTGGGACGGACACCGGCGGATGACGAACTCCTGCTGATTGAAGGTCCGCTGTCGGTCTGGTGGCCGTGGCCACCCACACGCCTCTTCCCGCGCATCGACTCCGGCGCCATCGACGGATCGCCCGGGGGTTGCCCCACGCTGGAACGTTTCAGGCGCTGGGTTGATGCTGGCATCTCGGTCGACGGCCGTCCGGAGTGGACCTTTGTGAAAGTTCACACGCACGGGGCGCCGGAACGCAACGCAGACGTGCTGCTCGGAGACGCCATGTATCGGTTCCACCGATCGGTCGCAAAGGAGTTCAACGATGGCACGCGGTTCTGCCTCCACTACGTCACCGCGCGCGAGATGTTCAACATCGCCAAGGCCGCAGAGGCTGGCATGAGCGGGAACCCCTCGGCCTACCGCGATTTCCTGATCTCTCGTCCCGCTACGCGCGGCTGACGCGCGGCGTGCAGCGGCTCGTGCACGCCATCGTGCGCACGGCTGCCCTCGGTAGCTGGACTGCCCTGCGGTCGGGTTGCCGCCCTAGAGAACCCCGACGGGGATGCCGATATACGCTGCAGTTAGTCCCCCGGCTCGGGAGGAGCCCAGATGTCGCGGCAGGGTTGGATCGGGAGTGCGCTGTTCTTCGCGGGTGCCGTGGCGGCTCTCGCGGTGCCGACAGTTGGATTGAGTGCAGCGGCGAGGCGTGTCGACAAGACGCCGCCGGTGATCCGTGTGTCTGCCCTCGCGGTGGACGGCAGCGCGATCAGTGCTTCCGGCTGGTTTCGTTCGA
The DNA here is from genome assembly GCA_963722395.1 of uncultured Acidobacteriota bacterium. Lineage (GTDB taxonomy): Bacteria > Acidobacteriota > Vicinamibacteria > Vicinamibacterales > CAVVIG01 > CAVVIG01. The sequence goes on along the minus strand of CAVRLS010000005.1, from coordinate 1,189,798 downwards.
GCGTCAAGGTGGTGTTCCGCTGCTCGGACAGCGGCAGCGGCGTCGCCTACTGTCCTCCCGAACACCTCCTTACACTTCAGGGCGCCAATCAGGTCGTTAGTGGCACCGCCCGCGACAGTGCCGGTAACAGCGCCACCACCTCCATCACCGTCAAGATCGACCTGACTAGGCCGACGATCGGCCTGGCCGTGGCGCCGGCACCAGGTGCGAGTGGGTACATCACCCGCCCGGCGACGGCGCACTTCACCTGCGCCGATGCGCTCTCTGGAGTGGCGCAATGTCCCGCCGACGTGGTGTACAGCGCCGACGGACGCTACACCGTATCAGGCACGGCAACCGACCGGGCGGCGAACGGCGCGACCGCGACGTCAACCATCGCGGTCGACCTGACAGCCCCGATCGTGAACATCACGGCACCGGTCGATGGCGCGCAGACGTCCGCAACGCAGGTCACGATCACCGGAACGGTGCTGGACACCCTTTCCGGCGTGTCGGCGATCAGTGCTGGCAGCCAGTCGGGCACTGTTGCAGCAGACGGCAGCTTCTCGATCGGCCCGCTGGCGCTTGCGGTGGGCCTCAACAGCTTCAACGTGGTTGCGATCAACGGTGCCGGACTCGGCCGCAGCCAGGCACTATCCGTGACCCGCACGGCCGCACCAGTGCCAACCAGTGACAACCTCGTGACAGATCCGCAGTTCGACACGAGCGTCGCTGGCTTTGCCGCGCAGGACTCGTCCAGCGAGGTGGCGCGCTCGACGCAGGCTCCGCTCGAAGGCGCAGCCAGCCTGCGTATCTCGGTGACCGGCTACGGCAACAACGTGTGGTGGACGCACGACTTCGCCGGAGGTCGCGCCAGCCGATTCACTGTGAGCGCCCACCTGCGCTCGGACCTGGCAAGTTCATCTTCGCTGCTGTTCTGCGGGATGGTGTACTACGCGGACAGCAGGACCGGCCTCAATTGCGCGCCGGTCTCCGGCTCGCTCGGCGACAAGGGCGTTGTCACCACCTCGCTTGATCTGGACGCGGCACGACGGCTCGACTCAGTACGCATCCGCCTCGTTCAGGAAGGGGGCAGTCCCGTCAGCTTCACGCTCGACGCGGCGAACGCCTCGCTGGTCGTCGTCGAGGCGCCTCCAGCGGACGGCGGCGGCGGCGACACCGGCGGCGGTGGCGACACTGGGGGTGGCGGCGATGCCACGGGCTGCGTGGTGCCGACGACGACGAACTACCCGGGGTTCACCTATCATCTGCCGGCGACCCGGCCGTATGTGTCCACGAGTCACTACGAGCAGGTGAGCCGGACCTCGACGGCCTACACCCGTTTCAAGAGCGCCGCCGACAGCGCCCTCGCCGGCAACCCGCCCTACAACTACTCGGCGATGCACTCGGTGCTGATGTATCGCCTGACCGGCACGCTCAGCTATCTCACCGACGCCATCACCCGCGTCGACACCTTCGTCACGGCCGCAGAAGCGGCCATTGCCGCGGGCGGCGTCCCCGCGCTCGCCGGCGACTCGTATCTCGAGGTCGGCTGGTATCTCGAGCAACTCGCCCTCACCTACGATTCGGGCTATGACCGCCTGACGCCCTCGCAGCGCGCGCGCTGGGCCGCCCTCGCCGGCCAGAGCCTGACCAACGTCTGGAACCCCGACACCGCGAGCTGGGGCGGCATCGCGCACCCCTGGACCGGTTGGTCGATCTGCGACCCCGGCAACAACTACCACTTCAGTTTCCTGCGCGCCACCATGCTCTGGGCCCTCGCGACCCAGGACACCATCTGGCTGGCGTTCCTCCAGAGCCAGAAGTTCGGCCCGCTCGTCGATTACTACGCCCAGCTGCCCGGCGGCGGCTCCCGCGAAGGCACCGGCTACGGCACCGCTCAGAAGAACCTCTTCGACAACTACCTGGTCTGGGGCGACTCCACCGGCGAGCACCTCGACACGCTCAACGCCCACGTCGCGCAGACCATCGATTACTGGGTCCACGCCACCGTGCCGACGCGCGATCGCTTCGCGCCGATCGGCGATCAGTCGCGCTCGTCGATGCCCGACCTCTTCGACTACCACGAGAACCTGGTGCACACGGCTGTCGTGCTCAACCCCGGCACCGCCGAGGCACGCCGCGGCACGTGGTGGCTCCAGAACAACTCCGTCAACGGCGTCAGCCAGAGCTTCAATCTGTTCGGCGACCTGCTGCCACTCCCCGACGCCCCGCAGGTCCCCACGGCCCTCGCCTATCACGCCACCGGGGTCGGCGCCTTCTTCGCCCGTTCCAGCTGGAACACCGATGCCGCCTGGGTGTCGCTGGTCGCCGGGAAGTACGATCAGTCGCACGCGCATCAGGACCAGGGGTCCTTCACGTTCTTCCGCACCGACTGGCTCGCCGTCACACCCAACATCTACTCGCGCAGCGGCATCCATCAAGAGACCGAGCTCCACAACGTCCTTCGCTTCGAACGCGCTGATGGCTCCGTCATTCCACAGTCACCCAGCGACACGCTTGCGTCGACGCTGTCCTACACCAACAGCGTCGGCCTGGTGAGCGCCACGGCGAACCTGACGAACGCCTATTGGCGCGATGCGGACGCGGTGCAGAGCTGGACTCGCAGCGTGGAGCTGATTGGCGCAACGACGCTGAGGGTGACCGACAGCTGCCGTGTCGCCACGGGCATCAAGCCGGTCTTCCAGATCCATGTACCGTCCACCCCCGTCCTTCAGGCGAACGGCTCGATCGTGGCTGGCCCCATCACGGTTGTGCCGCTTCAGGGCACGACCCTGACCTGGACAGCCATGCCTTCTAGCGAGTTCAGCCAGGGTCACCGTCTGAACTTTGCGTCCACGGTTGGTTGCTCGTTCAGCTTCGAGCTGCGGGCGCAATAGCGTCCGTTCCTCACACTCGCGCTCGACGGGTGAGGCACCGCAGCGAGCGGTGCCTCACAGCGACGCCCACGAACAGCTCATCAAGGGTGCCCGTGTAGAATCCTGCGCATGGGTGTCGCCGAAGTGCCAGACCGATTGGCCCGCCGCCCCGACCGCTGGAGTGCGATTGCGCTCGCGCTGGTCACGCTGTGCGTCTGTGCGTCTGTGCGGGCGCCTGCTCAGTCTCTTCTCCGCACGCAGCCACTGCCCAATCTTGTAAACGACCCGCAATTCGAGTCGGGCACCTCGGGGTTCACGGCGCAGGACGCGTCGAGTTCGATCTCCTGGTCTCCGGACGCGCCTCTCGAAGGCGCGCACAGCCTGCGCCTGTCGATCGCGGGCTACGGCAACAACCTTTGGTGGAGCCGCGGCTTTGCCGGTGGCCGCGCCAGCCAGCTCACGGTCGGCGCGCACCTGCGGTCGGACTCTCCCAGCACGTCGGATCTGCAGTTCTGCGCGATGGCGTACTACGCGGACGGCGGCACCGCGCTGGATTGCGCACGCGTATCCGGCGCTCGCGGAGACAAGGGCGTGGTGACGGCGCAAGTCTCGCTGGAGCCAGCTCGTCGGCTCGAGGCGGTCCGCATCCGTATGTACCAGGAAGGGAGCGCGCCCCTGGCGTTCACGGTCGATTCAGCGACCGCGCGCCTGATCTCGCTCGAGGCACCATCAGACAACCCGAATTCGCCTGGCGGCGGCGGTGGCAACACTGGGGGTGGCGGCGATGCCACGGGCTGCGCGGTGCCGACGACGACGAACTACCCGGGGTTTACCTATCGTCTGCCGGCAACCCGGCCGTATGTGTCCACGAGTCACTACGAGCAGGTGAGCCGGACCTCGACGGCCTACACCCGTTTCAAGAGCGCCGCCGACAGCGCCCTCGCCGGCAACCCGCCCTACAACTACTCGGCGATGCACTCGGTGCTGATGTACCGCCTGACCGGCACGCTCAGCTATCTCACCGACGCCATCACCCGCGTCGACACCTTCGTCACGGCCGCAGAAGCGGCCATTGCCGCGGGCGGCGTCCCCGCGCTCGCCGGCGACTCGTATCTCGAGGTCGGCTGGTATCTCGAGCAACTCGCCCTCACCTACGATTCGGGCTATGACCGCCTGACGCCCTCGCAGCGCGCGCGCTGGGCCGCCCTCGCCGGCCAGAGCCTGACCAACGTCTGGAACCCCGACACCGCGAGCTGGGGCGGCCGCGCGCACCCCTGGACCGGTTGGTCGATCTGCGACCCCGGCAACAACTACCACTTCAGTTTCCTGCGCGCCACCATGCTCTGGGCCCTCGCGACCCAGGACACCATCTGGCTGGCGTTCCTCCAGAGCCAGAAGTTCGGCCCGCTCGTCGATTACTACGCCCAGCTGCCCGGCGGCGGCTCCCGCGAAGGCACCGGCTACGGCACCGCTCAGAAGAACCTCTTCGACAACTACCTGGTCTGGGGCGACTCCACCGGCGAGCACCTCGACACGCTCAACGCCCACGTCAGGCAGACCATCGATTACTGGGTCCACGCCACCGTGCCCACCCGCGATCGCTTCGCGCCGATTGGCGATCAGTCGCGCTCGTCCATGCCCGACCTCTTCGACTACCACGAGAACCTGGTGCACACGGCTGTCGTGCTCAACCCCGGCACCGCCGAGGCACGCCGCGGCACGTGGTGGCTCCAGAACAACTCCGTCAACGGCGTCAGCCAGAGCTTCAATCTGTTCGGCGACCTGCTGCCACTCCCCGACGCCCCGCAGGTCCCCACGGCCCTCGCCTATCACGCCACCGGGGTCGGCGCCTTCTTCGCCCGTTCCAGCTGGAACACCGATGCCGCCTGGGTGTCGCTGGTCGCCGGGAAGTACGATCAGTCGCACGCGCATCAGGACCAGGGGTCCTTCACGTTCTTCCGCACCGACTGGCTCGCCGTCACACCCAACATCTACTCGCGCAGCGGCATCCATCAAGAGACCGAGCTCCACAACGTTCTCCGCTTCGAACGCGCTGATGGCACCGTCATTCCACAGTCACCCAGCGACACGCTTGCGTCGACCTTGACCACACAGGAGGCGAACGGCATGGTGACGGCCGCGGCTGATCTGACGAGCGCATTCTGGAGGAACCGCGAGGCGGTGCGGGAGTGGACCAGGACGGTTGAACTCGTCGGCACGACGCTGCGCGTGATTGACACCTGTCAGGTAGGCGCTGGGGTGAGACCCGTCTTTCAATTGCAGGTGCCTGTGGTACCGGTGCAGTTGGCGAACGGCACCATTGCTGCCGGCAACATGACCATCCGCTCGTTGCAGCCCGCGACCGCGTCGTGGAGCGCGATGCCGCCTGACGAGTTCAGCCGCGGCTACCGGATCGACCTCGTCTCAACGGTCGGCTGTTCCTTCAGCGTTGAACTGCGGGCACAGTAGGGCCCGCCGCTAGCCGGTGAGCTTCACGGACAGCCACACGGAGAACACCGTGATGGCTTCCCACTTCAACGTCTGCAGCATCCATCGCGTCGCCGGGATCGGCTCGAGCGCGTGCCCCTGGCGAAGCGCGATCTGCCGCAGGCAGAGCGCCAGCGTGATGAGCAGGTATAGCGTCACGACGTAGGTGCGGGACAGGAAGTACGCACCAGCCAGGAATCCGGAGAGGGCAAGCCGGAGCCCGCGCGCCCACTTCCGCAGCACAGCCGTCTCGACGTCGGCGCCGCGCAGGTCCACCAGCCGCGTGAGTTCCATATAGGTGATCACCAGCAGTGCCATCCAGACGAAGTAGCCGATCAGGCCGGTCTCGGCAAATGCCAGCACGAACGAGTTGTGCGCGGTCAGCCCCGGGTGCGCTTCGACGAATCCGTTGAATCCGACGCCGAGCGGACTCTCGCGGATCATCAGCAGCCCGGAAGCCCACGCTTCCACGCGGTTCTCCGCCGACTCGTCGTTGAACGCGCGACCCGCCCCGAAATTGAAGAGGATGAACGCCGCGACGAGCATACCTGTCAGGATGGACGCCTTGACGCGTCCCATCCGGTCGCGCAACGCCAGCATCGTTGTCACCGCAGTCGCGACAAGCCCCCCCCGCGAGTGCGTCAGCACGACTCCCCAGAAGAATGCGCCGATCAACGGCAGCACCACCGCGTAATTGGCCAGCGGCTTCCTGGGCCGCCATGCCACCGCCACCAGCGGCAGCAGCGTCACCAGAGACTGCGCGAAGTCGTTGGGGTCGTTCAGGAAACCGGTATGGCGCAACCGGTAGATGAATGTCGGCGCTTCGTCGGGCTCAGCGTCGACGCGCTGATCCATGACAAACGTGTCGTGGCGCCACCCGGAGTAGTACGACACGAACCCCTGCGCCGTCATGATCACGAACGCCAGGACGAGCACACCGACGAACCAGCGCAGGCGGTTCATGGTCTGGACGGTGAGCAGCACCATGAACGACGCTCCCACGACCGACTGCATCTGGGTGGCCGTCAGGATGACTTCATCGAACCAGCCGATGAAGGCCCACGGGAGCATGGCGAGGAACGCGAACACCACGGTGAGCCACGGTTGCGGATCGAACAGCGAGGCGCGACGGCTGGGCGGTGTCACGAGCCAGGCCGCGACTGCCGCTGCGAGCGCGGCTAGGCCGAGCCACATCATGACCGGCAGGTCCTCATAGCCCTCGACGAGATCGAGCGGCCTGACATAGAGCAGGAAGATATAGAGCAGCGTCAGCAGAAACGCCACGAGGCCTCCGTGGGCATGCAGCAGTGTGGCATATCCGGTGACAGTGACGGGCTCGGAGCCCACTCGCGAAGTCCAGTTGCGCACGGTAGAATCGCTACCGGCTCACGCATGGCGCACGTCGCAGGTCAGTGCGTGCATCGATGCGCACTGACATGTTCAACACCGACAGACTGGCACGCGTCATCGATCGGATCGGCGCCAGCGCCGCGCTCGCGGCGCTGGCCCGCCGTCCTGGCCTGCTCGTGCTGGCGTACCACCGCATCGGCGACGCCAGTGGCCAACCGTTCGACGACGAACTGTTTTCGGCGAGCGCGGACGGGTTCCGTGAGCAGCTGCGGTATCTGAACACCCACTTCGCGGTCCTCGACGCCGACGCCCTGATGGCCGCCACGCGTCATGGACACCTGCAACTCGACGCACCGTCGGCTTTGATCACGTTCGATGACGGCTACCGTGACAACTGCGACGTGGCGCTGCCGATCCTGCAGGAACAGGGGCTCTCCGCCGTCTTCTTCGTCGCGGCGGGGTACATCGACGACCCGCGACTCACCTGGTGGGATCGCGTCGCCTACATTGTCAAGACCACGGAACGCCCGTCGCTGACACTCACCTATCCCCAATCGCAGATTTTCGATATTGCCGCCGACGGTCCCGGACGGGTGATCTACCGGCTACTCCGGCTGTACAAGCAGACGCCAGCAATCGATCAGCAGGCATTCTTCGCTCAGCTCGAGCACAGTGCGGCGGTCGGCGTCGATCCGGTTGCGCTTGGCCGCGACCTGTTCATGACATGGGAGCATGTGCGTACCCTGGCTCGCGCTGGAATGGAGATTGGTGGACACACCTACAACCACCCGGTGCTGTCACGCGTGACAGCTGACACGCAGCGGCACGAGCTGACGCACGCCCGGCAACGGATTGAAGCCGAGACTGCCATGGACGTGCGCCTGATGGCCTATCCGGTTGGCGGCCGGGACGCCTTCACGCCGGAGACGCAGCAGCTTGCGGCCGGCGCCGGCTATCGGGCCGCGTTCTCCTACTACGGCGGCGTGAATCGCCCTGGGCATTCCGACCTCTTTGACCTCAGGAGGGAAGCGATCGATCGCGATGATTCGCTGCCGCTGTTCCGATACCGGATGTCGGCCACCAACTTGTGGGGGTCGTCGCACCGGTAACGCCATGCATCGCGTAGCGTCCGGTGCGACGGGGATCAGGCGAGGGGAGGTACACTCGGAACCATGACTGCCCCTCGCCTTTTCGCCGTGGTCTGACGCGGTGACAATCGCGAAGCGAGCCGTCAGGGGTGCAGCCTGGGCCATCGGCACCAGTGTCGGCGCGCGTGCCGTTGGACTGGCCGGAACACTGCTGATCGTTCGCCACCTGACCCCTGCTGAGTACGGCCAGGCGTCCACTGCATTCGTCGTGGTGGCCACAGCCAACCAGTTTTCTACGTTGGGCGTTGGGATGTACGTGTTCTCCAAGCCGGACGCTGATCGAGGTGCCGTGTTCCATGGCACGCTGCTGCACGTCTCGACGGGCATCGTGGCGCTGCTTGCGGTCTACCTCCTGCGCGGCTGGGTAGGCCCGGCATTCGGCGTGCCTTCGATGGCTGCATTCATCCCTGGCCTCGCGCTGGCAGCGCTGCTGGATCGCCTGTCGTTCATGCCGGAGCGCATCCTCCTGCGCGATCTGCGCTTCGCCCACGTCAGCGTGATGCGGGCGTTCGGTGAGGTGGCATACACGTCGGCCTCGTTGGGACTGGCGATGACCGGCTGGGGTCCAATGGCGCTGGTTTACGGCACCATCGCGCGTTCGGTGCTCCGAGCAGGAGGCTTCATTGGTGCCGTCGAGCGCCGCTCCTGGCTGGAGCCCTGCGCTCTGCGTCTGCGGACCCTGAAGTCCATGATCGGGTACGGCTCGACCGTATCCGCCGGAAGCTTCGCGATCTTCGCCGCCCGCCGCTGGGACAACCTCGTCATGGCGCGCATGTTCGGCGCCGGCACGATGGGTACCTACAACCTGGCGTACAACCTGGCCGACGTGCCAGCGGCTCAGGTGGGCGAACAGGTGACCGATGTGCTGCTGCCCTCGTTTTCACGGATGGAACCGGCGCAGCGACCCGCCGCTCTGGTGAGAACCTGCGCCCTGCTCGGACTCATCATGTTCCCGCTGGCGATCGGACTGGGTGCGGTGGCGCCGGTCATCGCACGCACGTTCTTCGAGCGGACGTGGACCGGGATCGGACCGATGCTGATGCTGCTCAGCATCGTATCGATGCCGCGCCCGATTGGCGGTGCGCTGATGGCATACCTGCACGCGACGAACAGACCCATGGCCGTGCTGCGCATCGAGTGGTTCAGCGTCGTGCTGCTGCTCGGCAGCATGGCCCTGCTCGGTCTCATGGGTCCGCTGTGGGCATGCGCCGGCGTCGGCATCGCCTTCAGTCTCCGCGCGGTGGCGGCGATGCTGGTGGTCGGGCGATACGAGGGATTGCGGCTCGGCCCCTTCCTGGCGGGCCTGGTGCCGCCGCTTGCCGCCTGCGCACCGATGCTGCTGACCGTCCTCGCCATTGACGCGTGGGCGAAGTCCCGCGCCGTGGCGCCCCTGATCCTGCTCGCGATCGAGAGCGCGGCTGGTGCGGCGGTGTACGTCGCATCGGCGATGCTGATTGCACGCGACGCCTCGCTCGAGTTGCTGCGGCTGTGCCGATCGGCGATGCGCCGTCAAGCGCTGGACATCGCGCCTGTCGCCGAGGGCGACCGTTGACGTCGTGACGCTGAACAGGGCGACGATCCTTCTGACGGCGACGGCTCCTCATCTATCTCCAGGCGACTTGCCCCATCGGGCGCCCAACACGCACGTGGTCACTGCTAGAATCGTGCGACAGCAGAAGTCCACGTATGCGGCTTGCGGAAGCACTTCAGGTCATCCGCCACGGGAGTGGCCCAAACGGCATTTCCGTCGAGCTCGCCTGCGGCGGTACGGTCCTGCACCTGGCGACGTTCCTCAGCGCGAGGCTCCGCCTGCGCTTCCCTGAGACTGGAGGCACGGTCAAGGGGGGCGTCTTCGGAGACCTCGAAGGGAACTTGGCCCGAGCGAGTCAGTCGCAATCAGATGGAGTCTTGGCGATCATCGAGTGGAGTGACCTCGACCCGAGGCTCGGCTTTCGCTCGTCTGCTCTCTGGAACCAGCACTCGCTTGACGATATCGTGCAGCAGGTGGCGGAGCGATGTGCGCGACTCGAGCACCACTTGTCCTCCCTCTCCCGCATCGCGCCGGTTGCTGTGGTGGGACCAGGCCTGCCGCTACCGCCGCTCCACCACGTTCCATCGGCCCGAACCAGCGAGTTCGAGTTGCATCTGCTGGCACTCACCGCCAACCTTCTGAATGAACTCGGCAAGCTCCAGAACGTGCGCGTGGTCAGCGACAGCACCCTGGCCGCTGTGTCCCCGCCAGGCGCTCGCCACGACATCGTGGCCGACCTGCGCACGGGCTGTCCGTACACGCTGGCCCATTCCGATGCGCTGGCCGCCCTCGCCGTCACATGCCTGTTCCCGGAGTCGCCGCGCAAGGGCCTGATCACGGACCTTGATGGGACATTATGGAAGGGCATTCTTGGTGACGTGGGTGTGGACGGCGTATCGTGGACACTCGACGCGGGGTCTCACGAACACGCGATCTATCAGAATCTGCTGGCGACGCTCGCCGGGGCCGGAGTGCTGCTGGCTGTAGCGTCGAAGAACGACCCGGACCTGGTGCAGATCGCCCTGCAGCGGGACGACCTGCTGGTGTCAGAACAGCACTTCTTTCCGATCGAATCCAGTTGGGGCACGAAGTCGGGCGCCGTGCGACGCATCCTCGACCGTTGGAACGTCGGCGCCGAGAGTGTGGTCTTCGTCGATGACAGTCCGATGGAGCTCGCCGAGGTCGCCGAAGCACATCCCGGGCTCGAGTGCCTGCGGTTTCCGGCAGACACCAAAGCCATTCCCGCGTTCATTCGGTCTCTACGGGATCGCTTTGGCAAGCCGCTGGTGCTTGCCGAGGACCAGCTCCGCCAGGCCAGCATCCGTGCTTCCGCGACCATATCGACCAGAGCGGATGATCAAGCCGCCGGGCCGGATGACTTCAGCGAGCGCCTCGGCGCCTCGCTGACCGTTGAACCAGTTGGCGACGACGGCCGCGCGCTCGAACTCGTCAACAAGACCAACCAGTTCAACCTCAATGGTGAGCGCTACGCCGAAACCGCCTGGCGGCTGCTCCGCGCCCGACCTGGCGGTTTCGCCGCAACTATCGCATACGCTGATCGCTTCGGGCCCCTTGGGCGGATCGCGGTCCTTGCGGGTCTGCTTCGGGGCGACGTCTGCGAGGTCGATGTCTGGGTCCTGAGCTGCCGCGCCTTCTCGCGACAGGTCGAAGCCCACATCGTGCGGCATCTGTTCGACAAGACCGGCGCGAAAACCGTCTGCTTCCGGCACCACACTACTGCTCGGAACGGCCCGGTGCAGACATTCCTGGCTGCCGTCGGTGCAGTCCCTGCCGCCGACGGGACCCTCATGTTGGAGGCGGTACGTTCAAGACACACTGCCCGCCCCTGTTTCACAAGGTGATCGACGCGTGGACGATGTAAGAGTCAGGTTGGCGCGGTGCTTTGGGCTGGTGTTTCCAGAGCTGGATCCCACACTGATCGAGACGGCGAGCGCGACCACCGTCGCTGCCTGGGATTCCCTGGCGCAGGTCACGCTGCTGACGTTGATTGGCGAAGAGTTCGAGCGCGAAATCGACTTCGAGGAGTTCGAGGGCGCAACATCATTCGAGGCGCTCGCTCGGGCGCTTCAAGTCCAGTAGGCAGCGGCGCCATGGTCGAAGAAGGCACCGTCGTTGTCGGCGAGCTGGAACTGGAAGTCGTCGCGCAGCGGAAGCTTCCCTTTCTTATTGAGCAGGTAGACCGGAGCGGACCCGACAACCCGCAACCCAGCACTCGTGGCCGCACGCTCGCTGGCCCCTCGCGTGCCGGCGCAGATGAGTTCGTTGGCGTCGTCCAACCCTCGCGCGGCCTGTAGTGCAAGGGCATACCCTGCCTGCCACCCGCGATCGTCCGGTTCGTTCAGCCAGACGCCGGCCAGGCGCGCCTGCCCGCGCAGGACGCCAACCGCAAAATGGCCGCGGTCCAGCCCTGATTCAGTCATACGGAAGGTGCGGATGCGCAATACAGGACACCGCGCCAGGTATCCGAAGAACGCCGGGGAACGGGGGCTGACGCGCGCGGTTGACGGCAGGACCGCCGCGAATCTGTCCGACAGCATCGCCGGGTCGACTTCCTGCGCACTCCAGGCGGCGCCGCTACGAACAGGCACCGGAAGCGACCACGCGAGATTCGGACAAAGCGGGCCCCGCGGCGCCATCCGCGAGACTGGTGCGAGAGCACCTGGCGCATCGGCCTGAGCGGGCCGGGCGGCGCGCCACTGCCCGGCGCATTCGACGAAGCCGAATGCAGGCAGCACCTTCCGCGTCGTCTCCGAGCCGCCGCTGGCATAGATGAAGTCGAACAGACCGCTCAGCTTCTGGAGCAGGGCCAGGCCGGCACCCGGCGACGCCTTATCCGAGGCCCAGTCCATCATGTGCATGCCCCTGATGGCGCCTTGACCAAACGTCATCGGATAGACCCCTGCATGGGCGACGATGACATCGCCGCGCTCCAGCACGTAGCCGCGAGGCCCCTGCCAGTCGTCACGGCCGTCCCAGTACTTCCAGGCCATCACGGTGGGCTCGAGGAATGATGCGTCGGGACCGACGTCGAAGGCCCGCTGAAGAAACGCGCTGATGCGCGCGGCGTCGGCAGGTACGGTCGGACGAAAGTGGGCTTTCATGAATGAGGCTGGCTCTGTTCGCTCGTACTGGTGCGCACAGGCTCGCGCGCGCTGGTGTCCATTATCGCGGAAGGACGCATCATCAAGGCAGAACGATCGGCTTCGCGACCAGCGGCCACGCTCGACCCGACGAATCGGCTCCGGACAGGTGCGGGACGAGTTCGCCGGTCGATCCGGTCGAGAGATCGATGCCCGTCTTCCCATTCACCTGGCGGCGAGCCGGCGGACTGGTGTGGTCTCCAACAGATGCGATAAGGTGCAACAGCCCTTGTGGGACCATGGACGACATCATCGACATATCAGTCGTTATTCCGACCTTCAATCGACGCGTGCTGGTCGAACGGGCCATCCGCAGCGTCCTCGCCCAGACGCTTCCGCTTGATGAGATCATCGTCGTCGACGACGGCTCGACCGACGGCACGCTGGACCATCTCACAGCGCTGTTCGGCGACCGCATCCGATGCATACGTCAAGACAACCGGGGCGTGTCCTCGGCCCGCAACCTCGGGCTCCGTATCGCCCGCGGACGCTACCTCACGCTTCTCGACAGCGACGACGAGTGGCTGCCGGAGAAGACGCGAGCGCAGTGGGAATGGCTGGAGGCCCACCCGGATTTCGGCATGGTGCTGTGTGACGTTGTGCGGCGATTCCCGGACGGGTCGACGGAGCTGTTTCGCCGGCGCACCATGCTGCCGGCCGACGGCGACATCTTCGGGGATGTCCTGTTCGAACCGACGCTGGTACCGGCCTCCGTCATGCTGCGGCGGGATGTGGCACGGCAGGTCGGCGGCTTCGACGAGCAATTGCCGACGGCCGAAGACCTCGACTTCCACCTGAAGTGGCCGCCTGTACCCGCATCGGCGTCGTCGAACATCCGCTCGTCCTGGCGATGCGCGGGCACGACGGGTTGTCGAGCACGCCAAGCACCTACGACGACTACGTGCGGGTGATTGAACGCGCCGTGCTGACGTATGCACCGCGCCTCGGTGACGGCGTGGGACGCCGCGCGCTCTCCCGTGCATACGTCCGCGGTGCGCGCGGCCTGATCTCTGCTCGGTCGTGTCCGCGATGCGGGGGTGCTGGTCCGTAAAGCGTGGTCGACCGATGCCAGTACCGCAACCTTTCGCGCGATACTATCTGTCGCAGCGCTCGCGCTCCGACGCGCCGCCAACACCCTGCGTCGTCGGGCATCCATCGCCAAGTGACCTCGAACATGTCCAGGACTCTTCTCGATCGCATTGCCGCCGAAGGCTCGCCTGTCCGAGGCGTCGTGTCGAAGGTGTGGCGCCGCTACACCATGCGGCACATCAGCACCAACGACAACCACGCAGGGCTCGATCGGCTATATGCCCTGCCAGACCCGTGGGGGATGACCACGGGGCGCGAGCAGTCGCGATTCGAGCAGACCAACGATGTCATCACGGCACGACTGGGACGCCCCGGTTCGGTGCTCGAGATCGGCAGCGGCGAAGGCCACCAGAGCGAACACCTCTCCCGCATCTGCGACCGCTTGGATGGTCTGGACGTCAGCGCGCGCGCGGTCGAACGCGCGCAGGCCAGAGTGCCGCAGGCGCGGTTCGCGCTCGGCCAAGTCTCAGCTCTGCCGTGGGCCCCGCCTCCTGGCGGCCGCTACGACCTGGTGGTGGCCTGTGAAGTGCTCTACTACATGAGCGACATCCCGGCCACGGTCGCAGGCATGTCCCGCCTCGGGCGTGCGTGTCTCGTCACGTTTTTCTGCCCCTCGGCGAGGGTCGTGGCGCGCCACCTTCAGGACATCCCCGGTCTCGAGCGAGGCTGGGTGTATCACTATCCGTACGCCTGGCTATGGGCGTTCTGGCGCCCGGAACAGGGCTAAGTCCTCCGTCGCGGATGCGGTGCGGGCGTGTGCTCGCGACCATGGTGGTCGCCGGCGTGGCGATCACGGCCTGGGCCATCCCGCGGCTGCCTCGCCGCGCTGACAGGCAAGGACTGCGGCCGATGTCAGCCATCTTCCAAGGCGGGCTGACTTCAATCAGCGAGGAAACGTCGGTCGTGGAGTCTCGTGCGACGAACTGAGCGGTTATTGCGGGTGATGGAGTTCACGGGCCTCGACCGCGTGTGTGCACCGTGGCTGGGCGGCCGCGGTGCGATCTTCGTGCTGCACCGCGCTGCGCCGGCCGGCACGCCCCTGCTCGACCCCGACTACACGACGAGCACCGACCTGCTCGACGATGTGTTGAGCCTGACGAAGGCGTCGGGGTTCGACTGCGTCTCACTCGACGAATTGTCGGAGCGACTGCGCAGCGCGCGCGGTGCGCGGTTCGCGGCCTTCACCTTCGATGACGGCTATCGCGACAACGTCACGACGGCACTCCCGGTCTTCACGGCCCATCAGGTGCCGTTGTGCATCTACGCCATCACCGGCGCGCTCGATCGGAGCCTCGAGTACTGGTGGGGAGCCCTGGCCCGGGTTGTCGAGTCGCACGGGAGCCTGGACCTGCACCCGCTCGGCCTCCCCGAGACCGTCGCCTCGTCGTCGTGGTCCGACAAGCAGGCGACCTACGCACGGCTCGAACGCTGGGTGCATCAAGACCTCGAGCGCCGTTCAGTGGCGGTCTCTGCCTGGTGCTCCACCCACTACGGCATCGATGCGGCGGTCCTGCTCGACGAGGATGCCCTCGCGTGGGACGACCTGCGCGCGCTCGGCACCGACCCCCTGGTGACCATCGGCGCGCACAGCCAGACCCACCGCCGCCTGGCCACCCTGGACGAGTCCCAGTTGCGGCAGGAGGTGGCGGGTGGCCGCGAGCGCCTCGAGCGCGAACTCGGACGGTCCGTTCATCATTTCGCCTATCCATACGGCGGACCTGCCGCCTGCGGGGCGCGCGAGTTCCGGGCGACAGCCGACGCCGGCTACCGCACTGCGGTGACGACGCGGCGGGGCAACATCTTTGCCGAACATGCCGGTCACCCGACCGCACTGCCGCGGCGGCGGCTGACCGAGGGCCAGCCGGATCTGCGAACCGCACGTCGGGCGTTGTCGGGAACCGAGTGGTTCGTTCGCCGCGGTCCGCGAGTGGTGCGGTCGTGACCCACGCGCGGGTCGATGCGGCCAACACGGCCAGCCCGCCGGCGCGTGGTGACCGGATGCCGTCCCTCGGGGGCATCCGCGGCCTAGCCATTCTGGCGGTGCTGGTGTCGCACCTCTACGGGGGGCATCCGACGCTGCGCCGGATGGATGCGCTGGCGCACGTGGGTGAACTGGGCGTGGCCGCGTTCTTCGTCCTCTCAGGCTTCCTGGTTACCTCGCTGCTGATCAACGAGCAGCGGCAGACCGGAGGGATCGCCGTCGGGCGGTTCCTTGTCCGGCGGGCGTTCCGCATCTTCCCCGCCGCCTATGCATTCTTCCTCTTCGTCGCGGTGGCCAGTGCCGCCGGGTTGCTTCAGCTGCACCGGTACGATCTCGTGGCTGCCCTGACCTACACGATGAACTTCGACACTTCACCGGCGTGGTGGCTCGGCCATACATGGAGCCTGTCGGTGGAAGAGCAGTTCTATCTCGTGTGGCCCCTCATCCTCTATGTCGCGCGTCCGCCACGCGGTGTGATGGTGGCGCTCGCCGCGGTGCTGATTTTGCCGCTGGTGCGTCTCGCGGTCGTCATGTGGTTTCCGGGACTCGAAGAGAACTTCGAGCGTACCCTGCTCGTCGCCATCGACGGCTTTGCTATCGGCAGCCTGCTCGTCGTCGTCCGCACCAGGCTCGAAGCGAACGCCACCTACGTCCGATGGATACGGACATGGTGGGTATGCCTGCTGCTCCCGCTGGCTGCTCTCGCCGGACCGCTCGAGCACCACCCGCTGTTCTTCTACGGCTTCGTGCAGTCCGGCATCTATCTCGCCCTCGCGATTTGTCTGCACCGCAGCCTGCTCGTGACTGACGATGTTGTCGGACGACTCCTGAACTGGGCACCCCTCGAATGGCTCGGCTCTATCAGCTACTCGCTTTATCTCTGGCAGCAGCTGTTTCTCGCCCCGAACGGCACGGGGCTGATTCACCTGTTTCCGTTCGACATCCTCCTCTCGCTGCTCTGCGCGGTGGCCTCGTATCACCTGATCGAGCGGCCCTTCCTCGGCCTGCGCGATCGCCTGTGGCCGGCCAGGGTGGGCACGGCACCGGGTGACACGCCACCGTTGGCGGTGCAGGCGATCTCGTGAACGCGACGACGCGGGCGTTGGTGCGCGGCGGCGTCGCGGCGACGATCGCGGCCACCGTCGCTGTCGTCGCGGGCTACATCGCCGGCCCGGAGCGCTACGGCCCGGTGGCCCTGGCGCAGTACCTGCCGTCGCCGCTGCTCGTGGCCCCGGCACTCGCTGCGCTCGTCGCGTCCACGATGCTCACGTGGCCGTGGCGGCTCGCCGCAGCTCTCGCCGTGGGCCTCGCCGTGACGAGGCTGCTTGGGTTGGAGGTCGGTCGAGCTGACACAGGACGCGACAACCTCCGCGTCATGACCTGGAACGTGAAGGACTACATCACGCTGGGCGGACGCGACGGGCTCGCCGTGATCGCCGGGGAAATCGAACGCCAGAACCCGGATGTGCTCGCGCTGCAGGACGCGCGTGCACTGGCGCGCATTCGTGAGTCCAACGCCCGTGCGCGCGCGCTCTTCACCAACCGGGAGACCTATGCGTTCGGGCAATACATCATCGCCAGTCGTTTCCCGCTGCGGAATTGCACCCGGGGCGAGATAACATTTCGGGGACAGGAACATTCCTACGTGAGTTGCGTAGTGACAGTCGGCGCGGTGGCGTTCGACCTGATCAACGTGCACTTGATTACCCCTCGCTTCGGACTCAGCGCAACGCGCGAGGACCCGTTCCAGGGCATAGGGCAATGGACACAGAACGTTTCCGACCGCATGACGCAGGCTTCGCGGCTCGCCGCCGATCTTCGACAGCGTACGCGGCCCGTCATCGTGGCCGGCGATCTGAACGCGCCGGGCTCGTCGCTGGTCGTGCGAACGCTGCTCGAGACGGGATTGCGCGACTCGTTCGCCAGCGGCGGCACGGGGTTTGGCTTCACATGGGGTCATTCGTTGCGATTCAGACAATCGTTCCTTCGCATCGACCACGTGCTGGTCGGCCCGACATTTGGCGTGGCGCGCAGCTTCACGGGCGGCACCGGATCCGCACATCGTCCCGTCATCGCCGACCTGTACCTGCATCGCCTCCCGTCATGAGCTCGACACTCCCGCGAGCGCGCGCATGCCGTTGACGGTGTACTCGACGGAGTGGCTCGTATGGGTTGGGCTCGGGCTGCTCGTCTACGCCTACCTGCTCTACCCGATCCTGGTTATCGCGGTGGCGGCGTATGTGGTAGGGCGATCGTCGGGGCAGGACGCCGCGGCGCCAACCGATGCCGCGCTGCCGACGGTGACGGTCGTGGTCGCGGCGTTCAACGAGGGCGCCAGCATCGGCGCCCGCAT
Organism: uncultured Acidobacteriota bacterium; assembly: GCA_963722395.1. GTDB lineage: Bacteria > Acidobacteriota > Vicinamibacteria > Vicinamibacterales > CAVVIG01 > CAVVIG01. Next base: position 1,171,840 of record CAVRLS010000005.1, on the reverse strand, counting down.
CGAGAACCTGTTGCAGCAGCAGTACCCCCTCGATCGCCTGCGCATCTTGATCGGCTGCGACGGATGCACCGATGGAACGGTTGCCACGGCGATGCGCTACGCCGGTCCGCACGTCACGGTGCATGCGTTCCGGGCCAATCGTGGCAAGTCGAGCGTCCTGAACGATCTCGTCGCCGCAGCCGACGCGGCGATCGTCGTGTTCACGGATGCCAACACCGTCTTCCGGCCCGACACCGTCCGCCGGCTGGTGGACGCGTTCGATGCCGACACGGCGGCGGTCTGCGGCGAGCTGATCATGCAGCGGCCGGCGGACGGCACCAATCAGGACCATCAGTACTGGACGGTGGAGCGCCGGCTGAAACTGGCCGAGTCGTCGATTGGCGGTTTGCTCGGCGCCAACGGCGCTGTCTACGCGATCCGTCACGAGTGCTTCCAGCCGCTTCGCCCCGATACGATCTGTGACGACTTCGTCATTGGCATGAACATCGCGGTGGGCGGCGGCGGGCTTCGGTATGTTCCGGCGGCGGCGGCGTACGAAGACGTGCCCGACGATGTCGAGGCGGAGTTCCACCGCCGTACGCGGATCGGCACCGGCAATTATCAGGCGCTGTTCAGGCATCCGCGCTACATCTACGGCGGCTCGCCGGCGCTGGCCTTCACCTACCTCTCGCACAAGGTCCTGCGCTGGTTCACGCCACACCTGGTCCTGCTGGTCCTGGCCGCAAGCCTGCTCTCGAGCCAGTTTGCCCATCGCGCCTTCGCGGGCGCGATGCTCGTTGGCCTCGCGCTGGCCTGGCTGGTGCACTCGACCCGCAACCGCGTACTCTGGCCGGACGCGCTGCGCTTCGCCTCGTACTTCGCGGTGCTCAATGTCGCGTTCCTCGTCGGCTTCTCCAGCTTCCTCACCGGTAACTACCGCGGCAGCTGGCGGCGCACGGCCAGGGAGTAGCCCTCGTGATGCCCGCTCGTGCGCGCAGCCTCGGCGCAACGCCATGAAGCCACGCGTTGCAGTCGTCGGTGCGGGCCTGTGCGGATCGCTCCTCGCAGCCCTGCTGCGCGAGCAGTTCGACGTCACGCTGATCGAGAAGGGCGAGCACCGGCGTCCGCTCTTCGACGACGTGACGTGCGCCGACGGCGAGGTGAACTCGTCGATCAACCGGGCCGAGGGACTCGGCGGCACCACGGCCTACTGGCACAACGCCCTCGTCGAGATGACCGACGCCGACCTGAAGAAGGCCGGCGTGCCAGCTGGCGCACTCGCGTCCTACTACCGCCAGGCCTGGTCCCTCTTCCTCTCGGACGCCGAGTACCGCGAGTGCGAGCGACTGCGCGTGCGCAACGAGCGCAGTCTCGATGGAACCACCAGCACCGCCGCACACATGGTGCTGCCGCGCCAACGCGCCAACCTGTGGACGCTGGCGAATCGCCGCCATCATGGCCGCGACTTCACGGTGCTCCGCGGCACGGCGATGCGCATCGACCCCTGGACTGGCGGTGCACCCGGACGGGTCGTGGTCGACACCGGGCGTGGAACAACGACGGTCTCAGCCGAGTGCATCATCGTCTGTGGTGGTGGGCTCGCAACCCCGCCACTGCTCTCGCGATCGCTTGGAGAGACCGGCGCGTTCTGCCATGGCTACCACGACCACCCGATGGCCTACGTCGCCAAGGTGCGCATACGGCCAGACAGCCGGCTCAAGACGATCTCGTGCACCACGACCGCGACCGCCGAAGTGCGCGCGGGCCTCGTCTACGAGTCCGCGGACGTCAAGTCGGTCATCTACCTGCGTCCGGCGCTCGATCTCGGACTGCGGTCGATCACCGGTCCCGCCAGGTTCATCCTATCGGACCTGCGCAACGATCCGCTGTCGCCGGGAAAAGTCCTGGCGCTGATGCGCAACCTGGAAGCGGTGCGCGAAGCCATTCTGTTCAAGACCAAGTCGGGCTTCCGGGGCGACCACTACTCCATCCTGCTGCTCGGCGAGCAGGCCGCACTGGCGGACCGCGGGTTGGCGCTCACCGAATCGGCGAAACCGGCCCTCACCTGGCGGGTCACGGAGGCCGAGCGTCGCGCCTATGCCGCCGGACTCGCCCGCTTCCTCACCGAGTTCTCCAGCGACATCATCGCGGTGAATGCTCTGCCTGAGCCGGCGTGGGCGTTCAGGACCGCGGCCCACCATTCGGGCGCCTCGGCGCGTTTCCTCGAGCGACCGGGTCATATGGGTCTCGAGTTCTTCGCGGCGCGCGGGCTGGCGGACACCTTCATCTGCGACGGCTCGATGCTGCAGGCGGGCGGCGTGGCCAATAGCGGGCTGACTCTCGCCGCGTTCAGTTATCGACTGGCCGAGCTCGCTGACGAAGACCTACGGCGCACCACGAGGGGCGGCGGCATGAACTGGCGGCTGAAAGGGTTCATACAGAAGAGTCTCAGCGCCGTGCCCGGCGGGGTGCGCCTGAACGATGCACTGCAGCGGAGCGTCGGCGACCTTCGCCATCCCGAGCGGAGCATGTCGATGAAAGTGACGCAGGACTGGCTCGTCCTCGCCCGTCACATGCGCGAACTCGGCATGCCGCTCGCAGGGACGCGCTACATGGAAGTGGGCACGGGGTGGTTCCCGACGTTGCCCGCATGCTTCCTGCTGGCCGGCGCACGGAGTGTCGTCAGCTTCGACCTGACGCGGCACCTCGATGCCGGCCTGACCGCCACACTGTGGCGGCATCTCGAGACCCACCTGCCCGCCATCGCTGATGTTGCCGGGCAACCCCTCGACACGGTACGCGCGCGCTATGCTGCCCGGCCGCGTCCCACCGTGGACTACCGCGCCCCGGCCGACGCAACGCGGTCCGGCCTCCCGGACAACAGCGTCGACGTCGTGTTCTCGAATAGCGTCCTCGAGCATGTGCCGCGTCACGTCATCGCCGGCATGCTGCGCGAGGCGCATCGTGTGCTGCGGCCGGGCGGGCTGTCCATCCACAGCGTGAACTGTGCCGATCACTACGCCTACATCGATCCGGCACATCACGTTCATCAACTACCTCACGTACACCGAGGCCGACTGGACCTTCTGGAACAACGATCTGCAGTACCAGAACCGGATGCGTCCAAGTGACTTCGTCGCGCTGAGCGAGCAGGCTGGCCTCACGACCGTGTTGTCCGTGCACAGGCCGCGGCCAGAGCTACTGGCTGCCCTGCCGTCGCTGAACATCGCCGCCGAGTTCCGCGGGTACCCGGAGGACCAGCTCTGTAGCACCTCGGTGGACTTCATCGGATGCAAGTCGTGAGCGCGCTTGCCGGCCACGGCATCGTCTATTTCGGCAACGACTGGTTCGCCGAGAACCGGACGAGCAGTCACCACATTGCGAAGCGCCTGGCACGCCACGTCCCGGTGCTCTATGTCGACTCGCCTGGGCTGCGGGCGCCCTCGTCCACCGGCCGCGACGTGAGGCGGATGCTGCGAAAGCTGGCCGCGGCCACGCGGCTCCCCCGGCAGGTTGAGCCCGGAGTGTGGCACTGCACCGTGCCGCAGATTCCCTACCGCGGGCTGCCCGGCGTGGACGCCCTGAACCGTGCATTCAGCCTGTGGGCGGTGCGCCGCGCCGTCCGCCACGTCGGCTTCACCCGCGCCATCTCGTGGTTTGTGTTGCCGCATCCGGGCTTCATGGCGAAGCGCCTGAACGAAGCACTCTGCGTGTACTACTGCATCGACGACTACGCCGCGCATCCAGGCGTGGACGCCGCGAGAATCGACGCCGCCGACCGCGCCCTGACCGCAGCCGCTGACATCGTGTTCGTGGCGCCGCCGGCGCTGCTCGCATCGAAGCAGGGACAGAACCTGGCAACGGTCTTCGCGCCACACGGCGTGGACGCGGACCTGTTCGCGAAAGCGATGGACCCGGCAACGCCGGTGCCGGAGCGGGCGCGGGCGCTGCCAGGGCCGGTTGTCGGTTACTTCGGCTCGATCGCGGAGTGGATCGACGTCGAACTGATCGCCTGGCTGGCGGCGGCGCGGCCGACGTGGAGCTTTCTGCTGGTTGGACACGCCTTCGTTGACGTCACGGCACTGCAGGCCCTGCCGAACGTCACGCTGGCCGGTCCGCAGCCCTATGAGTCGCTGCCCGGGTGGGCGCGGGCGTTCGACGTCGCCATCATTCCATATCGAATGAACCAGCAGGTGCGGAACGCCAATCCTCTGAAGCTGCGCGAGTATCTCGCGACCGGCCGCCCAGTCGTCTCGGTCTCGAATCCGGAGATCGAGCGCTTTGCCGAGTGGGTACGCATCGCCTCCGGACGGGAGGCGTTCCTCACAGCCATCGAGGCGGCGCTCGTGCCGGAACCGCCGGGTGCCGCGAAGGCCAGGCTGGCATCGGTCGCGTCGATGACGTGGGAGGGCCGCGTGGCCGACGTGATGACCACGCTCGACGCGCATCTCGCGCGTGCAGCGGCCCCGCCCACGAGAGCGGAACGGCCATGAACACCATGGCGGTGGGCACCCTCGTCACCGGCGGCAGCGGCTTCCTTGGCCGCGCCCTCGTCAGGCGCCTGCGCAGGGACCGTCGGGCGGTGCGGTTGCTGGTGAGGCGGACCCCCGAGTGGGCGGCCGCCGTCGAGGAGCTCGACATCGTCATCGGCGATCTCGCGGATCGCGAAGCGGTGGACCGCGCCGTCGCCGGTGTCAGCGTCGTCTATCACGCCGGTGCAACCACCCGGGGCAGCGCGCACGAGTTCCAGACGGGCACCGTCCTGGGCACGCAGCACGTCATCGATGCCTGTCTTCGCCACGACGTCGGCCGGCTGGTGTACGTCAGTTCGCTTGGTGTGCTCGCGCCGCCCGCGTCCGCACCTGAGGTGGCGGTGACCGAGGATTCACCCGTCGATCCACACCCGGAACGACGCGGCAGTTACACGCACGCGAAGGTGGTGGCCGAACAGCTCGTCCGCTCAGCGATTCTGCAGCGCGGCCTGCCGGCCGTTGTCGTGCGGCCCGGACAGATTGTCGGGCCCGGCGCTGAACGGGTTGTGCCGAACGCCACGCTGGCGCTCGGGCGCTACTGGCTGGCAGTGGGACCGGCGGACCAGCCGCTACCGCTCGTCTACCTGGATGATGTGGTAGATGCGCTGGTGCTGGCCGCGACTGGCGCCAGCATCGAGGGCCGCGTGTTCCACGTCATCGATCCGCATCCCATCACCCACGACCAGTACCTCGACCGATACCGGCGACTGCCCGGTACCCAGGCGCAGATCGTTCGTGTGCCGTCGCATCTGCTTGGCCTGGTAGCGCACGCGGCCGAGTGGGCCGGCCGCCGCTCGGGACGCGACGTTCCCCTCACGCGCTATCGCGTGCACGCACTGCGACCCCATCGCGCGTTCGACCTCACAGCCGCATTCCATACGCTTGGTTGGACCCCGCGCATCGGCATCGTCGACGGCCTTCGCGCGACCTTCGGGTAGCGGGCGGGCCGAAGGCGCATGCGATACTTTCGACCAATGCCGTCCCACGATCACGAGACGTCGCTCGTCTCGCTGCCGGCGGGTGATCGCCGATCGCTCGTGCTGATGACCACCACGCGTCTGCGTTATCTCCGGCTCGGTTACTTGCTGCAGCAGCGTGTCCCCGGACTGCTCACGGCGTGGTTCATCGCGCCACCGGTCGCCGTTCCGTCATCCGGCACGTCACGCGCCCTTGCGGGCCAGCTTGCTTCCTCGGCGTCTGGGGCGGCAATCATCACGAAGCTGAAGGAAGGCGCGCTAGCGGAAGCCGCGCGCCTGATCCGGCGGCAACTGCGACCGTCGGGCCTGCGCAGAATGAGACGTCAGCTGCAGCGTCGACGCGCAGCCTCGCCAGACGACCTCCTTGCGCAGGTCGAGACCGGGATGTTCGGGGATGAACTGACGCAATTGCGCGCACGTGCCACCCTGCATCCGGTGGATGCCCAGGTCACGCTCGAGACCATAGGCCGCATCAATCCCTACATCATCGTTGCCCACGGCACGACAGTTCCCGCCGACATCGCCTGCCAGGCACGAGGGCTGGTGCTGACGCAGCACGACGGCTGGCTCGGCGAGCTATCGGGACCGCGCGCGGTGGAACACGCGCTGTATCACCGCGAACTCTCGTGGGTGGGCAGCACGATCACTGCGCAGGTTCGCGGACAAGCCGAGGCAGCGATCGTCCGGCGCTCGAGCGCCACGATGCACCCCGACGACACTGTGGGGCACTGCGTCGCAGCGGCCGCGGCACTTGGCGCGAGCCTCATACTCGACAGCATCGACCAGGCGCTGACCGACTCGCACCTGTCCCTCTCGCCCGTCGCGGGCGGCCGCACGCTCGTCCCCGCCGACTTCTCGGCCGCCGTGCAGGAGGGCATCGCGCGCGACTTCGCCGCAGGCTGGCTTGGCGATGCACTGAGCAACGAGCTGGACTTCTGAGTCATGCGGCCCGGCTGGTACATCGTCAACCACCACGACGTGCACGACGAGGATTCGGTCCTCACGCGCGCGGTTGGTGGGACGACACGTCCCGACGTGTTCCGGCATCACGTTGACGTCCTGCGCCGGGAAGGGCGATTCATTTCGATTACCGAGGGACAGGATCGGCTCGATCATGGACAGGACTTCGACGAGCCGGTCTTCAGCCTCTGGTTCGACGACGGGTATGCGGGGCTGGCGTCGCACGCCCGGCCGGTGTGCGACGCCCTCGGCATCCGTCCAGCGCTTTCCATCTGCTCACGGTTCATCCTGCGCGAGGAGATGTTCTGGCGCATGAAGCTGAGCGTGCTCGTGCAGCACGGTGGGCTCCCAGCGTTGCGCTCGCGACTGCGGGACTGCGACCGCAACCTGCCGGACCGGCTGCGTACCTGGTCGCTGCACCACTTCAGCGCCAGCATGGTCTCGGCCATCGACGAGGTCTATACCGCGTTCACGAGTGAGCGATTCCGGGCCGCTGCCTATCGCCTTTTCCTGTCACCCGAGCAGGTCAGCGCGCTCTCGGCCGCAGGCTGGCTCATCACCAATCATTCAGCGGCGCACTATCCGCTCGCGCGGGGACTAGGATGGGACGCCGTGCGTGCCGGCTTCGACGAGTGCGAGGCCCTGGTCCGCCGCTTCAACCCGGCGAACCGATACTGGGTCACGCCGTTCGGCTTCGGATCCGAGCACTACCTGCCGCAGCTGACGTCCGCGGCCACCGTGGTCGAGGTCGGCGAGCGCCGCAACACGGCTGCAACGTGGCACTCAACGCGACGTCTCTTCCGCTTCAGCGCGCCGTCGGGTCGCGATATCCGCGCCCACCTCCGCTGACACGGACACCGGTGCTCAGTCCGCGAGCACACGCTCGTACAGGTGCACGTGCGCATCCACGAGGCGATCGATGCCAAAGTGCTCGAGTGCCCGCGCGCGACCGCGGGCGCCCATGGCTGCGCTGCTGTCGGGATGTTCGAGCAGTGCGGTCAGCGCGGCGGCCAGCGCCGCTGGCTGCGAGGCTTCGACCAGTAGCCCGGTCTGCCCCTCGATCACCACTTCCGGATTGCCGCCGACCCGTGTGGCCACCACTGGCAGTCCAGCGGCCATGGCCTCGAGCAGGGTCAGCGACACGCCTTCCATCTTCGACGGCAGTACATACACATCGAAGAGCGGCAGGAGTGCCGAGACGTCGGTACGGAAGCCGAGCAGGTGAACACAGTTGTCGAGTCCCAAGGCCGAGACGCGGGCACGCAGCGCAGGCTGCAGCGGCCCGCCGCCAACGATCGCCAGGTGCGCCTCGACACCGGTGTCGCGCAGCATCCTGAATGCCGTGAGCAGTGTCTCGTGATCCTTTTCCTCCGACAGCCGGCCGACCGTGCCGATCACGGGGACGCCTGCGGGTAGCGGCGTGCCGGCCCGGGTCGCCGCTGGATTGCGCGCGGCGTACGGCGCGGTGTCGATCGCGTTGAGCAACACGTCGACTTTACCGGGTGCGATGCGGTTGTGTACGAGCAGTTGTCGCCTGGTGTCTTCGCAGACGGCAATCACCCGATGGGTCAGCGACCAAATGAACCGGTGGGTTCTGAGCGCGGCGCGACCGTGCCTGGTATTCACCGTTCGCGCTCCCGAGAGAGTGGCGGCCATGGCTCCGTAGATGAGGGGGGCGAAATTGTGGCTGTGCACGATGTCGACGTGTTCACGGCGGAACAACCGCGCGAGCTGGAAGACGAGCCGCGGATCGAAGCCCTCGCGCTTCCCAAGCACGATCACGTCGAGCCCTTGGCGCTTCGCCGCCTCGACGAGCACCCCGTCCGTCAGCACCACGATGAGGCTGCGGAGCCCGCGGCGCTGCAGGTGGGCGCTCAGCTGAATCACGAGGTGCTCCAGGCCTCCCTGATCGAGGGTGAGCACCACCTGGGCGACGGTCACGGCGGGCTCGTGGCCCCACCGAGATTGGACACGGTGACTCGCAGTTTTCCGGCCGGTGTCAACCCAATCTCGTCAACGTACTCGTAGCGGATCTCCAGGGCGCCGGCGAACATCCGCATCAACTGCGCGTGCACGCGCGCCTGCACCGCGTCATCGAACGACGGCCCTCTCACCATCCGGACCCGCACGCTGGCGAGGTCGTCCTGAACGGCCTGGTACTGCCTGACCTCGGGGAAGTCCTTGAACACGTGGGGAAAGAATTCGCCCGGCACGATGGTGCCGTTCGCGAGCCGGATCACGTCGAGCAGGCGGCCAGTCACTTCCTGGAGCAGCGGCAACCCTCGTCCGCACGAGCAGCGCTCGTCCGACCAGACGGCCATGTCGCCCATGCGATAGCGGATGAAGGGCATGCCGTAGTTGTGCAGGTCGGTGATCACCAGTTCGCCAGACTCGCCGTGTGCCGCGGGGCGGCCACTCTCGGTCAGCACCTCGACGATCAGGTTCTCGGCGCTGACGTGGAGGCCCCGCTTGTGTTCGCACTCAGCTCCGACGAGCATGAATTCGCGACAGCCATAGGTTTCGAATGCCGGGCAACCGAACGCCGCCTCGATGTCGTGCCGCTGGTGGGCGTGCAGCTTCTCTGCCGCCACGATCACGGAGTGCAGCGGGACACCGACGCCGCCGCGCGCCGACACGTACTGGGCGAACCGGTGCAGAGGGTTGGTGTAGCCGACAATGTTCCAGGGCTTGAAGCGCTGGACCAGATCTAAACATTCTGCCAGCCTCGCTTCGTCCAGCTTCAAAGCGTTGACGAGAATGCGTCCCGCCATCCGGTCGCGCAGGCGGTCCTTCAGCAGCAGGTGCGCGGGCCGTGCAGTCGCGAAGACGCCCCAGACCGACACCTGACGCATGCCCTCCTCGTAGCCTGCCCAACCGTAGCCACGCCGGGAGGCGGCCACACGCCAGTCGTAGCTCTGAGGCGTGTAATCGAACCCGAACGGCTCACCGGTGGAACCGCTCGTCGTCTTCGACCAGGTGCGTCCCAGATGGTCGCGAGCCATCATGTCAGCGCGCGCCACACGGATGTCGCCCTTCGTCAGAGTCGGCAGAGACTGGAAGTCGTCGTAGGTCCGAATCGACCCAGGCGGCTTGCCCACTGCATCGAAGCGGCGGCGCCAGTAGGGCGACTGCGTATACGCATGCTCCAGGAGCCGGCGGAGCTGCTGCCACTGGTAGTCCAGCAATTGCTGACGCGGCCACCACTGGCTCGCCTCCATGAATCGGCGGTGCTGCCCGATATGGCGGCGGCGCAGCACACGCTCGTGGAAGGGAAAGACAACGTGGCGGAGCACGCGGTCGCTGATCGACTCACGGGGGCCCGAAGGCGGCATCTGCGGTCCTGCCTGGGTACTCGGCCAGCGGTTCACGACGGCGCTCCTGCGGTTGCGAACGTCGTCGCACCCGGTGAACGGCGCGCCACGACGTCAGCGAGGAGAGCGGCGAGACGGTTGGCCGAGTCCGCCCAGGTGATGTTGATCCGGTCGCTCACCGACCTGTCCACGCGAGGGGGAGCGGCCAGCATCCGCTCGAGTGCGCCGGCCAACGCTGCGACGTTGCCTGCTGGAACAAGCGCGCTGTACGAAGGATCTGAAATCTCTGGAATCCCTCCCACCCGCGTGGCGACAAAGGGCTTTCCGCTCGCGACCGCCTCGCGCAGCACATTCGGGATCCCCTCAGAATGACTCGGCAGGGCGACGACATCACACGCGAGATACCAGTCGGGCAGGTCGGCATGGGACCGCGCGCCTTCGACGGTCACCTGTTCGAGGCGGTACTGCTGAATCAGAGACGTGACCTCTGCCTCCGCGCCAGGGCCGACCAGTCGACACGTGAAGGCCACCCCCCGATCCCGCAGCAGGGCGCAGGCGCGTACCAGGTCGGCGGCGCCCTTCGACACCAGTACCCGTCCGACGAACAGCACGAGCGGAGTCTGGAGCACCAGCCCGAGGCGTTGGCGCGCAGCGTCGCGATCCCCCGGCGTGAACCGCATGACATCAAGACCGTGCGGCACCACGTGCACACGCTCGGGCGCCACGCCGAGCGCTCGCACCTGCACCGCGAGATCCGCGCTGACCGCAACCACCGCATCAGCGCGCGTCAGCGCTTCGGTCACCCGTGCGCGGCGTGCCCCCACCGCATGAACGAGCACATCCGATCCGTGCACCTTCACGACGACCGGGATTCCCGCGCGGGCGCCAAGGCGGACCGCCGCCCACCCGTCGGGGTGCGCCCATGTCGCAAGAATGACGTCGGGCCCGAACGAGCGCAGCAGTGGCTCGATGGTGGACGCGATGCTGCGTTCGAAGAAGGTGCCGTAGTGCTCGCGGTAGACACGCGGGGGATAGAAGTAGGTGGGCGTGTGGACGGTGATGCCATCGTCATGCTGGAACACCTTTGGAACCGCACGGCCGCGCAGTGCGTGACGAAGCACGAACGGCCACGAGAGCGGCCGGACAACCTGCAACTCGTGTAACCGCCCGAGATGCGCGAACTGCTGCCGGTTGAACGCGGCGAACGACGGATCGTCTGGCGTCGGATACAGGTGCGTGACCGCGAGAACGCGCACCGCTGGTCAGGCGCCGTGGCCGAGCAGCACGGTTTTTACGGTACTGAACAGGATCATCAGATCGAGCGAGATCGTCAGGTTCTTCACGTAGAATAGGTCGTACTGCAATTTCTCCAGTGCGTCCTCCACACTCGCACCGTAGCTGTAGCGCACCTGGGCCCACCCCGTCACTCCCGGCTTCACCTGGTGCCGTTCGCCATAGAACGGAATCTGCTGAGTCAGTTCGTCGACGAACTCCGGCCGCTCCGGCCGCGGACCGACCAGGCTCATCTCGCCGACCAGCACGTTCCAGAGCTGCGGCATCTCGTCGAGCCGCGTCTGTCGCAGGAACCGGCCAATCGGCGTGACGCGACTGTCGCCTTTGGTCGCCCACACCGCTCCGGTACCGTCTTCGGCGTCGGCGCGCATCGAACGAATCTTGTGGATCACGAACACGCGTCCGTACTGACCGACACGGCGCTGGTGATAGAACACCGGGCCACGCGACGTCAGTTTCACGGCTGCGGCCACGAGCAGCATGATCGGTGCGCCGACTGTGAGGCCGATGACCGTCGACACCACGTCCAGCATCCGCTTGGCGACGAGGACCCAGGCCTTCTTCCGGAATCCGTTGGAAAACACGAACCAGCTCGGACGAAGGTTCTCGACGGCAATCTTGCCGGTGAACTCCTCGTAGACCGAGGCCAGGTGGTCGAACTGCACGCCGGACAGCTTCATCTTCAGCAGCTTGTCCATGGGCAACTTGCCCCGCGCGTCTTCCACGCTCACCACTACGCGACTCACCAGCCGCTCCCTGGCAATGGCGGGGATGTCGTTGATCACGCCGATGACGCCGGGGTTGATCAGCGGAGTACCAACCTTCGCCGGATCCGGGTCGATGAAGCCGACAATTTCGACGCCGAACTCGACGCGACGCTCGAACAGTTCGCGCGCCAGCGCCACGGCCTGAGGTCCGGTCCCGACGAGCAACAGGCGCTCCCGCGGCTTGCGTCCGCTCAACCACCCGCCCGCCACACGCCATCCGCCGACGAGCGCCACGATCAGAATCGTGGTGAACAGGAGGATGCCGCGCCCGATCATCAGACTCGGCACCCAGAAGAAGAGGACGGCCAGCACCAGCGTCGCCGCTCCCAGCCCTTGCGCCATTGCAAGGAACAGGTGCCGGAGATCGCTGAAACTGCGCGCGTCGTAATGGCCCGTGCAGTACAGGCAGAACTGGACGATGGCGGCAATCAGCGCCGCCTTCGGGAGGCCGAGGCTTCCTGCGAAGTCGAGTCCGGCTTCACCGCCTGGCCGCAGCCAGACGGCGGTCATGACTGCCAGCCCGATCAGGATGTTCTCGACAACCGTCAGGGCCAGGACCCTCTGTCCGAAACGACCAGTCCACATCTCAGCGGCCCGCGTCTTTCTCGCCAACCCTGTAGCGGTAGCGCTCGTAGTGCGACCCGTGGCCGTAGGCCTGAAGGGTCCGCCCTTCCACGCGGTTGAGCACCACGCCGATGATCCTGTCGCGGCCCAGTTGTTCAACGGCTCGCTGCACCGCCGCGGCCGGGGTCCGTCCTGCGGCCACGACGAAGACCACGGTGTCCACCAGCGCGGAGAGCAGATGGCCATCCGGCAGCCCGGCAACTGGCGGCGTGTCGACGATGACCCAGTCGAACCGCTCGCTAGCGCGGGCGAGCACCTGCTTCATCCGATCGGATACCAGCCCGCTCATCGGATCAGGATCGGGTCGCCCGCCCGGCAGGAGTGTGAGCCGTGGGGTGAGCTGGACGAGCGGCAGCTTGCCGACTCCCTCGCTCTTCAACCAGTCGGAGATGCCGGCCAGGTTGGGGATCTGGAAGATGTCATGGAGAGTCGGCCGTCGCAGATCGCCGTCGATCAGGAGCACACGCTGACGGTAGGACTCACTGAGCGTCAGTGCGAGGTTCGTCGCGGTCAGCGACTTGCCCTCGGCCGGAACGGTGCTCGTGATCATCGCCACGCGTGTTCCGCGATCGGCCTGCGCCTGGTACATCACGGCGCCGAGCCGGCGATACTGCTCGATCGCTTCCGGAGCCGCGTCCCGGCTCACCACCAGCTTGCCCAGGCGTGCGACTTCGAGCCCGGCGATGCGTCCGGCGGCATCACCTTCCTGCTCGTCTGCACCCTCGGGAGGGAGCTGGAGATCGAGCCACACCGGGCTGTCTCCCTGAACCTGGTCAGCCACGGCAGACGCTCGCGATCGCCGTTGCCACGACCAGCAGCACCGCACCGCCGCCGGGTCGCCGCAGCCAAGCCTTCGGTCCCCGGCGTTCCGGCGCATTGGTCAGTTCAGGAATCATGGCCAGCACCGGAAGCGTCAGTGTCCCGACGATGTCCGCATCGGTCTTGAAGGAGGTGTCGCGGAACTCGAGGAACGCCGCCAGCAGCAGTCCGGCGCCAAGACCGAGTGCGGCACCGGCTGCATAGAACATCGGCCGGTTGGGACTGACTGGGCGCTCCGGCAGCCGCGCATGATCCAGCACCCTGAAGGGATCGCCCAACTGCTTCCGTTCCAGGTTGGCCGATACCTGCGCGTCGTCCTTTCTCGCCAGCAGGCTGGTGTAGGCCCGACCCAGTGTTTCGTAGTCGCGCGTCAATTCGGCCAGCTGCGACTCGCGGACCGGAGCAGCCTCGACGCGACCCTGATACTGAGCGATGGTCTCGCGCAGCTTCGCTTCTTCATCAGACTTCTGGGTAATCAGACGCGTGAGCGTCTCCATCTCGGTTTCCAGTTCGCGAACCCTGGCTTGACGAGCCGCGTCCGCAGGGTTCGGTACCGCGCCCGCGGACGGACGCAGCGGCTCATTCAACGCTGCGACCTCCTCAGACACCTTGCGCTGGAGTTCTTCGACAAGGCGCTGCTGGCGCACCACGTCAGGGTGGGTATCGAGCAGCCGTCGCCGGCTCTCGGCCAGCGCTTCTGTGGCGGCTGTGAGTGCGGCGGCCGACGGAGCGGCGGCCACAATACGCGGCGCCCGGCGTTCGCCCGACGGCGTCTCTTCACCAACGAGGTCGGACAGTTGCCGCTGCAGGGTCAGACGACGGTCTCGGTCGCGGTTCAGCGAATCGAGCAGCGACTGAATCTGCATCTGGCTGTTCTGCATGACCTGCAGGTTGGACTGCACTTGAGAAGGCAACTGACCCGAGAAGCGAAGCTTGTAGGCCTCGAGTCTTGCCTCCTGTTCGAGCAGACGGCTCTTGGCGGTGGCCAGCTGGGAGTCGAGAAACTCGTTCGTGTTGTCAGCCACCTTCTCGCGTTCACGCAGGCTCTCCTCGATGTACATGGAAGCCAGCCGCTCGGCGACCGTCATCGCCGTGTGCGGATCGCCAGAGGTGAAGCTGATCCGGAACGCGTCGCTGCGGATGACGTCGGTGCGAATCGCCGAGCGCATGTCGGCCACAATCTCTTCCATGGGCTCGATGCCGACCTGATCCGGATAGAGATTGAGCTGCTTGATCAGCGGTTCCAGACGGGTGCGGCTCGTCAGTTGCTGGTTCAGCGAGCGCAGGCGATCCTCGATGCGGGTGGTCACCGTGGAGCGCACGAAGTTCTCGGGGACCTGCTGCTGGGCGACCATGATCAGCGTTTCTGAACGGTACCTGTCCGGCAGCGATGCGATGACGGCCGCCGAGATGACTGTGATCGCCACGAACGGAAGGGTGATCGCCCATCGACGACGAAAAATTCGCAGCAGATCCTCGGGTTCGAATGTCTGTCCGGGTATCACTGGGGTCGCTCCTCGGCCGCGCGTTCAAGTCGATAGACCAGACCGCCACGCACGGTGTTGCGGGAGAACCGCGGTGGCAGACCCAGCTCCGCAGGCGCCGTTTCGAAGTTGTGCGCGTAGCGCACGTACTCGGCGAACAGCGTGAGGCGGCGCGACGTCTCGAGCCGTATCCATGCAGTCCCTGTCAGCGCGCGCTCATTCCGGTCGGCGCTCACCTCAGCGAAGCTGGCCTGGACAACGGCGCCGTTCAGGCCAGCGCTCAGCCGGCGGCTGACGTTGCCGGCGATGCCCGTCGTCACCGCATCCCTCAACACGGGGAAGGCGTAGCCCTGGAGCATTGTCACGTCGCGACGATAGGAGACCCGCATGCTCCAGGTCTGCAGGACGTAGTGAT
Organism: uncultured Acidobacteriota bacterium; assembly: GCA_963722395.1. GTDB lineage: Bacteria > Acidobacteriota > Vicinamibacteria > Vicinamibacterales > CAVVIG01 > CAVVIG01. The sequence continues at coordinate 1,156,679 of CAVRLS010000005.1, read as the reverse complement.
CGAGGTCGGCGTGCCCGAGCAGGCGGAATTCCGCGGCCGGTGCACGATCAGCCCTGGGCCGCTTCAGGAGCGCGGTATCGGTGCCGAAGCTGACTACGGTCCGCCGCGAGCGGGACACCGGCTTGCGTCCATCGAGGCCGATCCGGAAGTGGTGCACGGTCTGCTGCTGCGACGTCTCTCCGTAGGCGTAGCCCAGCTGCAATCCGACATTGCGCGACACCTGGCGGGTCACCCAGACGCCGGTCTCCTGGAAGGTGGTGTCGGCGAGCCTCGCCTCGCTGAAGAAGGCTGCCCGGCGGTAGTCCACACGCACGCGGGTTCGTGCACTGACGGGCGCGGCCAGGACACTCGCAAGGGTGTACCGGAGCACCTGCGAGACCTGGAACCCCTGCTGGAAGGTTGGCGCGACCGTCGACGACACGTCGGTGGTGGTGCCGAACCCGAAACCAGGAAACAGTCCCAGGCTCTGGTACGGCGAGTACCCCAGCGTCTCCCCGAGCGACAGCGTCACCTTTCGGCCGAAGGTCAGGTCCTGACCGAGCGTCGCACTCGTGTCCACGAGCGTGTCGCCCGCAGATCCGTAGTGGAGCAGGCTCGACTCCCCCGCCAGGCTGAAGTGGGCTCGGCGCCGCTGTGCAGTCGCGTCCAGCCTGGCCGTGGCGCCCCATTGCGAGCCAGAGCGTTGCAGGCGACCGGCGTCGTCGAACGGAGGGGCGGAGGTGGCGTCAGTAATCTGGTCGTAGCCCTGATAGCCGGCCACGGACAGTCCCCAGCGTCCAGGCGGCGGCGCCGACAGAGCACCGGTCGCCAGCCGCCGCTCCTGCGGAGGCGCAGTGACGTTCTGGGCATGCACTGCGGGCGCCGCAAGCAGCGCGCAACCCGTGAGAGCGAAGGCCGCTTTCACGGGACGAGTACCGTGTCGCCGGCGCGGAGCTCGAGGTTCTGACCGATCCGCTTCTGCTGCGCCACTTCCTTGTAATTGAAGCGGTAGGAGGTCTGGCGGTCCTCCTCCACGCGCAGCACCACGATGTGCTCCCGATCCGCGTACTCCTGAAGTCCGCCCGCGAGGGCAATCAGCTGCAGGACCGTCATCCGCGCCGTGATCGGGTAGCCGCCGGGCCTGGCCACCAGCCCGGTGATGAACACCTTGAGGCTGTTGATCTGCTTGACCACCACCGTGGCGTTCGGTTCCCTGACGAACCTGGCCGCCGCGCGCTCGAGCTCGACGCGTAATTGGTCCGGAGTCAGCCCTGCCGCGGGAATGTCGTTGATGAGCGGCAACGAGATCCGCCCGTCGGGGCGGACCACCGCATCACCGGACATGTCCGGCTCCTTCCAGAACACGACCGTCAGCACATCATCGGTTCCGATGGTGTAACCGGCCGGCGTGGAAGGAGTCGAGGCGGAGGCGGGCGGCTGGGCAACCGGGAGCTGCGCCGATGCGGGCGAGGCACCCGGCACGGCACCGACGAGTGCAGCCACAAGCAGGAGTCGAGCGGCAGGTCGCGGCCAGATCGAGTGTGCCGCATGAGCCAAAGGCGTGGCCTGCGCCCTAAGGATGAGGACGAAATGCATGTGGGTTCTGTCGCGCAATGGCTTGTAGGAATCCAGCTTACCGCAACCGTAGGACCACAACTGTTCAACATCCCAGTAGGCCTCGCTTAAGGGCTTATTTTTCTGCAGCTTACTGAAGTGCTGCGCAACGCTGAGACCGGGAGGAGGTCCTACACAGATGAATAGAGCGCCGTCCTCGCAGACAAAAGTCGGTTGCTCGCGGCATTCATCACTTCTTGGGCCCGGCTCGCCGTACCTAATCCACGGACCAGGCGGGACCGATAGGACGGGCAGCTGCGAATGCCGAGTCGTCTTGTCTTCCCGTGTGCCGTGTCTGGGTTGGTGGTCGAATGCGCCTGATTGACCGCAACGACACGTCGCTCGCCGTCGCGCTGATCGCCAGCGCGCTGGTGATCTTCCAGCAGCCGCTGCGGCTGCTGGTCGACACGGCGCGTGACGTCGAACTCCGCTACAACCTCGATCTGCTACCAGGCCTGACCGTGCTCGTCGGGACGTTCGGCTTCCATCAATACCGTAAGCGCCAGCAGGCCAAGGCTGCGGAAGCGGCCGCGTCGACGGAAGCGGCCCTGGCCCGAGCCCGTTCCGCCGAACTCGAACGACTGGTGGCATTCGGGCGCGCCCTGGGCAATGCGTTCGACCCGGCAGCGATGCGGCAAGTGTTCTGGCGCTACATGCCGACGTTCACCGGCGAACGGGAGGTGTGGATGCTGACCCGCACACAGGACGGCTGGGAGGCCGCGCTGTGCGATGCGACCGTGCCGACGCCGCGTCCGCCCGACCAGCTCGAGGCGATCGCCACAACGGCCCTCGCCCATCCCGACGTCGAGACGGTGGAGGGTGACGGCCTCCTCATCGACAACGACCTGTGTTTTCCGATGATTGTGGGCGACATCGTCATTGGCGTGGTCGGGGTGCGCCACGGCGGCGCCGTGACCCGCTCGGAACGCCATGCGCTCAGTGCCGCCGCTGCCCTCCTGGCGATCGCCATCCGCAACAGTCAGCTCCTGACCCAGACCCGGGAGAACAGCATCCGCGACAGCCTGACCGGCTGTTTCAACCGCTCCTACGCGATGGAGACCCTGGTCATTGAACTCCAGCGCGCCAGGCGCACCCGCCGGCCGCTGTCGGTCCTGATGTTCGATGTCGACGAATTCAAGAGCGTCAACGACCGCTTCGGGCACCTGGCCGGCGATTCCCTCCTCGCGGCGATCGGTGCTCGCCTCGGGTCGATGCTGCGCGCCTCGGACATCAAGTGCCGCTATGGCGGCGACGAATTCCTGGTGATTCTGCCCGACACGGCGCTCGTCGGCGCGGCACACCTGGCGGCAGCGCTGATCGAGGCGCTGGCCGACCTGCACGTGCCGGCAGGCACCGGCTTCGTCTCGCCCACGGTGAGCGTGGGTGTGGCGACAGCCGCTGAAGGTGACATCGACCCGATGTCGGTCGTCGCCACGGCGGATCAGGCGCTGTACTGCGCCAAGCGCGAGGGCCGAAACCGGTATTCGGCCGCTCCGCTCGCTTCGGCGGTCTAGCCGGATCCGACGAGACACGTCCTGCTCGTTCGGATACGCATGAACGTTCGCTGAACGTGGCAAGAGCGGCACTTCCACCCCCTAGCCGCTTCGAAGTGTCCACAAAGCTCTCTATCTGCACACAACCGCACGATCGACTGCCGACGGTCGTTGGTTACAGGCGCTCATCACGAACGAGCTGTATCATTTCGTACGTTGCGCAGGCACTGATTGACACAGCCCTGCGCGCCGATAAACCCATTGACGTTGTTTCTCCCCGTGGCCTGGCGTCCAGGGCGCGGACCTGTAACCGAGAGGGCGAAGCTGTACCCCATGACCTCCTTTCCCGTGTTCATCCTGAGCGGCCTCCTCGCCGCGGGAAGCATCGCGTGCACGCAGCCCCCTGCTGACGGCCCAACCGGTTCGAAGGTTGTCGCGCCGAAAGGGACCGACCAGCTGAAGCCGGAATACGACGCCAGCGGCAAGCTCCAGAAGCTGGAATACGACCGCGACAAGGACGGCAAGGTCGATACCTGGGGATACATGGACGGCGCGCGGGTGGTGCGGGTGGAAGTCGACGAGAACGGCGACGGCAAGGTCGATCGCTGGGAGCACCACCGGGCGGGGACAGAGGCGGGCAGCGCCGCACCGGCAGCCACAGCGGCAGGCGTCCACACGTCGGTTGAACGGATCGAGCGCGCGACGAAATTCGACGGCACGGTGTCGCGCCGGGAGTTTTTCGAGAGCGGCGCGCTCACGAACATCGAGGAAGACACCGACGGTAACGGCAAGGTGGACAAGTGGGAGACCTACACGGACGGCAGCCTGGCGGTGATGGCCCTCGACACCGCGGGCCGCGGCACCCCCGACCGGCGCCTGGTTTATCGCCCCGACGGCACGATGGACCACATCGAGGCAGATCCGAACGGCACCGGCACCTTCACGCCCCTGAACCCGTGATCACAGCTCCTGTAGCGGAACGCGCGGCCCTGCTGGTGGCGGGCCGGTCCGAACAGCACGACCTCGAGTCGCTGCTGCGCGGCATGGGGTATCTGCCTGTCCCATTGGAAAGCGGGGACATGGTGCCCTCCGCACAGGAGAGCGTGGGCCTCTGTGTCATCGACCTGCGGCAGAACGGCGAGGCGCTGCGCACCGCCCGCGCCGTGCGGACCCTGCACCCGCAGGCGGTCATCATCGGCGTCGCCGACCCCGAACGTCCGACCGCGTCGGCCGATGCCCTTCGCGCCGGAGTGTTCGACGTGCTGCCGCGCCCGGCGACAGCGCGCGACCTCGAGGCGCTCATCGCCAATGCTCGCGAGCAGGCCACGATCGCGGCGATGCCGCCGCGCGAGCGCGGTCCCGACAGCGCATCGTACGGCATCGCCGGCACGTCGCCCGCCATGCGGCTGGTCATGGACCTGGTGCAGCGGGCCGCCGCCGGTCGTTGCGGCATCCTCATTTGCGGCGAGCGCGGCACCGGTCGCGAGATGATCGCGCGCGCCATCCACTCGCACGATCCAAACCCCGACGCACCCTTCGTGAAGGTCGACTGCTCGGGACCGACGCCGGAGGAGATCGAGCTCCAGCTGTTCGGCGTCATCCACAAGCGTGGCAGCGCGGTGTCGTCCGAGCGACGCAGCCTGGAGCGGATCGGCGAACATTCCCGCCTGCGCGATTCGGGCGGCGGCATCCTGTTCCTCGAGAATGTGATGGACCTGCCGGCGCGCGCCCAGGCACGCCTCGTTCGCGTGCTGCGCGACCGCGAGGTGTTCGTCGGCGACGATGCCGAACCGGTCGCACTGGACATCCGCGCCATCGCCTCGGTGGACGGCTCGGTGGAGGCGGCACTCGAAGAGGGCCGGCTTCGCCCTGACCTCCACGAGCGGCTGTCGCTGATTCGCGTCGACGTGCCCGCCCTGCGACAGCGCCGCGAAGACATCCCGGTGCTCGCTACGCACTTCCTCAAGGAACTCTGCAAGGCCAACGGCAAGCCGATCAAGACCCTGACCCGCCCGGCGCTGACGCTGCTGTCCGCGCTGCCCTGGCGCGGCAATGCGCCGGAGCTGCGCAGCCTGCTCGAGCGCCTGATCCTGCTGGTGCCGCAGGGGCTGATTCGCCTCGAAGACGTGCTGGCGCACACGCAGCTCGAAGGCAGCATCAGCCCCGCCGGCTTTGACGCCACGCTGCGGCAGGCACGGGCCCGGTTCGAACGCGACTACATCGCCGCCGTCCTGCAGCATCAGCACGGACGGATCGCCGAGGCCGCGCGGGTGCTCGGAATCCAGCGGACGAATCTGTATCGAAAGATGCGGCGCCTGAACCTGATGCGCGGTAAGTCCGGGCGGGAGGCGTGATGTATCCGCAACGATACAGCCGTCCTGTACCCGATACACATCTCATCAGCGCGGCCTTGACCCGCGTGCTCAGCCGCGCGACGATGACGGTGCCGAAAGCCGAGTCTGCTCCCCCAGAGCGTATTCAGCCACGCCGGCACACCACACGGCAGAAGGGTTCGACAGAACATGAAGAACGAACGGTTCGTAGCAATAGCGCTGGCATTCACCCTTGCGAGCACCGCAGTGCCGACGGCACTGCTGGCGCAGCAGAGCACCTCCCTTGCCGGCACGGCCAAGGACGAAGCAAAGCGGCCGTTTACCGAGTACTCGGTGCGGGCGCGCGACGTCAGCGCAGGCAGCATTGCGGGGACGATTCCGCTGGACGCCCAGGGCGGCTTCTCGCTGACCGGCCTGTCCACCAACAACTACCTGGTGGAACTGATCAACAAGGACGGCAAGGTCGTCTGCACGGAAGGTCCGTTCGATCTCGCGAGGCAGGCCATCAAGAGCGACGTCATCGTCGACTGCGGCAAGGTTCCGGCTGCCTGGTGGCTGGTCGGTGCCGCAGCGGCAGCCGGCATCACTGCCGGTGTCGTGGCGGGCGGCGACGCCAGCGCAGCCCGGTAAGCACTCGCACCACCCGCTCCTTCAGCACCTCTACCTGCGCGTCTGCGAACACCCGTTCGCAGGCGTGTAGCCGTACGTATTACCGCTTCCCCCCGAACAATCGATTTCTATGCGCTGCTCAACACGCGTAATCGCGTTGGCCGTTGTGTGCCTCGGCACGGCGATTCCGGCCGCGCACGCCCAGGTCGACGTCGATCCGTACACCGCGACGCGCTTCCAGGTCGGTCCGCTCGGGATCACACCGTCGATCGCGCTGTCGAACCTCGGTACCGACGGCAACGTGTTCAACGAGTCGGCCGACCCGAAGAAGGACACGACCGCCGCCATCGGCCCCGCAGCCGACCTCGTTTTCCGCGCCGGTCGCTCGCGGCTCTCGGGCAAGGCGACGGGACAGTACCTGTACTTCCAGGAGTACGACGGCCAGCGGTCGTGGAACACGAACCTCGATGGGACGTGGCGGTTCCCGCTTGTCCGCATCACGCCATTCGTGCTCGGCAGCCGGGCGAACACCAAGGACCGCCCTGGCTACGAAATCGACTCGCGAGCCAGGCGCATCGACAGGACCGCCGGCTTTGGCAGCGACGTGCGCCTCTCATCCAAGACCAAGCTGGTGCTGACTGCCAGGCGCAGCTGGTTCAGGTATGACGACAACCAGCAGTTTCTCGGCGTCGAACTGGCCGACCGCTTGAACCGTCGCAGCGACAGCGAGGAGGTCCAGGCGCGCGTCCAGCTGACTCCGCTCACCACATTCGTGGTCCGCGCCGACGCGGTGCAGGACCGTTTCGACGTCGCCGACATCAGAGATGCGGACAGCTTCCGCGTCATGCCCGGATTCGAACTGCGGCCACAGGCGCTGATCTCCGGCGAGGCGTTCGTCGGCGTCCGGCGCTTCGCCACGCTGAGCGACGCGGTGCCGGACTACTCCGGGGTCGTCGCCGCGGTAAAAGCGAAATACGCCCTTTTTGCAACGCGCCTCGGCCTGAATGTCCAGCGCGACATCACCTACTCGTACGAGGCGCTCCAGCCGTTCTATGCGCTGACGGACGTCGGCGGCGACGTCACGCAGCGCATCACGCGCGGCTGGGACGTCGTCATTCGCGGCTCTCGCCAGAGCATGGCCTACAAGAACGTGGTCACTGCCGTCCCACTGCCGAAGCGCACCGACCGGTCGTGGATGGGCGGAGGCGGCATCGGCTACCGCGTCGGCGAGACGCTCCGTCTTGGCTTCGATGCCAACTACTACCGTCGAACAGTGGACCTGAACGAGACGCGGAACTACGAAGGGCTCCGCCTCGGCGCGTCCATCAGCTATGGGTTGCCTCAATGAAGACACTGCTGTTAGCGCTCGCTCTGCTTCTCGGTCCATCAGGGGCATTGTTCGCCCAGAACGACTACCTGGTCGGGGCCCAGGATGTCCTGACGATTACGGTCTTCGGTGAAGCCGAGCTCTCCGGCAAGTACACCGTCGAACAGGACGGCACGTTTACGTTCCCGCAGATCGGGCGCGTGAAGGCTGGTGGGCTCACGCTGCGCAATCTCGAGGCCGAACTGAAGACCAGGCTGGCGGACGGTTACCTGCGCAATCCGCAGGTGGCCGTGGCGATTGAGAACTACCGCAGCCAGCAGATCCTCGTCATGGGAGAGGTCCGGTCACCTGGTGAGTTCCAGTTGAACGGCGAGATGACCCTGCTGGCCGCCCTCGCGCGCGCGGGTTCCACCACCCCACTCGCGGCGCGTGAGGTGACCATCGTCCGGCCGAGGAAGAACGTCAAGGCGGGCGAGGACCCTTCCGAGATCCTCAGGATCGACCTGGCGGACCTTCAGGCCGGGAACATGTCGCTCAACATCGCGCTGCAGGATGGCGACACGATCAACGTGCCGAAGGCGCAGTCGGTGTTCGTCGCGGGTCAGGTGAAGTCGCCGGGTGCGTATGCCGTCGACCCCGGCGCCACGGTGCTGCAGGTGCTGTCACTGGCCGGTGGCCTCACCGACCGTGGCTCGGATAATCGCATCCGCATCCAGCGCACCCTCAATGGCAAGCAGGTCGAGGTTGGCGCGAAGCTGACCGACGTCGTGAAACCGGGCGACACCATCATCGTCCGCGAGCGGTTCTTCTAGGAACGGTCCATGCCTACTCCATATCGCACCTCACCCTCCGCTGGCCAGTCGCATCAGCATCAGGCGGAAGAGCGTCACATCCTCGACTACGTCCGCATCCTCTACAAGCGGCGCTGGATCGCCATTCCGGTGTTCCTGCTGGTGGTGATCATGGGGATGCTGAACGCGCTGCGCGAGACCCCGATCTACCGGGCGCGCACACAGCTCGTGATCGAGAAGGACACGCCGACGGTTGCCACGCTCGACCAGATGTTTCAGTCGACCGACGCCTGGTACAACGATGCGTTCTACCAGACGCAATACCGCATCCTGCAGAGCCGCAGCCTGGCGCGCCGCGCGGTGGACGAGATGAAGCTGTGGGACGCACCGCTCGGCAAGCAGCCTGACGCGCGGATCTCGCTCGACCCGTTGACGCTCGCGCGCATCGCCGCATCGAAGGTCTATCACGGCGCGCTGGGGCTGGTCGGCATGGACGCGGCGCCGGTGCAGCAGGCGCAGGTGACCGAGGTGCCCGAGGCCGACGAAACCGCGATGCAGGCGGCCAAGATCGCTCAGTTCAGGGGTGGTCTCGGCATCGAGCCGGTGCGCAACAGCCGGCTGGTCGACGTCGTGTACACCTCGCCCGACCCATCCTTCGCTGCCAAAGCGGCAAACGGGCTGGCCAGGGCGTACATCAACCAGAGCATGGAATACCGCTTCAGCGAGTCGAAGGAAACCGCCGACTGGCTGTCACAGCAGCTCACCGAGCAGCGCAAGGCGCTCGAAGCCAGCGAAGCGGCGCTGCAGGCTTACCGCGAGCGGAACGGCGCAATCTCGGTCGCCGACAGCGCCTCGAACATCGTCGTCCAGCGCCTCAGCGATCTGAACGGCGCGCTGACCAAGGCGAAGACCGAACGCATCAACAAGGAAGCGCTCTACAACCAGCTGAGGGCGGCCGAAGCCAGCGGCACACTCGACACGTTCCCGGCCGTGCTGTCGAACGACTACGTGCAGAAACTCCGCGGCGACCTGGCCGACCTGCAGCGGCAGCAGGCGCAACTGGCCGAGCGCTACGGTGAGCGTCACGTCGAGATGATCAAGATCAGGGCGACGGTCGAGAGTGCTGACGCCAAGCTGAAGGTCGAACTGGGCAAAGTTGTCGAGTCGGTACGCAATGAATACCAGGCGGCGCTCAGCGAAGAACAGAGCCTGCAGGGTGCCCTCAACTCGCAGAAGTCCGAGGCGCTCAGCCAGAACCGCACCGGCATCGAGTTCGGCGTGCTGCAGCGCGAGGTCGAGAGCAACAAGCAGATCTACGAGAGCCTGATGCAGCGGACAAAGGAGACCGGCATCTCCGGCGAGCGCAAGAGCACCAATATTCGCGTCATCGACGAAGCCGAGGTGCCCGAGGCACCGATCGCACCGAACGTGCAGCGCTCGACGATGTTGTCGCTGGTCGCAGGACTGACGTTGTCGCTCGGGCTCGTGTTCTTCATCGACTATCTCGACAGCCGCCTGAAGACGCCGCAGGACCTGAAGAACTACCTGGGGGTGCCGTTCCTGGGCCTCATCCCGGCGGTGCAGCGCAGCAAGGGGTCAACCAATCCGCTGCTCACCGACATCGACGCACCGAGCTTCTCCGAGGCCTTCAAGACCGTGCGCACGAACGTCCTGTTCTCGTCGGCCGAGGACGGGGTCCGCACGCTGGTCGTGACCTCCGCGGGCCCGGGTGAAGGCAAGAGCATCTGCTCGGCCAACATCGCCATTGCGCTCGCGCAGACCGGCCTGCGTGTCCTGCTCGTCGATGCCGACATGCGGCGTCCGCGCGTGCACGAGATCTTCGAGGTGTCGGAGGAGCCGGGCCTGTCGAACCTGCTGACCGGAAATGCGAAGGCGAGCGAGGTGATCCAGAAGTCGCGCGTCGCCGGGCTCTGGTTGATGTCGGCGGGTCACATTCCGCCGAACCCGGCCGAACTCCTCAGCTCACCGCGATTCGTCGACTTCCTCGGTGCGCTCGACGACCACTTCGACTGGGTGGTGCTCGATACGCCGCCGGTGCTGGTGGTGGCCGACAGCATGGTGGTGGCGAACAAGACCAGCGGCGTGGTGTTCGTCGTCGGTGCCGACCAGACGACGCGCAATGCGGCGCGCAACGCGGTCGATCAGTTGACGGCTGCCAATGCGGTCGTCATCGGCTCGGTGCTGAACAAGGCCGACGTGCATCGCCACTCGCACTACTACGGGTCGTATTACAAGAAGGAATACGCCCGCTACTACGTGAAGTCGTAGGGGTACCGGCGTGCGGGTGCTCTACCTATCGCCAACCGCCGCGCTCGGCGGGGCGGAGCGGGTGTTGCTGGATCTGCTGGCCAACGTCCGTCAGGTCCACCCCGCCTGGCAGGTGAGCCTGCTGGTCGCCAACGACGGTCCGCTGGTTGCCGGCGCCCGCGAGCTCGGCGTCGACACGTTCGTACTGCCCTATCCTCCGGAACTGGCCACGCTCGGTGATGCCACGCTGAGGCTTTCCGCTGGCCCACGAGTCTGGATAGCGTTCGGGTGGCGCTTCACCAGGGCGGCGGTTGCCTCCGTTGGCTACCTGCGGCGCTTCCGCCGGGCCATTCAGACAATCCGGCCGGACGTGCTCCATTCCAACGGCTACAAGATGCACGTGCTCGCCGCGCTCGGCAAGCCGTCGGGTGCGGCGCTCGTATGGCACTTCCACGACTACCTGGGCTCGCGACCGGTGTCGAGCGCCATCATCAAGCGGCTCAAGCGCCGCTGCGACACGGTCATCACCGTGTCGGACAGCGTCACCGCTGACATCCGCGCCCAGCTCGGCTCCCAGCCGCCGGTCATCACCGTCTGGAACTCGGTGAACCTCGACCGGTTCACGCCGGACGGCAGTCACTTCGACCTCGACGCCGCTGCCGGGCTGCCACCCGTGCCCGCGGGAACGATTCGTGTCGGCCTCGTCGCCACTTTCGCACGCTGGAAGGGGCACTTCAGGTTCATGAAAGTGATCCAGACGCTCACGGCCACTCACCCGATTCGCGGCTACATCGTCGGCGGAGCACTGTACGACACGGCCGGCAGCCAGGTGTCGATGGCGGAGCTGCGCGCAGAAGCGGCGCGCCTGGGCATCACCGATGCGATCGGCTTCACGGGATTCGTCAGCGACCCGGCCGCGGCGCTGCGCACGCTCGATGTCGTGGTCCACGCCAGCACGGCACCGGAGCCGTTCGGCCTGGTTGTGGCTGAAGCCATGGCCTCGGGCCGCGCGCTTGCCGTCAGCAACGGCGGCGGCGTCGCTGAACTGATTACGCCGGAAGTTGACGCACTGATCTACCCGCAGGACGATGCCGCGGCGCTCTCGCGTCAGGTCGCTCGGCTCGTCGTCGACGCATCGCTGCGGCACCGCCTCGGTGCCGCGGCGCGCCTGGCGGCCGTGAGACGCTTCGATGCGTCGAGGGTCGCGTCACAAGTCTTCAGCCTGTACCAGCGCCTGAAACCGCAGGCGGCAGCATGAACGCGGTCTCGCCGGCGCCGACCGCAGCACCAGCGGCAGCACGCCGGTTTCGATTGGCGGTCTTCAGCATCGGCCTGCCGTGCCCCGGCCTGAAACGTGGTGGCATCGAGCAGGTTGCGCACGACCTCGCCAACGCGCTCGTCTCGCGCGGGCACCAGGTGACGGTGTTCACATACGATCCGAAGCCGGCGGCCGCCAGCTACGACGTGTCGCTGCTCCCCGGTCGCGCCTTCGTGAACTCGTGGCTCGGTCGCCGGATGACGATGGGCTACCTGGCGAACGTATTGGCCGTGCTGCCAGGCTATCGCGGCTATGACGCGATACTGGCGCATGGCGACAGCCTGCTGTTGCCTCTCACTGGAAGGCCGGTCGTTCGCATCATGCACGGCACGGCGCTCGAAGAGGCGCGGTCGGCGAGGTCGATCGGCCGCCGCGTGCTGCAACTCGGTGTCTACGCTCAGGAGCTGCTGACCGCAGCCACGCAGCGCGGCACCGTTGGCATCAGCGAGAACACGCGCCAATTCAATCCGTTCGTCCGCCGGGTCATTCCTGACGGCATCGACCTCCGGATGTTCCAGCCGGCCGCAGGCGCGCGCAGCCCGCGCCCAATGCTGCTCTTCGTCGGTGCCATGAGCGGCCGCAAGCGCGGCACCTGGATGCTCGACCTGTTCACCACCCGTATCAGACCGTTGTGCCCCGACGCCGTCCTGCACATGGTGTCGTCGCCGGGACCCGCGACGTCAGGCGTCGTCTACCACACCGGGATCGACCGGGAGGCGCTTGCCGATCTCTATCGACAGGCGTGGCTGTTCCTGTCGCCGTCTACCTACGAAGGCTTCGGACTCCCGTACGTCGAGGCGATGGCGTGCGGCACTCCGGTTGTGGCGACGCCGAATCCCGGCAGTTGCGAGGTGCTCGCCGACGGACGCTACGGACGCCTCGTGGCCGACGACGCATTCGCCGATACCATCGGCGCCCTGCTTGGCGACGAGGTCGAGCGCGCACGCATGACCCGTGAAGGCCTGAGGCGGGCTGCCGACTTCGACATCCTCACCTCCGCCCGCGCCTACGAGGCGCTGCTCGAGGAGCTCGTCGCATGAGCGGCGAGTGTTCTGTGCGCCGGAGTATCCAGACCCATGGCTGACAGCTTCCTCACGGCGGTCGACGACTCGCTGGCGGCACGCGCCGGCACGCGCCGGCATGCCCGTCCCGGACGTCCGGCCGCCCCGCCCGCCGCTCCGCTGGACGCCGAGCGCGAGGAGGCCGGCGACGAACAATCGCCGCACGAACAGCGCGACCGATTCCTGCTGATCGTATTCCTCTGCGTGCAGTTCCTCTGGGGCGCGCTGCTGTTCATTCCCGGCGCCCAGGCCATCCGCCCCATCACGCGCGCGTTGCCCTACCTGGCCAGCTTCGGCCTCCTCGTCCTCTTCCTCCCGCGCCGGCTGAAGGGTTATCGCCCGCACGGGGCGAGCTGGATCGTGGCGGTCCTCGTGCTGCTGGTGATGAACCTGCTGCATCCGACCAGCCAGCTCACGTCCGGCGTGGCGCAGTGCCTGTTCCAGGTGGCGATCACCGCACCCCTCTTCTGGGCACACAAGGTCATTCGCTCGCCCCAGCAGCTCCAGCGCATGCTGATGCTGATCTTCGTGTTGAACCTCACCAGCGCAAGCCTCGGCGTGCTCCAGGTCTATTTCCCGGACCGGTTCATGCCGCCACAATTCAACAGCCTGGGACTGCAGCTCAACTCGATGTACGTGGACTCGCTCACCTACGAGGGGCGCGATGGACGCATGATCGTCCGGCCTCCCGGACTGACCGATCAGCCCGGAGGCGCCGCGGTCGCCGGTGGGCTCACCGCGCTGCTCGGTCTCGGGCTGCTGATGCGGCGGCAGTCACTGTTCATGCGCCTCTTGCTGCTCGCGGCAATCAGCGTCGGGCTCGCGGCCGTTTACCTCACGCAGGTGCGGGTCGTGCTGTTGATGGTGGTTGGCACGGCAGCGGTTATGACAGCGGTCGCAATTCGGCAGCGGCGCACCGGCGCAGCCGTCTGGATCGGTGGCAGCGGCGCAGCACTGGTGGTCGTGGCGTTTCTCTGGGCGTCGTCGGTCGGTGGGCCGTCGGTCGATGACCGGTTCCTCAGCATCCGCGATCAGGGTGCCCTCCAGACCTACCAGGAGCATCGCGGCGGCTTCCTCTCGCTGACGATGGGCGAGATGCTCGATCAGTATCCGCTGGGGGCCGGCGTCGGACGATGGGGGATGATGAACACCTACTTGGGCGATTCCGAGTCGTACTCGTCGCGCCCCATCCACGCCGAGATCCAGTTGACCGGCTGGCTCCTCGACGGCGGCATCCCGATGTGGCTGCTCTATGGTGGCGCCTTGCTCTCCTCGGTCCTCGCCACGCTGAAACTCACGGCTGCACGTGACGATGTGCTCTCGACCGACGTCATGCTGGTCATCGCACTGCAGATCTTCATCATCGGGTTTGCCATGGCGGGTCCCGTCTTCAACACGCAGCTCGGCATCCTGTTCTGGACCGCAGCCGCCGGACTCCACGGCGCTGCGACCGGCCCGTTCAACGGATCCTCTTCGGCTCGTCGCGACGTCGCCCAGCTGTGAGCCGCACACGACGCATTCTCGGAGGGACGGGGATCGCCTACGCCCACCAGGCGTCGGTGATGCTCGTCGGGCTATGGCTCACGCCTTTCCTGCTCGGGCGTGTGGGGCAGCACGAGCTCGGACTCTGGCTGGTAGCCGGTCAGGTGCTGGGCTATCTCGGGCTGATGGATCTCGGCGTGCTCGCGATCCTGCCGAGGGAGGTGGCCACCGTATCATCCGACCCTGCGAGCACGGCTCCTGGCGGCCTGGTGTCGAGCCTGGTCGCGCAGGTGCGCAAGGTGGTGCGCCTGCAGGTGCTCGGTCTGATCGTGATTTGCCTGGCCGTGCTGTGGCTGCTGCCAGCGGACTGGCGCGAACTGCGGATGCCCCTCGTGCTGGTGTTCGCCGCGTTCGTCGCGCTGTATCCGCTGCGTGTTCCCGGAGCCGTGCTCCAGGGGTTGCAGCAACTGCCGTTCCTGTCGAAAGCGCAGTTCGCGGGCTGGGCCGTCAGTTCGATCACGACCATCGGACTCGTGCTGCTCGGCGCCGGACTCCAGGCGTTGATGATCGGATGGGCGCTGGGCATGGCGGTTCCGGCGATTGCCTGCTGGATCCACCTGCGGAAGCACTGGCCCGGCACACTGGCGGCCGCCGGCCCGCAGCCGGTGGCGGAGTACTTCAAGCGCTCGCTCTGGGTGAGCGTGAATCAGATCGCCCAGGTGTTGCTGACCGGCTCGGACGTCCTGCTGCTCGGCCGTCTGCTCGGCCCGGCCGCCGTCGTGCCCTACGCGTGCACCGGCAAGCTGATCACGGTCTTCGCCAACCATCCGCAGTTGTTGATGCACGCAGCGCAGCCGGCGCTGAGCGAGCTGCGCGCGTCCGAATCGAACGAGCGCATGGCGACGGTGGCCACGGCGCTCACCCACGCGATGCTGATGATGAGCGGCGCACTCATCGTCGTCATCGTGGCCGCCAACCACTTCTTCGTCAACCGGTGGGTGGGCCCCGAGCAGTTCGGCGGCTCGACGCTGACGATGGCGTTTGCCGGCATGATGCTGCTGCGACACTGGAATATCGCCACCATCTACACGCTCTTCTGCTTCGGACACGAGCGGCAGATCTCGATCACGAGCCTCGTCGACGGTCTCATCTCCGTGGGCGGAACGCTGTTGCTCGTTCCGGTGTGGGGGCCGATCGGCGCACCGGTCGCATCGATACTCGGCGTCGTGCTCGTCAGCCTGCCGCTGAACACCCGGTCGGTCGCGAATGACATGGGGCTGTCGTTCGGCGCATTCATCGCGCGGCTGGCCCCGCTGGTCATCCGGGTCTCCCTCGTCGCGGGGATCGCCGCTGCCGGCAGCCTGATCGTCCCGGCCGATTCGCTCATCGGCACGGTGGGCCTCGTGCTCGCCGTGGGCGCGCTCTACGCCGTGGCGATCGTGCCGCTCGCCTGGTACGGTCCGGTTGGCCCCTACCTGCGCCTGGCCTGGCCGCTGCTCGACCGCGTCGGGCGAGCGGAAGAGGACGCGCTGACCCGCTTCGGCACGGGTGCCCGCGTCGATCGCTGGCGTCTCGTCCTCGCCCAGGTCCGGCACCGGTGACGCCCCGTCGGATTGCCTTCGTCTACGGCACCACGCTCGGTGCCGGTGGTCTGGGCGTGCAGGCCGGCAACGCCCTGCGTGCGCTCGCGGCGAGCGGCGCGGCCGTGGACGCTATCGGCCCAGGGCTCGTGCCCGGGTGGACCGCGCCGTCTGGCGTCACGTGGCACACGGTGCCACGCCCGCCACTGCGGCTGCTGTCGTTGCGGCCGCTACGGAAGTGTGCCGGTCTGCACCAGCATCGCGGCGACCGACACGTCGGTGCGCACGCGGCGCGCATCGTCGCGCAGGTTCGACCCGACCTCTGCTACGCCTTCAGCCAGGTGGCGCTCGAAAGCCTGGCGTGGTCGGCGCAGCACTCGGTGCCAGCCGTGCTCGAAAGCCCCAACGGCCACATCGCGGCGTTTCGTCGCGTCTACCTCGACGAGACCGCACGCTGGTGCGGCGGTGCCCACCTGGGGCATCCCACGCCGGCGATGGTGACGCGGGTCGAGCAGGAGTACTCGCTCGCACCGCACATCCGCGTGTCGTCTGCATGGTCGCGCGACTCCATCGCGCAGGGAGGTGTCGATGCCACGCGCATCTCCGTCTTCCAGCAAAAGGTCGACCTCGATCACTTCGCGGTCCCGGCGAGGCGGCCCTCGTCCGGGCCGTTGCGCATCTGCTTCGTCGGCTCGCTCGATCAGCGAAAGGGATTCGTTTATCTGCTGCAGGCGGCGCAGCGCTATGGCCATGTCGCGGTCGACCTCGTGGGCGGCACGGGCGACCGCTGCAGCGCGGGGTTGCTCGCCAGGTACCGCGACGGGGTGCCGGTGCAGGTCATTCCTGGCGATCCACGCCCGTTGCTGGCGCGGGCCGACCTGTTCGTCCTCCCTACTCTCGAAGACGGCTCGCCGTTCGCTGTCGCTGAAGCCATGGCGGCCAGCCTGCCGGTCGTCACCACCTCCGCCACCGGTGCAGCCGAGTGGATTCGACACGGCGAGACCGGCTGGATCGTGCCGCCGCGCTCGGTGGATGATCTGGTCGACGCCTTCACCCGCGCCAATGCCCGCCGCGCCGACCTGCCGGCGATGGGCCGTGCGGCACGAGCGGACACCGAAGTGCGCGTGCGCGGCGCAGACGCACCGTTCATCACCTGGATTGGACAGCTCGGATGAGTGCTCCACGATCGATCCGCAGTGTCGTGGCACGCCCGCATCCTCACCACGCCAGGCGTCCGCCTGCTGGCACCCGGCTGGCCCGACGCCGGGCGTCTGATCGTGCAGCTGCCAATCCTCGAGCCACTGGTCGACCGCGCCGCGCGGGAGAGCACGCCGCGGCAGATGCTCAACGCCGGTGTCGGCGAAGGGCTCCACACGCCGCTGCTGCGCCGGCATTCGCCGGACGCGCGGCTGTTCACAACGACACTGCCGCGGTGGCGGAACTGCGACGGGTGATGACGTCTGACGCCAGACTCGTCCTGAGCGTGCCGACGCCGCCTGCTGTTCCCGATCCGGCGCACGTGCGCGAGGGCGACACGCTCGACCAGCTCACCGCGCTGTTCGCTGCGCACGACCTGGAGGTCATCGAAGCCCCCATGGACCTGGCCGTCCTCGCACGGCCGCGCGCGGGCGTACCGATGACCGTACGCTTCAGGCGCGAGCCCTCCGACACGCCGGCGGGATGGCACGTCATCACCTGCGAGTACCCGCCGCAGATTGGCGGCGTCAGCGACTTCGTGTCGGGGCTCGCGCGCAGTCTCGCAGCGGCGTCTGGAACGGTCCACGTCTGGGCGCCCTTCGCTGAAGGCACCACCCCGGCGGTGGACGATGTCGTGGTGCACCGGACACTGGGTTCCTTCGCACCGGTCGATTGCCTGCGCACGGGCCGCTTGCTCGATGCGGCAGGCCGGCCACGCCTCTTCGTGCAGTGGGTCCCGCACGGCTACGGCTACAAATCCTTGAACGTGCCGTTCGCGGCGTGGCTCGCGTGGCGCGCGCGCGTACGCGGCAACGCACTGCACCTGATGGTGCATGAACCCTACATGCGCGCGTCGTGGCCGCCACTCCACGTGCTGGCGGCCACGGTGCAGAAGCTGATGCTCTGGCTGCTCGGGCATGCCGCCTCCCACGTGTGGCTCAGCACTGAAGGCTGGCGACCGTGGGTCACACCTTTCGTGCGGCAGGGCACACCGGTGTCGCTCATGCCGGTGTCTTCGCCCATCGAGCCGGAAGGCACCGATGCTGTCACCGGCGACAGGCCGGCGCACACTCCATTGGTCGTCGGTCACTTCAGCACCTGCTCGCCGGTCGTCACCGTACTCCTCGCGCCGGTGCTGCTGGCGCTGCTCGACAGCTCGGACGTGCACATACGGCTCATTGGCCGCGACAGCCAACAATTCGCAGCCACGTTCCTCGCGCAGCACCCAGCATTCGGGCATCGTGTCCACGCGGTTGGCACGACGCCGCTGTCCGCACTGCCGGCTGAACTCGTCGCCTGTGATCTGATGCTGCAGCCCTATCCGGACGGCATCACCGCCCGGAATACGTCTGCCCTGGCGGCGCTGGCGTTTGGGCTGCCGGTGGTCAGCAACAGCGGACCGCTCACCGAACCGTTCTGGAGCGATGCAGGCGCCGCCATCCTGGCGTCGGCGCCGCACACGGTGTTGCTCGCCGAACAGGCGCTCGCGGCCGTGCGCGATCCTGCGCTTCGCCGTCGCGTCGCCCGCACCGGCGCCGCGATGTATGCGACCCGCTTGTCGCGCGCGCATGCCGTCAGCCGGTTGAGTGCTCATGTTGAGACCTAGAGTCCTCTTCTTCGTGGAGGGGTTCACCGACATCCGGTTCGTCACCGGTCTCGCCGGGATCGCCGACCTCACGCTCTGTGTGCCGCGCTCACACTACGAGTCGAGCGGGCTGAAGCAGCGCGTGCACGACAGTGGCGCCAGACCCGACGTCGTGGAGATCGACGGAGGCCGCCTCGCCTTCCAGGCGCGATCCTTCGCGTGGCTCTGGCAGCATGCCCGGAACTTCGACGTCATCCTGTCGCAGGAACTGCTACGCGGCTCGCTGAACGCCACACTCATCGGCGCACTGCGCGGCACGCCAGTCGTGACCACGATTGCGCTGCCGCCAGTGGAGTACTTCCGCTGCCGCCGGACGCGCCGGCAAATCTCGGCCGCGGCCGCACTGGCCGGCGAGCTGGTGATCCGCACGCTGATGACGGTGAACGGGGCGCTCTCCACCCGCTGCCTCGCGCTCGGCACCTACCTCGAAGGCATCGCGTCACGCTACTGCGGCCGTGTCGCCTGGGGTGGCTACTACGGGGTGGACACCACCGTGTTCACGCCGGCCGACGACGCGGAGCGGGCGCGATTGCGGCAGAAGCGCGACCTGCCGCACGATGCCTTCATCGTCTTTCTGTCCAGTCGCATCAGCCACGAGAAGGATCCCGAAACGGTGCTTCGCGCCACCGCAAAGGCCAGAGCGCAGGGGTTGAACGCCGTTCTGCTCAACCTGAGCGGAGGCTACCAGGAGTTCCTCGCCCTCGGGCGCAGCCTCGGACTGGCAGACGCGGAGGCGTGGGTGCTCGGCCGGCCGGCTGCACATCCGATGACCGAGGTCGCGGATTACTTCCGCACCGCCGACGTCATCGCGCAAGGGTCGCTCGAGGAAGGGCTGGGACTGTCCCCGCTCGAGGGGCTGGCGTGCGGCACACCCGTCGTCGCCACCAACATCGGCGGCATGGCCCTGACACTGCCCGGCTACGCCCGGCTCGTGCCGCTGCGCGACGCCGACGCGATGGCGGAACAGTTCCTCTGGGTTGCCGGCAATCGCGCCGAAGCGCGTGCACAGGCGCTGCGCGGGCGCGAGATGGTCCTGCGCGACTGGTCGCGCCCGCACGTCTTCGCCGATCTGGCCCGTGTATTCGACGAGGTGGTGCGCGAACGTCAGGGTGGCGCTGATGCCGTCCGCTCCACCGGACCAGCCGGTGCCTGAGCCGCGCGTCGCCGTCGTCGCCGACCTGCGCAGCGAACGGTGGACCAGCATGGACCTGGTTGCCGACATGCTGTTGTCGCACCTCGGTGCGAGCGCCGCAGCCTCCGGCCTCTCCGTAGACCTGCTGTGCCCGGAACTGCCGCCGTCACGGCTGCGCCATCTTCCGCGCGGCGCCACGTTCGAACGCTATCGTCAGCGGTTCGTGGCTTATCCGCGATGGCTCGCGCGGCGCGCCGGCCACTTCGAGACGTTTCACGTCGTCGATCACAGCTATGCCCATGTCGTGTTGAACCTGCCGGCCGCACGCACGGTAATCACGTGCCACGATGCCGACGCGTTCCTGCCGCTGGTTGCGCCGCATCTCACGTCCTCTCGCCTGCCGCTGGCTCTCGTGCGCCGGCTGCTTCGCGGCATGCAGGCGGCTGCGCACATCGCGTGCCCGAGCGCCGCCACTCGCGACGAGTTGCTACAGTACGGGCTCGTTTCTGCAGAGCGCATCAGCGTGGTGCCGAACGGCGTTCATCCGGTCTTCCACGCGGCGCCCGACCCTGACGCGGCCGCGTTCGTTGCCGCCATCCTGGGCTACGACTCCGCGGTGGACCTGATGCACGTGGGCTCCTGCATTCCCCGCAAGCGGATTGACCGGCTGCTCGAGATCGTGGCTGCCGTCCGCCGCACACATCCGCAGGCGCGCCTCATCCGCGTGGGCGGCCCGTTCACGCTGGAGCAGCGTGCGCACGCGGAGCGGCTCGGCATCGCTGACGCCATCGTCACGATGCCGCGGCTCGACACCGCTCAACTGGCCGCGCTCTACCGCCGTGTGCGGGCGGTCGTGCTCACGTCCGACCGCGAGGGGTTCGGCATCCCGGTTGTCGAGGCCCTCGCGTGCGGTACGCCGGTGATTGCCACCGACCTCGCGGTGTTCAGGGAGGTGGGAGGCGCCCAAGCGCAGTACTGCCCGCTCGACGACACGGCCGGGTGGTCCAACGCCATCGCCGCGGTCCTTGCCGACGGCAGCAGCGCCGCACAGCAGCACACGGCGCGCGCCGAGCGCGTGGCGTGGGCACGTCGTTTCAGCTGGGCCAACTATGCGGACGCGATGGCGCAGATCTACTGGCAGCTGAGCGGACGCGCAGATGCTGCGGTAGCGGCACGAGAGACCGCGGAATTGTGAGTCGGCACGCCATGCGCATCGTCATCGCCGACTCAACCGACCGATGGCTGGGTGGCGTCGAGACCTACATCGGCCAGCTGATCCCGGCGCTGCTCGAACGCGGTCACGAGGTGCTGTTCCTGCACGAGGGCGGCGGCGATCCAGGCCGCCCGGCAACGCCGTCGATCAATTTCGTTCCGCAGCTATCGTGTCCGCCCTCCCGCCGCTCAGAGGCGCTGCTGGCACTCGCCGCGTGGCGCCCTGACGTGCTCTTCGTTCAGGCGTTCGCCGATCCGGACACGGAAGCGGCGGCACTGGCGCTGGCGCCGGGCGTGTTCTTTGCGCACGCGTACTACGGGACATGCATCAGCGGAAACAAGGCGTTCCGGATTCCGGACGTCAGGGCATGTGATCGCACCTTCGGCGCGGGCTGCCTGGGGCTCTACCTGCCGCGGCGGTGCGGCGGACTCGACCCGCGCACAATGCTTCGCGAATATCGGCGGCAGGTGCGCCGCCTTGCGTCGCTCCAGCGGTATCAGCGCATCGTCACGTTCTCGGCGCACATGCGGCAGGAGTATCTGAAGCACGGATTCAGCGACACGCGCGTCCGCCAGTTGCCACCGGTGTATCCGTCACTCGGCCTCCCCGCCCCTCAGGCTGTGCGCGAGCCACACGACACGGCTGACGGGCGCGAGCGCCGCCTGTCGTACATCGGTCGCCTCGAGCGGCTGAAAGGCGTGCGCGTGCTGCTGGCGGCGTTGCCGCTGGTACGGGAGCATGTGCCGCATCCTTTGCGGCTGACTATTGCCGGCGACGGTCCGGAACTCGCCGCCTGCCGCGAGGACGCCACCCGCCTCGCGCTCACCCTTCCCGATGTGCAGGTCGACTTCGTCGGCTGGGCCGCGCAGGAGGACTGTGCGGCCCTCGTCACAGCGAGTGATGTGGTGGTGATGCCAAGCGTGTGGCCGGAGCCGTTCGGTTTCGCAGGTGCGGAAGCGGTACAACGCGGTGTGCCGGTTGCTGCCTTCGATGTGGGTGCGGTTCGCGAGTGGTTGACCGACGATGGAACCGGCGCCGTGGCGCCGTCAGACCCGCCCTCCGCGCGCGGCCTGGCCACCGCCATCGTGCGCGCGCTCGCGATGCCACGCCGCCAGGTGAAGGCCGGAACGCTGGTGGCCTCACACGCGGTCGAGCAGCACGTGACGGAGCTGCTCGAGGTGCTGGACGAAGCCGCCGGCACGATCGTGCGCGCACCGGAGGGCATGAAGTGAGTGCGCCGATGGTTACCATCGTGACCGCCGCGTACAGGACGCGGCCGGACCACCTGCGGGCCGCGCTCGAGAGCGCGGTACGCCAGACGTATGGCTCCTTTGAGCTCATCATCTCCGACGACTCTCCCGATGCCGCACTCGCCGGAGTTGTGTCCTCCATGGGCGACCCACGCCTCCGCTACCAGCACAACGTGCCGGCGCTCGGCGTGGCCCGCAATCACTGGGCGTGCTTCCGCGAGGCGCGCGGCCGCTACGTCGCACTCCTGAATCACGACGATGTGTTCGAACCGACCTTCGTGGAGCGACTGGTCGCACCGCTGGACGCCGACGACTCGCTGGCGGTGTCATTCTGCGATCACTGGATCATCGACACTGATGGCCAGGTGCTGGCAGACGAAACCGGCCGAAACTCCCGAGCATGGGGACGGACCACGCTGGCGCCAGGCACACACCGCCCGTTCAGCGAGCTCCTGCTCCGCCAGACCATTCCCCTTGCCATGGGCGCCCTCTTCAGACGCAGCGCCTTGCCCGAGCACTTCGAGGAAACAGCGGGCCCGGCGTATGACCTGTGGATCGCGTACTGGCTGTGCCGCACTGGGCGCGGCGCCTTCTACGTGCCCGATCGCCTGAGCCGCTGGCGCACGCATCCCACCAACTTGACATCAGCCGCAGGGAGCGACTGGGCCGTCGGCGGAGCGAACTGCTGGGCGGCGATCGCGGCCGACGCGGCGCTGCGCGACATCGCTCCCGCCGCGGGGCGGCGGGCTGCCCTGGCGTTCTACGAGTGCGCTCGCGGCGCCTGGCGCGACGGCCAGTTGCAGGCAGCCAGGCAGTTCGCGAGGCGCTCCCTGGCCCATGCCGTCACGTGGCGCGGCGCCGCGGCACTGCTGCTGTCCACCGGTCTGCTTCGCCCCTCGAGCGTCCGATAAGAGGGAAACGAACCATGAACCGAGCAACACCTCGCATCCTTCATGTCGGCAAGTTCTACCCGCCCGCGCGCGGCGGCATGGAGAAGGTGCTGCAGGTGCTCGCGGAAGCCGAGCGCAGCGACGTGGACAATCACGTGCTGGTGGCGAACGAAGGACCATCGACCGTGCACGAAAGCGTCAACGGCGTGCCGGTCACCCGTGTTGGCGCTCTCACCCGCGTGGGTGCGGTGGCGCTGTGCCCAACCTTCCCGTACTGGATGCGCAGACTCGATCCCGACGTCATGGTTGTGCACGAGCCGAATCCGATCGCGCTCGTCGCGCACCTGATCGGTCAGCCCAGGGCCCGCGTGGTGTTCTGGATCCACGCCGAAGTCGTCCGGCCGGCGTGGCGCTACAGGCTGTTCTACCGCCCGTTCCTGCGCCGCATGTTGAAGCTTGCCGACCGCATCGTCGTCGCGTCGCCGCAGGTGGCGCAGCTCGCCAACGAGCTGCAGCCGTTCCAATCGAAGTGCGTGGTCATTCCCTATGCGCTCAACCCCGATCAGCACGCGCTGACGCCAGCAGTGGCACCGGCGGTCGAGGCGATCCGTGCCGAAGACCCGAGACCGATAGCGCTGTTCGTCGGCCGGCTGGTCCCGTACAAGGGGGTCGACGTTTTGCTGCGCGCGCTGGCCGGCGTGAACGCCCGCGCGGTCATCGTCGGCGACGGTCCGCTGCGCGCCGCGCTCGAGGCGCAATCGCGGGAACTCGGCGTGGCCGACCGTGTACGGTTTGCCGGCAACGCATCCACGCAGGAACTGACCGCGCTCTACAATGCCTGCGACGTGTTCGTCCTGCCGTCCGTGACAAGGGCGGAAGCGTTCGGGATGGTCCAGATCGAGGCGATGTCGTGCCGCAAGCCGGTCATCTGCACCGACCTGCCGTCGGGCGTTCCGTGGGTCAACCAGCATGGCGTCACCGGCCTGGTTGTGCCGCCCGGCGACCCGGCGGCTCTAGGCCTGGCTCTCGCACAGCTGCTCGACGACCCTGCAGCTCGCGCCAGGATGGGAGACGCTGGACGCCAGCGCGTCGAGGCCGCGTTCACCGTTCGGCGGATGGTCGAGCAGACAACCGGACTGTATCGCTCACTGATGGGCACGCCGATATCACCAGCAGACGTCCTGTCCAGCGGGCAGGCAGGAGTGTGACTGCACCCGTGAGCACCGTCGTTCTGGAACACCGCACAGGCCGCACAACCTCGCCCCCTGTCACCGTGCCGTTTGGCAAGCGCGCGCTCGATGTCTGCCTGGCCGGCATCGGCCTCGTCGTGTCGTCACCCATCTGGCTGGCCCTGGCCACCCTCATCAAGCTCGAGGACGGCGGCGACGTGTTCTACACGCAGGAGCGCGTCGGTGAAGGCGGGCGTGTGTTCATGGTCTTCAAGTTCCGTTCGATGATTCCGAACGCGGAAGCGGTAGTCGGCGCACTGCAGGCCACCGAGCGCGACCCGCGCGTCACGCGCATCGGCCAGATCATGCGCGCGACGGCGATGGACGAACTGCCGCAGCTCTGGAACATCTTCAAGGGCGACATGACGTTCGTCGGCCCGCGCGCGCTGCGCCCTGGCGAGATCGAAGCGTCGGACGGCGAATTCGTCGCGCTGGAAGATGTCCCCGGGTATGCGGACCGCATCCGGCTGCGCCCCGGCCTGACCGGCGTCGCCCAGATCTACGCCCCGCGCGACGTCGCCCGCCGCCACAAGTTCCGCTACGACCGCGTCTACGCGAAGGGTCAGAGCTTCGGGCTCGACGTGCGCCTCATCCTGCTGTCGTTCTGGATCACCTGCCGCGGCCGCTGGGAGCACCGGGGTCAGAAGGTCTAGGTTGCATCCGACGCCTGACGCCGCAAGCCGCGGTTGGTTCAACGTGACGCGCTCGGGTCGCTATAGTGCTCGTCTGGGCAGGCACATGCACCTGCCCCACCAGGGCACCAGCCCCTTGCTCTCCAGCGTTGCGTCTCTGAAGGATGGCGCGCGTCGACCTCTCTATTCGCAAGGCAACTGTATGAGACCCTTCCGGTTTGATCTTGCGGCGCAGCTCGGCACGTCTCCGGAGACATGGCGGGCGCTGCATGCCATCACTTCCGAGCGAGAAGCTCTTCGGTTAGAGCGGCGCTCAGGAATGGCCGAACTGGTTGTTTCCAGAGATTCGGATTTCGTTCCGACGTAGATTCGCAGCGAGACACTGCACGATACAATGGGAGACTGCGGTGTCCCATTGCGATATCAGTCGCATCACCATGCAGCGACTCCGGTCACCTCACGATCGCCCGATCTAGCTAGGCTGCAGCAGAATCGAAGCTGGGATATGAGGGCCGCGACCTGGGAGGGCGTGGGGAAGATGACTGAGGAGCGCCGGAACAGATTCCTGCGCCGCGTCGATTGGCGCTTTCTCCTGCCCAACCCGGTCCCCGCTCGCACTGTCTGTGATACCGACGTCTGCCTGCACGAAGCGCTGACGGAGGTGCTCCCCGCCGGGTCCGTCCATGGGACCGGCGGCGCACCAGCGGCCGTGTTCGATCTGGCGGTCCTCGTCGACCCCACCCAAGCGGCGGTCCACCGCGCCTGGGCCATGTTGCAGCCCGGTGGGGCCCTGTACGTCGAATGCCGATACGGCGGGATTCGGCGGTTGCTCAGGCATCTGCGTCGGGCCGGGTTCACAGACCTCCGCGTATACGCGCCAGAGTCGAACCCGAGAGACACGTTCGCCCAGAGCTGGGTGCCCCTCGACCGGGGCCCTGCATTGACCTACTACCTCACCTACCGGAACTTGAGTCCGTTCAGGTTTTGGTTGCGGGCAATCAGCCGCCGGCTGGTCCCCGGCGCGTACCCGCCATGGCAGGTCGCGGTCACCGGCTCGAAGCCGGATCTTACGCGGCCTGTGGCGGATCGCCCAGATTTCTGGGCAGAAATCCTGGCAACAATCTGCCGGCACTGGCCCACGCAGGACGGGGGTCCGGCCCCCGCAAGGCTATCGTGGCTGCTGCTGACTCCGGGTGCCCACAGCACCAATAAGGTCGTGGCGCTAATCTTCGGGGAGACGAGTGCGAGGCCGCAGATTGCCGTGAAGATGGCTCGCGAAACCCTGGGGGTTGCCGCGCTGCAGAATGAGGCCGCCGCCCTACGAGCCGTCGCGTCTCAGGCCCCTCAGCTGCAGGTGATCCCCCGGGTACTCTTTGCCCACTCGCACGCGGGCGTGATGACGGTCGGGGAAACCGCCCTCACGGGTACGCCGCTGTCCGCCTGCCTTACCGCTGCCAACGTCCGCCGGTTCGGATTGAAAGCTGCCATGTGGCTGGCAACCCTGGGCCGCACAACTGAAGCAGCGGCGGATCCTGAAGCGTGGGATGGTTTCCTGACCGCCGCGCTCACCGAATTTGAAAGCACGTTTGCTTCAATCCTCGCCCCTGGATCACTCCTCGAGGCGCGTGCGCGGCTCAGAACCATCCCGCCGTTGCCCGTCGTCTGGGAGCATCGGGACTACTCGCCTACTAATATCGTCGTGACCCCGGAGGGGGAGCTTGGGGTATTGGACTGGGAATCGGCCGCTCGGGGGGCGCCGTTCCTCGATCTCCTCTATTTCTTGACGATGGGCACGTTTCTCGTGGAGCGGGCGTGGAGCACTGGGGCGTTCCGCCAGACCTACCGGGCCAGTCTATCGCCCGCTACTGGCTATGGGCAGGTCGTGCGCGAGGCGGTGGCCACTTATACCGAGCAAACCGGTTACGACCCCGCGGTGGTGCCGGTGTTGCGCTTGCTCGTGTGGATGATTCACGCAAAGTCCGAGTACCGGCGGTTCGTCGGTCGTGCCGGAGGGCGGCCCCCAATCGAAATGCTCCGGGGCAGTCTGTTCGTGTCTCTGTGGGACGAGCAGCTCCGCTCCCTCACCGGGTTGCCCGAGGAGCCGGCAGAGCCAGTGGCGACACGAACCTCAATTCGCCGCCAGGGCACATGACGTGTCTCAGCGAATGACTGATGTCGAGGGGTTTGGTTACCGGATCGGCTTCTCGGCGGCAGACCCGCTCGGTGCGCACCTCGTGAACAGCCAGTACCATCACACCCCCTCCGCCTTCGCTCTCGTCGTGGTTCCCGGCGTCACGTGGCAGTTCCAGGGTTACGCCGAGTCCGAGTGGGCGGTCCCGTGCGTCTCCGCCAGTGCGGTTCAACGGTGACGCCCCCTGACTCCCCGCTCGTGTCGGTGGTGCTCATCTTTTGGAACGGGGAGCCGTTTCTAGCTGATGCCATCAAGAGTGTGCTCTCCCAGTCGTACGCCGTCTGGGAGCTCCTGCTGGTCGACGACGGTTCCACCGACGGCAGCTCAGGAATCGCGCGGGCCCAGGTCGAGCAGTATCCAGACCGTATGAGGTATCTGCAGCACCCGGGGCATGCAAATCGCGGCATGAGTGCGGCGCGCAATCTCGGCATTCAGCAGGCACGCGGCCAGTTTCTCGCGTTCCTCGACGCCGACGATGTGTGGTTGCGGGACAAGCTCCGACACGACGTCGACATACTCCAGGCACACCCTGCTGTAGGGCTCGTGTGCGGCCCGTCACTCTGGTGGTACGAGTGGACAGGGGAGGCGTCCCAGACAGCACGCGATCGCGTTCAGCCGATCGTCACGCCGGCCAACGTCGTCATGCCCCCGCCCGAACTGTTGATCCGATGTCTGCGCAAGAGCGCCGCCGTCCCCGGAACAGGCACCTGGATGGTGCGGACCGACATCGTCCGTCGGGTCGGCGGGTTCGACGATCGATTCCGCGGCCTGCATGAGGACCAGGTGTTTCTCAGCAAAGTCTGGCTGGCGGCGCCGGTCTTCGTATCTGAGACCTGTCTGCACAAATATCGACAGCATCCAGCGTCGTGGTGCGCGCGCGCGCGGCAATCAGGCGAATACTACAGCGCGCGTGCGCACTTTACAGAGTGGTTGACGAGTTACCTTCGATCGCTGGACACCGTCGACCCGCGCGTCTGGGAGGCGCTCGAGCAAGACCGACGGTCACCGCCTCAACGGTCGTGGCTCGCGCGCGTCCGAGGCCGCCTGGCGGCAATATTTCGCGGCTGGCGATCCGATCGCAGGCAGCCGGCCGTGGGCCGCGTTGGGTTCGGCGACCTGCGACGACTGCACCCGATCAGCCGCCGCTGGGGCTACGATCGCGGCAACCCGATTGACCGCTACTACATCGAGCGGTTCCTCGACCGCCACCGCCGACTGATCGCCGGGCGGGTCCTCGAGGTCGGGGACGATCGGTATACGCGGCAATTCGGAGGCACTTCAGTGCAGCACTCCGATGTGCTGCACGTGTCGGATGGTTCTCCGTCCGCAACGATCGTGGCCGACTTGACGTGCGCCGATCACATCCCATCGAACACGTTCGATTGCGTCATTCTCTGCCAGACACTGCAGCTCATTTATGAGCCTGCCGCCGCCCTTCGCACGATCGCGCGAATTCTCAAACCCGGCGGTGTCACTCTGGCGACCTTTCCTGGCATCAGCCAGACGAGCGACCCGACGTGGCGTGAGTCCTGGTACTGGAGCTTCACGTCGGCCGCTGCGCGTCGCCTCTTTGGTGCGGTGTTCGGGGCCGCCAACATCGAAGTGCAGGCGCACGGGAACGTGCTGGCTGCCATCGGTTTTCTGCACGGACTCGCCGCTCAGGAACTCTCGCCGAATGAACTCAGCCACCACGATCCAGACTACGAGACTCTAATCACAGTCATGGCCGTCAAGCGCGATGGCGCGGGTGCATGACGTCCCCAGACCGACTGGTGAGCGGCGGAGGGGCGGTGCCAGTGCTGATGTACCACGATATCAGCGCGGAGCCGGCGCCACATTTTCGCAACTACACCGTGACGCCACGCGCTCTGGCGGCACAATTGTGGTGGCTCTCGGCGCGCGGGTATACGTCCATTACCCTCGATCATCTGCTGGCGGCGCGCGCCGATCGGTCGATCCTGCCGGCGCGTCCGGTCGTGCTGACCTTTGACGATGGGTTTCAAAGCTGCGTCGACCATGCCGTGCCCCTGCTGCAGGCGCGAGGGTTCACGGCGACGTTTTACCTTGTCGCCGGCCTGATGGGGCAGGCCAGTCGCTGGCTGCTGCGAGAGCGCGGGTTCGAGCGGCCCTTGATTGACTGGACGGCCGCGCGGGCGCTGCTTGCCGCGGGGTTCGACTGCGGCAGTCACACGATGAGCCATCCGCGTCTGGCGGAGCTGTCTGCGGCAGACTGTCACATGGAATTGCGCGAGTCCCGACACCTGCTGGCGAATTACCTTGGTCGAGAGATCCGTCATTTCGCGTACCCGTTCGGATCCTTCAATGCCTCAGTGCGGCAGAGCGCCAGGGAAGCCGGGTACCATTCAGCCTGCACCACGCAGCCCGGACTGTCGCCAGCTGACGATGACCCCTGGGCACTGCACCGAATCCGCGTGAGCGGCACGGATACGCTCCTGGATTTCGCCTGCCGCCTCCGGTCCGGCGGGAGTCTCCGCGACTGGTGGACGCGCCATCGACCGTCGGTGTGGCCGCGCCCATGAGTGCAGGGAGGGCACGGACGATTGCCGGATCTCGGTGGTGGTTCCTACGTACAACCGGTGCGCGTCAGTGCTTCGACTGCTGCGTGCCCTCCGTCACCAGACCCTCAATCCCGCGGCCTTCGAAGTGCTGATCGCCGTCGACGGATGTCTGGATACCACGGCGGAAGCGGTGGCGGAGTTCGCGGCGCCGTTCCCGCTCCGGGCCCTGCTGCAGCCGCACCGCGGCCGGGCCGCCGCCTGTAATTCGGGCATCCTGGCGAGCCGTGCGGAAATCGCCTTACTGCTGGACGACGATATGGAGCCCGCAGAAGACCTGTTGCTCGCACACCTCCGAGCCCACGCGGGACGGCCTGGACGTGCCGTGCTGGGAGCCGTACCGATCTCGTTCACTCAGGCGTCACCCCCGATCGTGCAGTACATCGGGCGGAAATTCGAGCATCACATGCAGAAGCTCAGCCGTCCTGATTACGCTATTGGCTTCCGTGATTTTTACAGCGGCAACTGTTCGATCGCGCGGTCCGTGCTACTGGAGGTGGGGCTCTTCGACGAGGAATTTCAGGTGTATGGGAATGAAGACGGGGAACTGGCGCGACGCCTGCTGCATCACCAGGTGGCGCTGGCTTACTGCCCCGAGGCGCTGGCGCGGCAGCACTACGAAAAGGACTTCGCTCGCGTCGCCAGAGATAGCATGGAGAAAGGGCACACCGCTGTGCTGTTTGCAGCGAAATATCCGGACGCGTACGAAAAGCTCGCGCTCAGCACCGGGCGGCACGGGGCGCGCTCGGCACGGGCACTCCGGGCGGCCTTGCTGATGCTGGGTACGGTTTACGCCCGAACGCCAGCGACGATCATTCGTGTGGTGGAGTGGTTTGAACGAAGGCAAAGCAGACGGCTCAACGACTGCTACCGATTCGTCCTGGACTATTTCTTCTGGGCGGGGGTGCGTGCCGCCCGGCGGGGTGGACTGCACATGAGCAATCGGCCGCCGCTCGGCCGATGAGGTGGTGATCGGCGCTTACGATGGCACACACCCGCTTGTTCCGTGCGACGGTTCGACGCTACGATGCCGGGAGGGCGCCGCACAATTGTCTAGACACCCGTCGGTCGTCAGCAGAGTGTGGATCGCTGCGTGGGAAAGCCGAGCATGGACTCGGTCGCGGGGATTGCTACACATCAGACCCCGTCAGGACAGGGGCGATGGGCACCGTCGGGACGGAGGTCGCCACAGTTGTATGACGCGCTGCTGCGCCGCCCTCGCGCTCCTCGTCGCGATGTCGTCTTGCGGCTCGAGCGCCGTCGCACCCACGCCGGTCGCTCGGCAGATCGTCTACTACGTCGGACCCAACGGCAGCGATCGAAACTCCGGGAGCCTGACCGCGCCGCTCCGTACGATGAGAGCCGCAGTAGCCCGGCTCCAGGCGGGCGACACCCTGTATCTCCGGGAAGGGGTCTACACCGGGCCCGACAACACGGTCGATTCGCAGGCGGGCGTGGTGCCGAGTGGCAGCTCCTGGAAGAGCCCGATCGTGATCGGCGCTTATCAGGGCGAAGCGGTCACGCTGCAGCCTCCGCACAACGTGGCGGGTATCCGCCTGACCGGTGGGCAGTCCTATCTTGTGTTCCAGGACCTGACCATCGACATGGGCAACTCGAGGCCGGGGGCGGACGCTGATGGCGTGTTCGTTTTCCGCGCCCATCACAACAGGTTTCTCCGCCTGGAAGTGAAGAACAGCGTCAACTTCGGCGTTCACTTCGGCACCGAGACGCCGTTCAACGAAGTCATCGAGTGCCGCATTCACGAAAATGGCGTAGCGGGGGGCGCTGCGACGAACGGCCACGGACTTTACATCAGCGGCAGCGACAACCTGTTCGAGAACAACGACGTTTACGATAACCAGGGATACGGCTTCCACGTATATAACAACGCCGGTCCACACACCGACCCGTCACGCAACGTCGTGCGCGATAATCGCATCTATCGAAACGGTCGCCATCAAGGCACCGCCTACGGGGTTACCGTCGCCTGGGGCAATGCGAACGAGATTGTCAATAACTCGATTTATGGCAATCCCGGCGGCATTCAGGTGTACACCGACAGTTCAAACACAGTCGTCCAGCGCAATTCGATCTACGACAATCGTCCTCTCGAGGGGATTATCGTGCAGAACGCGAGGGGCGCGCGGTTGTCGAATAACATCATCTACTCCAATGGCACCGACATCGTCGACCTTGGAATCGACACCCGGATCTTCGACAACGCCCTTCGTAGCATCGGCACTGCCGGCTCGGCGCCGCGTTGAATCGGTCGGCCTGGCCGAGGACCTACAACCTCTGCGTCGTCGCTCCTGAGGCCACCACGGCGGGGCACAAGTGAAGACGGACCCGACGGCGAGCTAGCCTCACCGAGGACTGCAAGCGTGGCGGTGGCGATCGTCCTCGACGTAGGCAGGACGGGCGCGGCAGCTACACACTATCTGGGCCTGACCGGTCGTCGTTGCGCAATTGAGTCGAGCAGGTTGCGCATGGAGGTGACTGTACAAACGCACGGGCCCGGCACTGTGATCGAAGGCGCATGCACGCTGCTCACGTTCAGCCGACCAGTTGAAGGAGTGGGCGCTGCCCGTCTGCGCGGTGCTGCCCCGGCCGCGAGCACCGGATGACAGGTTCTGCAGCTCAGCGTCGCACGCTCCATACCGCGCAAGGTGGTCACCGTTGGCTCCCGGCGCCTGGCTGACCACTCGACGCACGCCTGTCAGACGTCACGGCCGACGAGCGGAAGCCTGGAAAACCAGCAGTGAAGACGCGTCGGGTAGTGGGACCGTCCGAATCAATGAAAAACCCGATGAGCCGCCGCGTAGCTCCTCGACGATTTCAGCATACGTGCCTGGACCGTCAGCTTCTCTAAAGCACCCGTCCGGTTTGGGCTTGATCCACGAGTTATCCGATTTTGCTATGACCAGATCGAAGCCTCTGAGAGCGGCGGGGTCGTTGCCTTCCCCATTCAAGCGCCAACAAGGCGTCAACTGCGCCGGGAGTTTGTCTTTGAGCCGATAAAAATCGAACGTGGTGGCATTGATGAAGATGTGATCGGCTACGACGGCGATGCGGACTGGATGGTCAGCAACGTCAATCATAACGTCTTCGACTCTCCAGTCTTCTGCACGCGGAGCCAGTTCTACGCTTCCCTCACCCAAACTAAATGTCCCGATCCCGGATGCAAACCAGCGCCCAGGCAGGCTCAACATCGCGACATGCAATGCGACGAAACAAGTGAAAGCCACCGCTACGATCCTGCGCCGATGGACTTCGACGATTCCGACAGCAGAGATGACCGCAACAGGTAGCAGAATCCCGATATCGCGGCTGTTACCTTTAGCCCCATTGGCCGTGTAGATGACGAAGATGCTGGCTAACCACACGAGGAGAAACGCGCTGTGGTCCTTCGTCAAGCACCTGTTGAGCCTAAAAAGCGCGAACAGGAACACTGCAAACAACGGAACGCCCATCTGGTGCAGCGGCATCGACTTCACGTAATACAACAAGTGGAATGGTGACAACAGCGGTTGCCCGGTGCTATCGAGCGACGTGACAAAGCGCAGAGCGCCGATGAAATCCTCTCTATTCGGCCAATACCATAGCGCTGCGAGCGCTACCGCGATGGCCGATGCGGCGCCGAGACGGAGCAGGCGGCGGAGCGTCTCCGGCCGTTCAACCCGTCCATAAATGACGTCTCTTAGCAGGGACGCGAAGACATAGACGGAGGGACCCGCCAGAAAAGTGAGGACGGTGAACTTCGCCAGCGCTCCGAGCCCGACGGCCACCCCAAAAAGGAGAGTGGCGTTCGTACCAGACGAAACCGATCTGATGCAATCAGAAAGTACGCAGCTGCAGCGGTTAGACCAAGAACTGCAGTTTCGAGCATGAACTCACGCGAGGATCGGATAACGGCGGGATATAAAACGACGAGATTGGCGGCCAACATGCCTGCCGCCGTACTGTGTACGGCACGACCGATTTTGAAAGTGAAAACGATCAACATCGCTAGGAACGGCAGATTCGTCATGGCCAGCGTAGTCACCGAATTGCCGGCGACGAAAATGGCGATGCCACCGGCAAGTCCAACGAGGGGACCATAAACGAACTGATCGGTAAGGACGAGTTCACCGGCGCAGTGTCGAGAGCCTGCTACGGTGAAGAAGGACCAAGTGAAACATTCGTTCTGAAGAGCGCTGTGATACCTGAGAGCCGACATCATGTGGCTGGCAGAATCCCAGTGGGGCGGTATTGTGTTGTATGTCAGCCAGATGTAATTGAACGTACCAGTGGCAAGAACGAGCAGCGCCACAACAACCGCGTCCACTTGGCGCATTCTGCTCATAGCCATCCACTTCGCTTGGAGGGAAACCGAAAAGGGAGCGGCGAGAGTAAAAGACAGATGTCTAGCAGGGCGGTTCTAACCCAGCTTTTGGTCGTTGGGGTCCAATTCGACTTGTAGAGATTGGCGAGCGGAAGAGCGTGCGAGCGCCGCGTCGGGCAGCTTTGGCGGGTGTTTCGCGGCGAGCCGCGGCCAGTACGAGCGGAACCGTTATCGCTGAAAGCGCGCCGCCCTACCGCTTCTCGCCGACCGCGACAAGCAGATAGCCCTGCCGCAATGGGGTACGACCCGCGTGGCGGCTCAGACGTAGTACCCGTGAAAGCAGGTGGGCCGCTCCCTGTCCTCCGGGTAGCGGGTCAAGGAAGTCGAGCGAGTGCCGGCCTCCCACTGAGAACTCGTCGATCGAGACCGCGCCGGCGTCGGTGAGGGTGCTCTTCAGGCTGTACGACGGGATTTCCCCACCCCACTCCCAGGTGCCGGTTCGCTCCATGTACCATTTGCCAAGACGATATGCGACCGACCAGGCATTTGGCACCATGATGATGACGCGCTTACGTGCGACTCGGAGAGCCTCACGCAGCATGTGGCGGACCTGTACGGCGTCGAAGTATTCGAGCACCCCACAACTGAACACCATGTCGATGGAATTGCTCTCGAGCGGAAGTTGACCGGTCATGTCAGCTTTGCAGAACGTGCCCTGCTTCCCAAGTGCGTCGTACAGCGCCCGGCAAAACGCGAGGTTCTGATCCGACCAGTCCAGCAAGGTAGTCTGACGGCCGGCGAGCGCCAGAACTGCCGAGTGTTCGCCACGGCCACACCCCAAATCTAACGTTGACAGGCAATCGGCCGAGTAGTCCACCAGGATTTGCGACCATGGTACGAAAGCCCCCTGGCTTTGCAGTCGTGAGGCCACCGCTGCTGGATCATCCTGGGTCCGAAGCACCTCGGACCATTGTTCGGGGGTCAGATTTCGCATCGTCGCACTGAGACCTATGCCCGCATCACTGGGCGCGCGCGGGAGTGTCACGCGCGAGCAATTCAGCATCGATGAAGAATTTGACTCCCCAGCTGATCTCTTCCTGCGGGAAATAAATCGCCCCTTTGCCGTAGCTCCCAAAGAACCCGCCACTCGGATGCTGTAGTCGCTCCAGATATCGGATCGCCTTCAGCGCCGGCCGGCGCTGTCCCAATTTCAGCCACGCAATTGCGAGTTGCGCCATCCCGGTGGCACAGGTCCATGTCGCGCCAGGATGCGCAGGAATACACCCGTCGTCATCTTGATGCGCCTCCGCCTGCTGCAGGCCGCGCTCGGCCAGTTCCTGTTCGCCGAGGTCGACAAGCGCCTCCATCATGTAGCCGAACATGTGGGTGAAGGTGCCAGGCGAAGGTTTGAAGTCCACGATGTCGGGCCGTGAGCGGTAATAGGCAAGGGCCCGGGCGGCCGCTTCCCCATAGGTGGGTTCCCCAAGACGTCGACCCGCGTCTACCAATGGTGGGAGCACATACAGGTTGCAGTAGTCTGTCAGCGTGCTGCCGTCAGGCAGCTTCCACATATCCAACGACGGGCTCGTCACCCTGCCGTCACGATCGATGCGGGAAGAGACGTATTCGCATGCGCGTCGGAGGTTGGGCTCGAGCTCAGGGGCCCGATCGAGCACTGCCAGGAACCCGCGAATGACTTGCGCGGTGTCAAAGGTATAGGGAACACCATCAGGCGCGGCGAAGGATCCGTCTGGCCGTTGCATGGAGGCTTCCCACATCGCGAGGTCCATCGCCAGAACGGGTTCTCCTGCATCAACAAGCGTCGGAATCAAGTAGCCCGTAACCTCCTGCGTCACCGCGTCGGTGCGATGGTGTACACGGATGCCGCTGGCCGGAATGCGGTGTTGGTAAACCCACCCGACCGCCTTGGCGACGGCTGAATCACGGCTGTTGCTTGAACCGCCTGATAGGTGCGAGCTCTTAGCCGACCGGAACGACATGGCGACAGCTCCTGTAGCTGCATCGCGAGCAGGGGATGAGACGTAGGAACACGACCGGATCGTATCACTATGACGCGATTCAGAGCGCCGGCCGAAAGACCTGAGGCGCTCTGTTGTCGGATAGGAACACGGATCACATGCACGGGTCGGCGCTACCGTTCATGTCTGTGCCCGCTTGGACAATGACGCCGTCTGGTCGGAGACCGGAAAATGTCCGGCTCCCTGAATCGCACTGAAGCTTCGGTGCGACCGGCTAGTGATGACACCATTCCGGACTTTGTTGACGAACAGCGACAGCTCCGTATCGTCTCCGAAATACAGCTGGCGATGGTAGCGATGGAAGGTCTCGACCACAACGGCTGGGTCGTAGATGGATTTGATACGCGCAATCTCTTGAACGAGGCGGTCCTTGTCGTTGTTGTAGACGATGAAGTTCGGAGACAGCTCACCGGGGCCCTCCTTGCAGAGATCCGGCTTGATCCAGTGGGACGGACACCAATGACTGTAGGGCGTGAACACGTAGCTGCCGCTGGCCTGAGCTTCGCAAATCGGAAGCCCGAAGCTTTCTCTCATGGCCAGAAAGAAGATGCTGCTCGTTCCGTGGATCCTTCTAATGGCTTCAATGGAATACCTCCCGTGGAGCACCGCGTACTTGGTCCCGGATTCTTCACACGCTTGAATCTGCACCGCTCGCTCACGCATGAAGTCCGGGTGCTCGAAGTCGAGCAGCGCCACGAATTCAGGTTTGTCGCCTGGCGCGAGAGTGCCGTCATTCAGATCGAGGCCAACCAGCGAATACGGCTGCGAGCCCGCCGGCATCGGCGATTCGCTCACAACGGACGCAGACAGGTACCAATCGTATCTATCGAGCCCCCACTTCTGCGCACCGGCAATCCCGTGCTCGGCGTTGCCCTGCTTCAACCAACCTGCCCAGGGGCCGCGCGTCGGCAGATAATACAGGTCATACAACACGATGGGCGTGTGCGGCAGCAGTGCACGCACCATCTCGTCGTTGAAGAAGACATCCATGAAGTTCAACGGCAACGTACTGACGACGACTACCACGTCGTACAGGCCGAAGCCGACGCGTGAAACGCCGCAGGACGGGGGCTTCTTCTACGAGAAATCTCACCACTCGCTTCGCCACGTTGACGCTGGCGGTGCCGTTCTTCGTGACGTACGATCGGAAGGTTTCCTGGACCCGCCGCAGTTCAAGAATCCCGTCATAGAAAACGTCCGCCTCGACACCGACCCGCCCGAACATTCTTTGGAGGCCCTCGGCCATGGGCTTGACGTAGCTCGCTGCGTCATTGGCCAGGATCGCTATCTTCACCGCCGTCTCCTGGTAACTGGTCCGCTGCCGATCATGGCGAAGTGTCAACCGGCTTGTGGCAGCACCGCCGCCGCTGTGTGCCAGGCCTTCGACGCGCCGCTGAATCTAGATGGATGTGTGACGTCGATTCGATGCAAACGTGGACTGATGTTCCGAGCTCACAGGTCAGGCTCGCGGATGGCAACACGCGGGTCAATGTATAGCGTCCACCTGGATACGGCATGGCACTGCACCATCGTAGGCGGCCTCGACGCCGATGCGCGGCGCACGGACGTTGACGACAATCATCTTGAAGGCCGATTCGACGAGATCGAAGTGACCTTGAGAGGTGCGCGCGCGAATGGGATCTGCGGCCCACAGCCCAACACGGTAGAGTCCCGCGGTCAGGTGCAAGCTGTCGATGAGGACTCGCACGGTAGTTCGACCAGCGGCGAGCGGCGTCGGCTTGCCAGTGATGATGCTGTCGGCGTTGATCAGCTTGGTGCCGGAGATTGTGGAGATTGTAACGGACAGGCTGCCGAGCTCCCGCGGAACGTCCGAGGTCAACGCGAGCAGGAACTCGAGCGGACTATCGGTGCTCGCGTGAAACAGCGCGTCCTCGGGCCCCGTGGTACTTGATGGCTTCAAATCGAACCTCGCCACTTCCGGTGTGTCTCACCTGGCTCAGGTCGATCCAGGACCCGGGGCCGGCTTCGCCCGATGGGTCGGCAAGGTACTTCGCCACGACTTCGCCGGAGGGGCCGTCTGCCGCAACCTCGCCTTGGTCAATCAGGATGGACCGCGGGCACAATCGCTGAACGGCGTCCATGCTGTGGCTCACGAAGAGCACGGTTCGGCCTTTCTCGTGCGCGACGTCAGACATCTTGCCCAGGCACTTGCGTTGGAACTGTGCGTCGCCCACCGCAAGCACCTCATCGACAATCAGGATGTCTGGATCCAGATGTGCGGCGACCGCAAATGCCAGCCGCATGTACATCCCGCTCGAATAGCGCTTCACCGGCACGTCGATGTACTTCGAAACCTCGGCGAAGGCGACGATCTCGTCGAAACGCCGTTCGATGGTTGCGCGCGACATGCCGAGAATGGCGCCATTCAGGAATACGTTTTCGCGGCCCGTCAGCTCCTGGTTGAAGCCTGACCCAACCTCCAGGAGGGATGAGACTGAACCCCGAAGAAGAGCCTGGCCGTCGGTCGGTACGGTGACCCGCGACAGGATCTTCAGAAGGGTTGACTTGCCGGCGCCGTTGCGGCCGATGATTCCTACGACCTCGCCGCTGCCGACCTGAAACGAGACATTCCGCAGCGCCCAGTGGCCCGTTCGCCGGAGCGGACCCTCACGCCCGGTCTTGGTCAGCCACCCGCCAAGAAATTCCGTGACCCTCCGGGGGGGCCTATCCAGAAGATACACTTTCGACAGACGGTCGACTTCGATAATGCTCTCCGGCATCAACTTACAGTCTCGCCCCGATTCGGTTACACGACATCGGCAAACACGCGTTCGACCCGATTGAAGTAGACGAGCCCTCCGCAAAGCACCGCCAGGACGATTGCGGAACTACACAGCAGCGATACTGGATCGGGCTTGGCGCCACCCAGAAAACCCCATCGAAATCCTTCGACGACGCCAGTCATTGGGTTCAGGTTGTACAGCAGACGCCATCTGTCAGGAACCAGTCGCGCCGGGTACGCCACCGGTGACAGATACAGCCAAATCTGCACCATGAACGGGATGACAACGGCGACGTCCCGAAACCTGACGCACAGCGCGGACAACCAGAGAGATAGCGCGAGTGCCGTCAGGATGCACAGCAGCAGGAACAGTGGCATGAGCAACAACGCCGGGGTCGGCCAGACGTGGAACCACACCATCAAGCCGCCGAGCAGCACTGACGCCACAAGGAAGTCCAGCAAGGGAGAAAGCACCGCGGCGAGGGGAATGATGAGCCTCGGAAAATACACCTTCGTGATCAGGTTTCCGCTGCCAACAAGGCTGTTTCCGCCACGCGACACCGCCGCTGCGAAATAGCTCCATGGCAGCAATCCCGCGTACACAAAGATGGGGTACGGGACGCCGTCGCTCGGAACCTTCGCAAAGCTGCTGAACACGACCGAGAAGATCGTCATCGTAAGGAGCGGCTGCAAGATGGCCCAGGCGGCGCCGATCGACGTCTGCTTGTAGCGCACCTTGATATCGCGCCAAATCAGGAAGTAGAGGAGATCGCCCGATTGACGCAGTTCTCTGAGCGTTGTCGTGAGCGAACTGCCGGAACGGTTAATGAGGACCGCCGGCTTGTCGCCAAACGAACCCACCTTTGACGTCATCAACGACCCTTTGAGCTGGCGCTGCGGTTGAGTATTTGCCGCGAGCGAAGGTTGGCGTGGTCGACGGCTGCAGGTGGCCCTACCGGCCAACCCGCAGGATCCTGCGTACTGCCCCTTTGATGCGCCGGATCAGCCACCGCCCGTCCAGAACGGTCCACAGGCGTTCGCGACGGTGGCAACGGCGTCGCGCGCTCTCATCCCCCGCGGCTGAATACCAGTTAGCCGCAAGGCGGTAGTGCTCGGCCAGAGCTGCCGGACCGACCCGCCGGAGAATTGCGGTTCGATGTTTGGCAACGACCTGCTCGTACCCAACGCCATTCCGACGGAGGTTCTTGGAAATGGTATCGGTGCCCACGCAATCGTAAACGAACGTCGGTTGCTCGACGAACCCGAAAGGGAACCTCTGTGCAAGGCGAATGGAGGTATCCCATTCCTGAAACGCCACTATCGATTCGTCCAGGTGGCCTATTGCCTCGAGCGCCTCTCGCGTCACCAACAGCGCCGGAAACAGAGGGCCCTCGTTCCGGAGCACGACGTCGTAAACATCTCCAGCAATTGCCGGCACGTGATAGGGCTTGGGGGTCTCTCCGTCGTGCTGAATCCAGGTGCCTGCGGAATGCACAACGCGTACGTTCCTGCCAAGCCCCTCGGCCACCCGCACGGCAACGCTGTGCGGGTACAACCAATCGTCAGAGTCGAGGAAGGCAACCCAGTAGCCCCGCGACGCTCGAATCCCCGTGTTGCGTGCCGCCTGCGCACCACGGCTCTCAGGATGGCGAATGAGCCGAACGCGGGGATCGGCAGACTCACACCGCGCAACGATTTCGCTGGTGGCATCGCGCGAGCCGTCGTCGACCACGATCACTTCGACGGGGGCGTAGGTCTGGGTGAGCACCGACACGACCGCTCGTTCGATCGTTCTAGCGCGATCGCGCGCGGGGATCACCACGCTGACGAGTTGGTTGCATTCCCCTGCGGTATCGGAGGGTGGAGCCATCACTTTGCTGAGCGCGCCGCTCGGATTCTCATCTAACAGGATCGGCCGCTCACCAGCTGATGCGTCAGTAGACATCGAGGGAGGCCACGATGAAACGTCGTCCCAACTCAAGCCAGAGCTTGAAGTCGGATCGCGACGGTAGAGCTTATCAATCGACCGCGTTGCCGCTTATCGTGGCACGTTCGCCAGTACCACCGTAATCGCGGATGTTCACACCGTTTTCATAGACAGAATTGCCCGAGACGAGAAGCGAGGAGCCATAATACTGCAGCGCTATCCCTTCCGCGGCGTTACCGCGAATGGAGTTGTTCAGAATCATCGTATTCGAAGCGTTGGTGTAGACCTGCACGCCGCCGACGTTGTTGAAGATGTCGTTGTCGTACGCAATGTTCCCGTCTCCCCAGGCCAGAAGAAGGCCGTAGGCGCTGCCGCCGTGCCTCCCGTTGCCGTAAATTCGATTGTTGCTGACAACGTTGTTCGACGGGTCCGATCGGTCACCCCAATTGCTGTAGATGTGAAAGCCGTACCCCTGGTTGTCGGTACACCTCGTTGCCATCAAACAGGTTGTTGCTGCTCGAGATATAGAGCCCGTGGCCGTTGGTCGCGTCGCCCCAGCGGACGCCGTTGTCATGGATACGGCAATTCAGCACTTCGTTGTAGGGGGAACGCTCGCCGAAGTGAACGCCGAATGAGGCAGCGTTGCGCACCTCCAGCCGTTCGAACCTGATGTGGTGAGCCGTGTAAAGGAAGATCCCTTCGGCCCCTGTCGTCGACGTGGAATTCGCCATGTCGATCGTGAAGTCGCGCAAAATCAGATGGTGCGGCGATCCGCTCGTGAGGCGAACACCTGACGTGTTGTTCGGAGGCATCAGGATGACCGTCTCACCAGGAAAACCCGCAATCGTAATCGGCTGGTCGAACGACTCACCACTTGGCAGATACCGGGTTTGAGAATCGATAGTGTTCCGGCGACCACTGTAGGTGCCGCCGTGTATAAACAGCGTGTCCCCGGGCACCAGGCATGTAACCGAACTGGCAATAGTCAGCTTCTGCTGGTGCGGATCGGTGCTCTGAGCGGACTCGCATGAGTTGGCGTCGTTGCCGGACGGGGAGACAAAATAGGTTGCGGCGTGCACTGGCGCAGCCGACAGCGCGAGGAACAGCCCGAAGATCGCAATGCGCGTCATCAAAATCCTTACGTGAGTGTTCAGAGAAAGGGGATAGAAGTGGTGCGCCGGCGATAGTGCAAGTCAGAGCCCCCCGAGTCACCTCAAATGCGCCATTTCAGGCACCTCCGCGATATTTTGTCGAACGTAACCGTCCACATCGCTGCGTCAGAGTTACATTCCTACACGGCGCGTCCGCCGGGACTCAGCACCTTGCGATACAGGCCAAGCGTCCGCTCGACCATTGCGTCATCAGTGAATTGCTCGTTCACTCGGCGGCGGTTGTAATCACCCATCCTCCCGGCGAGGGCAGGGTCGTTGGCGAGACCAACCAGTGCGTCCGCAAAGGCCGAGGCGTCCGCATCCGGACACACGTAACCGCCCTTCCCGGCGACAACTAATTCGGGATTGCCGCCGACATCGGATGCGATCACGGGAAGGCCGACGGCCATCGCCTCGAGCAAAGCGTTCGAACAGCCCTCGAGACGGGAGGTGAGGATCGCGATATTCGATGCAGAGAGAAGAGCGAGCGGGCTCACGCAATCAGTCACGATCCGCACCGAGCGTAGTGATGGGACGTCCCTGATAGCGGCACGGATGCTGTCCTCGAGCGGACCTTTTCCGACC
Organism: uncultured Acidobacteriota bacterium; assembly: GCA_963722395.1. Taxonomy (GTDB): domain Bacteria; phylum Acidobacteriota; class Vicinamibacteria; order Vicinamibacterales; family CAVVIG01; genus CAVVIG01. Next base: position 1,114,103 of record CAVRLS010000005.1, on the reverse strand, counting down.
AACACCAGGAACAGGTTGGGAGCCCGCTGTCTTGCCTTCGCAAACGCCCTGAGCAGCACGTGGTGCTGCTTCACTGTGCTGAAGTTCGCCACGCAGGTCACCACAACGGCACCAGGCGGTGCCGCGATGAGGCGTCTGGCATCGTTGACGGCGGCGTCGGCGGGTTGCGTGCGCCTATCACGCCGCAGACCGTTGTAGATCACGCTGACCATGTCGGTGTGCACACCCTCGACATTGACCAGGTGCCGTTTGATTGCCTCGGCGTTGCAGGTGATATGCGCCACGCGGCGCCGGACGATGTTCTCGAGAAGGATCCGCAGCGATGAACGCCAGTCATTCACCCCACGCTCTGACGCGAGCACTGGTGCGGTGACTCCGAGCCACTTCGTCATGCCCGTGAACAGCGACGCGGTCGGCAAGTAGGCGTGGACCAGATCCGGCTCCAGGGCGCGGATCTGCTGCCGCAGACGCCAGGCAACGCTGACGTCGTAGGTGCCAGCCTTCCCGACGACGGTGACTGGCACGTGAATGTGGTCGAGCTGTGCTTTGAGCCCGAGGCGGCCGTGCACGCTTATCACCCCCACGTCGTGCTGGCGGTTCTTCAAGCCGTGGCACAACGTGATCAGTTGCTGCTCGGCACCGCCGACGTCCAGTTGATCGATGACAAAGACGATCTTCATCGAGGGCAGTCAGTGCGGGGGTCGGAGCTGCAAGTCGACGATCAAGGGATGGTGATCGCCACCATATGGGCTGGATATCACCCGCGCATCCGTACATGACCAGTCTGTTGTCGTGAGGACGTGATCGATGCGGAGGCCGAAGTAGGCCTCATGCTTCGTCTGACCGAATCCATAGCCGCACGCCGAGAAGACGTTGGTGAATTCTCCCCAGTTCGCCCTGTAGATGGCGCTTTCGACCGGCATGTTGAAGTCGCCGGCTACGACCAGTGGTCCGGCGACCCGGCGCGCGATCTCTCGCGCAGCGACCGAGTCACGGGTGGCTTCCTCCCGGTTTCGCATCAAGACGGGCAACCCAAGCCCCCGCCTGAACGCGAGCGCCTCGAGGCCCGTGCGAATAGTCTCGAAATGGACATTCACGATCTGGAACTCGCCGATCGGTGCGGTCACCCGGTACCGCATCGGCCTTCTCGAAGGGTCGCGCCACGCGTTGTCAGGATCGGCTACGTCCAGCAGGGTGAACGGAAAGTGGCTCGCGAGGCACAGGTCCCCGCCGTAGTAGAACCTCCACCCCAGACGCGCCGGCGCGTTGTCGTAGAACGGGCACTCCTGGAGGACGGCCACATCAACCTGCTCCTGATGCAGCAGCCGATCGAGCGATTCCGCCGTGACGTGAGATTCGCCAAGATTCTGGATGAACAGACGAACGTGCGGCGGACCAGCGGTACGGTGTCTGGCGAATCTGAAGTCGAGAATGCCAACCACCAGCACAGACGCCGCAACGAGCAGCAGCGCTGCGAGACGAAGACCCCTGTGCCTGGGAGCGGTCAGGCAGACCGCGGTGGCGAGGGGGACAAGCGGCAGGCCGGCAACCCATCGAGGTCCATATCCGAACAGTGTCGCTGGCCAGGCCTTGTCGACCAACGTGAGCAGGATCGCCCACAGCACCAGGACAACACCGACATACCCTGCGACAGCGCGGTCGACCAGGACTGTCGCCGGGTTGGCCCGCTTCACTTCATCCCGTGGTGGTGCATGGCGCAACAATCTGGCCGCCTACACATCGAGGTGCGTCACGATAATGCGACGCTTACCGCTCCGAGTAAGCGGAATGCTGTCCTTGACCTCGAAGTCGACACGCATGCCGTTCCCCATGCGCGCCTGCACCAGCCGCTCGACGCGGGCGCGGCTCACGAATTCGGCTCCCGCCGCCGGCACCACCTGCACCAGCAACCGATCGACGGCGAGTTGGTGAATCTGGAACTGCCTGACATCGGGACAGTCCTTGAACATGTGGGAAAAAAATGTGCCGACATACATCCTGGTCCCGTCCACTGCCACGATCGCGTCCTGAACCCGTCCTTCAAGCCGTTCGAGTAGCGGCAGCGAGCGGCCACACGTACAACGACCGGCTGATAGCGCGGCGCGGTCTCCAGTCCGGTAGCGCAGAAATGGCATCGCGAAGTTGTCAAGGCGGGAGATCACGACCTCACCCACTTCCCCGTCGGGCACGATACGACCATCCTTGACGATTTCCACCAGCACACTCTCACTGTTGATGTGCAGCCCCAGTCGCGCAGGACACTCCTGCGCCACGAGCTTCAGGTCGCGGCCACCATAGCGGTTGAACACCGGCACGTTAAAGCAGGCTTCAATCTCGCGGCGGGCGTCTTCCGTGAGCACTTCCGCCGACACGATGATGGCGTGCAATCCGGGTACGGTGCCGCGCGCTGGGCCAAGCAACGCGGCCATCTCATGCAGTGCCCCGGCGTACACAACCAGCAGACGAGGCTTGAAGGTGACCAGACGTTCATGGAACACCGGGGCTGTGGCGGCGTTCAACTCCCACGCGCGGAGCATCAGCAGGTTCAGCAGACCGGACTTGATCCGCCCGGCGATTCCACGATACCAACGCACGTCGAAGTCGGCGCCCCACAGAAATGCGCTGCGTTCTCCGACGTCGACGCCCAGCCATCGCTGCGAACGCCACACAGACGCGGTGAGCCACCCGTCGCCATCTCGATCATCGTAGAACCGCATGGGCTCGCCGGTTGATCCACCGGTGGCATTTGACACAAACCGCGCCGGGTCGATATTTCTCGCTCGCAGGCGCTCGCGATGCTCATTGACCGTCGCGCGGTCCAGCAGTGGCAGCACGGCCAGCGACCGTGACGCTGCCAGTTGATGCGGGTCCGCGCCGACGCGCCGCATCTCGTCAACATAATGCGGCACGTGTTTCGAGGCGTGCTCGAGCAGGGTGTGCACGCGCTGCCACTGCAGCTCCTGCAGTTCCTCTGCTGACATCCATTGCGTACGCTCGAGGAACCGCAAGCGCTCGAGGCCATTCTGGCGCCGCAGATACTGCCACGTCGGCATGACGACCCGCCTCAGGAGCGCAGCCTTCATGCGGGTTGGCCGTCCGCGCGAAAGTCGGAGCGTGATGACAGGGAGATTTGAGGCGCACGCGCCGCTCGTCGCCAGTGCTCCGGTTTGACGAACCCGAGATCGGGCAAGTCTGCGAAGGGAATAGAGCGCGCGCTGCCCTCTTCCGATACCTGCACGACCAACTCCTCGAGGGGAAGTCCACCGAATCGCGATTTGCGGTGATAGACCGCGTTGTAAAGTGTCGGCAGTCGCGACATGTTGTACCCCATGAGGCGACCCAGGACGCAGTCGAGGTATGCGGGGTTCTCGCTTGCGGCCAGAATACCCGCCCGCTTCGACGTCGGATACAGTGGCCCTTCGCCTTCCCCCGCGACGATCCCGTCGGCAATCGAAATCACACGGGTCGGCGCCTGGTCGCCGAAGTACATCAGGTGGTTCAGATCGAGCGTCATGCGCCAGACCGTCTCGTTACCCCACCAGCTGCCCGCGGCCGTTCCGTCAGAGGTGACCACCCGCGATGCGCGCCACAGCGCGTCGAGCAACAGCACGCCCGCACGCCGCTTCGGCGACGTGAGAGCGCCGTAGGCGCCCCAGAAGCGATCGTACGCCACATGCGTACCACTCGCGCAGCGCGTGCCGTTTGTAGTAGCCGTCGCCCCCTGCCTCGCTCGCCCCGCGCATATGATGCGGCAGGAACTCCTTGTGACCGTTGATGCCGACGAGGTTCTTGAGCGCGCCGGTCATTCCCGCCTTGATGTGGGTCTTCACCTTCGGCAGATTGATGACGAGGTCAGCCGCGAACACGCGCTTCGTGACGAGGTACTCGTGTTTTCCCCGCTGGTGATGCGCGGCCATCAGCGCGTGCGGATAGCAGGTCACCCGGAACCCATCTGAGTAATCCGAGAGGTCTTCCAGAAAGCTTGTCGTCCCGAGATCCACTAGCCGGTAGTGCTGCGTCACCGCTTCGTCGGCGTCCCGGCGCGTCTGTGCGGCGCTCTGGTTGTCCAGTACTGTCAGGCGCCAGTCTTCCACCAGAATCTCGATTCCGGGATGTTCCGCTTGGAGCATCGCGACAACGTCGCTGATCCGCGTTCGCTTCAGGAGCTCCGCGAACACACAACTCTGAAGTGGCGCGTCGCCAATCACGATGGATCCCTGCCCTTCCATCGCGATCGCCAGCATGTCGATGATGTACTTGATCAGGGAGGAATGGGTGACCAGCGCGTCGAGGTGCGGCTCACGGTAATTGTGGTGGAAAACCCAGTTTGGCTTGATGACCACACGCGCGCCCGGGGCCCGCCCAGCCGGCAAACGGGTTTCGTGGGTCGCGACCCCACGAGGCGAACAGTTCCTGAAGGGCGCGGAACAGCGGCTCCTCGGGTGCATATGGGTAGGCAGGGTACTGGTGCCCGGTCCTCACCACGAAGACATCGCTCTTCATGACCGGCTCCGCAGCAGGCGGCGCTTCGTGTTGAAGGCGAACTTGGTCGCCGGCGCTCCGGCCAGAGTGCAAACCAGGAGGCTGAGCGCCCTGAGCCACCCCGACGGGTTCCTGGACGCCGCCAGCCCTTTCAACCCGGCACTGCGGGCTTCGCGTACGTTCCCTTTTTGCATCAGCACGAACCCGAGATGCACGTAGGTGGGGGCGAGGAGTGCGTTGACGGTCTGTCCAGCCGCGAGTTCGGGAAAGAGCCTTCGCGCCTTGGTCCACATACGGATCCTCGACCTGAGCGTCATCTCCACATCGCGCGAGACGCTGGACGCGACCACCCGCTTGCGGCCCAGCACCCGGGGGATGCATCCGATCGGAAACTGGACGGCGATCCGCGACCACATGTCTCGATCCTCCGGTCCCTTCAACGTGACATCGAACACACCGGTCTGTGCGAAGCAGGCGCGTCGGACCATCACGGTGCTGGTCGGAACGAAGTTCTCGACCAGCAGCTTCCGGAATGCGTCCTTGACGATACCGCCCGAACGGAGCTCCTGGTGGAACTGGCTCGTGCCGAGCAGCGATGCACGGACGACGCCGCAGTCGTCGAACTCCTCTTCATCCGCGAACACCAGCCCCACGGACGGATGCTCGGCCATGAACGCCAGCTGCGTACTCAGTTTGTCGATGCTCCAGGAATCATCGGCGTCGAGGAAGCAGACAAACTCGCCTCTTGCCACGTTGATGCCGGCATTGCGGGCCGCCGCAGGGCCCTGGTTCGCCTGGTAGATGTAGCGTATAGCGCCGTGTGCCGAGCGTGCTGCCTCACGAGTTCCATCGGTGGACCCGTCGTCCACCAGGATGACCTCGTAATCGGTGGGGGTCTGCTGGAGGATCGACGCCAGCGACGCGAGAATATAGCGTTCCGCGTTGTACACAGGAACGATGACGCTGACCTGAGGGACGCGGTTGGAGTTCACGCTACAGCCCTCACGGCGCCTGCTGCCTTGCGCCTGCGGTCCGCGCCTCGACATACGCGGCTTCGAGACGATCGACCACCTGATCCCAGGTGAATGACCTCATGGTCTTGTCGTACCCCGCACGCCCGAACCGCTCGCGCAAATCGGCGTCCCCAACCAACATGCCCAGGACTTCGGCGAGTTCGCCGGGGGAACCGGGGGTGACGAGGCGGCCGTCGATGCCATCCTGAATGACGCACTCGGTTGCAGGGATGCGAGCTCCGACAACCGGCTTCCGGCACATCCAGGCCTCGAGATAGGCGATCCCGAAAGACTCGGCGACCGACGGCATCGCGAACACGTCGAGCGCGTCGAACACCGATGGCTTCATCTCATCCGTGAGCGAGGCGATGGTCACCACGCGGCTGCGCTCAGCGGCCGTCAGCGAATCGAGGGCCCCGCGTACATCGGCGTCGCCGCCCGGGCCTGGCGGCAGACCGGAGCCAGCGAGCAGAAGCCGCACCGACGGGCGCTGCTGCCAAAGCTGCTTCATCGCTGCAACGAGGGTGATCACCCCTTTTGTCGCCGACATGCGACCGACATACCCGACGATCGGCTCATCGCCGAGACCCAGTTCCCGCCGGAGGCCTGCGCCGTCAACACGTGCGAATGACTCAGGATCGACCCCAGCACCGACAACGCGCACCAAAGGCTGTGCGCTGCGATGCTCGACGAACGTGCGTTCGTGTCCGGTCATCGTCGCCACGGCATCACATCTGGACAAGACCTGCCCCAGAAGCGCCGAGTGCGCCCATGGACGCTCCGTGTGGAGCAGCGGCACGCCCACGAATGCGAACCGGCCGAGGTCTCGCGCAGCGGCCGTCTGGTAGGCGAGCGACCCGTGATACCAGTTGAACACGGCAACCACGTCTGCGCGCGCGCGAAGCGTCAGGAAGAATGCGAGAGGGCTCCACGGGCTGACGGACAACATGCGAAATCGATCGTCGCCGAGAACGAGGCAGAGCGCCCGCTGTGAGCCGCGAATCGCGAGGATGCGCTGGTGCACCGTGTACGAGTTGTTCAGGCGCCGTACGCGAACCCCACCGATCACTTGCTCGCGCGGTAGCGAGCGGCCGTCCGCATCGGAGGTGCCACGGCTGTTCATCGCGAGCACGGTCACGTCATGACCGCGCGCCGCCAGCCGTTCAGACGCTTCCTTTACGTAGAGTTCGCCTCCACCTCGCACTGGGTGGTAGTCGGGCGTGATGTGCACGATTCTCATCGGGCTATCCGGCCACCGCGATGTTGGGCGACCTGACCCGGGTGGCCACACGGGTGAACACGTCAGTGGTTGACTTCAGCATCTGCTCGATCGTGAACTCGCGCAGCACCGTCCTCTGACCCCTCAGTGCGACGTCCGCGAGCCACGCTCGATCGTTCTCGAGCGCCGCCAGCATCCGGCTGAGCGCGAACGGATGGTCCTTTGGAAAGATGGGAGTTCCCGCGCGGTCGGAGAGCTCGATGGATCCGCCGCTTCCCGTGTTCGGCACCGCGCAGCCTGAGCACATGGCTTCCATCATTACCATCGGCATCCCCTCGTTGCGGGTGCTGGCGAACACGAGAACGTCGTTCGCGCCGTACACTGCGGGCATCTGCTCGTGCGGCACTCGGCCAAGGAACGTGATGTGCTTCGAAAGCTCCCACCGCGCGATGCTTTCGTGCACAGATCTGACGTACTCGTCCGGAACGACCGGGCCACCCTGCGCGACCGACAGGTGGACGCGCGCGCGCTGTTGCGGCGACATGAGAGCAAGCGCCTCGACAATCGTGTGAAGGCCCCGGCGTTCATCCATGTAGCCTGCGTACAGGAGCCGGAGCGGGCCGCGGGCGTAATCGGCGACGGTTCGCTGCACATAGAACTTCTCCGGAGAGACGCCTCCGTAGATGACGTCTGACGAACGGACGTCCAGCCCGGCGCGCAAGTGCAGATACCGCCAGAACTCGCTGATGAAGCACACGTGTGACGCCGGCATTCTGAACGACCGGGTTGGTACTCCCCGACGCTCGAGCCGGCGCTCGACCGGCGCCAATGCCAGCCGCACGAGCGGTCTTGAAATCGTCGGACCCCACTTGACCGCCCAGAATTCGGCCCACAACGGCAGGTCCACGTCGCCATTCGGCCCGAACTCGCGGATCATCCAGTTGTCATCGATGCAGTGAACGCTCGGGATGTGGCGGTCGTCCGACATCCTCAGAATTGCCTTGGTCACCCCTTCCAGGTTCCACCAGCTGACAAGATCCGGCTGGAAGGAGTCGAGGAGCTTTCCGAACCTCGTAATGTCGTTCACCTGCCGGCGGACGACGTCGAGGTTGTAGATACGACTTCCCGGCTGCCGTGGATCGAGACGATGCTGCCGCAGAAAACGCATGACGGTAACGCCGTTTACGGTGTCGTCGCGCACGGCAGCGGTGTGCCGGCCGCCGTCGATTTGAAACGAGCTTGCAACGACCACGACATCGTGCCCCTCTCGCTTCAGGTGATCGACGACCTGACCGCAACGCAGCTCGTAGCCCCCCTGGTGATGTGGAGGATAGAGGTTGCTGACAACGAGAACTCTCATGGCGTGTGGTCCGGCTCGCCTGTGCTGCCCACGGGTCAACTGGACCTGGTGATAGTCTGGGAAGCCGTCAGCGGTCGTCTGGCGAACACCGCGTCGCGCAGGCCGGCGAGGAATCCGAGGCCGTAGCCGACGTGATAACTGGCAAACACCAACGGCATCACCGGCAGGAGGTCGACACCGGATCGCAGCGAAGCCCGCACTGAGGCAGCGATGCTGCACAGCGAGTAGACCGCCACCATGAGCAGCCATGCCCACTTCATCGAGGGCCACAACAGCGCGGCTGGCGGCAGCACGACCAGAGCAGCGACAAATGCAGCGGGAACCAGGTGCCGCGCAGACGCGGGGATCCGATGCTTCGCGATCACCCGGACCTTCCAGTAGCCGTATTGGAAGTACTGGTGAAACAGCGCAGCTAGGCTGGTGCGCGGGGAATACCAGCTGCGGATGCGCCGCGACTGCCAGATTCGTCCGCCTGATCGGGTCAGCCGCAGGTTCAGCTCGTCGTCCTGGTTGCGCACCAGCTCGCGATCGAACAGCCCGATCCGGCTGAACACCTCCCGCCGGTATATGCCGCCGAACACCGTGTCCGCCGGCCCCTCGTAGTCCGGATCATGCCACCTCGCGCCACCGACTCCGAAGCGGCTGTGGTGCGCGGCCGCAACGGCGCGTTGCACGAGCCCGTGCCCTTCGCAGATCATGACGCCACCCACGTTGTCGGCTCCGGTCTCCTGGAGGACCGCCACCCCCTGGCTCAAATAATCCGGCGCGTATCTATTGTGCGCACCGCAGATGGCGATGTATTGCCCACTGGCCGCGACAACTCCCGCGTTCATCCCACACGGTGTCGTCTTCTCGACGTTATCGACGAACCGTACACGGCGATCCTGGAGTGCGAGCCGATGAAGGACATCCCTGGTGCCATCGTCGGACATTCCGTCGGAGATGATCACTTCGAAACCGCCAGGCACCGGCACCTGCGCGAGCAGCGAGCGCACACACTCCTCGATATGTCCGAGTTCGTTGCGACACGGGATCACGACGGACAGGGCCGGTTCGCCGTTCAAACGGCAGCCTCGCTCGCGTGGTCGGCATAGAACTCCGCGATCGAGTCCACCACGTATCCGAGCTGGGCGGCGCTCAATTCGGGATACACCGGCAGGGCGAGGGTTTGACGCGCCGCGGCCTCCGAGATCGGGAAGTCGCCGACAGCGTGACCCAGTTCCGCGAAACATTCCTGCAGGTGCAGCGGAACCGGGTAATACACTTCGGTGCCAATGTTGCGCGAGCGCAGGTGAGCCTGCAGACGATCGCGTTCCTCAACGCGAATCACGAACTGGTTATAGACGTGACCTTCGGCGTCGACCGGCAGCGAGACGCGGTCGTCGAGGCCCGCTTCGGCGAACAGCCGCCGATACTCGTCGGCGTTCGTCCGCCTTCCTCGGGCCCATGCCGCAAGATGAGGCAGTTTGACCGCGAGCACGGCTGCCTGGAGCGCGTCGAGCCTGAAGTTGCCGCCCACAACCTTGTGGTAGTACTTCGGCTTTGCGCCGTGCACCCGCAGGATGCGAAGCAGCTCCCCAAGCTGTTCGTCGTTGGTGACAACCATGCCACCATCACCGAATGCTCCCAGATTCTTGCTGGGAAAGAACGAGAAACATCCGATGGTCCCAATCGCGCCAGCCGATCGTCCCCGCTCGTCGCGAGCTCCGAGTGCCTGTGCCGCGTCTTCGACGACAGGCAGTTCATGCTGCCGGGCAACGTCGAGAATCGGCTCCATGTCGGCACACCGGCCGAACAGGTGGACCGGCATGATCGCCTTCGTGCGCGCCGAGACATGTCGGGCAATCGCGCCGGCATCGATGTTGTAGCTGCCTGGCTCGATATCCACGAACACCGGCCTGGCGCCGAGCCGCGCGATGACGCCCGCGGTGGCGAAGAACGAATACGGCGTCGTGATCACTTCGTCTCCGTCACCCACGCCGAGCGCCATCAACGCCACAAGCAGCGCGTCGGTTCCTGATGAGACGCCGATTGCGTGACGAGCACCGACCTGCGCCGCTATGGACGATTCCAGTTCCGAGACGCCGCGCCCGAGGATGAACTCCTGCGCGTCGCAAACACGGTCCAGGGCCGCTCGGACTTCGCTGCGGATTTGGGCATACTGAGCCTTCAAATCCAGCAACGGTACCGACGTCACAGCGGCGCGACCTGAGTTCCCGACTTCCGATACTGTCGACCGCAACTCCGGCATACACCCTCCACCCCTTGAGCCTGGAACTCGATCCGATTCGCGCAGACGCACATCCAGCCGACGACCCGTCCGGGGTTCCCGACGATGAGCGCGAAATCCGGTACGTCCTTCACCACGACGGCTCCGGCGCCAATGAACGCATACTCCCCGATGGTCGTACCGCACACAATTGTGCAGTTCGCACCGAGCGTCGCCCCGCGCCTAACCAGCGTGCGCTGAACTTCGCTCATACGCGGGATCTCGCTCCTCGGATTCAGCACGTTTGTGAACACCATGGACGGTCCACAGAACACGTCGTCCTCGAGCGTAACGCCTTCGTAAACCGACACGTTATTCTGGATCTTGACACGATCGCCTACCGAGGCTCGTGGGCCGATCACGACGTTCTGGCCGATGCGGCAACTCGCGCCGATCTTCGACTGGGCAAGCACGTGCGACACGTGCCAGATTGTGGTGCCGCGTCCGATCGTCACGTCCTCATCGATAAAGGCGGAGGCGTGAGCAAAGTAGCCGGAGCCGTCTCCCGAGGCGGACGCGAGCGCAGCCACGGGGGGCGCCGCGCCCGCCGCCTCTTGTGACGGAGCGGCTGCATGCGAATGCGAACTCGACGACGCAAGCAGCGCATTGTGACTCTGTTGGAGCACCGTGAGCACCCGGAGCCCTTCCTCGCCGTCGGTACGCGGCGTCTGACGGGTCTGGATGCTCGTGAGGAAGTGCAAACACTCTTCGCGAAGCGGCTCGGTGCGATCGAGCGGCACGGCCTGGCCATCAGCACGGGCCACAACGGGCAGCGTGTTCCTCCATTCGATCCGGTGTGGGTACAACACGAGCTTGTCGTGTTCCTCCATGTCGTCGAAGACGGCCATCTGTCGATCGCCGACGACGACGAGCTTCTGCTCCTTGAACGGATGCAGCCACGAGACGAACACATGCGCCTTCACACCGCTGGGGAATGACAGCAGCGTGACCGTGACATCCGCGATGCGGTCGTGCAGGTAGTTGCCTCCCTGCGCAGACACACTCTCGGGCATCTCTCCGACCAGCCCGAGGATCACCGAGATGTCGTGCGGCGCGAACGACCACAGGATGTTCTCCTCGCGCCGAATCTTCCCGAGATTCAGGCGGTTCGAATAGATGTACTGGATTCGACCCAGTTCGCCCGAATCCACCAGTTCCTTCAACTTCAGCACCGCGGGGTGATACCAGAGAAGATGGCCCACCATGAGCTGCCGGCCTTCGCTCTTCGCCAGCGCGACGAGTTCCGACCCCTGGGCGATGGACAAGCACAGCGGCTTCTCGACGAAGACGTCCTTGCCGGCCCGGAGCGACTGCGAAACCAGGTCGGCGTGGGTCTCCGCTGGCGTCGCGATCGCCACCGCATCGATCGTGGAATCCGACAGCACATCGTCCACCGAGGAGACTGTGCGAACACCCGGGTATTGCGCCTGAATGTCGCTGCACCGCTGGGGGTCGGACTCGCATACGGCTGCGAGTGCACCGAGGCCGTGGAAGTTCCGGACCAGGTTCTTTCCCCAATACCCCGCGCCAATGCACGCCACTGATGGTGTTTTCATCTACTGCCAAACCTCTCCAACGTATGCGGTGGAACTCGCCGTACCCTTCTCACCGGTAGACCGCCGGTTCAGCCCGCGACGGCAACCCCGACAGTGGATCGGCTGCAGAGAGCGGCGGACAACGGGCCGTGAGGAAGAGCCCTCCCCAGTGCTCGAAAAGCGCCAGGCGGAGCAGCATGGAAACAGTCCGGGGTGAGGCACGATTTTGCTCGTGCCGTACCAGCAGACTCCGGACCCCTGCCTGATCGACGACACTCGGTAGATGCACCGGACGGCTCAGCGTGTCCCTGAACCATTCCTTCATCGGGCCCTGAAGCCACGCCGCGTCAGGCGTGTCGAACCCGAGCTTGCTCTTGCGCTTCCGGATGGCCGGCGGAAGCAGATCGGCAAGGGCATCGCGAAGGATCCGCTTCGTCCATCCTCCGCGCAGCCGGACGTCCGCCGGCAACTCCGCCATCCACTCCACGAACAGGTGGTCCACGAACGGAACTCGCGCCTCGAGGCCGAATGCCATGGTGTTGCGATCTTCGAACCGGAGGAGCACGGGCAGGCTGAAGCTTTCGAGATCGGCCTGGATGCGACGACCCAGTGGCGGAGACAGCCTGAGCCCGGCCGGGCGCTCGGGAGCGCCGCCGGGCCAGAGGCACCCGTTGTCACCGACCGAGCGCGTCAGGTACCGCTTGCCCTCAGCGAGAGAGGAAGTGGCGACCAGATCGCGCGAGGCCGAGAAGCACGATGCTTCGAGCGCGGCACGCATGTAGTGACCTGACTGAAGCAGTTGAAGGACGTACGCGATGATGAATTTGCGATAGCCCAACAGCTGTTCATCGGCGCCCTGGCCATCCTGCAATACTTTTATGCCGTGCTCGTGCGCGAGGCGTGCCACACAGTACTGGCTGTACACCCCGAAGCCGCCGACCGGTTCCTCCTGGTGCCAGAGCCAGGTGTCGATCTCCTGGGACAGCCGACGTCCTTCTGGAAACACCTGGTGATTTGACGTGCCGGTGGCGTCGGCGACCGCGCGCATATACGGACGCTCATCGAGTGCGGGTTCAACGAAGCAGGCGCTGAAGGTCTGCTGCCAGTCCGGCCTGTCGATGCGACGAGCCTTTAACTGCCCCGCCACTGCACAAACGATCGCCGACGAATCGAGCCCGCCGCTCAGGCAGCTGCCGACCGGTACGTCCGATCGGAGGTGGAGGTCGATGGTCTCCGAGAATCGCCGGCGGAACTCTGCCGCCAGCCGCTCGCGCTCCGGAGGCGAGCTGTGGATTCTTTCGGTCACCGTGAGCTCCCAGTAGCGCCGGATGCTCACCCCGGTGGCGGCGCGCCACTCGAGCCAGTGTCCCGCTGGCAAGCGCCATATGTCTTCCAGCATCGTTTCCGATGGCGCGTGGTCGAGAAGGTTCCAGGCCAGGAACTCTCCCGCAAGCCTTGCGTTGACCCGCCGCTGGGGCACGAATTCCAGCAGAGCCTTCAGCTCGGACGCGAACGCCAATGTCTTTCCCCCGTCGCGCACGCAGTAATGGAAAGGCTTGATACCGAGCCGGTCGCGCGCTGCGAACAGCGTCTGCTGGTGACTGTCCCAGATCGCAAACGCGAACATGCCACGCAGCCGGTCGAGACAGGCAGTGCCCCATTCGCGGAACGCGGTCAGCAGCACTTCCGTATCGCAGCGTCCCCGGAATGTGTGTCCGAGCTGACGGAGCTCCTCTGCAAGCTCGATATGGTTGTAGATTTCTCCATTGAAGGTAATCCAGTAGCGACGCTCCCTATCGGGCATCGGCTGGTGGCCCGTGTCTGTCAGATCGACTATGGCCAGCCTGCAGTGCCCGAGAACCGCGTGCTCGAATTTGGAGAATCCCTGCCCATCTGGTCCGCGGTGCTTCTGGACGTCGATCATTCGATGGATGACGCCACCGGCGGCACCTAGCGGTTCGGCGGCAACGAGACCCGCGATTCCACACATGTCAGCTCGCCCGTTCCACGCAGGCCCCGCTGACGGCGCCGTGGCGGCCGGAGAGGGGCGCGTCTTTTTTCAGTCTCATGATCGTCACTGTCAGCCTCGCTCGGGACGAGAGCGCCGTTGGCAACCGTCGAGGACTTCCCGGTAGAACGCTGCCACGCTCGCCGCCGTGTATTCGAGCGACAGATCGAGCACTTTGTCTCTCGCCTCAACGCTGTGGCCTGCTTCGCGGACACTCCGCAGCTTCACTGCGAGGTCGTCCGGGTTTGCCTCTGCGATGTGGCAGCCCTCGATGCCCGCGAGGCGCCGGCGAACATCGCCCACGTCCACAGAGACCACGGGGATGTTGCAGGCGAGCGCTTCTTTGACCACCGTCGGCGACCCCTCGTGGAGGGATGTGAGCAGCAATGCGTCGCTCGCGCCAAGCCAGATCGGCACATCTTCGTTGCGAAGGCCGCGCATGACGTGCAGGTCTGCCCGGACACCCAGATTCTTCAGCCGATCGACTGCGGCAGTGGCGAGCGAGGGCCGCTTCACCGGGTCTCCCGAGCCGTCGTTGAACAGGACGTGAAAGCAGTCACTGTCCCAGCCGAGCTGCGTGCGGCAGTCGGAGCGATCGAGCGGCCTGAACCTGTTGAAATCGACTCCGCACGGAATGACTCGAACCGTCGAGGGGTCCGCCACACCTTCCAGTTCGCGCCTGAGCTCGTCGGCCACGACGACGACACCGGAGGCGCGCCGTGCGGCGCGGCGGGATGCGATCACCCCGTAACCGGCGATAGCACGGCGGACGGGGTTTGCCAGTTGTTCACCCAGCAGATCTGATCCATGGAAGGTCACGATGGTGGGCGTATCTCGAACGGCCCGTGTCGCGAGATCGGCCATGACGCCGCCGTACATCACGTGCACGATATCGGGCTGTGTGTCCGCCATTGCACGTCGAACGACCGACGGCACGCGCAGATAGGCGTGCATGCCGTGTCGTTCCCGATCGATGAACGTGACAGTGACATCGAGCCCGAGGCTGCGGAGTCCGGCCACCTGCTGCTCCACGAACGTCCCTGAGGCCGGAGCCGAGGGTGTTGGATAGATGTTGGTGACGGCCAGAACTCTCATTCGCGCGCAGGGCCCGACCAGGGCATGGTCGCCCGTGCTGTTGTCGCCGCCTGTCCGACCCGATCGGGTTTGCGGATCAGCCCAAGGTAATGGGTGTTCAGCAGAACCAGTTTCTCGAGCAGCAGCGATCCGACCCACGATACGGGCACCACCTTCCGTGCGATTGGCGGCGCCAGAGTGATTCGCTTCAGGCTGACCTGGCAGCCCGTGAAGAGCTTGCGAATTTCGTGTGCGCGAATGCCCCGGACGTTCGGGTTCCTAGGGTTGTCGACCATGAAGTCGTACCAGAACAGCACGCCCCCCGGCTTGAGCACCCTCACGATCTCGCGGGCGATCGCACCCTTCATTTCTGGGTCGAGAATCGAGGTGAACATCGTGCCCTGGTGAACGATGTCGAAGGTGTCGGACGCCCAGGGCAAGCGGGAGGCGTCACCGGCACGGATGTCGGGCGTCTCGCCTTCCGCGGATCGGCACCCGATGCGGGCGCGCGCGCGTTCGACGCGAGAGTCAATGAGATCGATCGCGGCAAGACTCCCGCGGCTTGCGCCCCAGGTGACAAACTCGAGCAAGTGATGGCCGTCCCCACAGCCCACGTCGAGGATCCGCTTGCCGTCGAGCGGCAACAGCCGTTCCCTCGACAGCCAGGTCAATAGGGCCCGCCCTTTCTCTTGTACTGCAAACAGATTCTCGGGCCGGCTGAGAGCATGCTTGTCTGCGGGGAGCCGTGTGTCGCGGCTGGCATACTCGGCGCGAATGCGGTCCGCTTCAGTCTGCACTCGGTTGACCGATCCCCGCAGAAGGCCAGACGGCTGCGCGCGGGCCGTTAGCGCACATGCCTGGCCCAGACGAGCGCCGTTCCCCGGCCGGCGCAGGGCCCCGGCACGCCCAAGCGCCCCGCCACCGCTTCCCTGGCTTGCAGCACGAACCCATTCGCAGAGACCGCGCCGAAGACGATGACCGCCCAGGAGGCGACGTACGGCTCGTTCAACTGCAGTCCGATCATGAACACATAGAGAAGGAGCGGTACTGCCAAGGCTGCGTCCTCGACACCGTGCCGTTCCATCAGGAGCGCTGCCCGGGCCAGTTTCACCCAATACATGATGAAGATGCCGAGCGGGACGATCCCGGACGCGAGCGCGATGTAAATGAACTGATTGTGTGGTGTGACGTCGATGCCCTTTTCAGCCACGAATGTGGCTACCTTCGACACACCGACACCGATGAGTGGAGAATTGACGAAGCGCGCGAGCGCAAGCGGCCATACGAGGAACCGACCGCTGTCCTCCATGCCCCTCGCCGCCAGCAGGTTCGCCGACTGATCGAAGAAACCGAGTGCGTAAACGGTCCAGGCGATGATCACCAGCGGAAGGAGAGCGAAGAAGCCACGCCTGAGCACCCGGCGCAGGGCGATCAGAAGCGCGACCGCAAGCGCGAAGAGCGGGCCCCGGCTGACGGTCAGCATCATCACCAGCACGCACCCGAAGAGCGCCGCTCCCGCAGCGACACGAATGGTCATGCGTCTGGTCTCGAACGCGATCACCGCGAAGTACACGGCACAGAACCCGAACCATGCCGACAGGTCGTTGGGGTTCGCGATGCCGATCCCTTTCTCGAGCCCGATTCTGTCGCCGCCACGATATAACGTCATGAACGGCAGCGTGCAGGCACCCACCAGCGAAATCCCAAACGCCGCCCTATGCAGGAACCCGCGCCTCAACGCAAGGCACTGCACGGCGGTCATGCCGAGGACCCACGATACCAGTGGACGCAGCCCTTCGTTCAACGGTGACTCATGGAAGAAGAGCAACTGAACGCTCATATACGTGGCAACGAAGGCCAGCGGGAGGGCAAGCGGAATCAGCGCGACACCCATCCGGCGTCCGAGCCGCAGCACGTTGGTTCCAGCGAGCACGGCGAGCAGCGCCACGCCAATGGAGCCAAATGACAGGTTCAGGACATTCCCCAGAACGGCATAGAACACCTGCGCGAAATACCACCATTCCGCCCACAGCGGCGCGAGAGGGATACCGGGTGCGAGCCCCAGGGCCGTGGCTCCGTAGTCCGGATCGTTTCTCGGCACCACCTTGCCAGTCATGAAAGCCATCAGTCGACGTCTCCGTTCCACCGCGGCAGGTCCACGGGCCTATCCTCTCGTGCACCAGAGCGCGCACCGCGCCCACCAGAAAGTGCGTTGATAATCTCCTCCAGCCGCCGAGCCGTTGACAGCCAGCTATAGCGTCCGCTTACGTGCGCGCGACCGCGCGCCCCCCGTGCCGCACGGTCGGCATCGTTGCCGAGAGCCGAGCTCAACGTGGAGGCGAGCGACGCGGCCGATCCGGCCGTGAACAGCCAGCCAGCTCCCGTTTTGTGTAGCGCGATATTCCCTCCGACGTTGGAGCCCACGAACGGCACACCGCACGAGAGACCTTCGAGTACGGCGTTGGAGTAGTTCTCGTACCGGCTTGGCATCACCAGCACATCCATGGCGCGTAGGTGGGACGTCAGCCTGTCGTGCGGCACGTCGCCGGCCATATGGACTGCGCCGCTCGCGATCTGCGAGGCGAGCACTGCCCTCACGTTCCGCTCTTCTTCGCCGGTGCCCGCAATCAACAGCTTTGTCCCGGGCATATCCAGAGATAGCCGGCGAAATCCATCTGCGAGCACGTCGACGCCCTTGATATGAGAAAGCCGACCAACATACCCCACCACCTTCCCGCTGCCGTTCCAGCCGAGCGTTGCACGTAATTCGCTCGCGCCGGGCGAAAAGCGTTCAACGTCGAGGCCGACCGGCAGCTCGAGGGCGCGCTCTCCCAGGAACGTCCGCATCCGCTCCAGCGCGTCGCCGTTGGCACACACCGCGTGAATCTGACGGAGGACTGGAGCCATTTCGGCGGTAAGGGGCCCCGGCAGTCGCAACACAGTTGGTGCGCGCCGCGCCAGTTCACTCGCCAGGTACGGATTGCTGTGCACGTACACCGCGTCGACGTCCCGGAGCTTGTGCTCGATGCGCTTCATGACACGCCGTTGAAACAGCAGGCTGTTCCAGCGGTACGTTCGCCAGGCGACCGCCGCCTGAGCGTAGTCCCATTTGTTCCGCATCCGTGGATGCAGCTGGCGGGCGACCCATGACAGGGTTGCCTGGCCGGCGTGTTCCGGCCATATGCCTGGGACGGGAAGAGTTTCCACGCCCGGGGGGAGCGCGAACGGGTATCTGCCGCGCGGGTCGGCAGCAAACGCAGCGCTGACCTGATGGCCGAGTGCCGTGAACGACGTGAACAGGTTGCGCGAGAAATTCTCGCCGCCGCCACGCAGCGTGCCGAGTTGTGCGTGCAGGACCAGGAGCTTCATCGCCGCCTACACCGGCAGATGGGTCGACGCCGGCTGTACTCCAGCACCGGTCGCCCCCATCGAGCGCTCCAGCGCGGCGATCGCGGCGGCAGGGCTGTGCGCCCGCGCAACGTGCTGGCGCGCCCTGTCCGAGACGCTCGTCCAGTGCGCCTCGTCCTGGAGCAGTCGCGCAATGGCGCCGGCTGCCTCGGAGACGTTCCTGCAGACCGCACCGAGCGGCTCTCCACTAATGACACCGTCAGGGTCGATGCCCAAGGTGACCACCGGAGTGCCAGCGGACCACGCCTCGAGAAACGTCTGAGGAAACCCTTCTTCAACGGACGTAGAAAGGAGGAGCGCCGACTCGCGCGCGAGCCTGAGGGCGTCCTGCGGCGAAATCTGGCCGCGATATTCGATGTTCGGCGTGCTGGTGAACGCTTCAATGGCAGCGTCGCTGTAACCGCGGGGCGTCATGTAGGTGGACTTGCTACCGCAGACCACGAACCGGACGTCGGGCAGAAGGCGCGCGATCTCGACCAGTCGATCCGGTCGCTTGGCGACCCGGAGAGCTGCCACCCACGCGACCGCGTTCGTCCGCTGCGAGCGGGGCAGAGCCGGGTGGGTGCTGCAGATGATGTTCGGCACCACCGATGACTTCTTCTGCCATCCGCGGCGCAGGTCCTCCTGCTGCCCCCGGTGCTGAAGAACGATCCGGTCGGTCCGCCAGAGTCCGAATGCGTATGCCGGCCACCAGCGCGGCTTGTGATACAGGGCCCGCCGCACGAAGACATCCCGGTCGACGCCCGCGGCAAAAATGGTCTTCACCCCGAAAACCTTCGCCAGAGCGACACCAAAGCCGAACAGGTGGCTCGCGCACTGCCAGAACCACCAGTCTGGCCGCTCGCTTCTGAAAAATTGATACCATGCGGCCAGGATGTGGCCGCGGCCGATGTCCACGAACTGCACCCCGTCGGGGTGCATCGTGCCTCCTGCGCCCAACTCGGGACGACGTACGCCAACTGTCACGTCCCAGCCGCACTGCGCAAGGGCGCGGGCCACCATCCACTGCTGCCGCTCGGCGCCCCCTGTCGGCCACGTGTCTCGCTCGCCCTGGAACGCATAGTCGTAAATCATGTCGTTGAGGAACGCGATCTTCATACCGCACTCCGCATGGACTGCCGGGCAAGCACCCACGTGATCAGCATCACCGGATTCCAGAGTTCGAGGCCCACCGCCTGCTCACTGAGGTTGATACGCTGCAGACGCCGCAGGTAGCGGTAGTCAAACACCGGCAGGTGCTGCTCTCCCCATGACAACGCTTCCTCGACGACGGGCTGCCACACGCCCGCGAGCTTCACTTCCACGGGCACATTGAACCCGTGCTTCGGCCGATTCCAGACCTCCTCGGGCAGCAGCCGCTTCGCCAGCGGCAGAAGCAGGGCCTTCAGCTGCCCGTTCACGATCTTGCGGCTGGCGTGCAGCGGCACGATCCGATCGACCAGCAGCTCGTCGAGAAACGGCACTCGCACTTCGAGAGAGGCCCGCATGCTCGCGCGATCGGTCTTCACGAGGCAATCCTCGCTGAGATACGTGCGCAGATCAGTGCGCATCAGCATGTCGGCGTCGATTCTGCTTCCGTAGGCCCGCGCAACCCGGTCCCAGGGTTCGAAGAATTCATCCACTTCGGCCGTCCGGCAGAAGTCGCTGGCGAATAGCTGCGAGAGATCTTTCCGGAACACCGGGAAGTCGCCATACCGTGAATAGGCGTATCGGAGCGCCTCCTCAGCTGACATCGTTCGCCCATAGAGGCGCCCTGCCCCGCGCGGCCGCCAGGGAATTGCTTTCAAGGTGCCGCGCACGAATGCCGACAACCGGACGTTGCCGCGGGCGTCATTCCACTGGCGGTATTTTTCATAACCCCCGAACACCTCATCGCCGCCGTCACCCGACAGGGCTACCTTGACGTGCTCGCTGGTCATTTGCGACAGGGCGTGCAAGGGCACAAGCGCAGCGTCGCAGAACGGCTCGTCCAGTGATCCGACGAGACGCTGCAACGCATCGGGCCCGATCTCGTCTGCCCGGAGCACTGAGTGGTCGGTGCCGAACTGCCGCGCCACCTTCGCCGCCACGGTCGATTCATCCATGTCCGACTCGGAGAAGGCCACGCAGTAGGTCTTCACCGGTTGTGCGGTGTGCCGCGACATGAGCGCGACCAGCAGGGACGAGTCGATGCCGCCGGACAGAAACACACCGATCGGCACATCGCTGATCATCTGGCGACGGACCGCGCGTTCGAGCAGGTCTTCCAGTTCCCGCTCGTCGGGGGGTTCGAGCGCCTCGTCAAGGACGGGTGGATTCCAGTAGCGTTCGATCCGGGGTTCGCCGTCGCCGGCGCTCCAGCGGAATCGGCAGCCTGGCTCCAGCTTGAACACACCGCGCCGAATCGTGCGCGGAGCCGGAATGTAGTCGAAGGTCATCAGATCTCGGATCGCCAGCGGATCGAGATCCTCGAAGCCCTTGACCACGTCGAATGGCTCCAGCGTTGACGACACAATCAGCGAGCCGTTCTGAAGCGCCCAGCACAGCGGTTTGATACCGAGCCGATCGCGTGCGACAAACGCGGACCGCTCGCTGCGATCCCAGAGGGCGAACGCGAACATGCCGTTCAGTCTCTCGACAACTGCGGCCCCCCAGCGCCGGTAACCCTCGAGAATGACTTCGGTGTCGGACCTGGTCCGGAAGCGGGCGCCTGCTGATTCGAGTTGATTGCGGAGTTCCTGGAAATTGTAGATCTCGCCGTTGAAGACGATCACGAACCGCTCATCGCTGCTGAGCATCGGCTGCTGGCCGGTCTGCAGGTCGATAATCGACAGGCGCCTGTGGCCCAGGAAGACGCCATCCGCCTGCCATTCGCCACCCGCATCCGGCCCCCGATGGTGCAGCGACTCGAGGGCGCGCCGGGCGACAGGCCACGCGTCTGGTGACGAAGCGTTGAAGAATCCCACCAGGCCGCACATGTCAGATCAGCGCTGAACCGGGGCGAGTCAGTACGTCGCCCATCGAACGCCATTCCACGCCGCGTGTGCTCCGCGCCCGCTCGACCAGCTCCTGCAACTGCTCGCCCACGCGTGGCTCGCCGCGATGCTCGCTCCTGTGCCCCAGTTCCCAATAGTGTGTGGCGGCGCAGAAGACGCCGTCGACTGCGACCGCGGCACCGAAATTCGCTTCGTGCACGCTGGTGCGCGAGACGGGCGTCACTGCAGTGCCGGCCATCTCCCGATGGTTGCCGAGGTCGAGCACCCACGGGACGCCTGAGCCGCCCTGCCGCCGCCACGTCCGAAGCTTCGACCACATGCGCCACGTCCGCGGCGACAACCGAGGCCAGCCGGCGCGCACACCGGCTACGCCACCGAGATGGAGGTTGCCGGCAGCAATGGCGCGCAGCCCCTGTGCACCGATCGCGTTCCTGGGCGGCACGAAGACGCGTACAGACGTTGCGAGCAGTTCCTCGAGGTACTTGCGCCCATCGAGCACCCGTCTTGTGAGATCGTCGCCGCGGTGGAACTCGAAATGACCGTCACGCTCGTCGTGGTAGTAGCCATGCAGCATCGCCTCGAATCTCCCGGCCGCGATCGCCTGGCGCAGGTAGGCGACGAGGTCGCGGTTCTCGTGAAGGGGGTGAACCGTCCATCGCCCCCGCAACCGTTCGGGAACTCCCTTGCTGGTGCCTGCACGATGGAACGGCACGATCGCGAGCGACACGGGTCCCCACTTCGTGATGGCGCCGTAGGCCTGCTCCAACTGCTCTGGTGCCGTAAAGAAACTCGTGTCGTCATCGCGAATGCAGAATTGCATCACGCCCACCCTGCTGCCGCAAACTCCGCCTTCAGGCTTGGCGCAACGTCGAGGGAACCAGGGACGAACGGATCGACAGCAGGAAGCCCCTCGAGCGCGCGTGCCAGACCACGCGTCTGGCTTCGGCCGGAGTATCGCTCGCACATGTCAGGATCCGGAATGAGCGCGCCAAGTGAGCCCGACCGCCAGTTCGCCAGCAGCGTCTCGATCGACCCGACGATGTCCTGCACCGACGACGCCTCCGCGATCGTCCTGACACCGACCTCGCGAAGTACTCGTTCGGCTTCGCCGTGAGGAACGATGCCGAGAATCGGCTTGCCGGCCTTGAGGTAGCCGAAGAGTTTGGCCCCGGCAAGCAGCTCGTACCCCTTGTGCGCAGGCTTTCGCTCGAGCATCAGCAGCGCGTGCGCGCAGCGCTGCAGCTGCTGCACCTCCGCGTGGGGAACGGGAGGGCGAACCGAGATCACGTCATCAAGCTCCAGTTCGCGCACACGTTCCACAAACGTTTGGTCTTCCTCGCCCACAAACTGCACGGAGAGCGAACCGCGGAGCGCGGGATCGCTTCGAAGCAGGGTGTCCATCGCTGTCAGGAACCCCTCGAATCCGTAATCGGACAGGGTACCCGTGTAGAGGATGGTGAACCTCGGGCCTGCTGCGGCTGCATAGGGCTCGACCTCTCCGTCAAATCCATTCGGGATGACATGAATCCGCGAAGGCGCCAGCACGTCGCGATACATCCGCCAGAAGCACTCGGCTTCTGCCTTGTAGAAGAAGACCACTGACTGGGCGCCGGCAAGCAATTGTCGCAGCAGGCGGCGATCTCGCCGCTGCGCCCATTGCGGGCGTCGGGCTTCGAACGGGCTCGGTACGACCGTCCACGACGTCCGGAAGTCGAGCACGTAAGGCACCCCGGTGCGACGAGACACCTCCTGCACAGCGAGAAATGCTGACCATGGGGGTCCCGTCACCCACAGCACGTCCGGACGCTCCTGCTCGCACAGCGCCAGCGACGCCCGGACTGCTGGAGCGATCCACGGCTGCTGCATGTCGGGCTGGTACCACCAGCTCTCCGCACGGCGGACCGCTGCGCGCGCTCTCGAGCGCCAGTGCGAACCGGTATGGGCTGGTGCAGGCGTCGCAATCCTCGGGGGAAGCGCCGCCACTCGCCCGTTCAGCCGTTCCCCGCGGCTGCGCTGAAGGGCCTGCCACCAGTCCTCGCCCGCCACCCTCACGACCTCTGTGGAATCGGGCAACTGCCGCAGGAGATCCGGATCGAAACGTTCGAACTGCGCCTGTCCCGACACGACGCGGGCTCGCCAGCCGTTGCCTGCCAGGTTCCGCAAGAACCGCAGCGGCCGGTACACGGCGGCGTTGCCCTCCGGCGGAAACCAGTAGGCCACCATGAGTACCGACTTCATTGCGAGAATTCCTGCGCCAGCCTCCGGCCGTTGATGCACTCGCCCTGTATTGGGCCCCTCGAGCACGCCTGGCCTCACGGTGCTGTCGACAGGCCGTTCTGCTGTCGTACAACATCGAACCGGCGCGCCACGTCCTCGGCGCTATGTTTCGACGTCAGTGACTGCGGGTGATAGCGGTAGTAATACAGCGGCTCGATGAGGCGCTGCATCCGGAAGCGCTTGGACACACGAACCCAATAGTCGTAATCCTCAACGAGCACGGCGCCGGGATCGTAATCTCCGACCTGCTCGTACACCTGCCTGGTGTACCAGGAAGCAGGCGCCGACGCAATTTTCGCGAGCCAGGTCTTCCGGCGGTTGCGCCGACCGGACGGTTTGTGGAACGGCTGACGGCTGCGATTCGTCGACGATGAACATCGACGAGTACACGAACCCGATCCGCTTGTAGCGCTGCAATATGCGCAGCATTCGCTCGATGGCATCGGGTGCGTAGTAGTTGTCGTCCGAGGTCCAGGTGAGGTACTCGCCAGTGGCCTTGCTGAAACCCGTATTCAGAGCGGCCGGCAGCCCGCGGTTGCGTTCGTGTCGGATGTAGCGGACGCGGGAATCGTCGAATGCGCTGACGACCGCGCCGATATCGACGCTCGACCCATCGTCGACCACGATCAGTTCGAGGTCATGGTGGGACTGGCCGAGACAACTGCTGATCGCCTGTCGCAAATAGCTGATGCCGTTGTGGGTAGGGAGAACGATGCTGACCTTGGCTGACTGACCATGTACCGCAGGCGCGTAAAGAGCCTTGCGGGACCGATGGGCAGCGTTGGTCCGGGGTTCGCCGCCGGGCGACCCGCTGCGCATTCCCTCCAGCTCCAGGTCCGCCTTCAGGTAGCGGCCCCAGTTCACGTCGAGCAGCACGACATCAGGTTCGCTTGCGAGCACGAGTTCGACGAACGACGGTCCGCACAACCGGAGGGCCCCTTTGGCCGCGATGGGAGGAGCGATACCCGCGTCGACCAGTCGGAGAATGGCGTTAGCGAACCGCGCGACCCTGAGCGCCGCAGACGGGACGTACGGCTGGCACGTCCTGATCGCCGGATCTCCCGGATGCGAACAACGGTAGGCGGCGAACACGACGTCGGTAAAGGGCGTGTCGGCGCTCAATTGACCAAGCTTCTGAACCAACGCGGCTTTGCGTGAGGCCAGCTTCCCAAGGTCAGAGGTGACTACACAGGCTCGCATCGCATCGTTCCTGCGGCTTCAACGTGCTGCACGGCATTCAGACGATGGCTGGCACGGCCGCGACGTCAACCCGCCGCGCCTGGCGAACCGAATCGTATGCCGCTTCGATGACCCGCTGCGCGGCGACGCCCTCTGCGCTACCCAGTCCGAGCGGGTTTTCCCCATGCACAGCACTCACGAAGTAGTGGATCTGCCGCGCAAACGCACCCTTCACATCGAGCTGATTCTCCTGCCGCTTCCACTCGCTCCAGGTCTTGAAGCGGCAGGCGACTCCTTCGAAATCGAGGCTGGCGGCGCCGTCCTCGCCGTAGATTTCCAGATAGGAGCGGGCCGGAATCCGCAGCGACCAGCTCAGATCGCCCGTGCCGGCGATCTCATTGGCCAGGCCGACATCCAGCTTCGCCGTGTCTTCCACATCGAGGTGCTGCGCGCTCGCGACCTGCGCTGAGACGCTCTCGATGTCGCCAAACAGAAATCGTATGAGGTCGGCCGCGTGAGGCCCGTTGTCCATGATGATGCCGCCGCCCGACAGCGCCTTGTTGGCGTACCACTGGTTCTGCATGTCGATGTAGCCGCCGAACATCAGACGGAAACTGAGAATCCGCCCAAGGCTGCCGGAGTCAATCATCTGTTTAGCGCGCCGCACTTCATCGTGGAACCGGAACTTGAACGCAGTGAAGAGCAACCTCTTGTTCCGTTCGGCGGCCAACGCCATCTCCTCGGCTTCTGCGACCGACACCGCCAGGGGCTTTTCGCAAAGGACGTGAACGCCCGCGCCCAGCAGATCGAGCGCGATATCGCGGTGACTGGAGGGAACGGTGCAAATGCTTACGGCATCCAGCTGTTCACCGTCGAGCATCTCGCGGTGCGAGGCGTATGCCCTTCCGCCGGTTTCGCGGGCGAACCGCTCCGCGCGGTCCCGGTCGGTGTCGACGAAACCGACCAGGTCGACGTGCGGACTCGCGGCGTAGGACTCCATGTGCCAGCGCCCCATCTGCCCACATCCGATGATGCCTACTCGCACCTTCGACGTCGCCGGATTCTGTGCAGCCGACCGGCGCACCGCCGACACTTTGGGCGCGGCGGCGATCGTCTGCGGCCCGGGCATCGTTGCCGGCGAGCTTGCCAGGGTTCGCCCTGACACGACGGCTGTCGCCTCGCCAATGGCAGTGGCGAGCCGCTCGATGTAATCGTGATCGCGGCTCTCGTCAATCGGAATGCAGACCAGGTGCGTCAGCGTCTCTTCTGCGACCGGGCACAGACCTTCCCTGTATTCGTAGGTGACGCCGGGATTGCAGTTGAACGGCCACTCCGAAGTTCCGTAGGTCCGCTTCGCGGTGAGGGACTCCGAGCAGAGGTAAATCGGCTTCCCCGTGTAGCCTGCGGAGGCCCAGAACTTGCGGCGGATCATCTCGTCGGCAACCGCTTCGGCCGAGAGGCCATTGAGGCGCATCGGGTACTGCCAGTAGGAGTGCTCAGCCCCGGGCGTGACGGGCGCGGGCTCGACGCCGTCGATCTTCGACAGCAACCGGCTGAGGTGCTCGCCAAGCTCGCGCCGCTTTGCAACGACCCCTGGCACTTTCTCGAGCTGCACGAGGCCGACCGCGCCAACCAGCTCCGTCATCCGGTAGTTGGGCGCGTGAAACAGATAGGCGCGGGCGCCCCAGCCCTTGCGCGCATAGCCCTTGTCGGCGAAGAGCTTCATCCGCTCGTAGTAGGCCGGATTGGAGGTAAGCGTCATGCCTCCGTCCCCTGTCGTCATGTGCTTGGACTGCTGAAAGCTGAAGCAGCCGATGTCGCCGATGCCACCGACCAGCCGCCCCTTGTACTGGGTCCAGTGCGCCTGGGAGCAATCCTCGATGAGCGGAATCTGGTGCTGGCGGGCAAGCGCCGACATCGCATCCATGTCGCACGGGTTGCCGAACAGGTGCACGACGATGATCGCTTTGGTCCTCGGCGTGATGCACCGCTCGACCGAGGCCGGATCCATGTTGAACGTGTGGTCGATGTCGGCGAAGACGGGAATCGCCCCCTGGCTCAGGATCGGGATGATCGTTCCCATGTCGGTGATGGGCGCCGTGATCACCTCATCTCCCGGATTCAGATCGAGTGCGCCGAGTGCGACATGAATGGCGGCGGTCCCCGACGTCGAGGCGACCGCGTACGGCACGCCGTACGTGAACGCAAAACTGCGCTCGAACGAGGTCACCATCTGCCCGTCGATGCAGCAGAGGTTTTGCGAGATCAGCGCGGCCCGCAGCATCTTGAGCTCGCGGTAGTCGAACGGTGCGCGGCCGCCGGGCGCCGCCGCCATGAGCTGCTTGCACATTGCGTCAAGCGCCGCCTGCCGTACCTGTGTCTTGCGTCGCTGTAGTGCTGTCTTGATCATGGAATATTCGAGTCAGCTGGCACCGCGCCTTCGGCGCCGCGCGTTGCTGGAAATGAGTTGGGGGTTGAGGGAAGCACGCTATGCCGGCACGGCGACTCCGCAGGCGCGGAGTCGATCGGCATTGCGTTTCTTGAGGACACTGACAATGCGGCGAGCCGCCTGTCCATCGCCGTATGGACTGGAAAAATCGTCACGGGCTCCCGGCGAGGCAGGAGTTCGGAGGATATCAATCGATTCCGCCACGATCCGCGCGCGGTCGGTCCCAACAAGCTTCGCCAGCCCCGAGGCAAGACCTTCAGGGCGCTCGGTTGTTTCTCGCATGACGAGTACGGGGACGCCCAGCGCCGGAGCCTCCTCCTGAATCCCTCCGGAGTCGGTCAGCACGAGTGCACAGCGCTTCATCAACTGTACGAGGGAGAGGTAATCGAGCGGTTCGATGAGGCTGACGTTCGTCACGCCGGCGAGCAGCGACATGACGGGCTCCCGCACGTTCGGGTTGAGGTGCACCGGGTAGATGAAGTGGGTCCGCTGGCCCTCGACGCTGCGGGCCAGTTCCGCGATCGCAAGACACAGGTCGCGAAACGGAGGACCGAAACTCTCGCGGCGGTGCGCGGTGATAAGCACCAGTTGCCGATCGGAAGGGATTGACGCCAGCGGACCCGATTCCCAGTCATAGTCCCGGCCCGCCACGTCATACAAGGCGTCGATCACCGTATTCCCGGTCACGAACACATCATCGGACTTGCAGCCTTCGGCCAGCAGGGCGTCGCGCGCGCGGTCGGTCGGTGCGAAATAGACATCGGCGACAATGTCCGCAATGCGCCGGTTGACCTCTTCGGGAAACGGCCGGTGCTTGTCGCCTGTGCGCAGTCCGGCTTCGACGTGCCCGAACTGGACACCGCGGTAGTACGCCTCCATGGCTGCGACGAATACGGTGGTTGTATCTCCCTGCGCCAGAATCCAATCCGGCTTCACGTCGTCGATGACCCGATCGAGCGATTCGAACAGCTTCGCCGTCAGCTGTGGAAGCCGTTGATTCGCTTCCATCAGGTTCAGGTCGATGTCCGGTGTGATGCCGAATAGCCTCAGCGCCTGGTCCAGCATCTGGCGGTGCTGCCCGACGGAACAGGTGACAGAGCGGATCTCCGACGACGGGCGTTCCAGCTCCTTGATCACCGGCGCCATCTTGATGACTTCCGGCCGTGTGCCGAACACGGTGAGGACCGTCATGCACCGGCTCACGGAATGAGCGCGTAGGGGATGGTGGTCAACGTTCCGGGTATACCGTTCAGCATGGTCAACCCGATATCCTTGATCCGGCTTCCGGGCACGAAGATCACGTCGTTGGCCTTCACGAAGAAGTCCTCGCGCTTACCCTTCAGAATCTGGCCAATGTCCACCGGCAGCTGCTCACGCCCGCCCTGCTCGTTGTAGCGGATCAGAATCCCCTTGCTGAGCTTTGCCGTCTTCGTTGCGCCGCCCGCCCACGCAATGACCTGACTGACGCGGAGTTCCTGCTTTGCCGGCTTCGCGAATGCACCACTTCGGTTCACCTCCCCGACAACGTACACCGTCTCGGTCAGGCGCTCGGCGATGTGAATGACGTCGCCCCCCTTCACGACGACGTTGCGGGAGAGATCGCCTTTTTCAAGAAGCTCCGCCAGATCCACCTTGATCAACTGCTCGCCCCCCTCGTGCAGCGGTCTCTGGATCACTGCCTCGCCTACAGCATTCTGCTGAAGTCCACCGGCCATCGAGATCGCCTCGACGATGTGCATCTGTGTGGTGATCTGGTACTGCCCGGGGTTCTTGACCGAGCCGAGGACATACACCGGCTGCGACCTGTACTCCTTGACGAACACCGAGACATGGGGGTCCTTGATCACGTCGGCCTCGAGAAGCGTGGTCAGTCGCTGCTCGAGTTCCGCAGGCGTCAACCCGCCGGCTTCTATCGAATCGAGAAGCGGCAGCTTGATGACGCCCGATGCGTTCAGACGAATCGTGTGCCTGAACTCCTCGACCCCGAAGACGCCCACTTCAATCAGGTCGCCGGGACCGAGCCGATACTCGGCGTCGCCCTTCGAGAGCGATCCGGCGGCACTCGGCGGGCCGACGAGGGTGTTCGCGTTCTGCGCCAGGGCTGGAAATGCCCACAGCAGAACGCTGATTGCGACCAAGAGTGATCTGCTCTTCATATCCGTCCTGCAATAACGGTCAGTTTACGAATTCGCCTGCGTGTGGATCGGCCTCGCATTGACCGGCTCGGAGTAGTAACCCTGATGATCAAGCTTCACGTTGTTGATCACCACGCCGAGGACGTTGGCGTCGACGCTTCGCAGCAGGTTGCGTCCTCTCTGAGCACTGTCCTTCGCCGTGCGTCCGTCAACGACCAGCACCACGCCGTTCACCTGTGGTGCGATGACCAGTGCGTCGGTCAAGGGCGTGACCGGAGGGCCGTCGATGATCACGAAATCGAAATGGCGCTGCAGCAGTTCCAGCGCCGTCGCCATCCGGGCCGAGCCGATCAGCTCAGGCGGATTCGGCGGGATCGGACCAGCCGTCACCACGAACAGGTTGGAGATGCCGCTCGGCTGGATCTCCGTGTGGAACTGGCTCTGACCGGACAGATAGCGGCTGATACCGCGGTCAGACCGCAGCGCAAGCCTGGTCGCCAGCTGCGGTCTCCGCATGTCCAGTTCGAGGATGAGTGTGCGCGCCCCGGTATGGGCAAGCGCAATCGCGAGGTTGACGCTGGTCGTGCTCTTTCCCTCGCCTGCCACGGCCGAGGTGACGAGGATGCTGTGCGGCCGGTTCTCGGGCGAGAACAGCAGGGACGTACGCAACGTCCGGTAGCTCTCCCAATAGATGGACGAGGACAGCCCGTCCGGCAAAAGCTGCGAACTCGCCTGATCCAGGGCCACAAGATGCCCTCCGCTGTTCTTCTTCCACTCCTTCGCGAAGGTGGGAACAGCGCCGAGGAAAGGCACGCGCAATTCGCGTTCGACGTCCTCCGGTGTCTCTGATCGTGCGATCGAGGAGCTCCACCGAGGTGGCAACCGTCAGACCGAGGACCGTGCCGAGCATCAGCGCAACCGCGAGATTCAGAGGGACGTTCGGAGAGGTCGGCAGGCGCGGCACGTGCCCGCGATCGATGACGTGGACGTTGCCGGCCTTCAGACCGGCGGAGATGTCGGTTTCCTTCATTCGCTGCAGCAGCCCTTCGTGCAGCTGCCGGTCGGTATCCACCTCGCGCTTCAGCATGTCGTACTGAATCGAGTCCTGGAACAGCTGGTCGGCGAGGTGGGTCTGGGCCTTGATGGCGGCCGCGAGCCGCTGCTTGTGTGCGGCCGCCAGTTGATATTCGGTCTGCGCCTGTTCAGCGACTTGCGCTTCTCGGCTGCGAGCTGCGACCGGATGTCCGCGAGCTGCTGGTTCAGGGTGAGGACTTCCGGCCACTTCGATTCGAACTTCAGTGTTGCCGTCGCAAGCTTCTGTTCGAGGTCGGAGCGGCGCGAGTCCAGGTCGCGCATCACGGTCGTCTTGAGCGTTTCGGGAAAGCTTTCAATCGGAGTGCTTTGGAGCTCCTGATACTGGTTGGCGAGCACCTGGCTTTCGACCTTCGTCATCTCCTCGTTCAACTCGGCGAGCTTTCGCGTGATGTTGTTGTTCTCCGGGGTCTGGAGGATATTGTGCTGCTGCCCGTAGTCGACCAGCTTCTGTTCCGACCGCTGGAGGTTCTGTTGCAGCTTGGTGAGCTCGCCCTGCAGGAAGTCGCGGGCATTTTCAATTGCCCTGCGCTTGCTCTCCAGGCCGTACGTCACGTACTCGTCAGCGACGGTATTGACCGCTCTGGCGGCAAATTCCGGATCTTCCGCCCTGAACGTCACCTTGACAATCTGTGTGCCCTGGACCGGCGCTACCTCGATGGATCCGGCAATCCAGCGTGCGAGGCTGTTGACCTTCTCGGGATCCGAGGCGAGCTCGAGCTTGGTCACAACGCGCCCGGCGAGCGCTTCGCTCTTGAGTACCTGAGCCTGGGTACCCAGATACGTCGAGTCAGGGACCACGGCATTGACCGACTCTTTGTATGGGAGCACCTGCTGCTCCGGATCGATCTGAATGTTGACGCTGGACGTGAAGACGCGCGCACTCCGGAGCGTCACCGCGGCGCCGGCAGCAAACACGGCCGCCGCAACCGCCAGCACAAGCCACTTCCGCTTCGTGACGATCTGCAGGTAGCGGAGAAACTCACTCTGCTTCTCGTCCAGATATTGGTCGATCCAGATCTCCTGCGCGGGTCTGTTGACCGCGGGCGGCCGCGCCCCGTCGCGTGTTGCTAGGTTCGCCATTGTCCTCGTCCCAACGAGCCGAAGCGCACGTGCCTCGACAGGATTACCGATGCGGTCTGGAGCAGCACCTTCAGATCGCCGCGGCAGGTGCGCCGCTCGAGATACTCGAGCTCGATCTGCAGCTTGGCCGGCAGGATGTCGCGGCGGTATCTCTCTTCCCAGTCCGGACCGGTGAGCATCTCCTCTTCGTCATGGTGCAGCACCGTGGCGGGGCTGGTGATCCCCGGTTTCACCCGCAGCACCTCGCGCTCACGAGCGGTGTAGCCGGTGACGTATTCAGGGTCTTCGGGACGCGGACCCACGAGACTCATGTTACCGCTCAGGGTGTTGAAGAGCTGTGGCAGCTCGTCGAGCTTGGTGGTCCGCAGCAGCCGGCCGACGCGCGTGACGCGCGCATCGCCGGTGCCAGTGACGCGCGGCCCGACCGAGTCCGCGTTCACCACCATCGAGCGGAACTTGTACAGTGTAAAGAGACGTCCGTGCTGACCCACTCGAGTCGCGCGGTAGAGCACCGGGCCCGGTGAAGTAATTTTGACAAGCACTGCCACGACCAGCAGCACCGGCGCCAGTACAACGAGCGCGATGAAGGACAGGCTAACGTCCAGCAGTCGCATGGCTCGCCTTCCTGGAATGCTGTTGCAAAATGCTCCTGACCGCCTCGATGACGCTCTGTACGTCCGCGTCGGTCATCTTGCTGTAGATCGGCAACGAAATTTCACGGCCGTACTCGCGAGCGGCCACCGGCAGATCGGTGGACTCGTAACCGTACGTCGTCCGGCAGTACGGGTGCAGGTGGAGCGGAATGAAGTGAACGCTGGCGCCGATGTTCTGCTGCTTGAGCGAACGGATGAACTCATCGCGCCCCAGGGACAGACCCTCGTCGGTCAGGCGGAGCATGTACAGGTGCCACGCATGACCGATCCCGGTCCGTACGGTCGGGAGTTCGACCGCATCGAATTCGCTGAATGCTTTGTCGTAGCGCTGCGCGATGGCTTCCCGCCGCACCCGCATCGTGTCGACCTTGCTCAGTTGGGCGAGGCCGACGGCTGCGAGTAGATCGGGCATGTTGTACTTGTACCCGGGCGCCAGGATCTCGTAATACCAGCTGCCCTCTGCGGTGTAGCGCTTCCACGCGTCCTTGCTGATCCCGTGGAGGCTCATCGTACGAATCCGCTCCGCCCAGCGCTCGTTGTCGGTTGTCACCATGCCACCTTCGCCGGTCGCCAGCGTCTTGGTCGCATAGAATGAAAAGCACGCCATCGACGGCACGGCGGGCGACAGCTGCGCTCCAATGCGCCTCCCCTGGTATGACGAACCGCACGCATGGGCCGCGTCTTCGATGATCGGCAACCCGTGTGCCTGTGCCGTGGCGACGACCCGATCCATGTCGCACGCCTGCCCGGCCATGTGAACGGGCATGACCGCCTTCACCGACCCCTGCGCCCGATGACCGCCGCCTGAAGACCCGGTGCTTGTGACCACTCGACGTACTGCCGGGAGCGTCGGTGCGGCTCCGGTGCTAATCCATCGCTGCAGGTCCTCGAGCGTGTCCTGCAGTCCGGACGGGCTGATGTTGAACGTGTCCGGCTCGACATCCACGAACACAGGCACGGCGTCGAAGTAGCGGATCACTTCGGCAGTTGCGGCGAAGGTATAGGGCGTGGTCACGACAAAGTCGCCCGCGCGCACGCCAACGGCCTCGAGAGCAAGGTGCATGGCCGCCGTGCACGAATTCACCGCGATCGCAAACCGTGCGCCCACATATTCGGCAAACTCGCGCTCGAACCGCTGAACCTTCGGTCCCGTGGTCAGCCAGCCGCTCTCCAGGACTTCTCTGATTTCCCGCAGCTCGGCTTCCCCCAGGTCGGGAAGGGCGAACGGCAGGAACTCTGTACGTTTCGACATCACGTTCTCGCCGGTGGGCTATCCGCGGTCCCGTTCGTCGCGTGCGATTGCCTCGATCAACTCTCGGAAGGTGATCTCGTCCGATACCGGAACGAGCGGTCCGAGCACCTTCTGCTGGTCGCGCTGCGATCCAGGATCGACCGCCCAATCGTTGACGGCAGAGGTTGTCGGCTGTGTTCGGACCCCTGCAACCCAAGCGGGCTTCGGGCGTGCGTCGCTTTCCTCTGACGGCGTGTCCGTGCCACGTTCAGACGGGAAAGCGTTGAGCAGCTCGCGATGAACAGGTCCGGACGGCTCAGAATTCCCCGCGTTCGCGCGACGCATGGCGTCGAACACCCGACTCATCGCGGCGTTCTCATCTGCTCATTTTCCTCGGTCGTGATCACCGTGGTGGCCTCGCAAGGGCGTGTGCTGACGCCTCACTATGGACGCTGCCCCCAGCGCCGGGACGCGGGCTGCGTCACCGCGTCGTCGTCCCGGTTGTCTGCTGACGGGCGAACGGATCGGAACAGCCCGAAGCCGAGCGTCCTTCTGACGCTGCCGCCCTGTTGCTGGGCGGGCGGCTCCGGGTCTGGCGGTGTGGATCTCGCGACAGCCGCACCGCCGGTGACGCCGTCGAGGGCGAAATCGCGGCAGACTTCATCGACGATCTCGACGTCGACGCCGGTCCGATCGAGCCCCATTGCGGTCATCAGCGCGTTGTCGCAGATCACGTTGATGGTCCGCGGGATCCCGTTGGACCGTCGATGGATCTGTCGAATGGCTTCCCTGGTGAACAGCCGCTCCGGAGCGCCGCCCGCAGCCCATACCCGGTTGGCAATGTACCCAGCCGTTTCCTGGAGCGTGAAGCACAGCAGCTCGCAGCGCAGTACCACTCGCTGCTTGATCTGCCGGAGGCTTGGATGGTCGAGCCGCCACCCCAGCTCGGGTTGCCCGGCAAGGACCAGCGGCAACAGCTTCTCGGTGCTGGTCTCGATGTTTCCGAGAAGCCGAATCTCTTCGAGCAGCTCTGTACTGAGCGCCTGTGCTTCGTCGACGATGAGCGCTGTGAGCGCACCCTGTTCGCGCCGCTCGTGGAGGAGACGCTCGAGGGCTTCCAGGAGGGCTGCCTTGCTCCGACCTGCTTGCTCGCCCAGCTCGAACGAGGACGCGAGGATGGTGACGAACTCCTGCTTCGTTAAGGCAGGATTGTTCAGATAGACCCACTTGACATGCCTGCAGAGGTTCGAACCCAGCGCGGCGCGAAGCAGCGTCGTCTTGCCCGTGCCCGGCTCACCAATCAACACGGTCAGTGATTTTCCGGACGAGATACCGTATTCGAGATTGCTCAGGGCCTCACGGTGTCCTTCCGTCAGGAACAGGCGCGTCGGGTCCGACGTCAACTCGAAAGGCCGCTCGCGAAGTTTATAGTAATCGGTATACATACGTTGAAACCGACTGCGATGCAGACCGTGCTTGCGCTACAACTTCCAGCTGACTCATCAACGGGCGCGCTGGTCTCGCCCTGCAGCCGAGTGCGCAGGTGAGAAACTTTACCGTGTTCAGCGGCAGACCGGAACAGGCTGCCCGTCGACCTGCGGCCGCAAGTAGCGCCGCACAGCCTCCGCGCTCACCTGTGCGGCGTCAGCCGGCGTGGACGACGTCGGCGTGATCCGTGGGTTGAAAACCGGGAACGATGCGCTGCAGCTGCTGTATCACGTGAATCTGGTCACCACGACTGGCGGCCTCGAGAAGCGGCGCGAGCGCCGCTTCGAACATGTGCGGATCGCCTGCAAAGTCGCCTCGCACACGCAGAATCTTGGGAATGGAGGACGGGTCCGCGCTTTCCGTGCTGCCGACCAGTTCTTCAGCCAGCTTCTCGCCGGGCCTCAGCCCGATGAACGTGATGGGAATTTCCTGCTCCGGAACATACCCCGCCAAACGAATGACATGGCGAGCCAGATCGAGCAGTTTGATCTGCTCGCCCATGTCAAGGACGTACGTCGTGTTGCGTTCTCCGAGCGTGGCCGCGTGCAGCACCAGATGGACCGCCTCGGGGATCAACATGAAATATCGCCGTATCTCGGGGTGGGTCACTGTCACGGGACCACCAGCCTTGATCTGCTCGATGAATCGAGGCAGGACGCTGCCGTTGCTGCCGAGTACGTTGCCGAATCGAACTGCGGCAAAGCGCGTCGCGCCGTGGCCGTTCATTCCGTGCAGAATTCGCTCGGCAATACGTTTGGTGGCCCCCATGACGCTCGAGGGGTTCACCGCCTTGTCGGTTGAAATGAGAATGAACCGCTCTACTCCGTACTCGAGCGCCGCGTTGGCGACGACGGCGGTCCCGAACACGTTGTTTTTCACCGCTTCGCACGGGTTATGTTCCATGAGCGGCACGTGCTTGTGAGCGGCGGCATGGAAGACGAGGTCGGGCCGGTATTGGTCCATGACCTGCCGCACACGCAGCCGATCGGTCACGTCGCCGATGATCGCCCGCACGACATCCGGGCCGCAGCGACCCACCAGGTCGTGGTTCAGGTCGTACAGTGCGTTCTCGTAGCGCTCGTAGAGCACGAGGCGCGCTGGTGCGAGAGCTGCAATCTGGCGCGCCAGTTCGGAGCCGATGGACCCCCCGGCGCCTGTCACGAGCACACACCGGTTTTCGACGAGTTCGCGCACCGGCTCGATGCTTAGCTCCACCTGAGGGCGCGTGAGCAGGTCCTCGATCGTCAGGTCGCGGATCTGATTCACGTTCACACGGCCATCGAGGATGTCGGCGAGGCCTGGCAACGTGGTGATCGGCACCTTGAACGGCTCGAGCAGCCGTACCAGGTTGCGCACCGTCGCGCGGTCGATGGTGGGGATGGCGATGAGCACTTCGTGGATCTGGTGCGCCACGATCAGACGCGACAGGTCCGTCCGATTCCCGAGAACCCTCACGCCATGAATGTATTTGCCGGCCTTTGCGGCATTGTCGTCGATGAAGCCGACGGGCTCGTAGCCATAGTCGTGGTCTTGCATGTCGCGGACGATCATCGCGCCCGCATCGCCCGCGCCGAAGATGAGAACACGGCGGCTGCCCTTCGCGCGGCCAAGGCGATCAGCAATCCGGCGCGATACGCGCAGGCCGAGCAGCATGATGAGAAGCAGCAGTGAGTCGATGATGAGGACCGAGCGTGGGTAGCCGAAGAACGGCGGCAGCGCCACCAGCACTCCGCAGACCACCGTGCCCACCGTCACAGACGCGAAGATGTTGAGCAGGTCCGAAATGCTCGTGTACTTCCACAGACCCTCGTACACGCGGAATGGGACGAACGCCAGCCCTCGCACGGCGACAACCCACGGTAGGAGGTCGAGGAAACGGGCGAACTCTACCGCAGGAACGTCCCCATCGAAACGCAGCGCAAAGGCCAAGTAATTCGACGCCACAACAAGGCCAAGCTGAACAGCCACCAGCAGCGCGCGACGGTATTTCAAGATCACTTCAGCACGCGGGGATTCGAAACTGCCGACCATGAAGTCGCGCACGCGGTTCCGGACGGCCCCGACAGTGGACTCGACGGTGCTGTTTATGGGCATTCGCGCGCCGCCGCTGGGCGTGTCTTTCAACACCGCGAGATCGGATCGATACGCGTTGTTACGACGTTGCACAGCTTCGCTCTCTCAACTACAGACCAGCGCTGTATTTGGCACACTGCGGTGGCTGTGAGCAAAAGCCCGGCCATTAGGCCGGCTGACATCGGCGCGTCCGCGAGACGACTTCTGTCGCGATCGTTCGCCGACAGCAATGTCGGCCCTGCTTCTGAACGTGACTTTTTCGGGGACTTTTTTCAGTTACGCATGTAAAGAGACGCGACGATCGTTCTGTATCAACCAGCGACAGGTGGTGGCTATATTCGGGCCCGGCACCGGCGGAGGTATCCCCGGTCAGGTCCGCGCTAAAGGGAGGGGGCCAAGCGGCCGATATTGGAAGCGAGCCTCAACAACCTCATGGAGGGATGGATGCCGCTATTGGTCACCGGGATTATCGTAAGCGCGCATCTACTGTCCAGGCTCGACAGCAGGCGGCCCTGGGTTTCGCAAACCCTCTCCGCCGGCCAACGGGTAGATGTCCTCGTCACGGCAACAACTGTCGTTGTTCTAACTCTTGTAGTGCAGAGTCTCCAACTGTTATCTCGCTGACACACGGCGGTGGGCGGTGGCGCCATCGAATCCCGAGCAGTGTGCGGCCTCCCCGCGCATCAGTCATCACTCCTCCCAGCTCCACCTCCGC
Organism: uncultured Acidobacteriota bacterium; assembly: GCA_963722395.1. Classification (GTDB taxonomy): domain Bacteria; phylum Acidobacteriota; class Vicinamibacteria; order Vicinamibacterales; family CAVVIG01; genus CAVVIG01. The sequence goes on along the minus strand of CAVRLS010000005.1, from coordinate 1,076,385 downwards.
CTCTCGCCGCTGAAACCAGGCGTTTCATCTTCACCTTGGCGATGTCACATTCGGTGTGGCGTAGCCGCGCACCTTCCGCCTGCGGCGGACCGCCGCAGCCCTGGCGGAGGCTGGGCAGGTGCGCTGAAGCGAGCGCGATATCTGACGGTCTGCGGCTACGCACACCTGGACAGCGTCTAATACCCGACAACCCGCAGGTTGGTCGGCGATCCCGGCACAGCGGCCCCGCCGCTCTCGAAAGCTCCGACGTCATATCCGTTGCCCATCGGCCGCGGGGTGTAGGCGAAATCGTGAGTCACGGCTGTCACAGCGACGCCCGTGTCAATAGCTGCGCTACCCGGGGCGGGCCTGAAGTCGCCGGCCGCCGCATTCGCGAAGTTCGGGTTCGCCGTGAGGTTGTGGTCGGCAGCAACGGTACCGCTGCCGCCATAATCCATGATGGCCGCGCCGTTGGCGTACACGATGTTGTTCCGCACGGTCTGGGAAGACGTGTAGTACTGGAGCGCGACGCCTTCAGCCCTGTTCCCGTAAACCGTGTTGTTGAAGATCCCGGTATTCGAGGCGCCCGTATAGACCTGGATGCCACCCAGATTGCCGTAGATCACGTTGTTGGCGACCACGTTGTCGCTGCCCCACGCGATGACCACACCGTACGCCGTCGAATGCTGAAGACCATTTCCGCGAATGCGGTTATTGCGGACCACGTTGCGGGACGGATCGTCGTGCGACCCGGAGTTGTTGTAGATGTGGAACCCGTAGCCCTCGTTGTCGTAGACGTCATTGCCTTCGAACAGATTGTCACTGCTCGTGATGTACAAGCCGTGGCCGACCGTGTCCGCACTGCCGCTGTAGCCATTGTGATGGATGCGTGAGTTCAGGATTTCGTTGAAGGCCGTGGCGTCACCAAAGTGGACACCGAAGCTCGCGGCATTCTTGACTTCGACGCGTTCGAAGCGGTTGTGGTGCGCGGTGTACAGAAAGATGCCCTCGGCATTGGCTCCCGGCGAGGAGTTGGCCATGTCGACCGTCACATCCTGCACGATCACGTATGACGGCGAACCGCTTGTCAGCCTGATCCCTGATACGTTCGACGGCGGCTGGATCGAGACAGCTTCACCAGGTACGCCTCCGATCGTGACCGGCATCGTCCACGACGTCCCGCTCGGGACGCGGAAGCTCTGCGAATCGATCGTGTTGCTCATGCCGGTGTAGGTTCCGCCATGGATCAACAGTCGATCGCCAGCGGTCAGGCACGCAACACCGGCCGCAATCGTTGCCTTCTGGCTCGTCTCGGTCTGGCTTTGCGCGGCGGCGCACGAGTTGCCGTCATTGCCGCTCTGGGACACGTAATAGGTGGCGGCCTCGACCGAAGCCGCTGACAGCGTGGCGACGAGCAGGGCAGAGGCAACGACAGCGTGGCGCCGAGTGCATGTCGATGGTGTCGTCGTGCGGGGATCGCTCTGGCAAGCGGTGAACGCGTCAATCATGGGGACTACCTTCTGGAGTGCTCGACTTCACGCCGTCGAGGCAATTGGCTGGGCGTGGACGGTTGCATTCGCGTCCTTCGCCTCTGCTATCGGATTCAACGTCAGCCGACAACAGCAGCTCGCCTTGCGAATCGGCCGCCTACCAATCCTGTGATCGAGCCCCCAGAATCGTCATGACGTCCAGGCCAGATCCGCTGCGGCCTGACTGAGATCACTCAGGTTTTCGCCAAATCTGGTCCGGTATCTGGCTTGCCCTAGTGACTGGGCATGAAGAGCGTGATTTTCCGAGTAGCGATGCTATGGGCGTCCGTTATGTCTGTGCCCATGGCTGTCAGTGCCGCGAGCCTGACTCTGGCGTGGAACCCGCCGAGTGACAGCTCGGTGGTGGGATACGTCCTGACATATGGGACTCAGAGCGGCGTGTACATCAACGAACTGAACGTCGGCAGCACTGCGCAGGCGACGGTCAACGACCTCACCGGCGGCGTGGTCTACTATTTCGTCGTTCGGTCGTATGACGCAACGGGAGTGCGCAGCGCTCCCTCGAACGAAGTTGCCGTTGCGCCTGCAGTGCCGGCGGCAACGCCCGCGCCGACGATCGAATCATTGTCGCTGACCAGCGATCTGGTGTCACCGCAGCCGCTGGGTGCCACGATGCTCTGGACGGCGTCCGCCGTGGGTGGCACCGCGCCTTACCAATTCAAGTGGTACGTGTTCAAGGACGGCGTCGCCATTCAGACCGTCGACTGGAGCGCGTCGTCCAGGTTCTCGTGGACGCCAGCGGACATCAGCAGCGCCTACGCCGTCGGCGTGTCTGTGAGAAGTGCCGGATCGACGTCTCTGATAGCGGAGATGACACAGCGTGTGCCCTTCGTCGTTTCCGATGCGAGCGCTGCACCGACGCCGACGCCAACGATCTCATCGCTCGTACTCGCGAGCAGCGTTCCCTCGCCGCAACCGCTTGGGACGAGTGTGGTGTGGACCGCCGTTGCGAGCGGCGGGGTGGCGCCCTACCAATTCAACTGGTATGTGTTCAAGGACGGCGTGGCGATTCAGACGAGCGGCTGGACAACGCAGGCGGCGTTCACCTGGCAGCCGGCCGAGGCGAGCGCGAACTACGAAATCGGCGTGTCTGCGCGCAGCAATGGCTCGGCGTCCGCCACGGCGGAAGCCGTGCGGCGTGTCCCGTATTCCATTGTGGCCCCAGCACCGACCCCAGCACCGACCCCAGCACCTCCACCGACTCAAGTCACCCCGCCAGCGATTGTCAACCTGACGTTGATCGATTCCACCACGGATCGGAGCATCTCGGCATACGATCCCATCCCGAACGGAACCGCCCTCAAGCTGTCGCGGCTGCCCAGTCGTCTGAACATGCGCGCTAACGTCGCGGGAACGACCAGCCGCGTGGTGTTCGTGTTAGACGGCGCAAAATCCTTCACAGACTCTGTGGCGCCCTTCGCACTCGCGGGCGACACCAACGGAAACTATCTCGACTGGATGCCCTCCCGTGGCAGTCACACGCTGAAAGCAACCCCGTACTCATCAGACGGGACAGTGGGGCCGACCTACACCCTGACATTCACGGTGCGATAGGTTCAGACTGTTGTGGGTAGTCCTCAGGCTCGGTCGTTGGGTGTGTTGTCCTGCCGTGTGAATCGGTCGCGGACGGGCTGAGGTGGATGCTGGAAGTGTCCTGACCCCACCCGACCGCGGCCCCAGGGGCACGCCCACAACGGCGCCGATTGCCTGCCCTGCCCACTCACGGGCACATACACGCCAGGCAGTTGCGTGCAGTGGCCGCCATAACCGTGCCGTGACGGGAACGGGACGGTGCGATACCCTTAGCGTCTCATGCATGACGTCATCGTTGTAGGCGGCGGCCCCGGCGGTCTGTATAGCGCCACGCTGCTCGGCCGCGCCGGACTCGACGTGGTCGTCCTGGAAGAGCATGCGGTCACCGGTCAGCCGGTGCACTGCACGGGTGTGCTGGCGGTCGAGGCGTTCGGCGAGTTCGGGCTTCCCCGCACCTCCATCCTCAATCCGCTGTCCACCGCGCGCTTCTTCTCGCCGTCGGGCCTGTCGGTCTCCTACACCACGCCAACCACGGAAGCCCTGGTGGTGGACCGGGCGGTGTTCGACCAGAACCTGTTCGCGATGGCGCGTAACGCCGGCGCCACAATCGCCCTCGGCGCCCGTGTGTCCAGCATCGACGTCCACAGTTCGGGCGTGGTCGTCATGGCCGGCGAGATTCGCTACGAGGCACGCGCCGTCGTGCTGGCCTGCGGCGCCAACTACTCGCTGCATCGCAAGCTGGGCCTCGGCATGCCGGCGGCCTACCTCCGTTCAGCGCAGCTCGAACTGAAAGCCGAGCGCCACGGCGACGTCGAGGTGCACTTCGGCAACCAGGTGGCGCCGCAGGGTTTTGCCTGGGTGGTGCCGGTGAACCGCGGCGACCAGCGCTTCGCGCGCGTTGGCCTGATGTGCGAATCCGACGCCGCCGTGCACTTCCGGCGTTTCACCGCGCAGGTCCGCGAACGCTGGGGCCTCACCATGCCGCTCGATACGAACGGCGACATCGCACCGCGGCAGAAGATGCTGCCGCTGGCGCCTCTCGAACGCACCTACGCCGACCGCGTGCTCGCTGTTGGCGATGCGGCCGGCCTGGTGAAGGCCACCACCGGCGGCGGCATCTACTACAGCCTCGTCAGCGCGTCGATTGCGGCTGACGTCCTCGGCTCCGCGCTCCGCGCCAACACCCTCGACGCCCGCACCCTCTCGCGCTACCAGAAGGAATGGCAGCGCCGCCTCGGCGACGAGCTGAAGGCGCAGTACTCGCTTCGCGAGCACGCCCAGGCGATGGGCGATGACGAGATCGACGGCCTGTTCCACCTGGCACAGACCAACGGGGTGATGCCGATCGTCCGCCGCACCGCCCGCTTCAACCAGCACCGCAACCTCATCGTCTCGCTGCTGAAGCATCCGCCCGCACGCCGGCTCCTGGTGAAGGAACTTGCCTCCCGCGTTGTCGTCTCGGCCCTCGGTTAGCGCGTCGCGCGGCCGCGTCTCTGCGGCGTCTGCCGCGGTGGTCGTCTGCACCGTCGCGCTGGTGGCGTGGGGCGTGTTCGCATTCGGCGCCGTCTATCCGTGGGCGTATGGCCCGCTGGCGGCCGGCAGCGCCCTCGTCGGGCTGCTCGGCCTGTTCACCGGATCGCGGCCGGTGTGGGCCTCGAATCGCTTGCTGCTCGCTGCGCTCGCCGGCATTGCGGCTGTTGCCGCGCTGCAGCTGATTCCGCTGCCGCTCGACTGGCTCACCCGCGTCAGCCCCGGCACCGTCGCCTACCTGGCGCGCTACGACCTGCGCTACTCGGTGATCGTCGACCCGTTCGGCGACGTCACGTCGGCCCTCCGGCACGCCGTCTCCATCGCACCACCGAAAACCATCCTCTTCATCCAGCTCTTCATCGCGGCCGCACTGTTGCTCGTCGGCCTGCTCCGCACCCTCACGCGCACCACGGCGATGCGGCTCACGAAGGGGATTGTGTTCGTGGGGTTTCTGCTCGCGGTGTTCGGCATCGCGCAGAAGGCCGTGCTCGGCGATCACGCGTTCGGCGGCATGCGCATCTACGGTTTCTGGCAGGCCCGAGTTTCTGCTCTCCACGCCGTTCGGTCCGTTCGTCAACAAGAACCACTTCGGCGGCTGGATGCTGATGGGCATTCCGCTGGCGCTGAGCCTGGCCATGGCCAGCGTGCGCGAAAACAGCGAACGACGACGCGATGTGCGGCAGACGCTGCTGTGGCTCTCGGAACCCGAGGGTGGCCGCATGCTGTTCTATTTTGTCGTGGCGCTCGTCATGGGGCTGTCGCTGATGATGACCGGCTCGCGCTCGTCGATCGCTGCACTCACGCTGATGGTGGGTGGGCTGGCGGTGGTGCGTGGGCGTCAGCACTCGGGCCGCACGACCGTGGTGCTGGTGATCGCCGCGCTCGCGGCGCTGGTGGCGGGGCTGCAGTGGGCGGGGAGCGACGCACGGCTCGACCGCTTCACCGCCGACAGCGAGTCGCTGGCCATGCGCCTCTCCATCTGGCGCATGAGCGCGGCCATCGTGCAGGCGTTTCCGCTGCTCGGCACCGGCCTCAACACCTTCGGCGCGGCCTCCATCGTTTATCAGACCAGCGGCGACCTGCACTACAACGAAGCGCACAACGACTACGTGCAGCTGCTGGTGGAAGGCGGACTCGTCACCTTCCTGCTCGTCGTCGTGGCCATCGTCGGCGTCACGCGCGCTGTCCGTGCGCGGCTCGCCTCGAACGACGATGGGACAGAGGCCAGGTGGCTGCGCGTCGGTGCCAGCACCGGGCTCGTGGCCATCGGTCTGCAGTCGCTGGTGGAGTTCAGCCTGCAGATGCCGGGGAATGCCGTGCTGTTCGTGGTGCTGCTGGCGCTGGCGCTGTACGTGCCCGCTCCGTATCGATCTCCGGGACAATCTACGTGGAGTGGGCTCGCACCCAGGTCGTGAGCTGCTCCTCTGACACGGTTCCTTCGGCCAGTTGCAGCATCTCGGCGACGACCTCGGATTCAGCAGCCTCGAAGTCGAGACCATTGACGCCGAGGAATGTCACCATGACCAGGAAGCCGATGCGTTTGTTGCCGTCGCGGTAGGGGTGGCTGCGCGTAAGACCGTAGGCATATGCGGCAGCAATGGTCGCAAGGTGAGCGCCTGGTCCGTCGCGCCAGCGCTGCCGCGGCCTGGCCAGCGCCGATTCGAGCACATTCTCGTCGCGCACGCCTGGAAGGCCGCCGTGCTCGCGCAGTTGCTCGAAATGGATCGCGTCCACGACAAGCCGACTCACCCACTTGGGTTCGCGGCGACGTGCGGGCACGGGCTACTTCGCCAGTTCCCGCAGGGCGGTCCTGTATTTCTTGGCCGCCTTCGCGGCGACGCTCAAGGCTCGCTGTGCGTCCTCGTCGTACGGTGTGAGCAGGATTTGCAGCGCCACGAGCGCAAGGAAGCACACCACCAGGAAGATGCGGTCGGCGTGCCCGAGCATTGTTCCCACCATCCCCAGCGGCACCCCCAGTTTCTCGAGCAGCCGTCCCGCCGTCGGCACATCCAGAATCAGTCCGGCCTGCATGAACCAGAACAGCCGGCGTCTGGGTCGCTGCCACACCGGCTCCTCGTCCAGCAGCAGCCACGCCACGGCCGGCAGCAGCGCCACGAACGCGTAGGACAGGTGGCGGAAGGTGATGAGCACCGCGGCCGCCACTATGCCCGGCAGCGCGGGGAACCGCGGGTGGCCGGCACCGCGGCGCTTCGCACGCAGCAACTGCAGCACCACCGTCGTGGTGATCAGCCCAAAGGTGAACAGCGCGGTCAGCATGCGCCACAGGTCGGCGCTGCCCTCTGGTGCGAGGCGCGCGAACTCGGAGTGCCCCACCTGCTGGAACGGGCCGGCGTACATGTCGCGCATGATGGCCACGTAGTCGGCCGCCACGGTGAGGGGCGCCGCGCCGACGCGCGCGCAGTAGGCCAGCCACAGCGCCGCCACCGTCAGCACCGACGGCAGGATCAATCGCCAGCGGCCGGTGACGAGCACCCACAGGCAGAAGGGGAGCGCCGACTGCGGCTTCATCACCGCGAGTCCGAGCAGCATGCCGGCCATCCAAGGACGCCGGTCGGCGAGGCGCCAGGCGAGCAGGCCGACAAATGAGCGTCAGCAGGCTGTACTGCAGCAGCGACCGGGTGGCACTCCAGCAGAGGAAGGTGACGGTGAGCAGCGCGATGTCGGCCGCCCTCGCATCGTCACGCACCGCCTTCGCCGCGACCATGGGGGCAGCAATCGCGAGGGCGATGTTGCCCAGGGCCCAGAGCCAGGCGGAGGACGCCAGCGGCAACAGCGCGATGGGGGACAGCGTGACGATGGCGTTGGGCGGGTAGTCGGTGTAGGACTCGCCGACGTAGAGGTTCTCGCGGTGCCACAGCCAGTCCGAGGTCCAGCCGTGCATCAACTGGAAGTCGAGGCGGTTGAAGACCACCAGGCGGGCGACGAGGTTCAGGGAGGCGAGCGCAAGCAGCAGGAGCCAGCGGTTGGAGAACGAGAGTTGCTAGCCCATCGTTGTTCGCCTGCGTATCTCAGTCGGCGAACATTTCCTGCAACGCGTCGAAGACTTCTGTGGTCGTGGCAGCGGAGAGGCGACCGAGCCGTTTCACGAGACGAGCGCTGTCGACCGTGCGCAACTGATCGAGCGCCACGAAGCCCGAACGGCTCTGGAAGCGACACGCCACCCGCCAGGGATAGGCCTGGCCCCCGGTCGTCATGGGCGCAACGATGACCGTCCGTAAGTGTTGATTCAGTTCGTCCGGCGAGACGATGAGGCAGGGACGGGTCTTCTTGATTCTCGCTCCCCAAGGTCGGGTCGAGTCCGACCAGGTGGACATCGCCGCGTGCGAGTGCCGCTCGCGTTACCGCCACTGCCAGTCCTTCTCGTCAAAGTGCGTCCGAGTCGAAGCGTCGAGGAGTTGATCCTCGCCTCGGGCGTGCATGGCCTTGGCCGCCGCGGCCCAACCAGCTCGTGGCCCATGTGCGGCTCGGACGACCAACCGACCATGCTCCGCCTGGAGTTCAACCTCGTCCGGCAACTGCGCTTGCTCGAGCAATCCCTTGGGTACGCGGATACCCCGAGAATTGCCGATGCGGACAATACGGGTCTTGGCAATCATTGTGACTACATTGTAAGCACGTAGGTCCGAACTGGCAACGGTGCGGTCAGCAGCCTGACCTGGCTAACGCCGCTTCGGCCGCGACGTCTCGAGGCGCGTCAGGCGGCGGTGGTGCTCGGCAAGCACGCCTGTGGTCTGGGCGTGGTGGGCATCGACGCGCGCATGCAGGCTCACGACGCCCTCAGCGATCATCCGAATGTCCGCGCGCAGTCCCTCTGCCACGACATCGAAATGCCGGCGCGTCTCCTCGGCTGCCCGCTCGATGTCCGCTCTCACCTCGACCTTCGTCGCCAGCGGCGCGATGGCGGCAGCCAGGTCCGCCTTCATCGCGGCCCGCAGATCGGCGAGGTCCGTCTTGGTCGCCACCCGCCGATCCTACCATCGTCGCCGAAGCAACAATGATTCCGGTCGCCAGCGTTGGCACTGGCCTTCGCCAGTCGTAGTGCTGCAGGCAGGCGTTGCATTAGCATGAGGCCGTGACTTCGGGAATCGGGTTTGTCGACATCCACAGCCACGTGCTCTACGGGATGGACGATGGGGCGGCGACCATCGAGGAGAGCCTGGCGATGCTGGCGATTGCCGAGCAGTCGGGCACCACCGACATCGTCGCCACGCCGCACGCGAACAGCGAGTACCTGTTCAACCCTGGCGTCATCGCCGAGCGCATCACCGAGTTGCAGCCGCGCACGTCCGTGCGCATCCATCCCGGGTGCGACTTCCACCTGCACGCCAGCAACATCGAGGACGCGTTGCAGCACCCCGAGAAGTACACCATCAATCACGGCAACTACCTGCTGGTGGAGTTCCCGGAGATGTCGCGGTTCCGGGCGGCGGGCGAAATTTTCCGGCGGCTGCTCGAGGCGGGGCTGGTGCCGATCATCAGCCATCCCGAACGCAACGAGCACCTGCGCTCGCACGAGGACGACCTGGCGGCGTGGGTGCAGGAGGGGTGTTACGTGCAGATCACCGCCGCGTCGGTCACGGGGCTGTTCGGCCCGGAGGCGAAGCGGAGTGCGTGGCGGCTGTTCGAGCGGGGGCTGGCGCACATCGTGGCGAGCGATGCGCACGAAAGCCGGCGGCGGACACCGGATTTGCGCGCGGCCTACGAGGCGCTGGGTGGGAAGTTCGGGGAGGAGGCGGTGGACGCGGCGTTCAGCCACAACCCGGGGGCGGTGGTGATGAACGATACGTTCGATGTGGCGATGCCGAAGGCTGCGGTTAAGAGGGCGTGGTGGAAGCTGTGGGGATGAGCAGCGGCAGTGCGATGAGGGCGGAGCAACACGCGCACGTCGCCGAGCCCGTCGAGTACCGTCCGTCCATCGATGGGCTGAGGGCTGTGGCTGTCGGGGCCGTTTTCCTCTATCACCTGAATCGGCGCTGGCTGCCCGGAGGATTCGTCGGGGTCGATGTGTTCTTCGTGATCTCCGGCTGACTTGATCACCTCGGTGATTCAGCGGGACCTGAGTCGGCAGCGGTTCAGCTTCGGACGATTCTACCAACGCAGAATCGCCAGGCTTCTGGCTGCGTTCGTAGCCATGGCCTTCGCCACCCTCTTAGCAGCGTCGTACGTCTACTCGGATCAGGACTTCGCGTCTGCCGGCGCCACCATGGCCGCGGCCGCGGGCTCGTTCGCCAATCTAAAGGCTTTGGTCCAGGGCAACTATTTCACCCTCTCGGCTGATGCGCAGCCGTTCCTGCACGCGTGGTCGCTGTCGGTCGAAGAGCAGTTCTATCTGCTGTTCCCGGGCCTGCTTCTCATCGTCCACCTTCGTGCGGCCAAGCACACGATGCTGGTGGTGTGGACCGCGCTGGCCGTCAGTCTGGCCATGTGCATCGGAGTGAGTTACTGGCGCCCGGAGTGGGCGTTCTACCTGCTGCCCACCAGAGCGTGGGAGTTGCTGCTCGGCTCCGTCATCGCGCTCAAGGGTGTGGGCAGGCTGGAAGGGTCTCGATTGCTTCAGCCAGTTGGGTTGTCACTGATCCTGCTGTCCGTGGTCGCCATCGGCGACACTGCCCGTTTCCCCGGCTACCTCGCTCTGTTCCCCACTCTCGGCACCGCCATGCTCCTCGCCGACGAGGACACCCCGCCTGGAGTCGTCTACCGAGTCTTGACGTGGAGTCCGCTGGTGCTCCTCGGCCGTCTCTCGTACTTCCTGGTACTTGTGGCACTGGCCCGTTTTTTCGCTCATCGACTACCGGTTCTTCATGGCGTCGGACGTGACGCGCGTGCTGCTGAAGGTGGCGATCAGCTTTGCCGCCACGGGCTTTTGCTTTGTCGCGATAGAGCAACCAGCCCGCCTATACCTGAATGCTCCGAACCGCCGCTGGCTGGCTTTCGCCAGCCTTGCCGCATCGCTACTGGTCTTGATTCCGGCTGGCACGTACATCCGCCGGACCTACTACGTGAATGCCGAGCAAGGTTCCGTCGCGGGTGGAGGGATTCTCTTCAATGCGGGCGGCAGGAACGGCTCCATGATCCTCATGGGCGACAGCAACGGCTCGATGTACGGGCGCATGGCGACAGAAGTCGCCGCCGACCTCGACCTGAAGCTGCGCATAATCAGCGTTGCGGCAGGGGACGCGCTGCCGAGTATGACTGGAGAACATCCACCGCTCTGGCGCGACTCATTCTCAGTCATTCAGCGGGAACGTCCGGATGTGTTGCTATACGTATGCCTGTGGACCAAGTTGGAGAGCGAACCGGAGCGGCTCGGGGTGGCCATCGAGAGCCTGCGCAAGCTCGCTCGTCGGGTGATTCTGATTACCCAGCCACCACAGATGCCCGAGTCCGCTTCACGTGCGGCCATCCGTAACGGAAACCGGCCACCCTTCTTCGAGAACCCAGCCAGCCGTGGGTCCAGGGCTGAGATCAATCGGTTCGTCAAGAGCTTCGAAGAGGGGAACGTGGAGGTCGTCGACGTTGAGAGTGTGTTCAGCGATGAGGCTGGCGCGGTCCGGGTGTTGGACGAACGCGGGCGCCCGCTCTACCATGACCCAACACATCTCTCAGCAACCGGAGCGAGATTGGTTGCTCCCAGGGTTGGGGACGCGATTCGGCGTCCGCAATAGAGCTACCGGAGTCGAGGGACTGTCAATGCGCCATGGGGAACGCGGCGAGGGCGTTGAGGATGCCGAACCACTCGCGCCAGACGCTCGTGGCATCCGTGGTGTGACGCCACCAGTGAACCGGGTCGGACGGATCGCGACGCGATACGCGCACACGCGCTGAGTCGGCCGAGCCCGTCGCCTTGCCCCAGATCGTTCTTCACGCGGCGCCCGTGGTACTTCGAGGTAACGAAGATGACGCGTGCACCGTGCTGCGCCGCAAGCTCTCGCGCAACCACCCGCACTTCATCGATCGTGCTCGGCGTCTCGTCCGGCAACACACGGATGGCGGACGCTGGCACGCCCAACCGCAGCAACACCTGCCGGCTCACCTCGAACTCCGGCTGCCGCTCCACGCCGATTTCGCGTAGCGTCGCATCCGCCGCGGTGAACTCACCTTTCGTCAGCCACACCTCAGGAGCCAGTCGCTCACGGTAGACGTCGGCAGCTTCCATGGCGCGGAACGGCGTGTCGCCACCCAGCACCACCACCGCCTGCGCGGTTCCAGTGGGTTCATCGACGATGAGCCAGCGGCCGGCGTTGCGGAGGATGAAGAAAGTGAGAGCTGTGAGAGCGGCTGCGGTCAGCCAGGGCCATCGACGGTGACGGATCAAGGGCAAAAGCTCAATGCTGCGACCGGCCACCAGCCGACTTTGAGACAATCGGTCGCCAGTCGTGATACTGCAGACGGCAGGGTGAGCACCGGTTGAGGGGCGCGCCTGTCACATACATCAGCAGGCTGAGGGGGTGGCGCGACATCCAGTCCACGCGGTCGGGCTTCGCGAGGCGCTGCACGTCGAGCGTTCCGCACTGGATGCAACGTGAGTAGCGGGAGAAAACGAACGTGACCAGCGCCCCCAGTCCCTGGCGGACTCGCCGGGACTCGAAGCCGCAGTGCCTGCAGCGGAACGTGTCGGCGTAGAGCGCGCGCATCCACCACGCGCGATGCCGACGGATGAGGTGATGCGAGCACTGCGGACAGACGGGCATGTGTGGCGAGGGATGATACCGCGCGAAGCACGCCGCCGGATCCCTGGTTTCACGAGGTTTCCAGCGGACGTATGGCCGTATCAGGCGATCGGAGCAACGCTGTCGAGAACAGCATTGCCTCGCTCAATGCCTGGGGTTGCGCCGTAGCGCAGACGGGAGGCCAGGCGCTGCGCCGGAATTTCGATGGCCCAGTTAAGCAGCGCCGCGGCCACAAGGGATACGGCTAGAGCCGCGGAAAGGACTGCCAGTGAAAGGATGGGCGATTCGTGAAAGCGTGACGCGTAACGCGTGGCGAAGTTCAATACTCGGCCGCCGACTGGGACATGTAGCAGATATAGCGAATACGACAGTGAACCCAGCAGGGTGAACACGCGCAACCGTGGGCTCCGAACGTTGCCGAGCACAATTGCCGCAATCCCGCCCACCACTGCCGGCGCACCGCCAATGCTCGCGGCCGCCAGCGCTGTCAGCAATGCCACACTGACGAAGTGGCGGGGCGCGTCAATCAACCCCAGCGCACGCCACGACGTACAGATGCCGAGCGCGAACAGACAACCGTAGTGCGCGAACAGGGTTTCCAGCGGAAACACGAAGCCGGCCAGGCTCCACAGCGCAAGCGCACTCAGCCTCCACGCTTGCCTCTCATGGAACAGGAGCGGCAGTGAGAGGGCGATACAAATGTAGAACTGGAACTCGATGGCAAGAGTCCAGAACACTGGGTTTACCCATGGGTATCCGATGAAAGCGTTCAGATAGGCAAGGTGGGCGAGCAGTTGAGGCGCGGAGAACGAGGGCGCGTCTCCGCGGAATCCGGGAAGAGCGGCCGAGGCGTACGTTAGCGCGACTGAAATCCCGATGGCCGCCAAGTACGGAGGATCCAGTCGAACGATGCGCTTGAACAGGAACCTGAACAGATCGCGTTCCAGCCGGAAGCCGCTCCGGACCATCGAGAGTGGAATGATGAAGCCAGACAAGACGAAGAACACTTCGACGCCGAGCCAGCCGTAGCGACCACTCGCCTTGAGGTATCCCTCCGCGAGCAGGCTCGAGCCGTTCGTGAAGTGAAACCATGCGACTGCCACAGCTGCCAATCCGCGAAGCGCCTCGACGGTCTCGTTTCGCTTTTCAACTTCGAGGGTCATCATCCTTGTAAAAGCGGTGCTGTCGGCCTTTGCCTACAGGGACACCTTCCGCTGCAGTGCGCGGAGCTCCTGCGACTTGAGGACGATCATCTTCTCGTATGTGGCCAGGAGCTGACAGTAGGTGTACCCGGCGGAACCGTCACGCCAGCCGCCGCGCACGAGGAACATGTAGAGGAACCGCAGGGTAGGCCGAAAGGGGAGTCGGGACGCGAGACGCTTCAGTGCCCGCCGTCTCTCCATCGGATCTCCCGACGCAATCCCTGCGACATTCAGCCCGACGCCTGTGTCCAATAGCGCGTGCCTGGCCTCGGCGGCTGAATAGACGTTGTGCTTCGCGAACCACTCGTCCAGACCTTTCGAGAATGAAAAGTGGAGAAGCGCTTCGCTGAGCGTGCCAATGCGATCGGGCTCGATGTCCTCACGCTGTCCGTGCCCCACTTGTTTGAAGGTAAGCCTGTCTCGCCTGCCGAAGCGAACCTGATACGAGGGAAACATGCCGGCATGGCGCAACCATTGTCCGCGGAACATCATCTTCGAGGCGAGGCGATACGCGTCCTTGTCTGCCGATGCCGCGATCTGCTGAAGTTCGTCGCGCAGGGCCGGTGTCACCACTTCGTCGGCGTCGAGATGCAGCACCCAGTCGTGGCTCATCGCACCGTTGCGGATTCCGAAGTTGCGCTGGTCCGCGAAGGTGTCGAATCGGCGCTGGATCACTCGAGCCCCAGTGGCCTCGGCAATCTCGACGGTCCGGTCCGTGCTGAAGCAGTCGAGCACCAACACATCGTCCGACCAACGCACCGAGTCCAGGCATCTGGGCAGGTTCATCTCCTCGTTGCCGGTGAGGATCAGCACGGAGATCATGCGCGCAGGACTCGCTGCTTGACCGCGCTGGCAGGGTTTCCTGCGACGATGGTCCAGCCGGGAACGTTCTTCACGGCTACCGCTCGTGCACCCACGACGGCGCCTGCGCCGATTCGAACACCTGGCCCGACGAAAGCTTCCGTGCACACCCAGGCCTGGTCGCCGACGTCGATACCAGACTTCAGCAACGGCATGTCGCTGCGCGTGTAGTCGTGCGTGCCCGCACAGAGATGAGCGCGGTGTGAGATGGTGACGCTCCGGCCAATCTTGACCGGCCCGAGGTTGTAGATCAGTGCGTCTTCACCGATGGCGCTCATGTCGCCAATGGACAGGTTCCACGGCATGTAGACGATCGTGGACGGGTAGATGTGGACGTCGTGACCGACGCTTGCGCCAAAGAGACGGAGCACAAAGCGTCGCCAGGCGAAGAACGGGCGCGGGCTGAGGCGGATGAGGAGTTGCCCTCCGGCCCATGCGACCCTTTTGACCATCTCGAGACGGGAGTACTTCCGGGCGCCCCGGTTCGCCGCGATGTCCAACCCGGCCGGCGTGTCTGTTGTAGTCACTGGGCGATTAGATACAGTCGGCTGCCGCGTAGACGTTTGGCTGTCGTCGGTCGAACCTGACCTGCCATTACCTGGAGGACGCACTCAAGAATGCTGTCCAGGCAACCAAATCGACTTCCGGATTCCCACGCTGAGACTCGGGCACACGGCCAGCTTGAACCGACTCACAAATCAATGGCAGGAGGTCCAGATACTCCTGTGGTTTGGTCGTCGGATGCAACAACCACGTGGACTCCGACCGTAGGTTCAATCTCCAGCCACCCCAGCGGCCAATGCGGCGATGCATCATGATTTCTGGAGATCTTCGGAAAGCCGCGCTTCAACAGTTTCACGGCGAGACTCTCCAACAAGAGGCTACCTTGCATGAATGGGGTGTAGCGCTCCAGCTTGAGTCGGTCGATTAGAAAACACCGAGTGCTAAACCAGTCGTCTCGCCAGCCTCCCTTGACCGGTATCAAAGGACGTCCGTGCTGGAGGGCTGGCGCGTCTTTCATCCCGTCGCCAAGTGCGAACGGCGGACTCCATCGAGGTGTCGCCGCTACTGCATCATTCTCGTCGTCGAGCAACCCGACAGCCTGCTCTATCCAGTCTGTGGATGGGTCCTGGTAAATCAGCATATCGGCGTCATAGTGCAAGAGGTATCTCGTGCCCACAACCTCAAAGGCCGCCAGGTACGCCATCAATCCACACCCGCCGTAGTCATGGGTTCCACTCGTCAACCCACGAAGGTACTTCCGGGACATTTCGTGAATCAGGGTGTCGTGCGGCTCCAGGTAGTAAACCCGATCAAGAATGCCGGCACCTTTCAGGCGCTCTGCGACAGCTCGGATGCGACCCACACGCTCCGTGAATGTGTTCAGAGGGAAGCGAGAATCAGGATCGACGATCTTTGTCCGTTGCGGTCGGCAGCAATCGACCACGGCGATGACTTCGCAAACACGGGCGCGGTGCGCGGCAACAATGGCAGGAACAGTCGTGCCGGCGTAGGCGATGTCACCGGCGGACAGGTTGACCTGCAGTGTCGTCTCAGTCGCTGGAGCCATGTTGCGATCACCTGGTTGAACGCGTTGCGTCGGTCGTGGTCGGCTCATCGTCGTGGTCACGCGTGCCCCACCATTGCGAATGCGCCAGAGAGAGGGAGGTGACGGATGTGCGGTGCCATCCGGGCGGCGGCCCCGAGAGCGAGAACGCCCAGGACGCCCGCTCGAGCGGGCCGGCTACTCAGTCGGTAGGCTTGAGCGGCAAGGGAGCCGGTCTCACAGGCATCGGCTTTCAGCTTCAAGTGGAGGAGGCCTTTCAGGGCCGTGAGTGATGCCGGCTGCTCGACTGTTTGTCCCACTGTGAACTCCGCATTGGTCATGGCGAGGCGCAGACTCGATGGAGTCCACTTGCAAACATGGTTGGGCGGCATGTCGGCGCAGCCCGTAACCTGCTCTTGCCGGATCATCGCGTCGCCGTCAGGCACGACGATGAGCAGTCGCCCGCCGGGCTTCAGCAGTTGTCGACAGTGAGCGAGGACTACCTGGAACTGGGACAAGTGTTCCAGCACCTGAAACGCTGTGACGAGTTCAAACGTACCTGCGCCGATTCGAACAGCGTCGCTCAGATCGTTGAATACTGAGATGCCCGCTTTCCGGAGCGGGGCCCGTGTGATGTCAGAACCCTCCGTCGCGTGTTTCGACCACGTCCCGTCGAGCCTGCTCAAGAATTGCCCGCTGCCGGCGCCGACGTCCAGCACGGCGCCGCCATTGGGGTACGCGCGAGCTTGCTCGAGCCCCACGTCGTAGTCCCACTTCCACGCTGGATAGCCGGTGTGGTGGTGGAGGACTTCGTAGAACTCCTCGTCTCCGCCAACGAAAGGATCAGCAAACCCGAAGCCGCACTCCTGGCAGCGACGGATGAAGCAGTGGTCACCTCGCCACAGCCGGGTCAGAGAATCGCGCATTCGCTGGTGGAGCTCAGCGTTCCTGGTGACGGGCACGAAGTGGGCCGCGGCTTGTGCCACCGTATAAGTGTATAAGGGGTCGTTCGCGCAGTTTGCCGCGCATACAGGACAGTTCATGCTCAACCTCGTTCCCGAGACAGCTAGCTGGCGCCGACTCCGACTGCGCGGTCAAACAGCAGGCACTGTCGACGCGTCATCTCCCGCGCCGACCACGACTCCGCTTCCACCGCTTTCACCGGAGAGACGCTGGGACCCGCGAGTTCGATGAAGGCGCGCGCGAGTCGCTCGACCGCGGCCTCAACAGGCTCAGGTCCGCCAAATGTGACCACGATCGCGCCCGCCCGCTTCAAGGTGCTCAGCATTGGACTCTCGTGATGGACAACGGAGACGAGCGGCTTCTGAAGCGTGAGGTACGTGAAGAGCTTCGAGGCCTGATAGGCGCAGTCTTCCGAACCTATAAGGATCAAGAACGATGCGTCCCAAAGAAGCTGCAGCGATTCGAAGTGACGGCACACGCTGAGTCTGCTCGGTCACATGTGTGTCGACGCCAGCCTCGAGTGCAACCGGCGAAACCGTCTTCCGTCCGTCACGACCGGGGGCGTAATTCGTTCCGACGAAGTGAAGCTTTGGGCAGCTGGGGCTTTCGATAGCCAGCTTCAGGGCTTGGAACAGAATGCGGAGCGCAGGTTTCATGTCCTCGCCGCCACGCCCGACATACACTCCGTGGGACTGTCCGTCCGTCGGGTCGAAACGGGCATTCGGTTGCGGGTGCGACGTCAGAAGTTCGAAGTCCTCAGCGGCCACGCCAAACGGAATAGTCTCAGAAGGTCGATTCCGAGCCTCTGGATATCGGTCGTGGAGCGTATCGATGTATCGCTGGGACACTGCGACAAGGCCCGCCGCTCTGGGAACAGTCCAACGCTCCAGCTGCTTGTGCAGTCGCTTGACGACGGCACGATTCCTCTGCGGTGCCGCCTCAGGTCGTTCCTCGTAGTAGGCGTTATGCCAGGGGTCTTGAAAGTCCAGAACGTACAGGTACGCCGAACTGCCGCCGCCAGATTCTCCCCAGAGGCATACAGAAGAACATCGAGGTTGAGAAATAGACGAGGTCGATGCTCTCGGTCTTGATCAGTCGTGCTCCCTTGGCGTAGAGGGCGGGCAATGCGCGTATGGTGGAATTGCGCACCCTGACAAGGTTGGTAACTAGCCGGGGCAGCGGTCGCACCCACTCCACCCTCACCGCTTGAGGCACCGTCTCAGATAGCAGCGGCTCCAGCACCTGACCCGCTTCCGGCCGTACAGCCAGAACAATGGGCTCCCATCCAAATCGCACGAAGTCCGGAAGGCTGGTTCGAATGCGCTGCATGTCGGGCGCATTGGTCGGAGGGAAGTGCGGTGAGACGATCAGCACCCTCCTCAACGTCCTGCCCGCTCTTTACCGATGCCGTCGACACTCATGCGCCGCTGTTGCGCGACCGCTAGTACGCGGCCAAGAAATGTCTTCTTCTCTAGGTCCCAATTGAACCGGGTCTCTCCCAAGCGCCACGCGTCAGCTCGGGCGCCTTCCCGCAGGTGACGAGACACAATCCAGGGTCTGAGGGCCTCTGCCAGGGACTGGGGATCTCCGGAGTCGTAGCCAGTTGCGGCCGAGCCCAACGCGGGAAGCAACTGCCGCTGCGCTGTAGTGCGTGTGGCCACGACGGCATTGCCAGCGAGTACATATGTGAAGATCTTGTTGGATAGCGCAATGTCGTTGTTCAAGGTCGTTGAGGGTTCGAGGGCAAGTCCGATGTCGTACTCGGACGCCAGTCGAACCATGTCGTCAGGTTTTCCTGGGTCGTGTGATCTGAGGCAGTCTGGCGCGAGACCTCGATCGGCAGCGAGTCGGCGCAATCGCTCCTCGTACCCTGCTTGCCAAGCGCCGCGGATGTGAAGCTCGACGGGATAGTCGCGGAGTAGCCCCATAGCGCTTACCGCGTCTTCGAGTCCGCGACCGGGCCCGATTGTCTGGGAGAACCAATGGAGCCGGACTGGCCCGTCGGTGGTTGCCTGCTGGCGATGGGCTGGCCTGTCGCGAAGGGGAAAGACATTGAGCACTGTCGAGGGCTGTCGGACGCCGCACATGTCTCGATAGGCGTCACCTATCAGTGGCGAGGCGGCGGTCAGGTATGAGCACTTCGGGATCAGCCTCCGCTCGGTCGCTCGGAGGAAGGTGGCCCACTTCTCTTCGTGCGGACCTGAGGCTTGACCGCTGTGTAAGTCCTCAGCGTCGAAGGCGGCCAGGGCACGGTTTCGCTTCGCCGAGGCAAGCGCTACAGGCAGCGCGCCAAGGTTGTGCGCGATGTAGAGGTGCGCCGGAATCCGCGAAGCCGCTCCATACAGCTCGGGGCCAACTCGGGACAGGGCTGCGCTGGCCAAACTCGGAATAGGAACGACCTCGACTGCCTTTCTGGCGGCACGGTGTCGTATGCGGCTGCCATGGAACAGGAGCGGAGACCGGTCCCTTCTCCAATCGACAAACGTCAGTGACCAGACGCGCCTTGCCATAACACTGCCGTCCATCTCGTCAGCCCACCCTGTCCAGTGGGCCGCAACAACGTGGACGTTGCAGCCCGCCTCTGCCAGAGCATCGGCTTCCTTCACCAGTCTGGGGTTGGTCGATGGCTGACCGGTGGTGACAAGGCAGACACGCATCCCTTCAAGGTGCTGACGCATTGGCCCCCTCGCGACCATCGGCGTGAAGCAGGCTGCGGTAGACCTCCTCGAAACGCGACGCTATCACCGCGTCGCCGAAACGATTCTCCGCGGCGCGCCGGCATTCCGTGCGATCTAGACGGTGTGCGCGTTCTATGCCATAGGCGAGACCTTCCACGTCGGTGGTGACGTAGCCAGTGATCCCGTCTTGAACGACCTCTGGCACGGCTCCTCGGGCAAGTGCTACGACTGGCGTCCCGCACGCGAGAGCCTCCGCCATGACGATGCCAAAGGGCTCGTCCCAGAGGATGGGCATCAACAGGGCAGCGGCCGAGCCGAGTAGTTCGTTCTTCCTGCGGTCGTTGATCTGGCCAATGAACGTGACCGAATCACTGTCGAGATGCGGCTGGATCTGCTCGTCGAAATACCTCTGATGCTCAGGCTGGATGTTTCCGGCTAGGACGATTCTGCGACCCGCTCGGCGAGCGGCCTCGATAGCTAGATGAGGCCCCTTGATGTGCTCAATGCGTCCGAGAAATACGACCGGGGCGTCGGCTGCCACTACGGGGCGGAACGCGTACTTCTCTAGCGGCACGCCGTTGTAGACGACGTGCCACGGCGCGAGTGGCCGCACGCCCTTCGTCATCCAGTCACTGCACGCAGTGAACTCGATTGCGTCACCGAAGAGCCTCACTGCGCGCGCGATACTGCCCTGGGTAATCGGGCGCTGGTAACTCATCAGCTTTCTGACGGGGTGCCATGCCAGAGGGGCGAGGTACTGCAATCGCGCGAAGCTGTGTACCACGTCGAAGTGTCCGCCGAACACGCGTCCCGCGACTATCGCCGCGTTTCGCACTGTGTCTCTCAGGGAGCCACTCGAGATGCCTGGGTAGGGGACGAGTTCGCAACTGACCGATGACTGACGGTGCGCGAAGAGAACGACGTCATGCCCAGCCTCGGTCAGTCGCTCGACGAGAAAATGGACGACGCGTTCAATGCCGCCATAGTGCTCCGGCGGCACGGGCAACTCGGGGTCGGCCGTGATGGCGATGCGAAGGCGGTCCCGCATGTTAAGGGTTCCGTCCGGAGACTGCCGGTCCGACGGGGCTCTGCGCGGCCGCACTGGGTTTACCGTGGCCGCCTCGCAAGCACAGGTTCATCTTCTGCGGCCCGACGTGATTGAGCGGTAGCGCGCCTCGATGCGACGCGCAATCTTCCATCCGACCAGCCCGCGCAGTCGATTGAAACGCGGGGAACCTATGGGAGCAAGATCACTACCGCCGAGTTCGGAAAGTCGTGACTCGGCACGCTCGCGAAGATCTGGGTGATCCGGATAAGTGGCGTAGATAAAGTGCTTGAGCATGCCAGCGCACGCTCTGCGGCTACGATCGTCCGCCCTTCTGGCAAGGACGTGGGAGGTGGCGAGCATCACCGCTTCAAGTGCGGACTCGAACGCGACCCTCGTCTTACGCCCGCTCAAGCTGGCTTCAAGACCAGAGCGATAGTACAAGCATGCAGTCGGCGTGAATAGCGCCTCATCGACGTGGCACAGAACGCGAGTAAAGAACTCCAAATCATCTGTTACTGACAAAGTCTCGTTCCAGAGACCGGTGCGCGACAGCAACTCTCTTGGGATCAGGAAGATGCCAGGTTGCATCATCGGCTGCGCGTCGGCCCATGACTCAAGTAGCCAGTCCATGGCTTCCATGTCCCTCCAGACTGACTCTGGATTCTGTCGAAACGTGCTGACGTCGTCGTGGTAAAACCGGCCCCATTCACAGGTTGCTATGTTGGACCTCGAGTTCTCGAGGCGAGCCATCTGCCGCTCGATCGTCGTTGGCTCCAAGATGTCGTCCGCATCGAAGAACTTCACATGGGTGCCACGACACTCGGCGAACGCCGCGTTTCTGGCCGCTGATGCACTGCCGCACCTCCTCTGGATCACCCTCAGCCGCGGGTCGCTGATTTGCTCCAGAACCACGCCGCTCCGGTCCGTTGAACCATCGTTTACGACGACGACCTCGAGTTCCTGCCAGGTCTGCCCGAGCACGGATTCGACGGCCGCGGCAACGTAACGCTCTGCGTTGAAGCATGGCATCAAGACGCTAACGAGTGAACGATTACCACTCATCGTAGTTGCGGCTTCGTCGCCCGAACGACGTATACTCGCAAGCGAAATGCCGCTCTGACTCCAATGATTCGACACAAGGACGAGAACATCGCCGATTGCCCTCGCGGGATTCCTGGAAAGAGCTGGGCCCCCTCGGCCAGCGCCGAATCGGCGGCTTGCCACTCAAGATTGGCCGCAAGTCCAGTTGCCGCCGCCCACAATCTACGAGCTATCTCTTCTGGATATAGGCGGCCGACTGACTCCGCGATGCGACTCATGACCGCAACATGGGCCTTCAGGCACTTGATGCTATTTGCACCCGACATCGAGCCATCAACTCGGTAGTTGATGATCGAAACTGCCTTCTCAGCTCCGAAACTGAAACCCGCGATCGCCAACTTGCAGTGAAACGCCACGTCTTCGTTGTACAGAATCTCTGGGTCGACGTCGTACCCGCCGACCATCAGTAGACGTGTTCTTCGATACGCGCCGCAAAACGGGTTTATCTGGTTGAGGATTGCGTATCTGACAGGATCGGCCGCCAGGTCTTCGTGCCTGAAGTCCGAACGGGCGATGAGCGCACCCGTGTCGTTGTCCCGATACTCATAGTCGAAGAGAACGACGTCGGGAGCGTCGGGCTTGCCGATCCACTTGTGAGCGAGGGTGGTGAAGTTCGGCAACAACTCGTCGTCGGCGTCGTGGAAGTGAACCCAGTCGCTCGTGCAGTCGGCCAAGAGGCGGTTCTTGCCGGCGCTGCAGCCGACGTTCTGGCTGCTGCGTATCACTCTGGCCTCGAACTGAGCAGCCACCTTCGCGGTGTCGTCGGTGCTGCAGTCGTCGTGAACGAGCACTTCATCGAACGGCAGGGTCTGAGCGTTGACCGAGCGCAGAAGCCGGGGAAGGAGGTTCGCTGCGTTGTAGGCGGGAATACACACCGCCAGGGTGGGACGGCTCAATTCGTCCTCGAGGCGAGCTTTCGCAGTATGCGGCGGCCAGCGTACCGGACCAGACCGCTGAGAGGGAGAGCATCCAGAAAGGCGAGGCTGTCAGGACGCCCGGTGGGCAGCAGGCAGTCTCGAAGCAACCCCGTCTTGGACGCCACGCGAGGTCTCAGGCTCTGATAGTGCGAGAGCTTCTCAGCTGCCACTTGGTTCGGATCAAGCCGTTCCCGAATCACTCGGGCGGCCGCCTTGCCTATTTCATCGATCCGCGACGGGGTGAAGCTCTCGACCTGACGAACGACCCGTGCCAGTTCGTCGGCGTCGCCACTGCGGTACACGAAGCCGCTGACGCCGTGTTCAACCAACGAAGATGCACCTGCGCCGTCGGACACAACAACCAGTTTCCCCAGGGCCATGGCCTCTGCGGTCACCAGATTGAAGACGTCCCATGTCGACGGCACGAGAACCGCTCTCGCCAGGCGGATCCGCTCGATGAGCGCACCCGAGCGGAGCTGCCCAATCGGTTGGATTGTGCGGTTCCACACGTCCGAGTACCTGTGTCCGCAACCAAACCGACATGGAGTTGCCGGGGCGTCGGTGGATGGTGTCTCTGCCAGCCCACTCCAAGAGCGGCGCCGATTCACCAAGGCTCTGCCACGCGGAGCAGGCAACCTGCGGCCCCTTCCACGCTTGAATTCGACCGGCCGCGATCCAGCTTGGGCCGGCGGAAGTGGACGTTCTGTCGAGCTGCCTGACTGAGACAGGCGGTAGCTGCCAATCTATAGTTTTACGCACCGCACCGGACCACCAGTTGGCATTCGCTTGTCCTGGGGACGAGACACTGGCGGCTTCCCCGAGCGCGATACGCTCGAGCCACAGGGACATGGCGCCCTCTGCCTCGCGGCCGACCATCGCCTCATGCAGAAGGATCTGCCCTGAACTCCCGTGCATTTCAACATGGACTGCCGCCTTGGCAGTGATCATCCATGGCACGAATGCCATGCCCCAGTCGCCAACCTCCACGACGTCGTAGGCTTCGCCTTCTCTGACCTGCTCGTGCATCGCGAACGCAGAGGCGAGGTGTCCCCGCAATTCCGGAAACATGGCGAAGTGGGAGAAGCGCTCGAGCCAAGCTGCATATAAGCTCGTGTCGAGCGTCGCCACACGGACGCATTCGTGTTCGTACGGGCTTCCCCCATTGACAAAAGCCGAGCCTCTGAGAACTTCCACTTCGGCACCGAGTTGGCGCAAACGAGGCGCAAGCTCGCGGTAGTATGCGGCAATGCCGCCGCCGAAGTCAGGCGGGTACTCAGGGACGACGAGGAGGATTCTCACGGGACGCTCCGCAAGTCGCCGGTGCCCGTCACCCATGCGAGCCACAAGGAGAGACGCCCCTTCGCATGTCGCCCGGACCAGCGCAACGAGTGGCGGAAGAAAGAAGACATCGCTCGTGCTCTAAACCGGGGAATGGTGCTTCTGCGCTTGTAGACCTCGTGAAGCGTCTGACCACCACTCCAGGAGTTTGCGGTTCCATTCGGAGTGCTGCCGAGAGGCTCTCAGTGCGGCTCGATACCGTTGCGCGGAGTTCGTCAGCTTCTCGCAACTGCGCTCGAGGCCTGCGCACACCGCGCGTGCTTCATCGCCTGGTGGAACCGACCAGACCTGAGCAGCTGCGTCTGGAGGCAGCGTCTTGGCCGAAATACCAAACGGCGCGCAACCCGCGTAAGCACACTCAGCGAACTTGAGAAGCTCCAGGTCGCTTGACGCACCATCTACCCAGAACCCGCAAAAGGTACGTGCCTCCTCTACGAAGGCATCTCCCACAGTGTTGTGGCGTTTGATCACGCCAACATCAGGATAGCCAGGGTGCCGAAGGTGCTTCACCCTACGCCATCCCCATATCGTTCTTCTCTGGGCTTTGTAGAAGCGCCATCGGTCGGGATAGGTGGATGGATTCACGTTCCCGCTGAAGAACACCTTCTTCCCCCGTTGGCTCATTCCCTCTGGGTCAAGGGGCACTTCTCTCGACTCGTCGTAGCAGTAGGGGAAGAATCGGTACGCTTCACGACCAGCCAGCCGATTGGCGAGCTGCGTAAGGTCAGTCGGGTGATAAGGGCCGAGAAGGAGCACATTGGACTTCCGGACCGATAGGAGGACTTCGTGATAATACGGCTGTGAGATTGACTGGAACCCCGGGTCCACAACCTTCAGCATCACGACGCGGTCCGGGAATCTTTCGATGTGCCGTTGCAAAAGCGGGAGCTCATCGTCGTGCAACCTGTTGTCGAATACGTGCGGCTTGTCTGCCAGTGACTCGACATCGGCTATGGATGCGGCTATCCACCCTTGCCGCTTGGCGAACGCTGGTCCGGCGTCGTCACAGATGAGCCTCGTGTAGTCGAACTTGTTGGAGAGCACGTAGTAGATCGGCTGACTCATGCGATCGATGGTCCAGTAAGGGTCGCGGTGCGGGTCGTGCGTCGCTCCGATACCTTCACCGGGATTTCGAGCGCGCCACAGCCCCACCCCAGCTCCAGCGGCCGGTCACTCCCAGGCACAGGGTCCGGCTGAACCTCGAACACGACTCCGTTCTCGGTGGTGTCGACGATGCTCACCAGCGGGATCGTGAGCTGGGCGACCACCTTGTAGAGCCCGTGCGCTAGTCGAGGTAGAGTCAAATCCAAAGTCAGGCTCTCGCCGCCGGGACTCAGGAGAAGCACCGCCGAAGAGTCCAGCAGCCCGACTGACGCCATGCCGACGGCTGTGCCCTGCGCATCAAACAATTTCAACTCGAGAGCTACTCCGATCTCAGCACTCACCGAGACGTCGACTTTCACCCGAATGAAGGTCTGGTGCCGTACACACACGTCCAAGACCTGCAGATGAGTGATGGTGGCGGTTGAGCCAGCTTTCGGCACGCGCGTGACCGAATCCCGGTCGTCATCGTTGGATTGGTACAGCGCGGTCGCCTCGCTGCTGCTGCCATCGAACACCAACCGGCCTCTCTCGAGAAGTACTGCACGGCTGCACAACGTCTGAATCAACGACATGTTGTGGCTGACAAAAAGAACGGTGCGGCCGCTCTTTGCGACCGCGTCCATCTGGCCGATGCACTTTCGTTGGAACCGCGCATCGCCGACGGCTAGAACCTCATCAACAATCAGGATCTCTGGATCGATGTGAGCGGCGACTGCAAAGGCAAGCCTCACGTACATTCCGCTGCTGTACTTCTTCACCGGCGTATCGACGAAGCGGTCGACGTCAGCGAATGCGACGATCTCGTCGAAGCGGCGTCCAATCTCGTCTCGGCGCATCCCGAGAACGGCTCCGTTCAAATAGATGTTCTCCCGGCCCGTCAGCTCCGGATGGAATCCGGTGCCGACTTCGAGCAGGCTCGCCACGCGCCCCCTGAGCCGAACTCTGCCCTCGGTCGGCTCCGTGATGCGGCTGAGAATCTTGAGGAGAGTGCTCTTTCCTGCACCATTCGAACCGATGACGCCTATGGATTGCCCATGACCGACTGAAAAACTGACATCACGCAGCGCCCAGAAGTCGTCATTCGACGGACTTGCTACTGAAGCACCACGGCCGGCCAAGCGGCGCCCAAACTTGCGAGCCGAATCAGCCAACACGTCGCGCAGCGCCACGTACTTCTGCCGACCCTGCGCTCCTGAAATGCGGTACTTCTTCCCGAGGTTCTCGACCCGGATGGCGTAGTCAGACACGACTGTGCTTTCGCTGCGGACGCGCGTGTTCAGATGATGTCGGCAAAGCTCTTCTCGGTCTGGCGGAAGTAACGGATGCCGATGGCGCAGCACAGCACTGTCGTCGCGACCGACGCAGCAAGCCCTGGCCACCACAGTGGCGACTCGCCTCGCAGGAGCGACCAGCGGAAGCCGTCGATGATGCCCACCATCGGGTTCAGGGCGTAGAGCAACCGCCACTGCTCGGGAATGTTCGCGGTGCTGAAGCCGACCGGCGACACGTAGAGGCCGAACTGCACGATGAACGGCACGATGTAGCGGAAGTCGCGGTACTTCACGTTCAGCGCCGACAGCCACAGGCCAGCCCCGAACGCGGCCGCGAATGCCAGCACGACGAACAGCGGCAACAGCAGGATGCGCCAGTCCGGCATGAAGCCGTACCAGACCATCATGCCGGCCATCAGTACCACCATGATGCCGAAGTCGACAAAGCTGGTGATCACCGCGCCGCCCGGAATGATGAGCCGCGGGAAATAGACCTTCGAGATGAGGTTGCTGCTGCCAATGAGGCTGCTGCTCGCTTCGCTCAGCGCCGTTGAGAAGAACTGCCACGGCAGCATGCCGGCAAAGACCAGCAGCGCGTACGGCGCGGCACCGGGGGCCGACAGCTTCGCGACGCGGCCGAACACGACGGTGAGGACGATCATCGTGAGCAGCGGCCGGATAAGCGCCCACGCAATGCCGATGACGGTCTGCTTGTAGCGCACCAGGATGTCGCGCCAGGCGAGGAAGTAGAACAGCTCGCGGTAGCGCCAGAGGTCGCGCCAGTAGTTGGCTTCGGCGCGGCCGGCCTCGATGATGAGTTCGTCCTGATACATATCTTCAGTCCGGCTAAAGCCGGACACTACGAGGGCTATCTTCGGTCCGGCTAAAGCCGGACACTACGAGGCGATGGTCCGGCTGAAGCCGGACACTACGGCTGCATCCTCTTCCACGTGTTGGAGGAACCAGCGGTAGGTCTGCTCGATGCCGTCGCGCAGCTCGATGGTGTGCCGCCAGCCGAGGCTGTGCAGGCGCGTCACGTCGAGCAGCTTGCGCGGCGTGCCGTCCGGCTTCGTCGGTGTCGAACACGAGCTGCGCCTCCGGGTGGACGACGTCGACGCACCATCTCGGCGAGCTCGCGAATCGACAGGTCCTCGCCGGTGCCGACGTTGATGTGCTCGGCTTCGTCGTAGTGCTCCATCAGGAACAGGCACGCATCGGCCAGGTCGTCGACGTGCAGGAACTCGCGCCGCGGCGAGCCGGTGCCCCAGATCGCCACCGTCGCGGCGTCCGCTCACCTTGGCGTCGTGGAACTTCCGGATCAGGGCCGGCAGCACGTGGCGAGCTGGTGAGGTCGAAGTTGTCGTTCGGGCCGTACAGGTTGGTCGGCATCGCCGAGATGAAGTCGCAGCCGTACTGCTGGCGATAGCTCTGGCACAGCTTGATGCCGGCGATCTTGGCCAGGGCGTACGCCTCGTTGGTGGGCTCGAGCGGTCCGGTCAGCAGGTGCTCCTCGTTCATCGGCTGCGGGCACTCGCGGGGATAGATGCACGAGCTGCCCGAGGTAGAGCAGCTCGTTTCACGCCGTAGAGGTGCGCGGCGTGCACCACCGTGGCGTGGATCATCATGTTGTCGTAGAGGAACTCGGCGGGCCGCGTGGAGTTGGCCATGATGCCGCCGACGGTGCCGGCCACCAGGAACACGTACTCGGGCCGGTTGGCCCGGAACCAGTAGTTCACGGCCGCCTGGTCGCGCAGGTCGAGCTGCTCGCGCGTGGCGGTGAGCAGTTGCTCGAACCCGTCGGCCTGCAGCCGGCGCACGATCGCCGAGCCGACCAGGCCGCCATGGCCGGCGACGTAGATGCGCGCCCGGTTGTCGATCTCCACCACGTTCTTGTCCTCTCTGCCCTTCTCGCCTCAGTGCGACGTCGCGCCGAAACGCTGCGCCACGTCGCCAACCGCGGCAATTGCCTGCTCCACGGTGCCGAAGTTCCCGCGGAACCGCTCGGCCACCGCCCGCGCGATCGTCGCATTGCTGACCGTGCCGTCGATCGACGTGAGGATCATCCGCTCGATCTCGCCTTCGGTGTTCAACACCGGGACGTACTCGCTGTGCGCTTTGGTGAGTCGATCCTGCGGCACCGGCTGGCTGTTGAAGCTCGATTGCCTGAACGAGGCCTTCCTCGCACCGCCGGCCGACACTACCTCCGAGTTCCAGTTCCAGATGTACTCGCGGCCGACCTTGCGCACGTCGAACGTCACACGGACCGTGTCGCCCGTTTCGACGGCCTTTCGCTCTGGCCAGGGGAAGAACGGCGTGCCGTAGACATGCTCGGGCCGGTCCGGCGCGTTCGACAGGGTGACGCCGTCCACCAGACAACCATCGAACCAGACAGCCAGACCGTGCGCCACGCCGCCCTTCGTGATGTGCAGCTCGACGTTTCCCTGCAGCCGGGGCTCGGTGACGCTGCGATAGTCGATAGCTGCCCACTGGCCCGCAGCCGACAGCATCGTGTCCGGCCGTGTACACGTACAGGTCCCAGTGGTTAGTGGTGAAGCGACGCACCGGTGTCACATCGACGTTGGCAACCGTCGATGGCGCCGGAATCCGCCCAGGGGCCCGGTGCTGAGACGACCGCCGCGTGCAGGGTGTCCGAGGCGGGAATCATCACGCCCCGGGGCCAGCAGGCGCTCGCGCGCATCGACGATGGCCTCGATGTGCGCGTCGTAGAGCGGAAGCATCCCCCGCAGGTCGGACACGATGACGTCGGCGCGTCCACCCGGATCCACGTTCTGGGACACGTCCTTCACGAACTCGATGTTCGTGACGCCGTTGGCCGCCGCGATCTCGCGCGCCACCACGATGGCATCGCTCGGCTCGATGGCGACGATGCGCCGCGCGCCGAGCTGGCTGGCAAGCACCGCAAACAGCCCGATGCCCGTGCCGATTTCGAGCACGAACGACTCGCGCGTGATGACGGCTCGCATGGCGTCGAGGTAGGCCTGCACGCGACGCTCGTCGCGCACCATGGCGATGTAGGCAGGAAGGCCGTACCACGTTCAGCGACGCGCCAGCGCGATCAGCCCGCGGGTGGACAGGGCGTCGAGGAACTCGACGAAGTCCGACCGGAACCGTTCGGCCTCGACATCGAACTCGGCGAGGGCCGCGTTGAACGTGGCCTGCAGGGAGCCGGTGGTGCGGAGCAGCTCCCAGAGGCGCGCTCCAGTCGGGTCGAGGCCGAAGTAGCTTTCAGAGCCGAGCTTCAACAGCACAGCCTCGCCATCGGCCATCGAAACCAGGACATCGTCGGGAATCGTGAATGGGGTGTCGAACGTCAGGGGCATGCGAGTTACTGTGTGCTTCGTGTCAGCTGCGCGCAGGCGCCGCCTAAACGGCGCAGGTAGGCGACGGCCAGACCGAAAGGACCGGCCACGTTGTGGGTGGCTCGAATGTAGCCGGGGTCGGGGAATGCGTGTGAGAGGGCCAGCCCAAATCTTGCGCCTAGACCGGGCGTATCGCGAAGCGTCAGCAGCAGGTCGCGCCGGCTGTCCGTGGCTGAGGATCGATGTAGTCGGACGAACGCTCGGCCCGACCTGCGAATTCCGTCCGCTCGACGGCGCCAGAACGAACCAGCCAATTGTCTGCGCTGAAGTGTTCGCTCGACGCGACCAGCACACGCGCAACCAGCGTTGAAACGTCGCGTGCGGCAGCCAGCGTCCACATCTGGTCCCACTCGTTCGTCGTCAGTCGCCGGGCGATGAGCGCCACGTCGTAGAGCCAGATCAGTCGCCAGTCGTCAGGGTGATGGGCGACGACGTGGATGCATGCCAGCAGTAACGCGTGCACGGGGGCGGGGGCATTCGCGCTAGGTCCCAGTTGCGGCACCGGCACGGCGCGGGCCCACAACTCATTGAAGGGGAGCGTGTCACGAAACACCGGCCGGTTCGAGATCTGCCAGTGCAGGTCGATGACATGCCGCACATGCCCGATGCCGGCTTTGCTGAACATGGCCTGGGTGAAGATGGCGTCGCGATCGACCATCACGGCTCGAGTGAAGCCCAGCTCCTGCAAGAGCGCGGAAGCTGTCGCCTTGTCAGCGGGTGCGATGAGGAGATCGGTGTCTACCCGCGGGCGCAGATGCGGTGCCGCGTAGTGGGTATAGGCCAACGCGGCGCCCTTCACGACGAGCGCTCGAACACCGCCCCCCGCAAGCGCCTCGAGCACGCTGCGAAGCTCCACCTGCCGCGCCAGCTCGACGGCCTGCGCCGACCTGCTCGCGTTGATTAGCATGGCCGACGCGAGCCACGACGCCGGCCCGGTTGCCGCGGCCAGAAGAGGCAGCACGCCGTGAGCCTCGGCCACGGCCAGCAGATCTACTTGCTCCTCGAACGCCATGCAGGAGTGCACACCGCTGCCTTCGAGGGCAGCTGAAAGCAGGCGTGCGCGAGCGTCGGGTTGCATAACGGTGGTGCCGGAAGCGGAAGCCGGCTTACGGCAGCGACATGTTCTTCGATGGAGAGCCCGTTCCGTCAGGCATTCCACGCCTACCAACAGTCTGTGTGATCTGGCCAACGGTGCCGTAGGTGCGAACCACCGGCTTTTCGTCTTTCGCTTCGGCTTCGTTTCCGCCCGCGGCGCTTGGGTCTTTTCGTTCTTCATGCAATCTCCTCTGCAAGGACTGACGGTTCACTGTAGTTCAGGGCGCTCAGCCACTGACCGAGCGCGGCAACACGAAGGTCTGCCTGAATGGACGATACGGATGGCCCCGAGCGCTCGGGCCAACGCGCAGGCTCCACGTACGTCGCGAGTCGTTCCGAGGAATGAACGGCCGGCCAGCCGGCCAGCTTCACACGCTCGACAAGCGGCTCGCCGGCGAGCGGGGTCTTGGTGCGCGTGAGCGTCTCCATGGGGAGCACACCCTGCATGGCTTTCCGAAGAATGTGCTTGTTCCGACACCACGGTATCGCAGGCACGCTGAGCATGAAGCGAAGGAACCTGATGTCGCAGTAAGGATGGCGCACCTGGAGCGGTGCTCCCGTGTAGGACGGCTCGAGCGACTCGAACAGCGACTGCCACAGCGGGCTCGCCAGCGAGGCGTACCCTCGGGGTCGGGTCGGGTGCACGGTCGTCTTGGCACCCTGAGTCGAACGCCACCGCTCTTCGAGATTCAGGCGGCGGGTCAGCTCCGGGGCCATCCAGGAGGGCATGCGCTGAGCGTACTCCAGCTGGCTTTCACGCTGACGCACCATGCGCGGCAGGCTTGGCAGCAGCGGCAGTCGACGATGGTGACGGGCGTGACTCAGGAAGTCGAGCCCGAGCCTGCTCCACCGGCCGCTCCGGGTGAGCGCGGCAACATGAGGCTTCCACTCATACAGCAGCGCATTGTCTGGCCCCTCTCCGTGGAAGGCCACTCGGCTGTGATGTGCTACGGCGGCGTATCCGGCCCGCCAATCGGCACGGTCAGATGGGTCGTCGAGCGGCTCTGGAGTGGTGACCGTGAGACTGGCCGTCCAGCGGGTGCAGGCATCCACCGGGATGAAGGTGAGCGGCACGCCAAGATGCGACGCCGCGGATTCAGCGTGGCCCCGCTCCGGGTCGGCAAACAACGATTCGTAGCCGAAGGTGAAGGCCCGGACACCGTCCGGCGTTCCCGCCGCACGGGACAGGCGAGCAGCGGTGGCGGCGAGTGCTGGCGAATCGAGTCCGCCGCTCATGAAGATGCCGACGCGGCCGGACTTCGGCAGGCGATCGGCAACGGCAGCATCGAGCAGTTCACGAAAGCGCTCGACGTAGTCGCTGCTCCGCCGGTAGTAGACCGGCTCGTCGATCGGCATCGTCCAGTAGTGAGCGACCGACGGTGCCGCTGCACCCACCCGCCAGGTGAGCGTGTGTGCGGCCGGCAACCGACGGACAGCGTCGAAGGCTGTGGTAGACGCATCCTGGTTGCAGCCGAACAGCAGCAGGTCGGCGATCGCCAAGTCGTTCAGCGCATCCGACGCGCCAGATTGACGCCGAACTGCGGCGAGCGAGTTGCCGAAGACGAGCGCGCCTGACACCACGGCATAGAAGAACGGCCGAACTCCCATGTGATCGCGCCCACAGAACAGGGTGCGGTTCCGTGGGTCCCAGATGGCGAACGCGTAGTCGCCAAGCAGGTGGTCGACACAGCGCGAGCCCCAGCGGAGGAACGCCTGTCCGATCAGCTCGACATCGGTGGTAGCCGGCGTCAGCGTGCGGCCGAGCGCGCGCGTCAGGTCGGCCCTGGCGTCGAGCCTGGCGTCGGCCTGCACCACCACGGCACGTTCGGCCTCGGCGTCAGTCACGACCAGCGGCTGCTGTTCCAGGTCGGCGCGGTCACCAATCCGCATCAGCGCATGGCCGAGCGCTGCGCATCGGTCGGCCCAGAGCGAGAGGCGCTCGCAATGCGGGCTTGCCAGCACGGCCGACAACCGGCTTCGCTTTGAAGTGGGCAGTGCGGCTCCGTCGAGCTGCACCATGCCGAGCACGGCGCTCATGCGAGCGCACCCTCGGTGTGACGCACCTGCGCGCGCACCGCTTGGAGGACGTCGGGCAGCAGCTCGAGCCGGCGCGGGTAGGAGAGGCGCATCACTGGAATAGATTCGGTGAGCCGCACCGCCTCGTCGAACTGTCGCCGAAGACGTTGCGGAGAGCGGAGCTGCAGGTTTGCCGTGGCGCCCACGAGCGCAAGCACCGCGTCGGCACGGGGCAATCGTTCGACAACGACGGGCGCGGCCGGGTCGTCTGGCTCCTCGAGGATGAAGATGGCACGCACGGGCAACGGTCCGGACGAGGACTCGTCTTCCTGGAGCGGCAGGATCCACTTGTCGGTCCAGGGGTTCATGACGCCGAGGTTCATGCGGCTGGCGCAGAAGCGCTGCGACACATGGGGCCGAAGCTTGATGCGCCGGGGGCCCGGGAAGACGGACGGGCAACCGTTCACATCGCGAAGCACGAACATGTCGTCCGTCACAACCTGATGCCCGGCGGCGAGGAAGGCCGCCGCGAGGGTTGACTTGCCCATTCCGCTGTTCGCGGCAAACGCGACAGCCGCGCCATCGACGACCACCGCTGTGGCGTGCAGCGGCTCCATCCCCTGCCGAACGAGTGCGTAGGACATGACGGCGCCGAGCAGGTACGACTCGAATGACTCGGTCGTGGCATCGGCCAACCGCCCGCACGTGACGCGCGAGCCGTCGGTGGACACCACGAACTGGAACAGGCCGGGCCACACAAGCAGGTCGCTCCCGTCGGCGAGCAGCGAGTGTTCGTACCAGTCACCGACGATGGCGGGGGTGGAGGCCGTGCGCGCGAGTGCCTCGAACCACGCGTCCGACTCTTCGTGAAGCACCACGTCGGGCTGGCCAACCGCCTGGGCGCGCGGGTAGGACAACGGCATCGCGCTCCGCAGTGTGAGTCCGTACACCGAGTAGTCGTTAAACAGCAACGCCGTCCTGTACGGTTGCGCCAAGGAGACTCAGCACCGCTGGAGCGCCGACGGCAACATCGGAGGCCACGCGCCCCTGTTCATCGATGATCACAGCGGACGGGGTGCCACTCGCGCCGAAGACCTTCGCCGCGCCGAACACCGGATCGATGACCACGCGCGAGCGGAAGCGTTGATCGCGGTTGGCGTCGATGCTGCCGGCCGACACGACCACCAGTTCCGGCGCCGTGCGCGGCTTCACCCGCTCCCACGACTGCAGATCCTTCAGCATCGCGCTGCAGTAGCCGCATGTGGGATTCCAGAAAAGGAGTGCGCGAGTGCGCCCGGGGGCAGCTGCTATGTCGAGTGACTGCCCATCGAGATCGCGAAGCTGAAGGCTGGGCGCCGCACCGCCGCGACTGACGCGGTCGGGCAGCGTGAGGCCGAACACGAGATCGCGAATGGCGTCGGGACCTTCTGCCGTGGCGCTGGCCACGACGCCGTCCTTCACCAGAACCGCCGACGGCGTGACGCGCACCTTGAACAGCTCGGACACGGCACGGGCCTGGTCCTGCACCAGCACATGGGCAAGGCCGTGTGCGGCCGCCTTGGCGCGGCTTGCGTCAACCGATCCGCTGGCAATGATGGCAACCGTGAGGCGTGCGCCGTGCGCGCGCTGCCACATCGCCACATCGGGAAGCAGCGCTTCGCACGCGGCGCAGTTGGCGTCGCTGAACACCAGCAGCACCGGTGCTCCGAGGGCGGCCAACGCGTCGAGTGGTACGGGCACCTCGTCGAGCCCCGCTGCGGTGAAGGCAGGAGCCGGAGTGTTGAGCGCAAGGCCGGACGCGGGCGTGTCGGAGGAGGCGCCGCCGGCTTTGCCTTCCAGGGCATCGACGCGGCGCATCAGGCGGCCGTTCTGCGCCAGCAACTGGACGGTGATGACGGCCACAAAGGCTGCGAGAGCCCCCAATCCGACCGTCAATGCAAGCAGGAGCGCTCCGGCGGCCGTCAGGCCAGCGACCCACTCGGCCAGGCCGGGACCTGTGTTGCCGTTGCCCTGCAGCAACACGGCCACAGCGAGGGATGCGAGCACCAGGTTTCGGGCGACCGTGGACCACCCTACGGGTTCGGAGTGCAGCTTGCCGAAGCAGTGGCAGTCGGGCGTGCGGCCGCGGAGCAGGTTGGCGACGATAGCGGCGATGAACAGCGCCAGCAACGCGAGTGCGATGGTGGCACCCCACCAGCTCCAGCGTCCGGTGAGCAGCGCCGCGGCACCGACCAGTTCCGCAGCAACGAGTGCGGTCGCCAGGGACCCGGCCATGGCTCCAGGCATGCCGAACTCGCGGATGGACTGCCTGGCGCCGGCGCGGTCGGCCAGCTTGCCGATGCCTGCGACGCCAAACACCAGCGCGAGGACGACACGAAGCGTGAGGAGCATGCCGCCAGAGATGATCATTCCGATTTTCCGGGAGTGCTGTTGCCGTGGACGTGCGCCGCGTCAACGAGGCGGGTGATCCGCACGTCATCGACCCAGAGCGTGCCATTGATTCGGTTGTCGAACTTCAGCGAGGCGTCGCGCCGAAGCTGCAGGCTGGCCAGTGCCACGTCGGCCGTGGCGTGAAAGTCGGCACTGAGCTCGTGCCAGTCTTCCGTCCCGGACGCCTTCGTCAGGCTCACTCTCAATCCTTCTGACTCGAGCATCAGGTACGGGCCTTCGTCGGTGCTGAGCCCC
The DNA here is from genome assembly GCA_963722395.1 of uncultured Acidobacteriota bacterium. Taxonomy (GTDB): domain Bacteria; phylum Acidobacteriota; class Vicinamibacteria; order Vicinamibacterales; family CAVVIG01; genus CAVVIG01. The sequence goes on along the minus strand of CAVRLS010000005.1, from coordinate 1,040,897 downwards.
TCGCTCCTGATCCGCACAGACAGTCGGTACGAACCTGCGGGAACCACTACCTGCTGACGAAGCACGCTGCCGTTCAGGTTGGTCGAGCCGTCGAAGCGCACCTGCGCCGAGCGACGGCCGTCGACAGCTACGGAGTCTGACACCGTTGTAGTTGCGCCGGCGCGCTCGTCGAAACTCCAGTCCAGCGGCACGGCTTCGAACGGCCGCTCGAAGCTGCCGTTCTGCGCGATGGCGCAATTACGCTGGCACCCTCGATAGCGGGCAAACGCGTCTGATGCGTCCACGAGGCGGCCACTCTGCACAAGACGGTTGACGTAGTTGCGCGTGGTCTTCGCGTCCACCCACTTCCGTTCCACGAGGAACGCCCACACTGCGCGAGCAGAGTCAAAGTCGTTCAGCGTCACCTGACGTGCGAGCAGCAGCTGGCCGGCGGCCGCACTAGGGAGGGTTGCCAACGATTCACTGAACGGGATGTTGTGCGCGGCGTACTGCTCGAACACGCCTTCGGTATACTCGGCGTTGCCCTCCAGCGCCGAGCGCATCAGGACCTGTGCACGTGCCGTTTCGCCTGTGCGTAGATAGAACGCTCCGGCTCGAAACAGGAAATAGGGGATGCGTGGACCGAGTTCGACGGCCTGCTCGAATGCCCGCCGAGCTTCGTCAAGACGCTCATCCCGCTCGAGCGATTCTCCAAGGTTCTCCCAGTTGTACGCCCCGGCCGGATCGCGTTGAAGCAGGCGGACCAGGTCTGGTGCCGGGATGGCCGCCACCTCCCCGTGCTGCTGCTGCAGTTGCGTGAGCACAACAGACGGGTTGCACACACCGACTGCGCAGAAGCGCGATTCAGCCGACACGCTCACCTGGTCGTAGGACAGGAACAGCAGCCACAGGCTGGCGTAGACCACCGACCAGACCGGGAGCAATCGCAGTCCGACCTTCGCCAGAAGCGAGTCCCGCGTGGACTTCTGCTCCGGAAGCGTGCCCCGCGCGGCCGCAACGGCAATGCCGGCGATCCACGAGAGTGCCAGCGCGTTTGCCGGGATGTACAGGTTGAAGTCGACCAGGCTGTGAACGGCGATGGCCGTCAGCGCCGCGCAGCACGCCAGGCCGAGCGCTTGCCGCTCGAATGTCGGTCCGCGCAGGGCCGCGCGAACCGCGCTGCGGCAGACATACACGGCAATGACGACAGCAAGCGCGAAGCCTACGAGCCCGAGTTCGGCGAAGGTCTGCAGATAATCGTTGTGCGCGGTGACCCAGCCAAACTTCAGTCCATCGGTCTGAAAGGGCAACAGGCCCGGGTAGTAGGCCCCTGCGCCGACGCCGAATAGCGGATACGCGGCAATCATCGACAGGGTGTTGAGCGCAATGGGCAAGCGACCTTCCGCGCTGGGGTCGTTCTGCAGGTCGCCGAAACTCTGCATCACTTCGTAGGAGGGCAGCAACACAAACGCCACCGACACAGCAACCAAGCTGAGGGCGAGGCCCAGCCACCTGCTTCGACCACTGAGCCGCGCCGGCATCGCAAGCGCAACCACCACCAGGAAAGCTGCCGCCGTTGACGCCAGCGCGCCTTTCGACGACGACACCAGGATGCCCGCCACCATGAGCACGCCAGCGAACAGGAGCGTCACGCCGCCTATTGCCCGTCCCCACGAGGCCGAGCGTCTCCCGAGGAGCAGGGCCAGGCCCACCACTACGCCAAATGGCGCGACCATTTCGAGAAGCCCGGCGAAGTGGTTCTTGTTCAAATACGTCCCGATAACCGGAGTTACACCGGTCCCCTGCTGTAGGAGGCCGACAACGGCTTCGAGCCCACCCAGCACGACGAGCGGTACGACCAAGAGCCAGGGCACCCCCGTCGTGCGACCGGCAAGCGCGCTGCTGACCACGAACGCCATCAGGAAGCCCGCCAGGCGCGAGGCCTGCAGCCACGTCTTCGCCGGTGCGATCGTCAGCGTGGCAAACCCCGATGTAGCTCCCACCTGCGCCGCCGCTTCGGCGATGGCCGCGCGTGCCGGCGAGAGGATGCGAAGCAGCGTTGTCGGGATGGGCACCAACTGCAGGAGCGCGATGCCGACGATGCACATGCCGCACACCACCGTGCGGCGCTGCCACACCGTGTGACCGTCGCGGGACGACCCGAGCTGGGCGAGCAGGGCGGCCGAACCCAGGAGCGCGAGCGCCAGGTTCCACTCGAACGGGTCCGCGCCGCCGCTACGCCCGACGCACAAAGCGAGCGCAGCGGCGGAGATGACGCCACCGAGCACCCCTCGGAGCCTGATCAGGCGCAAGAGGGTCCGGACCTAGCAGCCCGCGAAGCCGGATCGGCAATTTCCGCTGCCACCCACGGAAGGCTGGCAGGTGCCGTTAGAGGTGCAACAGCACTGGTTTGAGTCGCAACTGCCAACGCCACATGCGCACTTAACATTCGCCGTCACGGAGCAGGGGCTTTGCGCAGAGCACGTGGTGTTGTTCGGGTTGCACGAATAGGCCGAAATTGTCCGCGTTGGGCAATTGGGTCCGCACGTATTCGCCGCGGCGCTGCTGAAGTTGCCCTGCAACGTCGCGTCAGGGTTCCTGCCTGGGGCGCAGGTGCCGGTGGTCTGTCCGTTAATAGTCTGAATGCTGGTGCCACAGGGCGGAGCCGCGCTTGCCAGCCTTGGGACCAGCGCGATTAAGAGGGCGCCTCCCAACAGGCTTCCCAGCTTACGGAATGCAGCCCGCCGGGTGAGCGATGAACTCAAGACATGTGCAGCTTCGTCAAAAACGTGGTCCATTCGAAGTTCCCTTCTACTTTAGAGTGTGCAGGTTGGCGTGCGGACTGCTTGCTAATAGGTTCGAGACCATCACCGGCTCCGCGCGGGTTGGAAAGCGTCTATCGTCGCCCGCTTCCAATTGTGCGCTTCGATTTGTTGCACTGGCTGCCACTTCACGAGCGACGATGCATCGTTGCAGAATCGCTACGACCGAGGTGATGGCGACAGCGTGCCGGACCGAGGCAGCCACCGGATACCGAAAGTTTACATATCCCACGCCGTCGAGCGGAATCCGCATCGTCGCGCAGTGTTCGCCAGGCAGCTCGGAGCGGTGGTGCTCGAAGACCCTTCCGTCCAGCGACATCCGTGCGTACGGCAAATCGAACTCGGTCGACACTTCCCGCACCAGCGCCCAGTAGCCGTCCGCGTCGTCGGCCGCCGCCGCCCGACGTTCGAAATCGTCCATGAACAGCCGGGCATTCACGATGTGCCTGAAAGTGCCGGTCATCACCAGGTGCCGCGCCGTGTCGAACTCAACGTAGCCGGCAATCCGCATCCCGATCCAGGCGATGAGGCAGAAGATGAGCAGCAGCAGCCCATGCAACGTGTTGTGCGGCCACGACATCAGCAGCGAAAACATCGCCGCCACGCCGCAGACACCGTACACGATGAGCGCCGCCTGCCGCGTGCTCATGCCCCGCTCGAGCAACCGGTGATGCAGATGGTTCCGGTCGGGGCTGAAGATCGGCTGGCCACGCAGGAAGCGCCGCACGATGGAGGCACCTGTATCGAGCAGCGGCACTGACAGCGCCATCAGCGGAGCCGTCATGCCGAGCAGGGTGGCCGACTTCTGGCTCCACAGCGCCGCGAAGCAGCCGAGCATGAAGCCGACGGTGAGGCTGCCGCAGTCGCCCATGAAGATCGACGCGGGATTGAAGTTGTAGCGCAGGAACCCGAGCAGCGCGCCGACCAGCGGCGCCGTGGCAATGGCCAGCGCCGTGTTCCCCTGCACCAGCGCCGCGGCCAGCGTGGTGAGGGAGGCGAAGAGGCCCACGCCCGTGGCGAGGCCGTCCATGCCGTCGATGAGGTTGAAGGCGTTCGAGCAGGCGAGAAGCCACCCGACGGTAATGACCAGCGTCCACCAGCCGTGCGTGGTGTAGCCGGCAAAGCCGTTCACCTCGATGCCGCTGTTGTAGGCCATCACGGCCGCGATCGTTTGGCCAAACAACTTCTGCCACGCATTCAAGCCGCGGATGTCGTCGATCAGGCCTAGGGTAAACACCATGAGCACCGATGGGAGCATGCGGAACGCAAGCGGCAGATCGACCGCGTCCCGGCCGTTGAGCGGCGAGAGCAACAGCAGCCCAAGCGCCGCGACATACGCGGCGGCGATCGCCACCCCTCCGGTGCGCGGGGTGGGGTTCAGGTGCAGCTTGCGCGCGGCACCCGGCTGATCCAGCAGCCCCGCACGCTCCGAGGCGCGTCGCACCAGCGGCGTCAGCAGGAGGCTGATGCCGAACGAGGCGAGGACGAGCGCGATGATGGAAAACACGGTTTCGTCAGACGATCAGGAAACTACTGCGCTCGCACAGCCGCACGACTGGGCAGGGGCGACATACCGGCGGTCTCGAGCGTGGCGGCCAGCCGCCCCACCAGGTACCGCTGGCTGTGCCAGCGGTCGTCGGCAGCCTCCGTCCGATTGCTGCCGCTGTTGGCGGCCGCGAGAATCTGAGCCACGACACCGCTTACGTCGCCATGGCGCGCGGCCCAGGTGGGTCCGATGTCGGTGACGTGGCTTTCAGCCGGCCCGATGTACAGGTACGGAATGCCGAGCGTCCGGATGTTGTAGACCTTGCAGGGATGCACAAGCCCCACGAACGGATCGCCCATCACCACCGTATGCAGGTCGGCCGAGGACAGCGACGCACCGAGCCGCTCGAGTGGCTGATACGGAAGGGTGGTGACGTTGCGCAGGCCATGGTCGGCTGCGTACTGCTTCACGGTGGCGAATTCGCTGCCACCGCCGATGAAGCAGAACGCGATGTCGTCGCGCTCCTGCATGGCGCGCGCGGCGTCGAGCAACGTGGTGAGCGGATGACACGGGCTGTGATTGCCCGAATACATCACCACGAATTTGTTGCTGAGCCCGTGTTGGGCGCGGAACGCGTCGCGCCCGGCTTCGTCGTACTCCAGCACGTGGTCGTGCGACCAGGGCGGCAGCGTGACGATGCGCTCGGCGGGAATGCCCTTGCGTTCGATCCGTTCCGCCATGAAGCGGTCGAGCGCCACGATGGCCGTGGCCTTCTCCAGGCTGTACTGCAGCAGGCCGGAGAGGCGTCGCCCGATCCAGGAGTCGGCCCGCAGCCAGCCCGCAGCGATCGCTTCGTCGGGATTGAGGTCCATCACCCAGAAGACGAACCGGCCGCCCGTGACCGCCGTGAACACGGCACCGAGCCACGAGATGAGCGGCGGCGACGTGAGCGCCATCACCACGTCGAAGCGCGGCAGCGCCGCCAGGTGCAGCGTGCAGTTGGCGATGTAGCTGCCGAAGTCGGCCGCGCGCTTCCAGCGCGCGCCTTTCCCCAGGCCGAGCGCGCCGATGCGCCGGATGTGTACGCCGCGCCAGATTTCGCGGGCTGGATAGGTGACGGCCGGGTTGTCGTACGCCCGCCGGCCGCACACCACCGTGACATCGTGGCCGCGCTCCACCAGCGCCGCCGCGAAGTCGCTCGCATGCTGCGCCGTCGCGACGACGTCCGGATAGAAGGCCTGGTTGAGGATGAGGATTCGCATTACACGCTCCCGCGTTCCGGTTGCCGAACTGCTACACCGGACTGCGCCGCAAGGGGCCGCGCTCGGCTACTGACAATGTCTTCATAGAGGCGAACGACCTGCTTCGCGACGGACGACGGCGAGTACTTACGCTCGGCACATGCGGCCCCGGCGCGTCCCATCGCCGCCCGGCGCTCAGGGTTCATCAACAGATGCGTGATGGCATGGCCCAGGGCATCCGCATCGCACTTCGTGACGAGGCCGGCGCCCGCTACGGTGACGTCTGTGTGAATGGCGACCTGGTCGGACACCACCACAGGCAGACCGGCGGCCATCGCTTCCGCCACGGCGATACCGAAGTTCTCCGAATAGGACGGCAACACGAACAGGTCGGCATCGGCGAGCAGGGCGTCCTTGTCGGCACCTGCAACGAAGCCGGCCCACAACACGGCGCCTTCGAGCGCGAGCGTAACGGACTGCTGTTTCATCCGTGCGACGAAGTCGGCCGGACCGTCGCCAGCGATCACCAACTTCGCGTCTGGCACCGTTAGCAGCACGCGGCTGAAGGCGGACAGCAAAAGGTTCAGCCCCTTCTTCTCGTCGACGCGCGAGAGGAACAGCACGAGCGGGTGGCCGATCAACTGCGGGTGCTTGCGACAAAACTCGCCAGTGGGCGCCGCGTCAGGAACCGCCACCGGGTTCGGGATGATCGCCGGCATTGCCGTGCGCACACCGAGCGACTCGGCCTCGCGCTGTTCCTGTTCGCTGGTGTAGTGCACGGCTGCGGCGTTCGCGAGAATCCGGCTTTCCACCAACCGGAGGGACCACTTCTTCAAACCGGGCCGCCGGTTCTGCATGCCCCATCTGTTCAGCGTGCCGAGTGGACGCACCACGAAGGGAACGTTGCGGCGGCGCGACCAGAACGCGGCCGGGATGGCGGCCCAGGAGAACAGCCCGTGGACATGAACGACGTCGTACTCGGCCACGTGCTGCCGCAGCCAAGTGGCCAGCGGCCACGACGCCGTGTAGAAGCGCGCCTGCCGTGGGAAGTACCAGTAGGTGGCGCCGTGCTCGCGCACGGGCACACCGAACGGCACCCGCTTCGTCCCCACCCCGTCGTCATTCGTCGTCGCCACATGCGCCTCGACCCCTTCCGCAGGGAGAGCCGCGGCCAGACGCCGGACCATCGTGCTGGGGCCTCCGCGAAGCGGGCTGACCGACGGGATGACGTGCAGCACTTTCATGACTGAGTGGCCGGCACGTTGAAGATGGCCTGCTGGAGCCGCTCGCGGAACAACTGCACGGTGAACCTGGTTTCGTATCGTGCGCGCGCCTGCGTGGACCAGCGGCGCCACTCGTCGCCGTCACGGCTCAACAGACGCACGGTCGCGGCCGCAACATCGGAGGCCACCTCGGGATCGACGGCCAGCCCGGCTTCGGGCGGGTTCACCACCTCGCGTCCCGAGTCGATGGTGCTCACGAGGCACGGACGTCCTGCCCGCATCGCTTCCAGGTAGACGAGGCCGAACCCGTCGCCACGGCTCGGCATGGCGAAGCAGGTGCAGTCGGAGAGGAGGCGCTGTTTCTCGGTGTCGCTGATCTCGCCGAAGAACCGCACGCGCGATCCGAGCTTCAGCGCGGCGACCATCATTTCCAGTTCCGACCTGAGGTCGCCACCGCCAGCAATCCACAGCTCCGCGTCCGGAATCTGCTCGAGCACACGGGGCCACGCAGCGATCATCTGCTGCTGCCCCTTGTAGTTCTGGTTGGCGTCGAGCCGCGACAACATCAGCGCCGCCGGAACCGGACCCGGCGCAGGCGAGGGACCGGACAGCGGCGCGTCGAGCCCGAGGTGCGTGGTCACGTGCGGCACGCCGGCGGCGTGGGGGTAGTACTCCAGGAAGGTTTCCCAGGTGTGGTCGGTGTTCGAGAGAAAGAGATGGACACGGCGAAAGAGCCGCTGCGTCACCCAGTCGTGCGAGCGCCAGGCCTCGACGCCGTGAAGGAACAGCGCCACCCGGGCGTTTGCCAGGTTCAGGAACGGGAGAAGTTTCAGCAGGTCGAGGTGCCACACCAGCACCGTCTGAGGCGCCTGCTTCACACGCATGGCGTTCATCACCGTCCGCGCCTTCGAAGCCCCGGGCGGATAGCAGATGACCTGCGCGGAATCGACACCCGTGCGCGCAACGACCGCGTCCCAGGCCTCGCGGCCACTGCGCTGGATGCCGCCGATGGGACCCGGATCCCACGCGGGGAACAGGCCGAGCACCTGCAGGGTTGAAACGGGCGATTGAAGCGTCGCGTTCATGTCAGTTGAAGAGCGGCGACGGCGCCGGCACGCGGAAGGTGCGCGGGCGCTGCCGGCCTGCCACAGGGAGGAACACCAGCACGGCGAGGGCGCCCTGCTGCACGATGCCGCCGAGATAGGCAGCCATCTGCGCTTCTACCCACATCAGCTGTGGCAAGAGGGCGAGGCCGACAGCCAGGAACAGGGCGCTGGCCTGCGCCACGGCAAAGGTGCGCTGGAAAATGCCGAGGATGACGCCGACGAACAACATCACGCCAACCACGCCGGCCCACCCGAAATTGATGTAGCCCTCGGCCAGCACTCCCACCGCGATCGACACCACACTGAGCCCTCGTTCGGACGTCATCCCGTACGCCACCTGGTAGAACTGGTTGGCTTCGCTGACGCTTGGCTTGTCGGGCCACAGCACGCGCGGCACCCAGGTAACGAGCATGAAGCGGTAGGTGGCCCCCTCCTGGAACGGCACCTGCGACGGCGTCATCTCCAGCACATGGGCCACCTGCGTGAGCAGCGAGGCGCGCTGCAGGCTCTGGGCCGCCAGGGCCACCACGGTCCCGTCCTCGTCCGACGCAATGGCATCGCTCCAGATGGTGTAAGAGCGCGTAATCCAGAACTGCACGCGGTCAATGGGACCGCCTTCCTCTTCACCGGTCCAGTAGGAGTTCCTGAAGTCGCCCTTCCCAACCTGCATGAAAACCAGCAGCAGGAAGGTGCACAAAACCGGAACCATCGGAATGCGCCTTCGCCTCATCAGGATGAGGCTGCCGCACGTGATGCCAAGGGACATGGCGGGCCCCAGCCAGCCTGAAGCCAAAATGGCGCCTACCTGGGCTGCGCCGCCAAAGACCAGGGTGTAGCGGTCGGCCCTTGTTGAAACCCCTGTGAGGTAGCGATTCAGCAGGAGCACGAAGGCGACGCTCGGCATCACCGACATCATGGTGGACATCAACTGCCGGCCGCCGCCGCCCAGCAGCATGAGCGAGTTGCCGCGCACGGACAGCGCCGCACCAACGAGGAAGATGAGGCGAACATAGGTCCAGTTCACCTTCCGGTCTTCGATGTCGGGCAACCGGCCGGTGCGGACGAGGGTGATCGGCATCCGCATCCCCGCCCACAGGGCGATAACGCCGACACACGCCATGAGGACGGTTTCGGTGATCTTCTCTTCCCGGGGCACGATGGCTGCCGCCGCCACCGCGGTGGTGAACTCGCGGCTGCCCCAGAAGAGCGCCAGCGCGAAGTAGACCCAATACGCGCCGGCCAGCATGGCGAACAGCGGCAGTTCAGCGCGCGCCCCTGCGCGCCAGCACAGGTACGAGCCCCAGGCCATGACGAGAATGGCGAAGGCACAGAGCCCCGCGAGCAGTTCGACCGGGTTGGGCGAGGTCATCCACAGAACCGCCGTGACAATAGTCGGCAGCGCGAGCAGCTCGCCCGGGGAGATTTCGGCGAGGACGACGGCGCGTGAGCGGCTGTGAATCATGCCGCGTGCACCACGGCGGTTACAGCCTGTGTGAGGCGAGCTGATGCGACCGGCACGGCGTAGTCCCGAATCCGCTGGCGCACGCGTGCACTCATCTTTGCCAGCAGCGTCGAGTTCGACGCGCACTCGATGAACCGACCTGCCATCGCCTCGACATTCCCCAGGGGGAATACGAAGCCGGTGTCGCCGTCGGTGACCAGGTCGGGGCCCGACCCCACGTGATCGCTGACGATGACGGGGCGTCCGCAGGTCATGGCCTCATTCACAATGAGCCCCCAGGTTTCGCCACCGTCCGAAGGGAGCACGAGGACGTCTGCGGCCGCCAGCGCACCGACGATGGCCGTCTGATTCAGGAATCCGGTGAAGTGAATCGGCGCATCGGCCGACCGGCTAGCCTGTTCGCACGCGGGGCGCAACTCCCCGTCACCCACCATCACGCCACGAACGTTCGGCGTCGTCGAATGCGCCCGCTTAAGCGCCTCGACGAAATCCATCGGACGCTTCTTCGGCACAAACTTTCCCGCGAACATGAACACCACGTCGTCCGGGCCGAACCCCCAGGTGGACCTGAGCGCGCCGCGCTGCGACACGGCGCGCTCGGCTTCGCGTTCGAACATCGGGTCTACCACGTGAGGGACGACGAACAGCCGCTCGGCCCGCGCGCCGAAGTGGGTGAAGTAGTCCGACGACCACTGCCCCACGGGGAGACATCCATCGAGCCGCGGCACGAACCAGCGATACGGCAGTTCCTTCACCAGCTTCTTCAGCGGGTGTCTGGGCGTGTGCAGGTGCGAGTCGCTTCGCACCAGCACCGGCACGTCGGCCTTCCAGCAGGCGCGTATTGCCTGCAGGGCGCTCTTGAAGTGCCAGCCGTTCACCACCACCGCGTCGTAGTTCCCGGCCTTGATGAGCGCGGCAACTTCAGGCGTATCGAGCCCACGGAACGAGCCGAGGCCTGGCCGCGTTGCCACGTTCTTCAGAAAGCGGTGCCGGTAGCCGTCGAGAAGGGGGATGTCCCAGGCGAACGACACGCCGAAGTCGCGCCCCTGGTCCTTGGCGTCGGGCTGGTGGCAGAAAAGCACTTCGAAATCGAGCTGCGGTTCGTTGGCCAGCGCCCGGAACCAGGCGGCGTGGTACTGAATGGGGTGACTCGACACGAAGGCGACACGGATTCTGGGTTGCCTCATCGGCGCGTTCATGCCTGCGCTCCGACAATCGCGGTTGCAGGGGCCGGGAGCCGCGAGGTGTCCACCGAACCCGCGGCACCGGTGAACGCGTGTGCGCCGACGACGGTGAGTGCCCAGGCTCGCGACCAGTGCAGGTGTCCGGCGCGAAAATCGGTCCAGCATTTGTTCACGGCCGGGATGTCGAGCGTCGTGCACTGGCCGGCGCGTGCTGACAGGTCGTCGGCAGCGACGCGCATCCAACGGTCCATCGGGAAGGTGAAGCCGCGCTTCGGGGTTCGCGCGGCGGTCATCACCTCCGGGTCGTTGGCGGCTTCGGCCAGCAGGGGCTTGTTGGTGCCATCCTTGATCTTGAGTTCCGACGGACAGGGCAGCACGTATTCGAGCACACGGCGATCGAGCAGTGGCACGCGCAGTTCGAGCGAGTGCGCCATGCTGAAGATGTCGGAGTCGCGCAGTAACTGATCGTGCAGGTAGCGGCCGAACTCGATGCGGTTGAACCCGACCTCGAGCGGCTCCTGGCCCTGCGTGACGAGCGGCGCGAAGACTTCGTCGGCGATGGCCGTGACTTCGGCGGCGCTGAGTCCCATCAGCGACTGCAGGTGAGAGGGCGAGAAGAACCCCCGCATCAGCAGGTACATCTCCATGGCCGGGGCGCTTCGGCCAAGGAAGGCGCTTCGCATCCAACGGTCCTGCCCGGTCGCGCGGCCCCACGCCGCGGCAGCCAGACCAGCGGTCCGCCGAACAGCCGCTGGTGCATTCGCCAACCAGCGCATCGCGCCGAGCCGGCGATAGTGGTTGTAACCCCAGAACACCTCGTCGCCACCAAGGCCGGACAGCACAACGGTGAGGCCGGCCTGCCGTGCGGCCCTCGAAACGAAGTAGGTGTTCACACCGTCGTTCGTCGGCTGGTCCATCGCGTCGAACACGCGCGGGAGTTCGTTCAGGAAATCGTCCTGCGTCACGCGCACCTCGCGGTGCTCGGTGCCGTGGCTGTCGGCTGTGGCTCGTGCGGCTGCCGCTTCGCTGAACTCGGCTTCGTCGAACGTCACGGTCAGCGTCTTCAACCGGGCGACATCTGCCCGGTTCGACCCGTGGCGACGCAGCGCGCGGGCAGCGAAGGAGACAACGGCCGCCGAGTCGACGCCGCCGCCGAGGAAGACGCCGAGCGGCACATCGCTGACGAGGTGCCGGGCCGCCGCCGATGCGAGCCGCTCCTCGCACTGCTCTGCCACGCCAGCGTTGTAGTGGCCCGTTCCGCCGGCGAACGGCGCCTCCCAGTAGCGACGGAGCGAGAGGCGTCCGTCGTTCCAAACGGCGTAGTACCCCTGGGGCAGAGAGGAGACACCCCGAACGATGGTGCGGGGTGACGGCACCGAGCCGGTCATGAGGAAGCCGGCGACGGCGGTGGTGTCTGGCGCCGTGTCGGTGAGCCCGCTGCGCGTCAACGCCTTGACCTCGGAGGCAAACGCCAGGAGCCCGGCCGATTCGTTGTGGTGGTAGTACAGCGGCTTGATTCCCACATGGTCGCGCACGAGGAACAGCTGCCGGAGCCGCCCGTCATACAGCCCGAACGCAAACATGCCTTCAAGCTTCGCCAGCAGTCCGTCGAGCCCCCACTGCTCGTAGCCGTGGACAAGCACCTCGCTGTCGGTGCGCGAGCGGAAGCGGTGACCGTGCGGTACGAGGTCACGATGCAGATCGTCGAAGTTGTAGATCTCGCCGTTGAAGGTGAGCCAGACGGTGCGGTCCTCGTTGCACATCGGCTGCGTGCCCGCGTCCGACAGGTCGATGATCGACAGGCGGCGGTGTCCGAGGACGACCGGGCCCTCGGTTACGCAGTGCCCGCCATCCGGGCCGCGATGCCGCTGCGCGTCCATCATGCGCAGAACGGCCGCCGAATCATCGGGGGCCAGACCGCCGTGCCGGATCACTCCGGCGATGCCACACATGTTGAAAGTAGGTAGGTGTTCGCGTTGTAACGCCGACCCGAAGGTCGGCCGCTACATGGAAGTCGGTCTAGGACTCGCTCTCACTTGGGGAGCGGCGGAAAATGAGGCCGGGCCGCCAGCCAGCGTCGGACGACGCCGCGACATCGTCAGCCGCTGATGCCTCGTCGTCGTCGCTCGAGGACGAGTCGGAACCGTCAGCATCACTGCCCCCATCAGGCGAGTTGCCGCTGCCGTCGCCGTAGTAGTGGTAGTAGCCCGCGTAGTAGTACTTGTAGTAGCCGTAGCCCGGCGTCTGCGGATTCCAGAAGTTGAGGATGGTGCCGAGAATGGGAGTGCCGTCTTCGGCGAATCGGGTCTTCGCCAGCAGCGCGGCGTCGCGTGTGGTGGAGCCGGAACGCACGACCAGGATGAGGGCGTCACCGAGCCGGGCCAGCAGGCGGGCGTCGGCGATGTTCACCATCGGCGGCGTGTCGATCACCACCATGTCGAACTGCTCGCGCGCCAGCTGCACCAGTTCGGCGAGACGCTGCGAGTGGAGCAGGGTTGAGGCATGGGTGCGCGAACTGCCGGAGGGCAGGATGTAAAGCCCCGGAACCTGGGTTTCCGGGCAGGCCGCACTGAGCTGGGCAGCCACGAGCGGTGCCTTCTCGGTGAGCAGGTTGGACAGCCCCTGCTTGTTCTCCACGCCGAAGACAGTGTGCAACCGCGGACGACGCATGTCGGCGTCGATCACCAGCACGCGCTTGTGAATCTCCGCCGTCGCGATGGCGAGGTTGCTGACTGTGGTGGTCTTGCCTTCCTTCGGACTGGCGCTGGTCAGCACCAGCACCTGCGGCCTGATGCCGTTGCGGTGCGAGAACAGGATGGAGGTGAGCGTGGTCCGGAACGATTCGGCCAGCAGCGAAGTCTTCTGGCGGAAGGAGATGAGCTCGATGCGTTCCTGGGACGCCACCGAGAGGATTCCGCTGCGGCTGCCTGGCCCGATGGCTGGCGCGGTCTTCTTGATCTGCGGGTCGGCCAGGCTGCCGATAGGCACGACGCCAAGCTCGGGAATGCGCAGGTAGAAGCTGACGTCGCCGGGATCCTGGATGGTGCGATCGGCCCGTTCGCGAAGCACCGAGAAGGCAATCCCAAGGATGACACCGAACAACAGGCCCACCGTCACCGCCTGGCGCACGTTGGGCTTGTAGGCGCCGCCGGGCACTTCCGCCAGGTCGACGACGCGGATGTTGTTGGCGCGCATGGCGGAGGCGATGCTCGCTTCCTTCAGCCGCTGCAGCAGCGTTTCATAGAGCAGACGGGACGCATCGACGTCGCGGTTCAGCAGGTTGTAGTGGGCGATCTCTTCGGCCTTGCCGGCCACCAGGTGCACCTGCTGCCGATAGGTGCTCTCGAGCAGGGCTTCGCGACGCTGTGCCGCTTCGAAGTCCTTGTGGACGCGCGTGAGGATGTTGGTGCGTGACGCTTCGAGCGACGCCTGGATGGAGGTGATCTGCGCCTGCACCTTGCGCACTTCGGCGTGATTGGGCGTAAAGGTGACGGCCAGCTGCGCCAGCTTCGCCTGCAGGTCGGTCAGCGTCTTCTGCGAATCCTTCAACGACGGGTCGTCGAGGACATCGGGCAACGCCGTCGCCGGGCTCGAACTCGCCATTTCGAACTTCGACTGCTTGGAGATGCGGTCGGCGCGCGCGGACGACAGCTCCGTCTCGAGCGCGGTGAGCTGCGACTCCTGCGCGTCGTTCTTTTCGGCGGTGATGACCAGGCCGGTCGCGCGGGCGTAGGCCTGCATCTCTTCTTCCTGCTTCTCGAGCTTGATCTTCAGATCCTCGAGCTGCCTGGTGAGCCACTGCCCCGTGTACTCGGTCGTCTTCCAGCGCGCCTCGAGGCTCTGGTCGATGAACTCCTTCGTCAAGGTGTTACAGAAGTCGGCGGCGAGCTGCGGGTTCGTCGAGTCGCACGACACTTCGACGATGCGGTTGGTGCCGGCGGAACGGGCACGGACGCTGCCGGCCGCCGTCGAAACCGCCTGCTGCCAGAGCGAGTCCTGATCGGGCGGATTGAGCTTCAGGGCCTGGCGCCACATGCCGAGGCGGTCTGGCGGCTGCAGGCTCTCGGGCCGCTTGCCTTCCCCGAGTTTCTTCTGGACGCTCCCGATGAGCGTGTTGCTCTGGAGCAAACGAACCTGCGTCTGGATGTCGGTGTCCACGTAGCCGTTGGCTGCGTCGGAGTCCGGCGTGACGTTCTTCATGTTCATGAACTCTTCGTTGAGTCCCTGAATCTCGAGCGTCGTCTGGGCCTGATACACACGGGGGCTGGACAGCGTGACGAGGAAGCCAAGAAGCCCGCCCGCGAAGACGGCGAGGACCATCGCGCCCTTGTGGCGCTGCACCATCTGCCAGTACTCGAGCAGGCCCGCGTAGTCGCGCTTGGCGCCCGGCACGTCGATGTGCACCGACGTCGGGGTGACATCGATTAACGGCGGCTGCTGGACCGCGTAGGGATTACGTGGTGGTTCGACGTGATTCATGGTGTTCCTGGGTGTGACTGTTCTGCGTGCGAGCGCACGGTCAGCGGACGAGGCCGTAGGTGCCGATCATGACGCCGACCTGGATTGCAGCTTCAACGGCCCTGGTGGTGAACGCGCTTGCCGCTGCTGTCCGGCACCACAAGGATGTCGCCGGTCATCATCGGCATGTCGTTCGCCTTGCCCTGCATCATCTTCTTGAGATCGACCTGGACCTCGGTGCGTGCGTCCTGGCCCGGGATGCGGCGAAGAATGCGCGCCTTGCTCGCCGAGGCCGTCCGCAGCACGCCCCCCGACGCCGACACCGCTTCCATCACCGTGGTGGCCTGTTTCGAACTCAACTGCAGCTGTCCGGGCCGGCCGACCTCGCCGATGACAAAGATCAACTCGGCTCGCGGCACCGCGACGACGTCGTTCGCCAGCAGCACAAGGTTCTTGTCGGGAGTACGTCCCTCGAGCAGGGCGCGGGCATCGATGTCCACAGCGCTGTAGCCGGTGGTGTCGGTCTGCGCGCCGGGCAGATTGATCGGTCCCTGCTCGGGCCGGCGCACCACACGGACGAGCGGGCCGGCATCGGCCGTTAGTCCGCCTGCTGCAGCCAGCATGTCGAGCAGGGTCTGGCTGCCCTCGAGCGTCTTGATACCGGGCTGCGTCACCGCGCCGCTCACGGACACGCTCTGGCTGCGGCTGTTCGCCGAGGGTAACCGTGACGTCCGGCTGCTGCAGGTAGACGCCGAGGCGCTGCTCCAGCGCGGCTTCGAGCTGGGTGACCGTCATGCCAGCGGCACGGATGCGCCCGACCAGAGCCAGACGAAGGTCGCCATCGGGATCGATTTTCTGGCTCTTGTCGTTGATTTCCGGGACGTCGATTGCGTGCACGACGACTTCGTCGAGGGGGCCGAGGACGTAGGGCGAGTGCTGGGCATCGACAACCGGTGCGACCGGCGCCGCCCCCTGCGCATGCGCTGTCGACACGCTCACCGCAATGCCGAACGCTACCGCACCCGTCGCGCGGACCGCCGCACACACCCATCGACGGAGACCGGAATCGCTCACTTCGAATACCTCATGTATTACTCGAGAACCGACGGCGGGACAGAGCTTCGCCCTTTCACCTACAGTGGGCAAGAACAGCTGGGGGATGTTCTGCGGTCCCAAGTCAGCAAACGACAGGCCGTACGTTTCTTCGGGAAAGTGCCCTGATTTCGCGCCAGAGTCCAAGACGAGAGCCCGGAACGTACCGAACAAAGTCTGTCTGTTGCCGGACTTCTTGTGAAAGTCAGGATTCCAGGATCACCGGCTGCGAAACCATTTCACTGCGCCGCGCAGCCATCGCACCGCGTACAGCAGTGCTATCGGCAGCTGGCTGCCCGGGGCATAGACACGTGTCATGTGATCGGCGGGCGGAAGGAGATGTTCGCGCAAAAGCGAGCAGCGCTGACGCCACGACGACAGCGCACGCATGTCGTCGAGCAGCTCGCGCGCCTTCGGACGGACACGCAGGTAGGCCGCCGTCGCTTCGCGCGGCGCGGCGTCGGCGAAGCGGGCGTCGGTCAGCAACCGCGAGGGCAGCCGCGTGTGGAACCACCGAGCAGAGCGCTGCAGGCACTCGAGCGACACCGCCGATATTTCGCGCTCGAGCACAAACGCCGCGAATGCCTCCCACTCAGGGGCGGTGAGCTCGGAGGCCAGCAGGTGGATGTCGTACAACCACTTGAACTGCTCGGCTTCGTCATGATGATGCGCAACCCGGTGCAGACAGGCGATAACCAGTGCATGCATCGTCGACGGCCCACGCGCCCACCCGCCAAGTGCCGGCACCGGCTCCGACGCTGCCAGCAGCTCCTCGAACGACAGCACGTGCGCGAACAGCTGCGTGCTGGCCAGCCGCCAGTGCAGGTCGACCACATGCACCGGCGCCTCGTTCTCCCACTTCGCGTACTGCTTCTGCGTGGCGGTGAAGTCGCCCGTGGGCTTCGCCGCCGCCTGATAACCGAGCTCGGCGAGGAAGATCTCGTCCGCCACGCTGCGCGCGTCACGGGCGATGAGGATGTCGGAGTCGATCCGCGCACGCAGGTCGGGGCGGGCGTAGTGCGTGAACGCCAGGTGGCTGCCCTTCACCAGCAGCAGCGGCACCTGCCGGCGTTCGAACGCCGCGTGAATGCGGCGCAGCTCGGATTCGACAGCCAGATCGAGCGCGGCCGCCCGGTGCGCCTCTTCGAGGAAATACTCGCGCAGGTCGGCCGGCAGTTGCTGCGTGAATGCCAGCCGGTCGGCGATGAGCGGCACGACGTCGTGCTGCTGCGCCGCCTCGTGAATGGCGAGAGAGCCGAACGTCCTGATGGCCCGGACATCGAGCGGCTCGCCGCGCAGCAGATCGGCGAGCAGCCGATCGAGGGCGGCAGCGGACGACACCGACGTTCTATCCAACCTCGATCCCCTGCGCGTCGCACAGCGCGCGGAACCGCCCGACGGCACTCGTGAGCAGCGTCGCCCACGACCCCGACTCGACGACGCGGCCACGCTCGATGACGTAGATCATGTCGGCGTTCCTGATGGTCGAGAGCCGGTGCGTAATCACAACGATGGTGGTCTGCGCATGCAGGTGGTCGATCGCGGTCTGGATGCGGCGCTCGTTCTCGGAGTCGAGCGAACTGGTGGCTTCGTCAAGAATCAGCAGCTGCGGCCGACGCAGCAGCGCCCGCGCCAGCGACAACCGCTGCCGCTCGCCGCCCGACAGCAGCACGCCGCGGTCGCCAACGATCGTATCAAGGCCGCCCGGCAGCGCGCGCACGAAGTCGGCCGCGGCCGCCTGCTCCAGCGCCTTCCACACCGCTGCATCATCGGCCCCTGGCGACGCCCACACCAGGTTGGCCCGCACGGTGTCGTGGAAGAGGAACGTCTCCTGCGCCACGTAGCCGATTCTGGTTGCGCCACGCCTGCAGCCGCTCCGGCGACAACGGCACCTCGTCGACCAGCAGCGCGCCACTCGACGGCGACAGCAGCCCCATGAGCAGGTCGGCACAGGTGCTCTTGCCGGCGCCGGACGGCCCGACGATGGCCGTGGTGGCGTGGGCGCGGATGGAGAGGGAGACGTCGCGCAACGCCGGCGACTCGTCGTGGTCGCGGTATCCGAAGGTGACGGCGCGGCACTCGATCGCGCGCGTGAAGTGGAGCGGCTGGTGCGACGCGGCTTCGGGTTCCGCAGCGGCCAGGCACTCGGCTTCCGCCTGCAGGACCGTCTCGAACGATGGAAGCTCGAGCAGCAGCACCTGCGCCCGTTCGTAGATGGATGTGACGCGCGGCACAAGTCGGGCGAACAGGAAGATGAGCAGGAAGAGCGACGCGGCGGGCATCTGCATGACGACCTGCGCCAGGTACACAAGCGTGGCAAGGAGCGCAGCCGACCCGGTGGCCACCCATTGCCGCGTGGCGACCGAGGCATCCGTGGCCCGGCGGCTGGCGGCACCCATCTCGCGCGAGAGCGTCGCGAAGTGCTCGGCGTGGCGCCGTTCCGCCCCGTAGCCCTTCGCCATCTTCATGCTGTCGAGCGAGTCGGACGTGGCGGTGTAGAGCCGTGTGGACGCGTCGGCATACTGCTGCCCCACCCGCCGGGAGTGCAGGAGGCTGCGGCGCAGGACGAGCAGCAGCAGCGCGCCACAGGCGACGACGACCAGCGTGAGCACGGGTGAGACGCGCAGCGCTACCAGGACATACGCGAGCGCGGTGACGCTGGTGACGAACAGATCGAGGAGGTAGTACGCGGCATTGGCCACGCGGTCGACCCGCTGCGTCAGCATCTGCGCGAAGGTGGCGGCCCGGCGCCGCGAGAAGTAGACCCACGTGGTGCCCGTTACGGCACGGTAGAGGCGCGTGCGCAGGCTGTGCACGATCTGCTCGCGCAGCTGCGTCTGCACCACGGAACTTTGCCAGGCGAGCGCACTCTGCACGGCGACGATAAGCACATAGGCGCCAAGCACGACGGGCAGCGTCGGCGACAGCCCAACCAGCGCGAAGATCGTGCTGAACATCTCGAGCACGCGGCCGAGCGATCCCTGCTGCGCATCGATTCCGACGAGCTGCAGGAGCGGGATGAGCGCGAGCAGCCCAACGCCTTCGAAGAGGCCGACGAGAAAGGTGAGGACGATGGTGGCAGCCGCAAGCCGCGGGGCGCTGCGGACAACCGCCACGACGAACCGGCGGAGCGCGTGCAGCACCGGCAGCGCTGCAGACTGCGGAGGGCCGGTCATCCCTGGGCAGATCCGGAGGGCGGCACGTCGGTGAGGATTCCGTCAGCACCGAACGCGAACACAGGCGTATAGACGCTCAGCGCCGACGCACTCTCGCCGGCCGGATGTCCGTCCACCAGCACCCAGGCATGACCAAGGATGCCACCGCCCTCTTTCGGGCTGAGCCCGACGACGAGCGTTGGCTGCGCACCGGCCGCCCCGAGATAGCGATAGGCAATGAGCCCGCGTTCGAGGCAGTTGCCGCCGGCCCGCCATCGGACGAAGCGTGCGGCCCAGCGTGAGAAGGTGATGATGCGCTCTTCGAGCGCCGGGTCGCGCGGCGAGCTGCGCGGCGCGCGGCGCATGACCCCGGCAATGGACTTCACGGGCACGACGTGCTTCAGCACCGGCAGGACCAGTGCCCAGCCGAACACCCGCAGGGCGAGTCCGACGTCGCGCGGCGACGAAAAGCGAGCCGCGATTCTCGCCAGCACGGAGCGACGTTCAGGACGACCGATCATCTCTGTATCGTGGCGTAGCCGCGAACGTTCGGACTCGCCGGACAGGCCGACCTGAAGGTCGGCAGCTACATGGTGCAAACCACGCCCGCGTCGGCGGCGAGGTGGGAGGTGATGGCCGAGAACAGTTCCTCGGCGACGTCGAAGCTTCGCCGATAGCGCAGGCGGAAGACCGGTACCGCCGTCGCCAGCGCCAGGTAGTCCTTCATCAGTTGCTGATTGTATGTCGGCAGGGTAAGGGACAAGGCATAGGCCTGCTGCAGCAGCAGCGGCAGGGCGTCGGCCGCGCGAAGCCGGGAGAACTGGGCTGGCTGCTCGACTGTGTCGTCGCCGTCGATGATGTAGACCGCCTTCAGCTGCAGGTCGCGATCCGGCCACTCGAGCGTTTCCTGCGGCCGATCGCTGACGCCGTAGTATTCGGCGCTGGCCGGTCGCAGACGCGAGTCGTTCGGGATGGGATGGAGGTGCACACCAGTGGTGGCGGCAGTGCGGCCTACCGAGAAGGCCAGCGTGTCGTCGCAGATCGGACGCCAGCCCTGGCGGCGGCCGACACCGTAGGCCGTGGTCGACTTGCCGGCGTGCGTTGGCCCGGTGAAGGCCACCGCGTCACCCGTCGCCATGCACGCCACTGCGCTGGCATGCAGCACCTGGCGGCCCCAGAGCGGGTAGATGGCTGGAAGCCAACTGCGGGTCACGACCTGGCGGAAGCGACCGTCGTCCGCGCCGGGCCATCGATAGGCCCAGAGCCGAGACTCACTCAACGAAAAACGGACCGCTCCGACGCCGACTTGCCAGATCCAGATCTGGTCGCCGACGCTGAAGCAGTCCGTATCCGTGCTGTCGAACTCGGTGGCTGGCCAGGTTACGAGGTGTTCCCCGCCAGCCGGCTTCGAGACCGTCGTCGTGGCGGCATCCAGGGTTCCGCTCCAGTCGATGCTGGCGCGAGTCCAGGGGGCCGAGCGGGACATCTACTCGCAGGGGCCGTTCTGTTGGGACTCCATGGCCTCGCCACCCGAACATGCCTTGCCGTCGCTGAGCGTTCCGGACTTTCCGTTCGCGCCGCCCACCCGGACCAGCGTGCGAAGGTTTCCGAGCTCCTGCAGCTGCGGGGTGCTCCACGCTGACCGGCCGTCGAGACTAGACTTCAACATCATTTCGCTCCATGGGGTCGGTGCTCTGGGGGGGGCACGACCTACCTCATCTTAGCAAAGGCGCCCATCGTGTTTGCCTGGCCCCCGCCACGCGACCACGATCTGTGTATGAATTGGGACACAGCCTGTCTCTGTCGAGTCTCAGACGACCGCGTGAGTGGCTGTCCATCGGTCGGCGCTCATCAACGCGTACATCGAGACCAGGTTCCGGCTGGCACCAGGTCCGTTGACGTCGAGGGTGCCTTCCGCCGCTGAGCGGTCTACCACGCCGAACTCGGCAAGGACTCGGAGATCCTGTGCCGCCCACGCTTGTGCCACTCCCTCGCGGAGCTGGTCGTGCTGCGCGGCCCGCACATCCCTCTCGTATATCTTCCTCTGCCTGCCAAGACCGATATCCGGCAGACGCTTTTCCGCGACCGGCCGGAGCATGCCCTTGTAGTTGTCGCCGTGCAGCAGCACGTGCGGCGGGATGCTGTTCAGGAACCTGACCACGCGCTTGTCGTGATACGGGCTCAGGAGCCTCAGCCCGCAGGCGGACTCGACGTGAAACCCGACTTCGAACTCGTAGTGATAGTACGGATTGGCGGCAGCGCGTTGAGAGTGGCGGTAGAAATTGGCCGGAATCCGGCCGTCGCCCGCGAGGGACGCCGGACGCTGCCGATACAGCGTTTCGGCAACAGCTTCCTTCAACGCAGGATCTGGGCATACCCACGATGGCAGCGCCGACAGGGCGCGATGCTGATGGTAGCGTCGCTTCAACGACGGGATGAGCCTCGCCGACGCCGAATCGAGCAGCAGCCTGAGACCGCCGGACCAGAGCAGATGGTGGGCGGCTGACCTGAACGAAAGTCCGCCTGTTCCCATCCACGACCGCATGTGACGCGCAACCTCTCCGAACCGGAGTTGCCGCATCGCGTGCGCCGAGTACGCATCCACGACACTGACCCAGTTGTCGCCGCCGGAGCCAGTGAGCGCAACGTGCACGCCCTGCGCCGCCGTATGGCGATAGAAGTTCATGTAGCCGCCGACCCAGTAGATGCGGGATGGGCCCGGCAACTCAGGCACCTTTTCGAGCGAGAGGTCGACCATCGACCGTCCGTGCAGCCACTCGGACTCGCGGGCGGTGATGTGGCGCATCCGCAACGCGGCGGCGACGGCGGTCTGCATCGGCTCTTCATCCGAGGGTGGGAAGTCTCGACGACCCGAGACAGCGCAGATGAGAGGCTCCGCTCTTTCCCTGGCGTAGTCTGCGGCCAGTGCGGCGATGGTGACGGAGTCGAGGCCTCCGCTCAGCATGATGCCGTCTGGCGCGAGTTCCATGCAGCGTCCGATCGCGCCGACCAGCGCAGGCTCGAACTGCTCCCACGCCTCCTGCTCCGTCAGCCCGGGTTCATCGTCCCCGAGCCACGGGCTCCAGTACGCCACCTCTCGCACCTGACGTCCACCCTGCACTTCAAGGTAGTGGCCTGGCCTGAGCCGACGGACCTGCTCGAAGAAGGTCTGACCAGCGGCGGGCCAGTACAGCAGCGCGGCAAGGGCGAGCGACACGCGATTCGGATCGCGACGCACCACACCGGCCGCTGGCAGAGCGAGAACATTCGAGGTGAACCAGAGCGCGTCGCTCCCATCCGCGTAGAACACCGGATGATGGCCGAGGGCATCGTGCCCGAGGATCAGCCGTCGTTCACGCGGATCCCACAACGCCACCAGATAGGACCCATCGAGCTTGTCGAGCGCGTCGAGGCCCCATGTCGCATACGCGGCGCCAGCGATGGCGGCATCGTTCGCGTCGACATCGAGCGAGAGCTCGCGTCGCATTGCGCGTCGTTCGAACAGGTAGCCGTCGAACAGCACAACGCCTGGATCGGCCGAATCGCCGAAGGTGCTCACCTCGCATCCTTCTGCGGCCCGATATACGGTGAACGGCCCAACCTGGACGGGGTCTCCAGCACTGCCCCTTGCGTGATGTTCAAAAGAACCGCGTGGTGCACCTGGCTGAAAGCTCGCGTACCAGCGGGGAACCGCGATCGGACCGGCGTGGGCCGTGTGTGGCGACATGTGAATGGCGCTCATTCGCGTCTGAGCAGAAGCCCGCGCTCGAGCAGGTCGGCGATCAACATGTTCACGTCCGACTCCACGGCAGAGCGATGGGCCTGGTACGTGCTGGCAAGTTCGTCGATCAGCGCCTCCAGGTCCTGACCCTGCGCTACGCCCTGGATGATGTCGGCACCTGTCGCATTGAGGGCGAACATGTCTTCGTCATTCAACTTCATGAGCAGCGCTTCATCGCCGCTCAGCTGAAGGATGACGTCATCCGGCAGGGCATATCGTTGCGAGTTGGCCATGTCGACCCTCAGAACTGCGCCATCAGGGTCTGCGTAAACGCCAGCGCATCCCGCAGCGTCGTGTAGCGCGCCGGAAATGCGGCGTGAAGGCCTCGAGCGATCACGCCGATGTCGCGAACGCCGTCAACGGCACCCAGCACGTATGCCGTTGCAGCGAGCGCTTCGGTTGGCTGCGGGGCATAGGAGACCGAAGCCTTCTGGAGGGCCCGCGGCGAGATTGGTGCACCAAGCAACGTCGAGTGACGGCGCGCAGTGTCGCGACCGGTCAGGCGCCAGCTCCAGTCGCCCTCAGCCAGGCGGTCGACCGCCAGTGACAGGCGATCGCCCTTCTCCACTGTCATGGGCGGATCGATGGGCAGGAACGCGGCCGACCAGTGCGTCTGGGGTGAGGTGGGCGACGTCGAGAGCCAGGCGTCACCGAGCTTCATCCGGAACCAGCCAGCCAATCCGTCGCAGGTGCCGGCCAGGGTTGCATCGAAGGCCACACGGGCGTGAAGCGGCTCGTAGGTGGCGCGCGTGAAATCGAGCGACAGGAGATCGGCAGGTTCGGCGAGAAACGTGGCGTCGGCGAACCCGGCGGGCCCATACACGAGGCTGTTGGCGGCATAGCCGCGGACGGCGCTCAGGTTGATGCCGTGATGCGGAGCCGACCAGCTCGCGACGTGTGTCGCGTGCACGCGCGGCGCCGCCACCGGAACCGCTTCCATGACCGCCCCGTCAGGAATGAGGTGACCGTCCGGCTTCAGCAGCGTGTCCCGCGCGTGGAACAGCACCGGCAGCAGGTCTTCCGTCAGCAGGAAGTTGCCGGTCATGACGGACACGATCACGTCGACCTTCTCGGGAATCGAAACGTCGGCCAGCTTCCCGTGCAGGATGCGAACGACGTCGGCAAGGCCGTTCGCCGCAGCGATCGCCTCGGCGAGCGTAATCACATCGGACGGTTCGACCAGGTAGACGCGCCTGGCACCAAGGCGGGCCGCCATGAAGCCGAGCACGCCGGTGCCGGCGCCCAGATCGAGCACGACGCTGTCGGGCGTGATGACGCGCTGCAGCGCGGCAAAGTAGGCCGCGTTCCTGACACTGTCGAGCGCCATCTTCCGATGCGATTCTACGGTCTCGTAGGCCATGCGTCGTGAAAGGTGTCCGCGGGTCAGGCCGGCTCGTCGGTCGCGTCGAGCAGGCGGCCGTCCACGAGTTGGATAATGAGCGCTTCGAGGTCGCGCTCGAGCTCGGCAGGGTCGGCCGCGAACTCGGCGAGCAGGGCGTCGCGCGTCTGACTGGCGGATCCGGTGTCGGCCAGCAGCGCCCAGACCCTCGACCCGACGGCGTCGAGCGTGAACGACCGTCCCGAGTTCACGTCCAGAATGACGGTGCTTCCGCCGACCGCACGGGTGATGACGTGGTCCGGGACGGACACGCGTGTTCGCGACAGCGACAGTGCCATGCGGGTGGTATCGGTCGAAACGGGGTTGGGGTTCATCATGCCACACGCGCTACCGGAGCTATCGCTGCTGCGGGCGCTGGCCGATATTCAGCCATGGCCGACCTGAAGGTCGGCAGCTACGTACTGTCTGACGGGCCGACGACAACGGCCGTAAAATCGAAGTCACCTGGTCTCTATGCGTCTGGCTTTCGATCTCGACGGCACGGTTGCCGACATGCACAGCGCGCTCGCGCGCGAGGCCAGGCGTCTGTTCCCGGGCATCGATCCCTCGGCGGTGCCCACCTCCACCACACCGGAGCGGCTCGACCCCGCGTCGTCCGACCAGCCGGAACAGCCCGAAGCTGCCCTGTCCATCGGCCACCTGTCCTCGCGCCAGCAGAACGAGCTCTGGAAGGCGGTCTGCGCCCAGGAGAACTGGTGGGAAACGCTCGCCGAGATCGAACCCGGCGCGCTGGCCCGCCTGTATCGCCTGGTGAAAGACCGCAAATGGGAGCTGATGTTCGTGACCAGCCGCCCGGAAACCCGCGGCGACACCGCGCAGGCGCAGAGCTACCGCTGGCTGGCAGCGCAGGGCTACGACACCCCCTCCATCTTCGTCGTGCACGGTTCTCGCGGAAAGATCGCGTCGGCCCTGGCGCTCGACGTGCTGGTCGACGATCGTCCGGAGAACTGCCTGGACGTGGCCATCGACTCCAGCGCTCGCGCCATCCTGGTATGGCGGGGCGACGAGGGCAAGATCCCGGCATCGGCGCGTCAGCTCGGCATCGGCTCGGTCACCTCGATCCGCGAGTGCCTCGACATTCTTGAAGCGCTCGACAAGCCCGACGCCGACTCGGAGGGCGCCGGCATGATCGATCGCCTCAAGCGCCTGCTCGGCCTGAAGTCGCCGAACGTCGCGGTCGCGGCCGGGTTCGTTGAGCCGCGCCGGAGCGGGTTCGAGACCGTAGTGCCCGCCTTCAGGCGGGCGTCACGGTCCGGCTGAAGCCGGACACTCCGTACTGAGGTAAACCCGTGAGGCCCGCGCTAATGCTGGTGCACGGCGCGGCCGATACCGTTAGCGGATTCGCTTGCAATGATGTGGCTTGATTCGGTCCTGTTCGGCGGTCTGGTCCTCGCGATGGTCGCGTGGGCCGTGCTGTCGACGCACATCCTCCGGGTGCAGCGCCGCCGCGAGGCGACGCGTGCCGCGCTCGCCTCGACGCTGGCGCAGCTCGAGCCGATGGACGGCGCGCCGCTGGCCGCCCGCCTCGATGCCGTGCGCCCGATCCTGGCCGATGCCACGCGCGAACTCCTCATGCACGGCGCGGCCGAGCGCGACCTCCCTGCCCACGCCTTCGACACGCTCGTCGCCCTGATCACCGAACGCTGGACGCTCGACCCGCTCGTCACCGAGGCGACCGGCCATGTCTCCGACCGCGACAAGTGGCGGCGCATGACGGCGCTGCGGATCCTCGCGCGCCTCTCGCATCCGCGCATCATCGAACTCCTCGCACGTGCGGTTGACGATGCGGATGCGGACGTGGCGGCTGGCGGACTGGCGCTGCTCGGCCGCTCGCTCGATCCGCGCGCGGTCGATCTGCTGGTGGGCGCACTCGCGTCGCCGCGGCTGTCCGCGTCGCGCGTCGCAGTCTACATCGACCAGTCGCCGCAGCACCTCGGCTCGAAGCTCACCGGCCTGCTGCACCACGCCGACCCGGTGGTGCGTCAGTGGTCGGCGACCTTGCTCGCCCGCTATCCCGAAGAGCCGATCGAGCACACGCTCGCGTTACTCACGACCGACCCCGATCCGCGCGTGCGCAAGGCGGCCATCCAGACGCTCGGACGGGTCGGCAACGAAGAAGCGGCCACCTGCGCCATCAGTCTGCTGACCGATCCTGCGTCCTACGTGCGCGCCCACGCCGTACGGGCCCTGGGCGAACTCGGCCGCGCCGACCAGGCCGATCGTGTGTCGTCGCTGCTCGGCGATGGCGACTGGTGGGTGCGGCTCGCGGCTCGCGAGTCGCTGGAGATGATGGGCGCCGAGGTGTGGGCGGTGCTGGTGCGCTGTCTCGACCATCGCGACCGGTTCGTCCGGAACGGCGCCGCGGAAGTGATGCAGAACCTTGGCGTGCTCGACAGCCTGATCATGCTGGAAGCGGCCACCGACAATCCGGCAGGCGCGAAGGTGGCCATGCTGCAGCGCATCGCCTCTGCCGGCGGTGTGCGCTTCACCGAATCCCTGGTGGAACGGGCCGGCCCCGTCGTCGGCCCGCGCGTCCGTCGCCTTCTCGACACGATGGGACTCGAACGCGTGGGGGCCGTGTAACGTGACGACGCTCCAGATGATGCTGACGGCGTCGGTCGTCATCGCGCTCGCCTACCTCGCGTGCGTCAGCGTGACGAGCGTGGTGGCGGCGCTGCGGGCCGGTGGCCGGCGCGAAGAGGCCTCCGACTCGTATGAAGCCCTTGCCGCATCTCCCCTTACCATGCCGGTCAGCATCGTCGTGCCCATGGGCATGTCCGAGCGTGCCAGCCAGACGCTGCAGGGACTGTTCGACCTCGCCTATCCCGAATTCGAGGTGATCGCCGTCGTCGAGCCGGCGGGCGAAGGCCTGGACGCGCTGATCGCCGAATGGCAGCTCGAGTCGCGCGAGTTCTTCTATCGCCGCACGCTCGAGACTGCGCCGGTGCGACGCATCTTCCGCAGCCTGCGCGACCCGCGGTTGATGGTGGTGGAGAAGGATGTCGACCATCGCAGCGACGCGCTGAATTGCGGCGTCAACCTTGCGCGCTATCGCTTCGTCGCGGTGGTGCCGCCGAACGTCACCTTCGACCGCGAGTCGCTGCTGCGCGCCATGGCGCCGGCGCTGCGCGACCCGGTGTCGATCGTCGGCCTCGGCAGTCACATCGAGCGGATTCCGGCCGGCCGGAACGCGGCCGATCGCAGTGCCCGCTTCCAGCGGCTGCAGTCGCTCCGCTCGTTGATGTTCACGCGACTGTTCTGGGGCCACCTGCGCCGCGGGCTCGGCCCGGAGGACGGCGTGGTGATCTGGCGCCGCGATGCGGTGATCCAGGCCAACGGCTTCGCGCGCAATGTCGGCGACCCGGATCTCGACATGATGTTCCGGTTACAGCACAGCGTCGGCGGCGAGGATCGCCGGTTCGTCCGCAACGAGGATGCGTTCGGCCAGACCGGCACGCGCTCGCCGAACGAGGTGAGGGCGGCCGCCCAGCGCCGCCAGTCTGCGGCGCTGGAGATGAGCACCTCGTGGGGACCCGGCGCCGCGCAGTCGGTGGGGCTCCGCACGTTCGCCTACTTCCTCGAATCGGAACTCGTGACTCCGGTGGCGCAGTTGTGGGTCGTGCTTGCCACATGCGGCGGCGCGGCCGCGGGATGGTTCACGTGGACCTCGGCGCTGCTGGCGCTGCTGTTGCTGTCGTTCGGCACGGCGGCGGTCAGTGCCGCCGCCCTGCTGCTGCGCGGCGCGCATCCGGGCTCGCCCGAGCGCGATGAACTGCAGGCGCTGCTGCTGCTGGCTCCGCTCGAAGTGCTGCTGCACCGCCCGCTGCAGGCCGTGGCTCGCCTGGCCGGCATCGTCGGCCCGGGTTCGGCTGCCCGCGAGCGCTAGTGCGCTGTCAGCGGTACTCCTTGAACGGAATCTGGCAGTCGTGCTTCCGGAGGAAGTTCAGGAAGCGCTTGTAGTCGCGCGGTTCCATGTTGAAGAGCCGCGCCACGATCTTGTAGTTGCCGCGTGCCTCCTCGAGACCGCGGCGGACGATGTCGCGGACATTGGCGCGGGTGATTTCGCGGTCCATGAACAGCGGGTAGACCGCCGTCCAGAACGACTCCTTCCCGTCGATCAGCTTCCTGTACAGATCGTCGGCGACCGTGCGGCGGCGCTCGCGTTTCGGCCGCAGGGCGATCGGATCGTGCGACGCGCACCTCGCTCGGCAGGTCCTCGGGCAGCACGCTGCTCCGCTGCACCGTGACGACGAGCCGCTCGATGACGTTCTCGAGCTCGCGCACGTTGCCCGGCCACGAGTAGTCGGTCAGCGCCTTCATCGCGCCGGGCGAGATCTCGGTGATCGGTGAATCGTTGGCATCCTTGAAGCGCGTGAGGAAGTGATCGGCGAGCAGCGGGATGTCTTCCTGGCGGTCGCGGAGTGGCGGCACCACGATGTGGATGACGTTCAGCCGATAGAACAGATCTTCGCGGAACGCGCTCTGCGCGATCATCTCGCGCAGGTTGCGGTTCGTCGCGGCGATGACGCGGACGTTCACGACGCGGCCGCTGCCGTCGGCGCCGACCTTCTGCAGTTCACCCGTCTCGAGGAAGCGCAGCAGCATGCCCTGCATGCGCAGTGTCATCTCCCCCACTTCGTCGAGGAAGACCGTGCCGTTGTGCGCCGACTCCAGCTTGCCCGGCTTGTCGCGGTAGGCGCCGGTGAAGCTGCCCGCGCACGTGGCCGAAGAGTTCCGATTCGAGCAGCGTTTCGGGAAGGCCGGCGCAGTTGACCGGCGCGAAGACGTTCGCGAGGCGCGGCGAGTGAGCGTGAATCAGGTGCGCGACGATCTCCTTGCCCGTGCCGCTCTCACCAGTGATGAGGACCTTGGCGTCGGAGCGTGCAACCCGCTCGATCTCCTGTCGCAGCGCATTCATCTCAGGGCTGCCACCGATGAGTTGAACCGAGGACCTGGCGCTGACCGGACTCACGCGAACTCCTGCTCACGAACGCACGAGGCGCTCGATGGTGTCCCGCTGAGCGGGCGTGATGGCGAGGAACCTGGCGCCGATCCGGAAGCCGGACCTGTCGGGTGCCTCGGTCACACGGCGAATCTCGACCTCGGTGGCCAAC
Organism: uncultured Acidobacteriota bacterium; assembly: GCA_963722395.1. Classification (GTDB taxonomy): domain Bacteria; phylum Acidobacteriota; class Vicinamibacteria; order Vicinamibacterales; family CAVVIG01; genus CAVVIG01. Next base: position 1,011,395 of record CAVRLS010000005.1, on the reverse strand, counting down.
GGACTGCCCCCAACCGTCAGCGATAGCCGGCCGCGCGTGCCGACCGGCGCCGGGCGGGTTGACGCCAACAGGACACCGCCGACGCTGATGTCGACGACCCGCACGGAGTCGCTGGACTCGATGCCGGCCTCTGCCCCGCCCTCAACAGGCAGACGAACCGCACGCGCGGCGTTCGACGCCTGAATAGTCTGGCATTCTAGGACCTTGAGGCTTCTGAGTCGAGGACTTCCACCTGCGGGTCGGCCCCGAGCTGCTCGATCGACATCAGGATGGTGGTCGGGACGGTCAGGAACTCGAGACCGATGCGGTGCCGGCCGTCAGGACCTGGCTCGCAGTGACGGACGAGGGCGTCGACACTGACCGGTTCGCCGTCCACCAGCATGCGAACGGCGTGCACGGAGTTGAGGACCCGGGCACAATGCCGCTTCGACGAGCAGGCCGCTGCTGCTGACGTTCAGGACGGTGGCCACCTGGGGAAGTTCGAGCTGGCCCCACAGGGATCCGAGGACATCGAAGCGCTCGAAGGCGCGTCTGTCGGTGCTTGGTGTTTTCATCGAGGTAAACGGCCGATAGTTCCAGCGGGCGTGCAAGCGTACGGCCATGGACATTACAACAAATTTGCTGGTGATTCATACGGCCTGTGCGTTCGGAAGCTGATTAGTCCATCCAGACACGGACTTCCTGACCGGCAAGGCACGGATATCCAGCTGGAAACGACCATCGAGTCGCAAACAGCCTTCTATCGGCCTGAATATATACGGTATCTTTGACGAGGATCCATCCGGATATGTCAGGCTCTCGCACTCACACAGGCGTCGCGGACGCAGTTGACGGCCACCTGCTGCTTGGCAGCGGGCCGGCGCTCGCGGAACTGCGCTCGAACATCGAGTCGGCGGCGCGGTCCGACTCCAAGGTGCTGATCAGCGGTGAAACCGGCGTGGGCAAAGAAGTGGTGGCGCGGATGATCCACTCCCGCAGCAGCCGCCGCCGCTTCTCGTTCCTGGCCGTCAATTGCGCGGGGCTCACCGACGATTTGCTCGAGTCCGAGCTGTTCGGTCATGTGCGTGGCAGCTTCACCGGTGCGTACCGTGACAAACCGGGGCTGGCGTCGCTGGCCGACCGCGGCACGCTGTTCCTCGACGAACTCGGCGAGATGTCGGCCCGGATGCAGGGTGTGCTGCTACGGTTCCTCGAAACTGGTGAAATCCATCCGGTCGGCTCGGACCGCACCGAGCAGCGCGCCGACGTCCGCGTCGTGGCGGCCACCAATCGCGACCTGCTGGCGCGCATCGGCAGCGGCCACTTCCGCGAAGACCTCTACTACCGCCTCAACGTCATCCAGGTGGGTATCCCGCCGCTGCGGCAGCGCGGCCACGACATCCTGGAGATCTTCTCGCACTACCTCACACTCTACTGCCGCACGCTGGGTGGGGACGTGCCGGTGCTGGCGCCGGCCAGCGAGGCGGCGCTACTCGGCTATCGCTGGCCCGGCAACGTTCGCGAGTTGAAGAACATTGCCGAGCGGCTGGCGCTTCGGCAGATCGATGGCGCGGTGCTGCCGCAGCACCTGCCCGCCGAAATGCTCGAGCCGCCCAACGGCGCCGCGCGCACCTCGGTACTGCTCCCGGCTGGCGGCACCGCCGCCGCAGCGCAGCGCGCGTTGGGTGCCCGGTGGCTCGCCGCTGATGCCGCGTGGGACGAGATGATGCGCGGCGGCCGCAGCTTCTGGACGGTGGTGCATCCGCGCTTCATCAACCGCGAGCTGACCAAGGCCGACGTGCGCGAGATCATTCGGCGCGGCCTCGAGCAGACGCAGGGCAGCTACCGCAAGCTGGTTGAACTGTTTCACCTGCCTCAGACCGATTACAAGCGTTTCCTCGCCTTCCTGTCGCAGCACGACTGCCACCTGCCCTTCCACGACTTCCGCGATTCGCGCCGCACGCCGTAGGCGTTCCGTCAGCGCTCATTCCGTTGGCGCGAAGTAGCCGCCGGCAGTGGTGACGGTCGTTCCGGGCAGGTGCGGCCGGATCTCCACCTTCCGCCAGTTGCCATCCGCGGTGCTGTTCGTCGACGAATAGCTCAGCACATACCGCCGGCGCAGATCGTCGACGATGCGGCGGAACTGCGTGCCGAGGGCCGAGGCGTCGGTCGCGTAGTAGGTCTGTCCGCCCGACATGTTCGCGAGAGTCTCGAGCATCTCGCGATCGAGGTTGGTGCCCAGCCCGATCGCATACACCGTGGCGCCAACCGTGCGCTGCAGCGCCACCACATCGGCAGCCACATGCGTGCTGCCAGGCGCGGTGCCCGGGTTGTTCTCGTCGCGGCCGTCGCTGAGCAGCACCACGACGCGCCGCCCCTTCACGTCGCGCAGGTGCAGCAGCGAGTTGTACAGTGCGTCGTAGAGCGCGGTGCCGCCCAGCGCGGTGTACTTGGCGACGGCGTCGATCGACCACTGGCGATTGGTCGACAGCAGGTGTTCGAATTTCGGCTTGTCGGCAAACGTGATGAGCGCCAGGCTGTCCTCTGGGCGCACCGCCAGCACGAACTCGGTGGCCGTGTTCTTCACCAGATCGACCGCGCGCCTCATGCTGCCGCTCGAGTCGAGTGTCAGGACGATCGACACCGGGTCGATCGCCTCCTGGAACGTGTCGACCTTCTGCAGCACGTCGTCTTCGAACACGTCGAGGTCGGCCGTGGTCACATCGAGGTAGTTCCGCTGGTTGTCCTGCAGCGTGAACTCGATCGTCGGCCGGATCGGCGGCGGATCGGGCGCGAAGTAGCCGGCCCGCGTACGCGTCCGCAGCCCTTCCGGCACCCGCACGGTGATGGCGCGCCACAAGCCGTCGTTCTTCTGGTTCTTCGGCGTGTAGGTGAGCAGGAAGCGGTTGTGGGTGTCGGTAGCGATCGTTTCGGAGGCTGTCACCAGTTCCGATTCCCGCCCCGGGAAGAAGACCCGCCCGCCCGACTGCTCGGCGATGGTGCGCAGCGCCATTTCGCCTTTCATGGAGATGCCGGCGACGCCGCCCACCGCAAGGGCGTAGACCGTGATCTGCTGCTCCTGCACCGCCTTCACCACCTCGTCGAGCGTGGTGACACTGTTCTCGTCGTAGCCGTCAGTGATGAGCACGATGGCGCGCCGGCCGGAGCCGGACGGCAGCAGCCGCGTCGCTTCGAGCAGGCCGTCGAGCATCGCCGTGCCGCCGCCCGCACGCATCGACCTGATGGCCTGCCGCAGCGTGTCGGCGTCGGCGGTGGGCCCGGTGATGGAGCCGATGTGGGCGTTGAACGGCGCGACGATCGCCCGGTCCTTCGGCCGCAGGCTCAGGGTGAGCCGCTCCGTGGCGCGCTGCACGTAGTCGAGCGCGGCGCGACATGCTCTGGCTGTTGTCCACCAGCAGCACCAGGTCGGTCTCGACGCTCTCGCGGTTGATCAGGTCGATGGTCTGCTCGACGTCGTCTTCGAACACGGTGAACGCCGAGGGCTGCAGGTCGGATACGAACCTGCCTTCCCTGTCGTACACCGACGTTTCGACGAGCACGCCTGTCACCTGCGATTTCTCGATGACTTCGTACGGCGGCAGCACCACCGTGTCCTTCAGCGTGGCGCCGGTGGAGTCGGCGGTCTGCACGGTGATCTCACGACGCTCGAACGGATTGGCGTCCACCCACTCCACGGCGAACGGCGGTCCGTTCTCCACGGTGCCGACGAGGGTGCCGTCCACGTAGAAGTCGACGGGCGACATCGTCCGGCCAGGCGCGAGGGCCACTTGCGCGACGATGCGCACGCGCATGACCGCGCCGGTGCGTCCCTGTGGCGAGGTGATGGTGAGGGTGGAGCCGGTCGGGCTGGCGGCCCGTTGCGCGGACGGAGCAACAGCCGCGGCGACGGCAAGCAGCACGGCCAGGCAGGCGCGGCGAATCACGTCAGCCGTCCCCCCGCCTTACCGGTCGTCGAGTGACTGATCGCCGAGGAAGTACGTGGCGCAGGCCGCCGACAGCAGTTGCGGATCGAGCTGGTTCGGTGTGGGATGTTCGATGTACGCGGCAAGCGACAGGGCGTGCTCGATGAGGTCGCGCGGCTGGCAGCCGCGGAGCTGCACGTGGCGCGGTTCGAGCTCCGACACGATGAGGTGCTCCACCACGTCCCTGTCGAACACCAGGCCACGCTCGTCGCAGCAGCGCGCGAAGATGCTGATGAAGTCGTCGCGGGTCGGCGACTCGGCGTAGACCTTGTAGCGGATGCGCCGCAGGAACGACTCGTCGAGCAGATCGAGCGGGTTCAGGTTCGTCGCGAAGACGATCAGCGTCTCGAACGGCATCTCGAACTTCTGCCCGCTCTGCAGCACGAGATGATCGACGCGGCTCTCGAGCGGCACGATCCAGCGGTTGAGCATTTCCGCAGGTGACGAGCGCTGGCGGCCGAAGTCGTCGATCACCAGCACCCCGCCGTTCGCCAGGGCCTGGAGCGGCGCACGGTAGAAGCCGTTCGACGCGAGGAACCCGAGCTCGAGCGACTCGAGCGTCAGCTCGCCGCCGACCGTCACCACCGGGCGTTTGCAGCGCACCCAGCGGTTGTCGCGCTGGAGGCCGTAGGCGAAGATGCGCGACGGGTCCTCGCCGTCGATCGTCTCGTGGTTCATCGGGTCGAACACGCGGATGATGTCGCGGTCGACGACGATGGCGTGCGGGATGGCGATCTCGCCGGGCAGCATCGCGCCGATGGTCTGGGCGATCTTCGTCTTGCCGTTGCCGGGCGGGCCGTAGATGAAGAGCGAATGGCGCGCCGCGATGGCGGGCCCGAGTTGATCGAGCACGCGGTCGCTGAGCACCAGGTGCTGGAACGCCTCACGCACTGCCTGTCGCGTCACGTGCGGCACGGCCGCACGATGGAACGCGTTCATGTAGGTCCGGTACTGGCCGATCGGTACCGGCAGGCTGCCGGCGTACTGACTCTGCTCGCTGAACTCGGCGGCACGCGCATGGCCGGCATCAGTCAGCCTGTAGACGTACGACTGCGGCGCAATGGCGCTGCCAGTAATCTCGAGGTGGCGGTCGCGCTTCATCGAATCGAGGACTGGCTCGATGACGGCAAACGTGACGCCCAGTTTCGCCGCCAGCTCGGTGCCGGTGTTGGCGCCGGCGACGTGCATGGTCCTGGTGAGGATCTGAAGAACCAGCTCCGGTGCGAGGCCGGTATCCTCGATGCTCCTCGGCGCAGCCGGGTCAAGGCGTTCGATTGCTGACATCGGTATGGTCATTGGCCTGCACGCCGCGCGAGCTGTCTCAGGCGAGAGAGAGCTGGTGCAAAGGCCGGGTCGGCAGTGCGCGCCCGCGCGAACGCGTCGCGCGCGCGATCCAGTTGCCGAGCGGCGAGAAGTACGATTCCGTGATTGTAGGCGGCCACCGCCGGCGATGCACCTGATTCGAAGGCCGCGAGCGAACCCGCGAGATCGCCGCTGAAGGCCAGTGACAAGGCCAGATTGTTGCGCACTTCCGGCAGGTCGTCCAGATCGAGTGCGCTGGCTTCACTGCACAGCGGCACTGCCGCCTCCACATGACCCTGCTGCAGTTCCAGATAGCAGAGATTGTTCAACGGATAGGCCGCGGACGGCGCCAGCTGATGCGCGGTCGTGAAACGAGCGCGCGCGGCATCGGTGGCGCCGAGCTTCAGCAGCACCGACCCGAGCGTGTTGTGCGCTGCTGCCGAGCCGGGTGCCCAGTAGACCGCTTGATAGGCCAGCGGCAACGCGTTGTCGAGATAGCCCCACTCACGCCAGATACGTGCAAGGCCGTCGAGCGACGGCACGTCGTGCGGATCGAAGACCAGCGCGGCGGTGAAGTGGTCGAACGCGGCGTCGAGGACGCCTGCCGACAGATAGGTCTGCGCCAGGGCACGCTCGCTGTCGAGCGACGGCGCCGTCTGCTGCCGCAGTTTCGCGACCGCGAGCGCCTTGCTGCCACGTTCGAGCGTCGCACTCTCCGAACGCTTTGCCCGCGCCACCGGCTGCGGCAGTTGACGGTCCGGCTCCTGCGCCGAGACAGCGGCGACGTGCGGCGCAACCGCAAGCATCGCCGTCACCAGGCCAGCCACTACGTGGCGCACACACTGCGCGCCACCCGGCAGCTGCCGGCTGGTGCGTCGATGGGTTGCCGCCGCGAACACGAGCAGGTCCTAGTCTTCCTTGTTGAGGCGCGAACGACGGCGCATCAGGTACAGCACCGCCACAACAATCAGTGCACCGAAGACGATCATGTTCATGTTCATGCTGGAGACTCCTGTGAGGGTGCGGTCGCCGCCTATTCGAACGCGTGAATGAAGGTGATGATGGCCGGCCCGAGCACGACAACGTAAAAGGCCGGGAAAAAGAACAGCACGAGCGGGAAGACCAGCTTCACGCCGATCTTCTGCGCCGCTTCCTCGGCACGCTGCCGCCGCTTGACGCGCGACGTGTCGGCGTGCGATCGGAGCGCCTGGCCGATGCTCGTGCCGAACCGATCGGTCTGCACCAGCATCGCCACCAGCGACCGGACATCGTCTACCTTGGTCCGCGGTCGCCAGGCTCTTGAAGGCTTCGATCCTCGGCTTGCCGGCCCGAATCTCGGAATTCAGGATGCGCAGCTCCTCGCCGAGCGCCGGATAGGAGAACGACGATCTCCTCGCTCGTCTTGACAATCGCCTGATCGAGGCCCGAGCCGGCCTCGATGCAGACCACGAGCAGGTCGAGGGCATCAGGCAGACCGTTCTCGATCTGCCGGCGCCGCTGCTTGAGGCGGCGTTCGATCCACACGCCCGGCAGGAAGAAGCCGGCCGCCGCTGCCGCCGCCATGGCCAGATACAACATGGGCGGGAGCAGATATCCAACCGCATAGACCGCTCCTGCCAGGAGAAATGGCAGCGCAATCTCGGCAATCGAGATGAGCGCCGGTGCACCCGAAAACTCGACGCCCGCGCGCTGGAGGCGCGTGCGCAGCCGCGTCATCTCCTTCTTCGAACGCGGCAGCAGACCTTCGAGGTCTTCCCAGAATCCGCCCGGAGCGTCGTTGCCGCTCAGTGGCAGGACCTCCGGGATGAACGGCCCTTTCTGGGTGTTCGCCTGGGTCACCTCGCGGAGACGGCGACGCCCTTCACTATTGCGGGACAGGACCAGCGAGGCACCAGCGCCGGCCAGCAGCGCCACCGAGGCGAAGACGGCGATCAGCGCGATTTGGGTGAGATCGAGCATCGGCAGCCTCAGTACTGAATGTCGACGATCTTCCGGACCAGCAGGACGCCGCACACCTGCAGCACCACGCCCGCGATGATCAGGTTGATGCCGATCGGATCGGTCGTCAGAATGAGCATCTGCGTCGGGTTCAACAGCAGCATCAGCACGGCCAGCACCGGTGGCAGCGCCGCCAGCACGTAGGCCGTGATGCGGCCGTGCGCCGACTTCACCCGCACTTCGCGGCGGATCCTGAACCGCTCACGCATCACCGCGGCGAGGCGGTCGAGAACTTCCGACAGGTTGCCGCCAGCCTCGCGCTGCGTCAGGACCGCGGTGACGAAGAAGCGGGCATCGATCGTCGGCACCCGCTCGGCGAACGCGCGCAAAGCGTCTGGCATCTGGGCGCCGTAATTCTGGCGCTCGAACAGCAGCCTGAACTCGGGTCCGGCGGGCTCCGGCAGTTCGTCGGCGGCGATCTTGATGCCGGTGGTGAAGGCATGGCCGGCCCGCATCGCACGGGCGATCAACTCGATCGCTTCGGGGAACTGTTCCTCGAACTTGTGGATCCGCCGCGTCTTGAAGAAGCTGACGACCCAGTAGGGGATGAACGCCGCCGTCAACGCGGCGACGAATTCCACCCACAGTATGGGGAGGTAGAGGCTGACGAACGCCGCAGCGCCCAGCGCACACACCGCCGTCAGCAGCAGGAACGACCCGATGGTCAGCGACAGCCCGGAGTTGCCGATGAACGTGGCCAGCGGGTCGAGCATCGAGCCGGCCGATTTCAGCGCATGCGTTCAGCGGGCCGATGGTGCTGAGCGCCGTTTCCTGCCGCAGCAACTTGACGCGGACACTGGCCGGTCGTGCGAGGCCCGGATCTTCGGTCTTCAGGCGGCGCTGCAGCGATCGCTGCTCACGTTCCTCGGGCTCGGCGACGACGAACCAGTAGGCACCGAAGATGATCGCGAGCACGAGCCCGAAGGTGATGGCGAGAGGAAGCATGATCGGGTTCCGTCAGGCCTCAGAAGACCTGCGTGACGTGCTCGAACATGTCGCCCGGCAGCGTCCGGCCGGCGGCCACGATCCGATCGGCGCACTTCGGCCGGATGCCGGTGGCGCGGAAGCGGCCGCGCACCTTGCCGTTCTCGTCGATCCCCGACCGTCTCGAACATGAAGATGTCCTGCGTGGTCAGCACTTCGCCTTCCATGCCGGTGATCTCGGTGATGCCGGTCACCACGCGGCGGCCATCGGACAGACGCGACACGTGGCACGAGCAGGTGGATCGCCGAAGCAATCTGCTGGCGGATGGCGCGATCCGGCAGGTTCAGGTTCGCCATGGCCACCATCGTGTCGAGACGATGCAGCGCGTCGCGCGTCGTGTTGGCGTGGATGGTGGTGAGGCCGCCGTCGTGGCCGGTGTTCATCGCCTGGAGCATGTCGACCGCTTCCTCGCCGCGGACCTCGCCGAGGATGATGCGATCGGGGCGCATACGCAGGGCGTTGATCACCAGGTCGCGCTGCTTGATGGCGCCCTTGCCTTCGATATTCGCCGGGCGCGTTTCCAGGCGCACGACGTGTCGCTGGCGCAGCATCAGTTCCGCCGCGTCCTCGATGGTGACGATGCGTTCCTTGTCGGAGATGAAGCTCGACAGGATGTTCAGCATCGTCGTCTTGCCGGCGCCGGTGCCGCCCGAGACGATGACGTTCAGCCGCGAGGCGACCGCCGCCTGCAGGAAGTCGAGCATCGGCTGGGTCAGCGTGCTCGCGCTCGACCAGGTCCTGCGCGCCGAGCCGCTCGGTGCGGAAGCGGCGAATCGACACCACCGGTCCGTCGAGCGCGATCGGCGGGATGACCGCGTTGACGCGCGAGCCGTCGGCGAGCCGGGCGTCGACCATCGGGCTCGACTCGTCGATGCGGCGTCCGACGGCGCTGACGATGCGCTCGATGATGCGCAGCAGGTGACGATCGTCCTTGAAGACGACGTCGGTCAGCTCGAGCAGGCCATTGCGCTCGATGTAGACCTGATCGTAGCGGTTGACCAGGATGTCCGAAATGCGCCGGGTCGTCGCAGCAGCGCTTCGAGCGGGCCGAGCCCGAACAGCTCGTTGAGGACGTCGGTCGTGAGCGCTCTCGCGCTCGGACAGGCTGAGCGGCGTCGTCTCGATCTCGCGATCGAGCATCGCCACGATGAGGCGTGCGGATCTCCGGCTCGGCGTCGTCGCGCTTGACGTAGGCCAGCCGATCGAGATCGAGCCGATCGAGGAGCGCCTGGTGAATGCGGCTCTTCAGCTCCTGGTAATCGGTGCGCCGTGAGTCGACGTTCGCGGCTGCCGGAGCGAGAGAAGCGGAATCCGTCATGTCTCAGTTCCTGAACTGACGTGTGGCCGACGAACGTGCGTGCCGAAGCAGCCGAAGAAGCCGCCGGCGCTCGACTCCGTCGCGCTTGTCTTTCGGACTCTGAGTCCCGTCGAGTGCTTCGGCGAACGCGTGGAAAGGACTCTGCCAGCCGCCCCTGGGTCGACTCGGCCAGCGGCTGTCCCTTGTTGACGGCGGCCACGGCGACGCGATAGTCGCTGGGGAAGACGTGCATGAACGGCACGCCGACCGCCTTCTCGATGTCTTCCAGCGCAGATCTCCGCCTGCCGGTCGGAGCGGTTGACGACCACGCCGACGCGATCGCCGTAGCGCTGCTTGCAGCGTTGCCGACCAGCCGATGCGCGGTGCGAATCGTCGGCAGCTCGTGGTTGACGACGACGAAGATCGCTCGATGCCTGCTCGAGCGAGTCGAGCAGTCGCGAGATCGATGCGCGGCACGTCGAGCACCACCGCGTGGTAGTAGCGCGTCGCGAAATCGATGCAGTGCGCGTATCCGGTGCGGGTCGATCGACGCGGTGCGATGCGCGGTCGACGACGCCGAGCAGGTCGAGACCGGAGCGCGTGCGCACCACCAGGCCGCGTGAAGAAGGCTTCGTCGAGGCGGTGCGTGTTCTCGAGCGCCTCGGCGACGGTGAAGCGCGGCTCCACGCCAAGAAGCACCGCCGCGTCGCCGGCGGCGAAGTTGCAGGTCGATGAGCAGCGCGTCGGTCAGCAGCTTGCGCGAGACGCGTCGGCCAGGTTCACGGCGATCGTCGTGGCGCCACGCCGCCCTTGGCCCCGACGATCGCGTAGACCCGGCCTTCGACCGGCGCCGCCTGGTGCGACATCACGCGGCCGATGCGCCGACTGGAGAGCCGCCGGGGTGAGCGGCTCGGTGATGGCCTCGGTCACGCCGGCGCGCATCGCTTCGAGCATCAGCTCCGGGTCGAGCGACTTCGCGACGATGGCGATGCCCATCGACGGGTAGCGCCGCTTGATGGCGCCGATCAGTCGACGAGCAGCTGAGCGGTCGCGACGCACGTCGACGAGCACGCGCATCGGGCACTGCGCCCGTCGCGCGCGAGGTCGAGGCCAGCTGCTCGGCCTGCAGGACGACCGGGCGCATGCCGCAGGCTGTCACCAGAGGCCTGCAGGTCGCCGTCAGCGCTGCCGATGATCCCAACCGTTCCTGCCACTGCACTCCTCCGGCTTCGACGGTTGCTACCGGCGTGCCGCCGGCTCGTGCGTTCGGGGCGTCGACCGTGCCGCCGCCGCCCTGCAGCTGGGCGCCGAGCCCGTCGCTGTCACGGCAGGAACTCGTCCGGCGATCGGTCGGCAGCTCCGGCACTTCATCGGGATCGAGCGGCCGCACCAGGTGCGGCGTGATCAGCACCATCAGCTCGGTTTGCTGACTGACGCTCGGCTTTGCTCTTGAACAGGTTGCCGATGATCGGCAGGCTGCCCAGGAGGGGGATGGCCTGGCGGTCGGTCTGCGAGATGTTGTTCAGCAGTCCGGCGATGGCGAACGACTGGCCGTCGCGCAGCTCGACTTCGGTCTCGGCGCGCCGCGTCTGGCAGCGCCGGCATGCGGAAGCCGTTGAGCTGACACCGTTGGGGAAGTCGAGCGAGCTGACCTCGGGCTTGCACCTGCAGACGGATGACGTCGCCGGCGATCGTCGGCGTGAAGTTCAGCCGGATGCCGAACTCCTTGTAAAGGACCGTGACAGCGCCAGCGCCACCGACTCCGCCCTGCACGATCGGCACGGGCATCTCGCCGCCGGCGAGGAAGCTGGCTTCCTTGCCGTTGTAGGCGATGAGGTTCGGTTCGGCGAGGCTCTGCAGCAGCCCCCTGCCCTGCAGCGCCTTCAGCAGGCCGCCGACGTTGTACTTCGTGTTGAAGAGGAACAGGTTGAGGAAGTCGCTGAAGGTCAGGCCGCGTCTTCGGTCGAAGAACGGTGCCGGCGAACTGCTGCGTGTGCGGTTCGGCCCACCCAGTCCTTGTAGCCCGCCGCGCCGGTGAAGAGCGAGACACCGGCTTCGGTCAGAGCGCCGAGCGGTTCACCTCGGCGAAACGCACCTGCAGCAGCACCTGCTGCGTGTCGATGCCGCCCGGCACCTGCAGCAGGTTGATCACCTTGTTGCTTGGCCGAGGTCTTCTCGGCGATTTCGCCGGCCTTCAGCATGACGGCGTTGCTCGACACGCGGCCGGAAAGCGTGGTCGCCTCCTCGTTGACCGTCACCTCGATGTCTTCGCCGGGGAACAGGTCGCTGCAGTTGCTGCTGCAGCGGGGTGACCGGCGAGTCGACCGCCAGGTCGTACTGCACGCGCGCGGCCGTCGCCCCAGACGATCAGGCTGATGGTGCCCTGGGCCTTGCCGTCGATCAGGATCTCGCGCGGCGCGACGACCACCGCGTCGGCGATCGCCGGATTGGTGACGGCGATGCGGGTGATGTCGAAGTCGACGGCCGAGCACCGTTGAGCGTCCGGCCGTGAGCGACGACGCGGGGCAGGGCGGTCGAGGCTGTCGGCGGCTGGGCGCTGGCGCCGGACGGTGTGAAGGCGAGACAGGCGCCGACAAGGGCGATGGCGCAGCAGAGCTGTGCGTATCTGGTCATATGGGTCGAGGCTCTCACCGGATGGCCTCCTCGGTGCGCTTCGCGCCGCGAATCGTTTCAACGGTGTACGGCTTGGGTTCCGGCGGCGGTGCCACTACGGGCGGGGCGAGCACCGGTCGCGGACGCGACGCGGCGGCGCGCGGCGGTGTTCACGCCGGAAACCGGCACCGGGCTCGCCGTAGAAGCGACGCGATCCGCGTGCCCGGCGTCTTGGTCTGCTCCAGGTCGAGCGGGTTGCGCAGCGCCAGCATGATCTGCCCCTCGGTGCCCGCCAGCACGATCTTCTCGGCGTCCTCGGGCGTCAGCAGCAGCGTCACCACCGGCGGTCGGAATCGGCTCGTTGTTCTTCGTCTTGTCCTGGTCGTACTTGGTGCCGGCGGTGAGCACCTGCACGTTGCTCGTCACCACGCGGGTGATGGTGGTGTCGTTGCGCTTGAGGGTGACGAAGACGTCGACGCGGTTGCCCGGCGTGACGAAGCCGGCAACGCCGACCACGTCGTTGACGCGGACCGACAGCGCACGCATGCCGGGCGGGATGGTCGGCGGCAGGCCGGCGCCGGCGCCAACGGCGGCGAGCTTGCTTTCGGTGATCGGCTCGTTCTCGAGGAGGGCGGCGATGACGCCGCGGTCGACCACTTCTTCGATCTTCGTGAACGAACCGGGCACGATGGCCTCGGCGGGCCAGCCCACCAGCTTCAAATCGGCAGGGGTGAGGCTGGCGCCGGTGGTGAGCGGCCTGGCCGCCACGACGACGAATGCCTGCGGCAGCGCAACCTGTTGCACCGGCCGGCGCTGTATGGCCTGATAGACCAGCAGCGTGGCACCGGCGGCCGCGGCGACGGCGACGAGAAGAACAATGAGTGTTCGTGTGTTGCGATTCATTTTTGCCTTTAATTGCCTAGTGTAGCCACATCGCGACCGCCGTGCCGGCCGCAATGGGCAGCGCGTACGGCAGTCGTGGCCCCTTGCCACGCTCCAACGTCAGTTCAGGGTGGGGACGAACACCCGCTACCCTGAAATGTGAGAGCAGCAGGTACAGGTTATCGACCGTTGCGCGCAGATAACCAGTGGCCAGAGCCAGAACAATCGCCGCCACGCCACCAGCCAGCGCCGCGTACAGTGCCGTCCACAGCGCGAGCGGCGGTCCGAGCCAGGCGCCGAGGCACGCCATCAACTTGACGTCGCCAGCTCCGAGGCCTCCCAGAAGGAATATCGGCAGGAAGACCGCCAGTCCGACAGCCCATCCTGCCAGGCTTCCGAGAAGACCGAGGCACCGCCGGCAAAGGTGAAATAGAGGAAGGCGAGAGCGGCCCCGCCGAGCGTCAGCGAGTTGGGGATGCGGCGAGTGCGGAGGTCAGTAACGCAAGCAATCGCAACGATGGTTAGCGCCATCAGGTGTGGCGTACCGAGGCGGGCAATCAGCTCAGCCAATGCGGATACCGGTTGGGAGAGAGCGACGAACGACGCGCGGAAGGGTGGCCCTTCCGCGCCGTGTACGCGATTGCCTGCACGGCAGGCGAATCGATGAGCGAGCGACTACGAGGCGGCGCCCAGCGTCGTGCTGACGGCCGAGAACTTCGCGTTGATGCCGCCGGCCAGAGCGTTCATGCCGACAATGGCGCCCAGGGCCACAAGCGCGGCAAGCAGCGCGTATTCGATCAGGTCCTGACCTTCCGTCTCGTTGATCAAGCGAAGCAACAGATTCTTCATGCGTTTCTCCTCAAACAGTGGTGAATACTTCGACAACGACACGAGCGTTGCCAATGCGTATCGGCAGTACCGGCTACGGCGAACAGGCGAGACCGCGACTTCCGGGGTTACTTCTCCAGTGGAGCAATCGAGGTACCTCCTGAAGTGTCCCAGGAGCCGTTTTCAGAGAAACCCTTTGAAATCAGGTTCTTAGAACCGAAGTCTTTGCCGTAGCGCGGCTGCACACGAGCCTTGAAGTGCGGTCGATAGGCACAAAATTCTCTAAATCAGCAGACTTTATAAGCTCTGCTACCGACCGCCCGCCGCTTCTCTTTGCTCGTTGGACACTCTATCGGGTGGCGGGGGCTGCTGCTACAGGCCCCACTGCAGCGGTGTCAGCAGGTCAACAGGACGGCGAGGAGTGCAAAGCTGAGAACGGTCCACTGCACCGGGATGAGCGTGAGTCCGATGGTCACGATTGGCGATGCGTAGACGACGAGCACGAGCCCCCTCACCACCAGATCGGCTCTCGGCGGCGGGATCCCCACGCGGTGAAAGAGGCCATTCAGTTGCGCGAAGCGCCGCTCCGACTGGCTCGAGGCCCATTCCCATGTCAGCAGCAACGACGGCATCAAGAGCAACAGGTCGTACGCAGTACATGTGCGCGTTCACGAGCAGGGTGGCGAGCACGAGCACAGCGTAGCGAGGAGCGAGGTCTCCCCGGCGTCGCCACGCGAACACCGCCACCGCAATGGTGCCGAGACGACAGCACGGTGGTCAGCGCAAGTGTGACCAGCTCCGGCAGACCAAGATGGAGGAAGAACCCGCGCCACGACTGCATCATGGCCTTGTCCGGCTCCATGTGCGCAATCACGTCGGGAAGCTTCACCAAGGCACCGACGTACGCCTTGAAGATGGCCCCGCCCCAGTACGCCCAGGCCGCCCCGGCCTGGGCGAGCACGGCAGCGACCGCGCCGGCCACCACCCGCCATTCGCCCGACAGCACGAACACAAAAGCGGCCACGACGCCGAGCTGCGGCTTGTACGCGAGCGCGCCAACCGCCAGCCCCGCCAGAAATGGCCGGTCATGCCTCAGGGACAGCCAGAGTGCGGTGAAGCAGACCAGGCCCAGCAGCGACACCTGCCCGAACGACAGGGTGAAGTGGAGCCCCGGCGCGCCGAGCGCCAGGGCCATCGCGCTCCAGCCGACCCGCCGCGTGCCGCCAGCCGTCCTCCACACCGCCAGCATGCACGCACCATAGCCGGCGATGGTCATCGCGAGCCAACTCACCAAGGCCGCTACATACGGCAATGACGCCAGCGGTGCGAACAGCAGCGGCACCTGTGGCCCGTAGACAGGAGGGAAACGCACGTCCACTTTGTCGGGAACAACAGACGCCGTCAGCGTCGCGAGCGCGTCGATGTCGTACAGCACGCTCGGCGCGTGCTCACGCGCGGCAACCCCCTGCGCGTAGAAGTGTGCGAAGTCCCGCGCAACGTGCGTGGTTGAATTGAACGGGGGGATGGGGAGGTGCACGAAGAACACGCCCCACGCGTAGATCACCCACACGTAGAGCGGGATGAGCGCGATCTGGCGACGGATGAAGGCGTGCTGGGCGGGCGTGAGGTCGCGCCGGCTCGAGGCAGTCGGCATCGGCAGCGCGGGTCAGCGCGTCACGGTCATCTGGGCGCTGCTCTGCACGGGGAAGTTCCATACCGGAAGCAGCCCGCCACCGAAATTCAGCGTGTGCGACACGGTGACGGTAACCGTGTTGCCGGCCGCGACATTGCCCGGCGACGACGACGTGGGCGCTGTCGTGGTGGTAACCGCCAGGCCGATGGCGCGCGACGTCACGAACGTGGCGACGTCGGCCTGGGCCCGCGGGTCGCCACTCGTCTGGCCATGCACGGCGGCGTAGCGCGCCCCTTCCTGCGCCAGGTCAGACACGAGGTTGTAGTTCCACACGGCGATGCCAAACTCGAGGGCGCCAAAGATCATCACGAAGAAAATGACCGACGCGAAGGCGAACTCGATCAGTGTCTCGCCGCGCTCGCCTCGGCTGGCCGCGACCCGTCCATACCTCGATGCGCTCCGCCTACTGAACACGAGCGGTCGCTCCTCTCGTAATGGTGACCGTCGCGGGCAGCCCGGGGAACGGGGCGGTCATCGAGAACGTGCGTGTGGCCGTCACCGTCACGGTGGCGACGATGTGCTGCCCGCTGGCACAGGTCGAGTTGCAGGCCACCGCGGCACCGAACGAGCCGGCGGTGTTGGCGCAGTAACAGGTGCGACTGGCCGACGGTGTGCCCCCTGCTGTCAGGCCGTTGGAAGTCAGCACGGCGGTGGCTGCCGCAGCCATCCCGGCGGTGTCGCCCGCATTCGGCAGGCTGTACGAGCCGTACAGGGCACCTGCACGCGCGGCGTTGGTCACAACCATTGCCGTCCGGAATGCCCGGCCGAAGTCGATGGTGCCCACCAGGATGACGGCCAGTAGCGGCAGCGCCACCGCCAACTCCACCAGCGCCGCGCCGCGCTCGCCGCGCCGGCGTGCCCCTGCCCCCGGGGCGACACCGACGGCCGTTCGTTCCCTGCCGCTGATGCTCATTCGGCGATCGACACGGTCTGGAGCGGAGTTCCGCCGTAGGCGGCGCATGCGTTACCCATCTGGCCGTTGCCGTTCTCGATCAGCAGCGTCCACGCGACGATCAGCACGCAGTCGGAGATCGAGTCGAGGCCGTTGCGAATGCTCACGTCCGCGGTCGGCGCGTACAGTGTTCCCGTGATGTCGAAGGTGGTGCTGTTGTTGAGGCTGATCGGACTGACATTGTCGTCCGGCTGATAGATGGCGATGCCCGGGTACCGCCCTGAGGTTGGTGCCACCACGCGGATGGTTAGGTTGTTCATGGTGTTCGGCAGGTTCAGGCTCGCGCCAGGGGCAAGGACGATGGTGGTGCCCGAGGTGGCCAGCAGCGAACTCGCGGAGTGCATCGTGATCGGACCGGTGAAGTAGACCTCGCCGGCGCCGAGCGTGACCGTGCCGTTCACGTCCATGCCGGAGTAGCAGGCGCCTCCTGCTGTCACTGCCCCACTCGACGGGGCAGGCGTCGAGCATGCGCCCAGCGGAGGTAGAGGAGCGATGGTGGAAGCAAACGGATCAGTGGGTCGTGGCGAGTTGACCACGAAATCGCCAATGTTGCCGCAGTTGCCGCCGTGCGTCTCCGTGCAGGCCGACGCGCCGATCGAAATTCCGGCGGCATCGATGAACGCATTCGGATTGTCGCTCACCAGGTTGCCGCCGTTCGCCACAGAGCAGTTCGGCATCGTTATCGTCGTGTTGCCGAGCGTAATGCCCTGCGGCGGAGATCCGGGAGGCGCCAGCGTGATGATGCAGTTCACGTTGTTGCTGGTGCCGGCTACCGCGCTAGCGGCAGGCCGAAGATCGAGCAGCCCCAGCACGCGTGCGAAGAAGGTACCGGTGGTTCGGGCGACAGTCACCTTGACGTATCCGGCCGTGCCGGCGAAGCGGCCGTCCGGCGGCGGCGCCTCCACCAGCACGTCGGTGTCGCCGCCCGGGTTGGGGGCGAAGCCGTGGCTCACGACCTCGCGGTTCGCATACGCCTGCAGGTCGCCACCGGCGCCGATGAAGATCTCGTATGCCGCCGACTTCGCTCCGGCGTCGGCTGCGGCCGCCATCCGGTTACGCTCGGTGTACATGTAGGAGCCGTCGACCGCCAGCGCCACCATGCCCAGCAGCGCCACCATCGAGAGCGCCGTGAGGATGAGAATGCTGCCCTGTTCCGTGTGCCCGCGACGACCTGTTCGGATGCTGGTGGGTGACATGGTGATTTCCTCTAGTAATTCAGCTCAGTCATACCACACAGCCGCCTCGTGAGGCGCGACGGCCTCACAAAGCGCGTGTCAGGTGCGCATCTTCCGTATCGGTTCGATCACATCGAACTGTGACTGGTATCGGCCCGGCGACTCGCCACGTTGCTCAATCCTGCCCGGTTCGACGTTCCCGAGAAATTCGCCCGACACAGAAAGATACGGCATTTTTGCCGGATCCAGCCCGATGAGTCGGGCGGCGGTGGCGTCGAGCGCCACCAGGTCGGTAGCCATGCCGATGAATCCAACCGGCCGCGGCCGGCCCATGATCGGACCGTCGCCCTCCATGGCGAGCACCCCGTCCATCACCGCCAGGTGAGGCCGGATGGTGGCCGCGAGGTCGATGATCGACTGTTCGATGCCGTGAAAATGCAGAAAGTTCTTCGGCCAGCCGTAGACGGCGCCCGGGACGGTTCCGAACAGGTTCTTCATGCTGCCGGTCATGCCGGCAAAGTGATGGGTCTTCAGTTTCGGCATGGAGACGATGTAGTCGGACTGCAGCAGCTCGACCGGAAGCCACATCGCATCCAAGCCCGTGTATCGGCACTTCAGCGCCACCTTCCGCACATCGTCGTGATTGAGATCGACGAAGCGCAGCTTCAGGTCGGCCAGCACGTCGCGCAGGCCGGTCCCTTCGAGCAGGTACTCGACATCGCGCCGATGACCGGGCCCCTCGCCGATCACGACCTCGCGGGCGCCGGCCTTCAACATGGCCTCGGCCGTGGCTGCCACCACACGCGCGTCGGTGTTCACCGCCTTGTCGGCCCAGTCCTCCACCATGTTCGGCTTGAGGAACACGCGGCGGCCGCGCACGTCCTGCTCGAGCAGGGCGAGTCCGCGCGTCACCACGTCGACGAGGTCGGCTTCGTAGGTGGCTGCGGGAAGCAACGCGACCGGGGACCGGGCTGGCACGACGAAGTCGCTGCGGTCGTACGGCGGGCGGCTGCACGCCGCAGCGGCAACAGCCAGCGGCACCGCCTGCAGGAAACGTCGGCGGGAGAATGGGCTGGCGACTGTGCCTTCCGACCGATGCAAACCGTCACGCGCCGACACGGAAGGCCTCCAGGTTGTGCTCGGACGACGAGAGGGCATACGCGGCCATGGCGATCGCCTGCAGGTGGCCCGCCTGTTCGGACCGCTCCACCACGTCGAGCAGGCGCGCCTCCACGTCGGCGGCGTCCTCACCGTACAGCGACAGCGCCATGACGGTCAGCGACAACGCCATGGTGCTCGACTCCGATAATCGATTCGCAGACAGCCACCTCATCGAACGCTGCACCGGCTCGAGCGCCTTGCGGTTGCCCATGGCCAGCAGCCCGATCGCCGTCGTCGGCACATACCCCCGCAGATCCTGGCCAAGCGTGCTGGCGTTGCCGTAGTTCCAGCCGCCGGTTACGCAGACGCGGTTGAGCAGCAGCTTGTCGGCCTCGGCGACCCGTGCTGCTGCCCCGGCCGGTGCGGCGTGGGCGCGCTTCAATGCCAGCAGCGACCAGGCGGTCGGTTCCACCCAGCTGAACGTGTCCTGCACCCAGGGCCAGCCCTGAAGCTGGTTGTCCTGCTTCGGGTCGTTCTGTTCGAGCCGCACCCCCTTCATATCGGCCAGCCCGGCGAGGAGTCTGCTGTTCACCGAGGCGGGTGACGACACGCCGGGCGCAGAGAGCACCACCGACACGAACCCATTGGCGCCGAAGTTGGCAAACGGCGCGTCGCCGTCGCGGAGCAGGCCGTCGGCCTGTTGCGACGCGGAGAGCAGCGACAGGTGCTGCTGCAGGAACGCCGGCCAGTCGCCGCGCTGGCTGGCGTCGCGATCGACCGCGAGGGCGAGCAGTGCCCAGCCGGTTGGTTCGACGCGCCCCGACTTGCCGGCGTAGTAGCCCCATCCGGCGCGCTGCGCGTCGGCACGCAGCCGCTGCCGGAGTCGCGCGATCACCTCGAGCCGGTCAAGTGCCATGGGCACCGCGATTGTAGCGTGACGCCCCGCGGCACAACCGCGTACATTGAAGCTCACCGTGTTGAGCTCCACCTTCGCGTCTGCACCGGCGCGTCGCGTCGCCGCGTGCGCGGGCGCCGCCGCCCTCGGCGGCGCGCTGTACGTGAACGGCTTGAACAACCCGTTCGTCTACGACGACGTCCGGACCATCGTCGACAACGGATCCATCAGGACTTTGACCGACCTGCGGGCGCTGCTGCTGTTCGACCGGACGCGGCCACTCACCAACCTCTCCTTTGCGCTCGACTATGCCGCGTGGGGTCCGGCACCGTTCGGCTTCCACCTGACGAACCTGCTGCTGCACATGGTCAACATCGTGTTGGTGTTTGTGACGGCGTCGCGACTGTGGCGCGATGCAGAGCGCACCGGCACACGCAACGCCGACGTGTCGGACACGACGGTGGCATCGATCGCTGCGCTGCTGTTTGCGGCGCACCCGATGATGACCGAAGCGGTGGGCTACGCCAGCAGCCGTTCCGACCTGCTCTGCACGGCGTTCTTCCTCGTCGCCTTCCTGGCTGGCCGAACCTGGCTGCGCGGCGGCGGCGCGTGGAGTGGTGTCACCACCTGGCTGGCGTGGGCTGCAGCACTCCTCTCGAAAGAAACCGCCGCGTTCCTGCCGCTGGTACTGCTCGCGTCGGCGGTGCTGCTTGACGCTAAACGGATGGAAAGGCGCGCGCAGCTTCGGCTGGGCACGCTGCTGTTCGTGATGGTTTCGGCGGGCGCCGCCCGCGTGCTGGTGTTCTCGAGGGTAGAGGGTGCTGCGCTCCTCGGCGGATGGCCCATGGTGCCCTCGGTGATGGTGGCGTTCTGGCAGTATGTGCTGCTGTTGTGCACCGCAGCGGGGCAGTCGATCTACCACGCGCCCCACGTCGTGCGCAGCGGCGGCGACCTGGCGTTCTGGACGTCCGCGCTGTTCTCGGTCGCGGCGCTGCTACTGGCCTGGCGCCTGAGGGTGCGCGCCGCGGTCGCCGTGTTCGGCGCGCTGTGGTTCGTGCTGTTGCTCGCGCCGGTGACGGCGCTCGGGGCAGTGGACGGAGCCAGCGCCGTGGCCGAGCATCGCGCCTATCTTCCCAGCGTCGGCTTCTTTCTCCTCACGGCATCGCTGCTCGCAGCCACAGCGCCGGTCGTGCAGCGCTATCGCTCGACGCGTGTGCTGGCGCCCCTCGCCCTGGCCGCTGTCATCCTGATGCTGAGCGGCCGCACGCGTGCTGCGGTTGTTCGTCTGGGGCGATGCCGTGTCGCTGTGGAGCGAGTCGGTTGGCTACGCACCGGGAGAGTGGCTACCCGCGGCGGTGCTCGGCGAATCGCTGCACGCGGCCGGCCGGCACGAGGAAGCAGTGGCGGCGTACCGCCGGTCGCTGACGCTGTCGCCACGGACCGCCAACACGTTCGTCAACCTGGTGGTGTGCCTGTCTGAACTCGGCAGGGAAGACGAGGCGCAGACAGCGGTCGAACGGTTCGAGGCGCTCGACCCCCTGTCGGCGTTCGTGCCGATTGCACGCGGGAGCATCGCTGCGATCGGCGGCCGTCCGGAGGAGGCGCGGCCCGAGTTCCTGCGCGCGCTCGAGCGCGACCCGGCCAGCGTGATGGCGCGGCAATGGCTGGCTGTGCTGGCCGAGGAGAACGCCGACCGTGACGAGGCGCTGAACCAGTGCTACGAACTGCAGCGGCTCGCGCCGTGGCGGCTGTCGATCGACGCGTGCATCGAACGCGCACGCTCATCTCCTTGAAGTCGCTGCCGAGCGAATGCCGTAGCTGCCGACCTTCAGGTCCGCCCGTCGCTCCTACCGTGCGCTGGCCGCGTCAGAACAGCGTTCGGCTAGTGGCCGGCTGCGGGTGCGCTGCGTCGAATGCGACTAGCGCCTGCCGCAGCCGCGCGGCGGCCGGCTCGGTTCGCGCGAAGAAGGTGACCGTTCCTTGATCCGGGACGTCTTCGACGTCGGTCGTCCAGGTCGCCACGCGCGTCCAGTTCCGGTGGAACGCGAGCTCGCCCTGAAACCAGGTCTCGTAGACGATGGCCACGTCCACGCTGTGCCGCCGCAACAACTCGTCCATGTGCGGCCGGTCCCACTGGCCGGCACGGCGCAGCTGCGCGACATCGAGCGACCCGAGCCCGACCAGGTCCACGACACGGGCGTGCGTGAAGTAGCTGACGTTGCCGATGTCGTTCAGCGCCACCGGCTCGCCGTCGTAGAACTGGCCGAGCAACTCCGCCATCTGCCGGTGCTGACGGATAGATGTGACCGGTCAGGTTGCCGGCCAGCGCATTCGAGGCAATAGTGCGTCTGCCCAGCACAATGCAGGCGATGAGGGTGAAGACCAGCACCAACGCCGGGTCCGGTGGTCGGCGCCGTCCAGGCCACGAAGCGGCCGATACGGTCAGGGCCGAGAGGCCTAGCGCCAGCGGGCCGAGCACCATCAGGTAGGACTCGTAGCGCAGCAGATGCCCGAACTTCGCGAAGCTCCCATGCAGCAGCGCGGCAATCACGAAGATCGGCAGAAGCGGATGCAGCGCACGAACGCCTGCGGTGGCGGCCTGGTAGGCGAGCAGCAGTCCGGCGGCGCCCAGCACGACGAAGTAGGCAGCAGGCGCCTCGCCCAGGCCGGCTGACAGCGCGGCTGGAAGCGCCGTGCCACGGGCCGGCAGAAGCACCGACTGCTTCAGCAGGATGCTCGCCGGCAGGAAGAACCAGCCGTGCGCCACGTTCCAGAGGCCGACCCCCAGCACCGGCAGCACCGATGCGGCGGTTGCGGCGACAGCCGCCATCAGCCGGCCTGATCCCGCCAGCACCAGCGCGCATCCGGCCACCACGAACAGGCCTTCGTAGCGCGTCGCCACCATCGCCGCAGACAGCAGGCACAGCCGAGTACAGCGGTGCGACGACGGCTGCTCGGTAACCGTAGAGCGGCGTCGACCGCGAGCACCGTCAGCAGGATGTGAAGTGTGTGCTCCATGCCGATCCAGGCCATCGGCGCCAGCGGGGCCAGGAGGACGCACATTGCCAGCACCGCGAACATCGACGCGCCAGTCACACCTGCCCGTTGCAGGACGCGGCCCAGGCTGACGACGTAAGCACTGCAAGAACACGTTGAGCACGAGCGGCGTGACGCTTCGTGCACGCCGGTCACGGCGAAAGCAAGGGCGAGGAGGGCCGTCCACAATGGCGACGAACTGGTGGCCGAGAAGCGGTCCGGACTGACGCCCCAGACGCCGTGCTGGCGACGTTCTTCGCGATCGCCATGTGGATGTAGGGATCGTCGAGCGGGTAGACCAGCGTGCCGCCGGTCTGTCCGACCATCCGCATCGCAATGAACGCGAAGAAGACCGCGACGAGCAGGAGCACACCGAACATTGGCGCCTTGAACGTGCTGGCGGATTCTGCGCTCACGAAGTCACACTATAGTCTGTCGCGTGAGTTCAGCAGGCCGGCAGGCAGGGCGTGGCTCGCGTCGTGGTACAAGAACTTCGGGAAGGACATCGGGATGAGCACGGCCGACGCGATTCGCGACCAGATAGCGGCGCTAGTGCGGCAGTATTACCAGGCGAGATTTGCCGACCGCACGTTCAACCCGCAGACGGACCTGGTCCACTACGGCGGGCGCGTGTTCGACGACGAGGAACTGTGCAGTCTGGTCGACGCGAGCCTCGACTTCTTCCTGACCGCGAACCGCTATGCCGACCGGTTCGAGTCGGAGTTCGCGGACTACATGGGCGTGTCGAACGCGCTGCTGGTGAACTCCGGATCGTCGGCCAACCTGGTCGCCCTGACCACGCTGACGTCGCCGAAGCTCGGCGATCGGCGCCTGCAGCCGGGCGACGAGGTCGCTCACGGTGGCGGCGGGCTTCCCCACCACCGTCGCGCCGATCGTGCAGAACAATCTGGTGCCGGTGTTCGTCGACATCAACCTTGGCGGCTACACGGCCATCCCCGAGCGGCTGGCCGCCGGCCGTCGGTCCGCGCACGCGCGCCATCATGATGGCGCACACCCTCGGCGTGCCGTTCGACCTGGACGAGGTCGGCGAAGCTGGCACGACGTCACGACCTCTGGGTGATCGAGGACAACTGCGACGCGCTCGGCTCGCGCTATCGCGGCCGCCTCACCGGCACGTTCGGGCACCTCGCCACGCTCGTCGTTCTACCCGGCTCACCACATCACCATGGGCGAGGGTGGCTGCGTGATCACCGACGACGAGCACCTGGCACGGATCGCGCGGTCGTTCCGCGACTGGGGCCGGGACTGCTACTGCGCCGGAGGCGAGAGCAACACCTGCGGCACGCGCTTCAGCCAGCAGCTTCGGTACGCTTCCCGTACGGCTACGACCACAAGTACGTCTACAGCCACTCGGTTACAACCTGAAGGTGACCGACATGCAGGCGGCGATCGGCTGCGCCCAGCTGCGAGAAGCTGGATGGCTTCCGGCGCCGCACGGCGCGCCAACTTCACCCGCCTCAGGACACGCTCGCGCCCTACGCCGACCGCCTGGTGCTGCCTGTGCCGACGCCGCACGCCGAGCCGTCGTGGTTCGGGTTCGTGATCACCGTGCGCACGAACGCCGGCTTCAGCCGCGCGCGACATCGTGCAGTTTCCTCGAGGCGAACCGGGTCGAGACGCGTCCGCTCTTCGCCGGCAACCTGCTGCGGCACCCGGCCTTCCACGGGGATCCCTCATCGCGTCGTCGGCGACCTGACAAACACCGACACGGTGATGAACGACACGTTCTTCATCGGCGTGTATCCCGGCCTCGACGCGGCGCGGCTCGACCATATGAGCGCGGTGCTGCCGCGCTTCATGGGCGGCGAGCGCGTACATCGCATGCAGGGCTGACCGGGTGCCGCCTCCGCAGAAGCTGAAGTGCGTGGTGGAAGCAGATCGACGGATCACGGCGACGACGTATTCAGTGTCACATTGCGCCCCGAGCGTCTGGCGCCGCGCTTCCGGGCCGGACAGTTCCTGCACCTGGCGCTGGACGCGTGCGACCCGAGCGCCTTCTGGCCGGAGTCGCGCGTCTTTTCCATCGCCAGCGGGCCGGCCAGCCGCGACCGGATCCGGATTACCTACGCTGTGCACGGTCCGTTCACGGCGCGGATGGCGAGCGAACTGAGTCGCCGGGCGCGAGGTGTGGGTGAAGATGCCGTACGGAGACTTCGTCATCGACGATGAGGGCGAGATCGTGCTGTGCGCCGGGGGCACCGGCATCACCGCATTCACGGCATTTCTCGGAACAGCTCGGACCAGGCACGACCGCGCGGGTCACTGTGGCCTACGCGGCGCGCCGACCGGAGCTGCTGATTTACCGCGACGCCATCGAGCGATGCGTGGAGCGCCACGAACGGATGATCGCGCTATATTTCGCCGAAGCCGGAGAGACGCCGGCCGGTGGCAGCACTCTGCCAGGGCGACTGTCACTCGACCGGGTGTGGCCGCTGCTGGCCGACCCGCTGACGGCGCGCTTCTACCTGTCCGGTCCGCCGGGCATGGTGCGAACGATCGAAGGAGAGTTGCGAACACGTCATGTCCCACACCAAGCCATCCGCACCGATGCCTGGGAGTAAGGCCACGTCCACGTTCTGGCGCGATCGGCCGACGCTGGTTACCGGCGCCACAGGTCTCCTCGGCAGCTGGCTGGTCCGCGACCTGGTGGCAGAGGGAGCCGATGTCGTGGCGCTGGTGCGCGACACGGCGCCGCACTCGGCGCTCGTTCGTTCAGGTCTGATGGAGCGTGTGCGTGTTGTCCGTGGCGACATCCGTAACCAGGCGCGGCTCGAACGCGTGCTCGGCGAGTATGAGGTGGTCACGGTCTTCCACCTCGCCGCCCAGACGATTGTCGGAGTGGCCAACCGCAACCCGGTGTCCACACTCGACACCAACATTCGTGGCACCTGGGCTGTGCTCGAGGCCTGCCGGCGCAGTCCCCTGGTGGCGCAGGTCGTGGTGGCTTCCTCGGACAAGGCGTATGGCGACCAGGCGGTGTTGCCGTATACCGAGGACACCCCGCTGCGCGGCCTGCATCCGTACGATGCCAGCAAGTCGTGTGCGGACCTGCTCACCCAGATGTACGCGAAGAGTTTCGGCCTGCCGGCGTGCGTCACCCGCTGTGGCAACTTCTATGGCGGCGGCGACCTGAACTGGAACCGACTGGTGCCAGGCACGATCCGATCGGTGCTGCGGGGCGACCGGCCGATCATCCGGTCGGACGGTGCGTTCATGCGCGACTACGTCTATGTGGAGGACGGCGCCCGCGCCTACCGCCTGCTGGCCGAGTCGCTTGGCGCCAGGCCCGGCCTCGCCGGTGAGGCCTTCAACTTCTCCTGCGGCGAACGGCACAGCGTGCTCGACGTGGTGGCGGCCGTGCTGAGGATGATGGATTCCGGCCTTCAGCCCGATATCCGAAACGACGTGTCCAACGAGATTCACGACCAGTACCTCGACTCCACGCGCGCGACGACGCTGCTCGGATGGGCGCCGTCGTTCACGCTGGAGGATGGGTTGACGCGCACCGTGGCGTGGTACCGGGAGTTTCTCGCCGGTGACTGAGCGCATTCCAGTGGTGATTCTCTGCGGCGGTGCGGGCACCCGCCTGACCGAGCAGACCGAGGTGCGGCCGAAGCCGCTCGTCGAGATCGGTGGACGCCCCATCGTCTGGCACATCATGAAGCACTACGCCCGGTACGGCTTCACGGAGTTCGTGCTGGCGCTGGGACACAAGGGCGATCAGATCAAGCGCTACTTTCTCGACTACCGCGCCGTCAGCAACGACCTGACGATTACGCTACAGGACGGGGTGGTGGAGGCGCGGAACAACGGCGTCGAGCCGTGGACCGTGCATCTCATCGATACCGGCGAGTCAACCCAGACCGGCGGTCGCCTGACGCAACTGGCGCCGCTCATCGGTAGCGGGACGTTCATGCTTACCTATGGGGACGGCGTGAGCGACGTGCCGCTCGATGCGCTGCTGGCGTTTCATCGCTCGCGTGGCGGGCTGGTGACGTTGACCGCGGTTCGGCCGCCGGCCAGGTTCGGCGCGCTGGAGTTCGACGCGGACGATCGGATTCGGCACTTCAAGGAGAAGTCGACGCTGCACGAGGGGTGGATCAACGGCGGCTTCTCGGTGGTGGAGGCACAGGCGCTGGAGTACATCGAGGGCGATGTCATGTGGGAGCACGCGCCGCTGGAGCGGCTGGCAGAGGACGGACAGCTCGTCGCCTACCGGCACGACGCCTTCTGGCAGTGCATGGACACGCTGCGCGACCTGCGGCACCTGGAAGGGCTGTGGCATTCCGGCGCTGCGCCCTGGAGAACCTGGGTGTGACACCTCCTGAGGCGAACCCGCTCGCGCAGGACCTCGACGAGGTGCTCCAGACGGTGGGGAGCCTGTGGGAGGAGTTGCGCGGCGCGCGGATTTTCATCACGGGCGGCACGGGGTTCTTCGGGTGCTGGCTGCTCGAGACCCTGCTGTGGGCGAACGGCCGCCTGGGGCTGGAGGCGTCGACAGTGGTGCTGACGCGCGATGCCAGGGCGTTCATGGCGAAGGCGCCGCATCTGGCCGGCCACGAGGTAGTAACGCTGCACGAGGGTGACGTCCGCAGCTTCGATTTTCCAGCCGGTGCGTTCACGCACGTCATCCACGCGGCGACCACCTCCTCCTCACCCGTGCCGGGGGCTGAGATGTTCGACACCATCGTGAACGGCACGAAGCGGACACTGGAGTTCGCGCGTTTCAGCGGTGCGCGCCGGTTCCTGCTGACAAGTTCCGGCGCCGTTTACGGCGTCCAACCGCCGGATGTCGAGAACATCAGCGAAGACTACATCGGCGCACCCGACTGCACCGATCCGAGGAACGCGTACGGCGAGGGGAAACGGGCGGCGGAGATGCTGTGTGCCGTGTATGCATCCGACACGCTGCAGCCGACCATTGCGCGGTGCTTCGCGTTTGTCGGACCCTATCTGCCGCTTGACGCGCACTTCGCGATAGGGAACTTCATCCGCGATGCGCTGGCGGGTGGGCCGATCCGTGTGCAGGGCGATGGCACCCCTGCGCGGTCGTACATGTACGGCTCCGACTTGACGTGTTGGCTCTGGACGATCCTGCTTCGGGGACGATCCGGGCGGGCATACAACGTCGGCTCGGAGAGAGCACTCAAGATTCTGGAGTTGGCGGCACTGGTGTCAGGCTTGGCCATCAAGCAAACCGATGTGACCGCTGTGTCGATTGCGAACGCTGCTTCAAGCGCGCAGCGGTACGTTCCGAGCACCAGCCGCGCTAGGTTCGAGATGGGCCTGAGAGTCCGAGTGAAGCTTGGATGTGCGGTGTCACGAACCCTTGAGTGGAACTCGAAGAGGTAGATCATTGTGTCGAGTGTGAGCTCCGAACATCGTGACATTCCGCAGCCACTATTCGTACTTGAACTGGCAAACAATCACATGGGCGATGTCGCACACGGTTTGCGCATCATCCGCGAGTGTGCCGCAGCCGTGGACGGACTGCCGTACGCATTCGCTATCAAGCTCCAGTACCGTCATCTTGAGTCGTTCATCCACCCTGACTTTCAGGCGCGTAGCGACCTGAAGTATGTGAAGCGTTTCCAAGAAACGCGGCTCGCCCCAGACGAGTTTGCAATCTTGCGGGCGGCGATAAGCGAACATGGCTTTCTCGGGGCATGCACACCGTTCGATGAGCCTTCGGTCGACTTGATCGAGGCACACGGCTTTGACCTTCTCAAACTGGCAAGTTGCTCCTTCACGGACTGGCCGCTTCTGGAGCGCTTAGCGGTGGCGATCCAGCCTATCGTCGCCTCCACAGCTGGTGCGGAGCTGGCGGACATCGACAAGGTGGTCAGTTTTTTTGAGCACCGCAATCGGCCTTTGGCGCTCATGCACTGCGTGGCTGAATACCCCACACCATCGGCGCACTTGCGCCTCGGCCAGATCGATGTGCTAAGGAGTCGCTATCCCCGCCTCCAAATAGGGTTCTCGACTCACGAAGCGCCTGAATCGTTACTGCCCGTGAGGTTGGCAGCCGCCAAGGGCGCAGTGATCTTCGAGAAGCATGTGGGTGTGCAGACGGAGAAATACCATTTGAATGGTTACTCGGCGACGCCTGCTCAGGTTCGCGACTGGGTCTTGGCGGCCTCAGACGCATGGACAATGTGCGGCACTTCTGACCGACGGGTTCCTGGCAGCGCAGAAGAGATGTCGAGCCTTGTAGCCTTGAGCCGCGGCGCGTACCTCAGGCAGCCAGTCGCTGCGGGCCAGAAGATTGGCGAGAACCAAGTTTACTTCGCTATGCCGCTTCAAGACCGCCAGCTAAAAGCGTCGGACTTCTCAAAGTATGCCGAGATCACGGCTACTTCGAACGCTTCCGAGAACGCGCCGATGACTCTAAGCAACGCGAAGGTTGTGAACCATCGCGATCGTGTTTACCAGATAGCTCGGTCGGTCAAGGAACTGCTGGACCGCAGCGGTGTCGTCGCGCCGCGACAGGCCGACCTTGAGATCTCGCATCACTACGGCTTGGACCGGTTCGACGAAGTCGGCCTCACGATGATCACTGTCGTGAACCGGGATACTGCAAAAAGCTCATCGTGCTGCTTCCGGGCCAGCGGCATCCAGAGCAACATCATCAGATTAAGGAGGAGACGTTTCACGTCCTATTCGGCGACCTGACCGTCGAGTTGGATGGGGTCGCACATTCCTGCCAAGCGGGCGATGTTATTACCATCGAGAGGCGCGTACGGCACGCCTTTCATAGCAGGTCCGGTGCCGTTGTGGAGGAGGTGTCGTCGACGCACGCCGGCGATGACTCGTTTTACTCCGACCCTGCCATTGCCGAGAATGGGAGCCGGAAGACCTATCTCACGTACTGGCTGGGAGCGTCACTTCGTTGAGCGCCAACGCGGCCGCGCCTGTCGTTGTGTGGGACGTCGACGATGTCTTGAACGAGTTGATGAGGGCTTGGTTTGATGAGCGTTGTCGGAGCGAGCACGCTCCAGGTGTCTTCCGCTTCGAACAGCTGACCGTCAATCCGCCCCACCAGTTGCTAGGCCTCTCGGAGTCGGAGTATCTCCACTCGTTGGACTCGTTTCGAGCCGACCACTACATGGCGCTAAAGCCCAGACCAGAGACGTGCGCATGGTTTAAGGAACATGGTCACCGGGCGCGTCACATCGCGCTCACCGGGGCGCCGCGAGCATTGGCTCACCTGTCAGCAGCTTGGGTAGTTGAGCACTACGGCGACTGGATACGGACCTTCGCATTCGTGCCATCGATTCGGGAGCCCCGCGATGCCAGCACGCGCGAATCGAAAGGGGATTATCTATCGTGGCTTCAACGTGGCGACGTGCTGGTCGACGATAATTCCGACAACACGCTCGCTGCTGAGGCACTCGAAATGAGCGGAGTGCTGGTTCCGCAGCCGTGGAACACGTCTCGGCATGTTGACCTCAAGAACGCTTTGCTCCACCTCACGTCACTGCTGCAGTGAAAAACACGAGTGAGCCCTGAATGAAGAAAGTCTCTGACATGGTGATGTCGTTTGTGGCATCACTTGGCGTACGGCACGTCTTCATGCTCCCTGGCGGGGGAAGCATGCATTTGGTCGATTCGCTCGGACACTCACCAGATTTGTCTTACGTCGTGAACCTGCACGAACAGGGGTGTGCCTTTGCGGCGGACGCCTATGGCCAATACTCGAACAACCTGGGGGTAGCTCTTGTCACCACAGGGCCTGGCGGCACCAACACGCTAACGGGTGTAGCTGCTGCCTGGCTGGACTCCACGCCGTGTCTGTTCATCTCAGGCCAAGTGAAACGAGAGGACCTTGCGGGTTCTCGTGGCGTTCGGCAGTTCGGTTTCCAGGAAATTGACATTGCGACGATTGTTCGAAGCATCACCAAATTCGCCGTGACCGTGACCTCTCCCGAGGATGTTCTCTATCAGCTCCAAAAGGCTGTCTTTCTCGCGAGGAGCGGTCGGCCGGGCCCTGTGTGGGTGGATCTCCCCCTCGACGTCCAGGGCGCAATGGTGGACGAAACCGCGCTGCGCACGTTTGTGCCGGATCGCGAGTCTGACTGGGCCGCATTGCCGACACAGGTTGCCGACTTCCTCCGACTGCTGAATGTTGCGAAGCGGCCTGTGGCGTTGGTCGGGAATGGCGTCCGCTTGGCGAAGGCCGAGAAAGTGCTTCTTGTGGGCCTCCAGTCCATGGGCATACCCGTTCTCACCACTTGGAAGGGCTTAGATCTTCTACCGGCCAGTCACCCCCTGTACATGGGAAGACCTGGCGCCGTGGCGCAACGGGGCGCCAACTTGATTCAGCAAACTGCAGACCTGCTGGTGGCGATCGGCGCGCGCTTGGATTTGGGACAGACTGCGTACAACCATCAGAGCTTCGCACCTCGAGCGACGAAAGTGATCGTAGACGTCGATGCGCACGAGATCGCCAAGCTCGACATGCAGGTAGACATACCGATTGTGGCAGACGCTGGTGCGTTTCTCCGCGAGGTTGTCCGGCAACTCGATGGCATCACTCCGCCCGCCCGCCGCGGGTGGCTTGGGCAGTGTCGCGAGTGGCGTGACTGCTATCCCGTGGTCCAGCCCGAGTATTGGTCATACGTCGACGGCGTTAGCCTGTACGTGTTGGTGGATGTTTTGAGTGACTTGCTTGTGGAGGGCGACGTGTTCGTACCAGGAAGTTCTGGTGCTTGTAGCGAAGTGTCGATGCAGGCGTTTAGAGTGCAGCAGGGGGTCCGGGTTCTGAACTCTCAGGGCATAGGCTCTATGGGGATGGCAATTCCAGCCGCGATTGGGGCATGCCTTGCCGCTGGAGGCAGGCGAACTGTCTCGATTGATGGTGACGGCGGGTTCTGGATGAACGTCCAGGAACTCGAAACTCTTCGTCGGCTCGGTCTGCCCGTCAAGATCTTTGTGCTGAACAACCAGGGCTACGGCTCCATCAAAGCGACACAGACGACACACTTTGGCGGATTTATGGTGGGATCGGGTCTTGACAGCGGCCTCACTCTTCCTGACATTCAAGCGGTGTGTTCGGCGTTCGGCCTAGAGGTGGATCGGCTTACAGACCACACAGATATCAGGACACGTATTGGGACGTTTCTTGAAAAGCCTGGTCCGGCGATTTGCGAGGTGGTTGTCTCTGCACTTCAGGCGACGGCCCCAAGGGTGTCGTCGCAACGTCTGCCTGATGGCCGAATGGTCTCTCGCCCGATGGAGGACCTGTGGCCGTTCTTAGACCGTCGGCTCTTGGACGAACTCACGTCGCGAGGCATTGCGGCCGGTGACTCTCCAGAATGACATCGCGCCAGCAGTGTTGAACTCCCATGGCTGAATTCAGCAAGCCCATCTTCGTTGTTGGAAGCGGCAGGAGCGGTACACGGTCCATCTTCAAGCTGCTCTCAGGCGAGGCGTCTGTCGAAGCGCATCATGAATATGCTTGCACTCATGTTCAGCGAGTTGCGGCCAAGTACTTCATGGGGCGGTATTCCAAATTCGAGGTCGCCTGCCGACTTCGCGCTTGGCACGGCGCCGCCGTTTATTACAGTCAGGCGCAAACATGGGTCGACTGCTCGAACAAGTTGTCTTGGGTTATCGAGCCTCTTCTCGAAGTATTCCCAGACGCTAGGTTCGTCCACCTGACGCGCGATGGACGCAAGGTCGTCGGGTCGTACTTCAACAAGCTAGCTCCGGAAATTTATGACGACGACAGCGTGGCGATACTGTCGTCGTGGCTGGAGAATTCGCAGTTGCCGGAGCCTCCGCCTGAGAAGCGATACTGGTGGAATGTGCCTCAAGCAGGCCAACCGTTTTGCGCCGAGTTTCAATCGTTCGATCAATTTCGCCGGATTTGCTACCACTGGCGAGAAGTGGGACGCGTTATCGAAGAGAGCTTTGGCGCAGTACCTGAGGCCCAGCGCATCACCGTCAAGCTTGAGGATCTCGTTTCGAACCGAGCTACGTTGACACGACTCCTAAAGTTCATCGGCCTGAATTTTAGAGAGACTCTCTTCCAAGCCCTGCAAACCCCGCAGAACGTGTTTTTCCCGATGGACTTCATGCTCACGGCAGAGCAGAAGGCGGCGTTCGGCTCAATTGCGTCGGACACGATGGACCGATTGGGTTACGACAACAATAGCGACTGTTACGAAGTGAAGTATTGACGTGCCGAGCGATTCAGCGTCCTGCGACTTCTGTGGTAGTGATGTTCAGGCCGTATACGAGGTCCCTGAGTCTGCACTCGGGATGACTGTCGGAGTCTGCATGGCCTGCGGTCTGGCACAGAGCCATGCGTCTCTCAACACGGTCGCGGCCAAGAGCGTACGACTGAGTAGCGGTCCCGATTGGGGCAACGTCCGACACGCCAAAGGCCTGCGTTTTGAACACGCCAAACGTCTGCTTGAGCGAAGCGTTGACTGGGCGAGCGTTCGGAACGTACTCGACGTCGGCTCAAACCGCGGTCACTTCGTCCTATGGTGTCGGCAACACCACCAGCAGACTGTTATCACTGCCATCGAACCAGACCGACGCGTCGTGCATGGCTACAAGGACCTTGAGGGCTTGAGATTGCTGCTAGCGCGATTTGAGAGTGTTCCACTGCAAGAGGGGGCGTTCGATTTTGCGTACTGCTCTCACACCCTTGAACATGCAGGGTCTGCCCGCCGGATGTTGTCTAGGCTCTCCAAGTGTCTAGTTCCAGGAGGACGCGTCTTCCTCGAAGTTCCTAACCTCACGGCGATCTCCGACCCGACGATCGTTGAGGAATTCTTTATCGACAAGCACACGTTCCATTTCACGCGGTCGGTGCTCATCCGCTGGCTCAGCGCCTTCGGCCTACGGGTCGTCGTTGGGGAGGAGGCAGTTGACCCGTACAACGTCACCCTGATTTGCGAAAAGACTAACCCCGGACCGGCACCATCTGAGTCCTCTGCGGCGTCCACGGTCTCACTCATCCGCGATTACGTCGAGACGCTCGCGGCGACGCGCACCCGTCTACGTCCAGTTGCGGCCAGCCTTGAGAGGCTTGCCGAGCGGCAACGAGTCGCAATCTGGGGAGCCGGCCGACTGTTCGATGCCCTGGTTCGATTCGGCCACTATGACGCTTCCAAGGTTCGGTACTTGATTCGATACGTACCTCCAGCCACACGTGTCGGAGGTGCACGGATTGCGTGTAACCACCGCCGACGAGCTGCGGATCGATCCTCCGGACGTGCTGATTGTTCTGGCCCGAAGTTCGGCCGGTGAAATCGAGTGCTCTGCCCGCAGATACGGCGTGCGCCACGTCGTCGGTTACAAGGCTCTGTTTTCGGCGTCGGATTCTAAGGGGAACGCATGACTAAGCCTCTCCATTACATCAGCGTCATGACGCCTTGCTACAACGAAGCCGAAAATGTCGATGAGATCTACCATCGGGTACGCGCCGCATTCGATTCACTCCCCGACTACTCATATGACCATGTGTTCATCGACAACGCCTCCACCGATGAAACCGTCCAGCGCCTGAAGGCACTCGCGGCCATCGACCGATCGGTCAAAGTCATCGTGAACACCAGAAACTTCGGTCACATCAGGTCGCCTTACTACGCCCTGCTGCAGTGTCAGGGGGAGGCCGTGATCGGAATTGCAGCTGACCTAGAGGAACCTCCAGAATTGATTCCGCGTTTTCTCGAGAAGTGGCGCACCGGCGACAAAGTCGTTTTAGGGGTCCAGACGAGCACTGAGGATTCAGCCGCGTTGTTTGCCCTCAAGCGGTTGGGCTATGCCGTCATCGATAGACTTTCGGAGGTCCGTCAGGTCCGTAGCAACACAGGATTCGGTCTTTACGATCAGAGCTTTATCAGCGCCCTTCGAAAGCTCAATGACCCCTACCCCTATTTCCGCGGCATCGTAGCCGAGCTGGGATTTCGATATTCAACGATTGCGTACACGCACGGGCGACGGAGGGGAGGCTTCACGAAGAATACGTTCTACACGCTCTACGACATTGGTGTGCAGGGCATCGTCAATCACTCCAAAATTCCGCTGCGCGCTGCTGCCATACTCGGGTTCTTCAGCTCGATCCTCAGCCTCTGCGCCGCAATCGTGTACTTTGCGATGAAGATGCTGTTCTGGTACGACCTGCCCATCGGCGTGGCGCCGGTCATCATTGGCTTATTCTGTGTCGCCTCCGTCCAGCTGTTCTTCATGGGCGTTCTGGGCGAGTACGTGGGCTCGATCTACACACAGGTGCGCAACCGTCCGCTGGTGGTAGAAGCCGAGCGCATCAACTTCGACGACCCGCCGGTCGGCGTTAGTCCGATGCCCGCGGCACCGCCTCGAGTTGACTAAGCCGCATTCCGCTGACACGTGGGCAGGGAGTTCGAGGGCTGGCGTCGCCCTAGGGTTGCTGATCGTCGTGGTTCTGACCGGCTGCTTACTCGGCGCCTCGTTCAACCGGTACGCGTCCCCGGCGGCTGGCGGCGAAGCGCTCCTGATGAATCTGGGCGCACACTATCTTCCCTATCGCGACTACTTCCTCCAGGCTCCTCCAGGCATTCCGATACTCGTCCAGACCATTGCCTCCATCGCAGGGCCACACCTGATCGCGACCCTGGCGTTCGGAGCACTCCTACGAATCGCAGGCGCGTGTGCGCTCTACGGACTGTTGCTTACCATCGGCCGCCCTTCGTTTGCAGCGCTGGGCACCATCTGCGCGTTCGTAATGTCGAGCACCGACATCAGCGACGCGCCGTTCTATTACAACCACATCGGCGCGGCCCTGGTCGTGATCGGTACGTGCTGCGGCGTCGTTGGAACGCGCGGGGGAATGCTGCGGCGCGTCGGCGGAGCCGCTGCCTGTGGCGCGCTGCTGACTTTCGCCGTCACGGTGAAACAGACGATGGTATTCGGTGCGGCCGGCGCCTTCGTAGCGCTCGTCGCGCTCGCCCTTCCGCGTCCCGCCGGCGGCTGGACGGCCTGGTTGCTCGCGACGGCAGCGGGTGCCGCTGCCGTGGTCGGCGCGGTGTGGCTCTGGCTGGTGCACCACGGGCTGCTCGGAAGCTTCGTCTACGCGATGACACAGGCGCCCCAGGCCAAGGGCGGCGTGATCCGCTCCTTGCTGCGGCCGGGGTTTCAGTTGCACACCCTGTTTGTGGAGGGCATTGCAACAGGACTTGCCTGGCTCCTGATTGCCGCCGTGGTGACACTACTGGTGCGCTTCCGTCAGGACGCTCGCCGGACGAATCCGATAGTGGCGCTGATGGCGCTTGGCGTCTGGGGACTGGCCGCTGTGTTCATGTTCGGGAAGTTCGTGACCATGTTCCTCACCGCAGTCGGCTGGTGGGGAAGCCTGGTCATCGCGTTGATCGGACTGTGGCAGTGCCGCACCGCGTCTCGCGATGCTGCCAGCGGAGCACGCATTGCCCTAGGACTACTGGCGTTCTCTATCGGCTATTCGTTCGCGGTGTCCTGGCCGCTGTTCGAGAACCTGGCCTTCCCGGGGCTGGCGGTCGTGGTGGTAGTGCTGCTGGAGTTCGCGCCGGCATCGTCGGCTCGCCAGTGGCGCACCGCCGTCGTTATGCTGGCGGTTGGCATCGTCGCCTTTTCGGCCTTTCGCAAGGTGCAGGCGCCGTATTACTGGGGGCTCTGGACGGAACCGCCGCTGTACTCGGAGCGCGGCACCTTCCGTGATCCGGTACTCGCCGGCGTGCACCTGTCGCGGCCGTCAGCCGATCTCTACGTCGTGACCCGGCAGGTTGCCAGCGCAACGACCCGCCCGGACGAGCCAGATCTACGTCTTTCCGAATCTGCCCATCCTCTATGCCATTGCGGACCGGCGACCAGCGACGTACGCCCTGGTTCACTGGGTTGACACGACGCCGGAGTTCCTGGGCAGGCAGGACGCCGTCACCCTGAGAGTGCACCCGCCGAAGCTGATGATTGTGCGCAAGGATGATCTGGCGATCGTCGAGTTCCAGGAACGCCTCTACCTCGGCGGCGGCCGCAGCAGCGTGCGCGACGTCGTCGACGCGCTCGAACGAGCTGGCGCCCCGCTACGATCGCGTTGCGGTGTTCGAAAGCGAGGTCAGTGCGCCGATCGAATTTCTCGTTCGGCGAGACTGACGACGTCGTGGCTGTGTGAACCTGACATCACTCCTGAACCAACTCGATGCCGCCGTCGGCGACGCCCGCAAGGGCCTGCCGTCCGCGCTGTTCCTGCTGGTCAGCCGGATGACGCCGATCGTGAACGTCGACCTTCTCATCCGAGATGACGCCGGACGCACCCTGCTCACCTGGCGCGACGACGCGTTCTTCGGGACCGGATGGCATCTTCCCGGCGGAGTCGTCCGCTTCAAAGAACGCGCGGCCGAACGCATCGTGGCGTGCGCGCATGCGGAGCTCGGCGTCGGAGTCAGTCACGATGTCGAGCCCGCGGCGATCGTGGAGAGCGTCAGGACACCCGACGTCCGCGGACACCTCGTGTCCCTGCTCTATCGCTGCCGGGTGACCGGTGAGCTCGACGAGACCCGTCGCGCAACCGCCGAGCCCCCGGCCGCCGGCCAGTGGCGCTGGCATCTGCACTGCCCGGCAGACCTCGTCGAGGTGCAGGCACCCTACGCCCGGTTCTTCACCCAGCCGTGAGCAAGGCTCGGCGCACCATCTCGCTGGCCGCCGCGACGCTGCTCGGCGCCGTGCTGCTCTTCTTCTCGCTCAGGGGAATCGAGTGGCAGGAGGTGTGGCGCACAATCGCCAGCGCCAACCGCGCCACCTTGGCAGGGGGTGCAGCGCTGGCCTGCGTCACCCTGTTCCTGCGCGCCATGCGCTGGCGCGTGCTGCTGAACGCCGACGGGGCGGTGCCGGTGCCAGCGGCGTTCTGGGCCACGGCCGCCGGCTACTTCGGCAACAACTTCCTGCCGGCACGCGCCGGCGAACTGGTTCGCATGCACATGATCGCGTCCAGCGCGGGCATGCAGCACGCCTTCGTGCTGGCCACGGCCGTGTTCGAACGCGTGGCCGATGCCATCGTGCTGATCGCGATCAGTGCCCTCGTGGCCATGACCGTTGCCTCGCAGCCGGGTAGGATCGACGGCGCCGCCCGCACCTTCGGCGTGATCGGATTGCTGGGGGCAATCCTGCTGGCTGTGCTGCCGCTGTTGGAGATTCACATTGCGGCCGTGGTGACGCGCGTACCGATGCCGGTCACACTGCGCCGCACGCTGCTCCACGCCGTGGAGCACGGCTTGCGCGGCATGCGCGCCTTCCATCATCCGCAACGGCTCGGCGCCTTCCTCGGCCTCACGCTGATCATCTGGTGCCTGGATGCGCTGGCCGCCGTCATCTGCGCCGCGGCCCTGGGCCTGCATATGCCGCCGGCAGCCGCTTTCCTGCTTCTGGCGGGGCTCGGCCTCGGAAGTGCGCTCCCGTCTACGCCGGGCTACGTCGGCATCTATCAGTTCGTGGCGGTCAGTGTCCTCGCTCCGTTCGGCTTCAGCCGCACCAATGCCATTGCCTACATCATGGTGGCGCAGGCCATGTCGTACGTGGTGATCGGCGTGTGGGGCGGAGTCGGCATCGTGCTCTATCGCCGCTCGCGGCGCCGTCCGGCGTAGACGGCAAGTCCCAGCCACGACAGCAACAGCGTCACAGAGACAAGCGACAGCACCATTCCGAGCCGGACGTTCTGCGACGCGAACGCGAATCGAACGATGTGCTTGCCCGGCGGCACAGGCACGGCTCGCACCGAGATGTTGGCGCGGTAGATTGGCGCCGCCGCGCCGTCCACGGTCGCGCTCCAGCCGGGATAGAACGTATCGGCAAGCACCACGTAGCCGCCCTCGACCGATTCCGCCTCGACGACCACTTCGGTGTTGGCTTCCGACGTGATGCTGGCGCGCCCTGGCGTGCCCACGGTCCGCGAGGCGGACTGTGGCCACGTCACAGCGGCGTCCGTGGACAGCAGCACCTGAAGCGACGGTTCGAAGGCGCCCGATGTGAGCCGCGCCTCGGCCTCCGCTTCGTCTGCTACGTGCACCGCGTCCGGCACCATCCGCACGCGCGCCGTGTCATCCACTCTGTAGACCCGCGCATACGCATCGCCGCCGAGGTCTGTGAGTCCGGCACCTGTGACCTGAAACGGCGACACAACATGCGAGACGCCGTAGGTCTTGAGCAGCGTCTGCATCGTGTCGTCGAGGCCGGCCAGCTTCGCATCGAGGTCGACTGTGCTGTGCCTCGGGATCATGGCGTCTGTGCGGTTGTGTTCGCCCCAGACGTCGACGTACCAGGTCGGCATGACGCCGGCGTAGCAGTTCGCAGATGGCACGTTCCACAGGGCGCCACCGAGATTCGGCTCGAGTGCGGAGCGCAGCCGGAAATACGGCGCGAGGTTGACCCAGCCGGGTGTGTCGCGAAAGACCCGCATGTGAAGCTCGAACCTGTTCGGCGTGAAGGTGCGAGGCACCGGGTTGTCGGAACGAATGGTCGCGACCGACGCTGGCGCAGCCAGCCATTCCGGTGCCGACACCATGGGGTTGCGGCGCGCCTGGTGAAATGTCAGGTCGGCGACCGTGACCGCACAGATCGTCCAGGCGGCCAGCTGCGGCAGGCGCGAACCAGCCTTCGATACCTTCGCGACATCCTCGATCAATCGCGTCAGCCCGATCCCTCCCAGCAGTGCGATGCCCATCTCGACGATGAACAGAAAGCGTGTGGGGCCGCGGAAGCGGCTCAGGCCCGGAATCACTTCGTAGGCCAGACGATAGACCGGCGTGTACCTGCCGAGTACGAACAGGAAGGCCACGACGGTCGCGACCTTGATGAACACGAGTGAGGGATGACGCCGCTTGTGAACCGCACCGTATGCGGCCAGCAGCACCGGCAGCAGGCCAAGATACCCGTAGTCTTCCCAGAAGAAGCCGGGTGTGTGATACGTGTTGTTGGCGATGTCGCCGAAGCGGTAGGGGCTCAGGAACATCAGGATGTCGCTCGGCCAGAAGCTCCATTCGCTTGCCCAGGCGTATCCGAGATCCTGACCGCGATCGGACATTGCCCCAAGCGAGGCGAGGGGCAGCATCACAACGCCGCCTGCCGCGGCGCCCAGCAGGCTGGCTGCCGCGAAGCCGCCCGCAAGCCAGCCCCAGGGGCGGCCGCGATCCACTCGCCACATGCTCGCCAACTTGAAGAGCGCGAACGCGCCGTACACCAACGCGCAGTAGTAGGCGCTCTGCGGAAAGCCGGCCAGCGTCTGGTTGCCGAAGACCAGCCCGTAGACCGCGAGGTCGCGCGCACGGCCTGCCAGTGACGGCGCCTCGTCGCCGGGCGCTGCAAGCGCGCGGTCAAGAAGGAGCAGTGCGACCGGCAGCCACACGACGGTGGCGATGATGCCAAGATGCATCAATTGCGCGGCGATGTAGCCGCAGCCGGCGAAGGCCACGCCGGCGAGGAAAGCGCCGGCGCGGTCAGCGCCGAAGTGGCTGGCCAGCGAGTAGCTGCCGTGCGCGGCGACCAGCAGGAGCGCAATGACGAACGCATCGAGCGCCGCTGCTGTTGGCAGGAGGCCGAATGTCAGCAGGCTCAGTGGGTCGGCGGGGAACCCGGCGAGCGGAATGCCGGAGCAGAGTTGACTGGACCACACGGGCCACTGTCCCGACCGCATGATCGAGGCGACCAGGACTCGCCCCGGAAGTTCGCCGTTGAAGATGTCGGATGTGAAGACCGCATCGGTCACGTAGATCACGCTGAAGGTGACCAGCCGCCAATAGGGTAGGAGGACGGACGCGGACAAGAGGACGCGGACGCCGATGCGTTGGCCCACTGCTAGCTAATCCTGAGCGTCGGGCCCGATGGGCAGAAAGTCATACGGGCGGCTCCAGGTGGAGAACGCACTCTGGTCGGGCAGCAGCGGCAGACTTGCGCCCAAATAGGTGTTCGCCAGAATACGGCCGGCATTCACCGGCGAAATGGTCGGGTAGAATCGTTCTGGTTCGACGTGAGGAAAGTGGTAAGCGGAGAACACCGACATTCGCTCGGTCATGTTCGTGGCGGACGGGTCTTCCCACTGGAGTTGGTTGCCTGGGCCGTGGTCGCCGGTGATCATGACCGCCGCCGTCCGGCCGGCCTGTTGGCGTCCTATCACACTCAGCACGTCCTTCAACTGAGTGACGACAAAACCGACCTGAGCCGCGTAGCCCGCACGGTAGTCGTCGGACGTGCCCGGATACTTGTCGCCGTCGCCCGTCGAAAAGGGGCCATTCGGCAGCAAGCGCCGGGCACCATCGTGTTCGAAGACGAACGGCGGGTGTGGCGCGAGGATGTGGGCGAACACAAACCTGGGCCTCTCATCAGGATCTCGCGCAATGCGACGGAGCGCCTCGAATTGGCGAAGTATATTGGCACGGTGTCCATCAACGGACCATCGCTGAAGAGGCAACGCCGCCAACGGCGTCATTCTGAGAGCCACGTTTTGAAGTTCCGACAGTCCCTGCGGGGAGCTGCGCGCCTCGGCTCCCAGACCTTCGGTCGCACCGAACTCCGATCCGACGTCAAGCACACGATACCCGGCCCGCCGGGCGAGCTGCATGAGCGCATTGTTCTTCACCAGATAGGCGAGCGGGTGGCGACTCTGCGCACCGGAGCCAACGGCCTCCGCGACGGCATCAACTGTCGAAAGGTTCAGGATTGCTGCAAGGCTGAGCATCGTTTGGGCATAGGGACTCCTTGCCTTTGTGGGAATAGCGAATCCCAGCGCTTCGAGATCTCTCCGCACGCCGGAGAGGTCAGCTTGGTACAGCTCTTTCAGCACGTCTTCGCGCCCCATCGAATCGAGGACGATGAGGTAAATATCGGCGCTAGCCTTCCCGACCGGCACATTGTCCAGGACAGAAGCGACTTGCGCATCAGCGGCACTCCGCCATGTCCCAAATTCAATTGAACTGGCCGCCTTCGCGAACGCAACCGCGGCGATGGCCAGCATGGCGAGTGACAGCAGCATCAAAACACTGGTGCTCCGCTCACTCTTGTCCCACGGACGCCGGACGCCGGCTGCAACTGCCAGCGAAACCACCGTGTAACAAGCGGCAACGCCAGCATGTCGAGACCATGGTGCAAACTGGTGAGGGATCAGCAGATTAATGATGGTGGAATAGCTGCTGAACAGGATGATCGCTGCGCTCAGCCAGGCGGCACGAGCTTGGAGCGACCCACCAAACCCCTGCGAGATTACCAATGCGACGCTCACCGCAGCAGCGGAGGCAAAGAGCGCCATCGGCACGCCTCGCTCCATGGGGAAGTCGACCGCATTTCCGAGAGCCAGCGTCAGGACCGGCACAGCCGCGAGAAGATAACAGTGAGCTGTGACCGCTAGCCAATGCGCCATGAAGTGGAGCAGCCGCTTAGCTCTCGAGTGAGTGTGCATGTAGTGAACCAACCAGCCCGACGTCTCCGATTCAGAACTGAGTTCAGGACAGCAGGGTTACCAGGCCGCTGAAGACCGCGCTAGGTGTGAATGCTATGGACGTTGTTCATTCGGGAGTCTCTGGAAACAATGGGGGTTACCACACCAACCCACCGTGTCTGGAGGGCCTCCCGAATGAGAGTGCATCGTAATGCCAAGACCACCCCGCAGATGCGTCAGTTGATCGTGACGCGCGCCCAGCAGGGCTGGACGTATGCGCGCATCGCCGAGGCGCTGGGGATCAGCGTCCGAACCGTGGCGAAATGGATCGCCCGGTCGCGTCAGGGCGGCGAGCTGACGGACGGCTCGTCGCGGCCGCACCACCAACCGGCGCGCCTGGCGTCCGTGCTGGAAGCGACGATCCTCGCGCTGCGGCGCACGCGAGCGACCGCGTGGCAAATCAGCACGGCCCTTCGGGTCCCGCGGTCGACGGTCACGTGCGTGCTGGCGCGCGCGGGGCTGAATCGGATCGCCCTGCTAGACCCCGCTGAGCCCGTGCAGCGCTACGAGTGGCCGCACGTGGGCGACCTGCTGCATCTCGATATGAAGCGGCTGGGAGGCGTCGTCGGCATTGGTCATCGCATCCATGGGGATCGTCGTCGCCGCAGCCGCCACGCGGGCTACGAGTAGCTGCACATCGCGATCGACGACGCCACGCGCCTCACCGATGCCGAGGTCTATCGGGCCGGCGTGTTTGCCGCGGTGTGTCGCCGCTGGCTCGTCCGTCACCGCTTTACGCGCCCGTACCGGCCGCAGACCAATGGAAAGGCGGAGCGCGTCATTCAAACGCTGCTGCGCGAGTGGGCGTACCGCGTGCCCTATCGCAGCTCGGCCCAGCGGACGGCCGCGCTCCGACCCTATCTCCGCTTCTATAACACCGGCGTCCACACACGAGCCTCGGTCGGCGTCCTGGATGCGTTTCCAAGAGGCTGCCTAAGATGACCAACCTCTTTGACATTCACATCTACGCGCGCTCTACGATGAGGTTGTCGCCGATAACAACATCGGCCCGCTCAAACGACCCCGCCGCCATCTCGATCACCGCGTAACCGCCCCACGCCCCTGCCATCCGCCACGCCGGCATCGCCGCACGGATCTTCACCACGCGGCCGTCCTTCGCGACGAACGCCACGTCGATCGCAAACTTCATGAAGAAGGTGTGGATCGCATTCGTCGGCGCAATGAACATCGCCGCGCCCTCCGGCAGCCCGGTGTGCTTCAACAGGCCGGTGCGCCTCGTCTCCGAATCGAAGGCCGGCAGAAGCTGCGAGGCGACCACCGCACCGGTGCGCTGGTTCCTGAGAACCAGCCCCTCGGGCGTGCCCTTCAGGAGGGGTGTCAGAAAGGTTCGCATGTCAGGGTGTGAAGTTCTGCAGTATCCGACCGATAAGACTGGTTGAGCCGTGAATCCCCTCGAGTTCCAAGTCCTCGTGCTGCTAAGCAGGGTGCCGGAAATCGCCGGGAGTGTGTTCGCCTGCGAAGGGGCAGAACCGCCCGCCTTGCCCGCCCTGCGCCGCCCGGTGCCGGCAAAGGCAGGCCTCGGCCGGCGGTTGCCGCTGCCGCGGGCCGCGCAGGCTCCGGCCGCCTAACACTCGAAGAAGCGGCGAACCAGGCCGCGCAGCTGCTCGACCGACAGCGCGGTGTTCAGGCCGGACCGCAGTTCAGCCCCACCCTCCACACCCTTCGTGTAATACGCGCCGAGCGCGCGAATCTTGTTCACCACCCAGCGGTCGTGGCTGCTGCGCACCGGCGCCGGTGGCGCCTCGCCGGCGGCACGCGGGGCGGTGATGCGGAACCCCTCGGGCTCGCGCGTGCGCTCGTGCTGCAGCAGCTCGATGTACTCGAGCAGGAAGTGCCCGCGGTCCTGCAGCGTGACGACGCGCGGCGCGCGCCCGGCGAGCATGTCGGCCGCCTGCGCCAGAATCCACGGGTTGCGCAGCACGCCGCGACCCACCAGCACCCCCTCGACGCCAGACTGCAGCTTGGCCACCACCTGCTCGGGGGTGACGCAGTCGCCGCTGCCGAACACCGGAATGGAGAGCTGGCTCGCCACCTCCGCCACCAGGTCCCAGTCGGCCAGGCCCGAGTAGCTCTGGGCAGCCGTGCGGCCATGCACGGTCACTGCACTGGCGCCCGCT
Source organism: uncultured Acidobacteriota bacterium (assembly GCA_963722395.1). Classification (GTDB taxonomy): domain Bacteria; phylum Acidobacteriota; class Vicinamibacteria; order Vicinamibacterales; family CAVVIG01; genus CAVVIG01. The sequence goes on along the minus strand of CAVRLS010000005.1, from coordinate 967,070 downwards.
TCTTCCACCATCTTCGCCAGCACCGGCGCGTTGCGGCTCGAGTCGTTCCAGCCGGCGCGCATCTTCACAGTGACCGGAATCTTCACGGCCCTCGTCATGGCGGCAATCACCGCCGCCGCATGCCCGGGTTCCTTCATCAGGCTGCAGCCGGCGTTGTGCTTCGCAATCTTCGGAACGGGGCAGCCCATGTTCACGTCGACGATGTCGGCGCCCATGCCTTCGACGATGCGCGCCGCTTCGGCCATTTTGCCTGGGTCGCCGCCGAAGATCTGGATGGAGACCGGGCGTTCCTCGATGGTGTACTCGGCGAACTCGAGCGTGCGGTCGATGCCGCGAATCAGCCCTTCGGAACTGACCATCTCCGACACGACCAGTCCGCAGCCGCCCTGGCGCTTGACGAGGCGGCGGAAGGCGGAGTCGGTCATGCCGGCCATCGGCGCGACGCCGAGCGGCTGGGCGAGCGTGGCCGACCCAATCTGAAGCTGAGCCGTGTCGGTGGTGCTGTCGATCATTGCCTTCCCATTGTGCCGCACCGCTGTGCCGCACCGCCCGGGTGAATTCACGGATTCGGGAAGCAAGGCGTTCCGGCGAGTGCCTGTCCCTGCACCAGCGGTCCCGTCGTCCGCAGAAGAACTACCGTTCTCGGCCCGTCGAAGCGGCGCACCCAGCCGCGCTGCTCGAGGCCTTCGATCACGACCCGGCCTGACGCCGGCCACCACACGGCGTCGGCGCCGATGCGGTCGGGATAGCTGAAGTCGAGTCCGTCGGCGAACCGCTGGTTGTCGTTGACGGCCGCCTCGGAATAGACGGTTTCGCGCCGATTGTCGATGGCCACCCGCAGGCGGTCGCGCAGGTGGAAGATGGCGTACTCGCCGTAGTCGAAGTGCGGCACGACGTGGCGCACATCGGTGGTGCGAAGAAACGCGACGGCATCCGACTCCGGCGCGTTCCACTGCGGCAGCGGCGGAAAGCAGGCGAGCGTCGGACCGATTGAAGCGGCGCCCCACGCCAGGCCGACGGCAACCACACCGGCGAACACGCCGCGCCGTGCAGGCGTCCAGACGGGTGCAACGGCAGGAGCGTCGTGCAACCAGGCGGGCACCAGCAACAGTGCGACGCTGATGCCGGCCAGCGCCGTCAGGCGCCGCGAGTTGGCCGCCGCCGCGAGCGCAACGATCGTCCAGCCCCAGCGCCAGGGTTCGTGCCGCACGTGCCGCCAGAGCGCCACGGTGCCGGCGGCGAGGGCCAGCCACAGCACCACGGCGTCCGGGCCTGCCGCAAGGCGCCACACCGGCTGCCACTCGCTGAGGTCGCTCCACCCGCGCTGCATGGCGTCGACAATCGCCAGCCACAGCCCTGGTCCGTACGGATTGAGCAGGGTGGCGGCAGTTGACGAGGCGGCGATGAGCAGGGTGCGCCGGCTCGGATGCATCAGGGCGTAAGCTGCCGAGAGCGCCGAGGCCGTAGATGAAGCCGCCGTGCAGGTTGGCCCACAGCGCAAACAGCAGCGGCAGCCACAGGGGCAATGGTCGTTGGTCGATGGTCGTTGGTCGGGGGTCGGGGGTCGTCGGTCGTTGGTCGTTAGTCGTTGGTCGTTGGTCGCCGCCGATTGACGCCAGCAGCCACGCGTAAAGTGCGAGGGTGGCGATCTGCGGCCGTGTGCTGCGCCACTGGCCGATACATGCAAGGGCGACGGCTGCCAGCGTCAACAGCCGAATCCACCCGGGGGCACGCCGCGTGGCGCGCTCGACGCTCCAGAGCACCACGCCCACCAGCACGACGCGGAGCACGAGGAGCCCCGGCAGGCCGCCTGCGTTGTAGAGCGCAGCGGTGCCGAGGTCCCACAGCCACTCGTGATTCACCCACACCTGATCGTGCGTGAAGCTGTAGGGATCGACCCAGAGGAACTGGCCGGTGCGCAGCATGTCGAGGCCAATCGACAGGTGCCCCCAGATGTCGCTCTCGGTCCGGCCGGCGGCGGCTTCACCGAGGACGAGCAACATCAACCCGACGCGAGCGAGGGTGTCGACGAATGCCTTGTCGCCCGGCGAGAGTTGACGTGAGGTGGTCATCGCGACCCCGAGCATGTTACGTCGCTCTCCACTGCACACTGCCGCGCATGTACTCCTGCGGCGTCTCTCCACTTGTGTTCACTTGCAGATTCCGTGGTTCGGGTTACGGATTTTGCGATACGGTTTAGGTGATCAGCACATCCGGAAGACACCTGACATGCGGACTTCGGCGGGGCGCGCCGGACGGTAGCGTGGCTGGCATTTCATGGGTGGGCGGTAACTGGATCTTCGCTGACATGCCTCCTGCGACGCCATACGTCCTCATCGCTATCTCGAACGTGACGCGGGCTGCCGCGTTCCGGCACGTGGCCAACGAGAGCCTCCACCTCGAGACCATCGTCGTCCGCGATGGCGACGATGCCGTGCAGGAGATGACACGTCGCGGCTGGCCGGCGCTGCTCATTGTCGATCTGTCGCTGCCGCGCGTCGACGGTTTCACCATCGTGCGGCGGGTGCGGCGCGGCACTCCCGAACCACAGACCCACGTCGTTGTCGTGTCGGCGCATGAATCGCTGCGCATTGCGGCGCGCGAACTCTCGTCGTCGCTCGGTATCTCGGGCATCCTGCCGCTCGACGTCGATCCGGCGACGCTGCGCAGCATGATCTTCACGGGGCTCGATCCGACGCGTGAAGAACGCGCCGCGCCGGCCGCCCCTGTAGAGACGCGCGAGCGCGAGTCGAGGAGCAACCCGGCGCTCGACCCCGAGGAAGTGGTGGAGCGGGCCGCCGTGGAGATGCGGCGGCGCTACCGCATGCCGATTGGCGTCGGTTACCTTCGCCTTGCCGACGAGGTAGGATTGACCTATCACCTCGCCGTCCGCGACGGTGACATGCCGATTGCGCCGACCGCGCTGCTCGACGTGGAGGTGCTGCGGCAGGTAGCCGAATCGACCGAGCCGCTGGTGCTGCCCGATCTCGAGAACCACCCGCTGTTCCCTTCGCGAAGCGGCGCTGCTACCGGCCAGGTTCGCGGCCTGGCTGCCGTGCCTATTCCCTCGAGCCGCGACTATGCGCGTGCGGCGCTGTGTTTGCTCGACACGAAACCACTGGCCCTGAGCGCCACCGAGATAGACGCGCTCGCCGCGTACGGCCGGCATGTAGGCCTCCAACTGGATCGCGTGTCGGCCATCGTGCCGGAGCGCAAGCTGTCGCTCGACCTGCCGGAGGACGTGGAGGCGCTGCAGCAGCTGGCCTCGACCGACCCGCTGACCGGTGTCGCCAACCGACGCGGCGGCGAGAGGCACATCGCCAACGAAGTGTCGCGAGCCAAGCGCGAAAAGCGTCCACTGAGCTGCATCCTCATCGACATCGATCGCTTCAAGGCGGTGAACGACACCTACGGCCACCAGGCAGGCGATCAGCTGCTGCGCGACATCAGTGGGCTGCTGCGCCGCACCGTACGTGCCTACGACATCCTGGTGCGCTGGGGTGGCGAGGAGTTCCTGCTGGTGCTGCCGGGTGTGGGGCTCGAGCTGGCCCGCATCCTCGCCGACCGGCTGCGGGCCGCGGTGGAAGCGCTCGACACGCACGGCATCGGGCCGGTGACCGTGTCGGCCGGCGCCGCCGAGTTCGAGAACGACTACGAGTTCGCGTCGACGCTCCGCACCGCCGACCGGCGCCTCTATCAGGCGAAGGCGTCGGGACGGAACCGCGTGGTGTAGTTACAATGCCGGCGTGAGCCAGCCACGCCACGCTGCGACCCTGCCGATCGTGGCCTTCGCACGACGACTGCGCAACGACCGCGACCGCCTCGCCCTCGGCATTGCCGGCGCCATCGCCCTCTTTTCGATCTGCATCCTGTCCTTGCCGTTCAGCGTGTCGGCTCGCGTTGCCGCCATGCAGCGCTTTCATCTGGCCGGCTGGAGCTACGTTGCCTGGGCGCTGTTCCAGCCCGTGCCGTCAATGTACAACTTCGACAATCGGTGGGACGTCACGTTCACTCCGCCCACCAGGTCGATCGCTGATGAAACGGTATGCCAGGTGCTGTTTCACGGGTATATCAACCATCACATCTTCAACCGGGTGCTGCTGCGCCGCGCCGAAATGGAACACTGCGGCTTCCCGGCGCGGGTGCGCTTTCGCAGCGACTATCGGGGCACGCAGGTCGAGACCGGATACTCGCTGGAGGCGCGACCGGGCGGTCACGGCTTTTCCGTGACTCCGGCGGCGCCATGACGGACAACCCAACCTTCCAGCGCGTACGCCGCGCGTTCCGCATGCTGACTGCGGCACTCCTTGCCGTTCGCGTCGGCCTGGCGCTCACCTACTTGCGCACGGCGGCTATGCAGACAGTGGCGCCTGTTGGCGATCACTTCTTCCCGGTCCTGCTTCGGCAGCCGGCGCTGCTGCTGATGGCGTTCTTCGTGCCGGTCGTCGGAGAGGTGCTGGTGTTACGACGTGGCACGAGGCTCGACCTGAAACGTGCCTCGGTCGTGGAGGCTGGCGGGGCTGCGCTGTTGCTCCTGCATCAAGCCACCTATTTCTACGCCACCTGGGTGGTGTTCTTCTGGGCAGGCGTGTTCCTGGTGTGGATGGCCTGGAGCGCGGCCGACAGCGAGGAGCGCGCAGGGGCGACGGGGCCCTTCCTCGCTCAAGCGATTGTGGCGTTCTTCTTCCTGGGTGGCGCGGTTGGCAAGTGGACGTCGGGCTACTGGTCGGGCGCGGTCTTCGACGAACTCTTCTTCTCGAGCAACTCGCGGTCGTTCCTTCCGCTGCTGCACGGATGGCTGGGCGACGAGGGCACTCATGTTGCTGCGAGGTGGTTCAGCCGGATGGCAGTGATTATCGAGACGCTGATGGCGTTCATCGTGCTGCTGCCATCGCAGGTCGCGTTCGTGGCGTCGCTGCTGGCTGCCGCCGGGCTCTGGCTGACAGCGAGCGACCTGTTCGAGGTGTGCCTGCCGATTGTGGGGATCGCGTGTGCCGGGCGGATGCTGGCGGGTGAGACGACTACGACTAATACGCCCTGACGTCCGATGCGTCCACTTCCACCGACACGGCCTGGCCGATCAGGTCGACCGACAGCACCAGCCGCGCGCGGTGCGCGTCCTTGCGGGCCAGCCGCCCCGCAATGCCCTTCAGTGGTCCATGCACCACTTCCACCATCTGCCCCTCCCGCATCATCGGACACGGGTCGTACTGCAGTTCACTGGTAACGAGACGGCGGATGCTGTCGATCTCGGCAGCGGGGATGGGAGCGGGCTTGCCATCGAAGGAGATGATGTTCACAACCCCGACGCACTTCAGCACGGACAGGGCGTTGGCGGGATCGAACCGGGCGAAGCAGTAGCCCGGAAAGAGCGGGAAGTCGACCTTCTTGCGGCGGTCCTTCCAACGGCTCCACCTGGTGACGGTGGGGAGAAAGGCCTCAATCTGCTTCTGTCCGAGCTGGTCGCGAACCACCTGCTCATGGCGCGACCTCGTCCAGATGGCGAACCATGGGGACGGGCTGGCCGGAATGGAAGGATCGGCGTCGGTCGTCATGCGGTTGCGGGTCAGTTGGCGACCGGCTGGTCCTGCGGCGCTGGCAGATCCTGCGGCGGCGCCGCCAGGCCTTGATCGTAGGCCTTCTTCACGTCGGCATTCTTCCACTCGATGATTGCCTGCGCCCGCAGCTTCTGCAGGTACTTCTCGAATTCGTCGCGCCGCTTGTCGGTGAACACCTTGTTCGAGATGTCCTCGCGCGCTTCCTCGAACGGCTTCGTGTCGGCGGTGGTGGCGGTTTCGAGCTTCAGGATCTGGTAGCCCTTCGCACCGCGCAGCGGCTGGGTGATGTCGCCCTGCTTCATCGACTCGAGCAGCTTCTGCAGTTCGGGTGACAGGTCCGACAGGTTGAGCGGACCGATGAGTCCGGCGTTCGCCTTCGACGGCGCATCGGACAGCTCGGAAGCCAGCTTCTCGTAGCTCTCGCCGCTCAGTGCCCGCTGCCGGAGGGTGACGATCTTCTCGCGCGCTTCCTCGTCGAGTCCGACGTTGACGGTGGTGCCGTCGCCAGGCACGTTGACGAAGATCTCGCGCAGCGTGACACTGCGCGGCTGCGTGAACTCGGCGAGGTGCTCCTGGTAATAGAGACGTGCTTCCTCGTCGTTGACGGCGATCTTGCTCATCACCTCGTTCTGCTGGACGCGCGAGATGATCATCTGCTTCTCGAGGCTCTTGCGCAGGTCGGCCAAGGTCATGTTCTCGGCCTTCAGCGCGGCCTGGAACTGCTCGTCCGACTCGATCTTGTTGTCCTTCTTGATGCTGTCGAGGACGCTGGCGAACTGGTCGTCGGCCATGCGGTAGCCGAGTTCGCGTCCGCGCTGCACCAGCAGCATCTCGTCGACGGCAGCCACCAGCAATTGTGGCGTTACCCGATCGAGCGCCTGCTTCAACTGGGCATCGTTCGCCGCGGCATCCGGTTGCTGGCCCATCTGGCGCAGCGCCTGCACCTGACGGTTCTCGAGCTCGGTCTTGGTCATGATCTCGCCGTTCACCTTGACGATAATCTGCTCGATGATTTCGCCGCGAGCCACGGTGGTGCCCGCGATGGCGAGGGCGACGACGATAGCCGGACGAACCAGATCTCTGTAATTCATTGGGATCTTAGATTTTATACCCGAATGGCGCACCTGAAGGTGCGCGGCTACGACCTGTCCCAGGCCCCCTACTCCAGCATCTCGCTCAGCAGGCCGCCCAGCCGTTCGAAGACCCCGCCAGGCGCGCGAGGGTCGTCCTGCCTGGGCTTCAGGATTTCGGCCTTCGTGAAGCCGGGGCGCACTTCGGCTTCCTGGGCCCTCGCCGTCCACCAGCTTGGCGCGATGTCCGACCGCCGCTGCTTGCGCGCATCGGCCGACGGCCTGGGCGGAACCGGCGGGCGCGGCGGCGCCGGCTTCGCGTTGCCGTCCAGCGCCAGCTTCAGGCCGGACGGCGGCTGAATGGTGAGGTCCGAGGACCGGCGGCGGACGAGGTTGACCATCCGCTGCGGATCGACCTTCGACTTCGGGCCGAACTTTAAGACGACGGTACGGCCCTCCCGGTCGATCGATTCGATACCGAGGTCGTCGGCCATGACGCGAATGCGTCCGTAGTCGGCCAGGTTGAGGACCGAGGTCGGCAGCGGACCGTAGCGGTCGACCGACTCTTCGAGGATGGTGTCGATCTCCTCGTCGCGCCGCGCCGACGCCACTTTGCGGTAGAGCATCAGCCGCTGGTTGGTGTCGGGGATATAGGCTTCCTCGATGCGGAGGTCGACCTTCAGGTTGACGTTCGCCCGGACATCGTCGTCCACCTCCTCGCCCTTCAGCTCGCGCACGGTCTCTTCGAGCAGCTTCATGTACATCTCGAAGCCGACGGTCTCGATCTGTCCGCTCTGCTCGCCGCCCAGCAGGTTGCCGGCGCCGCGGATCTCGAGGTCGAGCGCAGCGACACGGAAGCCGCTGCCAAGGTCGCTGAACTCCTTCATCGCCGCCAGGCGCTTCTTCGCAACCGGCGTCAGCGTGTCTTCCGGCGGAATGAGCAGGTAGGCATACGCCGGCCGGTCCGATCGGCCGACGCGCCCGCGCAGCTGATACAACTGCGACAGACCGTAGCGGTCGGCACGGTTGATGATGATGGTGTTGGCGTTCGGGATGTCGAGACCGTTCTCGACGATGGTGGTAGCGAGCAGCACATCGAACTTGCGCGCCACAAAGTCGAGCATCGCGCGTTCGAGCTGTTCCTCGTCCATCTGCCCGTGACCGACAACGATGCGCGCTTCGGGCACGAGTCGACGGATCAGATCACCGATGGCATAGATGGACTCGACGCGGTTGTGCACGAAGTACACCTGCCCGCCGCGCTCGAGTTCGTGCCGGATGGCGCGCGCGATGACCTGCTGGTCGAACTTCACCACGTTGGTCTGGATCGACAGGCGGTCCTTCGGCGGCGTTTCGATGACCGACATGTCGCGAATGCCCACCAGCGACATGTTCAGCGTGCGCGGAATCGGCGTGGCGCTCATGGTGAGCACGTCCACCTTCCGCCGCATCTGCTTGATCTTCTCCTTGTGCGCCACGCCGAAGCGCTGCTCCTCGTCGACGACAAGCAGGCCGAGGTCGCGGAACACGACGTCCTTCGACAGCAGGCGATGCGTGCCGACGATGATGTCGAGCTTGCCGTCGGCGAGGTTCTGCAGCGTCTCCTTCTGCTCCTGCTTCGATCGGAAGCGGCTCACCATATCGATCTTCACGGGGAAGCCGCTGAAGCGGGCGTTCAGCGTCTTCTCGTGCTGGAACGCGAGAATGGTGGTTGGCGCGAGGAACGCCACCTGCTTGCCGTCCATCACCGCCTTGAACGCGGCGCGCATGGCCACCTCGGTCTTGCCGTAACCGACGTCGCCGCACAGCAGGCGGTCCATCGGCGTGTTCGACTCGAGGTCGCGCTTGATGTCGGTGACCGCCGAGGTCTGGTCCACCGTGAGGTCCCACGGGAAGGCGTCCTCGAACTCCTGCTGCCAGTGCGAGTCGGGGCTGAAGGCGTGGCCGGGCACAGCCTTGCGCTGCGCGTAGAGCTTCAGCAGCTCCTCGGCCATGTCGCGCATGGCTTTCTTGACGCGGCTCTTCGCCTTCTCCCACGTGGCGCCGCCCAGGCGATCGACTGCCGGACGCGAGGCGCCGGTGTACTTCTGCACGAGGTCGAGCCGTTCGACCGGGACGAAGAGCTTGTCTTCGCCGTGGTATCGCAGCTCGAGGAATTCCTGCTGCTGCTCACCGACGCCGATCTGTTTCAGGCCGACGAACGCGCCGATGCCGTGATCGACATGCACGACCAGGTCGCCCACCTTGAGGTCGCGCAGATCGGAGAGGAAAGCCTTGCTGGCGGAGCGGCGTTTCTCGGTGCGGCGCTCTTCCTCGAAGACGTCCGCCTCTGCATAGAGCTGCAGCCCCGCGTCGGGCAGCCGGAAGCCGCGTGTCAGCTTGCCAATGGCCACCAGCACCGCGGCGTAGCGCGCATCGTCGGCGCGGTCGACCGGCACGGCGAAGAGGTCGTACTCCTTCAGCAGTTCAATGGTGCGTTCGGCGCGACCGCTGGTGCCGGCCACGAACAGGATCGATTCACCGTCCTGGCGCAGCCGCTTGATTTCGGCAACCCAGTCCGGGACACGTCCACGGAACTCGACGCTCGGCTGGCACCGGAGCGCGGCGGTTCGGGGCGGATGAAGCGGCGGCTGGTGTTCGCCTTCCACAGCCTCGGCGGGCAGGATGGGCTCGATGCCGAGTTCAACCAGGGTGGTGGCCGAGGCGATGCGCGCGTCGATCGTCTCGAGGTCGACGAAGAGTTCGGACGGCGGACGAACTTGGCCGATGTTCAGGCGCTGGGAACGCTGCGGGCGTGCGCTGCTCGTGCGGGTGGCGGCTGGCTCCGCCGGCCCGCTACTGCGCGCGTCGTGCGAGACGGTGAGAATCTTGCGACCACCAGCGGTGCGCACACGGAGTGCGGGCTTGTCATCGATCGCCCCACCTGCGCCCTCGTCATCGTCCCAGCCGTCGTCTACCCACTGCTCCTCGGCCGGCTCCGGCGTGCGCGCGGTGACGGTGGCGTAGCTGCGGTGCATCTGCTCGGACAGTCGCGTGATGGCGGCATGCGTCTCCTCGGGTTCGGAGATGATGATGCGCGAGTCGCGCATGCGCGACAGGTAGTCGAAGAGCATGCCGTCGAGATCGTCGCCGAGGACGTCGCTGAGCGGCACGATCATCAGCTGATCGATGGGGCGGATGGAGCGCTGGGTCGACGCGTCGTAAGTGCGGAGCGTTTCGATGGTGTCGCCGATGAACTCGAGCCGGATCGGCTCGGCCTCGTTGGCCGGGAAGACGTCGAGGATGCCGCCGCGAATGGCGAACTCGCCATGCTCATCGGCCGGGTCCTCGCGAGTGAAGCCGGCGTCAACCAGCAGCTCGCCCAGGTCGGTGGGCGCGATTTCGTTGCCTGGCCTCAGCTCGATGGACGCATTCATCAGCCGCGTCGGCGAGCTGACCCGCGGCAGCAGCGACGGGGCGGACGCGACAATGACACGCGCCGTGCCGGTGGCGAGGGCATGCAGCGCGCGGGCGCGGGCCGACGTCACGCCGACGTGCGGGGTCATGCCCCGGTACGGGTCGACCTCGTGTGAAGGGAAGCCGAGCACGGCGCGATCGGTGGCCGCGTCGGACAGACCTTCGAGAACCGACATGAAGAACGAGACGTCGCGCACCGCCTGCTCGAGGTCGCGATCACCAGGCACGACATACAACACCGCGCCGCGCGGCATGGCGTGCGCGGCGGCCGCCACGTACATGGCCTTGGCCGGCGCGTTCAGGCCGGAGACGGCGTGAAGCGGCGTGTCCATGCCGCTGCGCACAGCGGCTTCTTTCAGGAGGGCGCGAACGTTCAGTGATGTGGTGGTGGCCACGGGACATGTCAGTGTAGCAAGCCCCGAAAGGGCTCGCCGGGAGGTCAGCGGTTGATGGCGATCGGGATGTGGAGCGTGGCGGGGACTGGGAGGCCGTTTCGATAGGCAGGCAGGTAGACCCAATCCTGCAGGGCTGCGGCGATGACCCGTTCATCGTAAGCCGGGCTGATCGGAATGACCATCGCAGCTGACACCACGGCGCCGGCAGCATCAACCTGAATCACGAGTTCGCCCAAGCTCGCGTAAGCGCCGGCGCTGATTGGCGGAAGCGGCTGGTAGATCGCCCGCGGCGGAACATAGGTCGCGCGATCGGAGGGCACATCCGCCGGGCGGCGCGTCGACACGGCCGGTGCGGGGGCGGCGGGTCCTGGTGTTATGGCTGCCGCCGGTTGCCGGGGGGTCTGGGGGAGGAGCCTGGCCTGCAGCCTCAGGGCGTCCTGCCGAAGTGACGCGAACGGGGGCTCGGTGAGCAGGTGGAGCGTGGGGTCGTCGATGACAGCAAGCACAGTAGTCAGCTCCCGCTGCGCCTCGATGACGCGACCGGCTGCCTGCGCGTCCGTTGCACGCGTGTAAGCATGCATGGCAAGTCGCGGAGCGAGCTGCTGACGAACTTGGGAGAACATCAGCGCTGCTCGCGGCGGTGCGTCGTCCGGCACAGTTGCGACCGGGTCGCCGCTGATGATTTCTCGCAAGACGCGCTGCGCCTCGGCCTGACGGTCCAATGCAATCAGGCACAGCACGCGGTACCAGCGCGCAGTCTGCTGTTGTTCCACCGCCGCAGGTGAGCGCTGCGCCGCCTCCAGTTCTACGAGGGCTGCCTCGAAGTCGGCAGCCTGATATAGGAGCTGTCCCCTGGTGAGTGCGCTGTCCGGTGCAGGGGCCGCCCACAGGGGGAAGACCGCACAGAGTGTCGCGACCAGGACTGTCCGCGCCACCGTCCCCAAAGTTGACCGTCGCGTCATCTCAGATTCACACTGAGGCGGTTCGTGCCCTGCGCTGAAACCTCGATGGTCCTGCGCTGCTCGCCTAACTGCGGATGAGCGAACCGCACCTCGTGCGGGCCGATCGTTACACGGATGTTGCCTAGCGGTGTCTGCCCGATCTGTTGACCGTCGAGCCAGACGTCAGCCCAGGGGACTGCGTTCAGCTGCACCGGCGCCTGGGGCAGGACGGCTTCGACCTCGATCGTGTCGCTGCGCTCGATCGACACGTTCATGGTGTCCTGGAATCCGAACTTCGCATTCTCCAGTCGCAAAGCGTGCATCCCTTCGGCCAGTTCAAAGCGAGCCTGAGACGACGACCCCAGCCGGCGAGCGCCCTCGAACACCTCCAGTTCCAGCTGGGACCGGACGCGCAACCAGCCTGACGGACCTGCGTCGGCCACCGAGGAGGACGGTGGCAGCGCCCCGCTGGAGTTTTGCGCGCGTGGCGGAGCCGCGGAGCGCGCGCGTGCCCGTGTCCTCGTCTGAGGTGGCAATGCGATACCGCCCCTCGACTGAGCGGGGACGTCTGGAGCGGTCTCCAACCGCATGTCTCCGGTTCCCGCTGCTCGGTTTGGCCCGGTCGATAGTCGGGACGGTTGCTCCTGTGCGGAAGGCGGAAGAAGCGAGCGACGCGTCAGCCCGAGCAGTGCAGCCGCCTGAACGACCGTGAGGAGCACCAGGTACAGTCACCATCGGGTGGGCGCTGCTCAATCTGCCAACCCAGGCGGATCGTCCTGCAGCCTGCATTGCTGTCCGCAGGCGCCGCACCCGCCCGATGGCTGTTGACAGCAGCGTATCGACAGGGACCCGCAACATTGTTTGCGGTTCCAAGAACATGGATTGCTCAGGCACAGGCGCGTTCGCAGCCGGCGCGGCGTCGTCGACGGTCATGACGACGTTGGACCGTACGTCCATCACGCGAGGATCGAACTCCGAGCCGCCTTTCGGGGGCCACGAAAAGTCCATCGTCTCCGACTCGAGTCGGTCGGTAGATTGGCCGTTCTTCGATGACGACATCATCTCGGGTCCAAGATAGCGTCCCCGCCAAAACGGATGATAGGCTTCCGTGCCGCTCTGATCAAGAGAGGCTGCGTCGAGCTTGGCGCTCGCGCGTAGTGTTAAAGACTGAGCCGGTGCAAAGCTGACAGGCGTTTAACAGTTCTGGATGGGGAAGTCTGGTGACATCGTTGCTCAGAGGCGGGCGTGACAAGCCGCTTTAGCTGGTCCTGCAATGACGACGATTGGATACGGTAACGGTCGGAAGTCCCACACTCTCGAACCTGCGATTGCCCAGCAGTATTCGCCTTGTTTTCACAGCGCGCCAACGCGAGAAGTCACCTCAGTAGAACCTCGGCAAGCTCGACGTGAGGGAACGTTTCCGCTCGTCTGTGCCACCGCCGGAGCTTGCTGTTGCGCCCGCAAGCAGGGTCGAACGTGACGTGCCGTGCCGCGGTCCCGCCGATAAGGGGCACAGAGATCTCCAGTGGCGGGTTTCGAACGTGGCCACGCAGCCCGGTGTCGAGGAACACCCAGTCGCGAGGGACGCTCGACAGTTAGGGTTGCGGTATGGCGGCTGCGGCTATGCGCGCCAAGATAGATGTGGTCGAATGGCCCTGTTCGACGGCGACCCGCACGACACGGCCGCCCCGGGCCTCGACGATGTCGCGACCGACGATCGCGTCGTGGGCCCAGTCGGCGCCCTTCACCAGGACGTCCGGCTGCAGCTCGCTGATGATGTTGAAAGGCGTCTCCTCGTCGAAGATTGTGACGCCGTCCACACACTCGAGCGCGGCGAGCACCTCGGCACGTTCGGCTTCAGGCGTGATGGGCCGGCCAGGCCCCTTGTTCGCGCGGACCGATCGGTCGGTGTTGATGCCGATGACGAGCACGTCGCCGAGAGCGCGCGCCTGCTGCAGGTAGCGGACGTGTCCGGGATGGAGCAGGTCGAAGACGCCGTTGGTGAAGACAACGCGTCGGCCAGCGGCCCTTGCGTTCTCGGTGAACTGTTTCGCGGCGTCGCGGGTGAGGACTGGCACGTGGTGATTCTAGCGACTTGCGACCGGGGGCTTGCGACTACGTCAGTTTGTCGATCTCGTCCGTGAACTGTACCGCCCCGGTGAAATTCCAGGTGTGCGGCGGACGATAGATGCCGGCGTCGTGCGTGCGCGATTTCACGCGGAACGTGTAGAGCAGCCGGTGATAGTCGTACGGGAAGCCGTCGCGCTTGTGAACGGCGACGTCCAGCTTGTAGGTGCCTTCCACCAGGTCGAGCCGTTCGATGTCGAACGAAGCGGTAACCAGGCCCTCGATGCTCACCGGCGTCATCTCCTCCAGGTAGGTGTTGGTGCCGTAGCAGCAGACCCCTTCCGCGTTGAAGAGGCCGAAGCCGAAGACGAAGTCGGTGATCGGCGAGTGTGCATGCACCATGATGCGCACGCTCATCGCTTCACCCGAGTGGAACACGAATGACGGGGCGCCCGCGTGGTCGAGCATGGTGACGTCAGTGATCTCGATTTCGCGCGAGCCCCAGCGCCCTTCGGTCTCCTCGAAGAAGTTCTTCAGCTCGGGTTCGGTGCTCGCCGCCTCGGACCCGGCGGCCGCGTCGTGGCTGCTGGCGGGAATGACGCCGTCGGCCGGATGCGGCGCGTCGCCATCGGCGCGCTTGGCGGCCTCGACCGCCTTCGCGGTGGTGGTGGCCAGCAGCGTGTCCTCGCCCTTCTCGACCGCCGTGAGGTACGCATCGACCAGACGCTTCGGATCGCCGTGGCCCATGACGCGGCCTCCATCGATCCAGACGGCCTCGTCGCAGAAGCGCTCCACCAGTCCGAGCGAGTGCGTGACGAGCAGGATGGTCTTGTTGCGGCGGCGGAACTCGGCGAACTTGTCGAGGCACTTGTGCGTGAACCCCTCGTCGCCGACCGCGAGCACTTCGTCGACCAGCAGCACGTCGGGGTCGACGTGGATGGCCACGGCGAAGCCGAGCCGCATGTACATGCCTGACGAGTAGGTCTTCACCGGCGCATCGATGAACTCGCGCAGCTCCGCGAAGTCGACGATCTCGTCGAAGCGATCCTGAATCTGGCCCTTGGTCAGGCCCAGCATGATGCCGTTGATGAAGACGTTCTCGCGTCCCGAGATTTCCGGGTGGAAGCCGGCACCCAATTCGATAAGCGCGGAGATGCGCCCTTCCACCTTCACCGAACCGCTCGTCGGTTTGGTGATGCCGGCCACGAGCTTCAGTGCCGTGCTCTTGCCCGATCCGTTGCGGCCGATGACGCCGTAGGTGGACCCCTTCGGCACGACGAACGATACGTCGGTGAGCGCCGGGAACGTTTCGGCGGCGCTCAGGTCGCGCAGGATGCTGCGCTGCAGCAGCGCGCTCTTCAGCGTCGCGAACTGGCGGCCGCTGTAGCGCCTGTAGATCTTCGAGACGTTGGTGAGTTCGATCGCGTTCACGCTACACCGCCTCCGCAAACGAGTCGCGCAGGCGATCGAAGAACCAGTAGCCGCCGAGGAACACGCCGACCGACACCACCGCCATCGCCATCAGCCACGCGGCGTGTCCGACCGGTCCTGGGAAGAAGAGGATCTCCTGGTAGGACACGGCGAGGTGCGTGAACGGGTTGATATCGAACAGCCACTTGTACTGACGGACGTTCTCGTCCTGCCACGGGTAGATGATCGGCGTGGCGAAGAACCAGAACATCAGCAGGTTCTGCAGCAGGTCGCGAATGTCGCGGTAGTGCACGGTCAGAGCCGAGAGGAACAGCGCAAGGCCGGTGGTGAAGACGAGCTGCACCGCCACAACCACCGGAAACCAGAGCAGGCCGAGCGGGTCGGGCCAGTGGCGATAGCCGACGAGGAACGCGACGAGGATGATGAGGCCGAGGAAGTAGTGGACCATGTTCGCCAGCACGCTGACGATGGGCAGAATCTCGGCCGGGAAGAGCACCTTCTTGATCAGGTTGCCGCCCGAGACCAGCGAGCCCGACGCCTCCATCAGCGATGACGAGAACCAGTTCCACGGCAGGATGCCGCAGAACATGAAGACCGCATAGGGCTGGGCGATCGGGTTGCGGTTCGGAAGGACGACCGTGAAGACGAAGGTGTAGATGGAGAGGAGAAGGATCGGGTTGATGAACGACCAGAGGAACCCGAGCACCGAGCCGCGGTAGCGCGCTTTGAGCTCGCGCGCGACAAGGCTCTGGATGAGCCCGCGGAATCGGAACAGTTGTGCGAGATTGGACAGCATGTACAGCGGCCCGCCGAGGCGTTGTAGCGGAGGCGGACCCTGACTACTCTATCCGCGAACCCGGGCGCGCGTGGCGACCTGAAGGCGAATCAGCGACTTGAGCAGCGCGACGCGGGCACGCTCCGAGTCGATGTCCATGGTCGACCGCGAGAGGCGTTCTTCTGCCCGCCGCTTCGCCGCTTCGGCACGGGCGATATCGATCTCGTCAGCACGTTCGGCGATCTGCGCAAGGATGGTGACGCGATCGGGCTGCACTTCCGCGAAGCCGCCCGACAGCGACACGTAGGTTGTCTCGGAACCCTGCCGGAACCAGAGTTCGCCCGTGCCGATCAGCGCCAGCATGGGCGTGTGACCCGGCAGGACGCCGAAGTAGCCTTCGGCGCCTGGCACCTGGATCTCGTCGACCGTCTCGTTGACGATCGACCGGTCGGCCGAGACGATCTGGAGCTGGAACGTGCCGGCCATGTTACGCCGCCTGCCGCTTGCGGAACTTTTCCAGCACGTCGTCGATGGTGCCGACCAGGTAGAAGTCCTGTTCCGGGATCTCGTCGTGCTTGCCGTCGACGATTTCCTTGAAGCCGCGAATCGTGTCGGCGATCGGCACGTACTTGCCCTCGAGACCCGTGAACTGGTGGGCGACGAAGAACGGCTGCGACAGGAACTTCTGGATCTTGCGGGCGCGCGACACGGTGAGCTTGTCGTCTTCCGACAGTTCGTCGATACCGAGAATCGCGATGATGTCCTGCAGGTCCTTGTAGCGCTGGAGAATCTGCTTCACCGCACGCGCCACGTTGTAGTGCTCGTCGCCGAGGATGCGCGGGTCGAGAATGCGCGACGTCGAGGCGAGCGGGTCGACTGCCGGGTAGATGCCGAGTTCGGCAATTGCACGCGACAGGTTGGTGGTGGCGTCGAGGTGACCGAACGTGGTGGCCGGCGCCGGGTCGGTGTAGTCGTCGGCAGGCACGTAGATCGCCTGCACCGAGGTGATGGAGCCCTTCTTCGTCGAGGTGATGCGTTCCTGCATCGCGCCCATTTCGCTCGACAGGGTCGGCTGGTAGCCAACGGCCGACGGCATGCGGCCGAGCAGTGCCGACACTTCCGAACCGGCCTGCGTGAAGCGGAACACGTTGTCGACGAACAGCAGCACGTCCTTGCCTTCCGCATCGCGGAAGTACTCGGCCAGGGTGAGGGCCGAGAGACCGACGCGCAGGCGCGCTCCCGGCGGCTCCGTCATCTGGCCGTAGACCAGTGCGGCGCGCGACTTCGAGGGGTCGTTGATGTCGATGACGCCGCTCTCCTGGAACTCGACCCAGAGGTCGTTGCCCTCACGGGTGCGCTCGCCGACGCCGGCGAACACCGACACACCGCCGTGCTTCATGGCGATGTTGTGAATGAGCTCCTGGATGATGACCGTCTTGCCGACGCCGGCGCCGCCGAACAGGCCGATCTTGCCGCCCTGGAGGTACGGCTCGAGGAGGTCGATGACCTTGATGCCGGTCTCGAACATCTTCAGTTCGGTCGACTGCTGCTCGAGTGTCGGCGCGGCGCGGTGGATGGGCCAGCGCTCCTTCGACTCGACCGGACGGTCCGGGAAGTCGACCGGTTCGCCGAGCACGTTCAGCACGCGGCCGAGCGTCATCGGACCCACCGGCACGGTGATCGCTTCGCCAAGGTCCTCGGCCTTCATGCCGCGCTGCAGGCCGTCGGTCGGCTTCATCGCCACCGCGCGGACGCGGTTCTCGCCGAGGTGCTGCTCGACCTCCGCGATGATCTCGACGGTGGTGCCGTCGGCAATCGTCGCCTCGATGCGCAGGGCGTTGTAGATCTCGGGAAGCTTGCCCGCCTCGAATTCGACGTCGAGCACCGGCCCGATAATCGCCACGATCTTTCCGAAATTCTTGTCAGCCATATTCGTCTCATCGTCGCCGGGTTTGCAGACCCGACGCTACGGAATGCCTGTTTCCTACAGCGCCTGAGCGCCCGAGACCACTTCGATGATTTCTCGCGTGATCGCCGCCTGACGCACCTTGTTCATGTAGAGCGTGAGGCTGCCGATCATGTCCGCGGCGTTGCGGCTTGCCGTGTCCATTGCCGTCATCTGCGCCGCGTAGAATGCCGCGTTCGAATCGAGCAGCGCCCGGTAGACCTGCACCTCGACGTAGCGCGGCAGGAGCTGGTTGAAGATTTCCTGCGCGCTCGGTTCGTAGAGGTAGTCGACCTGCGCCTCGTCCGGCTGCGCCGCCTGGCCGGGCAGGTCAGTGCGGGCGATGGGCAGCAACTGGTCGACGACGACCTTCTGCGAAATCACCGACTTGAATTCGTTGTAGACGAGCAGCACGCGGTCGGCACGACCCGAGGTGAAGGCGTCCATCGCGAGCGTGGCAATCGTCTGGGCGTCGGCGAACGACAGCTTCTGGAAGATGCCGATCTGCTCGAACTCGATCGAGTAGCCGCGGCGGCCGAAATACTCGCGCCCCTTGCGGCCAACGATGCCGAGCGACACTGGCGTCGGCGAACCGATCGCCGTCTGGGCGGCCGACTTGACGGCGTTGGTGTTGAAGCTGCCGCAGAGCCCCTTGTCGGCCGTGACGGAGATGATGAGGGTGCGGCTTTCCGGCGTCTGCTCGCGGACGGTGAGTAGCGGATGGATCGACGAGTCGACGCGACCCGCCAGTCCGGCCAGCACGTGCTGCATCTGCACGGCGTAGGGGCGCGCGTTGGTGATCCGCTCCTGCGCGCGGCGCAGCTTCGATGCCGCAACCATCTTCATGGCCTTGGTGATCTGCTGCGTGTTCTTCACCGCGCGCACGCGGCGGCGGAGGTCAATCAGTGATGGCATGAGTTACTGCTTACGCCGCCTTGCGGGCCGCGAACTCCGCAGCGAATTCCTTCACCGCTGCCGTCAGCGCCGCCTTGATCTCGTCGTCGAGCTGCTTCTTCTCCGCGATGCCCTGGAAGATGCCCGGCGCACGGGTCTCGAGATACGTGTAGAGCTCCGACTCGAAGACGCGAAGGTCGCTGACCGCGACGTTGTCGAGATAGCCATTGACGCCGGCGAAGATGATCGCCACCTGGCGCTCGACCGACAGGGGCGCGTACTGCCCCTGCTTCAGGATTTCGACGAGCCGTGCGCCGCGCGTCAACTGCGCCTGCGTCGATTTGTCGAGGTCGCTGCCGAACTGCGCGAAGGCTGCCAGTTCGCGGTACTGCGCGAGGTCGAGACGCAGCGTGCCCGCAACCTGGCGCATCGCCTTGATTTGGGCCGAGCCGCCGACGCGCGACACCGAGTTGCCGACGTTGATGGCGGGACGGACGCCCTGGTTGAACAGGTCAGACTCGAGGAAGATCTGGCCGTCGGTGATCGAGATGACGTTCGTCGGGATGTAAGCCGACAGGTCGCCGGCCTGCGTCTCGATGATCGGCAGCGCGGTCAGCGAGCCGCCGCCCAATTCCTTGTTCAGCTTTGCGGCGCGCTCCAGCAGACGCGAGTGCAGGTAGAACACGTCGCCGGGGTAGGCTTCGCGACCCGGGGGACGCCGGAGGAGCAGTGAGATTTCGCGGTAGGCAACGGCGTGCTTCGAGAGGTCGTCGTACACCACGAGCGCGTGGCGGCCGCTGTCGCGGAAGAATTCGCCGATGGTGCAGGCCGAGTACGGGCTGATGTAGAGGAGTGGCGCCGGATCCGAGGCGCCGGCCGCAACGACGATGGTGTAGCGCATCGCGTCGGCTTCCTCCAGCGTGCGCACGACCTGCGCGATGGTCGACTGCTTCTGCCCGATCGCGTTGTAGATGCAGATGACGCCGGTGTCCTTCTGGTTGAGGATCGCGTCGATCGCCACCGCGGTCTTGCCGGTCTGGCGGTCGCCGATGATCAACTCGCGCTGGCCGCGGCCGATCGGCACCATCGCGTCGATAGCCTTGAGGCCGGTCTGCAGCGGTTCCTTCACGCCCTGACGGTCGACGACGCCAGGCGCCAGGCGTTCGATTGGCGAGAACTGCCTGGTGTTGATCGGCCCCTTGCCGTCGATCGGCTGGCCGAGGGCGTTGACGACTCGGCCGAGCATCTCGTCACCAACCGGCACCGAGATGATGCGACCGGTGCGCTTGACGGTGTCGCCTTCCTTGATGTTCGTGAAGTCGCCCAGGAGCACCGTGCCGACGCTTTCCTCTTCGAGGTTCAGCGCAATGCCGAACACGCCGTGCGGGAACTCGATCATCTCGCCGGCCATGGCGTTCTCGATCCCGTGGACGCGCGCGATGCCGTCACCGATCGAAATAATGCTTCCGACTTCTGCCACGTCGACATCGACGGCATAGCTGCCGATCTGGTCGCGGATGATCTTGGAAATCTCTTCGGCTTTGATGTCCATTGATGTGCTCTGCTAAATGCTGGCGTCCAGGCGCTGCTTGATGCGCTGCAGGTGGCTGGTGACGCTGGCGTCGAAAACGGTGCCACCCACGCGCGCGACCATGCCGCCGAGAATGGCGGGGTCGACACGAGAGGTGAGTTCCACGGTGCGGCCGGTGGCTGAGGCGAGGCTGGTTTGAATGGCCTGCAGGCGTTCAGCAGGCAGCGGCTCCGCGGTGGTGACGACGGCGCGGACGACATTCCTGAGATCGAGCAACCGCTGACGGAACGCCTCGGCCACCTCACTCAGGATATTCAAGCGATCGCGTTCGGCCAGCAGCGCCATCGTCTTGCCGACGACAGGCAGGACGCCAGCCTTCGCGATGATGTCGGCGACAGCCGCGCGCTTGCGTGGCAGGGGCACGGCGGGATTCAGCAGCGCCTTGCGGAGCGCGTCGTTCTGCTCGAAGAGCAGTGCGAGGGCGCCGAGTTCGGATTCGATGGTGGCGAGATCGACGTGCTCCTTGAGCGCAACGTCAAGCAGCGCGCGGGCATAGCGGGATGCAGCAGTTCGATTTGTCACGTTTTTCCAAGGGCGCGCTGGAGCTTGCGCCAAGTTTCACAAGCGCCGAACATGCGTTTATACCATGTCCCCGCCTGTGAAGCTACAGCGTTGGCGGGTCTTTTACTGCTCTCCCGTCAATTGCTCGTACAGGCGGATCAGTTCGTCTTCGTTGCCGAAGTCGATTTCGATACGACCCTTCCTGCCGCTGCGTACGATGCGGACCCGTGTACCGAAACGAAGGCGAAGCCTGTCTTCCGCCGCGCGCGTGTGCACGTCAGCCTTTGCCGGTTCCCGAGCCTCTTTCGCAGGCCCCTTATCTTCGGCGGCCTTGCGGACCATCGACTCGGTTTCCCGGACCGATAGGTTTCGGCTGACGATCTCGCGAGCGATGCGGCGCTGGTCCGCCTCGCTGGTGAGTGCGAGGAGGGCACGCGCGTGTCCCATCGACAGGCTGCCTGCGCCGACGTCAGCGCGAACCTCCTCGGGCAGGCGGAGCAGACGGATGAAATTGGCGACGGTCGCGCGGTCCTTGCCGACCGATGCCGCAATCTGCTCCTGCGTCAGCCGGAATTCATCGGCCAGGCGGCGGTAGGCGAGGGCTTCGTCGATCGGATTCAGGTTCTCGCGCTGGATGTTCTCGATCAGCGCCATCTCCAGCACCGACTGCTCGCCTCCTGGCGGCACGTCACGCACGACGACCGGCACCCTTTTCAGGCCCACCATCTGCGCGGCTCGCCATCGGCGTTCGCCAGCGATGATGTGGAACTGCTCGCCTACCCTGCGAACGACGATCGGCTGAATCACGCCGTTCGACTTGATCGAACTTGCCAGGTCGTCGAGACGGGCATCGTCGAACTGGCCGCGCGGCTGGTAGGTGTTCGGCGTCAGCCTGTCGATGTCGAGTTCCACCGGGGAGGAGCGGGCCGGCTCGGGTGCATCAGGAATGAGTGCGCTCAGTCCCTTGCCAAGTGCGGGGCGTTTTTCCATGTGTCAGAGGCTCAGTACTTGCGAAACCCACGAGTGACGGACGACGTGCAGCGTGCTCAGGGCGGGGCGGCGTTCGCGGCCGCTCGCTCGAGCACTTCCCGGGCAAGCGCCATGTAGGCCTCGGCGCCGCGCGACTTCGGGTCGTATTCGATCACCGGCATGCCGTGGCTCGGCGCTTCACCGAGCCGGACGTTGCGCGGAATAGTGGTGCGATAGACCTTCTCCTTGAAGAAGGCCCGGACTTCGCCCGCCACTTGCTGGGCGAGATTGGTCCGCTCGTCGAACATCGTGAAGAGCACACCCTCGATATCGAGGTTCGGATTCAAGGCGCCGCGAACGCGGCGGATGGTGCCCCAGAGATCGGCCAACCCCTCGAGCGCGTAGTACTCGCAGTGAAGGGGGATAAGGACGGCGTCTGCCGCCACGAGCGCGTTGAGCGTCAGGAGTCCGAGCGACGGTGGCGCGTCGATGAAGATGTAGTCGTAGTCAGTACGCACCGATGCGAGGAGCAACCGAAGGCGCTCTTCCCGTCGGTCGAGAGGCACCATCTCGATTTCAGCGCCCGTGAGATTGCGGTCAGCCGGCACCAGGTGGAGGCGCGCGGTGCGCGTCTGCAGGATGAACGGGTGTGCATCCTCGATCGGTTCCGTCTGGGTGAGCGTGTTGTATACCGTGCCTCCTGCTGCTGCCTGTCCTTTCAAGCCAACGCCACTCGTCAGGTTACCTTGCGGGTCGACGTCAACCAGCAGCACACGGTGGCCTGAGACAGCCAGCGATGCGGCGAGGTTCAACGTCGTGGTGGTCTTGCCCACTCCGCCTTTCTGATTGGCGACAGCTACGACGCGGCTCATTTGGCTACTTGGCCTACAGATGCGAAGTGAACAGAAGGTGACGGGGCACCAAGAATAGGGAACAGCCGGTTTCAGGTCAACGTCTGTCTTCGGCGGCCGATTGTTCCACGTGGAACATCATGCGAGCCTGATAGCCACGGTCAAGCTGGAGCGATCTGGTAGCTCGGCTCTATGACGTATTTCGAATGCAGGCGACTCAAGTGGGGTGCCGAACGAGAAGAGCAGTCCGCCGACCTTGAGAACGCGCCTCAGATGTGCGTCCATCTCGCTGTCGATCCGGACAGCTCGAACAGTTACAGCGTCAACCAGAGATGCCGGTTGCAAGGTGTCGAAGCGGCCATTGGTCACAGTCGTGCGGTCGAGTCGCAATGCTCGGATGGCCTCTCGCAGAAACGCGCACTTGCGCTCGCGAGACTCGACGAGGGTCAGCGAACCTTGGCGGCAGGCCAACCTAAGCGGCAGGGCCGGGGAACCTCCGCCGGAACCGAGGTCGATCCAAGTTCCGGTAGCGGGCGGGACGAACAGGGCGGCGACCAGCGGTTCGACCAGCAGTTTATCCAGCGCGGCGTCTGTCGGAGCCTGAAGGGGCAGAGCGGTCAGATTGATCTTTGCGTTCCACCGAGCCAGCAGGGCCAGATAGCATTCCAGCCCCGACAGCACTGCATCCCCAGGCTGAATCGACGCCGCTGCCAGTCGCGCGACGATGCGGTCACGAAGAGCGCTGGCGGTCATGGAGTTGCGTTGTCTGAGAGAGAGGAGCGGGTGACATAGGCGGCAAGAACGGCCACGGCTGCTGGGGTGAGGCCAGGGATTCTCAACGCCTGACCCAGGGTGTCTGGCCGGACCTGCTCAAGCCGTTGGACCGTCTCCCGTGTCAGCCCGGGAACCCGGTGGAAGGGAAATCCGGCCGGAATCCGGCGACGCTCGTCGCGCCTCATCCGCTCTACCTCGCTCTGCTGCCGCCGCAGGTAGCCCTCGTACTTCACCGTGGTCTCGAGGGTGGCCGCGTCGATCCCCCGAAGCCGCTTCGGAGCTCGAGGCGGACCCCGCGCGCCACCAAGCCACCCACTGACGTCTCCGGCTGTCGCAGCAACCGCGCTGCTGACACGGTGTCACCGGTCCGGGACCGCACGGGTGACGAGTCGAGCACCGCCAGGTTCCGCCCGAGTGCGGCGCGTCGCTCCAGGAAGTGATCCCACCGCTCGTGGTCGACCAGGCCTGCGTCGTGGCCCTTCGGCGTCAGACGGAGATCGGCATTGTCGATCCTGAGCAGCAGCCGATACTCTGCTCGCGACGTGAACATGCGGTAAGGCTCGAGGCATCCCTTGGTGATGAGGTCGTCGACGAGGATGCCAATGTAGGCTTCGTCCCGGCCGAAAGTCACGTCAGCTTCACCGCGAATGCGCCTGGCCGCGTTGACGCCAGCCACCACGCCCTGAGCTGCTGCCTCCTCGTATCCGGACGTGCCATTGATCTGCCCGGCGAGGAAAAGGCCCGCAATCCGCTTCGTCTCCAGCGTACGCGTGAGCTCGGTCGGCTGGATGAAGTCATATTCGACGGCATATCCGGGTTTGAGCATCACTGCGTCGGCCAAGCCAGGCAGTTCATGGACGATCGCCTCCTGCACGCGCCGAGGCAGGCTCATCGACAGCCCGTTTACGTAGATCTCTCGTACGGCGACCCCTTCGGGTTCGAGGAATATCTGATGGCGCTCCCTGTCCGGGAACCGGACCACCTTGTCCTCGAGTGAAGGGCAGTACCTGGGGCCAATGCCGCTGATTTGCCCGTTGAAAAGCGGGGAAGCAGCCAGGTTGTCCTTCACCAGCCGGTGGACCGCGTCGGTGGTGTGGATCAGGTAGCACGGGGTCTGCGGCCGATCCACGGTTTCGGTCAGGAACGAGAACGGCACGGCCGGAGCGTCGCCTGGCTCGAGTGCAAACACGCCGGCACGCACGCAGCCGTCGAAATCGATGCTGGCACGATCCAGTCGCGGCGGGGTTCCGGTTTTCAACCGGCCCCATTCGAAGCCGAACCCCTTGAGCGACTCAGAAAGGCTGGTCGTGGGAGGCTCGTCGGACCTGCCAGCGGGAAGTTGCTCGTCCCCGATGTGAATGAGGCCGTTCAGAAAGGTTCCGGTGGTAATCACCAGAGCCGAACAACCGATGACCTCGCCGTCTTCCAGCGCGAGCCCCGTAACGGTGCTCCCGGTCGTCAGAACCCGACCAGCCCTGCCGATCACCCACTCGATGTTGGGTTGAGCGTCGATGAAGTCTCGGACCCAGGCCCCGTACGCCTTCTTGTCGGCCTGAGCGCGCGGCGACCAGACGGCGGGACCGCGGCTCCGGTTCAGCAGCTTGAACTGGATGCCCGTGGCATCGATGGCGAGTCCCATCAAACCGCCAAGCGCATCGATCTCGCGGACGAGGTGCCCCTTTGCGGTTCCGCCAACCGCCGGATTGCAGGGCATGTGCGCCACCGTGTCCAGGGACAGCGTGCAGATGCCGACGCTGACGCCGAGGCGAGCGGCGGCGAACGCTGCCTCACAGCCCGCGTGACCCGCGCCAACCACGACCACGTCGAACTTTCGCACCGACGTCATTTTCCTATGCAGAAATGGCTGAACACATGAATTAGTACATCGTCCGGAGTTCGAACTCCTGAAATCTCTTCCAACAGCCGCCTGGCTTCCTGAAGATCGACGAGGATGAACTCCTCCGAGAGGGCTTCTCCGGCGGTCCGAATGGACGTATGCGCTTGTTGAAGGCTCAATCTGGTTCGTTGGAGCAGGTCGATGTGCCGGACGTTCGTGACCGCGGGTGTGTCTGAGGCCGGTCCAAACCCGAGCGTGCGGTGAATTTCCTCAACCAGGTCGTCGATGCCAGCCCCGGTCAGAGCGGACATTCGGATCCCAGGGTTCGACTCAGAGGTGTCACCGACATCGCACTTGTTGACGACACTAAGTCTTTTGTATCCAGCCGTTTGTATTGATTGTTCAGGCGCGATTCGACCAAGAGAGCCGTCCACAACCAGCAGGACCAGGTCGGCCGATTCCATCGCCCGCGTCGCTCGGGCAACGCCCTCGCGTTCAACCGGGTCGGCGCTCTCGGTCAAGCCCGCTGTATCGACCAGCGTTACGCGCAACCCGGCCAGGTCGACCACTTCGGTGATCAGGTCGCGGGTGGTTCCAGGAACGTCCGTCACGATGGCCCGGTTCGCGCCGATCAGTCGATTGAACAGGCTCGACTTGCCGGCGTTGGGCTTTCCGGCAAGCACCACCGTCGCACCGTCGCGCACGAGCCGGCCGCGAGCCGCGCTCGACAACAGCGCGTCGATGCGGACGATGACGGCGGCAATCGCTCGCTCGACGTCCCCCGCATGAAGGAAGTGGTAGCCCTCGTCCGGGAAGTCGACCGACGCTTCGAGCTTCGCGACCAGGTCGAACAACTCCGCGTCGATGGCGTTGATCGCCTCGGTGAGCGTGCCATTCAACTGGTCGAACGCAGCGCGCGCCTGTGCCGGCGTCGCCGCGTCGATGATGTCCGCGACGGCTTCAGCCCTGGGAAGATCGAGCTTGCCGTTCAGAGTACGCGCGAAGCGTGAACTCGCCAGGGGCAGCGGCACGCGCGCCGGCGGCGAGCGCCGCGCGCACAATCGCCTGCAGCACCACGCTGCTGCCGTGCGCGCTGATTTCGACGACGTCCTCACCAGTGAACGATGCCGGCCGCTGGAACCATGTCGCGATCACCTGGTCGGGCACGTCGTTGAACTGCGCACGCGCCAGCGTTGCACGCCGCGGTTCGAGGGGGACGGATCGATGGAGCAGCGTCTGGGCGATTCGGTGCGCGTCCGGACCGCTGAGGCGGACCACGCCAATCGCGCCTCGACCCGCAGGAGTGGCTATCGCGACGATCGTGTCTGTGGTGGAGAACATCGGTCGCTCATCTGGGACTCGAACGACGCGCGGGTGGCGGCTCGGGACGACGCGGGCAGGCCACGGGACCGGCCCGGCAGAACTGGCTACTTCCGTGCGGAGATCGTGACGATCTTGGTGAACGCGTCGCCAATGCTCTCGGTGCGCACGCCAGGAACTTCGGCGGCAGCCATGTGGACGAGGCGCCGCTCGTAGGGATTGAGCGGACCGAGCTGCTGCTCCATGCCGGTCTCACTGGCCTTTCCGGCGAGATACTTCGCCATCTGCCGCAGCTCGATGTCCTTGCCCTTGCGGTAGCCCAGGGCGTCCACGAAGATCCGCTTGTCGTCGCCGAGTTCGCGGCCGAACGCCATGTCGACGACGTGCTGCAGCGCCTTGAGCGGCTCGCCGCGATGACGCGCCAGCAGTTCGGTCTCTTCGCCCGTCATGTTCAGGCGCGGTCCCTCATCAGCGTGCTCAACATCAATCGCCGACGTGATACCAAGCGCCTCGTTGAACCTGTTCAGGAAGTCGACGATCGGAGTGATGCTCTCGGACATTTCAATTCTCTCGCGCCGCTGTGTCGGTCTTGCCGCTGCCCGCGCGCTTCACGCGGCGTTCGGCAGCTGGCCTGACGACATGCACCTTCGGTGGATGGATGTAGTTGGTGAGCTGCATCTGACCCAGGCGCCAGACGTTGCCGACCAGCCAGTAGATCAAGGCGCCTGACGGCGTGGACACGAAGACGAAGATCAGTGCCACCGGCATGATCATCATCATCTTCTGCTGTGTCGGGTCCATGCCCGCCTGCGGCGTCATCCACTGCGTCAGGATCTGGGAGGCACCAACCAGCACGGGCATCACGTAGAACGGATCGGGCAGCGACAGGTCGTGAATCCAGCCGATGAACGGTGCCCCACGCAGCTCGATGGCGGTCGTCAACAGCGCATAGAACGCCAGGAAGACCGGCAGTGTCAGCAGAATCGGGATGCAGCCGCTGGCCGGGTTGACGCCGTTCTGTTTGTACAGCGTCATCAACTCGGAGTTCATCTTCTGCTTGGCCGGGTCGGTGGCTTTGAGCTTGGCGTAGCGCTCCTGAATCGCCTTGGCCTCGGGCTGAATCTCCTGCATCTTGCGCATCGAGACGACGCTCTTGTGGTTGAGCGGGAACAGCACCAGGTTGATGAGGAGGGTGAGGATGAAGATGGCCCAGCCGTAGTTGCCGACGTAGCCATGAATCCAGTTCAGTGAGCGGAGCAGCGGCACGACGATGACGGAGAACATGCCGAAGTTGATCGCCTTCGTGATGTTCCGGTCGATCGCCGCCAGCGTATCGAATTCCTTTGGGCCGGCGAAGAAGGTGAGTGTCTGGTCCGCCGTTGCGGGCGTCACCGAGAAGGCCACCAGGTCGCGCGCCTGCTCCTCGGAACCGGCCGGCGGAGCCACCTGCACGGCCTGATACGTCACCTTCACGGTGCCGGGCTTCACCGCGAAGGCCGCGAAGTACTGGTCGTCGATGCCAACGTAGTCGAAGCTCTGGTTGTACGTGGGAGAGGCGGCAATATCGTCGGACTCCACGCGGGTGACCGAGCCCTCCGACGAGAACAGCGCCTCCGGCTTGACAGCGTAGGTCTGCGAGTCGCGGACTCCAAGGCCGGGTCCCCATTGGATCGTGGGGACCACAGGTCCGCCGTTGTGTGTGACGCGAATCTGCGCGTCGATGGTGTAGCTGGCGGGATTCAGCGTGAACACTTTGGTGGCGTTCAGGCCAGCCTCGTTTCGGTAGTCGAACTCAACCTGTTCGCCTGACTGCTTCAACGCAAACAGCACGCTGTTCAGCAGCGACGTCGTGGCGGCATCCGGGAGGGTCAGCGAGAACGGCAGCGGTTGGTCGTTCAGCGTAGCATCGACAAGTTCGACCGGGTTGCCCGTCTGGTCGCGATACTCCTTCAGTCGCCAGCTTTTCAGCCTGGCTCCGCGGTTGGTGAACGTCGCCACGACGTGCGGCGTCTCCACTTTCACCTCGGTCTCAGCCTCACCTCCAACGACGGCTGCTGGAGCCGGAGTGGCCTCCTGCTGGCTCACCGCCGACACGCCGTCCTGCGCGCCGGCCGCGGGGGTGCCGGACGTCACGGTCGTGGGCGCAGGCGTTGACGGGAAGAAGGTCTGGTACGCGAAGAGCACCAGAAACGACAAAAACAGTGCGATGAGAACGCGGCGTTCCAATTCAGTTCCTTCGGGGCACCGGGTCGTGACCGCCGGCGCAGAATGGGTGGCACCTCGAGAGGCGCTTCAGGGCAATCCAGGAGCCGCGAGGCACGCCGTACAGGCGGATGCCTTCGGCTGCGTACTCAGAACAGGAGGGCAGGAACCGGCACGATCCGGTGAACAGCGGCGAGATGACGAGCTTGTAGGCCCGCAGGAGTACGAGTGCCACCCGCACGCCGGTTGACGGGTCAACCGGCTGCCGCGAGCCGGAACCGTCAACGCCCTCGTCGGGCGCTGCGTTCGAGTATGTGGCGGAATTCAGTTTCAAGGGCGGTCAGGCTGGTGTCGAGCAGTTCCCGCTTCGGCACGATGACTATGTCGAATCCTGGCGCGAGCTTGTTGCGTCGGAACATCTCCCGCACCAGTCGTTTCGCCCTGTTCCTCACGACCGAGCCGCCAAGCTTCCTCGTGGCGGCGATGCCGAGCCGGCCGGTTGGTAAACCGTTGGCAAAGCGGAACAGGGTGAAACAGCGTCCGTGAACTTTGACGCCCCTGTCGTAGATCTGCTGGTATTCAGGCCTCTTGCGAACGCGTTCGCTTCGATCGAATCCGGCCATGATCCACGTTGCCGCACGGTTGACCCGTGCGGCGACGAATGTGCTATTCGCTGCTGACCGTCAGACGCTTTCGCCCCTTGGCGCGGCGGCGCTTGAGGACGAGGCGGCCATTCTTCGTGGCCATGCGAACCAGAAATCCATGCGCCTTAGCCCTGCGGCGCGTATTCGGCTGAAACGTGCGCTTACCCTTCATGACCTCTCCGGGAGCCCGCTGGGAGCTCTGTCGGCGCGCAACTGGTCGGGAGCACAATCGCCCTCTGCAGTTGCCTCTAACTGAAACGAACTGCCAATGTTAGCGAACGGCTTCGAAGAGTGTCAATGCAGGAGCGAGTGTGTTAGAGTCGGCTTCCTCGATCCGCCACCGCTCGGACCACTCTTCAAAGCCCACCGCGAATGCGCCTTTGGTCTGTTCCCAAAGATTTCCACACCTGTGGAAAAAACTGTGGAAATTCCACAAGATCTGCGCGAGTGCTCAGACTTTTCGCCGATTTCGCCGCGTTTTCAGCCGGGGCGAAGCTCGAGAATGGCGTCAAATCGGGCTTTCTGGACGGTCGATGCCATCGAAAGGCCTGAAAATAGACCCCTGCATCGGGCGAAAGCTCTCCGAAGCGCGTTTTTATTGAAGAAATGAATCTCTGGGACCAAATCCTCACTCGGATCGAGACGAAAGTTAATCGTCACAGCTTCTACACCTGGTTCAAGCCAACGAGCTTCATCGGTGAGGACGGCACTTCGATATCGGTGCGGGTGCCGAACGGTCTGTTCAAGGAATGGCTGACGAAGCACTACTCGGGCGTGATTGCCGAATCACTGTCCGAAGTGAAGCATCCGCAGTTGTCGGTGAACTTCATCGCCGACGCAGCGGGCGACCCGGCGTCGGTGCCGCTGAGCCCGGAAGAGGCGGCAGTAATCCAGGTGGCAGCGCCGGCGGTCCCGGTGACGACGCACGCCGGGCTCAATCCCCGTTACACCTTCGACACCTTCATCGTCGGGTCGTCCAACCAGTTCGCCCACGCCGCCAGCAGGGCGGTCGCCGAGGCGCCGTCGCGGTCCTACAACCCTCTCTACATCTACGGTGGAGTCGGTCTCGGCAAGACGCACCTGATGCATGCAGTCGGTCACTACGTGCTCCAGCACGACCGCAATCTGAGGCTCACCTACATCTCGTCCGAGCGCTTCATGAACGAGATGATCAACGCGGTCCGCTACGACCGCGTCATCGACTTCCGCGAACGCTATCGGTCGGTCGATGTGCTGCTCGTTGACGACATACAGTTCCTGGCTGGCAAGGAAGGTACTCAGACTGAGTTCTTCCACACGTTCAACGCCTTGTACGACTCACAGAAACAGATCGTGCTCAGCAGCGATTGTCCGCCGCACGAGATCCCGGCGCTCGAAGAGCGGCTGCGATCCCGGTTCGAATGGGGCCTGATTGCCGACATCCAGTCGCCAGACCTCGAAACCAAGGTGGCGATTCTCAAGAAGAAGGCCGAAGCGGAAGCGGTGCCGCTGGCCGACGATGTGGCCATCTACATCGCGGGCCGCATCAAGTCGAACATCCGGGAACTCGAGGGTTCGCTGATCAGGCTGGTGGCCTATGCCTCACTCACCGGGCAGGAAATCTCGCTGCCTCTCGCTCAGGAGGTCCTGCGCAACATCCTGGACCACGAGGAGAAGGCCGTCACCATCGAGATCATCCAGAAATACGTGGCGGACTACTACAACCTGAAACTCGCCGAGTTGAAATCCAGGAACAACTCCAAATCTGTGGCTATGCCGCGGCAGATTGCGATGTACATGTGCAAGTCACTGACACATGCATCACTGCCGGAAATTGGACGCAGCTTCGGCGGCAAGCATCACTCGACCGTGATCCACTCCATTCGGAAGGTCGAGGATCTGCGGAAGAACGACAGTGATTTCAACAACCTGATGACCGGTTTTCTGGAGGGATTCCGTTAGACAGATGGATTTTCCACAAGAGGCACTGCAGTGAGCTGCGGATAACCTGTGCGCTGAGACTGGATGAGCTACTTGGACTTCAGAGGGGCAAAATCGGCCCACGGTTTTTCCACAACATAAGTTGTTCATCTCAAACGACTAATCGCCCTGCCACCGTTTTCAACACGCCCTTCTTTCCTATATAATTCTCCATTCAGATCTTCCCTCTCTATTAGGGATTCGCGAGCCCTCCGGGCCGACGACCTTTTCGAGGACAGCACAGCCATGGACATCGTCGTCCGCAAGAACGACCTCCTGCGAGAACTGCAATTTTTTCAGGGAATCGTCGAACGCAAGAACACGATCCCGATCCTGGCAAACGTGCTGCTCGACGCAAGAGACGGCAAGGTCCACTTCCTCGCCACCGACCTCGAAGTTGGCCTGCGCAGTCAGTGCAACGCCACCGTTACCAAGCCAGGCGTGCTGACGCTGCCGGCGAAGAAGCTGTACGAAATCGTCAAGTCGCTGCCTGACACCGACATCCGCATCGCTGAAGACAAGAGCGGCGTCAAGGTTGCGGCGGACCGCTTCGACTCGAGGATGCAGACCCTCCCGAAGGACGACTTCCCGGCTCTTCCCGAAGGCGGTGTGACGCCGACCGCTGCCTTGTCAGGTGCATCGCTGAAAGAGATGGTGGCGAAGACGCAGTTCGCGATCACCGGTGAGGATACGCGCTACTTCCTGAACGGTGCGCAATTGGTGCTGCGTGGCGATTCGATGAGCCTCGTGGCCACCGATGGTCACCGCCTGGCGCTCGTCACCGTGAAGCGGGAAGGCGGCGATGCCGGCGACGCCGAAATCAAGGCCATCCTGCCCAAGAAGACCCTGGGCGAACTCGGGCGCCTGCTCACCGAGGGCGACACCACGGTGGCCTACGAGCGCGGCGAGAACCACCTGTTCTTCGACGTCGGCGAACGCAAGCTGATCTCGCGGATGATCGACGGGCAGTTCCCGGCCTACGAGCGGGTCATCCCCAAGGGCAACGACAAGCACATCGAGTTCGAGCGCGAACGCCTGACCGCTGCGGTCAAGCGCGTCGCGCTGCTCTCGAACGAGCGGTCGCGCGCGGTCAAGTTCCAGATCGAAGCGGGCAAGGTCGACGTCATGTCGAGCAGCCCGGAGCTCGGCGAAGCGCACGAGACCCTCCCCGTCGACTACAGCGGGCCGTCACTGCAGATCTGCTTCAACGCGCAGTACGTCCTCGATTTCCTCTCGGTCGTGTCGACGGACGTCGTTGCACTCGAACTGAAGGATGAAGTGAGCCAGGCCGTGATGACGCCGGTCAGTGCCGAGGGCTACGAGTACACCTACGTCATCATGCCGATGCGAGTCTGATGGAACGAACTGAACAGAAAGATGTGATCACGCACGCTGCGGCAACCTCCCCGGAAGCCGTCAGCGCGTCGGTGCAGGAATCCACGGACTACTCGGCCGACAGCATCAAGGTTCTCGAAGGTCTGGAAGCCGTCCGGAAGCGACCAGCCATGTACA
This sequence comes from uncultured Acidobacteriota bacterium, assembly GCA_963722395.1. Classification (GTDB taxonomy): domain Bacteria; phylum Acidobacteriota; class Vicinamibacteria; order Vicinamibacterales; family CAVVIG01; genus CAVVIG01. The sequence goes on along the minus strand of CAVRLS010000005.1, from coordinate 934,378 downwards.
TTGGGTCCACCGGACCCGCGGGGCTGCACCATCTCGTATACGAAATTGTCGACAACTCGATTGACGAAGCCCTCGGCGGCTTCTGCAACGAGGTCAACGTCACGATCCACAGCAACGGGTCGATAACCGTTGTCGACAACGGGCGAGGCATTCCGGTCGACCGCCACGAGAGCGGCAAGTCGGCCGCGGAGGTCGTGCTGACGGTGCTCCATGCCGGCGGCAAGTTCGAGAACAGCGCCTACAAGGTGTCGGGCGGACTGCACGGCGTCGGCGTCTCGGTCGTGAACGCGCTCTCGGAGACGCTCGAACTGGAGATCTGGCGCAACAGCCAGACCTACCAGCAGACCTATCACCGCGGCGCTCCGGTGGCCGACCTCGAGATCACCGGCACGACGAAGCGGCGCGGGACCAAGGTCACGTTCAAGCCCGACGAACAGATTTTCGAGACCACTGTCTACAGCTTTGACATTCTCGCGCAGCGCCTGCGTGAACTGGCGTTCCTCAACGGCGGCATCACCATCACGCTGGACGATGAACGCGACGGCAAGAACCACACGTTCCATTACGAAGGCGGCATTGTCTCGTTCGTTCAGCACCTGAACAAGAACAAGGCGGCGGTGAACGACAGGCCGATCTACATGCACGGCGACAAGGACGGCATCGATGCCGAGATTGCCCTGCAGTGGAACGACAGCTACGTCGAGCAGACTTACTCGTTCGCGAACAACATCAACACGCACGAAGGCGGCACGCACCTGTCCGGATTCCGTGCTGCGCTGACGCGCACCGTCAACGCCTACGCCACCAAGAACAACCTGGCGAAAGACCTGAAGGAAAGCGTCTCCGGCGACGATATCCGCGAAGGCCTCACGGCGGTCATTAGCGTCAAGATTCCGCAGCCGCAGTTCGAAGGCCAGACCAAGACGAAGCTCGGCAACACCGAGGTGAAGGGCATCGTCGAGACGATCATCAACGACAAGCTGGGCGAATATCTCGAAGAGAATCCAGTGGTCGCCAAGAAGATCATCGGCAAGGCGATCGACGCGGCGCGGGCTCGTGAAGCAGCCCGCAAGGCCAGAGACCTGGTCCGCCGCAAGGGGGCCCTGGACGGCAGCTCGCTGCCTGGCAAACTCGCCGACTGCCAGGAGCGCGACCCGGCCCAGAGCGAGCTCTACATCGTCGAAGGTGAATCGGCCGGTGGGTCTGCCAAGCAGGGGCGCGATCGTCGCTTCCAGGCGATCCTGCCACTCAAGGGCAAGATCCTCAACGTCGAGAAGGCCCGCTTCGACAAGATGCTCGGCAGCGACGAAATCAAGACGATGATCGCGGCGCTCGGCTGCGGCATCGGCGCCGAAGATTTCGATATCGCCAAGCTGCGGTATCACCGCATCATCATCATGACGGATGCAGACGTCGACGGATCGCACATCCGGACGCTGCTGCTCACATTCTTCTATCGGCAACTGCCGCAGGTGATCGAGAACGGCTACATCTACATCGCGCAGCCGCCGTTGTTCCGCGTCAAGCGCGGGAAGTCGGAAACCTACATCAAGAACGAGCGCGACCTCGAGGAGTACCTGATCCGCCGGTCGGTCGGCGGACGCGCCGTGAAGATCCCGGCGTCCGGGGTCGAACTGTCCGGCGCTGACCTCGAGAAGCTCCTGCAGCGCCTCACAACCCACCAGAAACTGATGCAGACGGTTGAGCGTCGCGGTCACTCGCGCGACATCGTCTCGGCGCTGATCGCCGCCGGCGCCGACCGCGAGTACTTCGCCGACCGCGAGCGCCTCGAGCCGCTCGCCCAGGCGCTCAGCACGCCGCTGCGGACCGTCGTCGTCGAGAACGATGATGAACACAGCCGCTTCCAGTTGCAGATCGAAGACCGCACGACCGGTTATCCTCGGCTGCACACCATCGGTTTCGAGTTCCTGAACTCACCGGAGTACCGCAACCTGCTGTCGAACCAGCGGGAGATGCCGGTCTTCAGCGGCGCCGTGATCGTGTCGAGCGCGCATAGCGCCGACGAACAGGAACCGGCCGACGGGACGCCCGCCGCTGCGGCCGCCACCACCGAAGGTGGCCTCTCGATCGAAGATATCGCTCGTCTCGCCACCGAGGTCCCGAAGGACAAGCCGAAGAAGGCGACGGAGCAGCCTGACGTCACGCTCGGCTCGGTCGACGACCTGGTCGACTATTTCCTCGCAGCCGGCAAGAAGGGCGTGGCCATCAATCGCTACAAGGGCCTTGGCGAGATGAACCCGGAGCAGCTCTGGGAAACGACGATGGACCCGGCGGTACGCACGCTGCTGCAGGTTCGTGCTGAAGACCACACGGAAGCCGATCAGATGTTCACGACGTTGATGGGCGACCAGGTTGAGCCACGGCGCAAGTTCATTGAGGACAACGCGCTCGACGTCAAGAACCTCGACGTCTAGCCTGAAGCCAGCAGCCCGAAGCCTTTATCTATGTCAGACCAGACCGCCGTCCCACAGCAACTGCCCGTCAACATCGAAGACGAGATGAAGCGCTCGTACATGGATTACGCCATGAGCGTAATCATCGGACGGGCGCTGCCCGATGCGCGCGACGGTCTGAAGCCGGCGCACCGTCGCGTGCTGTACGGGATGAAAACCATGGGGCTGTCATCGTCGCGCGGCTATCGCAAGTGCGCGAAGATTGTCGGCGAGGTGATGGGCAACTTTCATCCGCACGGCGACGCCTCGATCTACGACACGCTCGTGCGGCTGGCGCAGGACTTCAACATGCGCTACCCCCTGGTGGACGGCCAGGGGAACTTCGGATCGATCGACGGCGACCCGGCGGCGGCGATGCGCTACACCGAAGCGCGCCTGAAGTCGCTAGCCGACGACATGATGTCGGATCTCGACAAGGAGACCGTCGACTTCACGCCGAATTACGACGAGACCACTGAAGAACCGACCGTCCTCCCGACGCCGTTCCCGAACCTCCTGGTGAACGGGTCGGCCGGCATCGCCGTCGGCATGGCGACCAACGTGCCGCCGCACAACCTCACCGAAGTGCTCGACGGCTGCATCTGGATCATCGAGAACACCTACCTTTCGAGCACACCTGACGCTCCGCGCCTGACGTCCATCGAGAAGCTGCGGCACCTGGTGCGCATCGTCACCGGACCCGACTTCCCGACAGGCGGCTACATCGTCGGACGCGGCGGCATCCTGCAGGCGTACACGACCGGCCGCGGCTCCATCCTAATGCGCGCCAGGTCGACGACGGAGACGAACAAGAAGGGCGACCGGCTCGCCATCGTCTTCACGGAGATTCCGTACCAGGTCAACAAGGCGCGGCTGATCGAACGCATCGCCGATCTGGTCCGCGACAAGGTCATCGAAGGCATCTCGGATCTGCGCGATGAGTCGGACCGCGACGGCATGCGCATCGTCGTAGAGCTGAAGCGCGGCGAGATGCCGGAAGTGGTGCTGAACAACCTCTACAAGCACACGCCGCTGCAGTCGACGTTCGGCATCAACACGCTCGCCATTGTCGGTGGCCGCCCGAAGGTGATGAACCTTCTGGAACTGATCGAGACATTCGTCGAGTTCCGCCGTGAAATCGTCCGCCGCCGAACCGAGTTCGAACTGCGCAAGGCCGAGGCCCGGTACCACATCCTCGAAGGGCTCAAGATCGCCCTCGACAACCTCGACGCGGTCATCACGCTGATCCGGGGTTCCAAGACGGTGATGGAAGCCCGCGAAGGGCTGATGTCGAACTTCGGCCTGTCGCAGCTCCAGTCGCAGGCGATCCTCGACATGCAGCTGCAGCGGCTCACCGGGCTCGAGCGCCAGAAGATCCTCGACGAGATCGCCGAACTGCTCGGCGTGATCGAGCGGCTCCGCGCCATCCTCGCGAGCCAGCGACTGCTCATGCAGATCATCGTCGACGAACTCAAGGCGGTGAAGGAGAACTACGGCGACGAGCGCCGCACCGAGATCATCGAGGGCGAAGCCGGCGACATCAGCATCGAAGACCTGATCACCGAGGAAGACATGGCGATCACGGTCAGCAACACCGGCTACATCAAGCGCACCGCGATCACCGAGTACCGCACGCAGACCCGCGGCGGCAAGGGCCGCATCGGCATGCGGACAAAGGACGAGGACTTCGTCAGCCATCTCTTCGTCGCCTCGACACACGCCTACATCCTGATCTTCTCGGACAAGGGGCGCATGTACTGGCTGAAGGTCCACGAGATCCCGGAGAGCACCGGCGGCAAGGGCAAGTCGATCGCCAACCTCGTGTCGATGGAAGCTGGCGAACGTATCGCGGCCATGCTGGCGACCAAGACGTTCGACGAGGACAAGTTCATCATGATGGGCACCCGTCGTGGCGTTGTGAAGAAGACGCCGCTCTCGGCGTTCAGCAACGTCAGAGCCGGCGGCATCATCGCGATGGGCGTCGAAGATGGTGACTCGGTGATCGCCGTGCAGCTCACCGACGGTTCGAGCCAGGTGTTGATCGGCACCCGCAACGGCGTCGCGATCCGCTTCAGCGAGGACGATGTCCGCTCGATGGGCCGCACCGCCTACGGTGTGCGTGGCGTCACGCTGCGCGACGACGACTACGTCGTCGGCATGGAGGCCGTGAAGCCGGGCGGGTCGATCCTCACCGTGACCGAGCACGGCTACGGCAAGCGCACGGACGTCGACGAGTACCGCACCACCGGACGAGGAGGCGTCGGCATCATCAACATCGACACCTCGGAGCGAAACGGCCTCGTGGTGGCGGTGGCGTACGTCGAGCCCATCGACGAGGTTCTCCTTGTCACGCAGCAGGGCATGATGCTGCGCACCGCTGCGGACACCATCCGCCTGACCGGTCGCTCCGCGCAGGGCGTCAAACTGATCAACATCGACGACGACGACCGCGTTGTGGGGCTCGCCAAGCTGAACGAGAAGGCCGCGGAAACCGCAGCGGAAACGGCCATACAGGCGGTCGACTCACCGGTCGGGCAGGAGAGTGTCGAGGAGAGGGCCGAGCCGGCAGCGGAGCCGTCCGCTGACACGGATCCCGAGGGCGACGACGTCGTCTAGGGCGAGTGCCCATGCACTGCCGCCATACCAGCGTTTGCGGCGGGTGCAGCCTGTTGCACCTGTCGGTACTCGGACCAGATCTCCGGCAAGGAGGCGTCGCTGCGACGCCTCCTCGGTCCCTTCCTCCCCCAGACTCTCCAGCCGCTGTTCCTCCCCGTCGATAGTCAGTCAGACCCGCATTCGCTTTCGGCACAAGGCCGCCTTTGTCTTCGCGTCGGCCCCTGGCGGACGCGGCCTGGTCATCGGGCACTACCAGCGTGGGAGCAGGCGTGTCGTCGCAATCGAGGAGTGCCCGGTTCACAGTGCCCGAGGCAACCGCATCGCGTTCGCCCTTTGTGAACACCTGCAGCGGGCCGGCATCAGTGCGGCAGGGCCTGAACTCGACGGCATCCTCCGTCATCTGATCGTCCGCACCACATCCGACGAACGCGAAGCCGTGGCAACGCTGGTGGTCACCAGGGCTCATACATGGTCGGTGAACGCACGATCAAGATCGACGGCGTTGCGCACGTGCGCGAGAAGATCGGCGACGTGTCGTACCTCATTTCGCCAACCGCGTTCTTCCAGACGAACGTTGCGGCCGCAACTGTGCTGCAGTCGTATGTGGTCGATGCTGTTGCCGGAGCGGGGCTCGTCCTCGACCTGTACTGCGGGAGCGGGCTGTTCTCGCTGCCGCTGGCGGCACGCGGCGTCAGGACCCTTGGTGTCGAGGAGAATCGTCAGGCGATCGATGACGCCACCCTGAACGCGAAGTTGAACCGAATCCCGGCGAGCCGAGCCAGGTTCATCTCCGCCCGTGTCGAGGACGCTGTGCGGTCAGCGAGCCGGGAACCCTGGGACGCCGTCATCCTCGATCCGCCGCGTCACGGCTGTTCGGACGAGGTGCTCGAAGCCGTCTTCCAGGACATGGCGCCGCCGCGCGTGGTCTACGTATCCTGCAATCCGGAGTCGCTGGCCGCTGAACTGCCGGGCATCGCGCAGTGCGGCTATACAGTCGAAGAGGTGCGTGCCGTCGACATGTTCCCGCACACCGAACACATCGAAGCGATCGTGCGCCTCGGCCGCTGATGCGGCCGCGACGCGAGCGCGGGCTGAGTCAGGCAGGCGTCAGCCTGGCAAACTTCGCGCGGAGGGTTTTCACGCCGGCGGTCGTAAAGCGGATGATCACCTTCGCGTCACCCTCCAGTGGCTCGACGCTGAGCACGTTGCCGACGCCAAACTGCGCGTGGCGCACTCGCTGGCCGGCCCGAATCGACATGCCGGTCGACTGGTCCTCGTCTTCGTAAGCGTAGCCTGGCGACGCTGGCTCCTTGACACGGCTGGCGCCGCCGCCCGGGCGCGATCCACCCTTGCCGTACGGATTCGGCCTGAAGTCGTACGAGTTCGAGGCGCTCGAGTGATACGACGAGGTGCTGAACTGCGGCACCATGCGGTCGACCAGCTCCGCTGGTACCTCGTCGATGAAGCGCGACGGCTCGCTCGACTTGTACTCACCGAAGACGCGTCGCCTGGCAGCACCCGTGAGAATGAGCCGCTCGCGTGCGCGGGTCATGCCGACATAGCAGAGGCGACGCTCCTCCTCGAGTTCTTCGTCATCTTCATTCGAGCGGGAGTGCGGGAAGAGCCCTTCTTCCAGGCCGGCGAGGACAACCGTCGGGAACTCCAGCCCCTTGGCGCTGTGCAGCGTCATCATCCAGATGCGCGCGTCGCGCGTGCCCTCCTCCTGGTCGACATCGGAGAGCAGTGACAGTCGATCGACGAAGCCGCTCAGGCTGGGTTCCTGTTCGCGTCCTTCGTATTCGCGTGCAGCCGACACCAGTTCAGCCAGGTTCTCGACCCGCGCTTCCGCCTCCTCCGACCGATCCTCACGCAGGTCCTTCAGGTAGCCCGAACGGTCGAGCATCTTGCCGATGGTGTCCGAGACCGGCTCGGTGCGCGCAACCTCTGTCATGTTGACGATGAGATCGCGGAACCCGGCAAGCGCCGACGCGGCGCGTCCACTGAACGACTTCTCGCAAAGCCCATGGATGACTCGCGCCCAGAGCGAGTTGGCGGTGACGGCAGGCGCCAGGCCCGCCGAGAGCAGCGGGAACTCATCGTCCATCCGGGCGGAGATCTCGATCCTCTCGATCGTCTCCATCACCACCTTGCCGATGCCGCGCGTCGGCGCGTTGATGACGCGTCGCAGGCTGACATCGTCGTGTGGATTGATGACGAGCCGCATGTAGGCGAGCGCGTCCTTCACTTCCTTGCGCTCGTAGAAACGCACACCGCCGACGATCTTGTACGGTAAGCCCTCGCGCATCATCGCGTCTTCGATGGCCCGCGACTGGGCGTTGGTGCGGTAGAGAATGGCGACCGTCGCATCCGGCGAGTCGGCCAGGCTGCCGCGCGTGGTGCGGGTGATGAAGTCGGCTTCCTCGAGTTCGTCGCCACCACGGAAGTAGACGACGCGTGCGCCGCCCCTCTGGTCGGTCCACAGCCGCTTCTCCTTGCGGTTGCGGTTCTGGCTGATCACGGCAGACGCGGCGTCGAGAATGATCTGCGTCGAGCGGTAGTTCCGCTCGAGCTTTACCGTCTTCGCCTCGGGGTAGTCGTGCTCGAAGTCGAGGATGTTCTTCAGGTCGGCGCCGCGCCATTTGTAGATCGACTGGTCGGGGTCGCCGACGACGCAGAGGTTCCGGTAAATCTCGGAGACGCGCCTGATCAGCATGTACTGCGGGCGGTTCGTGTCCTGGTACTCGTCCACCATGACGAAGCGGAACTGCTCGGAGTACTTCTGGCGAACTGCGGCAGATGTCTCGAACATCTCCACCGTCTTCAGCAGGAGGTCGTCGAAGTCGAGCGCGCTCGCCTCCTTCAGGGCCGTGAGGTACTTCGCGTACACCTTGGCGATGTTCTCGTCACGACGGTTCCAGCCGGAGGCGGCCGCCACCTGGTCCGGAGTTTCCATCCGGTTCTTCGCATGGCTGATACGCGAGAGCGCGGCACGCGGCTGGACGAAGCTGTCGTCGATCTGGAGTTCCTTCAGCGCCTGCTTGACCACCGACATCTGGTCGGCGGAATCGTAGATCACGAAGTCGCGCGAGAGGCCGATGGAACCGGCTTCTCGGCGCAGCAGCCTGGCGCAGATCGAGTGGAAGGTCGACACCCACATGCCACCGACGTCGGCGCCGAGCAGCGCCGCGACGCGGGCCCGCATCTCCTCGGCTGCCTTGTTGGTGAAGGTTACGGCAAGCACCTCTCGCGGATGGGCGTGACCGTCGCCTACGAGGTAGGCGATACGGCTCGTGATGACCTTCGTCTTCCCTGACCCTGCTCCCGCAAGGATGAGCAGCGGGCCGTTGACGTGCAGAACAGCCTCGCGCTGCTCCGGGTTCAGGGAGTCGAGGAAGTGCATCCTCCGAGTATAAGGCGCACCAGCCGCAGCACTGCCGGACGGTGCGCCCTATTCCACGGTGACCGACTTGGCAAGGTTGCGCGGCTGATCGACGTCGCAGCCGCGTCGCACGGCGATGTCGTACGCCAGCAACTGCAGCGGAATGGTCATGACGATCGGCGTCAGCAGTTCCGGCGCATGCGGCACCTCGAGCACGAAGTCCTTCGAGGCGTCGAGCATCGCCTTGAGCTTTCCGTCCCCGCTCGTGGTGAGCGCGATCACGGAGCCGCCGCGTGCCTTCACCTCCTGCATGTTGCCGATCATCTTCTCGAACACCGCATCGTGTGGGGCGATGGTCACGACCGGCAGCCGCTCGTCGATCAGCGCGATCGGACCGTGCTTCATCTCGCCGGCCGGATAGCCTTCGGCGTGGATGTAGGAGATCTCCTTCAGCTTCAACGCGCCTTCGAGCGCGATCGGGTAATTGATACCACGGCCGAGATAGAGGAAATCCGTGCGGGCCTGGAAGCGGCCGGCAATCTCCTCGACCTCCGGGGCCAGCTTCAGGGTCTGCTCGAGGAGCAACGGCAGTTGCAGCAGCGCGTCGACGTGCGGCTTCGACGCCTCGAGGCTCAATGACCCACGCGCCTGGCCGAGTCGCATGGCAAGCAGGTAGAGCGCGACCAGTTGTGAGGTAAAGGCCTTCGTGGACGCCACACCGATTTCCGGACCGGCGTGCGTATACACCGTCCCGTCGGTTTCGCGCGTCGCCATGCTGCCGACGACGTTGCAGATGGAGATGCTGCGCGCGCCGTCCTTCCTGGCCTCACGCAGCGCCGCCAGCGTATCCGCAGTCTCGCCGGACTGCGTGATGACGATCGCCAGCGTGCGTTTGGTGACGATCGGATGGCGGTAGCGATATTCAGAGCCGTAGTCGACGTCCACCGGGATGCGAGCCAGCTGTTCGATCAGGAACTTGCCAACCAGTCCGGCGTGCCACGACGTGCCGCAGGCCAGGATGGTGACACGGTCGATGTCGGCCAGCTGCGCCTCTGTGATCTTCATCTCCTCGAGGAAGACGCGCCCGGTGTCCTGCGACACGCGGCCGAGGATGGTTTCCCGCGCCGCCGTGGGCTGCTCGAAGATCTCCTTGAGCATGAAGTGCTTGTAGCCGGCCTTCTCCGCCATGATCGGGTCCCACAGCACCCGCTGCGTGGCGGCCGACACGGGCCGGGCGAAGAAGTCGGTGAAGCTCACGCCGGTGCGCGTGATGATCGCCATCTCCTCGTCGCCGAGAAAGACCACGTCGCGGGTGTGGCTCAGGATGGCGGGAATGTCGGAGGCGACGAAGAACTCCCCGTCGCCGAGGCCGACGACGATTGGTGGCCCGTTGCGTACGGCGACGATCTTCTCCGGATCGTCGGCGGAGATCAGCACCAGCGCAAACAGCCCGCGCATCAGCATGAGCGCGCGGCGCACCGCGTTCTCGAGCCCGTCGTCTTTCATCTCGCGCTCGACCAGGTGCGCGACGATCTCGGTGTCAGTTTCGGTAACGAACTTGTGCCCCTGCCGCTGCAGTTCCTGCTTCAGGTCGAGGTAATTCTCGATGATGCCGTTGTGGACGACCACGATCTTGCCCGTGCAGTCGCGGTGCGGATGGGCATTCTCCTCGGTCGGGCGTCCGTGCGTCGCCCAGCGCGTGTGGCCGACGCCGTAGTCACCGGTGATTGGCTCCGTGAACGATGACGTGCTCGAGGTTCGAGAGCTTGCCGGCGCTGCGGCGCAGGTCGATGGCGCCGTTCCTGACGACGGCCACGCCCGCGGAGTCGTAACCCCGATATTCGAGTTTGCGCAGGCCGTCGATGAGGACGGGCACCACATCCTTCGGACCGATGTAACCGATGATTCCGCACATAAGCAGATCCTGACTATTCCGTGTTTCGCTTCTTGCGCTGCTCGACCCAGCCCTCGATGTTGCGCTGCTTGCCGGCACTGACGGCCAGCGCTCCGGGCGGGACATCCTCACGAATGGTGGTGCCGGTGCCGACGTAGGCGCCCTCCCCCACCGTGACCGGGGCAATCAACTGCGTGTCGCTGCCGATGAACGCGCCATCGGCGATCGTCGTCACCTGTTTCCGCACACCGTCGTAGTTGCACGTGATGGTGCCGGCGCCGATGTTCACATCTGCGCCGATGACCGCGTCTCCCAGGTAAGTGAGATGCGAGGCTTTCGATCCCTGCCCGAGCACGGTCTTCTTCAGTTCCACGAAGTTGCCCACCTTGGCGCGCGGTCCGATCTGCGCGTCGCCGCGCAGGTGAGCAAACGGTCCGATCGACGCCCCGGCTCCCACGATGCTGTCGGTCACGACACAGTGATTCAGGATCACCACCCTGTCACCAACCGTCGAACCGACCAGGCGGCTGCCGGAGTGGATGACGCAGTCAGCACCAACGCGCGTTCCGCGCTCGAGCGAGACGCCTGGCTTGATGATGGTGTCCGCTCCCACTTCGACGTCCTGATCGATGAACGTCGTCGCCGGATCCTCGATCGTCACGCCAGCCGCCATCAACTCGACGTTCTTGCGCTGCCGGAGGTTCCGGCCGACCACCGCGAGTTCGGCGCGGCTGTTGATTCCTAGGATGTCCGCGGCGTCGTCCACAGTCACGGTGTCCACCACCCGTCCTGCCTCGCGATGAATGGACACGAGGTCGGGCAGGTAGTACTCCCGCTGCGAATTGGCCGCGCCGATGCTCCGTACCGCTTCGAACAATCCCGCCAGGTCGAAGGCATAGATGCCTGCATTAATCTCCGTGATGGCACGCACAGCCGGGCTGGCGTCCTTCTCCTCAACAATACGTGCAATCTTCCCGCCGTCCCTGACGATGCGTCCGTACCCGTGCGGTTGAGCTGCCTGTGCGGTGACGACCGTCGTCGCTGCGGCGGCGCGGGTGTGAGTCTGGACAAGGTGGTCCAGGGTTGCGGCAGTGAGCGCTGGTACGTCTCCGGAGAGCAGCACCAGTGTTCCCGCCTGATCGCGAAGCAGCGTTTCCGTGGTCAGAAGGGCGTGGGCGGTTCCGAGCTGTGGTTCCTGAACCGCAAACTCGATGTGGCCGTGTGCAGCCAGCGCACCGCGGACGGCGTCGCCCTGATGACCGACGACGACCGTGACGGAGGCGGGGGAGAGCTGAGCGGCCGCGGCAAGGACGTGCTCGATCATGGGCCGGCCGGCCACTTCGTGCAGCACCTTGGGACGCGCCGACTTCATGCGCGTGCCCTTGCCGGCAGCAAGGATGACAACGTGAACGTCAGACATGACGTCCGATTATCGGCTCGTTGAGGCTCGGGATGTAGTGCTGGTCAGCTGCGGCCGCGTCCGCCAGCTTTCAGCGCATGGTGGAAGGCGTCATCGTCGTGCAGCGCGTCGAGGTCGGCGTCGCGCCTGGCCAGCGCCCGGTTCTCGGGGTTGAGCGCAATGGCCCGTTCGAGGTGCGCGATCGACTCGGCGTGTTCACCACGCTGCGCGTGCGCCACCGCAAGCATGTACAGCGCGTGGTCGTTGTCGGGATCCTCATCGCGTACCAGGCGCAGGTGGGAAATTGCTTCGTCGTAGCGGCCGCCGTTCAGGGCGAGAGTGGACGCGTAGAGACGTTCCTGCACGGTCTGCGGAGCCGCGGCCTTCGGCGTCGCGTGACGTCGGCAGACATTGAGGTACAGGCGCACACGCTCGTGCAGTTCGCGCTCGTCCGGAAAGGAAGTGAGGACGTTCTCGAAGAGCTCCAGTGCCTTGTTGTAGTCGTGGCGCTGCAGCGCCTCCAATCCCTTCTCGTACAGGCCAACGGCATCAGCATAGTTGGCACGCCTGGCTGGACCTGACGGTTCAGGTGCGGCGGCGCGCGAATCCGCCGGAACGGGTGCCTGCGCTGGAGGGGTTTTCGACTTCGGCTGCGGACGCTGCTTCGCCATAGGAATCAGGAGACTTCAACGCAAAGCCTGGGAATTTACTGGCCGAAAATGCAGCGAACGTTATCAGAACCTCTCGTCTTCGGTCAAACGCCAGATTTTTTCTGTTCTTCGAGCATCGCGAAGATCGCCCTTGCCTGCAGCCGGTAACGCCTCGCGAGCGATGAGATAGCCTGACGCCTGGTCAGCCCCATTTGTTCTATCATCTCACCAAATTCAGCCGCGATATCCACAGCGCTGGCCGGTTTCGAGCAGTCCGCAATAGAGGTCAATTCACCAAAATCAACCACGACCGTGAACTCACCGCGCACCTCCGGCACCTCAATCGATCCGAGACGGCCGACCCGAATCTCTTCGTGGGCCTTGGTCAGCTCACGACCCAGCGCCACTTCCAGATCGCCGAAGCGTCGGTAGAGGTCGTGAAGGGTGGCTTCAATTCGATGCGGCGCCTCGTAGAAGACCAGGGTGGGCGCAACCGCGGGGGCGGCAGCAAATCTGGCGAACCAGTCCTCGCGGCCAGAACCCTTAGTTGGGGGGAATCCCAGAAAACAAAACCCGTTCGATCCAAACCCGGAGGCCGATAGGGCGGCCACCGCTGCGCTCGCGCCGGGGATCGGCTCCACCCTTATGCCGGCTTCATGGGCAAGCCTGACCAGATGATGGCCGGGGTCCGAGACGGCAGGAGTTCCGGCGTCGGTCACAAGGGCAATGCTCTCGCCTGCGGTCAGTCGTTCGACCAGCGCCGCTGCCTTGCCCTTCTCGCTGTGCTCGTGGAAACTTGTGGTTCGGGTGGCAAGTCCGAATCGCTGCAGGAGATGCCCGGTGTGCCGCGTATCTTCAGCCGCAATCAGGGCCACCTCGCGCAGCACCCGGAGGGCGCGCGCTGATATATCTTCGAGGTTGCCGATCGGCGTGGCGACGACGAACAGCGTACCAGCCATTAAATGGAACCTTTATTGTACCATTGGCGGATCGCTCAGCCTTCGTCCGTGGCGGCCGAGAGGCCTCATTCACCGTTGCGTCAAGGACCCATGCCCGTTTCCGAACCGCTTCCGCATTTCGTCGACGACCTCCTGGGGTATCTCCACGAAACGCATCCGACACACGCGACGCTGGACGGCGTCCACACGCACGATGACCTGCTCGAGGATCTGAGCCGTCATGGCATCGATCAGGAGGCGCGCGCCCTGGCCGGCTACCTGCGCCGTCTCGACGAGATCGCTCACGACGGCCTGACTCCGGTCGAAGCGCTCGATCACCGCATGCTCGGCTCGCACCTGCGCGGCCGCATGTTCGAACTCGAAGCCGTTCGGACCTGGGAGCGCAACCCGCAGATCTACGCGGACATCCTCGCGTCCAGTCTGGCTGGACAGGCGCTCTTCACCCACGCACCTGCTCCCGAACGGGCCCGGCGCGTGCTCTCGAAGCTGCGGCAGACCCCGCGTTTCATTCAGGCCGCGCGCGACAACGTGAAGGAGCCGCCCGGCATCTTCGTCAAGGTCGGCATCGAAACCATGCGCGGCGCGCTGAAGTTCATCGACGAGGAGCTGCCGCGCGCGTTCTCCAGCGTCGACGATCTGCACCTGCTCGGCGACCTCGCGGATGCGCAGCAGGAGGCCTCGCAGGCCATTGGTGCCTACGTCGAGTATTTGGAGAAGGAAGTCGGACCGAAGGCACGCGCGTCGTTCCGTCTCGGGCGCGACAGGTTCGAGCAGAAGCTGCGGCTCGAAGAAGGCATCAACATCCCGGTTGACCGCCTGCTGGCAATCGCCGAGCGGGAACTCGCGGCGACGCAGGAAGCGTTCCGGCAGCTCGCCGGCAAGTTGAACAGCAAGGAAGACGCGCTTGCGGTCTGGGCGAACACGAAAGCCAACCACCCGGCGCCGGGCCAGCTGGTCAGGACCGGCCGCGAACAACTCGAGGATCTCAAGACCTTCATCGAGCGGCAACGACCTCGTCTCGGTGCCGCCCGCCGAACCGGTGATCGTCGCGCCGACGCCCGAGTTCTACCGCTGGTCGTTCGCCAGCATGTGGACGCCCGGCCCGTTCGAGAGCAAGCCGACCCGGGCCTACTACTACCTCACGGACGTCGAGCCGTCATGGCCGGCGGACCGCCAGGACGAACATCTTCGTGACTACAACCTCCCGACCCTCTGGTCGGTTTCGATGCACGAGGTGTATCCGGGACACTTCCTGCACTATCAGCACCTGCGGAAGGTTACGTCGAAAGCACGCAAGTCGATCCTGTTCGCGTCGGCGTCGTTCGTCGAGGGCTGGGCGCACTACTGCGAGCAGATGATGATCGAGGCGGGCTTCGGCCGCGAAGACCAGACCATTCGCCTCGGTCAGCTCGCCGAGTCGCTCATCAGGCTCGTGCGCTTCATCGTTGGCATCAAGCTCCACACCGAGGACATGTCGGTCGAGCAGGGCGTACGGCTGTTCCGCGAAGAAGCCTACCTGGAAGAGGTGAGCGCCCGCCGCGAAGCCGAACGCGGCACCTTCGACCCGACCTACCTGGTGTACAGCGCCGGCAAGATGATGCTGCTCAAGCTGCGGCAGGACTACAAGGCGCAGCAGGGCAAGGCCTTTTCACTCCGCACGTTCCACGACACGCTGCTCTCGAACGGCACCGCGCCGTTCTGGCTGCATCGCGAGCTCATGCTGGGCAACAATCCCGGCGACGTGCTGGAGTAGCTTCGTCGACACGCAGTTCGAACTGACCTGAGGACTATGCCGCTCTACGAGTACGAATGTGACAGCTGCGGACACCGTTTCGAGGTGATCCAGAAATTCTCTGATGCGCTCGTCGACACGTGTCCCAGCTGCGGGAAGAAGTCCGTCCACAAGCTGATCTCGTCGCCTGCGATCCAGTTCAAGGGGTCTGGATGGTACATCACCGACTACGCAAAGAAGGACTCGACCAGCGCGACCAAGGCGGGGAACGCCAAGGAAGGCAGCACGAGCAGCTCCGAGGGCTCGGGATCGACGACCGAGTCGTCGGCGTCCACGCCTGCGGCTGCAGCGCCGGCAACGCCAACTAAGAAGTCTGAATAGCGCGCAAAGTGGACGTCAGGCAGGATGCCGGCGTCAGCGATTTGGCGTCGGCAGTCCGAGCGACGCCAGATAGGCGGAGAACTTGTCGGCGATATCGGGCCGTCGAAGCGCGAAGTAGACGACGGCCTTCAGGAAGCCGAGCTTGTTGCCTGTGTCGTGGCGCACACCCTTCACCTCACAGGCGTAGATCGGCCGCGTCTTCAGCAGCTCGCGCAATCCGTTGGTGAGCTGGATTTCGCCGGTGCGGTCGCTCTTCGTCGCCTGCAGGGCCGGGAAGATGTCGGGTGTGAGGATGTAGCGACCGATGATCGCCAAATCGGAGGGCGCCTCGCTGCGCGGTGGCTTCTCCACCAGATCCTTGACCAGGTAGATCCCTTCCCCGAGATCGGCCGATAAGTCCGGTGCGATGACGCCGTAACTCGACACGTCCTCAATCGGCACCCGTTCGACCGCCAGCACCGGCCCCTGCACCCGGTCGTACACATCAATCAACTGCTTCAACGCCGGCGGGTCCGCGTCGATGACGTCGTCGGCGAGGATGACCGCAAACGGCTCGTCGCCAACCAGATCGCGCGTGACCAGCACCGCGTGACCCAGGCCGAGCGGCTCGCCCTGGCGTACGTAAGCGAAGTTGATCAGATTCGAGATCTTGCGAATCTGGTCGAGCAGGTCTTTCTTGCCCCGGGCTTCGAGGTAGCTCTCGAGTTCGAACGCGACGTCGAAGTGATCCTCGATGGCATTCTTGCCGCGCCCAGTGACCAGGATGATGTTACTGGCACCCGAGGCAACCGCTTCCTCGACGCCGTACTGAATGATCGGCTTGTCGACCAGCGGCAGCATTTCCTTTGGCTGCGCCTTGGTTGCGGGAAGGAATCGGGTGCCCAGTCCTGCGGCGGGAAAAACGGCTTTGCGGACCCTGCTCGTCACGCCGGGATCGTAGCAGAACTCATTCCATGCTCCGATACAATAGGCCCACGAGGTTGCATGCTCGATCCCACACTTGTCCGTGACAATCTGCAGACTGTTCGAACCGGTCTCCGCAATCGCGGAATGGACCCGGACAAGGCCCTGGAAGAAATCGCGACGCTCGAAGGTGTGCGCCGCCGTCTCATCGGTGAGTTCGAAGGGCTCAAGCGCGAGCAGAACACGTCGGGCGATGAGATCGCGCGCGCCAAGCGTCAGGGCCAAGACACCAGCCCCATTCAGGAACGCAACCGCCAGCGCTCGCAGCAGATCAAGCAGCTCGGTATCCAGCTCGACGCGATCGAGCACCAGCGCGAGAGTGCGCTGCTCGTGCTCCCCAACCTTCCGCACGAGTCGGTGCCGGTGGGGAAGACGGCGGCCGACAACCCGGTCGTCCGCACCGTCGGCGAACCGCGCACCTTCGAATTCGAACCGCAGGCGCACTGGGACCTCGGGCCGGCACTCGGCATCGTCGACTTCGAGCGAGGCACCAAGATCTCCGGCGCCCGCTTCACCGTATTAAGCGGCGCGGGGGCACGCCTCGAGCGCGCGCTCATCAACTTCATGCTCGATCTGCACACCACGGAGCACGGCTACCGCGAGATGGAGCCGCCCTTCATGGTGAATTCGGCCTCTCTGATCGGTACCGGCAACCTGCCGAAGTTCGAGGCGGACCTCTTCAAGATCGCCGGCGACTGGGATCTCTATCTCATCCCCACCGCCGAGGTGCCGCTCACCAATCTCCATCGCGGCGAAATCGTCGACGGCCGGGACCTGCCGATCAAGTACACCGCCTACACGCCGTGCTTTCGCAGCGAAGCCGGCTCGTACGGGCAGGACGTGCGCGGGCTCATCCGGCAGCACCAGTTCGACAAGGTCGAACTGGTGAAGTTCACCACGCCGGAACAGTCGCACGCCGAACTCGAGCTGCTCGTGTCGAATGCCGAGGAGGTGCTGACGCGGCTCGAACTGCCGTTCCGAACCATCCTCCTTTGCACCGGCGATATGGGATTCGCCTCGGCCAAGACCTACGACATCGAGGTGTGGCTGCCCAGCCAGACGACGTATCGCGAAATCTCGTCCTGCAGCAACACCGAGTCGTTCCAGGCCAGGCGCGCCAACATCAAGTATCGCGCTGGCGGCACGGGCAAGGCCGAGTACGTCCACACGCTGAACGGCTCCGGGCTTGCCGTTGGCCGCACGCTCATCGCCATTCTCGAGAACTACCAGCAGGCGGATGGCTCGGTGATCGTCCCGGCTGCCCTGCGGCCCTACATGGGCGGGCTCGAGCGGATCGTCAAGGCCTGACCATCACCCTGCCAGGCTCGTTCGACGGGAGAGGCGGGTTACTTCGCGCTGCCCACGTCCATCGTCGACGTAAAGCCGTTCGTGCCGCTGTGCGACCACGAGTGGCCGCCGCCGTTGTGTGTGTGGGTGACTGAACGGAACTGCGTGTAGTCCTGGAACGCCGGATTCGGCAGGTTCAGGATTTTCACCGGCTGCCCGCCGAACCCCTTCATCACTTCCATATCGACCGACGACTCGGGACCCGAGAAGCGCACACGCGTATCGGTGAGCTCCATCGTCAGCGGCGCCTTCTGCAGCGAGAGCATGCCGTTGCGGAAGCCGGCGAAGGCAATCGGCAGCAGCGCCTCGACGGCGGCGTTCTGCCGGTCACTCACCTTGTCGCTGACGTAGATCTTCGACCACTTCCGCATCTCGAACGTCACGAGGAACGAGACCCCCGCCAGGTCGACGTCGCCGTAGTTGCCCCGGGTGATCGAGATCAGGCGGTTGCCTTCGCACGGCATGCGGTTCGGGTTGCCGCCGAAGTTGCACGAGCACGACACGGCGCAACTGCAGCTCTCGGCAACGGTCGCTGTGACATGCCACGCGGCAGCGGCGGGCGCCGCCTGCTGGGTTCCGGTGGCAACCAGGGCCACGCCGGAAGATACGACAAGAGTCAGGGCGGCTGTCAGGGCAGTGGCATATCCACGCATCACGAAACCCTCCTGTAAGAGGTCAGCAGCCTGACGCGAGTGGACGTCCGAGTCAACACGAAGCGCGGCGCTAACGGCCGCCGGTGACGTCGACGATGGCGCCGTTCACGTAGGAGGCTTCGCTGGACAGCAGCCACACGACCGTGGCGGCCACCTCGCCGGTCTCGCCGCCGCGCTTCATGGGAATCGACCCGGCCAGCCGCTGCACCCGGCCGGGCTCACCGCCACTCGCGTGGATGTCGGTGTGAATCAGCCCGGGCCGTACGGCGTTCACGCGGATGCCTTCTCCGCCCACTTCCCGCGCCAGACCGATGGTCAGCGTGTCGATGGCGGCTTTCGCGGCGGCGTAGTCGACGTACTCGCCGGCCGACCCGAGGCGCGCGGCGGCGGACGAGGCATTCACGATGGCGCCGCCCCGCCCTCCGTGTGCCGTCGACATGCGCCGTACTGCTTCGCCGCAGCAGAGGAACGAGCCGGTGACGTTCGTCGCAAAGACGCGCGTCAGTCGTCCCGCGTCCATCTGCTCCACACGCATCTGCGCCTCGAGCATCCCGGCGTTGTTCACAAGAGCGTCGAGACGCCCGAAGCGTGTGTCGACCGCCTGGAACAGGCGCGTGACGTCAGCCGCCAGCGAGACGTCGGCCTGTATCGCCACCGCTGCGCCGCCAGCGGACACGATCTCCTCCACCACGCCCTCAGCGGCCTCCCGGTTGTCCCGGTAGTTGACGCACACCGCGTAACCACGCGCCGCGGCCAGCCGTGCGGTTGCCGCGCCGATTCCGCGGCTCGCCCCGGTGATGAGCACCACCTTGTCCATGGTTCCAGCCTAGCCGGATACGGCGCCCTCCTCGGACGGGAAATCACGACACCTTTGTCGTAATGTGTCGAAGGTTCAGCTTCGCAGTAGCTGACGGGCGATAATTGCGTCGCCGTACTGACCGTCTTCTTGAGGATCCTGCTTGAGCATTCACGTCGCCCTTCGTCACGTCACCGAGTACGCCTACGACCGCGCGGTGATCCTGTCGCCGCAGCAGATTCGGCTTCGGCCGGCGCCGCATTGCCGGACGCGCCTCCTGTCGTACTCCCAGCGGGTGACGCCGGCGAACCATTACGTCAACTGGCAGCAGGACCCCCAGGGCAACTACGTTGCGAGGCTCACGTTCCCGGACAAGGTGCACCACTTTCGCGTCGAGGTCGACCTGGTCGCCGAGATGGCGGTCTACAACCCGTTCGACTTCTTCCTGGAGCCGTCAGCGGAGCAGTTTCCCTTCGCGTACGAAGAGGTGCAGCTTCGCGAGCTCGAGCCGTTCCTGAAGCTCGAACCGCTGACGCCGCTGGTGCGCGACTACCTCGCAACCGTCGATCGCACCCCGCGCCGCACCATCGACGTGCTGGTCGGACTCAACCAGCTGCTCCAGACCGACATCCGCTATCTCGTTCGCCTCGAACCTGGCGTGCAGACGCCCGACGAGACCCTCGAACAGCGATCGGGGTCGTGCCGCGACACGACCTGGCTGATGGTGCAGTTGTGCCGTCGTCTCGGCCTGGCCGCGCGCTTCGTCTCCGGCTATCTCATCCAGCTCGTGGCCGACGTCAAGCCGGTGACCGGACCGGCGGGGCCACCGCAGGACTTCACCGACCTTCATGCCTGGTGCGAGGTCTATCTGCCCGGTGCCGGGTGGGTGGGGTTCGATCCGACGTCGGGGCTGCTGGCTGGTGAAGGACACCTGCCGCTGGCGTGCACGCCCGATCCCGTGAGCGCGGCGCCGATTACCGGTGCGGTGGAAAAGTGCGAGAGCACTTTTCACCACGAGATGTCGGTGCAGCGCATCGTCGAGTCGCCCCGAGTGACGAAGCCGTACTCGCCCGAGCAGTGGTCGAGCATCGTGGCGCTCGGTCATGCGGTGGACGAAGACCTGGTCCGCCACGACGTGCGGCTGACGATGGGCGGCGAGCCGACGTTCGTGTCGGCAAGCGATCGCGACGGGCGTCGAGTGGAAGACCGAGGCGCTCGGGCCGACCAAGAAGGTGCACGCCTTCGACCTGCTGCACCGCCTGAAACAGCACTACGGCCGCAACGGCTTCATCCATGCGGGGCAGGGCAAGTGGTATCCGGGCGAGCAGCTGCCGCGATGGGCGCTCGGCTGCTTCTGGCGGACCGACGGCGAAGCCTCGTGGTTCGACGCGTCGCTGGTGGCCGACGAGGCACGCCCGGCGGGACACACGCCCGACGACGCCGAACGCTTCATCCGTGCCCTGACCGACGAACTGGGCATCACCGACGCGCACGTCCAGTCCGGACATGAGGACGTCTGGTATTACCTGTGGCGCGAGCGCCGTCTGCCGGCGAACGTCGATCCGTTCGATGCGAAGCTCGATGACGAGCTCGAGCGCGCGCGGCTGCACCGAGTCTTCACGCAGGGACTCGACGCGGTGGTCGGCTACGCCCTGCCGCTGCGTCACACCGGCGACGACTGGACAACCGGCCCGTGGTTCCTCCGCAGCGAACGGATGTACCTGATGCCGGGCGATTCGCCGATGGGCTATCGTCTGCCGCTCGATTCGTCTGCCGTGGTCGACGGAAGACGACCGGCAGCAGGTGTACGAGCGCGATCCGTTTGCTCCGCGCCCGCCGTTGCCCGCTCCGTCCCGGTTAGCTCCGGGTTCGCCCGCGCGATTCGCGTCCGGCTCGCCAGACCCGCAGCGCACCGCGCCGCGGGCGGCGCTCCCGGCCGACGCCCCGGGTGCGAATGGCACCGCGGCCAGCGACCTCGCGGCGCTGAAGGCGGCACGCGGCGGATCGGCGCTCGACATCGTGCGCCATGCGCTGTGTGTCGAGTCGCGCGGCGGAGTGCTCTACGTGTTCATGCCGCCGGTCGACACACTCGAGGGCTATCTCGACCTCGTGATCGGCCGTCGAACGCACGGCCGCCCGACTGCGCATGCCCGTGCTGATGGAAGGGTATCCGCCGCCCTCCGATTCGCGGCTGACGCACTTCCTGATCACGCCGGACCCTGGTGTGATCGAGGTGAACATCCAGCCCGCGAACGGCTGGGCGCAGCTCGTCGATCAGGCCACCACGCTCTACGAGGAAGCGCGTCAGTCCGGCCTCTCGAGCGAGACGTTCCAGCTCGATGGCCGCCACACCGGCACCGGCGGCGGCAATCATTTCGTGCTGGGCGGCGCGACGCCGGCCGACAGTCCGTTCCTGCGCCGGCCCGACCTGCTGCGCAGCCTGGTCAGCTACTGGCACAACCACCCGTCGCTGTCGTACCTGTTCTCCGGGCTCTTCATCGGCCCGACCAGCCAGGCGCCGCGCATCGACGAGGCGCGGCACGACAGCGTCTACGAAATCGAGCTCGCGTTCTCGCGCTTGCCCGGAGCCGGGCACCGCCGGCGCCGCCATGGCTCATCGACCGTGCGCTGCGCCACCTGCTGGTCGACGTCACCGGCAACACGCACCGCGCCGAGTTCTGCATCGACAAGCTCTATTCGCCTGACGGACCGTCGGGCCGGAAGGGGCTGCTCGAGATGCGTGCGTTCGAAATGCCGCCAGACTCGAAGATGAGCCTGACGCAGCAACTGCTGCTGCGGTCGCTCATCGCTCGCTTCTGGCGCCAGCCGTACACGGCGCCGCTCACACGCTGGGGCACCGAACTGCACGATCGCTTCATGCTTCCGTACTTCGTCTGGCTGGACGTCGAGGACGTGATCGAGGAACTGCGCGAGGCCGGCTACCCGTTCGAAGCCGACTGGTTCGCGCCGCACTTCGCGTTCCGCTTCCCGGTGGCCGGCGAGCTGTCGGCGCAGGCGATCCATCTGACGCTGCGTCAGGCGCTCGAGCCGTGGCACGTGCTGGGCGAAGAAGGGTCGGTTGGCGGCACGGTGCGCTACGTCGACGCGTCGCTCGAGCGTCTGCAGGTGCACGTCACCGGACTCACTCCGGACCGCTACGTGGTCACCTGCAACGGCCGGCCGGTGCCGCTGCAGCCGACCGGCCGCAACGGCGAGTTCGTGGGGGGTGTGCGCTACCGCGCGTGGCAGCCGCCGTCGGCGCTGCACCCGACCATTCCGGTGCATGCGCCGCTGACCTTCGACCTCGTCGACACCTGGATGGAGCGTTCGGTGGCCGGGTGCCAGTATCATGTCCTGCATCCGGGCGGGCGCAATCCGGAGACGTTCCCGGTGAACAGCTTCGAGGCCGAGAGCCGGCGCCTGGCGCGGTTCAGCCGGCTGGCGCACACGCCGGGACGGGTGCGCGTCGCGAAACCCGTGCGCAGCCGGGAGTTTCCGTATACGCTGGACCTCCGCGTCGACTGACGACGCCCGCGAGAAGCCGACCGAAGATGACCGACCCGACGCCGAAGGGCGCGGCGCTGCACGCCGACGACACGCTCTCGCCACTGCTGGGGTCGTACGCCGTACCGAGCCGGCATTTCGACGAACTGCGGGCGGCGGACGGCACGCTCCGCCGAGTGGGCGACGTTTGCCGCTGCCGAGCCGGACCTCACCACCGCCACTGGCGCGCAGGCGCAGCAGCGCGTGTCGCGTCAGATTGCCGAGAACGGTGTCACCTACAACGTCTATGCGACCGAGCACGGCGCCTCGCGCCCCTGGTCGCTCGATGTGCTGCCAGAGATCATCCCGGCCGCCGAGTGGGGACCGCTCGAACGCGGGCCTGCGGCAGCGCGCCCGCCTGCTCGATGCAGTCGCCGCCGACCTCTACGGCGCGCAGGCGCTGATTCACGAGGGGCTGATTCCGCCGGCGCTCGTCTACAAGCAGACCGGCTTCCTGCGCGCCTGCCACGGCGTCCGGCCGCACGGCAGGACGTTCCTGCACATGGTCGCGTTCGACATCGGGCGCGGTGCCGACGGGCGGTGGCGGGTCATCGGGACGCGCACGCAGGCCCCGTCCGGACTGGGCTACGCGCTCGAGAACCGCGCCATCGTGTCGCGCGTGTTCCCCGATGCCTACCGTGCGCTCGGCATCGAGCAGCTCTCGCCGTTCTTCCATCGCCTGCGTGAAACGCTCACCGCCCGGCCCCCGCCGGCGGCGGCGTCCCCTACATCGTGCTGCTGACGCCCGGTCCGTACGCCGAGACCTACTTCGAGCACGCCTACCTGGCTCGCCAGCTCGGGTTCCCGCTCGTCGAGGGCAGCGACCTCACCGTTCGCCACGACCGCGTGTTCCTGAAGACGGTGTCGGGTCTTCGCCCCGTTCACGCCATCCTGCGCCGCCTCGACGACGACTACTGCGACCCGGTGGAACTGCGCTCCGACTCGACGCTCGGCGTTCCCGGCCTGGTGCAGGCGTGGCGCGCCGGCAACGTGCTCGTGGCCAACGCGTTCGGACTGGGCGTGCTCGAGTCGCCCGCTCTGCTGGGCTTCCTCCCGAAGATCTGCCAGCGGCTGCTCGGCGAACCGCTCGAGACGCCGGCGCTGGCCACCTGGTGGTGCGGCGAGGCGGCGGCGCTGGCCGACGCGCGGCGCCGGCTCGATGTCGGTGTCATCAAGCCGGCCTTCGCGCGTGCCGCCATGCAGCCGGTGTTCACGTCGGAGCTCGACGTCGTCGGCCCGGCGGGCGTGGGAGCAGCGGCTCGGCAACTCGCCGGACGACTACGTGGTCGAGGAGTTCCTGCCGCTCTCGTACGCGCCGGTCTGGCACAACGACCGGATCGAGAGCCGGGCACTCATGCTGCGCGTCTTCCTCATCACCGACGGTCAGGGCGATTACCGTGTGCTGCCCGGCGGGCTGTCGCGCATCGCCGGCAACGACCCCGGCATCGTGTCGAGCGGCCGCGGCGGCAGCAGCAAGGACACGTGGGTGGTGGCCGGTGCTGCACCCGCCCGCACGCCGTCGATTGTCGGCCGTGCCCGCACGCGCGAGTCGCTTGGCGAACGTGTCACGTCGAGCCGCGCGGCGGAGAACCTGTTCTGGCTGGGACGCTACGCGGAGCGGAGCGAGAACTGCGCCCGATTGCTGCGGTCCATGCTGAGCCGGCTGGCCGACGGCCACTCGCTCTCGGACACGCTGCGTCCGGCATTCGTGCGCATCTCCGAGCGGCACGGCCTGTTGCGACCGAAAGAGGCCGAAGCCGCGGTCGACGATCCGTCCGACGCCAGGCTGGCCCGTGCGCTGCTCGAGGGGATCTTCGATCGCGTCGATCACCATGGTCTCGGTTTCAACGTCGAGCAGACCGTCCGCGTCGCCGGCGCCGTGCGCGACCGTCTGTCGACCGACAACTGGCGCGTCCTGAACCGGCTGATGCAGCTGTTTACCACCTGGCCCGCCGGCGGCCACCTCGATCAGGCGCTCGAGGTGATCGACGATGCGCTGCTGTCGCTGGTGGCGGTGGGCGGCCTCGAGATGGCGCACATGACCCGCGACCAGGGCTGGCGCTTCCTCAGCCTGGGCCGGCATCTCGAACGGGTGCAGTTCATTGCCACCACGGTGCTCGACGCCGCGCCGTCCACCGGCGTGGCCGGACGCGGCGCTGCTCGAGTGGCTGCTCGAACTGTCGGACAGTGTGCTCACCTACCGCGTCCGCTACGTGCAGCGGCCGGAGTGGCACTCGGTGATCGACCTGATCCTGTTCGACGACCGCAATCCGCGGTCGGCGCACTTCCAGACGTCGAAGCTCGCCAAGCACGTGCGGCTGCTGCCCGACGCACCCCTCGGCGATCTCGTGGCGGAGCTCGACCGCATCGTCACCAACTGCCGCAGCATCGACACTGGAAGCGACATCGTCGGGCGTGCGCGCACGCTGGCGCCGTTTCTCGAGAACGTCGACCACGTGGCCGACCGCCTGTCGGACACGCTCACGCTCCGCTACTTCAGCCACGTGGACGATGTGCCGCGCGCCACGGTGGCGGTATGAGCGTGCGCTACCGCGTCGAGCACGACACCCGCTACGCGCACGACGGCATGGCGTCCACCTCGCAGCACGTTGCCTGCCTGAAACCGCGCAGCACCACTCGCCAGCGCCTGCTGTGGCACACCCTCGACATCACGCCGTTACCGTCGGCGGTGCGCGACCGTACCGACTACTTCGGCAACACGTTGAGTCAGTTCGCCGTCCTCTCGCCGCATACCGAGCTGCGCGTCATGAGCCGCAGCGAGGTCGATATCGACAAGCGGTCGGAGCCGGTCGGTACCGGACAGGAGTCCGGCGTGGGAGCGGTGCGCGACCAACTCCTCTACCGGGCAGGAGCGCCGTTCCAGGCTGCAGCTGAATTCAGCTTCGCCTCGCCTCACGCCGCAGTCGGACCGGAGGTGGAGGCATTCGCGCGCACGGCGTTCACGGCCGGCCGTCCGTTCGTGGCCGCCGCCATCGAGCTGATGCAGCACATCCACGAGGCGTTCGTCTTCGATCCGTCGGCTACGTCGGTGGCGACGCCCGTGACGGAGGTGCTCGAGGAGAAGCGGGGTGTGTGCCAGGACTTCGCGCATTTGCAGATTGCGGCGCTGCGTGCGCTCGGCCTGCCGGCGCGCTACGTCAGCGGCTACCTGCTCACCGACCCGCCAGCCGGCCAGCCCCGGCTCATCGGCGCCGACGCGTCGCACGCGTGGCTGTCGGTGTGGTGTCCGGTGCTGGGGTGGGTCGACCTGGATCCGACGAACGGCGTGGTGCCCTCGGTGCGGCACATTACGCTGGCATGGGGGCGAGACTACAGCGACGTCAGCCCGCTGCGCGGTGTGGTGCTGGGCGGACAGGAGCACCACCTGCACGTTGGCGTCAGCGTGTTTCCCATGGAAGTCAAAATGTAGAGCCCCCCGGCGCGCGACAGCTCGACGCCATTTGCGCGAATCGCTTCAATAAAAACATCGTTCGAGGGTACGACGGTCCACTAGACTTCGCACCTACCATGACCTGCCCTCTCCAGCATCCGCGTGTCGCAGTGCACGCTGCCTCGCGCACGACAACGCGTGTCGTGTTGCTTTGGCTGACGTTGCTCGCGTGCCCGTCGTTCGCGTTCGCCCAGAACTGCACATCAGCCGAGCTCACGCTCGTGAACGCTGAGCAGCCTGACCTCGCCCCGGATTCCAACTACCGGCTCGGGAGCCTGTTTGCGGTGCGGCTGACCGGTGCATGCGTCACCGACCTGATGGATGCCTTGAGGAAACAGCCCGTGAACGAGAGCGTCACGCTCTACCTGAATCGCATACCGATGGAGGGACTGCCGGTCCAGCGGCAAGCCGTGGAAAACTCAACGGACGTGTTGCTCGTCTTCACGCTGTCTCGGGATCCGAGCGATGACGTCAAGCGTTCGGCCTGGGACCAGTTCCTCGGCAGTCACGAGGAAGCGGGATTCAACGTGAAGGCCGGCTTACGCGTGGCCGGTGGCGCTGTCGTTGCGCTGGCCCCCAGACCGAGCACGTTCGGCGTGGCCTCCAACTCCACGATCAACGGGACGCTGGTGGCAGGGCTTGCTTTCGTCTTTGGCGCCTTCATCCTGCTTGCGATGAAGTCCGGTGCCCTTCTCGACGATCATGGCTACTTCAGCCTCGGTCGAGCGCAGATGACGTTCTGGGCACTGCTGGTGTTTGCCGCAACGTGCAGCCTGTGGTTCATCACCTGGACCCTCGAACCGATCCCCGACGCCATTCTGTCCCTTCTCGGAATCAGTGTGCTGACCGGCCTCGGCTCGGTCGCGATCGAGTCGAGCAAGAGCACTGGCACACGTGGAGCCAAGAATCGGTCCGGCAAGCGCCGCCGATTGGGGCACTTCCTCGCAGACATCACCAATGACGGCACCGGCATGAGCATCCATCGGCTGCAGGCCGTAGTCTGGACCCTGTTTCTCGGCTGGGTGTTCGTGCGGTCTGTGGCGACGGTTATCTCGATGCCCAGCTTCGACGGGAGCCTGCTCATCCTGATGGGTATCAGCTCCGGCACCTATCTGGGGTTCAAGTTCCCGGAAAAGTCCTCTGCCGAACAAGCGACCGACACAGAGCCCCCGACGACACAGACGTAGGCCGGTCGTAGTGACTCCGGTCACGGTATTGACGCTGACGTCGAGCGGCGACGAGCGCCATGTAGAGCGGAAAAACCTGCCAATCCGGCGTGGTCGCCTCGTAGGATCAGAACTGACGGGGCGCCCAGATCGGCGGCTCGATGAGAGGATTGCATTGCTTGACTAGCAGGTAGGCCGCAACATCGATGGCGAGAAGGAGGGGTGTCGGCGCTGGATGTTTTCGAAGATGGTCTGCAGACGCTTCTCTGCGCGCTCGTGCAGAAGAAATGCTAGGAAGAAGAGTCGCGCGGATACAATTTGTTAGTCCGGAGAGGTGGCCGAGCGGTTTAAGGCGGCGGTCTTGAAAACCGTTGAAGCCGGAAGGCTTCCAGGGGTTCGAATCCCTTCCTCTCCGCCACTTGCCTCGTCCCTCCAGGGCAGCCGGTGGCGCCTGTGCGGTCTCGATCGCACCGGCGTTCCGGTCAAACGACATATACTTGCGCGCATTCAGCATGCAAGTCGGTTGCGGCATTTCCGCAGAACCGTCTCTATAGCAACCGAACAGGGTGACGCCGGTGATGCGTAGGTGTCTCGTGATCTGTGTCGGATCGGCGCTGGGCGTGTGCCTGACGCTGACCGATGCGAGGGCTCAGGTGCGGCCGGGAACGGCGCAGCCGGGTCAGGTGGAGCGGCAGTTCGAGCGGCCGCCGGAGCCGAGCGCCAAACCGGGGTCCATCAACATCCCGGCCCCCGGCCAACAAGCCCCTCCGAATGCGGAGGGTATCCGTTTTGTCCTCGCCCGGCTCACCGTCGAAGGCGTCACGGTCTACCCGCAAGGCACCCTCGAGAAACTCTACGCCGGCTCGGTCAACCGCGAGGTGACGCTGGCCGACGTCTACCGCATCGTCGACACGCTGACGGCGCGCTATCGCAACGACGGCTACATTCTGTCGCAGGTCATCGTGCCCGCGCAGTCGGTCGAGGGCGGCGAGGTTCGCCTGCAGGCCATCGAGGGTTACATCGACGAGGTGCGGGTTGAAGGGGGCACCGCCGCGCTGCGGGCCCGCGCCCAGTCCTACGGTGACCATATCAAGGGGCAGAAGCCTCTTACTGCCGGCGCGCTCGAACGCAACGTGCTGCTGCTCAACGACCTGCCCGGTGTTCAGGCCAGGGCCGTGCTCGCGCCAGGGTCGCAGCCCGGGGCGGCGCAACTGGTGCTCCAGTTGACGCAACGGCAGTACAGCGTTGGCGCCAGTTCGGACACGCGCGGCAGCCGGGCCCAGGGGCGGCAGCGCCTGTTTGGCGATGCCGACCTGCACAACCTGTTCGGCGGCGCTTCGCTCACCGAGATCCGGGAGGTGACGACCGGCACCCCTGAACTGTCGTTCACCGCGCTCTCGCACGATCAGTTCCTTGGAACGCACGGCGGCAAGGTGACCGTGTCCGGCAGCTACGTCTATTCGAAGCCGCAGGAACTGGCGTTCATTCCACTTGAGCTGACAACGAAGTCGCAGACAGTCACGCTTACCTACACGCAGCCGCTGCTGCGAAGTCGCGCTCGCAATCTGTACGTTCGCGGATCGATCGGCGGCTTCGACAGCCGCAGCACCATCTTCGGCATCGAGGACACCACCGATCGCCTGCGCTCGGCCCGCGTCGGCCTGACCTTCGATGCCGGCGACAGCATCGGCGGCATCACCATCGTCGATCTCGAGTACAGCCAGGGGATCAAGGGGCTCGGCGCCTCCGACAACGGCAGCGAGTATCTGTCGAGACCGGGCGGTCGCACCGATTTCCAGAAGGCGACGCTCTATGCCGCGCGCGTCCAGGCGCTGCCGGCGCACTGGTCCGTCGTGGTGGCGGCGAACGGGCAGTACGCGTTCACCGACCTGCTGGCGCCGGAGCTGTTTGCCTTCGGCGGTGAGCAGTTCGGCCGTGGCTACGACCCGTCGGAAGTGCTGAACGACCACGGCGCGGCAGTGAAGGTCGACCTTCGCTACACGCATACCTTCGGAGGGCGCCGGCCGATGGCGCTGATGCCGTATGTGTTCGGGGATGCCGGTCATGCCTGGCAACGCACCACGTTCCCTGGCCTCGACACCTCGGAGTCGGCGGCGTCGGCTGGAGCCGGGCTGCGCCTGAACATCGGCGCGCAGATGTCAGGCTTCATCGAATTCGCCAAACCGATCGATCGCCTCGTCGGCCAGGAAAACAGCCGCGACCCTCGGGTCTTCGCCGGCCTGTCCATCCAGTAGCAAGGGTACTCACTGTGAAGAAGCAGAAAACCGTCAGGTTGATTCACCACTTCCGGCACACCCGGCAGGGGCTGCGGGCCGCCATCGCCGTCGTGCTGTCAATCGGCATGGGCAGCGCAGGCCTGCAGGCACAGGGGCCGGTGGGCGGCAGCGTGCGCAGCGGCGATGCGACGATCACAGGTGAAGGGACGACCGTGACGCGGATCGACCAGCGCAGCGCGCGGGCGATCCTCGACTGGCGGCAGTTCAGTATCGGCGCGGACGGCCGCGTGGTGTTCGCGCAGCCGTCGTCGCAGTCGGCGACGCTGAACCGGGTGACGGGCGGGCAGGTGTCGGTGCTGCTCGGCCAGCTCGACGCGAACGGGCAGGTGCTGCTGATCAACCCGAACGGGATTGTGTTCGGCGGTGGCGCGCAGGTGAACGTTGGCAGCCTGATCGCGACGACGTCGAACATCAGCGACGCGAACTTCCTGGCGGGACGGCTGGTGTTCGACCATCCGGGAAAAGTCGGTGCGGGCATCCTCAACGCGGGCACCATTACGGCGCGCGATGGCGGGCTCGTGGCGCTGGTCGCGCCGCATGTCCGGAACGACGGCCTGCTGGCCGCGCGGCTCGGCACGGTGGTGCTGGGCTCGGCCGACACGTTCACGGTGGATCTGTATGGCGATGCGCTCATCAGCCTGGCGCTGAGCGAAGGGCACGCGGGCCAGCTCGTTGGCCTCGACGGTCGTCCGGTCACCAGCCTGGTGGACAACAGCGGACACATCGACACCGCCGGCGGGCAGACGGTGCTGCTGACGGCGCGCGGCGCGAAGGCGGTGCTCGACAACCTGATCAACATGTCGGGCACGATCAAGGCGGACGCGGCGGTGGAACAGAACGGCAGGATCGTGCTGCTGGGTGAGGGCGGCACGGTGAACGTCGATGGCCGGCTCTCGGCGCAGGGCGATACGGGCGGCGCTATCCAGGTGCTCGGTCAGGACGTGCGCCTCGGCTCGACGGCGTCGCTGAAGGCTAGCGGTGCGAGCGGCGGCGGCAGCATCCAGGTCGGTGGTGCCTATCAGGGACAGGGCGAGACCTACCGCGCAGCAAACACCAGTGTCGCGGCCGGCGCGACGCTGGATGCGAGCGCCATCGACAGCGGCAACGGCGGCGAAGTGGTGGTCTGGTCGGATGGCCACACGACGTTCGGCGGCGCGGTGGAGGCGCGTGGCGGCGCGACCAGCGGTGACGGCGGCCGACTGGAGGTGTCGGGCAAGGGGACGCTCGAGTTCCTCGGTCAGGCGGATGCGTCTGCAGCGAACGGGGCGGCCGGCTCGCTGCTGCTCGACCCCGCCTACATGACCATCGGCGCGGCCGAAGCCAGCACCATCACGCGCGTGCTGCGCACCGGCACGACAGCCACCCTGCAGGCAGACGTCGACATCGACGTCAACGCGGCGATCTTCGGCGGCGACCGCGAACAAGGCGGCGGGCTGAACATGACGGCCGGCAACAACATCAACGTCAACGACTTCATCGTCACCAACAACGGCGCAATCACCATGACCGCGGCGGCCGGCACGGTGAACATTGCCGACGGCAAGGCGGTATTTGCCGGCGACGCGCCGATCACGGTGAACGCCAACGGCAACCTGAGCACCGGCCCGATGCTGACGAGTGGGTCGCTGTCGATTCGCTCGGTCGCCGGCTCGGTAGCCGTGAACTCCGTCATCGATGACCACACGGGTCCGGTCAGCATCAGGGCGGCGGGGAACGTCGACCTCAACCAGGCGATCGTCAACCTGGTGAACGGCAGCGGGCTCAGCGTCGACGCCGGCCAGGACGTGAACGTCAACGCGCAGGTGGACGGCCGCGGCGGCGTGGCGGGCGGTGCGGTCACCATGACGGCCGCGCGCGACCTGAACGTGAACCAGGCGGTGGTCACCAACAACGGGGTGGTAGCGCTCACCGCGACCAACGGCGCTCTGACCGTGGCGGGCGGTACGCCGCTGGTGTCGGGCACCGGCGCGATGGCACTGACGGCCCGGAACGACCTTGCCACCGGCCCGATCAACGCCGGCACGCTCGCGATCACCTCGACCGCAGGGAGCGCGAATATCAACGGCGTGATCGACTCGGCGACCGGCGCCACCACGATCGCGGCGGCGAGCGACGTGAACCTGAACCAGGCCGTGCTGAACGGCCAGACCGGCAGTGCGCTGGGGGTGACGGCCGGGCGCGACGTGAACGTCAATGCGGTGATCGACGGCCGCAGCGGGGTGGCGGGCGGCGCGGTGGCGCTGACGGCGGGCCGCAGCCTCAACGTGAACGATTACGTGGCGACCAACAACGGCGGCATCGATCTGACCGCGTCCACCGGCACGCTGACCGTGGCCGCCGGCAAGGGCACCTTTGCCGGGACCGGCGACATTGCCATGCGCGCAGGCGGCGACCTGACGACCGGCGTGGTGAGCGGCGGGTCGCTGCGTGCCACCTCCACGGCCGGCGCGGTAAACATCAACGGCGTCATCGACGGCAGCACCGGCCGAGTCGACCTGACAGCGGCGGGTGACGTCAACCTGAACCAGGCGGTGCTGAACACCCGCACGGGGAACGCGTTCGCGGCGACCGCGGGTCGCGACGTCAACGTGAACGCAATCGTCGATGGCCGCGGCGGCGCCACCGGCGGTGCGGTTACGCTGAAGGCCTCCCGCGACGTCGACCTGAACGACTCGGTCGTCACCAACAATGCCACGATCGGGGTGACCGCTACCAACGGCAAGGCGACCATGGCAGCCGGCACGGCGCTGGTCTCCGGGAACCAGGCGATCACCATCGACGCCAGCGGCGACGTGACGACGCGCGGCATCAGCGGCGGCTCGCTGAGCGCCACCTCACGCAACGGCTCGGTCATCGTCGACGGGGTCATCGACGGCAGCACCGGACGGGTCGACCTCGCCGCCGGTCGCGATGTGGCGATCAATGCCGCGGTGCTGAATACACGCACTGGCGCATCATTCAACGCCAACGCCGGCCGCGACGTGAACGTCAATGCGCAGATCGACGGCACCGTCGGCGCCGCCGGCGGCGCGGTGAACCTGACCGCCAACCAGAACGTGAACGTCAATGCGGTCATCGCTACGCATGACGCCGCCATCCGCCTGACGGCCACCAACGGCACGACGGCGTTCGCCAGCGGTACCGGGCTCTACTCTGGCAGCGGCGCCATCGGGGTCGACGCGCTCGGCAGCATCACCACGACCACGCTGAGCGGCGGCGCCATCAACGTCACGTCGCGCGGCGGCGACGTCATCGTCGGCGGCCAGATGGCCGGCACCGGTGGCGCCATGGCCATCAGCGCTGCGGGCGCGGTGACCATCAACAACGCCGTCACCAACCCTGGCGTGTCGTCGCCTCTCACCGTGAGCGCCGGCACCGACATCACAGTGAATGCAGCCGTTGGCCGCACGGCGGCAGGTACGCCGAGCAGCAGGGTCACAATGACGGCCGGACAGAACGTCAACCTCAATCAGAGCGTCGTGGCCGAGAACGCGGCCGTCAGCGTCAGCGCCACCACTGGCACCGTGACCAGCGCTGCGGGTGAAGGGCTCTTCGCCGGTACCGGCAACATCACGGTGACCGCCGGCCAGACGCTGTCGACCGGCGCCACGGTCACGACCGGTACGCTGACGCTGACCTCGACCGGCGGCGATGTCGACATCGACACCGACATCGCCGGCAGCACCGGCGCGGTCACGATTGACGCGGCGAACGACGTCAACGTGAACCAGGGTATTGCCAACTCCCGCACTGATGCGGCCCTCGACGTCACCGCCGGCAACGACATCAACGTCAACGCCACGATCGATGGCCGCAACGACGATCCGCCGACCCAGGCCAGCAGCACCACCACCCTTGTCGCCGGCAACGACGTCAACCTGAACGACGATGTCATTACCGTCGATGCGGCGCTGTCGGTCACTGCCACAGAAGGCGCCGTGCACTGGGCGTCAGGCAAGGGGCTCTTCGCCGGCACCGGCACTATCTCGGTGACCTCGGGCGAGACCATGAGCAACGGCATCACCACGACGACCGGCGCGCTGAGCCTGACGTCGACGACCGGCGACATCAACGTGGCACGCGCCATCGAGGACACCGTCGGTGACGTCACCATCAGCGCCGGCCAGGACGTGAACATCGCCCACGCGATCACCAACATCAAGTCGGGTGCCGACCTCGTGGTCACGGCGGGCGACGACATCAACGTCGACGCGCTGGTCGACGGCAGCGACAGCGTCGTCGCAGGCGGCACGGTGACGATGACGGCCGCGGATGACATCGCGGTGAACCAGGGGATCGTCTCCGAGGACGGCGCCGTGACACTGGAGGCAACGGCCGGTTCCATCACGCTGCCGGTAGGGACGGAGGTGGTCGAGCCGGTGTTCTTCGTACTGTCCAACATCGATCAGATCACGACGCCGATGCAGGCGATCATTTCCACCGGAAACGGCAACGTCAGCCTGACCAGCGGCAGCGATTTCACACTCGCTTCCCCGGTCAAGACCACCGGCTCCCTGACCATCACGTCGACCGGCGGCGACGTGACGACCGCGGCGCCAATCGATGACGAAACCGGCGTTGTCACCATCACCGCCCACGACGCGCTGGTGGTGAACCGTGAAATCAGGACGAACGACAAAGCCATCACCCTGAATGCCGGAACCGGCGGGATCCTCATCAACCCGATCAACGACTACGACTACACCCTCACGTCCTCGGTGAATGCCGGCAACGCCAACCTCACCCTGAACTCTGGCGGCGACGTGGCCATCACCGATTCGCGCGGCATCGCCACCAAGCAGACCCTGACCATCGATGCGCGCGGGCAGCTGCTGAACGGCAGCATCGGCGACGCAGATTCCGAATCCGGCCGGCCCGCCCTCGTCAACCTGAATGCGGACGGCGGCATCGTCTCGTTCTCCACCGGCTACGCCACCGAGATCAACGCCACGTCATCGAGCGGCTCGATCAACCTGATGGTCTCGGCGCCGGGCAAGCTTCGTGTCACGACCGGCACGCCGGGCACGCTCGACTGCCCCACCTGCAACATCACCGTTGTCAGTTCGTCGTACAACGCGTCAATCGGAAACGATGTCGGCCTGAACGCCGGCGGCTCGATCGTGATGCCGTACTTCACCGCGGGAACCGCTGACTTCATCGCGCGCAGCGGCGACATCGACATCAACAACGGCGCCATCGTCCACAACACGTTCACTGGCACGGCCGCCCGCGATGTGCTGCTGAACAAGACGCTGTGGGTTGACGCTGCGCCCGGCAGCTCCGCTAGCGGACCGCTGACGATGACCGCTGGACGTGACATCGTGGCCGGACCCCTGTCGGAGATCCACTTGACGAATGGTGACCTCACCTTCACGGCCAACCGGAACCTCACGCTGTTTCTGCTGGAGACGCTGACGGCCGTGACGTTCACCGCCACGACCGGGAACATCACCCTGAGCAACGACATCGGCCCGCACATCAACAACAGCACGCCGTTGCCCGATTTCAACCCAGGCGACCTTGGCGTGGCGTCACTGACGATGACGGCCGGCGGGTCGATCACGATGCAGGGCGCGCGCGCCCAGGGGAATGTCGCGATTATCGCCGGTACGAGCCTCACGGCCGCCAAGGCAATCACCTCGGTGAACGGAAGCGTGACGATCGTTTCCGGGGTGGCACCGGCGCTGAATCAGGACGTGCCGATCGGCACGCAGGAACAGATGGACTATCCCGGTATCGTGTCGCCGGTTGCGCCGCCTGGACCGAAGTCGCCGCTGCCCGGCGCCCCCGGCGCGGCCTCCAACGCGGCCGCTGGACTCCCGGCCTTTGCAGAGATTGCGGTGTCTTCGGCAGATCAGCTGGTTGGCGGCGTCGCGCAGCCGGGCGCCGCTACCGGCGGCTTCGGCCTGGCCGGACTTGCCGGTGGCGCCGGTGCACCAGGCGGAACCAACGTTCTCACCGGCCGGCCAGCCACGCCCACTGGTGCAGCCACCGGTGCCGCCAGCGGATCGTCCGATCCCGGAACGGCCGACACCGCGGCGGCGCTTCGCACGGCTGGTGCCTCCTGCGGCGAGGAGGCGGCGGGTGATAATGGCCTCGCCGCTGTCGCACCAACCGGGACGGCCGACGCTGGCAGCCAGCAGAAGACGGCCTGCGGACCGTCGGCTGACAGCCAGACGGCTGCTGCCACCGCGCCGGCCGGCACCACGACTCCGACCGCTCCGACAGGCTCAAGCGACGCCCCTGCAACTCTGCCTGCCCCGATCGGCGGCACGTACCAGCAGTAACTGCATGTCCGGCGCAGCGGCCAACGCTGCGCCGCGTGGCAGGCCGCCGCGTCCATCCGTCCCGATGCGGCGTCTGTTCCATGCAGAAGGAAGGCGATATGTCCACTCGCCGCAAGTCCGGCACTTCATCGACCGATAGGAATGCGGTGAGACCTCGTCACATCCGGCGGTTCACTGCCCTGTCTGCTCTCCTTCTCGTCGCCGGCCTGCCACCGGTGGCGTCGGCGCAGACGACGGCCCCCATTCTGCGGGTGGAAACCGGTATGCACACCACCCTCATCCGTCGGGTGGTTGCGGACGTCCCGCGGAATCGCCTGATCACCGCATCAGACGACAAGACCATCCGCGTCTGGCAGATGCCTGACGCGAGACTGCTCAGCGTGCTGCGGGTGCCGATCGACGCGGGACACGAAGGGCAGTTGTTCGCGCTGGCGGTGTCGCCGGACGGCAGGACCGTCGCCGCGGGCGGCTGGACCGGCTGGGACTGGGATCAGCAAGGCTCCATTTACCTGTTCGATGTCGTCACGGGCGACCTCATTCGCCGCTTCGGCGGCATGAACGAGACCATCGGCGCGCTGGTGTGGACGCCCGACGGCCGCTACCTCGCGGTTGGCCTCCAGAGCCGTGGTGGCTTCCGCGTGCTCGACGCCGCGACCGGGGCCGTCGTCGCGAATGATCCCCAGTACAACGACAAGTTGCTCGACCTCGATGTGAGCCCGCAGGGTCGCATCGTCGCCGTCGCGCTGGACGGGATGGTTCGTCTGTACGCCCCTCCCGACTACCGCCTGATCGGCCGGAAGGTGATTGCCGGCGGCAAGAGCCCACTGTCGGTACGCTTCTCGCCCGACGGTGAACTGCTGGCGGTCGGGCATCTCGACATGCCGGTGGTGTCGGTCGCCTCCGGCCGCGACCTCTCCTGGCTGTTCCAGACCGATGCGCAGCCGCTGACTGGCCAGGTGAACCTCTCGACCGTCGTCTGGTCGTCGGACGGGGCGTACCTCTATGCCGGTGGCGATTACCGCGGCGGTGGCCTGAACCCGCTCTACCGCTGGCCGGTCTCCGGGCGAGGCGCGGTGCAGCGCATCCCGCTGATGCGCAACCGCATCACCGAAATCCAGCAGATGCCTGACGGCCGGATCGCCTT
Source organism: uncultured Acidobacteriota bacterium (assembly GCA_963722395.1). Taxonomy (GTDB): domain Bacteria; phylum Acidobacteriota; class Vicinamibacteria; order Vicinamibacterales; family CAVVIG01; genus CAVVIG01. The sequence goes on along the minus strand of CAVRLS010000005.1, from coordinate 897,268 downwards.
CGCGGCGGAAGACCCGGGACTGGGCATCCTCGCGCCTGACGGCCGCGTTGCGTCGTACCGCGGTCCCGACATCGTGAACTTCTCCGCTGCTCGCACCACCGTGCAGGTATCGGCCGACGGTGGCATCGTCACCTATCCGCTCGCCGCCGACGGCTCGGTGCGTCACAGCTTCGCGGTGCTCGGCAGTGGTGATCAGGTGACGGCGGCCGCGGCGTCAGCGCCGGTGTTTCCCCCGCGCCTTGCGGCTCCGGGCGTGACCGTGGCCGGCTGGGAGAACGGCTACGCGCCGACGATCAACGGTCAGGCGCCGGAGCTCGACGACTACGAGATGTCGCGCGCGTATGCCATCGCGCCCGACGCGAACAGCGTCCTGCTCGGCACCGAGTGGGCGGTGCGCCGGCTCGGCCTGGACGCGAAGGAAGTGTGGAGCCAGAACCTGCCGGCGGTGGCCTGGAGCGTGAACATCAGCCAGAACGGGCAGATGGCAATTGCGGCGCTCTCGGACGGCACCATCCGCTGGTACCGGTGGCGCGACGGCAAGGAGATCGTCGCCTACTTCCCGCACGGCAACGGCGTCGACTGGATGGCCTGGACGCCGGACGGCTACTACACCTCGTCGGTGAACGGCGACAACTACGTCGGCTGGCATCTCAACCGCGGCAGGGACCTCGCGCCCGACTTCTACCGCGCGGTGCAGTTCGACCGCATCCTCTATCGGCCTGACGTTGTGAACGACACCTTCCGGCTGGCGCTCGCGTCGCCAGGCGCAACCCGCGAGGCGACCATCGCTGACGCCACCTTCACGATCGATCGACTTCGGCAGATCGCCCCGCCGCGTCTCAGGCTCCTGCCTCCGGCGCTGCGCGGACTCGCCGAGGGGCGGCCGCGCGCCACGCTGCGGATCGAAGGCGAGCGGAATGCGCTCGCGATGAAGGACTATGCGGTGTTCGTGAACGGCGTGCCCGTCACCCCGAGCCGCGACCGCGGGCTCTCGGGCGGTGATGCCGACCGGTTCAGCCGCACGATCGACATCGACCTCCCGGCGCAGACGAACGACATCCGGGTGGAGGCGTTCAACGGCGTGTCGATGGGTACGGCCGAAACCTGGATCGGCCTGCCGTCGGAAGTGACGCCGGCCAGGGTGGAGGGCAATCTCTACGTGCTCGCCATCGGCGTGAACGCGTTTCCAAACCTCCCAGCCAGCCTGAATCTGGCGTTCGCCGCACAGGACGCGCAGGGCATGGCCGGCGCGCTCGAGCGCCGCGGCGCCGGGCACTACGCGAAGACCTTCGTGAAGCTGCTGTCGGACGAGAGTGCCGACAAGCCGACGCGCCAGTCGATTCTTGCGGCGCTCGAGTTCGTGCAGCAGGGCGGCGCCAACGACACGGTCGTGGTGTTTCTGGCCTCGCACGGCATCACCGATCCGGCCGGCAACTACTACTTCGTGCCGCGCGACGTCGAGCGGCGCGACATCATCGCGGCACAGCGTGGCCAGGGCGGCGACTCGCTGGTGTCGTGGACGGCGTTCTTCGAGGCGCTGCGAGGGGCGGCCGGCCGCCGCCTGCTCATCGTGGACACCTGCCACGCCGGCAGTGCGGAAGGGAGCTTCGACTCGCACTCCCTGATGAAGCGGTCGGCATCGTCGCTGTTCCCGCTGATCGTGGCGTCCAAGGGCGAGGAGAAGTCGCAGGAGTATGCGCCGGGACAGCACGGGCTGTTCACCTACGCCTTGATCAACGCGCTGGCACCCGCCGCCGACTCCGACGGCGACCTGCTGGTATCGCTGCGTGAAGCCTTCAAGTTCGCGCTGCCAATCGTCGAGCAGCTGCGCGACAAGTCGGCCGGCGGCCAGACCCCGCAGATGGTGGTGCCGCCGGTGCTCGGCGACGTCGCCCTTGTCGGTGCGGACAACTAGTGTTGCCGACGCCCAACTCCGGGGTGGACGCCACGGCCGCAGCCGTCGCCGAACGCGACGACGCGTCCAGCCGTCCACCGATCAGCGGTCCCCCGGCGCGCCCGCGCGAGTCGTGGCGTATCCGCCTGAAACGCACCCGTTTCCCGATCTTCGTCATCCTGGCATCGATGCTGGTGGCCGAAGGCGGCCATTGGTCCGGCATCCTGAGCCCTGTCGAACACCTGTACTCCGATCTCTGGCACCGCGCGAGCGGCGTGCGCTTCACGCCGGAGCATGTGGCGCTCGTGGTGGTGGACGATCAATCGCTGGCCGAACACGGCGACGTGCCGATGGTGTTCTGGACGCCGCTGTTCGCGCGCGCCGCGGCGACGCTGCGTGAAGCGGGTGCCACTGTCATCGGCCTCGACTTCCTTTTTGGTTTCACCCCGGAAGACTGGATCAGCAAGCTGAACCTGTCGGGCACCGACGTGTTGCGCGACTACGACCTGAAGTTCCGACAGGAGCTGAACCAGGGAAAAATGGTGCTGGCCGGCGCGATCGTCCGCGGTACGACCGGTCAGCCGGATAACGTGCTGCTGGCGCACACCGACTATCTGCTGTCGCTGCCGAGCACCGACTTCGCGAGCCATGTCGGCTTCGCGGATCTGGTGACCGACTCGGACGGTGGCGTTCGCGCGTTCGACATCGCCCCCGCCGTGGACCTTCCGCCCGACCTCGTCGAAGGAGCGCCGCGTCTGGCGCTGGCGTCGTTGCTGGCGGCCCGCGCCGGAAAGCTGAACCCGGCTGCGGCGGCCTGGCAGGTGGGTGGCCGCAGCCTGAACACGACCGATCCGCACATCATCAGCTACGCCGGTCCGTCCAACACGGTGCCGCGTGTGTCGCTCTCGCGCGTGCTTGCTGACGATGCCCTGAAGGATCCGTTGGTGCAGGGGCTGCGCGGCAAGGTGGTGATCATCGGCGGCGATTACCAGGGCATGAACGACGTCCACACCACGCCGTACAGCGGCCGCCTCGTCACCGGCGGTGACGGGCTGATGGCCGGCGTCGAAATCCAGGCGAACATCGTCGAAACCGTGCTCTCGGGCCGCGACACCCGTGAGGCTCCGGCCTGGCTCCGCTACCTGCTGTTGTTCGCGTTCATCACGTTCACCACCCACGCGTATCGCCGCCGGTCGCCGTGGACCGGCCTGGCCGAACTGGGCGTCGGCCTCGGCGTGACGCTCGTCCTCTGCTTTGCGGCGTTCCAGCGCTTCTGGCTCGTGCCGGCCGCAACGCTGCAGCTCGGGCTGATGTCGGCCTACCTGCTGGCGTTCAGCGAACGTCTCACGAGCGAGGAACGCGACAAGGCGCGCGTCAAGACGATGTTCAAGGGGTACGTGTCGGACAGCGTGGTGGACATGCTGCTCAGTTCCGATCGGCGAATCGACCTCGAAGGGCAGTCGATGCACATCACCGTGCTCTTCTCCGACATCCGCCAGTTCACGACCATCAGCGAGAAGCTGACGCCGCGCGAAACGGTGGAGTTCCTCAACGCCTACTACGCGCGCGTCGTGGCGGTGATCCAGGAAGAAGGCGGCCGCATCGACAAGTTCATCGGTGATGCCGTCATGGCCGAATTCGGCGTGCCCTATCCGTTTCCGGATCACGCGCACCGGGCGCTGTGCGCGGCCGTGAAGATCCGCGGCGTCGCCGGCGAGTTCCAGGAGTGGATGCGGGAACGATTCCCGGACCGTGAGATCCCCGAGTTCCACGTCGGTGTTGGCATCCACACCGGCGATGCCGTGGTCGGCAACGTCGGCTCGGCGGCTCGCATGGAATATACGGCCGTCGGCGACACGGTGAACGTCGCCTCACGGCTCGAGAGTGAGACGAAGTACCTCAACTGCGTGATCGCGGCCAGCGCCCAGGTCGTCCGCGAGGCCGGTGGCGAAATCGAAACCGGGCTGCACGAAACCGTTCGCGTGAAAGGGCGGCTCGAACCGGTCGAGGTTTATGAGATCATCGACGTTCGGAAGTAAGGGGAACCTCATGCTGCGCAAGATCGGACTGTTCGTGTTGCTCGCGTGTTCGCTCGCGAGCGTGGCGTCCGCCCAGGTGGCGATGCTGACGCAGGTGTCGGGAGATGTGCGGGTGTCCGGCCGCGACGGCGCCCGGGGTGCCGTGGCATTCCTGAAGGTGAACGAGGGCGACACGCTGACGCTGGCCGGCTCGGCCCGCGTGCAGATGGTCTACCTCGCGAACGGCCGCCAGGAAGTGTGGACCGGCGCAGGGCCCGTGGTCGTCGGCGGCGCCCAGGGGCGAAGCCAGAGCCTGACGCCGGCCACTTCGCAGGTGCCGGCTCTCGTGCTGCGGCAGCTCGAGAAGACACCTGCCGTCGGGCAGCACGGCAAGACCGGAATGGTGATGCTGCGCTCGATGGACAACCTCGAGAAGATCGACACGCTCGAGACCGACTACAAGAGCGTGCGCGCCGGCGCCGCCTCTGACGACACGACCCCCGAGGTGTTCTACCTCACCGGCCTGCTCGACCTCGGAGCCCACGAGGACGCCCGCCGGGTGCTGAACGACGTCAGGGCTCGCGTCGCCGCCCAGCCGGCGTATGCCGCGGTCGTCGAGCATTTCGAGCGCCTGCTGAACGAAGCCACCGCCAGGTAGGGCGGCGGTGCTTCGCCGGCTGCCCAACGCCATCACGCTGCTGCGCATGGCGGCGGTGCCGCTGCTGGTTTGGCTGGCGTATGACGGTGCACGTCAGACCTTCGCGCTCCTGCTGATTGCCTGCCTGCTCGGCGACGTGATCGACGGCGCACTGGCGCGCCTGCTGCGCGCCACCAGCGCCCGTGGCGCCCAGCTCGACTCCCTGGCCGACACGCTGCTGTTCTTCACCACCGTCCTCGGCACCCTCGTCTTCCACCCGGATGGCGTGCGCGCCCACGCCCTGGCCTTCGCGCTGGTGCCGGCTGCGTGGCTGGCCGAGAACTGCGCGGCGCTCATTCGCTACGGCCGCCTTTCAAGCTTCCACACCTACCTATCGCGTGCCGCCGGCGTGGCGATGGGGCTGTTCGTCGCCGTGCTCTTCCTGCGCGGCCTGGACGTGCGCCTGCTGCACACCGCGGTGGTGCTGGTGCTGCTCGCCACCGCCGAGGAGTTCGTGCTGTTGTGGATGCTGCCGGAGTGGACCGCGAACGTCCGCGGCGTCTACTGGGTGCGGGCCGCTCAACAGGGAAGGTCGCGGTAGGGGACTTCGCGGTACGGCGGCAGGCCCGCCGCCTTGACGATGGCGTCGAGGCCGCTGCGTTCGTGGAACTCGAGACCGTCGCGATCGACGATCACCGCGTTCGGTTCGTGCGCGGCCAGCCGGCGGAACTCGCTGTCGATCAGGCGGAAGCGTCGCACCATGTTCTCGGCCAGTTCCTCCGGCCGGTTACGCAGCCTGATGTGCTTCTCCACCGTCGCAGTGCTCGACGTGAGGACGATGACGCGGTCGAACCGCCAGGGGTCGCCGATCGCAAGCACGCGCCGCAGGCCGTCGCCGCACTCGGCCGGATACTCCGCCATGTGCGCCTCGAGCGTGATGCGCGCTCCCTCGAAGAAGATCACCTTGCCCGGACCGTCGTTCGCCAGCCCATCGCGGTAGTTCGCATCGTAGAGCGCCGCGAAGTACTCGGTGACACCCACCGGGTTGCGGCCGCCGGCGATGTCCTCCAGGACGCGTGGGTGCCACACGCCCTGCTCTCCCTCGCCGTAGGCGCCGTTGTGATAGAGGTCGCCCAGCTGCCGGACGAGTGTGCTCTTGCCGATGCCAGGACCTCCGACGATCGCGACGCGCATGGGTGTTTCACACTATACCGTCGGGGCCCGCGTCAGAGGGAATCGGCACATACTGAGGCTGCGCATGCACTCCGTCGAACTCGGACCTGTCCAGGCCTCCGACCAGCGTCAGTCACCCTTCGATCTCTTCCTCATCTTCGTCGGCGCGAACATCGTGGCGACGACCCTGCAAATCGGGGCGTCCCTGCCGGGCCTCGCGATCGTGCCGGCGCTGCTGGTCATCGCGGCCGGTGCACTCGGCGGTGCGCTGCTCGTCGCGCTGCTCGCACCGGTCGGCTCGCGGCTGCGCGTCCCCTCCATCGTGGCGGCGCGTGCCGCGCTCGGCTACAACGGCGCGCAGCTGGTGGCGGGAATCCTGTTCCTCACCAACTTCGTGTGGATCGCGTTGAACAACGTCATCGCCGCGTCGATCACCAGCCGGCTGGCGGGCGACACGGCGCATCAGGGGTGGTGGGCGGTCGGCCTCGGGCTGGTGGCGACACTGATCGTGATGGGTGGCCCGCGTGCGGTCGGCCTGGCCGATCGGGTAGCGGTGCCACTGCTCGGCGTTGCCGGCATCATCTTCACCGTGGCCTGCCTGCGGGCGCCGTGGCCCGGCATTCCAGCGACCGGCGCATCGGCGGCTGACGCACTGCGCGGCTTCGACGTGGTGTTCGGCTATCAGACGTCGTGGCTGCTGATGTTCGGCGACTACTCGCGCTACTCCAGGTCGGGGCGCCAGGCGGGCGTTGCGATGTTCGCCGGGCTAGGCCTCACCGCGATCTGGTTCATCCCGCTTGGTCTCGTCGCCTCCACCATTGCCGGATCGCCCGACCCGGGCGTGATGGTCGAGGCGCTCAGGCTCGGCTGGTGGGGCAGCATGCTCGTGGTGCTTGCCACGCTCACCACGAACTTCGTGAACGTCTACATGTCGGCACTTGCTCTGAAGAGCCTGATACCGTCCATGCCGGATCGTGCGGCCATCTGGCTGATCGGCGGTGTCGGCGCAGCGATCAGCATTCTGTCGACGACGTGGCTCGATCAGATGGCGAACTTCACGCTGCTGCTCGCCGGGCTGTTCGTGCCGATCGGCGGCGTGCTGATCGCGCACTTCGTTGTCGGGCGCTTCGAGACGTCGGTGGCGTCGCTGTACTACGGGCCCGACGGGGCAGCGCCGCGAGTCGGCCTGTGGTGCCCCGCCGGGCTTGCAGCGTGGATAGCCGGCGGCGCGGCATTCTACGGGCTGCAGACGATCGGCGGTGTCGCGCCGGGCCTGCTCGCGTCAATCGGGGTCTACCTGCTGCTGCACCGGCGCGTCGTGTCTCGTGCAGCACAGGCCTGACACGGGTGCTGGCGCCCTCGGCCATAATGGCACCTGGCAATCTCAGAGATGTGCGTCGCGATGTTGAGAGCGCTGCAGGAGTGCGGTGATGGAGCAGGGAGCGGGAACGCAGGCGGTGCAGGAGCCGGTCACGGTCGTCGTCACGCGCCGGGTGCGGCCGGGCCACGATGCCGACTACGAGCAATGGCTGCGACGTATCAACCACGAAGCCATCGCCTTTACCGGCTACCTCGGCACCGAGGTGCACCCGCCGGCGCCCGATGCGGTGGTGCGGGAGTACACCAACGTCTTCCGCTTCGACTCGGTCGCGCACCTGAAGGCGTTCGAGCACTCTGAGGTCCGTCAGCGCTACCTCTCGGAAGTCGTCAACTACGTCGAGGCCGATGCGACCTGGCACGAGACGGCCGGCTTCGAGTTCTGGTTCACGCCGCCGAAGGGGACCGTGGTGGCGAAGCCGTCGAGGTTCCGCATGGCGTGCATCACCATCGTCGTGCTCTACGTGATGATCATGACCGTTGGCCAGGCGCTTGGCTTCTACTTCGGCTTCGTGCCCCTGGCGCTCCGGACCCTGCTGATTCTCACGGTGCAGGTGCTGCTGATGACCTACATTGTGATGCCGCGCGTCACCCGCGCACTCGCCCGCTGGATCTATCCGGGAAGGGCAGCGACGCACACGTAGCTGTTTCGCGCTAGAATCCGCCCCGCATGATCACATTTCCCGCGCTCCGCCGGTTCACCTGCGCCTTCCTGCTCGCTGCGGCGCCGATTGTGGCCCTGTCGGCACAGAGTCCGACCGGGGCGATCACCCGCACCGCCGACGGCAAGCCGAACCTCACCGGTATCTGGCAGGCGATGAACACCGCCAACTGGGAACTGCAGGCACACGAGGCCAAAATCGGCCCGGTGGTGTCGCTCGGTGCGGCGTTTGCCGTGCAGCCCGGGCCAGGAGTTGTCGTGGGGAACGACATCCCATACCTGCCCGACGCGTTGAAGAAGAAGCAGGCGAACGCCGCCAACTGGATGGCGCTCGATCCCGAGGTGAAGTGCTACATGCCCGGCATTCCGCGCGCCACCTACCAGCCGTTCCCCTTCCAGATCGTGCAGTCGGCGAACACCGTCATCATGTCCTATGAGTTCGCCAGCGCCAGCCGCATCGTCCGCATGGGCACGAAGGAAGAAAGCCCGGCGCCAGCGTGGATGGGTTGGAACGTTGGCAGGTGGGAGGGCGACACGCTGGTGATTGACGTCACCGATCAGATGGAAGAGACCTGGTTCGACCGGGCCGGCAACTTCCACAGCGACGCGTTGCACGTGGTGGAACGCATCACGCCCATCGATGGCAACACGCTGAAGTACGAGGCGACGATCGAGGACCCGAAGGTCTTCAGCCGGCCGTGGACGATCACCATGCCGCTCTACCGGCGACGCGAAGCGAACGCGCAGTTGATGGAATACAAGTGCGTGCCGTTCACCGAAGAGCTGATGTACGGACACCTGCGCAAGAAGCCGACGCGCTGATGGTCGTCGGTCGTTAGTCGGTTGGTCGTTGGTCGAGCGGGGCGGACGTAGATGCCGACCTCAAGGGTTCCCAGGCCTCAAGCCCACAGCCTAAGCCGCTCGAGGCCTACGGCCTGACGCCGCTGCGGACGGCGGATGTGCCGCAGCTCGAGGCGATCCAGGCCAGCGAGCTGGCCCTCAGCACGTACTGACCAGCCGGCGTGGCCGGCGCGGCGAGCGTGCCCGCCACCTCCACCGTGTGCCCAACGTGCGGCGCCAGCTGTGCCACGTCGCCCTGCACCCGATACACCGTCGGTTTCTCGCCTCTTGGATCCGTCAGGACGAAACGAGGGGCCGCAGTGGTGCCCTGACGTGTGAGGCAGCCGATTGCGACGTAGCGAGTGGGCGGCGCGGCCGCGGTCTGGCCCATGACGATGGGGGACAGACCGACGACCAGGCCCAGGGCGAGAGCGAAGACGTTGCGCATAAGAGGTGCAGTGCGTGGCTTCAGGCGCTGGCTAGGCCGAGGCCCGTAACCTGAAGCCTGAGGCCCGCTAGTTACCGCGGCGCTTCGGTAGAGTCGGCGCCGTCCTTCGGTGCGCCAGTACCGGACGACCCCATGAACAGCGTGCGGCCGTCAGGGAACGTGATGTTGCGGCCGTTGGCGCGCAGCGTGCCGTCCTTGGCCTGATATCCCTGCACGACGATCACGGTTCCGATGGCGACCGTGTTGCGGGTGATGCCGCGGCGCTGCAGGGTGTTCGGCGTGCCGCCCTCGACAGCCCAGTCCTCAACTTTGCCGTCGGGCTTGGTCACCTTGATATGAATCCACGCGTGCGGATTAATCAGCTCAACCTTGGTGATGGGGCCCTGCAGCTTCACGGGCGCGTTCGGGTTGAACTCGGCCGAGAACGCGTGATGGGCAACGAGCGGGGTACCTGCCAGAAGCAGCAGCGCGGCTGCGGCGCCGAAGAGTCGCTTACGCATGAATCGCCTTCCTTCCCTCCGCCGGCAGTCTACGCCATTGCCGACGGTTTTTGAACTTTGGGCTTTCACTTTCGTGGTTTTCCTTCTACCTTATGCCTGCTGGGACGACGAGGAGGATGACGTGAAGCAGGTATTCGCGGTAGTGGTTGCGCTCGGGCTTGCGGCGGTGACGGTAGCGGCGCAGCAGGGGAGTTCCACCTGGACGCCGCCGCGCACACCAGACGGTCATCCCGACCTGCAGGGCGTGTGGGCGAACAACGGCATCACGCCGATGACGCGTCCGACGCAGTGGAAGGACAAGGGGCTCTACCTCTCGCCTGCCGAAGTCGAAGATCTCAAGCAGACCCTGGCGAAGTTCGTCGACCAGGGCGGCGACGCCATCTTCGGCAATATCGTCCAACTGGCGCTGAACGCCAAGGACACCGGCAAGTTCAACCAGACGTCCTACGACCCGACGACCGGCAACTACAACCAGTTCTGGATGGCCGATCGCGACATCGACAATCGCACGTCGCTCATCATCGATCCCCCCGATGGCCAGTTCCCACCGCTCACCCCTGAAGGGGCGGCGCGCCGCGCGCTCGGTCGCCGTCAGGTGGTGGTGGAAGGCGGGGAGGGCGGGGAGCGCGGACCGGCCGATGGTCCCGAGGATCGCCCGCTCTCCGAACGCTGCATCTCGTACGGGGTGCCGCGTCTCCAGGCGAACTACAACAGCTACTTCCAGATTATCCAGTCGCCGGAGACGGTCACGATCTACCAGGAGATGATCCACGACGCCCGCATGGTGAACATGAGCGGTGCGCCGCACCTGCCGTCGAACGTGCGCCAACTGCACGGCGACCCGCGCGGCCGCTGGGAAGGCGACACCCTGGTGGTGGAGTCGACGAACTTCGTGAACGGCTTCCAGGGTTCGACGCCCGACGTGAAGGTGACCGAACGTTTCTCGCGCACCGAACCCGATCATCTCAACTGGCAGGTCACCGTCGAAGACCCGAAGACCTGGACGAAGCCGTTTACCTTCATGCTTCGCCTGAAGTTGACGGACGATCAGATCTACGAATACGCGTGTCACGAGGGGAACCACTCGATGATCGGCATCCTCGCCGGCGCGCGTGCTGACGAAGCGCGAGACGCGGCCGCCGCGAAGCGTGCGCCGGCCGCGAAAACCGCGCCGAAGAAGTGATCTGAGGGGCGGGCAGGGCTGGCCAGGCAGGCAGGACTGCCTGTCTGCCCTGAAGTATCCTGAACGGCCATGACATCGCCCCTCGGCGTGCGCGTGCGTCCGCTCAACAGCCCGGCGCAGGTGCTCTTCGCCAGCCTGATCGGTACCACCATCGAATTCTTCGACTTCTACATCTACGCTACAGCCGCGGTGCTGGTCTTCCCGAGGCTGTTCTTCCCCTCCACCGACCCGGCCTCGGCGACGCTCGCCTCGCTCGCCACGTTCGCAGTGGCGTTCTTCGCGCGGCCGATCGGGTCGGCCTTCTTCGGCCACTTCGGCGACCGCGTCGGCCGCAAGACGACGCTGGTCGCGGCGTTACTGACGATGGGGGTATCGACGGTGGGGATCGGCCTGCTGCCGACCTATGCGTCGATCGGCATTGCGGCGCCGATCCTGCTGGCGCTGTGCCGATTCGGCCAGGGCCTGGGGCTGGGTGGTGAGTGGGGCGGGGCGGTGCTGCTGGCCATCGAGAATGCGCCGCCCGGCAAGCGCGCCTGGTACGGCATGTTCCCGCAGCTCGGTGCGCCGATCGGCTTCTTCTTCTCTGGCGGCATCTTCCTGCTGCTGTCGTCCGTGTTCACCGACGAGCAGTTCTTCGCCTTCGGCTGGCGCTTGCCGTTCCTGGCCAGCGCGGCGCTCGTGATCGTCGGGCTCTACGTGCGGCTCACCATCACCGAGACACCGGTGTTCCAGAAGGTGCAGGAGAGCGATCGCGTGAAGGTGCCGGTGTTCACCGTATTCGCCTCGCACACGGGCACGCTCATCGCCGGCACGCTCACGTCGCTTGCCACATTCGTGCTCTTCTACCTGATGACGGTCTTCACTTTGTCGTGGGGCACCAGCGCGCTCGGCTACACGCGCGATCGCTTCCTCATCTTCCAGCTGTTCGGCATCCTCTGCTTCGGGCTCGCCATTCCCATTTCGGCGAAGATCGCGGAACACGGACGCCGCCGCACGATGATCTGGGTGACGGTGGCAATCGGCCTCTTCGGCCTGGTCATGGGACCGCTGTTCCAGGCAGGAACGGTGGGAGCCATCCTGACGCTTGCGATCGGTCTGGCGCTGATGGGGATGACCTACGGCCCGCTCGGCACGGTGCTGTCCGAGCTCTTCCCTACGGCGGTGCGCTACACCGGCAGCTCGCTCACCTTCAACCTCGCCGGGATCTTCGGCGCATCACTGGCGCCCTACATCGCCACCTGGCTGGCGACGCACTGGGGGCTTCCGTGGGTCGGCTATTACCTGACCGTCGCGGCGGCGCTGACACTGGCCGGGCTGCTGGCGACCAAGGAGACCAAGGACATCGACCTGCACGGACTCTGAGGGCCGGACCGGCGCTATACTTCGACTTCCTATTTTGAGGGTGCAGCCCTGGGACCCGTGACGCCGCCGATTCCTGCCTCCGTGCTCCACCCGCCGCGACTCGAACGGGCGCTTGCGGTCGCGCTGCTCGCGGTGTTGGTGCTCTGTCCCTCGCTGGCGCGCGCCCAGGCGCCGTCGTCCTCAGGTCCGCCGGCCCCGGTGCTGCCCGAGACGCTCTCGCGCGACGAGGAGGGGCGGGCGACGATTCGTGCGGTGCGGGTGTCGACGCCGATGCGCATCGATGGCCGGCTCGATGAGGCGATCTACGGCACCGTGCACCCGGCGTCAGGCTTCATCCAGATGGAACCGAACGGCGGTCAGTCCGCGACCGAGAAGACCGAGGTCTGGATCTTCTACGACAAGGACAACGTCTACGTCAGCTTCAAGGCGTGGGAGAGTGCGCCGGAACGGAAGGTCGTCAACGAGATGCGCCGCGACAGCGGCAACATCCGGCAGGGCGACGCGGTCGGCTTCGGCTTCGACACGTATCGCGATCGGCGCAGTGCGTTCCAGTTCGAAGCCAACTCGCTCGGCGCACGGACCGACGGCCAGAGCACGAACGAACGTCAGTTCAGCGCCGACTGGAATCCGGTCTGGAACGTGCGGTCTGGAACGTTCGAGGGCGGCTGGACGATCGAAGCCGCCATTCCGTTCAAGTCGATCCGCTACGGCCCCGGCATCGTGCAGGACTGGGGGTTCCAGGCGCGTCGCACGAACAAGTGGAAGAACGAGATCGCCTACCTCACGAAGGTGCCGCCCGCGTTCGGCATGGGTCGCGCCGATTTCTCGGCCTCGCTCTTCGCCAGCGTGGTGGGTCTGGAGGCGCCGCCGCTGACGCGCAACATCGAGCTGAAGCCGTACGCGATCGGCAGCCTGACGACCGACAACGTGGCGTCGCCGGCGCGGTCGAACGCGTTCGATCGTGACGTCGGCCTCGATGCGAAGTACGGCATCACCCAGAACATCACCGCCGATCTCACCTACAACACCGACTTCGCGCAGGTGGAAGCCGACGAGCAGCAGGTGAACCTCACGCGCTTCAGCCTCTTCTTCCCGGAGAAGCGCGAGTTCTTCCTCGAGAACCAGGGCATCTTCACGTTCGGCAACAACTCGGGCGGCACCGGCAACAACGTCTCGGATGTGCCACTGATGTTCTACAGCCGCCGGATCGGGCTGACCGGCGGACGCCAGGTCCCGATCTGGGGCGGTGGCCGTCTCACCGGCCGCGTCGGTCGCTACCAGTTCGGCGTCGTGGACATGCAGACGAAGGCGGACGAGGCGCTGGCCGCGCCCTCGACGAACTTCTCGGTCGTCCGCGTCAAGCGCGACCTGCTCCGTCGCAGCAGCCTCGGCCTGCTGGCCACCTCGCGTTCCCGGTCGGCGGCCGGAACGGGTTCGAACCAGACGTACGGTGTGGACGGCACGTTCGCGTTCTTCACCAACCTGACCGTCGCCACCTACTTCGCGCAGACCCGCACCGAAGGAGTGTCGGACAACACGTCGAGCTACCGCGCACAGATGGAGTACGCGGGCGATCGGTACGGCCTGCAGCTCGAGCGTCTCAACGTCGATCCGAATTTCAGCCCCGAGGTCGGTTTCCTGCGGCGCAGCGACATGCGGAAGAGCTACGGGCAGGTGCGTTTCAGCCCGCGCTCGCGGGCGATCGCGGCGGTACGGAAGTTCTCGACCATCGGCCAGTTCACCTACATCGAGGATTCGGCCGGCCGGCTCAGCACGCGATTGATCGACGCCGAGTTCGCGATCGAATTCCAGAACAGCGACCGCTTCCAGGTCGGGATTCTCGAAGACTACGAGCTGATCACCAGCCCGTTCTCGGTCGTACCGGGTGCGCGCATACCGGTGGGCGGCTACGACTTCACGGCGGGACGCATCGGTTACAACCTGGGGCAGCAGCGCCGGTTCTCCGGCAGCGTGCTCCTCGAGAAGGGCGAGTTCTACGACGGCTCTCGGACAGGGCTCATCTTCAACCGCTCGCGCGTATTCCTCTCGCCGCGGCTGTCGGTGGAGCCGACGGCCACGCTCAACTGGATCGAGCTGCCGGCTGGATCGTTCTCGTCGACGCTCCTCGGCTCGCGGGTGACGTTCACGGGCACGCCGCGGCTGTTCGTCAGCGCCCTCGTCCAGTACAACTCCACGTCGCATACCGTGAGCACCAACGCGCGCCTGCGCTGGGAGTACCGCCCGGGCAGCGAACTCTTCGTGGTCTACAACGACGAGCGCAACAGCGATGCGGCCACCGGCATTCCCGGCCTGCAGAACCGCGCCGTCGTCGTGAAGGTGAACCGCTTCTTCCGCTTCTGACCCGCGTCGTGACGGTGCGGCGCGTCAACGCCCTGCGCAGGATACCCTTGGCAGACCCGGATCGAGACCGGCGACTGATCAGGCGCCGGCCGGAAAGGTGAGTCCGACTCGCGAACCGCGCGGCGTCAGGGTTGCCACGCTGTCACCGCCGTGCACGCGCGCGGCATGTTGCAGGGCCGCGAGACCGACGCCGACGGCGGCGCCACCCGGTCGTTCGCGCCACTCCGGATCGAACGCGCGTTCAGCCCACAGGGCTGGAGGCTGCACGTGCTCCTGCACCGCAACGAGCGTCAGCTGTTTCGACGCGGTCAATCCCGCCACCACCGTGGTCCGGCTCACGCCGAGCCCGTCCACCCGGGCCAGCGTCGCCAGCACCGCACCGCCAAGCGCCGACGCCAGCAGCCGCTCGTCGGCGACCACGAGATGTTCGGCAGGCAGATCGATGTGCGGCACGAACTCGACGTGCCGGACGCGGCGTTCGGCGGCGAAGCCGTGGATGACGCGCCCGACGAGCGGCGCCACCGGCACGACGCCACGCATCACCGCCAGCTCCCCACGCACCGCCCGGGACGCCTGGAGCAGGGTCGACGAGCGCCACAGTTCGGCCCGCAGCAAGTGAGCCGACAATCCCGCGCGACAGTTCGGAGATGGAGCCAGTGAGGAGGTCGGCCAGCGACGACGCCGTGGCCAGCGACCGTACCAGGTCCTCGCCGGCGAGCGCAGCGGGGCCCGACCCGTCGAGCACCACCGCAGGCGCAGGCATCGCCGCCACCGCGTTCGACGCAGCTCGCATCTGTTCCGCCACCGCGTCTTCGACGTTGTGCACGAGGCACGGCACTTCGCGCAGACCCGCCGCGATGGCTGCCGCGAGGCGGCGGTGGCCCGCGACGATGCGCAGGCCACCGCGTTCGTTCACGAGTAGCGGCTGCAGGATGCCGTGCTGCTTCACAGAGTCGATGAGCGGCACGAGCGCCGGCACGTCGGCAACAGCCGGTGGAGCGAGGGCGGTGACCGCAATGGCGCGCTCGCGGCCGCTGGCGGCGCGCGACGCGATGAGATCGACGTAGTGCCGATCCGTCCGCATCCGGTATGACGGAGGCAGGCCTTCGCGAGTGGGACGACTGTCGTCCGCTGCCGAGTCGATGTCAGCCACGTGGGGCCCGGTTCAGTTGAGTGGAAAAACGGTCGAGCTCGAGCCGTTAGATCAGAAGGCACCCGCCGGTACAACGCGCCCTATTCGCTGGTCCAGCGAATCATCAGCGCGCGCGCCGAGTCTCGCAGACCGCGCACGAAGTCGAGCCTGAAGGCACCCGAACGTCCGGGGACGCGGACGCGAAGCCCGGCGCCGGCGTCGACGAGCAGCGGGCGGCCGGGAGCAGTGAAGGCGGGCCGCTGGCCGACCGCGGCGGCATCGGCGAAGACTGCGCCACCGATGCGCACCAGTGACGGTCGCCGCAGCCAGTGCTGCAGTTCCAGCGTGCCGGACGCCAGCGTTCGGCCGAACGCCGGTCCATCGATGCGGCCGTCGTGCATCAGCGCATGCGCTCGCAGCAGCGGTGCCCGGCTGCGCCCTTCGCCTGCGCCGCTCCACAGCGCCAGCGGGGCCGCGGCGCTGGCGAGCGACACACCGCCGCGAGCCACGACCACCACCGGCCTGGAGTCGCCGCTGCTGCGAACGGACACGTCGGCGTCGAACGTCGCGAAGGCCGCCGCGCCGAGCGACACCCACCGCCCCGCGGCCACCCGCGCCGTCAGGCGATCGCGCAGGAAGCGGCGTTCCAGTGCGGCGGTGAGGTGCAGCGACCTGAACGCGTCCGCGTCGTCGCGCCGCCACGAATCGACCCCGGCCGACACTGCCACACGGAGTTGCGGTGTCAGCCAGGTGCGCAACCCGAGATCGCCCGCCAGCCGGGTTTCGTCGATCTGCAGACCGTCAGGCGATCCATACGACTGCCGCTGCCAGTCGAGATCGACCTGCCACACGCCGCGGGGCCGACTGAGCATCGGCGCCGCAAAGGTCAGCGCCGCGCGCGGCCGATTCTTCCACCAGCCCCAGCGAGCCGACCACGCCTCGCCCTGGCCGGTTCGTCCTGGCAGGTGGGCGCTCACCTCGCGCTCGAGCGCGGCCTGCGCCGCGGCCGCGGCCCACTGCACCGGCGTCCTCGGCAGCGTCGCCCGCTCCACCACGGCGGCTGCGGCTACAGCATAGCCATCCTCACCTGGCCGCAGCTCCAGTCGCGACGACGCGAGATCGGGCATCGCCTCGAGCCGGCGCCGGGCAAGCGCGAAGTCCTCGGCGCTCAGCATCTGGTCCGCCGGAAGATCGAGCGCCTGCGCCAGCAGGGCGTGGCGGGTGCGCGAGAGGCCGGTGATGCGCAACGAGTCGAGCACCGGCTTTCCGCCCTGGTTCCATGCCTCGAGCGCCCCGACCGCGTCGTTCAGCATGAAGCGGCTCGAGCCGAGGACGTCGGCGGCGTAGCGCAGGCCGGGCTCGCGCTGAAGTGCCTGCTCCGCCAGCTGCGCTGCGCCGTTGAACTCTCGCCGGGAGAAGCGGACGCCGGCCAGTTCCGCGAGTGGGCGTCCATCGGCGGGGCATTCGTTGACGACGGCTGTCAGCAACGCATCAGCGTGCTCGAGCCCCTTTACCTGCAAAGCGTCAAGCGCCGCGTCGAGACGCGCGTCGCATGACGTGGCCGGCGCGGCCGTGTCGGTGACCGACGAGATTATTGGCGGCGATGATTGACTCCGCGTCCCGGGCGTGGGTGTGAGGCGAAGCATCCAGAACGCCGTCGGCTTCCATTGCCGTTCGAGCACGCGCCACGCCAGGTGTCGCTCCGGTCCCCACGTCGGATCGTGCACGTAGACACCGTCGGCATCGGCGCCAACCGCAACGACGTAGTGGTAGCGTTGAGGACGGTCCTCGATGAGCAGCATCGGCGGACGCCCGGCGTCGAGCTCGCTACGGAGTGCGGCGACGGATCCGTCGAGCCGCGTCACCGACCATTGCCGCTCGCGGAGCGCCTCGATGAGCGCCGTGTCGGCGATGCCGCCTGCCGCATGATCGACGAGCGGCTCGAACTGACGCACTGACGCATGCCGGTCGCCCCAGTAGCGCAGCAGCATTGCTGCTGCCGCGCCGCCGCAGAGCGCTTCAGTTTGCGTAAGGTAAGGGACATCGAGCACCACCGGTCCGGCGTCCGTGGGCTGTCCGGACGCCAGAGGTGATGCGACGACGAAGAACGAGAGAAGGAGGGCCGCGGCGATCGCGACCCTGGTGTCCCGGCACACTGGTGTGACGCCGGGTGTCAGTCGGCGGCGACGACGATCAGGAGGATCACGAGCAGCGCGATGATGATCGTCGTCGTCGAGATCACGATCGTCGAGGCACCGCCGACCAGTGCCTGGTTCACCTGCGTCGCGGCCGACGCAACCTGCGAGAGCGCGGGGCCGCTGAGGGTGTCGATCGATGCATTCATGCGATCAAGATTCAGCCCGGACTTTGCGGCGACGTCGCGCACTTCTGGACGATTCAGTGCCTCGTGGATGGCGGCGCGATGGCTATCCTGTTGCGCGACCTGCGCGGTCACGGTCTGGGCCAGCGCCGTTGGACTGACCGCATGCCGCTCCTGGGCAAACGCGGTTGGCGTGAACGCCAGCGGGAACATGAGCAGGGCAACGAGCACTGTACGGAACGTTCGCATCAATACCTCCTGTTGTCGACACAACGACGGCATCAGCTGTAGCAATCGCGATACCGACCGGCGCTACCTTATCAGTAACGCAGGCGGACTGGGGAGAAGGACAGCGTGAACGAGCGAGTGGGCACCTGGATAGCAGCGCTCGAAGCGCGGCAGTTGGCGGACCTGACATTCCCGGAAGTGTCGCGTTCACTGCGGGCGTTGTCGTCGACCTACGTTGAGCGGCGGGAGAA
This sequence comes from uncultured Acidobacteriota bacterium, assembly GCA_963722395.1. Classification (GTDB taxonomy): domain Bacteria; phylum Acidobacteriota; class Vicinamibacteria; order Vicinamibacterales; family CAVVIG01; genus CAVVIG01. Next base: position 878,883 of record CAVRLS010000005.1, on the reverse strand, counting down.
ACTGAAGGAAGGCGCCGCCCTGGCCGGGGCCGGAAAGCGAGCGGCGTTCGCCCTCTTCTACGGTCCGCTGCACTTCCTGCTCGTCCAGCACATCGTCTCCACACTTGGGCGTCCGTTCACCACAATCGAGGGATTGGTCGACCTCGGGTGTGGAACAGGCGCCTCTGGTGCGGGCTGGGCCACCGCCTGTGCGACGCCGCCGCGTGTGATGGGAATAGATCGTCATCCCTGGGCCATCGACGAGGCGCGCCGCACCTGCGCCGACCTTGGCGTGCGGGCGACGTTCCGCGTCGATGACCTGACGCACGTCACGATGGAGGGACGTCCGACCGAGGGCGGCAAGGCGCGCGGCGCCTCGCGCCCGGTGCCGCCGGGGAATCAGCGCGGCCACGGGGTGCTGCTGGCGTTCGCCGTGAACGAGCTTGCCGACGATGCACAGCGAGATGCGCTGCGGGCGCGACTGCTCGCGCACGCGGCTGCCGGCGGTCGCGTTCTCGTCGTCGAGCCACTTGCCGGGTTCGTCGCACCGTGGTGGCAGGCGTGGCAGGGCGCGTTCGCAGCGGCTGGCGGACGCGCCGATGAATGGCGTGTGCGTGCGGCGCTGCCGCCGATCGTCGAGAAGCTCGATCGCGCCGCCGGACTCAATCACCGCGAACTGAAGGCACGTTCACTGGCGATCTGATCGTCGTGTGCGTGCTACGCGAGACGCGGAGTTGAATGCAACTGGCGCGATGGTGTACGCGCGTCGAAAGTGCGCGATCGTGATCACGTTCCGCGCGTGGACGCAAGATCTTCGTTGTACTCCGAAAACAAAATCTGTACAGTCATGCACGTCGCGTTCGGAAAGACCGAGGCGCGGAGGTGTTCGGCATGGTTCTGGTGGTCGGCGGCACGGGACAACTTGGCGGACGGATCGTTCGCGAGTTGTTGTCGAAGGGCGTGAAGGTGCGCGCCCTGTGCCGCAGGGGATCGGCGTACGGCGCGTTGCAGCGCATGGGCGCCGGGATAGCGATCGGCGATCTCAAGGACCCGTCCTCGCTGGAGGCCGCGTGCGCTGGAGCCGATACCGTCATCACCACGGCCAACGCGGCACGCCGCGGCGGCGAGGACTCGGTGGAAGCGATCGACATGCTGGGCACGCGCGCCCTCATCGACGCGGCCGCGCAGGCGGGCACCGGTCATTTCGTCTTCACCTCGGTCTACGGTGCGTCGGTGAACTCACCGATCCCGTTCGTCAAGGCGAAGGCCGAGAACGAGCAGTACCTGAAGGCGAGCGGGATGGTGTGGACGGTCCTCGCACCCAACGCCTTCATGGAGTCGTGGCCCGGCAAGGTGGTCGGCTTGCCGGCAGTGGCGAACCGCGACGTGGTGCTCGTCGGCGAAGGCAAGCGACGCCATACGTACATCGCTGAGCACGACGCGGCGCAGTTCGCGGTGGCAGCCATCATGAACCCGGCAGCAAGGAACCGGCGGCTCGAGGTCGGCGGTCCGCAGGCGGTGTCATGGGGCGAGGTGGTGCAGACCTTCGAGGCGGTGCTCGGACGCTCGATCCCGGTGCGGCACGTGGCGCCAGGTGAGCACGTCGAAGGCATCCTCGATGTGCTGCTTTCGCTGCTTGCCGGCTTCGACCAGTTCGATTCCGACTTCGACACCAGCGCGCTGGCTGCCGAATTTGGCGTGGCGCAGACACCGCTCCCGGCGTGGGTTCGCGCGTGGGTCGCCGCCAACCGGCCGCGGGTCTCGTAGGTGCACGACGCGAGTGAGAAGGTGTGATCGCCGCTCTACGAGGCGATCGCGTGGTGGGCAGTGCAGCAGCAGGGCGTCGTCACACCGGTGCCGCAAGCGTATCCCTGCGATGACGTGCCGTTGGCGCGAATGAGGCGTAACCATGACGGATTTTGATGACGGCGGAATCGATCTTCCGGACGACGTTCTCACCGGAGGACCGGACCTGAACGATCTCGACGCGTCGGACGAGGCACTCGACCTCGATCTCGACGCAGCAGACTCCGGCGATGCGGGCGATGGGCCCGCGGCGCATGCGAAGCCAGCCAGGGCCAGGGCAAAGAAGAAGGCCAAGGCGGCTCCGCGCACAGCGGCAGCGAGGCGCAGCAAAGCGCCCGCGCGGTCGGGCGGGAAGAAAGCAGCGAAGAAGGCTGCTCCCGCCAGGAAAACCGCACCGGCAAAGAAGAAGACGGCCGGTGCACGGAAGAAACAAAAGAGCGTCTCAAAGGGCGCCGGGAAGCGAGGATCAGTGGCGAAGAAGGCTGCAAAGAAGGCTGCAAAGAAGGCTGTCAAGAAGACGGCCGCGAAGAAGACCGTGAAGAAGGCTGTCAAGAAGACCGCCAAGAAGGCCGCCAAGAAGCGCTAGGCGCTTTGCGGGGCGCGTTCGCGCGCCCCGCTCTCCACCGCAACACGTCTCTTGACTCGGCCATGTGACCCTCAGGGTCACCTGGCCGTCTCTGTCTCCGGGCTCAGGCCAATCCGCACCCCGCGGGAATTCCCTCGGCCGCCCCGGACAATTCCCACGACATCCTGCGACACTCCTGAATTCGCGAGAAATTCATCCTGCTCTGCGCGGGCATGTTGCTTGCCCAACGGCTCCAACACTCCTGGTGTTCCACCGAACACGCCACAAGGAGCCTGGTCTCGTGAACAAGGAGAGTGTGATGACACTGAACTGGAGATGGACGCTGGGTCTCCGGCTGACGGCCGCTGCCGTGGCCCTCGGAGCCCCGTCCGGTCTGAAGGCGCAGCAGGCAGCCGCGTCGGACGTGACGTATACGAAGGACATCGCGCCGATCCTGCAGCGCAGCCTGCGAGACCTGTCATCGTCCGGGTGGCGGCGGCCGATGGGGCTGACGTCGTACGAGGAAGTGAGGCTATGGGCCCGCGCCATCAGGACGCGCCCGGCAACCGCATGTGCCTGGAAGCGATCTGGGGATACAACATCCAGACGCGGTCGTGCGTCGGCTACGACCATAACTGGGTGCGCGGCTACAGCTACGCCGACGATATGGCGGCGCCGACGAACAGTCCAGGAAGAGATGAAGGCACGCGTGGCGCAGAACCCGGGGCAAGGACGTCCTGCCCGGCTGCCCGCTGTGCGGCGTCGTCGCGCAGCAGCAGAACGCACCCCGTCCGACCCAGAAGCAGAATCAGGGTCAGCAGCAGTAAGACCGCCAGATTCGCCGTCGCGGACGACGCGGACGACGCGGACGATGCTAGGCTTCTCTGAGTCGTGCGCGAACCCGGCGGTGGCGATGTTGCCTCAGGGTCAGGAAGGATCGAAAATCAATTCATGAAGAAACAGGTTCGCGCTCTCCTTTGCGCGCTTGTACTCCTCGTGTGCCCGGCGCTTGCCGATGCGCAGTCGCTCAGCTACAACAGCGGCCAGAATGTCGCCCCCGGTTACGAAGGCTGGGAGGAAGAGCCGGACGGCACGAAGTACTTCCTCTTCGGGTACATGAATCGCAACTGGGAAGAAGAGCTGAACGTCCCGGTGGGGCCGAACAACGGTTTCAGCGGCCCTGGCAATATCAGCGTCGACTCGGGTCAGCCCACCGTCTTCCTGCCGCGCCGGAACCGTTTCGTGTTCCGGGTGAAGGTGCCGCCGACGTTCACCGACAAGGACGAACTCGTCTGGACCCTCACCACCAACGGTGTCACCGAGAAGGCCTACGCCTCCCTGCGTGAGGACTACAAGGTGGACGACGTGGTGAAGGCGTCGGAAACCGGCGCTCTCGGTGCCGGTTCGAGCAGCCCCGAGGTGCGTTCGAACAAGCCGCCGGTCGTGAAGATAGACGGCGAGAAGATCCGCACCGCCAAAGTTGGACAGGCGGTCGAGCTCTCCGCGGTGGTCACCGATGACGGCATTCCGAAACGTCGCGGTGGTGGTGCCGGCAGCGCCGCAGTCGGGAACCGCGGTTCGTCCGCGGCATCCCGCCCGGCTGGCGATCCTGCCGCCGCCGCGACTGCCGCCCAGGCGCGCATCCAGCGCGCGATGACGGCGCCGCCCACCCGTATCACCGTCGGCAAGAACGTGGGCTTGCACCTGTCATGGTTCGTCTACCGAGGCCCGGGCAAGGTGACCTTCTCGCCCAACCAGATCAAGCCGTGGGAGGACACCCGCGCCGGTGCGAACTCGCCCTGGGCACCCATCTGGGTGCCGCCGACGATGCCCGAGGACGGCCGCATTCCCGTGAAGGTCACCTTCGACGAGCCCGGCACCTACATCATCCGCGCGCTCGCAGATGATGGCGCGCTGACCGGCGGCGAAAACATCACCATCAACGTCACCAAGTAGGGGAGCTCCTGAATGCGCGTATCGATCCTTGCTCTTCTTGCTGCGGCGGCACTGGCCGTCGCTTCGCCCGCGATGGCCCAGGTCAAGCACATCCAGGCCTCCACGCCTGGCGGCATCGCCACAGGTGTGTGGGTGGGCGACGTGTACTACCTCAGTGGCCAACTGCCGTCGCCGTCCAAGGCGGCTGATCGTGCAACCAACACCCCGGCTGTGTGGGGCAACACGAACGAGCAGGCAGAGAGCGCGTTCCAGAAGGTGGCAGCCGGCCTGAAGGAGCAGGGGCTCGGCATGGGAGACGTCGTCATGATGCGCGTCTACATGGTGGCGGCTCCGGACGGCAAGCTCGACTTCGCGGGCATGAACGCTGCCTACAACAAGTACTTCGGCACGGCCGATCAGCCGAACAAGCCGGCTCGCACCACCGTCCAGGTCGCCGCCCTCGTCACCGCTGGTGCGCTGCTCGAAGTCGAAGTGCAGGCCGCCCGCAACAAGTAGCCTCCGACCGGCCCGCTGCCCTGGCGTCGACACGCTCGCGCCGCGGTCCTTCCCGATCGATAATGCGCGCGTGCACCGCGTTTTTCGCGCGATCGTGCTTTCGGCTCTCACCCTGACGACGCTGACGTCGGTCGGGCAGCGTCCGCCCGGCTCCGCGCCGATCCAGCCGCAGTCCGCCTACCGCACCGACATCGAATACGACGGCCGCATCACCTTCGTCCGTCTGCGCTGGCGCCGCGACGCGGCGTCGCGCGGCTTCTGGAGCACCGCCTGGGACCACGACTACCCGAGGGCCGAGCAGCATCTCTCCCAAATCGTGCGTGAGCTGACCAGCATCGACATGCGGCTTGACGGCAGCAAGGTGCTGACACTCGACGATCCGGCGTTGATGACCTACCCCGTCGCGTTCATGTGGGAGCCCGGCTACTGGGCGTTGACCGACGTCGAGGCGCAGGCGTTTCGTGCCTACCTGCTCAAGGGCGGCTTCGCCGTGTTCGAAGACTTCGACGGACCCGACCAGTGGGCGAACTTCCAGGCGCAGATGCAGCGCGTCATACCCGGCGGACGGTTCATCGCACTCGATCGCAACCACCACATCTTCGACTCGTTCTTCTCCATTGACAACCTCGAGACGATCGTGCACCCGATGTCAGGCCTTCGGCCGAGCTATCTCGGGCTGTTCGAGGACAACGACCCCAACAGGCGGCTGCTGGCCGTCGCCAACTTCGACAACGACGTGCCGGAGTACTGGGAATGGTCAGGGCAGGGGCTATTCCCGTTCGCGAATACCAACGACGCCTACAAGCTCGGCGTGAACTACCTGGTCTACGGGCTGACGCACTGAAAGCGTGCAGCACGGCACGAGTTCAGGCAGAATCGCCACACGCCACCCGCGGGTCTTGACGCCCGCACGGCACCCGAGGAGTCCGAAATGAAGAACCTGTTTACCGTCGGCGCTGCGACCCTGCTGATGCTCTCGCTCGCGTCCGCGAGCCCGATGAGCGCGGCCGACCCCAAGACCACGCTGCTCGTTCCCGGCTACGAGCCGGCGCGTGACGTGGCGGGCGCAGCCGAACTGCCCGATCCGACGATCGACTACAAGATCCTCTTCTCCGTCTCGAACGGCGCGAAGGATCGCGACGCAGACGTGAACCCGATGCTGCCGACGATTGCGCGCTACCTGAACACGCTCGGCAAGTACAACGTCCCGGCCGACCATCGTCATCTCGTGGTGATGTTCCACCAGCGCAGTCCCGACTTCGACATCGTGCTGACGAACGAGGCGTATAAGGCGCGGTACGGGAAGGACAACCCGAACATTGCCCTCATTCACGCGCTGAAGCAGGCCGGTGTCGAGTTCCGGGCGTGCGGCCAGGCACTCGGCGGCCGCAAGATCGATGCAAAGGACGTCAACCCCGACATCCAGATCGACCTGTGGGCCATGACGTCGATGCTGAACCTGCAGATGAAGGGCTTCGCTCGCGTCGGCTAGTTCCACCGCTTCCTGTTCGGTCTCCTTGTCTCCGGCGTTGCCGTGACGACAGAGACAAGGAGATGCATGCCGATCACCTCGACCCAGAGCCGCACCGTCCAGGCCATCGTCAACCTGTTCGAGACCAGCCAGGTACGCGGCGACTACGGCCAGGTGACGCTGCTGGCCGGTGACACCGGCCATCTCACCTTCGGGCGATCCCAGACCACCCTTGGATCCGGCGGCCTGCATACCCTCATCGCCCGCTACTGCGCCAACAGCGGCGCCCGCTTCGGTCCGCGGCTCGAGCAGTGGCTGCCGGCAATGCGGGCGCGCGACGTCGCGCTCGACGGCGACCTGGCGCTGCACAACGTCCTGCGCGCTACGGCCGACGACCCGGTGATGCGCGACACGCAGGACACGTTCTTCGACGAGGAGTACTTCTCGAAGGCGATGCGGGGGGCCGCGAAAGCCGGCATCCGCGAACCGCTGGGCTGCGCCGTCGTTTACGACTCCTGGGTGCACGGGGCGTTCAACGTCGTCTCGAAGCGGGTCAACGGCACGCCGGTTTCACGCGGCGAACGCACCTGGATTGCCGACTACGTGTCGGTACGACGCGCATGGCTGGCATCGAGCAGCCGCGCCGACCTGCGCGCCACCACCTACCGCATGGACGCCTTCGCGCGGCTGATTGCACTTGGCATGTGGGGACTGGAGCTGCCGCTGGTGGTGCGCGGCGCCGAGGTGTCGGAGGCGACGCTGTCCACCCTCCCCGGCACCTGCTACGACGGTCCGCAACCGGGTGCGAGGCCGCTGGTGTTCCAGACGTCGGCACCGCTGTGTCGCGGGCTGGACGTGCGTCTGGTGCAGGTGGCGCTCGGTGAACGCGGCGCCAATGTGCGCGCCGACGGCGTGTTCGGCCGCGCGTCAGCGATCTGTGTTGCCGACCTGCAGCGCGCGACGGGCCTGCCGGTCACCGGTGTCGCCGATGCCGCGCTGGTCGTCGAGTTGTCAGCTCAGGCCCTCGGCGCCAGCGTCATTGCGTAGCCGCTGTCTCCTTCAGTAGCGAGCCGCGCACCTCACTGCGTCGCCATCGGCGTCCACTCGAGCACCACCAGCAGCGGACGATGGTCGGAGGCGAGGCGGTCCTCGATCACGTCGGTCTGGACCGCGCGCCAGTCCTGAGTCGGGCGCGCCAGCACGTGGTCAACCAACCCGCGCGGCCGATCGGGCGCCACCGCCGGCAGCACGGGGAACGACGTCAGCCATCGCCCGGCCAGCAGCAGCATCACCTCGGTGTCGGGCCGGCTGTTCATGTCGCCCGCCAGGATAGCGGGCAGGTCCCTGCCCGCGGTCAGCACGTCGTTCAGGAAGCCGGCCTGTGCGAGCCGGTCGTCCTGCTCCCGTCCCTGATCGAGATGCGTGCTCGTGAAGTGCACCAGCGGTCCAGCCGCATGCGGTCGTACGTCTACCGTCAGCTCGGTGCGCGGTTCGCGGTCTGCGCGATTGGGGAGCGCGCGGTTCACCGCACGCTCCACTGGCTGACGCGTCAGCACGGCGACGCCGTAGGCGCCACCCTGGAAGTCCATCGCCTTCCCGAACTCGCCGTGCATGCCGGTCAGCCGTTCCAGCTCTGCCATCTGGTCGACGCCACCGGCCCGGTCCGTGCGCTGATCGACTTCCTGAAGGGCAACCAGATCGGGTTCGGCGGCCGAGATCAGTGCCGCCAGCCGCGGCAGATCGAAGCGGCCGTCCATGCCTTCGCCGTGATGAATGTTGTAGGTGAGCACACGCACGGCGATGGGCTCGGTCGAACGCGCAGCGGCCGAGAAGCCGACGAGCAGGAGCAGCGCACAGGCGATTCGTTTCATGGTCTTACCCGGGTGGAGTGTCGCGCATTCTGTCACATCAACGGCGAACGACCAACGGCGGGCGGATGTGTGACGATCGCAAGCTGCTCGAGATTGGCGCCGCCTACGAGCGGGCGACCCACCATCGAGGCCGCGCGCGGGTGTGCAGTAGCGCCGGCTGCAGGCCGGGTCATACACTGCAGCCATGTCTGGTCGCGAGTGCTTCCACTGCAAGCAGTGGATCGAGGAAGGCGAGACGCACGACTGCTGGACCACCACCGAGTCGGCGCTGACGCGAAACCTGCCTGAGGACCTGCGGGAGGCGTGGGATCGGCTGCGCGAGACGGCGGTGACGTTCGGCGAGCAGCGCATCTACGCCTCGCACCACTCGATCATGTTCTCGCGCAAGGCGTGCTACTTCTTCGTCAGGCCAAAGGCGAAGTATCTCGAGCTGTGCATCTTCCTCGGGCGGCTGAAGAAGTCGCCACGCATCCGGAAGGTATACGAGTCGTCGTCGGCCAAGCGCGCGCACATGCTGCGCGTGGTTCACCGCGACGAGGTGGAGGCGCCGATCACCGAGTGGATGCGCGAGGCGTACGACTTCGCCGACCCGAACGCTCCGCGTCCAGTGGCGGCGGGGCCGCGGAAGGCGGTGAAAGCGAAGCCGAAGGCCGCGAAGGCCGCGAAGGCCACGCGGAAGGCAGTGGGCGCGAAGAAGAAGAAGGCCACCAACTCGGCCGCGGGGTCACGCAAGCGGCGGTGAAAGCCTGCGCGGGCGAGCGGTCTTTTGGCGTCGCACCTGTCAGGGGCCGGGCGCTCGGTGGCCCAGTGGGCCTGGCGCGCCGCGGCCCTCGCCGGGCCGACCCCGCATCTGACACAGCCGCGCGACCGCCGCCGCTCCTGTCGTATACTTGGCTTTCGTCGCGGTGAGGTGGCTGAGTGGCCGAAAGCGGCGGTTTGCTAAACCGTTGTACGACCTTAAAGTTGTACCCAGGGTTCGAATCCCTGCCTCACCGCCAGTTTCCCCCCGATTTGAATCGTTTTCTCTCCCTCGCAAGCCGCAGGAAATCTGCACAGGCTTCTTAGTCGGCTCCTCCGAACAACGTGTGCCCGCTCAGAAGGTCAGCTGGATACCGGCTCTGACCGACCGTGGCAGCGCCGGATGGGTGTGGAAGTCATCGACGCCCGCCGCCGGCTCGCCCGGCAGTCGCGACGCGTAGTAATAGTCGATGTCGGCGACCCGCGCGTTCGCGAGGTTGAACAGCTCGAGTACGAGCCGCGCCTTCGGCGTTGCGTGGTAGCCCAGTTCGGCGTTCCAGAGCGATGTCCCCTTCGACTTCACGCTGGCATCCTCGATAAGCGTCCGTGGTCCGAAGTGCCGCAGGCGCAGGCTGCCATATACCCGCCTGACCGGTTCGACCGTCATGCCGGCGGATACGACGCGATCGAGCGCGCCGGGCACGTAGAGGCCGGCCGGATCGTCGTCACGATACCGAGCCCGCGTGAAGGCGAGATCGCCATCGACGACGAGCCAGGGAGCGAGCCGGGCGTAGTTGGTCCATTCCACTCCGACGCGCCGACTGGGTCGGCCCGCTTCAGTAGTGCCGGCATCGCCGACGAAGAGCAGCTCGGATTCGAGACCCAGGTACCAGAGCGCAACGGTTGACTGCAGGCCGCGGATGCTCACCGTTCGCAGCCCGACCTCGGCGCCGCGCGCCCGCACGAGTGGCGTGACGCTCGACGCCGGTTCACCGCTGGCGGGATCGACACGGATCGTCGCGCCGCGCGCATCGTTGCTGTGAAAGCCCATTCCGGCGTTCACGTAGAACTCGGTGCCTCCCCACGGACCGATCGCGGCGCCGAACTTCGGACTGACCAGCCCCTTCGTGCCGGCGCCCGAGTTGTCCGGATTGTCAGCGCTCACGTTGAACTGGTAGATGTCGGTGCGCAGGCCGAACGTGGTCCGCAGGTGGCGCGCCCACTCGACCTCGGTCTGCGCGAAGGTTCCCGTCATGGTCTGGCCGACCTGGTCCTCGCGCGTCGTTGACAGACGCAGCCGTGCCTTCGTGCGGTAGAGGCCGACCGGATCCAGCCAGTCGCGACGCACCTGAACACCGATCGCGCTCTCGATATGCCGATCGAAAAAGTGACCAAGTCGGCGATAGGCCGCGCGTCCGCCAATCGTCGTCCGGCGTTCGGCCTGTTCGAACTGGTCGCCGTTGACTGGATCATCGAGGAAGAAGGTGAAGTTCGAGAAGAGGTTCAGGCTGTTGCGCAGCACGTAGGCGGTGGCGCGCAGGCTTCCCGCGCCGGCCGGGCGCTGCAGCTCGAGGGCCACGCTCTGGCGGTTCGAGTGCCCGCCATCAGTCCGGTCGAGGAAGCCGAAACGCGAGATCAGCCCGTTGTCGATCGCCCGCTGCGCGACCTGGTCGGTCGAGTTCCAGTCGGCCCAGTAGCCCATGCCGGTCACCGACAACCCCTTGTGGTTGCCGCCGCGGCTGTAGCGGACCACCGTATTCAGCTTCCGGTAGTCGTCCGGACGGACCCAGGGACCGTCGTTGTGATTCAGCTCGACCGCCGTCAGCACGTGTCCGCCTGCGACCTTCGGCGACGCGACGCCGAACACGCGGCCCCAACCGTTGTTGCCGCCGCTGATACGGAGCCACGGCCGGTCAACCGAGTTGACGTAGTTGATGTTCGCCGCGCCAGCGGCTGAGAAGTCGCCTTCGTCGGCGAAGTACGGCCCCTTCTTGTACTGGACGCCGCTCACCAGTTCCGGAATCAGGAAGCTGATGTCGGCGTAGCCGTGCGCGTGCGCTCCGGTCGGTGTGTTGACCGGCACACCGGCCACCATCGTCGAGAAGTCGGTGCCGTGATCGAGGTTGAAGCCGCGCAGGTAGTACTGATTCGCCTTCCCCTCGCCACTGTGCTGGCTGACGATCATTCCCGGCACGGTTTCCAGAACTTCACCGGCGCGCATCACCGGGCGCGCCTCGAGCTGCGCCGCGGTGATAGCGCCCTGGCTGGCCGCGCCGGCGACGCCCACCAGATTCTCAGCCGGATTCTCGATGTCGGCGATGTTCCGGAACGTCGTCGTTGCCGTCACGACCACGTCGGCGCTGAGCGCGATCGTCAGCACGAGGTCATGACTGACGGACTGCCCGCTGCGAACGAGCACAGTCCGGCGGACGACGTTGAAATCGAGCAAGCGATAGGTCAGCTCCACCTGCCCCGGTGGCACGGCCTCGAACGCGTAGCGACCGTCGCGATCAGATGTGTCGGTCTGTTCGATGCTCCCCGGGGCCTCCGGCTCGAGGTCGATGCGGACGCCCGGTAGCGGGGCGCCGGTCTGGTCGAGGATCCGACCGGAGACCTGCCCTGATGCCTGAGCCTGAGCGTGGGCCACGATGGGGAAGTGAAGGGCGACGAGGCAGAGCAGCAGCCGCGACAGGTAGTTGCGCATGGGATGTTGTGTAGACATGCAGACTACGTCGGCTGAGTGAATCGGGATGTGCGGCGAATTGTCGCGGGCTCAGCCAGAGGAGTGTCGATCCGGCCAGGCCACGGCGTTGGTACCAAGCCCGACCGCAGATATGATGACGCGTCCTCGATCCCGGGCACTCACTGAGGTATGACGATGCGTGGACACCGCGACCTGCTGCAGTCGCTGCAGATCCGCTTCGAGACGCACACCCGCCGGCACGCCGGTGTGGCCTGGGCGGACGTGGCCGCCCGTCTCGCGGCGCAGCCGGCCGCGTGGCGGGCGTTGGTGGCGATGGACGAGTCTGGCGGCGAACCGGACGTCATCGGCGTCGACAAACCTTCCGGCCAGTACCTGTTCTGCGACTGCTCTGCCGAGAGCCCCGTGGGCCGCAGGAGTCTCTGCTTCGATCGCGCGGCCCTGGATTCGCGCAAGGAGAACAAACCCGCTGGCAGCGTTGTCGAGATGGCAGCATCGATGGGCATCGATCTGCTGACCGAGAAGGAATATCGTCAGCTCCAGCAACTGGGCGAGTTCGACCTCAAGACCTCCAGTTGGATCGCCACGCCAGTTGATGTGCGCGCGCTGGGTGGCGCCCTGTTCTGCGATCGGCGCTACGGCAAGGTGTTCGTCTATCACAACGGCGCGCAGTCGTATTACGCGGCGCGTGGCTTCCGCGGCCTGCTTCGGGTCTGAACCGGTCTCGAGCGCCCCGGACGCGTGCCACTGTCCCGACAACCTCTTCGAGGCGAACAAGTCGGGCTACTCGCTCGCGGATCGCGATGTCGCTGTCGTCGTCTGCCTGCGGCACTTCGCCACGCAGTTGGCAGGACCAGGCGGCAGTGCCGACGCGGTCTACAAGGAGCTGACGTCCAACCTCATTCCGGGCAGTCACCTCGTCGCGGCCGGCGTGGTGGCGGTTAACCGTGCGCAGGAGCACGGCTACACGCTGCTGGGCACGCTGTAGCGCACTCTTCGGGGGCGGACACCGAGGTCCGCCCCACCGCCTAGAATAGAGCGCATGTACCGCGTTCGCTTCGCTCCGTCGCCCACCGGCTACCTGCACATCGGCGGCGCCCGCACCGCACTCTTCAACTGGCTCTTCGCCAGACGACACGGCGGTGTGTTCGTGCTGCGTATCGAGGACACCGACGTCGATCGCTCGTCGGCCGAGATGGTCGAAGGCATTCTCGACGGCATGCGCTGGCTGGGGCTGGAGTGGGACGAGGGTCCGAAAGTGGACGGCCCTCATGCGCCGTACTTCCAGTCGGAGCGGCTCGAGACGTACCGCGCGATGGCCGAGCAGCTCGTTGCGGAACGCAAGGCGTACTACTGCTACTGCACACCCGAGGAACTGCAGGCGCGCCGGGCCGTGGCCGAGGCTGCCGGGGGCGCGTGGCGCTACGACCGTGCCTGCTGCTCGCTCGCCGACGAGACGCGGGCGACCTACGCGGCAGATGGACGTCCGCGCGCCATCCGTTTCCTCGTGCCGCCGGGAACCGCGACGTTCCAGGACCTGGTGCGTGGCACCATCAGCTTCGACAACGCCAACATCGAAGACTTCGTCCTCATCCGGTCCGATGGCTATCCGACCTACCACCTCTCCGTCGTCGCCGACGATGTGGCGATGCAGATTACGCATGTGGTGCGGGGCGACGATCACATCTCCAATACGCCGAAGCACGTGCTGCTGTACGAAGCGACCGGTGCCGCTGCGCCGCAGTTCGCGCATGTGCCGCTCATCCTCGGTGCCGACAAGAAGCGCCTGAGCAAGCGGCACGGCGCGACGTCGGTGATGGAGTACGCCCGCCAGGGCTACCTGCCGGAAGCGATGATCAACTTCCTCGCGCTGCTCGGCTGGTCGCCAGGCGCCGGCGATCGCGAGATGTTCGGCGCAACCGAACTGGCAGAGGTGTTCGACCTTCGCGGCATCAGCGGTGGCAACGCTGTCTTCAACCAGGAGAAGCTCGACTGGTTCAACCAGCAGCACATGCTCCGGCTGTCGCCGCTCGAACTGGCAACGCGCGTGAAGCCGTTCCTCGAGTCTGCCGGACTGTGGAACGACGAGCTGCTGGGCGATCGCCACGCGTGGTTCTTCGCGGTGCTCGAGCTGCTGAAGCCGCGCGCCAGGCGCCTCGACGAGTACGCCGTCATCGGCCGTTTCTTCTTCACAGACGACCTCGAGTGGGACGATGCGGCGGTCGCGAAGCACCTGGGCGCGGCGAGCATCGAGGCGCATATCGCCGAAGTCAGCGCAGGGTTTGCCGCACTGGACACGTTCGACCCCGCATCAATCGAGGCGGTAGTCCGCGGTGTTGCGGAAGCCCGGGGTGTGAAAGCCGGGACGCTCATCCATGCACTGCGTGTATCCCTGACTGGCAAGACGGTGAGCCCAGGGCTGTTCGAAGTGGCCTCACTCCTCGGTCGCGATCGCGTGCAGGCACGACTGCACGCGGGAGTTGCGCGCGCCATTTCCTCCCGCCGCTGAAACGCGGCGTACACTTTTCCACGTCATCATCCCCGCCAATTGGCTGCCACATAAGTCACTTGCGAGGAGTACGGAAAATGTTTTCCTCGCCCATCGCGGATTTTTATCCGCCGTGGAAAGGATTTTCCACGTAAGTTGTTGCAGCCAATGCACTTAGATATTATTTGCGGCATTCGCCTTGCAGCCCGAGCGTTTGAAGGCACCACAGCAACGAGGTGTGTGCGAGGAGGGTATGTGGCGAAAGAAGATCGTGGATTTGCTTCGATGGACCGGAGCAAGCAGCGTGAGATTGCCAGCAAGGGCGGGAAGGCTGCGCATCAGAAGGGCACCGCTCACGAGTGGACGTCCGAAGAGGCCAGGGAAGCTGGCCGCAAGGGCGGCATGGCGAGTCATCGTCGCAAGCAGGAGCAGCAGGGTGGTGGCGCTTCATCCTCCGGTGAAGGCTCCTCGTCCGAAGGCGGCGGCGAGCAGATGACGGACCGGACCGACCGCAACGACGCGCGATAGTCGTCGTCCCAGCGCCAGGTGCGCACGCGGAGCTTGACCAGTAACGGAGGCGGGCGGCTATAATCAGGGTTCAGCCTTCCGACGCACGTTCGACTGGTGCTGGGACGTCGTTCAACGGTAGGACACCTGCCTCTGGAGCAGGTTATTGGGGTTCGAATCCCTGCGTCCCAGCCAATCCTTATCCCACTCGTCAAGTTACTCCCCGGCCGCAAGTTGCCCGGTTCGATTTCCACGCAGCCGCGCGGCGATGCGTCGCCCGACATGCTGCCACGCCTGGCGTTCTTGTTGCGCCAAACCAGTCAGATAGCGATCGCTCGCGAGACCGACGCATATCTCGGCGCCCACGCTCCCGTCACGCGCCCCGCGGGAGAGTAGCGTCTCCCGCCTGAAGTCAGCGTGCGCCAGCGCAATCCGAACGCGTCTGCGGCTACTTTCGCGCCATCAAGAGTGTCTGCGGCGTCGGCAGCCCGTGGGCTTCCACGTCATGGAAGCCGGCGTCCTCCAACTGCCCGCGCAGATCCGCGAACGTAAACGCATCGCCGCCCGCGGTCTCGGCGAGCATGGTCAGACTGAACCTAGCGGGCATCGGCGGCGACACGCGATCGGGGTTGGGCACGAACTCGAGCACGGCTACGCGTCCACCGGGCTTCAGCGCCGCGTGGACTTTCTTCAGCATGTTCGTGTTTGTTGGCGCATCGAAGTGGTGCAGAAAGTTCGTCACCAGGACGACGTCGTAGCCGGAGCCGTAATCGACGGTGAATGCGTCACCGGCGATGGTCTGATAGCGGTCGTGCACGCCGGCCGCCCTCGCGTGCTCCTCGGCGAGACCGAGGACCGGCTTCCAGTCGAGCGCGACGATCTGCGCCTTCGGATTCCGGCGAGCCAAGGCGATGCCGAACGCTCCGTGCCCGGCGGCGATGTCGAGGACCTTGATCGACTCGCTCGAGGCGAGCCTCTCGGCAATCGCGTGCGCCGCCGGCATCATCATCGGCATCATCGACCGCGCGAACTCGACCCACACCGGATTCTCGGTCGACACGATGTTGGTGTCGTGCGGACCCACGCCGCCACGACGAACGGCCTCGGTTAAATTCTCGAAGTTGTCCTTGAGCTCGGGACGAAGGAGAAAATTGGCGACCGTCCCGAGATATGCAGGCGACCGTTTGCTCAGGAACGCGGCCGACTCGGGCACCAGCTGGTACGCGTTGTCGGACTTGGCGAGCAGCCCGTTGACCGTAAGGTAGTCGCAGAGGATCCGTGCGCCGCGTTCCGACGCGTTGATACGTGTCGCGATCGCCGCCGCCGTGTGGGCGCCGTCATCGATCACCGTGAACAGCTCGAGGTCGATCGCGGTCTTCAACGCGGCCGACTTCTGGTACGCGAACAACGTATCGAAGACAATCTCGGCCGAGGGCATCGGGTCAGTTGGCGCCATGGCTTCTCCTCCGGTTTCACGAACGACGAGTCTAACCCCGAGCGTCGCTCAAGTCGCCTGGCAATAGACCGACGCCCGTGACCAATGCCCGGAAGCGCGGTTGCCGTCGTATGGCGTCGAACATCGGTGTCGCGTTGATAGCGGCATACGAGTCGTCCGGGTCGCGGGACGCAGCCTCGAGTTGTGCGAGTGAATCTCGAACTGGCCGAGCGCATCCAACGCTGCGGCGATCCAGGATCGCGGGATGTAGGATGCGGGCGGGCCGGCGACGAGATCGGCGACGATCCCGCGAGCGGCGTCGGGGCGGCCTGCCGTCGCCAGTGCGCAGGCCAGCATCGCTTTCACGTCGGGCGTTCCGGCGAGCCCCGCCCCAGGATGGTGCGGGCCAGGCGGGTCAAGCGGTCCTGCCGGTCAGCACGTTGCGTTCCATCAGAGAAAGTTGAAGCGGGAGGCTGGCGGCGTCAAGTATGCACTCAGCTGATCACGGTCGTCCCGATGGACGGGACGGACGTCGGTACCCAATTTCGGGCAAACGCCTCGAGGGCTGGTGACAATGTTTGGATTCATTGGATGGATCATTTCCGGACTGATCATCGGTGCCCTGGCCAAAATGCTGATGCCGGGCCGTGATCCGGGCGGCTTCATCATCACCATGGTCATCGGCATGGTCGGGGCGATGCTCGGCGGATTCCTCGGCCGCAGCATGGGCTTTTACCAACCAGGGGAACCTGCGGGGTGGATCATGTCCATTCTCGGAGCCATCATCCTGCTGGCGATTTACCGCATGATGGTCGGACGCCGCACGGTCAGCTGACCCGGGTTGCGCAATCGGGCAGGTGGGTCGGATGTCTCACGCCTCTGACCCACCTCGGCGTCTCGGGTCCGACAACACGGGCGAGGATATCCTGAACCGAACTGTGTGTGCGGCGGGATCGTTTTGCTCGCCACCGCAACTGATGGCTGAGTGGCGCTTCCTGCGAGGCTGGTGGCAGTGGCAACTTCGAGCCAGGCTCGACCCACTGTCCACCGCGCCGTTGCATGTCGACGCCGTCGAACAGGACATGACGCCACGCCACGCCACGGGTGGCGCCACCGGTCCTCCGAGTCGGTAAAGCGCACGGGCGCCCGACCGACGCTGCGGTGTTCGGTCGGGCAGGCGCTGGCAGGCCGCTATCAACGGCACTGGCACAGCGAGGCGCACCGTCTGATGTTCCAGCTCCGCAAGCGGCTGCCGGTGCCAAACGTCGCGGCCGGTCTTCTCGAAGACGGACTGATGCTCGGTCTGAGCCAGCTCTATTCGCGCCGCGTGCGCGCGTCGTCCCGCCAGCGCTGAGCTCTCCGACTGGTGCGTGGGTCCTGGCTGTGAAGAAAAATAGCGGCGCAGAACTGCGCCGCCGCACGGCGTCAGGCGTAATATGACGGTATCGGAGGTGCAGATGGCCAATGACACTCAGAAATGCGCGCACCCCTCCTGCAGCTGCCTGGTAACGAAGGGCGGCGAGTGGGGTAAGTACTGCAGCGAGGTGTGCAAGCAGAAGGGACACCAGACCGAACTGCGGTGTGAATGCCGGCATCCGAGCTGCGAGTGAACTGAAGGCTGGAGCACCCCGCGGGTCACTGGTATGCCTCGTCCTGCTCGATCTTCGACAGCACCCAGTCGAACTCGCCGGCGGTGACGTGGCTGCCGCAGTGCTCGCACCACCTGACATCGTCACGGACAGCGCTGTTCTGCAACTGCTGCACGTAGCCGAGGCGCGCGGTGTGCCGCGGCGGACGCCCGCGCGGACCAGCGTTCAGTGCGTACTCAGCCGCGACGTAGTCCTTGCCGCTCGCCGAGATGGGCATGACCCGATTGACGAGGCGGTGGCTGCGGGCGCCGGCAAATGCCGCTGTCACCTCCTCGGCATCTCTCGACACCAAGATGTGTTCAGATGGATAAGCCATTGCGAACAGGAGCAGCGTCGGGGGCTGTGTTCACATGCGAGGAGGCAGCATGGCAAGTCCGACATGGCAAATCAGTGGCCAGTACTACGAGACGTGCAACTGCGAGGTCATCTGTCCCTGCATCCTCGGTCAGATGGCTGCCGAGCCCAGCCACGGCGCGTGTATGTTTGCGATGGCTTTCACGATCGAGCAGGGCGCGTTTGGGTCGCTCCCGCTGGACGGCCTTGCCTTCATCGTGCTGGGGTTGACTCCGGGGGTGATGGGCCAGGGGAACTGGTCGGTCGGCATCGTGGCGGATGAGCGGGCGAGCGCTGAGCAGCGCGACGCGATCACGACCATCGCAAGTGGCGCCAGTGGTGGACCGATGGCGGCCATCTCTGGGCTCGTCGGCACGTTCCTCGGCGTCGAGACCGCGCCGATACGCATCACCGAAGACGGTGTCACCTGGTCTGCCACGGCCGGTACGCTGGTTGACATGGCGGCGAAGGGGATGATGGGCGTGAATCCGGATGCCATCGACCCGATGCAACTGACGAATACCGGTCACCCCGCGAGCGACACGCTCGGGCTCTATCGCGCGTTGAAGAGCCACGTGAACGCGATGGGGCTCTCCTGGGACACGAGCGGCGGCAACAACGGCCACCACGCGCCGTTCGCGTGGCGGAGTGCCTAGCGCCGCGCTCGCGATCGCCCGGCGAGACCGGCTGGTGGTAGCTGGTTCGCTGGCGCTGGTCCTCGTCTTCGCGTGGGCATACCTCATCTACCTTGGCCGGCAGATGTCCGCTCAGATGGCAGACGAGGTGGCCATGGCCGCCATGGGCATGGCGGCGGACACGGCCTGGACGCCAGCCGACCTCGCCTTCATCTTCGCCATGTGGGTCGTGATGATGATCGGGATGATGGCCGGCAGCGCCGCGCCCGTGCTGATGCTCTTCACTGGGATCAATTCGCACTCGCAATGCGGCCCGGCCATGGCTCGGCACGTTCGTGTTCGGGCTGGGGTATCTGCTCGTGTGGATCGGCTTCAGCGCATGCGCCACGGTCGCGCAGTGGACGCTGCACGGCACGGCGATGCGTGGATCCGAGATGGCCACTCGGGGCCCTTGGCTCGGAGGCACGGTCCTGGTGCTGGTGGGCCTCTATCAGCTCACGCCGTGGAAGGGCACCTGTCTCACGCACTGCCGCAGCCCGCTGGGTTTCCTCATGACCAATTGGCGCGAGGGCCTCGCCGGCGCGCTGCGCATGGGTGCGGGGCACGGATGGTACTGCCTTGGCTGCTGCTGGGCGCTGATGGCTGTGCTGTTTGTCGTCGGTGTGATGAACCTGTTCTGGGTGGCCGCGCTCAGCGCGCTCGTGCTGCTCGAGAAGGTCACTGCCGCCGGTGCACTCGTCGCGCGCGTCGCCGGGGTGCTGCTGATTGCCGCCGGTGCCGCCCGCGCAACCGGCGCACTCTGAGCCCACATACTCAGCCCTACGCGCCCGTACTGTCCTGCCACGTCATGGCCGACCCGTCGCACCGCACCTGCTGCTCCTTCAGCCACGCGCTCTTGATGGGGCGCAGCGTCTTCGCAGCCCGGGCCAGTCCCTGCTGCATCGCATCCTTGAAGCTCTTCGGCGACGTGGCGCTGATTTCATTGACCTTCGCGACAGACATCGGCAACTCTTCCTTCGGTCGGGTGAGGGCGAGTCCAGTTCACGGTACCGAGATCACGCGGACATAGGAGGCACCGCACTCACCGGCCATCAGCGCGCACGCCAGCGCCGCACCTGTCACCAGTCGTTATGCTGTCATCCTGGCGCCATCATTCCGGCGCACATCGGCCACAGGCAGTAGACACACCTGACTGGAGCGAGAAGACATGATCAAGCGGCTCAGATTCCGTGGCAACCGTCTGGGCGAGCGCCTGTGGGTCCGCCCGCTGGTCATGAGCGTGATGTCACTGGGGGGCGTGTTGCTGGCGCGGGCTGCCGATCAGTGGACCGACGGCCGTTTTCTACCGCAGATCACCGCGGACTCGGTCGAGACGCTGCTCACCGTCACCGCGTTGAGCATGCGACGCGGGATACCTCGCGGTGCAACGACCTCGTGAGGCTCGATTTGCTACTCTGACAGAGGGAGGCTTCCAGGATGTCGATGGGCAGCGTGGACTCGACGGCGTCGATGCGCCGCTGGACGCAGGTGATTTACGGGCTGCATGCCTTCAGCCTGCTCACCGGCATCCTCGGTGCGGCGACAGTGATTGGCGCCTTCCTCACCGGCTGGCCGTCGATGATCGCGGTCATTCTCAACTACGTGAAGCGCCCGGCGGTGCGCGGCACGTGGCTGGAGTCGCACTTCCGCTGGCAGATCCGGACCTTCTGGTTCGGGCTGTTATGGGTCGGCCTCTGCCTGGGCTTCATCGTCATCACCTTCGGCATCGGCATCGTCATCGCCTGGGTGCCGCTCGCCCTGGTGACGTTCTGGTTTGTCTACCGGGTGGTCCGGGGCTGGCTGCAGGTGAATGCCGGCCGCGAGATGTACCGGTAGCGACCGGTTCGGGCGCAGGCTCTAGCCTGGCGCGGCGCCCCGGCTTCGATTGAGGCGACTGAGTGGGTCTAAGCGCAGCAGGGCGAGCGTGTGGCGAATCATGTCTGGGTCGAGACCTGGACTGCGCCGAAGGGCCGACGCGACCACACCGGTTCCCCGAAGGACCGTGCCCCATGTTCCCTGTAGCTCGCGTGGGGCCGGTTGTGGTGCAGCTGGCGTGGGCGTCGGCGCGGTGCTGGTGCTGCTGCGCCGCAGCCGCTTATAGGAGAGAGACCAGCCCCGGGCTTCGAAGAGTTGGCCGTGAGAACTCTGCGAGCATGAACACCTCCCGTGCCAGACGCGGATCGATTTCGAGTCAAGCATTGGCGTAGCACGACACATGACTTCTACCGAGGACGGGCGGCGTGGTTACGCCACGCGGGCTTTGACCGACCGGTCAACGTCGGCGCCAACTGTCCGGCGCGCCAGGTGCAGCTCGTAGCCGACTGCAGATCGAGCCAGGTCTCGGGCGACACGCCGAAATATTTGCCGAGTCGCAGCGCCGTATCCGCCGCCGCGCAACTCGCTCGATCGCTCCAAACCGCCTGACGGCGACGTCGTCGAAGAGCGCCGCGACGTCCGTGTCGCGGAACGAGCTCATCATGCATGCAGTCTGTTACGCGTCGCGTAACAGGTCCAGGCCGTGGGTGTTGAGCCTGCCCTATCGCCTGCGCTATCAGGTGGCGTGGGACCACGACGTGTGTCGATCGGTCGTCGCGGTCTTCATGCGGGCCGTGACCCGAGTGCCTCTTGCAATCGTCCGCCACGCTGGTCAGAATCGGGCGCCCAGCGGGTTCATCCGGCGTTCGGAGGTGAACGCCGCCCCCGAGGGCTCAGAAGGGATTCGATAGTACCCGCAAGAGGGTCATCGTCCGTACCATCCTCAGACAAGCGAAGGAGAGTCTTGATGACATCAAGAAGAACGTCGCTCACAGTTTCCACTGCGATTCTGTCGCTGGCGACTGTGGCCGTTGTCGGTTGCGGTTCTCCCGCGCCCCCGACCAGCTCCGAGCCGGCAGGCACCACGACGCCGACCGCCGCAGTGCCCCAGGGAAGCGAGGGAAGCAAGGGTTTAGGAAAGATCAACCTGGTGATCTTCAACGAGGGAAGGCCTGGCCTTCTGACGGAGCGCGGCGTCGTCGACGTCAGCGCCCTGACGAAGCCCCTCGGCGGGCACGACGCCATGCGGACGCTGATCACGCGCTACGACGAGCTCAAGCCGGAGCTGACTCGCCTGGCGGCCGAGGGCACCGCGCTGCCGCTATCGGCCGTGACGCTCAAGGCACCGGTGCCACGCGCGAAGGTGCTGGCCATGGGCGGCAACTACCTCGAGTTCGGGGCCCGCAAGCCCGAGCCGATGTGGGGCTTCCTCAAGTCCACCGACGCCCTCCTCGGGTCCGGCGGCACCGTCGTCCTGCCGGAGGTCGACGCCAACATCTTCCACCACGAGGCCGAACTGGTCGTCGTGTTCGGCCGCGCCGGCCGCAACATCCCCGCGGCGCAGGCGCTGGACTACGTCTTCGGCTACACCGCCGGCGTTGACGTCTCCGCCCGCATGCCCCCGAGCGGTCCTGGTGGCGGCGGCCGCGACAACACGAAGATGCCGATCAATGGCAGCAAGTCCTACAACGGCTTCGCGGTGCTCGGCCCCGCCATCGTCCCGAAGGAAGAGGTCGGCGACGCGCAGAAGGTCGACATCAAGCTGTGGGTCAACGGCGAGCTGCGCCCCAACTACAGCACCAGCGATGCGGCGCACTCGATCGCCGAGTCGATCGCCTGGGCCACGGCGATCACGCCGGTCGAGCCGGGCGACGTGCTTTACATGGGCACCAACCACCAGGGCCTCGGCGCGATGCAGGACGGCGACCATATCGAGATGGAGATCAGCCGAGTCGGCCGGCTGACCATCAACGTCACGGATCCGTCAAAGCGCCGTTGGCCGCGCGGCGTAGACGAGGCCACGGCCGCAGACGTGCGAACCGGCAGCGGCGGCCCCGGCTCGAAGTCACGGCCGTTGCCGTAGACAAGGGGGGCGCGAGTGGCTGACCCGCTCCCCGGAACCGCCACACCTGGAAACCACCACACCTGGAATGTGCGCTCCTCCGTCGTGTGCGACGGAGGAGCGCATTCGAAAAAGTCGCTTCCGCGAACGCGGGCAGCCGAGGGGACACCGCCCCCAGGAGCGTCCGAACACCTCCCAACGTCAGCCCATGTGAGGTCGCTTGAGTACGAATCGACGCGATAATGGTACGACGAGTTATCTATCGATGAGGTCTACATGGATACGGTCACCATTTCGCCCAAATTTCAGGTCGTCATTCCCAAAGAGATTCGAGAGCGTCTCAAGCTACGTCCTGGGCAGAAGGTGCACGCGATGGTGTACGAGGACCGCATCGAGCTCGTGCCCGTGCGGTCCGCGCGTCAGTTGAAGGGTTTTCTCCGAGGAATCGACACGACCGTGCCCCGCGAAACGGACCGGACGTGAACGTCGTCGATTCGTCCGGCTGGCTCGAGTACTTTGCCGATGGCCCGAACGCGGCCTTCTTCGCCGCAGCCATCGAAAAACCTGCGAACCTCGTCGTGCCGACCATAAGCCTTTACGAAGTGTTCAAGAGAGTGCTGCAGCAGCGCGATCACGGCGAGGCGCTTCAGGTGGTGGCGGTGATGCGCCAGGGGCGCGTGGCGGACCTGACCGAGTCGCTGGCACTCGCCTCTGCGCGCCTGTCGGTGAAACACGGATTGCCGATGGCCGACAGCATCGTGCTGGCGACGGCGCAGATGTGGGATGCGGTCCTGTGGACGCAGGATTCTGATTTCGAGGGGCTATCTGGAGTGCGATACATCGCGAAGCACGTCTGACGGTCGATCCGACACGTCTCAAGAAGCGAGCGGGACTCTACCGCTGGTTCTGCAAACCTGACGGGCATTGTGCGGCTCGGAGTCCCTGCTTTTCGTGATGACCGACGCCGTTCCGGGACGTACACTCGCGGTCGGTGCCGTGTCCCGGGTTCGCCTTGCGTCGCTCGGCGTGGCATGTCGTCTTCTGGCTGGGCGTTCTGGTCGTTCTCGGCAGTCCGGCTGCCTGGGCCGCCGAAAGTGCTCAACCGTCGGGGTGGACCGCCAGGATGGCCCTGACCGGCGTCGTCGACACGAACCCCGACCCTCACGTCGTCGAGGTGACGCTCGACGCCAGGGAAGCTGATGTCGAGATCGGCCCGGGCGAGCGCGTGCACGCGTGGACCTACAACGGGTCGCTGCCCGGACCGGTCATCCGCGCCCGGGTCGGCGACCGACTGATCGTGCACTTCTCGAACAACCTTCCGGTGAACACGACCGTGCACTGGCATGGTCTGCGCGTGCCGAACGCGATGGACGGCGTGCCCGAGCACACGCAGCCGGCCGTTGCCACGGGCAAGTCGTTCACCTACGACTTCGAGCTGATCGATGCGGGGCTGTACTGGTATCACCCACACGTGATGTCGTCCGCCCAGCTCGGCTTCGGACTCTACGGCGCGCTCCTTGTCGAGGACCCGGCCGACGGGGTTGGCGACGTCGATCAGGCGGTGGTCGTCCTGAGTGACATGGCGATGGGCGAGGGGCAACTGGAATCGCCGGACAGCGGTGGCGTTCTGGCGGCGACCTTCGGGCGCGAGGGGTCGCGCGTGCTCCTGAACGGCCGCACCGACGCGCGCATGCTGGCGCGGGACGGCGCGCCACAACGCTGGCGCATCGTCAATGCGGCGAAGAGCCGGTACTTCCTGCTCGATCTCGAAGGCGAGATGTTCACCGTCATAGGCCGCGACGGCGGATTCCAGGAGTATTCAGAGCAGCGCGACGTGCTGATGATCGCGCCCGGCGAGCGGCTGGACGTCCTTCTCGCGCCGCGGCGTCCCGACCGGCGCGACGGCGCTGATTCTGCGCTCGGGACTGTTCAATCGCGGCTTCGGCAGCGTCGAGTTCAGGCGGGTCGAGCAGGTGCTGACGATGGAGTTCGCGGAGCGGCTGCCGGAGTTCCGGGCGCAGGTCCCATCGCCCGCTCGCCGGACGATCGCGCCGCTGAGCCTGGCGGGCGCCACGAAGGTGCAGGTCGATCTCACCCTGTCGTATGTCGACGGGCTGACCCGCTACGGGATCGGGGGCAGTGCGTTTGGGGAGGGCCGGACGTTCACCGCCCGCGTGGGCGAGACGCAGATCTGGACGATCACGAACAGAACACGGTGGTCGCACCCGTTCCACCTGCACGGGTTCTTCTTCCAGGTCCTGGATTCCCGCGGAGAGCCGGTTCGGCCGCTGGCCTGGAAGGACACCGTCGACGTGCCGTTCGAACAGTCCGTCAGCGTGGCGGTCCGCTTCGACGACCGGCCGGGCATGTGGATGTTCCACTGCCACATCCTCGATCATGCCGACCTCGGACTCATGGGAATGCTGGAGGTGCTGCCCTCCGCGCCCGTCGGCGGGCCCCGTCCCTGACTTGCGGTCGGTAGGCGGCGGGGCGGCTGCTTGGTGCGAGAACGGGTCTTCCGTCAACTGCCGACCCCGCTAATGTTCGCTCTCCCCAGAGCCGGCCGTGTCCGGCGCACCGCCGCTGGTCAGCCTTTCCGGGCTTCCTCGATAGGCGCGGCTCCCAACGATGGCATCCCGGTAGCGGTCCGGCCTCTTCCTGGCGTGGTTACGCCACGCGGGCTTTGACCGACCGGTCAACGTCGGCGCCAACTGTCCGGCGCGCCAGGCGGCAGCTCGTAGTCCGACTGCAGATCGAGCCAGGTCTCGGGCGACACGCCGAAGTACTTGCCGAGTCGCAGCGCCGTATCCGCCGTGATCGCCCGCGTGCCGTTGACGATGCCGCTGATGCGGTTCGGCGGCACGCCGAGGGCCCGCGCCAGGGCATTGATGCTGATTCCCAACGGCACCATGAAATCGTCCATCAGGATTTCGCCGGGAGGAATCGAGGCCAGCTTCTTTGCAGTCGTCATAGTCGTTCCTGATGAAGCACACTCGCCACTGGTCGTTGATCCGGATACTGTGCTGCCCCTTGCGGTCGCCTTTCAACGCCTCGAGATGGTTGCCCGGAGGCGCCTTGGGATCTTCGAGCACACGGGCCCTGTGCAAGTACATCAGCTTCCGCCGCGCAGCTCGCTCGATCGCTCAAGCCGCCTGACGGCAACGTCGTCGAAGAGCGCCGCGACCTCCTTGTCGCGGAACGAGCGGATCATGCAGGCAGTCTATTACGCGTCGCGTAACAGGTCAGGCCGATGCTGGCGTGGTCGAACTCGCTGAGCCGTAGGCTGAGCTCCGCCGTGCGGTGTGGTGCGGAAGCGCGCTCAACCGATGTCCCGTATGGCACAGCAAGGATGCCGAAACCATGTGACCATCGGAACGGCCCCACACTCTGGGCGCCCACAGATGCCGGCCCTCCCGGCGGAGACACCACTCATGAGACTTCACCACTACGCGCTCGCCGCGTGTATCTTGCTTCTTCCCACGCTCGCGCACGCACAGGACTTCGGCGTGATGGAATCGGCCGAAACCCTCGACCGGGGCAACTTCAAGCTCAAGGTGAACCCGCTGTTCATCCTGGGTGACGGCGACACTCGGACCGGAATCGTGGGCGGCGTCGGCTACGGCTTCACCGACAGGCTCGACATCGAAGCGAACGTCGCCAAGTACGAGAACACCACGCTCTTCGGCGGCAACGTCGAGTACTGGCTGCTCAAAGGCGCGTATCCGGTCGACCTCTCGGCCATCGGCGGCTTCCATGTCGCCAACTCGGACTTCAGCGATCAGACCGGTATCGACCTCACGCTCATCGCCAGCCGTGCCGCCACGCCGAAGCTGGACATCTACGGAGCGCTGGACCTGGCCTTCAACAGCTTCAGGGACAACCTCCCGAACAACAGCTACCGGCAGGCGCACCTGGTCCCCGGTGTCGAGTACCGGCTGCACCAGGATCTCGATCTGATCGGCGAGTTCGGCATCGCCCTGAATGACAACGGCAACAACTACGTGTCGTTCGGCCTCGCCTACTACCTGCGCTGACAGCCGTCAGTCGTCGAGGTCCTGCTGGTATCCTTGCGTCTCTCCTGGCACACGTTCGCGGTCCCCTGGAAAAGAACTCCTCCTCGACGTAGTTGTACTTGCCGAGGTTGTCTACGGTGGCGAAGTAGGGACAGCCGTGCGAGGCGTCGCCCGGAGCGACGGTGGCCGCGATCGGGCCCGTCATGGTCGGCGGCGGCACGGCAGCCGCTGCTAGAAGCGGACGCCGAAGGTGACGCGAACCGTGCGCGGGGTGGTGTAGGCGAAGCGGTTCTGCGCCTGTCCGAACGTCGGACCGAAGTCCCAGTTCACGCCCTGCACAGGCTCCGTGGTGAACGGGTTGAACGGCTGGAACCGCGCGGGCGTTGTCACCGAGGTCAGGATCGCCTGGTTGATCGTCTGCGCGTTGAAGCCGCCGCCGTTCGTGAAGACCGATGTCGCGCCGCAGCCGCACAGCTGGAATTGGTTGAAGGCGTTCAGCACCTGCAGCTGTCCGAACACCTCAAGCGTCTTCACCAGCTTGCGGTTGTACATCACCGACAGGTCCGTGCGCTTCTCGCCGTCGGTGCGGAACGCGTCGCGCGGCACGTAGAAGTAGGCCGTGACGCTA
The DNA here is from genome assembly GCA_963722395.1 of uncultured Acidobacteriota bacterium. Taxonomy (GTDB): domain Bacteria; phylum Acidobacteriota; class Vicinamibacteria; order Vicinamibacterales; family CAVVIG01; genus CAVVIG01. The sequence continues at coordinate 851,697 of CAVRLS010000005.1, read as the reverse complement.
CCGGTCGGCGGCGTGAGGTATCCAGGGTTGGTCACGTACGGGCGCGGGTCGATGCCGCTCGGTGTGGCCGCGTTGGTCATGTTGCCGCCACCGTAGGGAATGCCCGAGGTGAGCGTCTGGAGTGCGCTGAGCGTCAGGCCGTTCACCCAGGGGAGCCGGTAGTTCACCCAGAACCGCGACCGGTGCCGCTGATCGCCGGCGAGGTCGCCGGTCGGGTAGTTCCACGACCCCTGCTTGAATTCCGGGTAGGTGAGCGCGCCCGCCACCATGCCGGTGGACGAGGTGCCGGCGCGAATCGGGCCGCTGCCGGTGTTTTCGCCGTCCCAGTTCCCCCACGTGCGCGAGATCGTGTAGGTGGCGCCCACGTCGGCGCGGGAGCCCCACCGATAGGTGCCCTGCGTGGAGAGCCCGGTGTACTGGCGTTCGAGTGCGTTCGTGTTCTCGATCAGCGCGAGATCGTAGGAGCGGCCGAACTGATCCGCCACCCGGCCGGTCGAGAGGTCGATCCGGTCGATGAAGAAGTTGTTGAAGTTGCGGTACACGAAGTCGGTGCGCACGGCGCCGCGCGCACCGAACTGCCGGTTCACGCCGCCCGCGTACTCGTTGTTGGACATCGGCTTCAGCGAGCCGCGGATCTGCGGCGAGAGGCCCGGAATGTCCGGCGCGCCGTTGAACGGCAGGGTGTTCGCGCCGTTCGCGAAGTACCAGTCGAAGACCTGCCGGATCGCGGCCGGGGTGGGCGTGAGCGTCGTCGCACCGTTCGGGTTGATGTCGGCGCCGCGGTAGATGAACTGGAATGTCTGGAAATTGCCCGCCGGCGACGAGGCGTCGGCGATGCTCTGCGGCAGCGCCGACACGTACTTCGCGAAGCTCGCGGTGACCGCCCACGTCTGGTCGCCCTTCACGTCCCACACGAGCCCGAGGCGCGGGCTGAAGGCGCTGCTGTTCGCCACGAGCTCGCGGTTCTGGTTGCGCCCGTTGTTGCGGTCCCACCGGAGTCCGACGTTCGCGGTGAGGCGATCCGAGATGCGCCAGTTGTCGTTCACGAAGCCCGCGATGGTGCGGATGCTCGACCGGCGGCTCTCAATCGGGATCGGGTTCCACTGGATGATGGTGCTGCCGTTGCCCAGGAACTGCGGGTAGATGACCGCCGACTCGCCCGTGCCCTGAATGACCGTCGTGGTGCCGAGTATGCGGTAGTCGCTGCCGGACTGCCGGTTGTTCGCGAAGCGGATGTCGTTGAACGAATCGACGCCGAACACGATGTTGTGCGACCCGAACCGGCTGCTCGGCGCGAACCAGGAGCCCTTGGCGAAGATGTTCTCGTTGTTGCGCTCTTCGTTGGTGCAGATCCCGCAGAACGTATCGGCCCAGTAGCGCAGGTTGCCGCGGGCGCGGTCGATGAGCAGCGTGCCCTCGATGAGATCGGTCGACTTGGCCCCGGAGCCGATGAACGTCTGGTTGCGTCCCGACGCGCGCGCCTCGACGAACAGGCTGTTCGTCAGCACGCCGCTGTAGTTGACCGTCCAGAGGTCGTCCGGCAATCGCCGATCGGTCAGGCTTCGCCGGTCCATCGACAGGTTGATGTTGAACGTGTTGTTCTGCTGGTCCGCCGTGTTCCGGACCATGGAGCCCTGGAAGCGGTGGTTGGTGCTGAGGGCGTAGGTGAGCTTGCCTTCGTAGCGGCGGGTCTTGTTCACGAAGTTGTACGGGATGTTGGTGGTCACCAGCTGGCGCCCGGACTGCTGCGTCAGCAGCCGGCCCGCGGTGAAGAACCACAGCTTGTCGCGCACGATGCGGCCGCCGACCGTGTACTGGTACTGCGGGACGACCCTGTCGATTCGCGGATCGCGCGCCGTGCTGCTCGCCGCGAGCGCGGTCTTCTCGAACGGCGTCAGGGTGCGCCAGTTATCGTTCGCCAGCGTGTCGCGGAACGACGCGCTGAAGTTGTTGCCGCCCGATTTGGTGACCACGTTCACGACGCCGCCGCCGAAGCGGCCGAACTCGGCCGACACGCCGGCGCTGGCCACCGAGGTCTCCTGGACGGCGTCCTCGATGAACAGCGTGACAGCCTGGCCGCGGACGTTCTCGTTCACCGTGACGCCGTTCACCATGAACAGGCTGTCGAACGAACTGGCACCGGCGATGGCGAAGTTGCCATTGGGCCCTGTCGGCTGCACGGCGGGCGCCAGCAGCATCGTCGCCGCGAGGTCGCGGTTCGTGGGGAGCGTGGCGATGGAGATCCTGCTTCACGCTCATGGCCACCTGCGAGGTCTGCGCGAGCACGTTGGCGGTGTTGCCAACCACCTGCACCGTCTCCTGGACCGCGGCCGGGCCCATCGTCACGTCCAGCGGCAGGCGCTGCGTGGGCGACAGCGTGACGGTGCGCTCCTGCGTGCCGAACCCGCTCAGTTCGAACCGCAGCGTGTAGGTGCCGGGCGGCAGCAGGGCGATCGGGTCCTCGCCCGATTCGGACGTGACCGCCTCGCGCGAGCCCTGGAGGTTCGGCGAGGTGGCTATGACGGAGACGCCGGGCACGGCGAGGCCCTGGCCGTCGGCGATGCGGCCGGCAATGGTGCCGGTGGTGCTCTGCGCGTGCGCTGCCGCCGCGATCAGGAGCGCGGCGACGCAGAGCCATGCCGTGCGGGCGAGCTGCATGGGTGTGAATCCTTTCGATGTCGTTGCTTGCGCCCCCGAATGCCGGTGTCAGCGCATTATGGCCGAAAGTGTAGACGAACCTCCGCTGGCAAACGCCGGCGATCGCAGGTGCGCTGCGTCCGATCCGGAATCTTGTGGACATCTCGCGGGCGGCCGAGTTTCTGGCCGGGAAGATCGACTGCTTCCTCCTGCGCGACGATCTGTCGGGTGGTCTGAAGAAGAAGCTCGGTGCGGTGCTGCGGGACAGCTACCACAACGTCAAGCCGCTGCTCCCGGTGACCTTCTCGTCGAGGGACTTCTACAGTCAGGCGAGTTACGGCGCGCACATCAAGAGGCCCCTGGAGCCCCAGGTCGCTATGATGAAGCACCTCGGCGTGCCGGAGATCCCGGGCGTGCCAGACGTCAACCAGTCGGCGATTCGGGACGGGGCAGCATCTGCTGAACTCGCCGTCGGAGGCCGGGTGGGCGCGGGGCAAGGCGTGCCTCACGCCGGGGCTGCTGGTTGCGCGTGGCAACGTCGCGCGCGAGGTGCTGAGTCCGACATGACCGGCTTCATCTACTGGAATTTCCCGGCCGGAGGTCTGTCGTTCGGTTGGCCTTGGAGCCCGGCGCACCGCCGCAGGTCAGCCCTTCCTGGCTGCCTCGATGGCCGCCACATCGATCTTCTTCATCGTCATCATCGCGTCGAACGCCCGCTTCGCCTCGGCGCCGCCCGCAGCCATGGCCTCCGTCAGCACGCGCGGCGTGATCTGCCACGACAGCCCCCACCGGTCCTTGCACCAGCCGCACATGCTTTCCTGACCGCCGTTGCCGACGATCGCATCCCAGTATCGGTCGGTTTCCGCCTGGTCCTCGGTCGACACCTGGAACGAGAACGCTTCGCTCTGCTTGAATGCCGGGCCACCGTTCAGGCCGAGGCAGGGAATGCCGAGGACAGTGAACTCGCACGGTCAGCTCATCGCCCTTCTTGCCGCCCGGGAAATCGCTCGGAGCCCTGTGCACGGCGCCGACGTGGCTACCAGGAAACGTGGCCGCGTAGAACCGGGCCGCCTCGAGCGCTCCGCTGTTGAACCACAGACAGATCGTGTTCTTCGGGGTCATTCGTGTGCTCCTCCTGATGTTGGGCAGAATGCGCGTTCTCCGCAACCGCTGCAAACGCCTCTTCTGCAGGTTGTCGTCTGAGTGCGTGGGAATTCGACCAGACCCGTATAAGATTTCCGTCAACGTTCGTATTCGACAGGAGGAGTCTGATGATGAAGCGCACTCTCTCGGTAGCGGCTCTGGCATTGGTCGCAGTGGTCGGTGTCGCCGCACAGTCGGCTCCGGCCGGCTGGAAGCAGCGGCTCGACCGCAGCACCAGCGCGTCCGACCCCGACGCAGCCGGCACGGTGAAGTTCGTGTCGATGGGCAACGGCTTCCACGCCACCAACCCCGCTGCCGCCGTCTACTGGAATCCGGCGAACAGCCCGACCGGCACCTACACGGTAAAGGCGAGCTTCAAGCTGATCAAGCCGAGCAGCCACTCCAACTACTACGGCCTCGTGTTCGGCGGCAGCGCGCTCGACGGCCCGAACCAGAGCTACATCTACTTCACCGTTGCCCAGGACGGTACCTGGCTGGTGAAGCGGCGCGACGGCGACACCAACGCTCCGACGATCGTCGCGAAGACGCCGAATGATGCGGTGAAGAAGCCGGGCGCCGACGGCACCTCGGTGAACGACCTCGAAGTGCGGGTGCTGGCCGACAAGATCGACTACGTCGTCAACGGCACGGTGGTGGGCTCGACGCCGAAGACCGGCATGACAGCGAAGACCGACGGCATCGCCGGCCTCCGCGTGAACCACCAGCTCGAGGTGCATATCGACGGTTTCAGCGTCACGAAGTAGCGGACCCGACGCCGGGAACGACGGTGATGTCCGCGCGTGCGGACCTCACCGTCGCTCGGCGGTTCTGATGTAACTGCGGACCTTCAGGTCCGCCGTCGTCACTTCGGTGCGGTCGGCGCCAGCGTCGGCGGCATGGCGCCCTGGCCGTCGACGATGCGGCGGGCCAGGTGGTTCACAACGTTCGCCTTGTTGCGGATGGCCGACAGGTAGGCCGTGCGCAGCAGCTGTTCGCGCCGGGCCCGTAGCGTGCCGGTGATGCCGTCCTTCACCTCGGGCGAACTCAGGTCGCGCTGTCCCTTGGCCTGTTTCGCGACCAGCGCCACGATGGTGTAGCCGCCTTCCATCCCGACAACGTTCACCCCACCGGGCTCGAGCTTCAGCACCGCGTCGCGCAGCGGCTTCGGCGCCTGGTTCAGTGCAGACACGGCCACCAGTCCGACGTCACCACCGCGCGGCGCCGAGTTCGAGTCCTCCGAGAAGTCCATCGCCAGCTCGGGGAACGGCGTGCCGGACTTGAGCCGCTCCATCAGCATCTGCACCTTCTGCGTCGCTGCCTGTGGCGTCGTCGCGTCATCGCCCGTACGGTTCGCGACCTGCTGATCGCGCTGCGCCGTGATGACGATCTGCGCCAGGTGGAACGCATCCTCGGCCAGGTTGAACTGCGCCCTGTTGCTTTCGTAGAAGTCGTTGATGTCCTTGTCGGTGACGGCGACCTTCGACGTGACGTCGCGCTCCATCACCTTCTGTGCCAGCAGGTCCTTGCGCACTTCCTCGCGCATGTCGGCAGCCGTCAGGTTTCGCGCTGCCAGTTCCTTGTTGAACGCGTCCTCGGGCAGGTTCTTCTTGCCTTCGTTGTATGCGGCATCGACCTCGGCGTCGGGAAGCTGGACGTTCAGCTCGTTCGCCCTGGCCATGATGATGTCGTCCAGGATCGCCTGATCAAGCAGGTTCAGCTTGGCGGTGAGCGCCTCTTCCTCAGAGGGGGTCTGGCCCGGCTGCACGCTTCGGCGGTAGACCTTCTCGATCGCCTCCCGACGAACCTCGCGGCCATCGACGGTGGCCCAGACGTCCGGGGACACGGGTACGGCTGCAGCAGGCGCGGCGGCCGGCGTGGACGACGACTGGCACGCCCCGGCGGCGGTGGCCAGCGCGAAGACGAACGGCAGCAGGGCGCGGCGGTCGGACATGAACATCCGGACATTGTACGCGGCGTCTGCTGTCGGGCGCGTCAGTTCTGAGTGGTGTAGCCGCGGACGTTCAGGTTTGCTCACCACCCCGCGGTCCGGTCAGTATCCGCAGACGGGGATCGAGCAGGTACAGGCTGCCCCACACCAGTGACGCCACGTAGGTCGGAAACAGCACGTGCGTGAACAGGGGATTGCCGAGCCGCACGTGCGTGGCGATGGCGCCGCCCAGATAGCCGGTGAGCAGCAGGGCGCCGACCAGCGAGGTGCGCGGTACCAGCAGCAGGAGCAGGCAGGCGAACTGGAGGATGCCGAGCGGAACGATGACGGTGGCCGGATAGCCGAGCGCGGTTGTCCCCTCCACCACCTGCGGCAACTGCCGCAGCTTGCCAACGCTGTCGAACGTCAGGAAGAGCACGGCAAGTCCGAACAGGATCCACCCGATACGCACACTCACCTTCATCATCAGCTTCCAAACACCACATTCGTTCCGCGCGACGTCATCGGACAGTCGAATGCCCCGATGCCCGATCGACATCGCGCTCAGCGCTGTGCGCGGCGGACCACCCGGTGCACCAGGTGGTCAAGGCAGCGAGCCGGATCGCTTGTCCTGCCGGTGTGCACGGCCGACGGCTGGATCATGGTGCTGCGCGGCGACACCAGCCAGCGGAAGCGCGAGCGGGGGTCGAGTGCGCCGATCGGACCCGCGTCGTCGCCGCCGCGGCACACAGCCGGGATGACGGCGAGGTTGGTGCGAACGGTCGCGACGTCGACGGACGGATCGAGCGCCAGCAGCAGTGCTTCGTCGAGCTCGATGCGCGCGTCGAGGAAGTTCGCCTCCGGACACGAGAGGATGATGCCGACGTTGATCTGCTCGCCTCGATCGACCCGCGGCACCACGCGGATGATGGCGTAGTCGTAGGTGTGCTCAGCGGACACGGGCCGCCTCCGCCACAAATGCCCGTGGTGCCTCGAGCCGCGCCAGCAGGTAGCGCCGGTACGCCGCACGCATCTCTGCGGCACCGAGCGTGACCCGATCTCCGAGCCATTCGTCAGGCACGTTCGCCAGGATGCTGTCCACCACGTCCGGCGTCAGCGCCGACGCCATTACCGCATCGACCTCGTGCAGCGCGGCCGCAGCGCGCAGCAGCACATGGTCCTTGATGAGTGGGAACACGGCGCGGGCCCTTGCCGTGTCCTCTTCCCAGCCCGGATTGTGATGGAAGTAGAGCGTCGCCCCGTGATCGATGAGCCACGGCGCATGGTGCCACATCAGCATGTTGGTGTTGCGTGGCGTACGGTCGACGTTGCTGACGAGGGCATCGAGCCAGACGATGCGCGAAGCCGAGATCGCCGGGCATCTGGTGCACGGCCGGATCGTAGCCGACAGACCCGGGCAGGTAGTCGAGGGCGAGGTTGAGACCAGCGCTGTCGTAGATCAGTTGATGGATTTCCGGATCGGGCTCGGTGCGCGCCAGGTCGCGATCGAGCTGCGCGAACACGATCTCGGGGACCGGCAGTCCGAGGGCACGCCCCAGTTCGCCCGACACGAGTTCGGCGACGAGCGCACGGGCACCCTGTCCGGCGCCACGGAACTTGAGGACGTACAGGCCGTCGTCGTCTGCGTCCACGATGGCCGGGAGCGACCCGCCTTCGCGGAGCGGTGTGACGTACCTCGTGACCTTGACCGTGCGGAGGGCGGGCACGGGCCTATTCTGACATCGACCATTCCGGACTGGCGCGCATCGGACGCCTCACGGCGGCAGCCTGCCGTTCGACGGACCCCACTGCCACCTTGCGGGAGTGCGGAGCCGGTGATACGGTCGTAGGATGGGCCTCGATCTTTCATCCCTGCAGGGGATTGCCGACAGCTACTCGACGAAATCGCCGCAGGAGATTCTCGGACTCGCCCTGAAGGAGTATTCGCCGGCCGTCGGGCTTGCCTTCAGCGGCGCCGAGGACGTGGTCCTTATCGACATGGCGGCGAAGCTGGACGTGCCGTTCACGGTGTTTTGCCTCGACACCGGTCGCCTGCACCCCGAAACCTATCAGTTCATCGAGACGGTCCGCACGCACTACCGCATCGCCGTCGACATCGTGGCGCCTCAGGCGGACGCCGTGCAGCGCCTGGTGCGGGAGAAGGGGCTGTTCTCGTTCTACCAGGACGGTCACAGCGAGTGCTGCGGTATTCGCAAGGTCGAGCCGCTGACACGTGCGCTGACGCCGCTCGGTGCCTGGGTGACAGGGCAGCGCAAGGACCAGAGTCCGGGAACTCGCGCGAACGTGCCGGTCATCCAGCTCGATCGCACCTTCGGCACGCCCGAGCGTCCGCTGGTGAAGTTCAATCCGCTGAGCCACTGGACGTCGAAGCAGGTGTGGGACTACATCGAGATCTACGACGTGCCGTTCAACGCCCTGCACACGCGCGGCTTCATCTCGATCGGCTGCGAGCCGTGCACCCGCGCCACCACACCGAACCAGCACGAACGCGCCGGACGCTGGTGGTGGGAGGAAGCGACGAAGAAAGAGTGCGGGCTGCACATCGGCGAGAACACGCACGAACTCTGATCGACGGGCACTCCCCGAGCGCGTCTCCGTCACAAACCCGACGTGTGTGCGCTGAAACGGCACACCGTCAGGGCCGCCGCTGTCGTGGCCGAAAGGTGCGCGCGACACACATCCTCAGGCGGTAGAGCAACTTGTACCGGACGCGGCGTACGGACCGGGCCTTGCGATATACGCGTGCGTGCAGTGGTGTGTCAATCGGGCAGGGCTGGCAGCGATCGTTGCGCTGTTGACGGCCGCAGGGCTGTACTTGCAGGGGCTCAGCCCGTGGGCGGCGCAGGGCGCCGTGGCCATGATGGCGTTCGCGGCTGTCGCGGTGGCGAACGGGCTGTTCACCGCGCTCGAACCGGAACCCTCCGTCGTCGACGCCGGCAGCCTGATGCGGTTGCCATTCGTCGGCGCCCTCACCGCGCTGCTCTTCCTCGGTCCGACCGCCATGACCCTCGTGGCGGTGGTAGCTACGCTGGCGCAGCTCGCCACGAATCCGCCACTCACCCATCGCCTGCGCCGGAGCGTGATCGACATCGTCACCGCCGCGGCAGCAACCCAGGGCGCCGCGCTGGCGCACACCATCCTCGGCGGGTCCACCGCCCCGCTGCAATGGCCGTGGCAGGGCATACCGCTGGCTGGCGCCGTGCTCGCGTACTGCTTCGTGACGACCGCCGTCGCCGATGTGCTGTCGCCGCTGGCCACCGGAAGTGAGCCTGAACGTCGCTGGCCGAGCCAGGCTTTGCGCGGTGGCGCCGGGCATGTGATCGGTGCGACCATGGCCGTGACGCTGGTCGAACTGGCGAGCCGTGGCGCCTGGCTGCTGCTGGCGCTGGCGGCCGTGCCGCTCTACGCCGCGTGGGATGCCTATCGCCGTGGCATGGAGCACGATCGTTCCCGGCAACGGCGGCTCGATGTCGTCGGGTCGGCGGACCACGGTGTCTGCCTGGTCGACGACAACGGCGTGGTGCGTCGAGTGGAACGACACCCTGGCGGTGCTGCTCGAGTGCCCGTGCCGCGTGCCGTCGGCCGGACGCTCGCTGAAGTGATGCCTGCCCTCGCCGCGTCGCCGGTGCCTGCGGCGGTCGCCGAGACGCTGCGGACGCGCACGCCGCGCATGCTTGGGCGCGTGCCACTCCGCACCGCCACCGCGGCAGCGCGTGTTGGCGGTCACCCTGGTGCCCGAGGACGAGCGGTGTCGTACTCGTGTGGGCCGACCACACCGAGCTCGTCCAGGCTGAACAGCGGCTGCGCGAGAGCGCGGACCGCTTTGCGCTGATTGCGGCGAGCCGCGAACGATGGCCTGTGGGAACTCGATGCCGCGCGGACCGGCTGTTCGTCACGGCGCGATGGCGGCAGTTGCTGGCCTGCCCGACGGCGACTCGCACGTGGCGCCGACACATGGTTCAGCCGCGTCCATCCGGACGACGCGATCGGCGTGACACGCGCGATTGGCGACGCTCGCGGACGGGCGCACTGAACGGCTCGAGATCGAGCACCGGATCAGACACGAGGACGGCTCGTACCGCCGCGCCCGCTGCCGGGCGGTGGCGGCGCGCGACGAGAGTGGACGTCTGACGCGCATCGCCGGTTCGATGACCGACATCACCGATGCCGGCGGCGCGGCCGACCGGTGCCGAACGTCAACACGCGCGATCCGCTGACCGGGCTCCTCAATCGCGGCGCGTTCGTCGATCGGCTCGCGCAGCGGCTCGAGGAATACAAGGCGCGACGAGGCAGCCGCTTCGCGGTCCTCTATCTCGACCTCGACCGGTTCAAGGTCGTGAACGACAGCCTGGGTCACCGCATCGGTGACGAACTGCTCGTGGCGCTCGCCAGGCGGCTCGAGGGGTGCCTGCGTCCGGGCGACACCGTGGCGCGCCTCGGCGGCGACGAGTTCTCGGTGATTCTGCCAGAACATCTCGGACGAGATGCAGGCGAACGTGGTCGCGTTTCGGCTGCAGGAGGCGCTGCAGGCCCGCCTTCCTGCGTCGGCGGTCGCGAGGTGATCACGTCGGCGAGCATCGGCATTTCCATCAGTCGCGCCGAGCACGAGCGTGCCGAAGAGATGATGCGCGACGCCGACACCGCCATGTGCCACGCGAAGGCGCGCGGCAAGGCGCGTGCACGAACTGTTCGACGTCGACACGCACGAGGTGGCGCTCGACCGGCTCGGGCTCGAGACCGACCTGCGGCAGGCGGTGAAGAGCAGCAGCTTCGAGGTGCACTACCAGCCCATCGTGTTGCTCTCGACCCGGATGTGCACCGGCTTCGAATCGCTCGTGCGCTGGAACCGCCACGGCAAGCCCGTGTCGCCCGGCCGACTTCATTCCGATGGCGGAGGAGTTGGGGATCATCGAACCGCTCGGCATGTGGGTGATGCAGCAGGCGTGCGCGAAGTTCGTCGAGCTGGAAGGCACGCTTCCCGCACAGCGGCCTCGACTACATCACCGTCAACGTGTCGGCGAAGCAGCTCGTGCAGCAGGGGTTCATCTACATGGTCGAGCGGACCGTGGAGCAGAACCACATGCGTCCGGAGGACCTGCGCCTCGAGATCACCGAGACCGCCATCATGGACGCGCCGCAGTACGCGCGCGCAGGTGCTGGCCGAACTGCAGCCAGTTCGGCGTGAAGATCTATCTCGACGACTTCGGCACGGGCTACTCGTCGCTGAGTCACCTGCACAAGCTGCCGGTGGACGCGCTGAAGATCGACCGCTCGTTCGTGCGCGGCCTGCTGATGGACGACCGCCCGGCGATTGTCGAAAGCATCCTCGCGCTCGCGAAGACGCTGGACACCACCGTCGTGGCGGAAGGGATTGAGGAAGAAGCGCAGGCGAACGAGCTCGAACGGCTCGGGTGCCGCCTGGCGCAGGGCTACTTCTTCTCGCGCCCGCTGCCGGCCGACAAGGTTGAACTGCTGCTGGCGTCGGGGCAGCCGCTCGGCGCGCCCAGGTTCCCCGCACCGCAGCCCGCGCGGCTGTCCCGCCTGTCGCCGGTCAAGACGCGCGAAATCGCGTAGGGCCCGGCAGAGGCATACACTGGGCCATGGCGACTGCCTACCAGGACCTGGTCACCCAGCTTCGCACGGCGTTTCCCGCAGCCGGTGTCCGACCGCGTGCACGACGCCTACTTCGTCTTCTCGTTCCTGCGGGCGCTCGACCAGGTCGACGCCCTGAAGTCGGTCGCGCCGATGCTCGGCGCGCCGGTCGACACTCGACTACGACGCCGCGCGCCTGCGCGAATGGCCGATGATCCGCAGACGCTCGGAGTCGGTGACGGCCGAGCTCGTCCAGTACCTCTCGGGCATGTTCATCTGGGGCCATCCGCGGCCGCAGATCAACGTCGTCCCGTCGCCGACGATTCCCAGCATCATCGGCGGGCTGCTGCCGTCGATCTACAACCCGAACCTCGTGAGCGAAGAATCGTCGCGGCAGGTGTCGCTCGCCGAGGTCGAAGCGATCGTCGATGGCCGCCGGCCTCGTCGGCTACGACCCGGCACGCGCCGGCGGCGTCTTCACCTTCGGCGGCACCGGCACGCTGCTCTACGGCGTGAAGATCGGCCTCGAGAAGGCGTGCCCGGACGTCGGCCGCACGGGGCTCCGCGAGCCGGCGGTGCTCGTCTGCTCCGAGCGCGCCCACTACGCCTGCCTGACCGTCGCCAACTGGCTCGGCCTCGGCGAAGAGAACGTCGTCCAGATCCCGACCACCGACGACAACGAGATGCGCGTCGTGCCTGCTCGAGACCGAGGCTGCGCGAGGCTCGTCGCCGACGGACGCACGCATCGCCGCATCGTCGCCACGATGGGCACGACCGACGCCTTCGGCCTCGACGACCTCGCGGCGATCGTTCGCGTGCGCGACGAGCTCGTCGCACGAAGTTCGCGCTCGACTACGCGCCGCACATCCACGCCGACGCCGTCATCGGCTGGGCCTGGAGCGTCTTCAACGACTACGACTTCGACGCGAACCCGCTCGGGTTCCGCGCACCGCACGCGTGCGGGCGCTCGCCGGCACGGCGCGGCGCATCCGGCACCTCGGCCTGGCCGACTCGATCGGCATCGACTTCCACAAGACCGGCTTCGCGCCGTACATCTCCAGCCTGGTCCTGCTGAAGGACGGCCGACGACTTCGCAGCTGACCTCGCGCGCCGCGACGAGGACACGCCGTACCTGTTCCAGTCGGGCACACCATCCCGGCAAGTACACGCTGGAGACGACGCGCAGCGGCAGCGGCCCGATGGCCGCCCTGGCGAACCTGCGCCTGTTCGGCAAGGACGGGCTGCGGGCGCTGCTCGGCCACCTGGTGACGATGGCCGAGACAGCTGCGCGAGCATCTCGAAGGGCACGCGGCGACGACGGTCCTCAACGGCGACAACTTCGGCCCGGTGACGCTGTTCCGCGTCTATCCCGACGGCGTCGACACGTTCGCGGTCCCGCAGCAGGAGCAGCACCGACGCCGCGTATCGCGAGACGCTGCTGGACGCACAACGACTACAACCGCCGCATCTTCGAGCTCGTCCAGGCGGAAGCGCTGCAGGGCCGCGGCGTGGTGATCTCGCTGACCGACTGCTACCGCGAGACCGACTACGGCGAGCCGATCGTCGCGCTCAAGTCGTACATCCTGAGCCCGTTCTCCGACGACCAGCACGTGGACGGCGGTACTGGAGTCGATCTGGAAGGCGCGGCGCGAGCTGGCGGCCGGCTGAACGGCCGGGCGCGTGGCGCGGTGCGAACCGTGTACCTGGGTGGCATCTACCGCCAGTGACATGGCGAGCGCCAGGGCGAGTGCGGTCAACGCTCGAGTTCTGAACCAGCCAGCCACGTCACCACCAGCGGCCGGATTGACACTTCGACGGGAGGTGTCTACTTCTTCACCGTCGCCTTCTCGACGATCACGTCGTAGGCATAGCCGAAGCCGAAGTCCTTCTTCGTGCCGACGATGCCGGCGAGGGTGACGACGTCGCCCACCTTCACGATGGCGTCGGTGGTGACGGTGAGGTCGTTGGTCCCGGAGTCCGCGCTGCCGGAACCGTCCTGGATGTGGAGCCAGTTGCGGTCCATGATGCCGCCGTTGAACTTCACGACCGTGCCGCGCACTGTCACGGGCTTGCCCGACAGCGCCGCCTGCTTCGCGAACACATCGGCCACCGAGACGCCGCCAACGGGGGGATCGAGCTTCTGCGCGACAGGGGCGGCCGCGGTGGCGCCGTGACTGCCCATCAGCGCGGGCGCGGCCGGTGCGTTGCCGGCGGAGAGCGGCTGGCCGTTGCGCGCCACTGCCTGCACAAAGTAGAGCATCGGGAACGTGCGGTTGAGCGTCTTGCTCTCGAAGTCGGCCATCGGCATGTCGAGCGACACCGAGATCGTCTCTCCGTCCTTCGCGTCGAACTGCGGTGCCGCCACCCAGACTTCATCCTTCTCGCCCTTCAATTTCGCGTAGGTGTACCCGCCCGAATCCATCGTCTCGGCAATCGAGCCGGTGTAGCCGTTGGCGACCGGCGACGCGCAGGTGCCGCAACCGGTGCGGCCGCTGCAGACGGTGCACTCGCGGCAGTCGTCGACGCGGCGTTGGTGGGCGGCGTCGGCTTGCACGCGACCACGCTGGACAGCACGAGGGCGGCCGAGGCGACAGAGAGGATACGCATGGGTCGATTTTACGCCCCGGGTGAGGTCCACGGCGAACGTGCAGGTTCGCGTCTACGCTTTCCAGTCTCGGAAACGCGATCAGCGTCTCAGCACGCTGAAGACGTTGGAGTAGTCGTCTGTCCACACCGGCCCGATCGCATCGTCGAGCGACGACCAGCGCCCCTCGTTGACGAGCGTCCCGATGTCCTCGGCACTGCGGGCGACGAGCACCCAGCGCGATGGGAGAGATCTCGGGGCTGATGTCGCGGGCCGCGTCGGCGGGGACGTTGGTCTGGACCACCGCGACCAGACCGGCCTCGCGTGCGGTGGCGCCGACCACCGGCGCCAGATCGAGATAGCGATTCGAGATGTGAACCGCCATGATGCCGCCCGGCGACAGCTTCTGCAGATAGAGCTGCAGGGCCTCGAGCGTGATGAGGTGCACCGGGATCGCATCCGAACTGAAGGCGTCGAGCACCAGCACGTCGAAGGCGTTGTCCGGTTCCGAGACGAGCATCAGGCGGGCGTCGCCGATCACCACCCGGGCCTGCGGCGCGCAGTCCTTCAGGTACGTGAAGAACTCGGGGTCGCGGGCCAGCCGCTCGACGACCGGGTTGATCTCGAAGAAGGTCCAGCTCTCGCCGGGCTTCGCGTACGCGGCCATCGACGCCGTTCCGAGCCCCACCACGCCGAAGCGGGTCTTCGATGCATCGCGCTGGACGTGCGTCACCAACTGGCCGACCGGGCCGCCGCGTGAGTAGTAGGTGAGCGGTTCGCACTTGAGCGACGGCCTGATTGACTGGGCGCCGTGATTCGTCGTGCCGCTCAGCAGCACGCGCTCGTTGCCGGAGAACATCACGCGGTGCACGCCGAAAAAGCTGCGCTCGAGATGAATCGGGACGCGGTTATCGAAGCGCACGAAGGTACCGGCTACCACCAGCGTCGCCAGGGCGATGCCCATGCGCAGCGGTGCCCGCTGCAACAGCCAGGCAACCAGGCAGCCGGGACCGAAGATGATGACGAACCGCACGAACGGACTGTCTGGCAGATTGGTGTCGTAGCGTTGCACGACCGGCACTAGCAGCATGACGAGCAGCACCGGCAGCGCCACCGCTGCGAACGACGCCACCTGGCGAGCGACAGGGCGCGACTTCTCGCTGCCGCCGGACAGGGCGTTCGGCAGGAGCAGGCAAGCCGAGAGTGCGGCAAGCGGATATTCGAACGGGTTGACGAAGAGCAGCGGGGCGACGAGCGCGTTGAGCAAGCCGCCCACCGCGCCGCCAGCCGACAGCCACAGGTAGAACTCGGTGAGCGACTCAGCGGGCGGGCGGCTCTCGGCGAGCGCCGTATGGCAGGCGAGCGCGATGACGAAGAAGCTCACCAGGTGCAGCACCGTCAGCGTCAGCGGGAACTCGGGCGGCGCCATCACGAGCGCCACCGTGAGCACCACCGCCGCCGGGAACAGCCATGCGATGAGGCGCCGGGGCACCATCTGCCGCTCGGCGAAGGCCAGCACGAAGGTGAGCAGGTAGAGCGCGAGCGGCACCACCCAGAGAAGCGGCATCGACGCGACATCGGTGGAGATGAACGTGGTGACGCTCATCATCAGTGTGGACGGCACTGCGGCCAGACCGAGCCAGCGCAGCCGTGTGGCGGCGAGGTCGTCGTCGACCGGGGCCTCGTCCGGTTCGGCCTTCGACCGGCGCGCCGGCTTCACGTCGAGTGCCGGAGCCGCTTCAGGAGCGGGGGCGTCGAGGGAGCCGCGCCTCCACGCCACCGCACCGCAGGCCAGCATCAACACGGCGTACAGGGCGTAGCCGGTCGTCCACCAGAAGCTCTGCGAGCGGAGGCGCAGCATCGGCTCGACGAGGAATGGATAGCCGAGGAGCGCCACGAAGCTGCCAACGTTGCTGGCGGCGAACAGCGAGTAGACGCGCGAACGGGCCCACGGGCCGAGCGACGAGAACCAGCGCTGGAGCAGCGGACCGGTGGTAGCGAGCACCACGAACGGCAGCCCCAACGAGACGACGAGGATCGAGAACACCCAGCCGATCGGGTTGGCTGATGGCGGCGGCGCCGACCCGCGTACCGCAATGGGCATCACGACCGCCGCCCCGGCCAGCAGCACCGCCTGCAGCACCACCTGCTGCTTCAGCGGACGCTTGCCGACGGCGTGGGCGTACAGATAACCGCCGAGCAGCGCCAGCTGATAGAAGACGAGGCAGCTGTTCCAGACCGCCGGCGCGCCGCCGAGCAGCGGCAGCACCATGCGGGCAAACATCGGCTCGACCAGGAAGAGCAGGAACGCACCGAGGAGCGCGGTGACAGAGAAAAGGAATCTCACGATGTGACGACAGCACGATTCAATCGTCAAATCGCCCGAGCGTCAAATCGCCCATCGCCCGACCAACGACCAACCCACCACCCCGTGCTATCCTCCCGGCCTGCCGCGGGCAAGTCCGGGGCAGCACAGGAGGCCGGCATGAAAGCAGCAACTGCAGCGGTGGTTCTCGTCAGCGTGTTCGCGGTGTCTGCGCCGGTCCTGGCGCAGGGAGGGCGTGGTAATCAGGCGCCTGGTCCGTCGGTCACGGTGCACGGGCAGACGTTTACGCAGCAGGCGCTGTTCCAGCGCAACATCGGCGGTCCCGACGACATGTACACGGCCGTCCCGCCGCACAAGGTGATTGGCAACATCTACTACGTCGGCACGAAGAGCCTGGCCGTGTTCCTCGTCGTGACGCCGGCCGGCAACATCCTCATCAACACCACCTTCGAGCGCAACGTGCCGCTCATCCAGAAGTCGATCGAGCAGTTGGGGTTCAAGTTCGCCGACACAAAGATCATCCTCGGCAGTCACGCGCACGGCGATCACCAGGAAGGCGACGCCATGGTGAAGCAGATGACCGGCGCGCAGGTGATGGCGATGGCTGAAGACGTGCCGGCGCTCGAGGCGATGAGGCCGGGCGGCAAGCCGCACCCGATGGACCGCGTGCTGCACGACGGCGACACCGTTACCCTCGGCAACACGACGCTCACCGCCCACCTGACGCCCGGCCACTCACACGGGTGCACCACCTGGACGCTGAAGGCGAACGACAGCGGCAAGAGCTATGACGTGGCGATCATCGGCAGTGCGGGCACCAACCCTGGATTCAAGCTGGTGAATAACCCCGACAACCCGAACCAGGCTGCCGAGTTCCAGCAGGCCTTCAGGAAGCTGCGCTCGTTGAAGGTGGACGTGCCGCTCGGCTCGCATCCGAGCATGTACAGCCTTGACAAGAAGCTCCCCCTCATCGGCAAGGGGCCGAACCCCTTCATCGACCCGGCCGGCTATGTCGCGGAGATCGACATGGCCGAGGCGATGTTCAAGGCGGTGCTCGCCGAGCAGCAGAAGGCCGCTGGCCTTCAGTAGTCTTCCCGATTACCTCCAGGCCGGCGTGGCCCGCACGGGCCGCCAGCTCGTCGCCGCGTCGATGGCACGCGTTACCGTACGCGAGGCGCGTTCCGCCGCGCGGCTGATCGCCGCCTCCGGCTCGGCATCGACGTCTTCGATCACGATCAGGCGTCCGGGGCGGTCGAGGCGAATCGCCAGGCGACAGTGCTTGTCGAGACCGCCACGCGGACCGTTCAGGTCTTTCAGGGTGATGTGCAACGAACGAACGCGCCCCGCGAAGCGCCCGAGGGCGAACTCCAGGCGCTTCTGCGCTACCTCGACCGCCGCGGGCGGCCAACCACCTGACGTTCGAATCACGATCCGCATGCACCGACTCCTTTGTTATTCAACCGCGACGTCTCGCCCGGAGGCGCCACCGCGATGACAGGAGCGTATCGACAGCCCTGTCGCGGCCGCCAATAGATAGTTCGCCTGCTGGCTATCGGAAATTCCGATTCGCCACGGTGCGGCCGCTATGATCGGCCATGCCCAGCAGAACGCTCCTGCGAACCCTGGCGGCCGCAAGCGTGCTCGTCGCCGCTGCCGCCACGTCGCACCTTGCCGCACAGCGTCCGCCGGCGTGGGACGAGCGGCTGCGCGCCATTCCGGACGCCGCCGCCATCAGCCAGTACATGCAGCGCCTCAGCGCGCGGCCGCACTACGTGGGCTCGGCCTACAACAAGGACAACGCCGAATGGATGCTTGCGCGGTTCCGCGAGTGGGGCTGGGAGGCGCAGCTCGAGACCTACGATGTGCTGTTCCCGACGCCAAGGGAACGGCTGCTCGAGCTCACCGCGCCGACGCGTTTCACCGCGAAGCTCGAAGAGCCGGCCGTGGCAGTCGACCCGACGTCGAGCCAGAAGTCGGAGCAGTTGCCCACCTACAACGCGTACTCGATTGACGGCGATGTCACCGGTCCGCTCGTCTACGTGAACTACGGCCGCCCCGAGGACTACGCGGAGCTCGAGGCCGCCGGCGTCTCCGTGAAGGGCGCCATCGTCATTGCCCGCTACGGCGGGTCGTTCCGCGGCACGAAGCCGAAGATCGCGGCTGAGCACGGCGCCATCGGTTGCATCATCTACTCCGATCCGCGCGACGACGGTTACTTCGTGGACGAGGTGTTCCCCGAAGGGCCGATGCGCAGCAAGGACGGCGTTCAGCGCGGCAGCGCGCTCGACCTGCCGATGTACTCGGGCGACCCGCTCACGCCCGGCAAGCCGTCCATTCCCGGCACGACGCGCCTCGCGTTGAACGATGCGGAGACGCTGACGAAGATCCCCACCCTGCCAATCTCCTACGGCGACGCTCAGCCGCTGCTCGCCGCCATGCGCGGCCGCGTCGCGCCAGCGTCGTGGCGCGGCGCCTTGCCGATCACCTACCGGCTCGGCCCGGGTCCCGCGCGCGTCCACCTCAAGGTGGCCTTCAACTGGGACATCACGACGATGTACGACGTCATCGCGACGCTGCGGGGCGCGACATTCCCCGACGAGTGGATCGTGCGCGGCAACCACCACGACGCGTGGGTGAACGGCGCGTCCGATCCGGTGAGCGGCATGGCGCCGGAACTGGAAGAGGCTCGAGCCATCGGCGAGCTCGTGAAGCAGGGCTGGAAGCCGAAGCGCACGCTCGTGTATGCCGCGTGGGACGGTGAAGAGCCCGGCCTGCTCGGTTCGACCGAGTGGGTGGAGCACCACGACGCCGAACTGCGCGAGAAAGCGGTGGTCTACATCAACAGCGACGGCAACAGCCGCGGCTTCCTGCAGGCGAGTGGCTCGCACACGCTCGAGCACCTGGTGAACGATGTGGCGAAGAGCGTCGAGGATCCGGAGACGAAGGGGCACCGTCTGGAAGCGATGGCAGTCGAACGTCATTGCGTCCGGCATCGGGCGAACGGCGCTGCCGAAGCCCGCTCACGCGCCGACCTGCGCATTGGCGCCCTGGGATCGGGCTCGGACTACACGCCGTTCCTGCAGCATCACGGCATCGCGTCGTTGAACCTGTCGTTCGGTGGGTTCGACGATGACGGCATCTATCACTCCATCTACGACGACTTCTACCACTTCTCGAAGTTCTCGGACCCCGGTTTCCTCTATGGTCGTGCCCTGGCGCAGTTCACCGGGCAGCCTCGTGGTTCGACTTGCCGATGCGGACGTGCTGCCGTTCGAGTTCACGAACCTGGCCGACACCACGCAAACCTACCTGCGCGACGTGCAGGCGCTGCTGCGCCAGCGGCAGGACGAGGTGCGCGAACGGCAACCGTCAGATCACCGACGGCGTGCTCGCGGCGGTGAACGACCCGAAGGCGCCACGTCCGATTCCGGCCGTCGAAGACGTGCCGCCAGCGCTGAACTTCGCACCGCTCGAGAATGGCGTGGCGGCGCTCACGCGTGCGGCCGACCGCTACAAGGCCGCCGCCGCAAGGGGCCAACGTCGGACCCGGCGAAGCTGCGCGCCGTCAACGCGTCGCTGATTCAGAGTGAGCGTCAATTCATCGACGAGGGCGGCCTGCCGCGCCGTTCGTGGTATCGGCACCTGCTGTACGCGCCCGGCTTCTACACCGGCTATGGCGTGAAGACGATGCCCGGGGTGCGGGAGGGGATTGAACAGCGTCGCTACGAAGAAGCGGAAAAGGAAGCGGTCCGGCTCGCGACCGCGATCGGGAAGGAAGCCGCGTTGGTCAATGACGCGGCGGGGATGCTGGAAGCGAAGTAGTCGTTAGTCGTTGGTCATTAGTCGTTGGTCAGTCGAGTCGTGGCCGACCCAGCAACCTGCGGCCACGACCATACGACCAACGACCATGACTGGTCTAATTCGCCGTGCCCATGGCCGTCGGCCAGCCCTTGTCGAGCGGCTTGGCTGGGTCGGCGGTGATCGCCAGGTCGGCGCAGTGATGGTACGAGTAGCCGCCGGGCTGGTTGTAACCGTGCTCCGCCATGAACTGGATCACCTGCAGCGTGCACTTCGCGCAGGTCAGATTCGGCAACTGGATGTCAGCCTCGTAGGTCTGCGGCGACGCCGGACGCGTGTAGTGCTGGAAGAGGCCGTCCGCGATCACAGGCGTCTGCGGCGGGCTCTGAATCGCAGCCCACACGGAGTACGGTCCGCGTTCGGTCATGCGCTCGACGGTGATCGGATCGACCGGCAGTTCGGTGCGGGAGTTCACGGCCAGTGCCACGCGGTAGTGGCCGGGGTGATAGATCGTCTCCAGCACCTTGAGGTGCAGCTTCGACCCGCCGGTCACCTTGGTGACGGCGTCGGTGGGCTTCGCCTCGGGCGTAGCGCCGCACGGTGTTGCCTTCTGCGGGTCGCCGCGTTCGCTCTCCACAATCCATGACGCCGGTTCCATCAGCTTGAAATGCGCCTGCACCACCGCCGGCGCTGCGCACGCCCCAGCCACGACCATCGCGAACAGCACTTTCTTCATTCGATTCCTCTTCTGAGTCATTTCTATTGCCGTGACCGTCCCGCCCGCTCTGCCTGACTTCCCGACCTACTGTCGCCCCTCGATCATCGCCACGATCTCCCGACGATGCTTAGACTTCGCGAAGTCGAGCGGGGTTTCACCGCTGTGCGACTTCAGCGTGAGATCGGCACCGGCCTCGAGTATGACCCTGGCGGTGTCGACGTTGTTTTCCCAGATGGCGTCGTGCAGGGCGGTGTACCCGTTCTTCGGCCCCTGCCTGTTGATGTCGATTCCATGCTGAATGAGCAGCGTCGCGGCTTCGGTCCGCCCGGCATAGGCGGCCGCGTGCAGTGCGGTGGCCTTCATGCCCGGGTCCACTGCCGTGACGTCGGCGCCAGCCTCGAGCAGCAGCTTCACGACGGCGGTGTGACCAAGATACGCGGCCATCACCAGCGGCGCATCGCCGTTCGGGTCGAGTTCGTCGACGTTCGCTCCGTCGGCGATCAGCGTTCGCACTCGCGAGACATCGTCGTTCTGGACAGCTTTCATCAAGTTGGTCATCGGCACCTCGAGCCCGGGTCGGGCAGCCTGCAGATTGTCTCCCACCCCGGTATGGATGCGATAGTATTGGGCACAATCGGCGAATTTCAGGAGGCGTGATGTCCGTTCGGTCCCTTCGCACACTGCTCTTCGCAGTGCTCTGTGTCCCCGTTCTGGCGGGCATCGCATCCGCGCAGCCTATTCCGGCCAGCCCCTGGGTTTACGAGGGGGGGCGCCCCGCTGGCGAGGGCAGTGGCGCCGCGACGCCGCGTGCGGCCGGCGATCTGGGCACGCTGACGATGATCACCGCTGAGTCGCGCAACGACATCATGTCGCGCGTCTCCGGCGACCGTGTCTACGACCTGCAGGTGCAATACTTCATCGGCCTGTCGAGCTGGTACAGCGTCACCGGGCTGCCGCCGATCGTGGCGCGCGCCGTCATCATCGACGTGGCCGGCCTGAAGAAGGTGTCGGTGCTGCCGGACGATTACCGCATCACGACCGACGAACTGAAGGAGGCCCTCGCAGCGCAGCGTCTGTCGCTGAAGCGCGGCGACATCGTCCTGGTCAAAGGCGGCAAGATCACCCTCGAAGCTTCGCAGTGGCTGGCCGAGACCAATGGTGCGATGCTGATCGGTGGCGACGACCTCAGCCTCGAGGCGTACAAGGTGGGGCGGCCCGACATGACCGTGCCGGTGCACAAGTACCTCATCACCGACCGCAAGATCGCCATCATCCAGGTCGAGAACCTCGACCAGCTGGTGCGTGACGGCGTCTACGAGTTCGCGTTCGTCGCTCCCTCCATCCGTCCTGAAGGCGGCGCGCCGGCGCTGATTCGTCCGCTCGCGTTTCCGCTGCGGGCCGCGCGCTAGACGGGCATGACTGGAGTGCTGCGATCCGCCGGCGCTGCCCTCGCTGCCTGCCTCGCTGCGGGAGCGGCCGGGCTCTCGGCGCAACAATCCACGTCGCCCGAGAAGAACCCGCCCCCTGCACCGCGCGTCGTCTCGCTCACTGGCTGCGTCGAAAAGGGGGCAACACCCAACCAGTACACCATCCAGGACGCGATGAACGGCCGCTATGAAGTGAGCGGCACCGACATCAAGAAGTATCTCGGGCAGCGCGTGCAGGTCGCCGGTACGCCCGGCTCGACGCGCTTCCGCGTAAAGGGCGGTCTCTGGCCCAACCCGAACGTCGCCGCGCAGGCCGGCAGCATGGACCCGGCGAAGGCAGCGGTGGCGGCGATGCCGGGCGGTCCCTACAGCGGCACCGGCGACATCACGTTGCCCACCTTCAAGGTGAAAGCGGTCCGCACCCTCGACGGCGGCTGCGGGTAGCCGGGCCGGCGACGACCAACGACCATGAAGATCCTGGTGCTCGGCGCCGGCGGAGTCGGCGGCTACTTCGGCGGACGGCTGGCCCAGGCTGGAGCCGACGTCACGTTCCTCGTCCGTCCCGCACGCCGTGAACAGATCGCGCGCGACGGCCTGCGCATCACCAGTGGCCTCGGCGACCTGACGCTGCCGGTGAAGACCGTGGTGGCCGGCCAGCTCGCTCCCGGCTACGACCTGGTGCTGCTCACCTGCAAGGCCTACGATCTCGAGTCCTCCATGGACGCCATCGCGCCAGCCATGGACGGTTCAGGCACGGTGCTGCCGTTGCTGAACGGCGTCGCACACCTCGAACGGCTCGACACCCGCTTCGGCCGCACCAACGTGCTCGGTGGCAGTTGCGCCATCGACGTCATGCTGCTGCCCGACGGCACCATCCGCCATGCCGGCTCGCTCCAGCGTATTGTGTTCGGCGAGCGGAACCGCCAGCCCTCGGCCCGGACACTGGCCCTGGCCGACCTGCTGGCGAAGAGCACCATCGAGTGGGAGCATGCCGACGATGTGATGCTACGGATGTGGGAGAAGCTGCTGATGCTCAGTGCGCTCGCCACCATCACCTGTCTGTTCCGCGGCAACGTGCAGGAGATCATGTCGGCGCCAGGCGGAATGCAGGCGGCCGAGCGTGCCCTCGCGGCCAACCTCGACATCCTGACGTTCGAAGGCTACCCGCCGAGTCCGGGTGCCCTGAAGGCGGCGCAGAGCCGACTGACCGATCCCAACGGCACGTGGAGCGCGTCGATGATGCGCGACATGGAAGGGGGGCGTCCGGTGGAGGCCGACCACGTCATCGGGTTCATGCTGGACAAGGCCCGGAAGTACGGCGTCGACGACACGATGCTGTCGCTGGCCTGGACGCACCTGAAGACCTACGAACGCCGACGAGCGGATGGACGGATTTAGGGACGGAGGGACACCCCAGCCCCCCTCCACCTCCGTTCGTCTGCGGGGTTCGCGACGCTTTGTCGCGTTCCAGAAGTGGACGGTCAGTTTACGGCCCGTCCCTTTCTCAGAGGTTCGCGATGACGCCACCAGGTTCCCGTTCGTCTACCCCGTTTACGGCCGACTGCGTCCGGAATGCCGATCAGGTGCTGCTGCGCGTGTCCGGCCGCCTTGTCGACGCCCGCCCGACTGCGCCCGACTGGCACGATTGCCTGCAGCGCCTGTCCGCAGCCGACGTGCGCGTCGACCTCGGCGCCGTCACGGAGATTGATGCGCGCGGGCTCGGCATGCTTGCCGAACTCACGCGGCACACCCGCGCCGGCGGTGGCCGACTGTCCGTAGTGTCGGCCAGCCCGCGTGTGCGCCGGCTGCTCCGGCTGACGCACCTCGACGGTCTCCTCGCGTCCGATCCGGCAGGGCCGGACGCAGGACGTCGGCCCCACACCATCAAGGCCGCCTGATCAGGTCCGGCGTCTGCCGGAGCTCTCGGCCCCGCGGAGCGACGGACCCAAGCCCACGCCGCGGCATCCGGCCTCCGCCGCACCCGCCCTGTTCGCGCGCCGCCTCGACGTCGTTGTCTCTACGGCGCCCGCCCCGTTCGCGCTCGGTTTGATGAGTGTGTCCATGGAGCTGCGACGGCAAGTCCTCGACGCCGCCGGGCCGTGAGCGGTAGACTTCCTTCCTTCTATTCCCATGGTCTCCCTGCACGAACGCGCGAAGGACGTTTTCCTCGCCGCCCTCGCCCTTCCGGCCGATGCGCGCCGCGCGTATGTGGCCGAGGTGTGTGGCCCGGAGGCCGCCCTGGCGTCGGAAGTCGAGTCGTTGCTGAAATATCACGAGGAGACCGGCGGCACGAGCGTGGCCGATACCACCACCGGGCACCCGGACGCGGCGCGCGACAGCACCGGGGACCCGTTCAATTCAGGCGATGTCTTCGCGGGCCGTTACCGCATGGTGTCGCGTCTCGGTCGCGGCGGCATGGGCGATGTGTGGCGTGCCGACGACCTGGTGCTCGAGACTCCGGTCGCCCTCAAGCTGATCCGATCCACCGGCTCGGCGGCGCGCGCCCAGATCCTCAACGAAGTGCGCCTGGCGCGGCAGATCACGCACCCGGCTGTCTGTCGCGTCTTCGACGTCGGCGAAGACATCGGCATCGTCTTCTTCTCGATGGAACTGGTGAACGGCGAGGACCTGGCGACGCTGCTGCGCCGCATCGGGCGCCTCACCACCGAGCGCGTGATGGAGATTGCGCGTCAGCTCTGTTCGGGCCTCGCGGCCGCGCACGCCCAGGGGGTGCTGCACCGCGACCTGAAGCCGGCGAACATCCTCATCGACAATCACGGCCGGGCGATCATCACCGACTTCGGCATCGCCATCCAGCGCGAGGACGGCCAGCAGCGCACGTTGATTGGCACGCCCGGCTACATGGCGCCCGAGCAGTTGACACCTGGCGCCACCCTCACCGAGTGCACGGACATCTACGCGCTCGGCCTGATTCTTTACGAGCTGGTAGTCGGACAGCATCCGTTCGGCAATCGCCTGAGCCGCAGCGCCGAGCCGCCGACGCCGTCGTCGCGCGTCACCGGCGTCGAGCCGCGCCTCGAGCGCCTGATCCTGCAGGCGCTGAAGGTTGATCCGAAGGACCGGCCGCAGTCGGCCGCGGCAATGGCGGACAGCCTGACGGACGCGCCGGTCCAGCCGCAGTTCGACGACGCCTCGGCCCGCCGGTCGTCGTGGCAGACGGTTGGGGCCGCGGTCATCGCGGTGTCGATCGTCGCCGCACTTGCCGCTGTCTTCCTGCGCACCGAGACCGGCGGCACACTCTCCGAGCAGGACACGATCGTTCTTGCCGACTTCGCGAACACCACAGGAGATCCGGTGTTCGACGGCGCCCTGAAGGTGGCGCTGTCGGTGGCGCTCGAGCAGTCGCCCTTCCTGAAGGTGTTCCCCGACGACCGCATGCGAGAGACGCTGCGTCTGATGGGCCAGCCGCCCGACGCCAGTGTCTCACGCGATGTTGCCCGCGAAATTGCGCAGCGCGAACAGTTGAAGGCGCTGCTCGCCGGATTGATTGACAAGCTCGGCACGAGTTTCGTGCTCGGGGTCGAGGCCGTGAATGCCGTCACTGGCGACGTCATGGCGCGGGAACAGGTGGAGGCGTCGAGCAAGGAAGAGGTGCTGACGGCGCTCGGTGGCGCCGCGAGCCGCCTGCGCAACAAGCTCGGTGAATCGCTCGCTTCCATCCAGAAATTCGACGCGCCGCTGGCGCGGGCCACGACGCCGTCGCTCGAAGCACTGCACGCCTACTCGCTGGCGTTGGACAACGGCAGCGTCAACCCGCGGCTCGAGGCCATTCCTCACCTGCGCCGCGCGATTGAGCTCGACCCGAACTTCGCCCTGGCGATGGCGCTGCTGGCTACGGTCTACTCGAACACCGGCCAGACTGCGCTGGCGCCCGAGTACGCGAAGCGCGCCTACGAGCTGCGCGACCGCGTCAGCGAGCGAGAGCGCTTCTTCATCACGTATCGCTACAACCGTGATGCGCTGCAGAACTTCTCCGACGCCCTCGAGATGAGCCGCTCATGGACGGCGACGTATCCGCGCGAACCGTTCGCGTTCAACAGCCTCGGGCAGACGCTGTTGCGCTTCGGCCAGTACGAGCAGGCAATCCCACCGCTCCGCGAAGCGATTCGGCTCGACCCGAAGTTCGAGGCGCCGTACTCCAACCTGACCGCGTCGTACCTGGCTCTTTCCCGCTACGACGAAGCCGCGGGCGTGCTGCAGGAAGCCTCGGCGGGGAAGGTCTCGTCAGCGTCGATCCGGCGCATGGCCTACCTGCTCGCGTTCATCAAGGGCGACGAGTCGACGATGGCGCGGATGGTTGCGACGTCGGTGGGTGTTGGGCAGACGAACGTCGCTTACGGCTGGCAGGCGCACGCGTTCGCCAGCGCCGGCAAGCTGGCCGCAGCTCACGAGCAGTTCCAGCTCGGCGCCAGGATGGCTCTGCAGAACGGCTTTCAGGAAGTGGCGGGCCAACTGCAGATCGAAGACGCCGAAGCGCACGCGCTGCTCGGCTCGTGCGCGGAGGCCCTGGCGGAGGTGGCAGCGGGTCTCGCCCTGACGCGCGACAACTTCTCGCTCGAACGCGGCAGCCGTACGCTTTTCCTCTGTGGTCAGCACGCCCAGGGCAGGTCGCTGGTGCGCGAGCTGCGCGAGCGGTATCCGAACGCCACCCTCACCACGCGCGTGTCGATTCCGCTGGCCGAAGCGGCCGAAGCGCTGGATCGCGGCGAGCCACGCCGCGCGCTCGACGTGCTCGAGCCCGTGCAGCCGTATGACCGGGCGTCGCGTGGAGGATTCTGGCCTGAGTACCTGCGCGGCTCGGCCCTGCTGCAGCTCCGCGACGGTCCTGCGGCCGCCGCAGAGTTCAAGAGTGCTCTCGACCACCGCGGCGAAGACCCGAGCAGTACGGTCTATCCGCTGGCCCGGCTCGGCCTGGCACGCTCGCAGGCACTTGCGGGCGACACCGCCAACGCACGCCAGAGCTACGCCGCGTTTCTCGACGGGTGGGCAGGCGCCGACCAGACGATTGCGCCGATTGTGCAGGCGCGCCAGGAACTCGCACGTTTGAAATAGGTGAGCAGGCGTCGGCCCGTTGAAACCGATTACGGCCGCCCTACCCACGTGAACTGCACGCCGGCGCCGCCGTCCGCTGCCATCGGCGAGAGGTGCATCCGCTTCTCGTGTCCCAGGGTGACCGTGCGACTCGCGGCAATGCCGAGTGCCGCACCGAACGCGACATCGCTCAGGTAGTGCCGCTTCATCTGCACGCCTGAGAGCGCCACGTAGGCGGGGGCGCCCATGCGCCAGCCCAGGTGCTGTTGCAGCACCGTGGCGGAGGCGAAGCTGACGGTGGTGTGTCCCGACGGAAACGCGAACCCGCGTCCTTCAGGGCGGCGCCGGCGCACCGACTCCTTCATCCCCATCGTCAGGACTTGCACCAGCAGTTCCGCCCGGAACAGGTCTGCGCCAACGACCGTCATGCGCGGCCAGCCAGCGGCCCGCCCGATCGCGTACGTGGCGGCGCTCATGCCGTCGTGGCGTTCACCGTCAGTCCTGTTCCGGCGTGCGCTCGAAGCCCACCAGCTGCCATTCGCCGCCCTGCAGGCGGAACCAGGCGTGCACCGGATCGGACCACGATGCGTGGTTCGACCCGCTGGCCGCCAGGGCAACGCGCACGAAGGCACCGTCCACCTGCGGCAGGCCCGCCGGAGCGAGGAGGCGTGTGAACGCGCCGTTGCTCGTGCCGATGAACTGCGTGTCGCCGGTGGCGTTGTCGAACCGCGACCACACGGCGTGGTACGCCTGGGGAGCCCGCGCCACGTCGGCATCGACAGCGGCGTTGCTGAACGAAAGCACGCCATCGGCCGACAGCACCGGGTCGGCAACTGGGTTGATGGCCGTCAGGTAGGTGCGGAGGATCGCATCCCGCCGCTCCGCAAGCGCGCGGACGAGGAAGGCCTCGGACGTAGCGTCGCGGAAGTCGCCTGCCCTCACCGCGGCGCGAATCATCGTGGTGTCGAGGGCGGCGAGCCGACGGGCCGCCCAGAAGCGGTCGTCAGCGCGGGCGTGCAGGAACGCCTGGTTCGGCACGCGCGGTTTCCATTCGCGCGGATCGAACGACCGGGTATCACGTGGCAGCCGGCCGATGGCCGCCGACTCGAAGAACGACACGGCCTGCGCACGCGGACGCACGAAGCCGAAGCCGAGCATCTGCCGGCCGATGAGCGACGGCTGCACCAGGTACTGCGACCCGGCCCAACGATCCGCCGGTCCGACGCCGCCGCTGCCGAGCGACGATCCGAAGTCGATAAGATGGTGCTTCACGTACCGAGCGGCCGTTCTCGGTGACCAGCGTGTCGAGCGAGTTGAGCGCCTTGGCGTCGACGTGGTTCAGCCAGGCGGCGAAGACGCCGTAGGCGCGCAGCTCGCGGCGATGCTGATGCGGCACCACGTCATTCGGGTCGTCGGGACGCGTGTCGTGGAAGCGGATGCGCCCGACCGGCAGGCCGTCGAGCGCCCGGCTCGCCACCACGCGGTACGAACCATCGAGCTCGCGATCGGCGCGGTCGAGCAGACGATCGATGTCCGATGCGCGCAGCGCGCGCCTGCGGCCGCCGTGCGGCGTGAACGTCGCGGTCGGTCCCGCGACCAACTGCTCGCGGGTCACGTAGGCGATGTGGTTCTCGGGCACGTTGTAGCCGAGTGCCCACATCAGCTTCGTCGCCGTCACCTCGGTGCCCGTGGACATGCCTCGGTGGCTGGGCGGATCGAACTTGAGGAACCAGCGCTGGCCCGTCGCGTCCTTCACGGTGAAGCCGGGCGTGACACCGTCGCTCTTCGATGACGTGACCGTCCACTGGCTAGGCGCAGGCCCGCTGCTCTGGTCCGGTCCCCGCTCGACGTCGCGAGCCGTGAGTGCCTGCCGTCCCAGGCGGTTGGTGAACCAGCTCGAGTCGGGCACTTCGTCGATGCTGTTCAGGTTCATCGCCTTCGTCGCCTCGCGGGGCTCCGAGCCGGCGATGAGGTTCCACGCAAGGTCGGTAACGAGCTCCACCTCGAGGGGCTTCAGCCCGGCCGCGTTCTCGGTGTCGCGTTCCACCCAGATCGGGTCGTCGGCGAAAAAGCGCGGCGCCGATGCCGAGCCGGAGAGCGAGAGCAAGGCGGCGATAGACAGGGCCGCGGTGATGCCGGCGGCGGTGCGGGTGCGATAGGTGATATTCATGATCATTGCCTCGTTGAGCCTCAGAAGCTCGGACCGAACGAAATCAGCAGGCCGACGCCTTCTCGCGACCGGGCTACTTCGAGCCGGGTCACCGTGGCGCTGGGGGTATGCACGCTGAACCCGACGCCCCAGGACGTGTGCAGGTCGCGCACAGACAGATCGCCGAGCCGCGTCGCCACCTGGCCCGCATCGGCGAACACCGACATGTCCACCAGCGGCCCGGCGCTCCATCGGTACTCACCGGACAGCAGCAGCCGCGCGCGGTCACGGAAGCGCCACGCCGAGTAGCCGCGCAGCGCGCTGTTGCCGCCGAGTTCAGGCAGCAGGTAGAACGGCACCTGGTCACCGTCGGCGGTGAGGGTGGTGGCAGCCGACGCCCGCAGCGCCAGGATCTGGCGCTCGGCGCGCAGTGGGATGAAGGCCTGCAGCTCGCCGTCGGCCCGCTGGAACCCGGCGCCAGAGCCATTCACCTGCCGGTAGTCGGCCATCGAGACCCGCGCGAGCCCGCCGCGCTGCGAGTAGCCGGGTGACGTCCGCGAGTCGACGCTGACGAAGGCGGTGCTGCGAGCGTAGGCCGGGTCGACCGACAACGCTCCGAGCGTCGGCGTCACGTCACCCGCGTCGCCCGCCGTGCCGAGATACTCGCTGCTGCCGCCGAACTCTGCGAACTGACCAGCGCGCATGCGGGCCGACAGGCCCACCGTTGTCTCGTCGTAGCCGAACGCCCGGCGATCGCCCCGCTGCGAGGCGTTGCCGATGCCGTAGAAGGCCACGGTCGGCGCATGGATCCGGCCACCGTACGCCTCCACCCGCACACGATCGTCGCCGAACGCGGGCAGCGCGATGCGCGCGCTCGCACTGGTGTAGTTGCGGAACGTCCAGGCGGCGTGTGCGGTGACGAGTCCGCCGTCGCCGAACGGCCGGCGGTAGCCGGGACCCATGGCCAGGCCGCCGCCCTGGAGCACGGTGCCGAAGTACGGGTAGAACTGGCGCGGCGCGAGAAGGTGCCGGTTGATGGCGTCGATGCGGCGCTCGAGTGCGTTCGGCTGGTACGGCTCGAGGTGCGCGGCCTTCTCGGCGCGGACAGCCGCGAGCTGCTCGGCCCTGGTCTCCTGCGCCTGTACCGGAGCCGGAAGGAGCAGCAGGACCGCGACGGCGGCGACCGCGGCGCCCGCACCGGCAAACCGCGGCATCGAGACACCGCGGGTGGTCTCTTCCGGACGGAGCAGGCGCAGCGCCACGCCCAGCCAGGCCACCGTGAGAACCACGTTCACCATGGCAAACTGGCTGGGCTCGAGGTGCAGCACGCCGGTGCCGACGAACACGACTGCCGCCGACAGCACGTCGCCGGCCCGCACGAAGAACGTGTCGATCGCCTGCTTGGCCTTGTACTTCGCCTCACGAGTCGTCGGCAGCCAGAGCAGCTGGCGTGCCGTGTTCATGATCGAGTAGTCGGTGGCGTTCTCCGCCGT
Source organism: uncultured Acidobacteriota bacterium (assembly GCA_963722395.1). GTDB lineage: Bacteria > Acidobacteriota > Vicinamibacteria > Vicinamibacterales > CAVVIG01 > CAVVIG01. The sequence continues at coordinate 820,830 of CAVRLS010000005.1, read as the reverse complement.
CTTGATCCAGCGCACCACCGAGAAGCTGACGCCCGCCGCGATGAAGGCGTAGCCGCCAAGCGCAATCAGCGGCAGCGCGAGCAGCGCGCCCTGCAGGCCGCGGGCCTTCACGAGGCGCGAGGTGACGAACGACTGCAGCAGCAGCGCGGTGACGTTCACCCAGAACTGGTACTCGCCGATGTAGGCGCCGATGAACGCCTGGCGGTCGAAGCCGGGCGTGGCCGCGGCCAGCTCGTTGACGTGCGCCGTCAGCAGGCGCACGACCACGTACTCACCGGTGGTGTTGACGACGTTCAGCAGCACCACGAGCGCGGCCAGCAGGCGGAGATACCGGTTGCCGAAGACGAGCGCGAAGCCGCCGGTGGTGTCCAGCGCCGGCGCCGGCGCGCTGGCGCGGACCGAGATGCGCCGGTTCACCAGCATGTAAAGGCCGGCGCTCGCGGTCAGCAGCAGCGCCGATACCTGGAGAATCATCTGCGGCGGCAGCCCGGCGCGGAACAGCCGCGCCGCCACCAGCGAGCCGAAAGGCGCGCCGGCCGTCATGCCGATCATGATGATCGGGAAGAGCCGCTCGCCGGCCTCCTTGCGGTAGATGTCGTTGGCGAACGACCAGAACTGCGCGACGAGCGAGATGCTGAAGATGCCGACCCAGATGAAGAACGCCACGCCGATGAACGGCACGCGCGCCGAGACAGCCGCCGCGAACAGCTCGATGCAGACGACGAAGCCAAGGGTGAGCCCGACAATCAGTTTCATGCGGCTGACGCGTGACGCCACCAGGCTGTAGGCCGGCACGAACGCCATCAGCAGCAGCGCCTGTCCGGCCGCTGCGTAGGACCGCACCTCCGCGCCGCCGCCGAGAAGGATGAGCGGCTCGCGCACGGTCTTGATGACCGAGTAGCAGAGCAGCAGGAGGAAGACGTTGACGAGCATCAGCACCGCCGTCGCGCCCTCGCCGCCGCGCACGTCGGCAAAGAGCGACAGCGCGCGATCGAGCCGTGACGCGGCAGGTGGCTGGGTGGGTCGGGGGGATGCGGACATTTCTCTTAACTCCTCGCCCGTCAACGCGACAAGCAGGAGGAAATGCCGCAATTCCCGTCAGGCGACGGCGAGCGTCGACTGCTGCGAGAAGTCGGGACTGGCGGGCGGAGCGGGGAGTTCCATGAAGTTCCGCTCCCACCACTCGCGTGCGCGGACGTTGGTCCAGGGGGCTTTCAGGCTCAGGCGATCCAGCAGCCGCAGCAGGTCGTCGGCGCTCTGGGGCCGGCGCGCCGGGTCCTTCTCGAGGCAGGCCAGCATCAGCGCGTCCAGCTCGGCAGGAATGGGCAGCTCGCTGCGGAGCGACGGCGGCAGCGGCGCAGCCTGGAGGTGCTCGACGAACATCTTCATCGGCGTCGGGGCTTCGAACACGAGCGTGCCCGTGAGCAGATAGTAGGCGACGCACCCGAGCGCATAGATGTCCGCCCGCGCATCGACCGCACCCTCGAGGATCACCTCGGGCGCCATGAAGGCGGGTGTCCCGGTCGTGACGTGGGCGCCGGTCATCAGCGATCGGCCCACTGACGAGGGATCGTGAAAGGACACCAGTCCGAAGTCGAGCACCTTCACGAAGTCGTAGTCGAGCCCCATCCGGCAGGCATACAGGTTCCTGGGCGTGATATCGCGATGCACCAGACCCTGAGCATGAGCCTCGGCCAGCGAGTGGCACACCTGGCGCATGAGGAACACCACCCGTTCGGCCGGCAGCGGGCCGGACTGGCGAACCAGCGTGTCGAGATCGCGTCCGGTCAGCAGTTCCATCACGTAATAGAACGTGTGGTCCTCGGTGACGCCGAAATCGAACAGCCGGATGGTGTGGGGCGAGTTCAGGGCTGCCGTGGCCTGAGCCTCGCGCCGGAAGCGCCGCGCCATCACCTCGGCGTCGCGCGGGGTGGCGGCACCCATCAATTCGGGTCGCACCAGCTTCACCGCGGCGTCACGTGCCAGCAGGCGATGGCTGGCCCGCCACACTTCGCCCATGCCGCCGCGTCCCAGCAGCGCTTCGAGGTGATAGCTCCCCATGTCCTGCGCCTGCTTCAGCCGTCGCCCCATGCGCTGCAGTACCTGTGACGGCAGCACCGCCACCGCCGCACAGGCGTAGTTCGGCATGAACAGCACCAGCGCCTCGGACATCGGCGGCACCGTGGCACCGCTCAACTGGGCGAACCAGACCGCCAGCGGATCGGTGGAGGCCGCAACCATCGCCGCCACCAGCATCTTGCGGGGCGCCGCCGGAATGATCATGCCGGCCACGAGAATGACGACGGTGTTCCAGGACAGCAGGCCGGACATCGCCACCACCGGCTGGTTCTTCCAGTTGTTCAGCAGTGCCACGGCGGCGGCATTCAGCACGAAGTACACGAGGGCACCGTCGATCTTCGTCTGTGCCTGGTGCCGCGAGAACCGCACGTACGCCAGCATCGCCAGCGACGCAGCGATGGCGAGCGCCTCGATGAGGATGTTCTTCACCTGGACGGCACTGCCGAGCGTTATCGGCCGGACCAGTCCGTCCATGACCAGGCCGAACGTCCACAGTCCACCGCCGACGGCAGCGCAGATCGCCACGCGGCGCACCTGTTCGGTGAGCAGCGAGGCGGGTAAGCGGCAACTGCTGCCGGTGACGTCCGAGGTGGCAGTCTGGCACTGCGGCGCGAGCATGCGAGCCATGAGTGGATCCTTTGTCCGTTGATCAGCCCTGGGTGCCAGGGGCCGCCTGCGGCAGCCCCCACGCCGCCACCTGTTCCGGCACGGTCAGGCGGCGGCGCAGTTCCTCGAGATTGAGTTCGATCGAATGGTTCGAGCGCAGGAGCGACGCGATGGTCTCTTCGCGGCTGCGCGCCGCCCGGTGGCGCGGCTCGCGCTGTTCGAGGAAGGGCCAGAGCCGCTGACGAATGACGGGGGGCAGCACCGTGTCCAGATACTCCAGCGCGGTGCCGCGCAGGTGCTCGTCGTCGGTCTGGAGGCCGCGGAAGGCGAGCTGCATCGGTTCGCGCGGCAGCACGAGCGACAGCAGCGTGAACACGTGCGCCAGGCTCTCGCCGGAGCGGTTGCGCACGAAGGTGTCGATGGTCGACCCGCTGGCGCGGTCGTCGAGCAGGCGACGCCCTTCCCAGACCGGCCGGCCGACCGTCACTTCCTTGAGGACGATGTCCAGCACCCGCTCGCGTTCCACTCGCAGCATCGGGTTGCGATCGAGGATGGCCAGCAGCGAGCGGCCGGCCTGGCAGCGGACGGCGAAGCGGAGATCATCGAGCGCGATGAGCAGGCCGTCGACGGCGCGCTGCGACACGCACACCGAGAAGACGCGGGCGAGACGCCGGCGCACCACGAAGTCCTGGTTCGGATCGAGCAGCGCGTCGACGAACTGCCCCACGTGTTCCTCGGCCACCTTCTGCAGCGCGAAGGTGGCATGTTCCGCCACCTGGTCCCACGCCAACAGCGCGATGACGTGCGGTACGAGCGCGGCGTCGAGTCCGTTCTCGTCGCGGCCGAGGACGCCGACCACGCGCGCGCGGTCGCGCGAACGCAGGTGCAGGATGTCGGCGGCGATGCTGTCGAGCACAGCCGGCGCCGCCTGGGGATGGGTGGCCGGCTCGGAGCCGAGCGCTTCGCGCCGGAGCCGCGTACGCATCAGCGACCGCGTGGTGCCGTTGCCAATCGGCGGCGGCGTGGACACCAGGCCGGCATGGTTCGCCAGGCTGTGCTGCAGCGAACCGACGTATCCGCCGTTCAGGCGGCTGGCCGCCACAATGGCGCCGATGGAGCAGGCCGCGGCGAGTCCGAGGATGGCCGGCGTGTGCACGGCAGGCAGCAGCACCAGCACCACGCGCACCAGCGCACCACCGGTCGCATCGCCAAGCCTGTCGAAAGCGACGTCGATGAGCGACTTGGCGGCGCGCTTCTCGTCGGTGGACATGGGCGTGTAGAAGAGCTCGTATCCGGCGCGGAACCACGAACTGCGCAGGATCGTTTCTCCGCTGCGTGCCGCGAGCAGGCTGCCGAAGCCGGGCATGAACAGCCCGCCGACACTGCCAAGCAGCAGCGCCACCGACGGCGTGCTGGCCGTGGCGCCGAGACCGTAACGCTCCAGCACCAGTTGGGTGGACGAGGCCTGCAGGATGAAGGTGACGACCGACGTACCGGCGTAGTAGAGCGCGAAGAAGCGCAGCAGTTGGTCGCCGCGGCCGAACGTATCGACCGCTTCCGCCTTGAACAGGTAATCGACCAGCGCTGCGCCGGTCGTCCCGAGCAGCACCAGCGTGGCAAGGTTTCGCAGGTAGGGCGCCTGGGCGATGACCCGCAGACCCGAGCGTGCCGACACCGCATCGCCGCCGGCTGGCAGCGTCGTCTGCGCCCCGACCGATCCCACGGCGAGACGTCGCACCAGCAGGCCGCTGGCGAGTTGCAGCAGCGCCAGCACCGGCAGCATAGCCGGTGCGCCGAACCAGGCCGCGGCACGCTCCGCCATCAGGGCACTCAGGAGGCCGCCGAGTGTGCCCGCTCCCGCGAGTTGCCCGAAGCGGCGCTTCGCAGTATGCGGGTCGAACCGCTCGCTCGCAATCAGCCAGAAGCCGGAGGCGAGCAGCGGCCCGGCCGCCGAGATATGAAGATAGAGGACGATGGCCGACGTGGTGGGGGAGGTGGGCCGCAGCGCCCATTCGAGGAGGAAGAGCACGCTGCTGATGACGAATGAGGCCGGCACCAGCACTGAAGGCACGAGCCTCGCGGCGATGCGGCCGTTCAGGGCCACCAGGGCCAGCGAGACAACGGAGGTCGCCACCAGCATGGCCGGTAGCGCGGTTACGTCAAGGCTGGTGAGGAACAGCGTGTCGCGCAGCGCCTTGCCGGCGACGAACTGGCCCGTCACCGTCGCCGCGGCGAGCATCGCCGTCACCAGCCGCTCGGTCTGCATCCGTCGAGGTGTCACATCCTCTAACGCGTTATTGCTGGCCCAATCCCGCAGCTGGAGTCGATCCAGCGACGTTACTGGTGTGCTACCGTGAGCGCCGATGTCAGACAACGGCCCTGCTCCAGCGGAAGACATCTTTCCCGTCATCTACGCTGAGCTGAAGAAGGTGGCGCGGCGTTATCTGGGCCGCGAACGGCGGAATCACACGCTCCAGCCCACCGCCCTCGTCAACGAGGCGTGGCTCCGCCTGGAGAACCAGCACGGCAATGAGTGGCAGGGGCGGACGCACGGGCTCGCCATCGCCGCCCAGGCCATGCGGCGGTTGCTGGTAGACCACGGCCGCCACCAGAAGCGGCAGAAGCGCGGCGGCGGCGTCGCCCCGGTGTCGCTCGACGACCTCGTGAAGGCCTCGACGACGCGCGAGGTGCCGGTCGAGGACCTGCTGACGCTGGAAGACGCCCTCACGCGCCTGGAAGCCATCGATGCGCGGGCGGCGCAGGTGGTGTCGCTGCGGTTCTTCTCCGGCCTGTCCGCGCCCGAAGTGGCTGCGCACCTCGGCGTGTCCCTGCGCACCGTCGAAGCCGACTGGACGCATGCCCGTGCCTGGCTCAAGCGCGAGATGTCGGCCCGCGCCGGCGATGCAGAGGCCTGAGCCTGTTCAGACGCACCCCGCCGCCGTACGAAGTTTCCTGCGCCGTTTCCGGCGCGTCACGGTTACAGTATCCGGCACGCCAGCCGTCCTAGCGGCGGCGCGCGTCTACTTGTGGTTCTGAGGAGGAGTTAGATGAAGAAGGCAATTCTGAGAATTCTGGGTATCGCCCTGGTCGTCGGACCGGCGGTTGTCAGCTTCGCACAGGGCAACAAGCCCACGGCGGCGTACTACATCACCAAGGAAGAGGTCGACACCGTCAACAAGACGGAGGGTGTGGACCGCACCATCAGGGTGTATGACATCGGTGACCAGCACTTCTCCGTCGGTATCATCCACCGCGGGTCGACGACGGCCCCGGCTGCTGCGCCGGCCCGGCCCGCGGCCGCCGCGCCTGCCGGTCCGGCCCCGGGCACCGAGCCGTGCGGTGAAACCGTCGCCGCTGCCAACCTGCCGGCTGGTCTCTCGGGAGGCCTGTATCACAGCAAGCAGACCGAGGGGTACTACATCGTCTCGGGTGAAGGCACGATCGTGACCGGTGGTCACATCATCAACGGCCGCACCTCTGCTCCGACCGCCGCGGTCACGACGACGCTGAATGGACCGTCGTGCAGCGGCCGCATCGGCGGCAACGACGTCGTCAAGCGCCTGGTGAAGACCGGTGACATCGTCATCATCCCGGCGGGCGTGCCGCACGGCTGGGCGGAAATCAAGGAGCACGTCGACTACCTGAGCTTCCGTCCGTCGGCTGACATCCTCACCGTCGGCTACGAGCATCCGTCGCTGAAGAAGTAGCCTGGCTTGGAGGGTGGAGCTTTGCCCCACCCTCCAGCCTCCCCCCGCCGTCCCGTGCAATCCCTCTTCGACCCGTCGTCGAAGGCGCGGCTCACCGCGCACGACCTCGGACGCTTCGCTGGACCAACGCTGTTCGACAAGTTCGCCCGCACGCTGTGCGAAGTGGGCTGCCTGCCACGCAAGGAGCTGTACGAGGCATGGGAGGTGGCGAAGCGCGTGCGACGCCTCTTCCGCGGCGGCGGCGTGGTGGACATGGCTGGCGGTCACGGGCTCCTCGCGCACGCACTGCTGCTGCTCGACGACTCTTCACCCGGGGCGCGTGTGGTCGACCGCGTGGTGCCTCCGTCCGCCGCTACCGTGTCCGAAGCCCTCACACGGGTCTGGCCACGACTGGCTGGACGGGTCCGTTTCCTCGACTGCGACCTGAGTGACGTGCCGCTGGCAGCCGACGACCTCGTGGTGTCGAGCCATGCATGCGGCGCGCTGACCGACGCCGTGCTGCGGTGTGCGGCGGAGGCCGGTGCGCGGGTGGCGGTGCTGCCGTGTTGCCATGACGCCGATTCGTGCGACGTGGGCGCACTCGGAGGATGGCTCGATCCGTCGATGGCGATAGACGTGATGCGCGCAGTCGAGCTCGAGCGCAGTGGCTACCGTGTCTGGACACAGCTGATTCCGGCGGCCATCACACCGAAGAACCGGCTGCTGCTCGGTGAACCCGGCCAGCGAGCGAACCGCATCGTCGGATCGTTCGTCAGAAGAAGCTGACCCGCGCAGCAGGTGCCCAGCGTGAACCTGAACACCGGCCTCACCGTCACCGGCGTCGTCACCTGCTCCGCCTTCACCGCGCCGGAAGACCAACGGCTGACCGTCCAGCCGCGCCAGCGCCTTGTTACACTGGCCGAATGGCGAAGAACTACTGGTTGATGAAGTGCGAACCGGAGGCGTACACCATCGAGCGCCTGGCGCGCGACGGCAAGACCGGGTGGGAAGGGGTCCGCAACTACCAGGCGCGCAACTTCATGCGCGACGAGATGAAGGCGGGTGACGGCGTGCTGTTCTACGCGTCGAATGCCGACCCGTCAGGTGTGACCGGCCTGGCCGAAGTCGTCACCGAGGGCTATCCCGATCCGTTCGCCTTCAAGAAGGGCCACGACTACTTCGACGAGGCGAGCCGCAAGGACGCACCCACGTGGTACACCGTGGACGTCGGCTATGTCGAGACCTTCCCCGCCACTGTGCCGCTCGAGACGCTGAAGTCGACGAAAGGGCTCGAGGAGATGATGGTGACGAAGAAGGGGAGCCGGCTCTCCATCCAGCCGGTCACCCGAGCCGAGTTCGACATCGTCGTCAGGCTGGGTCGCGCCGCCCGCCGCTGAGCGCCCGCCATGAAGCTTTCGGTATCCGGCGAGTCCGCTGTCGAACGGCTTGCGATTGCGCTCGGGTTGGCGCCGGTGCCTCTCGTCGAGACACATATGAGCTTCCTGCGCGCCCGCGCCATCATGGTGGGGACGAAGCTCGGCGTGTTCGAGGCGCTCGCTGACGGCCCGCTGGCGTCTGACGCGATTGCCGGCCGCTGCGGCACGTCGACGGTGGCCACACCGAAGCTGCTGCACGCGCTGGTTGCCTCCGGTTACCTGCGCGCGGACGGCGGCGAGTACGCGCTCACCTCGCGCGCGCGCACCTGGCTGCTGGCCGACTCCCCGCGATCGATGCGCGACAAGGTGCTGTTCGAGTTCTTCGAGTGGACGATCGTCGAGGGGACCGAAGCGTTCGTACGGACCGGACGCGCCCAGGATCTGCATCTCTCCGGCGATGAGGAACGATGGGCGGCGTATCAGCGGGCGATGCGCGTGCTGTCGCGCCTGGCGGCGCCCGAGATCGTGCGGCGCACGCCGCTGCCGCGCGGCGCCACGCGGATGCTCGACGTCGGCGGCTCGCACGGGTTCATCCCGGTGGCGATGTGCCGGCGTCATCGGGCGCTGAGTGCGGTTGTGCTCGACCTGCCCGCCGCCGTGCGGCATGCCGCGCCGCTGCTTGCTGCCGAGGGGATGGGCGACCGCGTGGTGCATCTCGAAGGGGATGCGCGGGTAGACGACCTCGGTACCGGACGAGTGGGATTTGATCTATATCTCACAGCTTCTGCATCACTTCGACGACGCGACCAACCGCGCACTCATGCAGCGTGTGGCCAGAGCCCTCAAACCGGGCGGCTACGTGGCGGTTGTGGAGCTGGTGCGGCCCGCCGAGCCGGGTGGATCGGGGCAGGTGGGCGCGCTGCTCGACCTGTATTTCGCCCTCACCAGCCGGTCGGGCACCTGGTCGAGTGACGAGATTGCGTCCTGGCAACGCGAGGCCGGCCTTGTCCCCAGACGCCCCATCACGCTGCGCACTGTTCCCGGGGCCGCGGAGCTGGTCGCGCGGAAGCCCTGAGCGCGCGGTGGGTCACGTCGGTCAGGCTCCAGGCTTCAGACGCGATAGTCCTTCAACTTCCTGAACAGCGTCGCCGATCCGATGTCGAGGATGGCGGCCGCCTTGGTGCGGTTGCCGTCGACCGATTCGAGGACGCTGAGGATGTGGTCGCGCTCCACGTCAGCCAGCGTACGCGCCGCTGGGGCGACGCCAGGTGCGCCGATGCCTGGCGTGGCGTTTCGCACTTCATCTGGCAGGTCCTCCAGCTCGACGCGCGTCCCTCGCGCCAGCACCAGGGCGCGTTCCACCACGTTCTGCAGTTCGCGGACGTTGCCCGGCCATCCCCAGCGCAGCATCTGGTCGGCTGCGGCCGGCGTGAAGCCGGCGACCGGCAGCTTCATCCGCAGCGCCGTTTCAGCCAGCACGCGCCTGGCAATCGGCAGGATGTCGTCGCGCCGCTCCCGCAATGGCGGAATCCGGATCTCGATGACGCGCAGCCGGTAATACAGGTCCTGACGGAAGCGGCCCGCGGCCACTTCACCCGCAAGGTCGCGATGCGTTGCTGCCAGCAACCGCACATCCACGTGCCGGGTGCGGTTCTCGCCGACGCGTCGGAACTCGCGCTCCTGCAGCACGCGCAGCAGCTTCACCTGCACCGCCAGCGGCAGGTCGCCCACTTCGTCCAGCAGGAGCGTGCCGCCGTTCGCCGACTCGAACAGCCCGACACGGTCCTGCGTGGCGCCAGTGAACGAGCCGCGCACGTGTCCGAAGAGCTCGCTCTCGATCAGCGCTTCTGGCACCGCGGCGCAATTGATCGCGACGAATGGACGTGCCGCGCGCGCCGACTCGTCGTGGATGAACCGCGCCAGCGCTTCCTTGCCCGAGCCGCTCTCGCCGGTGACGAGCACCGATGAGTCGACACGCGACACGCGACGGGCTTCGTCGATGACCCGCAGCATCCGCTCGCTCTTCGCCACGATGCCGGTCACCTGCTCTTCCACCGTGACGCGCGCCAACTGACGCTTGCGCACCGCCAGCTGCTGCTCGGTGTTCTTCAGGCGTTCGGTGACAACGTTCAGCGCTTCGTCGAGGCACATGCGATCGAAGAACCGTCGATCCGAACTCGGACAGTTCTCCCACTCCTCCTCGGGACGGCCAACCATCAGGCAGTAGGCGTCGCCCTTTGCAACGCACTTCTCCTCGAAGCAGAGGATGCGGCGTCCGGCAACGCGACTCAGGTAGCCGCTCGCATAGCCAGCCAGCGTCCAGCACACCGGCTCGGTTGACGGGCCGAGTTGCGCGAGGTGCTCCTGCGCCTCGTACGACTCGCGCCAGATCGCCTGGGCGAACCCCTTCGGCGCGTCGCCCGGCTGGCGAGGCACCGGCTCGTACAGCAGGAATCCCTGCAGTTGGTGCACCCGCCCACCGGCCAGTTGCCACTCGTGCTCCGAATCCCACTCGAACTGGGTGCGCAGTGCCTCGGCCGTGCGCCAGCCGTGCGCGTAGCCGAAACGGGTGAGGATGCCCCGGGCTGTAACCAGGCCGAGCGTCTCGACCAGTTCGCGCCGAAGCAGCCCCAGCGCCACGGTGTTGAAGAGGAGGGCGCGGTCGCCAGCGAAGCGGATGACGCCGCCCTTCGGATCGAAATCGAGCATTTCGCGCAGGTCGAGGTCGATGGCTCGCATGAGCCAGTCTCTCTCAATTTGATGTGAGACGCCATCATATTGATTCTCAAAATGTTGAAGGGCGAATGCGATCGCAAAAGCTCTGAGCTTTTCAAATCAATAACTTAGGCGTCACACGGCCGATGGCCTGACCGTTGCCTCTATGTGGGCATGACGACGGCGAACGCAGCCGTTCATGAAGGGCAACGGGGAGAGGGTCATGGTCAGCATCAGACGGGCAGATGAACGCGGGCGGACGAACTTCCAGTGGCTGGACAGCCGTCACAGCTTCTCGTTCGGGGACTACTTCGACCCGTCGAACATGGGACACCGGACGTTGCGGGTCATCAATGACGACCGCGTGGCGCCGGGCGCCGGCTTCGGCGCGCATCCGCACCGCGACATGGAAATCCTGTCGTACGTCCTCGACGGGGCACTGGAACACAAGGACAGCCTCGGCAACGGCTCCACCATTCGTCCCGGCGAGATTCAGCACATGCGGGCCGGGTCTGGCGTCGTGCACAGCGAGTTCAACGCGTCCGCTACCGAGGCGACGCACTTGCTGCAGATCTGGATCGTGCCCGGCCAGCGCGGCCTGGCACCGTCCTACGGCCAGTACCGGTTCGACCGGGAGAAAGCGGCGGCCGACTTCGTTCTGCTGGCCTCGCCTGACGGACGTGACCAGAGCGTGGCCCTGCAGCAGGACCTCGACCTCTGGGTCACCCGTCTCGACGGCGCGGCGGCACGCACCTTCGATCTGCGAGAGGGCCGTTCGGCCTGGGTGCACGTCGCCCGCGGCTCGGTCGTCGTCAATGGCCGCGTGCTCAGTGAGGGGGACGCCGCCGAGGTCAGCAGCGAGATGCTCACGTTCACCAACGGCGACCAGGCCGAAGTCCTGCTCTTCGATATCGCCTGACCGATCGCGTTTCGCATACACTCCGTAATTCGCAATCCTCGTTTTTTATTGGAGTCTTCATCATGAGCACTGCTAGCCACTACTGCCGTCCGCACGTTCAGCATCGACAAGTCGCACTCCGAAGTCACCTTCCAGGTCCGTCACCTCATCACGAAAGTGCGAGGTCGCTTCTCGGAGTTCAGCGGCACGATCGAGTTCGACGCCGCACACCCCGTCAACTCGACGGTGAACTTTGCCATCGATCCGGCGAGCATCGACACGAACGAGCCGAAGCGTGACGCGCACCTGAGGAGTGACGACTTCTTCGGCGCCGAAACCTATCCCAACGCTCAGCTTCACCGGCGTGAAGATCACGTCGAAAGGCGGCGAGCGACTACGACGTTGAAGGCGACCTCTCCATCCGGGACGTCACCAAGCGCATCGTCCTGCCGGTGACGCACCTCGGCACCGCGAAGGATCCGTGGGGTAACGAGAAGCTGGCGTTCGAGGCCGAGACGACCATCAACCGGAAGGAGTTCGGCCTGAACTGGAACGCCGCCCTTGAAACCGGCGGTTTCCTGGTGGGTGACGACGTGAAGATCAGCCTGCAGATTCAGGCGGCGTAAGCCGGACGACGACGGGACGGCGGAGTGGGGGGCGCGCGCCTCCCGCTCCGCTCCTCATCCCGGACCGCGTTAGACTGAGGGCCGATGCAGCCATCAGTTCCCATCGCGATGCTCCTCACGAAGGACGTGGCGTACGAGTGGCACGACGGCGTTGCGCTGGCGGCGCAGCTCGTGGCCCAGGTGAGGTCGGACATTCCGCACGCCGATGGGCGCATTCCTGACCTTCGCGGGGTCACGCTCGAGGAGAACGGCACCCTGTCGCTCTCGGCCCATCCCGAACATTCGGTGCCCGCGATGCCGGGCGCGGCGCAGCTGCTGCAACAACTCCTGAGCGGCAAGGAGCAGCCGACGCAGTTGCGCCTGTTTGCCATGCAGGCAGCGACGGCGGAACCGCCGATGGCGCTGGCGCTGTTCGCCGAGGAGCTCGAGAAGTGGGAGCGTCCGGGCCGGCCGGCCAAACTTGGCGCGCTCTACCAGCGTGCCGTTCGAACAGATCGGTCCGGCGGCGCTGACCGACGACGCGAAGCTGCGCGAAGCGCGGGCTGAGGCGGCGATGCGTGGTCCGGTGAAGAACAGCGGCGAGCCCGCGACGAAGGCGAACGCGAAGCCGGCCGGCGCGAAGAAGCCGGCGAGTCAGGACTCGAACGCCGCTGCCACGACCGCGGTCATCATCGGCATCGTCCTGCTCGCGGCGGCTGGCGGCACGTGGTTCATGCTCAATCGCGGCAGCTCGTCGCGGCCAGCATCGACGGCGGGCACCACCTCGATCGAGACCGGCCCGGGTGCCGCAACAGCGGGCGCGAGCGGCGGCAGGAACACACCGGCCACGCCAGGTCCTGCTGCAGCGCCACAAGTAGACGCGGCCACGCCCGCGACTGCTGTATCAAGTGCAGAGGCCGAACTGTCGCGCGGCCGCGAACTGTTTGCGAGCCAGCAGTACGTGGCAGCTGCGGCTGCGTTTGACCGCGTGCAGCGGCTTCTCGGGCAGGAACCGAGCCCGCAACTCGAAGAGATGCGGCAGGTGGCGCGAAGCATGGCGGAAGTGTCTCGCGCGGCGATCGCCGAGATGGTGGAAGCGGCGACGCGCGAGTACCGCTCGGGCGATGAGGGGGTTGTCGAGCCGGTGGCGCTTGGGTACCTGCCGCCGAAGCCCGATCCGGCGACGCCGGCAGAACAGCTCCAGGTGCTCGAGGTGCATATCAACACGTCGGGCACGGTCGACACCGCCAAGTTCGTGATGAATCGTCCCAGCTTCCGCAACACGTGGTGGACGTCTGCAGCGAAGGCCTGGCGCTTCAGCCCGGCCATGCGCAACGGTCAGCCGGTCCGCTACGTGATGCGCATCGTGATGGACGACTCGGCCGCCCGCTGACACTCGTGGTCAGCGCGTCTGCGACATGCCTTCCCGTGCGGAGGCATCGTCTGGCGTGAGCCACAGTGCTTCCGCGAAGTAGTTCCGCGCCGCGTCACGGTTGCCGGCGGTCAGCTCGAGCAGTCCGAGGTTCGTGTAGGCCGTGCTGTCGTGCGGATCGAAGCGCAGCGACGTCTGGAACGCCTGCGCTGCAAGCGCTGCCTGCCCCAGCTTCGTGTGCGCGGCGCCGGCCAGGTCGTACGCCGCGGCGTACGCGGCGTCCACGGCAATTGCCTGCTGCGCCTCGTGCAATGCGGTGGTTGCGTCGCCAGCCAGGAAGGCGAGCACCGCCGAGTAGTAGTGCGTCGGTGCCGAGTTCGGCGCCGACGTCTGCAGCGTCTGCACCACCGGCTCGAGCTGCGCGCGGTCTCCCGCATCGGCGTAGAGCGCCGCCAGCTGCTCGCAGGCGCTGGCGACCACGGGCCGCACGTCGCATGCCTGCGTCGCTGCGGCAATCGCGTCTGTCCGGAGCGACGCTGCCGCCATCAACTTCGACAGGGCCACCTGAGGGGCGACTCCCGGCGAATCGCCGGCGACCGCCTTGATCCAGCCCATGGCGTCGGTGGCGCGGTTGGTGAGGATGGCTGTGCGGGTGAACGCTTTCAGCGCGGCATCGTCGGTCGGATCGAGCTTCAGCGCATTGGTGTAGTCGTCATACGCGATCGCATACGCATCGGACCTGGCCATCATGTCGCCGCGCCCGCGCCACTGTGCGGCCGTGGCGCGCTCGCGCAGCAGACGGATGGTTTCGGGCGGCGTGCCGGCGGCTCCTGCGGCCGAGAGTGACGCGTCGTTGTCACTGGCGCTCGCGTTGTGCAGCTCGCGCGGCGCCGAGAACTCGAGCCGCATGCGGTCGTCGTCGAGGAGGTCGGCGCCGGCCGAGTAGGCGGCCAGCTCCGCCGGACCGGCGGCGTAGAGCGAGAGGAGCGCGAAGGGCTCCATGGCACCGACCTCGGCGAGGTTCGCGGCGGCGGTGCCGCGCGACCAGTTCCGCTCGATGTTGCCGAGTAGCGGCACCACGGGATCGGTCGAAGCCACCAGCAGCACGTCGTTGTCGTTCACCATCCAGGCCGTGCCGTTCGGGAACACCGACGTGAATGTGGCGACGATCGACTTCAGGTCGGCCTCGCTGATCGTGTAGGTGTGCGCCCACTGACAGATGAGGCCGCCGGGCGCGAGCCGCGCCCGCGCGCCTTCGAAGAACTCCCTGGTGAACAGTGCGGCTACGCCGGCAATCCATGGATTCGATGGCTCACTGATGATGACGTCGTACTGCTGCCGCGACAGCATCAGGTGCGAGCGGCCATCGCCGACGATGAGCGCGGTGCGCGGGTCGTCGAGCGCCTTGTGGTTCTCGGCGTCGAAAAAGTGTGACGCTTCCACCACCTCTTGCGAGATCTCGACGACTTCGGCTCGTTCCACCGGGTGACTGAGGGCAGCGCCGAGCGTGACGCCGCTGCCGAGCCCGACGATGGCGACGCGCTTCGGGTTTGGATGAAGCAGCAGCGGCAGGTGCGCCAACAGCGTCTGCGTCAGCATGTCGCTGCGGTTCGACGCGTCGGTCTTGCCGTCCACCGCCAGCGTGGTCGTGCCGGTCAGCCGCTTTACCGACACCGTGGCCGGCGCGCCGTCCCTGTAGTAGAGCAGCGTGCCGGCTTTCAGCTGCGTCTCGAGATCGAGCCCTTTCGGCACGAACGGCGCGTAGAGATAGACGCCGCTGGCGAGGAGCGCCTTGTCCCACTGCGGCGCCGCGGCGATGGCCAGCAGCGCCACGGCACTGGCGGCGTAGCCGAGGTTTCTGAGTGTCGCGCGGACGTTGGCTACAGTGATCACCGCAAGGGATGCCGCCACCAGCACGAACGCGGCGAGGGCCAGCGTGACTGGCAGGCCGAGCCACGGAATGAGGACGAAGCCTGCGGCCAGTGTGCCGGCGACCGAACCGATGGTGTTCACCGCGTAGACGACGCCGAAGCGACGCGCTGGCGAGCGGTCGGGGTCGCCAGCCATCGAGAGCGCCAGCGGGAAGACCGCGCCGAGACAGATGGCTGTGGGGACGACCAGCAGCGACGTCAGCAGCATGCCGCGGCTGACGAGGGAGCTGAATGCGTCGGGGGTTGCGGCCATCTCGCGAGCCACCGCGCGCGGCACGTAGCCGCCAGCGAGCGACGAGGTGGCAACGACGGTGACTGCGCCGACGGCGAGGACAAGGGCCAGCCAGCCAGCGTGCGAGCCGGCCTTGACGCGCCCGAACAGCCAGGTGCCTGTGCCCGAGCCGATGGCCACACCCGCGACCACCGCGGCCAGCGTGGCCGCGAAGGCGTAGGTGGTCGGGCCGAGGACCAGCGCGAGGATGCGGGTCCAGGCAATCTCGTGTACCAGCGAGGCGAAGCCTGACAGCCCGAGCACGACGATGGCCACCACTGCATCGGGCTTCCATGTGGCAGTCTTCGTCGTGTCCGTCGCTGTCGTCGCGTGGCTTTCGTCGAATCCGGTTTCAGCCGGACCACGTCTTCGCGCTTCTTCTCGCGCATCGCCACCACGCTCACCAGCGCGGCCGCGACGAGGCTGGCGAGCATGCCGATCTTCGTCGTGCCCGAGATCCCGATAGACGGAATGAGCGTGAAGCCGGCGAGCAGCGAGCCGAGTGCAGCGCCTACCGTGTTCACGGCGTAGAGCGCGCTGCTGACGCGTGCCGGGTTCGACGAGCGATGCGTGAACCAGCGGACCGCCATCGGGAACGTTGCGCCGAGCGCGGCAGCGGGTAGGAACACCAGGGCCAGCGAGGCGGCGAAGCGAACGATCGGGAACAGCGTGCCGGGTGCGCCGTCCGCGTAGGCCCAGCGGAGCAGCGGCGTCAGCGCGTGAAGTTCCCAGGGCAGCAGCAGGGCGAACAGCGCAACCAGCAGTTCCAGTGCGACGTAGGCGCGCAGGGCCTGCAGCGGTGTCAGCCGCGTGGCCACGCCGCCGCCGCTCGCGGCGCCAAGCGCCAGGCCGCCGAGGAACGCGGCGACGACCGCGCTGGCTGCGGCGGTGGTGTGCCCGATGTAGAGCGTGAGGAGACGGGTCCAGCTGACTTCGTAGACGAGCCCGGCGAGTCCCGAGCAGGTGTATGCGAGGAGGAACAAGAGGGACACGACAGGGCAGTGTACCTGAGGGGGCGATGGGCGAAGGGCGCCGGTCTTCTGGCTACGGGCTCTGGCACGACGCTGCAGCGCGTAGTGTCCGCCTTCAGGCGGACCGGGACCTGGTGGACTCCGGGGCAGTCGATGGCAGAGGACTGGTCACCGTCGGAGGTTGAGGCAACAGTCGCCGAGTACTTTGCGATGCTGCGCAAGGAGATTGCCGGCATTCCGTGACACGAAGACCGCCCACAACCAGAACGTGCAGAACATCACGGGCCGATCGAGAGGCGCCGTGGAGTTCAAGTTCGCCAACATCTCGGCGGTGCTGGTGAATCACGACCAGCGCTATGTGCGTGGTTATCTGCCGCGTCAGAACTATCAGGCCGCCCTCGAGACCGCCGTGCTCGAGTGGCTCGACGGTGCGAACGATTTGGTCGATGTCGTCGACGCGAGTCTGGACGTCGACTTGCGGGCGCCCACGCATGTGCCCGCGTTCCACGATGTGGTGAGCACTCCCCCAGATGCGGCCAAAGCCGCCAGACCGCCGCAGCGCCCGGTGGCGAGGAAGATCGACTTCCTGCGGCTCGATGCGCAGAACCGCACGCTCGGGGAACTCGGCGAGGAGTTCGTGCTCGAGCTCGAACGACGCCGACTGGTGGACGAGGAACAGCGACGGGATCTGTCGAAGAACGTCCGCTGGGTTGCCAGGGACGACGGCGATGGCCTCGGCTACGACATCGCGTCGTTCGAAGGCAGTGGCCTGCCCCGATTGATCGAAGTGAAGACGACTACGGCCGGAAAGTACCTGCCCTTCATGCTGTCCCGCAACGAGCTGAGAGTGTCGAAGGAACGCCCCGATGCATACCAGCTCTATCGTCTCTTCGACTTCGGTCCGAACCCGCGTCTCTACATCCTGAGCGGAGCGCTGGACGAAAGCTGCTACCTCACTCCGCTGCAGTTCAAGGCGTCGCCGAGCTGACGGTCGGTTGGCTTACCGACCGGTACGAGCGCGTCTTCGCCGGGCTGTACGCGACGGACGGAGCGCAGATGGAATTCTTCGACTGCACCACGTGACATCACATGCCTCCGGCGCAACTCCGCTGACTTCGAGTCGGCCGATGACCGTCCCTATCGCCGGGGCAGGGCCGAAGCCCGGAGCCTGCCCCTACTCGCGCGCCGGCACGGTGAACAGCTCGTTCGCCACGCCCGCACGCGTCAACTGCGCGTGGAACGCCACAGCGAATTCGCGTACGGTGACGTCTGTCCTGGTTGCCGTGGATGGTCAGTACCGGCAGCGACGTGCCGCAACAGCGTAAGAACGATGGTAAGCTTCAGCGCCAGATCCTGCCGGTCGGCCCGTGTCCCAATCCAGTTGTTCACCGCGGTGTTGGCGGTGCGCCCGGTCAACACATCGCGCAGGTTCGGGAAGCCGTCACAATTGATGACCGCTGCCACCTTCAGGTCGGCCGGCGGCCGCCGAAGCCGCCGCGAGCCGGGCCAGCCTGCTACCCGCGGCTACCTGAACACAGGTAGAAGAACGCTTCCACTTGCACCGTTCGGCGGCCGCAGGCACACTTCCCGGGCGCCACGTGCGAGTGGCCTTGAAGCAACCTGTGCCCATGGTCGTCAGCAGCCATCCGCCCCGTCCGCATTCCGTGCAATTCGCCGCATTCGCGTGCGCCTGCATAATGGCCGCGTGTGTGGTGGCCTCGGGGCGCGCGCAAGCCCCCGCCGCTGCTCCCGCGGCACCGCCGCAGTTCGAGGTCGACCCCCAGTGGCCTCAGCCCCTGCCCGACAAGTGGGTGCTGGGCCCTGTCAGCGGCATCGGCATCGATGCCAGCGATCACGTCGTGCTCGTGCAGCGCAACGAGTCGGAGTCCGTGAGGAAGGCCGGCGGCGTGCCCGCCCCGCACGTCGTCGAGTTCGACCCAGCGGGGAAGGTGGTACGCGCATGGGGCGGCCCCGGCGCGGGCTACACCTGGATGGAGCAGGTGCATGGGCTGACCATCGACCACAAGGATCGCGTCTGGATCAGCGGCAACGGCGAACGCGATTCGCACCTGCTGGTGTTCACGCGCACCGGACAGCTCATTCGCCAGATCGGCACGCCCGGCGCCCGGAACGGCAGCAACGACACCCGGAACCTCGGCGCCGCTACACAGATGCGCTTCGACCCACCTGCCGGCGACGTGTTCGTGTCCGATGGCGAGCAGAACCGCAACCACCGGGTGATTGTGCTCGATGCAGAAACCGGCAACTACAAGCGGCACTGGGGCGCGTACGGCGCGCCTCCGGACGACAGCGCCGTGGTTGCGCGATTCGACCCGAACCGACCTGCGCCGAAGCAGTTTGGCAGCGCCGTGCACTGCCTCAGGCTCGGGCCCGACAACCTGGTCTACGCCTGTGACCGTTCGAACAACCGCTTCCAGGTCTTCCGCAAGGACGGCACGTTCGTGCGCGAGGTCTTCGTCGCGAAGGAGACGGCTGGCGCGGGGTCGGTGTGGGATGTGGCGTTCTCCACAGACGGCGTGTTCATGTACGTGGCCGATGGCACCAATGCGAAGGTGTGGATCTTGCGCCGCGACACGTACGACGGTGGTCGGCTCGTTCGGCAGCGCGGGCAGCGCGCCAGGTCAGTTCGCCACGTCGCTGCACGACATCATGGTCGACTCGCACGGCAACCTCTACACGGGTGAAGCGGCCGCCGCGGGACGTATCCAGAAGTTCAGGTTGAAGAAGTAGCGGGAGATCGGACGCCATGCGCCGTAGTCGATTCATCACCGCGCTGTGCGCGGCTGTCGCTGTGCCAGCACTCCTACTCGCCGAGGAGCGCCTGCGCTCGAATGCCGGCGACATCGTGCTGCGTCCGCTCGCGCACGCCTCAGTGCTCATCGAGTTCGGCGGACGGTCCATCTACGTCGATCCCTGGAGTGGCGCGGACCTCCCTGCCGCCCCGACCTCGGACCTCATTCTCGTGACCGATGCGGACGCAGGTGCGCACCACCTCGATCCGGCCGCGCTGCAGCGTGTGCGCCGGGCTGGCAGCACCGTCATCATGCCCGCCTCCGGACGCACGAAGGTGCCCGACGGTGTAGTGCTCGAGAACGGCGCGTCCCGCCGCGTCGGCGATATCACGGTGGAGGCGATTGCCGCCTACGACCTCCTGCCCGGCCAGCCCTTCCACGCCAAGGGCATCGCCAACGGCTACGTGCTCACGCTCGGCGACCGCCGCGTGCTCTTTGCCGGCGTCACGGAATGCGTACCGGAAATCAAGGCGCTGCGGGACATCGATGTCGCATTCCTGCCGATGAACCTGCCGAACGGACGCATGACCCCCTCGGCCGTGGCCGACTGCGTTCGCAGCTTCGCCCCGAAGATCGTGTATCCGTACCACTACGACCAGGGCTACCTTGCCAGGATCGCGGGCCGGGGCGACCCGGACGGCGCGTCGGCGGCAGCGGCCTCCGTCCGCACGCTGGCCACGGCGCTCGCGGGGGTGGCAGACGTTCGCGAAGCGAACTGGTATCCGGGGCGCTAAGCGTGCAGACGTGTTCCGGGTGGCTGGACCGGTTCGCACGCCTCGCCCTCGGCATGGCGGTGCTCGCAGCTCCGGCGCACGCGACCGACCTGCGCAGCGTGCTGACGGAGTACACCCTCGCCTCGTGGAGCCAGAAGGACGGATTGCCGGACGGGAGCACCTTCGCCCTGGCGCAGGACGCCGATGGGTACATGTGGGTGGGTACCGAAGCCGGACCGTACCGATTCGACGGCGCCCGCTTCACCTCCTGGAACACCCTCACGAACACGACCGCGTCGGTGCCGCCAGCCCGAACGCTGCACGCGGCTGATGACGGCAGCATGTGGATCGGGTTCGGGTCCCCAGGCGGCGTCGCCGTGTTCACGCGCGGCCGCGTCCGCACCTACGGCGCCGCAGACGGACTGCCGGCCGCGGCGGTTGCCACCATCATCGAGGACGGGGGCCACCTGTGGGCCGGTACCGCTGCCGGGCTCTTTCAGCTGGACGGTGAGCGCTGGATCCGCTGGGGCGCCGAACGCGGTGTTCTTGACGGACCGGTGAATGCCGCCTTCCTCAGCGCGGGACATCGACTCTATGTCGGTGTGGGACGCAGGCTTCTCGAACTCGACGCGACGGCGCAAAAGTTCGTCGAGTTGGCGCTGCTGCACGAAGAGGCCAGAGCCATCGGCGAGGACCCGTTCGGCGCCATCGTCGTGTCCGACCAACTGGACGGCTTCCGCAGAGTCAGCCTCGACGCACCGCCCCTCGGGCACCTTGAACGCGGCAGGGGCCGCGCCATCCTGCGCGACCGCCGCAACAACCTGTGGATCGGCACTGCGGGGCAGGGGCTCTGGCGCGTCAAGTTCGATGAGGGCGGTAACGTCCTGTTCGCCGAACGTGCCACGGCTCTCACCGGGCTCCTCGCAGACGGCGTGCTGGCGGTGGCGGAGGACCGGGAGGGCAATATCTGGGGTGCAACCCCCGAAGGCATCAACCGCCTCACGCCGCACAAGGTGGCGCAGGTGACCAACATCGGCCTTGTGGCCGGAGTTGAGACCGCCGGACCTGAATCGCTCTGGGTGGGTACGGTCGATGCGCTGCTGCGCCTGTCGATCAAGTCCGCACGCAGCGATGCCGAACGCGTCAGTCTGGATGGAGCACGGCTTCGCGCGCTGCACGCCGACGCGGCGGGCACACTGTGGGTGGCCACCGACCGCGGTCTTTCTCGTCTCGTTCGCGACCAGCTGATGCCCCTGCCCATTCCGCGTGGCGAAAGGATGCCGCGTCAGGTCGACACCATTGCCTCGGACGCCATGGGTGGCATCTGGTTGTTCGATGTTGAACGCGGACTGCTGCACTGGCGCGACGGACACTTCGACAGGCCGGAGCTGCCGGAGCGGCTCCTGCGGGCTCGCGTCGAGGCCACCCTCACCGACAGCAGCGGACGCGTCTGGATTGCGTTCTCGACGGGAGATGTCGCGACGAGTATCGGCCTCGAGTTCCGCCTCTACGGCAAGGCCGATGGCATCGACGGCGGCGTATACCAGGCCATTTTCGAGGATGCCGAGCACGTCGTCTGGCTCGGCGCTACCAATGGGCTGACGCGCTACGACGGACGCTTCGTGACCACGCGGAGTGACCAGGGCTTCCCGGTCGCTAACGTCACGGCCATCGTCGACGACGGCCGTGGCTCGTTGTGGGTGGGCTCGGGAGCCGGCATTCTGCAGATTCGGCGCGCCGAGTGGCAACGTCTCCTCGGCAACCCGAGTCATCAGGCTCAGTTCAGGCTCTACGATCGAGCCGACGGTCTCGCCGGACTGCCCTATGTCTACAGCCGCAACCGCAGGGCCATCCGTTCCGAGGACGGCCGCCTCTGGTTTGTGACGGGCCGCGGGTTGACCGTGCTCGACCCCGCCACCCTGCGCACCGTCGAAAGCGTGCACCCGGTTCGCCTCGAGGGCATTCTCGCCAACGGCACGCGCATCCCCATCGCATCGGGCGTCGAACTGCCCGCAGGGACGACGCGGCTCGAGGTGGAGTACACGGCTATCAACCTCACGACGCCACTCCGACAGCATTTCCGCTATCGTCTCGAAGGGTTCGATGGCGAGTGGATCGATGCCGGTCCGCGCCGTCAGGCGTTCTACACGAACCTGCCGCCTCGTGCCTACCGCTTCCGGGTGATGACCACCGATGCCGAGGGGCTCTGGTCTGAGCAGGGCGCGGCGTTCGGCTTCGCAATCCGGCCGATGTTCTACCAGACGACCTGGTTCCTGGCAGTCTGCGTCAGCGCGGTGGCTCTGGTTATCGGAGCATCATGGCGCCTGCACGTACGGCGCGTGAGGCTGCAGTTCGGACTGCTCATCGGCGAGCGGGCCAGGCTGAGCCGGGAACTGCACGACACGCTGCTCCAGAGCCTTGTCGGCATCGCCCTGCAGTTCGATGCGCTCGCGAACGACCCCGAGTTCACGTCGTCCGAGCGCCAGCGAAGCGAGTTCGTTCGCATGCGTCGCAGGGTGGAGGACTACATCCGCGAGGCGCGCCAGTCCATCTCCGACCTCCGTTCGCCCCGGCTCGACACCCACGACCTGGTGACGGCCCTGCGCGAAGCGGGCGAGCGGGAGGTCAGCGGCCGCGACATCGAATTGCGCTTCGAACAGCGGGGCGTTCCCCGTGCCTATCCGGCCGCCTTCGAGGACCAACTGCTGAAAATCGGCCGCGAGGCCATCGTCAATGCCGCACGGCACTCCGGCGGAGATCGGATTTCCATCGAGCTCGACGTCGATGATGCGGCCGTGACGCTGCGCGTGGCCGACAATGGCAGCGGATTCGACCGCAGTACACGCAGGCGCTGCCGACAGCGACTCGCACTACGGCCTGACCAGCATGCGCGAGCGCGCCGAGGATCTCGGCGGTCAACTCACGATCGACAGTGTCTCCGGGAAGGGTACCTGCATCGAGGCGACGATTCCGCTGCCCGACGTGCCACGGGTGAAGGGCCATGCCGAACACACATTCCATTAGGGTTCTCTGCGTCGACGACCACCGCATCGTCCGTGAGGGGTTGTCGCTCATCATCGGACGTCAGCCCGACATGGAAGTGGTGGCAACAGCCTCCTCTGGTGAGGAGGCCATCGACCTCTTCGGCAAGTGCCGTCCGGACGTAACCCTGATGGACCTCAACCTGCGTGGCCTGGGCGGACTCGACGCCATCAAGGCCATCCGCCGCCAGGACGGTCAGGCGCGGATCGTCGTGCTGACGATGCACAACGGGGAGGAGTACATCCACCGTGCCCTCGAAGCCGGTGCGTCAACCTACCTGCTGAAGGACACGCTCTCCGATCACCTGATCGGCGTCATTCGGGATGTGTTCGAAGGGCGCCGTCCCCTGATGCCGGACGTCGAGGCGCGCCTGGCTGAACGGGCCGGCAACGCACATCTCACGCCG
Source organism: uncultured Acidobacteriota bacterium (assembly GCA_963722395.1). Taxonomy (GTDB): domain Bacteria; phylum Acidobacteriota; class Vicinamibacteria; order Vicinamibacterales; family CAVVIG01; genus CAVVIG01. The sequence continues at coordinate 797,346 of CAVRLS010000005.1, read as the reverse complement.
CGTGAGGTGCAGGTAGTGCAGTTGATTTCGCAGGGGATGCGGAACAAGGAAATTGCCGCGGCCCTTGGCATCAGCTTCGAGACCGCCCAGGTGCACGTGAAGAACATCCTGGCGAAACTGAAGGTGCAGGACCGGACCGCGGCGGTCAGCATCGCTGTCCGCCGCGGGATCATTCAACTGAACTAGGGCAGCCTGTAGGCGATCACCTCGCCCGGCAGCACCTGCGCGCTGACCGAGACGACGATGTACTGCTTGCCGTTCAGCATGTAGGTCATCGGCGAGCCGGTCTGCGCGCCGGGCATGTAGACGGCACCCACCTCGGCTCCGGTCGCCTTGTTGTAGGCGCGCAGCATGGCGCCGCGCTGGCCGTTCGGCGTGGTGTTCGTGCCGCCTTCACCCGAAATGACCAGCGTCTTCGTGGTAAGGATGCCGATGCCCCCGGAACTGCCGCCGGCGCCGCCCGCGCGGCCGGTGCGCGGCAGGTCCAGACCCTTCAGCAGCGGGTGGTTCTTGATCGTGTCTGGGGTGTCGCCGTGGGCGATCTGCCAGGCGATGTCGCCCTTGTTGAGGTCGATGGCGGTGATGCGCCCGTAGGGCGGCTTGATAATCGGCAATCCCTGCACCGTGAGGCCGGGCCCGCCGTCATCGCCGCCGCCGACGCTGACGTAGTTCATGTCCGAGCGCTTCGAGTCGTTCACCATCGACAGGACGCGCAGCAGCGAGTGGGAGTAGACGTAGACCATCCCTGTTTCAGGGTCGAGGGAGCCACCGGGCCAGTTGGCGCCGTTCGGAATATAGAGCGTGCCGACCTTGCCGCCTTCGCCGCGCGCGATCGGCGGGGTGAAGAGAGGGCCGAGCTTGTACTGCTGCAGGAGCTTCAGGCCCTCGGCCTTCAGCTGCCGGCGTGAAGTCGATGACGTAATCCTCGATGAATCCCTGGCGCTCGAACGCCGGCGGCTTGGTGGGGAACGGCTGCGTCGGCGAGTAGGTTTCGGTCGGCAGCGTTCCCTTCTCGACCGGACGCTCCTCGATCGGCCACACCGGTTCGCCGGTGACGCGATCGAAGACGTAGAGGAAGCCCTGCTTGGTCGGCTGCGCGACCGCCTTGATCGTCCGTCCGTTCACCTGGATGTCGGCGAGGATGGGCGCGCACGGCACGTCGTAGTCCCAGATTGGGTGATGCACGAACTGGAAGTGCCACTTGCGCTGGCCTGTCTCGAGGTCGAGCGCCACGAGGCTCTCGGCGAACAGGTTATTGCCCGGGCGGTGGCCGCCGAAGTAGTCGCCGGTGGGAATCTCAATCGGCAGGTACGCGATGCCGAGCTCCTCGTCGATGCTCATCTGGCTCCAGACCCCCGTGTGCCCCGTGTAGGACCAGGAATCGTTCAGCCAGGTGTCGTTGCCGAACTCGCCGGGACGCGGAATGGTGTGGAAGATCCACTTCCGCTTGCCGGTCTTCGTGTCGAAGCCCCGGATGTAGCCTTTCGGGGCTTCCTTGCTGCGCGGGGCGGTGCCGGCGCGATGCGCCGCGCCGACGAGGATCGTGTTGCGTGCGACGATCGGCGCGCCGTTCCATCCGATGTCGGCCGTCTCGATATCGAGCGTCCTGGTCGTTGTCCTTGCGCAGGTCGACGATCCCGTTCACGCCGAAGTCGGACAGCGGCACGCCGTTCTTCGCATTGAGCCCGACAAGCTGATAGCCGCTCGTCACGTAGAACACGCGCTCGTCACCCCGACCGTCGGTCCAGTAACCGACGCCGCGGCCCGACATGCGACGGGACGAGGTCTGTGCACGCCGCCCTTCCTCGAGACGATGCATCCAGAGCAGTTCGCCCGTGGCGGCGCTCACGGCGACCGCATCGCGGTGTTCACCCGCGGTGAAGTAGAGGACGCCGTTGACCATCAGCGGCGTCGCCTGCAGGTTGAAGTCCGGCCGCGGACCGAGGATCTCGGTCTTGAATCGCCAGGCGACCTCCAGCGTGCTGAAATTGGCGGCGTTGATCTGATCGAGCGGGGAGTAGCGCGTGCTGCCGGTGTCGCCGGCCCACGAGCGCCATTCGCCGTTCGTGGCGCCCTGCTGCGCCAGGAGTGCTGGCCCAGCGACGAGTGCCACGGTCAGCAGCGACGCGAACGCCGCCAGCCTCCGCCCGGTGCGGGTACTGATCCGCTGCATGTAGACAGACCTCATTAGCTCAGTGGTGTGGACGTGCGGGCGAGGGGACGATGGTGCACCGGGCTGCCCGCGGCAGCCCGGTGGTGAGAGCGCGGTGCTACTGCTGGTTCTGCGACCGCTGCGTCGCGGCGGCGGCACGCCGCTGCGCCAGTTCCTCGCGGTACTCGGCGTCGTTGAGGAACGCGACGTCGGTCCAGCCGTGGCCCATTTCGTCCATCGTCCGGCTGCCCCAGCCGCGCCAGTTCGTCGGGTCGGGATTGTTCTTATTCTGCGCCGTGTTGTCGTGATACGAGATGGTGTGGAGGATCGTCCCCTTCGGGAACAGGTGCGGTCGCTTGTACGTGTAGGTGATCTGCCAGTTCTGCTCGTAACGGTTCGCGTCCGTCAGCACCTCGCGTCGGCCGTCCGGATGAATGGCCTCGAGGATCATCCGTGAACCCAGGTAGTGCATGTGCGGCTGGAAGCTGATGATCAGCGCGTTCTGCGGCAGCGGCCAGTAGCGGTCGTGACGAGCCACCGTATTCGGCGGAATGCTGAGCACCGTGGCGGAGTGGAGCGGGTTCTCCTCGACCAGTGCGCCGGTCGGCATCGTCGGTTCGTCGATGTCGATCTTCCCGCCGGCCTTGAGGATGGCGTCCTCGACCTTCTCGCGGTTCAGCGCCCACATATTGCCGACGTCAGTGCGGATGCGGTGCGAGGTGACCGAGTACTTCGGCTTGTAGCCCTTGGGATAGAACTTGATGCCGACGCGCTGGCGGTCGACGACCTGCTCGCCTGACGGATGGTAGTGCGGCTCGAAACGGAGCAGCGATCCCTTCGCAATGAGCTTGCCGGAGCCTTCGGGGAAGAAGTCGGCGTCGTTTCCAGCCGCGTACTCGATCAGGTCGACTTCGTCGGCCCGGTTCGAACCCTGGCCGAGGCCGACGGCGTCGCGATCGGCATAGTCTTCGGGAACGCTGGCGAAGACGTGCGAGTGGTGGACGCAGCACATCGCATCGGGGATGATCTGCACCCACTTCACGTAGCGATCCTCCGTGATCTTGGGGTCGACCGTTTCACTCGGCGTCCTGTCCGGGCCCTGTGCGGGGATGGTGAAGCCCTTCTCCATGCGGACGATGAGGTCCGGTTCCCCGTAGACCCAGCTGTCGAGCGCGGCGAACTGCTTCGGCGGCGGCGCGTCGGCCGGGTTGCCACGCGGGGCACCGCCGTCGATCCATTTCACGATGGTGTCGATCTCGGAGTCCGACAGGGACGGGTCGTCCGCGTACTCCCCGATGCTGCGGTCGATGTGCCACGGAGGCATCTGACGCGCAGGCACGCGCGTGCGAATGGCGCGCACCCACGGGCGCACGTCCTCATACGTCAGCAGGGACATCGGCGCGTTCGAATTGGGCCGATGGCACTTCTGACATGAGCGCTGGAGAATCGGCAGCACATCCTTCGAGAACGTCGGCGTATTCGCCGAGGCTGCGGTGGCCTGGCCCTGCGCCGACGTGTGGGCCTGCCACCCAAGGCCTCCAGCAAGGACCGTCAGGCACGCGACCCCCGCCATCCTGGTCATGAGACGCATAATTTCACTCCTCTTCGAGATCTGTAGAAACTGGGCGGAATATAGCACCGGACGATGCTCCGGGTACGCTGATACCTGCATCTGGGTAGCGTCCGAAACGGGTCCGTTTCCCCGGCGGGCTGTGTAGAATTCCGGCCAGAGGAGATGATCATGAACGCGCGTCGTCTGTTCGGGGCCGTGATTGCTGCCGGGGTGTTGTTCGCGGGGCCGCTGGCACCTGCGGCTCGAGCTCAGGAGCGCCAGCCCATCTATCCAGCCTACGACGGCTTCCTGAAGAACCCCGACGGTAGCCATACCATCGCCTTCGCCTATTTCAGTCATAACTCCGACGTGGTGACCGTGCCGGCCGGCGCCGCGAACTCGTTCACCCCAGGGGCCGGCGACCGCATGCAGCCCACCAGCTTCAAACCAGGGCACTGGCGTTTCCAGTGTGTCATGGTGATGCCGCCTGACTTCGACGGCAAGCTGAGCTGGATGCTCGAGTACGGCGGGGCCAAAACCGGGACGAGCCAGAGCATGCTGCAATCGAACTGGTTCCTCGTCGAGGGAGCGGAGGAACTGTCGAAGATCGACTACGCCAAGGCGCCGAAAGGCGTGTGCCTCAATCGTCCACCGGCCGTGCGCGTGCTCGGCGCGAATCGCCACGAGGGTATCGAGGTGCTCGGTACCGTCGGTGCGGTCGGTGCACAGGAGAGCCTGTTCGGCAGCGTGAACGACGAGGGGCTCCCGCGGGGCAGCGCGCTCACCGCGTCGTGGAAGCAGGTGTCCGGACCGGCCCAGGCCAAATTCGAGAGCACGAACCGCGCCCGGACGCACGTTGTCTACCCGGCAGCCGGGTCCTATGTGTTGGAGCTGACTGGCAGCGACGGTGAGCTCACGGCCACCCGCCGCGTCACCGTGAACGTCAAGTAACGACCGACGACACCGCGCGGGTGAAGAGAGGCGGAGTCCCGCTCTGCGGCTCCGTCTCGTTCTTTCGCGCCTTGTCAGCGAAGCCGCGACGCTCTTTGCGGTCGCGAACTTCAAAAGCCTGAATCGCCGCCTGCCAGCCGCTCACCTTTCGCGCACGCCTACCTGTTAACGGTTATTGCCACGCTCCACCGCTGACGCTACAAAAAGCCCCCTCAGCCGTCATTTCGTTCTCGAGGAGACGGCGCGTGCGGAGCACTCGCCCGTGAGGGCGCTGGTGGCATCCACTCGCGGCTGGTGGTCTGGCCTGTCGGCAGTTGCGTAGCGAGATAGGAGATCGTTTTGATGCAGACGAGTCACAGAGCGTCGAACTTCGGGAAATGGGCGCTGGCGATCATGGCCGGCCTGACTCTCATGGTCGGCACGGCGCAGGTCGCGTCCGCGCAGCAGACGGCAAGCATCGTCGGAACCGTATCGGACGAGAGCGGTGCGGCCATGCCGGGCGTGACGGTCACAGCGGCCAGTCCCGCCCTGCAGGTTGCGTCGATGACGGCCGTCACCGACGAGCGCGGCGAGTACCGGCTCACGACCCTGCCGATTGGCACCTATACGGTCGAGTACGCGCTGGCCGGTTTCTCGACAGTGCGCCGCGAGGACCTGCGACTCACGGTAGGGTTCACGGCGACCGTCAACATCGCGCTGAAGATCGGCTCCCTCGAGGAGTCGATCACCGTGTCCGGAGCAGCGCCGGTAGTTGACGTCACCTCAGGCACCACCGCGACGACCTTCACGCGTGAGACCCTGGAGGTCACGCCGACGAGCCGGAACGGCCTTGTCGGGCTGATGGCGCAGGCGCCGGGCGTCCGCACGAACGTCGACGTTGGCGGCAGCAGCATCACCGAGGTGCCGGCCAGCCGCCTGTTCGGCCAGTCGGGCGAACCCTGGGCCACTCTTGAAGGCGTACCGACGACGGCCATCGTCGACGGCGGCGGGAACGGAAACTACTGGGACTACGTTACGGTCGAGGAGGCGGCGGTCAAGACCATCGGTAACGACGCCGAGCACCCGAACCGGGGCGTGTCGATCACCGCGGTGGTGCGTTCGGGAGGCAACCAGTTCCATGGCGGCGGCTACTACGGCCGCATGTTCCCGACGCTGCAGTCGAACAACATCACCCCCGAACTGTCCGCGCAGGGTGTCCGCGAACCGCCCAAGCTCGTTCGGCGCTACGACGGCAACGGCGAACTCGGTGGCCGGTTCATCCCGAACAAGCTCTGGTTCTACACCGCTGCGCGCCGCCGCATCGACGTGTCGCAGGGGACCAACTCGTTCAAGGAAGATGGGACACCGGCCACGAACGACGAGCTGTCGTGGTTCTCGACGCAGAAGATCAACTACCAGCTGAACGCGGCGAACCGGATCATCGGCTTCTACCAGTACAACCACAAGGAAACGCAGCCTGCGGGCAACCAGTTCCTGAGCTACCGCAGCGCCACCGGCTACAACACCATGTCGCGCACCGGCAAGGTGGAGTGGCAGGCGATCAAGGGCAATTCAATCGTGATCGACGCGCAGGTCGGCACGTGGGGGTACAACAGCTTTTACCTCAACAACGCCGGCGACGACGTGTCCCGCCTCGACCTCGGCACGACCGTGCAGACCGGCCCAAGCACGAGCGCCGGGCAGCGCCCGAATGTGTATCGGCGCGACATGCGCGCGAGCCTGGGCTGGTACAAGCCCGACCTGTTCCTCGGCAGCCACCAGTTCAAATTTGGCGGCGCGTACGACCTGAACTCGTTCGGGCGCGCGTATCCCGGCAACGAGGACACGCCAAAGTACAACTTCCAGCTCGTGACCCGCAACGGCCTGGCGCAGGAACTGCGAACGTGGAACCAGCCGACGATTCCGGAGGCGCGCACGAACTACTTCGAGGCCTACGTGAAGGACGAGTGGCGCATCTCGCCGCGGGTCACCTTCAACATCGGAGCTCGCTTCGCTTACGACAACGGGTATGTCCCCGAGGCCAGCCGCGTGACGGCGACCCCGCCGGCCCATCTCGCGTATCCCGCGCAAAGCTTCGAGCGTCGGCAGTTCAACATCTGGAAGAGCGTGGCACCGCGGGTCAACGTGGCGTTCGATCTGTTCGGCAACGGCCGCACGGTCCTCAAGGGCGGCTGGGGCCGCTTCGCGAAGATGCGCATGCTGAACCCCGAAGTCGCGGCGGTCGATCCAAACGTCTACGGCTACGCCTCGTACCGGTGGACCGACCCCAACCGCAACGGCTTCTACGACGAAGGCGAGATCAATCTCGACCCGAACGGGCCCGACTTCCTGACGCAGGCCACGAACAACTTCATCGTGAACCCGAACGAGAAGATGCCCTGGTCGGAGGAGGTGAGCCTCTCGCTGGAACGCGAACTGATGCCGAGCGTGGCGGTCCGGGCGACCGGCGTGTACTCACGCAACTGGAACGTTTATCGCAACGAGAACATCTTCCGGCCGTACAGCGCCTACTCAGTCGCGGTCCCGAACGTGGATCCGGGCCGGGACGGTGTGGTCGGAACCTCGGATGATCCCGGCACCACCCTCACGTACTACGAGTACCCGACGTCGCTCCAGGGCCAGCGCTTCGACAAGAACTGGCTCACGAACGACTCGACCGTCGGCCAGAACTTCCGCAGCATGGAGTTCGGCATGTTCAAGCGCATGTCGCGGGGCTGGCAGCTGATGGCGTCGTTCTCCGCCACCAAGAAGAACATTCCGCTCACGGTCGGCCTGACGCAGAGCCAGGTGAACTCGAACATCTACGCCGGCGACCTGAGCCCGAACTCCGAAATCAACACCCGCGACATGAACTGGGAGCGGACGGCGAAGGTGTCCGGCGCCTATTCACGCCTCCCCTTCGGGGTGACGCTGGCAGCCAACTACGAGTTCCGCAACGGCACTCCGCTGGCCCGTACGGTCGCCCTGCGCGGCGGCCGGACGATTCCGAACCTCGTCGTCAACGCCGAGCCGATTGGCAGCCTCTGGACGCCGAACTACCATCTCACGGACATCCGCATCGAGAAGAACCTGCAGCTCGGTCGCGGCCACAGGGCGATCATCCGCGCGAACATCTTCAACGCGATGAACAACTCGACCGTGCTCGCGATGCAAACGCGCTCGGGCGCGACCTTCGGCAACGCGACGTCGATCATCCAGCCGCGCATCATGGAACTGAACGTCGCCTACTCGTTCTAGCCAGGGCGGGGATGGCGCCGGGCGGTCCGCCCGGAGCCATCCCCGCGCTCCCTTCCGGACTGGCCGTTGCCTGCGGCCTTTTCACCATGCTGCGCACGGGTGACGCCGTTCGCATCGTCCTCGACACCTTCCACGACCATCGCAACGCGTTCTCCTCACCACCAACCCGCTCGGGTGCGCAGAAGGACGGTTGCTCCACCGAGAACGGCATCACGAACTGGGAGTGGAACCTGGTCTGGGAGTGAGGGCTACCCGCGACGCGGACCAGCTAGCGACGCGGCAGCACCGGCGCCTCGAACGCGTCGTCGAGATTGCCCTCGGTGAGGAACCGGCGCGTGTCGGCGGCGATGACGTTCGACAGCAGCAGCAGCGACACCAGGTTCGGAATCGCCATCAGCGCGTTCGCGACGTCGGAGAAGTCCCACACGAAGTTCAGCGTGAAGACCGAGCCGGCATACACCGCAAGCACCCAGACGATGCGGTAGGGAAGGATCGTTCTCTTCCCCCAGAGATACTCCGCCGCACGCTCCCCGTAGTACGACCAGCCGAGAATCGTCGAGAAGACGAACGTGAGCAGACCAAGCGTCAGCACGGCCGGTCCGAAGGTCGGCATCGTCTGGTGGAACGCCGCACTGGTCAACTCCGCACCCTTGAGTGCGCCAAGCGTGTCCGGCGCCCGCATGATGCTGGTGACGATGACGAGGCCCGAGAGGGCGCAGATCACCACCGTGTCCCAGAACGTGCCGGTGGCCGACACCAGCGCCTGACGCACCGGGTTGCGCGCCTGCGCCGCGGCCGCGACGATCGGCGCCGAGCCCAGGCCCGACTCGTTCGAAAAGAGGCCGCGCGCCACGCCGTAGCGCGCCGCCATCGTCACCGACGCGCCGATGAAGCCGCCGCCGGCAGCCGAGGGAGAGAAGGCGCTGCTGACGATCAGCTCCAATGCCGGCCAGATGAACTCGGAACTCGACACCAGGATCGTGAGGCAGCCGGCGATGTAGGCGACGGCCATGAACGGCACCAGGATCTCGCACACCTTCGCAATCGATTTCAGGCCGCCAAGGACGACGGCCGCGGTGATGACCATCAGCACGACGCCAGTGAGCTGCGTGCTGATGCCGAAGTTGCTCGCCGCCATCGTCGAGATCGAATTCGCCTGCACCATGTTGCCGATGCCGAACGACGCGATGACGGTGAACAGGGCAAACAGCATGCCCAGCCATTTCATGCCGAGGCCGTTCTCGAGTGCGGTACATCGGACCGCCGAGCATCGTCCCGTCGGCGGTGCGCACGCGGTACCGGACCGCGAGCAGCGCCTCGCTGTATTTGGTGGCGGTGCCGAGCACGCCGGTCAGCCACATCCAGAAGACTGCGCCGGGGCCGCCGAGGCTCACCGCCGTGGCCACGCCCACGATGTTGCCGGTGCCGATGGTGGCAGCCAATGCTGTGGTGAGCGCGGCAAAGGGGCTCACATCGCCCTCGGCGCCCTTCTCCTTCGTCACCGACAGCTTGAGCGCCGTCCACAGGTGCCGCTGCATGAAACCGGTACGGACCGTGAGGAAGATGTGGGTGCCGAACAGGAGGAACAGGAGCGGTGGGCCCCACAGGAAACCGTCGATGGTGGTGATCCAGCCGTGAACGACGTCGATCATCGAATCTCCAAGGGCAGATGACAACCGCGCTCAGGGGACGGTGCCGGGTGAACCCTGAGTCTGGCACAACGAGGCGCTCCGCGGCAGGGTTGGCTTGACGGGAATTCGCGAAGTCAGGAGACTACGTGGACACACGCGCATGCAGACTCCCTGTCCCCGATGCGGGGCCACCCTCGAACGGACTCCGCGATCGCTGGCGGGCCGAGTCCTGTTTCGCAGGGTCCTGCTATGCCAGAAGTGCGGCTACAGGCAGCGGCACTGGCGGGTGCCGTTCGAGGCGTCGCTCACCTTCCTGGTATCGCGCTACTCGCGCTGCATCCAGTGCGGCAGCTACAGGGTGCGGCGGCTGAATGCGCGCGATCAGATCGACCGGGTGTCGGCGCATCCGCTGTCGATGCTGCTCGCCCTGACCCTGGGGCCGTTCTACCATTGCAACCCGTGCCGGTTGCAGTATCACGACTGGCGCAGCGTTCACCCGTCGGTTCGACCCGAGCCCAGGTCAACGAAGATGACGTAGCTGCCGACCTAGGCGCGGCCGGCGAACTCGCGCGTCTCGGTGTGCACCTTCACCTTCTCGCCTTCCTTGATGAAGAGCGGCACCCGGATCTGCAGGCCGGTCTCGAGCGTCGCTGCCTTGGTGACGCCGCCGCTCGCCGTGTCGCCACGGACGCCGGGTTCGGTGTCGGTCACGGTCAACTCCACGTGTGGCGGGAACTGCAGGCCGATGGGGTTGCCGTTGTACTTCAGCACCTGCACCATCACGTTGTCGACGAGAAGCAGGCGGTCGTCGCCGAGCGTCTCACCGCGCAGCGTCAGCGTCTCGTACGATCTCCTGATCCATGAAGTGATAGCCGTCACCGTCCGCGTAGAGGAACGACGCGGTCACCTGCACCAGGTCGGGCTCGGCGAACTTGTCGCCCGCCTTGAAGGTGCGGTCGAAGACGGCGCGGGTGATCAGGTTGCGCATCTTCAGGCGGACCAGCGTCTGGCCGCCACGGGCGGTCGGGCGGGACACCTCCACCTCGATGCAGTGGAACGGTGCGTCTTCGAACTCGAAGAACATCTTGCGCTTGATATCGATCGCTTCAATGAGTGCGGCCATGGTGGGGAGTCATTGTAGTCGCAAGTCTCCAGCCACAGGTCGCAAGTCGCCCGGCTCGCAGGTGGTGCGCTATCCTGTTGGGATGCTCCAGCCTACCGACGACCTGCGGATTACCGAGACCCGCCCGCTCATTCCGCCGGCCATCCTGCTCGAGGAAATCCCGGTCAGCGAAACCGCCTCGAACGTCGTGTCCGACACCCGCCGCGCCGTGTCGCAGGTGATTGCCGGTGCCGACCCGCGTCTGGTCGTCATTGCCGGCCCGTGCTCGATTCACGACACGGCCGCGGCGCTCGAATATGCGGAGAAGCTGAAGGCGCTGGCCGATCGCTACGCCGGTCACCTGATTGTGCTGATGCGCAGCTATTTCGAGAAGCCGCGCACCTCGGTCGGCTGGAAGGGGCTCATCAACGATCCCGACCTCGACGAGAGCTTCCACATCAACAAGGGCCTGCGCCTGGCACGCAAGCTGCTGCTCGACGTGAACGACATGGGGCTGCCGACCGCGTCCGAGTTCCTCGACGTCCAGATTCCGCAGCACATCGCCGATCTCACATCGTGGGTCGCGATCGGGGCGCGCACCACGGAAAGCCAGATCCATCGCGAGCTGGCGTCCGGCCTGTCGATGCCGGTCGGCTTCAAGAACGGCACCGACGGCAACATGCAGGTGGCAGTCGATGCCGTGCTGGCCGCCAGGTCGCCGCACTGGTTCCCGTCGGTCACCAAGCAGGGCGTGTCGGCCATCTTCCACACGGTGGGCAACGAAGCGTGCCACGTCATCCTGCGCGGCGGGTCACGCACCGGCCCGAACTACGAACCGTCGCATGTGACCGAGGCCTGCACGCGGCTCGCCAAGCACAAGCTGGCCGAGACCGTGATGATCGACTGCTCGCACGGCAACAGCCACAAGGATCACCTGAAGCAGAAGGTGGCCGCCGAGTCGATGTGCGATCAGGTGGCGGCCGGTTCGTGGCAGGTGTTCGGCGCGATGATCGAGAGCCACCTGGTCGAGGGACGGCAGGACTTCGTGCCCGGCAAGCCGTCGGTGTACGGTCAGAGCATCACCGATGCCTGCATCTCGCTCGAGCAGACCGAGCCCATACTCGAGGCGATGGCCGCAGCGCAGCAGAAGCGCGGCACGCGGTAGGTGGCTGGCGCCGGAGCCCCGTCGACCGACGGTGGCAACAGCGTCGGCTTCATGCTGCGGGCCTTCCGGTACCGTAACTACCGCCTGTTCTTCGGCGGGCAGGTGGTGTCGCTCGTCGGCAGCTGGATCACGATGACCGCGACGAGCTGGCTGGTCTACCGGCTCACCAACTCGGCGCTGCTCCTGGGCGTGGTCGGCTTCGCGTCGCAGTTCCCGTCGTTCCTCCTCACGCCGTTCGCCGGCATCTACGTCGACCGCTGGAACCGGCACCGCCTGCTCGTCGGCACGCAGGTGGCCTCGATGCTGATTGCGTTCGTGCTGGCGGCGCTGACGCTGTCGAGCACCATCTCCATTCCCTGGCTCATCATCGTCAGCGTCTGCTCGGGGATCGTGAACGCGTTCGACATGCCGGGACGGCAGGCGTTCGTGGTGATGCTCATCGAGGACAAGCGCGATCTGGGCAACGCCATCGCCCTCAACTCGTCGATGTTCAACGCGGCGCGCCTCGTCGGGCCGAGCGTCGCCGGTGCGATCATCGCCCTCACCAGCGAAGGCTGGTGCTACTTCATCGACGGTGTCAGCTATCTCGCAGTCATCGCAGCGCTGCTGGCCATGCGCCTGCCGCAGGCACAGTCGGCGCCGGCGTCGGCACACGTCAGCCCGCTGCAGCAGTTTCGCGAAGGCTGGACCTATGCCTTCGGCTCTCGCACGATCCGGTCGGTCATCGCCATCATTGCGCTGATGTGCCTCGTGGGGGTGCCCTACACCGTGCTGATGCCGGTGTTCGCGGCCGAAATCCTCGGCGGCGGCGCGCACACGCTCGGGTTCCTGATGACCGCCACTGGCGCCGGCGCGCTGCTCGGCGCCTTGTGGCTGGCATCGCGGCGGAACATCGCCGGGCTGACTCGCAACATGGTGGTGGCCGGAGCGGTCTTCTCAATGGGGTTGATGGCCTTCGCGCTGTCGCGGGCGATGTGGCTGTCGGTGCCGCTGCTGGTCGTGTCGGGTTTCGGCTTCATCGTGATGGTGGCGTCGAGCAACACGCTGCTGCAGACGATTGTCGAGGACAGCAAGCGCGGCCGCGTGTTGTCGTTCTTTCTCATGGCGTACTTCGGCACCACGCCGTTCGGAAGCCTCGTGGCAGGTGCGGTGTCCGAGCGCATCGGCGCCCCCTACACGCTGGCGGCGTGCGGCGCGCTGTGCCTGTTGGGCATTGCCTGGTTCGCGACGCAACTGCCGGCGCTCGACGACGACATGGCACCGGCGCTGGCCCGTCTCAAGGCCTGAGGGTCAGCGCCCCCTCGTAGGCGCGCTGCATCGCCGCAGCGGCGGCCGCCCAGCCGAACTGCGACGCCACCTGCCGCGCGGTGTCGCGCAGCATCGGCCGCGGCGACAGTTCAAGCCACGCCTGCTGCAAAGCACCAGCCCACGCGTCCGCATCCGCCGGCACCACGCGGCCCGCGCCAGCATCAGCGGCTGCCTGCATCACCTCCGAGGTGTTGCCCAGCGCCGGCAGGCCCGAGGCGAGCGCGTTGAGCAGTGCCGTCGGATAGCCGTCCGTGCGCCCGGGTGCGGCGTACAGATCGGCCGCGGCGTAGGCGAGCTGTGCCTGGCGCCCGCTGAGATGACCGGCAAGATGTACCGCTGGCCCGGCGTCGGCCGCGGCAATGCGCGCCCGCACGTCTGGCAGCCGGTCGTGGTCGGCCCCAACGATGAGCAACTGCGCCGAGGGTACCAGGCGTCGCCACGCGATGAACGCGTCCACCAGCCGCGCAATTCCGCTCGCGTCCGACAGGCGGCCGACGAACAGCACGACCGGTCCATCGTGCAGGGCGAAGCGCGCGCGCGCCTCGGCGCGCGTCGCGGTTCTCGTCGCATCAGCCACGTCGACGCCGTGGCGCACGAGTGCCGTGCGCGCCGTATCGAGTGTCAGCCGCCGGCCCGCATAGACCGACGTCAGGTCCGCCAGCTCCGCCTCGCTGCCGGTCACCACCAGGCTGGTGCGGGCGAGCAGGGCGTCTCCGCCCCATCGATGCCAAGCGCGGCGCACCCACTGCGGTGTGGCGCTCTGCGCAGCATCGTGCGGTGACAGGACGAGGCACGTGGTGCGAGGCAGAACGGTCGAGACACGCAGGTTCTCGACGGTGTAGAGCTCATGCAGATGCACGACGTCCGGAGGACGAGTGGTCGCGAGCTGCGCCGCCTTGCGGCCGAGGCCAATCGGCGTGGACAGGTTCAGCCAGTTGCGCAGCGCGCCGGTGATGCTCGGCACGCGGACCACATGCACGCCGTCGGTCGTCGTCTCGCCTGGGCGGAGCCGCTCGTGCGGCGCCATCGCGTCGGTCGTCAGCACCGTCACCTCCAGGCCCCGCGCCGACTGCGCGTGTGCGAGGTCGAACACGCGCTGCGGAACTGGACCGAAGGCCCACGCCGGAGCGAGGTAGGGCGTGACGTGCAGCACGTGCATGGCGGCGAGGACGGTGCAGCCGGACTCAGGACACGCGCAGCCAGGCGACGCCTGCGGCAACAAGGGCGATCGCCGCGAGCCGTGACGGCGAGTACGCCTCGTGCAGGACCGCGACGCTGAGCACCACCGCGATGATCGCCTCGACGCCGAGCACGAAGACGTACGACACGCCCATGTCGGCGCCCTTCATGCCCAGCGCCTGCAGCACCGAGCCGCCGGCGAACAGGCCGAGGAACGCCAGCGTCGGCATGAGCTGCGTCACGCCACCCGACTGCTTCATGAAGAGGCCGCCGGCCGCGTACGCGACCGAGGCAAGGACGAGCATGAGGACCGTCATGTCCTCAGCGTAACCCGGGACTCAGCGCGGCTCGGAGCTCGCCGGCGAGATGCGCGTGCCGGCGTAGCCGCCACGCGTCAGCGCCTCTTGCGCGGCCAGTGCTGCTTCGCGCGTGTCGAATGGACCGGCGAGGACGCGGAACCAGGTGCCGGTCGAATCCAGGCGAACACGGGCTGGCACCTTGAGGGCCGCGAGCGACGTAGCGACACCCTGCGCGCGCGCCTCGGTCTTGAACGCCGCCACCGCAATCTGGAACGCGCCGCCTGCAGGCGACGCCGCTGCCGCAGCGGAAGGCGTGGGTGGTGCAGCCAGGGCGGGTGCCGCTGCCGCCGGTGCGGACGCGGTGTTCGGCGTCCCGGGCGTCGTGCCAGCGTCGGGCGCGGCCTGTGAGGCGGCCGGCTCGCGTGGCGCGGCGGGCGGCGGCGTGGCGCGCCGCGGCAGGGTCGCTGCCCGCTGCGACGGCGCCTCCGCGGGCGTGCGCGACATCCACCACCAGGCTCCGATGGCGACGACGATCAACGCCAGCACCGCGGCGATGAGGTGCGTGGTGCGCCGCGGACCCTGACCGGCGGCAACGGTAGAAACATCGAGCCGGAGCCGCTCGGCCGCGTCGATCACCGCCTCGGTCTCGACGACGCGCGACTGCCGCTCGTAGGACGCGTCGAGCGCACGGTCGCACAGGGTGTTCACCACCCGCGGGATGCCGTCCGAGATGCCGGCCACCAGCTTCACCGCCGCGGGTGAGAAGCGCACGACGTTCGAGTGGTCGACGATGCTGGCCGACACGCCGCCCGACAACGCGGCGGGGGAGGTGGCGACCGTGAGGCGGCGCTCGATGTAGTCGCCGACTTCCGTTTCCGACAGCGGTTGCAGCTCACACCGCCGCGCCACGCGCTGGTTCAGCTGCTTCATCTCCGGCCGGCGGAGCACCGCGTCGAGATCGGGCTGGCCGACGAGCACGATCTGCAGCAACTTGGCTTCGTCCGTCTCGAAGTTCGACAGCAGCCGGATCTCTTCGAGCACGCGCGGGTTCAGCCGCTGCGCTTCGTCGATCATGATGACCGCGTGCGCCTGCAGCGGGATGAGCGACGCCAGGAACTGCTGGAGGGTCGACACGAACTGGTGCCGTGTCACGTCGGTCATGGGCCCGGCACTCGGTGCGTCGACGCCGCTGATGATGCCGAAGTCGGTCAGCACCTGACGCAGCAGGTCCTCCACCTCGAGACCAGGATCGAGGATCACCGAGAGGAACGTGCGCGACTCGAAGCTCTCGAGCATCGAACGGCACAGCATGGTCTTGCCGGTGCCGATCGCCCCGGTCACCACCACGAGCCCCTCGCGCCGGCGCAGCGCCGATGTCACCTCCTCGAGCGCGCGGGTATGCGAACGGCTGTGATAGGCGAAGCGCAGGTCCGGGGTGAGGCTGAACGGACGGGCTGACAGCCCGAAGAACTTCTCGGCCGGGCTTGGCTCGAACGGAACGGCAGGAGGAGTCGCCACGCGGCTCAAGGATAGCTCCAATCCAGCAATGGATTGCCATCACCGTCGCCGCCATTCCACAAAGCGTCGCCGCCGATGTTATGGCTGGCTGGCATTGCGTAGCTGCGCACCTTCAGGTGCGCCCGTCAGGCGGCTTTCGCGGGCTTCTTCAGCGGCGGCAGGCCGAACAGCGGCTGCATCCGGTCGTACAGCGAACCGAACAGCGCCGCGCCCGCGACAGCGCCAGCCAGCGCGGCCAGCGCATAGATCTTCCCCTCGCCGATGTTCACCAGAATCGGTCCCGGGCACATCCCGGTCAGCGACCAGCCGACGCCGAACAGCAAGCTGCCGGCGATGGTGCCCCGGTTCATTGGCTTCAGCTCGATCTCTATCGGCGTGCCCGCAATGGTGCGCGCCCGCCGCTTGATCAGCCACAGGCCGGGAGCGGTGAGCAGCACGCCGGTTGCGAGGATGCCGTACAGCTGGAAGCGCTCGAACAGGAACATCCCCTGGATGTAGTCGTAGTCCGCGGCGCCCGAGCGGCTGAGGGCGAACCCGAACAGGGTACCGAGCGCGAGGTAGAGCAGCGTCATGGCCCAGCTTCTCCTCAGCGCAGGATGACGCGGTATAGCAGCTGCGTCGTGGCGACGCCGGCCGCCATGAACGACGCCGATGCCAGCAGGCTCGGTATCTCGAAGTTCGAGTTGCCGAAGATGCCGTGCCCGCTGGTGCAGCCGTTGGCGAGGCGCGTGCCGAAACCGGTGAGGACACCGCCGGCAAACATCCACGCCAGCTTGGCGCCGTGGCCCAGACCCACCGCCTGGTCCCACATGCCGAGCGCCCACGTCGGCGACCAGCCGCCGCCCAGCGCTGCCGACAGGAAGCCTCCCAGCAGCAGCCCGCCGAGGAAAGGAAAGCGCCAGACGCGCCCGCTCGTGATTGCGCCGCGCCTGAAGTAGGCGGTGTCCAGCACGAGGCTGCAGATGTCTTCGAGGCCGCTGGACACGCCGAGCCGCCGGTTGGCGAGGAGCAGCAACGCAAGGGTGACGAAGGCGATGACGGCGCCCGCGGCAGCCCAGTGCATCGGCGTGAGCCCGTGCAGGATGAGAGGCATCCCGGGCAGTCTACCAGCGCCGGGCGCCCCTCGCGCGCGGCTCCTGTACCGGCGCAGCGCGGTTGTGTATCATGCGCAGCAAAGGTCCAGGTGTATCAGGAAGCCCCAAGCATCGATCAGCGCCTCGGTGAACTGCAGTCGCAACTCGATCGGCTGACGGTGTCGCTGCAGTTGTGGCGCGACCAGCAGGAGCAGCTGAAACCCGCCGAGGATCGCCTCGCCGACCTCACCCGCCAGGTGGCCGGCATCATCAACCAGTGGAGCAGCACGGGCGAGCGCCGGGCGCGCGCGGTGGGCCAGCTCGAAGAACGGCGCGGCTCGACTCGATCGAGCAGACCTTCGCCGACCACCAGGCGTCGATGCGCACCGCCGCAATCGATGGTGAGCGGACCACTCGCCTCCTGCGGCTGGTGGCGGGTGCCGCCTTCGGTGGCTGGACCCAGCAGCTCTCAGCCGTGCGCGACGATGCCGCGAAGCAGCTTGCCGACGCGCGCGCAGGCACGGCTCGCGCCCAGATGGTGAGCGACGCGATGGCGGCGCCAGATCTCGTGCGGTTCACCATTGCCGGCTCCGGACCGTCAGCGATGGCCGGCCAGGTGCTCTGGAGCCGCAGCCGCGGCGTCGTGTTCAGCGGTGTGCGCCTCGCGCCGCCTGCGGCAGGCATGACCTACCAGCTCTGGATGCTCACCGAAGCCCTCCCGGTGACCGTCGGCACGTTCGTACCGGCCGCGGCCGGCCGCGTCACCTCCGTCACCTCCGTCACCGAGGCGCCGCGGGTGCCGCGCGCCGTGATCGGCGCAGCGCTCACGCTGGAACCGGCGGGTGGCAGCACCAGGCCATCCGACCTGCTTATGCGCAACCGTGTGGCGGCTCCGTTGCCAACGCCGCAGCCGTAGTCAGGACAGCGGTATGAGCATGAACCTGCACGAAGTGTTGACCCTGACCGGGCGCCTCGACGATGCCGCCGGCAGCGAGACTCCGCGCGGGCGGTTCCGCCGTTTCCTGCTCGATCGCGTCAGCACCGTCGCCGAAATCGCTGCGATGCTCGAACAATCGCAGGAGCGGCTGGGCGATCAGAGCGCACGGGCGCGGCAGGACCTGGTTGTCCTGCTCGGCCGGCATCTCGGCTTCGACATCACGTTCGGCAGTTACGAATCGATACCGGGAGCCGTGCGGCTCGAAGGGCATTGGCGCTCCAGGCGCCAGGCCCGTATTGCCATCGAGGTGCGCGGCGAGCACACCAGCGACACGAACGGCGAAACGCTGGCACGGACCGTGTCCGCGCTCTCGGCGTCGTTGCCGCCGGAGGCGGGCGAGCGATGGGTGGGCCTGTGCGTCACGACGGCTTACTACACCGGCGCACGTCAGCTCGACGCGCATCCGGCGCGGCGTCCGGCACGCGACATTCGCGGCCTCTCGACCGACTCGTTGCTCTGGCTGGCGGAGATGGCGGCCGCGGGCCGTGTGTCGCATAGCGACGTGTTGCGCCTGCTGACCTCGGGCCCCGACAGCGACTTCATGGTGAACCTCATGCGACGGCTCACGGAGTCGATCGCGCGGGAACGCGGCGCTGCGGACCCGGCACACGCCCTGCGCCCGGTGAAGGAGCTGCCGGAAGTACAGCCGCGGCTCGCGATCGTGGCACGTCCCGAGCGTGAGCCCGACCCCGGTTTCTGGATGGTGACGCTGCTGCGCGACGAGACCGCCACACCCGGGCAACTGCTTGATGCGGTCATCGGCCGCCGCCAGGTGCTTGGCATCGGTGACACCGGCACACCGCCTGTGCCGGCGCGCGAGGGGGACTGGGTCTGCTTTCTGATCGCCGACATCGGCATCGTCGGACACGGCCAGCTCGACTCGGTGATTTCAAATGCGTCGGCGGTGATTCGCGGTGCCGGGCGGTTCAGCGCCGTCTTCCGGCTGAGGAACGTGACGCTCTACGATGCGCCGCACGTCGTCGAAGACGAAGCGCTGGCGCATCGGATCATCGCCGGCATGCCTCCGGACGCGACCGGCGCCTTCGTGTCGCCGATCTCGCCAGACGAGTACGAGAGGCTCACCGTCGGGCGGTCCGGCGACGCGTTCGCCGCGAGCTCCTGACTACGGTGCAAACGAGGCGCTGACCCGCGCCAGCGCTCCTGCCTTCACCACAACCCGTCGACGGCGTTCGCCGAGCTGCGGATGGCGGAACACCATCTCGTGGTCGCCGATGACGAGCGCCACGTTCGCCAGGGGTGTGTCGCCGACCGCGGCACCGTCGATGAAGACCTGCGCCCATGGCTGCGCGTTCACGTTGATGGTGCCGTTCGGCAGCGCCACCGGCACCTCCACCTGTGCGCCGGCGTCGACGCGGACGGGTCGTTGGTCGCCGAACCCGGAGACCGAAGCCCGCATTCAGAACGTTTCGATGCGCCAGCGGACGGTGAGCGCGCCCGGGCGCGGCGCACCCTCACGGCAGCTCCCGCATCAGAATCGGCTTGTTGTCGTAAACGGCCAGCCGGAAGTCGACGTTGGTGGCAGGCCGGTCGGCCTGCAGGGACTGTCAGGCGCACCGCGGAAGTCAGCTTCAGATCCGGGCGCAGGCGGGTGGTGTCGAGCCAGACGCAGATTCACCAGCGGCTGCAGCACTGGCTCTGGTTTAATTGGGCCATGTTCCGGGCGTCCCGCCTCCGCGTCGCCGTCATGGTCGTGCTGCTCGTCGGCCTGGCGGGGGCGGCACTCGCCCAACGTCGCTTCTTCGGCCGTCAGCGGGCGCGCGAGGTCGACGTGGTGAACCAGCCGTACGATGGCCGCTTCACCTTCGCCCGCGTGAAGTACCAGACGGCGCCAGGCGGCTTCTGGTACCAGGGGCTGCCGTCGTGGGCGCACGGCTACCCGATGTCCGAAGACAACCTGATGCGCATCATGAACGAGGTCAGCTCCCTCGACGGGCGCACCGACGCCTACAACGTCTACGGATTCGACGACCCGGAGGTGACGAAGTATCCGATCACCTATCTCACCGAGGCCGGGTGGTGGACGCTCACCGAAAGCGAAGTGGAGGCGTTCCGGGCCTACCTGCTCAAGGGCGGCTTCACCATCTTCGACGACTTCAAGCTGCCGGGGGAATTCGGCTCGGGCGGCGGCGGGTGGGATACCTTCGAGGAGAACATGAAGCGGGTATTCCCCGCGGCGAGGTTCGTCGATCTGGATCCATCGCACCCCATCTTCCACTCGTTCTTCGAGATCGACTCGCTGCGCGACTTCCCGCAGGCCTACAACTCGGGGCCGCCGATCTTCCGCGGGCTGTACGAGGACAACGATCCGAAGAAGCGCCTGCTGATGGTGGTGAACTACAACACCGACATCTCGCAGTACTGGGAGTGGTCGGGCCGGGGGTTCCGGCCGTTCGACGAAACCAACGAAGCCTACAAGCTCGGCGTCAACTATGTGATGTACGGCCTCACGCACTGACCTGCTGGCCGGTCAAGCGCACCTGAGGGTGCGCGGCCACGACCAACGCGGCGCCGTCAGTGGATGCGGTGGTGCGGCGAGGGTCCCAACGATGCCCACGGCACCACCGGCACCTGGCTCACGCCGGGCTTTGTCCAGTCACAGACCCCCTCCGGGAACATCCGTCGCAGCCGATCGAGCTGTTCGGGCGTGATCGCCACCCGGTAGCCGCTCGCATTCACCGGCGCGAGCTGGCATTTCAGGACATCGGCCGACAGCGGACCACCGGCCTCGACGCGGACGTTCGAGTAGACCGGATACAGCGTTGTGCAGCGCGTGGACGCGGTGCGGGTGAACGCCAGGGGCTCGGCGATGAACGACGGTGGCGCGCCCTTGTCGTAGCACCCCTCGACCGCCTGCGCCGGCCGCGCGTTCAGCACCTTCTGCAATCGTGGCGTGTCCGAACGATCGCTCGTGTAGGCCACCATCCAGGCATCGAACGTCGTGCGCGCGTCGCTGCCGTTCACGCTCCGCCACATCGCCAGGTTGTCGGAGTGGCCCCCGTTGCGCCTTGCGCAGCCGCTCGCGCAGCGCGTAGTGGAACCAGCCGTAGTGATAGCCGCCCGCTCTCGTTCGAGGTGGCATTGTCGAAGATCGGGATCGATGTGAGGCCGCCGTTGGCGCCGAGCATCAGTCCCGACTGGTAGGCGCGCCTGATCGCGTCCGCGTCGCCGATGGTGCGGGTCGCCGTGTAGTTGGCGTCCTCGTCGTAGCCGCCGATGCGCTCGTTCAGATCGAGGAACTGCGCGACGGTGATGACGCCGGCCTTGAGCGCGTTGAGCCCGTACTGCACGCCGACGTTGTCGTAGGGCCGCAGCGCGGCGCCGGTGGCCGGGTTCACGCCGTAGATGTTGCGTGCGGCGTCGAACACCGTCGGGCGCGCCCCGGTCGGATTCGTCTCCGGGTCGTAGCGCACGCGCGCTGGGCACGGCGGCATTCCAGCGTGCCGACTGATAGCCGTCGGCGTCCGTGCGGTTCGGCACCGGGTCGGTGCGCTGCGCCTGGTTGGCGGCGTCGACGAACGCCTTCATGCCCGCGATAGCCGCTGATCGCGACCTGCTGCGCCTCGGTGAGCGAGCCCTTGCCGGCGACTGCGCGAAGTAGTGCAGCAGCAGATGCGCGTCGAGTCCCGAGAGCGGCGATGCGACAGCGCGTCCGGGAACGTCGCGCGGATGTCGACGCCGTCGATCAGCCCGGGAAACGCGTCGGCGACCTGCAGGCTCGTGTAGGCGCCGCCCGAGCCGCCGGTGCTGATCGTGTAGGCCGGCACGCCGAACGTCTCGATGAAGTGCTCCTTGCCCATCATCGTCGTCTCGCCGGCGAGAAACGCGTTGCAGCTGTTCGTCGGGTGATTCAGCGTGTTGATGAAGAGCGCCGTAGCCCTCGGCGAGTCGGCCGGAGTCGAGCACGTTCACGCCCATGCGCGGCGCCCTGGATGTACCAGCCGCGACGGGCAGCCGCTGCCGTGAATGGCGATGAGCCGCCGGTTCCATCCGCGCGGCGGCGTCGTCGGCGACGGCGGCGGATCGACGGTCGGGTCGTGCAGCACCGCGTTCTGGTAGATGCCGCGATTCATGGTCCCGGTCTCGACGCGGACGATGAAGTTGACCGTCGCGCCCGATGTCGGTCCGGGTCTGCGAGACGTCGGCCGGCAGCGCGGCCGGATCGGGCAGCGGCTTGAACGGCTTGGCCGGGTCCGCGACCCGTGTCGGCCGGTAGACGTACTGCACCACCGTGCGCGCCGAGCAGTTCGCGTCGAGCGGTGCTCCGAGTGTCGAACCGTCTGGCAGCGCGAACTGTTCGGTCTGGCAGATGAACGGCTGCTGCCAGGGACCTGAGATGACCGGCCCGGTGATCGGGTAGTTCGTTACCGTCAGGGTGCTGCTCAGGTGACCAGCCTCGGCCAGCACGTTGTTGTCACCATCGACGAGTCCGGCGATGAGGCCGAAGTAGACGTCCGGCACCGCTCCTGGCTGGAACGCCGCAGTGACGTCGCGACCGTTGACACGGACCCGCAGGTCGCCGCGAGGCGTCCCCTCGGGGACGATGGCCTGCAGCAGCACATCGCCGCCGGTCACCAGGGCCGGGTCGGTGGACACGGCGGTCAGTATCATGTCGCTGCCGCCGGCAGCGGCCGTGCTCGTCAGGAGCGCAGCAAGCCCGACGGCGATCAGCGCGGCGCAGGCGATGGCAACGACTCGCTTCATGCGCGCATTGTGCACCGAAGCGTGCCGTTCGTGATCACCGGAAGAACACAAAGGTCACCACGATGAACACCGGGATGAGCACTGCGCCGCTGTAGAGCATGTAGCCCCCGAAGCTCGGCATCTGCACGCCGCGCGCCTCGGCGATGGATCGAACCATGAAATTCGGCCCGTTGCCGATGTACGAGTTGGCGCCCATGAACACGGCGCCAGCGCTGATCGCCTCGAGGACGTGGTGCGGCACGCCAACCACGTCCGGCTGCAGGTGCAGCCCCTGGCCGAGCGCCAGGAAGGTCAGGTAGGTGGGCGCGTTGTCGAGAAACGACGACAGCACACCGGTGCTCCAGAAGAACTGCCACGGTTCACGCACACCCAGGGCACCGCCGTGCGCGCGAAGGATGTCGAGCGCCGGGATCATCGTCAGGAAGATTCCGGCGAAGACCGCCGCCACCTCGAGGATAGGGTGCAGGGAGAAGTGGTTCGCATGCCGGACGTGGTGTGACGTGACGACGTAGGACACGAGGGCCAGTCCCACCATGGCCAGTTCGCGCCACGGCGCCGCGAGAAAGGCGGCCGTCAGGACGATGCCGCCGAGCAGCGCGAGGTTATGGATGCCGGTGACCCGCAGCGGTTTCCGGTGAGCGCGGTCCGCGCTGAGGCTCTGGGCGGGCTCATGGCCGTGCGCCCACGTGTCCCACGCGAAGTAGATGGCCAGCAGCAGGCCGCCGGTGAAGAGCCAATGCGGCAGCAACCGGAACGTCCACGTGAACGGCACGCCCTGCAGGTAGCCGAGGAACAGCGGCGGGTCGCCCAGCGGCGTCAGTGACCCGCCGACGTTCGACACCAGGAAGATGAAGAAGACCACCGTGTGCACGACGCGGGTCCGTTCGCTGTTCGTATGCAGCAGCGGCCGGATCAGCAGCATCGACGCGCCGGTCGTGCCGACAAATGACGCGAACAGCGCACCCACTCCGAGAAAACAGGTGTTCACCCACGGCTTGGCCTCGAGGTCGCCGTCCATCAGGACGCCGCCTGAGATGACATACAGGCTGCCGAGCAGGATCATGAACGACACGTAGTCGCGCGAGGTCTCGACGAGGGCATGCGGTGCCTGCATCAGGTAGAGCGCCGCCACCGGCAGGCCGAGCACGAGCGACACGCCCAGCTTGCGGACGTTCGATTCCCAGAAGTGGGGCGCCGCCAGCGGAATGATGGCGATGCCGAGCAGCAGCAGCGCGAAGGGCGCCACCCAGGGCAGTGACGGAATGAAGCCGACGTGGTCCATGCCTATTTGATCCGGAACAGGACGATGGCGGCGAACGCATCGACCTGTTCGAGGTCGCTGCGGGCAGCGAGCGTCTCCAGTGTCCCCGGAGGCATCTGGCCACCGTTCACGACGATGTGGGTGACCCCGAGCTGGCGCATGCGCGCAAACGCCGGGTCAGCAGGGAAGGTTTGCAGGACCGCGGCGTTCGCATAGAAGCTCGGCGGCTGGAAACCACTGTAGCCGTTGACGATCGGTTGCCAGTGGTCCGTTGAATTCAACATGTAGTGGGCGTGAAACTGTACGCTGCGCGATCCGAAGAATGGGTACTCCACCACCACCGTGCCGGGCGCGCGTGGCACCGACCGGTAGACCGGTGGGATACCCATGAAGTACACGAGGCCGAGCGGAGCGGCAATCGACTCAGTGGAGGCAAGCGCTACGAGGAGCGGCGCGACAAAGCGCCAGGCGCGAGGAGCGATCACCGCGCGGAGTCCGGCTGTGCCGAATCCGGCCAGCGCCGCCACTGCCACGGTCGCGAGGATGCCGAAGCGGGCCGTCGCGCGGATCCCGCGCAGCAGCGGCATCACCGAGTAGAGGAACGCGTAGCCCGGCATGGCCGTCCCGAACGACAACGCGACACCAGCAATCCCGAGCACGAGACACATGCGTGCTCGCCGGTCGGTAAACGCCGTACCGCGCAGAATCGCCACCAGCGACAGACCCAGCCCCAGCGCTCCAGGGAACAGCACGTTCGCATCGGCAACCCCGGCACTCCACCAGGCGTGTACCCGTGCCGGCGTGGTGAGGTAGGCACGCCAGTGGGCCGAGTAGTGCTGTGCGTCGTCGAGTGAGCGCACCAGGCCCAGGTCGCGGCTGACGAACCAGTAGGGAAGCAGGAACGGCGTCAGCGCCACGGCGCTCACCACGGCGGCAATGCCCAGGGCCTGCAGCGTGAACAGCGGGTGACGTCTCAGGTCGGTGACGCGCGACAGCCCTGCTGCGACGAGGGCAAACACGGCGATCACCAGCAGATAAACGGACGTCAGCGACTGCAGGATGAACCAGGCGGCGAGCTTCAGTGCGTTCCGCGTCGTCGGGACCGCCAGCACTCGGTCGAACGCCAGCAGGGCCAGCGGCAGGAACTCGAGGTGTTGCGCCTGCAGGTGCGGGATGCGCGACAGCGAGTGCGCATTGAAGGCGAAGATGGCGCCGGACACCAGGCCGGCCGTCCAGTTGTGGGTCCAGTTCCGCACCACCAGGGCCATGGCCCAGGCGGAGAGCGCGAAGCCGGACACGAGCAGCAGGTTCGTGGTGAGGACGAGCGGCACGCCCAGCGCGAGGAGCGGCATCGCCATCATCGCCTGCACCACCATCGGCTCCGAGTAGGCGAGGGTGTGGCGTTCGGGATGGAAGACGTTGGCGTCGAACAGGTGCAGGGGTGCGCGTGGCAACTGATGCGCCACCCACCCGACGATCCACTCGTTCAGGATCGCGTCGCGGTTGTCGTGGCGGGTGAGGTGCGCGAGATCGGTGACCAGCGGCCAGGTGTGCACGGCCGCGAGGAGCGTGAAGAAGACCAGCGCCGACACGCGCGGATGCGCGGCGATCCACTCGCGCCGCAGCCAGGCCAGCGGCAACGCCAGCAACGCCGCTAGCAGCAGGAGCGCGCGCACCGTCTGGTCCACCAGGTGCCAGCCGCGGACCTCGCGCGCCGTGGCCCTGCCCGCCGTGAGCTGCCACGACGGAATTGGCTGGGGCGCGGTGCCGGCCGGCGCCCACTTCCAGTCGAAGGCGAAGCCGCCGCCGAACTGGGTGAAGTCGATGACGATGCTATGCGGGCCGGCGGTGAGCGGAACAGTTGTGTCGATGGTCTGCAGGCCGTGCCGGCCACCGTTGTCGATCGCCGGCCTCCCGTCGATGCTCACCACCGCGCCGTCGTCGGACGTGACGGAGAAGGTGTAGGTGCCGGCTTCGAGAGGGTGGAGAAAGCCGAACCAGCGAACGGAGAACGTGTCCGGGGCGCCACCCATCCAGACACGATGCATGGCATCCGTGGACGGTGCGGCATCAACGGTGCGGACGATGGGCACGTTGATGCCGGGCTCGTGTGCTGTGTATTCGGCGTGCAGGCCGCGTGCAGGGGCAAGGGCACCTGCCGCAAGGTGCAGGGAAGCGGCCAGGGCGAGAGCCGCGGCCATGACGGTGAAGAGCGTGCGCTGAATGCCCGTATTCTAGCCGACCTCAACGGCCGGCTCTCCCGTGGCGAGCGCACCTCTGAGCCGGACCTCTCGGCACTGCGATGGCTGGCTCGCGCGGTCTACCGTATCGGCTGAGGTTTGTCGAGTACGAACCGTTGACCCGCCGCTTTGTCGCCGACGTGGAACAGGGGTTTCGATTTTCGTGACAAAAGGTTACGCTGTTCGCCGCTTGAGATTCTTCTCGCGGGCAAGCGGATCAGATCGGCGACACAGACAGGTGCGTGCGCGGACTCCGAAGGGGTCTGGGCGAAGCATCCTGTCCATCGGCTGCGGCGTGAACCTCGGCGTCAGCGCTGGTGCGGAAACGATGCGGAACAGCGGCGCCGCACGGGAGTCGGCGCCCGGCGACGAACCGGCGAGTGCCGGGAAGGCGACGATTTCATGCGTATTCTCGTTGTAACTTGACGGCTACGTGAAATCTTTCACAAAATAGTTGCTGCGCTACGGCGCCAAACACTGTAAGCTCCCTGAGACTCGTTCGGCAGTGCCACGTCCCACAGGTGTTGTGCCTGCTTCAGGTATCGTGCGCGCGCTGCCCCATACGGACTGATGTCGCAGATCTTTTCTAAAAGCGCCAATTCCATCTCCCGCGTCAGCATCGTTGGCGCGGCGCTCCTCGTCGGCCTGCTGCTTGGGCTGGTGTACCAGCTCGGAACCTCCCCCTGGGTCACGCGGCAGAACGTTGCGCGCGAGCAGCCGATCCAGTTCAGTCACGAGCGGCACGTGGCAGGCAACGGCATCGACTGTCGTTACTGTCACACGTCGGTCGAGAAGTCGAGGTTCGCGGGTATCCCGCCAACCAAGACCTGCATGAACTGTCACTCCCAGATCTTCTCCAACAGCCCCTTCCTCGAGCCGGTGCGTACGAGTTTCAACTCGAACACGCCGCTCCGCTGGATTCGGGTGCACGACCTGCCCGACTTCGTCTACTTCGACCACAGCATCCACGTGAACAAGGGGGTCGGCTGCACGACCTGCCACGGGCCGGTCGACAAGATGCCGCTGATGTATCAGGCGAGCACGCTCCAGATGGAGTGGTGCCTCGACTGCCACCGCAACCCCGAAAAGAACGTGCGTCCCCGCGACGCGGTGTTCCGGGTCGACTACCAGCAGCCCTCCTCGACAATCCGGTGACGTTGGGCGGCGCGACTTTTACTGACCAGATGGAGCTCGGCAAAGCCCTGGTCGCCGAATACCAGATTCAGAAGCTCACGAGCTGCTCGACGTGTCACCGATGAAGACCGGAAAAGCGTTCTGGCGCACGCTGGACGAGCTCGCGGACGATCCGTCGTTCGTCGAGCGCCTCCATAACGAATTCCCCTCCCAGGTTGAAGCGATCACGGACCCGACGACGCGTCGGACGTTCCTGAAGCTGATGGGGGCGTCGCTGGCGCTGGCCGGCGTCTCCGCCTGCACGACGCCAACCCGAGGAAGCCATCGTGCCGTACGTCCGGCAGCCCGAGGACCTCATCCCCGGCACGCCGCTGTACTTCGCGACGGCCATGACGCTTGGGCGGCGTCGCCACCGGGCTCCTCGTCGAGAGCCACGAAGGCCGTCCGACGAAGATCGAGGGCAACCCGCTCCATCCGAGCAGCCTTGGCGCTGCCGATGTCTTCGCGCAGGCCGCCATCCTCAACCTCTACGACCCGGATCGCGCACAGTACGCTCACGAACACCGGCGACGTCGACCTCGTGGTCGGCGTTCATTGCGGCGATGAAGCGCGGCGATCGCCGCGCAGGAACCGCTGCAGGGTGCGGGTGTCCGCATCCTGTCCGAGACGCGTGGGCTCACCGACGCTCGGCACCCAAATCAAGGAATTCCTCGGCCGCTTCCCGGCTGCGCAGTGGCACCAGTGGGAGCCGGCGGGCCGCAACAACGCCCGTGTCGGCTCGAAGCTGGCGTTCGGTGAATTCGTCGACGCGCAGTACAACCTCGAGAAGGCCGACGTCATCCTGTCGCTCGACGCGGACTTCCTCGGCGTGCGGTCCGGCCAGTCTGGCTATGCGCGCGTCGCTTCGCCGCCCGCCGCCGTCCCGAAGAGGCGGACAGGATGAACCGGCTCTACGTCGTCGAGACGATGCCGACGTCGACCGGTTCGCGTGCAGATCACCGCCTGGCCCTGAAGCCGAGCGAGATCCCGGCGGTGGCGCAGCAGATTGCAGCCGGCGTCGGTGTCGGCTCCGCCTCGGGCGGTTCCGCCGAGGTTGCGAGGTTCGTCGACGGCGGTGGCGAAAGATCTCCAGGCGCACCGCGGCACCAGCCTGGTCATTGCGGGCGATGCGCAGCCGCCGGCCGTCCATGCGCTCGCGCACGCCATGAACGAGGCGCTTGGCAACGTCGGCGAGACGGTCGTCTACACGCAGACCGCGTCGAAGTCGAGCCGGTCGATCAGCTCGAGTCGCTTCGCGACGCTGACGGCCGACATGGCCGCCGGCAAGGTCGACCTGCTGATCATCCTCGGCGGCAACCCGGTCTACACCGCACCGGTCGACCTGAACTTCTCGGCCGCGCTCGACAAGGTGCTGACGCGCGTCCACCTCGCGCAGTTCAACGATGAGACCGCCGAGCGCTGCCACTGGCAGATTCCCGAGGCGCATTTCCTCGAAACCTGGAGTGACGCGCGCGCGTTCGACGGCACCGTCTCAGCATCGTCCAGCCGCTCATCGCGCCGCTCTACGACGGCCGTTCGGCGCACGACGTGATCGGCGTGCTGAGCGATCGGCCCGAGCGTCAGGCCTACGACAGTGGTGCGCGAATTCTGGACTGCAGGCCAGGCCTGCTGCGACGCCCGAGGCGTTCGACGTCGAGTGGCGCCGCTGGCTGCACGACGGCATCATCCCCGGCACCGCGTTCGAACCGAAGACCGTCACCGCTGGCAGGCGACGCGGCCAACGCGCCGGTCGGCGAGGCTGTCGGCCGGCATGGAGATTGCGTTCCGTCCCGACCCGGCGGTGTTCGACGGCCGCTTCGCGAACAACGGCTGGCTGCAGGAACTGCCGAAGCCGATCACCAAGCTGATGTGGGACAACGCGGTCATCACGAGCCCGGCGACCGCTGCGGTGCTCAAGGCGGCGAACACCGTGAACTCGCGCGGCGGCGAGCACGGCACAGATCGATCAGCGACGTCGTCGAGCTGAAGTTCAAGGGCCGCGCCGTCAAGGGCGCCGATCTTCGCCGTGCCGGGCCATCCGAACGACGTGCGTCACGGTGCACCTCGGCTACGGCCGCTCGCGCGCCGGTCACGTCGGCACCGGTCCCGGCTTCAACGCCTACGCGCTTCGCACCTCCGACGCGCTCTGGTCCGGCGGTGGCCTGGAGGTGGGCGCCACGGACGAGACCTTCCAGCTGGCGTGCACGCAGTATCACCACCTGATGGAAGGCCGCGGCATGGTTCGCGCGGTCACGAAGGACGAGTTCCTGGCGGATCCGGAGTCGGTGCACACGGCTTCGAGGAGCCGGCAAAGACCATCACGCTGTATCCCGACTTCAAGTACGAGGGCTACAAGTGGGGCATGACGATCGACGTCAATGCCTGCATCGGCTGCAACGCCTGCGTCGTCGCCTGCCACGCGGAGAACAACATCCCGGTGGTCGGCAAGGACCAGGTGCTGCGCGGCCGTGAAATGCACTGGCTGCGCATCGACGCCTACTACGCGGGCGACGACGCCAACGCCGCCGACCTCGAAACCTACTTCCAGCCGGTCCCGTGCATGCAGTGCGAGAATGCGCCCTGCGAAGTGGTCTGCCCGGTCGGCGCGACGGTGCACAGCGACGAAGGCCTGAACGACATGGTCTACAACCGCTGTGTCGGCACCCGCTACTGCTCGAACAACTGCCCGTACAAGGTGCGCCGCTTCAATTACCTGCTCTACTCACGACTGCGAACGCCGAGAGCTACAAGCTCGGTCGCGAACCCGGATGTCACGGTCCGCAGCCGCGGCGTCATGGAGAAGTGCACCTACTGCGTGCAGCGCATCAACGCCGCCAAGATCGACTCCGAGAAGGAGGACCGTCGCGATCAGGGACGGCGAGATCCAGACGGCCTGTCAGCAGACCTGCCCGACGCGACGCGATCGTCTTCGGCGACCTGAACGACCCGAACAGCCGCGTCGCGCAAGCTGAAGGAAGAGGAGCGGAACTACGAGCTCCTGGCGGAACTCAACACGCGGCCGCGCACGACCTATCTGGCGGCTGTTCGCAACGTGAATCCGGAACTGAGCGCTTAGATGGCACAGAGCAACGCAGCCTCTCGCCGATCGGATGCGAGCCGGTCGCCGGGTCTGGCACGCCAGTCGTGATTGCGCCGGGGCACAACTTCGCCTCGGTCACCGACAAGATCAGCTCCATCGTCCTGACCCAGCGCACGCCGATCGGCTGGTATCTCGGCTCTGCTCTCGGCGGCCGGGCTCGCCGGTCTGCTGCTGATGTCGCTGTCTTATCTGGTGGTCAAGGGCATCGGCATCTGGGGCAACAACATCCCGGTCGGCTGGGCGTTCGACATCACCAACTTCGTCTGGTGGATCGGTATCGGCCACGCCGGCACGCTGATCTCGGCGATCCTGCTGCTCCTCAAGCAGACCTGGCGCACCTCGATCAACCGCTTCGCCGAAGCGATGACGCTCTTCGCGGTGGCCTGCGCGGGCATCTTCCCGCTCTTCCACACCGGTCGTCCGTGGCTCGCCTACTGGCTGTTCCCGTATCCCGAACACGATGGCGCGTCTGGCCGCAGTTCCGCAGCCCGCTCATCTGGGACGTCTTCGCGGTCTCGACCTACGCGACCGTCTCGGCGCTGTTCTGGTATCGTCGGCCTGTCCCCGACCTGGCGACGCTGCGCGACCGCGCCGCAGGGCAAGTTCGCCCAGCGCGTCTTCGGCATGCTGTCGCTGGGCTGGCGCGGGTCCGCGCGGCACTGGCACCGCTACGAGACGGCCTACCTGCTGCTTGCCGGCCTCGTCGACGCCGCTCGTCGTCTCGGTCCACACGGTCGTGAGCTTCGACTTCGCGGTGTCGCATCCTTCCGGGCTGGCACACCACCATCTTCCCGCCCTACTTCGTCGCCGGCGCCATCTACTCCGGCTTCGCGATGGTGCTGACGCTCGCGATTCCGATGCGCGCCATCTACGGGCTGCGAGGACTTCATCACGCTGCGCCACCTGCAGAACATGGCCAAGGTCATGCTCGCTGACCGGCCTCATCGTCGGCCTACGGCTACGCCGTGGAAGCGTTCATCGCGTGGTACGGCGGCAACCACTACGAGGGGTTCATGATGCTCGAACCGCATCGACGGGCCTTACTGGCCGCAGTACTGGGCGCTGATCCTCTGCAACGTCATCATCCCGCAGCTGCTGTGGTTCAAGAAGGTGCGGATGAACGTGCCGCTGCTGTTCGTCATCTCCATCGTCGTCAACATCGGGATGTGGCTCGAGCGCTTCGTCATCATCGTGCATCAGCCTGCACCGCGACTTCCTGCCCTCCTCCTGGGGCATGTACCGGCCGACGTTCTGGGACTGGTCGACCTACGTCGGCACCATCGGTCTGTTCCTGACGCTGCTTCTTCCTGTTCGTGCGGCTGCCTGCCGATGATCTCGATCTTCGAGATGCGCACGATCGTTGCCGGAAGCCAAGGTCCAGGAAGGGCACGGGCACTGAGATGAGCGCGAGCATTCCTACTTCCGGAATCCACGGCCTGATGGCCGAGTTCGACTCGCCGACCGACCCTGGTGGCCGCGGCGAACAAGACACGTGAAGCGGGCTACGTCGATGTCGATGCCTATTCCCCGATTCCAATCGAGGAACTGCACCACGCCATCGGCTTCAAGAGCACCAAGCTGCCGCTGCTGGTGCTCATCGGCGGACTGCTCGGCGGCACCGGCGGGTTCAGCCTGGAGTACTGGGTCTCGGCCGTCGCGTATCCGTTGAACGTCGGCGGCAAGCCGCTGGTCAGCTGGCCGATGTTCATCCCGGTGACCTTCGAGTGCACGATTCTCGGCGCGGCGCTGACGGCGGTGTTCGGCATGTTCATGCTGAACAAGCTGCCGCAGCCGTATCACCCGGTGTTCAACAACCCACGCTTCGCGATGGCGAGCCGCAACCGGTTCTTCCTCTGCATCGAGGCGACGGACCGGCAGTTCGACCTTGACAGGACGCGCGCCTTCCTCGACACGCTGGGTGCCCACGAGGTGACCACCGTTGCGGAATAGGTTCTCAATGGCCAAGCCACTCAGACAGGGTCGCCTCGGCCGGCTGGTGTTCGCGTCGGTGCTGCTGCTGACCGCGGCAGCCTGCCGCCAGGACATGCACGATCAGCCGAAGTACCGCGGGCTGCGCGGCTCGACGTTCTTTGCCGACGGCCAGTCGGCGCGACCGCTGGTCAGCAACACCGTCGCCCGTGGCCAGTTGAAGGAAGACGTCCTGCTGCACACCGGCAAGGACGGCCTGAACGACGCCGAGGTGTTCCCGTTCCCCGTCACCGAAGAGGTGATGCAGCGCGGACAGGAACGCTACGACATCTTCTGCGCGCCGTGTCACGGCCGCACCGGCAACGGTGACGGCATGGTCGTGCGTCGCGGTTACCGCCGTCCGTCGGCTTACGGCGACGAGCGCATCCGCAACAGCAGCGTCGGCCACATCTTCGACGTCATCACCAACGGGTTCGGCGCGATGCCGGACTACGAAACGCAGGTGCCCGCAGCCGATCGCTGGGCGATCGTCGCCTACGTGAAGGCCCTGCAGTTGAGCGCCTACGCGCCCCTCGAGACCGTGCCCGCGGGGGACCGCGGCAGGCTGGACGAGAATCGCACGCCCGCAGCGGAATCGCACGCGGCTGAGACCGAGAGAAAGTAACGACCATGTCCCTGAGGGAGACCGCAGACCAGATCTTCCCGGAGCTTGCGCAGAACCAGCGCAACTTCCTCCTCGCCGGTGGTGCCGGACTGGTCGTATCCGCCGTTGGATACGCGACGAACCCCGCACAATTCTTTCCGGCGTACCTGCTGGGCTACATGCTGGTGCTCGGGCTGTCACTCGGCGCCTTGGCCTTCACGATGATCCACCAGCTGACAGGTGGTGCGTGGGGCGTGGTAGCCCGTCAGTCACTCGGTGCCGCGACGCGGGTCCTGCCGTACCTGACCCTGCTCTTCATCCCGATCGTCCTCGGCATGCCCCATCTCTATGAGTGGACGCACGCCGACGTCGTGGCTCACGACGAGATCCTGCAGGGCAAGGCCGCGTATCTCAACACCCCGTTCTTCATCATCCGGGCCGTCATCTACTTCGCGGTCTGGAACGGCCTCGCGTTCGTGCTGAACAAGTGGTCGCAGGAGCAGGACGAGACCGCCAGCCGGGAACTGCCGGTGCGCATGCAGCGCGTCAGCGCCGGCGGCCTGCTGCTCTACACGATCACGATGACCTTCGCGTCGTTCGACTGGATCATGTCGCGCGATCCGCACTGGTTCTCGACGATCTACGGCGCGCTGATCATGGTGGGCCAGGGGCTCGTCACGCTCGCCTTCCAGATCATCATGCTCACCTGGCTGGCCCGCCGCAAGCCGATGAGCGACGCGTTGACGACGACCTACCTGCACGACCTCGCGAACCTGATGTTCGCGTTCACCGTGCTGTGGGCCTATATGTCGTTTTCGCAGTACCTGATCATCTGGTCGGGCAACCTGCCCGAGGAAATCACCTGGTATCTCGACCGCATGCAGGGCGGCTGGACCGCGCTCGGCGTGGCGCTCGTCGTCTTCCACTTCGCGGCGCCGTTCTTCCTGCTGTTGATGCGCGGCATCAAGCAGAATCGCGGGCTGGTCCGCAAGGTCGCGATGCTGATCATCGCGGCGCGCGTCCTCGACCTCTTCTGGCTGATCGCGCCGGAGAAGGAGCACGAAGGCGGCGCCATCAGCCTGATGCAGGCCGTCAGCTGGCAGGATCTCGTCGTCCCGGTTGCCCTGTTCTCGCTGTGGGTCGGCCTCTACCTGCAGCAGCTCCGTCAACGGCCCCTGCTGCCGGTCAACGATCCGCAGTTCGTGGATGCCCTCGGACCGGCGCTCGCGCATAACCCAGGAGCGGCGCACTAAGTCATGTCGCATTCATCCCACGCCAACGTTCCGCCGTCCACGTCCACCAGCGGAGTCGAGGAAGATGTCATCGACTTCAAGGGTGTCTACGGCTTCGGCATCGGGCTCGCGGTGGTGACGATCATCGCCCACCTCCTGATGCTGTGGATGTTCAAGGCCGAAGTTGCGGCCGTCGACGCGGCAAACCCGCCGCGGGTCTATCCGCTGGCGGTGCTCCAGGACGACCGGCAGCCGCCGGAGCCGCGCCTGCAGACCAACCCGAGGCAGGACCTTGCGGATCTGCGTGCGGCCGAGGCCGGCGTACTGACCGGCTACGGCTGGGTCGACCGCAACAACCAGGTCGTGCGCATTCCGGTGGCGGATGCCATGCGGCTGACGCTGCAGCGTGGTCTCCCGTCCCGGCCCGACGCCGCCGCGGCGGCAGCGCCAGCCACCGCGCCCGCTGCAACCCCGGAAGCGACGCAGGAAAAGAAGTGAAAGGTTTCGTCCCCGCGGCAGCCGCATTCGTCGCGGCCGCCGTCATGCTCGTCGCCGCGCCGGTCTCCGCCCAGATGACGGGCACGCCGACCCCCGGCTATATCACCGCGCCCGGCGTGTCGTCGAGCAGCATGCCGACGGCGCTGCGGGAGATCGGCTTCGATCAGAACATCGATCAGAAGCTGCCGCTGGATGCCACGTTCCGGGATGAAGAAGGCAAGGCGGTCACGCTCGGCAGCTACTACGGCAAGCGCCCGGTGCTGCTGGCGTTCATCTACTACGAGTGTCCGATGCTGTGCACGCAGGTCCTCAACGCGATGACCGCGACGATCAGCACGATGTCGCTCACCGCCGGCAAGGACTTCGAGCTGGTGCTCGTCGGCATCGACCCGCGGGAAACGCCGGCGCAGGCCGCCGCGAAGAAGACGGAATACCTTCGGCGTTACAAGCGCGAAGGGGCAGAGGTCGGCTGGCACTTCCTGACCGGCGACGAGCCCCAGATCCAGCGCGTCGCGAAGGCCGCCGGTTTCCGTTACGCGTGGGACGAGCAGACGCAGCAGTACGCGCATCCAACCGGAATCATCGTCACGACGACCGACGGCCGACTGGCCCGCTACCTGTTCGGGATCGAATACGGACCGCGCGACCTGAACCTGTCGCTCGTCGAAGCATCAGAGGGCAAGGTCGGCACGTTCGCCGACCAACTGTTGCTCTATTGCTACCACTACGACCCGATGACCGGTCGGTATGGCATCTACGTGATGCGCACGTTGAGAGTTGCCGGCGTGGCAACCGTGCTGTTGATTGGAACGTTCATTGTGGTGATGGTGCGGCGGGAGCGATCCCAGCAGAACGCCGCGCTCTGAGCCCTCAGCCCTAGGCCCTTATCTATGCGGTCCGGTACGCCTCTCTTCCCTGAAGTCGCCTCGACGATCGCGCCGCGCGTGGACGCGCTGTACTTGTTCCTTGTCGGCCTGACGGCCTTCATGACGATCCTCATCTCCGTCCTGGTGGTGGTCTTCATGATCAAGTACAAGCGCCAAGACCCGAACAGCGTCGGCGCTCGCATTCACGGCGGCATGGTGCTCGAAATCGCCTGGTCGATCATCCCGCTCATCATCGTGATGGGGATCTTCGTCTGGGCCACCAACATCTTCTTCGCCATCGCGCGTCCGCCAGCCGAGACGATGAACATCTACGCCACCGGCAAGCAGTGGATGTGGAAGTTCCAGCACCTCGACGGCCAGCGCGAAATCAACGAACTGCACGTGCCGGTCGGCCGCAAGGTCAAGATGATCATGACGTCGGAAGACGTCATCCACGACCTGTTCGTCCCGGCCTTCCGAGTCAAGGCCGACGTCGTCCCCGGCCGCTACACGCACATGTGGTTCGAGGCGACCAAGGCCGGCGAGTACCATCTGTTCTGCGCCGAGTACTGCGGCACGAAGCACTCCGGCATGATCGGCAAGGTTGTCGTCATGGAACCGGACGACTTCCAGGCGTGGCTCAGCGGCGGCGTCCAGGAGGGCTCGCTCGCCTCGGCAGGCGGCAAGCTGTTCCAGGACCTGGCGTGCAACACCTGCCATCGCCCCGACGCACAGGGCCGCGGCCCGGTTCTGCAGAACCTGTTCGGCCAGACGGTCTCGCTGGCCTCCGGCGAGTCGGTTGTGGTCGACGAAGCCTACATCCGCGAGTCGATTCTCATGCCAAGCGGCAAGCTGACGGCCGGCTTCCAGCCGATCATGCCGACGTTCCAGGGGCTTGTCAGCGAAGAGGGCATCCTGCAGCTGATTGAATACGTCAAGTCGCTGAAGACGGAGACGCCCGTCTCGGCGGTGAGGCCGAACACGGGAGGACCCGCGCCGAACGAGAACACGCCGGCGCAGGCGCCCCCCACGCGTAATTAGGGCCAGGAAGAGAACATGTCCAGCAGTACGGTAGCCATGCCGCCGACCCATTATCTGAACACCGGCCTGACGCTGAAGTCCTGGCTCTTCACCAAGGACCACAAGCGGATCGCCCTCCTGTACCTCGCCGCCGTCACGTTCTTCTTCATGATCGGCGCGGCGTTCGCGGTGGCCATCCGCCTCGAACTCGCCACGCCCGCCGGCGACCTGTTGTCAGACGAGAACTACAACAAGGTCTTCACGATGCACGGCGTGATGATGGTGTTCTTCTTCCTCATCCCGGCCGTGCCCGCCATCCTCGGCAACTTCCTGATCCCGCTCCAGATCGGGGCCAAGGACCTGGCGTTCCCGAAGCTGAACCTGCTCAGCTTCTACATCT
Source organism: uncultured Acidobacteriota bacterium (assembly GCA_963722395.1). Lineage (GTDB taxonomy): Bacteria > Acidobacteriota > Vicinamibacteria > Vicinamibacterales > CAVVIG01 > CAVVIG01. The sequence continues at coordinate 760,098 of CAVRLS010000005.1, read as the reverse complement.
ACTTCATCGGAGCGCTCTTCACGATGTACGCGATCGTGAGCGGCGGCCTCGACACGGGCTGGACCTTCTACACGCCGTTCAGCACCGTCGCCTCGACGACCGCGGTGGTGCCTGCGGCGCTCGGCATCTTCATCAACGGCTTTTCGGGCATCCTGACCGGCCTGAACTTCATCGTCACGATCCACAAGATGCGCGCGCCGGGCATGACCTGGTTCCGCCTGCCGCTGTTCGTCTGGGCGCATTACGCCACGAGCCTCATCCAGGTGCTCGGCACGCCGGTGCTCGCCATCACGATCGTGCTGGTGGCGGCGGAGCGCGTCTTCAGCTTCGGCCTGTTCAACCCGGCTGTTGGTGGCGACCCGGTGCTCTTCCAGCACCTGTTCTGGTTCTACTCGCACCCGGCCGTCTACATCATGATTCTGCCGGCGATGGGGATCATCTCCGAGCTGGTCGCGGCCTTCGCGCGCAAGCAGGTGTTCGGCTACACGTTCGTGGCGTTCGCAAGCATCGGCATCGCGATCATCGGCTTCCTCGTGTGGGGCCATCACATGTTCGTGACGGGCCAGTCGGTCTACTCGGCCCTTGTGTTCTCGGTGCTGACGTTCATCGTCGCTGTCCCGTCGGCGGTGAAGGTGTTCAACTGGACCGCGACGATGTACAAGGGCTCGGTCTCGTGGGAGACGCCGATGCTCTACGTCGCCGGCTTCATCGGCCTGTTCTCGATCGGTGGCCTCACCGGCCTGTTCCTGGCCTCGATGGGCCTCGACGTGCACCTCACCGACACCTACTTCATCGTGGCGCACTTCCACTACGTCATGGTGGGCGGCACCATCATGGGCTACCTCGGTGGCATTCACTTCTGGTGGCCGAAGATCACCGGCCGCATGTATAACGACTTCCTCGGACGCATCAGCGCCGTGGTGGTCTTCATCGGCTTCAACCTGACCTTCTTCCCGCAGTTCGTGGTCGGCTACCTGGGCATGCCCCGGCGCTACCACTCCTATCCGGAAGAGTTCCAGGTGCTGAACGTGCTCTCGTCGGCGGGAGCGTCGGTCCTCGCAGTTGGCTATCTGATGCCGCTCTTCTACCTCGCCTACTCGCTGAAGTACGGCGAGATTGCCGGCGACAACCCGTTTGGCGCCGTCGGGCTCGAGTGGAATACCACCTCGCCGCCTCCGACCGAGAACTTCAAGACGACCCCGGTCGTGACCTGGGACGCCTACGAATATCCGACGCCAGTGGAGGGTCACGTTGTCTAACGCCGCGTCAGTCGCGCACGACGAACACCAGCACCACCCCAGGCTCGCGCACCACTTCGAGAGCCTGGAGCAGCAGACCGAGTCTTCGATGCTCGGCATGTGGATCTTCCTCGCCACCGAAATCCTGTTCTTCGGTGGCGCATTGATGGCCTACATGATCTACCGCCGCTGGTACCCGGATGCTTTCGCTCTGGCGAGCTCGCACATCGCCATCCTGCCTGGCGCCATCAATACTGCCGTGCTCATCATCAGCTCGCTGACGATGGCGTTGGCCGTCCACGCGGCACAGACCGGCGAACGCGGCAAGATCCTGTTCTTCATCGTGATCACGATGATCCTCGGTGCCGCCTTCCTCGGCATCAAGGCCTACGAGTACCACGAGAAGTACCTCGAGGGCTTCATCCCCGGACTCGGTCTGGAATTCAGGTTCCCCGAACCGCAATACGCGAGCAACGCCCAGATCTTCTTCTCGATCTACTTCGTCCTCACCGGCCTGCATGCGCTGCACATGATCGTGGGGCTCGGCCTCATGACCTGGATGTTCATCTGGGTGAAGACAGGCGTGATCGACACCCAGTACTACGCGCCGATCGAGATCGTCGGCCTCTACTGGCACTTCGTCGATATCGTCTGGATCTTCCTCTTCCCGTTGCTCTATCTCATCGGTCGTCACGTTCAACATGGCTGATCATTCACAGCACCACATCGTTCCGAAGAGCACCTACTACCTGATCTTCACCGCCCTCATGGTGGGGACAGCCCTGACGTGGTGGGTGGCGACCATCGACCTCGGCGCGATGAACAACGTCATCATGCTGAGCATCGCCGTGACAAAGGCGACGCTGGTCGTCCTCTTCTTCATGCACGTGAAGTACGGCCCGAAGCTGACCTGGACGGTCATCATCGGCAGCATCTTCTGGCTGATCATCATGCTCGCGCTGACGATGAACGACTACTTCACGCGCGACTGGCTGCACTACGGCTAGAGCAAGCGCCCAGGCGCTGGGCGACAGGCTGGACAAGGCAAAACGACGAAGGCCAGACGGTGGGTTGTCCCCACGCCTGGCCTTTTCCTTTTCCTGACAGCCCGAGCTGCCCGACGCGCCCGGTACCCGCGGCCATAGACGAGCGTGTAGCCGCCAACACCGGCACGGGTGCCGACGATGAGCGCCGCCAGCGCGGCAGTTGTCTGCAGCCGACATACCGGCGCACCTTAGAATGTGAACAGCCGAATTGATTGCCGAGACGTAACACCGATCTGAGGCGTTGATGAGCGAACGGAAGTACCGCCAGCGTGGATACCAGGACGAGAAGCCACGCGACCGTGACCGCAGCGGCATGCCACAGGGCGAGCGGAAGCCGCCCGAGCTGCGTGCGCCGGGCCGCCAGTTCCAGGATGCGTCGGGTCCGAAGACGCCCAACCTCATGGCGACGCACGAGGTGTTCAAGTGCGCCCGGTGTGGCAACAAGCTGAGCACCCCGGTTGGCGAAGCGGACCGTTGCGCTCGCTGCGGTACCGGCGTCCACGCCTGCATCAACTGCGGGTCGTTCGACACTGGCGCCCGCTGGGAGTGCAGCCAACCCGCCATTACCGCCCGCATGGCGCCGAAGGACGAATCGAACACCTGCCCCTACTTCGCCGCGCGCACCACCGTTGAACGGCAGACCACCACACAGGTTGCGCCCAATACCGCGCGCCAGGCCTTCGACGACCTCTTCAAGATGCTGACCGATGCCGCGGACGTCCACGCCATGTCGTTAATCAACCCCGCGGATCAAATTCGCCTCCGCGACGACTTCGCCCGCATGGCGCGGCCTGTGCGGCTGCTGTTCTTCATCCAGACCGATGCGCACCAGGGGTGCCAGCAGGCGCGTCAGATCCTCGATGAACTGCCGGTCCTGTCCGAGCGCATCTTCATCGAGGAGGTGAATGTCGACGTCGAGCCGGCGCGAGCGGCGACCTACGGCATCGATCACGTGCCGGGCCTGGCGCTCATCGGCGAGGACGACGCCGGGCTCGAGCGCGACTCGCATATCCGCTTCATCGGCCCGCCGGCCGGCTACGAGTTCGTGTCGCTCATTCGCGCCATCCTGCTCGTCGGCGGCGGCCCGTCGATCCTCTCGAACGACAGCCGCGCGAAACTCGCCACGATCGACCGGCCGATGTCGATGCATGTCTTCTCGACCCCGACCTGTCCCCATTGCCCGAAGGCGGTGGTGCTGGCGCACGAGATCGCCTGGGCGAACCCGCACGTCACGGCCTATGCTGTCGAAGCGACCGGGTATCCCGACCTCGCGCGCCGCTACCGCGTCACCGGTGTGCCGAAGACCGTGGTGAACGACGCCGTGGAGATCCTCGGCGCCGTGCCCGAGGACACGTTCATCGACGAAACGCTGGCAGGCTTCGCTGCGGGCGCGGGCGGAGGAAGGTTGTGGTGAGGAGCGTCCGCTTCGTCGGTGCCGCACTTCTGCTCGGCATCGCCGCGCTCGCGCTGCAGCGGCCGTTGCGCAGCGAGACAGCCGTGCAGTACCGCTTCTCGTTCCCGGAGCCGCAGCATCACTGGATGGCCGTGGAAGCCACGTTTACCGAGCTCACGCCGGAGCCGCTCGAGCTGCGGATGAGCCGCTCGTCGCCGGGGCGCTACTCGATTCACGACTTCGCGAAGAACGTCTACGACGTCGAAGCGGTGGGGCCGGACCGTCGTCCACTCCGGCTCACGCGTCCAGACCCGCATGGCTGGACCGTGCCCGAGCACACGTCGACTCTCACTCTGCGCTACAAGGTATTCGGCGACCGGGTGGACGGCACCTATCTGGCCGTCGATACCTCACATGCGCACATGAACATGCCGGCCACGGTGATGTGGGCGCGCGGCCTCGACGACCGTCCGCTGCACCTGACGTTCGTACCGCCATCGGGGACGAACTGGAAGGTGGCGACGCAGCTCTACGCCACCGAGCGCCCGCTCGAGTTTACCGCGCCGAACCTGCAGTACCTGATGGACAGTCCGACCGAGTTCGGTCCCGGCGTCATCCGCCAGTTCTCCGTCGACAATCACACCTTCCGGCTCGCGCTGCACCACACGGGCACTACCGCAGAAGTCGATCAGTTCGTGGCCGACGTGCAGAAAATCGTGCAGGCCGAACGCGGGGTCTTCGGCGAGTACCCGACGTACGAACCCGGGCACTACACCTTCATTGCCGACTACCTGCCGTACGCCAGCGGCGACGGCATGGAGCATCGCAACAGCACCATCATCACCTCGTCGAGCGCCATCCGTTCCAACCGCACGGGCCTGCTCGACACCGTGGCTCACGAGTTCTTCCACAACTGGAACGTCGAGCGCATCCGGCCCCGCGCACTGGAACCGTTCGATCTCGAGCGCGCCAACATGTCGGGCGAGCTGTGGCTCGCCGAGGGGTTCACGCAGTATTACGGTCCGCTGTCGATGAGCCGCGCCGGTGTGGTCGATCTCCGCGAGACGACCGATGCGTTCAATGAGATGGTGAGCGCGGTGCTGCTGTCGCCCGGACGCGCCGTCCGATCTGCCGAGGAGATGAGCCGGATGGCGCCGTTCACCGACGGCGGTCGCACGATCGACCGCACGAACTGGTCGAACAGCTACATCTCGTACTACCCCTATGGGGGCGCCATCGCCCTGGCGCTCGACCTCACGCTGCGCGACCGCTACAAGGGACGGTTGACCCTCGACGACTACCTGCGCATGATGTGGCGCGTGCACGGCAAGCCGCCGGCGCCGCGTCCCGGCTACGTGGCGCATCCGTACACCATCGAGGATGCAGAGCTGCGGCTGGCCGAGGTGACGGGCGATCCGGAGTTCGCCAGCCAGTTCTTCGCCAGCTACATCCGCGGCCGCCAGGTGCCCGACTTCGCCGCGCTTCTCGCTCCGGCGGGGCTGCGAGTCCAGAAGCAGAACCCAGGCCGGGCGTGGTGGGGCGGCACGCGCCTCGAGACCCGCAATGGCGTCGTTCTCGCCGACGCGCCACGCGCCACGTCCCCGGTCTACAAGGCCGGGCTCGATCTGGGCGATGAGATTCGCAGCGTCGACGGCACCAGGGTGGCGTTCCCCGACGACGTCGCGTCGATCGCGCGACGGCACAAGCCCGGGGATGTCATCCCGATTGAATATGTCGACCGCACGGGCGTTGCCCGGACGGTGACGCTCACGCTCGAGGAAGACCCGGCGCTCGACCTGGTGACGGTCGAGTCAACCGGAGCATCGTTGACCGCTGCGCAGGCTGCGTTTCGCGCCGCGTGGCTCGGGAGAAAAGGATAACCATGCCTGTTCCGTGGCTTCGTCTCATCGATGCGGCACTCGGCCTGTCCGATGTCGTGCGCCGCACGCGTGGACGGAGCGCCGATGCCGAGTCGCGCGAACTGACGCCGCCCCAGTCGGCGTCGATGATGGGGGGCATCGAAGCGCGCCTGGCTGGCGTCGTCGTAGCGGCGCTGAAGGAAGCGTTCGATCGCGACAGTCGCCGTCTCGACCTCGAGCGCGAACATCTGGAGTCCGAAAGACAGAAGGCCGAGCGGCTGCTACGGCTCGAACTGCTGCGGCAGGCAGGTGAACGCGAGATTGCGCGGCTGCGTCTCCTGGCGGTCGCCGCCACTGCCGGCTGGGTTGTTGCGCTGGTGCTGTCGGCGTGGCTGCCGCCCGTCGGCGCCGCCCGAGTCCTCCTCGGCGTTGGCTGGGTGCTGCTGCTCATGGGGATGCTCTGTTCGTTCCTCGAGCAGGCCCGCCTCTCGCGCGCGCTTGCCGTGGCTGACGAACGCCTGTCGGTGCAAAGCAGCACGGCTCCGGCCGCGGCGGGAGTCGCCGCGCCCTGGCTGGTGGGCGTCGGGCTGGTCGCCCTCTCGCTCGGGGTGCTTATCCGGTAGGACGTCCGTCACTGGTGATCAGGGAAGATCACTCCGGGCGCCAACACACCCTCCGGATCGAGCGCTCGCTTCACCGCTCGCATCTGCTCGATCCCGTCGTGTCCGTACAGGTCGAGCAGCAGCTGCTGCTTGATTGCGCTGCGGCCCACGCCGTGCTCGGCCATCGGTGCGCCGCCAAACGCGATGGCGGCGCGGCCAATTGCCAGCATCGCCTCGTGTCCGGCCTCCACGTCGGCGAAGCTCCGTGGGATGATGTAGACCGCACCGTCCAGCCCGCGCCGCACGAACTCGTCGTCTACCAGGTCGAGCAGTGCCGCGAAGTGCTCGAACGGTACGATCACGTCCGCCGCGGTCTTCTCGATGCGCGCGTCCACTTCCCTGGCAGCCGCTCCCACGCGCTGGTTCACGGCCAGCGGCACAGCCTCGCGCAGCGCCAGCAGGCGGACAGCGGCAGCAGTGTCGCCGGGCGCTGCCACGGTCACGGTGTCCGCGGCGCCGAAGGTCTCGAGCAACTGCACGAACCTGGACAGACTCCCGCCTGCGGCAGGCCCTCCCGCCAGCGCCTCGTAGACCTGCGAGCCGGACGTGCCGTGCGGCAGGTCGAGCGTCAGCAGCAGGCCGAGAGCCGCTGTCACGGGAAGGGTGATCCCGCAGCGGCGGTCCGCACCGTCTTCCCGGAGCAGCGCAAGGCTGCGCGCATCCATGTGTTCGATGGCGGAGATGTCGAGACCCTCGGGGTCGCCACTCTGCCAGGTGGCCATGGCTCCGGTGCGAACGCTGCTTACGAAGCGCAGTGCCCGGGCGCGGTCGTCGAAGGTGACGAACACCAGGCAGGCGGCGGGGCGCCTCGGCTCGAAGCGTAGCGTCGCCTCGGTGACGATGCCGAGAGTGCCTTCGGAGCCGATGAACAGATCCATCAGATCCATCGCCGGCGCCACGTAATAGCCAGCCGAGAGCTTGGGCACGCTGGGCATCCGGTAGCGGGGCAACGGCACGCGGACCACGTCGTGCGCGCGCTCTATGTCGACGTAGCCATCGGTGTGCGCCGTCACCTGACCGCGCCGCAGGTCCAGCACATCGCCCGTCGCGAGCGCCACCGTCAGCGCCTCCACCCAGGCCCGCGTCGACCCGTACTTGAACGTCGCGGCCCCGGCGGCGTTCGTGGCAATGGTGCCGCCAATGGTGGCGCCGGGCCACGTGGGACCCGGTGGGTAGAGCGCCCCGCGGTGCCGCATCCACGCGTCGATCTCGGCGATCGTCACCCCGGCACCCGCTCGCAGGCCGCGGCCAGGCGCCTCCTCCAGCGTGCGCAGCCGTTCGGTGCGCAGGAGCAGGCCGCCTCGCGGCGTCGCGCCGCCGGTCAGTGACGACTGCGCCCCGATGGCGAGCACTCGTGTCGCGCCCCGCAGGCAACTGGCGACTTCATGCTCGCTGCGTGGCAGCGCCAGCAGGTCTGCATGGCCGCCACGCACATGTGCCGCGTCTTCGAGGTGCGCGGCCAGTCTTCCGGCATCGCTGGTCTGCTCGGGCTGCGTCGCCGGGCCGCGAGGCAGGCGCGCGCGCACACGATGCGTGGTCACGGCTACAGCTATACTCGAAATCATGCGCTTTGCACCTGAATACGTCACCTACGTGCTCAACGAGAACTTCGAGGACGCGAAGGCGAATTTCCTCTCGCCGCTGATGGCGCTGCATTACGCGCACCTGGTGATGCTGGCGGAGAAGGGGATTGTTTCGAAGGACGATGCGCATGCGATCCGCGAGGCGCTCGACGTGGTGGACGAGGACGAGGTGCGGAAGGTGGTGTACGACGGCACCTACGAAGACCTCTTCTTCTATCTCGATCGGCTGATCATCGCCGCCTGCGGCGCCGACGTGGCGGGCCGCCTGCACACGGCACGCAGCCGCAATGACATCGCGATGACCACCTACCGCATGCGTCAGCGCGAGTGCCTGCTCGAGCTCACGTCGGCGACGCTCGACCTGCGCCGGTCGCTGCTGATGCTCATCACGCAGCACCACGACACCGTCTTCGCCGTTCACACGCACACGCAGCGGGCGCAGCCGACCACCGTGGCCCACTACCTCCTCGCGGTGGTGGAACAGGTGGAGCGCGATGCGACGCGGCTGAAGGGGGCGTTCGAGCGCACCAACATGAACCCGCTCGGCGCCTGCGCCATCACCGGCACCGGCTTCGACATCGACCGCAGCATCACCTCGGACCTGCTCGGCTTCGCGGCGCCCACCGTCAACACCTACGGCAGCATCGCCACCGTCGACTACCTGCTCGAGAGCGCTGCGGCAGCGATGGTACTGGTCACCGGCATGGGTCGCTTCGTGCAGGACCTGCTGCTCTGGTCGACCGCAGAGTTCGATTACGTGCGCCTGGGCGACGGCTTCGTGCAGGGCAGCAGCATCATGCCGCAGAAGCGAAACCCGGTGGCGCTCGAGCACGCCCGTGTCATCGGCAGCAAGGCCGTGGGGCAGGCGCAGGCCGTGATGACCGCCGTGCACAACACGCCGTTCGGCGACATCAACGACACCGAAGACGACCTGCAGCCGCTGGTCTTCTCGATGTTCAAGGATTCGCTGCGCGCCGTGAAGATCGTCGCCGCGGCGCTGCGCACCGCGCAGTTCGATGCCGTCCGCCTCGAGGCACGTGCGGGCGATGGCTGGACCACGCTCACCGAACTGGCCGATACGCTGGTGCGCGAACAGGGCATCCCGTTCAGTGCGGCCCACTCGATTTCGGCGAAGTTCGTGGCGGCACGACTGGCCAATCCGGAGAAGTCGCTGGCCGACATTCTCACCGCCGCCTCGCGCACGGTGCTGGGAGCGCCCCTCAGCTACAGCGAAGCGGCGATGGAACGCATCCTCAGCCCGCGCCATTTCGTGATGATCCGGCGCACCCTGGGTGGCCCCGCCCCTGACGAAACCCGTCGCGCCGCCGCAGTGTCGCAACAGCAGCTCCGGACCGATGAAGCGTGGCTCGCCTCGGCGGTGGATGCACTGAAGACCGCGCAGGCCCGTCTGGCAGAGAGATCGGCAGCCCTATGACCACCTCGCAGCAGCACGAGCCCGGCGACACGCCGATGACCGGCCGCTACGTCGCCGTCGTCGTTGCTCGAAGTCGTCGATCATCGCGCTCGCTCTACTCGCTCGGCAGGATCTACTCGTGAGCGTCATCGACTGGGCCATCGTCGTCGTCTACCTCGTCTGGATGATCGTGCGACGGCCTGCGGCGGTCGAAAGGCACCGACCGAGATCGAAGGCTACTTCCTGGCGAGCCGCTCGCTGCCGTGGTGGGCCGTCGGCCTGTCGGTGATGGCGACGCAGCTCAGCGCCATCACCCTGGTCGGCACGACCGGCCAGGCATACTCCACCGGCCTGCGCTTCGTGCAGTTCTACTTCGGCCTGCCGCTCGCGATGATCGTGCTGTCGCTCACCGTCGTGCCGTTCTTCACCCGCGCCCGGGTGTATCACCGCGTACGAGTACCTCGAGCAGCGCTTCGATGTGCGGATGCGCACGGCCACCAGCTTCCTGTTCCTGCGTCGGTCGCGTGCTTCTCGCTCGGCGTCACGCTGGCCGCGCCCGCCGTCGTCATCTCGGCCATCGTCGGCTGGAGCATCCCGATGACGCGTGCTGGCGCTGGCGGTGCCGATGGTGTTCTACACCAGCTTCGGCGGCGTGCAGGCCGTGGCGTGGACCGACGTGAAGCAGATGGTGGTCATCGTCGTCGGGTCTGTTCGCGGCGATCGTCATCCTGGTCGATCGGCATCACGCGCGACGTCAGCCTGACGCCAGGCGCTCGCCTGGCCGGCGCGACCGGCCGGCTGCAGGCGATCGACATGCGGTTCGATCCTGAGCGAAACCTACACGCTGTGGTCGGGCCTGATCGGCGGCTTCTTCCTGAGCCTGTCGTACTTCGGCTGCGACCAGAGCCAGGTGCAGCGCTACCTCACGGCGAAGTCGATCGACGAAGGGCGCCACTCGCTGCTGATGAGCGCGTTCGTGAAGATTCCGCTGCAGCTGCTCGTGCTCTGGCACCGGCGTGCTGGTGTTCGTGTTCTACATCTTCCAGACGCCGCCGATGCTGTTCAACCGGCGCACGAGGCGCAGGTGGTGTCCGGGCCCGCGCGCCGGCGAGTACGCCGTCGCTGCAGCAGCAGTTCGACGACGCGATCGCCGATGCGTAAGCAGGCCGGCACCGCGAACGACACGACGCGTTCCTGGCCGCGACGCGCGCCTGCAGGACATTCGCGCCCAGGCCGTGCAGGCTGGTGAAGGAAACGACCGGCGACGAGCAGTATGCGGACGTCAACTACGTGTTCCCGACCTTCATCACCACGCACATGCCGATCGGGCTGGTCGGGCTGATGATCGCCGCGATGTTTGCGGCGGCGATGTCCACGTCGTCGGGCGAGCTCAGCGCGCTGTCGTCGGCCACCGTCATCGACTTCTACAAGCGGCACTGCGTGAAGGACGCCGACGACGCGCACTACCTGAAGGTGTCGAAGCTGGCGACGGCGGGCTGGGGACTGTTCGCGTGCGTGGTCGCGATCTATGCGTCCGATCAGGGCTCGCTCATCGAGGTGGTGAACCGCTACGGCTCGTTCTTCTACGGGTCGATCCTCGGCGTGTTCATCCTCGCGCATGCTCACGAAGCGCGCGACGGCGACCGGCGCCTTCGTGGGGCTGATTGCCGGGATGGTCGTCGTGCTCTCGGTGGCGCTGGGCCTGCCGTGGATCGCCTTTCTCTGGCACAACCTCATCGGCGCCGTCGTTGTTGTCGCGGTCGGGCTCGTCGTCAGTAGTTTTTCCAGGTGAACGCGCTGAGCATGTAGTTGCCGACCGTCAGCGCGTCGTTCTGCAGGCGGCGGTCGTAGTGGATGGCCGCGCCACCAGCTTCCGTCAGTCGCTTGACAACGATCGCGCCATAGAGGTCGGCGCCGCCCGTGATGTTTGCCGTGGCGTTCGGCGCGTAGAACAGCCCCGACGTCTGGTCGCCACCCGCCAGCTTCACTTCGCCCGTCCCGCCGTAGATGAACTGCAGGTCGGTCGGACGGAACGTGTTGTTCACGAGCCCCTGCCCGGTGATCGTGATCGGTGTGGTCTGACCGACGCCAGCCACCTTGAAGATGACCGGGCCGCTGTCGATCACGATCTTGGAGTTGCCGTTCATCGTGATGCTGTTGACGACGTAGGTGCCGGCCTTCAGGTGGATCGTGGAACTGCCGTTCGTCGTCAGGTTGCCCATGGTCAGCGTGCCGGGCGTGCTGGAGAGGGCTGGATCGAGCGTTGCGCCGCCGGTGCTCGCTGCACACGCTGATCCGAAGCCGGCCGGACAGCCGCCGTTCTGCGTGAAGCCGACGCTGGTCGTCGGCGGCAGGGGGTTTGGATCGGGCGGCGTCGGGTAGGTCACGTTCTGCGACAACTGGTTCAGGCCACCGCTGACCGATGCGCCGCCGCTGGTCGTCTGGGCCGTCACGTTGTTCGCCGTGCAGGCGCCAACACCCTGCCGCGGTGTCGACATCGAGCCCTGCACCACCGTCGTGCTGCCTACCTCAGTCAGGTTGCCGTTGCTGCCGACGTTGCCGCCGTAGTTGTCGATGACCGGAGTGCCGCCGGACAGCGCGGCCTGCGAGTCGTAGCTGTTGGTGGTGGCACCGCCAGCGAACGACAGCGCCGAACAGCCGTTGTCTGTGGCGAACGCCGCATAGGCGTAGATGGGCGTCGTCTGACGCTCGATGAGCGACGACACCTCCACCGTGGCACTGCGTGCGCCGGCTATGCTCCCCTCTCCCGATACGTCCCAGGTTTGCAGGGTGACCAGGCTGCCGGTGAAGGCGTCGCTGATCTGGCGCATCGACTTCAGCGTCGCTGTCGCCTTGTAGGTGACCGGCGCGTCGTTCACGTCGAGCGTGCCCTGCGCGGCAGCCGCGAACGCCGTCTTGACCGCTGTCATCGGGTAGTTCGAAGCGGTCGAATCCCACGACAGGACAACCGGCGCACCGTTGTAGGTTACCGGCGAGACAGTGGTGACATAGTTCGCCATCGGGTCGCCACTTCCTGCCATGCCCGGCGCCGCGGCGGTATACGTGCCGCTGAGCAGGTAGTTCGCGGCGGTGTGGATGCCCGACTCCGCGCCGTATCTCGACTGCGACATCAGCCGGTAGTTGTGGCTCGACAGCGTCTCTGTCTTCGAGACGAACATCAGCGACGTGCCGAGCACGGTCATCGCCAGCATCATGAAGAGCGCAAGGATGATCGCCATCCCCTGCTCGCCGTTGCGCGCCGCGCGTGTATGGATGGTCATGGCAGTCCGATGAGCGTGGTGACCGTTGCCGGGAGCGGCTGCACGCGGTTGGTGATGCCGAGTCCCGCCAGCTGCCACACGTTGAACACGTTGCGGGGCGAGACGTTCAGCAGCGCCTTGGTTTCCGTCTGGTAGAGCCCGGTCACCGGGTCCTTGTCCGTAGTCTGGACGGTGAGGGTGATGGCGACGTCGACCACGTACGGCTCGCCGTTGTGCGTGCGCTGCTGGTAGGTGAAGCAGGCTGTGCCGTCCGGGTTCGCCGTGATGTTGTTCAGCAGCGTCATGTCCGCCGTGATGGCTGGCTTGGCCGTGGCGTCGAACGGCATCGTCCGGCGATAGAGGTTGCCGGCCGCCGTGTCGCACTTGTACTCGACGTATTCCAGGTTGCCGTCGCTGTTGATGTCGCCCAGCATCTTCATGGTGTCCCCGGTCGAGCCGTTGGTGACGGTGGTCGGGATGATGCCCTGACGGAAGCCGCCGTAGACGTTGATGGGGACGTTCGCTGCGTGCGCCAGCATGAAGGTGGCTGTGAACTGCTTGTTGGTGGCGTTCACCCCGGTCACCGTCACTGTCTCCTCGTTGGCACCGGTGTCGACGACGAGCTGTTCGCCGACGAACATCCCCGAGGTGCCGTTCACGGTGGAGAGCACCGAGCCAGCGCTGTTCACGGCGGTCACCAGCACTGTGGACGAGCCGGCTGCGATCGTTCCGCCCGTGCGTACGAGGTTGGGCAGCGCGACCCGGCCAGCCTGGCCGACTTCCTGTTGCAGCAGTCCAGTGGCGTTCCGCACACCCGAGTGCATCTCGGTGCGGTTCGCCACCGTCTGGCTGACTTTCGTCAGCCGGAACACACCCTCGAGCGCCGACCCGGACACGATCATCAGGATGACGATTGAGACGAGCAGCTCGATGAGCGTGAAGCCCGCTTCTGATTTCCGCATCACAGCACCTGAACTAGAACGGAAAGGTTTTCAGCGACGTCACCGTCGCCTCTGGAACGCGCCCGGCACTGCCGACGGCGCTCTTGACCTTGGCGGTCACCGTGATGCGTTTCAGCGTCGTGCTGCCGCTCACCAGTTCAACCTGCCACACGCGCTTGTAGTACCAGTTCTCCGGCGCCGTGGTGCCGACGGCGGCGAGCAGCGAACCGTTCACGTCGAGGTAGTCGACATAGTTCGCGGCGGGCGCCTCCGGGCTCGAACTGCCGCCGACGGTGAGCCCGGTGCCGCCCGTCTCAGTGGCCGGGAAGGCGCGCGTGTCCGAGGTCGCATCGCCGAACGACAGAGCCAGCAGTTGCTCCATCTTGTCCTGCGCATACTCGGTGGTGCGCGCCATCAGGTGGCCCTGATTCTCGGTGTTCGTCGTGGCAATCACGCCGAGCGGCAGCAGTCCGAGCGACACGATCATCAGCAGCGAGATGGCAATCACAGTCTCGAGCAGGCTGAAGCCCCGGTCGTGGCGGCGCGGCGTGCCCGCGTTGCGCGAGTCGTGCAGGCGCGTCATCGCTTCACCCATTTCGCTTCGTCGGCTTTCGACCACCACAGGCGGACGAGCGGCGTCGCCGACAGGGTGACGCCCCAGGTGGCTGTTCCGTCCGTCAGGTAGAGCGCGGAGTTGCCGGTGATGTTGCCGCTGCCGTCGATCGGAATGCCGCGCGAGTTGAAGACGATGCACGAGGTGTTCGAGATGTCGGTGTCTGTCTTCGTCTTGCAGGGCGGCGACATGGCCAGCGACGACTGCGTGCTGGGGGGAGCCGTCGCGATGGCGCCGAATCCGAAGTTCACCCCGGTCTGCAACGTGCTGGTCGGGTCGACCTCGTCCTTCCAGTCGCCGTTCCCGCCGTCGGCCGTCTTGTCCCAGAACTCGAGGTGGTAGGTGTTCGTTGTTCTGTCGACGTAGAGGCGCTCACGCGTGTAGTGTGCAGCGGCGCGCATCTTGGCGAGAGCCACGGCGTTGTGCACGCTGCGGGCGTCGCCGCTCACGCGCAGGTCCGCCAGCGTCCGGCCGGTCTGAGGGACGACCATGGCGGCAACGACGCCGACGATACCGAGCGTGGCCAGGAGTTCGAGAGTGGAGAACCCGTGCTGACGGGTGACAGTACGCACACCCCAGCAATGGCAAGGAGTGTTCCTCAGCTGTTTCCGAGGTTTTTCACGACTTTTCCGGAGTGGAGAGGTGTTCGGCGCACCTGCCCGATTCTCGCGACGTGCCGTTCCGGCACACGTCGATTACGAATTCGAAGATCGGACGTTTCGCCTCTCTGGCACGTGGCTGGTCCCGTGTCAGTTCGTGCCGAAGATCTGGTCGATGGTGATCACGTTCACCGCACCGAGGTTCAGCGCCCGGATGCCGGGTTCGATGGCCTTCCTGTCGCCGACGATGACCACCGCCATCCGGTCGGCTTGCAGGTAGGCGCGCGCCACACGCTGCACGTCAGCAGCGGTGACCGCCTGCACGTTCTGGACGTAGCGCGAAAAGTAGTCGTCCGGCAGCGAGTAGACGAGCGTCTCCTCCAGGCGTCGTGAGATATCCCCGGTGGTCTCGAAGCCGCTCGGCAGCCCCAGCGCCACGTAGTTCTTGGCGCGCGCCAGTTCGTCGGCCGGCACCGGCTGCAGCATACCGGTGAACTCGTTGAAGAACTCCTTCAGCGACTCGGCGGTCTTGTCGGTCTGCACGCCGGCAAAGGCGGTGAACGGCCCGGCGTCCTTCCGCATGTCGAAGAACGAGTTCGCGCCGTAGGTGTAGCCGTGTTCTTCGCGCAGGTTCAGGTTCAGCCGCGACGAGAACGAGCCGCCGAGGATGGTGTTCATCACCTCGATCGGGAAGTAGTCGGGGGTCGAGCGCGGCACACCGACAAAGCCGATGCGAATCTGTGATTGCGGAGCGCCCGGCTTGTCCACCAGGTAGACCTCGCGTCGCGTGCGCGCGGGCGGCGCCGGCTGCTTCACGTGCGCCACCGGCCCGCCGAGCGCTTTCCAGCTGCCGAAGCTCTTCTCGAGCAGCGGCACCACCGCTGCCGCGGTGACGTCGCCCACGACGATGAGCGTGGCGTTGTCGGGGCGGAAGGCGTCGTGTGGAACGCGCGCAGGTCGTCCACGGTGAAGGCGCGCAGCGTGGCGGTGGTGCCCATCGTGGCGGTGCCGAAGCGATGCGCCGTGCCGAACAGCGTGCGCGCGAACGCCAGCGCCGCAATCGTGTTCGCATCGTCCCGGCCCTGCATCACCGACGTCAGCCGCTGCTGACGCAGCCGGTCGAGGTCCGCCTGCGCGAAGAGGGGTCGCTGCGCGACATCGGCCATCAGCGGCAGCGCTTCGGCGAGGCGGGCGACCGGCGCATGCAGGCGTACGGCGGAGAGGTCGCTGGAACTCGCGGCGCTGAGGTCGGCACCGAGGAAGTCGACCGCGTCCGCCAGGTCGAGCGATGACAGGGTACCCGCACCTTCCATCAGCATCGCGGCCGTCAGGCTGGCGACGCCGAACTTTCCAGGTGGGTCGTCAGCGCTGCCGCTGCGCACCACCAGGTTCACCTGGGCGACGGGCACTTCGTGCTGCTCGACCAGCCAGACCTGCAGACCGTTCGACAGCTGCTGTTTCTGGATGGCGGGCAGCGTCAGCACCGGCGCCGGTCCGGGAACCGGCGGCTTCGAGCGGTCGGGCGCCTGCGCCGAGAGCGAAGCCGCGGCAGTGAGGACGATCGCCGAAAGGGTCAAACGCATGCGCATGGGAGATCTCTTCGGGCCTTCGTGCGGTTGGTCATGGTTGCGGTCTGTCTCCGGCACGACCGTCAGCTCGACGCGACGATCGCGCGGCAGGAAGGCCTGCACGGCGGCGCGGATGTCGGTGGGCGACAGCGCCGGTAGCGCGCCAGGTCTTCGTTGAACCAGTCGGGGTTGCCGGTCTCCGTGTAGTAGTTGTTCAACTGATCGGCCTTGCCGGAGAAGCCGCCCACACGCTCCATGCTGTTGTAGAACGACGACTCGATCTGGTTGAGCGCGCGCTGCACCTCCCGATCGGTAGGCGGTTCATTGCGCAGCTTCTCGATCTCCTCGTCGATCACCGCCTGCAGTTCCTCGACCGTGTGGCCGCGGCTGCGGCGTGGCGCGAACGAGGAAGTACGACGAAAGCGCCTGCGAGTTCTGGTAGGCGATGACGTTCTGCGCGATCTGCAGGTCGTAGACGAGCCGCTTGTAGAGGCGCGAGTTCTTGCCGCCGGCCAGCACGTAGCCCACCAGGTCCATGGCCGCGTCGCCCGGCGCGAGCGCCTGCGGCGTCAGCCACGCGAGGTAGAGGCGCGGCAGCTGCACGCGGTCGGTGATCGTCTGCTTCTTGACGCCGGTGAGCGTGACGCCGGGAATGGTGATGGGCGTCGACCGGTGCGCCGGCCTTGACGTCGCCGAACCACTTCTCGACCAGTGCGCGTCGCGCGAGCCGGGATCGAGGTCGCCGGCGAGCACGAGGCTGGCGTTGGCGGGCGCGTAATACGTCCGGAAGAACTGCACCACATCGTCGTAGCTGGCGGCGGTGAGGTCGTCCATGTAGCCGATGATCGGCCAGTGGTACGGGTGGCCTTCGGGATAGAGCATCTCGGTGAGCACCTGACCTTCGGCCACGCCGTACGGCTGGTTCTCGACGCTCTGGCGGCGCTCGTTCTTCACCACGTCGCGCTGCGCGTCGACGCGGCGCCGGCTTCATCGAGTCGAGCAGGAAGCCCATGCGGTCGGACTCGAGGAACAGCGCGAGCTCGAGCGCGTTCGACGGCACGTTGATCTCGTAGTTGGTGCGGTCGTTCTCGGTCGAGCCGTTGTTGTTGCCGCCCGCGGACTTCGAGCAGCGTGTCGAACTCGCCTTCGGCGACGTGGCCGGAGCCCATGAACATCAGGTGCTCGAAGAGATGCGCGAAGCCCGGTGCGGCCGGGCGTCTCGTCGCGCCGAGCCGACGTGGTACCAGACGTTCACCGCGACCATCGGCACGCTGTGGTCCTCGTGCAGGATCACGTGCAGTCCGTTGGGGAGCGGAACTGGGTGTAGGGCAGCTGCAGCGGCGGCGGGCTGCGCCATCAGCGACGAAGGCAGTAGAAGAGCGAAACAGCGGCGTTGACGAGCTTCATCGGTCGATTCTATGATGAAATACCGGCATGCCTGAGACGCGTCCGCTCGTCGGAGTCATCATGGGCAGCCAGTCGGACTGGGAAACCATGAAGCACGCTGATGAGGTGCTCACGCAGTTCGACGTGCCGCACGAATGCCGTGTGGTGTCGGCGCATCGCACGCCGGCGCTGATGGCGAATACGCGGCGACCGCGGTGGGGCGCGGCCTGGAAGTGATCATCGCCGGCGCCGGCGGCGCGGCCCACCTGCCTGGCATGGTGGCGGCGCAGACCGTGCTGCCGGTCATCGGCGTGCCGGTGCAGAGCGAAGGCGCTGCAACGGACTCGACTCGCTGCTGTCGATTGTCCAGATGCCGACGGCGTTCCAGTCGCGACCGTGGCCATCGGCGCTGCCGGAGCCGCCAACGCCGGGCTGCTCGCGGTGTCCATCCTTGCCACGACGCGGCCCGACCTGCGTGCCAACCTCGAGGCGTACCGCGCCGAGATCGCCGACGCCGCGAAGAGCAGCCAGCTGTCGTGAGCGCCCCCCGCATCGACCCCGGGTCGACCATCGGCGTCCTCGGCGGTGGTCAGCTCGGACGCATGTTCGCCATGGCGGCACGTCGTCTCGGCTACCGCGTGCACACGCTCGCGCCAGAGCACGACACGCCCACCGGGCAGATTGCCGACCTCGAGGTGGTTGCGTCCTACGACGATATCGAGCAGGTGCGGGCCTTTGCCCGGGCGGTCGACGTGGTGACGTTCGAATTCGAGAACGTGCCCGCTGCCGCGGCGGCTGCGGCAGCCGAGGAGGCACTGGTGCGCCCGAACGGCGCCGCGCTGGAAGTGGCGCAGCACCGCGTCCGTGAGAAGCGGTTCCTTGCCAGCCGCGGCCTGCCGGTGGCGCCGTACGTGGAGGTGCGCAGCGAGGCCGACCTGCGCGAAGGGGTGACGCGTATCGGGCGCCCGGCCGTGCTGAAGACGGCAGCGCTCGGCTACGACGGCAAGGGGCAGGTGGCGGTCGGGCCGGACACCGACCCGCTGGCGGCCTGGGAGCAGCTCGGTCGTGCCGAGTGCGTGCTCGAGTCGTTCATCGACCTCGAACGCGAGATCTCGGTGATCGGCGCGCGCGGCGTCGACGGTTCGACGTCATTCTTCGAGCCGTTCGACAACACCCATCTGCATCACATCCTCGACGTCACGCTGGCGCCGGCCGACATTCCAGCCAATGTGAAGGTCGATGCGGTCGCGGTGACACGAGAGGTGCTCGAGGGGCTCGACTACGTGGGGATCCTCTGCATCGAGTACTTCGTCGCGCGCGACGGACGGCTGCTGGTGAACGAACTGGCGCCGCGCCCGCACAACTCCGGGCACCTCACCTTCGACGCATGCCGCACCAGCCAATTCGAACAGCAGGTGCGCGCCATCTGCGGCCTGCCGCTCGGAGCCGCCGACCTGCTGCAGCCGGCAGCCATGGTGAACCTGCTCGGCGATCTCTGGGCGCACGGCGAGCCGAACTGGGCCGCGGCGCTCGCTCTGCCCGACGTGAAGCTGCACCTGTACGGCAAGGCCAGCGCCCGTCAGGGCCGCAAGATGGGGCACCTCACCGTGCTGGCCGAAACGGCGGCGCAGGCGCGCGACCGGGCGCTTACCGCGCGCGAACTGCTGCTGTCGCGTTAGCGGGTGCGGTAGTGTGTCGGACGTGACGGTCCACCTGAAGGCGGACCCGACGCCCGGTCACGCGTGCATTCGTCGTGTCCGGCTTTAGCCGGACGATTTGCAGTCCGCCTGAAGGCGGACACTACGAACGCGTCGCATCCATCACACGCGCCGTCGTCAGCGCCTGCCCGGCGTGCCGCGTTGCATGCTCCGCGATGTGAAACAGCAGGCCGATCGTCGTCGACGGCAGGCCCGCTCGCCCCACCTTCCTTTCCTCGAGCAGCGTGCCCGGATCCACGGTGCGCAGGAAGTCGAGCACGCGGTCGAGCCGGTCGTGCGTTTCCGCGGCAAGCACGTCGCGCGGCACCACCTCGATTGCTTCGCGCGCCGAGGCGGCCAGCTGCTCTTGCGTCAGCGACTCGCCACGCACATAGGTGAGCAGCCGCTCCGTGCTGCCGCCGATATGCCTGACGTGAAAGCCAATCGATGCCGCACCATTCGGGCGATCCCAGAGCTGCGCGTCCGTCACGGAGGGCAGGAGCGCGTCCACCTCGGTCTTCACCTGCAACAGCGAGTGCACGACAGGCATCACCAGCGGGTGGTAGCCGGGCAGAGGCCCGGTCAGCCAGATCTCGGTCATCCCCCGAATCATACGGTGACCAGCGCCGGGATCTTGCGCGCGTCGGCGCGAATGACGGAAGAATAGGGGAGGCTCGAGACGCTCAGCAGATTCGACCTCGTTCTTGCGCTCGCCTCGGAGGCATCCGGACGAGTCGATGGAAGCGGGACGCCCCGAAGAGGACCGGACATCTTCATGACCACAGCCGTCGCACCCGAACGAGACCGCGCCGCCGTTGCCGAGCAGTACATCTGGCAGCTCGACGACCTCTACCCGTCGCTGGATGCCTGGCGGGCCGAGAAGGAACGCATCGCCGCAGCGGTGCCGTCGATGGGGGCCTGGCGTGGCCGGCTCACCTCGTCGGCCGTGGTGCTGGCCGAGGCACTCGAGCAACGCAGCGCGCTTCGCAAGGAGGTGCTGCGTCTGTATGTCTACGCCGACATGCTGTCGCACCAGGACACGCGGGTCTCTGCCCACCAGGGCATGACGCAGGAGATGACGCAGCTCTACTCGACGCTCAGTGCCGAGGCGTCGTACATCGAGCCTGAGATCCTGCGCACCGACCGTGACGCAATTGAAGCGTTTATCACCGCCGAACCGCGCCTGACGGTCTACGCCTTCGAACTGCGCGACACGCTGCGGCGGGCCGCACACACCTTGAGCGACGCGGAAGAGAAGCTGCTGGCCGATGTCGGCCCGCTCGCCTCCGCCCCGTCGTCCATCTTCAGCATCCTGTCCAATGCCGACTTTCCCTACCCGGTCGTCACGCTGAGCGACGGCCGGGCGGCAAAGGTGAACCACGCCCGCTACACCGAGCTGCGCTCGTCACCCAACCGCGACGATCGCAAGGCCGTGCAGTCGTCGTACTTCACGTCGCTCGGCGAGTACCGCCGCACCTTCGGCACGATGATGGACGCGCAGGTGCAGAAGGTGCTGTTCTACTGGCGTGCCCGGAAGTACGGCTCCGCGCTCGAGTACGCCCTCGATTCGAACAACGTGCCCACCTCCGTCTACATGCGCCTTATCGAGGGGATCGACCGAAATATCGCGAACTTCCACCGGTTCCTGAACATTCGCAAGCGCATGCTCGGCGTTTCCGAACTGCACTACTACGACATGTATGCGCCGCTGGTCTCCTCGGTCGACCTCGACTACACCCCCGAGCAGGCGGCGCAGATCATCGTCGCGGCGGTGGCGCCGCTCGGAGGCCAGTACCAGGACATTGTGACGCGTGCCTTCCGCGAACGCTGGATCGACATGTACCCGAACGAGGGGAAGCGCGGCGGTGCGTACTCGCAGGGTGCCGCCTACGACGTCCACCCGTACATCCTCATGAACTACAACGGCAAGTTCGACGACGTGAGTACGCTGGCGCACGAGCTGGGCCACACGATGCAGAGCTATCTGTCGAACACGCACCAGCCGTTCCCGACCGCCGACTACCCGATCTTCACCGCCGAAGTGGCCTCGACGTTCAACGAGGCGCTGCTCCTCGACTACATGCTGCGCACCATCGACAACGACGACGTGAAGTTGTCGCTGCTCGGGCAGTACCTGGAAGGGCTTCAGTTCACCGTGTTCCGCCAGACGCAGTTCGCCGAGTTCGAGCTGCGGATGCACGAGATGGCTGCACAGGGGCAGCCGATCACTGGCGACGCGCTGGCCGAGGTCTACCACGCCATCACGAAGCGCTTCTATGGGCACGATGCCGGCGTGTGCGTGGTGGACGACTACATCCAGCACGAGTGGAGCTTCGTCTCGCACTTCTACGCCGAGTTCTACGTCTACCAGTACGCCACCGCGTTCACCGCCTCGGAAGCGCTCGTCTCGCGCGTCATGGCCGGCGACAGCGCCGCCGTCACGCGCTATCTCACGTTCCTCTCGTCCGGCGGCTCGAAGTACCCCATCGACCTGCTGAAGGACGCTGGCGTCGACATGACGACCGATGAACCGCTCGATCTGACGATGCGGCAGATGTCGAGGGTGATGGACGAAATCGAAGCGATTCTGGACCGGCGAGCGCTGTAGTCATGGGCCGCGCGTTGGCGACCCGGTGAGACGATTTCTCCGGAGGCAGCAATGCTGGACGTTCTCGGCTTGCGGAAGGTGTACGGCGACCTGGTCGCCGTGCACGACATCTCGTTCTCGCTGAAGGCGGGAGAAGTCGTGGGTCTGCTCGGCCCGAACGGCGCCGGCAAAACGACCACTGTCTCGATCATTGCGGGACTCGTAGTCGCGGATGCCGGTCAGGTCCTCGTCGACGGCTCGCCACTCGCCGGTGACACCGATCCGAAGAAGCAGCGCATCGGCCTCGTGCCGCAGGAGTTGGCGCTGTATGAGGAGCTGTCGGCCCTGTCGAACCTGCAGTTCTTCGGAGCCCTGTACCGGCTGTCGCCCACCAGGCTGAATGCGGCTATCGAGCGCGCGCTGGCGCTGGTCGGCCTGGCCGATCGCGCGCGAGATCGGGTCGGCACCTTCAGTGGCGGTATGAAGCGCCGCCTGAATCTGGCCGCGAGCCTGCTCCACGACCCCGACATCCTGCTCCTCGATGAACCGACGGTTGGCGTCGACCCGCAGAGCCGCAACGCCATCTTCTCGAACCTCGAGACATTGAAGGCGCAGGGCAAGGCGCTGCTCTACACCACGCACTACATGGAGGAAGTTGAGCGACTGGCAGATCGCGTCGTCATCGTCGATCACGGACGGGTCGTTGCTGCCGACACCCTGGAGGGCCTGCAGCAGCATGCCCCTGCCGGTGCCGGACGCGTATCGCTCGAAACCATCTTTCTTGCCCTGACCGGGCGCACGTTGAGGGATTGAGCATGCAGGCTATCGTCGCCATGATCCGGAAGGATCTGCAGTTGTTCCTCACCGATCGCCGGGCCGTTGTCATGGGGCTCGTCGCGCCAGTGGCGATTGCCTCGTTCTTCGGCTCGATCTTCTCGGGCAACCCCGACGCCGAGCGGGCGAAGATTGCCGTGGCGATCATCGACCAGGACCGCAGCCCCGTCTCGCGCGGCATCGTCGCGGGGGCCAGCGGCGATCGCTATCTGCTGGTATCGAGTCCGACCGCCGAAGAGGCGCGCGATGCGGTGAGGAAGGGAACGCTGGCGGCGGCGGTCATCATCCCGCCGGGGTTCGGCGATGCAGCCGGTCGCGCGTTCTTTACCGGCACGTCGAAGCCCGAGCTGAACGTGCTGTACGACCCGTCGCGCAGCACCGAACTCGGCCTGGTGCGCGGCGTGCTCACCGAACACGTGATGCAGTCGGTCAGCGCGGAGATGTTCACCGGAGACCAGGGGCGCACGCTGGTGGACGATACGCTGGCGTCGATCGACACCGTGCCGATGGCCACGCAGCAGCAGGCGCTGCTGCGTGACCTCCTGCAGTCGGCGCGCACGTTCTACAATCAGCCGGCGCCGGCGGCGGCCGCTCCTCCCGCGCAGGCCGGGGCCACCGGCGCTGCGGCGCCGCGCCGCGGGCTCAGCATGCCCTACGCGGTGACGGAAGAGGCGATCACCTCGGGTGACAACGTCACCTACAACGGCTACGCCCACTCGTTTGCTGGCATGGGCATCCAGTTCCTGCTGTTCTCGTCGATCGATCTCGGCGTCGGCATCCTGCTCGAGCGGCAGCGCGGCCTCTGGAAGCGGCTGCGCAGCGCCCCGATCTCGCGCCTGTCGCTGCTGGCGGGCAAGGCGGCGAGCGGCTCGATGATCGCGTTGCTGACGCTCATCGTCTCGTTCGCGTTCGCCATGATCGTCTTCGGGGTGCGCATCCAGGGCAGCCTGATCGGGTTCGCGGCAGTTGCCCTGGCCACGGTGCTGATGGCGTCCACCTTCGGGCTGCTCCTCGCGTCGCTCGGCAAGACCCCCGGTGGCACGCGCGGCATCGCCACGCTGTCGGTGCTGCTGATGGTGATGCTCGGCGGCGCCTGGGTGCCGAGCTTCATCTTCCCGGCCTGGCTGCAGCAGGTGACCGTGGTCATTCCGGCCCGCTGGGCGGTCGACGGCTTCGATGCGATGACCTGGCGGGGCCTCGGCCTGCAGTCGGCCGTGATGCCGACGATGGTGCTGCTTGGCTTTGCCGCCCTGTTCGGTACGCTCGCGGTGGCGCGCTTCCGATGGGAGGAAGCGTAGGCGTGAGAAGTCGGCGGTGGCCCTGAAGGCTGGTGGGGTGATGCGTCTGGCGCTGACCCACTGCGTGGTGCGTTCGTGGCAGTTCGCCGATGCGGCGACTGTGCCGGCACACGCCAACAATCGCCGCATCTGGCTGAGCCTGCGCGACCGCTTTCCGCATCCCTACACCACGAGCCACAGCGAGCGGTTCATCCGCTACGTGCGGAGCAGCGCCGTCGAGACGAACTTCGCCATCGAAGTCGACGGTGAGGCAGCGGGCGGCATCGGCTTCATGCTGCAGCAGGATATCGAGCGGGTCTCGGCCGAGATCGGCTACTGGCTCGGCGAGCGCCACTGGGGACGGGGCATCTGCACCGAGGCGCTCATCGCGGTCACCCACTACGCCCTGGCACAGCACGGCCTGACGCGCATCTACGCGCTGCCATTCGCGCACAACCTCGCATCGTGCCGGGTGCTCGAGAAGGCCGGTTACGTGCGCGAAGGTACGATGCGGCGCAGCGCCATCAAGGACGGCCAGATCTGCGACCAGCACCTCTACGCATATCTGCCCTGAAACCATCCATCTCTGTATTCGAGCGCAATCCCCGGATAGCATGGGCGTCGAGGCTCGCGCTACAACAGGCGCATGAACGCATTGGCCATCTCCGACCCCGATACGACCGACGACGGCATCGACGAGCGCTGGGCACTGGTGTGTGGCCGCGACCGGTCGGCCGATGGCCGTTTCGTGTACGCGGTCACGTCCACCGGCGTGTTCTGCCGGCCGTCATGCGCCAGCCGGCGTGCCCGCCGCGACCGCGTCCGCTTCTTCGACACGCCCCGTGCGGCGCAGCTGGCCGGATTCCGCGCCTGCCTGCGCTGCCGGCCGCTCGAGGCCATCGCCGACCCGTGGCTCGCGCGCATCGAGCTCGCCTGCGTCGCCATCGCCTCCGCCGCCGTGCCGCCACCACTCGCCACACTGGCCAGCCAGGCGGGCAGCAGTCCGTATCACTTCCTCCGAAACTTCAAGCGCATCGTCGGGGTGACTCCTCGCGCCTATGCCGATGCGCGACGGTTCGAGCACGTGAAGCGCCATTTGCGGATCGAACCCACCGTGACGACGGCGTTCCTCGATGCCGGCTACGAATCGAGCAGCCGGTTCTACGAAGGGGCGGCGTCCAGGCTCGGAATGACCCCGTCCGCCTACCGGGCTGGCGGACTCGGCGAAACGATCCGTTACGCGACCGCCGCGTCGCCGCTCGGCCGCGTGCTGATCGCGGCCACCGGACGCGGCGTCTGCTCCGTGGCGCTTGGCGACCACGACGCGGTGCTGGTGGCGGCGCTGAGGTCGGAGTACCCGCGAGCAGACGTCGAGAAGGCGCCGGCGGTCCTGCGCGCCATGCTGACGCGGGTGACCGGGCATCTGGCCGGCAGGCTGCCGACGCTGGAGCTGCCGCTCGATGTCCGTGCCACCGCCTTCCAGCGGCAGGTATGGGAGGCCTTGAAGGCCATTCCGGCAGGCGACACCCGCACCTACGCCGAGGTAGCGCGAGCCATTGGTCGCCCCTCGGCGTCACGGGCCGTCGCCCGCGCCTGTGCCTCGAACCCGGTGGCGCTGGTCATTCCGTGTCACCGCGTCGTGCCGGCGGTCGGTGGCGCAGGGGGCTACCGATGGGGGCGTGAGCGGAAGCAACAGCTGCTGGCGCGGGAGCGGACGCGGCGGCGCTGACCGTCGTCCCGCTCCGCCGATCCAAAATCCCGGTTCTCCTTGTGGTTCCTCGCATTTCCCCGCAGTTGACCCCAGTGGGAGCGAGCCCCGCGTCCGTGGTGGCCCGTGCCCGGGGGGTATACTCGATCGACAGTTCTCAAACCTCATAAGGAGTCGACATGCTCCGTAAGATCATCTTCGCGATCGCCCTCGCTCTTTCAGCGGGGCCCGCGTTCGCGCAGTCCCAGGCGGCCAACGGCACCATCGAAGGCACAGTCGCCGACTCGTCGGGCGGCGTCCTGCCCGGCGTGACCGTCACCGTTACCAACGTCGACACCGGCCTTGAACGGTCGCTCGTGACCAACATCGACGGGCAGTACCGCGGCCTGCTGCTGCCGCTCGGTCGGTACAGGGTTGCGGCGGAGCTGCAGGGCTTCAAGACGTTCGAGCAGACCGGCATCACGCTGTCGCGCCGGCAGACCGCGCCACCATCAACTTTTCGCTCGAGGTCGGCGCGGTCAGCGAGACGGTGACGTCACGAGCCGAAGCGCCGATCGCCCAGCCCGGCAAGATCGACCTCGGCCGGACGATCGGCGACGTCGAAATCCACAACCTGCCGCTGCTCTCGCGCAACCCCTACAACTTCGCGTTCCTCCAGGCCAACGTCACCGGCTACGAGAACAACGAGTTCGGCGTGCCGCGCATCAACGCCAACGGCTCGCAGATGCGCACCAACTACCAGCTCGACGGCAACACCAACACCGAGAAGGATCGCGCCGGCCTCCGCCTGCTGCCGATCTCCGAGGTGCTCGTCCGCGAGGTGAAGGTCGTCACCAACGGCTTCGCGCCCGAGTTCGGCCAGACGACCGGCATGGTCTACAACGCGATCACCCCGTCGGGCACCAACACGCTGCACGGCTCGGCCAGCTACCGCTTCAAGCGCAACGCGATGTCGTCGCAGCCGTTCTTCCTGGCGCCGACCGCGCGCAAGCCGGACACCGAGGTCGAACGACGTCACGGCCGCCCTCGGCGGTCCGATCGTGAAGGACAAGGCGCACTTCTTCGGCGCCTACGAGTACGTCGACCGCAGCCTGATCACCGGCGGCCAGGTCATCACGGTGACGCCGTCCGACGGCGCAGGCGCTCGGCATCACGCTGCCGGCGAGCGGTGTCATCCCGGCGCACCAGACAGGTCAACTTCGGCTTCGGCAAGATCGACTACCAGGTCGGCGCCGAGCACGCCGCTCGCCGGTCCGCTACTTCCTGTTCAAGAACTTCGTCGCTCTCGAACATCGGCGGCGGCCTGACCACCACCGACCGCGCCACCGACTTCACCGACCGCATGGACTCGGCCGTCCAGGCGCAGCTCGTCTCGACGCTGGGCGCGAGCCAGCTGAACGAGCTCCGCGTCCAGTTCGCGCGGCGCCACCAGTTCCGACACCGTCGGCACCGCGCGTCGCCGGCCCGGCGATCACCGTCGCCGGCATCGCCAACTTCGGCGGGCCGCGCATCGGCGACACGCAACTCGGTCGGCTTCGACTTCAACCAGGGCATCTGGCAGGTCATCGACAACTTCACCTGGCTGAGGGCAAGCACGGCTTCAAGGCGGGCATCGACGCGCAGTTCATCGGCGACGATCGCGTCAGCGGCGAGCAGCTTCCACTACACCTTCCCGACGATCGACGCGTATCTCGCGGCGAAGAGCGGCGCCAATCCGTTCGGCTACACCACGCTGCAGCAGACCTTCGGCAATCTCGACGTCGACTACAACTCGGCGTTCTACGGCCTCTTCGTCCAGGACGACTGGCAGGTCACGCCGCGCGTGAAGCTGCTCTACGGCCTGCGCTACGACGTGTTCGACGTGCCCGAGGTCGCGCACCTTCGCGGCGAACACGCTACTCGGCACGATTTCACCATCGACAAGAACAACATCGCGCCGCGGGTCGGCCTCGTCGTGGTCGCTCGACGAATCGGGCCACACCGTGCTGCGCGCCTCGACGGGCCTGATGTTCGAGCCGCCGCTCCTCGACTTCTACGACAACGCGATCCTGAACAACGGCGATCCGCTGCGCTACAACGTGTCGGTGTCGGGTTCGGCGACGGGCGCTCCGGCGTTCCCGACCAGCCTCGCCACGGCACCGGCCGGCTTCGTGCTGCCGCGCCAGAGCATCACCGCGGTCGACCCCGGACTTCGAAACGCAGTCGGCGTGGCTGACCAACGTGCAGGTCGAACGCGCGCTCGGCCAGACGTCGCCGTGTCGGTCGGCTACGTGAACTCGATCGGCCGCAACCTGCCGGTGCTGTCGACGTGAACCTGATCCCGACCGGCGCCGACGCTGGCCGACGGCCGGCCGATCTACTCGACCACCGTGAACGCGGCGACCCGCGTCGACCCGACCTTCGATCACGTCAACGTGTTCCAGTCGATCGGCGA
This sequence comes from uncultured Acidobacteriota bacterium, assembly GCA_963722395.1. Taxonomy (GTDB): domain Bacteria; phylum Acidobacteriota; class Vicinamibacteria; order Vicinamibacterales; family CAVVIG01; genus CAVVIG01. The sequence continues at coordinate 731,999 of CAVRLS010000005.1, read as the reverse complement.
GTCGACCTACAACGCGTTCACGGCGACGCTGACCAAGCGCATGACCGCACGGGCTGGCAGGCGCAGGCCACCTACACGCTGGCGCGCGGCGTCGACAACGCGCCGCTCACCGGCACCTACGTGGTCGGCAGCGGCGACGATCGCGTGTCGGATCCGTCGAACCTCGATCGCGACAAGGGCGTCACGCCGTTCAACCAGACGCACACCTTCGCGGTCTCGACGGTGGTCGCGCCGACGTTCTCGGGCGACGGCATCGGCGCGCTGATCCTCGCAACCACAACCAGCTCGGCGTCATCCTCCAGGCCAACAGCGGGCTGCCGTTCAACATCCGCTCGAACCTCGACCTGAACGGCGACGGCGTGACCAACGATCGTCCGCTCGGCGTCGAGCGCAACGCCGGCCGTCTCGGCACGGTGTTCAACCTCGACCTGCGCTACTCGCGCTTCGTCCCGCTGTCGAGCGCGCGACGGCGCGAGCTGTTCGTCGAGGCGAAGAACCTCTTCAACCGCCAGAACATCGCCGGCGTCAACCGCGTCGTCACCGACCGACGCCGCCGGCAACGCCGGCCGTCGACATCAGCAACGTGACGGCAACGGGCACGCTCGGCCAGCCGTTCACCGGCAACTGCGGCTACGACCAGCGCATCGCGCAGGTCGGCGTCAAGGTGCGCTTCTAACGTAAGGGCGGGGGCGGCAGGTGGGGCAGGTAAGGTCCGACCGGTCCTCTGCTGCCCACGCCAGCCTCGAGGTTCAGCTGCCATGAAACGCCTTCTGTTCGTCCTGCTCGCCGTGGGGTGCATTGGCATCTCCGTCCCGACCGCGCAGATGCGCGTGACGCCGATCGATGAACTGGAGGGGCACGCTGCGCTCGGCCTCTCGCTGCGTCATCTCGGCAACGCCGGCATCTTCATGATGGCGACGGCGCATCCCGATGACGAGAACAACGGGCTGCTGGTGATGCTCAACCGCGGCCAGGGTTACCGGACGACGCTGCGTCACCGCGACGCAGCGGCAACGGCGGCCAGAACGAGATCGGCCCCGAGATCTTCGAGGCGCTCGGCGTGCTGCGCACCGAGGAACTGCGCGGCGCTGCATCGCTTCGACGGCGCCGAGCAGTACTTCACCCGGGCGGTCGACTTCGGCTTCTCGTTCAGCGTCGAGGAGACGTTCGAGAAGTGGGGTCACGACGAGATCGCTCGGCGACTTCGTGCGCATGATCCGCACGATCCGTCCCGACGTCATCACCGGTCTCAGCCCGACCGGCGTCGGCGGCGGCCAGCACCACCAGGCGTCGGCGTCGCCTGGCGCGCGAGGCCTTCCTGATTGCCGGCGACCCGACGAAGTATCCCGAGCAGATTCGCGAGGGGCTGCGTCCGTGGCAGCCGAAGAAGATCTACTTCATGACCGGGTTCGGCGGACCCGCCGACCCGGACGCCGAGAAGCCCGCCCGCACGCTGTCGATCGACCTGTCCGCCTACGACCCGCTGCTCGGCCGGACCTACGCGGAGATCGGCACCGAGGCGCGCAGCATGCACAAGTGCCAGGGCATGGCGCAGCTGCTGTCGTTGCCGGCGCCACTGTCGTCCGCGCTACTGGATGGCCGAGTCGTCGATTCCCGGGCAGCTGAACCGCGACGAACAGAGCCTCTTCGACGCCATCGACACGTCGATTGCGGGCCTCGCCCAGTATGCCGGTGCCCAGGCGCCCCGCCGAGCTGACGGAGCGGCCTCGCCGCGATCGACACGGCGGTTGCAGCCGCCCAGCGCGCCTTCGATGCCGACAACGACGCCGCGGTGCTGGCGCCGCTCGCGACGGGCCTTCGCGCCGTGCGCGCCCTGCGAGCGCAGCTGACGTCGATGACCGCCATCAGCAATCAGGGACGCTTCGAAATCGACTACCGCCTCGAACAGAAGGAGCGCGAGTTCCAGGAATCGATCCTGCTCGCCAACGCCGTCCGCATCGAGCTGTTATCGGACGATGGCGTGGTGGTGCCCGGGCAGCCGGTGAAGGTGACGGCGATCGTCGCGAACCGCGGCACGGCCGATGTCGCCGTGAAACAGGTGGCCTACGCCGGCTTCGACGCACCGGGCGTCTGCGCGCTCACCGAGGTGGCAAGCGCGAATATCTTCGGCCAGATGGGTGTGCCTGGCAGTGGCCGCGGCGACCAGGCACCGCCGGCGCGGCCGATCTCGACGCTGAAGAAGGGTCAGGTGGCGCAGTGCTCGCCGTCGATGACGATTCCAGCGGCGACGCGTGTGACCGAACCGTACTGGCACCGCGCCGGCGACGCCGGCCGTTACACCTTCGACGCGGACGCGCCGTTCGGGCTGCCCTACAGGCCGTCGCCGTTCCGCGCGTCGATGACGCTCACCGTCGGCAGTGGCGCCGAGGCGATCGACGTGACCGGGTCGATGCCGGTGCTGTACCGCTACGAAGGGAACATCTTCAGCGGCGAGAAGCGAACCGAACTGCTGGTCGTGCCGGCCGCCTCGGTGCGGGTGTCCCCCGAGATCGCCATCATTCCCGTGACGTCGCTGCGCGCGCGCCCAACCGCCGCCCCGCGCGGCCCGCCGGCCGCGAGGTGCGCGTCACGGTGGCGAACGATGCGAAGGGCACCACCGAGAGCACGGTGACGCTCGATCTGCCGCAGGGGTGGACGTCGCGTCCGGCACAGGCCGTCGTGAAATTCGCGCGTGAGGACGAGACACAGACCGTGCGCTTCGAGGTGCGTCCAGCCGCGGCTGCGGCGGCCGGCGAGTACCGTGTGAAGGCCGTGGTCACCGTCGGGCGGCGCGTCATTCGAGCGCGGCTACCAGGTGATCGAGTACCCGCACATCCGCCGGGCGCACATCTACCGTGAGGCGGAGGTGGTGCTGAAGGTGATCGACGTGAAGGTGGCGCCGAACCTGAAGGTCGGCTACATCATGGGTGTGGGCGATGAAGTGCCGCCCGCGCTCGACCAGCTCGGTCTTGACGTCGAGATGCTCGACGCCGACGACCTGGCGTGGGGCGACCTGTCGCGGTTCACGACCATCATCACGGGCGTGCGCGCCTACGAGCGCCGCGCCGACCTGCGCGCCAACAACAGCCGCCTGCTCGAGTACGTGCAGAACGGCGGCACGCTGATCGTCCAGTACAACAAGTTCGAGTTCAACCAGGCGCAGTACGGGCCGTATCCGGCGCGCGTGAGCTCGGCGCGGGTCACCGACGAGTACGCGCCGGTCCGCCAGCTCGACCGCGACAGCCCGCTGTTCTACACACCGAACCGCATCGATGCCAGCACCTGGAAGGGCTGGGTGCAGGAACGCGGGCTCTACTTCCTCGGCGAACGCGATCCGCGCTACAAGGACCTCGTCGCGCTCGACGAACCGTTCGCCTACAACCAGGGCGAGAAGAGGGGCGCGCTGGTCGAGGCGCAGTACGGCAAGGGCCGCTGGGTCTACGTCGGTCTCGGCCTGTGGCGCGAACTGCCGGCCGGCGTCGACGGCGCCTACCAGTTGCTCGCCAACCTCGTGAGCCTCAGCGCCGTGCCGCCCAAAGCCGACGGCGCACCGGCCGCTACGCCACGGTAGGAAGTCCAGATTTCAGAGTGCAGGTTCGCAACCTCCACTCTCCGATCCAGGCCCTCTTGCGGGGGCGTCAGCCCGGCGTTACGATGTCCCGTCCGGCCTGCCCCGCAGGATTACCATGGCCTTCGTACTCGACCCGAAGATCGAACATCTGCTGCGTCGCACCGGATGTGGTGCGAGGCAGGACGAACTCGATGTCTACCGCGCGGCAGTCGTTCGGCGGCGCCCTGACCCGCCTGCTCGAGTACGAGCGGATTCCCGACGATGTGGACCGGAAGATCGGGCAGCCGGGCTATGTCGGTGTCACGACGCGCGGGCAGTTCTCGCCGAACAGCGTGCTGACCGACGCGCGCCAGCGCTGGCTGTTCCGCCTGGTGCACACCAACCGGCCCCTGCAGGAGAAGATGACGCTCTTCTGGCACAACCACTTCGCCACCAGCTACTCCAAGGTCGCCGGCATCGTCGGCACGATGGAGGCGACGCGCTACATGGCGGCGAAGGCGTCGGAGGATCCGGCGCAGGTGCGCGGGCAGATCGAGCTGTTCCGCGACATGGCGCTCGGGAACTTTCGCGACCTGCTGGTGGCGGTGTCGAAGGACACGGCCATGCTGTTCTGGCTCGATGGCTACCTGAACACGCGAACTCGCCCGCAGGAGAACTTCGGCCGCGAGATCATGGAGCTGTTCACGATGGGCGTGGGCAACTACACCGAACCCGACGTCTACGCGGCCGCACGGGTGTTCAGCGGCTGGAACCTGTCGAGGCCTGGCAGCGTGGCCGACAACTCGCAGCGCTATCAGTTCGTCTACAACGCGAACCAGCACGACGTGGCGGCAAAGACGTTCAGCTTTGCCATCTACCCTGACGGTGGCAGGACGATCCCGGCGCGCCCGGCGATCGATGGCCAGCAGGACGGCCTCGATCTGATCGACGCGCTGGCGCGCAACCCGGAGACGCCACGCTACCTGGGACGGAAGCTGTATCGCTTCTTCGTGTCCGAGACGGGCAACGTGCCGGAGCCGTTCCTGGCGGATGTCGCGAGCGCCTACTTCCGCAGCGACTACGACATGAAGACCGTGATGCGCGACGTGCTGACGTCGCGCGAGTTCGCCGACCGCGACAACATGTTCACGCGCTACTCGTGGCCGGTGGAGTTCGTGGTGCGTGCGATGAAGGACATCGGCTGGAACGGATTCTCGGTCGACAGCGCGCTGACGCCGCTCGGCAACATGGGGCAGAATTTGTTCGATCCGCCGGACGTGGCCGGCTGGGACCTCGGCAAGTCGTGGTTCTCCACCGGGTCGATGCTGGCGCGCATGAACTTCGTCTCCACCCTTGCGGCGAACCAGCGGTTCAACCTCGCGGCGGCGGCGCGCAACGACGCGGCAACGCCGGAGGCGCTGCTGTCGTTCGTCCTCGACGCGTTGAAGACGCCGGTGCACGACCCGGTGGTGACCGGCGCTTTGTCCGACTACCTCCGTGCGACCGGCGCCTGGACCGGGGCCACCGCGCAGTTGCAGCAGAAGGTTCCCGGGCTCGTGCATCTGGTGGCCAGCACGCCGGAGTATCAGTTCGTATGACGATGACCAGGCGTCAGTTCTTCAAGGGCGGCATTGCTGCGTTCACCGTCACCTACGCGGCGCCCGGCTACCTGAGCGACATCGCGCTGGCGCAAGGTGCGACGTCGCGCAACCTGGTGGTGCTCTACCTGAGCGGCGGCAACGACTCGCTCAGCATGCTGATTCCGTACAACGACCCGTTCTACTACTCGCGGCGCCCGACCATTGCCGTGCCTGCGGCCAACGTGCTGCAGATGGGCACCGACTCGTCGCGTGTGGCGCTCGGCCTGCACCCGCGCCTCACCGGCTTCAAGCAGATGTTCGACCGTGGCCAGCTCGCGCTCATCCAGCGCACCGGCTATCCGAACCAGACGCGGTCGCATTTCCTCGGCACAGACGTGTGGGCGTCGGCGAACCCGGCGAACCCGGCAAGCGACGGATGGGTGGGGCGCTATCTCGACTCGCTGCCGTCACCGGTGGATGCCCTGACCGGGTGGAACACGACGCGCGACCTGCCGCGCGTGCTGCAGTCGAGCAAGGTGTCGGTGCCGGCGATTCCGAACCCGGCGACCTACGCCCTGGCCAGCCCGAACGCGGGGGCCGATGCGCTGGCGAGCCGGGCCGCCGCAGTGCGCATCAGCTCGCACGTACCGGTCGATCGGCCCGAGCTGGCGTTCGTATACGGCAACGCTCGTCAGGCGATGAGCACCCTCGATCGTGTGGCGACGGTTGGCAGCTATGCCGGAACGACCGCCTATCCGACCTCCGGACTCGGCCAGGCGCTGAAGGCAGTGGCGGGGTCTATGGTCCGCGGCATCGGCACCAGGGTGTTCTACGTGACCACCGGCGGCTACGACACGCATGCCGGCCAGAACCCGAACCAGGCCAACGGCAGCTACACGAACCTCATGGCCACGCTGAACGACGCACTGTTCGCGTTCTACACCGACCTGACGAACCAGGGGTTGCTCGGCGACACGCTGGTCCTGTCGTTCTCGGAGTTCGGCCGTCGCATCTCGGAGAATGGCAGCAGCGGCACCGACCACGGCGCGGCGTCCGTGATGCTGGCGATGGGTGGACGTGTGAACGGCGGACTCTACGGCACCGCCCCGAACCTGAACCTCGACACTGCCAACCCGACGCTCGAGAACAGTGCCGGGGACGTGCGCTTCGAGACCGACTTCCGCTCCGTCTATGCGCGGGTGATCGACTCGTGGCTCGGAGCCGACTCGCGCGGCATTCTCGGGGCCGACTTCCGCAACGCCGGGCTGACGTTCGTCTAGACGGGGCAGGTCGGCGGGCCCGACCCGCCCTACTTCCGGTGGTGCAACACCGCATCCAGTGCCAGCGACAGCGTCGGATACGTGAACGTGAACCCCAGTTGCTGCGCTTTCACTGGGAGCGCGCGCTGGCCGCTGAGCAGCAGGCTGTCGGCCATCTCGCCGAGCAGGATCCGCAGGGCCAGCCGGGGGACCGGAAAGTAGGTGGGCCGGCCGAGTGCTCGACCGAGTTCCGTGGTGAACTCGGCGTTGGTCACGGGTGTTGGCGCCGTGGCGTTGACGGGACCGACCGCATCGGGTGACGCGATCAGGAAGCGCACGAGGGTCACCCAGTCGGTGCGATGGATCCACGGCCAGTACTGACGGCCGCTCCCGAGTCGGCCGCCGACGCCAAGCCTGAATGGCGGCAGCATCGGCGGGAGTGCGCCGCCGTCGTGCGCCAGCACCAGCCCTGTTCGCAGGCACACGACGCGCGTCTGCGCCGCACTGGCGGCCACGGCCTGTCCCTCCCAGCGGCGGCAGACACCGGCGAGGAAGTCGTGCCCGGCGCCGGTCGCCTCCGTCACCACGTCGCTGCCGCAGGCACCGTAGAAGCCAACCCCCGATCCACTGATGAACACGGGCGGCGGCACGCTCGCCTCGCTGATGGCGGCCGCCAGGCGGCGGGTGGCAATCACGCGGCTGTCCTCAATGCGCCGCTTCTGCGCGGCGCTCCAGCGGCGCCCGGCGATCGGTTCACCGGACAGGTTGATCACGGCGCCCGCGCCATCCAGTTCCGACGCCCACGGGCTCAGCGCCCGATCGAGGTCCCAGGTGACCGCGCGGGTGCCGTCCGGCGTGCGGGTCTGTGCGTTCCGCGTCAGGACCACCACCTCGTGGCCATCGCCGATGAGGGCGGTGCAGAGGGGACGTCCGAGGAAGCCGGTGCCGCCAGCAATGACAATCTTCATGGGGTTGGTGTAGAGTGCGCGTTGTTAACTAAACGGTTAGTTTCTATGCCACGTCCTGCCCGCGTCTCGCCCGACCGCATCCTCGCCGCCGCCGCCGCCGAATTCGCGGAGCGTGGTTACGCCGGGGCGCGCGTCGATCGCATCGCCCGCCGTGCCCGCGTCAACAAGGCGATGTTGTACTACCACTTCGCCAGTAAGCAGGGGCTCTATCACACCCTGCTGCGCCAGATCTTTGGCGCCATCGCCGCCCAGTTGCAGGCGATTGCCGCGGCGCCGGCCCTCGACCCGGCCGGCAAGCTCGACGCCGCAGTGGCCACGCTGGCGGCGCACATCGAGGCGCATCGCTACTTCCCGTCCATCATGCTCCGAGAGATGGCCGACGGCGGCGCCCATCTCGACCCCGAGACGCTCGCCGCCCTGGCCGCCGTGCCAACAGCCTTCGCCGCTATTCTGCGGCCCGGCATCGCCAAGGGCGCGTTCCGGGACATGCACCCGATTGCCGCCTACTTCACCACCATCGCCCCGATCCTGATGTTCGTGGCGAGCAGCCCCGTACGCAAACAGATCACGTCTCGCCAGCACGTCCAGCTCCCGGGGCCGCCGCTGGCCACCGCAACCTTCCTGGCCGATCTCACCACCTCGCTGCAGCGCGCCTTCGCCGCCGCGCCAGTTCGACGGAAACGCCCATGATGAAAGACAGCCGCCGTCCCACTCACGGTTCATCCCTGCTTGTCGTCGCGCTCCTCTTCGGGTTCGCTGCCTGCGCGCCACCGCCCGCCGCCGACCGTGTCCGCGTGTCGGGCCAGGTCGAGGCGACCGAGGTGCAGGTGGCCTCGCAGGTGCCGGGCCGGTTGCTCGAACGCCGCGTTGCCGAAGGGCAGCAGGTGGCGAAGGGTGACCTCATCGCGGTGCTGGATACCGCCGACGCCGACCTGGCGCTGACGCGCGCCCGCGCCGAGCAGGCCCAGGCCGAGGCGCAGTTGCGCGTCGTGCAGGCCTCGTCCCGCATCGAGGACGTGCGGCAGGCCGAAGCGCAGGTCGGCGCCGCACAGGCCGACGTCACGCCCGCCGAGGCCGAACTCGCAGCGGCGGAGGTGGACGTGCAACGGTTCGAACAGTTGCTGGCCTCGAACTCGGGCTCGCGCAAGCAGCGCGACGATGCGGTAGGAAGGCGGAACGTGGCGCGCGAACGGGTGCAGGCGTCACGTGAACGCATCCGCGTTGCTCAGGAAGGCGTCGGACGCGTCAAGGCCGGCGCCAGGCGCGAAGACGTGGCGGCTGCACGCGCGCGCATCGACATCACGCTCGCACAGGTGGCGACGCTGGAGAAGGCCATGGCCGACGCCACCATCACCGCTCCAGCCACGGGCGTCGTCACCACCACAGTGGCCGACGAGGGAGAACTGATTCAGCCGCGCGCGCCCGATCGTCGTCATCACCGATCTCGACCACGCGTGGGCGAACGTGTACGTGGACGAACCGGTGGTGCCGCGCTTGCGCGTTGGCGACAAGGCGATGCTCTTCACCGACGCCGGCGGTGCTCCCATCGCCGGCACCATCAGCGCCATCGCCGAGCGCGCCGAGTTCACGCCGCGCAACGTGCAGACGGCCGACGATCGCTCGAAGCTGGTCTACCGGGTGAAGGTCGCCGTCGACAACAGCAGCGGCGTCCTCAAGGCCGGCATGCCGGTGGAAGCGGAGATCGTCTTTGTCCGCTGACGCGGTCGTGCTCGACCGCGTCTCGCGCAACTACGGACCTGTGCGCGCGGTCAGCGAGCTGTCGTTCTCGATTCGGGCCGGCGAGATGTTCGGGCTGATCGGGCCGGACGGTGCGGGCAAGACGACAACCATCCGCATGATCTGCGGGTTGCTGCGCGCTGACGCCGGCAGCCTGCGCGTGCTCGACCTCGACCCGGCACGGCAGCACCGCGAGGTGACCCACTCCGTCGGCTACCTGTCGCAGCGCTTCAGCCTCTATGCCGATCTCAGCATCAACGAGAACATCGCCTTCTTTGCCGAGATTCACGGCATGCGCGACTACCATGCGACCCGCCAGCGCCTGCTGGAGCTGACGCAGCTGGCGCCGTTCCGCAACCGGCTCGCCGGACAACTGTCCGGTGGCATGAAGCAGAAGCTCGCGCTCGCCTGCACCCTCATCCATCAGCCGAGGCTGATCGTGCTCGACGAGCCGACCACCGGCGTCGATCCGATGTCGCGCCGCGAGTTCTGGAAGCTGCTCTCCGAGTTCCTCTCGCAGGGCATCACCATCCTGATGTCGACGCCGTACCTCGACGAAGCCGAGCGCTGCTCGCGTGTCGCGCTGCTGCATCAGGGGAAGCTGCTGGCCCTCGACACGCCAGGCGCGCTGCGGCAGACCCTGCCCGGCTCGCTGTTCGAGGTGATTGCGCCCGACCATCGGCGCGCTGTCTACGGCACTGCGCCAGTGTCCGGGCGTGTCGAACGTCCAGACGTTCGGCGAGCGCGCGCACGTGCAACTGACCGACGCGTCAGGCGACGCCTTGGCGCGGCTCGGTGCCCACCTGCACGATGCCGGTATCGATGTGACCACCGTTCGTCAGGTGCCGCCGTCGCTCGAGGACGTGTTCGTCACTCGTCTCGGAGAACTCCAGTCATGACCTGCAGATCGACCAGCGCCACGCTCGCGCTCGCCCTTCTCCTGTTGCCGGCTGCTGCCGGCGCGCAAGGCGCGGCGGTGCCTCCCGTCATCCTGTCGCTCGACGACGCGCTGACCAGGGCCGTCGCGGCCAGTTATCGGCTCGCCGAAGCGCGCGCGCGTGGCGACGCCGCAGCCGCGGTGGCTGACGCCCGCCACGCCACGGCGCTGCCGCAGGTGACGGCGCTCGGTGGCTACACGCGCACGAACCACGTGGACGAGTTCGGCATCCAGCTGCCGAACAACCAGTTCAGGGTGATCTACCCGGACATCCCGGACAACTATCGGTCGCGGCTCGACGTGCAGTGGCCCCTCTACACCGGCCGGGCGGCTCGACGCAGTCGAGTCGGCGGCGCGGCGTGAACAGAACGCCACCACGCGCGACCTCGACGCGGCAACGGCCGATGTACGGCTCGACACAACCCGCGCGTTCTGGAACCTCGTTGTCGCGCGCGAGAACCAGCGGGTCGTCGGCGAGTCGCTGGCGCGCACGACCGCGCATGTGCGCGACGTCCGCAACCAGCTCGAGGCCGGACTCGTCCCGCCGAACGAAGTGCTGACGGCCCGCGCGCAGGAAGCGCGTCAGCGGATGCTGAGTATCCAGTCGCGCACCGCCCGGGAGAATGCCGAGGCCGCCCTGGCGCGACTGGTGGGTCTGGCGCCCGGCACGGCCATCGACGTGTCTGCGTCCCTCGTGCCGCCAGCCGTGACCGACTCATTCGAGGCGCTGGTCTCCCTCGCGCGGCAGAACCGCCCCGAGCGGCACGCGCTCGAGCACCGTGTGGCCGCTGCCGAGTCGCGGGTGCAGGCCGCTGAGGCTGGACGCAAGCCGACCGTCGGCGTCGCCGGCGGTCTCGACTACGCGCGACCGAACCCGCGCATCTTTCCGCGACTGCGTGAGTGGCACGAGTCGTGGGACGCGAGCGTGAACGTCAGCTGGTCGCTCTTCGACGGCGGGCGTACCGAAGTCGGAGGCAGCCGAGGCATCGGCCGGTGTGCGTGCAGTTCAAGCACGACTCGCCGAGTTCGACTCGCTGGTTGCGCTCGAGATTCGCCAGCGTCTGTCTGAACTCGAGTCGAGCCGGGCGGCGATCGAGGCAGCCGATGTGGCCGTCGCGGCCTCCACCGAGGCGCGCCGTGTGGTCGGTGAGCGCTTCGCGGCAGGCGTCGCCACCAGCACCGACGTCCTGGACGCACAGGTATCGATCCTGCAGGCGCCACTTGATAGGACGCAGGCTGTCGTGTCGGCGCGTCTGGCCGAGGCGCGGTTGCACAGGGCGGCTGGCAGATGAACGCCATCACCGTCAGCGACCTCACGCGGGTGTTCGGCGAGTTCGTCGCGGTGGACCACGTGTCGTTCGACGTCCGCAAGGGAGAGATCTTCGGCTTCCTCGGCAGCAACGGCGCCGGCAAGTCGACCACCATCCGCATGCTGTGCGGCCTGCTGAAGCCGACCAGCGGTACCGCCCTGGTGGACGGCATCGACGTCGGCCGCGATCCCGAAGGGGTGAAGCGACGCATCGGCTACATGTCGCAGCGCTTCTCGCTCTACGAGCAGTTGACGGTCGATCAGAACATTCGCTTCTTCGGCGGCATCTACGGTCTCACAGCCGAGCGGCTCGAGCAGCGGCGAGCCTTCGTCCTGGACATGGCGGGCTTGCACGGCCGTGAACGCACGACGGCGTCCGACCTGGCCGGTGGCTGGCGTCAGCGACTCGCGCTCGGGTGCGCCATCCTGCACGAACCGCCGATCGTCTTCCTCGATGAACCGACCGGCGGCGTCGATCCCGTGTCGCGGCGGCAGTTCTGGACGCTGATCGATCAGCTGGCCGACGACGGCATCACCGTGCTGGTCACGACGCACTACCTCGACGAAGCGGAGCACTGTCACCGCATCGCGATCATCGACGCCGGCCGCCTCGCGGCGCTCGGCTCGACGACCGAGCTGAAGCGCGTCTTCCCCGGCCGCACCATCCTCGAAGTGCAGTTCGACGATCCCGTGCAGGCGATGCGAGTGCTCGAGGCGACGGATGACGTGGAGAAGACCAGCGTGTTCGGCACCGCCGTGCACGCGGTGATGCGCCGGCAGGCGGGCTCTGCCGCCGCCGCGCTCGGCGTCAGGCTGGCCGCCGCCGGCGTGCGAACCCGCCACATCGATCCGGTCGAGCCGTCGCTCGAAGACGTGTTCCTCGACGTGGTGGCAGAGGCAGGTTCCTGATGCGCAAAGCGCTGAGCGTTGGACGGAAGGAGATGCGGCAGATTCTCCGCGACCGCCGGTCGCTGGTGATGCTGCTGTTCGTGCCGGCGTTCTTTCTGCTCGTCTACGGCTACGCGCTGAACTGGGACATTCGCCACGTGCACCTCGCCGTCGACGATCGCGACCGAACGGCGGCCAGTCGTTCTATCGTGTCGGCGTTCGTCAACTCAGGCTACTTCGATCTCGTCGCCGATGTGCGAAGCCCCAACGACATCACTCGGCTGATGGACTCGCGGCGCCGCGCGGGCCGTTGTCGTCATCCCGAACGGACTGGCGCGCGACATGGCGGCCGGCCGCCGGTGCCGGTGCAGGTGCTGCTCAACGGCGACAACGCCAACACCGCCACCACCGTCATGGGCTACGCGCTGACGATTCTGCAGAGCGAGTCGGCGATACCAGCATGGTGCCGGGCACCATCGGCGGACCGTCGGTGTCGTCGAGCCGCGCGTCTGGTACAACCCGCAGCTGCGCAGCGCGCTCTTCCTGGTGCCCGGCCTGATCGCCTACATCGTGATGATCACCTCCGTGATCTCGACCGCGCTGTCGATCGTGCGCGAGAAGGAACGCGGCACGATGGAGCAGGTGCGGATGGCGCCGCTCAGCGCTGTCTCGTTCGTCCTCGGCAAGAGCATCCCGTACTTCCTCATCTCCCTCGTCTCGGCCCTGACCATCCTTGTGTCGCGATGCTGCTGTTCGATCTGCCGATGCGCGGCTCGTGGTCGTGCTGCTCGGCACCATCTCGCTCTACCTGGTCGGTGCGCTGGGGCTCGGACTCCTCGTCTCGAGCATCGCCGAGTCGCAGCAGGTGGCGTTTCAGCTGGCGATGCTGGTGTCGTTCCTGCCGACGCTGATGCTCTCGGGCTTCATCTTTCCGATTGCGAGCATGCCGACGTTCCTGCAGGGCGTGACCTACATCGTGCCGGCGCGCTATTTCCTCATCGCGCTGCGCGGCATCGTGTTGAAGGGCGCGGGGCTCTCCATCATCTGGCCGCAGCTGCTGTCGCTCGTCGCCTACTCCGGCGTCGTGCTGCTGCTGGCGTCGCTGCGGCTTCGCCGGCAGTGGAGGTGACATGCGACGCATCCGCTTCCTGATCTGGAAGGAACTGATCGAGCTGCGGCAGGATCCGCGCCTCTTCGGCATCGTCATCCTCGCACCGATCCTTCAGCTGTTCCTGCTGGCGTATGCCGCCACCACCGACGTGCGCAACGTGCCGATCGTCATCGCGGACGCCGACCGGTCGTCCGCCAGCCGTGAGCTGGTCGAACCGCTTCGATGCGTCACCAAGTTTCACGGTGTTGTCGATTCGTCGGCAGTCCCGGACGAGATCGATGCGCCGCTCGAGCGGGGCGACGCGTGGATGGCGCTGGTCGATTCCGCGCGGCTACGGCGCGGCGCTGGCTGGCGGGCAGGCACAGGCCGTGCAGATCGTGGCCGACGGCAGCGACGCCAACTCCGCCGGTGTGTCGCTGTGGTATGCCACGAATCTGGTGGCGACCTACGGGCAGGAGACTGCGCGGAACGCGCGGCTGTCGCGTCCGGTCGAAGCGACATGCCGGTGGCCGGCATCGAGCCGCGTGTGCGCGTCTGGTTCAACCCGCGGCTCGAGAGCCGCGACTTCATGATCCCGGGCATCGTCGCGCTGCTGCTGCTGGTCATCACGACGAACCTGTCGTCGATGGGCATCGTGCGCGAGAAGGAGCTCGGCACGCTCGAGCAGTTGAACGTGACGCCGCTCACGCCGTGCCGAGCTGATCGTCGGCAAGCTGCTGCCGTACGGCATGGTCGGGCTCATCGACGTGCTGCTCGTGCTGTCGGTGGCGATCCTCTGGTTCGACATCCCGATGCGGGGCAGCTACTTCCTGCTGTTCGCGATGACGCTTGTCTACCTGCTGAGCACGCTCGGCCTCGGCCTCTTCGTCTCCACCATCTCGAACACGCAGCAGCAGGCGATGATGACGACGATGTTCTTCTTCCTGATGCCGATGATGCTGCTGTCCGGCTTCGTCTTTCCGATCGAGAACATGCCGGCGGTGGTGCAGCCGATCACCTACCTCATTCCGCTGCGCTACTTCCTCGTCATCCTGCGCTCGATCTTCCTGAAGGGGGTCGGGCTCGAGACGCTCTGGCCGCAGGCGCTGGCACTGGCAGGGTGGGGCGTCGGCATCCTGCTGCTGGCGATCGCGCGCTCGACGAAGCGGTCTTCGTAGGAGGCGCGGCTACGACGAGCCGCTAGAAAATCGAATAGACCGCGCCAATCCTCAGCGTCAGCACGTCGGCATTGATCTGCCGACGGTCGCTGCCGAGCGAGCTCGACACCGTCACGCTGGGCCGTGCCACCATGTAGCCGACGCTCGCGTTCAATCCAATCTTGCGTCCGAGGTCGATCCAGGTGGAGATGTCCGGCCTCAGCACGAGGCTGTTCGAGGCATCCGTGGTCACCGTGGTCGCGCCGAGGCGTGTCCTGTAGGCATCGTCGAACGTCGGGAGCAGCTTGAAGGAGTTGAAGGCGTAGCCACCCATCACCCTGGCGTTCAGAGCGACCCGCCCGAATCGATGACCATAGCCGTACCCGACGAGGATGGGACGGACCCTGAGGGTGCCGAACTCGGCTGGTGCGCCGTCTCCAATGGGCTCGCGCAGGTCCGTGTTGTACCAGCTGAGCCCGTAGCGCCAGCCCCAGCCGTTACTTCCATGACCGAACCGCCAGAACAGCCCGACACCCGACCGTCCGGTCGTGCCCTCGTTCGTCGCGATCCTGGAGCTGGCGTCCAGTCCGAGCGCGAAGGTGCCGTCGGTCTGCGCTGACAGGGCGCCGGGCACTCCGAGCAGCAGCAGGCAGGCGAACAGCACGCGGCGCGCGTACAGCGACATCAGCCCGGCACTACGCAAGCGTCGAGCCACGAACCCAGCCGCAGCGTCGTAGTATCGTGCGGCTGGGGTTGTGACGAACAGGCCGAAGCCGTCCATCGTGTTCACGGCGCGAGTCGCCGTCGTCCTCGCGCTGCTGCTGCCGCCGCTCCGCGTGCGGTTGCTGTTCGTGCGCGACGACCAGAACGCCTACCAGCTCGTCCGCGCGTGTGCCAGGCGCGTGATGGCGTGGAGCGGCATCCGCGTGCGGGTGTTGCATGCCGAACGCCTGACGGCCGACGGGGCGTCGATGCTTGTATCGAACCATGTGAGCATTGCCGACGCCGCCGTGCTTGTGGCGGCGCTGCCCGTCGATGTTCGCTTCGTTGCCAACCATGTCTACGCGCAGTATCCGATCCTCGGCCCGATTATCCGCGGCGCCAGCGCCAGCATCGTGAACCGCGACTCCTGGCGCAGTCGAGGCGACAGCGGCCACGCCATGCAGCAGGCCCTTGGCAGCGGCCGATCGCTGCTGGTGTTCCCGGAAGGGACGACGTCCAGCTCTGGGGAACTGCTGCCGTTCCGGAGCGGCGCCTTTCGCGCGGCAGCCCGCACGGGACGCCGGGTTGTGCCCATTGCCCTGAGCGGCACCCGCGAGTTGATGCCGGCGAACCGCTGGCTGCTGGCCAACGCGTCGATTGCCATCGACATACTGCCGCCCATTGCTGCCGGCGATTCGACCCGGGAAGCGATCGGCACGCTCACGGCGCGGGCCAGCGACGCCATTCGCGCCGCGCTGGCATCGCGCACGTGAAGGTGAGCGGCTACCTGCCGCGCACACACCTCAAAAGTACTTCGCCGGCACGTCGATCAGTACCTTCCGGCGAATCAACTCGTCCAGCGACGGCTGCGGCGTGCCCGCTTGCAGCGCACGGAACAACGTGGCGTCGATGCTCACCGACTCCGGCAAGTACTCGCGGCAGGCGCTGTATTCGTACTCGTAATCAGACGACGGGAAGCGCAGCGTTGCCTGCAGTTGTGCGCTGGCGTCGGTCACGTCGAACAGCGGGTTGATGCGCCATTCGCCAGCGGCAGTGCGCGCGGGCTGGAGCGGATGTTGGTCGAACACGCCGGCTACCTTCGAGGAAATCAGCGTCAGTGCCGCGCTTCCGTCGAGCGTCTCATCCGAGTCCCTGCGGGTGAGATCGAGCGCCTGCCCCGCCACCACGTCGGCGAAGAGCGCGGTCTCGCCGTAGACGCGTGCCGGCGCAGGTCTCGAACAGATTGCGGTAGCCGGCCGGTGTCAGCGGCTGGCCGTGCGACGGACTCCACGCGAGCTGATTGTGCGTGTGGTTGATGACGACGGTGGCATGCGGTCGAACCGTCGACGGCGCGGAACATCTCGCCGACGAACTGCCGCTTCGTCCAGATGAACTGAACGCGTCGGAGCACATCGCGTAGTCGAACGAACCGCGCGCGAACGGCATCGCGCGAGTTGCCGTCGCAGCAGACCGGCACGCACCTGGCGCGGTGAAGCGGCGCGCCAGCCAGATCTTCGGGAAGAAGAGGTCGGCCAGCACCGGTGCCGGCTTCGAGACAGATCCACCAGCGCGCGCGTCAGGTGTCCCGATCCGCCGCAGATGTCGAGTGCCCGCCCGCCTGAGCGCAGCACGGTGCCTGCGACGCGCGGACGACGGCGTCTGGCGACGATGAAGGTCGGGTCGGAGAAGCGATAGAGAAAGTAGCCGCCCTCGAAGCCAGGACCCAGCGACCTCGACGATGTCCTTGTAGGTCGACGTCGGTGAGGCGATCGCCGCCTCGAACCGTTCCGCCTGCGCCTCGTCGTCGAGCCCGACCATGGCGCGCAGCGCCAGTTCCGGCGTGCCCGCCTCGATCTGTTCGCGTGCCGCGTTCGACGCGGGATGGAGATGCAGCACAGGGATGCCGTCAACCACCGGGAAGACGCAGCACTGGCAGCCGAGGACGCCGTCGTGAATCGTCGTCGTCGGTCGGCGCGGTGGAAGCATCGACGTGACGAGTTCGAGCCGTCCGCCGCAGTACGGGCAACGCAGGATCTCTAGGAGTGTCTACGTGCATAGCTGCTTCCAGGACGGTGCCGGGACGACCCGGGATGTCCGCGCCGTGGAAGATACTCGGTGCCGAGCAGCGGCGCGCGTCGGCCTCGACGCACGGCTGCGAGAACGGATGTCGTCGTCGCCCATCTGGCTGCGATGCGCCTGAATGGCGGCGAGCTTGCTGCGGCACGATCCCGCACGTCGACCGTGATCGTATCGGCGTTCTGCGCGCAATGCCGAACGACGTCCGGGATCGAGGCTCCAGAACCCCTTTGGCGGCGGCGTCCAGCCGCGCGCCGCGCGACCGCCACGATCTCCGGCATCACGCCGCTCGGCATCGTCACGATAGTAGAGCGGCGGCGCGTGCGGTGCCGAGTGACGCACCGCGCCGTGACGACGCGCTCGTAGACACCGATGTGATCGCGGTGCCAGTACAGGCCGTCCTCGCCGAAGGTGATGACCGGCGCGGGCCGGTGATGCCGGAGGAAGAGCACGAGTTCGGCGTGGAAGCTGCGGACACCTGCGGCCCAGCGCAGATCGCCGTCGGGGTGATCGCAGACGATGAGCTCCGGCACGCCGAGCGCGCGCGGCCGCGTCGCGCATCTCGATGGCGCGCTGACGCGCCGAGCGCGTCGTCGCGATCGGGCCGGTTCCGCACCGCGTTCGCCGTGCGAGGCGCACCATGACCACGACGTGCGCGCCGGCGTCGGCCAGGCGCGCCAGCGTGCCGCCGCAGGCCAGCGACTCGTCGTCGGGGTGGGCGAAGACGGCGAGCACACGGTCGGTGCCGGCCGTGGCGGCGCGCTGCTCATCGCGACGGCCTGCCGTGCTGGCGAGGATCGTGCGATAGGCGCGAACGTATTCGTCGACCATGCGGCAGACGCCGAAGCGGGCTGACCGCGTGCTCGTGGACGCGGCGGCGATCGAGCGCCATCACGCGGTCGAGGCCCG
The DNA here is from genome assembly GCA_963722395.1 of uncultured Acidobacteriota bacterium. Classification (GTDB taxonomy): domain Bacteria; phylum Acidobacteriota; class Vicinamibacteria; order Vicinamibacterales; family CAVVIG01; genus CAVVIG01. Next base: position 713,837 of record CAVRLS010000005.1, on the reverse strand, counting down.
CGACCATGGCGTCGAGATCGTCGAAGACGACGCCGGTCACGCCGTCGTCGACGACTTCGCGGACGGCGCCGCGGTCGAGTGCGGCGACCGGCGTGCCGCAGGCCATCGCCTCGGCCAGCACGAGGCCGAACGGTTCGCCGGCCTGCACCGGATAGAGCAGGGCCCGCGCGCCGCCGTAGCAGGCGGACCTTGGCGTCGAAGTCGGCCTCGCCGACGTAGACGATCTGCTCGCCATCGACATGCGGCGCGACGTGCTCGCGATAATACGCCTCATCGGCGGCGGCCAGCAGCAGCCGTCATGCCGACCCGCCTGGGCGACCTCGATCGCCTGCAGCACGCCCTTGCCTTCGGTGAAGCGGCCGAGAAACAGCAGGTAGTCGTCCGGTCGTCGCGCTGAAGGTGAAGCGATCGGTGTCGATCGCCGTGCAGCACGATGGCGGCGACGTTGAGGCCGTCGAGCAGACCGCGCCTGCTCGTTGGAGATGGCGATGAACGGCGCCTCCGGGTAGCGGCGCCACAGCGCCACCTCCGCCGGCGCTCGGCGCGTGGTGCAGCGGTCTGGACGACCGGCGTCGGCGACAGGCGCGAGAACGCCAGCGACATCGGGTAGTAGCCCGCCTCGTAGTGGATGATGTCGAACTCGCCGCGCGCTCGACAGCGGCGGCGATGATTCAGCATCTCGTACAGCTCCCACGGCCACATCGTCGGGTCGTGCCAGTAGCCGCGCGGAAACATCGCGTGCGAGCTGCGCCGTGGTCGTCGAGTCGCCGGTGGCGAACAGCGTGACGTCGTGGCCGCGCGCGACCAGCCCCTCGGTGAGCAGCGAGGTCATCGTCTGGACCGAGCCCGATTTGGGCGGCGGAATGCTGGTCGCCACCGGCGCGACGTGGGCAATCCTCAGCGGCTGCATGTGTCGAGCAGCGTCGGCAGCAGCCGATCTGCGCGTCGAAGTGCTCGGCGGCAATCTCGCGCGCGCGCCGGGCGTGCGCGGGTAGTCGGCGTTGATACGCGTCGATGCCCGCGAGCGCTTCGTCCGGCGACGAGAACGCCAGCAGCCCCTCGCCAGACGGCAGGTGCGCCGCTCCAGCCGGTGTCCTGCACCAGTGCCGGCCGCCCGGCGGCCAGGTAGCACTCCGTGCGGTCGCTGAACCAGCCCGATCGGGTTGAGACGTAGGTGTGCTTGGCGACGCCGAACTCGGCCTTCGAGCTGCTGGATGAAGTCGCGATAGTCGTCGAGGCGTGCGCGAGACCTCCATCGCGTCGACCGTGTTCCAGCCGTGCTCGCGCAGCAGCGTCTGCGGGCCGTTGATCGCCAGCTCGAACGGCTGCGTGGTGCGCGACGGCAGGTCGATGTACTTGACGAATTCCTGATCCTTGTTGCCGCCGACGTCGGCGAAGCTCTCGATCTGCCAGGTCATCACCGGTTGAGAAGCGATCGACGTGGCGGCGCGTCCGTGCGCCAGTCGTTCGAGCGTCACCGGCTGCCAGGTCTTGTGCCAGGTGAAGTCGCCGACCGGTACGCGCGACGCCGGCGTGCCGATGTTCGCGCCGAACGTGAAGAGGTGGGTCGAACTGCTGGAAGAACTCGACGTACCACGGCTTCGGCCTTGGCGATCGCCAGCTGCGTGAACGCCGGATCGGAGTCGATGAACACCGTCGCGGAATCGCGTGCGTACTCGTCGCGCCAGAACCACGAACCGCCCGACAGGTTGATGAACAGGTCGGCGTCGGCGCAGAACCGCCTGCACCGTCGTCGGCGCCGCTGCCGTGGTACGATGCCGTCGTAGTTGACGAAGCGCCAGCGGTCGCCGAGACCGAACGGCGCGAGCGACTCGTGGATGTAGTTCGTGCCGTAGGACGGGATCGGTCGAGCGGGTGTTCAGCACCGGGTCGTAGACGCACTCGCCGGTGTCCTCGATGTAGAAGACCTCGTGGCCGAGCGCGCGCAGCCCGAGCAGGTACATCAGCGAGCACCAGGTGACGCCGCCGAACGGATAGCGGGCGATGATGCCGGCGAACAGGATCTTCATGGCACGTGGCCGGTCGCCGCCTGAATCAGTTCGTCGACGGTCTCCGGTTCGTCGAGCGACTTGCCGACCGACAGCCGGCGCACATGCGCCGATAGAGCTGGCTGCTGGTGAGCAGATCGTCGTGCCGGCCCTGCGCCGACGATGCGGCCGCCATCGAGCACCAGGATGCGTCGGCGTCGCGAACGGTCGAGAGGCGATGCGCGATGACGATGGTCGTCCGGCCGGCGCGCAGCTGCTTCAGCGCGGCGAAGACGATCTCCTCGGAGATCGCATCGAGCGACGACGTCGGTTCGTCGAGGATCAGAATCGGCGCGTCCTTCAGGATCGCCCGCGCCACGCTCAGGCGCTGACGCTCGCCGCCGGACAGGCCGCCGCCGGCTTCCGCCACCGGCTGTGTCGTAACCTCTTCGGCAGCCGCGACACGAAGTCGTGGGCGTGCGCCGCCCTCGCCGCCGCCTCGATCTCGTCGTCGCGTCGCGTCGAGCTTGCCGTAGCGCAGGTTCTCGGCGATCGTGCCGGAGAACAGCACCGGCGTCCTGCGGCACGATGGCGATCTTCTCGCGCAGCGAGCGCAGCCGGTAGTCGCGCGACGTCGACGCCGTCGATGAGGATGCGTCCGGCGGTCGGGCTGGTAGAAGCGCGGGATCAGGCTGACCAGCGTCGTCTTGCCGGCGCCGGTCAGGCCGACCAGCGCGATCATCTGCCCGGGCTGCGCCTCGAACGTGATGTCGTGCAGCACGTCGGTGCCGTCGGGATACTAGAAGCCGACCTCGCTCGAAGCGCAACGTGCGCCCTTGATCGGCGATGCGCGTCGATGGCGTCGGGCGCATCGATCGGTCTCCGGCGTCGAGCGCCAGCATCGCCCGCACGCGCCGTGGCCCCGGCGATGGCGCCCTGCAGCTGCCCGGTGGTGTGCGCGATCGCCGACAGCGGACCGTAGACCGCGCCGAGATAGGCGATCACCACCGTGAGGTCGCCGACCGTCATCTCGCCGCGCATCACGTGCATGCCGCCGACGATCAGCACCAGCGCGGTGCCGAGGATGGTGGTAGTCGCCGACGATCAGCGCCGAACAGCGCCTGCTGCCACGTCACCTCGATGCGCGCCTCGCATCGTGCTGTTCGCCGGCCTCGGCGTAGCGCTCCGACTTCGATGCGGCTCGCGCGCGAAGCTCTTGACGAGCGCGGATCGCGAGAACGATCTCGTAGAGCCGCTGAGATCAGCCCCGATTCCAGCTCCTTGACGCGCTCCTCGCGCGACGACAGCGTCGATGCGTAGTAGCGCAGCGCGATGAACAGGAACGGCATGACCGACAGCGAGAGCAGCGCCACCGACAGGTCGAGGTTCAGCAGGATCGTGAACATCACGACCAGCGTGATGACCGAGGTGGCCAGCGGGAATACGCCGCTCATCGACCAGGTTCTCGATCGCGTAGCTGTCGACGTCGACCCGGTAGACCGCGTCGCCGGTGCTGGTGGTGATGTGGTGGTGCAGGCCGAGCGACTCGCAGGTGTTCGAACAGCCGGTAGCGCAGGTCGTAGACCATGCGCTGGCCAGTGTCGATCTGCAGCCTGCACGCCAAGCGCTGACGCGACCTGGTTGAATGAGCTGCACGCACGACGCCCGAGAGCACGAACAGCACGAGCAGGCTGACGTTGCTGCCGCCGTGATCGCATCGGCCCAGGCGCTTAGCGGTTCGGGCAGCGTCATGTTGGCCGAGGACGTAGTCGATGACGATCTTCAGCGGCCATGGCTCGCAGCGCGCCGAGCGCGATCTGCAGCAGCATGAGCAGGCCGAGCACCGATGACGCGCCCGCGGTAGGGCCGCAGGAACGACAGCGTCCACGGCAGCAGCGGGCCGTCGTCGTCAACCTGCGGCCTGGTCACGGGGTCACCTGACGCGGCAGGCCGGTCCCGGCAAGTGGCGGTGAGGTGCTGCCGGGCAAGGCCGGTGTGGCGGCCCGGGCCGCCGGCTCTGGCGATGCAGACGATGGCTGGGATGCTGGTGTGGCGGGCCTCGCCGGGCGCGCCGGGCTCGCTCGCCGCCGCGGCGCCGGTGCCGGCGCAGCGTTGGCGCCATCTTCGCGATGTTGAGAACGACCAGGCGGTCCTTGAGCGAGTCGGTGACGTACAGCCAGCCGCCGCTCGGCGCGTAGGCGACGCGCGTCGGCGCGTCGAACGCCTCGCGATCTTCGTTCACCTCGCGGATGATGCCGTCGGGTCCGACCGCGCGCACGCGGCCGTTGTAGTAGTCGGCGATGAACAGCGTCAGCTTGCCCGCGGGGTCGGCGACCACCGCGATGCCGGCCGGGCCGGCCAGCGTCGCCTCAGTGGCCGGTCCGTCGTCGCCCGTGTTGCCCCAGCGCCCGTTGCCGGCCACCGTCGTGATGATGCGCGTCTTCGCGTCGACCTTGCGCACCCGCTGGTGGTGCATGTCGGCGATGTAGATGTCGCCGTTCGGGCGCCAGCGCCACGTCGCTCGGCATGTTCAGGCGGCTGTCGCTGGCGGCGCCACCGTCACCGACGTTGAAGTCGTCGTCGCCAGGCGCCCCGGTGCCGGCAATGGTGTGGATGAAGCCGGTGGCGTGGTCGATCATGCGAATGCGGTAGTTCAGCGTGTCGGCGATGTAGATGTCGCCGTTGCTCGCCACCGCGACGCCGCTCGGGTTGTTCAGCTGCGCCTCCAGCGCCGGCACGTCATCGCCGTCGTAACCGCCGCGGCCGGTGCCGGCGATCGTCATGATCGTCTGCGTCTGCTTGTCGACCCGGCGGACCCGCTGGTTACGCGAGTCGGCGATCACGATGTCGCCGTCGGGCGCGATGGCGACGCCGTCGGGTGTATCGAGCCTGGCGCGGCTGGCCGGGCCGAAGTCGCCCGAGAAGCCGGCGCCCGCGGCGTAGTTGCCGATGATGGTGCTGATGTTGTTGCGGGGGTCGATGCGGCGCACGACATGGTTGTTCGAGTCGGCGAACAGCACGTCGCCGCTGGTGGTGACGACGATGCCGCCAGGGGTGTCGAGCCACGCGTCGATGGCCGGTCCGTTGTCGCCGGCGTAGCCCTTCTGGGCACCGATGACCTGGGCCGTGGCAGCCTCGCGCAGCATGAACGTGCCGGCGGCGAGGGCCGCAATCATCACCAGGAACACGGAGGCCATGCGCAGCGCGTAGACCCGTCCCATCGACGGCGCAAGCAGCGGCACGCGCGCCCGTGCCGACTTCATCCGGATCATGCTCGACGTCTCGGCCACCGAGCGAATGCCGCGCTGCACGATGGCCGTGGTCTGCGCCGTTTGCCACACCGCCAGTGCCGTGACCGCAATGGTGACGAGGGCGGCAACGAGGCCGGCAAGTGGCCAGCGCAGTGCGACCCCGGCGCTGGCAGCGGCCAGCACCGCGGCGGAGAAGGCGACAGCCGACACGATGCCGACGCTCGTGGGACGCAGGAACATGTTGACCCGCATCAGCGCCTTGCCCGGCGGCGTGCTCCTCGACCAGCGCCCGGACGTCGAGCCAGGCCCAGCGGCCCGACGAGCACGCTGATGTCACGATCGTGCGACCAGCCTTCGTCGATCTCGACGATGCGGACGGCGCGCGACTTCCGCAGCCACTCCGTCAGGTCCGTCAGCACGCGATCGGTGTTGGTCCAGCGCTCGCTCCAGAAGCGGTCTTCGGTGACGCCGCCGCACGAGCAGGAGCAGCGCCCGTGCCGACTCGCGGTACGACGGCCGTCGGGCCGCGGCTCGTCTGGCGTGGCCGCGACCGGTTCGTTCACCTCCGGCGGTGAGAGGATGCCGCGAATGATGCCGCGCACGCGTGCGAAGGGCTGGAGGAAGTGCAGGTAGGCAACGGTGACGCGGTACCAGAGCGCGATGCCCCGGCAGCGAGTCGACGTCCGACCGCAGGCGTACGACAGGTTCTTGGCGATGGTGGCGACAATGCCGATGCCGCCGGTGCCGAGCAGCAGCGCCGCCGCCCAGGGGTGCTCGTCCGACTGACGGCAACCACCAGGCCGGCGATGCAGCGAGGATGAACGAGACGACCTGCCAGCGGACCGAGTGCGGCAGGAACGCGAACGGGTGGACGTCGGTCGCGGTAGACCGACGGGAACGCCGCCGTGCCCCAGACGCCGGCGTTGATGCGTTCGCCCCACAGCGAGCGGACGAACGGCAGCGGGCTGTAGATGCGGCCGCGCCACAGCATGTGGCCGTCGAGGAACTTCTCCGGGTGATGCGCCATCAGCCAGCGCTCGCCCTCGCCGTAGCCGACCTGCTGGCGCCAGTAGGCCGTCGATCGATCGAGCGGTGGTGATGCCAGACGAGCGCCGAGCGACGCGAAGCCGATCTTCCAGCCGCGCGCCTGCAGCCGCCAGCACACGTCCACGTCGTCGCCGGCGCGGAGATAGATCGGGATTGAAGCCGCCGATCGCGAGCAGCGCGTCGCGGCGGAACGCCATGTTGCAGCCGGGCACATGCTCGGCGATGCGGTCGTCGAGCAGCACGTGCGTCGGACCGCCCGGCGCGCGGGCGATGCACTGCGCGATTGGCGGATCGTCGGCCGGCACGACGTTCGGGCCGCCGGAACCGGCGACGTCCGACGTCAGGAACGGCTGCACCAGGAACGTCAGCCAGTCGCGATCGACGCGGGTGTCGGCGTCGGTGTAGGCGACGATCTCGCCGGTGGCGGCGCCAGGCCGACGTTGCGGGCGGCGCTCAGTCCGCCATTCGGGATGTCGATCACCTGCACGCCGCGTGCGCGTGGGCGATCTCGCTCGTGCGATCGCGCGAGCCGTCGTTGACGAGGATGATCTCGAAGTCCGGATAGGTGAGCGCTTCGAGCGACGCGAGGTTGTCCTCGAGCGTATCGGCCGCGTTGTAGGCGCAGACCACCACCGACACGCGCGGCCACGTGGCGCGCACGGCCTGCGAGAACGGCGCGTCGGCGAAGGCGCGTGCCACTGCAGCCGCGGCAGCCTTGGGGCGGCGCGCGGCGTCGACCAGGCCGAACGCCCAGTCGGTCGACGTCGAAGCCGCCGCGCCACCACTCGTCGGTCCAGGCGAACGCCATCGTGCCGCAGGCGCCCTCTTCGAACGCCGCGCGGAGGTGCATGGCGGTGATCGCCGCCTGACCGTCCTCCCCCTCGCGGATGCTGTCGGCTCCGGCCTCGGCGAGCAGCAGCGGCTTGTGTCCGGCGACGTGCTGCAGGCGCGCCAGGTAGGCGCGCAGGTCCTGCTTCGCGATGCAGGTAGACGTTGAAGGCGCAGAGGTCGAAGAAGGAGAGGTCGAGGAACTCGGTCGGTGGAAAGTTGACGTAGGTGAACAGGCTCTGCGGCGCGATCGCTTTCGCCCTGCGGTACAGCCGACCGCAGGAAGCGCTCGACTCTCAGGCGGCCGTGCCAGCGGACGATGCTCGGCGGTATCTCGTTGCCGAGCGCGAACATCAGCACCGCCGGATGATCGCCCAGCGCGCGCACGGTCTCGAGCAGGTCCGTTTCGATCTGGCGGCGCAGCTTCCTATCGTCGAGGAACGCGACGTGCTGCGCCCACGGCAGCCCGACCATCACGCGAAGGCCGTGCGTCAGCGCGGCATCGAGCAGGTCGCGGCGTGGCGGCGTGTAGACCCGGACGGTATTGATGCCGAGCTCCGCCATGAGACGGAAGTCTTCGGTGATCTGGGCGAGCGTCGGAAACTGGTAACCGTCGGCGTCGGGAGCGAACGTGCCGTAGGTGACACCCTTGATGAGGAAACGTTCCGCGCCGGCGCGAAGAAACTTGCCGTCGATCGCGACGCGCTCGACCGGGGTGAGGACGGTGTCGACGGGGCGGGTGGCCGGCTCGGCCTGGACGGCAATGCTCACGGAAGTTGCAGATTCCCTGCCTCTAGGCAGACTTCCATTCTAGCGCTCATTGCAGACATGAGCGCCCGCAGCTACGGCCGGGGCGGCACAGTACGTAGCCGCGCACCTTCAGGTGCGCACTCAGCCGAGGTCGTCGATAGAAAGCGTTCCCGTGTAGACCGCCATACCCACGACCGAGTCGACCTCGTTGGCGTGCAGCGTCTCGATCTCTTCCCTGGTGGTGATGCCGCCTGCGGCAGTCATCCGGCGATTCGTCGCCCGCCGTACCTCGAGAATGGACGGGATGTTGGTCCCCTTCATCAGCCCTTCCGCATCGACGTAGGTGTACAGGAACTCGCTGCAGAACGGCTCGAGCGCCTTGACTGCCTCGACCGCGGTGATGGGCAGCGCGGTCTTCCAGCCGTGCACGACAACCTGGCCGCCCTTGCTGTCCACGGCGGCGATGAGCCGATCGGGCCCCACCGCGTCTGCCAGCTGCGCCGCGAATGCCAGATCGGGACGGCCATCCCTGAACAGCGCCGACCCGGCGATGACCGGCTGTCGCGCCGGCCGCCAGAATGTCCTCCGCCCGCTCAACCGTGCGCACGCCGCCGCCGACGCGGCACGTCAGCTGCGCCCGCGATGCGGCGGACGATGGCGAGGTTGTCGCCCTTGCCCATGGCAGCGTCCAGGTCGATGACCTGCACCTTCGGGAAGCGCGCGAAGCGCGTCACCCACTTGTTGATGTCGTCGTCGCGAATGGCCAGCCGCTCGCCCTGCACGAGTTGGACGACGGCGCCGTCTTTCAAGTCGATTGCCGGAATAAGCATTGTGGAAGTTGCAGAGTCGCAGAGCCTAGAGCCTGACCGGTATCTTGTGCGTCCGGAGGTGTTCCTTGAGCGCGCGCACGCTGGTTTCGGCGTAGTGGAAAATCGATGCCGCCAGCGCCGCGTCGGCCGCACCGCCGTGAAGACATCGACGAAGTCGTGCAGGCCGCCGGCGCCGCCAGAGGCGATGACCGGAATCGAGACGGCCTTCGACACGGCCGCGGTCATCTCGCAGTCGAACCCGACCTTGGTGCCGTCGCGATCGATCGAGGTGAGCAGGATCTCGCCGGCCCCGCGCTGCTCGGCTTCTCGCGCCCACTCGACGGCATCACGGTTGGCCGCGGTGCTGCCGCTGCGCGAGTACACCGCGTAGATCTTGTTGCCGTTGGCGTCCACCGCGTGCTTCGCGTCGATGGCGCAGACCACCGCCTGGCTGCCGTAGCGGTTCGCCAACGTCGTGAGCAGCCCCGGGTTGAGGAGGGCGGCGCTGTTCAGGCTCACCTTGTCCGCACCCGCCTCCACCGCCGCCGCTGCATCGGCTTCGGTCTTGATGCCGCCGCCGACGGCGAGCGGGATGAACAACTCGCGGGCGACGGCACGGATGGTGTCGGCCAGAGCACGGCGCCGTTCGAGCGTGGCGGTGATGTCGAGGATGACCAGTTCGTCGATCCCTTCGAGGTTGTAGCGGCGCGCCAGGTCGGCGGGATCGCCGGCTGAGCGCAGCGCCTCGAAGTTGATCCCCTTGACGACCTGGCCGTCGCGCACGTCCAGGCAGGCGATGATGCGTTTCGACAGCACGGTCAGCCCACCATCTTCATGTAGTTACGGAGAATCTGCAGCCCGACCTCGCCCGACTTCTCCGGGTGGAACTGGACACCGGCCACGTGGCCGCGCTGCACGATCGACGCGAATCGCTCGCCGTGCGCGGTGGCGGCGACGGTGTCGCCGGTGACGGGCGCGACGTAGCTGTGCGTGAAGTAGACCTGCGCGCCGTCCGGGACGCCGTCGATGATCGGCGCGTTCGAGAGTCGCTCGAGGCTGTTCCAGCCGACGTGCGGCACCTTGATGATGTGCCCCTCGGTGCTGTCACCCTTCAGCTTGTGGCAGGTGCCGCTGAGCAGGCCGAGTCCCTGCAGGTCGGGCGATTCCTCGCTTCCCTCGTACAGCCACTGCAGCCCGAGGCAGATGCCGAGCAGCGGCCGTCCTTCGCCGACGCGCGCGAGGATGGCGTCGATCCAGCCCGCATCGAGCGCTGCCGTCGCGCCGAAGTGGCCGACGCCGGGCACGATGATCCCCTGGGCATCCGCCAGTTCTCCTGGCTGCTCGGGTGTGTAGACCTCGGCGCCCACCGCCGCCAGCGCCTTGCGCACGGAGGTCAGGTTGCCAGCCTTGTAGTCGATCAGCGCAATTCGCGGCTGCATACAGAGCCCCTTGGTGCTCGGCAGCATCTTCGCCATGCGCTTGTCCTTGGCGACAGCGACGCGCAGCGCACGCGCGAACGCCTTGAACGACGCTTCGATCTTGTGATGGTTCGAGCGGCCGTACATCACCTTGACGTGGACGTTGCCGCGCGCGCCGATCGCGAACCCTTCGAAGAAGTCGTGGACCAGTTCGATCTGCAGGTCGCCGACGATGCGGACCTTCGTCTTCAGGTCGACGACCGTGTGCGGCCGGCCACCGAGGTCGATGGCGGCCACGGCCAGCGTTTCGTCCATCGGCATGACGAAGTAACCGGCGCGATTGATGCCCTTGCGGTCGCCGAGCGCCTTCGACACGGCCTCGCCGAGCGCGATGCCCAGGTCCTCGACGGTGTGGTGCTGATCGACGTCGAGGTCGCCCGTGGCGTCGACCTGTGAGATCGAAGCCGCCGTGGCGCGCGAACAGCTCGAGCATGTGATCGAGGAACCGGATGCCGGTGCGCACCTGGTAGGTGCCCTTGCCTTCGAGCGTGATCGCCAGCGCGATCTGCGTCTCGGTGGTCCGTCGGTCGATTACTGCGCGCCGCACAGAACCTCCTCGAATACGGCGATGCATCGCTCGGTGTGAGCGACGATACCGGTCCCGACCCGCAGGCATCCCGTCGCAGCCCGGCTCGTTCGAGCGATCGCGCAGGTAGATGCCTCGCGCCGCCGCCCCCTGCGCCAGCAGGTCGGCCCGGTCGCCCGCACCGACCAGCACGAAGTTGGCCGCGCTCCTCCAGTATCGCAGGCCCAGTCGGTCGCATGCGGCATACAGCAGCGCCTTCGACTGTTCGACCTGTGCCTTGTAGTGCTCGACGTACTCGAGATCGTCGAGCGCCGCCTGTACCGCGACGACCGCCGCGATGTTGACGCTGTAGACCGGCACTGCGAGCCGAATCGGTTCGAGCGCGTCCGGATGTCCGGTGATGGCGCCGATGCGAAGGCCGGCCAGCCCGAACGCCTTGGAGAAGGTGCGGCCGACGACGACGTTCGGCAGGCGTCCAGTTCCGGGATGAAGCTGTCGCCGGAGAACTCCGCGTACGCCTCGTCGACGAAGACGATGGCCTCCGCTCGGCACGCGTGCCGCGACGGTCCGGATCGACTCGAGCGGCGTCAGCACGCCGGTCGGATTGTTCGGGTTGGTGATGAAGACGACCCGCGTGTGCGGCGTGATCGCGGCGAGCACGCGCTCGAGGGGAAACGAGAAGTCGGTGTTCGGCTCGACGCGAACCGGCCGTCCGCCGACGACCTCGGTGTCGAACGCGAAGATCTCGAACGCCGGTTCCGGAATGATCGCCTCGGGGCGTCCGAGCCAGGCCGGGGCCGAAGGTAGCCGACTGCGGTCGCCATGATCGCCTTCGTCCAGTCCGTTCAGCAGAGACAGGCGGTCGGGATCGACGCCGAGGTAACTGGCGCACGCGCGCGTCGCTGCGTCGTAGGGCGGATAGAAGCCGATCTGCTGCGCCCCGAGCGATGCGAGCGCCTCGAGCACCTTCGGCGAGCAGCCGCCGGTGTTCTCGTTCTGGTGCAGGCGCAGGCCGTCGTAGAGCTCGGCGGGCTTCTGGTACTTGTCAATCACGTGCGATGTCCGTCAGAGGCGAATCTCGATCGACTCGGCGTGCGCGCGCAGGCCCTTCCGCGCGGGCGAGCGGCACGATTGTCGGCGCCAGTCGCGCGCAGGCCATCGCGGTCAGCCGCTGTACGGCCATCACGCGCACGAAGTCGGCGGCGCTCAGGCCGCCGCGGAAGCGCGCCGCGCCGGCGGTCGGCAGGACATGGTTCGACCCGGTTGCGTAGTCGCCTGCGGCCTGCGCGGTGTGCGGACCGACGAAGATCGCGCCGGCGATGATGGGGCGGTTGATCAGCGAGTCGCGATCGACCACCAGGTGTTCGGGTGCGAACCGGTTCGAGAGCGCCATCGCCTCGTCGGCGTTCCTGGCGACGACGATGGCCGCCGTGCGCGGCGAGTGCGGTGGTGACGATGTCGCGACCGTTGGCTGCCTTGTCCACCGCCTTGCTCACGCGCTCGGCGAAGCTCTTCTTCCAGGTGATGAAGATCGATCGCGCCTCGGGATCGTGTTCGGCCTGGGCGATGAGGTCGGCCGCGACCCACTTCGGATTGCCGCTCGCGGCGACGACGACGATCTCGGTCGGACCGGCGTAGAAGTCGATGGCGCAGTCGGCCGAGCACCAGCGCCTTGGCCTGCGCCACCCAGCTGTTGCCGGGGCCGACGATCTTGTCGACGCGCGGAATCGACTCGGTGCCGTAGGCCAGCGCCGCGATGGCGTGCGCGCCGCCGACGCGAAACAGCCTCGTGACGCCGGCCTCGAGCGCCGCGGCCATCACGGCCGGCTTCCGGACGCGGGCAGACGGCGATGACCTCGCGCACGCCGGCGACCCGCGCCGGCACGGCGGTCATCAGCAGCGACGAGGGCAGCGGAAAGCGGCCGCCCGGCACGTAGCAGCCGACGCTCTCGAGCGGCTCGACGCGCTGCTCGACCGATCACCCCCGTCACCACCTCGAGGTCGGCGTGCTTCGGGATCTGCTGCGCCGCGACACGCGCGATGTTCTTCGCGGCCTTCGCGATGGCCAGCCGCACGTCGCCGGCGGACGCTTCGCGGCCTCGGCGATTCCATCTCGTCGCGGCTCACCTCGATCGGCAGCGCGCAGGCCGTCGAACTGCTTCGCGAACCGCAGCAGCGCCTTGTCGCCGCCCGTGCGCACCCGCTGCACGATGCGCGCGACCTTCCGCTCGAACGACACGGTCGGTCGATCGCGGTTGCGTCGCGAACACGCGTGTTAGCGAGTCGCGCGCTTGTTGCTGGCGTCGATGATCTTCATGAGCTCGATCCCATCGATGACGAAGTCCGCAGGTCCGTCTACAGCACGATCTTGTTGAGCGGATACTCGACGATGCCCTGCGCGCCGGCCGCCTTGAGCTTCGGGATCAGAGTCGCGCACCGTCGTTCTCTTCGATGATCGTGTTCACCGCCACCCACTGGTCGTCGCTCAGCGCCGAGATGGTCGGGCGCTGCAGTGCCGGCAGCAGGCCGAGAATGGTCGTGCAGGTCGGCGCGCCGCACGTTCAGCATCATGCCGACGCGTCCCTGCGCTTCGATCGCCGCCTTCAGCAGCAGCGCGATGTTCTCGCAGCTTCGTCGTTCTTCCAGGGATCGGCCAGCGCGGTCTTGTTGGCGATGAGCTGCGTGTTCGACTCCATCAGCGTGTCGATGATGCGCAGGCGGTTGGCGCGCAGCGACGAGCCGGTCTCGGTGACCTCGACGATCGCGTCGGCGAGCATCGGCGGCTTCACTTCGGTGGCGCCCCATGAGAACTCGACCTTGACGTTGACGTTCTGCTTCGCGAAGTAGGCCTTGGTGGCGCGCACCAGTTCGGTGGCGATGGTCTTGCCTTCGAGATCCTTGGCCGACGTGATGTTGGAGTCTTCTGGCGCGGCGAGCACCCAGCGGACCTTGCCGAAGCTCTGCTTGGCGTAGATCAGGTCGGCGATCGGCTCGATGACGCCGGTCTTGCCGTCGCCGGCTTCGTGCTCGGCAATCCAGTCGAGGCCGGTGAGGCCGGCGTCGATGACGCCGTCCGAGACGTAGCGCGCCATTTCCTGGGCGCGAATCAGCATGCACTCGATCTCCGGGTCGTCGATCGACGGGAAGTACGAGCGCGAACTCACCTAGATGTTGAAGCCGGCGCGCTGGAACAACTGGACCGTTGCGTCCTGCAGCGAGCCCTTCGGAATGCCAAGTTTGAGTTTCATCTTCTGTCCTTCGATCAGTCTTCGAGCGTCCGGTAGAAACAGGTGCGCTCACCGGTGTGGCAGACGATGCCGTCGCCGAGCGGGATGCACTTGAGCGACGAGCGTGTCCTCGTCGCAGTCGACCAGCGTTTCGACCACCTTGAGCTGGTTGCCGGAGGTTTCGCCCTTCATCCAGAGCTTGTTGCGGCTGCGGCTCCAGAAGGTGGCGAAGCCGGTTTCCTTCGTCTTCGCGAGCGACGCCTCGTTCATGAAGCCGACCATCAGCATCTCCAGCGTTTTCGAGTCCTGGATGACGGCGGGGATCAGCCCGTCGAGTTTCGAGAAATCAATCTTCATCGTCTGTTCCTCTGTGTCACGGTGCCGAGCGTCAGCGTGCGGGGCCGTGGTGCGATGGACCATCCGTGCGGGCACAAAAAAACCCGCCGGGTGGCGGGTTGCATGTCGCTGAGTTCGTTCGTGAACGATCCTACTGTGCGCGCAACTCCACCCGTCCGGCCGCTGCCAGATGGTGATGGTGGTGCACGTGGTGGAGGCGAACGAACATGACGGACGAGCGTAGCGTGTGGGCGCGGCGCAAGTCAACGAACTTTTTGCCAGACCTGCTGGATTGACGTGACAGCACGCGTCTTCTGAACCAGGGTGAGGTCCGCCATTCGCGCGCGGCACTAGAGTCGGCGGACGGTGGAGGCCTACGTCCGTTGAATCCAAACGGGTCGGATGCCACACGTTCCGGCACTCGTTTGCCACGCAACCTGCTCGCAAGCGGCTCGGACATCCGCACTGTCCAGGAGCTTCTGGGCCATGCCGACGTCGGTACAACCATGATCGACACGCACGTGTTGAACCGGGGCGATCTGGATGCGAGAAGCCCGCTCGACCGCTAGTTCAATACGTCGCAGTGGCGAATGTGGCTGGCACGGATCGACGGAGTCGCTGCCGGCGGCGCAACCGTCGCGTTCGGGGGCACCGGGCTGGACATGCTTGAAGGTCGGAGCGACTTGGCCGTGCTCTGGGACATCCGCGTGGCACCGTCGTTTCGCGGTCGCGGCATCGGTCGGGCCTTGTTCCGAGAGGTCGAGGTCTGGGCTGGTCCGCGGAACTCCTGCGGGTGGTGCGGTTCACGAAGACAGAATGGTTGGCGCCTTCTCGGAGCAGCTCGCACCCGTGTTGCTCCAGGTGTCGAACCAGCTCGCGTCGCTTCACGCGCTGACTTTGAGCGGCTCACGAATTACGTTGGCACCCTCGGTCTCTGCGGCCAGCTCGCGGTTGGCGTGCAATACCAATTCGACCGCTTCATGCAGATTCGTGCGGGCTTCATCGAGCGTCGCGCCTTGGGTGTTGGCACCGGGCAGTTCCTCGACGAAACCGATGTACCCTTCCGGCACCTGCTGGAACACGGCCGTGAATTCGAACTCCATGCCGGTATGATACGCGACGCCGGGACACGAGGCCCAACTCCGCTTGCAGCCGACGGCGGCTGGAGCGATGATGAGCCGCCGCAGCTGAAGCGGCACCGTTAGGCCGATAGTCACCCAGACCAAAGCGAGTGAGACAGGCAGCTCCTATCCGAGAGCGCTACGACAAGCTCCTCCAACCTGTCGATGCGCTCTCGCCTGGGAGCCGAGATCTCACCACTGACCGCAAGCTCCATCCGAGTGTCCGGCACCGCCAGGATCATGACGCCGTGAACAACGCGCTATGCTTGGATCGAGTCGAGTCGGGGGAGTAGTTGGTCCATGACTGAGGACGACCGGATCGTGGCGTTGCTGTCGCGCATCGAAGAGAACCAGCGCCGGGCACTCGAGGCACAGGAGAAACATCTCCGGATAGCCCAGGCGCAACTCGATCGCTCGAACACCACTATCCAGGAAAGCATGCAACTGCAGCGTTCTGCGGTGGCGCGTCAGGTACAGACGCTTCGGATCATCATCCCGATTATCGGCGTGTTGGTTGTCCTGCTTGGCTACCTGCTCCTGAGATACCGCATTCTGTGAGTGTCGGCTCACGATCTGGATTGCCGTCACAACTGAGGCCTGCTCGTCCAGTTCTTCGAGCGAACCATGCCAATCCGATATTCAATCGACATTCGAAAACAGTGCATCTTCGAATCGTGGAGTGGCAACGTTTCCATCAAGGACCTTGAAGCGTACTGGACGTCGTACCTCGCCGATCCTGAGGTCCTGAGGATTCGACGCACCCTTGTCGATTTAGGGAACGCCAACATCGAATTCACTGGCCACCAACTCGATTCTTTGATCGAGAGCCTGGTAGCGCCCAAACTCAAGGGGCTGGACTGAAAGACGGCCCTGGTCGTGTCCGGCCCTCTGCAGTATGGGGTGTCGAGGCAACATCAGGTATTCGCCGGGAGGTACAACCGGGACTCGATATTCTCCGACGTAGCGGAGGCCGAACAATGTTTGCTGGAGCAGTGACCGACGTCTAGCCTCGTTGCCGAGGCTTCCTCGCAACCACGTCGAGTACACACGGCGCGATGAGCAGCGTCGACCGGTTCTCACCCGCTTCGAGCCAGTCCCTCTTCAGCCCGAGCGCGGCCCGCCGATCGAACGACGGCGAACCATCGAGCCTGTCGACCACCGACAGCATGTAATTCGTCACCCAGTTCCAGGTGGCGGAGCCGGGATGACCGGCCTTGGTGGTCTGCTCGATGCCGGTTACCCGCAGTCCTGCCTTTTCCATCATCGCGGGCAGCCGCACGCCGATGCTGACGTTGCCCCCCTGTGACGCGAAGAAGGCGCGGTCGGCTGTGATGAAATCGTCCCAGCGCTCAGGGCGCGGCACCAGCATGAACGTGTCGCGGTGATAGTCCTGGATGGCGAGCACCCCGCCGGGCTTGAGCGCGCGTGCCAGCAGCCTGACGTGCGCCGCGGGATCCGGCAGGAACAGGAACACCCACCTCGCGAAAATGAGGTCGTAGCTGTTGGCCGGCAGGTCGGCGTCGATCAGGTCCGAAAAGAAAATGCGGCTGGGTCCGAGGCCGTCCTTCCGCACCAGACGTTCCAGGTTCGCAGCGAACGCCGCCGATCGCTCGACTGCGTCGACGGTGCCGCCGACCCGGCGCCGCAACTCCATGTGCAGCGATCCCTGCCCTGGGCCGACCTCCAGCACCTTCCAGCCCCGCCGCACGTTGAGGCGGTCGAATAGCGCGTGCGACACCGGGTCCCACAGCTTCGCCTGTGCGCGCAGTCGCGCCGCTTCCGGCGAGTGATCTCCGAGGACGTACTCGAATTGCCGGCCTGCTCGTTCAGCCATGTCCCTCCCAGTTTCACGTCAAGGGTACTCAGGATTGCCATGGCTCGGCCGATTTCCCGGCACCGGGATATCATGCGTCCGGACCGCCCACCTTCCTTTTCGCGGGATTGAATCGATGAGAATGCGCTCGCTTGCCGCCGCGCCGCTCGCCTGTGTCCTGGTGGCCCTGCTGGCCAGCTACCCCGAAGCGCAGCGCCGGCCTGCCGCGCCTGTGGCGGACGATGCGGATTTCGCGGCGTTTGTGAATACGGCCACGACGAAACCGGAGTTCTCGTCGCCGCTGGTGAACCACCTGCCACGCACGGCGGGCGTGCCGACACCCAGGGATGTCCTGGGCTACCACGTCGGCACGGAAAAGAAGCTCACCTACTGGGCCGACCAGCAGAAGTGGTATCGCGCGCTCGAGAAAGCGCTGCCGGGCCGCGTCAAGACCAGCGTGATCGGCACCACCGAGGAAGGGCGCGAGATCATGGTGGTGTACATCACCTCCGAGGCGAACCTCGCGCACCTCGATCAGAACCGGGCGAACATGCGGCGCCTCGCCGACCCGCGCGGCCTCGACTCCGCGGAAGCGGCGCGGCTCATCGCCGCCACCAGGCCGCACTATCACCTCAGCGCCGGCCTTCATAGCGGCGAGACCAACACCTCCGAGATGCTGATGGAGTTGTCGTACCGCGTCGCCGCAAGCGACGAGCCCTACCTTCGCCAGATCCGCGACAACGTCATCGTCACGCTCGTGCCGACCACCGACATCGACGGCCGCGACCGCTACGTCGACTGGTACAACGCCTACAAGATCAATGAGGGCTACGACGGAGGCGAGACGTACGGCGAGCCGCCCTACTGGGGCAAGTATGTGTTCCACGACAACAACCGCGACATCAACTACGGCGTCGACACCCTGCGGACTTACCTGAAGTGGTACCTCGAGTGGGTGCCGCCGATCTGGCACGACCTTCACGAAGCGCAGACGCTGCTCTACACCTACAGCGGTGGCGCGCCCCAGAACGCCAACTGGGACCCAACGCTCTACAGCGACCTGATGTTCTTCGCGAACTATGAGGTGAGCCGGCTCACCGCCTACGGCATGCCAGGCGTGTGGCACTTCGGGTTCATGGACGCCTGGTCGCCCGGCTACCTTGCCATCGCCGCGCAGAACCACAACGGCATGCTGCGCATGTACCAGATCTTCAACCAGCAGGGCGCCAACACCAAGAAGGCGCGCTTCCGCGGCGCGCCGACGACCCGGCAGTGGTACCGGCCCAATCCGGTGAAGGCTGGCGAAGTGGACTGGTCGATCCGCAACTCGATCAACTACTCGGAGAGTGCGGTGCTGACGGCGCTCGAGCTCACGTCGCGGGTGCCGACGATGGTGGTGGAGAACTACTACACGCGTGCCCTCAACGCGGTGAAGAAGGGGAGCGAGCAGGCGCCGTACGCGTTCGTCATCCGTGCCGGACAGGGCGACACGACGAAGGTCGACCGTGTCGTGAACCTGCTGCGGCTCCAGGCCATCGAGGTGCGTCGCACGACCAGTGAACTGAAGGTGCAGGAGGGCACGTTCGCGGCCGGGTCATACGTGGTGAAACTCAACCAGCCGTACGGCCCGCTCGCCAAGACGCTGCTCGAGCGGCAGGACTACCCCGATCCGGCACTGAACACCTACGACGACAGCGCCTGGACGATGGGTCTGGCGAACAACGTGGACGTGGTGACCGTTGCCGACAAGGCCGTGCTCGACGAGCCTGCCGATCTGCTGTCGGCCGACGTGGCGACGCCTGGTGTGGTGGAGCACGCGTCAGCGGCCGGCGTCTCTGGCGTGTTCGTGGTGCGGCACAACGGCGCCTGAACCTCGATCACGCTGCGGTACCGTCTGGCGACGACCGCCGTGAAAGCGGCGACGGCGTCGTTCAGGTGGACGGAGTCGAGTATCCGGCCGGCTCGCTCATCGTGTCCGGCGTCCGACGGCGCGCGCGTCGAGATCGAGAAGCTGGGCCTCGTCCGCGGTGGCGCTGCCGCTCGACCCCGGATGTCGCCACGGTGGACGTGGACCTGCCGCGCATCGCCATCTACACGACCTGGTCGAACACCGAGAAGGTGGGCTGGGTGCGCCTGGCGTTCGACCGGTTCGAGATCCCGTTCGACCTGATTCACAAGGACCACGTGAAGCAGGGGCAGCTGCGCGGCAAGTACGACGTCATCGTCATGCCGCACCAGGGCACCAGCGGCAAGAGCCTGGTCTATCGAGCTGCCCGACGCTCTCGAAGCCGCTGCCGTACGAAGAGCGAGCAGTTCAAGAGCTTCGGCTACTACACCGAAACCGACGACGTGCGCGGCGGCATGGGGCTCGAGGGCGCGGCGCACCTGCAGGAGTTCGTCGCGGAGGGCGGGGTGCTGATGACGCTGGGCATCGCCGAGCACGTTCCCCGCGGAGTTCGGCCTCGCCGAAGGCGGTGACACGCAGCCTGTGCCGCGGGGTTCTACGCGCCGGGTCCATACGTGCAGAGCGAAGTGCTGCTTCCCGGAGCATCCGGTGATGTTCGGCTACACGCAGAAGCGCCTGTCCGTTCGCTACGCGAACGGACCGATGCTGCAGGTCGGACCTGCCGCTGTCGACGCGCCGGCCACCTCGGCGACCCGAGCGCCGACCGACCCCAGTGGTGGCGCGGTTTGTTGGCGGCTCCACCGCTGTGCTGAGTGGCCTCATGCGCGGAGCCGACCAGCTCAGCAACCGCCCGATGATCGTCGACGCCCGTGCCGGCACCGGCCGCGTGCTGCTTTTCGCAAACAACCCGATCTACCGTTGGCAGACGTTCGGCGAGCACGCCATGGTCTTCAATGCGCTGCTGTTCTGGAACGATTTCGAGTAGCCTCGTCTCGAGCTGGACGCAGCGTCCGGCCTTCAGGTCGGCCGGTTATGCCGGACCTCGATGGTCCGCAGCTACGCCATGTAGAATCGGGGCGAGAGCCTGAGGCTGGGAGCCCGAAGCCGTCATTCAAAGGAGTCCGAACATGCGTCACTTCATCGCCGGCGTCGCCGTCACCGTCTTCGTCGTCACCATGAGCGTGCCGGCGTTCGCGAAGACCGAGACCGTCAAGGGTCAACTGATCGATCAGGAGTGCTACCTGATGGAGAAGAAGGTCGAGCCGGACGCTGCCTGCGCGGTGGCAGTGCGCAAAGGCCGGCAAGCCGGTCGCGCTGCTCACCTCCGACGGCAAGGTGTACCAGGTGACAGGCGGGCTGGCGGCGAACAAGAACGCGAAGCTTCCGCGCACATGCTGCACACGGTCGGAGATCACCGGTGACGTGACGACGAAGGACGGCAAGTTGTCCATTGCTGCTGATGCGCCGCGATGGCGAAGTACGCGTGGCGTGGCAGCTGGAAGTCGCGTGACGGGACCGGAATTCGAAGAGGTCACCGATCTCCGGTGCCACCTGTTCCGCGCATCGTGTCGAGGCCGGACATGCCGGGCAGCCCCATGTCGAGGCCGACGACGTCGAGCGGTTGGTGCCGACGGCTTCGAGGAACGCCTCGCCGCTCCGGAAGGCCACGTCACCGTAGCCTGACCGCAAAAATGCGGTCAGCATGACGTCTGTCAGTCGCGAAGCACCAGCAGGTCGCGTGCTTCGACGACTGCCCCGCCTCGACGGAGATCTCGCCCACCTTCGCGTCGCGCGCTGTAGACCGCCGTCTCCATCTTCATCGCTTCGATCGACGAGCAGCCGCTCGCCCTCCTTCACCGTCTGGCCCGTTCGCGACCGCGACCGTCGACACCTTGCCCGGCATCGGCGCGGCGACGTGGTTCGGGTTGTCCGGGTCGGCCTTGGGGTTGCGCTTGCACCGTCGCCGTCGACCGAGCGGTCGGCGACGCTGACCTCGCGCGGCTGGCCGTTCAGCTCGAAGAACACCGTGCGCGTGCCGTCCTCGCGGACCTCGCCGGTCGTCAGGTACTTGACGATCAGCGTCTTGCCGCGCTCGATCTCGATCGACGATCTCCTCGCCGGGCTGCAGGCCGTAGAAGAAGTTCGGCGTCGGAATCGTCGACGTGTCGCCGTACTGCTGCCAGTGCTTCTCGAAGTCGAGGAAGACCTGCGGGTACAGCAGGTACGACAGCACGTCTGCGTCGCGTCGGCTCGCGCTTGATCTTCGGCCGGCAGCTCCTTCGCCGCGGCCGCGAAGTCGGCCGGCGGCATCGTCGCGCCGGGCCGGCCGTCGATCGGCTCGGCGTGCGCCGAGTCGCAGGACGATCTCCTGGAACACCTTCGGCCAGCCGCCGTCGGGCTCGCCGAGCAGGCCCTGCATCATCTCGACGACGCTGCGCGGGAAGCTCAGCGGCGTCTGCCGGCGTGCAGCACGTCGTCGGCGGTCAGGCCGTTGGTGACCAGGAACAGCGCCAGGTCGCCGACGACCTTGCTCGACGGCGTCACCTTGACGATGTCGCCGAAGAGCTGGTTGACCGTGCGCGTAGGCGTCGCGCGATCTCCGGCCAGCGGTCCTCGAGGCCCAGGCTCTTCGCCTGCTGGCGCAGGTTCGTGTACTGCCCGCCGGGCATCTCGTGCTGGTAGACGTCGGCGGTGCCGGCGCCTTCATGCCCTTCTTCGAACGGGTAGTAGAGCTCGCGGACGGCTTCCCAGTAGTCGGCTGAGCTCGTCGAGCGCGGCTGAGGTCGAGCCCGGTGTCGCGCGCGCGTGTGCTGCAGCGCCGCGACGATGCGAGTTCAGGTTCGGCTGGCTGGTCATGCCGCTCATCGACGCGAGCGCGGCATCGACGATGTCGACGCCGGCGTCGGCGGCGCGCAGGATGCTCGCCGCGTTGATGCCGCTGGTGTCGTGCGTGTGGAAGTGGATCGGCACGCCGACCTCCTCGCGCAGCGCCTTGACCAGCGCGTAGGCCGCGTACGGCTTGCACAGGCCGGCCATGTCCTTGATGGCGAGGACGTGCGTGCCCATCGTCGACCAGTTCCTTGGCCATGCTTGACGTAGTACTTCGAGCGAGTACTTCGTGCGCGTCGGGTCGAGGATGTCGCCGGTGTAGCAGATCGCCGCCTCGCAGATCGCGTTGGTGTCGGTCGCGCACCGCCTCGATCGGCGAGCTGCATGTTGTCGGTCGAGTTCAGCGAGTCGAAGATGCGGAAGACGTCGATGCCGTGCGTCGGCGCTGCGCTTGACGAACGCGCGCACCACGTTGTCGGGATAGGTCGTGTAGCCGACCGCGTTGCTGGCGCGCAGCAGCATCTGGAACAGGATGTTCGGGACCGCTGCCGCAGCTCGGTCGAGCCGCTCCCACGGATCTTCCTGCAGGAACCGCATCGACGTGTCGAACGTCGCGCCGCCCCACATCTCGAGGCTGAACAGGTTCGGCGTCAGGCGCGCGATCGCGTCGGCGACCGCGCAGCATGTCGTAGGTGCGGACGCGGGTCGCGAGCAGCGACTGGTGCGCGTCGCGCATCGTCGTGTCGGTGATCAGCAGCCGCTTCTGCTTGCGGATCCACTCGGCGAACTTCTCCGGGCCCGAGCTCCAGCAGCTTGCTGCCGCGTGCCCGGCGGCGGCGGCGTGCCGCGCGGCGACGCGGCGGCGGCACCGGCGCCGGCAGCTCGCGCTTCGGATCGAACTTGCCCTTCACGTCCGGCCGGCCGTTGACGATCACGTCGCCGAGGTACGACAGCATCTTGGTCGCGCGGTCGCGCGTGCGCGCGGAAGCGGAACAGCTCCGGCGTGTTGTCGATGAACGTCGTCGTCGCCTCGCCGCGACTTGAAGGTCGGGTGGCGGATCAGGTTCTCCAGGAACGGGATGTTCGTCTTGACGCCGCGGATGCGGAACTCGCGCAGCGCGCGGTCGGTGCGCTGGACCGCTTCGTCGAGCGTCGTGCCCCAGGTGGTGACCTTCACCAGCAGCGAGTCGAAGTACGGCGTGATGACCGCGCCGCCGAAGCCGTTGCCGCCGTCGAGGCGGATGGCGAAGCCGCCGGCCGAGCGGTAGGTCGTGATCCGGCCGTAGTCGGGGATGAAGTGTTGTTCCGGATCCTCGGTCGTGATGCGGCACTGCATCGCGTACGCCGCGGCGTCTCGATCTTCTCCTGCGGCGGGATGTTGAGCGGCGCGTCGTGCAGCTTGTGCCCCTGCGCGACGAGGATCTGGCTGTGCACGAGGTCGATGCCGGTGACGACCTCGGTCACCGTGTGCTCGACCTGGATGCGCGGGTTGACCTCGATGAAGAAGAACTCGCTGCGGTCGACGTCGACGCAGGAACTCGACCGTGCCGGCGTTGCGGTAGCTGACCGAGCGGCAGAGCGCGCGCGGCGGCGTCGCAGATCGCGCTGCCGCAGCGCGTCGCGGCAGGTTGATGCTCGGGGCGACCTCGACGACCTTCTGGTGGCGGCGCTGCACCGAGCAGTCGCGTTCCCAGAGATGGACGAGGTTGCCGTGCGCGTCGCCGAGGATCTGCACCTCGATGTGCTTGGCGCGGGCGATGTAGCGCTCGAGGAAGACCTCGGCGCGGCCGAACGCGGCGCCGGCTTCGCGCTGCGCTTCCGCGCAGCTTGCCTGCGAGTTCGTCGGCGTTGTGCGACGACGCGCATGCCGCGCCCGCCGCCGCCGAAGCTCGCCTTGATCATGAGCGGGAAGCCGATCGCCTGGCCGCGGCGTTCGACCTCGGCGGGGTCGGCAGGCCGTGCTCGGTGCCCGGGAATGGTCGGCACGTTCGCCTGCCTGCGCGAGCCGCTTGGCCGCCGTCTTGTCGCCGAACGCTTCGAGCTGATCGGGCGTCGGCCCGACGAACGTGATGCCCGCCTCTGCGCAGGCCCGCGCGAAGGCCGCGTTCTCGGACAGGAAGCCGTAGCCGGGATGGATCGCGTCGACGCCGTGCTCCTTCGCGACGGCGATGATCGCCTCGATGTTCAGGTACGACCGTGACCGGCTCGCCGCCCTGCGGCGGACCGATCAGGTAGGCCTCGTCGGCCTTGAAGCGGTGCAGCGAGAAGCGGTCCTCGTAGCTGTAGACCGCGACCGTGCCGCAGCCCGAGCTCGGTGGCCGCGCGGAAGCAGCGGATGGCGATCTCGCGAGCGGTTGGCGACGAGCAGTTTCCGCATATCTGTAACAGCGAACCTTGGCGTCTGTTCCGCCTGCGCAATGCAGCAACGAGGCGAGAGAAGACGACTACGTGAGAGGCGCCCGCGGACCGGGGGGCGCGGCAGGCTTGGGCCGATCTTAACGTAATATTCGGGCGTGGCCCGCGACATCGTTGTCATCGGGGCCGGCATCGTCGGCTGCGCAATTGCCGCGGAACTGGCCCGGCGCGGGGCTTCGGTCTCCATCCTGGATGGCCGGGCGCCCGGTGCAGGTGCCACTCAGGCTTCTGGCGGCATGCTCGCCCCCTATACAGAGGCTGCCGAAGGCGGTCCCCTCCTTGCCCTTGGCGCTCGCAGCCTGGCGCTGTTCGATGACTTTGTCCGCGCCATCGCCATCGACAGTGATGTCGCTGTCGGCTACGAACGGTCGGGCAGCCTCCACGTGGCCAGAGCGGCGCAGACGCTCGAACACTTCGCCTCGATGCATCACGACCTGGGCCAACTCGGCGTGCCTTCGCACATGCTGTCGCCGGCCGAGGCGCGTGCGCACGAGCCGAACCTCGCCGCCGACATCTTCGGCGGTCTGCTCCTGCCGACGCAGGGGCTCATCTCCGCTCCAGGCATGACGCAGGCGATGGTGGAAGCCGCGCAACGGCGCGGCGCGACGCTGCGTCCGCAGGCTCGTGCCACGCGCATCCGTCGCAGCGGCGACGCGCGTGGCGATCGACACCGACCACGGCACGATTGAGGCCGATGCGGCGGTGCTGGCCTGCGGCGCCTGGTCCGGGCAGGTCGAGGTGGAAGGGGCATCAGGTGCCGTGCCGGTCCATCCCGTTCGCGGGCAGTTGCTGCATCTCGGCTGGCACGGTCCGCACGTGGCGCGCATCACCTGGGACGAGCACTGCTACCTGGTGCCGTGGCGTGACGGCACATTGCTCGTCGGCGCGACGGTGGAAGACGCCGGCTTCGAGGAACAGACCACGGTAGCGGGCATTCGCCAGTTGCTGGAGGCGGTGTGCGACCTGTTGCCGAATGCGTGGCGCGCCACGCTGCTTTCCGCGCGCGTCGGGCTGCGGCCTGGCAGCCCGGATCCACTGCCAATCATCGGCTGGTCGGAAGCGGTGCCCGGATTGATGTACGCCACTGGTCACTATCGCAATGGTGTCTTACTCGCGCCGCTCACCGCGCAGCTTGTGGCCGACGCCATCGTCGACGGCCGGATCGACGATGCGCTGGCCGTCACCTCGCCGTCCCGCTTCGGACATCTATAGACAGTCGTAGTGCCCACCTTCAGGTGGGCTCCTGACAGATCGTAGCTGCCGACATTCAGGTCGGCCCCGCATGGAAGACATGGACCTCACACTCGGACCCCACACCTACTCGCTTCACACCACTGAAGAGTCCGGCAAGGCGACCGCACATGCCGTGCGTGTCGATACCGGAGATCGCTTCGGCATCGACGTCACCGGCGGATCAGAGCCGGAGGCTCTCGACAAGCTGACGCGCTGGCTCGAATGGCAGTTCGAGCACACGCAGGCACTCGAGGCGCTGCAGCAGGCCGAGCGCGCCTATCACCGCTCCCTGGCCGACGCGGCCTTCGCGATTGCCCGCGACTCGAACGCGGTGGACGGCAGCAAGGCGTCGCTCGAGCAGGTGGACACCGCGCGCAAGGCGCTCGACGATGTGCGGGGGCGGAGACCGAACGTCTGAGGAGGATCCGAATGGCGCGATTGACTGACGACGAGATCGACCGCGCGCTTGGTTCGCTGCCCGGGTGGTCACGGCAGGGCGACGCGCTGGTCCGGCAGTTCACGTTCGATGGCTTTCCCGGCGCCGTGGCGTTCGTCTCGCGCCTGGTCGCACCAGCCGAGGCGGCCGATCATCATCCAGACGTCACCATCAACTACCGCCGCGTGACCGTGTCGTACTCGACGCACTCGGAGGGTGGGGTGACGGATAAGGATCTGGCAGGAGCGCGAACGGCAGACTGCGCGGCCACCACGCGTTAGCCCGCGAGGGCTTCGCAGCGTAGCTCTGGCACCTGTGTGCCGCTCCCTTCGTCGCGTGGCTTCGAAGACACATACGGAGTCGCGGCGTTTGCGCCAGCTGATGTCCAAGCCATTCGCGCGAAGCTCGGCACGTCGCAATTAGAGTTCGCCCTCATGATCGACGTGAGCGTCGCAACGCTTCGCAATTGGGAGCAGGGACGGCGCACTCCTGATGGCTAGCGCTGACGCTGCTCCGCGTCGCAGCTAGACATTTGAGAGCGGTGATTGAGGCGCTCCAAACCGAGCGCAAGCGCGGAGCGGCGTAGCGCTGATGAGCGACGCGCCGCTCATTCGAGGTCGTTACAGCGCCGGACGGACGTCAGTGTGGCGGAAATCGTTGCCGACGAACAGCAGGAGGTCGTCGGCAATGGTCGCCGTCGCGTACGACAGGCAGTCACCGAAGTTGAGTGCGGCCTTGTGCCGTCCGCGCCCGTAACGCGCGAACGCTTCCGACGCGCGATGCCATTCGGCTTCACCGAACGGCACGACGGTGATGGCGAGCTCCTTCACCAGTTCCTCGAGCTCGCGTCCGGGTTTCCCGCCGCGGCGACCAGTGAACACGAGGCTTGTTTCCACCAGCGTCGGTGCCCCGACGCGCATGTGCTCTGCCTCGAGGATGCAATCGATGAGGTCGAGGTAGCCGGGCTCGGAAAAAAGGATTGCGATGATCGCAGAGGAGTCCAGCGTCATACGCCGTCAGGTCCATAGCCGAGCAGTGCGTCCTCTTCAGCGCTGGTCAACCGGCGGCCGAGCTGCTCATTCGGAATCGACGCCCACACCTTCGTGCGAAGGAAGCGCAGCACGCGCGTCCGCCGGGCCTTCGACGACGGAGCCGTCAGCCGCAGACGTCGCTCTTCGAGCGCGCGCCGTATGGCCTCGGTCTTTGACTCCCCGGTCAGCCTTGCCACCTCGCCGGCGAGTCGCTCCACCTCGGCATTCTTCAGGTTCAGCGCCATAATTACACCATGGTATACCAATCGTGGTGTAGTGGTGCCAGGACGACGCGGCTACGAAATCGGGAAGATCTTCGCGACGTCGTCGGCTGGGCGGGGAATGACATGCACGCCGATCAGTTCGCCGACGCGGCGGGCCGCTGCGGCGCCCGCGTCGGTCGCGGCCTTCACCGAGCCGACATCGCCGCGGATGATGGCGGTGACCAGGCCGGCATCGACCTTCTGCCAGCTCACGAGCTCGACATTCGCCGTCTTCAGCATGGCGTCGGTAGCTTCGACCATGCCGACGAATCCGCGGGTTTCGATCATGCCGAGGGCATCGCCGACGACGCGCTTTTCCTTGTCAGCCATCGCTGGACACTTTAGCACCAACCTCGAGAACCCGATCAGTCCGGAATCGTCAGGCGAAGATCCCCGGAAACCGCGCCGGATTGACCGCGAATCGGGGGAAGACCGAGGCTGCGTCCTTCACGCCGAGGTGCCGGGTGACAACCTCGGCGAAGACGTCGCGGAAGTCAGTCGTAACGGCGAGATCGCGTTGATCGTAACGCTGCTCCGGCGCCAGGCCGGGCCAGCGGCCATAGACGCGCCGGCCGCGGACGCCGCCGCCGATCACCAGCATGGCGTTGCCGTGCCCGTGGTCGGTGCCCCGGCTGCCGTTCTCCGCCACGGCACGGCCGAACTCGGACATGGTCAGCACCACGGTGTCGGCCATGTGATCGCCGAGGTCGGTAACGAGCGCGGCAATGGCGCCCGAAAAGTCTGTGAGTCGCGACGCCAGCTGCCCCTGCGTCGTTCCCTGGTTGACGTGCGTGTCCCAGCCGCCGATGTCGGCAAAGGCCACTTCCAGTCCGATGCCGGCCTTCACCAGTTGCGCAATCTGCCCAAGTGCGCGGCCGAAAGCGGTGGCCGGATACTTGGCGCCGTGTTCGGGCCGATACTGCGCCGGGTCGGCGGCCTCGAGCCGCCTCATCGCATCGAACGCGTCCGTTCCCGTACCGTGCAACAGGCGGTCGGCTGCGGCGGCGTACTCGGCCTCGAACGAGTGGCTCGCGGCGTCGGCGCGGAGCCCGAATTGCGAGAGCTGCTGTATGGCGAGCACCGGTGCGCGCCCCTGCAGCATGCGCGGCATCTGCGCGGTGAGCGCGACGGCTCGGAATGGACTCTCGGGTGCGGCGGCTCGCGCCTGCAGGTAGCGGTTCAGCCAGCCGTCGCCTGTGCTCTTCACGCCAGGTGTGGCGGCTTCCATGTAGTCCTGCGCGTCGAAATGCGATCGCGTTGCGTCGGGCGATCCACACGCGTGCACAACGGCAAGATCGCCGCGCTGCCAGAACGGCAGCAGCGGCGCGAGCCGCGGGTTGAAGCCGAAAAAACCGTCGAGGTCGAGCGTGGCGTCGGTCGCGTTGCCCGGTGCGGCGACAGCGAGGCCTGGTCGTGCACGGTAGTAGTCGGCGTCGCCGTACGGTGCGACCATGCTCAGACCGTCCACAGCGCCACGCTGGAAGATCGCGATGAGCCGCTTCTGCCGTCGTGTGCCGGATGTTGCCGCGACGGTGCGCGCCAGGAAAGACGGCGCGAAGCCGAGGCTGACGAGGGCGCATGCGCCGTCCCGAAGAAATGCGCGTCGACTCACCATGTTCCTCATGTGTTCCTCTGCCCGTGCGGTCACCCCGCTAACGCCGCTGGAACTCCGGCGAGCCGAGCGCCAGCGCGATCGCCTGCGGCTCGGACTGCGCCTTCGCAATCGTGGCGCGCGTGGCGTCTGCCATGCGGCCGGGCAGCAGCGTGTCCCCCTTCGGCATCGGCATGAGGCGCACGCCTCGCACCTCGCCTGAGGCCAGCGACATCGCCAGGTTCATGCGTTGCACCAGTGCGCCCGTGTTCATCCACGCTTCGGCGGTATCGGCGTAGCCGGTTGGAGGCTGGCACTGGTAGAGCGGCATGCCGAGCTGTTCGAGGCTGCGCACCAGCGGCGCTCCGTTACGAATGTCGGCGCCGGTGGCGCGGAGGGCCGAGACGACGAACTCGAGCGGTGACTTCACCTTCGACGCGTCCTCGGTTGGTGAGAGGAACTCGGGTGACGTCAGCAGTGCCGTCATCACCGCTCGCAGGTCGCCATCGGTCTTCGTGAACGTGGCCGCCATGCGGTCGACGAGTGCCGCCGGCGGCGTGTCGCTGACGAACCGACGCGCCAGCTTCGTCGAGATGAAGCTGGCAGTCGAGGAATGCCTCGCGAGGATGTCGAGCACCTGTTCGCCGTCGCGGATACCTCCCCCCGCCGGGATGCGCTGGCCGAGCACCACCTTCTCGCGGTTGTCATGCAGCGGTGCCGCGAAGCGGAAGCCGCGACCCTCGCGTGGCCGCTCGATGCTCCAGCCGGTGAAGGCACGCGCCACCTCGGTGACATCGTTCTGCGTGTAGCCGCCGTCGACGCCGAGCGTGTGCAGTTCCAGCAGTTCTCGCCCGTAGTTCTCGTTCAATCCGGTCGGCCGCCGCGGCGCCGGAGGAGTGCCCGCCTCGCCGGCCCGGCCCGCCGCTCCCGTCTGCGCCTGCCGTCGCTCGAGCAGACGCCGCGCCGTCGGTCGCATCCGATCGAGGTGCGGCCCGTTCGGGTCGGCACTCATCCAGTTGTCGAGATAGAAGAGCATGGCGGGGCTCTTCGCCGTGGCTTCGAGCAGATCGCGGAAGTGTCCGAGCACGTGCGGGCGAATGGCGTCGCGCTCGTATTCGGTGAGCAGGAACCTCGTCGTGCCCTTCCTCGCGTCGACGTTGAAGTGATTGAACCAGAAGTCGGCCAGCAGTTCATTCAGCTGCCGTTCGCTGTAGACCGCTCGTACGAGCTTCGCGTCGGCCAGCTCGAGCAGCGGCAGGTTGGTATGCACCCGCCCGGCAGCATTCGCGGCGGGCGGCACAGCGCCCGCATCCGGCACGGTGTCGGCACCTGCCGCCTGACGGGCACGGCGCGCCTGAAGTGCCGGAATAGCGAACTGCTCGGCGATAGCCCGCGACGACAGCTGCAAGGTCTCGAACCGATCGAGCCGCCGCTCCACGGCTCCGTCGTCGATGGTGTCCGGATGGAGCTGCTGGTCGATGAAGCGTTCCACGCCAAGGCGCTGGACACGTTCGACGTCGCCGGGCCGAGGGCCCCAGGTGATGCGGTTCAGCACATGCAGCGCCGTGCGGACGTCGGTCGCCGGCGGTGCTGGCGGCGTGCCCGCACCGACGAACGCGCCGAGTACGGAACAGACAGCCAGCGTCAGGAAGGTGTGTTTCATGACTTTCATCTCTGTTACCGCTTAGACCGGCTGGGCCGCGTCAGGTAACACGGATAGAATTCGGCCCATGGCGCCTTCGACCAACGACGAACGACCAATGACCAACGACTTCGAAAAGCTCGGCGTGTTCTACCTCGGACGTCGCTGTGACGCGGATACGAAGGAGCCGACCGACGACCTCGTCCTCTACGACTCGAAGGACCTGGTGACGCACGCCCTCTGCGTCGGCATGACGGGCAGCGGCAAGACCGGGCTCGGCATTGCGGTCATCGAAGAAGCCGCGATCGACTCGGTCCCGGTCATCGTCATCGACCCGAAGGGCGACCTGACCAACCTCGCCCTCACGTTTCCCGGCCTGCGCGCGGAGGACTTTCAGCCGTGGGTGAACGAAGACGATGCGCGCCGGGCTGGAAAGGACGTGCCGACCTTTGCGGCAGAGCAGGCCGAGCGCTGGAAGAAGGGGCTGGCCGAGTGGGGCCAGGACGGCGCGCGCATCCAGCGTCTGCGCGACGCGGCCGAGTTCACCATCTACACGCCAGGCAGCACGGCCGGCACTGCCAGTATCAGTGCTCACGTCGTTCCAGAAACCATTGGTGGACGACCCCGAGCTCGTGCGTGAACGCGCGCAGACGACCGTGTCGAGCCTGCTGGCGCTGGCGGGCGTCGAAGGGGAACCGCTGAAGAGCCGCGAGCACATCCTGCTCACGACGATTCTGCTCTCCGCGTGGCAGGCAGGCGACAGCCCCGACCTCGCGATGCTGATCCAGCGCATCCAGCAGCCGCCGATGACCCGCATCGGCGTCATCGACCTCGAGAGCGTTCTACCCGGCGAAGGACCGCTTCGCGCTGGCGATGACCATCAACGCCCTGCATCGCGTCGCCCGGCTTCGAGGTGTGGACGCAGGGCGAGCCGCTGGACGTCGCCGCGTTCCTGCGCACGACGTCACGGCAAGCCGCGCGTCTCCATCTTCTCGATCGCGCACCTCGACGACACGCAGCGCATGTTCTTCGTCTCGCTGCTGCTGAACGCCGTCGCCGGCTGGATGCGCACGCAGGGCGGCACCACCAGCCTGCGCGCGCTGGTCTACATGGACGAGATCTTCGGCTACTTCCCGCCGACCGCCAATCCGCCATCGAAGAGGCCACTGCTGACGCTGCTGAAGCAGGGCCGTGCGGCCGGCGTCGGCGTCGTGCTCGCCACGCAGAATCCTGTCGATCTCGACTACAAAGGGCTGTCGAACATCGGCACCTGGTGGCTCGGTCGCCTGCAGACCGAGCGCGACAAGGCGCGCGCTGCATCGACGGCCTCGAGGGCGCCAGCGACAGGCCGGCTTCGATCGCGACGAACTCGACCGCCTGCTGTCGAGCCTCACCAGCCGCGTCTTCCTGATGCGCAACGTGCACGACGACGGCCTCACACTGTTCCAGTCGCGATGGGCGCTGTCGTACCTGCGCGGTCCGCTCGGGCGCGACGAGATCAAGCGGCTCTCCGCCGGACAACGCGCACAGGCCGTGGCCGCCGCCGGCGGTCCTGCCGCGGTCGCCTCAACCGAGAACGCTCCTGCCCCCGGTGCGCCAAAACCCGTCGCTGCGGCTGCCGGCTTGCCGCTGCCGCCACGACCCGCCCCGTCGTGCCGCCGGATGTGCCGCAGTTTTTTTCGCCCGACGCACCGGGCGGCCCCGTACCGTTGACACCCGTCGTCTATGCGGCGGCGAACGTGCGGTTCCTCGACCCGAAGCTGAAGCTCGACGCGACGCGGCTCGTCGCCTGGACGACCCCGATCAGCGACGGGGCGGTTGCGGCCGATTGGGAGGCTGCCGAGGCACTCGACATGGCGCCCGAACTGCTCGAGCGCGACGCGCCAGAGGAGGCCACTTTCGCTGCAGTGCCCGCGCCGGCCCTGAAAGCGAAGAACTACGACACCTGGTCGAAGCAGTTCGTCACGACCCTCACCACCAAAGAGGTGCTCGAGGTGCTGCGCAGTCCGTCGACCGGCGAGACGTCGCGCCCCGATGAGAGCGAACGCGACTTCCGTGCGCGGCTGCAGCAGGTGTCGCGCGAAGAACGTGACCGCAAGCTCGACACGCTGCGCCGCAAGTACGCGCCGCGGCAGGCGTCGCTCGGAGAGAAAAAGCGTCGCGCGCTCGCCAAAGTCCAGCGCGAAACCGAACAGGCGTCGGGCCAGAAACTTCAGACGATGATTTCGATGGGCGCGACGCTGATGGGAGCGCTGATGGGGCGCAAGGCGATCACCGCCAGCACGCTCGGTCGCGCCACCACCGCGGCGCGCGGCATGAGCCGGACGATGAAGGAGTCCGGCGATATCGCCGGCGCGCAGAAGGAAGTGCAGGTGCTCGAGCAGCAGCAGCAGGAGCTGGAGGACGAGCTGAAGCTCGAGATGGCCACCCTCGAAGCCGCTGGCGATCCGGCGACGGAAACCTTCGAGCGTTTCGAAGTGAAGCCGAAGCGTACGAACGTCAGCGTCAAGCTGGTGGCGCTGCTGTGGACCTAGACACTGTCGCGTCACGACGTAGCGGTCGAACGTCAGATCGGCCCAACACGGCGCACCCGAAGGTGCGCGGCTACAACAGAGCCTGCGCAGCACTCTGCATGCTCAGTCCTGCACTGTTGTTGTCCGTGTCCTGCTCGTCGCCAACGAAGCCCACGCCGGTGCCGCCTGCTGCGCCGATCATCACCTGCCCGGCCCCGCAGAGCGTGGTCTCGGCCGACAACAAGGCGGTCGCGGTGTTCTACCCCAAGCCGTCGACGACAGGCGGCGCGTTGCCGGTGACGACCACCTGCACACCGGACATCGGCGCCTCATTCCCTCTCGGTACCAGCACGGTCACCTGCACGGCGACAGACGCACAGAGCCGGGCCGTCAGTTGCGCGTTGCCGGTCATGGTGCAGCCCGCACTGAAGTTGAACGCGTCGGCGGTGCTGGCGTTCGGCGACAGCATCACGGAAGGGAAACCGGGCTCGCTCCTGGGTGAGTTCGATCTGTCAGGCGTCGGCTGCCCGTTCGGGACGCCGACGTCGTACCCGAGCGTGCTCAACAGCTTGTTTGTGTCGTCCTACCCGACGCAAGCTGTGTCGGCGAGGAACTGCGGCTGGGGCGGCGAGGAGGCGGTCGAGGGTGTCGTCCGGCTGCCGACCGGACTCAGCACCGGCAACTACGATGTGGTGCTGCTCATGGAGGGCGCGAATGACCTGAGTGCGCTCCGGAACGGGACGCGGGCCAACGCGGTCAACACCATCGCAGACGCCATGGTCGCGATGATCAGGACGGCACGGCAGGGGCGCACGGTGTTCGTCGGTACCATCACTCCGCAACGTCCAGGCGGGAAGGCGCCGCGTCCAGAGTGGGTGCAGCCGGTCAACGACCGTCTGCGCACGGTCGTGCCGCAGGAAGGCGCCGTGCTCGTGGACACATGGCAGGCGCTCGGCGGCACAGCCGATCCGTACGTCGACTTCGATGGCCTGCACCTCACGGCCGCCGGCTACGCCAGGGTGGCCGACGCGTTCTTCGCCGCAATCCGGACGAAGCTCGAAACGAAAGTCGCCCCGTAGCGGCGCCGCCGGCTCAGTGCAGGTTCGCCAGCACCGCTTCGATGGCGCTGTCGCGTCCCGCGAGGTAGTCGGCGGCTGTCAGCGGTGCGGCCATCTCCGGTTCGAGCCGTCCAACTTCGACATCGAACTGGTCGCCGTAGCAGCCGGGTGTCCCCTCGCAGCCCTGCGCCAGGTCGAACAGGCCGTCGGTGTAGTGCAGGCAGAACCCCGAGCCTGGCAGACAGGTGTTGCCGCCCTCGGACCAGAAGCGCAGCCGGTCGCCTGGCGACTCACCCACCAGCACCACCTTCTCGCCGCCGGCCTTCTTCACGGCAGCGGCGGACACGATGCCAGCGGCGAACGTGTAGTGGCTCACGAGCACGTACACTTTTCCGGGCACGCGCTCCGGCAGGCTGCGCATGAACGGCAGCGTGCTCTGCAGGTCGCCGGCGGTGTCGAAGCGCAGATCGAGGATGACGTCCGTTGGCGTCTGCAACTGCAGGGCGGCGAGCACGCGTTGCTGGAACGCGTCGATGTCCTCGCCGGGCGCGCTGGCATTGATGCGGAACTGCACGTAGATCACCGAGCCGCCGAGCAGCGACTCGAGGCGGAACGCGTCGTTGCCGTTGCGGTACGCGAGCGGCGCCGCGTCCGGATGCAGTGCCGGCCGCCACGCGCTCTCCGAGGCCGACACCGGATCTGGCGCGAGGAGGCGCTCGACGCCGAATCCGCGCGGCACGTCGCGCCCGGCCATCGCCTGCACAGTTCGTTCGACGATTGCACCGTCGGGCATGCGCACACGCAGTGTCAGTCGATCGGCCTGCCGTGCCACCTTTGCTGCAAAGAGCAGTTGCGGCGACTCGAGGACAAGCCCGAGCGAGAGCTTGCGCTGCGACTCGACGCCGCCGGCCAGCGGTGCCAGCCGCTGATACAGGTCGGGTGGCGCCAGGCCGTCGATGGCTTCGACGCGAGCGCCTGCTAGGTCGGCGGCGGCGCCGGCAGCGCGCAGGATGACGAGGCCATCTGCGAACCAGCCGACGCGGTACGGCATCCGCAGATCGGGGCGCGCCGCATCGGAGCCGAACGTCAGCGTGTCGTGACCGTTGTCGGCGAGGGCCACCACTTCGAGCAGCCGCATGTGCAGCGCCGGCTTCGACAGCGTCGCCGCCCGCGCCTCCGCATCGTCGAGCAGGGCGAGGGCGCGCTCGCGCGCGGCCGGCGTCATCGCCCGCGTCTTCAGCACGTACTGGTAGCGGACGAGACTCAGGTCATGCCGCCGCAGATCGGCGGCCGGCCGCTCCTGCGCGCCGAGCGTTGCCGCGAGGCCGGCTGCCAGGGTGAGCGCGCCACCAACCGGCGATGCGGTCCTGCGACGGGACGCAAGGCTGGCGATGCGGCTGCAGCGGTCCGCCGCCGCTACTCGTCGCCCATGAACGGGTAGGTGTAGGTGCGCGGCGGGTTGAAGTTCTCCTTGACCGTGCGCGCGCTGACCCAGCGCACCAGGTTCAGCTTCGAACCGGCCTTGTCGTTCGTGCCGGACGCACGCGCGCCGCCGAACGGCTGCTGACCCACCACCGCGCCCGTCGGCTTGTCGTTGATGTAGAAGTTGCCGGCCGCGTACCGCAGCGCCGCCGATGCCTCGACGACGGCGCGGCGATCCTGCGCGAAGATCGCGCCGGTCAGTGCGTAGGGCGACGTGGCATTCACCAGTGCCAGCGTCTCGGTCCACTGGCTGTCGTCGTACACGTACGCCGTCACCACCGGCCCGAAGATCTCCTCGCACAGCTGCCGCAGCCCGGGGTTGTCGGTCTCGATGAGCGTCGGCCTGACGAAGTAGCCGGTCCGCTTGTCCGACTCGCCGCCGGCGACGAGTCGCGCGGTGGTCTTCGCCTCCGCGATATGTCCGGTGATGCGGTCGAAAGCGCGCGCATCGATCACCGCGCCCATGAAGTTGCGGAAATCGCGGATGTCGCCCATCTTGATGTCGTCCATCATCGCGACGATGCGATCGCGCACGTCGGGCCAGATGGAACGTGGCACGTAGATGCGGCTCACCGCCGAACACTTCTGACCCTGGAACTCGAAGCCGCCGCGCACCACCGCCGTGGCCAGCGCCGCCGGATCGGCCGACGCGTGCGCCAGCACGAAATCCTTGCCGCCGGTTTCGCCGACGATCCGTGGATAGGAACGGTACGAGGCCATCGACGAACCGATCGTCTTCCACATGTTGTTGAAGACCTCGGTGCTACCAGTGAAGTGCACACCGGCCAGGTCGTGGTGCGACAGCGCCACGTTCGAGATTGCCGCCGGATCGCCGGGCACCAGGTTGATGACCCCGGGCGGCATGCCGGCCGCCTCGAACAGCTTCATCAGGTAGTGGGCCGACAGCATGGCGGCGGATGCGGGCTTCCACACCACCGTGTTGCCCATCAGCGCCGGCGCGGTCGGCAGGTTCGCGGCAATCGACGTGAAGTTGAACGGCGTCACGGCGTAGACGAACCCTTCGAGGCCGCGGTACTCGAGCCGATTCCACATCGTGTGGTCGCTGAGGGGCTGCTCGGCGAGCAGTTCCTCAGCGAAATGCACGTTGAAGCGCCAGAAGTCGATGATCTCGCACGCCGAGTCGATCTCGGCCTGGAAGACGGTCTTGCTCTGGCCCAGCATGGTGGACGCGTTGATGACGTCGCGCCACGAGGTGGTGAGCAGTTCGGCCGCCTTCAACAGCACCGCCGCCCGGTCTTCGAACGGCCCAGCCCGACCACTCGGCGTGCGCGGCCAGGGCGGCGTCGATCGCCTGCTGCGCATGTGCTGGGTGTCGCTCGGTGGATAGGTGCCAAGCACGTGCTGATGCGCGTGCGGCATCACCACCGGCGCGGTGTCGCCGGTCCGGATGTCCTGCCGCCGATCACGATGGGGATGTCGACCTGCGTGGACGCCATGTCAGCGAGCGCGGATCTTCAGGGACGCCCGCTCCGCGGAGCCCGGTGCGTAGCCGCGGATCGGTTCGTTGACGGGCGTCGACACGCGAGCGCGGCCATTGAAGGAGGCAGGCATAGGAGGAGTCTAACGCCGTCGGGTGTAGCCGCGTCACGCGCTACGTCAGCGGCTCGTTGAGAAACCGGACCAGCGGAGCCACCTGCCGGAACACGCCGAGCAGGCCGGCATAGAACCTCGGGTCGTGCGCGAACGTCGCAGGGAACTCCTTCGCGGCCAGGAACTGCTTGTGGCGCAGGTAACTCGGCCGCCGGGTGCTCCGCCGTGAAGCCCCGTGGCACCCGCTGCAGCTTCTGGCCGTCGAGGGCACCGACGGTCTTGCGGAAGCCGGGCGACTCGACAATGGCGCGAAGCCGAGTGTGATTTGCGGCGATGTGCTCCCGCACCCGGGCCAGGTGCGACGTGTCCGGTGCGCACATGCCGCCTCCAACCCAGACCCACCGCGGCGCCACCTCGACGTAGAGGCCAGCTCCCTGATGGCGGGCGAGGCCGCGCCACGGGAAGCTGGCGGCGATGTTGCGTCTTGAGTGGTGTCTTGTCGTCCGAAAAGCGCGTGTCGCGATAGATGCGATAGATGCACTTCGGAGTCGCCACAAGTTCTGGCGCGAACTCACGGAAGTCCGTCGCCAGCTGTTCGATGACCGCCACCATCGGCGTCTTCAGGTGCTGGTCGTACTGGTCCTTGCGTTCGCGAAACCACTCGCGATCGTTGTTGCGCGCGAGCGAGCGGAGGAACGACGATCGACTTCGGCGTGAAGCTCGGGGCACTCATGCCCCAAGCCTACCAAAGGCCCGCGGTGGCGACCCGCTTCGGTGCGCTATCGTTGCTGCAGCGCGCATGCCGGCCGTCACCCCCTTCCTGGTGTTCATTGTCCTCGCCGCCGGCACGGTTGCCGGTGGACTCGGCGCGACCCTCGGCATTGGCGGCGGCATCTTCCTCGTGCCGTTCCTCACCATCGGTCTGGGCATGCCCATCGGGGTGGCTGCGGCCATCAGCCTCACGACGGTCATCGGCACATCGAGCATTGTCTCGGCGGGCCGCACCGGCTCACATCTCATCAACTACCGGCTTGGCATGGTGCTCGAGGTGGCGACAGCGGCCGGCAGTCTGCTCGGCGGCATCACCGCGCAGTACATGAATCAGCACACGCTGGAACAGGTCTTCGCGGGCGTGACGGCCATTGTCGGCGCAACCACACTGTCTCGACTCAACAAGCGCAACATCGTCGTGGGCGACGGACTCGACACCGGCGCGCTCGGCGGCCGCTACGTCGAGAGCGAGAGCGACGGGGTGGTCAGCTACCGCGTCAGGCGCCTGCCGCTGGCGTTGGCGGCATCGTTCGTGGCGGGCAACGTGTCGTCGCTGCTCGGCATCGGCGGCGGCGTCATCAAGGTGCCAGTGCTGAACGCCTGGTGCGGCGTGCCGCTGCGCGCCGCAGCCGCGACGAGCGCCTTCATGATCGGCGTGACGGCGGCGGCGGGCGCCATCATCTACTACGGTAACGGCCAGCTCACGCCGGCCCTGGCTGCCGCGGCGGTGCTAGGCGTGCAGGCAGGGTCGACCGCCGGCATGCGTGTGGCGCGCGAACGCCTCCGCGAAGTCGCTGAAGGTGCTGCTGGCGGCGGTGCTGTTCGTCGTGTCGGTGCTGATGTTGTACCGGAGCATGCAATGAGCGTGGACCGTCCAAACGACGCCGCCACGGCAGCGCGGCGCGCGGCGACGCAGTCGACCGACCTCTCGCTCGAGGAGCGACTGGGCACCATCCTGCGGGTCGGCGTGTACGCCAGCAGCAGCTGCCTCGCTGTGGGGCTGGCTGCTGAGCCTGACGGCACCCGCGCTGGTCCGCGCTCGCCGGATGGCTGATGTCTGCGGGGCTCGTGATGCTGATGGCGACGCCGGTGACACGCGTGGCCGTGTCGGTGGTCGAGTACGGCCGCCAGCGCGACTGGACCTTCTTCGCGCTCACCGGCCTGGTGCTGCTCGAACTGGTCGCTGGCATCGTGGCCGCCCTCGTCTTCCATTCGAAGCCCTGAGCGCGGCAGCTGCGGTGTTCAGAACGCCGGCTCGTCCGGCTGCTCGAACGCGCGCCGCATGCCCTCGCGTTCCGTTGTGTCGATGAGCGGAAAGCTGGCGAGCACGTGCGCGAACTCCTCGCCGGTGAGCTGATAGGCGCGCGCCACCGCCGCGTTCAGCCAGGCGACGAGCCCGAGGTCCGGCTTTCGCGCCAGTGCGTCAGCGACAGCGTCGAGCCTGTCGGCGTCCGGTCCGAGATCGTGTTCGAGCGGAATCGGCAGGCGCTCGACGATAGATGTCGTGACGTGGGTGATCACCCGGAGACGCACGAGGAAGTTCACCACGAGGCTGTTGAAGAGGGCGCAGATGCACCCGCTGCGAGCGGCGCGGCAGCTCGGTCTTCAGGCAGAACAGCGTGTGCGTCGACACCGATCGCGCCGGCAGCAGCGCGGCAATGAGCGTGACCCGGTTCGTGGCACTCGCCACGTCGCGGTAGGCGAGCCGCGTGCGTCGCCAGCGGGCGCCAAGCAGACGCTCGGCATGCTCGGGATCGATGTGCCACGCGGGCGGGCTCGGCAGGATCCGGAACGGCTCGATGCGTTTCCCCTCGAAGACCGGTGCGCCGAAGCCATCGGCGCGCATCCAGCGCCGGTCTTCCGTGGCGTTCAACTCCCGGCCGAAGCGCGCGTTCCAGCCCGCACTCGAACCGAGCGGCGGAAACAGTGACACCGCCCGCTCGACAATTGTCAGGTCGAGCGGCGAGCGGAGGTCCGGAATGGAGAGATCGTCACCCGACACGCGCCGGAGCAGGGCCGGCGTCACGCGAGTGGTGAACCACGCCGGGTCGATTCGCCCACTGTCCGAGGTCATGCTGCTCAGCGCGACAGGATCCTGCTCGCCGAAGCGGCACGCGATTTCCCCGGTCGGCGCGCCGGCCGTGGCCGAGAGCAGCACGAACCGCACGCTGCGGTGGATCGGAAAGGTGCCGCGCCGGTTGTCGAACCCGACGATGCGTTCAACGCGGGCTCGAGCGAAGAGCAACCGTCGCAGCGGCGCACTTCCCGCATCGGCAACGATGCCCGAGGGCAACACGAGGCCGATGCGTCCGCCCGGCTTGGTCAGCGCCAGGGCCCGTTCGACAAACAGCTGGTATCGATTGGCATGCCCATCCGCACGTGCCTCGTAGACGCCGGAGTCGCGGGCGAAGCGCACCAGAGTTGAGGCGTCGGCCCTGGCAGCAGCACGATCGCCGTCGCCGTCCGCCCGTACCATGTCCCACGGCGGATTGCCGACAATGGCATCGAAGCCGGGGGTGATCTTCCTGGCGCCCGACTCGTCGAAGAAGACCTCGGGGAACTCGAGCTCCCAGTGAAACAGCCGGCGGGTGTCGCGCAGCGCGTCGACGCGTGCCACCAGCTCGGAGAGCGTCGAGCCGGCAAGCTGCGATCGACCCGTGATGAGCGCATCGGACAGATCGCCAAAGGCACGGGCCGGGACCGGCGGCGAGGCGAGCCACGCCGCGCACCAGGCGTCGGCCACGCGGTTCCAGGTGAAGAGCGCCGACCCCGGCGCGGCGAGACGCTCGAGCGCACGCTCCTTGGCGCGCACCTGCGCGGCGGTGTCGTTCGGCTCTGACGACAGGCTGAACCGGATCGGCAGCACGCCCCGGAGCGCTTCCCCGGGCAGCTCGTCCCCGAACAGTGGCAGGCCGGCGGAGGCTCGCCGGGGAGTGGGAGCCGAGCGCACGAGTGACAGCCAGGTGCCCGAGAGGCTGTCGCCGACCCGCAGGCGATGATCGAGGAAGGTGAGTGGACGACCGGCGGCGAGCGTGGCAAGCCAGAGCGACAGCCGGGTGAGCTGGACCGCTGTGGGGTTGATGTCCACGCCGTAGAGGCAACGCTCGGCCACCAGGCGGCGGATGGCCGCACGCTCCGGTGGACCGATATCGCCCGGATGACAGCGACCGCATTCGACGAGGGCTGTTTCATAGGCCGACGCGAGATAGCGACAGGCCCCCACCAGAAAGGCGCCGCTGCCCATCGACGGGTCGAGCACCGAGCGGGAGAGAATCTGTTCTGGCGTTGCCTCGCGGACGAGCGGTGCCAGGGTATCGCGCAGCAGGTGGTCGACGAGCGATTGCGGCGTGTAGAACGTGCCGGTGGCCTTGCGCACGCCCGAGCCAGGCCGGAGCGACACCTTCAGCGCGCGTCCACGCGGCGCAGGTTCGACCTGCGGCTCGTAGTCGAGCAGCGTCTCGTACACGGCCCCGAGCTGCTCCACGCCGAGGTCGCGATAGGAGATGCGTTCGCGAGCCTGGGCATCGGCACCGGGCCGTGTCGAGACAGCGATGATCGCCTGTCGCGCCGCGCCGTCATCGAGGTTGCGCTTCTCTGCGAGGGGCGTCCGCGCCGGCGAGAACAGCCGGCCGTTGAAGGCGGCGACCTCGAGTCCGCCGGCGTGGCAGCCTGCGTGTGCCAGCCGCGTGACCGCCCGCAGGCCATCCCACAGGCCGACGCCGTCCGACATCAGCGCTGCCTCTCGCAGCGACTGCACGCTGTAGCTGTCGCGATACAGCGGATGCCACAGGGGCACGAGGCCGCGCGCCTCGGCGAAGAAGAGGAAGAGCAGCCGGTAGACGATTGTGAGCGACTGTTCGAAGACGTCGGCCACTGGCCGGCTCCGCTCCGTCGTCAGGAGCGCTCGCAGAACATGCGTTGACGCGTCGAGCACGCCGACCCGCAGTGACCGGCAGACGCCAGCGGCATGCTGTTCCGCCTCGGCCAGCAGGACGCTGAGCGGGTCGCGTTCGCCGTCGAACCAGGATGCCGTGAAGAGTGCCGCGAGCGCAGCCGCGGCGCGGGGGTCGTCGGCCGCCTCCTCGAGGTGCATCTCGGCGTGTCGCTTCGAGTAGACCCGCGACGCGGACACCAGCCGGAGATGGGTGCCGTTGAAGAGCAGGCACCAGCGGGCGCCGGCGCGCTGCGCGTCGACAACAGCCGCCCGCCAGTGCCGGTCCAGTGCCGTTCCCCAGGGACAGGCCATCAACACCACCGGCCACTGGCCAGCGGCGCACGGCACCGTCGCATGCTCGCGGTGCAGCGTCGCCATGCCGGTTGCTGTGAACCCCAGATGCTCGAGCAGCGGCAGCGCTGCCGCATCGACCAGCGCGCGCAGTCCGGTGGCCGGGCCGAGCGATGCCGAGGCTGCACACCAGGTCCTCATGACGCGCTGAAGCTCGCTGCCTGCAGTGCGCGCCTGCGCGGACCGCAGGCGCTCTTCGACAAAGTCCTCCGGCAGCAGGTGGCCGCCAAAACCCGGAATCATCGGTTCTCCTCGCCGGGTACGGGCGCGAGCAGCAGCACCAGCTCGCTCGTGACGTCACCCAGCGTGAGCGACGCCTCCGTACGCGTGACGCGTTCGTCGGCCAGTGCCCGTGCGGCCAGTTGCGTCTCAGCCGTGTCGCGCTGCTGGCGCTCGTCGCGACGGTCGAACAGCCCGGGCTGTCGCTCACCACGCGTCGGGTCGAACAGGGTCGCGATGCGCCGCGCGCGATCGACACAGACTGCGGTGAAGCGCGCGTGAGTGGCTCGCACCGTGCTCGACCACGCGGCGTATTCGCCATGCTGTGTGGCGGCACGCGCCGCCGCGTCGAGCGGCGTGCCGGGTGGACGAAGCACCGCGCACACGTGCGTGGCGACCGTGCGTCCGACGCCGTCGGTGATCGTCGAGCGGAACAGGGCGAGCGAGCGGCCGGCCAGCGCGGCACGGGTGTGTGGCGCGCGCGCGCGACTGAACAGTATGCCGCGAGCCTCGGGGCGTGGCGCAGAGCGGGACTGGACCTGCGAGATCCGCCGCATCAACTGGACGCGCGTTGCTTCCGCCGTGGCTTCCTCGATGAGCCGCGTCACCGGCATGGCGGGCTGAGTGGTTGCACCTGGCGGAACTAGGCTGGGAGTGTCCCGACCCAGCACAACGAGCGCGGCCGAGGCCGCCTCCGTCCACTCCGGCCGGCTGCCCAACGGGTCGGGTGCGCCGACGCGGGCGCGCGCCTGTTGCACGCGCACGGCCAGGCGCTCGAGCAGACGCGTCTCACCCGTGCCCTCAGCCACCAGGTGCACGACATGCACGCGCGCGCGCTGGCCAATGCGGTCGACCCGCCCGATCCGCTGTTCGAGCCGCATCGGGTTCCAGGGCAGCTCGAGGTTGACGACCAGGCGACAGTGCGCCTGCAGGTTCAGCCCTTCGCCGGCGGCATCGGTGGCCAGCAGGACGCCAGCCGTGGGAAACGCCGCGAGGGCGGCGCGCCGCTGTTCGCGCGTCATGCCGCCGTGCACCACCGAGGCCTGCGGCGCCACCTGCGTGCGCAGGTGCATCAGCGTGTCGCGATACTCGGTGAAGACGATGACCGGCTCGCGCAGCCGGCAAAGCAGACGACGCAGGCGATGCAGCTTGCCCTCGGTGCCAGTTGCATCTCGCGCGGCTCCGAGCACCTGCTCGAGCAGCTGACGTTCGCGGCTGACATCGTCGAGTGCCGGAACGCTCCACATCGGCGCCGTGTCGGTGTCGTCGAGCTCACCCGTCTGGTCGTCGAGCGGCAGACGCAGTTGCAGACCTGCGAAGTCCGGCGGCGTGTCCATCAGCTGCAGCCGGCGCTCGATGGACGCCGCGAGTGCGAACGGGCTAGACAGCGCCCGCTTGTGGAGCAGGGTGAGCAGCAGCCAGGCGTGGCGGCTCACCGGCGTCGACTCCCGGCGCACCGCGCTCGTGAGCGCGGCCAGCGCCACATGCATGCGCCGCTCGGGTGCCGTCTGGTGCACCCGCAACGTCTGGACACGGCGACCAGCATCGCGCCCGGTCTCGAGACGCGACCTCCGGAACACCACCAGCCCATCGTCGTGCCGGCCGAATCCGCACAGCGACGCGAACGCCGCGTCGTCGCCGTTGTGCGGCGTGGCGGTGAGCAGCAGCACCCAGGGCGCGCGCGCGCAGAGCTGCGACACGGCATGGCGACGATCCGAATCGCCGCAGGTCCCGTGCGCTTCGTCGACGACCACCATGTCCCAGTGCGCTTGAGCGACCGCGGGCAGCACTTCCGGACGCTTCACGTAATCGATGGAAGACACGGCCAGCGGCTCGAGCCGCCACGGGTTCACTCCCGGCGGGTGCCGCATGCCGACGCGACGCACGCCAGCGTGATCGAGGATGGCTAGCGACAGGCCGAAGCGGGTTGCGCACTCGTCTGCCCACTGTTCGCGGAGTCCGGCAGGACAGAGCACCAGGATGCGCGAGACGACACCTCGTGCGAGCAGTTCGGCCATCCCCAGCATGGCCTGCACAGTCTTGCCGAGCCCGACTTCGTCGGCGAGGAGCAGCCGCGCGCCGTTCCCCTGCAGCAAGGCGAGCGTCGGCTCCAGTTGATACGGCAGCAACTCGATGCGGGCCGAAGCTGCGGTTCGAAGCGAGGCCGC
This sequence comes from uncultured Acidobacteriota bacterium, assembly GCA_963722395.1. Classification (GTDB taxonomy): domain Bacteria; phylum Acidobacteriota; class Vicinamibacteria; order Vicinamibacterales; family CAVVIG01; genus CAVVIG01. The sequence continues at coordinate 669,270 of CAVRLS010000005.1, read as the reverse complement.
GCCGCCGTCCTGCAGCAGTAGCGCCCGACAGGCATGCCGCCACGTGCGCAGCGGGACGCGGTGTGTTCGACGGGTCGCGTCGAGAGGCTCCACATCGTCGAACGGTTGCAGGACACGGCACGTGGCCGCGCCAGAAGGCGCGATGCGCCCGAGGGTGTAGACACGGCAGCCCGGGTAGCTGTCCACCTGCTGCACCGTCCACGTCCGCCGGCGGACGCGCACGCGGTCGCCTATCTTGTGCTGCGGAATCTCCATCACGACCAGGCCTCGTTGCGTGCGGAATCTGCGCACCCGATGCCGACATTCGAAGAATGCCGAGCGTTTCGCTGTGCGGCTCCGGGCAACGTGAGGCAGGGGCAAGGGGCGGGCCAGAAGGCGGGCTTCAGGCTTCAGGCGATGGGCCAGTGACGGGTGTAGCTGCCGATTTTTCCGCCTTCGGTGCATCGGCGGACCGCCGTAGCCTGAGGCGGCTGTCGGCTACGCCGCGAGTCCGTCTCCGCTCACGATCTGTTGCCAGACGTGCGCGTACATCCTTTCGGCCAGCGCCTCGGTCTCGTCGTCCGTAAAGGGCGGTCGAGGCAGCGTCTCGTACAGCTTGTCGAGGATGAAGACCTTCACCTCCGCTTGCGTCGACGGATTCTGCACCCATGCGGGCATCGGAGCCAGCAGGGTCCGCAGAGACTCGATGAGGGACTTGCTTGCTTGTTTGAAGCGCTCGCGGTCCTTCTTCGTGATCTGGTCCCTGAACAGGAGGTCGAAGAGTGCCAACTCGCTCTCGCTCAGCCCTTCCTCGGCCGCGCGGCGCTCCTCCTGATTCAGGCTGTTGGCGAGGTCCAGCAGCTGGGTGAACGTGTCAGGCCGGCACGCTGCATAATCCAGTCGAACCGCGCCGTCTCAGGCAGGAACAGCGCGCGCCGCTTGATGTAGTCGGCTGGCAGAAGCCGGCGCTTCGGCATCTTGCCGCTCGCCTGGTCCGCCTCAATCTGTCGATGAGCCGCGTCGAAGCGATTCGCGGCGTGCCGCAGGAAGATCACGCCCAGGACGGGCATGAAGTAATCGCTGGAGGTGAGTTTCGAGTGGCGCGGAGGTTGTCTGCGGCCGCCCAGAGATCCTTCTCGAGTTTCTCGATGTCCTTGAACGCGTCGCTGGTCATGGGTGAGTTGATTCTACGGCGAGCAGCGAGCAGAGGAGGTCCGGCTGAAGCCGGACACTACGACTGTGCCAGAGCCGAGAGCCCGAAGCCGAGAGCCTATTTCTTCACAGGCGCCTGCGGCGCCGTGAACAGCGCGTTGAACAGCAGCCGGAAGGTGGCGTGCGACTGGCCGCGGTGCTGCACGGGGAAGCCGAACAGCACCACGCGTCCGCTGCCGACCGTCGCTTCGAGGATTGCCGCTCGTCCGGCGAGGATCGATTCGCCTTCAAGCCAGCCGCTCAGCAGCACGTCGCGCTCGCCATAATGCGCCACCGTCGTCACGCCGGCCGCCGGCGACGGATCGCGTGGTGCCTCGGCGCGCGCACTCGGCGAGGCTGCGGCGTACACCGAGCTGAACGCGAAGAATGCGGCCGTGTCCGGCCGCATGCCGAACGACAGCGTCCGTGACGGGTCGAGCGTCAGCCGAACGATCGAGCCGGGAACGAAGAGGCGCTCGTCGTTCTCGCGGGCGAGGTCGCGCACCGGCAGTTCGAAGGTGCCGATCGCGAGTCCGCCCGACGCGCCAAGGCAGATGAGCGTGCCGCCCGAGCGGGCGAACTGCCGCAGCGCCTCGACGCCCGCGTCGCCAAGGCCGCCGGCGTAGTCGGGCGGCATCACGTCCGCCGAGTAGCCCGCCGCCAGCATGTTACCTGGCACGTTGGGCAGGATGATCGCGTCGAATTCTGCGCGCAGGTTGCCGGCGCGAACCTGCTGGTCCGTCAGCCCGGCATATTTGAATTCAAACTGTTCGAGGACGAACCGCGTCCAGCCTTCGTCGATGCTGGCCGTCCACGGCTTGTAGAGGGCGACGCGGGCGCGGCCAATCGGCTGGAGGGCGGCCGGTAGCCTGCCCTTCATGCCGTCAACCCGCAGGCCGAGTTCGCCGGCGACCAGGGCCACCGCCGCTTCGGCGGTGCGCACGTAGGGCACGACGATGGCCCCAGCGTCGTGGTGGAAGCCCGAGGCGTCGAGCCCGCTCGTCGTCCACGACGGGGTGGCGCCGGCCGCCACCAGCCGGTTCACGGCGAGCGCTGCACCGTTGCCGCGCCCCTCGATCACCCAGTGCGAGGGCTTGCGTTCACCCCACACCGAACCCTGCGCCATGCGCGGCTCCGTGACGCGCGTCAGCGACGGCGGCTCGAAGCGACGCTCGATGGTGAGTACCGTGACGCCCATCTGGATCGGCAACGACCAGCCCGCAACGTCATACGGGCGCTCCGGCGGACCGTTCGGCGCGATCCGACGGGCCGGGTAGCTCTGGCGCTCGAGCAGCGACTTCACGTACGCCCGGTACGGCTGCGTCATGAAGATGATGTCCGTCCCCTCGGGATACGGCTCGCCGTCGGCGCGGAACGGCTCCATGGCGCGGTGGATCTCGATGGCGCCCGCGAGCAGCAGCTCCTCGAGCCTGGCGGCCGTCACCGGGTCGTGCTGCTCTGGAGGGATGAGGAACGCGAACGGTCCGCCCTCGCGTCCCTTCTGGACGGCGCGCAGCCCCATGTCGTAGAAGTTGCGCACGAGCTGTTCGCGATATGCCGACGCGGCGACGAGCAGTCCGCGCACGGCGCTCAGGTCGTAGTCGACGATGTCGCGCAGCGTCCAGCGGCCCCCGGGCCACGGGTCGGGGAAGTTGATGTGCGGACGGTAGTCGGCGAGCCCCTTGAAGCCGGCGCGCAGTTCGGTCGCCGGCACGTTCACCGGCGTGGCGACATCGACGCTGGCGACCTCGGTCAGCAGGCAGACAGTGTTGTGACCGATCGGTGCCGAGTCTTCGAACCCCGGCCAGTAGTAGTCGTACTTCGCACTCGACACGACACCCGACTTGCCTTCGGCTTGCATCTCGCAGCGCCATGGCGCTGCCGAGCAGCGCCGCGGAGCGCCAGATCGAGCGGGTCGGAGTTGGGGTCGATCGGGTCGGTGTTCGGCGGCACGAAGAAGCGCGGGCCGTTGTCCTCCATCTGGTGCATCGTGAGGAAGACCTGCGGGTGCCAATCGCTGTAGAGGAACCGCGCGAGGTTGCGGTTCTCGGCGAGGTTCATCATGAACGCATCGCGATTGATGTCGTGGCCGGCGTACTTCTGGTAGAGCCACGGCATCGGCCCGCCTTCCCACGGCGTGCCCTTCGTGCTTCTCGTACCAGTCGGTGACCAGGCGATGGCCGTCGGGATTCAGCGACGGGATGAGCACCACCACGACGTTCTGCAGCACGCGACAGCGTCTGGGCGTCGGTCGGCCGTCACCAGCGTATGCAGCAGCTCACTGGCTGCCTGCGTCGCGCCGACCTCCGAGGCGTGAATGCCGCCGCCGATGGCGACGATCACCTTCTGCGTGGCGGCCAGGCGACGAGCGTCGTCGGGCTCGAGCGTGCGCGGATCCGAGAGGCGGTGGTTGGCGGCGCGGATCTGCGTCGAGGTTGCGGATGTTCTCCGGCGAGCTGACCACGGCCGCGGGCATCGCGTGCCCCTCGGTGGTGCGGCCGAGGTCGATCAGCGTCACGCGATCGGATTGCGCCGCAACGAGCGTGAAGTAGCGGGCGATGTCGTCGGCGGTCGCGAGACGGCGATCGGCTCCGAGGCGGAAACCGAAGTGTGCGTCTGGCGTGGCGACCTGGGCAGCGGCGGGCGCGGCAAGCGCCAGCAGACTGCTCAGCATCAGGACTCGCGCCCTGGAACACTTCACGGTCGCATGATACCAGAGCGATTGCCGCGCTCCCGTTCGCGGCGGTCGTCGTTGGCCAGCTCGTCGAGGCGCTGGAGCAGCGCCGCGAAGCCGCACTGCTCGGGATCGTACAGGCCCCATTCATCCTGCTTTGGACGGGTCGACGCAGTGGGTGCGGGCACCGGCCGCAGTGCGTCCCCGGCGACGTTCCGGATCTCCAGCTCGCCATCCGTCTCCGGTGAGTACGCCGGTACTGCCCGTGATGTCATCGATGGCCCCTCGAGCGGTGCGATTCTCGCCGCATACCCTGGTGCCAGTTGTGCCCACGGTTCGTCAGGTGGCGGCAGTTCGATCGCGTCTGGATCTTGCCCATCGTCAGTGGCGTGGGCGCATGTCGGACCGGCGGGTCCCGCTTCGGCGTCGAGGAACGGCTCGAGGTCGAGCCAGGCCGCATCGAGAATCGGTTCCTCGGCGAGCTCCGGTTCGACGACGACCTGGAGGTCGATCGGGGTTGTCGCTGGCACCTCGGCCCCTGGCAGCGGTGTGACGTCCGGCGTGCCGCCGGTCATCGCGTGAGCGCAGCCCCGACGTCAATGCGGACTGGTCATCCGCACTCAGGCGCAATGACGTCAGTACCAGATCCGGTCGGCGCTGTTGCATCGCGGCAAGCGCACTCTCCACTGACGTGGCGAACGAGCTCCGCCTGGAAATGCTCCGGCACGAGGGCCATCAGGCGCGCCGCCTGTTCGGCATCGGGTTCGATCGCAAGCAGCAGTGGCATGGGCGTCGGCAACGACCTCGTCACGCGAAGAGGCAAGCAGCGTTCCCGTTGCGACCGTCCAGTCCGGCACGTCGCAGGTACGCCGGAGCCTGCGTATTCAGGCCAGAACGCCTCTGTTTGCAGATCCGTCGGTGTACCTACAGGTGTGGGCGGGGCTGACGCGACACGGATTTCGCGCGTCGCGTTACGAAGCTGCAAGGGGCCTGCGTCCCGCGAGGTCAGTCCGGATCGCGCCGCCGGAGTTCCGCCACCGTCGCTCCGAAGCGCGCCTGCGGATCGTCCCAGAACGCGCGCACCGCGGGATGCTTCTCGAGCGCCGCCTGGACGAGCGCCCGCTGGACGCCGCGGCCACGACCGTGCACAATCCGCACCTCCGTCAGGCCAGCCTCCGTCGCGGCATGCAGGTATTCCTCGACGACCGACACGACGTCGCGAGGCTGAAAGCTGTGGAGATCGAGTTCCGGCGTAATGGGCAGCGTGACCGGGTCGTCGTCGAAAGGCTCCGACATTGACGACCGACCCTGCCCTGTCTACGCCTTCGAGTGGGTGGCGGTCACGCTGGTGGTGATGCCGCCCCGAGCGGAGAAGTTGCCGGTTACGGTCATGCGGCGCGGCGACAGCGCGGCGACAAGGTCGTCGAGGATCTGGTTCGTGGCCGCTTCGTAGAAGATGCCCTTGTTCCGGAACTCGAGCATGTAGTACTTCAACGATTTCAGTTCGACGCAGAGCGCGTCGGGCACGTAGACGATGCGGATCTCGCCGAAGTCGGGCAGGCCAGTCATCGGACAGACCGACGTGAACTCCGGACAGCTGATGGAGATTTCGAAGTCGCGCGCCGGCCGCGGGTTGGGGAACGTCTCAAGGGTAGTCGAGCTTGACATCACGTAAAAATTCTAACATTCCCTCAGAAAAATCGCGGTTTTTGCGATCTCATTGTTTGACAGTGGCTGAAATTGCGCGATAGCATGAGGCCAATTTCACAGCGAAAACGTCGATCTTCGCCGCGCGCGCGGTGATCGATGCTCACTGACGCGCGATCGACACGAGGAGATATCAACATGGCTGAGGCCCGACGCATGGGCAAGTCCGAGCTGTTCTCGCACTTCGCGGAACGGTTCGAAGTGAAGCGCACCCAGGCTCGCGAGTTCTTCGATGAACTGGCGCAACTGGCCGAAAAGGAACTGAAGAAGTCGGGGGAGTTCGTGCTGCCCGGCATGGTGAAGCTGGTCGTCCAGAAGCGCAAGGCGCGGATGGGCCGCAACCCCGCCACCGGCGAAGCCATCAAGATTCCGGCCAAGACGGTCGTGAAGGCGCGCATCACCAAGCAGCTGAAGGACGCCGTTCTTCCGCGCAAGTAGGCTCGATCGAGACGCGCTCCCCACACAACGAACCGTGTGCACCGCGGTGGAGAGCAGCGCGGCGGCCATGCACGTCGGGCCGCTGCGCTCCCTCACCTTCCCCGTCCCTCCCGCCAGCAGCCTGCCGCACCTGAGTTGAGCCGACCTGAAGGTTGGCACCTACACGCGCGAGTACTCGCCCTAGCTGGCGGCTTCGATGGCCTGCGCGTGGCTGACCGGGAAGCGCAGTGTGAAGGTGGAGCCTTGGCCAACTGCGCTGACGACGGCAATGCTGCCCCCGAGCTGCTCGACGATGCGACGTGAGGTGGCGAGACCGAGGCCGAGGCCGCCCCGCCTCGTCGTCACGAACTCGTCGAAGATCGCCGCGAGACGATCGGGCGGGATGCCGTCGCCCGTGTCCGCGACGCTGATCTCGACCAGGTCACCGACGAGCGCGGTGCTGACAGTGACGCGTCCGCCGGGAGGCGTCGCCTGCAGCGCGTTGGTGAGCAGGTTGCCATAGACGCGGCTGAGGGCGAATCGATCGGCGTCGATAACCAGCGGCCCGGCGGCGCAGCGCACAACCATCAGTACCCGTGCCCGATCGCTCTCGGCGCGCATGGCATCGGCGACGTCCTTGACCGAGCCGTTCACGTCCAGGGGGAAGCGGTCGAGCGGACGCGGCCTCGCCACGTTCAGCACGTCGTCCATCAAGCGACCCAGCGTGCCGAGCTCCCGGTCGATGCTCGCCTGCAGCGTTGCCCGTGTCTCGGCGTCCACATCGTCGCGCAGCATGAGCCGTGCGTTGTTGCCGATGTTCTGGATCGGGTGATTCAGGTCGTGGAACAGGCCAGCGACAACGCGGCCGAACATCACCTGCCGTTCCTGGCTCTTGATCGCGTCCTGCAGCTTCACCAGCCGGTCGGCCATGGCGTTGAAGGCAGCGGCCAGGCGCGCGAACTCGTCGGCGCCGCTCACCGTTGCGCGAGTGTGGACGTCGCCTGCCGCAAGCTGCCGCGTCGCATGCTCGAGCGCAGAGATCGGCGCGATAAACCGCCGGCCGAGGACAACACCGATCATCACCATTGTCACGAGCGCGGCGCTGGCCGCGAAAACCAGCTGCCAGCCGAGCCGCGTTGCGGTTGCGAAGGCTTCGTCGGTCGGCTGCTCGATGATGAGGGTCCATTCGAACCTGGGCACGCGTGCGGCGACGGCAAGCTGCGTGGTACCGCGCGGGTCGAGGTATTCCTTCCACGTCGCCGCTGAGCCGCCATCGAGCATGGGATGGTGTTCGAGGCGCTCGCCACGCGCCACCAGCCCGCGCTGGTCCGGGTTCCCGTGCGCGATGAGGCGTCCATCGGACGCGACGAGCAGCGCGTAGCCACGCGAGCCGATGCGGATCTGCTCCACCGTCCGCCGGATCCCCTCGAGGCTCAGCCCGCTGACCGCGCCTTCCAGATTGCGGGAGATGTACTCGGCCTCGCGCATGGCCAGGCTGAGGTTCGAGGCGACAACCGACTCGCGCGTCGCACGCTGCAGGGTGACCAGTGACCAGGCGCCAAATGCCAGGAGAGGCACGAGCGCTGCCGTGGCGAGCATGATGGCGAAACGAGACGCGACGCGCCGGATACGCATGTCAGTGCGTTCGGCGCCTGGCGCCGGCAGCGCGCGAGTGCGGGGCAACACAGCTCTCGTGGTGGGGTTCGGAGGCGGCGCCGCGCAGATTGAAGGGGGATACGGCCATTCGTCCTCGGACCCACGCGGGGCAAACCTCGGCACATAAAACGCGCCGGGCGTTCTGAACGAACACCTGTGTCGACAACTGATAGGGATAGCCGTGCACGATGCCGAAGTTATGGTTAAGTGCAACGGGTGTTCCGCGTGGCCGTCGCCACCGTCGCCGTACGGAAGCGACTGGCAGATAACGGGTTGGGGGCGCATGCCAGCCTCGCAGTGCGGCAGGCGGGTCTCTCGGTAGAGGCAACTCGTAAGCCTCCTGGCGTTGGCCCGGTTGGCAGAACGCCTATTCCGTACGCAAATCCTGCGGTTTGTGTCCCGGCCAAAAAATTGGCCGATCGGCTGGGAATCTGCCCGATTCTGCGGGGCGCGGGCAGTTCAGACGCCGCGGATACGGCGCGCGAGCTGACGGACGTCGAGCTTGTCCATCTTCCACTTCAGCGTGCTCAGCGGGACGCCGAGGTATTCGGAGGTGGCGGTGACGTTCCAGCCGCACTTCTCCAGCGCACGCAGGATGAAGTTGCGCTCGAACGTGCTGGTGGCATCTTCGAAGAGGCGCTCACTGCGCTGCCCTTGCGGCTCGAGCTGCGCGAAGTGGAACTCCAGCGGCAGATCCTCCTCGCCGATATAGTCCTTGTCGTTCATCGCGACGATGCGCTCGACCAGGTTCTCGAGCTCGCGGATGTTGCCGGGCCACCGGTACTTCTTCAGCATCGCCATCGTCGGCTCGGTGATGCCTTCGATGCGCTTGCGGAAGCGGGTGTTATAGCGGCGCAGGAAGAACTCGGCGAGCTGTGGGATGTCTTCTGCGCGCTCGCGCAGCGGCGGCATCTTCACGGGTACGACGTTGATCCGGTAGTAGAGGTCTTCGCGGAACTTGCTTTCCTTTACGGCCTTCTCGAGGTCGACATTCGTCGCGGCAATCAGGCGAAACGAGGTCCTGATCGGTTTTTGCCCGCCGACCCGCTCGATCTCGTCTTCCTGGATGGCGCGCAGCAACTTGGCCTGGAGGTCGAGACGCAGGTCGCCAATCTCGTCGAGGAACAGCGTGCCGCCGGCCGCGAGTTCGAACTTGCCCAACTGCTGGCGGATGGCGCCGGTGAACGCGCCCTTCTCGTGACCGAACAGCGTGCTCTCGAGCAGCTCCTTGGGGATGGCGGCGAGGTTGACGGCGATGAATGGGGCGTCGGGGTTCTCGCCCTCGCGATGTATCAGACGTGCCAGCAGCTCCTTGCCGGTGCCGCTCTCGCCGAGAATGAGGACTGTGGCGGGTAGCCTGGCGACGCGGTGCACGACATCGATCACGTCGCGCGTCAGACGGCTGGGACCGACGATGAACTCGCGGCCAGCCTCCTCGGCCACCTGCGCCGACAGCGTCAGCACCTGACGGTTGAGGTCCTGCTGTTCGCCGGCGTGACGGAAAAGCCCCCGCAGGTGCTCCTGCGGGACGTCCTTCGCGACGTAGTGGTAGGCGCCGAATTTCGTCGCCTGCACGGCGCTGTCGAGGTCGGCGTCGGTGGAGGTGACGATGACCTCGACGAGCGGGAAATTTTCGCGGACGATCTGGAGCACCTCGAAGCCGCTGATGCCAGGCAGCCTGGCGTCGAGCAGCACGAAGTCCACCTCGTCCTTGGTCAGCAGCGTCAGGGCGGCTTCGCCGGTTCCGACCCGCAGGACGCGGAATTCACGCTTCAGCGCGGACGCGAAGCTGTCACGCAGGGTCTCGTCGTCGTCGACGATGAGAACGGTCTTGGGCTTCAGGCTCATCGACTTCGGTGGGAGCGCCGCCATTGTCGCAGCCGGTTGACACTGTTGCAAGCCGTTCGTTAACGTACGTGTTTTGTTGCCCCTTTCCCTCGCTCTCGCAGGTGTCTCCGTACTCGTGGCCATTGCGGCCCTGTTTCGCGCGCGCAGCCTCAGCAAGCGTGCCGAGCGGCTGGCCGAATCGTACTGGGAAGTCCGGTACGAAATCGGGCAATTGAAGGTGCGCCTGAATCGTCTCGAAAGCGGCGCCGGCCTGCGTGAGCCGGAGCCTGATGCCGAGGCCGCAGCCCCGCGGCCGGCAGCGACAACCTCCTTCGTTTCGCTCTCCTCCCTGAAGAAATGACCAACGAATACGACGTCATCGTGATCGGAGCCGGCACCGGCGGGTATGTGGCCGCAATCCGCGCCGCCCAGCTCGGGCTCAAAGTGGCCTGTGTCGAGAAGCAGAAGTCGCTCGGCGGCACCTGCCTGATCTGGGGCTGCATTCCGACCAAGGCGCTGCTCGAACACGCGCACGCGCTGAAGATCGTGCAGGGCGCGAAGGAGTGGGGCGTGACGATCGGCGACGGCGGGACGGTGCCGGTCTCGATCGACATGAAGCAGGTGCATGCCCGCAAGGACAAGATCGTCACCGGCCTCACCAAGGGGGTCGAGTTCCTGTTCAAGAAGAACAAGATCGACTGGATCAAGGGGACGGCGCACCTCGCCGGCAACGGCGTGGTCGAAATCGTCGAGGGTGACACGCAGACCCTCAAGGCGAACAAGGAGATCGTCGTCGCGACCGGCTCGTCGCCGCGCAGCGTGCCTGGCATCACCATCAATCACGAGCGGATCATCACGAGCGACGAGGCCATCCACATGAAGGTGGTGCCGAAGTCGATTGCGATCATGGGCAGCGGTGCGGTCGGCGTCGAGTTCGCGTCGATTTTCAAGAGCTTCGGCGCCGAGGTGACGATCATCGAACTGCTGCCGCGGCTCGTGCCGGTCGAGGATGAAGCGGTGTCGGCGGAACTCCAGAAGTCGTTCCGCAAGAAGGGCATCACCGTGCTGACCGGCACCAAGGTGACGAGTGCGAAGGCCACCGCTGACGGCGTCGAACTCCAGGCAGCACTCGCGGACGGCACGACGAAGGGCATCACGGCCGAGTACCTGCTCGTGGCCACGGGCCGCGGTCCGGTCACCGCCGGCCTCGACATCGAGAAGCTCGGTGTCGAGATGGAGCGCGGCTACATCAAGGTGGACACGATGTATCGCACCAACGTGCCCGGCATCTCCGCCATCGGTGACGTCATCACGCTGGGCAACGGCCCGCACCCGCAGCTGGCACACGTGTCGTCGACCGAAGGCATCCTCGTGGCCGAGCGCATTGCCGGGCACGAGGTCCACGCGCTCAACTACGGACACGTCCCTGGCTGCACCTACTGCGACCCGGAGATCGGCAGCGTCGGCCTGACCGAGAAGGCGGCGATCGAGAAGGGCTACGACGTTGCCATCGGTACCTTCCCGTTCGGCGTGCTCGGCCGGGCCAAGATGGCCGGCGAGACGGAAGGTTTCGTGAAAATCGTCGCCGACAAGAAGTACGACGAGATCCTGGGCGTGCACATGATCGGCCCGCGCTCCACTGAACTCGTGGCCGAGGCGACGCTCGCGCTGCGGCTCGAGTCCACGGTCGAGGAGCTGATCCGCACGATTCACGCGCACCCGACCATGGCCGAAGCGGTTGGTGAGGCCGCCCACGCCACGCACGGCGCCGCCATCCATATGTAGGGCGTGTTACCGGATGTAGTGTCCGGCTTCAGCCGGACCTGTGAGTCCACCTGAAGGTGGACACTACTTCTGCAACGACGGCGATTGGCGATTGGACATATGGCCAGCGATGTATTGATGCCGCAGATGGGGGAGTCGATCGCCGAGGGGACGATCGTCCGCTGGATCAAGAAGGTGGGGGACACGGTCGACCGCGACGAGCCCCTCTTCGAAATCTCGACGGACAAGGTCGACGCCGAGATTCCCTCGCCCGCCGCTGGCGTGTTGACGACGATCATTGCGCACGAGGGCGAGACGGTTCCCGTCAACTCCGTCGTGGCCATCATTGCCGCGGCCGGCACGCAGCCGGCCGTCTCCAGTCCGGCTGCTCCTGCTCACGCCGTGCCGCCGCCGGCGCCGAAGGCACAGGGCGACGGAGCACCGACCACCGAGGCAGCGCCTGCTCCCGCGCCGGTTGCCGCCGAGCCGGAACCTGCGGCAGCGGCCGCGCCTGTTCCCAGCAGCGCAGAAGAGCGGCTGCGCCAGAAGTCGTCGCCGCTGGTGCGTCGCATCGCCCAGGAACACCAGGTCGATATCGGGCAACTCCAGGGGACCGGCGTCAGCGGCCGCGTCACCAAGAGCGACATCCTTACCTACATCGAAAAGGGCGGCGCGGCACCCGCCACTGCTGCGACCGCATCGGCGCCAGCGTCGGGTCACACGCCGGCTACCGGAGCGGGGCTTGCCGGTCAGACGGTGCCGCTGTCCGTCATGAGGCGCAAGATCGCCGAGCACATGGTGCTCAGCAAGCGCACATCGGCGCATGTACACACGGTGTTCGAGGTGAACTACAGCCGGATCGACCAGATCCGCAAGGCGAAGAAGGCCGAGTACGAGACGAACGGCGCCAAGCTCACCTACCTGTCGTTCATCGTCAAGGCAGTCGTCGAGGCGCTGCGGCAGGTGCCGGTGATGAACGCGTCGCTCGATGCCAGCAACAACGTCGCCTATCACCGCCAGATCAACGTCGGCATCGCGGTGGCGCTCGACTGGGGCCTGATTGTTCCCGTCATCAAGGCGGCCGATGAGAAGAGCCTGCTCGGCATCAGCAAGGCGATTGGCGACCTCGCCGACCGCGCCCGGGCGAAGCAGCTCAAGCCCGACGACGTCCAGGGGGGCACCTTTACGGTGACCAATCCGGGCGGTATCGGCGCACAGTTCGGCCTGCCGATCATCAACCAGCCGCAGGTCGGCATCCTCGGGGTCGGCGCCATCGAAAAGCGCGCGGTTGTCATCGATGACGCGATTGGCATCCGATTGATGGGTTATCTGTCGCTGGCCATCGACCATCGCGTCGTCGATGGCGCAGTGGGCGACCATTTCATGGCGCTCATCAAGCACCAACTCGAGAACTGGGATCCGAAGCAGGCCTGATGGGCCACGCCTGATGGCCGGCCGTACTCTCGACGTCCGCCGCCTGGGGCGCATGCCGTATGGCGAGGCGCTCGAACTCCAGCGGAGCCTGGTGGAGCAGCGGCGGGCCGGGGCAGTTGGCGACCTGCTGCTGCTGGTCGAGCACCCGTCGGTGCTGACGCTGGGTGTTCGCGGCGACGGCGGCCGCTCGCACATCCTGGCGAGCGACGAAGAGTTGGCATCGCGCCAGATCGGCGTCTTCGAAACAGGCCGCGGCGGCGACATCACCTATCACGGCCCTGGCCAGATCGTCGGCTACCCGATCATCGACCTCGATCCCGATCGCCGAGACGTGCACAAGTACGTGCGCGACATCGAAGAGGTGCTGATGCGCGTCGCCGCCGACTACGGCATCATCACCGGACGCGTGTCTGGTCTCACTGGTGTGTGGGCCGGCAACGAGAAGCTGGCGGCGATTGGCGTGCGCATCCAGCGCTGGGTGACCAGCCACGGCTTCGCCCTGAACCACACGACCGACCTGTCGCACTTCGGCCTGATCGTGCCGTGCGGCATCTCCGACAAGGGCGTGACGTCGCTCCGGACACTCGGATGCCAGGCGACCCGCCTGGAGGTGGAGGACCGGATTGCCGCCCATTTCGGAGAGGTCTTCGGCCGGACCGTCCACTTCGCCGAGCCCGCGCCACGCCCCGCCTCGCTGTAGCGGCCGATACATCGGACCGATAGTCCGTCGTGGGCTTCGCGCGGATCGACCCATGCTGAGGCGGACTCTTGTGCCACCGACCCCGGTGACTCGCGCGGCTGCCCTGACGATGGGGCTGATGATTGTCGCGACCGCCCTGTTCCTGCTGCTGGAATACCCGTCGCTGCCGGAGCTGCTGCCGGTGCACTTCAACCGCAACGGCTCACCCAACGGGTGGCAGTACCGTACGCTGCCGCGTGTCCTCATTCCGGTGGGTGTGCAGGTGATGCTGGCCGTGCTGTTCTCGTGCCTGGCGGTGCTGCTGCTGTCGCGCCCGCACGGCGAACAGGACGACGACGCGCCGGACGTCCGCGCCGCTGCGGCGGCGGCTGAGGCCGTGGTGCTGCTTGCGGCCGTGTGGGTAACCTTCCAGGGCTACGCGGCGTTCTCGCTGGCGCGCCTCTGGGTGATGCACAGGGCGTCACTGCCGTTCTACAACCTGGGGGAAATTGTTGGGGCTGTCGCTTCGCTCGTCATCGCCGTGCGCGCGCAGCGGCGGCTTGGGCGGCCCGCGCCGCGCCCGTTCGTTGCCGCGCACTGGCGTCTCGGCCAGCTCTACAAGAACGCGGAGGACCCGGCGCTCTTCGTGCCCACTCGCGACGGTCGCCGCTGGACCCTGAACTTCGGTCGACCGGTCGCCGGAGCGCTGCTCGGACTCATTCTTGTAGTCGGCATCGTCGGTCCGACCGTGCTGATCGCGCTCGCCCTGCGCTGACCCCGCCGCTAAGTTGCTGACACCCTTCAGCTGGAAGGCGCCACTGCTGACGCGGAATTTTTTCGGGGGTATCGGTGTTCTCTATTGCAGCGAGGGACGAATGAGAGATACGAAGGATGCAATGCTTCTCGCCCGGCTGCAGGCAGGAGACGAGTCGGCGCTCCGCGACCTGGCCGAGGCGTATGGTTCGAAAATCTACCAGTTGGCGTTCCGGTATCTTCGCAACAAGGAAGACGCGGAAGAAGTAGCCCAGGACGTCCTGTTCAAGGTCTTCCGCAAGGTCGGCGATTTCCGGGGCGACGCTGCGTTGTCTTCCTGGATCTACCGCATCACCTTCAACGCCTCGATGTCGCGCCTCCGGACGGCGAAGTACCAGCGGACGCAGAACGACGAGCTGTCGATGACGGCGACCGACGGTGAAGAGGGAATGAGCACGCGTCACGAGATCGCCGACTGGTCGGACATGGCCGACGAGCATGTGTTCCGTGCTGCAGCTGCGCCAGACCGTGTTCAACGCCATCCTGTCGCTGCCGGCTATCTACCGCGCCCCGGTGATGCTGCGCGACATCCAGGGTATGTCCACGGAAGAGGCTAGCGAGATCCTGCGCGTGAAGGACCAGACGCTGAAGTCACGCCTGCACCGTGGCCGCCTCATCCTGCGCAAGCAGCTCGCGGACTTCGCGGGCGGCTTGACGCTGCACCCCGCGACGGCATGATGCGCGGGCGCAACTTTTGCAATTTCGCTTTCCGGATTTGATCGTCGGTCGAACGTAATCACATCAGCGCTGCAGGCCGGTATCCGGTCGCGGCCGTGGTTACTTCGACCCGATCAATCCGGACCGGCTCCTGGCCAAATCGGCCACATTCCCCGACAACCTCTAGAGCAGCTGGGCGTTGTCGAGCGCCGTTTGCGTGGCAGCGCTGAGCGTCGGCAGGTCGATCCGGCTGATGCCGTCAGGACCGAGCGCAACCGGGAGCGCAACCGCGCGTGTGCGCCGGCCGGACGAGTCGTCTGGGGCCACGAAGCAACTCAGGCTGCGTCGCGAGATACCGCAGATGGCGGCAATCGCTTCAACCGCCGCGTGGGCCAGCGCGTGCGGGCCAGGTGGCCACAGCGGTCCAACCTGGGCCGACAGGCGGCGGAGCGACGGATCGTCCAGCACCTGCCTCAGGCCAAATCCCCCTACCGTGGCGTCGTCCCAGTTCACCACCGCGTGCGCGGGCGGGTGGCCGATCACCGTGAGCGAGACATCGCGGACCGAGCCGTTGGTCTGGAGCGCGACGAGGGCGCGCAGCGCCGACGCCAGCGCCTCGGGTGCCGAGCCGAGCAGCCGTTCACGCCGATAGCCCAGCTCACGAACGCCGCGCTCGACTAGTGTTCGGCCGTTCGCCCCGGCGCACAGCACGAGCGCGCGACTGGCCAGTTGCGAAACGCGGGTGAGGAGGAGCAGGTCCTCGCCGCCAGGCACCGGCCGTGCCTGGTCGGCAATGACGATGAGGTCGGCGCCTGCTACGCGGCTGATGTCGGTGGTACCGGAGAGCGGCGTGGTGAACCGCTCGACCGGACCGGTCTGCATGATGTCGAGCGCCTTGCCCGCGGCCACCTGCCCTGCGGGATCGATGAGCCGGATGGCTCGTACGATCTCGCGCCGTGCAAGCACATGCGCGAGCGAGCCGCCCAGTTCTCCAGCCCCGAGGATGGCGACGTCAATCATGGGTGTGGGCTATTGTAGTGGCAGCGATGAAAAAGGAATTGCGCGGACAGGTGGCGTTTGTCACCGGCGGCTCGAAAGGCATCGGATTCGGCATTGCCCAGGCACTGGTCGCCAGGGGCGTGCACGTCGTCATCACCGGGCGGGGTGAAGCCGATCTCCACTCGGCACAGCAGCGGCTGCAGGCTGGCCCGGGCCAGGTGGAGACGATTGCTGTCGACGTGCGCGACCACGCTGCCGTGGCCGCGGCAATCGCCCAAACGGTGACACGGCACGGTGGCCTCGACATCGTCGTGAACAATGCGGGCATCGGCACCTTTGTGAACGTCGGCGACATGACGCCAGAGCAGTGGGCGGGTGTGATCGACACCAACGTGACCGGCGTCTTCAACGTCTGCCATGCCGCGCTGCCCGAGCTGAAGAAGCGCGGCGGCGGCTACATCGTCAACATCTCGAGCCTGGCCGGGAAGAACGCCTTCGTCGGCGCCGGCGCCTACTGTGCGTCGAAGGCGGCGCTGAACCAGTTTGCCGAGGTGCTGAACCAGGAAGTCCGGCACGACAACATCAAGGTGACGACGATCGCGCCGGGATCGGTGGCCACCGCGTTTGCCGGTGGTGACGAAGCGAAGGGGACCGAGTGGAAGATTGCCAGCGCCGACATCGGCGACATGGTGGTTGACCTGCTGGAACTCGACACGCGCAGCCTGCCCAGCTACATCGAGCTCCGCCCGTCGAAGCCGCCGAAGAAGTAGCTGCCGATGTCTGTCCTCCAGAAGCACCAGGAATCACTCGAGCAGCACGAGACCATGATGGGGCCGGCGCGCGGCCGGCTCGCCGTGGCGCTCGACCTGCTCACCGACTCGATGGCCCTCGTCGGCCAGCACGGCGTCTACTGCCGCAGTGAACGCTTTCCCGGCCAGCCGAAAATGGACATCCGCATGGTGCTCGAGCAGTTGAACGACGCCAAGCAGCTGGTCCAGAGCGCAATGGAAACCATCAAGAACCGTTGATTGCGTTCACCCAATCCGGCCCTCCAGCATTTCCTCTTCGCCCGTGTGCGTCTGGTTCGGGGTTTCGAGGTGCAACGCCGGCTTCCAGCGCGCGTTCATCAGCAGCCAGAGCAGACCGGGAACCGCGAAGCCGGCGCCAAGCCCGAAGGCGAGCGAGCGCGGCGACCAGCCGAGGCCGTCGAGCGCGTAGGCGGTCATCCAGCTCGAGATCGATGACGTCAGGGTGACGAGCGCCAGTTCGGCGGCAAAGACGCGACCGCGGAATTCGTCGGGCACCTCCATCTGCAGCAGCACCGTGCTGAACACCCACAGGATGGAGCCACCGAAGTGGGCCAGCAGCACGCACAGCGCGGCAAGCGGCAGCGTGCCGGCGGCGGCCAGCGCGATGTAGAAGGCGCCGACGATGAAGTAGGCCGGCCCGATCGACCGCCGCATGGCTGTTGGCGTGTGACCCATCAACCAGCGCAGGGCGATGGGGCCCAGGCCGGCGCCGATACCGCGCGCGCCGTAGAGGACCCCGATGCCTGCCGCAGTGCTGCCGGCTATGGGGAACACACGCTGGCCGAACACGGTGAGCAGCAGCAGGACGCCCCCCGCAAGCCCCCACCCGGCCTTCACGAACATCAAAGCGGACACATGAGTGCTCTGCCGCACATACCGCAGGCCGTCGAGCATGTCGGGAATGCCGGTGAGCGCAAACCACCCCACGCAGCGGCGGCTTCGGCGCCGGCGTCGAGTCGTACGTGGTGCGGCTGATGAACCAGGCCGAGACGAAGAACGAGACGCCGTTGATGACGAACGCAATCTCGCGCCCGGCAACGGCCGTCACCAGGCCGCCAATCGACGCGCCGATGGCCAGCATCGCGGCCCACGTCGCGCTCGACAGCGCATTGGCCGGCATCAGTTCTTCCTTGCTCGTGACGTTGGGAATGGTGGCCGTGCGGGCCGGCTCGAAGAACGCCGCGCCGGTGACGGTGATGGCCATCACCACGTAGGCGATCCACACCTGCTCGCGCGTGCGCACCAGCAGCAGGCCGAGCACGACGATGCCGCGCAGGATGTCGGTGGCGATCATCAGCTTGCGGCGATCGACACGGTCCACCAGTACGCCGGCAATCGGGCCGACGATGGCCATCGGCAGGAACTGGACGATCATCATCCAGGCGACGGCGGTGGCCGATCCGGTCAGGTCGAGCAGCAGGGCGAAGACCGCCACGGAGTTGAACCAGTCGCCGAGCTGCGACACGGTTTGTCCGAGGAAAAGCAGGCGGAAGTTGCGGTTGTTCCGGAGAATCGCGGTCTGGCTGCTCACGGGGATGCGCCCAGTATAATTCCCGCCATCACCGTGCTTCGTATCGTGGCTCACTTCGAACTGCAGGCGCTCCTCGGCCGCGGCATGCTGGGTGAACTCCATCGTGCGCGCGATCTCGAGGTGGGCCGCACGGCGGCGTTGCGGCTCGTTGCGCCGTCGATTGCGGACGACGAACCCACGCGACTCGCGGTGCGGCGCGCGGCGGAGCAGGTGTCGGCGATCGAGCATCCGTCAATTGCCGCGGTCTACGCCTCGGGCGATGGCCCGGACGGTGTGTTCATCGCGTCGGAATTCGTGTCCGGCCAGTTGCTGTCGGCCATGCTGCAGGGTGCGCCGCTGCATCCCAGGCGGGCGCTCGACCTCGCAGCGCAGCTCGCCGACGGCCTGGCCCAGGCGCAGGCGCACGATGTTGTGCATGGGGCGCTGTCTACGACGTCGGTGATTGTCACGCCCAACGGCACGGCGAAGCTGCTGGACGTCGGGCTGGTGCCGTGGACGCGGCACGCACGCGCGTCGTCGCACGACGATCTCTTCGGGATCGGGGCGCTGCTCTACGAGATGCTGGTGGGCCGTCCGTACAGGCCAGGCTGGCCGGCCGAACTACGGGCGCCGGAACTGCCGGTCGACGTGCGACCGGTGCTGCAGCGCCTGCTGGCACCGCGTCCGGGCGAAGCGTTCGAGTCGATGTCGACGGTCGCCGCGGTGTTGCGCGACCTCGGGCTGGTGCTGGCCGTGCGAACACCTGTACCTCCGGCTGGCGCCACGTCTGCCCCCGAAGGCCGGGGCGCGTCGGGGACGGCAGTGGTCGCCGGTCTGGTCGTGGTGGTGGTGCTGGTGGCGCTCCTCTGGGCGTTGTCCGGTGGAGTGTCGTCGCCGCCCACCTGAAGGTCAGCCCAGGCGCACCTGAAGATTCAGTGTTACGAGAGCACGAGCGGGCACGGTTGCCCCCGCTACGCCGCGCCGCGCAGGATGTCGGCCAGGTTGGTGGCGAACGCCGAGCGCGCGACGACCGTGCCGATGCCCGCGGCGCGCGCCGCCTCGATTGTGACCGTGTCCACATGCGAGACGAAGCCGAGCGTCGGGACCGAGGCCAGCGACGCGTCCGCCTGCATCGCGGCCAGCGTGCCCATCGGGTCTGTGCGCGGGTTGTTGAGATCGAAGATCACCAGCGACGGCGCCTCAGCCCGCATCTGCTCGAGGGCGGCCTGCGACGAGCGTGCGAAGGCGATCGTCACACCGGCATGCTGGGCGGTCGAGCGGATTTTCGACGTAAACATCAGGTCGTCGAGGATTGCTAGAATCACCGCGTGATCATAATCGAGACGCAGGCAGTGGCGCCGTTCCACAAGAACGGGTTCGTGGTGGCGTGCCCGCGGACGCGGGAGGGCGTACTCATCGATCCGGGCGACGAAGTGGACGGCCTGCTCGAGTTCATCGAGCAGGAAGACCTGCGCATTCGCCATATCCTGCTCACCCACGCGCACATCGATCACATCACCGGCGTCGGACCGGCCAAGCTGGTGCTGAAGGTGCCGGTGCACCTGCACAGGGACGATCTGTTCCTCTACGACCGTGCTCTCGACCAGGCGGCGCGATTCGGGCTGCGCATGGACGCTCCACCCCCGGCCGATCGACAGCTTCTACGCGGCTGGGGAAGCCATTGTCTTCGGCGACTTCGAAGCTCGGCCGCACCACACGCCAGGACATTGCCCGGGCGGAGTCTGCCTGGAGGTGGCGCGGAGCGGCGAGCGCGGGCTCGACCTGTTCGTGGGCGACACGCTGTTCGCCGGCTCGATTGGCCGCACCGACCTGCCGGGTGGCGACTACGCGACGCTCATTGGCGCCATTCGGACCGTGCTGTTCCCGTTCGGCGACGATGCCCGTGTCTACCCCGGCCACGGCCCGGACACGACGATCGGCCGGGAGCGGAAGACCAATCCGTTCCTACAAGCCGTTTAGGCGTCACCCTTCCACCCGCCCGACCTGCAGGTCCACTCGGCCGACCCTCAGGCGGTCGCCGGGAATCAGGTGGGCGCGGCTCACACGTTCGCCGTTCACCGAGATGCCATTGGTGCTCTCGAGATCGATGACCTCGAGCGTCTCCTCGTGCGCCTCGACGCGGCAATGAAGGCGGGAGACCAGCGCGGCATCGAGAATCAACTCAGCGCCGGTTGAGCGGCCAATGGTCTTGATCGAGCCGGGAGACAGGCGAAATGTCAGGGGTTCGGTGTCTGAACTCTGCAGGGTCCACATCGGGTCGTGATCTTACCAAGCCGGTTGAACTTCGGTTCGCGGCCCCTCGTAATTGCAGGTATGCCGGTCACCTCCACGCGCAAGCGCCTCTATATGTTCATGGCCGCCGCCCTGATCGTCGGCGGCGCAGCCGTGGGGTTCGTCACGCTGCGCGGCGCGTCGGTCGATATCGACGCCTCGAAGCTGGCGACCGCTGAACGCGGCACCATGGTTCGCTCCGTCGTCGCGACGGGCAAGGTGGAACCGATCACCAAGATCGAGATCAAGTCGAAAGCCAACGGCATCATCAAGGCGCTGCGCGTGAATGTCGACAGCGTGGTGACTGAAGGCGATGTGCTGGTCGAACTCGACAAGGATCAGCTGCTGGCCCAGCAGCGGGGCGCCGAAGCCAACCTGTTGGCGGCGGGCGCCGCCCTCGAAGGAGCTGAAGCGCAGCTGAAGAAGAACACGGTGGAGGCCGAAGGGCCCGACGTCGAGTTCGCCCGCCGCTCCTACCAGCGCGCACGATCCCTCTTCGAGCAGCATCTCATCCCGCAGTCGTCGCTCGACGACGCCAACAGCGCGGTGGATGTCGCCGAGAACAGGCGCCGCGCGGCGCAGTCGCAACTCTTCGTCAGCCAGGCGCGCGTTTCCGAAGCGCGCGCGCAGGTGGCCCAGGCCAGGGCGGCGGCCGATCGCGCCGCCGAAGACCTTGCGAATGCCACCATCCGCTCACCCATCAGGGCCACCGTGCTCACCCGCGACGTCGAGATGGGCAGCCCCGTGTCCTCCATCCTCAACCTCGGCGCCAATGCCACCCTCGTGATGACGCTCGGCGACATCGACCAGGTGTTCGTTCGCGGCAAGGTGGACGAGGCCGACATCGGCCGCGTGCAGCTCGGACAGCCGGCTCGCATCCGCGTCGAAACGTTCCGCGACAAGGTCTTCAACGGCCAGGTCACGCAGATCTCGCCGATGGGCGTGGAGAAGGACAACGTCACCAACTTCGAGGTGCGCGTCTCCATCGACAATCCCGGCAAGGAATTGAAGGCGAACATGACGGCGAATGCCGAGATCGTGCTCGAGGAGCACCCGAACTCGCTGCTGCTGCCAGAGGTGGCCATCGTCTATGACGGTGAGAAGCACCCGTTCGTCGATCTCGTCGACGCCGGGGCGAAGAACGGACGTCGCCGCGTGCCGGTGAAGCTCGGGGTCAGCAACGGCAGCCGCATCCAGGTGCTGGAGGGCGTCAAGGAAGGCGACCGCGTCGTCCTGCCGTCGTAACCACTGCCCACCTGTTCACGGTCCACGCACCATGAAGGAAGCGTTCATCCAATCCCTGGAGAACTTGCGCGCCAACCGGCTGCGCAGCTTCCTGACCATGTTCGGCATCCTGTGGGGGATGATCTCGGTGATCATCCTCTCGGCGACCGGCGAGGGGTTCCGGCGCGGCAATGACAAGGTGCTGCGCGAACTCGGCCAGAACATCGGCATCGTCTGGGGCGGGCGCACCAGCCTGCAGGCGGGCGGCGAGCGCGCCGGCCGCCGTGTGTTCCTCACCATCGACGATGCACGCGTGATCGCAGCGGAGGCATCGATGGTGGAGGTTGTCTCGCCTGAACTCGAGCGTGCGGCCGCACGCGCCAAGAGCCTCTACAACGCCGCGTCCGCCCGCGTCACCGGCATCGAGCCGCCCTACCAGAACATCCGCACCATCGAACTCGAGTACGGCCGTGAGTTCACCTGGACCGACGAGCGCCAGGTGTCGCGCGTCGCTATCGTTGGCTACGACATGGCCGACCAGTTGTTCGGCAAGCGTCACATCCTCGGCGAAACCGTGATGCTCGAAGGCGTGCCGTATACGGTAGTGGGGAAGATCCGGAAGAAGGAACAGGACAGCAATTACAACGGACCGGACAACAACAAGATCTTCGTGCCGTTCGCCGCCATGATGCAGGACATGCCGCGCAAGGATGCGCCGGCCGGCAGCCTGTCGGACATCGTAGTGGCGCCGAAGCCGTTTGTCGTCGACGGCTTGCCGCGCGTGCTCAGTGAACGGACGGGACGTATCGAAGACATTCGATGGCCGCTCGAAACCAACGTGCGCGCCGTGCTCGCTCGGCGTCACGGGTTCGACCCGGCCGACAACCAGGCGGTGACGATGTGGGACACGTCGCTCGAGACACTGATGTTCGGGCGCATGATCTCGCGCATGAAGGACTTCTTTACCATCGTCGGCATCGTCACGCTGGCGCTCGGCGGCATCGGCGTCATGAACATCATGCTGATCGCGGTGAAGGAGAGGACGCGTGAGATCGGCGTGCGGAAGGCGCTCGGCGCCACGACGCACAGCATCCAGCAGCAGTTCTTCATGGAAGGGTTCTTCCTGACCATGCTGAGTGGAGGCGCCGGGATGCTGGTGGCCATCGGCCTGTGCCAGTTGATCAACCTGGCGCCGATGCCGGCGCGCTTCGACGGCATGATCATCTCGTGGCAGGCGGCGCTGGTGTCGCTGGCAACGCTCGTTGTCATCGGCATCGCCACCTCGACGTATCCGGCGCGTCGCGCTGCCGAATTGCCGCCGGTCGAGGCGCTGCGGTTCGAGATGTAGCGATGGATGTCACCGCAGCAACCCTCGAGCCCGCCGTGCACACCGCGAGGCGTTCGCCTGCCCGCCGCGGCCTGTCAGCCGGCATGCTGGCCGACGTGGTGGTGCAAGCGATCATCAGCCTCTATCACCATTGGTTCCGTGCCGCCCTGTCGATGCTCGGCATAGCATGGGGCATCGTGTCGGTCGTGGTGCTGCTCGCGTACGGCGACGGGTTCCGCACGGCGCTGCAGGCCGGCTTCGCGGGTGCCTTCGGCGACGGCGTCGCCGTGACGATGATGGGGCAGACCAGCAAACAGGCGGGTGGCGAGCGGGCCGGCAAACGCGTCCGCCTCACGATTGCCGATGTCGAGGCCGTACGTGACCTGCCGCTCGTCGCGGCGGCGAGCCCCGAGTTCATGAAGGAGTTCCCCGTCACCTTCGGCAACAAGCAGTCGAACCACATGGTGCGCGCCGTCGATGCCAGCTACGGCGAGATGCGCAGCGAGCGCGCGCTGCCGGGCGGCCGATTCCTCGACGATGAGGACATCCGCCTGCACCGCCGCGTGGCGTTCATCGGCAGTGAAGTGCAGCGGAAGCTGTTCGGCAACCTGCCGGCCGTTGGTGAATCCATCCGCGTTGCCGGGCAGCCGTTCGAAGTCATCGGCGTCATGCAGGAAAAGGTGCAGTTGTCGAACTACAACCGGCCCGACAAGTACTGCATCTTCATCCCGTGGACCACCGGCAGCGGCCTGCTCGATACGACGCAGGTTGGCATCGTCGTGTGGCGCAGCGTGTCGGCAGCGCAGTACCTCAAGGCTGAGAAGCAGGTGCGGGAGTACCTGGGGACGCGCTATCGCTACGATCCCACGGACGAGCGTGCGGCGAACATGTTTGGCTCGGCCCAGTCGCAGCAGATGGTCGGCGGCATGATCACCGGCCTCAAGCTGGTGCTCGGCTTCATCGGCGTGCTGACGCTGGCCATCGGCGGAGTTGGCATCATGAACATCATGTTCGTCAACGTGCAGGAGCGCACGCGCGAGATCGGCCTCCGCAAGGCGCTCGGTGCCAGCCGCGGCCAGATCCTGCTGCAGTTCCTGCTGGAGGGACTAGTCACCACCTTCGCAGGCGGCCTCATCGGCATCGGCCTGTCGTACTTCCTTGTCTGGCTGCTCAGTCCACGCCCGTTCCTGGCTGAGTTGATGGACGATGCCAGCCGCGTGTCGGACATCCACCTCGTGATGTCGGCCGGGCTCGTCGGCACCTGCGCCGCCATCCTGATGGCGGTCGGCCTCGTCGCCGGGCTGCTGCCGGCGCTCAAGGCCTCACGCCTCGACCCGATCGAGGCGCTGCGCTACGAATAGCCTGACGCCTCCACTGTCCGCTCGGTGTGCCGCTACACTGGACGGATGAGCCCGACCGCTCCCGACCCGAATAGTTTCGCCTCCCCAAACCTCGCACCGCTGTTCGACGGGGCACCGGCGCCCGTCCTCAAGGCGATGATGGCCGGGTCCGAGCTCCGCCACCTGCAAGCTGGTGAGCGCCTGCTTGCCAGTGGCGACGAGAACGACGTGCTGTACCTCGTGGTCGAAGGCACGCTGCACGTGCGGATTCCTGGCGGCCCGCGCACCATCGTGCCGGTCATGCCAGGTGAGTGCGTCGGCGAACTCTCGCTCATCGACGGCCTCGAGGTGTCGGCCGACGTCTTTGCCGACGGCGAGGCGCTGGTGCTGGCGATCGAGCGCGAGCAGCTCTGGCACGTCATTGACACGGCTCCGGTGGTGGCGAGGAACCTCTTGCGCATGCTGGCGAAGCGCGTACGGAACGACAATCGGCGCCTGCAGGATGCCGACCGCCTGCAGCGGAAGTATGAAAAAGCAGCGACAGTGGACGCGCTGACGGGCCTGCGCAACCGTCGCTGGCTGAACGAAGCGTTCGAACGGCAGTTGCAGCGGACGCTACGGTCCGAGCAGCCGGTTTCGGCGCTGATGATCGATGCCGATCACTTCAAGCACGTGAACGACACGCACGGCCACATCGTCGGCGACGAGGTGCTGGTCCACGTGGGACGGACGCTCGCGACCGGCCTCCGTCCGCAGGATCTGCTGGCGCGCTATGGCGGCGAGGAGTTTGCGGTGCTGCTGCCGAACGTCCCGCACAGCGAAGCGCTGGCAGCGGCCGACCGTCTGCGCAACGCCATCGAAACCAACCCGCCGCACACGAGTGCCGGCGTGCTGATGCTGCCGCCAGTGACGGTGTCGATCGGTGTGTCGACGATGCTGCCGGGCGAGGCGAAGCCCCTGCAGCAGCTGATCGATCAGGCTGACACGGCCCTCGGGCGCGCGAAGGCCGCCGGCCGCAACTGCGTCCGCGACTAGGCCGCCGGGTCTATAATGCCGGCATTCCCGGCGACCGGCCCTTCTCTCGTGAGGAGCATCCCGATGCGTGCACCCCGTCTGCTGCTGTCCCTGTCGCTGGCCGTGCTGCTGGCGTCGGCATCGATGTTCGGTGCCGACCCTGCCGCCGCGTCGATGGCCCGCGCGGCCACAGCCTTCCTCGGCACCTTGAGCGCCAACCAGCGGCCGAAGGCGCAGTTCGCCTTCGACGCGGCCGAGCGTACCCACTGGCACTTCATTCCGACCGAGATGTTTGCGCGGAACGGGCTGACGCTGAAGGAGATGACGCCGGCGCAGCGGGATGCAGCCCAGGCGCTGTTGCGATCAGGGCTCAGCCAGCACGGCTACCTGACCGCCACCACCATCATGAGTCTGGAGAACGTGCTGCGGGTGCTCGAGGCAGGCGGGCAGTTCGTGCGCGATCCGGAGCGCTACTTCTTTGCCGTGTTCGGCACGCCGTCAGCCGCCGGCACGTGGGGGTGGCGCGTCGAGGGGCATCACGTCTCGCTCCAGTTCACGGTGGTCAACGGCGCAATCACCGTCAGCGCACCGACCTTCTTTGGCTCCAATCCGGCGGAGGTCCGCTCAGGCGAGCGGAAGGGTCTGCGCGCACTCGGCTTCGAGGAGGATCCCGCCCGCGCGTTGCTGGCCAGTCTCCGCCCGGAGCAGCGGACGAAGGCGATTGTTGCAGCGCAGGCGCCCAGCGACATCATCACGATGGTCAAGGTGCCGGTCGAGCCGCTCGCACAGGACGGTGTGCCGGCGGCGGAGATGGACGCCTCCCAGCGGGAGAAGCTCATGGCCATCGTGAACGCCTACGCGTCGCTGATGGCGCCCGATATTGCGGCGCTGCGCCTCGCAAAGCTGCGTGCAGCCGGTGCGGACAGGCTGACGTTCGCGTGGGCCGGAGAGACCGAACCTGGAAAGAAGCACTACTACCGCATTCAGGGGCCGACGCTGCTCATCGAGTACGACAACACGCAGAACGACGGCAACCACGTGCACTCGGTGTGGCGCGACTTCGCCGGCGATTTCGGCCGCGATCTGCTGCGCGAGCACCTGCAGCACGATCACCAGTAGCGCGGCGATCCGCTACTTCGCCGCGGTCGTCGTGCGCGTGAGCCAGGCGGTGAGGGCGTTCGTGACCTCGGGGCTGACGCTGACGTTGCCGAGGCGGCTGTACTCGTCCACTTCGCCCGTTTTGGCGGGAACGAGCAGGTGGTTCACGCCGGCCACCTTCACCACCTCGACGCCGCTGTTCTTTTTACGGGCTGTGGCTAACGCTTCGAGTTTGTCCGCATGGTCGGGCGGCACCTGGGTGTCGAGCGCGCCCTGCACAATCAGGATCGGCTGCTCGACATCCTTCATGATCTTCGCCGGGTCGTGCGCAAGGAAGCTCTGGAACCAGGGCGTTTCCGCCTGGCTCCGCACGGCCGGCGGCACCTGGATCGTCTCCCATCCCTTGCCGGTGAGCACGGCGTCCTGAATACGACGCTGCAGGTCGAGTGTCGTCTGGCGCTCGGCCGCCGGTCGGTTCGCGCGGTCGAACGCGTGCGACACCTGGTACATGTTCAGTTCGGCGCCTGTCGTGCCGACTGTGGCGAGCAGCGCGACACCGGCCACGCGCTTCTCCTTCGCGGCCACAAGCATGGCGAGCGCGCCGCCCTCGCTGTGTCCGACGAGGACGATGCGGCGACGGTCGATATCCTTGCGGTTGGTCAGCATCCGCACCGCGGCGCGCGCATCCTCGGCGTAGTCGGCCATCGTTGCCGCCTCGACGCGTCCGCCGCTCAGGCCCACCCCGCGTTTGTCGTACCGCAGCACCGCGAACCCGGCGTTTGCGAGCGCCTCGGCCAGCTGTCCGAAGATCGGAACTCCCGCAACAGTCTCGTCGCGGTCGCTAGGACCGGAGCCGGAAATCAGGACGACGGCCGGCAGTGGACCGGTGACGCCCTCAGGCTTCGAGAGCGTGCCGGCCAGCGAGAAGCCGTTGGCGTCGATGCGCACGGTCTCGTCGTTCGGCCGCGACATCGTGAGGCGCCGGGTGGACACCGAGGCCATGTCTTCGCGCGCCACCTCGAGCCCCTGGGCAGGAATGCGCAGGCGCAGCAGCCGTCCGTTCTCGTCGGCCCACACTTCGGTTTCGGCTGGAGGCGCGCCCGCAATCTGGAACGTCACCGCAATCCGCTTCGCGGTGATCACGCGGTCAACGGTCTGAATGCGTTCCTGAACCGCCTCGCCGACGATGGCCGTGAACGAGCCCTGTCCGGGCTGGTAGAGGAACAGCGTGGTGCCGGGGGTGGCGCTGGCGGCCCGAGCGGACACCGCTTCATACGGCGCGATGAACGGGTTGGGCAGGAACAATGTCTGCGGGTTGACCGTGTCGCTGCGGCGAGTGGCAGCGCTCGCGTTCGCAGGAGCGGCGATCTCGACGGTTGCGATGGTGCCAGCGACCTGGGCCTTCAGCGTCGAATCCTGGCCGCTGAAGCTGGCATCGATCGTCAGCTCGAGCGGCGTCCACGATGCGTCGTAGCTCGCCCTGAACTGACGGGTGATGACATTGATGGGCGGTCCCAGCCGGCCGGTGCTGGTAATGGTGACGCCATCCGGTCGGCGCTCGACGGTGACCGACTCGGTGCCGACCTGCGTCGAACGGAGGTAGATCTTGAACGTGGACTCAGCCGCACCTTGTGCGACAGCCCGCCCTGAGGTCGGACCGAGGACGAGCGCGGCAGCCAGCGCAACGATGAAGGCGCGGGTACAATCGAACACGGGCATATTTCACCATACCACCATGACATCGGCTGCACTTTCTCAGGCGTATCAGGCGGCGCGTACCCATGCGGCTCTGCTCCCCCGTCGCCGTGGGCGCATCGTCGTGTCGGGCCGCGACCGCGCCACCTACCTGCAAGGCTTGCTCACCAACGACATCCCGGCGGTGAAGGAAGGACACGGCTGCTACGCCGCCTACCTGACGCCGCAGGGACGGCTGATCTCCGATCTGCTGGTCTACGAGCTCGGCGACGTGATCCTGCTCACGCTGCCGCTGTCCACGAAGGACGCGGTGCTGGCAAAGCTCGATCAGTTCATCTTCTCGGAGGACGTCCAGCTCGGTGACGTGACGGACACCTTCGGCAGCGTCGCTGTCGTCGGCCCGGACGCGGCGCTGGCGGTGAACGCCGTCATCGGCACCGACGTCGCCACGCTGGCGGGGCTGCCGGTGCACGGCAACCTGCGCGGCACGGCCAGCGGTCAGCCGGTGATCGTGCTGCACGTCGACGACACCGGCGAGCCCGGCTTCGAACTGCTGGTACCGGCAGAAGCGCTCGACGCGGTCCGCGCCCTGCTGGTGGAGGCGGGTGCGGTTGATGCGGACGAGGCGACGGCGGAACAGTTGCGCATCGAGGCGGGGGTGGCGCGCTTCGGACAGGACATGAACGAAGAGACCATCCCGCTCGAGGCTGGCATCGAGGCTCGGGCCATCAGCTTCAGCAAGGGCTGCTACGTCGGTCAGGAGGTGATCATCCGTGTGCTGCATCGGGGCCACGGTCGAGTGGCCCGCAAGCTGGTTGGCCTCACGTTCGATCCGGCCGCCGCGGTGCCGGCTGCGGGGACCATCCTCGTGGCCGATGCGAAGGAGATCGGCAGCATCACCAGCAGCGCGTTCTCGCCGGCACGCGGCCGTCCGGTGGCACTGGGCTACGTGAAGCGCGACTTCGTCGAACCGGGCACGACCGTCTCGACCGCCGACGGAACTCCGGCCCAGGTGACACCCCTGCCGCTCGTCGCGCGCGCGTGAAGCCGATTGTCGTCACCGCAGCGGTCGTCGAGCGCGACGGTGCCTTCCTCGTGACGCGACGCATCGAGGGGACCCATCTTGCGGGGACCTGGGAATTCCCGGGTGGCAAGTGCGAGGAGGACGAGCCGCTCGAGGCGTGCCTGTGGCGTGAGATGCGCGAGGAACTCGCGGTGAACTGCACGGTGGGTGACGAGATCTTCACCAGTACCCATGACTACGGCGACCGGCGGATCGAGCTCCACTTCTTCGCCTGCTCGCTGCTTGGCGAGCCCGTGCCGCAACTGGGGCAGGCCATGCAGTGGGTGCCGCGCGAACGCTTGCGCGAGCTCGAATTCCCTCCGGCCGACGACGCGCTCATTCGCCTGCTGACGGCTTGCTGAGGGCTCCGGCCCTGTACGCCAGGCAATCTTTCGACATCGGGCACACCAGACACTTCGGGTTGCGCGCGACGCAGACCATCGCCCCGAAGTCCATCAACGCCTGGTTGAAGTCGAACACCTGCTTCTGCGGCACCATCACGTCCGAGACCGCCCAGAGGTGCTTCTTCATCGCGTGGCTCTTGGGGTCGCCGGTGCCGACGAAGATGCGGAACAGCACACGGGCGACGTTGGTGTCGAGGATGGCGGCGCGTTGACGGAACGCGAAACTGCGGATGGCCCCGGCCGTGTACTGCCCAATGCCCTTGAAGGACAGCAGCGTCGCCTCATCGTCCGGGAGGCGTCCGTCGTATTTCTCGACCGCTTCGCGCGCAATCGCCTGGAGACGGCGCGGCCGGATGTTGTAGCCGAGCGGCCGCCAGGTGTCGGTGACATGCGTCTCGTCGGCCGACGCGAGCGCGTCCAGCGAGGGGAACTTGCCGAGCCACTCGTGGTACTTGGGCAGCACCCGGTCCACCTGGGTCTGCTGCAGCATGATCTCGGAGACGAGGATGTGATACGGGTCGTCGGTGCTGCGCCACGGCAGGTCGCGTCCATGACGGCCGTACCAGGTGAGCAGGCGCTGACGGAATCGTCTCCGGTCGGCTGGCACGGGCATCTCGAGCGTGGGCGTCGCGGTGCGACGCGAGCGTGGCGTCTTCGTCATCTCGTATAATTCCGGACGGTTCTCAGCTGTGAAAATCTACACGCGCACCGGCGATGCTGGCGAAACAGCCCTGTTCGACAACAGTCGTGTCAGCAAGGCCGATCCCCGCGTCGATGCGTACGGCGAGGTCGATGAGCTCAATGCCTGGCTCGGCCTCGTCCGCGCCGGCGGGCTCGATGCCGACCTCGATGCCGAGCTGATCCGCATCCAGCGCGACCTGTTCGCCGTCGGCGCGCAGCTGGCCGACCCCTCGGAACGCCTGGCCAGTCGCGTGACGAGAGCGTTCGTGATGGATGAGGACGTTGAGCGGCTCGAACGGCTCATCGACCGGCTCGAACAGGAACTGCCACCGCTCACGCGCTTCATCCTGCCAGGCGGCAACGCGGCCGGAAGTGCCGTGCACGTTGCCCGCACGGTCTGCCGCCGCGCCGAGCGCCGCGTCGTCGGGCTGATCCCGGCGGCGGACGAATTGCTGATCCGCTACCTCAACCGCCTGTCGGACCTGCTCTTCGTGCTCGCGCGGGCTGTCAACCACCGGACGGGCCAGCCGGAAACCGAGTGGTAGACCCGTCGCTCGCCCGTGCCTACGCGGCATGTGCCTCGCTCGCCGCGAACCACTACGAGAACTTCCCGGTTGCGTCCCGCCTGCTTCCCGCACCGATGCGGCCGCACGTCGCCGCCGTCTACGCGTTCGCACGCGTCGCCGACGACATCGCCGACGAAGGAGGGGATGCGCCCGAGGTGCGCCGCGCCCGGCTGCGCGCCTGGCAGCAGCGGCTGCACGAGGCGGCGCGTGGATCGCGGCCGGTGTCGAACGCGAGCCGCGACGACCTGATCTTCATCGCGCTCGGCCACTCGATGCGCGAACTCGACCTGCCGCTGCAGTGGTTCGACGACCTGCTGAGCGCGTTCGCGCAGGATACCACGACGACATCGCTACGACTCGTGGGCGGAGCTGCTCGACTACTGCCGCCGTTCAGCCAATCCGGTCGGCCGCCTCGTGCTGCGCATCGGCGGCTATCGCGACGAGGCCATGGACCGGTCATCCGACGCGTTGTGCACGGCGCTGCAGCTGACGAACTTCTGGCAGGACTTCGGGCGCGACTGGCGCGCCGGCCGCCTGTATGTGCCGCGCGAGGTCTACGCGTCGGTCGGTGCATCGCTCGACGACCTGCACGCCGGGCAGATGACGCCGGCCTGGGCCGAGGCGATTGAACGCTGCGTCGACCGACACGCGGCGCAGCTTCGACGCGGGCCGGCTGGTGTGCGACGGGGTGCGAGGGCGCCTGAGACTCGAACTGCGGCTCACGTGGCTTGGCGGCTCGCGCATCCTCGATCGTGTCGCACGCGCATCGGACGCACATCCTGACGCATCGTCCGACGCTCTGAACCGCGGCGACGTCCCGTCGCTGCTCTGGCAGGCGGTGCGCTGGACACAGGTGGCTGCCTGATGGCGGCGCCGAAGACCAGCTTCTACTACTCGTTTCTCGTCCTGCCGGCCGACCAGCGCCGCGCCATCATCGCGGTGTGGGAGTTCTGCCGCGCCGTGGACGACGCGGTGGACGAAGCCGACGCGCCGGGGGCGATGCCGCCGGACCGAGGCGGTGCGAGTACTGGCGCGACGAACTGGCGCGCTGCTTCAGCGACGGCGACGCCGCTCACGCCGCAGGGGCGCACGCTGCAGCCGTTCGTGGCGGAGTTCGACCTGCCGCGGCAGGCGTTCGACGACGTGATCGACGGCGTGGCGATGGATCTCGATCACGACGCGCTACGAGACGTTCGACGAGCTGCTCGACCTACTGCCACCGCGTCGCGTCGGCCGTCGGGATGATCTGCATCCGCATCTTCCGCTGCCAGCAGCCCGGCGCTCGGTCGAGTACGCGCTGCACCTCGGCGTGGCGCTGCAGCTGACGAACATCATCCGCGACGTGCGCAGGACGACCTCGAGCGCGGGCGCGTCTACCTCCCGCATGGAGGACCTGCGCCGGTTCGGCTGCAGCGTGGACGATCTGGCGGCCGGACAGGTGACCGAGCCGGTGCGGCGGCTGCTGACGTTCGAGTGCGAGCGGGCGCGCGCGTTCTACCAGCAGGCGATTGCGGTGCGTCCGCCCGAGGATCGCCGGCGGCTGGTCGCGGCCGAGATCATGCGCGCGGTCTACTTCGAGACGCTCGCGCCGGATCGAACGCCGCGGCTACGACGTGTTCACGTCGCGGGTGCGCACGCCCAAGCCGCTGCAGGCGCTGATTGCGCTGCGCCAGTGGCTGTTCCAGCCGTGAGCCGCTACGACGTGATCGTCGTCGGCAGCGGGTTCGCCGGGCTTGAGCGCCGCGGCGCGGCTGGCGCGCGCACGGCGCTCGCGTGCTCGTGCTCGAAGCGCGCGCCCGGCTGGGTGGACGTGCCACGGCGTTCACCGATCGCGAGACGGGCGAACTCGTCGACAACGGTCAGCACGTGCTGATGGGCTGCTACCGCGAGACGCTGGCCTTCCTGCGCGACATCGGCGCCGAGGCGCACGTCCGGCGGCAGGCCGAGCTGTCGGTCGACGACCATCGAGCGCGATGGCCGCGTCTCGCGGCTCGCGCTGTCCGTCGCTGCCGTCGCCGCTGCATCTGGTGGCCGGCGTGTTCGACTGGCCGGCACTCGGCTGGCGCGATCGGGTGGCGGTGCTGAAGATGGCCGGTCCGTTGCGCCGGGTGCAGCGCGCGTTGCTGGACGAGGTTCGGACCGTGAACACCAGACGCTTCACGCGCATCGAACCTCCTGGCCGAGACCGTCGCCGAGTGGCTCGTGCGCTACGGCCAGACGCCCCGTCTGCGCGAGATGCTCTGGGAGCCGCTCGCGCTGGCCGCGCTGAACCAGCCGCCGACGATCGCGGCAGCCGCCCGTTCGTGCGCGTGCTCGGCGAGATGTTCGGGCCGGACCGGCTGCGGCGGCCATCGTGCTGCCGACGACGCCGCTGCACCTGATGTACGCCGAGCCGGCGCGTGCCTTCATCGAGCAGCGCGGCGGCGCAGTGCGCACCGGAGCCACGGCGCGCATCCGGCTCGACGAGGGCACGCTGGCGAAGCGTGCCGTGGCCGGCGAGTCGCTGGACGGCACCGGCCGTCATCGCCGCGGTGCCGTGGTTCGCGCTGCCCGACCTGTTCGACGGCGACACCGACGTCGCTCGCAGCCGGTGCTGGCCGCTGCCAGCGCGCCACTGCCGCGTCGCCGATCGTCACGGTGAACCTGTGGTTCGATCGAGTGGTGATGGACGAGCCGTTCGTCGGCCTGCCAGGCCGGATGCATGCAGTGGGTGTTCGACAAGCGCGCCATATTCGGTGTGACGGCCTCCCACCTGTCGCTCGTCTCGAGTGGCGCGGCGGACGTCCTGCGCTGGACCAACCAGCAGTTGATCGACAGCGGCGCTCGACGAGGTGCGTGGGGCGCTGCCGCGCGCCCGCGAGGCGCAGGTGGTGCGAGCCACCGTCATCCGCGAGCCGCGCGCCACGTTCTCGCTGGCGCCCGGGCAGCCCGAACGGCCCGTCGGTTCGACGACCCCGATGCGCGGGCTGTTTCTCGCCGGCGACTGGATGGGTACCCGCCTGCCAGCGACCATCGAAGCCGCTGTCCGAAGCGGTCACCTTGCCGCGGAGGCGGCACTTCCGTCATGCGTGCGATAGTTGTCCACTACAAGGAACTGGCCCTCAAGGGGCGCAACCGTCCATGGTTCGTCCAGATTCTCGTCCAGAACCTGAAGAATGCGCTGAAGGGGATCGGTGTCTCGCGCGTGCGCTCGGTGATGGGCCGGATCGAGATCGATCTGCAGCCCGAGGCGAGCTTCGAGGCGGCGAGCGAACGGATCCGCCACGTCTTCGGCATCGCCAACTTCTCGCTGGCCGGGCGCGGCTCGCATGACTTCCAGGCGCTCGCCGACGCCATCCTCGCCGGACCTCGGCGATCTTCAGGTGCCCACCGTTCCGCGTCAGCGCGCGCCGGGCCGACAAGCGCATCCCGTTCACGTCGCCGCAGATCGAGCGCGAGGTGGGCGGTCACATCAAGCAGGCGAAGGGCTGGACGGTCGACCTCGATGATGCCGCGCTGACCATCCACCTCGAGATGCTGCCGGATCATGCGTTCTATTTCTTCGGGAAGAGTCCGGGCGCCGGCGGGCTGCCGAGCGGGACGAGCGGTCGCCTGACGTGCCTCGTCTCCGGCGGGATCGATTCGCCGGTGGCCGCCTACCGCATGATGCGGCGTGGCTGCACGGTGTCGTTCGTGCACTTCCACAGCTATCCGATCCTGTCGCGCGCGTCGCAGGAGAAGGTGCGCGAGATTGTGACGCTGCTCACGCAGTATCAGCAGCATGCGCGCGTGGCGATGGTGGCCTTCGGCGAACTGCAGCAGCAGGTGGTGCTGGCTGTGCCGCCGCAATACCGCGTGGTGATCTACCGGCGGCTGATGCTGCGCATCGCCGAGCGGCTGGCGCTCAAGTGGAAGTCGCGCGCGCTGGTGACCGGCGAAGTCGTCGGCCAGGTCGCGTCGCAGACGCTCGAGAACATGACGGCCATCGCCGAGGCGTGCTCGCTCGAGATCCTGCGTCCGCTCGTCGGGATGGACAAGGACGAGATCTCGGAGGAGGCGGAGGCGCATCGGTACGCCTGCCATTTCGAACATCCCGGACCAGGACTGCTGCACGCTCTTCACGCCGCGCCATCCGGCGACGCGTGCCCGGCTGGCCGACGTCCTGCGCGCCGAAGAGGCGCTGCCCGATCGACGCGATGGTGGCCGGGGCGGTGGCGGCGGCGACCATCGAGGAGTTCAGCTTTCCCGTGCCGCGCGCGTAGCTGCGATGCGGCGTTTCCGCGCTTCCGCTAACATGAACAATTGGGCGGACGGGCTGCTGCGAAGCGAGAGGTAGAGGCGAATATGTTCGAATCTGTGAAAGAGATGACCGAGGCGGTCGCATCGGTCGCGACGGTGGCGAGGCGACACCATCACCGTCACGCAGGGTGCGGGACTGTCAGCGGACCTGATCGATCGGCTGGCCTGGACCGCCGCGTTCGGCGCAAACCCCGAGATCAAGGGCACGGCGCGCTGGATCATCCGCTCGGTGGCCGCGGCCGCGGGTGTTCGCCCGGCGTCGATCCACGATCTCTACATCGCGATGGGGCAGGGCAAGACGGGCGGCTTCACCGTCCCGGCCATCAACGTCCGCGCGATGGCGCTACGACACGGCGCGCG
The DNA here is from genome assembly GCA_963722395.1 of uncultured Acidobacteriota bacterium. Classification (GTDB taxonomy): domain Bacteria; phylum Acidobacteriota; class Vicinamibacteria; order Vicinamibacterales; family CAVVIG01; genus CAVVIG01. The sequence goes on along the minus strand of CAVRLS010000005.1, from coordinate 633,812 downwards.
CGGTCATGCGCGCGGCGAAGAAGCTGAACGCCGGCGCATTCATCTTCGAGATTGCCCGGTCCGAGATCGGCTACACCGAGCAGCGCCCGCACGAGTACGCGGCGATTCTGTGTGCTGCCGCGCTGCGCGAGGGCTTCACGGGCCCGCTGTTCATCCAGGGCGACCACGTCCAGACGAACGCCAAGAAATACAACAGCCCCGACCGCGACACGGAACTCGAGACCCTGCGCGGCCTCATCCGCGAAGAGATCGCCGCCGGCTTCTACAACATCGACATCGACACCTCGACGCTCGTCGATCTCGACAAGCCGACGCTGGTCGAACAGCAGGAAGTGAACGTCACGCTGGCAGCCGACTTCGCGGCTTTCATCCGCAGCGTCGAGCCGGCCGGCGTCACGGTGTCGATCGGCGGTGAAATCGGCGAAGTGGGCGGCAAGAACTCCGACATCCACGAACTGCACTGCTACATGGACGGTCTCAATGCCAGGCTGAAAGAGCGCGGCGTCTCCGTCGGCATCAGCAAGATCAGCGTCCAGACCGGCACGGCACACGGCGGCTTCATCAACGCCGACGGCACGCTGCGCAAGGACGTCGCGATCGACCTCGACGCACTCGAAGAACTGTCGGCGGCGGCGCGCCAGTACGGCATGGGCGGCGCGGTGCAGCACGGCGCATCCACGCTGCCGCTCGAAGCGTTCGACGCGTTCCCGCGTGTCGGCGCCTGCGAGATCCACCTCGCCACCGACTTCCAGAACATGGTCTACGACCACCCGCAGTTCCCGGCCGAGCTGAAGACCGAGATGTATGCCTGGCTGCAGGAAAATGCGAAGGAGGAACGGAAGCCGAAGGACACCGAGGAGCAGTTCCTCTACAAGGCGCGCAAGAAGGCGATTGGTCCGTTCAAGCGTCAGCTGTGGGGCATGGCTGCGGCGAACCGCGAGGCGATCGGCGCAGCGTTCGAGGAGCGCTTCACGCGCCTCATGACCCTGCTGAAGATCGACGGCACCGCGGCGCCGGTGAAGCAGTTCGTCACCGTGCCGCAGGTGCCGCTCACGCTCGACTCCGAAATCAAGGCGGCCGCCGGCATCATCACCGCCGACGAACGCAAGGCCGAGGGGCTGGCGGACTAGCTAGTCCGGAACCCCTTCGTCGGCAACCGGGCTCGCCGGGAAGACCTCCAGGAAAATCACCTTGATGGGGACTCCCGGCGCGCCGTAGTCATAGAAGATGTCGACGGCGTGCCAGCCGCCGTCGGCAAACACCGTCAGCTTGTCCCCCGAGATCGCTCCAGACGGGTTCTTCTGCCGTCCCGCCTCGAAGCCTGCGTGCCGCAGGTGCCAGATCGTCCGCCGCAGCAGGTCCACCGCAGCCGCAACCGCGTCCGACTCGCTCCGACGCGGCGCGATCAGGCTCGGGAAACTCATCGGCCGTCGCATTCACCACCTGCTCCGCCCGCCACATCGTCAGCGGACCGGCCCCGACATGGTGGGAGTTCTCGGTAGGCGGCGGTGTGATCGGCGGCTGCGTCGATGGATTGATTGGCGACTGGGCGGGCGGCTGCGTCGGCGGCTCCGGTGTCGTCGGGCGCCGGAGGGTTTCCTCGCCGCTGAGCGGACCGAGGCAGGTCGTCCCCGAGTACGGAATTCGCAGGGTGTCGCTATCAACGATGACGGCGGTGCCCGCAAGGGAGAACGGGCACGACGGGAAGCCAGGGACCGTGCCGCTGCCCGTCACCGTATAGGGCACGTTGGCGCCGCTGATGGTACCGGCCGCGGTGCCGCTGGCGGAGATGCCGTTCGCGCACGTCGCCGAGAAGGTGCCGGCGATCGAGGTCGGCGTCTGGCTGGTGACCTGCCACGAGAAACCGGTGCACGAACTCGCGGAGATGCCGGACAGCGGGTTCGACGACCAGGTGCCCAGCAGCGACGGTGCGCTGGGCGACGAGGGGGTCGAGGTGGTGGTGGAGGTCACCGGACTCGGGGCCAGCACGCTGGACGATTCGTGCTCGAATCCGGTGCAGGCGCTGGTCAGCGCGGCGGTCAACATGATGCCGAAGGCTATGAACTGCTTCATCGTCGTGACCCTGGGCGGCGTACGGAATCCGGACGCGCACCGTGTAAGCGTGATTACAGAAGCCGTTGCGGCGTGCCGAAAAGCGTGATCGGCGCCAGCGTCAACGTGTAAGAAATCGAGGGATTGCGTTGCTACCTGGACAGCGGATGCAGGAGGCCGGCCAGGTAGTCGCGCAGGGCGTCGTCGGTGCTGCGAAAGGCGAGCTCGTCCCACGGGATATCCGCGAGGTCCACGGTCGCCGACTCCAGGCATTCGTCGTCGACGCAAGCGTCCCGCCGATTGCGTTGCGGCGTAGACCACGATGATCGCGCGCTCGGCCAGGATACGAGTAGACGTTCACCAGACCGTCGAGCTGCACGTCGAGACCGCATTCCTCGCGCGCCTCGCGCACGGCGGCCGAGTCAGCGTCTCACCGCTGTCGACGTAGCCTCCCGGAAAGACCCACTTGCCGTATCCCGGCTCGATTGATCGCCGAACCAGCACGATGTGGTCGTCGTCGGTGCGGATGATGGTGCCGACGGCGATCTTCGGGTCGATGTAGAAGACGAACCCGCACGACGGGCAGACGAGGCGCGACGGGCTCGCCGGCTTTGAGGAGGCGTGCGCTCGAGCGCGTGGCCGCAGCGCGGACAGAAGCGGTAGGCGTGCGATCGTCGTGGGTGCTGTTCGGTCACGGCTGGGGCTGGTCCGTGGCGGCAAGTATAATTCCGCCGTATGTCGATTCTGAAGGTGTGCCCGCATGGGACATCCCGTGCTGCGCACGAAGGCGAGGGCTCTCGACCGCGGCGACGGTCCGCACGCCCGCTATCCAGAAGCTGATCGACGACATGATCGAGACGATGGACGAGTACCACGGCGTCGGCCTGGCGGCGCCGCAGATTCACGAAGAGCGTCCGCCTGTTCGTCGCCGCGCTCGACGTGGAGCGATGGTCGACGAGCCGACCCCGCCGATGGCCCTCATCAATCCCGAGATCATCCGGTCGGCAGCGAGATGGTCGACGACTGGGAAGGCTGCCTCAGCATTCCCGACATCCGCGGCCGGGTGCCGCGCGCACGCGAGATCAAGGTCCGGGCCTCGATCGCGACGGCGACCGCATCGAGCTGAAGGCGCGGGATTTCTCGGCCCGCGTCATCCAGCACGAGACCGATCACCTCGACGGCGTGCTGTTCTTCGATCGGATGACGAGCGTTCGAGACGCTGACGTTCCTCGACGAGTACTCGCGGTACTGGGTCAAGAAGGACGACGACGAAGAGGAGTAGTCGTCGTTGGTCGGCAGTCGAAAGGCGCTCAGGTACGCGCCGCCGCGCTTCTTCTCCAGCGCGCGCTCCGACTGCAGTCGCTCGAGCTCGACTCTCGGAGTGATCGGCGAACTGCATCGTGGCGGCGATCGCGTGGTGGCCGGCCACCTCCGCGATCGCGCGGTGCATCGCCTGGCAGACGCGGCGGTAGGAGGGATGTCCCTGCGGCGCCGTGCGCAGCTCGATGACGTGCATCGCCTCGCGCGCGTTCATGTCCATGTAGAACCGGACGCGATAGGCCATGGACACCGCGTAGCGACGCGGCGTCGCGCAGCCCGCTGGCGACCAGTGCGCCGTGCAGCTCGGCGGAGCGCTCCATCACCTCGCGCCAGTCGGCGAGCGCGCCGGCTTCGTCGATCGCCGCCGGTTCGACGTAGCCGTGCTGCGGCGTCAGCGGCTGCCACTCGAGCGTCAGCAGGCGATGGCGCTGCAGATCGCGGAACGCGCCGTAGTCGGCCAGCACGTCGAAGCGATAGTGCGTGCGCTCGAAGGCGCGGCCGGGCTTGTGGCGGCGATTCGCGCGGTCGCCGACGTAGGCGCGCAGCACCGCCGCGCGGTCGTCGGCTGACATCGGCGCGCGACCAGCTGCAGCAGCTGATCGTCGGGCAGGTGCTCGACGCGCTGTAGAGCGCCGCCGCCACCACCTTGACCTCGCCGTCCGGATCGAAATCGGTCAGCGTCACCTCATCGCGCGGTTCGGCGCTCGACCTGGCCGATGCGCGCATCGCCGGCGTCGAGCGTCGCCTCGACGCGTCTGCGCGAAGTACTCAATCCAGCGGCCGCCGCGAGTCGGCTGGTCGACGCGGGCGAGAAACGCCGGCATCACCTGCTGCAGCTCCTGCAGGATCATGTCGGCGTAGAGCGCGCACCTCGTCGAGCGGGTGCGCGCACATCCGCAGGAGCAGCGCCTCGTAGGCCTGACCGGTGCCGAACAGTCCGACGTTCGATGTCGTCGCCGCCGGCAGCAGGCCGCGCAGCGTGTCGAGTGCCTTGGCGCGAATGACCGACCGGTAGACGCCGTCGGAGTCTTCCGCGGTCTTCGGATACTTCGCGCGGAAGTGCTCCTCGAGCGCCGGAATCCAGTGCGTGTAGACCTCGAACGCGTGATCGAGCGTCCTGGTGAACTACGCGGCGAGCGGCGACCGCGTCACTTCCGCCGGCACGTGGTACTTCCAGCGGCCGTTCGGCTTCGCCGTGTACGGGACGTAGCGCGTCGACTGCTCGAGATAGGCCATCAGGCGGCCCCACTCGAGCACCTTGGTCAGGATGTTCGACACCCCTTCGCACGCGAGGTGCGCGCCGCCGAGCTGCGCCACCGAGTCGTCGCCGTATTCGTTGAAGACCCGCGCGTAGAGCTTGTCGGCGCGTCGCTGCCGACGCCGGCGGTGGCGGTGCCGGGGGACACGCCGGCTGCCTCGCCGACGTCGCCGAGGAACTCGTCGAGGAACAGACGGCGCAGCGACTTCGCCGATCGCGAGTAGCGCGCGAACAGCGCGCCCTTCACCGTCTCGGGCAGGTTGCGCAGCGCGAAGACGGGGCGATCGGTGTTGGTGAAGTACGGCGTGAGCGCGCGGCGTTCGTCCGCCGGTGAAGCTGTCCTGGGTTGGGCGGAAACGGTGCCACGGTCGGTCAGGTATTCTAACCTTCCCATGTCCGAGCCTCGCTGGGTCTTTCGCCATCGGCTCCTGGTCCGTTTCAGCGACTGCGATCTGCTCGGCCACGTCAACCACGCGGTCTACTTCACCTATTTCGAACAAGCGCGCTTGGCGTGGTGGCGCGCGCTCGGTGGCGGCCGCCGGCATGCCTGGCGCCGGCGCCATCATCGTGCACGCGTCGTGCGACTACCAGGCGCCCGCCTTCGCAGCCGACGACCTCGAGATCCGTCATCGCGTTCGAGCGCGCTCGGCACGAGCAGCGTCACGCTGACTACGAGATCGTCAACGCGACGACCGGACGGCACCTTGCGGATGGGCGGACGGTCAACGTCACCTACGACTACACGGTCAATCGCACGGTTCCGCTGCCCGACATGACGCGGGCGCTGTTATCAGCGGCTCCCGAACCGGACTGAGCGGTCCAGACGTCTCAACTGGGGAGATTGTTCCGGAAATGCCTGGCTTTGTGAAAGAGTTCACAGAATCGACCGCTTCCGCGACCCGCACGGACCTGGACTCGCCGTGATCGTGCTCGACCGCGTCACCAAGCAGTTCGCCGGCAAACGGCAGGTCACCGCGCTCCACGAGGTCAGCCTCACCATCCCAAGGGCGAGATGGTGTCGATTGTCGGCGCCGTCGGGCTCCGGCAAGTCGACGCTGCTCAACCTCGATCGGCGGCCTCGACCGGCCCAGCTCCGGCTCGCGTCGCACGTCGACGGCGAAGCACTCGGCGGGCTGTCCGACGATGGGCTGACGCGGGTGCGGCGCGACAAGATCGGCTTCATCTTCCAGTTCTTCAACCTGCTGCCGACGCTGTCCTGCCTCGAGAACGTTGGCCTGCCGCTGCACCTGCGCGGCTGGCCGCGCGCAGAAGGTGCGAGGAACGCGCGCGCGAACTGCTGCACCTCGTGCAGCTCGGACAGCGGCTGCACCCACCTGCCCGACGAGCTCTCGGGCGGCGAACGCCAGCGCGTCGCCATTGCCCGCGCCCTGTCGATCTACCCGCCGATCCTGCTGGCCGACGAGCCGACCGGCAACCTCGACACGCCGACCGGCGCCGAGATCCTGGCGCTCATCCGCGATCTCCACACCCGCCTCGGCTCCACCGTGGTCATCGTCACGCACGACATGAAGGTGGCCGAGAGCTGCGCGCGTACCATCCACTGCGTGACGGACGGTCGTGTCGTCGAGGACGCGCGGCGATGATGCTGCTGCGGCTCATCAGCTGGCCGTACTTCCGCAAGCACATCCTGCGAACACTGCTGACGATCGCCGGCATCGTGCTCGGCGTGGCGGTGTTCGTCGGGATGCACACGGCCAACCAGAGCGTGCTGTTCGCGTTCAACCGCACGGTCGACCGGATCGCCGGCAAGACCGAATTGCAGATCTCGGCCGGCGAGACCGGCTTCAACGAGGACGTGCTCGAGACGGTGCAGGGCGCAGCGACGGTGTCGGTGGCCGTGCCGGTCATCGAGGCGGTGGTCGACTCCGGCATCACCGGCGCAGGCAGCCTGCTGGTGCTCGGCATCGACATGACCGGCGACCGCAGCCTGCGCGACTACGATCTCGACGCGGGCGACGAGGCGGTGATCGACGACCCGCTCGTCTTCCTCGCGCAGCCCGACTCGATCATCCTGACGAAAGACTTCGCCGACGCGCACGGCTTCGCGATCGGCAGCCAGATCGCGCTGGGCACGGCGATGGGCGAACGCAGCTTCACCATCCGCGGCATCATGACCTCGTCCGGCCTGGCGTCGGCGTTCGGCGGCAACCTCGCCGTGATGGACATCTACGCCGCGCAGAAGATGTTCGGCCGCGGCCGCACCTTCGATCGCATCGACCTCGCGGTGCGGGAAGGGCGCACGATCGCCGAGGCGCAGGCTGAACTGCGCTCTCTGCTCGGGCCCGGCTTTCAGGTGGACGTGCCCGCCGACCGCGGCCAGCAGTTCGAGGCGATGACAGCCGCCTACGGGATGATGATCAACATCTCCAGCCTGTTCGCGCTGTTCATCGGGATGTTCATCATCTACAACGCCTTCTCGATAGCCGTGACGCAGCGGCGTTCGGAGATCGGCATCCTGCGCGCGCTCGGCGCCACCCGCGGCCAGATCCGCGCCCTGTTCCTCGGCGAGAGTGCGCTGACGGGCCTGGTCGGTTCGGCGGCAGGCGTCCTTGTCGGCCTGGTGATGGCGCGCGGCATCGCGGCGACGATCGGCACCCTGATGCGCGACGTCTACGGTGTGGCGCAGCGTGCGGACGACATCTCGTCAGACCCGCTCGTGCTCGGCGCAGCGCTCGTCATTGGTGTCGCCACCAGCATCATTGCGGCCTTCATTCCGGCGCGGCAGGCCGCCGCCGTCGATCCGGTGCAGGCGCTGCAGAAGGGCAAGTACCAGGTGCTGTCGGCCGGCGAGAGCCGGATGCGTGCCGTGGCTGCGGCCGTACTCAGCGCGATTTCGCTGGCGTGCCTGTTCATGTCGCAGTCGCGCCTGATCTTCTACCTCGGGTATCTCCTCGTGATCGTCGCGGTGCTGATGCTTGGGCCGCTGCTGTCGCTCGGGCTGTCGCGCCTGCTCCGACCGGTCCTCAGGTTCATTCGTCCCGTCGAAGGCGCCCTTGCGGCCGACAGCCTCATCCAGACGCCGCGCCGAACGTCGGCGAGCGTGGCGGCGGTGATGCTGTCGCTGGCACTCGTCGTGGCCTTCGGCGGCATGGCCCGCGCCAGCTACGACTCGATCATCGACTGGATGGACAGCGCCGCTGAACCCGGACCTGTTCGTTGCGCCGTCGCAGGACATCGTCATTCGAACGCTGCGCTTCCCGCCCGAGATGGCTGGCGAGCTCGAGCAGATCGACGGCATCGCCCGCGTCCAGGCGGTTCGCAACGCCCGCATCGTCTACCGGGGAACGCCGGTGATGATCGTTGCCACCGACACGCTCAGTCTGGCCGAGACCGTGCACGCGCGAACCCGTGGCTGGTGACCCCGCTACGATGTGGCGTGTGACGCACGAGGGGCGCGGGCGTCATCCTGTCCGACAACCTGGCCGAGCTGCAGCGGCTGACCCTCGGCGATCTGTTCGAGATCGACGCGCCGCACGGCGTCATTCGCGTGCCGATCGTCGGCGTCGTCGTCGACTACTCGGACCAGCAGGGCACCATCCTGATGGACCGGGCGCTGTTCCAGCAGTACTGGCACGACGACTCGATCAACGTCTTCCGCATCTACCTGCGGCCTGGGCGCGCAGGTGCCCGACGTCAAGGCCCGGATGCTCGAGCGCTATGCCGGCCAGCGGCAGGTGTTCGTGCTGACGAACCGCGAACTGAAGGACTACATCCTGCGCGTCACCGACCAGTGGTTCAGCCTGTCGTCGGTGCAGATCGCGGTGGCGGTCCTCGTCGCCATACTCGGCATCGTCAACACGCTCACCGTGTCGATTACCGATCGTCGTCGCGAGCTCGGCGTACTGCAGGCGGTGGGCGGCCTACACGGGCAGATTCGCCGCACCATCTGGATGGAAGCGCTCACCATCGGACTGCTCGGGCTGGTTCTCGGCCTCGCGTTCGGGGCCGTGAACCTCTACTACATCCTGCAGATCGTCCATCACGACATTGCCGGGAATGCGGCTCGACTACGTATTCCCGAGCAGGGTGGCGCTGTACCTGGTCCCGACGATGCTCGGGGCGGCATTCGTGGCGGCGATCTGGCCGGCGGAATCGGCCGTGCGTGGCTCGCTGGTGGAGGCACTGGAATATGAGTGACATGAACATGGCGTGGGTGCCGGCGGCGTCGACGCGGCCTGACGTCGCAGTTGGCCGGTGGCTCGCCGCGGCGGTGATGCTGTCGAGCCTCGCACTGCCGGTGCGGGCAGCGGACAACGCGCGGCAGATCGTGGAAGAGTCGCAGAAGCGGACGCAGGCGGCGTCGCAACGCTATGAAGGGGTGCTGCAGGTGTTCGACGCGAAAGGCAAGGTGTCGGACAAGCGCTGGACCCTCGAACGGCTCGGCTCGCACGGCGCCAGCCGCATGGTGCTGCGCTTCACGCAGCCCGCCGAGGTGAAGGGCGTGGCGATGCTTGTCGTCAACCATCCGGACCGCGCCTCCGACCAGTGGATGTGGACGCCGGCCATCGAGCGCGATCGACGCATTGCCCTGCAGGATCGCTCGACCCGGTTCTTCGGCACCGATTTCAGCTTCGAGGACCTCGAGGAGCGCGATGTCGAACAGTACGACTACGCGCTGCTTGGTGACGACTCGCTCGACGGCGTGGCCATGTGGAAGATCGAGTCGACGCCGAGGCAGGGCAAGTCGTCGCAGTACACGAAGTCGACCGTCTGGATCCGCAAGGACAACTACGCGTTCGCCCGCATCGAGAACCTGGTGAAGGATCAGGTGGTGCGCCGGCTGAACTACCTCGACATTCAGAACGTGCAGGGGATCTGGACGGCGAAGGTAGCTGGAGATGACGGACGTGAAGCGCAACAGCCGCACGCGCCTCACGCTGGACAAGCTCCAGTACAACGTCCCGATGAAAGACGACGACTTCACCCTGCAGGCGATCCGCCGCCAGTGAGCCGGCGCGGACGTCTCGTCGCGGTCGTGTTCGCATGGTACTGGACGTGCGCGGCCCCGGTCGCGGGGCAGTCGCTGTCGCAGCGCGGCTTCGCTGAGGTGCGCCTGGCACTGTTTCCACAGGAGGCGGCCAGCGATCGAACCCAAGCGATGCTCGACGTGCTGGTGCGCGACGAGGTGTTTGCGCGTCCTCGTCCGTGGCTGCAGTTGGCGGGCGGCGTCGACGTCCGTGGCAATACGTACGAGCAGGTGGAAGGCGCGTGGCGCCTCGACGTCGGCGACCGGCGCGAGCGCCGGCCGATGCTCGGTGTGCGTCGCCTCACCGCCACGGTCAGCCGTGGGCCGCTGACGGTCGATGTCGGCAGGCAGTTCATCCGCTGGGGCAAGGCCGACATCGTCACGCCGACCGACCGCTTCGCGCCGCGTGACTTCCTCAACGTTCTCGACGCGGCCTTCCTGGCTGTGCCCGCCGTGCGGGTCGTGGCGCAGAAGGAGGCCGACACGGTTGACGTCGTCTGGCAGCCGCGCTTCACGCCGAGCCGCCTGCCGCTGCTCGATCAGCGGTGGACCGTGCTGCCGGCCGGTTCAGAAGGCGTGCGGCTGTTGCCGTCGGACCGGCCGCTGCCGACGCGCGATCAGGTGGGCGTCCGGTGGAGCCATGTGGGCGCTGGCTTCGAGTTCTCGCTGTCGGCATTCGACGGCATGAACCACCTGCCGAATGTCTCCGCGGTCCCCGCCGCGAACCTCCGCGATGTGGTGGTGCTGCGCGAGTACCCACGCATACGGGAGTTCGGCGCCGATGCCGCCTGGCCAACGCGCTGGTTCACGCTGAAAGGCGAGGCCGCCGTGTTCCGCGCCCTCGATACGAACGCCGACGACTACGTGCTCTACGTCCTGCAAGTGGAGCGGCAGACGGGGGAGTGGCTGCTCCTCGGCGGCTACGCTGGGGAGGTGGTGACGACGCGACGGGTGCCGACGCCGTTCGCGCCGGACCGCGGGCTCACCCGCGCGTTCGTGGCTCGCGCGTCCTATACCGTCGACTCCAACCGCAGCGTTGCCATCGAGAGCGCCGTGCGACAGAACGGTCGCGGTGTCTACCTGAAGGGCGAGTATTCGCAGGCACGCGGTGCCCACTGGCGTACGACGGTATCCGGCGTCGCTCTCGCGGGCCGGTCCGACGACTTCCTCGGTCAGTACCGACGGAACTCCCACGTCACACTGTCGCTGCGCTACAGCTTCTGATCCGCACTAGAATTCCGCCCGGAGAATCCTGCATGCGCTTTCGCCTGACTGCCATCGTCGCAACCTGTCTTGCCGTGGCTTCGGCGGCCGGTGCCCAGACGAACCGCATCGACATGGTGGCGCCGATCGCACCCGAACTCGCCCGACACGGGAACTACACGATCGGGGTCCGCACGTTCGATGTCACTGACCGTAACCGGGTCGACGTCGTCAACACCACGGAGGGGGCGCCGAACGCCCGCTACGACCGTCGCCTCGTGCTCGAGGCGTGGTATCCCGCGACGCTGGAGCCTGGACAGCAGCCGGGTGGCGCGACGCGTGTCATCACGCGTGACCCGTCGGTCACCGCGGTGTTGTTCGGACGCGCGGTGCGCGGCGCGGCGCCCGTCATGACCGATGGCGCGTTTCCGCTTGTCATCGTGTCGCACGGCTATCCCGGCAACCGGTTCCTGATGAGCCACTTGTGCGAGAACCTTGCGACCAAGGGGTTCGTGGTCGTCGCCATCGACCACCCGGACAGCACCTACGACGATCAGCGGGCGTTCGGCAGCACGCTCTACAACCGCGCCTTCGATCAGCTGTTCGTGCTGAACGAGATTGCGCGACTGGGCCGCAAGGAGAGCGGACACTTTCTCGCCGGCATCGTCGACGACTCGAAGACCGGCATCGTCGGCTACTCGATGGGCGGCTACGGACTGATCAATGTCGTCGGCGGCGCCTATGCGGATGCGGCGGTGACGGCCAATGGTGCCCCGCCGAACCGGCTGCTGGCCGAGCGAACCGCGTCGAACCCCGAGTACCGGAAGACCATCGACCCGCGCATCAAGGCCGCCATTGCAGTCGCACCGTGGGGGATGCAGAACGGGTTCTGGGACGCGGCGGGCCTGCAGGGGATCCGCACCCCCGTGCTGTTCGTGGCGGGCAGCAACGACAACGTCGCGCAGTACGAGCGTGGCACCAAGGCTATCTACGAGGGCGCGGTGCATGCGGAGCGCTGGCTGCTGACGTTCGTCAACGCGAACCACAACGCGGGCGCGCCGATTCCGGCCCCCATTGAAACCTACCGCTACTCGGACACGCTGAAGTCGTTCCCCTTCATGCACTATGCCGACGCCGTGTGGGACAGCGTTCGGATGAACAACATCCTCAATCACTTCGCGACTGCGTTCTTCGAGCTCCATCTGAAGGGGCAGCTGGACCGGCGGGCCTACTTCGCGCGCGAGGCGAACGGCGACTTCAAGGGGTTCCTGCCACGAACGTCGGTTGGCCTGACACTCGACCACCAGGCTGGACGCTGATCGGCCATGGCCCGAATCCATCTATCATGATCGCAGCCGGCGCAAAGCCGGCCGCGCACGAGACCCGGAGCACCTGCACGCCATGAACAACGTGATCGATTTCATCAACGTCAACCGCGAACGCTACCTCGAGGAACTGAAGGCGCTGCTCGCCATCCCGAGCATCAGCGCGCTGCCCGAGCATGCGGGCGACGTGCGGCGCTGCGCCGAGTGGTGCGGTGACGAGATGCGGCGCGTCGGGCTGCAGAACGTTCAGCTCTTCGAGACGCCAGGGAACCCCATCGTCTATGCCGACTGGCTCGGCGCGGAGGGCGCGCCCACCATCCTGTTCTACGGGCACTACGACGTGCAGCCGGTCGATCCGCTCGACCTGTGGATCTCGCCGCCATTCGAGGCGACGATTCGAGACGGCGAGATCTTCGCGCGCGGCTCCGCCGACGACAAGGGGCAGGTGTTCATGCACCTGAAGGCGATCGAGGCGCACCTCAAACAGAACGGCCGCCTGCCGGTGAACATCAAGCTGATCCTCGAAGGCGAGGAAGAGGTGGGCAGCGTCAACCTCGACACCTTCGTCAAGGGCAACAAGGCACTGCTGACGGCCGACGTGGTGGTCATCTCCGACTCCGCGATGTTCGCGCGCGGCGTGCCGTCCATCTGCTACGGCCTGCGCGGCCTCGTCTACTTCCAGATCGACGTGCGCGGCAGCAATACCGACCTGCACTCGGGCGTCTTCGGCGGCGCGCTGGCCAACCCTGCCTTCGTGCTGGCGCAGTTGCTGACCGGGATGAAGGAACGCAACGGCACGATCAAGATCCCCGGTTTCTATGACGATGTGGTGCCGCTGAAGGACGAGGAGCGGCAGGCGTGGGCGACACTGCCCTTCAACGAGAAGCAGTACCGCAAGACCTTCGGCATCCCGAAGGTGCAGGGCGAGCCCGGGTACACGACGCTCGAGCGCACCTGGGCACGTCCGACGTTCGAGGTGAACGGTCTGCTCTCCGGCTTCACCGGTGAAGGCGCGAAAACCGTGCTGCCGGCAGTTTCGATGGCGAAGGTGAGCATGCGCCTTGTGCCCAACCAGGACCCCGACAAGATTGCCCAGTTGTTCGAGGACTACGTCCAGAAGCTTGCGCCGAAGACCGTCGAGGTGAAGGTGACGCGCATGCACGGCGGCAAGCCGTGGATGGCGTCGTTCGACAACAAGTTCATCCAGGCGGCCGGCCGCGCCATCGAGCAGGGCTTCGGCCGCGCGCCGGTGTTCACGCGCGAGGGCGGCTCGATCCCGGTGGTGGCGACGTTCCAGGAGGAGCTCGGGCTGCCGTCGGTGCTGTTCGGCGTCGGCCTTCCCGACGAGAACGCGCACGCCCCGAACGAGAAGCTCGATTGCGACAACTTCCACAACGGCATCATCTCGTCCGCCGTGCTCTACGAGGAGATCGGGAAGCTCTGAGGAGCCTGCCCGTCGCCGCGACTGGCTGGTGAGGCTGTCCGGGATCGAAACGTGTCACCGCCGCTGCGACCCCTGCGCCGGATGATCGAGGCCGGACTGCCGAGGGACGAGGGCGCCTTCAGGCGCGCGTCGCTCTACCTGCGGCACCACGCGGTGCAGACGTGCGCCGACGACCCGCACTGTTCGGTGTGCCCGCTGGCTGGCGGGTGCTCGTCGCATCTGGACGGACTGCGCCGGGCGGAATCGGTGTAGCCGTCGACCGGCAGGTCAGGTGCGGCGCGCTCAGTTGAGCGAGGCGACCCGCCGCCTGAGGGTCTTCACGTGTTCCCAGATGCGGGCGTGCTCGTCGCGCTCGTCCTCATCCAGTTCGATGCCCTTCGAGAGCTCCAGATAGCTCTGCAGGTCGCGCAGCGCAGACGGCAGGTCGTTCAGGTGATAGGCCAGCAGGCCGCGGTCGCGCAGTTCGGTGACGGCTGACGGGTCGACAGCCAGCAGCAGCTCCGTGATGTCGCGCGCCTGCTGGAAGGAGAACAGCCGCACGTATGCGCGCTTCAGGTTCAGCAGCATGCGCGTGATGATCTGCAGCTTCGTCGCGTGCGCCAGCGCATGCGTGTCCCACAGTTGCTCGTCGCCGGTGTGTCGTGCCAGCAGGTCGCGACACATGCGTTCGCTGAGCAGCGCGCCGCCATGATGCGCGTCGATGATGAGGTCGCGCGAGTACCGCGTGCCGTGCACGCCGCGGACGCGCACCAGGAAGTGCCCTGGAAAGTTCACGCCCTCGGTTTCGATGCCGGCCCGCCGTGCCACTTCCATGTAGACCAGGGCCAGCGTGATGGGGATGCCCGTGCGGCGGTCCAGTACCTCGTTGAGGAAGCTGTTGCGGGGATCGTCGTACTGCTCGTCGTTGCCGGTGAAGCGCTCGTCCTCGAACAGGTAGGCGTTCAGCGCGGCGATCCGTGCGAACAGGTCCGGGTCGATGTGCGGCGGGATCTCGAGCGTTGTTCCAGCCGTAGTGGCGCCGGCCACGCGTCGTCGCGCCTCCTGGCCGAGCGCGTCGAGCTGTGCGAGGTAGGCTTCCGTGTCGAGGGAAGGATAGGCCACACGCGACATCATCAGCGCTGCGACCGCCAGGTCGGGGTCGTGGCTATGGGTGAGCGCCGTGAAGTCGCGCACGAGAGCATCGCTCAGCACGTCGGTAGCATAGCCCATCGTGCTGCCAGGGCCGGTAGGGCAGGAAGGGCAGGAAGGGCAGGAAGGACGAGCGCACGCCGCCGCCGCGACCCGCCTGACCTGCCGCCCCGCCCGACCTGCCCGCCCCTAGAACCGGACGCCGAAGTTGATGCGGAACATTCTCGGCGTCGTGTACGCGAACCGGTTCAGCGCCTTCCCGAAGTTCGGACCATAGTTCCAGTTCACGCCCTTCACCTGTCCGGCGGAGGTGTCGGTGCGTTCGGCGTAGAAGTCGCGATAGTGGCGGTAGACGAAGTCGGCCCGCAGGGCGGCACGGTTGCCGAACTGCCGGTTGATGCCGCCCGCGTACTCGAGCACGTTCGGCGACTTGAGGTTGCCACGAATCTGCGGCGTGACGCCTGGCACGTCAGGCTGGCTGAGGAATGGCAGCGTGTCGGCACCGTTCGCGAAATACCAGTCGACGATCTGGCGGATGGCCTGCGGGGTCGGTGTCAGCGGACCTGCCGCGTTCGCGTTGATGCTGGGGCCGAAATAGGCGAAGCGAAACGTCTGCGGGTTGCCGGCGCCCGACGCCGAGTCACCAATCGCGTTGTTCAGAGCGGCCACATACTGGGCAACGCTGCCGGTCACCGACCACTTCTGGTCGCCCAGCGGATCGAGCACCAGGCCGATGCGCGGGCTGAAGGTGCTGTCGCTTGCCACGAGCGTTCCCTGCTGATCGCGGCCGCTGTTCTTGCGCACCCCGAGGTTCGCCGTGAGTCGGCTGTTGACCCGCCAGTCGTCGTTCCGGAACGCCGAGTAGGTCCGGAAGTTCAAGCCCTCGCTGTTGAGCGGAATCGGGTTCCACTGGATGAACGTCGAGCCGTCGCCGAGCTCAACCGGGTAGATGCTGGCGCTCTCACCGGTGCCGTTGATGATCGTTCCGGTGTTGTAGATGCGGTAGTCGCTTCCAGACTGATGGTTGTTCGAAACGTCTTGACGTTGGGCGTCGTTGACGTGACGGCGGATGGTGCCGGTGGTGCTCTGCGCGCGGGCGCGTCCGCCGCACAGATACAAGGTTGCGAGCAGCACGAGCGCCACGTTCATCATTCGCATGGGGGACATCCCCCGTGGAGAAAAGCCGAGCATGCGGCGAGTATGAAAGGCAGCGCCCGTCGCTCGTCACTGGGACGAGTGTTCGTCCCAGTCGTTCGTCACACATCCAAAGAGCCGAGTGTGACGAATCGCGTCTTTTTCGTGATCAGCGAACGAGCGAGCGGAGGAGCGCGGGCGTGAAGTGGTCGAGGTGAGTGATGACCGTGTCCGACACGTCCACCAGCTCCGAGGCAGGATAGGTCTGGGTGATGGCGACCGTGCGCATGCCGGCGGCGCGCGCCGAGACGAGGCCCCACTTCGAGTCTTCGATGGCGACGCACTGGTGCGCCTGCAGGTCGGGTATCGCGGTCCGCAGCTTCTCCGCGGCCAGGAGGTACGGCGCCGGGTCCGGCTTGCTGGCCGGCGTGTCTTCCGCTGACACCACGAACTGGAAGTGGCTGCGCAGCCGTTCGTGGTCGAGAACCCGCAGGATCTCCGCCTTCAACGCACCCGACGCTACGGCTATCGGAAACGCCTCAGCCATGCGCACAATCGCCTCGCGCGCGCCAGGGAAGAGGACCGACCCGCTTTTCTCCAGTTCCTCGAGGCGCACCGCCTTCCGAGCCACAAGCGTGGCAAGGCCGTCGTCGGTGAACAGGGTGCCGGAGTCGGAGGCGATGGCCTTGAACGCACCGAGGTCGTCGTACCCGAGGTAGAGCTCGTAGTAGGCCGCTTCGGTGAGGGTGATCCCCTTCTCGACCAGGACGTCGCGGTACGCACGGAAGTGGAGCGGCTCGCTGTTCGCGATCACTCCGTCGAAATCGAACACGACGGCTCGGATCATTGGGGCTGCGCCGGGCCGGACTTCTTCATCCGCTCACCGGCGTGAATCGGCACCTTCAGCCGGTTCTCGGCTGGCGGGTACGGGCACTCGTACGCCGGGTTGTAGTAGCAGTAGGGGTGATAGGCGAGGTTGAAGTCGAGCGCGTAGATGCCGCTCGCCGTCAACGCGAGGTCGATGTAGCGGCCGGCAGCGTAGGTCTCGGTGCCGCTCGTCATGTCGCTGAACATCAGCGTGACGTGATTGTTGTCCGGAGCACCCACCTCGTTGAAAGCCAGCAACGACATCTGCTCGCCCTTCAGCGTGAACTCCATGCGGCCAACCTGGCGCATCCTGCGGCGCTGGCCGGTGGAGGTGGGCATCATCACCTGGATGTCCTCGGCGGCCGGCTTCAGCCCGGCGAGCACGTTGTAGTTCGGGTCGACGGGGAAGTACGCCAGCGGCAGGAACTGCGTCTTCAGTTCGGCGCTCGGGATGATGTCGGTGCCCGCCTGGAAATCGGCGTCTTTGGCCGCGCGTCCAGCGGTGATCTTGCGGACGTAGTCCTGCGGATCTTCCTCGTGCGGCGTGTTGCTGCAGGCCGACGCGATGAGCAGCAGCGCGAACAGCGCAGCGGGCAACGCCAGGCGGAAGCGGGTGCGAGCCATCGGGGACATTGTACCCGGGTGGGCTGCACTCCGTCGGCACCCCAACCTCCGCCCATTAACCTCAGTTTTCAGGGCTCCGGGCCGTGGTCGGCCACGACGTTCAGCTCGATGCCGTGCTCGAGCCACGCCTTGCAGGCTGCCAGCGTGAAGCTGAAGCCGCCCATCGAGTCGATCGCGGCGGCGACCTGCTGATCGTCGCTGCCGGTAAAGCCGGAGGCAGTGATCGTGACGAACGTCGTGCCATCCAGCCGCGCCGTGAAGAGCCACTCAACCGGGGTCGGCCACTCGATGGCGATTCGCCGGTTCAGCTCGAGTGCGGTCACCCTCACCTCGGCCGAGACCTTGTACATGTCCCAGTGCCAGATCACCAGGGCACCCTCCGCGAGGCGGGCACTGCCGCGCGTGAACCAGAACCTCGAGGTGATGTCCGGATTGACGAATGCCTCGAAGACATCGGCGACGGGACGCCTGATGCGCATGGAGGTCCTGGCAACGGGTGGAGTGGCCAGTGGCATGACGTTCAGAACGGATACGCGCCGCGGGATACGGCTTCGTCAGCCAGCGTCCGCCGCAGCGCGGCGGTATTGATCGGCATCTGCCGGAACAGTCGCTTCAGCGCCGCCACCATCGCCCGCAGCGTATCGCCATCGATCATTGCCGCCAGCGCCTGCTTCGCGGACGACTCGATGCGCATCGCGGCATCGTTGACGAACACCCGCGTTGCGTCGGCCTGTAGGGTCGCACCAGCGCGATTGGCCGCCGCCGCGGCAGAGGCCCGCAGCAGGGCGCTCTCGGCCGCGTACGTGTCGATGATCATGTCGGCCAGGTGCAGCAGCACCTCCTGGTGACCCGCGAGCTTCTCCCGATAGGTCTGCATCGCGAGGCCGAGCACCATGAGCGATGCCTTCTTGAACGACTCCACGGCGCGTCGTTCGTCCGCCAGCGGCGAGTCGTCGGCCGACGGCAGTGCCGGCGGCCCGAGCAGTTCGTCCTGCAGCGCCTTGGCGGCAGCGATGATCCCGATATCGCCTTTCGCGGCGCGCCGTGCCAGCATGCCAGGAATGAGCAGCCGGTTGATCTCGTTCGTCCCCTCGAAGATGCGGTTCACGCGCGAATCGCGGAACTCGCGCTCCGCCGGGTAATCGCGAACGTAGCCGTTGCCGCCGTGCACCTGGATGTTCTCGTCGAGGACGAAGTTCATCATCTCGCTGCCGGCCACCTTCGCAATCGACGCCTCGACGGCGTACTCCTCCACGGCCTGGAGCACCACCGACTCGTCGGTCGCATCGTGCGGCGTCGCCGAGACCCTCGCATCGATCATGCCCGGCGGTCCGGTAGATCAGGCTCTCCACCGCGAATGCGCGAACGACCATTTCGCCGAGCTTGTGCTTGATGGCACCGAAGGAGGCAATGGATTGCCCGAACTGCCTGCGCTGCGCGGCGTAGCGCGCCGACTCGCCAATCGCCCCCTGGGCGCCGCCGCTGCACATCGCACCCAGCTTGTAGCGCGCGAAGTTCAATACGTTGAACGCCACCTTATGCCCTTTGCCGACCTCGCCGAGCACATTCTCTGACGGCACGCGGACGTCCTGCAGCAGGATGGGCGTGGTCGACGATCCGTGCAGCCCCATCTTGTGCTCCTCGTTGCCGCTCGTCAGCCCTCCGAAGCCACGCTCGACGATGAACGCGGTGAAGCGTTCACCGTCCACCTTCGCAAAGACGATGAACACGTCGGCGAAGCCGCCGTTCGTAATCCACATCTTCTCGCCGCTGAGCAGGTAGCTCCCATCGGCCTGGCGCGTCGCACGTGTCTTCGCGCCGAGTGCGTCGGAGCCGGCTCCGGGCTCGCTCAGGCAGTAGCCGCCGATCAGCTCGCCGCTCAACAGGCGCGGCAGGTACTGGCGCTTCTGTGCGTCCGTTCCGAACAGTGACAGCGGCAGGATGACCAGGTTCGCATGCGCTCCGAAGGTGGCGGCAAACGACGCCGACTTCGAGATCTGCTCGCTGATGACGACCGACGACACCTTGTCGAGCGCCAGCCCGCCGTACTCCTCCGCCACGTCGGCGCCCATGATGCCGAGCGCGGCACCGCGCTTCATCAGGTCGCGCGACAGCGTCCAGTCCTTCGCTTCCAGCCGATCGAGTACGGGCAGCACCTCGCTGGCGACGAAGTCGCGCACGGTGTCGCCGATCATCCGGTGCTCGTCGGTCCGCTGTTCGGGTGTGAACACGTCGGCGGGAGCCGCGGTTCGCAGCAGGAACTCGCCGCCGCGCAGGGTTGCTCCCGGACTGATCGGTGCCGTGTTGGTGCTCATGGCTTACATCCGTTCGAAAATGCCGGCCGCCCCCATCCCACCGCCGACGCACATGGTGACCAGCGCGTAGCGTCCGTTGCGTCGCCGCAGTTCATGGAGGGCCGTGGCCGTCAGTTTCGCACCGGTGCACCCGAGCGGATGCCCGAGCGCAATGGCACCACCGTTCACGTTCAGCCTCTCGGGGTCGATTTGCAGCTCGCGCAGGCAGGCCAGCGCCTGCGCCGCGAATGCCTCGTTCAGCTCGACGACATCCATCTGATCGAGCGTCAGCCCGGCCAGCTTCAGCACCTTGCGCACCGCTGGCACCGGCCCGATGCCGAACTTCTCGGGTTCGACACCTGCTGTGGCGTACGCGACGAAACGCGCCATCGGCGTCAGTCCGCGCGCCCTCGCCATCTCCGCGCTCATGACGACGACCGCCGCCGCGCCGTCGCTCATCTGCGACGAATTGCCGGCCGTGACGCTGCCGGCGACGTGGAAGGCCGGTCGCAACTTCGCAAGCGCGGCCGAGGAGGTGTCGCGCCGTGGCCCTTCGTCCACGCCGAACATCGTGTCGATCGTCTGGCCTGTGGCAGGGTCGAACAGGCGTGCCGCCACCGGAACGATCTCCTCGATGAACCGTCCCGCGTCGATGGCGTCCAGCGCGCGCTGATGGCTGCGCAGTGCGAACGCGTCCTGATCGTCGCGCGAAATGCCGTACTCCTTCACGTGGTTCTCGGCGACGAGTCCGGTGCTGAGGTACACATCGGGGTAGGTGTTCATCAGCGCCGGGTTGGGCGACACCTTCAGTCCGCCCATCGGGATCATGCTCATCGACTCGGTGCCGCCGGCGACGATCACCGAGACCCGCCAGTCATGATGCGTTCCGCTGCGTAGGCGATCGCCTGCAGGCCGGACGAGCAGAAGCGATTCACCGTGACGGCCGAGGCGCTGACAGGCACACCGGCGCGCAGGCTCGCGATGCGCGCGACGTTCATGCCCCTGTTCGCCTTCCGGCATCGCGCAGCCGAGGATGACGTCCTCGACCTCCGCCGCCTCGATGCCGACCGTTCGACGCAGGGCTTCGGCGATGACGGCGGCCGCCAGTTCGTCGGGACGGGTGCCGCGAAGTGTGCCGGACGGCGCCTTGCCGGTGGCGGTGCGAACGGCGGAGACAATCACAGCGTCATGCATGGGTTATCCGTTCCAGTCGCCGAGCAGCGACTCGATCGCGTCGGCGACTTCTGCCACCACCCCATTGAAAAGATGATCGGACGAGTCGATGATGACCAGTTCCTTCGGGTCTGCCGCGCGTGCGTAGAACGCGTTGATCTCGCGAAAGCCGCAGATTTCGTCCATCTCGCCGTGCACGAAGAACTTCGGCTTCGCGCTCTTCTCCACGTCGGCGAAGTCCCACTTGCACACCGGGGCGGCGACACCGATGAGCGCCGACACGCGCGGGTCGGCGACGCCGACGTTCATACCGACCCACGAGCCGAACGACATGCCGCCGGCCCAGAACGGCACGCCGGGGAAGCGCGCCGCCATGAGGTCGAGACCGGCGCTGAAGTCGTCGCGTTCGCCACGCCCTTCGTCCCACGTGCCATCGCTCTTGCCGACGCCGCGGAAGTTGAAGCGGAGCACCGCGCAGCCGATGCGCGTCAGCCCCTTGGCCGCGTGATAGTTCCCCTTCGTGTGCATCGTCCCGCCGAACTGCGGGTGGGGATGACCGAGTACCGACTGCAGCGCGCACGCCGTCGTCGGCGCCCGTAGCGGCCAGTCCGTCGCTCGTGACGCCCTTCGGCACGGGCAGATCGAGAATTGCTTCCAGACGACCCGCAGGTCCCTGGAACTCACGCAGCACTGCTGTCACAACTGTCCTTCTTGGCGTCGAGGAGAAACTGATGGATGAGGGTGGCGCACTGGTCCGGCCGCGTCACCGATCCAAGGTGCCCGGTGCGGTCCATCCGCGCATGCCGCGCATGAGCGATGAGCCGCGCGTATTCAGCCGTGCCGCCAAACCCGGTCACGTGGTCGAGCGCCTCGTCGCCCTGGACGATGAGCGTTGGCGGCGTGACGAGCGCTGCGTCAGCCACGCGGTCGTACGATCCGATGAGCCTGGCGCGAGCCGCCATCCGGGGAAGCGACACGCGTGCCGAGGTGACAACGCCGGCCTGCTCGCGCAAGTACGTGAGGCGTGCGCGCCAGCCCGGCAGCGCCGCTTGAATTTCTTTGCGCAACCGGAACGGCGACTCGATGAGGAAGAGCGGCCCGAACACCCACGGCAGCCGTGCATACAGGTCGTGTCGCGGGCGCAGACGCCAGCGCGGGCCTGGCGCCGACACCATGGCCAGTGCGGTGGTGCGGTGCGGGCGTGTGGCCCCGAACCTCAGTGCCACCAGTCCGCCGAACGACACGCCGACGATGGCCGCACGGTCGATGCCCGTCCGGTCGAGCGCCGACTCCACCTGATCGGCGAACACATCGATCGGCTGCCGACCGGGCGTGCCGGCGCGCTCATCGCAGAGCGAGAACGTGATGACGCGGTAGGAGCGAGCCAGCGCGTTCACGAGCGCACGCGAATACTCCCAGCGTCCCTGGACACCCGGAATGAGCACCAGCGGTGCTCCCTCGCCACGTTCAACGATCTCGAACGGCTCCGTCATTGTTCCTGCTGAGTGCGCACCCAAAGGTGCGCGGCTACGACACTCATCCGACAACGACCCACGACCAACCAACCATCTAGTTCCTGAGCGGCTTCCCGGTCTTGAGCGTGTGCTGAATCCGTTCCAGTGTCTTGCGCTCGCCACACAACTTCAGGAACGCTTCCCGTTCGAGATCGAGCAGGTACTGTTCGCTCACCTGCGTGGCGTGCGGCAGCGAGCCGCCAGCCACGACATGCGCGAGCGCCCGTCCGATGAGTGCATCGTGATCGGTGGCACGGCCCGCGCGCCAGGCGAGGTGCACCGCAAGCTTCAGTGCCGACTCCAGGCTCTCGCCGCCGACCGGAATCGGCTCCGGCACTGGCGGACGATAGCCCTGGCGCACCCGGCCGAGCGCCAGCGCCTTCGCGTCGGCTATCAGGCGCTCGCGGTTCATCGAGATCGGGTCGTGATCGTGGAGATAGCCCAGTTGCCTCGCGTTGGCGCCGCTGGTCGATACCTTCGCGAGCGCCATCGTCTCGAATGCGGCCTGCACGAACGGATGCAGATCGGCCTTCGCGCTGGCCGCCTGACGCGCCGCGCGCTGGGCCATCTCCTTCGTGCCGCCGCCGGCGGGGATGAGGCCGACCCCCACTTCGACGAGGCCCATGTAGGTTTCAGCCGAGGCCTGCACGCGGTCGCCGTGCAGCACGAACTCGCAGCCGCCGCCGAGCGCCACGCCGCACGGCGCCAGCACCACCGGTACCGGCGAGTAGCGCAGCGACATGGTGGCGCGCTGGAACATGCGGACCATCAGGTCGATCTCGTCCCAGTTGCCGTCCTGTGCTTCGACCAGCACCAGCATCAGGTTGGCACCGGCGGAGAAGTTGACCGCGTCAGTGCCGACGACGAGCGCCGAGAAATTAGCCGCGGCCTCGGTGAGCCCCGCCTCGATGATCTGCATCGTGTCGGCGCCGATGGCGTTCATCTTCGAGTGCAGCTCGACGCAGAGCACGCCGTCGCCGAGATCAACGAGGCTGCCGCCGGGGTTCTTCTTCAGGACTGCGGTACGCTCCCTGGCCGAGCGCAGGAGCTGCAGCCCTGGAGCAGCGGGCGCCACCAGGCCCTCGCGGAAGCGGGTGCGGCCGCTGGCGAGCTGCGCGGCAACGAGCGGCGGCACGGTGGCGGGCTTCGCCACGTCGAGCACCGCCTGGAGCCCGATGGCGTCCCATAGCTCGAACGGACCAAGCTCCCAGCCGAAGCCCCACTGCATTGCACGGTCCACATCGTCGATGGAGTCGGCGATGGCCGGAGCCACTTCAGCGGTGTAGATCAGCAGCGGTACCAGGGTGTCGCGCAGCAGCGCGCCGGCCTTGTCCTGGCTGTTGAAGAGCGTCCGCACGCGTTCGGCCACATCGTCCACACCCTTGACGGCATCCAGCGAGGCGATGCGGGCCGACTGCCTGGCCCGGTAGGTCATCGTTGCCGGATCGAGCGTCAGGATGTCGGCGCCGTCGCGCTTGTAGAAACCCTGACCCGCCTTCTCGCCGGTCCAGCCACGGTGTACGAGGTCGGCGACAATGCGCGGCAGCGTGAAGCCGGAGCGCTGCGTCTCCTCTGGCATCCGGTCCTGCAGGTTGCGCAGCACGTGATCGAGTACGTCGAGGCCGGCGATGTCCATCGTCCGGAACGTGGCGCTCTTCGGGCGCCCGAGCGCCTGTCCGGTCACGGCGTCGATCTCTTCGATGGTGTACTGGCCCGACTCGAGCGCACGCATCAGGTGCACCACTCCATACAGGCCGATGTGGTTCGCGATGAAGTTCGGGCTGTCCTTCGCCGGCACCACCCCCTTGCCCAGCGCGATGTCGCAGAACCGGGTGATGCGCTCCACCACCGCCGCGGCTGTGTCTGGAGTCGGGATCACTTCCACCAGGCGCAGGTAGCGCGGCGGGTTGAAGAAGTGCGTGCCGAGGAGGTGGCGGCGGAATTCGGTGCTGCGCCCCTCGGCCAGGGCGGCGATCGGAATGCCGCTGGTGTTCGACGAGACGATGGCGTGGGCGGCGCGCAGCGGCTCGATCTGCTCGAACAGCGTCTGCTTCACGTCCAGCTTCTCGACGATCGCCTCGATGATCCAGTCGACAGTGGACACCTTCGCCAGGTCGGTGAGGAACCCGCCGGTGGAGATGAGGGCGATTGCCTGCTTCGTGAAGAAGGGGTCGGGCTTCAGCCCCGCCGCCTTCTTCAGGCCTTCGCGCGCCGCTTCTGGCGTGACGTCGAGCAGCAGCACGGGAATGCCGGCATTGGCCAGGTGCGCCGCAATCTGCGAACCCATGGTGCCGGCGCCAAGCACGGCGACCGAACGGATGGAGGCTGGCTGCGTCATCGTGGGCGTGTCCCGTCGAGAAAGATGTCCAGGACTGCGTCGGCGTCCAGTTCGAGGTTGTAGCGCCGGTGGCTCAAGATCCAGTTGGTGGCCATCTCGTCGAGGGCACCGAAAAACATCTTGGCAACAGCAGTGGCGTTGAGGTTCTTGCGGAAGACGCCGCTCTTCTGCCCTGCTTCGATCGTGGCACGAATCTGTCCGAGGGTACTCGCGCAAGAGCGTGGCCGAGAACCGTTCCATGAACTTCACGGACTGTCGCAGTTCCACCTGGAAGACGATGGCGAGGTTGCGGTCGCGGCCGAGCATCGCCAGGTGCAGCTGCGCAAAGCGGCGCAGCCGTTCGGCCGGATCGGCGATGGCCGCCACTTCCGCCCGCCCCTCGCGAAGCTGTTCCTTCACGGTGCGTTCGAAGATGGAGACGAGCAGGTCGTCCTTGCTGTGGAAGTAGAGGTAGACGGTGCCGGCGGCGACGCCGGCTGCACGTGCCACGTCGGCCACCTGGGCGTGGAAGTAGCCGCGTTCGGCGAACACATCGATGGCCGCGCGCAGGATCGCATCGCGCTTGGCGCCTGGGTGAGGCGCCGGTGGGGTGGCCCGACGGCGCGCGGCAGGGGTGGCTGGCATGGCGCTGAATGAATGTTCATTCAGCGTTTGTGGCCTGTCAAGGGATGTGGCGCACGGCCGGATCAGCTTCAGTTGACGTTGTACTCGTGTAGCCCTGGCGTAATGAGCAGCCGGCCGGTCGGCCCGAAGAACATCGTGGCAGGCGAGATGAGGCCGGCGCCGCGGAACTGCACCACGCGGACCTTGTCGCCGTCGGCGTCGAACACGTAAGTGAACCCCGCGTCGAAGGACACCCACAGCCGTTCGTTCACGTCGAGCGCTGCGGCGCGGACGGTGGGCCGCACCAGCGGCAGGTCACCATCAAGCGGGTTCCGTGGCCACGACAAGGGCAGGGCTGGGATGACGGCGTCGAGTTCACGACCCTGCATCTGCCGCTCGAACAACAGCCGGCCGTCACTGTCGTACTTGCGGAACACCGGCAGGCCGGCCTGGAACACGTAAACGAGCGATCCCTTCGTGGCGAGCAGCGGAATGCCGCTGTTCAGAGCGAGGTGCACGTCGCGGTCGGCTTCGTGTCCGGTGGCGCGCAGCGAGCCAATGCTGCGGCTCGGCTGCCCGTCGATGGTGTATCCGACACCAGCGAGCCGTGTTCCGGCTGTGAGAGCAGGACGGTGCGGCCGGTGAACTGCATCGAGCCGATGCCGCTGATCACGGTGTTGTCGATGGTGATGCGCGGCCGACCGGCCTGCTCGAGGAAGAAGCCGCCGGTGCGGACGCCCGCTGCCGTAAACGACTGGATGCGCGCCAGCCCGCGGGGAGCGTCGGCCACCACGAAGGTGCCGTCCGGCGCCACGGCAAACGAGGTGGGGTCGATGATGCGGCCAGGCTCGCCGCCGATCTCGACAATGCGAAAGGGACCCTCCAGGCGCGGATCGATGCCCCACATCTCGTGCGCGCGCCGGTCGAACACGAAGTACTGTTCCGACGCCGACTGCTGGAAGCCGCGCGGATCGCGGAAGCGCCCGGCTATTTCCGGCGGCACGGAGCGGACGGGCTGCAGGGTTTCGATCGTGATGGCGCAGACGCCGGCTGTGGCGAGGAGGAGCGCCGCGATGGCGAGAAGGAACCGCCTCAAAACTTCGCGACGGCGCGAATGGCTTCGAGCACGTCCGATGGCTGCGGCAGGATGGCTTCCTCGAGGTCCGGCGAGTAGGCAACCGGGGTATCGAGCGCAGCGACCCGCCGGATCGGCGCGTCGAGATACGGGAACAGTTCGTCGGCGATCCGCGCGGCGAGCTCCGCGCCGAAGCCGCAGGTGAGCGAGTCCTCGTGCGCAATGACGACGCGGTTGGTCCGCTTGACCAGCGCCGCGATCGCGGCCCAGTCGAACGGCATGATGCTGCGCAGGTCGAACACCGCCGCCTGGATGCCGTCGCGTTCCGCCGCCTGCTGCGCCGCGAGAACCGAGCGCTGGACCAGCGCGCCCCAGGTGAGCACGACGACGTCCGAGCCTTCCCGGCGCAGCGAACCCGTGCCGAACGGAATCATGAAGTCCGAACCGGGATACTCGCCCTTGTTGTACGTCTGGCGGTACAGGTGCTTGTGTTCCAGAAAGAGCACCGGATCGTCGCAGCGGATGGCCGTGCGGAGCAGACCCGCCGCATCCACCGCATTGCACGGGTAGACGATGCGGAGGCCGGGGCAGTGCGCGAAGATGCTCTCGCCCGACTGGCTGTGGTACGGACCGCCGCCACGCAGGTAGCCGCCGATAGGCACGCGGATGACGACCGGGCACGACCAGTGGTTGCCCGACCGGTAGCGCAGCATCGACATCTCGTCGCGGATCTGCATCATCGCCGGCCAGATGTAGTCGAAGAACTGGATCTCGACGACCGGCTTGAGACCGCGCATCGCCATGCCGATGGCGCGGCCGACGATGCTGGCTTCGGCGATGGGCGCGTTGAACACGCGGTCGCTGCCGTAGGTGCGCTGCAGGCCGTGCGTCACCTTGAAGACGCCGCCCTTGCCCTTGACTTCCTTGAGTGCCTCGGCGCGGCTGGCGTCCGCGACGTCCTCACCGAACACGATGATGCGCGGGTTGCGCGCCATCTCGTCCTTCAGCGTTTCGTTGATCGCGTCCACCATCGTCGTCGGGCTTGCCGTGCGGGGTGGCCGGTGTGTCGAACGCCGCCGACGCCGGGTCGACATTCGGCGAGTAGACGAAGTGGCTGACCGTGCTCTTCGATGGCTTCGGTGCCGCCACGGCCTGTTCGGCCGCAAGGGAAACCTCGCGGTCGATCTCGGCGTCCATCGACAGCGAGGTCGGCGGCGGTTGCCAGCCCGTTGCTGGTGATGAAGGCGGCCAGTCGACCGATCGGGTCGCGCTTCGCCTCGAGCTCGCGTTCAGCCGCCGTCTTGTACAGCTTCTCGTCGTCCGATAGCGAGTGCGAGTACGGACGGGTGACGTGCGCGTGGACCAGCGCAGGCCCCTTGCGGGCGCGAACGTAGCCGGCGGCGGCTCGCACCGCGCGCAGGCTGTCGAACAGGTCGGTGCCGTCGGCCGTCTCGATGTGCAGCCCGGGGAACGAGCGCAGCAGCTTCGAGATGTCGCCGCCCGGCATCTCGACTTCGACCGGCGTCGAGATGGCGTAGCCGTTGTCTTCGACCAGGAACAGCACCGGGAGGTGGCGCGTGCACGACGCGCTGATCGCTTCCCAGAACTCGCCTTCGCTCGTCGACCCTTCGCCAAGCGAGGTGTAGACGATCTCGTCGGCGTGAAAGAGCGCGTCGCGGCCCGGGATCTGCTCGATGCGGCTGTAGAGAGTGGCCGCTTCGGCCATGCCCACCGCGTGCAACACCTGTGTCGCCGTGCAGCTCGAGCCGGGCACGATGTTCAGCGACCGGCTGCCCCAGTGCGACGGCATCTGGCGGCCGGCGTTGCTCGGGTCGGCATCCGCGCCGACCGACGCCAGCAGCATGTCGAGCGCCGTGACGCCGAGCTGCAGGCAGAGGGCGCGATCACGGTAGTAGGGGTGAAACCAGTCGTAGCCGGGGCGCAGCGTCATGCCGACGGCAACGAGGATCGCCTCGTGGCCGGCGCCGCTGATCTGGAAGAACGCCTGGCTCTGGTTCTTGAGCTGGATCTCCTTGTCGTCGATCTTTCGCGACAGGACGATGGTGCGATAGGCGTCGAGGACCTGGTCGCGGGAGAGCCCATCGAATGCGGCCTGCGAGACCTCTGCTGCCAGACGATCACCGTTCGCGACGGCGCTCTTCATCGAGTTCGAAGTATATAGCACCCTGCGAGGTTGGGATATCCTCAAGCCTCATGGGACAGACTGGCGTGCGGTTGCACCGGTGGGATGAGATTGCGCTCGACAAGGTCACCGAGATGCTGTCCCGGAAGATCGTGACCGGCGAGCGCGAGATGCTCGTCCAGGTCTACGTGAAGCGCGGCTGTCTCGTGCCGCTGCACGCCCATCGCAGCGAGCAGATGACCTACGTCCTTCAGGGGGCACTCCGGTTCCTGGTGGCCGGCGAGGAAATCACCGTGCGCGAAGGGGAAGTCCTTCACATTCCGTCCGGGGTTGCGCACCAGTCCGAGGCGCTCGAAGACACGTTCGAGCTCGACGTGTTCAGCCCTATCCGCGAAGAGTGGCTCGCGAGTGGGGACGAGGAGCAGCCTCGCTGAATGGGCAGGCGTCGTGGGCTGCCATCAGCGCGGGTTCAGCAGGGGACAATCATGGCAATCGACAGGCAGGGAACCGGACTCACCATCATCCGGATAGCCCTCGGCGTCTTCTTTCTCTTCGAAGGGCTCAACAAGTACCAGTGGTTGATGGACTCGTCCATCCTCGCGGGGCGCTTCAGCCATTGGCTGGCCGATGCGGCCGCGGGTTCGCCGTCGCGCTGGTACCTGGAGCATGTGGCGATTCCGGGCACGGTGGTCTTTGCGCGGCTCGTGCCGCTTGGCGAGATTGCGGCGGGCGTCGCGCTGATTGCCGGCATCTGGACGCCGCTGGCCGCGTTTCTCGCGTTCGTGATGGTGCTGAACATCCACGTAGCGAGCGGCGCGCTGTTTACCTACGCGATGCTGACGAACGGCTACGGCTTGCCGGTTCTGGGTTCGACGCTCGGGTTGGCCATCGGCGGCGGGCGGCTACCCCTCAGTGTCAGGCGCTAAGGGCGTTCCGGATTGACGTCGCGCCGCTTGATTAGTGGACCTTGCGGTCCCAGTCCTTTGCTCGGCCGCCCTGGTAGACATCGAACCGGGCGCGCGCGCGGTTGATCTTCCACTTCAGGTAGCGATACTTCACCTCGGACCACGGGTGTGTCCGCCCGCTCTTGAGGAACAGGTAGGCGACCACGAAGCCGCTGAGGTGCGTGGCGTTCGCCACGCCACTGCTGCCGGTGATGGTGAGGAAGAGTTCGATCGCGCCGAAGATCATCACCGCGTACTTCGTCTTCACCGGGAACAGCATCCACAGGTATAGCTCGCGTTCCGGGAAGTACATCGCGTACGCGAGCAGCAGCCCGAAGATGGCGCCCGATGCGCCGTAGATGTACGAGCCATAGACGTGCGCGGCGAAGTCGAATGGCAGCAGCGAGAAGAGCGCGGTAAGCAACCCGGCGCCGATGCCGGTGACGAAATAGAACTTGAGGAAGTATCGCGTGCCCCAGATGCGCTCGAGTTCGGTGCCAAACATCCAGAGCGCGAGCATGTTGAAGAGCAGGTGGAACAGGTTCCTGGGGTCGTGCAGGAACATGTAGGTGCCGAGCCGCCACACCTGAAAGCGCTCGAAGACCTCGAGCGGACGCAGGCTGAAGGTCCACGTCAGGTTCCAGCCGGTCCACTCGGCGGCCGCCTGCAGCAGGAAGATGCCGACAGTGACGCCGATCAGCCACTTGAGCGCTGAGGAGAGCGGCCCAGGGCCGAACGACATCGACGATCCGTAGCTGGAATAAGGTCGGCGCATGGAAGCGTCATTCGATCGTAACACGTCGCGTCATGGCAGTCGGTCAACGGTCGAGCAACTTCTGTACCCGCTTGCGCGCTTCTGCCGAGAGCGAGGTGAACTCGCGGATATGCAGCATCCGGGAGGTGACCGCCAGCACGAGCAGGCCGGCGCCAATCGCCGCAACGAGGTGGAGCGCCTGCAGGGTGGTGTCCGCGCTGTCCGTCGCCCCGGACAGTGAACGGTTCACCCCCACCACGGCCATCGTCATCGCCGCCGAAGCGACGGTCGTCTTCAGACAGGTCAGCGCCAGCGACCGGCCGGCCAGGCCGTCGAGATGGCGGCGCAGCAGCAGGATGCACAACGCCGCGTTGACCAGCGCGGCCAATGAGGTAGCGAGTGCCAGGCCGCCGAACCCCATGACGCGCACGAGCGCGAGGCTCAGGCCCAGGTTGGTGAGCATCGACACGACGCTCAGCGCCACGGGCACCCGGCTGCGGCCGAGCGCGTAGAACACCGGCGACGCGATGCGCGTGGTCGAATAGCCGACGAGTCCGACCGCATACAGCGCAGCGCCGTGGCGGTGGCGGTCGTGTCGGCTGCCGTGAAGTGCCCGCGTTCGAGCAGCAGGCGGATGATGTCGGTGCGACAGCGCGACGAGGCCGCAGTCGCCGGGATGTTCACCACCAGCATCAGCGCCAGCCCGCGCGACGACGGTGCGGCGAATGGCGTCCCGATCGTCCAGCGCCGCGTGGCGCGCGGCCGCCGGCAGCACCGCCGTGGCGATCGACACGCCGAAGAGACCGATCGGCAGGTACATCACGCGAAACGCGTACTGCAGCCACGACACTGCGCCGGTGCCCTGGCCGGTGGCGAGCAGCGTGCTGACGAACAGGTTGACCTGTGTCGCGGCGAGGCCCACGGTGCCCGGTCCCATCAGCAGCAGCACCTGGCGAAGCCCGGGATCGCGCAGGTCGAGAATCGGTCGATAGCGAAACCCTTCACGGCGCAGCGTCGGCCACTGCACCAGCGACCTGCGCGAGCGCCGCCGACCAGCGCCGCGATCGGCCACCGACATGATGCGGCGGCAGACCGAGCATCGGCATCACGCGGCGTCAGCGCCACCGCGAAGACAATCGCCACGACGTTGAAGGTGGCCGGCGAGAGCGCCGGCACGAAGTAGTGCCGCAGCGAGTTCAGCATGCCCATGATCGCAGCTGCGACAGCGACCAGCGTGAGGAACGGGAACATCACCCTCGCGAGCGTCACGGTCAGCTCGAGCTTGCCGGGCACCGCCGCGAAGTTCTCGGCGTAGAGCCTGACGAGCGGCTCGCGCGAAGCACCAGGCCGAGCAGGGCGAGCAGCGCCGGTGACCAGCAGCAGCGCGTTCAGCACGTTGTTGCCGAGCCGCCAGGCGCCGGCCTTGCCGTGCTGTCGTCAGGTGCGCGGTGAAGGTTGGGACGAAAGCGGCGCTCATCGCGCCTTCGGCGAACAGGTCGCGGAGCAGATTGGGAATGCGAAACGCGACGAGGAACGCGTCCATCTGGTCGCCTGCGCCGAAGAGCGCCGCGAGCACCTGCTCGCGAACGAGTCCGAGGACGCGGCTGGTGAGCGTGGCGGCACCGGCGAGGCCGGCGGCCCGGGCGATCGGTGCGGAGGTCCCGGTGTCGGGCGCTGCGTCCGCGGCCGGAACCTGTCCCATGCGCTAGGCGCCGGCCGAGCTTCTTCCGGACGAGCTCGTTGACGACCTTGCCGTCGATGGTCTGACCGGCCAGTTTCGCCATGGCTGCTTTCATCACCTTGCCCATGTCCTTCGCGGACGTCGCTCCGGTTTCGGCGATCGCGTCGGTGACGGCCTGATCGATGAGCGCCGGCTCCGCCGCCGGCGGCAGGTACGACTCGAGAATGGCGATCTCGGCCAGTTCCTTGTCCGCGAGGTCCTGCCGTCCGCCTTTGTGGAACTGCTCGATCGAGTCGCGTCGCTGCTTCACCAGCGCGCCCACTACCTGCTGCGCCTCGGTGTCGTCGAGGTCGTGCCCCTTTTCGACGCTCTTGTTCATGAAGGCGGCCTTGAGCATGCGCAACGCGCTGAGGCGCGCGGCATCCTTCTGGCGCATGGCGTCGGTAATGGCGGTGCTGATCTCGTCGACGAGGGACATGGGTGTGTTGAACTCCTGCAGAACGCGGCAGCGCGTTCAGCGATCGGCGTTGCGCGGGGCCGCTGGTTGCGGCGTCGGGACGACCATGCCAGGCGTCGAGACGCCGGCCGGTGCGCCGAACGGGGACGCGGAGACGGGCGCGCCGCCCTGCGGTGACTGTGGTGACTGCGGCGGTGGCAGAGCCTGCAGTCGTGGCTGTGGCTGCGGGAACGTGGCGAAGGCCGACCCGCGACCCGGCCCGCTCGGGTTCTGCGGCGCGGCCGGCGGACGTGGTGCCTCGTCGTCGACCTCCCGCTGTTCGTCGTCGAACGGCGGCGGCGCGAAGGTCGGCGCTGGCGGCGCTGCCGGCGTGCTGGGTCGCGCCGGGGTGCCGCTGCTCGAGGCGAGCAGATAGATGCGGTCGTAGCGCGAGGCGTCGCCGCAACGGGCGATCGCGCGGTGCCGCCAGGTAGCCGCTGACCGTGCGCAGCACGATTTCGAGCGCCTGCGCCTCGGGCACGTCGGTCAGTTCGACGGACATCGGCGCGCCGGACAGGCGATCGACGTTCACGATCCGTGTCTGTCCGACCCGGGCCCACTCGGTGAGGATCTGACGGATGGTGGCGTCCTGTGCCGAGACCGTCACTTGCCCGTCGGCGATCGTGACGTGCACCTCGGCCGAAGCCGCCGTGCCGGCGAGCGGCAGTCGCCGCGACGATCACGACCGAGGCGTGCGGTCGCATGGCGCTCAGTATACGGCTACAGTCCGCGGAAGAACTCGACGACGTCGTGCAGGATGATCGTCGAGCGTGTGGTGTGGTTTGTAGCCGATCATCGCCGTGAATCTTCGTCAGATCCGGCAGGCGGCGCGGCATGTCTTCGAAGCCCGACTCATACGCCTCGTCGTAGGGGACGAGCTTGATCGGCGAGGCGGAGTTCGTCACCGCCTTGATCGCGTTCAGCCAGTGCCCGGATCGTCACCTCTTCGGTGTTGCCGATGTTGATGACCTGGCCGATCGCCTTGTGGTTCGTCGACCAGCGCGATCAGTGCCCGGACGACGTCGGCGACGTGCGTGAACGACGCGCGACTGGGTGCCGTCGCCGAACACCGTGATCGGCTCGCCCGCCAGCGCCTGCCGGACGAAGTTCGGAATCACCATGCCGTACTGGCCGGTCTGGCGCGGACCGACCGTGTTGAAGAACCGCACGATGATGACCGGCAGCTTGCGCTCCTTCCAGTAGGCGAGCGCCAGGAATTCGTCGATCGCCTTGCTGCAGGCGTAGGCCCAGCGGTGCTTCGTCGTCGGCCCCATCACGAGGTCGGCGTCCTCGCGGAACGGCACGTCGTCGCTCTTGCCGTAGACCTCCGAGGTGGAGGCGACGACCACCAGCTTCTTCTTCTTGTTCGCGAGCTTGAGCACCACTTCGGTGCCGTGCACGTTGGTCTCGATGGTGTGGACCGGCTGCTCGACGATCAGCTTCACGCCGACCGCGGCCGCGAAGTGAAAGACGACGTCGGCGCGGTCGATCAGCTCGGCGAGCAGCGGTTCGTTGTCGACCGAGTCGATGTCGTAGTCGAAGCCGGTTCGTCCCTTCAGATGCGTGATGTTGTCGATCGAGCCGGTCGACAGGTTGTCGAGCACGATGACCTGGTGGCCGGCGTCGAGCAGCGCCTCGGACAAGTGGGAGCCGATGAAGCCGGCTCCGCCGGTGATGAGTGCCCGCACGAGTTACTCCTCCTGAAAGTGCACAGACCGCGGCGCACACGTCCTCGATCGTCGTCCGCGCGAGAGCGCCGGGTGCATCGGCAGCGACAGCACTTCGTCGCAGGCGCGTTGCCGCTTCGGGCAGTCTGCTGGTCGCTGGTCGGCGAGCGCCGGTTGCCCGGGAATCGGCACCGGATAGTGCACGAGCGTTTCGATGCCGCGCGCGCGCAGGTGCGCCTGCAGCGCGGCGCGGCTGCGGGTGCGGACGACGAACAGATGATAGACGTGACCGGCGTCGCACTCGCGCGGGACGTTGATGGCTGCACCGCTGAGACCGGCGCGGTAGCGCGCGGCGTGCCGGCGCCTGGTGTTGGTCCAGGCCGGCAGATACGGACAGGCGCGCCCGGAGGATGGCGGCCTGCATCTCATCAAGCCGCGAATTCATCCCCGGCTCCGTGATGGTAGCGATTGGTCTGGCCGCCGTTGCGCAGTCGCCGCACCGTTCGCCGCCAAGCGCCGCGTCGTTGGTGACGATGGCGCCGCCGTCGCCGAGCGCGCCGAGGTTCTTGGTCGGGTAGAAGCTGAACGCGCCGGCGATGCCAATGGTGCCGACCGGCCGACCGCCAGCCGTGGCGAGATGGGCCTGGCAGCGTCCTCGACGACGAACAGGTTGTGCGCTGCCGCGAGCGGCATCGAGCGCGTCCATGTCGGCCGCCTGTCCGTACAGGTGCACCGGCAGCAGGGCGCGCGTGCGCGCCGTGATGGCGCGGGCCACGGCCGCCGCGGTCGAGCGTGTGGCGCTCGGGATCGATGTCGGCGAACACCGGGCGCGCCCCGACCATCAGGATCGCCAGCGCCGTGTAGGCCGCCGAGAGCGGCGTGGTGATGACCTCGTCGCCGGGGCCGATGCCAAGCGCCCGCAGGATCAGGGCGATGGCATCGGTGCCGTTGCCGACGCCAATGGCGTGCGCCGCGCCCGCTGCGGCGGCAAATTCCGCCTCGAACGCCGCGACCTCCGGGCCGAGCACGAACCAGCCGCTGCTGACGACCCGCTCGATGGCGGCGCGAACGGCGTCGGCGTCCTCGTGCAGGCGCGGGCGAGCTGCAGGGAATGCGGAACCGGCTCACGCCTGCTCCTGGCGCACCGCGGCGTCGATGTAGTGCGCGAAGTGCTCGCGATAGAAAGCGACGGTGCGCGGCGAGCCCGTCGCGCAGCGAGATGCGCGGCGACCATCCGGTCAGCCGCCGAGAACTTCGTCGAGTCGGCGTAGAAGCTGCCGATGTCGATCGCTTTCTTCTCCTGCGGCCACGGCGACGTACTCGACCCGTCCGGAACCCGCGACCTCGAGCAGCAGCGCTGTCAGGTCGCGATGGCTGATCGGCTCGCTGCCGCCGACGTTGAAGACCTCGCCGTTGCAACGGTCGTCCGCTCCCGCACGCAGGAACGCGTCCGCCGCATCGTCCACGTAGACGAAGTCGCGGAGCTGGGAGCCGTCGCCGTAGACCTGGATCGTGTCGTCCCTCGAGCGCCAGCCGGATGAACCAGCCGATGAAGCCCTGGCGGTTGTGCCGGATCAGCTGGCGCGGGCCGTAGACGTTGGTCAGCCGCAGCGAGCAGGCGCGGACGCCGAAGACGTTGTTGTAGACGAGGTGGTACTACTCGCCAGCCGCCTTGTTGATGCCGTTCACGTCGGTCGGTCGCACCAGATGCGATTCGTTCACCGGCAGCGAATCGGGCCGGCCGTAGATCTGGCGCGTGCCGGCGTACACCACCTTCACGCCGCGGGTTGTGGTAGCCGGCAGGCCTCGAGCAGCGTCAGGTGGCTGCGGCAGTTGATGTCGAGGTCGGCATACGGGATCGCGCATGCTGTCGATGTGGCTGACCTGACCGGCAAGATTGAAGATGACGTCCTGGTCGCGGCACCAGAGCATTCATCTGCTGCGCTGCCGGACGTCGGCCGACGTTGACCCGTACCAGGCTCGGCGAATGCCGTCGATGTTGAAGCGGTTGCCGCCGTAGTCGGGCATGCAGCGAGTCGACCAGCAGGACGTCAGCGCCGAGATCGACCAGCTGGCGCGCGAGGTTGCTGCCGATGAAGCCGAGGCCGCCGGTGATCATCACGCGCCGGCCCGCGGTAGAAGGCGCGGTAGTCGTCCGTCACGGCGTGCGCGCGCGCCTTTCGGCTCGATTCGGGATTGGCGACGAGCCGCCACGGCGTGAACGCCGACTCCATGCAGCACCGCGCGCGACACCTTCGACTCGCCCTCGCGGCGCTCGACGAAGGTGATCGGCACCTCGGCGATGCGGCAGCCGCGCCGGTGCGCGACGAAGAGCATCTCGACCAGGAACGAGTAGCCGTCCGAGAAGAAAGCGTCGAGCGGCAGCGAGGCGAGCGCCGCGTCGCCAGCATCGATAGCCCGACGTGCAGTCGTGCGCGCCGAGCCGGGTCACCGTGCGGACGTAGGTGTTCGCGAAGCGGCTGAGGACGTGACGCTTGAACGGCCAGTTCACGATGGTGCCGCCGGGCACGTAGCGCGAACCGATCACCATGTCGGCCGTGCCGATCGCCGCGAGCAGGTCGGGCAGCTGCGCGCGGGTCGTGCGACAGATCGGCGTCCATCTGACAGACGACGTCCACGGCCTCGCCAAGGGCTCGCTTCATGCCGTCGATGTACGACCGGCCGAAGCCGCGGTTGGTGGTGCGATGCAGGACCGAGACGCGGCCGTTGATACTCGCGCGCCGAGTTCCTCGGCGAGCGCGCCCGTGCCGTCGGGCGAGTTGTCGTCCACGACGAGCACGCGCACGTTCGTCGTGCTTCATGAGGCCGGCGATCAGCACCGGAATGTTCGCCCGTTCGTTGTAGGTCGGGATGATGACCAGCGCCGACAGGCTCACGAACGACGGCCTCTCGAACCGCAGCGACGCGATCTGCTCCGAGACGAGGCCAATCAGGAGAATCACCACGCTCGAGCAGAATCAGCAACACGGATGAATTGGTGACGTGCGACTGGGTGGCAATCGTCCACGCGCATAGGCGGCGCCGAGCACGAACAGCGTGCCGCTGACCGGCACGAAGATGCGGAGCGGGCTGAAAATCGTAATCACCTTCAGCAGAATCAGCGACGAAACGGGCACCGTCCGAGCCGAGGCGAATCTTCGAGGTGCCGAGCCGCTGGGCTGCCACGATCGGCACGAACCGCACGCTGTAACCCGCGCGGATGAACGACAGGTAGTCGTTGTTGGCGTCGAAAATCCATTCGGGAACAGGTGGATGAACTCGCAGCATGCAGTCGCGCCGCGCGGCCCGGAAGCCCGACGTCAGGTCCGGAATTGCGGTAACCCGTGAGGTAGCTGGCTAGTGCGGTTCAACCAGTGCATTGCCGATGCGTCGCGACCACGAAGCCTGTGAGTCGGCGGAGCGCGCTCCCACCACGAGTTCGTAGTCGATCGAGCTGGGTGACCAGACGCACGGTGTCGTGCGGCTGGTGCTGGCCGTCGGCATCGACGATCAGGATGTAGGTGCCCGTGGCGTTGCGCAGCCCGGTCTTCACCGCCGCGCCGTTGCCCTTGTTGTACGGGTGACGCAGCACCCGCGCTCCGGCGACCGCTGCCGCGTCGGCGGTCCCATCGCTAGACCCATCGTCGATCACGATGATCTCCAGCCACCGTGCGCTGACGCCGCAGCGAATCGACCAGGCCTGCGACCGAGTCGGCCTCGTTGAAGGCTGGGACGATGACGGATGTGAGCTCGGCGAGATCAGCCATGCGGCAAACCCGGAATCGTACCGCACTTGTTGTCCTGCCCCGCGCGACCCGTCGTTTGCACCGCTCAGTGGGTCTCTGAACGAAGCCTTTCACGCCATCTTCGGCTTCAGCCCAAAATGTGCCAACTATGGGCGTACGCCCGAGGTGTGAAGGCGTGTGAAAGCTACGGCGTAAGTTACTGAAGGATTGCCTTTTGCGGTTGACAGACCCCCTACCCTCTCCTACTATCGTCGTGGAAAATTGTGGCCAGAAGTGGAGTTATACGCGCGTGTTTAGAGGGCAACGCACCGGCACGCATCGATGAGAAGGGGCGTCTGAAGGTGCCGACCGACCTTCCACGTCGTTACTGGAAGCAAGTACGGTCGCGAGCTGTTCGTCACGAGCCTGACGGGGGAGTACGTCCGCATCTACCCGATGCCTGTCTGGCTCGACCTCGAAGCAGAAACTCAGCGAGGTGCCGTCCACCAACCCGTCGAAGCTCCGGTTCCTCGATCGCGTCAACTACTTCGGCTCACATCGGCGAACTCGACACGCAGGGACGCGTGCTCGTCCCGGTGCGTCTGCGCGATGCGCCACGATGATCGGCGATGTCGACGTGCTCGGGCAATTCAGCTATCTCGACGTCTGGAATCACGATCGCTTCCTCTCGAAATTGCAGCGCGAGCCGTTCACCGACGACGACGCGCGTGCGCTGTCGGAGTTCGGCATTTGAGCCTGCACGTTCCCGTCCTCACGGCGGAAGTGCTGCAGTACCTGCGGCCGGAACGCGGCGGGCTGTACGTCGACTGCACGGTCGGCCTCGGCGGGCACTCGCGCGCGCTGCTCGAAGCTGGCGCGTCGCGGATCATCGGCTTCGACCGTGACGCCGACGCCCTGGTCATCGCCCGCGAAACGCTGGCGCCCTGGGGCGACCGCGTCGAACTCGTTCACGCCGACTACCGCAGCGTCACGCAGGCACTCGATCAGCGCGGCATCGCATCGATCGACGGCGCACTCGCCGATCTCGGCGTGTCGTCGATGCAGCTCGATCGGGAGGGGCGCGGCTTCAGCTTCCAGCGCGACGAGCCGCTCGACATGCGGATGGACCGCTCGTCGGGCGAGACCGCTGCCGACCTGCTGGCGACCGCTTCCGAGCGCGACATCGCCGACGCCATCTACCAGTACGGCGAGGAACGGTTCTCGCGGCGGATCGCGCGCTCGATCGTCGAGGCCCGCTCGGTCGAACCGATCACGACGACCGGGCGGCTGGCCGCGCTTGTCAGGCGCGCCGTGCCGGTGCGTGGCTACCAGCGGATCGATCCGGCAACGCGCACCTTTCAGGCGCTGCGCATCTGGGTGAATCGGGAACTCGAGGGCCTCGACGAGTTCCTCGCGACGCTCGCCCGCCGCCTGCACGAAGGCGCGCGCCTGGTGCTCATCAGTTTTCACTCGCTCGAAGACCGCATCGTCAAGCACACGTTCCGCGGCCTGCACCAGGGTGGTCTCGGGCTGGTCGTGACGAAGAGGCCGGTGATGGCCGGCGACGACGAACTGCAGCAGAACGCGCGCGCACGGAGCGCCAAGCTTCGTGCCGCTCGAAGGAGTGGCGTGATGGCTGAAGCCTTCGAATACGCCGTTCGCAAGGACGTTCGCAACAACCCCATCGTCCGCGAGGTCGACGACGAGCGTCAGACCGACATGCTGAAGACCGCTGCGCTGTGGGCTGTGCCCCTGATTGCGGTCATGTTCTGGACCTGGCAGCACTTCGAGATCGTGCGCCACGGCTACCGGCTCGAGGAAGTGCAGCGCGAGCGGGCGGCCCAGGAGGATGCGGGCCGGCACCTGCGGCTCGACATCGAGACGCTGCGCGCGCCCGCCCGCATCGAAGAGCTCGCACGCAAGCAGAACCTGGTGACGCCGGCACGTGAGGACGCCGTGGTCATCGAACGTGTCGTGGCGGCGGAACCGCCGGCCAAGTCCGTGGTCGCACGCCGGTGATCGACCGACTCCGACACCTCGCGTGGCGGCCGACCAACCGCCGGAATGCTGCGGTCGGAGAGCCGTTGCCCGACTGGCGGGCAAACCTCCGACGGCGCCTCACCGTTGCGTCGTGCATCTTTGCGCTGTGGGCGATCGCGATCGAAGGGCGTCTGGTGGTGCTGCAGGTGGTGCGGCGCGGCGAGATGGTGCAGCGCGCCGAGCGGCAGCAGATGCAGACGCGCATTCTCGCGGCTCGTCGCGGCGACATCGTCGACCGCCGCGGTCACGTGCTGGCGACCAGTGTCGATGCGGACACCATTTATGCCGTGCCGTCGGCCATCTCCGATGAAGCCGCAACGGTGCGCCTGCTGTGCCAGGCCTTCGGCGACTGCACCGCCCGCGAGCGGAAGGACCTGCTCGAACGCCTGCAGAGGCAGCGTCACTTCGCGTACGTGCGGCGCCAGGTGCCGCAGGACGTCGCTGCAAAGGTGCAGGCGCTCGACCTCAACGGGATTGGGTTCATCAAGGAGAGCCACCGCGAATACCCGAAGAAGGAGCTGGCGGCCCACGTCCTCGGCTTCGTCGGGATCGACAGCAAGGGCCTGGGCGGGCTCGAGTCGGCCTACGACTCGTTGATTCGCGGCAAGGATGGCCAGGTGCTTGTGCAGGCCGATGCACGCCGCCGCGCCTTCAGCCGCTTCGAAAAGCCCCCGACGGCCGGCGACACCATCGAGCTGACGATCGACGAGGTGCTCCAGCACGTCGCCGAGCGCGAACTGCGCACAGGCGTGCTGGAGAACCGCGCCCTCGGTGGCACGGCGATCGTCATGGATCCGAAGACCGGCGAGATCCTGGCGCTGGCCAACGAGCCGACGTTCGACCCGAACGACTACCGCGCCGCCAGTGAACGGGCCCGCCGCAATCGCGGCGTGCAGGATCTCTACGAGCCTGGCTCCACCTTCAAGGTTGTGACCGCGTCTGCCGCCATTCAGGAGCAGTTGATGCCGGTCGATACCATGATCGACGTGAAGGGCGGCCGCATGAACATCGGCGCCCGCGTCATCCGCGACACGCACGACTACGGCGTCCTCTCGTTCACAGACGTCATCGTGAAGTCGAGCAACGTCGGCGCCATCCGCATCGGCTTCAAGCTCGGCACCGACCGCTTCAGCGACTACATCACGAAGTTCGGCTTCGGTCGTCCGGTGTCTCCCGACTTCCCGTCCGAGAGCCCTGGCATCGTCTGGGATCGTTCGCGGCTGACCGAGAGCGCGCTGGCCTCGGTTTCGATGGGCTACCAGGTGGGCGTCACGCCGCTGCAGATGGTGACGGCCGTCAGTTCGATCGCCAACGGCGGTGACTACATCGAGCCGCGCGTCGTCCGCGCCGTCTATCGCGACGGTCGCCGGCTGGTCGTCAAGCCAAAGGTGCTGCGCCAGACCGTGAGCAGGGACACGGCGGCCTCGATGAGGTCGATCATGGAACAGGTGGTCGACCGCGGCACCGGCACGATCGCGAAGATTCCCGGTTACACGATCGCGGGGAAGACGGGCACGGCGAACAAGCTGGCCAATGGGCGCTACTCGAGCGATACCTACGCCTCGTTCGTCGGCTTCATTCCATCCAACGACCCGCAGGTGGCGATTCTCGTGGTGCTCGACTCTCCACGCGGTCCCAACGGCCACTTCGGCGGCCCGGTGTCGGCGCCGATCTTCCGCAACATTGCGGAAGAAGCCATGCGTCACCTGAGCGTGCCGCCGTCGATCAACCCCGAGACGCCGGTGCTGGTGGCGAACAACCAGACGCCGGCCGGGCACATGGTGGACACGATAGTCGAAGGCCCCCCGCTGCCGATTGAACCGGACGAGCCCGGGACGGTACCCGATGTCCGCGGCCTCAGCGCCCGCGCAGCGATGCGGAAACTGATGCAGTTCGGCCTGAATGCCCGCATCGACGGCGACGGTATCGTCACCGACCAGGAGCCGCAGCCAGGCACGCCGGTCGACAAGGGGACGGTCTGCCGCCTCACGCTGGCGCGGGTTGCCGCGCATCCCGCCGCGAGCGCAGGCACGCAATGACCTGGGCGCATCTCTACGAACGGCTGCGCACACAAGGGCTGACCCTGCCGGCCTCGCCTGCGCCGCCGTCGGTCGCGATCACCGGTGTCTCGCACGATTCGCGCCGGGTCGAGCCAGGCCACGTCTTCGTGGCGCTGCGTGGTCAGCACGCCGACGGGACGGCGTTCGTGGCGCAGGCGCTCGAGGGCGGTGCCGCAGCGGTGGTGTCACAAGAGGCTGCTCCGGCCGGAACGATCGTGCCGTGGGCACAGGTGAGCGACGCCCGGCTGGCGCTGGCGCTGCTCGCCGTCGAGGTGCACGGCGATCCGAGCCGGCGCATGCAGGTTGTGGGCATCACCGGTACGAACGGCAAGACGACCACCGCCTACCTGATGACGTCGATCTTCGAGGCCGCAGGCATTCGTTGCGGCCTGCTCGGCACGGTAGCCTATCGCATCGGCTCAGACGTGCGGGAAGCGACGCGCACTACACCGGAGGCGCCGGACGTGCAGGCGCTGCTGGCGGAGATGGTGGACAGCGGCTGTGGCGCCTGCGTGCTGGAGGTGTCGTCGCACGCCCTTGCGCTGCGCCGCGTCGACGGCATGACCTTCGCCGCGGCGATCTTCACGAACCTGACCCGAGACCACCTGGATTTCCATGCCGACATGGAGGACTACTTCCAGGCCAAGCGCCGCCTCTTCGAACTGCTGCCGAGCGATCAACCCGCGGTCATCAACGCTGACGACCCGCGCGCGGCGTTGCTCATCGAGACGTCGGGCCGGAGCATCACCTACGGGATCAACCGTCCGGCGGACGTGAGTCCTGCGCCGCTGTCGTATTCGCTGCAGGGCCTGGCGTTCGACGTCCGGACGCCCCGCGGGCCGATTGCCGTGCGTTCGACACTGGTCGGACGCCCGAACGTCTACAACATCCTGGCGGCTGTCGCCACGGCCGTGGCGCTCGACCTTCCGACCGACGCCATCGAGCGGGGCATCACCTCGCTCGACGCGGTGCCGGGCCGGTTCCAGGTGGTGTCGACGCCGACCGACGACATCACCGTCGTCGTCGACTACGCGCACACGGACGATGCGCTCCGCAACCTGCTCGAGACGGCACGTCCCCTGACCACCGGCCGGATCATCACGGTGTTCGGCTGCGGCGGCGATCGCGACCGCACCAAGCGTCCGCTGATGGGTGTGGTCGCGGGGCGCCTCAGCGACGTCATCCTGATCACCTCGGACAATCCGCGCCGCGAGGATCCGGCGCGCATCATCGAGGAGATTCAGCGCGGCATCACGCCGGACACGAAGAAGGCCGGCGCGCAACGCGTTCTCGCCATCGTCGATCGCCGCGAAGCGATCGCGGAAGCGGTGCGCAGCGCAGTTGCCGGCGACCTCGTGCTGGTGGCGGGCAAGGGGCACGAGAAGTACCAGGTGATCGGCGCGCAGACGCTGCCGTTCGACGACGTGGAGGTGGCGCAGACAGCGCTTGCCCACCGTCGCGCCGCGTCGGGGGCGAGGTAGCCATGCTGCTGCACCTGCTCTATCCGTTCCACACGGAATTCGGCGTGCTGAACGTCATCCGCTACATCACGTTCCGCACGGCGGCCGCGAGCCTGTCTGCGTTGGCCATCAGCCTGCTGCTCGGCCCGTGGCTGGTGCGCTGGCTGCGCGAGTTCCAGATCGGGCAGGTGATCCGGCAGGAGGGCCCGCAGAGTCACCGCGCCAAAGCCGGTACGCCGACGATGGGCGGGTTGCTCATCCTGGCGGCGGCGCTCATCCCGACGCTGCTCTGGGCCGACCTCACCAACGCCTACGTGTGGATCGCCGTGCTCGCCACCGCGGCGTTCGGCGCCATTGGCTTCGCTGACGACTACCTGAAGATCGTGCGTCGCAACCACCACGGGCTGCTGCCGCGCTACAAGATTGGCTGGCAGATCGCCGTGGCCCTCGTCGTCGGCATCGTGCTGATGGTGCTGCAGGAGCAGGGCGCGTACAACACGCGGCTGATCTTCCCGTTCTTCAAGCGCCTGATCCCGGACCTCGGCTGGTTCTACCTGCCGTTTGCGGTGTTTGTGCTCGTCGCGTGGTCGAACGCCGTGAACCTCACGGACGGGCTCGATGGCCTGGCTATCAGCACGTTTGCGATTGCGGCGGCGACGTTGACGGCACTCGCCTATGTGACCGGACACCGCGTGCTGGCCGACTACCTGCTGCTGGTGCGCTTCCCGCAGTCGGCCGAACTGACTGTGTTCTGCGGCGCGCTCGTCGGAGCCTCGCTCGGGTTCCTCTGGTACAACGCGTATCCCGCTGAAATCTTCATGGGTGATGTCGGCTCGCTGGCGCTCGGCGCCGCGATTTCGACGGTGGCGACGCTCATCAAGCAGGAACTGCTGCTCGTGGTCGTCGGCGGCGTGTTCGTCGCCGAGGCGATGTCGGTGGTTATCCAGGTGGCCTCGTTCAAGCTGACCGGCAAGCGCGTATTCAAGATGGCTCCGCTGCACCACCACTTCGAGCTCAGTGGCTGGAGCGAGCCGAAGGTCTACGCGCGGTTCGTGATCGTCGGGATCATCTTCGCGCTCTTCAGCCTGACCACGCTGAAACTGCGGTGACGAAGGCGTGCGACGAGGTGTTCACGGTCAGCGGCCAGCGGGTCGCCGTCGTCGGTGCGGCGCGGAGCGGGATTG
This sequence comes from uncultured Acidobacteriota bacterium, assembly GCA_963722395.1. GTDB lineage: Bacteria > Acidobacteriota > Vicinamibacteria > Vicinamibacterales > CAVVIG01 > CAVVIG01. The sequence goes on along the minus strand of CAVRLS010000005.1, from coordinate 589,319 downwards.
CCGCGGCGGAACTGCTGGCGCGGCGCGGCGGACGGGTGACGTTGTCCGACGCGCGCTCCGAACTGGCAGAGTCCGATGCCACGAGGCTGAGGTCCGCCGGTGTGGAACTGGAACTGGGCGGTCACACAGAGGGCACCTTCACCGGAGCCGACCTGATCGTCACGAGTCCGGGGGTGCCGGCGGAGATTCCGGTGCTCGCCGCCGCGAAGGCAGCGGGCGTGCCGGTGATCGGCGAGGTGGAACTGGCGTTCAGGTGGCTGAAAGGCCGCGTGATTGCAATCACGGGAACGAAAGGTAAGTCGACAACCACGGCGCTCACCGGACAGATGCTGCGGCAGGCCGGATTCCGGGTGACCGTGGGAGGCAACATCGGCGCGCCAATCAGCGCGCAGGTGGACGAGTCCACGGCTGACACGCTGCACGTCATCGAAGTGAGCAGCTTTCAGCTGGAGCAGATCGAGCGGTTCCGGCCATGGGTCGCGGTGATGCTGAACTTCTCACCCGACCACCTGGATCGCCACCACACGGTGGAGGCGTACGCAGAGGCCAAGGCGCGCGTGTTCGAGAACCAGCAGGCGACCGACTTCGCAGTCCTCAACGCGGACGATGAAGCGGCGATGCGGCTGGCGGCGAGCACGAGGGCGACGCGGCGCCTCTTCTCACGACGCGGGGCCGTGACGGCGGGAACGGTGGTGGAAGGCGGCTGGATCGTCAGCCGGCTGGACGGACGGTCGGAACGGCTCGTGGCGCTGTCGAGCATCCGGCTGCTGGGATCGCACCTGATCGACGACGTGTTGGCAGCGGCTACAGTGGCGTCGATTGCTGGTGCGACGGCCGAGCCGATGGCCGCAGCGGTGGCCTCGTTCGGTGGACTCGAGCACGCGATGGAGCTGGTGGACGAATTCCAGGGTGTCCGGTTCGTGAATGACTCGAAGGCGACGAACGTGGAAGCGGCCGTCCGCTCCATCGAAAGTTTCGAGTCAGGTGTGGTCGCCATCGTCGGAGGCAAGTTCAAGGGCGGCGACCTGCGGTTGCTGCGCACCCCGATCGGCGGTCGCGGCAAGGCGGTGGTCGCCATCGGCGAGGCGAAAGAGCTGGTGCGGCGCGCGCTCGAGGATGTCATCGAGGTGCGCGACGCCGAGTCGATGGACGAGGCGGTGGTGACGGCGTTCGAGCTGGCGCGCCCGTCCGGGGTGGTGGTGCTGGCGCCGGCCTGTGCGAGCTTCGACATGTTCCGCGATTACGCGGACCGTGGAGCACGCTTCAAGGCAGCGGTGCAGCGGCTCTTCGAGAGCCGCACGGAGAGGGTGTCCGATGCCGGGCGGGTGCCGGGCGTCGGATGACAGCCGTGAGCGGTGAGCTGTCATCAGTCGGTTTTCGCGACGAAGGATTGGCTGCTGGGAACGCAGGCTGCCCCGGCCTGTGAAGCTGGTGCCTTCATCCAAAGCCGACTGATGACTGCTGACCGCTCACAGTTTCTTGGAACTTCGCGAACTGAGCTTTAGGACATGGCGAGAAAACTCAAGTCCGATCCGGTGTTGTTCCTGGCGACGGTGGGGCTCGTCTGCCTGAGCATCATCATGGTCTGGAGCGCGTCGGCTGTGGTCGCCATGGAGCGGTACCAGCAGCCATACATGTTCCTGATCAAGCAGACCATGTGGGGGTCGATGGGGCTGGCCGTGCTGTGGGTCGCCATGGGCGTCGACTATCGGATCTACAAGCAGGAGAAGTTCATCTGGGCGTGTCTCGGCATCGTTGGCCTGGCGCTCGTTGCGGTGCTCTTCAGTCCTCCGGTGAACAACGCCCGCCGCTGGTTCAGCATCGGCGGCCTCGGTATCCAACCCTCCGAGCTGGCCAAGCTGGCGGCCATCTTCTTCGTCGCCTCCATGCTCGAGCGGCGCATCACGCGCATCAACGAGGTCGGCTATTCGCTGCTGCCAATCGCCCTGGTCATCGGCCCAATGGTGGTTCTCATCCTGCTCGAGCCCGACTTCGGCACGTCGATGTCGCTGGCGCTCATTGCCGGTGTGATGATCTTCGCCGCCGGGCTCAGCTACATGTACGTGGCTGCGGCCGGACTCACGCTGCTGCCGCTGGCGGCGCTCATCATGTTCGGCGCCGAGTATCGTCGGCGGCGCCTGTTCGCGTTCCTCGATCCCTGGGCCGATCCGCTCGGCGACGGCTTCCAGCTGATTCAGTCGCTCATTGCCGTTGGCACCGGCGGCGTCACCGGGCGCGGCCTGATGCAGGGTGTCCAGAAGCTGTTCTACCTCCCCGAGCCGCAGTCGGACTTCATCTACGCGGTGATCTCCGAGGAACTCGGGCTGATCGGTGCCACCGCCGTGCTTGTCTGCTTCTGCGTGATTACGTGGCGCGGGTTGCGCGTGGCCATCAACGCGCCCGACACGTTCGGGTCGTTCGTGGCACTCGGGCTGACGACAATGATTGCCGTGCAGGCGCTGGTGAACATCAGCGTCGTGCTGGGGATGATGCCGACGAAGGGCATCCCGCTGCCGTTCCTGAGCGCGGGTGGTTCGTCGCTGCTCATCAACCTGCTCGGCATGGGTGTGCTGCTGAACGTGTCGCGGCACGCCTCGTCGGAAGCCTGAGGTGGAATGAGCGAAGCACTCCGCGTGGTGATCGCCGGCGGCGGGACGGGTGGACATCTCTACCCGGGCATTGCGGTCGCGCGGGAACTACTGGCGCGGCGTCCCGGTTCGACGGTGACGTTCGCCGGCACGGAGAAAGGTATCGAGTTCCGCGTCGTGCCTCGAGAAGGGTTCGAGCTGGACACGATTCGGAGCGGTGGGCTGAAGGGCAAGTCGATTGCGGACCTCGCCCGAGGCGCGTCGCTGGTCCCGCTCGGCATGCGCGATGCGTGGAGCATCGTGTCGCGCCGTCAGCCCGACCTGGTGATTGGGGTCGGCGGTTACAGCTCGGGGCCAGTGGTGCTGACGGCTGCCCTGCGTGGCGTGCCGACGATGCTGCTGGAGCAGAACGCGGTGCCGGGCCTGACGAATCGGCTGCTGGGTCGAGTCGTGAAGGCGGCGGCAGTGACCTACGAATCGACGCGTCGCTCCTTCGGGAGCAAGGCGTTCGTCAGCGGGAATCCGGTGCGGGCCGAGTTCGCAGGCCGCCCGAAGGAGACAGAGGGCGCGCGCCAGGCAGGCGTGCACCTGCTGATCTTCGGTGGTTCACAGGGCGCGCACGCGATCAACGTGGCGATGGTCGCAGCTGCGCCGTTGCTGGCCGGACTGGGTCTGCCTCTGCGGATCACGCACCAGGCCGGTGAGCGCGACGTGGAGATGGTGCGGGACGGGTATGCGGCGGCCGGCCTGACGGCGATAGTCGAAGCGTTCCTGTACGACATGGGCGAAAGGCTCGGGCAGGCGGATCTCGTGGTCTGCCGGGCGGGCGCCACGACGCTGGCGGAACTGACGGCGGCGGGGAAGCCGTCGATCCTGATTCCGCTGCCGACCGCCACCGACGATCACCAGCGCAAGAACGCCGAGGCGCTGGCATCGACGGGCGCCGCGGAGGTGCTGCTGCAGCAGGACGCCACCGGGCCGGCACTGGCCGCCCGTATCGGGGATCTGGGGAACGACGCGGAGGCCAGAACGCGCATGAGCGCGGCGGCCCTGGCGCTGGCGCGGCCCGATGCGGCCCGCGTCATCGTCGACCGCGCGGTAGCGCTGATCGGACGTTAGGACGTTGGCACATGGCGACAATGGGGACCAGAACGTGGTGAGACAGCGGATGAATGCTGACGCAGGAGTGGCGGGCGCGTGCTAGGACGGATGCGCCGCATCCATTTCGTCGGCATTGGCGGCAGCGGCATGAGCGGCATCGCCGAGTTGCTGGCGAACCTCGAGTACGTGGTGACCGGATCGGACGAGACGCGGTCCGCCGCCACCGATCGCCTGGCATCGCTCGGCGTGAACGTGCACATCGGCCACGCCGCACGGCACGTCGGCAGTGCCGACGTGGTGGTGACCTCGTCGGCCGTAAAGGCGACGAACCCGGAAGTGGTCGAAGCGGTTCGACGCGCCATCCCGGTCATTCCGCGGGCGGAGATGCTGGCCGAGTTGATGAGGCTGCGGTATGCAATCGCGGTGGCCGGCGCACACGGCAAGACCACGACGACGTCGATGATCGCCCTGGCGCTGGAGCGAGCCGGGCTCGACCCGACGGCGGTGATCGGCGGCCGGCTGAGTGCGTTCGGCAGCAACGCGCGGCTCGGCCGCGGCGAGCTGATGGTGGCCGAGGCCGACGAAAGCGATCGGTCGTTCCTGAAACTGTTTCCGACGGTGGCGGTGATAACCAACATCGACTACGAGCATCTGGAGAACTACGGCAGCTTCGACGACCTGCGGCAGGCGTTCGTCGACTTCGCCAACAAGGTGCCCTTCTTCGGCGCAGTCATCTGCTGCGCAGACGACGCCCACCTCGCCGCGGTAAGGGGGCGGATGACCCGGCGCATCGTGACGTACGGCATGTCGAACGAAGCCGACGTGACCGCCACTGACGTCGTTCTCGGGCCGATGCGCGTCACGGCAACGGTGAAACGGCGGGCCCGCCGCTCGGCCGATGCGGCAGAGACGTTGGCTACCCTGGGGACGCTCGAGCTGAGCGTCCCCGGGCATCACAACCTGCTGAACGCGCTGGCCACCGTTGCGGTAGGGCTGGAACTTGGCATTCCGTTCGAGCGGATTGCGCCGGGACTGCAGGAGTTCAAGGGCGCGGAACGACGCTTCGACGTGCGCGGTGAACCGCGCGGCATTCTCGTGGTGGACGACTACGGCCATCACCCGACCGAAATTGCCGCCGTGCTGGCGGCAGCCCGGGCGCTGAACCGGCGAATCGTCATCGCGTTCCAGCCGCACCGGTTCTCGCGGACACAGGCACTGTTCGACGCCTTCGGACCTTCGATGGCGGGCGCAGACGCCGTCGTCCTCACTGACATCTATGCCGCCGGCGAGGACGCCATTCCCGGCGTGACCCTCGACGCTCTTGCCGCCCGTGTCCGTGCGCAGATTGCCGCACCGGTCGAGGTGGTGCCGCGCCTCGCGGAGGTCGCGCCTGCCCTGGCACGCCTCGCAAAGCCCGGCGACGTGGTGATTACGCTCGGCGCAGGCTCGATCGCGTCGGTTCCCGACCACCTGCTGGCGCTGCTCGATCGGCGGACCGGCGCGTCCGGCGCGATGGAGGCGACGTCATGAGTCCGGTTGCCGTCTCCGCCGACCGCCGCTTCCACCGCGCGCACGTCAAGCCGGCGCGCCGACGCGCCGCGTGGCGCAGGGTCGCTGTCGTGGGCGTGAAGTACGGCGTGCTGCTGGTGCTCGTGCTGTTCGCCGCGACACGCGTGTCGACGTTCGTCTCGACCTCGCCGCGGCTTCGCATCGAGCACATCGTCATGAGCGGCAACCAGAGGGTGCCGACGGAGGCCCTGAGTACGCTCCTTGGCGGACTGTACGGCGAGAACATCCTCTCCGCCGACCTCGAGGCATTCCGCAGCCGCCTGATGGCGTCGCCGTGGATCGCCGACGCCTCGTTCAGGCGTGCGCTGCCCTCGACACTCGAGGTGGTGGTGCGCGAGCGCACGCCGATTGCAATTGGCCGGAAAAACGGCCATCTCTATCTCGTCGACGAACGGGGCGCGGCGGTCGACGCATACGGGCCGCAGTACGCAAACCTCGACCTGCCGATCGTGGATGGCTTCGGCGCCGGCAGCGGGGACGCAGCGGTGGACGCGGCGCGGGGTGTGACGGCGGCCCGCCTCATCCTGGCGCTCCGGCAGAAGCCGGCGATCGCCGAGCGGTTGTCGCAGGTCGATGTGGCCGACGTGCACAACGTCACGCTCCTCCTGAATGACGACCCGGCTGAACTGCGCGTCGGCGACGATCATTTTCTCGAACGCGTGGAGTCGTATCTGTCGCTCTCATCGGCGCTGCATCAGCGCGTGCCTGAGATCGACTACGTCGACCTGCGCTTCGACGGCCGCGTCTACGTGCGGCCGGTTGGCAAGACGGGTGCGCCGCGTGCAGGCCATTCCAAGGTCAGTCGCGTGAACGACGCCGAGCAGCACTGATGAAGCAGCACCGGAGGCAGAGTGGCGCGTAAAGAACGGTATCTGGTCGGCCTCGACGTTGGCACCTCGAAGGTGACCGCGGTCGTCGGCGAGGTGCTCGACCGAGAAGGATCGATATCGTCGGGCTCGGCGTCGCCGAGTCGCGCGGAATTCGCCGCGGCGTGGTCGTGAACCTCGAGGCGGCGGTCGACTCGATCAAGAAGGCCATCGAAGAGGCCGAGCTGATGGCGGGGGTCGAGATCGACACCGTGCACCTCGCCCTGTCGGGGCCGCACATCAAGGGGTTCAACAGCCGCGGCGTGATCGCCGTCGCCGGCAAGAACCGCGAGATCACGAAGGAAGACGTGCGGCGCGCCATCGACGCGGCCAAGGCCGTGTCGCTGCCGACCGGCCGCGAGATCCTGCACGTGCTGCCGCAGGACTTCGTCGTCGACGAGCAGGATGGCATCGGTGCACCGGTCGGGATGACCGGGGCGCGACTCGAGGTCAACGTCCACATCATCACCGGCAACCAGAGCTCGACCCAGAACATCGTGGCGTGCGTCAATCGCGCCGGCGTCAACGTGGCCGAGACCGTGGTCGAACAGCTGGCGGCGAGCGAGTCGGTGCTGACGACGGACGAGAAGGAACTCGGCGTGGCGCTCGTCGACATCGGCGGCGGCACGACCGACATCGCCATCTACGAGCGCGGCAGCCTCTGGCACACCGCGGTGGTCGGCGTTGGCGGCGACCACTTCACGAACGACATCGCGGTCGGCCTGCGCACCCCGGTGCCGGACGCGGAGAAGATCAAGCGCAAGTGCGGCTGCGCGCTGTCGGCGATGGTCGACGAAGACGAGACGATGGAAGTGGCGAGTGTCGGCGGGCGCAAGCCGCGCGTCATGGCGCGGCGCATCCTCTCGGAGATCCTGCAGCCGCGCGCCGAAGAGATCTTCCACCTGGTGTGGGACGACATCCGGCGCGCGGGCTACGAGAAGAGCCTGAACTCGGGCATCGTGCTCACCGGCGGCGGCGCCATTCTCGACGGCATGCCGGAGATTGCCGAACAGATTTTCGATCTGCCGATTCGCCGCGGTTGTCCGACGGGCGTCGGCGGACTCGCCGATCACGTGAACAGCCCGACGTTCGCCACGGGCGTCGGTCTGGTGCTGTACGGCGATCGCCACGCGACTGGTGAGGGCGCGCGTTCCCGGTGGGAGCCGGTGCGCTGGTTCGAGTCGCCGGCCGGCTGCGAGGGCTGTTCAAGGAATTTTTCTAATCCACGAGGGAGTGAACGAATGGCCGAGTACAACCTGCCGGGTGACCTCATGAACGGCGTGCCGGAAGATCGGCTGCGACTGCGGCTGGACGAAGAGGCATTTACCGGCGCGAGGATCAAGGTCATCGGCGTCGGCGGTGGCGGCAGCAACGCCGTCAACCGCATGGTGCGGGCCGGCTTCGACGGCGTCGAGTTCATCGTCGCGAACACCGACCTGCAGGCGTTGAAGACCAACGCTGCGTCGGTCAAGCTGCAGATCGGCTCGAAGCTGACCAAGGGGCTCGGCGCCGGCGCCGATCCGAACGTCGGCAAGAACGCCGCGCTCGAGGACACGGACAAGATCATCCAGGCGCTCGACGGCGCCGACATGATCTTCGTGACGACCGGGCTCGGCGGCGGCACCGGCACCGGCGCGGCGCCGATCATCGCGAGCCTGGCCAGCGAGCTTGGTGCGCTGACGGTGGCGGTGGTGACCAAGCCGTTCAAGTTCGAGGGCAAGAAGCGTCAGATCCAGGCAGAACGCGGCCTCGAGGCGCTGCGCGACTGCGTCGACACGATCATCACGATTCCGAACGAGCGCCTGCTGACGATCATCGACCGTGCGACGCCGCTGACCGAAGCGTTCTGCACCGCAGACGATGTGCTGCGGCAGGCGATCCAGGGCATCTCGGACCTGATTCTGGTGCCCGGTCTCATCAACCTCGACTTCGCGGACGTGAAGACGATCATGTCGGGCATGGGGCTGGCGATGATGGGCACCGGCATGGCCGAAGGCGAAGGGCGCGCCATCGAAGCGGCCCAGCGGGCGATCTCGAGCCCGCTCCTCGAAGGCGCATCGGTGAACGGTGCACGCGGCGTCATCATCAACGTGACCGGCGGTCCCGACCTGTCGCTGGTCGAAGTGAGCGACGCCTCGACCATCGTCCAGGAGGCTGCCGACGAGGACGCCAACATCATCTTCGGCGCGGTCGTCGATCCGACGCTGATCGGCAAGGTGAAGATCACCGTCATCGCCACCGGCTTCGGACCGGGCGGGTACGTTCGCGGGGCGCAGACCCCGATCGACATGAAGCAGTACGCGGAGGTTGCGCGCCGGATGGACGTGTCAGCCGCGGCCCGGTGCGGTGTCGGCGGACCGATTCGCGTCAGGCAAGGTTGCCATCGGTGGACGCCGCGGTATCGTCGACCTGCCGTCGCTCGGCAGCGGATCCGGCTCGGCCGGAAGCGACTTGTCGGCCGACAGCGACCTCGACCTGAACTCCGCGTTCGACGTGCCCGCCTTCCTGCGCCGGCAGGAAGGCTGAGGTCGCGTCCGCGTCCGTCCGACCGGTCCGCTGCTTCGCGCGGTGATACAGTAGGTAGATCCACGGCACCCGGGAACGCCGGCGGATGAACGTCAGCGCCCGGGCGGTTCCGTATCGGTGCGACGGCTTGCGACAGACGTCATCCACCGCTGTATCTCTGAGCTCGACCGGAACCCATGAAGTCCTGGCAACAGCGCGAACGCGCACTGGATATCCTCTCCAAGGAAATCGGCTACGTCCGCAAGCCGCACGGCGGACGGCTGCGCATTGCGCTGGCGTTCCCGAACACCTATTGGGTTGGCATGTCCAACCTCGGCTTCCAGACCGTCTACCGCCTCTTCAACGAACAGCCCGACATCGTGTGCGAGCGTGTGTTCCTGCCGCCCAAGCAGGAACTGGCCGCGCAGCTTGCGGCGGGGACGCCGCTGGTGACGATCGAGTCGCAGACGCCAGTGAACGAGTTCGACGTCTTCGCCTTCTCGGTGTCGTTCGAGTGGGACTACGTCAACATCCTCACCTTGCTGCGCCTTGCGGGCATCAGGCGCTACGCGACCGAGCGGACCGTCCGCGATCCGCTGATCGTCGATTGGTGGCGCCGTGACGTTCGTGAATCCCGAACCACTGGCGCCGTTTGCCGACGTCATCGCCGCGGGCGAGGCCGAAGTGCTCATCCCGTCGCTCGAACGGGCGTTCCGCGAATCGACCGGACGAGATGCCCTGCTGCATGCGCTGGCGCAGGAGCGCGGGTTCTACATCCCGTCGTTCTATGAGCCTCGCTACGACGCCAGCGGCCTCCTGGTTGAGTACGTCCCGCAGCCCGGCACCAACGCGCCCGTGCCTGTGCGCAAGGCGGCGTTGAAAGGAACAGACGCGGTGGATCCGCCCGCGACCGGCATCTTCACGCCCGACACCGAGTTCGGCTCCCGCTTCCTTGTGGAAGTGGTGCGTGGGTGCGCCAACCTGTGCCGCTTCTGCTGGGCCGGCTACAACTATCTGCCGGTGCGGTCGTTCCCAGCAGACCGGATCCTCGAGCTTGCCCGCAACGCCAGGCAGCATGCGTCGCGCGTCGGGCTGGTCTCGATTGCGTTGTGCGACCATCCCGAGATCGAGCGCATTCTGTCCGGCCTCCTCGAGATGGGCTACCAGATCAGCCCGGCCTCGCTGCGGCTCGACGACCTCACCGATCCGATTGTGAAGATGCTGCACGACAGCGGTGAGAAGAGCATCACCATCGCGCCAGAAGCCGGATCCGACCGGATGCGTCGCGTCATCAACAAGACGGTGACGAACGACGAGATTCTCGACCGTGCAGACCTCATCTTCAGGAACGGTATCGAAAACCTGAAGCTCTACTACATGATAGGGCTGCCCACTGAGACCGACGAAGACCTGGTCGGCATCCGCGACCTGACGGTGCAGTTGCGCGACATCATGATGAAGTACGCGCGGCCGAAGGGACAGGTGGGCAAGATCGTCGGCAGCGTCAACCCGCTCATCCCCAAGCCAGGCACGGCCTACCAGTGGCTGCCGATGGAAGACCCGGCGATCACCGACCGCAAGATCAAGCGCCTGCGGTCGCTGATGGCCGGCATCGACAACGTCTACTTCAATATCAAGTCCGAGCGGCATTCGTACTACCAGGCGCTGCTCTCGCTCGGCGATCGACGTGTTGCGCCTGCGATTGAAGCCGCGGAACGGAATGGCCAGGACTGGCGCGCCGCCGTGGAAGAAGCCGGCGTCGACGCCGACTTCTTCATCTTCCGCGACCGCAGCAACGACCCGCTGCTGCCGTGGGACATCATCGACGGCGGCATGAAGGCGTCGTTCTTCCGCAACGAGTTCGAGAAGTCGACCCGTGCCGAGTGGACGCTGCCGCCGAAACGTGCCCAGGAGAACGCGCGCCTGCTGCCGATGGCCTGACCGCGTCCGGCTCACTCCCGTCACGACGCAATCGCCGACCGCTCCTCGAACTCCGCGAACGCCTCGAGGATAAGATCGCGGATCTTGTCCTGAGCGGTGGAGTCTTGAATCGGCCGCAGCAGCGCGTAGCTGCGACGTTCGCCGGCAACGCTGTACTGGCGCGCCGGGAACGTGACGTTCCGCCCTCCGCCGCCGCCGCGGCGCTCCCAGATCGCGAAGCCGATCAGCTTCAGCCCCTCCAGCGGACCCTCGGTAAAGTGCAGTTCAGCGTCGGCGAGCTTGCCGGGCGGGTTGCCCTTGTCGTTCGGCGAAATCCTGATGATCACGAGACACGCTCCTTCCTGCAGGCGGCGTCTGGCGCCGCGGTTGCGGACGCCTGACCACACATCAAGCGGGGTACCGCCGCGGCGGCGATCGCCGCCGTGCCTGCAAGTGCCTGCCGGCAGGAGTGTTGCGGCCGTGGTCAGGAGGGGCTTCGCCGAGGCCGTCATCTCGCGGTCAGGCAGATGCCAACCCGCGTTGCTGGAGGGTGTCGGGTGACGAGCATAACCGGCGTGATCGCAAGCGCATCCGCGTGCGGGGTCGTGAGCAGCGACGAGCTCGCGCCCAGCGCCCTCTTCGCCACTTCCTTCGTGGCGAGACGTCCGGCAAAATGAACGGGCGATTCACCGCGACGCGCAGGCGGCAGGCGATCTCCCCTTCCATGAAGATTCCCTGGATGAAGCGATGATGGTGGACACGCGATGATGATCCTGCCGCCCCCCGATGCCGCCTTCGAGTGGCGCGACACCGCCTTCGGGCCGGCGCTCATCTGCCTGCCGCTCGAAGAGGTTGCGTCGCATCTTTTCACCAGCCGCCCGTGGCCGCTCGGCCAGCATCATGCGGCGAGAGGCGTGTGGGCCGACGTCGCGGTGGCGCTCGGCGCGACGATGACAGCGTTGGTGCGTCTCCAGCAGGTGCACAGGACCGGCATCGTGGTGGCCGACGGCCTGCCGCGCGAGGTGCAGGAGGTGCTGCCAGAGGCCGACATCGTGCTGGCGCGAGGTGCCAGTCGGGTGATTGCGGTGCAAGCCGCCGACTGTGTGCCTATCCTCGTCGCCGATCGCCGGCTCGGAGTCGTGGCGGCGGCGCACGCCGGCTGGCGCGGGCTGGCGCAGGGGGTCCCCCGTCTGACGATCGAGGCGATGATGGAGACCTACGGCTCGAATGCCGAAGACCTGATCGTCGCCACCGGCCCGTCGGCTGGCGCGTGCTGCTACGAAGTGGGGCCGGAGGTTCGGGCTGCCTTTGTGACGGCGGGATGGCAGTCCGAGGCGTTGAACCGGTGGTTTGTTCCTGCAGCGACAGTCGACGCCGGGAACCCGCCGATGCCTGGCCGTTCGAGAGCCCCTCGTCCCGGGCATGCCTTCTTCGATGGATGGGCCTCTGCGCACGAACAGCTGCGCCTGGCCGGCGTGCCTGCGGAGCAGCTGTTCGGCCCACGGCTGTGCACGGCCAGCCACGGCCTACTCTGTTCGTACAGGCGCGACGGCGCTGCCGCTGGCCGTATCGCCGGCGCCATCAGGCCCGCCTGACGACGCGGTCTACAGGACCGGGGTCACTGCTGGCGGCACGAAGTAGAGGATGCGGTTGCAGTGGTCGCACTGCAGGATGGCGTCGTTGCGTCGTACCGTGTTGAACACCTGGGGGCGCAGGCGCACGTGGCACAGCGTGCAGACGCCGTCCTTCGCCTCCGACATGGCGATGCCGTTGCGCCGGGTGGACACCCGCTCGAAGATACCGAGCGCTTCGGCCGACAGGCTCGAGACGACGCCCGAGCGTTCCACTGTCAGCGCATCGACGCTGTTGCGCAGCACGCGGTGTTCCGTCACGATCGCGGCCTTCTCCGACTCCACGCTCTTCTGCGTGGACGCCAGTTCGGATTCGGCGGCCTTGAGGGCGGCGTTCAGTTCGTCGAGCTCGAGCATCCGTTCGAGCATCCGATCCTCGTGCCGCTTGATTTCGTTCTGGGCAAATGCGATCTCGTGCTGGATGGCGTGATACTCCTGGTTCGTCTTGACGTTCATGCCCTGCTCGCGAAACTTCGACAAGCGGCCCTGGTGCAGGGTGACGTCCTTCTCGATGTCGCGGCGCGCCGTCGCGTTCAGCGCGATGCCCTCCTTGGCCGACGTCACCTTCGCAGCCGCCCCGGTCAGGCGGCCGTCGAGCGCGGTGATGCGTGCCGCTTCGGCCCCGAGCTTCAGTTCGGCGTCCCGAATCGACGAGTCGATTTGCTGGAGTGCGATCAGCCGTTCAATGTCTGCATGCATGCGTGAGGTTCCGGTGCGCCCGTGCGTCGCAGGGACGCAGGCATAAAAAAAGCCCCGGCGCTAGCGCACCGGGGCTCCGCGGGCGGCGTGATGCCACCAGCGATGAGATCGTGTGACCGAGCAGGCCGTGCCGTCCGTGCGATTGTCATCGTGACACTTGCCTCGTGCGTATGGTGGGCCCACCAGGATTCGAACCTGGAACAGGCCGGTTATGAGCCGGCGGCTCTAACCGTTGAGCTATGGGCCCCGAAAATCGCGTTGTGACTACGAGGTTCTTCCCTCGAGAAACGCCCGCAGCTTGCGGCTGCGCGACGGGTGGCGCAGCTTGCGAAGCGCCTTGGCCTCGATCTGGCGGATGCGCTCGCGGGTGACCGCGAAGCTCTGGCCGACCTCCTCGAGCGTGTGCTCGCTGCCGTCGCCGACACCGAAGCGCATCTTGATGACCTTCTCCTCGCGCGGCGTCAGGGTCTTCAGGACCGACTCGGTCTGTTCCTTCAGGTTCAGGTTGATCACCGCTTCGGCCGGCGACACGACCTGGCGATCCTCGATGAAGTCGCCGAGATGTGAATCTTCCTCCTCGCCGATCGGGGTCTCGAGCGAGATCGGTTCCTGCGCGATCTTCAGGACCTTGCGGACCTTGCTGACCGGGATGTCCATCCGCTTGGCGATCTCTTCCGAGGTCGGCTCGCGGCCCAGCTCCTGCACCAGCGCGCGCGAGGTGCGAATGAGCTTGTTGATCGTCTCGATCATGTGGACCGGGATGCGGATGGTGCGTGCCTGGTCGGCGATGGCGCGGGTAATGGCCTGGCGGATCCACCACGTCGCGTAGGTCGAGAACTTGTAGCCGCGGCGGTACTCGAACTTGTCGACCGCCTTCATCAGGCCGATGTTGCCTTCCTGGATCAGGTCGAGGAACTGCAGGCCGCGGTTCGTGTACTTCTTGGCGATCGACACCACGAGGCGGAGGTTGGCCTCGACCAGTTCCTTCTTGGCCTGTTCGGCCTGGTACTCGCCGCGGAGGATCGTCTCGAGCGTGCTCTTGAGCGCCGCCGGCTCCTGCTCGAGCGAGTCGGTGGTCGCCTTGAGCCGGAGCTTCTGCTCCTTGCATCTGACGGGTGAGGTTCTTCTTGTCCTCTTCCTTCAGCTTGTGCTTCTTGTTCTTCGGGTTCAGCAGGCGATCGATGCTCTCGATCTCGCGCTGGATCGCCTTCGACGCCCTCGACCGCGTCCTTCATCTCGTCGATCAGCCGGCGCTTGACCGATTCGGTGAACTCGATCTCGCGGATGCGCTGGGACACCTCGATGCGGGCGCGCATCGACGGCCCAGCGGGCCTTGCGGTACTTCTTCTTGTCCTTCGTCATGACGCCCTTGGGCGTCTCGTCGAGCTTCTCGAACAGCTTCTCCGCGTTCAGGTTTGCCTTGCGGACGTTCGTCGATCTGCTTCTGCACCTGGCGCGACCGCTCGGCGATGCGCTCGTCGGTGATCTCCTCGTCGTTGAAGATGACCAGCTCGCGAATTGTGCGATCGCCGGTGTGCAGCGCGTCGCCGAGCTGGATGACCTTCTTGGCCACCAGCGGCGTGCGCGAGATCGACTTGATGACCGCGAGCTTGCCGCGCTCGATGCGGCGGGCGATCTCGACCTCGCCTTCGCGCGTGAGCAGCGGCACGGTGCCCATCTCGCGGAGGTACATGCGGACCGGATCGTTCGTCTTGTCGAGCGCGCCGGGAGTGAGGTCGAGTTCGAGTTCCTCCGAGCCTTCAGCCGTGCGATCGATCGGCTTGTCGTCCCGCATGTACTTCTGATCGGAGTCGATGACCTCGATGCCCGCGCTGCCGAACGTGTTGAAGAGATCGTCGAGCTCGTCGGACGAGGTGATCTCCGAGGGCAGGAGCTCGTTTACCTCGTCGTACAGGAGGTAGCCTTTTTCCTTGCCGATGTTGATCAGTTGCCGTACTTCGTCGTACTTTTCTTCAATCGACATGTATTCGAGCCTCGTCCCCTACGTCAGTTGCTCGATGCGGTGCAGTAAATCTATCTTTTTGCGCCACAGGGTGTCGATGGCCGTGCCATGCTGGCCGGCCCCGAGTTCCTGCAGCCGATCGATTTCGCGTTGAATCGCGGCGCGCTCCCGCTCCCACCGCAGCCGCTTCAACGCGCGGGCGCAGGCGAGCGGTGGTGCGGGCGGATCGGTGGTTCGGCGGCAATGCCGGTAACGACCTGGGCGTTCACGGTACTTAGACGCTGCAAAAGTGCCGATGGTAAGCCATTCGGCGTCGTCGACGCCTGCAGTGCGCGAGCGGTTTCGAAGATCTCCCGCGCGGCCAAATGGCTTAGATCGTCCCCGTCCAGCTCCGCCAGTGCCGCAAGTCCCAAACTACTATTATGTACGAGGCTCCAGATCAGCCCTTTTTCCGCATTCTTGAGTTGACCGAACGATGGCAGATTCCCGCGAGGTCACTTCAGTCCGTCTTCTGGACGCCGCCTTCCTGATTTCGGCACGAACCACGTCTTCTGTGACCCTCGCCCGGTGGGCAATACGGTCCGCGAACTGGTCGCGAGCCGCCGCCTCCGGAATCTTCGCGGCCACCGTCAGCATCTTGCCGAGAAACTGCCGGCGCGCGTCATCGTGTCCAAAATTCGACCCCGGCGGCCGCCTGGTCCAGCAGGTACTCGAGGTATGGACGCGAATGCTTGAGTCTTTCCCGGTAGGCCTCCGGACCGTTCTTCCTGATGAACGTGTCGGGATCCTCGCCCTTGTTCAGTGCCAGGACGTTGACGTCGAACCCCTCGGCCACAAGCAGCTCGCACGACCGGACGGCCGCGCCCTGTCCGGCCGCATCCGGGTCGAAGCTGAGCACGACTCCGGGTGGTGAAGCGGCGCAGCAACTGCGCTTGCTGACTGGGTGAGCGCCGTGCCGCACGAGGCGACGACCGGCGCCGCCTGTGACTGGAAGACCTGGGCGAAATCGAAATAGCCCTTCGACCATCACCGCGTAGCCCAGCTTTCGGACGGCGGCCTTCGAGTAGTTGCAGCCCGTACAGCGTCCGGCTCTTCGAGTAAATCGGTGTTTCGGGCGAATTCAGGTACTTGGGTACCTGGTCGGTGTCCATCGCGCGGCCGCCGAACGCGATGACCGAGCCGGTATCGCGGCAGATCGGAATCATCAGCCGGTTGCGGAACCGGTCGATCACCTCGCCGTCCCTCGACCCGGCTCGGGATGGCCCTGAGCCCGTCGACGGGCCACCATCACGCTGTACGACCAGCCCGCTCTGGACAATCAGCGCCTGCGAGAACCCCTGAGCGAGCAGCCGCGCCTTCAATCCCTCTCGCGACTGTGGCGCGAAGCCCAGGCCGAGCTGTTCGATGGTCTGCGCCGACACGCCGCGCTCCGTCAGCTGCTGCCGCGCCCGATTGCCCGCCGGCGCCGCCAGTTGCTCGCGGAAGTAGACGGTGGCCATCTCGTGCATCTTCAGCAGCGCTTCGCGCAGCGCCGAGTCCTGCCGCGCCGACGGGTCACCCTCGGTCGGCTCGGGCAGCGACATGCCGGCCTTCTGCGCCAGCATCTTCACCGCCTCGGCGAAGCCGACCTTCTCGTGCAGTTCGAGAAACTTGAACACGTCGCCGCCGACGTTGCAGCCGAAGCAGTGGAAGAACCCCTTTTCGGGGTCGACATGGAACGACGGCGTTTTCTCGCCGTGGAACGGGCAGAGGCCCTTGTAGGTGCGTCCCACCCGCTTCAGCGACACGTACTCCTGAATGACCTGCACGATGTTCGCCTGCAGCTTCAGGTCGTCGATGAACGACTGGGGGAAGAGCGCCATCAGTCCTTCAGCTCCGCCACCGTCACACCGCCGCCGCCCTGGTTGGCCGGCGCGGGCGCGATGGTGGCGACGAGCGGATGCTGCTGCAGGAATCGCGTGATCGCCTTCCGCAACTGACCGGTGCCGTGCCCGTGCACGAACCGCAGCGTGCGCTGGTCGTTCAGCAGCGATTCGTCCATGAACCGCTCGGCGCGCGTCAGCGCTTCGTCGACGGTGCAGCCGATGATGTTCAGTTCCGTCACGCTACCGTCACGCGGCTGCAGGTCCACATGCACGTTCACCCGTGAGGCCGACGGCGCCGGCGCGACGCCGATGACGCGCAGGTCCTTCACGTTCGCCCGCATGCGCTTGCCGCGCACGTCCACCTCGGCGGTGCTGGTCGTGCATGGCCGTCACCTCACCTTCGAGTCCAAGGATCCCCATCGAGACGCGCGCGCCGACGGTGACCGGGCCTGACGGCACCTCCGGTGCCTTCGGCGCAGCTGCGTCAGGCGCGAGGATGCGCCCCACGACTGCGTCCACCTCGTCACGCGCCTCCGACCTGGCAGCGCCGCTCGCGCCGGTGTTGACGCTGCCGGCGGGCGGCCTCGTCGGCCAGCGCCTGTGTCTTCTGTTTCAGCTTCGCGATGACGCCGTCGATCTGCTTGCGCGCCTCTCGGGCCTGCGCTTCGAGCTGGTCGCCGAGCCGCTTGCGCGCCGTCTCTTCACGCTCGCGCAACGCCTGCTCGCGCTCGCGCATTCGCTCGTCCGCCGAATCCAGCCGCTCGCGCTCGCGCGCCAGCAGGCGGCGGTCGTGTTCGAGCGAGCGGATGTCGTGGTCGATGCGCGGCAGGTGCTCGGCCAGCTGCGCTTCGCGCTGGGTCAGGTTGTTGCGCGCTGCGGCGATCACCGACGGGCTGAGCCCGAGACGCGCCGCGATTTCGAGCGCCAGGCTGCGCCCGGGCGATCCGTAGAGCAGCTCGTAGGTCGGCGCAAATGTCGACGGCGTGAAGCCGAATGCCGCTGACTGCACGCCTTCCGTCGTCGACGCATACGACTTCAGCGCGTCGTAGTGGCTCGTGGCAATCAGCGTGGCACCGCGCCGCCGGAAGTGATCGACCACCGCCACGCCGAGAGCGCCGCCCTCGATCGGGTCGGTGCCGGAGCCGACCTCGTCGAGCAGCACCAGTCCTGGAACCTCGAGGTCGCGGTCCATGGAGGCGATGTTGGTGATGTGCGCCGAGAAGGTGCTCAGGCTTGCCTCGATCGACTGCTCGTCGCCGATGTCGGCGAACACGGTCTTGAAGACCGGCAGGCGCGAGCCGTGCGCCGCCGGAATGCGCAGGCCCGACTGCGCCATCATCGCCAGCAGTCCCGCGGTCTTCAGGGCGACGGTCTTGCCGCCGGTGTTCGGGCCGGTGATCAGCAGCACCGTGGCCGGCGGGATGATCTTGATGGTGACCGGCACCGCTTTCTTCAGCAGCGGGTGCCGGGCGTTCTGCAGCTCGAACGCGCCATCGGTGGACAGCCGCGGCTCGATGCCGTCGATCGACTCCGAGAACCGGGCGCGTGCCTGCAGCACGTCGAGCGCCGTGGCTGCCTCGACGGTCCGTTCGATGTCGTCCGGGCGCACCCGAAACGCCTCGGTCAACTCGAGCAGGATCCGGCGCACTTCCTCGGACTCCGCTTCCTCGAGCGCCACGATGTCGTTGTTGATATCAACCGTGCTGAGCGGCTCGAGGTAGAGGCTCGCGCCGCTGGTCGAGGCGCCGTGCACGATGCCCGGGATGCCGCCGCGGTGTTCAGCTTTCACGACCAGCACATACCGGCCGTTGCGTTCGGTGACGACCTGATCCTGGAGGTACTTCGATGTGTCCTTGCCGCGCAGGTACGACTCGAGCGTGCCGCGCAGCCGCGTCTTCTGGCGCCGCAACCGATCGCGAATGCTCCGCAGCGCCGGGCTCGCATCGTCCACGACCTCGCCCGACGGGTCGATCGTGGCGCGCGTCCTCGCAATCTCAACCGTGAACGACGCGGCGTTCGCGCCAGCCCGATCGACCAGCGGGAACTCCGCCGCGACACGGCGGATGGCGCTGCGCGTGTCTTCCACCGAGTCGAGAAACGTGGCGAGCGCCAGCAGTCGCTGGGCTTCGAGCGCGCGTCCCTGCACCGTCAGGGCCTCGAGGATGGTGGTGAAGTCGGCGTGCGCACGCAGGGCGAATACGCCGTGACGCGCAATGTACAGGGCCGCCTGCGTCGTCGCCGCCAGCAGCCCGGCCACTTCCCTCGAGTCGGTGGACGGCCACAGTTGCTCGAGATGCGCGTCGCCCATCGGCGTCAGCGCAAACGCGCGCACGCCTTCGACGATGCGATCGAATTCGAGCGCCCTGAGGGCGGCGGTGTGCATAAGAAACGCGTCAGGTGAAGCGGCGAACCGGCCGGAATCTTACCGTACGGATGCGCGCGTCCTGAGGGCAGGCTGATGTTGGCGTCAGACCTACAGATGATTGATGAGGCTGGCGATATTCGCGGCGCCGAAGCCGTTGTCGATGTTGACCACGGACACCCCGGATGAACAACTGTTGAGCATCCCGAGAAGGGCAGCGATCCCGCCGAAGCTGGCCCCATACCCAATGGACGTTGGGACGGCGAGGACCGGAACCGACACGAGACCTGACACGACGCTCGGCAGCGCCCCTTCCATACCGGCCACGACGATGATGACGCGCGCGTTGGCCAGGCGGTGCCGTTCGGTCAGGAGACGGTGCAGGCCTGCCACTCCAACGTCGTAGAGACGCTCGACCTCGTTGCCCATGAGTTCGGCGGTGCAGGCCGCTTCCTCTGCCACGGGCAGGTCGGAGGTGCCGGCCGCGACCACCAGCACGGTGCCGTGCCCCGGCTCGATGTCCTGCTGTTTCAGCGTGATCAGTCGCGGTATGGCGAGGTACACCGCGTCGGGGACGAACGCCTTGACCGCCTCGTAGGTATCGAGCGGCGCGCGCGTGACGAGCAGCGTCGAGCCGCGGCCGACGATCTCTCTGGCGATGGCGGCCACTTGGGCAGGCGTCTTGCCTAGACCGAGGACGACCTCGGGGAACCCCTGCCGCATCGCGCGGTGATGGTCGACCTTGGCAAACCCCGAGATCTTCGAAGGGCCGTTCACGGAAGGCGTCGAGCAGTTGACGCTGAGCCTGGGCAGTCTCGACACGGCCGCTCGCAACCGCGTCGAGCAGAGCTTTCAGTTGAGAGGCATTCATCAGTGCACTGGCGGGAAATTGGCGGTTTTGTTGCCCTGTTCCGAACTGGTCGCTAATATAATCGATTGTTGCTAAATGACGCTCGCTGAAACTCTTATCCTCGCTTCGTACTTCTTCGTCCTCATCATTCTCGCTTTCTACGGATGGCACCGGTACTACCTCGTGTACATGTACATGAGGAACCGCGACAGGCAGCCAAAGGCGGGTCCGCAACTGGCGCCGCTTCCCGTCGTGACGATCCAGCTACCGCTGTACAACGAAATGTACGTGGCGGACCGGCTGATTGAGTCGGTATGCGAGCTTGATTACCCACGTGAGCTCCTTGAACTACAGGTGCTCGACGACTCGACCGATGAAACCTGCGGAATTGCTGAGGCGGCTGTCCGGCGGTTTGCCAGCAAGGGCTTCGACATCAAGTACTACCACCGGAGCGATCGGACGGGGTACAAGGCCGGGGCGCTCGAGGCAGGGCTCAAGGTGGCGCGGGGAGAATTCGTTGCCATCTTCGACGCCGACTTCCAGCCAGACGCCGACTTCATCCTCAGGCTGATGCCGTATTTTGCCGACCCGAAGGTCGGCATGGTGCAGGCGCGCTGGGGACACATCAACCAGGATTACTCGCTGCTCACGAAGATCCAGTCGATTCTGCTCGACGGCCACTTCGTGCTCGAGCACGGCGGGCGCAACCGCGCCGGCTGCTTCTTCAACTTCAACGGCACCGCCGGCATCTGGCGTCGCCGGGTCATCGAAGATGCGGGCGGTTGGCAGCACGACACCCTGACCGAGGACCTGGACCTCAGCTACCGTGCGCAGCTGCGCGGCTGGAAGTTCATCTTCGTTCCCGACGTCGTCGCGCCCGCGGAAGTGCCGGTCGAGATGAACGCCTTCAAGTCGCAGCAGCATCGCTGGGCGAAGGGGTCTATCCAGACCTGCCGCAAGCTGCTGCCGCAGATCCTTGCGCGCGGACGTGCCGTTCGGCGTGAAGGCGGAGGCGTTCTTCCACCTGACGGCGAACTTCAACTACCCGTTGATGGTCATCCTGTCCATCCTGATGTTCCCGTCCATGGTGATCCGCTACAACATGGGCTGGTACGAAATGATGCTGATCGACGTGCCGCTGTTCTTCGCGGCCACCTTCTCGGTCTGCAACTTCTACATGGTCTGTCAGCGGGAGATTCACTCCGACTGGAAGACCCGCATCAAGTATCTGCCGTTCCTGATGTCGATCGGCATCGGGCTGTGCATCAACAACACGAAGGCCGTGTTCGAAGCGCTCATGAACAAGCAGAGCGAGTTCGCACGCACGCCGAAGTACCGCATCGAAGACGGCGGCGACGAGTGGGTGGGCAAGAAGTACCGCCAGTCGGTGGCCGTGCAGCCGCTGATCGAGCTGGCGCTCGGCCTCTACTTCACCGCGACGGTGTTCTACGCACTGGCCAACGGCATCTACGGCACCGTGCCGTTCCTGGTGCTCTTCCAGATCGGCTTCCTCTACACGGGCCTGCTGTCGGTGGTGCAGCAGTACGCTGGCGAGCCGGTGTCCGTGCCGAAGCTGGAAGCCAGCCGGTAGGCCGGACGTCAGAATCCGATTTTCCGCATCACCAGTCGTGGCAGGGCGCGGATGACCAGCATGACCAGCGCCCAGATCGGCGGTGCGTAGACGACCGGCCTGCCCTTGTCGATGGCGGAACACGACGTTCACCGCCACCTGGTCGGGGTCGGCGGCAAAGGGCGGCTCGGGCAACCCTTCGGTCATGCCGGTGCGGACGAAGCCGGGCTTCACGCAGATAGTCGTCAGCCCCGACGCGCGGAACTTGTGGTCGAGCCCTTCGAGGTACGCCGACAAACCGGCCTTGCTGGCGCCGTAGAGCACCACTGGCTTGCGCCCGCGCTCTCCTGCCACGGAACTGAACACGCACAGCGTGCCGCCGCCGCGCCCCAGCAGGTAGCCGCGCAGGTGCTCGCAGAAGAGCACCGTGTTGGCGAAGTTCACTGTGAGGAGGCGCTGCGTGAAGGCGAGGTCCCCCTCCAGCGCGGGTTGGGTCGCGAACAGTCCGGCGGTGATGATCGCCGTGTCGAACCCGCCCAGGGCGGCAGACGCGGTGTCCACCGCCGTGGCAAACGTCTCCGGCCGCTCCAGATCGCACGCCGAATAGGACACGGTTCCAGGCGACGGCATGCGCGCCTGCAGGTCGGCGGCGCACGTTGCGAGGTCGGCACGGTCGCGCCCGAGCAGGTGCACCCGGTCGCCGCGTGCCGCCAGCCGGCGGGCCAGGGCCCGACCGATCCCCTTCGTTCCACCCAGCAGCACAACCTTCAACGGCATCTTCACCAGCCAAACAGTCGGACCGATTGTGCGCTGCGGATGCGCCCTTCCGGATCCCAGGTGCGGCGCACGGCGAGGAAGCGGTCGAGGCGCGTTTCCATCGCCCGGAAGTGCTCCGGGCGAGTCAGCGCGTCTTTTGCGAGATAGATGCGTCCGCCTTCGGCGATGACGCGTTCGTTCATGCGATCGACGAGCGACTGCGTGTCGTCACGCAGCGCCAGGTCGAGCGCGATGGAGATGCCAGGTTTCGGAAACGAGAGCATCCCCTCACCTTCGATGCCGCAATCCTTGATGACGCAGAGAAACGACGCTCCGCCGGCCCCGGTCACCACCTCGAGAAAGCGCCGGGCCGCGTCATGGCCGCCCGCGGCCGGCAGCACGCACTGGTACTGCGTGAATCCGCGCGGCCCGTACATGCGGTGCCAGTCGCCGGCGATGTCGAGCGGATAGAAGAACCCTTTCGGGTGAACCGCGCGCCGGTTCGGGTGCGGCAACCGGTAGTACACCGCGTTGAACGCACGGACCGTGGTCGTGCCGAGAACACCGTTCGGGAACGTGAACGGGACGGGAATCGGCGCATGCAGTCCGGGGAACGTCGACGGCGCCTCGGTCGGCTGTGCCCATCGGCCCCGGAACAGCACGCCGCGCCCCATCGACGCCCCCGATGACAGGCAGTCGATCCATCCCATGGTCATGGGCCAGGAGGCCGCGGATGTCTTCAGGGCGTCCATGAAGGCATCGAGGTTCGGAACCCGCTGCATCTCCTGGTAGATCCAGGGCGAGGGCACACGCATCATCCGGAAGCGCACGAGCAGGATGTGGCCGGTCAGCCCCATGCCACCGATGGTGGCGAAGAACAGCTCGGGCTGCGTGGTGCGCGAGCACGTGACAATGCGGCCGTCCGCGACGCGGAGCGTGAGTTCCTGCACGTGGCGACCGAAGCAGCCGTCGACGTGGTGGTTCTTGCCGTGGACATCTGCCGCCACCATGCCGCCAAGCGTGACGAAGCGCGTGCCTGGTGTGACCGGCGTGAACCAGCCGCGCGGTAACAAGGCGCGGTAGAGTTCGTCGAGTGAGAGCCCCGCTTCGGCAGAGAGATCGCCCGTCGCCTCGTCGAAGTTCAGGATGCGATCGGCGAGCCGGCTGCCGGCGACGCGCACATCTCCTGCGGCGGGCAGGGCGGCGTCGCCATACGCGCGGCCGAGGCCACGCGTCAGCGGGACGTCGCGGGTGATGAACTCGAGATCCTCGGAGCGGACCTCGTGGCCCGGCACGACCGGAACCCGCCCCCACCCGGCGAGTCGCCGGTCGGTCGATGCCGCGGGGTGTGCCACATCCGTATTCTACCCGCCTGTCGCAGCCGCGTCCCGGCCGCCGTGCCGCAAGCGGCAGGCCGCACGATCGTCCTGATATGATTTCGCCCCATGAGCACTGGGGACGCGAAACCGAAGGCCGGACTCGAAGACACGGTCGCTACCTCGTCGTCGATCTGCTTCATCGACGGCGATCGCGGCGTGTTGTCCTACTGCGGCTATGACATCCACGAACTCGCGCGTCATGCGACGTTTGAGGAGGTCTGCTACCTGCTGTGGCACCGCCGTCTGCCGACCCGGGCCGAACTCGGCGACCTGCAATCGCAACTGGTTGCGGCGCGCCAGCTCCCCGAAGCGGTGATTCGCGCCGTTCGCATGCTGCCGCCTGGCGACAGCATGGACGCCCTGCGCACGTTGACGTCAATCCTGGCGCACCACGATCAGGACGCCACAGACAACTCGCCCGCAGCCAACTACCGCAAGGCCGTCCGCCTGACAGCGCAGATGAGCTCGCTGGTCGCGACAATGGGCCGGATGAATGCCGGCGGTGGACCGATTGCGCCCGACCCGGTGCTGGGCCACGCCGCGAACTTTCTCTACATGCTGACGGGCGAGCGGCCCAACGCCCTCGCAACGCGCGCGTTCGATGTCGCACTCATCCTGCATGCTGACCACGAGCTGAACGCCTCCACCTTCGCGGCGCGAGTGATTGCGGCCACCCTCTCCGACATCCACTCCGCCGTTGTCGGCGGCATCGGCGCGCTGAAGGGACCGCTGCACGGCGGCGCCAACGCCGAAGTCATGAAGCTGCTGCTCGACATCGGCAAGGACGCGCCGGTTGAGAAGGCCGAAGAGGTGGTGCGCGCGAAGCTGGCACGCAAGGAGAAGATTCCGGGCTTCGGCCACCGCGTCTACCACACGGAAGATCCGCGCGCCACGCACCTGCGGCAGATGTCGAAGGACCTCGGCCAGCGGTCCGGGCAGACGATCTGGTACGAGATGTCACAGCGCATCGAAGCGCTCGTGAAGACCGAGAAGAAGCTGAACCCGAACGTCGACTTCTATTCGGCCTCCACCTATCACGCGCTGGGGATAGCCATCGACCTGTTCACGCCGATCTTCGCGGTGAGCCGCATCTCGGGCTGGACCGCGCACGTCCTCGAGCAGTACGCGAACAATCGCCTCATCCGCCCGCGCGCTGACTACATCGGCCCCGAGTATCCGCAGCGGTGGACTTCGGTAGAGAGACGCTGACCGCTACTTCACGGCGGTGAACATCATCTCGACCACCGTGTCACCGCCGACGGGCGCAAGACCGACGGTGGCGCGCGCCGGGAAGTTGCCGCCGAACCACGGGCGGTAGACCTCGTTCATCTCTCCGAACTTCGTCATGTCGGCCATGAACACCGTGGCATCGACGATGTCGCTTTTCGCGAAACCGGCGGCGGCCAGCGTGCGTTCCACGCGCGACAGGATCTCCGTCGCCTGCGCCTTCGCGTCGCCCCGCGTCGCCGGCGTGCTGCCGACGATGCCCGACACATAGAGGGTGTTCCCGACGCGGATCGCGGAGCTGAGATTGCCGTTGGCGCGGCCGGCGGTGCCGTCCGCGTTCGGCGTGGTGAAAGCAGCCCGTGTGGCGTCCTTCACGGCAATCATGCTCACTTCGACGGTGAAGTCGGCGCCGGGCAGTCCAGCCACCACTGTCAGCCGCGCCGGCGGCGTGTCCCCGAAGTACGGGCGATACGCGGCGTTCATCGACTGGAACATCGCGGAGTCGGCAATGTAGACGCGTGCAGTGGTCACATCGCCGTAGCTCATGCCGGCCTGCTTCAGGATGGCGGCGCCGTTGTCGAGCACGATCTTCGTCTGCGCCGTGACGTCGCCGGGGACGTTCGCGTTAGTGAGGCCGCTGCGGCTGACAAGTCCGGCCAGGAACAGCGTGTTGCCGCTCTTGATGCCGTAGCTGTACGGGCTCGGCACCTTCGCCCATCCGTCGGGGTGAATCACCGTCCGCTCGCCGCCGTCCGGAATGGCGATCATCGAGATTTCGACGAGGCCGTCGGCGCTGGCCAGCGGCTCCGTCACGATCACCGTCGAACGCGCAGGCGGATTCACTGGGAAGTAGGTCGCGTAAACCTCGTTCATGGCGGCCGCGTCACTGGCATTTCGCAGATACACGGTGACGCTTGCCGCATTGGCGAGGCTCGAGCCGGCCGCCTTCAGTGTGGTGGTGATGCCGTCGAGGGTCTGCTTCGTCTGAGCTCTGACGTCGCCCCTGGCGAGCGGAGTGGTGCCGTTGCCGATCGCGCCAGCCACATAGATGAAGCCGCCCGCCTTTACGGCAGGGCTGAAGGGCAGGCTCGGGTTGCCGCCGGTATTGATGATCTGGCGTGTGGCCGGCTGGGCGTGAGCGACGCCGGCGATGGACAGGACGAAAAGGGCGGCAGTGATGGCACGCATGCAGGAACTCCGGAAGGTGACTCCGGGAAGGACTCCAGCAGAGTCGAGCGGCGCGTTGCGGTTACTGGCGCTGCGGTGATGGGTCGCGTGGCGCAGGCGCCGCGTACTTGATAGTCAGCGGCTGGTCGTCTGGTGACTCGTCCACTGGGGCGACCGGTGGCGGCGCCTCGGGTATGCGGCCTGCTGCCTGCCGACGCTGTCGGCATTCTTGGAACTGCGCGAAGGACACGATCGTGGCAGGCATGGCAGACCAACTCGGCACGGGGAGGGACGAGGGGATGGGGCTTGCACAACAGCGCCTGCTGACGCCTCCAGGGCATCAGCAGGCATCGGAAGAACTATGCGAGTCGGACGTTCTCGCCGCGGGGGCCCTTGGGGCCCTGACCCTTTTCGAAGGTCACAGCCTGACCTTCGCGCAGTTCGTCGAAGGCCACGCCGTTGCAGGCGGAATTGTGGAAGAAGTATTCAGCGCCGTCGTTCGCGAGGATGAAGCCAAAGCCCTTGTCGCTGACGAGTCGCTTGATCGTGCCGGTCATTGCTGCCATGGAGTGTCGATAACTTTCTGAATGTGCGCCGCCGACATCGGATCAGAGCGGCCCGAACTGGTGGCGCAGCGTGGCGTGCTCGTAGCACCCGCATTGACGATGACACAGAATGGCCCGCTGTGCCGAACTCATTTCGAACTATCTCGCGATGAGCCGGCGCCCGTGCGCGTCGCGGCCGCAGCTATATAATCAATCGGTCGACTGAACGCATGGATCCTCGCCTAATACGAAATTTCTCGATCATCGCCCACATCGACCACGGCAAGTCGACGCTGGCCGACCGTTTCCTCGAGTTGACCGGCGCCCTCCAGGCCCGCGAGATGGAAGCGCAGGTGCTCGACGCGATGGATCTCGAGCGTGAGCGCGGCATCACGATCAAGGCGCACCCGGTCCGGCTGCACTACACGGCGGACAATGGGCAGAAGTACGTCCTGAACCTGATCGACACGCCGGGCCACGTCGACTTCTCGTACGAAGTCACGCGGTCGCTGGCCGCGTGTGAGGGCGCGCTGCTCCTGGTCGACGCCTCGCAGGGTGTCGAGGCGCAGACGCTGGCCAACGCCTATCTCGCGGTCGACAACAACCTCGAGATCATTCCGGTCATCAACAAGATCGACCTGCCGAGCGCGCAGCCCGAGGAGGCGCGGCGCCAGATCACACGAGATCGTTGGCCTGCCCGGCGAGTCGGCCATTCTCGCCAGCGCGAAGGAGGGCACCGGCGTCCACGACATTCTCGAGGCGATCGTCGAGCGCCTGCCGCAGCCGGCCGGCGACCCGACGGCGCCGCTGAAGGCGCTGATCTTCGACTGCTGGTACGACCCGTACCGCGGTGTGGTCATCGTCGTCCGTGTCATCGACGGCGCGATCCGCAAGGGCATGAAGATCCGCTTCATGGCCGAGGGGCAGGACTACGAGGCAGAGCACCTCGGCATCTTCACGCCGAAGGCGGTGCCGGTCGACGAACTCGGCGTCGGCGAGGTCGGCTTCCTCGTCGCCAACGTCAAGAAGATCAGCGACGCCAAGATCGGCGACACGATCACCGAGACCAGCCGCCGCGACGCTCGAGCCGTTCCCCGGCTTCAAGGAGCTGAAGCCGATGGTGTTCGCCGGCTTCTACCCGGTGGAAGGCAGCGAGTATCCGCAGCTGCGCGACGCGCTCGAGAAGCTGCGGCTGAACGACGCGTCGTTCTTCTACGAGCCCGAAACGTCGCTCGCGCTCGGCTTCGGCTTCCGCTGCGGCTTCCTCGGCCTGCTGCACATGGAGATCGTGCAGGAGCGGCTCGAGCGCGAGTTCAACATCGACCTCATCACCACGGCGCCGGGCGTGCTCTACCGCGTCACGACGACCGACGGCGACGTGCACGGAGATCGACAACCCGGCGAAGCTGCCGGACGCCGGCCGCATCGCGACGATCGAGGAGCCGATCATCACCGCGATGATCCTGACGCCGGTCGAGTACGTCGGCGGCATCCTGCAGCTGTGCCAGGACAAGCGCGGCGTGCAGAAGTCGCTCGAGTACCTGGCGTCGGACCGCGTGCTCGTCACCTACGAGCTGCCGTTCAACGAGGTCGTGCTCGACTTCTACGACCGGCTGAAGACCATCTCGCGCGGCTACGCGTCGCTCGACTACCATGTCACCGGCTACTGGCCGTCGCCGCTGGTGAAGCTCGACATCCTGGTGAACGGCGATCCGGTCGACGCGCTGTCGATCATCGTGCACCGCGACATGGCCTACGATCGCGGCCGCGCTGCTGGCGTCGAAGATGCGCGAGCTGATTCCGCGGCAGATGTTCGAGATCGCGATCCAGGCGGCGATCGGCGGCCGCATCATCGCGCGCGAGTCGGTGAAGGCGCTGCGCAAGAACGTCCTCGCGAAGTGCTACGGCGGCGACATCTCGCGCAAGCGCAAGCTGCTCGAGAAGCAGAAGGAAGGCAAGAAGCGCATGAAGCGGGTCGGCCGCGTCGAAATCCCGCAGGAAGCGTTCCTCGCCGTGCTGAAGATGGGGACGGACAGCGAATGAGACGCGAGTTCCGCAAGTCGACGCTGCGCGAGTACTTCGAGTCGATCGTCATCGCAGTCATCCTCGCCCTGTTCATCCGCACGTTCGTCGTGCAGGCGTTCAAGATCCCGACCGGGTCGATGGAGAACAACCTGCTCATCGGCGATCACCTGCTGGTGAACAAGTTCGTCTTCGGGCCGACCGCGTCCGGCCTCGAGCGGGCGCTGCTGCCGTTGGGCACGATCAAGCGCGGCGACGTCGTGGTATTCAAGTATCCCGAGGAGCCCGAGCGCGACTTCATCAAGCGCATCATCGGCCTGCCCGGCGACACGCGTGCAGCTGAAGCAGAAGAAGGTCTACATCAACGGCACGCCGCTCGACGAACCGTACGTCCACTTCCTCGAGCCGCCCGGCCCGAGCAG
The DNA here is from genome assembly GCA_963722395.1 of uncultured Acidobacteriota bacterium. Lineage (GTDB taxonomy): Bacteria > Acidobacteriota > Vicinamibacteria > Vicinamibacterales > CAVVIG01 > CAVVIG01. Next base: position 560,312 of record CAVRLS010000005.1, on the reverse strand, counting down.
CTCGTTGAGCGAGGTGACGTCCCTCGACGTGCGCGAGAACTACGGTCCGGTCACCGTTCCGCCGATCACTACTTCGCCATGGGTGACAATCGCGACAACTCGGCCGACAGCCGCTACTGGGGCTTCCTGCCGCGCGACTACGTCAAGGGCAAGGCGCTGCTCATCTACTGGTCGTACGAATCCGAACGCGAGGACTACGAGACCGCCGGCGCCGCCGACACGGTGAAGGGGCTCGGCTCGGTCTTCGCCCACTTCTTCACGAAGACGCGCTGGGAGCGGATGCTCCACCAGATCCGCTAGAAGTCGCCTCTCTCCCTGACATCCGATCCGGAATCTGTAAGGCGGATGTCGATTCCGTTCGCCTCTCGTGCCAGGCCCCGACGGCTACGGATCGCTTGCCATTGCGCCGATATACTCTGAGCCGACGTGATCAAGCTGCTCGTCAAGCTCGCCATCGTCGCTCTCCTGGCGAACGCCGCCTTCCACCTCGGCGCTGAATACCTCACGTACATCAAGTTCCGTGACGCCGTCCGCGACGCCGCGATGTTCAAGGCGAAGAACGAGACCGAGCTGCTGGCCCGCGTCATGGAGCTGGCCGAGCAGTATGAGGTGCCGCTCGACGAAGAGAACCTCGTCATCGAGCGTGCGGACCGCCGCTTCCTCGTCGACGGCTGGTACGACAAGGAAATCGAGGTGGTGCCGAACTACTTCTATCCCTGGCACTTCGGGTTGTCGCTCGAAGCGGTGAAGCCGGCGCCCTACGCCGTCACGCCCTGAGCCGCTGCCGCACCAGTTCGACGCCGACGCCGTCCACCGCCACGCGCTTCGCGCGGATCTCGACGCCCGCAGCGACCTGATGAATCAACCGGCCAGGGCTTCCGGTTCCGCCGGACGCGGACGATAGGTGAGGAGCTTGTCGTCGCGGTCGCGCGCATCCTGCTCGCGCACGAACTCGAGAGTGTTTCGCAGCGCCTGAATCGTCGCCTCGATCGACGTCTCCACATCGCGGCGCGTCAGTTTCAGGCCGTCGATATCCCGCTGAATGTCCTCGACGCGGCCCTGGGCCATGTCCAGCACCAGTGCGCCTCGGCTCTCGGCGTCGCGCACGATGCGCAGGGCGCCCTCTTCGGCGCCAGCCTTGATCTCATCGGACACCCGCTGCGCCGTGACCAGGGTGTTCTGCAGGCTCTTCTCCTGCTCCTGGTGGCCCCGCACCACGTCTCGAGACGCCCGACGTCCTGGCGGAGCCGGGCTGACGTTCATGGGTTTCGTGCCCCCGGAGGTGCTGCTCTGGCTCATCGGCGTGAGCGGAAGGCGGGTGTAGAGGTGGAGGTTGGGGTGAGGGCGGTCGGGTTAGGTCATTGATAGACACGTTCGCCGAACATGGCCGAGCCGACCCGGACGAGCGTGGCACCCTCCTCGATGGCGACCTCGAAATCGTGACTCATGCCCATCGACAGGTCGCGGAGCAGAGCGGCCGGAACGCCGCCGGCGACGAAGCGATCCCGAAGCGCCCGTGCGGCCGCGAAGTACGGGCGCACCGCGGCTGGCTCGTCGACGGCCGGGGGCAACAGCATCAGGCCGGTCAGCCGGGCTGACCGGCAGGCCATGGCCGCCTCGATGATCGCCGGCACATCGGCCTCGGGGGCACCGTACTTGGTCGGCTCCTGCGCCAGGTCCACCTGGATGAGTACATCGATCTGGCGGCCCCGTTCGGCTGCAGCCTCGTCGACCTTGCGGAGGAGGTCTGCCGAGTCGATCGAGTGGATGACGTCGAAGACCGCGGCGGCTTTCCTCGCCTTGTTGCTCTGGAGATGACCGATCAGGTGCCAGCGGAGTGGCAGCGCGCCGCTCGCAAGAATCTTGGACTGCCCCTCCTGCACCTTGTTCTCACCGAAGTCGATCTGGCCGCAGGCAGCCGCAGCGCGAACGGCCTCGATGGGGAAGGTCTTGGAGACGGCCACGAGCGTGACCGAAGATGGGAGGCGGCCGGAGCGACTGGTGGCGTCCGCGATGCGATCGCGGACGCCCTGCAGTCGTTGTGCGAGGTCTGTGTGCATGGATCACGTGGCCAGATGGCCAGTCGACCACAGGACCAGACGGAGCGTGCTACTTGATCTGCTTGGCGAGCTCGGTGATCAGCGTCTGCGCAATCGCCGCGTTCGGTGCGGTCGGCGCCAGTTTCACGAATTCCTCGAATTCCGCCTTCGCCTTGGCTGGATCGGTCGCCACCAGCGTCATGCCGTAGATGTAGTGCGCGTCGGGGTTGCTCGGGTCGAGCGCGACGGCCTTCTCCACCAGCGGCTTGGCCTCAGCGGCTTTGCCGGTGTTGAAATAGATGCCCGCCAGGCCGACATACGCCGCGGCGTCGTCGGCCTTCACTTCGATCGACTTCTTGTAGGCTTCTTCGGCCTTGGCGTAGTCCTTCATCGCCGTGTAGCTGAAGGCGATGTTGTTGTAGCAGTTGTAGCAGGTCGGGATGATGCCGATCGCCTCGTTGAACTTGGCGATGGCCGGCTCATGCTGCCCGGCGTTGCTCAGCTGCACGGCCTCGTCGAACGTCTTCGTGATGGCGGCGTTCTTGGCCTGGGCTTCCTTCGTCGCCGCGGCGCTGGCCACGGCGAGCAAGAGGTTCGCTTCCTGCGTCGTGTTGGCGCGGATGGAGACGGTGGCCGGAGCCGAACCGAGCTTTTCCTTTTCGGCCGTGACCTTGTACGAACCGGAGGCGAGGCCGATCTGGATGTACTCGCCCTTCTTGTTCGTCTTGGTTTCGAACTTGCGGCCGGTGCCGCCGTTCATTTCGATGATGACCTTGGCGTCGACGACGGGCTGCCCCTTGTCGTCGTTCACAATGCCCTTGAGCATCCCGGTGGACTGGGCAAACGCCGGAACAGCGGTGATGAGCGAGGCAATGAGAGCGACCGTGAAGAGCCACGACGCCCGGCCGCAGATTCGGCGGACCATAAGTTCCTCCTAAGGAAGTGACACTAACGAATTAGCCTAAAAATATCTTACACGATCGAAAAGAAGCGTTCGACAGCATCGAGATCGTGAACGACCGGAGCCGGTGGCACCGAGGCGATGAACCGTCGACCGTAGCCCTTGGTACGCATTCTCGGGTCCAGCACGGCCAGGACGCCGCGGTCTCTCCGGTGACGGATGAGCCGTCCCAACCCCTGCTGTAATGTGAGGATAGCCAGGGGCACCTGGTATTCGTCGAACGGTTCGCCCCCTGCCGCCCTGATGGCCTCGATGCGGGCCGAGGTAATCGGATCGCCAGGCGACGCGAAGGGCAGTTTGTCGACGATGACGCAGCTCAGGGCTTCGCCGACCACGTCCACACCCTGCCAGAAGCTGGCGGTGGCAAAAAGGACACTGTTCGGCGTGTTCCTGAACTGCCTGAGCAGTTGCGACCGTGGCGCGGTCCCCTGGACGAGCATCGGGTACTCGAGCGCCATTTCAACGATCGCCTGGACGGATCGCAGGGAGGCATAGCTGGTGAACAGCACGAACGCCCGACCCTGGCTCCGCTTGAGCAGCTCGATCACCTGACGACCGGCGGCCAGGGCGAACTCGGGCGACCGCGGATCGGGCATGCGGGGTGGCAGGTAGAGCAGAGCCTGGCTCTCGTAATCGAACTCCGAGGCGAGCCTGACCTCCTCTGCCTGGCCGATACCCAGGCGCCCCCTTACGTAGCCGAAGCCGCCGTCCACCGTGAGCGTCGCCGAGGTCAGCACCGTGCCGCGCACGCGATCGAGCAGCAGGTCGCGGACAATTGCCGACACGTCGATCGGTGACGCGCGCAGGAAAATGCCTTTCCCCCTGAACTCCACGAAGTAGACGTAGGCGGGGTCGCCGGCGCGCAGCAGGAAACGGAGCTCGTCGCGGATCTCGCCGGCACGCCGGCCGAGCGCCGCGCCGTCGGACGGCGTCGACGGCTCGTCGTCTGCCGGGCGCGCGGGTGCCAGCAGCGCCAGGGCCCCCTCGAGCAGGTCGAGCGAGCCCGCCATGTAGGCGGCGACCTCGCGGGTATGCGCCAGCGACTGGTCGGTGGCTCGGACGCGCTCTTCGCCGCGGACCCGGTCGCTCGAGCGGTGCGCGAATGCCAGTTCGGTGAAGAACGATCGGGCATGGTCGCGGAGCCGGTCCACGCCCTTCTGCAGTTCCACCTGCGCGCTGCGCGTCGTGACCGCGCCAGAGGCCACGAAGCGCTCGACGTCGCGCGCGTAATCCTCGATGCGGTACGTGCTGATCGAGAAACCGAAGTACTGCGTCGCCACGTCCTCGAGTTGATGCGCCTCGTCGACGACCGCGTACGAGCACGCCGGGATCACTTCGCCGAAGGCGTTCTGCCGCACGGCAGCATCGGCGCACAGCAGGTGGTGATTCACGATGACCACATCCGACTCGGCGGCGCGCTGGCGCATGCGCGTTACGAAGCACTCGGTGTAGCGAGGACAATCGCTGCCGATGCAGGCCTCGGCCGTCGCCGCGACCTCGCTCCAGAACGGCAGGTCTTCGGGCAGGTCTTCGAGCTCGGCGCGGTCGCCGGTATCGGTGGTCTTCGACCAGTCGCGGATGATCGGGAGGAAGACGTCGTGCGATTGCGGACTGTTGCCTTCGCTCAGCAGGTCGATGCGGTGCAGGCACACGTAGTTCGCGCGCCCCTTCATGTAGGTCGCGGTGAACGGCACGTCGAGCGCCGCACGGAGCGTGGGGATGTCCTTGAAGTAGATCTGTTCCTGGAGGTTCTTGGTGCCGGTGGAGACGAGCACGCGTTGCCGGCTGAGAATGGCCGGTACGAGATAGGCGAGCGTCTTGCCGGTGCCCGTGCCCGCTTCGGCGAGCAGGACGCCGCCGTTCTCGAACACGTCCGCCACGCGGGCTGCCATCTCGGCCTGGCCCGCGCGTGGTTCGTAGTCGGGCAGCGCCTGGGACAGCGCACCGCCGGCACGAAAGACGTGGGCCGTCAGCCCCGCGAGTCGGGGTAGAGCGGGAACTTCCGGCACAGGGCTTCGACTTCCTCTCGCACCATGGCGAGCGCGGCGTCATTGTCCGGCGTCTCGAGGGCGCGGGCGATGAGGCCGCCAACGGCGTCCATGTCGGCCTCCTGGAAGCCGCGCGACGTGATGGCTGGCGTGCCGATGCGGATGCCGCTGGCGGTCATCGGCGGGTTCTGATCGAACGGAATGGCATTCTTGTTCACCGTGATGCCCGCCTTGCCGAGCGCCGCTTCAGCCACCTTGCCGGTGACGCCGCGCGAGAACACGTCGACCAGCATCAGGTGGTTGTCGGTGCCGCCGCTGACGAGGCGGAAGCCGGCGTCGCTCAGCACCTGCGCGAGGCGCGCCGCGTTCTTCGCAATCTGGCGCTGGTACTCGGCGAACGCCGGCTCGGCAGCTTCCTTGTAGCAGACGGCCTTGCCCGCGATGACGTGCATCAGCGGACCGCCCTGCACGCCCGGAAACACGCTGCGGTCGATGTCCTTCTGGAACTGCTCGCGGCAGAGAATCATGCCGCCGCGCGGGCCGCGCAGCGTCTTGTGGGTGGTGGTGGTGACGAAGTCGGAGTGCGGCACCGGGCTCGGATGCACGCCACCTGCTACCAGGCCGGCGATGTGCGCCATGTCGGTCATAACCAGTGCACCGACTGCGTCGGCCACGGCGCGGATGCGCGCGAAGTCGATGACGCGCGGATACGCGCTGGCCCCGACGATGATGAGCTTCGGCTTGCGTTCGTGCGCCAGGCGTTCGAGCTCTTCGTAGTCGATCCGTTCGTCATCCTTCCGGACGCCGTAGGGGACGATGGTATAGAGCTGGCCCGAGAAATTGAGCGGGTGACCGTGGGTGAGATGGCCGCCGTGCGCGAGGTTCATGCCGAGGATGGTGTCGCCCGGCTTCAGGACGGCGAGGCAGACGGCCATGTTGGCCTGCGCGCCCGAGTGCGGCTGCACGTTGACATGTTCGGCACCGAAGAGTGCCTTGGCGCGCGCAATGGCCGCACGCTCGACGACGTCGACATACTCGCAGCCTCCGTAGTAGCGCTTGCCCGGATAGCCCTCGGCGTACTTGTTGGTCAACACCGACCCGACGGCTTCCAGCACCGCCATGCTGACGAAGTTCTCGGAGGCGATCAGTTCGAGTCCCGTGTTCTGCCGGTGCAGTTCGTGCTGCACCGCGTCGAACACGTCGGGATCGGTTTCGGCGAGGGTGCGCCACATCGGGAGCCTGGTCGTGTCAGTTGCCATCGTATTCCTGTGTTGCCAGCGGTTCGTCGGACGTGCCCTGGCGCGGCCCGAGGCAGTCGTTCGTGGGTTACGGACGCTACGCCTGCTTCGCGGCGGCTTCAGCCTCGGTGATCTGATCGATGCGGCGCTGGTGACGGCCACCCGCGAAGGCGGTGGTCAGCCACAGCTGGACTATTTCATCGGCGAGGCCGAAGGCGACGATGCGGCCACCCATCGACAGGACGTTCGCATTGTTGTGTTCACGCGACAGTTTCGCCGTGAACAGGTCGTTGCAGAGCGCCGCACGGACACCTGCCACCTTGTTGGCTGCGATCTGTTCACCCTGTCCGCTGCCACCCAGGACGATGCCGCGGTCTGCACGGCCATCCACCACGGCACGGCCGACCGCCATGCAGAGAGGTGGGTAATCGACGGATGTTTCGCTGTCGGTGCCGAAATCCTCGACGCGATGCCCGAGCCGCTGCAGTGTCTGCTTGAGGTGCTCTTTGAGGAGGAATCCGGCGTGATCGGCCCCAATCGCCACGCGCATCCGGACATTCTACTATGCGCTCACGCGAGGGTTGGAGCCGAGGTGATAGCCTAGGGTCGACAGCCATGCCTCCCACCGTCACCATCTCCGCTCGCGGCGAGCAGCGCCTGCGCGGCGGGCACCCCTGGATCTACCGTAGCGACATCAACGAGGCGACCGCCGGCCCCGGAGACATCGTCATCGTGCGGAACGTCAAGGGGCGCGCGCTCGGGTCGGCGCTCTACAGCGACCGGTCGCAGATCGCCATCCGCATGCTCACCTACGGCGAGCGGGTGGCAGACGCGGCGCTGATAGCGTCACGCATCGAGTCGGCCATCGGCTTCCGCGATGCGCTCGGGATCGACGCAACGGCGTACCGGCTCGTGCACGGCGAGGCCGACCTGCTGCCGTCGCTGGTCGTCGATCGCTATGGCGATTACCTGGTGGTGCAGGCCCTGTCGCAGGGCATGGACCGCCTGCTGCCGTCGGTGGTTGCCACCCTGTCGGCGCGGTTGAACCCGAAGGGGATCCTGGCCCGCAACGATCCGAAGGCGCGCGTGCTCGACGGCTTGCCGCAGGAGATTGCGGTGCTGCAGGGCGAGGTGCCGGACACGGTCACGGTGCAGGAGTCCGGCCTCGAGTACGAGGTCGATCTTCGGCACGGCCAGAAGACCGGCCTGTTCCTCGACCAGCGCGAGAACCGTGAGGCCGCGGCGCGTTATGCCCGCGGGCGGGTGCTCGACTGCTTCAGCTACAACGGCGGCTTCGCCATGACGCTGGCATCGAAGGCCACCGAAACGATCGCCTTCGACAGTTCCGAGGATGCGGTGGCCAGGGTTGGCGCGAATGCCGCACGCAACGGCGTCACTGTCGACGCTCGGGTCGGCAACGTGTTCGACGAACTGCGCGGGCTCGACCGCGTGAAGGAACGATTCGACACCATCGTGCTCGACCCGCCGGCCTTCGCGAAGACGAAGAGCGCCGTCGAGAAGGCCATCACCGGCTACAAGGAGATCAACCTCCGCGCGCTGCGGCTGCTGAACCCTGGCGGCTTCCTCGTCACCTGCAGTTGTTCCTACAACATCAGCGAAGGGATGTTCGCGCAGATCGTGTACGACGCCGCCGTCGACGCTGAGACGCACGTGACGATGGTCGAAAAGCGGATGCAGGGGCGTGATCACCCTGTCCTGCTCGGCGTGCCGGAGACGTACTACCTGAAGTGCTTCATCCTGCGGAAGGTCGGGTAGGCGCGGAGCTATCGGCATCCGCCCTGCGCGTCGAGGATGGGCGCCTGCCGGTCTGCGATTGACTTGCGCCCGAGTCGACACTATCGTCACACCCTTCACCGAGGAGGACATGTGGCACAGGTCTCGATGACGATCAACGGCAAGGTGCGGAAAGCCGACGTGGAACCGCGCCTGCTTCTCGTTCACTACCTCCGCGAACGACTGCTGCTCACCGGCGCCCACGTCGGCTGCGACACAAGCCAGTGCGGTGCCTGCACGATTATCATCGACGGCCGCAGCGCCAAGTCGTGCACCATCTTCACGGTGCAGGCCGACGGTTCGGACATCACCACCATCGAGGGCCTCGCGAAAGACGGCCAGCTGCACCCGGTGCAGCAAGGTTTCTGGGACGAACACGGTCTCCAGTGCGGCTACTGCACGCCGGGCATGATCATGTCCGGCGTGAGCCTGCTGAAGGACATTCCGAAGCCGACCGAGCAGCAGATCCGCGAGGGCCTCTCCGGTAATTTCTGCCGCTGCACCGGCTACCAGCACATCGTCAACGCCATTCAGAACGCCGCGAGCAAGGGGTAGCCATGGCTTCATCTCCTCTTCTGCCGAAACTCGTCGGCGAGCGCGTCAGGCGCCGCGAGGACCCCCGCCTCATCCAGGGGCGCGGTACCTACGTCGACGACATCAAGGTCGCCGGCATGCAGCATCTGGCGTTCAAGCGCAGTGACGTGGCGCACGGACGCATCCGCTCGATCGACACGAGCGCCGCAGAGGCCATGGACGGCGTCGAGGCTGTGTATACCGGTGCACAGATTGCCGAGATGCTGGCGCCGATGCCCATTGGCACGCCGTTCCCCTCGCCGCCCCACCGGGCGGTGGCGGTGGACATGGTTCGCTACGGCGGCGAACCCGTGGCTGTCGTCGTGGCCAGCGACCGCTATGTCGCCCGTGATGCCGCCGACGCCATCGTGGTCGAGATTGATCCGCTGCCGGCCGTCGTGGACCCTGAACTGGCGATGACCGGCAAGCCCACAGTCATCCACCCAGACTTCCCGAACAATCTGGCCGTGGCTCTCGTGCCGAGCGGCACCGGTGTCAGACCCGACGGCAAGGTGGACGACTCGGCGGTCGACGCGGCATTCGCCGCCGCAGACATCGTCATCTCCCAGCGCATGATGAACCAGCGCCTCGTGCCCAACGCGATGGAACCGCGCGGAGTCGTGGCGCACTTCGAGCCGGGCAAGGGGTCGATGACCATCTGGTCGTCGACGCAGAATCCGCACATCCTTCGCACGATGATCGCTGCGATGACGGGCCTGGGCCAGGACCAGGTCCGCGCCATTGCTCCCGAGGTTGGCGGTGGATTCGGCGCGAAGATCAATATCTACGGTGAAGAGTACGTTGCCGCCGCCGTTTCGAAGCGGTTGGGCATTCCCGTCAAGTGGGTCGAGGAACGCTCCGAGGCCTTCGTGGCCACGACTCACGGCCGCGACATCATCGGCTACGTCGACCTCGCCGCCAGGCGCGACGGCAAAGTCCTTGGCCTCAAGCTCAGGCTCATCGCCGACATCGGCGCCTACAACATGCTGCTGACCGCCGCCATCCCGACGCTCACGATGTTGATGGCGAACGCCACGTACGACATCCCGGCCATCCGCACGACGCTCACCGAGGTGTTCACGAACAAGACGCCAACTGACGCGTATCGAGGCGCCGGCCGTCCCGAAGCCACCTACTTCGTCGAACGTGCCATGGACATGCTCGCGCGCAAGCTGCGCATGGACCCGGCCGAAGTCCGCCGCAAGAACTTCATCGGCAAATCCCAGTTCCCCTACGCGACGCAGATGGGCGCCGTCTACGATTCGGGCGACTACGACAAGGCGCTCGATCTGGCGCTGACCGCATCGAACTGGAGCGCACTCGTCGCCGAACGCGACGCAGCCCAGAAGGAAGGACGGCTCGTCGGCCTGGGATTGGCCATGTACGTCGAGGTGTGCGGTCTCGGGCCGTCCTCGTCGCTGCCGACCGGCGGTTGGGAGCACTCGCAGGTCACCATCGAACGTGACGGCCGGATCAGCGCCACCACCGGTGCGTCACCCCATGGCCAGGGGAATGAGACCACCTTCGCGCAGATGCTCGCCGATCAGTTCAGCGTACCCATCGACCACATCTCAATTCTCCACGGCGACACCGGGGTCGTGAAGCAGGGGATCGGCACCTTTGGCAGCCGCTCTCAGGCTGTCGGAGGCACCGCCCTTCACCTCGCGGGCGGCAAGGTCAAGACGAAGATGGCAAAGTTTGCCGCCGCCCTGCTGGAAGCCCACGAAGACGACATCGTCTTCGAGAACGGCACCATCGGCGTGAAGGGCTCGCCCGGCTCCGCCAAATCCTTCGCTGAGGTGGCCGGCTACGCGTACGTTCCGGTTCCGCTTCCCCCAGGTCTCGAACCGGGCTTGAGCGACGAGGCGTTTTTCGAACCTGCGAACAATACGTACCCGTTTGGCTGCCACATCACGATGCTCGAGATCGATCGCGACACCGGCGAGCCCAGACTGCTGCGAGTGGTTGCGGCAGACGATGCCGGGAACCTGATCAACCCGTTGATTGTGGAAGGGCAGATACACGGTGGGCTGGCGCAGGGCATTGGCCAGGCCATGATCGAGGAAGCCGTGTACAGCGACGACGGGCAATTGCTGACGGGGTCGTTCATGGACTATGCGCTGCCGCGCGCGACCGACTTCCCGCGCTTCGAAATGCATTCGTCGGTGACGCCGACGCCTGTGAACCCGCTTGGCGCCAAGGGCGTGGGCGAAGCCGGTACCCTCGGCGCAACGCCCAGCATCGTCAACGCAGCAGTGGACGCGCTCGGCCAGTTCGGCGTGACGCACATCGACATGATGCTGCGCCCCGAGAAGCTGTGGCGCATCATCAACGGAGGACAGGCGTGATTCCGACGACCTTCGAATACGCGCGTGCGACGTCCCTCGACGATGCGCTGGCCAGGCTCAAAGCGGCTGGCGGCCACGGGAAGCTTATCGCTGGCGGTCACAGCCTCGTGCCGTTAATGAAGCTGCGCCTGAGCGAACCGCAGTTGTTGATCGACATCAGCCGCATTCAGGACCTCGCGGGAATCTCCGAGCGGGATGGCAGGGTTACGATCGGCGCCGGGACGGTGCACCACGACGTGGCCACATCCGCCCTTCTCGCGGCGCGGTGCCCCGCGGTCTCCGAGGCCGCAGCCACGATCGGCGACCCGCAGGTTCGCAATCGGGGCACGATCGGCGGCAGCCTGGCCCACGCCGACCCGTCGGCCGACATGCCAGCCGTGATGCTGGCGCTGGACGCCGACATTCACCTCAAGGGCCTCGCGGGCTGGCGTGTGGTGAAGGCCTCGAACTTCTTCACGGACATGTTCACGGTGGACATGGCACCAGACGAGATCATCGCGAGTGTCCAGTTCACTCCTGTGCGAACCGCGGCGTACGCCAAGCTCTACCAGCGTGCGTCCCACTATGCAATTGTCGGCGTCGCCGCGGCGCTTGAGACCAGCGGCAGCACAATCGTGTCCGCGCGCGTTGGTCTGACCGGGGCCGCCTCGCACGCCCGTCGCCTGAGCAACGTCGAGCAGGCGCTGGCGGGCCAGCCGTTGCTGGACGCGACGCTGGCACGCGCAGCACAGGTGGCAGCGGCCCAGGTTCATGGGGTGAACTCGGACCTTCACGCGGGCGCCGAGTACCGCCGCGCAATGATTCCGGTGCTTACACGCCGCGCGTTGGCGGCGGCGATGGCACGGGCGTAATCACGCCACCAGCTTCGCCCGCAGACAGCCGAAGAAGCGGTCGAGCATCATTCCGGATACGCCGCCGATCAGGCGTTGGCCGAGCCTCGCGATCGGTCCACCCGTGTGTACCGTTCCTGTGACGTCCACCACCGTGGTCTCCCCCTCGGCCCGCAGCGTGACGACGGCGCTTCCGTTGAGAAAACCGGGCTTGCCTTGCCCCGCGGCAGTCAGTCGATACGAGGTCGGCGGGGCCAGGTCCGTCAGCGCCACCGTGCCGTCGTAGGAGCCCGTGATCGCCGCAAGTGCGACGATGAGGCGGACCCGGTACTCGTGCTCGCCAGTGGCCTCGAAACTCTCGCACCCCGGAATACACGACGAGATGACCGTCGGGTCCATCAGCAGGGCCCAGACCCGGTCGAGCGGCGCCTCGAAGATATACGACCCGGAAATATCCATCAGCGTCCTCCCGCGAGCGTGTTCAGGCGCAGTGCCAGATCCGCAAAGTTGGTGAGCGTTCGAGCCGGCAGGAAGTGATCGACATACGGCAATGCCGCCTGCAACCCTCGAGTGAGCGGCGCGTAGTCGACCGTGCCGAGCAGCGGGTTCAGCCAGATCAGGCTTTGACACCGGCGCTGCAAGCGCCTGATCTGATCGCGCAACACCGCCGGGTCGCCGCGGTCCCAGCCGTCCGAGATGAGCAGTACCACCGGGTCGCCGTGCAGCGCGCGACGTGCCCAGCGTTGATGGAACTGCCGAAGCGCCTCGCCGATGCGGGTGCCGCCGGACCAGCCCGGCACCGCCTGCGACACGGCCGCGACCGCCTCGTCCAGCCGCCGGACGCGTAACTGGGTCGTCACGCGCGTGAGATCAGTGGAGAACACGAACGATTCGACACGGTGGTGACGTCGGCCCAGCGCGTGGGCAAAGTGCAGGAGCAGACGCGAATAGCGCTCCATCGAGCCGCTCACGTCGCATACCAGCACGACCGTGCGAGGCCGCATACGCCGGCGGCGCCGTGGCAGCCGGAAGACATCGCCGCCAGTCCGGACACTGAGTGCCAGCGCGCGCCTGAGGTCGACGCGCGGCCCACGTCCTCGCACCCACCGGCGCGTGCGCCGCTCGCCCGGCGTCCAGTCGAGCCTGTCCATCACGGCCTTCGCCACGGCGATCTCCGCGGGCGTAAACTCCGCGAAATCCTTTTGGGCGAGTGTCCTGGCGTCGCTCCAGGTCTGGAGCGCTCCAGACACCGCCTCGTTGACCTGGGCCTCGAGTGCCGCGGCCGCTGGCGCCGTTGTGTCTCGCGTGGCGGAAGCCCCGGGGCGCTCGCCTTCTCCGCGGGCCTGGTCCCTCTGGCATTGCGCCGGCTGCAACAGATGCTCGCCGTGCACGCGCCAGAACGCATCGAAAGCGCGGTCGAACATCACCAGGTCGTCGCGGCGGTGCACGAGAAGCGCCCGGCATGTGTGGTACACGTCGTCGCGCGTCGCAAGGTCGACGCACTGCAGCGCCTCGGCGAGGTCGAGCAGACGCCCGATATGGATCTCGAGTCCGAGCGCGCGCAGCAGCCGGCCGAACACGAGCAGGTTATCCAGCAGCACAGACATCACCGCGACACGGCGCGGGCGATCAGGCCGGCAAGCGTTTCTCCACGAACCGCCTCGATGTCGTCTCTGGACTTGAGCGCCACGCCCAGCGTGGCTTCCACCACATCCGGGTTCAGGGCGTCGGCATCGAGCGCCGCCAGCGCCGACACCCAGTCGAGTGTTTCGGACACGCCCGGAACCTTGTACAGCTCCTGTGTCCGCAGTTCCTGCACGATCGACGTCACCTGCGCGGCGAGGCGCTCGGACGCGTGTGGCACCCGTTCCCTGGCAATCGCGAGTTCCTTGTCGAAGGCGGGATACTCAATCCACTGGTACAGGCAGCGCCGCTTCAGCGCATCGTGCACCTCGCGCGTCCGGTTCGACGTCAGGATGACGAGCGGCGGTGCGGTGGCGCGGATGGTTCCCAGTTCCGGAATCGTGATCTGGAATTCCGCGAGCAGTTCGAGCAGGTACCCCTCAAACTCCTCGTCGGCGCGGTCGATTTCGTCGATCAGCAGGACCGCCGGACGGGTGCGTGCAGGATCGATCGCCTGCAGCAGCGGCCGCTTGATCAGGAAGGCGTCGCTATATAACTCGCGGCGCGCGCTGCCCCGGTCCAGTTCGCCGGACGCCTCGAGAATCCGCAACTCCACGAGCTGGCGGGCGTAGTCCCACTCGTAGACCGCGTGCGTGACATCAAGGCCTTCGTAACACTGCAACCTGATGAGGTCGGTGTCGAGGACGGCTGCCACGGCGATCGCGAGCGCCGTCTTTCCGACACCAGCTTCACCTTCGAGGAACAAAGGCCGGTTGAGCCGCAGTGCCAGAAACAGCGAGACAGCCAGGCCGTAGTCCGCCACGTAACGCTGTGCGGCCAGCCGGCGCTGCAGATCGGGGATGGAGCCAGGAAACGTGGTCTGCACTTCTGGGTGCGGGAATATAGCATGCGGCCGGGGTGGCACAGCAGTGAAGGTCGAGCCCCGGTCGACTCGGCGCGAGCCATCAACGATGGCATCCGTGCTGCACGGCGTACCTCGAACAACCGCCCTGTTGGTGCACTCGGACGGTATGAAGCCATGAAGAACGTTGGCGATCGCGCGGTGGTCTTCCTGCCGTGGGAGACGATCGAAGCAGAAGCACAGCGGCAGATCCTGAACACCGCGTCGATGCCGTTCGTGTTCAAACACATCGCTGTGATGCCCGATTGCCACTTCGGCAAAGGTGCCACGGTCGGCACCGTGCTTCCGACCGTCGGGGCGGTCATACCCGCCGCAGTCGGTGTGGACATCGGTTGCGGCATGATCGCCGTGCGCACGCCTCTCCGACGCAGCGACCTTGCCAGTCCGGGAAAGATTCGACACGGTATCGAGCGCCGGATACCGATGAGCGCCGGCAAGAACAACGTGTCCCTCACCGACTCAGCCTCGGCTCGCGTGGCGACTCTTGAGCAGCTGGCAACCGACACCCGAGCGACGCCTGACCAGTACGACAGGAATTGGCGACTGGCTCTGGGAACCCTCGGTGGTGGCAACCACTTCATCGAACTCGCCGAAGACGCGGACGGTGCAGTGTGGGTGACGCTGCATTCGGGTTCGAGAGGGGTGGGCAACAAGATCGGCAATCACTACATCAAGGTTGCCCAGGACCTGTGCCGGAAGCTGTCGGTCAATCTACCGGATCGCGATCTGGCGTACCTGCCGGAAGAACACCCGGCGTTCGACGCATACATCCGCGACCTCAATTGGGCGCAGCAGTTTGCGCTGCACAATCGCAACGAGATGATGGACCGGGTGATGGCGGAGGTCAGCGCAGCGGTGAACGGATCACGGGTGGAGCCCGCCGCTCTCGAACTGCAGCGCATCAACAGCCATCACAACTTCACACAGCGGGAGACCCATTTCGGCACGAGTGTCTGGGTGACGCGGAAGGGCGCCATCATGGCCCGCAAGAGCGACTGGGCCATGATCCCCGGCTCAATGGGCACTCGCAGCTACATCGTCGTGGGCAAGGAAAACCCGGCGAGTTTCAACTCGGCACCACACGGCGCCGGCCGGCGCTACTCGCGAACCAAGGCTCGCGGTCTGTTCAGCATGGAGGATCTCGGCGCCGCGATGCGCGGCATCGAGTACCGCCATGCCAAGGTCCTGCTGGACGAAATCCCCGCTGCCTACAAGGACATTGACCAGGTCATGGAACATGCCCGGGATCTGGTCGACGTCAAATACGTCCTCAAGCAGTTCGTCAACGTCAAGGGGGACTGACCAGCTCGTCTCGCAGGCCGTCGACAAGCCGATAGCCTGCGTATTCGTGGGTCACCGGCCGAACCCCTCCCGGTACCCAGCCTGGAACGCCTCCCGGTAGCCGGCCTGATACTCAGGGCGTGAGCCGACAGAGGAGGTGTATCCAGAGTCTGCGGATTCGAGTTCCCGTTGCCCTTCCAGGTCCCAACCCTGATTGCGTTCGCGGTCCTGTCGTCCGGCTTCCAGCCCCTCGGAGCGGCCGCGTGCGAAGCCAGCCTGGTAGGCCTGGCTTCGGTTCTGCGACCCTGAGCCGACCTGGCCCCTCCAACGGCTGCTGTCGAGATTGCCATCGACACTGGTCAACTCAGTTCCCGACAGCACGCCATCCCGGTTGCCGTCTCTGCGGTTGAATTCCTCCGCAGCACCGCGCCATTCGCGCCGCGCAACCTGGCCATCACGGTTGGCGTCCATGAACGAAACGGAATCGCGCGCTGCCGTGGTGTCTTCATTGAGGAACTCGGCTCGCGTGACGACCCTGTCGCCGTTGTGGTCGGCACGATCGAAGGCATCGCGCGCGAAACGCCATTCGGCTTGCGTGATGCGTCCGTCCCTGTTCCGGTCCTGGCGGCTGAAACTCTCCGCGGTCCAGTCCTCGAACTGCTCGTCGTTGCGGCCGTCTGCTCCGTCACCGCCCTGACGCGACCGCCGCGCCTGACCGCGCCTGGCGCCGGGCTGCATCTCGTCACCCGACAGTATGCCGTCTCCGTTCCAGTCACGCGCGTCGAACGCGTTGCCGGTGCCGGTCCATTCCTGCCTGGTGACCACCCCGTCACCATTGCGGTCCATCGTCGCCATCCGTTGACTCGGGCGACCCTGCTGTGCGGGCGATATGGCCGGCACAGCGAGGATGCACGCCGCGATGAGAGATGTTGTTGTGCCTGAACGCATCATCAGCCTCCTGACCGGTCACCCGCCTACAGCGCTGAGGTGCAAGTCGTGGGCCTCTTCCACAGCTGACCTCTGCGGGCCGCCAATCCTCCCCGACCCCCGGCGGTTCCCTTCTTGCTGTGCAGCAAGCGATGCGCGTGCTTGAGTCAGCGCTCGAGTCGCAGATTGCGACCGGGCGACAGCTGCTTGTTGAATTGAGCGACACTCTGCGATCCTTCGGCGCAGCCGAGGAGGACCAGCAGACACTCGCTGCCTCAAGCCGTCAACTCGACGACTTCTTTCTGCTCGTGGTGGTTGGTGAGTTCAATGCCGGGAAGAGCGCCCTCATCAACGCGCTGCTTGGCGAGATGCTGCTCGAAGAGGGCGTCACACCCACAACGGGCCGGATCACGCTCATCAGGCACGGCGACCAGGTGGACCGCGGCATCGATCCCGGTGGCACTGCGTTCGTTGCCGCGCCTCTCGGGCTGCTGAAAGCCGTGCACATCGTCGACACACCGGGCACCAACGCCATCATCCGTGAGCACGAGCGCCTGACCACCGACTTTGTGCCCCGCTCCGACCTGGTGCTCTTCCTCACCTCGGCCGATCGGCCGTTCACCGAAACCGAGCGGGCGCTGCTCGGGGTGCTACGCCAGTGGGGCAAGAAGGTGGTCGTGGTGGTGAACAAGATCGACATCCTAACCACGCCGGCCGATCGCGAACGCGTTCTCGTATTCGTGCGCGATGCGGCACGAGAGGAACTCGGCTCCGAACCGACCGTCATTCCAGTGAGTGGTCGACTGGCGATGCGCGCCAAGCGCGGCGAGCCGGCTCTGTGGACCGCCAGTGGCTTCGACCAACTGGAGGAGTTCATCGAGCGTACGCTCGAGCCCCAGACGAAGTTCCGGCTCAAGATGGCCAACCCGCTCGGTGTTGGGCGCTCCCTGGCAAACCGCTACATGAAGGTGGCGGACGAGCGGCTCGCCCTGCTGGCCGGTGACGTCGAGCTGCTCGGGAGCCTCGAGCGGCAGATGGCGGCGTTCCGAGATGACATCCAGCGTGGGTTCAGCCTGCGGATGGGGTCGATCGAGGCGGTGCTGACCGCGATGGAGTCGAGGGGCAACCGGTACTTCGATGACACACTCCGCATCGGCCGGGTGGTGGACCTGCTGAACCGTGCGCGGATGCAAAAGGAGTTCACTGACGTCGTCGTGGCCGACGCACCACTGCAGATAGAGCGGCGTGTGAACGAACTCATCGACTGGCTCGTGGATCAGGAATTCCGCGAGTGGCAGGCGGTGACCGGCGCCCTGACCGGCCGCATGCGTCAGAGCGAACAGGTGGTGCTAGGCTCGCCAGACATCGGTTCGTTCCATAGCGACCGTGCCGGGCTGATGGACTCGGTCGGCCGGGAAGCGCAGCGGGCGGTGGAAACGTACGACAAGCAGCGCGAAGCGAGCCTGATCGCCGACCAGGCCCGCGTTGCCGTGGCGGCTGCTGCGGCCGCTGGTGGCGCTGCCCTCGGACTAGGCACCCTGGTCACCGTGGCAGCCTCGACGATGGCTGCGGACGTAACCGGAATTCTGCTCGCCAGCGCGCTGCTCGGCGTCGGATTCCTGATTATTCCAGCACGGCGGCGAACAGCGAAGCGCGTGCTGGAAGAACGGGTGACGTCACTGGCGACCCGCCTGACCGCGGCGCTCCGCACCGAATTCGATCAGGCGCAGGCGCGAACTGCCGCAAAGCTTGCTGAGGCGGTGGCGCCTTACAGCCGCTTTGTTCGCACTGAGGAGACCCGCTGGCGGGCGCTGCGGGGGAGCCTCGCCGATCTCAGCGGTCGCGCCGAGGCGCTGGCCGCCAGGGTCGGGACGCCGTGAGCAAGGCAAGACTCTGCAGGCGTAGTTGAAAGTTGCTCTGAAGTCGGCTGGGGGCGCGTCCCTGTGAAGGAACGCGCCCTGGGGTGTTGCTACCTAACGCGTAACCGTAACTGTCAGCTCATCGTCGCCGGTCAGCGCGCCATCGTCGGCGCGGGCACGAAGCGTGTAGGTGCCGGGTTCGCTGAACACGACCTGTGAGCTGTGGCGGCCGTCCGCCGGAAGCGGCGGCGCGACCCAGATGGGCGCCCACGGTGAGTTGGCACCGGAGCGCGTGTCTTCCCAGGTCTTGATCTGCGGCGGCTCGAACTCTACCTGCCCCGCTCCCCGGTAGACCAGCCACGCGAGATGTAGCCCAAGGTTCTTGTTCACGGTCGGCCGGAACGGCGGCCTCCCGAGCTGCCCGCCGCACGCGCTCGGGCGGGATGGTCCTGACCTTCGGCACACCATCGTCGGTGACGATGGCTGCGAGCTGGAGCGGTTCTCCAACCTTCACCGTTCGCGCCTTGTTTCCGTCGATCTTCACCACCGGCGCCTTGTCCGCGCGCAGTTCGGGGTTGCTGGCGCCGGCGCCGAGCGCACCGGTCTCCGACATGATGTCGACGTTCTCGATGACCAGATCGAGGCGGAGCGAACCGTATGCCTTCTGCACCTTGCCGCGTGTGTTCAGCGTCCACACCAGTTCCTTGGTCCCGAAGTCCTTCGGGACCTTGACGCGGAAAATGAACCGGTTCCGACGCGGCAGGAAGTGCGTGGGCTGTCCCTGGTCCGCCGGACCGGGCAGACAGGCTGTTGTCGGGGCCGACCGGCACGTCGAGTTCCTCGGCCCAGTTGTCGTTCATGTAGCCGAACACCAGGTTGAAGGTGCCGTCCTCGTTCTTCTCCCAGCCCTCGAAGGCGGGCCAGACCGTCTGTCCGCTGCGCGTACGACTGCGCATGCGCCGCAGCCGGCAGCAAGCCAGCCGGTCAGGGCGAGCACCAGCAGCGGAGAGCGACGCCGGGCGTTCCGGATCAGTCGGTTGCTCATCATGGCTACTGCTGCTGGTTGTTGTTGCTGGTGCCGCGACGGCACCTGCACCGTGTTGCAGAGTGGGCAGCCGATGATGATGTCGTCTTTCGACCCGCGGCGACGCTTGATCATCTCCTGCTCGAACTGTTCGTCGCTCAGCGCGACGCCCTGCCCGAGGTCGATGAACATGTTCGCCACCGAGCGGTTGCCGGAGCCCTGCCAGTTGCGCGGGTCGGGCACGTTCTTGTTCGACGGCGAGTTGTCCATGTAACCGGTGATGTGGAGGATGGTGCCCTTTGGCAGGAGCGGCGCCACGTCATCGGCGTAGTCGTAGCCGCGAACCCAGTTGTGGTCGTAGCCGGCGCAGGTGAGCGTCTCGATGTTGATGCCCCAGATCGCTTCGAGGCACATGCGGGCGCCGGGCGCGTGCAGGTGCGGCTCGAACGAGGTGACCTTCGTGTTCTCCTGCAGCACCGTGTAGGCGTGCAGTTGCTGGTTGGCTTCGTTCGGCCGAATCGAAATGTCGAGGCCGTTGCCCAGGCCGCGGCTCTGCGAGGCCTTCAGCGTCGGCGTGTAGCCGACCGGGTGGAACTTGAAACCGATCTCGAGATGGGCCGTGGTGTCGCGGCCATTCGAGTGGAGATGCACGGAGTTGGAGATAAGACTCTCACCGGCCTTGAGCAGGCGGCCCGGCTTCTGGCGGGAAGAAGTCGGCGCCGCGTCCAACCTCGTGCACCGGCCACGGCGTGTTGGTGCCGCCGCCGCCGCCCTTGTCGGTCGCCCAGATCATGTGGTGCACGACGTAACGGCCGCCGACCGTGGCGCGGCCGGTCTCCTTGGCGCTGCGGTACGTCGTTCACCTCACGCACCTGCAATGCCGCCACGTAGCGGTCCTCCGTGAGCCCGACCGGCACGCTCTCGATCTCGCCCCACCAGTCCGGAGCGTTACCCTTGACGGAGATGTCCTTGGTGCGGACGACGAGGTCGGGCGTGCCGATCGCCCAGGTGTTGCCGTCGTCGAACGAAAGGGCGGCCGGCATGTCGCCGCGGTCCCCTTCGACAGCACCCGTAGTCGGCCCACTTCGCAATCTTCGCGAGCTCGAGTTCGCTCAGCGACGGATCGTTCTTGTACTTCTGGAGGCCGACGTTCTTCTCGACATACCACGGCGGCATGACGCCGGCGCGCGGACCGATCGCCGGTGCGCGTTGCTTGATGGCGCGGGCCCACGGCCGCACCTCAGCGTAGGTGACGAGTGACATCGGCGCCACGCCGTCCAGCGTGATGGCAATTCTGGCAGCTGCGCTGCAGGATCGGTGCGATGTCCCGGCTGAACGTGACGTCGCCGACAACCGGGGCAGGTGCAGCGCCTGCGAGGGCTGCGCCACTCATCATCGCGAGCGTTGCCACAGCCGCGAACCAATTCTTCGGAAAAGCCGTCATGTGCACTCCTTCGGCACGTTTGACGGCATTGTGCAGGTCGGGGTTCCTCCTCCGCCGAAAATAACGTGCGCAGGGAATCATAGGTCCAGCGGGGCAGGGCGGCCGAACGCTCCCCGGCCACTGGGCCGTAGCCTCCTCGCTCAGTCCACAATGGCCTGCATGACGGCGTTTTCGAAGTCGCGGGTGACGCCGGTGCCTGGGGTCTGCACCATCAGCACACCAATGAGCTTTTCCTTCGGATCGACCCAGAAGTGCGTGCCGAAGGCGCCGCCCCAGCCGAAACTGCCGTTGGACGTGCGGCGATTGGCGCGCACGTTGTCGAGCACGACCTCCACCGACAGACCGAAGCCCATACCATCGGCGCGTCCGCCTGCGCCAGCCCCGTTGTACAGTGCGCCCACCTGGTTCGTCACCATGTACTCGATCGTGCGCGGGCTCAGGATGCGGACTCCGTTCAGTTCCCCGCCGTTGACGAGCATCTGGGCGAACTGCGCGTAGTCCTCGGCGGTGGACCAGAGGCCGCCGCCTCCCGAGAAGAACGTTGTCGTGGCCAGCCAGGCCGGCGTCTCGCCCCGTTCGATGCCTTTCGGCGTCCGGTTGTAGAGCCCGGCGATGCGCGACATCTTGTCAGCGGGCACGAAAAAGCCGGTGTCCTTCATCCCCAGCGGACGGAACAGGTGCTGCTCGAGGAACTGGTCGTAGGTCTGTCCCGAGGCGACCTCGACGATGCGCGAGAGCGTGTCCATACCGGCCAGCAGGCTGTACGTCCACTGCGAGCCCGGCTGGAAGTCGAGTGGAACCTTCGCGAGGTGTGGAACCTGGTCGGCCAGGGTCTTCTTCACGTCGCGCGGTGCGATGCGTGCACCAAGCCGGTTGCCCAGGCTCCCACTCTCGAGGCCCGAGGTGTGGGTGAGCAGGTCCTTCACCGTAATCTCACGCGTGACGGGCACGGTGTAGTAGTCGGGCAGGGGAGCGGGTTGCCCGGCCGGCACGGCAGGCGCCACATAGCCCGGCTTGATCACCGCCACCTGTGTGTCCTTGAAGGACGGGATGAAGCGGGACACGGGATCGGTCAACCGCACCTTGCCCTCGTCCACGAGCATCGCGATGGCGACTCCCGTTACCGGCTTCGACATCGAGGCGATGCGGAAGATGGCGTCCTTTCGCATCGGTGCTTTCGACTCGAGGTCCATGACGCCGTGCGCCTCGAAATGGGCCACGCGTCCGCGCCTGGCCACGAGCGTCACCGCACCAGCGAGCTGACCCGTATCCAGATATCGCCGCACCGTGTCGTGGATGCGCGGCAGCCGCGACGAGGCAAGGCCGACGTCTTCGGGTTTCGCCGCAGCAGGGAGGCCAGGCCCCGCTCCGAGTGGCGTTGCGATCAGGGCGGCGGCCAGCAGTGCGGAGGCAGCGAAGGAACGTGGCAGCGACATCATCGGCTTCTCCCGTCGTGTGGGTCTTGCCACGCAGGCCACAGGTCACAGGCTGCGGGCGTCAGCGCGAATTCTTGCACAGGCTAGGGTCGCATGAAGGTCCAGGCGAGGATGCGGCTCCGTTTCTGCCCCTGTGCCATTTCGAGGGTGCGCACCTGCGTGGCGGGCACGCGCGCCAGGGCACGCCTGAGCCGCGGCAGGTTCGCGCTCTTCGACACCAGCGTCGTGAACCAGAAGCAGAGATGCGGACGAGCGGCGCTCTCCGCGATCATCCGCTCGACGAAGCCCACTTCGCCTCCTTCGCACCAGAGCTCGCCAGGCGCCCCGCCGTAGTTGAGCGGCGAGGCAGTGGGTGTGAGCTTCAGGTTTCGTCGCTTGCGCGCGCTGCCGGCCTCGGCATCGTCCGCGCTTGCGTGAAACGGTGGATTGCACATCGATGCGGTGAAGCGTTCGCCGGCTGTGGTGACGTTGGCAAAACACGCGAGCGGATCGGGCTGATACCGCCCTCCGATTCGTGCGGCCACCGACCGATTGACCCGCACGATCTGCCGGGCCCAGCGGTGCGATCCCTGATGCGACTCGGTGGCCACGAAGCTCCAGCCGGTACTCGCTGGCACCGAGCAGCGGGTAGACGCAGTTGGCCCCGGTGCCGATGTCGAGGATCCGAACCTCCGGCCCGCGCGGGATCTCGGCGGCGTTCCCGCCGGAGAACAAGTCCGCCAGGTGGTGCACGTAGTCGAGTCGTCCGGGAACCCCCGGGCACAGCGCGCCGGCCGGCAGGCTCCACTGCAGGCCGTAGCCGTCTTTGAGCAGCGCCTGGTTCAAGGCCAGCACCGCCGCCGGATCCGCGAAGTCGATGGTGGCCTCGCCCCGCGGACTGCGCACGACGAACGCCGCGAGCCGCGGCTGCGCCGCAATGAGGCGCTGGAAGTTGTAGCCGTCGCGGAAGCGATTGCGCGGGTGCATGGCCGACCGATCGTACCGCGAGTGGCTCGACGGGCGGAGTCGGGCGTAGGATGAAACCTATGGTTCCGACACAGCTCCTCAGCGCTCTCGTACGGGGCGCGCTCACGGGGAAGCCACGCAAGCGGAGCAAGAAGGCGCTGCGCTACCTGACGGGCAATCGCGGCGGGCTGGTCAATGCTGCGACGATGATGACGGCTGCGGGCGTGGCGTGGGGCCTTTTCGAAACCTGGCAGAACAATCAGCAACAGGGTCAGATGCCGGGCGGCGTTCCATCGGGCGGAGATGCCGCGGCGTCTTCACTCAACGCGCCGCTGCCGGCGATGACCCCGACGGCCGCGAGCCCGACCGTGCCCCCGCCTTTACCGGGCACGCCGTCGGCTTCTCAGGTGTCGGCGCCAGCGGCGGGCGTCCCGCCCGGAGTCTTGCGGCTCGTCCGGCTGACCGTCTCGGCGGCCCGGGCAGACGGTGTACTCGACGCTGATGAACGCGAAGCCATTCTTGCGCAGGCCAGATCGGTCGACGCAGAGCTGTTCGTGCTTGGCGAGCTGGACCGAGCGACACCGCTGAACGAGATCGTTGCCGGGGTCACGGACACCCGCGAAAAGGAGGCGCTGTACGCGCTCGCGTTCTCGATCGTGCAGGCTGATGAAAGCGTCACCGGCGCCGAGCGGGTCTATCTCGCACAGTTGGCGGCCCTCCTCGGCCTGGACACCGCGTCGACCTTACGGCTCGAGCAGGAGATGGCCGGCAGAATCGACGCCCAGGACCACTCGGACTGAGCCGCCCCGACACACACTCTCATCAGGTGGATACAAAACTATGCCCCAGTGGTACATGGCAATCGGCGGCCAGCAGGTCGGGCCTGTCAGCCAGGACGACATCATCACCAGCATCCGCGGTGGCAACCTCACGGTTGACACGCTCGTGTTCACCGCAGGCATGAGCCAGTGGACGCCGCTCCGCGACGTGCCGACGCTCGCGCCGTACCTGCCGGGCGCGTCGACTCCCGCAGGGACTGGCCTCATGCCACCGCCCCCGCCGGGACGCCGTGCGCATGACATCGACTTCAAGATTGTCGGTGTCGAGATGCAGTTCGTGGAAGTGGAACTCGATCCGGGTGAGAGTGCGGTCGCCGAGGCAGGCTCGATGATGTACATGACGCCCGGCATCAGCATGGAAACCGTCTTCGGCGATGGAAGCCAGCAGCCACAGGGCGGCAGCGGACTGATGGGCGCGCTGCTCGGCGCCGGCAAGCGCCTGCTCACCGGTGAAAGCCTGTTCATGACAGTGTTCACCAACAAAGGCGCAGGCAAGCAGCGGGTGGCGTTCGCCGCGCCCTACGCCGGCAAAATCCTGCCAATGGACCTGACGACCCTCGGCGGCGAACTGATTTGCCAGAAGGATTCGTTCCTCTGTGCGGCCCGCGGCGTGTCGGTCGGGATCGCGTTCCAGAAAAAGATCGGCGTCGGCATCTTCGGCGGTGAAGGGTTCATCATGCAGCGGTTGCAGGGCGACGGCCTCACCTTCGTCCACGCCGGAGGCATGCTGCACGCGCTGGAACTCGGACCTGGTGAGACGCTGCGCGTCGATACGGGCTGTATCGTTGCTCTGCAGCCGACGGTGAACTACGACATCCAGTTCGTCGGTAACGTGAGAACGGCGCTCTTTGGCGGTGAAGGGCTCTTCTTCGCCACGCTGACGGGCCCGGGCAAGGTGTGGTTGCAGTCGCTGCCGTTCAGCCGCCTGGCGAATCGCATCTACGCCGCTTCAGCAAAGGGCGGCGGTGGCCGGCGTGAGGAAGGATCGGTCCTGGGGGGCCTGGGCGGCCTGCTGGACGGCGATAACAATTAGGAGGATCGGATCCGTCCTTCGAGACGCCGCACCATGTTGCTGCCGTGCAGATAGCCGGCTTTGCCAGCAACCGCTCGAAGCAAGAACCGCGGCAGCTCACGACTGAGCAGGCCGATTGTTCCTGTCGGAGTCAGCCGGACGCTGCGCACAAGTTCTAATGCGGCAGACCGGAAGTGCCCGCCCACGTAGAGGAATCTCGCCGCCGACGCGTGGGCGGTCGCCATCACCCGTGCCGGGTCGATGGAGAACCGCGGGAAGCCTTCCGGATGCTCGGCGATCTTCTTCCCGACGCGCAGCACCTCCGGAGCGAACTTGATCCCGCTCCACACGCTCTTCGACTCGCCGTGAAGCCGCAGGCACGCCAGTGGCTGCTTGAGCGAGACGAACGGAAAGTTCCCCATGACACGGAGGTAGTAGTCCTTGTCGAGTGCAAAGTGCAGGCTTTCGTCGAATGGTCCCAGTTGTTCGAATGCCGACCGGCGAATGAACACGACGGCTGGGGCAGGCTGCCGAGAGAGTCGACCAGTGACTGCGCGGTCGGTTTCATGCGCATCGTCTGCTGAATTCTGCCAGTGCGGCTGACCCAGTGTCCCTCGCCGTGAAGCAGACCCACGTCGGGATGCTCGTCGAAAGCGCGCACCACCGCTGTGAGGGCACCAGGCAGGTAGTAGTCGTCCGCGTTCAGGTAAGCGAGCACTTCGCCGTGCGCACGTGCTCATCCGGCGTTGATCGCGGCGGCCTGCCCACCGTCCGGCGTGCTCTGCTAGAACGCCAGCCGATGAGCGTGGCGCCGGATGATCTCGACGCTGCCGTCGCGCGATCCACCGTCCGTGACGATGTACTCGATCGGGGGGTGGTCCTGCGACAACACGGAGTCGATGGCCTGCTCCAGGAACGGTGCCTGGTTCAAGGACGGCGTTACGATGGTGACGAGGGTCCGGTTGCGCCGGTTCGACATCGAACTCTGCATCACGCCGACTATACCGTCCCGGTCACGAGGCGCGCTCAGGTCAGCGATGTGGGTTGAACTACGGCTCCCGCGCAGGCTGCGGTGAAGCGCCCTGCAGCTCCGCCCTCATCGCCTCCATTCGCGCGCCGATGTCATCGAGCTGCTCACGACTCAGGATTGCACGTGCGGTGTTGAACATCTCGCCTTCTTCTTCTCCGATGTGATGGTCGAGGCTTTCCTGCAATACCTTGAGCTTCGCGCCCCAGCGCTCGTCAGACGGCGGCAGCTCCTGTAGTTCCCTGAGCAACACGTCGGCGACATGATGCTCCTGGTAGCCCTCGAGCACGATGTCCTTTGCCTCGGCGTGCGACTTCAGCACCGGGTAGAGCACCTTCTCTTCGAGCTGCTCATGCACCGTCAGCTCGCGCGCGAGCTGCTTCAGGATCGCCTGTCGATCGGCGAGCGAGTACTCATCGGTCTCCACCCCCTGCTTCAACAGCGCCTCGAGCTGGCGGTGATCACGCTCGAGCAGGTCGAGTCCATCGCTGCCGCGGGACCACGGAAGGTGGTCTGCAATCACCGCCGAGGTGCGGCCCAGCGTTCGTCCGATCGCTTCAGCCGCCCCTCCCAGCACACCGGACGGCACGTCAGCCATTGCGGCGGGATCTGCCGGGCTGACGGAGCCCTTCTCCGCTGCCTTCTTCTTCCGCCCTCTTTGCTGTCCTCCGGCGTCGGCGGCCGATGCCCGCCGCGAGGTGGTTGCCTTCTTTGCCATTCGTCCCTCCAGGTCATCACTTTTCGCAAACGCCCTGCCACAGCAGGTGATGCCAGAAGACGACCCGGCTTTCCCTCGCCCGGACGCTCTGTTAGGCTCAGGCGCGCAAACGGGAACGCGCCACACACAGGAGCGCCTGATGATGTCGAAGTTCGTGCCTTCTTCTGTCGCCGCGGCGATCATGGCCTGTGTCGTCGGCCTCGCTGCACAGGAGCCTGAACGCAAGTCCATTGCATCACCAGCGCTCGAGTGTTCGACGTTGAAGGGGCACACGTTCGATAGCACCACCACCATCGTCGATGCGACGCTGGTCGCGACTGGATCGCTGAGGATCTCTGATACCGTCACCATCCCCAACCTTCCTGCTTTCTGCCGCGTGCAGGGGGTCAGCAGGCCGTCCGTCGACTCGGACATCCGCTTCGAGGTCTGGCTGCCTCAGCCGACTGCGTGGAACCGCAAGTTCCTGTCGACGGGCGAGGGCGGCTTCGCGGGACAGTTGAACTACCAGCGGAACGGCCTGGACGGTGCGATGGATGAACTCCTGCGCCGGGGCTACGCAACCGCGTCGACCGATACCGGCCACGTGTCTACAGACTCGTGGTGGGGAATAGGGCACCCGGAGAAGGTGACCGATTACCTCTACCGCGCGAAGCACGTGACGACTGTTGCCGCCAAAGCCATCATCGCGACCTACTACGGCCAGGCGCCGACGAAGTCGTACTTCAGCTCGTGCTCGAACGGCGGTCGACAGGGCCTCATCGAAGCGCAGCGCTATCCGGACGACTTCGACGGCTTGATCATCGGCGCGCCGTGGAACTTCCAGTCCCATTCGAATGCGGGCTTCATCTGGAACGCGCAGGCGCTCGCGGCTCCGGGCGCGGCCATTCCGGCGGAAAAGCTGCCTGCCGTCACTGCCGCCGTGGTGGCGGCATGCGACGCCAGCGACGGCCTTGCAGACAATGTCATCGCCGACCCGCGGCGCTGCTCGTTCGACCCGCGGTCACTCACGTGCAAGGGCGCGGACAGCAACAACTGCCTGACGCCACCACAAGCTGCCGCGCTGCAGAAGATCTACGACGGTCCCAGGAATCCGCGGACCGGCGAGTCGATCTTTCCGGGTTTCGCGAAGGGCTCCGAGGCGGGTTGGACCGGCATGGTCCGTCCGACCACGGCCGCTTCCGGTCTGCTCGTCTACTTCTCCAATCTCGTGTACCGGAATCGGGAGTGGGATCTCCAGTCGTTCGACTTCGACCGCGACATGGCGCACGCCGATGAGGCGATCGGGCGGCTGGGAAACGCCACGTCGACAGACTACGCCGCGAGCATTCGACGCGGAGTGAAGATCATTCAGTATCACGGGTGGAACGACCAGACGTTGCAGCCTGAATACAGCCCCATGTATTTCGAACAGCTCGCGAAGGCGAACGGTGGTCTCGAGCGGACGCAAACCTTCTACCGGCTGTTCATGGTCCCCGGGCTGAATCACTGCAGCGGCGGAATCGGCGCCTCGAACTTCGGTGGCGTCGGACAACAGCTACCGCCGGTGCGCGACGCGGCGCACGATCTGGTGACCGCGCTGGAGAATTGGGTGGAAGCCGGCGTTGCTCCGACGCAGTTCATCGGCACGAAGTACTCCGACAATCAGGCGACCACCAGGACCGTCCAGCACACACGCCCCGTCTGTCTCTACCCGGCGGTGCCGCGCTACAGGGGGGTCGGCGATCCGAATGATGCAGCGAGCTTCGCGTGCGTTCGCTAGGGTGCCGTCAGGACGTGTCGACAGCAGTGGCCTAGTACGGGTAGCCCTTCAGCCTTGGTGTCCGCGGCTTCCAGTCCGGAAGTGCCGCGTACTTGTTGCCGAGCGGCATCTTCACCTTCGGCAGGCTCTGCTGGT
This sequence comes from uncultured Acidobacteriota bacterium, assembly GCA_963722395.1. Taxonomy (GTDB): domain Bacteria; phylum Acidobacteriota; class Vicinamibacteria; order Vicinamibacterales; family CAVVIG01; genus CAVVIG01. Next base: position 531,590 of record CAVRLS010000005.1, on the reverse strand, counting down.
CGAGCACCTGGTCCTCCGGGATGACGTCGTTGATGAAGAGCAGATACGCCGTCAGCGCGTAGACCTCGTCCGGCGTCAGCGTGCCCTCGCGGTTGAGCGGCATGCCGCGGTTGATGTAGTCCCACACCGTCGTCGCGAAAGGCGCGCGCAGCGGCAGGATTCGGCCGCGCGCCCAGACGTCAGGATTGGTGGGCGTCTCTGCTTTTCAGAATCGGTGCCGTAGCCCCCGACTCCGGTCGCGCCGTGGCATCCCGCACACCCCTTCGTGCGATAGGCGACCGCGCCTTCCTTGGCGCTGCCTTTGCCCGCCGGCAGTTCGTCGCCGGTCGGACCGATGGAGATATCGCGGGCGCGAATCTCCTCCGGCGTCGGCGTGCGACCGATGCCATAGGTCGGCCCCTGCGCCAGCGCCGGCACACCCAGCAGCAACGCGAACGCAATCGGTGAGCGCCCTACGCGAAGCCATTGGTCACGCTCCCGTCCTTGGCGATCTTCCACGGCTGCACGCGAGTTGTCCAGGCCGGTCACGCTGAACGTCTGATCGAAGGGCTTGTTCCAGTGCTTGGCGATCTGCTCGCGCGTCGGCTGTGCCTGGCCGATCTCGTCGACGCACCGCGACATGATCTCGGTCTCGTTGCCGTCCCAATTCCACCCGTAGGTGAACAGGCAATGCGCCATCCGCTGCGGCGTCCCCTGGAACTGCGCCTTGTTCCACTTCTTGCCGCCGTCGGTGGAGACCTCCACCTGCTTGATGGCGCCGCCGCCGGACCACGCCAGGCCGCGGATCTCGTAGAAGCCCTTGCCGGGCAGCCGCTGGTCGCCGGACGGGTAGGTGATCACCGACTTCGGTCCGATCTGATAGCCGAGTGCCGTCTCCTTGTGCGTCCTGACGCAGATGGCCGAAGTCGTTGTAGTTCATGTAGTAGCGATCGACGAGCTTGATGCGCTGCAGCCACTTGGTGTGGAAGATCCCCTCGAAGCCCGGGACCATCAGGCGCAGCGGGTAGCCGTTTTGCGGCCGCACCGCCTCGCCGTTCATGCCGTAGGCGATCATGCAGTCGTCCATGGCCTTGGCGACCGGCATGCTCGATGCGCCTTTGACTTCTTCCGCGCCCTCGGCGACGAACCACGTGGCGCTGCCTTTCAGGCCGCACTCCTTGAGCAGCGTCGACAACAGCACGCCGGTCCATTCGGCGTTGCTGGTCATGCCGTGCGTCTCCTGCACCGTCTTGGCGCGGCGCGACGACCGATTGCCGGCGCACTCGATGAAATGCAGCCGCGTCACCGACGGGAGGCGTTTCAGGTCGTCGACGGTGAACGTCAGCGGACGGTCGACCAGGCCGTGGATCATCAGCGTGTGCTGTCGGGATCGATATCCGGCAGGAACGCGCCGCGCGTCGTCGCGTAGTAGTGGAGCGACGTGGGCGTGATGACGCCGACCTGAGTCCTGCAGCGGGGTGGCGACGTGGAACGTGAGGCCGAAGTTGTCGGGCGATGGCCGGCCGCCGTGCGGAATGCGGGCCGAGGTGACGTATTTCGACCGGGCCCATAGGCGATCTCGCCGTCCCGCTCGCCCTTGATCATCGGGGGCCGAGCGGGGGCCTGCTGCCCGAACACGGGCGCGCCGCGCCCAGGGTGAAACCACCCGCCAACGCGGCACCGCCCTTCAGAAATTCTCTTCGAGCAGGTCGTTTCGAGCCCATGGTCCCTCTCCTGGCTGATGAATCCGCAGAGCCCGCGTACAGATGCCGGGAGTATACGCCGGAAGACGAAGAGCCGAGCCCGCAACGACCACAGTCTTGTTCCACCTGTCCGGCTTACGTCGTCTCGGTCCCGGGCTCGTCGCTACCCTCCCGGGAATGACGCCGATCCGCTTTCGTACCGAACACCTTCGCAAGCTCGTACGGTGTCGTCACCTCGAGCTGGTCGTACTCGCAGGCGCGCGCGGGTTTGTCGGGCCGCCAGCGCACGAAGATTGCCGCATGCCGGAAACGGTCGCCCTGCATGTGGTCGTACTTCACCTCACAGACACGCTCTATGCGGAGCGGCTCCCATGAGAGGTCCTTCCCTGCGCTCCACCGGCTCTGAGCACCGGGCATTCGCGTGTGGCCGTCGGCAACGTCCGCCCAGTCGCGCCACGGGTGGTCCGAAAGCGCCCCGTCCCGGAGCGGCGCAAGCTCCGCAGCGAGTTCACGCCGCCTGGCCATCGTGAACGCCGAGGTGACGCCAACATGGTGAAGACGGCCCGTCGCATCGAACAGCCCGAGCAACAGCGAGCCGACGAGCGTCCCCTGCCCGGTCTTGTGCCAGCGGAAGCCGGCCACGACGCAGTCGGCTGTCCTGACGTGCTTGACCTTCACCATGGCACGCTTACCCGGTTGATACACACCCGCCGCAGGCTTGGCGATGACACCGTCGAGACCCGCTCCCTCGAACTGCGACAGCCACTCGACTGCCCGATTGCGATCGCGGGTCATCGGTGTCAGATAAATGGGAGGCGCAACATGGGCGAGCAGCTCCTCGAGCCGTCGACGCCGCTCATCTTGAGCGCTCGCGCGAAGATCCTCGCCGCCGGTTGCAAGGAGGTCGAAGGCGACGAACGACGCCGGAGTGTCGGCCGCCAGCCTTGCCACGCGTGACGCCGCCGGGTGCAACCGCAGTTGCAGGGCGTCGAAGTCGAGCCCCTGCTTCGTCGCGATGACGATTTCGCCATCGAGCACGCAGCGGCCTGGCAGCCCGGCCACGAGCGCGTCGTGCAGTTCGGGAAAATAGCGATCGAGAGGACGCAGATCGCGGCTTTGTATGTAGACGTCGTCTTCTCCTCGGAAGACGATTGCCCGGAAGCCGTCCCACTTCGGTTCGAACAGAACATCTCCGCCGATGGGCAGAGCCGTAGCGAGCTGGGCGAGCATGGGCGCAATGGGGGGCGCGATGGGGAAGCGGCTGTCCATCATGTCAACAGCATGCGCCATTCACTGCTCTGAGCGGCGGCGTACATGGCGAGCGGGGACACAAGGTCCCCGTCGTTGTGGAAGGTGGGCTGTCGATTCACCAGAGCGGGAATCGAGCGCGGTCTTGCCATTCCCAAGAGCATCATCGATGCCATATTGAATCGACCAGCTTGCCCCCGACCGCTGCTCGGCCCGGTCGGTGCGCGTCTGACTGTGCCTGTGGCAGTTCAGCGTTCCGCCAATTCAGCAGGACCTGTGCCGGTGCACGGTATGGATCCGCCCCCGGCGTAGTTTCTGCACCCGCCCTCCGCATGACCGAGAGTCCACGTGACAAGCCCCAGGATCCCCGACAGGGCGGTCCAGCCCCAGAGTTTCCGCAAGAGCCTATCAGCCATCCAGGCCTCGAGAGTCAGATGACGCCGCAGGCCGACCACGGCGAAGAGTCCTACCGTGGTCAGGGCAGGCTCGCCAACATGGTGACCCTCGTCACTGGTGGCGACAGCGGTATCGGGCGGGCGATTGCCATCGCGTTCGCCCGGGAAGGAGCAGACGTGGTGCTCAGTCACCTGCCGGTCGAGGCGGACGACGCGGCCGAAACCATCAGGTGGGTAGAGGCGGCCGGCCGGTCCGCGCTGTCACTTCCGGGCGATCTCGCCGACGAGCGTTACTGCGAGTCGCTCGTCGACCGAGCGCTAGACCGATTCGGCCGGCTCGACGTGCTCGTCAACAACGCGGCCTACCAGTCGACGCATCCCGACGTCGCTGACTTCTCGACCGAGGAGTTCGACCGCGCGTTCAAGACGAATGTCTATGCCATGTTCTGGCTGTGCCGCGCAGCGCTGCCGCAGATGCGCGCCGGCAGCACCATCATCAACACCGCGTCGATCCAGGCGTACGATCCCAGCCCTGAACTGCTGCCCTACGCGGCGACGAAAGGGGCGATCGTCAACTTCACCAAGGGGCTGGCACCAATTGCGATGAAACGGGGGGTGCGCGTCAACGCGGTGGCGCCCGGTCCGGTGTGGACTCCCCTGATTCCGGCGACCATGCCCGCCGAGAAGGTGAAGACCTTCGGGAAGGACACCGCGTTTGGCCGGCCGGCGCAGCCAGCGGAGATTGCGCCCCTGTTCGTCTTCCTCGCGTCGAACGACGCCAGGTTCGTCACCGGTGAGGTATACGGCGTGACCGGCGGGCAGACACCTTTCTGACACTCGCTTGCCTCGATTTCAGTCGCTCCCCTGGTTGAACTCAGCCCCTGCCGCAGGATCGGTCGGCGACACGGCTCGTCTTTCGGTAAGATCCTCCTTGTCCGCCGGGGGTATCCCGTCACCGGGATTGAGAGCAAACCCTTGGAACCTGACCCGCCGTCGCGCTTCGGCGCTCCGGTGGGGTGCGCCGAGGCATCGATAGGTGCGCAGGCGAATCCGGCTAACACCGGCGAAGGGAGCGCGGGAGCCCGCCCATTCTTCGCCCTCCGAGGAGTTCTGTTCATGTCAGAGTTCGCGAAGGCCTATCCCAACTCGCGCAAGGTGCTGGTCGATGGCGCACGTGGTGTGCGGGTGCCGATGCGCGAGATAGCGCTCTCGGGAGGCGAAGCGCCGATCCGTGTCTATGACACGAGCGGCCCGCAGGACTACGGCGTGGCTGACGGCCTCCCGAAGCTCCGCCAGTCCTGGGTGGGCCCGCGCCGCGCCGCGGCAGCGAACGGCGGACCGGTGACCCAGATGGAGTTCGCCCGCCGCGGCGAGATCACCGAGGAGATGGAGTTCATCGCCGTCCGCGAGGGGCTGCCGGCGGACTTCATCCGCGATGAAGTCGCGCGCGGCCGTGCCATCATTCCCGCCAACATCAACCACCCCGAGCTCGAGCCGATGATCATCGGCCGCAACTTCCTTGTGAAGATCAACGCCAACATCGGCAACTCCGCCGTGTCGTCGTCGATCGAGGAGGAAGTGGCGAAGCTGCAGTGGTCCACGCTGTGGGGCGCGGACACGGTGATGGACCTGTCGACCGGCAGGAAGATCCACGAGACCCGAGAATGGATCGTCCGCAACTCGCCGGTGCCGATCGGCACCGTGCCGATTTACCAGGCGCTCGAGAAGGTGGGCGGCCGCCCAGAGGACCTCACCTGGGAGGTGTATCGCGACACCCTGATCGAGCAGTGCGAACAGGGCGTCGACTACTTCACGGTGCACGCCGGGGTGCTGCTGCGCTACATCCCGATGACGGCGCGCCGGGTTACCGGAATCGTTTCTCGCGGCGGCTCCATCATGGCGAAATGGTGCCTGGCGCACCACCAGGAGAACTTCACCTACACGCACTTCCGCGAGATTTGCGAGATCATGCGGGCCTACGACGTCTCGTTCTCGCTCGGTGATGGCCTGCGTCCCGGGTCAATTGCCGACGCCAACGACGAGCCGCAGTTCGCGGAGCTGAAGACGCAGGGCGAGTTGACGCACATTGCCTGGGAATATGGCGTCCAGGTGATGAACGAAGGCCCCGGCCACGTGCCCATGAATCTCATCAAGGAGAACATGGAAAAGCAGCTCGAGTGGTGTGCGGAAGCGCCCTTCTACACACTCGGCCCACTCACCACGGACATCGCGCCTGGCTACGACCACATCACGTCGGCCATTGGCGCTGCGATGATCGGCTGGTACGGCACCGCCATGCTCTGCTACGTCACGCCGAAGGAACACCTGGGCCTGCCCAACCGTGATGATGTGAAAGCGGGCGTCATCGCCTACAAGATCGCCGCGCATGCTGCCGACCTGGCCAAGGGGCACCCGCGCGCCCGCGAGTGGGACGATGCGCTCTCGAAGGCGCGGTTCGAGTTCCGCTGGGAGGACCAGTTCAACCTGGCGCTCGATCCGGTCACTGCCCGCGCGTACCATGACGAGACGCTGCCCGCTGATGGCGCCAAGGTGGCGCATTTCTGTTCGATGTGTGGCCCCAAGTTCTGCAGCATGGAGCTGACGCAGCAGGTGCGCGACTACGCGAAGAACAAGGGCGTGGACGAGACCGCCGCCGTGAACACGGGGATGGAGGAGAAGTCGCTCGAGTTCAGGAAGGCGCGGGAGATCTACATCCCGGTCAAGGGCTAGAGGGACGCAGCGGTTCTACGGCGTCGGTGTCCGGTACAATCTGGATGACGGTGGGAAAGCGGGCCGGCTGCCCGCCGAGGCGCGGGTTCGGATAGCCCTGCGAGACCTGCGACTGGAACTCCTTCACGGTGACGCTCGGCGGGAAGGCCATCGTTTCCTCGCGGAATCGCCCGATGTCGAACTGATGTGTGGCGGGGGCGTCGAACACCAGCTCGCCCCGCTGCTTCAGCACCGTTCGGTAGAACGTCACCACGTCCACGAACGACGCTGCCGTGCCGAACAGGTAGTAGCGCTGGCCACGGCCGGCGTCGTACGAGGCCAGGAACTGGGAACCAGGATAGAGCTGCACGCCCAGTTGAGATTCGGCGGGCGCGGCGTCGGCGGAGGTGGGCTGTGGGGTGGAAGACGCGCCCGTGGCTGGCGCCGGGGCCGGGCCGGCCGGACGGGCTGGCGGCTGCGGAACGCCGGCGCGCGGGAACGGCTGCGGGGCTGGCGGTTGCTGTGCAAGTGCGGCGGCCAGCAGCAGGATCACGGGAAGCATGTCAGGATTATACGTCGCGAAACCGGAGCAAATTCCGGCGCGTCATACAGGTGGACCATGCCTAACGCACTGAAGACCGCGTTTCTCCTCGGCGCCATGAGCGCGCTGTTCCTGTTTCTGGGCGAAACCCTCGGCGGCCCGCAGGGGCTGATGATCGGCTTCGTGTTCGCCGTTGGCACCAACGCTTTCTCGTACTGGTTCTCCGACAAGTTGGTGCTTGCGATGTACCGCGCCAAGCAGGTCGGGCCGGAGTCCGAGCTGTATCACATGGTGCAGCGGCTGTCGCAGCGCGCCGGGCTACCGATGCCCAAGGTCTACATCATTCCTGATGCTTCGCCGAACGCCTTCGCGACGGGCCGTAACCCCAGTCACGCCGCGGTGGCCGCCACTGAGGGGCTCCTGCGCATTCTGTCCACCGACGAGCTCGAAGGGGTGATCGCGCACGAACTGGCCCACGTCAAGCATCGCGACATCCTCACCAGCTCGGTGGCTGCCACGCTGGCCGCGGCCATCATGATGGTCGCCCGCTTCGCGATGTTCTTCGGCGGCGGCGCAGCGACGAACGCGAGGGCGGCAACCCGATCGCCGCCATCGCAACCATGATTCTGGCGCCGATCGCTGCCATGCTCATTCAGGCCGCCATCTCCCGGTCACGCGAGTTTGCTGCCGATGCCGGTGGCGCGGCCATCGCCGGCAGCCCGATGGGGCTGGTGAGCGCCCTTCGCAAGATCGAAGGTGCGTCGCGTGCCGTCCCGCTGGACGCCAACCCGGCGACCGCGCACATGTTCATCATCAAGCCGTTCTCGATGGGCGGTCTCGGTTCGCTCTTCAGCACGCACCCGCCGACCGAACAGCGCGTCGCCGCGCTCCTCGGATCGCGCGGCTGAGCCTTCTCGCCCGGGCCTCACTTCCCAGGGTCCGGGCTTTGTCCTTCTTCGACTGGCCCCGCGTTTGCTCCGCAGCGATGCGGAGGACAGTCGTGCACGTGGACGATCTCGACATCTCGCCCGGCAAGATCGCCGACACCGCTCAGCGCATCATCGACCGAGCCGCTGAAGAGGCGCGCCGCCGCGATCATGCGCTGCTCACGAACGAACACATCTTCCTGGCTTTCGCGCAGGTGGAATGGGACACGTTCGCCGAGGTGATGCGCGACGTCGACGTCAATCCCCACACGATCCTTCGCGCCGTCGAGGAGCACCTGCAGTTGGTCACGTCATACTCGGGACGCGATCTGCGGGTCTCGCCGCCGACGAAGCTCGTCTTCAAGCTGGCGCTGCACCACGCCTCGCGCAGCGGACGGCAGACGTTCGACGCCGTCGATCTCTTTGTCTCGGTCTTCGAGGAGACGCAGGGCGTGCCGGTCACCATCCTGCGGCGCCACGGCGTCGAGCCCGACGTGCTGGTGACCCGCATGAATGCGCGGCTCCGCGACCTGGAGGCGCAGGAAGAGCGGTTGAAGAAGCACTTCGAGCTGCCGCCGTTCCTGAAACACTTCGCCACGAACCTGAACCTGCTGGCACGTCAGGATAAGGTGCCGCCGGTCTTCGGGCGCGACCGTGAAATCGACCAGGTGCTCGAGGTCCTCTCCCATCGGGAGCGGGCGAATTCGGTGATGCTGCTCGGCGAACCCGGCGTCGGCAAGACCGCCATTGCCGAAGGGCTGGCCCGTCGCATCGAGTTCGAACCGGAGAAGGTGCCGGTGCGCCTGCGCGACATCCAGGTCGTCAGCCTGCAGATGAACACGATGGTAGCGGGCACGATGCTCCGCGGGATGTTCGAGGACCGCATTCAGAACGTCATCCGCGAGTTGAAGGAGCGCACCAACCTGGTGCTCTTCGTCGACGAGGCGCACACGATGGTGGGCGCTGGATCGGCGCTCGGGGCGCCGTCCGACGCCGCGAACGTCTTCAAGTCGGTGCTGGCGCGTGGCGAGATACGGATGATTGCCGCGACAACACTCAGCGAGTACAAGGAGTACATCCAGGAGGACGAGGCGCTGGCGCGCCGGTTCCGCTGTGTCAACGTGCCCGAACCGACGCTCGACGAGGCGCGACGCATCCTGTACAGCCTGCGTCCCCGGCTCGAGCGCAACTACTCGGTCCGCATCCTCGACGAGGCTCTCGACACTGCGCTCGAGATGTCGCCTCGCTACATGCGTCACCTGCACCTGCCCGACAAGATCATCGGCTGGCTCGACACGGCAGCGGTGCGTGCCGAGATTGATCGTCGGTGGGAAGTGACGCGCGACGACGTCGTGGCGGTCATCTCGCACGCGGCGCAGATCCCCGAGGACATGGTCTTCCGCGATGTGGCCGATCGATTCGCTGGCATCGAGGAGCGCCTGCAGCAACGGGTCGTCGGGCAGCGCAACGCCATCCGGGCCGTGGCGCGGCGGCTCGTCCTGAACAAGGGACCGCTGAAGGACGGCTTCGACCGGCCCGATGGTGTGCTGCTGTTTCTCGGACCGACCGGCGTCGGCAAGACCGAACTCGCCAAGGCCGTCGCCGAATTTCTGTTCGGTGACGAGAAGAAGATGGTTCGCGTCGACATGTCCGAGTACCAGGACGGCTCGGTCGCGGTCGACAAGCTGATCGGCATGCCCCGCGGCATCGTCGGCAGCGAGCGCGGCGGCATCCTCACCAACCAGCTGAAGGACAACCCATGCACCGTCGTGCTGCTCGACGAAGTCGAGAAGGCGAGTCCCAGCTTGCTGAACCTGTTCCTGCAGGCGTTCGACGAGGGGTGGCTCACCGACGGCCGCGGCAAGCGCGTCTACCTGAGCGACGCTGTGGTGATCATGACGTCGAACATCGGCTCCGAGAACTTCCGAAAGCTCACGAGCCCGCTCGGCTTCCTGTCACGTGCGGTTGGCGTCGAGCAGGTGCAGGGTGAGGTGATGCGGGAACTCGAACGGCGCTTCCCGCCGGAGTTCCGCAACCGCATTGACGAAGTGGTGCTCTTCGCCCCGCTGACACACGATGAGGTGCGCGAAATAGCGAAGCACTACTTCTCGCAGGTGAGCGTCAGCGCTCACTCGGGCCGGCAAGACCCTGACAATGTCAGATGCGGTGCTCGAGCACATCGTGGACGCGGGATACAGCCTCGCGTTCGGGGCACGGTTCCTGAAGCGTGTGATCGACGAGCAGATCAAGATGCCGCTGAGCGAGCGCTGGCATCAGGGTTCGCATTTCGAGATCACCATGGAGAACAGCGTGGTGAAGGTGCAGGCAGCACCGGGTGCGATGCGGGCTCCGGCCCCCAGCCTGGCCTTCGACGACGTGGCGTGACTATTCCCAGCTGAATGCGGGTTGTTCCGGTGCGGCCAGCCTGGGCGCCACTGGTTTTTCTTCAACGGCCTCAGCGGACGCCCCGCGTCCGCCAAGACCATGGCGTTGCTGCAGCAGACGCATGGTGGCCCGCAGGTCCGCCCGGTATGCCTCCGGCGGATACTTCTTCTCGTACAGCCGTTCGAAGCGCGGCCGCAACGCGGGAAATTCGCGTTCGATGAACTGCATGAAGTGCGTACGTGTGCCGTCCTGCAGGTACATGACGTTGCTGCCGACGAAGCCGCGCACCATGGTCGGCGATGGTCTTGATAGTGCGCTCGAGCTTCGAGCGAGACGACGAGAAGCCAGGGACGATCGGCGCCATGAGGACGCCGACGTTGAGCCCGGCATCGGCCAGCTCGCGCACTGCGCGCAGCCGCTGCAGCGGATGCGCCGTGCCTGGCTCGAGCGCCCGCCAGGCGTCCTCGTCCACCGTCGGCACGCTCATGTACACCGTGCATGCGGCCACCTTCGACAGCTCCAGCAGCAGATCACGATCACGGACGATCATCGGCCCCTTCGTCACGAGCCCGATCGGCGTACGCGCGCGCGCGAGCGCCTCGATCGTCTGTCGCGTCAGCCGGTAGTGGCCTTCAATCGGCTGATACGGGTCGGTGGCGGTTCCAAGCGCCACCTGCGCGCGTGTCCACGACGGCTTGTCGAGCTCGCGACGCAGCACCTCGACGAAGTTGCGCTTCACGAGGATGACCGACGAGAACTCATCGCTGGAATTCAACTCGAACTGCGTGTGATAGCGGCGTGCGAAGCAGTAGTGACAGGCATGGGTGCAGCCGCGATAAGGATTCAGGGTCCACTCGAACGGCATGCCCTTCACGCGGTTGAGTGCTGACCGGCAATCCACCTCCTGATAGCTGGCAGCATCGGCCCGGCGCTCGGCCTCGGTCAGCGCGTCGGCCCCCCCGTTGCGCACGAGTTCGGCAACCTGGCGGGTGGTGGGGCGCGGGTCGCAGTCGTGGAACAGCAGGGGGTGGGCGGTCACTATCCTTTTCACCAGACTCGACTACGGGATTCTCCCTATACCGCGCCCCTGAAGCGGTGGCTACGATTCGGGAATGATGGACGCCCCGAACCTGATCGGCCTGTTACTGTGGGATCTACGCGCCCAGGTGGAGTCTCAACTGCGCTGTCTCACCAAGATCCACCGGATGTGCGAACAACTCCCACCGTCTGGCGACCCGAAACGCGCAGCTGACGTCCGAGACATGCAGAAGGACATGGCCGACGTTCTTGCCCTGAATGCATCCACGCGAGGAGTGGCTACAGAGGCGCTCGAAGGTGTGAACGCACTGCCGCTGTAAAGCCACTCGGGTCTCCTGCTTCGATATTTATTCGCCTATCATGGTGGTCCAGCCCTTAGCGGTCAAGCGCGGCCACGGCAATCGCGCGCTCGCCGGCGACGTCGAGACGTACCTGACCGGGCAGGGCCGATCGCGCGCGCTCATGGAGATCGTCCAGGACGCGTGGAGCGTGGCTGCTCGTGCGATCGTAGGTCTGCAGAAGCGCCGCACGGACTAGCGCGAGATGAACTCGTCCTCGCCCGGGCCTGGGAAGGCCGCGAGAGCGATGCACATGGCGCCGATGACGAAGTAGTAGTAGTTGCAGAACGCCTTCGAGCCGAGCGCGAACATCGCGAACATCGTCAACGCTGCCGAGGCCGCGAAGCCGGACGCGGTGTTGCGCGTCGTAAACAGCGTCACGATGGCGGCGACGACGGCCGCGCCGACAGCCCACATGAATGACCCACGTCCGTAGCCGTTGCGATCGGCCCAGATGAGGAAACTCAGCGAGTCGGTGCGGAATGGCTCGAGCGTCTGGAGCCAGACCACGCTGCGCATGAACGAATTGGGGTGCCAGAAGGCGAATGGCAGGATGCAGATGGCACCGGTCAGGACGATCCAGAACAGCGCCTTCATCCAGCTCCGGCGATCGAGCAGCAGCGACCGCAGCACCGCCAGCCCGGTGAACGGCAGGTACTGCTTGGTGGCCAGCATCAAGCCGGCAGCCCAGCTGGCGCGAACCGGCCCTTCCATCAACAGGAACGTCGTCAGTGCGAGCAGGAACAGCGCAATCGGTTCGGTCCAACCCTGCTCCAGCACGAAGAAGCCGCGCGGCGTTGTCAGGAGCGTCACGGCCGCAAGCTTCGCGCCGATGTGACGACGGCTGTAGCCGATCAGCGCGAGGGCGCCGATCAAGAACCCGAGTTCCGAATACCGGTAGTCGCCGAACAAGAGGTAGCCGGGGATGGCGAGGATGAGGCTCGGGGGCGGATAGGGATATCCGAAGCCGATCCGATTCCCGAAGACGACCGCCGGATTGTAGAAATGGCGCCAGTCGTCGCCGTAGATGTTCGGGAACGAGATTCGATAGGGGTCGCGTCCCTTCAGGAAGGCGTCCATCGCTTCGTTGTGCACGACTACGACGTCGATGTACGGATTGGGCGAGGCATGGAACATCCAGATGCCGAGCAGCAGACCCAGCGCGAGCACCGCGGGAAACCACCACCGGCGCGCGAAGCCGACCCCGGACACCCCGAGCAGCACCAGCACGGCAATAGCCACGCATCCCGCATAGAACGGCAACAGGCTGACGTCGTCGATGATGTTGAACCCGGGGCGTGCCGTCACGTGCTGCCTCACGTTCCAGAGGATGCCGAGCGTGAGCAGCACCGTGACGATCTGGGCGCCGGCACTCGATAGCGAGCCGGCGAACCGATGCGTCAGCGCCCCGAACAGGCAGAGGGCGAGCGACAGCCCCACCCACCACAGCGCGTCAGGATCGAAGGTGCCGCTCGAAATCTGGATCGCGTGGCCAAGCGTGGTCGTACCCAGGGCGAACGAAGCAGCGGTCGGATTCAGGGAGCGCAGCCGGGCGAACAGATCAGTCAACAGGCAGCAGTTCGAAAATGTCAGCGGTGCCGACGGAATCCTTGTAGGCACCCCAAGGCTTGAACTCGGAGCGCACGGCCAAGCGCAGCATCAACGCCGCGTAGCGTTCCTGATCATAGAACGCGCGGTGCACGATGACGTATCGCACCTGGTGCGCCCGCAGGCGATTTATAGTCCCGTCCTCGGGGAAGGCGGTCATCCGCATTGCGGTCATCAGGTAGTCGCGAGGGTAGTAGCCGCTGTATCCGTTGACGAGTGGACGCCAGTGCCAGAGGGACCAGGCCTGATAGTACGGGTCCCATCCAGGCAGGTGGTCGAGGTTGGGCATCGGCAATTCGAGGACCACGCCCGGCTGCGCGCCCTTGATCACCTTGTAGGCGTCTGGCGGCTCGACCGGATCGGCGGCCGTGAGTCCCATGTTCATGTTGCTGTACTCGACCAGCATCAGCCCGGCCAGCACGACCACGACGGTACGGCGCGACGCGCCAGAGCCGAAGGCGGCCTGCAGCCGTGCCGCACCGAACGCTGCCAGCATTGCCAGCCCGCATCCGGAAATCACCGCGAAGCGCGCCAGCGAGCGGAAGCCCTGCAGTGCGCTGATGTGTTCGACGAGCCACCCGTACAGGGCGCTGTTCACGCCGAACGACAGTTCAATGGCCAGCGCCGTCGTAATGGCGTAGAGCAACACCGTTCGTCCCGGCCGCCACGCCGCTCCCAGCGCGGCGAGCAGCATCGCAGTAGCGCCGGGAAACAAGCGCAGCTCGGAGCCGCCCCAGCGATCAGACGTCCAGCCCCACACACGGTTCAGGTGCGATGTCGCGAGGTAGTTGAGGGGCGTCGCGCTGTAGCGTGCGATGTCGGTCATCTCGCGGCCGCCGAGTTCCGCCGAGGCAGCGCGGTACGGAAGTGCGAACGGAATGGTGAGCACCGTGGCAACGACGACGGCCGCGCCGATGACCGGCACCAGGCGGACGGTGCGCTCGCGAGCGGTAACAAGCACCAGTACCGGCACGAACGCCAGCAGCGTCATGGCCAGGAATACGCCGTAGTAGACGCAGGCGAGCACCTGCAGCCACAGGAACAGACCGGCGAGCCCGCCCCATCGCCACGACGTCGACTCCACCGCGCGGTGCAATGCCCAGAGCGTCAGCGGCACGAACATGGCCCATTGCAGTTCCAGGTGCATGAAGTGTTCGATGCGGTAGGGCAGCATCGTGAAGATGGCCGCGGCCAGGAGCGACGGCCCCGTACGGCCGGTCAGGTGCCGCGCCAGCACGAACATCGCGATGCCGGAGCCGGCGAAGCCGCCGAGCAGCAGCAGGTTGTAGACAAGGGTCGGCGGTAGTCCGGCCCATAGCAGCGGCGCCCCCACCAGCCCTTCGAGCATCGTCGCGTCGGAGTACGCGAGTGTCGCGGTGGCTGGGTGGAAGATGTTGGCGTCGAAGATCGAAAGCGGCGAAGTGGTGAGTGCGTGGGCGATCCAGGCGATGCGCCAGATGCTGAAGTAGGCGTCGTGGTGCGCGGCCAGTTGCGACGAGAGGAACCGTGCCTGGGGCCAGGTGACGAAGACGCTCAGCGCCGTCACAATCATGGTGGCACCGGCGAGCCCGGACAACCGGCGGATCATGTCGTGGACTGGACGCGTGACCGCCAGTAGTCCAGCAGGTCGTGCAGCGTCTGCTCGAGGGGAATCGACGGCGTCCAGCCGAGTTCAGCCCTGGCGCGTGCAGGGTTCCCCAGAACGATCGGTGAATCATTCGGGCGGTAGCGCGCGGGATCGTGAACGATCTCAACCGAGAGCTTCGAGAACGAGACCAACGCATCCAGCACCGCTTGGACGGTGACCGCCTCGCCGCGGCAAATGTTGTAGGGCCGGCCTGGCACACCGCGCTCGACAATCAGGCGATAAGCGCGCACCGTGTCGCGCACATCGGTCAGGTCGCGCCTCGCCGACAGGTTGCCCACCTCGATAACCGGCGGCCTGAGCCCAGCCTCGATCTCGGCGATCTGCCGCGCAAAAGCGGCCGAGACGAACGTCTGGTCCTGCCTTGGGCCGACGTGGTTGAACGGCCTGGCGACGAACGTCTGCGGGTGGCCACCGCTCGCGGTGCCGACCAGTTCCTGCGCGATCTTGCTCAAGCCATACGGGCTGTTCGGTGTCAGCGGATGCGTTTCATCGACCGCTGCGGGGCTCGGTCCGTAGACGAGCGCCGAACTGGTGATGAGGAGTGCGGCCTCAGGCGCATGCTGACGAAGGGCCTCGACCAGGTGGTGGGTGCCGAGCACATTGACCCGCAGCGTGGTCGCGGTGGTGTCCCACGACTGCCCGACGTGCGCCGCGCCGGCGCAGTGGAAGATGACCGAGGGGTTGGCGTCCCGGACAGCATCTCGCACCGCAGCAGCATCGAGCAGGTCGACACCCTGCCAGCGTACGCCGGCCATCGCGCGTGGCGTGTGGCCCTGCGGACGATACCATGCCAGCGTCGACACGCCGTCCTGCGCGAGCTGATCGATGAGGTGACTGCCGGCGAAACCGGCGGCCCCGGTGACAAGCGTCGGACCTGGCACGACGATCAGCGCGGCACGCCGTTCAGCCCGCCACTGAACGGGGAGAAGTTGCCGAGTCCAGCGAGCGTGAACGAGAGGAAGAAACGGTTGTCGGCCGGCACGAGGTATGACGGCAGCCCGGAGAAATTGTAGCGCTGGAACTCGAAGGCGATGCCGCAGCACTGCGCATTGTAGAAGCTCGATATTCGCTGTTGTTGCAGCGACTTCCGCAGGACGTCGTAGTTGAGGGAGTAGATCGCCCCATACTTCCGGTCGCGCGTCTGCAGGTTCGTCTGGACGTTCAGGTAGTTCGGCAGGTTGGCCTTGTCGTTGTACCCGGGCAGTTCAGCGATATAGAAGTTGTGCGTCCAACCGACCGTGGTCTGGAGCGACTGCCTCCAGTTGAAGGAGCTGTTTGCCGAGATGGTGCGGAGCGCGTGATAGCGGCTGTCGATCTCGGCGCGGACGTTGCCATTGACGCTCGGCGCCGGCGTCGCACGCAGGTTCACGGACACCGGCGAGAACTTGTTCGGGGTGGTGATGTTGGTGCTGGTCGCGTACCGTGGATCGACCTGCGACGCACGGGCGTCGGTGTAATAGGTCTGGGTCACCTCGAGCGCGAGGATCTCCTGAGCTTGGCTCGACGCGCCGACCTTGCGCTTCGCGTAGAAGCGGTTGTTCAGCCCGTAAGAGAACTGCGTCGTGTTGCCGAACACCTGATCGACGCTCTCGATCTTCACGATACGGTCGTAATCGTCGATCGCCGAGGTGCGCTGCAGGTTGAAGAACGGCTCGATGGTGTGCTTGAAGCGTTCGGCGTAGCCGTTGTCCGGCGTGTTCCAGACACGCGTGAAGACCGGACCCACGGTCTGCGCGGCCATCGTGAAGTATTGGCGGTTCACCGTGGTGTCGAGCACGGTGTTGCCACTCGGATCGGTCCTGTCGAGGCTGCGCGTGTAGAAGGTCTCGCGCCACTGCAGCGTGCTGTTTACCGTGAGGAACGGCCACTTCTTGAACGGGTAGCGCACCTGCGGCGCGAAGTCGAGTCGGCTGAGGCCGCGATCGCCGAACGGCACGACCGCATCGTTGGTCCTGGTGAGGCGATCGAGACGCGCGAATTCGCCGCTGACGCCGAAGTAGACCGGGGAGCCCGGGAAGAGCGGCCGCTCGCCCCGGTTCAGGTTGATGCGCGGTGAGCTGCCGACCACCTGCGAACTGGTGGAATCGGCGCTGGCGCTTGTGTAGAACTCCGTGCGGTCGAACGTGCCGTTGACGCTGACGCCCTTCACTGCGCCGAAGACGTTGGCGCTGTAGCGGCGCTGGTTCCGGGTGGCGTCGTAGATGTTGGTGCTGAACGACTGGTTCGTCACGATCGACGAGAAGTAGTCCACCTGCGCCCGCGCGCGGAACCGCCCCGGCAGCGTCTGGTTCGCGAAGCCGTTGATGTTGTAGGCGCGCGAGGCTGGTTGTGCAGTGGTCGAGCCGTTCGAGTTGGTGAAGGTGGCGGCCTTCTGGTCGAGCATGTAGGTCGTCAGCTGGCCGTCCGAACCGCCGCCGTAGTTGTAGCGATACTCGGCGCCGCTGCCGCTGCCGGTCTTCGAGAACCAGTCGTAGAGGAACGTCGCGTCCTGGCTGCGACTGACGGCCCAGAAGAACGCGTTGTGGATCGCCTGGCCCGCGAATGGTGGAGACGCCGTAGGTGGGGATGAGAAACCCGGTCGCCCTGTCGTCTTCCTTCGTCGGGTAGTAGAGCACCGGCAGATACAGCATCGGCACGCCCTTCACATTCAGGAGCGCGTTTCGCAGCAGCGTGTAGTGGTCGATGTTCAGCACGATCGTGTCGGCCGACAGGTCCCATCGCGGCGTCGGCTGCACGCAGGTGCTGAAGCCGCCGTTCCTGATGCGGTATTTCTTGGGACCGAGCTTCTCGACGGTCTCGCCGAAGTAGTAGACGTCGTTGTCCTGCCCGAGCATCTGCGGCACGACGATACCGCCTGGCTGCGGCGACGACTGGTTCGCCCTGCTCGCACGCGTGGCGATGCCGCTGGCCTGAAAGAACGTGCCGATCTGCGTGCGGGTGTTGAAGTCGGCCTTGTCGGCAGCAATCCGGTTCGTGCCCTGGGTGACGACGACGTTGCCTGTGGCGACGGCGCGCTCCTGGTCCTCGAAGTACTCGACCGCGTCGGCGTAGATGCTCGTGTCGCCGCGTTCCATCTCGACGGAGCCGGACAGCCGATAGTGCTTGTCTCCGAGCTTCTCCTGCGAGAAGGCAACGATACGATCGAAGCCGGCGATGTTGACCTGCGCGGCTGCGCCGGCGGCCCAGCTCGACACGACGGATGAACGCCGCAACGGGGACGAGGTATCGAAACATGCGGCTCACTGGCAGGTGTGGCGAGGGTATCACGACCGGCCAAGCCCCTTCATCACATCGCCAGCAGGAAGAGCGAACCGGCGACACGATCTGCGGGTTCGCGTTCCACGCGCGGTCGAGCGCCTCGGCTGGCGAGTCCGTCGCCTCGACCTGCCACATCGGGGGCGATGCGGCCGATGAGCGCGGCGAGCTCGGACGGTTCCGCCGACCGCGGATTCGATGCCCTGGTGACGACGATGCGCGATGCCCGCGGCGCGAGCGCGCGAATCATCGCGGTGACGTCCTTGTCGCGCATGGCCGCGAAGACCAGCGGCCGCGGTCGCCAAGTTCGTCGAGATGGACAGCGAGTGCCTCCGCGCCCGCGGCGTTGTGCGCAGCATCGAGCAGGGCCGACCGGCCGTCCGGCAGCGTGACCCGTTCGAGGCGGCCCGGCCAGCGGACCGATGCAAGTGCGTCGATGACTGCGGTGGCGCCGACTGCGCAGGCCGCTCGACTCGAGTTGCTCGAGGAGCCGGACGGCGACGACGGCGTTGGTCGACCTGGTGCTGGCCGGCGAGCGCCAGTTCCACCACGCCGTAGTCGCGCGCTCGGTGTCTGCAGCGCGAAAGCGTTGAGCGCCAGACGGCGGTACGCCGACCGTGCCGAGCGTCACGTCGTTCATTGCCCAGATGAGCGGCGCGCCATCGTGGCTGCCCGCGCCATGATCGCGTCGGCCGCCTCGGCGCTGCATCGGGCCGACCACGACCGGCACGCCGGGTTTGATGATGCCGGCCTTCTCCGCGGCGATCGTCGCGAAGGGTGTGCCGAGGTATTGCTCATGGTCGAACGCAATCGACGTGATGGCGCACGCCACGGGAGACAGGACGTTGGTCGCGTCGAGACGGCCGCCCAGTCCCACTTCGCAGACCGCGATGTCGACGCTGTGCCGCCGGAACAGCTCGAAGGCCGACGCGGTCGTCACCTCGAAGAACGTCGGGTGCACCTCGAGGACGCCGCGCGCTCTGCAGCCGTTCGACGGCTGCGCGGACGGTCTTGACGGCCGCGACGCATGCGCGGCCTCGCGACACCGGAGTGCCGTCGATGGCGAATCGCTCGGACAGATCGAGCGAGGTGGGGCGAGGTGTACCGGCCGGTGCGCAGGCCGCGCGGCGCGCAGCGCCGCTCGACGATGGCCGTGACGGAACCCTTGCCGTTGGTGCCGGCGACGTGGACGGTGCGGTACGCGCGCTCCGGATGTCCGAGTTCCGCGACGAGCGCGTGGATGTTGTCGAGGCCGAACTTGATCCCGAACTGGTCGAGGCTGAAGAGCCACTCGAGGGGCGCCGACGCGCCACTAGCCCTGCGTCGCCGCCTCGGCGGCCGGTGCTGGGAGCGCGGCGGGCGGCTGCCGTCGCTGCGGCAGTCGCTGCGGTGGCCGCGCCCATGAAGCGCAGCGCGCTGCGCGATGACCATCTTCATTTCGCGGCGATCGATCGACGAGATCGAGCATGCCCTTTTCGATCAGGAACTCGGAGCGCTGGAACCCCTCCGGCAGTTTCTGCCGGATCGTCTGCTCGATGACGCGTGGGCCGGCAAAGCCGATCTGGGCCTTCGGTTCAGCGATGTTCAGATCGCCGAGCATCGCGAAGCTGGCCGTGACGCCGCCGGTGGTCGGGTCGGTGAGCACCGCGATGTAGGGCAGGCGCGCACGGTCGAGACGCGCCAGCGCGCCGGAGATCTTCGCCATCTGCATGAGCGACAGGGCGCCTTCCATCATGCGCGCGCCGCCCGAGCAGCAGACGATGATCATCGGGCAGCGGCGGGCGATCGCCCTCTCGATGCCGCGCGTGATCTTCTCGCCGACCACGACGCCCATGCTGCCGCCGATGAACGCGTACTCCTGGGCGGCGACGACCGTCGGGATGCCGTCGACGACGCCGGAGCCGACGATCACCGCGTCCTTCTTGCCGGTGGCCTGCTGGCTGGCTTTCAGCCGCGAGGTATACGACTTGGTGTCGGTGAACTTCAGCGGATCGGTCGAGACGCAGGTCGCGGTCGTGCTCGGTCCACTCACCGTCGAACAGCATGCGCAGGCGCTCGGTGGCGTTCACGCGGAAGTGGTGTGCGCACTTGGGGCAGACGTTGCAGGTTGGCGGCGAGATCCTTGTTGTAGATCGCCTGCGCGCACCCGGGGCACTTGACCCACAACCCTTCGGGAACGCGGCTGCGGCTTTTCCTGTCGCTGTCGATCGGCTTGCGCGTCTTCTTGAACCACGCCATAGACGACTCAGCTTACCATTCACTTCGTCCGCGGCACGTAGTAGCGCGTGCCGGCGCCCATCTGGTCGATCTGCTTGACGAGATCGTCGAGCGCCTCGTCGCTGACGTCGGAATCGAACTGCGACGTCTCGACGACGAGCAGCGGTGTGGCGTCGTAGTGGAAGAAGAAGTGGTGATACGCCTCGTTCAGTTCCTTGAGGTAGTCCGGGTCGGGCTCGAACGCCGTCGCACTCGCCGGCTCGGCGCGGCGGCTGCGGATGCGGCGCAGCAGGACGTCGGTCGGTGCCTGCAGGTAGATGACGAGATCGGGCGCCGGGGACGTCGCGCGCCAGCAGATCGTAGAGCCGCTGGTAGATGAACAGCTCGTTATCGTCGAGATTGAGGTACGCGAAGATCTTGTCCTTGTCGAACAGATAGTCGGCGACCGTCGTCTGGCTGAAGAGGTCGGCCTGCCGCAGCGCGGTCTGCTGGCGATGGCGATTGAGCAGATAGAAGAGCTGCGCCTGCAGCGCCGCGCCGGGACGATCGGCGTAGAAGTCGGCGAGAAACGGATTGTCGGTTTCTTCGAGGACGAGCGTGGCGTCGAGTCGCGTGCCGAGCCGCTCGGCGAGTGCGGTTTTGCCGGCGCCGATCGGACCTTCGACCGCGATGTAGCGGAACTGCAAGGCGCCCGATGATATCATCGCGACGTGACGCGTTCGTCGATCGCGCTGGCCTGCTCGCGCTCGTCGCGCCAGCGCCTGCGCCAGTGCCGCCTCCCGTAGCGCCGCCGACCCGCGGCACGCCAGCCTTCGAGCAGAAGATGTCGTGGATCCTCCGGCTCGAGGATGCACGCGTGCTGCGTGACGCGCCGCCGGCGTTGCCGCCGGTCCGCGCCGTGTGCCGCGCGCGGCGGCAGCGTCGCGCCGCCGCCGTGCGTCCGCCGCCCGTGCCGCCGATCTGGTCGCGCTGCTCGAGGACGAGGAAGCGCGGGTCCGCCGCCGCGCCGCACTGGCGATCGGTCGTGTCGGTCTGCCTGACGGGCGTGCACGCCGCTGGTTGCGCCTGCTCAGCGATGCCGGAGCCGGAAGTGCGGCAGATGGCGGCGTTCGCGCTCGGCCTGATCGGCGACGCGAGCGGCGCGCGAGCCGCTGCTGGCGGCGCTGGCCGATCCAGCGCCGGTCGTCAAGGGCAGCGCCGCTGAAGCGCTCGGCCTGATCGGCGACGCGTCGGCCGGCGCCGGCGATCGCGCAGATGGTGTCGGAGGCTGATGGCGTGCCGGCGCGCTGGCCATCCGGTGCCGGACGAGCGACCTGATGCGGCGCGCGACACGCCGGCGGCGGCGTTCCGTCTGGCGCTCTACGCGCTGGTCCGCCTCAAGGCGTACGACGCGCTCGCCGGGCGTGATGCTCGACGGCGGCGGTCAGCCGAAGGTGCGCTGGTGGCCGCTCGCGTACGCGCTTGCAGCGGCTGGAGGATCCGCGCGCGCTGCCGGCGCTGCTGGCGCTCGCTGCAGGAGCCGCACCCGCTACACGCGCGCCTTCGCGGCCAAGGGGCTCGGCGCGATGGCGCACGCCGTCGGCGGCGGCCGCGCTGCGTGCCGCTCGTCGACGCGCCCGAAGAGTCGTGGCCATCGAAGCGATTCGGTCGCTGGCGCGGCTCGAAGCGACCGGCGGCGCCGCCGGCGCTGCTGGCGATCGTGCGCGCCCCAGCGGCGTCGACCGCAGCTGCCGCCTCGAAGCGGTGACCGCCCTCGGCGCGATCGGCGGCGCCGGGCGCGAGCGATGCGCTGGTCGATCTGCTCGGCGATCGCAACGCCTCGATCCGTGCCGCCGCGATGCAGTCGCTGGCGCAGCTCGACCGCGAAGGTTTCATCGCCGTCCTCTCCGGACTCGACCTCGACGCCGAGTGGAGCGTGCGCGCGTCGCTGGCCTCGGTGCTCGGCGACGCTGCCCGCGAGATGCTCGGCCTGCCGCGCCTGCGGCTGATGCTCGACGACAGGAGCCGCGGGTGATTCCGGCGGTGCTCGGCGGCGATTGCGCGACGCTGCATCCGCCGGACGCGGCGCGATCGCTGCTCGAGCAGCTCGACGCTGGCGATCCGGTGGTTCGCGCCGCTGCCGCGCAGGCGATCGCGCGAGCTGAAGCCGGCCGGCGGCGTGGCCGCGCTCGCCGAGGCCTACGAGCGCGGCGGACCGACGACGACTCTACGTCGCGCGGACGGCGGCGCTGTCGGCGCTCGTCGCCTACGGTGCTGCCGACGGCGACGCCGGTGCTGACTCCGCGCGCTCGCCGACGGAATGGGCCGTGCGGCGTCGGGCCGCCACGCTGCTCGCGACAACTCGATCCGGGCCGCGATGTCGCACTCGCAGATCCGGCCGGCGCCGACCGCGACAGCGCGGACTACTACGCGCGCGGCGCTGGTCAACCCGCCGGTCTCGACCGAAGCGGTCATCGAGACCGAGCGCGGCACGATTCGCATCGAGCTCGCGGTGCTCGACGCGCCGCTGACGGTCGAGAACTTCGTCACGCTCGCGCGGCGCGGGTTCTTCAACGGGGTGCCGATCCATCGCGTCGTGCCCGGACTTCGTGATTCAGGGCGGCGATCCGCGCGGTGACGGCGAAGGCGGTCCCGGCTATCACGATCCGCGACGAGATCAATCAGCGTCCCGTATCTGCGCGGCACCGTCGGCATGGCGCTCGACTGGGCGGACACCGGCGGCAGCCAGTTCTTCATCACGCACTCACCGCAGCCGCACCTCGACGCGCGCTACACGGTCTTCGGTCGCGTCGTTGAGCGGGATGGACGTGGTCGATCGGATCGAGCCGTGGGATCGTGATCACGGCAAGTGACGATCTGGGATGGGACGCCGTAGCTGACGGAACGGCGACGGGCGGCGCTGAAAATTGAAAAGGGGGCGACGGCCGCCCCCTTTTTTCTTGCGGGTGAGCTCGGCTTAGCGCTTCTTGCCGGCCTTCTTCTTCCCGCCCTTTGCTTTCTTTGCCATTGTGCTTATCCCCCCCTTCGTCTGGGTTTGATTGGCGCGAGCACGACGCCCTTCGCACTGGTGGCTGCCGCCTGGCACGCTCACCCGACGGCCGCTGCTCGTCGCTTCGTTGGCACCTGTCCGCATGTGTTCTCAAAGGTCTCAGGTGCGGACGGTGTGAAGCTCAGAGAACCTCACTAGGGATGGCCTGAGTTCGCCACCCTCATACCAGATGTAGATTATGGATGAGAAAAAGTAGATGTCAAGCACAAACCCGGTCAAATTGTCAAAAAATTCTCCAGCGTCGTTCACGGCGTGGCGCCGCAGGCGCGACAACGCCTCGCTCGCACGCGACCGAATGCGATCCGGATCGTCGCGCGGCGCGCTGGCGATCGCGCTGATGTGAACGCGGCGATCGCGCGCGTGATCGATCGCCGAGCTGCTGCGTGGGCGCGTCCGCTGATCGAACTACGCGCGCGCGAGCGCGCCGTACGGCGCGGTCGCGCGCGCGAGCGATCGACGGGAGCGACGTGATCGGCGACGCGCGCGGGCTCGTTGGCTCGCGATCAGTGTGTCGGCGAGGCCGAGTCGCGCGCGCGTTTCCGTCAGCGCCGCCAGCTGCGACGCGTCCTGTCTGCGCGCGCTCGAGCAGCGGCTGCCAGGCGTCGCGCGCCGCCGCGAGATCGCGGCGATCGTCGCGGTGCACCTCGGCGATGCGCTGCAGGAAGATCGGATTGGTCGGATAGCGGCGCGTCGAGGCCGCGCAGCAGATCGCAGCGCGCGGTCAGGTCGTGTTCGTACCAGAGATAGAGCCAGTGCAGCTGATAGTCGGCTTCGCCGCGCGAGCAGTCACGCCTTGATTGCGCGCACGGCGCATCTCGCGCAGGCCCTGTTCGCGATTGCCGCCCGGCAGGAGCAGCAGCCAGCGCAGCATCCTCAATCCGGCCGGCGCGACGTCGGCGTAGTAGTGGTAGAGACCGATGCCGAAGTAGGCGTCGTGCAGCGACGGGTCGAGCGACAACGGCGCGCTCGAGTGCGTTCTTGATGCGCAACCCGTCGCGGGCCGCCGCCACACGCTCGCCGCGAAGGACGCGCCACTGTGTGAGCGGCGCATAGGCGCCGGCGTGGAAGAACCAGGCCTCGGCGCGGCGCGGCTCGCGCTCGGTCCAGCGTGATGTCGGCCTCGATGGCGGTGCGCGACAGCGATTGCAGCCGCGCATCGAGGCGCGCGGTTGTCGGGGTCCATCTGAATCTGCCACCACAGCGAGGCCGCCGTGCAGCGGTCGCGCACGCCTCGGAGCGGTGCGCGGCGGACACGCACGGGTCAGCGCTGCGTCGGCTTCGGCGAACGTCGCCTGGAGAATGAGTTCGTAGGTGGCGCGCGAGACGCTCGGCCCTCCGTGATGCCGGGCAGCGAAGCGGCTCTGCGCAGCGATCGCGAGGGCACTCGCAAGCAGAAGCTGTTTCACGACGGACGCTCGAATTGTAAACTGACGTGTTCAGCCGATGACATCGTTCGACTTCAAGGTACGCGCACACCGACGGCGCTGCGCGCACCGGCGTCATGACGACCGCGCACGGTGTGGTCGAGACGCCGGCGTTCATGCCCGTCGGCACGCAGGGCGCCGTCAAGGGTGTCACGCACCGCGATCTCGAAGCGGTCGGCGCGTCGATCCTGCTGAGCAACACCTACCACCTGTACCTGCGTCCCGGTGACGATCTCATCGCGCGTCGTGGCGGACTGCACCGATTCATCGGCTGGTCGAAGCCGATGCTGACCGACAGCGGTGGCTACCAGGTGTTCAGCCTCGCCGATCGGCGGACGATCGACGAAGAGGGCGCGCGCTTCAGGTCGCACCTCGACGGCTCGTCGCACCTGCTGACGCCCGAGCGCGCCGCCGACATCCAGGCGCAGCTCGGTTCCGACATCGCGATGGTGCTCGACGAGTGCCTGGCGTATCCGGCGACGCCAGAGTCAGGCGCGGACCTCGATGCTCAGAACCTTGCGCTGGGCGGCAGCGGGGCCGCGCCCGCTTCGAGGCGCTGCGCCGCGGCGCTGTCGAGTGGCGTCATCGGTCGACCAACCCTGGGCAGGCGCAGTTCGGCATCGTCCAGGGCGGCGTCTTCGCCGAGCTGCGCGAAGAGAGCGCGCGCAGCGCACCGTCGAGATCGGGTTCGAGGCCTACGCGATCGGCGGGCTGAGCGTCGGTGAGCCCATCGACGTCATGTACGACATCGTCGGCCGGACGACGCCGTGGCTACCCGTCGATCGGCCCGCGCTACCTGATGGGGACCGGCACGCCCGAAGACCTCGTCGAGTCGGTGGCGCGCGGCATCGACCTCTTCGATTGCGTGCTGCCGACGCGCAACGCCCGCAACGGTCAGCTGTTCACCAGCCACGGGTCGGCTCAACATCAAGAACGCGACGCTACGCCGAAGACGATCGTCCCGCCGATCCCGAGTGCACGTGCTATACCTGCCGCACCTGTTCACGCGCCTATCTGCGGCATCTCTTTCAGGCCGGAGAGATCAACGCATCGACCCTTAACACGTTGCATAATCTGCACTTTTACCTTGACACGATGGAGGCGGATCAGGGACGCTATAGCGTTCGGACGGTTCGAAAGCTTCAGGCTCGCGTTCCTTCAACGCTTGTCCCGCCAGTCTGCCGGGCTCGGGCTCCGCAGACTGAGTCTTCGCTGACCAATGAGCATGTCTGCCAGGTTCGGTGTTCGCGATGGCGGCGCCCGCCAGACGGCGGCGGTGGCTGGGTTCAGTTCATCCCGTTCGTTCTCGGTCTCGGGATCTTCTACTTCATCATCCTCCTGCCGATGCAGCGGAAGCAGCAGAAGGTGCAGGAATTTCAGCGATCGTTGAAGGAAGGCGACCAGGTGATCACGACCGGCGGCATCTACGGCGAGATCACCAAGCTCAACGACGAGACGCGTGCAGCTGCAGATCGCCGACAAGCTGCGGATCGAAGATCGCGCGCGCGGCCATCGGCGGCTACCAGGGCCAGCCGCCCGTCGTTGAGTCCGGTCAGTAATACTCCAGATACGCACTATGGCCAACCTGCGCTGGGATGCTCCTCATCATTGCCGTCACCGTCATCTTCGGCGCCGTCGGCGTCTACCCGATCGTCGCGCCGCGCTTCGGCATCACCGGGCCGAGGATGCCTGATGGACCGAGGCGCTCAAGCTCGGTCTCGACCTCAAGGGCGGCGTGCACCTCGTCCTCCGCGTCCAGACCGACGATGCGCTGCGGATCGAGACGCGAAACGGAGATGGAGCGGCTGCGCGAGCGGCTCTCGACCGCCGGCATCAACAGCACCAACCTCGCGCTCGCCGCGCCGACGGCGTTCAAGGTCGACGGGATCGCCGGCGACCAGGACGCGGCGTTCCGCTCGGCCGCCAACGAGCTGAGCACGAACTTCGACCGCGATTCTGGCGTCAACGGCACCTACACCTTCAGGATGAAGCCGAACGTCGCAGATCAGCGCTGCGCGAAGAGGCGGTGGTGCAGGCGCGGCAGACGATCGAGCGCCGCGTGAACGAGCTCGGCGTCACCGAGCCGAGCATCGCGCAGCAGGGCGCCAACGACGATCAGATCCTGGTGCAGCTGCCGGGCGTCTCCGACGTCAACCGCGCCAAGGAAATCATCCGCTCGACCGGCCTGCTCGAGCTCAAGATCGTGGAGCGGACGGCCGATCACGCGCGTGAAGCGCTGCTCGTCGAGCGGCAGCGCCGTCCGGGCATGGACGTGGTGCCCGGCGTCAGCGGCCGACGACGCGCCGGCGGCACGATCTATCTACCTGCTGCGCCGCGCCGCTGCGGTGACCGGTCGCGACCTGCGCAGCGCGCGCCCGTCGCTCGACGAAAACAACCGGCCGGCGGTCAGCTTCACGCTGAACAGCGAAGGCGCCGCGAAGTTCGGTCGCGTCGACCGGCGAGAACATCGGCCGTCAGCTGGCCATCGTCCTCGACGGCCGCGTGCAGTCGGCACCGAACATCGACGGCGCGCATCACCAACGACGGCCGCATCTCCGGCAGCTTCACGCAGCGAAGAGGTGCAGAACCTCTCGCTGATCCTGCGCTCCGGTTCGCTGCCGGCGACGCTCACCTACCTCGAGGAGCGCACCATCGGTCCGAGCCTTGGTGCCGACTCGATCCGCTCGGGCGTCGCTGGCCGTCGGTCGTCGGCCTGGTGATGGTCGTCATCTTCATGCTCATCTACTACAAGCTGTCCGGCGTGAACGCGGTCATTGCGCTGCTGCTCAACCTGGTCATCCTGCTCGGCATGATGGCCTACATCGGCGCCGTCATGACGCTGCCCGGCATCGCCGGCTTCGTGCTGACGATGGGCATCGGCGTCGACTCGAACGTGCTGATCTTCGAGCGCATCAAGGAGGAGCTCGAGGCGCAACGAGGCGGTCCAGCGCGTCGATCAACGCCGGCTTCAGCCGCGTGTTCCTGACGCTGCTCGACACGCACGTCGCGGCGCTCATCTCGGCCGCGTTCCTCGTTCCAGTTCGGCACCGGCCCGATTCGCGGCTTCGCCTATCACGCTGATCCTGGGTCTCGTCTCCAACCTCTTCACGGCCACGTTCGTCTCGAAGACGCTGTTCGAGCTGGCGCTGTCGCGCCGGCGTCAAGTCGCGACGCTGTCCATCTAGCCCATGTATATCTTCAAGAAAACCAACTACGATTTTCTGCGCTGGAGGTGGCACGCCATCGTCGCTGTCGATGGTCGTCATCCTCGCCGGTGCCGGCGTCATCCTCGACCAAGGGACTGCCGCGCGGCATCGAGTTCGCGGGCGGCACCGTGATCATCGCAGTTCGACCAGATGCCGTCGGTCGAGCAGGTCCGTTCGGCGCTGAATCAGCACTACCCGAGCGGCGGCTCCGATCGGTCATCCAGACCTACGGCGACGCTGCGCAGCGCCAGGTCATGATCCGCGTGCCGCAGATTGGTGAGGAGGCGGGGGCGTCGCTCAGCAACGACGGACGAGGTCGTGACCGCCGCACTGAAAGCAGGAAACCTCGGCAACGGCACCGTCGTCGGCACCGAGATCGTCAGCCCGACGGTCGGACGGGAGCTGTCACAGAAAGGGCTTGCTGGCGACGGTGCTTTCGCTGCCGGCATCCTGCTCTACATCGCCTTCCGCTATCAGTTCAGTTTCGCGGTCGGCGCCGTGATCGCCACCCTGCACGACCTGCTGGTCACGCTTCGCATTCCTGGCGTTCTTCCAGTACGACCTCACGCTGAACGTGATCGCCGCGATCCTGACCGTGACCGGCTACTCGACCAACGACACCATCGTCATCTTCGACCGCGTCCGCGAGAACCTGCGCGGCATGCGCCGCGATTCGCTGAAGGACGTCATCAACAGTCGCATCAACCAGACGCTCGGCCGGACGGTGCTGACAGCCGGAACCACGCTGCTCAGCGCGATCGCGCTGTTCGTCGTCGGTGGCGAGGTGCTGCGTGGTTTCGCCTTCACGATGATCGTCGGCATCATCACCGGCACCTACTCGAGCGTCTTCGTGGCTGCTGCGGTCGTCACCTTCTGGCGCGGCACAGGCCCGACGCGCGCCGCCGCCGGCCCGGCAGGTCGCCACGGCCGCCTCGGGGGCGCCGCAACAGCCGACTCGCAAGTCGAGGCCGCAGCGTAAGGCCCGCGCCTCCTAGTCCGCACGTGCCCACCTGGTTCAGCGCCGCCATCCTTGGCGTCGTGCAGGGACTCACCGAGTTCCTGCCGATTTCATCGACCGCCCATCTGCTCATCGGTGAACGACTGCTGGGATTCGACGACCCCGGAAGTGTGTTCACCGAGATGATCCAGCTCGGTTCCATCTTCGCCATCATCTGGCTCTACCGCCGCAAGGTGTCGGCGGTCATCCGTGGCATCCC
Source organism: uncultured Acidobacteriota bacterium (assembly GCA_963722395.1). Lineage (GTDB taxonomy): Bacteria > Acidobacteriota > Vicinamibacteria > Vicinamibacterales > CAVVIG01 > CAVVIG01. The sequence continues at coordinate 502,704 of CAVRLS010000005.1, read as the reverse complement.
CACCCGCCCGGAGGCGCGCAGGTTCGCGTTGATGCTGATCGTGGCCGTCGCTCCGGCGCTCGTCGTCGGCGCGCTTGCGTCGGACTTCGTGGAGTCGGTGCTCCACAAGAGCGTCGTCACGATTGCCGTGGCGTTCATTGCTGGCGGCGTGGTAATGCTGGCGGTGGAGCGCGCGGCCCGCACTCCGCGGACCTGCAGGGTGGACGACACCACAACCGGCCAGGCGTTCGGCATCGGCCTCTTCCAGGTGCTGGCGCTGGTTCCTGGCGTGTCACGCTCAGGGGCGACCATCGTCGGAGGCCTGCTGACCGGCCTCGACCGCCCCACCGCAGCGGAGTTCTCCTTCTTCCTGGCGATGCCGACGATGGCCGCCACATTCGCGCACAGCCTCCTGGAACTTCGCGGGCAGATCACCGCCGACCGCTCCGTGGAACTCGTCATCGGCTTCGTGATGGCCTTTCTCGCGTCGCTCGTCGTCGTGAAGCCGTTTCTGGCGGTCGTGCGGCGAATGGGCTTTGCGCCGTTCGCCTGGTACCGGATACTCACGGGCATCGTGCTGCTAGTGGCTGTGTCGGCTGGGTGGCTGGGTTGATCATGCAGTGGCTGCGTCGGAGCTTCATTGCGGGCTTCTTCGTCACCGTCCCGCTCTTCATCACCATTGCCGCATTCATCTGGATTTTCAGCATCGTTGATGGCCTGACCAGCCAGTTCTACGTGCGGCTGCTCGGGCGGGAAGTGCCTGGGCTCGGCATCATCACGACGGCTGTCGGCGTGGTGGTCGTTGGTGCGCTGGCTACAAACGTCATCGGCAAGCGGGTGCTGCAGCGCGCCGACGGCTACCTGCTGCGTGTGCCGGTGTTCCGAAGCATCTACGCGCCGGTGAAGCAACTGGTCGTGGCGTTCTCGCCTGACAACGAATTCGGATTCAAGCGCGTGGTTATGGTGCAGGACGGTCACACCGCGGCGCTCGGGTTCCTCACCAAGGAGTTCACGGTCGATCGCGGCCGTGGCGCCGAGGCGATGGTGGCGGTGTACGTGCCGACCAACCACCTGTACCTGGGGGACATCGTGGTGTGCGAGCCCGGGCGGGTGAGCTACCCCGATATCAGCGTGGAGGAAGGTCTCCGGATCTTCCTGACTGGAGGGATGGCGCTGCCGCCAAGAGTCGGGCGGGCGGCCGGAGGCGATCATCCACCGGAGTTCCGAGTATAATCCCTCGTTTTCTTCTGACAGCTGCGTCGGTCCAATCGGGCCGGCCCTGGTTCCCGTAGGTCCGCCTTGGGCTGGACATGTGTGAGGTGTGATGAACGCGACCGTGCAGAAATTCGTCAGTCGGCCTGGTTCTGATGGCGACGTTCGTCGGTGTGCTTGGTCTGGTCCCGCAGCTCGTGCTGGCCGCGCAGCCGGAGCCAGCGACTTCGCAGGCAGCACCCGTGCATCGTGGCGGCGAGGCCGCGCTCGTTGTACCCGACCTGTCGTCGGTCAGCTTCATGGGCATTGACGGGCACACGCTTCTGATGAGCGGGCTGCTGGTGTGCGCCCTTGGGCTGCTCTTCGGGCTGATGACCTTCAATCAGCTCAAGAACCTCCCGGTGCACAGTTCGATGCTCGAGGTGTCCGAGCTCATTTACGAGACGTGCAAGACCTACCTCACCACTCAGGGCCGCTTCATCCTGGTCCTCTGGGCGTTCATCGCCGTGATCATCGCGGCCTACTTCGGCTGGCTGTCGCCGATTCCCGACAAGCCCATCGCGGTGACGCTGCCGGTCATCCTGATCTTCTCGCTCATCGGCATCGCTGGCAGCTACGGCGTGGCCTGGTTCGGCATTCGCGTGAATACCTTCGCGAACTCGCGCGCGGCGTTCGCCAGCCTGCGCGGCAAGCCGTTCCCGATCTATGCCATCCCGCTGCGCGCCGGCATGAGCATCGGCATGCTGCTCATCAGCGTCGAGCTGCTGCTGATGCTGATGCATTCTGCTGTTCGTTCCCGGAGCCTACGCGGGGGCCTGCTTCATCGGCTTCGCCATCGGCGAATCGCTGGGCGCGGCAGCGCTGCGTATCGCGGGCGGCATCTTCACCAAGATTGCCGACATCGGTTCGGACCTGATGAAGATCGTCTTCAACATCAAGGAAGACGACGCGCGCAACCCGGGCGTGATTGCCGACTGCGTCGGCGACAACGCCGGCGACTCGGTCGGCCCGAGCGCGGACGGGTTCGAGACCTACGGCGTCACCGGCGTGGCGCTCATCTCGTTCATCCTGCTGGCCGTTCACGACAGTCAGGTGCAGGTGCAGCTCCTCGTCTGGATCTTCGTCATGCGCGTGATGATGATCATCGCCAGTGGCCTGTCCTACTTCCTCAACGAGGCGATGGCGAAGGCGAAGTACGGCGACGCCGACAAGATGAACTTCGAGGCGCCGCTCACGATGCTGGTGTGGCTGACCTCCATCGTCTCGGTCGTCATCACCTACCTCGTCTCTTATTTCCTGATTCCCGAGCTCGGAGGCGACAGTTCGCTGTGGTGGAAGCTGTCGACGATCATCACCTGCGGCACGCTCGCGGGCGCGATCATTCCCGAGTTCGTGAAGGTGTTCACCTCGACGGAGTCGGCGCACGTGCGGGAAGTCGTCACCTCCTCGCGGGAAGGCGGCGCCTCACTGAACATCCTCTCGGGCTTCGTGGCGGGCAACTTCAGTGCCTACTGGCTCGGCCTCAGCATCGTCGCGTTGATGTCGATCGCCTACTACGTCAGCACGTTCGGGATGGCGCCGCTGATGCTGGCGCCGGCGGTGTTCGCCTTCGGACTTGTTGCATTCGGATTCCTCGGCATGGGCCCGGTTACGATCGCTGTCGATTCCTACGGTCCGGTGACCGACAACGCGCAGTCGGTGTACGAACTGTCGGTCATCGAGGGCATCCCGGGCATCAAGGAATCGCTCAAGAAAGAGTTCGGCTTCGACGTGAAGTTCGACCGGGCGAAGGATCTGCTCGAGGAGAACGACGGCGCGGGCAACACGTTCAAGGCAACTGCGAAGCCGGTGCTCATCGGCACAGCCGTTGTCGGTGCCACGACGATGATCTTCTCGATCATCGTGTCACTGACGGAGGGGCTGCAGCCCGCCCTGGTGCAGAACCTCTCGGTGCTGCATCCGCCCTTCCTGCTCGGACTCATCACCGGCGGCGCCATCATCTACTGGTTCACCGGTGCGTCGGCGCAGGCGGTGACGACGGGCGCCTACCGTGCGGTCGAGTTCATCAAGGCGAACATCAAGCTCGACGGGGTGGAGAAGGCCTCGGTCGAAGACAGCAAGAAGGTCGTGGAGATCTGCACCAAGTACGCGCAGAAGGGCATGTTCAACATCTTCATGACCGTCTTCTTCTCGACGCTGGCGTTTGCCTTCTTCGAGCCGTACTTCTTCATCGGCTATCTCCTCTCGATCGCGCTGTTCGGGCTGTACCAGGCCATCTTCATGGCGAATGCGGGGGGCGCCTGGGACAATGCGAAGAAGATCGTCGAAGTCGAGCTGAAGATGAAGGGGACTCCGCTGCACGCGGCAACGGTCGTCGGCGACACGGTGGGCGACCCGTTCAAGGACACGTCGTCGGTGGCGATGAACCCGGTCATCAAGTTCACGACGCTCTTTGGCCTGCTGGCCGTGGAGCTTGCCGTTCGTTTGTCTGAGTCTGGCGGCGCCCTGACGACCATGCTGTCGGCCGCGTTTTTCGCCATTTCCCTCTACTTTGTGTGGAGATCGTTCTACGGGATGAGAATCGGTGGCGGCGAACTCACCTAGGGCGTGGCCATTTCGACGAATCCGGTGTCTAACCCCCTGTTAGCTCGTTGACTCGATGAATTTCGAGTCGACTATAATCGCCGCCTTTGACGTGACCGAAAGCCCAGTCCTTTGGGCCGGTCGCGTCAGGGCCCTTCCGGCAGGCGGCCGGAATCCCGAGGAGGAGAGAATCAGTGCCACGTGACATGTTCGGCGACATCGTGGACCCGTCGGTCAAGGTGGGAACGCGCGCCTGGTATACCGTTCCGCTTTCGATCATCGTGCACACGGCTGGTACTCGGGGCGGTTGTGATCATCCCGCTGATGGCCGCGGACGTGCTTCCGACGCCGCCCTCGATGATGGCGTTTGTTGCGGCGCCGCCGCCGCCCCCGCCACCGCCTCCTCCGCCGCCGCCGCCGCAGATGGCGCAAGCGCCCCCGCCTCCGGTTGACGTCAACCCGTCTGCGGCCCCTGTCGAGGCGCCGTCGGAGATCAAGGCGGAAACCGGTCTCGAGCAGAACCGTGCTGCAGCGACCGGCATTGAAGGCGGAGTCGTCGGTGGTGTCACCGGCGGCATCGTCGGTGGTCTTGACGCGGCCCCCCCGCCCCCGCCGCCGCCCCCGCCGCCCCCGGCGCCGGTACGCGTGGGTGGCAACATCAAGCCGCCGACCAAGACGAAGGACGTCCGGCCGAGCTATCCCGCGATCGCGCAGTCCGCGCGCGTTCAGGGTGTCGTCATCGTCGAAGCGACGATCGGACCGGACGGTCGCGTCGCCGAGGCGAAGGTCCTTCGGTCAATCCCGCTGCTCGACGCAGCGGCGCTCGACGCGGTGCGGCAGTGGCAGTTCACGCCTACGCTGCTCAACGGCACGGCCGTCCCGGTCATCATGACGGTTACGGTGAACTTCACGCTGCAGTAAACACTCGCGCCAATCCGGTACCGAGGACGTGACCGGATTTTCCGAACAGGTATTCTAACTTTCGTCTCGATGGAGGATTGACCGTGGATTTTATGGAAATGTTCGCTCAGATGACGATCGTCGCGAAGGCCGTGGCCTTCGTGCTCATCGTCATGTCAATGTGGTCGCTCGGCGTCGGCATCGAGCGTTTCTTCACGTATCAGCAGGCCCGCACCCAGTCGAAGCTCTACGCACCTCAGGTTGCCAAGCACCTCAAGGAAGGTCGCCTGAAGGAAGCCGTTGCCCTTTCGCAGAAGAAGGAATTCCGTTACAGCCACCTGGCCAAGGTCGTGCTCGCCGGCCTGCAGGAATACCAGTTTCAGCATGAGTCGAACCAGGGCATGAGCCGCGAGGACATCATGGACACGGTGCGTCGCGCCATTCAGCGTGCGTCGGCCCTGACGGCCTCCGACCTCAAGAAGGGCGTCGCCGCGCTCGCGACCATCGGCTCGACGGCTCCGTTCGTCGGTCTGCTCGGCACGGTCGTCGGCGTCATCAACGCGTTCCAGGGCATCGGCGCCAGCGGCTCGGCTGGTATCGGCGCGGTCTCGGTCGGTATTTCGGAAGCGCTCGTCGAAACGGCGCTCGGTCTGGTCGTCGCGATTCCGGCGGTCTGGATCTACAATTACCTGACTGCGCGCATCGAGTACTTCAACGTCGAGATGGACAACTCGTCGTCGGAACTCGTCGACTACTTCATCAAGAAGACGGCCTAGCAGCCTTCCGGGTTCGGGTTCCGGCCCCGGGTAAATATCCGGAGCCAGGAACTTGCATCCTGGAGCTCATAGTCATTTACGGGTCAGGAGAAACAGCCATGTCAATGGACCTTGGCGGCGCTCAAGGCGGAGTCAAGGCCGATATCAACGTGACGCCGCTAGTCGACGTCATGTTGGTGCTGCTCATCATCATGATGCTCATCGCCCCCATGCTTCAGCAGGGTGTGAGCCTCAGGCTTCCGACCGCCACGAACACGGTCGACAAGCCGGAGTCGCAGGACCAGACCGTCATCGCCGTCGCCGCCAACAAGGAAATCTACCTGAACGCCAAGCCGATTCGCGAGGCTGACCTGGCTCAGAGAGTTACCGACCTCCTCGAGGGCAAGGGCGAGAAGATCGTCCTGATCAAGGCGGACGAGGAAGTCGAGTACGGCGCGGTCATGGCCGTGATGGATCAGCTGCGCCAGGCCGGCGATCGAGGACGTCGGCCTCATCACCGAGAAGACCAAGAACGCGAGCGGCGGAGCGGGAGGTCAGTAATGGCACACGCGCATAATCACTACGGCGCCGAGAAGGTCGTCAAGGCTGCGGAGGCGCACGCCAACGCCGACATGAACGTCACGCCGCTGATCGACGTGCTGCTCGTGCTGCTCGTCATCTTCATGGCCGCCCTGCCCCTCGCGCAGAAGGGTGTCGACATCAACCTGCCGGCGGAAACCAAGAACGCGCACCGCAGCAGGAACCCCTGATGTCAGCCAGATCGTGGTCGAGTACACCGCGGACCAGCACATCTCGGTGAACAAGCAGGACGTCACCATCGGCGAACTCGAGAGCAAGCTGCGCGACGATCTACGAAGACGCGCAAGGACAAGACGATGTTCATTTCCGGCGCGGAGACGCTCCGCTACGGCGACATCATGGCGGTGATCGACGCCGCACGTGGTGCCGGCGTCGAGAAGGTCGGCATCGTCACGGCCGGCATGCGCCGCGCCGCCGGCGTCGCCAGCAACTAACGCCCGACGTCAACCGAATACGGCAGAAGGGCCGCCCCACCTGGGCGGCCCTTTTGTTTTCTACGAGCACTTCAGAGTCCGGTCGCTGCCCGACCCGACGGAAGCGACTACGCTGGAGGGAAGGCCGACGCGGTCCTCACCCCGCGCGCTTGCCAAAGGTGACGGCGCTGGTGCGCCAACAGGATGAGAAACGTCCCGTACAGCGACCACCACAATGGACCGAACTGCGATCTCACCTTGATCGCCTCCATGTTCAGCCCTTCCGCCGTCGCGACGCACTCGCTAAACTGATGGTTCAACTCGACGAATCGGGAGTTTGTGGAGGAGGGCTCCAGCGATACCGGCGCCACGAACGAACTCGGTGTCCTCGTGCGCAGGCGCGGGGGCGGCTCCATCGAAGAGAGAAACCAGCGCTCGAAAAAGCCCAAGGTGAATGGCCCGGGCTTGACCTTGCCAGCGGCCCGAGCGTCGCCAATCGCCCCCCGCAGAACCGGCAGGTACCGCTCGGTCGTGATGTTAAGGTGTTCTATGCACTGGCCAGTCGACCATCGATCGGCGGCTGGACGCCAGTTGAACTGCGCGGCCGTCAATCCGCTGGCGAGCCCCAGCGCATCCTGGTCGATTGCCCGCTGCTGAATGAGCAGTCCTTCTATGGTCGCGTCCACGGCGACATTCTACGATCCAAGGGTCGGAGATGAAACTCCCTGCCTGGGCCAGCCGACGAAAGCTCACCAGCATTCGGGGATGGCGACACTAGAATAGAGCCACACGGTCACCGCCACACCCATGCGTCCCATCCAGGACACTACGGCACGCGTCACGACGCCGTTACGCCGACGGGATAGGCTCTGCTGTCGATCCGCCTCGCTGCGAACGCACGTCGCGTCGCCACTTCATGGAGCTCTAAATGAGTTGCAACCGATTCCGATCCCTCCTCCTTCTTGCGCTGTTCGTCGCAGGGATGGGCTGGATGCCCGCGCCCGTCTTGGCCCAGGGCGTCACGACGGCGAACATTGTCGGCGTCGTGAGCGACAGCCAGGGCGCGGTCGTTCCTGGCGCCACGATCACGGCCGTCCACGAGCCATCCGGCACGACCTACAGCTCGGTCAGCCAGGGTGATGGCCGCTTCAACATCATCGGGATGCGGGTCGGCGGGCCCTACAGGGTTACGGCCGAACTGAGCGGCTTCCGCACCGACACGGTCAGCGATGTCACCCTCACGCTCGGCGTGACGCGCGATCTATCGTTCACCCTGGACCTGGCCAGCGTGAGTGAATCGGTGGAGGTGGTCGGCACAGTTGACCCCGTGTTCAGTTCGACGCACACCGGAGCCGCCACGTCGGTGTCCCGCGAGGAGATCGCGCTGCTCCCCACTCTCAATGGCCGCATCAGCGACATCACGCGCTTGACGCCGCAGTCGAGTGGCAGCAACTTCGCGGGCAGCTGACAACCGGATGAACAACATCACGGTCGATGGCTCCTCGTTCAACAATTCGTTTGGCCTCGGCGGTCAGCCGGGCGACCGCACCGGCGTCGCTCCGATCTCGCTCGAAGCGATCGAGCAGGTGCAGGTGAACGTGGCGCCGTTCGACGTGCGGCAGGGCAGCTTCATCGGTGCCGGCGTGAACACGGTCACCCGCAGCGGCGCGAACAGGGTGAGCGGCGCCTTCTACCACCGCTTCCGCAATCAGGACTGGGTCGGCACCGAGGCGCTCGGGCAGAACGTCAACCCTGGCACGTTCACGTTCCGCAACACCGGCGGCTGGGCGTCGGGTCCGATCATCCGCAACAAGTGGTTCGCATTCGGCAACTACGAGGACCAGAAGGACGCGCGTCCGCTGACGACCTTCCGCGCCAACAACGGCGGCGAGCCGGTCGGCGGCCAGGTGACGCGCGTGCTGGCGTCGGACCTCACCCAGTTGAGTCAGTTCCTCGCTTCCAAGTTCAACTACGACACCGGGGGCTTCAACGACGTTCAGGACAACACGCCGGCGAAGCGCTTCCTGCTGCGGAGCGATTTCAACGTCAACAACAGCAACAAGATCAGCTTCCGCTACAACTACCTTGATTCGTTCAGCAACACGGCGCTTTCGAGTTCGACCTCGGCGCTGGGTGGACGCACGAATTTCAGCACTAACTTCCTCGCCTTCGAGAACACCAACTACAAGCTGCTGGAGAACATCCGATCCGGGATCGGCGAGTGGAACTCCACTATTGGCAACAGCATGTCGAACTCGCTGCAGGCAGGCTACACCTCCCAGGACGAGAGCCGCGACGTGCCCGGCGCGCAGTTCCCATTCGTTGACGTCTTCCAGGGCGGCACCCCGTATACGTCATTCGGGTTCGAACCCTTCTCGGTGAACAACGAACTGCGCTACAACACGTTCCAGCTGCAGGACAACTTCACCAAGTACTTCGGCACGAAGCACTCCCTCACGCTCGGGTTCTACACGGAGAAGTACCACTCGGACAACGTCTTCTTCGGCTGCTGCCCACATGGCGCGTGGGCCTACAACTCGCTGTCCGACTTCTACGAGGACGCCAACGATTACCTGGCGAACCCGAATCGCACCGTGTCCCCGGTTGCAGCTCGCGCGTTCCAGGTCCGGTGGGCGAACATTCCCGGTATCGACAAGCCGCTGCAGCCCCTCGACGTGTATTACAGCGCCGGTTATGCCCAGGATGAGTGGCGCCCTCGCGGCAATGTCACCCTGACTGCCGGCGTTCGCTTCGACGTATCGAAGTTCAAGAACACCGCCTACTCCAACGCCGCGGCCGATGCGTTGACCTTCCGGTCCGAGACCGGGTCGCCCATTCAGTTCGCCACGGGCAACATGCCCGACACCAAGCTCCTCTGGTCACCGCGCGTCGGGGCGAACTGGGACGTGTTCTCGGACCAGACCACGCAGGTGCGAGGCGGCACCGGGCTGTTCAGTGGCCGCCCGGCCTATGTCTGGATCTCCAACCAGATCGGCAACACCGGCGTGCTCCTCGGCGAACGCATCGCGCTGAGCCCCGGGAACGCTTTCCCATTCAAGCCTGATGCATCGTCCTACAAGGGGACGCCGACCGGGGCCAACTCCTCCAGCTACCAGCTGAACGTGACCGACCCCGACTTCAAATTCCCGCAGGTCTGGCGCACGAACGTGGCCCTCGACCGCAAGCTGCCCTTCGGCATCGTCAGCACAACCGAGTACCTGTACGCGAAGGAAGTGAACGGCATCTACTACTACAACGCCAACCTTCCTGCGGCGCAGTCGACGTTCACCGGCGTGGACCCGCGCCCGCGCTGGGCCGGTGTCGCCTGCTCGTCCTCAGGTCAGGCCGGCGGCTGTGTCAACCGCCTGAACAACGACGTTGGCAATCAGGTGACTGCGAACCTCGTGCTGAAGAACAACGGAGAGGGCTCATCGTGGAACTTCGCGCAGTCATTGTCGAAGACGACCGCCTTCGGCCTCATGGTGCGCGGCGCCTACAGCTACGGCGTCTCCAAGACGATTTCTGATCCCGAGTCAACCGCCGCCACGAGCTTTTCCCGCAACGCGACAATCGCTGATCCCAACAACCCTGGCGTCAACACCTCGATGTGGTCGCCCGGGCATCGCGTCTTCACGCTCGTGAACTTCACGCGCGAGTACTTCCGCCACGCCTCGACGTCGATTTCAGCCTTCTGGGAATACCGTCACAGCACATCGGGCAGCTCCTCGCGAATGAGCTACGTCTTCGCTGGTGACATGAACAACGACGGCGTCTCTGCGAACGATCTGATCTACATCCCGCGGGACCAGGGCGAGATGAACTTCTCATCGTTCACAGTGAGCGGCCGCGTCTTCAGCCCCGCGGAACAGGCAGCGGCATTCGATGCGTACATTTCCCAGGACGAGTACCTGAGCAAGCGTCGCGGGGAGTACGCGAAGCGCAACGGGGCCGTCATGCCGATGTTCCACAACGTGGACCTGTCGGTCACCCAGGACGTCTTCCGTAACTTTGGTGGTCAGCGCAACGCACTCCAGTTGCGTGTCGACGTCATCAACTTCGGCAACCTGCTGAACAGCAATTGGGGTGTCTCGCAGCGACCCGTCGCTGCGATCAACAACGGTCAGCAGCTGCAGATCCTCACCAACCCGGCGGTGGATGCGCAGGGCCGTGTCACCTACAGGCTGGCGACGGTGAACAACGAACTGATCACCAGAACGTTCCAGTCCGCGGCAACGACCGGGGACGTTTACCAGTTGATGCTCAGTATTCGCTACTCGTTCAACTAGGCTCCTTCGCGGGCCTCAGCACCAGGCGGCCGGAGCGGGTATCTGCTCCGGCCGTTTGTATTTTGGCTAGAGCCAGCCGGCGTCTTGTGCGATTGGCGTCAGGCATTGACGAGACCGAGACCTCACGCTGCCGGCCCGGGCTCACACGGTGCGGCTGTGCAAAGTGATGGCGCGTCGATGTGAGGCGCAGGAGCGAACTCGAAAGGTCGCAGCGGGGGCGCTGTGAGATCGGTAGGGAGTGCGGGACCGGCTCCGACGGGCGTTCGGAAAGTGTGCGACGGCGGGGCGGGTAGGTCCGACAGCAAAGAGGCCGCCAGACCTCTAGGTCTGGCGGCCTCTTCTCGACTTGCTACATGGCGACTGGGCTTAATTGCCGGCGGCCTTCTTGCGAAGTTCGTTGGCCTTATCGCTGAGCGCGGTTGCTTCCTTGAGAAGCTCCTGCTGCTTGGCCGGGCTCTTCTCCACGTTGGCTTGCAGGCGGAGGAGCAGGCCGCGGAAGGTGATGGCTTCCACGTAGTCCGACTTCAGGGAGATGGCCTTGTCAACGGCCTCGAGTCCCTTCGAAATGTATTCCTTTCGCTGGTCTTCGGTCAGCGAGGAGTCACCGCGGGTCTCGTCCCAGTAGTACCCAGCGATGGTCTGGAAGGCTTCCGGGTTGTCCGGTTCGATCTCCGCGCGCTGGTTCAGCGATTCAATCGTCTTGTCGAACCGGCCCTGGCGGTTGTAGAAGCCGGCGAGCTGCAGGTAAACCGACGAGTCCTTCGGCTTTGCCGCCTTGGACATCAACAGCACCTTCTCGGCGTCGTCATACATCGCGGCATCTTCGTAGATTTTCGCGAGAACCGCGTAATTGGTCGGTTCGGTCGGCTCCATCTCGATCATCTTGATGAGCACCGGCTCGGCCTTCGCCGGGTCGTTCAGCTTGTCTGCGCCGTAAGCCGCGACCAGATACTCGAGCGAGAGCTTCGCGAGCTTCCTCTCATCCTCGATGGCAGACCCGCCGAGCTTCTCCGCGGACAGCGTGTACTGCTCGACAGCACGCGCGAGCAGGGCTTCGTTCTCCGGCTCGCCCTTCTTGCTCGGACGATACATGTTGTCGTAGCTGTTCCCGAGGAAGAAATGCGCCATCGTAAGGTTAGGATCGTCCTTGAGCGTCTCTTCGTACAGAGCAGCGGCCTTCTTGTAGTCCTGAGCCTGATACGCAGCGTTGGCGGCCTTGAAACTTCTCTTCGCCGTCACCTGACCGACTTGCGAGCAGCCTACCGAGATCGATAGGGCCAGCACCGCCGCCGAAGCGAGCGACGCACCCGAAAAAGCCTTCATTGAGCCCCCTTTATGGCCGAAAACCAACATTGTGACCTTGTTCCACTGGGCGAGGAGAATTGCCGTGGCCGAAACCGGGTCAGTATAGTGAAGCAAAATTTCCTAAGTCAATATGATGCTTAGACACCGCATTTCATGATTCGCTTCGAGGAACTCGTAGAAAAAGTCCGGGCCTACAGCCCGGCCGCCGATGTCGAGCTGCTCCGCCGGGCCTACGTGTTCTCGGCCTTCGAGCACCGGGGACAGGTCCGCCACTCGGGCGAACCCTATCTCATACATCCCCTTGCAGTTGCAGACTTCCTCGCCGACATGAAGCTGGACGTTGTGGCGGTGTCGGCTGGTCTGCTGCACGACGTGGTCGAAGACACCCTGACGACGATCGAGCGCATCCATGAACTCTTCGGGCCCGAGGTGGCCCACGTCGTCGAAGGCGTGACGAAAATCGGTGCCGTTCGATTCTCTTCCACCGAGGAGCGCCAGGCCGAGACATTCCGAAAGATGTTGCTGGCGATGGTCGATGACATCCGGGTCATCCTCGTCAAGCTCGCCGACCGGTTGCACAACATGCGAACGCTGCACCACCTCTCTGAGGAGAAGCGTATCGCGATTGCCCAGGAAACCCGGGACATCTACGCGCCCATCGCCAACCGGCTGGGCATGAGCAAGATCAAGAACGAACTCGAGGAACTGTCCTTCCGCTATCTCGAACCTCAGCTGTACGAATCACTCAGGTCCAAGGTGGATGCCAGACGACGGGCCACCGAGGGGCTGATCGACCAGTTGAAAAGCACGATCGAGAGCAAGTTGGGTGAGGCCTCGGTGCCGGTCACCGAAATCGACGGCCGCATCAAGCGTCTATGGAGCATCGCCCAGAAACTCAAGAAGCAGCGCATCGAGCTCGACCAGGTGTACGACTTCATCGCACTCCGCATCATTACCGCCAGCGTGAAGGACTGTTACGCAGCCTTGGGCATCATCCACCAGACGTGGTCGCCCGTGCCGGGGCGCATCAAGGACTTCATCGCGATGCCGCGACCCAACGGCTACCAGTCGCTGCACACGTCGGTGATCAGCCACAAGGGGATGCCTTTCGAGGTGCAGATTCGCACCCTCGAAATGCACCGGATGGCTGAAGAGGGCGTAGCTGCCCACTGGAAATACAAGGAGGGCCGGACCGGCGACCAGAAGGACGAACGGTACTTCCAGTGGATGCGCCAGCTGCTCGAATTCCAGCAGGACGTCCGTGACCCGCAGGAATTCATCCAGAACCTCAAGGTCGAGCTCTATCCCGAAGAGGTCTATGCGTTCACGCCGAAGGGGCAGGTCAAGGCCTTTCCGCGGGGCGCGACGCCGATCGACTTCGCGTACTCCATCCACACCGACGTCGGACACCAGTGCGTTGGCGCCCGCGTCAACGGCAAGATGGTCCCGCTGCGTGCTCACTTGAAGAACGGCGACATCGTCGAGATCATCACCCAGAGCGGCCACAAGCCAAGCCGAGACTGGCTCAATTTCGCCGCCTCGTCCCACGCGCGCTACAAAATCAAGCACCTGATTCGCCTGGAAGAGCGCGCGAGGGCCGTCGAACTCGGACGCCGTGTCTTCGACAAGGAACTGCGCCGCTACGACGTGCCGCACAAGGGCATCCTTGAAGGCGACACCTTTACCAAGGCCCTCTCCGATTCAGGAGTGAAGTCCGCAGACGACTTGATGGCACTCATCGGATACGGGACGCTGTCAGCCAAGCAGTTACTCGGCAAGCTCGTCCCATCCGACCGCCTGCGCGAGAAGGCTCCGGACGGCGCGGTCACTGCTGCCGTGAAACGGGCCTTTGGTGCGAGCGAAGAGAAGATCAAGGTGCGTGGCTCGGACGACGTGCTCGTGTTCCGCGCACGCTGCTGCAACCCGATTCGCGGCGAGAAGATCGTCGGCTACATCACGCGCGGGAAGGGGGTCTCGGTCCACTCCGCAACCTGCCCGAACGTCGTCAACCTGCTGTACGACCCGGAGCGGCGAATCGAAGTGGAATGGGAAAAGGCCCCCGGCGGGGAGGCCGCGGCCGCCTACACCGTGAAGCTGACGATGGAGGTGGAAGATCGGAAGGGCGTGCTTGCGGCGGTCAGCGCCAAGATCTCGGACATCAACACCAACATCCGCAACATGGAAGCGCGCACCGGTGGCGACGACCAGAGGGCTCGCATTGATGTGACCGTCGAGATCAGCGATCTCCATCACCTCGAGAAGGTCATGAAGGCGCTCAAGGCGGTGAACGGGGTGATTGACGTGGAGCGGAGCGGGCGGACCCAGACGAACTAGGGCGTGGACTGCCGCAGGTTTAGGCGTCGTAGCTGGCGATGACGTCGATCTCCACCCGTGCGTCCCTGGGCAGGCGCGCCGCCTGGATTGTCGAGCGCGCCGGGTAGGGCTCCGCGAAGAACGCGCGGTACGCCTCGTTCATCGCCGCGAAGTCGTTCATATCCGCCAGAAACACGGTCGTGCGGACGATGTGCTGCGGCGACAGGCCGGCAGCTTCGAGCAGTGCCCCGATATTCTGGAGCACCTGCCTGGTCTGGGTGCCGATGTCGCCGTCGAGCATCATGCCGGTGTCGGGATCCAAGGGAACCTGGCCCGAGACAAACAGCAACTGACCCGCACGCAGTGCCGCGGAATACGGCCCGATGGCTTTCGGCGCTCTCGGGCTGGCAATCGCGTGCTTGGGCATGGGCTGCTACGCCGCCTTGACGACCTTGTTCGAACGCAGGCAACGCGTGCAGACACGAATCCGCTGCACGCCACCGTTGATCAAGGCGCGAACCGCCTGGAGGTTCGGCTCGAACCGACGCGCGCTCACGTTATGCGCGTGGCTGACCTGCCGGCCGACGACCGGCTTCTTCCCGCAAATCTCACACTGCTTCGCCATGATCCTCTGGTTCCTTCCTCGGCAAAACCCCAAGTATAGTCACCGACCTTCGTGCTGGCAAGGGTAACGAGCGCCGCGCGCCTCGGTTATCGCCCAGGCACCGTCGGCGCCCTGCACGCGTCGAATGGACATCGACCGATAAGCAGCGCACACGTGTCACTGATCGTGCCCAGGTCCGGGCCAGGCCCGAAGGCTGACGATCCCTCCGTGTCGGGGGACCCCGGTAGGAAACGGACAACGCTGTTCGTCACCGGCAGGTGACAAATCATTTTTCGCCGGAGCAAGAACTCTCTTTGCGCCTCATGCGTCTAATCGGGCAACGCAATTTGAACGGGCGGCCAACTCCATTCGAATTGTCTTGATGAAGTCTTTTGAATTCATGTATTTGTATGCTCGCTTCTCTTTCCCTTCGAAGAACTGGGGCGGCGGGGACGGTAGCCGTCTGCGATCAGATCGGATCGATACCCCGGCCGAGCCAGACGTTGAAGAGATGCGGCGATCGTTTTATATTTGGCAATAAATTTGCATTGGCATGCGGCAATCTTACTCGGGCGGTCCCCTGAAAGACGTGGGGAATGAAGGAGCGGCTTTATGAAGAAAATTACTGAACGCGGTGACTGAGGCGGCGCCGAAGTCTCGCTACGCCGAATTGAAGTGGATGCTCGAAGAGCGTCGCCGGGAAATTCAGGCTGAGGTCCAGGGCAAGATGAGGGACGTTCGGGCTGAAGGCACCTGGGGTGGCAAGCTCAACGAAGTGTTCGACGCAGTCGAAAGTTCCGAGGCTGACATTCAGGACGACATCGAGTTCGCG
Source organism: uncultured Acidobacteriota bacterium (assembly GCA_963722395.1). Classification (GTDB taxonomy): domain Bacteria; phylum Acidobacteriota; class Vicinamibacteria; order Vicinamibacterales; family CAVVIG01; genus CAVVIG01. The sequence continues at coordinate 486,922 of CAVRLS010000005.1, read as the reverse complement.
TTGATCCAGATGAAGTCGGAGACGCTCAACAAGATCAACGACGCCCTCATCCGTCTCGAGCAGGACAACTACGGCAACTGCTTCGAGTGCGGCGAGGAAATCGCCGAGAAGCGCCTCCGTGCTCTGCCGTTCGCGGTACGTTGCAAGGACTGCGAAGAAGCGCGCGAAGTGGCCGAGCAGCGCGAACGCCAGATGGCAGCTCGTCGCGGCTCCTCCTCGCTGTTCTTCGACATGTAGTATCGGCGACCCTTGGGGCTCCGCCGGTGGCGGAGCCCCAACCTCTCCCACCGGTTTCCCCTTCTCCCTCAATACCGTCATACAATCGCCGGACGCTGGTCCGGTTTTCGGACCGCGGTGTCCCCCCATCGCCGGGTGCCGGTCACGGTCCACTTCGAAGGAGTTCGCCATGAGCGATCAGGTCGAGGATCTCAAGCCTGAGGACCTCTCGATTGCCGATCGGCCGCTTGCGATTCCGCCAGAACTGCCGGTCCTGCCCCTGCGGGACACGGTGCTCTTCCCCAACTCGTTCATGCCACTTGCTGTGGCGCGCGAAACCTCCGTGCGCCTCATCGACGACGCCATTGCCAACGGGAAGCTGATAGCGGTATTCACGCAGCGCGATGCGGCGGTCGAGGAGCCAGGTCAGGACGACCTTTTCGAGGTCGGCACCGCGACGCACATCCACAAGATGTTCAAGCTGCCGGACGGCAGTCTTCGCCTCATCGTGCAGGGGCTCGCCCGGCTGACGCTGGACGAGGTCGTGTCGATGCATCCCTACCTGCGCGCGCGCGTCAGCGCCGCCAGCGAGGACACCAACGAGGCCGACCGCCTCGAAATCGACGCGCTCGCCCGGAACATCAAGGCGAACTTCCAGCAGGTCGTCTCGCTGTCGCCACTGCTCTCGGACGACCTGCAGACGCTCGCCACGAACATCACCGAGCCCGGCCGTCTGGCCGACTTTATCGCCTCGAGCCTCACCACGATCAGCACGCCGGTGAAGCAGGAGGTGCTCGAGACGCTCGACATCCGCACCCGGATGGACAACCTCAATCGCATCCTGATCAAGGAACTCGAAGTGCTCGAGCTCGGGTCCAAGATTCAGTCGCAGGTCCAGTCCGAGGTCGGCAAGAACCAGCGCGAGTACTTCCTGCGCGAGCAGATGAAGGCGATCCAGAAGGAACTCGGCGAAGGCGACGACCAGACGCAAGGAAGTCGAAGAGCTCGCCGAGAAAATCGAGGCGGCGGGAATGCCGGAGGCCGTGAAGAAGGAGGCGCTCCGCGAACTCGATCGCCTGTCGAAGATGCCGCCTGCTGCCGCCGAGTACACGGTGTCACGCACGTATGTCGACTGGCTCGTGTCGCTGCCGTGGATGCGCCGCACCGAGGAGGTCATCGACCTGCCGAAGACGAAGTCGGTGCTCGACGCCGACCATTCGGGCCTCGAGAAGGCAAAGGACCGCATCCTCGAGTACCTCGCGGTCCGAAAGCTCAACCCGGCGGTCAAGGGGCCGATCCTGTGCTTTGTCGGTCCTCCCGGCGTAGGCAAGACCTCGCTTGCACGTTCGATCGCGGAGTCGCTCGGACGCAAGTTCGTGCGCGTATCGCTCGGCGGCATGCGCGACGAGGCCGAGATCCGTGGTCACCGCCGCACCTACATCGGGGCGCTGCCCGGCCAGGTCATTCAGGGCCTTCGCCGCGCCGAGTCGAAGAACCCCGTCTTCATCCTTGACGAGATCGACAAGCTCGGCTCCGACTTCCGGGGCGACCCGTCGTCGGCGCTGCTCGAGGTGTTGGACCCCGAACAGAACAGCACCTTCCGCGACCACTATCTGGACGTGCCTTTCGACCTGTCGGAAGTGCTGTTCATCACGACCGCCAACGTGCTCGATCCAATTCCGCCGGCCCTGCGGGATCGAATGGAAGTGCTCGAGATCGCCGGCTACACCGAGGAAGAGAAGCTCAAGATCGCTCAGGATCACCTCGTCTCGAAGCAGGTGACGAACCACGGCCTGACGCCCGAGTTCATCCAGTTCACCGCCGACGCCCTGCGGCAGGTGATCCGTGGCTACACGCGGGAAGCTGGTGTGCGCAACCTCGAACGCGAAATCGGCGCGTTGTGCCGGAAAGCGGCGCGCCGGCGCGCCGAAGGCCACGAGGACCCGATTGAAGTTAATCCGGCCGTGGTCATCGAGATGCTCGGCGCCCCCCGATTCCTGGACGAGGCGATGGAGCAGCGCACCAAGGATCCCGGTGTAGCCATCGGACTTGCGTGGACACCGGTTGGCGGTGAAGTGCTGTTCATCGAGGCATCGCGCATGGCGGGCAGCGGCACGCTTACCCTGACCGGTCAACTCGGCGACGTCATGAAGGAATCCGCACGCGCCGCATTGTCATGGCTGAGGACGCACGCCCGCGAGCATGGTATCGATCCCGACTTCTTCAAGACTGCGGAGCTTCACGTCCACGTGCCGGCGGGGGCGATCCCGAAGGATGGTCCATCGGCCGGTGTCACGATGGTGGCTGCCATGGCGTCGGAGTTGACGGGCCGGCCGGTCCGCGGTGATGTGGCAATGACCGGTGAGATCACGCTGTCGGGCCGGGTGCTGCCGGTCGGCGGCATCAAGGAGAAGGTGCTCGCCGCACGGCGGCTGGGCATCAACGAAGTGATCCTGCCGCACCAGAACGAGAAGAACGTCAACGAGGACCTGACGCCCGAACTCCAGCAGAACCTCGTGGTCCACCTCGTCTCGACCATCGACGAGGTGCTCGCGCTCGCGCTGCAGCCGGTGTCCACAGACGTCGTGCGGCCGGCACGAAAAGTGACCCGCTCCAGCGGACCGGTTCGGCCACCCGCCTAGCCTTCGACTGCGTCCGTGGCGTCTGGCGATGGAGGTGTGTCGCCTCCTGTGTCAGGCGCTCCGGTGCTGCCTCATCCGTACTCAGGCCAGCCAGAGGCCGTAGGCTGTCTTGAGGTCGACAATCTCGCCACGTTCGACCATGCGTCGCGCTTCGTCGAGCGTGACGGTCATCGTCTCGATGTCTTCGTCCTCGTCCGGCTTGTGCGGCGAGCCCAACGGCGGAGGACGCAGGTTCGACACCCTGTAGAAGATCAGCTCTTCATCGCAGAAGCCAGGTGTCGGATAGAGTCCGCGGATGCGCACAATCGTATCGGGAACGAGGCCGATCTCCTCTTCGCACTCGCGTGCGGCCGCCGCGTCGGGTTGTTCCCCGTCGTCGACGCGTCCTGCCGGGAGCTCCCAGATCGTGCGATCGAGGCTCGGTCGGTACTGACGGATCAGGATGACGCTGCCATCATCCAGGATGGGAATCAGCACAACCGACGGATTGTGGCGCACGATGGCCACTTCATGTTCCTGACCATTGGGGAACCGGCGCCGCTCGACTTCAACCGCGAAGACGCGTCCCTTGAACACGATCGGCATACGACTCCTCGCGCGCGCGACGCGCCTTCACCCCTGCTCGACTTCCTGGCCCGACTTCTCGATCAGCTCGTCCAGGATGCTCTTCAGGTCGGGCGGCAGTTCGCTCTCGAACTCCATCCGTCGTCCATCACCGGGATGCTTGAAGGCCAGCTTCGCAGCATGCAGGAACGGACGGTCGAGCCGCGATACCGCACGAATGTCGAACGGCAGTCTCCGGCGGACACCGCCGTACAGCGCGTCGCCGACGACCGGATGACCGATCGAGCTGAGGTGCACACGGATCTGGTGGGTGCGTCCGGTGTGAATGGCGATCTGTGCGAGCGCCAGCGCCGGGTTCACCTGGAAGACGCGGACGATCCGCGTCACCGCCTCGCGGCTCCGGCGTGCGCGGTTCGTCATCTTCAAGCGGTTGTTCGGATCGCGGCCAATCGGCTCCTCGATGCGCTTGCCGGCGACGACCACTCCCCAGACCAGCGCGAGGTACTCCTTCGAGACCTCGCGATCGTGGAACTGCCGCGCGAGCTCCTGATGCGCCGCATCGTGCTTGGCCACCACCATCAACCCGGACGTGCCGCGGTCGAGCCGATGCACGATGCCGGGCCGCTTCTCGCCGCCAATCCCACTCAGATCGTCGACGTGATGCAGCAGCGCATTCACCAGCGTGCCGGAATCATGTCCGGCCGCTGGATGCACCACCATACCCGGCGGCTTGTTGACGACCACGAGGTCAGGGTCCTCGTAGACGATCGGCAGGTCGATGTTCTCAGCAGCGGGGACCGGATCCTTCGGCTCAGGAATGTCGATGTCGACCGTCGCGCCGACTTTCAGGCGCAGGTTCGCCTTGGCTAGGCGGCCGTCCACGGTGACGTGCCCTTCCTCAATCAGCTTCTGCAGGTGCGAACGCGACTGGCCGGAGACGACGGAGACGAGGAAGTGGTCCAGGCGAAGACCGTCGTGCTCGTCGGTGACGGGAATCAGGAGAGAGATATCAGGCTGCCTTCCGGGCGCGTTCTGGTGCGGGCGCGCCCTGCCGGCCGAGCACCACGAGCATGACCAGCGCGAGCGGCGCGAGCACGATCGAAATGAATTGCGAAGTCGAGAACATCAGGACCGCTCCACGAGGATCGTTGCGATAGAACTCGATGATGAAGCGCGAGATCGCGTAGAGCAGCATGTAGAGCCAGAACGTCCGGCCCGGATACCTGGTGCCCTTCTTCTCCGTCGACAGCAGCAGGAGCAGGATTAGTCCTTCGGCGCCAGCTTCGTAGAGTTGCGTCGGATGCAGCGGCACGTTCAGCGGCGTGCCGACGTTTGCGGCCGCATACGGGTCGGTGAACGTAATCGCCCATGGCACATCCGTCTCGCGGCCCCAGCAGCAGCCGGCGAAGAAGCAGCCCATGCGGCCGACCACGTGCCCGAGCGCGATACCGGGTGCGAAGACATCGCAGGTGGTCCACAGCGGCAGGCCGATCTTCCGGATGTACCAGAGGGCCACGAGACGGCCAGGATCAGGCCGCCGTAGAACACCCCACCCGACCGAGCGAGGGTCATCAGTTCCGAGCGGGTCGCTGAGGAAGGTTCGGAAGTCGGTGACGACCAGCAGCAGTTTGGCGCCGATGAGCGCGCTGATGATGATGTAGATGCCGAGGTCGAGCACCCGCGCCTCGTCCAGCCCGCGTGCCTTTGCGCGCACCATCGCGAGCTTCAGCCCGAGCAGGTACGCGGCTGCCAGCAGGACGCCGTAGGTGTAGATGGTGGCCGGGCCGAGATCAAGCAGGACTTGGATGCATGCGAACCTGTCCCGATCATATCGAGAATCATGAGCGTCACGCCGACCGTAATCGCCGAGTCGGCGACGTTGAAGGCCCAGAAGTGGAACGTCCCCCAGTAGGCGTCCACGAAATCGACGACCGAGCCGATGAAGAACCGGTCGATGAGGTTGCCGGCCGCGCCGCCGATGATCAACGCCATCCCGAGCCTCGGCAGCAGTTGCTGATTGCGACAAGGTGCCGGAGTAGAGGGCCACGCCGATGAGTGCCGCCATCGCGACGACTGCGATCAGCAGTGTCTTGCCCGGAAAGTCGACGCCGTTGAGGAACCCGAACGCCGCACCGGTATTGCGCACGTGCGTGATGTCGAGGAGGTTCGGGAATCACCGTTCACGCTGTCGTGCAACGGCACCCGCACCCGCACCAGCCACTTCGTCAGCTGATCGAGCGCCACCACGACGAGCGGCACCCAAACCTCCAGACCGCGCAGTCGTCCGATTGGGTGGACCATGCCAGGCTCAGCCATTGGTTCCAGCCGTGGCAACCAGGCACCGTTCGCACAGCCCTTCGGTGCCCGGTGCGCTCGAGAGGATCGGCACGTAACGCCAGCAGCGTTCGCACTTCAGGCCGCCTGCGCGCTCGATGGTGATGGCCGGGCCCGCCTCGGTGTGCGCCTCGGAGTCGGTCGGCGCCGCTCGCAGCACCACTTCCGACACGATGAACAGCATCGGCAACTGGGCAGCGTAGCTTTCGAGAAACGCGAGCTCCTTCTCGTTCGCGGTCAGCACGACGCGCGCCTGCAGCGAACTGCCGATCTGCTTGTCCTTGCGGAGCGGCTCGATATCAGCCAGCACGCGCTCGCGCAGCGTCGCCAGGTGCTGCCACCGCTGCAGCAGTTCGGAGTCGAGCATCGCCTCGAGTTCCCCGAGTTCCGGGAACAGCGCCATGTGCACCGAGTCCAGGTACCGCGACGGGCAGATATCGCCACAGCTCGTCGGCGGTAAACGACAGGATCGGCGCCAGCAGGCGGCCGAGGCCGTCGGCCATCAGGTACAGGGCCGTCTGGGCCGAGCGGCGCTCGCGGCGAGTTCGCATGGAACGTGTAGAGCCGGTCCTTCGACACGTCGGCGTAGAACGCGCTCAGGTCGACCGTGACGAACGCATTCACGGCCTGGAAGATCGTGCCGTATTCGTAGTTGCTGTACGCCCTGCGGATCTTCAGCGCCACCTCGGCGTAGCGCGCGAGGATGTAGCGGTCCACCTCCTCCATCGCCGCCACCTCCACGAGGTCGACGTCGGGATGGAAGTCGTACAGGTTCGCCACCAGATAGCGGAGGGTGTTGCGGATCTTGCGGTAGGCCTCGACCGCGCGGGCCAGCACTTCCTTGCCGATGCGGATCTCCTGGGTGTAGTCGCTCATCGACACCCAGAGGCGAAGGATGTCGGCGCCGCTCTGCTTGATGATGTCCTGCGGCTCGACCGAGTTGCCGAGCGACTTCGACATCTTGCGGCCGTCTTCCGCCACGATGAAGCCGTGCGTCAGCACCTCGCCGAACGGTGCGCGGCCGCGCGTGCCCAGCCCGACGAGCAGCGAGCTCTGGAACCAGCCGCGGTGCTGGTCGCTGCCTTCGAGGTAGATGTCCGCCGGCCAGGTCAGCTCGGGTCTCACCGACAGCACCGCCTCATGGCTCGACCCCGAATCGAACCAGACGTCGAGGATGTTCATCTCGCGCTCGAAGCTGGCATTGCCGCAGGCCGGACAGGTCAAGCCCTCCGGCACGAACTCCGTCGGTCGGCCGCTCGTACCAGGCGTCGGCGCCGTACTGCTCGAACACTGCGGCCGCCTTCTCGACGATCGCCTGCGAGATGACCGCCTCGCCGCACTTCGTGCAGTCGAGGGCCGGAATCGGCACACCCCAGGCGCGCTGGCGCGACACGCACCAGTCGGGCCGGTTCGCGAGCATGTTGTAGATGCGGTCGTGGCCCCAGCCGGGAATCCACCTCACCTTGTTGTCGACGGTGTCGAGCGCCGCCTGCCGGAGCGTGCCACGTGCCGTCGCCCTGCTTCAGCTTCGCGTCGTCCATGCCGATGAACCACTGCGCGGTCGCCAGGAAGATGACCGGGTTGTGGCAGCGCCAGCAGTGCGGATAGCTGTGCGCGAACGACTTGCGATGCCACAACCGGCCGCGCTCCTTCAGCGCCTCTTCCACCTTCGGGTTTGCGTCGAACACGCGCATGCCGCCGAAGAGTTCCACCGTGTCGAGGAAGTGTCCGGCCGGCCCGACCGGCGCGTAGACCTCGAGACCGTACTTCTGGCCCGTGCGGAAGTCGTCCGCCCCGTGTCCCGGAGCGGTGTGGACCACGCCGGTGCCCGCGTCTAGCGTGACGTAGTCGGCCAGCACCCCGAGCGAGTCGCGTTCGTACAGCGGGTGACGGAAGCGGATGCGGTCGAACACGTCACCCTTCATTCGGGCTACCGGGGTGTCGAGGGCCACCGCCGGACTCCGACGCGACAGTTGCGGCCAGTCCTTCCGCGACGATCACCGACCGTCCGTTCACCTCGTAGGCGACGTAGTCCAGCTCGGGATGAAAGGCGACCGCCAGGTTCGAGGGAATCGTCCATGGTGTCGTCGTCCAGATGAGGACTGACACCTGGCGCCCGGCGAGTGCAGGCACCCGCGCGACCAGTTCGCCGGCGTGTTCGGTCGGCAGCGGGAACTCGACGTAGATCGACGGCGACGTGTGATCCTCGTATTCGACCTCGGCCTCTGCGAGCGCCGTGCGGCAGTGGATGCACCAGTGCACCGGCTTCTTGCCCTTGTAGACGAGCCCCTGTCCGACGAATCGCCCGAACGCGCGCGCGATGGCCGCCTGATAGCGGAAGTCCATCGTCACGTACGGATCGTCCCAGGTGCCGAGCACGCCAAGGCGCTGGAACTGCGCCGTCATCGTGCCGATGAAGCGCTCTGCAAAGGCGCGACAGGCGCGGCAGAAGTCGGCCGTCGACATCTCGCGCTTCTTCGACCCGAGCTCGCGATCGACCTTCAACTCGATCGGCAGTCCGTGGCAGTCGTAGCCGACGACGAAGGGCGCGTCGAACCCCTCCATCGAGCGCGACTTCACCACGAAGTCCTTCAGAATCTTGTTGAGCGCCGTCCCGATGTGAATGTTGCCGCTGGTGTAGGGCGGACCGTCGTGCAGGATGAACTTCGGCGCGCCGCGGCGGCGCTCACGAATCTTCCCGTACAGGTCCATGGCGGCCCAGCGGGCGAGTGTGTCCGGCTCGCTCGTCGGCAGGTTCGCCTTCATCGGGAAGTCGGTCCGCGGCAGATTGACGGTGTCTTTCCATTCAGGCATGGGTATCCGGCGATTTTATAATGAATGGATGACCAGCCCTTCAGAAGCTCCCATCGGCGAGGTGAACGCTGCCGCCGCGGCGCTCGACCCGACGAGCGCCACAGTGGTGGTGACCGGGTCCTGCCAGCTGTGACCAGAGCTGTCCTTTTCGACGTCGACTTCACGCTGATCTACCCGGGGCCGACATTCCAGGGGCCGGGCTACCATGCCTTCAGCGCACGGCACGGCATCGACGTCGATTCGGCGCGGTTCGACACTGCCGTCGCCAGCTCGGCGTGGCTGCTCGATCTGCCCGAAGACACGGTTTACGAGGACGAGATCCACATCCGTTATACGCGGCACATCCTCGAGCAGATGGGCGCCAGCGGAAACATCGATGCGCTCGATGCCTGCGCCCGCGAGATCTACCGTGAGTGGGCGGCCTGCCAGCACTTCGAGCTCTACGACGATGTGCCTGAAGTGCTAAAGGCACTGGCCGCAGCCGGACTGCGCATCGGCCTGGTGTCGAACTCCCACCGCTGCCTTGCGTCGTTCCAGACCCACTTCGAGTTGCAGGGGCTCATCTCTGCCACCGTCTCATCGTCTGATCACGGCATGATGAAGCCGCACCCCAGCATCTTCAGGGCGGCGCTCGAGCTGATGGACGTGCCACCCGGAGCGGCGATGATGGTGGGCGACAGTGTGGCCCACGACATCGCGGGTGCGCTGCGTCTCGGCATGCGGGCCACGCTGCTGCACCGGAGCGAGCGGGCCCATCCGCGCGAGGCCGAGTTGGCCGAACTTGGTGTGCCGACCATGCGGTCGCTGCATGAACTGACCGGCCTGCTCTAGACTGTCGGCATGTCCTGCCTGTTCTGCAAGATCATCAGCCGCGAGATTCCGGCGTCGATCGTCTACGAAGACGACCGGGTGCTGGCCTTCAACGACATCAATCCCCAGGCGTCCACCCACGTGCTTGTCATCCCGAAACAGCATGTCGCGACCCTGAACGATCTCGCGCATGGGCACGACGCCATCGTTGGTGAGCTGGTGCGGCGCGCGGCGGCGATTGCGAAGGAACGGGGCATCGATGCGGCGGGCTATCGCACGGTGTTCAACACCAACCGCGATGCCGGCCAGACGGTCTTCCATATCCACCTGCACCTGATCGGTGGCCGGAGCCTCGCGTGGCCTCCGGGCTGACGAAGCCGCGCGGGAGCTGGGACGCCCCGCTCAGGCGAGGCTGGTCTTCTGGGCGACGGCGGCGCGGGGGATGTCCTGCAGGTCGCGCTTGACATCGAGCAGTGTCAACGAAGGTGCCGCCTCGATCAGCGCCTCGACCGCTTCGTCCTGTCCGGCACCGAACTCGAAGACAAAGATGCCGTCGGGAGGCAGTGCTGCCGCAGCCTGCCCGACAAGACGCCTGACGACCTGCAGGCCGTCCTCGCCAGCGAACAGCGCCGTCGGCGGCTCGAACTCCCGCACTTCCGGCTGCAGGCGGGGTGCGTCGAGCGTCGGCACGTACGGCGGGTTCGACACGATCAGGTCGAACGGGCCGTCGATGCCGTCGAGAAGGTCAGCCCGGATGCACTGTGTGCGGACCGAGATGCCGTAACGAGTCAGGTTGCGCCGGGCGACGTCGAGCGCGTCCTGCGAGATGTCGCTCGCGACGAAGGCGGCTTTCGGGAACTCGCGGCCGAGTCCGACGGCGACGCAGCCGCTGCCAGTGCAGACGTCGAGGATGCGAATCGGCTGCAGATGGTCGAAGTGTTCGAGCGCGATCTCGATCAGCAGTTCGGTTTCGGGGCGCGGGATCAGCACCGCGGGTGTCACCTCGATATCGAGGTTCCAGAACTCGCGTGAGCCGGTGATATAAGCCAGCGGCTCCCGGAAGACCCGGCGCGCCACCAGCGCCTCGTAGTCGCGCGCGAAGTCGACGGGCGCCGCTTCATCGCCGTGGGTCATCAGACGCGCGGCATCCCACCCGAGCAGGTGTTGGGCGAGAAGGCGCGCGTCGAGTGCCGCTTCGTCCCGCTCGATGCCGGCGGCCCGGAAGCGGCGGCGTGCGCCCGCGATGAGTGCGTTGATGTCCGTCACCGGCCTGATCCGCGCCGCCTCGCCAGAGCAGTGTTACGAAACTGCAGTGGCGTCCTTGAGTTTCTCCGACTGGTAGTGGGTGATGACCTCGTCGAGCAGTTCCTCGAGGTCGCCGTTCAGCACGTTGACGAGCTGGTGCGTCGTGAAGTTGATCCGGTGATCGGTGATGCGGCTCTGCGGGAAGTTGTAGGTGCGGATCTTCTCCGAGCGCTCGCCGGTGCCCACCTGGCTCTTGCGATCCTTCGCGATGGCGTCCTGCTGCTTGCGCATCTCCATCTCGTAGAGACGGGCGCGCAGCACCTTCATCGCCTTCGCGCGGTTCTTGATCTGCGACTTCTCGTCCTGCTGCGAGACGACGGTGTTGGTGGGGAGGTGAGTGATGCGGACCGCCGAGTAGGTCGTGTTGACGCTCTGGCCACCCGGCCCGCTCGAACAGAAGGTGTCGATGCGAAGGTCCTTGTCGAGGATTTGGACATCGACATCTTCGGCTTCGGGCAGCACCGCCACCGTCGCGGTCGACGTGTGGATGCGGCCACTGGCTTCCGTAGCCGGCACACGCTGCACGCGATGAACACCGCTCTCGTACTTCAGCTTGCTGTAGACGCCTCGGCCCTCGATGGTGGCAATCGCTTCCTTGAGGCCACCGACACCCGACTCGCTGCTCGACATCATCTCGAGCTTCCAGCCCTGGCGCTCGGCGTACTTCGCGTACATGCGGAAGAGTTCGCCGGCGAACAGCGCGGCTTCGTCGCCGCCGGTGCCGGCGCGGATTTCGAGCACAACGTTCTTGGCGTCGTTGGGATCCTTCGGAATGAGGAGGAGCTTCAACTGCGCAATCAGCTGGTCCTTACGGCCGAGCAGCGACTTCAACTCGTCCTGCGCCATCTCCTTCATGTCGGCGTCGCCGCCAGCCGCCATTTCCTCCGCCCCGTCGATATCGCGCAGCAGCGACTTGTACTCGCGGAACCGCTCGACCGTCTCCTCGATTTCGGAAAGGGTCTTCGCCTGCTTCCGGTACTCGGACGGATCGCTCTGAAGCTCCGCCGAGCCGAGGCGATGCGTCAGCTCTTCGTACTGGTGTTCCGTCGCTTCAAGTTTGTCGAACATACAGCTCTACGGGCCCGGCCCGCTCTCAAACGTCTGATCCACCGGACACAGGGGGCAGGAACGCCACCTCGTCACCGTCGGACAGCACCTGCGTGCGCAGGGCGTACTCGGCGTTCACCGCCGTCGAGATCGACCGTTCGTAGGAGGTCATCTCGGGAAACTCAGCCGCCAGCGCCTGCCACACGGTGCGCACCGTCGCGCCCGGGGCGACGTCGCGCGTCAGCTCCGCGGCGCCGGCAATATCGCGCAGGCGTGCGAACAGCCTGACGGTTACACGCACGCGATCCGCTCCGCCTCGGCCAGTGCCGTTGCATCATCGGGATCGGCCGTCGCGCCCTCGATCCACACGTCCCCGCCCTCGAAGTATTCGCGCTTCCAGATTGGGGCAATCTGCTTGATGCGCTCGATCGCATAGCGGCACGCCGAAAATGCATGACCGCGGTGCGGCGAGGCCGCCGCGATGGCCACACTGGCGCCACCAATCTCGATCCGCCCGATGCGGTGGTGAAGCGCCAGCTTGACGTCGGGCCAGCGCGTCTCGACCTCCGTGTTGATCCGTTCGAACGACCGCAGCGCCAGCGGCTCGTAGGCCTCGTAATCGAGGTAGTGCACCTTCCGGCCGACGTTGTGGTTGCGCACCAGGCCGAGGAACGTGACCACGGCCCCGTCCGACCCGGTCGACTCTGCACGATCGGTCACTGCCGCGATGAGCGGCTCGAGCGCAAGCGGTTCCGGACCGATGGCCAGCAGGGGAGTACCCACCTGTTAAGTATATCCGTCAGGCCCAGTGCCGGCGTCGGCGGCGAGCCGTCGACACGCCTAGCGCAGGTTCCAGAAGTGGTCGAGCGGGCCATGGCCGTGCCCGATGGCTAATGCGTGCTGGATGGCGCCGGCCACGAAAGTCTGCGCGCCGGCCACCGCGTGCACCAGCGGCTCGCCGAGCGCCAGCCTGGCCGCCACCGCTGACGCGAACGTGCACCCGGTGCCGTGCGTGTTCTTCGTGTCGATGCGCCGGGTCCTGAACTCGTGGAAGTCGCGGCCGTCGAAGAGCAGATCCACCAGCTCGGGCCCTTCGGCGTGACCGCCCTTCACCACCACGGCTGACGCTCCGAAATGGTGGATGCGCTTCGCCGCCTCGCGTGCATCCTGGCGTGAGCGGATCGTGATGCCGCTCAGCACTTCAGCCTCGGGAATGTTCGGGGTGACGACCAGCGCACGCGGGAGCAGTTCCGTGCGCAGCGCGGTGACGGCGTCCGCGTCGAGCAGCGCATCGCCGCTTTTGGCCAGCATGACTGGATCTACAACCACGAGCGGCAACTCGAGCTCGGCGATGGTAGCGGCAACGGCCTCGACAATCGCAGCGGTCGCGAGCATGCCGGTCTTCGTCGCATGCACGTGGATGTCCGCGGCCACCGCCTCGATCTGTGCGATGACGAGCTCGGCCGACAGCGCCTGGGCGGCCGCCACCCCCACGGTGTTCTGCGCGGTGATAGCGGTGATGGCACAGGTGCCGAACACGCCGTGCGCGGCGAATGTCTTGAGGTCGGCCTGGATGCCAGCTCCGCCGCCGGAGTCGCTGCCAGCGATGGTCATCGCCGTCTTGATCGTGCGGGGCATGGCGGTGTCAGTCTTACCGACGAGCAGAAGGCGGGGTGGACCTGCCGAACACCAGCAGGTACTGGAATGGCGGCACCGCCTCTTGCGATTGCAGGCGGAAGCCCGCGGCTTCGACGACTGCGACGATCTCCTCGGGCTTCACGCGGTCGTCCTCAGCCGGGCCCGGGCCGCCGCCGCCCGGCAGGAAGTCGACGATGCCGACTCGGCCCTGCGGCTTCAAGGCGCGGCTCACACTACGCAGCAGGTCCTGGATAACCTGCGGCCGGGACGGCTCGTCCATCTCGCGATAGGCATCGACGATCAGCACCGCGTCCAGGTTGCCGGGTAGCCGCGCGTCGGACGGTGTACCGAGCACCGTGCGCACGTTGGTGAGCGCCTCCTGCTGCACGCGGCGGTTGATCGCCTCGATCATCTGCGGCTGGATGTCTTGTGCGTACACCAGGCCATTCGGGCCCACGCGCCGCGCCAGCCTGATCGTGAACCAGCCGCCGCCCGCGCCGAGGTCGGCCACGGTGGCGCCATCGGCGACGCCGAGGGCGTCCATGATCAGATCGGGCTTGTTCCAGTCGTCGCGATCGGGGGCCGAGAGCAGACCAAGATCTTGCGGCGGGAACAGGCGTCGCTGGCGCGCCGGCGCCTGGGTCGACGACTGCGCCGATGTCGCCTCGCCGCTCATCGCGAGTGCGGCCGCAACGAGTACTGCGCATGCGAGGGTGGCGCGCCTCATTTCCCGTCCTGCCCCTCGCCGTCCTGTCCCACAATCCCTCCACGAGTCATCGACTCGACAGACAGCACGCGATCGAGCGTCGCGCGATCGAGCAGTCCGCGCTCGAGCACGATGTCCCGGATGCTGCGCCCGGTCTTCACTGCGGTCTTGGCCACATCTGCCGTAGCAGCGTAGCCGAGATACGGGTTGAGGGCGGTCGCCACCGCCGTGCTGCGGTCCAGCAGTTGCCGCGCGCGGTCGCCATCCACCGTCAATCCGTCGACACAGCGCGTGCGGAACACCTGGATCGCGTTGCGGAGGATGGTGGACGCGTGCAGCGCGTTCCAGGCGATCACCGGCATCATCACGTTCAGTTCGAGCTGGCCGGCTTCACACGCCAGTGCAATCGTCTGGTCGCATCCCATGACCTGGAAGCAGACCTGGTTGACCATCTCTGGAATGGAGGGATTTACCTTGCCAGGCATGATGGAGGAGCCCGGCTGGACTGCCGGGAGCACTATCTCCGAGAGCCCCGCGCGTGGTCCCATGCTGAGCAGCCGCAGGTCGTTCGCGATCTTTCCGAGCTCCACCGCCAGCCGGCGCATCGCACCCGAATAGGCGAGCACGTCGCCCATGCTCTGCGTGACGCGGAAGAGGTTTCCTGCCGGCTTGACCGGCAGTCCTGTGTACCGCTCGAGATGACCGACCACTGCGACGCGGTACTCGTCCCCGGCGTTGAGTCCTGTGCCGACGGCGGTGGCGCCGATGTTCAGTTCCCGCAACTGCTCGCCCGCCGCTGCCACATCGTCGGTGCCGCGGCGCAGGCATGAGGCGTAGCCGCCGAACTCCTGCCCGAAGGTGAGGGGCACAGCGTCCTGGAGGTGGGTGCGGCCGGTTTTCATCACGTCGCGAAACTCGTCGGCTTTCGCGGCCATGCTCTCGACCAGCGCGCGCGCCTCGCGCAGCAGCGGACCGTAGCCAAGCAGCAATGCCAGGCGGGTGGCAGTCGGGAAAAACGTCGTTCGTCGACTGGCCCATGTTCACGTGATCGTTCGGATGCACGTGGTCGTACACGCCCCGCGGGAAGCCGAGGTGCTCAGCAGCCCGGTTGGCGAGCACCTCGTTCGTGTTCATGTTGTGCGACGTGCCGGCGCCCGCCTGATAGACGTCGACGACGAACTGATCGCGCAGGCTGCCGCCGAGGATCTCGTCGGCGGCGGTGATGATGGCGGCGGCGATGGTCGCATCGAGCCGCAAGAGATCGCGGTTCGCTTCGGCCGCGGCCTTCTTGACCAGCACCGTTGCGGTGACGAGATCCGACGGCGCGCGCAAGCCGCTGATCGGGAAGTTGTCGACTGCGCGGGCGGTCTGCACGCCGTAGTAGGCGGAGGTGGGGACATTCAGCTCCCCCAGCGGGTCGCGCTCGGTGCGGAACGCCATGGTCCAATTATACTGACCTGATGCTGCCTTCCTTCTTCGAGAGCGTCCTCCAGCTGATCGTCCGCACCTCGACCGATCTGCCGCCTGATGTGCGAGCGGCGATGAAGCACGCCGTGACGGCCGAACCGGAGGGGACGCGTGCGGCGCAGGCACTGAACATCATCGCGCAGAACATCGACCTGGCCGTCGATCAGGAGGGCGCTATCTGCCAGGACACCGGCATGCCGACCTTCGAGGTGCACGTGCCAGTGGGCGCCAACCAGATCTGGATGCGGCAGCAGATCCGCGACGCGGTGGCCGAAGCGACGCGCCGCGGCAAGCTGCGCCCCAACTCGGTCGATTCCATCACCGGCACCAACTCGGGCGACAACCTCGGGCCCGGCACGCCGATCATCCACTTCGACCAGTGGGAACGGGACGAGATCGAGATCAAGCTGATCCTGAAGGGCGGCGGCTGCGAGAACACAAACGCGCAATACGCGCTGCCGATGGAACTGCCGCACCTCGGGCGCGCCGATCGCTCGCTCGAAGGCGTGCGCAAGTGCATCCTGCACGCGGTGTGGAACGCGCAGGGCAAGGGGTGCGCGCCTGGCGCCGTGGGCGTGTGCGTCGGCGGCGACCGCACCTCGGGTTACCTGCACGCGAAGGAACAGTTGTTCCGCACGCTCGACGACATCAACCCGGATGCGCGGCTCGCCGAACTCGAGGCGTCGATCATGTCGCACAGTCAACAGCCTCGACATCGGCCCGATGGGTTTCGGCGGCAAGGTGACGCTGATCGGCTGCAAGGTCGGCGCACTGAACCGTCTGCCGGCCAGCTTCTTTGTGTCGGTAGCCTACGACTGCTGGGCGTTCCGCCGGCTGGGCGTGCTCCTGAACGCCGGGAGTGGCGCCATCAGCAGCTGGCTCTATCGCGACCCGTCGCATCCGATCATTCCGATGCTCGATCAGTCGGGGTTCGTGCGCACCGGCCGTGAGGTCAAGCTGCAGGCGCCGCTCACCGAAGACGTGCGTGCGTGCGTTGAAGGTCGGCGACGTGGTGTTGATCTCCGGACGCATGTTCACCGGGCGCGACGCCGTGCACTCGCACCTGATGAAGCACGAGCCGCCGGTCGACCTGAACGGCTCGGTGCTTTATCACTGTGGACCCGTGGTCGTGAAGGAGGGCGACGGCTACCGGGTGACGGCCGCCGGTCCGACGACGAGCATTCGCGAGGAGCCGTACCAGGGCGAGATCATCAAGCGCTATGGCGTGCGCGCCGTCATCGGCAAGGGCGGCATGGGCGCGAAGACGCTCGCGGCCTTGAAGGATTTCGGCGGCGTCTATCTGAACGCCATCGGTGGCGCAGCGCAGTTCTACGCGCGCGCCATCAAAAAGGTCGACGATGTGTCGCTGCTGGAGTTCGGCACGCCCGAGGCGATGTGGCACCTGCAGGTGGAGGACTTCCCGGCGATCGTCACGATGGACGCGCACGGCAACAGCCTCCACAAGGACATCGAGGCCGAATCGGGCAGGCAGCTCGAAATGGTCGGCGGCTAGGGGCGCCTATCGTCTCGGGAACTGCTTCATGGCCGGGCGGGCGCAGCCGTGCTGCATCGCTGCGAGGTCGAGGTCCATCGACTCGAGGTCGGCGAGAGCCACGAGCGGGAACGGCAGCGACGCCTCGGTTTCGACCGTCTTCGAGTAGCCACGGCACGCCCCACAGAGGTCGACTGTGCGCCGCGGGCGCGACCCATCAGGGGTGAGCGTCGCGAGTTTGTCGCCCGACTCGCCGCAGAACAGGCAGGCTTGCGCCTGCACCTCCCAGGCAGCGGCGCAGAACGAGCAGCGCAGGCGCCTCACGCCGTCCAGGTCTTCGACCAGAGCCGGCCACGATCCGCACAGCGGGCAGTAGCCGCGCGTCCATTCGTCGAGTGCGGCCCGCAGCGGCGACTCGGGTGGCAGCGACCCGAACAGGCTTTCCAGAAGGAGATGGGCGAACGGACTGACGGCGAGGTCGAGGACCAGCCAGAGCAGATCGTGTCCGAGCCCCGCCTTGGTGGCAATGGCACGCAGCGCTCCCTGTTCACGGCGGAGCGTCAGCGCCAGCAGGGAGCCGCTGTCCAGTCGCCCTTCCTCCGCAGCGCGCAGCAGATCCTGCGTTGCTGCACCGCCGCCACCCTCCGCGAGCGCCCGCGACAGGCTGACGATGGCCGGCGCGATGGCGGCGACAGGCAGCTGGATCGGTTCGGCGGTGAGTGCCGGGATCCCCGAGCGCACCTTGGTCGTCAGATATCGATGGGGCATTGACAATCGGGGAGTCGGCCCACCCTCCAATAAGCCAATCAGGTAGACCACATGCCCGATGAGCTGACGTTGCAGGGCGATGGCTGGGGCGAGATCGGGCCTGGATGCCAGCATCGCGCCCCAGCGGGCGTCTGCGAGGGCAAGCCTGGTTGCCCTGGTCATGGGCGGCAATACAGCGTAGGGCATGAACCGTGAATGGTATAATGGGCGCGTTCCCTAGGAGAAATTGCAGATGATCAACGTCTCGGAAACCGCAGCAGTCAAGATCAGCGAGCTTCTGGCTGAAGAAAACAAGCCGAACAGCGCCCTTCGCGTCTTCGTACAGGGTGGCGGATGCTCGGGCTTCCAGTACGGCCTGATGATCGAGGAGAACGGTGTTGGCTCTGGCGATCAGGTCTACGAGTCGAACGGAGTGAAGCTGCTGGTCGACCCGATCAGCGTGCGTTACCTGGGCGGCGCGGAAGTGGACTTCGTCGACACCATCACCGGTGGCGGCTTCACCATCAAGAACCCAAACGCCAAGTCGACCTGCGGCTGCGGTTCCTCATTCTCGGTCGACTAGACCGCCTTGGATCTCTCGGGCCTCCGCCCGGCAGGCGGCAAGCGTTCCTCAAAGCGCGACCGCATCGTCCAGTTGTTCCTGGCGCAGAAGGGACACGTCACTGCAGACGAGCTCTACGACCTCGTACGTGGTGAGGACCCTGGCATCGGCCGGGCGACCGTCTATCGCACGCTACAGTGGATGGTCACCGCCGGAGTCGCCCACAAGGTCGATTTCGGCGAGGGCCGTTCGCGCTTCGAGCCTTCCCTCCGACATCCCCGGCACTTTCATCTCATCTGCAATTCGTGTCATCGCTCCTCCGAGTTCCTGAGCTCCGATATCGAGGCCATCCTCGAGGAGGTGGCGGCGGCTCGGAACTTCGAGGCAGTGGAAGCCGAGATCAAGGTGTTCGGCATTTGCGAGGAGTGCCGGACTGGCATCAAGGCGGCGACACTCGACGGCGCGGCGACCGAGTCGGTGTTCGCGCGCGATGCGTTGCGCATTGCCGTCGCCACTGAACGCAGCGGCCTTGAGTTCTATGCCCGCGCTGCCGCGCTTGCCAACGACCCGCGCGGCCGCGAGATCTTCAGGCACCTGGCTGAGGACGAGAATGAACACCTCAGCACGCTCGAGAAGCGCTACGCCGAGCTGATCGCCACCGATCCGACGCTCGAGTCGAGGCCGACGTTCCTGTTCTTCAAGGGCGCGGCGCAGGGCATCTTCGCGGAAGGTGCCGAGAAGCTGCGCAGCGGAGTCGACGACCTGCAGGCGCTGCTCATCGGCATCCGCTGCGAGCGGGATTCGCACAAATTCTTCAAGAAGTACGGCGACCGCTTCGAGGACTCGGAAGGCAAGCAGATCTTCCTCGAGTTCGCTGAAGAGGAACGCGAGCATCGCGACATGCTCATCAAGGAATACCGCGCGCTCCAGGCGCGGCTGGGCATCAGCCGTCCGGGCCGCCGCGGCAGCGCACCGTCGCCAGCCCATTGATCGACCTGCACACGCACACCACAGCGTCGGACGGCAAGTGCTCGCCCGACGAACTGGTGGAGCGCGCCGCCGCTGCTGGAGTGACCACGCTCGGCCTCACCGATCACGACACTACCAGCGGCTGCGCGGCCACTGCCGCGGCCTGCGCGCGACATGGCCTCCGCTTCGTCCCGGGCATCGAGATCACCGCAGTTGCCGACAAACGCGACGTGCATGTGCTCGCTTACTTCTTCGACCTCGAGTCGGAAACGCTGCGCACCTTCCTGGCGGAGCAGCGGCTGCGCCGCGTCGAGCGCGTGAGGGAGATGTTCGCGCGGCTCGACGCGCGGGGCATCCATCTCGACGTCGAGGTGATCCTCGGTCCTGGGCTTGCCGATTCGACACGCGCCGTCGGACGGCCGTGGATTGCGCGGGCCCTGGTCGAAGCCGGCTACGTTGCCAGCGTCGGCGAGGCGTTCGACACGCTGCTCTCACCTGGATGCCCGGCATTCGTGCCGCGCATCGGTGCGAGTCCGGCGGAGGTCGTCGGGAAGATCCACGAGGCTGGCGGCATTGCATCGCTCGCGCATCCGGTGCTGGTGAAGCACGACGAGTGGATTCCGGCCTTTGCCTCGGCCGGGCTCGACGCGCTCGAAGCCTTCCACTCGGACCACGACCAGGCGGACACCGCGCGCTACCTCGCGATGGCCGGCGCCCTGAATCTGCTCGTCACGGGCGGCTCCGACTATCACGCCGACGACGAGCATGGGGGGGGCGGGCCTGGCAGCGTCTCGCTGCCACGTCCGTACTTCGAACGGCTCGACGCCGCGCGCCCGCCACACCGTAAGTAATCTCACCGTCTTCAGCCCGCCCGCCGGCGGGCGGCGATTCGTGCGACGGCGTCCGGCGCCATCACCTCTTCATCGAACAGCACGTCCATCCCGCGCAGCCGCATCCTGAGCTCGCCCGGAGCGAGCAGGTGAGCGCGCGACCGCGGGCCGCGGTCGTAGCGCAGCTGGTGCTCGGTGAACGTCTCGTAGAGCAGCACGCCGCCAGGCACGAGTGTGTCGACGAGCGCCGGGAAGAGTGCACGATCGAGGTAACGGGTCACCACCACGATGTGGAACGTGTGTCGCGGAAGTGGGAACCGTGTGCAGTCAGCGCACACGCACGAGAGTGTCAGGCCGTGCCTGACAGCCGACGCTCGAGCCTGCACGAGCGCATCGAATTGCAACTCGACCGCAACGACGCGAAGGCCAGCCGCAGCGAGCGCCAGCGAATGACGGCCGCGACCGGCGGCCACGTCGAGTGCGCGTCCGCCCGGAAACATCGACGCGAGCCTGACGGCCCAGTGTGCAATGAACGGCGAGGGTGGAGTGGCTTCGCGTGAGTCGGTCATACTGGACGCCATTCAACCATGACCGAACCCGTACTGGAACTCACCGGCGTCACGAAGCACTACGGCGCGCTGCGTCCGCTGCGGCTCGCAGAGTTCGTGCTGTTGCCCGGTGAACACGTGGCGATGCTCGGGCTCGACGTGCCCGCCGCCGAAATGTTCACCAACCTGGTGACCGGGGCCAGCTTGCCCGATGAGGGTCTGGTGCGGGTCTTTGGACGCACGACGGCGGAGATCACCGAGACCGACGACTGGCTCACCCTGCTGGATCGCTTCGGTATCGTCACCGAACGGGCGGCACTCATTGATCCGATGACCGTCATCCAGAACATCGCGGTCCCGTTCTCGCTCGAGCTCGACCCGCCTCCGTCCGACATCGTCTCGAAGGCTGCGGCCCTTGCGACCGAAGCCGGACTTCCCGAGTCGGCACTGGCACAACGTGTCGGCGACCTCGACGCCGCGTCGCGCATGCGCGTGCGCCTTGGTCGCGCCCTCGCGTTCAACCCGGGACTGCTGCTGCTGGAACATCCGTCGGCCACGCTGCCTCGTCCTCGGGTGATCCGGTTTGCGTGTGACGTGCGCGATCTGGCGGAGCGGCGCGGTATCCCGACCCTCACCATCACCGCGGATCCTGAGTTCGCCGGCGCGGTCTCGACCATTGCCGTTGTGCTGGAGGCCGCGACCGGCCGGCTCCGGCAGCCGTAAACCGCCACTCCATGCACGGGCTCGTTCTGATCCGGAATGGATATTGATTGTCCGTCGAGGGGCACAGTGCCCCAAGGAGACAGTCGAATGCCAGGCGGTTCGATCAAGAGACTCGTTCGAGACAGAGGGTTTGGGTTCATCCGGGACGACGGCGGACAGGAGTGGTTCTTCCATCGCAGCGCGGTGGACGGCAGCTTCGAGGACCTGAACGAAGGACAGCGCGTCAGCTTCGAAGAGGAGCCGAGCGCGAAGGGACCACGGGCCAGCAACGTACGCGGCGAGGAGTGAACCGATCGGCCGGAGGCCCGATGTACCGCGGTACAAATCGGCTTCCGGCCGTGACGACGCTGCTCCTCTTCGATATCGACGGCACACTGGTCCAGACAGGCGGAGCTGGCGCACGCGCCCTGGTTCGAGCCTTCACCGATGTGTGCGGCTTCTTCAACGGCCTCGGTTCGCTCTCGATGGCTGGGCGCACCGACGCCTGGATCATCGCGCAGATGTTCCGGGCGCATGGTCTCGAACTGACCGTGGAGCGTCACCGCGCGGTGCACGACATCTACGTGCAGTACCTCTCCGAAGAGATCCTCCAACCTGGACCGGGCAAGCGACTCTTGCCCGGTGTGCGTTCCCTCCTCGACACCCTGACGAACCAGGACGACGCGTACCTTGCGCTGCTCACCGGCAATTTCAGGCGCGGCGCCCAGATCAAGCTCGAGCACTTCGACCTGTGGCGCTACTTCGCGACGGGTGCGTTTCGGCGACGACGCACACGATCGCAACGGCCTGCTTTGGACGGCGATGGCCAGCGTCGAAGCAGACCTGTGGACTGACGGTGTGTCCAGCCGACGTGGTGGTCATCGGCGACACGCCGCTCGATATCGCGGTGGCGGTGGCTGGGGGAGCGCGCTCGGTGGGAGTGGCGACCGGCAGCTACGGCGTCGAGCAGTTGCTGGCGAGTGGAGCGGACGCGGCGTTTCCTGATCTGGCCGATGCGGAGCGCGTGCTGGCGGCGCTGCGGCGGCCGCGATAGTGACCGGCCCGGTTTGACGCTCCGGGCCGGACTTCCGGTCAGCCTTCGATCAGGCGCACATCACCCGCGCGCGGACCCTTGCCCGAGTCCTCCGGGGTGAAATCCACGCGCTGTCCTTCGCGCAGCAGCTCGAAGACCGAACCGCGCACCGAACTGCGGTGGAAGAAGTGTTCGATGCCGCTCTCATCGCGAATGAAGCCGAAGCCCTTGTCGATGAGAAGTCGTGCGATGGTCCCGCTCGGCATAACCGAAGCCCTCCGTTCGCCCCCGGGGACATCCCAGGGGTGCGCGGCCGGCGACGGAATCCTGCGAGAAGACGCCGAATTTGGTGACCTATGCCGGCCGGCTTTTGATGTCCAGCAATTCAGTTGAGCTGGAAACGGCGCAAGTCTAGGTGGGTTGTCCGACGGAAGTCAAGAGAAGCTCAGACTTTCGGGCCGTCGGCAGACTTCGGCTTTTCAGCAGCCGGTGAGGGGTAGGTCGTCCAGAAGTGACGGTCGCACGCCGGACACACCCAGTACTGATCCGGCGTCCACGGCATGCCCGGCGCCGGATCGCGCATCTCCATCTCGGTGCCGCAGCGCTGGCAACGAATCACAGGGAGCATGGGGACAGTCTAGCCCCAAGCCATCAGTCGCCAGTCATTCGTCATGGCTCTCGGCTTTGCGCTGTCGACTTGCGACTTGCGACTAACATGTCCCTTCGATGATCTCCGCCGTTGTACTCGCTGCCGGGTTGTCGACGCGCATGGGCGGCGAGCCCAAGGGATTGCTGCGGTTCGACGAGCGCGACACGTTCGTCACCCGCATCGTCCGTACATTTGTTGAGGCCGGCATCGCCGACATCGTCGTGGTGGTGGGGCACGCTGCGCCGCAGGTGCGCGCCGCAATCGAGGCGAGTGGCTTGCCGGTGCGGGTCGTCGTGAACGGCGACTACCAGCAGGGACAGTTCTCGTCGCTGCTGGCCGGACTCGATGCCATCGACCTGCCCAAGGTCGAAGCGATGCTGCTCACGTTGGTGGATGCGCCGCTGTTTGCGGCATCGACCGTCGCTGCGGTGGTGCGCCGCTTCGACGAGTCGGGGGCCCCCGTTGTGCGCGCCGTGCGCGGCAGTGAGCACGGCCACCCTGTGCTCGTCGCGCGCAGCCTGTTCGCGCCCATTCGCGCGAGCGACCCGCGTGCCGGCGCGAAGGCCGTGGTACGCGGCCACGCCTCGACCGCTGGCGATGTTCCGGTCGACGACCCCGGCGCCTACATCGACATCGATACGCCGTCCGAGTACGCGAGGCTGCCAGAACTGCGTCGGCAACTCGGGTGGTAGGGCGTCACCGTGCGGGCGAGGGCCGTTTCAGGTCTGAGGTTGGCGCCAGCGACACCTCGCGGACGAAGTAGGCGAGAAAGCGCGCCATCCGCTCGAGCCCAGGCGTCGAGATGACGTCGACCACCTCGCCAGTCGTGTGATACAAGGGCGGCGCCTGCATCACAGTGACGAGCGCGGCACCTCCAAGCGGGCCGAAGCCGCCGGTTTCCCCACTCTGCATGTTCGACGTCTGCGAGATGAAGTTGACGCCGAAGTTTTCGACGCCCCGCTCGAAGAGCTGATCGAGGAACGGCGCCCGATTGACGACGCCGGCATAGATCGGCGCTTCCCCCGTGTCGGCCACTGCCTGACGGTATCCATCCGCGTTCGTGGTGCGGGAAGCCGAGAAGTTGCGCTGCGCCACATGCTCGATGTTCAACATGAGCACCGCATTCCTTGCGAGGTCCGGGTTTGCGGCGACAAACGCGCGCGGACCGTTGATCCCTGGCGTGTGGTGTCCGGCGCTGGCAACGAACACGAGCGTACGTTCAGGATGATTGGCCGGCTTCGCGAAGTGCCGCGCCAGCGCAATCATCACCGAGTAGCCATCGGCGTTGTCGCCGGCGCCGTCGAACCACGCATCGGCATGTGCATCGATGATCACCGTTTCCCGGCTGCGACGTCCGGGGATCACTGCCACCGCATTGGCCGCTTTCAGGCTGGTGACCGTCCTGGTCGTCAGGTTGATCGTTGCGCGAAGCTTGCCGGCGGCGCCGGCCACCGCAGCACGGTCGAAGAGCTGCTCGAGGAAGTAGCCGTCGCGGCCGCCGATGTTCACGCACGGTCCGCCGCAATTGCTGAAGTCGCGTCCCATCTCGTTGCCAGGCAACCGCACGAGGTTGAAGACGGCCACGGCGCCGCGCTTCATCAGCGTCTGCGCATTCGATGTCACCGTACCTCGTTCGAACAGCATGTGTCCCTGGGGCACCGTCAGCTGCACGGCAATCTTCCCCGACACGTCGATGTGCTCGATGAGGGAGCGGTTCGCCGAGCCGACGAAGACCAGCGGCGCAGTGAGCGTGCCGCCAGGAAGATTGGAGGGCGGCACCGGAATGGCCGACTGCAGGACGACATCGCTGGTGCCGGAACCGAACGACGGATCGGCGAGCAGCTTCACCTCCCAGGAGAGTGGCAGCCAGAGGGACGAGCGCGCGTCCTGGGTGATGGGCTGCACGCGTACGTCGGTGATCCCTGCGGTGCGAAACTGCTGTGCGGCCCACTCGATCGTCTTCGCGCCCGAGCCGAAGCCGGAGATTCGTCCCCACTGCTGACCCGACCCGATTTCTTTCGTGCTGCGGCTCTCTTGCGAGAAGCCGACGATCGTGGCGAGGTCGGCGCGGAGGACGGCCGCCGAAAGCTCGTTGCCGCCCGGGGTCACAGTGGGAACACGCACCGGCCGCGACATGCGCGTGCCGACGACGACCGCCGGCGACTCTCCGATGGCCGGTGGCAGCGTCAGACCGAACCACGGACCATCGCGCTTCTCGGCACGGCCCGCACCAGCGGGCTCGTCCTGCGCGACAGCGGGGACGGTGCAGACGGCGGCCACCATGACGCATGCAAGCGTGCGAACGATGCGCGGAAGGCGGGCGGGCAGCATAGGTCTCATCGGTCCCCTCCTCAGTCCGGGCGCGGACCCTGGAAACTGGTCGGCCTAACCTATCACGCCGTTCTGTCCGCGCAATCTGTCGTGCTACACTGATGGTTCGTTCCTACTCGAGTGGGCCTGTAGCGCAGCTGGGAGCGCGCATGAATGGCATTCATGAGGTCACCGGTTCGATCCCGGTCAGGTCCACCAACCTCCAAGTCCTTGATCCTCAAGGACGGCGACCCCCCACCCCGATCGTCATTCGAACCGCAGCACTAGGGCGCCCGGCCGGTAGGGACACACCACGGTGAATGATCGCTTCGTCGTCCTCGTGACCACGACGGCCCCGCTGCTGCACGACGCCACCCGTGAGCTCGCCAGCCGACTTGCCGCGCGCGCCAACGCCGTGCTGCTGTTTCTCCACGTCATCGCCGTGACACCGGGCGACGAGGCAATGCTCCATTCGGGTGTCGACCTCGCCAGCGGCGAGACCGAGGCCTGGCTGAAGAGTCTGCGGCCGTCCCACGCTGGTGTCCCGTTCCGGCACCGCCTGGAGATGGGCGACCCGGCCGACATTGTCGCGGGGTTCGTGCGAGACCATTCGGTCGAGTTGGTCGTCGCCGAAGAGCCGCCGCGCGGACGGGTGTCGGAGCTGATCTGGCGCGGCCTCGCCGAGCGGCTCATCCGCCGAGTCGATTGTCCGGTTGTCGTCGGCGGCCCGGGTTTCCTGCGCTCACATCAGGGTCCCGCGCCGGTCGTGCAGGCGCCGCTCAAGGCGACCACTGTCGCCCTGCTGCTGAATGCGATGGTCGAAGCCCGGGTCGACGCGCTCCGCAACTGGATGGATCGTGCCGCCGAGTCCGTGGGGCGGATTGCCGCGACCGACACCGTGCACGCCGCCGTCTCGCTGGCTCGCGACGACGAGCCACTCGAGGCCTCGCTGGAGCAGCGGCTCTCCGTCGAGCTCGACGAGCATCAGCGAGCGCTGCGATCGATAGGCTGGCAGATCACGACCGCCGGCCGCCGATGGGGCCGGCCGCTGATGCCTGAGCCAGGCGCGGCGCTGTCAGCCTTCGTCCGGCGCGTGCACGCCCTCGGCCGGAGCACATCGCTGCCGTTGGCGCTCGACGGGGGCGCCGAGCGGCTCGTGATTCTGGCCGGGGCGACCGTCCTGGCTGGCGCCGGCGGACTGCTGCTCTTCGCCTTCGATGCAGAAGATGATTTCCTCCGTATTCTCGGCCAGCCCGGTCCGTTGCCGACGTTCGAGACCTACGCCTTCGACGAGGACGGTGTGATGCTGTCCAACAGCCGCTTTCCCGAGCACCTGCTTGCCTCGGGACTGCTGGCCGCCGAGGGCCAGCAGACGCCGCTGCGCCTCCGCGTCGCCGAACCGTCCGAGCGGCCCGTCGAACGCTGGCCCTTGACGCGCATGGCCGAGGACGCGACACGGCACCACGACGGCTTCGACACGCGCGGCTACCGCGACTATCGCGGCACGACGGTGGTGGGCTCCTGGCGCTGGGTGCCCGAGTACGAGTTCGGGGTCGCCGCGGAGGTGGACCAGGCTGCGGCTTATCCCGACCGCGCGAAGGCGGTAGACGCGCCGAACGCCCCGGAGCGCGGCTGAGGTTCTCAGCTGACGTCCCCCCACTTCTGAGTAGCGCTTCGGTCTAGAGTCCGCTCCTTATCGCGCCTTCCTAGAACAGATGCGGCACGAACCGGCTGCGATTGTGCGTAATCAGGCCGGCCTCCTCCCGAATTCCGAGGCCGCGGCTGACTCCGTCGATCACCCAGCTGCCAATCACGGCGTAATTGGTCGTCCCGTCAGGTCCGGGCGCGGCGGCGAGCGGCGCATGTGCCTGATAGACATACCCTTCTTCGCCATAGCTGCCGCCCATTATTGCGAGCGGCGCGTCGAGCGCGCCGTTTTCCCGACGAACCATAATCGAGATGTTCGCGCCCTCGCGCCCCAAGAGCGGCTTTTTGACCACCGTCGCTCCAGGCTTGAACGCGCCCCTCTCCATGAAGGCCGGCAAAAGATGGGGATGACCGGGATACATTTCCCAGAGCACGGCAAGGATCGCCTTGTTGGCAGCGACCATCTTCCACGCCGGCTCGATGACCGTGAGCTGTCGTTGCATCGTTGCCCGAATCAAATGCGCGCCGAACTCGTCCGCCAACAGCCAGTCGAACGGCACGATCTTGAACAGCGTCGTGATTGGCGTGTCTTCGAGGTCCACGAAATGCCCGTCACGTGCCACATTGCCGGCTTCGACCGGCGCGGACCAGCCGACATCAGAGACCGCGATGGTCTTGGCCGCAAGACCGGCCTCGAGCGCCGTATCGAGCACGTAGCGGAGCGTGCCTTCGTCTTCGGCGTGAGGCATCAGACAGGTGAAGTGGACCGGTGGCGATTCAAGATTGGTGCGGGTGAGACGGCCTTTCAGCTTGCCCCATGCGGCCACCAACCCTTCATGCAACGAGTTGAACTGATCGCTGTCAGGAAAGCGTTCCTCGAGCCAGGTCCACTGCACCACCGCCGCTTCGTAGAGGCCGGTCGGCGTCTCGGCGTTGTATTCGAGCATCTTGGGCTGGCCGTCGCCGACGCCCGCACCGCCAAATGCGAAATCAAACCGGCCATAGAGGGTTGGTTGATCGTCGTCCCGGCGCCGCCAGGAGTCCTCGATGAGGGCAATGGCGTCGGGCGTGAAGCCGAACCCTGGCAAGAGCCCTCGCGCGATTACCTGTCCCGTAGCCGCCACGCACATCCCGTGCAATTCGGTGGTCGCGGCTTCGAGGAGATCGACTTCGTCGACCGTCAGGCGCCAATACGCGGTTTCGTCCCAATACCGGCCGACAGGGTCTTCAGGGCCTGGCGCCGAATGCCAATCGAACCCGAGCGCCTCGACTTTCGCATGCCAATCGGGACGGGGCGAAACGGCGACACGCTCCACCTGTTATGAACCCCCGCCGGAGCGTGCGCTGGAGCCAAAGCCGCCGCGCACGGTGCGCATCGCGATCCCGTTCTGGCCAAGCGACGTGGTGCCAGGCGCGACACGCCCGACGTTCTGGCCGTTGGCATGGAGATAGCCATTCCGGTCGCCGTAGACCGGGCGCGCGGGAAAACCGCCGCCCATGCCGCCGCCGAGCATGCGGCCCATCATGAAGCCCATCATCATCGGCATGAACATGCTGCGAGAACCGCCGTCTGCGGTTCTGACCTCGGTGGTGTCGCACTGCGTGTAGCCCGCCGCTTCACATTCGGCCTGGGTGGCAAACTTCGGCGCCTGTTGGGCGTGTTCATCCTTTGCGGCCCGATACGCCTCGTTGCAGACAGCGCTGTCCATGTCGCGCGCGCACGCCGTGCTATCGCCGTAGAGGGTCGAATTCTCGGCCCAGTCTCCGCCCGTATTCTGACCGCACGCGACAAGCGTCGTCGCGGTGGCGCCGGCCAACAACAAGCTCACGTACTTTGATTTGCGCACGTTCGGTCCTTCTCTCTCACGCGCTCAAGGCGCCGGCGTTCAAAATTCCCATGGCGACAGAGAGAGCGCCCAGGAGGATGCCATAGGCCACGTTGTCGGCCTCGATCCCCTGTCTCAACCTGGGCACCATCCTCGAGACCACCAGCAACACCAGGAGCTGACCGAGGAGGCCAATCCCGCCCCACACCGCAAGTTCAAGGACTTCAAACGTGCTCGAAGCGGTGGAGTACAGCACAATCGCCATGCCGATAGCCGTTCCGCCGAAGCTGCACGCTGCCGCCCGATTGCCGCTGCGGATCAACCGGATCTCGTGGTAGGGCGTCGCCATGAGGTAAGCGGTCAGAGCCACCACGACAAGCGCGACAGCCGTGCCGAGAAACGCCAGGTAGAGTGGAAGGGCCGTCAGCATGTTCTCTCTCCTCCAGCATAGCTCCAAGAGAGACCACGCTCCCCTCCACCCAGAATTCCGCAGGAGCAACGCGGCGTGACCAAAGGTCGAGGTACGCGCTGGGCTGTAATGAGCCAACACGTTCGACGCCGGCATGGTTGAGGGCTACAGATGCTGGTAATCAGGAGTGTGCTCGGCAGCTGGCGCGTCACGTTCGGCTGGTGATGTCAGGAATGGCACGAGATCCCTGACGAACTGCTCCGGATCCTCCCAGTGGAACGCGTGCCCGAAGCCTTCGTACGCAATGAACCGAGCCTGCGGCATGACTTCGAGCAGGCGGTCCTGTGCGTCGCGTAGCGCGTACGAGTCGCGGTCGCCCCACATCAGCAGCACGGGCACAGACACACTCGTGAGCGCACTGGTGAAGTCCGGCGTCTTCACGAATCCGTCGAACGCCTCGCGCCAGACGCGTGCCGGCACCTTCAGGGTCTCGGAGACGACCGTCGTCGAGGTGATCGGCGGGCATTGGGCGCGCAAGGGTGCTCAACTGCCACTCTCTTGCGAACGATGGAGCGATCGGATCGGTCAGTGGTGCGATCGACGAGGCCACGAAGTCGGCCAGACCCGGGATCGTCGATACGTCGAGAACGCGCCCATCAAGACGAGGCGCGCCACGCGGTCGGGGTGGTCGACGACGAACCGTTGCGCCACGCTGGCCCCCATCGAGTGACCCACGATCGATCGCGGTGCGCAGACCCATCGCATCCATGAACGCGAGGAGATCCGCCGACATGTCCGCGAAGCGATAGCCCGACGTCGGGCGGCTTGAATCGCCATGGCCGCGCTGCGAGAGCACGAAGCGCGTGGATGTTCGGCGGCAACAGCGGGAGCACCCGCTCGAACGAACGCCACGAGTCGGTGACCCCGTGCAGGAAGATCACGGGCACGCCGTCGGCCTGACGCCCTGTTCCACGTACTCGATGCCGCACGCCCGTTGAGAGCGACACAAACTTCTTCATGGGTTCCTCCGTTCCTGTTCTACTGATTCGACGAGATACCGGCAGCCGGCGATCACCGCAGCCCCGAACCACTCATTCCGCGCGCAACCGATACAACCGGAAGAAGCCCGCCATCGACCGGCACGACGTCGACCCGCGGGAGTCCGGCCGCCGTGGCGAGGGCCTGCATGGTGTCCGGCGC
The DNA here is from genome assembly GCA_963722395.1 of uncultured Acidobacteriota bacterium. GTDB lineage: Bacteria > Acidobacteriota > Vicinamibacteria > Vicinamibacterales > CAVVIG01 > CAVVIG01. The sequence goes on along the minus strand of CAVRLS010000005.1, from coordinate 456,455 downwards.
GAATCACCGTGCCGATCGCCGCCGAGGGCTGCTCCGCCATGGCGACCGGCAGGCAATGCACGATGCTCCAGCCGTACATGAGCCGCTCGAGGTCGTCCCCCGGCGCGTGGAAGTGGTCGCCGACCTTCTCGTCTGCGACGACGCACGCTGCCGCCAGGCGCCAGGGCGTCCCTGATCGCGCGGAGCGCCTCGACCGGTCGCGCCATGTCATGGAGCGCTTCCAGCACCAGCACGAGATCGAACGGGCCGATCCTCGGTCACCGCGTCGGCGGCGCGAACGTCGAAGCGCACGGCGACGCCGTGCGCGGCCGCGTTCCGCTGGGCGTCGTGCACCGACGCCGGGTCGGCGTCGAAGCCGACGACGTCGGCCTTGCGGGAATGCTCTCGCCATCGCGAGCGTGGACCAGCCGGCGCCGCACCCGACGTCCGCCACACGCATCGCGCGTCGACGTCAGTGCGCCGTGGAGGTCGGGCAGCGCGGGAATCCAGCGCGTCACCAGATCCGACGAATACGTCGGCCGATTGATGCCGGCCTGACCCGCGCGAAACGCCGCGCCGAAGAGTGGATACGCCACGCCCCCGCCACTCCGATAGGCGTCGGCGACGCGTTCGAGCGCCCCGCCGATGCCGGCGACCATCTGCGCCATCGGGGCGAAGGTGCGACAGGATGGTCCTCGGCGGCCAGGACGTTGATGTGCTCGGCCGGGAGCCAATACCGCCGTGAATCCGCCGGCGGGGTGGGCGATTCCACGCGCAGGAATCCCGCGACCGCCTGCTGCTCGAGCCACTCGCGTGCGTAGCGGGGGGCGATGCCGGCGGCGTGGCCAGTTCAGGCGGGGTGAGCCGCCGCCCGGATTTCAGCGCCTCGTAGAGGCCGAGTTCCGTCCCGAGATAGATCCCGAAGAGCTCGAGTGCATGAATCGTGGATTGGAGCACGCGCGTCGTCAGCGCATCCTCGGTAGTCTGAACCACTTGGCACATTGGGTGTCTCCTTCGTCACCCTATGGGCGTGAGGCGGCACCTCACGATGGAAGGCCAATCGGCCGGGGTCGACGGGTGCTGGGAGCCGGACACGGCCGCTGCTAGAAGTGCCAGTCGACGGGTCGCTCGGGCTGGTAGACGCAGAAGGTGCCCGTGCGGACCGCGTTTTCCAGGTGCCGTCCGAGCCGGGGGTGGACCCTGGCGATCTTCTTGACGGCACTGCGGATTCGCCACGTCACGGCGGATCGCGCCCGCTCGGCGGCACTGCCCAGTGCACGGGACCGTCCGCCCAGCCCCAGCGCACCCGAGAGCAGCTCGACGATCCGATCGAGCTCCTCGCGGGCCCGCTCGCCCGGGCGAGATCGTGGGCGGCGTTGGCGTCGTCGATCTCGTGCTGCAGCTCTCGGACGCGCGCCTGGATCTCGCGGCGGGCGCGGTCATCGAGCTGCGGCGTGCTCCCGGACGTCTCGGCCGGCCGGTCGGCCAACTCGAGGCAATGCACCTCACTCCCCGGTCGATCGAGCAGCCGCGCCAGATCGCTGAATCCCTTCTGGTCGGTGAGCTCGACGGAGAGCCCGTCGAAGTCCAGGCTCCACACCGTGCCCGTCGCGGTGCAAACCGCGCCACGTCTGGCTCCTGGGGCACCGGCCGCGCAACGGCCTCGGGCCGACGGTCATCGGGATCCTCCTCGAGCCCCGCGAGACGGAGACCCTGCTCGAGGCGTTCGATGTCCTCGCGCTCGTCGAAACGGATTGACGTGCAGGAGCCATCGCATCGGTTCGCCCGGATCGGGCGGCACGTCCGTAGGTGATGCGATCGCCGAGCTCGCGACAGGAACTCCTTCGAGATAGAACCGCGCGCGTTCGGGTCACCGCTGAACGCGCACGAGGCTGCAAGAAACGCCGGAATGTCGACGAACATCGTGATCGGGGCCTGCGCTCCGGCGGCAAGCAGCTCGGTGTCGCGCCCGAGGACGAAGAGGGCCTACCCGACCGGCGCGCCGTAATACGGCGGAAAGCCCGGATGAAGCCGCATGGCCCTGGTGCCCAGCGCCAGCGCGGACTCGCCATCGCCGAGATACGCACGGCACAGCGCCCCGTGAACCAGCACATCCGTGTCGTTCGGGTTGAGGCTCAGGGCCCTGTCAACGTGAAACGCGGCTTCGTCGAAGCGTCGGCGATACAGCAGAGTCCGCCCCGGCACCACCTGGACCATCGGGTCGCCGTCGTCCAGCGTCGCCGCGCGACGGGCGTAGTCGTACGCAAGGCGTTCGGTTTCATCCCACTTCTGCCACGCTGGCAGCTCCACTCGTTGAAGTGGGACAGTGACAGGCCCGCGTACGCGCGTGCGTAGGACGGATCGGTTTCGATGGCGCGTTCGAAATAGCTGCGAGCCTCGGCGTCCGCCTCAACAGTTGCGCGCTTCAGCACGCGAAGCCCCGGCCGGCGCTGGTCTCGCTTCCTGCGCCCCGGTTCCTGACGTGTGCGGCCTATAGCATGCGCAGCAGCGTGCCGTCCCGCTTCACCGCATGGCGTAACAGAACGCCGCCGAGGTGCGCGGCGATGAGCGGCACGAGCGTCCAACCGACGATGCTGTGCGCCCAGTGGAGCGAGCCCGCAAGGGCGGGTGCAGCGTCCATGAACTTCGGCAGGTTGATGAATCCGAGGAATGCCGTGGCGTCGCGTTGCGGAAAACCGTAGGCGTTCGTCGTGAAGAAGCCGAGCAGCGGTTGCACGATCAGCAGCACGTAGAGCAGGGTGTGCACCGCATTCGCACCGGCCCGTTCCAGCGCGGCGATCCCCGGCGCCATCGGCGGCGGCTGATGCGTCAGCCGCCACGACAGGCGGGCGGCCGACAGGCCGAGGAGCAGCAGACCCAGGCTTTCGTGCACGGTGTAGAACGCCATCTTCGCGTCGTCCGTGATGAAGCGGATGGTGAGCCCGGACAGCAGGATGAGCCCCAGTGGTGGCAGGGTGAGCCAGTGAAACCACTTGGCGGCGCGCGAGTATTCGCCGTCCGGATGCCGTCCATTCATGCGCTCACTATGCCACCGCGAATCGGCAATCGCGAATCTCTGCCCTTCAGCCTCCAGCCGTCACCCTCCCTCAACTGCTAACATCCACCCGGTGTCGTCGCCAAATCCACGTCCTACTGTCGCCCGCATGGCCGGCTACATGCCCGGCGAGCAGCCGAAGCCGGGTGAGCGGATCATCAAGCTGAACACCAACGAGAATCCGTACCCGCCCAGCCCGACGGTGTTCGAGGCCATTGCGAACATCAAGGCGGACGCGCTTCGCCGCTATCCGCAGCCGATGGCCGACGACTTCCGCGCCGTGGCTGCCCGTGTGCACGGGGTGACGCGCGACCAGATTCTCGCGGGCAACGGCAGTGACGACATCCTGCAGATCGCGCTGCGCAGCTACTGCGGTCCAGGCGACGTGCTCGCCAGCCCCGACCCGACCTATTCGCTCTATCCCGTACTGGCTGAACTCGCTGATGTGACGTTTGTCACGGTGCCGTGGGCTGGCGGCTGGACGCTGCCGTCAGACGCGCTGATCGCCACGAACCCTCGCGCCATCTTCTTTGCCAACCCCAACGCGCCCTCGGGCACGTGCGTGCCAGCCGAGCAGGTGAGTGCGCTGGCCGCGCGGACGGACGCGCTCGTGCTGGTGGACGAGGCGTATGTCGACTTCGCCGAAGCGAGCTGCCTGCCGCTGCTGGTACAGCACCAGAACGTGCTCATCTCGCGCACGCTGAGCAAGGGCTACAGCCTCGCCGGCCTGCGCTTCGGGTATGCGATGGCGCACCCGTCGATCATCGAGCAGATGGCCAAGGTGAAGGACAGCTACAACTGCGACGCCATCGCGATTGCGGCGGCAACGGCGGCGCTCGGCGATCAGGAGTACGCGCGCGAGCAGTGGGCGCGCGTGAAGCAGCAGCGGGCGCTGGTGGCGGCGGCGCTGACAGCGCGCGGTTTCTCGGTCATTCCGAGCCAGGGCAACTTCGTGCTGGCGACGCTGCCCGCAGCTGCCTATGCCAGGCCGGTCTATGAAGGCATGAAGGAGCGTGGCGTGCTCGTGCGCTTCTTCGACAAACCCGGTCTGCACGACCGGCTGCGGATCACGATCGGCACACCCGACGAAAACGCTGCGATGCTGGCGGCGCTCGACGCGGCGCTGGCCTGAACCCACCGAACAGGTGAGTGAGGCGCCCTGGTCGTATACTTCGGCGCACTGGAGACGTCGCCCATGCGTGCGCAGGTTCTGACAGCCACCCTTTCCGCAGTCCTCGTCGCGGCAGGCGTCGCGCAACAGCCGCAGCGCCCGTCGCCGCAAGGTGATTGGCCGAGCTATCGGCACGACGCGGCCGGCACCGGTCACTCTCCGCTCATCGGCATCGATGCCGCCAACGTGGTTCGGCTGACCAAAGCCTGGACCTATTCGCTGCAGGCTGATGCGGTGCCTGCGCCTGGCGCACAAGGTGGCGCGGTGACCAGCGCCAACTCACAGGCGACGCCGGTTGTGGTGAATGGCGTGATGTACCTCCCGACCGCTGACAGCCTCGTGTCGCTCGACGCCGGCACGGGCCGGCCACTCTGGAAGACGCCAATCACCGGCGGTGCACCGTCACGTCGCGGTGTCGGCTACTGGCCCGGACAGGCAGGCGTTGAACCGAGGCTGTTTCTCATGTCCGGCAGCCGGCTGCTGGCGTTCGACGCCGCGACGGGTGCAGCCGCCTCAGCCTTCGGTGGGGGCGGGAGCGTCGACGTCGGCGTGCCGTACAACTCGGTGCCAGGTGTCTTCCGCAACGTCATCGTTGTCGGTGCGAACACACCGCCCGGTACGCGGGGTGGCGTGGGCAACCCGCGCGCCTACGACGCACGCACCGGCGCGAAGCTGTGGGAGTTCAGCTCGGTCGCACAGCCGGGCACACCGGGGAGCGACACCTGGGACGGCGGTAGCTGGAAGGGGCGTCTCGGCGTCAATGCCTGGCCGTTCTACTTCACGTTCGACGAGCAGCGCGGCCTGCTGTTCGTGCCGCTCGCCTCGCCCATCTCCGGCGCGTATGGTGGCGACCGCAAGGGCGCTAATCTCTTCGGCAACTCGGTGGTGGCGCTCGACCTCCAGACCGGCGCCTACCGCTGGCACTTCCAGACCATTCACCATGATCTGTGGGACCACGATCCACCGGCGCCACCGGTATTGTTCGACATCACGCGCAACGGACGGAACATCCCTGCCCTCGCAGTCACCACGAAGTCCGGCTATCTCTACATCCTGAACCGGGAAACGGGCCAGCCACTGTTCGGCGTCGAGGAGCGCCCGATGCCCAGGAGCGAGGTGCCAGGCGAGCAGACGTCGCCGACGCAGCCCATCCCGGTGAAACCGCCGGCGTTGGCGCGAACCACCTTCTCGCCGGCCGATCTCGTGACTGCCACCGACACGACACCCGAACACGCGCGTGCCTGTGCGGACCTCCTCTCGCAGATCGGTGGTGGCGGCAACGCAGGACCGTTCACGCCGTGGGGCCTGAAGCCGACTCTGGTGTTTCCCGGCACGCTCGGCGGTGCCAACTGGGGCGGTGCGGCATTTGACCCGGCGTCCGGCTCGATTATCGTGGCGACGCAGGACACTGGCGCCATCGGCATGATGGCGCCCGCGAAGGAAGGCTCGATTGTCCCCTGGGAGCGCATTGCGCCGGGCCGGTCGACGTTCGACGCGCGCGTGGGCGCGGCGAACTGGCCGTGTCAGAAGCCGCCGTGGGGCAGGTTGACCGCCGTGAACGCGTCAACTGGCGAGATTACCTGGCAGGTACCGCTCGGCGTCACCGACCAGTTGCCGCCCGGCAGGCGGAACACCGGTCGTCCATTGCTGGCCGGCGCCATCACCACCGCGAGCGGTCTGCTCTTCATCGCGTCGACCGACGACAACCGGTTTCGTGCCCTCGACACGAAGACGGGACGTGAACTGTGGGTCGACCGGCTCGACAAACGCGGCAACGCCGACCCGATGACCTACCAGGTGCCTGGGGGCAGGCAGCACGTCGTCATCGCGGCCACCGACACGCTCGTCGTCTACTCGGTGCCCTAGCTGCAGCCCGGTGGTGTAGCTGCCGATCTTCGACTAGGTGGCCGGCTGTGCGGCGAGCCGCGCTTCTGCGAACACCGGCGCCATGAGCCCTGCCGACGATCGGCCGTTCGGCTTCTGCGTGGCGCGTACGGCATTCACCATCTCGAGCGCCGTGTGCTGAAGCGGCGGGAAGGCTGCGGCCGACTCGCCGAGCGGCGTCACGCGGTTGCCCCAGCGCACCAGCAGTGCGCCGTAGGTGAGTCCGCCGCCGAAGCCCGGCATGAGCAGCAGCGAGCCAGGTGTCACGCGGCCGTCCTTCAACGCCTCGACCAGGCTGACCGGCACGGTGGCGGCGCTCATGTTGCCGAACTTCTGCACCGTCACCATCACCCGGTCCATCGACACGCCGGCGTACTTGGCAACCGACTCGATGATGCGCAGGTTCGCCTGATGCGGAATGACGAGGTCGATCTGGTCGCCAGTCACGCCCGCCTGAGCCATCACGCGGCCGCAGGCGTCACTCATGCCCTTGACGGCCCGCTTGAAGATGGCCTGGCCGTCGAAGTCCCACATCGTGTCGCCGAAGGTGATCCCCAGTCCGGCGTAGCCGCAGCCGACGCCGCGCACTCGCAGCACCTGGCGGGCCTCGGCATCGCAGCCGAGGACGCTGCCAATCACCCCTTCGGCGCTATCCGTCGCCTGCACGAACACCGCGGCCGCACCGTCGCCGAAGAGCACGGCGACGTTGCGATTGCCCCAGTCGATGTAGCGCGAGATCAGCTCGACGCCAATCACCAGCGCATTGCTGACCGTGCCGTTCTGGACGAGGGCTGTGGCAGTGGAGAGGCCGTAGATGAAGCTGGTGCACGCAGTGTTCAGGTCCATCGCTGCGGCATGCTTCGCGCCGAGTGCCACCTGGACGCCGGAGGCACTGTTCGGCACGACCTCCTCGTTCGAGCAGCCGCCGTAGACGATCAGGTCGACGTCGGCCGCCTCCACGCCAGCGCAGGCGAGCGCGCGCCGGCAGGCGATCGTCGCCATTTCAACCGCGGTGACGTGCGAGATGCGCCGTTCCTTCATCCCCGTCCGGGTGGTGATCCACTCGTCCGAGGTTTCGAGGAACGTGGAGAGGTCGTCGTTGGTGAGGATGGCCGGCGGCAGCCCCTCGCCCCACCCGGTGATCGCGGCGTATGGCATGGAGCGATTATCCAACAGCGTCGGGAGGATCCGCCTTCGGTACGTAGCCGCGCACCCTCAGGTGCGCAGCTACGGGCCGGCCTGAAGGTCGGCAGCTACGTCACGCAATCCGCTCAGAAGCCCTAGCCCTTCATCGCGCGTGCGTGAATCGTCCTCACCGTCTGCCATCCTGCGGCGACGGCGCCCTCCTGCCAATCAGGTTCGGAGTAGGGGCAGACGGCGGCAGAGCCGATGACCAGGCGGTCTTCCATGGTCGACAACTGGTCGTGGCGGGCGTGCGCCGCGCCGGTGGCGTAGCCGCCCTCGCTGTACTTCACCTTCTTCCACCACACGCCGAAGGCATTCTCGAACTCGGTGCGCATCTGCGGATGCACCTTCGAGGCGTTCGCGATGACGTGCTCGACGCGCTGTGCCGGTGTCTGATCGAGCAGCGTGCCGACCGGCCCGTTCGCGTAGAGGCCCAGGATGATGCCCTTCTTCGAGAAGTAGCCGGTGGACGGGTACGAGAACTCGCCGAGCGGCAGGTTCGAGTAGAGGTGACCGCCGAAGATCTGGTCGTCCTCTTCCCACCAGCGGCGCTTCATCTGCAGGCCCATCTTCGCGCTGTTGCTCGTCGGAACGCTCTTCACCGCAGTCATCATCTCGGGCGAGAAGCTGATGTCGAGCTTCGCGATGATCGGCAGTGGCAGGCAGACCGCTACGAAGTCGGCCGTGAGTTCGCTCTTCTTGCCGCTCCTGGTGCTCATCACGGCCACCTTGACGCCGCTCGCATCGTGCCGGACCGACAGCACCTCCGTGCCGAGCGAAATCTTCTGGGTCCCGATCGCGCGCGCCAGTCCCACGGGGAGCTGGTCCATGCCGCCAATCGGCTGGAAGATCGGGGCGGCCTGCGTGCCCTCGGTGAGCGGCACCGAGCGGAACCGGTTGCCGATGCCCGCCTTGAGCAGCTGATTCGTGTCGTAGGCCTGGCGGCCATTCTCGCCGATCGCCTTGTAGGTCTTGGTCGTCGGGTCGAGGTAGCCCTCGCTGATGAGGAACTTCACGAAACGATCCTTGTCCTCGGGCAACATCGGCTGATCGAGCTTGTCCTGGTCGATCGCCTTCACCAGCAGCTCGTTGATGTGGCCGAGCATGTCGCCCTTCACTTCACGCAGGCGCAGCCGCTTCCCGGAGAACGCGCCGTACTGCGCCCCCTCGTAGAAGAAGTAGGAGTTCTCGGCCTCGTTGACGAAGATCTCCACCGGCACGCCCACTTCGCGGCAGTAGTTCAGCACGCCGGTGTGCGTGTAGGGAATGCGCCAGGGGCCGACGTTCACGTAGAAGCCCTCGTCGAAGTTGCAGACCTGCTTCTCGATGGCGCCGATTTCCTGGTGCTCGGTGCCCTTGCGGACCGACCAGTTCAGGCCGCCGACGCGCTCGCGCGCTTCGACGACCCGGACGTCATATCCGAGCTTGCCGAGTTCGTAGGCGGTGACCAGCCCCGAGACCCCGGCGCCGAGCACAATCACCTTGTTCCTTGCCGGCGTGCCGGTCAGCTCCGGCCGCCCCTGTGCCTGGCCGGCCATCAAGTTCCAGGAGTTCATCGCGGTCATGACGAGCGACGTTCCACCGACCAGGCCGAGCTGCTCGAGGAATCGGCGGCGGGTCGTCACACCGGTGTCGGAGAATGTCGACTTCTTCGTGGGCATCCTGAACTCCTGCAGAGAATCGGTCCGGGTCGTCACGGCACCGGTGTCGAAGGCGAACGCACACGGAACACTGCGTTTCCGGAATTGTAGACGCCGCCTCACAAGCGGGGCAACGAACGGATTGTGGCGTGTTGTGGCGCCGTGTGGCGCCCGCACCGCTGGGGTGCCGTTTTCACCGCGTCGACAGGCCCGGTTGCAGCGTCCGCGCGAAAAACGTCCAGACTCGCGACCACGAGTCGCGTTGCTCAGGCGTCCCTTCCGGCAGCCGGGTGGCGGGGTACCACCGGCGGTCGAAGAGATGCCCGCCGGGCGGATTGCGATAGACCCTGGCGTCGGCCAGGTCGGGCTTCCGCGCCCGCAGCGCGTCCACCAGCTGCATCGCTTCGTCGATATTCACGTCCTCGTCGTTGTCGGCAACGTGCACGAGCAGCGGAATCCGGAGCTCGTCGACGTGAAACAGCGGAGATCGATAGCGGTAGACCTCCGGGCGCTCGGACGGCGAGCCGCCGAAGCGGTTCTGCGGGTCAATGGCCCGCCGCTGCTGCTCGATGCCCTTGCGCGCCAGCCGATGGAACAGATTGGTGACCGGCACCAGGGCCGCCGCCGACTTGAACGTCAGCGGGTTCCTGAAGATCGCCAGCAGCGCAATCATGCCGCCGTGACTCCAGCCGACGATGCCGATGTTGGCCGGGTCGACGGCGGGATATTGACCCTTCAGCACCGACACCGCGGTCACCACATCATCCACTTCGGCGCCGCCGTAATCGATGGCGTCGTAGAACACCCGTCCGTAACCGATGCTACCGCGATACTCCGGGGCAATCACCACGTAGCCACGCGCCACCGCCTCGCGGATGAAGGGGATGTGGTGCTCGTACAGGTGGCCGCGGATGTCCTCATGCACCCACACCAGCGCCGGATGCCGCTGCGGCCCCCTGAGCGTCAACGGTTGGAAGACGAACGCCGGAATCTCGAGGTCGCCCTTCGAACTGCGGTAGGTGATCTTCTCCATCCGCATGGTTCCTTCGCTGGCGACCCGCCAGGCGCGATCGGTGTCGGCCTGGTCGCGCAGCATGCGCGCGAAGTCGGGCTGAGTCAGCCCTGGTGCAGGCGCACCGGTGCGTGACGTCGCGCCCTGCTGGACAGCCGTCGCCTGCGCCTCGTTGTTGCGGATCGGCGAAAACAGCGCAAGGGCGGCGAGCGCAAGGCCCGCACCGATGAAGCGCAGCGTCTGGAAGCCGAAGGGCATGAGCAGCCCTGATCTTACGGCAGTGCTTGCGTGGTTTGCAGGGCGGGTTGAGATGCTCTAGGCGCGCGCCGGCTTCGTGCCGACCGCCGCCCGTGCATGAGCGCGCATGAGCCAGTCGCACAGGCTGCCGCACGCCTGGTCTGGCGTCGGTCCATAAAACGGCATCAGGGCCGTTGGAACCCCAGGGACGCGGACGATGTAGGCACGCCAGCGTTGAGGGTCGATGGGCACCACCTCTATCTGATAGGTGCGGCCACCGATGGTTTCTTCAAAGCGATGAACAGCCGTATGCACAGTTTTGTGGACCGACGCGAGTTGTCTGCTGGGAACGGGGATGATTGTCACGCCGCCGCTACAGGCAAACAAGCGAAGCGCCGTACGAAACCGCGTCCACATTCCGCCGCCGCGCGGTACGTGCCTGAATTGTTCGCAAATCTTTTTCCATCCACCGCAGTTCCACAGCTTATGCACGGTTCATCCACAGGTTTTCCACAGCTTGACGCTCGTGGGTCCGCGCCGTACGCTGGACGTCGCATGAAATGGCACAGGGCGGCAGGCATCGTGACCGTCTGCCTGTTCGCTGGCGGCGCTGCCACGGCACCCGCGTCAGGCGGCCAGGCTCCGGGTCCCGACCTCTCCACCGTCGTCGATGCCGCACCGCTGTTTCGTGTCTTCCTCAATGACGGCACATCGCTCGTCAGCTACGGCGAGCTCGCCCGGCTCGACGATCAGGTCGTCTTCTCGATGCCGACCTCGTCATCTGTCGCGGCGCCACAGCTTCAACTCATCAACATTCCATCGGAGCGCGTCGACTGGCCGCGAACGGTCAGCTATGCCGAAAGCGTGCGTGCGACACGCTACCTGTCCACGCGCGCACAGGCCGACTACGACCTGCTGACCGGCGAGGTCGCTCAGGCACTGAGCGACATCGGTCAGACCGACGATCAGGCTCGCCGGCTCGCCATCGTGGAGCAGGCGCGCAAGCGGCTGGCCGAATGGCCGGCCGCGCACTACAACTTCAAACGTGACGAGATCCAGCAGATGCTCGGCACGCTCGACGAAGCCATTGCCGAACTCAAAGCCGCGGCCGGCGCCAGCACGTTCGATCTGACCTTCGTCGCCGCCGCCACGGAGCCGCCGACTTCAGAACCGATTCTTCCGGCGCCCAGCGCCAGGGAGACCATCGAACAAACGCTGCGCGCAGCCGAGTTGACCTCCTCTCCCGCAGAGCGCCTGTCGCTGTTGACAGTGGCTGCCAGCGCAATCGATGCCGAGGCCGCGAACCTGCCGGGCGACTGGGCGGCGTCGACGCGAGCCGCCGTCACGGCGCAGATCGCCCGCGAAGTGGAGACCGACCGGAGGTACCAGGCGCTCGGCGCCCGCATGCTGCGGCTGGCGACTCAGCGCGCCGCCACCGCGGACGTGCGTGGTGTGCAGCGCGTGTTCGCGAGCATCAAGGCGAACGATGAGCGGCTCGGGGAGCTTCGGCCCGACGCCGTGGCGTCGATGACCGCCGCGGTGGAAGCACAGCTCGATGAGGCACGTCGCCTGAGGCTGGCCCGTGACAGTTGGGCGCTGCGCGCACCCGACCTGCGCGCCTACCGCGAGAAGATGAACACGTCGTTGACGCGTCTGCAGCGGATGGTGCCGCTGCTCGAAGACATCAAGGCGCTCACCGGGTCCGGTCCCACCGCTCTCGGTTCCATCCTGCGCTGGGCGGGCCAGATCCGGCGCACGCTCGCCGCCATCATTCCGCCAGCCGAGTTGTCCGATGCGCACAACCTGCTCGGCAGCGCGGTGCAGCTCGCCGACAGCGCCGCACAGATCAGGCGCGAGGCCGCCATCAACGGCAACATGGCCCGCGCCTGGGATGCGTCGTCAGCAGCCGCCGGGGCGCTGATGCTGCTCGAACGCGGCCGTACCGAGGTGCAGCTCGCGCTGCGGCCGCCGCAATTGACCCGGTGATTACTCCGCGCATCACCCGCCTGATCCGGGTGCCCGACCTGCACGATTTCCGACGCGTCATCGCCGCCCTCTGTGCGTCGCCGTGGCCTGCTGACGATGGGGCCTGGGCGACAGGGCTCCCGTCGCGACTCGTCGTCATTCCGACGCGGAGCGCCGCCACCACGCTGACCCGCACCCTGGACGCGTTCCGGGCCGCCGACGCCGAGCGCCTCCGGCTAGTCACACGCGATGAGCTGTACGATGCGCTCCACGCACGGCTGGCCGACCCGCCACGCCGTCTCAGCGCCTTCGAGCGCGACGCCATGGCGCAGGCGGCGGCTCTCGACGCCGCACGCGATGTTGGTGAGCTGCCGTTCACGGTGCGTCCCGGTCTGGTGGCCGAACTGCTCCGGTTCTACGATCAGCTGCGCCGGCAGTCGCAACAGGTGCGACGCTTCGAAGAGCTCATCACCGAAGCGCTCGGTGGCGGCGACCTCGACGACAGCGGTGCGGAGCGCCTGCTGCGGCAGACCCGCTTTCTCGCGCAGACCTTCAGGGGCTACGAGCAGCGGGCGACGGCGACCGATGCCTGCGACGAGCATCGGCTGCGCGAACGGCTGCTGGCCGATGACGCCGCGCGGCCACTGGCGCACGTCATCGTGACCGTGCCCGACTGGATCGCCGATCCGGCAGGGCTGTTCGTCGCCGACTTCGACCTGCTGAACCGGCTACCGAACCTTGGGACGATCGATATCGTGTCCACAGAGGGCGCACTCGCATCCGGCTTCCACGAGCGCCTCGATACCTGGTGGCCCGGGATCGAGGAGGTGACCGCGCACGACCTGGTTGCGGCCGAGCCGCCGGCGCGGCCGATGCTCGTCGTGCCTGAACCGACGCCCGAGTCGGCGCCGCTGTGGTTCACGCATCGCGATCGCGAGGAGGAACTGCTGACGGTGACGCGGCGGCTCCTGGCCGAGCCGCCCGCCTCGCTCGACGCGGTGGCGGTGGTGTTCAAGCGCCCGTTGCCGTATCTCTACCTCGCCGCCGACACGCTCGGCGCGGCGGGCATCCCTCACGTCGTCGCCGACGCGCTGCCGCTGGCCGCGGAGCCGGCGGTAGCGACGGTCGACCTCGTGCTCGATGCGCTCGAAGCCGATTTTCCACGCGACTCGGTCATTGCGCTGCTGCGGTCGCCGCACCTGGTGTTCGCGTCGCGCGTCGGCCGTGTGGCAATCGGCGCACTGGACCGGTCGCTCAGCGATGCCCGCTATCTTGGCGACAGCGAGCGGCTCGAAGCCCTCGCCGCGCACTGGGCGAACGATGCACCCGAGAGCAGGCGGCGCGGCACCGACCCGCGCGTGACAGCTCGCGCGGCGATGGTCGCGGCGGTGGACCTGGTGCGGGCGCTGCGGCCCCTGCGCACAGCCGCGCCGGCCTCCGAGCTGCTGGGCGGTGTCCTCGCATTCTTCGAGGCCCATCTGCTGCCGCTCGACGATGGACATCCGCTGGTTGGGCGCGAGCGGCGCGCCAGGGCCGCCGTGGGCCGGATTCTGCGCGAGATGGCGTCAGCGCACGCCGCACATCACAATCCGCACTGGACGGTGGCCGATCTCGCCACCAGCATCCGCCGGTGGATTGGCGACGAGACGTTTGTGCAGGAGGGTCTTGCCTCCGGTGTGCGGCTGCTCGACGACCAGGCGGCGCGCTATGGCACCTTCGCCGACCTCACCATCGTCGGGCTCATCGAGAGCGAGTGGCCCGACCGCCCGCGCCGCAACATCTTCTATCCGCCGAACCTGCTGAAGGCGCTCGAACTGGCCGTCGGAGAAGGACCGGCGCGGTGCGGCCGACGCCCGCTTCCTCGATCTGCTGGTGTCGGCAACGTCGCGGGTCGAGCTGTCGGCGTTCCTGCTGGACGACGAAGCGATCGTCTCGCGCTCCATTCAACTCGACGAAGTGCCGCGCGTCCGCCTCTCGACCGTGCCGCGCCGGGTGTCGAGCGAGCCGCTGCTGCGGGACGAGGCGCTCGCCTTCGACACGGCTCCGGCCTTGCCAGGCGAGCCCGGGGCGCAGGCGTGGCTCGAACTGCGAACGTCCCGCGCGCCCGCCGCCGACCCGTCGTTCCACGGCACCACCGGTCCGCGCGCCGAGACCACCTGGTCGGTCAGCGCGCTCGAGACCTACATCGGCTGCCCCTTCAAGTTCTACGCGCAGTACATCCTGCGACTCGAAGAGGAACCCGACGACGAAGAGGTCATGGACCCGCGGCGTCAGGGGCAGTTCGTGCACGAAGTGTTCGAAACGTTCTTCAAGGAGTGGCAGGCATGCCGGGCACCGCGCGATCACGGCCGGACTGCTGCCGCTCGCCCGCGAACGCTTCACCGCCGTGGTCGACCGCGCCCTCGACGGCGTGCCCGAAGGGGAGGCGGCGCTCGAGCGGACGCGTCTGCTCGGCTCTTCGGCTGCCGGAGGACTGGGCGAGGCGGTGTTCCGCATGGAAGCCGAGCGCCCCGTGCCGGTTGCTGCCACGGCTGCTCGAGCACAGGCTCGAAGGGCCGGTCACGATTCAGACCGCCGACGGTCCGCGGACCATTCAGTTGCGCGGCAAGGCCGATCGGGTCGATCTGCTGGCGGACGGCACGTTCCGCCTGATCGACTACAAGCTCGGATGGCCGCCCGATCGCGGCAAGGCGCTGCAGTTGCCCATCTACGCGCTCTGCGCCGAGCAGCAGCTCGCCGCGCAGGGACGCGCGTGGACGCTGGGCGAAGCGGTCTATCTCGCCTTCAAGGGACCGAAGCGCGTGGTGCCGCTGTTCTCGAACGACGCCGCCCGTGCGGAGACGCTGGCGAAGGCGCAGCAGCGCATGGCCGACACGCTCGACGCCATCGCGCGCGGCGACTTCCCGCCGTCGCCGGACGATGTCTACCGCTGCGAACACTGCAGCTTCTCGACCGTGTGCCGGAGGGACTACGTTGGAGACATCTGACGCGGCGGCCCGCGAACACGCGGTCGATCCGTCGCGCAACGTCGTGCTCGAGGCGTCGGCCGGGACGGGCAAGACGCGCGTGCTGGTCGAACGCTACGTCAACCTGCTGCGGGCCGGGGTCGAACCCGACCACATCCTGGCCATCACCTTCACGCGCAAGGCGGCGGCGGAGATGCGCGAGCGCATCATCGATCGGTTGCGCGAGGCGAGCCGCCTGTCGCAGTTCGATGCGGGACGCTGGCGCGAACTGAAGGAGCGGCTCGGCGAAATTGCGATCTCGACGATCGACGCGTTCTGTCTGACACTGCTGCGTGAGTTCCCGCTCGAGGCCGATGTCGATCCGGCATTCGATCTGGCAGACGACACCGAGGTGCCGCGGCTGATCGCCGAATCGCTCGACCAGGCGCTGCGCATCTGTCGCGGCATCGCGCGCGACAACGACGACGTGGCACTGGTGTTTGCGCAGCTTGGCGAGCGGCGGCTGCGCACCGGGCTCGGCGCGCTGCTCGACCGGCGCCTGGTGGCGCCGCAGGCGCTGCAGCGCTACCTGTCGGGAGGGCCGCGCGACCTCACGGCGGCGCTGGTCTGCGCGCGTTCGGCCGAACGGCTGCGCGACGTGCTCGACGGCGTGCCGGGCGGACTCGACACCTTCCTTGCGGATGGTCCGGTGCATGCGCCCGCATTCGCGATGCTGGCTGACGATATGCGCGCGTTCTGCTCGCCGGACGGCAGTGCGGGTGTCACGGCTGGGTCCTCGGGCCGCACGTTCGGGCGGCGTGACGAGCAGGCCGCCTACCGGGTCCTCATCGATCGGCTGCGAGCCTACTTCCTCACGCCGGACGGCGACCCGCGCGGCGCCACGCTTCGCCGGCACCGGCTACAACAAGGACGACTGCGCGAGCGATGCGGCGTGGAAGCGGCACCGTGCGGCGGCGGCCGCCATCGCACCGGCCGTCGGCGAGGCGCTTCACGCCTTTCGGCGCGACCTGAACGTGGTGCTGTCGCGGGGCGTCTGGACGATCTTCGCAGTCGCGCTGCGCCAGTATCAGCGGACGCTCGATGGCGCGCGCGCTGCTCGATTTCTCGGGCGTGCTCGAGCGCGCCGTCAAGCTGCTGAAGGACATGGACGAATTCGCACAGAGCCGCTTCCGGCTCGAGGCGCGCTATCGCCACGTGCTGGTGGACGAGTTCCAGGACACCAGCCGCGCGCAGTGGGAACTGGTCGCGCAGCTGGTCAAGGAACTGGGGCGAAGGGCTCGGTGCGGCGGCGGACGCGATCCAGCCATCGATCTTCGTCGTCGGCGATCGAAAGCAGTCGATCTACGGCTTCCGCGATGCGGACGTGGCGGTGCTCGACGAGGCGGCGGGCTTCGTGTCGGCGCTGCGCGACCGAGGACGATCCGCGACGCGCCATCTCGGTCAGCTTTCGCTCGGTGCCGGCGATCCTGTCTTTCGTCAATGACGTGTTCGGTGCGGATCGAGAAGGTGCCGGAACGCGCCGACGCGTTCCGGTACGACGAAACCGATCGCTTTCCGCTCGACGACCTGGTGCGCGATGACGAGGTGCGTGACGCCGTGGCGCTCGAGGACGTCGAAGACACGATCGGCACGGTGGCGCAGCAGACGCTGCCGTGGGATGCACCGGATGAACCCGCACTGGGGCTGATCGCCGGCGAGACAATCACCGAGTGCGCCGAGCGCGTCGGCGCCGAGATCGCGGCGCTGCTCGACCACGCAACCGTTCGCGATCGTGCGCTCGGCCCTCGCGTCCGGCGAAGGCCTCGGACATTGCCATCCTGTTCCGGTCGCGTGACACGCACCGCGAGTTCGAGAAGGCGCTCGAGCGGCACGGCGTGTCCACCTACGTCTACAAGGGGCTTGGCTTCTTCGACGCGGACGAGATCCAGGACGCCGTGTCGCTGCTGCGCTACCTGGCCGATCCGCAGTCGAACGCTGCGCGCGGCCGCGTTCATGCGGTCGCGCATCGTGCGACTGTCCGACGGCGCGCTCTCGCGGCTGGCGCCACGACCTGGCCGAGCGCGCTCGTCGACGACGAGCCGCCGGCGGCCTGCCGGCGTTGGCGGAGGACGATCGCCGCGTGCTGTCCAGGTCCGTGCGCCATGCCGCGCTGGCTGGGCTGGGTCGACCGGCTGACGCCATCCGACCTGCTGACGCCGTATCCTCGCCGAGACCGCGCTATGGCTACGAGCTCGATGGACCGCGCCATCGCCAGGCGCGCGAGAACCTGAAGAAGCTGGCGCGCGATGGTCCGGCGCTTCCAGAACCGCGGCTACGCCACGCTGAGCCGCGTGGCCGACCATCTCGAGCGAGCTGGCCGTCGGCGATGAATCGAATGCGGCCATCGATGCGCACGACGCGGTCAGCCTGATGACGGTCCACGCCTCGAAGGGGCTCGAGTTTCCGATCGTCTTCGTCGTCAACATGAACCGCGGCACCGGGAACAGCCGCGCGCCGATCCGAGTCGTGGCCGACGTGAAGGGCGAGGCGTCGGTGGCGATCGCCGACTACCAGTCGGAAGCAGACGAAGACGCGGTGGCGAAGGAACGAGAAGAAACGAAGCGCCTGCTCTACGTGGCGCTGACGCGGGCGCGCGATCGGCTGTATCTGTCCGGCGTCGATGGCAAAGGGCGGATTCCGGCCGACGCGCGGCAGCGTTGGCTGAGGTGATGCCTGAGTCGCTGCGCCTGCTCTTTGTGCGCGCGGCCGTCGGTCCGGGGACGCTCGACTGGGCCGGCGAACAGGGCGTGCACACGCTCATCGTGCCCGACAGCGTGCGGTAAATTATGGCGGGCGTGTGATTTCGGGGCGTTTTTGATTGCGCGCGGTGTCGGCGATTACATAGAATCAAGCTTTACCGAAGCCCGAAATGAGGGCGAAAGGGGAATCGTTCGTGACGTTGACCTGTCCAAATTGCGGCAACGACCGGAACTTTCAGGTCAAGACGCTGCAGATGCATGTCGTGCATCTGGAAGACAACCGCGTGGAAGTGTCCGATGAGACCCGTCCGGCCTGTGCTCGAAGTGCTGTGCGACGAGTGCGAATCGGCGCTGAATTTCGAGGAGTTCGAGGATACCCTCCGCAAGGAAGTCCTGCTCACGATCGGCGCGCGCTAGTTCGCGCGCCGTCTCCTACGCATTCTCTCCGTCGGCTTCCTCGAAGTAGTCGCATTCCGGGCAGACCCATTCCAGGGTCTTTTTCGGTGTCGGATCGACATACCCCGGTATGTGCGACACGCTCACAGTCTGCTTGAGCTGCATCGTACTACCGCACATCGGGCATTCTCGTGAGTTATCAGCCATGTCTGGTCACGCCGCGGTCGACGGTAGCACCCGTGCGCTGCCTTGACAAGTGTGGGACCCACTCCTATCGTTGACGGGTTTTGAGCGTGAGCCGCGACCCTTTTCGTGACGACCCGATCTTCGCGATGCGCCACGCGGCGCGCGCGGGTGAGCCGGCGCACGACTGCTTCAAGGACGAGATCGCGATCGACTTCCCGTCGATTGGCGGCCTGGTCGATCGCGTACGCGACGCCTTCCTCGGCGATGCCGAGCGCGAGGCGTCGGGTACGGTCATGCGCGAACTGCGCCTCTCGAATCGCGAGGCGCGCCGTGGCACCATCATCCCGCTCGAACTGCCGATTCGTGGTACGTGCCGGCGTTGCGGCGGGCGTGGTGAGGTCTGGACCGAGCCGTGCCTCGACGTGCTGCGGCAGCGGCGACTCCTTCGTCCGCCATCCCATCCGTGTGTCGGTGCCGGCTGGTGTCCTCGATGGTGCGCGCTTCCGCTTCCGGGTGTCGTCGCCGCACGCCGCGCCGGTGCGAGTCGAACTGCGCGTCGCCATCTGCGCCTGACCGGCCCCCTCCGCTGGTGCTGCGCTCGTGAAGGGTCCCCACGCACCGCCACTTCGCTCCCCCGAGTCGCACGTCGATCTCGTTGGCGTGCTCTTCATGGTCTGGGGCGGACTCACCGTGCTCATCGGCGGCTCGACCCTCGCACTCGGCATGGCGGCCGCCTCGCTGATTACCGCGGCGGCTGACACGGGACGCGGGCAGTTCGCCGCGAGCGTCACCGCCGCCATGTTCACCGTCTTCGCGATCATCGCGATGATCTGGGGCGGCGCGCACATCGCACTCGGTGTGCTGGTGCGGCGTCACCGCCCCTGGTCGCGCAAGCGGAGCGATCATGCTCGCGTCGGTCGACCTGCTCCTGCTGCCGTACGGCACGGCACTTGGTGTGTATGCGTTGTGGATCCTGCTGCGCGAGGAAGCGAAGCGGCTCTTCGACGTCGTGCCCGCGAGCCCGGCTCCCTGACCGGCCGCGCCCAGTGGCGCGCTACGGTTCGTCGATCGTGCCCATCGGTGTCCACGGGTTGCAGCGGGCCACCCGCGCGGCGCTCGCCCAGGCGCCCCTGATGAGGCCATCCCGTGCAATGACTGCAGCGGCATAGTGGCTGCAGCTCGTCGAGAACCGGCAGCGAAACCCGGCGCCTGCCAGCAGGGGGCCGAGCGTGCGCTGGTAGCCGTGAATGCCGGCCACCGCCACCGACGCGCCAGTCGATGTCGTCGCCAGCCATGCCGTCAGGCCGAGCGCGCCGGCCGCGAGGACCAGCCTAGAAGCGCGACGCGTAGTGACTCACTCCGGGGATGGTGAGGCGATGGCCCTGCAGCGCGCGGATTGCAGCCACCACGTGCAGTGCGAGCACCGCGGCCCACATGAAGACAATGCCGATCGAGGCCAGACAGCCGACCCCGAACGTCACCACCATCAGCAATTGCATCACGATTGAGAGGCCGAGCAGGAGGGCCACTTCAGCCGCCATCAGCACAAGGCCGTGCTTCGCGTGCCATTGCACCTCGGCATCGTCCTTCGTCAGGAGAAGAGGGATGACGGCGAGCGGCCAGAGGTAGGCCAGCACGAGCATCGTTGCACGGCTCGGCGTGCCGTCGGTCATTCGCGGGAGTGTAGCATTTCTTGTTCGGGGCGAGCCAAAGCCGATACCATTTGAATCATGACAGTTGAACACGCAGCGGTGCTCGACGCGCTGAAGGTCGTGCGCGATCCCGATCTCAATCGCGACATCGTCAGCCTCGGCTTCATCAAGAACCTCGTCGATCGACGGCGGCCAGCGTCGCGTTCACGATCGAGCTCACGACGCCGGCGTGTCCCGTGAAGGACCAGATGCGCGATCAGGCGCGCGCCGCCGTGCTGCAGCTTGCCGGCGTGACCGGCGTCGACGTCACGATGAGCGCGCGGGTGCGCGAGGCGGTCGGTGGCGAGAGCGGGCGCCAGCCGCTCCCAGGCGTGAAGAACATCATCGCCGTCGGCGCCGGCAAGGGCGGCGTCGGCAAGACGACGCTGTCGGTGAACCTCGCCATCGCGCTGTCGAAGCTGGGCAGCCGCGTCGGCATGATCGACGGCGACATCTACGGTCCGAACGTGCCGATCATGCTCGGCATGAAGACGCAGCTCGTCACCGACGGCGAGAAGATCGTCCCGGCCGAGAAGTACGGCCTGCAGGTGGTCTCGATGGGCTTCCTCACCGAGGACGATGCGCCGATCATCTGGCGCGGGCCGATGCTGCACGGCGCGCTGCAGCAGTTCTTCCGCGAAGTGCGCTGGCTCGATCTCGACTACCTGATCGTCGACATGCCGCCCGGCACGGGCGACGTGGCGCTCAGCCTCGAGCCAGAGCGTGCCGGTGGCCGGCGCGATCGTCGTCACCACGCCGCAGCAGGTGTCGCTGGCCGACAGCACGCGCGCCATCGCGATGTACAGGAAGCTCAACATCCCGACGCTCGGCGTCATCGAGAACATGAGCTACTTCATCTGTCCCGAGTTGCCAGAAGGAGTCGGACATCTTCGGCACCGGCGGCGGCGAGACGATGGCGGCGAAGGTCGGCGTGCCGTTCCTCGGCCGCATTCCGCTCTATCAGCCGATTCGCGAAGGCGGCGACAGCGGCGTGCCGCTGATGATCGCCGAGCCGAACGCGCCGGCGGCGCGCGCCATCGTGTCGGCGGCGGAGCAGCTGGCGGCGCAGGTGTCGATCGCGAGCTTCTCGCGCTCGGCGACGATTCCGCTCACCGTGGTCCGATGAATATTTCCTACAGCAAGCACACGCTGGCGAACGGCCTCGACGTCCTCATCCACGAGGACCGGGCGTGCCCGATCGTCTCGGTGAACATCTGGTATCACGTCGGTTCGAAGAACGAGGTGCCGGGCCGTACCGGCTTCGCGCACCTCTTCGAGCACCTGATGTTCGAAGGGTCGGAGCACCACGACAAGGGCTACTTCCAGCCGCTGCAGGGCGCCGGTGCGCTGCTGAACGGGTCGACGAACGCCGATCGCACCAACTACTGGGAAGTGGTGCCGACCAACGCCTTCGAGCTGGCGCTCTGGATGGAATCGGACCGCATGGGCTACCTGCTGCCCGCGCTCACCGCCGCCAAGTTCCAGAACCAGCGCGACGTCGTCCTGAACGAACGGCGGCAGAGCTACGAGAACCGTCCCTACGGGCTGGCGCCGATGGCGATGCTGGCGGCGCTCTTTCCGCCGACCATCCGTATCACTGGCCGACGATCGGCGAGATTGCCGACCTGCACGCAGCCCGCGTCGACGAAGTGCGCGAGTTCTTCGCCACCTACTACCACCCGGCCAATGCGTCGCATCGCCATCGCCGGCGACGTCGACACCGACGAGGCGCTCGAGCTGGTGCGGCGCTACTTCGAGGGATCGCGCCCGGCCCGGTCGTCGCGCCGGTGGCACCGATCGACCCGCGGCTCGCCGGCGAGACGCGCTTGCTCATCGAGGATCGGGTCGAGCTGCCGCGTCTTTACATCGCCTGGGTCACCCGGGCGATGTTCGCCGAGGATGACGCTGAGCTCGACCTGGCGGCCGACATCCTGGCCAACGGCAAGACCTCGCGCCTGTACAGGCGGCTGGTCTACGAGATGCGTGCGGCCACCGACGTGTCGGCGGCGCAGAACTCGCGCGAAGTCGGCGGCTTCCTGCAGATGGCGGCGACCGCCGCGCCGGGGCACACGCTCGCCGAGCTCGATCGCGTCATGCTCGAAGAGATCGCGCGGCTCGCTGCGGACGGCCCGACCGATGACGAAATCGAGCGCGGCCGCGTCCAGGCGGAAGCGCAGTTCATGTATCGCCTTCAGACCGTCGGCGGGTTCGGCGGCAAGTCCGATCAGCTGAACGCCTACAACGTGTTCCTGGAAGATCCCGGGTACTTCACGCGCGACCTCACCCGATACACCGCCGTGACTGCCACCTCGCTGCGCGACGCCGTGCGCCGATACCTGGCCAACTCGGACCGGATCGCTCTCAGCATTGTCCCGAAGGGGAAGACGATCTTCGCCCTGCCGGGCTCGATCCCGTCGCTCGTATCATGAAGGCGCGCCCATGACCGTAGACCGCAGCCGGCTGCCCGTTCCGGGGAAGACGCCGCCGTTCCACTTTCCCGCGATCGAGCGATCGACGCTGTCGAGCGGCCTTCGCGTGTGGAGCGTTCGTCACACGTCCATCCCTGTCGCGACGGTCATGCTGCTGGTGCGCCGCGGCATCGGCCGACGACCCGCCCGGCAAGGAAGGGCTCTCGGCCATCACCGTCGACATGCTCGACGAGGGCACCGGCACCCTCTCGTCGATCGAGATCCACGAGAAGCTGGCGCGCATCGGCGCCCAGCTCGATTCCGACATCGGGCCCGACGCCACGCTCTTCACGGTGACCGTGCTGAGTCGCTTCCTGCAGCCTGCGGTCTCGCTGCTCGCCGACATCGTCGTGCGCCCGACGCTGCGTGAGGAGGACTTCGCACGCGTGCGGCAGCTCCGCCTGCATCGTCTGACGCAGTTGAAGGACATGCCGGGCGCCGTTGCCGACCGCGCGTTCATGCGCTTGCTCTACGGCCAGCAGCCATACGGCCACACCCCGCTTGGCAACGAGGCGTCGCTCACGGCGCTCAGCGTCGACGATGTGCGTGCGTTCCACGCTGCCAACGTTCGCTCGAGCGATGCGACGCTGGTGGTGACCGGCGACTGCGTGCACGCGCAGGTCGAGGCGCTCGCCGCCTCGTTCTTCGACGGCTGGAGCAGCGGCACGGGCACGCCGCTGCCGGTGGCTGGGGCGTTGCCGACACCGCCGCGCCTCAACATCATTCCGCGCGCCGGTGCGCCGCAGTCCGAGCTGCGTATCGGCCACGTCGGTGTCGCGCGAAACACACCCGACTATCACGCGCTGGTGGCGGCGAACATGGTGCTCGGCGGCCAGTTCGTCAGCCGGATCAACCTGAACCTGCGCGAGGAAAAGGGCTTCACGTACGGCGCGCGGACATCGTTCGACTTCCGGCGGCTGCCCGGTCCGTTCTCGCTGCAAGTGAGCGTGCAGACCGCGGTCACAGTCGAGGCCATTCGTGAGTCGATGCACGAGATTGCCGCGATTCGCGAGTCGCGTCCGGTGTCGGCCGACGAACTGTCGCTCGGTGTGGCGGCGCTGACGCGCGGCTACGCCCGTAACTTCGAGACGGCCGAGCAGCTCGCACGCGCAGCCACGCAACTCGCCCTCTACGACCTGCCCGACACCTATTTCGACGAGTTCGTGGCGCGCGTCGAGGCGCTGACGGTGGACGACGTGACGCGTGTGGCACAGCAGTACCTGTCGCCCGATCGCCTGACCACGCTCATCGTGGGCGATTACAGCGTTGTGTCGCGCGGTTTGCCCACGCTCGAGCTTGGGGCGGCGTCGGTGCTTGCCGCCGACACGTTCTAGGGGATTCGGCAACCGAACTATTAACGGCTGCGGGCCGTCAAAGCCTCGGTAAGGTACCTTCTGAGGAGCGGGCAGCGTGCGATACGAACGTATCGGGCTCAGCCTGTTTGGGGCGGTCGCGCTGCTGGTCGTAGTGGTAGCGACAGCCACGATCTGGCTGTTCCTGACCAATCCGGTGACCGTAGCGACGGCCGTGAGCGAGGGCGAAGTCTCGCCTTTCGTTCGCGATCTCGCCGACGTGCTCCTCCAGGCCCTGCAGGGCCTCCTGAAGTACCTGTGACGAACGAAGAACCCACACCGCAGGACGTTGTCGAACAGCTGTCGGCGCGCAAGGCCGATGCGGTCAACACCATCGACACGCTGCGAAGCCATCGCGCGAAGGTTGTCGAGGAGTCTTCGAAGTTCGAGAATCCGCAGGCGGTGCTGGAATATGTCGACTTCTTCCTGCCGGCGTTCGAAGAGGTCGTGGCCGCGTGCGACTCGCTGTCGGGCGAGATCGTGGTGAAGGTGCAGCGCGCGCACATCGACCTGCTGCGTCAGATCGCAGCCAACTGTCGCGTCGAGCAGCGTCGCTGCCTCGTCTTCCGCGACAAGTGCATCAATCGGCCGCTGCCGCACGAGACGGTGCGTCCGCTCCTCAACGACATCTCGGTGACGACACGCGACCAGCTCACCGCGTTCTACGACCTCAACAACGCCGCAGCCAGGCTCGAACGCTTCATCAACACGACAGAACCCGAACCCGAACCGAAGCGCGTGCTGGGGCGGCGTCAGCTGTTCTCGAACATCTTCAAGCCGCTAAAAGACAGGCTCTAGGCTCCAGGCTTCACATCCTGACCGTCGCGTCCTTGCTGGCCGTCCCATCATCCCCGAGCAGCGCGCGCTTGAGGAAGCGGCTCAGGATCAGGCCATCGACGAACTTGAACGGCGTCTTTCCCGTCGTGTAGTGCCCGCACCGCAGCACCGCGAGTTCGTGCGGAATTCCCTGCTTTTCGAACTGGCGCACCAGCTCGCGCGACAGGTCGACCGGGAACGTCAGGTCGTAGTGCGCGTAGACGAGCAGTGTCTTGCGATCGCGCAGCCGCTCGAGGAACTTGGCCGGGCTGATCGGACGCCAGAGCTCGCGCAGCAGGTCGAGCTCGATGTGGCCGTCGAGCCCTTCGCGCACGTGCGCGGTCGAGAGGCCGCGCCACACGACGTCGGCGAAGTAGGGCGAGATGTGGTTCAGCGCCTGCGCCCGAATCAGCGGCTCGTGCGCCGTCGTCAGCAGCGACAGGCACGACCCGAGACTCGAGCCGAGGATGCCGATGCGCTCGTAGCCCTGCGCGTGCAGCCAGGCGATCGCACGCCGCGCATCGAGTACCGCCTGCCGGCACACCTGCAGCGTGCGCGCGACGTTGGCCGACTGACGATGTAGTCGGCGCGATGGAGTTCCGGCGGCATCCGCAGGTCGTGATACGGCAGGCTCATCCGCAGCGCCGTCATGCCGTTCATCGTCAGCAGCTTGGCAGAGTCCGACGTGGCCGCCGGCATCGGAATTCCACTGCGGCAGCACCAGCACCGCGGCCCGGTGCGGTCGCGCCGGGTCTTTTTTCGGATGAAACAAGCGGCGTAGCACGGTGTTGTTCTCGGGGTGCGGCGTCTCGAGCGCGCTCGGAAAGGTCGAGCAGTTGCTCACCCGCGTCGAGGCCGTCGCGGAGCGTGTATGACGTGGTCGGGGGCGGCGTGAAGAAGGCGTCGGTGTCGGTCATCACCTCGGTCACCCATTCGTCGATCAGCGGCGTGCGGCGCGTCGGCTGCGGCATCGTCACGGTGCGACAACCAGTCGAGTCCCCAGTCGAACGGCCGCACGACGCGGTCGGTGGTGACCGCCGCGAGCCGGCGTTCCCATGCGTGGAAGAGCGCTTGAAGCATCAGTCCTCCATGCTATACTCTCCCGGTCATTTGCGGACCTGAAGGTCCGCGGCTACGCGAAGATGCTCATGGCTCTCACCTCCACAACTCGAAAGTCGACCGGTCGAAAGCGGGTCTACCCGTGTCGGAGGAGTTGTGCTCGACCGCTAGCCGTTCACTAATCATCAGAGCTGAACCCTGCCGACACGGTTGATCCGCGTCGGCTTTTTTTTTGGAGAAACGAAGGCTCGTTATGCCTCAATTCCCGTCGGAATTCTTGGCGCGACCGGCATGGTCGGTCAGCAGTTCATCGCGTTGCTCGCGGATCATCCGTGGTTCAAGGTCGACGTGGCTTGGCGCCAGCGAGCGATCGGAAGGCAAGGCGTTCCGCGACGCCGCGGCCTGGCGGCTGCCGAACCGACTGCCCGACGACGTCGCCAACCGCGTCGTCGAAGCGGCTGCGCCGGGCAACGCGCCGAAGCTGATGTTCTCCGGACTCGATTCCTCGGTCGCCGGCGAGATCGAGGCCGCCTTCGCGCAGGCCGGCCACATCGTCGTCAGCAACTCGCGCAACTACCGCATGTTCGACACGGTGCCGCTGCTGATCCCCGAGGTGAACGCCGATCACCTCGCGGTTGCTCGACGCGCAGGGCGACGGCGCAGGGCTGGAAGGGCCGCATCATCACCAACCCGAACTGCGCGACCATCGTCGATCGCGATGGCGCTGGCGCCGCTGCGTCAGTTCGGCATCGAGACGACGATGGTCACGACGCTGCAGGCGATTTCCGGCGCCGGCTATCCAGGCGTGCCGTCGTGGGACATCCTCGGCAACATCATTCCGTACATCGGCGGCGGTGAAGAAGAGAAGATCGAAACCGAGACCCGGAAGATCCTCGGCGCGCTCGGCAACGGCAAGATCGACGATCATCCGGTGACGCGTGAGCGCGACGGCGACCCGCGTGCCGGTGCAGAACGGCCACACCGCTCCATCTCCGTGGCACTGGAACAGAAGCCGACGCCTGAGGCCGTCATCGACGCGTGGAGCGCGTTCCGCGGCCGTCCGCAGGAGCTGAACCTGCCGACGGCGCCGCCGCAGCCGGTCGTCTATCTCGACGAAGCCGAACCGGCCGCAGCCGCTGCTCGACGCCAATCGCGACGGCGGCATGACGGTCAGCGTCGGACGCCTGCGGCGCTGCCCGCTCTTCGACTACAAGTTCATGGCGCTCGGTCACAACACGATCCGCGGCGCCGCCGGCGTGGCGATTCTGAACGCCGAACTGATGCAGGCGCGAGGGTCTGCTGTGAACGTCATCATGAAGTTCGGCGGCACCTCGGTCGCCGACGCCGAAGCGATGACCCGCGTCATCGACATCGTTCGCAAGCAGTGCGGCAGACAACCCGACCGACCGGCCGCCGGTCGTCGTCGTGTCGGCGATGTCCAAGGTCACCGATCGCCTCGTCGAGACCGGCCGTCTCGCCGGCGAGGGGCAGGGCGACGCCAGGCGGCGCAGATCCTCGCCGATCTCCTCACCCGTCACCTCGGCGTGGCCGCGACGCTCGTGCAGCGGGCCGGCGCTCGACGTGCTGAACGCGCGAGCTGACGTCGGACTTCAACGCGCTGCAGGCCGACGTCAAGGCCTGGGCCGAGGCCGGCGAAGTGACGCCGGCGGCTGCCGATGTGCTGCAGGCGATGGGCGAGCTGGCGAGCAGCCGCATCGTGGCCGCTGCGTTCCGCCGAGCGGGGCGTGAACGCGGCGTGGGTCGACGCGCGCCAGGTGCTGGTCACCGACGCCGAGCTCACCGCGGCGCTGCCCGACATGAACGCGACCTGCCGACGCGCGCAGGCGACTGCTGGCCGCCGCGACCGCCGCCGGCGAGGTGCCGGTGATGGGCGGCTTCATCGGCGCCACCGCCGCGGGCGTCACGACCACGCTGGGGCGCGGCGGCAGTCGACTACTCGGCGGCGATCTTCGGCGCCTGCCTGGACGTGGACGAGATCCAGATCTGGACCGACGTCGACGGCATGCTGACCGCCGATCCGCGCGTCGTCGCCGGCGCCGGTGCTCGTGCCCGAGCTGTCGTTCGCCGAAGCGTCCGAGCTGGCCTACTTCGGCGCGAAGGTGCTGCACCCGAGCACCATCCTGCCGGCCGTCGCGAAGAACATCCCGGTCCGCATCCTCAACTCGCGGCGTCCCGAGGTGAAGGGAACGATGATCACCGCCGAAGGGACGGCGCGATGGCGACGACGCTGACGGCGCTCGCCTGCAAGCGCGGCGTCACGGTGATCGACATCACCTCCACGCGCATGCTGATGGCGCATCGGGTTCCTGCGCCGGCTGTTCGAGGTGTTCGAACGCTTCAGGACGCGGTGGACGTGGTCACCACGTCCGAGGTCAGCGTGTCGGTCACCGTCGACAACACCGCCGGCTCGACGACATCATCAGCAACCTGCGCAACTTCGCCGAGGTGCTCGACTGAGCCCGACATGGCGATCGTCTGCATCGTCGGCGAAGAACCTGCGGTCGGATCCGACGCTGTTCGGTCGCGCGGTCACTGCGCTGCAGGCCGTGCCGCTGCGGCTGGTCTCGCAGGCCGGATCGCGCCGCAACATCACCTTCGTGCATGCGCGACGACGACGTGCGATGATCGGCACATGAACCTGCTCGCAGCGATGAGTTCTTCGGCGTGACAACGTCGTCCGCAGGGCCTGACTGCGCATTCTGCTCGTCGGCTACGGGAAGATGGGGCGGCTGGTCGGCGAGCTGGCGCCGCGAGTACGGCTGCGAGGTCGCTGGGGTGATCGATCCGCTCTCGGCGGCGCACACGGCCGGCGCTCGATGACCCGCGCTGGAAGGGCGACGTCGACGTGGCGATCGACTTCACGACGCCGGATGCCGTCCTGTCGAACGTCGCCGCGCTCGCGGCGCCAGGGGATCAACATCGTGCTCGGCACCACCGGGCTGGCGGCGCACGAGGCGGAACTGCGGCAGGCTGATCGGCCGACGCCGGTATCGGCATCGTCGCTGCGCCGAACTTCTCGACCGGGGTCGTGCTCTTCGACGCGGTGCGTGGCGCGAGGCGGCCGACGCTGTTTGCCGGGCAGCGAGAGTTCGGCGCCTGGCTGCACGAGGCGCATCACGCGACGAAGAAGGACGCGCCGTCGGGGACGGCGCTGAAGCTGAAGCGGACGATGGAGGCAGTCGGGTTACGACCGGCCGATCGACGTCGCGGCAACGCGGGTCGGCTACATTCCGGGCACGCACACGATCGGTTTCGACGGACCGTCGGAATCGATTACGCTGACGCATACGGCGCGCGACCGCAGCGGCTTCGCGCGCGGCGCGCTGACGGCCGCGCAGTGGGTGAAGGGCCGCAGCGGCTGGTTCACCATGCAAGACGTGCTCGGCTCGGACTCGGACGCGGGACCGCTCGGGACGAGCCAGAGACTCGAGTTCAAGGACCAGGCAGAATGCGGACCCATTCACCGGAGTCGGCACTGCGCTCGTCACGCCGTTCACGCAGGCGGGCGAGCTCGACGAGACGGCCGTGCGCCGGCTCGGACGCCGCCAGATCGACGCCGGCATCCACTTCCTGGTGCCGTGCGGCACCACCGGTGAGAACCCGACGCTGACCGACGCGGAACGCGTCCGGATCGTCGAGATTCTCGTCGACGAATGGCCGGGCAAGGTGCCGATCCTGGCCGGCGCCGGCGGCTACGACACGCGCGAAGTGATTCACCTGGCGGAGCTGATGCGCAAGGCGGGCGCCACCGGGCTCCTGTCGGTCACGCCGTACTACAACAAGCCGACGCAGGAAGGGCTCTATCAGCACTACAAGGCGATCGCCGACAGCACCGCCGCTGCCGATCATTGTCTACAACGTGCCGGGCCGGACCGGCGTCAACGTCGAGACCGCGACGCTTGCTGCGCACTCGCCGACGCTGCCGAACATCATCGGCGTGAAGGAAGCGTCGGGCAACATCAGCCAGATGGCCGAAGTCTGCCGCGCCGTGCCGGCGGACTTCATCGTCCTCTCGGGCGACGATGCGATCACGCTGCCGCTGATGGCGATCGGCGGACGCGGCGTCATCTCGGTGGCCTCGAACGAGAGTTCCGGCCGAGATGGTGCGCATGGTCGACAGCCGCCGAGCGCGGCGACTTCGCCGCGGCGCGCGCGATGCACCACCGCATGCTGCCGCTGATGCAGATCAACTTCGTCGAGGCGAATCCGCTGCCGGTGAAGTCGGCCATGGCGGTGATGGGCCTGCTCGAGGAGGTCTACCGGCTGCCGATGTGTCCGCCGTCGGCGGGCTCGAAGGAGAGGATCGCGGCGTGCTGAAGGACCTGGACCTGCTCAAGCCGGCCTACGCCCAGTAGTCCGATGGCAGCCGCGAGGAGCAGGACGAAGGAGACCGGCACGTGGAACCTGTGATGACCGGCCGGTCGATCTCGTCGCGCTGACGCGCGCGCTGGTCGACATCGACTCGACCACCGGCCGCGAGGGCGCCGCGGCCGCGTTCCTGTCGCGGCGCCTCCTGCGACACTGGGCTTCGTCGTCGACGAGCAGCCGGTCGGACGACGACCGCTTCAACGTCTTCGCGACTCCTACGGCGGGCCCGCCTGAGGTCGTCTTCTCGACGCACTTCGACTGCGTGCCGCCGTTCTTTCCGAGTCGTCTCGAGGGCGGCCGCATCTACGGCCGCGGCTCGTGCGACGCCAAGGGGATTCTCGCGGCGCAGGTCGCAGCGGCCGACGTGCTGCGGCCGGACGGCGAGACGCGCGTCGGGCTGCTGTTCGTGGTCAGCGAGGAGCGCGGCAGCGAAGGTGCCGAAGCGCGCGAACCTCGACCCGCGCGCCGCAGGCTGTCGGTACCTGATCGACGGCGAACCGACCGACGACGGCTCGGTCTCGCGACGCGCGGCATCCTGCGCATGATGCTGAAGGCCACCGGACGGGCGGCGCACTCGTCGTTTCCCGAGCTCGGCGAGTCGGCGATCGACAAGCTGATCGACGTCGCTCATGCGAACTGCGCGCGCGTCGACTGGCCGTCCGATCCGCTGCTCGGCCAGACGCACTACACCGTCGGGCTGATCTCGGGCGGCGTCGCCCCGAACGTCGTGTCGCCGATGGCAGAGGCCGAGGTGATGTTCCGCACGGTGAGCGATGCCGCGCTCGTGATGGACGATCCTGCGCCGCTTCGAGCCGCGCATCCTGGTCGAGCCGATCCTCGAGGTGCCGCCGGTGCAGATGGCGACGGTGGACGGCTTCGACGCGGCGGTGTTCCCCTACACGACCGACATGCCGTTCCTGCGCCGATGGGGGCAGCCGCTGCTCTTCGGCCCGGGTTCCATTCACGTGGCGCACACCTCCGACGAGTTCATCGACATCGACGAGCAGCACGCAGCCGTCGACGATTACGCGGCGCATCGCCCGCGAACTGGTCGCGCGAGCCGGCTAGGCCGGACGCGTGGCCCGGTCCGATCCCCAGGTCGGCCTACACCGATGCGCATATGCGCGCCTCGACGTCCAGCTCGCAGCCGGCGAACGCCGGCACCATCTCTCTTTCCAACCTGCGCCTGGTCCTCGTTCGCCGCCGGCGCCGCCGTCGGCCTGGGCCGCGCTTCATCCGCGCCACGCTCAGTCCGCTGCGTGGCTGCTGCTGCCAGCGGTGATCCTTCCTGGCGCTGCTCGTGGCGCACGCGCGCGTGCTTGAACCGCAACGAGCGGCTGCTGCGGGCGCGTCGCTACTACGAGCGCGGGCTGTCACGGCTCGACGGGCACCTGGCCAGGCAGCGGGCCGGACGGCGCCCGCTTTCTCGGCGAACATCTGTATGCACGCGACCTCGACCTGTTCGGGCGGGGCTCACTGTTCCAGTTGATTGACACTGCCCGGACCGAGGCAGGCGAGGAGACACTGGCCGACTGGCTGCGTGCACCGGCGGCGTGCCGAAGAGGTGCTGGCGAGGCAGGCGGCAGTCGCCGAGCTGCGCGAGCGGATCGACTTTCGTGAAACGCTCAACGTCCTCGCAGCCGAGGCGCACGTCTCGCGCACCGGCGTGCTGACATCGTGGGCCGCAGCAACCCCTGTCGGCTTCGGCGGGACCGATGCCCGGCTGTTCGCCGTGTGTGCCGGGGTCACCGCGCTCCTGGTGGCGTGTAT
Source organism: uncultured Acidobacteriota bacterium (assembly GCA_963722395.1). Classification (GTDB taxonomy): domain Bacteria; phylum Acidobacteriota; class Vicinamibacteria; order Vicinamibacterales; family CAVVIG01; genus CAVVIG01. Next base: position 424,496 of record CAVRLS010000005.1, on the reverse strand, counting down.
GGCCGCCGGATGGGTGTCGAGTGTCGCCGTGGCCCTCTGGCTGATCGTTCCCGGCGGCGTCGCACTGGCGTATCGACGGCGCGTCTGGCAGGTGATCCGCCGGGTGGACGCCGCGGCAGACGACCTGTCGCTCCTCGAGGCGCTGCTGTCCAGGCTCGAGCAGGAGGCGTTCACGACGGCGAAGCTGACCGCGCTCCATGGCCGTCTCGAGGCAGCGGCGGTCGTGCGGCCTTCGGCCCACATCGCGCAGCTGCGCCGTTACATCGCCGCCCGCGACGCCCTGCGCAACGAGTTCGTCAGGCCCTTCGGCCTCCTGCTGCTCGTGCGCAGCCAGGCGGCCGTGGCCATCGACCGCTGGCACGCCGCGCACCGCGCGTCACTGGCCGCGTGGGTCACCGCCGTCGGTGAATTCGAGGCACTGTCCTCACTGGCGACCTACGCCTTCGAGCACCCGCGCGATCCGTTCCCGTCGATTGAGCCCGTGGGGCCGGTGTTCGAGGCGACGGCACTGGCGCATCCGCTGATCGCCGAAGGCACGGCTGTGGCGAACAACGTGGCGCTTGGCGGCGACGGCGCCGCGGGTGCTCGTCATCAGCGGCTCGAACATGTCCGGCAAGAGCACCCTGATGCGCGCGGTCGGGGTCAACACGGTCCTGGCGCTTGCCGGTGCGCCGGTCCGTGCCGAACGGCTGCGGCTCTCGCCGACTGGCCATCGGCGCGACCATCCGCGTCGAGGACTCGCTGCAGGAGGGCCACTCGCGCTTCTACGCCGAGATCCTGCGCATTCGCGACATCGTAGCGCTCACCGAGGACGTGCGCCCGTGCTCTTCCTGCTCGATGAGATCCTCCATGGCACCAACTCGCACGACCGCCGCATCGGCGCGGAAGCAGTGGTCCGCGCCCTGGTCGATGCTGGTGCCATCGGCCTGGTCACGACGCACGACCTGGCGTTGACGGCGCTGGCGACGAGCATGGAACCGCGCGCGAAGAACGTGCACTTCGAGGACCGCATCGAGCAGGGACGGATGGTCTTCGACTACACGATGCGCGACGGCGTGGTCGAGCGCAGCAACGCGCTCGAGCTGATGAGGGCGGTCGGGCTGAAAGTCTGAGTGTACGGTTCGTTCCTTGCAACTCGTGGGGTCATGCAGGAACCGCTGCCCAAGCCCATGGACCCATCCCCGCCGGACGTCACCGACCCGATGCCGCCGGATATCAGTACGGTGCCGCCGCCCAATCTGCCGCCTGGGCCATCCGGGCCAACCATTCCAGGCAATCCGCCTGTACCTGAGCCGAACGGTTAGCTAGCAGCCGATCGCCTTCTCGACACCCCGTGCTGAGTGCAGCAAGGCGTCCGTGTGTCCGTGTGCTCCCGCCAGCTGGATGCCGCAGGACAGTCCGTCCGCCGACGTGCCGCACGGCAGCGTGATCGCCGGGTGACCCGTCAGGTTGAAGAGCTGGGTCAGGCGCAACATCACGTTGCGCACCGGCTCGTGCGTGGCGCCGAACTGCACCGTCGCCGCCCCCAACGTGGGCGCGACGATCGGCAGCGTGGGCAGGAGCAGCGCATCATGTCCGCGCAGCGCCTGGTCCACCTGATGCGTCAGCAGGCGCCTGGCGTCGAGCGCACGCACGTAGTCCTCTGCCAGGACGTAGCGCGCCACCTCCAGACGGAGGCGGACGTTCGGCGTGTACTTCTCTGGAATCGTATCGAGCGTGTTGGCGTGATAGGCAGCGGCATCACCGAACACGATATGCACGTACGCCGGCGCGATGAGTGCCGTATCCGCGATATCCACGTCCACGATGGTCGCACCTTGCGCGCGGAGCGTCTCGACAGCGGCATCGAACGCGCGCCGGACATCGTCATCAAGCAGATCGCAGAAGTACCGCCGCGGTACAGCTAAGCGCATCGCGCTCGGCGGGGTGCCGGTCAGCGGAACGAGTGCCGCATTTCCGCGCAGGGCGTGCATCATGTGCCACGCGTCGGTCACCGTCGCGGTGAGCGGACCGACGTGATCCACGGTTCTCGAGAGCGGTACCGCGCCGCCCACCGGCAGCTCGTCGTACCCCGGCTTCAGTCCGACGATGCCGCAGGCCGCGGCGGGGATGCGGATCGAACCGCCGGTATCGCTGCCGATGGTGCCGAGCGCCATGCCGGTGGCCACGCTGATGGCCGAGCCGCCGCTCGAGCCTCCCGGTGATCGCGTGTCGTCCAGGGGATGATGCGCGGCGCCGAACGCCGAGTCTTCGTTGGTGGTGCCGAGCGCGAACTCGTGCAGGTTGGTCTTGCCGATGACAACCGCGCCGGCGCGGCGCAACTGGGCGACCACCTCGGCATCTTCACGGGCAACGAGCCCGTCGCGCACGCGCGAGCCGGCCGTGGTGACCGTGCCCTTCACGTCGAACAGGTCCTTCACCGAGATCGGCACACCGTGCAGCGGGCCGCGGTCGATGCCGTTCGCCAGTTCGAGGTCGCACCGTTTCGCCGCGGTGCGCGCCTCGTCCGCCGTCACCAGGATGAAGGCATTCAGCCGCGCATTGTCAGCCTCGATGCGGCTGAGGCAGTCAGCCACGAGTTCCGTCGAGCTGACCTCCCGTGCGCGCAGCCGGCGACCGGCGGTGTCAATGCTGAGCAGGGCCATCGGCGTCTGCACCAGGCTGTACTGTTCGCAGCACCTTCGTCGATTGCGCCAGCCCCTCGAGCAGCGGCTTCAACTCAGGCAGGCCGCGCCGTTCAGCGTCCTCGATGGCCGCCTTCAACCAGCGCTCAATCGTCATGTGTGCATCCCGTGACTAACGGCCCGTGACCAACGACCAACGACCAACGACTATCCCGTCTTCTTCACCGAGATCGCCACGCCGTCCCTGAGCGGCACGATCGACGTGAGGAGCTGCGGATGCGCCGCGAGACGCTGGTTGTACTCGCTGATGGCGCGCGTGTCTTCGGCGTTCTTCGCCGGTGTATCTACGAAACCGGGCACCACCTCGCCGTCCCACAGCACGTTATCGGTGACCAGCAGGCCGCCCGGGCGAAGCAGTGAGACCAGCGGTTCGAGCAGCGTGTTGTAGAGCGGCTTGTGCCCGTCCTGGAAGATGAGGTCGAAGGGGCCCGACACCTTCACGATCTTCAAGGCCGCGTCTCCCACCATGACGCTGACGCGGTCGCTCAGCCCGGCGCGTGCGAAGTTCGCCTTCGCGATGGCGGCGCGCTCCTGGTCCTTCTCCATGGTGATGAGCATGCCATCCCTCGGCAAGGCGCCGGCGAGCCAGATGCCCGAGTAGCCGATGCAGGTGCCGATCTCGAGGATGCGTGTTGCGCCGGTGGCCGTCGCCAGAACGCGGAGCAGCGCGCCAACCTCTGCATCGACCAGCGGCAGGTGCGCCGCCTCGCCGTCGCGCGCGATCACATCGAGCACCTCGTCGTGCGCGTGATTGAGTCCGCTCAGGTAGCGTTCGACGAGGGCAGGAACGATCTGGCCCATAATGAAGAAATTCTACATGCGCCAGACGAAGATCATTGCGACCGTCGGTCCCGCGTCCGATTCCGACGACCTGCTCGACGCCCTCATCGCCGCCGGCACCGACATCGTCCGGCTCAACTTCTCTCACGGCACGCATGAGTCGCATGCCGCCACGTTCGCGCGGGTGCGAGCGGCGGCGGAGCGCGCCAGGCGCGAGGTGGCGATCCTGCAGGATCTGGGGGGGCCGAAGATTCGCACCGGCCTGAACGACGGGGGCCGGGCCATCCGCCTGGAATCTGGCGACGCACTCCAGATCGTCACCGGCGAGGAACTCGGACGCGCCGGCCTCATCTCGACGTCGTTCGAAGGGCTGGCGCGCGGCGTACAGCCCGGCGATCACCTGCTGCTCTCCGACGGCACCATCGAACTGCAGGTGATCGAGACCGACGGGACGACGATCCGGACCACCGTGGTCGAGGGCGGGATGCTCGGCGAGCACAAGGGGATCAACGCCCCCGGCGTGGCGCTGCCCACGTCGGCCATCACGCTCAAGGACATGGACGACGTGCAGTTCGGTCTGACGCTCGGAGTCGACATGGTGGCGCTCAGCTTCGTCCAGAGCGCCGACGACATGCGTCGGGCGCGTCAGATCGTGCGCGAGAACGACGGTGACGTGCCGCTCATCGCGAAGATCGAGCGGCCCCAGGCGCTGGAGAACCTCGACGAGATCCTCGACTGCTCCGACATGGTGATGATTGCGCGCGGCGATCTCGGACTCGAGATGCCGCTGCAGCGTGTGCCGCTGGCGCAGAAGACCATCACGCGCCGCGCCCGTGCCCGCCAGATTCCGGTGATTCTGGCGACGCAGGTGCTCGAGTCGATGACCGTCGAAGGGCGTCCGACACGGGCGGAGGTCAGCGATGCGGCCAACGCGGTGGAGGACGGCGTGGACGCCATCATGCTCTCAGGCGAGACGGCTTCCGGCGCTCACCCGGCGCGTGTGGTGCAGACGCTCGACGCCATCATTCGCGAGGCGGAGACGACGCTGACGCCTCGTCATCCGGCCGCGCGGCGGATGACGGGCGACGAGAACCACGTGCAGGCCATATGCGAGGCGGCGGTAACACTGGCGGCACGGGCGAATGCGCGGGCGATTGTTGCGGTGACCCGCGGCGGCGACACAGCACGCCGGCTGTCCGCGCTGCGTCCGCGTGCACCGATCTTCGCCACGACCGAGCGGGCCGATACGGCGCGTCGGCTGGCACCGTACTTCGGCGTCACGCCGATCTGCACCGAGATCGCCGAGAACGTCGGCGCCGCCGGACTCCTCATCGGACAGCAGCTGGTGCGCCGCAAGCTTGTCTCGCCCGGTGACAGTGTGGTGCTCGTCAGCATCAACCCCGATCTGTCACGGACGGATGCCAACTACCTCAAGATCCAGACGCTGTGATGCCGGAGTACGTCCTCACGCTGGTCGCCATCGTTGCCGCCTTCGCGGCAGCGGCGGTTGTCGTCGCGATCGCGCACGCGATTGTGCGCCGCACCCTCAACACGATGGATGCGGTGTCCCCCGAGAACCGCAAGGCGCTGCAGGAGCGGGCAGTCGGGCTGATGCGCGCCCTGCGCTTGCTGGCGTTCGGGGTGGCGGCGCTCGCCAGCATCTCGTTTGGACTGGCGCGGTTCGGCATCACCGACCAGACCTGGGATCCCAGGTCGCTCGTTCGCTGGCTGCTCACCCACGGCGTCAACCTCGTCATCATCCTGGCCGGCGCCGCCATTGTCATTCGTGCGGCGAACCTCGCCATCGCGCACCTGCAGCAGCGGCTGGCCCATCGTCACACGCAGGCCGACCTCGAGTGGCAGCGCCGCGCCAGCACGCTCGGCGGTATCCTGACGAGCCTCGTCACTGTCACCGTCTGGTTCGTGGCGGTGCTGATGCTGCTGCGCGAACTGTCGATCGACGTGCTGCCGATTCTTACCGGCGCCGGCATCGCCGGGCTCGCCATCGGCTTCGGTGCGCAGAACCTGGTGCGCGACGTCATCTCCGGGTTCTTCCTCATCCTCGAGGACCAGGTGCGCATCGGCGACATTGCGCGCATCAACGGCGTGAGCGGGGTGGTGGAGCAGATCAATCTCCGCACGATCGTGCTGCGCGACACCGAAGGCGCAGTGCAGGTGTTTCCGAACGGCACGGTGAACACGCTCGCGAACCTGAGCAAGCAGTTCGCCTACGCCGTGGTCGAGGTGCGGGTGCTCTATAGCGAAAAGCTCGACCGCGTGTTCAACACGATTCGCGATGTAGGCACGTCCATGCAGGAGGATCCGCGGTGGAGCCCGGTGCTGGTAGAACCTGTCGAGATTCCGGGCGTCGTATCCCTTGCCGACGGCCACGCCACCGTGTCAGTGCGGTTCAAGGCCTTGCCGCTGAATCAGGGAAAGGTGGCCAACGAACTGCGCCGCAGGCTGCTCGAGGCGCTCGCCGGCCGCGGCGTCAAGCCGTACGCGGGATAGCCACTTCAGCCCACCCGCAAGCCCCACCCCCACCTTGAACCCAGCATCACATGTCCAATCCGAACGACTATCACTTCCTGACCACCTGGCGCGTGGAAGGGACGACGGGCGAGGTGGCTGACGTACTGCGCGACCCGCTCGAACTGGTGCGCTGGTGGCCTGCTGTCTACCTCGCCGCGGAAGAGGTCGAGGCCGCGGACATGCGCGGCCTGGGGCAGCGCGTGCGCCTGCGCACCAAGGGTTGGCTGCCGTACACGCTGCAATGGGAGTTCGTTGTCACCGAGAGCCGCTATCCGCAGCAGTTCGGCTTCGATGCGACGGGGGACTTCAATGGTCGCGGCCTGTGGACGCTTACCCAGGACGGCGCCCACGTGAGCGCCACGTTCGATTGGAAGATCCGCGCCGAGAAGCCGCTTCTGCAGAGGCTCGCGCCGGTGATGCGTCCTGTGCTCGAGGCGAATCACCGCTGGGCGATGGCGCAGGGCGAGCAGAGCCTGCGGCTGGAACTGCTGCGTCGCCGGGCGGCCTCACCTGAGGCGTGGCGCAGTATCCCGCCACCACCAGGCCCGGTCACCTATGCAGCGGTCGGGATTCTCTCGGGTGCCGCGGTCATCGGCGGCGGCATCGGCTATCTGGTGCTGCGGCTGCGGCGTCGCGCGCGGGCGCGGCGCGAGGCAAGCAGGACATAGCGGAGCCGGACCTTCGGGTCGAAGCATGTACGCGAAGATCTTGGTGGCTTCGCGAGACTTGAGGTTCCGTTCTAGAAATCGTCGACGCGCAGCACGATGTCCGCGTCGTTCCACGAGTCTTGCCACCGGCGACGGATGACCAGCGTGTTCGGCACGTCTCCATCCTGCGCTCGCAGCACCTGCCAGCGTCCCCAGAGCGACCGGCCGTTGCCGGGATTGCGCTCGAGATCCTCGCGGAAGATCAGGTCGGCTTCCTCGTAGCGCTTCAGCTTCAGCAGCGCACCGCCGAGCGACTCGCGCGTCGGGTAGAACCAGTCGGGCGGCTCGTTGTAGGCGAGTGTGTCCTCGGCGGCAATCGCCCGCTTCCACGCGGCGACCATCTCCTCGGTCTGCCCGTGTGCGCCAGCGATGCGCGCGGCGAGCACGCCGTCGGCCACCGTGAGGATGGTCGACGCCGGGTTCAGGTTGTACAGCGTGTCGGCGGGGACTTTCGCCTTCGCCGCCACGAACGCGACGCGTTCCTGCTCGGCCTCGGCGACTGCGCCGAGGGCGGCGTGTGCCACGCCACGCCCGAAATGATGGAGCGCCGTGAGGATCGTCGCCTGTTCCGCCGGCTTCGGCAGCGCGAGCACGTCCGTCCACTTCGCAAAGCGCAACTGCACGAACATCGTCTTTGCCGCGAAGGGCTCGAGCATCGGCATGTCGGCGAGCATCGGCGTGACGTTGGCCGTCACCTCGCGCGCGGCGGTGAGCGCCATCCTGTACTGGCCCGCCATCATCGCGGCCGAGGCCAGGAAGTCGAGGTTGTGGTTGTAGTACATCGCCGGGTAGAAACCCGTAGCGCTCGTGTCGGCGATGTACTTGCGGTCCACCTCGGCTGCCTTCGCGTTCGCGACGGCGGCGGCGACATAGTTGCCGGTGCGCATGTAGGTGTGCGCCGGCATGTGGACGAGGTGACCGGCCCCCGGTACCAGCGTCTCGAGCTTCTTCGCACTCTTCAGCGCGCGCTCGGGCGTCAGCGATGCCTCGGTAGCGTGAATGTAGAAGTGGTTGGCGCCGACGTGGTCGGGCTCGCGCTCGAGCACCCCTTCGAGCACCGCGACGATTTCATTCGTGCCTTCGACAGGCGCGCCCGCGGCAGTGTAGAGCGTCCACGGCCTGAGGTTCATCAGGCTCTCGGCGTAGAGCGTGGCGGCGTGGGCGTCATTCGGGTATGTGCGCGTCAGCTGGCGCATCGCATCCTTGTAGTCCACTGCCAGTGCCTTGAGGTCCGCGGCCGGATCGGACGAATAGCGTCGGGCGAGCGCCGCAACGTAGGCGCGTTCCTTCGCAGGGGCACGGACCGCCAGTTGCACTGCGCGCTGCACCGCGTCCCACGCTTCCTTCTCGCGGGCCGGGTCGACGTCGAGGTTGATGTTCGGGCCGAGCGCCAGCGCGATGCCCCACCAGGGCATGGGCGAGGCGGGGTCGACCTCCGAAGCGCGACGGAACGAGCGGATGGCTTCGTCGTGGTTGAACGCGTAGACGAGAGCCAGCCCCTGGTTGAAGAACTGCTGCGCCTCCTGGCGGCGAGTGGAGATCGGGAACGTCACCCCCTGTATGCCGGGGAGCAGCGTCGCCGGACGCGTGCTGGGAGCGGGCATCGCGTGGTCTGGCGCCGCGGGCTGCTGCCCGGTCGGCCCGGCCAGCGTCACCGTCATGATCAGGGTGGTGAACAGCATCTTTACCTCTCCAGCAAGGTCTTCAGCGCGTCCAGCGCGTTCTGCCACTGCGTCGTGGCCAGGCCGAGGTAGCGTTTCCAGCGGGTACCATCATCGAACCCGGTCATCGCGACCCGAACCAGCGTCGACGCCCGGCCGTCCGGCGCGGCGCTCGAGGTGAACGTCATCTGCACCGACAGCGGACCGAGCGGCCCGCCGTCGGGCGGCAACCAGAATGCATCGGCCAGAAAGACATGGTCGTTCGGCTCGATATGCATGACCGTTGCACGGAACACGCCGCCCATCCGGCCGAGCACCTCGTCGCGTTCGGCCGACCGTTCCCACTCGAGCACGTAGGGTCCGAGGAGGCGCGGAATCGCGATCGAGCGGGACGTGTTGTGCCAGGCGCTCAGCGCGGCCGCATCGAAGAACGCGTGGAAGACCACTTCCACGGGCACGGTGATGTCGATCGAGACGTCCAGCTTCAGCGGTTGTTCCTTGACGGCCATCGGATCTGTACGGGCGGCCCTGTTCGGGGCGAATCGCGGTGTATCTTCCCCGCTGGAAAATCGGCAATTCTAGCATTCTGCTAGAGTGACTGACGGCCATGTCGCAACAGCCGCTTGCCTACCTCAATCCTGAATTTCTCGAGAGCGCGGATGGACGCCCGATCCGTATTCTCGCCGAATACCTGGAACCGCTCGGCCGTTTACGTGAAGCCCGGATCCAGGACACGGTGGTCTTCTTCGGATCGGCCCGGGTCGACAGCCGCGAACGGGCCGAGCGGGCGCTCAAGACGCTGCGGGCGCGCGGCATTCCCACCGCCGACCAGCAGTACGAAGCCGAGCTGAAGAAGAGCCGCAAGGCGCTCGAATGGGCGCGCTACTACGAGGAGGCGCGCGAACTGGCCCGGCTGCTGACCGACCTGGAGCCGGACGCTCGAGTCCGACAACCATCGCTTCGTCGTCACGTCCGGCGGCGGCCCCGGCATCATGGAAGCGGCCAATCGCGGTGCGCGCGAAGCCGGCGGCAAGACCATCGGCTTCAACATCCGGTCTGCCGTTCGAGCAGGGCGCCAACCCCTACATCACCGACGGGCTGCACTTCGAATTCCACTATTTCTTCATGCGGAAGTTCTGGTTCGCCTACATGGCCAAAGCGCTGGTGATCTTTCCGGGCGGCTTCGGCACACTTGACGAGCTCTTCGAAGTGTTGACGCTGGTTCAGACCGACAAGCTGTCGAAGAAGATCGGCGTCATCCTCTACGGCCGGCAGTACTGGGACGAGATCCTGAACTTCGGTCCGATGGCCGAATGGGGCGCCATCCACGAGCAGGATCTCGACTTGCTTCAGTACGCCGATACGCCGGTGGAAGCGTTCGAATACCTGCGCAACCACCTCATCGAGCACCACCTGCAGCCGACGGCGCAGGAAGCCGATGCGCCAGGCATCGCCCGCACACGCGGTTGAGAGGTTTCGCTCGTGCTGCGTGTGAGCGACGGCGACGCTGGCCGTCCAGCTCCACCGACGCCTTGACTTCTTCAGCCTGGGAGACAGCGCTCATGGACCGCGAGACGCGACAGCAACTCATCGTTGCTTACAAGGACGGCTATCGAGTGGTCGCTGAGGCCCTCGCCGGCGCGAAGCCCGACGAACTCGACACCGCGCCGCAAGAAGGGAAGTGGACGGCCCGCGAGATCGTGCATCATCTCGCCGACAGCGAGATGACCTCGGCCATCCGACTGCGTCTGCTCATTGCCTCCACCAACCCGCCGATCTCCGGCTACGACCAGGAAGCCTTTGCGCAGAAGCTCTACTACACGGACAGGCCGATTGAGGCGTCGCTCGATGCCTTCAATGCCGCGCGCCGCTCGACCGCGGAGATCCTCGACCGGCTGTCCGAAACCGAATGGCTCAGGGAAGGGACCCACACCCAGCACGGCCGATACACCGTGCTGACGTGGCTGGAGCTCTACGCAGCGCACGCGCATCTGCACGCGCAGCAGATCCTGTTGGCGCGCGACGCGGCAAAGAAGGCGCGGCTGACCTAGTAGATCAGGAATCGTTCGCGCAGCGCGGCGAACGCCGCCACGCCCGGCTCCCACGACCGTGCGATGGCTTCTGTCTTCACGCCAGCCTCGAGTTGCTCGCGCGTGTCCGCCGTGCCGCAGAGTATGTCGAATGGCAGCAGCGTGTATTCGTACTCGTAGGGCGGTTGACGCCACGCGAACGCACCGGGCCCTGCCTCCCGGAACGCTTCGGTCAGCAGCACCCCCGCCTGAACGGCGGGGAATGCCGCACGGGCGGTAACGTGAATCTGCACCCCGCCGCAACTCGTGGTCGCGTGCTTGTGGAACGTCGGCTCGAAGACCGCCGGCCTGAAGTGGACCCCGGGGACATTGCGCGCATTCAGCGCGTCGGCAAACCGCTCGTCCAGCACCCACGGCGCACCGACCAGTTCGAACGGCCGTGTGGTGCCGCGTCCCTCCGAGACATTCGTCCCCTCGAACAGCACGGTCCCCGGATAGACGATGGCGGAGTCGAGCGTCGGCATGTTCGGCGACGGCATCACCCACGGTGCCTGCGCATCGTCGTGATACATGTTGCGGGTCCATCCGGTCATCGTGATCACCTCGAGATCGGCGCCGATGCCGAAATGATCGTTGAACAGGCGAGCCAGCTCGCCGATGGTCATGCCATGGCGCATCGGAATCGGATAGAGGCCGACGAACGACTCGAAGCCCGTCTCGAGCATCGGCCCTTCCACCTGCGTACCGCCGATCGGGTTGGGCCGGTCGCAGACGATCACCTTCACGCCGTCACGCTTCGCAGCGCTCAGGCAGTAGGCCATGGTGTAGATGTACGTGTAGATGCGGGTGCCGACGTCCTGGAGATCGATGACCAGGACGTCGATGCCGGCCATCATCTCGGGTGTCGGGATCGCGCGTTTCGCTGTAGAGCGAGTAGACCGGCACGCGGCGACGCGCGTCTTCGGCGTGGCCGCTCTCGATCATGTTCTCCTGCACATCCGAGCGGAACCCGTGCTGCGGCCCGAAGATGGTGGCCAGTGTCACGCCGGGTATGGTGGCGATCCGGTCCGTGATGTGGCCGAAACCGTGGTCGACTGATGCCGGGTTGCAGACTACGCCGACCCGCCGGCCCTGGAGGGCGGACGAAGCCAGCAGGCGTTCGGAGCCGAGTGCGATGGACATGCCCCCCGATTATTCCCCACCTGCTACGATCGCCACCATGCTGACACCGGAACTCCACGCCGACATCCTGCGGTTCATGAGGTCGCACCGCTGGGCCGTCGAGGCCACGACGACGCCAAGCGGGCAAGCCGCAGGCAGCGCTGGTCGGGTTCGCCGTCACCCCGCAGCTCGAAGTGGTGTTCGACACGCTCACGTCCACACGGAAGGCCGCCAACCTGCGCGAGAACCCGCGCGTGGCGCTGGTCATCGGCGGCTGGGCCGACGGCGAGATGCGAACGTTGCAGTACGAAGGGGTGGCCGATTTCCCAGAAGGGGCTGAACTGGAACGGCTGCAGGCCGTCTACTTCGACGCGTTCCCGGACGGTCCCAGCCGACTATCGTGGCCCGGCATCACCTACGTGCGCGTGTCGCCCACCTGGATGCGGCTGAGCGACTTCAGCACGGTCCCGCCGACCATCGTCGACCTGACGATGGCGCACCATTGACCATGTCGGACCTTGCACCGCTCCCCACCCTCACGCCCGGGCGTTACCGCCACTACAAGGGAAACGACTACGAGGTGCTCGGTGTCGTCCGCCACAGCGAGACGCTGGAGCCGCTGGTGCTCTACCGTCCGCTCTACAACGACTCCGGCCTCTGGGTCCGACCCTTTTCAATGTTCTTCGAAGTCGTCGACGTGGACGGCGTGCGCATGCCACGCTTCGCGCTGCAGGCATGATGTCCGCCGCATCCCCTCGCTCCGAACGGCGCGCCGCCGTTGCGGGGGTTGCGCGGGCACGTCGCGTTTGCCCTAGAGGGATGCTCCATGGACCTGTTCAACAAGATTGTGCTGGTGCTTCACTTCATCGGGCTGGCGCTCGGCTTCTCGGTCTCGATCTCGAACGCCGTGATGATGGGACTCATCACCAGGGCGGCCCCCGGCGAGCGCCCGGTGCTGGCGCGCTTTCCGCCCATCATGAGCAAGGTCGGGCGCGTGGGGCTGGTGCTGCTCTGGCTGACCGGGCTGACCATGCTCTACACGCGATGGAACGGCTTCAACGGTATGCCGTGGCAGTTCCATGTGAAGCTCACGGCTGTGGTGCTGCTCACGCTCACAGTGCTCTACATCGGCAGGATTGAAGGGCAGGTCAGTCGTGGCGACGCCGCCGCCGCCGCGAGGCTGCCGTCAGTCGGCAAGATGGCATCGCTGTTCGCGCTGACCGCGCTGGTCTTCGCCGTGCTCACCTTCAACTGACCGTCGGCAGCGGCCTCGGGCTGGCACCGTAGGCAGGCGTCACCAGGTGCGCCTATACTGCGTCGCAACCCGATGCCGCGTCCCGCCGTTCGCCTGGTGTTCAGGCTGCTGGCCGCCCTCGCCCTTGCGGGCCTTGCGGCGCCCGCCGTCGCGCAGCCGTTTCGCTGGGCCGGCGATCCCGAAGGTGGTGCCCCGTTCGTCGAGGCGCGTCCCGACAGGCCGGACGAACTGGTCGGCTTCGACGTCGACATCGCCGCACTGCTCGCCAGGGGCCTCGGGCGCACGGCCGAGTTCGTCTTCGTCACCTTTGCCTCGATCGACCAGTCGGTCGCTCGCGGCGACGCCGAAATTGGGCTCAGCGGCATCGAGGACACGCCGGCGCGTCGCGCCACGATGTCGGTGACGGTGCCCTACTACGAATTCCGCGAGGTGCTGGCCGTGCGCGATGCCGACGCAGCGCGCTTCACCAGCCTCGCCGCGCTGTCCGGCCGCCGTGTCGCCACCCTTGGCGGCACCATCGCCTACGAGATCCTGCTGCAGGCCGAGGCCGAATACGGCATCACTCCGGTCTCGTACGACGATGACGTGCATCCGTACGAAGACCTGGTGAACGGCCGCGTCGACGCCGTGCTGCTCGACAACGTCCTGGCGTTCCGCCGCGCGAAGACCATGGCCGGCTTCACCGTGCAGCCACAGAGCGTTGCCATCGGCCATTACGTCGGCGTGCTGTCGGCGGGCAACGCGCGCACTGCGCGATCGGTGCGACGCCATCCTGACGGCGGCGATGCAGGACGGCACCATCGAAGCGCATCATGCGCACCTGGCAGGTCTGGAACGACGACCAGCCGCAGCTGCACCGGCGGGTGCTGGCGGGCGAGACCATCGAAGCCGTCGCCGGCCTCGACACCAGCAGCGCCGTCGTCCGCGTCTCACGCTGGGAAGCGGTACGACGCTACCTGCCGTCGCTGCTCCGCGCCGCGCTCGTCACCATCGTGCTGTCGTGCCTGTCGATGGCACTGGCCATTGCGCTCGGCATGTTCGATCGCCAGCGGCCGCGTCTATGGCCCGCCGCTCCGTGCGTGCGCTCGCTCACCGGCTACGTCGAGCTGACGCGCGGCACGCCGATCCTGCTGCAGCTCTTCGTGCTCTATTACGGCATCGCCGCCGCCGATCCGCCTGCCGGCGTTCGTCGCGGCGTTCCTCGGTCTGGCCCTGAACTACGCGGCCTACGAGAGCGAGATCTACCGGTCGGCGCCTCGAGGCGATCGGACGCGGCCAGCTCGAAGCGGCGCGCACGCTCGGCTTCACCGAGTGGCAGATTCTCCGGCTGATTCGCGGTCCGCAGGCGTTCCGCCTGGCACTGGCGCCGATGACCAACGACTTCGTCGCCCTGCTGAAGGACTCGTCGCTGGTCTCGGTGCTGACCGTGGTCGAACTGACGAAGCAGACGCAGATCTTCGCGACCAACCTGGGAAGCTGGGTGGTGCCAGGCGCACTGTGCGCGGCGCTCTACCTGGCGATGTCGCTGCCGCTGTCGTCGCTGGCGCGGCGGCTCGAGAAGCGATGGAAGCAGCCGACGGCATGAGCGTGCCTGCCGTCGTCCGGATGCGCGATCTGCGCCTGCGCCGCGGCACGCGCACGGTGCTCGACGGCGTGTCACTCGAGGTGCGCGAGAGGGCAGGTGGTGGCGCTGATGGGCGCCTCCGGGTCTGGCAAGACGACGATCCTGCGTGCGATGGTCGGGCTCGAACCGTTCGAAGGCGGACAGGTCGACGTTGACGGCGTGGTGCTGACCGAAGGCCCGCCCGATGCGGCGACCTTGCGCCTGCTGCGGCACGAAGGTCGGCATGGTGTTCCAGTTTCACTGCCTGTTCGAGCACCTGACGGCGCTGCAGAACATCTGCCTGGCTCGAGTTCACGTGCACCGCCGCTCGATCGCCGAAGCCGAGGCGCGTGCCCGCGAGTTGTTGAGCCAGCTCGGGGTCGAGCACCGGGCGACCGCGCTTGCCGCGTGAACTGTCGGGCGGCGAGGCGCAGCGGGTGGCGATTGCCCGGGCGCTCGCCACTGATCCGCCCGTCCTGCTGATGGACGAGCCGACGGCCTCGCTCGACCCGGCGCGCCGGGGCGAACTGGCGGTGCATCGTCCGGGATCTGGTCACCCGCGGCCGCACCATCATCGCTGCCACGCACGACGAGGAGTTCGCCGAACACGCCGCGACACGTGTCGTCCGCATGGTGAACGGGCGGGTTGCGGACGGGACGGTCCAGAGCTGAGTCGGTTGGGCTTTGGCCTGTTTTCGGGCCGAAATCCTTGATCCATTCCGGATCGGTTGTATACTACGCCCGTCTGGTGGCTATTCCCGCCTGCTTCGCCCGCGCCGAGAGCCGATCGAGCCTGTGTCCTGTCTCGTTCTCTCCTGCACGCTCCTGCCGAGCCGACGAATACGCCACTTTTGCGTGAGGAGCCAGTATGGGTCGCAGGCTTTACGTGGGGAATCTCCCCTACACCACCGGTGAACAGGAGCTCCAGGAGCTCTTCAGCCAGGCTGGGAATGTCGAATCGGTGCGCGTGATGCGCGACGCCGCCACGGGCCGTGCCCGCGGATTTGCATTCGTCGAAATGTCCACAGACGAAGAGGCACAGAAGGCGACCGAGCTCAACGGCTTCTCGATGGGCGGACGTGCGCTGACGGTCAACGAAGCGCGTCCCAAAGCCGAAGGCGGCTTCGGTGGCGGCGGCTTCGGCGGCAACCGTGGTGGTGGCGGCAATGGCGGCCAACGCCGTGAGCCTCGCTGGTAATGGCACCCAAATCCTGGGCCAAGGGCGATCGTATCGTGCAGCCGACCTACGGCGCCGGCACCATCGTCGAGTACAACGAACATCACGTCGTCATCGAGTTCGACGAGGCGGGGAAGAAGACCTTCTCCACGCGCCTGGTCACCCTCCAGACGACGAGCGAACCTGCACCTGCGAAGGCCGCGCGCAAGCGCGCGCCGCGCAAGACCAAGAAGAAGGAAGTCGAAGTCGAAGCCGAAGACGAATAGCCTCCGGCTCGCACTGACGAATTTCGAGGGGACCGGCTCTACACCGGTCCCCTTTTTCTATTTGTGGCGGCCGCGCCCGCCGCTCAGGCGCGCTCGGAATCGATCGTGTAGTCGTACCACTCCACGATCTTGCCGTCCTTGATCAGGAACACGCCCACACCGTGCCAGCTTTTGAGCTGGAAGTTGGTGAAGCGATCGATCCGCTCGTTGATCACCATCGGACCGCGCGCCCAGGTATCGAGGATCTCGAACTCGGCGACGTTGTTGATGATCATCTTGATGCGGGCGATGAGCGCGTCGCGCCCCTTCGTCGGCTCCATCGTCTCGGTCATCCGGTAGGAACCGGTGTCTGCGAAGAACGACAGGATCGCGGTCGAGATCGTGGCCCGGCCACGCCGCGCAGAAGTTTTTCACGATCTGAATGTTCGCTGTTTCGGTGGCGGTTGGTGCGGCCTGCGCGCCGACGCCTGTTCCCGCGGCTGTCGCCATGCCCAGGCCCGCGGCCAGGAATGACCGCCGATCGATCCCGCCGTGTTCACCGTTGCTCATCGGTCACCTTTCGTTGTCAGGCCGCGCGCGGCCGTTGCCGCACTGGCCCACGCCCACTGGAAGTTGAACCCGCCCAGCCGGCCGTCGACGTCGAGCACCTCGCCCACCAGGAACAGCCCTGGGCAGAGGCGCGACTCCATCGACTTCGCATTGACCTCCTGCAGCGTCACGCCACCGGCGGTCACCTCCGCGTAGTTATACCCGCGCGAGCCCGCGACCGGCAGGGTCCATTCGGCCAGCGCATGCGCCAGCCGCTTCCGTCCATCGCGCGTCAGCGCACCGGCCAGCATCGAGGCGTCGAGTTGCAGCGCCTGCGACACCACGGTCACCAGGGCCGCGGGCAGGTCCTGCGCCAACACCGTCTGCAGCGTCGCCCGCGAGCGAGCCGCGACCAGCGCCTTCAGGTGGGTGTCGGCGGCGTCGAAGGTGAGCCCCGGGTAGACACTCAGGGTGAGTGCCACACTGCGCCCTTCCTGCACGGCGCGGGTCCAGTGGCGCGACACGTCGAGCGCCGCGGGACCACTGATGCCGAAGTGCGTCCACAGCAGCGACCCCTGCACGCGCGTCCGTCACACGGCCGTCCACCCAGACCGTGATCTCCGCGTCGTGCGACACCCCCGATAGGGCAGCATGAGGCAGGTGGCCCTGCGGATCGAGCAGCAGCGGTACCAGCGCCGGCACTGGCGGCACGACCTGATGCCCGAACGCGCGAGCCAGTCCGTAGCCACTGCCGTCGCTGCCGCTCTTCGGCAGCGATTGCCCGCCGGTGGCCAGCACGACCTGCCTGGCCTGGAGGATACCGCCGGAGGTATCGAGCGCAAAGCCATCCGGCCCGTGCGTCAGCGCCTGCACGCGGCAGCCGTCCAGCCGTTCGACGCCGAGTTGCGCACATTCCGCGAGCAGCGCCTCCAGCACATCGCGCGACCGGTTCGAGTCGGGAAACAGCTTGCCGTTCGGCTCTTCGTGCAGGGGCACGCCGAGGTCGGCGAAGAACTGCACGGTCTGCGGCACTGGCAACGCGCGCAGCACCTGGCGGATGGTCGTGCGCGAACCGCCGTGGAAGTCGCGCTCCGTAACCGCGGCGTTGGTGACGTTGCAGCGGCTGCCGCCGCTCACCAGGATCTTCGCGCCTGGTCGCCTGGCACCATCAATCAGCCGCACGCGCGCCGTGCGATCGGAGCCTGCGGACGAAAATGGCCGTCGCCAGACCGGCGGCGCCGGCGCCGACGATGGCGACGTCGAGTGACACGCGTGGTCAGTGCTTTCGGCGCGTCACGAAAGCCAGGACCAGGAGGACGCCGCCGATGGCCAGCCAGGTGTTGCGATCGACGTCGCGCAAGCCATCGATCAGCCGCGCCGCCACGTCGCCGATCGACTCGGAGAACGAGCTGGACGTTGAGCCGAAGCTGTATACTCGACCAGCGATTGCGCCAGCAGCAGCGGGGTCACGTCCGCATAGTGCCCTGACTGCGTGCGGCGCGCCAGCACTTTCTCCAGCGCCGATGTGCGGCCTCGCCCCACTGCTCGGCGCTATGATCAGGGCGCGTTGACCCGGCTCGATTCCACCTTCTTCCTCGCCTGGCTGTTCCGGGCCGCGGCGTGGACGCTCGTCACCTGGCTGCTCGGCTGGCGCGGCGTGCTGGTGCTGGCCGTGCGTGGCCCTGATCACGCATGCGGCGGCGCTCGCCGTGCACCAGCGTCGCGCGCACCCCTCGCAGTCGGCGGCCATCGTCGGGATCGTCGTGACTGTCCATGTCGCCGCTGTTCCTCTCGGTGCTGCGCCCCGGCATGTGGCCGGTCGCGATGCCGGCCGGACTCGGCGTCTTCCTGTGCCACGCCGTGTCCTATCTCGTCGATGTGCGGCGCGGCACTGTGGACCCGCGGCGTCATCTCGCGGCGCTGCTCTACCTGTTGCAACTCCCGGTCTTCCCGTCTGGGCCCGCTGTCGCGGTTTCACGACTTCCAGCACCAGCTCGCGCGCACCGACGTCAGCATGGCCGGCTTCTCGTATGGGGTGCGGCGCATCTCGCAGGGGCTCACGAAGGTCTACCTCGTGGCCGGGCCGCTCGGGTCGGTGGCCGGTCGCATCTTCGCGCTGCCGGTGACCCGGTTGTCCATCGACAGCGCCTGGCTCGGGGCGGTCTGCGTCGCGCTCGAGGTCTACTTCTATCTCTCAGGCTTCTCGGATGTCGGCATCGGGCTCGGCAAGATGATCGGCCTGCGATACCAGGAGAACTTCAGGCGTCCCTACACGGCCGACTCGATCCGCGAGTTCTGGCGCCGCTGGAACGTGACCCTGATCACCTGGCTGCGCGACTACGTGTCGCTGCCGATCGCGGGACATGAGCGCGGCAGTCGCCGCCTGTTCGTCCTCACCATCTGCGGCTTCGTGCTGGTCGGCTTGTGGACGGAGACGTCACTGCGCGTGCTGCCGTGGGCGGTCTACTGCGCCGCCTGGCTGGCCATCGAGGCCGGCCGGGCTCGGTGCCCTGCTGCCGCGCGTGCCGCGCGCGCTGCGCCACGTCTACGTGCTGCTGGTCGTGCTCTTCGGGTGGGTGCTGCTGCGGGCGAGCGGGCCGGGTCCGATGCTCGGATACCTCGAGGCGATGATCGGGGCGTCGATTGCGCCGTTCGGTGCGTCCGCGGAGTATTTCACGCTCGGCTTCAGCACCGCGCTCGTCAGCGCGCTCGTATTCGCGGGGCCGCTGGTCGGGAACCTCAGTCGGTGGCGCGTGTCGGTCGACTCGGCGGTGGCGTCGCTGCTGATGATGTTCGCGGCCACCGGCATCTTGCTCTGGCACCTGGTGAACGGCGTGCGCCGTCTGTACGAACTCGCAGCGGGTACGAAGACCGGACGGCCCGGGAACTGAGTCCGGGCCTTCGTCGTTGCCGGCCGGCGCCGAGAATCAGTTGAACAGGAAGAGCGCGGCGATGACGACGACGATCGCCGCAAAGCCGACGTGAATCCACAGAAGCCCGAAGTGATCGTCCATGCGACGAATTGTAACCCACCGTCGGCGGCTGCAAGAACCAGGCGAGTGCGGGCAATACTCTATGGACACAGGTCTCAGGCTTCCGACAAGGTGTCTCAGGGTGCACGCCGAGTGTCTCCCAGACAGGAGGTGGTCTCATGTGAACGACGCAATACCCAGGCAATCATCGGCGCGACATGCGCTGAGGAGGCCGGATGCGTCGTCGAGGAGATCACGGAAGGCGACTGAGCGGGGCGGACCACGCTGAGATCGTACGAAGGGTGACGGACGGAGAGACGTGCGCGGCCCGGGAGACATGCTGGGCATCGAGCGCTTTACCGGTGCACCGCACTGCCTGCACTCGGCGCGGTCGCTGAGCGACGTCGTGCTCTACGGCTTCCCAGAAGAGGAGTTCGCAGAGCTCGTCCTGAAGCACCCGTCGGCGGGCGGTTCGTGGATGCCTACGACTCGGTGACCGCCGACCTCGAGTGGGCGCGGGAGACGCGCGCGCCTCACGAGGTGTTTCTGAACGGACGGCAGGGAGCTTCAGGCCTGCTACGAGCGCGTGACCGAGGCGCTTGCCTGGTGCGACTATCAGGACAGGAGCGATCTCGCGTTCGATCGCGCGTTCCTTGTCGCAGGCACGGCGGAATGGCAGTCGCGCTACGCGGGCTGGCTGCAGGGCCCGGTGCTGACGCAGATGTACCTGGCCCGCCCGCTGTTCGACCTGCGGCCGTTTCACGGGCGCGAGTCGCTGTGGCACGACGCGGTGCGCGCGCTCGAAGGGCGCGGTCCAGCCGGACTTCATCCAGGTGCTCGCCAACGACTGCCTGGCGAGCCTGCCGCCGCTGACCTTCTTTCAGGATGCGGTGGTTGACGAATCGGGCGGACAGACCGGTGTCTTCCGCCTCGAGCAGAGCGCCCTGCGGCCCCTGGTGGATGTCGGGCGGGTCTTTGGTTTGGCTGCCCGCAACGTGCTGGGCACCTCCACACTCGAGCGCTTCGCGCGCGCGAGGACGTTGCTCCCCGGGCACGAGTCGATCTTCCGGGAGGCGTCCCAGACGCTGCGCATCCTGCTCTGGCAGCAGGCGCGCATCGGGATCGCGCAGGGCACCACGGCGTCGGAACGCCGCAGCCGTCCTGGAACGGTACCTGGCGTCGTTCGTCACGCCCTGAACCGACGAGACGCCGATCGAGCAGGTTCGGTTCGTCGTCCTCGACTCGGAGACGACCGGACTCGACCCGCGCACCGACCGGATCACCACCATTGGCGCCGTCGCCGTCTGCGCCGGCGAGATTCTGCTCGAAGACTCATTCGATGTGCTGCTCAAGGTGGCGGCGAATACCAGTGCCGTGGCGTGCACGGCATCACGCGGGACGAGGCGCGCGGCGGGATGGAAGAATCGGACGCGCTGGTCCGCTTCCTCGACTACGTCCGGGACGGGGTCATCGTCGGGCACCACATCGGGCACGACATCGGCGTGCTCGACGCGGCCTGCGAGCGGCACTGGGGTGTGCGCACACGCAACCGCAGCCTCGACACAATGGATCTCACGCTGCATCTCGAGCGCGACGGCGCCTTCGCGGGCCGGCCGCCCATCCGGTCGTTCACGCTGGATGCGCTGTGCGAGCTGTTCGGGGTCATTCCGCATGACAGGCACACCGCCAGCGGCGACGCGTTCATCACGGCGCAGGTGTTTCTTCGCTTGCTGCGGCTCGCGGCCAGGCATGGCCGGACGACGCTGGCGCGGCTTGGTGAGCGGTATGTCGAGGAGAGCCCGGCGGGCGTGTGATTGCGGGCGCGGGGGCCGGACATAGAAAAAGGCCCGCTCGGTGGCGGGCCTTTCTGAATGTCTGGTGCGGAAGGGGGGAGTCCGTTACCCGGGTTCCGGGCAGTGCTACCCAGTGTTGGCGCATGCCGTTCTCCCCAGTAATCTGGCAAATCAGGCCTTCGGAAGTGATGCGCGGTGTTGACCCGTGCCGACGTGTTGGTGGGCAGATGGTGGGCATGCCATCAGTCGGCTACCGCCCCTCATTCACATTGCGCCAGCACTCAGCTGCAGAACTCGTGAACGGTGGGCGCAGCGAGGCTCAATTAGCTTGCGACGATCAGGCCGGCGGCTCGAACCGATCAAGAATGCGTTCGCCCCGACGCTGTTACCGATGCCGTCGAAATGGATCGTCACCCATGTCCTCGGCATGGACCTTTTGGCCATGCCGCGCCCCGCAGGACTCGAACTTGCGACCTCCTGGTTCGTAGCCGTACACGGGTGGTATCGGGTGGTTTCGTATCGAGCGTGACGGTGTCGTACCTCATTGGGGAGATCTCATGCTCCAATGTTCCATCAGCCAGTACGACTTCGTGCCGCTGCACATCCTGGAGAGGCACAGAAATGGGCACATCTTGAACTGCCGCCGTGCCCGGCGATATTCTGAGACTGCAGGCTTGGCCGCAAAGTGGTGTGGTTCGCGCGTGACCCGAACCCGATCCCACCCTCTCCGCCATCCTTCTGCATGGTTTCCTGACAAAAACGCGTCATTCTGAGGTCAACGTGATTGGCGCGTGACTGCGGTTCGACTCGCCCTGACCATTCCGGTAGGCTAGTATTCACATCCGATGACGAGTGACCCCACGCGGACCGAGCCACCCACCAGGATCCGTTTCGACTACATCAAGAGCAACTATCACCGCGTGATCCACGCGGACGGCGTGGTCGGCGGCCCGACCGGATCTGGTTTCCTGACGATCACGTTTTGGAACGAGCGTGCGCCGATTCCGCAGCAGGTGACCCACGATGTTGCCTTCGACCCGCAGACCGGCGCGCTCACCCTAGGCGACGAAATCAAATCCGAGCGCGCGCAGCGCACCGCCATTGTGCGCGAGGCCGAGGCCTCGGTCGTGATGAGCCTGACGGTTGCCAAGAGCCTGAAAACGTGGCTTGAGGGGCACATCGCCACGTTAGAGCAGCTCGAAGGGTTGCGCGCAAACATCGAGCAAGGTGGGTCGAAGTGACTTCCTACCCATTGAATGCCGTCCTGTTCGCCCAGTTGGCCACGGCGGAGCCAGATACGTCCGTCATAGGGCGCCTAATCGAACGGCGCCGCGAGTCTCGCGCGCTCCCAGCTCGGAATGTGACGCCTGCTCCTGCATGGTTGTACGCATCCTCGCACGCAGAGCAAAGCCAGACGGCCTTTGCGTCGATACTCTCTGAGTGGACCGGATTCCTTCAGGGCCGTCGGCCGTCGCAGTTGCACATGCTGAGCGCTGAGTTGGACGCCCTCTCGACTGCCGAGTTCGACGATCGTGATCGGCCGACCGTTGAGGCGACTGCACTTGCACAGGCTATCTTGAGCCGCTCGCACGAGTTGAACGTGCTGCCGGCGCGCATCGTCGCGTCAGCCGAAGGCGGTGTCTTTTTGGCCTTCGCCAGAGCCGGACGCATGGCGAATATCGAGGTGTTCAACGAGGGCGTAACGTACGCGGCCGCCCCGGAAGGTGACGCCGTGATGGTGTGGCCGGTCAGCCCCGACGACCCAGCGGACATCGACGCCGCGATTGCTCGGATCCGTGTCGCCCTCGCCGACTGAGGCCGAAGCACACCTGGAAGAGGTGCCCTTCGCCGATCCGCAGGAACTGCTCTATCGGAAGTTCGAACCCACCGACGTCTTGGATGACCGCGCGATTGCGTCTGGTCTCCGCTTCGAACGGTCCGTGAGCGGACAGCCCCCCAGCGGGATGTCGTTCAATCGCAGCACGATGGCTTCACCGCAATCGGTGCTTGAGGGCAAGAAGCCGGGGTGCCGGGCTGTCCAGGTGGCCGTGGCCAACGTGCCGACTATTGG
Source organism: uncultured Acidobacteriota bacterium (assembly GCA_963722395.1). Lineage (GTDB taxonomy): Bacteria > Acidobacteriota > Vicinamibacteria > Vicinamibacterales > CAVVIG01 > CAVVIG01. The sequence continues at coordinate 401,276 of CAVRLS010000005.1, read as the reverse complement.
GCTGGACGGGTTCACCTTCCGCCCAGAGCACAAGCCCATACCAAGCAACATGGCGCACTCAGAGGTGCGTGCCTACGCCTCCGACGGGTCGTTCGTGGGCGAGCCATCGGTCTTTGTCCGGAAGCAGTTCAGGGAAGACATCGCGAAGCACCTGTCGTTCGCGATCTAAGCCACCGTCTGCCGACGTCGGGTCCGCTGACGCCAAGCCCTGATACCGTGAGTGGACGCAGTTGCTGAAGGGACGTGCCCGCTGGCACGCCCCTTCTCGTTACGCCTTAACGCATCGATGGTTCTCGCACCTGTAGCCTGCGGGGCACTGACGCCCGCCCGCGCCGCACTCGCTCAAGAGCATTTTCGTCACGCTTTCGCCACTAAGAGCTTGTTGAAAAAAGCATAGTTATCGATCGACGCGGCCGGCGGTGCGTACTACGATGCGGCGCATGCGAGGAGACGACCGCCAGCCCGATGCGATGTTCAGCTATGTCTCGGCCGAGGAGCGGGTGCCGGCGACGCACCCGTTGCGGGCTATCCGCCAGTTGGTGGACGCCGTGCTGCGCGAGATGTCTGGGGAATTCGACGGGCTGTACAGCCGCATCGGCCGCCCGTCGATTCCGCCCGAGCGCCTCCTGCGGGCGCAACTGCTCCAGGTGTTCTACTCCATCCGCAGCGAGCGCCTGCTGATGGAGCAGCTTGACTACAACCTGTTGTTCCGGTGGTTCGTCGGCATGGACATGGACGAACCCGTCTGGAATCACAGCGTCTTCGCCAAGAACCGGGACCGGATCTTGACGCAGGACGTGGCGCACAGTTTCTTTCGCCATGTCGCCGAGCGGGCGGCCGGCCTGATGTCCGACGAGCACTTCACCGTCGACGGGACGCTCCTCGAGGCGTGGGCCAGCCAGAAGAGTTTCCAACGGAAAGACGGCGGCGACGCGGGCGATGGCCGCGACTTCCGGGGACAGACCCGGACCAACGACACGCATGCGTCGACCACCGACCCCGATGCGCGGCTGTATCGCAAATCGCACAACAGCGAGTCGCGGCTGGCATATCTCGGTCATCTGCTGATCGAGAATCGGCACGGCTTGATCGTCGACGCGCTGGCGACGCAGGCGGACGGCTCGGCCGAACGCGACGCGGCCGCCGTGCTGGTCCTCGACCAGATCCAGCGCCGGCCCGGCCGTCGCATCACCGTGGGCGCCGACAAGGGCTACGACACGCACGGGTGCATTCATCACCTGCGGGCCTTCGGCGCGACGCCGCACGTCAGCCCGAACCACGCGCGACGCGGGGGCAGCGCGATTGATGGTCGCACCACCCGTCACGTCGGCTACGCGCAGAGTCAGCACGCGCGGCCGCGCATCGAACCGGCCTTCGGATGGCTCAAATCCATCGGCCTGCTCCGCAAAGTCAAACTCCGCGGCCTGGCCAACGTCGACCGGCTCTTCGTCTTCGCGAGTGCGGCCTTCAATCTCCTGCGCCTCCCCAAGCTCCTCGCCACATCGGCCTGAGCACGATGACGAGGCCGGGGGGCGCGACGGCGCCGCGCCCCCCGGCCTCCCACCGAGACTCCCAATGCCGCGCACGGCCCCGCCGCCACCCACCGGTGATGCATATTTAGCCGTTTTTCAACGACCTCCTAACCGTCAATTCAACGAAGTCGCCGACATTGACATTTGCCGTGGTTGAGTCGCCGTCCAGCGCAAGATTCATAGTTTGCGGATTCCCGGCTTGGTCGTCGAACCGGACCTGATTACCACTGATAGAGAGGATTACTCCGTATGGCATGTGGCGCTCCCTGCAGGCCGCCCAATCGCGGCGCCTGATATTACTCAGAGCTGTCAAGCGGCTTGAGAAATTCTACAAGCCCATCCGCTGTCTGCCCTGTCGGTGACTGCGGCTCGTCATTCGGACCGAGCGTGCAGCCTAAGGCTCCCGCTTCCTATACCCTTCTTCTCTTCCCAATGGCATCGACCGCCGCCTTCTTCCTTTCGTCGGTGGGGTGCAGATAGCGCTCCATGACCTTCAGGTTCCGCCAGCCGCCGATTTCCATCACCGTCTTCACATCCGCTCCCGACGGCAGCATTCGTGACGCGCCGGTGTGGCGCAGGCAGTGGAACGAGACGCGACCGGTCTTGCGCCCCGTCTGCACGTCCGCCTCGCGCACGCCTCCATGAACATCCGGATGACCAAGTTGTTCGAGTGCTCGGCGTGGGTGGGAAAGTAGAACCGGGCGCCCTTCGGCAGTCCGTCGAGCGCTTTGCGGAGCGGCGTCGAGATCGGGATCTTCACGTGCCGGTCTTCGCGTCGGTGTGGAGATAACTGCCGTGATCCTGCTTGCCCGACAGGTCGCCGATGGCACGCAGCCGCAGCAACGTGTCTGCGCTGTCCGGTCGTTCGTAGACGCCCATGCGGGCTATGCAGTCGGGAAGAACAACGGCTCGAGGAACACGCGGCTCAGTTGCCAGGGCTCAAAGGTCCCCTTGATGTGGCCGATCGCCTCCAGCTTCTTCGCGCCGTTGTGAAGAAGCACCGGCGTCACTGCGGTCCCGTGCTCCACCTTACCCCCTTCCAGGTTCTCAATCGCGATGTGGGTCTCGTCGCGGCGGAACCTGACCGTACCCGCCGGTGAGGTCATGCCACCGCCAAGATCGCTGCGTCTGCCCACCAGGAAGGCGTTCGGAGCGAGCTGATTGAGGATGATCTTGTCCGTGGTGTGGTTCTTCATAGCCTCCACGTCGCGCGTGGCGACGGAGACAAGAGCTTCGAAGGCCACCTCGAGGCTCCAAGCCGCCCGCGCCGTCACCCAATCGAAGTCGGGCGGAATCTGCTCTGCTGCATTCATGTTCGATTGACCCTCTCGAATTTGTGTCTGATTCCGGCCCCGCCCGAGTGGGGTGCGGCCGTCCATCCCCGCACGCGCAGTGCCTCTTGCTTCCGGCTCCCCTCAGTCTCTGCGCACTCGCGCGACACGTGCACGCCACCGAGCCGAAACTCATCATCGGCGAAGATCTGCAACTCCACCAGCTCGCCCTCGGGGCCTGGCCGCAGCTCCGCGTGGCAGGTGTGCCCCTTCTTCGTCATCGTCCACAGCCGTTCGCCAGGCTTCTGCTCGCGCGCTTGGGCAAATGCGCCTGGGTTGTCCAGGGCGTAGAAGGGAACGTCGTTAGGCATCGCTCTGTTGCTTAGCGGTCTTACCGGGCTGCCGGCTTCCAGTTTCGGCGCATAAACGGAGGCACCCTCCACTTCGATTCATCAAATGGGGGGCATGCGGCCAGCACCTCGGCCTCGTGGTTCTCGAATCCCGCAATGTTGAACGTCAGCGTGACCGGGTCAGACCGAAAAGGGGTGAACTGCACCAACATCCGTCTGCTAGTTGCGAGCAGGTGGTCGACGGCCACGGTCTGCGATGCGTAGATAGGCGCGAACAAGAGCGCTTTGTCGCTGGTCGATTCCCTCGCGTTCCACTGCTGCGACGGGTCGCTGTCGAACCGTACGTGAGTCGTGTGTAGGCCTTCGGCGTTCTCGACGCTCGCGGCCACGCCCGTCGCGATAAACACATCGAGTCCTTCGATGATCGGCAGGATGTCGCGCGACGACGCGGGCTTAGTCAAGGGCGTCCGACATCGCACCACCAAAGACGGCCGAGGTCCGTCGGCGAGCCTTTCCGCCGCAGGCACGGAGGCCGTGACAATCAGCGAGTCGTTCATGGGGTCTGTCGTCTTCGTGATCGTCCATCCCGAGCGGTCAGGCGCGGCTGGTGTCGCCGGCTGCGCTGACGCGCTTCGAACCGCAGCTCCGAGGAGAGTTAGGGCAATCCAGAAGACCATCGAGTGGGCATGCACGGTCATACCTCCGTTCACCCACCACCACCCTTCCGGACCTGGTCGAACGTGGCTTCGATGAACTTATGCGCGTCGCCCCCCATGGAGTAGATCGCTGACAAGAATTGCAGCGTTGCCAGCGCCGCCCCTTCGAATCGCCAACTGCAATCATGGAGACCGCAACCAACCATTCTAATCGGGCCCGGTGTCGCCCGGTAGAGGAGCTCGCAGTTGCGAAACGTGCAATCTTCAAAATCTGAGTTGTCGAGGACGACTGTCGCGCCGGTGAAGGTCTGACCCCTGAACGTGCTTGGTGTTCGGACCAGGAACACCTGTTTGTTGTCACTCTGGGTGAACTGCTTCCCGGTCGTTGGGCACGTGAAGACGTTGTTCTGCATCTGGATCATGGACGCCGGCAATTCACGGCCATCGTAAACGTCGCCCACGCTTTGATCGGGGTAGATCAATTCGTCTGCCTGCAAGGCGATCCCAGTCGGGTGAGGGACGCCACACTCGTTGCAAAAGACAGCAATCTGATAGTTGTACGGCATGTCAGAAACTCCATTTGTAAGGCACAGCCGCTGATTCAGCGCCCTTGTCGAACGCCTTTGAAACGCCTGGGCTGCAAGAGGCCATTGGACGCGATGCCCACCTTCCTCGTCATCGCCCAGGCTCGTTCGCCTGGGCGTGGTGCACGCGGCCCGAGGTCGACGCCGGGGTTGGTGAGGGAGTAGAACGGTTCGTCGGTCATCTCAGCGACCCACAGCTCACGGCGTGGGGGTCGCCAGTGGCCGGCCAAGCGTCCTTGAGGACAGCTCGGCGGAGGTGTAGTGGACCTCGATGTTGCTGCCGCCGGCGGGGATGCCCAAGACCGCAACGGATGCACCAGGAGCGAACGCCTCACAGGCGAAGGTCACGGTGCCTTCATGTAGCAGCGCCTTGGCGCCGAGCGCTGTCGTCTTTACGACCGGCTTGATCGAAGTGGAGAGCGGAGTAACCGGCTTTCCGTCGCGCTCCACGATGACCTTCTCGATGTCAGGTCCAGTGATGCGCTCCGTCTCTACGAAGACAGTCACGACCGACGGGACCGAAATGGTGTCGAGCGGCTCGCGCTTCCGCATCGCCTCCATCACCATGAAACGGTAGATGCGGCTCGGGAACTGGACTGACACGCCGGCGCCGTCTCGTTCCGCTAGCCCGGACTTCTCCATCGGGTGGTAGTCGATGAGCGCGTCCAGCTTACGAAGGACGGCGTTCGCATCGTGAGTGTCAGTCCACGTGCTTGTCACCACCTGCCGCATTTGGGCGAGGGTGGGCTGGCAGCTTGACGCCGCCGAGCGAGAAGATGGCTGCGCTGGTTGGGCCAGCAGCGGCGTAGCCATCGTGGCGCACCAGCAGATCGTGGCGCAGATTCGATTCGCAGATCGCATAGCCAACGGTCTCCTTTAGAACGAGAACGACTTAGAAGCCTGCCAGCCGGTCGGCGTGATGACCACTGAGGGTGCCGCCCTCTGCGCGCCGCGCGGCAGCGCCAGCACCAGCACGCCGAGCCCGACCGCGCCGACACCGGTCCAGAGCATGCCCTTCCGGGCCAAGCGGGCCGAGGTCGGTTCGTCGATGACATCGCTGCGGGTCGAACTGACGTACACGCACTGCGTCTTCAGGCCCTGAAACGTGTGGGTGGAGTACCCAGCCGGGCAGCCCGTGTGGTAGTCAAACGCCAAGGCCATCGTTCCAGCACCGCCGAGCAGCAGCAGGCCGCCAGTGACGATCTTCTTGTCAGCGGCACGCGCCGGGACGGACGCAGCCAGCAACGACCCCACCAGGCATACGACGACGGTGACTCGCTTCATAGGCATTAGGCTCCTCGAGGTGAACTTGTGTGTGTTGGGGGAGATGACGATTCGGCTCGACGCTACTGGGGCGGCCGACCCCGGCCCAGCGTCAACACCCGCAGGTCGTAGTTGTCGAGCGTCTTTGTGATATTCCGACCAGACGAGGGAATCACGGTGACGACGACCGGTGTGCCGGCCGTAAACGCACTGCACGGAAACGCGATGATGCCTTCGTTGAGGACCGCCGTGGTCCCCATCAGGGTGGTCTTCGCCTCGGGTTTTAGGCCGCTGAACGTAGCAGCCACCACCTGGCCGCCGCGCTCGACAATGACCTTCTCGATGTTGGGGCCATTGATGGTGCTCACACTGACGTCGATCATGACCTCGCCGGGTGGGTTCAGGATGTCTGTGATCGGGTCGCGCTTTCGAAGAGCCTCGCTCAGCATGGCGTAGTAGGCCGCCTGCGCTGACAGGGCATGGACGTTGACATCGTCGCTCTGGAAGATTGAGACACCGTATTCGGACAGGTGCATGGCCTGCTTCGCAACGTTTAGCGTCTGCTCAGCGTCCTTGGTCTCAGCGAACGTGCGTTCGACGAGCAGGCGGATTTCCTGCGGCGCAGGCGCGCACGGCGCAACTAGGTTCGGCGTCTGCGCGTAGGTCGGCGTACCGCCCCCAAGACGGCCAAGGTCGCGGCAGTGGCAACCGCTGCGACCCAACTCTCCTGCACGCTGAACTGGCGCTTCATCACAGGCTCTCCCTCTCGATGCTCAACGATTACTTTCTAGAACGGCACGCACGTAGGGCCGTGGGGCGGCAAGCTCGCCGCCATCGACGAACCGCGGCATGCGCGTGGTCCGCGGAGGTGAGCATCCAACCATAGCCCACGCTACTTCTGCAGGGCGACAATCAGGAGTCCGATAGGCCCCAGCATGAGCCCGAGGAGGAATCCCCTGACCGGTCGGCCGTAGTTCCGGCTGATGACGCACGTGATGGTGCTCCAGAGGATCGCCCACACCATGACCATCACGAACCCGGCGGCCCCTCCGGACTCGCTCATGAACATCAGCTGGAAGGCGAACAAGAGATACGCAACGATGGCTACCGCGCCGAACAGCGACTCGTCGCGCAACTGCGGGGTCGTCAGCGACCGCCCGCAGTGCTTGCAGACAATCGCAGCGTCCTGAATCTCTTCAGCGCAGAAGGGGCAGATCTTCATGACGACGCCTTCAAGCGGTGGTCCCGCTCGTCATGGCCTTGACCCGTAGCGCGACGTCGTGCGCCACGGCGGCGTTGAAACGTGCGACACGTCCGCTCATGAGAAAGGCCTCGATCAGGCCAAGGATCATCGGGATGCCTGTCAGGCAGAACAGCACGTACGCGATGCCCCAGCCGATCTGCCCCATGTAGAAGCGGTGGGCACCGAGGCCGCCGAGAAAGAGCGCGAGCAGGACGCCAGTCGTCCCGTTCTTCTGCCGATGGTTGTATTCCGACATGAAGAGCAACCGCTGGTGGTCGGTCATGCCTTGCGTGTAGAGCAGCGGGTCGGACATCGACAGCCTCCGTTAGTTCAAAACCGCACGTACGCGACCTTGTGAATGTGTTCAAGCTCGCTGCCCTCGACGAACCGCAGCGGGTGCGCGGGGTTGGCGGAGGTGAGCATCCAGCCGTGACCCTAACGCGCGGCGATCTTCGCGAAGCGCTCGCCTGAGCGGCGGTGCACGCGGCCGAAACAGGCGCTCTATTGTCCGGGGCGCAGAACGGTGTGTCATCGTCCACGCGCGTGGGGCTACTTCCCGTCCGTGCCTGACTTGCGGGCTTCGTCATGCTGATACGCGATCTGCTTGCCTGGTCTGGTGGCGATGACCGTGAGCGACGTGCGCACGATGTCTTTCCGAAGTCCAGCACGGCGGCCTGATCGGTGCCCGTCGGCGTTACGAACGTGTGATTCGAACCGTTGAAGAATACCTGAGCTCGCAGTGTCGTCTTCACGATTTTTCGATCTTTTGCCCTTATCAGGTACGAATCCGACACACGGTTCAATGAGACGGGCGCCTAATGCCACAGCTGGCGAGAGCCATCGATGTTCCCCCACGGTGCAGTCAGCAGTTAGGGGTGGGCCTAACCAGCACGACGCCTCTATCGGTGGTCGAGGGCATCCGCTCCCCGGCGCACCCTGGGCCGACCTATCCGCACACCATCGGCCTTGGCGCGGCGCAGCCCGGCCACGACGCGCTCCCGAATGCGTTCGCGCTCGAACTCCGCCAACGCCGCGAGAACGTGCAACTGGAGTCGGCCGGCGGGCGTCGTGCAGTTGATGCCTTCACCCAGCGAGACGAACGCCACACCCAGCGTCTGCAGTTCTTCGAGCAGCGTCACGAGGTGCTTCAGATTGCGTCCGAGGCGGTCCAGACGCCAGCACACCAGCACGTCGAACCTCCGCCGCTTCGCATCGCGCAGGAGTTCATCGAGCGCCGGCCGGCGGTCCTTCGACCCGCTGATGCGCTTGTCCACGTATTCGCGCAGCGCCCAGCCGCGCAGCTCGCAGTATCGTCTCAACTCCGTGAGTTGATTCTCGGGCTCCTGTTCGAGGGTGGACACGCGCGCGTAGATGGCGGCTCTCATAGCCGCAGTAGAATCACACGCTTGTCGTGCGCGCAACAACCAGTCCCAACAAGTCAGAAGACGGCGAACTTGAAAGATGAACACGGCAGCGATGCAGAGGACGACATCGACTCGTAGCGTGTCTTGGGGGGCCTGGGGTGAGCGGCATCGACCTTTTCTGCCTCCTCAAACGAACATACGCTCCCATCACAGCGCAGGGTATCTATTCTCACGGGCAAGTTTGCCTGCCATAATCCCGGGCGCACACGAACCAGGGCCGTTTGCGTCATGCGGTTGCCCACCGTGCAGCTGCCGCCGTCCCCGTCTACGATGACCTTGGAACGCGCACATTCGAGCACTGCGCCCTCTGCAACCGCTCGGCAACTGAGCGTCAGCATTTCACGGCCGTCGCTGGAAACCATCGGGAGCGGCTCGAACAGCTCCTGGGCCCTGGCACCAGCCCATAGAACGACCACCATCACGGCGATCGCGCCCAACTGATGTCGCATCATGATGGACAGTTTATCGTCAGGGCAGTTCGCCAACAGGTGTCAAAGCGTGCGGGAGCATGGTGACCTATTGGAAGGCACAGCACCGGACGTTGCGCTCAACTGCCCGCGTAGCCCGCGACGACTCACCTACCTCGAAACGCTCGGCACCTCACCACGTTGGGCCGAGAACACGCACACTTACTCCTGCTCTGAGCATGGGCGCTGGGAGCTACTGCCGGAACTCGGGTTGCAACCCGCGCCGCAACGAACCCACTGAGCCGCGTGATAGCATCCGCCGCCATGCAGAACTGGAAGCTGGGCGACCGAGTCGAGCACGCGGCCTTCGGCCCCGGCACCATCATCGAGTTCACCGCCCAGCACACCGTCATTAACTTCGATGACCACGGTCGGAAGAAGTTCGCATCTCACCTGGTGACGTTGACACCAGCAAGCGCCAGGCGACCTGCTGCGACTCCGACGCGGGTCCTTCGCTGAGTGACACCGGATGCCGGCGTGCCGGAAACTTCGACCGGCTGATTGACCTCGCGCGCCGGAAGGTCGGGTCCGACGACTCGCTCAACGAGTTCGTCTCCTCGATGCGTAGGGCGCTCGCAGGCCCAGGCCACCTGCATGTCGGGGTCCTGTCAGGGATGCGCGTGCAGCAGTTCCAGAACTGGCTGCTGGACGAGAACCCGAAGTGGCAGCTCACGGACGCGCAGCTCTTGGCGGTGATGCGGGTCGAGTTCCCGCTGGCGACCGGCCTGGTCCACGCGGGCGACGTGGACACCGGCCTGTGCACTGGGCCGGTGGGATACAACCGGTCCCTTGTATCCCGCCTGCAAGGGCTACTACGCTTTCCTGAGGAGGGACCGGATGTACTCGAATCGCCAAACCGACCCAGCACGAGTCCGGAGACCCACGATGTTGAGTTCCGCCGCGATTGCACGAAGGCTGCAGCCGGCCGCCCGCCTTTGCTTGATCATGCGCATGGTCTCCTGCTCCTCGTCCACAGGTATGAGCGTGAGGCCGTCGATGGCGATCGCATAGCCGAACGGAGCGAACCTGGAGACCCGCTCCCCGCGGCGTCGCTTGGCCGCAAGCGCTGCGCGAGTTCTGGCGCCGATGATCAATCGCTCGTACTCGGCGAAACTGTCGATCAAGCGACGCATCAGCATGCCGCTCGGATCGTCGCTGTCGGTGCCTTCGCCGGCGGCTGAAATGACGCGCGCGCCGCGCTTTGCAATCAGACGCTCGATCAAAGCAATCGCGATGACGTCCCGCGCCAGGCGATCGCGTTTGGCGACGAGCAGCACGTCACCCCGCCGAAGCGCTCCGACTGCGTCCATAAGAACGGGACGATCTTCAATTGCGAGCTTGCCAGACGTACCAGCGTCGACAAACACGGTCACGATCTCCAGCCTGGCGCGGGCGGCAGCGGACCGAATGGCCGCCTCCTGTGCCTCCAGGCCAAGTCCGGATTCCGCCTGTTGATCTGTCGAGACCCGAAGATAGCCGATCCCGCGGGCCGCCATCACGCTCCCTCGGCCGACGTGCCCGCTTTGAGAATCTGATCGGCGACCTTGAGGATCCTCTGGGCGGAGCGCTCGGGGATCGAATTGCCTGCGCCCCACCAGCTTTGAATGTAGCCACGCGCACACTCGACGCCGGGCAGGTCCAACGCCGCACAGCAAAGCAGTGCGACTGCTTCGGCCTCGCATTCTCGAAGGCTCCGCGGCACGCGGTCGCCATCGCTCTGCTCACCCTCGCTGGTGTGCCCAAGTAGGACGTGGGCCAGCTCGTGAAACACCGTCTTGTGCGGCATCGGGTTTAGCGGCGAGATGGCTATCGATCGGCCCCTGGCAACCCCCATGACGTTGCCGTCGGCGATATCGAAGTCGGCCTGGGTAATCCCGAGAGCAGCGAGGGCCTTGGCGCGGTCCCAGCCGGGAATCGTGGCGGGCGCGAGGTCCTCGCCCTCGGTCTGCGCCAGGACGAACCAATGTGGCCGGTACACGAAGCGGGTGAACATCTCGGCGTCGTCTGTGGCGTCCGTGGCGCCGCCGGCTTCGCCCGTTCGCTTCACGGTGACCGGTTGGCAGAGGACAATCGCCTTCTCGCCCTTGCGAACGTGCCGGCCGAGCTCGCGCCATTTCGGGTAGGTCGCGAGTGGGCCCGGAGCAATCTCGCGGGCGAGACACTGGGACCAGGCGAGGAGCTGGTTGCCGAGACTGTAGGTGTGAAACTGGCGATAGGCCGTGGAGATAGTGCCGGGCTCGGTCACGGCGGAGTGGAGGAGGTCTGCGAACGACGCGACAGATGGGGTCATGGTCCCTCCTTGGGGGAGGGCCAACGGGCCTGCAATAATGGCAGGAGCCGTCAGCCAATCTAGCGTTGGTTGCCGGTTAGGGGCGTTCGCGTGCTACCAACACACGGACGTCCCGCTCTTCTTTTTCTACGTCGTTTTTCGTCGCGTCTTCAGCACTTCCTTCTGCGCGAACCAGAGCGCTAGGCCACGCCGGATCTGCTCCGATTCAGGGATGCCATCCCGCTCCTTTATGTCCCTCAAAAGCTGAATCTGGCCCGGGTCTAGTCGGACGGAAAACATGACCTTTTGGACCTTGCCCGCGGCAGACTGTCGAACCACGACGTCATCATACATGTATTACAAAGTAAGTCAATAAGCCCTGTGTGTCTTTCGCATCGGGCAAATTGTCCGCAGGCGCGCGCGCCCGCGAGCCCTGGCGTGCGCTCTAGACTCCACCAATATTTTTTTGAAAGTTTTGGAAGTGAGTCAGGCGGCTACCTGCCAGCGTCACTGGCGCGTTGAGCGCCTGCTCCCGGAGGGTCGCCCGCGCGCGTGGTCACCTTCATCCCTGGCTTCAGTCCGGTCATCAGACGAGGCAGCGTTATGTCGAGCGATCTTGCCAGCTTCCCGAGCACGTTCAGTCCTGGGTTTCGTGTGCCGCGCTCGATGGCACTGACGTAGGTCGTGTCGAGTTCGGCGAGTTCGGCGAGCCGTGCCTGAGACAGCCCTGCGGATCGCCGCAAGGTGCGTAGTCGAAGCCCAAACGCGGGTCGCAAGTCGTTCCACTCCGACCGATGGTTACGAGAACCGTCGTTCGCAAAAAGCGACGATGGACGTATATTCTTCCGAAGTGGCCTTCAACGCCGTGCTTCGTCGGCCGCGTCACCCCGGGCGCTGGATGCGCCTCTCTGATGAAGGCACCTTATTGGATGCTGAACGTGAACCCGTCTGACCGGTACAGCATGCGCCAGTGGCTAAACGAGGTTGAACCTCGCTACGGCCAGCGCGACTGGTTCCGGCAAGCGCGCGCGACGCTCGACGGGGGCGGCACGGACGCCGCGGCCTGGCGTGTAGTGGCTCAAGGCTGCCAGCAAGAGGCAATTGAAACCCAACCATCCAGGGCCGTGCAGGGACCCGCCCCGGTTTGGGGAGTGGCTTCAAATCTGGTCACGCGGCAAGAGTTCGTTAGCGAGTCATGGGAAGCAAGGCCCCCTGTCACTGCGGGAGCAGAAATCCATGCTTTGCCTGAACCTGTTCCAAGTTGCGTTTGTCAACGAAATCTGGCCCCCCTGTGATACCGAAATCTGGCCCCCCCTGCGGTTGACGGACGTTCTTTTTCTTGATCTCTCCTCGGCGCCGATGATGGCGGTGGGCGCTCGTGGATAACCGTCGGCGGTTATCCAAGGACCTGTGGGCGCGTTCTGTGCGTCCACGGGTTCGGCAGCGTCCACGGCCTCTTGCGGATCAGCCCTTCTTCTGCCGCTTCTCGCTCGTGCGTCGGAAGCGGTAGGACTCGTGGCCGGTGTCGAGGATGTGGGCGCGGTCGGTGATGCGGTCGAGCAGCGCTTTGCAGAGCCGGGCGTTGGGGATGACCTGGGTCCACTCGGAGAACGGCAGGTTGGTCGTCAGGATCACGGCCGCCTTCTCGGCGCGCTCGGCGATCACCTGGAACAGGAACTCGGCGCCGATCTCGGCCAGCGGGACGTAGCCGACCTCGTCGATGGCGATCAGGTCGTAGCGCGCCCAGCGGGCCAGGACGCGGCGAGCTGGATCGTGCTGCTTGGCCTCGACCAGCTCGTTGACCAGGTTGGCGGCCGTGGTGAAGCGGACCCGTCGCTTCTGGCGGCAGGCCGCGACGCAGAGCGCGGTCAGCAGATGGGTCTTGCCGGTGCCGCACTCGCCGATGAACACGACCGGCTCGGCGCGCGCGATGTAGTCGCCCTCGGCCAACGCCTGGATCTGGGCGGGCGAGATCGCTTCGGCGCCTGGCTGAAGTCGAACTCGTCGAGCGTCTTGACCCGTGGCAGGTGGGCGTCCTTCAGTCGCCGGGCGATGGTGTTCCGCTCGCGCTCCTCCAACTTCGGCCTGCGAGCAGCGCGTCGAGGTAGCCCAGGTGGCTGTGGTGCTCGCGCTCGGCCTGCTCGGCGAGCGGGCGACACTGCCCGGCGACGGTCGGGAGGTGGAGCTGCTTGCAGTGCTGCTTGATCGTGGCCTCGTGGAGCGCCAGCGGCGTCGCGCTCATTGGCCGGCCTCCCGGCGACAGCAGCGTGTCGTACTCGCCGACCCTGGGCAGCGGGCGCTCGAACTGGGCCAGCACGCCCGATCTCCACCGGCGCGGTCGCCGGACGCTCGAGGCCGGCGCCAGCAGGAGCTGCCGCACGGCCGCCTCGTCGCTGCAGCCCAGGACCAGCGCCGCCTCAATCGCCCGCCTGCAGCGCCGCCTGCCCGTGCGTCCGCCCCAGTTGGAGCACGCCGATCATCTCCTGCGTCCCGGCCTGTTGCCCGTGGCGGTCGATCAGCGCCTGCCAGAAGCGGTCGTAACTGGCCGGCCAGCGCCCGAGCGCGCGGCACTGCTCCAGCGGCTTGCTCCCGGCCAGCGCCCCGGGCTTGCGCTCCAGCACGTCGAGGTAGTGCTCGAGATCGAGCATCTGCGGGAACCGGCCGTAGCGACCGCTCGTGACGGGCGACCCGCTGCCCGTCGTGCCAGAGCTCGACGTGCGCCGACTGCCAGCTCGGCCTCGACCGGTGCCCGACCGCCGCGGGCACCGAGTAGGCGTTGGTCTTCACCCTGCACGCTGCCCAGCGCTCGTCCACGTGCGGGAAGCTCACCTCCTCCAGGTCGAACCCCTCCGCGGCCAGCGGCAGCAGGTGCGTCCGCTCGATCAGCATGGCCTCGCCGACCGTCTGCTCCCGCGGGTGGATCACGCGCGCTTCATCGGCGCGGCAGCCGGCCAGCAGCTGCGCATTCAGCGCCTCGAGGTCGCCCGCGTGCGGCACCGGCACCCAGTGATTCCGCCGGAACTGCCCGACCTCGTCCTCGACGCCGCCCTTCTCGTGCCCCTCGCCGGGCGTGCAGAACTCCGCGTCGAACCGCCAGTGCGAGCGAAACGCCACGAACCGCATCGTCTCCTCCCGCCGATACCCGCGCAGCATCTTGCGCACCGCGCTGGTCAGATTGTCGTAGCGCAGCGTCGAGAAGACGCCACCGAAGTACGCGAAACGCCGCTTCGTGCGCCTCGAGAAACGCCTGCTGCGTCGCGTGCGGTAGGCCCGGTGGAACGCCGCGCCGCTGGCCATGCTGCGCAGGCAGAACACCTGCAGCGTCACCCGCTCGTCGCCAAGGATCGCCACGGCTTCGTACCAGTCGACCTGCGCCTCGCTGCCCCCAGGTGTAGCTCTGCGGCACGAGACGGTCTCGCGCGCGAGCAGCCCCTCGGCCTGCCTTCCACGCTCGCACGTACTCGCCGCACGGTCGATGCCGCGATCGGGCGCCGCGGGCCGCTCCGCCTGCAGCCGAGCGTAGATCCGCCGCGCCGTGTGCCGCTGTTTCCGCGGCGCCGTCCGGTCCGCCTCCAAGATCGCGATCGATGAACGTCGCGCACGCGGTCCAGCGTCGGCGTCGCGCGCGGCCGGTACGTCCGCTTCGGGCGGCACCGCGTCGGCCAGCGCCTGCCGCACCACGCGTCGGTGCACCCCGAGCTTCCGTGACACGCCCTTGATCGTCCCGACGCCGAACTCATACTCCCGTCGGATCTCTTCGAACAACTCCACTCGGGCTCTCCTGTCCAACCAACCCTCCTCGATCCCGTGGGGCTCGAGACGGGCCAGTCAGCGTAGCAGGGGGGCCAAATTTGGGCATCAAAGGGGGCCAGATGAGAGTAGCGAAATCACAAGTTCGAAGGACGGCGTCGGCCCTGCCCGACCCGCCGCTATCGGGCACCCGCAGCAGACGCTTATGCTGAGACTCCTCAGAAGTCCTGAATGGGTCAAGGTGGTGATCCTCGCTGTGGCGGTCGCGGGAGCGATGACCCTTGCCTTCAGCGAACAAAGCCGATGGCGAGCACGAGAACATCAGCTAGACAAGATGATCGAGCAGGTCGGTGCAGAAGCCGACGAGCAGCGGATGGCGTGCGTCGTGGAGTTGCAAATTCGAGCTCGCGGCGGCGCCGCTTCCTCGCCATAAGAGGCGGTGTGCTCAGGCCTAAGCAGCTCGGTCTATTCCCAAAGAACGGGGCACGGGAGGGGTGCGCCGACCAGACGTACGAGCGACTTGGCTTGGAGATGCCTCAGATGGAGCGATGGCACAACTCGGGCCTGCTCTCGTGGGATCCCATGCGGGTGACCTCTCCCGCTAGGTGGATGCTGCAGGAAGCCTGCTTCATCCGAGATTTGACGCGCGTTGAATGGTCCGTCAACGCCCTGCGTCAAATTTTGGCTTCGCTGCCGAGGCCTTACGCGCACAGCCACAGTGCAATTCACTTCGACTTCAAGGCCCGACAGTGGAAGCGCACCTTCGCTCCGCGTCAGGTAATTGATGCGGCGCTCGCGGAGCCGACTGAGGCGATGGCTGTAATTATCATGGTGGTCCGAAGTTCTCGCATATGCCGGTCACATCCCAGAGCTGAGGCGCTTCAGGTCGTTGCTGGATAAGATCCTCGATGATGTCGACACTGCCAACTGATGATTCGCGTGCCTTCCGTCGCACCTACAGAACGTCTCGGTCGACTCGCGGCGTTCCTGTCAGACTTTTCTCCTGTGTGATTCCGCGCCGTCGTCGAGCTCGACTTTCCCGACACCTACGCCCTTGAAGTCAAGCGTGTAACTCGCAGGCGTTGCGTGAGGCTCACAACAACTACTTCGTAGTGCTCGCCGGGCCCCAAAGATAGGCCGGAGCAATCACGCGCATAAATTGGGTTGGCAGCGAAAGGCCATGGAGCGTGATCACTATGGCTATTGACAGCGCGTGATAACGCTGTATAGTCCCAGATAACAACTGTAACTGAGACCCCCGTGGTCGCGTAGGAGTCGGCGAGAGAAATCTCGCGCGGCTCCTTTTTTTTGCTTGGAGCACAACTTGGGTGACAAAGGATCGGCGCCGTGTGCGCTGTCAGAACGTGAAGTGGCGCGGCGGCTCGGCGTATCCGGAGCTGCCCTGAGAAGTTGGCGTCGGACGGGAACGGTCCGCGCTTCTGCCGTTTTGGCAGAGCCGTGCGGTACTTGGCCGAGGACATCGAGCGATTCGTGGAGGCCTGCGCAATAACCGCTGGCCCGCCTGCAAGCACGCCTAGCCTCGGTGGACAGGTCAAAACCGGCCATTTCGTCGACGGGCAAAACCGGCCATTTCAGGCCGCTGACCGAGACCAGTGGAGTTCTACTTCGTCGGGTCGTCGACGCGCAAGTCGGTGTGGACCTTGGTGCGCCAGCTGCGTGGCCCGCACTTGAGCACATGCGCGTGGTGCAGCAAGCGATCGAGCAGCGCCGTGACGGCGGCGGTGTCGCCGAGCAGCTTGCCCCAGTCATCGACGGGCCGGTTCGACGTGAGCAGCGTCGAGGCGCGCTCGTAGCGGCGCATGATGATCTCGAGCAGGTCCTCCGCCGCGGTGTGCGGCAGCTTGCGCATGCCGAGGTCGTCGATGATGAGCAGCGGCACCGTGGTCAGTTCCGCGAGGTAGTCCTTGCGCGTGCCGTCGAGCGTGGCGTCGGCGAGTTCCTCCAGCAGGATGTGCGCTTCGCGGTAGAGCACGCGATGCCCCTGGTGGATCGCGGCGCGGCCGAGCGCCTGCGCGAGATGACTCTTGCCGGTGCCGGGCGGGCCGAGGAAGAGCACGTCCTCGCGCTGCTGGATGAAGCGGCCGGTCGCCAGTTCGTGGATGAGGGCGCGGTTCATCTTCTTGTTGAAATCGAGATCGAAGGTATCGAGCGCGCGGTCCGTGTCGCGGAAGCGCGCCTGCTGGATGCGGCGCGTGATCAGCCGGTCCTGCCGGCGCACGAGTTCATCACCGACCAGCGCGGAGACGAGGTCGATGGGCGTCTGTCGTTCGGATTGCGCCTGGCGCAGGCGCGCCTCCAGCACGTCGGCCATGCCGGAGAGGCGCAGCTTGCGCAGCGCGGCATCGAGTTCGACGAGATTCATGTCGGGTCTCCGGTCTGGCGATCGATGAGATCGCGATAGAGCGTGAGCTGGCGAATGAGCGGATCGACTTGCGTCAGCGTGAGCGGCAGCGCGGGCCGGCGCTCGAGATAGCGGCGCAGGAAGCGATAGGTGGGGACCTGCAGGTCGAGCGCGGCCTTCGCGGCGTCGTCGGCGACCGCCGGCCCGTAGCGTTTCACGAGCGCGAGGACGCCGAGGATGCGGCGCACGCCGGCGGCGCCCTCGTGGTCGTGGATGTAGGTGCAGACGGTGTGGAGATGCGCGCCCGCGTGCCGGGCCCGCGTGAGCAGCGCCACCGTCGAGGCCGGCGTCCGCGCCGGTCGGTCGGCGTCGGCGATGCGATGCCAGCCGCGCGTCGCGCGCACATGCTCGCGCAGGAGCTGGCCGGTCTGCGGGGCGAGCACGCGGACGTGGAGGTCGGTCCACTGCACCTGGACGCGCTGACCGATCCAGCCGGGCGGCGTCGAGTAGTACGCGGCCTCGACCTCGACGCAGCCATCGAGATGCACGGTGCGCACGCCGAAGCGGTAGTAGCGAAACGGTTCGACCGGCAGCGGCTGCAGCGCCGGCCGCTCCTCGGCAAACATCGCGGCGACCTGGCGCTTCGTCGTGCCGTGGATGCGCGTGTCGGCCCAGTGCGTGTCCCAGTGATCGAGATACGCCTGCGCCTGCTCGATCGTCTCGAAGCGCTGCCCCTGCAGCGGCGTCTTCTGCGTGTGCCCGATGCCCGACTCGACCTTGCCCTTGCGATCGGGATCGCCGACGCGACACGGCAGGCCGACGACGCCGTAGTGCGCGAGGACGTCGCGATAGAGCGGATTGAGCGTCGGCTCGTAGACGTCGGGCGTGAGCACGCCCTCTTTGAGATTGTCGAGGACGATCACGCGCGGCGTGCCGCCCAGCCGGCGAAACGCCCGCTCGTGCAGCTCGGCCCAGGTCTGCGCGCTCGGACTGCCAGACCAGCAGCCGGACCGCCTTGCGCGAGAACCCGAGCGTGAGGACAAACAGCCGCGTGCGGCGATACTTGGCCGTCTGCGGATGGCGGACCATCGGCCCCTCGCCGTAGTCGACCTGGCCTTCCTCGCCGGGCGCCGTCGTGATGACGACGCGTGCCTCCGGCGCGTGCTGCGCCGCGGAGCCGCCGGACGAAGCGCCGGACGCTCGCGTACCGGCCGGTGAAACCGGCGTCGTCGACCAGGTCCTGCCAGATCGCCGTCGCATTGCGCCCGACGGTCAGTGCCGCGACGATCCGCTCGCGATAGGGCTCGCACGCGCTCGCCTGCGGCGCGCGCGTCGGCGGTGGCCACGCGCGCGGCGGGGGGTCGGTGGACACCTCCGCGGAAATGGCCGGTTTTGCCGCGCCTTCGCCCGGTCGTCCGCGCCCGCCCACGGCCACGCCGCGCGGCTTTCAGATAGGCGCTGGCCGTTTCGCGACGGACGCCGGTCTCCCGTTCAATGCGCCGCAGCGACCAGCCCAGGCGGCCGAGCGCGACGACTTGCTGCTCGTCTGCTCGTGTCCAAGACGTTCCCCATGCCCACGGAGGAGCACGGGCTCCGCGTCGCCGTCAACGTCTCGGTCGACGGCCTCAGGAAATGGCCGGTTTTGAGGTGTCGATCAATGGCCGGTTTTGGGTGTCCACCGAGGCGCCTAGTGGGGGTCAGCCGTGAGTAGTAGCAATGGCTCTCAATTACTCACCCTGCCCCGAGTGCACATGGAGCGCAGCCGCAAGTCATGCAAACCGTAGCGAGAAAACCGTTGGCTCGTAGTGCAGGTCCCATGGCAGGAGCGGACGCCACGGCTGCAGATCGTGCTGCGATTTTCGAGGCGTGCGTTCAGCGGCAGCTGATCTACCTGCGAGCAAAACGTGAGGCAGAGCGTCGACTCGAAGCGGAGCTGCACCCGCCGATTCCGTCTCCTGCGCTCGCTACGCTGCGCGAGCGCCTCGCCTCGCCCCGACTCTTACAGCGATACCGGATTGAAGGGTGGCTGCCGCTCGATTCGCGTGTCATGTGCGCCGCACAGTACAAGACGGGCAAGACGACGCTTGTAAGTAATCTCGTGCGCTCACTGGTCGATGGTGATCCGTGGCTAGGAGAGGCGGAAGTCACCCCTATCGAGGGGAGCCTCGTGCTTATCGATACAGAAATGGCTCAGAGCCAATTGGACGATTGGTATCGCGATCAAGGGATCGCCGGCGACGATCGTGTAGTTGTCGTCGGCCTGCGCGGGGCGCTGTCCAGCTTCAATATCTTGGAACCAGACGTTAGGTCGACGTGGGCAGGCCGATTCCGCTCGTTGCGGGCAAGTTATGTGGTGCTGGATTGTCTTCGTCCGATGCTCGATGCACTCGGGCTTGACGAGCAACACGACGCTGGCCGCTTTCTTGTCGCGTTCGATGATCTGCTACGGGAGTCTGAAGTTCCGGAGGCCGCGGTGATCCACCACATGGGACACGGCGGCGAGCGGTCTCGGGGCGACTCTCGTCTCCGCGATTGGCCGGATGTGGAGTGGAAACTCGTTCGCGAGTCGGAGGATGCCTCATCTGCTCGGTTCATTAGCGCCTACGGCCGCGACGTGGAGATTCCCGAGGCCCAACTGCGTTACGACCCTGTATCCCGCAGGCTGAGCCAGTCTGGCGGATCGCGTCGTGAATCTGTCAGCCGCCGCGTGCTCGAAGACGTAATCCTTACGCTAAAGGCATAAGGGAAGGCATTGTCTCTCAGGGAGCTCCAGACGGCCGTTGAGGCCCGCAGTAACCATCCCAGGGACCGTATCCGTGACGCGGCGAAGCTCGGAGTCTCCACCAGAGAGATTGTGACCGAGCGAGGGCCAAGGAACGCGATACTCCATCGACTTCCCAGTACATCGGATCCCGGCGACTTGCCGCAACACTCACCGTTCCGCGAGCGTGCGGCACTGTGCGGTGAGTGTGCGCCGCCCACTATAGGTGAGTGTGCGAGCGCTTCTATAGAAGCGCGCACTCTCCACACGTGCAGCGAAGGCCAAGTAACCGATCTCCAGCGGCTCAGTGGCGACCGTGTCTGAACGGCGGAGAGCCTTGGAAGGAGCATTTGTGAGCGACCGTGATTCATCTTCCAGCTGCGACGACACCCCAGAAGTCACTCTGATCGTCTTCCCGGGTGCGTCGCTTATGGAACTGCATTGGATATCGAAAGATGTGGTTCAAGTCCGATGCCCTGGATGCGATGCATCTCAAACGCTTTTGGCCGTCTCGGGGGGGACATTTGTGCACGCGGACAATTGTGCGGTCCACCGTCGGATCAACACTGCCCTCTCTCACGCTCGTGCAGCCCAAGCGGCGGAAAACAACTGACCGACATGGATCCTGGGTCACTCGGCATCGACCGCAAGCCCTGGAAGCTCAGACGCGTGAACGTTGCTGCGCCGCCGATGGACATGCGTACGTACCGTGCAGGTACGGGACTGGTACGTACAGTGTCCATCCGTGCCAAGAAGGCGTGTTGGCAGGGACGATGTGGAGTGCGTGGCCCCTGACTCGACCGCCCACCACTCCACGTCAATGCTGGGTTCGGGGGCTGATATCCATAACTGGTCGGCTGTGCCGGCGCGTCACTGCTGCGCCGCCACTATCCGGCGGATGGGTTCTGTACTTATCCTGCGCGGCTGTGATTTGACTCGCCGCGCAGTGGGGCCCATGCGATCGACCGCTAGTTGAGGCTTGGCGGGTGCTGAAACTGACTCGGTTTGCGGCTAGTTGGTGAGGAATGGCTCAGGATCCCCGTCCCGCGTCAAATGTGGTCGGCACCTGTGCCGTTTCGCGTTCTACCGTCTTCGGCGACCTGCCAGATTTGCTGTCACCCGAGGAGTGCCGAGCCTATTTAGGGATTGGCCGCAGCACGATGTACGACCTGCTGCGCCGCGAGGAAATCACGCATATCCGATTCGGCCGTTGCATTCGCATCCCCAAGGCGAACTTGCGACTGTCGCCAGAGGGTGAGTAGAGGTACGCGGCCATGCGCGGCAGCATTCGCAACCGGGGACCAAATCGGTTTCAGCTCATCATCGAGTTCGGGTATCAGCGTGACCCAACAACTCAGAAACTCAAGCGCGTTCAGAAGTGGGAGACCTTCCGTGGAACGCGTCGTCAAGCCGAGTCTCGGCTCAATCGCCTGGTGCGAGAAGCGGAGGACGGGACCTACATCGAAGCCGACAAACGGACGGTGGAGCAGTGGCTGACCGAATGGTGTCAATAATCACGTGACGTGCCCCCCACTTATCAGCTGAAAGTCCCCCCTCGTGGCTATTCGGTGGCGGCCGTGACCGCGTTCTTCGACTTCAGCAGACCCGCTTTCATCTTCTCCTTGAGCCGGTAGCTGTCGCCCCGGATGTTGACGGTGATCGAATGGTGCAGCAGCCGGTCGAGGATGGCCGAGGCGATGACCGGATCGCCGAAGACCTCGCCCCACGCGCCGAGGCTCTGATTGCTGGTCAGGATGATCGCGCCGCGCTCGTAGCGGCGGGACACGAGCTGGAAGAAGAGATTCGCGCCCTGCCGGTCGATGGGGATGTAGCCGATCTCGTCGATGATGAGCAGCTGCGGCTGCGCCAGGATCTTGAGCCGCTCGTCGAGACGGCCCTCGGCCAGCGCCTTGCCGAGCGTCGCGATGAGGCCGGCGGCGGTGGTAAACAAGACGCGGACGCCGTGCTCGCAGGCCTTGAGGCCGAGGGCGACGGCCAGGTGCGTCTTGCCGACGCCGGGCGGGCCGAGCAGGAGGACGTTGTCGCCGGTTTCCAGATACCGCCCCGTCGCCAGCTCGCGGATCACCTTCGGATCGATCGACGGCTGGAACTTGAAATCGAAGGCGTCGAGCGTCTTCTGAAACGGGAAGCGCGCCATCGAGACGCGCATCGTCAGGTGCTTCTCGGCCTTGGAGCGGATCTCCAGCGTCGAGGAGCTCGTCGAGAAAGTCGGAGTACGGCACGTCGCGTTTGGCGGCCTGCTCGAGGAGCGTGGGCAGCTCGGCTTCGAGGCGATGGAGCCGCAGGCGCTGACAGTGGCTGCGCAGTCGATCGAAGAGCGGCGTGCTCATTGGTCACCGCCCGTCGCGCTCAGCGTCTCGTAGATGGCGAGGTCGCGGACCTCGACCGCGCCGAGCGCGTGATAGGCCGGGTCCCACTGCGGCGCGTCGGCCAGCGGCCGCGGCCCCGGGCGCAGCAAGCCGGCGTAGTGCGCCGGCTCCATCACGACGGCGTGCCGGCCGGCCTTGGCATGCTGCGCGATGCAGGTGTCGCCGGCGACGATGACGTAGTGCGTGGCCGTCTCGCGCACGTCGACGGTCTGGCCGACGTACCGCACCGGCACCGAGTAGCGGCCGGCCGCGATCGCCACGAGCGCGTCCGCCGCGACGATGCGCCGCCGCGGCGCGGTGTAGTGATACGGCGGCTGGCGTCCCGAGCGGCGTCAGCGTCTCGCGCGCGAAGCGATCGATCGGGCGCTCGTGCGTGGTGCCGTGCACGCGCACGTCGGCGACGGTCGCGGCCCACTCCTCGAGCCAGGTCTCCAAGGCCGCCCAGCTCGCGAAGCGGCGCCCGGCCAGCGCATTCCGCTTCACGTATTTCACGCCGCTCTCGACCTTGCCCTTGGTCCGCGCGCGATACGGCTGACAGGCGCGCGGCGTGAAGCCGTAGTAGCGCGCGAAGTCCTCGAAGCGCGGATGCCACAGCACCTGGCCCGGCCGAGCGGCCGAGCGTGATCGTGCGCGGATTGTCGTAGAGACAGCTCAGGGGCACGCCGCCGAAGTGCCGCAGGGCCCGCTCGTGGCCATCGAGCAACGTGTCGAGCCGCTCGTTGCGATACGCGTAGGCCACGGCGCGCCGCGAGAAGCCGAGCGTGAAGACGAAGAAGTGCACCGGCGTCTCGACGTCGGCGATCCACACGCGGCAGCTGGCCGAAATCGACCTGCGCCTGCTCGCCCGGGCCCGTTTCAAACCGGACCGTCGCCCGCGCCGCCCACTGCCGCGTCGTGCGCAGCGGCTGGAGCGCCCGCTGCACCTGCTGATACCCGCCGGTGAAGCCCTGCGTCCGCAGCTCGCGCAGCAGGACGACCCCATTCCAGCCGACCTCGGGGCCGCGCCGCTCCAGGAACGCCCGGTGCGCGTCGATCGCTTTCGGCGTACACCCGCGGCGCGCGCGGCCGCCACGCGCCGCGCTGCCGCCACCGCTTGATCGTCTTCTTGTCGACGCCCAGCTCGCGCGCGATCGCTCTTGACGTGCTCGCCGCGGGCCAGCCGGGCCAGCACCTCGCGCACGACGTCTTCTCGCAGCATCCAGCCCTCCACCGGCGTCCCGGGCACCGGTGTCGAGCCTACGTCCGTCGCCTGATCGTCCATCGTCCTCTCCCTCGGAATGGAGGGGGGACTTTCAGCTGATAAGTCCTGGGGGGACTTTCACATGATTACTGACAAATGGGTTGATCTGGCGATCAAGCCGCCACGCCGAACCCAACGCGCGTACGACACCTACCAGTCGGTGATTGCGCTTCACCTGGTGCCGAGCCTCGGACACTACCGGCTCCAGGCGCTCCGGGCCATCCACATCGAAGCGTTCCTCGCATCGAAGTCAGCGCTGGCGCCAGCCACCCTGGAAAAGATCTTCACGGTCCTGAGCACCGCGCTGAAGGCTGCGGCGGCCAGTCGGCTTATTGCTAGGAACGAGGCCACGTTGGTGTCGAATCGGCCCCAGGCGCCGGCGCAGTCGGGTGCGGACCGCAACTGCTGGACGGCCGATCACGCTTCCGAATTCCTGTACGTGGCGAAGAAGGCCGGGCCGCAGGCCGCAGCTTTGTGGACCTTGGCTCTCGATTCCGGCATGCGCAAGAGCGAGCTGGCGGGGTTGATGTGGGTGGATGTGGATCTGGTTGCTGGTCGCATCCAAGTGCGTCAGCAGTTGCTCGAAAACGGCGCTGAACCGACGTTCATACCCACGAAGGGCAAGCGTTCGCGAACCATCGACATCGCGGCTGAGACGGTAAACCTCTTGAAGGCTCAGAAGACGCACCAAGCCGCGTTAAAAATGCGCTATCGCTTGACCTATCGGGATCTCGGGCTGGTCTTCGCGAAGGAGCCGGCAGACGGCGGTCGCCAGGATCCGCGGCTGTTTGGTACGCCGCTGCAAGTCAACAACATCGGCGAGCGGGCTTTTGCGTCCCTGATCAAAGCGGCCGGTGTTCCCCGCATCACGATCCATGGCTTGCGACACACGTCAGCCAGCCTGATGCTGGCCGCCGGGGTGCCATCGAACGTCGTGCAGCAACGCCTCGGTCACAAGGACATCGCCACGACGCTGGATGTCTATGCCCACGTTCTGCCCGGCCAACAGCGGGACGCAGCGAGCCGTCTAGCGTCCCTGCTTCATCGAGGATCATCGAGGGGGAGTCAAAGCCGCGGATAGCGTCTCCCTTCCAGGCCTTCGTGGAAATGGTGGGCAGCTGGTGGGCAAGAGCCTGCCATGCAATGCAAAAAGGCCAGGTTTAACTGGCCTTTCTGGAATCTGGTGCGGAAGGGGGGACTCGAACCCCCACGATATTGCTACCGCCAGCCCCTCAAGCTGGTGCGTCTGCCAATTCCGCCACTTCCGCAAGTGGCCCGGCGGTGAAGCCGGACGAAAACTGAGGTCGCGTCTTACTTCGCGTCGGGCGCTGGCGTCGCCGGAGCGGCCTGCGCTGGAGCGGCCGGAGCTGCCGGCGGTGCCTGTGCCGGCGCGGTCGGTGCGGTCTGACCAGCGGCCGGAGTGCCCGCAGGAGCGACCGGCGCCACGGGAGGCGCGCTGCTGCTGAGGACCGAACCGGACCCACCGCGTTGACCCATGATGGCCAGGCCGAGCGCACCAAGCATGAACACGACCGCCATGGCCGTCGTGAGCTTCGACAGGAGCGTGGCACCGGCGCGGGCGCCGAACGCGGCCTGGCTGCTGCCGCCGCCGAAGGCACTCGCCATGTCGCCGCCCTTGCCCTGCTGCAGCAGGATGACCAGCAGCAGCACGAGGCACGACAGCACGTAAATTGTTGTCAGCAGGTAGTAGAGCATCAGGACGCTTTCGGAAACACCGATTATATGACAGCCCCGCGGGTCTTTGTCACGATCTCTCCGAAACTTGTGACATCGAGGCTGGCACCACCAACCAGTGCCCCGTCCACGTCGGCCTCGGCTGTCAGTTCGGCAATGTTGTCCGGCTTGACGCTGCCGCCGTAGACGATACGGCAGCGGTCTGCCACGCCGGCGCCGAACCAGGTGCGCAGCCGGCCGCGGATGTGGGCGTGCGCTTCCTGCGCCTGCGCCGCCGTGGCCACGCGCCCGGTGCCGATCGCCCACACCGGCTCGTAGGCAATCACCAGGACCGCCACCTGTTCGCCGCTGACGGCATCGAGCCCACCCTGCAGTTGCCGGTCGAGCACCGCGAGCGTCGCGTTGGCTTCGCGCTCGTCCAGCGTCTCACCGACGCACAGCACCGGCGTCAGGTCAGCGGCAATCGCGGCGCGCACCTTCCGGTTGATTGCGACGTCCGTATCACCGAACAGACGTCGCCGTTCCGAGTGGCCGACGAGCGCGTACTCGGCGCCAGCCTCGCGCACCATCGCCGGCGAGACCTCGCCCGTGTAGGCGCCGTCCTTCTCCCAGAACAGGTCCTGCGATGCCACCGCGACGTTGCTGGCCCGCAGCGCCTCGCACACGGGGTGAATGGCCGTGAACGCCGGGGCGAGCACGATGTCGACGTTCGCCACGTCCTTCACGAGGCTCTTGAACTCCTTCGCGAAGGCAACCGCCTCGGCGACGGTCTTGAACATCTTCCAGTTGCCAGCGATGAGTGGGGTGCGCATGCTACTTGTCCCCGAGCGCCGCGACGCCGGGCAGCACGCGCCCGCCGAGGAACTCGAGCGACGCGCCGCCACCGGTCGAGATATGCGTGATGCGCTCGGCCATGCCCGACTGGGTGATGGCCGAGATCGAGTCGCCGCCGCCGACGATCGTGGTGCCGTCCACGTTCGCCACCGCTTTCGCCAATGCGTTCGTGCCGCCCGCGAATGCCGGGATCTCGAACACCCCCATCGGACCGTTCCAGACCACGGTGCGCGCGTCCTTCAGCAGTGCCTCGAATTTCTCGATGGTTCGCGGACCGATGTCCACACCCATGCGCCCGCCGATCGACGCATCGTCGATCGCGAGAACCTCGTGCGGTGCGTCGGCGCTGACGGCCGTGGTGACCACGTGATCGATCGGCAGCGCCAGCTCGACCCCCCTTGCCGCGGCATCGGCCGTGATGATGCGGGCCTCCTCGAGCTTGTCGTCCTCGACCAGCGACCTGCCGGTCGGGATGCCGCGCGACTTCAGGAACGTGTAGGCCATGGCGCCGCCGATGATCAGGCGATCGACCTTGCCGAGCATGTTCTGGATGACCTCGATCTTGTCCGACACCTTCGCGCCGCCGAGGATGCCGACGAACGGCCGCTCCGGCGCCTCGAGCACGTGGCCCAGGTACTTCAGCTCCTGTTCCATGAGCAGGCCGGCTGCCGGCTTCGCGAAGTGGTGCGTGATCCCCTCGACTGACGCGTGCGCGCGGTGCGCTGCGCCGAAGGCATCGTTGACGTAGTCGTCGGCGACCTGGGCGAGCTGCTTCGCGAAGGCCTCGTCGTTCTTCTCCTCCTCCGCGTGGAAGCGGAGGTTCTCGAGCAGCACGACGCCGTTCGCGCGCCGGGCGTCGTCGATGGCATGTCCGACGTCGGGGCCGATGCAGTCGCGGGCGAAGCTCACCGGCCGTTCCAGCAGCTCCTGCAGGCGGACCGCCACCGGCGCGAGCGTGTGGTCCGGGTCCGGCCCGCCCTTCGGGCGCCCCAGATGGCTGGCGATGATCGGCAGCGCCCCCGAGTCGAGTGCGAGCTGGATCGTGGGCAGCGACGACCTGATGCGAGTGTCGTCGGTGATGACGCCCTTCTTGATGGGGACGTTGAAGTCGACGCGGATGAAGAGCCGTCGTCCCTGCAGTTGCAGATCGCGAATCGAGAGTGTGGCCATCGGAGCCCCCGAGTCTACAGACCCTTCTTCACCAGCAACCGGAGCAGGTCGACGCAGCGGCTCGAGTAGCCCCACTCGTTGTCGTACCACGAGAGCAGCTTCACGAAGTCGCCGTCCATCACCTTGGTGTAGGCCGTATCGACGATCGACGAGTTCGAGTTGCCGCGGAAGTCGATCGACACCAGCGGTTCGTCCGACATCCCGAGGATCCCCCGGAGCGGGCCTTCGGACGCCGCGCGCAACGCCGCGTTCACTTCTTCCGCCGTGGTCTTCCGGTCGAGGATGGCCGAGAGGTCGACCACCGAGACGTTCGGCGTCGGCACGCGCATCGAGAAGCCGTCGAGCCGTCCCTTCAGGGCCGGCAGCACCTCGCCGACCGCGGTGGCCGCACCGGTGGTCGTCGGGATCATCGAGAGCGCCGCCGCGCGCGCCCGGCGCAGATCCTTGTGCGGCAGGTCGAGCAGTTGCTGATCGTTGGTGTAGGAATGGATCGTCGTCATCCAGCCGCGCTGGATGCCGAACGTTTCGTGGAGCACCTTGGCGACCGGTGCGAGGCAGTTCGTGGTGCAGGAGGCATTCGAGATGATGTGATGGCTGGCCGCGTCGTACTTCTCATCGTTCACGCCCAGCACGATGCTGACGTCCGGCCCCTTGGCCGGCGCCGTGATGATCACCTTCTTCGCGCCCGCCGTCAGGTGCTTCGCCGCATCGTCACGCTTGGTGAAGCGGCCGGTGCCCTCGAACACGACGTCGACCCCCAGGTCCTTCCACGGCAGCTCTGCCGGATCCTTGACCGACAGCACCTTGAAGATGTCGCCGTTCACCGCGATGCCGTCACCCTCCGCCTTGACGCTGGCGTCGAGGTTGCCCAGCACGGAGTCGTACTTGAGCAGGTGCGCGAGGGTCGCTGCGTCGGTGAGGTCGTTCACCGCCACGAAATCGATGTTCTTGTCACCGAGCGCCGCCCGCATGATGTTGCGGCCAATGCGCCCGAACCCGTTGATGCCGACTCGTACCGCCATGAAAGCGCTCCTTTGTGCCGAGTCCGATCTCGACCCGGACAACAAGCAAGTGTAATGAACGCGCTTGCGGGTGGTCAAACCGTCCAGATATACTGCCAGTCTCGTAAATCATTGGCAGAGACGGTGTTAACTCCGTTTCGTCACGTTCAATGTATCTCGCGTACAGCATCCTCTCGCTAGTCGGCCTGCTGCTCGTCTCACCGTACTTCCTTTACCAGGCTGTCCGGTACAAGAAGTATGTCGGCAGTCTGTCCCAGCGGCTCGGATATCTGCCGATCACGCTGAATGTCGACGGTGAACACTCCATCTGGATCCACGCCGTCTCGGTAGGCGAGGCGCTCACCGCGAAGGCGCTCATCGCCGACCTGCGCGCCGAGTACCCGCGCCTGCGGCTGTTCCTCTCGACCACGACGATCGCCGGCCAGCAGGTGGCGAAGAAGAACCTGCAGCAGGTCGACGCGGTCTTCTACTTTCCCTTCGACTGGGGATTCACGGTGCGCCGCGTCCTCAACGTCGTGAAGCCGCGGATGTTCGTCATGATGGAAACCGAGATCTGGCCGAACCTCCTCAGGGAATGCCGGATACGCGGCATCAAAACGGTCATCATCAACGGACGCATCTCGGCGCGATCCTATCCGCGTTATCGCCTCGTGCGTCCGCTCTTCCGCACGGGTACTCGCTGACATCGATCGCTTCTGCATGCAGAGCGACGAGTCGGCCCGCCGCATCATCGATCTCGGCGCCGACCCGGCGCGTGTCACAGTGACCGGCAGCCTGAAGTTCGACTCGCTCCCGGCGCCGGTGCCGATCTCGCACGGCCGGCCGCGCGAACTCGTGCTGCGCCACTTCCGCCTCTCACCAGGTCGCGTCGTCGTCGTCGCCGGCAGCACCATGCGGCCCGAGGACACGGTGGTGCTGCGCGCGTTCGCCCGCGTCAAGTCGATCGCACCTGGCGCGCTGCTCATCATCGCGCCGCGTCAGCGCGAACGCTTCGCCGAGGTGGAGACGCTGGCGTTCGAGGACGGCTTCTCGGTGTCGCGCCGGTCCAACCTGCCGATCGACGACGAACCGCGGACCGACGTGGTGGTCCTCGACACATTCGGCGAACTCGCGCACGTCTACCAGCTCGCCACGGTGGTGTTCGTCGGCGGCAGCCTGGCCGACTACGGCGGACACAACATCCTCGAGCCGGCGATCTTCGGCAAGCCGATTGTCGTCGGCCCGCACATGCACAACTTCCGCGAGATCACGGAGACGTTCCTTGCGAACCACGCGGTGATCCAGGTCCGCACGGAGCGCGAGCTCGAGGAGGAACTGCGCAACCTGGTGACCGACCCGGTCCATCGCGCCAGCCTCGGCGCGGCGGCACGCGCGCTCGTCGAAGCGAACCGCGGTGCGAAAGACAAGACCATGACGGTCGTGTCCGAGCTGCTGCCCGCACCGGGCGGCGTGGTCCGGCCTTTCCGGCTGGTGCAGTGATCGTGGACGCGCTCAGCGCGGTGTACGGCGCCGCGGCCACGTGGCGGCGGCGATGGTATGCCGCCAGTGCTGCGCGCCGCCGCCGCCTTCGACCATCCGGTCATCAGCATCGGCAACCTGCGCGTCGGCGGCACCGGCAAGACGCCGGTCACTGCCTGCCTGGCGCGCCTGCTCGTCGAGCGCGGCGAGCGTCCGGCCATCCTCAGCCGCGGCTACGCACGTCAGCAGCCGAGTGCGGGCGTCACGGTGGTCTCGGACCGGACGCGCGTCCTCGCCGACGTCGGCCACGCCGGCGACGAACCGCTGCTGCTGGCGCGGGCGCTGCCGGGAGTGACCGTTCTGGTCTGCGCCGATCGCTACGCCGCCGGCCAGTTGGCCGAGTCGCGCTTCGACACCACCGTACACCTGCTCGACGATGGGTTCCAGCATGTGAAGCTGGCGCGCGACATCGACCTGCTCCTGGCCGACGAGCGCGATCTCGACGACCGCGTGTTGCCGGCCGGCCGGCTGCGCGAACCGCTGCCGAATGCCTCGGTGGCCCACGGGCTGATCGTGCCGGGCGGACACGCCAGCGCCGCACGCCACGTCGCCTCCACACTCGGCATTACCGCGGCGTTCTGGACGACCCGCGAGCTGGGGACGCTGCGGATGCTCCGCGAATCCGACCGGCCGCCCGCCAGCGGCGACGGGCTGTTCGCGGTGGCCGGTATCGAGCGGCCCGAGCGTTTCTTCGACGATCTCCGCGCCGCCGGACACCACGTGCTCGGCACGCGGGCGTTCCGCGATCATCACGCCTTCGACGATCGCCGACCTGTCCGCCGTCGCCGATGCCGCCCGTGCTGCCGGTGCTGTCGTGATCGTCACGACCGAGAAGGACGCCGTGCGGCTCGAGGGCCTGACGCTGCCAGCCGTGCCCATTGCATCCGTGCCGCTGCACACGCGCATCGAACCCTCGGAGGCGTTCACCACCTGGCTCATGGCGCGGCTCGCCCTGGCGCGCGGAGCGCACTGACGCGCATGCTCAGGCATCGTCTCGAATATTTCGGTGTGCGAACGCTCATCGGCGCCGTGCGCTTCATGCCGGCTGCCGTGGTCGACGCCTGTGGTGCTGTGCTCGGGCTCATGTTCTATGCGCTCGACCGCTCGCATCGGCGCGTTGCCGAGCGCAACGTCGCCGCGGCGTTCCCGACGCGCACGGCGGCCGAGCACACGGCGATCGTTCGCGGCACCTTCATCCACTTCGGCCGGCTGCTGTTCGAGCTGCTGAAGTTCAGCACCCTGACCACCGAGCAGATGCTGGCGCGCGTCGAGTTCGAGGGCGAGGAGCGGGTGCGGTCGGCCTACGCGCAGGGCAAAGGGGTGCTGTTCGTCACCGGGCACTTCGGCTACTGGGAGCTGCAGGCGCTGGTGCATGGCTTGCGGCTGCCGCCGATGGCCGTGATGGCCCGCGCGCTCGACAACCCCGATTTGCACCAGTTGCTCGAGCAGATGCGCACGCGCACCGGCAACAGCGTCATCTACCGTCAGGGAACGATCCGCCGCGCGATGCGGGTGCTGCAGGACGGACAGGGTGTTGGCGTCCTCATCGACCAGCACATCTCCAGCAGGGACGCCATTCACGTCGACTTCTTCAACCGGCCCGCGGCCACCACGCCGATCGTGGCGGCGCTCGCCATGCGCACCGGGGCGCGCATCGTGCCGCTCTTCGCGCTGCCGCTCGGCGGTGGACGCTACAGGATGATCTACGAGCACGCCATCGAGCCGCCGCCGGCGGGCACCGAGGATCCGATCCACGAGCTGACGCAGCGCTGCACCGACGTGCTCGAGATGTACGTCCGCAAGCACCCCGACCTGTGGCTGTGGATGCATCGCCGCTGGCGCGAGCCAGCCGGTCAGGCGGCAGTGGCGGCGGAACCCGAACGCTCGATGTTTCCGGCAGGGAAGGCTGACGGCGACTGACGACGAGGAGGTTCGAACGTAGCGTCCGGCTGTCAGCCGGAGCACTGACTGTCAGCACCATCGCCTGAAGGCGGCTCAAAGTGCACGGTATCGAGCCCGGCGGCCTGAAGCCCGACCTCACACGTCGTAGCGCGCCGCGATCGGCATGCGCCAGCCGGTGCCGAACGCGCGATCGGTCACCTTCAACCCGGGCGCGGCCTGCTTGCGCTTGAACTCGGCGCCGCGCACGAGGCGCAGCACGCGGTGCACGGTCGCCGCGTCGAAGCCGGCGGCGATGATCGTGGCGGCCGGTTCGTGCTGTTCGACGTGCCGCTGCAGGATGTCGTCGAGGATGTCGTACGGCGGCAGCGAGTCCTGATCGGTCTGATTCGGCCGCAGTTCCGCCGACGGCGCCTTCGTCAGCACGGCCTCCGGGATGATCGTCCGCTGGTCGCGATCGTTCAGCCAGCGCGACACGCGGTAGACCATGGTCTTCGGCACGTCGGCGATGACGCCAAGTCCGCCCGACATGTCGCCGTAGAGCGTGCAGTAGCCGACCGCCAGCTCCGACTTGTTGCCCGTGGTCAGCAGCAGCGCACCGCGCTTGTTCGAGAGCGCCATCAGCAGGTTGCCGCGGATGCGCGCCTGGATGTTCTCCTCGGTGACGTCGCGGACGGTGCCCGCGAAGGCGGCTGCCAGCGTCTGCTCCATCGCGATCATCGCCGGCTCGATCGGCAGCGTCAGCGTCTCGATGCCGAGGTTCGCCGCCAGCGCCAGCGAGTCGTCGATGCTGCCGCGGCTCGAGAACGGCGACGGCATCAGCACGCCGAGCACGTGCGCGGGGCCGAGCGCCTCGGCGGCGATGGCCGCGGTGAGTGCCGAGTCGATGCCGCCCGACAGGCCGAGCACCACGCGCGAGAAGCCGCACTTGCGGGCGTAGTCGCGCGTGCCCAGCACCAGCGCACGCCACACCTCGGACTCGGCGACGAGGTCGGTGGCCGCGCCGAGCGCCGCCGGCCGATGCGAGATCGCACAGCACCACGTCAGCGTCGAATGACCGGCCGCGAGCGATGGCCGCGCCCGACGGCGTTGAAGCCGCAGCTGCGGCCGTCGAACACGAGGTCGTCGTTGCCGCCGTACTGGTTCACGTAGACGAGCGGCACGCCGTACTTGCGCGCCATGCTGCTCAGCATCTCCTCGCGGCGCTTGTGCTTGCCGACGCTGAACGGCGACGCCGAGAGGTTGACGATCGCGGTGGCGCCAGCGCGCACCAGCTCCTCGACCGGATCGTGGTGGTAGCGCCGGCGCTTCCAGAAGTCGCGGTCGTTCCAGATGTCCTCGCAGATGCTGATGCCGAGCCGCGTGCCGCCGAGGTCGAGGACCTGCGCGCCCTGGAACGGCTCGAAGTAGCGATCCTCGTCGAAGACGTCGTAGGTGGGCAGCAGCGCCTTGCGGAAACGCTGCTCCACTCGCCCGCCCCGCAGCAGCGCGGCGCTGTTGAAGAGCGGGCGCCCTTCGTCGGAGGGGTTGGGCTCGGGCAGCCCGACGAGCGTCGGCGGGCCGTCGGTCAGTTCGCGCGCCAGCGCGTCGAGCTGCGTCCATGCCTGCGCGACGAACGCCTCGGACAGCAGGAGATCGCGGGGCAGGTAGCCGACCAGCGCCAGCTCGGGCGTCACGGCCAGATCGGCGCCGGCGGCGCGCGCCTCGCCTCGCCGCGGCGCCAATCAGCGCAGCGTTGCCGGCGATGTCGCCGACGATCGGATTGATCTGCAGCAGGGCGATCTTCACGGGCGTCCGGAGCCGTTATTCGGTGAAGCGGTACTTGAGCAGCACCCAGAGCGCCTCGAACCCGGCGCGCCAGGTGATCTTCTTCCCCTCATCGTAGCCACGGCCCGCGTAGGTGATCGGAATTTCGTAGACCCGGTAGCCGCGCTTGAAGATCTTGGCCGTGATCTCCGGCTCGATGCCGAAGCCGTTGGAGTCGAGCGTGAACGAGCGGAGCACATCCGTTCGCATCACCTTGTAGCAGGTCTCCATGTCGTTCAGCATCGTGTTGTAGAGGATGTTCGTGGCCAGTGTCACCACCATGTTGCCGAGGTAGTGGGTGAACATGAACACGCGGTGGCGGCCGAGGAACCGCGACCCGTACACGACGTCGGCCTGCCCCTGCACAGATCAGCTCGATGAGTTCGGGATACTCCTCGGGCGCATACTCGAGGTCGGCGTCCTGGATGATGACCATGTCGCCGGTCACGACGGCGGAACCCGTTGCGGAGCGCCGCACCCTTGCCGGCGTTGGCCTGGCGCAGCAGCGTGAAGCCGAGCTCGCCCTGCAGACGATCGAGAATGTCACCTGATCCGTCCTTCGACCCATCGTCGACGACAATGAGCTGGATGCGCATCGGGACGGCCAGCACGCGCCGGATGATCTCCTCAACCGTGGTACGCTCGTTGTACACGGGCATGACGACGGAGAGGATGGGATCCGGGGGGATCGGCGCTGGACGCGGTGTGCTCATCGACGCCCGAATCGTACCCATCCAATGCAGCGGAGTCAGGCATGAGCCGGCGCCTCCTGATTTTCGCGCCGAACTGGCTAGGCGACGCCGTCATGGCTCTTCCAGCCGTGGCCGACGTCAGGCGCGGACGTGCCTGATGCTGTTATCGACATCGCCGTGCGGTCCGTCGATCGCACCGCTGCTGCCGCTGGTTCCCGGCATCGGTCAGGCCGTGGTGCTCGGCATGGACGCCGACAGCCTGGCGAGCATCCGCGCGGGCAGCTACGACACCATCCTGCTGCTGACGAACTCCTTCAAGACCGCGTGGCTGGCCCGGCGCTCCGGCGTCCCCGAGCGATGGGGATATCGCAACGAGTTCCGCTCGGTGCTGCTCACGCAGGGCAGTGACGCCGCCGACCCGGGTGCACCAGGCGGCCTACTACCAGCAGCTCACCACGTCGCTCGGCTTCGCGCCTGGTCCGCTCGTGCCGTCGCTCGGCGTGCCCGAGCGACCTGCGGTTGCTCGGCGGCGAGCGCCTGGTGGACGCTGCAGTGGGACCGGCGCACGCCGCTGGTTGCCGTCGCGCCGGGCGCGGCTTTCGGCGGCGCGAAGCGCTGGCCGGCGGCGCACGTGGCGTCGACCATTGACGCGCTTGCCCGCGACGGGGTCCGCGCGGTGCTGATCGGCGCTCCGGCTGACGCGAAGGCCGGCGCCGACGTGCTGGCGCTGGTGCGCACGTCGCTGCGTCCCATCGACCTCATCGGCCGGACCGATCTGTCGGCGCTCGCCGCGGTGCTCGTGCACTGTCGCGGGCTCGTCACCAACGACTCCGGCGCCATGCACGTCGCCGCCGCGCTCGGCGTCGACGTGACGGCGGTGTTCGGACCGACCAACGAACACGAGACGCGTCCGCTCGGCACCGGGCGCCTGTCTGTCGTTCATACGAACGTCTGGTGCCGCCCCTGCATGCTGCGTGAGTGTCCGCTCACACACCGCTGCATGACAGGGCGTGACGCCGGATGCGGTGCTGCATGAACTGAGGGCGAGTCCTGTGAGTGCCGCAGTATTCCTGGATCGCGATGGCACGCTGATCGAAGAGGTGGGCTACCTCGATCGGCCCGAGCGGGTCGTGCTCTATCCGTTCGCGGTCGATGCCCTGCGCGCCCTGAACCGTGCCGGCATCACCATCGTGATGGTGACCAACCAGTCGGGTGTGGCGCGCGGCTTCTTCGACGAAGCGATGGTCGACCGGTGCCATCGCCACGTCGCCGACCTGCTGGCGCGCGGCGGGGCGCACATCGACGCGTATTACTATTGCCCGCATCATCCCGACGGCCGGGTGCCCGAGTTCGCCATCCGCTGCGACTGCCGCAAGCCGGGACGTGCGCTGGTGGACAAGGCGGTTCGCGAGCTTGGTGTCGACCCGGAGCGGTCGTTCACGGTCGGCGATCGTTGGGTGGACATCGGCCTGG
This sequence comes from uncultured Acidobacteriota bacterium, assembly GCA_963722395.1. Classification (GTDB taxonomy): domain Bacteria; phylum Acidobacteriota; class Vicinamibacteria; order Vicinamibacterales; family CAVVIG01; genus CAVVIG01. The sequence continues at coordinate 365,605 of CAVRLS010000005.1, read as the reverse complement.
CCCGCGCCGTCAACGCGCGCGGCGTGCTGGTGCGCACCGGCTACGGCGCCGGCGAGGAGCTGAAGCCGCCTGCCGGCATGCAGGCGGATGCGGTGGTGGACAACCTGGCTGCGGCTGCGAGCTGGATTCTCGCCAATCACCGCTAGACCGACGACGGACTTCGAAGCTATGGCCAACGCAGAACGCGCGGCGCGGCTCGCCGCGATCGTCGATGCCTTTCCCTCGCGGCGCGTGCTCGTCGTCGGCGACCTGATCGCGGACGAGTTCATCTACGGCGAGGTGTCGCGCGTCTCGCGCGAGGCTCCGGTCCTCATCCTGAAGTACGACGCGACTGAAGTCGTGCCGGGCGGCGCCGGCAACGCCGCGAACAACGTCGCGGCGCTCGGCGCCGGCGCGCTGCTCGCCGGCCTCGTCGGCACCGACGATCAGGGCAAGCGCCTGCTCGCCTCCTTCGGCAAGCGGGTCGACACCCGCCAGGTCGTCCGCGCCAGGCACTACCGGACGCCGGTGAAGACCCGCATCCTCGCGGGCGGCATCCACTCGGCCAAGCAGCAGGTGGTGCGGATCGACCGCGAAACCGGCTGGCCGCTGTCGGACGATGTGAGCGACGCCTTCGCCGGCCAGCTCGCGCCGGCACTCGCCGAGTGCGACGCCGTGCTGCTGTCCGACTACGGCTCCGGGCTGGTGACCCCAGACCTGGCGCTGGCGATTCGCCGCGCGCTCGAAGCACGTACTCCGCGCCGCGACGTGCCGATTGTGGTCGATAGCCGCTATCGGCTGCTCGATTTCAAGGGGCTGACCGCCTGCACGCCGAACGAGTCGGAAGTGGAACAGGCGCTCGGCGTCGAGATCGACGACGACCTCGACGTGCTCGAGTCGGCAGGCCGCACGCTGCTCCGCCGCACCGGCATGCAGGCCGTCCTTGTCACGCGCGGCGGACGCGGCATGGCGCTGTTCCAGCCGAAGCAGCCGACAATCCACATACCCATTCACGGCTCCGACGAGGTGGCCGACGTCACTGGCGCCGGCGATACCGTGATCGCCACCCTTGCCAGTTCGCTTGCGGCCGGCGGCGTCATTCGAAGATGCGGCGCGCCTCGCCAACTACGCCGGTGGCCTCGTGGTGATGAAGCGGGGGACGGCGACGGTGTCGGCCGCGGAACTGACGGCGGCCGTCGAGGCGGGGGCGTAGCCAGCCATGGGCTGCGTGCTGACAGAAGCGGAACTCGCCGCGGCGGTGGCCGGGGACAGGGCCGCGGGGCGGACGCTGGCGTTCGCCAACGGCTGCTTCGATCTCCTGCACGTTGGACACGTGCGATATCTACAGGGCGCTGCGGCCGAGGCCGATCGGCTGATCGTCGCCGTGAACACCGATGCATCCGTTCGTGGGTTGAAGGGGCCGGACCGCCCGGTGCAACCGGAGCAGGATCGAGCCGAACTGGTGGCGGCCTTCCGCGGCGTCAGCTACGTGGTGCTGTTCAGCGATCCCGATGTCGAGCGGCTGCTGCTGCTGTTGAAGCCTGACGTGCACTGCAAGGGGACCGACTACACCGTCGACACCGTGCCCGAGCGTGGCGTGGTGCTTTCCTATGGCGGCCGCACCGCCATCGTCGGCGACCCGAAGAATCACGACACGCGCGCGCTCATCGCGAAGATCGCCGGCACACGGCCGTGACACGCGCCGCAGCCGCCGGCAGCGCCGGCCACCACCCGTGAACATCCTGATCGTTCGGCTCGGCGCGCTCGGCGATATCGTCCATGCCATTCCGGTGGCCATGGCGTTGCGCCGTGCGTATCCGGACGCCCGCATCGACTGGGTCGTCAGTGCGAAACATCGCGAGATCCTCGATCTCGTCCCAGTGCTCGATCACCGCATCGTCGTCGGCGATCGGCGTGGCGGAGCGACCGGACTGTCGTTGCCTGCGGCGATGGCGCAACTGCGCCAGGCGAACTACGACCTTGCCATCGACCTGCAGGGGCTGCTGAAGTCGGCAGCGATCGCGCGGCTCTCGGGGGCGCGGCGCGTCATCGGCTTCACCCGGCGCTACGCGCGCGAGTCGGCGGCCAGCCTGTTCTACTCCGAGCGCTACGACCCGGGCGGTCCCGGTGCGCTCGATCCGACCGACACGCGGCACGTCGTAACCATCAACCTCGGGATGCTGACTCTGCTCGGCCTCATCCCAGGCAAACCGGCGTTCGGGCTCGTGGCCCCGCGTTCGGCGGCCGTGGCCGACGCGCTGGCAGCGGTCGGTGAACCGTTCGCGCTGCTCAATACCGGCGCCGCGTGGCCGAACAAGCGCTGGCCGGCACCGCGCCTCGCCGAACTCGCCTCACACCTGCACGCCCGCCGCGCCATGCGATCGCTCGTGATGTGGGGGCCAGGGGAGCGGGCCCTCGCCGAGGAGGTCGCGACGAAGGCCGATGGCGCTGCCGTGATGGCGCCGCAGACCACCGTAGCCGACATCGCCGCATTGGCCGGCGCAGCGGCCGTCATGGTGTCGGGTGACACCGGCCCGACGCACATCGCGTCGGCGATGGGCACGCCGCTCGTCGGCCTCTATGGTCCGACGCGTCCCGAACGCAATGGTCCGCTCGGCACCGACGACGTGTCGGTGTCGCGCGCGTCCATCTGCCAGTGTCACCATCTGCGACAATGCACGCTCGAACGCATGTGCCTTCTCGATATCGAGGTCGCCGAAGTGCTGGACGCTGTCGAACGGCGGCTGGCTGCCGCGGAGCGAGCGCGTGGCTGACGTCACCCGTACGCTGGCGCGCCTCCGTGTGCCGCTCGGATTCCTGTTCGCGGTGCTGGTCATCGTGCTCGCCCGACCGACGGGTTCGACGCTCGTCGCCGGCGGCACGATCGCACTCGCCGGGGAAGCGCTGCGCATCTGGGCGGCCGGACATCTCAACAAATCGAGGGAGGTGACGCAGTCGGGCCCGTACCGCTACGTGGCACACCCGCTCTATGTCGGTTCTTCGGTGATGGGTGTTGGACTGGCGCTGGCCTCGGGCAGCATCTGGGTGGCGGCGCTCATCGTGCTCTACCTGGGTTCGACCATCACCGCCGCAATCAGGAGCGAAGAGGCGTTCCTGCGGCAGAAGTTCGGCGATCGGTACGATCGCTATCGACGCGGCGGGGCTGGTACACGCGACGCGGCGGCCACCACGCGACGCTTCTCGGTGGCGCAGGCGAAGGCCAACCACGAATACCGCGCGATGCTGGGCCTGGTGTTCGCTGTCATGGTGCTGTTCCTCAAGGCTGCCTATAATGGGTCGCTCTGGCAGGGAGCCGGAACGCCGTAGGATCATGCCGGGCGGTTAGCTCAGTTGGTAGAGCACCGGCTTTACACGCCGGCTGTCAGGGGTTCGAGTCCCTTACCGCCCACCATCGCCCAATTGCAGATTGCTGATTGCAGTTTCGGATTGGCGAACACCGTCCGGTTTGCTACACTCGCTGTTCTGTTCATTCTGAGATCTGCATTCTGAGATTCTGCATTTCAGATAGACACTTGGGGTCGTAGTTCAGTTGGTTAGAACGCCGGCCTGTCACGCCGGAGGCCGCGGGTTCGAGTCCCGTCGACCCCGCCACTCTCTCGGATTCTCGAGTCGAGTGGTATCCCCCAAGACATCCTTGATGTGCGTCGCCGCGCTGGCGATCGCGACTCTCCTCTCGGCAACCCCCGCGTGCACACCCGCCACCGAGGCGGCACCGGAGCTGGCGAGGCTGCGACTCTCTGGCCGTCACGGCCTGGTGGACCAGTCGACTGCGAGGGTGCCATGGACGGCAGTCACCGGCTTCCGGCTGGTCGAGCAGGTGGCGCACGGGCGCTCAGGCGAGGCGGCCGCCTTCCTCGACAGTCTGGGCATGGTGCGTGGAGTGCGGGTGATCCTGATGGCCAGGTGGCTCTTTCAGCTTTCACCAGAGGAGGGTCTGGCCGCTCTAAAGGAGACGCTCGACCTGGCCCAGCGACACGGTCGCTATCTCGAAGTCACGATCTTCGCCGACACACGATCGTTCGAGCTCGGCGCTGACGAGTATCGCCGCATCGCCGGTCGGGTCGGAGCCGTGTGTGCTGGACACGTGGCCTGCGGACTGGTGGAGATCGCGAATGAGGTCTGGCCGCTGCACAGCACCCAGGCCGATGCGCTGGGCGACCTGGCGTTCCTGCGCGCGCTTCGCGACGAGGTTCGGCGGCATGGTGACATCCCTGTGTCGCTCGGCTCGACGCACGCGGACCAGGCCGAGAGCGACCGGATGCGGAATGGCGACTACCTGACCATCCACGGCCCTCGCGACGACGGTGATGGTGGATGGGGATGGGTGGCGCTCGGCAGTGAGCAGCGCGCGCTCGCGGACCGTCTTGGCATGTGGGCCGTGAACGATGAGCCGCAGCGTGACGATCTCGATTGCGGCCGGCACCTCGGAATGGGCATGCTCGCCAGGCTCTTCAGCCTTGGCGACACGTTCCACTTCGCAGGCGGCCTGCAGGCGCAGGTGCCGCAGGGGCCGGAAGCGCGGGCCCTGGCGTGCCGAGCGCGGGGCTGGGCGGCCGTTCCGGACAGCTGGTCGGGTCGCTTCGAGGAGACCGGCTCACCAGGATCGCCCGTGAAGACATACGGCGGCGCCGTGCGCGTGTATGCGAGCCTCAGTGGCAACGCGGGGTATGCGCTGGTGCTCGGAGCCGGACCGGGAACTCGCATCGAGTGGAACCAGGGCTGGTCACGCGACCTCGTCCTGGATGAGGGCGGCGCACAGCTCTATCGCGTGCGGCGATAGGCGGCGCCACCACAACCGGACTTCAGGGTAGCGCCTACCGCGCGGGGTCCTCGCACGTCACCGCGAGCATCTTCACCTTCTCGACATCCACCTTCCGCACCAGCACCCGCGCCTTGCGATCCTTGTCGTCGCCGGGCGCGGCAAACGCCGACGCACTCGGGACGTTCGCCTTCATCGTTCGCCCATCCGTCTTCACCGTCAGCTCCGTCCACCGCTCCTTGCGATCGAGCTCGATTTCGCCGTCCTTCAGGTCGCCCTCGAGTTCGCCGGTGATCTCCACCTGGTGCCCGACGTTGGTCATCAGGTCGTCGTCGCCATCGAGCCAGTAGAATATCGACTCGAAGCCGCCCGTGGTGCCGACGGCATTGGGCGCCGTGCGCGCAGCTTCAGGACGCTGCCAGTCGGGTTCGGCCGACGTGTTGGTGAGCAGGTAGCCAGCGCCGTCCCCTTCGCCTTTCACCAGACATCCCTTGAGCGTCACCTCATCTGCGGCCGCCCCGATGCACGGTTGCACCGCTGATGAATGGGGCGCCGAGGCTCAACGTGCACGCGAGCAGGCCTGCCACCGTGTGGGTCGTCGTGTCCATTGCATTACCCTCCACCAGGGAAAGTGCAGGAAGCACGCCGCCTGATGTGTGTCAGGTGGTGGGCGGCTTCAGTCGGGGGACTTCGGTGGTCGGCGAGTGCTCTTCCCGCACGGCACCTGCCGCATCGTGCGTGTAACGGGCAATGGCGGGGGAGACGTCGTTACCGTAGAGGTCGCGGCGATCGTCGCTCGGCGGCGGTTCCTCGATGAGGGGCGTCGGAAGGGCAGACCAGTCCTGAGCCGGCGATTCCAGCGGCGTCTCGGCCTCGGCCTCGTAGACCGGCCGAATGCGGTCGGACTTCGACGCATGCCAGACGCCAGCCGTCCAGCCCACCACGGGACACAGTGTCACGGTCAGAACGACGGCGAGTCGTTTGTGCACCACAGTCCTCACGCGGCCGGCGACTGCAACCGAAATGCCACGACATTTCACGCGGAGGCTGCTGGATCGGCCGTTGCAGGGCTTGGCGCGTGCAATCACCGCGTTCCCGACTGGACGGCTTGAGGCGCGAGTTCGACCGGATCCGGACGACGCACCCGCAGCTCGTGCGGGCGGTGCTGCTGTCGTCTGCAGCTCTGCTGCTCGTGGCGTGTGTGGCCAGCGGATGGTTCATCGTGTCCTTGCGGCGCGGACTGCCGAATGTCGATGCGTTGCGCCGTATCGGCGAGATGGACCAGGCGACGGCGGTGTTCGACCGCCACGATCGCCCCGCCTTCACGATCTTCAAGGAGCAGCGCATCGACGTGCCGCTGGCGCAGGTGTCGCCGAACCTCACCAAAGCGGTGCTGGCGATCGAGGACCAGCGTTTCTACGACCACAGTGGCTTCGACATGGTGCGCATCGGGTCGGCGATGCTGGCCAACATCCGCCGGGGCCGGCTGGCGCAGGGCGGCAGCACCATCACGCAGCAGCTGGCGCGCCAGAGCTTCCTGACGCCGGACAAGACCTACCGTCGCAAGCTGCAGGAGCTGATCCTCGCGGCGCGCATAGAGCGTCTCTACTCGAAGGACCAGATCCTCGAGATCTACCTGAACAAGGTCTACTTCGGTGATGGCCTTTACGGCGTGGAAGCGGCGGCGCGCGGTTTCTTCGGCAAGCCCGCCTCGGACGTGTCCGTGGCGGAAGCCGCGCTGCTCGCGGGTCTGGTGAAGTCGCCTTCGTCGTACGCCCCGACCGTCAGCATGGAACGGGCGGTCGCGCGCCGCAATGTCGTGCTGCTGGCCATGCAGGAGTTCGGGGCGATCGACGGCCCGACCCGTCAGGCCGAGCGCGCGTCGAAGCCGGTGTTGAAGGACACCCTGCGGTCGGACAGCGACCGTGGTCAGTACTTTCAGGAACAGGTGCGCCGCGAACTGGTCGACCGCTTCGGGTGGGAGGCCGTCTATCAGGGTGGCCTTCGCGTCTACTCGACGATCGATATGGCGATGCAGCAGGCGGCCGACGCGGCCGTGGCCAGCGGGCTCGCCGACCTCGACGAGCGCCGCGCCGTCGTCGCCAGGAGGCGCAAGCAGGCGCCGGTTGCCGATGCTCCGGCGCTGCAGGCGGCCATGCTCGCGCTCGATCCCGAAACGGGCCACGTGAGGGCGATGACCGGCGGCCGCAACTTCACCGAGAGCAACTTCAATCGGGCGGTGCAGGCGAAGCGCCAGCCGGGCTCGGCGTTCAAGCCGTTCGTCTTCGCCGCGGCACTGGAAGCCGGCTACACGCCCGCAACGCTGATCGAAAACCTCAATGCGCCGATCGACACGCTCCAGGGTGCGTGGACGCCGGAAGACGAGCACTCCACCGCCGACTCGATGAGCCTGCGAGCCGCGCTGCGCACCTCGAGCAACCGTGCCGCCGTGCGGCTGCTGCAGGATGTCGGCATTCCGAAGACCGTGACGTACGCGAAGGCGATGGGTGTCGGCGATGTGCCGAGCGTGCCGTCGCTGGCGCTCGGGTCGGGCGAAGTCACGCTGCAGTCGTTGACGGCCGCTTACGCGGCGTTCGCCAACCACGGCATCGTTCCCAGGCCCGTGCTGATTCGGCGCGTCGAGGACCGTGACGGCCGCGTGCTGTTTGCGGCGGAGGAATCGGGGACGCGCGCCATCAGCGACGTCAGCGCCTACCTCATGTCGTCGATGCTGTCCGACGTCATCAACGCCGGCACGGCCGCGCGAGCCCGCTCGCTGGGTTTCACGCTTCCCGCCGCGGGCAAGACGGGGACCACCAACGACTACCACGACGCGTGGTTCGTCGGCTTCACGCCGTCGCTGGTGGCCGGGGTATGGGTGGGCTTCGACCAGCCGCAGACCATCCTGCCTGGCGGCTTCGCTGCCGACGTCGCCGTGCCGCTTTGGGCCTCGTTCATGAAGACGGCGACGAAGGGGAACAAGGCAAGCTGGCTCAAGGCGCCGGCCGGCGTGGTCTCTGCCAACGTCTGCCGCGTGTCGGGGAAGCTCGCCAGCGAGGGGTGCGAGCATGCCGACGTCATCGACGCCAACGGCAGGCTGACGCAGCGTTCGATGGTGTACACCGAACATTTCGCGCGCGGCACCGTACCGACCTCCACTTGCGAGGTCCACGCGTCGCGCGGCATCTTCGGCTCGATCGCTGCTGCCTTCACTGGAGGCGACGACAAGCCACCCGCCACGCGCATCGAAGACACGGGGCTGCCCGCGGTCGCCGCCGCGACGGCGGGTACGAGCGCAGCCGAGCCGGAGCCGCCGGAAGAGCCGAAAAAGAAGAAGCGGGGCTTCTGGTCGCGGGTGTTCGGGGGCGGCGGTGACGACGACCGCAAGAAGAAGGACGAGGACCGCGAAAAGAGGAAAGACAGGGACCGGTGATACGATGCGGCCGGTTGCTCCCGCATGCCGTTCCGCACTATCACAGGACACCGGAAGCTCATTGGATTGCTCTCGCGCTCCATCGCGCGACAGTCCCTGCCGCCGAGCCTCATCTTCGCGGGCCCTGCCGGTGTCGGCAAGCGCATGGCGGCCATTGCCACCGCGCAGGCACTCAACTGCCTCCAGCCGGTCACCTCCGGCGCTGACGATTCGGCCGATATCGACGCCTGCGGCACCTGTGCCGCGTGCACGCGCATTGCCAGGGGCGTCCATCCGGACGTGCCCATCCTCGAACCGAACGACAAGGGCAACATCAAGATCGAGTTCGTGCGCGAAGCCATCCAGCGCGCGGGCTACCGCCCCTTCGAGGGGAGCCGCCGCGTGACGATCATCGAGTCGGCCGACGGCCTCGACACCGCTGCCCAGAATTCGCTCCTCAAGATGCTCGAGGAACCGCCGTCGTCGTCGGTGTTCATCCTCATCACCGCGTTTCCCGACACCCTGCTCATCACCGTCCGCTCGCGCTGCCCGCTCCTGCGCTTCCGCGCGCTTGCGACAGACGATGTCGTGCGCGCGCTGCAGCAGCGGGGGCTCGACGAGCGGCAGGCGCGCCGCGCGGCGCTGCTGGCCGAGGGCAGCATCGGTGCCGCGCTCGCCGTTGCCGGAACCGACGATGACGATGAGGACGTGCGCGACGTGGCGGTTCGGGTGCTGGTGCAGGCGGCAGCGTCCGACGACGGGCGCCGGCGGCTGGAGAGCGCGAAGGAACTGGTGGCGAAGAGTTCGTCCTCGATCAGCGAGCGCAATCAGCTTGGCGTCTACCTGCGGGCCATGTCGTCGCTCCTGCGCGACGTCGAGCTGATGGCGAGCGGCGGCGATGCGTCGACGCTTGCCAACCACGATCTCCTCCCGGCCCTCGATCGGCTGTCGCCGTTCGGCGGCGCACGCGGGCGCCAGGCATTCATGGCGGTGGATCGGGCGCTGGCCGCTGTCGATCGCTACGCCAACGCCAAGCTCGTCGCCGACTGGCTCGTCCTCGAGCTCTAGCCATGCCCGACGTGACGCCGCAACCGCTGCGCTTCGTGTCGGTGAAACTCACCCCTGTCGGGCGGGTGCAGAGCGTCGTCATAGACGATGGTGCCTTCTCGACACCGCGCGTCGGAGAGCAGGTGATCGTCGAGACGGATCAGGGCCCGGCCGTCGCCACCGTCGCGCCCACGATTCCGCAGACCGCTGCACGGCGGCCCGTCGCCGCCGACCCCGCCCATCGTCTCGTCCGGCTCGCGTCGCTTGACGACCTGGCTGCCCGGCGTCGCGACCAACAGCGCGAAGACGAGGCGTACCAGCTTGCCCTCCTGAAGATTCGCGAGCGCGGCCTGGCGATGAAGCTCACACGCGTCGAGCAGGCGTTCGACGGTTCCAGGCTGCTGTTCTATTTCACGGCGGATACACGCGTCGACTTCCGTGAACTGGTACGCGAGCTGGCTGCCGAGTTCCGCACCCGCATCGAGATGCGGCAGATTGGCGTGCGCGACGAGGCGAAGGCGCTGGGCGGCTACGGCACATGCGGCCGTCCGCTCTGCTGCACCACCTTTCTCACGTCGTTCGAACCCGTGTCGATCAAGATGGCCAAGCAGCAGGACCTCAGCCTCAACCCCTCGAAGCTCTCGGGCCTCTGCGGCCGGCTCAAGTGCTGCCTGCGCTATGAGCTGCCGAACGCGGCAGGCCAGGTTCACGGCGGCTGCGGCAGCGAGGGCGGTTGCAACAATCCGTCAGGGTGCGGCACGGGACGCTGCGGGACGGCGCAGTTGCGGGTGCCACTGATGAAGCCGCGCATCGCGCTGACCGTCGGCGACCCTGGCGGCATCGGTCCGGAGATCTGCGCCAAGGCGCTCACCGATCCGCGGGTGCTCGCGGTGTGCGAACCGATCATCTACCTGCCGTCGGGCACGCAGCGCTTCGAACCCGGGGTGCTGTCGGCGGAAGCCGGGCGCGCCTCGTACGACGTCCTGCTGCGGGCGGTGAAGGACGCGCAGAGCGGCGAGGTGGACGCCCTCGCCACCGCCCCGGTCAACAAGGAAGCGTTCAGGCTGGCTGGCCTGCACTGGGCTGGCCACACCGACCTGCTGGCCCATCTCACCGGCGCGCCACGGGTGGCAATGATGTTCCACTCGGACGTGCTGCGTGTCGTGCTGGCCACCGTGCACATACCGCTCGCCGACGTGCCGAAGGCGCTGACGCGCCAGGTCATGGCTGACACCATCCGACTCGTGGCGCGTGAACTGCCGCGCTTCGGTGTTGCGCAGCCGCGCATCGGTGTGGCGGGCCTCAATCCGCACGCCGGCGAACATGGGCTGTTCGGCCGCGAGGAAATCGACTCGATCGAGCCGGCCATCGAGGCGTGCCGCGCCGAGGGGATCGACGTCACCGGGCCGTTTCCCGGCGACACCATCTTCGTCCGAGCCACGCGGGGCGAGGTCGATGTCGTCATCGCCTGCTACCACGACCAGGGGCTGATTCCCGTCAAGCTGCTGGCGTTCGGACAGGCGGTCAACGTGACGATCGGCCTGCCGATTGTCCGCACGTCGGTGGACCACGGCACGGCGTTCGACATTGCGGGCAAAGGCATTGCCGACCATGGCAGCATGGTGGCGGCCGTGCTGCTGGCTGCGAAGCTTGCGCAGCGGGTGTAGGGTCCGGCTTCAGCCGGACCGGCAATCCAACCTAGAATGAACGTCGTGGTCTTCGCGCCCTCGCGGCCGAAGACAACCTGCCATGGCTGAGAAGACCGCGCGCGAACTGGCGCAGACCAACATCGCCGAGAACCGCAAGGCGTTTCACGACTACCACATCCTCGACACCTGGGAAGCGGGGATGGTCCTGCTCGGGACCGAGGTGAAGTCGATTCGTGAAGGGCGTGTGAACCTGCGCGACAGCTTTGCCCGCATCGAGCGCGGCGAGGTGTGGCTGTACAACGTGAACATCAGCGCCTACTCGCATCGCGGCTACGCCGATCACGAGCCGCTGCGCCAGCGCAAGCTGCTGATGCACCGCGACGAGATCCGCAAGCTGATCGGAAAGACCACCGAAAAGGGAATGACCATCGTCCCCACCCGCATGTACTACAAGAACGGGCGCGTGAAGGTGGAGGTCGGGCTGGCGAAGGGCAAGAAGGACTACGACAAGCGCGAGACGATCAAGCGGCGGGAGGTCGATCGCGAGACGCGCGCCGCGGTGAAAAACAGATGACTGCCTACACGCCCGTCCCGCTGCTCGATCTCTCGGCGCAGTACGCGCCGCTTCGCGAACAGATCCTTGCCACCATCGAACGCGTGTGCGACAGCCAGCGCTTCATCATGGGGCCGGAGATCACGTCGCTCGAGCACGAACTGGCGACGCGCATCGGCGTGAAGCACGCCGTCGCTGTCTCGTCCGGCACCGACGCGCTGCTGCTGGCGCTGATGGCGCTCGACATCGGTCCTGGCGACGAGGTGGTCACCACCACGTATTCGTTCTTCGCCACTGCCGGGGCGATCAGCCGCGTCGGGGCCACGCCGGTCCTCGTCGACATCGACCCGGTCACCTACAACATCGACCCGCAGGCGCTCGCGGCGGCCATCACGGCGCGGACGAAAGCCGTGCTGCCGGTGCATCTCTACGGACTGTGCGCCGACATGGACGCGATCGTCGCCATCGCCAACCGCGCCGGTGTGCCGATCATCGAGGATGCGGCGCAAGCCATCGGCTCCATCTACAAAGGCAGCCCTGCGGGCGGCATGGGCGCCTTCGGCTGTTTCTCGTTCTTCCCGAGCAAGAACCTCGGCGCGTTCGGCGACGCCGGCCTGGTGACGACGAACGACGCAGCCCTGGCGAAGAAGGCGCAGTTGCTGCGCATGCACGGGATGGAACCGAAGTACATCCATCACCTCATCGGCGGCAACTTCCGCTGTGACGCCCTGCAGGCTGCCATCCTGCGCGTGAAGGCGCCGCATCTGGCCGCCTGGACCGAAGCGCGCCGGCTGAATGCGCGCCGCTATATCGCGCTGTTCCGTGAGGCCGGATTGCCCGAACGCGTCCTGCTGCCTGTGGAACCACAGGGGAGCTACCACATCTACAACCAGTTCGTCCTGCGCGTGCCGCACCGGAACAAACTGAAGGCGTTCCTCGACCAGCGCGGCATTGGCAACGAGATCTACTACCCGGTGCCGTTCCACCTGCAGCCCTGCTTCGCGAGCCTGGGCTATGCACGCGGCGCTTTCCCGCACGCGGAACTGGCAGCCGACCAGACGATCGCCATCCCGATCTACGCCGAGTTGTCGCTCGACCAGCAGCGCACGGTGGTGGGCGCCATCGCCGAGTTCCTGGGCGCCGGCGGTCACCCATCGTCGGCAGGGACCGGGCGGTGAGCCGGCCCGATGCACACCCCGTCGAATCGACCAGCCGCCTGAGCGGCCCCGCGCGCATCTTCATCGGCCTGCTGCTCGGCATCGCGGTCGGCTATCTCTTTCCGGCGTTCGCGCTCGCCATCCGTCCGCTGGCCGACATCTTCCTGCGGATGATCAAGATGATCGTCGCGCCGCTCCTGTTCTCGACGATCGTCGTCGGCATCGCCGGCAGCGGCGACCTGAAATCGCTCGGCCGCATCGGCTTGAAGGCGATCATCTACTTCGAGGTGGCGACGACCATCGCGCTGGTGATCGGACTGGTGCTGGTGAACGTCTTCCAGCCGGGCGTCGGCATGTCGGTGCCGCTTGGCGCCGACACCAGCGCCGTCGCGGCGATGCCACAGGCGCAGCAGCACGTGTGGGACATGATCCTGCGCCTGTTCCCGACATCGGTCATCGACGCCATGGCGCGTGGCGACATCCTGCAGGTGGTGGTGTTCGCCACCTTCTTCGGCGTCGCCCTGGCGGCCATCGGCGCGAAGGGCAAGGCGGTGTTCGACGTGATGGAATCGGTGGCGCAGGCGATGTTCCGCGTCACGCACTACGTCATGTGGTTTGCCCCGGTCGGGGTCGTTCGCGGCGATCGGTGCCACGGTGGGCGGCAAGGGCATCGGCGTGCTGCTGACGCTCGGCAAGCTCGTCGTGCTGATGTATGCCGGGCTCGCGATCTTCGTGCTGCTGGTCGTCTTCGGCGTGTCGCTGCTGATTCGCGTGCCCTTCCTGGCGTTCGTGCGTGCGATCCGCGAGCCGTTCATGCTGGCCTTCTCCACCGCCAGTTCCGAGGCGGCGCTGCCCGACGCGCTCGAGGTGATGGAGCGCTTCGGTGTGCCCCGCAACATCGTCGCCTTCGTGCTGCCGACCGGCTACAGCTTCAACCTCGACGGCACGACGCTGTACCTGTCGCTGGCGAGCGTGTTCGTGGCGCAGCTGGCGGGCGTGCGAGCTGACCATGGGGCAGCAGTTGCTGATGATGCTCACCCTGATGCTGGCCTCGAAAGGCGTGGCCGGGGTGCCGCGCGGCGCGCTGGTGGTGCTCACCGGCATGCTGACGCAGTTCGGCCTGCCGCTCGAGGGTGCGGCCATCCTGCTCGGCATCGACCAGGTGCTCGACATGGGGCGCACAGGCGTGAACGTCATGGGCAACTGCATCGCCACGGTCGTCGTGGCGCGGTGGGAGGGTGTCTTCGACGACGAGAAGATGCGGGCGTTCAGTGCCGGACAGGAAGCGGTCTGATGCGGATTGCAGTCGTTGGAGCGCGCGGACAACTGGGCGCGGCGATGGCGCACGCCGCCGAACAGGCACACGAGGTCGTCCGCTTCGATCGGGCGCACGTTCGACATCACGGACGATGCGGCGGTGCAGTCGGCCATCGCGAGCGCGAAGCCGGACGTCATCGTGAACTGTGCCGGCTTCAACATGGTGGATGCGGCGGAAACGCAGGCAGTGGTGGCGCTGCAGGTGAACGCCTTTGCCGTTCGCTCGCTGGCGCGCGCGGCCCGCGATGCCGGCGCGGCGCTCGTGCAGTTCAGCAGCGACTTCGTCTTCGATGGTCTTGCAACCGCAGCCGATGACGGAAGAGCGCGCGGCAAACCCGCGCAGCGCCTACGCGGTGTCGAAGCTGCTCGGTGAGTGGTTCGCTGCCGATGCGCCGGTGTCGTACGTGCTGCGCGTCGAGAGCCTGTTTGGTGTGGCGCCGGGCGGACCCGACAAGGGGAGCCTCACGTCCATCGTGAACGGCCTGCGCGGCGGAAGCGTCGTGAAGGTCTTCGGTGATCGCACCGTGTCACCCACCTACATCGACGACTGTGCCGCTGCGACCCTCGCTCTGCTCGAGCGCCGTTCGGTGCCGGGCCTTTACCACTGCGTGAACAGTGGCGCCGCCACGTGGCACGAGGTGGGTCTCGAGGCGGCACGACTGCTCGGCGTCGAGCCGCGCTTCGAGGTGGTGGCCGTCGCGGACGTGACGCTGCCAGCGGCCCGTCCGCAATACTGCGCGCTGTCGAACGCGAAGCTGAATGCGGCGATCGGTTTCACGATGCCGACCTGGCAGGACGCACTGGGCAGATATTTGCAGTGCTGACTGCTGACTGGGAATCTCAGCATCTGCAATCAACGATCTGCAATGAAGCGGGCCACCAGTTCGCCGATGGCCAGGCTCGACGTGAGTCCGGGTGAGTCGATGCCCGCGGCGTGCACGACGGACGGGTTACGCGTGTCGCGCCTGATGAGGAAGTCGGCGAACGACTCGGCAGGTGGGTGCAGTTTCGCCCGGATGCCGCTGCCTCCCAGCCTGAGGTCAGACAGCGTGACGTCGCGCAGCAGGCGCCGCGCCGGTTCGACGAACGCCTCCACCGGCAGCCGGTCCTGTTCGTAGTCGTCCTTCCGCGCCTGATAGCGAATCGTCGGTCCGAGCCACACCTCGCCACTCGGTCGTACGCACCAGGTGCGTGCCCAGGCCGTGGCCCGACGCATGCGGCAGCGGATACACCAAAGCGTTGACGAGGGTGCGCCGGGCCGGCGTGAGGGCGGCGTACTCGCCACGGCACGGATAGATGGTGAACGGCTCGCCCCCGAGTAACGTTGACACCTCGTCGGCGTACAGGCCGGCGGCATTCACCACCTGACCAGCGAGGATCGACTCCTGCGAAGTGTGCAGCACGACGCCGTCGGCGTGCGGGTCAGCGCCGACGAGGAGAGATGTGCGGCAGGAACAGCACGCCCGCCTCATCGCCGCTCCGCAGCAGCGCCAGCACGTAGGCTTCGGCATCGATGACGCCACTGTCAGGTGAGTAGAGCGCGGCAACCGCGTGCACGTGCGGTTCGCGCGCGGCGACGAAGGCCGGGCCGACCTCACGCAGACCCTCCACGCCGTTCTCCAGCCCCCTGCGCCAGCAGCGGGCCGAGCTGCTCGTGCTCGTGGTCGTCGGCGGCGACGATCAGCTTGCCGCAGCGCGCGTGTGGCACGCCGTGCGCGGCGCAGAAGTCGTAGAGCAGGTGCCGTCCCCGCACGCACAACGTCGACTTCAGCGAGCCGACGGGATGGTAGATGCCAGCGTGAATCACCCCGCTGTTGTGAGTGCTGGTATCCAGTCCGGGGCGGCGATGACGTTCGAGGACGCAGACCGAGCGGCCGGTGCGTGCCACCGCCCGCGCCGTCGAGAGGCCCGAGACGCCCGCTCCGACGACGGCCACATCGATGCGCTCCATTGTCCTCAGGCCCTCCGGATCGCATGCGTACACCGTGGTACAATCCGGGGGTTTTACAGGGTGAATCCGACCGGAGTTTGAATGGCCAAGCGCGCACTGATCACGGGCATCACGGGACAGGACGGTTCGTACCTCGCCGAACTGCTGCTCGAAAAAGGGTACGAGGTCTACGGCATCGCCCGGCGGCTCAGCGCGCCGAATAGCTGGCGCATCGACCACATCCTGGACCGCGTCACGGTGCGCCCTGGCGATCTGCTCGACCAGCTCTCATTGTTGAAGGTCATCGACGAAGTTCGGCCACAGGAAATCTACAACCTCGCGGCGATGTCGTTCGTGCCGGCGTCGTGGGATCAGCCGATGCTCACCGGAGAGTTCAATGCGCAGGGGGTGACGCGCATGCTCGACGCCATCCGCCGCGTCGACCCGAGCATCCGCTTCTATCAGGCCTCCTCCAGCGAGATGTACGGCAAGGTGCGCGAGGTGCCGCAGACGGAGATGACGCCGTTCTATCCGCGCAGCCCCTACGGCGTCTCCAAGGTCTACGGGCACTACATCACCGTGAACTATCGCGAGAGCTACAACCTCTTTGCGGTCTCCGGCATCCTCTTCAATCACGAGTCGCCGCGCCGCGGCCTCGAGTTCGTCACCCGCAAGGTGACCGACGGCGTGGCACGCATCAAGCTCGGCATGCAGCAGACGCTCGGGCTCGGGAACCTGGACGCGCAGCGCGACTGGGGCTTCTCGGGTGACTACGTCTACGCCATGTGGCTCATGCTGCAGCAGGACCGTCCGGACGATTACGTCATCTCGACCGGCATCAGCCACTCGGTGAAGGAGCTGGTGCAGATCGGGTTCGAGCGCGTCGGCCTCGACTGGCAGGAGCACGTCAAGCTCGACCCTGCGTTCCTGCGGCCGGCCGAAGTCGACCACCTGCTCGGCGACTGCTCGAAGGCGAGGACGGAACTGGGCTGGGAACCGAAGGTCGACTTCCGAGGCCTGGTCGAGATGATGGTCGACGCCGACCTCGCGCGGTTGAGCGGTGCGGCTCCCCTGACGGGGCCGCGGTGACTCCGGCCGCGCAGTTGCTCGAGCGGATCCGCACGACGCAGGCGCGAATCGGCATTATCGGCCTCGGCTATGTCGGTCTGCCACTGGCGGTCGAGTTCGCCAAAGCGGGCTTCGACGTCACCGGCTTCGATGTCGACGAGTCGAAGAACACCGCGATCAACGCCGGCACGAGCTACATCCCAGATGTGCCCGCCGCAGAACTGGCGGCGGAGGTGCACGCCGGACGCCTGCGCGCAACCAGCAACATGGCGCAGCTCGGCGACATGGACGTCGTCGACATCTGCGTGCCGACGCCGCTGCGCAAGACCAAGGACCCCGACCTCTCCTACGTCGTCAAGGCCGTAGAGGCCGCGGCGAAGGTGCTGAAACGCGGGCAGCTCGTCATCCTCGAATCGACCACGTATCCAGGCACCACCGACGAGGTGGTGCAGCCCATGCTCGAAGCCGTTGGCTTCAAGGCGGGTGAGGACTTCCTGCTCGCCTTTTCGCCCGAGCGTGTCGACCCGGGCAACGCGCTGTACACGACGAAGCAGATTCCCAAGGTGGTCGGCGGCCACGGCGCCGCGAGCACCGAGGTGGCGGCGGCACTGTACGGCCGCGTCGTCTCCAGCGTGGTGCCCGTGAGCTCGACGCGCGTCGCCGAGATGGTGAAGCTGCTCGAGAACACCTTCCGGGCCGTGAACATCGGGCTCGTGAACGAGATCGCGTTGATGAGCCGCAAGATGGACATCGACGTGTGGGAAGTGATCGACGCGGCGAAAACGAAGCCATTCGGCTTCATGCCGTTCTATCCGGGCCCCGGCCTTGGCGGCCACTGCATCCCGATCGATCCGTTCTACCTGTCATGGAAGGCGCGCCAGAGCGGCTTCGAGTGCCGGTTCATCGAGCTCGCCGGTCAGGTCAATGGCTCGATGCCCGAGTACGTCGTCCAGCGCGTCTCCGACGCACTGAACTCGGTGAAGAAGCCCATCAATGGTTCTCGCATCCACCTGTTCGGCATGGCCTACAAGCGCGACGTGAACGACATGCGCGAGTCGCCAGCGCTCGACGTGCTGGAACTGCTTATCCGCCGTGGCGCCATCGTGACCTACACCGATCCGTGGGTGCCCCGGCTCGCCGAGGGGCACCACGCGCTGACGTCGATGGATACCGAGACCGCAATTGCCGACGGTGTCGACTGCGCCGTGATCACCACCGACCACTCGGCCTTCGATTACGCGCGGCTCGCGGCAATGCCGCTTGTCGTCGATACTCGGAACGCCCTCAAGGGTCTGTCCGGTCCCAACATCTTCCGCCTCTGACGCCCGCCGCGTCGCCGGCGTCACCCGGGCGTGATGCAGCCGCGCACCGCTCGCCTTCGCTATGCGTCGGCGGACTGCCGTAGCCTTGGCGGAAGCTGGTGAGGTGCGCCACGCCGCGCATCTGCAGGTCAGCTGCTAGGGCGAGTTCCGTAGCGCCGTCAGCCTGTGTTCGTACAGCGCTTCGATTTCGGTCACGAGCCGCAGGTGCGAGTAGCGCGTGCGCGCGAGCTCCCGCCCCGCCGCTCCCATGGAGTGGCGGAGCGACGGGCTGGAGGCCAGACGCACGAGCGCCGCGGCCAGCGCCTCGGCGGACTGCGCTGGCACGAGCAGGCCGCACACGCCAGATTCCACGACGTCCGGCACCCCTCCCACCTCTGTCGACACCACGGGCCGCGCCGCTGCCATCGCCTCGATTGCCGCCACCGGCGTGCCCTCGTTCAGCGACGACAACGCAAACACATCGAGCGTGGCGTAGAAGGTCGGCAGGTCGTCCACCCACCCGAGGAAGTGCAGTCGCTCGGCGACGCCGAGCGCGCGGGCCATCGCGTGCGCATGCGGCCGCTCCGGCCCGTCCCCCGCCAGCACCAGCCGCAGCGAAGGCACTGCGGCGTGAGCCTGTGCGAAGGCGCGAACCAGCGTCGGAAGATCTTTCACCGGAACCATCCGGCCCGCGTAGCCGACGATGACGTCGCCTGACGCCGCGCCGATGGCGGCGCGCAGGTCGGCGGCACCCTGGGGCATGTCGAGCAGTCGATCGAGCTCAAGGCCAAGCGGCACCACCACCGTCTTCGCGGCTGGCGCCACGGCGAACCTCGTCGCGACGTCGTGGTGCTGCCGCGGCGAGATGGTCACGATTACGTCGGACAGGCGTGACAGCAGTCGCTCGGTGAGCCGCACCAGCCGGTTCACGAAGGGCGAGAAGTAGCCCTCGAAGACGTGGCCGTGAAAGGTGTGAACGACCAGCGCGCGTGCGTTGCGCCCGCGGGTCAGGTTGTAGACCGTCACCGCGAGACGGCCGAGCGTGCCGGCCTTGGCCGTATGGGTGTGGACCACGTCCGGCCGCTCACGGAAGATCAGCCGCAACAGGGCGACGAACGCGCGCACATCGCTGGTCGCCCGCACGCGCCGGCCAAGGTCCGCGATGCGAACCAGCGGGATGCCACTCGCGATCGCCGGCCCTTCGAGTGACGCCTCGCCGCTATCGAGCGCGCCGTGGACGAGGAGTGTCCGGTGCCCGCGCGCCTCGAGGCCGGCATTGAGCAGGGCGACGTGGCGAGCGGGGCCGCCGACATTCAGCCTGGCGATGATGCGGAGGATCTTCACGAAGGACGGACCTGTTCGATGCGATAATCCGGGCTGTTGGACTCGCCAGTGTACCCCGCACCGTCGACGTCGGCTCCTGCCACATCGATTTCCAACCCGGTATCGTGAAGCACCGCGCACTGTCGAACATTGTCGGACAGGTCGCTGTCGCTGCCATCCAGGTTCTGGTCATTCCGAAGTACGTCGGACTCGTCGGTGTCGAAGCCTATGGTCTGTTCGGAGTGTACCTGTCCCTCCAGGCGTTCGCGCAGTTGCTCGACTTCGGCATGAGTCCGGCGGTGAGTCGTCAGATGTCCCGGGCGATCGCCCACCCGGCCGAGGCGGCAAGTGTCGCCAGTTTCCTGCGCACCGCCGAACTCCTGTACCTGGGAGTCGGGCTCGTGCTCGGCGCCGCCCTGTTTGCGGCTGCGCCGGTCGTCGGCCGCAACTGGATTCATCCCAGTGCCCTGACGCAGGACGAGGTGACGACCGCCCTGCGGTTGATTGCCGTGCTCACGGTGGCGCAGTGGCCCCTGACGTTCTACAACGGCGCTCTGCTTGGCCTGCAGCGCGCCTTCAGCGTGAATGTCATTCGGGTGGTCGCGGCGTTCGTCTCGGCCGCAGGCGCCCTGCTGCTGCTGACCCGTGTGGCGCCAACGATCGCGATGCTGTTTAGCTGGCAGATTGTGATTGGGGTGGTGCAAGTGGCTGTCCTCGCCGCGCACGTGCGCGGTGCGTTGCCGGCTGGCGCCGCCGCCGGACGCATCGACCTCTCGACGTTGCGCACGTCCTGGCGATTCGGCGCCGGCATGACGGCCGTGACAATGACAGCGACGGTGCTGACGCAGATGGACCGGGTCGTGCTCACCCGCGCGCTGCCGCTGGCGCAGTTCGGCTACTACGCGCTGGCGACGGTCATCAGCAGCGGCCTGGGCACGCTCGTCGCCTCCTTGTTTGCTACCATCTTCCCGTCCTTCTCGGTGCTGGTGGCTCGTGGCGATGTCGAGGCCCTGCGCGGGCAGTATCGCCGGATGTGGAGCGTGATGGGAGCTCTCGTCCTTCCCCTGGGATCGGTCCTTGTCGCGTTCAGTCAAACCGTCCTGCTCGTCTGGACCGGCAACCCGCTGACCGCCGCTACGGCCGCGCCGCTGGTCTCGCTGCTCACCGCAGGCGCGGTGCTCAATGGCCTCATGTCGGTCCCGTACGCGTTGCAACTCGCGCACGGCCGGACGGGACTGGCCCTGCGGGTGAACGTGTCGCTCTGCCTCGTGGGTGTGCCACTCCTGCTGGTGCTGACGCCGCGCTTCGGCGTCGCCGGGGCAGCCGCGGTCTGGCCGCTGTTGAACATGCTGTATCTCGCGCTGGGAGTCACGGCGACGGCCCGTGCGTTTCCGGAAGCGGCCATGTCAGCGTGGGTCGTCCGCGTGGTGGTGGTGCCGGCGCTTGCGTGCGCGGGTGCGGTTGCCTCGCTTCGCGTGCTCTTGCCGCAGGCGGACGGCCGGCTTGTCATGCTGGCCCAGATCGGCCTCGCGTGGAGCGCCGCAGCCGCGGTGTTCACCGCAACCAGTCCGGATTTCAGGGACATCCTCCGGACGACTCTTCGCCTGCGTCGAGGGTGAACGTCAGGATGCACCGTTTCGCCTCGATTCAGGAGCTGCCAGGCGAGGGCGTCGTGCTGCTGGAGTTTATCAGGTAGATGCGGCTGCTGTTCGTCGCCGTGCGGTCGCCCTTCGTCGGCCATTCCGGCAACGCCCTGATCCTCAGAAACCATCTCAGTGTCCTGCACGAGCGGCATGAGATCGACCTCGTGGCGAGTGGAACACCCGAGGATGCGGCGCACCCTGACCTGCGTCGATGGTGCCGCCGCGTCGTCATGGTGCCGCCATCCTCCCAACTCTCTCGCCGACTCGCGCAGGCGACCGGTCTCCTCGCGGGACGTCCGCTTCGCGTCAGCACCTATGCGAACCACTCGCTGGCCGCCGCCGCGACCGGATGTACGCACGAGCGCGCCTACGATGCAGTGGTGGTCCAGCTCTGTGAGGCAGCGCAGTTCGTGCCGCGCATTGCCGGGATGCCCTGCGTCATGGACTTCGAGGACCCGCCCGCGATCAAGCTGCAGCGCACGTTGCCGTGGCTCGAATCCAGGGCGCGTATCGCGGCTCGCGTCGATCACCAGCTGATGCCGCGCTACGAGGCGTCGGTCGCGGCGCGGTTCGATCGGCTCGTGTTCGTCAGTGCCGACGACGCGGCGGCGTTCGGGCGGACCCACCACTGCCTGGGCAAGACGACGAGCATTCACCACGCGGTCGCTCCCGAGGCGGTGGTGCCCGGCTTCGACGCACGCGAGCCGGACAGCCTGATCGTCACGGGCAACATGGCCCATCCGCCGAATGTGGCGGCGGTCAACTACCTGTGTCGTGATGTGTTCCCCCGCATCAGGCAACGCCTTCCCGGCGCGACGCTGCGCCTGGTCGGAGCCAACCCTGCGCCCGACGTGCGTCACTGGGCCAGTCGGGCCGGAATTGCCGTCACCGGTGCCGTGCCCGACGTTCGCGCGGAGCTGGTCCGCGCGCGGGTCGCGCTCTGCGGCGTGTCGGTTGTGCTGGGTGCGCAGACCAAGGTGCTGGAAGCAATGGCCACGGGCACTCCAGTGGTCACGACTACGGCCGGCAACCACGGCGTGGAAGGTGTGAACGGACGCGACCTGCATGTTGCAGACACGGCGGACCACTTCGCCAAATGCGCCGTCAGCCTCTTGCGGGGTGAGGGGTGGCAGGCGATGTCGAGCGCGGGCTTGACTCTGGTACGAACGTCCTTTTCGCCCGCCCACGCAGCCGAGGCGCTTGAGCGCGTCATTGCGGAAGCGATCGCCGCGCACCGATCGAGTGACCACGCATGACTCGTGATGGTGAACGGCGCACGTACAATACTGCGAATGCCCGCTCCAGCCAGGCGTAGGGTCGGGATAGTGATCGTGAACTGGAACGCAGGACCTCAGTTGCGCGAGTGTCTGCGATCGGTCGCTGCCACGGTGTGGGGGGACCTGACGCTGTCCGCTGTCGTGATTGTGGACAACGGATCCACCGACGGCTCGGCCGACGCCCTGTCGGACGTGGCCGCGGTGCCCCTGCGCATCATCCGCAACGGCACCAATCGGGGATTCGCCGCCGCCTGCAATCAGGCGGCAACAGGCCTCGAGGCCGACTACCTCCTGTTTCTCAATCCGGACACGGTCGTGGAGCGCGGCTCCATCCCGACGGCTGTAACATGGCTCGACCAGGCGGCGCACGCCTCGTACGGCCTGGCAGGGATCCAGTTGCTCGACGAACACGGCCATGTCAGCCGCAGCTGCGCGCGCTTTCCCGCACTGGGCAGCACCGTGTCAAGAATGCTGGGGGTCGACCGCCTGCTGCCGGCGCTGTTCAACGGCTATCTCATGACGGAGTGGGATCATGCGGAGTCGCGGGACGTCGACCACGTAATCGGCGCCTTCTACCTCGTGCGTCGCGACCTGTTCCTCTCCCTCGGCGGATTCGACGAAGCCTTCTTCCTCTACTTCGAAGATCTCGACTTCTCGCGGCGTGCGGCGGCCGCCGGCTGGCACGCGCGCTATCTCACAGAGACGCGCGCCTTCCACCGGGGAGGCGGCACGTCCGACCAGATCAAGAGCCGCCGGCTGTTCTACTCGTTGCAGAGCCGCATGGTCTATGCCCGCAAGCATTTCACGCCTGTGGCTGCCACGCTGGTGGCCCTGACCACGCTCGTCGTCGAGCCGGTCATTCGCGTTGCGGCCTGCACCATCGGCGCCTCTCCGGCTTGCGTGCGCGACACACTCGGCGCCTACCGCCTGCTGTGGACCGCCTCGCGAGGCGCGTCATGAGCGTGCGTGTCCTCATCCTGCCGCGGCACGCGCCGCAGGCGGCCAGCTGCCGCCATCGCTTCGTGCAGTTCCTGCCCTACCTGCACGCGCACGGCTTCAGCTGCGATGTGGTGCCGTTCTTCGACGAGCGCTACACCGCCGCCGTGCTCGGCGGCGGCGAGAAGCTGTGGTGGCGCTTCGCGCAGGCATCGGTGAGGCGCCTCACCGCGCTGCTGACGGCACACCGCTACGACCTGGTCGTCGTCCATTCCGAGTTCATCCCGTTCCTGCCGCACGTCCTCGAGCACTGGCTCGGCCGGCGGGCCGTGCCGTTCGTGGTCGACTTCGACGATGCATTCTTCCATGCCTACGATCAGCACCCCTCGGCGCTGGTGCGCCGGATGCTCGGGAACAAGCTCGGGCAGTTGATGGCCGAAGCGGCATTGAACTGCGCCGGCAGCGACTATCTCTGCGCCTATGCCCGCCGCTTCAGCAGCAACGTGGCGCTGGTGCCGACGGTCGTCGACCTGTCGCGCTACCCCTCGGCGCCGGCTGCTGCCGACGCCGACCGCTTCTCGATCGGCTGGATCGGATCGCCGGTCACCACCCCGCACCTGCAGTCGGTGCTGCCCGAGCTCGCGGCGTTCGCCCGCGGCCGCAACGTCGAGATCGTTGCCATCGGAGCACGGCGCTTCGACGCCGGTGACGCGCCGGTGCGCTGGGTCGCATGGTCGGAGCAGACCGAGGTGGCCGAGCTGTCGCGGACGCATGTCGGCATCATGCCGTTGCCCGAGTCGATGTGGACGGAAGGCAAGTGCGGCTTCAAGTTGATCCAGGCCATGGCGTGCTGGCGTCCCGTCGTCGCATCACCGGTCGGTGCAAACGTCCGGATCGTCGAGCCCGGGGTGTCGGGTCTGCTCGCCGGGCCCGGCGAGTGGGTCGCTGCCCTGACGCGTCTGTACGAGAACCCGCAATTGGGTGCCGCGCTCGGCGTGAACGGCCGGCGGACCATCGAGCGTGACTACTCGCTCGAGGTATGGGCGCCGCGCATCGCCGCCTTGTGGGCGCAGGCCGCAGGAGGCGCAGAGGCGGCGCTCGGGGTGGGGGAGCGGCGCTCATGTGTGGAATAGCCGGACTCGCGGCCCTCACGACGCAGTCGAGCCGTGTCCGGCTCGTCGAGCGGGCGCGAGGCATGGCGGAATGCCTCGCCCATCGCGGACCCGATGACGCGGGAGCGTGGGAGTCTGCGGATGGCCGCGTCGCCCTCGCCCACCGGCGCCTCGCCATCGTCGACCTGTCCCCGCTCGGGCACAACCCGATGCCGTGGGACAACGGGCGGCTCCAGATCACGTTCAACGGCGAGATCTACAACTTTCTCGAGCTGCGCGCCGAACTCGAAGCGGCGGGTCACCGATTCCGCTCGCACACGGACACCGAAGTCGTCCTGGCCGCGTACGACCAGTGGGGACTCGATTGCCTCGGGCGATTCGCCGGCATGTTCGCGTTCGCCATCTGGGACGAGCCGCGCCGGCGGTTGTGGCTGGTGCGCGATCGGCTCGGGAAGAAGCCGGTCTACTACTCGGAGTACGGTGGGCTGCTGCGCTTCGCCTCGGAGCTGAAGTCACTCGTCGCCGACGAGGCGTTTCCGCGTGCGCTCGATCGCGAGAGTGTGCGGCTCTACCTGCGCTATGGCTACGTGCCGTCGCCCCGCACGATCTACGCGCACGCGCGCAAGCTGCCGCCCGCGCACCAGCTGGTGTGGGAGGGTGGCGCAGTGCGCGTCTCGCGCTACTGGGATCCGCTGGCCTGCGCCGCGAAGGCCGATCGCCGACCGGCCGAGGCCATCGCCCGCGATTTCGAGGAGCGGCTGGTGCTCGCGGTGCGGCAGCGCATGATCGCCGACGTGCCGCTCGGCGCCTTCCTCTCTGGCGGCATCGACTCTTCGCTGATCGTGGCGCTCATGCAGGAGCAGAGCAGCACGGCCGTCCGCACGTTCACCGTCCGCTTTGACGATCCGGTCTACAACGAAGCCGATCACGCGGCGGCGGTCGCCGCGCACCTGAAAACCGATCACCACGAGCAGTTGTGCGGCGAAGATGAGCTGCTCGAGGTGGTGCACCGGTTGCCGGCGATGTTCGACGAGCCATTTGCCGACTCGTCGGCGGTCCCGACGTATCTGGTCTCCAAGGCGGCGCGTGCGCACGTGACGGTGGCGTTGTCCGGCGACGGCGGCGACGAACTCTTCTTCGGTTATCCGCGCTATCGCCATCACGCCGACCGTCAGTGGCTGCTCGCCCAGCCCCGCGGCGTGCGCCGCGCGCTGGCCGCGGTGGCCAGCCGCCTGCCGGTGCGCCGGTTGCGCCGCGCTGCCGACGTCCTGCGCCAGGACGGCAACGACACCTATGCCCGCTTCGTCAGCTGGATGCCGGCGGATGAAGTCGAGGCGATGACTGGCGACATCTCCGAGTCGGCCCAACTCTACGCGGACATGCTGGCGCGAGGGGCGGGCATCCCGCGGCGCGAACTGGCGCCCCTGCTCGACCTGGTGTCGTACCTGCCGGAGGATGTGCTGACGAAGGTGGATCGGGCGTCGATGGCCGTCAGCCTCGAGGTGCGCTCGCCGCTGCTCGACCATCGCGTGGTGGAGCTGGCGCTCGCGATGCCACTCGCCTTGAAGCGAAACGGCCCGACGCAGAAGGCCTGCCTGAGGGCCATGCTTTACTCGCGTGTGCCGCGTGCGCTGGTCGATCGACCCAAGATGGGGTTCGGCGTGCCACTCGAGCGCTGGCTGCGCGGGCCGCTGCGAGGCGAGATGGACCGTCTCTGTGCCGGCGACACGATCGTCAAACTGGGCATGAACCCCGCCCCGGTGCGCCGCCGCTGGGAGGCGTTCCGTGACGGACGGACCCGCGAGGCGGATCAGGCGTGGCAGCTGTTCAGTCTGCTGGCCTGGGCGCGGCAGCACTGAGCGCTGCCGCATCGACGCGGTCGTCTAGCTCGAGGAACCGCGGCAGCCGCGAGAAGGCAAGCGGCATCGTGACGAGTGGCACAAACACCATCAGCCTGAGCCGGATCAGCGTGCCGACGTTCGTCACGGTGTAGCCCATCAGCCCGCACAGCAGCAGCACCAGGCCGATCGCGTAGGCAAGAAACGCCGGGTTGGGCCGCCGTTCGCGCCACAACCGCCACGTCAGCCATACCATCGTCACGAACACCGCATCGAAGAACAGCGTGTCCAGGTCGCCGAGCGCCACCATGGCCCCGCCGCCCGACACCGCAACCAGTCCGAGTGTGCGCAGCACGATGAGCGGGACGAATATGGTCGCCAGCCCCATCGCGACGTTGCGCAACCGGCTGACGGCGCCCGGTGCGCTGCTCGAGTCTTCGCCGATGTTGGTCGAGCCGCCAGACGAGACGAAGCTGGCGCGTGCGGCGTCGACGACGCTGACGGCACCGCCTGACGAGCGTGAGCCGACGAGCACATCCAGATAGCTTCCGCCCTCCCCTGACCCGTAGGTGAGAGCCGTGCCTGCCGTGACGATTGTCAGCGCCGCGCAGCCGAACACCAGCGGCCACGACACCCGGCGATGGGCGAGCAGCGCGACGACGAAGGCCAGTCCGAAACAGAGGCTGGCGATGGCCGGATAGTAGACGCGCACGCCGGCTGTCAGGAACACGCCGACCGACACCGCCAGTAGCCCGGGGACGAGCCGCCGCCACGACGCCTGCGCCGGCGTCGCGAGCACCAGCGCCACCCACCACACGCCGGTGCTGAGCGTGGCCGAGAAGAGCAGGAAGAAGTCGTCCTTCAGCACCTGCGTGCTGACAAACAGCAGCATCGGTGAGGCCGACAGCGCCAGCAGCGTGGCGCGGCGGACCTGGTCGGCGTAGCGCGAGGTCAGGCCCTGCAGTGCCCCGACGAGCAGCACGCACGTCGTCACGTAACAGGTGAGGTTCAGCAGCACGGCGCTGAACGGACTGGTGCCGACGATCCGCATCCACAGCGCCAGCGCCTGCACGTAGGCGAGTGACGGGCTTCCTTCGGGAATGGACGCCAGGGCCCCCTCGGCGCCGATGATCCCGTTGATGTAGTACTGCGGCGAGTCGAGCGCCATGCGCCAGAACCCTCCGCCCAGCTGGAGCGACGACAGGGCCGGCAGCCGCAGGTACGACAGCCAGAAGAGGGCCATGGCGGCGACGATGCGCACCATCAGGCCAGCGGCGACGATAACGCCGAGGGGCCGTGACGTCCGCCAGATCCACCGGCACGCCAGCGCCAGCAGCACCGCGAGGACCGACGCCGCCACCGAGGGCAGCAGCACCCAGCGCAGTATGGTCATCTGTGGACCGAGGGCGGATGGGTCATCTGCGCACGTATTCTACCGGCTTCGAAACCCTGTACCATGTGACCGCACGGTCATGCTCCAGATCGTCCCTGTCGCACTGCTCGCCTTCGGTCTGTCGTTGCTGCTGGTGCCGCTCTGCCGCCTGGCGGCGCGACGCTACGGCTTCGTGGCGAAGCCGCGCGCCGACCGCTGGCACGGACGCCCTACAGCACTCATGGGCGGGGTGGCGATCGCCACCACCGTCCTGGCGCTGCACGTCGCCGTCATCGGCGTGACGCCGCTGTCGGTGCTGCTGCTGGCGGCGACCGCGATGTTTGCCATCGGGTTCGTAGACGACGTGGTGTCGTTGCGGCCTGCGACCAAGCTGGTCTTCGAAATCGGCGTTGCCTCATTCCTGGTGTTCTTCGACTACCGCCTCGGCTGGTCGTCGTCGCTCACGCTCGACACGCTGCTGACGCTGTTCTGGATCGTCGGGCTGACCAACGCCTTCAACCTGCTCGACAACATGGACGGACTCTGTGCCGGGCTCAGCGTGGTGGCCGGCACGGGCGTGCTGACGGCGCTGGCGTTGCACGGCGTGAACCCGGCCGAACAGCTGCACCTGGCGCTGCTGATTGGGGCGGCGGCCGGCTTCCTCGTCTATAACGTCAACCCCGCTTCCATTTTCATGGGCGACAGCGGCAGCCTGTTCCTCGGGCTGAACCTGTCGGTGCTGACGCTCGCGTCGCCAGGGCAGACGCACGCGGCGACCAGCATGCTGTCGATCATGGCCGGTCCGGCGCTCATCCTGATGGTGCCGATCCTCGACACGACGCTCGTCACCGTCTCGCGCATCCTCTCGGGACGCTCAGCGGCTCAGGGCGGCCGCGACCATTCGTCGCACCGGCTCGTCGCCATCGGGCTGTCCGAACGCGGGGCGGTGCTCGCGTTGTGGCTGCTTGCCGGGCTCGGCGGCCTGCTCGGCGTGTCGCTGCAACACGATCGCGGCGACCTGCCGAGCGTGGCGGCGGCGGTGTTCGTCATCGCCAGCATCATCTTCGCCGTCTACCTGTCACACGTGCGGGTCTACGAGGAAAACGATGTCGCCCTCGAGCGGACAACCCGACTCACGCCCTTCGTGGTGAACTTCGTCTACCGGCGGCGCATCGCCGAGGTGTTCCTCGACCTGTGCCTGACGGCCATCGCCTACTACAGTGCCTATCGCCTGCGCTTCGACGCGCCGCTCGAGTTCCGCGAGTACTTTCCGCAGTTCCTGCAGTCGCTGCCGCTCGTGATGGGTGTGCAGCTGATCAGCCTCTTCATGGTCGGCGGCTATCGCGGCGTCTGGCAGTATTTCGGGCTGATGGACGGCGTGACGTTCGCGAAGGGTGTCGGCCTGGGCACGCTGCTGAACGTCACGTTCCTCACGTTCGTGTACCGGTTCGAGGCCTACTCACGCGGTGTGTTCATCATCTACGCGGCGCTGTTGCTGCTGCTGGTGGTCGGCGCGCGGGCATCGTTCCGCCTGATCAGCGAATTCGCGCATCGGCGCAACCAGCGAGGGCTGCGCGTGGCGATCTACGGGGCGGGCGATGTCGGCGCCAGCGTCGTGCGGGACATCCTTACGCGACGCGAAGGCAGCTACCGCATGCTGGGCTTCATCGTCGAAGACCCCTTGATGGAGCGGGCGCACATGCAGGGCTACCCGGTGATCGGCACCTACGAGCACTTGCTTCGCATCGTCGACCAGGGCGGCGTGGATCTCGTGGTGATTACGCAGCTCCTCGACGTCGAGCGGCTCGAGCAGCTGCGACTGCGGTGCGCCGAGCGGGGCGTGTCGCTCGAACGTTTGCACTTCGCGCTCGACCAGCTTGTCGCGGCGTCCTGAACCGGGTGTATGTAGCCGCCGACCTGCAGGTCGGCCGCGTCAGCGCGGACCTGCAGGTCCGCGGCGACGGCCGGCCGAGCGTCAGCGGCCGATGAGGCCGTCGACCGGGCTGCTGGCGGTTGCGTAGGCCTTGCGGGCGATGCGGCCCGACGTGTAGGCGAGGCGGCCGGCGCGCACGGCGTATTTCATGGCTTCCGCCATGACGACGGGGTTCGCGGCGCCAGCGATTGCGGTGTTCATCAGCACACCATCGGCGCCAAGCTCCATCGCCAGCGCTGCGTCCGATGCCGTGCCGACGCCGGCATCGACGATCACCGGCACCGTGGTGATGAACTCGCGGATGATGCGGATGTTGTTCGGGTTCTGGATGCCGAGCCCGGAGCCGATCGGCGCGCCGAGCGGCATCACCGCCGCTGCGCCGGCGTCAACCAGCTTGCGGCAGACCACGAGGTCGTCGCTGGTGTAGGGCAGCACGACGAACCCTTCCTTCACCAGCATGCGGGTCGCCTCGACCAGTCCCTCGTTGTCGGGGAACAGCGTGGCTTCGTCGCCAATCACCTCGAGCTTCACCCAGTTCGACAGCCCGGCCTCGCGCCCGAGCCGTGCCGTGCGGACCGCCTCGTCGGCGGTGTAGCAGCCGGCGGTGTTGGGCAGCAGGAAGATCTTCGTGGTGTCGACGTAATCGAGCAGCGATTCCTTGGTCCGGTCCGAGATGTTGACGCGGCGGACGGCCACCGTGGCCATGTCGGCGCCGGAGGCTTCGTGTGCCTGCTGCATCACCTGGTGGGACGGGTATTTGCCCGTACCGATAATCAGCCGTGAGGAGAAGGTCCGCCCGGCGATGACAAGACTGTCCATCCCCCGAGTTTACTGCGCCCCTCCGCCGACGAAGTTCACGATCTCGACCACGTCGCCCTCGTGCAGCCGCGTCGTGTCGTAGGCCGGCTTCTTCAGCACGGTGAGGTTGTGTTCGACGGCGACGCGCCGCGGGTCGATATCGAGCTGCGCGAGCAGTTCGGACACGGTGAGTGTCGCCGCGAGTTCGAAGCGGTCGCCGTTGAGCATGATCGTCAAGGTCGCCTGTCTACTGCGCGCTGCGGAGCGCGAGCGCGAAGTTGCCAACCGGCAGGTCGGCCTGCAGTCTCACCGGCAGGCGGCGGGCGTCGGTCGAAATCCACGCGCGGACGTTGTTGCCGATCGGCTGGTTGGCGGCGTCGAGAATGGTGACGCGCAGATTCCACGCCGTGACCGAGCCGAGCGGCACCCTGATCGCCTCGGGCGCTCCGACCTCGAAGTTCACGGTGTACAGGGTGCCGTCGTCGGTGACCGGAACGCTGATCTTCTCGCCGGCGCGGAAGGCACGGCCGCGCAGTGCGTAGATCGTGGCGAGTCCGTCCTGCACATTCGCAGGAACCGTCAGTTCATCCTTCGTTGTCTCGGTGCCCGCCTTCCGCTCGAAGCTCGCTCGTTTCGTGCTGCGGTTGAAGACCGTCGTGGCCTGACGCTTCTCGGTGCCCTCCTCGGTGTAGAGCGACGTTCGCTGGGAGAGGGTCGAGACGCTGTCGAGCAGCGAGTCCATCTTGTAGTAGACCGAGTAGAACCGCGCGATGAGCGGGATCGGCTTGCCCTCGGCCACGAGGTAGTAGGCCGTGGAGTTGGCAGACGGACGCTTCTCCACGACGCGTGTCACTGCGGAGCCGGCCACCAGGTAGTTCGACCAGCCGACGTCGTAGGTGAGCGTCTCGCCCACTTTGAACGGCACGGCTGCTTCGACCCGCGGTGCGGTCGCCGGCCGCGCGGGCGTGGCGGGTGGAGCGGGCGTGCGCGCTTTTGGTGGCGCCGTGCGCGCCGGCTGCTGGGCGGACGCGTGCAGGCTCAACGCGACGAGGCCGGCGGCGGCGAGGGAAAGGGCACGCATGCGGCTATTCTATGGTGATACCACCGATGATGAATACGCCTGATACCCCGTCTCCGCGGATGCCGCTCGGCATTTCCGGCTTCACCTATGCCGACCTTCACGAGCCCGAACGGCTGGCCTCGTTATACGAACGCTTCTGCGAGGAGGTTCGCGCGAAGATGCGGCGTTCTTGGCCGAATGGGACGACTACCGCGAGGACCCGGACGCGCCGCGTTCGCCGGTGGCCGTCTCCAGCCTGCTTACGCGCATGGCACCGCATGTCAGCCGATTCCTCGACACGACTGTTCGACGTCGGCGCCGCCACCTCGGCGGTGGCCTCGGCCACACACGACCAGGACGACCTCTTCCGCTTCAAGGTCGACTTCGTTCGCCGACGCACCCTGCCGCTGCTGAAGGGCGGTCACGTCGCGACGATCGGCGGAAGACGATGTGGCCGTGACCCGCATGCTCGGTGCCGACGCTGCCAATGCTGACCTCGAGCTGGCCGTCGCCCGCCTGGGCTGCGACCTGCTCGACCGCGAGAAGACCGACAAGGGGGCCGTGACCGCCGACCTCGAGGCGCTCAAGCGCTGGTGCGCCGCACGCATCCACGATCCCGCATTTCGGGACTGGGTGGTGTTCCGTTTTCCCGAGAACATCGAGCCCTGGCACCTCGTCCCGGTGCAGCGGCCCTTTGCGGCGCTTCCCGAGCAGATGCTCGGGCCCGATGGCCGGCTGCGCCGCCGCGACGGCTTCGCGCTGACCGACCCGCGGCATGCAACCGCGCGACGTGCTGAGCGAGATCCACTACTGCGTGCTGTGCCACGAGCGCGACAAGGATTCGTGCTCGAAGGGCTGCAAGGAGACGGCGAAGGGTCGGTCGCGGCGGCAGTCGACGCCGAAGGTTGCCGTGAATCCGCTCGGCATCGAGCTGAACGGCTGTCCGCTCGACGAGAAGATCTCCGAGATGCACCTGCTGCGCAAGCAGGGCGACGCCATCGGCGCCCTCGCGCTCGTGATCATCGACAACCCGATGTGCCCGGGCACCGGCCACCGCATCTGCAACGACTGCATGAAGTCGTGCATCTACCAGAAGCAGGAGCCGGTCAACATCCCGCAGATCGAGACCGGCGTGCTGACCGACGTGCTGAAGATGCCGTGGGGCGTCGAGATCTACGGCCTGCTCACGCGCTGGAATCCGCTCAACGTCCGGCGTCCGTACGCGCTGCCCTACAACGGCAAGAACGTGCTCGTCGTCGGCCTCGGGCCGGCCGGCTACACGCTGGCGCACTACCTGGTGAACGAGGGCTTCGGCGTCGTCGGCATCGACGGCCTGAAGATCGAGCCGCTGCCGGAGCCGCTGGTCGGCACGGGCGCTGACGCGCCGCAGCCGATCCGCGACTGGAGCGAGATCTACGCAGACCTCGACGAGCGCGTGCTCGAGGGCTTCGGCGGTGTCTCCGAGTACGGCATCACCGTGCGCTGGGACAAGAACTTCCTGACGCTGATCCACCTGACGCTCGCGCGTCGGCGCGGGCTGCGGATGTACGGCGGCATCCGCTTCGGCGGCACGCTGCCGATCGAAGACGCGTGGAAGCTACGGGTTCGATCACGTGGCGATTGCGGCCGGCGCCGGCCGGCCGACGATCATCGACATGAAGAACAACCTGATTCGCGGCATCCGCAAGGCCAGCGACTTCCTGATGGCGCTGCAGCTGACCGGCGCGTTCAAGCGCGACGCGCTGCCGAACCTGCAGGTGCGGCTGCCGGCGGTGGTCATCGGCGGCGGCCTGACCGGCGATCGACACCGCCACCGAGCTGATGGCCTACTACCCGGTGCAGGTCGAGAAGATGCTCGACCAGCACGAGGCTGCTCGTCGCGGCGCGTGGGCGAGGTGGCGGCTGCGCGACAGCGTACGACGCCGAGGAGCTCGAGGTGCTCGACGAGTGCGTCGCACATGGACGCGAGGTGCGGGCCGAGCGCGTGCGCGCCGCGGCTGCCGGTGAAGCGCCGAACTTCGTGCCGCTGGTGCGCTCGTGGGGCGGCGTCACGCTCGCCTATCGCAAGCGGATGGTCGATTCGCCGGCCTACCGCCTGAATCACGAAGAGATGATCAAGGCGCTCGAGGAAGGCATCGCGTTCGCCGAGAACCTCAATCCGATCGAAGCGGTGCCCGACGCGCGTCGGGGCGCTCGAGGCGATGATCTTCGGGCGGGAAGGGCAGGAAGCGCGGGAAGGGCAGACGGCGACGGTCACGCTGCCGGCGCGGATCGCTGCTGGTGGCGGCCGGCACCTCGCCGAACGTCACCTACGAGAAGGAAGCGCCCGAGCACCTTCCAGCTCGACGCGAAGAAGAAGTTCTTCCAGCCGCACCGGATCGTGCGGACCGACGACGGGACGTGCGGCGTCGGTGGCGGACGCGGACGGGCTTCTTCACCTCCTACGAGAAGGACGGGCGCTTCGTCAGCTACTACGGCGACAACCACCCGCGCTATCGCCGGCAACGTCGTCAAGGCGATGGCGTCGGCCAAGGACGGCTACCCGAAGGTCGTCGAGCTCTTCGCGACGCGTTGGCGCCGCTCGATCCGGCGGCGCAGGCGGACCGCGAGCGTGCGTGGCAGGCGCTCGGCGAGCGGCTCGACGAGGAGTTCCTTGCCCACGTCGAGGACGTCGTCCGCCTCACGCCGACGATCGTCGAGGTGATCGTGAAGGCGCCGGCGGCGGCGCGGCACTTCGAGCCGGGACAGTTCTACCGGCTGCAGAACTTCGAGTCCGGGGCGCACCGCGTGAGCGTCGATGGCCGGCCGGTGCCGCTGCTGATGGAAGGCATCGCGCTGACCGGCGCGTGGGTCGACAAGGAGAAGGGGCTGCTGTCGATGATCGCGCTCGAGATGGGTGCGTCGAGCCGTCTCGTGGCCTACCTGCGCAAGGGCGAGCCGGTCGTCGTGATGGGGCCGACCGGGACGCCGACCGAGATTCCCAGGCAGCAGAACGTCCTGCTGCTCGGCGGCGGCCTCGGCAACGCGGTGCTGTTCTCGATCGCCAAGGCGCTGCGCGGGAACGGCAACCGCGTGATCTACTTCGCCGGTTACAAGAAGGGCGAAGACCTGTTCAAGCGCGAGGACATCGAGGCGGCGACCGACCAGGTGATCTGGAGCACCGACACGGGCGTGGAGATCGCGCCGGGTCGGCCGCAGGACGCGCACTTCCGCGGCAACATCGTGCAGGCGATGCTGGCCTACCAGGCGGGGCAGCTCGGCGCGCCGCTGGTGCCGCTCGAATCGATCGATCGCATCATCGCGATCGGCTCGGATCGCATGATGGCGGCGGTGAAGGCGGCGCGGCACGGCGTGCTCGCGCCGTTCCTCAAGCCGGAACACGTCGGCATCGGCAGCATCAACTCGCCGATGCAGTGCATGATGAAGGAGGTCTGCGCGCAGTGCCTGCAGAAGCACGTCGATCCCGACGACCGGCAAGGAGACGATCATCTTCTCGTGCTTCAACCAGGATCAGGAGCTCGACCGCGTCGACTTCCCGAACCTGGCAGCGCGGCTGCGGCAGAACACGGTGCAGGAGAAGCTGTCGACCCTGTGGTTCGAGCACCTGGTGCTCGACGAGCGACTGTCGCACGTCTAAGTTGGTGAGCGAGCCGTATCGACGGCTCGCAGCATCGCAGCAACCGAGGCGTCCACGTCCTCGGTCGTTGTCGCGGCGCTGCTCACCGAGATGCCGGGCACTGCGCCGAGGCGGTCGGCGAACGGTCGGTGCCAGGCGCTGCCTGCACGAGATACGACACGGTCAGCCGGTACGATGGAGGCGCAGACGTGCGGGCGACCTCGCATCGCAGTTGCCGACCCTCCTTCGTGAAGACCCAGACCGCAGCGCCAGCTTACCTCGCCGACCTGAAGGTCGGCAGCTACGTCGGTGTGACATTCGTAGACATGTACGTAGCCGCGGACCTTCAGGTCCGCTTGCACGCCGTTTCGACGACCACGCGCCTACAGGAGGTCCGCCGCGCGCACGCGGCGCCGAGCAGCCCGGCTTCGGGATTGAGGATGATCTTCACCGGCACGTCCGTCGACCAGCTGACGCAGCGGCGCCTTGTCGCGAACGCGCGCAGAAGCGGCCGTCGGTCAGCGCCGGCAGGATCTTCGGCGCGATGCCGCCGCCGACGAACACGCCGCCGGTCGCCACCGAGCGCAGCGCCAGGTTGCCGGCCTCGGCGCCGTAGGCGTCGACGAAGATGCTCGAGCGCCTCGACGCAGCCGGGGCAGCGGCGTTCGAGCGCCGCGCTCGAGATCGCCGCCGGCGCGTCCGGGGTCGTCGGCGTCGCACCGCCGGCGTCGCAGCCGTGCGGGTGCGTGACGCGGTGCAGATTCGACCAGCCCCTGGCCCGAGACAACACTGCTCGACCTCGGCGCGGCCGTACGCGCTCGATCAGATCGCGCAGCACGCGCGATCTCGCGGTCGGTGCGGGCCGCCCAGTCGGCGTGGCCCGGCCTTCCGCTCGGCGACGGGACGAAGCGGCCGTCGACGTGGTGCAGCAGCGCCTGCGCCGAGGCCGGTGCCGGCGGCGATCAGCGCCATGTTGCCGCCGCGCATCGCCTCGCCGCGCTGCAGGACGTGCAGCTCGTCCCCGTCCAGCACCGGCACCGAGTAGGCCATCGCCTCGAGATCGTTGAGCAGCGGGACGTGCGGATGTCGAAGGCGCGCGCCACGTCGGCGGCATCGACCCGCCAACGGCACGTTGGTCAGCTCCGCCGTCTCGCCGAGCACCGGACCGGCCACGCCGAAGCAGGCCGCGGTCGAGCGACGCGCCGCTGCGACCGTCGTCGGCCGCGACGAACGCCGCAGATCATCGTCGCTGAGATCGCTGAACGTCGAGTCGTGAACGAAGCTGCGGACGTACGATCGGGACGCGGCCGCGCCGGTCCGTGGATCGAACAGGCCGAGCAGGGTCTTGGTGCCGCCGATGTCGCCTGCGAGGATCATGGTGCGTGCCCTGCGACGAGGGTGAACCGGTGTTGACATCGATCGTATTCTCCTTCATCTTGGTGACCGTCTTGCGCCCGGCTCGTCCGACGGACGGACGACTGTGTGCCGTCACCGTCGCAGCGTGATCACTCCCGCGCCCTCTCTCGCCGGCCACCTCGTCGTCTTCACCGGAAAACTGAGCTCGCTCGGCCGCAAGGACGCGCGCGCGCTCGTCGCCCGCCTCGGCGGCGCCACCGCCGACGACGTCAACGCCAAGACGACGATGCTGGTGGTTGGTGGTGAGGGGTTCGCGGGCGGTGCGATCGAGCCAGCAACAAGCTGAAGCGCGTCGAGGAGCTGAACGCCAGCAGCACGACCGTCCGATCCGGATGCTGACGGAAGAGGCAGTTCTGCCAGCTGGTCGGGCGTGCCGACAGCGCCGAACTTGACAGCGGCAGTATCACGCATGCGCGATCTGCTGGCGCGCTATCGCTCGCTGCGCGAGGATCACCTGCGGTATCTGGTGAAGTGCGGCATCATCAAGCCGGTCCTGCGGACCAACGCCGACACGTTCTTCGCGCTTCCAGGACGTCGTCGCCGATCAAGCAGGCGAACGACGAGATGAGCGCCGGCGCGTCGTTCCGCAGCGTCGTGCGCACGCTGCTCGCCGTCACGCCACGGACAGCTCGCCTTCGACTTCCGGCTCGACGCCGCGCCGGCCAAGATCCTGGCGCTGCAACCGCGCGCGCCGAAAGCGCCGCCGCTCGGGTCGGCCGCCTCAGCGCGGACACCGCGCTGGCCGAGGACTATCTTCCGTCGGCCTCGGCGCTCGACGACGGCGACGAGGCGACGCTGCGATCAGGCGGCAGCGCCTATCGCAAGGCGCTCGAGCTCGATCCGCACCTGGTCGCGGCGCTCATCAACCTCGCCAACATCCACTACACCCGTCGACGAGACTGGTCGAGGCGCAGGCGCTCTACGAGCGCGCCATCGCGCTCGAGTCCGATTTCTTCGAGGCGCACTTCAACCTCGGCAACATCTACCACGACCTCGGTCGCTTCGCCGAGGCGCAGGCGCTGCTACGACGAAGCGCTGCGCCTCAATCCGTACTACGCCGACACGCACTTCTACCTGGCGGTGACGCTCGAGAAGATGGGGCTGTCGCAGGAGGCGCGGCCGCACTGGCGCGCCTACCAGCAGCTGGCGCCGCAGGGCGAATGGGTGGAGCTGGCGAAGGAGTTTTCGGAGTAGCGAGCGCGGCGCGAGTGTCAGTACCAGTAGCTGCCTGGTTCGCGCTTCTTCGGCGTGCGGCGCAGCTTGAAGAACTCGCAGTCGGGACACCAGGCGTCGGGGTTGAAGCTGGTGCCGGCAATCGGCAGCACGTCGCGATGACCGCAGCACTCCGGACCGTCTTCCGGCGGACGCCGCCAGCGGCACGACTTGAACTTGATGACCGCCGCCGAAACCTGCCGGCGTGGTCGGCGGCAGGCGTTTGCGTCGGGCGGGGCTGGCGAAAAGGTATCCGACATCCCGATTCATTCTAGGACGAACGCCAACGGACTTTTCCATGATCGCCAGCGCCTGCCGCTCGGCTGGCGATCGACCAGCGTGATCGCGTTGCCCACCTCGTCGGCGCGTCCGGTGCGGCCGACGCGGTGCACGTAGGTTTCGGGCGAGTCTGGCAGTTCGTAGTTGATCACGGTGTGGATGCCGTCGATGTCGAGTCCGCGCGCCGCGATGTCGGTGGCGACCAGCACCTTGTAGCGGCCGCCCCGGAAGCCCTCGACGGCGATGCGTCGCTGATCCTGCGTGCGATCGGCGTGCAGCGCGGCGCACTTGATGCCGGCGCCATGCAAGCGCTGCGCGAGGCGGTCGGCGCCGATCTTCGTGCGCGAGAACACCAGCACCGGACCTTCCGGACGTCGCAGGTGCTCGATCAGCCACTCGAGCTTGGCCGAGTCCTCGAGGAACTCGGCGCGATGCGTGATCGACTTCGCCGGCCTGGCTGCGCTGGCCCACCTGCATGTACTTGGGCTCGCGCACGATCTCCAGCGCCAACCGCACCACCTCCTCCGGCATCGTCGCCGAGAAGAGCAGCGTCTGGCGCTCGGCTGGCAGCGCCGACGATGATGCGGCGGACGTCGGGCCAGAAGCCCATGTCCATCATGCGGTCGGCTTCGTCGAGGACGAGCAGCTCGATCCGCCGAGAGGTCGGCATTCTGCTGCCGCATGTGATCCATCAGGCGGCCGGGCGTGGCGACGATGATGTCGACGCCCGCTTTCAGGCGCGCTCCTGCATGCCCATCTCGACGCCGCCGTAGACGGCCGCGCTGGTCACGCTGGTGTGATAGGCCAGACCGTGGATTTCGTCCTCGATCTGCACGGCCAGTTCGCGGGTCGGCGCCAGCACCAGCACGCGGCTGCGGGGTCCGGAGGTCGAGCCTGTCGGATGGGGATCGACGCGTCGTCGTGGTGAGCAGCGTCTGCAGCGTCGGCACGACGAAGGCGCACGTCTTGCCGGTGCCGGTCTCGGCGCACGCGATCAGGTCGCGAGCCCTGCAAGGCCAGCGGGATGACCGCGCTCTGGATCGGGCGCGTCTCCTTGAAGCCGAGGTCGCGAATCCCTTCGAGCAGCCGGTGGTCGAGGTTCAGGGACGTGAACGGTACCGGCGCGGTGTCGCAGACCGTGGCAGCGAGCGAGATTGGCGTTGGGCTCGACATCGGCGCGAACGTGCGGGCTGCGCGGGCGCCGCGAGCCTGCCCGTGCGCGGCGGTCCGCTGCGGCGCCGGGAGGAGTTTCTATCGGTTGTCTTGGGTTGCAAATCGTTCTGGCTAGCGTGCGCGGAAGGTGATGATGCCCCGGACCGGATCGTACGGCGAGACGCCGACGGTGACGCGGTCACCCGGCACCACCTTGATACGGAAGCGGCGCATACGGCCGCTGAGCTGAGCGAGCACTTCGTGTCCGGCGTCACACTGCACGCGGTAGAGACCGCCGCTGTGAACCGCCACGACGGTGCCCTGCATGTCGATGAGATCGTCCTTGCTCAAACGCCAGCAATCCTTTCCATAGGTTTATCGTTGGTAACGTCAAGCATTGTGCCACATGGATGGCGGAATTGCTAAATGGGCGATAGGCGAGAGGCGACAGGCGGGACCGCCTGGCTCGGGGCGTCAGGCTGGCCGTATCGCCCCTTATAGTCGGCGAACAGCCTGTTCCACCGCTCGAGCGCTCTCTTCGTAGTCGTCTCCACTCAGCTGCAGCGGCGCGCCAAAGGCGACCCGTGCGGCCCGCGCTTCGGCCATCTTCCAGGTGTGATGCAGCACCTTGTCGAGGCCGTCGACGCGGACCGGCACCACCGGGACGTCGAGCTTCGCGCCGATCATGCCGACCCCTGGCCTGAACGGGTCGAGTTCCGCCGTGTCGGTCCGCTTGCCCTCTGGGAAGATCAGCACCGAGAAGCCGTCCTGCAGCACCTCGCCGATATAGCGCAGGGTCTGGCGCGTGCCAGCCTCGCGCTGCGGCAGCGGGAACGCGTTGAAGAACAGCGCCGCCAGGTAGTAGTTCAGGCTGTTGGTGAACCAGGCCATGCGGCCGAACTGCTCCGGGAAGAAGTGCGCCTTGAAGAACTCCTTGGCCATCGCCGGCGCGACGCGGTAGCGCAGCGCGGAGGCAGCGCCGAGAGGACCACCGGCACGTCCAGGTGGCTCTGGTGGTTTGCCGCGAAGACCACCGGGCCCTCGAGGCGCGCCAGGTGCTCGAGGCCTTCGACACGCAGGCGCACGAACAGGCGGGCGAGCGGCAGGATCCAGGTCGGCAGGCTGACGCGGCGGACGAACCAGGCCAGGCGCGAGCGGTTCCAGCCTGGAAACGTCACGACCTCGCCCGGCGTCGCAGCGCCCGTGTCGGCTCCGTGCTCGACGAGCGTCTTCAGATCGGCGACGCTGCGGGCCTCCGCAAAGGCGCCTTCGTCGATGCGCGATCCGAACGCGTCTTCGAGCGCCACCATCAGCTCGACCCGTTCCAGCGAGCTGAGCCCCAGTTCCTCGAGTGTGGCACCGGGCGCCACCTCGTCGCGCCCCGCGTACTTCGCGACCAGCGCGGAGAGTGCATCTGTGCCAGCAGCGACCAGTCGCGGGCGTGCCACCCTCCTTCGCCCAATCGCGGATGGCGGCCCGTTTCAGCTTGCGCGTGCCGTCGGTGCGCGGCAGTTCGGGCTCCGGCCACACGAGCGCGCGCCTTATCCGCTGGTGATCGTCGAGCTGTGCGTTGGCATCGCGGACCACCGTATCGATGTCGGTGCCCGGGTCGACGACCAGCACCGCGTGCACGCGTTCGTCGCTGGCGCCGCCGGCGCGCAACCCGACCACCGCCGAGTCGCGCACGCCCGGTATCTGGTTCAGCACCTTTTCGACGTCCTCGGGGAACACGTTCAACCCTTCGGGCGTGACGATCATCTCCTTCTTGCGGCCGCGGATGAACACCTGGCCGTCGGCGGCAATCTCGCCGATATCGCCGGTGTGGAACCAGCCGTCCTCGAACGCCTGCGCGGTCTCGGCAGCGGCATTGAAGTAGCCCTGCGTGACGTTCTCGCCGCGCACGAGGATCTCGCCATCGTCGGACACCTTCATCTCGACGCCGGCGATCGCCTTGCCGACCGAGCCGCGCTTGGTGCCGAACGGGTGATTGAGGGTCACGATCGGCGCGGTCTCGGTGAGTCCGTAGCCCTGTATCACCGCGAACCCGAGGTCGCCCCACCACTTCTCGAGATCGCCGTCGAGCGGCGCGGCGCCGACGACAAAGGCCCAGAACTTGGGGCCGAACAGGCGATGCGCATCCCGGTGGTGCCACCAGCGTCCGGCGATGCGCGTGACGGCGCGCGCTGCGCCGCGCCCCTGCAGGCCGGGCGTCTTCACCTGACCGGCCTCCTTCGCTGACGGTGCGCTGCGCAGCACGTGCTCGCGCAGCACGTCGAGGATCTTCGGCACCGACACGAGCACCGAGATCCTGCGCCGCTTCACCTGGTCGGCGATGTCGCCGGGGTTGTAGCCGCGCATGAAGACCACCGTGCCGGTCAGCATCGGCGGAATGAAGGTGGCCATCGCCTGCCCGAACATGTGGCTGAGCGGCAGCAGGTTCAGGAACCGGATCGGGCTGAACGGCTTCGCATACGTTCGGTACTTCAGCACCTCGCCTTCGACCGGGACAATGTTCGCCAGCACGTTGCTGTGCGTGATGACCACGCCCTTGGGCTCGGCGGTTGCGCCGGAGGTGAAGATGATCTCAGCCACATCGTCGCGGGTGATGGCGACGTTCGGCGGCACGCCGATAGCCGACCAGTCGAGGTCGTGCAGCGACCACGTCGGCGTCTGCCCGAGGCCAGGCACGGGAGGCACGTCCTGGCCGATGAGGACGACGCCGGGCTTCGACGATGCGTGCGACGCGGACGAGAAAGTCGGGAGACGAGCGGTAATCGATCGGGACGACTACGCGCACCGCAGAGCAGGCAACCCCAGAAGGCGACCAGCCACTCGGGCCGGTTCTCGCTGAAGACGACAACCTTGTCGCCCTTGACGATTCCGGCTGCGCTCAGCCGCGCGGCAAAGGCGCGCGAGGCGCGTCCGACGTCGGCGTAGCTGAACGTGCGCGTACGAAAGGAGTCGTCGTGGACGATGAACGGGCCGTTCGACGATGCGAGGTCGTGGAAGAAGTCGATGAGCGTGTCTCGGCGCACGGGTGAATTATGATGGAAGCACGGTGAAACACGTCATCCCGACACGGCGAGCACTGATTGCCGCCTGTCTCTCCATGTCCTGCGGCGCCGTGCCGGCGCTGGCGCAGGAGCAGGCCGGGCCGGTCTGGCCGAAGCTGAATGCGGCGCAGCGGACCGAGGTGATGACGTTCGGCGACGACTTCAAGCGGTTCATCGGCAACGCCAAGAACGAAACGGCGTTCGTCCGCGAGGCGTCACGGCTTGTCGAGGCAGCCGGCTTCAAGCCGTGGCCGGCGTCGCCGACGACGGCTGACGCCGTACCCGGCAGCAAGTGGTACGCGGTGAACCGCGGCCGGACGATTGCCGCGTTCGTCATCGGCACCGACCCGGTGTCGAGCGGCACGCGCATCGTCAACACGCACAACGACTCCGTGCGCATCGAGCTGAAGCCGAAGCCGTTCCGCGACTCGTTCGAGATCGCGATGCTCGACACACGGGTGCACGGCGGCCTGAAGAACTACCAGTGGGTGAACCGGCCGCTGGCGCTGATTGGGCGGGTGACCAGGGCTGACGGGATCGACCGTCGACGTCGACATCGGTCACGATCCCGGCCGACCCGGTGCTGATGATCACCGACCTGGCGCCGCACGTCGACAACGACTTCCGCGAGCGGCGCAATCGCGACGTCATCCAGACCGAAGAGCTCGACCCGATCCTGGCGCTGACGCGCGATGCGGCGCTGAAGGCGCTGAAGGACAAGTACAACCTCGACGCCCGACGACTTCCTCGGTGCCGACCTGCAGCTCGTGCCGGCGCAGATGCCGGTGGACGTCGGACTGGACCGGCAGCTGATCGGCGCGTACGGCCACGACGACCGATCGAACGGCTATCTCGGCCTTCCGTGGCATCATCGAAATCAAGGCGCCGCAGAAGACGGCCATCGCCTACGGCGTCAACAACGAAGAGGTCGGTTCGTGGACCACCGGCGTGCAGTCGGAGTGGTTCCGCACGCTCCTCGCCGAGATGATCGCCGCGCAGGAACCAGTACAACGATCTGATGCTGCGCCGCGCGCTGCGCGCGTCGCAGGCGCTGGTCTCCGATTGCACCACCGCACTCGACCCCGGCTTTCCGCAGCCGTATCTGCCGAACGGATCGGCGCGGCTGGGCTGGGGCCTGGTGTTCAAGGAGTACGGCTCCGGCCGCGAGGCGGACGCCGAGTTCTTCGCGCACGTCCGGCGCATCTTCAGCGACGCCGACGTGCACTGGCAGGTGCACGCCTATCGCGCCGGCTACGGAGGCGGCACCATCGCGCAGTGGTTCGCGAACGCCAACATCGACACGATCGACGTCGGCATCGGAATCCTGAGCATG
Organism: uncultured Acidobacteriota bacterium; assembly: GCA_963722395.1. GTDB lineage: Bacteria > Acidobacteriota > Vicinamibacteria > Vicinamibacterales > CAVVIG01 > CAVVIG01. The sequence goes on along the minus strand of CAVRLS010000005.1, from coordinate 322,059 downwards.
CACTCACCCATGGACGTGTCGGCGAAGGTCGATCTCTGGGAGCTCTATCGCGGATTCAAGGCATTCTGGAGCGCGCCGTCATCACGGACTGGCGCGGCATCGCCCCGATAACGTAATCTGAACACCCTTCATGCGGATATTCCTCACCGGTGCCACCGGCTACATCGGTAGCGCCGTACTCGACGCCCTCCTCAGGGCCGGCCATCAGGTAACCGCGCTTGTGCGCGACAACGCCAAGGCGGCACGCGTATCGGCAAAGGGCGCCTACCCTGTTGTCGGCTCGCTGGCCGATCCGGAGTCGTATCGTCCTGCCGCCGATGCGCAGGACGGCTACATCCACACGGCGTTCGACGATTCGAGCGCGGGTGTCGCTCTCGACCGGACGACGATCGAGACGCTGCTTGCGGCGGCGCGGCGTCCGCGCACCAGCGAGCCGCTTGCGGCTGCGCCACGTTTCTTCATCTACACGTCGGGGCTCTGGGTCGGTCGGACGCTCGAGCGAGCCGACGGATGAGAGCGCCCCGCTCAACCCGATTGCATTGGCGGAGTGGCGCGTCGAGCACGATGCGATGGTGCTCGAGGCGGATGCGCCGCACCTGCGCACGGCGGTCATCCGTCCGGGCGTCGTCTACGGCGGCAGCCGGGGGCTGATCGGCGACCTCTTCAAGATGGCCACCAACGGTCTGGTGCGGGTCGTCGGCGACGGCAACAACCACTGGCCGGCGGTGTACGATCGCGACCTGGCGGACCTCTACATCCGCGTAGCGGCCACACGAGCAGGCATCGGGCGTGTTCAACGCCAACGACGAAGGCGACGAGAGCGTCAACGACATCGTCGCAGCCATCTCACCCTACCTGCCGCACAAACCCGACGTGCGCTACGTGCCGATCGACGAGGCGCGCTCGAAGATGGGACAGGTCGCCGATGCGATGGCGCTCGACCAGGTCGTGCGCAGCACGCGCTCGCGTGCCATTGGCTGGAACCCCAGCCTGCACTCGGTGGCGTGGCAACGCTGCGCGGTTGCTCGAGGAGTGGCGCGCCGCACGCGCCTAGGGCCGCTCAGGCGCTGACGACGTCCGCGACCGGCTCCACCCGCGGCAGGTCCAGCTCTCCCGCCATTACCGCATCGATCACGCCCGTACTCGAGCGCCTTCTGCGCGTCGAGATACAGGTCGGTGCGCTTCGTGTCCCTGATGATCTGCCGCAGCGGCTTGCCCGAGCGGACCGAGAGGATGCGATAGATCTGATCCTGCATCTGCTTCAACCGCTCGAGATGCTGTGCGGCAGCAGTGGTCGACTGCCAGCCCGCCCATTTCGCCGGTTCGTGGATCATGATCCACGAGTGCGGGAACGCGAGTCGCCGCCCGGGGCTCGCCGCCTGCAGCACGACCGAGCCCATCGAATAGGCCATGCCCTGGACGATGATCGTCACCTCGATGCCGCGCGACACCGTGTGGCGGATGACGTCATGCAGCGCGAGGCCGTCCGTCACGTTGCCGCCGGCGCTGTTGATGTAGAGCCTGATTGGCTTCGTGCTGTCGGCGGCGAGTTCGCGCAGCCGCTCGATGGTGGTGCGGGCTGTGTCCTTGTCGATGTCGCCGATGAGGTAGACCTCGCGCAGGCGCTCGCCCTGCTCGCGACGCAGTTGAGCCCGAACAGCATCGACCAGTTCGGCGACCAGGCGCTCGTTCAACTCACCCATGCCGAGATTATGACAAGGAAGGCGAGCTCGACCGGACGCCGCCGGCATGAAAAGCGGCGGGCGCGAAGTCGAGCCATGGGAGCCTGATGGCTTCCATGGCGCCGCGAACGCGCTGCAGGTCTAGTCGGCGAATCGGTCGAGGTCGTCGTCGTCCGCCCCCGGCAGGAGGTCGAAGAAGGCGTCGAGGCTGCGGTCGAGCGACCGGCGCAACTGCGGGATGGTGCCGTCGAAGGTATGCAGGGTGACGCCGGCTGTGGTGCCGTCCGCCAGCGTAATCGTCGCGGAGTCGAGTCCCTTCATCGAACCTTCAGGGATGAGCCGGACGCCGTAGACCAGGGTATATCGAGCCATAGGAAAGTCTAGAACATTGCAGATGTGCTGAATGCAGTTGCTGACTGGACCAACGACCATTTCCGCTCATCACCGGAAACTGCGCGGTCCCCATACACGTCTGAACCGAGAAGCGCTAAGTTGAGGGTTTGAGGCCCGCATTCATGACATCACTTCGGATTCGCGTTGCCACTGCTGCCGTCCTGCTGCTCACCGGTGTTGCCAGCTTCGAGGTGCCGCGCATCAGCGCCCAGGCGCCCTCGGCCCAGGCGCCGCGTCGCAGCGATGTGCCGAACATCGCGTTCGAGAAGTACACCCTGCCCAACGGGCTCGAGGTCATCCTGTCCGAGGACCACCGGCTGCCGCTGGTGGCGGTGAACGTCTGGTACCACGTCGGGCCGGCGAACGAGGAGCCCGGCCGCACCGGCTTCGCCCACCTGTTCGAACACATGATGTTCAAGGGCTCGAAGCACGTGCCCGGCGACACCCACTTCAAGCTGGTGGAAGGCGCCGGCGGCAGCAACGTGAACGGCACCACCGGCACCGACCGCACCAACTACTTCCAGACGCTGCCCGCCAACCAGCTCGAACTCGGCCTGTGGCTCGAGTCCGACCGCATGGGCTACCTGCTCGACACCCTCGGTCAGGAAGAACTCACCAATCAGCAGGACGTCGTGCGCAACGAGCGGCGGCAGAGCGTCGAGAACCGACCCTACGGCATCGTCGACGAAGAGCTGAACCACCTGCTGTTCCCCAAGGGCCATCCGTACTACGCGAGCATCATCGGCTCGCATGCCGACATCCAGGCGGCGCAGCTCGATGACGTCCGCACCTTCTTCACCAAGTACTACGCCCCGGCAATGCCACCATCGCCATCGTCGGCGACATCGACAAGACGGCCACGAAGAAGCTGGTGGAGAAGTACTTCGGTCCGCTGAAGGCCGGTCCGAAGGTCCCGAAGCCCGCCGTGCAGACGCCGCCGATCACGACCGAGCGACGTGCCGTCGTGACCGACCGCATCGAACTGCCGCGGGTCTACATGACGTGGCTCACCGCGCCGATCTACACGCCAGGAGGACGCAAATGCCGACGTCGCGGCGAGCGCGCTCGGGCGGCGGCAAGTCGAGCCGCCTCTACAAGACGCTGGTCTACGACAAGCAGATCGCGCAGGACGTGTTCGCGTACCAGCAGTCGATGATGCTGACGTCCGACGTTCACCATTCAGGCCACGGCGCGCCCGGGTCACACCGCGGAGGAACTGGAGAAGGCCATCGACGAAGAGCTGGCGCGGTTCCAGGCCGAGGGGCCGACGGTGGCGGAAGTGGAGCGCGCCCGTAATGCAGCCGAAACGCAGCGTATCCGCGGTCTCGAGCGGCTGGGCGGGTTCGGCGGTGTAGCCGACCTGCTGAACGACTACAACCATCACGTCGGCGATCCCGGCTTCCTGCAGAAGGACATCGCGCGCTACAGCGACGTCACGCCGGCCACGGTGAAGGCGTTCGCGCAGGACGCTGACGAAGCACAGCCGCGTCGTCGTGCATGGTGTGCCCGGCGAGAAGAAGCTGGCGCCGGAAGTGCCGAAGGGCGACGCGCCGACCAGCGCGGCCGGCGGGTGGCGCCAGGCGATCAACGCCGACGAGCCGTGGCGGCAGCACGCCGCCGAAGCCGGCGGCGTCGCGCGCCACTGTCGCTGCCGGTGCCGAAGTCGTTCACGCTCGCCAACGGGCTGACGGTGCTGCTGAACGACCGTGCCGGCCTGCCGGTGGTGTCGGCGGCGCTGGTGCTGAAGTCGGGGAGCGGCACCAATCCGGCCGACAAGCCGGGCCTGGCCAACTTCACCGCGGCGATGATCGACGAAGGGACCGCCACGCGATCGGCACTGCAGATTGCCGACGAAGTGGCGCAGCTCGGCGGCTCGCTCACGACCGGTTCGCGGTCCGGATTCGACGCAGGCGTCGGTGACGTCGCTGTCGCGCACGTTCCCGCAGATGCTGACGCTCCTGGCCGACGTCGTGCGCCACCCGAGCTTCCCGGCGGATGAACTGGAGCGCCAGCGCGCCAGCCGCCTCGGCCAGCTGGTGCAGCAGAAGGAGAACGTGAACGCCATTGCGAGCGCGGTCACGGCGGCGGCGCTCTACGGCACGGCGCATCCGTACGGGTCGACCGAACTCGGCACCGAGGCGTCAGTGAAGGCGGTGACTGTCGACGACCTGCGCGCGTTCTGGACGCAGGAACTACGTGCCGAACAACGCCGCGCTCGTGGTGTCCGGCCGCATCTCCGGAAGCCGAACTGCGGCCGCTGGTGGAGAAGGCGTTCGGCGACTGGCAGCGCGGCACGCCTGACGTGGCCGGCCTCGGTGGCTCCGGACCACGACGCGCGCCAGGATCGTGCTGGTGGACAAGCCTGGTGCGCCGCAGACGCAGCTGCGGGCGGTATCGATTGCTGCGCCGCGCGTGACGCCCGACTTCGAGTCGATGGTGGTGGCGAACGACATCCTCGGCGGCCTCTTCACCAGCCGCATCAACCTCAACCTGCGCGAGACGCACGGCTACACCTACGGCGCGAACTCGCAGTTCGTCTTCCGGCGTTCGCCCGGCTTCTTTGTCGTGGCCACTGGCGTGCGGACCGACGTCACGGCGCCGGCGCTCTCGGAAATCGTGAAGGAACTCGGGACGAATCCGCGACGGGGTGACCGTCGACGAACTGACGCTGGCGCGGGATGCCGAGATGCGCTCGTCTGCCATCCGAGTTCGAGACGAGCAGCAACGTCACGACCACGTCGGCGAACCTGTTCCTGTTCGGTCTGCCGCTCGACTACTACGCGAACGCGCAGGCGACGGTACGCGGCGCTGACCGCCGAGCAGGTGAATGCGGCGGCGCAGCAAGTACATCGCTCCCGACAAGACGCTCTTCATCGTGGTCGGCGACCGCGCGAAGATCGGGCCGGAGCTGGAGAAGCTGAACCTGGGGCCGATCGAGATCTGGAACGCCGACGCAACGCGCGCGGCGAACTAGCAGGACCTGAAGGTCCGCGGCTACGAGATCAACGCCGCGCCGCCGCGATCGCATCATCGAGCGATGCGACGGTGCCATCGAGCTGCTGCTCGTAGACGGCCTTCAGCAGCTCGCCCATTCGCGGCCCCGGCTTCACGCCGAGCTCGATGCAGGTGCCGGCCGAGCAGGATCGGCGCAGGCGGAGCGTGCTCGACGCCGAGCGCGCGCGCGCGCTCGAGGAACCAGTCCATCGCCTCGGCGTTGAAGACGCCCGGTGCGCGGCCGAGGCAGTCGGACTTCGCCAGCCGCGCGAGCAGTTCGAGGTCGACCTTCTGCGCCAGTCGCCGGAAGGCGCCGTCGCCGACCGTCGTCGGCGCCTTGAACCACATGCCCGGCTTCAGGTGCTGCGCGGTCATGCCGAGCACCTGCGCCGCGAACGTCGTAGCCGTCGAACGAGTGGATGTTCAGGCGATCGAGGAACGCAGTGGCTGGCGCCACGCCCTGCGCTTCGTGGTCGATCGACCGGATCCGGCCGTCGCTGAAGGCGGTCGTGGCCGGCTTGCCCAGGTCGTGGCACACGGCGCCGAGCATGATCGCGAGCTGCTTCGGTCGCGGCAGATCGTCGATGCGCGTGCGCGCCTGGTCGACCACCTGCAGGGTGTGCACCCACACGTCGCCTTCGGGATGCCACTCCGGCTCCTGCGGACAGCCGACCAGCGCGTGCAGTTCCGGCAACAGACGTTCGACGATGCCGAGGTCGAGTGCGAGGGTGAAGCCGATGGACGGCTGCGGTGCGAACAGCAGCTTCTCGAACTCGCCCCAGATGCGCTCGGCCGGCAGGTCGTCGAGCGGAATGGCGCGGCAGATGGCGCGTGTCTCCTCGTCGAGCGTCAGCTCGAAGCGAGCCGCGAACTGCACGGCACGCAGCACGCGCAGGCTGTCGTCGGCGAAGGTGCTCGGATCGACGACGCGCAGCAGGCGGCGCTCGAGATCGGCGCGCCCGTCGAACGGATCGATGTAGTCGCCGTGTCAGCGGATCGAACGAGATGGCGTTGATCGTGAAGTCGCGACGGCGTGCGGCGTCCTCGAAGCGACATTGACGGATCGCCAGCGACGACGAAGCCGCGATGACCACGTCCCGACTTCGACTCGCGGCGCGGCAGCGACACGTCGATGTCGCCACACTTGTAGACCTGGAAGCTCTCGCCGACCGCTTCGACGCGCCCGAGCGTCTCGAGGATCGTCGCGCAGGCCTGCCGCCTCGACGCCGAACACCTCGATGTCGATATCTTTCGACGCGCGCCCGAGCAGACGATCGCGCACCCAGCCGCCGACGATGAGTGCACGCCCGCCCGCGCGCCGCACCGCGTGCGCGATGGCCAGCGCCTCACCCGTGGGGGGCTCGAGGGCTTCGGGCTTCAGGCTGTAGGCTTCAGGCATGGACATCCGGCGCACTCAGAAGTCAGCACTCAGAGTTCTGAGTGTTCTTTGTGATCGGTGTCCGTCCCCAACGCTTCGTGAGCGTGTCGGTGAGGCCGGGAAAGATGGAGTTGAGCACGGCGAGTGCCTTGGAGGCGCGATAGGGATAAATCTCCGGCACCGGCTTTCTGATGGCGCGGACGATCGACTCCGCGACGCTGTCGGGCGACTGTTTGGGGCCCTGGGCACGCGTCGCAAAGCCGGAGTTCTTCGTCATCACCTCGAAGAACTCAGTGTTGGTGGAGATGGGATAGACAACCGACACGTGCAGGCCCGTGCCCTTCAGTTCGGCGCGCAGGCTTTCGGCCATCCCGACCTGCGCAAACTTCGTCGCGCTGTAGGGGCCCATGAACGGGATGCCGCGCTTGCCGACGATGGACGAGATGATGATGGTGTGGCCGTGCCCCTGCCGGCGAAAGAGCGGCAGGGCAGCGCGCACGGCGTTGAACGTGCCGAAGTAGTTCACGTCCATGACCGATCGCATCTGCTCGGGCGTGACGCGGTCGATCTCGCCGTAGATGCCGAAGCCAGCGTTGCAGATCAACACGTCGAGACGGCCGAACGCCTGCACGGCGGCGTCGACGAACGCCTGCATGTCGTCCGCGTGCGTCACATCCGCCGCGACGGCGAGTGCCTGTCCGCCGGCACGCCGGATCTCCTCGGCGACGGCCTCGAGCCGATCGAGCCGGCGCGCGCAGATTGCGACCGACGCACCGTCACGTGCAAGGCGAAGAGCGGTGGCTTTGCCGATGCCTGCCGACGCGCCGGTGATCGCGACAACGCTGCTCATGGTTGGCTCTAGCTAACCATGAAGCGCAGCCGTTGACCAACGGTGTGTGCGGGAGCCGTCCTACTGCGACGCGAGACGACGTGACGCGAGCGACGGCAGGAAGCGGCGCCGGGCCGCGCTGGCCGGTCCAGTCGGAGTCGCGACTTCACTCTTCTTCAGGTCCCAGCCGGGCGTCTCGTGTCCGCACGATGCGCACTTCAGGCTCAGGCGCCCACGTTCAAATTGCAGCAGTTCATCGTGCCCGTGCATTCCACACACCAACTGTTGCAGTCGCGCGACGTAGTCGGTTTCCATCCTCAACTCCTCTAACACGCCCCGGGTAGGTGGGGTGCCACCGGCGATCCGGCAGTACCGCAGAGTTCAATCGCCGTGCCGTCTTAAGGTCGGGCTGGCACGCAATGGAAGGGGTCGTGTTGCGGTTTGAGCGACGAATGGAGGGAAAGGGGCGAGCGGGCGAGGTCAGCTGTTAACCCACGGTGGGTAATTGGTTACCCACGGTCCGCAGCGAGCCCACGCAGCACGAACATGAGGTTCGCCGGACGCTCGCCGAGACGGCGCATGAAGTACGGGAACCACTGCCGCCCGAACGGCACGTAGACCCGCACGCGGTAGCCGTCATTCACCAGCATCCGCTGCAGGTCGCGGCGGATGCCGTAGAGCATCTGGAACTCGAAGGCATCCTTCGCCAGCCCGAGCGCCGCAGCGTGTTCCCGCGCCACGGTGATCATGTTGATGTCGTGCGTGGCAATGGCGGGGTAGTGGCCTCGTTCAAGCAGGCGGCGCGTCAGCGCGGCGAACTGCGCGTCGACGTCGGCTTTCTTCTGGTAGGCCACCGTCTTCGACTCGCGGTACGCGCCCTTCACCAGGCGCACGCGGGCGCCGAGCGCGCCTATCCGTTCCTCGTCTGCCGGGGTACGGTAGAGGTCAGCCTGCAGCACGACGCCGATATTGCGATAGCCCTGCTGCCACAGGAGCTCGAAGATGTTCAGCGTGACCTCGGTGTAGGCCGAGCTCTCCATATCGATGCGGACGAAGAAGTCTTGTGCCCGCTCGAGGATTCTACGGAGGTTGTCGACGGCGCTGGCGCGGTCGACGTCGAGGCCGAGCTGGGTGAGCTTCAGCGACAGGTTGCGGATGACGCCGGCCTGCGTCACCGCCTCGGCGACGCGCAGGTAGTCCTTCGTGGCCGCCTCGGCTTCGGCCAGCGAAGAGACGCTTTCGCCGAGGTAGTCGAGCGTCTGCAGGAGTCCGCGCGCTTCGATGGCGCGCGCGGCGGCGATCGCCTCACCGACCGTTTCGCCGGCAATGAAGCGGCGCGCGAACGCCGATTCGCTACGCATTCCGTAGCGGGACGCGACGGCGCGCAGGGTGTCGCTCTGGGCGAGAAGGTGGAAGACGGCCTTGGAGACGTTGGCGAACATGCTGGGCCCAGACGAGGTGGTGATCGGTCGGACAGCCGCTCGAACCTATGTCGTCAGGTTCAGTGTGTTCTTCCAGTGGTGACGAGCAGGTGTTCGATCGAGCGGGCGTAGAACTTCAGCACGTTGCGTTCCCGCACCCTGAAGCGGCCGTTCTCGAGCACGACGATGCCGCGGGTTTCGAGTGGCTCTGCCGCCTCATCCACAGCCTGGCGGCCGCTGGAGACCGCAAGGTTCGCGTGTTTGGCGGCCAGTTCCTCGATCGTGCGGTCGATCCGCTGCTCGAGATCCTTGCGCGTGATGGAGGGGCGCATCGCCGAGGCGAAGAGCGCGGTCGGCAGCACCTTCACCTGTGAGGCAATCCGCGTCCGCACCAGCCGGCTCAGCTCGAGCACCTCGGTGCGCGAGTTCGGATCGTAGCCGCTGGCGACGATCGGCGCGCCGAAGGTGACGAATGCCCGCGAGCGGTAGCCGACGGCGTAGCGCACCATTTCGGCCACCTCGCGCGAGAACGCCCGCTGGCGCTTCTTGGTGCCCTGCCGGGCGAGGATGTGGTCCTCGAGCACGAGGTCGTAGGCGATGGCGACCGGCACGACGACCAGGTTCGGGCACTCCGCCTGGAGCGTGGCGTGTATGAGGCCGGTCTTGGCCGCCTTCAGTTCGCCGCTGTAGCTGCGGCCGCCCTCCGGGTAAAAGAAGATGTCGTGCTTCTTCAGGATCTCGGCGACGTAGGCCTTCAGCGTGATCAGGTAGGCCGGATCCTTGGTATTGCGTCGAATCGGAATGGCGCCGGTGACGTGCTTGTGAATCAGGCCGAGCGGACCACCGAACAGGTTGATGCCAGCCGCGATGAGCGGCGGACGGATGCCGTTGTCGTCGAGCACGAGCGGCTCGACGAGATAGTCGGTGTGGCTCTTGTGATTGGAGGTGTACACCACGCGGTTGCTGCGAACCGCGTTCACCACGTGGTGCAGGTGCTCGTGCACCCGCTCGATCTTCCGCAGAATCGGATAGAGCGGGTGCTGGAGCGCGCGGTAGATGTTGGGCCGCTGCGTGGTGCGCAGTTCCTCGAGATACGCATAAATGCGCTCCCGGGCCTGGTCGCCGCGTTCGCCCATCCCGCCGCGGAGGTATCTGACGACTTCCTCGCGCGCCAGGACGGCCTGGGCGATGTCATCCATCATGGAATTCCTCGGACTATAGCACGGCGATCAGGCGATCGCCCGGCAGACTGCGTCCGCGAATTCGAAGGTGGAGGTGGTGCCGCCAAGGTCGCGCGTTCGCGCCGCACCAGAGGCCAGGACGGAGTTCAGGGCCGCAACGATCCGGTCGGCCGCGGCCTCCTCGCCGATGTGCCGCAGCATGAGCACCGCCGACAGCAGCAGTGCCGTTGGGTTCGCGAAGTTTTTGCCGGCGATGTCGGGCGCGCTGCCGTGCACGGCCTCGAACACGCCGATCTCGGTGCCGAGGTTCGCCGCGCCGACGACGCCGAGGCCGCCGACCAGGCCGGCGCACAGGTCGGACACGATATCGCCGTACAGGTTCGGCATCACCAGCACGTCGAACTGCTCGGGCTTCATCACCAGCATCATGCAGGCAGCATCGACGATCTTCTCGTCGTAGGCGATGTCGGGATACTCGCGCGCGACGGCGCGCACGCTGCCGATGAACAGGCCATCACTCAGCTTCATGATGTTGGCCTTGTGGATGGACGTCACTCGCTTGCGGCCATGCTTGCGCGCATATTCGAAGGCGAAACGTCCGATGCGGGTCGACGCCTTCTCGGTGATGATCTTCAGGCTCTCGACCACGCCCGGCACGATCTCGTGCTCGAGGCCGGCATAGAGGTCTTCGGTGTTCTCGCGCACGATCACCATATCGATGCCGGTGTAGCGGCTCTCGACACCCGGCATGTTCCACACCGGCCGCAGGTTGGCGAACAGGTCGAGCGCCTTGCGCAGGCCGACGTTGACGCTGGTGAAGCCGGTGCCGATCGGCGTGGTGACCGGACCCTTCAGCGCCACCCTGTTGCGGCGGATCGAGTCGAGCAGCTCGATCGGCAGCGGCACGCCGCCGCGGTCGACGGCGAGCACGCCCGCGTCGTGGCGCTCCCAGTTAATCGCGACGCCGGAGGCGGCGAGGATGCGAACGACAGCTTCCGTCACTTCGGGGCCGATACCGTCGCCGGGAACGAGCGTGATCGTGTGAGTCATGCGGGCTGGTACTCGAATGAGGGCGGCCGCGCCGTCCGCACAATGTGTGGGAAGCGGTCGGGGTCCGACTGCAGGCGTCCGCGTCATTATAATTTGCCGGTGAATCGCGCCACGATCGAATGGGCCCGTGATTGTGTCCTCACCGGTAATCTCGACGTCCAGCCTGCAGAGGCGGTGCTGTTCCTCCTGCGCCTCTACGCCGCCGGCGACGATTCGGTGCGCGATGCGGTCGAGCACGGCTTGACCAGGGGGCTGTCACTTGCCGGACCGGCCTCGGAGCCCTGCGGCCGCATGCAGTGGGTCCGGTTGCTCGCCGACGCTGCCAGCCTTTCCGACGACGAGCGGCTACGTTCGGCCGTCAGCCGAGAACTGGCTGACGCTGTCGACGCCCTGGAGGCGCTCGTCCGCCGCAGCTACGAACCGGGCGACGGCCTGATGGGACTGGACGCCGCCAGCCACCTGCACTGCGCGTCGGCCCTGCAGGCCGCATTCGATCTGTCAGGACGGCTTCCTTATGCGATGCTGGCCGAGGAGCTCCTCCGCCATGCCCGCCGGCACTGGTCCCGCCAGGCGTCGGCAGCGTTCGACGTCGATTTCGCCGGCAATTGCGTGGCGCTGCGCGTGCTCTGCCGGGTTGCCGCGCTCCATGCCGACGCCGCGTACGTGGCGGCTGCGGTGATTGCGCCAGCCAGCCAGGACGAGAGCGATGCCAGGCGGCTGGCCTCGGTGCTCCAGGCCCGCTCGGACGACCACCCTGATGAGGCGGGCCGATTCGGCGCCGCCCTCCTCGACTGGTTCGCTTTGACGGGAGTTCTGCACTAGAATTTCAACGCTTCTCCGCTGTTCTTCGACTGCACGGTGAACTCACTCTGACTTCTGCATTCCCGCGATGACCCACATGGATCGTTCCGTTCTCCTTCCCGCCCTGACCAACATCGCTACCCGGCTGCGCATCGACTCGGTGCTGGCGACGTCCGCGTCGGGCACCGGGCATCCGACCAGTTGCGCCTCGGCAGCCGAGCTGATTGCGGCGCTGTTCTTCGCGGAACTCCGGTTCGATCCGAAAGACCCGCAGAATCCCGGCGCCGATCGCTTCGTGCTGTCGAAGGGGCATGCGGCGCCGATTCTCTACGCCGCCTGGGCGGAAGCCGGCCTGTTCGATCGCTCCGAACTGTTGCAGGTGCGCGACCTCCACTCCGATCTCGAAGGGCACCCGACGCCGCGCCTGTCGTTCGTCGACGTCGCCACCGGGTCGCTCGGCCAGGGCATCTGCGCCTCCATCGGCAGTGCGCTGAACGCCCGCCGCATCGGTTCCGACTACAGGACCTACGTGCTGCTCGGGGACGGTGAGTCGGCGGAAGGTTCGGTGTGGGAAGCAGCGCAGGTTGCCGCACAGGACGGTCTCGACAACCTCTGCGCCATCACCGACGTGAATGGACTCGGCCAGAGCCGCCCCACCATGTGGCAGCACGACCTCGAGCAGTTCGCCCGCCGCTGGACTGCGTTCGGCTGGCACACCATCACCATCGACGGCCACAACCTGCCGCAGGTGCTCGACGCCCTGGCTGAGGCGCGCGCCACCAGGGGCAAGCCGACGATGATCGTGGCGGGCACGGTGAAGGGCAAAGGCATTTCCTTCACCGAGGGCAAGGAGAACTGGCACGGCAAGGCCTTCAAGAAGGGTGAGGAACTGGACAGGGTGCTCGCCGAACTGAACGCGCAGTTCGTGCCGCAGCAGGAGGGCCTCGACCTCGCGGCGCTCATCGTCAAGCCGGTGCGTCCCGCCGCGCCGGCCGCGCCGACGCCGATGTCGGCTCCCGGTTTCAAGCTGGGCGAGGAGATCGCGACGCGCGAAGCCTACGGCCTGGCGCTCGCCAAGCTCGGTGCCGCCGACTCACGCATCGTCGCCCTCGATGCCGACGTGAAGAACTCCACCTTCAGTGACAAGTTCGAGAAGGCGTTCCCCGATCGCTTCTACCAGAACTTCATCGCCGAACAGGTGATGGTCGGATCGGCAATGGGGCTTGCGGCGCGCGGCGCCATTCCGTTCCCGTCGACGTTCGCGGCGTTCCTGACGCGTGCGGCCGACTTTGTCCGCATGGCGGCGATCAGCGGCACCAACATCAAGCTCGCCGGCTCGCATGCGGGCGTGTCGATTGGTGAGGACGGTCCGTCGCAGATGGCGCTCGAAGACCTGTCGATGTTCCGCAGCCAGCCGAACTTCGCCGTGCTCTACCCATGCGATGCCGTGAGCACCGAGAAGCTCGTGGCGGTCATGGCCGCGCACCAGGGCCCCGCGTACATGCGCACGAGCCGTCCGAAGACCCCGGTTATCTACGGTCCTGACGACACGTTCGAGTTGGGTGGGCTGAAGGTCGTCCGCCAGAGTGCGATGGATGTGGTGACGGTCGTCGGCGCGGGCGTGACGTTGTTCGAGGCGCTGAAGGCGCACGACCAGCTGAAGGCCGAGGGCATTGCGATTCGTGTGATCGACCTCTACTCGCTGGCACCGGTGGCGAAGGACGCGCTCATTGCCGCGGGCACCGCTACCAGGGGGCAGATGATCACCGTTGAAGATCACTACCCGGCGGGGGGCATCGGCGACGCGGTGTCGGAGGCGGTGAGTGAAGCGGGCATCAGGGTGCACCGCATCGCGGTGCGCGAGATTCCGCGCAGCGGCAAGCCCGAAGAACTGCTGGAACGATTCGGCATCTCCGCGAGCCATATTGTCGCGAGCGTCAGGGCACTCGCATAGTCATTGGTCGTTGGTCGTTGGTCATGTGACGTGACCAACGACCCCGACCGGCCTAGCGACGAACGACCAACCGACTAACGATTACCGCGCCGCTCTCCGCGCTTTCCTTCCTTCTGCTGGCGGCGCTGTTTCATCTCCGCCTGCTGCTTCTTCTGCGTCTCCTGCTGCTCCGGCGTCAGGATCTGGTAGACCTCGCCGAACACGCGCGCCTGTGCCACGGCCATGTCGGCATCGACCGCCGCCACGTCGGCCGCTCGGGCGCGAATGACCCCTTCATTGAACGTCGACGTGACGGCTTCCTGCAGCGCGTCGTGTGCCTTCATCGCCCTGTCACCAAGCGCCTGTTGCTCGTCGCGGTGCGAGTCCATGATCTGACGGACCCGGTCGCGCTGATCGGTGGTCAGGTCGAGCCGCCCGAGCATCATCATCGGACCGAACCCGCCCGGCCCGCCAGGCCGGCCCGGCCCACCCTGTCCGCCCCGGCGTGCACCCGGCCCACCCGGCCCGCCCGCATCGCCGCTCCGGCCGACGCCGCCACCGGGCCCGCCGAAGCCGCGCCCCTGCGCGCTAAGATTCTGGTAGTTTGCGCCCGCAACGATCACCGCGATCGCCGCTGCGCCGAGACCGAGTCCGATTTTCTTGAACGTCATCATCACTGTCCTCCAGTTGGCGGCCGTTGCGATGTAGCCGCGTGCTCTGTCCTGATTGGACGGCCGTCCCGTGACGAGGCGATGGTGGATGTGTGAAACAACGATGACACGGAGAACACGATGAGCCAGGAAGCCGTGCGCGTGCTGGTGGTCGAGGACGAGCCGAACATTCGCGAACTCGTCTGCCTGCACCTGCGCCACGAGGGGTACACCTGCGAGGCGACGGCGGATGGCCTGGCGGGGCTGGCGAAGGCGCAAGCCGACGCCTACGACCTGATGGTGCTCGATCTGATGCTTCCCGGGCTCGATGGTCTGTCACTCTGCCGCGCCGTGCGCAACGGCCGCTCGAATGCCGACGTGCCGATCCTGATGCTGACGGCGAAACGTGAGGAGGCCGACAAGGTCGTGGGGCTCGAGAGCGGCGCCGACGACTACCTCACCAAGCCGTTCGGAGTGCGCGAACTCGTGGCGCGCGCGCGGGCGCTGCTCAGGCGTCCCCGCCACGGGTCGTCGCCGGCGGTGACTGCCGCAGTGGCAACGGAGGCGTTGCTCAGCATCCGTGGCATCGAGATCGACGTGCCGCGCCGCAAGGTGCGTGTGGACAGCCGCGACGTCGAGCTCACCGACCAGGAGTTCCGCCTGCTCCACCTCCTGGCCACGCACCCGGGCATCGTCTTCAGCCGCGAAGCGTTGCTGTCGAGGATCTGGCGCGGCGACACCCACGTGACCGAACGCAGCGTCGACACGCTCGTCAAACGGCTCCGCCGTCGCGTGGAGGTCGACCCGGCAACCCCCGCGTTCATTGAGACGGTGTGGGGCGTCGGCTACAAGTTCGCCGACGCTTGACCAACCTGTGTCGCGGACCTTCAGGTCGGCCGGCGTTCAGAAGCGCACGCGCGTGCCGGCAAACAATCGTCGCGGCGCACCGGGCGCGAAGAACGTGCTCTGCTGCACCGGGAACTCGCCGTTGACGGCCGGGAACGGCTGCGCGATATACCCGCCGTCCGGCGAGATACCTGTCGGGCCGAGCTGCGCGGCGGTGTAGTAGGTGCGGTCGAGTGCATTGTTCAGCTGCGCGAAGAGTTCGACTGCGGATGCCACCCTGTAGCGCGCGCCGAGATTCATGACCGTGTACGCCGGCGAATCGCCGGGTCCCAGGTAGTACACGCGGTCGGGCTCGTGCTCGCCGTTCTCGTTGCCGCGTGCGGTCGAACTCGAGATGCTGAGGACATCGACGTCGAACGTCAGCGCGCCCGTGGGCCGCCACTCGCCGAACACCTTCAGCGTGTGCCGCGGAATGAGCGGAATCCGGTGACCGGCGACGACGGAGATGGAGCCGTCAACGCCGGGGATACCATCCTCCTGGTTCTCTTCGTTCGAACTGTTCCCCGAGCCATTCAGGTCTTCTGCGCTCTGGAACGTCGCGTCGAGGACGTTGTAACCGGCGCCAATGGTGAAGGGCCCCGCCTCGCCGCTCACGCCCAGCTCCACGCCCTGCCGCCTGGTGATCCCGAAGTTCTTGAAGTAGCCGAAGCCGGTGGCGGTTGCCGCGACGAACATGATGTCGTCGTTGTTCTGCGCCCGGTACACGCCGGCGTTCCACTGGAAGGCGCGGCGTCTGGAGCTGCGCACGCCGGCCTCCAGCGTGCGGGTGACCACCTGCTGCAACGGCGGGTCACCGGCCATCGCGTTCGGCAGCTTGCACGGCTGCGCGGGGTTCGCGCAGCCCAGCTCCACCGACGTCGCCGCGCGGCTCCCTTCGGTGTAGCCGGCGTACGCGTTGAAAGCGGGTGACGGATTGAACGTGAGGCCGACCGCCGGATTCAGCCGCGAGAAAAGGTGATCGCCGCTGAGCGACGCGTCGCCGTCGGGGCGAATGGTGTCGGTGTTCACGAGGCGAGTGCGGTTGTAGCGGCCCGACGCGGTGAGGTGCCAGGCGCGGCCTACGCTGAACGTGTCCGTCGCGAACACGCTCCAGGTGCGTTGCCTGCCGTCGAGGTTGACCCGTGTGTCGAACGGTTCGCCGTCGACGTCGCCAGCCGTTTCCCCATCCGCGAACGCGCCCGTCCCGACGATGCCGCGGTCTGCGGCCATGTAACCGAGCTCCGTCTGCTGGGCGAAGCCGAGGTTGCTGCCGTCGAGCGCGCCGCCGATCGTCAACTGCTGCTTCAGGGCGCCGCGCGACAACTGCCACATCGCCTGGCCAGACAGCCCGGCGTTGTGCTGGCTCGCCTCGCTGGTGTTCAAGAGCCCGTTGCACTTCTCACCTGGTTCATCGTTCAGCAGCACGTTGCCCAGGCAGCGCCAGAGCGGAAACGGCGTGTTCGCCGCCGTTGCCCCGCTCGCCGGCACGTTGGTGTAGCCGGCGGCAAGCAGCGCCGCGCGCTCCGCCGCACCAGGCTGGTAGACCGCCTGGTCGAGCGACGCCTCGTTCAGGTCGCCGTTCAGCGTGTTCGACTGGATATTGCGATAGTACGCGTTGCCCGAGAACGTGAGCCGCTCCGAATGCGCCCGGCGCAGCGTCAGGTTCAGCATCGTGGAACGGTTGTCGGTGATGTCCGGGCGGGTGTAGACACTGCGGTAGTCGCGCTCGAGCAGCCGCAGTTCCTGGAGTCCGTTGCCATGCAGTGCGTTGTCCGCCTGCGCCGCGGTGAGCGTGAGGCCCGTTCGGCCGGCCTGCCATCCGAGCTTGCCGAACAACTGCCGCACATCCGACGCGGAGTCGTCGCGCCAGCCGTCTTCCGCGAACAGGTTGCCCGCGATGTACCAGTTGAGGCCGCCGCTGGCGCGCGCACCGCCGTGTTCGAATTCGACCGCGCGTCGCAGGTTGCTGCCGAACAGCCCCTGCACCGTCGTGCCCTTGTTGGCCTGGCCGTCCTTCGTGTGGAGGACCAGGGCGCCGCCGAGCGTGTTGAGGCCGAACAGCGGATTCGATCCAGGCATCAGGCTCGACGAGGCGATGGCGAACCGCGGGATCAGGTCCCAGCTCACCACCTCGCCGAACGGCTGGTTCATGCGGACGCCGTCGAGGTACACGCTCAATCCCTGAGGAGTGCCGAGCAGCGGCGACGCGGTGTAGCCGCGGTAGTTCACGTCGGCCTGGAACGGGTTGCCCTGGATCTCGTTGACATGCACACCCGTGGCGCGACGGTTCAGGAAGTCGGACAGGTCGAGCGCGCCGATCGCCTCGAGATCCTGCGAGGTCGCCGACTGCACGGGCGCAGCAATTCGATCGACTGGCATTTCGACGCCCGGCAGCGGCGTGGCGGCCACCACGTCCACTGCTTCCTCGAACGCTGGAGGTGCGGGCCGCTGTGGCTGCTGCGCCGACATGACGGCAGCCCGGGCAAGTAGGGTGAGAATGAGTCCTGTCTGCCGCAGCCCCTTCGATATACGCATCAATATCGCGCTCCTCGTGGCAGCCGTATGGCTCAACGATACGTCGATTTCCGTCAACGGCTGTGCTGTCAAATCTGTCGAGCGGCCGATACACTGTTTGTGCGGTTCCGCGGCGTCCACGCGGGATTCCCACTTCATCCGAAACCAGCGACCCGTCGTCCTCACGGCGTCGTCTCGATCGACCGCTGTCGATTGTAAGGCACGGCGACGCGGACGTTCAGGAGCATCCAGTGGTGTCTCGTCAGTGGTTCCGTTCACGCGCGCCGTGGCTTGCGGCCGCCGCTCTCGTTCTCGTCGCCATCACCGCATTCGTCGTCTGGCGCAGTTCCGGCGTCGATCCGCAGCCGATGGTCTTCTCCGACCTGCTGCGCGAGGTCGATCGCGGCATGGTCACCGAGCTGGTGATCGTCGGCGACCGCGTCGACGCGAAGACAACGGACGGCCGCCTGTTCCGCACGACGGCGCCCGTCAACTACGTCTCTGCCAATCCGTCATTCCTTCCAGACCTGGCGCGCCGCGGCGTCCGCATCGACGTGCAGGGCTCGCGGTCGGAAGCGGCATACAACTACGGTGCGCTGGCGCTCGGCGTCATGTTCGTCGGCGTGATCGGGCTGACACTGTATCGCGTCACGTCCGGGCGCATTCCGGCACTCGACGGCAAGTCGCGCGAGGCCGACCCCGAAGCGTCGCCGATCACGTTCGACGATGTGGCTGGCGTCGATGAGGCCAAGGAGGAAGTGAAGGAGATCGTCGACTTCCTCAAGCAGCCAGGCCGGTTCGCGGCCATCGGCGGTCGCATCCCGAAAGGGGTGCTGCTGGTCGGGCCGCCCGGCACCGGCAAGACGCTGCTGGCGCGCTCGATCGCCGGCGAAGCCGGCGTGCCGTTCCTCTTCACCAGCGGCTCGGACTTCGTCGAGATGTATGCCGGCGTCGGTGCGTCCCGCATCCGCCGGCTGTTCAAGGACGCGAGGCGTCACCCCGCCTGCATCATCTTCATCGACGAACTCGATGCGGTCGGCCGCAGCCGCGGCAGCAACTCGCTGAGTCACGAGGAGCGCGAACAGACGTTGAACCAGCTCCTCGTCGAGATGGACGGTTTCGCGCAGAACACAGGCATCGTGGTTGTGGCGGCCACCAACCGCCCGGACATTCTCGACCCGGCGCTATTGCGCCCGGGCCGGTTCGATCGGCAGGTGAACGTTGGCTCGCCCGACGTGAAGGGGCGCGAGCAGATCCTCCGCATCCACGCCAGGAAGGTGGCCCTGGCCGTTGACGTCGACCTGCACCAGATTGCGCGCGGCACCCCCGGCTTCTCCGGCGCTGAACTCGCCAACCTGATGAACGAAGCAGCGCTGTTCGCGGTGCGCAGCGGGCGTTCGACGATTACTGACGGCGACCTCGACCAGGCGCGCGACAAAGTGCTGATGGGCGTCGAGCGGCGCTCGCTGCAGATGACCGAGCACGAACGCATCACCTGCGCGTATCACGAGTCGGGACACGCGGTGGTGGCGGCGCTGCTGCCCGCAGCTGATCCGCTGCACAAGGTGACCATCATTCCGAGGGGCCGTGCCCTCGGCGTGACGATGCAGCTCCCCGAAGGGGATCGGCATACGCACACGCGCGAGTTCCTCGAAGCGCAGATTGCCATCCTGATGGGCGGCCGCGTGGCCGAGGAACTCTTCCTGCGCCAGATGACCAGCGGCGCCGGCAACGACATCGAGCGGGCGACCGACATCGCGCGTCGCATGGTGTGCGAGTTCGGCATGTCGACGGCGCTCGGCCCGCTGGCCTATCGCACGCCTGGGAATCCCTGGGAGACCGACCGCGGCGTCGGCATCAGCGAGGCGACGGCGCAGCGCGTCGACGAGGAAGTGCGTGAGGTCGTGATGCGCGGCTACGAGACCGCGCGGCAGATCATCGGCAAGCACCGGCGCTCGGTGCACGCGATGGCCGAGGAGCTGCTGAGCGTCGAGTCGCTGGACTCGGACGCCATCAAGGCAATCATCGCCGCCACAGCCGCGTGATGGCGAGGGCTGGACACCTCAGGGTTGTCCAGCCTTGCCGCCCGTGACAGAATCTGCGCGCACCGAGTCATGCCGGTCTCCACGACCGGTTTTCAGGAGATGCGCAGATGCCCAGACGATTGTTCACCGCCGTCCTCGCCACCGGACTGTTCGCCGCCAATCTGGCCACGGTTTTGGCGCAGCCCTCGCCCACGGCCGAGTGGGCCACGCACGCGCAGAACCAGTATCAGGTGCTGCCGAATGTCACCTACCTGACGGCCGACGGTTTCGAGGCGAAGCTCGATGTCTATCGCCGCCGTGACGTGCAGACACCGCAGCCGACGCTGGTCTTCTACCACGGCGGCGGCTGGATCGGCGGCACGAAGGAAGGTTCCTTCATGTCGGTGATGCCGTGGTTGGAGATGGGCTGGAACGTCATCAACGTCGAGTACCGGATGGCGCGCGTCGCGCTCGCGCCAGCGGCGGTGGAAGATGCGCAGTGCGCGCTGAAGTTCGTGGTGGCGCGGGCCAAAGACTACAACATCGATCCGGCCCGCATCGTCCTCAGCGGCGAGTCGGCCGGCGGACACCTGGCGCTCACCACAGGCATGATTCCAGCCTCCGCCGGATTCACGGGCCGCTGCGCTGCCGGCGGGTTCACCGGCAACGACACCTCGGTGCCCAGGGTGGCCGCCATCATCAACTGGTACGGCATCACCGACCTGAATGACATGCTGGCCGGCCCGAATGCCCGGGCGTACGCCGTGCAGTGGCTCGGATCGCCGCCCAACCGCGACGCCGTCGCAAAGAGCGTCTCCCCCCTCAGCCACGTGCGCGGCGACCTGCCGCCGATTCTGACCATCCAGGGCGATGCCGACCCGATCGTGCCGTTCTCACAGAACGTGCGGCTGAACGACGCGCTGAAGAAGGCCGGCGTGACCTCGGAACTGTTTCCGATTCCTGGCGGCGGCCATGGGAACTTCAAGCCGGACGAGCGGTCTGAAGCCTACGTGAAGATTCGGGAATTCCTGAAGGCGAACGGACTATAGCGACCCCGCTCCGAGACGTGCCTCCGGCGACTCTCACTCGCGCTGCGCGCGCAGCGCGAGCCCCGTCGCCACCGACGTCAGCTCGTGGCCGCCGGCGATCTGCGACGTGGGGAACAGGCGTTCGAAGATGGCGCGCACGGCCGGCACGAACGACGAGCCGCCGGTGAGGAAGACGGTGTCGATGCTCGCCGGGTCGACGCCGCTTCGTTGCAGCAGCTGTTGCAGGCAGCGCTCGAGTGCGTGCAGGTCGAGTCGCAGCCAGTGCTCGAACTGTTCCCGCGTCGCATGCCACTGGATCTCGAGCCCCTCCAGATCGAACCGCAGCTCGGCCTCGAGTGCCGACGACAGTGTCACCTTCGTGGTGTTCACCCGTTCGTGCAGTTCGTAGCCCAGGTCGTCCTCAATCAGGTGCAGCAGCGCCGAGATGGCGCGCGTCGCAGTCGACGTCTTCTGGATGCGCCGCAGCATCTCCAGTGTTTGACCGGTCTTCAGGAACGACAGGTGATGCCAGCGTTCCAGCTTCGAGTAGACCCACTCTGGCATCGGCAGCACCTTGTCCGGCGGCGACAGGTAGTCCGAACCGCGGCCGAGTTGCGGCGTGACCGCATGCTTCACGATGGCTCGGTCGAACGCGTCGCCCGCGATGGCCACGCCGTCGTTGCCGAGGATGCGGACGCCCGCCCCGGCAGTCCCCGAGGGCGGCTGCAGCGCGAGGAGCGAGAAGTCGCTGGTGCCACCGCCGAAGTCGCCGATGAGCACCGTCGCCGGCTGTGTCAGCCGCTGCTGGTAGGCGTAGGCGGCGGCGACCGGCTCGAACTCGAACACCGGATCGGGGATGCCGGCCAGCGCGAGCGCTTCGCGCATGCGCGTCAGCGCCAGGTCGTCGTGCGCGGCGTTGCGCGCCACGGTGAAGTGCACTGGACGGCCGACGACGACCCGGGTGGGTAGCGGGCCGAGGTCGGCTTCGGCAGCGCGCAGCAGGCGCTGGACGATGAGCGCGATGAGCTGCGGCAGCGTGCGGTGCCTGCCGCCGATGTTCGTCCCGGTGAAGCTCGCATCCCCGAGGTAGGCCTTCAGCGATTGCAGGAAGCGCCCCTTGTGCAGGGCGTGCCGGTACTGGTGCACGGCTTGCGGTCCGGCGAAGACCGACTCGGCGCCACGTGCCGGCTTCGGGTCGAAATAGAGGATGGATCGGAACGTGTCGCTCGGGCCGCCGGGTGTTGCGAACCGTGCCAGGCGGGGAGAGTTGGTGTCGTCGATGCGTGCTACCGCGGAGTTGGTGGTGCCGAAGTCGATGCCGAGTGCGTGACCCAAGCGACTATTGTACCGGCGCGCGTATACTACGCGCCGCAGAGGAGCTGCCATGACACTTGCGCCGCGCGTCGCTCGCCTTGCCCTGATCGTGCTGTCTGTCCTTGCCGCCGCCGCGAGTGCGCAGGCGGAGGTGACACGCGTAGAGATCCGGAGCACCACCGATGCGCTCGGCGGTCGCGCCTTCGGGAGCGCCGGCTCCTACGAGCTGCTGAAGGGCACGATCTTCTTCGCCGTCGATCCGGCCAACCCGGGGAACCGCGTCATCGTCGACCTCGACAAGGCGCCGAAGAACGCCCAGGGGCGGGTCGAGTTCTCGTCGGACCTGTTCATCATCCGGCCGAAAGATCGGGCGCGAGGCAACGGCGTCCTCTTCTTCGACGTCGTTAATCGCGGCAACAAGAGCCTGCTGAGCGTGTTCAGCCGCGGCACGCGCGCCACCGACTTCACCACCGAGAGTGAATTCGGCGACGCCTGGCTGCTGAAGCAGGGCTACACGCTGGTGTTCGTCGGCTGGCAGTTCGACATCGCGGTGGGGAAGACGCTGGTGGGGTTCACCGCGCCGAGCGCCACCGGGAATGGCGCGCCCATCAAGGGGTGGGTGCGGATGCCGTTTATTCCCGATGCGCCGGTGGCCTCCGTCATTCACGGCGGCGGCTACAACACGGCTACCTACCTACCGGTGAATCCGCAGGACCGCAGCTACCGGCTGACCGTGCGTGAAGGAATCTTCGCGCCGCCGCGCCTCATCGCGCGGGACGACTGGCAGTTCGCGCGGGTCGTCAACGGCGCGACCGTGGCCGACCCCGCGTCCGTCGCGCTGAAGGGCGGATTCGAGCCTGGCTTCACCTACGAACTCGCGTACGAAACACAGGGTCCGCCAGTGGCCGGGCTCGGCATGGCGGCGATTCGCGATGCGGCGTCCGCCTTCCGCTACGGCACCAACCAGCCCGCGTCCGGCACCCTGGCTTACCTGTACGGCGCATCGCAGACCGGCCGACTGATCCGGCAGATGATTCACGAAGGGTTCACCATCGACGAGGCCGGACGCAAGGTGTTCGACGCGGCGTTCATCCAGACCGGCGCCGTCGGTTTCGGCAGCTTCAACGAGCGCTTCGCCCAGCCGAATGAGCTCGGCCCGTTCACGCAGACGAAGTTCCCGTTCCTCTACTCGACCACGGTCGACCCGGTGACTGGTCGGGAGGACGGACTTGGGGCACGCATTCCGGCCGGCATGGAACCGAAGCTGTTTCTCGTCGACTCCTCGTCGGAATACTGGGACCGCGGCCGCGTCGCCGCGATGCGCCACACTGCGATGGACGGCTCGGCTGACCTCGGCGATGCCCCCAACGTGCGGCAGTACCAACTGGCGGGAACGAAGCATGGAGCCGGGTCGTTTCCTGCTGCCGACAATGGTGGGCAGTTCGGCGAGAACACCAACGACTATCGCTGGGCCCAGCGCGGACTGATGGCAGCGCTGGACGCATGGGCGCGTCAGGGCGTGGCGCCGCCGCCGAGCGCGCATCCGAACCTGAAGGACGGGACGCTGGTGGCGCACCGCGACTTCCGCTTCCCGGCCGTGCCTGGTGTGACGCAGCCGACGTTCGTGCCCGGTGGCTATCGTGTCGACGTGCCGGCGCCGTTCGCGGTCCTGCCGTTCCTGCTGCCGAAGGTGGATGCGGACGGGAACGAGGTTGCCGGCATCAGGCTGCCGATCGTGTCGGTGCCGCTCGGCACGCTCACCGGCTGGAATTTCCGCAGCGCGAAGATCGGCGCTCCGACGACGCTCATCGCGATGTCAGGGTCGTTCGTGCCGTTTGCGAAGACAAAGGCCGACCGCGAACGGACGAAGGATCCGCGGCCGTCGATCGCCGAGCGCTACACCGGCCGAGCCGACTACGTGGCCCGCGTGCAGCGTGCCGCCACGGCGCTGGCGGAGCAGCGCTTCATCCTGCGCGAGGACATCCAGCCGATCACCGAGCAGCTGGCTGCGCAGTGGGACGCGCTCGTAAAGTAGGAATGAGGTGGGCAGGACACGCTAGAACAGCGTGACTTCCACCGCCGAACCCTCTTCTACCGTGTGCTCGCTGGCCGGAATTTCGATGTAGCCGTCCGCCTGCGACAGGCTGGTGATGTCGCCGGAACCCTTGAAGGCCGGCAGCGCGACGGTGCCGTGCAGCTTCACCGTGTAGAACTGGTGGCGGTTCGGCTGGCGAGACGATGGCGCGGCCGAGCGTTGCGGCCACTGTGCGCGGTGCATAGAGCGGCAGCCGTGCCGTGGCGCGCAGGAAGGGCACCAGCAGGATGTAGGCGTTCGACAGGCACGAGGTCGGGTTGCCTGGCATGCCGAAGAAGGGGACATCGCCGATGCGCGCGAACATGGTCGGCTTGCCGGGGCGCACGGCGACGCCGTGGAAAATCATCTCGCCGCGTGCGGCCACCAGGTCGACGAGCAGGTCGCGGTCTCCCACCGAACTGCCCCCCGAGAAGATGATGACGTCGGCCTGGGCGCAGGCGTCGAGCGCGTCGTTCAACGCCTCGAGCGTGTCACGTGCGGGCGTGTGCATCTCGGCGATGCCGCCTTGCGCCTCGACGACCGCCGCCAGTGTGAAGCGATTGACGTCGTAGATCTGTCCGGGACGCAGCGGCGTGCCCGGCTCGATCACTTCATTGCCGGTCGAGAGGATGGCGACGAGCGGCCGGGCGAACACCTCGACTGCGTGAGCAACCGACGGCGGCCAGCGCACCGAGCCGGCTCGGGTTCAGCAGATCGCCGCGCCGCACCACCAGATCGCCGGGGGAGATGTCGGCGCCCTTGCGCCCGATGTTCTGGCCCGGCCGCGCCTCGGCGCAGATCGCCACGTGATCGTCGTCGGCGCGCGTCGTCTCCTCGACCATCACCACCGCATTCGCGCCTTCGGGTAGGGGGGCGCCGGTGGCAATCTCGGCGCATGCGCCCGCCGTGACGCCGCGCAGGGGCGTGGCGCCGGTGTAGACGCGTTCGACGATGCGGAGCCGCGCCGGGTGTTCGCGAGAAGCACCGCGTGTGTCCTCGGCCACTACCGCATAGCCGTCCATCGCCGAACGCGAAAATGGCGGCACGAACAGCGTCGACGCGAGATCGGCGGCAGCGACCCGACCAGCGGCAGCAGCGAGGGGTACTTCCTCGGTCCGCACGATCGGGCGCACACCGGTGCGCAGCCGTTCGCGTGCCTCTTCGATCGTGATGGTGCTGGTGAATGGGCGCATGGGATAGTCGTTGGTCGTCGGTTGTTGGAGTTGATTGTGTCGTTGGACGACTATTTTCGTGCCTGCTGCACCATGTGGCCCAGCTCCGGCAGCACGAGCTTCTCCATGGCGAGCCGCACCGCCGCTTCCGAGCCTGGCAGTGCGATCACGATGTGGCCGCGCGCCAGACCGGCGGTGGCGCGGCTCATCATCGCGGCCGCTCCAACCTGGTCGTAACTCAGCATGCGGAAGAGCTCGCCGAAACCGTCGAGCCGTTTCTCGATGAGCGCATCGACGGCTTCGTAGGTGGTATCGCGCGAGGTGATGCCGGTGCCTCCGGTGGTGATCACCACGTCCACGTCCGCATCGGCGAGCTGCGCCTCGACTACAGCGCGCACCTGCTGGGCGTCGTCTTTCACCAGTGCTCGGCGGTGCACGACGTGACCGGCCGCTGTCAGCAGATCGGCAACCGCGCGTCCGCCGGTGTCTGTCGCTTCCGTCCGCGTATCGCTCACTGTGACGACGACACAGCGGACGATGCGCGGCGCGTGCTGCTTGTGCTCGAGGTCGGCTCGCATGACGGCGATTGTACAGGGGGAGGCGGCAGGGGCAGGTCAGGCAGGACGTAGCCGCGCACCTTCAGCTGCGCCGGACGGGTACGATGGTGTCGCATGCTGTTGAGAGACAGGTTGCTGGAGCGCATGGCGGCGATGGGCGCCGCGCCCGATTACGCCGTGCTCGCGGCGGAGGTGCTCGGCATTCGCAACGCGCCGCCCGCGCTGGCGAAGCGCCTCGTCGACCAGGCACTGGTGGTGGAGGATCGCCGTGAGGCCTGGCTGGCTACGGGGGCACGTCTCTGTGCCGCCGCACCGCCGGTGCCCGGGGTGTATGTGCTGCGGGACGCGAGCGGACGTGCGCTCTATGTAGGGAAGGCGAACCATATCCGCCGGCGCTTGCAGACGCACTTCGCGGCGCGACGCTGGCGTCACCTGAAGCCCGAGTTCGCGCGCGCCGCATCAGTCGAGTGGCACGAGGTCGGCTCCGAGATCGAGGCCCTGCTGCTCGAAGCCGAGTGGATCGGCGCGTTGGCGCCGCTCGCCAACGTACAGGTCAGTGTGCCGGCCCTCGATCGCCGCGCCATTCCCGCCGCGCTGCTTCGCGACACGCTGCTCGTCCTGCCGTCCGCCGTCGAGGGCGCGGTGGAACTGCTCGCCGCTACGCGTGGAAGGCCCGGTGCTGCTGCAACGCGCGTCGCGCGAGGGGAAGGGGCTAGCGGCGCGCGTCGCGGCCCTGCGGCGGTTCTTCGCCGGCGAGCCGCCTGCGGCGACGGCGCAGGATGCCCGCGCCATGCCCGGCCTGGCGCCGCTCGTGTTCTCGTGGCTGGCCGGACGCGGGGCTACGGCGACCCGGCTCGATCCGCACGACGTGCCGTCGGGGCGCGAGCTCCAGCGACGTCTGCAGCTCCTGTTGGAGGACACGCAGCTCTTCTCCGAGCGTCTGGTCATCATCCGCTCGGCGCCGCCGGTGCGCACACCGCCGTGATTGCAGCAGCGCCGGGTGTTGGGCTACACTGGCGGGACGTTTGGGTGAGGAATTGCCCGGCGTACACAAGCAAGCCCCTACGCGCCCTTAGCTCAGTTGGATAGAGCGTCTGGCTACGAACCAGGAGGTCGCACGTTCGAGTCGTGCAGGGCGCACCACACGTTCTTGATTCTCGAGAACGTCACTCTCCAGAAACATCACCGCGACAGAAGGCGAAGCAAGCAAGCGCTCCTTCAGCAGTGGCCGCTGGCCGAGTTGAACCGTCGTGGGGCTATGGGCGGGGCCCGCCTGCGAGGGGCGGCTATGTGGGACTGTCAGTTTCGGGCGGGAGAGTCGATCTCGGCTCGTCATCCACTCTCATGGGCAGCACGACGTGAAAGGTGGTGCAGTGTCCCTCGCCCTCGCTGCTCACGGTGATGTCCCCGCCGTGTGCCTGCACGAGGTGCCGTGAAATGTTCAAGCCGAGACCCAAGCCGCCGCTCGTCTCATAACCTGCCTCCGCTTGCCGGAACCGCTCGAACACATGGGGCAGGAAGGCTGGCGCAATGCCCATCCCCGTATCAGTCACGGTGATGTGCGCCTGGTGGTCACGGGCGAAGACGTCCACCTGGATACGACCACCCGAAGGCGTGAACTTCACGCTGTTCGACATCAGGTTCCACACAACCTGACGAAGCTGTTCGCCGTCTCCGACGACTCGCACCGCTTCACAGCACATACGCCGCCTCTCGGGTGATGTCGCTGCTGCGCACGATGCGTTGACCCCCAAACGACGGCCCAAACACGGCGGTGTTTATCGGCAACGGGAGGCCCGCGAAGGCGGCGCGGCTGACCCCGGAGAGCGTGAATCGCTGATAGCTTTCTCCGCCGTTGTCGGTGCTGTTATGGAGGTAAGCCCCGAACTGAGCACCAGTCAGCTCGGTTGCCGCATCAGAAACGGCTTGCAGCACTGCCGCCCGATCCAGCGTGGACGCCACCGTGGTTCCCACCGTATTGAGCCGGCGCATGGCGGCGGCGTTCTCTTCGGATGCCCGCAGCAAGGCCATGCGTTCTGCCTCAATGCGCTGTCGATCCGAGATGTCGCGGGCGATCTTCGAGGCGCCAATGATTCGCCCGTCATCGTCGCGGATCGGCGACAGCGTGAGCGAGATCGCTACTTGGGAGCCGTCACGGCGTTGTCGCACCGTGTCAAAGTGCTGGACCTCGTGGCCCGCCCGCACCTGCGCCAGCACGAAGTCCTCTTCCGCTTGCCGCTCAGGAGGCATGATGCGACGAATGGACTGCCCAAGCATCTCCGCCGCCGTGTAACCGAACATCCGTTCGGCGGCGGGATTCCAGGACATGACGATCCCATCCATGTCTTGCTCGCAATCGCATCATCGCTGCTCTCGATGATGGCAGACAGGCTCCACCGAGCACCGCGATCGGATTCCCCGACGTTCCGCGCCACGAACCGAAGCGTCCCAAGCACGTCGGTGCCCGACATCAGTAAGCGTGCCGACACGAAGACGGGCGCGTCCTGCCCATCCCGCCGTTTCGCTCGCGTCGGGAAACCGCGCACAAACCCGCCCCCTACCAGGAGCTCGCGCAGCCGCTCTTCATCCTGGGCCGCGACAGCCGGATACGTAATCAGGATGGAGCAGCCGACGGCCGCGTCCGCCGCAATCCTGTAGAGACGTTCGGCCCCTGTATTCCATGAGGTGATCCGGCCTGCGGGGTCCGTCACGATCACCGCCTCATCCGACAGGTCGCCGACCGCGAGTTCCTGGATGGATGGCGGAGCGGTCGGACGCCCACCCATCACGATCAGGAGCAGGTCACGCTCAACGTCGAGGGAACGTTCACTTCACCGTCGTCGGGAAGAAAATGCTGCTCTCGGGAGGGCCACGGCGGCCGACGTCCGTCTCTCATCGCTGAGCGCACTTAACAGCCTGGTCGTTTTGTTCGAGACGCCGAAGCGGGAGTGAGAAGTAAAACGTGCTTCCGCCACCGGGACGGCTTTCAGCCCAGATGCGCCCGTCATGTGCTTCGACGATGCACTTGGAAATGTACAAACCCAGGCCGGCACTGCCAGGGCGATGGTTGGGCGTGAGTTGAACGAACCGCTCGAAGACGGCATTCAGCTTATCGGCCGGGATTCCGTCGCCGCTGTCGCCGACGGAGAAGACGATGTCGTCGCCGAGCCGTTCCACACGTACCACGATGGAACCGTCAGACGTCGAAAACTTGGCCGCGTTACTCAGCAGGTTTCCGAGCACTTGTAGCACCCGCGCCGGATCAAACAACGCTGTGGGCAGGGGCTGGACGATCTCGGCGCTGACCCACCGGGCACTTACCGGCTCCTGGGAGTGCAGGATGTCGACCGCCTCGGTCACGACCTGCGCCGGGTCGCTTGCGACGCGCGTCACGACGAGCATCCCAGCTTCAATACTCGCCACATCCACGAGATCACCGACCAGACGACGCATCCCCGAGCCGGCACGTCGGATGCGCCCAGCGTGTGTGAGCACCCGCTCCACGGGTCGCCCAGCAGCGACCTCATGCTCGATGAGCGCCGACGATCCGACCACAGCGTTGATCAGGTTGAGCAAATCGTGGCTGACGATGCCCATGAGGTCGTCGCGTTTGGCGAGCGCGACGTCTGCCCTGTCGCGTTCCCTGGCGAGGTCCTTGTCGGTGTTGCTGCGCCCGTGCGACAGGAGTTCGGCGTGCTCGGCTCGTTCGCCGCGCAAGACCCGGTCGGAGGTCAGTCGTTCATTTTTGAGAATGCGGTCTTCCGAGGCGCGCGACTGCCTGAGCGCGTCTGAGGGCTCCGTGGAGGATGCCTGGTCGCTCGTCGCCCGAGTCGTGGCGAGTAAGGCATCTGCCCGCTCTCGCGCGCGAACGATGACCTCGTCGGCGGTCGCAGCAATCGCGGCGAGCTGGTCAAGAGCGGTGTCCGAGTCTTCCCGCTCGAGCCGGAGGCTTCGGTCGGTCTGTTTGCGTTCGGACACGGGCTTCGAATCAGTCATCATCTGCCTTCAACGCCGGCACGGCCGTGATCTCGTCGATGATGGGGATGAACAGGTTTATGAGCGCCACATCAGGGCGACGCGCCTTCGCCTGATGAAGACACACAACACCTCGGTAAAGACTTGCCGTTTCGGAGAGTCGAAATCGTAGCACAACAATATGGCGGCATCGTTCAAAGACAGTCGAGCAATAGGGCTTCGCGGTCAACAGGGCGGAGCTGGGCGTTCCACCCTCCGGACTGATCCGCGCGTTGTGGCGCGGTGGCCACGGGCTCCACAATGACGCGGAGTTCGAGGAGGAGAAATGCTGACTGTTTGTCCTCGCTCCGTCGACTCCGGCCGCTCCGGGAAAGCACCGCCCGATGGGGTGCGAGGCAGCGATGGTAAGCGGGGCCCTGCACACGCAAAGGGTCCGCGAGCGATAGCTGCTCCCGAGCGACGCCCCACGGGAGCAGCGCGTCAGCGCGCGCAAAAACGTCAACATGTGGTCCGGCTGCTGTTGCGAAACCACGGCCTGCTTAGGGGCTGGCCGCGATGCCGGGGACTGCATGTTGCGTCGTTGTCATCTCTTTTGCGATGACCTGTTCACCCTCAGGGTAAGGATTGCCGAAGGGGCGGTCTCGTTCCTGCATTGCAGCCACCAGATGTCCTCTGGTTATCGTTCCGCGCGGCTCTGGGCTGAGTTCTGCGCGCTTGAGACGCAACTGCAAGCCTTCCGCAACGGAGCCGAGGGCGGGCTCACCGCGCTGCGAAACAGGCTGAATGCATTGACCGTGGCGGCGCTGGCCGCCGACGACGACGGAGCCTATCTCGTTGTGAATGACGCGGCTGCAGGACTGACGGGCTACCGGGTGGCCGAGCTGGAGCGCATGAACGTGTGGGACCTCACCCCTGCGATGGCGGCTGAAGTCGGTGCCAAGCTCTGGTCAGCGTTCCTCGCAGACGGTGAGCAACATGGCATATACGACCTGCAGGGCAAGGACCAGGTGATACGGGGACTGAACTACTACGCCCGAGCGCACGTTCTGCCGCACGTTCACGTATCCCTGCTGCAGCCTCATTCGGGCAACCGATGAACTCTCTCGGCGGAACGGTCTGCCGACGGCCGTTCTCAGGGGCTCCCGGCTCAGCGCAATGTCTCGATGAAGGTCACGGTCGGTGGTGGGACCGCGCGTGTGCTGTGAGTGAGACCGCCGGTATCCGGCCCCCCGCATCCGGCGGCAACTGACGTATGCGGCGGATGAGCGAGTAGCCGTCTTCACCGGGCATGCTGATGTCGACGAGCAGGACGTGCGGCAGGTCCATTCAACTCGGCCGTCAGGGTCTCGCCTGGTGGGAGGACCGTCACGACGGCACCCATCTTCTGCACCAACTCTGTCGCCACTGGAGCGCCAGCGTCTTCAGCAGCTTCAGCGTAATGCTGAAGGTCGCGCCCTGGTCGGGGCCAGGGCTCTCCGCCCCGACGTCGCCGCCATGCAGGCGCGCAAGGCTCATGACGATGGAGAGGCCGAGACCCAGGCCGCCGTGCCGCCGGGCCACGCTGCTGTCCGCCTGCCTGAAGCGCGCGAACACGTGCGGCAGGAACTCGGGTCCGATCCCGACACCCGTGTCACGCACCGTAGGCATGGCCGCAGACTCCCTCGCATCCACGGTCATCGTGATCGTCCCGCCTGGTGGCGTGAACTTCACTGCATTCACCAGCAGGTTGCTCGCCATCTGCTGAAGTCGTCCGGCGTCGCCGGTAACGCTGGCGGCCGGGTTGCGCTCGGTGGAGAGCGCCTGCCTGGATGCGGGTGGCATCGAGCAGGATGGCGGCGTCGAACCCGGGCGGCGGCTGCCTTCCGGTCATCACGAAGATGCGCCACGCGAGCATGGACGCCATGGCTCCGAGGAGGAACAACCAGGCTCGTCCTCCTCCCCGCCTCGCCCCGATGAGCATTACGTCGTACACCATCGCCGCAGCCTGCAGGAGCGTTGCGAGCACCATGAGTGGTTGCGACATTAGGTCGTCTCCTCGCCGAGTGCACAGCCTCATCATTATTTGAGACGTGAGGGACTTCGTTTATCGTTTGCGCTATTAGGTCTGAAGAGCGTCGTCAGGCGACGCCAAACATGGAGAATGTGCTCATGATCAGACGCGTACTTGCCGCCGCCATTGCTGCCGGGTTGCTGGCCATTCAGCCCGCCCCCATCGGGGCCCAGCAAGAGGCGGTCACCTACTACGACTTCACGAAGATGCCGGGCTTTCCCTACGGGCCGTTTCCAGAGATGTGGGCGGTGGTGACCGACTCGAACAGCTTCGCCTACGGCTCGGTACCGACCGGTTATCACCAGACTCCTCACCACCACAACCAGGAGCAGTTCACCCTGGGCGTGGAGGGGGCGCTCGACTACTCGATCGCGGGCATCGTCCACCGCATCGGACCGCACGGTGTCGGCCTGCCGCCGTCGAACGTGCCGCATGCCATGAGCAACGACAGCGGCCAGACGGTCATGATGGTAGAGTTCCAGCCGGTCCGTCGCCCCGAGTGGCTGCCACCGCACTCCCCAGTTCCGCCGCAGCCTCAGAGTCCGCAGCCCGCCACCGCTCCAGCGGATCAGCCGGTCACGCTCGATTTCGGATTGTCGTCCGGGGGATGGTCAGCACAGCCTGACGGCTCGCGAATGAAGGTGTTCAGCGGCAAGACCATTCGCGCCACCTTCTGGGACCTCTCGGCCGCCGGAGCCTCGGTCGACATGTCGGCACAGCCCTCCACCGGCGAGCGCTTCGTGTACGTTCTCGACGGCTCCCTCGAATCGCTCGCTGGCGCCACGCGTCGCGAGGTCGGAAAGAAGAGCCTGATTGTTCTGACGCCGGCCGCGAAGGGCCTGAGGCTGCGGTCGCTCGGGAAGGCGCAGACGGAGATTGTCGTCTTCGAGCCGACTGTGGCCCGCTGACCGCCGCCCTACTGGACTCCGGCGCGCCAGTCGAGCGCGACTGCAATTGGAGGCGCCGGAGCTCCCTCTACCTGAACGTTCATCAGAAAGCGACCATCGGGCGCGACAACGTATTGGGCTTTGGAGGCGACGGCCGGGGGAATGTTGGCGCCGCTGGCGAGGTGGGTCTGGAACAAAGGACGGGGCGTTGACGCCTCGAAGGTGTGGGCAGCAGAATCGAACGCGATCGACACGACCATCAGCTTCCCGTCCGTCGCGACATAAAAAAGCTCGCGTGCGTCACGCGACCAGCGCGGCTGGCTGCCACCCCCGAGGGAGACCTGCTGGGCGTCTCCGGGTCCAGGGAACGGGCGGAGGTAGATCTCCAGGCGTCCCGTGGCGTTCGACTGATACGCAATCCAGCCGCCGTCCGGAGAAAACTGTCCGGCCATCTCGTCGAACGGCATCTGCGCGATCGGGCGAGGCGTTGCCTCGGAGCTCGATGCCAGCGGCACAGTCCAGAGGTCGACTCCAGAGGCGGGCACCTGGGCCGCGTACAGCAGGAAACGCCCATCGGGAGAAATGTCGTTGGCAATCCTCAGCTCTGACCTCGGGAAGATCCGGCGCTCCTCTCCTGACGGCATCCGCTCGAGAAGGTGATAGGCATCACGCACACCGGTAAAGAGCAGTCGCAGTCCGTCGTGCGACCAAATCGCGAATGCATCCAGCTGTGGAGCGAAGGTGATGCGGCTCGGCACCCCTCCTCCGGTCGGGATCGACCAGACATCGGCGTTGCCCTCAACGGTGCGAAATACCGCTACGCGCCGGCCGTCCCGCGATAGCTCCGGCGCAGCCAGCGCGTCGTCATCAGGCGGGCCGACTGTGCCCACTTCGCGACCGCTACGATCCACCCACACGAGCTGCCTGCGGGCAGCAATCGCCGAGCGATGCGCGAGGACACCCGACTCTGACACTGTGAATGCGGCACGTACGAGCTGTGTGTCGAAGCCCACCGGACGGACGACGACGACAGGATCGTCCACGACGGCAAGACGGTCGGCATCCAGAGCGACGGAAATCAGCGCGCCCTGGCGTACCAGCAGCAGCCGGTCGGGTTTGACGAATGTCGCGGGAGAATCGTCCTCGAGCAGACGCCGGGGCTCGGCGCCGTCGAGTGAGGCAAGGAAAACGCCCCCCGTGCCCGCCTGTCCCTGCGTCGACAGAAAAACAAAGCGCCTCCCGTCCGGCAGGAACTGCGGCCAGCGATGGCTGTTCTGCCCGGCGCCGAGTGGAATCGCCTGCTGGGGCGCACCGCCAGCCGCGGGCACGCGCATCAGAGGGCCGGCGGTCGACGGCGCAAAGAGGATGACCCCGCCCGCGCTCCACGAGCCGCCACGACCGTTCGGGGCATCGGCCAGTTCACGAACGGGTCCGCCACCAGGATCAATCCGCCGGAGCTTGCCGCCGGCGAAGAAGCCGATGGCCTGGCCGTCAGGCGCCCAGAACGGGAAGCTCGCATTCTCGGTGCCGTCGATCGCCTGCGCGTTCACCTGATTGAGCGGACGGAGCCACAGCTTTGCGGCACCGTCTTTTGTGGCCACGAACACCAGGAAACGACCATCGGCCGACAGCGCGAACGACATCGGATCGGTGGTGGAGGGCGAGGAGATCTCGAATCGAGCCGTGTTGATCGCCCCGGGCGCCGTTCGAGTCGCCGACAGGCTCCACAGCCCGGCGGTGACCGCGACCGCGAGTGCTGCGCTGCCCGCTACGATTGCCGTGGTCCAGCGAGCCGCTGAGGGCTCCTTCGCCGGTGCCTCGCGTGTGCCTTCCTGAATCCACTGCAGTTCGCGCAGCAGGTCGCGTGCTGTCTGCCACCGATCGTCAGGAACCTTGGCCAGACACGTGCGAATCACCCGCGCCAGAGCAGGAGTGAGCCGCGCTGACCCCCGCGGCTCCTGATCACGAATCGCGGCCATGAGCGCGACACTGTCGGAAGCGTCGAATGCGGGTGTTCCGACGAGCATTTCGTAGAGCACGCAGCCGAACGCGAAGATATCGCTGCGCGCATCGGCCGGCATTCCTTCGAACTGCTCGGGCGCCATGTAGCGTACTGTCCCAAGCACCGTGCCTGCACCTGTCAGGTTCACCGCCATCGGCTTTGTTTCATCCGCCGGCGAGACAACGGAGGCCGGAGCCTTCGAGATGCCGAAGTCGAGCACCTTGACCTGCACGCGCGAGTTCGAGCCAGCCGTGCCTTTTGTCAGCATGATGTTGCCTGGCTTCACGTCGCGATGCACCAGCCCGGCACGGTGCACGCGATCGAGCGCCGAGACAATCTGGATCGAACAGTCGAGAGCCTGGTCGGGTTCCAGAGGTTCCCGTTCCAGGCGCCTTGCCAGTGTCTCGCCGTCGAGATACTCCATCACCAGGAACGCGATCCCGTTTTCACGCCCCACGTCGTGCAGCGTGCAGATGTGCGGGTGATTGAGCGCGGCGACCGCGCGTGCCTCCAGCTCAAAGCGTTCGGACGCCAGACTGTCACTGGCAAGGTGCGGCGGCAGCACCTTGATGGCCACGGTGCGGTTCAGCCGAAGGTCTCGAGCCTTGTAGACCTCGCCCATGCCCCCAACGCCAATGCGTACCATGAATTCGTAAGGGCCCAGTCGCTGTCCTGCCAGCGAACGATGATGAATAGCGGAGGGCACTTCCGGCGGAGCCTCGAGGAACGCGTCGGCCTGCTCGTGTGCGGCCAGGAGCTTTTCAACCTGGTGGCGCAGGTGGCTGTCACCTGCGCACGCGTTCTCGAGGAACGCATCACGTTCGTCCGCTGGCAGGGCGATGGCATCACCGAGGATGCTCTTTACGCGCGGCCAGGCGGCGGCGTCATTGCTCACGACGTGCGATTCTAGTGCACTTCTACGGTGGTGCCTGCCCGGCTATGATTGCGACGGCGATGACCACGGATCGCGACGTCACCGACCATCTGCTCGATCCCGACCGGGGGAACGCGGGCTCCCTCGAGCGCATCGTTCCCATTGTGTACGCCGAGCTTCGTCGAGTCGCCCAGGCGCACCTCCATCGAGAGCAGCTGAACCACACGCTGCAGGCCACCGCGCTGGTTCACGAGGTGTATCTGCGGCTGGTGCGTGTCGATCGGATGACGGTCGAAGGTCGCGCCCACTTTCTGGCGCTCGCGGGACGGTTGATGCGGCAGATCCTCGTCGATCACGCCCGCCGCAAGCGTGCAGACAAGCGCGGCGGCGACTATACGATTGTGGGCCTGGAGCACGCGGCTGCGACACACAGCGCACCCGCGCTCGACCTCCTCGCCCTCGACGACGCGCTTACCGAGCTGGCATCGCTTGATGCGCGTCAGCACGAGGTCGTCGAGTTGAAATATTTCGCAGGTCTGACAATTGCGGAGATCGCCACGGCGCTCGGCATCTCCGCCGCCACTGTCGAACGCGAGTGGGCCACTGCCAAGGCGTGGCTGTTCCATCGCCTGTCGGAGAGTTGACATGCGGCGGTGACGCGGAGGTTACGTCGCAGCGGCGATCGCGGGGGTGAAGCCGATCCGACGAGCGTGCGGCGCTCTTCGGCGCCAAGCGGCTCCCACTGGTGCACGGCGCCGCGGCCGGCGAGCACCACCGCCGCGCCAGGCGCGACGGCACATCGAACGTCGCGACGCGGACGATGAGCGCTGACGATTCTCCACGCGCCGGCGCGAAGTGCCCTTCGCATCGCTGCCGTCGCGGTTCCATGACTACATCGATCAAGACCGCGCTGTGCTCCTCGAGACGCTGCGATCGGCGGGCATCCGCCATGTGTATGCGGCCGATGTGTCGGACGCGGGCTGCGTCGACTTCCGTGTGGTGCGGGTCATTGTGCCGGAACTCGAACGGACTCGCCTCGATGGCATTGGACCGCGCCGGCTCCGGTGTGTGCTGGAGCGATAGCCACTCGTGCACGAGCGGCTCGCCGCCTTCGTCAGGCCTCCGGCGTCTTGATCAAGCGGTAGCGCACCGGACTCTGCCCTCCGGCCTCGAGCTGCAGTTCGGCCTCGGCCTGGAACCAGTCGTCCTGCGGATCGCCGCCACCGCCACGCGCTTCCCACCGTTGGCGGGCGCGTGCGGCCACCTGCTCGCGATCCTCCTCTTCGAAGACAAAGGACAGGTGGTGTGCCTCGAAGTTCTCGAACCAATCGTCCCAGGCCATCGGCATAAACGGCGCGAAGCCGGGGAAGTTGAAACGGATGCCGGCGCCGCTGTCATTGATGCTGCGCACCACGGGTCCGGCTCCGCTCCGCTCGCCGGTGGCCGGCTCCGCTCCATGCTGCGCTGCCCATTGCCGGATGACCGCATGGTCGCGCGTCACCACCGTGTGGAGACCGGGCGGGTCCTTTGGCGTGCCGGACGACAACGAGGCGAAATGGTCGCGTGAAGGAGAGCCCTTGGGTTCCATGCGACCGAACTGCACGCAAGCTCCACGCCGGCCTCCGGCGCGACTCAATTGTTGCTTCGCGGGTCTCGTCTGCCGTAGCAGGCTGGCGCGGGGGTTGCTTCAGGCCTCCATATGAACACCAACGAGTCGTCGATGACCGATGCACCGCTCGAGCAGCTTCTGCGCGACCTGACCGACGCGAAACTCGAGAAACGCGAGGATGATATCGCGCGGTTGCAGACCGAGGTCGGGAGGCGCCAGGCCGCTGGCGAAACCCTGCCGCCCGCTCGCGACTCGGACGAGGTGGCGAAGAAGGCGTTCTAAATCAGGCTGTCGTCGCTACTTCTTCGGCACCAGCTTCAGCAGCTTGCCCGTCAGCGGCTCGTCGATGAGCAGGTACAGCGCACCGTCCGGGCCCTGGCGCACGTCGCGGACGCGCAGCCGCGGTGTCCGATTGGTGAGCAGGCGCTCTTCGCCGGTCACCTTCTCGCCGTCGAGCGAGAGGCGCACGAGGTCGTTCGTCTGGTGGCCACCAATGAACAGGCTGCCCTTCCAGGCTGGAAAGAGGTCGCCGGTGTAGAAGGTCATGCCGCTCGGGCCGATGACGGGGTCCCAGTAGTAGAGCGGCTGCTCTGTGCCTTCCTTCTGTGTAATGCCGCCGGTGATCGGCGGACCGGCGTACTCGATGCCGTACGCCACCGTCGGCCAGCCGTAGTCCTTGCCCTTGCGCACGATGTTCAGCTCGTCGCCGCCGCGCGTGCCGTGTTCCACTTCCCACAACTCGCCGGTGACGGGGTGGATGATGGCCGACTGGATGTTGCGGTGTCCGATGCTGAAGATCTCCTCGCGCGTATCGGCGCGGCCGACGAACGGGTTGTCCTTCGGGATCGAGCCGTCCGCGTTGATTCGCGCCACCTTGCCGAGCAGGCCGTCCATGCGCTGCGCCTGCATGCGTCCTTCCGTGATCGACCGCTCGCCGTGCGTGATGAGCAGCGTGCCGTCCTTGAGGAAATTGAGGCGCGAGCCGTAATGCGCTGTCGAGCTCAGCGACGGACCCTGGTGATAGATGACCTGCACGTTTTCGACGCGGGTCGGCGGTCCTTCGACGAGCCTGCCGCGCGCCACCGCCGTGTTGTTCGTGCCGTTCTCGCGCGGTTCCGAGTAGCTCCAGTAGATCAGGTTGTTCGTGGCGTAGTTCGGGTCGAGCGCGACATCGAGCAGGCCACCCTGTCCGCGGTTGTCCACCGCCGGCAGTCCGCCAATCACCTGCGGCGTCAGGGTACCGTCGGCATTCACCAGGCGCAGGAAGCCCACTTTCTCGGTGACCAGGATCTTCCCATTCGGAAGGAAGGTCATGCCCCACGGATTCCTGAGGCTCTCGCTGAGCGGCACGATGTCGAATGCCACGCCGAGCTTCCTCTCGGGTGCGTCGGTCTGCCCGGCCAACGCCGGCTTCTGGGTGGGGGCGTTCGGCGGACGCGGGTCGGCCACCTGGGCCGATGCGGTCGACGCCTGGGCAGCAGCCCACAGGGCAAAGACGGCAACGAGAGCTGTGCGGTGCATCAGATATCTCCTGGTCGAGGTCGAAATCAGGTCGGAGCGGCGGGAACGTAAATCTTACGCCGAGCGCCCTTTTGACGCACCGCGCCCGTCCCCGGTTTCCACCCGTGGTCTATCGGCCCGCGCACAGGCCCACCCCTCCCCGCCCTGCCGCCAACCCGCCCATCGCCGAGTGGACCAATGACGAACGACCACCGACCATGTTGTACACTCCCCCGACGATGACCTCCTGCCGTGTGGCGTGGGCCCTGTTCATCGCCGTGCTGGCCGGCGCGGGCCTTGTTGCCCAGTCTGCTCAGAACCCCCAGCCGCAAGCGCTCACTCTTCGCATGATCGTCGTGTCGACCAACGACGAGGCGATCGCCGTGCTGGACCGCCTGACGCGTGGCGAGAGCTTTGCCGTGGTCGCACGAAGCGTCTCGGTCGACCCGAGCGCCGCGGACGGCGGTCTGCTCGGCCGTGTCGACCTGTCGTCGCTTCGCGCCGACGTCCGCCGCGCGCTGGCTGGACTCCGTGCGGGGCAGCTGTCGCCCATTGCGCCTGTAGCCACCGGTTTCGCCGTGTTCCAGGTGGTCAGTGATGCGCCGGGCACGCCGACGGCTCTGAACCCGGTGAGCTATGCGGTGATCAGCGGCACGGGCAGCGTCAAGTTCATTCCCGACATCGGCGGTCTTCCGGAAGCCGAAGCGCTGCTGCGCGAGTTCCCGAAGGTTGACACCTGGAACCAGGAGCCCCGCAGCATCTGCCAGGCCCGCCAGGATTCGCTGGCCGCCGGTACGACGCTCTTCGAAAACTTCTTTGCCGCCAGCCGCCGCCCACGTGAGGGCGGGGCGGCCTCCGTTCGAGCTGATGCAGGCACACCTTGGCATGGCCCAGCTCTACGCGTATCAGGGGTCGATGGCGCGCGCGCTCACCCACTACGAAGCGGCTTACGCCCTGGCGCTCGCCAGCGTGCCCGCCGCGGTGCCGCAGGTGGAGGAGATGCTCGGCGTCGCCTACCTGCACAAGGCCGGCATGGACAGCAACATCTTCCGGCAGCCGAACGACACCTGTCTCGTGCCCGGCACGCCCGGTCAGGCTTACAGCAAGACCGCCGACGTGGAGAAGGCGATCGCCCTGTTCACGAAATACCTGGAGCGTCGCCCTGACGATGAGGAAGGGCGCTGGCTGCTGAACATGGCGTACATGGCAATGGGCACCTGGCCCGACGCCGTGCCTGTGAAATTCCGCATCGCCCGGCGACCTTCGCCTCCCCGAGGACGTCGGCCGCTTCATCGACGTTGCGCCAGCCAGGGGGCTCGAACGTCTTCGCCAGCGCCGGCGGCGTCATCGTCGACGACCTGCGGAACAGCGGCGGCATCGACGTCGTGACGTCGAATTTCGACAGCTGCGGTCCGCTGCACTACTTCGGCAACAACGGCGACGGCACCTTCGCCGAGCGTGCACCGCGCGGCGGGCCTGCGCGACCAGTTGGGTGGCCTGAACATCCATCCAGACCGACTACAACAACGACGCTGCACGGACATGCTGGTGCTGCGCGGCGGCTGGGAAGTGGCGCAGCGCCAATCGCTGCTGCGCAACAACTGCGACGGCACATTCACCGACGTCACGGTGGAGTCCG
Source organism: uncultured Acidobacteriota bacterium (assembly GCA_963722395.1). Taxonomy (GTDB): domain Bacteria; phylum Acidobacteriota; class Vicinamibacteria; order Vicinamibacterales; family CAVVIG01; genus CAVVIG01. Next base: position 281,643 of record CAVRLS010000005.1, on the reverse strand, counting down.
GACTCGCCACACCGGTGACCGCGACACAGGCCGGCGGCGTGGACCGACATCGACAACGACGGCTGGCTCGACCTGTTCGTCGGCAACGAGGACTGCGCCGTCGCAACTGTTCCTGAACGACGGGAAGGGCCAGCTTCGCCGACATCTCGCACGCAGTGCCGGTGTCGATCGGCCGACCGTTCGCCAAGGGCGTCACGGCCGGCGACTACGACAACGACGGCTGGCATCGACCTCTACGTCTCCAACTACGACGGCGACAACCTGCTCTATCGCAACAACCACGACACGCACCTTCACCGAACGCGCGGTTGCCGCCGGCGTGCCGGGGGCCGGCCGCGGCTTCGCCACCTGGTTCTTCGACTACGACAACGACGGCTGGCTCGATCTCTACGCGACCAGCTACTACATGTCGGTCGACGACACCGCCCGCACCTATCTCGACCTGCCGCGCAACGCGCCGTCGCTGAAGCTGTATCGCAACAAGGGCGACGGCACCTTCGAGGATGTGACGCCGGCGGTCGGACTCGACAAGGTGTTCATGCCGATGGGTGCCAACTTCGGCGACTCGACAACGACGGCTTCCTCGACATCTATCTCGGCATGGGCACGCCGTCCGTACGCGGTCGCTGGCGCCCCACGTACTGCTGCGCAACCGAGGCGGCAAGCGTTCGTCGACGTCACCCAGTCGTCCGGCACCGGCGAAATCCACAAGGGGCACGGGATTGCCTTCGTCGACCTCGACAACGACGGCGACGAGGACATCGTCGCCGAGATCGGTGGCGCGACGCCGGGCGACAGTCACGCGATGCGCGTGTTCGAGAACCCGGGTCACGGCAACGACTGGATCGTCGCTCAAGCTGACGGTGTCAAGAGCAACCGCGCGGCGATCGGCGCGCGCATCACCGTGACCGTCGACAACGACGGCATGGCACCCGCATCGATCATCGCCACGTCGGCAGCGGCGGCACGTTCGGCGCATCGCCGCTCGAGCAGCACATCGGAATTGGACAAGTCCGCTGGGATCGCGACCTCGAGATCTGGTGGCCCGCCAGCAACACGCGCCAGCACTTTGCCGAATGTCACGACGAACAGCGCCTACTCCCTCGAGGAGGGCGCGGCGTCACTCACCCGGATCGAGCGGCCGGCCGATTCGCCTGGGCGGCGAGAGCCGAGCCCGATGAGTGCGATTGTGGTTCGGCGTTCCTTGCGCCTTGCGCGGGTGCTCACGGTGCTGGCGTGGCTCGTGGCGCTGACGGGTCATGCCGTGGCCGCGCAGCAATACTCCGTGACCGGGATGATCGTCAGCGTCGATCCCTCGGCCCGCACGTTCGTGGCGTCCATCCAGGCGATCCCGAACTACATGCAGGCGATGACGATGCCGTTCGAAGTGCGGCAGGCTGCCGACCTGCGTGGGCTGGCGCCCGGCATGGTGGTGTCGTTCACGCTGGTGGTCGAGCGCGACCACGTCGCATGCGACCGAGATCAGTGTCGTTCGCTACGACAACACCGAGCAGGACCCGTTCAGTGCGAACCGGTTGAAGCTGCTCAGCGAGCTGGCGTCGCCGCGGCGAAGCGATGCGGTGACCGCGCTGGCGCTCGGTGCGGCCGTACCCGACTTCACACTGCTCGACCAGCGGAAGCGACCCGTGTCGCTCTCGAGCCTGCGAGGCAAGCTCGTGGTGGCGAACTTCGTCTACACCACCTGTGCGCTGCCGAACTTCTGCCTGCGTCTCGCGAACAACTTCGGCGTGCTGCAGAAGCGGTTCGCGCAACAGCTCGGCAAGGACCTGGTGCTGCTCACGCTCACCTTTGACCCCATTCACGACACGCCCGAGGTGATGGCCGCCTACGCCCGGCAGTGGAACGCACACGCCGATACCTGGCGGTTTCTCACCGGCGCACCGGCTGACGTCGAGCGCGCCTGCGCACTGTTCGGTGTGCACGCGTTCTCGAACGAAGGGCTGATGGACCACTCGCTGCACACCGTCATCATCGGACGCGACGGCAGGCTGGTGGCGAACATCGAAGGCAACCAGTTCACCGCGACGCAGCTGGGTGATGTGGTCGCCGGCGCCCTGCTCAAGTGAGAGTCGGAACGTCTTACCTTCCGTCGGAGCGCGCGGCCAGGCTCGCGAGTTCCCTCTGCGCCGGGTGTACCCGTCTGGCTCGGGCCAGCCAGGCGCGCGCTTGGCCCGCATCGCCAAGCGCCAGCAGCGCTTCAGCCCCTCCGACCCAGCCACCAACCATCTTCGGGTCGAGCTTCACCGCCTCGTCGTACTGTGCGAACGCCTCACGCAGCTGGCCGGCTGCACGGAGCGTGTCGCCGAGGCGCAGCCGTGCCTCAGGCATGTTCGGCGCGTAGCGCACCGCCGCCTGGTAGGCCGCAATGGCCTCGGCTCGCTGGCCGCGCTGGGCCATGATGGCGCCGAGGCTGAAGTGGGCCTTCGCGTAATCGGGGTGGCGGCGCAGCACCTCGCGGAACTCACGTTCGGCCCCCGCCGCATCACCTGACGCGATCATCGCGCTGGCCATCCAGTAGCGCAGCGACGCATCGTCTGGAGCGACGGCGAGCCCCTTGCGGAAAGCGGCGACCGCGCCGGTCCAGTCCTGTGCGCGCAGGGCCTGCATACCTGCCGCCTCGTGCGACACAGCGCTGTCGAGCACAACCTCCGCCGATTCCAGCAGCGGGTCGGCCATCACCGGTGCAACATTGCCGCGGCGCTGCAGGAGCGGCTCGGCCTTGTCAGCGGCGCCGACGCGGCGGTATGCCATCGCCAGGGGATAGTGCACGACCGAGGCGCGGGGGTCGACGCGCAACGCCTGCTCGAGGTAGGAGACGGCCTCGCCGTAGGAGCCGCGCGCCAGTGCGGCGCGGCCCGTGCCGAAGAGCGCAGCCGCCGAGTTCGGACTCTGGGAAACGGCCCTGCCGAACGTGACCTGTGCCTCGCCGTCGTGACCGAGGTCGAGCTGCATCTCACCAAGCCAGACGAGCGCGGGCACGTAGGCGGGCTCGAGCGACACCGCGCGCGCGAACGCGGCCGCCGCCCCCTGGCGATCCCCGCTCCGGAGAGTGGCGTGCCCGAGCAGGTACGGCCATCGTGCTTCGTCCGGCACGAGCGCCGCGGCATGTCGATAGCACAGGCGGGCGTCGTCGAAGAAGGCCGCAGCCATCAGCGCGTCGCCAAGCTGGCCGTAGCGGGCAGCTCGCTCGTCGGCTGCCGCGGTGGCCACGGCGAGCGCGGCGCGCAGTGCGGCTTCGCGCGACTGCAACTGCGCGCGAACCGGAGCCGCCACGTTCGACAGATCGGGCAGGACCACCGGAGCGAGCGGCTCGTCATCAGCAGGTGTCGCCGTTGCCGGCGCAGTCGCCGCTGCAGGTGCCGGACTCGTCGATGTGGCTGGCGGGGCAGCGGGTGTGCCCGCGTCCGGCGCAGGGGAGCAAGCGGCCGCGAGCAGCGCCGAGGACAGGACGCCGGCAGCGAGACAGGACCGCCGCAGTACGCCGGCCGTCATCGCGCCTGCCCCTGCACCAGCGTCGTGTATCGGTCGATGGCCACCGACGACCACTCCTCGCTGGTGCCGTCCGGCCAAGTCACCCGCACGCGAGGGGGTGCTGTGGAGGTTCCAAGGCCGGCAAGCACGCGCGGGTCGTTGGCTGAGGCATAGCTGCCGTCGGCGCGGGCCCGCCGCACGAGTGCGGGGCCACTGCCGCGGCGCAGCTCCACATAGGCGCCGAGGGCATCGCGCGCGGCGTCCCTGGCCACGAGGCGCAGCCCGAGCCAGTGGTGGCGCGTCCCGATGTTGTTCACCAGCAGGCGCACCGGACCGGCGCCGTTTGCCACGAGCACGTCCGTGTCGCCGTCATTGTCGATGTCGCCGAAGGCTGCACCGCGTCCCACCTCGGCCTGCGCAAACATTGCCCCGGCGCTGTTCGACACGTCCTCGAAGCGACCACCAACGTTGCGGAACAGCTGGCGACGCTGACCGAGCGGGAATGGATCGTCCTTGCGCGCCAGGGTCTTCACGTTCTGGTTCACGTCGCCATTCACCGCGAGCAGATCGAGCCAGCCGTCGTTGTCGACGTCGAGCCACGCCGTGCCGAAGCCGGTGTAGGGGAGGCTGGGGCCGCGGATCCCGAGTCGCGCACTCTGCTCCTCGAACATGGCGGTGCCGTCGTTCACCCAGAGCGAACTGCCCTGGCTGATGAGTTCGGTGACGAACAGGTCCTCGTCGCCATCGGCGTCGAAGTCGCCGGCATCAACGCCCATGTTCGCCTTGCGCTCGCCCGAGGCCCCTAGCGCCGCGCCCGCGAGCAGGGCGGTGTTCGTGAAGGTGCCGTTCTTCTGGTTCATCCAGAGTTCGTTCTCCTGCTCGTCGTTGGTGACGAACAGGTCGGGCCAGCCATCCCGGTTGACGTCGGCGGCAATCGCCCCCAACGCCGGACCAAACGCCTGCGCTACGCCTGAGGAAATCGTCACGTCAGTGAAGTGGCCGTTGCCGGTGTTGTGATACAGCCGGTTCGGCTGCGCGCCGTAGACCTCCGGGCGACAGTAGTCGGGCGCGCCCGAGGGACCGAAGCAGGGTGTGTGCGTCGCGAGCGTGTAATTCAGGTAGTTCCCCACGAACAGGTCGAGCAGGCCGTCGCGGTCGTAGTCGAAGTACGAGGCGGACACACCCCAGCTTGCCGGGTCGTCAGTTGCAGACGCCCTCGTCACGTCGGTGAAGGTGCTGTTGCCGTTGTTGCGGAACATCTGGTTGCGGCCGAAACCGGTGAGGTAGAGGTCGACGAAGCCGTCGTTGTCGATGTCGCCCGCGGCGACGCCCATGCCATAGCCGCGTGGGTGAATCCCGCTCTGCGCGGTGATGTCGGTGAAGTGCAGCGTGCGGGTGCCATCCGCCGCCACCTGCAGATCGTTCCGGTACAGACGGTCCTGTAGCGGGCCGTGCGGCGGCGCGATCAGTGGCGTGCCGGAGCCGAGCATCTGCCCCTGCACCAGGTAGACATCGAGGTCGCCGTCGTTGTCGATGTCGACTAACCCAGCGCCTGGCGCCATGATCTCGGGCTGGTAGAACCTGCCGGTCATGCCGTTGAAGTGGACGAAGTCGATCCCGCTCTCCAATGCGCGGTCGGTGAACCACTCGCCTGCGGCCGGTGCGGCCCCTGCTGCTGACGACCCGCTGGGAGCGTCCGCTGCAGGCGCAGGAGAGGCGCCCGGCGTGTTCGAACAGGCCGCGTCCAGAAGGCACAGCAGTGAGAGAGCCGCGAGGAATGACCGGCGCATGGGCATTGATTATTCCAGACGAAGCAGGCGGTCGTGTATGCGTCTGTTCCGCGTCGGGCCGGCATCGGCCTCGAGGGTCGCCCGGTCGGGGCGGATGACGAGCCCGTGATGCTGGATCAGCGCATCAGTTCACTCGCGAGTCTCGATGATGGGTCGAACGTATGTCCCGCAGGTAGGTGCCGGCGTCGTCTTCCAGGAACAGGTTCGGAACGCCGGTCGACCGCCATGCGAGCACCGCGGCCGCGGCGCACGAAAACAGGACGCAGGACACGGTTGACGGAGGGGGTAACCAGCGCATCGCGTCGATGGTGTGGCGCCATCTTGATGCTTCTGTCGTGACGGTAGGCAGCGACCGGCCTGAACCACTAGACTGAGGGGTGCCCCGCGCACGGCCGGGGCCTCCATCTCACTCACTGGCAGGCACATGACTCAATCGAACAAGTTCAGCGCGCGCATCACGCAGCAGAAGTCGCAGGGCGCCTCGCAGGCGATGCTCTACGCGACGGGCATGACCGAAGCCGACATGGACAAGCCGCAGGTCGGCATCTCGAGCGTCTGGTACGAAGGCAACCCGTGCAACATGCACCTGCTGGATCTCGGCCAACGCGGTCAAGGAGGGCGTGACCGCGGCCGGCCTGCGTCGGCATGCGCTTCAACACCGTCGGCGTCAGCGACGGCATCTCGATGGGCACCGACGGCATGAGTTACTCGCTGCAGTCGCGCGACCTCATCGCCGACTCGATCGAGACGGTCATGGCGGCGCAGTGGTACGACGCCAACGTCTCGATTCCCGGCTGCGACAAGAACATGCCCGGCTGCCTGATGGCGATGGGCCGCCTGAATCGCCCGTCGCTGATGGTCTACGGCGGCACCATCCGCGCCGGTCACGGCGAGCACGGGCGAGACAGCTCGACGTCGTCTCCGCCTTCCAGAGCTACGGCGCATTCCTTGCCGGCAGCATCACCGAGACGCAGCGATGCAAGATCGTGCGCGACTCGCTGCCCCGGCGCAGGCGCCTGCGGCGGCATGTACACGGCGAACACGATGGCGTCCGCTGCATCGAAGCGCTCGGCATGAGCCTCCCCTACAGCTCCTCCACGCCTGCCGAGGATCCGAAGAAGCTGCGACGAGTGCCGTCGAGCCGGCGCTTGCCGATCGAAGCGGCTGCTCGAGATCGACCTCAAGCCGCGCGACATCATGACGCGCGCGGCGTTCGAGAACGCGATGGTGCTCATCACCGTGCTCGGCGGCTCGACCAACGCCGTGCTGCACCTCATCGCCATCGCGCGGTCGGTCGGCATCGACCTCACGACTCGACGACATGCAGGCGGTGAGCGATCGCATTCCGATGCTGGCCGACTTCAAGCCGAGCGGTCAGTACGTGATGGAAGATCTGCAGGCGGTCGGCGGCATGCCGGCCGTGCATGAAGATGCTGCTCGAGGCCGGGCTCATCGACGGCACGTGCATGACCGTGACCGGGCAAGACGCATCGCCGAGAACCTGAAGGACCTGCCGGGCCTGACGCCGGGGCAGCCGATCGTTCAGCCGCTGTCGAGACTCCGATCAAGAAGGCAGCGGCCATATCCAGATCCTCAAGGGCAACCTGGCGCCGGACGGTTCGGTCGCGAAGATCACCGGCAAGGAAGGGCTGCAGTTCGCTGGTCCCGCCCGCGTCTTCGACTCCGAGGAGGACATGCTGCACGGCCTCGAGCAGGAGCAGATCGCCAAGGGCGACGTCATCGTCATCCGCTACGAAGGGCCGAAGGGAGGCCCGGGCATGCCGGAGATGCTGACGCCGACGTCGGCCATCATGGGCGCCGGACTGGGCAAGGACGTGGCGCTGCTCACCGACGGCCGCTTCTCCGGCGGCTCGCACGGCTTCATCGTCGGGCACGTGACGCCGGAAGCGCAGGACGGCGGGCCGATCGCGCTGGTGAAGAGCGGCGATCGCATCGTGATCGACGCCGACAAGAACACCATCGACGTCGAGATCAGCGACGCGGAGATGCAGGCGCGCCGGGCCGCGTGGGTGCAGCCACCGTTCAAGGCCGATCGCGGCACGCTCGCCAAGTACATCCGCCTCGTGAAGAGTGCCAGCGAAGGCTGCGTCACCGACGAATAGGCAAGCAGTAGCGGCGGTTTCAGGGTGAAGTCGTGCCGGCGCGGTGTGGCGGCTATAGGCTGCCCGGCTTGTAACGGAAGGCGGCCTCGTAGATCACCGGTCCGCCACCCGAGCGGAGCGTGCCTGCAGTCGGCCGGTTGTATTCGGTCAGCGGCCTCGAGGGATCGGCGACGAAGCCGGCGCCGGCCATCTCGGCGAGCAGTTGCGCCTCGGTCAGGAAGCACTGCGAGCGTCCCGAGAACTGGGTGAAGACGAATCGTTCGCCGGCAACCGGTTCGGCATCGTCGGTCAGGGTGTGGCGCGAGAAGGTGAAGACGAACAGCGCGGCGCCGGGACGCGCGACGCGGGCCGCCTCCAGCACACCCGCCCTGAACTGCGCGCCCGACGTCGCCAGGTTCCAGATTCCGTGGGCAATCACCAGGTCGATGCTGCTGGAGCGCACGGGCAGCGCCTGCATCGGTGCGAGGGCCAGATCGAGCCGGCCTGGCGTCAGCCCCTCTCGGGCGCGCGCCTGTGCGGCCTCGAGCATCGGCAGGGAGAGGTCGGTGCCCAGCACGCGCCAGCCGAGGCGGGCGAGCGGCACCGCGTTGCGTCCGGCGCCGCAGCCGATATCGAGCACCTGCCCGCCCGGCCGTCCGGCGGCGACCTGTGGTGCGTACGTCATCAGCACCGCGTTGGGTTCTCCTCGCGCAAATCCGTCAACCGTCGCGGGGGACCTCCACGGGGTGCCAGCAAGAGGATCCATCGGTTCACGCTAGCAGTACCCGAGCGCACGAGCGTACTGCCGCGCAAATGCGCGCGCTTTCGATCGGTGTTCGTACCTCAGGCGACGCGGCCGCACAGTTTCTGCTGCCAGCGCCCGATATGCATACCGTAGAGGTGTGCTAAATTCTCCGTGGATTCGCTGCGGGAGCCCCCCAGCCCGGCGGAAGCCGGCAATCCCGTCGCTTGATGGCGACGCCCCATCGCCCCGGAAGGGGTACTCACGCACATGGCCCGTACGGTCATGGAGGTCGATATGTCTGCTGAACCCAAGGACGACGGTTCGTTTTCCGAGCGCGTCTCTTCGTCGTATCGCCAGCTCTCGCTCGCCGCATCCCACCTGAACATCGTCTCCGACGAACTCGGCAAGTCGATCTCGGTGCTCGACGCCGCGCTCAAGAAGCTGAATCTTGGTATCTCCACCTGGTCGCGCCTCGACCGCTGGGAAGATGCGTTCGGCAACTACTCGAGCCGCTACCTCGGGTATGCCAAGGTGAACAACCGCTGGGGTATTGCGCTCCGAACCGTGGCCGGCAACAACAACCAGCCTGAAGACGCGACGGTCGAGGAATGGCTGTTCAATGACGCCCCTCGCGCGCTGCGGATCGAGGCCGTGGAGAAGCTGCCCGACCTGTTCGACAACCTGATCAAGGAAGCCGACGTCGCCATCCGCAAGGTGAAGGCCCAGACACTGAGCGCCCGCAAGCTGGCCGCCGCTCTCGGTGAAGCGACCGGCGGCGCCGAGCGCAAGTAACCCTCCTTCGCCAAGGCTTCGGACGCGTCGAATCTGCGCGCGCCGGCGGTGTCGCTCGTCGGGCCGGCGCACTCCGCGCTGCGTGTATGATTCGCCTCGAAGTCGCGACACAGGAGGTTCCATGGCCCGATTCACCTCAGCCACTGCCTTCGTGCTACTCAGCCTGGCCGCCGCAGCTCCCCTCGCGCAGCATCCCGCCGACCATCAGTCATTCGGCACCGTATCATTTGAGACGTCGTGCGCGGCCGCCGTCGCCGCGGACTTCAACCGTGCTGTCGCGCAGTTGCACTCGTTCGAGTTTCGCGGCTCGATGGACGGCTTCAACAGCGTCATTGCACGCGACCCCGCCTGCGCAGTGGCCTACTGGGGCATCGCGCTCAGCTACTGGGGCAATCCGTTCGCAGGCGTGAAATCCGATCCGCTGGTCGCGAACGGCCGCACCGCGGTGCAGAAAGGGCTCTCCACCGGTTCGCCGACACCGCGCGAACGCGGCTATCTGCAGGCCGTGGCCGCGCTGCTGGCCAATTCGGACACGGCGACGCATCGGCAGCGCACGCTGGCGTACGCGTCAGCAATGGACGACGTCCAGCGTCGATTCCCATCGGACATGGAGGCGCGCATCTTCTACGCGCTGGCGGTCGCCCAGACGGCCAGCCCCGCCGACAAGACCTACCAGGCACAGCTGACTGCCGCCGGCATACTCGAGCCGTTGTGGGCTCGGCATCCGCAACACCCGGGCCTCGCGCACTACATCATTCACGCCTACGACGCCCCACCGTTGGCGGTCCGGGCGCTCGACGCTGCCCGTCGCTATGCGGGCATCGCGCCTTCGGCTCCGCATGCGCTGCATATGCCGTCGCACACGTTCACGCGCGTCGGCTTCTGGAAAGACTCGGCCGACACCAACATCCTGTCCGAACAGGCCGCGGTGCGCGACGGCGCGTTCAGCGAAGCGCTGCATGCGATGGACTACCAGATCTACGCCTATCTGCAGATGTCGGACGACGGCAAGGCACGCCAGATCGTGCAGCGGGCACCGGGTATCGCGACGCGGCTCCAGGCCAACGCCGTCACCGGCGCGGCACCGGTCGCCGCCGGCGTATATGCGACCGCCGCGATACCCGCGCGCTTCGCGCTGGAACGCGGCGTCTGGACCGACGCCGCGAGCCTGCCGCCCTCGTCGACATCAGTGCCCTATGCCGACGCGGTCACCCACTTCGCCCGTGCCCTGGGTGCCGCACGAAGTGGTCGCGCTGATGCAGCCGGCCCCGACATCGACCAGCTGGGCACGCTGCGCGACCGGCTCGCGCAGATGAACGACCCCTACTGGCGCGAGCAGGTCGATATCGAGCGGCGCGTGGCGCTGGCCTGGGTGGCGTTCGCCGGGCGCCGGACGACAGAGGCGTTGTCGTTGATGCGCGCGGCTGCCGACGCGGAGGATGCCACCGACAAGGCGGCGATCTCCACCTGGCCCGCTGGCGCCAGCCCGCGAACTGCTTGGCGAGATGTTGCTCGAGTCCGGCGATGCGAAGGGTGCCCTCGATGCCTTCGCCGCGACGATGGCGAAGGAGCCGAACCGCTTCCGCAGCCTCGCTGGTGCTGCCACTGCGGCCGAGCAGGCGGGCGACCTGCCGCTCGCCGGCCAGTACTACCGCACGCTGCTGCAGGTCGCCTCGGCGGCAGACCCCGAACGCGCCGAACTACGGCGCGCACGTGCGTTCGTCAACGGTGGACGGTAACGGTCCGCTCTGGTTCTTCGGCGTGCCAACGCTCCTCGCGCTCCTCGTGCTGATGCTCGAGTAGCAACGCCGCGGTCACGAGAACCGGGTGCTGGCCTGGGGCTGCTGGTGGCATCTGTACGTGTTGAGGCTCGCGGTAATGATGACGAGACCGTGGATGAGTGCCGCGGCCTGGTTGACCACCTTCGTGTAGACCATCCTGATGGCGGCCGACAGTGGAGCTACTGCAAGCTACCGCCGTGTGCACGGGGCGGAAGCCCCGATATCGCTGTTGCGCGCCAACCCACGGTAGGTCATCATTTTTACGTGCTCCCATCCTCTGCCTCCCACCGCGCTGACCTCAGCCGTCGTCACAACGTCCGACTGTCGGGTCAAGGACAGCAGCCCATGCTGTTCGCCCATGGTTTCGGGTGCGACCAGAACATGTGGCGCCTGGCGGCTCCGGCCTTCGAGACATCGCATCGGGTCGTGCTGTTCGACCATGTCGGCGCCGGGCAGTCCGACCTTCGCGCCTACGATCGCCGTAAATACTCGACGCTGAACGGCTATGCCTCCGATGTGCTCGACATCTGCCACGCGTTCGACCTTGCCGGCGTCGTGTTCGTCGGCCATTCCGTGAGCGCCATGATCGGCGTGCTGGCGGCCGTGCGCGAGCCCGAGCGCTTCCGCGCGCTGGTGCTCGTCGGCCCCTCTCCTCGTTATGTCGATGACGGAGACTACGTGGGAGGGTTTTCGCGTCAGGACATCGATGGGTTGCTCGGCTCGCTCGAAAGCAATTACCTGGGATGGTCGAGCCAGATGGCGCCGGTCATCATGGGCAACGCCGAGCGTCCAGAACTCGGCACTGAGCTGACCAACAGCTTCTGCCGCACCGACCCGGACATTGCCGCGGATTTCGCCCGGGTGACATTCCTGTCCGACAATCGCGCCGATCTCGCGGCGGTCCGGGTGCCGACCCTCGTGCTGCAGTGCTCCGACGACGTGATTGCTCCGACTGCCGTCGGTGAGTACGTGCACCGTCATATTGCCGGCAGCAGGTTGACGGTGCTGGAGGCGACCGGCCATTGCCCCAACCTCAGCGCGCCGGCCGAAACCGTGGCTGCAATTCGCGCCTATCTGGACACGCTCGTGTGAACCAGGACAAACCCGGCTGGAGCGTCGCTCGAACCCTGCTCGAAGAGAGCGCAGAGGAGCTGTACGAGCAGGCGCCCTGCGCCTACCTCTCGACGTTGCCTGACGGCACGATAGTCCGGGTCAATCAGACCTTCGTCGACTGGATAGCGGCCCCCCGCGACATGCTGATCGGGTCGAAGTTCCAGAAGCTGCTGACCGTCGGCTCGCGCATCTACTACGAAACGCACTACGCACCGCTCCTGCGCATGCAGGGTGTGGCCAACGAGATCGCCCTCGAAATGGTGCAGTACGGCGGCCGAGTCGTGCCCGTGCTGGCCAACGCCCGCCAGACCCTCGACGCCACCAACACACCCATTTTCAATCGCATTACGCTCTTCGATTCGACCGACCGGCGCCGTTACGAACGGGAACTGCTGCTGGCGCGGCGGAAGGCTGAGCAGATGGCCAAGGACAAGGCGGATCTGCTGGCGATGCTGAGTCATGACATCCGCAACCCGTTGAACGCGCTGATGGGGGTCATTCACCTGCTCGAACGCAGCGAGACGGACCAGCCGCAACAGCGCCTCGTCCGTCTGCTCAGATCGTCGTCGGAGCACATGCTCAACCTGCTCAATCACGTGCTGGAGCTGAGCCGCGCGGAGTCGAGCTCGTTTGCCCTCGCCGAAACACCATTTTCGCTGACGACCGTCGTCGACGAATCCGTGGCGACCTTCGAGGACGCCGCGCGACAGAAAGGGCTGACGTTGCGCGCCTACGTCGCGGACACGGTCCCGCCTCTGCTGAAGGGCGACCCGCTGGCGCTCCGTCAGGTCCTGACCAACCTGGTGGGTAACGCGGTCAAGTTCACCGCCACCGGGTCAGTGACGTTGACGGTGAGCACCAAGCAGTGCGCCACCGACGCGGTTACCCTGTCGTTTGCCGTGGCCGACACCGGCATGGGCATCGCGGAGGACGCCATCAGCCACATCTTCAATGAGTTCACGCAGGCCAGCTACGAGACCGCCCAGCGCTTCGGCGGCAGCGGCCTCGGGCTGGCAATTACGCGACGCTTGCTGTCGCTCTACGGCAGCAGCGTCCATGTCGACTCTGTGTTAGGAGAAGGCTCGACGTTCTACTTCGACCTGCGTCTACCCCTGCCAACCGGCGCCGTGCAGTAACCGCTCCCGCCACGTTCATCCCATCACCGATTGAATCCGCTACGCCCGTTCCCGCGTAGGGCTATCAGGGACATGCTGGCAACACCAGTGTGCGGCCGGCATTCGCCGGCTGGTTCCCGTGGAGGATGACCGATGAGAATGGCTTTGGCTGTGGCAGCAGGTGTGGTCGCGTCGCTGGCAGTGTCCGCGCACGCGCAGGCCATCAACGACGCGCAGATTGCCTCGATCGTGGTGACGGCGAACCAGGTGGACATCGACGCTGGCAAGCTGGCGGAGTCGATGGGCAGCACCGACCAGGTGAGGATGTTCGGGAAGCAGATGGTGACCGACCACACGGGCGTCAACGCGTCCGCGGTGGCGCTGGTCACCAAGCTGAAGGTGAAGCCCGAGAACAACCCCACCAGTTCGGCGCTCGAAAAGAGCGGCAAGGAGAACGTCACGCACCTGAAGATGCTGAAGGGCCAGGCGTTCGACAAGGCCTACATCGACCACGAGGTTGCCTATCACCAGCAGGTGCTCGATGCGGTCGACAAGACCCTCATCCCCGGCGCTGCCAATGAGGAACTCAAGGCGCTGCTCGTCAAGGTGCGCCCGGCGTTTGTGGCACACCTCGATCACGCAAAGATGATGCAGTCGTCGATGACGATGGATCACTGACGCGACGCGCAAGGTGGTTCGTGTCACGGGACACGGGCCACCCCACCGCTGGGCTCGTATGGCGTCGGCACCCTATCCCGGTGGCTGTGCGCCGTTACGGCACTCTGTCGTCACCCGGCTCTGCCGCTCGCCCGACCAGTCTCCGCACGACGTCGGTGTCGACCGGTTTGGTGAGGTGCCGGTCGAACCCGGCCTCGCTCGACTGCCGTCGATCCTCGTCTCGCCCCCACCCGGTTATGGCCACCAGCGTCACACCCGCGAACTGCGGCAACTCGCGCAGCCTCCTCGCCAGCTCGTACCCGCTCATGCCAGGCATGCCGATGTCGAGGAACGCGGCGTCAGGACGGAATGTGCCGACAATTTGCAGCGCCTCGGCGCCGCTCGCCGCCACCCGCACCTCGTGGCCATCCAGTGCCAACACGTCACACAGCATCGCGGCGGCGTCGGCGTTGTCGTCGACTATCAGGACGCGCCGCGGAGCAGCACGTCCGGCCTGACCGATGGTCGTCTGCGGTGCCTTTGCAGTCGAGGCTGGAGCGGCGCAAGGCAGTTGAATTGTGAACGTGCTGCCCCGGCCCACGCCCTCGCTGTCGGCCCACACCCGCCCGCCGTGCAGTTCGACGATGCGCCGCACAAGTGTGAGACCGATGCCCAACCCGCCCTGTCCACTGCTGCGGGTGGAGTCGGCCTGCACGAACATGTCGAAGATCGAGGTCAGCATGTTGGGCGGAATGCCGACGCCTGTGTCGCTCAGCCGAACCAGCACATGGTCGCCGGAACGTCGGGCGTCCAGGCGAAGCTGCCCGCCGCGGTCGGTGAACTTGGCGGCGTTGCTGAGGAGATTGGTCAGTACCTGGGACATGCGGGTCGGGTCAGCGTCAAGGACCGGGTCGGGCTCGTCTACGTGCACCTCCAGCCGCACACCGGCCGCGTCCACGAACGGCCGACTGTCCTCGACGGCCGCCTCGAAGACCGAACGCACGCTGACGCGTTCCCGCTCGAGCTGGACGGTGCCGCGAGTCACACGGGATAGATCGAGCAGGTCGTCGATAAGCCTCACCATGTGCGAGAGCTGCCGCTCCATGACGGCCCGGGTGCGCGCTGACACTTCGCGTTCGACGTTCATGCCGAGCAGTGACAGCCCGGTTCGCAGCGGCGCCAGCGGATTGCGCAGCTCATGGGCGAGGGTTCCAAGGAACTCGTTCTTGCGGCGGTCCTCGATCATCAGCTGCTGGTAGAGTTTCGCGTTGTCGACCGAGGTCGCCGCCCGCCTGGCCAGATCCATCGCCAGGTTCACGTCGGAGCTGCGATAGGTCCGTCCGCTTTCCGCGTACGCCAACGTGAGCACCCCGACGGCGGCGCCGCGGGCCACGAGCGGTACGCAGATGAACGAGCGAAGCCCGATCCCGCGCAGGAGCGCCAGGTGCTCCGGTCCCTGCGCAACCGCCGCCAGCATCTCGTCCTCCACCGTCTCACGCCATTCCGGCTGCCCGGTCTGGAGCACTCGCCATTGGCCGTAGTGATCGGAACGGCGGGGAGGGAACCGGTTGAACAGATCGGTGGCCATCGCCACCCGCTCGGGATCGCCATGCGCAACGACGAGCCGTTCGAGGCGCTCACCGTCGACAAGCATATCGACCGCACACCAGTCGGCAAACCTGGGCACCACGAGTGCAGCCAATCCCTTGATCGTCACCTCGTAATCGAGCGATGC
Organism: uncultured Acidobacteriota bacterium; assembly: GCA_963722395.1. Lineage (GTDB taxonomy): Bacteria > Acidobacteriota > Vicinamibacteria > Vicinamibacterales > CAVVIG01 > CAVVIG01. The sequence continues at coordinate 266,321 of CAVRLS010000005.1, read as the reverse complement.
GCCGAGCGTGTCCCCGGCATCGGCGAGGAGCCGGGTCCGCTGCTCGGCCCGTTTCAGTTCGGTGATGTCGACCGTCACCCCCATGATGCGCAGTGGCTGACCGTCCGCAGACCGCTCCACCCGGCCGCGGCTCTGCACCCATCGGTCGAGCCGTTCCGCACGCAGCCGGTACTCAACGACGTACGCCTGTTCTCCGGCGATCGCGGCGCGCGCCACTTCCGTCAGCCTGTCCCGATCGTCGGGATGGACGACGGCGATGAAATCGGCCGCCTGGCCGACATCAATGCCCCAGAACTCCTTCGCGTTGTCCGAGCAGGTCACAGCGTCAGTGACGAGGTCCCAGTTCCAGATATTCATGCGGCCTGCGGCGAGCGCCATCTGCAGACGCTCCTCACTGGTTCGCAGTTGCTGTTCGCTGCGGGCGGCGACGGTGACATCCTCGTGCACGAGCACCACCTCGCGCACCGCGCCGGCTCCATCTTTGATGGGGTACGCGAACGCGCGCACCGTTTTCGTCGCGTCGCTGCGCTTGCTCACGCCAGGGTTGGTGATGTTCGGGTCGTAAGCGATCACCGGCAGATGCGCGGCCTCTCCCGCGAACGCTCGGCGCAGCGGCGCCGCGATGCCACCTGCTTCGAGTTGCGGGTCCTTCAGGACGTTGTAGTCAGAGATGTCATCGAGGGTCAGTCCCCACAACGCTTCCCACGCCGCGTTGACCTGCAACGTCTGGCCGTCAGCCGCCAGAAGCTGCGTGGAGAGCGGCGACTGCTCGATGATCGCCCGGAAGCGCTGCTCGGACAGGCGCAGCGCTTCTTCGGCGTTTCGGCGCTGGGCGAGCTCCTCCTGCGCATGCTGGTAGAGCCGGGCATGGTCGATGGCCACGGCTGCCCGGCGCGCCAGTTCCTCCGTCAGCGTCACGTCGTCGTCGCCGTAGCGGCGGTCGCTCTCGGTCACGCCGAGGCTCAACACCCCGATCGTGACGCCGCGTACAATGAGCGGCACCGCCAGGTGGGACCGGATGCCGATGGCTCGAATCAGCTCGGCGTGCTCCTCATCGAGGGCATGAGTGGCCAGTGCGTCCGATGTCACCTCGGTGAGGAGCTCCAGCCTGCCTTCTCGAACGACCCGCGCGGCCGGCTGTGGCGAGTCCATTGCGGGCGCGTAGCGGCTTCTGAGTATCTCGAGGAGGTCGGCCTTGGCGGGGTTGACGTGCGCCCCCGCAACCCGCGTCAACCGGGTGCCATCGACGATATCCACAAGGCAGAGGTCGCCAAGGGTTGGGATGGCGAGTTCCGCCACCACCTGCAAGGTCCGGTTGTAATCGAGCGACGCCGCCAGGGCCTCGCCTGCAGACGCCAGAAAGGACAGGCGGGCGAGGGTGGAATCGGAGTGGGGGGACATCTTCGTCGGCTGCTGGTGCGGCGAGCGGGACATGAAGATTGAATTCGCCCGAGCCTCGCCTGCGCCACAACAAAAAATCAGGGAGGTCGGTCGAGTATAGCCGCGTTCTGGGCCTGTGGCGTGGCCGCGCGGACCCACAGACGGGATCTTTCCGGCTTGCCTGACGGAAAGAAACCGAGAGCCAAGTTCATTGGCAGTACCCCGGCCGACCCTGCCATACTACCGACCATGACACAGGCCGTCGCCGCATACACCAGTAGCGTTGCCAGTGATGATGCAGGCACCGATCTGGGCCGGCAAGTGATGGCCGGCCTGGCGCCCGACCGGCCGGACGTCGTCATCGTGTTTGCGTCCTCTCGCTTCGATTACCACGCGTTACTCTCGGCGCTGAACGACACCTGTCACCCGCAGGTCCTGGTTGGTTCATCCTCTGCCGGCGAATTCACGGGACAGCACAGTGGCGAGGGCACCGCGTGTGCACTGGCGTTCCGCTCGACAGACATTCGCGCGACCGCAGGCCTGGGGCGAGGCGTCAGCCGCGACCGGGCGAAGGCAGCGGCGGATGCGGTTGCGTCGTTTCAAGGTCTTGGGACGACGAATATTCCCTTTCGCTCCGCGCTCGTCATGACCGATGCGTTGGCCGGACATGCCGACGAACTCGTCCGAGAACTGACGGTGCTCACGTCCGGCACGTATCAGTTCGCCGGCGGCGGCGCTGGTGACGACGCCCAGTTCAGCAGCACGCATGTGTTCTGCGGCACGCATGCATACACCGATGCCGTCGTCACGCTCGAGTTGTTGTCCTCGAAGCCGTTCGGCATCGGCGTCGGTCATGGCTGGACACCGGCAAGTGCGCCACTTCGCGTCACCGAGGTTCAGGGCACACGTCTGGTGAGCCTGAATGGACTCCCGGCGATCGAAGCGTTCGATGCCCACGCCTCCTCTAGCGGCCAATCGATCGACAGGGCGTCACCGCTGCCATTCTTTCTCCACAACATTCTGGGGATTGATACCGGGATCGGATATCAGCTGCGGGTGCCGCTTGCCGTGAACGACGACGGGTCGGTGACGTGCGCCGCCGAGATTCCCGCAGGTGGGCGTGTGCACATCATGAAAGCGACATCCGATTCCGCCATCACGGCGGCGAGCCGCGCCACGCGTGCGGCAGTGGAGGCTCTGCGTGGCACGCCACCGGCGGCCGCCCTGTTTTTCGACTGCGTCGCGACGCGGCTGCGCATGGGCGACGACTTCGGCTTCGAGGTGCAATCGGTGTCCGACCTCCTCGGTGATGCCCGGCTTGTCGGGTGTAACACCTACGGACAGATTGCCAGGGCTGAAGGGCAGTTCGGGGGTTTTCATAACTGCACAGCCGTGGTCATGGTCCTTCCCGCCTGAAGCGGATGAGCAAGCTGCCTGTCATACGGCTGGCCGCGGCTCTCGCGGAAGCGCCGCGTCGACGTGACGCCGCCGACCGGCTCGCCCGACAACTCGGTGCCGAAGCGGTGCTGCTTCTCGTCCAGGACGACGACGCGCGGGTGCTGATGCCTGCCCCAGGATTTCCCTCAACGCTCCCCGGTGGCCAGACCTGGGCGCGCTTCCTGGCTACGTTGCAGGCGCCAGGCGTACATCGGGCCGATGTCGCGTATCCGACGACAGCCCGCCTGGTTGGTGTGGTCGGCATCTCCGGATCGGGGGCGGCCCTGCTTCTCTTCGGTGATGCGGTGTCTGACGACGTCGCTGCCGCATTGGAGTCGGTGCTGCCGCTGATTGCCTCGACGATCAGAGCCGAACATGCAGCGGCGGCGGCGCGAGGTGAGCTGCGAGCCGCACAAGAGTACGCACGCGAGGCAGAGACACTTGCGCGCGCGCTCGACAGTGCGCGTGCGGAGGTCGAACGCGGCCTGCGTCAACTCGAAGCTCAGACGCAGGCGCTGCAAGTTGCGCAAGCAGGCGCCGAAGAGGCGGCGCGCGCCAAGGACGACTTCCTGGCGATGCTCGGCCACGAATTACGTAATCCGCTGTCGCCCATCATGACGGCACTGCAGCTCCTGCGCCTGAAGAACAAGACCTCGCGCGAGTACGAAATCATCGAGCGCCAGGTCGCCAGCTTGATGGGGCTCGTCGATGATCTACTCGACGTCTCTCGCATCACGCGCGGGAAGATTGATCTGCGGAAGCGCTCCGTGGAGTGTGCGGAGGTGGCGACCCGGGCGATCGAGATGGTCAGCCCGGCGCTCGAACGAAAGCAGCAGCGCCTCGACCTCGACGTCCCGGCGACCGGGCTCGTGCTACATGCAGACCCCGCGCGTGTGGCGCAGGTCATTGCAAACCTGTTGAACAACGCGTCCAAGTACAGCGACGAGGGAAGCGCGATCGCACTGAGTGCGGCAGGCGATGGCGCCAGCATTGCCATACGGGTGCGCGACGAGGGCATCGGCATCGCCCCCGAAATGCTCGACCGGGTGTTCGAGCTCTTCGAGCAGCAGCCGCAGGCGCTGGACCGCTCTGCCGGCGGATTGGGGCTGGGGTTGGCGATCGTTCGTAGCCTCGTCCAGATGCACGGCGGGCGGGTCCGGGCCACCAGCAACGGTGCCGGACAGGGCAGCGAATTCATTATCGAGTTTCCGCGCGGGGATAGTGTGGGCGTGAGCCCTGATGTCGACTCACTGACGGGGCAGGGCCCGGAGCTCCCTCACGGCAGCGGCGAGCACGTCCTCATCGTCGATGACAATGAAGATGCGGCCAGGCTTCTTCGTGAGGCGTTGGCGGCCCTTGGTTACGACGCACGTACCGCAGCGGATGGGCCTGACGCCCTGAGAGTGGCCGACGAGTTCTCGCCGATAATTGGTGTGCTCGACATCGGACTTCCGGTGATGGACGGCTATGAGCTGGCGCGGCGCCTCCGCGACCGCGGTCCGATTCAGCTCGTCGCTGTCACCGGCTACGGACAGCCATCGGACCGTGAGCGCTCGCGCGCAGTAGGTTTTGACGCGCACCTCGTGAAGCCAGTTGCCCTCGACGAACTCGCGCAGGTGCTCGAAGGATTCTGCCGTTCGAGCGAGCTCGAAGGTGTAGCAGGAAGCGCTGACGGGAATCCACAGGCCCCGACCACACCGCGCGGAACGGACCTCGAGACGAGGTAAGTCGGGACCTGAAGGCGCTCTAGTGCGTCGTCGTGGTCGCTGGCGCGGCCTTCTCGCCTTTGGCGATCCGCTCCACCAGCTTCTGCGCAATCGGCAGGCTGACGCCGCAGCTCGGGTCGTTGATGCGGCAGGCGGCCAGCGTCAGTTCACAGCCGCAGGTGCAGTTCTCCGCGTTCAACGCCTTCAGCGCTTCGGTCCGCTGCTCGGGCGTGAGCGTCGTCAGGTCGATGCCCGGGATCTCCGTCGCCTGCGCGGCCTTGGTGAGCAGCGCCTTGGTTTCGTCCTCGACCCGTTCCACCACGGCGTTCACGAGCCCGCCAGACAGGTAGCGCGTCTCGATCTCGGTGCGTTCCGGGTCGAGCATGCCGACGTGGCGCATCTGGATCTTGCCTTCTGTGTCGAGCACGAAGGTTGTGGGCAGCGCGGCCACACCCTTGAAGATCTGGCGCAGCTCCGTCGTCGCCATCACGATCGGGTAGTTCATCTTCTGCTCGGTGGCGAAGGCCTTGACCTGCGCTGGGTCAACTTCGTCTTCGGAGATGCCGAGGACGACGAGCTTGTCGCGGTACTTGTCCTGCAGTTTCACGAGGTCCGGGATTTCCGCCCGGCACGGCGGGCACCAGGTGGCCCAGAAGTTGACGAGCACCACCTTGCCCTTCAGATCGGCGAGCGAGATGCTCTTGCCGTCGATGTCGCGGACGGTGAACGCCGGCACATCGACCGGATCCTTGAGCAGCTGGACCAGGGGCGCCTCGTCCGTGCTTGCTGCCTGCCCGGTGTCGGCGGCGGGCGGCGGGGTGCTGTTCGAGCAGCCGCCAACGAACACGAGACCGGCCAGTGCCAGGCTCCTCACGAGGGGACCACAGAAATAGGTCATCACCCGCGTATCGTAGCAGGGGAGGCGCGGCCGACGGTAAAATCAGCATCCGTTCGATTGATCAGGTGTCCGGCTCGTCCGGACCCGAGGTTGTCCACATGAGACGATGGATTGCAGGCCTGCTGATGGCAGGTCTCGTGGGGCTTGCGCCGACCGCGTTTGCGCAGGCCGCCCGGACGTTCAAGACCCGCCTGTCGCCTGTTCCGGTCGCGGCCTACAACGTCAACGTTGTCGGTACGGGCACCGTCACAGCGACGCTCACCGGTACCACGCTGGTTATCGCCGGCAGCTACGACGGCCTCGCGAGTCCGGCCACGCAGGCAAGGGTGTTCAAGAGCAACAAGCCCGGCATGCGCGGCGAGCCGCTGCTCGACCTGACGGTGAGCGGCGGCACGGCCGGCACCATTTCGGGTCAGTTCACGCTCACGCCCGCGCAGGTGCAGGAGCTGGCGGCCAGCCGCTACTACGTACAGCTTCACAGTGAAAGGGCGGCCGAGGGGAATCTCTGGGGCTGGCTCATGCCGCAGGAGAGGCGTTGATGACGCGCGTGACCCGCTATTTCGGAGTGCTGACGGCGGCCCTGGCCGGATCGGCCATCGCCATCGTCGCCGGACAACAGTCGCCAGTGCCGCGCGCCGTTCACGGCGGCGCAGGCCGCCGCCAGGGCGCGGCCGTCTATCAGGCCAACTGCGCGAGCTGCCATGTCGCCGACCTCGGCGGCCGCAACGAAGCGCCGCAGCTGGCTGGCGGCGACTTCATGAATACCTGGCGCAACCGGACAACCGCCGACCTGTTCGACTACATGTCGTCGACGATGCCTCCCGGCGGTCCGTCGCTCGCGCCCGATCAATACGCCAGCGTCGTGGCGTACATCCTCCAGCAGAACGGCGCGCAGCCGGGCGCGACCGGCATTCGGCGGCGCCGAGGCTGTTCGTATCGGCACCGTTGCCACCGGCCAGCGTCCGACCGCGGCGCAGAATGCGGCGCAGGCGGCGGCTTCAGGAGATGGACGAGGCGCCGGTGCGGGTGCAGGCGGGCCGGCCGTGGCGGCGCGGCGCGCGTACAGCAGGCACGCGGCGTGACGGTGGCCGGCGAGGTGAAGAACTACGTGCCGGTGACCGACGAGATGCTGAAGACCCCGCCGGCCGGCGACTGGCTGATGGCGCGTCGCACCTACTCGGGGCAGAGCTACAGCCCGCTCGACCGAGATCACCGCCGCCAACGTGAAGGACCTGAAGCTGGCCTGGGTCTGGAACGATGAACGAAGGCGGCGCCAACCAGACGATGCCGCTCGTGCACAACGGGGTGATGTATCTCTGGAACACCGGCAACGTCATCCAGGCGCTCGACGCGAAGAGCGGCGAGCTGATCTGGGAGAACGAAGTCGGTCCGCTCGAGCACATCGGCTTCGGCTCGATGCGCAACATCGCCATCTACGGCGACAAGATCATTGTCGCCACCACCGATGCGCGCATCGTCGCGCTGAGCGCCGTCAACGGGAAGAAGGCGTGGGACGTCACGATTGCCGATCGGGCGAAGGGCTACTCGAACACCAGCGGTCCGATCGTCGCGAAGGGAAAGGTGATTCAGGGGCTGCAGGGGTGCACGCGCTACGGCACGGACCGCTGCTTCATCAGCGCGTACGACGTGAACACCGGCGCGCAGATCTGGAAGTTCTACACGATGGCGCACAACGGTGAGCCGGGCGGCGACACCTGGGGCAAGCTCGAAGACAACTTCCGCCAGGGCGGCGAGACGTGGATCGTCGGCAGCGCCGACCTCGACCTGAACCTCACCTACTGGGGCATTGCGCAGGCGAAGCCGTGGATGCCGGCGAGCCGCGGCAACTCGGTGTTCGACAAGAGCCTCTACTCGGCGTCGACCGTCGCGCTCGACATCGACACCGGCAAGCTGGCGTGGCACTACCAGCATGTGCCCGGTGAGTCGCTCGACCTCGACGAGGTGTTCGAGCGCGTGCTGGTCGACAGCGGTCCGGACAAGTACGTGTTCTCCATCGGCAAGTCGGGCATCCTGTGGAAGCTCGATCGCCGCACCGGCAAGTTCCTCGGCGCGAAGGAGACGATCTTCCAGAATGTCTACGACCGCATCGATCCACAGACCGGTGTCGTCACCTACCGCAACGACATCGTCGAGCAGAAGGTGCAGCAGTGGATTCAGTCGTGCCCGAGCACCGAAGGCGGGCACAACTGGCAGGCGATGAGCTACCACCAGCCGACCAACGCGCTCATCATCCCGCTGCAGCAGTCGTGCATGGAGATGTCGGGACGTCCGACCGAGCTGCGCGACGGCGCCGGCGGCGTCAATGCCGATCGTCGCTTCTACGAGATGCCGGGGACGGACGGCAACGTCGGCAGGCTCGCCGCGTACGACGCCGCGACGATGAGGGAACTGTGGAGCGTGCAGCAGCGCGTGCCGTTCCTGACGGCGGTGCTCTCGACCGCGGGCAACGTGGCGTTCGTCGGCGATCTCGATCGCCGTTTCCGCGCGCTACGACGTGAAGACCGGGCAGACGCTCTGGCAGGCGCGGCTCGGCACGTCGGTGCAGGGCTTCCCGGTGACGTTCACGGCGGGCGGCAAGCAGTACGTCGCCGTGACCACCGGGCTCGGCGGCGGCAGCCCGCGGCAGGTGCCGCGCGCCATCATCCCGGAAGTGCATCATCCGAACACGGGGCAGGCGGTCTACGTGTTCGAGCTGCCCGAGCGACGGTAGGCCAGTCACACAGTCTGGTAACGCCGGCGCGGTGAAACCGACGAAGGTGTGTGTTTACGGAGGGGGCGCTCCGAGTTCGGCGCTCGTCCTCAAGTCGTTGGCCAGCATCGACTTCTGATGATTAACGGCCTCAAGGCCGGCGTGGCGTTTCCCTTGCTCTTGTCCGGGTGTCACCACGTCGGGCATTTCGATGCCTCACCCGGAGCGACCCTCATCCAGTCGCTCCGGGCCTCTCTCCTCCAACCTTCGGAACTCCACACAATTCCGGCATTCCGATTCGAACCGGGCACGGCTCCGCCGTTCACGCGCGTCGCATGCACTGGGTTTCGAGCGAACAGGAATGTCGATTCGGGCTCTGAGGCGCGACGATTTTGCGATCTGTCAGCGGGCACGCCCGAACCTGTTGGGACGGCCGGACGTGCCTATCTCGATCGCCCGGAGCTCGAAGCCCGGGTAGGCGCGCCTACCCGACCGGCGCCTGGAGGTTCGAGCGCCCCATCAGGTACTCGTCGACGCCCGGGCAGCCGAGCGCCCATCGGCGATCGCCCAGACGATGAGCGACTGGCCGCGCTGCATGTCGCCGGCGGTGAAGACGCCGGGCACGCTGGTCATCCAGCGCTCGTCGCGCCACACGTTGCCGCGGTCGGTCAGCTTCACGCCGAGGCGCTTCAGCATCCCTTCCGTTTCTGGTCCGGTGAAGCCCATCGCGAGGAAGACGAGGTCGGCCTTCAGCTCGAACTCGCTGCCGGCGACCGGCACGAACTCGGTGCGGCCGTCCGTCTGCACCATCTCCACATGCTGCGCGTGCAGCGTGGTGACGGTGCCGTGCGCGTCGCCGCTGAACTTCTGCGTCGAGAGCGAATAGAGGCGTTCGCCGCCTTCTTCGTGCGCGCTCGAGACGCGGAAGACCTGGGGCCACGTCGGCCACGGGTTGTTCGGCGGGACGATCGTCCGGCGGACGCGAGAGCAGTTCGAGCTGATGGACGCTGGCGGCACCCTGGCGATGCGCGGTGCCGAGGCAATCGGCGCCGGTGTCGCCACCGCCGATGATGATGACGTGCTTGCCCTTCGCCGAGATCGCCTCGGCCTCGGGGACGTGGTCGCCTTCGTTCCGCTTGTTCTGCTGCGTGAGGTACTCCATCGCGAAATGGATGCCCTTCAGCTCGCGGCCGGGCACGGTCAGGTCGCGCGGGCGGGTGGCGCCGCCGGTGAGCACGATAGCGTCGAACTGCGCGCGCAGTTCCTCGATCGGCGATGTTCACGCCGATGTTGGCGTTCGTCCGGAAGACCACGCCTTCGGCGAGCAGCAGGTTCAGCCGCCGGTCGAGGATGCGCTTCTCCATCTTGAACTCGGGGATGCCGTAGCGCAGCAGCCCGCCGATGCGATCGTCGCGCTCGAACACCGTCACGCGTGTGGCCGGCGCGGTTCAACTGCGCGGCGGCCGCGAGTCCCGGCCGGGCCCGAGCCGACCACCGCGATGCTGCGGCCGGTGCGCGTCTCCGGCAGGACGGGCGTGACCCAGCCTTCCTCGAAGGCGCGGTCGATGATCGACACTTCGACCGCCTTGATGGTGACGGAGTCGTTGTTGATGCCGAGCACGCAGGCGCCTTCGCACGGTGCCGGGCACAGCCGCCCCGTGAACTCCGGGAAGTTGTTCGTCGCGTGCAGCCGATCGATCGCCGCTTTCCACCGATCGCGGTAGACGAGGTCGTTCCAGTCCGGGATCAGGTTGCCGAGCGGACAGCCCTGATGGCAGAACGGAATGCCGCAGTCCATGCAGCGCGCCGCCTGGTCCTTGATGAGCGAATCGGGATACGGGAGATAGACCTCGTTCCAGTCCTTCAGCCGCTCCGCGACGTCGCGCGACGGATGCTTCTTCCGCTGGATCTCGATGAACCCTGTGACCTTGCCCATTACGATGCCCCTGTCAGCTCGACGAACGTTGCCTCGCGTCCTGCGGCCGCGGCCTTCGCCTGCGCGAGCAGCACGCGCTTGAAGTCGCGCGGCATCACCTTGACGAAGACATCTTTCAGCGCGTCGAAGTCGCGAAGCACGCGCGCACCGAGTTCACTGCCTGTGTTCGCCACGTGTGTCTCGATGACGCTCTGCACGAACATGATGTCCGCCGGGTCGTCGAGCGGATCCAGTTCCACCATCGCCATGTTGCAGCGCTGCTGGAAGGTGCCGGCCGAGTCGAGCACGTAGGCGATGCCGCCGCTCATGCCGGCCGCGAAGTTGCGCCCGGTGCGGCCGAGCACCACGACGCGACCGCCAGTCATGTACTCGCAGGCGTGATCGCCCACGCCCTCCACCACCGCCACCGCGCCGCTGTTGCGGACGCCGAAGCGTTCGCCGGCGACACCGCGGAAGTAGGCCTCGCCGCTCGTCGCGCCGTAGAGCGCGACGTTGCCGATGAGGATGTTGTCCTCGGCGATGAAGGAGGCGTTCTTCGGCGGATAGACGATGAGCTTGCCGCCCGACAGCCCCTTGCCGACGTAGTCGTTGGCGTCGCCTTCCAGCGTCAGCGTCATGCCGCGCGGGACGAACGCGCCGAAGCTCTGGCCAGCCTGGCCGTTGAACTTCAGCTGGATGGTGTCGTCCGGCAGCCCCTTGCCACCCCACTTCTTCGTCAGCCGCGAGCCGAGCATGGTGCCGGTGGTGCGGTTGACGTTGCGGATGGGGAAGGTCAGCGAGACCTGCGAGCCCTGCTCGAGCGCGCCCGTGCACGCGGCGATCAACTGCTGGTCGAGGATGCCGTCGAGCCCATGATCCTGCGGCTTCACCTTCCGCAGGGGGGTGCCCTCGGGCAGCGTCGGCATGTGCAGGATGGCCGAGTAGTCGAGCCCCCTGGCCTTCCAGTGGTCGATGGCCTGGCGGAAGTTCAGGCGATCGACGCGCCCGACCATCTCGTCGATCGTTCGGAAGCCGAGCGCCGCCATGTACTCGCGCACTTCCTGCGCGATGAAGCGGAAGAAGTTCACGACGTGCTCGGCCTTGCCGTTGAAGTTCTTCCGCAGTTCCGGATCCTGCGTCGCGATGCCGACCGGGCAGGTGTTGAGATGGCAGACGCGCATCATCACGCAGCCCTCGACGACGAGCGGGGCGGTGGCGAAGCCGAACTCCTCGGCGCCCATCAGCGCGGCGACCACGACGTCGCGGCCGGTCTTCATCTGGCCGTCCACCTGCACCGTGATGCGGTCGCGCAAGCCGTTCATCAGCAGCACCTGCTGCGTCTCGGCCAGCCCGAGCTCCCACGGCACGCCGCCGTGCTTGATCGAGGTGAGCGGCGAAGCGCCGGTGCCGCCGTCATGGCCGGAGATGAGCACCACGTCGGCGTGCGCCTTCGACACACCGGCGGCCACCGTGCCGACGCCAGCCAGCGCCACGAGCTTCACGTGGATGCGCGCGTCGGGGTTCGAGTTCTTGAGGTCGAAGATCAGCTGCGCGAGATCCTCGATCGAGTAGATGTCGTGGTGCGGCGGCGGCGAGATCAGGCCGACCCCGGGCGTCGCGTAGCGCACCTTCGCCACCCACGGATAGACCTTGTGGCCGGGCAGCTGGCCGCCCTCGCCGGGCTTCGCCCCCTGCGCCATCTTGATCTGCAGGTCGTCGGCGTTGACGAGGTACTCGCTCGTCACGCCGAAGCGGCCCGAGGCCACCTGCTTGATGGCGCTGCGCCGCGAATCGCCGTTGGCGTCGGGGATGTAGCGCGCCGGGTCTTCGCCACCCTCGCCGGTGTTCGACTTCGCGCCGAGCCGGTTCATCGCGATGGCCAGCGTCTCGTGCGCTTCCTGGCTGATCGAGCCGAACGACATCGCGCCGGTCGAGAACCGCTTCACGATCGACTCGACCGACTCGACCTCGTCGAGCGGCAGCGGCTGCTTCGCCTGCTTGAACTCGAGCAGGCCGCGCAGCGTCGCCAGACGCTGGCTCTGATCGTCCACCGCCTTCGTGTAGTCCTTGAAGATGCCGTACTGCCCGCTGCGGGTGGCGTGCTGCAGCTTGAACACCGTGTCCGGGTTGAACAGGTGGTACTCGCCGTCACGCCGCCACTGGTATTCGCCGCCCCATTCGAGGTCGGCCTCGGCGACCGGCCGCGCCGGGAACGCCTGCAGGTGCCGGCGGTGCACTTCCTCGGCCACCACCGAGATGCCGACGCCGCCGATGCGCGACGCGGTACGGGTGAAGTACTTGTCGACGAACGCCTTCTCGAGGCCAACCGCCTCGAACAACTGCGCGCCGCAGTAGCTCTGGACCGTCGAGACGCCCATCTTGGACATCACCTTCAGGATGCCCTTGTTGAGCGCGCGGATGTAGTTCTTCACCGCCTGCTCGTGCGTGATGCCCACGAGGATCCGCTGCTGGATCATGTCGTCGAGCGTCTCGAACGCCAGGTACGGGTTCACCGCTCCGGCGCCGTAGCCGAGCAGCAGCGCACAGTGGTGCACCTCGCGCGCGTCGCCCGTCTCGACGACGAGCGCACAGCGAGTGCGGCTGCCCTGGCTGACCAGGTGATGGTGCACGCCGGCCGTCGCCAGCAGGCTCGGGATCGGCGCACGCACGCGGTCGGCGTCGCGGTCCGACAGGATCAGGATGGTGTAGCCCGCCTCCACCGCATCGTTGGCGCGGCGCTTGAGGTTCTCGAGGGCGCGCTCGAGGCCCGGGCCGTCCTGCGACGTGTCGAACAGCATCGGCAGGCGGATGGCGCGGAAGCCCGGGTCGTACACATGCCGCAGCTTTGCGAGCTGCGCATTGTCGATCACCGGGTACTCGATGCAGATCTGCCGGCACGACTCGGGCTGCGGGTCGAGCAGGTTCGCCTCGGGGCCGATCGTCGACTCCATCGACGTGACGAGCTCCTCGCGGATCGCGTCGAGCGGCGGATTGGTGACCTGCGCGAACACCTGCGCGAAGTAGTCGTAGAGCAGGCGCGGCTTGTCCGACAGCGCCGCCAGCGCCGTGTCGGTGCCCATCGACCCGAGTGCTTCCTCGCCGTTGGTCGCCATCGGCGCCATGACGATCCGCAGTTCCTCGTGCGTGTAGCCGAACAGCTGCTGACGCTGCGTCACCGTCTCGTGTGAGGGCGGCGGCAGGTAGGGCGCCGGATCAAGATCGTCGATGTCGATCAGGTGCTGCAGCCACTCCTTGTAGGGGTGGGCTGCCGCCAGTTCCTTCTTCACTTCCTCGTCCGACACGATGCGGCCGCGCTTCGTGTCCACCAGGAAGATGCGGCCCGGGTGCAGCCGCTCCTTGATGACGATGTCCTCGGGCGGGAAGTCGAGCACGCCGACTTCCGACGCCATCACGCACAGGTCGTCCTTGGTGACGTAGTAGCGCGAGGGGCGCAGGCCGTTGCGATCGAGCACCGCGCCGATCACCGTGCCGTCGGTGAACGCAATCGACGCCGGGCCGTCCCACGGCTCCATCAGCGACGAGTGGTATTCGTAGAACGCCTTCAGCTCCTCGTCCATCGACTCGTGGTTCTGCCACGGCTCGGGGATCATCATGAGGATCGCGTGCGGAAGCGACCGCCCCGTCATGTGGAGGAACTCGAGGACGTTGTCGAACGTGGCGGTGTCGCTGCCGCCTTCACGGATGACCGGCAGCAGCTTCTGCAGGTCGTCGCCGAAGACGCTCGACTTCAGCAGCCCCTGGCGCGCCCGCATCCAGTTGATGTTGCCGGTGAGCGTGTTGATCTCGCCGTTGTGCGCGACGAAGCGGAACGGGTGCGCGAGCGGCCAGTTCGGGAAGGTGTTGGTGCTGAAGCGCTGGTGCACGAGCGCCAGCGCCGACGTGAAGTCGGGATCGGCCAGGTCGGCGAACATCGGACCGAGCTGGTCCGCGTTCAGCATGCCCTTGTACACGATGGTGTTGGACGACAGGCTGGCCACGTAGAACAGCTTCCTGTCGTCGGCAGCGATGCCGGCGAGGCCGTCGATGGTGTTCTCGACCCGCTTGCGGATGACGTACAGCTTCCGCTCGAACCGTTCACGCGCAGCGTCGCCGGAACCGGCGTCCGCGTCGCCGCATGCGATGAAGATCTGCTCGAAGGCCGGCTCGACGGCCACGGCACTCGGACCGACCTGGCTGTCGTCGGTCGGCACGTCGCGCCAGCCGATCAGACGCTGGCCCTCTTCGGCGACGATGCGGGCGAAGACATCCTTGATGGCGGCTGTGGCGGCCGCGGAGTGCGGCAGGAAGACCACGCCGACGCCGTACTCACCCTCAGCCGGGAGCGGAGCCGGAGCCACCTTGCGCAGGAATGCATCCGGGAGCTGCACCATGATGCCGGCGCCGTCGCCGGTATTCTTCTCGCTCCCGCTCGCGCCGCGGTGTTCGAGATTGATCAGGACCTTGAGGCCCTGCTGGACGATGGTGTGCGATTTCCGCCCCTTCATATCCACGAGAAACCCGACGCCGCAGGCGTCGTGCTCGTATCGCGGATCGTACAAACCTTGTGGCTGCATCATGGCTTTCGGTGTCCGGCCGCCGGGAATCCGGCGACGGGAGGGAAAGTAGTGTTATCGCTCAGTACTCACGCAGAAGTAAAATACAATCATCGTATTCAACCCATTACCAATAGGCATCGATCGGTGACGCGCATCGTAGCAGGCGAGCCTGGCACGTCAGGCAGTCCCGGACATGATGCCGAACGGCGGTAACGACGACGTTTCAGCGGCATGAACGACAATGATGCGGTGAGTCAACACGACCGGTTCATGGGCGATGCGCTCGATCAGGCGTGCCTGGCCCGTGATGCAGGCGAAGTGCCGATTGGTGCGGTGCTGGTAATGGACGGGCAGGTGGTCGGACGCGGCTACAACCGGCCGATCAGCGGCGTCGACCCGACGGCGCACGCCGAACTCGTGGCTATCCGTGACGCGGCAGCACGCCTGGGCAACTACCGGCTGACCGGCTCCACGCTCTACGTCACGGTCGAGCCCTGCCTGATGTGCACGGGCGCCTTCGTACATGCCCGGATTAGCACGGTGGTGTTCGGCGCCCCGGAACCGCGGACCGGCGCACTCGAGTCAACCGTACGCGGCGCGGAACTGCCCGGGCATAATCACCGGGTGGCGGTGGTCCGTGGTGTCCGCAGCGACGAATGCCGGGCGCTGATGCAGGCGTTTTTCAAGCAACGGCGGTCCAGGGCGAACGCCGGTGCGGCTTCGGGCTCCGGGCTCCAGGCTTCGGGCGAGGAATGATGAAGAGAATCGCGGTGACGCTGGCGGTCGTGGTCCTCGCGTGCGCCGCGTCGCTCGCCGCGCAGCGGCGCGTCACCAGTCCGGACGGCCATGCTGCCGCCGAAATCCGCGGCCGCTATCAAGGGGCCGAGGACCCGGTCTATGTCGGTGGCAAGTGGATTGAGATCAGCTACGGACGGCCGCTCAAGCGGGCGCGCGACCTCTGGGGCTCGGGCGCGACGTACGGCAAGTACCTGAACCACGGCGCGCCGGTCTGGCGCGCCGGCGCCGATATCTCCACGTTCCTGATGAGCGACCTGCCAATGGTCATCAACGGCAAGACGGTACCGGCCGGTGGCCACACCCTGTTCATCGATCTCGCCGAGCGCAACTGGACGCTGATTGTCTCGGATTGGCAGCCGCAGCAGCGATTCAACCCGGGTGACAAGACGAAGCTGTGGGGCGCGTTCGGCTACACGAAGGGCAAGGATGTCGTGCGCGCGCCGATGACGCTGACGACGCTGCCCCACGTGACCGAGCAGTTGACGTGGGAGTTCCTCGACATGTCGAACGATGGTGGCACCATCGCCTTCCGCTGGGACACCGTGATGGCGACGGTGAAGTTCAGCGTGCCGAACGAGTAGCGTGTAGAGAGAGTGGCTACCCCGCCGGCTGTTGCTGCGTCAGGCAGTGAATCGCGCCGAGCCCCCAGATGAGCGCGCGGCAGTCGACCCCCACCACCTTGCGGTCCTTCACGACGCTGCGCAGGATACGCAACGCTGCAGCGTCGCGTTCGCGGTCGGCAAACGTCGGCACCAGCAGGGCACCGTTCACGAAGTAGAAGTTCACGTAGGTGGCGGGCAGGCGCTGACCCTCGAACACCACCGGCCGCGGCATCGGCAGCTCGACGATCTCGAACGGGCGTCCTTGCGCGTCGCGCGCCCGCGACAGCTGGCGACGGTTCGCGGCGAGCACCCTGAAGTTCGCATCGGCCGGATCGGTCTCGATTGCCGTGACGATCGTGCGCGCATCGATGAAGCGCGCCAGGTCGTCGACGTGGCCGTCCGTGTCGTCCCCCTCGATCCCCTCTCCCAGCCAGATGATGTGGCGCTGGCCATAATAGGCTTTCAGCACCCCTTCGATCTCGATTTTCGAACACTGTGGATTGCGATTGCGGTTGAGGAGACACGACGTCGTGGTGAGGATGGTCCCTTCCCCGTTGAAGTCGACCGCGCCGCCCTCCATCACGATGTCCGCCTTGAACACCGGCAGCGACAACTCGCCCGCTACTCTCGTCGGCACATCATCGTCGGCATCCCACGGCGGGTACTTGCCACCCCAGGCGTTGAAGCCCCAGTCGACGACAGCCGTCTCGATCGTGCCGCGGCGCGTGCGCTGCACGAACGCCGGACCGTGATCGCGCGTCCAGCACTCGTTGGTGCGGATCTGGTGTAGCACGACCCGCCCGAGCGGCACGCCGCCGTCACGCAGTGTCTCTCGCACGAGGCGCAGGTAGTTCTCGTTCGGCACGTTGAGGTGCACCGGCTCGAACGCGGTGATCGCCTTGACCACACGGACGACGTCGCGAATGGAGCGATGGTAGAAGCCGGGGAACGAGATGCCTTCGGGCCGCGGCCAGCTGATCCAGGTTCCCGCATGAGCCTGCCACTCGGCGGGGAAGCTGTAGCCGTGCTCGGCCGGCGTGCCGGAGCGCACGCGTGGACGACGTGTGCGTGCGGCCGGCATCAGTCGGAGAACCGCTTGGTCAGGTCGGCATAGGCGTCGATGCGGCGATCGCGCAGGAACGGCCAGTGCGTCCGCGCCGCCTCGACGAGATCGAGGTTGCAGTCAACGACGAGCGCTTCGGGTTTCGCGACGCTGCCGCGTGCCACCACCTGCCCGTTCGGCGCCGACACGAACGACTGTCCCCAGAACTGGATGCCGTCCCTGTTCACCGGCTTGCCGTTGGGGCCGAGCACGAGTTCATGCCCGATGCGGTTCGGCGCACAGACGTAGCAGCCGTTCGCCACCGAGTGGCTGCGCTGAATGAGCTCCCATGACTCGTGCTGCGCCTTGCCGTACTCCTGCTTCTCTGACGGGTGCCAGCCGATGGCGGTGGGGTAGAACAGGATCTCCGCGCCCTGCAGCGCCGTGAGGCGCGCCGCTTCCGGATACCACTGATCCCAGCAGACGAGCACGCCGATGGTGGCGTAGCGCGTCTTCCACGCCTTGAAGCCGGTGTCGCCCGGGGCGAAATAGAACTTCTCGTAGAAGAGCGGATCGTCCGGGATGTGCATCTTGCGGTAGATGCCCATCAGCGAGCCATCGGCGTCGATGACGACAGCGGTGTTGTGGTACAGCCCGGCTGCGCGCTTCTCGAAGAGCGAGCCGATGACCACCACCTCGTGCTGCTTTGCAAACGCACACAGCGCATCAGTCGACGGTCCAGGAATGGTCTCTGCCAGGCCGAAGCAGCCGTGGTCCTCGCTCTGGCAGAAGTACTGGCTGGCGAACAGCTCCTGCGTGCAGACGATCTGCGCACCCTGCTCGACCGCGCGGGTCAGCATGCGGAGCTGCTTGCGCCGGTTGGCCGCCGGGTCGGCACTGCAGGCCATCTGCGTGATGCCGACGCGCACGGCCCGCGTCGTCGTCGTAGCAATCGCGGCCGGCTTTCGTGAGACTCGAGAGGAACGCTGCGCCATGGCAATGCGATCGTAGCACGCGAAAATCGGGCGCCGGCCAGGCTGAGCGGCGACGCGACCGCGCGTGCGTCGGGCGTACGTCGAGGTGGCTCGCGGGGACGGCTACTTCGCTTCGAAAGCGAGGAGGACGTTGCCCGGTCGTCCGAGGTGATCGCCGTAGCCGGCATTCAGGTAGAGCATGCCGCCGACGATCGTCGGGCCGGGTCCCTGGATGGCGCCGCCGCTGGCGCGGACGCGGTTCAGCGTCGTGAAGTCCTGGTTGGTGTCGAATTCCCAGACCACCGAACCGTCCTTCGTCGAATAGGCCCGGACGCCGCCGTCGTTCGAGCCCGAGAAGAGCACACCGGGAATGAGCGTTGGCGCCGAGATGAGCGCGGCGTTGCAGGTGGGCGTGCCCGGCGTGCACTTCAGGGCGTGCGGTTCCTGGAACCAGGTGCGCTGGCCGGTGAGCAGATTCACCGCGTGCAGGCCACCCGGTTTCGCCGTGCGGATGTCGGAGACCGGGATGTAGAGCTGTTCGCCGTCGGTGGACATGCCCCACTGGATGCCGCCCCAGATGGAGCCCTCCCCGGCACGGTACTGCCACAGCAGTTCACCCGACTTGTCGGGGTCGACGGCGTAGGCCATGCCCGATTTCTGGCCGAGCAGAATGATGTCCTTGCCGTCGGTGCGCGTCACGAGCATGGCGGGCGTGCCGAAGTCGTAGTCGGGCCCCGCCTTCTCGAGACAGTTGGCCCCACCTGCGCGGCAGCCGAACACGTCGCCAGCGGTGAACTGCTTCATCCACTTGATGGCGCCGGTCTTCGGGTCGATCGCCAGCAGCGCATCGCTGGTCGGCGCGGCTGTAGCGCCGGAGTAGGTATTGCCGGTGGTGACGTAAAGCACGCTGCGTTTACGGTCGATCGTCGGCGACGACCAGATGCCGACCCCGGCTGGTGCCAGCAGGGTCGTGCCCTGGGCGTTCTTCCCGACAGGCTTCGCCTCCGGCACCATGTAGGTCTTCCAGACGAGCGTGCCGTTCGCCGTGTCGATGGCGGCGACACTGCCGCGGAACGTGCAGCACTCGTAGCCGGGCTGGCTGGCCGCCGTTTCCTCGAGTGACGACACCGGCACATAGAGGCGGCCCTCGTCCAGGGTCGGCGAACCGGTGACGCGCGCGAACGGGTGCTCGTCCACCTTCATCATCCAGAGCTGCGCGCCGGTGGCGGCATCGAGGGCATAGACGTTGGCCCCGGTATCGCCGAAGTAGATCGCGTGACCGGCGGCACCGCTGCGCGCGGCGACGATCGGGGCGTTGCGCACACCGCTCTTCGCGGCATACGTCCACAGGATGCAGCCGCTGTTCGCATCGAGGGCGTAGACCGAGCCGTTCTGGCTGCCGACGAACAGGCGTCCGCCCGCCACGGTCGGCTGCGACCAGGCGGAGGTGGCATCGGGAAAGCCGAAGGCCCACTTGAGAGTGAGCTTTGGGACGCTCTGCTCCGACAGTCCGGCCTGGGCGGCGGTCTGGAAGCGGGTGTTCGCGTTGGTGGGCGACCAGCCGCTCCAGATGGGCGCGTCGGGAGCGACGACGAGCGGCGGGTTGGTGCTGCACCTGCCGAAGGCGGCGCCCGTGACGTCGCCGCCGAGCTTGCGTCCTGTCAGGTACTCGGCCACGGCGCGCCGTTCGGCGCCGGTCAGCCTTCCGCCCTGCGGACGCATGCCGCCTGCGGTGAGCGCCGAAAGGATGGCTTCAGGGGAGCGGCGCCGCAGCACGTCGGGCGCAGGGGCGCGCGTGTCTGCCGCGCCGGTATGGCAGGTGCTGCACTCACGCGCGAAGATTGCCGCGCCGTCCTGCGCGTAGAGTGTCGAGCTCGCGAGGAGTGCGAGCCCGGTGATGAACGGAAAAAGACGGGTGGTAGCTCGCACGCGCTACGGTGTCACCGTCACGGTGACGTTTTCATACGAGAACGCCGCGCCGTCGCTGGCAACCGCGCGAAGCACGTAGGTGCCCGGATCGCTGAACACGGCCTCCGTCTTCCACTGGCCATCGGCCGGCGGCACCGGAATTTCGTACGGCGGCGACCACATCGAGTTGCCGTAGGCGCGCGTGTCCATCCAGGTCTTCATCTGGTCGGGCGTGAACTTCACGTGCGCCGCCTTGCCGCGGTAGACGGTCCACGACAGGTGCAGTCCGGGGCCTGCCGACGCGACGACCGCGACGGGCGGACGATAGACCACCGCCGGGCTGTTGGCCGGGGCGCCGGGGCGGGCCTGCGCCTGCGGGCGCGCCGCCTTCTTCACACCGGGCTGCGGCTTGCCGTCGCGGCGAGGCGGCAGGTTGTCGGGATCGCCGGCAATGGCCACAAGCGACAGCGGTTGTCCGACCTTCACCGTCCGCGTCAGCGGACCAGTGACCTTCAGGTCGGGCGCGAGGTTCGTTCGCAGGTCGTTGGCGAGGCTGCCGTTGTCACCGCCGACTTCGGTGGAGATCACCTGCGGGTCGATCAGGTAGTCGCTCTTGATCGAGCCGAACGCCTTCCGCGTGACGCCGTTAGCCGTCAGCGTCCACACGATCTCCTTGTTGCCGAAGTCCTTCGGAACCTGAATGGTGAAGAGGAACGGGTTGCGGCGCGGATAGAAGTGCGTTGGCTGCCCCATGTCGGGGTTGCCTGGGGAAAAGCTGTTCTCGGGACCGATCGGCACGTCGAACTCCTGCTCCCAGTTCGTGTTCTGGTAGCCGAAGTAGAGCGTGTAGCTGCCGTCCGGATTCTGCATCCAGCCTTCGTAGGCCGGCTCGAGCGGCTGACCGGACGAATAGGAGAATCGGGTCTGGGCGCTGGCGCTGACGGCGATGAGGACAAGGGCGACGAGGGGCGCGGCGATGTACCGCACCCCCTGCGAGAGAAAACCGCGACCGGCTCGATTCACTACTGATTGCCCCCCTGCTGCTGCTGCGTCGGGCGCGCGGCCGGCGTCACCACGGGCGGCGCCCAGCAGAGCGGACACCCGAGGTCGTAGTCGTTCCGGCTCTTCATGTTCGCGCGGCGCGTCGCCATCTCGGCCTGGAACTGCTCCTCGGTCATCTGTACCGAGTAGCCGAGGTCGATGAACATGTTCGACACCGAGCGGCGTCCGCCACCGGTCCAGTTGCGGCCGTCCGCCATGTTCTTGTTGCCGGCAGTCGTGTCGAGGAAACCTGTCAGATGCAGGATCGTTCCCTTCGGCAGGATCGGCGCCGCATCGTCCTCGTAGATGTACTGCTTCACCCAGTTGTGGTCGTAGCCGGCGCAGGTGAGCTGCTGGATGTTCATGCCCCAGATGGCTTCAAGGCACATGCGCACACCCTGCGCGTGCAGGTGCGGTTCGAACGCGATGATCTTGGTGTGCTCGGTCAGCGTCGCGAAGGCGTGGATTTCCTGGCTGGCCTGGTTCGGCTTGATGTCGAGGTCGTTGCCGTTGCCGAGCAGCAGGCGCGAGCGGTTGTACTTCGGCTGGTAGCCCTTCGGGAAGAAGGTGAAACCGAACTCGAGGTGGGCGCGCGTGTCGTGCCCGTTGGCGTGGACGTGCGACGCGTTCAGGTGCAGCACCGACCCAGCGGCAAGCAGGCGGCCCGCGCTATCGGGGAACTGGTCGGGGTTGCGGCCGATCTCATGAATCGGCCATGTGGTGCTGGCGTCCGGCACGCCGTCGACCGAGCTCTCGTAGTTCATGTGGTGGAACACGTACCGGCCGCCGACCGTCTTGGTTCCTTCGGCGCGGGGAATGTCGTTCACCTCGCGCACCTCGACTGACTTTACCCAGCGGTCCTCGGTGAGACCGGTGGGCGCGCTACCGACGTCACCCCAACTGTCGGGCGACGCCGCAGGTACGCTGATCTCTGGTCCCTTCACGATGAGGTCGGGCTTGCCGAGCAGCCAGCCGTCGACGCCCGTGGCCGCAGCCTTCGCCGTCGGCATGTCGGCCGGGTTGCCGCGCGGCGCGCCGCTGTCGACCCAGGTCGAGATCTTCGCCAGCTCGACCTCGCTCAGCGACGGGTCGCCCTTGTAACGCTGGATGCCGATGTTCTTCTCGACGAACCAGGGCGGCATGACGCCAGCTCGCGGCCCCATGTGCGTGCGCGTCTTGATGGCGCGCGCATAGGGCCGCACCTCCTCGAACGAGGTGAGCGGCATCGGCGCGCCGCCGTCGACGGTGTGGCACTGGATGCAGCTGCGCTGCAGAATGGGCGCAATGTCGCGCGTGTAGGTGACCTCGCCAGCCGGACGCGCCGGCGACTGCGCGGACGCGGTGCTGGCGCCACCGGCGATGGCGGCGACGACGAGACCGATGCCTCCGACCAGACGCGGCAGACGTTCGTGCGACATGCTTCCTCCTGAAACGAACTCGCGGCCGCACAACCCGCGCACGGCCGACACTTACGCTTGCACCAGACGCACAGGGCAAGCCTTTGAGGTGAAATGGTCGGTCTGACGGACATTTCTGTCAATGGAATTCGAGGCTGCGGGCTCGAGGGTGGAGGCTGGGGGCGGGCTGGTCGGGCTGGTCGGACTGGTACGTAGTGTCCGGCTTTAGCCGGACCTGGCTCGTCCAGCAGAACCAACGCCGTCCGGCTACGCCGGACACCACGACTGGTCGGCCCGACCCTTCCCCCTTACTTAGCTCCGGGCAACGCGAACGCCACGTACTCGCCCGAATAGCTGCCGCCGCTGATCGCCACGACGATGTACTGCTTGCCGTCGGCGAGATAGGTCATCGGTGAGCCGCTCTGCGGCGCGGCCATGAGAACGGCCCCCACTTCGCGGCCAGTCGCCTTGTCGTAGGCGCGGAACATGGCGCCGCGCGGATGCTCGGCCGTGGTCGTCAGCGCCGGATCCCCCATCACCACCAGCGTCTTCGTCACCATCAGCCCGATACCCGACGTGCCCGCCTGGCCGGTTTTCGGAATGGTGAGTCCGCGCAGCGCGGGGTGGTTGCGGACGTTGTCGGGTGTGTCGCCGTGCGGCGTCTGCCAGACGATCTCGCCCCGATCGAGGTTGATGCCCGAGATGTGGCCGTACGGCGGCTTGAGGATGGAGATGCCGTCGATGTTCAGTCCGCCCGGGTTGGCATTCGCGGCCCGAGCCGGTGCCGGTGCCGCAGCCGCTGGCGGACGCGGCGAGCCGGTGAGCTCGTCACGGCCGGCCGTGCTCGTGGCGCGCGGCGAGTCGGCCGCGCAGCAGTCGCCCGGACCGAGCACCTCCTGGAACGGTCGGCCTGCCACACCCGACACGTAGCGGATGTCCGAGAAGCCCGCCGGCGGCGGCACCAGCGTGGTCGCGGTGATGCCGACATTGTTCCCAGGCGTATAAGCCATGTGCATCTCGGGGTCGTACGCGCCGCCCGGCCAGTTGGTGCCGCCGACGGCGTTACCCATGTTGACGGCGCCGAGCAGGCCGTTGACGTCGCCCAGGACGGGGGGGTTGTACATCCACGGACCGACCTTGTAGCGGCCGATCTGCTTCAACGCCTGCTCGCGCAGGGCCGGGGTGAAGTCGACGAGGTCGTCAGGGACGTGCAGCACGTTACGCGTGTAGGGCGCCGGCCTCGTTGGGAACGGCTGCGTCGGGCTCGTCTTCTCGCCCGGCACATCGGACTGCGGCACCGGACGCTCCTCGATCGGCCATACGGGCTGTCCGGTCGCGCGATCGAAGACCCAGAGGAACCCCTGCTTGCTTGGCACGGCCACCGCCTTCACTGCGCGGCCGTTCACGGTGATGTCGGCCAGCATGGGCGCCGACGACATGTCGTAGTTCCACAGCGGATGGTGCACGAACTGGTAGTGCCATTTGCGCTGGCCCGTCTTCGCGTCCACCGCCACGAGGCTCTCCGCGAACAGGTTGTTGCCCGGGCGATGACCGCCGTAGTAGTCCGACGTCGGTGTTTCCACCGGCAGGTACACGAGGCCGAGTTCGGCGTCGGCCGTGATCTGCGTCCACACGCCGGTGTTGCCGTTCACCGACCATGAATCGTTTTCCCACGTCTCGTTGCCGAACTCGCCCGGTCGCGGAATGGTGTTGAACGTCCACAGCAGCCGGCCGGTGCGGGCGTCGAACGCGCGCACGAGCCCCTTCGTATTGTTGTGCGTGCTCACGGTCGCCCCTTCACGGAACGACGAACCGATGATCACCGTGTCGCCGACAATGGCGGGTGTGGAGTGGACGCCGATCTCGCCGGTCTCGAGGTCGATCGGCTGACGGTTGCCGAACACCGCGCCGGCCTTGAGGTCGACGACGCCGTCGGTGCCGAACGAGCGGACCAGCGAGCCGCTCTTCGCATCGAGTTCCACCAGCCGGTAGCCGGTGGTGACGTAGACGATGCGTTCGTCGCCACGGCCATCGGACCAGTAGGAGACGCCGCGGCCGGACAACTGACGCGGCGACACGGCGGCGCGCCGCCCTTCGCGCATGCTGTGCGACCACATCAGCTCGCCGGTCTTGCCGTCGAGGGCAATCACCGAGCGGCGTGTGCCGGCGGTTGTGTAGAGCACACCGTTGACGGCGACCGGCGTGCCTTCGAGCTTGAACTCGGGTCGCGGACCGAACGTGTCGGTCTTGAACCGCCACGCGACTTCGAGCGACTTGAAGTTCGAGGCATCGATCTGCGCCAGCGGTGAGTACTTCCCGCCGCGCATGTCACCGGTGTAATGCGGCCAGTCGCCAGCCGCGAGTGATGGAACGGCGCTCGCGCGGTTCTGGCCGACGAGTCCGGTGGACAGCCAGGCGAGCGAAGCGGCAACGGAGAGCACGAAGAGCAGGCGGAAGCTGCGCGTCACGACTCCTCCTTTCGAGGTGGGGCGCAACGCTAACACAATTGCGGACGCGGAGGCGTCGATGGACTCCGACCACGGACCTGCCGGTCCCGGCGGTCACTTCTTCGAGAGCGTTTCCCTTCCGTAGACTTCGCGGTAGGTCTTGATCGCTTCGCCTTCGGACGGCAGGCGCAAGCCGTCGGTGAAGCGACTCATGAAGCTGAAATCGCAGGTCTGCAGCAGTACCTCGAGTGCGCCCTGCTCCTGGAACTCTTTCTTCACAAGCGCGAAACCGGCGGCGCTCACGGTCGACGGGCTTGCGGTCAGCTTGCGCGCGAAGACCACAGCTGTGCGCTCGCGCGGCGTCAGCGCGCTGTCCCTTTTCCATCGCCAGCAGCTTGGTCGGATCGACGCCAAGGCGCCGCAGGCCCACGACCTGATGGATGGTGCAGTAGCGGCAACCGTTGGCCATCGACACCGCGAACGACACCTGCAGCAGGATGTCGCGCCCGACCGACGGGTCGCCGTTCGTCGCGCCGAACTGGCGCCACGCGTCGGCGTGCGGTCGCGCGTCCGGGCCGGCGCTGCTGCCGGCTTCTGCGTCGCGTCGAGCACCCACGGCACAGATGCGCGGCAGCATATGCGCTGCGATTCACCTGCGCGATGCGCGTCGCCATCGCCAGCTTCAATGCCGGAGACAGCGTGCCCTCGTAAGCGACGGTCCTGATACGGTGCGCGAACGACTTTACTGTGGCCGGCTTCACCGCGAGCGCGTGCAGGTAGTTCGGCACGCGCCCGCTGCCGGCCGGTTCGAACAACTCGAGGCCGCGGAACAGGTCAGGCGAGGAGGAGAGCGGCAGGCGAGGCTGTTGTGCCGTCCGCGCCCGTGCCTGCGATTCGAGTTCGGCCAGGGTGGCAATCGGCGCCGGGACAGCGGCAAGGGTGCGGACGGACAGCGCGGTGGCGCATACCAGCGCGGAATTGACACACGAACCAGGTTCACAGGGGCGCTCCCGGACAAAGAGAGTGAAGGCGTTGAAGGATGGGACCTGTTGGCAGTCCGCTCCATAGCTGGTTTCTGCTATCTTGAGAGCGGACGAGCTTACACGGCGTTGCCAGACCAAATCGGCATAGACGTCAAACGCGCTTGCATCCGCACCCGGCCGCGCTACGATGAGGCTCAGCGCGTGTTTACCGAGCCGCCCAGCCGCCTCACGACGAGCCTGCAGTACCTCCTGGTCACTGCAGGTGTACCCGCATGGATTGCCGCATGTCAGTTCGTGCCGGTGCTGCGCACCATGCCTGGCGTCGTCGTGCTGGTGGCATTTGTGACCACGGCGTTCACGCTGCATCTCGGTCCGGCCACCCTCGCCGTGATTATCGGCACCCTCGGGCACGAAATCATCCGCGGCCCGGCGCCGGCCCTGGTGCACCTGCAGCGGGTCCTGGTTGTTGCCTCCGTTGGCGTCGTCATAGTTGTCCTGGCCTACAGCCGGACGGCGATGCAGGTGGCCGCTCTGCGCTTCCGCACGCTGTTCGATGAGCACCCGTTGCCCATGTGGGTGTTCGACGAAGAAACGATGGCGTTCCTGAGCGTGAACGAGGCGGCGAGGCGGACCTACGGCTACTCCGCCGCCGAGTTCAGCCACATGACCCTGCGCGACATCCGTCCACCGGAGGGGCTGCCAGTCCTCGAGGCCCGCCCATGGAAGGACAGTGGCAACACGATCGAACTGGTCACTCAGCATCTCACCAAGAGCGGACAACGGCTCGACGTCCAGATCCGCGCGCAGGAGATCAAGTTCCAGGGTTATCGAGCACGCCTCGCCCTCATCGAAAACATCACCGGACAGAGAGCGCTCGAGGCGCAACTGCGTCAGTCGCAGAAGATGGAAGCGATCGGCCAGTTGGCCGGAGGCATCGCCCACGACTTCAACAACCTGCTCACGGCCATCCGTGGCTACGCCACGATGGTCTACGAGAGCCTGCCTGAGGACGACGCCCGCCGCGAGGACGTGGCCGAGATCGAGCGGGCCGGCGAGCGCGCCACCGCGCTCACCCGTCAGTTGCTGGCGTTCAGCCGCAAGCAGATCCTGCAGGAGCGCGTGATTTCGCTCAACAACGTGGTGGAGGACCTCGCCCCGATGCTGGCGCGACTGGTCGGCGAGAACATCCGCGTGCGGACGGTTACGCGCGCGGCAGGGCTGGTGAAAGCCGACGCGTCGCAGCTCGATCAGGTGCTGATGAACCTGGTGGTGAACGCCCGCGACGCCGTGGGCGAATCGGGCGAGATCACCATCGAGACGGACGACGTGGTGCTGGACGACTTCTATGCCCAGTCCCACCCGACGGCCGCGGCTGGCCCCCACGTGCTCATGGCGGTGTCGGACAACGGCACCGGCATGTCGGCCGAGGTTCAGACACGCGCCTTCGAGCCGTTCTTCACCACGAAGGGCCCGGGGCAGAATACGGGCCTCGGGCTCGCCATGGTCTACGGCATCGTCAAGCAGAGCGGCGGCCACCTCTACATCTACAGTGAGCCGGGGCGTGGCACGACCGTAAAGGTCTACCTGCCCCGCACCGACGATGTGCCAGAGGCGAGCGTCGAACCATCGCGGCCCCAGCCTCCCCGGACTTCGGTCCGTGCGTCCATCCTGCTGGTCGAAGACGAGGAAGCGGTGCGGAGCCTGCTGGCCAAGGTGCTGGGCCGCGCCGGCTACACCGTCCACCAGTGTGCGACGCCCTCCGAGGCACAGGCCCTGCTCGCGGACGGTGCCATTCGGTTCGACCTGCTCATCACCGACGTCGTGCTCACGGAAGGCAGTGGGCGCGAGGTGGCTGAGGCCGTGCGGGCGGCCCAGCCTCACGTTCGCGTGCTCTATATCTCCGGCTACACCGACGATGCGGTGATTCGGCGCGGCATCCTGACCGAGGACATGGCGTTCCTGCAGAAGCCGTTCGCCGCCAACACGCTGCTCGAGAGGGTGGCGGCCCTCCTGGCCCAGCCGCGCTGATCGTCGTCCGCCGGCGGTTTTCGGCTACAGTGTCGGGGCGCTGCCCTGATGCAGCCACCCCTCAGGGAGATCGGGATGATGAACAACGTGGTGCGCACGCTTGCCGCACTTGGCCTGGCCATCGGCGGCGGTTCGGCGATGCTGGCGGCGCAGGGCCAGGGCAACGCCGCAGCGCAGGTACACATCGAGGCCGCCCGCAAGGCGGCTGGGACCGAGCACACGGCAGTGTTTGAGCGGACCTGCAACGCGCTGACACCGCCGCCGCGCTCCACCGCGCCAGCGGCGCCGCGTCCGGCAGGTCCGCCAGCGCGCGAGACCTGGTACGCGGAGCCGGGGAAGGTGTTCGACAACCTCTACTTCCTCGGCCAGTCCGAGTACTCGTCGTGGGCCGTCACCACGTCGCAGGGCATCATCGTCATCGACGCCATCTTCGATTACTCGGTGGAGGCCGAGGTGGTGGACGGCATGAAGAAGCTGGGCCTCGACCCGGCACAGATCAAGTACGTGATCGTCAGCCATGGCCACGGCGACCACTCGGGCGGTGCGAAGTTCCTGCAGGATCGCTTCGGTGCCCGGGTCATCCTCTCGGCTGAAGACTGGGACCTGCTCGACCGATCGCGCAACAATCCGAATGCGCAACCGGCCCCGCGCCGCGACATGGTGGCCACCGACGGCATGAAGCTGACGCTCGGTGACACCACGCTCACGTTGTACGTCACGCCCGGACACACGCTCGGCACGATCTCCACGCTCATCCCGGTGAAAGACAAGGGGCAGACGCACCTGGCCGCCGCGTGGGGCGGCACGGCCTTCAACTGGGTGTCCGGACCTGCGAACTACATCACGCCCGAGCGCCCGGCGAAGTTCTGGTTCGAGACCTACGTGAAGTCGGCCGAGCGCTTCCGCAACATTGCATCGGCGGCGGGCGCCGACATCATCATCGCGAATCACACCAACTTCGACGGCACAAAGACCAAGCTGCCGGCGCTGGCGAAGCGCACGGGCAGCCAGAAGCACCCGTACGTCATCGGCAAGGAAGGCGTCCTGCAGTACATGACTGTGGTGGATGAGTGCGCGAAGGCCGGACTCGCGCTCCAGCCGTGAGCGCTCGCGGCACCAGCATGGTCTACGACTCGGTCCATCGTCGTATGTCCAGGCACCTGTTGACGTCGCTCGCGCTGCTCGCCCTGCTGAGTGGTTGCTCCTCGACGCCGCCAGAGGCGGTGCAGGAGGCCGCGCCGGTGCAGAAGGCGGCGCCGCCGAAGAGCGTGCTTTACGTCACCAACGAGCGAGCCGGCACGCTCACGATGATCAACACCGAGACCCTCGAGCCGTTCGGCACGCTGGAGCTCGGCAAGCGTCCACGCGGGATCGTTGCGAGCGGCGATGGGTCGCGGCTGTATGTCGCGTTGAGCGGATCGCCGATTGCCGGACCTGGCGTCGACGAATCGAAGCTGCCGCCGCCCGACAAGGGGGCCGACGGCATCGGCGAGGTCGACACCGCCGCCGGCACGCTGCTCCGCGTGCTGCGCGCCGGTTCCGATCCCGAAGGTGTGGCCCTGAGCCATGACGGCTCGCAGGCATTCATCGCGAACGAGGACACCGGTCAGGTGAGCATCGTGCAGATCGCCGACGGCACGGTGTCGCAGTCATTCGAGGTGGGTGACGAACCCGAAGGCATCTCGGTGACGCCCGACGGCAGCCAGGTGTGGGTGACGTCGGAAGATGCTGGTGCCGTCTACATCATCGACCTGGCGGCGAAGCGCGTGGTGAAGTCGATCGAGGTTGGCGCCAGGCCGCGGTCGGTTGCATTCCTGCCTGATGGCACGCGCGCCTACATCCCGGCCGAGAACGAAGCGACGCTCGCGGTGATCGATGCGAAGACACTGACCCTTCGCAAGAGGATTGCGCTCGGCGACGGGATGCGCCCGATGGGTACCGCGATGTCGCCCGACGGGAAGCAGCTCTACGTGTCGACCGGCCGCAGCAGGATGGTGCTGATTGTCGACACCGCTGCCGAGGCCGTTGTCGGGCAGATCGACGCCGGCCAGCGGCCGTGGGGCATTGCCGTGTCGGCCGACGGCAAGACCGTGTACACCGCGAACGGACCGTCGAACGATGTGTCGGTCATCGACGTGGCGACGCGGACGGTGACAAAGAAGATTCCGGCTGGCGACGGACCGTGGGGGGTTGTCGTAGTCACACGTCCATAGTCGTTGGTCGTTGGAACTGAATTCGATGTAGTGTCCGCCTTCAGGCGGACCGGCCAGGGTCGCCAGTCAGGAGTCGACATGCGCATGAAGCTCGGGGCAGCGGTGGCAGCGGTGGCAGCGGTGGGTCTGTCGGGATTCTGGCTCGCGGCTCCTGGGCCATTGCTGCAGGCTCAGGGTGCTGCACGGAATGTTGACTGGGCACTGCACAACCTCGATCTTGCTGGGACGCGGTATTCCCCGCTCGATCAGATCACCCGCAGCAACGTCAAGTCGATCGTGCCCCGCTGGCTGTTCCAGCACGGCGTAATCGACGGCGTCAGCAACCAGACCACGCCGGTCATCGTCGATGGGGCGATGTACGTGACCGACTCGCGCGGCAGCGTCTATGCCGTGGACGCTGCGGACGGACACCTGCTCTGGACGTATGACGTCACCTCGAAGCTTGGCGGCGGTGCGCGCGAGGGCTACGTCTTCCGCAACCGCGGCGTCGTCTACGGCGACGGCGTCATCTACACCGCCGGCGGGTCGTTCCTGTTCGCGCTCGATGCGAAGACGGGGAAGCCGCTGCCGGGGTTCGGCAAGGACGGACAGGCCAGCGTCATCCTCGATGTGTTGCAGCAACGCTACGCCGACGTGAAGACGGCCGTCAGCATGGGCTACTGGTTCACCACGGCGCCGCAGTTCCACAAAGGCGTCATCTATATCGGCAGCACACGCAGCGAGAGCCACATCCCCGGCGGGCACGTGCTGGCCATCGACGCGAAGAGCGGCAAGGTGCTCTGGCACTTCAACACCATCCCGCAGGACGAGAAGGATCAGGGCTGGGAGATCGCCGGTCCGACCTGGGTGGGTGGTGAGCGCAACGGCGGCGGCATCTGGGAGACCCCTGCGATCGATCCCGAACTCGGCCTGCTCTACGTCGCCGTGGCCAATCCATTCGGCGACAGCACGAAGCGCGCCGGCGCCAATCTGTTCAGCGACTCGATTGTGGCGCTGACGCTCGATACGGGTCGCCTGAAGTGGTACTTCCAGCAGACGCACCACGACGTGTGGGACTACGACTCGGGTGCGCCGCCGACGTTGTTCGACATGCAGGTGAACGGCCGGCGCGTCAAGGCCGTCGCCGAGGCGAGCAAGAACGGTTATCTCTACATCCTCGACCGCGAAACCGGCAAGCCGGTGCACCAGGTCAAGGAGATGCCGGTGCCGACCGATGGTGCACTGCCCGGCAACACGCCCTTCCCGACGCAGCCGATTCCATTCACGGCGGCCGGCAAGCCAATGGAACCGGTGTGCCCGGTGGTTGCCATCGACGTGCCCGCCTCGCAGCGCGAGAAGTTCACCGTCGTGCCGCACTTCACGCCGATGGGCCCAGGGCGCATCATCGCGCCCGGTGCGAACGGCGGCAGCAACTACAGCCCGCTGTCCTACAGCCCGCAGACCGGCCTGCTCTACGTCGCCGCCA
Organism: uncultured Acidobacteriota bacterium; assembly: GCA_963722395.1. GTDB lineage: Bacteria > Acidobacteriota > Vicinamibacteria > Vicinamibacterales > CAVVIG01 > CAVVIG01. The sequence continues at coordinate 234,821 of CAVRLS010000005.1, read as the reverse complement.
TCGACTGGCCGTACAACATCGGTCGCGGCGCCAACGGCTACTTCTCGGCGTACGACCCGACGACAGGCGAGCTGAAGTGGCGGAAGGTGTTCGAGGGCTACGCGCAGGCAGGTTCGGTAGTCACGGCTGGCGGCGTGGTCTTCGTCGGGACCGGCAGCAACCTGGCCGGATACTTCTATGCGTTCGACGCGAAGACCGGCGAAGAACTCTGGAAGTTCAACACGGGCGCCGGGGTGTTCTCCTCGCCGTCGGTCTACATGGTGAATGGTGAGGAGTTCGTCACGGTGGCCTCTGGTGGCGGCGAGCGCGGCCGTCGTGGTGGCGACCTCATCCTGAGCTTCGCGCTGCCACCGAGGCGGTGAGCGGGCGAATTGTCAAGCTGAAGCCTGACGTCTGCAATCTGCCGGCTCCATCCCGTGTGCCGCCAACACGGCCGCTGGCGTGGTGCGGCGGCGGGTGAGCGGACCGCAATATGCCATCACGCATACGCGCGACCTGGAGTACATGATGGTGACGAAGGGGACCGCGACGCTGGTCACCGGCGGCACGCTGATTCCGCCGACGATCGACAGCGACTCTTATTCAAGTGAAGACCCGAATGCGATCAGTCGCAGCGACATCGGCGCGAAGGGCGGCCTCGTTAGACGCGTCGGTCCAGGTGACGTCGTCGTCAACCTCCCGGAGCACGCCGCACTGGCTGAGTCAGATCGATGGCACTATCGAGTACTTTGAAGTGCGCATCCCGAACGTCGACCCGGCGCCGGGCATCGAGCGCGCCGAAGTGACGCCGAAACCTGAGGGAAGTGAGAACGCGAAGGTCGAAACGAACACAGGGGGACAGATGATCGCGACGGGGCAGGCATTTCGAACATTCGGGCTCAGCGTGTTGATGGCGTCCGTTGTTGCAGGCGCGCTGTGGCTGGGACCCGGGATGTCCGTGCGGGCACAGGCGCCCGTACCGGCGGCGGATCCCCAGGACATTGCCGAGGGGATGACCATTTTCAGGACAAAGGCCGACTGCCAGACGTGCCACGGCTGGGCCGGCGACGGACGGAAGATGGACACGCAGATGCCCGACGCACCGAACCTGCGCGTCTCGCGCCTTGGCCGAGCGGGGATCATCTACGCCATCAAATGCGGCCGCCCCGGTCGCGGCATGCCGGCGTTCGACCGCATGGCCTACAAGGACGCGTCGCGCTGCAACGGCACCACAACCGCCGATCTCGAGAAGAACAACCTCGCGCTCAACGACCCGGCCGCGACGCTGCAGCCGCGCGAGATCGAAATGCTCGCCGACTTCCTGTTCGCGAAGGTGATCGGGAAGGGTCCGATGGATACGAAGGCGAAGTGCACGGAGTACTGGGGCGGGGAAGAGCAGGATGTGTGTAACGAGTTGAAGTAGCGCTGTCGCGCCACTTCAACTCGGGTCATTGGTCGGTTGGTCATTGGTCGTTCGTCCCGCGTAGTGTCCGAGTGGTATCTTCTCCGAACCTCGTGGCCGACACCCTCATCGAGAACCCGATCCTGAACTCGCCCTTCGTCGAGCCGACACGGCACTTCCGGTTCGACGACGAGGGAATCACGAACGAGATCGTCGAGAAGCGCCGCACCAGCGCCTACTTCATCCCGATCGCGCAGCCCCGCAAGAAGGGGCAGCAGCTCCAGTTCGACACCGAGTGGACGCCGACCGCATCGAGGAAACCCGGCTCGTCAACGAGATTCGCGAGCGTGTCGGTGCCTGGCGGCGCGGTGGGCACGTCGGCGTCACCGCCACCACGGCAAGGCTGCTCGAATACTGGACGTGACACTGACCGCGCGAAGAAGCTGTTCTTCTGCCAGATCGAAGCGCTCGAGACGGCGATCTACATCACCGAGGTCGCCCGGAAGTACGGCGACGCTGGATCGAGAACGACCTGCGCGAGGCGAACGACCGCTCGAACCCGCGGCCTGCCGCGATGGCGTTCAAGATGGCGACCGGCTCCGGCAAGACGGTCGTGATGGCGATGCTCATCGCCTGGCAGGCGCTGAACAAGCTCGAAGACCGGCAGGACGCCCGCTTCTCCGACGCGTTCCTGATCGTCACGCCAGGCATCACCATCCGCGATCGCCTGCGCGTGCTGCTGCCGAGCGACCCCGACAACTACTACCGGCAGCGCGACATCCTCCCGTCCGATCTGCTCGAACGCCTCGGTCAGGCGACGATCGTCATCACCAACTACCACGCGTTCCTGCTGCGCGAGAAGGGCGACGCCGCGACGGCTGACGAAGGCCATCCTGGCGCAGAGGCGAACAGAGTCCGTTCACCGAGACGCCAGACCAGATGGTGCGTCGCGTCTGCCGCGACCTCGGCAACAAGAAGCACATCGTCGTCATCAACGACGAAGCGCACCACTGCTATCGCCGCAAGGCCGACCGCCGAGAAGGAAACGCTTCACCGGCGACGAGCGGAACGAGGCGCAGAAGCGCGAGGAAGAAGCCCGCGTCTGGATCTCCGGGCTCGAGGCGGTGAAGGCGAAGCTCGGCGTGCGCGCCGTCTACGACCTCTCGGCGACGCCGTTCTTCCTGAGCGGTTCCGGCTAGCCGGAGGGGACGCTCTTCCCGTGGGTGGTGTCCGACTTCTCGCTGATCGACGCCATCGAGAGCGGCATCGTCAAGGTGCCGCGCGTGCCGGTGGCGCGACAACGCGATGACCGGCGACCATGCCCACCTACCGCGACTCTGTGGCTGCGCATTCGCGACGACCTGCCGAAGAAGGGCCGCAAGCCCGAAGCGCTCGAGCGGCGCGCCCAAGCTGCCCGCCGAACTCGAAGGGGCGCTGCAGTCGCCTCTACGGTCACTACGAGCAGGCCTTTCGCGCAGTGGGAGGCGAACGCCGAGGCGCAGGCGCGTGGACTCACGCCGCCGGTGTTCATCGTCGTGTGCAACAACACCAACGTCTCGAAGCTGGTGTTCGACTACGTCGCCGGCTGGGAGCAGGCCGCTGCCGGACGGCAGCAACCGTCGTGGTGCCGGGCGCGCTGCCGCTGTTCAGCAACGAGATCGACGGCCGCTGGTCGGCCACGCCCCAACACGCATCCTCGTCGATTCGGCGCAGCTCGAATCGGGCGAGGCATGAGCGCCGAGTTCAAGCAGATTGCCGCGCGCGGAGATCGAGGAGTTCAAGGCCGACTACCGCGCAGCGCTTCCCCGGCCGCGAGCGCCGACGACCTGACCGACGAAGACCTGCTGCGCGAGGTGATGAACACCGTCGGCAAGGCCGGCAAGCTCGGCGAACACGTCCGCTGCGTCGTCTCGGTGTCGATGCTCACCGAAGGCTGGGACGCCAACACCGTCACGCACATCCTCGGCGTCCGCGCCTTCGGCACGCAGCTGCTGTGCGAGCAGGTCGTCGGGCGCGGCCTGCGGCGCATGAGCTATGCCGCCGAACGACGACGGGCACTTCGATGCCGGAGTACGCCGAGGTCTACGGCGTGCCGTTCTCGTTCATCCCCACGGCGGGCGACGCGACGCCGCCGACGCCGGGCCCGACTGCCGACGCGTGTCCGGGCGCTCGACGAGCGCATCGCCTGCGAAATCACCTTCCCGCGCCTGCAGGGCTACCGCTACGAGCTGCCGACGTCAGCGCCTGCACGCCGAGTTCACGAAGGACTCGCACTACGCGCTTTCTACCGCCGACATTGCCGACGGTCACCGAGAACGCGCCGATCGTCGGCGAACGCTCGGTGCTGCACGCTGGACGAACTCCGCGGGCGGCGCGAGAACGAGGTGGCGTTCCTGCTGGCGAAGCTCACGTTCGAGAAGTACTTCCGCCAGGACGGCGAGGCACGCGCCGATCGGCCGGCCGAGCACCGGTTCGACGCCGATGTGCAGGCGTGGCTGTTCCCGCAGCTGCTCGCCATCGCGAAGCGCTGGCTGGCCGAGTGCGTCACCTGCAAGGACAACACCTTTCCGCAGCTGCTGCTGCTCGTCGAGTTCGCGCACGACGCCGCCGACCGCATCTACAAGGCCATCGTCGCCAGCTCGGAAGGGACGCCGGCGCTGAAGCCGCTGCTGCGCGCCGTACGACACGGTCGGCTCGACGCCGCTACGTCGACTTCGATACCACCAAGCCCGTGTACGCCACCGACCCGACGAAGTGCCACGTCTCCCACGTGGTGGCCGACACCGAGAGCTGGGAGCAGAAGATGGCGCAGGTGCTCGAGGACGATGCCCGAGGTGGACGCCTACGTGAAGAACCAGGGGCTCGAACTTCACCATCCCCTACACGCTGAACGGCGAGAACAAGCAGTACTACCCCGACTTCATCGTGCGCGACGACGGTCGGCGACCTGAACCTGCATCATCGAGGTGACCGGCGAGCAGCGGAAGGACAAGGCCGCCAAGGTCGAGCACCGCGCGCACGCTGTGGGTGCCGGCCGTGAACAACCACGGTGGCTTCGGGCGCTGGGCGTTCGTGGAAGTGACCGACCCGTGGGATGCGGAACGCACGATTCGAGCGGTGATTGCCGAGGCGATGGCGCATGCGTGAGATGTCGGCGACGCTAACGCGCCCGGTTCCAGGCGCCTGGCTCTTGATGCAGGTGAATCACTGCCAGGACCAGCACGCCGCCGTCCCGTTCGACTCTGAAGTAGGCGCCATACGGGAACCTGTCGAGCAGCGCACGCCGCGCCGAGCTGGTGACGCGTGGAAAGCTGAGTGGCAGGGTGCCGACCCTCTCGAGGGTGGCGGTGACCTCGAGCAGGAATTCGTCGCCAACACCATCCCGTTCGCCGTTGTACCAGCGGGCCGTCGTCGTGAGGTCGTCGGAGACCCGCGGGCGAAAGCGAAGCGCAGCCACTCAGGCCTTGTCGAGATTGCTTCTGACCCTGGCGAGCACGTCGTCCCATGGGATCGCGCTGTCCGGGTCCGCGTCGTGCTCGGCCAGCCGCTCTTCGAGCAGCTTTCGCTGCCAGTCGTGCAGCGGCAGATTGCCGGCAGACACCGCGATGTGGTCCCAGAGCCCCTGCACGTAGTCGATCTGGTCGTCGATGCTCAGCTCATCGAACCCCGGCGGCGGAATGCGGAGCGGGTTGCCCATAGGCCGAATATACACCCCGGAACCGGTGCCTCGCCGCGCCCGCTGCGCACAGAATTCACCGGCACTCCGCTCGGCGCCGAGGCGCCCCTGCAGCCGACCAGTCCGAGAGCCTGAAGCCCGAAGCCTGTAGCCCGATATGGCCAAGAAGAAGACCGGTCCCACTCCCGTCGAGTCGATCAAGCACAAGGACGCGCGCGTCAACATCCCGACCGAGGAGCTGCGCGACTTCGTGGCCGACGACGAGCGGGCGCCGAAGACGATGCTCTACCCGCGCGACCCGTCGCTCGATCCGCAGCTGGTCTGGAAGGGGAAGGACGAGCAGGACACCGCGCCGCTCGAAGTGCCGGTCGTGCCGATCTACATCCAGGAGAAGATGCACCCGCAGGCGCTGATCGAGAACCTGCGCGAACACGGCGAAGGCGGGCGAGCTGGAGCCCGAGCTGACGCTGTTCGCCGACTTCAACGGCATCGACGACGTTCGAGAAGAAGGTCGACTTCTACCACCACGACCAGCACTGGTCGAACCGGATGATCCTGGGCGACTCGCTGCTGGTGATGACCAGCCTGGCCGAGAAGGAGGGGCTGAAGGGCAAGGTCCAGACGATCTACTTCGACCCGCCGTACGGCATCAAGTTCGGCATCGAACTGGCAGGTCAGCACGCGCAAGCGCGACGTGAAGGACGGCAAGGTCGAGGACGCGACGCGGCAGCCGGAGCAGATCCGGGCGTTCCGCGACACGTGGAAGCTGGGCATCCACTCGTACCTGGCCTACCTGCGCGATCGGCTGATCGTTGCGCGGGAACTGCTGACCGAGAGCGGGCAGCATCTTCGTGCAGATCGGCGACGAGAATGTGCACCTCGTGCAGAGCGCTCTTGGACGAGGTGTTCGGAAGCGAGAACTTCTGCGCGCATCATCACGGTTCAGAAGACACCGGTCGGAGCTACGCGGTCGGCACGAACTTCTGGCGTCGGTCGCTGACTACGTGCTCTGGTACGCGAAGGACATCGAGCAGCGTCAAGTATCGGCAGCTTTATCGCGAGAAGGCAACGAGGTCGAGGAGGTTGGCTATCGACGGCTGCGCTTGGCCGACGGTCAGCCGGCGGGCTGAGCGGTCGCTGAGGAGAGCGGCGATGTCCCGCTGCCCGCAGGCTCGCGAATCTACCAGCCGGACAACATCACTTCACAGACGACCCGCGTTGAAGGCAGACTACAGTTTTCGACGTCGAGTTCGACGGCCAGACGTTTCGCCCGGCGAAGGGCGACTGGAAGACGAATCGCGACGGGCATGAAGCGACCTGAGTCATGGCGGGCCGCATTCATGCGGCCGGAAACAGCATTCGACTACGTCCGATTTCTCGACGACTTTCCAGCTGCAGCCATCGAACAACATCTGGACCGACACTGGCAGTCGGGCAGTTTCACCGAAGACAAGGTCTACGTCGTCCAAACGCAACACGAAGGTCGATCGAGCGCTGCCTCCTCATGACCACCGACCCCGGCGACCTCGTCCTCGACCCGACCTGCGGCTCCGGCACGACCGCCTACGTCGCCGAGCAGTGGGGCCGCCGCTGGATCACCATGCGACACCAGCCGCGTCGCGCTCGCCCTGGCCCGCACGCGGCTGATGGCCGCGCAAGTTCCCGTACTACCTGCTGGCCGACTCGCCCGAGGGCGTCAGCGAAGGAAGCCGAGCTGACCGGCAAGATCGCCGCCGCCGACTACAAGACCGACGGCGACATCCGCAAGGGCTTCGTCTACAAGCGCGTGCCGCACGTCACGCTCAAGTCGCATCGCCAACAACCCGGACATCCGCGAGGGCATGACGCGCGACGAGATCGACGCCGCCATCGCCGCGCCACGCCGAGACCGAGACTGCTCTACGACAAGCCCGTACGAGGACAACGAAGCGCGTCCGCGTCACCGGCCCGTTCACCGTCGAGAGCCTGTCGCCGCACCGCGTGCTGTCCACGGACGACGAGCGGCCGGCGGCGCGAGCACGGCAGCGGCAGCGCGACAGCGGCCGGCGCAGTTCGAGCACGATGATCCTCGACAACCTGCGCAAGGCCGGCGTGCAGAACACGCGTGAAGAACGAGCGGCTCGACTTCGACCGGCTCGAGCCGTACGCCGGCGCGTGGCTCCAGGCGACCGGCGAGTACACCGACGCCGACGGCAAGCCGCGGCGCGTCGCGGTCTCCATCGGCCCCGAGCACGGCACCGTCGGCCCGAGCAGGTGAAGGAGGCGGCCAAGGAAGCCGTCCAGGGCGTCGGCTTCGACCTGCTCATCGTCTGCGGCTTCGCCTTCGACCCGCACGTCTCGGAGGAAGCCAAGCGCTACGGCAAGCTCACCGTGCTGCCCGCCCGGATGAACCCCGACCTGGCGATGGGCGACGAGCTGCTGAAGAAGACCGGCGCCGGCAACCTGTTCATGGTCTTCGGCGAGCCCGACGTCGACGATCGACGCGCCGACGCCGACGGCAAGCTCGTCGTCGAGATCAGCGGCGTCGACGTCTACGACCCGACGACCGGCGCAGATCCGCAGCAGCTCGACCGACGACATCGCCTGCTGGTTCATCGACACCGACTACAACGGCGAGAGCTTCTTCGTCCGCCACGCCTACTTCACCGGCGCCGACGAACCCTACGAGAAGCTGAAGCGCGCCCTGCGCGCCGAGATCGACGAGGCCGCCTGGTCGACGCCTCTACAGCACCGTGAGCCGCCCGTTCGCCGCCGCCCGAGACCGGCAAGATCGCCGTCAAGGTCATCAACCACTACGGCGACGAGGTGCTGAAGGTGTACGAACTGGTGTCGACGTCGTAGCTGACTAATCAGACACGATGTTCACCTTGCGTAGCGCTACCAGCCGTTGCAGTCGAACTTGAAGTTGCACGACAGGCACTTGATGCACCCCTTCACCTTCGCGAGTTCGCGCGACTCACCGCAGCGCGGGCAGGTGGTGACGTCGGCGTCCTGCGCCGCGGGCGTGCCGGCTGACCGTACGGGCGTGATGGGACGGGGCTGATCGCTCATCCGGAGGTCATTGTAACTCCCGCGCTCATGACAGCGGCCTCTCCAGCAGCTGCGTGTATGGAACGGCCCGATAGGGGCAGCGGGACGGACCGGAGCGAGAGCGACTCGGGTGACCCATAGGCCCGATGACTCATCGCCTGCATCGTCACCTCGCAGTGGCGAGCGGGACGCGCGGCAGTTGTGCCTTGTGCAAGCTCCGCCGGCGGCCCGCCGAATCGGACACTGCGGACGCGACAGGCGCCAGGCCCATAGCCCAGCGCCCATAGCCTAGAGCCTCCAGTGTTTCGCGCTTAGTTCAGAGCGAACACGAAGAGGTACGAGGAGTTTTCCAGCGCGTCGAACTTCACCGGGTGCAGGTGCCGCCCGCTGGTCTGCACCGCCAGGTACTGCTTCGACCCGATCTGATAGGTGACCGGCGCGCCCTTCAGCGGCGTGCCCAGGTTGATGCGCCAGAGCTGCTCCAGCGTGTCGTCGTTGTAGGCGACCAGCCAGCCGTCCTGCATCGCCGTGAACAGCACGCCGCCGGCGGTGTCGATGACGCCAGAGCGGATCTCGATGTCGGTCGCCACCTTCGCGATCACCTTGTGATTCGCCGCGTCGAACGCCGTCACCGCGCCGTAGTAGAGGTCCGAGGTGTACTTGCGCGGCTCGCTCTTCTTCGTGTCGACACCGCCGTCAGGTCCGAGTATGCCGACCGCCGCTCCGTTCTGCGAGAAGCACCCTTCGGTGCCGACGCCGTAGGCGATCTGCTTGATCGGGTTGAACGACAGCGGCTGGTGCGCGATGCCACCGTGCCACGTCGGGCAGGTGCGCTTCTGGCCGTCACCCCTCAGTGCGCGCGCCTCCGGGTTGTAGAGCTGCACGTCGATCTTGGGGTTGTACTCGAACGGCTTGCCGGTCTTCTGGTCGATCCCCTTCGTCCAGTTCATGTCGTTCACGTACTTCTCGGACCTGATGAACTTTCCGTTCGTCCGGTCGATCGTGTAGTAGAAGCCGTTGCGCGCGTAGTGGCCGACCACCTTCCGCACCACACCATCGATCTTGATGTCGTAGAGCATGTGGATGCCGACCTCGTCGAAGTCCCACGAGTCGTTCGGCGTGTACTGGAAGTGCCACGCCAGCGTGCCGGTCCGCACGTCGATGGCAATCACCGAGTTCGTGTACAGGTTGTCGCCCGGACGGAACTGCGGGTCGTAGATCGGATACGGGTTGCCGGTGCCGACGATGTAGAGGTGGGTGGCCGGGTCGAAGGCGCCGGTCTGCCAGATGCCGCCGCCGCCGGTCTTCCACGCATTGTGGTCGTCCTTCCAGGTCTCGCTGCCGGGGTCGCCCGGCTTCGGCACGGTGTAGAAACGCCACTTCTCGTCGCCGGTCTTCGCGTCGAGTCCGGCAATCCAGCCGCGCGTGCCGCCGTCGCCGGCGCCGTTCTGGACGATGACGATGCCGTCAGCCACGAGCGGCGCGGTGTAGAACTCCTCCTGGCCGCCGAACTCGTTCCTGGTGGCGACCCGCTGGTCCCACACGATCTCGCCGTTGTCGCGATTGATCGCGATGACCCGCCCATCGGGCAGGTTGGCGAACACGCGATCCTCCCAGAGCGCAATGCCGCGTGTGCGCGGCTGGTTGCCGGCGTGCCGCACGGCGCCGTCGGCGATCCAGACGAACTTGCCCTGATCACCTGATGTCGCGTCGATCTTGTAGACCGTGCCCCAGCCGTCGGTCGTGTAGAGCATGCCGTTGTCGACCAGCACGTTCACCTCGGCTTCCGGACCGTTCTGCCCGACGTCCTGCATGCCGCCGAGCGCCATTCCCCAGACCATTCGGAGGTTCTTCACGTTCTCCCGGTTGATCTGCGACAGCTTCGAAAAGCGGGTGTTGCCGTAATCGCCGTTCATGAGCAGCCAGTTCTGCTGCTCGTTCTGGGCGTTGATGAGCCGGTCCTGGCTCACCGTCATCTTGTATCCCTGCCCCTGCCCGACGACGAGCGTCGTGCCGGCGACGACGCCTGCGAGCGCCATCAACATCCGCGTGTATGCACGCATGCTGTTCCTCTCTGCGGCCCTGCGAGCCTGTGGTCCGATAGTGCGGCGCGATTATACGGGGAAAGCCCGACGACAGGCGTGCCTGTCGTTTGACACCCGCGCAGACGGGCGATACCGTGCCGGAACATGACGCGTGCATTGTCGCCATTCAGGCTCGCCGTGGCGGTGTTGGCACTGGCAATGCTGCCGGCTATCGGCGGATGCCGGCGGAGTGCCGTATCGGACCTGACGATGTCCGGCAGCGCGGTCGGACTCGAGGGCGAACTGTTGCAGCGTCAGTTGAACCGCTACATGCAGCAGCATCCGTCAGTCGTCGTCCGCCTGCGGGCAACGCCGGACGCCGCCGACCAGCGGCACATGCTGTACGTGCAATGGCTCAATGCGCGGGCGCAGGACCCGGACATCCTCCAGCTCGACGTGATCTGGACCGCCGAGTTCGCAGCCGCGGGCTGGGTGGCGCCACTGGACGACGCGACGCTCGGCATCGACCAGTTCTTTCCGGCAGCCCTCGACGCCCAGCGATGGAAGGGGGCGCTGTTCGCACTACCGTGGTTCATGGACGTCGGGCTGCTGTATCGGCGTACCGACCTTGTTCCGGGGGCTCCTCTCGACCTCGCCGAGTTGACGAAAATGGCCCGCGATGCGCAGGCGTCGGGGCAGGTGCCATTCGGCCTGGTCTGGCAGGGAGCACGCTACGAGGGACTGGTGACGGTGTTCGTCGAATACCTCGCGGCGTTCGGCGGGCGTATCCTCGACGCGGACGGCGATGTCACGGTCGACTCCGCTGCGGGAATTCAGGCCCTGACGGCGATGCGTGACGCCGTACCGAACCGGCCTCGTGCCGACCGCGGCGCTTGGCTGGCAGGAGGAGCAGACCCGCTTCGCCTTCCAGAATGGACAGGCGGCGTTCATGCGCAACTGGCCGTACGCACGGCCGCTGCTCGCCGACGCGGGCCGCTCGGCAGTGGCCGGCCTGTTTACGGTCGGCGCCATGCCGGCCGGTGCAGGTGGCGAGGCCGCTGCAACGCTCGGTGGTTCAGCACTGGCGATCAATGCCTTCAGCGATCGACGCGCTGAAGCCCTCGACGTGGTGCAGTTCCTGCTGGCTCCCGAGCAGATGATCGAGCGTACCCGGGTCACGGGGCAATTCCCGCCCCGCCGCGACCTCTACGCGGGTGATGCCCTGCGTGAGGCGCTGCAGGCCAACCCTGCGGACATTGCGCACATCCTCGATGCGGCGGTGCCGCGGCCGGCGACGCCGGTCTACAGCGAGCTGTCTGACATCCTCCAGATTTCCCTCCATCGCGCGCTCGCCGGGCTGGAGCCGCCTGACTCGGCGCTGCGGAATGCCGGGCGCGACATGCGGGCCCTGCTTGCCCGCGTCCACCTTGCCGGGTCCGGCGCATGAGGGGAGGTTTCGCACAGCGCGAAGCGATCGCGCGCTGGCGCCGGCGCGAGGAACGGCTGGCTCGGGCCCTGTCGTTGCCCACCATCGGGGTGCTCGCGCTGACCGCGATCGTGCCGATGGCCTGGACGGCGTGGGAGTCGATGCACCTGCACGACCTGCGCATGCCGTGGCTCGGACGCCCATTTGTCGGTCTCGCCAATTACGCCGAGGCGTTCCACGACCGCCGCTTTCTCGAGGCGGCGCTGCACACGGTCGGCTTCGCTGCCGTGTCCGTGACGCTCGAAGTTGCCGGCGGACTGGCGCTGGCGCTGGCGCTCTACCGTCTCGGGCGCGGCGCCCGCGTTGCTCGTACGGCGGTACTCCTGCCGTGGGCCATCCCCACAGTGGTGTCAGCGCTGATCTGGCGCTTCGTGTTCGACAGTCCTGACGGACTCGCCACGCAACTGACTGCCGCCGTCGGATTCAGCGCGCCTGTCTGGCTGTCGGACCCCACCGCGGCCTGGGTGCCCATCGTTGTTGCGGACGTCTGGAAGACCACGCCGTTCGTCGCGCTCCTGCTCCTCGCGGGGCTGCAGCAGATCGACCCCGCCCTGTACGAAGCGGCCGCGCTGGACGGCGCCGGCGCCTGGCGCCAGTTCCGCAGTGTCACCCTCCCGCTGCTTCGCCCGACGCTGGCGATCGCCTTCCTCTTCCGGCTCCTCGATGCCTTCCGGCTGTTCGATGGCGCGTATGTCCTGACGAACGGTGGCCCCGGCACCGCCACCGAGCCCGTGGCACTTTACGCCTTCACGACGCTGCTCCAGCGCCTGCGCTTCGGTTATGGGTCGACACTGTCGATCATCGTCTTCGCCGTATCGCTCACAACGGCACTGGCCGCCATGCGGCTGCTGCTGCGCGACACCCCGCCGGAGCGGGACCGATGAGGCGGAGCCCGGTAGCCGACATCATCACCTGGGTGATGGTGCTGATGCTGATGCTGCCGCTGGCATGGGCGCTGGCGGCATCGTTCGCGCCGGACCAACGGCTGTTCGGCGGGAATCTGTCGTCTGGTGCGCTGTCCGGCGAGCACTATCGCGCGATCTTCGAGCAGCGCGACTTCTCAACCCCGTTGATCAACTCGCTGGTGGTGGCGGCCTTGACCACCCTGAGCGCGCTTCTGCTTGGTGCGCCGTGCGCGTACGCGCTCGTGCGCCTGCCATACCGTGGTCACGCGGCGGTGCTCGCCTTCGTAATGGCCGTCTCGATGTTTCCGCAGATGGCGATGGTGCCGTCGCTGTACCTGCTGCTCAGGGCTCTCGGCCTGCTCAATACCTATCCCGGTCTTGTGCTGCCGTACCTGACGTTCGCGCTGCCCCTGGCCGTCTGGCTGCTGAGCGGGTTCTTCCGGCAGTTTCCACCCGACCTGGAGGATGCGGCGCGCATCGACGGTGCCGGCCGGCTGCGCATGATGTGGGAGGTGGTGCTGCCGTTGGCCCGGCCAGGCCTCGCCACCACCGGCATCCTCGTATTCCTGTCGAGTTGGAACGAGTTCCTCTTTGCGTTGTCGTTCACCCTCGGGCCGGAGCGCTATACCGTGCCCGTCGCCATCACGCTGTATCGCGGGCAGTATCAGGTGCCGTGGGGACAGATCCTGGCAGCGGCGCTGGTGGCCACGAGCGTCGCCGCCGCCGTGGTGCTCCTTGCACAACGACGGATCGTGGCGGGCCTGACCTCAGGCGCGGTGAAGGGCTGACATGGCGCCTGTGACGCTGGAGCACGTGAGCAAGCGCTTCCAGACGGCCGAGGTCGTGCGCGATGTCTCGCTCGAGATCGCGCACGGCGAGCTGCTGGTCGTCGTCGGGCCGTCGGGGAGCGGCAAGAGCACCATTCTTCGACTGGTGGCCGGTCTCGACACGCCGTCCTCGGGCCGCGTGCTCATCGACGGCGACGACATGACCGACGTGCCGCCGCAGGAGCGGGACGTGGCGATGGTGTTCCAGAGTTACGCGCTGTATCCCCACATGACCGTCCGCCAGAACCTGGGCTTCGGGCTTCGGATGCGCCAGATGGCCAGGACCGACATCGACGCGGTCGTGCAGCGCACGGCCGACATGCTGCGGCTTGCGCCCCTGCTCGATCGGCGTCCGGCGCAGCTCTCAGGTGGGCAGCGGCAACGGGTCGCAGTGGGGCGCGCCCTGGCCCGGCAGGCACGCGCCTACCTGCTCGACGAGCCGCTGTCCAACCTCGACCCCCTCCTGCGCGTCGAGACGCGGACCGAGCTGGGGCTGCTGCACCGACGCCTTGGTGCCACCATGCTGTACGTGACCCACGATCAGGAAGAAGCGATGACGCTCGGCACGCGCATCGCCGTCATGCGTGATGGCGCGCTGGAACAGGTCGGGGCGCCGCTCGAACTCTACCAGCGGCCGTCGAACCGGTTCGTTGCGTCGTTCATGGGGACACCGTCGATCAACCTGATGCCGGTGCGCGCCTCGCGCGACCGGGATGTGTGGAGGCTGGAGTCCCCTGTTCTGGCCCGGTCCTTCACGCTCGAGCTCGACGCGTCGCTGCCGCCTGATGTCGACCTCGCCTTTCGCGCGCAGGATGCCGTGCTCTGTGCGGCAGCCGAGGCCGACCTGCGGGGGACGGTGGCGGTCGTTGAAGCGCTCGGCCCGGCAACACTCCTGCACGTACGGCCGGAGGCAGGAGGTGAGTCTCTGATTCGCGTGCTGGTGCCGCCGGACACCCACGTGACCATCGACGAGCTGGTCGGGCTTCGGCTGCGGCGCGACCGCCTGCACCTGTTCGACAGCGGAACCGGTGCCCGCCTAGACTAGGAACATGCGCCGCTGGCTCCCCCTCGTTGGCATCGCCCTTCTCGTCATCGTGCTCGCCTACCTGGCGGGCTGGTGGCCCCAGCGTCGGCTGCGGCTCGAGAAAGAACAGCAGGCTGCCAACCTGGAGACACGCCTGGGGGAGGCGGACGCACGGCTCCGGACCAACCGGGTGCTGGGCGATTTGCTGATGCTGGAAGACGCCGTCGCACGGCGGAACTTCGGACAGGCCGAGGCGTTGTCGTCCGCGCTGTTCGACCGGGTGGGCCAGGAGGCGTCGAGGCCGCATGCGCCCTCCCTGAGAGCCGCTCTCGCCGACCTGCAGTCAGCGCGCGACGGCGTCACGGCCTCCCTTGCGCGCACCGACCAGACGGTGGCTGACACGCTGAAGACGCTCGAAATTCGTCTGCGCTCCGGCCTCGAGTATCCGGTCCCCTAGCGCAACGAATACTGTTGCGCAACACATCATGTTGCGTTACCGTCGTCTTTTCAGAGTTGTCCCATGCCACTCGCCACTGCCGACAAGGTCACCGTGCTTCGCAACGACTTCCGCTCTGCGGCCAGGGTGGCGGACATGCTGGGGGTGAGCCGGTCGCAGGTGACGCGCTGGTTGAAGGGCGCCGGCATCGATCCGGTGAACGCCGAGAAGGTCGACCTGCTCGAGATGGTCTGGTCCAACCTCCTGCGCATCTACCCGCCCGACGCGGCGCTGTCATGGCTGTTCGGCGTCAACCCGCGCCTCGGCGACCGTCGTCCCATCGATCTCATCAGGGCCGCGCGCGCGGAAGAGCTGATGCGCGCCATTCGCGCCGAGCGCGCCGACTCGTTCGCGTGACCCTCTATCGCTGCTTCGCCTGGAACCAGGCGGCGAAGGAGGGCGAGCCGGACACGCCGCAGTGGTGTCCGCGCCCATTCCAGGGTGAAGGCCGGCACGACAATCCGGAGGTGTACGGCTGCCTCTACCTGTCGGATCGTCCGTTGTCGTGCGTCGCCGAGCAGTTCGCCGCGTTTCGCGGCCAGCGGCTCATTGCCTCCATGCTCGTCCGGCGCGGGCTGCCGCTCGCACTTGCCCGATTCGAACTCGCCGATCAGGCGCCGTTGCTCGACCTCGACGATCCCGACGTGTTGAAGCGGGGGAAGCTGCGGCCCTCACGGGTGGCGACGCGCGACAGGCTGATCACGCAGCCGCAGGCGCTTGTTGCCTATCGACAGCGCCCGCGACTGTCGGGCCTCTCGTGGTGGTCCACCTGGGAGGCGCAGTGGCGGAACGTGACGCTGTTCGACCGGGCAATCCGCCACCTGCTCGTCGTGCAGGTCGACGTCCTGACGCTGACGCACCCGGCCGTGCAGGAAGCCGCCGACTGGTTCGGCCTCAGGCCGATGCTGCCCGACAGCGAGCGGGCTCGTCACTGATGGTCGTTGGTCATTCGTCGTTGGTCGTGGTGGACGCTGGCGTCCGCCCTATTCCACGACTATCCGTGAGCCGTGCCTCGAGGCGCTGCTCGACGATGCGGCCGACCGTGACGCGATCTGCTCGTCGAGGATGGCGCGCAGCCCCTTCATCACCTCGAGCTGCGCGTTCTTGAAGTGTTGCGACACCTGGTCTGACGGTCCGAGGCTCTTCAGAAACTGCGTGAGCAGCGGGCCCGCGCCCACGCAGCCGCAGTTGCAACCGGTCTTGTGTCCCGTCTCGGTCATGTCGGTTCTCCCAGCTCCACCACCAGCGTCCTGTCGTCGAATGTAGCACGCAGCGGCACCAGCGCCGCCAGCGTCGTCGGCAGCCCGATGTGGCGCCGGAAGACGCCAACTTCCACCACCAGCTCGTCTCCCTTCTTGAAGAGACCGACCTCGCCCTTCCCGGCAAACGGCATCGCCACGCGCACCTGGTGCACGCCATTGCGTCGTTCGAACGAGTACGGGCGTTCGGTGCGGGTGACGGCTGCTGGATCGGGGTCGAGTTCGTGCAGCAGGTCGGCCAGCCGGTCGAGCCGCTCGAGGCCGACCACTTCCTGCGCGAACATCGGCACCTGGCGGACCGGCACCGGCGCGAAGTACGACGCCATCTCCTCGAGCACCCGCTGTTGCGATTCGCGCGACTGGGCGAGGAACGACCGGCTCGCCTCCTCGGGCAGCACGCGGTTGACGATGAGGCCGTCGACGCTGAGGCCGTGCAGCAGGAAGTAGACGAAGGCGCGCTGCGTTTCGCGCAGCACCATGCGCTCGGCATTCGTCACCAGGCGGACGCTGGTGACCTGCGGGTCCTGCAGCACCGTGTCGATGCCGTCGAGCCGCGTGAACAGCTCTTTGATGTTGGCGAAGTACGAATCGGCTGGCAGTTCCACGGGAGAGACACGGTTCATCAGCGGCCGCACGGCGTTCAACACGCGCCGCTCCATCGGAAACACATGCTTCATGTACCAGTCGAGCGTCGTCGGCATCGAGACGAAGCGGAGCGATTCGGCGGTTGGCGCGCAGTCGAGCACCACTACGTCGTAGGTGCCCTGCTTGCGGTACTGGTTGACGTAGAGCATGGCGCTCAGCTCCTCCATGCCCGGGAGGATGGCCATCTCCTCTGCCTCGACGTCGCCAAGGCCTGAGGTGCGCAGCACGGTAGTGAGGTAGCCGGCAATCTCGCGCCAGTGCCGCTTCAACTCGACCTGGATGTTCACCTCCTGCACGTGCAGGTTCGGCCGCACCTCGAACGGGTCGGCGGTCTTGGCGTCGAAGAGTCCGGTCCGGAGTGCAAACGCGTCGGCGAGGCTGTGCGCCGGGTCGACGCTCATGACGAGCGTGCGGAGGCCGAGCCGGGCGAGTTGAACGCCGGTGGCGGCCGCGACACTTGTCTTGCCGACGCCGCCTTTGCCGCTGTAGAGCAGGATGCGCATGAACCTGACACCTCGGCGCGAACCTGCTCCCGGTCGAGCCGTGGAGGAGCCGCACCTGCAGATCAGCGTACTTGATCCGGAGCCCGCCCCGATTCGTGTCGGACGATCCATTGATGTAACCGACGGCAGGCCGGCAGCGAACTGGTAGAGTGCCCCGAGGTGAGCCCTGATCAGGAACTTCGCTTGTCGGCGTTGATGCGCCGTGCGCACACCGGTGACGAGGCGGCGTACGCCGAGATGCTGGCCGCGCTGGTGCCGCTGGCGCAGCGATTCGTTCGGGCCCGCGTCGGCGGAGTGCCGTGGATGGACGACGTCGTGCAGACGACGCTGGTGTCGGTAGACCGCGCGCGGCACACGTTCGACGCTGAACGCGCATTTGGCCCGTGGTTCTACGCCATTCTGCGTCGCCGGCTCATCGATGCGCAGCGGCAGGAGCGGCGGATCAGCCGTCAGGAACTGGCCATGGACGCGCCGCCGGATCTGCCGGCAGCCTCGCATGCCCGCGCGACTGACGGCGTCGACATGGAACTGGTGTGGCAGGCGCTGGCGCAGCTACCGCCGCGGCAACGCGCGATCGTCGAAGCCATCCAGTTCGCGGATGAGCCGACCCGGAGCGTGGCCGCGCGTCTGGACATGAGCCAGTCGGCGGTGAAGGTTGCGGCGCATCGCGGCTACCGGGCGCTGCGGCGACTGCTCGGAGGCGCCACGGCTGCGGACAGAGGCAAGGACGAGGGATGCAAACAGAACTCCTGATTGCGCGTCTGGCTCGGCACGCCGGACCGGTCCGCGTGCTGCCGCCACTCCGGAAGCAGATGGTGTACTGGGCGCTGCTGTCGGTGGCATCGGTCGCGGCGGGCGTGGCCTGGTTCGGTGCGCGAGGTGATGCCGTCACTCGGCTGGTCACGCCCGAGTTCCTGTTCCGTGCACTGCTGACGATGGCCGTGGCCACCGCCGCCGCCTACCATGCTCTGTCGTGGAGCGTCCCGGGGAGCGAGCCGCACGGACCTGAGCGCGTCGCACCACAGGTGGCGCTGGGAGTGTGGACACTGGCCGTTGCCTGGCCGCTGCTCGGCCCGACGATGGTCGGAACGATGCAGGCCACCGCCTGGCATCCGCAGTGCGCGTGGCAGATGGGCACGGTTGCCGTGGTGCCGATGGTCTGGCTGTTGTGGCGGGTCGAACAGGCCGCCCCTCATGCGCTGGGCTGGATTAGTGTCCAGTTGGCGCTGGCCGCCGCCGCCGTTGGCGCGGTCGCCACGCAGTGGATCTGCGGACTGGATGGCGCGGCACACCAGCTGCTCTGGCATGTGTCGCCGCTGCTGATCCTCACGGGTGCCATCAGCGTCGTCGGTCGCGGCGTGCTGCGCCGGCACTGACGTGTAACCGGCGCGGCGCGTGCGCCGAATTCAGCGATGACTCGCCAGCACGCGGACGGCGGCGCATGCCGCGGCGTAACAGCGTCTTCAGCAACCAGATGCCGAGATGACCACCATGGACGTGAAACGACTTGTGCGATGCGCCGCGTTGGCAGGGCTGTTCGGCGTGGCTTCGGCGGCAGGCGGTGCAACGCAGCCTGCTCCTGCCGTCGACGTCACCAGGCTCGGGCCGCAGGTCGGCGCCGCCGTGCCGGCATTCTCTGGCACCGATCAATTCGGCAAGGCGCAGTCGCTGGCATCGCTGTCCGGCCCGAAGGGGCTGATGCTCGTGTTCAGCCGCTCGGCCGACTGGTGTCCCTACTGCAAGACGCAGCTCGTGGAGCTGCAGGGCCGGTACGCCGACATCAAGGCGCAGGGGTTGGGACTGGTCGCCATCACCTACGATCCGCCCGAGACACTCGAGAAGTTCTCCGAGTCGCGACGGATCACCTTCCCCCTCGTCTCCGACCAGGGGTCGGCCATCATCAAGCGCTACGGCCTGCTCAACGCCACGGTCGATCCGAAGACGCGCGCCTGGGGCATTCCGCATCCGGGGACATTCATCCTCGATCGCAAAGGCGTGGTGGTGGCGCGATTCTTCGAGGACGCCTACCAGGAACGGTATACCGCCTCGACGATCCTGGCGACCCTGGGCGCCACTCCGCCGGGCACGCCGGTCTCGGCCACCACCAGCCATCTGTCGCTGTCGGCCACCATCAGCGATCCGACGGCGGCGCCGGGCCATCGGCTCACCATCGTGGCGCAGGTGACCCCTCGTCCGTCGATGCACCTCTACGCGCCCGGGAAGCACGACTACCAGGTGGTCAGGCTCACCATCGACCCTCAGCCATGGCTGCGCGCCCACACCACCGTGTATCCGCCCTCGGAAATCTATCACTTCAAGCCGCTTGACGAGCGTGTCGAGGTGTATTCGAAGCCGTTTCGACTGCTCCAGGACGTCACGCTGCTGGCCACGCCGGCAGCGCAGGCGCTGCTCGGCACCATGCCGACGGCCACCATCACCGGTGTCCTCGAGTACCAGGCCTGCGACGACAAGACCTGCTTCAACCCGACCCGGGTGCCGGTCTCCTTCACGATCGCCGTGAAGGCCCTCGACCGGAAGGCAGCGGGCGGCTAACCATGTCACGCGCCCTGGTACGTGCGCAGGAGCTACAGCGATGACGCCGCGTTCACTGGTCGGTCTGCTGACGTTGTGCCTCGCAGTGACGGCTGCCGTATCCTGCGGCGGCCCCTCCACGCCTTCCGCGCCGTCGACGGCGACGGGCTCCCCGGTCGACCCCATGGCCGCGGTGCGGGACGATGCGGGGCTGTTTCGGCTGGTCAACGTGAACGACCCGCAGAACGGGCACACCCTGTTTCCGAACGCCGAGCCACTCACCACCGGGCGCCTGAACGGGTCGGAGGCACACAACCCCGTGATTCGCGTGCTACTCAATGCCACCGCTGCTGGTGCCCTTGTGAATGGGCGCCTCGAGCGTGGCGCTCGCTTCCCGGACGGCTCAATCATCGTGAAGGAGATTCGGCCCACTGCCACCGCGGCTCCCACTCTCTATGCCGTGATGCTGAAGAACAGCCGCAGCGCATTGGCTGGGAACGGGTGGTTGTGGGCGGAGTACCGCCCGTCGGGGAGCGTGGTGTACTCGGTCGAGAGTCGGGGGGGCGCGTGCACGGGCTGTCACCTCCGTGAGAATGGCCCCGAAAACGACCTCGTGCGGACGTTCGAACGCCAGCGATAGTGTCGCTTACTGCTGCGCCTTTCCGCGGACCTCGGTGTGTCACACGGCAGCTACCCGATCGGGAGCAGCACGCCGACGTTCGCTGCGTGCCCAGCCGCGGCCACGGCTGAGGTTCTGATCACGTCCGGTCGCGCCAACCGGGTGGTGGCAGGCGGCCTGATAGAGTGAAGGGCATGGCGAAGATGGGGCGACGGCCGCTATCGGCAACGGAGGCGCGCATTGCGCACACCAAGCAGAAGCCGAAGCCGCGGTTCGTATCGAAGGCGCACCGGGCAGAGAAGGACGACGCCGACCCGCTGGCGTTCGACGACGTGCGCAAGGTGCTGGCGCGCAGCGCGGTGCCGAGGAAGGCGTCGAAGGGCTAAGAACCGCTCGCCTCTGGCGCGCCCATCAGTCTATAATCGGGGTTCTGTTCGACACGTCCCACCTCTGCGGAGAGGTACCGAAGTGGTCGTAACGGGCGCGCCTCGAAAGCGTGTTGTCGGGTAACCGGCACGTGGGTTCGAATCCCACCCTCTCCGCCATATTATAATCAACAACTTACAGCTCCTGGCCGAGCCTGTCGCGATGGCACGCCAAGGAGCAGCACGTCGCCGTGGCAACAAGGCTCGGCCGTCCACAGGCCCGACAGCCACAGGTACACCGCTGTGAAGCGAACGAGGGTGCGTCGCGGACCGCCACGGGCGCGTGGATCCGGAGCCGAGGTCGCCACGCGCATGCGCACGCTACGCGAGACGTCGTGGCTGCCGGCGTGGCTCGCGGCTGGCCTACGTTCAACTGCTGGCCGCACAGGCGGCACCCACTGCGCCGCCTTCCTGCCGCGCGCCATCGCGTGGTTCGAGCGCGGGGCGTCCCGTCTCGCCGCCTGCTCAACGACAATGGCGGTGGCTACCTCTCACGCGCCTTCCGCGATGCGTGTGTCCACCTCGGCCGGGAGCCATCGCCGGACGCGGCCGTACACCCCACGCACGAACGGCAAGGCCGATCGCTATCCAGACGCTGCTACGCGAGTGGGCCTACGCGCAGCCGTATGCGACCTCACGGGTGCGGCGGCAGGCCCTCCGAGGCTGGCTGCAGTACTACAACCGCGTCCGGCCCACGCCAGCTTGCGCTATCAACCGCCCGTCTCCCGACTGCAGAGCGCCGCGTGATGAACAACGTGTTTGACTTCAACGCCTAGTCACCAAGGTTGAGCGCATCGACGGCAAGGCCGAGATTCGTCATGAGATGGCGGCCGGGCTCGCGTCCGATTCATGCTCCAAGAACTCCAGGCGGAAGGCCGATGGGCGTGGCTCGAGTCCGTTCAGGACCCGACCGAATTCATCGAGACCGTGCAGAAGGAGGGCTAAGTACCACCGCTGGCTGTGAGGCGCTAGCCGCGGTCGCGGACCACGACGGCCGTCGGGATCACGTGGTTGATCTCGTAGCTGCGTCGATCCGTGTCCCGGTCCATCGGCTGTACCCGGCCCCGGCTGTCGGTGGCCCGCGCCATCAGGGACTGGCGCCCCGCGGTCGGGCGCCAGTCGAATTCCCAGGATCTCCAGGCACGCGGCAACTCCGGCGACGTCAGGCGTGCAGGTGCCCAGTGGCTACCGTCGTCGACGCTGATCTCGACCAGGGTGACCGTCCCCTCGCCAGTCCACGCCTGCCCGCGCACGATGTAGGTGCCACCGCTCGGAACCACGCCGCCCATCTCCGGATCGACGATGATCGATTTCACCTGGAGTTCGGTGACGGGAACCAAGGTCGGTGCGCCGTGCGTCCGCTCCCAGCCGCTGTACTGCATCGACTGGAAGAATCCCTGAAACGGCCTGTCGGCCACCACGATGCGGGTCAGCCATTTCACCGAGGCCATGCCATACCAGCCGGGCACGACGACGCGCACCGGGAATCCGTGCGACCGGGTCAGGTCGGCCCCGTTCATCCTGTAGGCCAGCAACACCTGCCCGGCACGGGCGGTGGCGACCGGAATGCTGTGCGCGAAGTGAATCTCGCCAGGAGATGCCGGCGCGTCGGTGATCTGGCCGAAGTCGGCGCCCTCGAAGATCACGTCCACGGCGGTCGGCAGCACACCGACCCGTGCCAGCAACGCCGCCAGCGGCACCCCAGTGTACTCGGCATTGCCGGCGGCTCCGACTTGCCACTGAGTGCCCTCGGCCTGCGGGCTCAGGAACACGCGACCGTTGCCTGCACACTCCATCACCGCGACCTGCGACTCTGCTGCCAGTGCCGACAGGTCGGAGAAGGAGAAATCGCCCGGCTCGCTGACGGCCCCCTCCACTGTCAGCCGCCACGCGGATCGATCCAGGTCGGGCTCAGCGAAATGACTGCGGACGTAGAACTGGTCGGCTGGGGTGATCCAGGTCCTCAGCGCCGACTGCGGCGACTCCAGGTTGAGTGGGTTTTGTTCACGCAGGATCAGGCCGGCTGCCGGTGACTGCTGCGCGTTGTCGAGGCTGCCTGTCGTGTGTGCCATCGGATCGCTCCCTTGTGCTATGCATCGGCTGTGCTATGCATCGGCCACAAGATACACGGCCATCAGCACGCCGACCACCACCAGCAGCACCGCCACCGCCACGCCCAGCCACGTGGGGCGGCCGACAAAGGGCTCGCCGCGGTTGAGGCGCTTCACGGTGGCGACATGCATCCCCGTGGCCGCGGCGGTGAGCAGCACGCCGAGTCCAATCAGGCCGAGTCCGAACCACCGCCAGATGCCCGCGGGAGGCAGCGGCCCGCCCTGCAGGAAGGCGTTCTCGCGCATGAACAACCCGACTCTCGCGACCACGAACCCGAATGCCATCAGGGAGAGGCCGGTCCGGATCCACGCCAGGAAGGTGCGCTCCGCGGCGAAGTACACCCGTGGGTCCGGCTCCGTCGTCATTGCCCGAACTGGCTCCTCCCCCATGCTCCTATCTTGTCGCACAGTCGGGGGTCTGGCAGGCGCCGGTGTCGAAAATCTTGGGGATCGCAGATTGCAGCATCACGCGATGCGCGTCAGGATGAAGGCAGAGGTCGCTCACATCGGCCGGGAAAGCGAGGACGTGTGCTGATCGACCGCATCGAAGACGAGGCACTGGATCAATATTCGTCATCGGTGACAGCGACGCCGGCGAGGTGGCGGTGAGCGATTCCCGACCGGACATCGAGGTGTACCTCTGCTGGGTGAGCAAGCACGGCGCGCGAATCGTCGCCGTCATCGAGACGCACGTTCACTCTGGCTTTGCCTCGGGCGCCCGCGCGCTGGCGGCGCCCACCGGCGCGACCCTGCCCGTCTCGGCTCACGACCGCGGCGAGACCTTCGAGGGCACGCACCCGCACCACCGAGGGCACGCACCCGCACCACGATCTTGCGGACGGCGAACGCGTGCCAGTCGTTCGGCGCCGTCGCCCTCGAGGCGGACCACACTCCCGGCCACACCCCGGAACATCTGACCTTCCTGGGGTTCGAGCGTGACAGTCCGCAACCCGCCGCCATGCTCAGCGGTGACTTTCTCTTCGTCGAGTCGGTCGGCCGCCCCGATCTGCTGTCTGACCGGTGGGATGAAGGCGTGGGAGGATGCGGGCTTGGACACGATACGTTCTCGAAAGGACCGCATTGGAAGTTGTGCTTGTGGTGTGGGTGGCGCTGTAGTGGTTCGTGCTGCCACGACTCGGGGTCCCGACGTGAGCGGTGCCAGGCCCGCGCGGGGCGCGGGAATGTGGCACCAAACCAGTCGCTGACAATGACGGTGAGGGTGAACAGCGATGACTTCTTTGCTGCAGGAGCCGTGGCCGTGGTATGTCGCCGGGTCGCTCATCGGGCTGATGCAGTGGCCGATGCTGAAGGGCATGTACTACCGCGCCGTCGACGTTGCCCCACCGCCGACGTCGATTGAGTTGGCGCACCGAGCTGGCCTCGGCGCTGCTCGAGGCGCAGCGCACGGACGAGGCCGTGCTGGGACTTCAGTGGCGACTGGTGCGGCTCCCTGCATCGTCATGAAGCACGACGTGTGGCCGGGTCGGGGCGTCGCATCTGCGGTGTCGCAGTCCTTCGTGCCACTGCTGATCGATATCGATCGCGACAGCACCGTGGCGGATCAGTATCGGGTCAGCGGCATCCCTACCGTGCCTGTGCTGGACGCCAACGGTCATGTGATCCGCCGCGGCAGGTTTCTGAACGCGTCCGGCATGAAGCAGTTCCTGGAAGCGAACGGGTCCCGCTCCGCGGGTGGCAAGTGAGCAGCACATGAAGCACCTCAGCATCCTGCAAATGAACGACCTGCACGGCTATCTCGACCCGCACGCCGAGATGTTCGCGCTCGGGCACGACACCGCGCTGCGCTCCGGCGGCGGACTTGCACGCGTCGCCACACTCTTCCGCCGACTGCGCGAGGAGCGCGCCGGCGCGGTCCTCGCGCTCGACAACGGCGATACCTTCCACGGCACGATGGCGGCCGTCCAGACCCGCGGCCAAGCCGTGGTTGCACCGATGCAGGCGCTGGGCCTGGACGGCATGACCGCCCACTGGGAGTTCGCGTATGGCCTGGCACGCGTCGGCGAGATTGCGGCGCAGCTGCCTTACCCGATTCTCGCCGCCAACTACCACCAGCGCGAGGCTTCGCTCGCGCTTCCCCCCTTCACCATCGTCGATCGCGCCGGGCTGAAGGTGGCCGTCGTCGGCCTGGCGGCGGTTCTCGCGCCACATCTCCTGCCCCGCGATCAGCGTGCGGCGGTCGAGATGACGATCGGCGAGGCCGAGCTGCGCCGCCTCATTCCCGTGCTGCGACGCGATCATGGCGCGGAGCTCGTTGTCGTCCTATCGCACCTGGGTTTTCCCCAGGACTGCAAGCTGGCCGGCGTCGTCGCCGGCATCGACGTGCTGCTAAGCGGCCATACGCACAACCGGCTGGAAGCCCCGGTGGTGATCGACAACACCCTGATCATGCAATCGGGCGCGCATGGATCGTTTGTCGGGCGTCTCGACCTGCAGATCGCGCGCGACGGCATCAGCGAGTGGACTCATACCCTGGTGCCCGTGGACGACGCCCTCGAGCCCGACGATGCGATGAGCGGACTGGTGGCCGAAGCGCTGGCACCGTTTGCCGATGCGCGCGCCGCCATCGTTGGCGAGACGACCGGCACACTGCATCGCTATTCGATGTTCGAATCGACGATGGACAACCTGCTGCTGGACGCGACGGCAGCGGCGGCAGGCACGTCGGTGGCGCTCTCGAACGGGTGGCGCTACGGTGCGCCAATCGCGCCCGGGCCGTTGACCGAGTGGGACCTCTGGAACATCGTGCCAGCCAACCCTCCGGTTTCTATCGTGACGCTGACGGGCGTGCAGCTGCGCACGTTGTTCGAGCGGAACCTCGAAGCGACCTTCGCCTCCGATCCATGGCAGCAGCGCGGCGGATACCTCAAGCGGTGCCGCGGCGTCGAGCTGCTGGTCAAACTCGAGAACCCCGTCGGGCATCGCATTCAGGAGCTGACCGTCGACGGGGCGCGGGTGGGTGACCAGGACAGCATCGACGCGGCGTTTCTCGGCGAGCAGGCGGTGCCGGCCGATGCCGGCAGCAATCGTCGATCGGCCGACGTCACCGCCGTCGATGCGCTCATCGCCTACGTGCGCGGCCAGAAGTCGGTCACGACCGCACTGCGGGGCAACGTCACGATCGTGTGAGTCTGGCAGGTGCCGCCGGTGCTGGCCTCAGAAGCCTTCGAGCACGATCTTGCCCCGCGCCGTGCCCTGTTCGATGAACGCGCGCTCCCGTTGCAGGTTGACCGCGTTGATGACGATAGCGGGCGACGGCATCCACCAACGCCGCGATCACGGGCACATCCCGTCGACTTGCCGGTACTGGCGGCCGATAGTACGCCGCCCGGGATAGCCTCGCCACGCGACAGGCTCGCTGCACCCCAGCTGCTGCTCAGCGACGAGCATCCCGATCACCTGGCTCTTCGCAGACGGCCCTACAACTTTCGGCTCAGCACATCCTTGATGGCCGCGTTCTCGAGCGCCAAGTCCGGGTACATCCGCTTCAGCTTGGCATTCTCGGCTTCCAGCTCGCGCAGCCGTTTCACATAGGCCGCCACCTTCAGCGTCCTTCCAGATCCCGACGATTGCGTCTCACTGAACTTCGACTTCCGCATGACCCCTTCTGAGTCGGAGCCGTCTATTTTCGGCTGTCAAGCGATCGGGGAAGCTTACGCATCCGCGTCGGCTTCTCCACTTTGCCTTCGATCGAAAGTTGCCACTTCTTCGAGTCAATCGTGGGCATCGCAAAGTGGGAACGGACATAAAACTGTTCGACGGGTGACAAATCCGTCGATTGCACCGAAGGGCATTTCGAGGTTTTGCGGCGCCCATTCGCGAACGATCAACGCCGGCGCGGCTCCAGTGAGCTTCCGCGACGGGCGGGTGCGAGGCGCCGTCATCGCGGGAACACCATCTCCAGCGCGAACAGACCGCCGGTCAGCAGCACGGCGAACACGGCAACGAAAACGCCGCGCGGCAGGTGCAACAGATCGGGCAGGAGTACTTTTCCCAAGTCGCCCCACTTCTGAACGCTCTCCTTGAGCGCACCGGAGGCTTCGGCGAATACCCACGACCCGGCGACGAGGCCGGCCATGCCGAACAACGCGTCCCAGCTGCCTTGCCCAAGGGCGGCAGCTGCAGTGCCCGGGCAATACCCGATCAGCGCGAAACCCGCGCCGAACATCAGCCCGCCGATCACGTTGGGACCGATCTTCGTCGGCTTGATGTGGAGATTAACCTTCGCAAAATGATGCAAGGTAAACACCCCGACCATGCCCACAATAATCGCCGTGAGCATGATTTTGATGACGGTAAAGTCCTGCAGCAGCAACTGACCGATCAGGATGTTGAATTTGCCGACGCCCCCTTTCTGCAGAAGGAAGCCGAACATCAACCCGAAGATGGCACCAGCCAGAAGCGTAGATGGAACTGCAACCGGTGAGTCCGGTTGTGTGGTCGATTTTTTTACTGCAGCGCCCGGGTCAATCATGGTGCCTCAGAGTCGAAAAAGCGGCACGGCCACTGCCACGCCGCCGATGAAGAAGCACACCACCGCGATCCACGACGCCACGCTCAGTTGCATCGTCCCGCTGATACCGTGACCGCTGGTGCAGCCGCCGGCCAGGCGAGCGCCAAATGACATCAGCATGCCCCCACCAAAGGCGATCGAGCCGCGCAGCGCAAGGCTGTCGCCGAAACGCGCTTCCCACATGGGCGGAATCCATTCGTTCACAAACTCGCCTCCGGTAACTGCGGCGATGGTGCCGCCGACGATGGTCGCGAGCACGAACACAAACTCCCATCCGACACGCGGCGGGTTCTCTTTGAAGTACGGCATCGAGTCCAAGGGCCGTTTGGACAGGAGCTTGCCAATGAACCCGGCCACCTGAGCGTAGAACGACGATGCCCCAATGGGTTTGTCGGAAAAATAGAACGTCAACCAGGACAACACACCGATACAGGCGCCGACGATGTACGGGGACCACGCCGGGCCGGGATAATTACGCGCATCGACTGGATCGGCGTAAGCCCCGCACACCGGGAGCAGGGTGACGAGCATCACCAGCAGGGCATGTCGTAGAGCCGAGCTCATTTATTGATCTCGCCTTCAATCGGATAGCCGGCCTTTTTCCACGCCTGCCAACTGCCCGGCACGTTGTAGACGGTGGTGAAACCTTCCTGCTTCAGGATGCTGGCCGCGAGACTGGCCCGATACCCACTGTCGCAGTACACGACGACCGGACTTGTCTTATCAAATTGATCAATATGTTCGCGGACGTCGGGCACGAAGAAGTGTTTTGCGCCGGGGATGTGTCCGCACTTCCACTCATCGGCCGCGCGGACGTCGAGAATCTGCACCGTGTCGCCCGCCTTCTGCACGTCGTGCACAGACATCTGCGGAAGGTTCTCAAACTCGAGGCCGGCGTTGTCCCACGCCTTCATTCCACCCACGAGATACCCTGCAAACTTCGTGATGCCCACCCGCCAGAGGTAACGCACGACCTTTTCGAGGTTGTCGTCGTTCTCGAGCACAAGCAGCACGGAGTCGTCGAACGTCAACATCCATCCCGCCCACGGTGACAACTCGGCATGCGCACCAATATTGAGGGCGTCCTTGATGTGTCCGCCTCCGAAGCCCAGCATCAGCCGCGTGTCCACCAGCACCGTGCCTCGCTGGCCGATGGCCTCCTTGAAACTTGCGGCGGGCAGCGCTGGAACGGGCGGCATCTGTCCGAAGGTTGGCGGCCCCTTCTGATTCAGCTTTTTCATGGGCACGTAATACGTCGGCACCGGGGTAGCGGTGGACGTCGTGTAATCCACGAATTCCCTTTCATTCTGGAATTGCAGAAAGGCGTTATGTTTTTTCTCGTAGCCAATGGTGGTGCTGCGGCGATCGCCAATGTCGGGGCCGCATGACGAACCAGCGCCGTGACCAGGGTAGATGATGACGCCGTCATGCAGCGTCAAGTAGAACTCGGTCATTGTCGTGAACAGCTGCGAGGCCAGCTTTTGTGCCTCACGCTCACTGCCGCCGATGTCGGGCCGGCCTGCAGAATCGGCGAACAGGCTGTCGCCGCTGAACACGCCCCACGGGGTACTGGGCCGTTTCTTTTCTGCGACCACGAACGCCACATGTTCCGGGGTGTGGCCAGGAGTGTGTTTGACCGTCAGGATGGTGTCGCCGAACTCGAAGGTGTCACCATCCTTCACCTCTTCGTTGTCGAATCCATATCGCGCGCCGCCTTCGTGGCTGCAGAACACCTTGGCTGTTGGTAGCCGACGGTTGAGCTCCAGTGCGCCACTCTGAAAGTCTGCGTGGATGTGCGTTTCGAAAATGTGTGTGATGGAGACCGCATGTGTGCGAGCGAGCTCCAGATAGCAGTCCACATCCGTCCGGGGATCGATGACGCAGGCGACGCCCTTGCCATCGTCGCCCACGAGATATGAGAGCTGGGCGATGCCGGGTGTGTGAATTTGTTGAAAGATGAGCGACATCAAGTCCCCTTGACAGCAAATACTCGCGGCGGTGATTGTTCAGACGCTGCAAACAAGGCGCCAACTCTTCCCGCCTCCGCTTGGAGGTGGCCGGTTGATCGCGGCGGAGCAGTTACCACTTTTGGGGATCCTTGGGCTTGATCAGAAAGGATGAAGTGGCCGGCCTCGATTGAGGTCCCGGATACTGGGGCCGAGAGGAGACCGATCATGGACCACATCGGCATCGACTTGGGTGGCAGGGACAGCCAGGTGTGCGTGCGCAACGAGAGCGGCGCGATCATCGAGGAGGCACGCTATCCGACCACGGGGCTGGGGGCATGGCTGGCCCGCCGCACGCCTGCACGTGTCGTGGTCGAGACGTGCACGGAAGCCTTTCGATTGGCGGGTCTAGCCAGGCAGCACGGGCACGACGTGCGCGTCGTGGCGGCCACGCTCGTGCGTTCGCTAGGCGTGGGACAGCGTGGGCTCAAGACCGACGTGCGCGATGCACGCGTGCTGAGTGAAGCGTCCTGCCGCATCGATCTGCCCTCGGTGCACATCCCTACGGTCGCCAGCCAGGAGGTGAAGGCGATCTGTGTGTCCCGCGAGGCCCTCATTCGGATGCGCACGCAGCTCGTAAACCGGGTTCGCAGCTACGTGCGGTCCCGGATTGGTCAGCGGCTCCGCGCGACGCCAGACACTTTACCCGCCCGAGTGCGCCGGGCCCTACTGGACGACCCCGAAGGACTGCCGGCACACCTCGAGCGCGTGCTCGTCGTGCTCGACACGCTGCGTGAGCAGATTGCGCTGGCCGATGCGGAACTGAAACACCTGGCTCGGGAGGACGCACGCATGCGGCGGCTGATGACCGTCCCGGGCGTCGGCCCGGTCACGGCGGCGCGGTTTGTCGCGGCGCTGGACGATATCGACCGATTCCCGAATGCGGCGAGCGTCGCGTCGTATCTCGGCCTCATTCCCGGAGAGAACACGACAGGCTTTCACACCAAGCGCACCCGGCTCACGAGGGCCGGCGCGCCACAGGTGCGGTGGGCGCTGGGACAGGCGGCGTGGTCCGCGTATCTCCGCCGTCCGGATGACCCGATGGTGCAGTGGGCCAAGCAGGTGGCCGCACGGCGCGGTGCGCAGGTCGCGATCATGGCGCTCGCGAGGAAACTGGCGCACATTCTGTACGCACTCTGGAAGCACGGCACCACGTACGACGCGACACGCGGGGCGCACCCAGTCGCGGCATAGACAGACGACGCAAGGCTGCGGAGGCTATTCGCGAACGTCCGCACCTTGACGGCTGTCCAGAGGCGATGACCGCGGACCGAATCGTCAGACACTGCTCGCCGTGAGTGGTGATCGCGTTGATCCGAATGCGGCTCGCCGACGGACCCCTTCATGCGGCACTGACCGCGAATAGTCGATTGGGACAGCCCGTTGAGGTCACGACCGTCGAACCGCCCTGCGCCAGATCACGCGCTGGACACAGCTGGCCACTTCATAGTCGATCTGGTGGACATCTTCCGTATGAGGGCTACGATGTCCAGACCGATGGCCGACACAGGAAAGAGGCGCGCTCGGCGCCAGTTCACCGGCGAGTTCAAGCTAGCGTTCCGCGCGTGGTCCTCGACGAGGGCAAGACGCGCTGATGTCGCACGGATTGGCCGTCGAAACACGAACGCGCGCCGGCCGCTTGCCGCCACGCGGGTGGGCTTCCCACCCACAGATCGCTGTACCTGTTTGTACCTGGACCTCGAATTTCGAGCGTTCCTGGATTATTCAGCGAAAGGATTTGCGCCTAAATCACTGACCTGCGCGAGTGCCGCCAGAACGAATCCCACCCTCCCCGCCACCACAAATCACTGATCAAGTACATGAATTAGCAATCCAGGATTCTGACTGTACCCGCCTCGTGTTTTCGTCCCACCTTTCGCGCTTCAAACCCTCGAAATTCGGCCTGTGTTCGCCACGACGGTCCTGTTCCACCCACGTGGTGGCGCGTCGTTCTACACCGCGCGGCGGACCGGGGCCGTCGACGACCTCAGACGAGGTACGGCCTCTGTCCACTATCCTCGGTCATCGCCCGTTCATCGCCGCCGTGGCACCGTCCCCCTCTCGCGCCTGGCATTGCGTACGGCCGTCGCAGTGCATGATGGGCTGGCGCGAGAATCATTGGCGGGCTGTCAGGCATGAGGATCCTGCTGGTCGAGGACGAACCGCGGGCGGCACAGGTGCTCTCCAAGGGCCTGCGCGAGCAGGCGTACGCCGTCGACGTGGCATGCGACGGTGACGACGCGCTGTACCAGGCGTCGATCACGGACTACGACGCCATCGTGCTCGACGTCATGCTGCCGGGGCTCGACGGTTTTTCCGTGTGCCGAGAGCTGCGTGCACACGGGTCGCACGTCCCGGTGCTGATGCTGACGGCGCGCGACGCCGTCGACGCCCGCATTGCCGGCCTCGACAGCGGCGCCGACGACTACCTGGTCAAGCCCTTCGACTTCGGGGAACTCCTGGCGCGTCTACGCGCGGTCATTCGCCGAGGCCAGGCGCCGCAGCGCCCCTCGGACGTGACGCTCGGCGACCTGCGCATCGACCTGCGTGCCCGGCACGTCACCCGCGGGCGCGAACGCGTTACGCTCACCACCCGCGAGTTCGCGCTGCTCGAGTTCCTGGTGCTGCACGAGGGTGAGGTCGTCGGGCGTGGCGAGATTGCCGAGCATGTCTGGGACACGGCCTTCGAGTCGATGTCGAACGTGATCGACGTCATGATTCAACGGCTGCGTCGCAAGATTGAGCCACCCGCGGGTCCATCGTTGATCGTCACGCGCCGGGGCGAGGGGTACATGCTCGTGCGGCCAGACGCCGAGGTGGCCGGATGAGGCTCTCCATTCGCAGCCGACTCACGTTGTGGTACACGGCGGTCGTCGTCGCGGTCCTTCTGACCGGCGGCATCGTGGGCTCCCTGGCGCAGGCGCGGCTGGCGCTCCAGGGGCTGGACGACGACCTGACCCGCACGATGGCGACGCTGGTGGGCGTCATGCACACCGAGATCGGCGAAGGGTTGAGCCTGGAGGCCTCCGCCGACGAGGCCAGCCGTGAGGTGGTCGCGCCCGGTCATGGCCTGGCGCTCCTGCGGGCCGACGGCACACTGCTGGAGGCCTGGGGCGACCCGTCGGATGCGCACGTGCTCGCCCGCGAGGCGTCCACGGGCGTCTTCACGCGCGCTGGCGGCGCGGGAACGCGGGTACTGCTGCGCGATGTCGCAGACGCCGGGCACCGCTTTCGGGCCGTGGTCGCGGTGTCGATGGACACCCTGGCGGCGCAGCATGCCGCGATGGTGCGCGCCTTGTACCTTGGGGGCATCCTCGCGCTGCTGACGGCGGCGATCGGCGGCTGGTTGATTGGACGAAAGACACTGCAACCGCTGTCGGACATGGCGGCGCAGGCGACCCGGATTGACGGACGCGAACCATCCGGGCGGCTCTCCACGCCGAACCCCGACGACGAACTCGGCGTTCTCGCCGCCTCGTTCAACGACCTGCTGCAGCGGCTCGCGACTGCGCTGCACCATCAACGCCAGTTCATGGCGGACGCTTCGCACGAACTGCGCACGCCCGTGTCGGTCGTGCGCACGACGGCCCAGGTCACGTTGTCCCAGCCGCACCGGCCGGAAGGCGAGTATCGCGAGGGCTTCACGATCGTCGAGGAACAAGCCACGCGGCTGTCGCGGCTCGTCGAGGCGATGTTCCTGCTCTCCCGCGCCGAGGCGCACGGGGTGCCGCTGCGCCGTGAGTTCGTCAATCTCGACGACCTCGTCGCCGAGACCGTGCGGGCGGCCCGCGTCGTGGCGGAGCAGCGCGCGCTTGCGCGTGGTCGTCGAGGGCCACCAGGAGGTGGGCTTCGAGGGTGACGACGGGCTGCTCCGCCAACTGGTCGGCAATCTCCTGGACAACGCCATCCGGCACGCCGACATCGGCGGCACGGTCGTCGCCGCACTCTCCCGC
The DNA here is from genome assembly GCA_963722395.1 of uncultured Acidobacteriota bacterium. Lineage (GTDB taxonomy): Bacteria > Acidobacteriota > Vicinamibacteria > Vicinamibacterales > CAVVIG01 > CAVVIG01. Next base: position 201,388 of record CAVRLS010000005.1, on the reverse strand, counting down.
GAGGCCGATGGCATCGTGCTCCGCGTGACGAACGACGGGCCGGGCATCGCGCCGGCCGACCAGACCCGCATCTTCGAACGATTCGTCCGCATCGGTCCGTCCACGGGAGGCGGCCTGGGGCTGCCCATCGCCCGGTGGATTGCCGAGGCGCACGGCGGCGCGCTCACGCTGGAGCACAGCGAGCCAGGCCGGACCACCTTTGTGGTGCGGCTTCCCACGGCGCCTGTCATCGACCGTTCATCCACGGCCTGAGAGCATGAGGGCCGCTGTGGTGCGGCTCCTCCTCCTGCTCGGCGCGGCGATGACGACCCTGTCGTGCGCGAGCGCCCGGCCGCCCGTCGCGATCGCCGGTCACGGATCGGATCCTCAGCGCCACCGGGGCTGCGGTCGCGGCTCCATGCGCCCGGACTGGCGGAACTGCCGCCGACCGTGGATCCCCAGGACGGGCTGTCGAGCGACGAAGCGGTCGCGATCGCCCTGTGGAACAACGCCGCCTTTCAGGTCACGCTCAGCCAGCTCGGCTTCGCGCGTGCCGACCTGGTGGAGGCCGGCATGCTGACCAATCCCGTCCTGTCACTGCTGTTTCCGCTCGGTCCGAAGCAGTTCGAGGCGACGCTGCGCTGGCCGATCGAGGTGCTGTGGGAGCGGCCGAAGCGCCGGGCGGCGGCGCAGTTGGCCCTGGACGCCACGGCGAGTGCCCTGGTGCAGTCCGGTCTCGACCTGGCGCTGGCCGTGCGGTTGTCGCACGCGGACTATGCGCTGGCCATCGACCGGCAGCGGCTGGCCACCGACACCGCGGCGGCGCTCGAGCGGATCGACGCCCTGACCCAGTCACGCCTGGCCGCGGGCGACATCGGGGCGCTCGAGGCGCGCGTGGCACGCGTCGATGCGGCGCGGGGACGGCAGGATGCCGACCGCGCGGCCCACGATGTCCGGCTCGCCCGCGAGCGGCTCCGCCTGCTGATGGGGCTGGCAGCCGACGACCCTGCCGTGGATCGGATTCAACCGTCGCCCGCGCCTGACGCCTGCGGCGCCGCGCCGGATCTGCTCCCGCGCGCGCTCGCGGCGCGGCCCGATGTGCGCGCGGCTGAGATCGCGGTCGAGGCAGCGGCCGCGCGACTCGGGTGGGAGCGTCGCCGCGTGCTGGCCTTCACCGCGGTCCTCGATGCCAACGGCCAGGGGACGCAGGGCTTCGAGGCCGGACCGGGCGTCGACGTGGGGCTGCCGATCTTCAACCGGAACCAGGGCGGGCGCCTGCGGGCCGAGACCGAACTGCAGCGCGCCTCGGCCGCCTACGTCGCCATTCAGCAGCAGGTCGGCCTCGACGTGCGCGAGGCCGTCACGCTGCTCGACCAGGCCCGGCAGTCGCGGACGGCCTGGCGTACCACGCTCGTGACCCCGCTCGAGGCGAATCTCGCCGACGCCGAGGACGCGTATCGCGCCGGCGACAGCTCGTTCCTGTTCGTGCTGGAGAACAGCCGCCGCCTGATCGAGGCGCGGCTGCGCGAACGCGAACTCGCCGCCGACGAAACCCGTGCGCTGGCTCGCATCGAACGCGCAACCGGGGCGAAGTGCGCGCCCCCCGCAGGAGGCCCCCGGTAATGCGACGACTGCTGATACTCGCCCCCGCGCTTCTTGCGGCGTGTGGTCCGAACGCGGCGCCGCCAGCGGCCTCCGCGCCTGCGGCCAAGGTGACGGGCGCCGTGCCGGAGGCCGCGCTGGCGACCTTGACGCTCACCGACGCCGCGACCACGCGCCTCGGCATCGAGACCGCGCAGGTGGAGCGCAGACGCATCGCGACCACCCGGAGCCTCGGCGGCGAGGTCCTCCCGGCCGGCGGGGCGCAGCTGACGGTGACGGCGCCGGTCGCCGGCACGCTGTCGGCGGACGGCCCGACTCCGGTGGTCGGCGCGGCGGTCGCCAGCGGCGCGCTGGTGTTGACGCTCGTGCCGCTGGCGCCCGCCGAGCGCGACGTGCGGGTCGAAGCCGAGCGCGTCGTGGCGGAGGCGGTCGGTCGCCAGGAGATGGCCGCCAAGCGCGCCCAGCGCGCGCGTCTGCTGGCGCAGGACGGGGCCGGCAGCGTCTGCGCGCGTCCGAAGAGGCCGCCGGCGGATCTGGCCGTGGCCGACGCGGCGCTCGACCGCCGCACGCGATCGGCTGGCGCTGGCCGCGCAGGGCGTGAGCGCGTCGGGGGCGATTCGTCTGACGTCACCCCGCGCGGGTGTGCTGCGGGCGCTCTACGCGAATGCGGGGCAGACCGTCGCGGCCGGTGCGCCGCTCTTCGACGTCGTCGGCCTCGACACGGTCTGGCTGCGAGTGCCGGTGTTTGCCGGCGACCTCGATGCGATCGATCGCCGCGCGCCGGTGGAAGTCGTCTCCCTCGGCGCGACCGCGGGCGCCGGTGGCCGCACCGCGACCCCGATTGCGGCGCCCCCCACCGCCGACCTCGCCACCGCGGGCGTGGATCTCTTCTATCGTCTGGCCAACGCCGATCGCCAGCCTGCGTCCCGGCCAGCGGGTGAGCGTCCGCGTGCCCCTCGCGGCTGGCGCGGAGCACCTGGTGGTGCCGCGCGGCGCCGTCCTGTTCGATGCGCTCGGCGGCACGTGGGTCTACGAGGCCAGAGACGGCGGCGTCTTCGTCCGCCAGCGCGTCACGCTCATCGATACCATCGGTGAGACGGCCGTGCTGGGTCAGGGGCCGGCTCCGGGCACGCGCGTCGTGACGACCGGGGCGGCTGAGCTCTTCGGCACCGAGTTCGGGGTGGGGAAGTAGCGGCCCATGATGCGCGCCCTGATCGGCACGTCGCTGCGGCTTCGGCTGCCGGTCGTGGCGCTCGCCGTGATCCTGCTCGTGGTCGGCGTGCGCAGCACGAGTGAGGCGCCGTTCGACGTCTTTCCGGAGTTCGCGCCGCCGCTCGTCGAGATCCAGACCGAAGCGCCCGGGCTGTCGAGCTCCGACGTCGAGGCGCTCATCAGCGTGCCGCTCGAGGCGGCCATGAACGGCGTGCCCGGCCTCACCGTGCTGCGGTCGAAGTCGGTGCTCGGGCTGTCGTCGGTCGTGCTGATCTTCGAGACCGGCACCGAGCGGATTCCGGCGCGCCAGCTGGTGCAGGAGCGTCTGGCGCGCGTCGCGCCCACGCTGCCCGCCGCGGCGCGACCGCCCGTCATCCTGTCGCCGCTGTCGTCGCTCAGCCGGGTGATGAAGATCGGCATGTCGTCGGCGATCGCTGTCGCAGGTCGACCTGACGACGCTCGCGCGCTGGACGGTGCGTCCGCGACTGATGGCCGTCCCCGGAGTCGCCAACGTGGCCATCTGGGGACAGCGCGACCGGCAACTGCAGGTGCTGGTCGATCCGGATCGGCTCCGCGCCAACGGCGTCACGCTGCAGGACGTCGTGACGTCCACCCGCGATGCGGTGTCGGTGACCGCCGGCGGGTTCATCGAAGGTCCCAACCAGCGGATGGCCGTCACGCACACGTCGCCGGTCAAGACGGCGGCAGACCTCGGCCTGATGGCCATCGGCCCGAGTGTTGGTGCGGCTCCCGCGCTCCGCGCTGCCCACCGTGCGCCGCCTGGCGGACGTCGCCGACGTCGTCGAGGGATTCCAGCCGCCGATCGGCGACGGCGTCATCAACGGCGGCCCCGGGCTGCTCCTCATCGTCGAGAAGCAGCCCGAGGGCAACACCCTCCAGGTGACCCGAGATGTCGAGGCCGCCCTCGCGGCCCTGAAGCCGGCTCTGAGCGGCGTCGATGTCGACTCGACGATCTTCCGGCCGGCGACCTTCATCGAGATGTCGCTCGCCAACCTGAATCGGGCGCTGCTCATCGGCTGCGTGCTCGTCGTCCTCGTGCTGGCGGTGTTTCTGTGGGACTGGCGGACCGCCGTCATCAGCCTCACGGCGATTCCGCTGTCGCTGGTCGCCGCGGCGCGTGGTGCTCGCCCGGTTCGGCGGCACGCTCGACACGATGGTGATCGCCGGGCTCATCATCGCGCTCGGCGAGGTCGTGGACGACGCGATCATCGACGTCGAGAACATCGTGCGGCGCCTGCGTCTCAACCGCGCTGCGGCCGTGCCGCGCCCGGCGTTCGACGTGGTGCTCGACGCGTCGCTCGAGGTGCGCAGCGCCGTCGTCTACGGCAGCCTGATCGTCGTGCTGGTGTTCGTGCCGGTGTTCTTCCTCGACGGGCTCGCCGGCTCGTTCTTCCGACCGCTGGCGCTCGCCTACGTGCTGGCGATCGCCGCGTCGCTGCTGGTCGCGCTCATCGTGACGCCGGCGCTGTCGCTGATGCTGCTGCCGCAGGCCATCCACGAGCGGGAGGCGCCGGTCGTGACGCGGCTGAAGGGGTGGTATCGCCGCGTGCTGCCGTCGCTCATCGGCGCGCCGCGCCGGGCGCTTGGCATCATCGCGGTGTCGATGGCGGTCGCGCTGGGCACGTTCTCGTTTCTCGGCGAGGAGTTCCTGCCGCACTTCAAGGAATACGACTTCCTGATGCACTGGGTGGAGAAGCCGGGGACCTCGCTGGACGCCATGCGGCGCATCACGCTGCGGGCCAGCGAGGAACTGCGCGCCGTCCCCGGCGTGCGGAACTTCGGCGCCCACATCGGCCGGGCCGAGGTGGCGGACGAGGTCGTGGGCATCAACTTCACCGAGCTGTGGATCAGCCTCGATCCTTCGGCGCCCTACGAAGCGACCGTGGCGAAGCTGCAGGCCGTCGTGGACGGCTATCCCGGGCCTGCAGCGCGACCTGCTGACCTATCTGCGCGAGCGCATCAAGGAGGTGCTGACCGGCGCCAGCGCGACCATCGTGGTCCGGGTCTTCGGTCCGGACCTCGGAGCGCTGCAGCGCAAGGCGGCCGAGGTCGGCACGGCGATCGCCGGCGTCAACGGCGCCGTCGACGTCAAGGTGCAGGCGCTCACGCTCGTGCCCCAGATCGAGGTGGCCTTCGATCCCGTCCGGGCGCAGCAGCTCGGGGTGACGCCGGCCACCGTGCGCGAGACGGTGGCCACGATGGTGCGCGGCACCAAGGTGGGCGAAGTCTTCGACGCGCAGAAGATCTTCGACGTCGTCGTGTGGGGCACGCCCGACGTGCGGCACGACCTGTTCGCCCTGCGCCGGCTGCCGGTCGAACTGCCGGCCGGCGGCTACTCGCCGTTGTCGTCGGTCGCCGACGTGCGCGTCACGCCGACCCCGAACGAGATCACGCGTGAGGGGGGCTCGCGCCGCATCGACATCACCAGCAACGTCCGAGGCCGCGACCTGGGCGCCGTCGCCCGCGACATCGAGACCGCGCTGGGCCGCGTGCCGGTTCGAGAGCGGTTACCACGCCGAGGTGCTGGGCGAGTACGCGGCGCGCGCGGAATCGCAGCGCCGCCTCCTGATGCTCGGCGCTGTGTCGCTCCTGTGCATCCTGCTGGTGCTCCACGTGGACTTCGGGTCGATGCGGATGGTGGGGCTGATTGCCTTCACCATCCCGTTTGCCCTCATCGGTGGCGTGGTCGGCGTGGTGCTGACGGGCGGTGTCCTGTCGCTGGGGTCGCTGGTGGGGTTCGTGACGGTGCTGGGCATCGCCGCCCGCAACGGCATCATGCTCGTCAGTCACTACCGCCACCTCGAGCACGAGGAAGGCATGCCGTTCGGACCCGACCTCGTGCTCCGCGGCGCCGAAGAACGGCTGTCGCCGATCCTGATGACGGCGCTGGTGACCGGCCTGGCCCTGGTGCCGATCATTCTGGGCGGCGATCGATCCGGGCACGAGATCGAACACCCGATGGCGGTGGTCATTCTGGGCGGGCTCGCCACCTCCACCATCCTCAACGTGTTCCTGCTGCCCGCGATCTACCTGCGATTCGGTCAGGCGCGCGTGCGCTGAGCGAGGAGGACGTGATGTGGCTTCCCTGGGCGCTGCTCTCGGCCGTAGCGGCTGCACTGACGGCGATTCTCGCCAAGATCGGCGTCGCGGGCGTGCCGTCGACCACCGCGACCGCAATCAGAACCGCCGTCGTGCTGGTGCTGGGCTGGGGGCTGGTGTTCGCGGGCGGCGAGCACCGGTCGATCGCCCGACTGCCGCCGCGATCCGTCACGTTCCTGATCTGGTCGGGCCTGGCCACCGGCGTGTCGTGGCTGGCCTACTTCCGTGCGCTGCAGGCGGCGCCTGCGTCGTGGGTAGCGCCGATCGACAAACTGAGCCTGCCTCTGACCATCGTGCTCGCGGCGGTGTGGCTTCACGAGCCCCTGAACTGGCAGATGCTGCTCGGCGTGGCGATGATGACGGCGGGCAGCCTGGTCATCTGGTACTGGAGTGCGCCCGCCTGAGCCGCCATCGGTACTCTGCTGACACGACGTGGCGAGGTGCCCTTCGGCCGCAAGATGTCGACAGGAATCTGCGTTCAAGTGTTAGTGGACGAGCGTCATTGCACTGTCCCTGTTTTGTACCTGATACTCAGGTTTCTAGAGGATCTGGCGGTTCCGATCCGGGCTAAATCGTTGAGGGAAGCGGGTACTCCGGGAACGAATCCCACCCTCTCCGCCATTACTTTTAGTCAATCAATACAGCGTTTAGTGGCTCTGAATCGCTCGGCTTGCGGTTCACTGTACCTAACCTCTACTCGTGTTTCTCGATAGCCTCGTCCGACGGGCAATCTCACTGATTGACAGGCGATCTCGGAGCCCCATCTGCGGACCTTCGCGTACATCGCCGTCGTGTGCAGCCCGTCATATCCAGCGCCGAAGTCAGCGAATTCGCCGATGTTACCGGTTCGTTGACCTTCGACAGAATTGGCCCGCGCGGGTATGGGGCCTTGACTCGACTTTCGCGTCTGGATATAGGATCAACTCCATGGACGTGGCAGCCAACGAATGCGGTTGTCTGCGCGTGGGTGTAGAAGCGCCGTACAGGGCATGGAACACCGTGAAGACGCAGACCGGTATCGCCGCGTGGCGCATCATTTCCCGCCGCTAGTGATTCACTCCGTATCGAGGGGCCCGTGGCTCCCAATGTTTTCTCAGGGCGCCTTCCCATGACACGCGTATCTTGGCTTGGTTTCGTTCTGGCGGTCTCCTTTGCCGCCTGCACGCAGTCCCCCACGCAGCCCGATCCCACGCCGCCCGCTCCCACGCGCTTCGTTGTCCTGGGCGGCGATTTGCAATTTGGAGGCGTAGCGGTTGGCAGCTTCCTCGACCGCGTGCTCCTGATCCGTAACGGAGGCAACGACACCCTCCAGATCACCGGCACGGGACTGATCCTCGACGATCCTCAGTTCCACGCGGAATGCCTGCAGATGCTCCGTCCGTTGAGTCCCACGCAGTTCGCAGTAGCCCCCTTACAAGAGCTGTCTGTCGTTTTCCGCTTTGAGCCCCTGAGCGTCGTCAACTGCTCAGGCCGCATTTCCGTCAGCGGCAATCAAACGGCCGGAGTGGGCAATAGACCCGTCTACGCTTACGGCTTCCGTCAGTTTTGACGCTGTCCAGCAGGCCAGCGTCCAGCAGCCTGCTCCTGAAGATCGACGCTTCAGCGATCGTTGGTTGGCCGGCGTATTCGCGTCACATTCGAAGCCGGCATCGCCGCGCGGCCTGCCACAACGGATGCATCAGTCTTCGACACGGGTCTGCTGGTCTCTACCACTGGGAATTCGACAAAGGCCAGAACACTGTCCGTCGCTATGAACGGTCCATTGATCGTTGATGACGTGGAGATCATGATCGAGGCGGCCATCGACAGACTCGGGCTCGCGTTCGCCTCTGAGGAGCACATGTAGCATCGCTGCTCGCCACCGGCGAACCGGTGCCGGTGCTCGACGCCTGGAGCCCGCCATTCTCCGGGGGCCTGCTCGCCGCAACTCGATATTTCCGCGGTCTCCCCTGGTACGTTCATCGAACCGTAGGCAAGGTCTTGGTCAAGATGCGAGAACTTTGCTGTACCTGATTTTCAGATTCCGGGTGTTTGAGAGGATTGAGCCTTTTGAACCGGGCCTCAAACATTGACATGGGGCGGATGGCAGGGAACGAACCCCACCCTCTCCGCCACAACCAACTCCTTACCGTCAATAATTTTGGCAAGGCATAGTGGGTTCGCGTGTGTGATGGCGGGCAATGGCATTGCGATCGCCGCGGTCGTCGGGCTAACAGATCCTCGAAAACAGGCGCATCTAGGCCCACGCGGGTTCTCAACAGTGCCACGTGGGTGCGGCAAGAACCCATCGATGGCGTTTCGGGCCAGCACAGAGTGCTGACGGGCCCACTAGCCTAGGCTGGTCTCGCTGCTTGCTCCACGACCAGCAGGAGGTCGGCAATTCTTTGGTGCTCCTCCGGGAGGCGCAGAGCCATTGCAGCCCTCGCGTGCGCCCGCCGCGCATGTATGACGGCGGCTTGCTGCAGCTCATGACTTCCCCGTGGCAGCCAGGGAAATGAACGCCTTCTGCAAGCGAATCTGCAACTCGATCAATCCGGCGCCGTCGCGAGAGATGGCCGTGAACGCGTCGTCGAACATGTCCGCGACCGACACAGCCGGCGCCGAGACGCGGTCGTACGTGACCTCGACGCCGGCAGGCGGCTCGGCCCAGTTCGCGAGGAGCCGAACGAACGTGCCCACGATGTCGATGGCGGTGCCCACGTCGTTTACCGCCGGGGACAGGGCACGCGCGGCGACCTCCGCGAGCGTCACCAGGCCGAAGCGCGGATCGCCCTGGAACGTGCGGTCATCCCCAAGAATGAACGCGCGGACGACGCAGTCACGGACATCGTCCGGCGCCTCGAGGCTGCCCCTCGACGACTGCGAGTGGCGCGGCCAGGGCCGATGAACGTGCCCGGTAGTGCCTCGACGGCCACGGTGATACGCGCATCAACGCAGCAACGCTGCAAGGCGCCCATGTCGATCGACTGCACGTAGCCGACACGCGTGCCATAGACGGCTGCGCCGGCCTTCGGTGGCGACGCGCGGCGATGTGCCCCTAACGTCGGATGACATCGGCGCTCCTCCAGGGCTCTCGCCGCGGCGCGTTCCACGAGATCGACGGTGTTTCCGAGTCGACCCAGCCGAGCGATGCGGTCCACCCATCGGAGAAAGATCAGAATGACGAGCGCGAACATGGCCACCGTCAGGAGGAACACCAGGAAAATCCCCACGGGTCCGTAGACGCCACTTCGCACGCTGGTGAGTGCGATGATGCTGAAGATGAACGCGCCGATGAAACCGGACAGCGCCGTCTGCGACACGTCGTCCGCGATGACGAGCGACAGGGCCCTGGGGGTGGCGGTGGAACCTGCGGACGCGTAGGCGGCGACCATGGACGCGACGGCCAACGTCGCGACCGACAACATGCTGGTCGCGATGATCGCCAGCAGCCCTTCTACCGTGTCTGACTCGATGGATGGCGCCCTTCGGGGATCCACGAGTTGGTCAACCACAAGACACGCGAGCACGCCTCCGATTGCCAGCGCCGCGTAGAGCAGGGGACGCACCCACAGCGTGTGACGCAACTGGCCGAACCACCAGTGCAAGCGATGCCCCATGCTTCTGCTCCCCTCGGCGTTGTTGGCAATCGAGTCGTCCGCGCGATCGCGCTGTCGCTACGCGCTCGCCGCACGTGTTGCGTGCGACCGTACTCAGCGTTAGTCTAGCGGACCGGCCTCACGGTAGCATCGGAACACGCGCTCAGGACGTCAGTATCGACGTGCCTGTGCGATATCCTGGGCGGCCACGCTTACAGCGGCAGCGTCATGCGGGCAGGTCGGCCTCACGCAACCACCGACGTCACTCTAGAGAGAACCAAGACTGCCATGATGCGCCCCACCGACCTGCTACTTGGCGCGACCGCTCGACAAGTCGCTGCCTACTCGTGGCGGGTAGTTAGCGCTACGGCCAAGGCGATCGACGAGGACCGGTGTTTCGACCTTGCGGCCCAACTGGCGTTCTACCTCCTGCTGGCATTGTTCCCGTCGCTCCTCGTGCTGGTGGCTTTGCTTGGATACCTGCCGATCGAGCACGCGGCCGCCGACCTTCTGGCGCTGATCCGCCCCGTCGCTCCAGCGGCGCTGGTCGATTTGCTGGCCGTGCAACTCGAGGAGATTACGTCAGACGGGCGGGTCGGATTGGCGACCGTTGGCATGGCGGGCGCGTTGTGGAGCAGTTCAACCGCGATGCGCGCGATCATCGAGGCACTCAACCGGGCCTATCGCGTCGCCGAATGGCGGTCCTGGTGGCGTCGGCGGCTAGTGGCCCTCGGCCTGACCGTGGCGTGTGGCCTCTTCATGACGTCGTCGCTCTTGCTCATTCTCCTGGGACCACAGGCGATCGAGGGACTGGCGGAGATGCTCGGCGCGCGAGATGCTGTCGCGACAATGTGGCAGGTTCTCCGCTGGCCCGCGATGGTTGCGCTGGTCGTGATCGCCATCAGCATGGTCTATCACTTTGCACCAAACCGGAGCACACGATGGGCCTGGATCACACCGGGCTCACTGCTCGCAACCGTCCTCTGGATCAGTAGCTCGTTCCTGTTCAAGCTGTATGTCACCCACATGGGCACGTACAGTGTGACCTACGGCGCGATTGGTGGCGTCATCGTGGTTCTGCTCTGGTTGTACATGTCGAGCATGGCGATCCTCGTTGGTGCGGAATTGAACAGCGCCCTCGACGAAATTGCCACAGCCACCGCTCCCGCCACGCACCGCCAACCCGGGCACGGGACATCGGCGTCAGGCATCACGAGGCATTAGGTCAGGACGCGTCGCTTATCGGGTAGCCCAACGCGCGTCGCAGCTGCCGCTCATGAAGACGCAACGTGACGTCAAGTCCTGGGTCCGTACTCGCGATCGAGGTGGTCACTTGGTCACGGCTTTTCAGCAGGCCGTCCAGGACGCCGCGAGTCTCCCCGTCAGCGCGAGCCGCCTCTTGGCGCACTGCGTCGAAATATGCGGAAGACAGGTTCGCGGCCTCGCCGTAATGTGTGCCTGCGGCCAGGCGGAGACACCCCGCTGCCGCACCCAGTTGCGCCTGCAGGGTCACGACCGTGGCCTGGAACGTGGTGAGCTGCCGATGTTGAGGCCAGAAGCCCGCGACGAACGCCACTACGATGATTGCCGCACCGACAGCGAGCCACATTTTTTCCACCGCGTCCTGCTTCGCTCTGCCATAGTCCCAGACGCCTGACGATCCGTCGACCCCGGTTGCTGCCTCGCGCGCTCCTTGCCATGACCGTTGTCGCCGCGCTGTCTGCGGCGGGCATCGCGTGGCTGAACCGCGCCCTGCAGACGGTACTTCCGACGGTGCCCGCGCCTGACCTCGTCGACATCTTCTTCGATCGGACGCCTCTGGTAGTGACTTTTACGATTGCCGGTCAACCGCTGGCGTGGCACACCACGGCCGACGACGTACAGGGGGAACATCAGTCTCTGGCGACGCATGCATCTTGCTGAATGGAACCAAGTGCCTGAGCCGCTGCGACAGCAGGGGCTGGATAGCATGTTCGCTCGGTATCGGCCGATACTCATGAAGCCTGATGCGTGGGATGCCATGGCGGCAGCAGACTGGGACGACGTCCCGCAGCCAATGCGCACAGTGGCCTATCGACAGATGACGGCGTACTGGGCGGGCTTCTATGGCATTGGTCGGCCCTACGGTTTACCGCCACGGTTGGTGTCGAACACGCTATCGGCGATCGTCATGACCGAGTCGTGGTTCGATCATCGAGCAGCAGGCGTCAACCGCGATGGCAGTCGAGACATCGGACTCGGCGGCGCGTCGGAGTACGCACGCCGCCGTCTCCGAGAGCTGTTCGATCGGGGCATCGTCGATGTGCGCCTTGAAGACGACATGTACGGCAATCCCTGGATGTCGACGCGTTTCGTGGCGCTGTGGATGTCGTTGATGCTCGACGAAGCCGGTGGCGACCTGGACCTTGCGGTTCGTGCCTACCATCGCGGCATCGTTGATGCGAATGATGACCTCGGCGATCTCTACTTGAGCACTGTGCGCCGGCGCCTTTCCGTGTTCATTCGCAACCAGACTCCGCCGCCGGCTTGGGACTATGTCTGGCGCGAAGGCCGGCGACTGGAAGGCGAGGAGTGGCCGTGGCTGTCAGATTCCGCTCGGCAGAATACAGCTGTAAAGACCGTGCGGTCGCGCCCCAAATAGAGCGAATCTTGCGTTCAACTAGCCTTAGAGCTTGGTATCGGAGTCGCTGTGTCACACTCAAGGGCTCGTGACGGGACGATCGCCAGCGGGCAACGGCGGGCAATGCCCGACGGCACGCCCGGGCTGGACCCGTGCAAGTTCTCCGACGGCAATTGCGCGTTGTGAAGTCGAGCGGAAGCCTGACCCTTTCGACCTCGCCCGGGTCGTGCTCGCCCGAGCGGGCGTTGGAGCGCTGGATTGCCGACACCGACGCGCTGTGCGACGCGTTACGCGCGGTGAGACCACGCGGTCGTCACGCGGCCTCCCCCTTGGGGATATCCGGCACACCGCCACACACGATTGATCCCGGCGCGCTCCAGCGCCGTGGAATATTGTGGCCACTCGACGCGTTCTTTAGACCGGTAGCCACGGCAAATGGGTTCGGTAGAGGTCAGTTCTGATGCGAGCGAGTGCGAGATTTCAGGATTGGGTGGTCGTTGGCGTGCTGTGGTGCGTTATGTGCCTGCCGTCGTTGGCCGCCGCGCAGTCCCCGCCGAAAGTACGCGCGCTCGTGCAGGGAGCGCCGATCCCGGAGCCCCAAGGCCAGGCTCCCACGCCTCCCGCGAGCGAAGGCGCCCTTCCGCGACTGGTGCCCGACGCCCCCCCGCCACCGGTGGCACCCGAGGTCGTCGCCCGCGACGATGCGGGCCACGCCACCGTTCGTGCCGTGCGGGCGACGAGCCCGATCAGGGTGGATGGCCGCCTCGACGAGGATGTCTACTCGACGCAGAAGCCGATGTCCGGCTTCATTCAGGTCGACCCGCGCAACGGCCAGCCGGCCGGACAGCAGACCGAGGTGTGGCTGTTGTTCGACGCAACCAATGTCTACGTCTCAGCGCGGGTCTGGGAGAGCAATCTCGATCGGATGGTTGCCAACGAACTGCGTCGCGACAACATCGCCATCTACGGCAACAACGACGCCGTCACCTTCATCTTCGATACGTTCTACAACCGGAGGGACGGCACGCTCTTCGTGGTCAACGCCATCGGCGGCCGCTTCGACGGGCAGTACACGAACGAGCGCCAGTACAACACCGACTTCAATCCGGTGTGGAACGTCAACACCGGCCGGTTCGAGGGCGGCTGGACGTTCGAGGCGGCTATCCCGTTCAAGTCGCTGCGCTATCCCCAGGAGGGGCCGCAGGTCTGGGGCTTCAACGTGCAGCGGAACAACCGCTGGAAGAACGAGCTGTCGTCGCTGGTGCTGCTGCCGCCCGCCCGCGCCGCGAACGCCGTCACGCAGTCGTCGCGAGCGGCGACAATGGTCGGCCTCGACGCGCCGGCCCGGTCCAAGAATATCGAGCTCAAGCCCTACGCCACTGGGAACCTCACCACCGACCTGACGGCGACGCCGGCCACGTCGAATGACGCGGGAGCCGATGCCGGCGTCGACGTGAAGTTCGGCATCTCGCAGGGGATGACGGGCGACGTCACCTACAACCCGGATTTTGCGCAGGTGGAGGCCGACGAGCAGCAGGTGAACCTCACCCGGTTCAACATCTTCCTGCCGGAGAAGCGCGACTTCTTCCTCGAGAACCAGACGTTGTTCACCACCGGAATGACCGGCGCTGTCCAGCAGGCGGGGGACACACCGATTCTCTTCTACAGCCGCCGGATCGGCATCGACCAGTCGCGCGAGGTGCCGCTGGACATCGGTGGCCGGGCGACGGGTCGCGTCGGGAAGTTCGGCATCGGACTCATTGATATCCGGTCGAAGGAGGACTCTGGAGCGCCGTCCACCAACTTCTCGGTCATCCGGATCAAGCGCGACGTGTTGCGGCGGAGCAACATCGGCGCCCTCTACACGGGACGCACTCCCGCGCAGTCGCGGACGGGGCGCAATTACATGGCCGGCGTCGACGGGGCGTTCTCGTTCTTCACCGACTTCACGATTGCGACCTACTATGCGCAATCGAAAACCGAGGGCCGGGAGGGCAGCGACCAGAGCTACCGTGCGCAGCTCGACTACACGGGCGACCGCTACGGCGTGCAGGCGGAGCGGTTGGTCGTGGAGCCGAACTTCAACCCGGAAGTCGGATTCGTCCGACGCAACAACATGCGCAAGAGCTTCGGCCAGTTCCGCTTCAGTCCGCGGCCGAAGAACATCCGCTCGGTGCGCAAATTCTCGGGCACCGGGTCGGTCAACTACATCGAGAACGCGGCGTCCGGCGTGCTCGAAACCCGCACGCTGGTCGGCGAGTTCGCCACCGAGTACCAGAACGGCGACCGCCTGAGCGCCACCTACTCGAATGCCTACGAGTTTCTGCCCCGGCCGTTCCCCATTGCGCCTCCCGTCGTGCTGCCAGTGGGGAGCTACTCTTTCGATAACCTCGCCGTTGGGTACAGCCTCGGCCAACAGCACACGTTTTCCGGGAACGTTTCCGCCGAGTACGGCACGTTTTACAACGGGCACAAGACCTCGGTGGGTCTCAGCCGGGGGCGCATCAACTTTGCGCCGCAGTTCTCGATCGAGCCGACCGTGTCCCTGAACTGGGTCGACCTCGTCCAGGGCTCGTTCATCAATCAGCTGATTGGTTCGCGGATCACCTACAGCCTCTCGCAGCGGATGTTCGTGAGTGCCCTCGTGCAGTACGCCTCGGCAAGCCGCACGGCCAGCACCAACGTTCGGCTCCGGTGGGAGTATCTGCTGGGCAGCGAGCTGTTCGTCGTCTACAACGATCAGCGGCTCTCGACAGGGTCCTCGTTTCCAGAACTCACGAATCGGGCCTTGATCGTCAAGGTGAACCGCCTGTTCAGATTCTGATGCGTTGACGCGCGCCGACGTCCACCGTCGACGCCACTTCGAAGACGATGCCGCAGTCCGAGTCGAGGCGCTTGCCGTTGCGCTCGCCTGGCGCCGAAACGCGCACCTGGACCGCCCGTGTGGACCCGCGGGAGGTTCGTTGGGAGCGCTTCGGTTTCGGCTCTATTCCTGTCACCTTCAATCGTGTCCGGGCCGCAAAGGTTAGTGGGAGACGTGCTGGACGTCACTCGAGTGGAGCGATAAATGCGACGACTTGGCTTGATTCTGTTTGCGCCATGGGGTCTCTGCGTCGGACCGGTGGCGGAGGCGCAGGAACTTGGAATGTGCGCGGTCGCGTCGTGTTCTACACGACGGACGAGCCGGTGCATGGCGCGATCGTTCTGATCGTCGGAACCGGGCGTTCCGCCACGACAAACGACAACGGCGAGTTCGAGGTACGAGGCCTGTGGCCCGGGCGCTACCGGGTTGTGGCGCAGCGCAGCGCGAGCATCGAAGTGCCACTCGCCAGGAGACGACCATCTCGGCCGGCCAGGGTCGAACTGATGTTTCGAGTCCAGCTTCAGGCGATTCACGAAGAGGTGAACGTCGCCGGCAGCGCCACCGGAACCGCGACGAATTTCGAGGCGTTCAACTCGATTCAGAGCCTAGGACTCCATTCGAACCGGCGACCTTTCCAGTCAGTCGGGCAACCCTGGCACGACTGTGGACCCGGCCTCGGTCGACCGCATAGAGGTGGTCCGCGGGCCAGTGACGTTGCTCTATGGCAGCAATGCGGTCGGTGGGGCCGTTCATACGGCCGCATAGCGAACCTGGTGACAGCCGGTGTCGCGAAGCGCCAGACTGCGTCCGAGTACCTCGCCAGGCTGACGGAGATTGGCGTGCTGACGTCTGTGCAGGTCGGGCGCCAGAAGTTGTTCGTCCACCAGGCGCTGTTGACATTGCTGGCATCGGACGCGCATGACGTGACAGCCCACAAACGCCCCGCCTGATCTGGCGTTCGATTCCTCAGTTCGGGAGCGGCGGCCGCGGCGATAGCGCCTGGCCTGCAGCCTTCTTCGCCAGTAGCCCCTCGCTTCGCCTGGCTCGCGCCTCGGCAGTTGCGGCCGCGCTTCCGTTCGCGCTGCAGGTTGTTGTTCCTCGACCTGTTGCTGCCGCTCGTCCCGGAGCATCGCCTGGTGTGATCTGGCCGCCGTTGCAGCCGACGCGCCACCCTGCGCCGTTGACGCGGGCGACACTCGGGGTATACAACAGCGCGGCATGCATACCCTCGTTCTCTGGGTTCTCACGGCTGTGCTCGCCTCGGCCACCATCGCCTCCGCACAGCCGCCCGCGCCTGACAGCGGCCAGATCACCGGTCAGGCGCCGGATCGTGGACGGCCCACGCGACACGATGACGAACAGCCGCTGCTCGATTTCGACAGGTACTTCCTCGGCGCGCCGTGGACGTTCGAGTGGGATGTACCCGAAGGTCCACTGGGTGCGGCGGGCCGGATCACAGGCACGACCACCTACAAGGCGCTCGGCGGACAGGTACCTACGAAGCGACAACCGATGCCGAAGGCCCCGATGGGAAGTTCACGGTGACCGAGGTCATCGGCTATCACAAAGAGTCGAAGGCCATGGCGCGGCACGTCAGCGACAGCCGCGGCTTCGCATTCGATGAGATCGCCAACGTCGGTGCGGACCTCGGCGGGTTCTACAACATCCTCTTCGAAAGCGCGCCGTTCAAGGCGGGCGGGCACTCGGTCCGCATCCGACATACGATGCGCCTGAATGCGCCGCTTGCCTACCGCGTCGCCACGTCCGTATCGATCGATGACGGACCGTTCGCGAACTATGGCAACCCGTGGTGGCGCAAGCAGGCGCCCGCGGCGGCCGGTCCGCGCTGACCGGAGTGACGGAACGCTCCGCCGTTCCGTGCACAGGCCGGGCCCGCGCCGGTGTGGACCGCACAAACTTGGAGAACACGATGCGACGTCTGACGATGGCTCTGGCAGCGGCAGCGATGGTGATACTTGCGGGTGCCCCGGGGGCACACGCGCAGGGGGAAGCGTATCGGCTGGTCCCGAATTGGCCCACGCTCCCGGCCGGCATGTGGTTCGGATTGAAAGAGGCACCTCCGCCGCCGGCGGAACGTGAGGCGCAGGCCGCGGCACGGCGCGCGCGCGGCGGGGCCTCCGGTGGTGGGGGCGGCGCACTGCCGACCAATCAGCCCGGCATCTCGGGTCTGGCCATCGATCAGAACGACAGGATCTTCGTCTTCAACCGCGGACCCAAGCCCGTGATGGTGTTTGACACGACCGGCAAACTCCTCATGTCCGGTGCCGATGGCGAATACAACGGCAAGAAGATCAATCCCGACTGGGAACACTCCGGGGGGGTCGACTGGGACGGCAACGTCTACGTCATCGAGCGCGACGCCCATCGCATCGTCAAGCTCAATCCCAGTATGGATACGTTCCTGATGCAGCTCGGGACGACGATGCAGAAGGGCAACGACGCCACCCATCTGAATCTGCCGTCAGGCATTGCCATCCTTCGCAGCGGCAACATCGTGGTCACCGATGGCTACGGGAACAACCGGGTCATTCTGTTCGACAAGAACGGCCAGTTCATCAAGCAGGTAGCCAAGGGCGCCGGCGGCCCGGAAGACAAGGGCGCTGGTCCCGGTGAATGGAACCTCCCACACAAGCTTGCCGTCGACGCGCAGGAGAACCTCTACATCATCGATCGCGAAGGTCATCGGCTCCAGGTGTTCGACAAGAATCTGAACTACCTCCGCGAGATCCGGAATGAGTGGAATCCGTGGGACGTGCACATCTCACGCAAGGGCACCGACGGCGTCGGTTTCATTGCGGATCACATGCTGGAACGGGTGCACAAATTCTCGCTGAAGGACGGCACGTTGCTGGCTACCTGGGGATCTCAGGGCCTGGGTCCGAACCAGTTCGACTGGGTGCATGGCGTGGTGGTGGACTCGAAGGGGGCCGTGTACGCAGCCGATACGTACGGTCAGCGCATCCAGAAGTTCGTCCCGGCGGCAGGGACGTTCTAGGCGCGGACACCCTCACCTTGCCAATACGCGGGCCACCGTCCAATACAGGCCGGTGGCCGCGATCACGAGCGACGCGGGCACCACCACACGCAATCGATACCAGGGTTGCACCCGCCACCATCCGACCAGGAGCGCGGCGCCTGCGATGACCGCGAGTTGACCGGCCTCCACTCCGAGGTTGAACCCGAGGAGTGCCACTGCGAAATCGGTTCGCGCCAGGTGAAGACTTGTCAGCACTCCGGCGAAGCCCATTCCGTGCAGCAGCCCGAACATGAACACCATCGCCAGACGCCAGGGTGTGAGCCGATCGGTGCGGATGTTCTCGACCGCGACATACGCAATCGACAGTGCGATGAGCGGCTCGATGATGCGGGGTGGGAGCGAGACGACGCCGTAGAGCGAGAGGCCGAGCGTCATCGAATGGGCGAGCGTGAACGTCGTGACCTGAGCCAGCACGGGGCGCATCCGCGCGCGCAGCAGAAACAGACCGATGACGAAGAGGATGTGATCGAGTCCGCGTGGCAGGATGTGCACAAAGCCGAGGACCAGATACTGGCGCAGGCGCGATCCGATGGTTGGCCGTGTGAATGGCCCGCCGAGCGACAGCGCGGTGCTCCACGCGTCGCCCTGCACCCACTCTGTCACCGACGAGCCATCGCCAAGGGTGAGGGTGAGCGGATACGGATCCCCGACCAGCCCGTAGTACCAGCGGATGGATCGGGCCGACGCCGACAGGCGTCCGCGCAAGGTGTAGGCGGCCAGGGCAAACTCTCCCGGACGTGGAACGACTGGGGGCGTGTACTCCGCTGCTAGCGGACGCACTTCGTGACCGTCCACGAAGAGTACGACACGGTCGATCACTTGAGGTGCCAGTTCGCGCAAACGCGCGTCGCGCGCGGCCGCATCGGTGGTGCTGGTTGGCGTCCCCCCGGCAAACGACTCCATGCGGAGCAGCAGCCACGATGGGTCGTGAGCGAGCCGCAGCATGAAGGTGCCGTCAGCAGAGACCTGCAGGTGAACGGTCGTCCGCTCCAGGTCATGGGCCTGCGGAACCGCCGCTGCCGCGAGTGTCAGGGCCGATGCCAGCAGCAGCGTACACAGCGCGCGCCACCAGCGGATGTTCCGGCGCGCTGCCATCGCGGGTATCATACGACGGCCGTTTGCGGCTGGCCGCGGCGCGGTGCGGCATGCTCTACGAGGACCTGATGCGAATACGGTGCTGTGTGCTCCTGGTTCTTCTTGCGGCGGGTCCGGGCCTCTCCGCCCAGGCGCCGCCCGCGAAGGCCGACCTGGTGATGGTGGCGGGCTGCCTGCGCGAGCAGCCTGCCGGCGGATGGCGTGTGGTGAACGCGACCGATCCAAAGCCGAGCAATGCCGTCGCACCTCCCGCCAGCGAGCTGCCGGCCATGCCAGTGGTCGGAACCAGGCAGTTCCAGCTGATCGGCGTGTCGGTATTCGACCTCCCGCGTTACAAGGACCAGACGGTCGTGCTCAAGGGTTTGCTCATTGCTGCGAACCCTGTGAGCCGCCTCAACATCACGTCGGTCACGAGCGTGGCTCCGAGCTGCAGCGCCGCGAAGTAAAACGGCGGCCAGGCCAGTGGAACTGCGCTACACTGACCCGCCGCGGTGAGCGGCCCGGCCACTTGAAGGAGATGTCCATCATGCGTCGCCTGTTGCTCGTGTTGTCGGGAAGTCTGCTGCTCGCCGGCTCGATGACGGCACAGTCCGCGGCTCCTCAGCAGACCGCCCCTGCTCCCACCTTCGCGAAGGACGTCGCGCCGATCATGCTCGCGAAGTGCGCGAAGTGTCATCGACCGGGTGAGGTCGCCCCGATGTCGCTCCTGTCGTACCAGGACGCGCGGCCGTGGGCAAAGGCGATCAAGGCCAAGGTCACGAGCCGCGAGATGCCGCCGTGGGGCGCAAACCCGCAGCTGAGCCTGCCGATGCGCAACGATGTGAGCCTCTCGGACAAGGAAATCCAGACACTCGCCGCGTGGGTCGATGCGGGCGCGCCGCGCGGAAACGATGCGGACCTGCCTCCGGCGCCGGCGTTTGCCGAGGGGTGGAGCTACGGCAGCGAACCCGACGTCGTGCTGGAGATGCCGGTCGAGTTCGACATCCCTGCCGAAGGCGAACTCGGCGTGCAGACGTTCTTCTCGAAGATTCCGTTTACCGAAGATCGGTTTGCCGAGGTGCTGGAACTGCGCCCCAGCAACCGCTCCGTCGTTCATCACTCGGGCGTGTTCGTGGTGGACATCCCCGACGGCGCACAGATTGTGGACGGACGCCTGGTGGGACCGAACGGCAAACCGTTTATCGAGCGCACCGAATCGGGCCTCCCGAAAACGGAGTCGGGGGCTCTGTCGGGTGCGTCGAAGCTGCTGTCGTGGGTGCCCGGGCGCGGTGTGGACGTTCATCGCCCGAATGTCGGCAAGCGCATTCCGGCCGGCAAGTACCTGAACTGGCAGATGCACTACAACCCGACCGGGAAGCCGGAAACGGATCGGTCGCGCCTCGGCATCTGGTTCAACAAGGTGCCTGTCACCCACGAACTTCTCATCCGCCAGGCCGGCGACCCTATCGCCAGCGACAAGGGTGGCCTGTCGCTCTACAGGGTCGAAGGCAAGGAAGTGGAGTACAAGGCTGACACCAGCAGCACGCGCCGCAGCCGCACCACGCCCAACATCCCGCCCTACGTCGACAACTGGTCAATCATCGGGATTACGCCGGTGACCGAGCCGATTACGCTGTACGCGATGTCGCCGCATATGCACCTGCGGGGCAAGAGCCTGCGCTGGATCATCGTGTATCCAGATGGCAGAGAGCAGACGATCCTCGACGTCCCGAACTTCGACTTCAACTGGCAGTTCAACTACGAGTTGAAAGAGCCGCTCAGGATTCCGGCGGGCAGCAAGATCCTGGGGCTTGGCGTGTTCGACAACTCGGTCAAGAACCGCTGGAACCCGGCGCCGCACCTGCCGGTGTACTGGTCCGAACAGAGCTGGGACGAGATGTATCAGGCCTTTACCGAGTACACGGTGGACAGCCAGGTGCTCACGAAGGCTGCCGCCAAGTCCGGCACGTCGCGGCAGCAGTAGCTCTCGCTCGCCTCGCGGCCAGTCGTTGCCCTCGGCTGTGGCCCGCCGAGCTGCGCGCTCTGCCTGCTCCGAGGCGGCGGCGCGTTCCGCCTCCTCGCGAGCCGCAGCTTCGGCCCGCAGCTGGGCCTGGTAGGCCGCCACGGCAGCCTTTCCCTCGGCAGTGATGCGGGCCACGTATGCTGCTCTGGACGGTTCCGCCACAGTCAACGCCGGGGCGACTATCACGACAAGGACCCGTTGCCAGTAAGGAAGGGGTGTCCAGGCCCATGGCTGCTCAAAGGCAGGCGCAGGCGGCAGTGGCGACATGACGTACCCAGAAGGCTCTGAGGTCGATGGTCCCGCGCGCCTGATACTCCTGATCCAGACTCGTGGTGATCAGGAAGGGGCATGGCTCATCACTCATAGCAGCAAGGCGTGTGACGGCGTTGCCTGCGGTTAGCACTCCACCCCGGTCAGCCGGTACGCCCGGCTTCGTCGCCCGCGACCTCGAGGCAAGACACCGATGCTCGCTGCCAGACGATCGAACGGGGCATTTGCGACGCCCAGTCTTGGAAGCTCGATGATATAAAACCGACGTTACGCATGAACGTCACGCCTCCGCCGGTGTCTGGTTCCGAAAGTCCCGCCCACCCCGTCCGTTCAGGTCTCCGCGTGCTGATTCTCGGCGGCACCGGCATGCTCGGGCATCAGCTCTACCAGGCGGCCCGGTCGCGATTCGAGACCTGGGTCACCGTTCGCGGCGAAGCGCTGGCCCATCATCCGCTGTTCATGCAGAACGAGCCTGTCATCGCTGGGGTGGACGTCGAACAGCCGCACAGCTACGCAGCGGTCATCGCCCGTCTCCAGCCGCACGCCATCGTCAACGCCATCGGCCTGGTCAAGCAACGATCCGGGAGTGACGACCCGGTCGAGGCGATTCAGGTCAACGCGCTGTTCCCGCATCTGCTCGCGCGCTGTGCCGCGGCGCATGGCGCACGATTGATTCACGTCAGCACCGACTGCGTGTTCAGCGGCACGACCGGTGGCTACCGCGAGACCGATCCCCCGGACGCCGCCGACCTCTACGGCCGCTCGAAGCTGCTCGGAGAAGTGACCGAACACGGCGCGCTGACGCTGCGCACGTCGATGATCGGCCGCGAGCTCTCCTCCAGTCGCGGACTCGTCGAGTGGTTCCTCGGACGGAAGAATCAGGACGCCGACGGCTTCACGCAGGCGATTTTTTCCGGCCTGACCACCCCCGTGCTGGCAGCGCTGATCGTCGACATCATCGAGCGCTGTCCGCAACTCACCGGCCTGTATCACGTCGCCGCAGCGCCGATCGCCAAATACCGTCTGCTGTGTCTGCTCGACGCGGCCTTTGGCGCGAACGTGCGCATCACGCCAAGCGACCGCCTGCGCATCGATCGCAGCCTGGATGGCTCTCGATTCCGCGCCGCGACCGGCTTCGTCGCTCCCGACTGGGAAACGATGATCGACCAGCTTGCGCGCGACCGCATTCCCTACGATCAGTGGAGACTTCCGGCATGACTCTCGACGGTGACGCTCGACCAGGCCGGCGTGCAGGCGCACCCGCGAGTACCAGCCTGTACTCCGGATGCACCGCCGTGACGCGTGCGAACGCCTCAACCAGCAGATCCGGGCCCTTGATAAAGTTGAGGCGTCCCATGAACAGCAGTAGGGGTGCGTTCCCCACGCCCAGCCGCGCACGAAGCGCTGCCGCATCGCCGGGCCCCGACTTCGCTCTCGGGTGGCTGACGATGAGCACCGTCATGCCGACGTGCCCGTCTGCGCGCGATACCAGGCGGCGTCCGAGTCCACTGCCGCTTCGAACGCCACCGATGGCCTGAACCCAAGCGCCCGCAGCTCGTCATTGTCGAACGGCGTGAACGCACCGTGTCACCACGGATGACCGCGGCGCCGTGACAGCCTCCGAAGACGGATGGCAGCCCGCCGTGTCGTCGCTGCGACCGAGCATGCGGACGCGGCGGCCCTGGCGGCAGGCCGCGGCGACGAAGTGGCGGCCGATGAAGCCGGTGTCGCCGAGCACGGCGAGAACGCGCGTCAGCGCATCGTCGCTCACCAGACGCCTTGCGAGCCGCGAGCGCGTGTCGTGCCACGCGAGACGACCGGCCGCCATCCGGTCGCATGCGTGGAGGATGGTAGACTCACCAAGCGTTTGTCGACAACTCACAACGCGCTGATATCTGATGTCGCGGCTCACTGTCATGACGGTCATCGGGACCAGGCCGGAACTCATCCGGTTGTCCCGTGTCATCGCCAGGCTTGATCAGACCACCGATCACCTGCTCGTCCACACCGGGCAGAACTACAGCGACGAACTCAACGGCGTCTTCTTCCGCGAACTCGGCATCCGTCCGCCCGATGTCTCGCTCGACGCCGCGGGCGCAACGGCGGCCGAGACGATCGGGCAGGTGATCATCGCCATGGATCGGCTGCTGCGCGAGCGCCGTCCCGGCGCCCTGCTGATCCTGGGCGACACGAACAGCAGTCTGGCCGCCCTGCCGGCGAAGCGGCTCCGCATCCCCGTCTTCCACATGGAGGCGGGCAATCGTTCGTTCGACCAGCGTGTGCCGGAGGAAATCAATCGGCGCGTGGTCGATCATCTCGCCGACGTGAATCTGCCGTACACCACCATCGCGCGCGACTACCTGCTACGCGAAGGGCTGCCGCCCGATCGGGTAATCGTCACGGGAAGCCCGATGCGGGAAGTGCTCGAGCACCACATGCCGGCGATCGAACGGTCGGACGTGTTGCCGCGGCTGGGGCTCGAGCCGGAGCAGTATTTCGTGGTGAGCTGCCATCGCGAAGAGAACGTCGACCCGCCCGAGCAGCTTGCGGCGCTGACGCGGCTGCTGAATCATCTGGCGCGGACACGTGGCCAACGCATCATCTTCGCCGCGCATCCGCGGACCCGGTTGCGGGTCGCGAGCGCCGGCGTGACGTTCGACCCGCTGGTGGAGGTGCTGCCGGCGCAGGGCTTCATCGACTACGTCCAACTGCAGCGACACGCCACGGCCGTGCTTTCAGACAGCGGCACGATCACCGAAGAATCGTCAATCCTGAACTTTCCCGCGCTCAACCTCCGCGAGGCGCACGAGCGGCCCGAAGGCATGGAGGAAGGCGCGGTGATGATGACCGGGTTCGATCCGGCCCGCGTCGATCAGGCGCTCGGCGTGCTCACGACACAGCAGCGCGGCGCGCGGCGCACGCTGGCGATGGTCCGCGACTACGCGACCACGAATGTCTCGGAGAAGGTGGTCCGGATCATTCTCAGCTACGCGGACTACGTCCGCCGCACCGTGTGGGGAATGTCGTCGAGCAGCGCTCCGGACGGCCCGGCTGTACCCACCGGCGATCGGTGAGGGACGCGCCGTTGCGCCTGCTGATCGTCTCGCACTACTACTGGCCCGAGAACTTCCGCATCAACGATCTGGCCGGGCGCCTGCACGACCGCGGTCACACGGTCTCTGTGCTGACGGGGGTGCCGAATTATCCGGGTGGCCGCTTTTTCGACGGCTATGGCCCCGCCGGCCCGCTCCGCGAACACCACGACGGCGTGTCGGTTCGGCGGGTCCCGGTGGTGCCACGCGGTTCGGGGCGTCCCTGGCGCCTGTTCATCAACTACCTGTCGTTCGCCATGTCGGCGAGCGTGCTCGGACCGTTCGTCGTCCCGCGCCACATCGACGCGATCTTCGTATTCGCTCCGTCTCCGCTCACGGTCGCGATACCGGCCCTCTGGCTCGGGGCGCTGCGGCGCCGGCCCGTGGTGATGTGGGTGCAGGATCTCTGGCCCGAGGCGCTGCGCGCTGTCGGCGCGGTGCGCAGCCCGGCAATTCTTGGCGCGGTCAGCCGGTTCGTCGGCGCGTTGTATCGCCGCTGCGACCTGGTGCTCGGGCAGTCTCCCGCCGCCGTGGCCTCGATCCGCGCGCGTGCCGGCAGCGCGGCGCCCGACAACGTCCGCTACTTTCCAAGCAGCGCGGAGCACGACTATCTCGTACCGGTGCCGCCGGACGCGCCGCCGAGGCTCACCGCACTCGGGGTGCCGGCCGGCTTCCGCATCCTGTTCGCCGGCAATCTCGGCGCCGCGCAGGATCTGGACACGCTGCTCGAGGCCGCCGATCGCCTGCGCGAATCGATCGGCATCCAGTGGGTGTTCATCGGTGATGGCCGGCGGCGCGACTGGCTGGCCGCGGAAATCGCGCGGCGCGGCCTGGGCGCGACGGTGCAGCTGTTCTCGCGTCGGCCGATGGCGGAGATGCCCGCGTTTTTCGCCGAGGCCGACGCGCTGCTGGTGTCGCTGAAGGATGCTGAGGGCCTGACCGAGACGATTCCTTCCAAGGTGCAGGCCTACCTGGCGAGCGGTCGCCCGATCGTCGGCGCGCTGAGCGGAGAAGGCGAGCGCGTGATTCGCGAATCGGGCGCAGGCGTCACCTGTGCGCCGGGAGATGCCGCGGCGCTCGTCGTCACAGTAGAAGCTCTGGCGGCGCGGAGCGCCGAGGCCCGCGATGCCATGGGCCGGAGCGGCCTCGACTATTATCACCGCCACTTCGATGGCGACCGGCTGCTCGAACAACTCGAATCCTGGCTGCAGCGACTGGCGTTCCCGCTTCCCGACGAGTCACCGTCGTCGCTGTAGGAGCCAGTGGTGGATGGCACCCCGCCAGGCAGGCGGTACCACGTGTCTGGCCCACCGGAGCGGACTGAGCGCCAGCCAGCCGTAGAGCGACAGCATCGGATGCGGGCCCGGTGTCGGATCGGGAATCGACTGCAGGGCCCGCGCGGCCTGCGATCCGGGCCCGGGCGGCTCGGTCGGAGACCGCGGCGTGAAGAAGTAGTCCGTCAGGTGCGAAGCGCTCATCGGCCGGCAGGTCGAGGCGCAGGAGCTG
Source organism: uncultured Acidobacteriota bacterium (assembly GCA_963722395.1). Lineage (GTDB taxonomy): Bacteria > Acidobacteriota > Vicinamibacteria > Vicinamibacterales > CAVVIG01 > CAVVIG01. Next base: position 175,391 of record CAVRLS010000005.1, on the reverse strand, counting down.
AGCGGCGACGTAATGAGCGTTCCGGTACGCCTCGGTCTTCACCGCAAGCACCTCCGGCGGCAGGTCGGTTCGCTCGTAGAGCTTGTCGATCACCCTGATGTGCTCCCGCGCCAGGCTCACGCCACGCTCGACCTGGGTCGCCGCCGTGCTGTGCTGGCGATACCTGGCGAGGGTGCGTGGACAGCGGCGAAACGGGCCGAGCAGCCCGGCACGGAGCCAGAAGTCATAGTCCGACACGATGCGCAGCGACTCGTCCAGGCCTCCGATGCGGTCCAGCACCGAGCGGCGGAACATCGCGCCCGGGCCCGGGTAGGTGTGGTGATATCTCACCATGTCGACGTAGGCGTAGTCGAACGTGTCGATGTGCCGCACGTGCTGCCCGTCGCCGTCGATCACGTCCCAGTCCGGGTAGACGACCACGACATCGGGTTCCGACTGGAACACGCCGACGAGCGTCGCGATGGCTCCCGGCAGCAGCGGGTCGTCATCGCTCACGAATCCGATGATCTCGCCCCGCGCCAGCTCGAAGCCACGATTCATGGCGCGCGACAGCCCGAGGTTGGTGGGGTGATGCTCCCACCGGATTGCATCGCCGTATCGCCGGAGGATGTCCTGCGTGTTGTCGCTCGAGCCGTTGTCGAGAACGATGTACTCCAGGTTCGGGTAGCCCTGGCCGAGGATGCTCTCGATCGTCTCCGGCAGGAACCTCGCCCGATCGTAGGTCGGCGTGAGAATCGTGACGAGGGGAGGCACTTGGGTCATCGCCGTCAATCAGACACGCGCTTCTTCAGCCACCCGGATGTCCAATGTGTCAGCCCGGCGTGGAGTGCACTCTCGTTGAAGGTCCACGGCGGCGACTGCAGGGTGAAGTCGGCACGGCCGGCGGCGAAGTCCAGCGCCGCGCGGGCGGGGTTGTCATGGGTCCAGTCCGGCCGACCGCCCGGCACGTCGGAGAGATCGTGCATGATTCCGTCCTGCACCACCATGTACGAGCCGGGAGTGACGAGGTCGGCGTAGAGCCGCAGTTCCTCGCTGACGTGGGCGTATGAATGATTCGAGTCGAGCAGCACCATGACCCGTTCGCCTGGCCGGATCATGGACGTGACCTGCTCCACCACCCGGGCGTCGGTTGAACTCCCCTCGATCAACGTAATCAGCTGCCGCAACGCGTGGGCCTCGATGGCCGCACGGTTGTGCGGACGGATCTCGATGTCGACACCGATCACCCGGCCTTTCCCGATCAACTGGCAGACGCTGGCGGAGAACACCAGCGAGCCGCCGTGGGCGACGCCGGTCTCGACGATGACGTCCGGCTGAACCTGGTAGAGAACCTCCTGCAGCCTGAGCACGTCTTCGGGCAGCTGAATCATCGGCCGGCCAAGCCAGCTGAAGGTGTAGGAGTGCTTCTGAGACCAGGCGAGGCGGATCCAGTGCCGCGACAGGGCCGCGAACGCCTCGGGGCCGTAGAGGTCCAGCGTCCCGACGGTGCCGTCATCCTCGGTTACCAGCGTCCGGCTGTCAGTATCGATGGTCAGCTTCATGCGATCACACCGCCCCGAAGTCGAGGACGTCGATGGCCAGCCCCTGCTCTCGGAGCATCGCCACGACCTCGTGCTTGTAGTTGGGATTCAGGAGCACGGCCGCTCGAAATCCCGCGCTCCACCAGCGAGGCCGGTGCGACGATCGGATGGCCTGTGCCCGGCGACGTAGCCACCCTGCTTGGCCGGGTTGATGTCCACCAGGCACTCGACGTACGCGCGGTCGGGATCGACCAGGTTGGCGAACGTCACGCCCTTGGCGGCGCGCTCCCCAGAGGGCCAGCCGGCCCGTGCCCGCCAGTTCGCGAATCTTCGGCCTGCCACCGCTCGATCGTCTGCGCCTGCCGCGCGGCGAACCGTGCCGCCTGACGCGGAATGTCGCCCGGGATCACGGCTGACCCGACCGGGCGGCCGGTTCGTCGCTTCGAGCCAGAGGTACTGGCCGCCGAAGACGTGGTCGATCGCGTCCACGGTGAAACCCGCCCGCTCACAGGCCGTCGTCAGCGACTGAGCCGTGAAGAGCGAGCAGTGCTCGTAGAAGAAGTCCCAGACGACGTCATGCTCGAGGATCCAGGCGACGCACGGCGTCTCCAGGAACAGCCGCGCACCCGGGCGGTGCGCCAGCGCCTCGAAGATCGCGCCGAGGAGTTCGAGCGGGACGGGGGACATGCTCGATGACGTGGCGGCTGACCACGACGTCGGCCGCAATGTCCGTGCACGTCGCGTCGTAGAACCGCCGCTCGAAGCGCAGCCGGCCATCGAACTCCTGGTCCGGCCCGGTGTAGCTGGGATCGAAACCGATGCCGCGATTGTTCCGGCTCTCGTCCATGATCAGCGCGCGAATGAACGCGCCCTTGCCGCAGCCGACCTCGACGATCCGGGCGTTCCGGACACCCCGCTCGTCGACGAGATGGCGCACCAGTCGCTGCACGTGATCCTGGAACACGCTGGAGGCAAGCTGGGTGTTGTCGTAGTGGTCGCTGTAGAGCAGCCTGCTCGGCGTCGAAGGTCTGGTTGAAGACGAAGCCGCAGGCGTCACAGGCGACCATCGTCAGGTCGCCGCGCGGGATGTTCATCGCATCGCGCTCGCTGCCGAACACGAGGTTCTGGTGGACGGGCACTTGATAGTGCTCGATCACTGTGGTGAACGAGACCGCATCGCAGACCGGGCAGCGCGACGCGCGCGTCACCGGCCGACCTCCTGACGCCACCAGGCGATCGTGCGCGCCAGGCCGTCCTCCAGGCTGCGCCGCGGTGTCCAGCCGACCTCGTCCGTCAACCGCGTCACATCGGCAGTCAGCGTCGCCGGCTCGTCGGGGCGCGCCGGCCGCGCGCCGAATTCCAGGAGCCGCTCACGGCCAAGCTGCGCGCCGCTCATCGACAGGAACGCTCTCAGCGTGATCGGACGGCCCGAGGCGATGTTCACGTCGCCCGTCACCGGGCTGTCGAGCAGCGCCGCCAGCGCATCGGCGACCTCTTCGATGTAGAGGAAATCCCGGACCTGCTCACCGTGACTGCATGGCATCGGCTCGTCGCGCAGCAGCGTGCGGATCACCGAGGGCACCAACCGATCGGGCTGCTCGCCCGGACCGTAGAGGTAGAACAGCCGGGCCCACGCCGCGCTGCCGACACCGTGGTGCCGGGCGAACGCGGGCAACATGACACTCGTGGCGGCCTTGCAGGCGCTGTAGACCGTTGTCGGGGCGAGCGGCGTGCGCCCTTCGACGCACGGGTCCGCTGAGGCCGCGTACTCGGAACAACTGCCCACCATCACGACCCGCTGGCCACCGACCGCTCCGAACGCCGCCAGCAGCGTCCGGCTGGCATCGACCCAGGGCCAGTTCAGCGGCGACGCCCAGAACGCGCCGGGGGTGACCACCCAGGCCAGGTGCAGGAGATGCGTCGGGCGGACGTGCAGCCAGCAGCACCGCCACCTGCCGGCCGTCGAACAGGTCGGCCTCATGCCAGGCGACGCGGGCATCGTCGCCCGGCCCATCGCTGAGGCCCGATGCTTCATTCGCGGTGCGCGGCCGGCTCACGGCGTGGACCTCGTATCCACGCGCCAGCAGCGGCGCGAGACAGCTGGAGCCGACGAAGCCCCTGGCGCCGGTGAGCAAGACCCGTTTCACAGCACCGGGTCGGTTGTCGACCCGTGGGCCGGCACTGGCCGGTATGTCGGATACGTTGCGTCACGCTCGGCCACGAGCCGGGGGGCGAACGGCCACGTGATCCGGAACGCCGGGTCGTCCCAGCGCACCCCGGCGCTGGCGGCCGGCTGGTACGGCACCGAGATCTGGTAGAAGACCTCGCTCTGCTCGGCCAGGGTGAGAAAGCCGTGGGCGACGCCCCTGGGGGATGTACAACGACCGGCGATTGTCGGCGGTGAGTTCCGCCCCGACCCAACGGCAGTAGGTCGGCGACTCCGGTCGGAGGTCCACCACCACGTCGTAGATCGAGCCCCTGGTGCAGCGAATCAGCTTCACCTCGCCGTACGGCTCCACCTGATAGTGCATCCCACGTAGCGTACCGCGCGTGGGGTTGAAGGAGACGTTGCACTGCGCCACCTGCGGGTCGAGTCCGTTGGCGCGAAACTCCTCCGCGGAGTAGGTGCGTGCGAAGGCGCCCCGCTGATCGGTCAGCAGCTCCGGCGTGATGACGAACACGCCCGGCAGCGCCGTCGGCTCGACGATCACGATGGCTCCCCGATGATCCGGACGTCCGGGATTGGGACGATGAAGCGGCCACCGCGCGGCGTGCCATCCGGCCTGCTGGCGCATGATCTCGTCCGCGAGGTTCCAGGCCAGGATCAACAGATAGTGCGGCGGACGCTCAGCGAGCAGCGCGGGCGGTTCGATGCGCAGCTTGACGCCGGGCATGTAGAGCCCCTGCTTGTGGCTGCTCCGATCGACGACGTAGTCGATGAACGCAGGGCCAAGCTCGCAGTAGTTCAGGAGCGTGGCCCCCTTGGCGGCGGCGCCGTAGGCCGCGATGCGATGGCCGCGCCCGCTCAGATCCATGAGCAGACGGCGGAGACGCTGCTTGATGGTCGCGGCCCTGCTCGCGAGATCCTCGTAGTACTCGAGTGTGTTCAGGCCCAGCCTGTGTTCATCGTCAAGCAGCGTGGCCACGACCGCCGACGGCTGGCCTGCGCGCCCGGCAAACAGCCGGAGCGAGCCGCCGTGGATCGCCAGGTGCTCCACATCCTGAATCACGAGGCCGTGGCGACCGAACAGTTCATGCAATGCGGTCAACGAGTAGTAGCTGAGATGCTCGTGGTAGATCGTGTCGAACTCGGCGCGGTCCACGAGATCGCGGACGTAGGGGACCTCGATCACCGCGATGCCGTCATCGCGCAGCAGCGTCGCCATCGCGCCAACTACGCCGTTCACGTCCGGCACGTGGGCGAGGACGTTGTTCGCATGGATGACGTCAGCGCGGCGGCCCTGCGCAAGCAGGCTGGCGGCGAGGTCGGCGCCAAAGAACTCCTCGATGGTCCGGATGCCGCGCTCACGGGCCACGCGCGCGACGTTGCGGGCCGGCTCGACCCCCAGCACGGGCACTCCCAGGCGTTGATAGAACTGGAGCAGGTAGCCGTCATTGCTGGCGACCTCAACGACAAGGCTCTGGCCGTCGAGTGCCCGCTCACGGGTCAGGCGGTTTGCCAGCGCCTCGCAGCTTGCCAGCATCGTCTCCGAGTACGACGAGAAATAGACATAGTCCCGGAACAGCTCTTCGGGTGGAAGCGACTCGGTGATCTGGACGAGCGAGCATGCGGCGCAGAAGACCAGATCCAGCGGGTGGCGCGGCTCGTGCGCGTCGAGCTGATCTGCCCGCAGCAGACGGTTCGCTGCCGGCATCGTGCCGAGCGATAGGATGGGCTGAAGGTTGTGGCCGCCGCAGGAGCGGCACAGGATGCGGCTGGTCGTGGCGTCTGCCTGGCTAGACCCCGCCATCGCCCGCCTGCGTGTTGCGAAGGGAGCGCTCGTACCAGGCGATCGTGCGGCGCAGGCCTTCATCGAGCGTGAAGGTCGACTGCCACCCGAGCCGGTCGCGCGCCTTGCCCGGGTCGAGCCGCTGCACCGGGATCTCGCCGGTGGCGATGTTCTGCACGACGGGGGTCAGCGTCGAGCCCATCAGCCGTACGATCTGGTCCACGAGCTCGAGCACCGTGACGATTGGCGTCGTAGGAGAAGTTGAATGCCTCGCCGCGCAGCTCGGGATGGGCCGCGAGCTGCTCGGCCAGCAGGAGGTACGCCGCCGCTCCGTCCTCGACGTAGAAGTAGTCGCGGACATACTGGCCATTCGAGCGAATGACCGGGCGCTCGCCCCGGACGATAGAGCGGATCGTGCCCGGGACCAGCCGGCTCCAGTTGAGATCGCCGCCGCCATAGAAGTTGCCGCAGCGCGTGACCGCCACCGGGAGGTCGAACGTCGCGGCGTAGCTCTGGGCGATCATGTCCGCACACGCCTTGCTGACGTCGTAGGGGAAACGCGCGCGCAGAGGGGTGGTCTCGTCGTAGACGGCTGAGGCGTGGTCGCCGTATGCCTTGTCGGTGGATGCGATCACAATCTGCTTCACCGCCGGACTCCGCCGGCACGCTTCAAGCACCCCCCAGGTGCCTCCGATGTTCGTCTGGAACGTGGAGACCGGGTTGCGGTTCGCGACGCCGACGATTGTCTGGGCGGCGAGGTGGAATACCGTGTCCACCTCGTACTCGCCCAGAACACGTTCGAGCAGTGCTTGATCCTGGACGTCGCCGGTGACCACGTTCACACGGCTCAGCATCTGTTCGGAGACCAGGCGACAATGGGGCACCTGATCGCGCACCATGCAGATCACGCTCGCCCCGCGCTTCAGCAGCGAGCCGACCAGCCAGCCACCGAGAAGACCGGTGGCGCCGGTGACGAGCGTAGGGCGGTCGGTCCAGAACGACGACGTCACGGCCACATCTTCCAGGGCGCGCTGCTAGCGGACCACAAGCCTTGCAGCAACCGGAGGTCGCGGAGCGTGTCCATGCACTGCCAGAAGCCGGTGTGACGGAAGGCACGGAGCTGGTCCTGCCCGGCCAGGCGGCTCAGCACGTCGTACTCCAGACTATCGTCCGGACCGCGGAGATAGTCGAAGACACCGCCTTCGAGGACGAAGAAGCCGCCGTTGATCCAGCCCTCGCCGACCTCCGGCTTCTCAGTGAACGCGAGGACCCGGTCGCCTTCGAGCTCGAGCCCACCGAAGCGGGCCGGCGGCCGGACGGCCGTGACGGTGGCCAGACGGCCATGCGCGCGGTGGAATGCGAGGAGCGCGTCCAGTTCGATATTGCTGACGCCGTCGCCGTAGGTCAGGAACATGCGCTCCGACTGCAGCCAAGGCTTGAGCATGAGCAGGCGCCCGCCCGTGTTGGTCTCGCCGCCGGTCTCGACCAGGTGAACCCGCCACGGCTCGATGGCCGGCTCGCCCTCCACGCTCACCTGACCGGTGCCAAGATCGACGCTGCAGGTGCTGCGCAGCGTCGCACGATCGATGAAGTAGCGGCGGATGACGTCGCCTCGATAACCCAACGGCACCACGAACTCGCTGACGCCATAGTGGGCGTAGTGCTTCATGATGTGCCAGAGGAGCGGGTGACCGCCGACCTCGATCATCGGCTTCGGCTTGACGTCGGTTTCCTCGGCCAGTCGCGTACCGAAACCGCCGGCGAGAATGACGGCCTTCATCTGCAGGTCACGGCACATCGGCATGCTTCGCAGGTGCAAAGTCTAGGCTACACTCGTTCGGCGCGGCAAGCGAGCACGCAGTAGTCGATGACCTCACTCCCGAATGCCGAGCGCGAGCAGCTTCTCCCGCTGACCTCACTCCGTTTCGTGGCGGCGGCCATGATCGTCCTCCTCCATTCACGACCGCATTACGAGTTCTCGCGCACGTGGGGCGATCCCCTGGATCTCCCGCTCGCGGTGAATTTCTTCTTCGTGCTCTCCGGCTTCGTCCTCGCCTACGCGTATCCGAGGCTCGACGCCGCAGGCACACGCCGCTTCCTCGTTGCCCGTGCCGCGCGGCTCTGGCCACTGCACATCGCGACGTTCATCGTGTTCCTGCCGATGGTGTACCTGTACGCACCACAGATGCCGGGCAGCACGCTCATGGCCGTGCCCGCCAATATCGCCCTGGTGCATGCCTGGGTGCCGTTTCCCGACTCGTATTTCTCTTTCAATCCGGTGTCATGGAGCATCTCGACCGAGCTCGGGCTGTACCTCCTCTTTCCGTTCTTGATTGCCAACTGGCGCAGCACCTGGCCGGTGAAGCTGATCCTCAGCGTCCTGCTGTTCTCCGCGCTGGAGCACCTCGCGCGCTGGTTCGAGCTGCCGCCGTTCCAGTTCGGGCAACGCGGGCCCGACTTCACCGGATTGGCCAGAGTCAGCCCGCTGGCGAACGCCTATCTGTTCGTCCTCGGCATGGCGAGCTGCAGCGCCTGGCAGTATCTGGCGTCGAGGCTCCGCGTTGGCGTCCTGGTCGGCACCGTCCTCGAGCTCGCCGTCGTGACTGTGGCGGCCTGGAGCATGTCCCAGCCGGAACAGCTGCGCACGACCGCCGCGCTCGCGTACTTGCCGGCATGGTCCGTCGCCTTCCCGTTGCTGATCGTGAGCATGGCCCTCAGGCGCGGCCTGGTGTCCCGCCTCCTGTCGATGCGCGTTCTGGTAGTACTGGGCGAGATCAGTTACGCGCTCTACCTCGTGCACTACGGCATCATGCTCGGCTTCGCGTACTGGCGTCCGTCCGCGCCGGGCATGCCGGACGGCGTCGTCTATGGCCTCTTCTGGCTCGTGACACTGGCGGCCTCCTGGGCGCTGTGGCGCTGGGTGGAAGGGCCGGCGCGGCATCACGCGCGAGCCTGGTGGCGCACGCATGAGCCTGAGCTCTCGCTTCGACAGTGGCGAGCGGTCGGAGCCGCGTTGGCCGCCGCCGCTGCGCTGATCCTCACCCTCCAGATCGCCACGCTACGCTGATCGCGCACGGCTCGGCGCTGCGATTTTTCACGATAGACTGAGCCAGCATGAACGTCGTTCTCGCCAGGAGCGAACTCGCCGGCCCGATCAGCGGTGCCGATGAGACTCTTGTTCGCTATGCGGTTCGGCTGCAAGAGCTCGGCTATCTGCACTCCGTGACGCTGCTGCACCGGCCGGCGCCCGACGACCCGTACCTGGCCCGGCTCCGGGCCGCCGGGATCAGCGTCTCGGTCGTCGTCTCCACGGCACGCCTGCGCGGCATGCTGGTGGCGATTCGCCGCCTCGCCATCGCCTGTCGGCTGATCGCCGACAGCGCTGTCACGGCGCCACTCACGCCACGAATGTCACCGATGTCATCCGCTGATGAGTCCCACCAGCACCTGCCGCGTCGACGCAGGGCCTGGCGCCGTGTGTGGCACATGGCGTCTGACATCCATCTGCTGGCCTGTCGCCGACACTTCCGGAACTGCCGTGCCGACCTGATTCACGTCGTCGCCTCCGACGCTGGCGCCGCGGTGCTGGTCCGTGCCGCACGACAGGTCCGCATACCGGTCCTGTTCCATGAACTCGGCACTCCGGATCATCTGCCCGAGCTGCGCGCGCACTACGTCGCGTTCGCCGCGGTCGCACGCGCTGCGTCGGACGTGGCTGCGTTGTCGCCCGCGCTGGCCCAGGGCTGGCACGACGCCTTCGGTCTCGCCAGGCCGGCGCGCGTGCTGCCGTTGCTGCACGAGGATGCGGGCGTGCGGGCGCAGGCACGGCAGCCCGACGGGGGAGTCGTCTTCGGCTATGCGGCCCGCCTCGAACACGGCAAGGGGCTGATGCTTCTCCTCGAGGCGTTTGCCGTGGCACGGTGTCGCGTACCCGGCATCCGCCTGCGCGTGTCGGGCGTCGGCCCGCTCGACCAGATCGCCCGCGAACGAGCCGCGGCGCTCGCCCTCGGCAACTCCTGCGAGTTCCTCGGCTACACGCCGGAAGCAGACAAACGCGCGCTGCTCGAGTCGTTCGACGTGTTCGTGCTGCCGACGCTGGCCGAGGGCACCCCCAACAGCCTGGTCGAAGTGATGATGCTGGGCCTGCCTGTGGTCACCACGACGGTGGGCGGCATTCCCGACATGCTCGGGCGCGACGCGGCCATGAATCGCGACGACGCCGCGCTGCTGGTGCCGCCCGATGATGTGCCCGCGCTGGCCGACGCGCTGATCCGCGTGGCCACGGATGCGTCGTTGCGTGACCGCCTGGGGGCCGCGGCGCGACGCCGCTATCTCGCCATCTTCCATCCCGATTCCGTTCTGCCGCTGCTGCTGCACGAGTATCGCCGAACAATCGGCAGTCAACGGCCGATGGCCGGCGATCAGCCCGGTCATCCATGGCGGGCGTCGGATAACGCCGTGCGGACGCACGTGCCCGCGACCGGGACGCTCATCGCAGCAGTGGGAACGACTGAATGACGACCATGAACTGGACCGGCCGACGCGTGCTGATCACCGGTGCCGGAGGATTCATCGGCAGCCACCTGACCGAGGCGCTCGTGCACGCCGGCGCCGAGGTGACGGCATTCGTGCACTACCGCTCGAGTCACGCAGGTGGCCTGTTGTCGATGCTCGCCCCGGACACCCGCCGCGCCATCCGGATGGTGGCCGGTGAACTCCGCGATGCCGCCGCGATCGGCGGCGCGACCCGCGGCCAGCACGTCGTGTTCCACCTCGGTGCACTGATTGCCATCCCGTATTCGTACCGTCACCCGAGCGACGTCGTGCAGACGAATGTCGACGGCACGCTCCACGCGCTGCTGGCCGCCCGGGACGCCAACGTGACACGATTCGTCCACACCTCCACGAGCGAGGTCTATGGCTCGGCGCAGCGGGTCCCGATCGACGAGACGCACCCGATCTCGCCGCAATCTCCCTACGCCGCCAGCAAGGTGGGCGCCGACGCCCTGGCGTCCTCCTTCCACAAGTCGTTCGGCCTGCCTGTGGCCACGGTCCGTCCCTTCAACTGCTACGGGCCGCGGCAATCGGCCCGCGCCGTGATCCCCACAATCGTGTCGCAGGCGTTGCATGCGGCTGAAGTGCGGGTGGGCTCGCTGTCGCCGACCCGCGACTTCACGTATGTCGGTGACACCGTGGCCGGCTTCATGGCCGTTGCCGCGGCAGACGACGCGGTCGGGCGGGTCGTCAACCTGGGCTCGGGCAAGGAAATCAGCATCGGCGCGCTGGCGGAACGTATCGTTCGGCTGGCGGGACGAACCGCGCCGATTGTCTGCGACCAGGAACGCGTGCGCCCGGAGGCGAGCGAAGTGAACCGCCTCGTCTGCGACGCGTCACTGGCAGGCCGGCTGCTCGGCTGGTCGCCGGCGGTCGGCTTCGACGCGGGGCTTCGCCAGGTGATCGACTTCATGCGGGAGCAACCCGACTGGACGCGCACCGGCGACTACGAGGTGTGAGCGATGCGCGCTGTCATTCTCGCTGGAGGCAAGGGTCGCCGCCTGCTTCCCTATACGGCGGTGTTTCCCAAGCCGCTCGTGCCGGTTGGCGATCGCCCGATCCTGGCCATCGTGCTCGAACAGCTACGCCGGGCGGGATTCACGCGTGCGACGCTCGCCGTGGGTCATCTCGCTGGCTTGATCCAGGCCTACTTCGGAGACGGCAGCCGCTTCGGCATTCACATCGACTACTCGATCGAGTCGACGCCGATGGGAACGGCCGGCCCGCTCAGCCTGCTCGGCGATCTGGACGACGACTTCCTGGTGATGAACGGCGACCTGCTGACGGACCTCGATATCGGCGCCTTTGTCGCCGCGCATCGCAGCGCGGGGGCCATCGGCACGATTGCCGTCTATCGCAAGGTGGTAAACCTGACGCTCGGCGTGCTGTCGCTCGACGTCGAATCGCAGGTCGTCGACTACGTCGAGAAGCCGTCGATCGACTACCTGGTGTCGACCGGCATCTACTGCTTCAAACCGGCTGTGCTCGAACACCTGACCGCCGGCGTGCCGTCCGATCTGCCCGACCTGATCCGGGCCCTGATTGCGCGCCGCCACCGCATTCACGGCTATCGGTTCGAGGGCAACTGGCTGGACATCGGGCGCCCTGAGGACTACGAGGCGGCCCTGCACATGTTCGGTGGTCAGGGCGTCACGGACGGGTTCGACGACACGGCAGGCCCGCAGTCTGCGTCTGACCTGGCGCGGCACGGTCGGTCGGCGAATGGCTGAGCCCCTGAGCCCGTCTGCTCGCAGCGCACTCGTCACCGGCGCGAGCGGCTTCGTCGGCCGCCATCTCTGTCAGTGCCTGCGAGAGGCCGGCCTGCGTGTGAGCGTCGTGACGCGACCCGGTGCCGTGTTTCCGCCCGGGGTGCAGAGCGTGTCGGTCGATCTCACGGACCGGGCGTCACTCCGCGCGGCCGTGGCGAGCGTCGCGCCGGGCGTGGTGTTTCACCTCGCGGGCACGACCCGCGCCGACGACGCGCAGGAGGTCAACGTGGTGTACGCGTCGCGGCTGCTCGATGTGCTCGGCGACCTGCCTGCACCTCCAGTGGCGGTGTTCGCCGGCAGCGCCGCCGAGTACGGACGGCCGGCGAATCCGAGCGGAGTGGTCTCGGAGGGGGACGAATGCCACCCGCTCAGCGCCTACGGCAGGTCGAAGCTCGCGCAGACGCAACTGGCGCTCGCTGCCGCCGGGCGCGGGCAGCCGGTGGTGGTGGCCCGGCTCTTCAATCCGATCGGCCCCGGCACTCCGGTCACGAGTGCGCCGGGCGACTTCGTGCGCCAGGTCGCTTCGTTCGGTGCTGCTGGAGGCACGCTCACCACGGGCCCGCTCGACGCCGTCCGCGACTTCACCGGCATCACCGCCACGGTGGGAGCACTGCTGGCGCTGGCCCGGAGTCCGCTGGCGCGCGGCCGCATCGTGAACGTGTGCAGCGGACATGGGGTGTCGATGGCCGAACTGGTGACGCGGCTGCTGCGCCTCGCGCGCGGCCCCGTCACCCACGTCATCGATCCGGCTCGCCGCGGCACCAGCACCCTGCCCGTCGTCGTCGGGGACAACGCGGTGCTGCGACAGGTCGGCGTGTCGCTGGGCCCGCTTGATCTGACGGCCGAGTTGCGGGACATGCTCGCCACTGAAGCGGTGCACACGTGATGTCGCGTGACGGCCGTGCCCGCGCGGATGACGGCCGTGGGCCGGGCCGGCCCGCTCAGGGCATGGGCACTTCGACGAGCGTGCCGTGCTCGAGCTTGAAGAGTCGCCGGCAGTAATGCTGCAGCAGCGCCATCGAGTGCGAGGCGAAGACGAAGATGCTGGCCGAGTCGATCATGTGCTGCAGGCGCTCCGCAGCCTTCTTCTGGAACGCCGCGTCTCCCGCGCCGAACATCTCGTCGATCAGCAGAACCTCCGGACGGTGCGACGTTGCCACGGCGAACATCAGCCGCATGGTCATGCCAGCCGAATACGTCCGCACCGGCATGTTGAGGTAGTCGCCCAGATCCGTCAGCTCCTCGATACTCGGCAGGGCCGCGGCGATCTCGGCGTGCGTCATGTCGAGTAGCAGGCCCATGCGCGTGATGTTCTCGTATCCCGAGAGTTCGACGTCCATGCCCGCTCCCACCTCGATGATCGTCGCGGTTCGTCCCTCGCGCGTCACGGTGCCGCTCACCGGGGGATAGATGCCCGCCATGGTCCGCAGCAGCGTCGTCTTGCCGGCGCCGTTGTGGCCGATGAGACCCAGGCGGTCGCCGTCCTTCAGCTCGAAGCTGACGTCTTTCAGGGCGGTGACCGTGGCGACGCCGCGCGAGTCCTCATCGATCCGGCCGCCGGTCCCGATGTTGACCAGCGAATTGCGGAGCGACCGCGCGCGATTGTTGTAGATCGGGAACTGGATCGTGACGTGGTCGAAGCGCAGCAGAGCCATCTCAGATCCAGAACGGCACGCGCGCCGCCCGCCGCGTGAGCAGCCAGTAGGCCATCGCCCAACCTACGGCCAGCAGGGCTAGCACGGCCGCATAGACGAACAGCGACGGGACTTCGCCGAGCAGGGGATCGCGGATCACCGTGATGAAGTAGGTCAGGGGGTTCAGCCAGACGATGTTGTGGCGCAACGGCACGTGGTCGGGGCGGAAGACGACGGGCGTCAGGAAGAACAGCAGGGGCATCGCGGCGGCGATGAGGGGATCGATGTCGCGGAACCTCGCGCCGAGCATGCTGAGGAGCAGGCTGATCCACCACAGATTGGCGGCGACGAGCGCGACGCCGACGATCGAGAGCAGCTGCGTCGCCGACCAGTCGGGAGGATAGACCAGCAGCACGCCCAGGACGACGATCGCGTTGTGCGCGAAGGTGAGCAGGTGCCGCAGCAGCAGTTGCAGCGGGAAGAAGGCTACCGGCGTGCGCAGGTTCCTGATGATCGGTGCGTTGTACATCAGCATCGACGGACTCTCCGCGATGGTGCCCGACAGCAGCTGCCACGACACCAGGCCTACGGCGAGCGACGGCACGTATTCGCGGTAACCGAGCCCGAAGATACCGGCCCAGAGATATCCCAGGCCGACCACACCGATCGCCGTTCCCAGGACGAGCCAGAGTGGTCCAAGGAAGCTGCGGCGATAACGCGCGCGGATGTCACCCCAGGCGAAATGAAGCGCCACAGGCAGCATCCGCACCGTGCGGTGCAGATCCTCGGCGGTAGTGCTTCGCGTGGGAGTCACTGCCATCAGGGGACGCTCATCATATCCTGCGGCCTGGTCTTCGCGGCAGACGCCACTGCTTGACCACGGCCTCGCGCACGGGGTAGGTTCGCGCGAGATGAAGCCGATTGCCGACGCGGAGCTGGAGCGCATCAAGGTCAGCGTGGTGGTTCCCTTCTGGAACCGGATCGACGACACCGTTCACGCGCTCGCGAGCATCCAGCAGCAGACGCACGCCAACCTGGAAGTCCTGTTCGTCGACGACGGGTCCACCGACGACCTCACGCCACTGCTCGAGCTCTGCGCGAAGGATGACAGGGCGCGTGTCGTTCATCAGGCGCACCAGGGCGCCGCCGTGGCCCGCAACTACGGCGTCTCGCTGTCGACCGGCAAATACGTCGCCTTCCTCGACAGCGACGATCTCTTCGATCCGCCCAAGATCCAGACGCAGCTCCGGTTCATGGAAGCGAGCGGCTCGCTCTTTTGCCACACCTCGTATCGCCGCAAGTTCATCGAAGAGGATCGACCCGACGAGATCATCTCCTCGGGCAGGTTCCGGGGCGAAGTCTTCCCGCGGATCATGACGCACTGTCCGATCGCGGCTCCGACAGTCATGATTCGCCGCGAGCTGATGCTCGCGCACCCATTTCCGGCGGGCTATATCCTCAGCGAGGACTCCTGCGCGTGGATGCAGCTGGCCGCGAACACGCGTCTCGACGGCATCGACGAGGTTCTGTCGACGGTGCGGGCCGGCGCGGGCACGACCTGGCAGTCGGTGGCGACGAAGATGAAGGTCGTGCGGGGGATCATCCGGTTCGTCGAGGGGCATCCGGTCCTGTCGCAGCAGCGCGTGCAGCTCGCCCAGCTCCGGGTCGAACTGACGGCCTACCAGATGGAGAGCCTCGTCCAATCGCTCGACAAGGAGCCCGGCCTGTTCGGCCAGGGGCTCATGCTCGGCTCGATGGACACGCAACTGGCCGGGTGGGAGGGCCTGCTCGAGCGCGCCGACCCGCGACGCCGGGGTCTGCCCGGGCTGTATCGCCGCCACGTCCCCTCCGCTCTGCGGCGAGGGCTCCGCCCGCTGAAACGCCTCCTCTTGAAACGTGGTCCTCGACGGGAGCGGAGCGCCCATTGACGGCAGCCCCCGATAGTCGCCCGCGGGTCGGCATCATCCACGATCTGCACTGTCACGGCGGAGTCGCAACCTACCACCTGACCCTCTCCGAGCACGCGTCCTCCCGGATCGCCTGGTCGGCCATGGCGGTGCCGATCCTGCAACGGTTCAATCCGGCGCTGTTTCGCCGGCTCGAGCGTCCGGTCTTTTCGCCGGAGTCACTCCGCGGCGGCACCGAGCGACTGGTGAGCAAGGTCGATGACTGGCCCGCGGCGGTACAGGCGGTGGTCGATCGCTCCGACATCATCCTGGTGTGGGGCAAGCTGATCGTCCCCGGACTCGAACGGGTCGACTTCCAGGGAAAGCCCGTTGTCGTTCAGGCCTTCGGTGCGTGTCAGTGGACCCGCGACCTCGTCAAGGACCTGGTGCCGTTCGGCACGCACGGCATGGCCATATCGGCGGCCGCCGCCGCGACCTTTCCCTCCCACTTCCGTGACCGGGTCCGGGTGTGCTGGCCCGGTATCGCCGCCGAGGAGGTACGGCCGACGACGTCGCGGGAGGAGGTGCGTCGGGCCTGGGGCCTGGCGCCGGGCGACCGAGCGATTGGTTACCTGGGCCGGATCAGCCCGGAGAAAAACCCCTGGCTGCTCCTGGACCTGCTCTCGGAAAGCGATGCCCGCACGCACCTGATCTACGCCGGGGAAGTCTGGCATACCGAGGTGCCCGCCATGGACCCGGCGCGCCGCAGGAGGGTGCATTTCCTTCCCGCGCCCCGACGCATGCCGGATGTCCTCGTCGGACTCGATGCTCTGGTTCTGGCCAGCCCTTCGGAAGGATTCAGCCTGCTCCTCATCGAAGCCTGGGCGAACCGGATCGCGACTATCGCCACCCGGGTTGGCGCAGTCCCGGAGCTGGAGCGCCGCGAAGGCGAGATGGTGATCCCTCTACCGCGATCGCCTCGAGGCGATCACCTGCGGCTGGCGGCTACACTCCTCGACTCACCGGAGGTCGCGACGATCGTCGACAACGCGCACCGCGTCGTCCGCGAGCATCTGACCGCCGAAGGCGCCGTAGCAAGGTTCGAAGGGATCGTCGATTGGGCACTGGCTGGCGATGACCGGCACCAGGTCGAGCTCAATCGCGGCCGAGGAGACGCGTCTTCAGGCTGACCAGGGCCGCGATGGCGCGAATGGCCTTGCGATTTCTCATTCGTGCGAGCTCTTCCTCGCAGGCCTGCAGCGCCGCTTGCAGCTCGGGCATCCTGGGATCATTGAGGGAGAGCCGCGCCAGGAGCTCGGCGCCTCGCGCGCTCGCACTGGCGGCTCCTGGAAGATGACCTGGCCCGGACTGGCCGTCCGACGATGCAGCCGTTCCGGCTCCCGCCTGCGCGGTCAGCCTCGATGTCCGCTCCACCTCGAGGAGCTGGAGCAGGACGAGCTCCCGTTCCTGCGCCGCCTGCTGCACATCCGACTCACGCATGTGGAGGCGCTCGAGCTCTGCTTCGAGGCCCTGGATCACCTCGCGGTGCAGCTGGCGCCAGAGTTCCTGGTGTCTTCCCGATTCGTCCATAGCGGTGGGAGCCTACTTGCTTGACGCCGAATATCGCAACCCACCTTGGCGATGCGCAGAACTGTCGCGGCAACGAACGCTATCTCAAAACCAGACTCGCCTGAAGGCATTCTCGCGACAGCAGTGGCCTGGATTCGCGGGCGGGTGAGAACGGCAAGCGTCGCGATGGCCGGTCGCAGTCGCCATGCATGTCGCGGCTGTCCGCGTGACCGTGCACGGGCAGGACGCGTGACCCACGCAGGAAGGCGGGTGGTCGCGGCACGACGCTCACCGGTGAACCCGCCTCAGTTGGCGTCCCCGGTGCTCTGGCTCCGGCCGCGCTCACCGAGTGCGTCTGCGGACGCGCCATTCGCTCCGCTGATTTCACGCTCGGCCTGTAGCCAGTCGTTGACGTCCTGGCCATCGGTGGCGCCGCGCGCCTGAAACAGTTCGAACGCGCGAACGGCAACGCGTTCCGACGTCGCTTGTCCGGACGAATGTTCGAGTGGAATATCGTTCTCCCGGCGTTCGCTCGCCGCAGCGGTCGATTCGCGATTCTCAATCGTGGCCATAGATGTCTCCTGGGCGTGAGTTGGTCGAACGAGGGGAGCCGAGCGGCGCGTTGCTGCACCGGGCCTCGCTTCGTGCCGCGGCTCTCCTGTGACTGCAAATTAGCCCAATCACCAGGCGACGTCGGTCTCGATCCGTACCATCCGCGCGATTCCGCCGGCCGGTCCTGCCTCACAGCCGATGACTATCCGGCTGAGGCGGTAAAAGCTGCGCCATCTGTTCGCGAACGATGCGGTAGCAGGCACAGGTGGCTGCCCTCAAGCCGGCAACGTCGGTAATGGTGATGCCCCCGCGCCCACAATGGATGGCGCCGCGGTCCTGGAGGCTGCGCGTCGCGATCGTCACCGCCGGTCGG
Organism: uncultured Acidobacteriota bacterium; assembly: GCA_963722395.1. Classification (GTDB taxonomy): domain Bacteria; phylum Acidobacteriota; class Vicinamibacteria; order Vicinamibacterales; family CAVVIG01; genus CAVVIG01. The sequence continues at coordinate 157,584 of CAVRLS010000005.1, read as the reverse complement.
TGGACGCCCAGCATCTCGGCAATCACCTGATGCGTCAGGGGAACATGATCGCAGTGCGAGTAGTCGCGTGCCGTGAGCAGCCACCGGGACAGCCGCTGATCGAGGCTATGGCGGCGGTGACAGAGGATCGTCTGCATCATCTGCACGTGCCGCGCCCGGACATATGCCATCGCGACGTCGCGGAACGGCCCCTCCTTCCCGAACTCGCGCCGGAACGCGTCTGCGGCCATGACGTGCCCGGCCCCGGCCAACTGGAAGCATAGGTTGGCGGGAGACCGCCTGAAGCCGAGAACGCCCGCGACTCCGGCGAGACCCTCGTCGCCGAGAGCGGCCACTTCCACCGTGTCCCCCTCGGGGTCAGTCACGGTCACCGACACCATCCCGGTTTCGACGAACAGGATGTGGTCAATCGGCGCGCCGAGTTCGTGAACCACCGCCCGCGCCGCAAAGGGACGCAGCGTCAGTTCCCCGCGGATGCCCAGGAGAATGTCCGGTGGCAGAGCGCGAAGCAAGCGATTCCGGATGGTTGCGACTGACATGCAGGCACCTCCGACGGCGCGGTGGCGCCGGCTCGGTATGTGCGGATGTCGTGCCAAACAGGCGCCCCGCCCGGCCAGCGCGGCAATCGACCTGACGCCGATGTGCGCGCGGCACTGGACGATGGGCGCACCGGCGCGAAGGGTTCGTCGAGCCGCAGGCCTGAGAGACGGCAGTGTCGACCTGGAAACCGGCGTGGTCGGGGAGACGACCAGCCCTGAACTGCGGCAGGTAGCGCTATTCGCCGATCGGATGGACGGCGTGGTGCGTGCGGGTCACAGCCTTCGCAAGCGGCGTGTTCCGCGCGCACTATGCGGCTGCGAGGCATGTCGGCATCTCGCGCCAGACGGTCGATCATCGGTGGGTCGAGGAGGCGCTCGCCACGCTCGGACTCGAACGTAACGTCACCACGATCGTCAGCGGCTTCGCTTCGGCAAACGCGATAGCGCGCGGCTCGGACCTGCTGGCAACGGTCCCCGAGCGGACGACCGTTTGCGCGTCCGGCCCGGCGAACGCGTCCCGGTTGATGGCTCCGTTGTCGAGGGGGTCAGCGCCGTTGATGAGTCGATGGTCACTGGTGAACCTATCCCCGTGGAGAAGTCAGCGGCCAGCAAGGTGACGGGCGGTACGGTCAACGGCACGGGCAGCTTTGTGATGGAGGCGCGGGCGCCAATCCAACGACTCGCCGACGTTGTCTTCCGCGCTCGTGAGGCACTGCGCAAGCGCCTTCAGGAATCGGGTGGTACCTGCGCGGAGCACGGGTGCCTGACTGCACGTGCGCAGGACCCTGTCACTGATCCGCGAGCAAGCCCGGGGCTGACCCACCCCAGCGTGCTGCCGTCGCCAACGCCGCCCGGGTGGGTCTTCTCAGGCGGCGATCACTCGCTGACGCCGGTCAACTGGCCCGTGGCCCCATCTTTCACGTCGTTGAAGAGTTGCTCGAAGAACGTGACCTCGCCGGTCTCCACCGCGTAGACGCCGCCGACGAGGCCGATGCGGCCCTCGTGGAAGAGGTGCTCCAGAATCGGACTGCGGTCGAGCACCGCGCGCATCTGGTGGCGGGTGTTCTCCACGGCGACCTGCTCGACGAAGGCCTCCGGCGCCAGCTGTCGCCCGCCTGCCGCTCGACCTCGTGGATGGCCGGCCCGATCTTGCCGAGGAGACCGGTGAGGTGCCCCAGCTCCACGTGGCTGCAGGCGCCCTTGACCGCGCCGCACCTGGTGTGGCCGAGCACGACGATCAGCTTCGAGCCGGCGACCTGGCAGGCGAACTCCATGCTGCCGAGAATGTCCTCGTTCAGGACGTTGCCGGCGATGCGCACGCTGAAGATGTCGCCGAGCCCCTGGTCGAAGACGAGCTCGGCCGACGTCCGCGAGTCGATGCAGCTCAGGACGATGGCAAACGGGAACTGGCCGTCCGACGTCTCGTTGACCTGCTGCAGCAGGTTGCGATTGAAGCGCAGGTTGCTGACGAACCGCTTCGTTGCCCTCCACCAGAATCTCGAACGCCTTGTGCGGCGTGAGGTGGGTCTGAATCTCTTTCGTCTGCGTACGCATGAAGCCTCCCATGGCTAGAACTAATGACTTTGATGAACAGGTGGGTGAACGGCGTCGGTCACGCGACGGCTGACGTCGGCCCGGCCGCGTCGCGCGCGATGACGTCGTGTACCCGGTGCATGGCGTCGTTGCTGCGCCTGAGCGTCGACAGGCCGTCGATCGGTCAGGTCGATGCCGACCAGCGCCGCACGCTGCTCGAAGTCCCTGATGATCTCGTAGACGTCGTGGTCGATGTTCATCGACCGCGAGGCGTCGATCACCACCTTGGTGCCAGGGGGAATCGCGGCGAGCGCGCGCATGATGGCGGCGCGGTTGAGGAACGACACGTCCTCGGACAGCGTGATGCGCACGCCTTCGCCCGGGTCGCGGTCGAGGAAGAACGGGTTGTTGTAGTTGGTCAGCAGGATGGCGAAGACCGCCACAGCCATCCCGAGCCCGATGCCGACCAGCAGGTCGGTCGCGAGGATGCCGACGACCGTCACGATGAACGGCACGAACTGGTAGGGACCCTGGCGATACATCGACGACGAAGAGGGCCGGCTTGGCCAGCTTGTAGCCGACGGTCAGGAGAATCGCCGCCAGCACCGACAGCGGAATGCGGTTCAGCAGGGCCGGTACCGTGACGACCGCCGCGAGCAGCAGCACGCCGTGCAGGATGGCCGACAGCTTCGATTTGGCGCCGGACTGGATGTTGGCCGAGCTCCGGACGATGACCTGCGTCACCGGCAACCCGCCGATGAGTCCGGAGACGACGTTGCCGAGGCCCTGCGCCTTGAGCTCGCGGTCGGTCGGCGTCACGCGCTTCTGCGGGTCGAGCTTGTCCGTCGCTTCCACGCACAGCAGCGTCTCGAGGCTGGCCACCACGGCCAGCGTGATGGCCGTCGTGTAGACCGCCATGTTGGTGAGCTGGCTGAAGTCCGGCAGCGTGAAGAGCGACAGGAATCCGCTGAAGCCGTTCGCGATGGGAATCTGCACCAGATGCGAGCTCGCGATGGCGAGCGACGGCGCCAGCGACGCGAAGACTTCGTTCAGCACGATGCCCAGGGCCACCGCCACGAGCGGCCCCTGGATCCAGAGGCTCGCCTTGAACCGCTTGACAGCCGGCTGTTCCCAGAGCACGAGCACCACGAGCGACAGCAGCGCGACGACGAGCGCACCGGGCTGGATGAACGAGAACATGTGGCCGAGAGCCGAGAGCGTGTTCTCGCCGCCCGCCCCGGCGAACGCCAGACTGCCGCTCGGGTCGGCGTCGTAGCCGACCGCGTGCGGCAGCTGCTTGAGAATGATCGTCAGGCCGATGCCGGTGAGCATCCCCTTGATGACCGACGACGGAAAGTAGTAGCCGATGACGCCGGCGCGGGCGTAGCCCAGCGCGATCTGGATGACGCCCGCCACGACCACCGCCAGCAGAAACGTCTCGAACGACCCCAGCGTCGTGATGGCGTTCAGCACGATGACCGCCAGGCCCGCGGCCGGCCCGGCGACGCCGAGCTGCGACCCGCTCGCGACGCCGACGACGATGCCGCCGACGATGCCGGCGATGATGCCGGAGAAGAGCGGCGCTCCCGAGGCGAGGGCGATGCCGAGGCAGAGCGGTGTGGCGACCAGGAACACCACGACGCTGGCCGGCAGGTCGGCTTTGAGGTTGTCGAACAGTGATGATGCCGTCTTCATGCGTCACTCCAAATACAAATGATGCGCGTTCAGCAGCCGTGACGATACTGAGCCGGTGGTGAGGAAAAAATACGAAAATATCGAAATCACCGTTCCAAATACTCTATGCAGGGGCGCGGGCCGGCGGGGCGGTGCACAGCGGATCCCGGCGCCCTATCTATACTGCCGCTATGAGTGATCAGACCGAGTTGGACTCAGACGCTGTGGTCGTCAATCGCGCGGTTGACATCATCGTCGAGAACCATCGGGTGTTCCTGCGCTACCTCGAACGACGCACGGGCAACCGTGCGTTGGCAGAGGACCTCTTGCAGGAGGCTTTCGTCCGCAATCTGGAGCGCATCGCGTCCGTGCCGGAGGAAGGCGTTGTGCCGTGGTTCTACCGCGTGCTGCGCAACGCCGCCATCGATCGTCACCGGCGGCAGGCTACCGCGGAGCGGGGGTTGGCTGCACTTACCCAGGAGATGGCCGACGCTGCGGTTCCGCCGCCAGACATGCACCTGGAGATGTGCGCCTGCGTCGGACGCCTCGCCGAGACGCTCAAGCCCGAGTATGCCGCGGTGCTCAAAGCCGTGGATATCGATGACATGCCGGTGAAGGTGTTCGCCGAAGCCGCGGACCTCACGCCATCGAACGCCGGCGTCAGGCTCTTCCGTGCGCGGGAGGCGCTGCGCAAGCAAGTGGTCCGGTCGTGCGGCACCTGTGCCGAGCATGGCTGCGTCGACTGTTCCTGTGGAAAGCCGTCCCGAGAACGGCGGGTGTAATGAACGCCCGGCGGCTGCGTGAAACAGGGTAGAAGGAGAACGACCATGCCAGATCCGGTGTGTGGGATGCAGGTGGACCCGACCAAGGCGGCGGGGACGAGCCAGTACCAGGGGCAGATGGTACTACTTCTGCTCGAAGGGCTGCAAGACGAAGTTCGACGCGAACCCCGAGGTCTATCTGCGGTCGTCCACCAGCGCACCCGCGGAATCCGAAGTGGTCGACCCGGTCTGCGGCATGAGCATTCTTCCGTCCGACGCCGTCGGGCACGTCACCCACCACGGGCAGACGTACCACTTCTGCAACCAGGGGTGCCTCGACAAGTTCCGGGCGTCGCCCGACACCTACCTGGCGCCGCCTGCGGCTCGACAGTCAGCGTCGGACCTGCACGGCGACAGCCGGGAGTACACGTGTCCGATGGACCCGGAGGTCCGTCGATTGGCCCCGGCGCCTGCCCCAAGTGCGGGATGGCGCTCGAGCCGGTGTCGGCGGCTCCGCTGACCCGGACCGAATGGACCTGCCCGATGCATCCCGAGATCGTCCGCGACGAGCCCGGGTCGTGCCCGATATGCGGCATGGCGCTGGAGCCGCGAACCGTGACGCTCGAGGAGCAGAACCCCGAGCTCGACGACATGACGCGTCGGTTCCGGTGGTCGTCTCTGATGACTGTGCCGATTCTGGCGTTCATGATTTCGGAGTTCCTGCCGGGCCAGCCGCTGCAGCACGCCCTGGCGCCCGCGTGGATGACGTGGACGCAGTTCCTGCTGGCGACACCGGTCGTGCTCTGGGGCGGATGGCCGTTCTTCGTCCGCGGCTGGGCCTCGCTCGTGAACCGCCACCTGAACATGTTCACGCTGATCGCGCTCGGCGTCGGCGCGGCGTATGGCTTCAGTGTGGTTGCCACCCTGGCCCCGGGGCTGTTTCCCGGCATCGTTCCGCACGCACGGCGATCAGATTGGCGTCTACTTCGAGCCGGCGGCGGTAATCGTTGTGCTCGTGCTCCTCGGCCAGGTGCTGGAGCTTCGCGCGCGCAGCCGCACGAGTTCCGCGATCAAGAAGCTGCTGGGCCTGACGCCAACGACGGCGCGGCGCATCGACGAGGCCGGCGTGGAGAAGGACGTCCCGCTCGAGCACGTCCACGTCGGCGATCGTCTGCGCGTGCGGCCCGGCGAACGCGTGCCGGTTGATGGTGTAGTCATCGATGGCACGCACGACCGTCGACGAGTCGATGGTGACCGGCGAACCAATTCCGGTCGAGAAGACCGCCGCCAGCACGGTGACCGGCGGCACGGTCAACGGCACGGGCACCTTTGTCATGGAGGCGCAGCGTGTGGGCAGCGACACCCTGCTTGCCCGGATCGTGCGCCTGGTCGGCGACGCTCAGCGATCGCGTGCGCCCATTCAGCGGCTCGCCGACACCGTCGCCGGCTGGTTCGTGCCGCTCGTGATGCTTGTCGCCCTCGTCACCTTCATCGTCTGGGGCATCTGGGGGCCGGAGCCGCGGTTCGCCCACGCGCTCGTGAACGCCGTCGCCGTACTCATCATCGCCTGCCCGTGTGCGCTCGGCCTGGCCACGCCGATGTCGATCATGGTGGGCACGGGACGTGGCGCCGAGCTTGGCGTGCTTCTCCGCAACGCGGAAGCGCTGGAAGTGCTGGAGCTGGTGGACACGGTGGTCCTGGACAAGACGGGCACGCTCACCGAAGGCAAGCCAGCGCTGACGACCGTGGTCCCGGTCCCCGGCATCGACGAGGCGCGATTGCTCCGACTCGTGGCCAGTCTGGAACGGGTCAGTGAACATCCGCTTGCCTCGGCGATCATCCGCGGGGCGGACGAGCGAGGGCTCGAGACGACCGACGTGTCCGAGTTCCGGTCGGTGACCGGCAAGGGCGTCATCGGGACCGTCGACGGCCGCACGGTCGCGATTGGCAACGCCGCACTCCTCACCGAACTCGGCGCCACCGTGGGAGCACTCGCCGACCGCGCTGACGAACTTCGGCGCAACGGCGAGACGGTGGTCTTCGTGGCGTTGGACGGCGCCGCCGCGGGCCTCATCGGCGTGGCGGACCGCATCAAGGCGACAACACACGAGGCGATCCAGGCGCTGCACGCCGAAGGGTTGCGGATCGTGATGCTGACCGGTGACAACCGGGTGACGGCTGAGGCGGTGGCCCGTGCCGTCGGCATCGATGATGTCGAGGCCGACGTGCTTCCCGAGCAGAAGGCGGCTGTCGTCAAACGGCTCCAGGCGCAGGGCCGCCGCGTCGCGATGGCTGGCGACGGCATCAATGACGCGCCCGCGCTGGCCCAGGCCGATGTCGGCGTCGCCATGGGCACCGGCACCGACGTGGCCATGGAGAGTGCGGGGGTGACGCTGGTGCAGGGCGACCTCCGTGGGCTGGTGCGTGCCCGACGTCTGAGCCGCGCGACCATGCGCAACATCCGTCAGAATCTCTTCTTCGCGTTCCTCTACAACGTGCTCGGCGTGCCAGTGGCCGCCGGAGCGTTGTATCCCGCGTTCGGGCTTCTGCTGAGTCCCATTGTCGCCAGCGCGGCGATGACGTTCAGCTCGGTGTCGGTCATCGGCAATGCGCTCCGCCTGAGACGGCAGGATTTGTGATGCCCCGAATGCAGGCTGGTGAGCGGCGACGTGCACCAGGGGTTCAGGCTCTGAGGGCGTATACTCGGATCGTGGTGACTTGGACCAGGAGGTTGACCAGTCTGGCGATGGTCGTGGCGCTGTCCGCCTCTCCGGCAATGCTCTCCGCCTGCATGGCGATGTGCGCCGAGGCCCCGCCGATGACGGCCATGGCCCACGACCATAACGCGCCGATGGACGAAGCAGTGCCTGCTCCCCTGGTGGCCGGGCACTCGCATCACAGCGCGCCGACCACGTCCGCAGTGGGAGAGGCTCTGACGTTGGCACCGACAACGTCGACGACTCATGTCGCGGCCACCTGCACCAATTGCTTCCCCGACGGGATTGCGGTTGTGGCTGGCCCAGGCGTCGAGCGCGAGGACGCGTACGCCTCCGCTGCGGTGACGATCCCCGTGGCGCGCTTTCTCCTGCCCACTGCCATCGTCGGCGCAGCGCCTCACGGCGCGCCAGTGTCTCCACCGGCACCGCCTCTGACACCGCTCGTTCTCCGCGTCTGATTCGTCACGCCTGCGCGTATTCCGCGCGCCCTGCTCCCTCCCAGTTCGGTCGTGTGTCGCTGTGCACCGGCACTGCCGCACGGTGCTGCTGCACGGCAGCGGCCGACAGTCAGCACGTTAGACAACATCGGAGCACGTGTATGAGTTCCCGTCGTCCCGTTCAGTCATCTCCCCACTTCCTCTCGCGACGCACGTTCGTGAAGGGGCTCGCCTTCAGCGGCGCCGCCGCCAGCCTTGGCGTCGTTCCTCGACTGGCATGGGCGCGCCCCCAGGCGCGTCAGGATTTGGCGGTGCTCTCCGGCACCGGGTTCAACCTGCGCATCGGCGAGACCGAGGTCAACCTCACCGGCCGTTCGCGCACGGCGCTCACCATCAACGACTCCCTGCCCGGACCGCTGCTGCGCTGGAAGGAGGGCGAGACGGTGACGCTCGACGTGGCCAACGCCCTCGACGAGGACACGTCCATTCACTGGCACGGCATCATCCTGCCCGCGAACATGGACGGCGTGCCGGGGTTCAGCTTCTCCGGCATCCATCCCGGCCAGTCGTATCGCTACCGCTTCACCGTGAAGCAGCACGGCACCTACTGGTATCACAGCCACTCCGGGTTTCAGGAACAGCAGGGTGTCTACGGTCCACTCGTCATCGAGCCGCGCGAGCCCGAGCCCTTCCGCGTCGATCGCGAGCACGTCGTGATGCTCACCGACTGGACGGACGAACGCCCTGAACGGGTCTTCCAGAAGCTGAAGAAGCAGTCGGACTATTACAACTTCCGCCAGCGCACGCTCACGACCTTCCTGCGCGACGCGCGCAAGAACGGGCTGAGTGCGACGCTCGCCGAGCGAAAGATGTGGGGCGAGATGCGGATGAGTGCCGCCGATCTCGCCGACGTGACCGGTTACACCTACACCTACCTGATGAACGGACAGACGCCCGCCAGCAACTGGACGGGGCTGTTCGCGCCCGGAGAGAAGGTCCGCCTGCGGTTCATCAACGGGTCGGCGATGTCGTACTTCGACGTCAGAATCCCCGGGCTGAAGATGACTGTCGTCGCCGCAGACGGCCTGCCAGTGCGGCCTGTGACCATCGACGAATTCCGCATCGCGGTCGCTGAAACGTTCGACGTGCTCGTCGAGCCCACTGGCCAGGAGGCGTACACAATCTTCGCGCAGGCGATGGATCGCACCGGCTTTGCCGCCGGCACGCTCGCGACGCGAGCCGGCTTGTCGGCCGAGGTTCCCAACCTCGATCCGCGTGCGGTGCTGACGATGGCCGATATGGGTCACGGGGATGTGGGGCACGACATGGGGCCGATAGCGGCTGCGCCGACCGAGACCGCGCCGGATCCTCACGCCGGCCACGCCATGCCCGCGCCCGCGCAAGCGCCCCCTGAGTCTCCCGATCCGCACGCCGGGCACACCATGCCACAGACGGCCGCCGCGCCCGATGCGGACGCGGGCCACGACATGACGGCAATGAGTGGTGCCATGCAGGCCCACCCGTTGAGCGAAGCCGGCAATCCGCTGGTGGACATGCAGACGATGAGTCCCAGTGCCAGGCTCGACGACCCGGGCATCGGCCTTCGCGACAACGGCCGCCGCGTGCTGACCTATGCCGACCTGACCAGCACGTTCGACGACCCCGACGGCCGCGAGCCGACGCGCACGATCGAACTGCACCTGACGGGCCATATGGAGCGGTTCGCATGGTCCTTCGACGGCATCAAGTTCTCCAGCGCCGAACCCATCCGCCTGACCTACGGCGAGCGTGTGCGCATCGTCCTGGTGAACGACACGATGATGACGCATCCCATTCATCTCCATGGGATGTGGAGCGACCTCGAAGACGAGCAGGGCCGGTTCAAGGTGCGCAAGCACACGATTGATATGCCGCCCGGGAGTCGTCGGAGCTACCGCGTGACAGCCGACGCCCTCGGTCGATGGGCGTATCACTGTCACCTGCTGCTCCACATGGAAGCAGGGATGTTCCGTGAGGTACGCGTCGACGAGGGCCGCACGCCATGACGTGGAAGCGTTCGTTGCTGCTCGTCGTCCTGTGCCTGAGCGTCGGGCCCGTGGCGGCGCACGCCCAGCAGTCGACTACGATCCACCAGCACCAGGCCGATCCGCCAGCAACGCCCACGAGCGAGGACCACACGGATCCCCGGGCTCCTGCGGCACCGCTGCCAGCGTTCATTCCGTCACTGAGCGACGCGGATCGCAAGGCGGCGTTCCCTGACGTGCACGGACACACGGTGCACGACCGGGCGGTCAACTACTTCGTGCTGCTCGACCAGCTCGAATGGCAGTCTGGCAGCGGCGCTGACGCGCTCGGCTGGGACACCAGGGGCTGGATCGGGCAGGACCGCAACCGGTTCTGGTTCCGCTCGGAGGGTGATCGCGCCGGCGGTCGCACCGAGCAGGCGCAGACCAATCTTTTCTACGGTCTGGCCATCTCCCGGTGGTGGGACCTCATGGCTGGCGTCCGCCTCGATACGCTGCCGGGCACGCCGCGTTCTGCCCTGGCCGTTGGCATCCAGGGGCTCGCCCCGTACTGGTTCGAAGTAGAAGCGTCGGCCTACGTCGAGCCCTCTGGCCGCACCCACGTCCGAGTGGAGACGGGGTACGAGCAGTTGATCACCAACCGGCTCGTGCTGCATCCGCTCGTTGAATTCGAGGTCTACGGTCGTGCCGATCGCGAGCGACAGATCGGCACGGGCTTGTCGACCGGAGAACTCGGACTGCGGCTCCGCTATGAGTTCCGTCGCGAGTTCGCGCCGTACGTCGGTGTCGTCTGGACGCGAAAATTCTTCGGGACCGCCGACCAGGCGCGAGCGGCCGGGAACGATGTGGCTGGTACGCGACTGGCGGTGGGTCTCCGCACGTGGTTCTAGGACGCCGGGACCTGTGCCTCAGCGCCAGCGGCTGGATCGCCGAGCCGCGTGCGCGATATCTTGAGGTGGCGTCGCAGCGTCAGCGAGCCGGATCCGGCACCGCATGCTCGAATCAGTGACGAAGGCACGAGGCTCATCGTCGACGTGCGCAGCACGACGCAGGGGATTGGCGGGCCGATCAAGAAGGGTCGGGCGTGGTTCTGGGGCACCTACGGGATGCAGAACGTCCGGCTCGGCGTGCTCAACGTCTACGAGCCGACCAGCGAGTGCGCCCCGGTTCGGGCAAAGCCGCTCGCCTTCAGCTTCTCCGACGTGACGGACTGCCTCACGCTCAACAAGCAGGATGTGCCGTCGCTGGGCATCAAGTTCAACGTCCGTCCGGTCACCGGCAACCTCTTCACCGTGGCCAACGCGTTCGGTCAGCGCGTCGAGAGCATCCGCAGCGCCGACGACGCACACAGCCGCCGGTCATCTACAAGAACCTGTTGACCCTTGCAGACGCCAGCGGCTTCCTGCCCTACCCGGTGCGACCGGCCGACCCGCGCGCCTACGATTTACGCACCGGCAAGCTGACGTGGATCTCGCGTCTGGTTCCAGGGCCACGAGAAACTTGGTCCCGTGCAGTAAGCCGAACGAAGGGCTCGGCTCGTACGCACTCCGGTGTAGTGCGCACGATCCGGGCAGGGCATGGCACTACTGCGGCATGACGCGAAAGACCGTCGCGGCCTCGACCGTCGGCGCCTTCCACGACGGATACTTCTTCGCCTTCGCCTGCAGCACCCCCGCTTTTTCAGCCGGGTCGGTCACCATCGTCATATCGCGCTCGAACAGCCGGCCGTCAATCTTCATACGCACGCGCGGATTGCTGATGATGTCCTCGGCCCACCGTCTGCCCCGGTATGACGTGACGTAGAGGTTGCCGTTGTAGGTGGCGCACCAGGCGGCCACTGAGTACGGCAGCAGCCAGGGTGACTGCGTCTCAATCTTGATGGTCGGCACGTCATCGGTGAATGACCAGTCGGTGACGGGCGTGGCGACCGGATCACCCCTGAGCCAGAGGCCAGGCGTTCTACACGTCCAGGAGGCTCCGGCGTTCGGACAATCGCGCGGTTCGAAGCCTGTGGCGCGCAGCGTTGCCAACAGCAGCAGCACGACGACGACGAGCGACCCGCCGAAACGTAAGATTTTGTTCATGAGAAGCTCCTCCCGCGGTCACAAGCGGATGCCGCACGCCGACCGGGCGTCGAATCCTACACCGCCTCGGCTCGTGTGGCGAGCCTGAACCACACCTGCGTCTCACGCCGCCCGGTTTGCGCGAGTCGCCCTCGTCGCATAGAATCCGACGCGCCAGGATAACTCCCCATGGCCAGCTCGCGCAGTCGCATCGTAGTCACCGGCGCCAACGGCAACGTCGGCCGGAATTTGCTGGCCCATGCGAGCGAACGCGGCAACATCGACACCATCGCTGCCGTACGCTCCGAACGGGCGGCCGCCTCGCTTCCGGCGCGTGCAGGCGTCGAGGTACGGGTTATCTCGGCGGATCACGTCGACGAGCTTGTACGGACGCTGACGGGCGCCACGTCGCTCGTGCACCTCTCGGGCATCTTGTTCGAAAGCCGAACCGCGTCGTACGCGCAGGCCAACGTCGCCGCGACGGAAACCGCGGTCGAGGCGTGTCGTCGGGCCGGTGTTCCTCACATCGTCCTCATCAGCGCGCTCGGCGCCGATGTGCGCTCGGCAAACCGGTACCGGCAGTCGAAGGGCGAGGGCGAACGCGTCGTCGAGCGCTCGGGCATGGACGCGACCATCATCAGAACGCCGATTCTGCTCGGGCCCGACACGGCAGGCGCGGCCGGCATCGTGCGGTCGATCATGGCGGGGAAGGTCAGCTTGCTCGGGGGCGGCGGCTACATGATGCGGCCGCTGGACATCGACGACTTGAGCGCCGCGATCCTGTCCGCCTGCCAACGCCATCCCGCCGGTGTGCAGGTCCACGAACTGGCCGGGCCCGAGCCGCTCTCCTATCGAGATCTCGTTGCACAGCTCGCGAGCATGATGGGCCGCACCGTCACCTACGGTGGAGTGCCGATCTGGGTCGCCACACTTGGCGCCGCGATCACCAGCCGCATCAAGGGCGGGGGGATTACCCCCACCGTGATCGATGTGATCACGACCAGCGAGACCGTCGCACACAACGCGGACGATGCCCTGGGTGTGACGCTGACACCGCTCTCGACAACGCTCGAGAAGATCGTGACATCCTGGAGACGAACGACATGACCACCGCCGTTTCGGCCGACCCCGTCGACGTGCCAGGGCGGAGGAAGCCAGGCCTGCTGCAGCGCGTGGTCTTCCTGGCCATCACCGTCGGTTGTTTCTATCTCATGTACTCGCGCCTGAACGGGGCCGCGGCGCGAGAGGGGATGACGCTGCTCCCGTACATGAGAGAGGTGTTCAGCCACGTCGCCTGGCTGCCGTGGCTCGGCCTGATGATCGTGTACTCGTGCTTCTACTTCCTCGTGGATACGCGGGTTACGACGAGCGTGCTGAACTGGTTCGTCGACGGCAACCTCCGCTACCGTGACATCCTGCCGATCCGCGCCAGCGCCTACATCATTTCGCTGTTCAGCGAGCAGGTCGGCAAGGGCGCCATGGCCTACTACCTGAACAAGCGCGACGGCGTCCCCGGCTGGGAGGTCGGCTCCACGATGCTGTTCATCATGTTCGGCGAGGTGTTCTACCTGATGGCGTGGGCGGTGATCGGCTTCGCGTTCGGTGGGAGCTCCCTTCCTGAGTCGTTCCGTCTGATTCCGTGGATCGGCCTGGGCGGAGCGGTCGTGTTCACGCTGTGGATTCTTTACTTCAACGGCACGATCCTCCCGAACAATGGTCTGCGGAACCAGCGTATCTTCCACGCGTTTCGCCGGGCAAAGCTGTGGCACTACGGTGCGTTCTTCCTCCTGCGTTCACCGGCGCTCCTCGGCGCGTGGATCGTGTACACCATTGCGCTGAGACTCTTCGGTGTCGACGCGTCGTTTCTGGTGCTCTTCCCCTACCTGCCGGTCATCTTTTTCGCGGCCACGGTGCCGACGCCAATGCGTGCCGCGGCGATCACGCTCTGGGTGGTCCTGTTTCCGAACAATGTCGGACAGATGGCGGCGTTTGGTTTCGTCCAGCACAACTTCTTCGTGCTGTTCAATGCGCTGCTCGGGCTCGTCTTCCTGAGGCGTGCGCGTCGCGAGCTGTTCGAACGTTGATGGCGCACGCGATTACCAGCCTGCGACTGCTCGCGGTCGTGCCCGCCGCCTGGGCGTTCTCGCGGGCGGGCAGCATTCCGGCATGGGTGCTCGGGCTGCTGGTGGCGGTCGCCATCGCGAGCGACCTCATCGACGGCAAGGTCGCACGTCGCAGCGGTTCCGCATCAGCGCGCGGCATGCTGTTCGACCATACAACCGACTGTCTGTTCGTGACGGCGGGACTCGCCGGCGCGGCGATGGCGAGTCGGATTCCGGTGATCCTTCCGGTGCTGGTCCCCTTTGCGTTCGCTCAGTACGTGCTCGACTCGTACCTCCTGCATCGGCAACGGCAGCTTCGGATGAGCGCCCTCGGCCGGTGGAACGGCATCTTCTATTTCGCGCCGCTCGTGATGATCGCCATCGCCGCCCTTGCGCTGCCGCTGTTGAGCGAGCTGGCGCGGCTGCTGGTCTATCCCTGCGCGGTGCTCCTGTCGGTGTCGACGGTGGCCTCGATCGTCGACCGGGCGATGGCGCCGGTGCGAGTAAACGCCGGCGTTCGCTGAAGGCACGCTCGCACGGGCCGAACTCTTGTTGCGGGACTGCGGGCTGAGTAGAGACGAATGACAGCAGGTGCTCGTACGAAAGGAGAAGGCTCGCCATCTGTTCGGGGGCGTTCCTGGCCATGGGCGGTGTTCCTCATGGCCCTGGCGATCGGCGTCTTCGCCGGAGGCACCTCAGCGGCCCGAGGGCAGACGCTTGACCGCGGCGATCTGGCCGGGACGATTCGGGATCAGACGGGTGCGCCGCTCGCGGGCGTGACCGTGACGCTCCGAGGAACCTCCACCGGCCTCGAACGCGTCGTTCTCACGGGTGACGAAGGTCGGTTCTCTGTGCCGCTGCTGCCGCCGGGTGAGTACGTGGTGCAGGCGGAGCGGGCCGGCTTCTCGGGAGCGACCAGCGAGCCTTTGACATTGCGGGTCGGACAGGCGCTCGTGATGAACCTGGTCATGCGCATCGCCGGGCTGACCGAGACCCTGGCCATCACGGCGACGGGCAATTCGGCACCAACGCTCGGGGCGACCTTCGAGACCCGAGCTATCTCGAACCTCCCTCTCGACGGGCACGACTATCGCAGCGTCGCGCTGCTGTCTCCGACCGCGGGCGCCATCACCGGCACGCGCGGCACGTTTCGGGTGGCGGGTCAGCCTGGCGACTACCTCGCCTTGAACGTCGACGGGGCGGACTTCACGAACAACTTCTTCGGCGAGTTCTTCGGCTCGATTGAGCGGCAGAACTTCACGCTCCCGCTCGAAGCGGTCTCGGCATTCGAGGTCACCGCCGCAGGACTCGGGGTCCAGTCAGGGCGGTCCAACGGCGGCCTGGTCAACGTGGTGACGAAGTCGGGAACCAACGAGCGGCACGGTTCGGCCAGCGTCTCGTTGCGTCACCACGTGCTCACGGCGGACGATGCATTCGGGAACGCGCCGGCGGGTCTGGTCCGGCCCCTCGCGGGCGGAAGCCTGGGAGGGCCACTCGCGGTGAACCGCACGTTCTACTTCGCCGCCTTCGACCTCCAGCGCCAGACCACACCGCTCACCGTGAGGTTTGCGCGCCCCGTCAGCGGCGTCGCGGTGCCGGAGCTCGGGATTCCGGATCTCGGCGCGCTCGAGGGGCAGTATCCGCGGCACGATCACGTGACGGCGTTTCTCGGAAAGCTCGACCATGCCATGACGCGTCGCCAGCGCGTCAGCATCCGCGGCAGCTTCTCGCGCAACGACGGCGACAACATCGCCGGCGGCGGCTTGCTGGTGAGCCAGGCGCCATCGAACCTCGAGACGTTCCGCAATCAGGGCACATCGATTGTCGCCAGCCTGAGCGGATCGATTGGTGAGCGTCTGCAACTCGAGACCAAGGTCCAGACGTCGCGCGAGACGCGGCCGCGGCAGGCGCAATCCGGTGGTCCGCAGGTGCAGATCGCCGACACCGGCACGTTCGGCGGCGCCCTGTTTCTCCCAAGCACACAGGACATGTACCGCTACCAGGTGTCGGAGAGCGCCGTCTACGCCCTGGGCCGCCACGCCATCAGGTTCGGCGCGGACTACAACACGTTCAACATGCGCAACAACGCCTTTGCGCTGGGGCTGAACGGTGGGTACGTGTTTCCAACGCTGGAGTCGTTCATTGCCCGCCAGCCGCTCCTCTACGTCCAGAACTTTGGCCTGAATGGATACACCGCGCGGGAGGCCGCGCTCCTCGACAGCTACTGGCAGCATGAGGCGGCGGCCTACGTACAGGACCGCATCACACCAACCTCGCGGCTGACACTCGCCATCGGCCTTCGCTACGACCTGCAGATCAATCCTCAGCCACAGGCGGGAATTGCCGGCGTGCAGGTGCCGGTCGGCCGGCCGCAGATGTCGGGGAACGCGATCACGCTGACGTACGCGCCGGTGCCCCAGGGCATCCCACACGATCGCAACAACTGGGGACCGCGCGGTGAGGTGGCGTACCAGTGGCCGGACGAACGGACACTGGTGAAGGGCTCCGCCGGGCTCTACTACGGGCGTACGCCCATGATCTACTTTCCCCTGCGCGGCGCCGGTGTCAGCAACACCACGCTCTTCGTGCCAGCCTCACGCGCTGGCGTCACCTTCCCCGCAGTGCTGCCATCGGCGATTGCACCTGGCTCCGGCCTCGCGTCGCTCGTCGGGCCCCCGGCAATCTCCTATGTCGATCCCGACTTCCAGAACCCGCGCGTGCTCCAGCTCACCGCCTCGGTGACACGGCAGGTGGCCGGTATGTCGTTCGAGGCCGGCTACATGCGCAGCGAGTCGCGAAACGTGCGCATCGGTGGATTCCGCGCGACGTCGTGGGATCGGAATCTGGCAATCCCGACCCGGTTCGATCAGTTTGGCCGTGGCGTCGGCATCCTGGCGGCCAGCCGGCCGGATGTGACCATCGCGCAGGCGAACGCCCTGACCAGTTTCGGCCGCGGTCGCTACCAGGCGCTGACGATGACGCTGAGCAGACCGTTGAAGGACCGGTGGCAACTGTATGTGAACTACACCCTCGCGAAGAGTATGGGCAACGGTTCGACCGAGCGTGACACCGAAGCGGTCTTCGGGCCGTCGGACCCATTCGACCTCGAGGCGGATTACGGCGTCAACGAGATGGATCAGCGACACCAACTCAAGTCCTATGTCGTGGCCACGCTGCCAGGCGATGTCACGCTGGCCTCGACATGGTCTGCGGGTTCGGGCCTGGCGTTCCCGGTCTACGGCTCCGTCGATCTCAACGGTGATGGCGTCGTGAACGACGGTCTTCATCCGGATCGGCCGCTCGTCGATGGTCGTCCTGCGCCGCGGTTTCCGTATCATCAACCGGCCTGGGCGATGTGGGACGTGCGCGTGGCGAAGGGAGTGACGCTGGCTGCTGAAACCCGGCTGCAGGTCTTTCTCGAGCTGTTCAATCTCCTGAATGCCGGAAACACCTATGCCGATCCGCGGACACAAGCGATACTCGGCAGCCCGAATTTCAGGGTACCGAACCGAACCCTCGGTCCCCGGCTCGCGCAGCTTGGCATGCGCATCGATTTCTGACGAGGAGAGACGGCTGTGATGAAGCGATTGATCGGCACGGTCCTGGTTGTCATCCCCGTCGTGGCCGTCGCCTACTGGGCGGCCGCATGTCCGTGCGACCAGACACCCGGGCTCTACCTGCGCGGCGTTGAAGCTCGCGAGAGAGTGACCAACTGGTCGTTCGCCAATCAGGTCCCGCTGTGTCAAGTCCAGGTGGACACCGGGCTGCTGCCACACGCCCTCAATCTCAATTGCTGGGCAGACACTCAGGGCGATCTCTATTTGAGCTGCGCCAGTTGCGAAGGGAAGCGGTGGTCGAAAGCGGCCGTCGCACACAGCGACGCACGACTTCGTCTCGGTCAGACGGTCTATCCCGTCAACCTCACGCGCATCGTCGATGAGGCACAGCTGGATCGCGCCTGGGCATCGCGGGCCGTCAAGCTCGGGGGAACTCCGAACGACCAGCGTCCAGGCGGATGGTGGTCGTTTCGAGTCGTGTCCCGTTAGCTCGGCGTGTGCTCACGGTGCAGTACCCGAGCCCCGATCGACACGACGCGACACTGTCGCTCGGACTGTTTCGCGGTCGTCCGTGGTGGATCAACCTTCTCTGGTTGTTCTGTCTATACATGGCGGTCGTCTATCTGCCGTTCGACATCTTCCTGAAGCCGATCGCTGAAGACCGCGAGGTGTGGTTCGGCGTCGCGCTGTCTGGTTGGTGGGCCAAGGCGACAGAGCCTGTCCACTGGCTCATCTACGCCCTGGGTGCGCGGGGATTCTGGGGCATGCGCCGATGGATGTGGCCGTGGGCGGCCGTGTATACGGCGCAAGTCGCCTGCGGCATGCTGGTATGGAACCTGTTCGATGTGCGGGGCAGAGGCTGGCTGGCCGGCGCAATTGCCGCGGCGGTCATCATGGTGCCGACGGTCGCGCTGTGGCGGGCCAGACCGCTCTTCGTCCGCTGAGTTCAAGGCTGGTCGGCGCGCCCTGCCGGCTCGAGAGCCTGTGCTCCGACCGTGACGCTACTCGCGGCCGGTGTGACCCTGCAGCGGCAGCGCGAGCATCCGCTGCGCGCCATCCGGCAGCGCGTCCGGACCCACCAGTCGGTATCGACGCCAGGCCACGTTCCGGTCACTTCGTCCGCACTCCGCGATGACCTGGCAGAGGGCCAACTCACGCGATCGCCGGTGTCACACCGCCCGGCCAACTCCGGCGCGATAGCGACGAATGAGGTTGTTCGTCGAGCTGTCATGACGAGGTGTTGGCGCGGCGGCGTCCTCCAGCTCCGGCACGATCCGCTGCGCCAGCACCTTCCCGAGCTCCACACCCCACTGATCGAAGGCGTCGATGTCCCAGATCGCCGCCTGTGTGAACACCGCGTGCTCGTACAGCGCGATCAACGCACCGAATGTCGCGGGCGTCAGCCGCGTCGCCATAATCGTGTTCGACGGCCGGTTCCCCTCGAACACCTTGTGCGGCGCGAGCGCGTCCGCCACACCCTCGGCCTTCACCTCGTCGAGCGTCTTGCCGAAAGCCAGCGCCTCGGCCTGCGCGAGGACGTTCGCCATGAGGAGATCGTGATGGCGCCCGACGGCGTTCAGCGGCTCGACGAACGCGATGAAGTCGCACGGCACGAGCCTCGTGCCCTGGTGAATCAGCTGGTAGAAGGAGTGCTGCCCGTTGGTGCCGGGTTCGCCCCAGTAGATCGGGCCGGTCTCGTAGTCGACGCGTTCGCCGTCGAGCGTGACGTGCTTGCCGTTGCTCTCCATGGCCAACTGCTGCAGATACGCCGGGAACCGCTTCAAGTACTGTTCGTACGGCAGCACCGCGATTGTTGCGGCACCAAGGAAGTCGGTGCACCAGACCGTAAGCAGGCCCATCAGTACCGGGAGGTTCGATTCGAACGGCGCCGAGCGGAAGTGCTCGTCCATCTGGTGGAAGCCGTCGAGCAGCTCGCGGAACCGCGCCGGACCTACCGCCACCATCGTCGAAAGGCCGATCGCCGAGTCCATCGAGTAACGGCCACCGACCCAGTCCCAGAACCCGAACATGTTGGCCGTGTCGATGCCGAACGCCGTCACTGCCGCTGCGTTGGTGGACACCGCTACGAAGTGCTTCGCGACCGCCGCGGCGTCGCCGTCGAGCCGTTCGAGCAGCCAGGTTCGCGCCGTCGTGGCGTTCGTCATCGTTTCGAGCGTCGTGAAGGTCTTCGACGAGACCACGAAGAGCGTCTCAGTGGCATCGAGGTCATGCACGGCCTCGGCGAAGTCGGTGCCGTCGACATTGGAGACGAACCGGAAGGTGAGCGAACGGTCGCTGTAGTGCCTGAGCGCCTCGTAGGCCATCACCGGACCAAGGTCCGAGCCGCCAATGCCGATGTTGACGATGTTGCGGATGCGTCGGCCGGTGTGACCCGTCCACGCGCCGCTGCGGACACGGTCGGCGAAGGCGCTCATGCGATCGAGCACTTCGTGAACGTCCGGCACCACGTCCTGCCCGTTGGTGACCACGTGCGAGCCCCTCGGCGCGCGCAGCGCCACGTGCAGCACAGCGCGGTCCTCGGTCACATTGATCCGCTCACCGCCGAACATGGCGTCGATCTTCCCGCGCAGCCCGCATTCGTCAGCGAGCGCAAGCAGCAGCTTCACCGTCTCGTCGGTGATGCGGTGCTTCGAGTAGTCGAGGAAGAGGCCTGCCGCCTCGGCGGTCATGCGCTCGCCGCGAATGGGGTCGCCGGCGAACAGCGCTCGCAGGTTGTCGGTGAACGCGTCGCGGTGGGCGGCCAGGGCCTGCCAGGCCGGGCGCGAGGTGAGGCGATTGTCGTGCGAGATGGGCGCAGTCATGCGTTCTAGGCTATCGCGGTTTGGCGCAACAGCCGAGCCCGCAGTGGCTTCGGCGATCCCGCGTCCAGGGCCACCGCGCCTGGTGCCGCCGATACGCATTTATCCCTGGTGTATTCATCGCAAGCAGTAGTATGAGCCGGCACATGCCCACTGCACACACCTCCGGCACCGTCGTCCTGCTCGCTCTACTCGTTGCGGCTCACGCAGCTGCGCAGTCAACGTCGGCGCGTCCTCCGACGATGCCGCCACCGGCCCTGGACGTCACGGCAGCGGACGTGAAGGCCTTCATCGACGCGCTGCCAAAGGACCGTGTCAGCGACCTGCCAATCCGCGTGAGTGATGTCGGCGGCTACAAGGTGGGTGTCTACGGTGTGTTTCGCCCAAAGACGATGCCCGGCGAGGCGAACGTGCACGACACCAGCGTCACGGAGATCTACTACATCCTCGAAGGTAGCGGCACGCTCGTGACGGGTGGCACGTTGACCGACCCGCGCAGCGCCGGGACGAGTCCGAACACACGCCGTCCGAACATGCGTGGGTCCGGCATCTCCGGCGGTGTGGTACGCAAGGTCGGCCCCGGCGACACGATCGTCATTCCAGGCAGGTTGCCGCACTGGTTCAGTTCGCTCGACAGCGACATCAAGTACATGATCTATCGTCCCGATCCAGAGGGATTGCAGCGACTCAAGTAGCGGTGGCTGCGTCCGTCACGTGAACGGCAGCACATTGCAGGACGTGAAGGAGTTGATGGCGCAGCGAGCCACTGATGCTCGATGACGGCGAGCTTCGGGCGAAGCTCGCCGCCATCCTGGGTGCTTAACGCGGAGCCGCGGTCGACCCTGAGCCGCTCGTTCCGGGAGTTCCAGCGCCCGATGTTGGAGCTGTCGGCGTGCCGCCCGAGACGCCGGTCACTGGAGGCGTTGTGGGCGAGGTGTTGCCGGTGGTAGGCGGACACGGCACGGCGGCGCCGCTCGTCCCGACCGGGCCGTTGTGTGTCGTCGTCGCATTCGCGCTGTCGCGCGAGGTTGTGGAACCTGGCGTCGAGCCGCTAGTCGGCCCGCTCTGTTGAGCCGCGGCGGCGGCAGCGGGGGAGCCGCTCTGGGCGAGTGGGCCCGCCTCGGTCGCGCTAGTGGTCGTGCTGTTGCCTGTGGTTGGCGTGCCGGTGGAACTGTTCACCTGGCTCTGCGGGTCACTGGCTGCAGCAGGCCCGGTCCGCGCCGGCCCTGAAAGAGATCCCGGCGCCTGTGAGGACGACCCTGGTGTCTGGGTCGACGCAGTGGCGCCAGCCGTCGGGCTCGAACCCGTTGTGCTCGTCGCACCGGGTGCCCCCGAGGGCGTCGCGACTGCCGTGACCGGGACGCACGGTGCCGTAGACGTTGCACCTGGTGTTGGCTGGGTTCCGGGTGTTGTCGATCCGGTTCCACGCTGAGAGCCGGGGGTAGCAGTCGTATCCGGACGAGTCGTACCGGTCTGACCTGTCTGACTTCCGGTCTGCGGCGCGCCGGCTGACGGTTGGGTGGTCTGGTTCTGCGCGGCGTCGGCACTTACACACAGCGCGGCCACCAGGGCCGCGCTGCTCGTCATCATGGCAAATCGGCGTTTCATGTGTCCCTCCTCGAGAATGACGAGAAGGAATGCACGCGATGTGCCGGTTCGACCTCGGCCGGCCCCCGTTCGTCCTTGGCGGACAGCACCGGGCAACGACTAGGCTGCGGAATTGCAGAGGCCGTCGCATGCCGCGGGTCGTCCGCTCCCTGCTCCTTGTCGTCGCCGTCGTCGCGTCGGCTATCGCCATCCTGCTGGTCATCGCGCAGGACCAGGACACGCTGCGGATTCGAACCGCGGTGCCGGCCGACGACAGTGCGTCGCCCGGCTACCTGGCCGCCCTCACCGGCGCGCCAACGTCCACCGCCAATCAGTTCGAGCTGCTCAGGAATGGCGACGAAATCTTTCCCCCCATGCTGGCGGCGATCGATGGCGCGCGCAGCCGTATCAGCTTCGAAACTTACATCTTCGAGGACGGCGCCGTTGCCGACCAGTTCGTCGCCGCGCTCAGTGCCGCCGCGCACCGCGGCGTATCGGTCAGCCTCGTCGTCGACTCCTTCGGCGGCAGCGCCATGTCGGAGGAGCACGTGGAGCAGTTGCGTGCCGCGGGTTGCCAGATCGCGAGCTACAACAAGGCGAGCTGGTACCAACTCGAGGACGCCAACTATCGCACGCACCGGAAGATCCTGGTCGTGGACGGCGATATCGCGTTCACCGGCGGAGTGGGTGTCGCCGACCACTGGATGGGCAACGCCCAGGACCCCGAGCACTGGCGCGACAGCCAGGTGCTCATGCGCGGACCGCTGGCGCGTCTGGTCGAGGGCGTGTTCTACGAGAATTTCATCGAGGGCGGCGGCGTGGTCACGCCGGCCCTGCACGACGTGCTCGCCCGGCCGGAACCCTCTACCGAGCACGCCGTGAGCAGTGGCGCCGCCCTGCAGGCGTCCTCTGGAGCGCAGCCCGCGGCGCTGATCGTTCGCAGCGCACCCACCGGCGGCAGCAACGCGCTCAAGCAGCTCTACCTGCTGCTTATTGCGAGTGCTCGTCGCTCACTCGACATCACCACGCCGTACTTCGTCACTGACGAATCGACGATGTGGGCGTTGCGCGATGCGGTCGGCCGTGGCGTGCGCGTACGCATCCTCATGGAAGGGGAGAACACCGATGCCATGCCGGTGAAGTACGCGTCGCGCCGCAACTACGAACAGCTGCTCGAGGCCGGTATCGAGCTCCACGAGTACCAGCCGACGATGATGCACTCGAAGATCATGAATGTGGACCAGGTCTGGTCGATGTTCGGGTCGGCAAACTTCGACAACCGGTCGCTGGAGCTGAACGATGAACTGAACATCGCCGTATGGGATGCGGACCTGGCGCGCCGGTTCGACGCGATGTTCGCCGACGACCTCGCCAGGGCCAGGCGAATCGACCTGGGCGCGTGGCGCCGCAGGCCGATGCTCGACAAGACGCGCGAGCGCTTCTGGGGATACTGGGGCGAGATTTTCTGACGACCCTACTTCGCCGTCACGCCTTCCTTGAGGAACGCCACGAGCGGCGGCAGCACCCGATCGGGCGCCTCGAGGTGCGGCACATGGCCGAGTCCGGGCAGCAGGAGCACGCGGCCCTTGCCGTTCGGGATCGACCTGGCAAGGAACTCCATGCGCTCCTGGAACGACGCGGCAGTGCCAAGCAGCAGGTCGTCCGCGCCGCCGAATGCCAGCGTCGGCACCTGGATGTGCGGCCAGTCGTAGACGACCGGGTCGAAGTACAGCATCTGGCCGATCAGCGACTGCACCATCGCCAGGCGCGGCCAGTCCGAGCTCAGCGTCCACGAGTAGCGGATGCGGGTGTAGTTCTCGAACTCAGCGTTCCACGCCGCGGGATTGTGTGCGACGTAGCGGCTCAGGCCGGCGCGAATGCTCTGGTAGTCGCCTTCGAGCGTCTGCTGGTAGGACTCGTCGATCGGCGTCATCGGCCGCCCGAACCGCCCGTCGGTCAGGCCGATCGGGTTGTAGAGCACCACGCGCTCGACCGACTTCGGATACTGCGTCGCGAAGCGCGCCGCCAGCATGCCGCCCATCGAGTGGCCGACGACCATCACCTTTTCGATTTTCTCGATCCTGCGAGGATCAGCCAGGTGTTGCGCGCCTGCGAATTGCAGGTTGTACGGCACGATCGGCTTCGACGACCGGCCGTAGCCAATCTGGTCGGGGACGATGACCCGGAAGCCTTCCCTGGTCGAGAGGCGTCGATGATCGCCTTGAAATAGAAGCCGCCGAAGTTGTTGCCGTGCAGCAGCAGCACCGTGTGGCCGTTCGCGCGCGCCCTGCGGCGCCACGTCCATGTACGAGATCCGGACGTCCTGACCGTAGACGTTGATGTCGAGGTAGGTGCTCGGATAGGGGTAGGGACACTCGTCGCAGGTGATGCTGCCTGGCTTGACATCAGTGGGGCTCGCTACGGCCGGCAGGACGTTTCGTTCCTGGGCTCGGGCCGTGGCCGCGGCTCCGATAAGGCAGATGGACAGCGCAACCGATCGCAGGGACATGTGCATAGGTATCAATCCAGAGGCTGTCGGCGGTGAAGCCGACAGGTTCGTTTGTGTAGCAATGAGTGTAGCCCACTCCAGGTGTCGGCAATGTCTGTCGAGTCGCCGTCCTTGTCGAGGTGGACCGCGTCGGCCGCGTCAGCGGCCAGCGCGGGCACACTTCCCGCTATTCAGCGCGTGATGCGCTTGACCAGCGTTCCCGCCGGGAGCTGCGCGCCGGACGTAGGCAGCTGGTTGATGATCGCGAGCATTTCGAGCGAGACCGTCTGGTCGGACCGCTCGGCCAGCGCCTCGAGGGTCGTTCCACGCTCCAACCTGATCACGTCGATCCGCGTCGGCTTCACGTTGATGATCTCGGGGTCGGTGACTGGCGCGATGCTGCGAATGGTCTGCTCCAGCATGGGGGCGTACGTGGAGTAGGCCTGCGCACCGCTGTACCCGACCATCTGGTATGTCCGGCCGCCGCGCGCGACGTAGCCGACGACGCCGGCAACCACGCCCTGCTCGGTCTGCGCCTGGAACTCCGCGAGCGCCGCCGGCTCGCCGTGAATGCGGTCGCGCGCAACGCGCCCGGCGGCGATGCCGGGCTGCGCGAAGAAGCGCTGCAACGCCGCCTGTGGGTTGACGTCGCCGGCCAGCGTCATCTCCAGCACCGCGTCGTTGCGGGGCGAGACCGCGACGACGGCCTGGGTCATATTCTGGGTCTGCCACCCCGCGGGAAACGTCACCGAGAAGCGCAGCCTGGGGTGGTAGAACGTGGAGTCTCGGAAGAAGCCGTCGCGCGGATCCGACCCGTACACCAGCTCGTCCACCTGTCCGAGGAACTCGTCGCGGCCGATGCGCGCGTTGGGCGGCGAGGGCAGGGATGCGGCGCGATTCTCCGCGGTCTTGACCCGTTCACCTGGTGACGGGTGCGTCGCCAGCCAGTTCGGCAGAGCACTCTGTTGCTGCTGCGTTTCCAGCCGCTCGAGGGCGGCAAACACGTCGCCGAACTCGGCGACGTCATATCCGCCTTTCCTCATGTACTCGAACCCGAGGCGGTCGGCCTCACGTTCGTCGTCGCGGCCGTACTTCAGGAAGAGCAGGCCGAGGCCGGCGTTGGCCAGCGAGCCGAGCGATTGGAGTTCGGGAGCGAAGATGGCACCAAGTCCGAGGCCGAGCTGCGTGAGTTGCTGCTTCGACAGCTGATTCACCGAGTCCCGAGCGGTGACGTGGCCGATCTCGTGGCCAAGCACACTGGCCAGTTCCGCCTCGGAGGTCATCAAGGCCATCATCCCGCGGGTGACGAAGATGAAGCCGCCGGGCAGGGCAAACGCGTTCGGCGTCGGATCATCGACGACGTGAAACTCCCACGGCAGGTTGGGTCGCTCGGATAGCGCCGCCGCCTGCTTCCCGATCCCCTGGACGTACTGCTGCAGGGAGGGATTGTCGACCAGGCCGATGGCGCTCTGAACGCTGGCTGCTCCCTCGCGGCCCATCTGGATTTCCTGTTCCTGGGAAATCAGGGACAGCTGGCGTTTACCGGTGGCCGGATTCACCGCACACGCGCCTGCTGCCAGCCCGAGCATTACCACCGCAGCGCGCTGTGCCCACAACAGTGTCCAGGTGCGTTCGTTCACGGCAGTTCCTCCTGCCGCTCGCACACCGCAACTCGCGTTCCACACGGGAGCCACGTCGTCAGCCGCCGAGGTGGTTCCCGGCGGCCGACCTCGACTGGCAGAAGTTAACCCCCACGGACGCCGGGGAGTGACCGCGGACGCGCTAGGTTTCCTGCGCCCCGCGAGCCATGAGGATCTTGCCCGATCGCACCAGCTCGATAACGCCGAACGGCATCAGCAGCTTGATGAACACGTCGAGCTTGTAGGTGCCTGCCGCACAGCGCAGGATGACCGAGTCGACGCCGAAGTCGCTGACGGTGGCCTTGAAGCTCTCGGCAATCTGCAGGATCTCGGTGCGGTCACCGATGCCGGCCTTGAGCTTCACGAGCACCACTTCGCTCTCGATCACCGGCTGGCCGGTGTGATCGATGGCGTGCACGACGTCAATCAGCTTCTCGAGCTGCTTGATGATCTGCTCGAGCGTATCGCGATCGCCTGAGCAGGTGATGGTCATCCGCGAGAAGTCGCCTGGCGTCGCGTCGGACCCCTCCACCGACAGAGCCGGCGACACAACCAGCGACTCCAGGTTGTAGCCACGACGCGAGAACACGAGCGCGACGCGCACGAGCACGCCCGGCTTGTTGCGAACGAGCAGCGAGATGGTGTGGAGCGGCAGCTTTACCACGTCGACAACCTCCCGACGGCGGGGAGCCTTGCCTGGGTCGAGTTCGAACTGAGCGCCGCGTGATTCGGTAGTGAGTGCCATGAAATCCTCGTCAATGAATGCGGAGGGCGAAGGCCACCCACTATGTCGAGCCCGTCGGCTTCTCCATCTTGATCTTCGGCTTCTCGACGATCATGCCCGAGAGCGGCGCGCCGGCAGGGATCATCGGGAAGACGTTGTCTTCCTTCACCACTTCGGCCTCGATCAGGCAGGGGCCGTCGTTGTAGTCCATCGCCCACTTGATCGCCTTGTCGACGTCGCCGGCGCGCGTGACGCGCCTGCCGGGAATGTCGTACGCCGCGGCGAGCTTGACGAAGTCGGGATTGCCCTCGAGGTCGGCGCCGGACAGCCGGTTGTCGAAGAAGAGCTCCTGCCACTGGCGAATCATGCCGAGGTAGCTGTTGTTGATAATCAGGATCTTTACCGGCACCTTCTGCAGCTTCGCCGTGGCCAGCTCGCAGAGCGTCATCTGGAAGCCGCCGTCGCCGACGATGGTCCAGACCGGCTTGCCGGTGGCCATGGCCGCGCCAATCGCCGATGGAAAACCAAACCCCATCGTCCCAGCGCCACCGCTCGAGATCCAGTGGCGGTGCTTCGTCGTGCAGGCAGAACTGCGCCGCCCACATCTGGTGCTGGCCGACGTCGGTCGTGATGATGCAGTCGCGTCCGCCCAGCTTGTCGAGCCGGTCGACCACATACTGCGCGCGCAGGCCACCCTTCTTCGCGTAGCGCAGCGGATACTGCTTGCGCCAGCCGGCGATGTCCTTGAGCCAGTCCGTCGTGTCGAGCGCCTCCACCAGCGGCAGCAGTTCCTCGATCAGCCAGGCGCGCATCGGCCGCCAGGCTGACGTCCGGGCGGACCACCTTGTTGAACTCCGCCACGTCGATGTCGATGTGGATCTTCACGGCGTCGGGGCAGAACTCCGACAGCTTGCCGGTGATGCGGTCGTCCCACCGTGCGCCAATGGCCACGATCAGGTCGCAGTGCTCCACCGCGCGGTTGGCGTAGGCCGTGCCGTGCATGCCGAGCATGCCGAGATGCAGCGGGTGATCTTCCGCGCACGCGCCCTTGCCGAGGAGCGTGTTGACGATTGGTGCGTTCAGCTTCGTCGCCAGCTGCAGGATGGCCTCGCCGGCATTCGAGATGACGGCACCATGGCCCACATAGAGCACCGGCTTGCGGCTCTTTGCCATCAGGTTGGCGGTCTTGCGCAGCAGCGCAGGGTCGGGACGACCGGGGATGTCGATAGCCCGGCAGGTCGACCGTGTCGACCAGCGGCGCCGAGCACAGGCCCTGAGTGATGTCCTTCGGCAGGTCGATGAGCACCGGTCCGGGGCGGCCCGTGCGTCGCGATGTGAAACGCCTCTTTCATGACACGCGGGATGTCATCGGCGTCCTTGACCAGGTAGCTGTGCTTCACAACCGGATACGTGATGCCGGTGACGTCCGCTTCCTGGAACGCGTCCTTACCCAGCATCGAGGTGATGGTCTGACCGGTCAGCACGATCATCGGCACCGAGTCCATCAGCGCGGTGAGCAGGCCGGTCACGCAGTTGGTCGCGCCAGGTCCTGATGTGACCAGAACCACGCCGGGCTTGCCGGTAGCTCTGGCGTAGCCATCCGCCATGTGCGTGGCCCCCTGTTCGTGCCGGACAAGCACGAACTTGATCTTCGAATCGACCAGCGCATCGAAGATCGGCATTGCGGCGCCGCCGGAGTAGCCGTAGACCACCTCAACGCCCTCGCGTTCGAGGCACTGAATCACTTTGTCGCCGCCGGTCGTGGCTCTTGTAAGCATGGACATTCTCAAGCTGACGGCCGCTGTTTCGCTTCTGCGGAAGCGGCCAATTACTGGATGAAGTCGATAGGTCTCTGTGGCGACGAGCTTCGATCCTGCCAAATTCAGAGACAAGTTAGATGTCAAATAGACATTCGATTCCTCATCATGCCCTAAATTCAGCGAACACGACACCATGTTTTCTCGATGCGGCGGCTATTGGCTGTTTTGAGCCGCGATTCGCTGCATCGGAACCCGGTTGACGCTCCGGGCCGCCAACTGATGATCAGCTCGAGTTGCACAGGGTTGAGCTGAAGAGGAAGAGCTGCCTGGGCAGCTGGATGTACCTCGCGCGTCCGCTCCGGCGTGCGCCGCATCGCGTCACCCCAGACGTCGACGCCTATAGCAGCGGCGGGGTGCGACACGTCCCGCGCATCCCGGACGTTGCCCGTCATCTGTTGCATAGCGTGTGTTAGCCTGAGCGCGCAATGAGTGATTTGCTTGCGCACTTCACCGCGACCGCGGTGCCCGCAAGACTCGCGCTCCTTGCCGTGATCTGTGCGTCGACCGTTGTCGTCGCGCAGTCGGCGCAGCCAGTGGCACCAGTGCCGCTCACCAGGTTCGTCGAGGCCACGTGGGAGGACGAGCGACCGTCCGCCGCCGCGCTGCGGGAGATTGCCGCTGGCTGGAAGAACTCCTACACAGCGATGTTCGTGGATCTGGCGCGCATGATGCGACCGCCGCGCGGAACCAGTGATGCACCACTGACACCAGCACCAGATTCGGTCGAGGACCGCGATGCCGCAGACGCCGACGCGCGTCCCTTCGGGCTCCTGCCGGACGTGCCGGATCGTGGTTCACCGATTCGACGCCGATTGCTCGCGTTCCTCGAGAAGCAGACCGGTAAGCGTTTTGGAAGCGACCTCAACGCGTGGCGCGGGTGGATGTGGAGCCTGCCGTACGATCCGCATCCGGAATACGCCAGGCTGAAAGCCGTCATCTACACTCAGATCGATCCGCGCATGGGCGCGTTCTTTCCGGCAGGCGTGCAATCCACCATCCGCCTCGACCAGATCGACTGGGGCGGTGTGAAGGTCAACGGCATTCCTCCGTTACGTTCGCCGCGAGTGGTGAACGCGTCGGACGCGACATACCTGAGCGACTCCAACGTCGTCTTCGGCATCGTCATCAATGGCGAGGCGCGCGCCTATCCGAAGCGGATCCTCGCGTGGCACGAAATGGCAATCGATACCCTTGGCGGGGTCGATATGACGATTGTCTATTGCACGCTGTGCGGGACGGTAATCCCATACGAAAGCCGTCTCGGCGGTCGGATGCTGCGGTTCGGCACAAGCGGACTGCTCTATCAATCCAACAAGCTGATGTTCGACGAAGACTCGAACTCGCTCTGGTCCACCTTCGAGGGCCGACCCGTTGTGGGCGTGCTCGCAGGCTCGGGACTCGTGCTCCGCACCCGTCCGGTGGTGACGACGACGTGGAGGGAATGGAAGACCACCCATCCGATGACATCGGTCTTGTCGCGTGATACCGGGCACAATCGCGACTACTCTGAAGGTGCCGCGTACCGCGACTACTTCGGGTCCGATCGACTGATG
Organism: uncultured Acidobacteriota bacterium; assembly: GCA_963722395.1. Taxonomy (GTDB): domain Bacteria; phylum Acidobacteriota; class Vicinamibacteria; order Vicinamibacterales; family CAVVIG01; genus CAVVIG01. The sequence continues at coordinate 127,546 of CAVRLS010000005.1, read as the reverse complement.
TTTCAGGTGTCGCGGACTGACGGGCGCCTGCCCAATAAAGCGGAAGTCATGGTGCTTCGGCTGCCAGACGGCGCATCAAATGCGCAGATCCCGGTCGCGATCGACACCCGCTTTCTCCGTGCGAATCCTGTGTACTCATTCACTGCGGGCGGGCAGCAATACGCGGTGGTCACCAGCGCCGGCGGTGCGAATCGGGTCTATCGCACGGTGACGGAGATTCCCGAACAGAAAGCCGCCTCGTCTCTCGCCGATCGCAGCGGCCAGCGCTGGCGTGTCACCGAGGATGCACTCGTGAACGAGCGCGACCCCTCGGTTCAGGCTCCTCGCGTGTCAGCGCAGCGCGCATTCTGGTTCGGGTGGTACGCGCAGTTCCCGGAGACGATGCTGATCAAATAGGCCGAGCCCCCGTTTGTCGCCATGCCACCGTCGCGGTGTCGCTCGCCCCATCGATGGTCTCGAGGCGGCACCGACCGGCCGCCCACGCGCCTACTTCTTCTTTCCTGTGAACGTGCCTGGCAGCATGCTGGCGATGTCGAGCGACCCCTTCATGGCGGTGTCGCTCTCGACCGTGCCGGTGAACGACACCGGCGCGGACTGTCCCTGGAGGTCGGCGGTGAACGTGAAGCTGATGTCAGCGCCCTTGACCGTCCCGGTCAGGTCGGCTTCGCCGAGCGTGCCGGAGGAATAGTGGCCGGTGAGCGTCTCGCCGTCCTGCTTCAAGGTCACCGTGGGGGTCCCTGAGCCCTGAGCTGTCGTGACCTCGAAGACCCAGGTGCCCGTGACGTCGAATTTGGCCTGGCCGGCCCGGGCCGCGGCACCAGCGACCACGACCAGCACGAGTGCCGTGAACAGCGTACGCATCATCTTCTGCATCGACAGACTCCTTCAGCGAATGGTTGAGAGGTCACTGTATCCCAGCAGGATCACCGTGACCTGATGAACGCGGAGCACTGAAACGATTGGGTGCCGACCCAAGGTGTCGTGTGAACATCGGCGCGGGCGTCCCGCCGTTCGAAAGCGGGCCCGACGAGAAAGTGGAATACGGCGCGGTCGTGCCAGATATCCATCGGCTCGAGAGCCAATGGGCCGCAGCGTTCATCGAAGAGGTCCTCAACGTTCGGGAGATCGGCTGGTGCGGCGCGATGCGCGGGGCCGACCAGCGCGAATGAATCGCGCCGCGCCTGCAATGATGGCGTCCAGCACGGCGACCCGGTAGTCGTGCCCGCCCGTGTCGAACTGTTCACCCGCGTGGTCGCCGGAGTTGCTGACCATCGCGACGACGCCAATGGCGGCAGTGCGAGTCTGAGCAAACGCGAACAGCGAGGCGGCCTGCATTTCGACGGCGAGGCCGCCGGCCGACGTCCAATGACGCACCTGCACCTCCGTCTCCCGATACGGGGCATCCGTCGTCCACAAGAGGCCCGGCGTGACCGCCGCCACGGCGGCGAGGCTGTCAGCCAGCGCGGCGACCAACGACGCGGAGGGCGCCGCGACGCGCTCCGACGGCGGCAGGTAATGAAAGGAGGTGCCCTCGTCGCGAATCGCCTCGGTGGCGACCACCAGGCTCGGCAAGGGCAGGGTTGGGGCGAGCCGACCCGCCGACGTGAGGCCGACAACCACCTTTGCCCCGGCTGCGATCAACTGCTCCGCGACGAGCACGGCAAATGGCCCGCCGATCGTGCGCGGCACCACGCCGCAGCGCAGGCCGTGTCGGCGCACCGCCACCATCGGTGTGTGAAAGCAGGCCCATCCTGCCACCGGATGGGCACTCCCATCGTTCACAAGGCCGTCGAAGAGGTCTCCATCGAAATCCAGCACGCAGACCGGCGGAACCGGCACTGTCTTCAGGCGGCGGGTCCGCCGGACTTCTCGCATCAGGGCACCGGCCGTGAGCACGGAGGGCTGCTTCAGGGCATGCGTGTCGAGCAGTGGCAGCGGCATCTTCGAGCGTGGACGATGCATACCCTACCGTGTCACCAGGGCCAGAAGTTCCATGCGCCATTATCGGCGCCTCGGCGTGCCCGCGGCACCGGCGCGAATGGTTTGCCCTAGAGGACCTCAAAATGTCTCGAAGAGCGGGGAGGTGAGGTCCGCACGCCTGCGCGCTCCGCACCGCGCCGGAAAATCTCATCTCTGCAGGCAACCCTCGTCTGCGTCCGGCCTCATGTGTCTAGTTAATGTCGATGACAAACTCTTTACACATTTGTGCTCGAGAAGAGATGCTGAAGATGACGAGAGTTGCGGCAGTGGGAATGGGAAGCCGGCGTCGGATACCGGGTCGGTCCATACGGCGAGGCGACCCGCGGACCTGGCGTGTGGGGTTCACCGGCTTGGTGCGCGATGCGCGCGTTGTGCTGTCGCAACCGGGTGTTTCGGCGGAGAACACGGACGTCGGCTTCGTCCCGCTGGGCCATATCTCCGGAGATGCCCGACTGAGCGAGAGGTGGCACCTCGGGCTCGAACGGACGGAACGGCCGCTCCCCAGGGCCGCGCCTTCGACTTCGCCGCGACGGTGAACGACCGCCCGGTCCCGAACATGACGCTCTCTGCCGGGTCTCGCACGGTGGACGGCGGCGCCGACGTCACAAGCGTGTACACCTTCGCGTGGCTCAACGCCGCCATTGCGAAGGTCGGCGTCAGGTTCTGAACGCGGAGTCTTCTAGAAGATCGGGTGCAGGTTGGTGAAAAGCACGCAGCACACCACGAAGAGCACACAGAACGCAGCGTAGATCGCTGTGCGAAGCATGCGCGACTCGACGGTGGACAGCGCGATGAACAGCGGGAACAGCACGGCCACATAACGACCGAGCCCTTCGAAGACCCCTGATGACAGGGGCAGCCACAGGTTGCCGAGAATCAGGATGGCGTAGCTCCATCCGAGTGTGCGCACGACCCGCGGCAGGAGAAGGACAGCGAACAGGGCCGCCAGGCCGTTCAGCAGATCGTACCGCGCCTGCGGGTTCTGCAGCAGGAATCCGTACGGCGACTTCAACAGCGGCACGAACAGGTTCACGAACGGCGTCCAGGGGTAGCCGCCCGGATGGTAGTCCCATCGTTGGATGCTGTGCATCCATTCGATGGGCGAACCACTGGACGCGTAGGTAAACGCGGAGTAGGCCACAAGCCCCATGGGAACGAGCAGCACGCCGACGATCGCCGCGGTCCGCTCTTCGGGCTTGTGCCGCACGCGCTCGAACGCCGCGAACGCGAGGGCCGGCCAGGCGACGATGCCGTTGACGCGCGTGGCGGTGAGCGCGGCGCCGGCGAGCCCGCCGAGCAGCCACCGCCCCTGCCGCATGCTGAGAAACGCGCCGACGGAACACAGCAGGAACACCGCCTCGGTGTAGACAACGCCGTAGAAGAACGCGAAGGGAAATAGCATCAGCAGCAGCGCTGCCCGCTGTGCCTGCGGCTCGGAGACGTACTCACGGGCCAGGCGGTACAGGAGCACGCTGGCCGCGACGAAGGCGAGCCACGACACAATCACCCCGGCCAGGTACACGTTGAACCGCCCGCCGCCCAGCCCCAGCCCGCCATACCGCATCAGCATCGGGTAGACCGGGAAGAAGGCCAGGTTGCTGCGTCCCCCTTCGACGAACTCGTAGCCGTACCGGGCAATGCCGAAATACCAGCCCGAATCGAAGCGTGCGAACACGTCCCAGAACGGGTTCGGTCGCGGGAGCACGCTGAACTGCTGCGGTCGGTACAGGGGCAGCAGCGTGGTTCCCGCGAGCGCTACTGCGTATGCGAGCACGCGGACGGTGAGGGCGATCGCCGCCACACGCCACTCGCGCCGGATAGTCAGACGCGCCGCCGCCGCGCCGTGGACGGGTGTCGTAGGAATAATGTGGACAAGGGGAGCGGTAGCTTACCCTGCTCGTTGGCTCCGTCACAGGCTTTATTCACACGCGCGCCGAGGCAGGAGTTCGCGCACATCTCATCCGGCGGATCGCTCCCGAGCCCACGCCAGCAGGGTCTCGAGCGGCCAGGTGTTGATCACCCGCGCCGTGGGCACCGACGCGAGCCGCGCATGTGCGATGGCGACGTCGGCGTAGTCGAGCTGTGCTGGCGAGTGCGCGTCGCTGTCCAGCGCAAGGAGGCACCCGGCCGCAACCGCGCGTCGGGCGAGGGCGAAGTCGACGTCCTGCCGTGAAGGATCGCCATCGAATCTCGATCGCAACCCCCGACGCTGCAGCCGCCTCGAACACGGCGTCCCAGTCCGCCGTGACGCCTGGGCGCGACGAGAACATGCGTCCGCGCGGATGACCGAGGATGTGCACCGCCGGCTGGCTGACCGCTGTGACCATCCGCGAGGTCTGGTCCCGGGCTACCCGCAGCGCCGAATGCGGCGAGGCCACCACGATCTCGAGCGAGCGCCGCTCGTCGAGTGTCATGTCCACCTGGCCGTCTGCCGTGATGTTCGCCTCGATCCCCTTGAGCATCCGGAATCGGCCCTCGTGCGCGTGGTTCAGCGCATCGATCTCGCGGTGCTGCCGGCGGAGGTCGGCCATCGACACGCCGTGCGCGACGGGCAGCCCGTAGGAATGGTCGGTAATGGCGCGGTACTGATAGCCGCGCTCCAGGCACCCATCCACAAGCGCGTCAAGCGACTCCGAGCCGTCGCTCCAGGTGGAGTGCATCTGCAGGTCGCCGCGGTAGTCCTGTCGTAGCGGGCCGCGAAGCGCGCGATTCGCGAGCGCCGCCACCACCTGTGCGCGGCTCAGGAAGTGCTCGCGCAAGCCGCGCGCACGCTCGACCTGTTCGATCTGCGGGCTTGCTGCGACCGCCGCGTCCACCGTGGCCGATGATCCGGTGCGCAGCACCTCGAGGATGATCCGCGTTGACGAGGGACCGATGTTCGCGATCTTCCGCAACGTCCCATCGTTCTGGAGGTACTGCTCAATCGGTTCTTCGAGATCGAGGAGGGCTGCGGCGGCGCGCTTGTAGCCCCACTGGCGCTGGGTGGAGGGTTGCACCGACGCAAGGTCGCGCAGCAACGAGGCGATGAGGTGGTTGTTGTCGAGCGGCTCGGCCACACCGTATGGATAGCAAGCCCGACGCCGCGCAGTACCACCGTGTGTCCGGATGGGTCGGGTCAGGCCTTCGATCGACGCGTACTGCGGTAGAGCGCGACCGCAGAGACGATGGTGCCGATCACCGCGAGAATTGCCAGCCCAACGACGACGAAGGTGAATGTCCGCGACTGCATGAAGGCAAGGACGGCGCGGCCGTGGTACGCGGCGAGCGCGGCCTCGGCAACGAAGCGCACGGCTCGGACACCAGCCAGCGCCCCCAGAAACACCCGCGGATTGACCTGGCCGGCGCCACTGGCGAGCACGAAGGCTGTGAAGGGAAATGGCGGAGGTATAACGCCTAGTGCTGCAATGCTCACAGCCGCACCGTCGCCGATTCGACGCTTGATCCGCTCGAGCCTGGACGGCGTGACGAACCTGGCCAGCCCTTCTTCACCCACTTTCCGCCCGATCCAGAACGTGACCGCCGCGCCCAGCACCGACCCCGCGGTGGCAAGCAGTGCGTAGAGCCAGAACAGATCCGGCTTGCGAGCGGCCAGGACGATGACGCCGAAGTCCACCCCGAGTGGCAGGAAGAAAATGACCGACGAGTCGAGGGCCGCCAGCAGGACGAGACCGGGGGCCGTCAGGAAGTAGCCGAGGAACGAGTTGAACAGTCCGCGCATCGATTGCACACCTCAGCTTCCGGCCGGCGCGGGCCGCCAGCCGGAAGCCGTTCGCTCGTTCGCTACTGGCAGCGCTCCGCTACCGTGCGGATCGATTCGGCGCGAATAGCCCCTACGTCACCGGCGTTCGCTGCGGCCGACGCCCCACTCTGGGAACCGGCCGTGCCGACCGGCGGGGCGGAGCTGAGGCTTTGGACGTAGCCGTTCACTGACACCTTCTTGTTCAGGTGCTGTCCGAAATCCTCACCGTTCCCGGCCACCAGGCGGTACGTCTGTCCGGGTGCCCAGTTGCCTGCGCCTGAGGACGACGAGCCGCCGCTGCTGCCGGTGGCGCCGCTGCTGCCACTGCTCGCGTTGCCGGTGTCAGCGAGTTGCAGAACATAGCTGCCGGCCTCGCCGCCGGCGAGCACGCAGCCGGTCAGCGTCGCGGGCGCCCCTGGACCTCCCGCCTGGCTTCCAGCTGCTGACCCCTGTGTCATATTCCCGCTCGAAGTGGTATCGGACATTGCGCCGCGGTCAGAGCCGTTGTCTGCCGAGTTGTTGCCTCCGCCGCATGCGAGCGTTGTTGCGGTCGCGGTTGCGATCACCACGTATGCAATCCTCTTCATCAGTTCCTCCTCACAGGCCCACTGACATCGCAAGAGACTCGCCATCATCGGCGATGCCTGTGGCGCCATCACCTCGGCTGGCACGGCGCACGATCGACGATCGCGCGCACCTTCGCATACATTGCGTCGGCCCACTCGTCGAGCGAAGCGGCCCGGCCTTTCAATGGGCGATAGCGATCGAGTCGCGCACCCTGGACCAGCGCGCGCAGGTCGGCCCTGGTCAGCCCGCGCAGTCGTTCGGCGAGGAACGCCCGACCCTCCTCCGAGATGGTGGCATTCGGGAAGCTCGAGCCTCCATACGGCAGGCTGCGCATCGACACGCGGCAACTCGCCGCATCGACCCACACGGGGAACTGCCGCCAGCCGTCGAGATCGAGCTTGAATGGGCCGAACGCGTCGCCCAGATCCTGAACCATCGCAAGTGGCCGTTCACACGGGCCATCCTTGCTGTCATCGAGGCAGACCAGCCGCTGGTTCTTCGGCTTGTTGTCCCAGTGCCCAAGATAGACAGCCATCAGCCGCAGCGCATCCACGTGGGCGCGCGGGGCTCCACCGACGGCCGGATCGAGGGTTCCCAGTTCCTCCCAACTCCACCCTCGTTCGCGCGCTGTTTCCACCCGGCGCCCCTTCAGCGGACGCTCGATGACCGCATCCTCGAACACCTCCACGCGGCTGTAGTCGATGTCAGGGAAGCAGGCGGCCCGTGGCTTCTCGTTGAGGCACTGCAGCGCCTTGAACGGATCGGCTGGGCAGCCGAGGCAGCGCACACGCTCTACCGTGTACATGCGGTCGGTCGGGAAGCCGAGGCTGGCGAGCAGGCGGCTGGCGATCACCTCGGAGAACACCTCCGGGTTGTCACGGCCATACTTCACCTTCACGTCGTCGCCATCGGCGAGAAGGCAATCGAACTTCGGCGTGCTGCCGCCGACTCCGTTCGGCTGGAAACGGCACTCGACCGTCGCGTCCGCCGCGAATCCGTCGTTGCCGTCAGGGTTGCGGCCGAGCTCTGCCACCGCGGGTGCCGGCGGCAACCAGACCTGGGCTCGCCGCAAAATACGGTCGCGCTCAGGTTGTGTCAGCTCTTCGCGCGCCGCGCCCGCTGTGCTGAACGTCGTCGTCACCATCAGTGCACAGGCCAGCGTGACTGCCTGTGTGGTCCGTCCTGCCACAGTGCCTCCGCGGAAGCAGTAGCAAGACTCAGCCCAAGGTTGCGCGCCAGTCGTTCCCGCGCTGGCAGTGCGCGGCCGGACTCACCGGCGCGGGATTGCGTGGCGCGCAGCGCGTCGCATCGCCGCATTGTCGAGATCCACAACCTCGCCAGCCACTGATCCGCTCGCGAATGTGCGACGAACGCACCTGCGAGGTCGTCCTGACCGATGGTCCCGATGCTCCGGGGATGAAACGCCCCAGCCATTCGCGGTGTGTGCGCGTTGCCGGCGATGGTGCCAGGCCGGAAGATGGCCAGGCTGCTGAAACCCACGCCCCGCACCGTCCCTTCCTTCAAACCCATGAGGCGCGCGTAGCGGATGCGGCTGTTCGCGGTGTCGAGCACCGCCTGGCGCGCGCGAGGGTCGGCCGGCAGCAGGTTCGCCCGGCGATTCATCATCACGATCTCCCGTGCACGTCGGCTCGGCCTATTCTGCGCGCACGGGTCGGATGCGAGCTCGAACATCGGGCACAATGGCGAATGACTGCTGCAGCCGACATCCGGATCGGAACCGCCGGCTGGTCCATTCCGCGGGCGTCATCCGCGCACTTCGAGCCCGAGGGCACGCACCTCCAGCGCTACGCGCGCCGCTTCCGGTGCGCGGAGATCAATTCCTCCTTTCATCGGCCGCACACCGCGGCCACATACGCCAGGTGGCGAGACAGTACGCCTGCGGACTTCCGCTTCGCCGTCAAGGTGCCGAAGGCGATCACGCACGTGCTGAAGCTGGCCAACTGCGAGGAGCCGTTCGCGACGTTCCTCGCGCAGACTGACGGCCTCGGCGACACGCGTGGTCCGCTGCTGGTGCAGTTGCCGCCCTCGCTGGCGTTCGATGCCGGAGTGGCGGTACCGTTTCTTGCCCTGGTGCGCACACGCTACGCCGGACCACTGGTCTGCGAACCGCGGCACGCGAGCTGGTTCTCGCCCTTGGCGGACGCCGCACTCGACGAGCATGCTGTCGCACGCGTCGCGGCCAATCCTGCACCTGTGCCAACCGCCATCACCCCCGGTGGGTGGCCGCAGCTCGCCTACTTCCGCCTGCACGGGTCGCCACGCACCTACTGGTCGCGATATGCAATCAGCGACATCGCGAGGCTGGCGGATACCGTGATGCGCGCCTCGCCTGCGCGCGAGACGTGGTGCGTGTTCGACAACACCGCCAGCGGTGCAGCCATCGAGAACGCCTGGGAACTGCGTGAACAACTGGGCGGCGACGCCGGCCTCAGTTCGGAGCTCGACAGCAGCGAGACGCCCACTCCGCCTTCCCATGATTGACGCCGCAGTTTGGCCGTCGGCGCTGGCGAACGGATCTTCTTTTGCTCAGTCGTCACCACCGTGGGCATCGCGTCGCACGCCGAATCAGGACGGCCGCCGGAACTCGATCCAACTACTGTCGAGATGGTGATCGACGCGACCAGAATCGGCCTGTTCGACCTCGATCTGCAGACCGGAAGCAGTCGCATCTCGCAGCGCTGCCGCGAAATTCTGGGGCTCGCGCCGGACGAGGGTGGAAGGGTTGCCGACCTGTTTGCGCTCGTCCACCCGGCCGATCGTCCCCGCCTTGATCTGGTGGTCACCTCGTCGCGAGCGCCCGACGCCTCGGGACAAGTCGTCATCGAGTACCGGATCATCCGCCCCGACCAGACCCTGCGCTGGGTGCGGGCCCGAGCGCGCATCGTCTTCGGCGAGCCCGGAGTGTCCGGCGCGCACACGCTCGTCCGCATACTCGGCTTCCTTCGCGACATCACTGCGGAACGTTCGAACAACCTGCACCACGAGCAACTGCAGAGCCTGACGGTCGCCTTGGCCCGCGCCGTGCGAACCCGGGACGTAATCGAGGCGGCGGTGACCCTCGGGGGAAGGGCGCTCGGTGCCAGCGGTGGCGCCGCAGCGTTCCTCGTCGAAGAAGGGGGCACGTTCGAAATGGTGGCTGGGCCCGGAATCAGCCCGCACATCGCCTCCGAGTGGCAGCGCTACGCGCGAGAGCCGCAACTGCCGGCCAGTCGTGCGCTGGCGAGTGGCCAACCGTGCTACAGCCGCACGCGGGCCGAGTACGTCGCCGCCGACCCGCGTTTCGTGGCCGTCGCCGAAGCACTCGGGATCGAAGCGGAGGCGACGTTGCCGCTGTTCATCGGCGGCAGGGCGGCTGGCGTGCTCAGCTTCATCTATCCAGTTCCGCAGCGGTTCGACGAGGAGGACGACGCCTACCTGCGAGCGGTGGCGGAACAGTGCGCGCAGTCCCTGGAGCGTGCGCGCCTGTTCGAGGCGGCGCAAGCAGCCCAGGAAGCCCTGGCGCAGGCCAATGCCGAGGCCCAACTGGCCGCCGAGCGGGTCCAGCTCGCTCTTGCCGCCGGCGCCATTGTGGGCACCTGGGAATCGGATCTCCAGCGCGATCGCATTACGGTGGACGAGCGGTTTGCCGAGTACTTCGGGATCGACCCGGCACTAGGCCGCACGGGCCTCTCCCTGGAGACGGTGATCGCCACGGTGCACCCCGACGACCTCGCTGGGCTGCGACAGGCAATCGCGGACGCCGTCGTCCGCGGGGGACCCTACAGCCACGAGTACCGGGTGCGGGGGCTCGATGCAGTTTACCGGTGGGTGCAGGCCAATGGCCGCGTCGACCTCGCCGCGGACGGCACTCCGTTGCGATTTCCGGGCGTGCTGATCGACGTGCAGGGCCGCCGCGCCCTCGAGGCCGAGCGCGACCGCGCGACCCAGCTGCTGCTGGCATTTGTCGACGCGGTCCCAGGCGTGGTCTACGCCAAGGACCGCGACGGGAAGATGCTGGTGGCCAATCGCGGTGTCAGCGAACTGCTGGGCAAGCCACCCGAGGAGTATCTCGGAAAGACAGACCTGGAGGCGTTGGAGCACAAGGACCAGGCCGTTGCCATCATGGCCACTGACCGCCGCATCATGGACAGCGGCAATGCCGAGTCGCTCGAAGAGGCTGTCAGCTATCCGGATGGCCGCCGTGCCGTGTGGTTGTCCACAAAGGCGCCGTTTCGCGACGGCGACGGCCGTGTCATCGGGCTCATCGGCTCGTCCATCGACATCACCGCTCGCAAGAACGCCGAGCAGGCACTGCTCGATGCCGACCGCCGCCGCAACGCGTTCATCGCCATGCTGGGGCACGAGCTGAGGAACCCGCTTGCACCAATCGTGACCGCGCTGAAGCTGATGGAGCTGAAAGGCGGCGACGCATTCCTGCGCGAGCGCGCCGTCATCAGCCGCCAGGCCACGCACCTGTCGCGCCTCGTCGACGACCTCCTCGATGTGTCGCGCTTCCTGCGCGGAAAGGTCGAGATCCGCCGCGATCCGACCGATGTCGTGGTGGTGGTCCGTCACGCACTCGAGTCGGTGGCCGACCTCCTCGCCCAGTCCCGGCACGCCGTTACCGTGCAATTGCCGGAGCGCCTCGTCGTCTACGGCGACGCGACGCGCCTGACGCAGTTGGTGGTGAACCTGTTGACGAACGCCGCGAAGTACACGCCATCCGGCGGCCGCATCGGCGTCGCGGTGAGCAGCGACGCCACCCATGTCGAGATTCGCGTCCACGACAACGGCATCGGGATGAGCCAGAAGTTCCTGCGCACAGTGTTCGAGCCGTTCACGCAGGCGCCGCAGTCCTTCGACCGCAAGTCTGGCGGGCTCGGCCTCGGGCTGGCCATCGTCAAGACCATCGCCGCGGCGCACCAGGGCACCGTCACCGCCAGCAGCGACGGCGAAGGGCGGGGCAGCGAGTTCGTCGTCCGCCTGGTGCTTGCGCCCGTGGACGCCGGCGAGCTGTCAGAGGCGCAGGTCGAGGCCGCGGCGCCGCCGGTTGCACGCCGGGTACTGGTCGTCGACGACAACGTTGATGCGGCCGACTCCCTGGCTGCCGCGCTCGAACTGTCCGGGCACCTCACGCACGTGGCTTACGACGGGTTGGAAGCGCTGGCTGCTGCCGCAGACTTCAAGCCGGAAGTGGCGCTGCTCGATCTCCGGTCTGCCCCACATGGACGGCTTCGAGCTGGCGAAACGCCTCCGCCACCAGTCCCCCAGCGAGCGCATCCAGGTTGTCGCTGTGAGCGGCTACGGGCAGATGTCCGACCACCAGCGCACGCGCGAGGCCGGCTTCGATGCGCACTTCGCCAAGCCCGTGGCACTCGAGGCGCTGCTCGCCGTGATCAACGGCGTCGACGGCTGATCACGTCAGGCTGGCGCGGCATCGGTCACAATGAAGCATGCGGAGTCGATCTGGATTGCTGGCCGTTAGCATGCGTGGCGTGCTGATGGTCGCCGTGTTGCTGCTGGTCGGATCGTCGCCCGGGGTCGCGCAGGACGGGACCGCCCGTCTGCGCGTCACGGTGACGAGCGGCGGAGTGCCAGTACCCGACGCAACCGTCGTCGCCGGCGATCTCACCGCCATAACGGACGACGGCGGTGCCCTGCTGCTCAGTCCTGCCGCTGGCCAGTTGCGGATCTCCGTGTCGAAGACCGGCTTCCTCGACGCTGACGCGGAGGTCACGGTCGAAGCGGGGGCCAGCACCACGGTGACCGTCGAACTGGTGCCCGCGCCGACCGTCGAAGAGGAGGTTGTGGTTGTGGCCTCGACCCGCACCGGCCGGCGTCTCGAAGATCAGCCGACACGCGTCGAGGTGCTCGGCCGCGACGAGATCGAAGAGAAGATGCTGATGACGCCTGGCGACATCGTGATGATGCTCAACGAAATGGGCGGCCTGCGGGTGCAGGCCACCTCGCCGTCGATCGGCGCCGCCAGCATCCGCGTGCAGGGCATGAAGGGACGCTACACCCGCTTCCTGATCGACGGCCTGCCGCTCTTCGGGCAGCAGGTCGGCGGCCTTGGTCTGCTGCAGATTCCGCCAATGGACCTCGGCCAGGTCGAGGTGATCAAGGGCGTGGCGTCGGCGTTCTACGGTTCGGGGGCAATGGGCGGCGTGGTGAACCTGCTCTCGCGGCGACCGCGCGGCGAGCCGTCGTACGACGCGCTCTTCAACGTCTCGACACTCGGCGCCACCGACGCTGTCATGTTCCTCTCGTCCGCGACGCACGAAGGGTGGAGTTCATCTCTGCTTGCGGGCGGGCACGGACAGGTGCAGAACGATCGCGATGATGACGGCTGGGCGGACGTCGCCGGATATCGTCGCGCCATCGTCAGGCCGCGTGCCTTCTGGGACGGCGGCAGCGGACGCTCGGCGTTTCTCACCGCTGGCCTGACCTGGGAGGACCGCACCGGCGGAACGCTGGAGGGCCGCGTGCTTCCCGCTGCGGGCGCCGCGTACCGGGAGGCGCTCGAGACCCGGCGCTACGACGTCGGCGGCACCGCGCAGACGCTGGTCGCCAGGCAGTTCGTGCTGACCGCACGCGGGTCGGCGACATGGCAGCAGCACGGCCACACCTTCGGCACCAGCGTCGAGCGCGACCGGCACACGAACATCTTCGGCGAGGTGGCGCTGCGTGGCATGGTCGGGTCGTCCACCTGGGTGGCGGGTCTGGCGTACGAGCGCGACGTCTTCGACCCGCGTGATGTGCGGCGGTTCGCTTACACCTTCGATGTGCCCGGCGTGTTCGCACAGATCGACCTGCAGCCTGCGTCGTGGCTCGCCCTGTCGGCGGGCGGCCGCGTCGATGCGCACAGCGAGTACGGCAGCTTCGTCAGTCCGCGCCTGTCCGCGTTGCTGCGCCGGGGCGACTGGACGAGCCGTGCCTCAGTGGGCGGCGGGTTCTTCCCGTCGACGCCGCTCACCGAGGAGACCGAAGCGGCGGGCCTCAGCCGTCTGACCGTGCCGCTGCCTCTGGCCGCCGAGCGCGGCACCAGCGCCTCGTTCGACCTGACACGCGCCTTCGGTCGGAGCGCCGTTACCGCCACGCTGTTCGGATCGCGCATCGTCGATCCCCTGCAGGTGGAGCGCGGGACGTCGTACACGCTCGTCAATCAGGCGGCGGCCGCGACCAACAGCGGAATGGAACTGCTCGGCACCTGGCGGCGAGGCGCGTATGTGGCGACTGCGAACTACGCGTTCGTGCGGTCGCGCGAGGGCAGCGGTGCGGCGCGGCAGGACGCGCCGCTGACGCCGCGGCACAGCGCGGGGCTCGTCGGCATGTGGGAAGCGGACGATGCCGGGCGTGTCGGCCTCGAGCTGTACTACACCGGCCGGCAGCGTCTGGACGAGAACCCCTACCGTGACGTCTCACGTCCGTATCTGGTGGTCGGCCTGCTGGTCGAGCGCCGCGTCGCCGGAGTTCGCCTGTTCGTCAATGGCGAGAACCTGACGAACGTGCGGCAGACCCGTTGGAACTCGCTGCTGCGCCCTGCGCCAGGGGCGGACGGCCGCTGGACCGTCGATGCCTGGGCGCCGGTCGACGGGCGTGCGGTGAACGGCGGGGTGCGCATCGGCTACTGACCGCCGCGGTGGTGCGCTCTCTGGGTGTCTCTCTGTCTTACACCTGGTCTGGCGTGGCGGAGAGCCCGTCGCCGGCCGCGTCAACCAGCAGAAATGCCGGGAAGGATCGGAGCTCCCGCTCGAAGTAGTTGCGGTACCTGGTCACCAATCGTGGCGGTGGCACGGCACCATCAGTGACGAGACTCGGCAGCAGTCCGGTGACGGAGAACATCTCGAGGTCCTGCCGGTCCTTCGTGGTGACGAGCCCCCGCGACTCGGTCTCGAAGAAGTCCTTGATGCGTCGCTGGACAGCCGACGAGATGTTGATGCGATTTGGTGCACCGGAACTCTCGAGGCGCGAGGCGCGGTTCACCGTGTCGCCCCACACATCGAAGGCAAACTTTTGCGAGCCGACGACCCCGGCGACAACCGGGCCGGTGTGAACGCCAACGCGCACGCTCCATCGCGAGCCATCAGGCAGGACGCGTTCCTGGACGACGCGGATCATCTCGAAGGCCGCGAGCGTGGCGTCGACCGGGTGCGAGGAATTGCGCTCGGGCAGTCCGCCGGCACAGAAGTAGCTGTCGCCGATCGTCTTCAGCTTCTCGAGGCCGTACCGCTCGGCGATGTCGTCGAAGGCCTTGAAGTAGTCGTGCAGCACCGAGACGACCTCGTCAGCGGCCAGCTTTTCGGTCGCCAGCGTGAAGCCGACGAAGTCGGTGAACAGGATGGTCACGTCCTGGTAGTACTTCGGCGCCACCTCGCCACGTGTCGCGAGCTCCCTCGCAATCTGCGCGGGTAGGATGTTGCGGAGCAGCGCGTCGGACCGTTGCCGCTGCTGTTCCACTTCAGCGTGACGCGCGATGAGCTGCTGGTTGGCTGCGGTCAGTTCGTGGCGCGCCTCTGCCAGGTTTGTCGCCATGTCGTTGAACGACTCGGCGACGCTTGCCAGTTCGTCCTTCGACTCGATGGCTATGCGGTGGTCCAGATTCATCGAGCCGATCATCGCCGCGCCCAGTTTCAAGTCGCCAAGCCGGTTCGAGATGTAGCGGCTGAGCAGCCACGCGACGCCGACCGCAATGAGCATGGAGCCGCCAAAAATCGCGAGGCTGACGCGCTGAGTCAGGCGCGCTACCGCCTCGAACTCCGCTTCAGCCTCCTCGACGCGCCGCGCCTGCTGCGCCTGCAGCGCGGGCAGCAGCTGTATCGCGACGCGGCGCCCCAGCGGCTCGGCCTGCACCTGGAAGCCGAGGGCTCGCCCGGGGTCGAGCCCGAGTGTTCCGTAGAAGCCGCGCCACGCCTCCGCAAGTTGGGAGTAGGTCTGTTCGAGTTCCCGCATGGCGGCCTGATCGGCCGCCTCACTGATGGCCGCGAGCGCGCTGATGTCGGCTCCGGCCAGGGCGATGTCGGCCTCGACCGTCTGGTGAGCGCCGGGGGCCGGCGCCAGGTCGGGCTCGAGCTGGCTCATGACCGCCATCTGCTTGTGCAGGTCGGAGACGCGCGCCTGCACCGCCGACATCAGGAGCTCGCGCTTCAGCGACCCGCTCACCATCGCCATCGTCCGCGCTCGAAGGCCGGCGCTCCACATCTGGATGGCTTCGTTGGCGGCGAACAGCACAAGCACGACGAGAAACGCCGAGGACAGACGACGGCGAATCGTCACTTGCCCGTCAGATGCAGGCGGTAGCCGGGCTCGCCCGGCAGGTGCCCATCGATCTTCAGCACCTTGATCCCGGGCTTCACGTCACTTGCGGACATGAACGCGATCGTGCCTGGAATCGACGACACCAACTGGTTCGCCGACTCGTTCGAGTAGACGACCTTCGGCGTGGAGGTCATCTCGGCGCGGAAGATCTTGGCGATCCAGTACTGCTTGAACTGCGGTTCCCGCATCTGGTAGATGACGTTCAGCACCGCATTGCGCTCATTCGATGTCGGCGCCCGGATCAAGAGCACGACCGGAACATTGGCGTTCCAGTACTGGCGCTCGCCGAGGAACACCTGCCGCAGTTCCGCGAACGAGAGCTCGGCGACCGGCGTCGATGGGTGGACAACGATGGCGAGATCGCCCGCCTTCGTCTGGGCCGCCAGCGGCGACCCAAGGCCGATCGCGGCAGCGAGAATGAGCGCCAGAAGCGCGGTGCGGCGCAAGCGATAGCTGTGCATGGTAAGTCCTAGAAGGTGAGCGCAGCCTGCAGGTAGACGCCGTTCACGACCGTTCGATCCGGGCGCCGGATGTGGCGGTATTCACCTTTCAGCGCGGCGGCATCGGCCAGTTCGTACCGAAGTCCGAGTGTGCCCGTGGAACTCGAGACATCGCCGAAGACCGGTTCGTTGATCTCGCCGAGCATCTTCTCGAACCGTGCGTACGGCTTGAATGAGGGCGCGTGAACCAGTCGAACGGCAGCTTGCAAATAGAACGCCTGGCTGTTGAAGTCGGCGCCAGTCGCCCTGTCGTGATGACGCACGTTGGCGAACTCGGCGATCACCTCAGGGGTTTCCGAGGTGATCGCTGCGTAGGCCGACGTGATGAGCTCCGGAAACCCCGCGGTGCCTTCGATGGCCGCCACGTCGTGATAGGCCGCTCCGCCCAGTTCCACACCGTAGAGTGATGCCGGACGGGCGAACAGCTTTACCAGCCAGGCGCGATCGCGATTCACGTCGCCCGCATCACCGGCGCGGCCAATCACGGCGCCACGCCCGTTGCCGACCCCGGCGTTGTAGCCGAAGCCGATTGTCGGCGGACCTACGGTGCCTTCCGCGAGCAACCCGACGAAGTGGACCGGCTGGAAGTTCCCGCCGGTCTGGATCAT
Organism: uncultured Acidobacteriota bacterium; assembly: GCA_963722395.1. Taxonomy (GTDB): domain Bacteria; phylum Acidobacteriota; class Vicinamibacteria; order Vicinamibacterales; family CAVVIG01; genus CAVVIG01. Next base: position 110,834 of record CAVRLS010000005.1, on the reverse strand, counting down.
GTCTGGCCTGGCGGCGGTCGTCTGGAGCCACAGACCGTGATGGAACGCGGTGTTCCAGTAGTTGACCGGCGTGTGGTAGCGTCCGACCGAGAGCTTGAAATGATCGTTGTAGTCGTAGCGCAGGATCGCACGCTCCACCTCGAACGCGAATGCCGTGGTGCGTGCCGTAACGCTCGTCTCGGCGAAGAAGTGCACCTTGGCGCCGAGCGAGGCGGATAGCTGTCCGGCGAATTGACCCAGGGTGAATCCGTCCGCTGAGTTCTCGTCGTCGGTCTGGGCGACGTTGATATCGGTGAAGCCACGAACGCTTGCGCGTGGTCCATCCGGCTGCGCCGCCGGCGTATTGGGCAGGTCCTGTGCCCGTCCGCTCGCGGTGTACGACAGCAGGAGGCAAGCAAGCACACACACAAATTTCATCAGCCCTCCGGCCGAGCCCGGGTGCGTTGCTGCCATGGGCACGGCTCGCCCCGGCTCCAGACCTGGGCATCAGGGGCGGCAGTCGTGCGGCAGCACTGGTTGCGATTCAATCGAGGCGAGCGCATCAGTATGGCACGGACAGCGCCCCTCGCATCCCGCCTACCGCTGAACTGATGGGGTGGCAATGAAGCCTGATGCGTGACGTGCGCGTGGCTCTTGCTGCGACGAACTGACTCGAGCGCTACACAGAAGGACAGACCGCGACAATGACCAGAAGAGACGTGCGATGTGCCTGGGCTGGGAGCGACCCGCTGATGCAGGCCTATCACGACACCGAGTGGGGCGTGCCGCTCCGCGACAGCCGCACACTATGGGAGATGCTGATGCTCGAAGGTTTCCAGGCCGGTCTGTCCTGGTCGATCGTGCTGCGCAAGCGCGAGGCGTTTCGCGTTGCATTCAAGGGTTTCGATCCTGACGTGGTCGCCGCGCTTCGGCGACCGCGAGGTTGAAGCCCTGATGGGTAACGCCGGCATCATCCGGGCGCGCGCCAAGATCGAGGCGACGATTGCGGGAGCGCGCATCTTCTGCGCGATGCGCGACGGTGGCGACGACTTCGCGGCGTTCGCCTGGTCGTTCACCAGCGGCCGTGTGCTGCAGGGCGACGGCCAATCGGTGCCGGCCGAGACGGACCTCTCACGCACGATCGCGAAGGAGCTGAAGCGCCGCGGGTTCAAGTTCGTCGGTCCCACCATCGTCTATGCCTGGATGCAGGCCGTGGGCATCGTCGACGATCACGCGCTGACCTGCTTCAGAAGGTCCGGCTGAAGTCGGACCCTACGGCAAGCCGACCCTGACTAGTCGTAGCGGATCGCCTCCACCTCGATCCGCTCCGGTCCGCGCGGTGTCCGCACTGTCACTGCGTCGCCCACCTTCGCCTTCAGCAGCGCCGTGGCCAGCGGCGAACGCCACGACACCCGCTCGCCACCCGAGTCGAGTTCATCAGTGCCGACAATGGTGATGGTGCGTTCGTCGCCGGCTTCATTGGTGAAGGTCACCGTCGCTCCGAAGAACACGCGGTCGGGCGCCCGCTGCGAGTTGTCCACCACCACGGCGCTGTCGAGGCACTTCGACAGGTAGCGGATGCGGCGATCGATCTCGCGCAAGCGCTTCTTGCCGTAGATGTAGTCGCCGTTCTCGGAGCGATCGCCATTGCCGGCCGCCCACGACACGGTGGCGACCATTGCCGGCCGCTCCACCTTCCACAGCTGCGCCAGCTCGTCGTTCAGCCGCCGAAAGCCGGCAGGCGTCATGTAGTTCTTGATTCCGTCCTTCGCAGGGGTCGACACACGGCGCTCCGTCACTGAGCATGCCACGGCAAGGACGGCGCGCGCCCAGACGCACGGCCGAGCCGTATAGAGTGAGCACTGTGCCGATTGCGTTTCTCTTCGTCGACGGTCTGGGCCTGTCGGCCGATCCGCGCAGTCCGCTGCGCACGACGTCGTTGCCGACGCTGTCGGAGTTGACCGGCAACTTCGCCGTGGTGCCGCACAGTCGGGATGGCGCGGCCTATCGCGTGCTCGACGCTACACTCGGCATCGACGGGCTGCCGCAGTCGGCCACCGGACAGACGACGCTGCTGACCGGTGTGAACGGCGCGAGGGTGCTCGGTCACCATCAGGGGCCGCATCCCGGCAGCCGCATGCAGGCGCTGCTGCACGATGAGCCTCACTGCCCGTGTGGGCCAGCCAGGCGCGGGTTGCGGGTCCTTCATGCGAACGGCTATCGGTCCGAGTATCTCGAGCGCGTGCTCGGTGCACGGCGCAACATGATGTCGGCGTTTGCGTATGCGGCACGCGCCGCCGGTCAGGCACTGCTGCTCTCCACTGACCCGCGCGCCCATCGTCCTGGTAGCTGGCCCGACCCGCTCGCCGCTGCCGAGGCCTTCGCCGCCGCCACCGAGCAGCATGATCTGACGGTGCTCGAGTACTTCATGCTCGACTACGCCGGCCACCGCGAGCCCGCGCGCGTACCGGCTGCGCTGCACGAACTCGACGCGTTCGTCGCCGGCTTCCGTCACGCCTCGCCCGACTCGACGCTGGTGATCTGTTCCGATCACGGCAACGCCGAAGAGCCGTGGCACACGCAGCACACCCGCAACCCGGTGCCGCTCATCGCCTGCGGTCCGGATGCCGACACTGTGCCCGAGATGACGTCGATCGCCGACCTCAGCGGCTGGCTGCGCACGGTGCTACACGAGCCGTAGCCGCGGACCTGCAGGTCCGCTTCACTGTCGAAGGTGCTCGATGATCGCATCCGCCACAGCGCCGGCATGGCGGACAGCCAGATCGTGTTCGCCACCTGCCAGCACCTCGAGCCTCGCGGCGGGCAGCAGCGACAGCAGCCGTTCACCGATCGCCAGCGGGCTGATCGGATCGGCATCGCCCCACAGCAGCAGCGCCGGCATCTTCAGTTCGGCAAGCGACGGCGCGAGGTCCAGCGGGGTGCCGACCCAGCGCGGCACGTGCGGGTAGGCTTCGAAGAAGGGCGTCTGCCAGTCGACGACACCGAGGTCGTCTGTGCGGACGCCGCCCGATGTCGCCACGAGCACGAGGTGCGTCACCAGCTCCGTGCGCCGCGCCGCTGCCAGCACGGCGACGATGCCGCCGAGCGACTGTGCAACGAGGGCCGTAGGCTTGTCGATGCGCGTCGCCACGGCGCCGGCCAGGTCGTCGAAGCTGGCGGCCTCGACGATGGGCCCGCTGCCGCTGGCCCACGGATAGCGGAGGATGTCGGACGGGACCAGGGAGGCGACGCGTGCCGCGGTTGGCTCCCAGAACGACGCCTCGCCGCGGATACCAGGAAGATAGATCACCTGCGCAGGCCGTTTCATGGGCGCCATTGTCACCCGACTGCGGGGAGCTGGCAGATGGTCTGGTGCGGCTCCGGCGGAGTCTGGCGGAAAATGGAAGCCTGATGTCACGCCTGCTGTCCATGTCCCTGCTTGCGCTGTGCCTCAATGGCTGTGCCTCCTCACCGACGGTACGGTCGATCTCCCAACCGCCCCAGGCGGTCGCTGCCGCAGCGTCTTCGCGCGAGCAGTGGCTCGAGATGTTCGCTCGGGGCTACTTCCCCGGACGCAGCGGACAGGTGTTCGTCGTGCCACAGAAGAATTGGTTCGTCACGACGCGCGATCCCCTCTACCGGTTCATGCACGGCTCGCCCTGGGAGTACGACACGCATATTCCACTGCTGCTGCACGGCGCGCCGTTTGTGAAGCCGGGGCTTTACGCCGAAGCGGTGCGGCAGCAGGATGTGGCGCCAACAGTCGGTGCGCTCATCGGCGCATCGCCGCTGCCTACCTATACAGGACGCGCGCTCGAGGAGGCCATCGCCACCGGCGCCGCCCGTCCTCGCATCGTCACCGTGATGGTGCTCGACGCGATGCGCGCCGACTACTTCGACACCTATGCGGCGGTGATGCCGACGCTGACGCGTCTGCGGAATGAAGGCGCCTGGTTCGGCAACGCGCACGCGGTGGTGCTCCCCACCGTCACCGGCGTCGGACACGCCAACATCGGCACCGGCAGCGAGCCGCGTTTCCACGGCATCGTCGTCAACACCCTCTTCAACCGCGGCACCGGTCAGCCGCAGGAGGCGTATTTCCGCCTCGACACCAGGGAGTTGATGGCGCTCACGCTGGCCGATGAGTGGAACCTCGCCACGGACGGCAAGGCGGTCATCATCGGGCAGGGCGGCGCGATCCGCGCGACGGCGGGGCTGGTTGGGCGGGGCTCATGCCTCATCGGCGGCAGGAAGATCCTGGCAGCGAGCTACGGCGGCAGCGACGGCGGCTGGGAGACGAATCCCGAGTGTTACACGAAGCCGGCGGCGCTGGATCGGTTCAAGGGCATCGACGTCTGGACGAAGGCTGGTGGCGAGTGGATGGGACACGACATCTCCAGTGCCTCGAAGTTCCGCGCGTCGGCGCTCTTCCAGCGATACGAGGCGGAGGCGCTTCGCGCCGTCGTGGACGCGTCCGCGGCTGGCGCCGATGACGTGCCCGACCTCGTCTACGTGAACATGAAGGGGCCCGACTACGCGTCGCATGCCTATGGCCCCGCGTCACCAGAGCTTCGTGCAACGCTTGTCGAGCTCGACACGCAGATCGCCGCGTATCTGGAGTTGGTCGAGAAGAAGGCGGGCGCCGGCCGCAGCCTGCTCGTGATCACCGCCGACCACGGCCAGCCTGCCGAACCGCCCAGGGGCGGGCGCGTGTTTCTCGAAGACCTGATTGCGCAACTGAATCAGCGGTTCGATCCGGACGGCGGCTTCATCAACTACTACAACGACGCCGCGAACAACCAGTTGCACCTCGACACGGCCAGGCTGCAGGCGCGAGGCTTCTCGCTGAAAGACGTGGCCGCGTTCCTCGAAGGGCTCGACGTCTTCGAGGCGGCCTTCACCGAGGATGAAGTGCGAGCCGCACAGGTGCGACTCAATGGGCGGCGCTGATGGCAGGATGCACGGTGAGTCAGACGGCGGTCATCGCGCCGGTGCCTGGGTCGCGCCGAACAGCGCACGTGTCATGTCGCGCTTCATCGCTTCGTCCTTCAGTTCGTCCACCTTCTCCCTGGTAATCCGGTAGGCGTGTTCCGGTGTGTCCTGCTGCAGGTCGCGCGGGTTCAGGCCCAGCGTGAGCAGCGCCGAGCCGAACGCCGATTTCACCTCTTCACCGTTGGCCACCAACTGGTCATGGAAGTACGCGACGGCGCTGTTGGCGACCGCAATCTCTGATGCTGTCGACGCAGGGGCCGCCTCTGCCGAGGCTGCCGGCTTTGCCGTCGTGGACGGTTCGGAATCGGCTCCGCACGCCACACAGGTAACCAGGAGTACGCCAGGCACCCAGCGGCGCAGCCTGGACAGGGCGATTGTCGACCAGTAAGGCGTAAGCATTCGATTCACAGCTGCCGATTGTACTGCTTGTTCAACACGCAGGAACCGATCGGTCAGCTCGACGGTACCAGTGCTCAGCCTCACGCGAACGCCTTCTGCGTTGGCAGGAGCCCGGCCGTTCGCACCCGGGGTTGATTGGGAGCGACAAGGGTCCATTCAGATTGCAGATTTCAGACTGCCCGCAGTCAGCGAAGCGGTGTTCCCGTGTGTGCGCTGAGCGCTTCGAGCAGCTCGTCCTGGAAGCGAACGTCGTGAACCGCGGTGTGTGTCCGACGTCGTGCCTGATGAAACCAGTAGCCGCCGCTCGTCAGGGCCTCGGCCTCGTCGCTGGTGGCCAACCACTCCTGCGTGATGTGACCGAGTCGGAGATCGTCGGGCGCACCAGCTCCGCCCATCTTCGTCGGCACCCATCCCGGGTCGACCGCGTTGCTCGCCACGTCGGGCCACAGTCGTGCCACCGCGGCAGCAAGCGTCGTGACGAACAGCTTCGAATCCGAATAGCTCGCCGTCGGCACACGACCGCTCCAGTCCCTACCGTGCAATGTCGATCGTCCGCCGCTGTGCATGCCGCTGCTGATGTAGATCAGTCGCCGCGGCCGCTGGATGAGCGCGGTCAGCAGGTACGGCGCGACGACGTTGACGGTCAGCAGATCAGGTCCACGCAGGACAGCCGCGTTGTGGATGACCGCATCGGCGACGCCGCAGGCATTCACCTGCCTCGCCACGTCACGCACCTGCGCCGGGTCGGCCAGATCGCCGACGACGCCCGTCGCGCCACGGTCCAGCAGCGCGCGGACGGCGTCGAGGCGGTCGCGGCTCCGCGCGTGCACGATCACGTCGTGACCATCGGCCAGCAGCGTGTTCGCAGCAGCCCCGCCAAGTCCGTCCGCTGAACCGGTGATGAAGACCCGCGCCATGGCCGTCACTGGCGCGCGCGGGCGTCGTAGCCCACGAAGCGAGGCAGGAGCAGCCCGCACACAACAACGCCGGCGATGCAGAGTGCGCCGCCGGAGATGACCGACGTGCGAACGCTCGAGACTGTTGCGACCAAGCCGGCCTCGAGATGCCCGAGCAGCGGACCGCTCGAGTAGCTCACCATCTCGATGCTGGCCAGTCGCCCCCTGAACGCATCAGGGATGGTCTGATTCCACATGGTCATCCGGAACATCCCGCTCATGCCGTCGGCTCCGCCAGCGATGGCCAGCCACACGAGCGCCGGACCAATCGAGTGGCTGAAGCCGAAGCCGACTATCGCGATGCCCCAGATGCCGGCGGCGACCAGCACGCCGAGGCCGTGACGCGTCACACGCAGGGTCCATCGGCTCGTGAGGCTCGCAACGAGCGCGCCAGCGGCCGGCGCCGCGTAGAGCCATCCGAGCACGGCGGGACCACCAAGGCTCTCGGACAAGGCGGGGAAGAGTGCGAGCGGCATGCCGAACACCATCGCCACGAAGTCGACGACGTAGGTGCCGACCAGTTCCTGACGGCTGCGGGCGTAGCGGAACCCCTCGATGACTGCCGCAAGGCTCGGTCTGTCGGCATCGGCTGCGGGTGGCACGCGACGAACCTGCCAGAGGCAGATGAAGGAGATGGCGTACGACGCGGCATCGACCAGATAGGCCGTCTTCAGCCCGCCGGTGGCGATGAGGGCACCACCAAGGGCGGGCCCTCCAATCATGGCCAGGCTGCCGGCGAGTGTGCGGAGCGCCGCCACTGCGGGCATGGCCTCCGGCGGCACGAGCCGGGGGACCAGCGCTTCCATCGACGGTCGCTGCAGCGCGCTGAGAGCGGCCATCCACCCGGCAATGACATACAGCAATCCGGGAGAGGACTGCGAGACGGCAAGCGCGGCCAGGGCGAGGCTGCCGGCGGTCAGGCCGACGTCGGTCAGCAGACTCACGCGACGGCGATCGACCGAGTCGGCAAGCGCGCCGCCGACGAACGCCACGGCAAGCAGTGGTCCCAACTCGGCGGCACCGAGCAGGCCTACCGACAGTGACGAACCGGTCAGCGCGTACATGTGGTACGGCAGCGCCACATAGGTGACCATCGTGCCGAGGCTCGACACCGTCTGCGCGATGAAGAGCAGGCGGTAGTCGCGATGACGCAGCGGTGACAGGTCCATGCGGCTGCTGGGATTCTAGTGAATCCTGCCGGCCGTTCTGACTCACAATCAGACGACGGCCTCATCGACAAGGACTGATTATGGCCACCCGACCGACCGGCACCGCCGCGCGAGGCGTGGACTTCTTCGACCTCAATGACGAACTCTCCGAGGACGAGCGCCTCATTCGCGACACCGTGCGCGAGTTCGTCAATGATCGGGCGCTGCCGATCATCGACCAGGCCTTCCAGGGCGATCGCTTTCCGACGGAGCTGATTCCCGAGATCGGCCGGATGGGCCTGCTCGGGTCCACCCTGACGGGTTACGGCTGCGCCGGCGTCAATGCGGTCGCCAGCGGCCTCATCTGTCAGGAACTGGAGCGCGGTGATTCGAGCCTTCGCTCATTCGTCTCGGTGCAATCGTCGCTCGTGATGTATCCGATCTTCACGTTCGGTTCGGAGGCACAGAAGGAGAAGTGGCTCCCGCGGATGGCGACGGGAGAGGCGATCGGCTGCTTCGGTCTCACGGAACCCGATCACGGGTCAGACCCCGGCACGATGATCACGCGCGCCGAGCGTAAGGGGAATGGCTGGGTCCTGGACGGTTCGAAGGCGTGGATCACCAACGGGTCGGTGGCTGACGTTGCCGTGGTCTGGGCCAGGACCGATGAAGGCATTCGCGGCTTCCTGGTCGAGAAAGGGACGCCAGGCTTTTCAGCGGTCGACTATCACGGCAAGTTCTCGCTGCGTGCGTCGACGACATCCGAACTGTTCTTCGACGGTTGCGATATCCCCGGGGACGCTCTGCTGCCAGGGACCAACGGGTTGAAGCAGGCGCTGATGTGTCTGACCCAGGCCCGTTACGGCATCGCGTGGGGAACCATCGGCATGGCGGCGGCGTGCTACGAGGCTGCGCTCGCGTACGCGACTGAGCGCATCGTCTTCGGCCGGCCGGTGTCGTCCTTCCAGTTGCAGCAGGCGAAGTTCGCCGACATGCTCACCGAGATCACCAAGGGCCAGCTACTCAACCTGCGGCTCGGACGGCTCAAGGATCAGGGCCGCAGCGATTTCGCGCAGGTCTCGATGGCGAAACGGAACGGCTGCCGCACGGCGCGCAACTGCGCCCACCTGGCGCGCGAGATCTTCGGCGGCGCCGGCATCATGCACGACTACCCGATTGCCCGGCATTTCCTGAACATCGAGGCCGTGTACACGTACGAAGGGACCGACGACATCCATACCCTCATCCTGGGCGACCGGATCACCGGCAAGCCTGCCTACGAGGGGTAGTCGACGGACGGCAGGCACAGAGGACACACCAAGGAGGATCACTCCGTGTGCTCTGTGCCTGTCTGTCCGCGCGCAATCGCCTGCTACCTGGCCGAATAGCGCGTGTAGGCGCCGCCTGCCTGCACGAACGAGTTCGGGCCTTCCGCCGCGAACACGGTGCCGTCGGCATCGACGGCGATGCCTTCACCGGCCACACCCTGCTGGTTGCGGTCTTCGCGTTCGAACGGCTGGATGAACGCCTCGACGCGGTCTTCGCCGACCGGTCCAATACGGACGCCGTTACGCCAGTTCGGATGGTTCAACGGGCTCGACTCGGAATCGATCGCGTACAGGGTCTCGCCCTTGATGAAGAAGCCGCTCACGCGGCTGAACGTGTAGCGCGACTCGAGATACGTGCCGTTCTGGTCGAAGATCTCGAGGCGGTGGTTGCCGCGGTCGGCCACCCACAGGCGCCCGCGCGAGTCGAACATCAACGCGTGCGGCGTGCGGAACTCACCGTGCTTGGTGCCGATCTTTCCCCACGACTTGATGAACTTGCCGTCGGGCGAGAACTTGCTGATGCGGCTCGTGGCGCCACGCGCCAGCCCCTCGGTGATCTGCGCCGCGGTGATCATGCCCTGCGCATCGTGGCCGTCCGCGACGTAGATGCTGCCGTCGGGACCGACGACGACGTCGTTCGGCTGGTTGAACTGACCGTCTGCATTGCCAGGCTTGCCGGCCATGCCGAGGCTCAGCAGCTTCTCGCCCTTCGGCGAGAACTTGTGCACCTGGTGCCCCTTCGTGCCGGCCTTGTTGCCGGAGAAGTCGGCGACCCACACGTTGCCCTGCTTGTCGACCGAGATGCCGTGCGGCGTGATCATCACGCCCTTGCCGAAGTTCGCGAGCACCGCGCCGGTCTTGCGGTCGAACTTGAAGATCGGATCGACCGGGTTGGTCTCGCAGTCGACCGCGCCACCCCCGGCGCCACCGCCCGCCCCGGCTCCACAACGTTCGTAGGCGACGACCTGGCCGTCAATCGGGTCGATGTCGATGCCAGCGGTGGTGCCCCACTTCCGGCCGGCCGGCAGCTGACCCCAGTTCTTCGTGACGACCGGATTCGGGGTGGGATAGCCCTGCCCGGTTACAGGATTGCCGGCGGCCCCACTCGACTGACCCTGCGCCGAGGCGCCGGACCCGCCGGTGACAACGATGGCCAGAAGCAGAGCGCCGCCGGCTCCGAGAACGAACCGAGCGTTTCGTGACATGGACATGAGACTCCTCGATGTGAATGACCGGCTGGACACCGGTCAGGATGGTTAGTAAAGCGGACGTACGGGCACACCTGCAAGAGAAACCTTCCTGCTATCCTCCGCCTCAGCTGATTTCACACATGGATGTCTACCTGATCGACGGCACCTACGAGCTCTTTCGCCACTACTACGCGGTGCCACCGGCGCGCGACGCCGACGGCCGCGAGGTTGGGGCCGTCCGCGGTGTGCTGGCGTCGCTGCTCGGCATGATGACGGTGAACCAGACGTACATCGGCGTCGCGACCGACCACGTTATCGAGTCGTTTCGCAACCAGCTCTGGCCCGGCTACAAGACCGGTGCGGGCATCGAGCCGGCACTCCGGTCGCAGTTCCCACTGCTCGAGGAAATGCTCGAGACCATGGGCGTCGTCACCTGGCCGATGGTCGAGTACGAAGCCGACGATGCGCTGGCGTCTGCGGCCGTGTTGGCGGCGGCGGACCCGCGCGTCGACCGGGCGGTCGTCTGCACGCCGGACAAGGACCTGGCGCAGGTGGTTCGGGGCACCCGCATCGTGCAGATGGACCGGCGCGCGCGGACGACCCGCGACGAGGCGGGGGTCATCGGGAAGTTCGGAGTGGCACCAACCTCGATCCCCGACTACCTCGCCCTCGTCGGTGACACCTCCGACGGCTATCCCGGGCTGGAAGGTTGGGGTGCGAAATCGGCCTCAGCCGTGCTCGCGCGCTTCGGACACCTCGAAGACATCCCTGACGACTGGCGCGAGTGGCACGTCAACGCGTCGCGGCCGTCGGCACTGGCAGCAACGCTGGCCCGCGATCGCGATCGAGCCGTGCTGTTTCGCGGACTCGCACGTCTGCGCACCGACCTGCCGCTGTTCACGTCGGTGGACGTGCTGCGCTGGAAGGGACCGACGCCGGCCTTCGCGCCGCTGGCCGAGCGGCTGCAGGCCGCGACGACGTCGCCGCGCGGCGCGCCGCCCGCACGACGCTCCTGAGGCTGCGACCGTGTGACGTATCATCCATGCGACGATGCGCAGACGGACAGGAAACAGGAACAGATGATCATCTACGGTGTGGCCCTGCTCGCCGCCTGCATGGTGGCCGGCACGTTCGTCGGCGACTACCTCGGCGTACTGCTCGGCGTGAAAGCGAACGTCGGCGGTGTCGGCATCGCGATGCTGTTGCTGGTCGCCGCAAGTGCCTCGACGCGCCTGCGGCATCTCGTCGAGGGGCCGTCGGGTGATGGCATCAAGTTCTGGAGCGCGATGTACATCCCGATTGTCGTGGCCATGTCGGCGCGCCAGAACGTGGTAGCCGCGGCGCACGGGGGCATCCTCGCGGTGACGGCCGGAGCCATTGCCACGGCAGTCTGCTTCGCACTCGTGCCGGTATTGAGCCGCTTGAGCGCGAGGGACCAGCAGCGGCGAGCGGAGAGCACCGAGCAGCAGGGCGTCCGCTGATGGCTATCCTCGAAGCGACGATGAAGGCCAACGGACTGATCGTCGCGTTCGCCGTTGTCGGGATCGCCGTCTGGATCTCGTACCTGCTCTCGGAACGACTTACCTCGGGCCGCATCCACGGGTCGGCCATCGCCATTGTCATGGGGTTGTTCCTGGCCTACGTGGTCGGCCGGTTCACGGGCGGCGAGAACGGCGTCGCTGACATCCCCGTCCTTGCGGGGGTCGGCGTGATGGGCGGCGGCATGTTCCGCGATTTCGCCATCGTCTCCACCGCATTCGGCGTGCACATCAGTGAGCTGAGAAAGGCCGGCATTGCCGGCGTGATCGCAATCTTCGCCGGGGTGATCGTCGCCTTCGTCGTCGGCGCCATCGTCGCCGTCGCCTTCGGCCACAGGGATTCGGTGGCCATCACCACGATCGCCGCCGGCGCGGTCACGTACATCGTCGGTCCGGTCACGGGCGCCGCAATCGGCGCCAGCTCGGACCTGATGGCGCTGAGCATCGCTGCCGGCGTGGTGAAGTCGATCGTTGTAATGGTCGGTACACCCATGGTGGCGAAGGCCATTGGCCTCGACAACCCGCAGACCGCGATGATCTACGGCGGCCTGATGGGCACGACGAGCGGCGTTGCCGGCGGCCTCGCCGCCACCGACCCGCGCCTGGTGCCGTATGGGGCGATGACCGCGACCTTCTATACCGGGCTTGGCTGCCTGCTCGGACCGTCGGTGCTGTACTTCGCCGTCAAGGCTGTGTTCGGCTGACCCCCTCGAGCGCCTCGCGTATCGAGCCGACATAGGCGTCGGCACCCACCGCCTGCCGGCCCGCCGCGTCGTCCGCCTGATCGCCGGCCGGCCATAGCCCAACGATGATGCGGACGCCAGGCGCACGCTGGCGCAGGCGGCGTACCAGGTACCGCAGGTGCGACGTCGAACCGGACAGGTCGAGGTACGACAGCACGATCACCTTCACGTCCAGCAGTTGCAGGCTCCCGACCCGCTCACGCGAAACGTCGTCGTGCGCCACCACGCGTGCCGGCACGCCGCGATGGGTCAACACCTGGCAGACCATCGTCGACACGGCGTTGTCGAAGAGCCCTCGCCCTGCCACGCAGGCCACCGGCTGAACGACTGCCGCCGTCGATTCGGCTACGTCGAGCGGTCCGCCGGCAGCCGGTGAAGCCTGCGCCGACTTCGCATCGGGACGCCCCACATCGTTGAGGTCGTCGAGCACCTGTCGCAGTGCACGCGCCATCGTGACGGCGCGGCCGCTGGTCAGCGTGCCGCGCGCCTCGTCCTCGGCGGCGCGAGTCAGCGCCGGCAGCATCACGTCGTCGTAGTAGTCGAGCAGCGACGAGGTCTGCAGCAGCCCTTCGGCCTTCTCGAGCACTTCGTCGGGGTGGCCGGCGAGCAGGCGCTGGTAGACCGTGTCGGCCGGAGCCAGCGCCGGACGGTCGCCGAGCAGCACGTCGAAGAATTCGAGTGCCTTCACGTGGCGACCCAGCACCACGAGGCAGAGCGTCAGCGGTGTCGAGAGAATCAGCCCGATCGGTCCCCAGATCCACGTCCAGAAGACGGCGGCGACGATGACCGAGATCGGCGCCAGCCCGGTCGAATGGCCGTAGAGCAGCGGCTCGACCACGTAGCCGGTGATCGGCTCGACGATGACGAACAGCAACGCCACCTCTCCGGCCTTCCACCAGCCGGGTGCGATGGCTGCCGCCAGCACAATCGGTGGAACAGCCGCGAGGATCGGTCCGATGTAGGGGACGAACCGCAGCAGGCCGGCCAGCACGCCCCACATCGCAGGCGACGGAACGCCCAGGGCCCATAGGCCGACGCCAACCACCAGCCCGAACGCGCCGTTCACCGCGAGTTGCGACAGAAAGTATCGGCTCAGCCGCTGCGCCGCGTCGTCCATGGCGGCCGTTGTCCGGTGCAGGTCGCTCGCTCCGGCGACGCGAATGAAGCGATCGCGGAGGTCCTCGCGCTCCATCAGGATGAAGATGGCGATGACAAGGACGATCAGGGTCGTCTCGAGTGGACCGAGCACCGGTTCGAGGATGGTTCGCACGACCACGAACGGTGATGTCTCGGTTTCGGCCATCTCGACGATCACCGGCCGCCCCGCGCGGCTGCGGCTGCAGCCGTCAGCGTTGCGGCATCGGCGGGGCTTGCGGCAATCGCCGGGGGAGGCGCGAGCGGCGCGGGCACTGCGGCCGCGGCGGGTGTCCGGATGAACAGGCGCGTCAGGGCCGCCAGTTCCGAGGTGGCGACGAACTCGATGCCCGAGATCTTCTCCTGTATCGTGGCGATGTAGCGGGGCGCGTCGGTGGCGAGCGCCGCGGCCTGATTCGCCAGCAGGGTGGCGGCGAGCGCGATGACGCCGAATGTCAGCAGCACCGTCACCAAGACGGCCGGCACCCTCGCCAGCCCGACACGGCCGAGCCGTGTGACGACCGGCGACAGGACGAACGACAGCATCACCGCGAGGATGATCGGAATGAGAACGCCCTGCGCCACGAACAGCGCCGTCACCACCACCGCCGCCACGGCAAGGCTGAGCAGGCTCCTGATTTCGGGGGTTCCAGCCGCGCGAATGGATGTGGGCGGAGCAGGCGAGGGGCTGATCAGCGGTTCATCCACCCCGGCCGATGCTGCAAGCGCGCGGCCACGGCTCCGGCTGGTGGCGCGCCAGCTATAATCCGCGCCCGTGTCGTCCTGCATCGTTCGCCCATCCGCCATTCACGGGCAGGGCGTGTTCGCCTCGCGAGCCATCGCGCGCGGCGAGTGGATCGTCGAGTACACCGGCGAACGGTTGACCGATGCCGAGTGCGAGGCGCGCAGCGTCGACTGGGTGCCGGACGAGCCGTATCACACGCTGTTCTTCGAGGTGTCGGCCAACCTGGTCATCGACGGCGGCGTCGGCGGGAACGAGTCGCGGTTCATCAACCACTCCTGCGAGCCGAACTGCGTCGTCGCAATCGAACACGAGCGCGTCCACCTGCACGCGGCGCGCGATATCGCCGCCGGCGAGGAACTGACGTTCGACTATGCCTACGACTGGGAGGCGCACTATCCCCCGCAGATGGTGGAGTCGCACCGGTGTGCGTGCGGTGCGCGGCGGTGCCGGCGAACGATCTTCCTGAACCGGCCGGCCTGAGTCGTCGCTGCGGGCAGACGGCGGTTGCAGCCGCGCACGCGACTGCTACCACGCACGACCTGGCCAGATGCGTTCGAGGTAGGTGGCGAGCGCCGCCCGGAAGACGGCCACTGAGGCCTGACGTGCCGCCGGATCCACCTGCACGGCCTCGAGGATGATGTGCTTCAGCTCGGCGTCCAGATCCTCGTCGGCGTCCACAGCAGCGCCGGCATCGCTCTCCCATGTCCAGGCGAATCCCGCAATCATCGTGTAGAGCACGGCGCCGAGGGAGAACAGGTCGGCCCGCGCGTCCGGCGCCTGACGTGCGAGTTCAGGCGCGGAGTAGCCGGGTGTGGTTGGCGGGTCGTAGAACACGCCGGTCGAGTGTCGTGAGCGGTCGTACGACGACTCGAAGTCGACGATCCTGACGATCGGCCGCCCCTTCTCGGTCCGGTGCAGCGCGTTCATCGGATTGAGGTCGACGTGGAAGATCGACAGCCGGTGCAGTTCGCTGAGCGCAGCAGCCAGCTCGATGGCGACCCGAAGGTGTGACACCATCTTGTCGGGCCGGCGCTCGTTGCCGATGGTGGTGGCGAGCGGCAGCTCGTCGAAGAGCGAGCTGATCAGGTAGGCGCGCCCATCGCGCAGGCTGCCGTGCGCCTTCACCACCGGGAAGTAGCGTGAGTCAGGCAGTTCCCGGTTGATCGTCGACAGGCTCGCGATCTCGTTGGCCAGGTTCTGCTGGTAGACGAGCCCGGGTTTGGAGGTGAGCTTGATGAGGACGCTGGCACCGGTGCGCCTGTCCTGCGCCGCGAACAGGTGGTGGCGGGCGTGCGCGGACGCCGCGCCGCGGCGGTTCGCTGCCAGCGGCCGTACACCCTTGAGCTGATCGAACGGCGGCAGCGTGAGATCGAGATCGCTCTGCGGCATCTACGCCATTGTCGCACCCGCGCGTCAGGCACCCGAGCGGCCGGCGGCAGCGTCTTAGCACGGATGGGCCGCACGGATGTGCCGGCCAGAGGGACCAGATGACCGAACTGCACGACAACACACTCAAGCTGCTGGTTTTCGCCGGGTCGAGCCGAGCCGAGTCGCTGAACTACAAGCTGGCATCACTGGCGGCACGCGTTGCCGCTGCCAACGGCGCCATCGTCGATCTGGCGGCATTGCACGACTTCGAGGTGCCCGCGTACGACGGCGACGATGAGGCGGAGAGCGGCATTCCGGCGGGAGCGCAGGCGCTGCGGCAGCGGCTGCTTGCCAACGACGCCTTCCTGATCGCGTCACCCGAGTACAACGCGTCGATGCCGGGCGCGTTGAAGAACCTGATCGATTGGACATCGCGCTTCCGGCCGCAGCCGTTCGATCAGCGTCACGGCCTGCTGATGTCGGCGTCGCCCTCGCTGGTCGGAGGCAATCGCGGGCTGTGGGCGCTGCGAGTGCCGCTCGAGCATCTCGGTGCCCGCATGTTCCCCGATATGTTCTCGCTGTCGGCGGCGCACAAGGCGTTCGATGGCGACGACCTCGCCGATGCCGCACTCCGCGCCCGCTTCGAGAAGAACGTGCAGGCGTTCCTGTCGCTGGCAGAAGCTGCGAAACACTATCCGTGCATCAAGCGCGCGTGGGTCGAGTTCCTCGGTGAACCTCCGGGAGCCGGCGTCGACCGCGTCGACGACGCGGTCGGGCCGGCCTGAAGGCAGCTACTACGGGAAGGACGACAGGATGGTCTGGCTGCTCGTGCCACCGGCCGCCGGAATGTAGGCGTTGAGCACGTAGTCCATCACCATGCGATCGGCACTGAAGCGCCAGCCGAGCGTGCGGATCGCCCGCTTCATGCGGACGATCCAGCCGCGAGGCAGTCCGTCGCGGTCGCGCTCGTAGTAGAGCGGAATCACCTCGTCGCGCAGCACGCGCAACAGCGCGTCGCCGTCACGCGAGTCGTGCGTCGACACGTCGGTGTGCGTCTCGCCGCCGCCGATGGCGAAGCCGTTCTGGCCGTCGTAGGCTTCCGCCCACCAGCCGTCGAGAATTGACAGGTTCAGCCCGCCGTTCAGCACCACCTTCTGCCCGCTGGTGCCACAGGCTTCGAGCGGCCGTCGCGGATTGTTCGCCCAGACATCGACGCCGTGCACGAGCCGCCGGCCGACGTTGATGTCGTAATCCTCGAGGAAGAGAATCTTGCCGGCGAAGCGCGGGTCGTGCTTCAGTCGCGCGATCTGCTGCAGCAGCTGCTTGCCGGGCTGGTCCTTCGGGTGGGACTTGCCGGCGAAGACGAACTGTACGGGGCGCCGCGGATCGTTCACCAGCACGGCGAGCGCGTCGATGTCCTGCAGCATGAGCGCCGCGCGCTTGTAGGTGGCAAAGCGCCGTGCGAAGCCGATGGTCAGCGCGTCGAAGCTGAGGGCGCGCCGGATGGCGGCGATCGCTTCCGGCGACTCACCGCGACGCTCCGCAAAGCGGGAGGCACGCCGGCGCGCGATCTCGACGAGCTGCACCTTCAGGATCTGGTGCGTCTCCCAGAGTTCGCCGTCGTTCGACCTTCTCGATGCCGTCCCAGAAGCCGGGCTTGCCGGCACGGCGCGGCCAGTCGGGCCCGAAGTGCCGGTCGTACACCTGCCGCATCGGCCGGCGCCAGCCAGGTGTGCATGTGGACGCCGTTGGTGATGTGGCCGATCGGCATCTGGTCTTCGTTGCGGGTCGGAAACAGCCCGCTCCACATCGCGCGCGACACCTGGCCGTGCAGCGACGAGACCGCGTTGGCGCGGCGGCTCAACTTCAACGCGAGGACGGTCATGCAGAACTCCTCGTGCGGATCCTGCGGTTCGACGCGGCCCAGTCCCATGAACGTGTTGTAGTCGAGGCCGAGCGCATCGCGCAGCGGGCCGAGATGCTCCTCGATCAGTTCCGCCGAGAAGCGATCGTGACCGGCCGGCACCGGCGTGTGCGTGGTGAACACCACCTGCGGCGCGACGCGGCGAATGGCCTCGATGGCGTCGATGCCTTCGGCCTGCATCCGCTGGCGGATCAGCTCGAGCGCCGCGAACGCGCTGTGCCCCTCGTTCAGGTGCGCCACGCCGGGTGAGATGCCCAGCGCGGCCAGTGCGCGCACGCCGCCGACGCCGAGCAGCAGTTCCTGGCGGACACGCACGCGCGTATCGCCGCCATAGAGGCGCGACGTCAGCTCGCGATCCTCCGGCCGGTTGCCTTCGACGTTCGAGTCGAGCAGCAACAGCGTGTTGCGTCCCACCGCCATGCGCCAGACGCGGGCGAGAATCGGACCGGTGCGCGTGTCGATGGTGATGTTCACCGGCACACCCTTGTGGTGCGCCGAGTGCCATCGGCAGCAGGCGGTGGTCGACGTTCAGGTAGTCCTCGTGCTGCCAGCCGTCGCTGTCGAGCCGCTGCCGGAAGTAGCCCTGGTCGTAGTAGAGACCGACGCCGACCAGCGGAATGCCGAGGTCGGACGCGCTCTTGATGTGGTCGCCGGCGAGGATGCCGAGGCCGCCCGAGTAAATCGGAATCGACTCGTGCAGGCCGAACTCGGCGGAGAAGTAGGCGACCGGCCTGGCCCAGAGCACGCCGGCGTGACGGACGCCCCAGGTGTGCTCGGCCTGCAGGTACTCCTGCAGGCGACGATAGGCGTAGTTGATGCGGCTCTGAAGCGCCAGCTGCGACACCCGCTCCTCGACCCGTTCCGTCGACAGCTGCTGCAGGAGCGCGATCGGGTTGTTGTCGCACTCGCGCCACAGCACGGGATCGATCTCGCGGAAGACGCTGGTGGCCTCGCTATCCCAGCTCCACCAGAGATTCTGCGCCAGCGTCATGAGGCGCTGGCGCGCCGGCGCGACGAACTGGCCTTGTGTGCGTGCCTCGCTCACGACCGGCGCGAGTTGACGGCCCGCCATGGTCAGCATGCGCACGTCCTCGGGGTTGTAGGTCCGCGGCTCCAGCGTCTGCACCACGAGGATGCCCTGCAGCAGCCCGTGATCGAGAATCGGCACCCCGAGGAACGAGTGGTGCGGATCTTCACCGGTTTCCGGGAAGTACTTGAAGCGTGGGTGTGTGGTGGCGTCGGCTACGACCTGCGGTTCGAGCCGCTCGGCCACCAGTCCGACGAGCCCTTCGCTCAGGCGCATGCGCACCTGGCCGACGCTGCCCGGACGCAGGCCGATGGTGGCTGCCAGCACGAGGCTGACCCGGTCGGGTTCCAGCAGGTAGACCGAGCACACGTCGGTCTCGAACCGTTCCTTGATGAAGAGGACGACGTTGTTCAGGGTTTCGGACGCGTCGCCGCTCTGCGAGACCAGCCGCCCGATTTCATCGAGGGTCCACAGCAGGGCGTCTTCTTCGGACGGGAACGGGTCGAGGCGGGTCGTCATCGTGTCTCCTGGATCGTCGCGTGGCCGGGGTCGGCATAGCGGATCCGCTTGTGGACGTCGGTGTTGATCGAGCGATACGGCTGCGCCAGGTTGCCGGGATTGAATAGCGAATAGCGCATGTGTTCCGCATCGTCGTTGCCGACGGCGTCGGTGAAGATCGGCAGCAAGTAGTCGATGCCGATGCGTGAAGGTTTCATGGCGGCCGGATCGTAGAGGGCGGGGTGCATCGAGCGTGGGTGAATCAGACCCCAGCGATCGCGGAACCTGTTCGCATCGTACCCCGCAACGTGGAACCCTGTCTCGCGCTGATACTGGAGCACCGCCACCGCGTTGTTGCGGCCTTCGGCGAGCAGGTCGACCGCCTTGGCGCCGAGCAGCGCCGCATAGAACCGATCGAACCGCACCGGGCGGCCCCCGCGCTGCGTGTGGCCGATCTTCCTCGTGAAGATCGCCTCGCGCGCCGAGCTGCCACGACGATAGCGCTGGAAGTACTGGTCGCCGAGCAGCCCGATCATGCGCTCGCGCAGTGCATCGGCGGCGCCGGACAGGGCGCACGTTGCCCGCCGGGTCGACAGACGACGACTGTGCGCCGAGCGCGCGGCCGTGCTCGTCGACGATCCCCTCGCCGCAGACGATGACCACGTTCTTCTGGAGCTCGTAGAGGTGCTTGACCCGGTCGACGAGCCGCTCGATGTCGAGCGGATGCTCGGGCACCAGGATGATGTCCGGCTGCCCGTAGGCCGTGCCGAGCGCGATGTAGCCGGCGTGGCGGCCCATCACCTCGATGATGGCAATGCGCCGATGGCTCTCGGCAGTCGTGCGGATGCGCTCGACGCCCTGCACCGTCACCAGCACCGCCGTCGCGTAGCCGGGGGTGGCGTAGTTGACGACCTGATCGAGGTCGAACTGGACGTTCGAGGGCTGACGTTCGTACTGGGTCGGGCGGCCGTCGGACGCATTCGACCCGCACCCATTCGTCGGGTTCGCTCGGGTAGTTCAGCCCGAGATCGTTGTCGATCGTCTTCGGCGCCAGCACCGTGGGCAGACGCTCGGCCAGCGGCTGCAGGCCGTTCAGCGTGCCGTCGCCGCCGATGGCGACGAGCCCCTCGATGCCGAGCTTCTTCAGGCGATCGACGATCAGATCGAGCTGCGGCCCGTCGTCGGGATCGACGTAGTCGCGCGACGCGCCGATGAGCGAGCCGCCCCTGGTCGGATCGAGCTCGGGGATGGCCTGATAGAGCGGATTCAGGTGCACGTGCGGCACGCGCGGGTTGAAGCAGGCAGTTGAAGCCCTTGATCAGCCCGTAGACCTCGATGCGGAGCTGGTTGGCGCGTGCCACCGCACCGTGAATGGCGGCATTCAGCGCCGGCGTGTCGCCGCCGGCGGTCAGAATTCCGATACGCCTCATGTTCGAGCCCTCATGGTCGCTGTCCAGTCACGGTACATCCTGTTGATGGTGCCACGCGTTCCTGCAACGTCCGAGCCGATGAGGCGGATCGTCGCGAAGTGCTGTGGTCATACGGAAATAGATCGATGTCTCGGGTGCGTGGGTCACTGCGAGAGCAGACCGATATGTCGGTCTGCCTGGAACCACGACACAAATGTCTTCTGTTCGTTGCCGCGGTGACTGCGTCATCTCACTGCGGTCAGGAGCTTTAGGGTCGTTCGACGGGCTGGACCAGTCGGCCTGTCACGTGCTTCGGTCGAGCTCACAAGCACGACAGTCCATCTCTATCATCCTCGCTGGAGGCCTCGCTGCGCGACTGAATCCGCTCACGGCGGATTGGGCCAGGCCGACGGTGCCGTGTCTGGCGATCACGACGTCGCGTCGACGCACGACTTCGGCACCGACATCAGCCCGCCGATGGTCGGGCGTCACCGCGTGGTCGCGTATCGCTTCGGCGGCTCGCGCGGCCGGGTGATGATGGCCGGCGCCACGGTGATCATCGTTGGATCGGCGAAGCACTCGATCCTGTTTTTGAACGTGCGTCTCGAGGAGGGAGCCAGCGTCGAGGACGCGTGCTGTTCCAGGGGGTGACCGTCGGTGAAGGCGCCATGCTCCGCCGCTGCATGGTCGACAAGCACGTGGAGGTTCCGGCTGGCGAACGGATCGGCTTCGACCCGGTGCGCGACGCGGCGCGGTTCACGGTGTCGGAGCGCGGCGTCGTGACGATTGGCACGGGATACCAGTTCGCATCGTCATGACCGCCGCGTCTCCGCACCGGCAGAGGTCGACGATCAGGGCTTCGGTACGGCCGGCGCCTTCGTCGGCTGCGTCGCGGCGTCACCCTTCTTGCGGACTCCGGTGCGCAGGTATTCGTTGCGCGACGTGACGCCGGTGTCGTTTCCCATGTAGTCGTCGTAGCCGACCTCTTCCATCCAGTACGTGGAGGTGTTGCCGATGGACGTCTGGAAGTAGTGGGCAGAGGTGTCGTGGGCGGCGCCGTGCCAGTGTTCCACGCCGGGCGGTGCGTACCTCCGTGTCGCCGCGCCGCAGCGTGCGGATGCGTTCGCCGCGCTTCTGCACGCGTCCCACGCCCTCATCGAGCATCATGATCTGGCCGCCGGCGTGGCAGTGCCAGTACGACCGCATGCCGGCCTGCCAGATGGCGCCCGGTCCGGGCTGGCCGTTCACCGTGATGTCGGGCACCGGCTTCGGCTGGTAGACGCCGGTCGCCTGCACCGGCATCGTCTCGCCAGGGCACGGAGCCGGTCCGGCGGCTGCCTGGGCGGCTGGAGCCTGGGCCTGCGCGTCGCGCTGACCGTAGGCAGTGGACAGGAGCAGGGCCGTCAGCAGCCCCACTGGCAGGAGGAGCCGGCCTTTCGCGCGTACCTTCATTCGGTCACCTCTCGACAGCCGCATGGTTGCGGCGGTTCATGGATATGCCCGCGGATTGTAAGCCAATTGCGGGATGTCGTGCCGAATGTCGCGCTTCGAATTGTGCGCCCGTTAGAATGTCGACACGTCCCCCAACCCCGCAGGAGCAGAGCCGGTCATGGACCAATTGATTGCGAGCCTCGACGAATACATGGTGAAGAAAGCGCCCTTCCAGCTGCCCGACAGCGTGAAGGAGCTGCTGGTGAAGTTCGGCCCCTGGATATCGCTGATCCTGCTGGTGATGCTGCTGCCGTTCCTGCTGTTCGCCCTTGGCATCGGCACCGTCCTGATGCCGTTCGGCGGTGTCGGCTACGCCACCGGGTTCGGCCTGGCGGCCATCTTCGCGCTGGTGCAGATCGCCCTGCTGGTGATGGCGCTGCCCGGACTGTTCGCGCGCAAGAAGTCGGGGTGGATGCTGATGTTCTACCAGCAGCTCGTCAGCCTGCTCGGGGCGCTGCTGACCGGCGCGATCATCAGCGGCATCATCGGCGCGATCATCGGTTTCTACTTCCTGTTCCAGCTTCGCGAGAAGTACGTCAACTAGCCACGAGCTGAGCGGCTACGTGCCGTGCGTGTGTAGCCGCGTCGCAGGCTTCGGGCTCTGGGCTTCGGGCTCAGGGCCCGCGATCAATCGGCCAGGTCGTTCGGATTGACGCCCCACGAGCGCAGGATCTCGGCCTGATCGGCGCCGCTCACCGCCTTCTTGAACCGCGCCCCAGACCGTCCCTTCACCCGCGCCTCGCATTCGGCCCACGTCGAATGGCGCATCGGCGTGCCGTCCACCACGCTGACGTACGAATACGCCGCGGCCTTGCCCCTCGGCGCGCCCGCCACAGGCTTGCTGCGTGCCGGCACGGTCGTATCGTCCGGCAGCTGGTGTACGTCGATCTCATAGGTGGCGATCGGACCGTCGTAGAGCGAGACCGCCTGCCCGGTCGCGAAGGCGTCAGCCACCTCGTCGCACCGTTCGTTGCCCGGGGTGCCGACGTGGCCGCGAACGTAGTTCCACGCGATTGCCCGCGCGCCGCGCGCCGCCGTCAACGCCGAGAGCTCCTCCCACAGCTCGCGATTCATCACGTCTGCGCCCGTGGCGGTCTTCCAGCCGCGCCGCCTCCAGCCATGGATCCACTCGCGGATGCCCTGAATGACATAGGTGGAATCGGTATAGATCTCCACCGGACCCGCAACCTCGCGAACATGCGCGAGGGCGCTGATGGTTGCTGTCAGCTCCATCTTGTTGTTCGTCGTCATCGGCGCGCCGCCCCCGAGTTCGGTGACGTGACCGTCAGGCCTGACGACGATCGCTCCCCAGCCACCCGGCCCCGGATTACCCTTGGATGAGCCGTCGGTGAACACCACGATCCTGTGTGCTGCCATGGGAGCGATCAGTGTACGACGACGGCCCGCCTGAAGGCGGGCACTACGACCGCACACCGTACGTAGCGGCCAACCTTCACGCCGGCCGTCAGCGCGGACGTTCTTCGAGGTAGGTGTAGCCGTTGAGGCCCGCCTTCGTAGAAGCGCAGCAGGCGGCCGGACTCTTCGTAATCGAGCTTTCCGGCGCGCACCGCTACCTCGACGTCCGAGCGCAGCTTGCTGGCGAGCGCATCGCCGTCGAACTCCACGTAGTCGAGCACCTCGCGCACGGTGTCGCCCTTGATCACCGCGTCGAGCACCGCCGTGTTGTCCTCGCCGAGGCTGACGTGCACGGCGTGGGTGTCGCCGTAGCAGGTTGTGCAGGTCGCCGAGGATTTCCTGGTACGCGCCGACCAGGAACACGCCCAGGTAGTACGGCTCGCCGTTGAACTGGTGCAGCGGCAGCGTCTTCTTCACGTCGCGGCGATCGATGAACTGATCGACCTTGCCGTCGGAGTCGCACGTGATGTCGCCGAGCACCGCGTGCTGCGTGGGACGCTCGTTCAGCCGGTGGATCGGCATGATCGGGAACAACTGCTTGATGGCCCAGCTGTCCGGAATCGACTGGAAGAGCGAGAAATTGCAGAAGTACGTGTCGGACAGCGACTCGTCGAGGTTCTGCAGATCCTCGGGCACGTCGTCCATGTCCTTCACCAGCTTCTGCAGCTTCACGCAGATCGCCCAGTAGAGGTTTTCGGCGAGCGACCGCTGCTCGAGCGGCAGGTAGCCGGCCGAGAACAGATTCATCGCCGTGTCGAGCGCCTGCTGCGCGTCGTGATAGCTTTCGGGCGCGTTGCGCACGGACAGCCCGTTGTAGCTCTCCATCAGATCGACGAGCGGCTGCTCCATGTCGGGTGTGGCTGCCTTCGGCAGGTCCTTGCCGTTCTCGCCGAAGCCCGACACGCCGAGCACGTTGAACACGAGCAGGCTGTGATGCGCCACCACGGCGCGTCCGCTCTCCGAAATGATCGTCGGGTGCGGCACGTTCGCTTCGTCGCACACGGTCTGCAGGTGATAGACGACGTCGTTGGCGTATTCCTCCAGCGTGTAGTTCACGCTCGATTCGAAGTTGGTCTGCGAACCGTCGTAGTCGACGCCGAGCCCGCCGCCGACGTCCATGTACTGCAGCCCGGCACCAGCCTTGTGCAGTTCGACGTAGACGCGTGCTGCTTCGGTGAGCGCGCCTTTGATGATGCGGATGTTCGGGATCTGGCTGCCGAGATGGAAGTGCAGCAGCTTGAAGCAGTCTTCCATGCCGCGGCTCTTCAGTTCCTCGAGCCCCTGCAGGATTTCGCCGACGGTGAGGCCGAACTTCGAGCGGTAGCCGCCCGACGACTGCCAACGTCCGCCGCCGCGCGCCGCCAGCTTCACGCGCATGCCGATCTTCGGCCGCACGCCGACCTTCTCGGCGTACTCCAGAATCAGCTCGAGCTCGGTGTACTTCTCGACGACCGGAATGATGTTGCGCCCGATCTTCTGGGCCAGCATCGCCATCTCGATGAACTCGGCGTCCTTGAACCCGTTGCAGATGATCGGCGTGTTGTTGTCGGCGATCGCCACCACGGCCAGCAGCTCCGGCTTCGACCCGGCCTCGAGCCCGAACTTGAACGGTCGCCCGAACTCGAAGACCTCTTCGACGACGTGCCGCTGCTGGTTCACCTTGATCGGGTAGACACAGACGTACTGGCCCTTGTATTCGTGCTGCGACGATCGCGGTCTGGAAGGCGTCGTGGATGTCCTTGAGCCGGTGCTTGAGGATGTCGCTGAAGCGGATGAGCGTCGGCAGGTTGATGCCGCGCCGCTGCAGGTCGTCCACCAGCTGCTTGAGGTCGATGGATCGCCTGGGCTCCTTCGACGGGTGCACCTGCACCTGGCCGTTGTCGCCGATCGAGAAGTAATCGCGGCCCCAGCGAGCGATTTCGTACAGCTCCGTGGCGTCAGCCGTCGTCCAGGCCTCGCCGACGTCGTGCGCAGAGCGAGCCCGTCCCAGCGTAATTTCCATACTCGCGATGATACCGAAGAATTCGCATGCGGATGTTACGATCTCGGCGCGATGACACGAGGCTCTCGACCATTTCGTTGCAGCATGCGGTGGCTGGGTGCGGCCGTGCTCGGCTGCGCCATCGTCGCGCCGGCCTGCACCAGCAATCCCGAGTCGCCGACGATCGGCACCATCTCGCTGCAGGGGCTGGCCGGCACCTGGCGGCTCGAACTGCTGCAGCCCTACGGGCAGGGGGCAGTGCTGACACCGATCGGTGCCACCTACACGCTGACGCTGGCGTCGAATGGAACGCTCTCCAGCATGGTCGACTGCAACACCTGTGGCGGCAGCTTCACGCTCGTCGGCGATGCGCTGACCGTTTCGCCGCTGCTGGCCTGCACCCGCGCCGCCTGCAGCACCGCTTCGTTCGAAGCGATGTACACGCGCATCCTGGCGGGCGACAGCACGGTCGGCATCGCGGGCGGCACAATGGCCCTGGTGTCGTCGCGCGGATTGTTGCGATTCAACCGCTGAGGGTGCGCCGCGCCTAGCCGTCGGCGGTTTCGTCGCGAGGCCGCCACAGCACGACGATCTTGCCGACCTTCTGCACGAGAGCCGCGTCCGCCTTTTCGCAAAGGGCAGTGATAGTGCTGGCGCGTTCGTCGCGGTCGGTGCCGCCGATCCGAACCTTGATCAGTTCGTGTGCTGCGAGGGCGCGATTCACCTCGGCGACCACCGCATCCGTGAGGCCGGCGTTGCCCACCTGAACGACCGGTTCGAGGGCATGCGCGCGCCCCTTGAGCGATACGCGCTCGCGTGGCGTGAGGGAGACAGGCATGCGTGGATTGTAGCCCGCCGCAGAGGAGCGCGGCGATTGCGGGGTTTGGAGGGCTTCATCGCGTTCTCCGGTGAGCAGGCACCTCCGACCTGCGTCATGGAGTCGCTGATGTCCCCTCGAACGACCGTGCCGGCCGCGGCTGGTGTTTTGTTCACGTGCCTTGCCGCCGCTGGTGCCGCAGCCGGGGCGCCGCTCCCCTCCGTTGCCTTCGGCAGCCGTCACGCCGCGGTGCTGCGCACCAACGGCGACGTGCTGACCTGGGGCGACAACGTCGGCTGCCAGCTGGGTCGCCCCTCGAAGGGGAACAGCAGCGCCACGCCCGCGCTGGTGATGCGCAACGGACGCGAGATTGCGGCGGCGTCCGACCACACCCTGGTGCTGACAGCCGATGGCCGCGTCTACGGCTGGGGCACGAATGGCGACGGCGTGCTCGGCACCACCGGCAACGACAGTTGCGAGGGGCCGGCCCTGGTGAATGGGCTCGACGGCGAGCGGGTGGTGCGCATCGCCACCGGCTACGGCTTCAGCGTGGCGGTGACGGCCACCGGCGATCTCTACTGCACCGGCGACAACACGATGGGGCAGTGCCCGGCCATGTTGCCGCGCGCCTTCAAGGTGGAGCGATTCACGCGCGTGCCGTTCCCGGAGCTTGCCGGCAACGTCGCCGCAGTGCGGACGGGCCTCTTCCACACGCTCGTGCTGACGAAGGACGGCCAGCTCTACGCGTTCGGCCGCGCCAACGACGGTCAACTCGGCGGTGGCCGTGGTGCCAAGGGGCTGGTGCGCATCCCCGGCATGACCGGGGTGAAGGCGTTCGGCGCCGGCACCTGGCACAGCGTGGCGATGCGCGCCGACGGCACAGTGTGGACGTGGGGCAACGGCGCCTTTGCGCAGTTGTGCGACGGTTCGACCGCGAACCGGGCCGAACCGGGGCAGGTGACGCTGCCCGCCGGCCTGACGCCCGTGGCCGTTGCGGTGGGCGGACACTCGACATTCATTCGCGGCGTCGATGGTCGCGTGCTCGCCTGCGGCGACAACCGCGAGGGGCAACTCGGGATCGGGAGCGAGGCGGCGTCTGCCACGCTTGCCCCCGTGCCTGCGGGTGCGGCGCAGCGGCTCGTCATGGGAGGCGCGCACGCGGCCTTCAGTGCCGATGGCTGCAGCGTGAGGCTGGCCGGGTCCACCGGCTCTGGCGTCGTGCCTGGCCCCTCGTCGCGCATGCGGAGCTTCGTGCCCATGACCGGCCTCTCGTTCTGCGCCGCCCCTGCTGACGCACCGCTGCCGAACGTGGTGCGCGAGGCGCCGAAAGGGGGCGTGTCGGGCTGCTGGACGTCGCGCAAGGAGGAGGACGCTTCGACGAAGCCGGCGTTCGCCACCCTGCGCCAGGCGATGCTGGCCGCAGAAGGGCTGCTGCGTGGCAATGCCGCGTTCATGGCAGCCACCGAACCGGTGCGGTACCGCACCTCGCTCTCGGCCGGCCCGTTCGAGGAGAGCGGGGCACGCATGCACGTCAAAGCCGTGGCAGAGCGGAAGCAGGACGGTTCGCGCGTCTGGGCCGGCACGACCGGGTGCGAAGTCATTCCGCAGGTCGACCGCATCGGCGGCGCCATTGCGCAGGTGTCGGTCTTCTTCAACACGAACGGTCCGTTCGTGAACGAGTCGGGCGTCCCGCCGGTTCGCACCGGCGAACTCGGTGGCTATCCCGAATACAACGGCTGGGTCCTCATCACGAAGAATGGCCGCCTGCCGTGGCTCCCTCGAACCGTCGACGACACCCTCACCGCTGAAGCCGAGCGTCGTCGCCGCGCCCTGGAGGAATGGAACCACTCGCGAGCCGGGATGAAGGCCCCCGACCCGGCATGGGTGCAGCAGACCTACGAGATGCTGAAGAAGACTGATCCAGCCGGCGCCGAGAAGTTCGTCGTGTCGATGAAGGACATGACCGCGGAGTTGCACGCGCGTCACGGAGAGTTCGCGCGCCAGACGACGACGCTCGAGCAGGCGGTGGCGGAGGTGGCACGCTATCGCGCCACCTTCAGCGCCGCGCAACTGGCGGCGCCGGCGGTCTATGTCGACCCGGCCATCCACGTGCTGCAGATCACCAACATCCGTCCTGGCGAGGCGTCGAAGGCGATTCGCGTCAAGGCCGACCCGGCGTTTCCCGGACCGAAAACCTCGGGTGGCATCGAACTGATTGCGCTGATGATTGCGCCGGAGCCGGATCCGGCAAAGCTCGATCGCAAGGCGTGGCGCGAGCGCGTGCGCCAGACCTTCGACGTCGCGGCGGTGGCGGCGCTGCTGAAGGAGACGCCTCGGCGATGACGAATTTGTACGCAGCCGTCCGATGTGCCGGGGTCAGCGCACCTAGGTCGCAAGTGATACAGATTCCATGCGGCGTCGATTGACGCGGGCCTTGGACGTATGGTCCCCTAGTTCACCAGCGAGCGCGGCCCACTGCGCTCCATACGTTTCGACAACAGTATTTCCGGGGGATACATGAAGAATCTGGTTCGTTTTGCAATCGTTCTTTCGACCGTCGCGATGACCGCGGCGTGTGCAGGCACGGCTCCGACCAGCCCGAGCGCCGGGCTCACCGCGTCGGCGGGCGCGGCAGCGTCGACCGACGCCAAGGGTGGTTCGACCTCTGGCCTTGCTTCACTGGCGCTCTACAATGGCCCGACTGCTGATTATCCCTCCGGCTATCTGAGCATCGCGAAGGTGCCGGGGGGCAGGCTCGTGACCCTGTACGGTGACATCGCTGGAACCAACTTCGAGCCTGGCGAATGCATCGGAACGGGTCCCGACTTCACTCCTGGCCTGCCGTCATTCTGCGTCGCCTTCGGGACCGCGGACGGCCAGTTTGTGCGTGAACGCGCTGGCGGTACGGCGTTTACCACCTGCGAGTGCACCATCGGTGGCCGTACCGGCACGGTTACGCTGAAGATCAGCTATCCGCCGCCCACAACCCCCAACTACCCTGGCGGCTTCACCAAGTTCACCTTCCAGGATGGCCGCAATGGACTCGAGGGCCTGACGGGGCAGGGCACGCTCGACTTCAGCAAGGGCACTGACCAGGTGACCTTCACCTATCGTTTCGCGGGTCGCTCCTAACTTCTCTCGCTCCCGGGTGCGGCTCGTGGCCTGAGAGGGTCACGAGCTGCTCCGCTACCGGTCGCTCCCTTCCCCGGTCGAATTCTCTCTCCAGACTCCGTACATTTCCGTGCAAGCGGCAGGTGAGCCTTCTGGCCTCTCGGCTAGAGTGGGACACATGTCGCTGACGAATCCGCTGTTGCACCAATGGACCGGTCCCTACGGCGGTGTGCCGCCTTGGGACCGCGTCAAGGCGTCCGACTTTCCCGAGGCGCTCGAGACGGCGCTGGCCGATCAGCGGTCCGCTGTGGACCGCATCGCGTCGAACCCCGAGCCGCCGACGTTCGAGAACACCGTGATGGCGCTCGAGCGCTCGGGTCGCATGCTCGACCGGGTCCTGCGTCTCTTCAACGTGATGCGGCTCAACATGAGCACGGCGGAGTACCGGACGCTCGATCGCGAGTGGCAGCCCCGGCTGGCGGCCGCCGCGGACGCGCTGCGCTTCACGCCGGGCCTGTTCGAACGCATCGACGCCGTCCACCATGCACACCTCGCACATCCGCTGCTGGCTGAGGCGGCGCGTCTCGTTGCGCTGACGCGCGACGAGTACATCCGCACCGGAGCTAATCTCGACGCGGCCACTCGTGCGCGGCTCTCGGCGGTGAATCAGGAGCTGGCCGGGCTGTATGCCGACTTCCGTGCGAAGGTCCTGGCCGACGAGAACACGTGGACGCTGCTCACGGCGGAGGCCGACCTTGCTGGCCTGCCCGCCGGACTGGTGTCGGCCGCGGCTGCGGCAGCGCAGGAGCGCGGGCTGACTGGCTGGGCCATCCTCAACACCCGATCGAGCGTCGACCTGTTCCTCGCCTTCTCCGCACGACGTCACCTGCGCGAAGCGGTGTGGCGCCGCTTCAAGTCGCGAGGCGACAACGGCGATGCGAACGACACCAACGTCACCATCGTCCGCATCGTCGCACTGCGTGCCGAGCGGGTGCGCCTGCTCGGGTATGTGTCGCACGCGCACTGGCAGATGGACGATTCGATGGCCGGTCACCCCGACGCGGCACGAGCCCTGCTCATGCAGGTGTGGCCGGCAGCGGTGGCGCGGGTGCGCGACGAGGTGGGGCAGATGCAGGCACTCGCCGCCACCGAGGACCCGTCGCTCCGGATCGAGCCGTGGGACTACCTGTACTACGCCGAGCGTGTGCGGCAGCACGAGTACGACATCGACGTAGAAGCGCTGAGCCCGTACTTCGAACTCGGGCGCATGCTCGACGCCGCGTTGTGGTCGGCGGAGCAGCGCTACGGCATCGCGTTCAGGGAAGTGACCGGCAGCATTCCTGTGTTCCATCCCGACGTGCGCGTATGGGACGTCATCGACGTGCCGTCGGGCTCGCACCGCGGCCTGTTCTACTTCGACACGTTCGCGCGCACCGGCAAACGCTCGGGCGCATGGGCTTCGAGCTACCGCACGCAGTACCGAATGGACGGCGGCGTGACCGCGATCGCGTCGAACAACAACAATTTCCTGCGCAGCACGCCCGGTGAGCCGGCCCTGGTTTCGCTCGATGACGTGCGCACGCTGTTCCACGAGTTCGGCCACTCGCTGCACGGGCTGCTGCAGGACATTACCTATCCGTCGCTCGCCGCCACGCCGCGCGATTTCGTCGAACTGCCGTCTCAAATCAATGAGCAGTGGGTCTTCACCCGGCAAGTGCTCGATCGTTTCGCCCGCCACTACCGCACCAACGAACCGCTGCCGCCGGCGCTCATCGAGAAGGTGAAGGCGGCGGAAACCTTCAGCCAGGGCTACAAGACCGTAGAGGCCGTGTCGGCGGCGATTCTCGATCTCGAACTGCACTCGCGCGCCGACGGCGCGTTCGACCCGCAGGCGTTCGAGCAGGAGATGCTCGAGCGCATCGGCATGCCGCACCAGATCGCCCTTCGGCACCGCATGCCGCACTTCGATCACCTCTTCGGCAGCGATGCCTACTCGGGGCTCTACTACAGTTATCTCTGGGCCGACGTGATGGCGGCGGATGGCTGGCAGGCCTTCATGGAGGGTGGCGGGCCGTGGGATACCGAGTTGGCGAACCGCTTCCGCACGCACATCCTGTCGGACGGCAACACGATCGACCGTGCCGAGGCCTACCGGCGCTTCCGCGGTCGCGATCCTGAGGTCGGCGCGCTGCTGGCAGAGCGGGGGCTTGCCTGACCGCCGCGCGTCACAGTACGCCGGCCCTCCTCATCACTGCTTCCGCCTTCGCCTTGATCTCAGTGGCGACAGTGAACGGGTCGGCGGCGGAGTACGCCGGCATCGGCAGTTCGACGGAGAGCGGTCCGGCATAGCCGGTTGCGGCGAGCTTTCGTGCGATGGCGACCAGCGGCGCAACGCCGTCGCCCGGCGGGACCCGTGTGGTGAGGTCGAGCAGTTCGGGCGGCATGTCGGGCGTGTCCTGGAAGTGCACGTGCTTGATCTCGCCTGGCTTAACGGCGTCGAGGTCGTCCAGTTTTCCCATGCCCGACCAGAAGTGGTAGCAGTCGAACAGCACGCCGAGGTTCGGGGAGGCTGCCGCACGCGTGATCGACAGCATGGTGGGCAGCGTCGAGACGAACGTGGATGTGCGCTGGAACTCGAACAGCACCGTCAGCGAGAACTGCCGGGCGATGCCGGCCACCTCACGCGCATGGTCGGCCGCCGTCTTGTAGAGGTCGGGCGTCGGCTTCGTACTGCTCGCCGTCGTGGAGTAGATGATCGGGATGCCGAGTTCCGCCCACTGCTCGCACCGCGCCCTGAAGGCGTCGAGCGTGGCCGCGCGGTCGGGCAGCGACTCGAGGAGGCCGATGCCGCCGCCCGAACCGCTGACCGGCTTCAGGCCAAGGTCCGCCAGCAGCGCCTTCGCTGCCGAGAGCGGCTCGGTCTTCAGGAAGGCGTCGAGCACGGTGCCGACGAGTTCCACCTGGGTGATGCCCGCCTTCGCCCAGCCTTCGACGGCAGGCCGGAACCCGGCGCGCGACGAGGTCTGCTGATGCAGGGCCAGCGACATGCGTCCCGCCGCAGCAGCGCGCGAGGCGAACGCCCCGAAAGCCCCGACCGTCGCGAGGGCGACAGGGGTGAGGAGCAGCTCCCGTCTGGACACCATCGCGGCATACTACGGCAACGCCTCGCCTTTTGGCTTTGAAGTTTTCGCCAGGGCCGGTATCGTTACCGCCCGGAGGCTCCATGAAGAGACTGTTTCTGACCGTTGCGCTGCTGCTGGCCGTCGCCGGTCCCGCCCGCGCCCAGTTGTCGCCGATGAACACCGCAGGGATCACCTACGGTCACGTGCACCTGAACGTCGCCGATGTGGAGACTCACAAGAAGCTCTGGGTCGACATGTTCGGCGGTACCTACGTGCAGAAGGGACCGCTGATGACGGTCAAGTTCCCGAACATGCTGGTGGCGATGACCCAGCGGGCTCCCACCGGGCCTTCGCAGGGCACGGTGATGGATCATTTCGGTTTCAAGGTGCGCAGCATGCCCGAGATGCTGGCTGCGGTGCGCGCTGCGGGCTACACGGTGCAGCAGGAATTCACGGGTGCCGAAGGGTTCCCGAACGCCTACTTCCTCGGCCCCGACGGCCTGCGTGTCGAGATGCAGGAAGACAAGACGCTGGCGACGAAAGCCATCCCGAACCACATCCACTTCTGGACGCCCGAGTTCGAGAAGCTGCTCGACTGGTACGTCGACACGTTCTCGCTGACCAGACGTACTCGCGGCACGATCAAGTCGACCGCTGATGCCGGCACGGTGAACCTGTCGTACCAGACCGCGCGCGAGCCCGTGGTGGCCACCAAGGGGCGCGTCATCGACCACATCGGCTTCGAAGTCAAGGACCTCGCCGCCTTTGTCAAGCAGCTCGAGGCCAAGGGGATCAAGTTCGATGTGCCCTACCGCGAAATCCCGGCCATCGGCCTGAAGATCGCGTACATCACCGATCCAACCGGTGTATACATCGAGCTGACCGAAGGATATGTGAACTACTGACGGAGTTTGGAAGTTCGGGGGGTGGAGCTTGCGGGATGGAGATTGGCCACCGCTAACCGGCCTCCGCCGCATCGTCGTCGATTGCGGCCGCATCGCCCGGCTCGGGTGACGCGGCAGGATCGGGCACGACGCTGTCGATGAGCGCGTCGGCGATGAAGCCATGTGCGGCGCCGTCGGCGCGCGCCAGCAGCGCCTCGAGCGGCGAGCGCGGTATCCACGATTCGCGCTGCTGCATCGTCGGGAAGGTGCCGTCGGCACGCGGCGGGGCATAGCGGCACCAGAAGCCGAGGTGCCAGAGCAGGAACTCGCGAATGCGCGCGCGCCCCTTCTCGTCGTCGCGCCAGTGCTGCCTGGCGAGCGCGACGTAGCGCGCGTAGATCGCCATCCGCTCCTCAGCGGTGAGGTCGAGGTCGCCTTCGGCGACCTCGCGAAAGAGCCACGGCTTGATCAGGGTGCCGCGCGCCGACATCACCGCCGTGCACCCTGAGCTCGCCAGCGCAGGAGCCACCTGGTGGCCGAACAGCAGGTCGCCGTTGCCGATCACTGGCACCGGCACCGCCGCAGCCACCTCGGCGATCGCCGCCCAGTCTGCCGACTTCGTATAGCGCGCCGCGCGTGTCCGCCCGTGCACTGCGATGGCATCCACACCGGCGTCCACCGCCGCGCGCGCCACCTCGAGGTAGTTGCGGTGCTCGTCGTTCCACCCCAGGCGGATCTTCACCGTCACCGGCACAGGCACCGCCTTCTTCATCGCCTCGACGATGCGGAAGACGCGGCGGGGTTCGCGCCCGAGCGCCGCCCCGAGGCCCTTGCTGGTGAAGTAGTCGATTGGGCAGCCGAGATTGACGTCGACCAGATCGGCGCCGCGCGACACGACGAGTTCAGCGGCCCACGCCATCTCCTCGGGCTTGTTTCCGGCGAGCTGAACACCGAAGAACCGCTCGTCGGGCGCCCGCCTGATGAGGGCAAACTCGCTGCGGCGCTTCTGCTTCAGCCGCCGCGCCACGGTCATCTCGCTCATGGTGACGCGCGCGCCGAGTTCCTGGCACAACTGCCGATAGGGTAGGTTCGAACCTTTGGTCATGGGCGCGAGGATGAGTGCGCCCTGGAGCGTGCTGCGAAGGTCGGTCATGCCAAAAGGGACGTTTGTCGGGAGGCCACATGGAATTGTATGCTGCTCGGCAGTCAATTCCTCTCACGATGGCGATGATCACCCGACGCTCGGGCCTTCCTGCAGGCGAATCTTCGCTCGATGCCCGCGCTTGTGACTACTCGGCGTCCGAGCCGGTGCTGTCGGCCGCTGAAGCGGACGAGCCGTTCGTAAACGACGGGTCGCGTCGCGGCCTGGTGATCGTCGGCTCGATCGTGCTGGTGGCAGCCGCGGGGCCGCGGGGGCTTCCTCTGGCTGCGCGATACCGCAACGGCCCCGGCAGTCAGCACACAGGCGCGGACCGAGCCGCTGCCACCTCCGCCGTCTGCGCCCGCGGTCGCGGCCCGGCCAGCGGTGGTCACCGCGGCCGAGGTGGGGCGGGCCGAAGCGCCTGCGGCCGACGCGGCCGGCAACCTGACGCGTGCCGGCCTCATGCCTTCGGCGTTCGGAGTGTGCGAGTCCTGCACCCGGCCTGGACCTTCGTCCGCGACGCCGACAACAATGTCATCGAGAGACGCTCGCCGCCGGCGAGAGCTTCGAGTTCGACACCCAGCCCACCTATCTGGCTGTCGGGGCCACGGAGGCCGAATTGACGATTGCGTCGCAGCCGGTGGATATCACGCGCTTCGTATAGAGCGGCCACATCAGGATCCGGGCCGGCGACTTCGATGCCCTGGTGCAGGGCGCATCGCCCATCCCCGCGCCGACCGCTGCCCCCATCCGCTGACGGCCGCGCGGCGTGGCGGGTCGGGACACATCCGCCTGCTCTACAATGTTTGCTTGTCACACCGAAACACGAGGAGCCTCCGGTGATCGTTGAACAACGCCGTCGAACCGTCCGTCTCTCAACTGCCCTCGGCTGCCTCGCCCTGAGCCTGGCCTGTGCCTCCGCACCGAACGGCGCCGGCCCGTCGGTGCGTGGGGCGAGCGCGATCGACCGCCAGATTGAGGGTTCGGGCGCGACGGCGCCGCGTCTCGACCACCTCGTGCCGGCGCGCGACTCACAGGGCAGCCAGCCGCCGCGCTTCGAGTGGACGGCCGTGCCCGGCGCCGAGTCGTACAGCCTCGGTGTCTGGAACGAGGTCGACATGCTCATCTGGCGCAAGGCCCAGATTCCGACGAACTCCTTTGTCCCGACCGACCTTCGCCTCGAGCCCGGCACCTACTTCTGGTCGATCTCGGCAATCAGTGGCGGCGAGGAACTGGCGGCGTCCGGCCTGTCGGCGTTCGTCGTGCGGCCGCCGAATCCGCAGCAGTAGCAGCGGGTCACGCGCGGAGATGTGAAGCGTGCCTGACCCGCTGCGAGCCCTGGCCGCAGATCTGCTCGGCGACTGGCGGGTGCTTCGCTTCAGCGACCTGCAGTTCTGGCATCGTAGCGAAGCGCGCCTGCTGCTGGTGGCGCTGGCGGTGGCGGCCCTGCTCGTCCTCATCGTTCGGCTGGCGCTGCCGCGTCGCGGCGGACGCCACAGCGTGGCGGTGCCGGCGGTGATGGGCTCCATTCCTCGCGCCTTCTCGGCCCACCTCACGCACCTGCCGCTCCTGCTCGCCCTTGCCGGGCTGCCATTGCTCGCGGTGGCGCTGGCCGATCCGTTCACGGCGCTCGTGCGCCGGGAAGCCACCTATTCCGGCCGGCGCATCTGCCTGATGATCGATGCGTCGAACAGCATGAGCAGCCCGTTCAAGACCGAGCTGCTGCCGCAGCGTGCCGACGGCGAGTCGAACGCGTTCGTCACCACGGTGGCGGCCGCGGAGCGCTTCGTGCAGATGCGGATGAGCGGACCCTACCGCGACCTGCTCGCCCTCGTCGAATTCGGCGCCGACGCCTACGTCGTCACCCCGTTCACCAACGACTACGACAACATCCTGGTGAGCCTGTCGCTCATCGGCGAACCGCACGAGTTCGCCACTTTTCCCGATCAGCGCACACTGATCGCGAAGGGGATCGAGGAGGCGGTGGCGCTGTTCAAGGCGTTCAAGTACCTGGACGCCTCTGGCAACCTGCTGCTGATCTTCTCCGACGGCGAGGACACGAACGCGACGATCGATGGGCGACCGCTCGATGACATCATCAGCGGCGCCATCGACGCCGGTGTGCCGGTCTACCTCGTGCGGACGAACTACAACAAGGCCGAAGGCGACCCGGCCGTGCCCGACAAGCTGTGGCGCGACGCGGTGCGCAAGACCGGGGGACAGTTCTTCGCCGCGAGCGACGAGCGCACGCTGCTCGCGGCCATCAACGAGATCGACAAGGTGGCGGCCGGCTCGATCCAGCTGACCGAATACGGCACGCAGCGCCCGCGCTTCCCGCTGTTCGCCGCTGCCGCTGCGCTCTGCTTCGCGCTCGGCGCCCTGTCCAAGCTCACCGTGCCGTACTTCCAGCGCTACCCCTGACGCCGCTCCCGACCTGCCTGACCTGCCGGAGCTTCCCGACTATCGCACCGTGGTAAACCTCCACCACGTGCCGCTGGTCGCGAGCGTTGTGCCGGCGCCGTTCACCGCCCGCACCTGCCAGTAGTAGGTCGTCTTCCGTGCCAGGGCCGTTACGGTGGCCGTGCGCGCGGTGGCCGTGCTCGTCCACGTGCCGTTGCAGACGCTGTTATCCGACGTGTCGTAGCAGGTACCTCGTAGCGCGAGGCGTTGGTGCTGGCACCCCACGCCAGTGCCGCGCTGGTGGCAAGGTTCTTCGCGCCGTTCTTCGGCGACGATTTCGCGAACGCCCCCGGCAGCGGCAGCGCGCTCACGGTGGTGAGCGCCAGCGCCCGATCGGCGAACTGCGGCGGCGCACCGCTGTCTATCGCCCGCAGGGTGAACGCCGACGTGCCCGCGCCAGTCGGTGTGCCACTGATGACGCCTGTGCTCGAGAGCGCCAGGCCCGGCGTCAGGCTGCCAGCCTGCAGGCTCCACACGTACGGCGCCGTGCCGCCCGTGGCCGCCAGCGCCTCGGTATAGTGCGCGCCCACCGTGGCGTCCGGCAGCGTTGTCGTCGTGACGCTGAGCGGCGCTGCCCCCTTCACAACCGTGAAGTAGTCCCGCGTCGCACCGGTGTTGTCGATGAAGCGCGCATCCAGCCGTTCGTCGTCGACGTCGAGCACCATCGAGCCGAGCACGCTCATCGAGACGAACATCGCCGGATGGTTGAGCGTGCCGCCGGAGATCTTCCCCGAGCTGCCGGCGACGCCGTACACCGTCCCCTCGTGCGGCGCCTTGCCGCCTGTCGGCTTCAGGTAGGAGCCGGTGCCGTCCTCGCGGCCACTGCCGGCGTTCTTCTTCATCGCCGCGGTCAGCGTGGTGGAGAGGCCGTAGTGGCCGTCGAGCAGGTACGAGCGCTCGTACGAGTGGCTGTGGCCCGCCAGCACAAGGTCGACGCCGCCTGCTTCGAGGATCGGCAGCGCGTTCTGCCGCATCTCCCGCATCGCCGTGTCGGTGTCCGAGTCGTGCGAACCCTTGCTGTACGGCGGATGGTGCCAGAACGCGATGATCCACTTCTGGTTCGTGGCAGCCAGGTCGTTCTGCAGCCACGTCATCATGGCTCCGCTGGTGGCGCGGCTCGTCTCGAACGAGTCGAGGCAGATGAAGTGGATCTGCCCGTAGTCGAAGGAGTAGTAGGCCTCGGTGCCCGACGCCAGCCCGCCGGCCTGCGCCG
The DNA here is from genome assembly GCA_963722395.1 of uncultured Acidobacteriota bacterium. GTDB lineage: Bacteria > Acidobacteriota > Vicinamibacteria > Vicinamibacterales > CAVVIG01 > CAVVIG01. The sequence continues at coordinate 72,820 of CAVRLS010000005.1, read as the reverse complement.
ACTTCGGCAGGGTGAATATGTCGTAGTAGGGCCCGGTGCCGGTGGCGGAGTCGGCCGCCGCGCCGTCGTGGTTGCCGATCGTCGGCCACAGCACCGACTGCCGCAGTGTTGCCGGATACATGTCGAACACTGCACTCTGAAACTCGGCGTCGGTGCCGGTTTCGTAGGCGTTGTCACCGAGCATCAGCCAGAGGTTGGCCCAGGTCGAGCCGCCGTTCACCCCGTAGAACGCGTCGCGTACGGCGCGAGCGTTCGCATCGGCCGTGCCCGAGTCGCCGAGCACCCAGATGCGTGACGGCTGCGCGGTGCCCGTGGCGGGCGCGGTGACGAAGTAGTGAGTGGCGTCACCGGCGAGCGTCGCGGTGGTTGAGCCAACAGCATAGTAGTAGCGCGTGCCCGGCGTCAGCGCCGCCAGCGTCACCTCGTGCTCTGTCGAGACAGTGGCCGTTGACGTCGACCAGAGCAAATTCGCCGGATCCGGCCCGTACATCACCAGGCTGTTGCTTGGCCCGCCGGTGCGCCAGCGCACGACGATCGAGTCTGGTGCGCCCATCTGCAGGTAAGGCCCGCGCGTGATCTGCAGGCTGGTCGATCCAATGAGTTCAGCATTGAAGCTGAGATCGCTGCTGGTGCCACCCGACTGGTGCAGTTCCACCGCCATGAGGTTCGCGCCGGGCCGAAGCAGCGTCGGACTGACGCTCGCGGCGTAGAAGGTTGTGGTTTCGTCGGCGCCGCTCACTGCGCTGGTGGCCAGGGTGCCGTAGCCGACCGATCCCGACGGCATGTTGGTGCGGAACACCTCGGTGCCGTTGATGTACACCACCGCGCCGTCGTCGCGCAGCACGTTCAGCGTCAGCGACTGATAGAGCGACGGGTCGGACACGGTGAACGTGCGGCGGAAGTAGGTGGTGACGTACTTCGCGCTGGCGTTCGTGCCGTAGCTCACAATCGTGGCTTCGTCGCCATCGCCGTACCCGAGTTGCGCCGGGCCGGAGGTCCACGCCGTGTCGTCGTACGTGGCCGTGTTCCAGTTGGCCGCCGGCAGCGACCCCTTGTCGAAATATTTCCATGTGGCGCCTCTCGCCACCAGGACGGTGTCGGTGGTGGTGACGCGGTCCGCCCAGAAGAGCAGGGCGCCGCAGAGCAGCAACAGGGCAAGGCGTGTGCGGTTCATCGCGAGGAACTCCTGCCGGCGGAACGAGGAGCGGTGCCCGCGGTCAGACGATCGATTCGACGGTGGAGGTCCGAGACGAGGGTGCTCGTAGCGCGCGTGGTGCGTGCGTGGGAGGGCAGCGCTTCCACGGCGGCGAGTGCTGCCTCGTAGGCCTCGAGGGCATCGGCGGTGCGGTGCGCGTCTTCGAGCAGGTAGCCCCGCCGCGCCAGCCACTGCTCCTTGCGCGGCACCAGTGCGGTGATGTCGTCGATGCGCCGCCGCGCGGCATCGACGCGGTGCAGCCGGCGTTCGAGGTCGATGGCTTCGAGCTGCAGCGTCACGATCGGGCCGATGCGGCGCAGGCCGTCCTCGATGCCGTCCAGCGCCTGTTGCAGCCTCGCCGGCTCGTCCTTGAGTAGCCGCGCGCGTTCCAGCACCGTGTCCGGCAGCGGCGCGAGTTCGATGAGGCGCGTCAGGTCGGCCACAGCCTGGTCGCGCTGACGCAACTGCACGTGGGCCTCGGCCCGCAGCCGCAGCGCCGCAATATTGTTCGGCTGCGCCGCCAACGCCCGCGTGGCCGACGCCGCTGCCTCGGAAGGGCGCCGCTCGTCGAGTTGCAGGCGCGCCCAGGCGAGAGGCAGGCCGGGCTGCGCGGCGTCGAGTGATGCAGCGCGCTCGAGGTCGGTGCGGGCGTTCGCGAAGTCGCCGGCCACCCGGTGCAGTTCGCCGCGACGCACGTAGAGATCGGCGCGCGAAGGGTCCCGCGTCAACTGCACGGTCAGGCTGGTGATCTGTTCGCGCACGCCGTCGTGCCCCTGCGCCGGCGCAGCGATGAGCAGCGCGAGCGTCACGCTGACGATGGCGGTAGATGTGACGCGCATGAGGTGGGGCTGGCCTCCGCCGGAAGCTTACCATCGTGCTACTGTCTCGAGGAGAAGGCTATGACTCGACGACGGCTGTTCCTGTTCCTGCTCGTGCTGTTGTCCGCCGCAATGGTGCGCACATCGGCGCAGTCAGGCACCGCGACGAACGTCTCCCGCCCCCACTTCGACGGAATCTGGAACTCCGCCACCGCGACACCGCTCGAGCGTCCGGCGGCGCTCCGCGACAAGCCGTTCTTTACCGACGCCGAGGCCGCGGCGTTCGAGCGCCAGACGGCAGCCGCCAACGAGGAGCCGCCCGTCGGCTCGCCGCAACGCGGCACCGGCACCTACAACACGTTCTTCCGCGAGTTCGGCACCAGCGTCGTGGCAACACGCCGCACCTCCATCGTCTACGACCCGCCTGATGGCCGCATTCCACCGCTGACGCCAGCGGCCGCGGCCCTGAAGCGCCGGCGGGTGGAGGCGCAGCGTGCCCTGGCGAGCGCGCAGGACGCCGGACTTCAGGACCGGTGCCTCGCCATGCTGACAGCCGGTCCGCCGATGCTGCCCTACAACTACAACAGCAACTACCAGTTCCTCGAGACGCCCGGCGCCATCGTCATTCACATCGAGATGATCCACGACGTACGGATCATCTACATGGACGGAAGGCCGCACGCACCGGCGACCGTGCGCACGTGGATGGGCGACTCGATTGGTCGATGGGATGGACAGACGCTCGTTGTCGACACCACGAACTTCAACGACGGTGGCGGCTACTACGGTGACGCCGGCGGCAACTTCGGGTGGGACCGCAACCTGCACCTCATCGAGCGCTTCCGCCTGCTCGACGCCGAGACGATGCTCTATCAGTTCGACGTCGACAACCCGACTGCCTTCACGCGTCCGTGGAAGGGCGAGTTCACTCTTTCGAGATCGGCGGCGCCGATCTACGAATACGCCTGCCATGAAGGCAACTACTCGCTGGCGAACATGCTGCGCGGCTATCGCGCCATGGAGAAGGCGGCGGCAGGGGCAGTCCCTCGATGAGGTGAGACCGGCCCACAAACCGCACTTGACCGCACCACGCGTGACGCCGACAATGCCGCGACCGAGGGTGGTGACGGCAGCCGTCGGGCCGCTCGACGTCAATCACATCCCGTTCGTGCTGGATAGGCGGCGGAGGTGCCGACCTGGAACTGATAGTGGCCGCAAGGAGCACTGATGTCATACAAACCAGACGGATACACCTCCGTGGCCCCGTACCTCACCGTGAACGGTGCACAGGACACGATCGATTTTCTTGTTCGGGTGTTTGGCGCGGAGACTCTGCGAATGATCCCGGGGAGCAAGGGAACCGTCGCCCACGGAGAGGTGCGTATCGACGACACGGTGGTCATGCTCACGGACGCCGTAGAGGGCTGGCCAGCTACGCCATGTCATGTGCATATCTATGTCGCGGACGTCGACGCGATCTTCGAGCGAGCCGTCGCTGCAGGCGCCACGATCGTGAAGCGACCCATTCAGGCCGGCGACGCCGACAAGCGCGGTGGTTTCACCGATGCGGGCGGGACCACGTGGTGGGTCAGCACGCAAGTCGACTGAGTGCGCAACTCGGAAGCACCCATGACCTACCGGTTCGGGACCTTCGAGTTCCACGAGCAGAGCGGGCAACTGCTGCGCGAGACGAGGCCCGTGCCCCTCGAGAGACAGCCGGCGCGTGTGCTCGCCGTCCTGCTGGCGCGCGCTGGCGAGGTCGTACCACGCGAGGACCTGTGCGACAGCGTCTGGGGCCCCGATACACATGTCGATTTCGATCGCGGTCTCGCCTATTGCCTGTCCCACCTCCGGGCGGCGCTCGGCGACCGCGGCGACAACCCGCGCTTCATCCAGACCCTTCCCAGGCGTGGATACAAGTTCATCGCACCAGTCATGAACGTCCCTCCGCTCCAGGACGTCGCACCGGTAACTGTCAACCAGGCCGAACCGTTGCCGACGGAGACGCGGGCCAGTGCGCCATCCCCGGCTCGGGTTCGGGGGCTCGCAGTCGGGGCCGCGTTGGCGCTCGCACTGCTCGCAGGCACCGTCTGGCTGTCATTTAGCCTCCAGAGAGAGCCCCTCCTCGTGGCGGTCTCGGTGTTCGACAACGAAACCGGCGTGGCCGACTACGACCGTCCGGTCGCCTCGCTCTCCGACCTTGTGGTCGCGAGCCTTGCCAACCTCGCGCCGGACCGCCTGGCCGTCATCGGCAACGCGGACGTCCTGCGCCAGCCGCGGAACATCCGCAACCTGAAGGCGGTGAAGGACAGCGTTGGCGCGGACTACGTCCTGCTTGGCCAGCTGCAGAACGACGACAATGGGCTGCGCTTCATCACCCATGTCATCCGGCTCCGGGACCTGGCGCACCTGAAAGCCGAACCGACTCCGATTCGGCAGCGGTGGAATCGCCGACGTCGAGGGCGCGGTGGTAGGCGAATTCGAGCGCGCGATCGGTGAGCATCTCCTGCAGGACGCTCGCAACTGACTACGAAGGCAGCAGTTGTCGCCTCATCGACGCCTGCCTTGTCGGCGTCGGAGTGTTGTGCCACAACTGAGCCGGAGGTGACTTCATGCCACAGCCGTGGTCGCGTCGTGCGTTCGTCAGTCTCGGGCCTGGTCTTGCCGTCCTGGTCGGCTCCTCGTCCGGTCGCGTCCTGGCGCAGACGCCGGAGCCTTCCGCCGCTCGCGCGAACGACTCTTTCCCGGCGCAGGACCCCGCCGTCGTGAGGGAGGTGGTCGGCGTATCCCACCGCGATCTCAAGCGCGTGCAGGAACTGGTCGGCCGCCAGCCGGCGCTTGCGCGCGCCTCCATCGACTGGGGCTTCGGCGACTGGGAAGCCTGCATCGATGCGGCGTCACATGTCGGCAACAGGCCGATCGCCGAGTTCCTGCTGGCCAATGGCGCGCGCCCGACGATCTTTTCAGCGGCCATGATGGGACAGCTGGACGTGGTGAAGGCGTTCATCGCGGCACGGCCGGGCGTACAACGGACCCTGGGGCCGCATGGCCTGACGTTGATGTGGCACGCCAGGCAGGGCGGCCGTGACGCCGCGCCCGTCGCCGAATACCTGGCAGCGCTCGGCGATGCGGATGTGCCAACGGCCACGCTGCCGCTCGCCCCCGCCAACCGCGACGCCATCGCCGGCAGCTACGTGTACGGCCAGGGCCCACGCGATCGCCTGACGGTCGAGGTCAGGCGCGACCAGGCTGGACGTGACCAGCTCACGATCGAGCGCCCTGGCGCCGGTCGCCAGAACCTGAACCACATCGGCAACCTCGTCTTTTTCCCAACCGGCGCGCCAGGCGTGAAGATCGCGTTCGCCGGGTCCGACACAAGGGCGACACAACTGACCATCGCCGACCCGGACGTCCTGGTGACGGCGCGACGCGACTGATGTGGCCATCGAGGCGCTATGCTGCACCAGATCATGGCGCCGCACGTGCCGCTCATCGATGCCTCTGATCCCTACGACCTGACTCGATTCGTCGAGGCGCATGAGCACGTTTACGTGACGGCGCTCGCGGAGATCCGGAGTGGCCGGAAGCGCTCGCACTGGATGTGGTACATCTTCCCGCAACTCGCCGGGATGGGACTCAGCTCGACGTCACGTCGCTATTCGATCACGAATCTGGAGGAGGCTGCTGCCTACTTGCGGCATCCCGTCCTGGGGCCGCGCCTGATGGAGAGCGCCCAGGCGGTGCTTGACGCGAGCGCTCGCTCGGCCCTGGAGATCTTCGGATCGCCCGACGACCTGAAACTGCGCTCCTCTGCGACCTTGTTCGCTCATGTCTCGCCGCCAGGCTCCGTGTTCGAACGGCTGCTCGAGCAGTATTTCGGTGGCGAACCCGACGACAAGACCCTCCGATTGCTGGCACGCTAAACGCGGCAGCGCAGTGGCGCCGCCTGGCGTTCCGCCTATAATCGCCGCTAAGGCGGGTCGGTAGTCGAACGCCAATGGTCGAGGCTGGCTCGACCACGGTAGCGCGAAACCGAGGACGAATCCATGAGTGGGAAGCGCAAGCTCTCCGGCAGCGGCGTCTCGCGTCGCGACCTGATGCGGCTCGGCGCCGGCGGCCTCGGCTTCGGCCTGTTCGGCGGCCTCGGCCCGGTGCCGTAGGTGTTCAGCCAGGCCAGCCGAGGTCGCGGCGGCAGTCGCCGTCCGGCAAGATCCTCGTGGTCTTCGAGTGGTTCGGCGGCAACGACGGACTGAACACGATCGTGCCCTACGGCGACGCGCTGTACTACAAGCATCGGCCGACCATCGGCATCAAGGAAAACGACCTGCTGAAGATCGACGCCCAGTTCGGCTGGCACAAGTCGATGGCGCGGCATGAAGCAGCTCTACGACGAGGGCAAGGTGGCGATCGTCCAGGGCGTCGGCTACGACCAGCCGTCGTTCTCGCACTTCACGTCGATGTCGTTCTGGCACACGGCGGCGCCGAACAGCGGCAACGAATACGGCTGGATCGGCCGGACCGCCTCGGCGCTCGATCCGTCCGGCACGCGCGCGCAACATGATCGTCAACATCTCCGACAGCCAGACGCCTGGCGGTGAAGGCCGAGAAGCACGTGCCGCTGGTGTTCATCGACCCGACGAGGTTCCAGCGCGGCGTGTTCGCGCAGGAGAAGGCGCGCGCTCGACGCGCTGGGCGCGCGCACGGCCGCCGGTGGGCGACGCGCACAGGTACGTGCTCGAAGTCACCGCGCAGCGCGGCGCAGGCGTCCGAGGTGGTGCGCGCCGCGTGGAGCCAGTACAAGGGCAAGGACAACCCGGACCTGCGCCTGCTCGATCTCGACAAGGTCGTCGGCGCTCATCGAAGCCGACTTCCCGACCCGGCTCTACTACGTGCCGCTGCGCAACAGCCTGTTCGACACGCACGTGAACCAGGCCGCGCCGCACGACCGGCAGCTGCAGTACTGCTCGGACGCCATCGCCGGCTTCTTCCAGGAGATGCAGCGGATCGGCCGCGCCGACGATGTCGTGATGTACGTCCACAGCGAGTTCGGCCGCCGCGTGCCCGAGAACACCAGCCTCGGCACCGACCACGGCACCGCGCAGGTGAACTTCGTCATCGGCAACGCGGTGAAGGGCGGCCTCTACGGCACGCCGCCGAGCCTCACCGAACCTGGTGCTCGGCGACAACCTCGAGAACACCACCGACTTCCGCCAGGTCTACGCCACGCTGATCGACGGCTGGCTGGGCGCCGACGCCGACGAAGGTGCTGGGAGCAGCCGACAGTTCGACGACCGCTCGGACGCTGTTCCGGGCCGTAGTCCGCGAGCTGGAGGAGGACACATGGCCACTCGCATCGAGCTGGTCTCCCGGACCGGCGGCCTGGAAGGACGACCTCGACGCCGATCTCCGCCGCCGACTGGAACTACGACCGCGCCGCGCACCTGCTGGCGCACGCCGGCTTCGGCGGCACGCCGGCGGAGATCCAGAAGCTGGCCGACGCCGGCCTCGAGCGGCGCGGTCCGCTCGCTCGTGCACTACGAGATCGATCCCGAACCCGAAGATGCAGCCGTTCGTCGAATCGGGGCTGTGGGATCCCGACGCTGAACGGGTTCCCGGAGAGCCGGCCCGAAGCGACCGATCGCGCCGCCGAAGACCGGCGCGCTCGATGGGCGTCGAGCGCAAGCCGGCCGGCAACCGTCCGGTGCAGCCGGTGTCCGATCGCTTCTTCTACTGGCTGCGGGCGACGATGCTCGAGACGCGCCGGCTGGGCTACTGGTGGGCGAACCGGATGCTGCAGACGACGCATCCGGTCGAGCAGAAGATGGCGCTGCTGTGGCACGGCCACTTCGCCACCCACGAGAACAAGGTCCGCGACTACCGCAAGATGCTGCAGCAGATCGACCTGTTCGAGCGCGGCGCCACCGGCAACCTCCGCGATCTGACCATCAAGGTCGCGCAGAACCCGGCGATGCTCTACTTCCTCGACGCGCAGTACAACGTCAAGGGCGCGCCGAACGAGAACTTCGCCCGCGAGGTGATGGAACTCTTCACCATGGGCGTCGGGCAACTACACCGAGAAGGACGTGCGCGAGTGCGCGCGCGCCTTCACCGGGCTGGTACTTCGACAACCTCACGTTCAAGGTCGACCCGGCCAAGCACGACGACGGCGCCGAAGACGTTCCTCGGCACGGACCGGGAACTTCGACGGCGTCGACGTGCTGAAGATCATCTTCGAGCAGCCGGTCACCGCGGAATACCTGGCCGGGAAGATCTACCGCTTCCTGGTGCGCGACGAGCTGTCGCCGGCGCTGCGCACGAAGCTCGGCGCGGTCCTGCGCGACAACAACTACGAGGTCAAGCCGCTGCTGACGGCGATCTTCTCGTCGAAGGACTTCTACAGCCAGGCCAGCTACGGCGGCCACATCAAGGGGCCGGTCGAGCACCTGGTCGCGATGATGAAGCAGCTCGGCGTCGACGCGCTGCCCGGCGTGCCCGACTTCAACCAGTCGACCATCGCGATGGGCCAGCACCTGCTGAACCCGCCGTCGGTGGCCGGCTGGGCCGGCGGCAAGGCGTGGATCACGCCGGGCCTGCTGATCGCGCGCGGCAACGTCGCCCGCGACGTGCTGATCCCCGACATGACCGGCTTCCGCGACTGGAACTTCACCGCCGGCACCGACGACATGCTCGGCCGCCGGCTGCGCGACGGCTACGACGTCGGCGCGGCCACGGCCGTGAACGACCCGTCGACGATGACGCACCTTCGACCGCGTCGCGCTCGAGCGCGACGAGCAGTTCAACACCCGCATCTCCGGCTACATCGGCTGGCAGCAGGCCGCGCGCAAGCTCATTCCGACGCCGCGCCACGCCGCGCAGTTCGACCTCACGGCGATGGTGCTGGACAGCGGCGCGCAAGACGACCGGCTGACGCGGTCGACTACCTGCTGTGGCGGCATGCTCCGCGTGCCGGCGGCGCCGGCGACGCGCGACGCGGCTCGTGGCGTTCCTCACCACGGAGCTGGGCACCGACGAGCATCGAGCGCGCCAAGACCTACATGGAAGACGCGCTGCGCATGACGGCGCACCTGGTGATGAGCACGCCCGAATACCAGATGGTCTGATCGAGAGTTGCAGATGACGTCCAGGTTCATTGCCGCAGCCGCGCTGGTCGCCACGCTGGTCACGGCCGGCGTGCATGCCCAGGGCACCGAGGCGCGCGTGCCCGAGATCCCGTTCGAGTCGGTGCCCGACTTCTTCAAGCTGCCGTCTGGCATGAACTTCGGCGAGGTTGCCGGTGTGGCGGTCGACTCGAAGCGGCAGATCTACGTGTTCTCGCGATCGGGCAGTGCCTCCGGTCCGGCGTTCGGCACCACCGCGGCGCAGTTGCTGCTCTTCAGCTCGAACGGCGCGTTCATCCGCGAGGTCGGCAAGGATCTCTACGGGTGGGCCTTCGCGCACTCGGTACGCATCGACCGCAACGATCAGATCTGGGCCATCGACAAGGGCTCGGACATGGTCATCCGCATGACACCGGCCGGTCGCGTCGTGTGGATCTTCGGGCGCCGGCAGGAGTCGGCCGATGGTGCCGAACCGTGGGAGCACACCACGCCGCCAGCAGCACCCATCGACGGCCGCTTCCGCCAACCGACCGACATTGCGTGGGATTCGCAGGGGAACAGCTACATCACCGACGGCTACGTGAACTCGCGCGTCGCCAAGTACGACAGGAACGGCGACTGGGTGACGTCGTGGGGCGCACCGGGCACCGGGCCCGGGCAGTTCCGCCTGCCGCATGCCATCGTCATCGACAAGAACGACAACGTCTACGTCGGCGATCGCGACGAACCAGCGCGTGCAGGTGTTCGATACCAATGGCAGGTACCTGCGTGAGTGGAAGGTCACCGCGCCTCCCGACTGGACGACCCGCGCGGTGAACGGGCCGACGCCGAAGGTGGGGGACATGCAGGGGGTCGGTGCGCCGAACTCGCTGTGCATCACGCCCGGACCGACGCAGGTGATCTTCCTCGGCGAGAGCACGTGGCCCGGACGCATCTTCAAAGTGGCGCTCGACGGGACGGTACTCGGGGTCATCGGCAGGTCGGGGCGCAACCTGAAGCAGTTCTCGGGCGCGCACGCGATCGCCTGTCCATCGGAGAACGAGATCTACGTCGCCGAAACCTCAAACTGGCGCGTGCAGAAGCTGCTGCTGCATCCTGCGGGTCGGTCACAATAGAGCCAGCATGACCGAGTGGCTGGCCGGACTCCGGCGCGAACACACGACCGGCGCGTTTACCGAAGCCGATGCCCATCCGGATCCGTTCGAGCAGTTCCGTGCGTGGCTCGGCGATGCACACGCGGCCGGCATCATGCAGCCCAACGCGATGACGCTGAGCACGATCGACGAGCACGGACATCCCGATGCCCGCATCGTGCTGCTGAAGGGGCTGGACGAGCGCGGCCTCGTCTTCTACACGCACCGCACCAGCCGCAAGGGGCGTGAGCTTGCCGCCCACCCGCACGCGTCCCTCACGTTCTTCTGGGACAGCCTCGAGCGGCAGATCCGCGTGAAGGGGAGCGTCGAGTGGACGACCGACGCCGAGTCGGATGAGTACTTTCTGAGCCGCCCGCGCGGCAGTCAGCTCGGCGCCATCGTATCGAACCAGAGTGCGGTCATCCCCGATCGCGACGTGCTCGAGCAGGCGCTCGTCGAACTGGCCGCACGCGTCGGCGACGCGGCGCTCGAACGTCCGCGCAGCTGGGGTGGTTATCGCGTGCTGCCGGTGCAGTGGGAGTTCTGGCAGGGACGGCCGAGCCGCCTGCACGACCGCATCCGCTATCGCCAGAATGTGCACGGCGAGTGGACGAAGGAGCGGCTGGCGCCGTAGGCCGGAAACCGCCGCCGCCGGGCCGCGTCGACTATATAATTCCCGCGCTTCACCACCCATGCGCCGAAGTGTCCTCGCGCTGCTCGTCGTCACTGCTGTAGTGTCCGGCTTCAGCCTGACCCTGCCTGCGTCGCCTTCCACCCTCACCCTCTCCATCGTCGGCACCAGCGACCTCCACGGCTTCGTCACCGAACGCAACGGCCGCGGCGGCATCGGCGTGTTTGCCGGCTACATCAACAACCTGCGCGCCGCACGCAAGGCGGACGGGGGGGCCGTGCTGCTGCTCGATGCGGGTGACACGTTCCAGGGCGGCATCGAGTCGGACCTGAGCGAGGGCGCGCTGGTGGTCGACGCCTACAACGCGCTTGGCTACACCGCGCTGGCAGTGGGGAACCACGAGTTCGATTTCGGGTCGGCGGATTGGCCGGGTGCACGGCAGGACCCGCACGCCGACATGCGTGGCGCGTTGAAGGCCCGGGCCGCACAGGCTGGCTTTCCCTTCCTTGCCGCGAACCTGCTGGATGACGAGACCGGCCAGCGCGTGAACTGGAAGAACGTCCATGCCTCTACCATCGTCGAGGCCGCCGGCCTGAAGGTGGGCATCGTCGGCGCGATGACCTACGGCGCCCTGCGCGCCACGCTGCCGCTGAATGTGCGGGGGCTCGCGATGGCGCCGCTCGCGGCGACGGTGACTGTCGAGGCCCGCCGCGTGCGTGAGGCCGGCGCTCAAGTGGTAGTTCTCAGCGCGCACGCCGGTGGTGGCTGCGACCGGTTCGACGATCCGAAGAACCTGTCGTCGTGCGATCCGAACGCCGAGATCTTCGACCTGGCGCGCGCCCTGCCGGCCGGCGTCGTGAACGCGATCGTCGCAGGCCACACGCACGCGGGGCTCGCGCACGAGGTGAACGGCATCGCCATCGTGCAGTCCTACTGGGGTGGCCGCGCGTTTGGCCGTATCGACCTGACGGTGGACCGCTCGACTGCTGCCGTGATGGCCGCGACCCCCTTCGCTCCGCGCGACATCTGCGCCCGCCAGGACCCGGTGACGCTGGCGTGCGGTGCGCCGGCGAGCGGACATCTGCCGCTGGCCGAGTACGAGGGTCGGCTGGTGGTGGAAGACCCGAAGGTGCTCCGCGCCATGGACCCGGCGCTGGCACGCGTGCGGCATCTGCGGGCCACGCCGCTCGGCGTCGTACTGGACACGACGCTGGCCCGCACCGGCGATCCGGAATCGCCGCTCGGCAATCTGTATGCGGACGCGCTGCGCGAGGCGGGCGGCGCCGACATTGGCTTGAACAACAACGGCATCGGCGGGCTGCGCGCCGACCTGCCTGGCGGTTCGGTGACGTTCGGGCAGCTCTACGACACGTTCCCGTTCGATAACCGCCTCGTGCGCGTGAGCCTGTCAGCGTCAGCGCTCGAGCAGGGGATCGCCAACGCGCTGCGGCGCGGCCGGCCGGGTGCATTCGGCATCTCAGGTGCGCGCATCCGCGTCAGCTGTACTGCCGCGGGGATGCAGGTGCAGCTCCTCCGCCCGACCGGCGAACCCATCGCCTCGACTGAGTCGCTGGTGGTGGCGGGCATGGATTCGCTGCTTGGCGGCCAGTTGTTCGCGCCGGTCATTCCAGCGGGATCGCTGCGTGTGGCACACGACGCACCGATCGTGCGCGAGGTTGTCGAGGACTGGCTGCGCGGACGCGGGGGTCATCTCCGAGGTGAGCAGTTCCTGGCGCAGAACGGCAGCCGACTCGAGCTCCCGGAACAGACGGCGCCCTGCCTGGCGCCGTAGGCGCGGGTGGAGGCTGGAAGGTTCGCGGGGTGGGGGTGGAACTGCGCTACGCTGGCTGCAAGGAGCGTCTGATGGTGTGCCGCTGCCTCGTGCTGTTCGCCGTGCTTTGCGCCAGCGTCTTCCCGGGCACGGCTCTCGCTGCTGACGACTCCGCTGGCGCCGCGGCGCAGCGGACGCCGGCACCGATCGCGCGGACGCCCGACTTCAGGATCGGCGCACCGAAGGGTCGGGTCGTCGTGCGCGGGTCGTGGCTGCTGCCGCGCGCTGGCGGCGACTTGTTCTCCTTTGTTGGTGAGCAGCTCACGTTCGAACCCTCCGACCTGCGCAGCCGTGGCATCGCGGTCGACCTCGCCCTTGCATTGGGCCCGCGCGTCGACCTGGTGACCGGCGTCGACCGATCGAGCCGTTCGACCGGATCCGAGTACCGCCAGTTCGTGACGTCGAACGGGCAGTCGATCACCCAGACCACACGGCTCCAGCAGACCGGCGTCTCGCTCAGCCTGCGCTACCTGCCGCTTGGCAGCGGACGGCGGATCAGCCGGCTGGCGTTCATTCCGCGGCGCATCACACCCTATGTCGGGGCGGGCACCACGGCTGGCTACTACAACTTCAGCCAGCGCGGGCAGTTCGTCGATTTTGCCGATCGCTCGATCTTCACCGATGCGTTCGTCTCGGATGGGTGGGCGTTCGGTCCCTTCCTGCACGGTGGTGCCGAACTGCAGGTCTGGAAGCGGCTGTATGTGGCGGTGGATGGCCGCTACGGCTGGCTGCACGGCGCGCTCGACCGGGATTTCAGCGGCTTCGACGGCATCGACCTCGCGGGGTTCCGCGCCAGCACCGGCTTCGGCCTGGTCTTCTGACCGAGCGCATGATGACTGCTGTCCACGTCCTGGTGCTCGCATCGATGCTGTGGGTCGCTCCTGCGGCGGCCAGTCAACAGCCGGCGACTGGCGATTCACGACGAACGACCAGTGACCAAAGGCCATCGGCGACGGACACACGCTGGTCGGCGTGGATCGGCTGCTGGACGCCAGGCGCGCGTCCGGGCCAGCCGTCCGACACCACGCTGTGCGTCGTACCGGACGAAGCTGGCGTGCGAATGGTGACGTTCGCCGGCGAGCGCGAGGTGCTGTCCGAATCGGTGGTGGCCGACGGCTCGCCGCAGTCGCTGACGGACCCGGCGTGCCGTGGCGAGCGGCTGACCCGCTGGTCGTCGTCCGGCACACGCCTCTTCTCGTCGTCAACGCTGACGTGTGAGAAGCAACCGGTGGTGAAGACAACCGGTCTCTCAGGCCTGGTGTCGGCAGATGAGTGGCTCGACGTGCAGGTGGCAGACGTCGACGGTCGCGAGCAGCTCCGCACGCGGCGTTTCTGGCGCTCGACGACCGCGCCGCCGGCAGCGGTGGCCACTGCGCTGCGAGACGTGCGCCTGACGCGTCCGCAGGTCGCCGCCACGACGATCGAGGACGTCATCGAGGCGAGCCGCAATGTGGCGTCCGTCGGCGTCGAGGCGTGGCTGGCGGAGTCGCGCGCGCCGGTGCCGCTCGACCGTCGTGTCCTGGTGCAGTTGTCGGACGCTCACGTTGCGCCGCAGGTCATTGACGTCCTGGTGGCGCTGGCCTACCCGGAGAAGTTCGAGGTGCGCCGCAACAGCGGCGGTGGTGGCGGTGCCTGGAGTTCGGGGTGGCTCGACGACGACCCCGGGGAGTGGGGCTATCTCGCCGACGTGTACGGCTACGGCTTCGGCTCGTTTGGCGTGCCCTACTTCATGCGGGCGAACGGTTACGGTTACTACCCGGGCGACTTCTGGTTCGTGCCGGCCGGCGGTGGCGGAGCGGTCGAGGATTCGTCGCACGGGCAGGTGGTGAACGGCAAGGGCTACACGCGCGTCCAGCCCCGCGAAGCGGTGCGGTCTGCACCCCTCTATCGCGACGGCGACGCGCAGTCGGCGTCCGACGCCGGCGGCCGTGCCGATGGCGGCTCGGTCGACAGTTCCAGTGGCAGCAGCGGATCGAGCGCCGCATCGCCAGGGGGCTATTCGGGCGGCGGCGGCACGGGGACGGGACTCACCGCAGTGCCTCGCTGAACAGTGGTCTCGGGGGTACGCAGCTGCCGACCTTCAGGTCGTCCTTGCATGCGGACCTCAAGGTCCGCAGCTACGCCATGTAGAATCGCAGCCATCCAGTTCTGACGGCTGACTTCCAACCATGTCTGTGTCCCGCGCGCTCACCATCGCCGACCTCCGTGTGCTCGCGCAACGGCGCCTGCCGCGCGTCGTGTTCGACTACATCGACGGTGGCGCCGATGCCGAACGTACCCTGCGCGAGAACAGCCGCGTGTTCGACGACGTGACGTTCCGGCCGCGTGGGGCGGTGGCGAACCGTTCGGTCTCGCTGCGCACCACGGTGCTCGCTCAGACGTTCGACTTGCCCTTCCTGCTCGCCCCCATTGGCAGCAGCCGCATGTTCTATCCGCGCGCCGAGGAACTGGCTGCGGCGGCCGCTGGTGATGCGGGCACGGCCTATATCTTGTCGACGCTCTCGGGGTGCCGTCTCGAGGACGTGAAGGCGGCCACGCGGGGTCCCGCCTGGTATCAGGTGTACCTGGTCGGCGGACGCGCCGTGGCCGAGCGGGCCATCATGCGCGCCAAGGCTGCGGGCTTCACGGCGCTGGTGGTGACGGTGGACACGCCGGTGGCGGGCAACCGCCTGCGCGACCCGCGCAACGGCACCTCCGCGTTGCTCAGTGGCAACCCGGTGGCCATGCTGCCGCACATCGGTCAGGTGCTCACGCGACCGCGCTGGCTCGCCGGCTTCCTCGGCGACGGCGGCCTGATGCAGTTCCCGAACGTGGTGATGCCCGACTCGGGACCGATGATGTACAAGAGTGTCGGTCCGGCACTGGCGCAGTCGGTGGTCACCTGGGCCGACCTCGCCTGGATTCGCGATCTCTGGCAAGGCCCGATTGTCGTGAAGGGCGTGCTCATCGGCGACGACGCCCGGCGCGCCGCAGATGCCGGGGCGCAGGGGGTGATCGTGTCGAACCACGGCGGGCGGCAGCTCGATGGCGTCGCCTCCGGCCTTCGCGCACTGCCCGACGTGGTGGCGGCGGCGGGCGACCGCCTCGACGTGCTGATGGACGGCGGCATCCGGCGTGGCAGCGACATCGTTGCCGCGATGTGCCTCGGCGCGAAAGCGGTGCTGGTGGGGCGGGGCTACGCGTACGGCATGGCCGCAGCAGGAAAGCCCGGCGTCGCACGCGCCATCGAGATCCTTCGCGCCGACGTCGAGCGGACGTTGAAGCTGCTCGGCGCTGACGGTGTCGACGCGCTCGACGCCACATACGTCGAGATGCCGCGGACCTGAAGGTCGGCCTCGGTTCTAAGGCGCGACCCGCTTCAGGTGCTCGAACAGCTCCGGCGTCAGCACACGATGCCCGACGTGCTGCCCCAGGCGCCGATAGCTCTCCCACTGCGCCTCGTCGAAGAACTGGTCCAGTGTCGTCTCCTGCGGAAAGTCGACGTGCCCGCGGTGATAGTGGCAGACGTCCTCGGGCTCGTCGCCCATCAGTGTGGCCTTCACGTAGACGAGCCACGACCGCTGCACGGTGCCGGCGCCGTCTGGGTCGCCGTAGATGACCCGTGCCATGGCGGCGTGTGCCTTCGACGGCCGCATCCGATCGGGTTCGAGCGCAAAGCGACGGTCCACCTCGCCACGCGCGTTCCGGTAGTCCTCGGCGGCCCACGTGCCGCGGCGTAGCGCGTCGAGATCGCCGAAGTACGGACGCACCGACGGCGGCACCGCCCCCGGATGTGCCTGCCACGCGTCAGCCTCCTCCGGACCGTTCAGCTCCTGCGTGTTGAGGAACACGATCTCGGCCCTGAAGTCGAGCCGGGCCTTGCGCACGAGGTCGGACAATCCCTGGAACGTGTAGTCGGGATCGGCCTCCGCGTCGACGATGACGATGACCGGCAGGCGGCGGCGAATGAGTTCGTAGCCGGCCATGTTCTCGAAGTGGCCACCGTCGGAGATGTTCCAGAGCTGGCCTGCCGTGCCGTGCGTGCGTGCGAACATCTCGTCGAACAGCGCCGACTGCACCGGCAGCAGACGCTCGAACCAGCGATTGCCGTAGCCGGTGCCCGAATTCCACCAGTAGCCGAGACGTACGTTGAACATGCCGCACAGGATGGCAAGTGGCACGGTGGTGTTCGCACCCGATGCGGCCGAGAACGCGGCGCCGGAGATGCTCATCCAGCGGCCGAGCGACAGCTGCTCCGGCGGCGTCGCGCTGTCCACCTTGAACACCTTGTGCGCATGCGGGTCGGTCGGTAGCACCTGCCACGGCGACTCCGCCTCGTGACCCGCAATCAGATGATGACGGATGCCGAGGCTGATGGCGGTGGGTCCGACCGCGAGGCCGATGCCCTTGCGGTCCTGGTTCTGGATGCCGCTTTTCGCATCGACGGTCTCGTTGATCGTCGTGTTGATCAAATGCAGCGGGCCGCCCTTCTCCCAGGGGCGCGAGGTGTGTGGCTGATGCGTCTTCGATGTGGCGCCCTTCATGTGCGGCCAGATCCAGTACTGATCGCTGGCGCAATCGTCGCCGCGCGTCGTCTCGGACACCGCCGACAACCCGTGGTGCAGGCGTGCGTCGTTGCTGGCGCCGAGGAAGGTGCGCGTCAGCCGGGCCGTGTAGAAGCCGTGCACCGACGACAGGTTGGCGAAGCGGCGCGTCCGGCCGAATAGACAGGTGAAGACGGTCAGCACCACGGTCGACCAGATGAGGAACTGGCGGGAACGGTGGCATGATCGGCGGCGGCGGGCCCGCCGGCTCACCGAAGCCCCAGCGGAGCGCGTGCGATCCGACATCGATCGCCAGCAGCCACACCGCCAGCAGCACCACGGCACCCAGCCAGGTGATCGTCGACATCTTCAACCCGGGGCGGTCCGACTTGTTGTTGCGACTGAACAGCACCGACAACTGGCGTGCGAACGCGCCGATGCCGGCGAAGACGGCGCCCATGCCAGCTGAACCAGCGCGTGAGCGTGCCTTCCTCGCTGACGACGTAGATGCTGCCGCCGACTGAATCGAGCAGGGCCACCGCCAGCAGCAGTCCACTCCAGGTGAGCCCGGTCTTCAGCCACCGCGTCAGCCCTGAGCGCAACCGTGCCCCCGACTCTGCGGGCGATGCACCACGCTGCGGCCGGATGCGGCAGACCCAGGCTTCACCAACCCAGTAGAACACCAGCGCCATGAAGGCCAGGCCGCCCACGACCAGGCAGATGCTGAAGCGCCATGGGTGACTTGCGGGCGCGGCCGAGTACCTGCATGACGCCGAGCGCGGCCAGTGCGAGCGTGAACATTGCGCCGACCCACGCGGGCACGACATTGGCGATGCCGTCCTCGTCGCGCGAGACGAACCAGTAGGCCCAGCCCGCCGGAGCGGCGATGAGGGCAAACGGCGCAATCGGGGTCACGATCCATGGGCTCCACCACAGGAGCGAGTCGAAGAACGGCATCGACGCGATGAGCCAGCTCGTCGTGTCGACGGTTGACGACGAGGCGATCAACGCGCGTTCGATGAGGATGCGGCCGAACTGCAGGTAGGCGAACGCGGTGAGGACCGTGATGACAAGCACCGTCTGCACCGCCACCCAGTTGCGCAGCAGCAGCGCGCCGAGCAGCAGGATGTCGCCCGAGCCGCGCGGCGCGAGGTAGCGGCCGTTGTCGCGCAGCCATCTGAAGACGCGGGCCGACCACGCATCGGCGCCGACCGGCGCATGCGGATGCGGCTCCTCTGCCTCGAGGACGCGCCGCACGCAGTCGATGTCGGTGACCCACGAGCGGGAGAACAGGCGGCCGAGGAACGCCCCGAAGTAGCCGCCGCCCGATACGGTGGAGAGGAAGTCGACCCGTTCGAGGCAGCGGGCGCGAGCCAACGCCTGGAACACACCGAGAGCGAACGTGGCGCTTCGGACGCCGCCGCCAGACAGGCCGACACCCACCGTGTCTTCCGGCAACCTGGCTGGCTCCGGTCGGTTGCCAGCCCGGATCGATCGCCCGGCGCCGCTCGGCCACAAGTTGCGCCTCAGCCCGCTCGAGTGCGTCGGGATAGGCGAGCGCATCGATGGCACGTGTCGAGGGAGGCCTGCGAGTCATTCCTGTCCACTCCCGAAGGTAGCGGCGCGCAACCGGCGCGCCACGGCATGTTACTGAATCGCCGCTCCTGCCGGCGGCGGTTCCATCCGATAATGACCGCGAATGCGCTTCGTGTTCGTCCTCATCGGCCTTGTGCTGTCGGCTGCGTGCCAGGGAGCCGGCAAGGGGGCGACCGATCGACTGCACCCCTGCCAGATTGCGGAAGGGCCGCCCGATGCCTACTGTGGCACCTACCGCGTGTTCGAGAAACGTTCGGACGCTTCAGGCCGAACGATCGATATGAAGATCGTCGTCGCGCCGGCCCTGCGGCGCGACCCGAAGCCCGATCCGCTGTTCGTCTTCGAAGGCGGACCCGGCGGCGGCGCCGCGACGCTCGCCTCCGAGCGCATTCCGATGTTCCGCCACTTCCAGACCGACCGCGACATCGTCCTCATCGACCAGCGGGGCACCGGAGAATCGAATCCGCTCGACTGCGAAAGCGATCCGGCGGATGACGACGACCTCAGCAGCGCGGACATCGTACCGGTGGATCGTTTCCGTCGCTGCCTGGCCGAGATGAAAGCCGACGCGTCGCTCTACACCACGCCCATCGCGATGGAGGATATCGACGAGGTGCGTCGGTACCTCGGTTACGACCAGATCAACCTCTGGGGCGGCTCCTACGGCACGCGTGCAGCGCTCGTCTACCTGAAGCAGCACGAGGCGTCGGTGCGCAGTGTCGTGCTCGACGGTGTGGCGCCGACCGACATGCGCATTCCGCTCTACATGGCGCGCGACGGGCAGCGCGCGCTCGACCTGCTGCTGGCCGATTGCGAACACGACACCTCCGGCTGCGCGAAGACCTATCCGGCCCTGCGCACGACGGTGACGCAGTTGTGGACGCAGTTGCAGACCCGGCCGCACGTGCGCTTTACCCATCCGCGCACTGGCAAGCCGGCCTCGCTGACTGTGACGCCGCGGCTCATCGGCAGCATCGTCTTCCAGGCGCTCTACTCGCCGGAGATCACCGCGCTGTTGCCGCAACTGCTCACGGACGCCGCCGCGGGCAACTACCAGGGGATGTTCGCGCTGGCGTTCGCGGCCGACCTGCCAAAGGGGGCGATGAGCGAAGGCATGTTCCTGTCGGTGGTCTGCTCCGAGGACATGCCGCGGATCTCTGCGGACGATGTCACGCGCGAAACCGCCGGCCGCTTCGTCGGTGGGGCCATGTTCGAGACCCGCATGGTGCTGTGCGAGTTCTGGCCGCGTGGGCCGGTGGACGACAGCTACTATGCGCCGGTCACCTCGTCGAAACCCGTGCTGCTGCTGTCGGGACAGGACGATCCGGTGACGCCGCCGTCGTGGGGCGAGCAGGTCGCGAAGTCACTGCCGAACAGCCGCCACATCGTCGTGCCTGGCGCCGGACACATCACGCTGATGCGCGGCTGCGTGCGCGACCTCGTCGGGCACTTCCTCGACAACGCGAACGTGGCGTCGCTCGACGCCTCGTGCGTGAACACGCTGAAGCGTCCGCCCTTCTTCACCAGCTACACCGGCCCGGAGCAGCGGCGGTGATTGCCATCACCGGAGTCCGCAAGCGCTTCGGACACGTCGAAGCCGTGCGCGACGTCTCGCTGACTGCAACTGACGGCTCGGTGACCGGGCTGCTCGGCCCGAACGGTGCCGGCAAGACGACCACCCTGCGGATGCTGTCGGGGCTGATGCGGCCCGACGCCGGCACCATCTTCGTGGACGGCGCCGACGTCGTCGCCGATCCGATCGGCACCCAGCGGCACATGGGCCTGTTGCCCGACTCGCGCGGGCTCTACCCGCGCCTCACGCCGCGCGAGCACATCCGCTACTTCGGTGAACTGCACGGCCTGCGGACGGGCGAGATTCGCGAACGGTCCGACGCACTGCTGAAGCGGCTCGGACTCGAAGCCGTAGCCGACCGTCGGGTCGCCGGCTTCTCGCAGGGCGAGCGCACGAAGGTGGCGCTGGCCAGGGCGCTGGTGCACGGACCCCGAAACGTCATCCTCGACGAGCCGACCAACGGGCTCGACGTGATGAGCACGCGCGCCATGCGCGGCCTCATTCGCGGCCTGAAACAGGACGGCTGCTGCGTGGTGTTCTCGAGCCACATCATGCAGGAGGTGTCGGCGCTCTGCGATCGCATCGTCGTGATTGCCCAGGGGAGGGTGATGGCCGATGGCACGCCGGACGATCTCCGGGCGCAGACCGGGAAGCCCGACCTCGAAGATGCGTTTGTGGCGCTGGCCGGCCTCGACTCCGAGGTGCTGGAGTAGATGCGCACCCTCACTGTCGTCTGGGCGATCTTCCGCAAGGAGTGTGTCGACGGCGCGCGCGATCGGCGGTCACTGACCTCGCTGGTGTTCTCGGCGATGATCGCGCCCATTCTTTTCGGCATCATGTTCACCGTCGCCGCCGAGCGGCGGAAGAGCGCCGAGGAGATCGTGCTGCCGGTCGAGGGCGCCGAGTACGCACCGGCGTTCGTCGACTGGCTGAAGCAGCAAAGCGGTGTCGTCATCGTGGCGCCGCCCGCCGATGCCGAGACGGCGGTGTCGAGCCGCGCCGAGGACGTGGTTCTCATCATCGACAAGGACTTCGCGAAGAACATGTCGCGCGCGGTGCCTGCGCCGGTCAAGCTGGTGAGCGACGTCACGCGTGACAGCGCCCGTCCCAAGGTGTCGCGTGTCCGGAACCTCGTCGCCACCTACTCGGGCCAGACGAGCGCCCTGCGTCTGATCGCCCGTGGTGTGGCGCCGTCGGTGGCGTCCGCCGTGCGCATCGAGGAGGTGGAGGTGTCGAGTTCGCAGCAGCGCCTCGCCATGCAGCTCAGTATCCTGCCGCTGCTGCTGGTCATTGCGGCGCTGACCGGCGGCATGCAGATCGCCATCGACTCCACGGCGGGTGAACGCGAACGTGGCTCGCTCGAGCCGTTGCTGCTCAACCCGGTGCCGCGCAGTGCACTGGCCGCTGGGAAGTGGCTGGCCTCGTCGGCGTTCGGCTGCGGCGCGGTCCTGTTCTCGATGCTGTTGACGGTGACTGTGATGGGGCGCGTGCCGTGGCACGACCTCGGCATCCGCTTTCGCGTGACCGACGGCGAGTTGATGAGCCTGCTCGTGCTCATCCTGCCGCTGGCTCTGTTCCTCAGTGCGCTGGTGATGTTTGCATCCACGTTCGCGCGCTCGTTCAAGGAGGCCCAGACCTACCTCGGCATGCTCATGCTGCTGCCGATGCTTCCGGGCCTGCTGTCGACGATGTACCCGCTCGGTGGACGGCCGTGGCTGGCGCCGGTGCCGGTGCTGGGGCAGGTACGCGCTCAGCGCCGACGTGCTGGGCGGCAAGCCGCCCGGCGTGCTGTTCTACGCGCTGGCCGGCGTCTCGGTACTGGCCTGCGCACTGCTGCTCGTCGCGCTCAGCGCCCGCCTGCTTCGCCGCGAGGCGATCGTCTTCGGACGGTGACCCGCGCCTACCTGAATCCGGATAGCGCACCAGATCTGCCAACCTTCTTGTTGACAATCGACAAGAGCACGTCTAGTCTCCTGTCAACGGTCTAGGGGAAGCACACGCGAGGAGTGACGATGAGTCTGCTGCAGGACGTTCGCGTTGCGTGGCGGTCGCTGATGAAGGCGCGCGGGCTGTCGCTGGCCGTCATCATCACGCTGGCCCTGGGGATCGGCGTCAACGCAGCCATCGTCAGCCTGGTGCGGGCGGTACTGCTGAGGCCGCTGGTCAATCGTGACGAGCAGCGGATCCTGTACCTGCGACAGAGCGCCCAGGGCATCGGCGCCGAGAACGCCACGTTCTCCGTGCCGGAGATCCAGGATCTGCGCACACGGGTCCGTTCGTTCAGTGACGTGGCCGAGTTCTCGACGGTGACCTTCACCATGGTCGGCCTCGGCGAGCCGAGGCAGGTGCGCGCCGGAGTCGTCAGCGGCAACTACTTCTCGGTGATGGGACTTCGGCCGGTGCTCGGCCGCCTGCTCGACGCCACCGACGACGGGCCGTCAGCGGCAGGGGCCGTGGTGCTGACCTACCGCTTCTGGCGCGACGCGCTGAACGGCGACGCCAACGTGATCGGCAGGACCCTCCGGCTCGAGTCGCGCTCGGCTCAGATCGTCGGCGTCCTCGAACCATCGGTGCCGTATCCGGCCGCCACCGAGCTCATCGCCAACATCGTCACCAGCCCGCACCACCTGTCCGCGACGATGGTCACCGGGCGCGAGCACAGGATGACCGAGGTGTTCGCGCGCCTCGCGCCGGGTGCGACGCTGGACGGTGCACGTAGCGAGCTGGATGCCGCCTACGCGTCGGTGCGCGCCGAGTTCGGCGAGGCCTATCCGGCGCGGGCAGCGTTCGGGGTGCGCGTCGTGCCCCTGCGCGAGCAACTGACGTCGAACGCGCGGTCTGTGCTGCTCGTCCTGCTGGCGGCGGCGGTGCTGATCTTCATCATCGCCTGCTCCAACGTGGCCAATCTGATTCTGGCGCGAACCGTGCGGCGTGAGTCGGAACTGGCCGTGCGCGCCGCGCTTGGCGCCTCGCGCAGTTCGCTGCGCCGGACGCTGCTGGCGGAGAGCCTGTTGCTCTGCGGCCACCGGTGCGACGCTCGGGATCGCACTGGCCTGGCCGCTCGTCGGTGTGCTGTCGCGCTATGCCGCGCGCTTCTCGGTGCGCGCCCTCGACATGACGATCGATGCCAACCTGCTGGGTGTCGGTGTTCTCCTGGCGCTCGTGGCAGCCGTGCTGCTCGCCTTCATTCCGCGCCTGCCGTCGTCGGAGCAGGAAGGCGGACTGCGGCTAGCGGCCAGCAACCTGCGCATCGCTGGAGGCACGCGGCGCCAGTTGCACATCTTCACCGTCACGCAGATGGCTGCGTCGTTCATCCTGATCGCCGGTGCGGTGATGCTGCTGCAGACGTTCCTCGCGCTGCAGTCGGCGTCACCAGGGTTCGATACGGCACGGGTCCTGGCGGTGAACGTGCCGGTCACCACCTTCGGCCGCACCCCGGACCAGACCCGCGCGTTCTACCGCCAGGTGCAGGAACGGGTCGGCTCGCTGCCCGGCGTCGACCGAGGTGGCGGTCGGCAGTGCTGTGCCGTGGCGCGACGGCGGCCAGTTCGAGCGCGGCAACTTCGCATTCGAAGTCGAAGGCGGCCAGCGCGGCGACGCCGGCACGGCGCCGCGGGCGCGTTCGCGCTCGATCTCGCCCGGTTACTTCGCCGCCCTCGGCGTGCCGCTGCTCAGCGGCCGCGACTTCTCAACCGACGATCGATCCGACGGCGAACAGGTGGTGCATCGTCAGCCAGAGCATCGCCACCCGGCTGTTCGCGGGGCGCGACGTGCTGAACCGCACGCTCTACTGGACCGACCCGATCATGAAGTTCATCTCCGTCAGCCAGGAGCCGCGCCGCATTGTCGGCGTCGTGCCCGACGTCGACGACGAGCACATCGTGCCGGGCGCCGACGATGACGGTGTATCAACCGTTCGAGCAGCAGGTCGCTGGCGGCCGCTTGTTCGTGCACACGCCTCGGGCGACCCCTACGCGCTGGTGCCGCCGCTCACCCGCATCGTGCGCGAACTGGCGGCAGATCAGCCGATCGAGCAGGCGGCAACGCTGGACGACGTGCGGACGGAGGTGCTCGCACCAGACCGGCTCAACGCCTCAGTGTTCGGCCTGTTCGCCATCGTTGCGCTGGCCATCGCCGTGGTCGGAGTAGGAGGCGTGCTGGCGTTCTCGGTGAACGGCCGGACGCGCGAGTTCGGCATTCGCATGGCGACTCGGCTCTGGCCCCGAACGCATTCTGGCCGGTGTCGTGCGGAGCGGTGCGCTGATGGCCATCGCCGGCATCGTGGCTGGCGCTCGTCGGCGGCTTCATCGCGGTTCGGCTCGTCGCCGGCTACCTTGAGGAGGTGCAGATGCCTGGCGCACAGCCGCTGGCGATTGCCGGCATCGTGCTGCTGATGGCCGCGGTGGCCGCGTCACTTGTGCCGGCGGCGCGCGCCGCGCGCACGAACGTCATCGAGGCGCTGCGCGCCGAGTAGCTCCGCTCAGGGTGAGAACACGATGGCAAACGCCAAGCCGGATCTGCTGCAGGGCACGCTCGACCTGCTGATTCTGAAGACGCTGCGCCTCGAGGCCAATCACGGCTGGGGCATCTCGCAGCGTATCCAGCAACTGTCGCAGGACGTGCTGGCCGTCAACCAGGGCTCGCTCTATCCGGCGCTGGCGCGCCTCGAGGAACAGGGCCTGATCGAAGCCGAGTGGGGCGTCTCGGAGAACAACCGACGTGCTCGCTTCTACAGCCTGACCAAGTCCGGGCGCCGCCAACTCGACACCGAGACGGCCCATTGGCAGCAGCATGTCGGCGGCGATCAACCGGGTCGTCGAAGCGAGTGTGACGATGCCCTGGTTGCCACGAGTCCGCTTCCGGCTTCGGACCGCTGTTCGGCCGGCGTGGCTCGAGCAGCAGCTCGACGAGGAACTGCAGTTCCATCTCGAGATGCAGACGGCCGCGTCACATGCGCGTCGGCATGTCGCTGCCGGCGGCCGCGCATGCGCTGGGCACGTCGTGCAGTTCGGCAGTGTCGCACAACACAAGGACGACTATCGCGACCGATGGGGCGTGCGGCAGCTCGAGACGATCGCCAGGACGTCTGCAGCGGCATCCGGCAAGTCTGGACGCTCACCCGCCTGACGTCGCTGGCCATCGTCGCTCGCGATGGCGCTCGGCATCGGCGTGAGCACCGCCGTCTTCAGCGTCTTCGACGCCGTCGTGCTGCAGCCTGCCGCCGTTTGCGACCGCCGCGACTGGTCTGCTGCCGCCTGCAGGCCGCGGCCCGCGTCGGCGACACGGCTGTTCTCGGCGCCGGAAATCCGCGACCTGCGCGCGCGGACGACGCAACCTGAGCAGCGTCGCCGAGTTCCACTTCATGTACTTCATCCTGCTCGGACGGGCACGAGCCGCGCCGCGTCTCGGCCGGCGTCGTGTCGTCGAACTTCTTCTACGTCATCGACGTGCGCACCGGCGATGGGACGCGCGTTCTTCCCGAGCGAAGAGGTGGAGCGGCGCGCCGGGCGTCATCGTCCTCAGCCACCGCTACTGGGCCAACGGTCTCGAAGGCGATCCGCTCGGTCGTCGGTCGCGTGTTCCAGATGAACGATCGGCCGCACACCGTGGTCGGCGTGCTGCCGCCGCTGCCGAGTTTCCCGGAAGAGGCGGATATCTACCTGCCGACGTCCGCGTGCCCCATCCGAAGCAGTGACGCAGGCAACTTCGATCGGACGAACCACCTGGTGAGCGCGCTCGGACGCGTCGCGCCCGGCGTCGCCCCAGCGCTGGAGGCGGTGCGTGGCGATCTGGTGGTGGCGGCCGGACGCATCGGCTCGCGCTATCCCGCCGACTACGGCGGCTCCAATACGTTCGCCGTGTCGGCTGTCGCGGTGAACGACGATCTCACCTGGCGTTTCCGTCCCACCATGGCGGTGCTGATCGCCAGCGCAGGCTTCCTGCTCCTCAGCCTCGGCTCGAGCGTCGGCGCCCTCCTGCTTGCCCGGTCACTGACGCGGCGTCGCAGCGTTGCCATGCAGGTGGCGCTCGGCGCGTGGCGCGGCCGGCTCTACCAGCAGTTCGTCACCGAGTCGCTGCTGCTCACCGTCGCCGGGTCGATCGCGGGCCTGGCGTGTGCGTACGAGGCGCTGCCCTGGCTGATCGCGCTGGCATCACGGTACACCTCGCGCGCCAACGAGATCGCGCTCAGCCCGACCGCCATCTGGTTCGCCCTCGGCGTCTCGCTCTGCATGGCGGCCATGTGCGGCGCCGTCGTGCTCGTCACGACCTCACCTCGCGCCAACCGGCGAGGCCTGACCGTCGGCCAGGCGGACGTGGCGCGCGACCCGGCGTTCCGCACGCTCGTCGTGGTCCAGATCGCGGTGTCGTTTGCGTTGCTGGTCGGTGCCGGCCTGACCCTGACGAGCGTCAGCAACCTGCAGCGGGTCGACACCGGTTTTCGCAGCGACGGCGTGCTGACGGTGCGGGTGTCGACCGACTTCATCAAGTATCCGACACCGGCAAGACGGAGTGAGCTGTACGACGCGCTGTTGAATTCCGTGCAGCAGGTACCGGGCGTCACGGCCGTTGCGCTGTCGGGCGCGCTGCCCCTGCTCGACACCGGCAACGTGCGGACGGTCGACGTCGAGGCGCGCGCAGCCGATCAACCTGCGGTCGGCCCGTCGTCGCTGCAAGTGGTGTCGCCCGGCTACTTCCGAACGCTCGGTGTCGGCCTGCTCGCCGGGCGCGAGTTCGGTGCCGCGGACACCCAATCGACAACCGGTGTCGCGATGGTCAACCGGACGCTGGCCGAGGGACGCTGGCCTGGCACCACTGCTGTCGGACGCCAGCTGCGTCTCGACAGCGGCGAATGGCGCACCATCGTCGGCGTCGTGGCGGATGCCCGGCAGCGCCTCTCCGAGCGGCCGATGGAAGAAGTGTTCGTGCCGCTCGCTCAGATGCCGCCGGTGCAGGCGCGCCTGCTGGTGCGCAGCGACACCGCTCACGCCTCCATCGACGCGGCGGTTCGCGAAGCGGTGCGCCGCACCGAGCCGCAGCAGCCGATCGACAGCGCACTCACCCTTGAAGGTGCCCGTGACGAGGCAGTCGCACCGGTTCGCGTCACGGCACTGTTGATCGCGGTGTTCGCATTGATCGGTGTCACCATCTCGCTCATCGGCGTCGCCGGCGTCGTCGCGGCCTCGGTGCAGGCGCGCACCAGCGAGATCGGACTGCAGGTGGCACTCGGCGCAACCCGCGAACGCCTGCTGCGCACCGTGTTCGGCGATGGGCTGACGCTGACCGCGGCCGGTCTGGCCCTCGGCCTGGTCCCCGCTGCGCTGCTGGCGCGGGCGCTCAGCACGCTGCTGTTCGAGGTGACACCAGGGGACCCGATGGTCTACCTGAGCGTCGCCCTGTTCCTCACCGTCGCCACGCTGGCGGCGTGTCTCCTGCCGGCGCGCCGCGCCGCTCGGATCGATCCGAGTGCGGCGCTTCGCCTCGGCTAACCCAGGGAATACGATGGATGTCCCAATCTCGTCTGCCGAACTGACCGCGCGGCGCCGGCGGCGTACCACGATTGCCGCCGTGATTGTCCTCGTCCTGCTGGCCGGCGGCTACGGCGTCGCCCGTATCGGCCGTGCGGCGCCAGCCGTGAGCAGCGACGGCCTGTGGATCGACTCGGTGCTCGAGGGCGACATCGCCCGCGAATTGCACGGCGTCGGCGAACTCGTACCCGACGACGACGCGTCGCGCTGGGCGGCGGCGGATGTCGAGGCGCGCGTCGAGCGCAAGCTGCTCGAAGCCGGCGCGCAGGTGCGCGCCGATACGGTGCTGCTGCAATTGAGCAATCCGGACGTCGAGCAGGCGGCGGTTGCGGCCGATCTCGCGCTCGATGCAGCGACGGCAGCCTACGCCAGCCTCGAAGCGTCCTTGCAGACCGAGTTGCTGGCCCTCGAGTCGGCCGCGGCGGCCATCGAGTCGGAACGGGCGCAGAGCGCCCTGCAGGCCCAGGTGGACGCGACGCTGACCAAGGGTGGGCTGCTGTCGGAAATAACGGCCGAGCAGTCGCGCGTGCGCGCCGACGCACTGGCTGCCCGCACGCTCATCGAGCGCAGTCGTGTCGAAGCTACCAGGCGCGCGCTGCCGACTCGCCTGGCGGCGCAGCGCTCGGAGGTGGAGAGTCGCCGCACCGTCGCGGCGCTCAAGCATCGCGACCTGGCGGGCATGACGGTGCGCGCGGGCATGGACGGCGTGCTGCAGGAGGTGGCGGTCGAGGTCGGCCAGCGGGTGACCCGCAGCGCCAACCTGGCGCGCGTCGTCGACCCGGCGCGCCTGAAGGCGCGCCTGCGGGTGCCTGAGGCCCAGACCGACGATGTGCGGCTGGGACAGCGCGTCGAAATCGACACGCACAACGGCATCGTCCCAGGGCGTATCGAGCGTGTGGCTCCCTCCGCGCAGAACGGCACCGTCACCATCGACGTGGATCTCGAAGGCGAACTGCCGCGCGGCGCCAGGCCGGACATGACCATCGACGGCACCATCCAGATCGATCGACTCACCGGCGTGCGTCACGTCGGTCGTCCGGCGTCGGGAACAGCCACCGGCGACGTGACGCTGTTCAAGCTGTCGGCGGACGGCGCCACCGCCGAGCGGGTGCGGCTGCGCGTCGCGCCAGCCTCGGCAAACCGGGTCCGAATCCTTGACGGTGATTTGAAGGCTGGCGATCGGGTGGTGTTGTCGGACACCACCGCCTGGGGCGATCAGCAGGTAGTGCGGCTGCGTTGAGCAGAACGGAGTGATGAGCATGACGAACGACAAGACGGTGATTCAACTGCAGGGTCTGTCGAAGGTGTTCGAGACCGAGGACGTGCGGACGCACGCACTCGCCAACGTCACCCTGTCCATTGATCGGGGCGAATACATTGCCATCTCGGGACCGTCGGGGTGCGGCAAGTCGACACTGCTGTCGATCCTCGGCCTGCTCGATACGCCGTCGAGCGGCGAGTATCGCCTCAATGGCGAGCCGGTCATCGGGCTGAGCGGGCGGGCCCGGGCGCAGGTGCGGAATCGGCAGATCGGATTCATCTTCCAGAGCTTCAACCTGCTCGGCGACCTGACCGTGGCCGAGAACGTCGAACTGCCGCTGACCTACCGCGGCATGGGCGCTCCTGAACGCAAGGCGCACGTCGAACGGGCGCTCGAACGCGTCGGCATGGCGGCCCGGGCCAGGCACTATCCGGCACAGCTCTCCGGCGGGCAGCAGCAGCGCGTGGCCGTGGCGCGAGCGGTAGCCGGCGAACCGGCAATCCTGCTGGCCGACGAGCCGACCGGCAACCTTGATTCGCACAACGGTGAAGCAGTGATGTCACTGCTGCAGGAGCTGCACGACGGGGGCGCGACCATCTGCATCGTCACCCACGATCCACGATTCGCCGAGCACGCCGGCCGCATCGTCCACCTGCTCGATGGACAGCTCGTGAACGACACGACCGCGCATCGCAAGGCCCCGGTGGCCGGCGGAGCCGTCGTCGCATGACCGCCGCGGGGTGCCGACGCGCCAGCGCCGTTGTCGCCTGTGTGGCGACATTCGGGGCCGTCGCGCAGCTTTCGGCCCAGTCGCCAGGCGCGGTCGTCAGGCTGTCGCCGGAGGTGGCAGTGGCGCTCGCACTCGAACACAACCCCGCCCTGAAGGGGGCTCGCTTCGGACCTGAGCTTGCCGCCATCGACGTTGGCGTTGCGGACACGGCGTGGACACCGGCGATCAGCGCCGGCCTGATGAACCGCAGCAGCCAGACGCAGCCAACCGGAGCGTTCGATCAGACGCTGGCCGCGGTGCGCGATCGCGAGGTGACGTCGCAGCTGGGCGTCGGCCAGCTGCTGCCATGGGGCACGACGTACCAGGTGAGCTGGAACGCTGCGCGCCGCTCCACCAACAGCTTCACCGCGCGATTCCTGCCGCAGCTGAACTCCGGACTGACCGCCTCGGTGTCGCAGCCACTGTTGCGCGGTCTGACCTTCGATGCCTGGCGCGCCGCCCGGGCAGTAGCAATGAAGGGGCTCGACCTCGCCGACAGCACGCTGGCCGCCAGCGTGGCCGGTGTGGTGCGCGAAGTGACGCACGCCTACTGGCAGTGGGAGTATGCCCGTGAGCTGCTCGCCGTCGAGCAGGCCGCCCAGCGCATGGCCGAGGCGCTGCGTGACGGCAATCGCGCGCGGGTGGCCGCTGGCGCCCTGGCCGCGGTGGACGTCGTGGAAGCCGAGGCTGAAGTTGCACGACGCGAGGAGGCGATCATCATCGCCGACAAGAACGTAGCGAACGCCGAGGACCGCTTGCGCATGCTGATTGTGGCGGACGGCGACGCGCGGATGAACGATCCGTTCGAAGCCGAGGTTCGACTGGGCGCGGCGGTGGCGATGCCCGCGTCCGACGTCGTCGCGGGTGCGCTCGCCGGCCGCCAGGATCTGGAGGCGATCAGGCTGACCGTGGAAACGGACCGGATCGCGGTGCGCCAGCACCGCTCGGATGCGCTGCCTGACGTCGCGCTGACTGCCGCGTACACGCTGCAGGCGGCCGGCGGCACCGAGCTGCTGCGGCAGGGCGGCTTCACGGGACCGGTCATCGGCAGGATCGACGGCAGCTTCGCCAGCGTGCTGGACGATCTTGCCGCGCTGCGCTATCCCGCGTGGTCGGTGCAGTTGGGCGTCAGCTACCCGCTCGGCACGGCGCGGGCCGAGGCGTCGGCGGCGCGGGCCATGGTGCAGCAGCGCCAGCGCGAGGCGCTGCTGGCGGCCGCGGAGCGGCGTGTGGTCACGGAGGTGCGGGCGGCGCAGCGCGAGGTCGACGCCAACCAGAAACGGCTGGCATCGAACGCGGCGACGGTCACCTTCGCCGAGCGACGGCTCGACGCGGAGGAGCGGAAGTTCGCGGTGGGATTGTCGACGAGTTTCTTTGTCTTCCAGGCGCAGCGTGACCTTGTCCTGGCCCGCGAGGCGGAGCTGCGCTCGATGCTCGACCATCGGCTGGCACTGGCTGATCTCGACGCGGTGCAGCACATCCCGCTGCCGGCGCGATAGGTTGGCGCGGTCCCGCCCTTCCTGACCCTCCCGCCCCCGATGCACTAGACTGTCGCGCGGAGGAATCGATGCGCCTACGCGTGGCTGTCCTGTTCGGCGTTGTGTGTGCGGGCTATCTCTGGCTAGATGCGGGGGCGCAGGGGACGTCGCCGCTGGTGAGCGGTGCCCACCGCTTCGAGAGGATCACCGAGGGCATCTACTACGCCACGGCGTCGGGCACGATGTCGGTGGGGGCCAATTCGCCCGTCTTCGTGAACGACACCGAGGCCATCGTCATCGACTCGGGTACCTCGCCCGCAGCGGGCCGGGCGCTCCTGCAGGACGTGAAGGCGGTCACCGACAAGCCGGTCAAGTTCGTCATCGACTCGCACTATCACTATGACCATCTCTTCGGGAACCAGGTGTTCGGTCCCGACGTGCAGATCATCGGGCACGATCACACGCGCGAGCGGTTGAAGGCGAACACGCTCGAGCAGTACACCTTCCTCAGCAGCACCCGGTCGATTCCGCAGCGCCTCCAGTCGCTGCACGAGCGCATCGCCACCGAAAAGGATCCGCGCCAGAAGGCGACGCTGGAGCAACAGGTTCGCAATACGCAGGCGTACCAGGAGCAGGTGAAGGAAGTGCAGCAGACGCCGCCGAACCTCACCTTCGACAACACGATGACGCTGGTGCGCGGCGGCCGCGAGTTCCGCCTGCTGTACCTCGGGCGCGGACACACCGACACCGACATCGTGGTCTACCTGCCGAAGGAACGCATGGTCGCCACCGGTGACCTGATGGAAACGGTGCTCTCGTACATGGGCGACTCCTATCCCGAGGAGTGGATCGCGACGCTCGACAAGCTGAAGGCACTCGACTTCGACACGGTGTTGCCGGGCCACGGCGTGCCGTTCAAGGGCAAGGAGCGCATCACGGCGTTCCAGGACTACCTGCGCGACCTGATCGCACAGACCACCGCACTGCGACGACAGGGGCTGAGTGCCGAGGAGGCGGCCGTGAAGGTGGACCTCACGAAGCACGCTGCGGTGTTCCCGCAGATTCGCGCCGTCGGTGTCGACCCGGCGGTGACCCGGCGCATCTACCGCGTTGCTGACGAGCCGAACGCCGGCCCGACGCCGTAGTGCGCCACCTGCGCGGGCCATGTCGAGGCGGTGTCGCTCAAAGACCATGATCCGGCCGGCTGGAGCGTCTGACATTTTCCGTGCAAGTGGCGGCGTGGTTCATCCGCGGCGCCCCGATGACTGTGAAATAGTGTGTGGCGACTTATGACGTCTCACACTCGATTCCTCGACCTGAAGTCCCGGCTTGCAGAGGTCCACGACCTTAACCGCGTATCGTCACTACTCGGCTGGGACCAGGCGGTCACCATGCCGGCTGGTGGCGCGGCCGTGCGCGCGGAACAGATGGCCACCATCGGCCGCATCGCGCACGAGCGGCTGATCAGCCCCGAGATCGGGCGACTGCTCGACGACCTCGTGGCCTACGAGGCGTCGCTGCCGTACGAGTCGGACGATGCGAGCCTCATTCGCGTCACGCGCTACGACTACGAGCGCGCGCGCCGGGTGCCGACCGAGCTGCGCACCGAGATGACCCGCGTCGCGTCGCTGTCGCGCAACGCCTGGGTTGGCGCGCGCGCCTCATCCGACTTCAACGCCTTCCTGCCGTTCCTGCAGCAGACCATCGACCTCAAGAAGCGTTACGTCGACTGCTTCGAGCCGACGGCCGAGCCCTACGACATCCTGCTCGACG
Source organism: uncultured Acidobacteriota bacterium (assembly GCA_963722395.1). Classification (GTDB taxonomy): domain Bacteria; phylum Acidobacteriota; class Vicinamibacteria; order Vicinamibacterales; family CAVVIG01; genus CAVVIG01. Next base: position 39,595 of record CAVRLS010000005.1, on the reverse strand, counting down.
AGTTCGAGCGCGGCCTGCCGACGTCCGAAGTGCGCGCCATCTTCACGCAGTTGAAGCAGGCCATCGTGCCGCTCATTGCTGCCGTCGCCGATCGAGCCGATGCGGTGGACGACAGCTGCCTGTACGGTCATTTCCCAATTGCGCAGCAGCGCCAGTTCTGTCTGTCGGTGCTGCGCCGCTTCGGCTACACCGACGACGGCTGGCGCTTCGATCCGACGACGCACCCGTTCGCCACCAACACGGGGCTTGGTGACATCCGCCTCACCACGCGCTACTACGAAGACAACATTGCGGTTTCGATATTCGGCAGCATGCACGAGTGCGGGCACGGCCTTTACGAGGCCGGCATCGACCCGGCGCTCGAGCGCACCCCGCTGTGCCGCGGTACGTCGCTCGGCATTCACGAGTCGCAGAGCCGGACGTGGGAGAACCTGGTCGGACGCAGCCGTGCCGCGTGGACCTGCTTCCTTCCGGCCCTGAAAGCGGCGTTCCCAGGCCAGTTCGATGCGGTGGACGTCGAAACCTTTTACCGCGCCGTCAACAAGGTGAAGCCTGGGCTGATTCGCGTCGAGGCGGACGAACTCACGTACGGACTGCACGTCGTGCTTCGTTTCGAGCTGGAACAGGAGATGTTGTCGGGCGCCATCCCGCTGGCCGAACTGCCGGAGGCGTGGAATGCGCGGATGAAGTCGTACCTGGGGGTGGACGTGCCCGACATGGCGTCGGGCGTGCTGCAGGACGTGCACTGGTCGCTCGGCTACGTCGGCTACTTCCCGACGTACGTCCTGGGCAGCATCGCGTCGGCGCAGATGTGGGACAAGGCGCTGGCGGCGATGCCCGACCTGCCGGAGCAGATTGCACGCGGCGACTTCAGCCCGCTGCGCGAGTGGCTGCGGCAGACCCTGCACCGCCATGGACGCAAGTTCACGCCGAAGGAAACGCTGCAGAAGGTGACCGGCGCCGACACCGTCGACGTCGGGCCGTACGTGAACTACCTGACGACAAAATTCAGCGACATCTACGCGTTGTAGTCATTGGTCATTAGTCGCTGGTCGTTAGTTGGTCGCCATTCTCGAGTCGGACCGATGACGAACGACCAATGACCAACGACCATCAGACGTTGAACTTGAACAGCAGCACGTCGCCGTCCTTCACGACGTACTCCTTGCCTTCCATGCGGTAGAGCCCCTTCTCGCGCGCCGTGGCGACGGAACCGCAGGCAACGAGGTCGTCGTAGGCGACGGTTTCGGCCTTGATGAAGCCGCGCTCGAAGTCGGAGTGGATCACGCCGGCTGCCTTCGGGGCGGTGTCACCGACGTGGATCGTCCAGGCGCGCACTTCCTTCTCGCCAGCGGTGAAGTAGGTGCGCAGGCCGAGCAGGTGGTAGGTGGCGCGGATGAGCGAGCCGGTGCCGCTCTCGGCGACGCCGAGGTCCTTCAGGAAGTCGACGGCTTCGTGTTCCGACAGATCGATCAGCTCGCTCTCGATCTGCGCGCTGATCACCACCGCCTCGCATTCGAGGTGGGTCTGCACGTAGGCGCGCACCTGCATCACGTAGGGGTTGCTGTCGGCGGTCGCCAGTTCCGAGTCCTTCACGTTGCACGCGAAGATCGTCGGCTTCATCGTCAGCAGGAAGAGCGGCGTGACGAACGCCTTCTCCTCCGGGGTGAGCGGCAGCATCAGCGCCGGCTTGCCCGAGTCGAGCAGTTCCTCGAGCCTGACCAGGATCGGCTCTTCGGCCTGCGCCGCCTTCTCGCCGCGCTTGGCGTCCTTGGCGACGCGCTCGCGTCGCTTCTTCACCGAGTCGAGGTCCGAGAGGATCAGTTCGGTGTTGATCACCTCGATGTCGCGCACCGGGTCGACCGTGCCCGACACATGGTGGATGTCGGCATCGTCGAAGCAGCGGACCACCTGGACGATGGCGTCCACCTCGCGGATATGGGTGAGGAACTTGTTGCCGAGCCCTTCGCCCTGGCTGGCGCCGGCCACGAGGCCGGCGATGTCGACGAACTCGATGACCGCCGGGATGACCACGTTGGTCTTCGCGATCTTCTGCAGCACCGCGAGGCGCGCATCGGGGACGGTGACCATGCCGACGTTCGGGTCGATGGTGCAGAAGGGATAATTGGCCGCTTCCGCCTTGCGGGTGCGGGTGACGGCGTTGAACAGCGTGGACTTGCCGACGTTGGGCAGTCCGACGATTCCGGCTCTCAGCATGGGACGATTCGGCGACCTGACGGTTATGACGATTCGGGCGGACCTGCAATGAACGGCCGTCCGTGAACCCTTCATTGTAACGGCTTGCGCCGACCCGCAGCTGCCGACCGCGACCGACATGTCGCTGCCGACCTTCCGGTCGGCTTCCTCGGCCGTCCATGCGTCCGGTACATGCCACAATCGAAGGTCGAACTTGCGGAGAAATGAAGAGCGAAGACGATGCTGATCACCGGCGCGACGGGAAACCAGGGCGCGCCACGCTGCACAACCTGCTCGCAAGGGCTTCACGCTTCGCGCCCTCACGCGCAAGCCGGAGAGTGAAGGCCCGGGCGCTGGCGAACAACGGCGTCGCGGTGGTGCAGGGCGACCTGAACGATGCCGAGTCGCTGAAGAGGGCGCTGGCCGGCGCCTGGGGTGTCTACGCGGTCCAGAACACCTGGGAAGGGTGTCGAGGGCGAGGAAGAACACGGTAAGCGCATTGCCCAACTGGCCAAGGCCGCTGGCGTCGAGCACTACGTCTACGCATCTGTCGGATTGGCCGATCGCCAGACCGGTATCCCGCACTTCGACAACAAGAGCCGCGTCGAGGATACCGTCCGCTCGCTTGGCTTCGCGTCGAGCGTCATCCTGCGCCCGGTGTGCTTCATGGAGAACCATCGCCGGGCTCGAGCGCGAGTACGGCGTGAAACTGCTGACGCTCGAGGCCTGGGCGCGCAAGCAGGCGTAGCGCGGGCCTTCAGACCGGCGGGAAGGTGAACGGCACGTGCGGTGAGTCCGCCGGCACCCGCCAGTGGTCCGGCGAGGCGTAATCGTACGCGCGGTCCACCACGTTCAGGATGCAGGCCGGCGTGCTGCCGACGTTCTGCACGCCGTGCCATACGCGCGCCGGAATCACCAGCAGCGCCGGACGATGCTCGCCGAACAGGAACTGGTTGAGGGCGCCGCGGGTGGGCGAGTCGGGCCGCGCGTCGTACAGCACGATGCGCGCACTGCCTTCCGACACGAACAGCCGATCGCGCGTCCGCTCGTGCGCATGCCACGCCGAGATGCGCCCCGCCAGCATCACCACCTGGAACACCTGATCCACCGCGTCGACATCGGTCAGCCAGTCGCGACGGTATATTTCCGTGAGACGGCCGGTCGCCTTGGGCACGTGGCGCACTTCATGGACGCGCACGCCGTCGATGAGCACCTGCCCCTGCGGGTCCCACTGGGCGCTCACGGTCTGGGAATCCTTCATCGCCCCCGGCAACATCCACCCGTCCGTCATCGACCGCCTCCACCGGCGGGAGCCAGCCCGCGCGTCTTTCGCAGGTGACGGATGAACCCGCCCTTGCGCCCGAACGTGATTGCGTTGAACACCGCCGTCGGCGGAATGCCGAGAGCGGCACAGCCGCATGTGATCAGCGCCCGCAACGTCCGCGCCGCGAGCACCAGCGGCCGTGTCGCGGTGATCATGGGCGACGAGCCCAGGGCGATGGCGGTCAGCAGTGCTTCGCGACCGGCGGCTTCATTGTCCAAAGTCCGCACCATCGCCGCATGCTCGTCCTCGGCGCGCGACACGTAGGAGTTGCGGCGGCCGCCCGACGTGATCTGCACGGCCGTGAGTCGGCCGACCGGTCGGAGCGTCGCCCCGTTGGCCGCTGCCCGTCGCAGCCACTCCTGTGACGGCGAATCCCAGAGCTGGCCTGCCGGCCGCCACGGTCCGACCCGCTCGAAGAGTTCGCGCCGCATGAGCCACAACGAGGCGGGCACCGGCTGCCAGAGCCGGTAGACACCGCCCGGCGAATCGCCCCAGAGGTGGACGTGCCCTGCGGCGTCGACACGGGCGCTGAGGCTGTAGGCGAGGTCCGCACCCGAGCTCTCGAGCGCGTCGATCAGGGTGGCGAGATGATCGCTGAACCAGAGGTCGTCGTGATTGAGAAACGCCAGGTAGCGGCCTGTCGCCCGCGTCGCGCCATGGTTGTTCGGCACAGATTGCTCGCCGTGATTGCGCGGCAGATTCTCGAATCGCATGCGCGGGTCGGCAAATCCGGCAACCACGGCGTCGGTGTCGTCCGTGCAGCCGTCGCCGACCACCAGCAGCTCCCAGTCGGTGACGGTCTGGCGACGGACCGACCCGATCGTGTGCCTGAGCACGTTGCTGCGGTTGAAGGTGGCGGTGACAATCGAGACATCAGGCATGGCTCAGCCGGGCAGGGCGCCCAGGAGCGGCCTGTGGAACGAGACACAGTTCAGCGTGTGCGCCGATGTTAGCAGGATGGGTTCATTCATCGGGCGCTTGTGTTGTGCCTCTACCACGCCGGTTTGCTACGATAGCGCCGCGCTGCGTGCCGCTCGGTCGCGGGCCTGCGCCATGGAGGAAAGCGATGCGTACAGTTCGTCTGGTGCTGCTGGCTGGAATGATGCTCGCGACGCCGGTGCTGGCGTCGGCGCAAACACTGGTGCGCGACGTGCGCGCAGCCATTGCTCGCAACGACTTCGCGGGTGCCGACGCACTCGTGACGGGCTATCGCGCCAAATCCGGCACGACGCCCGAGGCGCTAGCGGCGCTCTCGTGGCTCGGACGCGGAACATTGGTGGCAAAGGACTACGACAAGGCCGACCGCTACGCCCGCGACACCGAACGGCTGACGCTCGAGGTGCTGAAGACGCGGAGCATGACGTCCGACGCGAACCTGGCCACTGCGCTCGGGGCTGCGCTGGAGGTGCAGGCGAAGCTGCTGGCAGAAACGGGGCAGCGTGCGAGTGCCGTGGCGTACCTGCGCACGCAAATCGCGAAGTATCGCAACACCCCCATCCACATGCGGCTCACCAAGAACCTGAACCTCATCAGCCTCGAAGGGCAGACCGCTCCGAAGCTGACGGCGAAGGAGTTCCTCGGGCCGCCGATGCCGAACCTCACGGGCAAGCCGGTGCTGATGTTCTTCTGGGCGCACTGGTGCCCGGACTGCAAGAACCAGGCGCCAATCGTCGCCGAACTGGAGCGCGACTACCGCGCCAAGGGGCTGCTCGTCGTCGGGCCGACAAAGCACTATGGCTATGTGGCCGGTGGCGCACCTGCAACGCCCGCGCAGGAGCTTGCGCACATCGACACGATTCGCAAGCAGTCCTACGGCATGCTGCCGAACATGACGGTGCCGGTGAGCGACGAGGACGCCGTCGAGTACGGCATGGATGCGACACCGACCATCGTGCTCGTCGATCGCGCCGGCAAAGTGCGGCTGTTTCACCCCGGGAACATGACCCGGGCGGAACTCGAGCCGGCCATCCAGGCGATCGTCGGCGAGACGGGTACGCGCTGACGAGACGAACGCCGCCGCGACGAGGACGGCAGACGGGGCCACCGGCATCGCTGCCGGTACTCCGTCTGCCCGTTTCCCCTTCGAGGGAGGCCTGGGTTCGTGCCGCCTGCGGGCGCAGCATGCCCACCGAAAAAATGGCGGGAGGGGTGCTGGCGTCCTTCGACATGTGCGAGACGCCGTTGCAGGCCTCGCACTGAGTCCGGGTTCGTCCGGACTATTTTTCTGGATGCGACGTGACTCCTGGAAGACGAAGGTCCGCGCTCAGGAGCGCTCCACCTTCACGGACTCGATAGTGATTGGCGTCACCGGACGATCGTTCCGCGTCTGGGTGCTGCCGATTTTCTGAATGATGTCCATGCCCTGAACCACTTCGCCGAACACGCTGTGCTTGTTGTCGAGCCAGGGGGTTGGCACCAGGGTAATGAAGAACTGGCTGCCGTTGGTGTTCGGACCCGAGTTGGCCATGGAGAGAATGCCGGGCTTGTCGTGTTTCAGCGTCGGGTTGAACTCGTCAGCGAACTTGTAACCCGGACCGCCGGTGCCGGTCCCGAGCGGGCAACCGCCCTGGATCATGAAGCTGTCGATGACGCGGTGAAACACCAGGCCGTCATAGAACGGCCGGGTTGTCTTCTGCCCGGTCTTCGGATCGACGAACTCCTGCGTGCCCTCGGCGAGGCTGGCGAAATTCTTCACGGTATTCGGGACCTCTGCGTCGAACAGCCGGATCGTGAAGTTGCCCGCCGAGGTTGTGAAATGCGCTTGCATCATTGGTATGCTCTCCAATTCGTAGACTCGATCTGAAGCGATCATACCGGTATCTCAAGACGCGCCAAAGGCAGCTACGATAGAGAACCTGCATGACAGGTCCAACAGGAGGCTTATGAATCTCAAGCGAGTGCTTTACGGCGCCGCCGGCCTGATGCTCGCATCGGCGGTGGCGTTCGCCGGCCAGGCGGACCCGAAGACCGAGAAGCTGAAGAACCCCGCGTCGTTCGCCGAGAAGGCTCCGGCCGTCTACAAGGCGAAGCTCGATACCAGCAAGGGCGCCATCGTCATCACCGTGCATCGCGACTGGGCGCCGCTCGGCGCCGACCGCTTCTTCAACCTGGTGAAGGCCGGGTTCTTCGATGATGTGCGGTTCTTCCGCGTCATTCCGAACTTCATGGCGCAGTTCGGCATCCACGGCCGCCCGTCGGTGATGGAAGCGTGGCGTCCGGCCCGTCTCAAGGACGATCCAGTCAAGCAGAGCAACCTGCGCGGCTACGTCACGTTCGCCACCGGCGGTCCGAACACGCGCACCACGCAGTTGTTCATCAACTTCCGCGACAACGCGGCGCTCGACCGGCAGGGTTTCGCGCCGATCGGCCAGGTCACGACCGGCATGGACATCGTCGATTCGCTCTACGACGGATACGGCGAAGGCGCCCCACGCGGCAAGGGTCCCGACCAGAACGCCATGCAGATGGAAGGCAATGCCTACCTGGCGAAGGGCTTCCCGAAGCTCGACTACATCAAGACCGCCACGATCGTTCCGTAGCCAGACAGGCGCGATTGGCAGTACAACAGAAGGGACGGTGCGGGTAGCCCGCATCGTCCCTTTTTCGTTGGGCCCACCATGACTGACTCCCTCGCTCCAGGCCTTGCGGCGCTCGCAGCCGGCCAGCACCCCGACCCGTTCTCGCTGCTCGGACCGCACCTCACGCGGGATGGCCAGGTGGTCGTTCGCGCGCTCCGACCCGATGCCTCGCGCGTCGACGTGCGCTTGCTGCCATCCGGCGAGCTGATGGCGATGACGCGGCTCTCCACGGACGGCCTGTTCGAGCTGGCGCTGAAGGCGACAACGGTGCCGGACTATCGCCTCGTGATCACCTTCTGGAGCGGCTTGGAGTGGGAGGTGGACGACCCCTACCGCTACGGCAGCGTGCTCACCGATTTCGACCTGCACCTGTTCGGCGAAGGGACGCACCACCGCGCCTTCGAGATTCTGGGTGCGCACCGGCGGCAGATCGGCACCACCACTGGCGTGCACTTCGCCGTCTGGGCGCCGAGCGCCCAGCGCGTGAGCGTCGTCGGCGACTTCAACGGGTGGGATGGACGTATTCACCCGATGCGCCACTTCACGCTCTCGGGGGTGTGGGAACTGTTCATCCCCGATCTGGCCGACGGCGAGAAGTACAAGTTCGAGGTCCGGACCTCGGCCGGCCACCTGCTGAAGAAGAGCGACCCCTACGGCTTCGCGTTCGAACTGCCGCCGCAGACCGCCTCGATCGTTCGACGACATCTCCGGTTACACGTGGCAGGACAGCGGCTGGATGTCGACGCGCCACGAGCACGGCGGCTGGATGCGCCGGCCGATGTCGACCTATGAGGTGCACCTCGGGTCGTGGGCGCGGGTACCCGACGAAGGCGACCGTGTGCTGACGTATCGCGAACTCGCCGCGCGCCTTGTGCCCTATGTGGTGGAGATGGGCTTCACACACATCGAGCTGCTGCCGGTGATGGAGCACCCGTTCACCGGTTCGTGGGGCTACCAGGTCATCGGCTTCTATGCGCCGACCAGCCGCTACGGTTCGCCGGAAGATTTCAAGTTCTTCGTCGATGCCTGCCACCAGGCCGGCATCGGCGTCATCCTCGACTGGGTGCCAGGACACTTCCCGAAGGATGCGCACGGACTGTCGCGCTTCGACGGCACGGCGCTGTACGAGCACGCCGATCCGCGTCAGGGTGAGCAGCCCGACTGGGGCACGCTGGTCTTCAACTACGGCCGCAACGAGGTGCGAAACTTCCTGCTCTCGAACGCGCTGTTCTGGCTGGAGGAGTACCACATCGACGGCCTGCGGGTGGACGCCGTCGCTTCGATGCTCTATCTCGACTACTCGCGCAAGCACGGCGAATGGGTGCCGAACAAGTTCGGCGGGCGCGAGAACCTCGATGCCATCGACTTCCTTCAGCGCCTGAACGCGCTGACGCACGGCGAGCACCCGGGGACGATCACCGCGGCAGAGGAATCGACGTCCTTCCCCGGCGTGAGCCGCCCGGTGCACTTGGGGGGGCTTGGTTTCACCTACAAGTGGAACATGGGCTGGATGCACGATCTGATCGAGTACACGCAGAGCGATCCGATCCATCGACGGTGGCGGCACAACCTGCTCACGTTCTCCATGCTCTACAACTACTCGGAGAACTACATCCTGCCGTTCTCGCACGATGAAGTCGTGCACGGCAAGGGGCCGATGCTCGACAAGATGGCCGGCGACGTGTGGCAGAAGCACGCGACGCTGCGCGCTCTCTACGGATTCATGATCGGGCACCCCGGCAAGAAGCTGACGTTCATGGGCAACGAGTTCGGCCAACCGCGCGAGTGGCATCACGATCGCAGCCTCGACTGGCACCTCCTCGACAGCCATCACCACGCCGGCATGAAGCGCTACGTGCAGGAGTTGAACCGGCTGCTCCACGCGGAACCGTCTCTGTACGAAACCGACTTCGAAGGCGGCGGCTTCCGCTGGATCGACTGCAGCGACAACGAGCACAGCGTGGTGTCGATCGTCCGCACTGCGCGCGATCCGCACGACTTCGTCGTCATGGTACTGAACTTCACGCCGGTGCCGCGCCACGACTACCGCGTCGGCGTGCCGGCGGGCGGCTTCTACGAGGAACGGCTGAACAGCGACGCATCGCTGTTTGGCGGCACCGACGCCGGCAACGGCGGCGGGGTGGCGAGCGAGCCCGCCGGCGCGCACGGCTACGCCGACTCGGTGCGGCTCACGCTGCCGCCGCTCAGTTGCCTGATGCTGAAGCGGCGCTGATCCGTCCCGTGGTGACGTCGATCCGCAGTTCACGCACCACAGCGGCCGTTCTCGTCACCGCCACCGCCGTGGTCGACATTCTCGCCTTCTCGATGGCCGTGCCAGTGCTGCCGGATCTCAGCCGGCGGCTCGGCGCCTCGCCGACCACCATCGGGTTGCTCTTCGGCATCTTCGGTGTGTCGGTCCTGATGACCTCGGTGCCGATGGGTCGCCGGTCGGATCGCACCGGGCGTCGCCGGCCGCTGCTTGCCGGCGCGATCGGCCTCGCCGGATCCAGCGCCGCCTTCGCGCTCTCCACCACGCTGCCGTTCCTTTTTCTCGCCCGCTTCCTGCAGGGCGCCGCTGACGCCGTGACCTGGGTGGTGGGGCTGGCACTCGTCGCCGACCTCTACGCCGAGCACGAACGCGGTCGGATGATGGGGCTGGTCATGGCGGGTACCAACGTCGGCTTCCTCGCAGGGCCGTCTCTTGGTGGCTGGCTCTATGAGGTTGGCGGACCGCGGCTGCCGTACCTGGTGGTGGCTGGCCTGGCGCTGTGCTGCGCCGCCGGCTTCTGGTGGATTCGTCCGCCAGCCCACCATGCCGTGACAGAGACCCTCCCGTTCGCACGGTTGATGCGCGACCGTCAGGTGCTGGTGTGCGCCCTTACCATCGCGCTCGGTGGCGGCGCCCTGGCGCTGGTCGAGCCGACGCTCTCGCTGCACCTCGCCGATGCGGCAGGACTCGGTCCGGCCCGCATTGGCCTGGTGATGGGCGGCGCGGCGGTGATATCCGCCGTCCTCCATCCGACCATCGGCCGGCTGGCCGACCGGATAAATCTCCGGCGGCTCATGCTGGCTGGCCTGGGCGGCATCGGCCTCATGCTGCCGCTGCTGTCGCTCGCGAACACGTTCGTGAGTGCGGCGGTGGTCTACGCTATTTTCATGGTACCGGTCGCCGCGATGGTGACCCCGTCGCTGGCGTATATGGCCGCGGCCACGACTGCGTCTGGCGTCCGCTCGTTCGGTGTCGCCTACGGCATCTACAACTGTGCGTGGGCGACGGGCCTGCTGCTCGGTCCGGCCCTCGGAGGCGCGGCATACGAGCACATCGGATTCGGGGCGTTGATGCTGACGGCAGCGACGGCGCTGCTGCTGGCGACGCTCTTTCTCAGCCGTATCCGCGTGTCCCCTTCACCTGCGTCCGGGGTGTAGAATCCGTAGCCGGAGGATATCCAATGAGTCGTTCGCGCATCGCCTTTGCGCTCGCCGCCTGTCTCGCTGTGGCTTCGACGCAGGCGCTGAGAGCCGACGTTCGGTCAGATCAGAGAACCAAGTTCCAGCTTGCCGGTGCGCTCGGCAAGGTCGTGAATTTCTTCGGGGGCAAGGCTGCCCGCGAGGGTGTCACATCGACCGTTGCCCTCAAGGGCAACCGGATGCTCACGACGACGGGCGATTCGACCGGGCAAATCATCGATCTCTCCGAAGAGAAGATCTACGACCTCGATTTGAAGAAGAAGTCGTACAAGGTGACCACCTTCGCCGAGCTGCGGCGCCAGATGGAAGAGGCGCGGAAGCGGGCGCAGGAAGAGGCCGCCAAAAACCCCGAGACCGCGAACGATCCGGAGGCCGCCAGGAATCCGGAGGCCGACAAGCCGGCTGAGCGCGACCCGGACGCCAAGGAGGTCGAGGTCGACTTCGACATCAAGAACACCGGCGCGAAGAAGGACATCAACGGCTTCGCCACGACACAGTCGATCATGACGATCACGGTGCGTGAAAAGGGCAAGACACTGCAGCAGAGTGGCGGCATGGTGCTCACCAGCGACCTCTGGCTGACGCCATCGATTCCCGCCATGGCGGAAGTCGCCGACTTCCACATGAAGTACGCGCAGAAACTCTACGGGCCGATGATCGAAGGCGCGTCGCCGCAGGACATGGCGTCCGCGATGGCGATGTACCCGCAGATGAAGCCGGCCCTCGAACGCATGGCGGCCGAAGGGCGCAAGCTCGAGGGCACTGCGATCCTCACGACGACCACCATCGACGCCGTACAGTCGGAAGAGCAGATGGCCGCCTCGCAGAGTTCGTCGGCCAGCGACTCCAGTGCGTCCGGCGGTTCGGCGCCGACCAGCGTGGGCGCACTGATCGGCGGCTTCGGCCGCCGCATGGCCCGCAAGAAGGAGGAGGCGCCGGCCGCTGCGGGACCGAAGGACCGCGCGACCGTGCTCACCACCACCAACGAAACCCTCAAGCTGTCGACGACGGTGACCGACGCAGAGGTGGCTGTTCCTGCCGGCTTCAAGGAAAGCAAGTAGGCCGAATGGCTCCGGCGCGGCCTCCCCGGTCGCGCCGGACTACTCGCACCTCCGCCTGACCGACCGCGTGCGCCCTGGCGTACGCATCCTCTTCGTCGGTATCAACCCCGGTGTTCGCTCGGCCCTCACCGACCACCACTTCGCCGGTCCTTCCAATCGCTTCTGGAAGCTGCTGTTCGACGCCGGCCTCGTGCCCGAAGCCATCAGCTTCGTCGATGACGACCGCCTGCCCGAATGGGGCTTCGGCGTCACCAACCTCGTGCCCCGGCCGACGCCGGGCATGGACACGATCCGGTCCGAGGAGTTCACGGCCGGCCTCGTGACCTTGCGCCGCAAGGTGCGCCGCTGGAAGCCGCCGGTGGTGGCGTTCGTCGGCGTCACGCTGTACCGCTTCGTGTTCGACGTGCGCGGAAAGACCGTTCCGCTCGGGCCACAGCCCGACCGTTTCGAAGGCGCGCGGGTCTGGGTCCTGCCGAATCCCAGCGGTCGCAACGCCAACTACAGCTACGACGAGATGCGTCGGGCCTACGCGTCGCTGCGTCCGTCGCAGTTGGGGTCAGGAGCATAGCCTGGTGGGCGTCTCGGCTCGTCGATTGCAGTGGGTCGAAGCATGGGACCCATGCTGATTCCAGCGCTCATCCTGATCGCGCTCTTCGTGATCGCTTTCGTTGCCTGGGAGTTGCTGTTCGCCAGGAAGGGCCAGCGGTCCATGGTTGAGCAGAACCGCGCGGAAGGGCACGACGAGCCACCCAAGAACTTCTAGCTGAGGCAGGTCGGTGCCACAATGCCCCGAGTGAGCAGCGAGTGGTGCGTCCGAGGTCGAGGTTGTATCGGCCCGTGCTCTTTGTGAGCAGCACCCTGGGGGCATGGGGGCACTGGTGATTCCGGCACCCGGGTTGACGCCCCACCTCCATCGTCTGCACCCGCACGATCGTGGTGGATGGCCACCAGCTCACATGCACTCATCCGACATCCATCGGCCGCTCACGGCTGAGGACGCCCTGACGCACTCCTGCACGTGTTCGTTGGGGCGGTAGAGGCGCGGATGTCGCGTGACGCCTTCGAGGGCAGCCTTGGAAGCCTCGGCCTTCCGACGAGCGCCCCCTCGGCGTCCGTGCGCGCCTCGGCCCTCGGACTCGAAGTCACGAAGCTGACGCCGCGTGCCCTCATTGCTGCCTTGGCGCGTGTTGCAGGGACACCGGCGCCGCCCATGTGGCGGACGCCGACACTCGACACCGTTTGTGAGGGCGTGGGCCGCGTGTCCCAGGGGCTGGTGGTTGAGTGTCACCCCCGTGGAAGCTCACACGATGGGGTTTGCGCTGCTGGTAGCCGGGGGAGCGGGCGTCGATGCAGCGTCATCGGTGCCAGGCCGATTGCGAACGGCGATGCAGGATGGCCGGGCCGCGGTGCGACGGCCCGAGCCGGTGCGGAGGCCATCGGTCGACAGATAGGTGCCGGCTGTCGCCGTTGCTGCGGCTGACGAGGCGCGTGTGGCGCGCCGCAGCACCTGGCAATGGGTCAGGTCGCACAGATCGAAGCCCTCGCCCGCATGACGGCCGGCATTGGCGAAGGCGATGGTGAACGACGCCGGTTCGCCAGGTCGGGCACCGCCTGGCGGTGTCAGCCGTGAAACGCGATGCTGACGTGTGTGTCGCCGATGTCGTCGGCGGAGATCGGCACGTCGATGGCGCCGCCGCTGCCGGCCTTCACCACCTGGTGATACGAGATGTGCTGGTTCCCCTTCGTCACCAGCACCTGCGCCTCGAACTCCTCGCCCTGCACCATGATGCGGGCGGTGTCGCCAGGCGCGTAGAGGCGATACTGGGGCGAGAACTGCCGCCGGACGAACGATCGCAGCTCGGCGCCCTCCACACGGCGATCCGTTCCAGCCAGGTCTGTTCCTGGGGCACCACCGGGTCGTCGCTGCCGAGTTCGTGCGCATCGCGCAGCTTGCCGAAGAAGCCGAAGGCATCGTAGACGCGGAAGTCGAGATGGTCCACCGGCCGGTGCGTCAGCGTCAGCGCCGGCGACTCCCTCGTGGTGAAGATGTGGATCGTGGCCAGCGAGAACGCCGGCCGGGTGCTCTGGTCCTGCGCACGCAGGGGCTTGGCCGCAGCCAGCAGCAGCGCACCGAGAATGAAGGCGTCAGCTACGCCGCGTGCCACCGATCGCATCTGTGTTCCGTGTCGAGGATGTCCAGCCTGAAGATGCCGACGAACTCCGCATTCGCAGCAACCGGACGCCAGTCGCGCCGTCACGATCGAATCGCGACTCGCCGACGAACATCATCAGGTGCGACGGGCTCTGCGCATCGTCGTGGCGGAAGTAGAGCAGATCGCCAGGTTCAGCCGCCCGCATGTCGCGGCCGATGCGGCGGCTGTTCAGCGTCACGACTGTCTCGGCGTCGGCGAACTCGGCGAAGCGGTCGGGCGTGCGCGCACGCGGACAGCAGCGGCGGCCGTCACGCCTTCTCCGCCGCAGGCGGTGCCATGGTCGCCGTGCCTGGCCTGGGAAGCCGGACAACGAAGCTGCTCCCCTTGCCGCGCGGGTTCGGCACGGCAGTGATCGTGCCGCCGTGCATCTCGACGATGTGCTTGCAGAGGCCGAGGCCGAGGCCGAGCCCGCCGGACGATGACACGGCTGCGCCCTGGTCCCAGAGATCGAAGACATGGGGCAGCACCGACGGCGCAATGCCAGGCCCATCGTCGGCCACCTCGATCGTGACGGCCTCGCCGTGGTCGGCGACAGTGACGCAGATCTCGGCCCGTGCCGGGGAGTACTTCGTGGCGTTGTCGATCAGGTTCGACAGCACCTGGACCAGCCGCGCAGGATCGGCGTGCAGGTGCACCGGGTCTGGCGGCACCGATGCCACGAGCGCCTGCTGTTTCGCGGCAACCGCGTCGCGGCAGCCCTCGGTAGCGTGCTCGACGCAGGTGCGGAGGTCGACCGGCTCGGCCTGCAGTGTAAGCCGCCCGCGCGTGATGCGGCCGACATCGAGCAGGTCGTCGACGAGGCGGCGAATCTGCGCCGCCTGCCGGGAGATGACGCCGATCGTCGACTTCGTGCGCGTGTCGTGCTCGCCGATTTCGAGCGTGGCGACCGCCGTCGTGATCACGCCGATCGGGTTGCGCAGTTCGTGCGAGAGCGTGGCGAGAAAGACGTCCTTCTTGCGGTCGGCATCACGCAACTGGTCGTTGGCGATGGCGAGGTCACGCTCCGCGCGGCGCGCGCGGTGCCCCATGAAGATGATGAGTCCGGACGAGGCGGTGAACGTCAAGAGCGCGGCGATGTCCTGCGGTCGCCCCTGGAACAGACGGCCGACGGGCTGCACGAACAGGTAGGCGCCCCCAGCATAGGCGATGGTGGCGGTGAGGACCGCCGGTCGCCAGCCGAATGTGAGGACGGATGCGGCAATGGCGACGAAACCTGGCGCGAAGGGTTGCATCGGTCCGAGCCAGGGGATGAGTGCCCAGCGCGCGGCGAGCGCGGCGACGGCCATGCCGGCCGCGAAAACGAAGTCCAGAGGCCGCTCGGTCGTGCGCATCCTGCCGTCGGGTCATTGTAGATGAAGCGATTCATTGGGTGCCGGTTTGCGAGGCTGCCGTCGTGAAGCCGCACCGTGCGAGCAGTTGCGCGAAGCGGCGGTCACGGCGAAGCCGGTCTTACTTGACGAGCGCTGCCGGTCGAGGGTGCCATCAGCTCTCTCCATGTCCAGCTCTCCGTGGAACTCGCGTGCGCGCGCACGCCCCGCATCCACCGCCTCATCAGAGTTGTGGAAGTGGGCCACCGGTGGACCTCCCGGCCCCCAAGTGACCCGTCTCATCCACCCCAGCGTCGGCGGTGCTTCACTGCCGTGCTGAATCCGCTCAGAACGTCTTCAATGCAGACTGGCACGCCTCTGAGCATCGGCGGCACGCCTCTGCGCAGATGCGGCAGTGCTCATGCTTCGAGGCGTGGCGTTCGCATTCGACGGCGCAGAGCCGGCACGCGCCGGCGCAGGCTTCAAGCATCTGACGAATGACGGTTTCGTTCGAGCCGGTCCGACGATTGGCCACCGTTGCCGTCGCAACGCATACGTCGGCGCAATCCAGATTCAGTCGAATACACTGGCGCAGCTCAGCGACCATCTCCTCCGCCAGGCAGGCGTCTGCGCACGAGGTGCATGTCTGAGCGCACTCGTAGCCCGCATCGATGAACTTCAGCAAGGCGTCATTGACGTTTCCTTCGACGTCCGGGTGTGTGGTAATCATCTCCCTGGTCTGCATTGAGGTTCTCCTGTCAACTGCCCCGCTCGGCCATGAGCGGAGGTGGCCCTGAGTCGGGATGCAAGCGTTACACCTACGTTCAACGCTCATCGAGATGTGGGTGCCTCCTGGTCCAGCCAATAGCGGAGCAAACTCATGGACATCTTCTTCAACGGCTGGTTCACGTTGGCGCGCACGGTGGTGGTTGCCATCCTGGCCTACGCGGCCCTCGTCCTGTTTCTAAGGATCTCGGGAAAGCGCACCCTCGCGAAGATGAATGCGTTCGATCTGGTCGTGACCGTGGCGCTGGGTTCCACGCTGGCGACGATCACGCTGAGCGCCGATGTCGCACTGGCGCAGGGCATCCTGGCGTTCGGCCTCCTCATCGGACTGCAGTTCGTGGTGGCGTGGTCTAGCGTTCGTTGGGGATGGGTCAGGCGTGCCATTTCTGGAGAGCCGTCGTTGCTGCTGTTTCGTGGCGAGTTCCTCGAAGGCGCACTCAAGCGAACGCGGCTGACGAAAGAGGAGGTTCGCGCGGCAGTGCGATCACAGGGCCTGCCGGCCATCGAGGAAGTGGAGGCTGTCGTGCTGGAGACAGACGGCTCATTGAGCGTCGTCGGGAGGCGAGACGGGCGCCAGTCGTCGAGCCTCGCTGGGATACCCTTGCCGGACCCGGAGCGTTCGCAACACTGACCTGTCTGTCAAAAGGGCCGCGGAGCACCGTCGGTCTGATCCTCGCCATGGTCGCGTTCTTCTCGGCGCTTTGTTTGCGGTGCGGTCGGCAAGCCCAGCCTCGAGACCAGCCGGTCGCAGGACGGCTCCGGTGGTGCCACCGTTCCACCATCGAGAAGGTTATCGCGACGCCGACGAGCAACCGCATGACGTACACCGCTTCGACGTCACTATCCGGCCACGGATAGAACTGCGTCATCCAGAGTCAGGTCAGCGCGGCGATCAGGCCGAGGGGCACGAGCGGCATTCCGGCCGCGCGGTGCCAGCCGCGCCGCCGCAGGGCTGGCGCAATTCGACGCCAGCGTCATACGTAAAGAGGTCGAGCTTCGCTTCAGGGCCGAGGTCAAACGCCCGTGCCATCATCTGTGATGAAAGACGCGCCAGGGGTTCGGCTGCGATTCGTCGCGAGGCAGACGAGAGACGCCGCAGGGTTGCGGGACGGCAGCGTCGACCTCGAAACCGGCGAGGTGGCTGCGACGACGAGCCCGGAGCTGCGTCAGGTGCTGCTATTCGCCGACCGCATGGTCGGCGTGGTGCGTGCAGGTCACACACTTCGCAAGGGGCGTGTGACCTCTGCCCAGTACGCAGCAGCCGCGCACCTTGGCATCAGCCCTGCGTGCCGGCATGAACACCTTCGCATTGCCATTCGCGCTGCCGTCGATCATGGTGTCGATGCTCTGGCATCCGGGCATGCACGCCGATCCTGTACACGCCTGGCTGCGCGAATGTGTGCGAAAGACCGCTGGGGATCCAAACCGCCGGTCTTAGAAGGTTCGGTCAAAGCCTTTCGTGGTGTGGTGGCTAGAGGGCCGACGGTCCCCAGGCGACCACGTCCTGGCGCTTCGAGAAATGCAGCAGCGGCCTGGTACTCGGTAAGCGAGGCCCACAGCCTCAGCCATCGTGTTCCTCGAGAAGTCTGCCCTGGCCGCTTGCAGCGGCCAGGGCGGATGGTGAATCTCGAGCCGATAGGGTGTTCCGCGGTGGTTCAGGTTGTACAAGCAGTAGCGTTCCGTCAGGAAGTGTCTCGTTGTGGCGAACGTACGTGCGTACGTTCAACTCAAGAAACTCCGAGATCCACGGCAGCGAGGGCACACCTCTGGGCGCCACGTTGGTCATGTGAAACCGAACGATGCCGATCCACGCAACGCCACCGTACAGGTCGAGCGTGAACTCTGTCGGGACTTTCTCGCGAAGCACTCCTGCATCGACAGGCCAGTGCGCGAACAGAAGGTCGTGCCAGGTCTGCTCCTAACTCAGCGGGCAAACGCTGAGAATCCGGTTGCTGAGCGACCAGAGTGGGAGAGTGCATGCAAGTTTGCAGCGATTATTCGCAGCGCTGTAGTCCTGTCAACGAGCTCCGCAACAGGCGTGTTAGGTCAGGCATGCACCACGTCGCTACTCAGCGCTTCGACGAGGGAATTGCGGAGATGGTACTTTTTATGCGTCGCAGTCGCAGTGGCGCCTCAGCCCTGCGGCCGGTGTCCGTGTCAACGCGGGACCTCGAACACATGCACCTGCCAAGTACTCCGCCGCTCGATCCAAATGTCACCGGCGCACCAGAACCACTTCCGCCGGGTCCGCCGGGAACGGCTGGCCGCGAATCGCATGAACGCCAAGCTGCGCTCAGGCGTGAAGGATCATCCATCGCCTCCCTGTCCGAGGAGCTCTGCGCGCCGGACGTTCCCGGACTGCGCGCGGAGCTCCTCTTCACGCTCCTTTCGGAGAACGTTCGCGACTACGCCATCTTCCTCACCGATGCCAACGGCATCATCCAATGCTGGGGAGAGGGCGCTCGGCTGATGAAGTGGTGGACTCGACAGCAGGCGGAAGGCTTTCACCTTCGACTACTGTACCCAGACGGAGGCTCTGAAGATGGGACAGCTGAATCGCACCTGAGGGCTGCCGCTGAAACCGGCGAGTACAACGGCGAAGGGCACCGCGTTCGCAGCGACGGCTCGACGTTCCTGGCCTACGTCACACTCACGGCTCTGCGAAGCTCCGACGGGCAGCTTGTCGGATTTACCAAGGTCACTCGTGACTTCTCCGCGCGCCGTGCCGTTGAATCGGCGCTCATAGGAGAACGCGACATCGCGACGAGGCGGGCGCACGAGCGCAACGGCGAGGCAACCCAGCTCACACGAGTCCTGGCCAATATGAGCCATGAACTGCGGACGCCGCTGAATGCAATTCTAGGGTCGATTGCGTTGCTGACGGCACGAGTCGACCAAGGCGATCCTGATCGCCCACACATCGAGAGGCTGCGCCGTAACAGTCAACACCTGCTCGAGATCGTAGAAGGCGTGTTGCAGATGTCGCGCGCGGAATCGGGACAGCTGCCGCTCTCGCCCGGCGTGCGACGGCTCGGTGCGGTCATCGAGGAAGCGCTTGCCGATGTCGAAACTCAGGCCAGCGCTCGAGGCCTGACGATCATGAATTCCATGTCGGGCGCAGCGGCGGATCTTCCGTACTGGGGCGACGAAGGGCACGTCCGTCAGATTCTCGTCAACCTTCTCGGCAATGCGGTGAAGTTCACGGCTCCTGGTGGACGCATTGCAATCAGTGGCGGGACGGGCGAGACAGTGTCCGGCGCGTCGCTGC
Source organism: uncultured Acidobacteriota bacterium (assembly GCA_963722395.1). Taxonomy (GTDB): domain Bacteria; phylum Acidobacteriota; class Vicinamibacteria; order Vicinamibacterales; family CAVVIG01; genus CAVVIG01. The sequence continues at coordinate 20,394 of CAVRLS010000005.1, read as the reverse complement.
CAGGCACCGGACCCTGGGTGTATGTGCGCGTTGAAGACACCGGTCGTGGCATTTCTCGAGAGCGTTTGCAGAAAGTCTTCGAACCGTTTCAACAGTCCGAACCAGGCGACCAACATCAAGGGGCCGGGTTGGGTCTCGCGATCAGTAGAGAACTCGCGCGGACGATGGGCGGCGATCTCGTCGGGGAGAGCGAGCCTGGCGCAGGGTCGCGTTTCACTGTGTGGTTGCCGATGGCGTCGGCCGAGCCAGTGCCGCGTTGAGCACGATCTCGCGGGCACGCGGAGCGGGATGCCGCGCGGTGCATGAGCGTGATCGACACTGGCGTGGGGAGCGCCGCAGCCGATCCTCCGCGTGTGATCGACGGCACTGTCGCGTGCTCAAGCACGCCAGGCAGGTGGAACCGTTCCAGCTAACGTTCGCCAACGAACGCTGAATACCGCTGCATCAGCGGCGTGACTGAGATGCCGTGCAGGACGATCGACGCCGCTACCACGACGAGCGTGATATCCCCGAGTGTCTGAGCGGTCGCGCCGGAAACCCCATGCGAGAAGGCGAACGCGAGATAGTAGATTGAGCCAATGCCGCGCACGCCAAACCAGGCGATAAAAGCCCGCTGCGGTCGTGACAACGGGGCGAGCCCCAACGTGAGCAGGGTCGCGGCCGGCCGAATCACCACGAAGAGGGCGAGCGCCAGCCACATGCCCGGCGCACGAGCCTCGATGCCGGACAGCATGGATCCGACGACGAGGACGACGGCCAGTTCGCCCAGGCGCTCCAATTGCTCGTTGAAGCCGAGCACAGCACGGGCCATATAGGCAGGGGCAGTAGCCGGATCGGTGGCCTCCTCCTCGCTGCTTTTCCCGGAGTGTTCGACATCCACCGGCGGGGCGACCTCGCTATGCTGACGTTCGATTCGCCTGACCGAGAGACCCGCAGCGAACACCGCGAGAAATCCATACGAATGAACGAGCAATGCGAAGCCGTACGATAGGGCGATGAGCCCAAGAGCGAGAAACTCGTCGAGCCCAACCGCCTCCTGGTGGACGCGGCGCAAGTAGATGACGAGCTTGCCAACGGCCATGCCGCAGAGGCTCCCAATAACTAGGCCGGCGATGACCGCCCACCCCACATCCAAAACGAGCCAGCGCCAGCCGTACGCACCAATCTCGTGAGCGCCCATGAGGCCCAGACCCAACATGACGAATGGGAAGGCCGTACCATCATTCAGGCCGGCCTCCCCAGTCAGACTGAAACGTACGGGTTCAGCATCGTGTTCGTGTGACACCTGTACGTCGGACGCCAGGACCGGATCAGTCGGCGCCAGCACCGCGCCGAGCAGTACGGCCGCCCCCAATGGCAAAGCGAAGAGGGCAATGCCGACTGCGGCTATGCCGGCGACGGTGAGCACCATTGCCGCGGAAGCCAGCAACACCGGTGCACGCCACCGCCGATCCGATGCGGGCAACCGCAGCTTCAACCCGGCGGTGAACAGCGAAATGATGACGGCAATCTCGCTCAGGCGCTCGAGTACGGAGGCGTCCTCCACAGGATCTGTACGCAGAAGGCCGGCACCCCACGGTCCCAGCGCGGCACCCGCTGCCAGATAGAACATCGATGCGGTCAATGGAATCCGCCGCAGCGCGGAGCCGGCGAGCGCCATGCCGATGAGCAACGCGCCCGTCACGATGAACCAGGTCGTAAACATCGGGTCCTCAGCGCTGCTGCATTAAACGTTCCTCAACTCGCAGATCGAGACCCGGCGGCGTGCCGCCTGCACCAACGATGGGGCCACTGCGCGTGACGCAGAACGCATAGCAGGATTGGAAGGCACCACACGTGAGTGCGCGGCAGAGCAGGGCGACAGCATTCTTACCGCGTTCATCGGCCGTGTCGGCAATTACGTCAAGTCTAGAGCGTCGTGATGCATCTCTGGATGAGCTCGCGTTTGAGGCTGCGTTTCGCGTTCCAAAGTGTCGTGAGAGACAATCACCTCAGCTCCGGCGGTCTGACGAGCATCGATCCCGATAACCCTCAACACGAGTGGCTGATGAAGGCGACGATCCTGCTAGCGACATTGAAGAGTTCAGGTCTCTCGAATACTGAGACGCTCAGCGAGTTCCTGGCAACGTGCATGCGTGGACACGACGTGCAGGTCGAGATCGTCAAGCTCGTTGCTCATGCCATCCCGCCCGGCACGTACTCCGACATGGGAGACGGCGATGAGTGGCCGCGAATTCTTCAGAAGCTGCTCGCGTCAGACATCATCATTTTTGCTACGCCAATATGGTGGGGGAATCACTCGTCGCTGATCCAGCGCGTGATCGAGCGGCTCGACGAGCTGCACGACAGGCTCATGGCAGGCGAGCGATCGCCCCTCGAGGGCAAGGCCGCCGGCATCGTGATCACCGGGGACTCTGACGGGGCGCAGCACGTCATCGGCAACGTGAGTAATTTCTGTCTGGCGCTCGGCCTGCTGGTGCCACCGTTCGCGACGCTGTCGGTGCTCTGGGAGCGCCAGGCCAAAGGCCAAACGCCCACTCGCGAGGAACTGTTTCAGAAGTATGAGACCGACTACCGGTCATCGGCCGAGAAGATGACGCAGCAGTTGATCCGCTACGTCCAGGCAACCAGCTAGCAGCCGCGCGTCGCTACCGGGCCTATTGCCTCGGCAAGGTGGGCTTTGCTGACCGGCCTGGCGAGGTGGTTTTGACCCGGGGCTCGCAGTGCTTCCCTCGCCATCTGCACCGCCGCGTGCCGCTGGCCGGTGACGATGGCCTGGAGAAACACCTGCGCCGTGAGTTTTAGCACCGACTCGGCCAGGCAACTCGGGATCGAGCGCCAACGCGTCTATAGGGCGGCTTGACAGTAGCGATCGAGCACGCCACCCCAATCGACGTCAAGCCGGGCGGCGAGGGCAGCCTGCACTTGGGCGAGGCTCTCAGCGAGAAAGCGGCTCTCAATGCCCCGCGCCGCAAGGACGCGCGCCGTCCATCCTGCATAGTCGCCAAACGTTGAGGGATTATCGGCCTCGATCGCCGCCGCCAGAAGAGCGACGTGGTAGCCGGCATCTTGTGCTCCGGCCGCGCTCGCCCCGTATCGTTCGCGCCAAGCGGATGTCGTGCCAAAAACGCGGTGGTCAGCTCGATAGCGAGGCTGGCACTGTGCTCACGGATGACATCTGCCAGTTGGTCGAACCTCATTTCGCCGAGGATCGTACCGCTCATGTGTCACGAACGACGCGGCTGGTGCGAACGTTCGGCTCCGGAGGTCGGCAGTGCCACCCGGACCACACATACCAGTTGAGCCGGAATGAATGTTGCTTGGCCCGCCTCGGCTCCGTGTGTCCTGCGGCACACACGGGATCATTCATTGAGCAGCCTGCGCGGCCACTCACGTCAGTGGCCTAACGGCTGCGCGAGCGAAGTGCAGTGAAACCGGTCAGCTTGTCCGGAAACTGACAGCGGATAAGACGAACATCGGCAAGATCACTGCCTCCGAGCGCAGTGACGACGCGGCCGGAACAAGGGTGACTCGGAAATCAGGATGACTCCGGACCGGTCGACCCCGGTGCTTGTACCGAAAGCCTATGAAGCTGGAAGACCCTGAAATCAGACGAATCCCGCCAGCCACTGCCACGCCCGAAGCGGACGTCGTTGAGCGCGTCGACGAGCATCTGAAACGGTGTCTTGACCGCGCTGCCGAAGGACTGCATTGGGTGGCCTCGGACGGCACGCTTCTGTGGGCAAACCAGACAGAACTCGAGCTCCTTGGCTATTCGGGCGACGAGTACATCGGTCGGCACATCGCAGACTTCCATGTCGACCGGCCCGTTATCGAGGACATTCTCGCGCGGCTGACGAGACGGGAGACTCTCCTCAATTACGGGGCGCGCCTACGTCATAAGGACGGTTCGATCCGCTACGTTCAGATCAATTCGAAGGTTCTTTGGGATGGCGACGAGTTTCTGCGCACGCAGTGCTTCACGCGTGACGTCACCGACCAGCGCGTCGCGCACGAGCTCGCGCGGCGTCTGGCGGAGATTGTGGAGAACTCCGATGACGCGATCATCAGCCAGGATTTGAACGGCACGGTGACGTCGTGGAACAGCGCGGCGGAGCGCCTCTACGGCTACGAAGCGGCGGAAGCGCTTGGGCAACCAATCCGTGTGATCGTTCCCGCCCACTTGCAGCATGAAGAAGAAGACGTCGTCCGGCGCGTCCGCCGCGGCGAGCGGGTGCCGCCCTTCGACACGCAGCGCAAGCACAAAGACGGAACACTGGTGGACGTCGCGTTGGCGGTATCGCCGGTCCGCGATCAGGACGGCGTCATCGTCGGCGCCTCGAAGATGGCTCGAGACATTTCGGCGCGAAAGCGCATGGAGGCGAAGGACGCTTTCCTTGTCGCTCTCGACGATCTGGTCCGGCCGCTGACCGATGCCGAAGACATTACGTTCACGGCGGCGAAGGCGCTCGGGCAGCATCTGTCGGTGAACCGCTGCGCCTACGCGATCGTGGAAGACGACGAGGACACGATTGTTCTGACCGGCAACTTCAACGACGGCGTGGAGAGCATCGTCGGGCGCTACACACTCACACAGTTTGGCACCGAATGCCTGCGCCTGATGAGAGCCGGCGAACCGTACATCGTCACGGACAGTCATACCGATCCGCGCATCAGCGAAACGCATCGTGCGTCCTATGCGATGACCGCCATTCGTGGTGTCATCTGCGTGCCGATCCTGAAAGAATGCCGGTTGGTCGCGGCGATGGCTGTCCATACGGCCACACCAAGACACTGGCGAGCTGACGAGGTTCAGCTCGTTCAGCGGGTGGCGGGTCGCTGCTGGGAATCCATCGAACGCGCGAAGATCACGCAGAGCCTTGAAGAAAGCGAGCATCTGTTCCGAGCCTTGGCGAACTCGATCCCGAACCTGACGTGGATGGCGAGACCTGACGGCTGGATCTACTGGTACAACGAGCAGTGGTACGACTACACCGGCACGACGCCTGAGCAGATGCAGGGATGGGGGTGGCAGGACGTCCACGACTCCGCAAGCTTGCCCGACGTGACTCGCGAATGGCAGCGATCGATCGCAACAGGTACGCCATTCGAGATGGTGTTCCCGCTACGCGGCGCTGACGGACAGTTCAGACGTTTTCTCACCCGCGTCAATCCCGTTCGTGACTCGCGCGGAGAGGTTGTGCACTGGTTCGGGACCAACACCGACGTTGAAGCAGAACGGCGCGCGACTGAAGCCAACGATTCGCTGCGGGAAGCGGCCGAAACGGCCAATCGCGCCAAAGACGAATTCCTCGCCATGCTGGGGCACGAGCTGAGAAATCCGCTCTCTCCGATTCTCACCGCGCTGCAACTCATGCGACTGCGTGGGAGTGATGAGTCTCAGCGTGAGCGCACGATCATTGAACGCCAAGTCCGTCACCTGACGCGGCTCGTCGACGACTTGCTCGATGTCTCGCGCATCGCACGAGGGAAGGTCGAACTGAAGCGAGAAACCGTTGAAATGGCGGAGATCGTCGCGGCGGCGCTCGAGATGACGAGCCCGCTTCTGGAACAACGCACTCACTCGATCACCGTGAAACTGCCGCGGCGCGGTCTCGCCGTCGAAGGCGATGCGACCCGCTTGAGCCAGGTTGTTTCTAATCTCATTACTAATGCTGCTAAGTACACGCCCTCCGGCGGCAGCATCACGATCAGCGGCGAAGCGGTGCAAGGAGAGGTGATTCTCTCTGTTCGCGATACGGGAGTCGGCATTGCGCCAGAGGTCTTGCCGCGTATTTTCGATCTCTTCATTCAGGGAGCGCAGGCGATCGATCGCTCTCAAGGCGGGCTCGGTCTGGGTCTTACCATTGTGAGGAACCTCGTCGAGCGCCATGGCGGAAGTGTGTCGGCTCGCAGCGACGGCGCCGGAACGGGGGCTGAGTTCGTCATCCGCCTTCCGCGGGTGACGACGATTGCCTCCGTCCATCGGCAGGACACCGGCGTAGCGGTACATCAGGGCGCCGCGGTCACCGGCGGCCGCAGAATCCTCGTCGTAGACGACAATGAAGATAGCGCTCTGATGCTCTCTGAAGTTTTGAAAGTGAAGGGCTATCAGACGCGCACGGCGCACGACGCGCCTGCGGCCTTGTTGCTGGCGGCGGAATTCTGCCCTGAGCTCGCGTTCCTCGACATCGGCCTTCCCGTGATGGATGGGTACGAACTGGCGGCCCTGCTACGGCAGATCCCGAGCCTGAAAGGCATCCGGCTCATCGCCCTCACCGGCTATGGGCAGGAATCAGATCGTCAGAGGACCGCAGCGGCGGGGTTCGAGCGTCATCTCGTCAAGCCGGTCGATCTCGCCGTCGTCGAAGAGATTGCCGCCCATGAAACTGTTTGACCGCGACGCGTGGCCACACCGATGAACATACCGACCGAGCCGATTGGCAGCATACCGAGACCGATCGCCTTGCTCGAGGCGCTCGAAACAACCGACAGCGACGACCCCAGCCTCGAGCCGCTTTATGAGGCGGCGATCAGGGACACCATCGAACGGTTCGAGGAGACGGGGTCGCCAATCATCACAGACGGCGAACAGAGGAAGTATCACAATTTCTGGACCTACTGCGTCCACGGGCTGCAAAACACGGCGCCGGACGGATTCAGGATTCCGTTCACCGCCGGCCACACTCGGCGGATGCCGCGGCTGACCAGCGGACCATTCAGATACAAGCGCTATGCGGACGCTTATCTCGACGTTGCAAGGCGCTACGCGCGACAGCCGCTCAAGCAGGCGGTGATTTCTCCATCGGCTCTCAGCCTCATGTACCCTGCCGAGGCACTGCCGGATTATCCGCGCGAGCAATTCATCGATGATCTGTTGCGCGAGCACGTGGCTGAAGTGCGCCGTTGCTTCGACAAGGGTGCCGTGAAGGTACAGATCGACTTCACGGAAGGACGCCTTGCGATGAAGGTGGACCCTTCCGGCGAGCTGCTCGCCAGCTTCATCGATCTGAACAATCTCGCCCTCGCGCGATTCACGCCAGAGGAGCGCCAGAAGATTGGCGTTCACACCTGCCCAGGCGGCGACAGGGATTCAACGCATAGCGCCGACGTGGATTATTCCGCCCTGCTCCCCAGCCTGTTCGAATTGAATGTCGGAAGCTTCTATCTTGCGCTGGCCGGCGAGAAAGACCAGGCGCGCGTGCTCGGGATCATCCGCGACAACCTGAAACCACGGCAACAGATCTTTGTTGGCGTCGTCGCTCCCATCGATCCGCGGATCGAGACCGTCGAGGAGATCAGAGACCGCGTCTTGGAGGCCGCACAGTACATTCCTGCCGACCAGCTGGGCACCACGGACGATTGCGGATTCTCGCCATTCTGCGACGACCATTCCACGACCCGAGAAAAGGCGTTCGACAAGATTTCACGGCGCGTTGAAGGAACGGCGCGCGCCGCACAGATGATCGGAGGGAACTAGGTGGCCGATACCGAAGACGGTCTATTGCGGACGGCCGCGCTGGAGAACGTCAAGGCGACCCTCGCGGCGCGCCAGCGCGCTGAACAGGCGCTGGAACAGAGAACGCAGGAACTCGCGCGTTCGCTCTCGCTCGTGCGAGCCACCTTGGAATCCTCCGCCGACGGTATCCTCGTCACCGATCAAGGAACGATCACCGACTTCAACAACAACTACCTCGAGATGTGGGCGGTCGGGCGCGAGCTCGTCGACACCAGAGACCATAGACGGGTCCTGCAGGATATCTCGGACCGGTTCGAGGACCCTCGCCGATTCCTCGTCCGTGTCGATGAAATCTACGCCACGTCGCCCCCCGAAACATTCGACCTGCTCGAACTCAAGGACGGTCGTACCTTCGAACGGTTCAGCAAGACTCAGATCGTCGGGGGGCGCGAAGTCGGGCGGGTGTGGAGTTTCCGGGATATCACCGCGCGCAAGGGCTCGGAAGAATCGCTGCGCGAGGAGACTCGCATTCTGGAGATCCTCAACGAGACCGGAACGGCTCTGGCGTCGGAGTTGGATCTGCACGCTCTCCTGCAGACCGTGACCGATGCCGCAACGCAGCTGACAGGCGCACAGTTCGGAGCTTTCTTCTACAACTCCACCGATGAAAATGGCGACGCCTATATGCTCTACACGCTTTCGGGCGCGCCGCGCGAAGCCTTCCAGGATTTTGGTCATCCCCGGGCGACGCCGCTGTTCGGTCCAACCTTCAGGGGCGAACCGCCTATCTGCTTGGACGACGTGCTGCAGGACCCCCGATACGGTCAGATGCCGCCGCATCACGGCATGCCGCGCGGGCATTTGCCGGTGCGCAGCTACCTGGCGGTGCCTGTCATTTCGCGCACCGCGGAGGTCATTGGCGGGCTTTTTTTTGGCCATGCGGAACCGGCCCGGTTCACGGAGAGGAGCCAGCGTCTCGTCGTGGCGATCGCGTCGCAGGCCGCCATCGCCGTTGACAATGCCCGCCTGTTCGAGAGCGAGCGCGCCGCCCGTGCCTCGGCGGAACGCCTTAGTGACATGAAGGACCGGTTTCTCGCGAACCTTTCGCACGAGTTGAGGACGCCGCTGAATGCTGTGCTGGGGTGGGCTCAGATCCTGCGCCGGGGTGTCAAGGACCCCGCCGACCTTCAGAAGGGGCTCGAAGCTATTGAGCGGAGCGCGCGGGTGCAGAGCCAGCTCATTGGCGACCTGCTGGACACGAGCCGCATCACGTCAGGCAAGGTGCGCTTGGACGTTCAGCCGCTCGATCCGATCTCATTCATCGATGCCGCCATCGAAACGGTGCGCCCGTCGGCGGACGCCAAGGGCATCCGTCTCATGTCGATGCTCGACCCCGGTGCCGGCCCGATTGCCGGTGACCCGGCGCGGCTGCAGCAGGTGATGTGGAACCTGCTGTCCAACGCGATCAAGTTCACACCCAAGGGCGGCAAGGTGCAGGTGACACTGGAGCGCGTCAACTCGCATATAGAAATCAACGTGGCCGATACTGGCATCGGCATCAAGCCGGAATTTGTCGGACAGGTATTCGAGCGCTTCCAGCAGGGCGACCTGTCCACGACCAAGGCCTATGGCGGTCTCGGGCTCGGTCTCTCGATCGTAAAGCACCTCGTCGAACTTCACGGTGGCACCGTGAAGGCCTCCAGCCCGGGTCAGGACAAGGGCGCGATGTTTTCGATTCACCTGCCGCTGACCGCAGTGCGCCGCGTCGCTACCCCGGAAGAGCGGCTGCATCCGCAGGCTCCTCCGCCGGCCATGGTGCCGTTCGAGCACGTCGATCTGTCCGGCATCAAGGTTCTGGTTGTCGATGACGAGCAGGATGCTCGCGAGCTCGTGACACGTCTGCTTTGCGATTGCTCGGCGCAGGTCCTGACGGCGGGATCAGCGGCACAGGCTCTGGAGGTCATCGAGCTCGAAGCGCCTGATATTCTCGTGAGCGATATCGGGATGCCCGAAATCGACGGCTATGAACTGCTGCGGATGATTCGTGCCCGTGAAAGTGGGGACGGCACGCGGCTGCCAGCCGTTGCTCTGACGGCGTTCGCGCGCGCCGAAGACAGGATCCGCGCTCTCCGGGCCGGCTTTGTGGCGCATGTCGCAAAGCCGGTTGAACCGTCCGAACTGCTGGCGACGGTGGCGGCGTTCTGCGGCCGGACCAGTTGAGCACGGGCACACCCGCTGCGCAGGCTGTTAACCACTGAGAGCCGCCTCAGCGCGAGTGGTCGACCACGGACACACCGGCACGGCTGTACCTTTCCTCAATGCGTCGATGCATCGCGACCCCTTGCATGTCGGTGCGGAAGCCGCGTGTTCCGCCAACATTTCCAGAGCGCCTACCGGTGTGAGCCCGCTGCAAGATCAGAAGCAGTTGCGGCACAGGAAGCGCGACATTGATGCTGCTCGAGAACCTTGATCGCGGCGTCATAAAGCGCGAGCTCGGCACACCTCCGCTGCAGCGTCCGGTTCTCCGCCTCCAACTCGCGGAGCCGCTTCACATCAGCCACGGGCGCGCCGCCTTCGGCGTCCTTCAGGATGCTGACGATCTGGCTTTCACTGAACTTCGACTTCCGCATGACGCCTCTGATGTGCGGAGCAGTCTACCTTCAGACTGTCGACGGACCGGGGAAGCTTACGCACGTGCCGCTGCAGCGGGTGCCGTTCATTGGGCCGCCTGGCACTGAAGCCGCATGAAGTCGGATGCGCGTACGCCTACGTCTACGCTTTGCCCCCGTCCGGCGCCGGCCGGCAGAACAGGAGTCGCCATGTCTGTCGTCGTCCACGTGCTCGTCTGGATCGTGTCGACGCTGCTGATTGCCGCCACCCTGCTGCCTGTCGTCAGGAGCGCGGCATGGTGGGTGCGACTCTGGGATTACCCGCGCCTGCAGATCGCCGTCGCGCTTGCCGCCGCTGCCGCGGCCCAGCTGGCGCTGTGGCCGGTCGGCCCGGCGTCGATCGGCCTGCTGGCGTCGACGGCCGCGTGTCTGGCGTGGCAGTTGTCCCGCATGTACCCGTACACGCCGCTCGCCCGCGTGCAGGTGACGGCGGCCCGGGGCCCCGGCGGCGACGCCGCCCTCAGCGTCGTCGTCGCCAACGTGCTGCAGGAGAACCGGGACGCCGCCGGGTTCCTCAGGCGCATCCGCGACGCCGATCCGGACATCGTGCTCGCCGTGGAGACCGACCAGTGGTGGGACGAACGGATCGCCTGCCTGCAGGAGCACTATGCCTACGCCGTCCGCCATCCGCTGGAGAACACCTACGGCATGTGTCTGTTCTCCCGTCTCCCGCTGCTGGACGTGCGCGTGCAGGACCGTGTGTCGAACGAGATTCCGTCGATGACCGCTGGCGTGCGGCTCCGATCCGGGACGGTCGTCACCCTGCACTGCGTGCATCCGGAGCCGCCGCAGCCGGGCAACGACGTCGAGGCACGGGACGCCGAACTGCTCATCGTCGCGCGCGAGGTCGCCCGGGATCGCGGACCCACGATCGTGTGCGGCGACCTCAACGACGTCGCCTGGTCGCGCACCACCCGTCTCTTCCAGCGGATCAGCGGGCTGCTCGATCCCCGCGTCGGCCGCGGCGCGTACGCCACCTTCCACGCCAAGCACTGGCTCGCGCGCTGGCCGCTCGATCACATCTTTCTCGACCCCAGCTTCCGCCTGCAGCGGCTGGAAGTGCTCGGTCCCTTCGGTTCGGATCACTTTCCGGTGCACGCCCGGTTCGTGCACGATCCGAGCGCGGTGCGCGACCACGACGTGGAGGAGGCGGATGCCGGCGACCAGGAGGAGGCGGACGGGAAGATCGCCGAGGGGCGGCAGGCGGGATGATCATCGCCAGCACCGGCGCGTCTCGCGGGAGAGCGCGACGTCGTCGACACGCTGGCCGCCGCTCAGGAAGCGGCGAGAAAGTCCAGGTCGTCGGGGTCGCCGGTGTCCACCCGGCTCGGGCGGTAGTCGAGGCTGAGCAGGCACCACCCGCCGCTGTGCGTCTGGCTCAAGCGGCTCAGCGCCCCGCCGAGGCCCGAGAGGAAGGCATCACCGCTCGGCTGATCGTGTTCGGCGGCGAGCTGCGCCAGGCCGTCGACGCCGAGCAGGCCGTCTTCGGTGCCTGCGAGATCGACCACACCATCGGTGTAGAAGAGCACCCGATCGTCCGGGTCGAGGATGAGCGGCGTGCCGGTCGAGTAGCGCCGGCAGGCATCGTCGAACAGCGGCGGCTCCAAGGCGACCTCGATGATGGTGGTTCCCGAGCGGGCGACGAGCAGGGGAGGACAGTGTCCCGCGCAGGCGATCTCGAGCCGCCCGTCCGCTGGAGAGAAGATCGCCGCCGTCACCGTCGCCGGCAGCCCGCGGCCGGGGCACGGCAGCAAGGCGTTCACTTCGCTCAGCAGATCCCCCGGTGACGGGCAGCGCTCGGACAGCCGTTCCGCCGTCGCCGAGATGGCCGCGGCCATCAGCGGCCCCGAAATCCCACCGGCGCCGGCATCACCGATGACGATGGCCACCGTGCCATCGAGCCGCTTGTGCGTGAATAGCAGGGTCGCTGCGAGACCGGAGCCCGCCTCCACGCGATGGTCGACAATCGAACGATCGATGGTCTGGTGCTGCGGCGGCTCGAACAGCGCCTGTACCGCCCGCGCCCGCGTGAGGTCGGTCTCGAGGGCGCGCACCGAGGCGTTGCCGTCGGCGTAGTCATGGGCCATGGCCAGCGCCTCGACCTCCCCCATCACCGCGTCGGCCATCAGCTGGAGGAGCGCCCGCTCGCGTTCGGTCATGGTGCGCGGGCGGTGATCGATCACGCACAGCGAGCCGACCGCGCTGCCGTCGCTGGCGCGCAGCGGCGCGCCGGCGTAGAAGCGGATGTTCTGTTCGCGTATGAACGGGTTCGCCGAAAAGCGCGGGTCCTGCCACGTGTCCTCGACCACGATCGTCGTGTCGCCGGCGACGACGTGCCCGCAGATCGACGTGTCGCGCGCCGCCGCGCGGGCCGCGGCGAGCTCGTCGGGCAGGCCGCTCTGCGAGAGCCAGAACTGCCGCGTCTCATCGACCAGCGACATCAGCGAGATCGGCGCGTCGAAGATCTCGGCGAGCTTGCGTGTGACCCGGTCGAACGCCTCGTGCGGCGGTGTGTCCAGCAGCCGCGTCCGCCGGAGCGCCTCCAGCCTCGACGCTTCGTTGGCCGGGATGGGAGCCGCCTCCATGGTGTCCGGACCGGTCGGCTGCGCCAGGGCGGCCAGCGCGTCGATCGCCGGTGCTAGCTGCGTCATCAGCGTCGGCGCGAGCGATTCCGGCAATCGGGCCCGCAGCTGGCCGGGATCCGCCTGATGGCTCCACACCCCGACGTGGACGAGGGTGTCGGGCAACTCGGCGCGCAGCCGTTTGCAGACGTGCGCGGCGTTGCGCACCGCGGCCGGCGGGACCGACGACACCAGCACGACCGTCGGACGTCGCCGGGCGATCGCCTCGATGCGGCGATCGAGCGGCTCGTCGGCCGACAGCACGGCGACGTCGACCGCCGCACGGTCCCGCAACAGCTCCTGCACCATGAGGCCGGCGACCTCGTCCGATTCGTCGTGCGCCGGCAGAACGACGATCGATGTCTGCGGCAGGCCGGGCACCGCTGCCGCGGCGGCGCCGCGGCGCGCGGCATCGATCGCCGCCAGCTCGGCCACCAGGTCGCGCGTGTTCGACATGATGAAGCGCTTGCGCTCCTCGTCGAGCAGGCCCTGATGGCGGTCGGTTTCCGCCAGGCTTAACGCCGGGATCACCAGCCGCTCGTAGACGTCGATGAGCGGCCTCTTCTCCAGCAGCTCGCCGGCGATTTCGGACGCTTCCTCGGCGTCCATGGCGAGCATGCGCTGGTAGAGCCGCACCTCCGGCTGCAGCGCCGGCTCGTTGCCCAGCAGCATGCTGAGAAACGAGAGCTGCGGCACGTAGCGCCCTGCAACCGCCAGGCATACCGTGAGCGGCGTCGACAGCAGCAATCCGAGCGGACCCCACAGCAGTGTCCAGAAGATGGCCGCCACCATGATGGCGACGCTCGAAATGCCGGTCGAGGAGCCGTACAGCCATGGCTCGATGACGTTGTTGCTGATCAACTCGATGACCAGGAAGAGCCCGCCGGTCATCAACAGCATGTTCCAGCCCGGATCGACCGCGAAAGCGAGCAGCAGCGGCAGTGCCATCGCCATCAGCGGACCGATGTACGGGACGAAGCGCAGCACCGTGGCCAGCACGCCCCACAGCAGAGCGTTCGGCACACCGATGAAGTAGAGACCGATGCCGATGGGGAAGCCGTAGGTGACGTTGATCAGCACCTGCATGAGCAGGTAACGGCTGATCCGGCTGCCGGCATCGTCGAGTGCCTGCGTCGTGAGGTTCATCCGATCCATGCCGACCAGGCCGATGAATCGGTCGCGCAGATCCTCGCGCTGAATCAACATGAAGATGACGAGCACGATCACGACGCCGGCCGTGGCGAGCGGCGCGAGGAGCGGGCCGACGAACGCGCTCAGCGTCTCGAGCGCGCTGGCCGGCGGCGGCTGCACCTCCACCGGCACCGGCCGCACCGCCGGATCGCCGCCCGGCACGGCCATCTCGCGGTTCAGCTCGCTCAGCATGCGGCTCGTGCGCTCGATGAGCCCGCCGCCCGGCGTGTTGAGGGAGCCCAGCTTCTGCGAGATATTCCGCTGGTAGCTCGGCAGCTCGTTGGCCAGGTGCAGGATCTGCCCGGTGACCATCCACCCGAGCAGACCGATGAGCGTGAATGCAAGCACGACCGTGACAAGCACCGCGGGGATGCGGCCGATGCGGAACCGGCGCAGCAGCAGCACCGCCGGCGCGAGCAGGAAGGTGAGGAGCAGCGCCAGCGCAAACGGAATCAGCACATCGCGGCCGAAATACAACCCGGCGATGACGATGCGCCGTTCCGACGAGCGTCTGCAGCGATCCCGAGGACGCGCCGGTGCCTCCCGTCATGTTCGACGCCAGGCGCGTGCTGGTTCTCACTCGGGGGCGGTGCCCTGCAATCCCTCGGCCATCAGTTCATGTCGCGCCCGTGCGTGCGTGTTCTCCAAGGCGCGTGGCTCTCGAGCTCCGCGACGCATCGACCAGGCGCGAGGGTTGGCGCATATACTGCTCGTCCCCAAGGCGTGACCGCCCCGCCTGCAACGTTGAGGAGATGACGTGCGGCGTCACGTGACCCTCCTGCTGAGCGCGCCACGATGCCGGCGACCGCGCTTGCGCGGCGGCGCTCCCGGAATCCTGTCGCCCTCGACAACGCCACGAACCAGCGACAAGCGCAGCTCCTGATTCCGATGTTCACGACGTGGTTCATCGTCGCCGGCGCCGTGCTCGTGGTCATGGCGCTCTCCGGGTCCGCGCTCAAACGGGTGCCGCTGACCGCGTCGATGTTCTATCTCGCCGCCGGCGCCGCGCTCGGCCCCTGGGGCATCGGCCTGTTGCGCGTCGATCCGGTGGAGGACGCCTCGACGCTCGAACGGCTGACCGAACTGGCGGTCATCATCTCGCTGTTCACCGCCGGACTGAAGCTGCGGCTGCCGCGATTCGATCGCCGCTGGCGCGCCCCGGTGCTGCTGGCCACGCTGGGCATGGTGCTGACCGTCGGCGGCATCGCCGTCGTCGGCGTGGCGGTGCTCGGCGTGTCCGTGGGTGCGGCCGTGCTGCTCGGCGCGCTGCTCGCGCCGACCGATCCCGTCCTGGCGTCCGACGTCCAGGTCACGCACGAGCACGACGTCGAACCGGTTCGCTTCAGTCTGACTGGGGAAGCGGGACTGAACGACGGGGCGGCGTTCCCGTTCGTGATGCTGGGCCTTGGCCTGCTGGGCGTCCACGAACTTGGCGCCTTCGGCTGGCGCTGGGTCGCGGTGGACCTCGTGTGGGCGATCGCCGCCGGTCTCGGCGTCGGCACCATCTGCGGCGCCGCCATCGGCAAGCTCGTCATCCACCTGAGGCGGGTCCACCGCGAGGCGGTCGGCTACGACGAGTTCCTCGCCCTCGGGCTCATCGCCCTGTCGTACGGCATCGCGCTGCTGATTCATGGCTACGGGTTTCTCGCGGTCTTTGCCGCGGGCCTGTCGATCAGACGGATCGAACGCCAGGAAAGCGACGTCGCGACGCCCGCGGAGGTCGAGCGCGCCAGCGCCGGTACCGAAGAGGAGGAGGCGACGGATCCGGAGACCGCTCCTGCCTACATGGCGCACGCGGTGCTCGGTTTCAACGAGCAGCTGGAGCGGCTGGGGGAAGTGGCGGTCGTCATCGTGGTCGGCGCCACGCTGTCGGCGATCGACGCCTCCGCGCCGGGTCTCTGGCTGGCCGCCTGCGTGTTCGTGGTGATTCGGCCGGCGGCGACGCTGATCGCACTGCTGCGCGGCGCCCTGTCGCCCGCGCAGCGGGGCCTGATCGCCTGGTTCGGCGTGCGGGGGATCGGGTCGATCTATTACCTGGCGTACGCGCTGACGCATGGCGTCCCCGGGACGACGGCTCGCATCCTCGCGGATGCGACGCTGGTGGTGGTCGCTGCGTCGATCGTCCTGCACGGCATCTCGGTGACGCCGCTGATGCGGCGGTATTCGGCGCGCATCGGCGAGCGCCAGCCTGAGCGATGAGGTGCACGCTCCACGGGTGACGCGCCGCGAGTGCGACATCAAGGAGCGCTGTGCGGGCGCCGACGGACCCGGGCGCGGCACACGGCGGGTCACCAGATGTTTGATTGGATTACTAAGGTCATCACCACACTGGGATACGTCGGCGTCGCCGCGTTGACCTTTCTCGAGAACCTCTTCCCTCCGATTCCGTCGGAGCTGGTGATTCCGCTCGCCGGGTTTGTGGCCGCCACCGGGGCCCTGCGGCTCGAGCTGGTGATTGCCGCCGGGTCAGCCGGCTCTCTCGCCGGCGCGCTGCTCTGGTACGGGATCGGCCGGCGCGTCGGTGAGCGCCGGCTCAGGGCATGGGTCGATCGACACGGCAAGAGCACGCTTGGACAATTCGACTGGCGGTCGTCGATGGCGGGCTACAGATTTCGCTCACTGTTGCCAAGCCAACCACTTACTTCCGATTCCGTCGCGCCGGTCGATCCCGGTAACTCGTTGTAAGACCCGCCAAATCGATCGAGCCGCGTCACGGTTACGTCACAGTTCTCTTGACCTGCCCCCTGTAATCCGCCACGGCTAGAATGAGGCCCTCCGTTCCGAGGAGGACCGATGAAACGGAGCAAGTACACCGACGAGCAGATCCTGGCGATCGTCAAGGAAGGCGAAGCCGGCCGGAAGGTCGCGGACCTGGTCCGGACCTATGGCATCACCGAGCAGACGTACTACCGCTGGAAGGCAAAGTACGGCGGCATGGAGCTCAGTGAGATGCAGCGGCTGAAGCAGATCGAGGACGAGAACCGCCGATTGAAACAGATCGTCGCCGAGCAGACGCTCGACATCCAGGCGCTCAAGGCGGTCGTCGCAAAAAAGTGGTAGGCCCCATCGCTCGGCGCGAGGCGGTGGGGTGGTTGCAGACGCGCGGCACCAGCCTACGACGGTCCTGTCGCGTGATCGGACTGAGCACGGCGACGTGGCGGTATCAACGACGGGCCGGCGCCACCAATATCGCGGTGCTCGAACGGCTCCAGGCGCATGCGGCCGTGCGCGCGCGGTTTGGCTATCGTCGGCTACACATCCTCCTCGAGCGCCGGTGAATGTGTTTCGCATCAACCACGACGATGAGTTGGCTAGACGTAGCCCATCTGGCACCTTCTTCGTGGTCCGCTTGCCATTCGGCAACATCATCCAATACATGACGTCGTCAGGATTCTCGTCGGCACCCATAAAGCGATGCACTGTCAGCAACCCTGATGCTGACACGTGGATCTGCTGAAATGTGCTAGGAGCCTCTGTATGCCGTATTGAGAGCCACAGCGCATTGAGTGTCGCGAGCCTACAGGGGCAACTCTCTCCAATGGGAACGCGGCCTCGTCTTCTGCCTACGCTGTCCGCGACTTGAGCATCTCGACGTAGTGCGGATTGTACATGATGCCCAATACGTTGCCGAACGGATCGACCACCGAGGCGGTGACGAAGTCGCTCTCGCGCTTGGTGATCGGATCGTATACCCGTGGCGCCCATGGCCTTGAGCCGAGCGAACGTCGCCTCGACGTCGTCGACGTGCCACAGCAGTGTGGCGCCGCCCGGACCGGGCTGCATCTTTGCTGGTGCGTAGCGGCGGTCGATGATGCCGAACTCGTCCTCGTCGTCGCCGATTCGGAACTCGACATAGGCGGGGTTTTCCGCATCGGGCCGCTGGAAGTACGCCTCGACGCCGAACAGCTCCGCGTACCAGTCGCGCGCCGCGGCCACGTCGTCGGCCCAGAAGTTCACCGTGGCCATGCCACGCAAAAAGTGCTTGTTGCTCATTGTCATGACCTTTTCCTTGATTGCGATCGGGTCGACTCGACGGCGCGACCTGCACCCGATTACGCTCTGCCAAGATAATCCGCGCTGCGATCGTGCTGGTGCTGTGCCTGGCTGTCCGTTGCTACGACACCCGCGAGTCGCCAGCCCTTCGCGCCGGCACCGCCCGGCGCGCCACTAACGGCGCGGCTCGTTGTGCTGGGCTTCGAGATCGCGAATCGCAGCCTCGGTCTAGTGACGCTTCATTTCTCTCGCAGCCTACAGGGCCCGAGTTCCCCGAGTTTCGGTGCTCGTCTCGGCGCCCGGCCCGAGGCCATTCCTGCCGGGTGGCTGAAAGGACATATCGCGCACTACTCCGAGGGTATTCCGGCCACTCCGGTGAGCTTCGCGAGCTGACTGGGCAGTTCGACCTCTACCAATCAGGTCGAATGGTACGTCCCGTTGCGGTTGCCGCGAACGTGGATGACACGCGGTTCCTTCCCGAATCGACGCGTTCCGAGGATCCGCGCTCGCCTTTCAGGCGTGATCGCGACCGAGTGCTTTATTCTACGCACTTCGCGCGGCTACGAATCCAACCCGCCTCGCCTGCTCGGCGCGCGAACGCCGGTAGCGGTGAGGCAGGGACTCTGGGTGGTAAAGGCGGTCTTGCTCGACTCGAGATCGGCAGCGGAAAAAACGGCTCTTCGTCGATTTGAGTACAACCCGTTTGAGCTGATACCCGGCCGCCTGCGCGGACCGCTGATGGGTGGGCGGTCTGCTCGGCGGCCTGGACGTCAGTGCGATCCCACGTGCACCGGACCATCCGGTGTCATCCTTTCTTGATGTGCCAACAGCAAGGGAGGACCGGTGGGGATCGCCGCGCAACTGTACGTGGATTCTGGGCCTGGCCGGGTTTCGCGTCGTGACAGCCGAGAGTGACACCGACACGGCCACCAGCCGGTTGACGCTCCGGCTCGAGCGCCGCGGTGCCCGGCGGTACGCGTGCAGTGGGTGTGGGCGTCGGACGAGTCGCGTGCGATCGGCGCGCGTTCGCACGTGGGATGATCTGCCCTGGGCGTCGCATCCGGTCACGCTGGTGTATGCGCAGCGGCGCGTGCGGTGTCGCCACTGTGGCATTCGCACCGAGCGGGTCGGGTTCGCCGAACCGAAGGCGCGTGTCACGCGGCGCTTGCGCCAACAGATCGGGGTGGACTGTCAGTCGATGCCAACGTCGCATGCGGCGGTGCGGCACGGCGTCAGTTGGGGGACAGCCCGGCGCGCGGAGCACGCGTTCCTCCGCGAATGGGACGCCCAGCGTCCGCGCCGCCGTCCCCGGTATCTGGGCGCGGACGAGATTCACCGGGGCAAGGCGAAGAAGTTCTTCACGGTGCTGTCGGACCTCGTGCACGGGGAGGTCATCGGCTTGGCGAAAGACCGCCGGACCCGGTTTGACGGGATTACTGACCACGTGTCTGGATGCGCGGCAGAGGGCCGCCGTCGAGGCGGTGTGTACGGACATGCATCGTCCCTACGTGAACGCCGTCGCCCAGCAGGCCTCGGCCGCGCTCGCTGACGTGCGACGCCAGGAGTTCTTTCGCGCCGGCGGGGTGATGCGCGCGTTCGGCCGCGGGAAGCGCTGGTTGCTCTTGCGCCGGTGGAAGACGGTGCGCGGCGCGAAGCGCACAGCGTTGCAGGACCTACTTTGCGGCCAATCGTCGGCTCTTCAAACCGTACGTGTTACGCGAGCAACTCGATCGGCTGTGGACCTACACGACCCGCGACGGCGTCGCCCGGTTTCTATTCGGCTGGCTGAAGGCCTTGCGCTGGCAACGGTTGCCTGAGATGGAGAAGCTCGGCGACACGTTGGTGAATCACTACGACGGCATTGCGGCGTACTGCGACCATCCCGTCCGCTTCGGCGTCGTCGAGGCCTTGAACACCACCATCAAGGCGGTCCTCAGACGTGCACGTGGCATGCGCGATGACGCGATGCTGCTCTTGGAACTAAAGTGGGCGACGGCACGACCCATCCGATCGGCCCGCGATCTCGCGCGCTTTCTGCAGCCCCAGGGGTTGTACTCAAATCGGTGAAGAACCGAAAAAACAGGGAACTTGAGCGTCGATTCAACGTCCTTTGCAATCTCGTCAGCGACATCATTGTTGTTCGCCGCCTCCCACAGGTGGGATTCAAGCTGTGAAGCGTTACCGTGTGACTCAATGGGCGCCCAAATCTGAACTCGATAGGCCGGCTCAGGCGCCATTGTAGAGGCATTTGCACAGCTTGTCTGGCGGCCGAAGACGGCGGCTGCTGCGCGCTCCTTTAGGCAACAATGTTCGCCGCAAGGCCGCAGTGTCAGGCGTTGCGCGACCGAGCATGTGTCGAAAGCGACCCGGGCGAGAAACACCAAGCCACTCCGAAGCGCGTTAACGCACACGCGATTAACGACTGAACCCACCAGAACGATCACTCGGTGTGCGTCCGTAA
>CAVRLS010000004.1:0-1122226 GCA_963722395.1 uncultured Acidobacteriota bacterium | reverse complement strand
GGGGTAGAGCCACACGCGGTCGCGCACCTCGAAGCTGATCAGCCGATCGCCGTTCGCCAAGAGAGCCAGACCCTCGGCGTCCATGTCCGACTTTGCCGGCGGCACTGAACCGTCGAGTGCCACCAGCGTCGTGAGGCGACCATCCGTAAGGCCGGTCAGGCGTCCCACGGCGTCCAGTTCGAGCGTTGCCTCAACGAGCAGTCCTGTATCCGTAACGGCCGTGAGCCGGTCTGCGCCGGCGATCTCGAGGTCCGACAGGCTGTGCAGTTGATCGGTCTCGGCTGATGTCAGCACAAGCCCGCCCGCGTAGACGAAGTCGCCGAGACTCGTCTGCCACGGATTGCGCGCGTTCAGCGGCACCGGAGCGCTGTCGATGCGAACAGGTCGGCTCGTCATGGCGGACGGCGTTGCGGTCTGTGCGTCGGTGTGAACACCGGACAGCCACACGGCTGCAAGCAAGGCGACGACGGCAGTCGCCCGCCTGGTCGCGACGGACCTCAGGCGGATGGACGGCTTCAGGGCGAACAGCACCCGCATGGACAGGTAGGCGGAGCCCGCCACCGGATCGCGGCTCGCCATATACTCGGCCAGCGTCTGCCTCCGGAACGCGACAACCAGCAGCAGTTCCGCGGCGATCATCAAGGCGAGTGCCAGAACGCCCACTTCCCTGCCGAGCGAGCTAGGCGGGGACACGGCCGCTCACGGCGTTCGCCTTCGCGTCAACGGTCATCCGTCCCGAGCCATCAGCGGGCAGCAGGGCGCGGACCCGCGCGGCGAGCTGCACCGAAGCGTCAGCGCCGATCGACTTCAGCGGCTTGCCGACGCTCGGGCCCTTCCGGACCGTCGCCCAGTAGTCATCGAAGTTGGCGAACGTCCGCTGGACGGTGATCTCGTGCGTCTGCACCGACCCGAGTCCGGCGCCGGTCCAGAGCGTCGTGCAGCACGTCGAGGCGCGAGGCGTCCGCACTGGGCGGCGTTGGCACGTCGACGCCCATCGCGCGCAGTTCGCGCAGGACCGTCGCGTACGGAAAGCCACCCCCGGCCATGTCCCACGCATAGGCACTCACGACGCCGCCTGGGCAAACGACACGCACCATCTCGGCGACGCCCCTGGCAGGTTCGGGCACGAAGAAGATCACCAGCGGCATCACCGCCGCATCAACCGTATTGTCGATGAAGGGCAATGCCATCGCGTCGGCCTGGCGGAACTCGGCCGCGCGGAGCGCCGGTCGGGTGCGCGCGAAATCAAGCTGCGCCGGAGCCGGGTCCACCCCCTGCAGGCTCGCCGGCGCGCAGCGGTCGGCGATCATCTCGGTGAAGGCGCCGTTGCCGCAGCCGACGTCGAGCCAACGCATCCCAGGGGCGGGCGACAGCCAGTCGAGAAACGCCTCGCCGACCAGCCGGCTCCACACGCCCATGTAGTCTTCGTAGGCGGCTCCGTCATCGAACGTGATCTGGTGCGACATGTGCCAGCGATCATAGCGGAGGAGCACGGGCGCGTCAGATCACCGGGGCCAGGATGTAGAACTGCTTGAAGATGTAGCCGGAGGCGGCGCGCGGCCACTCGAACACCTGCGCAGCTGGCCACAGGGCAGGAGCCACGGCGCCGTCGAACCTCACTTCTCCCTGAGGCATCTGACCGGACTCCACCATCACCGTCAGCGTGAGCGCGCGCAGGAAGCCCGGGACCGGAAGCGGCAACGCACGGCGCAACGCGGCGAGCAGCCGCTCGTGTTCGGCACTGCCCCACGCTGGCTGCGCGCCGCGGAAGCCGGTGGCGCCGGGATACGCGATGTAGCCGTCGATGAGGTAGCGCTCGCTGGCGCGGTCGCCGAGTGCCACGGCACCGACCAGCGCCGGCACGACCAGTGCGCCCCACTCCTGGATAGCCGTTTCAGTGGCATCGGCCTCATTGCGTCCGACGCCGACCGACCCGACCGTGATGCCGGGCTGCGCTGCGATGGCGGTGTCCACTGCCACGCTCACCACTGTCCGGTCTGGCGCGTTCTGGCGCGCTTCGACCCGCGCACGCAGCGCCACGTCACACAGCGGGAACGAGACGGTCGAGCCGGAGACGCCCGGTGCCAACCCTCGCGCCTTCGCCATCGTAGTCAGCACTTCGGCGCAGCGGCGCGAGAGTGCGTCGGACGGCAGGGGTGAGCCGAAGTCGAACAGTCCGCCGCTCATTGCCCACGATCCTAACGCACCTGCCGTTCGGCACCACCCGGGCCGTCACCGAGCCTGGAACTTGACCTTCGCGATGTCCTCGCTCGGAGTAAAACCGACGCCGAAGTCCTCGAGGTCCATCACCTTTCGGATTTCGACCTCGGCCTTGCCGGTCGGAGACGTATTGGGCGCACGCTTCACCCAGTCGATCCCCTCCTCGAGCGACGCGGCCTCGATGATTGTGAAGCCCGCAATCAGCTCTTTCGTTTCGGCGAACGGGCCGTCGACGACTGTGCGCGACGCGCCGCTGACTTTTCCCGCGCGCCCTTCGCGGACGGGGCGAGCCCTTCGGCGCCCAGCAGGATGCCTGCCGCCACGAGCTCTTCGTGATACTGCTGCATTGCGGCGAACGCCCCGGGCGGCGGAAGGACGCCCGCCTCTGTGTCCCTGGTCGCCTTGCCGACAATCATGAAACGCATGTATGTCTCCGCCGTCCCACGCTGGATTGTCAGGTAGCCGCGACGTGCGGCACCATCAACCGGTCGAACAGATGGGGCCGGAATCGTCTCCGTGTCCATCTTGCAGAGTCGGCATGACGCTGGTTCGACTACGCGCCGTGCAGCCGGCGGTGCGCAGCAACCCGCTGTCAGCCGCGCACGCGCCGGTAGTGCATGGCAACTGCTCCGTTGCGGAGCGGTGCCGACGAGACCAGCTCGAGCCGTCGCGTGCTGGATAGCCCGCTCTGGTAAAGCGTCGGCCCGTGACCCGCGATTATGGGATGGACGAGAAACGTGTACTCGTCGATCAAATCCAGCCGGTCCAGCGCAGTCGCAAGTGTGCCGCTACCGAGGAGCACGCCGGCAGGGGTGGCATCCTTGAGTTTCTGTACGTTCGTGCGCAAGTCGCCGGCGATGTGGTGGGTGTTGGTCCACGGAAACACCGTTCGCGTCGACGACACCACGTACTTCGGCTTCGCCTCCAGCTTGACCGCCCACTCGAGCATCGCCGGTGGCGCCGCCGCGTCGCCGCGGGTGACTGCTGGCCAGTAGCCCTCCATCAGCTCGTAGGTGACACGACCCCACAGCATCGCCCCGCACTCGTCCATGAGGCGAGTGAACAACGCATGTGTCTCGTCGTCGACGAGTCCCTCCTGATGGTCGACGCAACCGTCCAGAGTGACGTTGAGGCTGAAGGTCAAGAGTCCCATACGAATCTACTCGGAGGTCGATGAACGCGAACTAGTTGTCAGAGGCCATCGTCTGCTAACGACGGCGCGACGCCGCAACCACCTCTGAAATGGCCCCGATGACGATATCTGGGTCGTCGTTCTGAATGTAGTGACCTGCATCGGGCACGAGGCGCCGGATGCCGATGCTCGAGAGCGCCGCAAGTTCCTCGTGACCTGTCACGGCGTCGGCGAACGAGCCATCCGCTTCAGCTCGGAGTAGCAGCGCCTGGGTCCGCCGCCCGCAAGCGCCCATCACGGTCGAGCCAAAGCTGGCGGAACACGAGCAGGTGACTTCCCAGCGCCACCGGCACGAGGAAACTCGGCAGCCAGACGTACGGAAACGTGCTGGGGAGCAGGTTCGGCGGCCCCTCGGTAAACTGCCGGAACGGCACCGGCGCCGACAGGAGCGCGACGCCGATGATGTTGGCGAGCAATGCGAACCCGAGAACATTCCACGCCAGCACGACGACGCGGGGGACGCGAGCGCCGCTCAGCAGCCAGACTCCCAGAGCCAGACCCGTGACGCCGCTGACCATGTCGAAGTTGCGCCCGGAGTAGGTCATCTGGATGGGAACTTCTCCCTCGGCATAGAGCCTGTGGAGCATCATTTCCACCGGAATCCGGAACGTTTGCAAGGCGACCACCGCGCCGAGTCCGATGCCCGCCAGCCTGGTTCCGAGTGGCGAGAGAACGACCGCCGTCGTCAAGAGTGCGAGGCCAAGCAGGAGCACCAGCGCGGGAACAGGGAACGTGTCGTAGCGGTCGAGGATTCCGAGGCGCGCCAGGAAGCCGGGGATAGCGATGTACACGAGGACGAGCGCCACCATCGGCCCCCATCCGACGCCAGCCCGGCGGAAGCCGAAGCCGACAACGATGCCGACGAGAAGAACCAGACTGGTGAAGAGGACTGCGGACGCCGCCGACGCATTGGGCATGATGGTCGCTCCTCCCGGCTTTACACCGGGCGCCAGTGGCTAACGGCCCCTCGCCGCAGCCACGGCTGCAAGCGGTGATTAGGCAGCTCCGGTCGGTGCCATTGTCGATACCACCGGATTGAGGACCGGCCGGGGATCGTAGTAGCCGCGCACGAAGACGATCTGACCGTTCAGGACGTGAATGTGCTCGGCGAACGGGATCGGGCCGAAGACTGTGTCGATGTCGAGCAGTGCGACACAGTGCTCCCCGTCGACTATGAGTCGACGTACAGCGATCGCGTTCACAATCTTCGAGAACGGTTCCAGCGCCTGCAGGAAGGACGCAGCGCCACGGTATGTGTTCGTTGGAAATTCCCCGATTACATCGGGATGGAGGGATACCAGGGAGGCGTCGTTTCGGCGCACTGCCTCAATGTATGCCTCGACCACCGCAACTACCTCATCACGCATAGACCCTCACGATCCGACGTATGTATGTCGCATCCCAAAGTTAGGCAGCGTGTGCTTCGTCGTGTGCCGTGCTTCGTCGTGCGTTACTGTCGCAACGGCCAAGCGATGGCTTGGGTTCTTACAGAAGACGGCCATATCAACGGTGCCGCTTCAACCGCGGTTCATCATCGCGCCAGCCGTCAACGGCTGGAAGCGATTGTTAGCCGACCGCTCACATTTGGCGTCATCCGTCCTTCTTCTCGACGAAGAACCAGCGATGGCCTTCGAGATCCTCCGCCCGATATCGTCGGCCAGGCGGCCCCTCTTCGATCTCGGAGATGATCATCGCACCAGCGGCCCTGGCTCGCGCGATATGACGTTCAAGATGATCTACGTAGACGAGCACTCCGTCGATAATCCACGGCACCATCGACCACTGACGGGCCTGTTCACAAGTCTCCCGATGACGCTTCGGACCCCGGTAGTCGGGCGATGGGGACGCCAGCATGATGAGTCCGTCCCCGGCTCGCATCTCGCCGTGCGAGAGCGTTCCCTCCGGCGTTATCTGACGAGCCGTCTCCCGAAAGCCAAAGGCTTTGGCAAGCCACTCCAAGGCGCCGACGCCGTCTTCGTAGGAGATCATCGGGACAACGGAAGGCGTGCTGTGTTCCGGACCAGTTGTGTTGTGGGTCGCACGACGCTTCGGAGTGGCCGCCTTTCGGGCTGCCGTGCTGTCCTTGCGCGTGGCCGCGGCTTTTCGAGCTCCGGATGATCCCATCGGTCAGGCCTTGTCGCTTCGTTACTTCAGTCTGGTCGTTAGACCGCGCCTGCGGCTGTACATCGAGGGCATGAACGTAGCCTTTGAACTCCCAGACGCGCAAGCCGAAAAGCTCCGGCGTGAGGCCGAACGGCTCGGCGTCGCACCGACGGAGCCGGCCCGAGCCGCGCTGCCAGACCTCCTGGCCGAACCAGACGAGGCGTTCCAGGCTGCGAGTGACCGGGTGCTGCGCACGAACGAAGAACTGTGCCCGCCGTCTGCCTGACGCTGGGTGAAGTGGTCGCCCTGCACCGGCGAGTCGTGGCCCAATCTGGTGGCACCAGCGGCATCCGCGACCTCGGCTTGCTCGAGTCGGCGTTGGCACAGCCAAGAGCGACCTTCGACTCCACCGACCTGCATCCCACAGTCATCGAAGAGGCCGCGGCCTTGGGGATGCCTCTGCGACGAAGGGTCGGAGCGGAGCCTGCGCGATCAGAACAAGGCGGACCTGAAGGTCCGCGCTCGAGAGGACCAACGCGGACCTGAAGGTCCGCGGCTACGAACCGTCGCTCGAACGTATGGCCGCCACCGGTCGCCAGAAGCGCAGGGCGATCGCCAGCGTCGCCATCTGCACCGCAATCACCAGCAGCACGCAGGCCGTCCAGCCGCCACTCTTCCAGAACAACGACGGCAGCGAGCCGCCGAGTGTCCCACCAAGGTAGTAGGCTGTCGAGTAGAGACCCACGGCGAGGCCGCGGTCCGCTGTGGTGACCACACCGATGTAGCTGCTGGCGGTAGCCTGCGCAATGAATACGCCGCTGCCCACCAGCGCCAGCCCCATGATGACGAGCGGCAGCGGGCCGGCCAGCGTGAGCAGCGCGCCGAGGCTGCCGACACTCATGCCGAGGGCCAGCCCCGCACGGTGTCCATAGAGATCGACCCAGCGCCCCGCAATCGGCGTGACGGCCGCACCGAACAGATAGACGATGAACAGATAGCCGAGCGCCGCGGTACTCAGGAGATACGGTGCGGCCTCGAGATGAAACGTGACATAGGTGAACACCGCCACCTGCGAGAACAGCACGCAGAAGCCGACGACGTTGGTGGCGAAGAGCCGTGCGTTCCCCAGCAGTTGCATCGCCGACCGCCCGTGTCCGCCCTTCGGCCGCTGGTGTGACACGCTCCCCCGCTCGCGCGGCAGCCACTGCGCAATCGCCAGCGCCGCCGCCACGTTCACCACGGCCAGCACCACGAACGCGGTTTTCCAGCCGACCGACGACGCCATCAGCCCCACCATGGCGCGGCCGCAGAAGCCGCCAGTGACGGTGCCCGACACGTATGCGGCCGACGCACGCCCCGCATACCACGCCGGGTACTCCTCGTGGATGTAGGCGATGGTGATGGCGAACACGCCCGGCGTGACCAGCCCCTGCACGAAGCGCCAGACGATGAACTGATTCAGGTTCGACGCGGTGGCGCAGAGCGCCGTCGCGACAGCCAGGATGAACGCCGATCCGACAATCACCCGCTTGCGGCCCACAAGATCTGCCACACGACCGACGATCGGCGCGGCCATGGCCACGGCCAGCGTGGCAGCGGTGATGGTGAGGCTGACGGCGAAGTGCGACGCGCTGAACACGCGCATCAGCAGCGGCAGCAGCGGCTGCGTGGCGTAGAGGTCGAGGAACGCCGTGAATCCGGCGAGGACGATCGGGAAGACGGGCGGGCGAGACGGGCTCACGAGCGGGCGGTTCACCACGGAGGATACCGAGGACACAGGGCAAGGATACCCCTGCCCGCGCGTCCACGGAGGCCTGCACGGCGACAGGTTCAACCCACCTTCTACGTGGTAGAGCGGACCTCCTGTTTCTGCCGCCGCGATCAACCTTCCCTGACATATAGTCGTGCACCTGTTGGTGCGGATACCGGTCCCGACGAGGACCTTGTGTCGAGAGGAAGCATTATGAAGAGCGCTGCACTGAGAATGGGCCTCACCGCGGCAGTCCTGGTACCTGTGGCGGTCTACGCCCAGGTCAGACCAGGCAACCCGACAACGTCGACCGTGATCACCAAGGCCGAAATCGACAAGATCCTCGCCACCGAAGAAGGCCAGAGAACCCGCGACGAGAATGCCAGGGTCGTCGACATCGGCGACGGCTGGAGCATGGAGCTGGGTGTCATCCATCGCGCGAAGCAGAACGTGATGACGGTCGGGGAGGCCAGGGCTGCGGCTGCCGCGAGCGGCGAGGCTCCGGCCGCCGCTGGTCGCGGCAATTCGCCAGCGACGGCCACCAGCGCCCTGTGGAGCACAGGACCCCAATCCTCCGGCGGACGCGCTTCAGGGCGCCATCACGCACGACTTCCAGACCGAAGGCTATTACATCATCTCGGGCAGCGGCACCGCGTTCATCGATGGCAAGCTCCTCAACGGCCGGCAGAGCACCAACAATCCTGATGGCGGACCGAACGGTCCGGGCTGCGGCGGCGGCGTGGCGGTTGGCTCACGCAAGGTCGAATTGAAGGTCGGCGATGTGCTGATCGTTCCGCCGGGCGTCATCCATGGTTGGTTCGATATTCCCGATCACGTGGACTATCTGAGCTTCCGTCCGTCGCACGGCATCATGAAGAACGGGTGGGTGAACCCCACCATCGCGACGAAGTAGCGTTCGACGTTCGACCCGACCGGGCGCCTGCTCGATCGGTCGGTTCACCACGGAGGGCACGGAGAGCGCGGAGCCAGTGATGGCCCTGCCTCCTCCGCGTCCTCGGCGTTGATCTGTGAACTGGTCAGCCCATCTTCTGCATCGCTGAGAGGAAGTCCTGGTTGTTCTTGGTCTTGCCCAGCTTGTCGAGCAGCAGTTCCATCGCTTCGACCGGCGACAGCGGGTTCAGCACCTTGCGCAGCACCCAGATGCGATTGAGATCGTCGCTTCGCGATGAGCAGCTCTTCCTTGCGCGTGCCGCTCTTCTGGATGTCGATGGCCGGGAACACGCGCTTGTCCACCAGCTTGCGATCGAGGTGGATTTCCATGTTGCCCGTGCCCTTGAACTCTTCGAAGATCACGTCGTCCATGCGCGAGCCGGTGTCGACCAGCGCCGTCGCCATGATGGTGAGCGAGCCGCCCTCTTCGATGTTGCGCGCCGCACCGAAGAAGCGCTTCGGCTTCTGCAGCGCGTTCGAGTCGAGACCGCCGGAGAGCACCTTGCCCGGAGGAGGGAGTCACCGTGTTGTAGGCGCGCGCGAGACGCGTGATCGAGTCGAGCAGGATAACGACGTCCTTCTTGTGCTCGACCAGGCGCTTCGCCTTCTCGATGACCATCTCGGCCACCTGCACGTGGCGCTGCGCCGGCTCGTCGAACGTCGACGAAATCACCTCGCCGCTGCACCGAACGCTGCATGTCGGTCACTTCTTCGGGCCGCTCGTCGATGAGCAGCACGATGAGGTAGACCTCGGGATGGTTCGTCGTGATCGACTGCGCGATGCTCTGCAGCAGCATCGTCTTGCCGGTGCGCGGCGGCGCGACGATGAGGCCGCGCTGGCCCTTGCCGATCGGCGTCATGAGATCCATGACGCGGCCGGCAAGGTTCTCGGTGGCTGTCTCGAGCTTCAGGCGCTCCTGCGGGTAGAGCGGCGTGAGGTTCTCGAAGAACAGCTTGTTGCGCGCCTGCGTCGGGCGCCTCGAAGTTGACCGCTTCGACCTTGATCAGCGCGAAGTAGCGCTCGCCTTCCTTCGGCGGCCGAATCTGGCCGGAGATGGTGTCGCCGGTCTGCAGGTCGAAACGTCGAATCTGCGACGGCGAGACGTAGATGTCGTCCGGGCCCGGCAGGTAGTTGTAGTCGGGCGCGCGCAGGAAGCCGAAGCCGTCCGGCAGCACCTCGAGCACGCCTTCAGAGAAGATGAACCCGCTCTGCTCGGTCTGCGCCTTCAGGATCTTGAAAGATCAGATCCTGCTTGCGCATGCCGGTGGCGCCGACCACGTTCTTGTCCTTGGCAATCTGCGTGAGCTTCTGGATGCTCAGGTCCTTCAGGTCGGTGAGCCGGAGCGTCTCGCCGCCAGGTTTCTGCTGGGGCGCGGCCTGCTTCTGTGGCTGTGGCTGTGTCTTCGGCTCTTCCGGGACAGCGGCGACGGTGGGGTCCGCCTGGTTACCGGCGTTGTCCGATGTGGAGGGTCCGTTCGGGGTGCGCCCAGCGGGCTGGCGCTTCTGGGATGTAGGCATGACGTTCTGTCGATGGTTAGGGGTTGACGACTAGAGGGCGTAGGGATCCTGGCCGACGGCGACGATGCTGCACGCAACGATGGGAGTGATCGAGAGGCTGCGGGCCCGTGCGACCAACTCGTCGCTGTCCGCCCCGGGGTTCAGCCACACTTCCGGAATCTGCTTCCTGGCGACCTCCCCGATCAACTCGAGGCCGATCTCCGGGGGCACATAGAACGACGCCATGTCGATGGCGCCTGGCACGTCGAGCACCGAGCGGTAGGCCCGGATGCCCTCGACCGCCGCTTCGGTCGGGTGAATCGGCACGACGGTGTATCCCTGCCGCACGAAAGCACGTACCGCCTTGTTACCGAACTTCTGTCGGTTGCTCGATGCGCCAATGATAGCGACGATCTTCGACATCTCTTCTATACGGCTCCGAGCGCACCTGAAGGTGCGCGGCTACGTACGGTCACGTGATCGCTCGTCGTGCCATGAACTCCAGCAACCTCGCACTGCCCTCCCGCAGCGCGTCCATTGACGTCGCATACGACAAGCGTACGAACCCCGGCGCGTCGAACGCTTCGCCCGGCGTCACCGCCACGCGGGCCTCGTTCAGCAGCGCGTGAGCGAAGTCGAGCGTCGACGCGAATCCGGTATCTGCAAGAACGCGGCTCACGTCAGGGAACAGATAGAAGGCACCCGCCGGCTTGACGATGCGAATGAGGGTATCAGCTGACAGCCACGCGTGCAGCGCATCGCGACGCTTGTGATACTCGGCCAGCATGTGCTCGACCGGTTCCTGGGATCCGACAGAGCGCCTCAACCGTCGCCTTCTGCGTAATCGACGACACGTTCGACGTGGCGTGGCTCTGCAGTGCATGCTGCGCGGCGATGACCGCGGTCGGCCCGAGCGACCAGCCCGACCGCCATCCGGTCATTGCGTACGCCTTCGAAGCCGAGCCGCAGATGACACCGAATTCCTTGCAGTGGCGCTCGAGGACCGACGGCAGGTTGTGCGACGCCGGATCGTAGATCAGCTTCTCGTAACACAGATCGATGACCAGCCAGATGCCGCGCCGTGACGTTTCCTTCGCGAGCACCGTCAGTTCGGCTTCGGTCATCAGCGCGCCGGTCGGATTGCACGGCGAGTTGAGCACGATGCCCGTGGTGCGCGGCGTGATCGCGTCGAGGAAGAGCTCCGCGGTGAGCGCGAAGCCGTCCTCGGCGCGCGCGCGCACCACGACCGGCGTCGCATCGGCCAGTTTCACCTGCTCGACGAGCGTCGGCCAGTCCGGCGCGTGCATGATGACCTCGTCGCCGGCATCGAACAACGTGAGCGCCGTGTTGAAGAGCGCCTGCTTGCCGCCCGCGCACGCGATGACTTCGGTCTCGCGGATACTCGACGCCGTAGTCGAGACTTGTAGCGCTCGATGATGGCGCGCTTCAGATCGATGGTGCCGCCGACCGGCGTGTACTTCGTGAAATTGGCGTCGATGGCGGCGTGCCCTGCCTGGCCGATGGCGGACGGTGTCGGGAAATCGGGCTCGCCAGCGCCGAAATCGAACACCTGCACACCGTCGCGGCGCAGACGATCGACGGCAGCCGTCACCTTCATCGTCGGTGACGTGGCGATGCGCCTGGTGCGTCGGGCGAGTGCGGTCATGCGGGTGGCGGCGACTCAGGCTGGCGTGCGGAAGGCGATCTTTCTGCGGAGACGTTCTTCGACCATGTCCGGAACCAGACCATGCACCCGGCCGCCGAGTGCGAAGACTTCCTTGATCAGGCGCGAGCTGATGTAGGTGTACTGCTCCGCCGGCATCATGAAGACCGTCTCGATTTTACCATTCAGCCGCTGGTTCATCAGGGCCATCTGGAACTCGAACTCGAAGTCGGACACCGCGCGCAGGCCGCGGACGATGACCTGCGCCTGGCGCTTCGCGACGTAGTCGACGAGCAGACCGTCGAACGTATCGACCTCGACGTTCGGCACGTGCGAACACCTCGCGTGCAATCTCCACCCGCTCGCTCATCGTGAACAGCGGCGACTTCTCCGCATTGACCAGGATCGCGACGATGATGCGATCGAAGAGGCGTGCGCCGCGCGTGATGATGTCGACATGCCCGTTGGTGAGCGGGTCGAAGGATCCGGGGTAGACGGCTAGGGTGGGCATGCGTAAAAGGCCAGAGCGCTGTCCCCCGACGCCAGGTCGCGCGTGAGCATCAGTCGACCGACGGAGTCAGGGACCGGCGACCGTTTCGCGTGTTCGAGGACGACGAGACCTTCGGGCGCACGAGCGCATCGACACCGGCCAGAGCCTCTGCAGCCGGATGATCGTACGGCGGGTCGAGCAGCACGATGTCGAACGGCACGAACGAGGCGCTGCGCCTGACGTCGACGACCGCCCGTCCGGCAGACGCGCGGATAATAGCATAGCCCCCGGAAATTCCGCACCGCTCGAGGTTGTCGACAATCAGCGCCTGCGCGCGCCGGTCGCTCTCGACGAACGTGGCGTGCGCAGCGCCGCGGCTGAGCGCCTCGATCCCGAGGGCGCCGGTGCCGGCATACACGTCGAGCACACGCGCACCGGCCACACGCGGCGCCAGCACGTTGAACAGCGTCTCACGCAGCCGGTCGGACGTCGGCCGCAGGCCGTCCCACGTCGGAGCCTTCAGCGCGCGCCCCTTGTGCATCCCGGCGATTACTCGCATATTCCGCCTACCCGCCTCACCCGACCTCCATCAGCCTGAACCGCGCGGACCACGAACGCAGGAGCTGGGAGATGCCTGACGGCGTGCGCACGACGATGCGAGAACGACTGCTCGGCTTCCTGCAGCGCCTCGTCGATCAGCCCGCCGTCGCGATCGAGATCGACCAGCCGGAAGGTCGGCACGCCGGCCTGGCGCGTGCCGAAGAAGTCGCCCGGACCGCGCAACTGCAGGTCGCGCTCGGCGATCTCGAAGCCGTCGGTGGTCTCGATCATCGCCGACAGCCGCTCGCTCGCCTCGGCCGGACATCGGCGTCTGGTAGACCAGGCAGCAGTGCGACTGATGCACGCCGCGGCCGACGCGGCCGCGCAACTGGTGCAGCTGCGACAGACCGAACTGCTCGGCATGTTCCATGATCATCACCGTCGCGTTCGGCACGTCGATGCCAACCTCGACGACCGTCGTCGACACCAGCAGGTCGATCTGCCTGCCGCGAACGACCGCATCACGCGGTCTTTCGCGTCGGTCTTCATCTTGCCGTGCAGCAGGCCGATCGTGAACTCCGGGAAGACCTGCTGCTGCAGCGTGTCGGCCATCTCGGTCGCCGCCTTGACGTCCACCTTCTCGGACTCCTCGACCAGCGGATAGATGACATACGCCTGGCGCCCGGCCTGCAGTTCGCGCCGCACGAACTCGTGCATCTCGTCGCGCCGCGCGTCCGGGATCATGCCGGGTCTTGATCGGCAGGCGGCCCGGCGGCAGGTCGCGGATGGATCGAGGAGTCGAGATCGCCGAACAAGGTCAGCGCCAGCGTGCGCGGAATCGGCGTCGCGGTCATCACCAGTACGTCCGGATGCAGCCCCTTCGCGCGCAGCGTCGCGCGCTGCAGCACGCCGAAGCGATGCTGTTCGTCGATCACCACCAAGCCGAGGCGATGAAAGATCGACGTCGCCCTGCACCAGCGCGTGCGTGCCGACGACGAGATGGATCGCGCCGCTCTGCGATTTCGCGCGAGGTGCTGCGCGCATGGCGGCGGTCGTCGACCCGGTGAGCAACGCCACGCGGAAGCGCGACGTCTGGAGCAGCAGCTTCGATGATGGTGGCGAAGTGCTGCTCCGCCAGGATCTCGGTCGGCGCCATGAACGCCACCTGCAGCCGTTCTCCATCGCCACCACCGCCGCCAGCAGCGCAACGATGGTCTTGCCGGCGCCGACGTCGCCCTGCAGCAGGCGGTTCATCGGATGCGGCTGCTGCAGGTCGTCGACGATCTCCTTCAGCGCGGTGAACTGCCCGGCGGTCAGCTTGAACGGCAGCACCTGCTTCGCCGTCTCGCGCATCCGCGATCGTCACCACGATGGTGCCACCTTTCTGCTCGGTCGAGCGCCAAGCGGCGCCGCGCGACGACGCCCAGCTGGAACACGAACGCTTCGTCGAACTTCAGCCGCTGCTGCGCCAGCGTGTCGAAGCGGTTCAGCGTCTCGAGATCGACGTCGGATGGCGGAAAGTGGGCGGCGAGCAGCGCGGCGTATGCGGGTCGGGAAGCCGCGGCGCTGCCGCACGTCGTCCGGCAGCGGATCGCGCATGTCCGGCGACAGCCTGTGCAGCGCGTCGTAACACGAGCTTGCGCTGCTGCTTCGGCGTGACCGTCCCAGCCGTCTCGTAGATCGGGCACGATGCGCCCGGTATGAAGCGTCTCGCCTCCTTCCTCGTCGTCGAGAATCTCGAACTCGGCGTTGGTCATCTGCAGGCCGCCGTGTCCGCGCATTTCCGCCAGACCGATAGATCACCAGGTGCTGCCCGGCCTTGAGGACATTGGCCAGGAACTTCTGATTCATCCAGGTGAGCAGATGCTGCCGCTGTCGTCGCTGAGGATCGCTTCGAAGATCATGAAGCCGCGGCGGCGGGTCGTGCGCACTCCGGCAGTAGACGAGGCGGCCGGTGAGCGAGGCGCGGGTGCCCGGGCCGCAGCGAGGCGATGGGCAGCATCCGGCTGCGATCTTCGTAGCGCAGCGGAAAGCGGAACAGCAGGTGTTCGACGGTGTGGAGACCGACGCGGGCGAGGTCGGCCGCGCGCTTCTCGCCCACCCCCTTCAGGAACTGGAGCGACGTATCGAGCGGATCTTCGCTGACGGGCTGAGACACTCTGAGCCGTCAGTGAGCATCCACGTCGGGAATGGCACCCGCGGGTGCGAGCCGCCCTGAGTCGGTCGGTAGCGAATCCGAAGGCTCCGCGGCGCTGCCGCACGCTACGGCTTCCTGGCGCTCGGTTCGCCTGCCTCGCTGCGCATCAGCAGGTCGAACTTGCGGCGTTCCATCTGCTCTTCGAACACGCGGAAGCGGATGCCGCTGGCGCACGTCGAGCACTTCGTCGATGCCCGCCATCGCGTCGCGCACTTCGGTGACGCAGGCGGGCGTCGATGTCGGCCAGCGCCTTCATCTGGTCGCGGGCGAGCCGCGCTCGTCGAGCGACGGTGCTGCGTCGAGGCGACGCAGTTCCTGGATGATCCGACCACGCTCGATCTGCCCCTTCTGCCGCACGGCCTGCAGCGCCTTCACCTTCGTGAGAAACTTCGGATACTGCTCGTCGGACAGCTGCAGTTCCTGCTGCGCCTGCATCACGACGTAGGCATCGAACAGACGCTGGATTTCGCCTGGTGAGACACCGTCGCCTGCGCCAGCGGGCCGTTGCGGCGCGGCATCGGCGCCCCTGCGCCGAACGCCGCTGCTCGCGGTGAGCAGCGCCAAGCGCCGCACACAGCGTCACGAATCTATTCACGATGGTCGTAACAGCGCCTGTCGCGTGCACGTGCCGGCTGGAGCCGAGTGTCTCGTCGTAGCAGACGCTGCAGTTCGACGCGTTCAGTCCGCCGTCATCTCCGGACGCCACCTCGATCGACCAGCCCACCGGTGGTCAGGCCATGTTCGCGCACGGCGTCCCAATCGAGGTCGCTCGCCAGATCCGCCATCAACGCTGATCGATTCATCGTCTGGGCAACGCCACCGGCTCGGCAACGCCGCCCACAGCGCGACGGCATCCGCATACGTAGCGACACGACCCGGCGGCAACCTGGCTGCCCGAGCGCGGCACCAGCAGGAACGCCACCAGCGTCAGCGCGGCGACCGACGCACCGGCCAGGCCGACCGAGGTCCACGACCAGTCGATGCGCCACCACGGTGGCGCGCGTCTGCCCTCGGCGGCACGGCGTCATGCACGCGCGCCGACAGATGGTCCCAGAACAGCGGCGACGGCTCGGGCACTCAGCGTCGGTCGTGGCCTGCACAGGTGACGCGCAGGCTTCGCCATTGCTGCCGGCAGCTGTGCGCACGAGGCCAGGTGCGGGACGGCGGCCTCGGAGAGCGTGCCGTCGAGCAGATCGACGA
Source organism: uncultured Acidobacteriota bacterium (assembly GCA_963722395.1). Classification (GTDB taxonomy): domain Bacteria; phylum Acidobacteriota; class Vicinamibacteria; order Vicinamibacterales; family CAVVIG01; genus CAVVIG01. The sequence continues at coordinate 1,106,422 of CAVRLS010000004.1, read as the reverse complement.
AGGTGTCCGGGAGGCAGATGCGTCATGGCTGACAGCTCCCCCAGCAGCTTCTTCAGATTCTGCAGCGCGTGGAACACGTTCGCCTTGGCGGCGCCGACCGAACGTGCCGAGCGTGTCGGCAATCTCCTGATGCGAGTGCTCCTGATAGATGCGCAGGATCAGCGCCGCCCGCTGCTTGCGCGGCAGCTGCGCGACCGCCGCCCGGACGCGCACTGCGCGCTCGTCGCGCAGCAGCCGATCGGTGGGCGTCTCGCTGGTGCGTGTCGACGTGCTGCGGTCTCCTCGATCGGCTCGTTCTTCGGCGTCTTCACCGCCAGCCGGTTCAGGCAGGCGTTGACGCGCAATGCGATACAGCCACGTGGCCGAGCGCCGCGTTGCCCTTGAAGCGTCTTCAGCGCCGCGAAAGGCGCGCAGGAACACGTCCTGGCTCAGGTCGCTGGCGTCTTCGTGATTGCCCACGAAGCGGTAGCAGATCTGGTACACCGGCCGGCGATGGCGCTCGACGATGAGGTCGAAGGCGCCGGCGCGGCCATCGAGAACCGCGGCAATCAGGTCTGGTTCGGACAGTGCCTGGAGCGCGGCGTCGGGAACCTCGGCTTCGTGCCTGACCACCGTCACGTTCCAGCCCGCATCTGCCCGTCCGTTGAGCGTCACAGTCAGTGGAGAACCCATGTCGTCGATTCCATTAGACCGGCGAATCCGGGCGCGCGTTACACGCGGGCGTTTGGAGACGACCCGGATTTGGACATACAGTAAAACCCTTCCTGATGACCAAGGCGTCTGCGGCGGTGTTTCGGCTGAACATTGGTCGCCTGGATGTTGGTGCGCTGCTGCTCTTCTGCCTGCTCGCAGTGATCCTGACCATTCCCGTCAGCCTGTCTCCGGCGCACCTGGCCCGGATGGACAGCGATGGACGCTTCTCCATCTGGAACGTCGGCTGGGTGGCGCACGCGTTGACGACCCAACCGAGCGGCGTGTGGGACGCCAATATCTTCTTCCCGAACCGGGCGACATTGGCCTACTCCGAAGCGAACCTGCTGGCCGGGGTGCTCGCCGCGCCGGTCTACGCCGCCACGGGCAGTGCCATCGCCGCTCACAACTTCGTGCTCGTGCTGTCGTTCGCGCTCAGCGCGCAGAGCATGTACGGGCTGGTCCACTACCTGACCCGCCGGCGAGGTGCTGCTGTCGTCGCGGCCACGTCGTTCGCCTTCTGTCCGTTCGTGTTCGCTCACCTCTCTCACATCCAGTTGCTGATGACCGCCGGCCTTCCGCTCAGCCTGCTGGCCTTCCATCGGATGGCCGACCAGCCGACCGCGCGCCGTGCCGCTGTCCTCGGCCTGGCAATGGCAGGCCAGACCTACGCCTGCGGGTATTACGGAATCTTCGTCGTGCTGCTCGTCGGCTTTTCGTCGATCTACATCGCCATCGCCCGGCGCCGGGAGGCCCAACGGGCCTACTGGATTGCCGTGGCGGTTGCCGCGGCGGTGGCGATTGCCTGCGTCGCGCCGCTCGTGTCCGTGTACGCGCGATTCGCCGCCGACACCGGATTCGAGCGTCCGCTCGATCAGGCTCGTCTCTATTCCGCCAACGTCGGGTCCTACTTCGCGTCCGCCGCCTACCTCCACGCCTGGATGCTGCCCTACGTCGGGCGCTGGAAGGAGGTCCTGTTTCCAGGATTCATCGCGTGCACCTTTGGCCTGCTCGGTGGCGTAGCTGGCATGATGACGGCAGGCCGGCAGCGGGAAACGGCGTCCTTATACATCAGCATTGCGGCGGTTGCCCTATGGGTGTCGTTCGGCCCGGACGCCGGGTTGTATCGACTGCTGCATGTTGTGATGCCCGGTTTCTCCCTGATGCGGGCGCCAGTCAGGTTCGGACTGATTTTCCAGCTTTCGCTCTCCGTTCTCGCCGGGCTTGGCCTCAACTGGACGCTGGAACGCGTCAGACGGCCGGCACCGTGGCTCACGGTGCTGCTGACGCTGGCGGTCGCGGAGTCAGCTAAACCGCTGACGTTCTCCGAGACGCCGCCGGTGAACCCCGTCTACCGCACGCTGGCCACGCTGCCGGATGGCGGCGTGATCGAGCTGCCGCTCTACTCGCGTCGATTTGCCTTCCTCCGCACGCAGGTACATGCTTGCGTCCGCGGCACACTGGAAGCCGCTCGTGGGCGGCTACAGCGACTACATCCCGCGCAACTTCGTTGACAGCGAAGGCACGCTCGCCGACTTCCCGTCGGAGCCGTCGCTGGCGCGACTGACCAAGGACGGTGTCCGCTACGCGGTCATCCACGTCGGCGACTACTCCGAGGCGGCGCGAGCGGACCTCGGGTCGAGACTCCAGGCGTTCAGTCTGAACCTGCGGCTCCTCGATGAGCAGGGCGACACGCGGCTATATCAGATCCAGCCAATGGCCCCCCGCACACCGTGAACGGCAGCTACCGGCGCCCTATGGCGACGTAGTCCATCGACGAAAACAGGCGACGATTCAGCTTGATGGCGTGGTCGTTGAGCGCCTCCACGACAGGCGCGAGGCCGGGTGCGAAGAATTCAGGGGGCAGTTCGACACGGGCCAGCCTGTCATCCTCGGACACCGGTGCCCGGAACTGCACATCGACGTTCGAGAAGCCGCTGGCCTGCACCAGGTGCCGCAGCGTGTCCGGATGCAGCGGCTGCTGGTGCGTGAGATCGCGGATGTAGGTTTCGAAGAACGCCATCCAGCAGTTCGGGTTGATGGTCTCGAGCACGATCGGCGCGCCAGGCGCGAGCGCGTGATACGCCGCTTCGAGGAAACGCGTCAGGTAGGCCGGCGTGAAGTGCTCGACCACCTGGATGGCGATCAGGCCGCCGAGGCTGGCGTCCGGCTGCGCCGACACGTAGCCGAGCGCATCGCCGAGTTCCACGTTGAAGCCGCGGCCGCGGCAGACTTCGACCATGGCCGGGCTGACGTCTACACCGCGCAGCGAAGTGACACCGCTCTCGCGCAGCGCCTCGAGCAGTTCACCGCGTCCACAGCCGACGTCGAGCACATTCGACGCACCGGCGAACAGCGGCACGTAGTCCTCGACCCGAGTGCGAATGCTCTCCTGCGTGCCGCGGAACTCGTCCTCGAAGGCGAGGTAGGTGAGGGAGTCGACGGAGCCGGTGAACGCCAGATGGTCGTCGGTCGTTGGTCGTGGGCCGTTGGCCGTTGGTGGTTGGTCGTTGGCTTGGGCCGCACTCGAATCCGGCAGCACGTCGGACTTGGCCGACACGTTCTCGAGGTCGCGCTTCAAGGCCAGCAATCGCTGCTCGGTCAGCGCGAGGCGCTGGCGGATCTCGGCGCCGCCCTGGCTGCGGTCCTTGCTGTCGACGTAGACGGTGATGGTCTGCAGGTACTGCACCAACAGCGACTCGAAGCGCACCAACCCCTGAAGCTGCTCGCGGGCCGTGCCGACGAGAGCGGCAAGCGCCTCGCTGGATTGCTCGTGCGCCGCAACGTTGCGGTTCAGGTGATCGACGACGGCACTGTTGAACTGCTGTTGTGACTCGAGCGCCGGACCGACGAGCCGCCAGATGAACCGGCCGAGGCGTCCTTTCCACGATGACCCGAACGCCGGTGCGCCGTGCGGCAGCGTCCTGCCACGTGGCGTTCACGTCGGGCAGCCGCGACGCGTCGTACGGCGGCGGCGCCTGCGGCAGCACCGGGACGGTCTGCACTGCTTGGTCAAGTGCAGTCAGGGCGTCGTTGTAGAGACGATCGGCGTCGAGGCGCTCGCGATCGAGGCGTGCGAGCAGGTCGGCGATGGGTGGCTGCTGATCGGTCACGTGCCTATGAATCTAGCATTTCGACCGGGAGACGAGACATCAGCATCGCGTCCACCTCCCTGGCGGTCGGCAGGCCGCCGCGGGCGCCCAGCGCGCGGCAGTTCAACGCGGCCACCGCGTTCGCGTACGTCAGCGCGTCTTCCACTGATCCGCCGGGGTCGAGCAGGCAGGCGGCCACGAATCCGCCGTGGAAGGCGTCGCCTGCACCGGTCGAGTCGACGCAGATCACCGGGAACGCCGCGTCCTGATCTCGCGACCGCCGCAGAACGCAAGGCTCCCCTCTTCACCGAGCGTCACCGCTACGAGCGGCGCGCGGTACTCCGCGGCGAGCGCGGCCAGCGCACGACCATGGTCGCCGTAGCCGGTGAGCGCGGACGGAAACGCCTCGGCCGCGATGATGCAGTCGATGTTCACGAGCAGGTCGTGAATGCCGTCGCGCAGCTTCTCCACGTCGACGACGGTTGGAATGCCCGCAGCTCTGGCGGCGCGCGCCGCCTGCGTGGCGGCTGGCGTCTCGTGGCAGTCGACGACCAGCATGCGGCCCGACGTGACCGCCGCGGTATCCATCTGCTCCGCGCGCATCGTCAGTCCCGGATGCCGGTTCCACAGCACCGTCCGCTCGCCGGTGCCGGCGTCGACGATGATGACGGCGAACTGGGAGGTGGCGCCGGGCACGTCCCACGCGGCCGACAAATCGACACCTTCGAGGGCGAGCGACTCGCGCCCCATCACCGCCAGGTCGTCGCTGCCGAACGCGCCGATGTAACGCGCCCGCCAACCGAGCCGCGCACAGACGGCGGCAGCTGTGGCCATCTGCCCGCCCGGCCGCTTCGAATACGACTCGAGCCGCTGCTTCGAGTTGCTGGCCGGATAGCGCTCGACGACGGCAACGAGGTCGATGCTGTTCAGGCCGACCGTGACAACGTCGAACGGCGTGACGGATACATCGGGGATGACGATCGGCAGGCGCACAGATGGGAATCGTAGCTGGAATCGCTCCGTCTGGCGAGTGCTAAGATCCGCGGGCCTTCGATGCACAGTTCCAGCCGGCCGCGTCCTGACATCGACGGGCGCACGGGTGTCCGCACGCGCCGCTACCGCCGCGCTGCTGCTGTTCGTCGGTCTGGCAGTCGTGCACCTGTGGCCGCTAGCGTCGGCGCCGGGCACGCTGTCGCGCAACGACAACGGCGACTTCGTGCTGCACGAGTGGATCATGGCGTGGGTGGCGCACGCCGTGCCGCACCAATCCGCTGCACCTGTTCGACGCCAACATCTTCTACCCGGAACCGGGCGCGCTGTCCTACTCGGACCATCTCTTCGTGCAGGGCATGATCGGTGCGCCGCTGCTGTGGGCAGGCGCAAGCCCGGTGCTCGTGCACAACCTCGTGCTGATGGCCGGCTTCGCGCTGACCGGCTGGACGGCCTGCCTCGTCATTCGGCGCTGGACCGGATCGTGGATGGCCGGCATCGGCAGCGGCTCGCTGGTGGCGTTCAACGCGTTCTCGCTGACGCGGCTGCCGCAGATCCAGGATCTGCACGTCGAGTTCTTCCCGCTGGCGCTGCTGGCGCTCGACCGGCTGCTGTCAGAGCCGCGCGTTCGGCATGCACTGTCGCTGGCCGGCTGGTTCGTGCTGCACTCGCTGACCGGCACCTACGTGATGGTCTTCGCCGAGCCTCTCGCTGGCTGCGGCGGCGCTGGTGCGCCCTGCGGACTGGCTCGGCGCGCGGTTCAAAACGGCGGCGGGCTACGTGCTGCTGGCTGCGCTGGTGGCAGTGCTGCTGCTGACGCCATTCCTGCTGCCCTACTACCAGGCGAGCGCTGACGTGGGGCTTGGACGATCGCTCGAGGAGACGCAGCGCTTCTCGGCCGAGCTGACCGACTACGCCGCGGCCGCCGGACGCATTCACTTCGACGTCCTGCAGTGGAGCCGGCTGTTCTTTCAGGGCGATGCGCTGTTCCCCGGCTTCGTCGCGCTGGTGCTGGCCGGCATCGGCCTGGCGTCCTTCGGCGTGCGCGACATGCGGACGCGGATGCTGGTGGCGATCGCCGTAGTGTCGTTCGCGCTGTCGTTCGGTCCGGCCTTTCCGCCCTACCGGGTGCTGTACCGCATCTACCCGTTGTTGACCGGGATCCGCGGTGCCGTACGCTTCGGCCAGTTCACGCTGATCGCCATAGGCATGCTGTCGGGCTTCGGCATCGCGGCGCTCCAGCGCCGGCTGCGGTCGCCTGTGGCCACGCCGGTGTGCCTGGCCTGCGTGCTGCTGGTGAACGGCGAGGCGATGCGGGCGCCGATGGGCTACTCCGAGTACCTCGGCACGCCGCCCGTTCTACGACGTACTGAAGCAGCTGCCGTCGAAGGCAGTGCTGGTGTTCTTTCCGTTCTACGACTCGTCGCGCTTCCACCTGAACGTGCCGTTCATGCTGGCGAGTGCCTCGACGCAGACGTTCCACCCGATGCTGAACGGCTACTCCGGGTTCAAGCCGGCCAGCTACTACGAGCACGTGAAGCAGCTCGCGTCCTTTCCCGGATCAGGCGTCGATCGACTACCTGCGCCGGGTCGGCGTGACGCACGTTCTCGTCGATGGCCTTCACATGCGTCCGGCCCAGCTCGACGCGCTGCCAGGCGTGCCCGAGCTGCACCTGTGGCAGACGGACGGGAATCTGCTGATCTTTCTGTTGACTGCGCCGTGAGGGACGAAGGTCGAAGCTCCGCTCCTTCAGGCGAACAAAGAGCGGATCCAGCCTTGATCTTCGCTTTTGTTTTGCATATAGTGCCCTCAGCTCAGGAGGCGCCCGCATGCTCCCGCTCACGAAACGTCAGCGCGAAATCCTCGATTATCTGAACGAATTCATCCAGCAGCACGGCTACGCGCCTAGCCTGGAGGAGATCGGACGCCGCTTCGGCCTTTCTTCGCTCGCCACGGTCCACAAGCACCTCACCAACCTTCAGGAGAAGGGCTTCATCAGGCGAGCCTGGAACCGCAGCCGGTCGGTCGAGATGGTGCAGGCGCGCACCGGCGGCCGGGCCGTCGAGCTGCCGCTGCTGGGCTATGTCGCGGCCGGCATTCCGATCGAAGCGATCGCCTCGAACGAAACCATCGCCGTGCCGGAAGACTTTGCCGGCAGGCGCGACACCTACGTCCTGCGCGTCCGGGGCGACTCGATGATCGACGAGCAGATCAAGGACGGCGATTTCGTCGTGGTCGAAGACCGCAAGACGGCCGAGAACGGCGAGATGGTCATCGCGCTTCTGCGCGGCACCGACGTCACGCTCAAGAAGTTCTACCGCGACAACGGCCGCATTCGCCTGCAGCCGGCCAACGCCACGATGCAGCCGATCTACGCCGACGCGGATCAGGTGCAGGTGCAGGGGGTCGTAGTCGGGGTGATGCGGAAGTACTGACTTCCGCTAGGATCGGACCACCATGTCCGACACGCCCAAGCAGATCAACTTCACCATCGTCCCGGCAGAGGAGCCGAGCGACAAGCCACGCACCTATTCGAACTTCTGTTCGATTGCGCACACGCCCTTCGACTTCACGCTCACCTTCTGCGAGGTAATGCCGCTCTCCGAGAAGGAGATCCGCAACGCCGAAACGGAGCATGTCGTGCACGCGCCGGTACGCGCCACCATCGTCGTGCCGGTCCAGTTCATTCCGAACCTGATCAACGCTCTCCAGGAACACATGCGCGTGTACTCGGAGTCGTACAACAACGTCGGCTGGAACAAGGGCGGGCCGATCCACTAATCCGCCGCCTGCGTGCCTCGCATCATGAAATCACCGACCGTAGCCGCCGCCATCTTCGATGCGCTCGACGAGCAGCATCCGGGCGCCGACACCGAACTGCACTTCACGAATGCCTACGAACTGCTGACCGCCACCATCCTCTCCGCGCAGTCCACTGATCAGCGCGTGAACATGGTGACGCCGGCGCTGTTCGCGCGCTATCCCTCGCCGGCCGCCCTCGCCACGGCGACGGCCGCGGCACTCGAACCGCAGATCCACTCGACCGGGTTCTTCCGCGCCAAGTCGAAGTCGCTCATCGGCATGGCGGCGGCGCTGATGGAGCGGCACGGCGGCACCGTTCCAGCCGACATGGACGCGCTCGTCCAACTGCCTGGCGTTGGCCGCAAGACCGCCAACGTGGTGCTTGGGCATGCGCTCGGTGTACCCGGCCTGCCGGTCGATCGACACGTGCTGCGCGTCGCCAACCGCATCGGCCTGGCCGAGGGTGAAGACGCCGAGAAGGTAGAGGCGCAGTTGTGCGCGCTGCTGCCGAAAGAGCGCTGGACGCGGGCCTCCGACTGCCTCATCCTCCACGGCCGTCGCGTTTGCAAGCCGAAGCCGCTCTGTCCGACCTGCCTGGTTCTCCAGGACCTGCGATTACGCGCGCACCGGCGACGCGACCGATGCGCGTGGCGCCCGCGGCGCGGGTCGCAAGCCCGGGCTGACGCAGGCAACGAAACGAAGCCTCTCGAGGGTCACGAAGAAGGTGAAACCTGGAAAGACATCGAAGTGACACGCTCCCAATTCGAACAGCACGTCGCTGCCGCACTCCAGACCATTCCGAAGCGCTTTCGGGACGCCATGCAGAACCTCGCCATCGTCATCGAGGACGAGCCAGACGATGAGCTGCTGGAGGAACTGGAAGCTGATGAGGACTGACACGCTGTTCGGCCTCTACACGGGCGTGCCGCTCACCGAGCGGCAGTGGGCGCAGGGCAACGCGCTCCCGGACCGCATCCTGCTCTTTCAGGGGCCGCACGAACGCGAAGCTGAAGACGAGGACGACCTCATCGCCTCGATTGGCGAGACGCTCATCCACGAGATCGGCCACTACTTCGGCCTGAGCGAGGAAGAGATCGAACACATCGAGAACGAATACTGGCGGGGCGATGCGCGAGCCGACTGATCGCGGCCGCACGCGGCCACTGGCGCGCAAGCGTTTCGGTCAGAACTTCCTGGAGGACGTCTGGGCCCGTAAGGTGGTTGCGGCAATCGCGCCGGCCCCGTCCGATGCCTTCCTCGAAATCGGCCCCGGCCCGGGGGCGTTGACGCGGCCGCTGGCGGCCGCGGCCAGTTCCGTCGTCGCGTGCGAGATCGACCGCGACCTGGCCGCGGCGGTCCGCGACGAACAGCTACCGCGGGTCACCATCCTCGAGGGCGATTTCCTGGCGTTGCCCTTCGAGGAACTGCGCGATGCACTCCGGGTGTCGGCACCCAACGCCACGTCGTTCCGGGTCGCCGGCAACCTGCCTTACAACGTGGCGTCGCCAATCATGTTTCGTCTCATCGAGCTGACCAGGCTCGGGCTGCCGCTCGCCGACGCGACGATCATGCTGCAGCGTGAGGTGGCCGACCGCCTGCTCGCCACGCCCGGCAGCGGCGACTACAGCGTGCTGGCTGTTCTGATCGGGCATCGCGCCTCGGTGACCCGGCTGCTGAACCTGCCGCCCGGCGCCTTCCGGCCGGCGCCGAAGGTGCAGTCTACGGTCGTGCGTCTGCGCTTCCATGACGCCGAGCCGCCGGTCCGCGACGAGCAGATGCTGGCGTCGGTCACCAACGCCGTCTTCTCGCGGCGGCGGAAGACCCTGAACAACGCCCTGCTGGCCTACGGCGGTCTGACGGCCCTCACCGCCGGCCGCGTCCTCACCGAAACCGGCATCGATCCGGTCCGCCGGCCCGAAACGTTGAGCCGGGTCGAGCTGTGCCGTGTGGTCGACGCGATCGCCGCGATTGCGCATGGAAATCCGGCCGAGCCACCCCCGGTTCCTGTGCTATAGTTTTCGAGCTATCTTGTTCTCCCGACGCATTTTGTCGGCTCAACCCGCCTTCTTGTTTCAGGCGCACCCAGCAGCCTGATTGAGCTGCCCCACCGGCGGCTCCCGACGATCGACAACGTCCCGCCAGGGGCGATGCGAGCGGCGGTGTGTCTTATTAAGTCACGAATGCTCGAAATCGTTCCGCTCGGCGGTCTCGGCGAGTTCGGCATGAACATGCTGGCTCTCACCTGGGGTGAGACAACCATCGTGATCGATGCCGGCGTCATGTTTCCGGACCCCGAACTTCTGGGTGTCGACCGGATCATTCCGGACCTCACCTACCTGCATCAGAAGGGGCGCGCTGCCGCGCTCGTGCTGACGCACGGCCATGAGGACCACATTGGCGGTGTGCCGCACGTGGTGCCGTACATTGCCGGGCCGATCATCGGGACGCCTCTGACGCTGGCCTTGGTTGAGCAGAAGCTGAAGGAACACGGGCTCGAGGACACGCCGACCGAATCGGTGCGGCCGCGCCAGCGCGTGACGGTCGGACCCTTCACGATCGAGTTCATCCGCGTGACGCACAGCATGCCGGACTGCGTCGCCCTCGCAATCCACACCCCGCTCGGCGTCATCCTGCACACCGGCGACTTCAAGATCGACCAGACGCCGATCGACGGCGAACACTTCGACCTGCACCGCTTCGGCGAACTCGGCACGCAGGGTGTGCTGCTGCTGCTGGCCGACAGCACCAACGTCGATCGCCGCGGCTTCACCGGCTCGGAGACCGAGGTCATCGAGGCGTTCGAGGAGATCTTCACCAGTGCTGCCGGCCGGCTGATTGTCTCGGCATTCTCGTCGAGCATTTACCGCATGCAGATCGTGGTCGACCTGGCCGCGCAGTTCGAGCGGAAGGTGGCGTTCGTCGGCCGCGGCATGAACCAGAACTCGGAGATCGCGCAGCGGCTCGGCTACCTGCGGATTCCGGCCGGCATGCAGATCCGCGATTCGGACATCAGCAATTACCCGCAGCAGGATGTCCTGTGCCTCACCACGGGGTCGCAGGGCGAACCGATGTCGGCGCTGTCGCGCATCGCGGTGGGCGACCACCGCTACGTCAAGCTGACGGAGGATGACACCGTCGTCATCTCCGCGCGCGCCATTCCGGGCAACGAGAAGTCCATCGGCCGCGTGATGAATCACCTCGCACGGCGTGGAACCACGGTCATTCACGAGGGCACGAAGCACGTTCACGTGTCGGGGCACGGCAGCGAGGAGGAACTCAAACTCGTCCTGTCGCTCGTGAAGCCGCGGTACTTCATCCCGGTGCATGGCGAGTTCCGGCAGTTGTCTCACCACGCGCGGGTGGCGAAGCGGGTGTTCGCCGGGCGCGATCCGCGACCGGAGATCCTGCTCATCGAGAACGGCGACATCGTCACCGTCGACGAACACGGCGCTCGCATCGCCGGCAAGGCGCCGGTCGGGCGCGTGCTGATCGACGGCACGCTGACAGGCGAGATCGGCGACGAGGTGCTGCGCGATCGCCGGCACCTGGCCGAGGACGGCCTCGTGGTGCCGGTGGTGGCCATCAACAGGCAGACTGGCATGCTCGAAGGTGTGCCCGACATCATCACGCGCGGCTTCGTGATGGAGAACAGCGATGAACTGCTCGCCGACGGCGCGCGCGTGCTGGCCGAAGTCATCGCCAGCGCCAGCCTCGAGGAGCGCACCGACCAGGGGATCATCAAGGAGAAACTGCGCGTCGAACTGCGCCGGTTCTTCCGCAAGCGCTCGGGCCGGCGGCCGTTCGTGCTGCCGGTCATCATGGAGATTTGAGATTGTGAAGGGATCCACGATTTCTCGCCGGGTCAGCGAGTTCGTCGGCGTTGCGCTCTTCGCCGCCGCGCTCTTCTGGATCGTCTCCCTGGCGAGCTATGACCCCTCGGACCCGGTGTGGTTCATGAAGGTCGGCATCGCCGGGGACACCGCGAACTTCGCCGGACGTGTCGGCGCGTTCCTGGCGGAGCTGTCGTTCCAACTGGTCGGCTACACCGCGTTCGTTGTCCCCGTGGCGCTGATCGTTGCTGGCTGGAACTATTTCTGGTGCCGCGCAGTGGATGCGGTTGGCACGAAGCTCTTCGGCTCAGTGCTGCTGTTCCTGTGCGTCGCCACGTCACTCAGCATGATCGTCGGCAGCAGCAGCGCACCAGGCATGGCGTCGAACAGCGGCGGCGGCTCGCTCGGCCGCTGGCTGGCCGACGAGATGACGTCGGACCTCGGCGCGACCGGGTCGATGATCATCCTGCTTGCCCTGTTCTTCATCTCGGTCATCGTCTCGACACAGTTCTCCTTCGGGCGCGCGTTCGCGGCGATGTTCAGCGCGGCCGGCGACGGCGGCACGAAGGTGTTTGCCAGCCTGCGCGGGTGGAACGAGGAGCGCCAGCGCGAGCAGCAGCGGCGCGAGGTCATCGCCAAGCACACGAGGAAGGCCGGGGCCGATGCCGCCGCGGTGAAGGAAATGGCAGAGGCTGGCGCCAAGGCGAACCGCCGCCGGTTGGCCGCTGATGCCGGCGAGCAGCCAGTCACTGCCGGCACGTCGCTCGCCGCCGCTACGAAGGCTGTCGCGCTGCAGCCGCAGCCGCGCCCGCGCCCCATCATTCCGGCGCCGCCACTGCCGTTGACCGACTCCGAGCCGACGACCAAGGCACCCGCCGAGCGCCGAGTCGGCGACTACATGCTGCCGCCGATGGCGTTGCTCGACGCGCCGAAGACGGAGCGTAAGATCGACGAACGCGAGCTGATGTCGAGCGCCCGCCTGCTCGAGGAGAAATGCCGCGAGTTCTCGGTCGAAGGCTCGGTCACCCAGATCCATCCCGGTCCGGTCGTTACCACATACGAGTTCAAGCCCGAAGCCGGCGTGAAGTACCTCGAAGATCACCGGCCTGGCCGACGACCTCTGCCTCGCCATGCGGGCCGAGTCGGTGCTCATCGACCGCATCCCCGGCAAGTCGACCGTCGGCATCCAGATTCCGAACAGTCAGCGCGCCCAGATCTCGCTTCGCGACCTGCTCGAGTCGGAGGCTTACGAAGGCACGACCGCCAAGCTGCCGATCGCGCTCGGCAAGACCATTCACGGCGACCCCTACGTCGCCGATCTCGCCGCCATGCCGCACCTCCTCATCGCCGGCTCCACCGGCACGGGCAAGTCGGTCGGCATCAACTCGATGCTGACCAGCATCCTCTACCGCGCCACGCCAGACGACGTGCGGCTGATCATGGTGGACCCGAAGCGGCTCGAACTCGGCATGTACGAGGACATCCCGCACCTGCTGACGCCGGTTGTCGTCGACCCGAAGCAGGCCGCGAACGCGCTACGCTGGGCGGTGCGTGAGATGGAGGAGCGCTACAAGACCCTGGCGGGCGAAGGTGTCCGTAATCTCGAGCAGTACAACCGCAACATCCGCCAGGCCATTGCCGAGAAGCGGACGCCAAGGGACGGCGGCGAGTACCCGAAGCCGCTGCCGATGATCATCGTGCTCATCGATGAGCTCGCCGACCTGATGATGGTGGCCGGCAACGAAGTGGAACAGTCGATCTGCCGTCTTGCGCAGATGGCGCGCGCCGTCGGCATCCACCTGATCCTCGCCACGCAACGGCCGTCGGTCGACGTCATCACCGGCCTCATCAAGGCGAACATGCCGTCGCGCATTTCGTTCCGCGTCGCATCCAAAATCGACTCGCGCACCATTCTCGACGCTAACGGCGCGGAACAGCTCCTGGGCCGCGGCGACATGCTCTTCCTGCCGCCGGCGTCGTCGCGTTCTATCCGCCTGCACGGGCCGTATATATCGGAGCAGGAGAGCGCGCGGCTCGCCAGCTTCCTGCGCAAGCAGGGCAGGCCGAACTACGACGAGACGATCACGGCCGAGGAGAAGTCCGAGGCGACTGGCGGCATGGACATGGAGAAGGACGACCTCTACGACGAGGCAGCGCGCATCATCGTGACGAGCGGGCAGGCGTCCATCTCCTACCTGCAGCGGCGGCTTCGCATCGGTTTCAGCCGGGCAGCCCGGCTGGTGGACATGATGGAGGCGGAAGGTCTCGTTTCCCCCTCGGCCGGCGGCAAGCCGCGCGAGGTACTCGTGGACAAGTGCGTACTTCGACGAGGTGGACGCGCAGCTGCGATGACTGGCGCGGCCTGCCTCCGCACGCTGACGGTTGTAGTCGCTGTGCTTTCCTGTGCGGCATCGGTCCCGATCCGCGCCCAGGGCGCGCCGGTCGCGGTCCGCGCCGCCGAGGCGCTCTTCGCCGATGCATCGGCAAAGGAGGTCGCGGTTCGCAAGGCGCTCGCCGCGCCTTCGGCCAGTCGGACGGTGCTGAAGGCGGTGCGGACGGTCGTCAGCGACTACGAACAGGTGGTCCGGCAGCATCCGTCCAGCGGCTTCTGCGACGATGCGCTATGGCGTGCGGCGACGCTGGCGCGCGACGCGTTCGAGCTCTTCGGCGAGACGCGCGAACGCACGGTCGCGCTGCGTCTCCTGCAACTCCTGACGTCGGAGTACCCAAGCAGCACGTTCGCGCGCCAGACGTCCGCGCCGATCGCCTGGCTCACCGCTCACCCGGCGACGCGCAACTCCGCTGCGCCGGCAGCCACCACTGCCACTGCCCCACCTTCATCTCTACCGGAACCCGCCGCGACGACGGCAGCAGCGGCCGCAGCGCCGCCGACCGCGTCGACAAAGCTGGTGAACGTCAAGGCGATTCGCCGCGCGGTGCTCAAGGACGTTGTGCGGGTCGTGATCGAGCTCGATGACGAGATCGCGTTTCACGACGAGCGTCTCGACAACCCGAACCGTGTCTTCATCGATCTGCCGTCGACGCGCGCCAACCCCGCGCTGATCGACCAGACGCTTCGCTTCGATGCCGACACGGACGTCGTGCGTCAGATCCGCATCGGCCGCCATCCGAACAGCATCACGCGAGTGGTGCTCGAGACGGCGGGGGTGTCCAGCTACAGCGTCTATCCGCTCTACAGCCCGTACCGGCTGGTCATTGACTGCCTGCGCGAGAAGCCGGTGGCGTCGCTGGCCGCAGTGGAGCCGAGCCTCGCGCCACGACCCGTGCTGCCCGCTCCGCGTGCACTGCCTGTTGTTCCGGTGGTGTTGCCGCCCGCTTCGCCGCTGCGCCAGGCGACCATTGCGCCCCTGACGCCTGTGGTGGCGATGAGCCTCGACCTGCTCGACGCGCCTCCCTCCCTCGAATCGCGCCGGATCGCGCCGCTCTCGGCGCTGGCGGCCGGCAGCCTGTCTGCCGCGCCTGCCGGCCCGACACTTCGCGAGCCAGTGCCCGCGGTGACGCCCGCTCCGGTAGCCGCGGCGAAGCCGCTGGCACCGGCGCCCACCGCGCCGCCGGCACGAAACGTCGCTGGAGGATTGTCGCTTGCCCGGCAGCTCGGCCTCGGTGTCTCGCGGATCGTCATCGACCCGGGACACGGCGGTCATGACCCTGGCGCAAAAGGCGGTGGCGTCACGGAAGCCGAACTCGTCCTCGACGTGGCCCTGCGCCTTGAGAAGCTGCTGACGAAGCTGCCTGGTGTCGACGTGGTGCTGACCCGCCGCGACAACACGTTCATCCCGCTGCAGGAGACGGACGGCGATCGCCAACCGCGAGAATGCCGACCTGTTTCTCTCGATCCACGCCAACGCCAGCCCGCTGCCGGCGGCTCGTGGCATCGAAACCTACTTCCTGAACTTCGCCTCGACCCAGAACGCCGCCGCGGTCGCGGCGCGCGAGAATGCGACGTCGGAGCAGACCATGGGCGCGCTGCAGGACGTGGTGAAGGCGATTGCGCTGAACAGCAAACGGGACGAGTCGCGCGACTTCGCCACCTACGTCCAGCGCGAGATGATGGATTCGCTGAAGTCGGCGAACAAGACGCTGAAGGACCTGGGCGTGAAGCAGGCGCCGTTCGTGGTGCTGATTGGCGCCTCGATGCCGAGCGTGCTCGCGGAGATCTCGTTCCTCACCAACCCGCAGGAAGCCAAGCTGCTAAAGGGGTCGAGCTACCGCCAGAAGGTGGCGCAGGCGCTCTTCGAAGGCGTGCGCGAGTACCAGAACTCGCTGAAGCGCGTGCCGGCCGTCGCGCAGCAGCAGAACTGATTAGCGCGTGATGCTGCCGGCGGGGCCGCTGTCGCCTGGGCGCTGTGCTGACGCCGACGGAAACGGGTCGGCGAACTTCAGCCGGTACAGGTAGAGCCCACCCGCGAACAGGCCGGCCAGGACCACGGCGCTGACGACCAGCAACCCGACCAGGCCGAGCGAACCGAGCAACACGTCGGCGAGCCCCTCGACGTCGCTCGGCGGCTGCATGATTTTCACCATGAAGCCTTCCGACGGCGGCTGTTGCTGCTGCATTGCGAGCATCACTATTTCCACGTGTCCGAGGAGAAGGCCAGTTCCACGAGCGTGCGGACCGCCACGCCCGTCGGGCCCTTCGGCATGAACGGCTTCGCATCGTCGGCCCAGGCGGTGGCGGCGATATCGATGTGGGCCCACGGTAGACCGCCCGTGAACTCCTTCAGGAACATCGCCGCGGTAATCGAGGTGGCGGGACGGCCGGCGCTGTTGATCATGTCGGCAATCTCGCTCTTCAATTGATCGCGGTAATCGTCGAACAGCGGCAGTTGCCACATGCGGTCGCCGGCGCGGTCGCCGATGCGGCGCACCTGCTCCACCCACCAGTCCGGCGTACCGAAGAGGCCGCTGGTCGTCTGGCCAAGCGCGACGACCATACCGCCGGTGAGCGTCGCCACATCAACCAGGTGCGTGGCGCCGAGCTGGCGCGCATACCAGAGGGCATCGCCGAGCACGAGGCGACCTTCGGCGTCGGTGTTGATCACCTCCACCGTCTTGCCTTCGGCGCTGGTGAGGATGTCGCCCGGCTTCATCGCCCGCCCGCCCGGCATGTTCTCGGTGGCGGGCACGATGCCGATGACCCGGATAGGCGCGTTCAGCTTCGCGATGGCGCGCATGGCGCAGGCGACGGCGGCGCCGCCGGCCATGTCGTCCTTCATCTTCTCCATGCCGTCGGCCCGCTTGATGGAGATACCGCCAGTGTCGAACGTGATGCCCTTGCCGACCAGCGCCAAGACCGGTCCAGACCTCGCTTCCGGCGGATCGTGGCGGAACACCATGAGGCGTGGCGGCTCGCTGCTGCCCCTGGCAACGCCGAGCAGCATGCCCATGCCCAGTGCCGCGATCTGCGTCTCGTCGAGCACCTCCACCGTCGCGCCGCCTTCACTGACAATGCGCGTGGCGCGCGCGGCGAACTCGCGCGGCGTGAGGGTGTTGCCGGGTTCGTTGGAGAGCGCACGCGCCAGGTTCGAGGCCTCGCCGAGCACGCAGCCGCGGACGACCGCGCCCTCGATGCGGGTCGGGCTCTCGGGCGACGAGTCGCGCAGATCGGGAATGACGACGGTGAAGGCGGGTGCAGAGCTGAGCTTTGGCTCGGTGGTCTGGTAAGCGGTGCCGCTGAACTCGGATAGCACGAGCCCTTCGGCGATCGATTGCGAGAAGCCCGCGACGTCCACGTCGCCCGACGGCGCCGCCTGTCCCGGCCGCAGCACAAAGCCGAGCGTTGCGACGCGACGCGTGCGTGCGGCCAGACCGGCCGCGGTGGCGAGCCGGCGTGCCAGCCCTGCGGTGAACGCCAGTTCCTTGCCGGCGCCAATCAGCCCCAGCCGGCGCGCACTCCATCCAGGTGCGACGATGGGCGTGACAAACAGTTCGTATGGGAGTCCGGCGAACTCGCCAGATGCCAGCGCCCTCTCGATTTCTCCGCCAGTGGCCGCATCGAGACCGTCGACGGCACTGGCAGGCTGCCCTTCGAACCACGGCAGCACGAGCAGATCGACCGGCACGGACAGCAGGGCTCCGAAGCGGCAGGCAATGGGCGGCGTCTGAGGGGCGGGCATCGTCTTCATTATCCCCGGATCGCGGTTGCCGCGCCCACCCGCGGCCCGGTACAATGCCCGGCAGAGTTCCGGTAGTTTCTCGAGAAGCAGCATGTTCACCTGGCGACACCTGTTCACGACGACCGCCGCGACCGGGCTCGCACTGTCTCTCGCGGGGCTCTCGGCCGCAGCACTCCAGAACGAGAAGCCGAAAAATGACGACGCCAGGCGCCCGAAGATCCGGCTGCGGGCGCAGCCGCAGTTGGCGATGTCGCCTGCTCGCGTCACGCTGACCGCGGAGTTGCAGGGTGGCGCCGACGACTTCGAGGAGTACTACTGCGCCGCCATCGAGTGGGAGTGGGGCGACGACACAAGCTCGGAGTCGACGACCGACTGCGAGCCTTACGAAGCCGGCAAGAGCCAGATCAAGCGGCGCTACACGGTGCAGCACCAGTTCCGCCGCCCTGGCAGCTACAAGGTCTACTTCCACCTGAAGAACAAGGACCGCATCCTCGGCTCGGGCACGACCACGCTGCAGGTGCAGCCAGGTGTGAGCTCGGGGCCGTTCTAGCGCACGCACCCTGAAGGTCCGCAGCGACGTACTGCATGAGGTGTAAGCGCGCACCTTCAGGTGCGCCTACTCCGTCACGTAATTCAGCTCCGTCACCGTTTCCCCCTCGATCGTGAAGAGCCGCGCCTCGAGCGCGCCGTGCTCGCCCACACCGACAATCAGGTGCATCGCACCGGCATAGCCGGCATCGGCAACGTCGGTCTGGGACGGGTATGCGCGTGAGCGTGGGTGCGAGTGATAGAAGCCAACGACGTCGAGTTGTCGCGCGCGGGCGTCGCGGATCGCTCGGATGTGATCGCGCGGGTCGATGCGGAACCGCGTCGTGCCGGCTTCGAGGTTGACGGCCCTGGCGCTGTCGGCGATGCGGCCGGCCGAGCCGACCAGCATGCCGCAGCACTCGCGCGGCGACTCGTCGCGCGCGTGAGATCGCAGTTCGTCCAGCACCCGCTGGACGATAATGATCACAGCGCTTCGATGGCGATCGCGGTGCCCATGCCGCCGCCAATGCAGAGCGATGCGACGCCGTAGCGCAGCTTGCGCGCTCGCAGGGCGTAGACCAGCGTCGTCAGAACACGCGCTCCGCTGGCGCCGATCGGGTGGCCCAGCGCAATCGCGCCGCCGTTCACGTTCACCTTCTTCTGGTCGAGCCCGAGTTCGCGTATCACCGCAACCGACTGGGCGGCGAACGCCTCGTTCAGCTCGAACAGCTCGATGTCCTCGATGCGCAGGCCGGCACGATCGAGCACCTTGCGTACGGCCGGGACCGGGCCGATGCCCATGAGTTTCGGCTCGACGCCGGTGGTGACATACGCCGAGGATGCGCGCCAGCGGCTTCCTGCCGACCTGGCGCGCCTTGTCAGCGGATGCGATGACAAGCCCCGCCGCGCCGTCGTTGATGCCCGACGCGTTGCCGGCGGTCACCGTGCCATCCTTCTGGAACGCCGGCTTCAGCGCCGCCAGCTTCTCCACCGTGGTCCCGGCGCGCGGATACTCGTCGACGGCGAAGCGAATCGCCGTCGCCCTTCTTCTGTTTCAGGCTGATCGGCACGATCTCGTCGACGAAGGCGCCGGCGGCAATCGCCGCGGCGGCGCGCCGCTGGCTCTCGGCCGCGAACGCATCCTGATCCTCGCGCGACACGCCGAACCGTGACGCCACTTCCTCGGCGGTGACGCCCATGTGAACGGCGGTCGATGGCGCAGGTAAGACCGTCGCTGATCATCGAGTCGATCGCCTCGCCGTTGCCCATGCGGTAGCCCCAGCGGGCGCTCTTCAGCAGGTACGGCGCGTTGCTCATCGACTCGGTGCCGCCGGCGACGATGGTGTCGACGTAGCCGACACGGATCGCCTCCACGGCATGCACCACGCTCTGGAGGCCGGAGCCGCAGACGCGGTTGACGGTTTCGCCCGGCACTTCGTTCGGCAGCTCCGCCTTCAGCGCCGCCTGTCGCGCGACGTTCATGCCCGCACCGGCCTGCAGCACGCAGCCGAGGATGACATCGCCGACATCCTCGTTCGTCGACGCCGGCGCGGGTCATGGCTTCCCTGATGACCACCGCCGCCATGTCGACGGCGGACACATCCTTCAACGCTCCGCCGAACGAGCCGATGGCCGTGCGGCACGCGCTCATGATGACGACGTCGAAGTCCTTATTCAAAGGTCCCCACCTGTTCCGGAATCAGCAGCGTCGCACCAGTCGCCGCCTTCACGTCATCGATTGACCGGTCGGCCGCCACCTCGCGCAACACGAGGCCGTCCGGAGTGACGTCGATGACGGCGAGTTCGGTGACGATCATGTGCACGACCGCGAGGCCGGTGAACGGCAGGGTGCAGCGCTCGAGAATTTTGTGGCCGCCGTCCTTCGTCGTGTGTTCCATCGCGATGATGACGCGCTTTGCCCCGGCCACCAGATCCATCGCCCCGCCCATCCCCTTCACCATCTTGCCGGGAATCATCCAGTTCGCCAGGTTGCCTTCGCGGTCCACCTGCAGGGCGCCGAGCACGGTGAGATCGATGTGGCCGCCGCGCACCATGGCGAACGAGTCGGCACTGCTGAAGTACGACGTGCCGGGCAGTTCGGTGACGGTCTCCTTTCCGGCATTGATCAGGTCGGGATCGACTTCGCTCTCGAGCGGATATGGGCCGACGCCCAGCATGCCGTTCTCCGAGTGCAAGGTGATGTCCACGCCGGGCGGGACGAAGCTGGCGACGAGCGTCGGCATCCCGATGCCGAGGTTGACGTAGTCGCCATCCCTCAGCTCCCGGGCGATGCGGCGCACGATGCGCGTGCGCACGTCTGCGGCTCCACTCATGACTGGCGCACCGTCCGCTTCTCGATGCGCTTTTCGTACTGCGCACCGACGATGACATGCTTCACGAAGATGCCGGGGGTGACGATGGCGTCCGGATCGAGGGCGCCGGGCTCGACGAGTTCCTCGACCTCGGCGATGGTGACCCGTCCAGCGGTCGCCATGACCGGGTTGAAGTTGCGGGCTGTGCGGCGATAGACGAGGTTGCCGTGACGATCGCCCTTCCACGCCTTCACGAAGGCGAAGTCGGCCATGAGCGGCGCCTCGAGCACGTACGGGCGGCCGTCGATGATCCGCGTTTCCTTTCCCTCGGCCGCGAGGGTGCCGTAGCCGGCTGGCGTGAAGAAGCCACCGATGCCCGCACCGCCGGCCCGGATCCGCTCGGCGAACGTGCCCTGGGGGACCAGGTCGACCGCGAGTTCACCGGTGAGAAACTGCCGCTCGAACTCCTTGTTCTCGCCGACGTAGGTCGCGATCATCTTTCGCACCTGCCGCGACCGGAGCAGGATGCCGATACCGAAGTCGTCGATGCCGGCGTTGTTGCTGATGACGGTGAGATTGCGCGTGCCGCGCGCGTGGAGCGCCTGGATAAGGTGCTCGGGGATGCCGCACAGACCGAAGCCCCCCATGAGGACGGAGGCTCCGTCTGGAACGAGCGCGACGGCGTCGTCGGCGCCCGTGAGCACCTTGTTCATGCCGCGATTATAGCGTCGAGCGCGTCGTCAACTGCTCGCGCCAGGCGGCGGCGTCGGCGAACACCTCCTCGAGGCGTCCCGCCGATGGCAGGTCATCCCGCAGGCTCTGCAGCACGGCGATGAGCGCGTCGAGCGCGGGCCCGATCTGGTCGGCGTTGCTGGCGGTGATATCGCGCCAGATGCCCGACGGACTCGAGGCCAGGCGCGTCGTGTCGACGAGGCCGCGGCCGGCCAGCGCCAGGCCGTCGGCACCCACCGCCTCTCCGACCACGCCCATCAGCGCGCTCGCAGTGAGCTGCGGCAGGTGGCTGAGGAAGGCCAGCACCCGGTCGTGCTCGTCAGATGACATCACGCTCGGCGTCGAGCCGAGGGCAGCGACGAACGCTGTCAGCGCATCCACAGCCGCCGCAGGCGTGCGCGGCTCGGGTGAGAGGATCCACGGGCGCTTGCGGAACAGATCGGAGCGGGCGTGCTCGAGACCACCGACGGCTGCGCCACCGAGCGGGTGTCCGCCGACGAAGGTCAGGCGCTCCGGCAACCCCGTCGCCGCCGCAAGCATCTCGCGCTTGGTGCTGCCGGTGTCCGTCACCACTGCACGTCCTTCGAGGTGTTCCGCAAGCTGCGAGAGCAGCGCGACGTTCTGCTTCACCGGCGCGGCAAGAATGACCACATCGGCACCTGCCAGCACGCCGAGGTCGGGAGCGCCAACGTCGATGGCGTGCAGCCGCATCGCTGTCTCCAGCACGTCGGCGCGGTCCACGCCGATGACGAGCGTCGACGGCCAGAGCTGGCGCGCGGCGAGCGCGATGGAGCCGCCGATCAGGCCGAGGCCGACGATGCCGATCGTCGGAAAGACCGGCGGCCCGATATCGCCGCGACGGGGCTGGATGACAGGGAGATCCATCGACGCGCCTAGCTCCCCCACCCTCGCCGCGCCGAGGCCTCGATGCAGATAGAGCGGCCGATCGCCGGGGCGATGATGCGGAGTTCGGCCATCAGGCGATCGAACTGCGCCGGGAACATCGACTGCGCACCGTCGCTCAGGGCGTGGTCCGGGTCGCAGTGCACCTCGACGATCAGGCCGTCGGCGCCGGCGGCGACGGCGGCACGGGCCAGCGGCGCCACCATGTCGCGGCGTCCGGCACCGTGGCTCGGGTCGGCCACCACCGGCAGGTGACTCAGCTTCTTCACCATGGCGATCGCCGAGACATCGAACGTGTTGCGGGTCGCGGTCTCGAACGTGCGGATGCCGCGCTCGCAGAGGATGACGTCGGTGTTGCCGCCGCTGAGGATGTACTCCGCCGACAGCAGCCACTCTTCGATCGTCGCCGAGATGCCGCGCTTCAGCAGCACCGGCTTGCGCGATGCCCGAGTTCACGCAGCAGCGTGAAGTTCTGCATGTTGCGGGCGCCCACCTGGAAGATGTCGCAATAGCGCTCGATGAGATCGATCTGGCTGATGTCCATCACCTCGGACACCAGCGCCATGTTCTCGGCTGTCGAGGCATCGCGCAGCAGCCGCAGTCCCTCTTCACCGAGTCCCTGGAACGAGTAGGGCGAACTGCGCGGCTTGAACGCGCCACCGCGGAAGATCTTGGCGCCGGCACGCCGCACGGCTGCAGCCGTGGCGTGCACCTGCTGCTCGCTCTCGGCCGAACAGGGCCCGGCCATCACCACCACTTCGTCGCCGCCGATGCGGATGTCGCCGAGCGTGACGATCGTCGGTTCCGGCTTGAAGGTGCGGCTCGCCAGCTTGTAGGGCGACGAGATGCGCACGACCTCGTGCACGCCGTCCATCAACTCGATCAGCGCCGCGTCGGGGCGCCCCTGTCCGACGGCGCCAAGCACCGTCCTGGTCACGCCGGTGGACTTGTGTACGTCCATGCCCATCTCGACCAGGCGCTTCACCACCTGTTCGACCTGGGCGTCCGAGGCGCCCTCCTGCATCACCACAACCATGACGTCCTGCTTTCCCTATTCCGGCTTCGGACCTGGCGCCGGCGCCGGCTTCGTTCGACTCACCGTGAATGAGCCGCCGTTCCAGCCGCCGCGCCTCGTCGATGATGCGTTCGAACAACCGCGCGATGGCGTCGGGCCCGAGCGGTCCCTCAGAGGCGATCGGCGCGCACGTGCGCCAGCACCTGCTTCTCGCGATCGGGCTGGTAGACTCTCCATCCCGGTCTCCTTCTTGATGCGGCCGATTTCGCAGACGCAGCGTGCGCGCTCGTTCAGCAGGCGCACCAGCACCTCGTCCACACGATCGATGTCGTCGTCCGCAAGTCGTCGAGCGTCATGTCGTTCTCAGGCCTGTTGGGGTACGCACGCCGCCCGCAGCGATCGCACGTACTCGTCGACGCGGGCAATGAGGTCGGGGGACTTCGCTCGCCTCGGCGATCAGCGCGACCAGCGCGCTGCCGACCACCGCGGCGTCCGCATAGCGGCCGACCTCGGCCACATGTTCCGGACGCGAGATGCCGAAGCCAAGCGCCAATGGCAGGGTGGTGAACGAGCGGATGCGACGCGCCATGTCTTCCGCGCCGGTCGACACCGTGGCCCGCGCGCCGGTGACGCCAAGGCGCGAGATACCGTACAGGAACCCGCGACCGAGTTCGGCCGCTTTCCTGATGCGGGCGTCGGTAGTTGTGGGGCTGAGCAGGAAGATGTTGTCGAGTCCGCGGCGGTCCATAGCGGCGCGGAACTCGTCGGCCTCTTCGATCGGCAGGTCGAGCGCCAGTACGCCATCCACGCCCGCGTCCGCAGCGCGGTTGACGAACGTGTCCAGCCCCATGCGCACGATCGGGTTGGCATAGCTGAAGATGACGATCGGCGTCGACACCTCGCGCCGCACCTCGGCCACGATGTCGAGCGTCGCCCGCATGCTGCCGCCGGCAGCCAGCGCCCGCTCGGTGGCTCGCTGGATGACCGGGCCGTCGGCGAGCGGATCGGAGAACGGCACGCCCACCTCGAGCACGTCGGCGCCGGCGCGGGCGAGCGCCTTCAGGATTGCAGCCGACCGCGGCAGGTCGGGATCGCCGGCGGTGGTGAAGGTCACCAGGCCCGGACGCCCTTCGGCGCGCAGCTGGGCGAAGGTCTCAGCGATTCTCGACATACTTCTCCATCGTGTGCACGTCCTTGTCGCCGCGTCCGGACAGGTTCACCAGGATGACGGCCGACGGCCCGAGCGTGCGCCCGAGCTGCTGCGCGTAGGCAATGGCGTGCGACGACTCGAGCGCCGGCAGGATGCCTTCGAGCTTCGCCAGCGTCCTGAACGCCTTCGATCGCCTCGGCGTCGCTGATGTAGGCGTACTCGGCGCGGCCGATGTGCCGCAGGTAGGCGTGCTCGGGACCGATGGCTGCGTAGTCGAGCCCGGCAGACACCGAATGCGTCATCTCGATGTTGCCGTCCTCATCCTGGAGCACGAACGTGCGCGTGCCCTGCAGCACGCCCATGCTGCCGCCGGCGAAACGCGCCGCATGCCTGCCCTTCTCGATCTGCTCGCCGCCCGCCTCGACGCCGATCAGGCGCACACCGGTGTCGTCGACGAACGCGTCGAAGATGCCCATGGCGTTGCTGCCGCCGCCGACACAGGCCACCACCGCGTCGGGCAGGCGACCGGTCTGCTCGAGCATCTGCTGCGCGGGCCTCGCGACCGATGACCTTCTGGAAGTCGCGCACCATCAGCGGATACGGATGCGGCCCGAGCGCCGAGCCGAGCAGGTAGTAGGTGCTGGTGACGTTGGTCACCCAGTCGCGCATCGCCTCGTTGATGGCGTCCTTCAGCGTGCGGCTGCCGGCGTCGACGCCGATCACCTCGGCGCCGAGCAGGCGCATGCGGACGACGTTGAGCGCCTGGCGCGCCATGTCGTCGACGCCCATGTAGACGTGACACTCGAGCCCGAGCAGCGCGCAGGCCGTCGCCGTCGCGACGCCGTGCTGCCCCGCGCCGGTCTCGGCGACGATGCGCCGCTTGCCCATGCGCACTGCGAGCAGCGCCTGGCCGAGCGCGTTGTTGATCTTGTGCGCGCCGGTGTGCGTGAGATCTTCGCGCTTGAGAAAGATGCGCGCGCCGCCCGACGCGGCCGACAGGCGCTCGGCCTCGTAGACCGGCGTCGGCCGGCCGACGTAGTGCTTCAGTAACCGCGCCAGTTCGGTCTGGAACGTCACATCGTCGCGCACCTCGTAGTAGGCGCGCTGGAGTTCCTCGATCGGCTCGACTAGCGTCTCCGGCACGTACTTGCCGCCGAAGGGTCCGAAATAGCCACGATCATCAGGGTCGCGGCGAACAGGAGTCTGCATCGTTCCTCACCGCGCGGACTGCCGCGCGCCTTTCACTCATTCAGCTTCGCGCCACGCCGCGAAGCGCCTCGAACAGCGCCCGGAGCTTCTCCGGACTTTTGATGCCGGGCGCGTCCTCCACGCCCGACGACACGTCGATTCCGAACGGCCGCACCGTGGCGACCGCGTCCGCCACATTGTCGGGTGTCAGCCCGCCAGCCAACACGATCGGCCGCTGCCGGCGCCAGTGCGCTGGCAGCCGCGCCAGTCGGCCTTCATCCCGGTGCCACCACGATGAACCTGATCGTCCGCATCCACCAGCAGGCGCACACGCGACGGCCATCGTGTCGCCGTCCCTTCGTCGATGCGCCCCACGGCCTTCACCACCGGCAGCGTCAAGCCAGCGACCAGCTCCGGCATTTCGTCGCCGTGCAACTGCACCGCACCAAGCCCAACGCGAGCGGCGACGGCGTTCATCGTCTCGGCCGACTCGTTCACGAACACGCCGACCGGCGTGACGAAGGGCGGCAGCGTGCGCACAATGGCCCGTGCGTGCTCCGGCTCGACATGCCGGCGGCTCATCTGCCAGAAGATGAAGCCAATGGCCATCGCGCCGTGCCGCACGGCGACGGCGGCATCCTCCGCCCGTGTGATGCCACAGATCTTCACGAACATCAGGCGCCGCCCAGCAATTGCGCCAGCGCCGCGCCCGGATCGGCCGATGTCATGAAACGCTCACCGATGA
Organism: uncultured Acidobacteriota bacterium; assembly: GCA_963722395.1. Lineage (GTDB taxonomy): Bacteria > Acidobacteriota > Vicinamibacteria > Vicinamibacterales > CAVVIG01 > CAVVIG01. The sequence continues at coordinate 1,080,307 of CAVRLS010000004.1, read as the reverse complement.
GGAAGGCGCCGTAGCCGAGTCCCGACAGACGCGACAGGTCGGCCGGTGTCTTCAGCCCGCTCTCGCTGACCGCGACGACGCCCACCGGCATCATCGACACGAGCGTCTCGGACGCGTGCACGTCGACCACCAGCGTGCGCAGGTTGCGGTTGTTGACCCCGATGACCCGCGCGCCCGAATCGATGGCGACCCTCAGCTCGTCGGCATGGTGTACCTCGACCAGCGTATCGAGGCCGAGCCCGGCCGCGAAAGCCGCAAGCCGCTGCAGTTCATCCGGCGTGAGCGCCGCCACGATCAGCAGCGCCGCGTCCGCGCCCATCGCGCGCGCTTCGAGCAACTGATACTCCGAGACGATGAAGTCCTTGCGCAGCAGCGGCGTGTCGACCGCGGCGCGGACCGCCTCGAGGTGCGCCGGGGCGCCGTCGAAGAATGTCGGCTCGGTAAGCACCGAGATGGCCGCGGCACCCGCCGCCGCATAGCCGCTCGCGATCGCCACCGGGTCGTACTCCGCACGCAGCACGCCGCGCGACGGCGAGCGGCGCTTGCATTCGGCGATGACGTTCCAGCGATCGGTGCGCGACAGCGCGGTAGTGAACAGGCCCGGACGCGGTGTGCGCGCCGCGGCGCGACGCTCGAGCGCTGCCAGCGGCTCGCGTTCAGCACGGGCCCGCGTCACCGTCCTCGTAGCCGCGACGATCGTGCCAAGCAGATCGGCCGGGGGCGTCTGCGCCTGGCTCACGACGCCGCTCCAGCCGCGCCGGCTTGCGACAGCGTTACGAGCTGCGCCAAGGTCGCCCTCGCCGCGCCGTTGTCGATGGCGCGTCCCGCCTGCTGCATGCCGTCGCGAATCGATTCGGCGCGCCCAGCCACGAAGATCGCAGCGCCTGCATTCAGCAGCACGACGTCGCGTGCGGCGCCCGGGCTGCCTTCCAGCACGGCGGTGATGATGGCCGCGTTCTCTGTGGCGGAACCGCCGGTGAGCGCGCCCGGTGCGGCCTTCGGAAGGCCGACATCACCCGGATGCAGGTAGAACGTCTTCACGGCTCCGTCGCGGCACTCCGACACCTTCGTGTAGCCGGTGGTCGAGATCTCGTCGATGCCGTCGGCTCCATGCACGACCCACGCCCGCTCCGAGCCGAGCAGCGCCAGCGAACGCGCCAGCAGTTCGGTGAACTCCGAGCGCGGCACGCCGACAATTTGCCGCGTCGCCCCGGCCGGGTTGGTAAGCGGTCCGAGCAGGTTGAAGGCCGTGCGAACGCCGAGCGCCCGCCGGGTCGGCCCGGCATGGCGCATGGACGGGTGGAAGGTGGGGGCGAAGAAGAAGCCGATGTTTGCCTCGGCCAGGCAGCGCTCGACGACGGCTGGTGTGGCGTCGACGTGCACACCGAGCACCTCGAACACGTCGGCACTGCCAGACAGGCTCGATACGGATCGGTTGCCGTGCTTGGCGGTCGGTACGCCGCACGCCGCCAGCACGATGGCCGCACACGTGGAGATGTTGAAGGTGCCCGAGCGGTCGCCGCCAGTGCCGCAGGTGTCGAAGACGCCGGTGAACGGCCGCGACAGTGGCACTGCGTGGGCGCGCATCGTGCGCGCCAGTCCGACGATCTCGGCCGGACGCTCGCCCTTCATCGCGAGCCCGATCAGGAAGCCGGCAATGTGCGCCTCACTGGCACGACCAGCCATCACCTCGGCCATCGCCGCCGACGCCTCGTCGCTGGTCAGGTCTTCGCGCCGAATCAGCTTCTCGATCAGTGCGGGGAACATCAGTCGAGCCGGCTTTCCAGGAAGTTACGCAGGATTCGGCGCCCCTCACTCGTCAGGATCGACTCGGGGTGGAACTGCACCCCGTGGATCGGCAGCGTGCGGTGTCGCAGCCCCATGATCACGCCGTCCCCCTGGGTGCGCGCCGTCACCTCGAGGTCGGCCGGCAGATCTTTATCGGCCACCACCAGTGAGTGGTAGCGGGACGCTTCGAACGGCGAGGCCAGGCCGGTAAAGACACCCCGGCCGTTGTGTTCGATGCTGGAGGTCTTGCCGTGCATCGGCGCCGTCGCCCGCACGACCGAACCGCCGAAGACCGCGCCGATCGCCTGGTGCCCGAGACACACGCCGAAGACCGGCGTTGTCGGGCCGAGCTCGCGGATGACGTCGAGCATGATGCCCGCGTCTTCCGGACGGCCAGGTCCCGGCGACAGGACGATGCGCTCGGGCTTCATTGCCCTGATGTCGTCCACCGTCACCTCATCGTTGCGGCGCACCGTGACGTTCGCGCCAAGCTCGCCGAGATACTGCACGAGGTTGTAGGTGAACGAGTCGTAGTTATCGAGAACAAACACCATCACAGACCTGCCTGGGCGAGTTGGAGCGCGGTGAGGAGCGCCCGCGCCTTGTCGCGCGTCTCCTCATACTCCGCGGTCGGGTTCGAATCCATCACGATACCGGCGCCCGCCTGCACGTACGCCTTGCCCTCCGACATGATGATCGTGCGGATGGCGATACAGAAATCGAGGTTGCCGGCGAAGTCGAGGTAGCCGACGGCCCCGGCATACAGGCCGCGGCCCGACGGCTCGAGGTCGCGGATGATCTGCATCGCACGCACCTTCGGTGCCCCTGAGACGGTGCCGGCCGGGAAAGCACGATACCAGCGCATCGAGCCGGTCGCAGGCGCTCGACAGCCTCCCCTCCACCACCGACGTCAGGTGCATGACGTGCGAGAAGCGCTCGAGTCCCATGAACTGCGGCACACGCACCGAGCCGAAGTCGCAGACGCGGCCGACGTCATTGCGGCCGAGGTCGACGAGCATCACGTGCTCGGCCCGTTCCTTCTCGTTGCGCTTCAACTCCTCGGCCAGCCGCAGATCCTCTTCGTCGGTCTTGCCGCGGCGGCGGGTGCCGGCAATGGGATGCGTCTCGACGCGTGAGCCCTCGACCCGCACCAGCATCTCCGGCGACGAACCGACGACCGAGACACCGGCCATGCGGATGAAATACATGTAGGGCGACGGGTTCACGTGGCGCAGCGCGCGGTAAACCGTGAACGGGTCGGCGCCGACCTCGGCCTGGAAGCGCTGCGACAGCACCACCTGATAGATGTCGCCGGCGGCAATGTGCTCCTTCGCCGTGCGCACCTGCGTCTCGAAGTGCTCGCGCGTCAAGTTGGAGGTGAACTGCAATTCGTCGCCGTGCGACTTCCTGGTCACCGACAGGTTGCGCTCGAGTTCGCGCTCGAGGAATCCGATCTTGGCCACCGCGAACTGGTACAGCGCCTCGAGGTCATCGTCGGCCGTGATGCGCGCGTTGGCGATGATCAGGATGCGGTGCTGCACGTGATCGAAGGCCAGCACCGTGTCGAACAGCATGAACCCCGCATCGTCCGCGCCATCGACCCCCTCGCCGACATTGCCGAGCACCGGCTCGAACCAGGTCGAGGCACCGTAGCCGAAGTAGCCGACTGCCCCGCCGGTGAAGCGCGGCAGTTCAGGCACGAACGGCGACTGATACGTGGTCATCAGCGAACGCAGCGTGTCGACGAACGGCGCGTCACTCCGGGTCACTTCGCCGGCGCGCTCGATCGTCGTCGTGCCACTGGCCGAGCGCAGGATGAGGAACGGATCCTTGCCGAGGAACGAGTAGCGGCCGACGTGCTCGCCCCCTTCGACGCTCTCGAGCAGGAACGCGTAGTCCGCGTCCTCCGCGATCTTCAGGAATGCCGACACCGGCGTGAGCAGGTCGGCCACGATCTCCTTGCAGACCGGGACGAACGTGCCACGCCGGGCCAGTTCCGTGAACTCCTCAAACGAGGTGATTTTCATCTGCGTTGAACTCCGAAAGCTGCTTCATGGCGGCAGCGCGCATCACACCAGCAGGCGGCTCGACGCCGGTCCACCACTCGAACTGTTCCTGAGCCTGGCCGACCAGCATGTCGAGCCCGCCGATCGTGTCCGCTCCGGCGGTGGCGGCATCACGCAGCAGCAAGGTCGTAACCGGGTTGTAGATGAGGTCGTACACCACGCCGCGCGACGGCAGCGCGACAGACGGCAGCGGACTCTGGTCTATCCGCGGGTGCATCCCGACCGGCGTGCAGTTCACGAGCAGATCCCACGAGTCGGCCGCGGGCACGAACGGCCCGGTCGAACCGGAGACCAGCGACGCCACGGTCCCTGCCTTCCTCGCGTCGCGTGCATGCACCGTGACGCGGGCGCCCGCGCCTGCCAGCGCCACGGCCACGGCACGGGCCGAGCCGCCGGCACCAAGGATGGAGGTCCGGCGTCCGCTCAGCGGCACGCTCCGCGCGCGCAGCGGCTGGAGGAAGCCTGCGACGTCGGTATTGCGCGCGGCCCAGTGGTCGCCCGTCATGCGCAGCGTGTTGAGCGCGCCGACGACGCGGGCCAGTTCGTCCATCTCCTGCACGCGGTCGAAGAGCGACACCTTGTAGGGGATGGTGACGCTGGCACCCTTCAGGTGAAACGCCTTCGCGAACGCAATGAAGTCGTCGGTATCGGACGCGGGCAGCGGAAGATAGACCGCATTGATGCCCGATGCAGCGAACGCCGCGTTGTGCATGGCGGGCGACACAGAGTGGGACACCGGTAAACCGACGAGGCCGTAGATGTCGGTGACGGCGCTGATCGAGCGGTAGCGGAACTGCTCGAGCAGCCGGCTGGCGCTGAGCTGTCCGACGTCTCGAACACCGCCGGCGTAGGTCCAGGCCGAGCCGAAGCGCTGCGCGAGGATGCGAGTGGCTGAACCCGCGTCGCCCATGGCGATGAGGACAGCGCGCTCGTTGTGGCCGAACGTGCGGCTCAGCTCGAGCAGCGTGATGCAGTCGGCCAGCCGGCTCGCCTTGACGGCGATCTTCACGATGGCGGCGCCGGTCGCCCGCATCGCCCTCGCCTGTTCCGTGAGGTCGGCGGGCACGCCGTCGAAATCGTGCGACGAGAGCACGATGCGCCGGCCGTACTCGGCGAGGAGCTCCGGAAAGTTCGCGCGCCACTCGATGTCGACGAAGTCGGCGCCGAGATCGAGCGCCTGCCTGAGGACGGCGCGCCGTTCGTCCTCCGACCCTTCGAAGCCGCCGCCTTCCCACTTCGCCCGGCACGTGACGATGACCGGCAGCCGGCGGCCGGCGAGGGCCGCGGCTACATCCGGGTCGCTGACAGTGTCGAGCCTGAGCTCGACGAGGTCAGCGTCAGTGACCAGGTCGCGCCGGCGACGGAGTTCTTCCGTCGTCGGTGCGGTGATGGTGACGCAGAGAAGTGGAGTCGTAGTCACAAGGTCCAAAAAAAAAGCCTCTTCAACCGGTGGCTGAAGAGGCAGTCAAGTCGTCGCGCGGTGGCGGTCAGGCCAGAGCGATTGCCTCTTCGGACGTGCACCAATACCACCACGCTGCGAGGCACACGGATGCCGAAGCGGAGGGCTGGGCAAAGTGAAGAGGTGCGTGAGCAGTCACAAGAGTGTCTGGACGTTAACAGAAGGCCGCCTGAAGTGTCAATTGGAAAAGCCCATTTCTCCTTGACCAGTAAGCACTTCTCCCCTATAACCGAAATTGATTCCCATGAAAGTTCAACGCCTCGCCCTTGCTGTCAGCCTCTCGCTTCTTGCCCTGTCAGCTCTGCGGGCAGCCACCCCGCAGATGGAGGTCGCAGATATCCGTCCGGGCATGGTCGGCATCGGCCGCACCGTGTTCGACGGCACGCGGGTCGAGGAGTTCCGGGCGAACATCATCGGCGTCATCGAGAACGTCATCGGCACGCAGCGGAACCTCATTCTCGCCAGGCTCGAAGGCGGACCGCTGGCCAACACCGGCGTCATTGCCGGCATGAGCGGTTCGCCCGGTCTACATCGACGGCAAACTGATCGGCGCGGTGTCGTATGCCCTCGGCAGCTTTTCGAAGGAACCGATCGCCGGCATCACCCCGATCGCCGAGATGACCGACGCCACCGCGTCGAACGCCCCGCGCCCGCCAGGTGCGCGGGTCGATGTCGGCTTCCCCATCACCTCCGACAGCTTGCTGGCTTCGTTCCGCAAGGCGCTGAACTGGAACCGGCCATTCGCCGATCGCCCGGGCGACACCCAGCTGGTGGGTGTGTCGAACGTCAACGGGTTTGGCGGCGAAATCGGCACGATGCTCCGCCCGATCGCCACGCCGCTGGTCATGTCGGGCTTCGATGCGGACGTGGGCGACGTGCTGGCCTCGACGTTCCGCAGCGCCGGGTTTGTGCCGATGGGCGCGCGCCGGAGCAGGGCGCCCGGGCATGGCAGAATTCGACGGCCCGCTGAAGCCGGGCGACGCGGTCGGCGTCACCTTCGTCAGCGGCGACCTCGAGCTCGGTGCCACCGGCACCGTGACCCACGTCGACGAGAACCGCGTCTACGCCTTCGGGCACCCGATGTACAACCTCGGTCCGATCGACTTCCCGATGACGCGCGCCTACGTCTACACGGTGCTGCCGAGCCTGTTCTCGTCGGCCAAGCTGTCGAGCACCGGCGAAGTGATCGGCTCGTTCCAGCAGGACCGCGCCACTGCCATTGCCGGACGCCTCGGCCCCGGGCCGTCGCTGCTCCCCGTCACCGTGACGCTCGACGCCGAGCGCGGCGGCGGCAGCCGCTCCTTCAAGTTCGGTTCAGTGAAGGATCAGATGTTCGGGCCGCTGATGACCTACACCGCGCTCGTCAACACCCTCACCTCCTACGAGCGGCAGTTCGGCACCACGACCTACGCGGTCGAGGGACGGCTGAAGCTGAAGAACCACGACACGATCGTCTACGACAACCTGTTCTCCGGCGAGAACGCGGCATCGAACACCTCGGCCTACATCATCGGGCCGGTCACCGCCCTCGTGAACAACGACTACGAGAGCGTCGACATGGAATCCCTCGAAATCGCGGTGAAGTCGGCCGAGACGCCGCGCACGGCCACGCTCGAGCGCGTCTGGATCGACGACCCGCGTCCGCGGCCCGGCCGCACGGTGCCGCTGAAGGTGCTGCTGCGCAGCTACCGCGGCGACGACCTCGTCCACACGATTCCAATCAGCATCCCCGCGAACGCGCGCGGCTCGCTGGCGCTCACCGTGAGCGACGGCCAGCGGCTGAACCAGACCGAGCAGCGCGAAGCACGGCTGCCGCAGCCGCGCAGCGTGCCTCAGCTCGTGCGCCAGTTGAACAAGGCGCGCCGGAACAACACGATCTACGTGAAGCTGCTCTCCTCGGACGCCGGCGCCGTCGTCAATGGCGAACTGCTGTCCTCGCTGCCGCCGTCGGTGCTGGCCGTCATCGAGTCGGACCGCAGCAGCGGCAACCCGAACGCCCTCCAGACAGCCACCCTCGGTGAATGGCAACTGCGCACCGAGCAGGCTGTCAACGGCGTACGATCGCTCACCATCCAGCTTTCCGCGAACTGAACCACCCGCAGTTCGCCTTGCAGAGACCCACGATGGCTACATCCTCGTTTGCGCGGCGCGCGCTCGTCGCCGCCGCCCTTTTCGCGTGCGCCAGCGGTGCCCTGCGGGCGGCCGCGCCGAAGTTCTTCAGCGCCACGACCCAGGCCGACTTCCTGAAGGGCGACCTCGAGAATCTGTCGGTTGATGGGCGCGGCCAGCTGACGCTGGGTCCGGCCACCGAGTTGGTCTACGCAACACCGTCCCCGTTTCTGTGGACGGTGGTGCCGGCTCCGGACGGCACGCTCTACATCGGCACCGGCAACGACGGCCGCATCTACAAGGTGGACCCGCAGGGCGCGGTGGCTCGCAACTGTTCGACTCGACTGAACTCGAGATCCACGCCATCACCCCTGGTCCCGATGGCTCGATCTTCGCGGCCAGTTCGCCAGACGGCAGGATCTACCGTGTCGAGCGCGACGGCAAGTCGTCCACCTTCTTCGACCCTGAGCAGAAGTACGTCTGGGCGCTGGCCACCGACGCGAAGGGGAACGTCTACGCCGCCACCGGCGAGCGTGGCGTGGTCTACCGTATCGCCCCGAACGGCACCGGCACGCTCTTCTACGACACGAAGGCGACGCACGCCACGGCCCTCGCGGTGGACAAGGCCGGCAACGTCCTCATCGGCACCGAGTCGCCCGGGCGCGTCTTCCGCGTTGACGCCGATGGGAAGGGCTTCATGCTGCTCGACACGCCCTACCAGGAGATCCGCACCTTGAAGTTCGACGACAAGGGCACGCTGTTCGTGGGAGCTGCGAATGGCCGTCCGAACAGCGCCAGCGCTCCTACCACCCCGGGCGAGGCGACCGCGCCGACGACGACAAGCGGCAACACCACGGGCAGCGCGCCGGTCGCAACGGTGACGGTCTCCACCGAGATCACCGCGGTCGTGACTGACACTGGGACCGGCAGCAGCAGCGGCTCGACCCGCGCTGCCTCGGGCGCCTCGAAGGGCGCCATCTACCGCATCGCTCCGGACGGATTGTGGGACATGGTGTGGGACGCACGCGAGGATCTCCCCTACGATCTCGCCTTCGACGGCTCGGCGCTCATCGTTGCCACTGGGGACAAGGGCAAGATCTACAGGCTGGACGGCGACCCGGCGCGGCCGACGCTGCTCGCTCGCGCGGCCGCCTCGCAGGTAACAGCGCTCTACCGCGACGGCCGCGGCCGCGTGTTCTACGCCACTGCCAACCCAGGCAAGGTACAGCGGCTGACCGCTGAGCGCGCCCAGCGCGGCACCTACGAATCCGAGGTCCGCGACGCACTGCAGGTGTCGTCGTGGGGCTCGATCAGCTGGCGCGGCACCGTGAGCGGCACGAGCTCGGTGGAGGTTTCGACGCGCAGCGGTAACACCGAGACACCGGACGACACCTGGAGCGCCTGGTCGGCGCCGTACGCGACGTCGGGCTCGGCCATCGCCAGCCCCAAGGCCCGCTATCTGCAGTGGCGCGCGGTGCTGGCTGGTCCGGCGCGGTCGGGTGCGTCTGACGGACCGGCGCTGACCTCCGTGTCGGCAGCCTACCTGCCGCGCAATCTCCGTCCGCAGGTCCGTTCAGTCACGGTCCACCCACCGGGCATCGTCTTCCAGAAGCCGTACAGCACTGGCGACCCAGACCTGTCGGGTTTCGACAACCGGACCACGCCGGAACGGAAGCTGACCCAGGCCGCACAGAACGCAGGTCAGGGCACGGCGCAGGGACGCCGCACCTATCAGAAGGGGCTCGAAACGCTGCAGTGGCGCGCCGAGGACGAGAACGAGGATGAACTGACCTTCGACGTGCAGTTCCGCCGCGAGGGCGACGCCGCCTGGAAGACGCTGCGCAGCGACTTCACCGACTCCATCCTGGTGTGGGACACCACCACGGTCCCGAACGGCACCTACTTCGTGCGGGTCATCGCGTCGGATCGCGCCTCGAACTCCAGCGCCACGGCACTGAGCGGGGAACTCGAAAGTGCGGCGTTCGAGATCGACAACACGCCGGCAGTCTTCTCGCAGGCGACGACGCGCGTCGACGGCGCGCGCACCATCATCAGCGTCGACGTCCGCGACGACCACTCTCCCATCCAGCGCGTCGAGTTCTCGGTGGACGGCGAACAGTGGACGCCCGCGTTCCCGGCGGACGGCATTGCCGACACCCGCACCGAGCACTTACGACGTCGCTATCGATGGCCGCATCGGCACGCGCGGCGTCACGCTGCGCGCCATCGACGCGATGAACAACGTCTCGACCACGCAGGTGGACGCGCCAGCCGCAGCGCGGTAGCCTCGCAGAATTCGGCGAAGGTGTCGCCGGCGGCCTGGGCTGTTCGGGCGCTACGCGACCGACGAACGGTGCGGCGCGTGCGGCAACTGCACGTCGACGCGGCGCTTGCGGGGCGCGCTGGCGCCGTCCGCGACGACCGGCAGTTCCAGCGAAGTGGTCTTCGGGGCTCGCACGGTCGTGTTGGCCACCAGCCAGATCATGTTGACGGCAATTGGCAGCCCCTGCACCCGGGCCGGCGCGAAGCGGGCCAGCGACGCGGTGTTCAGCAGCGTATCGACCGTTTCAGCCTCGAAGCTGCCGGCCTTCGGCGTTCGGCCACTGGGCGAGTGCCATTCCAGGTTCACCAGACGCCCTTCGCGGGTGACAATCGCCGACAGCGTGAAGGCCGTCTCGTCGCTCGCCGAAGCCGCCGCCAGGAAGAGCTGATCGAGGGCTCGCGGCATGAGCATGCGCGCATCGACCACCATCGGATTCTTGTTGGTACCCGGTGCGTTCTCGTCAACCGTCACCGTCTTGGGCGACGCGAGCATGCGCGCGATGGCGGCCAGCGAGTCGGGGCGCTCCTGCGTGGCGAAGCGCATCATGCTCATCATCACGACGATGCAGAAGACCGTGGCGGCGGCCGCGCCGACAGCCGGCGTAGACGACATGCATGTCGTCCATGACCTCGCGGATGCGAGTCGACCACGACATGCGCGCTTCGGCGCGCGCGCGGCTGATGACCGTGGCCTGGAAGGTGCCGCGATCTTCGTGATCGAGCGCGGCCTGACCGGGTGAGGTGGCGCGAACGAACCCGCGCATCAGGCTGAGGTCGGCGAAGACGGCGGCGCAGTCGTCACACCATTCGAGATGCGCCCGCACCGCGATCTGGTCGCCGACCGGCAGCTCGTCGTCGTGATACTCCTCGAGAAGCGGCCGCGCGTCTTCGCAGATGAGGACCTTCATGCCATCCTCGCTTCGCGGAGACCAGCCCGCAGCGTCTGACGCGCGCGCGTGAGGCGCGACTTCACCGTCCCGACGGCGACGCCGAGCGAGAAGGCGATTTCGTCGTAACTCAAGCCGTCCACTTCACGTAGAACGATGGCCGTGCGCTGATCGAACGGCAGCGCGTCGAGCGCCCGCTGCAGGCGGGCGGCCAGTTCCTTCTGGGCGAGGATGCGATCTGGGCCGACCTCGGCGCCGCACCGGAAGTCGCCGTGAGCTTCCACGTGGGCATCGAGCGACACCTGATCGCTGCGACGCCGTCGGCGCCAGAACCGGTGACGGTTGCGCGCCTGGTTGACGGCGATACGGTAGATCCAGGTGCGAAGGGCCGACTGGCCGCGGAACTGGCCGATGGTGCGGAAGACGCGAATGAAGACGTCCTGCGACAGGTCGAGCGCCTCGTCGCGATCGCCCAGCAGGTTCATGGCCAGCTGAACCACCATGCGCTGGTGTTCGGCCACGACCTCGGCGAACGCCGCTCTCATCTCCGGCGGCGCAGCGCTGGATGAGCGCGGCCTCGCGGACGCCGATATCCGACCAATCGACGGCCCTGGCTTGCTTCACGGAGATCATGTTACCGGAGTTAGACCCCGCGGACTCGTGAAAGTTCCCGTACACGCACGGAGCCGCTGCTACGATAAGTGCCGGTGAAACGTGCACTTGTCCTGATGGGCGTGCTCGCGATTGCCGCGGTCAGCGGCGCGCTGGCCTACCGGTCGGCGGCGCGGGAGCGCAGCTACCGGTGTGCTGATCGCCTCCGGCGACGCCGCCCTGGCCAGCGGCGAAACGCTTGCGGCCATCGAGAACTTCAGCGGCGCCATCGCGGTCCGCCCGACGCCATGCTCGCCCGCTCTGCGCCGCGGGGAAACCTACCGTCGCGCGGCGACCTCGACGTGGCCGCGCGCGACTTCCGCGCCGCCGCCCTGCTCGACCCCACCGCCACGCGTCCGCTCGAAGCGCTCGGCGACGTGCTCTACGCCCAGGAACGCTTCCGGCGCTCGGCTGAAACCTACGAAGCACGGCTGACGCTCGACGACCGCTCGGCCCCAGTGCGCTACAAGCTCGCACTCGCCCGCTATCGTGACGGCTCGATCGACGCCGCCCTCGACGAGGCCCGACGCGCCGTCGCCCTCGACGACCAGATGGCCGATGCCCACTACCTGATCGCGCTCTGCCTGCGCGACAAGGGGCTGCCCGAGGACGCCGTGGCGGCGCTCGCAGGCGCGCCATCGAGCGTGCGCCCGGGATGCTGCCGGCCCGCGAGGAACTGGCCGACATGTACGCCGCCTCGGGCCGGTTCACGGAGCAGCTGGAACAGCTGCAGGTGCTCGCCGGACTCGACACGCGACGCACCGAACGGCAGGTGGCTATCGGACTGGCGCAGGCCGGCTGCGGGCCGAGCGGAACTGGCCGTGGCGACGCTGACGGCCGCGCTCGATCAGGCGGCGGACCAGTCGCCCGTCAACGCCGCACTCGGTCGCGTCTGGCTGCAACTGGCCGAATCGCGCAGCGACCGTCCCGACGCCGTGGGCGGGCGCTCGAGGCGCTCGAACGTGCCGCATCGGCGCTGACGGCGACGAGCGAAACCGAAGGCGCTCTACGGCCGCGCGCTCGCCCTGTCGGGCCAGCTCGACGCGGCCGAACAGCTCTTCCAGCAGGCCATCGAACGGTATCCGGTCGATCCGTCGGCCTTCCGCCAGCTCGGGCTGGTGGCCGACGAACTGCGTCATGCCGCTGTCGCACGCACGGCGTTCATGCAATACCTCGTCGCTGGTGCCGATCCGACCCGGACGCCGCGTCATTCGCCGCGCGCATCGGCGGCCTGTCGCTGACGCTGAACGAGGCAGCGGCTGCGCTCCCCTGGCTGCAGCGCGCACTCGCCGCGCAGCCGGACGACCTGACGGTGCTCGACCTCGATGGCCGAGGCGCAGCTGCTGGCGGGTGACGCCGCGAGCGCCCGCCTCACCCTCGCACCCGACGGCGCTGGCGAACTGGGATCAGCCCGGCTGAACCGCGGAGCTGCAGCGAAGGCTGGAATCGTCAGTCTCTGATCGTCGATCGTCGAAGTCTCATTCGGCGTCGCGTGAGACTCGCGTATCAACTAACGCGAAGTGTTGCTGCGCGGGTCGATGCGGTCGCGCAGGCCGTCGCCGAGGAAGTTCAACCCGAGCACCAGCAGCGCGATCGCCAGACCCGGGAACATCGTGAGGTGCGGCGCATCCAGGATGTGCGCCCTCCCGCCATTCAGCATCGTCCCCCAGCTGGGCGTCGGCGGCTGCACGCCGAGTCCGAGAAAGCTCAGCGACGCTTCGCCGATGATCGCGCCCGGCCATGCCGAGCGTCGCCTGCACGACGACGGCGGGAACGGCCGTCGGGATGACGTGCTTCCACAGAATGCGCGTCGTGCCCGCGCCGAGCGCCCGTGGCTGCCTGCACGTATTCGAACTCGCGCGCGCGCAGCACCTGGCCGCGCACCAGCCGCGCGTAGCCCACCCACCCGATGATCGTCAGCGCGAACAGCACGTTGGCCAGGCTCGGCCCCAGCACCGCCACCAGCGCAATCGCCAGCAGCAGTCCCGGAAAGGCGAGCAGGATGTCGATGACGCGGCTGATGAGGTCGTCGACCCGGCCGCCGAAGTAGCCGGCCACCGCACCGAGCAGCGTGCCGATCGACGGCCGAAACGATGACGACGGTGAAGCCGACCAGGAACGAGATGCGCGCACCCGCGAGCACCCGCGCAAGAATGTCGCGCCCGAGTTCGTCGAGTCCGAACGGATGCGACAGCGACGGTGTCGCCAGCCGCAGCGCCAGTGCCTGGCTGGCCGGATCGAACGGACTCAGCGCCGGCCCGACGAGGGCGCCGAGCAGCGCAAGACCCACGATGGTGAGTCCCACCTTCAGCATCGCTACTCGTACCGGATCCGCGGATCGAGGAAGCCGTAGAGCACGTCGATGAACAGATTCATCGACACGTAGGTGACCGCAATCAGCAGGATGCATCCCTGCACCGCCGGATAGTCGCGCGCGCTGATCGACTGCACCAGCAGCCGGCCGACACCCGGCCACGCAAAGATCGTTTCCGTGATGACCGCGCCGGTCAGCACCGCGCCGAACTGCAGGCCGATGACCGTGACGATCGGAATGAGGCTGTTGCGGAACGCGTGCGCCAGCACCGCGCGCGCTCCGGAGACGCCGCGCGCGCGGGCCGCCATCACGTAGAGCTCGCGCAGTTCCTCGAGGACGCTGGCGCGCGTCATCCGCGCCAGGATCGCCGCCAGCGGCGCGCCGAGCGTAATCGCCGGCAGCACCAGATTCGCGGCGTGCCGCGGCCAGACACCGGGAACCAGCCGAGCGAGACCGAGAACACGATCGCCAGCAGCGGGCCGAGCCAGAACGTCGGCATCGAGATGCCGACCAGCGCGACGCGTCGTCGCGGCGTGATCGACGTGGGTTCCCTTCCCGACCGCAGCGATGATGCCGAGCGGGATCGCGAAGCAGGATCGCCACCACCATCGCCGACACCGCCAGCTCGAGCGTCGCCGGCAGCCGCTCGAAGATGATGTCGGTGACCGGCTGGTTGGTGCGCAGCGACGTGCCGAGATCGCCGCGCACGACGCCGCGCGCGAACGATCCGTACTGCTGCAGCAGCGGGCGATCGAGCCCGAGCTTCGTGCGCAACTGCGCCACGTCCTGCGGCGACGCGCTCTCGCCGAGCATCGCCTGCACCGGATCGCCTGGCACCAGGTGAATGAGCGAGAAGACGAGCGTCGCCACCCCGACGAGCACCGGGATCGTCAGCAGCAGTCGTCGAAGAAGGAACCGGGCCACAGGTGCGGACTATTGTGCCTCAGCCCCCGGCCTTCCTGCCCTTCCTGCTACTTCGGCGTAAGCGTCAGCTTGTGCGCCTGCGCCTTGTCCACCGACTCGCGCGTGAACGGCAACGGAAGTAGACTCCGTCGGCCAGGTGGTCGCGCAGGTTGCCGTAGTACGGGCTGCCCGGCTGGGCCGACTGCCCCGGCGCGTTGGTCGCCATCGTGGCGTCGATGTTCGACAGGTCGATGACGCGGCGGAAGTTCGCGCCGGTCGCGTTCACCGAGTTGAAGCCGCCGGGCCGCTCGATCGACTTCAGGTCGAAGGCATCAACGAACATGTGCGGCAGCTTGCTCTCGTTGATGCGACCGTAGCGCCACTGCGCCCAGTCGGCGCCCCAGTCCTTCGACGCTCGCTCGATAGCCTGCAGGAGGCCGGCCTCGACCAGAGCCACCCGTTCCGCTCCCTTCGGCACCGACCGCCTTGCGGCCCGCCTCGCTCGTGGACCAGCGCACGTAGATGGCCGCAGGCACCGAGTCGACACTGCAGAACGTGGTCCCAGCCGTCGATCATCGCGCGCGCCTTCTCCGCGTCGGCGTTCTTCGCGTCCATCCCTTGAAGATCGGCGCGTCGCGCTCGGCGCGCAGCGAGTACGCATCCTGCTGCAACTGCTCCATCGTCTCGATGGTGAACTTCTCGCCCTTCGCAATGCGCTGGTCGAGCATCTGGCGGATGCGGGTGATGCGCGACACGTCGACGTCGGTGGACGTGCGGTAGAGCACCGGCCGGCCCTTGTAGTCCTTCGGGTGAGAGTTGTCGTTAGCGGTGGCGATGTAGCCCCGGGCCGGGTTGAACTCGCGCGGCAGGTCGCTGCGGAACCCCTTCCACTCGTACTTGCCGGTGCCGGGCACCGGCAAGCCGTCCGGTCCAGCCGTCGCGGTCGGGCGTGAGGCCGGTGACCTGCAGCGCGATGTTCCCCTTCGTGTCGCCACAGATCAGGTTGTGCGTCGGCACCTTCCAGAACATGGCGCGCTCGAAGAAGTCTTCGCAGCTCGGTGCCTGCGCCAGCTTCAGGCTTCCCTTGAAAGCGGCGGTGCCCGGTTCCTGGTTCACCGACTTTGCCGCGAACGCCAGGTGGTTCACCGCGTCCTCGTAGAACACCGGGCCGTGCTTCGAGAACTTCAGCTCGACGATGCGCGGCCTCTCCTCGCCCTTCACCCGGATCTCCTCGCGGATGATCGTCATCGGTTCCCAGGCATCCTTGTACTTCGTCTGGTTCGGATCGGCCGGATTGGTGCTCTCGACGACCACATCCACCATGTCGGTGCCGGCGAACGTGAAGCCCCACGCCATGTGTCTCGTTGTTGCCGGCATCGACGCCGACGAACGGCGGCTCGCCGCCACCGATGACGTTCCAGCCTGGCGCATTCAGATGCACGAAGTAGCGCAGCGACGGCATCTCGATCGTGCGATGCGGGATCGTTCGACAGCAGCGGCACGCCGCTCGGCGTGTGCTTGCCGCTGACCACCCAGTTGTTGCTGCCGTCCATGTCCTGCAGTTCGGGCATCAGGCGCGCCGCCTGCGACGTCGGCATGAGGGCACGATACGGCTCGACGATCTCCGGGGGCGGGCAGGGCGCCCGGCGCGAACGGATTGCCGTCGCCCTTGCGCGCGGCAGCCAGCAGTTCGTCGGTGAACCAGTTCAGGTCGAGCCCGTCCGGCACGACCAGGTCGTCCCACGGGTCGGGCGCGGCGCGACGGTTGGCTTCCTTCACACCGAGCGTCTTCGCGCTCGAGCGCCAACTGGATCTCGCTGATGCCGTGTGCCGCTGGTGCTGTCGATGGCCAATTGCGCCCAGCGCAGCGTCAGGGTCCTTGCCGTCCACGGCTCAGGGCTGATACCGGTCAGTTTGAATTCAACCGGCAGGTTGTCCTTGTTGGCCTGCACGTAGGCGTTGAGGCCGTTTGCCCAGGCGCGTGAAGAGCCGCTCGGCGTCGGGGTGATAGCTGCGTCCACTCCGCGGCGTCCCACGGTCCGCGGAACATCATCAGCCGCGTGCGCGCGTCGTAGTCGACGGCTTTCGGCCCGAACACCTCGGCGAGACGCCCTTCATGCCAGCGGCGCCACATCTCGAGCTGCCACAGCCGATCCTGCGCCATAACGTAGCCCTGCGCGAAGAACAGGTCGTCGTCATTCGTCGCGAAGATGTGCGGAATGCCCTGCCGGTCGCGGATGATCTCGACCGGCGTCTTCAGCCCAGGCAGGGTGAGCGTGCCGTCGATGACCGCAAGCGACTGCCGCGCCACCTCGTCGAGCGACGCCGGCGCTGTGGCTTCGACCTGGGCGGGCGACGAGCAACTACTGACCAACAGTCCGGCCGCCAGCACGACGCAGGCAGCCCGCAAGGGATCGAGGGACATCGGAACCTCCGCCGTCACGGCAGGTGACAGGCGGGCGAATGATGACCCCGCGCGAGAGGGCTGTCAAATGGGAGGAGGGAGGGCGTGGCAACACGGCGAGCCGGCCGTGCGACAATCCAGTTCAGTCTCCTTGGCCGTTTCCGCTTTCTCAGAGGTGCAAGATGAAACAATCGTTCGTCATCGCCGGCACGGTGGCCACCGCCGTCGCCATGGTCGTATCTCTCTCGGCACAGAACTCGCCACAGGCGCCCGCCGCTCCAGCAGCGAAGCCGCGCGGCGCCACCGCGCCGCCCGAGCACTCGGCCGTCAAGCCCGTCAACTTCCTGCCGAACCCCTACGAGACGGTTCGCAACTTCGGACCGCTGCCGAACGGCCGCAAGTGGGGCTCGGTAAGCGCGGTCGACATCGACCCCGACGGCAAGAGTGTCTGGGCCGCCGACCGTTGCGGCAGCAACTCGTGCGCCGGTTCCACGGTCGACCCGATCATCAAGTTCGACGCGAACGGCAACATCCTGAAGATGTTCGGCGCCGGCCAGATTCTCTGGCCGCACGGTATGGACGTCGACAAGCAGGGGAACGTCTGGGTCGTCGACGCGCGCGTCCCGAATGCCGATGAACTGAAGAAGTTCCCGGACTGGGCAAACAAGGGCAACACCGTCACCAAGTTCAGCCCCGAGGGCAAGGTCCTGCTGGTGCTGGGCACCGGCGGCAAGACCGGCGCGCCGCCCGAGGCGTTCACCGAACCGAACGACGTGGTCGTGGGACCGGACGGCAGCATCTATGTGTCCGAGTCGCACAGCGCACAATTCGTTGACGCGCCGACACCGGAGGCGGTGGGCCGCATTTCAAAGTTCTCGCCTGATGGCAAGTTCATCAAGAGCTTCGGCAGCTACGGCTACGGCCCGAGCCAGTTCCGCGGACCGCATTCGCTGGCGTTCGACTCCCAAAATCGCCTGTTCGTTGCCGACCGCGGCAACCGCCGCATCCAGATCTTCGACCAGGAGGGCAAGCACCTCGACACCTGGTATCAGTTCAGCCGCATCAGCGGCATTCACATCGCTGCGGACGATACGCTCTACGCAATCGACTCCGAGTCTGACGACAACTTCAACCCGGGCTGGCGCAAGGGGCTCCGCGTCGGCAGCGCGAAGACAGGCGAGGTGTGGTACTTCGTGCCCGAACATGTGTCGAAGCAGGCATCCGGCATGGGCGGCTTCGGCTCGATGGGCGAGGGCGTGACCGCCGACGCGCAGGGCAACGTCTACGCCGGCGAAGTCGGTCCCATCCAGGGCCTGACGAAGTTCGTTCCACGGCTGAAGCGGTAACGGGTCGGGCAGGTCGGGACAAGCGTCTGTCCCTCCTGCCTTTCCCGCACTCCCCATCCCTACCCCACCGCATCCTCCTCGATGTCGAGCCTCGCCATCAGCTTCGCCAGCCCCTGACGTGACACACCGAGTTCCTCGGCAGCACGCGACCGATGGCCGGCTGCCCGCACCAGGGCAGCCTGGATGAACGAGCGGTCGAACGTCCGCCGTGCAGTCTCGAGGCGGAAAGCCGCTGCGGACGGCACGGGCCCGAAATGCGCCGGCAGGGCGGACGGCGGGATGACACCGCGCTTGGGCGAGCGGACCGCGAGCGAGGCGAGCACGTTCTGTAGTTCGCGGATGTTCCCCGGCCAGTCGTAGCGTGCGAGTGCGGCCAGCGTCGCCTGCGCCAGGGTGGCACGGCTGGCGACGCGCTCGGCAGCGTCCCGCCAGAACACCTCAGCCAGCACGACGATGTCGTCGCGCCGATCGCGCAGCGGTGGCAGCCCGATGCGCACGACGTCGAGGCGATAGAGCAGGTCGAGCCTGAATCGGCCGGCCGTCACCTCATCGCGCAGGTTGCGATTGGTGGCGGTGATCAGGCGAACATCGACGTGGCGGCTGATATTCTCCCCAACGCGACGGATCTCACCTTCCTGGATGGCCCGCAGCAGCTTGGCCTGCGCCCGCGCCGACAGTTCGCCCACCTCGTCGAGAAACAGCGTGCCGCTGTGCGCCTCCTCGAACACGCCACGTCGCTCGACAGCTGCGCCTGTGAACGCGCCCCGTGCGTGCCCGAACAGCTCCGACTCGATCAGGTCTTCCGGAAGCGCCGCGCAGTTCAGCGTGCAGAACGGTCGATCGCGCCGGATGCCGCGCCTGTGTAGCTGCCGCGCCACGAGTTCCTTGCCAGAGCCACTTTCGCCCTCGACAAGCACAGCGAACGGCGCCGACGCCGCCCGCTCGATGGCGGAACGGACATTGGCCATGGCGATCGAGACACCGAGCAGTTCCGACGCTCGCGGCGCGCGCTCGGTCTGCCGTCGCGCCACCACCCCGCTCAGGGCCGGTCCCGCGGCTGTGGCGCCGGTCGATAGCAACAACGCGACCTCCGACGGATGCCAGGAGGACGCCGAGGGCCATGCCGACATCAGCACACCGACCACCTGACCCGCGTAGCGTACCGGCACCCCCGCCTCGACACGCTCGCCGCCGTGATGCGGCAGCACCAGCTGCCCGGCCGTGAGCACGCGCTGCGCGCTGGCGGCATCGGGCCGAGCCCCGTCGCCAGCCACCCATGCCAGGGCTCCGTCCTCAAGGGCGAAGAACGCAGCGCCAGATGCCCGTAACCGCGCCCGCAACCGCCCACACACCGCCACCAGCACCGAGGAGTCTTCATCCGCCGCCTGGCAGCAGCGCAGCAGTTCGACGATCTCGTCCGCATCCGGAGCCGGGTGCAGCGACTCCACGCGCCCCGCCGGTGCGAACAGACGCAGCGCGGCCAGGCCCGTGCGATCGGCGCGCTGCTCCGCGGCGGCCACCGCGTCCGGCGCCGTGAGCAGATCGCGCAGCAGTTCGAACTGTGCCGCAAGCAGCGCCGGCACCCTGCGGAGCGCCACCCGCGATACCCGCGCCAGCAGCAACTGCGCGGGTGCGCGTTCCCCTCGCCTTCTGGCGATTTCAGCGCGCATTACCCGCACCGAGAGGGCCACCACCGGCGCATGCGCCGCGCGCGCATGCCCAAGTGCGGCGAGCGCCGCCGCGTCCGCCTGTGCTTCGTCGCCCGCAGCCAGCAGCGCCGACGCGCTGGCGTGACACGCCAGCGCGCACAGTTCAGGGTCCGCCAGTGACAGCGCGGTGTCGCGCGCGCGGGCTGCGTCCGCGACGGCGTCGGCCACACGGCCGCGTCCGATCGACACCTGACTCTTTGCGATGTCGACGCGCACACGAGCGGAGACGGCCAGGTCCGGCTCGGCATCGAGCACCACCAGCCGATGCCAGGCGTCGCGGTACCGCCCCTGCCAGTAGAGGCACGATGCGAGTGCCAGGGCCGCGTCGAGTGCCGAGTGCGGGCCGGCGCTCTGCGTTGACGCGAGCGTGGTTTCGAGCAGCAGTTCGGCCGCCGGCAGACGTCCGGTGGCAATGAGCAGTTCCCCACGCAGCACCGCAAGACGCTGGAGCCCTGGCAGGTCGCGGCTCAGGCCGCCCCACCGTCGAGCGTCGTCGAGCAGCGGCTCCGCATCGGCCACTCGGCCCCGCCGCAGCAGCGAATCGAGCAGGCAAAGCGCGCCTTGCAAGGCGCCGAGCCACTCCCCCCGTCTCGCGAATCCGTGCATCGCCTGCCGCGCCGAGCGTTCGCCGGGTTGACACCGTCCGCGCCGCAACTCCGCGCGGGCGGCGTCGAGCTGACGTCGCAGGCGTGCCACCTCACCGGGAGCCGGCCATCGGCGCGCCGACGCGTCGGACCTGTTCGCGCTGCCATGCGCCTCGTCCAGCGTTTCAGCCTGCTCAGCCGCTCGCGCTCCGCGGTGGACGTCGTTCGAGCCTTGCCGGCTCACACCGCCGGGGAGCATATGAGTTGCCGCATGCCCGAACAACAGCTGTTCGAATCGTCCGGTCAGCCCCTGCGACCGCCGCGCCGCGGTTGCCACCACCTTGCGCTGTTTCGCAGAGACCGCCGCCGGACACACCGACGCCTGCAGCGCGTCGGCCCTGAGGCGTTCGAGCGGCACGGTGTGCACACGGCGCACGGGTGAGACCCCCGCGAAGATGACGATGTGCGGCCGGCTGCTTTCGAGTGCCACGTCGAGCACCGCTCGCCATCCACCCTCGACATCGTCGTGCGCGAACAGCGCCAGCGTCCGGCCGTGCAGCAGCCTGCGGACGGCATCGCCGCGCAAGGCGGTGGTCACCGGAACGTACCCCGCCAGCCGTGCGTGACGCGCCAGCGTGCGGATTGCCCAGAGCATCCCCCCACCCTCAGGGGCCCAGAGCGCCAGCGCCGGAAGGCGATGGGACACATCGTTGTTGAAGATGTCAGCGAGCGCGGCCAGTCGTCGATCGTCCTGACGCAGGACGCCGAGCAGCGCCGGATCGGCGTCCGTCTCGCTGGTGTCCGGAGTGTCGATGGGCAGGCCGGCGGAGGCGTCGGGCATCATCACCGCTCGCGCCGCGCGACAACCAACCGATGCAGCTGTTCGCACGCCTGGTGAGCGATCGTTGGCCAGCAGGAATCGAGCGGCGCGTGTCAGCGCCTGCTCCGCCGCAGCCGCGGCGCCGGGCCACTTCGGCTGCGCGGCCCAGGCTTCGAAGCGCTGCGTCTCGGCCAGTCCGCCATAGTCGATCAACTGGGCGAGGGACGGGTGCGCGACTCGCGCGAACCAGCTGCAGCGCTCGGCCCAGCGCGCCTGCTCGGTCGGCCCTCCTGCGGCCGACACCACGATGGATACCCGCTCGCCCGTGGCGAGATCGACCGCGTTCCCGCGGTCGTCGATGGCAAACCGATCGGCGATGACTTGCACGTATTCCCCCTGCGGCGAGGCACAAGTGCAAGATCACCGCCCAGCTGTTTCAGGCCCGATCACGCAGGTCCGCGCTCAGGGCGAGGCAGTTTTTTCGGATAGAATATCGCCCAGATGCTGCGATTTCTCACTGCCGGCGAGTCCCACGGACGCGCCCTCATCACCATCCTCGAAGGCATTCCGTCCGGGCTCACCATCGACTTCACCGCGCTCACCGGCGAGCTCCGGCGGCGTCAGGGCGGGTATGGTCGCGGTCGTCGCATGGTCATCGAAACCGATCGCGCCGACGCCATCAGCGGCGTCCGCCACGGGGTCACGACCGGCGCGCCGATCTCGCTGATGATCCCGAACAAGGACTGGGAGAACTGGCAGCGGACGATGGCCGTCGAAGCGCCGCCGACCGACGAGACGCCCGGCCACGATCGCCCGGCAGTGACGCGGCCGCGGCCCGGCCATGTCGATCTCGCCGGCGTCGTCAAGTACGACCACACCGACATCCGCAACGTGCTCGAGCGCGCCAGCGCTCGCGAAACAGCCTCGCGCGTCGCGGTGGGCGCCATCTGCAAGCAGTTCCTCGAGCGGCTCGGCATCCGCATCGTCTCGCACGTCGTCAACATCGGGTCGGCGTCTATCGGCAATCCGCTGGCCGTCACGTTCGACGATGTGCTCGCCATTCCAACGAGTTCCGAACTGCACTGCGTCAGCCACGAGGTCGAGCAGGAGATGAAGCGCGTCATCGACGCGACCAAGGACGCCGGCGACACGGTCGGCGGCAGCTTCGAGGTCATCGTGCGTGGCCTCCCGATCGGTCTCGGCAGCCACGTGCAGTGGGACCGCAAGCTCGACGGCCGGCTGGCGCAGGCGCTGATGTCCATCCAGGCAATCAAGGGCGTTGGCATCGGCATCGGACCGCGCGTCGCCGACCTGCCCGGATCGCAGATCCACGACGAAATCGTGCCGCTGTCGGGCGCCACCACCCACCCCGAGGTGCCGGTCACCCGTCCGACCAACAACGCCGGCGGTCTCGAAGCCGGCATCACCAACGGCGAAGACTTGCGTGTGACCGGCTACATGAAGCCGATTGCGACGCTGATGAAGCCGCTCCGATCGGTCGACCTGAACACGCTGGCTGTCAGCCCGGCCGCCATCGAACGCAGCGACACCTGCGCCGTCACGGCCGCGGGGGTCGTCGGCGAAGCAATGGTCGCGATCGTCCTCGCCGAGGCCGCCCTCGAGAAATTCGGCGGCGACTCGATGCCCGAGATCCTTTCGAACCTCGAGCACTACCGCGCCCGCACCACCGCGCGCTTCGTGCACGACTGACGACATGCGCGCAGCGACGTGCTCCTGCAACTGACCAACGACGTGCGCCTTGCCCCTTGCGACTAGCTGACTGACGATTACATGATTCGGCCTCTCATGCGCTACGGCGCCAGCGTCCTGCATCAGCCCGCACACCCCGTGGCGGAGCTGACGCCGGAGATCGACCAGCTCCTCGACCGACATGGTGAAGACCATGTACGCGGCGCCCGGCATCGGGCTGGCCGCGCCGCAGGTGGGCGTGCCGCTGCGCATCTTCGTCATCGACCTGTCAATCGGCCGCGACCCGCAGGGACTGGTCACCATGATCAATCCGGAGTTCGTCGAGCGAGAAGGGATGCAGCTCGAAGAGGAGGGGTGCCTGAGCGTGCCCGGCTTCGAAGCCACTGTGGTCCGGCCGCAGCGCGCTGTCGTGAAGGGGCTCGACCGCGAGTGGAACCCGATTCAGCTCGAGGGCACCGGATTGCTGGCGCGTGCCTTTCAGCACGAGATGGATCATCTCGACGGCACCCTGTTCGTCGATCGTCTGCGCGGAATCAAGCGCGACCTGATCGTGCGCAAGATCAAGAAGCTGGCGAAGGCCGGTAAATGGTGAGTGCTGCCGGCTTGAAGGTGCTCTTCTTCGGCACGCCGCGGTTCGCCGTGCCGACGCTCGACGCCATCCTCGCCTCGTCGCACACGGTCGTCGGCGTCGTGACGCAGCCGGACAAGCCGCGCGGGCGAGGCCAGAAGGAGTCGGACGCACCGGTGAAGGCGCAGGCCAGTGAGCGCGGTCTGCCGACGCTGCAGCCGCCAACTTTGAAGGACCCGGACGTGCTGGCGCAGATGCGTACGCTCGGCGCCGACATCGGCGTCGTCGCCGCCTACGGCAAGATCCTCTCGCAGGCGGTGCTCGACATCCCGCGTCTCGGCATGATCAACGTGCATGCGTCGCTGCTCCCGCGCTGGCGCGGCGCGGCCCCGGTGCACCGCGCGGTTGTTGCCGGCGACGCGAAGACCGGCGTCACGATCATGCGCGTCGTGAAGGCGCTCGACGCCGGCGCGATGCTCGCCACGGTGGAACGGCCGATCGGTCCCGACGATACGAGCGAAGAGGTGGAACGCGACCTCGGCGCGCTGGGCGCCGCCCTGCTCGTGCAGACGCTCGACCGCATGGCGCTCGGGTCGATCGAAGAGGCTTCGCAGGACGAGTCGCTGGTCACCTACGCACACCGCCTCACGAAGGACGACGGGGTGATCGATTGGGCTCAGTCCGCAACGTCGATCCACAACCAGATTCGCGGCTTGCATCCGTGGCCGCTCGCGTTCACCTACATCGATGGTCAGCGCCTGATTCTCCGCCGCTCGACCTGGTCGGCCGGGGACGTGCCTGCCGAGCCCGGCACGATTGTCGCGGCGCACGGCGACGAGCTGCGCATCGCAACCGGTGCGGGCACCCTGCTTGTCACCGAACTGCAGGCCGAAGGGCGCCGGGCCAGCCGTACCCGCGACTTCCTCGCCGGGCGCAAGCTCGCGCCAGGCCTGCGCTTCACGGCGCAGCCATGATCTCGCCCGCGCGCGTCGCCGCCTACGACATCCTGCGGCGGCTGTCGGACGGACGCTCCGATCTCCCGGGGGCTGTGGCCGCCGTACGGGATGAACTGAAGGACGAACGCGACCGCGCGCTCGCCACCGACATCGCGACCGGCACCATCCGGTGGCGCGCCACGGTCGACCATCTCATTGCGCACTACGCGAAGCGCTCCATCGGGAAGCTCGACTCGGAAGTCGTCGACATCCTCCGCCTCAGCATCTACCAGTTGCTCCACCTCACGCGCGTGCCGGCCTCCGCGGTCGTGGACGATGGGTGGACCTGACCAAGCGGGCCGGGAAGAAGAGCGCCACCGGCTTCGTGAATGCCGTCCTGCGCACTGTGTCGCGCAGCCGGCGCGCCTTGCCGCTGCCGCCACGACCCGCAGACGCCGTCGGACCGCAACGCGGCAATCGACTACCTCAGCCTCACGGTGTCGCATCCGCGCTGGCTGGCGGAGCGCTGGTTCGACCGCGTCGGCTTCGAACGCGCCGAAGCATGGATGCTCTTCAACAACGAGCCGGCGCCGCTCACCATCCGCGCCAACCCGTTGCGGATCACGCGCGACGAACTGCTGACCCGGCTGGCCGAGGTCGGGGTCCTGGCGCACGCGGCGCGTTTCGCTCCTGACGGCATCGTGCTCGACAAGGGGAGCCTGCGCGAGGAGGCGCCGCGCGGCGAGTTCGTGATGCAGGACGAAGCGTCGCAACTCGTGGCGCTGCTGGCGGGCGTCGAACCCGGCCGGCTGGTGCTCGACACCTGCGCCTCGCCGGGCGGCAAGGCCACGGCGATTGCGATGACCCTCGGGGTGGGCGAACGGCTGATCGCGTGCGACGTGCGCGAACGCCGCATGGCGCTGCTACGGCGGACCGTCGACGCGTCCGGCGCCCTGAACGTGCGACTGGTGCAGACCGACGTGACGAAGCCGCTCCCCTTCCTCCCGGACTTCTCCACCGTCATCGTCGACGCTCCGTGCTCGGGGCTCGGCACCTTGCGCCGCGATCCGGACATCCGTTGGCGGCGCAGCGCTGGCGACCTCCCCGGGCTGGCGGCGGCGCAGCAGGCGATGCTGGCCAATGCCGCGGCGATGGTCCGCCCGGTGGGCGGCTGGTCTACGCCACCTGCTCGAGTGAACCCGAGGAGAACGAGGAAGTGGCAGCGGCCTTCCTGGCATCGATGCCGGGCTTCCGGCCGGTGCCGGCCACCGCCTGCGCATCCAGTGCTGTCAGCCGAATTGGTCGATGCCCGAGGCCACCTCCGGACAGAACCCGACCGGCACGGGCTCGAGTTGTTCTTCGGGGCGGTCTTCGAGCGCGACGGGCAGTTGTAGTACGCTTTTGCCGTCCATGCCCTTCCGATCCCGCGTGTGGAGCGCGGGCAAGCTGCTGGTGCTCGTCGGTGCGCTGATCGCCACCTACGTCGTCTTTGCGGCCGCGCCGATGCGGGTGGCGCTGCGGCCCGCGAGGTCCAGGTTCCCGATCTCGAT
The DNA here is from genome assembly GCA_963722395.1 of uncultured Acidobacteriota bacterium. Lineage (GTDB taxonomy): Bacteria > Acidobacteriota > Vicinamibacteria > Vicinamibacterales > CAVVIG01 > CAVVIG01. The sequence goes on along the minus strand of CAVRLS010000004.1, from coordinate 1,054,182 downwards.
CAACCGCACTGCAAACGAGGCGACCGCCGTTGCCGGCGAAGTCGGCCTGGCCGTGCAGGCTCGACGACACCCGCCGGCCCGATCCGAAGATTCCCGCCGGCCGGGTGCTCGCGCAGGATCCGCCGCCGGCACCATCTCGCGTGCAGCAGCGCAGCGTCCGCGTCTGGCTCAGCGCCGGTCCGCGTGCCGCCATCGTGCCCGAGCTGACCGGCGAGACCGAACGGACGGCGCAGATGCGGCTGACGCAGGACGGCCTCGATGCACGCCACGGTGTCCGAGATCCGCTCCGCGTCCTTCGGCTCGGACGTCATCGTCGCGCAGGACCCGCCGCCGAACACGCCGGGGGCGCAGGTGTCGCTGCTGGTGAACCGAGCCGAGCAGGTCGACCAACTACGTGATGCCCGACCTGATCGGCGTCAACGGTGAGCGGGCCGCCGACGTTCCTGCGCGGGCACGGCTTCCGCGTGGCGGTGGTCGGGTCGACCCCGTATCCGGGCGTCGCCGCGGGCATCGTGCTGCGCCAGAGTCCACAGGCTGGTTTCCAGATTGCGCCCGGTGAACCGATTTCGATCGAGGTGAGCAGGTGAGCGTCCAGATCGCCCCGTCGATCCTCTCCGCCGACTTTGCGGCCCTCGGCGACGCCGTGGCGACCGTCGAACGCGGCGGCGCCGATCTCGATCCACGTCGACGTGATGGACGGGCACTTCGTACCGAACATCACCATCGGTCCGCCGGTGGTGCAGGCGCTGAAGCGAGTGGTCAGCGCGTCCGCTCGACGTGCACCTGATGATCGCGGACCCCGACCGCTACATCGAGGCGTTCGCCGCGGCCGGGGCCGCGATGATCTCGGTCCACGTCGAGGTGCTGCCGCACCTGCACCGGACCATCCACGCCATCAAGGCGCTCGGCGCGAAGGCGGGAGTCGTGCTCAATCCGTCGACGCCGGTCGGCGCGCTCGAGGAGATCGCGGCCGACGTCGACTTCGTCCTGGTGATGTCGGTGAACCCCGGCTTCGGCGGCCAGTCGTTCATTCCGCGCAGCGTCGAGAAGATCGCGCGCCGTGCGCGCGCTGCTCGACCGCGTCGGGAAATCAGCGGCGCCGAATCGAGATCGACGGCGGCATCGACATGATGACGGCAGCCCGGGTCGTCGAGGCCGGCGCACGGATCCTCGTGGCCGGCACGCCGATCTTCGGCACGCCCGATCCTGAGCGGGCGACGCGCGACCTGAAGGCGCTCGCCAACGGCGTGCTGTCGCGGGCACGGCGCGCCGGTGAGCTTCCTGCCGTCGCCCTCGCGCGTGCGGGTCCGCTACGCCGAAACCGACAAGATGGGCGTCGTCTACTACGCCAACTACCTGGTCTGGTTCGAGGTGGCGCGCACCGACTGGCTGCGGCACGCCGGCTGGAGCTACCGCGACATGGAAGCCGAGGGCTTCGTGCTGCCGGTCGTCGAGGCCACTGCGACTACCGGCAGTCGGCGCGCTACGACGACGAGCTCGAGATCCTGACGAGCGGGACGCTGTTGTCGCCGGTGCGGGTCCGGTTCGACTATGACGTGAGTGCGTGCCGGCAGACGCGGCCCTGCTGGCCGAGCGGCCACACCGTGCATGCGTCACTCGATCCGCAGGGGAAGCCGAGACGGTTGCCTGCGAGCGCGTCCGCGCCATCTTCACGCGAGAGTCATGAAGGCATTCGTCACCGGCGTCGCCGGGTTCATCGGATCGACGCTGGCCGAGCGGCTGGTTCGCGCCGGGGAGCCGATGTCGTCGGCATCGACTGCTTCACCGACTACTACCCGCGTGAGGTCAAGGAGCGCAACCTGGCGGTCCTGCGGACCGCCCCGAATTTCCGGTTCGTCGAGAGCCGGATCCAGGACGCTGAGCTCGGCCGGCTGCTCGGCGATCGCACCCATGTGTTCCACCTGGCGGCCCAGGCCGGCGTGCGCAAGAGCTGGGGACGCGATTTCGACGTCTATACGGTCAACAACATCGAAGCGACGCAGGTGCTGCTCGAGGCGTGCGTCGGGACAGGCCGATCGAACGGCTCGTCTATGCGTCGAGCTCGTCGGTCTACGGCGACAATGGTCGCGATGCCGATGCGCGAAGACTGCCCTGCCGCAGCCGGTGTCGCCCTACGGGGTGAGCAAGCTGGCGGCGGAACAGCTCTGCTACCTGTATTTCGTCAACTTACGGCGTGCCGACCGTGTCGCTGCGCTACTTCACGGTCTACGGTCCGCGGCAGCGGCCCGACATGGGGTTCCACAAGTTCCTGCGGGCGACGCTCGACGGGGACGCCCGATCGCGGTGTTCGGCGACGGCGAACAGACCCGCGACTTCACGTTCGTCGAGGACATCGTCGACGGCGAACATCGCGGCGCGCCGAACGGGGCGTTCCGGGGCGTGTGTACAATATTGGGGGCGGATCGCGCGTGTCGTTCAACCAGGTGCTCGAGCATCATCGGGCGTGTCACCGGGCGTCAGCCGGTCATCGTGCGCGAGGCCGGCACAGAAGGGCGACATGCGGCACACCTACGCGGACACCGAGCTGGCGCGAGCCGACCTCGGCTTCGCGCCCGCACGTACGGACTCGGAGCAGTGGCCTCGCCGCGGAATATCAGTGGCTGCAGCGGAATCCTGGATCATGACCACAGCTGATTCGAACGTGCTCGGCGCTCGCGGCTCGTCTGTGTCGGCCTGACGCTGCTGGCGGCGTCGTGCGCCGCCGGCGGCCGCGGTACGGTGCCGCCGGGCACGACTCAGCCCGATCGCTTTCTGTTCGACCGCGGCACGAAGCAGCTGGAGAACAAGAAGTGGCTGACCGCGCGGGAGTTCTTCAAGCAGGTCACCGAAACCTACACACAGAGCCCGCTTCGGCCGGACGCCAAGCTCGGCATCGGCGACACCTATCTTGGTGAAGGCTCGCCCGAAGCGCTGGTCCTCGCCATCGCCGAGTTCCAGGAGTTCCTGTCGTTCTACCCGACGCATCCACGCGCCGACTACGCGCAGTACAAGCTGGGCATGGCGCACTTCCGGCAGATGCGATCGCCGCAGCGCGATCAGACCGAAACGCGCGACGCCATCCGCGAGTTCGAAACCTTCCTCGTGCGCTATCCCGAACAGCGCGCTGATGCCGAGGTGCGCAAGTCGCCTGCGCGAAGCCAAGATCGGCTGAGCGACGTCGGAGTTCGAGGTCGGGCCGCTTCTACTACCGGATCCGCTGGTATCCGGGCGCGATCGATCGGCTCAGCGCGATCTGCTGAAGGACGATCCCGATTCACCGGCCGCGACGGCGCCTACTTCTACCTGGGCGAGTCGCTCATGAAGGCTGAACCGCCAGGCCGAGGCGCTGCCGCTCTTCGAGAAGCTGGTGCGCGAGTTCGAGCAGAGCGAGCACCTCGAAGAGGCGCGGAAGCGGATCGACGACGCTGAAGAACGGCGCGCCGTGCCGCGCACCCCGTCGCCGCGACGGCTGCCGTGACACCGCCATCCCGAGGTCCGCCCTCAGTGCGACGCTGCGGACCTTGCGCGTCCGCGCCTTCAGGCCGGCGCATCGGTCGTCAGCGTCGGTAACAGCGGATCCGAAGCGGCGGAAGTAGTCGGCGGCCGAGACGAGCGCCGTCACGCACCACCACCCACAGCGCGATCTGGCCGATGACGACGAAGCCTTGCAGGTGATCCTTCCCGAGGATCAGCGCGAGAATCGCGACCACCTGCGTCACCATCTTGATCTTGCCGAGCGACGACGCCGGCATCGCCGCGCCGCGCGCGTGCGCCAGCGTGCGCAGCGCCGTCACCGCGAATTCGCGGCCGATGATGATCGCCACCATCCAGGCCGGCGCCAGGTCCATCTGCACGAGCGAGATGAATGCGGCGATGGTGAGCAGCTTGTCGGCGAACGGATCGATGAACTGACCGAGCGGCGGTGATCTGGTTGCGGCGTCGGGCGAGGTAGCCGTCGAGCCAGTCGGTGAGCGACGCGAGGCCGAAGATCGCGGCCCCGACGAGCTCCTTGCGGACCCCGAAGATCATGCGCCCCTCGAACTTGGTGAGCAGCACGACGACGAGCAGCGGCACCAGGAAGATCCGCGTGACCGACAGCGAGTTCGGCAGGTTCATGTCGGCGAGTCGGGCCATGATAACATCGCTGGTTGCCTATGAAGGCGATCATGCTCGCAGGGGGCAAGGGCACGCGCCTCCGACCACTCACGATTCATACGCCGAAGCCGATCGTTCCGATCTTCGAGCGGCCATTTCTGCACTACCAGCTCGACCTGCTGAAGCAGGTTCCGGAGATCGACGAGGTCATTCTCAGCCTCAACTACCAGCCGCGCCGAATCGAAGAGATCTTCGGCGACGGCAGCGACGCAGGGCTGAACATCCGCTACGTCGTCGAGCCGGCGCCGCTCGGCACCGGCGGCGCGGTGCGCTACGCCGGCGAGTCGCTGCACGAGTCGGTGGTCGTGTTCAACGGCGACGTGCTGACCGAGGTCGATCTCGCGCGCCGTGCTTCCGCTGCATCGCGAACGCAAGGCCAAGGCGACGATCGTGCTGACGCCGGTCGAGAATCCGACCGCCTACGGACTGGTCGAGACCGACGCCGATGGACGCATCACGCCGTTTCTCGAGAAGCCGAAGGCCGACGAGATCACCTGCGACACGATCAACGCCGGCATCTACGTGCTCGAGCCCGACACCTTCGATCGCATTCCCAAAGGACACCCTGGTCGATCGAGCGCAGCTTCTTCCCGTCGCTGATCGAGCGCGGTGAGACGTTCGTCGCCTACGTCTACCGCGGCTACTGGATCGACATCGGCACGCCGGAGAAGTACACGCAGGTGCATCGCGACATCATGGACGGCCGCTGTCAGGCGCCGCCGTTCGCGAACGCGCCCGGCACAGACCTGGGTGTCGCCGGACGCGCGGGTCGAGGACGGCGCCATCCTCGAGGCCCCTGCTTCATCGACGAAGGCGCGGTGGTCAAGGCCGGCGCGCGGATCGGGCCTACAGCGTCATCGGCCGGCAGTGCCACATCGAGGAACACGCGACGATCGAGCGTTCGATCCTCTGGGCCAACACGCGCGTCAGCCAGGAGGCGGTCGTGCGCCGCTCGATCCTCGGCCGTCACTGCCACATCGGGCGCAACGCCTCCGTCGAGGACGGCGTCGTGCTCGGCGACAAGTCGGTCGTCACCGACTTCAGTCGTCTGTAAGCGGACTGTCATCAGTCCCGCAGGAGCGTCCATGTCCACTTGCGCTCAACCCCGACATCTTCAAGGCCTACGACGTTCGCGGCACCTATCCCGATCAGGTGAACGAAGAGGCGGCCCGCGCCATCGGCGCCGCGTTCGTCGCCTACCTGAAGGCCAAGCGCATCGCCGTCGGCCGCGACATGCGGCTCTCGTCCCCGTCGGTCGCGGCGGCGTTCATCGACGGCGCGACCTCGCAGGGCGCCGACGTCGTCGACTACGGCATGATCGCGACCGACATGCTCTACTTCGCGGTCGCCCGCGGACGGCCACGACGGCGGCGTGATGGTGACGGCCTCGCACAATCCGAAGCAGTACAACGGCATGAAGATGGTGCGGCGCGAGGCGTTTCCGCTGAGCGGCGACGAAGGCATCTCGGACATCCGCGACATGATCGCCGCGGCCAGATGCCGCCGCCGGCGGCGCGTGCGCGGCCGGTCACGCACGGGATGCGCTCGACGCGCTACATCGAGCACGTGATGGGCTTCATCGATCCCGTCGATCATCAAGCCGTTCAACGTCGTGCTCGACGCCGGCAGCGGCATGGGCGGGCTGGTCGCGCCGCAGCTGTTCGATCGACTGCCGTGCCAGACGACGCGGCTGTGCTTCGAGATCGACGGCCGCTTTCCGAACCACGAGGCGAATCCGCTCATCGAAGAAAACCGCCATCGACATCGTCGAGCGGGTGATCGCCGAGAAGGCCGACATCGGCATCGCCTGGGACGGCGACGCCGATCGCTGCTTCTTCATCGACGGCACCGGCGAGTTCATCTCCGGCGACTTCATCACCGCGCTGCTCGCCGAGGCGTTCCTGCTGAAGCATCCCGGCGCGACGATCATCTACGACCTGCGCGCCAGCTACGCGGTCCAGGATGTCGTCGCCGCGCTACGGCGGCACGTCGCTGATGAACCGCGTCGGCCACGCGTTCTTCAAGCGGCGCATGCGCGAGACCAACGCCATCTTCGGCGGCGAGGTCACCGGCCACTACTACTTCCGCGACAACTTCTACGCCGACAACGGCTTCATTCCGGCGCTGCTGATCCTCGAGCTGATGTCGAAGAAGGGCCAGAGCCTGCAGCGATCTGCTCGAGCCGCTGCGCGCGACGCTACTTCATCTCCGGCGAGATCAACACCAAGCTGGCGAGCATGGACGCCGTGCCGGCCAAGCTCGACGAGATCGCGGCGAAGTATGCCGACGGGCAGCCAGTACACGCTCGATGGCATCTCGGTCGAGTACGCCGACTGGCACTTCAACGTGCGCGCCTCGAACACCGAGCCGCTGCTGCGCCTGAACCTCGAGGCGAGACGCCCGAGCTGATGGCCGCCGAAGCGCGACGAAGTGCTGGGGCTCATCAGGTCGTAGGCGACAGGCGGTTGGCGCTGGGCCCTGGGCTCCGCTCAGGCCCGGCTTCCGCTTTCGCGCTGTGCTAAAGGCAGTGTACGATGCGCGAGCTCTGGTACAATTCCGGTCTCGCGCCGCCCGCCAGATGGCGTGCGCACCACGCTCGAGCAGAGGGTGCTCCCTCCGATTCGCGGGCTTAGCATAGTGGTAATGCTCTGGCTTCCCAAGCCAGCTAGACGGGTTCGATTCCCGTAGCCCGCTCCACTGCATTCCACCCGGGTCACCTGGCCATCCGCCGCGAACCGCTCGGCCAGCCCCTGCGGCTGCGCTCGCTGAGCTCGGCACCTCCAACCAGACTCAGCCTGTTGGGCGGAACGCGGCGTGCAGTCGCGCGTCGCATGAAAACACGCGACAACAAGGCTGAGACGTCGCCAGCAGATGGCACCTCGCCCACCGGTGCCATCGGACCGCACAGCCCGGGAACTGATCCGCGGTTCGTGACCGGAGAGGTGTCGTTCGAAGGGAAGAACGACGACAGCGCCCCCGACCAGCAGACCGGCTACGACACCACAACGGTGGCGGACGATGCCGAACAGGCGAGGCAACCAGGCCGCAAGAGTTGATCACAGATGGCGGCATCCATGCAAGGACCTATGTCTTGCACCGTTCCGCAGCACGCTCGTCGTGCCGCACTATCCACATCCATATGGAGAACTGACCATGTCGACACCCTCCCTTGCACGTCCCACTTCCGCGCAGTCTGACGCCGCGTCGCACTCCGAAGGAGCAGTCGCGAAGACCATCGAAGAGCAGACGGCAAAGCTGCCGTCGGACACCTACCTGTGGGCAGCCGTCGCATCAATGGGTGTGGCGTTGGTGCTGCAGGCGACCGGCAAGAAGCACGGCAGCTTGTTCATCGGCCAGTGGGCTGCGCCGTTCCTGCTCTTCGGCGTCTACAACAAGCTGGTCAAGGTGGCCGGCTCCGATCGCCTGAGCAGATAGTTCATCGCAACACGGCTCCATCGGGAGTCGTGTTGCCCGACCGTATTCGCCCGCACTGGCGCTCTCCCAAGCACAGCGTCAATAAGAAGGAGGGAAGGTGAACGGGGACGGGGCCGGCTCGCTTGGGTGCGGGGTGGTGAAACTGGCGAACAGGAAAGTACGTCCAGGTTGGCAGTGATGAGACGCTTGGCCGGCTCCGCCGAGCGAGCGTCCGCTCCCAGGCTTCACCAAGCGCTGAGCCCGCTGCTTGACCAGCGCTTGCCAGCGCTCGGACCACGTACGCCACGACGCCGCCGGTGCCGAGCGCCTTCCACACGAGCGGCATCAGGTCGACGTTCTCACCAGCTGCCCCGGCCTGCGAAAAGAGGCTGATGATGCCGAAAAACGCCCCCGCCACCAGTCCACTCACTGATCCGAACCCCAGAATCTTCGACCCCTTTGCCGTCAGCCCGTAGCCGCGACGCAGGAGGTCCTGAGTTCGCATGTCCCTGGCGAACGCGCGAGCATCCTCCGCGCTCTCGGCGTCGTTCCCTTGGTTGTTCAGGAGCGGCGCCGTGAACTCAGCGGCACTCGCGAGATAGTTGTAGACCAGAGCCCTGTTCCAGGTATCAAGAGATCCGGCGTCGCGAGCCGTCTCCGACCACATCGCTCTGAGGTTCTCGTAGTCACTTCGCACGCGCGCAACCCACTATGGAAACGCGACGCTCGTCCAACGCCTGATCCGTATCCCCCAATACAGGCCGCCGCGGGCCACGTCGTTCGAGTTGCACCGGAACCCACACCGGTTCCGTTCCGCTGCGCGCGCTGGTTCGCCATATCGGTGAACCGCGGGTAGCACCGCCTCCGGACGGGTCCGCACTTCTCGTGGAATCGAACTGCCGCGCGTACTGCTGGGCGCTGTTTGCGCCGCGTGACATGCACCCCCGCCGAACGTCCCTGCCACGCTAACCGCAAGCCCTCCGGGCCTTTGTGCGACCGCGCTGCCCTTCGTCGTCGCTGCCGCACCCTGACGGCCAGTGCCGCATTCGGGTCTCGCCCACGGCCCAGAACGCTGGCGCGCGCGCTGCAGTTGTGATGCGCGTATGTCACACCGCGTGCCTCACAGGTTTCGCGGCCTCACTGTCACCATACTGGCCTGCCTCACAGTTCTTTCCATCAGCCGACTTCTCTCGGCGCAGCCCACGGTCTATCACCTGCACAGAGAAGCGTCTGTCACACCAGGACTCCTGCTCCTGAAGCAGGTCGCGCCTGACGCACCAGCCATAGCGCTGCAGACTATCGACCTGAAGAACAAGGGTGTCGGCGAGTACATCCTGCGGGAGTTCGAGACAGCCGCGAACGACCCGAATGTCATCGGCTCGATCGGCAGTGGCGCGGTGTATTCGTTCGTCCTGTGGATGAAGCGCACCAGCAACTTCGGGACGCTGCTGCCCCGCGTCCGCATCCGTCTCAATGGCGCGACGGGTTTGCTGCTCTGCCAGGCCACCGGCACAACACCCCTCCCGAGCACGCTGACGGCGATGGCAGTAACCTGCTCCACCAGCAGCGCGGTCACCATTGCCCCGACCGATCGACTGTACGTCTGGGTTGGTGTGTCTGTCACCGCGGCGGCCGGCACCCGCACCCAGCGCGCGGAGCTCAACGTCGAAGGCGCACTGAACGGCAACTACGACTCGCGCGTCACGGTACCGCTCCCACCGACGATCAGCAGCATCTCCCCTTCCACGGCGCCAGCCGGCACGTCAGTCACCATCGCGGGCAGCCGCTTCGGCTCGAGCGCCAGCACCAGCGTCCTCTCGTTCAACGGCACGGCGGCGGCGACAACGGCCTGGACACCAACCAGCATCCAGGCCACGGTGCCGTACACCGCTTCGTCTGGACCAGTGACCGTGATGGTGAGCGGCGCCCGGAGCGCTGGCTTTCCCTTCGCCCTGCAGGCGCCGGCGATCTACTCGATTGAACCGGCCAGCGGCGCTCCCGGCACCACGGTGACCCTGGTCGGGGCCGGCTTCGAAACGCAGCAGGGCGCCAGTTCGGTGACTGTCGGTGGCGCTGCCGCCTCACCGGTCAGCTGGAACGACAACCGCATCACATTTGCCGTTCCCGCACTCGCCACTACCGGTCCCGTGGTGGTCGTCGTGAACGGCACGCCGAGCGCGGGCGCCGCGTTCGCCGTGACGGGCCCACCCGCGATCACCAGCCTCACACCAACCGCTGGTGTCCCGGGCAGCCTCGTGACGATTGCCGGCACGAGCCTCTCCACCACTGGCACCGTGAGCTTCGCGGGCACGACCGCCTCCGTGAAGTCGTGGACCGCCACCAGCGTCGTGGCCGCGGTCCCGCAGTCCGCCGCCAGCGGCAGCGTTGTGGTCGATATCTTCGGCGTCCGCAGCAACGGTCTGCCGTTCACGGTGTCGCCAGCGCCCGCCATCGCTGCCGTCACGCCTTCCAGTGGCAACGCCGGACAACTCGTCATCGTCAGCGGCAGCGCCTTTGGTGCAACGGAGGGAACGAGCACAGTCACCGTCAACGGCCTGCTCGCCAGCGTCACCAGCTGGTCCGACAGGTCAGTGTCAGTGGTGCTGCCTCGCGACGTATCGAGCGGACCTGTCGTGGTGCGCGTCGGCGGCAGGCCAAGCAACGGCGTCGCGTTCTCGGTGCCGACCGGCGTCCTGGCCGGTACCGTCACGCGCCTGCCGGACGGTGCCCCCATCGCAGGTGCCGCCGTGTTTGCGCAGGCCTCCACGACCGCTTCCCGCACGGCAGTGACCTCGCGCGACGGCACCTTCGCGCTGGAGCTGACTCCCGGCACCTACAGCATCCAGGCTTTCGCCGCAGGACATCAGACCGGCGCGTTTCCATCACAGCTGATTCAGGCCGGTACGACCACAAACCTGCCGATCGCCCTTGCGGCAGCGCCCGACGCCGCCACGGTGCGCTACCAGTACGATGCGGCCGATCGCCTGGTCGGCGTCGTGGCCCCATCCGGCAACTCGGCGGCCTATCATTACGACGCAACCGGAAACATCCTGCGGATCGATCGCGCCGCCAACAGCGAGGTCACCATCACGTCGGTATCTCCGCTGCAGGGACCGACCGGAAGCTCGGTGACGCTGACCGGCACCTCGTTCGGCGCAAGCGCTGCCATGAACGCCGTCGTTCTCGGCGGCCGCGCGGCGGTCGTTACCTCAGCGTCGCCAACGCAGTTGACGTTCCTCGTCCCGGCCACCGCGGTGACCGGCACCATATCCGTGACCACCAGCTCAGGCTCGGCGATCAGCGCGAGCCCCTTCGTCGTCACCTCCTCGTCCGGCGCACCCACTGTGTCGGGTGTGACGCCGTCAACCGTGAGTGTCGCCCAGGCCGCCACCATCTCCGGTTCGAACTTCTCCACTGTCGCGGGTGGCACCCGCGTCACGGTGAACGGCGTCCTGGCACAACTCACCAGTGCGTCGCCGATGGCACTCGGTATCGTGGTGCCAACCGTCATGGGCGGGCCGGTATCGGTCGAGACGTCGCTGGGGTCCGCACCCAATCGCCCCGATCTGTATGTGACGCCGCGCCTGCCGACCTTCTACGCCCCGTCTGACGTTGCCTGGACCGGCCGCACCGCCATGAACAGCAGCGTGCCGGCTACCATCAGCACACAGGGAAAGATCGGCCTGCTTCTGGTCGACGGCGAGGCGGGCAACGGGATGTCACTCCACATCACCGGCTCCACCATCACCTCGGCGCACTACTGGGTGTACGCCCCGGACGGCAGCATCATCAGGAACGGCGATTCCTACCTTCCCGATGGCACCGGCTTTGTCGACTCGGTCACCCTGCCCCGCACTGGCACATACACTGTTTCCATTGTCCCTTCGCCGCTCTCCGTCGGGACCCTGTCGATCACGCCCGTGCGCGACGTGGACGGTGCGATCACGCCGAACAGTGCACTCACGCCGGCTGCCATCACGAGCCCGGGACAGAACGCCCGCTTCACCTTCAGCGGCGTGGCCGGCAGACGCGTCAGTGCATTCGCGCAGGGCTTCAGCGGCTGTTCGGACTTCGGACTGAGCATCCTGAAACCGGATGGCACCACGCTCGTCGGTGGCGGCGCCAGTTGCATGCCGTCGGCGTTCATCGAAGCGGCCCTTTCCGCCACCGGCACCTATACGGTCGTCTTCGATCCCGGCTTTGCCGCCGTCGGCACGGCATCACTGGGTGTCTACACGTTCGACGACCTGGCCGGCGCCATCACCTCGAACGGTCCGGCAGTTCCGGTCTCGACGCAGTATCCAGGCCAGAACGTCCGCCTTGAGTTCACGGGTACGTCCGGCCAGGTGGTAACAGCCTCGGCGACGGGCCTGTCGTGGTCTGGCTGCCCTGGCTTCACGCTCTCGATTCTCAATCCCGACGGCACCACCGCATCGACCTCACCCTACTGCTTTGCCGGCGGCACTCTCACCGGTGTGACCTTGCACTCCTCTGGAACCCACACCCTGCTGTTCTCGCCTGAAGGTGCCTTCACGGGCACCGCATCGCTCCGGCTCACCACGCCGTAGCCCCACAGCACGTGTCTTCCACATCACTTCGAGGAGCAAGGAATGGGATATCGGCTCACGGCCCGGCTGGCGCTGGGCCTCGCTCTGCTCGGCGGCTGTCTCTCGTCGCCGCTGCGCGCCACGCAGAACTCCGCGCGGAAGCCTGACATGCACGAACGACGGCCCGGCGCATCCCGCACGCTGTTGCCAGACGGTCGTGTCCTTCACCTTGGCGGACGCGACGACGACGGCACTCTGGCTGACGCGTCGATTGAAGACCCGGATACCGGCCAGATTTTCGTCCTGAGTTCGACGATGGCTGGGCGGCGTGAAGGGCACACGGCAACCGTGCTCGCCGACGGGACGGTGCTGGTCCTGGGCGGCGTCGATGCCGCCGGGCAACCCGTCGCTGGAGCCGAACTCTTCGACCCGGCACTCGAACGCTTCACCAACGCGCCATTCCCTGCCGGCGGGCTGCGCCGCGGGCATGCGGCTGCACTCCTCAGCGACGGACGGGTGCTTGTGGTTGGCGGTGGTGGCCGTCCCGCCGCAATGACGCTCGAGATGTGGGACCCCTCGACCGGTACCGTCAACCTCGTGGCTGGCCAGGTTCGCGGGCGTCTTGCACGGGCTCAGTTACAAGCGGACGGCACGGTTCTCGTCGGCCACTCACCCATCGACGCTCTCGACGTCGACATCTTCGATCCAATTGCCGGCCGCATCACCGCCCGTCGCCTGGACGGCGCTGGCGAGTCCCCACTGCCGGCATACGTCGCCGACTCGTCGCCCGCGGATCGATCGAGCGAGGTCGCGGTGGACGCGGTGCTCTCGCTCCGCTTTTCACGTCCACTCCCGTTGCGGCAGCTCGCATCCGGGACGTTCACACTGACCGGGCCAGCCGGCGTCGTCAGCATCCGGGTGGTCGGCGCAGCCGACGGACAACTCGCATTCGTGCGTCCGATTGATGCTCTCGAGTTCGACAGCCCTTACACGCTGGGCGTTGCAGGCCTCGAGGATGCTGATGGTCGTGCCGTGAGTGTGGCGGCACTCGAGTTCACCACCAAACGCGCCCCTGACGCATCGCCGTCACCCGACTCGCCATGGGTTCCAGATGCACAGTCGGGCTGGACGCTCGACGCCGCGCCCTCCCCCTGGGAGTTGATGAGGCCTTTGATGGCCAGGCCAGGCGACACAGCGCTCTCCGGCCGGACGCTCAGGCTGGACGGGACCCCCCTGGCGGGAGTCTCCCTGACGATCGACGGCCATCAGGCCCGGACCGACGGCACCGGGCGGTTCCTCATCCGGATCGACGAGGCCGAATCGGGGCACGAAGAGTTGTGGGTGGACGGCCGCAGCGCGTCATCAGGCTCGGCCACTTACGGCACCTACGAGATCGGCGTCAGCCTCGTGGCCGGACGAACAACGGTCCTGCCTTACACCATCTGGATGGGAGCCCTCGATACCGCCCATGCGGTCGCCATCGAATCGCCGACGCGCAGCGCCTATCGGATAGCGACGCCGCTCATTCCAGGTCTCGAACTGCGGCTTCCTGCCGGCACCGTCATCCGCGATCATGAGGGGCAGCCGGTCACCAGTGTCTCCATCACACCGGTGCCGCTGAACCGGCCGCCCTTCCCGTTGCCGGCCGGCGTGGAGGTCCCCATCTACTTCACCGTGCAACCGGGCGGTGCGTACATTTACGTAGCGCGATCGTCGCCCGTCCGCGGTGGACAGCTTGCGTATCCGAACGGCCTGCGGCTTCCCCGCGAGTCGACGATCGACTTCTGGCAGTACTCCCCGGATGGAGACGGCTGGCATGTGTACGGTCAGGGAAGGGTGACGCACGACGGCAGCCAGATCATTCCCAATGCCCGCGTCGTGCTTTACGAATTCACTGGCGCCATGGTCGGCCTGGGCCCTCGCGTCGCTCCTGCCGTCGGACCTCGGGTCGCCGACCCGTACGGCACCGAAGGGGATCCCGTCGACCTGAGCACCGGGCTCTTCGTGCACCGAAAGACCGACCTGACCGTGAACGGGCTCATCCCGCTGCACGTGGACCGTGCATACAGACCGGCTGACACACGAGTGCGTCCATTCGGAATCGGCTCGAGCCACTCGTACGAGGCGTTCCTGATCGGCAGCGCCAACCCGTGGACCTACATCGATGTCGTGCTCGAAGACGGGGCGCGCATCCACTACGATCGCACCTCGCCGGGCACGGGGTGGGCCGATGCCGTCTACACACACGCACAAACGCCGGGACGCTTCTACAGGTCTACCCTCCGCTGGCAGAGCAGCACCGTTCTCGGACACTGGCGCCTCGAGTTCCCGAATGGAGACATCTGGATGTTCGCGGAAAGTTCGGCGGCGACAGCCCCGTCGGCGGCCGGCCTCATCGGCATCCTCGATCGCTTCGGCAATCGCATCGATGTCGAGCGCTCGCCCGGCGATGGGGCGATCGCGCGCGTGTCCGCCGCCAATGGCCGATTCATCGCCTTCAGCTACGACAGCAGCGGCCGGGTGGCGGCGCTTACCGACAATGCCGGTCGTCGCGTGTCGTACAGCTACGACAGCCTCGGTCGGCTCTTGACGGTGACCAACCCGGAAGGCGGTGTGACACAGTACGCCTACGATGCGGCACACCGCATGACGTCGGTCATCGACGAGCGCGGGATCACCTTCGTCACCAACCAGTTTGACGCCAGCGATCGGGTGACCAGGCAGACACTGACGGACGGTGCGGTCTTCGCTTTCGCATACACCTCCGACGCCTACGGCCGCATCGTCCAGACCGACGTGACGAATCCGAGAGGCGTGGTGCGACGGACCAGCTTCAACACGGCCGGCTATTCGACGATGGTGGTCGACGCCGTCGGCACGCCCCTGGAGCGCACCCGAAATCGCCTCGAACGAATCAGCGGATCGAACCTCATCACGGCAGACACTGACGCGCTTGGGCGACGCTCGGAAACTGTGTTCGACACCTGGGGCAACGTTGTCCGGTCCATCCGACTGGCCGGCACGCCTCAGGCTGCCACGACCCAATACGAGTACGAGCCGCTCTTCCACGAGCGGACTGCGGTGGTCGACCCGCTCGGGCACCGCTGGACCTGGGAGTGGGATCCCGACGGCACCCCGCTCGGGTCGACCGATCCGCTTGGCCACCGCACCCGCGTCCAGATCAATCGCGCTGGCCAGGTGACCCAGGCGACTGACCCGCTCGGGCACAGTTGGACCACTGCGTACGTGAACGGCGACCTCGCGTCGATCACTGACCCTCTCGGTCGGACCGTCACCCAATTCGTCGACGCGGCCGGACGACGGCTCGCGGGAGTCGATCCGGTGGGAGCACGCACTATCGTATCGCTCGATGGCCTTGGCAGACCGATGACGTCCACCGATCGCAACGGCGCCAGTACCAGTACCGGTTCGACCCGGCCAGCCTGCTCAGGACGCTCACCGACGCGCGCGGGCATGAGGTAGCCTTCGACTACGACGACTCCAACCGTCTGATTCGTGTGACCGATCCGCTCGGAGTCTCTGAGCGCAGCGAGTACGACCCGAACGGTAATCGTATTACCCAGACCGACAGGCGTGGCCTGGTGACGCGTCGCGAGTTCGACCTGCTCGACCGTCTGAGCCGGGTGACCTTCGACGGTGGCACGACTGTGTCCTATGTCTACGACACAGTGGACCGCCTGGTGCGCATCACCGACTCCCTGAACGGCGCCATCGAACGGGTGTTCGACGACGCGGACCAACTGCTGACAGAGACGACACCGGAAGGGACCGTCAGCTACACCTATGACCTCGATGGACGGCGCACGTCGATGACCATCGAGGGCCAGGTCACCACATACACCTTCGATGCGGCGCACAACGTCACTGGCGTGGTGAGTCCCACCGTCGCGGTGGCCATGACCTACGACGAACTCGGGCGGCGGACCAGCATCGTCTACGGTGACGGGCTGGTTGAGACCTACACATACGATGCGGCGGGCCAGATGACGCGAACCGGTGCGACCCAGGGGGCCGCCGATTTGGGCTATGTCACGTATGAGTACGACGCAGCCGGGCGGCGCGCCGGCGCACACGGACCATGGGCCAGGGTTGCGTTGCCGAGACCTGTCGGCTCGGCGTCATACGACCCGGCGAATCGCGTAGTCAACTGGGGTGCCGGCAGCTTCGCATACGACCCCGCCGGTAACCTGCTGTCGGACGGAACGCGGTCTTACTTGTGGGACGACCGGAATCAGCTGGTGAGTGTCACTGGAGGCGGCGGTGCCAGCTACCAGTACGACGCGTTCAACCGGCGCCGCTCCGCTACCTTTGGATTGAGCGTCACGAACTTCCTGTTCGACGGCGCCGACATCGTCGTTGAAGCCGCAGGCACGGCCATCACGCAGCGTATCAACGCCGGGCTCGATCAGACGCTTGCCAGATCGTCGGGACTGTCTACCACAGCACTGCTCCGGGATGCGCTCGGCAGCACCCTTGCCGAGGCGGAGGGTGGGACCGTGACTGCCGAGTACACGTACGAGCCGTTCGGCACGACCAGCGTGTCCGGCACCACCGACAGCCGCGTGGGGTTCGGCGGACGCGACAACGATCCGGTGGGGCTCTATCAACTTCGCGCGCGGTATCTCGATCCAGACACGGGACGGTTCATCTCCGAGGATCCGCTGCGCTGGCGGGGTGGCGATCTGAACGCCTACGGCTACGCCAGCAACTCGCCGACGAATCTGATCGACCCAACCGGGCTCATTCCCATTCACGGCAATTGGTGCGGGCCGAGTTGGACGGGTGGACGCGTGGGCACCTACAACCCGGCGATGGACAGCGTGTACAGGGCACCGGTCGACGGACTGGATGAGTTCTGCCAGTCGCATGATCAGTGCTACGCAGGCTGCCGGCGTGCCTTCCCCTGCGGACCTGCGGGGCGGACGGAATGCATGACGGATTGCAACGCGACGATGCGACGTAATTACCTGTCGTCAATCACCTTTGCCTTCAATGTCGTGCAGATGACACTAGGCTACTGGTCACTGGGACTGCCGGGCCCGGTCATCGCCGAGGCAGTGTATCGACACGACCCATCAGAGCCCAACGACCCACAATGCCGCTGCTCACGTTGACCGAACCGGTGTTTCGATCATGATGCGCGTGTTCTCGGGCCGCTCAGGGCGATGGGCCATGAAGGGCGCCCTGTCTGTTGCGGCCTGGTGCGCCGTCGCCGGCCCATCGAGAGCGACAGCTCTTCTCGCGTCCGCTCGGATGCAGCAGGCCGAGCCGCTCGGGCTCGCCAACATTCTCGAGCGGCTGTCCACGACCTACGCGGCGATGTCGGTGTACATCGACCGTGGCATTGTCACCATCACCCATCCTGGAGAATCGCGGTCTGAGCCGACCCAGACCTTCACGACACGCTTCGATCGCTCAGGACGATTCACCTGGACATCGGACCTTGGACGTCGCGACGAGTACCGGATCGTCTCCGAGGGCGCACGTGTCGTTCACGTCTGGAATGGCACACGGGAGACCATGGCCAGCGTTGGCGACGCGATCGGGCGTGGCGCCGGGGTCTCTCACCTGTCCTCGGTTTGGGTACCCGCACTGCTGATGCCCGACGTACTCCGCGGGCGCGGATTGCTCGGCATGCTTTCCCGAGCCGCGGGTTCCTCACGTCTGCCAGACGAAGCGGTCAACGGACGGCTGTGCTTTGTTATCGCGTTCGCCGATGACGGTGCGGACTTTCGGATCTGGATCAGCAAGCGCGATTTCCTTCTCCGTCGAATAGAACAGCGAGACGCACGGTATAACTCGATCACAACCACTGACTACACGCCACAGACCGACATCTCGCTCTCACCCTAGGCACACGAGCCGACAGACGTCGTTGAGTCTCCGCCCTAGCCCTCGGTCTCCCACATCGGGGCGTCGACCGGTTTCGACTCCGGTGAACCACGCTCGCGCAGCACGATCGACAGGAGCACCATGGCGGACAGTGAGAGGAATTCGCTCTGCCAGTTCTGGAACGACTCGAACCAGAACTGCGACCCACTCATATAGGACAGCAACCCCTCTCGCGGCAGACCATGTGCCAACTGCCCGGCGTTATGCTCGACCGCCCCACGCACGCCATGCAGCGCGAACGACGCCAGAAACAGAATGACGAACGTCGCGCTCAGTGAATGCTCGTAGACGGCGACTACCAGCCTCCACGCCGTACCGGCCACGGCGCGTCAGGATTCGCCGCCGACATCCGCGGATCGCGATCAACCTCCTCGGTCATACCCGGCCGCTTGGACTCGGAGGAGCCGATCTGATACAGGCGCGCCGTCAGCACAACATAGAAGGCCATCTGGAGAAATTCGCTTTCCCAATTTTCAAAGGTGGCCTCTCCGAAGTGGCCGGTCCCGAGGTATTCCACCAGGCCGACCGCCGCGTCGCCGTGCTGGCGCTGTTCATCGTTGAATACGCGCCAGCCGGTCAGCGTCTGCCCCAGCATTGACACCGAGAAGAGACCGCCAAGAACAAGCGACAGTCCGTGGTTGCGCCAGATGTAGGCAATGCGGCCCTCGCGGTCACTTTCGCTGGAGCTTGCTGTCATCTCTCCTCCAGCTGAGTTGAGTGCAACCGATACGCCCGCAGACCTTCGACGTCAACGCACCCGGCAGCCCCCTTGCCTCTGATGGGGACATGTTCTTTCTCTTTTTCAACCGTCTCGGCTGCCTCGGCTCCATTCTCATCAGCGTTGTCCTCACGCTGCTGCTCATGACGATGATGCGCGGCTGTGCGGCTGGGCCCGGTATCGGCTTCTGACAGGCGATTCTCCGTTTGCCGTAGCCGCACTCCGGCTACTAGCCTGCGACCCGCCCACGCTCGGAGCGCATCAGTAACCAGCCAAGGATCAGGAATCCGACGCCCCCGATGGCCAGGAAGAGCCAGTCGTAGAGCGGAACATGCACGGGCAGGTCGCGGACGTGATGCAGGTTCAGGATGTGATGATCGACGATGCCTTCGACAAGGTTGAAGGCGCCCCATCCGAAGACGAGTTCGCCGCCGAACGCCGTTGCTGATATCGGCAGACTGCGGGTGCGGGCCGTCGCCCACAGCATGAAGATGCCGACCAACGTGATGACCCACGTTGCCAGATGGAACAGACCGTCCCACACCATGTTGCGGCTCATCGCGTCCATCGTCGTCGGCGGCAGCACAGCAGATCCCATGTTGTGCCACTGCGCGATCTGATGCAGCGCGATGCCGTCCGCGAACCCTCCGAGTCCCACTCCAAGTACCACCCCTGCCGTCAGCCAGCGCATTGGCGTGCCCCCGGGGCGGAAGCAGCAATGCGGACGCCAGCGGCTCCTATCCCCGGTCGCCAGTTTGCGCCTCCCCCCGTCGCACTCACAAGCAGTGGCGAACGCGCAAGGCAGAGCTGCCTGCCTGACGCCTGACTGCCTGTCCTATCCAACCGGGAGGAACGTGCATTGCGAACTCCCTCGCGTGGCTTCTGCGCTGCGGGTTGGCTGCTCGGGCTGGCAGTACCGACACTGGAGAGACGACTTCTATCCGCCTGGACTTCCGGCCACGCGCTGGCTCGAGCACTATGCCTCGTGTTTCGACACGGTTGAGATCAACAACTCCTTCTATCGCCTTCCAGAACCGCATACCTTCGCGGCCTGGCAGACGCGGGTGCCACCCGACTTCCGCTTCGCCGTCAAGGCGAGCCGCTACCTGACACATCGAAGGAAGTTGTCCGACCCGCGGGAACCGGTCGAACGCCTGCTGTCTCGCGCGGTGCATCTCGGGCCAACGCTGGGCCCGGTGCTCTATCAGTTGCCGCCACGATGGTCGCTGAACCTGGAGCGTCTCGAGGCGTTCCTGCAGGTCCTTCCGTCAGACGTCACCCATGTCATCGAGTTCCGCGACCCGACCTGGTACGTGGATGCGGTGTTCAACGCCCTGGCAGCGCACGGCGTCAGCCTCTGCCTGCACGACATGGCGGGCTCGGCCACAGGCCTGCATCGAGTGGGCCCGGTGGTCTACCTGCGTTTCCACGGACCCGCCCGCTACCAGGGCACCTACTCGGACGAACGGCTGGCCACCGCCGCGCGATGGTGCCGCGCCCAGTTGGCCGAGGGCACCGCAGTTCATGCCTATTTCAACAACGACATCGGCGGGCACGCCCCCCGCGATGCGGTCCGCTTTCGTGCGCGTGTCGATGGGTCGACGCCCCGGCCGACGTACAATCAGCGGTGATGGCTCCAGTGGACGACCTGATCGCATTCATCGCGCGCCACCCGCGCCTGCTCGTGCTCACCGGCGCCGGATGTTCCACCGACTCCGGTATTCCCGACTATCGCGACACGAATGGCGACTGGAAACGGGCGCAGCCGGTCACCTACCAGACGTTCATCGGCAGCCTCCAGACGCGCCAGCGCTACTGGGCTCGCAGCATCGTCGGCTTCCGCAAGCTGCGCGGCGTGCAGCCGAACGGCGCACATCGTGCCCTCGCCGAGCTCGAAGCGCAGGGGCGCCTCCATCTGCTGGTGACCCAGAACGTCGACGGCCTGCATCAGGCAGCGGGCAGCCGGAACGTCCTCGACCTGCACGGACGGATCGACATGGTGCGCTGCCTCGCCTGCGGTGCGCGTGTCGCTCGCGACGATTTTCAGGAGCGCCTGACGCGAATGAATCCCGAGTTTGCCAACCTCGACGCACTCGGTGCGCCCGACGGTGACGCCGATCTCGAACACGTGGGGTTCGATTCGCTCGACGTGCCAGCCTGCCGCACCTGCGGCGGCCTGATGAAACCGGACGTGGTGTTCTTCGGTGAGGGCGTTCCGCCCGAACGGGTCGAGCGCGTGACGGCCGCGGTCGATGCCTCGGACGCCATGCTGGTGGTCGGCTCGTCGCTCATGGTCTATTCGGGATTCCGCTTCGTGAAGGCGATGGCGGAACGTGGCAAGCCGGTGGCAGCCATCAACCTGGGTCTGACTCGTGCCGACGATCTGCTCGCGGTCAAGGTGGAAGCCAACTGCGCTGAAGCACTGACGCGTGTGGTGCGCTGATCACCGGAGGGCGCAGGCGCCTGTTCCCGTCACGCGCGTTGCCGCCGGGGCGTGTTCGAGATAGGCGGCCAGCGCTTCATCGAGCGGCCGCATCAGGTGCCCGCGCGAACTGCCAAGTACGCTGAAGGAAGGGCGTATCGCCGGGCCCCACACATCGGCAGTCGGTACGGGCGTGATTAACTCGACGGGCCGTCCCGAGCGCTCCGCCGCCTCGCACGCGAAGGCCCACCATGAGAGGCCTCCGGGGTTCGCCAGATGCCAGATGCCCCGTTCTCCATCTATCAGGAGGTCGAGTGTGGCATTCACCAGGTCTGGGACGTAGGTGGGCGACACGATGGAGTCGGACGGCGCAGCGAATGACTCGCCCGCGTCGACAGCGCGGAACATCTGCGAGAGGAAGTTCGCGTCGTCCCACGGCCCGAAGAACGCGCTCGTGCGGACGATCAGCACGTCGTCCGTCAGCCCCAGCACCTGCCGCTCGGCGAGCGCCTTCGATGTTCCGTAGACGTTCAACGGCCCCACCTCGTCGTCTTCGACATAGGGACGCTCCAACCCGCCATTGAACACAAGATCCGACGAGAAGGTAACCAGCGCCACGCCATGGCGACGGCACGCTGCAGCAAGGTTGGCTGGACCGTCGACGTTGACGACGCGGCATGCGTCGGCGTCGGCCTCCGCGGCATCCACCCGGACGTAGCCTGCCGCATTGACAACTGCCCAGGGCCGCAGCTGCTGAATGATGGCCTCCACGCGCCGCGGGTCCGAAATGTCAAGCTCCTGACGGTTCGCCACGTGTGCCCGGAGTCCGCGCTGCTCGCAGACGCGCTGGAAGGCGCGGCCCAGCGTACCCGTCGCCCCGATGATCATCAGCGGCGCAGCGGTTTCCGGATGCACCGCCGATGCACGCGCCGTCGCCTGAGACAACAGGCGGTCAGGACGACGCCACCAGGGCGTGCCCGCGATCGCCGCGTGGTCAGGCCGCTTTCCGGCAACCAGTTGTGCGAGCGCCGACGCGATGGCCGTCGGGCGCGGCACGGGTCCACGCACGTCGAAGGCACCAGGTTCGTAACGGCCCGCGTCACGCGTAACCAGTGAATCCCAGTTGTGGCTCCCTAGCAGGGCCCAGGCCGTAATCGCGCGCACATCCGCCCCGAGGGCTCGCGCCTGCTGCGCGCCGTCCCAGCTCTCCGCCAGCCAGCGCAGCTGCTCTTCGCGGGAGCAGCCCAGGTGCACCTCGGTGACCGCGAGCGGAATCTGATATCGCCGCCACGCCGACGCCAGATGGCGCCGATGTCCGACTATCCCACGCGAGTCAGCCCGGACCGCCTCTACGTCGGCGTAGGAGACATGGCCATTTCCACCGTGATAGGCAACCGGATAGCGGTCCAGCCGGTCATCGAGGTAGCGATCGCTTGTCAGGTAGTAGTTGAGGCCAAGCAGATCCGGCCGCACATCCCCCTGCTGGAAGAAGGCCTCGTCATCAGACGTGAAACCGCTGGCGCGGAGGAACGGCAGCAACGGATGTCCGGTGACGACCCGCCCCGTCAGCAGGTCGAACGTCAACCATCGCCTCGCGCGCTCGTGAGCCACTTGCGCCAGGGCCATCCCACAACCGGTGGTCGCGCCACAGTCCTCGGTCTGATACAGCTGCGCCGCTGGGCTGACCGCGCGGATGGCGCGCATGGCTTCGACCACGCCCCGCAGCTGGTTGACCAGCGCGCACACGTAGGTTTCGTTACAGCGACCGTGCGGATACCAGTGCCCGTACAGCCCGCTGAAGCGTGCTGTTGTCAGCGGCTCGTTCACGGGCGTGAACTTCGTAACCCATGGGTAACGCGCTGCCACCTGCTGCGCAAAGTCCGCGAGCTTGCCTGCAAAGCCGGGATCGATCAACGACGTGTAATGTGGCCCGCTGCCGTGATGGATCAGGCCGACGATAGGCTCGATGCCGAGCTCTCGCAACCGGGCCATCCGCCGGTCGCTCCACTCCCAGTCGATCTGGTCGGCACGCTCGGGCGCCAGCCGCTCCCACAGCACGGGGAAGCGCAGCGTACGCAGGCCCAGCCCGGCGAATCGAGCGAGGTCGTCGCCGCGCACGTCGTGCCGCGACCAGACCATCTGGTCGAACCATTTGTCGCCGACGCGGTTCACGGTGCACTCGACGCCGCCCCACACTTCGAGGGGCGGCATGGCTGGCAGGGTCATGCCACGCTCACCGACACATCGCGCCGCGTTGCGCCAGTGAGGCGGGCGTGCAGCGTGAGCGCCTGCGCCACGACCTGGTCCATGTTGTAGTACCTGTAGGTGCCCAGCCTGCCGAGGAAGTGCACGCCAGGCGTCGCCTCGCCCAGTTCCTGATACTGCTT
This sequence comes from uncultured Acidobacteriota bacterium, assembly GCA_963722395.1. Lineage (GTDB taxonomy): Bacteria > Acidobacteriota > Vicinamibacteria > Vicinamibacterales > CAVVIG01 > CAVVIG01. The sequence continues at coordinate 1,030,626 of CAVRLS010000004.1, read as the reverse complement.
GTAAAGCGCCGCATTCTGCGGCCGCGGCACCGGGTAGTATGGGTCGCCCACGTCTGTCGCGTACTCGTACACCAACGTCGTCTTCGGGTGTTCCTGGCCGGTGAGGTACTTGAACTCGGTGACGCGTGTGTAGGCGTAGTCGTTGGGATAGTTGATCACGGCCTCCGGCTGCGCCACCGCGACATCGCGGGTCTCGAACCGGAAGTCGAGCGAGCGATACGGCAGCTTCCCGAACCGCCAGTCGAAGTACTCGTCGATCGGCCCGGTAAAGATCACCTCGGCGTACGGGATGGAGCCTTCGATCTCCCGGTAGTCGGCATTCAGCAGGATCTTGATGTTCGGGTGCGTCAGCATGCGCTCGAACATCCGGGTGTAGCCGTGACGCGGCATCACCTGGTAGGCATCGGTGAAGTAGCGATCGTCGCGGTTCGTGCGGACCGGCACCCGCGCCGTCACGCTCGCGTCGAGCTCGGACGGATCAAGCCCCCACTGCTTCTGCGTATAGCGCTTGAAGAACTTGTCGTACAGCTCGCGCCCGACCTTGCTGACGATGACGTCTTCCGATGTGCGGACCTGTTCGACCGGCTCCGCAACCGTCTTGAAGAACTGCTCCAGCTCGAACGATGTGTAGTTCGGTGCCGTACAGCCGGTTGATGGTGTTCAGGTTGATCGGAATGGGCAGCAACTGACCGTCGACCGATGCCAGCACGTGGTGCTGGTAGGTGCGCCACTCGGTGAACTGCGACAGATAGTCGTAGACCTCGCGCGAGTTGGTGTGAAAGATGTGCGGTCCGTACTTGTGCACCAGCACACCGGCCTCGTCGTAGTGGTCGTAGGCGTTGCCGCCGATGTGCGGCCGCTTGTCACAGATGAGGACACGCTTGCCGCTGCGCGACGCGAGGCGCTCCGCGATTGTGGCGCCGGCAAATCCGGCGCCCACCACCAGGTAATCGAACATGGATACCCTCTGCCCTGATCGGGCCAGCTAAACCGCTCGCGCGGTAGCGCCAACTCCGTCGGTGTCCTGCGCCGGTTCGGCCTCGAGCACTTCATCGATCAGCCGGCGCATGCGCGCCCAGGTGCCGTCCCAGGACATGTGAGTCAGGAAGCTGTCGTTCCGGGCAGTCCGCTCGTGCGAGTTCTCGGCCATCGCTGCGTCGCAGGCCAGCACGAAGGTTTCGACATCGTCAGCAATCCGCACGAGACCCTGTTGGCCATAGGGACGGACCACGTCCCGGATCGAGGTGGACACCACCGGCACTCCGGCGGCCATGTACTCCGGTGTCTTCGTCGGACTGATGAACCGCGTCGCCTCGTTTCGCGCAAACGGCATCAGCGCCACATCCCACCCCGCGAGATAGCGCGGCAGCTCCGAGTAGTCCTTCGAGCCGAGGTAGTGAATGTTCGGTCGCGATGGCAGCACAGCCGGGTCGATCTTCACGACCGGACCGAGCAAGACGAGCTGCCAGTCAGGCTGTGCTGCGGCAACCCCGTCCAGCAGTTCGAGGTCCATCCGCTCATCGATGACGCCGAAAAATCCGAACCGGGGATGCGGAATCGACGCCTGATCCGGGGGCTCCACTGCAATGCGCCTGGCCTGCGCGAAATGCGCAACGTCGACGCTGCTCGGGAACGGATGAATATTCGGGTGCTGGTGGCGCTTGGCCTCGAAGAGCGACTGCCCTCCGGTGAACACGAGGTCGGCCCGGGTCATCAGGTCGGCTTCATAACAGCCGAGCGCGGTGGGTGCCCCCTTGAAGGCCGAGAGTTCGTCCATGCAGTCGTACACCACGGCACTCGGCCGCAGGTGATTGGTGAAGCTCAATGCCATCGGGGTGTAGTACCACGCCACATAATCGTCGATGGCTTCGTCGCGGATCAGCTCGTCGACCAGGCGTCGGAGCGCCGCGTCGGCGCCCTGACGAGCAAGCGCATCTGGCAGATGCGGCACCACGACTGTAACGGCGCTCGAGCGATCAACGGTGAGGTGGGCGGAAGAGATACTCTTGTCGAAGAACGGTTCCTCGACGAAGAACACGCGACACTCACGTGCGCACCTCGTCATCAGGTGTTGCGGCCGTTGAAAGACGAAATTCCAGCGAAGGTGTGAGAAGCAGAGCAGGTCCGGAATTGACGTGGCGTGCATACCGTGCATGCCACTCCCCTGTCCAATATTCGTGCCGGTCGTAGGACCTTATCGCGGAGCTGGAACAAGTGTCGTTGCAGTTCCCCCCGTCGTGACGCGGTACTCCCGGCTGACCTCGCGTCCCACCTCGCGACCGGCGCCGGCGTGACTGAGCACCACCACCGCTCCACCAAACCCGCCCCCAGTGAGCCGGGCACCGTAAACCTGCGGCTGCCGCACGGCGATCTCGACCAGCGTGTCGACCTCCGGCGTGCTCGTCTGGTAGTCGTCGCGCATGGAGGCGTGCGACGCGGCAAAGATACGGCCCAGGCGTGGACCGTCGCTCTCGCGAAGTGCTGCGACGGCCTCGAGGACGCGTGCGTTCTCGGTCACGACATGTCGGGCGCGCCTCGCCAGCACCTCAGGCAGGTGCGTCAGCTGGGACAGCTGGGCGACAGGCACGTCGCGCAGTGCTTCGACGCCGAGTAGCGCCGCAGCCTCGAACGACTCGCGTCGTCGCGTCGCGTACTCCCCGCTCGCGTGCGCGTGGGCGACACCCGAGTCGATCACCACCAGTTCGATCGACGTCGGCAAGGGCACACGCTCGAAGGTCAGGTCACGCGTGTCGAGGAACAGCGCCTCTCCGTTTCGACCGAGGCTCGACGCCATCTGGTCCATGACCCCGACGGGCGCGCCGACGAATTCGGTTTCGACTGTCTGTGCCAGCTTCGCGAGCGCGGTGTCATCGAACGCCAAGCCGAGCAGCGCGCGAAGACCGCGCATCAGGGCCACCACCAGTGCGGCACTCGATGACACGCCGGCACCAACCGGGATCGTGGACTCGACATGGAGATCGAACCCCGGAAGTTCGGCGCCGTAGCGCGCGAGCGCCGCTGTGGCCCCCTGGATGTAGTCGAGCCACCCTCGTCCGCGCGTCTCGTGCCCGAGCTCGTATTCCTCCCGTGCCTCCGCCACATCGGCGCTCGAGGCGCGGACCCGCCTGTCGTCGCGTCGCGTCAGGTGCACCGACGTGCGCTGTGGAATGACTGTGGGCAGCACATACCCGCCGTGATAGTCGGTGTGCTCGCCCATCAGGTTCACACGCCCGGGCGCACTCGCGGTCACCTCGTCAGGCATCGACGTCTACCTGCACCGCCTGGAGTTCCAGCACCTTCTCCTCGGGCACGGTGTCCGCGGTAAAGACTCCGGCGCCGATCTCGCTACCGGCCAGGTACTTCAGGCGGCCCTGCATGCGGTACGCCGGATAGATCTCGGCGTGCAGGTGCGCCTCGGGGTGGTCGTGGCCGTCAGTCGGCGCCTGATGGAACGCCATGATGTAAGGCAACGGTCGCTGCCAGAGCCCGTCGTACTTCATCAGCACCGTCTTCAGCGCTCGCGCGAAATCGCGGCGCTCATCAGCGGTCAGTGCAGCGAACGACCCTGCCGGACGCACTGGCGCAATCCACACCTCGTACGAATAGCGCGCGCAGATCGGCATGAACGCGGCGACGTGCGGACCGCGGTAGACCAGGCGGCGTGCATCGCTCAGCTCCAGCGCCACCATGTCGGCGACGAGACCACGGCCGTGCTGCTGCAGATAGTCGTGCTGTTCGCGCAGTTCGCGCGCCGGCACCGGCGGCACGAACGGGTAGGCGTAGATCTGGCCGTGCGGATGATGCAGCGTCACCCCGACCTCGACGCCCCGGTTCTCGAATGGAAACACGTACTCGACGTCGGGCCTGGCACCTAGCTGCTCGTAGCGGTCGGCCCAGACATCGACAATCAGTTCGACTTGTGACAGCGGCAGCGTGCCGAGGCTCGCGCCCGCATCCTGCGTGAAGACCACGACCTCGCACGCACCGCGCGCCGGCCGCGTCGGGACGCCGATGGAAGGCGCGTCCGTTGCGCCTTCCGCAAACGCCGGAAACAGGTTGTCGAACACGGCGACCTCCCACGGTCCGACCGGCAGCTCCGTTGGACGCTGCGGGTCGACGGTGACGGCCAGCGGGTTGTACTCGGCCGGTGGGAGGAAGGTTCGGTTCTGTCGATGCCCTGCATACGCCACCCACTCACCGCGCAGCGGGTGCCATCGCAGGTGCGCATTGGGCTCGGGTCTGGCGCCCGCCGGACTCGGTGCCACCATCGTGTCCGGCAGCGGGTTGTGCGCATACAGCGTCAGCGCGCGGCCGTCGGGCTTGACCAGTTCCTTCTTGTGCACTTACCGCTCCTCGTCGCGCTCGACGACGGCCTGGATCTGCTCCAGTCCGTCTGTCCGGAGTGCACCCGGACCGGCGGTCGCCCGGGCGATATCCGCGATGGGGAACTTCGGGCTGCGATCCGCGTACAGCAGGCCATTCGCCTCCTGATAGGTGTCGCTGAACTGCGTGTAGCAGAAGCCCGCCAGCAGCGCGAGGTTGCGGACCACGTCCATCAGCTGTGCGTAACGCGCCGCGAAGACGGCGGGTGTACTCGAGACGGTGTAGCCCCATGTCCCGGTGCCAGGTCGTGCGAGCGCGATACCGCCAAACTCGGTGAGCATCAGCGGCACATCGGCAGCAGAGTGCCCTTCCAGCACGAGCTGGCGCCCACCCGGCCGCTCGCGCTTGAACAGACGCGGCAGCATATCGTCGGCGAGATAGCGCTTAGCCAGACGCTCCGGCACATCGTCGTAATCGTGAATGCCGATGATGTCGGTGGCCACACTTTCCCAGCCGTCGTTGCCGATGACCGGCCGTGTCGGGTCGAGGGTCTTCGTCAGGTGATACAGCGCCTGGACGTAGTGCCGCTCGCGCGGGTTGTCGGGTAGGTTCGGCACACCCCACGATTCGTTGATGGGCACCCACGCCACGATGCAAGGGTGGCTGTAGTCGCGGCGGATGACAGCCGTCCACTCGCGCGACAACCTCTCAACCGAGTGCGTGGTGAATCGATAGGCGCTCGGCATCTCCTCCCACACGACCAGCCCGAGCACGTCGGCCCAGTACAGGTAGCGCGGGTCTTCGATTTTCTGGTGCTTGCGTACGCCGTTGAAGCCCATCGCACGTGCCAGTTGCACGTCGCGCTTCAACGCCTCGTCGTTCGGCGCCGTCAGGCCGCCGTCCGTCCAGTATCCCTGGTCGAGCACCATGCGAAGCGGATAGGGCCGCCCGTTCAAAAGAAAGCGATCACCCTGGGCCGTCACCGCGCGGAGGCCCACATAAGAGCGCGCGCGGTCGAGCAGCTCGCCACGTTCACCCCACAGCTCGAGGTGTACGTCGATGAGGTGCGGCGCGTTCGGACTCCAGAGCAGTTCGTTACGCGAGTCGTCGATGCCCGGGTCCGAGAGGGTGACGCCGCGATGTACCTCCCCACTCACCACCTGGTAGGTGTCGGCAGCCAGCGCAGTGGTTCCGCTACGCAGCCGGATCGCCAGACGGACACCGGACCGTCGCTCGCCATCGAGCGACATGTGAACGCCCACCTGCCAGAGCGCCAGGTTCGGGGTGAATGTCACACGGCCAATGCGCGTGGCGGGAACCTTCTCGAGCCAGACCGTCTGCCAGATGCCCGAGGTACGGGGATACCAGATCGAGTGGGGCTCGAGCTGCCAGTCCTGTTTGCCTCTGGGTTTGGCCAGATCGTGCGGGTCGTCCTCGGCCCGCACAACGATCTCGCACTCCGCGGCGAACAGCAGGTCGGTGATGTCGAAGCTGAACGGCGTATAGCCGCCCTCGTGCTCGCCGGCATACACACCGTTGATCCAGACCGTCGCCCGCCAGTCGACGGCGCCAAAGTGCAGGACCCAGCGCTCTCCGTCGCCATACGGCGGCAGCTCCCATCGGTTGCGATACCAGCAGGTGCGGATGAACGACGTGTCACCGACGCCGCTCAACGGCGCCTCCGGTGCGAACGGCACTTCGATGTGCCGCTGCCAGGCCACCTCGTCCGGCTCCCCCCACTGCCCTTCCGGATCGATCGCGAACTCCCAGCGGCCGTTCAACGACCACCACGTATCGCGCTGCAGTTGAGGCCGTGGATAGCCGCGGCCGTAAGCGTCTGGCTGATTGGACGGGATCGGATCGAGCGGCATAGGCGGTAGGAGTCGCCCGCTCGTCTGCAATCACGCGGCCACGATCAGGTCATCGCGCGCGGAAACGCCAGGTTGTCGTCGAGCGGTAGTGCTCTCCCGGTCTGAGAACGACAGGCGGAAACTCCGCATGATGCGGTGAGTCGGGAAAGTGCTGCGTCTCGAGGCAGAGACCCGCGTGCTTGCCGAACACCCTGCCGGATGAACTGAAGCGACCGTCCAGCATGTGCCCGTCATAGAACTGCAGGCCGGGCTCAGTGGTGCGCACCTCGAGCGTGCGACCTGACTCACGAGAGCGGAGGATGGCCGCGAGCCCGAGGCGCCGCTTGGCTCGCGCCAGCACATAGTTGTGATCGAACCCGCCTGCGGCACGCAGTTGCGGGTGGGAGAGGTCGGCGCGCTCGCGTATTCCCGCCGAAGCCCTGAAGTCGAACGGTGTTCCAGTCACGCTGACGATCTCGCCGCTCGGAATCAGGTGCGCACCCACCGGCGTATAGGCGTCAGCCGCAATCATGAGCTCGTGGTCGAGCACGGTCGGGCTCGTCTCCTGCGCGAGGTTGAAGTAGCTGTGCTGCGTCAGGTTGACGAGGGTCGGCGCGTCAGAGGCGGCGGCATAATTCACCTCGACCGTATCACCGCTGACGCGGTATGTGACATCGACGTCCATGGCGCCTGGGTAGCCCTCTTCACCGGCCGGGCTGGTCCGATGCAAGCGGAATCCCTCGCCATCGTCAACCCCCTCTATGGTCGCGTTCCACACCTGGCGACTGAAGCCGCCTGGCCCGCCATGAAGGTGGCTCGGTCCATCGTTGAGCCGCAGCGCGTGATCGACACCGTCGAGCGAAAAGCGCCCGCCGGCAATTCGGTTGGCATAGCGTCCGATCACGGAGCCGAAATAGGCGGGGTTGTCCAGGTATGGCTCCAGGTAATCGAACCCGAGCACGACCGTCGCGCGGCGGCCGTGACGGTCCGGCACACAAAGGGACGTGATGATGCCGCCGTAGGAGATTGCCGACAACTCGATGTAGCCGTTGTCAACGATGAAGAGCTCAACAGGGGTGCCATCTGGCATCGAGCCGAATGGACGACGGCTGACGCGCGGCTCATGCTGATGCCGAGCGGTCCCACTCATGAGATGAGCCCGAGTATGTTTTGACTGAGCTGCCGCATCCGGTGCGTACGCTCCTCACCGTCTTCATCTCTCTGCGTCGAGGGACACGGATAGTCTCCTATCACGTGCACCACCTCGAGCCCGTCTCGTGCCGCTGCCGCGAACGCCGCGTGGCGCCATCCCCACCCTACGCCGCGATCGAGCCGTGCAATATGGGGCAGCAACTTGCGAGTCAGGACGAACGGCCCGTACCAGTAGTCGCCATCTCGGCCGATGATGCCTGCGCACAACTCGTTCATGACGCGCTCCGTGTAGCGCTGCATCGGCGGGAACGTCGCAAGGCTGTCCGCCGAGCGACTGGCAATCGCCACACCGAGCGTGTCGTCCGAAGGCACCGAGCGCAGGAAGTCATGCAGCCGGTGCGTGAAGAAGAACTCCTTGTCCGGTTCAACATACAGGATGAATCGCCGTGAGAACCCGTCGGCCGCGGCCATGCTCGCCTGGACCTGAGGCACGAGTCCGGTTGCCGACGTCGCACACAGGTGGAATCCCGGGAGGTTCCTCAGACAGTGCCTGAATGGCTCGGAACCGTCGCGGTCGGCGACCGCAACCGGCAGTCCGGCTCGGGCCAGTGCGTTCAGCGCCGCGACGAGCACAGCCTCTTCGTGCGCTGTCCTGGCCCACGTGATTGTGGCGACCGCGATGTCCTCGAGCTTCACGCGTGTGCCATCACCATTCCGCTTGCCGGATCCGTTCCAGCTGGCTGGACCTGGTCCGTTCGCACTCCCGGCGGTCGCGCTGAGCGATCCCGATTCCAGGCAGAAGCCGACGGCGATAGGCCGCGACTACGCTACGTCGCTCCGTCCCCGGCGCCGACGTTCAGATCCGTCTGCCGGTAGTTGGCACACGCGTCATCGACCTGCACTGGCCGGAAGCCAGTGCGCTCGAGCATCGACACCGCGGATGCCGACCGCGTTCCGCTGTTGCAGTGGACAAGGAGCGGCGTACCCGGCGGCACGGTGGCGGGGACGTCGCGCACGCGGGTGTGCGGGATGTTGATGGCACCAGGCACGTGACCGTCCTCGAACTCCGCCGCGCTGCGAACGTCGAGCACGCGCGTCCCGCCGAGGCGTTCGGCCTCCATCTCCGCCATGTTGATGGTTCGTGTCTGCGAGGTGGCCTCAGGCCCGAGCGAATCCGTCAGGCGTTTCAAGCGTCACGTAGCCCACCACGGCCAGCCGGAGGCGCCGCTGTACTTTGCGCGGATGAAGCGTGACAACCGACGCGGACCCCCCTTGTTGCCGTCCGTTCCCGCGCCGCCTCGACTCGGGACTACAGACCTCGATGGACTCCAGGACCGCCGCGAGATTGCGGTCCTCGATACCCGGGCGCGGGACGCGTTCTTTGCCGGCCTGGCCGCCCTGATCGATTGTTCGTTCGCAACTCGCAACCGACGGTGGACGTCGTGATATCGCCGAGCGACTTCCCGCAGGCGCTTCCGGCTCCGTGTGCCGGCCACACGTGCAGAAACTCCGGCAGCGGCCGGAACTCGCGCTGGATGGAGGCGAACTGGGCGCGAGCCGCGGTTTCCATCACGTCGGCCATTTCCGCCGCGCGCTCGAGCAGGTCGGGCCGTCCGACCTCTCCGACGAACACGAAGTCGCCACTCGCCAGCGCCATGAAGTTGGACTCCCCACCGTCGGCATCCCGAATCAGGTAACTCAGATGCTCGGGCGTGTGGCCCGGCGTGTGGATGGCGCGGAATCCGATGATGCCAACCGAGAAAGGTATCGCCATGTCCAAGCAGCCGATGCTGATAGGTCGACTGGCGCAGCCACTCGTTTGCCACTCGGCGCCGCCCTCCCTGGACGCGTACACCAGCACTCTCCGCTCAGCCATCTCGCGCAAGCCCGAGAGATAGTCCGCGTGGATGGGCGTGTCGACGGCCGCAACGATCCGGAGCTTGTGGCGAGCCGCCTCTGAGAAGTACCGATCGACGTCACGCTCGGGGTCGATGATGATGGCCTCACCAGATCCCGGACACCCGACTAGGTAGGCGAACTGAGCCGGTGTCAACGATCTGCCGGACGAGCATATGTTCCCCCTGAACGCCGGTGCCCTCTCAGAGACGCACCAATGCGAACAAGGTAACAGAAGCGACTGGCTGGGGCGGTGAAGGCTGGGTGGGTGGGGTGCGAGAGGACGACAGTTCGGCGCGCCCGCCGTCGCCGGCAGCGAGCCGGCGAGAGGCGAGCGCGCCTGAGCATTTCACAACAGTAGCGTGACGCTACTTCTTGGCCAGCTTGAGTTTGTTCACCAGCTTGGTGACGCCTTCAACCTTCATTGCCAGTTCGCCCATACGAGCGCGCAGTTGCACGCTCGGAACGGTGCCTTCCAGCGTGACGACCCCAGCCGCACCACTGATGGTGACGGCATCACTCGGCCCGGACAGTTCGGCATCGGCCTTCAGCGCCGCCTTCACCTTCGCGGCGACGTCGTCAGCCTGCACGAGCACCGCGCCACCGACCATGGACCCGCGAACGGACGCTGACACGGCGCGCGGCGTGTTGGCCTCGACGCCGAGAACACCAACGGAAAGTACAGCAAGGACAAGAAACGGGAACGAACGAAACATGAAACGGACCTCCTCGGGAATGAGATCCCATGGTACCGCATGAAGCTCGTCTGCCGTCCGACTCTAATAGAGGAACTTGACCGACACCTGAAGGACGCGCGGGTCGAGCGCGGTGGTGATCGTGCCGAACGCAGCGGACCCGAATGTGCCGTTCGGTGCACCAAGTGCCGGCGTGTTCGTCAGGTTGAACGCCTCGGCGCGCAACTCGATGGCACGCTGCGCCGTGAAACGGCACACGGCGCGCCAGGGCGACGTCGAGGTTGCGGTATCCGGGGCCACGCACCGGGTTGCGCGAGGCGTCGCCGATGGTGAACTGCGGGGCGGCGGCGAACGCGGCCGTGTTGAACCAGCGGTTCACCGTGCGCTCAACCGACGATAGTGCCGGCTCGCCAACCACGTTCGGACGCTGGATGCCGAAGCCGCCGAACGCGTTGTTGTTCGTCGCCTGAGTCACCGCCACAGGCACACCGGACTGCAGCGTGAGGATCCCCGTGATCGACCACCCGCTCACGAGCCATGTTCCCGACGCGGCGAACACGTGCGGGATGTCCCCGGTCGAGTAGTCGCGCTCCAGCGTGCGATTGTAACTGTCGGCAACCGGAGCATTGGCGATCGGTCCGGTCAGGATCGACGCGTCGAACACCGACGACGCATCGTCCATCAGCCTGGAGCGGGTATACGCCACGAGATACGAGAGGCCGTGCGACAGGCGCTGCTGCACCTTCATCGACAGGCCCTGGTATGCACTGCTGCCAACGTTGTTGCGATACAGGCTCACGGTCGTGTACTGCGGATATGGCTTCAGCAGTTGCGCCAGCGGAATCGTCGGATCCCCGAGCGACGACGAGCGCGGGATGATGCCGAAGTACGGATTGGTGACGCGCTTCGTCAGTGCCGACCCCTGCGCCAGTTGTTCCGCGCTGAGCTGATTGAGGTTCGAGTCCGGAATGCCGACGTGCGTGATGCGGGAGCCCAGGTACGCGACTTCCGCAGCGATGTTCGAACTGAGTTCGCGCTGCACCGATGCGCTCCATTGCTGCACGTATCCGGAGCCGAGCTCGCGATCGACCGCGAACACACCCTGACCGAGCCCTGCGGTTGGCGTCAGCGGGATGCCCACCACCGTCGGACCGTCGGCCAGCGTGAAGGCCGGCAGGAGGTTGTCGAGCGTTCGCTGTGACACGGTCTGCAGGAACGGGAACACGGGCGTGGTGAACGGCGTGGTGATGCCTGCCTGTTCGATCCAGACCAGCCCATAGGCGACGCGTGCCACCGTCTTGTCGTCGATGCGATCGACGACGCCGAACCGTGGTCCGAAATTGTTCGTGTGCAGACGGCGCGCTGACCTGGGGTTGCCGTTCTGCCCCAGGTAGTCGAGCTGCTGCGTCTCCAGGTTGAACACCGCCGACTGATTCTCGACTTCGGTCGACGGGAAGTTCAGCGTGTAGCGCATGCCGGCATTGATCGTGAAGCGGTCGGTGACGCGCCAGTCGTCCTGCGCAAAGTACTCCTGGATGTGCGCGCGGTTTCGAATCTGCCCCTGCTGCAGGTCGATGGAAAACTGCTGGACCTGACCGAGCAGAAAGCTCGCCATCGGCGTGCCGGTGTTCGCGGTGCCAGGCAGGTCGGTGAAAAGGTTGCTGAACGTGAACGATCCCGTCGGCGACGGCGGCTGGGTGACGTTGAGCCGGGCCCACCGGACGTCCGCGCCCGATCTTGACGCGGTGGCGCCCCGTGACGAAGGTCAGCGAGTCGGCCACCTGCGTGACGCCGGTGCTGAACTTGGTGGCGGTATTGGCGGGCGACCCGAGTTGCTGATAGCCGGCGATGAGGAACGTCGGCAGCGTGTTCGCAAACTGCGTCGCCGACGGAATGCCGGGAAGCCCGAGCGCGGCCGACGCGGCCCCGTCTAATGTCGCTGCGGTCCGACCGACACGCCGGCGGGTGTCGCCGACACGCAGCTCGTTGAACACGCGGGACGACAGCGTGTGCTGATAATGCGAGGCGAACGAGTACCGACGTCGTGTCCTGGGGGCCGAGCGTACCGGTAGTCACACCGCTGCCGTCGGGAAGCGGCGTAACCGGCACGAAGCGCTCGCTGAAGCGCGTGAGCCGACCGAAGACGTGGCTGCGATTGTCGGCCGACTGCTGGTCAAGCCGGAGACTGAACTGGTCCTGGTTCTGCGTTTCGTCGCCGACGCGCTGGAAGTTGTTGGCCGTGCCGCTGCTGGTCGGCAAGGGGTAGCGGGCCAGCAGCGCTCTCGCCACCGGATCGATCCGACTCGCGGGAATCGTATTGACCGGGAACGGCGTGCGCACACCGCCGGCCGTTGTCGCGGGATCGTAGAGCACCGGTACGTTCCCACCGATCGCTTCGCTGAAGATGCCATGCCGCTGCAGTGCGGTCGGGACGGTGGAGATCACCGTGCGGCCAATCGTCTGGCGCTGGCCCTGGTAGTCGACGAAGAAGAATGTTCGGTCTTTCCTGATCGGACCGCCGAGCACGCCGCCGAACTGATTGCGGCGGTACTTCGGCTTCAGCGGATTGGTCGAGGCGAAGAAGTTGCGCGCGTTGAGTGCTTCGTTCCGCAGGAACTCGAAGGCGGTTCCGTGCACGTTGTTGGTCCCTGACTTCGTCGTTAAGTTGACAACGCCACCATTGAAGCGGCCGAACTCGGCGGGCGGACTGTTCGTTTCGATCTTGAACTCCTCGATGGCGTCGATGTTCGGGAAGAATGCCACCTGGCCCGGCTCTGGCTGCAGCACAGAGATGCCGTCGAAGAGGTACTCGTTGGTGCGGGGCCGGCCGCCGTTGATGCGCGGCAACGACGAGTTCGGCGGCAGCGCCACGCCAGGCACCAGTCCGGCCAGCGTGATGAAGCTGCGCCCATTCAGCGGCAGCGCTGTGACCGTCTGGTTGTCGATGACCTGTCCGAGGCTGGCCGAAGCGTCGCGCAGCAGGGACGCGTCGGCGACCACCGTCACCGCGTCGGACACTGCCCCAACCGTCAGAGAGGCGTCGAGGCGGACGGTTTCGCCTGTGGCCACGCGCACATCGCGGCGATCGAGCGGGCGGAAGCGTGCGCTCTCGACCCGCACGTTGTAGACGCCCGGCGCGAGCCCCGACACGAGGTATCCCCCCTCCGGGCCAGATGTCGCCACACGCACGCGGTTTGTCGAAACGGCCGTTACCGTGATGCTGGCCCCCGGCACCGCGCCGCCAGACGGATCCGACACGATGCCGGTCAATGCCCCGGCACCGACCTGCGCGTGTGCCGGCGCAGCGGCCGCAACAACTGCTACCAGCCACAGGCACACCCGTGACCCAATCCGACGAGCGCTCATTGTCCCTCCGCTACTCGCGACTACTCTAGATCGGTCTTAGTCGGATGACAAATTCGACTTGAATCGGTTTCAAGCGTTTGCTTCAGAGTCGGCGTGGCGAGAGGCCATAGCTCGCCTCGGCGCACGACGTGCGGGTCGAGGTGATATCCAACTCGTGCGGGGGGGGCGGGCGCACGGCCCGAGGAGAGGAGGGGTACGCGGCGCACCAGAGAGGCGGCGCGCCGCGTGCTGACGGGAGCCTATCTGGGTGTGGCGCGGTAAAGGCCGCCGGTTGGCGAGTCTTCGAGCAGCCACAGCGCGCCGTCCGCCGCCACTTCCACATCGCGCAGGCGCTTGCCGACACTCCAGCGTTCGGCCGTCGTCGCGCCGCCCTTGCCGTCGAAGGTGACCCGGCTGAGGGTGGCGGTGGCGATGCCGCTGATCAGCGCCGAGCCCTGCCACTGCGGGAACATCGCGCCCTTGTAGAAGGTCAGGTTGCCCGGCGCAATGACCGGCGTCCAGTAGATGACCGGCTTGACGAGGTCGGCGCGCGTATCGGGGCTCGGAATCGGCACGCCGTTGTAATTGGTGGCGTAGGAGACGAGCGGCCAGCCGTAGTTCTTGCCCGGCTCGATCAGGTTGAGCTCGTCGCCGCCGCGCGGGCCGTGCTCCAGTTCCCAGAGCCGCCCGTCGGGCGCGAACGCGAGGCCGTACGGCGTGCGGTGCCCGGTGCTCCAGGTTTCCGACGGGCGCGAGGTTCGGGCTCGTGAACGTGTAGGTGCTGACCACCGGGGCCGTCTTCGCGCGCTCGGTGTCGAATGGGGGATCGATGAGCGGCACACTCGCGGCGCCGGTCTTGCCGGCCATCGGGTTGCCGGGCGCCGGCTTGCCGTCGAGGGTCAGCCGCAGGATCTTGCCGAGGGCCTGGTCGGGGTCCTGCGCTGGCGTCATGCGCTGGCGATCGCCGACGGTGAGGAACAGGTACTGGCCATCCGGCGAGAAAGCGATCTGCGCGCCGAACTGGCCGCCCTTGCCCTTCGGCAGCTGGCGCCACAGCACCTCGAGGTTGTCGAGGCTGGCGGTGCCCTGCCCGATCGCCCAGCTTGGCTCGCGCCAGTGCGAGGCTACTCGTGCCCGCCACATCGCCGGGTTCCGAGTACGTCAGGTAGACGCTGTGGTCGGTGGCGTAGCGCGGCGACACGAACACGCCGAGCATGCCGCCCTGGCCCTGGAACAGCACGGCCGGCGCATTCGCGACCGGCGTCTTCTGGCCCTGTGGCGTCACCAGCCACACCGGACCGACTTTCTCGGTGACGAGCATGCGGCCGTCCGGCAGGAACGCCAGGCGCCATGGGCGATCGAACGTTGCGACCTGCGTGAGTGTGAACGGCAGATCGTCCTGCGGCTTCAGCCTGCCGGCGTTCACCTGGGCGTGGACGGTGGCGGCAGTCAACAGCAGCACCGCGCAATTCAACAACGTCTTCATATCTCTCCTACGACCCTCAGTTGGCTCGTCGAACGCCGCGACGGGGCGCGACCAGCGGATCAGATACATGATAGCGGCAACGTGGGATCTCAGGCATTTACCGGATGACCGAACTGAGTGGCCTGACATACGCTACGCGGGTGAGCGTCCCCGGGATCAAGCACCTCAAGACCTGGATCGTCGCGGCGCTCGGCCTCGGCTGCCTCGTCGCGCTCACCGCACTTTCGATGCTGGCCTCGTCGCGCCGGGCTCAGGACATCTACGTGCAGCTCGATCAGCTCAACACCCACCACCGCAACGTCGACGTGAAGCTGCGCGCGCTTCGCTCGGACGTGAACCTGTCCGGCATCTTCGTTCGCGACTACCTGCTCGACGTGGCACGCGAGCGGGCGCCCGAGTATCGCGAGCAACTGGCTACCTTCCGTCGCACCAACATGGCCACCCTTGCCGATCTCCGAGCAGGTGGTCGATCGCGACGAGGAGATTGCCAACCTGCAATCGACGCTGGACGAGTACTGGCAGGCGCTCGACCCGCTGTTCGACTGGACGCCGGCAGAGAAGATCATTCGAAGCGCGGCGTTCCTTCGCAGCGACGTCGTGCCGCGGCGCGAGGCGGTCCTGCGCATCGCGCAGCAGATCGAGGAGCTGAACAACAGCAATCTGTCCGAGCAGCGCGCCGAAGTGTCGCAGCGCTACACCGCCCTGAAGGCCGATCTCGATCGCCTTCGCTGGCAGACGGTGCTGCTGGGCTCCGCAGTCGCCCTGGTCGTCGTGCTTCGACTGCGCTTCCTCGAGCGGCGATCGGATGACGCGGAGGCGCAGATGCGACAACTGTCACAGCAGGTCGTCCTCGCGCAGGAAGAAGAGCGACGTCATCTCTCGCGCGAACTGCACGACCACGTGGCGCAGGTGCTGACCGGGCTGCGCATGGAACTGGGGCGCCTCGAGCGGATGTCTTCGGCCGGCGCCCAGCTCACAGGCGCGGTGGCCGACTGCAAGCAGCTGGTCGACGAGCTGTTCGGCACCGTGCGCGGGCTGGCGCTGGGGCTGCGTCCGAGCATGCTGGACGACATCGGACTGCAGGCGGCGCTCGAGTGGCATGTGCGCGACTTCATGCGGCGATATGCGCTCGATGTCGAACTGTCGATCGACGGCGACGTCGACGCGCTGCCGGATCGATACCGCACCTGCGTCTACCGCGTGATCCAGGAGGCCCTGACCAACTGCGCCCGCCATGCGCACGCGTCGCGGATCGAGGTCAGCCTGACCACCGACGACGACTACCTGCACGTGCGCGTCGCCGACGACGGCATCGGGCTCCAGGAGTCGATGAAGCGCACCGGGCTCGGGCTGCGCGGCATCGACGAGCGCGTCAAGGATCTTGGGGGAACCGTGACGCTCGCGGGAAAGAGCGGCGGCACCGCCGTCTCGGCTCGCCTGCCGCTCCCCGCCATGGCCTACAGGAGGTGACACTTGCGCGCGCTGCTAGCTGACGATCACAGCATCGTCCGCCGCGGCCTGCGCGGACTGCTCGAGTCTGCCGGCGTCACGGTTGTCGCCGAGGCCGGCGACGGACTCGAGGCGATGCGGCTCTGCGAGGAGCAGCGCCCCGACCTGGTCATCCTCGACATTTCGATGCCGAAATTGAGCGGCATCGAGGTCGCCGCGCGAGCGCACAAGATGGATCGTCCGCCTGGCGTGATCATCCTGAGCGTGCACGGCGACGAGTCGTACATCATGCGTGCCCTGGCGGCCGGTGCTCGCGCCTACCTGCTGAAGAGCGCGACCGACGAGGACCTGATACCGGCCGTTCGGGCGGTGGCTGCCGGCAAGCCGTACTTCAGTCCAGCCGTCGCTGCCGTGCTCGTCGAAGACTACGTGCGGCGACTGCAGCAGCGTGGCCTGACCGACTCGTACCACCTGCTCACGGACCGCGAGAAGGAGGTGCTGCAACTCCTGGCGGAGGGTCGCTCGAACAAGGAAGTGGCCACCCTGCTCGACCTCGGCCTCTCGACCATCGAGACGCATCGCGGCAACCTGATGCAGAAGCTGAACCTTCACAACACCGCGGAGATCGTGCTCTATGCCGTTCGGAAGGGATTGATTACCTGAATCTCCGGTGGAGGGCCGATGGACGGCGGCTCACGTTCCGAGTTTACTGGGTTATGCCGCTCACACGTTCGCGCCGGATGGCCCCCGAAATCCCCACCGCGCCTTTGCCAACGGCCGCGCTAGACGCCGCTCCCGATTTGCTCATCGTCGTACAGCGCGACTGGAACGGCTGGCAGAAGGCCATGGTCCCTCTTTCTGCGCTCGAGGACGTCCACTGGAGGCAGCCGGCGGGCGCTCCCCGACCGCTCATACACGGGTATGTGCCGTGCGCAGCCCTGGTGTCCGGACACCTTCCGCACGACTGCACTGGATCCGGTGAACCACACCGGCTGCTTGTCTGCCTGCTGAAGTGTCATGCGGCCGAGGTCGTCTACCAACGCCTCGCCGACCAGGCAAGTTCCCGCCGCTGAGCCCGCCCCCCCAGCTGAATCCGTAAACGGCGCAGTGGCGTGCGCTTTGCTCTTTGTTCTCCCATGACACGCCCATCCGACGCCAACAAGGAGCCGCAGGTCCCACAACTCGACCCAGATGAGTGGAAGACCGGCGATGAGCCGATGACCGGTGCGCAGCGCTCGTATCTCGAGACCCTGAGTCGCGAGTCCGGTGAAGAGTTCGACGAGAGGTTGTCGAAAGCCGATGCTTCGAAGCGGATCGACGAACTCTCCGCACGATCGCCTCGCCTCGGCGGCGACGCGAAGTCGTGAGCTCGACCGGTGATCTCACCGCAGCCGTGAGCCCGACGGGTACTGAACGGAACGAGAGTTGCGATCTCGCAGACAGAACGCCGCTGCGGCGGCTGATGTCCATCAGGAGCGAGATCGTGAAACAGCACACAACACATGCGGCACGCGCCATCGCCGCAACCCTCATCGTCATCGCTGGAGCGGCGGCCGCGAACGCGCAGTCGGGAAGCACGTCGCGTGAAGACCAGTCGATCACCGTGACGGGTTGCCTGCAACCCGCCGGATCCGACCGCACACCCGTCGGCACCTCCGGCTCGGCGGCCGGTTCATCCGCCGCAGCAACCCGCACCGATTCATCGCGCACGAACGACAGCGACGGCGGCTCGTTCATGCTCGTCAACGCGCGGGTTGGCGCTGCACCCGGCGGTGGCAGCGCCGTGACCACGGTAGCTCCGGCCGGCTCCGGCACGACCGAGTCGGCCGTCCGCGCCGGCAGCGCGCCGCCGTCGCCGACGCTCAGCGGCGGTACGGATCGGAACGGCAATGCCAGCCCGGGGGGCGCGATGTATGCGCTGCGAGGCGACAACCCCGAACTGACCCGTCACGTCGGCCAGGAAGTGGAAATCAGCGGCCGCCTGGCTGCCTCGGCGAACAGCGCGCCGAGCACTGCTGGTGCATCCGCCACCAGCGGGAACTCGACCGCGACCGGCAGCACCCCCAGCACGTCCGCCGATCGCGTACCGCAACTCGAAGTCCGTACGCTGCGGATGATTGCCTCGGTGTGTGCCGCTCGCTGATGCACCACCAGTCTCGAACGCCCAACTCAACCCGGCGCAATGCGCGCCCAGCACTATTTCAGGAGAGATGACATGTTCGTTCGCACTTACCGACTCGCACTCACAGGCTGCGCCCTGATGGCGGCCCTGACCTTCGCCGCGCCCGCTGCGGCGCAGCAGCCCGCAACTACTCCCGCTCAGCCGTCAGCTGGCTCGCCCGGGCAGTACACCGTGACGCCGTTCGTCGGATACGCGTTCAGCGGCGACCTCGACGGGGGCACCGGCGCCGTCGGTGTGGCCGCCGGCTACATCTGGAGCAACCGCATCTCCTTCGAAGGTGAATTCAACTGGCTGCCGTCCAGTGAGAACTCCGGGATTGTGGAAGTGGACAGCAACGTGTGGCATCTGACCGGCAACATGCTCTATCGATTCAGCGGCCGCGAGAACTGGGTGCCCTATGCGGCAGTCGGCCTCGGTGTTGGACACGCCGGCGTCGATGTCGACGTGAACGAAGACGGCTTCGACGACCCCCTCCTGGATACGTTCGACTCGTCGTCGAACGCTCTGACCGTGAACTTCGGTGGCGGCGTCGAGCGGACGATCTCGGAACGGATGGCCTTCCGTGGGGACCTCCGCTACTTCTTCGGATCCGACCTGGTGCCCGACTTCTGGCGCCTCAGCGCCGGCCTGTCGTTCGGATTCAGCCGCTAGACGTCAGCAGAGGATGACGGGGCCGGCCTGTGGCCGGCCCCGTCCTCAGTTCGCCACGCACGCGTCCCTCACATCGAAGAATCCTCACACTAAGCGGTTCACGCGAGCGGGCAGCCCGATGCGCGCTGCCCAACAGTCGGAGCTTCCCAGCGCGCTGGCCGAGCCCTTCATCGAAGTTGGGAGATGCCCAGCCGACGTCGTGTGGCGCGCAGCGCTGCGCGCGGTGGCCGACGCATACTGTGCCGCCTCCGACGCAGACCGCGCTGCCGCCGCGGCGGCGCTCACCTAGGCCCGGCCGCCGCTCGACATCATGGAGCTGGCGAGGCCCTCAGCGGTTCAGATACGCCGTGCGGAGGGGTTCACCTCTACGCCCTCCATTCCGACCAGTACTTGGAGGCGGCGAGGCGATGGAATGTCCCGGCGGGAGCGCCGCTTTGCTGCATCGGGTTGCGCAGTACCGGGTCGGTCCTTGCGTCAGTCGTGGCGTCCACGATGGCGCGCCGAGGCCACGCAGTCGATATCCGCAGCGTCCGGCCGCGTGGTCATCCGTTCGAACGTCAACTGCAGCTCGGTCCAGGGCTTCGGCACTTCCTGGCGGATCGCGGGTGCTGGCGTGTCGCGATCGTCGACGAGGGGCCGGGGATCATCGGCTCGAGCTTCGCAGCAGCAGCAGAGGCACTCACGCGCGCCGGGATTTGCGGCAGACCAGGTCACCCTCCTCCTGGAATGGTGCCCGCCACCTGGCGGTTGATGTGTCGGGCGGGCTCTGGCGGGGCTGCTCGGAGCGGGGCGCGACGCACTGTGGCCTGCCGTGCACCCGCAGCACGAGCGCGTCAAGTCGTCGACCGCGCGCCGTTGCCGGGCCGCATTGCGCGGTTGCCGGACTAGGTCGCCATGGGCAGACGTGTCAGCAACGGGCGGCACAGCTTCACGCGGCAGGCTTTGGAGCCGAACCGATGCAGTTGCGGCACGGGATTCTGGTGCAGGCCTGGTTGGCCTGGCGTCCCGCCGAGAACGGGCGCGGCTTCGAACGGGGAAAGCCTCGATAGCATCGCGGAGCACCTGTCGTCCACGGCTCGCACCTTCGCGCAGGACGAGCTCGATTCAGCCGGTGATCTCATCGATATGCTGCGATACAACACCGACGGGAGGCGCTCGGCGAGTCGGCTCGCGGGGCCGTAGATGCGCTGGTTGCCGGCCGAGGGCATGCGACAGCGACGCGTGTGGCGATCGACGGACGGATGCTGCCCCACGAATGGGTGACAGACGGGGGCCGCCTGATGAAGGTGGACGCGCTGGATCACCCCGCGGACGACTTCCTGCCCGGGTGCCGTGACATTGCCTGGGACGTCGCCGGCGCCTGCGTGGAACTGGGGCTGTCCGCGGGCGGGCGGAGGATTACCTGATCAGTCGATACGTGGTACGCAGCGGCGACGACGACGTGGGACGGCCATGAACTACTGAGGCTTGCTCACTTCCCAGTGGGCGGAGAACTGCTCGATCTCGCTGAGGGTTGCGTCGAAGTCGCCGACGAAGCAGATGGCGCGGTCGTCCACGAACACGTGCGCGGCTGGTTTTCGGTCCGTGACATTGCTCACGAACTGTCGCAGGTCGTACGCCTGCGGCCACCGCCACACATCGTCGGCGTAGCGTGTCGTGAAGACGACGACAGTGAAGCCCGCGTCGTGAGCGCTTCGAGAAACGCACGAGCGCCCGTCCAAGGCGGGTCGAAGTGGTCGGCGCCCTGCCATCCGTGATAGTTGTCGAGCACGCCGTTGAAGTCGACGCAGACAATCCGCTCCTTGGTCAGGCGCGTGGCATGTTGCACGCCATCGTGCCGCGCGGCTCTCCGGTACGTAACGTGCTGATGTCGGGGAGCATGGAGCGCCCGTCATATCCGCAACTCGGCCTGCTCGGTGTCGTCGCAACCGGCGCGGCTGCTGCCTATCTGATCCGTCCGGCGCGGCGCTCGAGCACAAACCGATCACGAGATGCGTTGGTCGCCTACCTGTACGACCACCTCAGCGGTTCGGACGCCGGCCTGCGTGTTGTGCGGAAACTGGCCACGTCGTCCAACCGTCCGTCGGATCGCGACCTGTTCCGTCGTCTGGTTCGCGAGTTCGAGGACGAGCGCAGAGCCGTTCGCGCGCTTCTGGCCCAGTTTGGGTCGTCGATGGGCACGGTGAAGCGGGCCGCAGGGATTGTGACGGGCTATGCGGCCAGCGTTACGGCAGGAGGCGAACCCGGTGACCTGTCGCTGCTTCGTACGCTCGAGGCATTGACCGTAGCCGTTCAGGGCAAACGCTGCCTGTGGCGTGCGCTGCAGGCGGTCGACACGTTGCAGTCGCCGCACCACCTCACCTTCGAGCAACTCGAAGTTCAGGCGGTCCAGCAGTGGGAGGCGCTCGACGAGCGCCGAAGGGCGCTGGCGCGACGGACGTTTGCATTGGCCGCGGTCATGCGATGACCGCCAGACCTGTGTGCGAGCCGTCACGTGCTGACCAGGGCCGTCTGCCAGGGCGAGGACGACATCGCTGACGGGCCAGTGTAGAGACAGACATGGTGCTGATTCAGTTGCTGCTGCCAACGGGCGCACCGGCGCGAGGCGCGCAAGGTGAACAGCTTGCGCAAACGCGGCGCGAGTTGACCGAACGATTCCGCGGGCTCACCGCCTACGTGCGCTCACCCGCACGCGGCTCGTGGACCGCTCCGGACGGCCGCACTGAACAGGACGATGTCGTGATGGTGGAGGTTGTCGCCGAGACATTCGACCGGGTCTGGTGGCGTGCCTATGCCGCCACGCTGGCAACCCGATTCGAACAGGAACGCATTCACCTGCGCGCCATGCCTGTGGAATTACTGGAATGAGGAAATGATGGGGAAGCCATTTGCTATCGTCACCGGCGCGTCGTCCGGCATCGGACTCGAACTCGCCGCCATCTGTGCGCAGGAAGGGTTCGACCTGCTGATCGCGGCGGACCGGCCCGAGATCGAGACAGCTGCCGAGCGGCTTCGCGGGCTCGGGGCCACTGTCACGGTGGTGCAAGCCGACCTGGCTACCGTTGACGGCGTCAATCGGCTATGGGCGGCGGCGGCCGGCAGACCGGTCGACGCGTTGCTGGCAAACGCCGGGCACGGACTCGGCCACGGCATTCCTCGATCAGCACGTTCGACGATGTGCGCCACGTCATCGATACCAACGTCACCGGTACGGTCTATCTGGTTCAGCTCGCAGGCCGCGACATGCGCGATCGCGGGCGCGGCAGAATGCTGTTGACGGGGTCGATCGCCGGCTTCATGCCCGGCACCTACAACGCCGTGTACAACGCCACGAAAGCGTTCATCGACTCCTTCTCGTTCGCGCTTCGGGCCGAACTGAAGGACACGGGTGTGACGGTGACGTGCCTCATGCCCGGCGCCACCGAGACCGACTTCTTCGAACGCGCCGACATGCTCGATACGAAGGTCGGCCAGGGCGACAAGGACGATCCGGCGGACGTGGCGCGACGTCGGCTTCGACGCGATGATGCGCGGCGACGGCGACGTGGTGAGCGGCTGGAAGAACAAGCTGCAGTCGGCGATCGCCAACATCACGCCAGCCGGGATGCTTGCCGAAGCAGCACCGGCAAGCAGGCCGAGCCGGGGTCGGGCTCGGACGACAAGAAGTAGGCGCCGGCGATGCCGCCCTCAGCCGCCCGCGGATCGCAGCGAAAAGCGCGCAACGGTGAGGTTGTCATCCCGGTGGCCGGGACGGCTCTCCTGCTCATCGACGTCATCAATGACCTGTCGTTCGACGGCTCGGAGCCGCTGATCGCACAGGCGGAGGCGATGGCCGGTCCTCTCGCCCGCCTCAAACGGCGTGCATCAGCAGCCGGCGTTCCGACCATCTACATCAACGACAACTTCGGGCGATGGCGCTCCGACTTCCAGCGAACGGTGGCGCACTGCACCGCGCGCTCCTCGCCCGGGCGGCGTGTCTCTTCCCGCCTACGCCCGAACGCGCGCGACTATTTCGTGCTGAAGCCCAAGCACTCCGGGTTCTTCGATACCTCACTCGACACGCTGCTCGAGGCGCTCAAGATACGCCGGCTGATTCTCACGGGGATCGCCGGCAACATCTGCGTCCTCTTCACGGCCAATGACGCTCACATGCGCGAGTACCGCCTCTTCACGCCGTCCGACTGCACCGTCTCCAATACGGCTGAGGACAATGCCTTCGCGCTCGGTCAGATTGCCTCGGTACTGAAGGGTGACGTGACTGCCTCGCGGAAATTGATATTTCGCCAGACAGGACGTCGCTGAAGCCCGCCGAACGGGTAGACGTACTTGGCTCGACTTTCGCTTAACAGTCCAGCAACCCCGGTGGGGCTGTCAGCCAAGGAGGGCATCGATGACGACACAAACGGCGGTAGTAGTCGGGCTTGGCGCGGTGGCGCTGGTGGTGGCAACCGTTCTCGCGTCGCCGACGGACACGACGCCGAAGTCCGCCGACGTCTCGATGCAGCCACTCGACCCGGCAGTCGCGGCGAAAGCCGAGGACAGCTGCTGGTTCAAGGTGAAGAGCCAGTCGGGAAGAGCGGCTGAGGTGAAGCAGTGGGCGGCTGTGTCCCCCAACGGCGCCAGCACCGAGCGGCTCGGTGAACTGCTGATCGTCACCGGCGCGATGGAGCCTGCTGTCCACGATGACCGCTTCTACGGCTGCTCGCTGTTCGAGTACACCGCCGGGTCGCCGATGGTGATGACGGCCACGACGTCGACTGGGCCCGTGAGGCCGGACACGTGGTGCCGTTCGGCTTCTCGAAGGACGGGATGAAGCAGCAGCGATAGCGTGTTCAGACTCACGACGCTCCTCGCGCGCAGCAGCGGCGCCAGAAGATCGGCGTCGCCGCTGCGCCGAACTTCGGACCAGCGTTCACGCGGAAGTGCATTGAACAGTAGCCGCCATGCGGCATCGTCGGACATTTCGCACCGCGCGGTCGCCTCGCCTTCGCCGACGCCCTCCCCCAAGACCCATTCGCCGCGCTCCCGACTCAGGCTCCAGGCACCGCCGGCATCACCATGAACGATCACGGCGACGCTCGCGCCATCCGGCGCATCCGTGTCTCGCCAGGCGTGTGGTAATCCGCACATGGCGACGCGCAACACGGCCCGCAGCCACGCCGCGTCCGAAGGGGCCGGGCCGCCCACAGCGTCACGCACCTGCATCTGATGATGCCACTGCTCTGTGAACTCGCGGCCAATGTCCAGCCATCCGCGCTCGCCATCGGAACCCGCCCACGACACCGCATGCAGCGGCGGAGCCTCGAGAGGCATCGTCTCCATCAACGCAGCGTGTTCAGCCGACGCAAACACGAAGAGCTGTGTGAGCAGCGTCGGGCTGAGCCTCTGCGACGTCGTCACCCACGACGCGTTCAGCTCGTTGATGAACGACGCGAGCGCGGCGTCACTGTCAATCGGCACGACGGGCGGTGGGGGATGGTAGCCGTCACGTTGCGACGACAGGCGCCGCAGCATCGTATCAATGAGGTGCGCGACGACGTCGCGAACTCGCCAGGCGGGCGCGACCGTCGGACGCGTCCATGCTGCGGGGTCGAGTCGCTCGAGCAGAGTCTTGAACTCGAGGCAGAGGGGACGGAACATCGACCGGCAGTCGATGGGATCAACGCGAAGCGCCATCCCGGAGTATATCGACGGCTGTCGAGCAACTGCTGCGCTCGCAATGAACTCGCAACCCCGTGGCCGAGGGTCCCCTTTTTGCAGTTCGCTTCCGGTATGCCCAACAACACTGAACCCGGACCGCCCGATTCATCGCACGACGATCTCTCGAACGCCGGCCCGCGCCGGCCGGACAAGGTCGTAAGCGACAACGCCGCTCACGATCGGAACGACGACGGGTCCGGGGCGCCCTACCCGGACCCGGACACCACGGCGAAGGGAAGCGAAGCCGGGGAAACGATTGAGAAGAAGCCGATCTCCGACATGGCGCCTCCGGGTCAGGACCGTGTGCAGGGCTCCGACTAACGTTTGTGCGGCTGGGGTTTCACCCCAGCCGCCCTGTCGCGGTCGCTCCCCGCCCGGCCGCTCCCTCACTTCGCCAGTTTGCCTCGCCGACTGCTTGACAACCGCACCAGCCCCCTCTACGATGGCCCATAGTGAGATCGAGTCTCACAATCAATGAACAACGCGGCCCGCGACTGTTCCGAAGTTGCGGCGCAGCGCTTCATGGACTCGGTAACCTCTTCATCCACACGGGCTTTGCTGATGCACTCCTCTACCGCCGTCGAACTGCTATCTGCATCGACACCCGCATCCGGGGCAGCGCCAGACGGGTGTCAGGCACCAGCCCAGTGCGAGGCTTCTCCCGTTCGCCTCTGTCTGCTACCGGCTGGCACTGAAGCCACCCTTCACAGCATCGATGACGACCAGGCGCGCGGCCTCCTGCGGTCGCTCGGCGTGATGGGCACATGCCGACTCCGTGTCTGCCAGACCGGCAACCCGTACGTGATTCAGGTGCGCAGCACCCGCATCGGCATCTCGATGCGGACCGCCGAGTCGGTCTGCGTCGTGCCCGCATCTTCGAGCGCCCCGACCACAGCTCTCCGGGCCTAGATGCCGAGCGCAGTTGCCGGGGTCGCGTCCGCGGCGGCCGACGTCCGCACGCTCGTCCTCATCGGCAATCCCAACACGGGCAAGACCACGCTCTTCAACGCCCTCTGCGGCGCACGAGCGAAGACCTCGAACTTCCCAGGCACCACCACAGCGGTCCGTCGCGGTCATCTGCGCGGCGTCTCCCCGGCACCCGGCATCGAGGTGCTCGATCTACCCGGTGTCTACGACCTCTCCGAAGACAGTCCCGAAGCTCGCATTGCCACCAGCGTGCTCGCCTCGACATCGACGGCTGCTGCGTCGCAAGTGGTGGTGGTGATCATCGACGCCAATCACCTCGCGCGCAACCTCACCATCGTCGGACAGATCATGGGGATGGGATGCCGCCTGGTGGTGGCGCTGAACATGGTGGACCTTGCCGAGCGCAATGGCCTGACGATTGACGCGACGGCCCTTGCCGCGCTGCTCGGTGTGCCGGTCGTTCCTATCGTCGCGCGGACGCAGCAGGGGTTCGATCGGTTGCAGCTCGCCATCCTGCACGATGCCGCGGGGCGCGCGCTCGAGGCCCCTGACACTGGGGATCCCGAAGCCCTCGCTCGTTGGGCCGACGCGACGACCGCCATCGTCCAGACCGGACGCACCGGCAACGAACCCGATCGGATGGCCGACCGCGTCGACTACTGGCTCACGCATCCGGTGGCCGGCGTCGGCATCTTCCTGGCGCTGATGGGCGGGCTGTTCTACCTGCTGTTCTCGATGGCGACGATTCCGATGGATCTCATCGAGACCGTGTTCGCCTCACTGGGCGGGCTCATCGAACGTACGCTGCCCGATGGCGCGCTCCGGGATCTGCTCATCGACGGCATCGTCGGCGGGCTGGCGGGCACGGTCGTGTTCCTGCCGCAGATCTGCCTGCTCTTCTTCCTGATCTCGCTCCTCGAAGACACCGGCTATCTGGCCCGAGCGGCGTTCGTGATGGACCGGTTGCTGGCGCCGTTCGGACTGCCGGGTCACGCCTTCGTGCCCCTCCTCACGTCGCACGCGTGCGCGCTGCCTGGCATCATGAGCACGCGCCTCATCCCGAACCGTCGCGATCGGCTCGCCACCATCCTCATCGCTCCGTTCATGAGCTGCTCGGCACGCCTGCCGGTCTACGTCCTGCTCACAAGCCTGCTGTTCGCGGGCCGGCCGGCCGCATCCGCGGCCGCGTTCGCGGGCTGTTATGCCCTTGGCGGCGCCGCCGCGCTGCTGACCGCGTGGCTGTTCAGCAGCACCATCCTGCGCGGACGCCCGCGCCCGATGATTCTCGAGCTGCCCAGCTACAAGCAGCCATCGTTCACGAACGCGCTCCTGTCGGCGAAGGATCAGGGGCTCTCGTTCCTGACCACCGCGGGCACCGCGATTATCGCGATCTGTGTTGTCATGTGGTGGCTCAGTGCCTACCCGGCAGAGCGAGGCGCCGGCCCGCGTGAACGGACTGCGCGCCTCGGCGGCGGTCTCGTCGAGCGAAGAGAGCCGCACCGCCCTGCTCCAGGAGGCCGACACCCTCGAGGCCCGCGCCCGGCAGGGCAACAGCTTCGCCGGACGCATCGGCCGCGGACTGGCCCCCGCCTTCGAGCCGCTCGGGTTCGACTGGCAGCTCACCGTCGGCGTGCTCACCAGTTTTCTGGCGCGCGAAGTCTTCGTCTCGACGATGTCCGTGCTGGCCGGGGCGCGCGACGACGGGAACATGGACGACGGAGTCATCGAGCGCATCGGCTCGATGACGCGTGACGACGGGTCGCTGGTGTTCACGCCGTCGACAGCCGCGTCGGCGCTCGTCTTCTTCGTGCTGGCGATGCAGTGCCTACCCACCCTGACCGTCACGCGCAAGGAGACGGGCAGCGTGAAGTACGCGGCGCTGCAGCTGTTCTACATGTCGGGCCTGGCCTACGTGGCCGCGTTCCTCGTGCATGCCGGCATGCGCGGAGCTGGACTTTCCTGAGGAGGCCCTGATGTTGTGGTCGATGCAGGACGGCCTCGCGACACTCATTGCCCTTGGCGCAGCCGCCATCCTGTTGCGACGCGTTCTTGGGTTCGCCACGTCGACCTCCGACTCGCCGTGCGGGCACTGTTCAGGGTCGCCGGTGAAGCCGGCTCAGGCGTCCGGCAGCAACGGCTCGACTCCGGCCGTTTTCCCGCTCACGCTCGTGCGCCCAACGAATGCTGCGCCGCGCTCCACGTCGGCGGCTGCCTCGGGACACGTGCCCGGCCGTTCCCGCCACGTGTAGAGGCCGAAGGCTGAGGCCCGAGCGGGATGCCCTCCCCCGGATTGACATACATAGCACCACCACGTATAACGCTGCTACGTATGGACCTGAGCAAAGACCTCGTCGCCGCGTCCGCCACGCCCGCTCGTGCTCGCCATCCTCGCCGAGGGCGACAGCTATGGCTACGCGATCATCAAGCGAGTTGCCGAGCTGTCTGGCGGACACCTGCAATGGACCGACGGCATGCTCTACCCGGTGCTGCACCGGCTGGAGCGCCAGGGGCATGTCGAGGCCACCTGGTCCACCTCGGAGACCGGCCGCAGGCGCAAGTATTACCAGCTGACACACGAGGGCCGTGCTCAGCTCGAGGCGCAGCGGCAGCAGTGGCAGGTGGTCGACGACACGCTGCGAGGCATCTGGATGAAAGCGTCCCTGGCATGAGCGCCTCAGCCGAGTGGGCACTCGAGGAAAGCATCGCCCAATGGCGGACGTTTGTTCGGAGGCGCCGCGTCCTCCACGGGCCCGACATCGACGAACTCGAGGGGCACCTGCGCGATCAGCTGGGCGAGCTGAAGGACGCGGGTCTCGCCGAGGACGAAGCCTTCCTGGTGGCAGTGAAGCGCATGGGCAGCCTCGACGCCCTGTCACGCGAGTTCGCCCGGGTGCATTCCGAGCGGCTCTGGAAGCAGCTCGTCGTGTCCGCCTCTGCCGACGACCAGTCAGGTCGCTCGGTGCAGACGGAAGGGTTTGTCGTCCTGGCGCTCGCCGTGGCTGTGGCCGTCCTCATCAAGCTGCCGGCGCTCTTCGGGCTGCGGCTCGGCGACGGGAGCACCGACGAGCTGTTCTACGCGCGCAACGCCGGTCTGTTCGTCCTCCCGCTGCTCACCGTGTATTTCGTCTGGAAGCGTGGCCGGACCGCCGCGCCGGCGCTGTGGCTGGCGCTGCCGTTCGCCGCGGCCGCCGTCTTCGCCAACATCTATCCGTTCCGCACCGACGGCGACACCCTGCGGCTGGCAGCGCTGCACGCGCCCATCGCCCTCTGGTTCGTCGTCGGACTGGCGTACGTCGGGCAACGCTGGCTTGCCGGCGACGGGCCGATGGACTTCGTGCGGTTCTCGGGTGAACTGGCTATCTACTACGCCCTCATGGCGTTCGGCGGCGGCGTGCTCATCGCGTTCACCGTGATGCTGTTCGAAGCCATCGACACGAAGGCCGACTGGTTCATCGCGGGCTGGCTGGTCCCGTGCGGCGCGGGTGGCGCGATCATCGTCGCGGCCTGGCTGGTGGAAGCGAAGCAGAGCGTCATCGAGAACATGGCGCCGGTGCTCACCCGGCTGTTCACGCCGCTGTTCACCATGCTGCTGCTGGCGTTCCTGGGCACCATGGCCTGGACGGGCAGCCCGATCAACGTCGAGCGCGAGGTTCTGATCGGGTTCGACCTGCTGCTGGTGCTGGTCGTCGGACTCGTGCTCTATGCCGCGTCGGCGCGCGCTCCGCAGGCACCGCCCGACTTCTTCGACCGCCTGCAATTTCTGCTCGTCGTGAGCGCGCTCGCGGTCGACGGCGTCGCGCTCGCGGCGATCGCGGCGCGCATCTCGGAGTTCGGCATCACGCCGAACCGCGTCGCTGCCCTCGGCGAGAACCTGATCCTGCTTGTCAACCTCGCGTGGTCGGCCCGGCTCTACGCCGCGTTCCTGCTGCGGCCGCGGCTCGTTTGCGGCTCTCGAACGGTGGCAGATGGCCTACCTGCCGGTGTATCCGGCGTGGGCCGCGCTCGTCGTGGCGGTGTTCCCACCGCTCTTCGGCTACCGCTGAACCGGCCGGGCCGCGTCAGAGATCGACGCCGTCCACTTCCTCGGTACGCCTTCTGCAGCCAGTACTTCACGCGCTGCCGCTCCAGCAACCCGATCGCCGCGCCGTCCTTGTTCCCCCGCGTGCTGGCAGCCCAGAAACTGGTGTTGTGCGCATCGATCTTCTGCATCGTGCTGTCCTGCAGGCGGCCAATCGACACGACCGTCGCACCCATTGCCTTCGCCCGTTCCAGCGTGCCTGACGCCTCGAGGATCGAGAAGTCGCCGCCGCGCACCGCGTTCAGCACCACGACCAGCGGCAGGCGCCCACCGAACCTGTCGACCAGCGTCGCAAGCAGGTCGGCGGAGTCGCGACCCGAATCCATCACGTGCCAGTAGGTCAGCGACAGGCCGAGGTCGTCGCGCAGGTCGAGCACGCCCGACTCGTCGATCCACTGGGTGAGAAAGCCGTAGGTTTGTGCCGCCAAGTCGACCAGGATGCGCCGCTCCGGCTGTGCGGCCGCAGCCTCGACGAGGCTATCGAGCCCCTCGTAGCGGTCCAGGACTACCGGCGCCGCATAGTCGCCGTAGAAACGGAGCAACGAGCCGTGCGACCGGTCTGAGTCGAACCCGAGAAAAGGGATGCTGCGGTCGATAAAATACTGCGCGAGAATGCGGGAGACGACGGACTTGCCGACGCCGCCCTTCTCGCCACCAATGAAATGAAGGCGGGTCATTGCGCTATCTTTGCATACGCAGCAGGAAGTGACAGTCTTGTCTCTTGTGACCTCGCTGCCGTCGCACTAGTCTCGTAGGACCCCATGAGATTCGAGGATTACCAGACCGGCCCGTTCTTCGACGAGATGTTCGAGCCGACTGGCGCGCCGCGCCCCGCCGCTCGCGCCCTCGCCCATTTCATCGAGTCGATGTCCGACGGCGAACTGCTGCACCGGCAACAGTCGGCCGAACGGGCGCTCCTGAACATGGGCATCACCTTCAATGTGTACGGCGACGCCGCCGGCACCGAACGGATCTTCCCGTTCGACCTGGTGCCGCGGATCGTTGCCGCCGCCGAGTGGAGCTGGATCGAGCGCGGGCTGAAGCAGCGCATCCGCGCGCTCAACCTGTTCATCGACGACATCTATCACGACCAGAAGATCATCAAGGACGGCGTCGTCCCGGCCGACGTGGTCAAGACCGCCAGCAGCTTCCGCAAGCAGTGCGTCGGGCTGAACCCGCCGGGCGGCGTGTGGTGCCACGTCACCGGCACCGACCTGGTGCGCGACAGCGACGGCCAGATCTACGTCCTCGAAGACAACCTGCGCTGCCCGTCCGGCGTGTCGTACGTGCTCGAGAACCGCGTCGTCATGAAGCGGACGTTCCCGCAGGTGTTCGAGTCGTCGCGCGATCCGGCCGGTCGACGACTACCCCGAGCCGCCTGCTGCGAGACGCTCGAGGCGATGTCGCCCGCCGACGTCGAACAGCCGCACGGTCGTCGTGCTCACGCCCGGCGTGCTACAACTCGGCCTACTTCGAGCACTCGTTCCTGGCGCAGCAGATGGGCGTCGAGCTGGTCGAAGGGCGCGACCTCGTCGTGTCGCGACGGCGTCGTCTGGATGCGCACCACGCAAGGGCTTCGAGCGGGTCGACGTGATCTACCGCCGCATCGACGACGACTTCCTCGACCCGAAGTCGTTCCGCGCCGACTCGATGCTCGGCGTGCCGGGGCTGATGGAGGTCTACAAGTCGGGCCGCGTCGGCGCTCGCCAACGCGCCCGGCACCGGCGTGGCCGACGACAAGGTCGTCTACGCCTACGTGCCGAAGATGATCGAGTACTACCTCGGTGAGGAGGCGATCATCCCGAACGTGCCGACCTACCTGTGCGCGCAGGAGAAGGATCGCAAGCTACGTGCTGGCGCACCTGCCGGAACTGGTCGTCAAGGCGGCCAACGAGTCGGGCGGCTACGGCATGCTCGTCGGTCCGGCGTCCACGGCCGACGAACAGGCGGACTTCGCGCGCCGCATCGCGGCCAACCCGCGCAACTACATCGCGCAGCCGACGCTCTCGCTGTCGCGCGTGCCGACGATCATCGACGACGCGCTTCGAGGGCCGCCACGTCGACCTGCGCCCGTACATTCTCTACGGCCGACGACATCTCCGTGCTGCCGGGCGGCCTGACGCGCGTCGCGCTGCGGAAGGGCTCGCTCGTCGTGAACTCGTCGCAGGGCGGCGGCAGCAAGGACACCTGGGTGGTGACCGACGATCCGCCGCAGGCCGAGCCACGTGTCACGCCAATCGCTCCGCAGGGCCGGAGCACCGCAACGCAGAGGCAACGCTGATGCTGGCCGGGTCGCCGATTCCATCTACTGGATGAGCCGATACGTCGAGCGCGCCGAGAACGTCGCGCGCGTTCGTCGAGGTGAACCTGAACCTGATGCTCGACCTCCCTGCCGGAGCCGAGCAGCAGTGGCAGCCGCTGGTGGCCACGACCGGCGACGCCGAGGCGTTCGCCAAGCGGTATGGCGGCAGCACGCAGCAGAACGTCATCCAGTTCCTCACCTTCGACGAGGAGAACCCCAACTCCATCCTCTCGTGCCTGCGGGCAGCGCGTGAAAACGCGCGATCGGTGCGCGAGATCATCTCGTCGGAGATGTGGGAGCAACTGAACAAGTTCTACCTGATGGTGAACGCGGCGGCCGACGACGAGAGCAGCCATTCCGACCCGCAGGAACTGTTCGCGTCGGTCAGGATGTCGGCGCACCTGTTCACGGGCGTCACCGACGCGACGATGACGCACAACGAAGGCGTGGCAGTTCTGCCGCCTTGGACGCCTGCTGGAACGCGCTGACAAGACCTCGCGCATCCTCGACGTGAAGTACTTCCTGCTGCTGCCGACGTCGGAGGATGTGGGCACGACGTCCGACGATATCCAGTGGGCGGCCGTCCTCCGCTCGGCCAGCGCATTCGAGATGTACCGCAAGACGCACGGACGCATCGCGCCCGATCGCATTGTCGAGTTTTTGCTCCTCGAACGCGACTTCCCGCGGGCCATCCAGTACTCGCTGACGCACGCCCGCGAAGCGATCCACGCCATCTCGGGCACGCCGGTCGGCATCATCCGCTACCCGGTCGAACGGCTGCTCGGGGAGATCTGCTCGGAACTGGCGTATGGCCGCGTCGAGGGCATCATCGCCGCCGGTCTCCACGAATACCTGGACGGCCTGCAGACGAAGATCAACCAGATCGGCATCGGCGTTGCGGAGGCATTCTTCGCAGCCCGCGCGCTGCCGCCGATCCGGCGGAAGCCGAGAGGACGCGCCACTGCGTCGCAAACGGCGGTCTAGCCAGGACGAGGCCCCGGCGCCAGCTGTCACCACGTGCCAGGCTCAGCCGCACACCCGCACACGATGATTCATCATGGCGACCCTCCCGCTCAGGGGACTCCTCGAGAAGGCACCGGGAGGCGGGACGCGATATCGTATAGGTGAGGCCCGTTCACCCGGGCACTGCTGATCCACACCTGCATGCTGACACTGCCCGGAGCTCCGGCCCTTTCGCCCTTCCGACTTCAACGTCTGCTCGCCCGCCTCGGCGGCGAAGCTGCCGGCATCCGCAGCCTCGGGGCCAGATTCGTGCACTTCGTCGACGTCGAGGCGCCGCTCGACGCCACGGCAGCTCGGCATCCTCGAACGACTGCTCGAGTACGGTCCGACGCCGGGCTGCCGCCGACGAGCGCGGCGAACTCTTCCTCGTCGTGCCGCGACCCGGCACGCTGTCGCCGTGGTCGAGCAAAGCCACCGACATCGTCCGCAACGCCGGACTGACCGCCGTGCGGCGCGTCGAGCGCGGCATCGCCTACTACGTCGACGTGCCGGCAGGCATCACGACCGGAGAAGCGCGCTGACGATGGCCGCCGCACTGCACGACCGCATGGTCGAAAGCGTGCTCGTGCCGGCTGGACGATGCGGCGCGGCTGTTCGAGCAGGGCGCGGCCGCGGCCGCTCGTGACCATCGACGTCCTCGGCGGCGGACGCGCGGCGCTCGAGCGGGCCAACGTCGAGCACGGGCTTCGCGCTGGCGCCGACGAGATCGACTATCTCTGCGACGGCCTTCACCGGCACTCGGCCGCAATCCGACCGACGTCGAGCTGATGATGTTCGCGCAGGCGAACAGCGAGCACTGCCGCCACAAGATCTTCAACGCCACGTGGACGATCGACGGCGGCGAGCAGCCGAAGAGCCTGTTCGGCATGATCCGCAACACCCACGAGCAGGCGCGCCGACGCCGACGTGCTCAGCGCCTACTCGGACAACGCCGCCGTCATTCGTGGTCCGCAGGCGCAGCGGTTCTTTCCCGAGCCCGGCCACCGGACGCTTCGCCTTTCACGATGAGCCGGTGCACATCATGATGAAGGTCGAGACGCACAACCACCCGACGGCGATCGCGCCGTATCCCGGGTGCGTCGACCGGCTCGGGCGGCGAGATTCGCGACGAAGGCGCCGTCGGCTGCGGCGCGCGGCCGAAGGCCGGCCTGGTCGGGCTTCAGCGTGTCGAACCTGCACGTGCCCGGACTCGCGCAGCCGTGGGAGCACGGCTACGGCAAGCCCGAGCGCATCGTGTCGGCGCTGCAGATCATGCTCGACGGCCCGATCGGCGCGGCTGCGTTCAACAACGAGTTCGGCCGCCCGGCCATCTGCGGCTACTTCCGCACGCTCGAGCAGTTCGATGGCGATCGGATGTGGGGGTACCACAAGCCGATCATGATCGCTGGCGGCCTGGGCAACATCCGCGAGGCGCACGTGCAGAAGCGCGACATGCCGGCAGGCTCGCTGCTGGTCGTGCTCGGCGGTCCGGCCATGCTGATCGGCCTCGGCGGCGGCGCCGCATCGTCGATGGCCTCCGGCGCGAGCGACGCCGATCTCGACTTTGCATCGGTGCAGCGCGACAACGCCGAGATGGAACACCGCTGCCAGGAAGTGATCGACCGCTGCTGGCAGCTCGGTGACCACAACCCGATCCGCTTCATCCACGACGTCGGCGCCGGCGGCCTGTCGAACGCCCTGCCCGAACTGGTGAAGGACGGCGGCCGCGGCGCGCGCATCGACCTGCGCCGCATTCCGAGCGCCGACGCCGCGCTGTCGCCGCTCGAGATCTGGTGCAACGAAGCGCAGGAGCGCTACGTGCTGGCGATCGACGCCGCCGACCTCGAGGCGTTCGCGGCCATCTGCGAGCGCGAGCGCTGCCCGTTCGCCGTGGTCGGCGAGGCACTCGCCGACGCCGCGCTGCACGTGGACGATCCGCAACTCGGCGACGCGCCGGTCGACCTGCTCGCTGTCCGTGCTGTTCGGCAAGACGCCGCGCATGCAGCGGGCGTTCGACCGCGAGACGCCGCGACCGCGCGCCGCTCTCGCTGGCCGGCGTGACCGATCGCCGATGCCGCCGAGCGCGTGCTGCGCATGCCGGCGGTGGCCGGCAAGGGCTTCCTCGTCACGATCGGCGACCGCAGCGTCACCGGATTGATTCACCGCGACCAGATGGTCGGGCCGTGGCAGGTGCCGGTGGCCGACGCGGGCATCACGCTCACCAGCTACGACGGCTACACGGGCGAGGCGATGGCGATGGGCGAGCGCACGCCGCTGGCGCTCGTCGACGCCCCGGCGTCGGGCCGCATGGCGGTGGCCGAAGCCATCACCAACATCGCGAGCGCCCGCATCGTCAGCGCTGCGCGACATCAAGCTGTCGGCCAACTGGATGGCCGCGGCCGGTCAGCCGGGCCAGGACCAGGCGCTGTTCGACACCGTCCGCGCCGTCGGCATGGAACTCTGCCCCGCGCTCGGCATCGTCATTCCGGTGGGCAAGGACTCGATGTCCATGCACACGCGCTGGACGGCCGACGGCCAGGCGAAGGCGGTCACCGCGCCGCTGTCGCTCATCGTGTCGGCGTTCGCGCCGGTGCCCGACGTGCGTCAGTCCGTGACGCCGCAGCTGCGCCCGGACGGCGACGACGAACTGCTGCTCATCGACCTCGGCGCCGGTCAGAACCGCCTCGGCGGCTCGGCGTCTCGCGCAGGCCTGGGGGCAGGTGGGCGACCGCGTGCCCGACCTCGATGATCCGGAACTGCTGGCGTCGTTCTTCGAGCGTCGTCCAGGCGTGCCTGCAGGACGGCCTGCTGCGTGGCCTACCACGACCGTTCGGACGGTGGCCTGTTCACGACGCTCGCGGAGATGGCGTTCGCGGGCCACTGCGGACTCGACTCGACATCACGGCGCTCGGCGCGGACGCGGTGGCCGCGCTCTTCAGCGAGGAACTGGGCGCGGTGCTCCAGGTGCGCGCGCGCCGACGCTGGCCGACGGTGCTGCACGCGGTTCGACGTCGGCGGGCCTCGGTGCGCATGACGCACCGCATCGGCCGCGCCGTCGCGGGCACGGCCATCCGCATCCTGCACGGCGGCACCGAGTGCTATCGCGCGTCACGCGTCGACCTGCATCGCGCCTGGGCGGAACTGAGCTTCACGATGCAGGGCCTGCGCGACAACCCGGCCTGTGCGCGCGAGGAATACGATGCGCTGCTCGACGCCGACGATCCCGGGCCTGTCGGCGTCGCTCACCTACGACGCCGCCCGACGATGTGGCTGCGCCGTTCGTGAACACCGGCGCGCGGCCGCGTATCGCCATCCTGCGCGAGCAGGGCGTCAACAGCCAGTACGAGATGGCGGCCGGCTTCGATCGCGCCGGCTTCGACGCGTTCGACGTCCACATGAGCGACATCCTGAGCGGCCGCGTCGATCTCGCCACGTTCAAGGGGCTGGCGGCCTGCGGCGGTTTCTCCTACGGCGACGTGCTCGGGCGCCGGCGAAGGCTGGGCCAAGACCATCCTGTTCAACGCGCGGGCGCGCGATCAGTTCGAGGCGTTCTTCGCGCGGCCCGACACCTTCACCTTCGGCAGCTGCAACGGATGCCAGATGATGGCCAACCTGCGCGACATCATCCCCGGCGCCGCGCACTGGCCGAAGTTCGTGCGCAACGTCTCCGAACAGTACGAAGCGCGCGTCGCGCTGGTGCGCGTCGAGCGAGCCCGTCGGTGCTGTTCGACGGCATGCACGGCTCCATCCTGCCGATCGTCGTCGCGCACGGCGAGGGGCAGGCCGAGTTCCGTGCCGACCAGCGTCCGCGAGTCGCTCGAGGCGCACGACGGCGTCGCGCTGCGGTACGTCGACACACGCGGACGGGCGACGCAGGTCTACCCCGCCAACCCGAACGGCTCCACGGCGGCGATCGCGTCGGTCTGTTCAGCCGATGGGCGCGTGACCATCACGATGCCGCATCCCGAACGGGTGTTCCGCACGGTGCAGAACTCGTGGGCGCCGGCCGGCTGGGGTGAAGACGGCGGCTGGATGCGGCTGTTCCGAAACGCCCGGGTCTGGCTCGGGTAGACCTCGACGCCACGGCCGCCTGCCCACCTGCTGATTCCATCTGGCGCGGGCCGCCGAGGAGCGCCATCCCTCAGGCGCTGCGGATGCCGGCCGAGGTGGCGCCCCAGCCACGCTACAGGCGCAGCGCGCACGGGAACCGTACGTCAACGGCAATCTGCTCGTAACTGCGCGGCAGTGCGCCGCCGAAGCCATTGTAGGTAATGACCAGCGTGCCAGCCGGCGCCAGCGACAGCAGGTGCGTCACCGCGAACAGGTCGCGAGCCAGCGTCTGGTCGTTGAAGGGCACGTCGAGTTCGGCGTACTGGTTCGAGTCGAAGTCGTACTCGCCGAACGGATTGTAGAGGTAGTAGGCGTCCGCGACCGTCGTCGGCAGCGCGCCGAAGTCGCCGGTGAGGAAGGTGACCCGATCGGCCACGTCGAACAGGGTGGCCAGGGCTCGCGCCATGTCCACCAGCGACGCACGCTGCTCGAGGCCGATGAACCGGCACGACGTCAGCAGCGACGCCGCGACGCAGAATTTCCCTGCGCCCGACCCGATGTCGACCACCGACTGCACCTGTGTCTGACGCAGCCAGTCAGCCACGCGCGCCAGCACGGGCAGCGGCGTCCGGTACTCGAGCGAACGGTCGCGCAGTTCCTCGGGCAGCCAGCGATCGAACGCCTCATTCGCCGGCGCCTCCCCCCCCTGGATGGCACTGGCCACGCGTCTCGCCGCGCGCCGCGCCGCGGCGTGATCGGCTGGCCGGCGGATTCCCGGGCCCAGGCTCACGGGGAACCACTCGGCTGGAATCGCCGCGGCGGCCGGGTTACTGCCGCCAGCAGGCGTTTCGGGAACGCTCCCCGCGACGTTCCATCTGCTGTGCGATCCGCGCGGTAGTTCATTGACCTACACGCCGGAGAGAGCGTACGCTCGCCAGATGGCAAAGAAGGCTCGTACGAACACGTCGGCAGAACCGAAGTCGGCAGCGATCACCATGACGGCAGCGGCAGAGGCCCGGCTGGAGAACTTCGCGGACGACCTCGGGACGCTTCTGGGGCAGGCACAGAACAAGGCCGACAACTGGCTCGGACAGCGCAAGGCCATCGCAGAGCAGTTGGTCGGCGTTCGCGACACAGCGGTCAGGCTGCTGGCGCAACTCGGCATCGCCCCCGCAGCGGCACCGGCCCGCGTCGCGAAGAAGGCCCCGGGCCGCGGCCGTCCCGCCGCACAGGCGACGGGCGCCAAGAAGAAGCGGACCATGTCCGTGGAAGCACGCGCGAAGATCGCCGCGGCGCAGCGAGCCCGGTGGGCGAAGCAGAAGCGGGCCAAGGACTAGCACGCTGGCCACTCGCATGCAGACCCCCGTGCGGCAAGAAGCCGCACAGGGGTCGAACGGCTACGACACCGGCTCAATCTTGAGCACTGCCCCGTCGTCTTCCTCGGTGAGCACGTAAATCAGGCCGTCGGCGCCCTGCCGCACGTCGCGAACACGCTGGTGGAAGTCCTCGAGCATCAGCTCGCGCCGCAGCTCCCAGAGCTTGTCGTTGAAAACAATGCGTTCGATGTGGCCGGTGCCGGGCACACGCCCGCGCTGGATGCTGCCGACGATGATGTTGCCCTTCCACTTCGGGAAGCGGTCGCCGGTGTAGAACAGCATGCCCGACGGAGTGATGCCGGGGTTCCAGTTGATCCAGGCGGGCTCCATGTCGGCAGTGAGCGGTGGCATCGGCGAGCCGTCGTTGTCGCGGCCATAGCCGTTTGTCGGCCAGCCGTAGTTGCCACCGGCCTTCAGGATGTTGATCTTGTCGCCGCCGAGCGGGCCGAGCTCGCCGTGGAAGATCTGGCCGGTGGCCGGGTTCACCGCCATGCCGTGATGGTCGCGGTGCCCCACCGTGAAGATCTCGGGCCGGGCGCCGGCCTTCCCGACGAAGGGATTGTCTGCCGGCACCGTGCCGTCATCTTTCAGGCGCAGCACCTTGCCGAAGATCGTGTCGGTGTTCATGGCATCGGGCAGGCGCTGGGCGCCGCCGACGGTGATGTAGAGCAGGCCGTCGTTGCCGAAGGCGATGCGCGACCCGCCGGTGCGCACGGCGTTGCCGGCGTACAACTCCTGCACGTTCGACAGTCCGCCGCCTTCGTAGCGGCCGCGTGCCAGTGCCAGGGTGTAGGTCTCTCCGCCGAGCGGCTTGTGATACGTGAAGTAGATCAGCCGGTTCTCGGCGAACTTCGGATGCAGCGCCATGTCGAGCATGCCCGTGGTGCGCGTCGTGCGCATCGGTGGCAGACCGGTCAGCGGCGTCGGGTCGAGCACGCCGTTGCGGATGGCGAGCACCTGCCCGGTCGGACGTACGCCGACCAGGATGTCGCCGTCCGGCAGCGGCAGCAGCCCCCAGGGGCGCTGGATGCCGCGAGCGATGACGGTGACCTTGATCTTCTGCTCGAACGTGTCGTACTCGCGCGGCGCCGTCGGCAGCGGGAACTTCGGCGCGTTGGGGTTCGCAGCGGGTTGCGCCAGGGCTGCCGGCGCGAAGGTCGCCAACAGCAGGGCGGCGAAAGCCAGGCGGCGCATGCTCAGCGCGCCTTCCGTGCGAGTGGCACCGACTGGCCTATGAGATGCCGCGGATCGGCATCCTTCTTCGGCGTGAGCTTCTGCGGACGGCCGAGGACGTTGTCGCCCGTGTAGACGTTGCCCTTCGAGTCGAGCGAGAACTGATGCAGTTCGCCGAAGCCGCCAGGCACCGGTCCGCTCGCGTGCCACGAAAACAGCCGGTTCCCCTTCGTGTCGAACTTCAGCACCTCGGCGGTCATGTTGTCTGCAACCCAGACGATCTGCTCGCCTCCCGTGCTGGTGTCGCCCGGCACCGGCTGGGTGACCTGCACGTGGTTCGGGAAGCGGATGTTCGGCCAGTTCGCCAGGTGCCTGCCGTTCGAGTCGAACACCTGCACGCGCTTGTTCAGGCGGTCGGCCACGTAGACGCGGCCGTTGCGATCGATGTCGATACCGTGCACGGCGTTGAACTGTCCGTCGCCCGCCCCGTGCCCGCCCCACGACGTCACGTACTTGCCGTTCTTGTCGAGCTTCACGACGCGGGCGTTCGTCAGGCCGTCGGCCACCAGCACGCTGCCGTCAGGAAGGAACGCCAGGTCCTGCGGCCTGCCGAAGTGCGTCGCGTCCGCGGCTGTTGCCCACTCGACACCGAGCGTCTGCAGCAGCTGCTTGCCGTCGTTCGAGAAGACGTAGATGACGTGCTTCGTCTCACCGACCACCCAGACGCGGCGCTGCGGGTCGTAGGGGCTGATCTTGATCTTGTGCGGACCGTTGGTCCCCTGGAAGAGCTAGTCCCACTGCGACCAGATCTCGAGCACCTTGCCAGTGCTGTCGACGATGCGCAGGCAACCGCGCACTTCGTTCTCGGGCGCGTTCAGCGCGGAGCGGATGGTCCCGAAGAAACCCTGGAAGCCGGCCGGCAGCGGCGCCGGCAGGCGGATCTCGCCGCGGCTGGCAATGTAGATGCGATCGTCCGACTCGACGAAGATGCCGGGAACCGACCCCCACGTGTAGCCGTCGCGCGGATACGGCAGCGACCAGTTCGGTACCACGTCGTAATCGAACGGTTCCATCTTTTCGAGTACGGCGAACGGCCGCGGCGCCTGCTGGGTGGACACGGATACCCCCAGCGCGATGGTCAGGGCCACCGCTCCGCCTATCGATCTCCACGTCATGTCTCACTCCTCTTGAACGAATGCACGGCAACACGCGGTTATAGCATGCCCCTTCACGCGCAGCGGCCGGGGCGGCGACAATAGCGGGGTGGAACAGCAGAAGCGACCGCTGAAGACGCTCGAACGCGTGATCTCCAAGGCCGGACTCGGTTCGCGGACCGAGGCGCGGCGGTGGATTCACCAGCGGCGGGTCACCGTGAACGGAGAGGTGGTGGAGAACCCCGACGCCTGGGTGGACCTTGGCCGCGACCGCGTCCTGTTCGACGGCAAGCCACTCGAGCAGCGTCGAGCGGATCTACATCCTGCTCTACAAGCCCACCGGCTACATCACCACCTACAAGGATCCGGACGGCCGACCGACGGTCTACCAACTGCATCCCCGACGTCGACTCGTTCGTCTCGCCCGTCGGCAGGCTCGACCTCGACACGTCGGGCCTGCTCGTCATGACCAACGACTCGCAGCTGACCGAGCGCATCGCCAACCCGGACTCACACGTGGCGAAGACTTATCTGGTGAAAGCGTCGAAGCGGCTTTCCGACGAACAGCTGCAGCAACTGCGCGACGGCATCATGCTGAGCGACGGCCCGACGCGGCCGGCGCGGGTCGAGCGGCTTCGCGATTCAGGGAAGTACACGCATTTCGAGATTACGTTGACCGAGGGCCGCAACCGGCAGGTCCGCCGCATGGTGGAGGCGCTCGATGCGGTGGTGCTGAAACTCGTGCGTGTGCAAATCGGGGCGCTCCGTATCGGGGCGCTCCCAATCGGCCGTTGGCGTCACCTCACCCCCGACGAGGTGGCGGCGCTCGCCTCCTAGCCCTTCGGATTGAAGCGATAGCCGACCCACGGCTCGGTCACCAGATAGCGCGGATTCGACGGATCCGGCTCCAGCTTCTTGCGCAGCTGCCCCATGAACACGCGCAGGTACTCGGGCTGTTCCTGCGACGCCTGTCCCCACACCGCCTCCAGCAGCGCGGCGTGCGTCAGCACGCGGTTCGGGTGGTGCGCCATGTAGACGAACAGGTCGAACTCCTTCGGCGTCAGACGCACCTCGCGACCGCTGCGTGTGCACCCGGCGCGCGTCCATGTCGACGCGGAAGTCGCCGGCCTCGAACGACGACGGCTCGTTCACCTCCGGCGCACCGCGGCGCCGCAGCGCCGCCCGCACGCGGGCCATCAATTCGTCGATGCCGAACGGCTTGGTCACGTAGTCGTCGGCACCGCGAGTCGAGCGCCTCGACCTTGGTCCGCTCCTCGCCCTTTACCGACAGGACGATGATCGGCACCGTCGACGATCTCGCGGATGCGGCGGCACAGCTCGACGCCGTCCATGTGCGGCATGTAGAGGTCGGTGATGACCAGTTCCGGCGGCCAACTCCTTGAAATCTGCCAGCGCCGACTCCCCTTCCGCGGCGGTACGCACCTCGTATCCCTGGCTGCTGAGCACGGTCCGCAGCACCCGTGTGATCTGCGGCTCGTCGTCGACGACGAGTACGCGCGACGTCTCTGCGCGGTTCCATGAACGGATTCTCCTATGCGTCGACGTCGCGGCCTGCGCCGCGCACGTTCTCGTCTGCGGCTGGCCGCCACGACGCACGGCAAGCGTGAGCACGACGGCCGTGCCCCGTCCCGAGGCGCGGGGTGTCGATCCAGATCTGGCCGGCCTGCGACTCGCACGAGACGTCGGGCGATCGGCAGGCCGAGGCCGACACCGGTCGCGCTGCGGATCGACCGACTCCCGGCCGGGTATGCGGAAGAACTTCTCGA
Source organism: uncultured Acidobacteriota bacterium (assembly GCA_963722395.1). Classification (GTDB taxonomy): domain Bacteria; phylum Acidobacteriota; class Vicinamibacteria; order Vicinamibacterales; family CAVVIG01; genus CAVVIG01. The sequence goes on along the minus strand of CAVRLS010000004.1, from coordinate 988,048 downwards.
ACACCTGTCCGCGCAAGTTCCGGCGCGATGCCCGGCCCCTCGTCGTCGACGCGATGCGGACGTGATGCGCGTCGGCGACGCGCGCATCGATGCGAATCGTCGTGCCGAGCGGCGCAGTACTTGCTGGCGTTGTCGAGCAGGATGTAGATCACTTCGGTGATCGCCGACCGGATCGACGGCCAGCGGCGGCAGGTCGGCGAGCCATCGGTCACCATGTGGTGACGCCGTGCCACGGTCTCGGCCCGCGTCACCGACTCGCTGACGATCGACCTGTGCCGCCGACACGGCGCGGAAGCTGCTCGGCTGGCTTGCGTCCGGCCGATCGGCCACGGTCAAGTCGCTTCGATGAAGCGGTTCAGCCGATCCGACTCCTCGTCGATGACCTCAGCAGGTCGCGGCGGCTCGCGCTCGACAGCGCCGGACGCGTCGATCGTCGTCCGAGCCGAGCAGCGCGGTGACCGATGCCTTGATGGCGGTCAGCGGCGTGCGCAGGTTGTGCGTCAGCGCGTCGAGCAGCGCCGCTTTCAGCTGCTCGTTGCGCCGCGCCGCCTCCGCCTCACTCGCCCGCTCGAACGCCGCGCCAAGCTGCTGCGTAGAGCTGCTCGATCTCGCGGCGTCCCTGCTTCGGCTTCGCAACTGCCGCCGCTCCGCGCGCGCGGCCAGCTCGCCGACGACGACCGCCGTAATCGTGAAGACGCCGAACGCGACCCAGTCGTTGAGGTCCTCGATGAACGAAGCCGACCGGAGGGAGGAAGTAGAACGAGAATGCGACGCCGAGCAGCAGTGCGAGCCGACCAGCGCCGGGCCGGTCCCCAGCTCGCGCGCGATCAGCAGCACCGCCAGCAGCAGCACTGGAGCCGCAGCGCCGGCCGTGATTGCCGGGATGGCAAACAGCACCTCGGCGCAGACGCCGATCACGCCAATCGGGATGAGATAGGCGACGACACGAGCCCGTCGCGAGGCCCTGCGAAACACGTGGTCATTATAGGACCCGGCCGTCGCCACACATCATGGCTGTCTGATGGGCATTGTGGGGACGTGTAGCGGCGGGCCCCAGTAGCGCTGGCGAAGGCTGGTCAAGGCCGCGGCAGACGCTGCGTAGCTGCGGACCTTCAGGTCCGCTCGTACCCGGCCGCGGTGCCGGTCGGCTTCTCGCCGCGCGCCTGCTGCACGATCTTCACGCCGGCGCTGGCGCCGACGCGCGTCGCGCCCGGCAGCAACCATCGCCTTGAGACCGTCGAGATCGCGCACGCCGCCCGCCGCCTTCACGCCCATCTCGGCGCCGACGACGCGCCGCATCAGCGCCACGTCGGCCGCGGTGGCGCCGCCGGGCCCGAAGCCGGTGGAGGTCTTCACGTAATCGGCGCCGGCAGCCTTGGCCAGCGTGCAGGCCGTGATCTTCTCGTCGTCGGTGAGCAGCGCCGCCTCGATGATCACCTTGCTCAGCGCGCCGCACTCGCGGCACGTGGACGGCCACCGCCTCGATGTCGCGCTCGACGACGCGCAGGTCGCCGGACTTCAGCGCGCCGACGTTGATCGACCATGTCGATCTCGCGAGCACCGTCGAAGATGGCGCGACGCGTCTCGTAGGCCTTGACGTCGGCGGTGGTGGCGCCGAGCGGAAAGCCGACCACCGAGCAGACGCCGACGCCGCTGCCGGCCAGCAGCGCGCGCCGCGGTCGCCACCCACGTCGGGTTCACGCAGACGGTGGCGAACCTGAACTGCGCCGCCTCGCGGCACAGCATGCTCGATCTCCTGGCGCGTCGCGTCGGCCTTCAGCAGCGTGTGGTCGATCATCGACGCCACACCCGTCCGGCGCGCCGCCGGCCGCGCAGCACGCCGACGCGGGTGGCGCCCGCATCGATGACGCCGCGCAGTCGATCGGGACAGCACTCGCGCGGTCACCGCGTGGCACGAGCAGCGCGCCGCGCGCTGCGCCTGGGCGGCCGACAGCTCCTGGACGATGACGTCGATCAGCCGCTGCAGTTCGTCGTCGTGTCACGTCAGCTCCGTCGTTCGAGGTCGCGGATCTTCGTCAGCCGCCGGATGTAGCGCGGCTCGCGCATCGGCGGTCGATATCCAGGTGGTGACGATCGCCTTCGCCTCGTCGACGCTGAGCAGCGTCGCGCCGAGCGTCAGCACGTTGGCGCCGTTGTGCTCGCGCGAGTAGCGGGCGATCGTCTCGGTCAGTGCCATCGACCGCCCGGATGCCGTCGACCTTGTTGGCCGCGATCGCCGACCCGATGCCGGCGCCGTCGATGACGATGCCGGCGTCGGCTTCGCCACGTGCGACTGGTCGCGCCACCGACTGCGGCGACGTCCGGATAGTCGACCGGCGCCGTGGAGTCGGTGCCGAGGTCGAGCACGGTCAGCCCGCGGCCGCGCAGGAAGGTGATCAGAACGCCGGCGCAGGGCGACGCCGGTGTGATCGCTCGCCATCGCCACGACGTCGGATGTCGGCCTTCGGCACCAGAGCGGCCGCGTCGGCGGGCGCCTCGCTGTCGAGCAGCGACGGTGATGCGCCGTTCGCGCAACGTGTCCGCGGCAAGCGGCGTGATGTGGCCGTGCCTCGCCAGTTGCACCGGCTCGCCCTCGGGCAGCACGCGTGCGTCCGCTTCGGTGATGAACTCGAATCGCTTCATGGCGTCCCCGGAGTATCATGCTGCGTCCATGGTCGACCGCCGCCCGTCCAGTGTCCTCATCACCGCCGAACAGCTCCAGGACCGCGTCGCCGAACTGGCCGCGCGAGATCCGCGCCGACTACCCGGAGGCCTGCACATCATCGCGGTGCTGAAGGGCGCGTTCATGTTCATGTCGGACCTGGTCCGCGTTCATGGACGGCAGTGTCTCGATGGACTTCATGGCCCTGTCCAGCTACGCGAAGGGCACGACGAGCTCCGGCGAGGTGCGGCTGCTGAAGGATCTCGACACCACGCTCGACGGCAAGGACGTGCTGATCGTCGAGGACATCGTCGACACCGGGCTGACGCTCACCTATCTGCAGGACATCCTGCGCGCCCGCAATCCGCGCATGCTGCGCACCGCCTGCCTGCTGAGCAAGCCGTCGCGCCGCAAGGTCGATGTGAAGGTCGAATACGTCGGCTTCACCATCGACGACCACTTCGTCGTCGGCTACGGGCTCGACTACGCCGAGCAGTATCGCAACCTGCCGTACATCGGCCTGATCGAAGCCTAGGCCGGTCGTGTCCGGCCGGACACGACGGCGGTCAGCCGTCACTGGACGGCGTCCCGCACCTTCTGCGCCAGCGCCTTCGCCTGCGCCAGCACCTCGGCCTCGTTCAGCGTGCGTCAGGCGGCGGTCGCGCATCAGCACCTTGCCGTTCACGATCGTATTGCGCACATCGTCGCCGCGCGTGACGTAGACCAGGTGCGACACCGCGTCGTACATCGGCGCCTGCCGTGCGGCACGTCATCGACACCGTGATGAGATCGGCGCGCTTTCCTGGTTCGAGCGAGCCGATGAGCGCCGTCCATGCCCAGCGCCTTCGCACCGCCGATGGTCGCCATGTCGAGCGCCACCTGCGCCGGCACAGCCGTGGGACTGCCCGACGACAGCTTGGCGAGGAACGACGCCTGGCGCATCGCCTCGAACATGTCGAGGTCGTTGTTGCTGGCGGCGCCGTCGGTGCCGAGCGCCGAGCGTTCACACCGGCCGCCAGGTACTTCAGCACCGGCGCGGCGCCGCTGGCCAGCTTCATGTTGCTCTCGGGGTTGTGCGAGACGCCGACGTCGTGCGTCTTCAGGATGGCGATGTCCGTCGTCGGTTCACCCAGACGCCGTGCGCCGCCAGCGTCTTCGGTCCCCAGAAGCCGATCGACTCGAGGTAGCCGGCGGGCGTGGTCTGGTGCGCGTCGCGCGCCGTCTTCACCTCGTCTTGCGTCTCCGCCAGGTGGATCAGCACCGGCACGTCGTAGCTTGCGGCCGAGCGCCGCCGTCGCCTGCAGCGTCGCGGCATCGAGCGTGTACATCGCGTGCGGCGCCACCGCCGGGACGATCAGCGGGTCGTTCTTGAACTGCTGGATGAAGGCTTCGGCGCGCGCCAGGCCTTCGGCTGGCGTCCTCGCGTCGGCCACCGGGAACTGGATGACCGTCTGGCCGAGCACACCGCGCAAGCCTGCCTCCTTGGTCGCCTTGGCGATCTCGTCCTCGAAGTAATACATGTCGGCGTAGGTGGTCGTGCCCGACTCGATCATCTCGAGGGCAGCGAGGCGTGTCCCGGTGCGCACGAAGTCGGGCGAGACCGTCTTGGCTTCGGCCGGGAAGATGTACCTCTGCAGCCAGTCCATCAGCGCGAGGTCGTCGGCGAGGCCGCGAAACATCACCATCGGGGCATGCGTGTGGGTGTTGATCAGACCGGGAAGGACGACCTGGTCGCGCGCGTCGATGGTCTGGGCCGCGTTGTAGCGCGCCGCGATCGCCGCCGGGGTATCGACCTCGACGATGTCGGAGCCGTCGATGGCGACGGCGCCGGGCGAGAGCATCTGTCGCGTGTCGTTCTCCGTGATGACCGTGCCGCCGATGACGACGAGCGACACGGCGCGTCGCGCCGCCCTGTGCCGACGTGACCACCATCGCGGCCACGAGCGCGAGGAGGACCGCGAGGGATGCACGCATACGGGGGAAATTGTATAGTGTGGAACCGTGCCGGTCCACATCGTCGATCACCCGCTGGTGCATGACGCGCTCGTCGAGCTGCGCGACAAGCAGACGCCGCCCGAGCACTTCCGCCGCGCTGCGACCCGCATCAGCGTCCTGCTGGCCGCCGAAGCGCTGCGCGCGGCGCCGTCGGTGGCCGTCACCGTGGAGACGCCGATCGGGCCGGCGCCACGGCCGCCGCCTGAAGCCGGAGGTGGTCGTCGTCCCGGTACTGCGCGCCGGACTCGGCATGCTCGACGCCGTGCTGGAACTGGTCCCCGATGCCCGCGTCGGTCACATCGGCCTGCAGCGCGACGAAGAGACCGCCGTCGCGTCGCGCTATTACTCGAAGCTGCCGAACCGTCTCGAGCACAGCTACGTGCTGATGATCGATCCGATGCTGGCGACCGGCGGATCAGCCGTGGCCGCGATCGAGCTGCTGCACCAGGCCGGCGCGAAAGAGGTGCGGATTGTCTGCATCGTCGCGGCGCCGGAAGGCATCGCCGCTTGTCGAGCAGCACTTTCCGGACGTGCACATCTACACGCCGGTGGTCGACCTGCGACTGAACGAGCACAAGTACATCGTGCCGGGCCTGGGCGACTTCGGCGATCGGTTGTACGGCACGCTGTAGTTTCTGCCGGCTGGAGGTGGTTCATGTCGGAGTCCCATTCGAAGGAGCCTACGCGGGGATCGACGGTCGCAGGCGCGGCAGTCGTCGGACGTCTGGCACACGCGCTCACCGCCATTGCGCCCAACGCAATCATGGTGCGCGGCTTCCACCTCGACGAGCTGATGGGGCGGCTCGACTTCGCCGATGCCGTCTACCTGCTGCTGATGGGCGAGCTCCCGTCGCGCGCCATCGGCCGCATGCTCAACGCGATCCTCGTCTCGCTCATCGACCACGGGGTGACGCCGCCATCGACGCTGGCTGCGCGTAACGTGGCCGCGAGCGGTGCGCCGCTGAAGGACTCGGTCGCCGCCGGCATCCTGGCGTTCGGTCCGCTATCACGGCGGCGACATCGAGACGTGCATGCGCTTCCTCGATCAGGGGCTTGTCGCTGGTGCGCAGCGGCTGTTCCTACGCGGACTCAGCCGACCAGCTCGTGGTCGACATGCTGGCGCGCGGCATCACCACGCCGCCTGGCTTCGGGCATCGCCTGCACACGCAGGACCCGCGCGCTCCGCGCCTGTTCCAGCTGGCGATGGAACTGGAACTCGAAGGCGAGCACGTGCGGATGCTGCGCGCCATCGAGCAGGCACTGGCGGCGCGGCAGGAGCTGCTCGGACGCCTGCTGCCGGCCAACGTCGACGGGGCCATTGCCGCCATCTCCGCCGATCTTGGCTTCAGCTACGAGTTGGGGAATGCCATCTTCCTGATTTCGCGGTTGCCCGGGCTCATCGCGCATGCGCACGAAGAGCGGACGCGGCAGCAGCCGATGCGCCAGATCGATCCGAAGGACCACGTCTACGACGGATCGAGGGAACGACGGTTGCCCGAGGGACGGAAGTAACGCTAGAATCTGGATTCCGGCCTGCGGACGATTAGCTCAGCTGGTTAGAGCGTTCGCTTCACACGCGAGAGGTCGCTGGTTCGAATCCAGCATCGTCCACCACTACTTCGAAAAACGCCCCCGTCTCTCGGGGGCGTTTTTTATTTTGCCGGCTTACTCCTCTCGCCGTGTCTTCAGCGCCGGCGCGGGAACCTTGGGTGCCTGCCTGGCGTTGATCATGCCGCTGAGTCGATCCCTAAGTCCCGCCAGGCGGTCGAGGCGGAGCGCTTCGAGTTGGGACCCATGCCCGTGAACCGACTGGAGCACCTCGTAGTCGGCCACCGCCTCAAGGATGGAGAGCAGCGGTGAGTGCGGCGGAACCTTGGTGAAGCCCCGGCCAGGTGTCCAGACCAGCCCGCCGCCGCCTGCCTCGACGCCGCCAAACAGCATGCCTGCGCCGGGCTCGACCTGCCGGTGCGGTCGCACGCGAATCTCGATCTGCGCCTCCTGTGCAGCGGCGTCGATCGTGAGCACCGAAATCCTCGCATGGAAGCCGAATGGATCGCGCGGATCGCCCACCTCATAGGACTCGCCCTGGCGAAGATCGGCCCGAGGGCCGCCTTTCGCATCGGGATTGGCGATCACCAGTTCGGAGCAGGGATTGCCGTCCGTCGGATGCGTGCTGTGCTTGTGAATGAGGATGCAGGACGCGGGGATCTTCTTGTCCCAGCGGTCCTTGAGCCGCAACTCGAGATACAGCGTCGAATTGCCAACCTCGATCCGTGCAGCGAGCCAGCCGGGGAGGTCGCGCCGATGAAGCGGACGCAGACGCAGGACGCCTCCGGTGGCGGTGAAGAGACGCCGCTGGTCCAGCCAGCCAGCGAGCTCCATGTTCACAGCGTTGAGGCCGGGGCCGAAGCTGAGATACGGTGCCGTCACCGAATTGCCGGCGCTCCCCTTCACGAAGTGGACGCCGTAGGCGCTCATGATGTCCCACTTGTCCCCGTACTCGTCGGCGGCCCCTTCGAGCCGGGAGTGCTGCAGTCCCAGGTTGTGGCCGACTTCATGTGCGACGCCGGTGAGGTCTATCGAAAAGGGTGGCCCCTTCGGCTCCCAGTTCAGGACGGTTTCACCGGCACTGCCAAAGTAGTCCACTGGGCGGTTGAACACACACACCAGGCCATCGAATCCGGTCACAGTGACCTGCGAATCGGCGGCGGCCGTGCGCGCCCACTCGACAATCTTGCCGCGCCGCACCAGGTTGGCGTAACCCTGCGCTTCGCTCTCGGCATCTACCTCGGACGTGCCCGCGTCGAGCAGTGCCTTCTTTTGGGTGTCGCGTGCTTTGGTCCATTCATCAGCGAGGTCGTCGATGGAGTGGCCGTAGTCCATCCAGCCGAAGACCTGACTGTTGCCGAGATCGAGGTTGCCGTGAGACACCTCATCGAAGTAGTCCACGAGATTGCCGGTGCCGCGACCGGCCGCCGTGAACAAGTTGTCGGCATAGCTGCGCGAGGGTTTGTCGGGTGCGCCCGCAACCCGGAGAAGGAGAACGGCGAGCCGTTTCTGCACAGGTGATCCTTTCGTCAGCTACCCTGCTGAAGCCGCTGCAGCACGCCCACCATCTCCGGCGAGATGTCGGTGTGGTGATGGACGATTTTCCACACTCGCCCGGTCCGCACATAGACGTTCGTCACACGGTCGTTGATCGCGATCGTCGTCCCGGCCATCACCGCCGTGCCGACCTCGACGCCCGACTCCACCGCCATATCCTTCGTCGCGTTCATCCGGGCCGACTTGAGCGTGACCTTCCCGCCCGTGCTGAGGCTGGCGACCTGCACCCACGGCGCCTTCACCTTGGACCACCCGCGTTCGCATCCGCCGATCGGGTGCATGGTGGTGGCTGCCGGTGTCTGCGACCAGGCCGCCAGCATCGGTTCAGGATTTCCCTTCAGCATCTGGTTGAGCGCGACATAGAACGACTTCGACGCAAGCTTGAGTGCTGGCGGAAGGGGCATAAGTTTGGTCTCCTCGTTGGCGACGCGTGTCGATGGTGAGCACGCGAGGGGATTCTAGCCGCTTGCGGCATCAGGGAACATGGGTGATTCAGGGCCCGTGGACGGTAAAGCGGTGCGGCCACAACCCGTCAGCGCTCCCAGCGACCGCAGGTGCCAGTGCTCACGAGCGAATGAGGCCGGGCGGTTGGAGCGTTCGCACTTGTCGACGGCCGCACCGGTTTCCTTTCGTAGAATCGACGTCTCCGATTGGGTCCACAGCGACGACAGCCTGCATCCCACGGGCGCAGGCAGAAAGCGACACTTGTGACGACTTCACGTGCCAGTCTCCGCGTCCTGAGCGCGGCCATGCTCAGTGTCAGCCTCGCCGCCTGCGGCGGCGGCAGCCCGTCGAGCCCCAGCACCACAGGCAGCAGCGGGTCGACGGGTACGACCGGTGCCACGGCGTGCGGCGGCGCCACGGTCGGCCCACTCGGCTGTGCCAAGGGCCTGATGACCGGCACGATTGCCGGTGCACCCTTCACAGGCGGAGTCCCCACCGGCGCCTCCACCTACACACCCGTCGCCGCGCAACCGGCGCTTGGCCTCCCCGCTCTCGACTTCATCGTCATCCAGGGCACGAGCGCCGACCTGACGTCACTCACCCTGACCGCGCGCGCAAAGCTCGGCACCTCCAGCCTGGGAGCCGGTGTGACCGACAGCGACACCAGGCAACCGATCGCGAACAACGCCAGCCTGGCGACCCGCGCCAACGGCGCGGCCACCGGCCAGTGGAACACCAACATTCTCGGCGGCACCGGCACAATTACCCTCACCGCCGTCTCCACCACCGGCGCCACCGGGAGTTACTCGCTCACGATGCTGCCGCAAGCCGGCTCTGGTGCGACGGGCAACCGTGTCGTCGAGGGCACCTTCACCGTCACCTTCTGAGCACCGCGCGCAATGCGTGGAGCCCCGTCTCCACGGTCGTGCTGCCGTCTGCCTGCTCGTTGTGCTCGGCGCCGTCCTGCCCCTGCGCGCCCAGTCGCTCGACTACCTGCGCGAGGTCCCCCCACTGAGCGGGTGCTCGCCGACTTTGCGGGCGGGTCGGCCATGCAGGCACGGGCCCGGCAGATCGCAGCCCTATCGAGCCTTTACGAAGCACTGCAAACGATGGCCGGGCTACGGGTCGGCGCTGGTGGATTCCCGAACGCGCAGGAGAAGCCCATCGTCGACGCGTGCACGTGCACACGCAGCACATCGCCGACGCACCGCCCGGTCAGGGCGAGTTCGTTGGCGTGCTGTTCCGCCGCGCCAGCGTCGCCGATGTTCCAGCCGCGGCGGCAACCCAGACCGTGTCCAGTCTGCTCTCACCACGACTCTGGACCGTCCTGCCGGCAATGGGCCTCGGCTTCACGATCGGCAGTTCGACGAACGTGCTCGACGAGCTGCTGGCGCTCACCAGTCCTTCGCTGCGCCGCGGCGTCGGCCTGGTGCTGGTCATTCCGGTCTGGGAGGTGATCGTGCTTGCCCTCAGCATCGGGCGCGACCGGCGCTTTGCCGCGAACGAGTTGCCGAAGCTGCGCGCGGCCATGGATGCGACGCCCGCTCGTTCTCAGCCCTGTAACTGCGCGTACCGGCATCCCCGCAACCCGCCAGCTCCGAGGCCGGTCAGGCGCTCGGCCGATATCGAAATGCCCGGGACGCACCGGGCTTGTGACCATCGCCGCTGGCTCTTCAGGAGATCGCAGTCGGCTCTCACGGGTGGTCTGCTAAAAAGTGAACGCGTCGGGAAGAGTGTCGCCTGTAGACTGTCGGCTCCAAGGAGAACAGTACACAGATGAAAAAGGTTCCATTCGTGATGATGGCGGCGTTCGCGCTGACCGTGGCATCGGCAGCGGTCGCCACGCGTGGCGTCGAGGCACAGGGGTTCAACAGCGAGGTCCGGCGTGGGTTCGAGGTCGCGCCGGTGCCATTGAACATGGCCGGGAAGAACCCGGCGCTGGTCGGACTTGGCAGCTACATCGTCAATGCCCAGGGTGGCTGCAGCGACTGCCACACGGCGCCCACCTACGTTGAAGGCGGCAACCCGTTCTTCGGGCAACCGGAACAGGTGAACACCGCGGGCTACCTCGCCGGTGGCGCGGCATTCGGCCCGTTCACGTCGCGCAATCTCACGCCGCGCGGCAATGGTCGTCCGGCCGGGCTGACGCTCTCGCAGTTCGTCAACGCGATGCGCACCGGTGTGGACATCAAGAACGGTCACCCGGAGATTTCGCCGCTGCTGCAGGTGATGCCGTGGCCGGTCTACAGCAAGCTGTCTGACCGAGAGCTCGAAGCGATCTATGAGTACCTGCGCGCCATCCCCTGCATCGGCAGCGCCGGGCGCTGCGCCACCAACTAACGCCCGACACATCTCGACAACCCGCACGGACGGCTGCCGACGGCGGCGTCCGTGCGGGGTCTCGGCACGTACGCGGCCTACACCGTCACGACACCTGGGCGTGTGCCAACCGGTGCGGCCACCGTCGGCCGCTTCTCGCCGATCTGCTGACGCCACATCGCGTAGTACAGCCCCTTCTGCTCGAGCAGCTCGTCGTGCGTGCCCGACTTCGATGATGCTGCCGCGCTCGAGCACGAAGATGCGGTCGGCGTGCATGATCGTCGACAGGCGGTGCGCGATGAGGATCGTGATCACGTCCTGGCTGGTGCCGACATCGCGAATGGTGCTCGCCGATCTCCTCTTCGGTCAGCGAGTCGAGCGACGAGGTGGCTTCGTCGAAGACCAGCAGGTGCGGCTGGCGCAGCAGCGCGCGGGCAATCGACAGGCGCTGCTTCTCGCCGCCCGACACCTTCACGCCGCCCTCGCCGATCACCGTGTCGAGCCCCTTGTCGGCGCGCGCGCCAGCAGGCTGTCGCACGCCGCCTTGCGCAGCACCGTCGAGGCACTCGGCGTCGGTGGCGCTGCGGGTTCACGAACAGCAGGTTCTCGCGGATGGTGCCGGAGAACAGCTGCGTGTCCTGCGTCACGAAGCCGATGCGCTCGCGCAGCTGGTTCGAGGTCGATGGTCGGCGGCGGAGTGGCCGTTGTAGAGAATGTCGCCCGACTGCGGCGGGTAGAGCCCCACCAGCAGCTTCACCAGCGTCGTCTTGCCGGCGCCGGACGGGCCGACGAAGGCGATGCGTGTCGCCGCGCTTGCACGTCGAACGAGATGTCGGTCAGCGCGGGCGTCGACGCCGACTGGTGCTGGAAGCTGACGTGCGTCGAAGGCCAGCGTCTGCAGTTCGCGGCATCGGCACCGGATTGCGCGGGCGCGGCTCCTTCGTCATGTCGAGGATGTCCTGGAAGTTCTGCAGCGACACCTCGGTCTCGCGATAGATGTTGATGATGTTGCCGAGCTCCTGCAGCGGCCCGAAGATGAAGAACGAGTAGATGAACAGCGAGAAGAACTGTCCCACCGTGATCGCCTGCGTGAAGATCAGGTAGAGCATCAGGAACATGATGCTCGTGCGCAGGAAGTTCACCGACGGTGCCCTGGATGAAGCTGAGGCTGCGGATGTAGCGCACCTTCTTCAGTTCGAGCTGCAGGATCTTGTCGGTGGTGCCGTTGAGCCGCGCGATCTCCTGCGGCGCCAGGCCCAGGCTCTTCACCAGCTCGATGTTGCGCAGCGACTCGGTCGTCGCGCCCGGCCAGCGCCGTGGTCTCGGCGACGATCACCTTCTGGATCGACCTTGATCTTCTTGCTCAGCACCGAGCTGAGGATGCCGAGCAGCGGCACCGTCAGGAAGTAGATCGGCGCGATCAGCCAGTGCACGCTCCAGGCGTAGACCATCGACGAAGATGATGCCGACGAGCGAGGTGAAGAGGATGTTGATCGACGCCGAGATCAGCTTCTCGACGTCGGTGCGCACCTTCTGCAGCTTGCCGAGCGTCTCGCCGCTGCGCTGATCCTCGAACACCGAGTAGGGCAGCTCGAGCGAGTGCCGGATGCCGTCGGAGTAGAGCTGCGCGCCGAGCCGCTGCGTGATGACGTTGATGAAGTAGTCCTGGAAGTTCTTCGCGACGCGCGACACGAAGGCGACGCCGACCGCCGCCGCCGAGCAGCAGCGCTCACGCCGCGGAAGAACTCGCCGGTGGTGTACTCCGAGAAGCGGGTGGCGTACTCGTCGATGACGTGGCGGAAGATCAGCGGGTCGAGCAGCGAGAAGACCTGGTTGATGGCGGCCAGCACCAGCGCCAGCAGCACCAGGGGCCAGTAGCCCTTGAGATACGACAACAGCAGTTTCATGTGATGAATGAGTGTACAGCCACCGCCCGGTCGCTGACGCTATCAGTGCCGCCGCAAGGCTTTACCCGCTCGTGCACCGGTCATTGCGCCATCGGCGAGTGTCACGACCCCGTTGACGACGACTGCCGACACACCCTGCGCGTACTGGTGCGGCTTGTCGAAGGTGGCCTTGTCGATGATCGTGGTCGCATTGAATATCACGACGTCCGCCTTCATGCCGGGACGGAGGAGGCCCCGGTCGGGCAGCCCCATGCGCCGAGCCGGGAACGACGACATCTTGCGCACCGCCTCCTCGAGCGTCAGCACCTTCTTCTCGCGCACGTAGAGCCCGAGCACGCGGGCGAAGGTGCCGTAGGCGCGCGGGTGCGGCACGTCCCTACCGAACGTCGGGATGCCGGGCGCCGCGTCGGACGCGATCATCGTTGCCGGATGCTGCATGATGCGCACGAGGTCGTCCTCACTGATGGCGTGATAGACGGCGCTGCAGCCGCCCTTCTGCACGATCTCGACGACAAGGTCGGCCGCCTGGTCTGGGGTGGCGGGCCGCTTCCGCTCGCGCAGCACCTGCGCCAGGTTCTTGCCGGCCAGCGTCGGGTCGAAGCCGCACGCCGCGAGCACGATGTTGGCCGGAGCGCCGCCGCCGCGATCGTTTTCGATGGCGCTGGTGATGGCGGTGAGGGTGCGTCGCAGTTGCGCCTCGTCGCGCAGCTGCTCGAGCATCCGCTCGCGGCCGCCTTCCTGCACCCACGCCGGCAGCAGGCCTCCCTGGATGGACGTGCTCGACGCCGTGTAGGGATACTGGTCTATCGTGGCATCGACGCCGCGCGCGCGTGCCTCGTCGATCAGCCGCAAGGTCTCGACGCTGCGGCCCCAATTGGCCTTGCCGATGATCTTGTGGTGCGTCACCTGCGTCGGCAGATGCCCCTGCTCACCGATGGTGATGGTGTCGCGGACGCTGTCGAGCACCTTGCCGGTTTCGTCGCGCATGTGCGACTGGTGGATACCTCCGAACTCGCCGGCCACAGCGGCCAGGTCGATTACCTCCTGCAGCGGCGCGTAGCTCCCAGGCACGTAGAACAGCCCCGTGCTCAGGCCGAAGGCTCCGTCGCGCATGCCTGTGCGCACGAGCTCCCTCATCCGCTGCAGTTCGTCCGGCGTCGCCACCCGGTCGGCCTGACCGATGACGGCACCGCGCACGCTGCCGTGGCCGATGAAGCTGCCAACATTCACCGTCGGCTTCGCGGTTGCCACCTTCGAGAGATACTCGCCGACGCGCACCGATCCGCCGCCGTCCGGGCTGGCGAACAGCGTGGTGACACCCTGACGGATGTTGTTCTCGGCAACAGGGTTGCCGATCGCGTCCTGCCCGTCCCGCCCCTCCTCCGAGTGCGAGTGCACGTCGATGAATCCTGGTGACACGACGCGATCCGTCGCGTCGATCACGCGAGCTCCAGCGCTATCGAGCCGAGCGTCGACAGCGACAATCGTGTCGCCCTTGATGCCGACATCCGCGACGAACCAGGGATTCCCCGTGCCGTCGACAACACGACCGCCGCGAATCACCAGGTCGAACGGCGAGGTCTGCATCGCCGGACGCACCTGCGACGCCGCCACAACCAGCACCACCCCAAGAGCCACCGCACTGCCGCAACCAGACATCCGCATCGTCTCTCCCCGCTCGAACCGCCCTCAGCGCCCGGTGTACTTCGGCGGGCGCCCTTCGGCCTCGGCCCGTCGCCCCTCGACGAAGTCCTCGGTGCGGTAGAGCGCCGCGTACTGCGCGCCGAGCTTCGACAACGCGTCGGCTTCGACCGGGTCGACGTAGCCGTGCGCTGATGCAATCGTCGCCTTGATCGACAACGGTCCGCACGCGGCGATCTTCCGCGCCATGGCGATCCCGGCCTCGAGCGCCGCGGCCGGCGTCGGCGTCACCTGCTGCGTCACGCCCATGCGCAGCGACTCCGCCGCCGTCCAGTGGTCGCCGGTCAGCATGTAGCGCATGGCGTTGCCCCAGCCGGCCTCGCGCACGAAGCGCACCGTGGCGCCGCCACCCGGGAAGCGCCCGTGCGTGTTCTCGTCCTGGCCGAACTCGGTGTTCGCCGCCGCGATGCGGATGTCACAGGTGAGGTAGATCTCGTGCCCGAGGTTCCAGGTGTCGCCGTGCACCACGGCCACCACCGGCTTGCTGCGTCGTGCGGAGCCCTGCGCATTACCAAGGATGTCGAGCGTCGTGGCGGTGCTGGTGACACGCGTACCGGTGACGATGCCCTGCTGCGACGCGTCCACGTCGATGCCGCGCGAGAAGTGCGGGCCGTGCCCGAACAGGACCAGCGCGCGCAACGACGGGTCGTGCTCGAATTGGTAGTAGATCTCACCGAGGCGGAGCCGCGTCGACGGGTCGACGCGGTTCTGGATGGACGGCCTGTTGAGGCCGACGAGCACGATGTCCTCGCGCCGCTCCACGGTGACCGTGACGCCAGGCGCCAGCGGAGCATCGGTCAGCCGGGTGACCGACTCCGAAGAGGGCGCCTGGACGCCACCCGTTGCCGCCGCCGCTGCGGAGGAGGCCGTCGTCGCGGCCACCATCATCGTCCCCTTCAAGATGGCTCGTCGTCCGACCTTGCGTGTCACCTGCTCCATGTGTCCCTCGCAGCGCGATGGTGGAGCCGGCAGCCGGGCTGCGGCAAGACAATTCGTCAACGACACCAATTGACAGCCACAGGGGGCGTGTGGTTTCCTCGCAGACATGTTCACCGCCTTCCACCTCGTCACTATGCCGGTCCGGCCGATGCCGGCCTTCGGCATCGAGAGCTGCATGCGCAGGTGAGTTGTCTCCCGGCAGACGACGGTTCCTTTCGAGGGCCATCACCTGGTCACACCGGTGATGGCCCTTTTTCTGGTCGCGGCACTTCCCTCACGAACGACCATGACGACCGAGACCAGACCCCGTGACACCAGCCGCCTGCGAGCCTCGCTGCGCCTGGTGCTGGCGCGCTACTGGCGCCAGGCGCGGCGCACACCGCTGCTGTCGGTGGCGTCGGTGCTGCTGCCGGCCGCGGCCGACATCCTGAACTACTACGCGCCGCCCCTGGTGATTGCGCGCCTGCTCGGGCGCCTCGGCCGCAACGACACGCTCACCTGGCAAGACCTGGTGCCATACGTCGCCACGTTCGCCGGGTTGTGGATCGCCGGACAACTGTGCTGGCGCGTCGCGACGATCATCATTACGCGGGTCGAGATCCGCGGACTCGAAGCGCTGTACATCGAGTCGATGGAATGAACTGCTGGCCAAACTCACCGTGGCTGATCGCGGTGCTGCTGACGGTACTTGCGCTCACGGTGGCGATCATCCTTCCGCTGGTGCGGCGCGGACGGGCTCTGGTCACCGACTTCGGCGCCAAGACGCTCCGCTCGTGGGACTACCAGAACTGTGGCATCGACATCGTCACCTCGACCATGTTCGTGGCGACCAACATTTTGGGGTTGGTCACGGCGCTCGCGACGCGCGGCACCAGCTGGGGCAGCCTCGAGGCGGTGTTCATCACCTTCAGCTACTACTCCACGGCGACGCGGGTGATGTGGGAGTTCAACCGCATCTACCGCAACCTCGAGAGTGCGCTGACCGATGCAGCGCAGTTCGCCGACCTGCTGCTCGATCCGCCGGTCGTCACCGACGCCGAGCAACCGGAGGCGCCGGCGCGACGTTCGGGCTGGTCGGCCGCTCCGGCGGCGGCAAGACCACACTGACGCGCCTGCTGCTGCGATTCGCCGATGTGAGCTGCGGGCGGATCCTGATCGGCGGCGTGCCGATCGACCGCGTGCAGCAGGGCGCCCTGCGCTCGCTCATTGCCTACGTGCCGCAGGATCCGTCGATGTTTCACCGCAGCATTGCGGACAACATCCGCGTCGGACGGCCAGAGGCCACTGATGCCGACGTCAGGCGTGCGGCGGCGCTGGCGCAGGCGGCGGAGTTCATCGAGGCACTGCCGGAAGGCTACGCGACGCTGGTTGGCGAACGGGGCGTGAAGCTGTCCGGCGGCGGGTTCCTGGCGGACGCGGACGCGTGAGGCACTACGCAGCGACCGAACGTCAGGTCGTGGTGACACGGCGCACCTGATGAACGTGCGCGGCTGCGTACCGGCCGCGCCTACCCCTCGCGGAAGCCGGCTGCGGCGTGCGTGCCGTCGCAGAGCGGCTTGTTCTTCGACTGGCCGCACCGGCACAGCGTGACGCGGTTCCGCACTTCGAGCGTCTCCCGCTGGACATCGTCACCGGAATGCCGCCGGTCACCCAGAGCGGTCCGTCCTTCGTCACCGAGATCGCCTCGCGGCAGATCGGGCTCGACCGGCACGCCGTCGATCTCGTAGCCCAGCTTGCCCGACGGGCACCGCTCGACCATCTGCATCACGGTGAAGCGGACGCGGCGTGTCGTCGGTGTGCTCCATCATCTGCCAGACCTTCTCGGCATGGTTGCCGCAGAAGCCGCCGTGCATGCAGAGGATGGAGTCGTCGGTCATCGTGATCCTCGTGCCCGACGAAGCGGCGCGCGCGGGTGGCGCTCGGCGTCGTCGGCGCAGTCTCGGTGCCGATCGAACCCGACGCGCGCGTGCGTGTTGTCGCAGAACGGCTTGTGCGACGACTGGCCGCAGCGGCAGAGCCGATAGCGTGCCGTCCGCCTCCAGCGTCGCGTCCTTCTTCCAGGTCAGCGGCTCGTGCAGTTCCGAAGTCACGATCGACTTGCGGTTCAGCGGCACGCCGCCGACCACGAGGTACGGCCCATTCTCGAGCACGGTGATGCGTGAAGGCGGCGTTGGCCGCCTGCATCGGCGTCACCGGCGGCATGTATTCGAAGGTCGGCCCGGCGTTGGTCGTGCCGTCACCGGTCGGCATCTGCATAATCGCTGCGCCACCACCTTCAGCTGCTGCATCGCCGGGATGCGTCTTGAACAGGCGTCCGGGCTCGCCGTTGAACGCGCGGTGCAGGTCGCGCAGCAAGTCCGAGTAGAGCAGGTTGAACTCGCCCACCGCTGGCGACGATCGGGCTGCCGCCCTTGTAGGTCTGCGAGCGCGGGTTCGGGCGCATCGGGTAGACCGCCGATGTAGTCCAGCGTCGAACGGCTCGCCGGTCGGACCCGACTCGGGCGTGTCGCCGCGCGTGAACGAACGCTGCTGCTGCAGTTCCATGAAGCGGAAGTAGTGCGCCACTTCCTCGCGCTCGGGATGGAACATGTCGCGGTCGCCGTCCCACACTTCGGCGTGCTTCAGCCCCTCGCCCTGCTCCTCGATCTCGTCGATCGCGACCAGCGCCGAGGCGAGGTCATACACCGGCACGACCCGGCCGCTGCCGCGATAGTCGAACAGTCTCGCGGCGTCACCTGCCGCGCCGGATCGCCGGTGAAGACCGCCGCCTCGCCGAGCGTCTCGCACAGCCGCTTCAGTCCTTCTTCGATGGCCTGATAGAACTGCCCGATCGTGTCGTAGCCCTCGGCCTCGGCCGGCGCCCCGCGGTCTTCCGGACGCTCGATCTTCATGAACGTCTCGACCGCCTGCGGCGAGAACGGCAGCAGCGACACCTCGAAGGCGTTGGCGCTGTGCGGCAGGAACGTCGGATAGCGCGGGAATGAAGCCGGGCGTGTCCAGCACCGGCGTGCCGCCGACCGCGTTCAGCACGTTGGCCACCAGCGTCATGTGCAGCATCTCCTCGATGAAGACCGAGGTGATGACGTCGACGGCCGCCTGGTTCGTCCCGGGCTTGATCGAGTAGAGCGCGCAGAGATACGGCGGCAGCGTGGCGTGCTCGAGTTCGAGCGCCCACTGCAGGTGGTCGCGGAGTTCGTCGAGTGTGGTGACTGGCATGTGCAGCCGAAATTCTAGCACCCGTCTGTCGACGCCCTGCCGACCTGAAGGTCGGCAGCTACACATGCGCCCGTCGTCGGCTGCGACAACGTCCTCGATAGCGCAGCACGACCGACGGCCTCAGAATCTCGCCGCGCCTCGCGAAGCCGGCGATGTGCTCGCCGGCGCGGAACGCCAGCGCCATGATCGTCATGGTCGGCTGGCCGCGGCTGGACGTCACCAGGCTGCTGCCGTCGCAGATGAAGAGGTTCTTCACGTCGTGCGTGCGGTGATACTTGTCGATCACCGACGTCTTCGGGTCGTTGCCCATCCGGCAGGTGCCGAGCAGGTGCACCGAGTTGGTCTGCGGCGCCACCGGGTCCGGCCACGACCTTCGTGCGCCCCGGCCGCCTCCGCGATCTGCGTCGCCTTGCCGATGAGGAACGAGCAGGTTCTTCAAGTCGTCCGGATGATCCGTGTAGGTGACGCGCATCGCCGGCAGGCCCCAGGCGTCCTTCAGCGTCGGATCGAGCGAGATGCTGTTGGTCGCCACCGGCAGCGACGTGCCGTGCGTGCCGAAGAACATCGAGCGCGTGTACTGCTGCGCGAGGCCGCGCGCATACCCTGCGCCCCAGGTCGGCGAGCCTGGCGGCAGTCCGCTGAGGGCAAACGTAATCGGGTCCTTGCCGAAGCGCGCGTCGATGCCGCCGCCGCCGTAGAAGCCGCGCTACGGTCCGAATCGTAGAAGTCGTGCACGATGCGCGTGTTCTGCACGCTCTTGTACTCGTTGAGCGGGTGCTCGGGGAACTGCGCGTTCACGCCGCCGTAGGTGTTGAACATCAGGTGCTGCCCACCATGCCGCTGGAGTTCGCGAGCCCGTTCGGGAAGCGCGACGATCGACGAGTTGAGCAGCAGCGCGCGGCGTCTCGGCGCCGTTGGCGCAGAGCACCACCGCCTTTGCGCGCTGGAACTGCTTGCTTGCCGGTCCCGTCGAAGTAGGACACGCCGGTGGCGCGGCCGTGCGCTGTTCGTCTCGACGCGCGCCACGTAGCTGTTCGGCCGGATCTCGCAGCGGCCCGTCGCCTCCGCCACGGGCAGCATCGTCGCCATCGAGGTGGACTTCGCCCGGAACTCGCACCTGAAGAACAGGCAGAAGCCGCAGTGCTGGCAGGCGGGCCGCCCGTTGTAGAACTGCGAGTTGATCGCCATCGGCGCCGGCTGCGAGTGCCAGCCCAGTTTGGCCGCGCCGCGGTCCATGAGCACGCCTGACGACTTCACCGGCAGCGGCGGCATCGGGTAGGGGCGCGAGCGTCGCGCGTCGAACGGCCCGGGCACGCCCGACACGCCGATCTCCCAGTCCACCTTCGTGTAGTACGGCTCGAGATCGTCGTAGCCGATCGGCCAGTCGACGAAATTGGCGCCGGCGACTCCGCCGAGCCGGCTGCGCTTCGTTGAAGTCGCTCGGACGCAGGCGCCAGACGTTGGCGGTGAAGTGCGCGTTGCTGCCGCCAACCAGCCGGCCATAGATGGCTGCAATCTGCGGCTCCGTCCTGGCGGTGGGTGTGGTCCGGAACGTCTGCGGCTGCGTCGCCGGATCGTTGACGTTCGAGAAACGGAAGAACGCGCCGAACTCATCATGATCGAACTGCTGCTCGGTGAGCCGCGGCCCCTGTTCGAGCACGACAACGGAGAAACCGGCCGTGGAGAGTTCCCTGGCGATGATGCCACCGGCGGCGCCGGAGCCAACGACGACGAAGTCGACTTCGTCGCTCGGGCGATAGCGAGCGGTGCGCGCGGCTGGCGGTGCCTGCATGGTCAGCCTCTCCGATTGGCGTCGGCGTCGTAGAAACCGAACGGTGCCTGGAACCGCGGCAGGTGCTCGAAACCGATCATCTGCCAGCCGAGATGGTCCGTGTTGCCGCCCCAGGTCGGCAGCGCGAACGTGCCGACGATGGTGTCGAAGCGCATGGCCTGGAAGAAGGACGTCTGCTCCACCTCTCGCAGCACTTCCTCCTGTTGGGCGTTCGACAGGGCAACAAAGCCGGGGTTACCCGGCGCCCGGCGCGACGCGCGCCGATTGAGGTCGGCGACGCCTTCGACGTACAGCCCCTTCTGCGCGGCATTGAACGTCGCCAGCGCGCGATCGATGAAGTAGATGGCGCCCGCCTCCCTGGCGCCAGGTCGGCCATCCACGGCGGGGATGATGCGGGCGGTCATCGCGTCGAGCGCTTCAGCCTGCGGACGGGTGAGCGCGGTGAAGTTCCGGCGCGCCCCGGCCACCTGCTGCCCCGCATACGCGAGCGCCCCCTCGACATCGACCAGGTCGGCGGCGGCCCAGGCCGCGCCAGCCGCAGCCACTGCCCGGAGAAAGGCGCGGCGATTGTAGAGGTCAATCATCGCCACCCCCTGACCTCGCAGTGGGTGACGACAACCTGGGGTTGGCGCGCAATCGCGCGCCGCCCGAATGCCACTGGTACGGGATCTCCGGTGAATCGAACGGCAGGCGGAAGTGGTCCGGATCCTGGTAGTCGTAGGCGCGGGAAGGCCAATTCAACATCAGCGCGTCCGACGAGCCGAGGTTCTGGATGCCGTGCCACACCCCGATTGGAATGACGACGAACGCCGGCCGGACGTCGCCGGCATGCAGCTCCATGACACGCCCGTAGGTGGGGCTCTCCTCACGTCCGTCGAACAGCACGATCTTCACATGCCCCTGGTTGATGAACAGGCGGTCCACCGTTTTCGCGTGGCAGCTCCAGGCGCCTATGGCAGCCGGGAAAAGCCTCGACTGGTAGATGTGCACCACCGGCAGGCCGGTCGGGTCCCACTCGGGTCGATACAGCTCGGTAATGACGCCGTGGTCGCGTGGCACGTGTCGCACCTCGTGCACCACGACGCCTGCTATAACGTCCTGCAGCTTCTGCCACTCGGGAGTGACCTGCTGCATATCCTTGCGCGCACCCTGAAGCATGCCTATTTCCCCAGACCCTTGAAGGCTCGAACCGCGTCGATCATGCCGCCCCTGCGCCACGGCAGGAACGACGGACGACTGACCAGGCGAGCGGTTTCCTTGACGAGATGACGAAGGAGTTCGCGGTAGGACACATTGCGCAGTCCCCCTTCGGCGATGATGCGCGCCATCACCGAGGCTTCGAGATCGGGCTCGCCCTGTATGCGTGCCGACCACTCCGCCTGTTCGTGCGACGGATGCGTCCTGTAAACGCCGGCACGCCAGACGGCCGGGAATTTCAGCACCGTGAGCCGCGACACGTATTGAAAGGTGAAGCCGGCATCGAGCGCACGCCGGAAGAACTCCGTTTCGGGCGCCACACGCAGTTGCCGGTAGTGCGCCCAGCCGCCGATGCGGTCGACGACGGTCCGGCGATGGAGCATGCCCGAGGGCGGCGACCACGTCCGACGACGCGGTTGCGGGATCGTCGGGAGTATGAACGCCGCGTCAGGACCAACGCAGGCCACCAGCGCGTAGGTGACGTCGGCCGCCGCCTCGTCGAGCGCGCGCACGCTTGCCTCGAGATGGTGTGGCAGCCAAAGATCATCGTGACCCAGATAGGCGATGAGTTCGCCGCGCCCCAGGCGGATGCCTTCGTTGTTCGGCGTCCCCTGATGCCCACTGTTCACAGGAAGGTTCACCCAGCGTACGCGGGGATCGCCAATGGCCTTCACGACCGCTTCGGAATCGTCCGTGCACCCATCGCCCACGACCAGCAGCTCGAAGTCGCAAAAGGTCTGCCGGAGCACGCTGCCGATGGAGTATGGCAGCACGCTGCTCCAGTTGTACGTGGCGATGATGACCGACACCCGGGGCGGCACGCCGGACATTCTAGCGGCGCACGAGGTTCCAGGTGGAACTGCGGCCGTTCTCGACGAAGGTGCCGTTGATACGGTAGCCGGTCACGCGCCCGGTGAACTTACCGGCGCCAAGCGTGAACGACAGCGCCTCGCCGCGGAGCCGACCGTCCAGTGGCGTCTGGTCGCCAAGCGTGCCAGACACCATCTGGAAGCGCTGCGTCAGCGTCAGGTCGCCCTTCGGTGTGCGCCACACTCCGCCGATGCGAGCCGGCACGACCCAGAACAGCGCCTCGCACCAGCGCTCGCACGGTCCGTCCACGCGGACGCGGTCGTCAGGCTCCCATTCGCCCATGGGGAACGTGTTCGACACGACGCGGGTGCCCGGCTTCATGGCGAGGATCGTCGGGCGCAGTTGCAGGTTCAGCGACGGCAGCAGGAACGTGAAAACCACCGTCGCCTTGGAGAAGTTGGTCTTGAAGATGTCGCCGCGGCGGAACTCGGCCAGCCCCGCGACGCCGGCGGCCTTCGCGTTGCGCTTTGACACCTCGACGAGATTCGCGTCGTACTCGATGCCGAGCGCCCTCACCCCGCGGCGGGCCGCCCCGATGACCGTGACACCGTCACCAGAGCCGAGATTGACCAGGAAGTCCTTCGGCGTCACCTGGGCCATGTCGAGCATCTTGTCGAGGAGAACCGGCGAGGTCGGCACCCACTGCACGTCCTTGCCCTTCTGGTTGAGCACCGGCTCCTGCGGCGCAGCCGGCTGCGCCGCTGCGACTGCCGACCATACCAGCACCGAAGCCAGACCTTGCACGAAGTGTCGAGCGCTGAACATGCCTTTCATTATTCCGCACCGGACCGGCACCCCGGCTCGTCATTCATCGAAGCGTTCCTTCGCGCACTCGCCCGGCCGCCTCTTCGCGCGCGAGATCGACCCGGCCGGCGGTGCCGCAACCCGTAGATTCAGGGCGGCCGCCTCGACGGGCGGTCGCCGCGTCCTTCCCGTAACATTGAGGGCATGGCTTCGCCCGACACGCCCGACATCGACGCCGTCGCCCGCATCATCCACGAGGTGGCGCACGAGGTCATCGTTCCCCGTTACCGGGCGCTTCGAACGGACGAGATCCTCCACAAGGAGACCGCTGGCTACGCCGAGGATCTCGTCACCGTGGCCGACCGCGAGGCCGAAGCGAAGCTGACCAGTGCATTTCTCGAGCTGGTGCCGTCGTCGCGCGTGCTGGGTGAGGAATCGGCGCATGCCGATGCCGAACGTCTCACCCTGGTGAATTGCGACGGCCCGCTCTGGATCGTCGACCCGCTCGACGGCACGCACAACTTCGCCAGTGGCCTCGACGGATTCGGGGTCATGGTGGGATACGCGCTGCATGGCGTCGTGCGGGCAGCCTGGATTTACCTGCCGATCCGAGGCGAGCTGTTCGTCGCCGAAACCGGTTCCGGCGCCTACTTCAACGGCGACCGCGTCCGGGTGCCGAGCAGCACCACTGCCGACCTTCCCCGCGGCACCTACCTCAGCCGCTTCATGCCCATGCGCCTGCGCGACGCGGTGACGCGCGCCCTCGAAACACGCATCGCCCCGGCCTCGCTGGCCGGCGCGGCAGCTGTGGAGTACACCGACGTGCTGCGGGGCCGGCGCGAGTTCGTGGCCTACTATCGGCTCATGCCATGGGACCACGGTGCCCCGGCGCTGATCCTCACCGAAGCGGGAGGCGCGGTGGAACATCTCGATGGCCGCACCTACACGCTGCGCTCCGACCATCAGTTGACCCTCGTCGCCCGCGATGCGGAACTGGCGGCGCGGCTGCGTGGCTGGATCAACCCGGAACTCGGAACGAACCCGTATGCGGAGACGTGATCGCCGCTGGACATCGCGGTAGAATCCGCGTCAGCCCATGACCGTTCGGGATACGTCCACCTCACCCGTCTTCACCGACGAGGTGACACGCCGCTTCATGGAGGAGGCGCTGGCTGAGAGCCGGCATGCGCTGCCCGGATGCCAGCCCAATCCCCCGGTCGGCTGCGTCATCGTGCGCGGCACGACAGTCGTCGCGCGCGGCTTCACCGGAGTGCCGGGTGCGCCGCACGCCGAGGCGGCCGCGCTGCGGGCGCTCGGCCCGGATGCACATCCCGAAGAACTGGCGATGTTCGTCACGCTCGAGCCGTGTGCCTTCGCCGGGCGCACCCCGTCCTGCGCCTGGGCCCTGGTGCACTCCGGTATCCGTCGCGTCTTCGTCGGCACGCTCGATCCCGACGCGCGGAACAACGGTGCCGGCATCGCGATCATGCGCGACGCGGGAATCGAGGTGACGGTGGGAGTGGTCGAGGAGCAGGTGCTCGGCTTCATTGCGCCGTATCTCGGCCACGCCCCGCAGGCCTGACGTGGACGATCGGTTCCTCGTCACCTGCCCCTACTGCGCCGAGATGATCGAGGTGTACGTGGAGCCCGACATGCGAGGCAGCTTCGTACAGGACTGCGAGGTCTGCTGCAATCCGTGGCGGCTCCGCCTGGTCGGACGGGGCGACGACCGCCGTCTCGACGTCTCGCGCGCCGACGGCTCCGAGTAGCGCAATGAGCGCCTCTCACTTTCACCCCGGCCAGCGCTGGATCAGTGTCAGCGAACCCGAACTCGGTCTGGGCGAAGTGCGCAGCGTTGGTCCGCGCACGGTCGTTATCTACTTCGCGGCGACGGGCGAGTCGCGCCAGTACGTGGCCAGCGCCGATGCACCGCTGCGGCGCGCCGCCTTTCGCGTTGGTGACGCCATTCGCACGAAGGCGCACGGCGACGGTGTGGTGGACGCGGTGGTGGAACGCGACGGGCTGCTCGTCTACCGCGTCAGTGGACGCGAGGTGAGCGAAACGGTGCTGAGCGACACACTCAGCTTCAGCAGCCCGACGACGCGACTGTTCGCGGGCCAGTTCGATGGGTCGAGCGTGTTCGCGCTGCGTGTCGCTGCCCTCACCCATCAGCACGAACGGCGCAAGTCGGCGGTGCGCGGCTTCACCGGCGGCCGTATCGACCTGCTGCCGCACCAGCTCGGCATCGCGTCCGAGGTAACCGGGCGGCTGTTGCCGCGCGTGCTGCTGGCCGACGAGGTCGGCCTGGGCAAGACCATAGAAGCCTGCCTGATCCTGCACCGGCTGCTGCTGTACCGGCCGCGCGCAACGGGTCCTCATCGTCGTGCCGGAAACGCTGGTTCACCAATGGTTCCTCGAGCTGCTGCGGCGCTTCAACCTCTGGTTCCACATCTTCAACGAGGGGCGATGTGTCGCGATCGAGGAGAACCAGCCGGGGACAAATCCCTTCCTCGACGACCAGCTCCTCATCTGCGAACTCAGCCTCTTCACCGAGAACGAGGGGCGCCTCGAGCAGGCACTCGCCGCCGGCTGGGACATGGTGGTCGTCGACGAAGCGCATCACCTCGGGTGGTCGCCTGAGGCACCGAGCGCCGGCTACAACGCGGTCGACCAGTTAGGGCGCGCATCACCGGGGCTGCTGCTGCTCACGGCCACGCCGGAGCAGCTGGGCGTGCCCAGCCACTTCGCCCGGCTGCGCCTCCTCGACCCTGATCGCTTCCACGACCTCGAGCAGTTCATGCGGGAAAGCACCGGCTACCAGCACGTGGCACAGCTGGCGACGCGCCTGCAGGACGGCGCATCCCTCACCGCGAGGAGTGCAGGGATCTGGCGGTCGTACTCGGTGAAGCGCCGGCGGCGCTGACCCAGGCACTCGAGACCGGCGGCGACAGGGCGCGACGCGAACGTATCGACCGGCTGCTGGACCAGCACGGTACGGGACGCGTGATGTTCCGGAACACGCGTGCCACCATCGCCGGGTTTCCGGCGCGCGTCGCACACCTGCATCCGCTGACGGTACAGCGGCTCGATCCGCTTCAAGGCGCTCGCCGACGAATGGGCTGCCGATCTCGAGGCCGGCCCGGAGGCGCACGCGCGCATATCGTTCGAGCACGATCCGCGGATCGAGTGGCTGGCCGGTCTGCTGCAGGAGCTGGCGCCAGCCAAGGTGCTGCTGATCTGCCGCACGCAGCGCAAGGCGCTGGCCATCGAGTCGGCACTGCGCCACCGCACGACCGTGCCGATGGCGGCGTTCCACGAGGGACTGACGCTGATCCAGCGCGATCGCGGCGCTGCCTGGTTTGCCGATCCGGACGGCGCACGCCTGCTGATCTGCTCCGAGATCGGCAGCGAGGGGCGCAACTTCCAGTTCGCGCACCATCTGGTGCTGTTCGATCTGCCGCTCGACCCGGCGCTGCTCGAACAGCGGCTCGGCCGCCTCGATCGTATCGGGCAGCGCGAAGAGATCAGGGTGCACGTGCCGTTCATCGAGCAGTCGCACCTCCACATCCTCTGCCAGTGGTACCACCTCGGATTGCATGCGTTCGAGATGCATCTGCCAGGCGCGCGTGAACTGCTCGAGCGCTTCGAACCGCGCCTTCGCGACCTGGCGGACCGCGCCCATCGCGACCGCAGGACGCTGCCGGCCGAACTCGCGCATTTCATCGCCGACGTGCGGGCCGCGCGCCAGGAGGTGGCGGCGCGGCTCGAGGCCGGGCGCGACCGCCTGCTCGAGTGGAACTCGCTGCGTCCGGCGCAGTCGGCGCGCATCATCGACGAGGTCGTCAGGCACGACGAGGATCGGAGGCTGGACGAGTTCATGCTCGCAGTGTTCGACCTGTACTTCATCGAGGTCGAGGAACTGTCACCGCGCACCTACCGGCTCGGGTCGGCCGGCGTGCTCGTCGACGAGTTTCCCGGCCTGAAGGCCGACGGGCTCACGCTGACGCGCGACCGGGCACGCGCCCTGCGCCGCGAGGACCTGCAGTTCCTGACGTGGGACCATCCGCTGGCCACCGGCGCACTCGACCTGCTCCTCGGCTCCGAGAAAGGTAACTGCGGCTTCGCGCGCTGGGCCGATCCCGACCCTTTCGACGCTGTATCTCGACGTCGTCTACGTGCTCGAGTGCCTTGCGCCACCACCGATGCACCTGGACCGGTTCCTGCCGCCGACGCCAGTGCGCGTCGCCGTCGATCACAGGGGCCGCGACGCCACCGACCTGGTGCTGTCAGCCACTACACTGGCCACACAGACGAGAGCCACCGGCGGTCAGGCGCTGCTCTCGCGCAGCGACATTCGCGACACCCTGCTGCCGCACCTGCTCGACCGGACCCGCCAGGTTGCCGACGAGCAGATTCCGCTGCTGGTGACGTCTGCCCGCACCGAGATGCACCGTCAGCTCGACTCCGAGATCGGGCGGCTCCGCGATCTGCAGCAGGTGAACCGCACCGTGCGCGACGACGAGGTTGATGCACTGGTTGCCCAGCGCCGCGCGCTCGACACGTACCTGGACGAGGCGCGGCTGCGGTTGGATGCAGTAAGGTTGATCCATCGCGGACCGCAACGCTGAGCGCGTCATGACCGCTACCGGGACCGACACTGCTGGACGGCGCAGCACCGGCGCCACGCGGGTAATTTTCATCGACCTGGCGCGGGCGCTGGCTGTCGTGTTCATGCTCTATGGCCACACAGTGGACGCGCTGCTGGCACCGGCCTACCGATCCGGTGCCGTATTCGACATCTGGCAGTTCCAGCGCGGCCTCACCTCCGGACTGTTCCTGCTGCTCTCGGGATTCGCCTTCAGCATCGCCACGACGCGTCACTGGGCGTCCCATTTGGCGCCGTCGCCGGCCCTCGTCAAGCGCATCCGCCGCTTCGCGCTGTTCATCTTCCTGGGCTACG
Organism: uncultured Acidobacteriota bacterium; assembly: GCA_963722395.1. Taxonomy (GTDB): domain Bacteria; phylum Acidobacteriota; class Vicinamibacteria; order Vicinamibacterales; family CAVVIG01; genus CAVVIG01. Next base: position 960,197 of record CAVRLS010000004.1, on the reverse strand, counting down.
CGATCCGCTTCCCCATTCCATCGTTGTTCGGTCTCGAACACGCCACTGACGCCGAGTGGCGGCAGTTAATCGGCGTCGATGTCCTGCAGCTGATTGGTGTGACGTTCCTTGCCGTGCAGGCGCTGGTGATGCTCAGCCGGTCACGCCAGGTCTTCAGCGTCGTCACCGTTGCTCTGGCGCTGGCACTGACGCTCGTCGCGCCGTGGACCTGGTCGGTCGACTGGTCACAACGCACGCCGGTCTGGCTGGCCGCGTACCTGTCACCGAACAGCGGCTCGCTCTTCCCGCTTGTACCGTGGTCGGCATTCGTGCTGGCTGGCGCGGCGCTCGGTCAGATCTACGCTCGCTGGGGCGCCGCACATCATGTGCGATACGCAAATTGCGCGCTGCTCATCCCGGGCGTCGCGCTGGCCATAGCGGCCGTGTGGCTCACGCAGTATCAGGTGGCGCTGTTCGGCGCGACGCCGCACAGCTATGTTCCCGGCAACATCCTGCTCCGCGCCGGCGCCTGCCTCGTCATCGTCGGGCTCATCGCTCACGCGAGCCGTGGCATCGCACAACTGCCGCATGTGTTCGGCGCCGTGGCGCAGGAGTCGCTGCTCATCTACGTGCTCCACCTCGGGATCGTGTACGGGTCGGTGTGGGCGCCTGGACTCCTGAGCATCTACGGCGCCAGCCGTTCGCCGCTGCAGCTCCTGCCCATCGTGCTGCTGCTGATTGCGACGATGGTTTTGGCGGCCTACGCCTGGAACTGGCTGAAGCACACCCACCGCACGCTCGCCTGGTGGACGATGGCGGTGGTGGTGTCGGGGATGATCGTCCGCCTGCTCTAGTCCGCGTGTAGCTGCCGACTTTCAGGTCGGCCTGGGCCGGCGGCGCACCAGGGGTGCGCGGCTACGCTGTACGGGCGCGCGTTCGGACCGGACGCGCGTCATTCGGACGTCCCAGGAAGATGGTGTGGCGGGGTCCGCCCTTCTTCAGGCGCGCGCGCACCCGCTGCACGTCCACGTCGAAGCCGTTCGCCTTGAGGCGCTGTTCGAACTTGCGATCCTCCCAGGCCGACCAGACCGCCACGACGCCTCCGGGCCGGAGGGCGGCGCGGATCGCCGCCAGCCCGTCGTCGGCGTAGAGCGTTGCGTTGCGCGCGCTGGTGAACGCATCGGGGCCGTTGTCGACGTCGAGCAGGATGGCATCGAACGCGGCGCGCCGACTCCGCAGTACGTCGAGCACGTCACCGACCACCACCTCGACACGCTGGTCCTGCAGCGGACGGCCGGCTTCGGCGCCGAGCGGACCGCGGTTCCAGGCCACGACGTCGGCGCACCAGTTCAGCGACCACCACCGTGGCCGACCCGGGCAATAGGTCCAGGGTTGCCGCGCAGCGTGAAGCCCATGCCGAGGCCGCCGACGAGGACGCATGGCGCGGCGACTCGGGCACGTGCGCGCACCCGAGCGACGCCAGCGCCTCCTCCGAGCCGTGCATGCGGCTCGACATCAGCGGCTTGCCGCTGGCCAGCATGACGAACTCGCGATCGCGCAGCATCAAGGTCAGCGTCTCGTTGTCTGGCGTACGGGTTTCCCCGAGCAGTTCCCACGGCTTCACGCTTTCATGATGGCAGAGCCGGGCCAGCAGTTCTCGATTGACTTCGCCGGCAGCCAGTCGTACAAACGCCCGCGAAAGGACACCACCATGAGCGGACACGACCGGTCGCGTCGCGCGTTTCTCCGGCAGTCACTCTCGGGCCTCGGCGCAGCCTGGGCCGTCGCCAACGCTGCCGGCATAGCGGAGGCCGCGGCGTTCGCGCAGCAGGGGCCCCGCGCCTCCAGCGCGCAGGCGTTCTCGTTCTTCACGGCCGCGCAGGCCGCCGAGGTCGAGGCGATGGCCGCCCAGATCATCCCCACCGACAGCACGCCCGGGCGCCCGCGAAGCGCATGTGGTCGTACTTCATCGACCGCAGCCTCGTCGACCTTCGAGAAGGAGCACAGGCCGACTACACGAAGGGGCTGAACGAACTCGCGGCGGAGACGCAGTCAGCTCGTCTCCGGGCTGCGGCGCCGTTCTCGGCGCTGTCCGTCTGCCGAGCAGATCGCGGTGCTGACCGCCATCGAGAAGACGCCGTTCTTCAACCTGGTGCGCACGCACACCATCACCGGCTTCTTCGCGAGCCCGGTGCACGGCGGCAACGCCGACAAGGTCGGCTGGAAGCTGGTCGCGCTACGACGACTCGCTGAACCACCGCCGCCCTTCGGCTACTACGACGCGCTGCCCGACTCCCGCCGTAGCCCGGAACTGGAGAGACCACATGGCGCAGTTCACACCATCCACTGAGGTCGATTTCGTCGTCATCGGCTCGGGCGCCGCCGGCGGCATCATGGCCAAGCAGCTCGTCGTCGGCAGGCTTCTCGGTCGTCGTCCTCGAGCAGGGCGGCTGGGGCAAGTACGGCCAGAGCACGAGTTACACCAAGGACGAGTGGCTGAACGACAACCGCGGCCCGACGATCAGTTGATGAGCGATCCGGTGCGCCAGCCGAACACCTTCCGCCGCAACGACAAGGAGAAGGCGACGTCCGGGCTCGCACAGTCTACGGCTGCGTGGTCGGCGGCGGCACCGTCACCTACGGCGGCAGCAGCTGGCGGCACCTGCCGTGGGAGTTCAACGAAGCCACGCACCGTCGGCGGCGATGCCGGGCACCGGACATGGCCGACTGGCCGATCACCTACGACGAGCTCGAGCCGTACTACGTGCAGGCCGAATGGGAGATGGGCATCTCCGGGCGAGCGCGTCGACTCGCCGCTTCGTCGCGCCGATGTCGAAGGACTACCCGGTGCCGCCGGTGCCGCTGAAGGCCTCGGGCGCGCTGATGAAGATGGCGGCGGCCAAGCTGGGGCTGACGCGTGGTGCGCGGACCGCTCGCGATCATCTCGAAGCCCTACCATGGGACGCGCCGGCTGCGTGAACTGCGGCATGTGCTCGGGCTTCGGCTGCCACGTGAAGGCGCGATCGAGCTCGGCGGTCACGGTGCTGCCGCTCGCCGAGAAGACCGGCAGCTGCGAGATTCGCGCCAACAGCTACGTCCGCGAGATCTCGGTCGACGCCAGCGGCACGCGTGCACCGGCGTCATCTACTTCGACGCGCAGCAAGCGCGAGGTCCTGCAGAAGGCGAAGGCGGTCGTCCTGTCGGCCAACGGCACCGAGTCGGCGCGCCTGCTGCTGCTGTCGAAGTCGGCGCGCTTCCCGAACGGCCTCGCGAACTCGAGCGGCGTCGTCGGCAAGTACCTGATGCTCGGCAACGGCGCCGGCGCGAGCGCGCTGTTCGAGCATCCGCTGAACGACTACAAGGGCGTCGTCACCGGTGCCGGCATCGTCGACTTCGTGCCGAGCCGATCCGAAGCGCGGCTTCTACGGCGGCGGCCGCATGACGGCGCGCGGCTTCGACACGCCGATCAACTACGCGCTTGCGCGGCCTGTCGCCGGGCGCGCCGCGCTGGGGCGCCGCCTACAAGAAGGCGCTGCGCGACGAAGCCAACCACAAGATGACGATCACCTCCTTCGTCACGCAGCTGCCGCTCGAGACCAACCGCGTCGACCTCGACCCCGACGTGAAGGACGCCTGGGGCCTGCCGGCGATGCGCATCACCTCGCACCAGCCATCCCGACGACATCAAGAACATGGAGTTCTTCCGGCAGAAGTCGATCGACATCCTGCAGGCGGCCGGCGCCACGAAGGTCTGGGCGCCGCCGGTGAACGACGCCCGCGGCAGCGCGCACAACCGCGGCACCTGCCGCATGGGCAACGACCCGAGGACCTCGGTGGTGAACAAGTATCACCGCGCGCACGATGTGCCCGAACCTGTTCGTCGTCGACGGCAGCAACCTGGTGACCGGCGGCCGCAACCATCCGACGATGACGATTCAGGCGCTGGCGTTCCGTGCGGCCGAGCACATCGCAAAAGCCGCGAAGGGCGGCACGCTCGCCCGGCTGTAAGATCGGCCGGTGCACCGATCCCACATGCTTCTCGGCGCGGTGACAGCCCTGGTCATCGCGCCGATCCTTCTCTTCGCCCAACCCACCCTCACGCGGATCGCCGAGTTTCCTGCTGCCGAGGCCGGACAGGGCGTCGCCGTCGACGCGGGCCACTTCTACGCTATCGACAACACCACCATCGCCAAGTACGACAAGGCCACGGGCAGGCTGGTGAAGCACTGGGTGCAGGAGAAGGGCGGACCGCTCGTGCACCTCGACGGCGCCGTGGTACGCGAGGGCAGGGTCTACGCGGCACACTCCAACTACCCGCAGTGGCCGATGACCAGCTCACTGGAAATCTGGGACGCGACGACGCTCGAGCACATCGGCACACGCAGCTTCGGCATCAGCTGGGGCTCGCTGACGTGGATCGACTTCCATAACGGCTTCTGGTGGCTGGTCTTTGCCAACTACGACCAGCCCTACGGTCCGGACCGGACGCCGTACGGCAACAAGCTGAACACGCAGTTGATCAAGTTCACGCCGGAGTTCCAGACGGTGGAGTCGTGGACACTGCCGCGCAGCATCCTCGACCAGTTCGGTGTGATGAGCAACTCGGGCGGTTCGTGGGGACCGGACGGCTTCCTCTACCTGACCGGCCACGATCTCGGCGAGCTGTATCAGATGCGCTTGCCGTCGGCCGGTTCGGTGCTGGAGCTGGTGGCCACGGTGCCGATGGCGGTGCGCGGCCAGGGCATCGCGTGGGATCGCTCCGACCCTGGCGTGATCTACGGCGTCGTTCGCGCCACGCCAGAGGAGCGGCTGGCCGGAGTGCCGAACAAGGTCGTTGCCTTCCGGCTCGCACCTTAGTGGTACGATTCCGCCATGTCCCTCGACGAACGCGCCTTCTTCACCGACCGCCAGGAAATGCGCACGGGCAAGTACGCCTGCCCGAAGTGCCGTCGCACCAACGACTACAGTGTCAGGTGGGTGCGTCGCGTGAAGAAGGATCGGCTACCGTCAGGCGCCGACGAGGGGGACCGCGCCCGGTTCGCCAAACTGAAGGACTACCTGCTGCGGCTCGATGAAGACGTGGTCTGCAAGGCCTGCGGCAAGAAGTTCGAAATACCCTCGCAGCACTCGCTGGTGTTCGTCGACCAGTTGTCGGGCCTGCCGAACGACGACGACCTGGAAGCGGAGATCCGGGCGGCGTCCGGCGACACCGAGCCCGAGCCGGAAGCCAAGCCGGCATTGCCGGCCCGCTTCACCCGCAAGCCTACCGGCTGGAAGTAGGCCCTCGAACCTGCCGGGAATCTGGCGACGTCACCACGAATGGCACGCCTGCATCTGCTACACGGTGAAAGTGCTCGACAACGAAGTGGCACGATTGTCATCAACGTGGTCGACGTCACATCAATCGCCTCATCTGGCGCGGCTGGTCGGACGGCAGCCTCGACGGGATCGACAACCAGCCAATCATCGAGTCGCGCATCGACGACGCGGTCCGGAAGATCCTGCAGCAGCTGCCGCCGCGCCTGTACGTCGGCAGCCGTTCGTTCCTTCCGCTGGCCGCGTTACTTTATCGGGAGGAACACATGGCCGTCGACCTGAAGCAGTTCAAGGGGCTGACGCCGTACGCGGCTGAGCTCTTCGGCATCTACCAGCCGCTGCTCGGCTGGAAATCGAAACGCAAGCGACGGTGGATCGGCCGCGCAGCAGGCCGCCCGGCTGCGCGTCGGCGGTCGACGCCTCGCAGGCGCTGGCGCCGACGCGGGCGGTGCTGGCCGCCAATCCGCGAGCCGCTCGGCCCGACCGACCTGATGTCGCACGCCATCGACGAATGGGCCGACTCCGAAACCGGGCGCGCGCTGCAGAGGCGGCCATCGACTTCGTCGCCGCAGAACAAGCGCCTGCCCGAGCCGCGACTGGAAGGCGATCGCCGCGCAGCCGGATTCGACAGGTCCTCGCGCGACTCGCTCGCAGGTCCACGACCGCCACCGACCGGCGCCGTCCGCACAGCGCGTCGCGCGAAGCTCGCCCTGCGGCGTGAAGCCGCGGTCGCTGGTGCGTTGCAGCACCTGGCGGACATCGCGCCGGCCACGCTGCACCAGGTGCTGAAGCTGGACACGGTGGCCTGGCCGCTGATCGCCGCCATGATCGACCCGCTGGCCTCCTTCGATCCCGACCACGCAACGCGCCATCCTCTCGCCGATCGGCCTCATCAACGTCTTCCGCGAATACTTCTTCGAACTCGATTCGTTCCTCGGCCCGTCGGTCGGCCACGTCTGGGTCAGCCCTGGCGGCACGCTCGAGGTCTACGAAATGCACACGCGCCGCACGATCGAGGAACGGACGACTGAAATCGGCCAGTCGTCGACGACCAAGGTCGAACGCGAATCGACCGAGAGCAGCGAAATTGCCGACAAGATCAATCCAGCAGAACAGCATCGGATATCGAGCTGGGCATCTCCGCCGAGGGCGGCGTCAACATGGGCGTCTACCACGCCTCGGCGTCGGCGCTCGTTCGGCATGAAGCAGAACCAGCAGACGGCGCAGGAAACCGCGCACAAGCAGGCGCGTTCGCCAGTCCGAGAAGGTCTCGAGCGAGATTCGCCGCGAGTTCAAGACCACGTTCAAGACCTCGATCGACACCACCGAGACGTCCGAGCCGCCGCTACGTGCTGCAAACACCACGCGACAAACTGGTGAACTACGAGCTGCGCCGGAAAATGCGGCGCGTCGGCGTGCAGGTGCAGCACATCGGCACGCAACTCTGCTGGCAGCTGTTCGTCGACGATCCGGGTCATGCCGCTCGGCGTCGGTGTGCTGGTGCACGCCGCCGCGCCGGACGAACTGGTGAGCACGCCACCGCCGGAAGCGCCGCCCGAACTGGCGGCCGAAGAAGGAGCCAGATGGTCGTCAACTTCGCGTTCGAGCCGATAGACGACGAGGCGCGCGACGACGGCGAGGACGAGGACTACAAGAATGGGCACGACGTCCACGAGGATCCGGGTGTCGGCTGCATCCGTCCACAAGAAGACGGTGGCGGCCAAACCGCCTGGACAACGGCTACACCTGACGTCGGCCACGGTGCTGTCCTACGCCGGCAGCAACCCGGAAGAGGATCAGCCGACCAAGATCGCGACCTCCTGCACGGTGACGGCAGCGAACAGTTCGAGCTGACGCTGACTACGTCAACTTCAACGACCAGCCAAGCATCAACTTCAACATCGAACTGCTGTGGAGCCCGCCGGAGGAGAGCGCCGACACCAAGAAGGCCTACGAAGAAGCGAAGAAGAAGTACAACGAGGAGATCAAGAAGCGCGGCGCATCGTGCCTACGTCAAGGAGGTGCGCGAGCGGATCAACATGGCCGAGCAGCGTCCGCAAGCGCCCGGGCGAAGACCTGCGCGAGGAAGAACGCACGGTCATCTTCCGCCGCATGATTCGCGAGCTGACCGAGATCAAGAACGGGCCCGAGCCGCACCTGATGGCGGAATTGATCCGTTCGATCTTCGACGTCGACAAGATGCTCTATTACGTCGCGCAGGAATGGTGGATGCCGCGGAAGCACCAGCCGCAGCGGCTTCGGCGAGAAGCTGACGCTGACCGCCGCCGACCGTGTCAGCTGGGGCGGCGACCGGGCAGATGGGCCGCCCGAACTACCTGGTCACCGAGGAATCCGAGCCGGCACCGATGGGCGCCTCGCTCGGCTGGCTGCTGCAGCTCGACGGCGATTCGCATCGCAACGCGTTCCTCAATTCCCCGTGGGTCAAGGCCGTGCTGCCGATTCGCCCTGGTCGCGAGGCCGCGGCGCTCAACTGGCTGCGGCAGGCGCACGTCGAGGGCGCGGAGGATCTCGATGCCGCAGTACGGCGGCACGGAGCCGGAACTCGCCGGCAAGACCATCGGCGAGGCCGCGATGACGCTGGCGCAGACGTGCAGCGTCAAGAGGGCAAGATCGAAAACACGCTGGCGACCGAGACCGTGCTACGAGAACGGCTTCGACCCGCTCGAAGGCGGCTTCCGCGCCACCGGTACGCCGTTCGAGATCTTCGACCAGTGGATCGAGGTGCTGCCGACCGATCAGGTCGTGGCGGTCGAGTACAACCCGCCGCCGATCGTTCCGGTTCCGTAGTCGACGATGGCTCCGTTCAAGCGGCGTGAGGTGCTTGGCCTGGGCCAGTCCGATCGGCTGCGCGTCTTCCTCATGTCGCGACTGCAGAAGTGGCGCTGGCCGGTCATGCTCTCGACCGGCGGCATCAAGGTGGAAGCGGGCAACACGCCGGTCCAGAACCTGACACTCGACTATCAGCTCGGCGCCAGCGAAGTCGTCGTCATCGACGACGGCGGCGCCGCAACCGACGCTGCGCTCCGGAGGACGGCCACCAGCGACTTCAAGGATTACGTGTTCTGTCCGCAGCGCGCAGGCGACACGTTCCTCCTGAACCAGGTGGCCGCCCTCCTGCTCGATCCGAACTGCCTCGACATCGGCGTCGAGTTGAAGGACTTCCAGGCGCTCATTGCCGACCTCCAGTCCTTTGCCACGGCGCCGATGCGCTACCTGATCCTGGTTTCGCACGCCGGCGAGGCGGGCGACATCTTGATGCCGATGCGCCCGTCGAGGAATGCCCAGGATCTCAACGCCGTTGCCATCACGTGGGAAAGCCTCAAGGAGGCGATCGCCGCGAAGACGCTTGCGATTCCACCGCACGATAAGAAACCCACCTTCCTGCCGCGGCCCGAACGGAACGGCCTGCCGGTGGCGCCGGCACTGCTGATCCGCGGCTGCACCTCCGGCATCCACCAGGTCTACCTGAGGAAGATTGCCGAAGCCCTGGACGGCGGGGTCGTGACGGTCGTGATGCCGAAGTTCTTTGACGGCTGCAACTTCATCGGCGGCACGACGACGAAGAACTCGAAGGCGGTGGTCGAGTACTTCATGCACAACTTCTTCGTCACCTCGCCGATCACATTGACCCGCGCCCAGGTGATTGCCGCCCTCAAGGCGAAGAAATACAAGGACTGGCTCGGAGCGGACATCACGGACTCCGAGTGGGACTCGCTGGTGCCACAGAACATCGACGTCGACACCACCCCGGTGAAAGCGGTGACGGTCACGATCGATGGCCGGCAGGAGAAGGCGACGATGCAGACGCGTTTCGAGCGGGCACGCGTCAGCACGCTGACGCTGCAGATGCTGTCGCCGTCGAAGCCCGATGCGGCGGCCATCAAGACGTACGTGGTGGACAGCTGGAAGCGAACCGAGATGTTCAAGGACCCCGAGTGGCCGATGTGGAAACGCTACAACATCGGAACGCTCGACGACTTCATCGCGCTCTGGAGCTTCGAGGAGGACGCCAGCTACAGGGAGAGTCTGCCTGCTAACACCTACGCGGTGCATGCGACGCTCTGGAGCTACACGGTCCGGACGCACCTCTTGCAGAACGGCACCCTTCTGGCCAACTATCATCCGCTTACGGAGAAGGGCACGGCGACGAACCTCATCGACTACAACGACGACCGCATCTTCGGTCGCTCGTCGGTAATTCCGGGGGGATACGCGCCGAAGCTCTGACCGGCCCCACCGTATAATTGGCTCGGAGCCGCCGTGATTCGTCCGCTTGCTGTCATCCTTGCCCTGCTCGTCCTCGCCCCCGCCCTCGTCGGTGCGCAGCGTCGCGTCGCCGGATTCATCGAGCCGATGCCGACGGTCAAGCTGAAGCAGCTCTTCCCCACTGCGGTGACGTTCACGCCGCGCGGCGAGAAGGACCCGATCTACTTCACTGCCTACGCGGCCGACCCGGCCACGACACCGAAGGCGAAACCGATCGGCTACGCCTTCTGGACGCTCGACATCGTCCCCGAGGAGCGCGGCTATCACGGGCACATCCACATGCTGGTCGGCATGACGCCGCAGGGGCGGATTGCCGGCGTCATCATGGACATCAACACCGAACCCTACGGCGACATCTCGATCAACCTGCCGGATTTTCCCAACCAGTTCAAGGGCAAGAGCATCCGCGACAAGTTCGAGGTGGGCGAGGACGTCGACCTGACGTCGCGCGCCACAATTACCGTGCGTGCCGCCGCCCGCGAACTCCGCGAGAGTTCGCGCATCGTCGCCCGCGCGGTGCTCAACCCCGCCGACCTGCGCTGACACGCGCACCGCCGCGCTTGCGCCACTCGAGGTTGCACGCAATCGCCTTGACCGATTACCTTCGGGATGGAGGATTGGATGACAGCTGCTCTCGCACTTCTTCTCGCACTGCAACAGGCTCCGACCGCACCGCCGCAGACACCCGCTCCCGGCGCTCCGGCGCCCGCCGCCCCGGTCGTCAGGCGTCCGGCACCCACGTCGTCGACCGTGCAGGTGCGGGTGACCGACCGGACCGGTGCGCCGGCGGCGGGAGTGCAGGTGACCGCCGAGGGACCGGTCAGCCGTGAGGGCGTCACCGACGCCGCCGGCCAGGTGCAGTTCCGCACTGTCGGTAACGGCACGTACCGCATCCGCGCCTCGGGCGACAGGTTCGTCACGCTCGAGAAGGAAGTCGTGGTGAGGGCCGCGGCAGCGGCGGCGCCGGTGGAACTCGCACTGTCGGTGGCCCCGCCGCCACCGTCGACGGCTACCCCACCCGACGCGCCGCCGCCCCCGCCCGTGCAGCCCGCGGCAACCACCGAGGTGAAACCCGGCGATTTGCGAGTTCTGTCCATCGTCGAGATGTGGGAGAAGACGCCGAACCCGAAGGAAGCGTCGCGCTTCTACCCGATCGGCTGTTCGGGGTTGGACAAGGCCGAGATGCTGGTCGTGCGCGAGACCTTCGCGGCGCCAGCCGATGCCAGCGTCGACCGCATGCTCTACGTGGTGGGTGGTGAAGCGACGCTGACGGTGAACGGACGCGACCAGGTCGTCACCAACGGCTGGTACGCGATGATTCCGCGCGGCACCGCGCACGCGTGGACGAAGCGCGGCCGCAACCCGGTGGTGATTCTCGCCACGACCGGTGGCCAGCCCTGCGCCGCGAAGTAGCGGCCCGCAGACCGCAGCCACGAACCTTCAGGTTCGCCGGGAACCGGGCGACCTGAAGGCCGGCCGCTACGCATCTCAATCGTCCCGGCGCGTGTCGTTGGCGTCGACGCGCACGGACAGCGACAGCAGCGTGCTGATGATGCTGACGGCCAGGGCGCCGACGAAGGCTGGCCAGAAGCCGGCGACGCGGAAGCCCAGGCCGAGCGACGTGGCGAGTGTGCCGGTCAGCCACAGCATCAGGCCGTTGACGATGAAGGTGAACAGGCCGAGCGTCAGCAGGATGAGCGGGCAGGTCAGCAGCGTGGTGAGCGGTCGCAGCGTGGCGTTGATGAGGCCAAAGATGAGCGCCACCACCAGGAACGGTCCGATGCTCCCGGTGTAATGGACGCCCGGCACCACCTGCGTCGCCACCCACAACGCCACGGCGTTGATGATCAGTCGCAGCAGGAACGACAGGTCTCAGACTTCCTCGCCACCGGCGATCCTGGGCACGAAGTAGATCTCGCTGAGCGGCGACAGCACCTCGTAGGCAGCGTCCTGGTGCACATCGCCGTCGATGGCCACCACCATGTCGCCGAGCTCGAGTTCGAGGCCGGGGAATCGGGCAATGAGAGCCGCGAGCAGCTCCTTCACGCGCGGCGCCTCGATCGTCACCTGCTCGAGGCCACCGGTGTGCGCCATGAGAGCGCTCGGGAAATGCACCACCGGCACGGCGGCTACGCTTTCTCCTGAAGCCGCGCCAGCACCCGCGATGGCGACAGCGGCAGGTCGGTGAAGCGAAGACCGGTGGCGTGCGACATGGCATTGGCCACCGCCCCGAGCGGCGGCACGATCGGCACCTCGCCCACCCCACGCACACCGTAGGGGTGTCCGGGGTGCGGCACCTCGACGATGAGGGCGTCGATCATCGGCAGGTCGGATGCCACCGGCATGCGGTAATCAAGGAAGCCGGCATTCTCCATCACGCCCGCGGCGCTGTAGATGTACTCCTCGTTGAGCGCCCAGCCGACCCCCTGCGACACGCCGCCCTGCATCTGTCCTTCGACGTAGCCTGGATGCACCGCCTTGCCCGCATCCTGCACCGCGGTGTAGCGCACCACCTTGCTTACGCCGGTCTCGCGGTCCACCTGGATGTCGCAGATGTGCGCGGCGAATGCCGGGCCGGCCATCGGCGGGTTCACCGATGCACGTCCGATGATCGGACCGCCGGTCTTCGCGAGCTTCGCGGCAATCTCTGCCACCGTCAGCGACGTCCGCTCGGCGGTTGGCGTCACTGGCACCACCCGCCCATGCTCCCAGCGCGTCTCGTCCACGCTGACACCCCAGATCTTCGCGGCGCGGCCACGCAGTTGCTCGCGCACGTCGCCCGCGGCGTCGATGACCGCCATGCCTGTGGCATAGCAGACGCGGCTGCCGGCGGTGATCTCGGTGAAGCCGGCGGTGTCGGTGTCGGCCACGCTCGGCCGGACCCGTTCCACCGGAATGCCCAGTTCCTCGGCCACCATCATTGCCTGCGCGGCGCGGGTGCCGCCGATGTCCGGGTTCCCGGTGATTACCGCGGCGCTGCCGTCGCTGCCGAGTGTGACGGTAGCACTGGAGCTCATGCCGGCGTTGAACCAGAAGCCGCAGGCCAGGCCACGTCCGGTTCCCGGGGCGACCGGGCTGTTCCAATGGTCGCTGGCCTTCACCCGCTCGAGCACGGCGCGGAAGCCGATCGGCCCGTACGGCGGGCCGTAGGGAGCCAGGTTTCCCTCGGTCACGGCGTTCGTGAGCCGGATCCCGATCGGGTCAAGTCCGAGCGTCAGCGCAATCTCGTCGATTGCCGACTCGATGGCGAGCGCCGCCATCGGCGAGCCGGGCGCGCGGTAGGCCGCCACCTTCGGCTTGTTGACGACGATGTCGTAGGCCTCGATGTGGAAGTTGGGGATGTTGTAGGGCGCGAACATGCACATCGCGCCGGCTCCCGAGGGTGAGCCACGATAGGCGCCCGCCTCGTAGTAGAGCGATGCCGACGCCCCGACGATCGATCCGTCCTTCTTCGCGCCCAGCTTCAGGCGGATCTTCGTGGCCGACGTCGGTCCGGACGCCCGGAACACCTCGTCGCGCGTCATCACCATCTTCACCGGCCGCTGCGTCTGGCGCGCCAGCACGACAGCGAGCGGCTCGAGATAGAGCGGAATCTTGCCGCCGAAGCCGCCGCCGATCTCGCTCGGCGTCACCTTGATGTTCGCGGCATCGAGGCCAAGTATGGCTGCCGTGGCATCGCGCACGAGGAACGGGCCCTGCGTGCTGGTCCAGATGCTGACGCGGCCGTCTTCGTTCACGCGCGCCACGCAGGCATGCGGCTCGATGTAGCCCTGATGGCTGGTCGGCGTCCGGAACACGCGTTCCACGACGATGTCGGCCGCGGCGAACCCCGCCGCAAGGTCGCCACGCTTCAACTCCATCCGACCGGCGATGTTGGTCGGCCCGGTGCCGTCGATCGGCGGCCGGGCCTGGGTCACCATGTCGTCATGCAGGATCGGTGCGCCGGGCGCCATCGCGTCGTCCACGCTGAGCACCGGTTCGAGCACCTCGTAGTCGACGCGGACCAGCCTCGCGGCCTCGCGCGCTGCGGCCAGCGACGTGGCGGCAACAGCCGCCACGGCATGCCCGTCGTAGAGCACCTTCGTGCGCGCCAGCAGGTTGTCGGACATGTCCTTCAGGTCCATCGCGCCTTCGCCCATTCCGAGCTTGACGTCGACGAGCGGCACGTCCTGCCCCGTGACGATCCTTCGACGCCTGGGAGCGCCAGCGCCGCGGACGTGTCGATGGCCCGGATGCGCGCGTGCGCGTGCGGACTGCGCACGATAACGCCGTAGAGCATGCCCGGCAGGTCGAGGTCGGCGCCATAGGCCGCACGGCCGGTCACCTTGTCGACGCCGTCATGCCGGACGGGGCGCGTGCCGATGGTGGTGAACTGCTGATCGCTCATGCCCGGGCGCTCCTTATGTCAGCGGCGGCGTCGAGCACCGCGCGCACGATCTTGTCGTAGCCGGTGCAGCGGCAGAGGTTCCCTGCCAGCCAGTAGCGCACCTCTTTCTCGGTCGGGTCGGCGTTCACATCGAGCAGCGCCTTCGCCGCCACGATGAAGCCGGGTGTGCAGACACCGCATTGCAGCGCGGCGTCCTTCAGGAATGCCGTCTGCAGCGGATGCAGCGCCGTGCCGCTGGCGATCCCTTCGATGGTCGTCACCGTGCGCCCCTGCGCTTCGGCAGCGAGCACGAGGCACGACGCCACAACGCGACCGTCGAACAGGACCGAGCAGGCACCGCAATCGCCGGTGCCGCAGCCTTCCTTCGTGCCGGTCAGCCCGAGTTCGTTACGCAGGGCGCTCAGCAGCGTCTCGTCCGGGGCACAGAGGAACTCGGCCGGCTCGCGATTGATGGTGGTGTTGATGTGGAGTTTCACGGTCTACCGTTCCTTTGCTCGGGACAGAGCCAGGGTCGCCACCCGCGTCGTCAGGACGCCGACTACCGTCGTCCGGTAGGCGGCGGTGCCGCGCCGATCGTCGATGGGGCGAGCGGCGGCGCGCACCGCAACGGCGGCGAGGTCGAGCGCGGCCGCATCGAGGGTGGTGCCGACCAGCGCGGCTGCTGCATCGGGTACCAGCAGTGGCGTCGGCGCGACGGCGCCGATGGCGACGCGCGCCGCGGTGCACACATCCGAGGCGTCCAGCGTCACGCTGACGGCGACCGACGCGACGGCGATGTCCATCTCCGTCCGGGGAATGAGCCGCTGGTAGGCATCAGCGGTGCGGGGAGCCGGTCTGGGCAGGCGCACCGACACCAGCAGTTCGCCCGCTGCGAGCACCGTCCTGCCGGGTGCCAGCACGAACGCATCGACCGGTACGCTCCGCTCGCCCGACGGCGCGGCGATGCGCACGACGGCGCCGCTGGCGATCAGGGCGCAGGTGGCATCGGCGGCCGGCGATCCGTTGCAGAGGTTTCCGCCGAGGCTGCCGCGTCCCTGGATCTGCGTCGAGCCGATCAGTCGAGCACCGTCGACCAGTCCGGGCCACCAGGCGCGAATGGCCGGATGCGCGGCGATGTCGGCCGCGGGAACGGCGCCGCCGATCGTCACGCCGTCGGCGTCGGCCTCGATCGCCATCAGCTCGGGGATCCGCTTCACGTCGACGAAGGCCGAGGGCGTCCGCAGGCCCGCCTGATACTGGACCAGGAGGTCGGTCCCGCCGGCAAGGACCATCGCGCCAGGATGGGCGGCCATGACGCTGAGCGCGTCGGCCACCGTGCCCGGCGCTGCATATCGGGTCGTAATCATGCCTTGGAGCATATGAAAGCGGGAGCGGTGAGGCAAGCCACCGCGAAGTTGTCGACGATCCGCGGGCGCGAGCCGCAGTGGACAGGTCGCCGCGGCTCGAGGCTAAACCAGTTCCGAGCGCGCCGCACCGCCTCGATGACCGCGCCGAAATTTCGGCGCCGCTGCGGAAGAATGCCCGCTGTGACGAGCGCCTGCGGCGGATTTGCGCCTGTTTTCGGCTAGCGCAGCCCGGCATGGAGTCTGCTCAAGGTAGTCGACAACAGCCAGTTGTTGTTGGAGGGAGGGACCCCATGTTCGATGAACTTGTTCGCCGTTGCGGGCTCTTGCGCTGGCCGACGGCATCTTTACGATGGGCGCCGGCCTGTCGGTGAACTGGCTCACGCTCTTCCTCGAAGGCTTCATCGGCCCGCCGTCGGCCTCGTCACACTCTTTGCGCCGACCTCGTTCGTGGAGCTGTGGCTCGTTGTCAACATCGCCGGCCACGCTGTGCTCACCGGCGGCATCGCACTCGTCGGCGCTCTTGGCCTCAAGGACAAGGCGCGCGGCGCGATGGTGCAGGGCGATTGGCTGCTCGGCCTGAACGGCGCCATCTCGCTTCGCTTCGGCATCGTCCTCTTCTTCAACACCGCCATGAGCGCTGCGACGCTCCTCATGCTGCTGGCAGCATTCGCGCTCATCTCCGGCGCCCTGCTGCTCGCCTTCGCGTTCAACGTGAAGGGCTGGCGCGCGGTGCTCGGCTCACCCGCCGTCGCCGTCTGAGGCACAATCGACGCTCAACGCTCACCGCAGCCCGGTGCTGTTGACGGCCCCCGTCCCGGGGAACTGCTGATGACCGACGTCTCCGCGCTGATCGGTCTCCTGGTCGCCGCACTCGGTGGCGCCGGCATCGGCGTATTCGGCCGTCAGTTGCGGGTGGGTTGAGACGCGACGACGGGAGCCATCGCCTTGAAGAGCGCCATACTCCTGATCGCGATCGTCGCTGCGGCGCCGGTTCCCCCCGTCCACCTGCAGGGTCACCACAAGACGGTGCGACTCCGGATCGATGCCGTACCTTTCGGTGATCTTGCCGCCCCTGGTCCCGGAGATTTCGCTGACGAGGGTGTCAGCCTCCCAGCGGCTCCGGCGCTCGATTCCGGTCGACTCGTCCTTCACCCTGGAGTTGTCGGTGGCGAGGCGGGTTGTCCGGCCGTCACCCGTGATGATGATCACCATCGACTCCGTGCGGGTGATGGTCATGCGCTCTGGAGCTTCGAGGAGGTCGCGCACCGCACCCATCCGGCGCCGCATCTGTTCGGGATTGCCCCGGCCGCCGCGCCCCCGCCGAAGCGGCCTCTGCCACCGCCGCCACCACGGCCGACTGCACCGCCTGCCAGTCCACCCGGGCCGCCAGGACCGCCTCGCGCCCGCCGCGGCCGCGCCCCTCCGGTCCGGCGCCGTCAGGCGTAGCCGGAGGGTGGTCGCTCAGCTCGCTGTTGAGCGTCCACGCACCGACAATCGAGCGCGGCACTGTCGGCTGCGCATGCAGTGGGGCAGATACGACGAGCGTCGCAACGAGCAGCGTTCGGGAGATCACGAACCCGATTATCGCGGGGTGGCCGCGGCGAGGACGTGAAAAGAGGGTGAAGTGTGTGAACGGCCGGCCGGTGGCCGGAGGCGGTCAGATGAAGAGTGCGTCTTCATCCTCGGACGCGCGGGAGCGCGACCGCGGCGGACGCTGACCGAAGCCGGTGCGTAGCGTGTCGAGCACGGCTCGGAGGCCCACCATGAGAGCGGCACCTTCGCGAGCCGGCGCGGCGATGGCGTGCTGGATGGCGCCCATCGTCTCGTCGAGGCGGACGACGGCATCACCGAAGAGGCGATCGACCCGTTCCACCTGCGCCGTGGCGAGCGACGCGGCTTTCGCCGCGTCCTGCCCGATGGCATTCAGGCTGGCAAGCATGGGCGTGAGCTCGCGCTCCACCTGATCGGCCAGCCGGCCGAGACGCGGCGAGCATCCCGGCGGCAATGAGCACGGCGATCTGGATGACTGCCGTCGCGAGCGTCGCGACCGCAATGATGCCGAGGAAGACGGTCGCCCCAGTCGCTCACGCGTTCTCCCGCGCCCTCGCCTGCTGATAGGCCTCGCGTCCGCGCTCGATCGCCGTACGACAGCGTCTCGCGTCCCTGCGTTCACGACCTCGCGGCCCTTTTCGGCCGCCGCCGGCGGCGCGCTCGCGCCCCTCGCGTGCCTTGTCGCCCAGGAACTCGCGCGTCTCGCCGGCCATGGCCGGCGCATACAGCAGCGCCACCGCCGCGCCGCTGACCGCGCCCAGGATGAACGCCAGCAGAACGCTGCCGGCCAGACCCCTTCGTCTCTCGCCATGGCTCGTTCTCCCTCAGAAGATGCTGACCCTGATGTTCAGGATACTTGCGCGGGTCCTTCTTGATGTCGGCGATGAGCGCGCGCAAGTCGCCCACCGACGCTGTTCATGTTCTCATACAACTGCTTATCTTTCAGCAACTGTCCCGCCGTCCCCTCGCCGGCGTTGAGGTTCGTCACCAGCTGATCGAGCCGCTCGGTCACCGAGTTCAGCCGGTTGAACAGCGCGGGGTCGGTCATCAGCTTGCCCGCCGTGCCCTCGCCGCTATTCAGCTTCGCGACCAGCGCGTCGAGATTGGTGGTCGTCGACGGTCAGCGACGGCGCGAACGTGTCATCTTGCAGCAGCTTGCCGATGCTGCCCTCGCCGGCGTTCAACTGCCTGGTCATCGTCTCGAGGTTCGCCAGCGTCGCCTTCGAGGGCGTTGGCCGTCGCTGGGATCGTTCAGCAGCTTGCCGAGCGTTCCCTTGCCCTGCCGGATGCCGTCGCGTGAGCTCGCCGACCGATGGCCGACGATGCGGTTCAACTCGGCAGTAGAGCTGCTCGTCGGTCATCAGCTTGCCGACGGTGCCCTTGCCCTGCCGCAGTGTCGGTGATGCAGCGCCGTCAGCTCCGTGATTCCCTGACCGGCCTGAGTCGGTGATGTCGGACAGTGCGGCGGCCGGGCGCCCGTGCGGGACGTAGCCCCACTCGGGGATCGGCGTGCCGGCCGACGACGGGCGAGATGTCGACGGCGCTCTCGCCGAGCAGCGACACCGAGCCGAGGCGCGCCACCGACCGGTCGGTGATGTGCGGCCGGTTGGTCTCGTTCACCTCGAAGATCACGTCGACCTCCTCGCCCACGAGCGTCGACCTCGGTGACGGTGCCGACCTCGACGCCGGCGACGCGCACCGGCGATCCCGGGGTTGAGCCCGGCGACGTTGGCGAAGCGGGTCTTCAGCGAATACCGCTGCCAGAAGAAGCCGCTTCCTGCCGGTCAGCAGGAAGATCGGAACAGCGGCGATGATGATCGCGCACTGATCGTCAGCACGCCGATCTTCAGTTCCGACCACGCCAGTGAGCGTGTGCGAGGCATAGATCGTCCTTACAGAACAGGAACGTCTGAATGTAGGGATCGGTCGAGCGCCGCAGCGCGTCGGCGTCGCCCTCGAACACGATGAGGCCGTCGCGCAGCATGAGGAACTCGGTCTCCCGCTCCTTCTCCGGCGTCGCGCGGCACGATCTCGACGGTGCCATCCGGCTCGCGCACCGCCATGTGCGTCCGCGACGTAGAACGCGTCGCGCAGCTGGTGGGTCACGACGATCGAGCTGACGCCTTCGAGATCGCGCAGCTTGATGATCTCGTCGTCGACCGTCGATCGCCGTAATCGGGTCGAGCCCGGTCGTCGCTTCGTCGTAGAGCAGGATGCGCGGCTTGAAGGCCATCGCCCGGGCGATCGCGACGCGCCGCCGCTGCCCGCCCGACAGCTCCGACGGCATCTTGTCGATGTGCTCGCTCAATGCCGACGAAGCCGAGCACCTCCTCGACCCGGCGATGCGACCTCGTCGAGCGGCATGTCGCTCTCTTCGTAGAGCTTGTAGCCGACGTTCTCGCGCACCGTGAGCGAGTCGAACAGCGCGCCCTCCTGGAAGATCATGCCGAGGTCGGCGCGGACCGACATCATCTCGTGCTTCGTCAGCTGGTCGACGCGCTGGCCGTTGACCGAGACCGCGCCGGCGTCGGCCTTGAGCAGGCCCGGTGATGATCTTCAGCGACGGTCGACTTTCCCGAGCCGCTGGCGCCGAGGATGATCTTCGTGTGGCCGCCTTGAGCAGCGTGAAGCTGACGTCCTGCAGCACCACCTTGTCGTCGAACGCCAGCTGGACGTGATCGAACACGATGCACCGGCGCGCCGGCGCTCATCGAGCGACCTGCGCGGCGGTCAGCGTCGATATGGCGTTCATGCTCCGCGGTGCTGTCCGCATCGGCCATCAGTACAGCAGCGAGATCAGCAGGATCCGGGTGACGAAGAAGTCGGCGGCAATCACCGCCACCGAACCGGCCACCACCGCGTCGGTCGTCGCCTTGCCGACGCCCTGCGTGCCACCGGTCGTGCGCAGCCCGACGTGGCAGGCGACGGTGACGATGACGAAGCCGAACACGAACGGCTTGATCAGCCCCATCCAGACGTCCTGCATGTAGAGGCCGTCGCAGCATCGACGACCAGTAGAGTCCGCTGTCGACCTGCAGCTGGAACCGCGCCACCATCCAGCCGCCGACGATGCCGACGAAGTCGGAGATCACCGTCAGCACCGGCGCCATGAAGAAGCCGGCGAGCATGCGCGGCACCACCAGCTTGCGGATCGGGTCGGTGCCGAGCGCACGCAGCGCGTTGATCTGGTCGGTCACCACTCATCGAGCCGAGCTCGGCGGCGATGCCCGAGCCGATGCGGCCGGTCAGCATCAGCCCCGTCAGCACCGGACCGAGCTCCTTGATCATCGACGCGCTCGACCAGGCGGCCGACGACCGGCGCGGGCGCCGAACTGATCGAGCGTCAGCCCGCTCTGCAGCGCCAGCGACGGCGCCCGGTGAAGAACCCGGTCAGCAGCACGACGGTCAGCGACCCGACGCCGATGGCGTCGAACTGCTCGATGATGTCGTGGCGGTAGATAGGGACGTGACACGACGCCGCGCGATCGCAGCCGGACGAGTCGCACGTACTCCTGGACTTCGAGCGCGGCGCTCTTGAGCCAGTTTTCGACGGACGATAGCACGCGGTCAGGTTCCTCCGCGCCGGCCACGGCAGTCCGAGGTCGGCGTTGCGCAGGCGTTTGATGTCGTCGCGAAGCGATGCGGCCTTCTCGAAGTCGAGATTGGCGGCGGCGGCCTTCATCTTCGCCTGCAGGCCTGCCATGATGCGCATCGAGCTCGGCCTGCGTGCGGAACACCTTCGTGCCGTCGCGCACGAGCATCGGCGGCGTCATGTAGTCGCGCTCGTAGACGCTCGACATCACGTCGTCGATCTGCCTGACGATCGACTGCGGCGTGATGCCGTGCTCGACGTTGTAGGCTTCCTGCATGCGCGCGGCGACGTTCGGTCTCGCTGATCGCAGGCCCGCATCGAGTCGGTCACCTTGTCAGCGTACATGATGACGCGGCCGTTCACGTTGCGCGCCGCACGCCCGGAGGTCTGGATCAGCGAGCCGGCCGAGCGCAGGAAGCCTTCCTTGTCGGCGTCGAGAATCGCGACGAGCGACACTTCCGGCAGATCGAGCCCTTCGCGCAGCAGGTTGATGCCGACCAGCACGTCGAACTCGCCCCGGCGCAGATCGCGCAGGATCTGGACCCGCTCGAGCGTGTCGATGTCCGAGTGCAGATAGCGCACCCTGCACGCCGAGCTCCTGGTAGTACTGCGTCAGGTCTTCGGACATCCGCTTGGTCAGCGTCGTCACCAGCACGCGCTCGCTGCGTGCGACGCGGTCGCGGATCTCCGCGAGCAGGTCGTCGACCTGCCCCTTCACCGGACGGACCTCGATCGGCGGATCGATCAGGCCGGTCGGCCGGATGATCTGCTCGACCACGACGCCCTGTGCCTTGGCTGCAGCTCGTACGGCCCGGCGTTGCCGAGACGAAGACCACCTGCGGCGCGCGCCGCTCCCACTCGTCGAAGTTCAGCGGCCGGTTGTCGAGCGCCGACGGCAGGCGGAAGCCGTACGCACCAGCACCTCCTTGCGCGAGCGGTCGCCGAAGTACATGCCGCGGATCTGCGGCACGGTCTGGTGGCTCTCGTCGACGATCAGCAGCGCGTCGCGCGGCAGGTAGTCGAGCAGCGTCGGCGGCGGTTCGCCCGGCGGCGCGGCCGGTCAGGTGCCGGGAGTAGTTCTCGATGCCGTGGCAGTAGCCGATCTCCTTGATCATCTCGAGGTCGAACATCGTCCGCTGATGCAGCCGCTGCGCCTCGAGCAGCTGCCCTTCCTGCTCGAGCTGACCGCGCCGCTCCTGCAGCTCCGCCTTGATGGTGTCGACCGCCCGCCGTGTCCGGTCGCGCGGCGCCACGAAGTGCGACTTCGGATAGACGGCAATCTTGTCGTGCCGGCGCAACGTCTTGCCGGTCAGCGGGTCGAAGGTCGACAGCTCGTCGATCTCGTCGCCGAACAGCTCGATGCGCAGGCCCTGCTCTTCGTACGACGGATAGACCTCGATGATGTCGCCGCGGACGCGGAAGGTGCCGCGGCTGAAGTCGTGGTCGTTGCGCTCGTACTGAATCTCCACCAGCTTGCGCAGCACCTGATCGCGGCCGATGCGCTGTCCGCGCTCGAGCGGCAGCAGCATGCCGTAGTAGGCCTCGGGCGAACCGAGGCCGTAGATGCATGAGACGCTGGCGACGATGATGACGTCGCGCCGTTCGAACAGCGACCGGGTGGCGGACAGCCGCATGCCGGTCGATCTCGTCGTTGATCGTCGCTTCCTTCTCGATGTACGAGTCGGTCGCCGGGACGTAGGCCTCCGGCTGGTAGTAGTCGTAGTAGCTGACGAAGTACTCGACGGCGTTGTCGGGGAAGAAGCGCTTGAACTCCTGGTAGAGCTGCGCGGCCAGGGTCTTGTTGTGGACCATCACCAGCGTCGGCCGGTTGACCCGCGCGATCGTCTGCGCCATCGTGAACGTCTTGCCGGAGCCGGTGACGCCGAGCAGCACCTGGTGGCGGTCGCCGCGGTCGAGCCCGTCGATCGAGCTCGCCGATGGCGCGGGGCTGGTCGCCCGCGAGCTCGAAGTCGGAGACGAGGTGGAAGCGGTCGTGGACCGAAGGCATAGAAAACGCTCATCGTACCTACGAGCAGACGCCCGATTGCGGGACGGGCCGCCTGGTGGCGGCCGAGGGCGAGGCTTGCCGCCGGGCCTCGGTGGACCAAGCGCCGACCGGTTCTGCGCAACCTCGGCTGCGTATAATGCGGATTTCGGTCATGACATGCGCTGTCTAGCCGTCTGCCAGGACGAACTGGTCATCAGGATGCTCGATGAGATCCTGCTGCCCGGGTTCGAAATCGAGTTCATCGTCGAGAACAAGCCTCTGGCCCGTCGTCTGCACGACGCCGGCGTCTACGTGATCGTCGGAGACCCGCGCCGCACGGACACCTTTCGTCAAGGCCGACCTCGTCCCCGAGCACCTGCGTCATCATCGAAGACAACGGCCGCCGCAGCCTGAAGCAAGATTCTCGAGGCGGCGCGCGATGCGGGCGGCACGCTGGTCTACGTGCTCGGCATCGGTGCCGACGCGACCGCGCGGCGGGCCGAAGAGTTCCACGCCGAGTTCCCCGACGTCGCCTATCTGTCGATGTCCGAGCTGTTCGGCGGTCCGCTCGCTCACCGAGTTCGAGCCGCTCGCTGACGCGCGCCCGCGTGCAGCAGTACCAGCGCTACTCTCAGCGACGCCGACCAGGTCCTGATCATGCTGCACAACGATCCGGACCCCGACGCGATGGCCAGCGGGCTGGCGCTGCGCAACGTGCTGCGCCGCACCAAGACGACGGCCATCATCGGCGCGATGCAGGGCGTGACGCGGCCGGAGAACCTGCGGATGCTGAACCTGCTCGACATTCACGTCGAGCACGATGACACGCCGAGACCATCGCGCGACTTCGACCGCATCGCGATGGTGGACGTGCAGCCGCACTACTTCGGCGGGCTGATCGACCGCGTCGACCTCGTCATCGATCACCATCCGGAGCAGCCCGGCTACACCGCGGTGCTCAAGGACGTCCGCGCCGACTACGGCTCGACCTGCACCATCCTCACCGAGCACCTGCGGGCGGTCGACGTGAACATCTCCGAGCGCACGGCGACGGCGATGCTCTACGCCATCAAGTCGGACACGCTGTTCTTCAACCGCCAGACCAACCGCGTCGACATCGAAGCCTTCTCGTATCCTCTATCCGCTGGCCGACGCCGCGCTGATCCGCAAGATGGAAGGCGCGGAAATCACCAGCGAGCGGCTCGACTACGTGATGCGGCGCGCACCAGGGCGGCGCGACTCGACCGACCAGGTGTTCTGCGCGTTCCTCGGCACGCTGCCGCGCGAGGACTTCATCCCCTACGTCGCCGACTTCTTCCTGCAGCTCGAGAACGTCAAGTGGACGGTCATCGCGGGCGATCGTGAACGACACGCTGGTCGATGTCGGTCCGCAACCTCGGCTACACCAAGAACGCCGGCGAGTTCGTCCGTCGCTTCTTCGCGCGACATCGGCAGCGCCGGCGGCCACCGCGCCATGGCGAAGGCGGTCGTGCCGATGCAGGCGTTCCGCGACAAGTTCGGCCTCGACGACACCAGCCTGATCGGCGGCAAGCTGCACGAGATGGTCTGCGCAGTTCCTGCACGACGCCTCGCCGAGCGACAAGAAGCGCGAGACGGTGAAGGGATAGCAAGGCAATAGGCGGTGGGCCATGGGCGGCAGGCGAAGCACTGATGCGCGCAGGCGCCGGGCCTACTCCCTACTCGCCTATCGCCTCTTTGATGTCTCCCACCAGGTCGGCAACCTCTTCGAGGCCGATCGACAGCCGCAGCATCCCCCTGGTCACGCCGGCCGCCGCCAGCTGCTCCTCGCTGTGACCCCACTGCGACGTCAGCACCGGCAGGCTGACGATGCTCTCGACGCCGCCGAGGCTGGCTGCACGCTTGATCACCCGCAGCCGATCGTACGCCCGCACGGCATGATCGTAGTTGCCATGCAGGTCGATGCAGACCATGCCACCGAACCCCGTCATCTGCCGCGCCGCAATGGCGTGGTCGGGATGCGATGCCAGCCCCGGATGAAGCACTTGGCTGACGCGCGCATCACCTTCGAGGGCGCGGGCGACGGCCAGCGCACTCTCGTTGTGCCGCGCCACTCGCACCGCCATTGTCTTCAGTCCCCGTCCGAGCAGGAATGCCGGCATCGGATCGAGCACGGTGCCGAACAGGCGCCGTGCGCGCTCGATCGGCTCGAGCAACGGTCGCGGACCGGAGACGACGCCCGCGGTCACGTCACTGTGGCCGTTGAGGTACTTGGTGGCACTCTGCATCGAGAGATCGACGCCCAGTGCCAGCGCGTCCTGGTTCAGCGGCGACGCGAACGTGTTGTCGAGCACCGACAGGATCCCGCGCGCACGGCACGCCGCTGCGACGATGCGGATGTCGACACAGCGCAGCGTCGGGTTGGTCGGCGACTCGAACCAGACCACCCGAGTCCGCTCGCTGAAGATCGGTGCCGGCGCCGACAGGTCGTCGAGGGACACGAAGCGCGTGGTGATGCCGAAGCGCGACAGCAGGTCGTGCAGCAGGTGCAATGTGCCGCCGTAGATCGCGGCGGCGCACACCACCTCGTCGCCGGCGCGCAGGTGCCCGATGAGGGTGGTGGCGATGGCCGCCATTCCCGACGAGAACAGCAGCGCACGTTCGGCACGGTCGAGCCCGGCGAGCGCCTCCTCCACCGCCACGACTGTGGGGTTGCCGTAGCGCGAGTAGAGATACCTGTCCGAGCGGCCCTCGTTGTAGGCGATGACGTCGGCCGCACTGTCGAACAGGTAGGTGGTGGTTTCGAAGATCGGGGTGGTGAGCGGCTCGGCACTGCCCGGGACGTGGTCGCCGGAGTGGATGAGGTCGGTAATGCTGGTCATGGCAGGCTCCAGGACCGCGCGCTCAGAGCCCGGTCCCGACCTGTTCACCACTGGCACCCACCACCGGCTCGATGAACTGGTGATAGGCATCTTCGTAGCCGCGGTTCATGAGTTCGGTGAGGCTCAATCGGCGGTCCGATCGATCGTCGTAACCGCCGTCGAAGTCGAACGGCCCGACAGGGTTGTGCGATGGTCGGATGACGAACACAGCCGGGTCGTCGGCGCGGCGGCGGGCCAGCGCGTCGCGCAGCGCGGCGGCCTCGGCCGAGTGCACGTACTCGCCGAGCCGGCCACGACCATCGAGCCGCGGCGAGGCCAGGGCGTGCGGCCCCGGCGACTCCGGCGCTGCCGACACCACGATGATCTGCTCGACGGCGAGCTCGGCCAGTTCGTCGCAGCAGCCGCTCGAGGCCTCCTGCACGGTCGCATAGGCGGTGCGTCTCGCCGCGCCAGTAGGCGTCTGGCGAGAAGTGCACGTCGTGCAGATCGGTGGCCAGCGGCACCGTGAGCGCGGCGGCAACCGCGTCCGCCAGGTGGTCGCGCGCGACTCCGGCAAGGTCGAACAGTTCGGCGCGGCGCTCCTCGGCGGCCTGCGTCAGCGGCCGCCGCACGAGATCGCGCCGGCGGTCGTCGGCCACAAGGGCAAAGACCAGATCGCGCCCGGCGTCGACGTCGTGCGCCACGATCAGCAGTTCACGAAAGCCGGGCTGCCCGATGTTCTCGGCGAGCAGTTCGGTGTATCGCCGCGCCAGGTCGGTGCGGTTGGGCAGGCGCAGTTGTGCCGCCCCGCGCACCAGGTCCCACACGGCGCCCCAGGCGTGGGCAATGGCCGCATCGGCGGTCAGCGGTGCCGGCACCACGCGCCACCACCACGGTCCGCGCGCATGCCGCGTGCTGGTCCGGCGCAGGGCGCTCAGCGCGGCCGTGAGGCCGCACGCGCCGAGGATGAGGACAGCGAGCCGCGGCAGCCACGTGGGCAACGCGGTCGGGGCGAACGCTGCATTGGCCACGCCGACATACCAACCGACGAGTCCGCCACCGGACAGGCCGAGCATCTTCAGCACGAAGTCGATGGGATAGACGATGAGGCCGAGCGCCATGGCGGCAATCGGCAGCGCCACCACCGCCACCGCCAGCAGCAGCGCGACGCCGAGCACGCGCAGCGTCGGCCGCCAGCCGTACAGGGCGCCCACCTTCGGGTCTTTCCAGAAGCCCTTGTCGCTCCACAGGTGGGGTGCGCCGTCGACGGCGGTGAAGAGCGCGCCAACGACGCCAATGCCGCGACCGGCCGCCACGTCGAGCTTCACGCCCGCTTCGTGCAGGGCGCGCAGCACGCCGGCATGATAGGCGCCGGCGGTGCCGGTGCCGGTGAGCAGGAGTGCGGTGCGTCGCTGCGGAGAGTACGAGGCAGCCGACGGGTCCGCGCCGCGCCCACTCATTCAGGCGCTGCGTCGTGGATGGTGTAGAGACGATCGATCTCGAACTCGCGGATGCCGCCCGGCGTGATGACCTTCACGGCGTCACCCGTTTCCTTGTTGAGCAGGGCGCGACCGATCGGCGACGTCGTCGAGATCATGCCCTTCGCCGCATCGGCGTCCTCGGGCATGACGAGCTGGAGTACGAGCTTGTCGCCGGTGTTCTCGGTGACGTGGATGGTCGAGCCGAACCCGACGCGATCGGTCGGAATGCGATCGGTATTGAGCAGGTGGATTTCCGACACCCGCTTCTGGAGCATGCTGATGCGCGACTCGACCAGGCGCTGGCGCTCTTTCGCCGCCTGGTACTCCGCGTTCTCACGCAGGTCGCCCAGCTCGCGCGCCCGCTTGATCTCCTTCGGGAGCTCGAGCTTCAGCTCGCGGTCCAACGCCTGGATTTCATCGTCGAACTTCTTGATCAGCCGCTCTTTCATCGACACGCTCATGGTCTGCTGAGAAGATATCACAGTGCTATCCTTCTCCCGTGCAGCGGATCACGAGCCGCCAGAACGCTGTGGTGACCCGATATCGGGCGGCCGCGCGGGGTGAAGCGGAAGGGCTCCTCCTTCTCGACGGCCTCCATCTCGTCGGTGAAGCGGTCGAGGCCGGCGTCCGCCTGTCTCATCTGATGGTGTCGAGCGACGCGCTCGAGCGGGACGAGATCGCGCGCCTGCTCGACCTGCTGCCGAACGAGACCGAGGTGGCATCAGCACCTGGTCCGGTGATGGACGCCGTCAGTCCCGGTACGCTCGAGCAGCGTCATCGTCGCGCTCGCCGGACGCCCGATCGCTGTCGTCGATCCGTTCGACTCGCCGGCTGCGCTGGTGGTGGTGCTGTGCGACGTGCAGGACCCTGGAAATGTCGGCGCGATGGTCCGCGTCGCTGAAGCGTCAGGTGCATCGGGCGTGATCGTCGCGGGTCAGAGTGCAGACCCGTACGGCTGGAAGGCGCTGCGCGGCTCGATGGGCAGCGCGCTGCGCCTGCCCATCCAGCAGGTGGCCGAGGTCGACGATGCCGTGGCAGCAGCGCGGCGCCATGGTGCACAGGTAGTCGCGACGGTTCCGCACGGCGGCGTGTCATTGTTCGACGCGCGGTTCACCGGTCCGACCGTGTTGCTCATCGGCGGCGAGGGTCGCCGGCCTCTCACCCGACATCGTCGAACGGCGCCGACGCGCGCATCACCATTCCCATGACGGCACCGGTCGAATCGCTGAATGCGGCTGTGGCGGCGGCGGTGCTCCTCTACGAAGCGCGCCGGCAACGCACCATGGTGGCGCGACCGTCGTAGACATGGATTCGCTGTTTCCCGACGACGCCCCACCCGCAGGCACGGCTGCGCCGGCGCCGCTCGCCGAGCGGATGCGCCCGCGCACCTTCGACGAGTTCGTCGGCCAGGAGGAGCTGCTGGCGCGCGGACGTCCGCTGCGGCAGGCGATCGAGCGCGACCTGCTGCAGTCGATCATCCTGTGGGGACCGCCCGGCACCGGCAAGACGACGCTGGCGCGGATCATCGCCGAGACCACGAAGGCGAAGTTCGTCTCGTTCAGCGCGGTGCTGTCCGGCATCAAGGAGATCCGCGACGTCATGGCGAGGCCGAGCGGCTGCGCCGCGGCAGCGGCCGCCGCACCATCGTCTTCATCGACGAAATCCACCGCTTCAACAAGCGCGCAGCAGGACGCATTCCTGCCGCGCGTCGAAGCCGGCGACATCGTGCTGATCGGCGCCACCACCGAGAATCCGTCGTTCGAGGTGAACGCGGCGCTGCTCTCGCGCTCGAAGGTGTTCGTCCTGCGCGGGCTGTCGCCCGACGAAGTGCAGGCCATTCTCGAGCGCGCGCTGCGCGATCCGGAACGCGGCCTCGGCGACGAACCGGTCGACGTCGAGCCCGAGGCGCTGCGTGCCATCGCGCTCTACGCCAACGGCGATGCCCGCTCGGCGCTCGACCTGCTCGAACTGAGCGTCGGCGCCGCCCCGGCCGTCGACGGCCGCCGCCAGGTCGACCGCCGAGCGGGTGCAGCAGACCATCCAGCGCAGGGCGCTGCTCTACGACAAGTCGGGCGAGGAGCACTTCAACCTCATCTCGGCGCTGCACAAGTCGATGCGCAACAGCGACCCCGACGCGACGGTCTACTGGCTGGCGCGCATGGTCGAGGCCGGCGAAGATCCGCTCTACATCGCCCGACGCCTGGTGCGCTTCGCATCGGAGGACGTCGGCAACGCCGACCCGCAGGCGCTGACCGTGGCCATCGCCGCGAAGGAGGCCGTCCACTTCATGGGCATGCCCGAGGGGAACACGGCGCTGGCGCAGGCGGCGCTCTACCTGGCGACCGCGCCCGAAGAGCAACGCCGTCTACGACGCCTACAACCGGCCGCCGAAGCGGCAGCAGCAAGGACGTGGCGTCGCCGGTGCCGCTGCACCTGCGGAACGCGCCGACGACGTTGATGAAGACGCTGGACTACGGGAAGGGCTATCGCTACGCGCACGACGAAGCGGAGGCAGTGGCCGACATGTCGTGCCTGCCGCCGGCGCTTGAAGGCCGGACGTTCTACCAGCCGACCGAGCGCGGCTTCGAGAAGGAGATCAAGCGGCGGCTCGACGGCTGGGCCGAGATCAAGCGGCGGCGCCGAACGAGCGAGTGAACAGCGCCTCGATGGCGGCCTTGCCGTTGTCGCGCATGCGACGGGTGCCCGTACCCGTGAAGTGCGGGTGGGTGATGACCGGGCCGTCGTCGGCCGGACGCTTCACGAACGCCTCGCCGTCCCACGTGAACCAGGCGTCGTGATCCTGATCGAAGACGTGCAGCGGCTTGTTGCAGATCTTGGCGAACTCAGCGCCCCACCCGGTGCCGCCGCGCACGGTGCCGTCGTCCTGCACGGTGCCAATGACGTAGATTTCCTGGCCGCTGTTCACCTGATACCAGACGGTCTGCAGATACCTTGCGAATGGTCGGCGCGTCGGTGTAGCGCCGGTTCAGCAGCTTCGAGACGTAGCCGAGGCTGACATCACCGTTCTGCAGTTCCTCGTGGTTCAGGACGCGCACGCCGCGATGCCGGACGATCGGATGTCCCTCGAAGGTGAAGTTCACTTCCTCGATGCCGTGGCGTTCAGCGCAGGCGCCGAACTCGGCTTCGGCGCCGGGGGCGCCACCGGAAAAGAGAATGCATTCGCTGGGGGTCATGGCGCCATATTAGCGCAGGCGCAGGACCCGCTGCTCAGTGGGTCTGCGCCTGCGCCGGTTGGGCAGCGGCGGCCACCGCCGACGCAGGATCGGCGAGGAGGGGCGCTGGCGCCGGGGCGGCCGCGTGCGGCAGCTTGCGCAGCATTTCGGCGCGAAGCGGCAGGATGAAGGAGAAGCGGAAGTCGCCCTGCATCCGCCCGATCGGGATGCCGACCAGGTCGCCCTCGCGGTTCAGCACGCCGCCGCCGGAGACCCCAGGATGCCCGTCGGTGAGCGCCGTGATGAGGCCGTTCGCCGTGTGCTGGCCGACGTATCCGGTCGAGAGCAGAATCCCCTTGGAGTAGTCATTTCCGAGCCGGAAGATCGGTTCGGCGAAGTCATACCCGAACTCCGTGTTCAAGTGCAGCGCCGGCAGGTCGAGCGGACGCGTACGGATGATCGCCCAGTCGCCCGAGTGCACCTCGACGTCGGCGTCACCGGCGTCCACCAGCCGCGCCGTCACTTCCTTGCCCTGGTCCATGACGCGGATGGAGGTGATACGGCGCTCGCCGTCGCGGTTGTCGTCGTCCTTCAACGCCACGACCGCGTGCTTCACGGTGATGAAGTAGCCGTCGCCCAGATAGCCGGCGGTGCCGTAGTTGGTACGCCCCTGGTTGTCGGTGGCATACAACTCGACGAAACTCGTGCGCCGTGCCCGCAGCACGTGCAGCGGCAGCAGCCCCATCTCGCTCTGCAGTTCCTGCTTGATCTCGTTGACCATGCGGGCGCGCTGCGGGTCGGCCGCGGGTGCGCCGCCGGGCGCGAGGCTGCCGGTCGTGCCGGCCGGGACGACGGCCGCCGGACGGATGTGGCCAACCTGGGAACGTACCTCGGCGCGGATGGCGTCGAGCTTGGCGTCGTACTCGGCGCGACTGGCGGCGTCGCCGCTACGGGCGTGGAAGTCGCCCAGCAGGAAGAAGGCGACGGCCGTGGACAGAATCGCTACAACGGACAGGAAGCGGCGCGACACCATGACAGACTCCAAGTTCGGCAGCTAAACCACCCGGCATCCGCGGATGTCCGTGGCTTACAGCTTTGCGCTTCAGCGGATGAGCTCAACACGTGGAATTACGGGTAGAGCTCGCGCTGAATGGCCTTTTCGCTTGGCAAGCGTGGGCTATGCAGTTGTTATCGGCGAACGAGGCCACAGTAACAGTGGCGTGAAGAGCGGGTCAAGCTGAGCAGGGCAAGAAAATCGAGTAATCGACACCATCGGTGTCCGCGTCCGCTACACCTAGATCCTTTCGAAGTTCTTTTCGATCTCGCGCCTGGTGATGCGCAGCATGACCGGGCGCCCGTGCGGGCAGATGGTGGAGTATGACGTCGCCCGCAGTTCCTCGAGGATGTGCGTCATCTTCTCGTAGGTCAGCGGGTAATTGGCTTTTACCGCGGCGTGACATGCGGTGGTGGCGGCAATGCGCTGCAAGGCCTCCTGCACCTGGGCGCCCCGATCCAGCCCTTCCAGATCCTCGGCGAGCGCCAGCAGCGCCTGCGTGCTCTCCTCAGTGCTCAGCAGCAGCGGTACCGCCGACACCTTCAGCGTCCCGTCGCCGAACGGCTCCACGTCGAACCCGAGACGTGACAGATCAGCGGAGCGCTCGGCCAACGTCTGCTGCGCGGCCGCCGGCATGTCAATCAGCAGCGGGACCAGCAGCCGCTGCGACTGCAGGTTGCCGCGCGTCAGCTGCTGCATCACGCGCTCGAAGAGCACACGTTCGTGCGCCACATGCTGATCGATGATCGCAATCCCCTCGTCGTCGATCGCGATGATGAAGGTGTCACGAAACTGCCCGAGCGGGATCATCGGGCGTACCTCCGGTACCGCCGACCCTGCCCCGCCCGCGTTCCCCGCCCCGCCTGCAATCGCGTCGGCGGCTGCGGCGACGGCCGCATCGAGGGGCGCCGGGTTCCCCACTACTGGTGCGCGGCCGCTCTCGACCGGCCGCGGGCTCGGCAGCGGTGCCGGGTACGGCGTGTTCGGGTACGCCTGCCGCAGCGCGGCGCCCGGGACCCAGCGATTCGGGAAACTGCCGCCACCAAGGATGCCAGGGATCGCCGGGGCGAACGGCTTTGACACCAGCGTGTCCTGAGTCAGTTGCAGGTTCGGCACCCCGCCAGCACCGAGCGCGTCCATCAGGCCGCGACGCACCACCTCGTGCACCAGTGACTGTTCGCGGAAGCGGACCTCAGCCTTCGTCGGGTGTACGTTCACGTCGAGCGCATCGGCCGGCATCTCGAGGAACAGATGCACTTCGGGGCTGCGCTCCTTGATCGATGCCATGCTATAGGCGTCGATGATGGCGTGCGCAATTGTCCGGTCTTTGATGATGCGCCGGTTGATGAAGACGTTCTGCGGCCCGCGTGTCGGCCCCTGCTCCGCCAGTGCCGCGATGAATCCGAACATGCGGATGCCGCCAGCCTCCTTGCGCACCTCGAGCAGATCGGAGCGGTCGCCGTAGAGCTGGTACAGCCGATCGCGCAACGCGCCGGCCGGTGGGCACTGCAGCACTGTGCGGCGGTCCGCTGGTGAGGGTGAACCCGATCTCCGGATAGGCGAGCGCCAGTTGCGTCGTGATGCGGGAAACCTGCGCCGTTTCGGCCCCGTCCGACTTCAGGAACTTGCGCCGGGCCGGCAGGTTGTAGAAGAGGTCGTTCACCTCGATGACGGTGCCTGGAGCGGCCGGCACCTCCTGCTCGGCGGCAATGAGGCCGCCGTTCACCCGCACCTCGGTGCCGCTGTCGCGGTCGCGCGTACGCGTGCGCAGCACGAAGTGCGACACCGAGGCGATCGATGGCAGCGCCTCGCCGCGAAAGCCGTGCGTCAGGATCGCGGCCAGATCGTCGGCCCGGCGGATCTTGCTCGTGGCGTGACGCTCGATCGCCAGCCGCGCATCGTCCGGGTCCATCCCTTCCCCGTCGTCCTCGACCCGGACCTGCTTCTTGCCGCCGAGTTCGACATGGATGGAGATGCGCCGCGCGCCGGCGTCGATGGCGTTCTCGACGAGTTCCTTGACGACGGACGCGGGGCGCTCGACGACTTCGCCAGCCGCGATCTGGTTGGCAAGATCATCGGGGAGGCGGCTGATCCGTCCCACCTCAGATCCAGCGCCGGACGCGGAAGAACGCCAGCATGGACACGATGATCGTCGAGGCAGATCCCGAGCACCCACCAGAACTGCGCTCCGTCGCTGCCAGGCAAGTGCGGCAGGTGCACGTTCATGCCCCAGACGCCGGCCACCAGCGTGAGCGGCATGAAGATCGTCGACACCACGGTCAGCACCTTCATCACCTCATTCAGCTTGTTGCTGACGTTGGTGAGGTAGGCGTCGAGGATGCCGGTGATGCGGTCCTGAAACATCGAGGCATCGTCGTTCAGGCGCTGACAGATGATCGAACACATCGCGGAAGCGGAACGACATGTCGGTGCTGATATCGACGAAGTCGCGGCGTGCGAGGCGCGCCATGACGTCGCGCTGCGGCGTGATGATGCGGCGCAGGCCGCCAACCCGCCGCTTCTCGTTCAGGATCTGGCGGATCACCTGCGGCGTCGGATTGTCGAACACCGCCGACTCGAGCTGGTCGAGCCGGTCCTCGAGCTTCTGCATCTCCGGGCCGTAGTGGTCGACCATCGTGTCGACGACGCGGTGGAAGAGCGCCACCGGTCCCTCCGCTCATCACCTTGGGGTTCCGCACCGCGTTCTCCTGCAGTTCGGCGATGGAGCGCGAATGGCCGTTGTGCACGGTCACCAGGTAGTTGGGTCCGATGAAGAAGTCGACGTCGTGCGTGCTGAATCACTCTCCTCGGTCTGGAACGCGATGCCATGGAGGATGGCGTAGAGATAGCCGTCGTAGGCCTCGATCTTCGGGTAGTGCAGTTCGGCGCGCGCATCCTCCACCGACAGCGGGTGGAAGGCGAACGTTTCGCTGAGGATGAGGAGGTCGGGGATTGACGGCGCGGCGAGATCCACCCAGACAAAGGTGTTGGAGGCCGGGTTCAGCCAGACGCGGTCGATGCTCTTGACCTGTTCGGTCTGGCCATTGCGATTGATGAAGATGGTAACCAACGGGCTTCAGGCTCCACGCTCCCGGCTCCCGGCCGGTCGGCTCTGGGTATCGTCGCACAAACGAAAGGCGGGCCCCCACGCGTGGAGCCCGCCTTTCTCCTTCCTTACTGTCGATACAGTCTTGCGACGTGCGACGTGCGACTTCTCTAGTCGCCGACCTTCACCGCCAGCGCCGCCTGCGCCGCCGCGAGGCGCGCCACCGGCACGCGGTACGGCGAGCAGCTCACGTAGTCCAATCCGGTCTTCTCGAAGAAGTGGATGGAGGCCGGGTCGCCGCCGTGCTCACCGCAGACACCGACCTTGAGATCGGGTTTGGTGCTGCGACCGCGCTCGACGCCCATGCGGACAATGGCGCCGACGCCTTCGGTGTCGATGGTGGCAAAGGGATCCTTGTCGAGGATCTTCTTGTCCTGGTAGACCCGCAGGAACTTGCCGACATCGTCGCGCGAGTAGCCGAACGTGAGCTGCGTGAGGTCGTTGGTGCCGAAGGAGAAGAACTGCGCTTCGGCCGCCACCTGGTCGGCAGTGACCGCGCCGCGCGGCACCTCGATCATCGTGCCGACGAGATACTTCACCTTGACGCCCTGCTCCTTGATCACCTGAGCCGCGACGCGGTCGACCACCGCCTTCTGGTCGCGCAGTTCCTTCACGTGTCCGACGAGCGGGATCATGATCTCGGGAACGATCTTGAGCCCTTCCTTGTGCAGCCGGCAGGCCGCCTCCATGATGGCGCGCGTCTGCATCTCGGTGATTTCGGGATAGGTGATGCCAAGCCGCACACCGCGATGGCCGAGCATCGGGTTGAACTCGTGCAGTTGCTCGACCCGGACGAGCAGCTTGCGCTTCTCCTCGAGTTCCTTCTTCTTGCCATTGCCCAATTCCAGCCTGGCGATGTCGACCATGAGGTCTTCACGCTTCGGCAGGAACTCGTGCAGCGGCGGGTCGATGGTGCGGATGGTGACCGCGCACCCCTTCATCGCCTTGAAGACGCCGTAGAAGTCGTCGCGCTGGAGCGGCAGCAGCTCGTCGAGCGCCTTGCGGCGATCGGCTTCGTTGTCCGCCAGAATCATGCGCTGGACGACCGGAATGCGCCCCTCACCGAAGAACATGTGCTCGGTGCGGCACAGCCCGATGCCGCGCGCGCCAAACGCGTAGGCGATATCAGCCTGATCCGGCAGGTCGGCGTTGGCGCGGATGCCCATGCGACGGAACTTGTCGGACCAGCCCAGGATCTTGTCGAAGCGCTGGTAGATGTCCGACTCCGACGCCTTCAGCTCACCGTTGATGACCTGCAGGATCTCGCTCGGCTTGGACGCAACACGCGCCAGCTTCACTTCACCCGAGAGGCCGTCGAACGAAATCCAGTCGCCTTCCTTCACCGTCTGGCCGTTCACGTGGAACTGCCGGCCGTGCTCGTCCACCTCGATGCCGCCGGCGCCGACGATGGACGGCTTGCCCATCTGCCGGCCGACCACGGCGGCGTGTGACGTCATGCCGCCCGTTGCCGTGAGGATGCCCTGCGACACGAACATGCCGTGGATGTCGTCCGGCACCGTCTCGCGGCGCACGAGAATGACCTGCTTGCCCTTTTGGGTCCAGTCGACCGCGTGATCGGCCGAGAACACCACCTGGCCGCTTGCCGCACCTGGCGACGCCGGCAGCCCCTTGGTGGCCACCGGAATCTTCTTCCACTCGGTCTGGTCGAAGCCGGGCGCCAGCAACTGATTCAGCGACTCCGGATCGACGAGCAGCACCGCTTCCTTCGGCGAGACCAGCCGTTCGGCTGCCAGGTCGGTGGCGATGACCACCGCCGCATAGCCAGTGCGCTTGCCGCTGCGGGTCTGCAGCATGTAGAGCTTCTCGTCCTGGATCGTGAACTCGAAGTCCTGGATGTCCTTGTAGTGGTTCTCGAGGCGCGTGGTGATCTGGCGCAGCTGCTTGTACGCAGCCGGCATCACCTGTTCGAGCTGCGTGATCGGCTGCGGCGTGCGCACACCGGCCACGA
This sequence comes from uncultured Acidobacteriota bacterium, assembly GCA_963722395.1. Classification (GTDB taxonomy): domain Bacteria; phylum Acidobacteriota; class Vicinamibacteria; order Vicinamibacterales; family CAVVIG01; genus CAVVIG01. The sequence continues at coordinate 924,129 of CAVRLS010000004.1, read as the reverse complement.
CGTCCTCGCCCTGGGCGTTGATCAGGAACTCGCCGTAGAACTCCTTCTTGCCGGTCGCCGGGTTGCGCGTGAAGCCGACGCCCGTGCCCGAGCGGTCGCCGGTGTTGCCGAACACCATCATCTGGACGTTGACGGCGGTGCCGATGTGATCCGGGATGTCGTAGATGCGGCGGTACTCCTGGGCGCGCGGGTTCATCCAGGAGCGGAACACGGCGTCGCGCGACGTCTTCAGCTGCTCCATCGGATCCTGCGGGAACGGCTTGCCCGGTCTTCTTCTTCACGACCGCCTTGTAGCGCTCGACCACTTCGCGCAGCGCCGCCTCGTCGAGGTCGGTATCGAGCTTCACGCCGCGCGAGGCCTTCACGCCGTCGAACTCGTGCTCGAACGTCGCCTTCGGAATCTCGAGGACGACGCTGCCGAACATCTGCATGAAGCGGCGATAGCTGTCGAACGCGAAGCGGCCGTTCTGCGTGCGGCGCTTGAGCCCTTCGACCGACTGGTCGTTCAGGCCGAGGTTCAGGATGGTGTCCATCATCCCGGGCATCGAGAACTTGGCGCCGGAGCGCACCGACACCAGCAGCGGGTTGTCGGTCGACCCGAGTTTCGCGCCGGCCGCCTTCTCGAGCTTCTTCAGGTTGTCGGCGATCTCCGCGTCGATCTCCGCGGGGATGTGCGCCTTTTCCTTGTAGTAGATGGTGCAGACGTCGGTGGAGATGGTGAAGCCAGGAGGGACGGGCAGGCCGGCGTTGGTCATCTCGGCGAGGCCGGAGCCCTTGCCGCCGAGCGTGTCCTTCATCGTGCGATTGCCGTCGGCCTTGCCGTTCCCGAAGAAGTAGACGTGCTTGCCAACCTTCGCGGCGGTCCGGGTGACCGCTGTCTTCCTAGTGGCCGCAGCCTTCTTGGGGGCGGCGGGCGCTTTCTTCTTAGCAGCTCTCTTGGCCATCAGCGACTCCGTCGAACGTCGTATTCCGAGGTAAGCAAAGTGTGATTGTAGTGCAGGGGCTCAGGCCTGCTTCGCGTCTTCGGGCGCGAGCTCTGAAATATCTCCACCGGTCATCAGGATCGTGTCACGCAGGATCGTGAGCAGCGCCAGGCGTGCGTCACGCAGGGTCGGCTCCTCCGCCATCACCAGGACGTCGACGAAGAACCGATTGACCGGCGCATGCAGGTGCGCGAGCTGCGTCATGGCGTCGAGGAACTTCTCGTCCTTCAGTGCCTGATCGATGCGGGGCCAGCGCTGCTCCAGCTCAGCAAGCAACGCCTGTTCCGCTGGTTCCCGGAGGGCGGCTCGGAGTCCGGCGAAGTCGGTTGGCGTCGTCGGCCCGGGGGTGAAGTCGCGGGTGATGTTCTTCACGCGCTTGAACAGGACGGCGAGCCCTTCGAACCCGGCCGCCTTGCGTGCCTGCGCCAGCGCCTGGATACGGCGAAGCAGCTCGTACGGACGCAGCGAGGATGGGTCGGCCAGCATTCCAGCCCGAATCTCGTCGTACTTGAAGCCGCGGCGCTCGAGCAGGTGCGCTTCGCGCTCGCCGAAGAACTCGAACACCAGCTGTCGCCAGCCCTCGCCCTGCGGCGAGAGGGCCCCGCTGTAGCCCTCGAACGCCTCACCCACGAGGTCGCGAACGGCAACCGCGCGGGCAACGCCGGTCGTCGCCTGCAGGTCCGTCAGCATCTTCGTCACAGCCTGCGCCGCTCGGCGCAACCCGTAAGGATCCCGCGATCCCGTCGGTTTCTCCCCGGCGGCAAACAGGCCGACGATCGTATCGACCTTGTCTGCCAGCGACACCGCAGCCCACGTCAGAGCCGCGGCTCCGAGTTGCGTGCGTGACGGCGCGGCGTCGGCTTCGACGCCGATCGGCAGGTAGTGGTAGTAGATGGCCTTCCACACCGCCTCGGGCTGCCCTTCTTCGCGGGCGTAGATGCCGCCCATGGTGCCCTGGAGTTCCGTGAACTCGCGCACCATGTCCGTCGTGAGGTCGGCCTTGGCCAGGCGGGCGGCGCGCGCTGCCTGCGTCAGACGTCTCGGGCGACGCACCGAGCGCCTCGGACGCAATCCACCGCGCCAGCCGCTCGATGCGTGTGGCCTTCTCGCCGTAGCTGCCGAGCTTCTTGTGGAACAACAGCGTGCCGAGCCGCTCGAGCCGCGACTCCAGCGTCGTCTTGCGGTCGGCTTCCCAGAAGAACCGCGCATCGCGCAGCCGCGCCGACACCACGCGTTCAGCGTTGCGGGCGATGGTCCGTTCGTTGTCCGGCTCGGTGTTGATGACCGCGAGAAACGCGTTCTTCAACTTGCCGTCCTCGGCCTCCACCGGGAAATAGTGCTGGTGATGGATCAGCGTGGTCGTCAGCACCTCTTCGGGCAGTTCGAGGAACTCCGGGCTGTAGGTGCCGGCTACGACCGACGGGTACTCGACCAGGTCCGGCACTTCGGCGAGCAGAGCCCGGATTCCTGACGCACCATGCGGCTGACGCGTCCCTGCAGGCGCTGCGCCTTGGCGTCGAGTTCGCGGGCGATCTTGTTGTGGCGTTCGCTCCGCTCGATGATGACGAAGTTCTCGAGCAGCCGCGCCTTGTACTCGTCGAACGACCGGACCTTGATCGCTCGGCCGGCCCGACCGCTGGTCGTGAGGAAGCGGTGACCATAGGTGACCGCACCCGAGGTGACGTCCTGCACCGAACCACTCTGGGCGCCGGGCGTGCGCGCAACCGAGAACGGCACAACGCGGCCGCCGTAGGTGAAGAGCAGCCAGCGGATGGGACGACCGAACAGCAGTTCGCCCTTGCCGTCCTCGAGCATCGCGTCCCAGTGCATCAGCTTCGGGAAGGTCAGGCCACGCAGTGTGCCCCCGAGCACCGACGGCAGCACATCAACCGCCGCCTTGCCACGCTGCTTCTTTCTGAACGCGAGGTAGGCGCCCTTTGGCGTGTCGACCCGCTCGAGCAGCGACACCTCGGTGCCGTTCTTGGCGGCGAAGCCGACCGCCGCTGGCGTGGGCGTCCCGTCCGCCTTGAAGGCAGCCGAGACCGGCGGCCCGTTCAGCACCTCCTCGAGGTCGGTCTGTCGCTCAGCCAGCTTCGCAATCCGGACGGTCAGACGGCGTGGCGTGCTGTAGGTTTCGGCCGGCGCTTCCGGGGCGAGCCGATGTTCCTTCAGCTGCGCCAGGACGACCTCGCCAACCTGGTTGGTGAGACCGGGCAGCCAGCTGGCCGGAATTTCCTCGCAGCCGATCTCGAGAAGCAGTTCGCGGTCCATGTCAGGCCGTCGCTTTCCCGGCGCCGTCGCCGACATAGGCCTTCGCGATCTGCAGCGCCAGCTGGCGCACCCTGAGGATGTAGGCCGTGCGTTCCGTCACGCCGATGCTGTTGCTCGAATCGAGAATGTTGAACAGGTGCGAGCACTTGAGGCAGTACTCGAGGGCCGGCAGCACGAGGCCGCTTTTGAGAAGCACCTCGGAAAAGCCATAGTTGCGGTCGAACATGTCCCGGTGGAAGGCTCCGAATTCGGACTTCGGCAGGTCGAGCTGGCCGAAGACGTAGGTGGACTGCTCCACCTCTTCGCGGTGGCGCACAACACCGTACTTCACGCCGGCACCCCATTCGAGGTCGAACACGCTGTCGACCTTCTGCAGCACCATCGCGATGCGCTCGAGGCCGTAGGTCAGTTCCGCCGAGATCGGGGCGAGCTCGATGCCGCCGGCCTGCTGGAAGTAGGTGAACTGCGAGATCTCCTGGCCGTCGAAGAGCACCTGCCAGCCGATGCCCCACGCACCGAGCGTCGGCGACTCCCAGTTGTCCTCCTCGAATCGGATGTCGTGCTGGCGCGGATTGATGCCGCAGGCCTCGAGGCTTTCCAGATAGAGGTTCTGGACGTCGTCCGGGGCCGGCTTGAGGATGACCTGGAACTGGTGGTGCTTGAAGACGCGGTTCGGGATTTTCGCCGAACCGCGCGTCAGCCGGCCGGCGTGATGGCTGGACGTAGGCGACGTTCCAGTGCTCCGGACCGAGCACGCGCAGGAACGTCTCGGGGTGCATGGTGCCCGCCCCCACTTCGAGATCGAGCGGTTGCTGGAGCACGCACCCGCGCGAGGCCCAGAACTCCGACAGCCTGAGAATGAGACCCTGAAACGTCATCGTCGCATCTCGCGCAGCACGCGCGCGGACTTCAGTTCCTTTTCGAGGTGCATCGCGATCTTCGCGCGATGCGCGGCTTCCAGTTCTCGCAGCACCGTGACGGAGACCGTCACGTCCTGCAGTCCAAACGGACTGCAGGTGCGCGCCGCGTCGAGGAACGCGCGCGCGCCGACCGACGCGCGCGGGTCGGCCTCGTACACTCCCTGCAGCCGCAGCAGCCAGTACTCGAAGTACCGGGCCAGCGGCTCCACCGCGACTCCAGCCGTCAGGGCATCGACCACCGCGGCCCCCAGCCGGAACAGCGTTTCGTTCGGATCGTTGTCGGGCGCCCACTCGTCGATCAGCTCGGCGAAGTACCCGACATGCCCCAGTCCATCGCCTGCGCCCGCGGGCATCCGCAGGGGCGATTGCGTCGGCGCGATCTGCTCGACGAACGCCAGATCCCTGCCTTCGCGTTCACGATAGGTGACCCGTCCGCAGGTCATCGGCTCGAGCGCGCCGCCAAAGCGGCGCCGGCTCTGCCGTGCATTCCTGGCTACTCCACGCTTCTTGCCACGGTCCTTCGTCAGGAAAACCACGATCCGGTCCGACTCACCAAGCGAGTAGGTTCTGAGAATCAACGCCTCGCTGGTGAACAACGCCATTCAGTGAATTCGCCTGCACTGTACTAAACAGAATCGTCGGACGCAAAACACGGAGACGACAACGGAGGGTGGAGGTTACCTACCCCCCTGCCGTCCGACGCCCAGGTCCTGCAGCGTGCGGTCGTCCTCGCGCCAGTCGCTCTTCACCCGGACGTGCAGGTCGAGGAACACCTTCGTCGAGAAGAACTTTTCCAGCTCCTCGCGGGCCGCGGTGCCAATGGTCTTGATCATGTCGCCGTTGCGGCCGATGACGATCGGCTTCTGCGACTCGCGCTCGACGACAATCGTGCAGTACAGCTTCAGCAGCCCTTTCGGATCCGCCGGCTCCTCGAACCGATCGACCACCACGGCGCTCGAGAACGGGATCTCCGCGTGCGTGAACTGCAGCACCTTCTCGCGGACGATCTCCGACGCCATGAAGCGCTCGGGCTGGTCGGTGAGGTAGTCGGGCGGGTAGAGCGCCGGCCCTTCTGGCAGGCGGTCGATGATGGCCCTTTCGAGCCGGTCGACGTTCAGGCCGGTCCCGGCTGACACAGGGATGATCTCCTCGAACGTCCCCTGCCGGCTGAATTCCTCCATGATCGGCAGCAGCTTCGGCTTCTTGATCACGTCGATCTTGTTCAGGATCAGGAACACCGGCTTGTGCAGGTCCTTCACCATGTCGAACACGTAGCGGTCGCCACCTCCGAGCTTCTCGTTCACGTCGACGACCAGCGCGACAATGTCCACTTCGCTGATGGTGTCCCGCGCCGCATCCACCATCCGCACGTTCATGCGGTGCAGCGGCCGGTGGATGCCTGGGGTGTCGAGAAAGATCACCTGCGCGTCGGGATAGTTCTTCACCCCGAGGATGCGGTTGCGGGTCGTCTGCGGCTTGTCGGAGACGATGGCGACCTTCTCGCCGACGAGCCGGTTGAGCAATGTCGACTTGCCGGCGTTGGGCCGGCCGATGAACGAGACGAATCCATTCTTCACGAGACCCGCTCCCCTTCCGGCGCCACCGTGGCCTCGCGCCTGGTAATCCTGACCTTGCTGACCCGCCGGCGATCGACCTCGATCACTTCCATGTGCAGTCCGCCGACCTCAACCTGCTCACCCACCGTCGGCACGCGTCCGAGATGCGTCATCAGCAAGCCGCCGACCGTCTCGAAGCCTTCGCGCGCGATCTGGACGTTCAGCCGCTGCACCACCTCGTCGATGTCCACCTTGCCGTTGAAGAGATAGCTGCCGTTTCCCTCATCGACGATCGGCTCGACCTCGACGTCGTACTCGTCGCGGATCTCACCGACGATCTCCTCGAGCATGTCCTCGATGGTGACGAGGCCCGCCGTGCCGCCGTATTCGTCCACCACCACGGCCACCTGCGTCTGCTGGCGCTGGAACTGCTTCAGCAGTTCGGGCACGCGCTTGCTCTCGGGCACGATCACCGCCGGCCGCAGCAGCGGCGTGATCGGCCGCGAGTCGTCGCGCTGCTGGAACTTCACCAGATCCTTCACGAAGACGAACCCGGCGATGTTGTCGAGGTTCTCCTTGTAGACCGGAAATCGCGAGTATTCCTGCTCGCGGAACAACGCCAGCAGATCGCCGACGGTCGCATCGTCCCTGATGGCGACGATGTCGGGGCGCGGCGTCATGATCTCGCGCACGAGCGTGTCGCCGAAGTCGACGATGCTCTGGAGCAGCCGGCGCTCCTCGCCTTCGATGATCCCTTCGTCCGCGGCGCTGTCGATGTAGGCGCGGGCAGCGTCGGATGGGTCGGTGTCCTGTTCGTCGTTGGCCGGCGCCGACTTCCTGGCCGGCACAGCGCGCGAGGTCCAGTTGGCAATGGGGCCGAGCAGCCGGGCGATCGGGCCGGAACGACGGCAGCAGCGCCTCGAGCACCCGCTCGGGGTCGCCGATCGACGAGCAGGCGCGGCAGCACCACCTGGAAGATCGCGATGAAGAACACGACGCTGACGAACACCGTGACCAGCGGCTGCGGTCCGTAGAGCCCGATGCCGCGCGCCAGCAGCGCGGTGGCCGAGGCGGTGACCATCGCCAGCAGCAGCCGCACCGGCGCGAACAGCAGGACCGGGTCGTCGAGATATTCGCCAAGCGCGCCGGGGCGCGTGCTGCGCTCGGCGAGCAGCCGCAGCGACAGCCGCATCAGCGCGCTGAACGCCGCGTCGATGGTGCCGAGATAGACGGCGGCGCAGGCGAGCAGGAAGACGGTAAGCGGAATCATTGCCGTTCGATGAGTCCTTCGCGCAGCCGCCCCTTGCGGCGCAGCCGCTTCTCGACACGCGCCATCTCCCCGCTCGTCGGTCTCGTGGTCGTAGCCGAGCAGGTGCAGCAATCCGTGCAGCGCCAGCACGCGCAGCTCGGTGGCTTCGGCATGCCCGGCCGCCTTGCGCCTGCCGCCGCGCCACGCCGCGGCGCAATGACGATATCGCCCAGATGATGCGGGATAGACCGCGCGTTCACCCGTTCCGCCTTCGTCGGGGATCCGGCTGGCACAGATCCTCCGCCGGGAACGACAGCACGTCGGTCGCGTAGTCCTTCTGGCGATAATCGCGGTTCAACGCGCGCACCCGCGCGTCGCTGACCACGGCGACGCTGACCGTGCCCCGCGCCGTGGCGGGCGCCACCGCGGAGAGCCAGCGCGCCAGGCCGCGGCCCGAGTGCACGTCCCCGTTCATCGGAGACGCCCACCTGGAGCCGTGGCCGGGCGCGACGTTGGTCGCCAGGTGCCATGGTCAGGAAGGCGACGGGCCGGCGGCTGGCGCGGGGCGTGCGCTGCCGTTCCCGTTCGAATAGGACTCGTAGGCTTTCACGATCTGTTGCACCAGCTTGTGTCGCACGACGTCGCGATCGTCGAAGTGCACGAACTCGATCCCCTCGATGTTCCCGACGACCTTGATCGCCTCGATCAGGCCCGAGGGGCGGCCGGTCGGCAGGTCGATCTGCGTGATGTCGCCGGTGATCACCGCCTTCGAACCGAAGCCGAGGCGCGTGAGGAACATCTTCATCTGCTCGGACGTGGTGTTCTGCGCCTCGTCGAGGATGACAAACGAGTCGTTCAGCGTCCGGCCGCGCATGAACGCGATCGGTGCGATCTCGATGGTGCCGCGCTCGAGATACCGCGCCACACGCTCGATGTCGAGCATGTCGTAGAGCGCATCGTAGAGCGGACGCAGATACGGGTTCACCTTCTCGGTGAGGTCGCCCGGCAGGAACCCGAGCTTCTCGCCGGCCTCCACCGCCGGCCGCGCCAGGATGATGCGGCTGACCTTCTTGTTCACCAGGTACGACACCGCCTGCGCCATGGCCAGGTAGGTCTTGCCGGTGCCGGCCGGTCCGACACCGAAGACGATGTCGTTGCCGTCGATCGCCTCGAGGTAGCGCCGCTGGTTGATGGTCTTCGGGGCGACGCGGCGCTTGCCCGCCGGCGTCACGCTCCCCTTGAGGAAATGCTCCTGCAGGTTTACCGACGGGTCGCGCGCCACGAGCTCCGCCGCGGTCTTCACGTCGGTGGTCGACACCTTGTAACCCTCGCGCATCAGCGCGGCGAGCTGGTTGACCACCTGGTTCAGCTTGTCCGGGCCACCGTCGTCACCGTCGACGACGAGCTCGTTGCCCTGAGTGCGGATGCGGACGCCGAGAACAGACTCGAAATGCTTGAGATTCTCGTCATACGTCCCGAAGAGTGTCGGAACGGCGTCCTCGGGAACGGTAATTCGTCTCATCAACTCACCAGGGTGATTCCAATATGCATACCGCGCGCTACTTCGAGCTCTTCAGGTGGAGCTCGCGGAGCTGCTTCTGATCGACTGTCGATGGAGCGTCAGCCATGAGGTCGACCGCGGTCGCCGTTTTCGGGAACGCGATGACCTCACGGATCGACGATTCGTTGGCCAGGATGGCGATGATTCGGTCGAGGCCGAGGGCGATCCCGCCATGCGGCGGCGTGCCGTACTCCAGTGCTTCGAGGAAAAACCCGAAGCGCGCCCTGGCCTCCTCGTCGCTGATGCCGAGCCGTGCGGAAGATTCGCGCCTGCATCTCTGCGGCGTGGATACGAATGCTGCCGCCGCCAATCTCGCTGCCGTTGAGCACGAGGTCGTAGGCCTTGGCCCGCACCGAACCCGGATCGCTCTCGAGCTTGTCCATGTCCTCGTCCAGCGGCGAGGTGAAGGGGTGGTGCATGGAATACCACCGTCCATCCTCCCCGCTCCACTCGAGCAGCGGGAAGTCGGTCACCCAGAGCACCTCGTACTTCTCCGGATCGAGCAGATTCGTCGCGCTTCGCCACGGCCAGGCGCAGCTGACCGAGCAGCGATGAGGTGTGGTCGGGCGGGCCGCCTGCCAGCAGCACGAGGTCGTCGGCATTGGCGCCGAGCCCAGAAATGGCCGCCCGCAGCGACCCCTCGCTGAGTGCCTTGACCGAGCTCGTCGGTGGTTCACCCGGGCGCACCCAGATGAGGCCGCCGAACCCGATCTGCTTCGCCTGGTCGACGAGTCCATCGATCTGGTTGCGCGTGTACCTGTTGCCGCCGGGCACCGCGAAGCCGCGAATGACACCGCCGTCGGCGACGATCTGCTTGAAGACCCGGAACTCGGAGTCGGCGAAGGCCGCCGACACGTCGTGAATCTCCATGCCGCAGCGCAGGTCCGGCTTGTCCGAGCCGTACTTCGCCATCGCCTCGGCGTACGGCATGCGGCGGAACGGCGCCGGCAGCGCCTTGCCGATGCAGGCGAAGATGCGCTGGAGCACCGGCTCGATCAGCGCGTAGATCAGATCGGGAGACGCGAACGACATCTCGACGTCGACCTGCGTGAACTCCGGCTGGCGGTCGGCGCGCAGATCCTCGTCGCGGAAGCAGCGCGTGATCTGGAAGTAGCGGTCCATGCCGCCGATCATCAGGATCTGCTTGAAGATCTGCGGCGACTGCGGCAGGGCGTAGAACTCGCCCGGATGCACGCGGCTCGGCACGAGGTAGTCGCGCGCGCCTTCGGGCGTCGACTTCGTGAGAATCGGCGTCTCGATCTCCCAGAACCCTTGCGCGTTGAACTGCTTCGCGGATGGCAAACGCCACTTTGTGCCGCAGCCCGATGTTCGCCCTGCAGGCGCGGGCGCCGCAGGTCGAGATAGCGGTACTTGCAGGCGCACGTCCTCGGACACCGGCGAGTCCTCGGCGATCTGGAACGGCGGCGTCTTCGCCTCGTTCAGCAGCCGCAGCTCGCGCGCCAGCACTTCGACGTCGCCGGTCGCCAGCTTCGGATTCACCGTCTCGGGCGAGCGGCGCTCGACGAGCCCCTTCACGCCGACGACGAACTCGGGACGCAGCTTCTTCGCCTGCGCCAGCAGTGCGTCATTGTCGCGGAAGACCACCTGCGACACGCCTTCGCGGTCGCGAATGTCGATGAAGAGCACGCCGCCGAGATCGCGAACGCGGTGCACCCACCCGAGCAGCGTCGCGTCCGTGTCGAGGTCCGTCCGTGCGGAGTGCGCCGCAGGTGTGTGTCCGAACCCAGTCGCCGAGCTGTTCTGCCATTGCCTATGTCGCCTCTATGCGGATGCGCCGCGCGATGTCGCGCGCCGCCGTCGCCCGTGGTGCGGCGTGCTGCTGCCGCGTCTGCAAATCGCGCACGGTCACTTCGCCCCGTGCCTGTTCGTCCTCACCGAGAATGACCAGCATCGGCACGTTGCGGCTCGACGCGTACTTCAGACGACTTGTCCAGCTTCCGGCTGCCGTCCGGGAACACCTCCACACGCAGCCGTTCGGCGCGCAGTTCCGAGGCGAACCGCAGCGCATCAGACCGCAGGTCGTCTGCGAGGAACGTGACCATCACGTCCACCGGCGCGCGCGACACCGTCGCCGGGAACATCCCGCGCTCGGTCATCACCAGGATGATGCGCTCGAGTCCGAGCGAGAAGCCCGCAGCCGGCACGTCACGGCCGAGAAACATGCCCACCAGCGTGTCGTAGCGGCCGCCGCCACCCATGCTGCCCTGCAGCCCGGGCACGGCAATCTCCATGATGGCGCCCGTGTAGTATGACAGCCCGCGCGCCAGGCTCGGGTCGATGCGGATCCGCCCATGCGCCGGTCCCCCGTCCGCCAGGCGGACCATCGTGTCGAGTTCGTCGACCGCACTCGGACCGGCGTGATGCGTCTCGCACGAAGCTGCCGCAAACGGTCGATCGCCGTGTCGACGTGCGGCGTCTCGGTCGTGATGCCGGTGAAGAAGTCGAGGCAGTCCTTCGTCGCCGCCGGACTGACGCCTCGCTCGAGCAGTTCGCTGGCGCACGCCGTCCGCGACCGATCTTGTCGAGCTTGTCGATGGCGGTCAGCGCCTCGGCCTGCAGCGCCTCGGGCACGCCGGCGGTGTCGAGCAAGGCGCTCAGGCGGCCTGCGGTGATTCAACCGGATGACGAAGTCGTTGAAGCCGAGACGGCTCAGCACCTCGGACACCGCCCCCATCAGCTCCGCTTCGATCACGGGCGACGTCGAGCCCATGGCGTCGATGTCGCACTGGTAGAACTCGCGGAAGCGCCCCTTGCCAGGCCGGTCGGCGCGCCACACCGGCTGGATCTGGTAGCGCTTGAAGAAGCGCGGCAGCTCCGCCTGGTACTGCGCCACGACCCGCGCGAGCGGCACGGTGAGATCGTAGCGCAGCGCCAGATCGGCCTCGCCGCTCGCCTCGTGCTCGCCGCGCTTCAGGATCTTGAAGATGAGCTTGTTCCCTTCCTCGCCGTACTTGCCGAGGCAGGGTCTCGATGTTCTCGTATGCCGGCGTCTCGAGCGGCTCGAAGCCGTAGCTCTCGTACACCTCGCGCACGATGCGCATCACGTGGTCGCGGCGGCGGATCTCCTCGGGAAGGAAGTCGCGGGTTCCACTCGGCGGCTTGGTCGACGTCGTGCTCACTTGTAATCCAGTCGATAGGCGACGTAACGATCGGCGTACATCTGGATTTCGTCGAGATCCGCGTCGGTCAGCGTGCGGCGCACCTTGCCTGGCGCCCCCATCACCAGCGATCGCGGCGGCACCTGCATTCCCTCGGGAAGCAGCGTTCCCGCGGCGACGATCGACCCGGTGCCGACGCCGACGCCGTTCAGCAGGATGGCGCCCATGCCGATCAGGCAGCGGTCCTCGATGGTGCAGCCGTGCACCACCGCCGCGTGCCCCACCGTCACGTCGTCGCCGATAATGGTGGGATGAGTGTCCTTCATCACGTGGACGATGGTGCCGTCCTGGATGTTGGAGCGGCGGCCGATGCGGATCCGGTTGACGTCGCCGCGAATGACGACGCACATCCAGACGCTGCTGTCCTCGCCGATCTCGACGTCGCCAATGACCTGCGCGCTATGGTCGATGAAGGCAGATGGGTGAACCCGGGGCAACTGTCCCCGGAAGGGTCGTAACATTCCTGGTGATTATAGCTGTTCGGCTAGGGCGGTTCAGTCTCACCTCTCCAGAGCTGGCGAAATAGGCAGTCACCGCTCGGAGAATGTGGTAGTTGAGCTTCGACCCGCCCGACCCTCCTCAGCGAAGCGTGAGCAGGTGGTCGCGGATCGCCCGCACCTGCTTCTCCCCGTCCTTCCCGAGCGGGTCGTAGAACGACGCCGGATAGTCCGGCCAGAACCTCGGCATCCGGGTGCCGGGCAGGATGGCACTCGGATTCCGCAGCCACGCCACGATCCATTCGGGCTGCAGCCGCTCGTGCGCCAGGCGCAGGTCCGGCGCGAGGTTCGAGGTGGGTTGGTCCTTCGGGAGAGCACCGAGCACATGGCACTGCTGACACTTCAGCAGTTCGAACAGCCCCCGTCGACTCGCCGCCGTCACGTCGGAGGTCACCGGCGTCGGCTTCGGGTTCTCCGGGGCAATCCCGCGGAAGTAGTTCCCCACCACCTCCACCTCGTCGTCCAACAGGCCAAAGGTTGGCATGCGGACCGACAGCCATGGTCGGATTGTCGTCGGCTGGTGAAGGAATCGGCGCAGCCAGTCCGGCTGGACGCGCGACCCTTCGGGCGTGAGCAGTGGCGGCCCGAGCGTCGGCTCGGCCACGAGGTTCACGAAGTCGCCGCCGGTGCCGTCGATCGGATGGCAACCAACGCAGTTGCGCTCCTGCACGAGCGTGCGCCCCGTGGACTTGGTGAGTTGCCACGGGGTCGTGAGCGCATGCGATTCGCGCTGACGGCCAGAGAGGGAGGTGAGCGCCAGCGCGAGACGCGCCGATTCCTCGACTGCCAGGCGGAAGTCGGGACCGCGATGCACCAGCCCTGCGACGTCGGTCGTCGTCCAGTCCTGAAGCCTTCGCATCGGCACGGTCGTCTTGCGCCCCTCGAACCCGCGCACGTCGTGACAGTTGAAGCAGCCGAGCGCGTCGATAGCGGCGCGGCCGGCGGCAATGGCCAGTGGCTCGCCACCGAGTTGCAGTGTCGCCTGCGGAGTGGATGCGTCGAAACGGCGCAGCACGGCGCGGTAGGCCTCGTCGTCGGTGACGGGCGGCGGGAGCGGCGTCGGGCCTGGTGACTCCAGCGTCTCGAGGTAGGCCGCGGCGTCCGCAGCGTCGGCCTCGCTCAGGCGCAGGTTCGGCATGCGTGTCCCTGGACTGAAGCGGGCCGGGTCTCGGAGCCAGTCGGCGAGCCAGTCGGTGTCGGTCTTCGCGGCGAGTCCCTGCAGCGGCTGGCCGAACGTAGCACGGAGGCCGGCACTCTGGCGCGAGGCGTCGCCCGCGACGTGGCAGCCCAGGCAGCCGACGGACTGCACGATCGCCTGCCCGTGCGAAGCGTCACCACGCCGGTTATGGGCGACCGGTGTGTAGTCGTCGCTGTTCGCGAACAGGTAGGCGGTCATCGCGTCGATCGCTGCGCGATCGACCGCTGTAAGCGCCGCACCGCGCGGGAAGAACGACGGCATCCAGGTGGCCGGTTTGATGGCAGCGGGATCGGCCAGCCAGGAGCGCACCCACCCGGCGCTGAGCTTGCCCGTGATGCGCCGCAGGTCCGGACCGCGCCGGGGGGTGCGCTCGAACCCGGGTGCCCCGTGACAGGCATAGCAGCCGGCGCGTTCGAAGGTGACGAGCGCCTCGTTCAGCGCCGTGGCCCCTGGCTGATAGCGCTCGCCCAGATGACAGGCGGCGCAGCCGGCCTCGGTGCGCGCGCGCGGCAGCATCGCGCCGGTAGTGGCGGGGCCGACCCAGGCGCGACCGGCGGTCGGTTGCGGACGGCCGTCGTCAGTCGCCCGTGCGTGACCGGCGCCCGCGAACGTCGAGGCGTGCCCGTCGCCCATGTGACATGACGCGCAGCCGACCCGCGACGGCGGATGGGGTGACGCGGCGCCGACGTAGGCGTCCAGGCTCGGGTGTGTGCGGAACGGTGCCGGATAGCCTTCGAACCCGGACGCGGCCACCGCGACATGACAGGTCTGGCACCCGCTGCCCTGTTCAGCCGAGCGATCGGCGAAGCCGGCGAGCGGCGCGTGGCGACGAAGGCTGATCAGAGGCGCACCGTAGACCGACGCCCGGACGACCTCGCGAGTGCCACCGCCGAGGCGCGACTCAATCGCCGCGGCTTGCGCCTCGAAGGCCTCGCGTTGCGCCCCGCCTGCGCCGCGTGCCTGGGCACGCAGCCGCAAGACCTGGCCGCGTTCGCCGACACGTGCGGTCTTTGTCTGTTGTGCCAGATCGACCTGCCGCTGCAGGTCGGCGAAGTGGCGGCGGTGCTGTTCGGCTTCAGGAAGGGGGCGCCCGAGCGCCCAGAGCGCAACCGCTGCGACCAGCACGGCCGCCGCTGTAGTCAGGCGTGTGGAAGGGACGGGACGGCGCACACCAGATGCTAATGGCTAATCGATTTCCTAAATTCTGGGCAGAGTGACGCCCCGCTGCGCCTGATACTTGCCCTGCTTGTCCTTGTACGACACGTCGCACGGCTCGTCGCCCTGGAAGAACAGCACCTGGGCGATCCCCTCGTTCGAGTAGATCTTGGCAGGTAGGGGTGTCGTGTTCGAAATCTCGATAGTGACGTGACCTTCCCACTCGGGCTCGAATGGCGTGACGTTCACGATGATGCCGCAGCGGGCATACGTCGACTTGCCGAGGCAGACCGTCAGGATGTCGCGCGGGATGCGGAAGTACTCGATGGTGCGGGCGAGCGCGAACGAGTTCGGCGGGATGATGCAGACGTCGCCCTTGATGTCGACGAACGACTTCGGGTCGAAGTTCTTCGGGTCCACCACCGTGCTGTAGAGATTGGTGAACACCTTGAACTCGTCGGCAACGCGGATGTCGTAGCCGTATGACGAGACGCCGTACGACACCACACCCTCACGTGCCTGGCGCTCGACAAACGGCTCGATCATGCCGTGCTCGAGTGCCATGCGCTTGATCCAGCGGTCCGCCTTGATGCCCATAGTCAGCGTCGAAACCACGCGAGGAGGAGTGTCAGCACGATGCTCAGGACGATAGAGGTCGTGAGCGGGAAATAGAACGAGAAGTGGCCGCGACGTATTGCAATGTCACCGGGCAGCCGGCCGAGCGGCACACCGAGCATCATTACCACCCCGAGGGCGGCAATGACCAGGCCGACGATGACGAGGGTCTTGCCCACAGGAATGGCCAACGGCGTCGGGCCGGTGGGGCGAGCGGGGCCGAGGCCCGCCCCTGCCAGCCTTAGATCAAGTCGATCCCTGCGAAGAAGTAGCCGATCTCGAACGCCGCCGTCTCAGGCGCGTCGGAACCGTGCGTGGCGTTGCGTTCGATCGATTCGGCGAACTCCTTGCGCATCGTGCCAGGTTCAGCGTTGGCCGGGTTCGTCGCACCCATCAGGGTGCGCCACTTCTTGATGGCGTCCTCGGCTTCGAGCACCAGCACGATGGCCGGGCCGGAGGCCATGAACGAAGTCAGGCTGGCAAAGAACGGCCGCTCGCGGTGCACGGCGTAGAACCCGCCGGCCTGCTGGTCGGTCAGGTGGATACGGCGCATCGCACGAATGGCGAAACCGTCGTCTTCGATCCGCTGAATGATCCGGCCCGCGAGCTTACGCTCCACGGCGTCCGGCTTGATGATGGCAAGCGTACGCTGAGACATCCGCTGATTATGACAGCCTGAATCGCCGATCTTCAATCGCGAATCGCTGACGTTCCTGTGCGCCTGTCCGCTGAAATCGCGCAATCGAACTCAGAGTGACACCTCGAATTCGCGATCGGACACGGGAGATGCTGAAGCGCGGCGCAAAAAGGGCCCGCTCGTCATCGTCGTGACCAGCGGGCCCTTTGAAACCGCGAGAACGATCAACCTAGCGGCCGAGACGTTCCTTCATCATCGTGCCCATGTCGGCCGGGCTCTGGACCACGGCGACGCCAGCGGCGGCGAGGGCCGCCATCTTGTCGGACGCAGCGCCGGAACCGCCCGAGATGATCGCTCCGGCGTGGCCCATGCGACGTCCGGGCGGCGCCGTCTGGCCGGCGATGAAGGCGACCACCGGCTTCGTGAAGTTGGCCTTGATCCAGGCAGCCGCTTCTTCCTCCGCGGTGCCGCCGATCTCCCCGATCATGATCACGGCTTCCGTGTCCGCGTCGTCCGCGAAGAGCTGCAGCGCGTCGATGTGGCTGGTGCCGATGAGCGGGTCCCCGCCGATACCGATGCAGGTGGTCTGGCCCATGCCCAGGCGCGAGAGCTGGTGAATGGCCTCGTAGGTGAGCGTGCCGCTCTTGGAGACGATGCCGATCGTCCCCTCCTTGCAGATGTGACCCGGGATGATGCCGGCCTTGCCCTTGCCCGCGGAGATGACGCCGGGGCAGTTCGGACCGATGAGGCGCGTCGCGGGGTGCGTCTTCAGGAAGGTCATCGCGCGCATCATGTCGAGCGTGGGAATGCCCTCGGTGATGCACACGACGAGCGGCACATCAGCGTCGGCCGCTTCCATCACCGCGTCGGCAGCGAACGGCGGTGGCACGAAGATGACCGTGGCGTTGGCGCCAGTCTTCGCCACCGCTTCCTTGACCGTGTCGAACACCGGCCAGCCCTCGTGCGTCGTCCCGCCCTTGCCGGGCGTGACCCCGCCGACGACCGCGGTGCCGTAGGCGGCGGCCGCCTTGGCGTGGAACGTACCTTCGCGACCCGTCAGTCCCTGGACGATCAGCCGCGTATCCTTGTCGATCAGTACTGCCATTCTATGTGTCTCTTAGAGGCTCTCGGCTCCAGGCTCTTGGCTTCGGGCACCGCCGGCTGACGGCCTGGAGCCGCAGCCTGAAGCCGACGTGGCCCCGAGCCTGAAGCCCGGAGCCTGAAGCCTTGGGATGTCAGCCGGCGAGCTGCACAACCGTCTTTGCGGCTTCGCCCATCGAATCCGCGGTGGCGAAGTTCATGCCGCTCTCACGCAGCAGCCGCTTCCCCTCCTCGACGTTGGTGCCCTCCATCCGGATGACGATCGGGACAGGCACGCCGAGGTCCTTCACCGCCGCGATGACGCCCTGGGCCAGCACGTCGCAGCGCAGGATGCCGCCGAAGATGTTGATGAGGACAGCCTTGACGTTCTTGTCCGACATCAGGATCTTGAAGGCGTTGCGGATCTGCTCGGCGTTGGCGCCGCCGCCGACGTCGAGGAAGTTCGCCGGTTCACCGCCCGCCAGCTTGATGATGTCCATCGTCGCCATGGCGAGGCCGGCGCCGTTCACCATGCAGCCGATGTTGCCATCGAGGTGGATGTAGTTGAGCGAGAACTTGGACGCCTCGATCTCGAGGTGATCCTCCTCGCCGAGGTCGCGCAGGTCGCGCAGGTCCTGATGGCGGTAGAGCGCGTTGTCGTCGAAGTTCACCTTCGCGTCGAGCGCCAGCAGGTCGCCCTGCGCGGTGACGACGAGCGGGTTGATCTCGACCATCGACGAGTCGGTGGCGATGAACGCCTCGTAGAGCGAGCCCATCAGCTTCACGAGCTTGTTCACGTGGGGCCCTTCGAGCCCCATCGCGAACCCGAGCTGGCGCGCCTGGAACGGCACGAGGCCGACACCCGGCTCGACGTAGATACGGTGGATCTTCTCGGGGGTTGCTGCGGCAACCTCCTCGATGTCCATGCCACCCTCGGAGCTGGCCATGAACACGGCCTTCCCCGACTGGCGGTCCAGCACGACGCTGAGGTAGAGCTCGCGCGTCATCTGCAGCCCTTCCTCGACGAGCACGCGTCCGACAACGCGCCCCTCGGGACCGGTCTGGTGGGTGACCAGCGTCATACCGATCATCTGCTTGGCGATCGACTCGGCCTCGTCCGGAGTTTTGGCGAGCTTGACGCCGCCACCCTTTCCGCGGCCGCCGGCGTGAATCTGCGCCTTGACGACGACGATATGTCCGCCGAGACGCCGGGCGATGTCACCGGCTTCGGCAGCGCTGAATGCAACTTCACCGCGCGGGACCGGTACACCGTGCCGCGCAAGGATGGCTTTGGCTTGATACTCGTGGATTTTCATTTGGGCGTGTAATGAAGGCCCCTGATGCTACGTGCCGAGCTTATGTTTCGTCAATGGCACACGTGCGGAAATACTGCCCAGCGACGACTACACGACCCCGGCCGATGATGTGGGAGCCTTCATGGCCACGGCTGTTGCTGCAGGTGCGGCCCGGAACCGGTTCGAGCATTTTTTTGAGGTAGACTCTGCGGTTGATGTCTTCACGCATCCGAGTCTTCGCCACGTCCGTCGGCACGAAGCTGCTGATCGGCATTACCGGCCTCGCACTATTCCTGTTCCTCATCTCGCATATCGCCGGTAATGCCCTCATCCTCCTCGGCCCGACGGTCTTCAATCACTACTCGCACACCCTCACGAGCAACCCGCTGATTCCGGTCATCGAGATCGGCCTGGTGCTCGTCTTCCTGGCGCACATCTACAAGACTGTGACGATGTACCTCGGGAATCAGCAGGCACGGCCGGTGTCCTATCAGAGCAAGAAGAGCCAGGGGCGCCCGAGCCGCAAGTCGTTCTCGTCGTCGACGATGATTTTCACCGGCCTCTGGCTGCTGCTGTTCGTCGTGCTGCACGTCAAGGGGTTCAAGTACGGACCGTACTACGCCGCAGAGGAAGCAGGCGTTCGCGATCTCTACCGGTTGGTGGTCGAGATCTTCCGCAGTCCGCTGCAGGTGAGCTTCTACATCGTGAGCATGCTGGTGGTCGGGTCGCACCTGTGGCACGGTGGGTCGAGCGCGTTGCAGTCGCTCGGCCTCGACCATCCACGGTGGACGCCGCGCATGCTCACGCTGGGCAAGGTGTCCGCGGTGGCGATTGCTGGCGGCTTCATCGTGATCACGCTTTACGCGCACCTCTTCGGCGGGCAGGTGGGGCAATGACACTCGACGCAAAGATTCCCGCCGGCCCGATTGCCGAGAAGTGGGACCGGCACAAGTTCGACATGAAGCTGGTCAACCCGGCTAACAAGCGCAAGTTCACGATCATCGTGGTTGGCACCGGCCTGGCGGGCGCGTCCGCCGCCGCATCGCTCGGCGAACTGGGCTACAACGTCCTGAGCTTCTGCATTCAGGACAGTCCGCGCCGCGCACACAGCATCGCGGCACAGGGCGGCATCAACGCCGCCAAGAACTACCAGAACGACGGCGACAGCGTCTACCGCCTGTTCTACGACACGGTGAAAGGCGGCGACTACCGGTCGCGTGAAGCCAACGTGCACCGACTGGCGCAGGTCAGCGTCAACATCATCGACCAATGCGTGGCGCAGGGCGTGCCGTTCGCGCGCGAATATGGCGGGCTGCTCGACAACCGCTCGTTCGGCGGCGCGCAGGTGTCGCGCACCTTCTACGCCCGCGGCCAGACCGGCCAGCAGTTGCTGCTCGGCGCCTACCAGTCGCTGATGCGCCAGGTGCACGCGAAGTCGGTCCGCATGTTCGTGCGGCGCGAGATGCTCGACGTCGTCGTCGTCGACGGCAAGGCGCGCGGCATCATCGTCCGCAACCTGGTGACCGGCGAGATCGAGAAGTACGCGGCCGATGCGGTCTGCCTGGCGACCGGCGGCTACGGCACGGTCTACTACCTCTCCACCAACGCCGTGAACTCGAACGTCACAGCGGCGTGGCGCGCGCACAAGCGCGGCGCGCTGTTCGCGAATCCGTGCTTCACCGCAGATCCACCCGACCTGCATCCCCGTGTCGGGCGAGCATCAGAGCAAGCTGACGCTGATGAGCGAGAGCCTGCGCAACGATGGCCGCGTGTGGGTGCCGAAGAAGCAGGGCGACTCGCGGTCGCCGGAACAGATTCCTGAAGAGGATCGCGACTATTACCTCGAGCGGAAGTACCCGAGCTTCGGCAACCTCGTTCCCCGCGACGTCGCCTCGCGCAACGCCAAGCAGGCCTGCGACGACGGGCGCGGCGTCGGCGAGAGCGGCCTGGCGGTCTATCTCGACTTCAAGGACGCCATCAAGCGTGTCGGTCCGGACGTCATCAAGGAGAAGTACGGCAACCTCTTCCAGATGTACGAAAAGATCACCGACGACAATCCGTACGAGAAGCCGATGCGGATCTACCCGGCGATCCACTACACGATGGGCGGGCTGTGGGTGGACTACAACCTGATGAGCACCATCCCCGGGTTGCACGTCCTCGGTGAGGCGAACTTCTCGGACCACGGCGCGAACCGGCTTGGTGCCAGCGCGTTGATGCAGGGTCTGGCCGATGGCTATTTCGTCATTCCCTACACCATCGGTCACTACCTTGCGGGCACGGCTCTGCCCAAGGTCACCACCGAGCACGACGCGTTCAAGGAAGCCGCCGACAATGTCCAGCAGCGCATCAACGCGCTGTTGGCAGTGAAAGGCGCCCGTGGCATCCGCGAGATTCACCGCGAACTGGGACGCATCATGTGGGACGACGTCGGCATGGCACGCACGGAGGCAAGCCTCAGCCGCGCCCTGGCCAACATCCCGAAACTGCGCGAAGAGTTCTGGCACAACGTCTCGGTGCCCGGCTCACCAGACAACCTCAACCAAAGCCTCGAGTACGCCGGCCGCGTCGCCGACTACCTCGAGTTCGCCGAACTGCTGGCGCTCGATGCCCTCGATCGCAACGAGTCGTGCGGTGGTCACTTCCGCGAGGAGAGCCAGACGCCCGATGGCGAGGCGCTCCGCGACGACGAGCACTACTCGTACGTCGCGGCCTGGGAGTTCCAGGGCGTCGGCAAGCGCCCGGCGCTCCACAAGGAAGCCCTGGTGTTCGACGAGGTGCATCCGACGCAGCGGAGCTACAAGTAAGGTGATGAGCGATAGGCGATGGGCATCGTGCGCCGACGAGAGTTGTGCGCCTGCCACGCCCTTCGCTCACCGCCGATAGCGATAAGGAACTACCGTGAGACTCAATCTGAAGATCTGGCGTCAGGCGGGGCCCAATTCGGCCGGCCGCCTTGTTGACTACGTCGCCGACAACGTCTCGACCGACATGTCGTTCCTCGAGATGCTGGATGTCGTGAACGAGGGGCTGACCACGAACGGCGAGGAGTCCATCGCCTTCGACTCGGACTGCCGCGAAGGCATCTGCGGCACGTGCAGCCTGATGATCAACGGCATCGCGCATGGACCAGACCGTGGCACGACGGTGTGCCAGCTCCACATGCGGCGCTTCAAGGACGGCGACACCATCACTGTCGAGCCGTGGCGGGCCCGCGCGTTTCCGGTCATCAGGGACCTGGTTGTCGACCGCAGCGCGTTCGACCGTATCATCGCGGCTGGCGGCTACGTCTCGGTGAACTGCGGCGGTGCTCCGGACGGCAACGCGATTCCGATTCCGAAGGACATTGCGGAAGCCGCGATGGACTCGGCGCAGTGCATTGCCTGCGGCGCGTGCGTGGCCGCCTGCAAGAACGCGTCGGCGCACCTGTTCATGAGCGCCAAGATCTCACAGCTCGCCCTGCTGCCGCAGGGGCAGGTCGAGCGGCAGCGGCGCGTGCTCAGCATGATCGAGCAGGCCGATGCCGAAGGGTTTGGCAGTTGCTCGAACGAGGCCGAATGCGAAGCGGTCTGCCCGAAGGAAATTCCGATCCTGAACATTGCGCGGATGACACGCGAGTACGTCAAGGCGGTCCTGGCCGCGAAGTAGACAGGACCATGTGTAGCAGCGCACCTTCCGCCTTCGCACGTGCGTCGGCGGGCCACCGTGGCCTCGACGGAGGCCGGTCAGGTGCGCGAATCAGGAGCAGGATGATGAAGAGACGCGTAACGATCGGCGCCGGTATCACGGCAGCCCTTGTAGTGACCGGGCTCGGCGTGCTTGGCGCCCAGGCTCCAGCCTTCAAGCGCACGATTCTCCAGCAGGTCGACCTTTCGGCCCCCGGCCGCGAGGCCGTGATGGTGACGGTGGAGTTCCCGTCCGGCAGCCAGACCGGTCGACATACCCACCCGGGTGAGGAGATCTCGATCGTCGAAGCCGGCCCGTTCGTCCTCGAGATCGACGGTCAACCCACGAGGACGCTGCAGACCGGCGAGCCCTTCTTCGTGCCGGCTAACACCGTCCACAACGCCTACCCTGCCCCTGGCGGCACGGCCAAAGTCGTCGCCACGTACGTGGTCGAGAAGGGCAAGCCTGTCTCTACCCCGGCCCCTGCCAAGTAGCCCGGTCTCCGGCTTTCAAGAGAGGTGATATCCATGAAACGCGCACTGGCCATCCTCGCGGTGTGTATCTCGCTCGCCGCCGACCCAGCCTCCGCCCAGGCACCACAGAACGCACCGGCTGCCCCGAAGAAGATTCAGGTCCTCATCATCTCGGGTCAGCAGGTGGCCCATAACTGGAAGGGAACCACCCCCCTCCTTCGCAAGGCGCTTGAAGACACGGGCAAATTCGAGGTCCGCGTCACCGAGGAGTTCCGCGGCGGCGGGCCGGAAACGCTCGCGCCGTACGACCTCGTCGTGCTGAACTACTCGGGAGGCAACCGCCCGGAGATGCGCTGGGGCGCCCGTGCCGACCAGGCGCTGCTCGACTTCGTCAGCAATGGCAAGGGGCTGGTCGTCTACCACTTCACGATGCAGTCGTTCGACGGCTGGACGGAATTCGAGAAGATCGCGGGCGCGAACTGGCGGCCGAACTTCGGTCACCACTCGGCGGCGCACGACTTCACGATCGAGGTGAAGAACACGGAGCACCCGATCACCAAGGGACTGAAGCTCAAGTTCGAACAGCAGAAGGACGAGCTCTACGCGAACCTCAAGTGGCAGCCGGCCGGTCCCTACACAGTCCTGGCAACCGCCTATGACGACCACGCCCTCTACGCCGCCAGTCGCACCGATGCGCGCGCGCCCCAGCCGCTCGAAGGTGCCGGAGCGAACCAGCCGATGCTCTGGGTGAGCGACTATGGCAAGGGGCGCGTCTTCACGACGGCGCTGGGTCACGACGTCGAGCAGGTGCAGACGCCGGCCTTCACCACGACGTTCACGCGAGGCGCCGAATGGGCCGCCACCGGCAACGTGACGCTGCCGATTCCGCCGGCCCTGGCCGCGACACCGCAGGCCGCGGCGACGCCGCAGGCGGCCGCCACCCGGGCGCCGCTCCCCGATGGCTACGTACCGCGCGGGACGCGCGTCGGCCAGTCGTCAGCGCCGGGCATGCGGGTCGCCGACCTCGGCACCGCCGGACGCACCTACCGCATCAACCTCGCGAAGGGCGATGAGGTCTTGACGGCGCTGACGCAGTTCGCGGAGAAGCACAACATCCGCAATGCGCACTTCACCGGTATCGGAGCGCTGTCGAAGGGGCTCTTCAGCTGGGCCGACACCGAGCGCGGCAACGCGATGAAGAGGATTGAACTGAACCAGGAGGCCGAAGTCGTCTCGCTCGTCGGCACCATCGAACGGAACGCGGAGGGCCGGCTCAATGTGCACGCGCACGGCTCCGTGGCCTATCAGGACGGCACGATTCACGGCGGCCACTGGTTCGAGGCCTACGTCGGCATCATCGCCGAGATTTTCGTGAACGAGGAATCGCCCGCGCCCACCCCGGCGAACTGAGCGAACGCCGCACACTCACCCCGCCCGGTCCTCGGGCGGGTCGCTTTCCAACCCTGACACACCGTCCTGTCGGTATAATCGCGCGCCGGCGGCAGTTCGTCGCCCCGCTCGTGCGCGGTTCGCATCAGTGCGGCGCACGGCGTCCGGCCCTTCCCGTAACGGAGAGAGTGACATGAGCGGACGTTTCCTGATTGGCCGGTGGTTCCTGTGCAGCGCGGCTGTGGCCCTCCTGGCCGGGACCACGGCGTCGAGCCAGACGCGCAGCATCCCGTTGAGTGAGTTCAAGGCGATCGAGTTGGACGACATGAAGCCCACCGGTCGCGGCAGCCAGGTGGTGCTCTTCGGAGACCCGACCAAGCCGGGTCTCTACGTGGTGCAGATCACGTTCAAGGCCGGCAGCGGCAGCCGCCCACACTTCCACGACCAGGACCGCCTGGTCACCGTGGTGAAGGGCACATGGTACGTGCACCTCGGTCCGGAGGCGGACACCTATGCTCCGGAGAAGATGACGGCGATGAAGGCCGGCAGCTTCGTCTACCATCCCGCATTCGGCCATCATTACGACGGCGCCCATGAAGAAGACGCAGTCGTTCGAATCACCGGCATGGGACCGGTGAAGACGACCAATCTCGAGCAGCCGAAGTAGGACCCGCGGCCAGGCGAACCGTCCCGTAGGCCCTATCCAGATCCAGATAGGGCTTACTTCATTGGTATCTGCCGAGCTTTTTCACCGCTATGATGCGGGCGCTGGTGTCCCTAACAAGGAGCGAATGATGGCAGGTTCGAGAGTCCACTTCGGAGCAAGCGCCCTCGTGCTGGGGGCGGTGCTGGCGCTACCCGGCGCGGCATCCGCGCAGCAGAAACAGGTGACGTTCTCGAAAGACGTCGCCCCCATTCTCCAGGCCAAGTGCCAGTCGTGCCACGAGCCGGGCTCGATCGGCCCGATGTCGCTGGTCACCTACCAGGACGCGCGTCCGTGGGCGCGCTCGATCAAGCAGCGCGTCGAGACGCGCCAGATGCCGCCGTGGCACATCGACCGCAGCGTCGGCGTCACCAAGTTCAAGAACGACATGTCGCTGACGCGACGAGCAGGTCGCGACCATCGTCGGCGTGGGTCGATCGGCGGCGCGCTCGAGGGCAACCCGGCCGACTTCAAAGCGCAGCCGGTCGCGAAGGACCTCTTCTGGCAGGGTGAGCGCGACGGCTACGGTCCTCCGGACCTCGTCATCAAGTCGCGCCGATGCAGACGATGCCTGCGGTCTCGCAGGACCAGTGGTGGCGTCCGGTCAGCGACGATTCCGATCACCGAACCGCGCTGGGTGAAGATGGTCGAGATTCGTCCGACCAACCTCCAGTGCGCGCAAGATCCTGCATCACTCGATCGCCTATCACGTCCTCAACCCGGACAACGTGGCCGCCGTCAATCAGGGCGTGCAGGTGGCGCCGTGGCGTGTCGGCCGCCGGCGCGGCCGTACCAGAGCGCCGCCGACCTCGTGAACCGTCGTCCGCAGCTCATGGAGTGGGCGATCGGCAAGGGCTACGACCGCTTCATGGAAGGCACCGGCAAGATGATCATGCCGGGCGAAAAGATCTCCTGGGATCAGCACATCCATGCCGTCGGCGAAGAGATCACGGGCGGGTCGGAAATCGGCCTGTGGCTCTACAAGAAGGGTGAGGAGCCGAAGAAGCGCAGCTACCTCGTGGGCTTCACTGGCCTGAAGAACGGCTCCGGAGGCGCTCGACATTCCGCCGAACTCGGTAGCCTACACGGAAGGCTTCAACGTGCTGAAGGAGAACACCATCATCACGAACTTCCAGCCGCACTTCCACCTGCGCGGCAAGGCGATGCAGGTCGAGGCGCTGTTCCCGGATGGGCGCACCCAGACGCATCAGCTACGTGAAGGACTTCAACTTCAACTGGATGACCAACTACATCTACACGGACGATGCAGCGCCGGTCTTCCCGAAGGGCACCATCATCAAGGTGAGCGCCTGGTACGACAACACCAAGGCGAACCGCGGCAACCCCGATCCGGAACAGTGGGTGGGCTACGGCGACCGCACGGTCGACGAGATGGCGCACGCCTGGATGAACGTCGTCTACCTGACCGACGCCGAATACGCCGAGCGGCTGGCCAAATTTGGCGAGGGGTCACCAACGGCATGAAGCCCGCTGAGCAACACGCAGCAACAGCAGTAACCCGCACCGCTCCCCGATTGAGGTCGCGGCTTCGGCCGCGGCCTCGTCGAGGCACCTGTCCCATCACCCCACCGCTCCGCTACCTCGGTTCGACCTCGACGAATCTCGAGCGCCTGTGCGCCGGCCGCAATGACGCCGACAGCCTCGGCCCCGCCGTGCCATTTCCAGGTGCCCGCTCCCTCGACTCCACGCACCACGATGCTGACGAATCCCGCCTGATGCGTATGCCCGGCGATGCTCTGTCCGGCGTCGAGCTTGACGCGCCACACGCGCACACGCCCGTTGCTGAGCACGGTTGTGTGGTTCGGCTGAGCGATCTCCCCGCCAGAACCGCTCGCGTCTGGCGCACGCAGTTCCACCGCTATGAAGCGCATCGGCGCCGTGTTCGGATTGGTGATGACGTGCGAGTAACCGCCGCGTGAGAACCCGGCGAAGCCAACACGTGCCTGCCCCTGGGAGCCCTGGAGGCCCGGCAGGATGGTCACCGAGATGTTGTCCAGGCTGTGGGTGTGATTCTGCGAGACATAGAGCGGCGGCAGCATCGCATCGATGATGCGCACGAACTCGTTGGCGAACACCAGCCGGTGACGCTGTTCCTGCTCGATCGGCACGGCTGCGGGGGCCTGCGCCAGGAGCCCGCGCCCGGCGAACGGCGCGACGAAGACCAGCGCGGCGGCAACAGCGAGCGGTCGCAGCATGAAGAGTTCCGTGGCGCACGAATGGCGAAGGCACGCTGGCCGGCATGAAACCGGGCCAGCCGCGCCTTCGACTTGCGGCTTGCTAGACGCCTATGACGTCGGTGAGTTCCTTCACGGCGCCGGCCGACTTCTTCAGCGCGGCGTCCTCGTCGGCCGTGAGCTTGATCTCGATGATCTGCTCCACGCCGCGGGCGCCGAGCTTCACCGGCACGCCGACGAACAGGTTGTTGATGCCGTACTCACCCTGCAGGAACACCGAGCACGGCACGATCTTCTTGGTGTCCTTGAGGATGTTCTCGACCATCTCGGCAGCAGCGGCGCCCGGCGCGTACCACGCACTGGTGCCAACGAGCTTCGTGATCTCGGCGCCGCCGTTGGCCGTGCGCTCGCAGATCGCCGTGATGCGCTCTTCGGAGAGCAGCTCGGTGATCGGAATGCCCGCCACCGTCGAGTAGCGCGGCAGCGGCACCATCGTGTCGCCGTGGCCGCCGAGGACAAACGCGTGCACGCTGTCAACCGACACGTTCAGTTCCATCGCGATAAAGGTGCGCATGCGGGCCGAGTCGAGCACGCCCGCCATGCCGATGACCCGCTCACGCGGGAAGCCGCTCAGGCGGTAGACCGCCTGGCACATCGCATCGAGCGGGTTCGCCACTGGGACGATGATGGCGTTCGGCGAGTACTTGATCACCTGTTCGGTGACGACCTTCATGATGCCGAAGTTCACGTTCAGGAGGTCGTCACGGCTCATGCCAGGCTTACGCGGCACGCCGGAGGTGATGACGACGACGTCCGAGTTGGCAGTCTGCGCGTAATCGGATCCCCCAATGACGCGGCTGTCCGAGCCGGTGATCGGGCACGCCTCGAGGATGTCGAGCGCGATGCCTGCAGCTTTCTGGTCGGCGATGTCGACGATGACGACGTCCGCGAGTTCCTTGTCGGCGATACAGCGGGCAACGGTTGCGCCGACGTTGCCGGCGCCGCCTACGACGGTGACTTTGCGATTCATTCTCGGTGTGCTCCTTGAAGGCGACAGGCCATGGACGTCAGCCCATGGCCTCAGACCCAGCGCCTATGGCCAACTACATATGCTTGATGATTTCGTCGCCGAACTCCGAGCACTTGAGCTCGGTGGCGCCGTCCATCAGGCGCGCGAAGTCGTAGGTGACGCGCTTCGAGCCGATGGCGCCGTCCATGCCCTTGATGATGAGGTCGGCCGCTTCGTTCCAGCCCATGTGCCGCAGCATCATCTCGCCGGAGAGGATGACCGAGCCGGGGTTCACCTTGTCGAGGTTCGGCGTACTTCGGCGCGGTGCCGTGCGTCGCCTCGAAGATCGCGTGGCCGGTGACGTAGTTGATGTTGCCGCCCGGCGCGATGCCGATGCCGCCGACCTGCGCCGCCAGCGCGTCGGAGAGGTAGTCGCCGTTCAGGTTCAGCGTCGCGATGACGTCGAACTCGTCGGGGCGCGTCAGCACCTGCTGCAGCGTGATGTCGGCGATCGCGTCCTTGATGACGAGGCCGGCGCCCGGCTTCCCCTCGGGGATGCGGCACCACGGCCCGCCGTCGATCTCGACCGCGCCGAAGAAGTCCTTCGCGACCTGGTAGCCCCAGTCGCGGAAGGCGCCTTCGGTGAACTTCATGATGTTGCCCTTGTGGACGAGCGTGACGCTCTTGCGCTTGGCGGCAATCGCGTAGCTGATGGCGCTGTGCACCAGGCGCTCGGTGCCGAGCGAGCTGACCGGCTTGATGCCGATGCCGACCTGCACGTCGACCTCGCGCGTCGCCGCGCCGATCCCTTCGAGCTGCGACTGCCACGCCTTCGAGGCGGCGTCGGTGCCGAAGCGGATCTTCTTGAAGTCCTTCGGGAACTCCTTGGCGAAGAAGTCGAGCATCTTCTGCGCTTCCGGCGTGCCGGCGGCGTACTCGATGCCGGCGTAGATGTCCTCGGTGTTCTCGCGGAAGATCACCATGTCGACCTTCTCCGGATGCTTCACGGGCGACGGCACGCCCTTGAACTAGCGCACCGGGCGCAGGCAGACGTAGAGATCGAGCATCTGGCGCAGCGCGACGTTCAGCGAGCGGATGCCGCCGCCGACCGGCGTGGTCAGCGGGCCCTTGATGCCGACGAGGTACGTGCGGAACGCCTCGACGGTCTCATCGGGCAGCCAGTTGTTGAACTTCGTGAAGCCTTCTCGCCGGCGTAGACCTCCATCCAGGCGATCTTCTTCTTGCCGCCGTAGGCCTTCTCGACGGCGGCGTCGAACACGCGACGCTCGAGCGCCAGATGTCGGGGCC
This sequence comes from uncultured Acidobacteriota bacterium, assembly GCA_963722395.1. Classification (GTDB taxonomy): domain Bacteria; phylum Acidobacteriota; class Vicinamibacteria; order Vicinamibacterales; family CAVVIG01; genus CAVVIG01. The sequence continues at coordinate 895,190 of CAVRLS010000004.1, read as the reverse complement.
GGTGCCGTCGCCTTCGATGAACGGGATGATCGGATTGTCCGGAACAACGAGGCGGCCATTCTGTCGCGTGATGGCGGCGCCGTCTGCCGGAGGGGTAAGGGAAGGAGTGTTGGACATAATCGAAATTCAGACTGCAGAACTCGGAACCGTGCGACAGATTGCCGCTGCACCGTTTAGGTCAGTTCCCCCGCTGGCGCCGCGCGATTCACACAGCTTCTGTGGAAAACTCTGTGGAAAAGGGCGACGTTTACGCCGCCGTGACAGCGCATTGCGAGCGTTTTAGCGAATTGCACCACCGCAGGGCGAGCGATTCGTGCCGGACGTACCTACTGAACAAAACCTACGGATTATACTGTAGCGACGGAGGCTCGAACGATGCGATCACTACTCGTATGGTCTATCAGCGTGGCCGCGCTCTCGGCCTGGACGATCGGTGTGTCCGCGCAAGCGTCAACGGCCGCGGCAAACCAGCATGACACCGGCGCCCACCAGCATGGCGACGCGGCGAAACTGAAGAACCCGGTGAAGACCTCACCCGCGTCGGTCGACGTCGGCAAGCGGCTGTACACTACCCAGTGTTCGACCTGCCACGGGCCCCTGGGCAAGGGCGACGGCAGCATGGCGTCCGCCCTCAATCCACCGAAACCATCCGACCTCACCGACGCAAGCTGGAAGCATGGCGCCACCGACGGGGAGATCTTCACCGTCATCCGCGACGGCGCCAAGGGCACGAGCATGCGCGGCTATGCGGCCCGGATGAAACCCGATGACACCTGGAACGTCGTCAACTATCTGAGAACGCTCGCTCCCACAACGGCCAAAAAATGAAAATTGTAGTCTCCGACGATCTGCCGGAATCTGCCCTCGCCATCCTGCGCTCCGAAGGCTGGACTGTCGACGCCCGTTCCGGTCGCAAGCCCGAAGAACTCGCGGTCGACCTCGCCGACGCCGACGCGCTGATCGTGCGCAGCGCAACGAAGGTCACCAAGGACCTGCTCGCCGCAGCACCGAAGCTGCGGATCATCGGCCGCGCCGGCAGCGGCGTGGACAACATCGACATGCCAGCCGCCAGCGGCAAGGGTGTCCTCGTCGTGAACGCCCCGGGCGCCAACAGCATCGCCGTGGCCGAACAGGCGCTGGCGCTCATGCTGTCGCTCGCCCGCTCGGTTCCCGCCGCGGACCAGGCCATGAAGGCCGGCAGGTGGGAGAAGAAGAAGTTCATGGGCACCGAGCTCCGCAACAAGGTGCTGGGCATCGCCGGTCTTGGCCGCATCGGCCAGGAAGTGGCGGCGCGCGCCCGCTCGTTCGGCATGACGATCATCGCCTACGACCCGTTCATCTCGGCGGAGGTGGCGGCTTCGATCGGTGTTGCGCTGAGGTCGCTCGACGAGCTGTGCGCCGAGTCGGACTACCTGACGCTGCATATGCCCTCGACGCCCGAGACGAAGAACCTCTTCAACGACGAGCGCTTCGCCACGTGCAAGAAGGGCATCCGTCTCATCAACACCGCGCGCGGTGAGCTGATCGACGAAGCGGCCCTCTGCCGCGCCATCGAGGCCGGCATCGTCGGCGGCGCCGGCATCGACGTGTTCCAGAAGGAACCGCCGGTCGACTGGACGCTGCCGCAGCTCGCCCAGGTCGTGGCCACGCCGCACCTCGCGGCATCGACAGAAGAAGCGCAGGAACAGGTGGGCCTCGATACGGCCGGTGCGGTTCGCGACTTCCTCGCGAGTGGTGGCGTTCGCAATGCGGTGAACTTCCCAGCCGCCGTGCCGGCCGATGAACTGCAGCGTCTGCAGCCGTGGCTGAAGCTGGCCGAGGGGCTCGCATCGGTTGTGTCGCAGATGGGCCCGGCCCGCGTCGAACAGATCGCCCTGCGCTATTACGGCGGGCTGGCCGACAGTTCGGCAGCGTCGCTCCTCGCATCGAGCGCCGCGGCCGGCGTGCTGCGTCCGATCCTGTCGGGCGGCGTCTCAGTGGTCAACGCCCGTGCGGCGGCCAAGGAGCGCGGTATCGAGATCACCGAAACGCGCAGCTCGCGGGCGCGCGACTTCGCCAGCCTCGTATCGCTCAAGCTGCACACGAGCGACGGCGAACGCTGGGCCGAAGGCACCGTGTTCGCGCCGAACAGCCCGCGCCTTGTCTCGGTGCGTGGCGTCAATGTCGAAGCGCCCCTGGCCGGCACGCTCCTCATTATCGCGAACGAGGATCAGCCCGGCGTCATCGGCGAAGTCGGCTCAATCCTCGGCAAGCACGGCGTCAACATCGCGAACTTCGCCCTCGGCCGTAACGAGTCGGGTGCGATCGGCGTGGTGAACGTCGACGAGGAGTCGACGCAAGCCACAGCGTTGACGGCGTCGGTGGATGCGATCCGCAAGATCGCAGCGGTAAAGGACGTCTGGCTGGTTCGACTCTAAGGCAGGCTGCAGGCTCTGGGCTGCAGGCTCTGGGCTGCAGGTTCACGCAATCGCTCGGCTCAGGCGGGATGTCATCGGCTTCGGCCGTCGCGTCCCGCCTTTTTTCTGCCGGCTACGCCCCGGCCGCCACACGCAGCACACCCGGATGGATGTGCGCCTCGAGTCGCGTGCCGCCGACGTGCGGCTCGCCGTCGACATGGAACCCCATCGCGACGTCGCTCTCGATCACTACGGTCTCCACTCGTCCGATGGTCACGCCCGGTACCGACGCCGCGCCGCCGGTGAACAGTTTCGGCAACGCCAGCAGCGTCGACAGGCGCGACTGCTCTTCGAACACCACCAGGTCGAGCTGACCGTCGTCGACCCGTGCATCGGGTGCGATGCGAGCGCCATTGCCGAACTGCCCCGAGTTCGCGATGGTCACAAGCAGCGCGCGCACAGCCGCCCCGCCGTTGATGCGGTAGGTCGCGCAGTTGTAGCGCCGCAATTCCCGAATGGTGATACGCACGTAATTGACGAACCCGCGCCGGCCCTCGTGCCGGTCGAACGCGCCGGCCACGTGCGCGTCGAAACCGATCCCGGCCAGCGAGAAGAACCAGCGGCCATCGAGCTGCCCGGCGTCGATCACCCGGGGTGAGGCCGAGAGCGCCCGGTGCAGCGCCGCCTCTGCACTCACCGGAAGCCCCAGCTCGCGCGCCAGTCCATTGCCCGATCCCCCGGCGACGACGCCAAGCAGGGTGGCACTGCCGACCAGTGCCGACGCCACCTCGTTCACGGTGCCGTCACCGCCCCACGCCAGCACCATGCGGTCGCCCCTGCGCACCGCCGCCGCCGCGAGATCATGCGCGTGACCGCGACGCTGCGATACGCAGACCTCGCCGGCTTCCCCCCGCGCCGACAGCACGGACGACGCCTGCTGCGCACGCGCCGCCGCTTCGCCTGGCGCAATGCCGCCGGAGACCGGATTGATGATGAGGGAGACCATGCGTCCCGTCGCGCGACGGACTACCGGAGCGCGAGGGTGATCGTCGCGGCGGTCGCGGTATCGACGACCTGCACGGCATCGCCGGACACCTGCTCGATGCGGTACTGCGAGCGGATGGTGTCGCCAGGCTTCACGAGAAACACGTCGCCAAGGCCGGACACGATTGCCGTGCGGACGATACCCTCTGGCGTGACGTCTTCAGCGACGCCGATGAGCGTGAGCGACGGCCTGGCAGGTGGCTGAGGCACCACCGCGTCGGGCACGGCCTCCGCAGCCGCCGACATGATCGGTCGCCGGGGTGCGCGCGTCGTGAAGCGGAACAAGTCGCGCGACTTCGTCGGTGCGGCCGTCGGACCAAGACGTTCGTGGAGACGGTCCACTTCGCTTTGCAGGATGACCATCGAGCGGTCGACAGCGCTTGGCTTCACGGGCGGCAGGGGCGCCGTCGGCCCGCGAACACCAGAGGTCGACGCGGACGCTATCCAGCTCGCGAGCGCGAGCACGGAAACGCCGAACCAGACGATGCGCCGCAGCTTCATACTGATGCGGCGGATCGTAGCATGGCGCTCAGGTGACTGTGTTACTATTCGTCGTGCACCCTGCATCGACTGTTCCTGCGGTCGATTCCCAAGCTCCGCTAGAAGTCGTCGCCGTCATTCCCGCTCGATTCGCCTCTACCCGCTTCCCCGGAAAGCCGCTCGCCGACATCGATGGCCGCCCGATGATCGAACACGTCTACCGGCGTGCCTCGGCTTCGCCGGTGGTCTCACGTGTCATCGTCGCGACCGACGATCTGCGGATCGCGACGCGCGTCGCGGGGTTCGGCGGCAACGTGCGGCTGACGCGCGCCGACCACCTGACCGGAACCGATCGACTTGCCGAAGTGGCTACGTCGCTCGACTGCGACGTCGTCGTAAACGTGCAAGGTGACGAGCCGCTGCTCGACCCTCGCGCCATCACGGAACTGGTGGCGCCGTTCGCTGACACGAGCGTCTCGATGTCGACGCTGTATCGGCGGATCACCAACGAGGCCGACTTCTACAACCCGAACATCGTGAAGCTGGTGACCGATCGGTCCGGCTTTGCCATGTACTTCTCACGCGCGCCGATTCCACACACGCGCGACCCGCGTGGCGGCTACCCGCCGCTCTTCCGGCACGTCGGTGTGTACGCCTATCGGCGCACCGCGCTGATGGTACTGGCGTCGCTCGAGCCGACGCCGCTCGAGCGATCGGAATCACTGGAACAGTTGCGCGCCCTCGAACACGGTATCCGCATCAAGGCTGTGGAAACGTCGTACGACTCGATCGGGGTCGATACCCCGGAGGACCTGGAGCAGGTGCGTCGGCTGCTGCAGGCGGGACGTCCGAATTGATCGGCATCATGACCAGATGCCCCGGAACTCGCACATGAAGGCAACCAAGTACATCTTCGTGACTGGCGGCGTCGTATCGTCGCTCGGCAAGGGCCTCGCGGCCGCCTCGATCGGCGCACTGCTCGAGGGCCATGGCTACAGGATCTCGATGCAGAAGTTCGACCCGTACATCAACGTCGATCCGGGCACGATGAGCCCGTATCAGCACGGTGAGGTCTACGTGACGGACGACGGCGGCGAGACCGATCTCGACCTCGGCCACTACGAACGCTTCACCCACGCGGTGCCGTCGAAGAACTCCAACTGGACCACCGGCAAGATCTACCAGAGCGTCATCAACAAGGAACGGCGCGGCGACTACCTTGGGCGCACGGTGCAGGTCATCCCGCACATCACGAACGAGATCAAGGACGCCATCCGCGCGGCGGCACAGGACGTCGATATCGCGCTGGTCGAAATCGGCGGCACGGTCGGCGACATCGAGAGCCTTCCTTTCCTCGAGGCGATTCGCCAGTTCCGCCAGGATGTCGGGCGCGACAACACCCTCTACGTGCACCTGACGCTCGTGCCGTTCATCGGCGCGGCCGGCGAACTGAAGACCAAGCCGACGCAGCACAGCGTGCGCGACCTCCGCTCCATCGGCATCCAGCCCGACCTGCTGCTCTGCCGCACCGACCGCTTCCTCGACCCTGACCTGAAGCGGAAGATCGCGCTGTTCTGCGACGTCAGTGACGAAGCCGTCATCACCGCGAAGGACGTCGCGAGCATCTACGAGGTGCCGCTGGTCCTCAAGGCCGAGGGGCTCGACCGCATCGTGCTCAAGTACCTGCACCTCCCCGAATCGCAGCCCGACATGAAGGCCTGGGAGGATCTGGTCAATCGCATCAAGCATCCGATCGACGAACTCACCATCCATGTCGTCGGCAAGTACGTCGGCTACGAAGACTCGTACAAGAGCCTCAATGAGGCGCTCTACCACGGCGGCTTTCAGCACCAGCTGAAGGTGAACATCAAGTGGATCGAGGCTGAGGCGCTGGAGGAAGAAGGCGGCGCGCCGCTGCTCGAGGGAGCGGACGGCATTCTCGTGCCGGGCGGCTTCGGCGACCGCGGCACGCGCGGCATGATGGTGGCCTCGCGCCATGCGCGCGAACACCGGATTCCCTACTTCGGTATCTGCTACGGCTTCCAGATGGCGACCGTCGAGTACGCACGCAATGTCGCCGGGCTGGCGGACGCCGACACCACCGAGTGCGCACCGGACACGCCAACGAAGGTGATCTACAAGCTGCGCGACCTGCTTGGCGTCGACGAATTCGGCGGCACGATGCGCCTTGGCAGCTATGCCTGTGAACTTGCGCCGGGTTCGCTGGCCCGCGACATCTACGGGCAGGCGGTCATCCACGAGCGCCATCGCCACCGATACGAGTTCAACTGCCTCTACGAGAAGAACCTCACCGAGAACGGCATGCGCATTTCGGGTCGATCGCCCGACGGGAAGTTCGTCGAGATTGCTGAAGTGCCTGGACATCCGTGGTTCCTCGCCGTGCAGTTCCACCCGGAGTTCAAGTCGAAGCCGACGCAGCCGCATCCGCTGTTCGCGGCGTTCGTCAAGGCGAGCTACCAGCACAAGGCCGCGACGGCGCAAGCGCAGCCGGCGACGACCGGCACGGTCGCCTGAGCCGTGGTAGCCACGCTTCGCGACATGGTGATCGGCGCGGGCCGCCCGATCATCCTCATGGCCGGTCCATGCGTTGTGGAGAGCGAGGCGCACGCAACTGGCCTCGCCGAGGCGCTCGTCGGCATCACGACACGCGTCGGCATCCCGTTCATCTTCAAGGCGTCCTACGACAAGGCGAACCGCACGTCGAACACATCGTACCGCGGGCCGGGCATCACCGAAGGGCTGCGCGTGCTGGCGGCAATCAAGCAGCGCTTCGGCGTCCCCATCGTCACCGACATCCACGAGGTGCACGAAGCCGCGGTTGCGGCGGAGGTTGCCGACGTCCTGCAGATTCCGGCGTTTCTGTCGCGGCAGACCGACCTGATCGTCGCGGCGGCACGCACCGGCCGCGTCGTCAACATCAAGAAGGGGCAGTTCCTCGCGCCGAACGACATGAAGCACGCGGTCGCGAAGGTCACTGCCGAAGGGAACCCGAACGTGATCGTGACCGAACGTGGCACGAGCTTCGGTTACAACAACCTGGTCGTCGACATGCGCGGCTTCCCGATGATGCGTGAGCAGGGGCTGCCGCTGATCTTCGACGTCACACATAGCCTGCAGCTGCCGGGCGGGGGCAACGGCGTCACCGCCGGCCTCGCGCAGTACATCACCCCGCTGGCGTCGGCCGGCGTAGCCGCTGGCGTCGACGGGCTCTTCCTCGAGGTCCACGAAGAGCCGTCGCGAGCGAAGAGCGATGCGCAGAATGCCCTGCGACTCGACCTGCTGGAGCCGCTGCTGCGGCGCCTGATGGCAATCGATGCCATCGTCAAGGCTGGGTTGCTGCCCACCGCCGGGGACGCGGCGCAGCCGTGATCGACCTGTCACTCGCACGCAAGGTGCTCGAGACCGAGGCAGCTGCCATCCTCGCGCTGATTCCGTGCGTCGACGAGCGCTTCGAGCGAGCCATCCGGCTCCTGCAGGACTGCCGCGGGCGCGTCATCCTGACCGGCATGGGCAAGTCCGGCATCATCTGCCGAAAGATTGCCGCCACGCTCACCAGCACAGGCACACCGTCGTTCTTCCTGCACCCGGCAGAAGCCATCCACGGCGATCTCGGCGCCATCCAGGGCGGCGACGTGGTCATCGCGTTGTCCTCGAGCGGCGAGACAGAAGTGCTGCGTCTGCTCGAGACCATCCGAAGGGTTGGAGCGAAGCTGATCGCGATGACAGGCGTCGTGACGTCGACGCTGGGTGAGGCCGCTGATGTCACGCTCGACTGCAGCATCTCCGAGGAGGCGTGCCCGCTGAACCTGGCACCAACGGCGTCCACCACCGCCGCGCTCGCGATGGGTGACGCCCTGGCGATGACGCTGCTGGTGGCAAAGGGATTCCAGCCGGAGGACTTCGCGAACCTGCATCCGGGCGGCAAGCTCGGGAAGCAGTTCATGCGTGTCGAGACGCTGATGCACGCCGGCAGCGATCTGCCGCAGGTCGAGAGCCGCACGACCATGCGCGACGTCATCTACGAGATGTCGCGCAAGGGATTGGGCATGACCTGCGTCGCCGGCGATCACGGCGAACTGCTCGGCATCATCACGGACGGCGACCTCCGGCGGCTGATGGAACGTGCCGGCGATACGCTGACGCTGACCGCAGCCGACGTGATGACGCGCGACCCAGCCACCGTCGAGCCGCGCATGCTCGCCGCGCAGGCTCTGAACATCCTCGAGCAGCGCAAGATCACGTCCCTGGTCGTCGCCGAGGGAACCCCCAAACGCGCCGTTGGCGTCGTGCACCTGCACGATCTGTGGCGAACGGAGCTTGTATGAGCCTCAGCCACGACGAACTCGACCGTCGCGCCGCCGCGGTCCGGATGATCCTGTTCGATGTCGACGGTGTCCTCACTGACGGCCGCGTCACCGTGAACGGCGACGGGAGCGAGGGCAAGGTGTTCTTCATCCGCGATGGCATCGCGATGGTGTGGGCCCAGCGCCACGGCATCAAGGTGGGCTTCCTCTCCGCCCGCCTCTCCCCAACCACGCCGCACCGCGCCGCGCAACTCGGCATCACGCTGGTCTATCACGGCGTATCGAGCAAACTCGCCACCTACGAGCGCATCCTTGCCGACCACGGCCTCACGGACGCCGACGTCGCCTACATGGGCGACGACGTGGTGGACCTGGCAGTGCTGAACCGTGTCGGACTGGCGACGGCACCGGCCGACTGCGTCGACGAGGTTCGGAGGCGCGTGCACTGGGTCACCGCCAGTGCCGGCGGCGCAGGCGCTGCGCGCGAGCTGGTCGAGCGCATCCTGCGTGTGCAGGGGCTCTGGGAGAGCGTCGTCGACGCCTACCTGAACGAGCCGGCCGACAGCGCCCACGTTCGATGAACGCCTACGCTCCACTACTGGCTGCGCTGGTCGCCCTGCTCGCCGGGTTGACCATCGGCAAGGCCTGGGAGCGCTACAAGCTGCGTGACGGCACATGGGTCGACCGCCGCCGCGTGCGCGAGTCGCCGCACTACATCCTCGGCCTGAACTTCCTCGTCGCTAACCAGGTCGATCTGGCCATCGCGGAGCTCACCCAGGCGGCCAGCCTCGATAGCAACGCGCTCGAGGTGCACATGATCCTCGGCAACCTGTACCGTGAGAAGGGACAGGTGGGCAAGGCGATCACGATTCACCAGGGGCTGCTGCAGCGCCGCAAGTTGAGCAGGATCGAACACGCCTACGTGCTGCTCTGCCTCGGGCTCGACTACCGCCGCGGCGGCTTCGTCGATCGGGCGCTCGACGCCTTCAACGAGGTGCTCCGCCTCGATCCCCAGAACGAGTACGCCCTCGAGAATGTTCAGAAGCTGCACGAAGAGCAGCATCAGTGGACCGAGGCCTACGACACGCGGCAGCGACTGACCAACCTGGCGGCCATCGACTCGCGTCCGCAGAGCCAGTCCATCCTGGCGTTCCTCGAGAACGAGATCGGCCTGGAAGCGATGCGCCGGAAGGATTTCCCCGAGGCTGTCCGCCGGTTCCAGTCGGCGATCGAACTCGACGCGCGGGCCGTGCCGGCCTACCTGAACCTCGGCGACCTTCGCCTGTCGCAAGGACGCGAGGAAGACGCCGCGCAGATCTGGAACGCACTCGTGCAGGTGGCTCCCGACCGCGCCTACCTCGCGTTCGACAGGCTCGAGGCGCAGGCCGCACGCGCCGAGACCCCGGCGCGTTTCACCGACCTCTGCCGCGGGCTGATCGAGGAGAACCCGCAGGACTGGCGTGCACGGCTCGCACTCTCCAGACACTTCGTTGCTGCTGGGCAACCAGCGCAGGCGCTCGAGCTGCTGTTTGCGGCGCTGGTGCAGAATCCCCACTCACTGAGCATCCACCAGGCGATCTGGCAGACACTCGGCCAGCTGGGTCACCCACAGGCGATCGTCGACCGCTACAGCGACCTGACGCAGCACGCTGTCTTCTACCTCGACCCGCATGTGTGCATGCGCTGCCGCTACCGGAGCACCGAGCTGTTGTGGCAATGCCCGCACTGCCACGACTGGAACACGTTCGTCGAGGAGCGGATCGCACCCGCCCAGGACACCGCGAACTGATCGTTCGTAGTCAGCGGGGTGCAATGGCCAGCAGTGCCGAGAGGACCTGCCGCACCTGGGCATCCGTGTCGTCGAAGCTGCCGTCGGTGCGAATGACGTAGTCGGCACGCGCCGCCTTCTCTTCGGCCGGCAGCTGCGCCGCCAGCCGCTGCGCTGCCGCCTCGCGCGACAATCCACGCGCCTCCAGACGCGCCAGTTGCACCTCCGGCGGACAGACGGTGGCGATCACCTTCGAGAACTCCGCTGCGTGCCCGCGTTTCATAGAGCAGCGGGATGTCGACCACCGCCAGCGGCGAGCCACCGATTCGCTCGAACCCTCGCAGGCCAGCAGCAATGGCGCGATAGACCGCAGGGTGGACGATCGCCTCGAGGTCGCGGCGCGCCGATGGATCGGCGAAGACGACGGGCCCGAGCTTCACGCGATCCACCGCACCATCGGCATCGAGCACCCCGCCGAAGCGCTCGGCAATGGCGGCCGTCGCCTCGGTGCCCGGCGCCATGACGCCGTGCGCCAGGGCATCGGCGTCGAGGCATGGGACGCCGAGTTGCTGCAGGCGCTGCAGGACCCAGGTCTTTCCGGTGGCGATGCCGCCGGTGAGCGCCACCCTCAGCACGTCAGCCCTTGCTGGCGCGCAGCCGTTCCTGGGCGGCGCGCACGGTGTTCCTGAGGAGCATGGCGATGGTGAGCGGGCCGACGCCTCCCGGCACCGGCGTCAGCGCCCCGGCGGTCTCCTCTACGGACGGGTGCACGTCGCCGAGCACCAGGCTACCTCGCTTCTCGAAGGCCGAGTGACGGCGATGTCCCGGCGGGAACAGCGCTTCGACCACGGCTCGATCGGATACGGGCGTGGTGCCGACATCGATGACGGTCGCGCCTGGCTTGACGAACGCCTGCGTGACGAAGGCCGGCCGGCCGAGCGCCGCGACGAGGATGTCCGCTTCACGGCAGACGCCAGCGAGGTCGCGCGTGCGCGAGTGGCAGATGGTGACGGTGGCGTGCCGGTTCAGCAGCAGCAACGCCATCGGCTTGCCAACGATGTCACTGCGGCCGATGACCACGGCGCGCCTGCCGGCGATCTCGATCCCGGCACGCTCGAGCAGTTCGATGACGCCCGACGGCGTGCAGGCCACGAGCGTGGCGCGGCCCTGCACGAGGCGGCCGACGTTCGTCGGGTGGAAACCATCGACGTCCTTGGCTGGATCGATCGCGTCGAACACGCGGCGCTCGGCGTCGGGACCCATCGCCTTCGGCAGCGGCGACTGCACCAGGATGCCGTCGTGCACCTCACTCCTGTTCAGCCGCTCGACCAGCTGCAGCAAGTCATCGATGCTCGCCGTGGCAGGCAGACGCTCGAGGTCGGCGCGGATGCCGCTCTCGCTGGCCGACTTCAGCTTGCTGCCGACGTAGAGTTCCGATCCGCCGTCGTTGCCGACCAGCACCAGCGCAATGCCGGGTGGCCGCCCGGCCTCGCGTGTAAAGGCCTCGACGTCGGGACGGACGTCTGCCCGAATGGCCAGACCGACCGGGGTTCCATCCAGTACACGAGCAGGCATTACTCAGCAGCCTCCACCTCGAGCCGGCGCAGCGAGTGCGGCCGCCCGAGCACGACGAGTTTATCCCCGGCCCAGATCGCGGTGTCCGGCTCGGGGTTGAAGTCCATGCGGCGGTCCTCGCGCTGAATTGCGACGACGATCACACCGAAGCGCTGGCGCAGATTCGCATCGAGCAGCGACTTGCTGACGAGCGACGAGGTTGCCAGCACTGTGATCTCCTCCATCGCCAGCTCGAGGTTGTCGGAACTCGTGGCGAGGGTCATGAAGTCGACCACCGCGGGGCGGATTGCCGTCTGGGCCATCTGCACCGCGCCGATCTGATACGGCGACACGACACGGTTGGCCCCGGCCCGCAGCAGCTTTCGCGTCGCATCCTCACCTTCGGCGCGGCCGATGATGAACAGGTCCGGCCGCAGCACGCGGGCACTGAGCACGGTGTAGACATTCTCTGCGTCGGTGCCGACTGCCGCGATCAGGCCGCGCGCCGTCTCGATGCCGACGCGCTTCAGCACATCCTCATGGCTGGCATCAGCCTGCACCGCGAGAATGCCGTCCATCATCGCGGCCTGCAGGCGTGCCGGGTCGCGCTCGATGATGACGAACGGGACGTTCTGCTGCCGTAGCTGCGCGGCAATGATGCTGCCGATGCGCCCGTAGCCGCAGACGATGAAGTGATCCTTGATCAGGGTAAGCATCTTGGCCTGGCGACGTTTCTGGAAGCGCTGCGGCAGCCCTCCTTCGACCACGACCGTGGCGAGGAGGGTGAACACGTAGAGAGCCGATCCGACGCCGCTGAAGAGCAGCAGCACCGTCCACACCTGGCCGTAGAAGGACAGATCGTGGACCTCGCGATAGCCGACCGTGGTGACGGTGATCGCCGACATGTAGAACGCGTCCCACGCACTCCACCCCTCGATCACCATGTATCCGACGGTGCCTGACAGCACGACGGCCGCGAGCAGGGCCACGGCAAATACCGGGCCCTGGGCGCGCAGGATGGGCGGATCGTCCTTCTCTGGGATTGACACGTCGGCGGTCGGGCGCGGCGCCCTGCTAGGCGACGCCTTCGAGTTGGCTGTGACGCTTGCCGTAGGCGAAGTAGATCACCAGGCCGAGCGCCAGCCACGCAATGAGCCGCAGCCAGTTGGTCCAGCCGAGGCCGTAGATCATCGCGCCGCACACCACAATGCCTGCAATCGCAACGAACGGCAGCGCCGGCACGGTGAAGCCACGCTTCAGATCCGGCCGCCGGATCCGCATGATCCACACGCCGGCGCACACGAGCATGAATGCAAAGAGGGTCCCGATGCTCGTCATCTCGCCGACGATGTTACCCGGCACGAAGCCGCCAAAGAGGCCGGTCAGCACGAAGAACAGCATGTTGGCCTTATAGGGCGTGCGGTATAGCGGGTGCAGTTCCGAAAAAACTTTCGGCACCAGACCGTCCTTGCTCATCGAGAAGAACACCCGCGACTGGCCGAGCAGCATGACGAGAATGACCGACGAGAAGCCAGCCAGAATCGCCACGGTGACGAACTTCCCCAGCCACTCGTAGCCTGGCATGAAGTCATTGATGGCCTGGCTGACCGACGCCTCCTTGCCGGCGGTGCGGAAGAACTCGACGGGCGCCAGTCCGCTCAGCACATGCGCGAACAGCACGTAGAGGAGCGTGCAGACCACCAGCGACCCGAGGATGCCGATGGGCATGTCCCGCTTCGGGTCCTTGGCTTCCTGTGCGGCAGTGGAGACGGCGTCGAAACCGATGAAGGCAAAGAACACGACGCCGGCGGCTCCGAGAATGCCCATGATGCCGCCGTACGCATGCGTGACCCCTTCCGGCGTCGTGAAGGTACTGGCCTCGGGGATGTACGGGGTGTGGTTCGCCGGGTTGATGAAGCCCCAGCCGAGCACGATGACGGCGACGACAATCGCAACCTTCGTCACCACGATGAGCGCGTTCACGAACGCCGATTCGGCAATGCCGCGCGCCAGCAGAAGTGAAAGCAGCAGCAGGATGACCAGCGCCGGTACGTTCATGATGCCCTGGACACCCGTCGCCGCCGCCATCTCGAACGGCGAGTGACTCCATTGGTACGGCACCTGGAGGCCGACGTATTCGAGCACCTTGTTGAAGTACTCGCTCCACGCGATGGCGACCGTCGCGGCGCCGACGGCATACTCGAGGCAGAGGTCCCAGCCAATAATCCAGGCGACCAGTTCACCCATCGTCGCGTACGAGTAGGTGTAGGCGCTGCCAGCGATTGGAATCATCGACGCGAACTCGGCGTAGCAGAGTCCGGCGAACGCACACCCGAGCCCCGCGATCATGAACGCCAGCGTGACCGACGGTCCGGACCGTTCAGCGATTGCCGCGGCGGTTCTCACGAACAGCCCCGCGCCGATGACCGCACCGATGCCGAGCGCCACCAACGCGACAGGACCCAGTGTCCGCTTCAACTGGATCTCGCCTCCATGATGATCGGCCATCAGCCGATCGATGGACTTCGTCCGGAACAATGAACCTGCCACCTGGTGCCTTCCTACCAGCCGCGGAATGCGCTTGGATTCATGGCGATTATACGCGTGAGAGTCGGTCGAGAAAGGCGCGTGCGCGCGCCGCCGGATCGCCCGTGACAAGGAGGTCGGTGATGACGGCCACGCAGGCGGCTCCCGCGACAATTACGTCAGATGCGCGTTCCAACGTGATGCCGCCGATCGCCACGACCGGCAGTCCCGCGGGCGACGCGACGGCACAAGCCTCGCGGACGAGTTCGAGCCCGGCGGCGTCGTAGCCGGTCTGCTTCGTCGTCGTGCCGAAGACCGGTCCGATGGCGACGTAGGTCACCGGCTCACGAATCGCTGCTGCCAGCTGCCCGCCGGTGTGCGTCGATAACCCGAGCACAGCGTCCGCCCCGATCACGCGACGGACGTCAGCAGGCGCGAGATCGTCCTGACCGACGTGCACGCCGGCGGCGTTCGCCAGACGAGCGACGTCGGCGCGGTCGTTGACGATGACCGTCGCCGCGTGCGGCAGGGCACGCACCAGCACAGCTTCGGTCGCGGCGAGGAACTCGCGCGACGCGGCGTGCTTGGCTCTGATCTGCAGCAGGGTGACGCCGCCGTCCATGAGGGCGGAGGCGTATTCGGGAAGGGTCCATCCGGCCCGCGCGCAGACATCGGCGTCGCACACCGCGTAGAGCCGCGGGAACACCGGCGCGATCAGACCGCCTCGGCGAGCCGGCCGGCTGGTCGCGCCACGGTGTAGCGCTCCATGAACGACGTGCTCACCTTGCCGGCAACGAAGTCGGGATCGCCCAGCACCTTCAGGTGCAGCGGGATACTGGTCTTGATCCCTTCGATCACCGTCATCTCCAGGGTGCGCTTCATGCGGGCGATGGCCTCGGCGCGGTCGCGGCCATGCACGATGAGCTTGGCGATCATCGAATCGTAGTACGGCGTGATGGTGCAGTCGTTGTGCGCGAAGGTCTCGACGCGCACGCCCGGTCCGCCAGGAACGCTGAAGACCCGGATGAGCCCGGGTGACGGCACGAACGTGTCGGGATCTTCGGCGTTGATGCGGCACTCGATCGAGTGGCCGGTGAAGACCACCTCGCTCTGCTTGAATCCGAGCTTCGCGCCGGCCGCGATGCGAATCTGTTCCTTGACGATGTCGATGCCGGTCACCATTTCGGTGACGGGGTGCTCCACCTGGAGCCGCGTGTTCGCCTCCATGAAGTAGAAGTTCCCCTGCGGGTCCATCAGGAACTCGAACGTCCCGGCATTCGTGTAGTGCACCGCGCGCGCCGCGTCGATGACGATGCTGCCCATCTTGCGGCGCATCTTTTCGGTGAGGGCCGGCGACGGCGACTCCTCGAGCAGCTTCTGGTGGCGCCGCTGGATGGAGCATTCGCGCTCGCCGAGGTGGACGACATTGCCGTGGGTGTCGCCGAGGATCTGGAACTCGATGTGGCGCGGCGACTCGACGTATTTCTCGATGTAGACGTCACCGACGCCGAACGCCGCCTCGGCTTCGCGCTGTGCGGTCTTCACCGCCTGCACGAGCTCGCCGGCCGCACGAACCACACGCATGCCGCGGCCGCCGCCACCATTGGTGGCCTTGACAATGACCGGGTAACCGATGTCCTTTGCCAGCTTGAGCGCCCGCTCTTCACTGTCGATCGGTCCGTCGCTGCCCGGCAGGATCGGCACGCCCGCCTTCTTCATGACCCGACGCGCGCGCGCCTTGTCGCCCATCAGGCGAATGACCTGCGGGTCGGGACCGATGAACTTGATGTGGCAGGCTTCGCAGACTTCCGCCAGGTAGGCGCTTTCCGAAAGGAAGCCGTAGCCGGGATGGATGGCGTCAGCGCCGGTGACTTCGGCCGCGCTGATGACGGCCGGCACGTTCAGGTAGCTGTCCGCGCTGCGCGCCGGGCCGATGCAGACGTCCTCATCGGCAAACCGCACGTGCAGCGAATTCTCGTCGGCCTCGGAATAGACCGCAACGGTCTTGATACCGAGTTCACGGCACGCGTAGATGATACGCATCGCCACTTCGCCGCGGTTGGCTATCAGGATCTTCTTGAACATCTACTTTGTGCGGATGGCGAACAGGCGCTCGCCGTACTGCACCGGCTGGCCGTTCTCGACGTAGACGTTGACGATCTCGCCTTCGTACTCGGAGTCGATCTCGTTCATCAGCTTCATCGCCTCGATGATGCAGAGAACCTGCCCCTTCTTCACGACCGTGCCGACGTCGGCAAAGGCGGCGGCGCCCGGTTCGGCCGAGCGATAGAAGGTGCCGACAATGGGGGACTTCACGACGGCAAGTTCGACGTCGACCTCCGTGTTGCCGACCGGCGCGGACGCTCCTGCGGATGCCGGTGGAGCGGCGTGCGCAGGAGTGGCAGGTGCGTGCACGTGCTGCACCGGGACCTGGACGAAGGCGCCGGACGAGTCCTTCCGGATCTTGAGCCGGAGGCCGTCCTGTTCGACTTCGAACTCCGACAACTCGTGCTCACGCACAAGGTCGAGAATCTGTTTGAGCTGGTCGAAATCCATCGGGAAGAAAGGGAAGCAGTGAGATCAGAGGTTAGAAGTCAGAATTGTTAGACGTTCGAATCGCGCCGTTTCGGGTCAGACCGTGATCAGTTCCGTCGGCGCCTGGGTGAGCATGTCCACCCCGCTCTCCGTCACCAGCACATCGTCCTCGATTCGAACCCCGCCCCAGCCCGGAAAGTAGGCGCCGGGTTCGATGGTGAAGACCATTCCCGGAGTTACTGTCTCGCGGCTCGTATCCACGTTCGGCCCCCGCTTCGCGATGCGCGGTTCTTCGTGAATGTCGATCCCGAGACCATGTCCCGTTCCGTGACCGAATGCCGCTCCCATTCCCGCCGCCACCAGAACGTCTCGCGCGGCCGCGTCGATGGCAAAGCGTGATACGCCTGGAGCCACCGCCTCAACCGCGCGGTCGTGAGCCTCACGCACGGTGTCGTGCACATCGCGTGCACGAGCCGAAGCTGAGCCGACGACCACCGTCCGGGTAAGGTCAACGCAGTATGAGTCGTAGACGCCTCCGAAGTCCAGCACCACGAGGTCGCCTTCGCCCAATTTTCGATTCGATGGTCTGGCGTGCGGAAGCGCGGCATTCGGCCCGGACGCGACGATGGTCTCAAAGGCCGGCTTCTCGAAGCCGATGTTCCTGATGAGCGCGTCGATGGCGAAGGCTACGTCCCGCTCGGTCATTCCGGCGCGCGGAATGCCTGCCAGCACTGCACGCGTGACCTCGGACAGCATGGCGCCCGCAGTGTGGAAGAGGGCGATCTCATAGACGTCCTTGACGCTGCGCGCCGCTTCGATGAGGGTGCCAGCCGGGACCAGCGCCGGCGCGGACGCGGCACCTGCCAACGCCTGTTCAAGCCACTGGAAGCGGCTGACGGTGAGATGCGCCGCCTCGAATCCGACGCGGCCGAAGCCGCGGCTGAGAATCAGGGCGGCCAGTGTCGGGTCGTAGGAGCCATCAACCGCAATCAGTTCGAGCCCTGGGCATTCGTGGCTCGCCCCCGCCATGGCCGAGACGGCCGCGACGTAGCGCGAGTCGGTCACGAAGAGGAGGCGTTCCTGGGTGAGCACGATGATGGCCGCGCTGCCAACGAAGTTGGTGAGCCAGGTGACGTTCGGCAAGGAGAAGACCACCAGTGCATCGAGCCCGGCGCCGGCCATTGCGGTCCGGATGGTCGCGTGCCGGCGGCTAAGAAGGTCTGACGGTGCGTGCGGCATGAATGGCCTCGAGCCAGCGCGCGAGGGCGCTGACAGTGGACCGATCGCGTGCACGCTCGGCGTTCGGCTCGGCGGCGGCCGCAAGCGTCTTCCGCGTGTCGGAAATGCTGCGTTCGAGATCGGGGTCGGTTGGGGCGAGCGCCAGGGCGTCGACGTAGTGGGGCAACGCTTCACCGAGCCTTCCCTGCTGACGCAGCGCGTCGGCGAGACTGCGGCTGGCGGCGAGGTTCTCGGGGGCCGTCGTCAGCACGTGGCGCAGCTCCGCGATGGCCTCATCGAGGCGACCGAGCGCCAGCAGCGCGCGGCCAAGGGTGACGCGCGCCGAGACGTAATCGGGATGGGTGGTGAGACCGGTACGGCAGGTGGCGACCGCGTCGACCAGCTGGCCGGCGCGCCGATATTCTTCACCGAGCTGCGCGAAGGCAATCGACGCACGGTCCTTGAGGACCCTGCGCCGAAGTTCGTCGATGCGGGAGGCGTCGGGCATCTGCACCCGATTGTGCGCGAATCAGTTGGTTACGACAATTGTCTTGTAGGAGCTGCCGACGCGGCCGATGTCATCCTGAACGCCGAGCACGACGGTGTACGTGCCGGGCGACGCGAACACGTGCGATGCATCGGAACCGTGCTCTTCGTTGAACAGGTTGTCGCCGAAGTTCCAGTAGAAGAGAACAATGGAGTGCCCGGACTCGGCGGCACTGCCCAATCCATCGAAGGTGACGAGCTGCCCCACCTTCGCGTTGACGGTCGACGCCAGGAGCGCGGCCGTCGGACTTCCCTTCACGCTCGTGGGCACCGGGGGTGGCACCACCAGCAGGGCAACACTGTGAGGCACCGCTGTGGCGTAGTCGGTGCCAATGGGCACGGCGACCACCGACACCGTCCGTGCGGGCGTGCCGGCGTCGAAGGGCGTGAATTCCGGCATCGTGTAGATGGCTACGGCGCGGCCGTCGGCACCGGTCACGACCGTCTGGGTCGACAGGGTGCCATAGGCGACGTTTGCGCCGCTCACCACCGTGGACAGACGGAAGGTCTGCCCTGCCTTGGGCGCGCCGTTTACGTCGCGCGTCTGCAGCGAGACCGAGGCCTGCTGCTGGCCGCCGGAGAACAAGGTATCTGGCGTGGCCGCCATGTTCACCGCCACGGCGAACTCGGATGGGCCGGTCAGGCCTGGCGCCTCCGTCTGGTGCACGGTGCACCCGGACACGACGACAGCGGCCAGACAGGCGAGCGAGAGCGTGATCCCCTTCATGGTCGTTACCGATCTGCGAAGTTGCCGAAATCCACCTGGATGTTCCCGCTGGCCTGGATCTCGTTGCCGACGAGGTCCTTGCCGTAGAACGTCACTTCCGCGATGGTGGTGATGATGGTGGGGTTGGTGATGAGTTGCACCAGCGGTGCCTCGGCCTTCGCCGCGTGACGCACGAGCTCGAATCCGAGGCTGGCGGTCCCCGACGCTGGCACCGTGACCGTCCCGCCGCCGTCGAAGCCGTAGGGCACGTCGACGCCCGGGGTGTTGCGGCCGTCAGCGCGCCGGTAGTTGATGCGATAGCGCGTGATGGTGACCTGGTTGTTGCTGCTCGGCGAGGCCGGGCTGGCGACGCTGCCGATGTCCTTCAGCGCCAGATGAAACGTCGCGGTGCCGTTGTCGCTGAAGGTGGTGGCGCAGGGCGCGGTGGCCGTGCAGGGCGCCGGCGTCGTGACGAGGCGCTGCACGTCGGACTGCAGGAAGCCGGACACCGGCCCGCCGGTGGCGCCACCGGAGGAGGCCCCCATCGAGGCGATAACCAGGAAGACCGGGGCGCGACCGCTGCGAGCGACGTCGCCGCACGAGGCGGTGACGGCGCCGAGCGCCGCGAGGACAGCGAGTCTGTTGAAGTAGCGCATGGCGTTCATGTCGCGTCAGCCCTTGATGATGCGCGGCGTGATGAAGATGAGCAGTTCGCGGCTCTCGTCATCAATGCGCTCGCGTTTGAACAGCCAGTTCAGCAGCGGGATCTGGCCGAGCCCCGGGGTGCGGTCCGAGGAGTTCTGCAGTGCGCTCGTGTAGATGCCGCCGATGACGCTCGTCTGGTTGTCGTTCACCAGGAGCGTGGTCAGTGCGCGCTGCGTGTTGATGGGCGGAATGGCCGCCGGGCCTGCCGCCTTGGCGAAATCGGGGGTGGCGTTCTCGAGGGCCACCTTCATGATGACGGTGCCGGCCGCGGTGATCTGCGGCGTGACCTTCAGCGTGAGCGCGGCGTCCTTGAACGTGACAGTTACCGTGTTGTTCGCAATCGTCTGCAGCGGAATCTGGACGCCCTGCGTAACCTCGGCCTCGACGTTATTGAGGGTCGTGACCTTCGGAGTCGACAGGATCCGCCCGTTGCCGGACGACTCGAGGGCGCTGAGCGCGACATCGAGGTTGAAGGCGCCGTTCACGGAGCCGAGCGCGAGGCCGATGCCGCTGGTGGCCGCGCCGACCGCGAGGTTGGCGGTGCTGGTCAGGCTGCCGTTGTTGGGGAACGCCAGGTTGGTCGTGTTGCCCAGTGCGGCGTCGACCCGACCAGTAGAGCCCCACTGCACGCCCAGGGCACGCGCGAACGTCTTTGTCGTTTGAATGATCCGCGCCTCGATCTCCACCTGCGGCTGCGCGGTGTCGAGCGTAGAGATGAGCGCGCCGGCCGCCTCGAGTTGCTCCGGCAGGTCGCTGATGATGATGGTGTTGGTCCGCTGATCGACCTGCACGCTGCCGCGCTTCGAGAGGACGCTCTTGGTAAGCAGCGCCTGCAGTTCCTCGGCGCGCGCATAACTGAGCATGCGGGTCAGCACCTTCAGGTCGCCGGCCAGCGCCTGCTCGTCAGCGAGCTTGCGCCGCTGACTCTCTTCGTCGGACAGCGTCGAGAGCGGCGCGATGCGCACCACCGTGCCGTCGACCATGTAGCCGAGCTTGTTGGCGCGCAGAATGATGTCGAGCGCCTGGTCCCACGGCACGTCGCGAAGCGCGACGTCGACGGTCCCCTTCACGGCAGGATCGATGACAATGTTGAGGCCGCTGATTTCAGCGAAGACCCGCAGCACGGCCCGCAGGTCGGCCTGCTGGAAGTCGAGACTGACCGGGTTGCCGCTGTAGGAACGGCCGGGACGCTGCGCGTTCGACAGCGGCGCCGCCGTGGCCGGCGCCTGGGGGGCCTGTGACCCGGACGCGAGCAGCTGCTGGGCGCCAGCCTTCGGCACACCCGCCGGGTTTGACAAGCCGAGGGCAACGACCGCGTCGACCCCCGTCTGGACGATCGACTGTGTCGCCTGGCGCGAGACGGGCGGTGCCACAGCTGGCACGCTCGAATCAGCCATGCGGTCGAAGTTGATCAGCACCCGGTTCCGGTCGGCCCGCACATGATGAGCCACCGGTTGGGTCAGGCCGATGCGCACCCGCGACACCGGAGAACCCATCGACTCGGCGGACTCGATGTCCACGGATGCAATGGGGCCGGCAAGGCGCGCGCTGGATGCCGCCAGGTTGCCCGTGGCGACGTTGCGGAAGTCGACGACCACCGTGAGCGGATCGGGACGCGTCGCCACGTACGGCACCGGCTCGGTCGCTTCGATCACCAGCGTTGCGCTGCGCGCATCCCCTCGCGACGTAATCGTCGTGAGCTTCGCGCCCGGGATGGTTGTCGTCGTGCCTGCGGCCCGCGACAACGTACTCGCGGAGGTCGCCAGCATCACGACCAGGGAGAGAGCCACGCCCCTCGTCACAGTCACTCCTTCTCGTCCTCAGGCGATCGCAGCC
Source organism: uncultured Acidobacteriota bacterium (assembly GCA_963722395.1). Taxonomy (GTDB): domain Bacteria; phylum Acidobacteriota; class Vicinamibacteria; order Vicinamibacterales; family CAVVIG01; genus CAVVIG01. The sequence goes on along the minus strand of CAVRLS010000004.1, from coordinate 873,551 downwards.
GCTTCCGCACATCGCGCGTTTTTTCCTTCGCGCGCGGATCGCTGACGTCCTGAACCAGCACAAGTCCGTGCGGCGTGATGCTTTTCACCACGCCATCCGCGAGCTTGTCGCCCTGGTGAATGAGATACGTCCGGTTGTCAGGTCCCTGAACCATCGCCACGAGCCGCTCCCGGCTCTGCATGACCCCGCGGACTGACAGTTCATCGACCCGAATGCCGGCAATGCCCGCGGCAGTTGGCTTCGGGAGCGCCTTGGCGTCGCTGCCGGTTCCGCCGCCGGTGAGGCTCAGGAACGGGTCGCGGCGCCCCTCGGCGTCGTAGTTGAAAGGAGCGGCGGGCTGCGACTCGGCCTTCGGCGGGGCCGGTGCCGATTGCGCCGAGACCGAGGGTGCCGACCACGCAGCAGCCGCGGCCAGAACGAAGACAAGCGCGGTAGGGCGCATGTCAGGCCACCTTCTTCGCGGCGGTCTTGGCCGCGGGTGCGGCCTTACCCTTCTTCGGCGCCGGCTTGTCGAGCAGCACGAAGGTCGTAGCGACGCAGCTCGCCGTAATCGTGGCGCGGCCGTCGCCTTTCTCGCGTCCCTTGACCGAGAGGTTGGTGATGTTCACGATGCGCGCGAACTTGCCGAGCCGGTCGAAGAACTGTGCGAGGTTGTGATACGTGCCGTCCAGCTCGAGGCTGATCGGCCACTCGGAGTGCAGTTGCTTGGTGACCGGCGCAGACGGCTTGAATGATTTGATGACGAGGTTCGACTGGACGGCGGTCGCCTGCATCTGCCGCAGCAGTTCGGCGCCGTCCTTCTCCTCCGGCAGCACTTCGCTCAGGCTCGAAAGCCGGTCCTCGAGCTCCTCGACCTGCGCGCGGAACTGCGGCAGCTTCTTCTCGGTTGCCTGTCCCTTGGTGACGTCCGCCCGGAGCGCCTTGAGGGTGACTTCGCGGGTGGCGACATCCGCGCGGGCGGGCATCTCGCAGTAGTAGTAGAACATCCCGACTCCAACGACGCTGAGTGCGACGAAGGCGCCGATCTGCGCGTACCACGGGAGTTTGGTGAGACTGATATCCATGAAATGCCTGCGCTACCTGCGGTATCGGGGATTCAACTCTTCGGCTTTAGCTGCTGGCCCTTGGGACCCGTCGCGTCAGCTGTCTTGACGACTTCCACGTCGCCAGGCCCCTTGAACACTCCCTTGATCTGGAACTTGATCACTTCACCCTGCGGTCCGCCGCTGGTGTCGGTCGTGCTGCTCACGATCTCGACCGACTTCTGGAAGTACCCGGAGCGTTCGAGGTTGCCGACGAAGTCCGACAGGCCGGTCAGCGAGAGCGAACGGCCGTCGATGAGCACCTCGTTGGGCATTCCGGTCTGCTTCATCTCGGTGAGCCACAGGGATGTCGGCAGGGCCAGACTGATCTGATCGAGCATGTGCACCGGCCCGATCTGCTCCTTTCGGAGCTGCTCGATCAGGGTCACCCGCTGCTGCAACTGCGCCTTGCGCTGTTCGAACTGCTGCACCTGGGTGATGACGCCATGCAACCGCTGGGTTTCCTGCTGCGCGGTCGCGATCTGGGCATCGACCGCCGCTGAGGCGCGGCCCACCAGCCAGTAGCGCCAGCCGACGGCCATGCATGCCAGCATGAGGATGCCGCCGCAAATCGCGGCGATCTGCCTGGAGGGATCGAAGGCGACCTTGCTCTTGGCGACCTTGCGGTCGGTCGCGAGGAGGTTGATCTTGATCACCGGTCGCCCGCCCTTCTGAGCGCGAGGCCCACGGCGACCGCAGCCGTCGCGGCCAGGTCACCAACTCCACCAGCAGGTGGCTTGTCGAACGCGACCTGGCGGAACGGATCGAAGTGCTCGACCGGAATGGCAAAGCGATCGGCGAGCGCCTCCGGTAAGCCATCGACCGCGGACCCGCCGCCGCTGAGCACCACGCGGTCGATGCGGTCCGACAGAGCGGTGGCACGGAAGAAGTCGAATGTTTTCTGGATTTCGAGCAGCAGGTTCTCGGTGACGGCGTGCAGCACAGGCTTCACGTCGTCGTAGGTGTGCCCTTCGATCGGGACCCCCTGCTTGGCCTGCTCGGCCGCATCGAACGGGAGGTTCAGTTCCCGTTGCACGGCCTCGGTATAGGCGTTGCCGCCCAGCGACAGGTCGCGCGTGAAGAGCGATTGGCCATTGGCGATGATGTTGACGTTCGTTGCGCTGGCGCCGCAGTTGAGCAGCACGACGATGCCGTTCTCCGAGCCGTAGTTCGCCTCGTAGGCGTTCTGCAGGGCGAAGGCATCCACGTCCACCACCACGGCCTGCCGGCCAGCCTGCGTGATGACGCTCATGTAGTCGGCGATCTTTTCCTTCTTGGCGGCGACGAGGAGCACGTCCATCGAGCCGCGGGCATCAGCCGCGGTACCGGGCTCGAGCACCTGATAGTCGAGATTGACGTCCTGAATGTCGAAGGGGATGTACTGTTCCGCTTCCCAGTAAATCGACTCGGCCAGCTCCTGTTGAGTCATGACCGGCAGACTGATCTTCTTCACAATGACCGCGTTGCCCGAGAGCGACGCCGCGACTTCCCTCGTCTTGAACGCCTTGTTGCCGAACAGGCGCTTGATCGCATCAGCCACGGCCCCAGCGTCGATGATGGCGCCGTCGACGATGCTGTCTGGCGGGACCGGCTCCGAGGCGATGGCGACGACGCGCCACCCCTTCCCGACAGCCCTGAGCTCGACGGCCTTGACGGCGCTCGACCCAACGTCCAGACCGACGACCGATTTGGGTTTTCCAAAACCAAGCATGGTGTTCAGCTCTCGTTCAGTGGCGACGCATCAGCTAATGGCAAACGTGGTACCACGGGATTTCCTGAGGATTTCTGCGTTTATGGGCGTGAAAGCGGCAAGTTCTGCGAGCCGTTGCCCGCTCGCTCGCTGTCGCCCGATTACGAATTCCGTCTGCCACTTACAATTCCGATGAGTAGGCGTGGCCGTGTGTTCCGGTTCAGCTCACTCACCTGCTCTTATCGGGAGCTACAGTCGAAGGCATGATGGACGTCTAACCCCTGTGTTTGTACCCAGTTGAGTGTTGACACCGCTGCAAACGGCTCGTAGAATTTGGGTTTGCCGTTGCCTGGACCCGCCGAACCGGTGCAAGTCAGCGAAGTGAAGTGCTCCACGGGCGGGACTTCCCACAACATCGGTCGTATTCGGGCTGAGCAGCTGCGGTGTGCTGTCATGCCCGCGGGAAACTGAAGGATGTCTACGTTTATCGCTAACGCGCAGCAGGCCACTGAGAACAGCAAGTGGCACGTCATCGACGCCAATGGCCAGGTGCTCGGCCGCATCGCCACCGTCGCTGCCCGCCTGCTGCAGGGCAAGCACAAGGCGACCTACACGCCTTTCATCGATACCGGCGATCACATCGTGGTGGTCAATGCCAAGACGGTGAAGCTGACCGGCCGCAAGGAAGATCAGAAGATTTATCGCCAGCACTCGGGCTATGAGGGTGGTCTGCGCGAGGAGCGTGCGCGCGTCGTGCGTGCGAAGCGTCCCGAACGTCTGATCGAGGAGGCCGTGCGCGGCATGCTCCCGAAAACCAAGATGGGCGAGGCGATGTATCGGAAGCTGAAAGTGTACGCCGGTCCGGATCACCCGCACGCGGCGCAGAAACCCACCAAGCTCGAGGTCGCGTAACGTGGCAGCAGTTCAGTACTACGGCACCGGGCGCCGCAAGACGTCGACGGCCCGCGTATTCCTTCGTCCCGGCACCGGGTCGATCACCATCAACTACCGCACGTTCGAAGGCTTCTTCCCCACCGAAGCGCTCCGCACCCAGATCCGGCGGCCGCTGGTCATCACCGAGAACACCGAGAAGTTCGACATTCTCGCCACCGTTGAAGGCGGCGGCGTGTCGGGCCAGGCCGGTGCGGTTCGCCTCGGCATTTCTCGGGCGCTGGTCGAGTACAACCTCGAGTTGCGCAAGGCGTTGAAGGACGAAGGCATGCTCACGCGCGATGCGCGGGCGAAGGAACGCAAGAAGTACGGCATGGCTGGCGCGCGCAAGCGCTTCCAGTTCAGCAAGCGCTAGTTTCCGCCGGCGCAGTCGCTTCTGCGGACCCGTCAGAGCCACGGCGATGGCGGGCACAAATTCACGAGGCGGCAGACCACAGATTTCGGAGTGCGAACCATGTGTCCGCATCAGGCCTGCCGTCGCTTTGGTGTTCATCTGAAATCACCGAGAGGATGGAGATAATTTGAGCTCGATCGCGATGAAGGATCTGCTGGAGGCCGGTGTGCACTTCGGCCACCAGACGAAGCGCTGGAACCCGAAGATGAAGGAGTACATCTTCGGCGAACGGAACGGCATCTACATCCTTGACCTGGGCAAGACGGTCAAGCTGTTCCACACCGCCGAAGAGTTCGTCACGAACCTGGCATCGGATGGCCGAACGATTCTGTTCGTCGGCACCAAGCGCCAGGCGCAGGACGTCATCGCTGAGGAATCGCAGCGGTGCGGCATGTTCTACGTGAACGAGCGATGGCTCGGTGGCCTCCTCACCAACTTCGCGACGATCCAGAAGAGCCTCGGACGCCTTCGCGATCTCGAAGCCATGGTGACCGACGGCCGCTACGACACGCTGTCCAAGAAGGAGATTGCGCGCAACGAGAAGGAGCGTCGCAAGCTCACGAAGAACCTCGAAGGTATCCGCGGCATGTCGCGCCTGCCGGACGCGATCTTCATCGTCGACACCAAGAAGGAACAGATTGCCGTCGATGAGGCGCGCAAGCTGAAGATTCCGATCATCGGCATTGTCGACACCAACGCCGACCCCGATCAGGTCGACTTCGTCATCCCCGGCAACGACGATGCGCTGCGCTCCATCCGTCTGTTCGCCGGCGCCATTGCAGACGCGATCATCTCCGGCCGCGACATGAAGCAGTCGGTCGATGCGGAAGCCACCCGCGACGGCGCGGATGACGCTGCCGGCGGCGAACGCGCGGCCAGACCGGCCCGTCGCCGCGAGGCGGCCCCGGCGACCGCGTAGTCTGGCGTTTCGACTATCCCTATCGACGCCGGCCTTTCGCACAACGGGGGCCGGCGTTTTTTTCGTACGAGACTTACCATGGCTATCAGTGCAGCAGAAGTGAAGAAGCTCCGCGACCAGACCGGCGCGGGCATGATGGACTGCAAGGCGGCTCTCGAAGAAGCCAACGGCGACTTCGAGGCAGCCAACACGGTCCTCCGCAAGAAGGGGCTCGCCAGCGCCGCGAAGAAGGCCGGCCGCGCCACGTCGGAAGGGCTGATCGGCAATGCTGTCACCGCCGACAACTCCGGCGGCGTCCTCGTCGAGGTGAACTGCGAGTCGGACTTCGTCGCACGCACCGACGACTTCCAGCAGTTGATCAGGAACATCATCGCGGAGATCAACGCGAAGGGTGATGCCGCCGATGCCGCGTGGCTCCAGAATCCCGATGGTCCGGTGCACCCGCTCGTGGCGGCCGCCATCGCCAAGCTCGGCGAGAACATGGCCGTGCCTCGCTTCGTGCGCTACGCCGGACAGGGCTATGTCGGCCAGTACATCCATCTCGGCGGCAAGCTTGGCGTTCAGGTCGAGTTCTCCGGCGTGACGCCGGCGGTTGCCGCGAAGGACGAGTTCGGCGCGCTGGTAAAGGAAGTCGCGATGCAGATTGCTGCCGCGAGCCCCGGCTACGCCTCGCGCACGGAAGTGCCAGCCGAACTGCTCGAGAAGGAGAAGGCGATTTACCGCGGCCAGATGGAAGGTTCGGGCAAGCCCGCGAACGTCATCGAGAAGATCGTCGAGGGAAAGCTCGGAAGCTTCTACTCGCAAGTGGTCCTGGTCGACCAGCCGTCCATTCGCGATCCGAAGCTGTCGGTCGCCGACGTGATTGCGGCGGCGAACAAGGCGCTCGGTGCCAGCATCAGCGTGACGCGCTTCGCCCGTCTCAAGGTTGGCGAGACGGCGACTTCGTAGTCGCTAGTCGCAAGGCAACAGTCCGCACGTCATCGGCCGGCGATCGAACGCCTGACTGATGACGTGCGGGCTCGACTCGAGACTGTCGCCCTGCGACCTGCGATTCCCTTCCCACCTCCGCACTCTGCGCTCCCTCGCGGCGCGCTATAATCTCCTCCGTGACTCGCCCGGCTGTTCCCGCATACAAACGCGTACTCCTCAAGCTGTCTGGTGAAGCCCTGATGGGCGCGCAGAGCTACGGCATCGATCCCGCCATAGCCACACAGATCGCCGCCGACGTCGGCGAGATTCAGGGCATGGGCATCGAGACCGCCATCGTGATCGGCGGCGGCAACATCTTCCGCGGAGTCGCCGCAAGCGCGCGCGGCATGGACCGCGCGACTGCCGACTACATGGGCATGCTCGCGACGGTCATCAACGCGCTCGCGCTGCAGGACGCGCTCGAGCAGCAGGGCGTGGTGACGAGAGTCGTCACGGCCATCGAAATGCGCGCCGTCGCTGAACCGTTCATCCGCCGACGCGCCATCCGCCATCTCGAGAAGGGCCGCGTCGTCGTCTTCGGAGCCGGCACCGGCAACCCCTACTTCAGCACCGACACCGCCGCCGCCCTCCGCGCAATGGAGATCAAGGCTGATGTCATCCTCAAGGGGACCAAGGTGGACGGCATCTACAACGCCGACCCCATGCAGCATCCGGACGCTTCCCGCTACGATCGCATCTCGTACCTGCAAGTGCTCGAGCAGGGGCTGAAGGTGATGGACGCCACCGCCATCTCCCTGTGCATGGACAACAAGCTGCCCATCGTGGTCTTCAACCTTCGCACTCCCGGCAACATCAAGCGCGCCGTCAGTGGCGAACCGATAGGTTCGCTCGTCATGGCGTAGCCCGAACGGAGACATCGCTGTAATGGACGCCGCCGACCTCAAGACACTCTTCGCGGACGTGAACAAGCGGATGACCGCGACCCTCGAGCACGTGCGTCACGAACTCGCCGGCGTGCGCACGGGCCGCGCGTCGGTCACCATCCTCGACAACGTGCATGTGGAAGCCTACGGCTCGCGCATGCCGCTCAACCAGGTAGCCGGGCTGTCAATCCCGGAGCCGACGCTCATCGTCGCGCAGCCATTCGACCCGTCGTTGCTCGGCATCATCGAGAAGGCGATCCGCTCGTCTGACCTCGGGCTCAACCCCGCCAACGACGGCAAGGTGGTGCGCATCCCACTGCCGGCCCTCACCGAGGAACGCCGCAAGGAGATGTCGCGGCTCGTGCACAGGCTGTCCGAGGAAGGGCGCAATCAAGTGCGCCAGGCCCGGCGCGATGCCAACGATCGCCTCAAGAAGTTCCTGAAGGAGTCGTCGATCTCCGAGGACGACGAGAAGAAGGGACTCGACGAGGTGCAGAAGCTCACGGACGGCTTCATCGGTAAGATCGACGAACTGCAAAAGAAGAAGGACTCGGAACTGCTCGGCCACTGAGCCGTTCCGACGTGACACAGGCAGGATGCGCGCGAGCGCTCCTGCCTTTCGTCTGTACGCTAGTCCCCGAAGGCGATGCCGAGGGCCTTGGCAGTGAGCAGGGTATCTGAGTCGAGGGGTACGGTGCGCTGCCTCCCGACAACGTCCGCGAGTGGACGACCGACGATGTCAGGGGGCGCGAACGCCACCATCTTGCCGAAGTCGCCCTGCCGAATCAGTTCGACCGCCTTACCGCCGAAGCGCGTGGCGAGGATCCGATCGAAGCTCGTCGGGGCGCCGCCGCGTTGGAGATGTCCGAGGACCACCGAGCGAGTTTCCTTTCCGGTCATGCGGCCGAGGGTGTCGGCCACCTTGGCGCCGATCCCACCGAGGCGCTCCACACGGCCTTCCCTTGCTTCCTCGAGAAGGGCGATCTTGCCGCCCATCGGCATGGCACCCTCGGCAACGACGACGATGCTGAAATGCGCGCCCCACCGGTCGCGCTCGCGCAGCTTTTCGGCGACCGAGCTGAGGTCGAAAGGCATCTCGGGGATGAGGATCGCGTCGGCACCGCCAGCCACCCCGGCGTGCAGCGCAATCCAGCCGGAATACCGCCCCATCACCTCGACGACGATGATTCGGCGGTGCGCCTCGGCCGTCGTGTGCAGGCGGTCGATGGCGTCAGTGGCGAAGGCGACCGCGGTGTCGAACCCGAAGCAGTTGGTGGTGCCGACGATGTCGTTGTCAATCGTCTTGGGCACGCCAACGAGCGGAATGCCCTTCTGATGGAACTGGTAAGCAAGCCCCAGCGTGCCGTCCCCGCCGATGCAGACCAGTGCGTCGAGCCCCATCCTCCCGAACATTTCGACGACGCGGTCGGAGTAGTCGCGGGTGCCATCAGAGGTTTCAACCGGATGGGCGAACGGGTTGCCGCGATTGACCGTCCCGAGGATGGTGCCGCCGAGCCGCATGATGCCGCGCACGTCGTGCGGAGTCAGGACTCTCGACCGGCCCGCTTCGATCAAGCCGTCGAAACTGTCTTCGAGACCGATCACTTCGATACCGCTGTTGCAGGCTGACTTGACGACCGCGCGGATCACGGCATTCAGGCCGGGAGCGTCGCCGCCGCCGGTGAGCACGCCGATTCGTTTGATGGATGACACTGCCGTCGACTATAGCAAACGGCTCCACCTGGACATTGCTGCTCCGGAAAACGCCGTGTTACAATCGGCGGGTCGCGATCGAAGTCGATCCGCGTCAGAGTGGGCGGCTAGCTCAGCTGGGAGAGCGCCGCGTTCGCAATGCGGAGGTCAGGAGTTCGATCCTCCTGCCGTCCACCAGATAACTTTAGGCACCACAATCCTTTACGGCGATGACGCCCGGCCACAAGCCGGGCGTTGCTGTTTCAGGGGTGCATTAGGGGTGCTTCGTCGCATTGATGTGGCTGCAGCAGATGCACGCTGCACCGCCTGATTGCCTCCCTCCCCTCCACAAGCTACGCTGTGCCCGTTCGCCGCAGTAGGTAGTCACTCCGACCATTGCGCTGCTTTAGGCTGAACTGAATCGAGGTGTGTCGTGCCCGAGGTCCAGACGTCTTCGCCCGCTCAGAGAGTCACCGTCACCGACATCGACATGCCTTTTGGTTCGATGGTGGTCTTCATGCTGAAGTGGGCGCTGGCGGCGATTCCAGCGGTGTTGATCCTCGCGTTTCTTGGCGCGGTGCTCTCCGCCGTGGTGGCCGGCATGTTCGGTGGGTTTGAGTCGTTACGGAGTGGATCCACCGCGAGATCGTCAACGACTGGCGGCGCGAGCTACTTGCAGTCGACCATCCAGGAGGCCGGGAATACATGCCCGGCTGTGTCACGGGAAGTGCGGCAGGGCGAGCGCGATCAAGCCACCTACTACAGCGTTGTGTGTTCCAACGGGAACACCTTCTCGGTTCGCGTGCTTAAGAGCGGAGGCGCGCAGGTGCAGAGTTGCGCGGACGCCGAGCGCGATAGCGCGCCATGCTTCCGCGTCTTCTGAGATGGGCCGGAAATCAGCAGGGTTCCCCCTGCGACAGCGAAGCGTCTAGCGGCTCTCCGACGGCTTCAGGAATCGTGACAGGGCGCCGGTCGGTTTAGTAGGCGTCGTGCCTGCCATCCGCGAGCGGTCCACGGGGGACAGCCCCATCAGGCCGACGAAGGCCCGTAGCTCACGCCAGATGCGGATCTCCATCGCCATCAGCTTCCCGGCGCCCACGTCGGCAGTTGCGAGCGCTGCTTGGATGGTCAGGAGCCGGTCGATCAGCGACACAACGCCGTTGATGGTGATCCAGTCGCTCGGCGCCACCCATGTCTTGCAGTGCTGCTCTACGATCGGTCCAGAGCGCCCGCTCGCGGTCGTTCAGGTGCGCGGGAGGTGCGGGCCACGATGCCGGTACCTGCACCTCGTCGCCGTGCCGGTCTTTGCGGAAGGTGCCTTCTACGACCTTCATCGCTGTGGGTTTCCGGTTCCGTCCACCGGAGCGGTGATTACCTGCCATGGTTGAAACTCATTTGCTGGAAAAAGATGCGTGTACCTCTGGGGCGGTCTTCACCTCGGCAGATGGGGAAGATTGACCCGCCCCTATGTCCCGTTCCTCCGCCCCGAGTTCAGAACGGCCATCCGGGTTGGCTTCAGCAAGCGCGCTGCTATGGCCTCACAGCGCTCTGCCGCCTCGATGGCGCCGGGAGTACCACCTTGCGCCAGAGCCTCGCCAAGCGCTCCCAGCGCCGGGCCGTGCGGGTCGTGGTGGCAGACACGCGCTTGCAGGCCGGTGAGCAGTAGGCGGTCGGTCGACCGCGACGAACGGCGCCAGGTGGCAGCAGCGCCGCGCCGCAGCGCTTGCAGGGTTTCGGCGCCGAATTAGTCGGTAGTTCGGAGCCTTTGAAAACGTCCGCGCGCGAGTTGTCCTCAGACACGGGTTACCCTGTCGAAAACTCTGTATTTCTTGCCTAGCATCCCGGTCGCCGTCACATCTGTCACCACTGTCACGCTGTCACAAGGGGTTCTCTCTGGCCGCTCGGTGGGTGACTGCTTACTGTTGGTAGTGACGGTGTGACAGAGAGTGGTGTTAGAGAGAAACATTGAATGAATCTCCCGCAAGATGCGTCACGCCAGCAGGAGTGACAGCCTGTGACAACGGTGACGGGAAGTACCCCGACTTGGTGCCGGTGACGCTCCCCTCCTGCAGCAGCGTGTCGAGTAGCGGATCGAAGACGCGGACAATCTGATGCGACAACCGGAGCAGGTCGCGCCGGGCGATGCCCGGCTTCTTCTCGATGAGCCGCAGGAGCTTCTGTTTGTCTTGGTCATCCTTCGAGAAAGTGAACTCCGACGAGAACAGCCGACCGAGACCGGCCTGCAGCCAGGTCACGAGGTTGATGGCGTCTGCCAGCGCCATCTGGCTGATCTCCATCTGTGTCGGGTCGTCGGACAGTTGAATGAGCGCCGCGAGCTTCAGCACGATGCGTTCGTGCCGGGTGTAGAAGCTGGCAAGCTCCGCTTCGTAGTCGCTCCCCTCGATGCCCCGCTGACGCTGCACCGACCAATCTCCGAAAAACTGTTCGAGCTTGGGTGTGAGTACCATCTCGCCGTGCAGGCCGCGCAGCTGGTTGAACTTGCCGAGCAGCAGGTGACGGGCATTCCGGTCGGGTGCGGCGCCGCGGGCCAGGTAGGTGTTCTTGCTCCACGCCGTGACCATGAGCAGGCGCGGGTAGAACCCTGATCGAATCTCGCCCGCCTTGATGGCTTCAGTGAACCAGGCCGTGGCGCACGCGCCCAACATCGACACGCACGGGTTCTCGATGCGGAACTCGGCGGATCGAATCTTCCGATGCACGCCGCGGCCGTCATACAGCGACATGAACAGTTCGCGCATCCCGGCGTTGTAGTCGCGCCGCATGCCGTCGAGGAAAGAGCGGAACTCGTCGATGACGAGTAGCCCCTCGGGCTGCTCCTTCAGGATTTCGAGGAAGCTCTCGGGCGTGAACTGGTTGGGAAACAGGAGGCTCTTACCCCGCTCCGCCTGCGCCTCAAGATCGTGAATCAGTTCCTGCCCGTGCCCGACTGTCGTGCTCTTGCGGTAGAGCGAGGACGGCGCCAGCAGCAGGCAATACAGGTTCAGGTACAGATTCAGCGCCCCATCTCGAATCCAGACGCGCCGGCCGAGTGCCGTCGCCATGGTGGTCAGGCAGACGAAGACGTGAAACTGAATCGGTGCGTCGGTGGTGGGCTGATACACGTCTATGTAGCGCTGAATCAGCCCGCCCCGTGGTCGCCAGGTGAACTCCGTCATGCCGCCGCGCTCTGGCGCGTTCGATCGCGGAGTCGCGTGAATCGCTCGCGGAGCCACTCGAAATCGGTGAGGACATGCCCGTGAGCATCGACGTGAAACACAGTCGGCCGGTGTCGGTTGTAGATCGCGCTTGCGAGTTCGCGCTCGATGAACCAGCGTTCAGCCCATCGCTGCTCTGGCGTCATTATGCCGATGTCTCGGTGGTGCAATCGGTCGACGCTGATGTCGGTGTTGAGGTCCGGCACGAGTTCGGAGACGGTTCGCCCGGTGTGGTGTTTGGTGTGGTCTGAGTGCTCGCGGCGCGGTATAGTCGGCATCGGTTCCTCGATTCGGTTTCTCGTCACGCCCCGGCCGTTCCAGCGGTTTCGGGGCGTTCGTTTGTCTGGTTCTGGTTCTAGCGGTTCCGCGTTTCCACGCGGTGCTGTGAGAGGAAGGCTTCGAGGTCGTCGCGGCGATAGACGACGGCGCGCCCGATACGTACGAATGCCGGCCCGCGGCCGTACATTCGCGCTTGGCGGAGGTACGCACGGGAGAGGCCGACATAGGCGGCCGCGTCTGGCTCCCGGAGCGCGTTGGTAGCGGTGAGTGAGAGTGTGTCGCTCTGCATGAGCCCCAGTTTGGAGCTCCGCGTCGTTCAGGTCCGGCGGAGGCGAACGACTATTTCTGGGCGATGCGAGCGAGTGAACGGATGACGCGGTGCCTGTAGGCTTCCCGTGAAGGCAATGGCTGTTCTAGAAGGCCACCATCACCGTGATTCGCGCTGTCTTTCCGGCGCCTAGCTTTGTCTGCGCGCCACAATGCTTCAGCGATTTGGCCGGCCGATTCAGTAGGGTGGTTCTTGCGCTGAAGTGCCACTTCAGCATCGAATACCGAGAGGTCGTGTCGCTTCTCTTGCGCCGCGACCTGAGTCGCCAGACGCTGCGCCGTGCGCGCCCGTTGCCCCTTCCGCACGTCGTCGCCACGTGAAAAACGCCAACGCGCATCCTCAATCAGACGGCCAAGTTCAATGGCGAGCACAATGATGCTCTCGAGGTTATCAGCCGCGTTCTTCTGAACAAATCGCCTGAGAAACTTAATCCTGCCGAGGATGTCGCTTCTGTACGCTGCTTTCGACATCGGTGCGGGGTTGTGCGTTTGAGGCTCCGCTTGCCAGCGGTCTTCGATCTCCTTCATCGCTCCGTCGAGCGTAGACGTCCACTCCCTCGGCCAGCTTGCGATGATTGCTCGTATAGCTTCCCGCTCGGCGTCGGTCGGCTGCATCGGGAACGATGAGCGGCGGACGGCATCAATGCCATCTGTGTACTCGGTGGTCACGGCGTCAATTCGCTTCGCCTCCATGACGGGCCGCGGCGCTTTACGTGACCTGCTCATGCGATCGCCAGTTTCGCAACCGCGGCCGCTTTGTGCTCGGGAGCCAGATGGGCGTACCGAAGCGTCATCTTGATATCAGCGTGGCCGAGTAACTCGCGGACCGTGTTCAGGTCGACGCCGGCCTGCACGAGCTTCGAGGCGAACGTGTGCCGCAGGTCGTGGAACGTGAAGCCGTCGAGCTTCGCGGCTTTCGCGATCTTTCCCCAAGCAGTCTTGAGGCTCTGCATCTGCTCACCATTGGAGCCGGCGAACACGAACCCGTCCGCCTTCGCGTCGTCGGGGCGCCACGTCTGAAGCACAGCCAACGCTTCTCTGTTTAACGGCAAGTGACGCGTCCGGCCGCTCTTGGCTTCGGAGCCTCGCACAATAATCTGTGCGCCTGTTGGGTCGACATCGGCCCAGGTAAGCCCGAGCAGTTCGCCACGCCGAAGGCCGGTATTCAGGGCCAACAGGACTATGGGCTGCATGTGGTCGGTGTAGAGGCCGGGGAAGTCCGGAATTGACGGGTACCCGCGCGCCGTGCGCCACGCGTTGAACGAAGCGCGTCCCTTCCGCCGTTGCTGTTCCCGAGCGTCGAGAGCGGCTCTCAGGGCTTTCTCTTCGGACTGCGACAGGTAACGCAAACGCCCGATGTTGTCGAGCTTCGCGCGCTTCACAGCGCCCATCGGACTCGACGGCAAGGCGCCCCACGCGACTGCCTTCGTAAGCACAGCCCTGAGTGAATCGAGGTCGCGGTTTGTGGTACTCGCGGCGATGCCGTCGCGGTGCCGCTTCGCGCGCCAGCGTTCGATCGCGAAGGGTGCGATCTCGCCCATCGGCTTACTGAGCAGGTCAGCAAAGGACTTCCGGACGCGCTCGCACGTCTGCTCGCCGGTCCGCAGGTGTGCCACTGCCCACGGTTCGTACTGGTTCGTCAGGAAATCTGCGAGGCTCGACGCGCTTTTCCGCTTCTTCTCCGCGATCGGGTCGCCCCCGCTCGCTTTCTCCACGCGAGCAGCTCGTGCCAGGTCACGCGCTTTAGCGGGCGGTACCTCTGCCCCGCCGAGGGTGAGCCACTTCCCGCGGCCGAGATTGACGCGCCAAGCGTGCTTGCCGCTCGCGCGTGTGCGGAATACCAGGCCGTCACACTCGCTGTCGTACACGTCGGCGTCGACCACCGGCAGTTTCTTGATCGCGGTCTGGGTGAGGTTCAGTCGCATCGCTCGCTCTGGGGGTGCATTAGGGGTGCAGTGCCAATCCACAGCCACGAACAACCGTGAACGCCACCGACCGACGATGCGAGTCTAAGTGACTGATTCTAGAGGCGCAATCTGTTTCTGATGATCGATGGCCGTTTACCCTGTTTCAGAACGAAAACGCGTTCGCAATGCGGAGGTCAGGAGTTCGATCCTCCTGCCGTCCACCAACCTTCCTGAAGAAATCAGCAGCGTCTGACGCCGTCTTCGAGCCATCGGAGACGGCGTTTGCGTTGTCCGGTCCTCGAGACAACGTCGTGTCTCCCGTGCAGGCGGTTAGTTCCGCCCAGCCGCCGACGGAAATCCGGAGGCAGTGAGGGCATGGGTTGAATCGCGGCCCAATCCAGCCACCCGGGCAGCGGCACGATTCCGGTAGCCACGCGCGTGCGGAGTCTCCCATGAGCGTTGATTGCGGCCGGTGTCTCACCCCTCATCATGGGGCTGTGGCCCATCCCCGTCCACCGCTAGCGGCAGATGCGCATGCCCGCTGGTCGGGCCAATCTGTCCGCGGTGCGGAGGGACGGACGTGATCGTGGTGCAGCGCGATGCGCTGATGCAGTCGTTCGTCTGCTCGATCTGTCATCAGCGCTGGCTGGCGACACGTCCCTGGCCACTGCTCCGCGAGACCCGGAACCATGGTGGCCGCTAGGCTCGTCGAACGATCCGCCAGTTGCGACTAGCTCCGCACGTTCATCATCATGGTGGCGACACCCTCGAAGAAGGGGCGGAGCGCCAGTTCCACCTCCCGGGGCAACCGGGTTTCGTCGAGCGCTCGCGACATCAGCTCCACCCAGCGGTTCCGTGCGGCGGCATCGATCACGAACGGCGCATGCCGCATGCGCAGTCTCGGGTGCCCACGCTGCTCAATGTAGCGTGACGGTCCGCCGAACCGCCCAACCAGAAAGTCGCGAAGGCGCTGCTCCGCCCCATCCAGATCGTCGAGCGGGTACATGGGCCCCAGAATGTCGTCGCCAGGCACCTGCCGGTAGAACGCCGCCACAAGGCGTTCGAAGCCCTCTTCACCGATGGCCTGGAAGATCTCCGAGTCGTCCATGGTTCGATGTTAGCAGCCGGGCTGGGGTCCTACCCCCTGCCGTCACCAACCAAATCCGTAAGCGTGCGACAAGGCGGGGGCGTGAGAGCATGCGCCGCGTCACGCAGCTTCACGCCGCGGCACGGGCATCGACCTTGCCCCTCGAGTTGCTATGGCACTCTTCTGGGAAACCCAGCCGTCAGCACCGCAGCCGAAGCCGGCGCCGCTCTCCGCGCTCGCCGTCGCGCTGTTGCTGAAGCTGCAGAACGACGTCGACAAATAGACGGCCTGCTCAGGTCATCCTGCTTGCACAACAGGCTTGTGGAGGTAGGTGACCTATGTTCGGGATTATTGGCTGGATCATTTTCGGTCTGATTGTCGGGGCCATTGCCAAGCTCGTGATGCCGGGTCGTGACCCCGGTGGCATCATCGTGACGATCCTGCTCGGCATCGTCGGGGCGGTGGCGGGCGGCTATATGGGACGCGCGCTGGGGTGGTACGGCCCGAATGACGGTGCTGGCTTCCTGATGTCACTGTTCGGCGCCATCATCCTGCTGTTCCTGTATCGGCTCGCAGTCGGGCGACGATCGCACGTCTGACACGCCGGCGCTCACGTCGGCGATCCCGCTGCCGGCGTGAGCCCAGACTTCTCGCTCATTGACACGTTCCCGGACGGGCTCCCACAATAGCGAGGTGGCGGCACCTCGGATCACCAGAGACGAGTTGAAGGTCCGGCTCGACGCCGGAGAACGGCTCATTCTGGTCGATGCCCGTTTGAAGTATCCGTACGAACACAGCACGGTGCGACTGCCGGGAGCCCTTCGCGTGATCGGTGACGCCCCCCTGCCCGCGGTTCCGGACGGGGCGGACGTCGTGGTATACGATTCAGACCCCAACGAACTGGCCAGTTCTCACGTCGCTGCGCGCTTCATCCGTGCTGGTGTTCGTGCCGCCGCCCTCAGGGGTGGCATCGTCGAATGGCTGGCCGCCGGTCTTCCCGTCGAAACCAAGGACGCCCCACGACAGGCAGCGCCGGAACCCGGCGCCCTGAAAGGTTGATGCCATGCGGCACCGCGTGATAGCCGGCCTCCTGCTCGCCTGTTCGGCCCTGATGCCGCTCGGCGCTCAGTCTCAGCCCGAGGCGCCGACGGAACTCGCCCAGGCGCTCCAGAAGAAGTACGCCGCCATCCGCGACTTCTCGGCCGACTTCTCACATACCTACCGTGGCGGCGTACTGAAGAAGTCGATCACGGAGAAGGGACGGCTGCTCATCAAGAAGCCCGGCAAGATGCGCTGGGACTACAATTCCCCCGAGGTGAAGCAGTTCGTGTCGGACGGCGTGAAGCTCTATTCCTATATCCCCGCCGACAAGCAGGTCATCGTCGGAACGGTGCCGCAGAATGACTCCGCCAGCACGCCGGCCCTGTTCCTCACGGGGAAAGGCGACCTCACGCGCGACTTCACAGCCTCGGCCGGCGACGCGCCCTCCGGCAGCGCGCCAGGCACCCGTGCACTGAAGCTTGTGCCGCGGACGCCTCAACCGGACTACGATTGGCTCGTCCTGCTCGTCGACCCCGGCTCCCTGGTCCTCCGGGGGATGGTGACGGCAGACGCGCAGGGTGGGACATCAGAGTTCTCCTTCTCGAACTTGAAGGAGAACGTCGGGCTTGCCGACAAGGAATTCACGTTCAGGATGCCGCGCGGTGTTGATGTCATTACTGATGGCGGCGGGCGTTAACCGCCTTCGCGTTCTCGGCCTTGTCGCCGTTGCCGTCCTGGCAGCCGGCTGCGCCACCTCGTCCGCCTTGCGGCGGGGCGCCGCAGCCGAACAGCGGCAGGACTATGACATCGCGGTAGCCGAGTACACCAACGTGCTCCGCCAGCATCCCGACGATGCGGGTGCGAGGCAGGCGCTCGAGCGAGCCAAGCTCAGGGCCTCGGGCAGCCATTTCCAGAATGCCCGCCGCCTGGCCGCCACCGGCAAGCTCGATCAGGCCCTCGTCGAGTACGAGCTGGCGCTGGAACTGAATCCCACCAATGGCGAGATTGACACCGCCCTCCGCGACGTGCGGGCGCAGCTCCGGACGAAGGTCGCGGTGGCGCGGGAGGGCAAGACCGAACTGCAGACGCTCATCGAACGCGCGCGCGACACACCGCCGGCGGGTCTCGACCTTCCGGGCGATGTCCGGCTCCCCACCTCGCTCGTGTTCCGCGACGCGAGCAGCCGCGACGTCTACCTGGCGATTGCGCGCTTCGCGAACCTCAGCCTGAGCTTCGATCCGACCTTCCGCGATGCGTCGGTGACCATCGACCTCCGGAACAACACCCTCGAAGCCGCGCTGCGCACCGTGTCCGAAACAACGCAGAGCTTCTACCGCGTCACTGGCGCCCGCAGCGTCGTCATCATCCCGGACACGCCGGCAAAGCGGCGCGAGTTCGAGGAGGAGGTTGTCCGCACCTTCTACCTGAGCAACGCCGACCTCAAGGAAACGATGGACCTGTTGCGAATGGTGCTCGACGCGCGTCGCGTCTCGCCGGTCACTGCAACGAACGCCATCACCGTGAAGGACACGCCGGAGCGCATCGCCGCGGCTGGGCGGGTTATCTCGGCCATCGACAAAGCCCGCCCCGAGGTGATCATCGACGTCGAATTGCTCGAGGTCGATCGCACGCGGCTGCAGGACTACGGGCTGCAGATCGCATCGTCAGGATCGGCAGGCATCAACGGATCGGCGGGCGTAGCGACCGAATCGAACGGCTCATTGAGCCTGCGCGCGCTGCGCAGCCTCACGCAGTCCGACGTGCTGCTGGCCAACTTGCCGGCGCTTTACTACCGGCTGCTCAAGACCGACACGAACACGCGCACGCTGGCCAATCCGCAGTTGCGGACGTCGGAGGGGATGCCGGCCCAGGCCCGCTTCGGCGAGCGCGTCCCGGTGCCGGTCACCACATTCGCGCCGATCGCTACCGGCGGCACGGCGCAGCAGCCGATTACCTCGTTCAACTACGAGAACATCGGCGTGAACATCGACATCACGCCGCGCACGCATCACGACGACGACGTCACCCTGAGCCTCAAGATTTCCGTGCAGAGCATTTCGGGAACCGGGTTTGGCGGATTGCCGACCTTCGGCAACCGCGAAATCAGCACGGTGATCCGGCTGCGTGACGGCGAGACGAACATGCTGGCTGGCTTGATCCGCGACGACGAGCGGAGGGTCCTGGAAGGGCTGCCGGGCCTCAGTGACCTACCGGTCATCGGCCGGCTGTTCGCGCACACGCGCATGGAGAACAGCCAGACCGACATCATCCTCACACTCACGCCGCACATCGTGCGAGTGCTGGACCTCGACGAGAACGATCTGCTGGCGTTCAAGGTCGGCCGCGATGCCGGTGCCCCGGCGATTCAGCTGCCATCCTTCCAGCCCGCGTTCCAGCCCGCCGACACGCCGGCCCGCGACACGCCGGCGCAACCTGCCGGACCAGGCTCAGTCATCGGTCCGCCACCTGGCACGCAGCGCCCTGTGCTTCCGAGCACCGGCCAGGAACCCCGCTAACCGCACTTAGCCCAGGCGCGTCACCGAGGCGCCGAGCCCCTTCAACCGATCGACCAACTGCGCATAGCCGCGTTCCACCGTCTCGAGCGGCGTCACACGGCTCTCGCCGTCGGCCGCCAGGGCCGCAGCAATGAGCGCCATGCCAGACCGCAGATCGCGGCTGTCCAGCGGACGCCCGCGCAACTTGCGCGGACCGGTGACGATGATGCGGTGCGGGTCGCAGAGGAACAGGTCGGCGCTCATGCCGCTCAGCTGCTCGAGGGCGAAGAGACGCAATTCATAGAGCCAGTCGTGAACGAGCGTCCGTCCCTCGGCCTGCGTCGCCAGCACCGTGACGAGGCTGACAAGGTCGCTCGGGAAACCGGGCCAGAGGCCGGTGGTGATGCGCCCTGCGGCCATCGGCTTCGACCGCTCCACCCGGAACAGGCCATCCTCGAACGAGCACTGGATGTGCAGCCGCTTGAGGACGGTGCCGATCACCTCGATGTCTTCGGCACGTGCGCCACGAACGTCGATCTCGCCGCCGGTAATGGCTGCCACCACCGCCCAACTGCCGGCCTCGATGTAGTCGCCCCAGAGCGTGTGCGACGCCCCTCCGAGCTTCGCGCCGCCCTCGATCCGAATGGTGGACGAGCCGGCTCCCGTGATGCCGACGCCGAGCTTCTGCAGGAAGTTGCAGAGTTCGAGGACGTGTGGCTCCTGCGCGGCATGCCGGATCTCGCTCACGCCGGGCGCCGCGGCGGCAGCAAGGAGCGCGGTCTCGGTGCCGGTGACCGAGGCCTCGTACAGGTAGATGGACGTGGGCTTCAGGCCGTCCGGGCATTCGAGCACGTGGCCAGGCAGGTCGAGCACCCGTGCGCCCATGGCGACAAGCGCCTCGAGGTGGGTGGAGATCGTGCGTCGTGCCGGAAAGTCGCCGCCCGGAGGCGCCAGAATCGCCTTGCCGCGCCGCGCCAGCAGCGGCCCGAGCAGCAGCACCGATCCGCGCAAGCGTCCGACCATCGCACCGTCCGGTTCGTCCTTCACAACCTCCGGACAGCGCACCGTCACCGTCGTTGTGGCAATGCCCTCGACCGTGGCGCCGAGATCGACCAGCAACTGCGCCATCACCTCGACATCGCGGATGCGCGGCATGTTGTGGAGCACGCACTCCTCGGAGGTGAGCAGGCAGGCGGCAAGCAGCGGCAGCGCAGCGTTCTTGTTGCCTTCGACGTCGACCGAACCGGAGAGGCGGCGACCGCCTTCAATCAGAAGTGTGGACATGGGTTGGTATCAAGTCAGGAGTCGATTGTGGGGCCATCGGCTGTAGGTGTGGCGTCGGAGAAGTCGCCGAGGTAGACGATCTCCTCGCGTAGCTCCACGCCGAACTGGTGCCGAACCGCCGTTCGGCACAGCTCGATGAGCCGGCGGATGTCGGACGCCGTGGCCATGCCGTCGTTCACGATGAAGTTGCCGTGCGCCGGCGACACGCGAGCGCCGCCGAGCGCCGCCCCTTTCAGGCCGGCCCGATCGACCAGCGCGCCAGCCGACCACGGCATGCCCGGCGGCATCACGTCGAGGTCCGGCACAGGGTTCTGGAAGACGCAGCCTGCACTCGGCAGGTGAAGCGGCTGCGTCCGCTTACGGTAGTCGAGCGACCGTCGCGCCGTGGCCCGCAGCACCGATGGCGTGCCTGGCGCCACGATGAAATCGGCAGACAGCAGCACTTCGCCGGTCATCTGCAACCGGCTTCGATCGTAGCCGAACCCCATGTCGGACACCGCGACTTCCGAGACCACGCCCTGTCGCGTGCATAGCCGGACCGATGACAGCAGTTCGCTGATGAGGCGCCCGCCAAAGTGTGCGTTGCCATAGACGGCACCACCGACGGTGCCTGGGGTGCCGGCCCATTCTTCGACGCCCGCCAGGCCGTGCGTGATCGTCCAGCGCACGAGGCCGTTGATGGTCACGGCGGCGTCGGCACGAACGCACGTGGCATCGATCGGCATGATGACGCCGCCCCTTGGCCGGAGGACAAGTGCTCGCACCCCGCTCTCGGCCACGAGCACATTGGACCCGCCGCCGAGGAGCACCACCGGCACGCCGGCGTCATGTGCCATCCGGAGCGCTGTCACCACCTCGTCGGAACTGCGCGTCTCGATCAGCCACTGCGCCGGCCCGCCCACCTTGAAGGTGGTCAGGTTGCGCAGCGGAGCCTCGCAGAGCACACGTCCAGTGCCGAAGGCATCCTGCAGGGCCTGCGCGAACTCGATCAAGCCGACGCCCCTTCGAGTGCCAGCAGTGGCCGCTCCCGCCCGACGAGGGCGCGCAGTGCTTCGGCGCGGTCGCACAGGACGAACCGCAGAGCATCGCCAGGTGCCGCCTGGCCCGCGATGCCCAGGTCTGCGGTGATGACGGTGGCGAGCCTGGCGTAGCCGCCGGTCGTCTGCCGGTCGGCCATCAGCAGAACTGGCTGCCCGGACGCGGGCACCTGCAGCGTGCCGAACGTGGTGGCATCGGACAGGATGTCCGCTCGCCCGCGATGCCGCAGCAGCGGCCCGTTCAGCCTGAAACCCATTCGGTCCGAGTCCACACCCACATGGTAGGGCGCGGAGACGAGCGCCTCAAATGCGTCCGGTGCGAATCGCTCGATGTCGGGTCCCGCCATGACGCGCACGGCTGGCCGTGCCTCGTCAATCGGAAGTGGCCTGTGGCTGGCGACACGTCGCCCAAGCGGACGCGTCAGGCCGAGCGGAAGGTAGTCCCCTCGGCGCAGTGGCCGTCCCTGCCACCCGCCTGTTGCGGTCGGCACATGCGTCGCGCGGCTGCCCAGCACCAGCGGCACGTCGATGCCGCCGGACACGCCCAGGTATGCGCGCGCCCCAAGTTGCCTCGCCCCGAACCGCAGCACCGCCCCGGCGTGTGCGACCACCGGCTGCTCGTGTGGCACGGGCACATCGTCCAGAAACAATTCAAACCGCGCTCCGGCAACGGCGATCACCCGGGCATCGTCGAAGCGGACCGACGGTCCAGTCAGCGTCACCTCGAGCGTTGCCGCGTCACGCGTGTTGCCGGCCAGCGCGTTGCCCAGACGATGCGCGAACGGGTCCATTGGGCCCGACACCGACACGCCGATCGACTGCTGACCCCAGCGACCGCTGTCCTGCACGGTGGTCAACAGCCCCGGGGTCAGGACCGAGAGTCCGCCGCTCATGGTTCGAACACCTGCACGCGGGCAATCTGTTCGAAGGCCGAGCGGTCCACCTGCATGGAAGCGCACACGGTCGCCGGCCGCAAACATCGACGGCACCGGGCGGTCGAGCGACACCAACGCCATTGGAGTGCGGCCGATGACGTTCCAGCCACCGGGCGTCTGGCGCGGGTAGATGCCGGTCTGGTCGCCGGCAATGCCCACCGACCCGGCCGGTACAGCGGTGCGGGGCTCGGACAGGCGCGGCAACGCGATGCGCGGGTCCACCATCCCCATGTAGGCAAAGCCGGGCACGAACCCGAGCAGGAACACGCGGTACTCGCGCGAGCCGTGCAGATCGGACCACCTCGCGCACCGGCAGGCCGGCGAACCGCGCTACCCTCTCGAGGTCCGGCCCGAAGTCCTCGTCGTAACACACGGGCACGTGCACGAGCGGACCGGCCTGTGGGTGCGCATCGGTTCCGGCAGTCGCCGCCGCACGCATCTGCGCACTCGAGGTACCGTGGCATCAGTGCGCAGCGGGTCGAAGTAAACCGTGACGCTGCGATAGGCCGGGACAATGTCGCGAATGCCATTCGGGCGGGCGCGACGAAGCGCCTGCGCAAGCGCGATGGCGCGGGCATTGATTGCGCTATCGATGCGGTCGTCGAATTCGGCCACCAACGCGGCGTCGCCGGCCGCGACCACGCGCACCTCAGTCATTGAGCGTGCTGGAGCGCGGCGAGCAACCGCCGGTGGATGCCGCCAAAGCCGCCGTTCGACATGAGCACTGCAAGGTCGCCAGGTCGATGCTCGCGCACGATCGTATCGATGATGTCGTCAACTGACACAGCCGCCTCGGCACTCTGCCCTGCGGCGCACAGGTCGCGTATCAACTCCGGCACCGACAGGCGATCGGCTTCCGGCACGGTCGAGCGGAACACGGGCGCGATGAGCACCCGATCGGCGGCGCCGAACGCCCGGGCAAAGTCGTCCTGGAAGATGCGGCGGCACGACGAGGCCGATCGCGGCTCGAAGACTGCCCAGATGCGCGCCGTGGGATTCGAGGCGCGAAGGCCGGCCAGCGTTTCGGCCACCGCTGTCGGATGGTGCGCGAAGTCGTCGATCACCGTCACGTCGTGCGCCACCCCGACCACCTCGAGCCGGCGCCTCACGCCGGCGAATGTCCGTAGCCCCTCGCGGACGCGCACGGCGTCGATGCCGATGTCGGTCGCGACGGCGATGGCGGCCAGCGCGTTGCGTACGTTGTAGGCGCCGAGCAGCGGCACCTCGAACTCCCCGAAAGGCGAGCCGTGGCGCCTGACACGGAACCGGGTGGACGTCTGGCCCGCCGCGAGATCGTGCGCTTGCCAGTCGAAGCCTTCACCTGTGCCGAACGTCTGCACACGCGACACCGCGCGCTCGACCAGCGCCAGCGCCGCGGGACTGTCACCGCCAATCAACAGCAGCCCCTTTCGCGGCACGAGCCGCACGAGGCGCGCGAACGTCGTGGTCACCGCATCCATGTCTGCGTAGATGTCGGCATGGTCGAACTCGATGTTGTTGATGACGGCGATGTCCGGCAGGTACTTCAGGAACTTGGCCGTCTTGTCGAAGAAGGCGCTGTCGTACTCGTCGCCCTCGATGACGAAGTCGCGCCCCTGTCCCATGCGATAGCTCGAGCCATGGTCGCCGAAGTTCCTGGCGATGCCGCCCACGAGCACGCTCGGATCGACGCCGGCGTGCGTCAGAACCCAGCCGGTCAGGGATGTGGTCGTGGTCTTGCCGTGCGTGCCGGCCAGCACGATCGAGCGCGCGCCCCACAGGAACTGTTCGCGGATGGCTTCGGGCAGGGAGCAGTAGCGGATCTTCCGGTCGAGTACCTCCTCCAACTCGGGATTGCCGCGCGAGATCGCATTGCCGACGATGACGAAGTCGAGGTCGGGGGTGATCTGCTCGGCACGGTAGCCGCTGAACACCTGAATGCCCTCTGCCGCGAGGAAGTCGCTCATCGGCGGATAGACGTCGGCGTCTGAACCGCGGACGTCGAGCCCCTTTCGCCGAAGCATGGCGGCCAGCGTCGCCATGGCCGTACCGCAGATGCCGATGAAATGGACGCGTGTGGTCACTGAACTGCGGGCTCCTCGATGACAAGGCGCGGAGCGCGGCGGTCGCCGATGACACGCGCACGGACGCCGAGCGGGATGGTCTGCTGCGGACCTATGGTGTGGCCGGAGGGAAAACCGATGAGCACAGGCCCGGGAAAGTCGGACAACAGCGACGCCATGACGCCGCGTCCGGTGAGTCCGCCGCCCGACTCGTCGCAGCGCGGCAGTTCGCCGATCACGATTGCGCCGGCTCGCGCCAGCAGTCCGCTCTGGCGCAGTTGCAGCACCATGCGATCGAGCCGGTACGGGCGCTCGGACACCTCGTCGAAGAAGAGCACGTAGTCCTGCGGAGGATTGAAGGCGAACGGCGTGCCGAGCGACGCCAACAGGTTGGTGACCGTGCCGCCAAGGATCGGTCCAGCATGTTCGCCGGCCGCAATCACGTCGAGACCAGGGGCCTCGAACTCCCCCATCGGCGCAGCAGTGAATAGAGCGCGCTCGAACGACGCCTTGTCATACGCGCTCTCGCCGACAGCAAGCCGTCCTTCGAGCATGGTGCCGTGAAATGCCACCAGGCCGCAGTGCGTCGTCGCGAAGGCGAGCAGCGCGGTGATGTCGCTGTAGCCGATGATCGGCTTGCGCGCCTCGCGCAGTTCGTCGCGATCGAGCAGCGGCAGGATCTGGGCGCTGCCGTAGCCGCCACGCACCGCGATGAGGGCAGCGATCGTCGGGTCGGTCAGGGCGCGGCGCACCGCAGCGGCGCGGACGGCATCAGAGCCGGCGACGTACGCCTGGCGCGCGAACACCGACTCGTCCCACACCGGCTCCAGGCCGAGACGCTGGAGTTCAGCGATGCCGTTGTCGAAGTCCGCTCGCAAGAAGGGGCTGGCCGGGGCGACGACGGCGAGGCGAGACCCGCGTTCGAGTCGGCGAGGCGCGAGCATCACGCGAAGCGCGCCATGTCGTCCGCTGTGCGCTGGTGGGCGTCCTGCCCCAACACCCGGCGCAGGTCGGCTGTGCCGAGCGGTGCGGCGCTGACGGCCGTCCCGAGGAATCGTTCCTTGGCGCGCTGGTTGCGGGTCAGGGCGTTCTCGACCCGCTTCGCGAAGGCGCGGTCCTTCTCGACCTGGCGCACCAGCGCCTCGACCGCCGCCGCCTGCGCGTTGGTATCACCGGAGCAGATCAGCACCGCGTCGCAGCCAGCGTCGATCGCGTCAACAGCAGAATCGGCGACGGCGCGCTCGGCCGCCAGCGCCTTCATCTCGAGGTCGTCGCTGATGATGACACCGCCGAAGCCGAGTTCATCGCGCAGCAACCCGGTGACGATCCGCTTCGACAGCGTCGCCGGACGCTGGTCGTCGAGCGCCGGGATGAACACGTGCGCGGTCATGATGGTGGCGACGCCTGCGGCAATGGCGGCGCGGAAAGGCAGGAACTCCCGTTCACGCAGCAGTTCAGGCGGATGCTCGATGAGGGGCAACTCATGATGCGAGTCGGCGCTCGTGTCGCCGTGCCCGGGGAAGTGCTTGCCGCATGCCGCGACGCCGTGCTGCTGCAGCACCCGGACGATTGCCGCGCCGAGGTCGGCTACGGTGCGCGCCTGTTCGGCAAGGGCGCGGTCGCCGATGACCGGGTTCTTCGGGTTGGTGTGGATGTCGAGTACCGGAGCGTAGTCGAGCGTCACGCCGACCGCCCGCAGTTCGGTGGCCAGCGCCGCCGCGAACCGCTCGGCAAGCTGTGTGTCGCCGCTGCGGCCAAGCGTCGCCATTGGCGGCCACTCCGTGAACGGCGATCTGAAACGCGCGACGCGGCCCCCCTCCTGGTCGACACTGACCCAGCCGGGCATCTCGGGCGTGAGACGCGCAATCTCGTACGACAGTTCCGCGACCTGCTCGGGCGCTTCGATGTTGCGCGCGAACAGGATGCCGCCACCCAGACCGAACTCGCGCGACAGCGAGCGGAGTTCGACCGGCAGCGACGTGCCGTTGAAGCCGGCAATGAGCAACTGACCGATTTGCCGGCGCAGCGACAGAGGCGACATGCCCTGAATTTTAACCCTATATTCAGAACCGGATGTGGGGTCTGGCGAGGTCTCATGGAGCATGTCGGTGACTGAGCGGCCGGTGCGGGCTCGACGCCGTGGGTTGGTGAGGTCTGACCGTGGCGATTGATGGCTGGGGTACTAGACTCCCATTTGGTCGTCGCCGCTGCGAAACGACCACGACAAACGCCCTGCGCTTGGTCAGGACGTTTTGGAACTCAATACCGGCTAAGGCGCCGAATTCACGATTGAACTACCGGTTTGGCGCTCATGGGTTGAAGAGGTCGGTCCTGCTGCGAGCGCGTAAGGGACTACAGGCTCTGTGCGACTACTGTAGGTGCTGACCCGCAGTCACGCGTGGCGCCGTGCAGACTTGACGGACTTTCCCGGTGTTCCCGAGCCGTGGCGGGTCGCCTGGACCGGTCGGGCAGCGTCTGTCGCCAGAGGAGCAGAAGACGCCACAGTCATGGGCTTTGCCAAAGCCCGTCTGAGCTGAGGAACACTGCTCGTGGTTGACGCCAGCGACCCAGCGGCATCGTCTCTCGGTTCGCGACACCCGCTCAGGCAGCGTGCCGCCGAGACAGCGCGTCGGAGTCGGTCTTCTTCCGAGGTGCGTGAGCGCGCCGTTAGGAGGTCATAGAACAGCGCCCGCCGCTTCCATCGGAGTGGGGCGCGGTGCAGGCAATCGCGACGAAGATGGGCGTGACGGCCGAGAGCCTGCGGAATCGTGTGCGCCAGGCGGAGTGCGCGGCGTGTGGTGGGCAGTCGCCGCGCCAATTGGGCGCTCGTCAACGGCGCGATCCAGCGCGTGTCGGCGGACGGCGACGGGGGCGGGGCCGACTGGACCCATCCACATGTACCATCGGCCGTCTATTTTTCGCACGGTTGGTGTGCTGCGTCCTTGGAGCGTCTGTTGGACGATGGTGATGCACTCCCATGCGGAGAGTATCTGCCATCTGGCGTGATCGAACACGATCGTCCCTACGCTGGTTGAGCCCACCGGCACTGCATGAGATCGCCAGCCATGGCCCACATCTGTCGCGCCGTCACGCTTCGCCATGGTGTCACCGAGAGTGAAGCTCGCTATTTGAAAGACTACTTCGATTGGTCGTGATGACCGAGCCCGAGTTGGTTGTTTCAGGGAGCCGCAGCCTCCGCGGGCCGACGCCTCGTGCCGCCCGGTACGCCGGCCCGTGGAGGCTGCGGAGCTCGTGACGTACGCGGCGGCGGCGGACGAACCGACGCACTGAGCGACCGCTTGCAACGACGACGGTTGCAGCCGCACCCGTCATAACAAGGAGGAGAGTCCACCGGAGCGTGGACCACGGGTCATATTTCGAGAGCGCCGACCACCACATAGCAGCAATGTCGGTAACTATCGTCTGGCGCTATAGAGTGCCGCCGCCGCGCTGCGAGTGCCATGCGGCGAGAACGGCCAACCGCGCCAAGTCTGTGGCCTGAAACCGTGACTGACTCACGGGCAATTGCAGGCCGATGCCTCTGACACCCGACACACCGCCGGGGTCTCGAGTTTCATCGAGCTCACATGCCGTGACGCGTACCTGTTCAGAGACGTTGCATGTCGCCGCCGACGCGGACCGACAGTCGCAGGTGCTCGTCACCTCACCTCAATTCAGCTGCGTCTTCGTCGGAAGGTGGCACAGTCCAGGTGAGTTGTGCACTCGGGGAGACGTGCGCGCACGTCAGAGTGCCAGACAGTGATCCGAGTGAGATGCAGCGGGTGTGGCGCGAGAGGGCTCCCGAGATGCTGCGGCAGGCTGCACTCCGCCACCGTATGAGCTCCGGCCGTGGGCGGCGAGTGAGTGATGACGGGCTCTGACATCAACCCGAGGCATGTCGGTCGCTAGGAGCTTGTTGAAAAAAGCATAGTTATCGATCGACGCGGCCGGCGGTGCGTACTACGATGCGGCGCATGCGAGGAGACGACCGCCAGCCCGATGCGATGTTCAGCTATGTCTCGGCCGAGGAGCGGGTGCCGGCGACGCACCCGTTGCGGGCTATCCGCCAGTTGGTGGACGCCGTGCTGCGCGAGATGTCTGGGGAATTCGACGGGCTGTACAGCCGCATCGGCCGCCCGTCGATTCCGCCCGAGCGCCTCCTGCGGGCGCAACTGCTCCAGGTGTTCTACTCCATCCGCAGCGAGCGCCTGCTGATGGAGCAGCTTGACTACAACCTGTTGTTCCGGTGGTTCGTCGGCATGGACATGGACGAACCCGTCTGGAATCACAGCGTCTTCGCCAAGAACCGGGACCGGATCTTGACGCAGGACGTGGCGCACAGTTTCTTTCGCCATGTCGCCGAGCGGGCGGCCGGCCTGATGTCCGACGAGCACTTCACCGTCGACGGGACGCTCCTCGAGGCGTGGGCCAGCCAGAAGAGTTTCCAACGGAAAGACGGCGGCGACGCGGGCGATGGCCGCGACTTCCGGGGACAGACCCGGACCAACGACACGCATGCGTCGACCACCGACCCCGATGCGCGGCTGTATCGCAAATCGCACAACAGCGAGTCGCGGCTGGCATATCTCGGTCATCTGCTGATCGAGAATCGGCACGGCTTGATCGTCGACGCGCTGGCGACGCAGGCGGACGGCTCGGCCGAACGCGACGCGGCCGCCGTGCTGGTCCTCGACCAGATCCAGCGCCGGCCCGGCCGTCGCATCACCGTGGGCGCCGACAAGGGCTACGACACGCACGGGTGCATTCATCACCTGCGGGCCTTCGGCGCGACGCCGCACGTCAGCCCGAACCACGCGCGACGCGGGGGCAGCGCGATTGATGGTCGCACCACCCGTCACGTCGGCTACGCGCAGAGTCAGCACGCGCGGCCGCGCATCGAACCGGCCTTCGGATGGCTCAAATCCATCGGCCTGCTCCGCAAAGTCAAACTCCGCGGCCTGGCCAACGTCGACCGGCTCTTCGTCTTCGCGAGTGCGGCCTTCAATCTCCTGCGCCTCCCCAAGCTCCTCGCCACATCGGCCTGAGCACGATGACGAGGCCGGGGGGCGCGACGGCGCCGCGCCCCCCGGCCTCCCACCGAGACTCCCAATGCCGCGCACGGCCCCGCCGCCACCCACCGGTGATGCATATTTAGCCGTTTTTCAACGACCTCCTAGGTTGTCTAGCAAGCCCGTTGCTACACGCAACCAGCGGCATCTTCGCGAGGTGGGCGGCAGCTAGCGGGCAGACGGTGGCATGGCCGGATGGCGAGCGGCGCATGGGCACATACACGGTCGTTGCGCGACTGTCGCCTCGTGGCCACGCACGGCGCTGCACGCGCGGGCTCGACGTGATGACCGCCACCGCCGCCTGCTGAAAGCCTTCTGAGAGACAGTGGCCTCGAGTTCCCCGACCTTGACGTCTGCGGCGCGAGGCTACGCCGACGTCACGGATTGTCTCGCGGCGGCAATTCCCACTATTGTGGCCGCTCCATCGATTCAGCACCTATGCACGACGAGGCCCGTTCACCACTCGGCCTCGTTTGACTCATGAATGAGAGGGCGCTTGGTGTGTGAGGGGTTGTATGCGAGCACTGCACGACTGCGGCCTCACGTCGGGGCAATCCTTCATAGTGTTCCAAGCTCCACCCTGAATCCAGCAGTGCCCGCTCGAAATCACTCTGCCGCCTGAATGCACAGGCGACGTCGAGGTACTGCTCCACTGTCTCGCTGCCCCCCTCCCATCGCGTGCGAAGTTCGTACATCACGTGGCGGTTGTCCAACGACAGCTCACACTGCAGGCGCTCGGCGCGTCGTATAAACCACCATCGCAATACTGGCACCCCGACCGATTCCATGTGGGAGGTATCGGTCAGACGGATGCCGCCGAATAGCCCAGCTCACTCCACAGTGGTACAGATGTCACTCCTTGGACCGCATCTTCAGCTCGTGAGCGCACGTCGGACACGACAGACCGTTGGACCCATGCATCGTCGGTGGCTTGCTACACGCCGAGGCCTGACCCCGAAGCGGTGCAGCACCCAACGTGCGCACGTGTGTCGGGTTGGATAGCGATTGGACCTCGAGATCAGAATGCCTGGATCCGGTGGAAAGACAATAGCTGAAACCTGACCCTATATAATTCGGGCGTGCTCACCTCTTCAGCGCCGACGCGCATCGACCTCGCGGGCGGAACCATCGACATCTGGCCGCTGTATCTCTTCCATGACGGTGCGTCGACACTGAATGCTGCCATCAGCCTGCGGGCGCACGTCCAGCTGGAATCGCGACCGGCTGGCGGTGTGGAACTGGTGTCGATCGACACGGGACGGCGGTCCTACGCGGCGAGCTCGGCAGAGTTCAGCGCCGCCCACGAACTTCCCTTGCTGGCGCTCCTCGCCAGGCACTATCGCCTCGAGAACGCCGTCCTCACCACCCGCGGCGAATCGCCGGCGGGCGCCGGCATCGCTGGCTCGTCGGCGCTCACCATAGCGGTCTGCGGCGCGTTGGCCCGCTGGACCGGCCAGTCGGAGACGCCGGTCGACCTGCTGCAGGTGGCGATGAACGTCGAGTGCCAAACCATCCGCGTGCCGACCGGCGTGCAGGACTACCGGCCAGCGCTCTACGGCGGCATTGCGGCGATCGAACTGCGCGTCGATGGCATCGAGCGGCACGGGCTCGGCGTCGACCCGGTGGAGCTCGAACAGCGTATCGTGCTGGCCTACACCGGCGAGCCGCGTAATTCGGGCACCAACAACTGGGAGATCACCAAGCGGCACATCGACGGCGACCAGCACGTCTTCGACTGCTTCGAGCGCATTCGCGACACGGCGTCGGCCCTGCGTGGCGCGCTGCAGCGCGGCGACTGGGACGAGGTTGGCCTGCACATCGCCGCGGAGTGGGATAACCGCAAGCGGCTGGCGCCCGGCGTTACCACCCCGGCGATCGAAGGGCTCATCGCGCGGGCGACGGCGGCAGGCGCCACTGCCGCAAAGGTGTGCGGCGCGGGCGGTGGCGGCTGCCTCTTCTGCTATGGACCGCCGGCGTCGCGCAGCGCCATCGCCGACGCGCTTGCCGCGGCCGGAGCACGCGTGCTCGACTACCACATCGAGCGCGAAGGGCTCCGCGTTGGATAACGTCGGCATCGCGGGGATCCTCGGCGAGATTGCCGACCTGCTCGAGATCAAGAGCGAGAACCCGTTCAAAATACGGGCCTACCGCAACGGCGCTGACATCATCGCCAATCATCCCCATCACGTCGCCTCGCTCGACCTCAAGGGATTGCAGGAGATTCCCGGCATCGGCAGGGACCTCGCGGCGCGCATTCGCGAGATCGCCGAAACCGGCAATGACCGATTCCGTCAGGAGCTGCTTGCGGAGTTCCCACCCACCATCCTTGACCTGCTGCGCCTGCAGGGGGTCGGCCCCAAGACCGTCGCGGCCTTGTACCGCGAGCTGGGCGTGAGGACGCTCGACGAGCTCGAGCGCGCCGCCACCGACGGCCGCGTGCGGGCCCTGAAAGGGATGGGGCCGAAGAAGGAAACGCTCATCCTCAAGGCAATCGAGGAGCGGCGCCAGCACGGCAGCCGGCACCTGCTGCCCGACGCCGCCGATGCGGCGGCGGCCTACGTGGCGTACTTGTCCGGGCACGCGCCAGACGCGCAGATCGAGGCGGTCGGCAGCCTGCGGCGTGGGCAGGAGACCTGCGGCGACATCGATATCCTCGCCTCCGGTGCGGACAACTCGCTGATGCAGCGCTTCGTCGAGTACGGGCTGGTCGAGCGGATCCTCGGGCAGGGCGACACCAAGAGCAGCGTGCGGATCTGGGGCGGCTTCCAGGTTGATCTCCGCATTGTGTTGCCCGAGAGCCGCGGCGCGGCAATGCAGTATTTCACCGGCTCGAAGGCGCACAACATCGTGCTGCGCGATCGGGCGATCGCACTGGGCCTGAAGCTGAACGAGTACGGCCTGTTCCGCCTCGCCGACGACTCGCGCGTGGCGGGGCCATCCGAAGAGGGGATCTACGAAGCGCTCGGCCTGGCGTGGGTGCCACCCGAACTACGCGAGGACCGCGGCGAGTTCGACGCGGCGACGACACGCCGGCTGCCCGAGCTCGTAGAGCACGGCCAATTGCGCGGCGACCTGCACATGCACACGACGGAAACCGACGGCCGTCACAGCATCGTCGAGATGGCGCAGGCAGCGCGCGATCGGGGGCTCGAGTACATCGCCATCACCGATCACAGCAAGGCGCTTGCGATGGCGAACGGCCTCGACGAGGCCCGCGCGCTCGCTCACGCGGCACGGGTCCGCGCGCAGGACCGCCAGCACGGTGTTCGCCTGCTGGCCGGCATCGAATGCGATATCCTCGCGGACGGCAGCATGGACCTCGCAGACGACTGCCTGGCCGCGCTCGATCTCGTCATTGCCTCGGTCCACTCCGCGTTCCACCTCGATCGCCAGCAGATGACCGACCGCATCATCCGCGCGATCGAGAACCCTCATGTCGACATCATCGGTCACGCGACCGGCCGCCTGATGCTCAAGCGGGCGCCCTTCGCAGTCGACATCGAAGCAATCATCGACGCCGCCGCTCGGCACCATGTCGCGCTCGAGATCAACAGCCAGATCGATCGTCTCGACCTGAACGATACGCATGCGCGGTTGGCGCGCGACCGCGGCGTCCGCATCATCATTTCGAGTGACGCACACTCCCAGCGGGCGCTGGCCGTCACGCGGTGGGGCGTCGTGCAGGCCCGCCGCGCGTGGCTTACCGCCGACGACATCCTCAACACACGGCCGTTCGACGACTTCCGCTCCCGCCTGCGCAGGAACCAGCGATGACCCACTTCAAGATGCTCTCCGCCGACGACAAGCTGGCTGAGATCCGCAGGCTCTACTTCGCAACCAGCCGGCAGACGATCCAGCGCGACCTGACGAAGGCGCTCGACCTGCTGAAGTCGATGGCAACCGAGGACGAACGCGAGCGGGCAACGGTGTACATGGAGGGGCTCGCCGAGATGGCGAAGGACTGGTCGCGCGACAGTGCAGCAAAGGGCGCACGCAAGCCGGGAGCGCCCGACGTCAGCCGGCCCAAGCCTGATGCCACAGCAACGAAGACGCCGGCGCCGCTGAAGCCGGCCGCAAAGCGTCCCGCACCACGGGCAGCTAAGCGTTCGAAGAAGAGGGGCTGAGGCTCAGCGCTTCTCGCCGAGCACGACCCTGCGGCGGGCAGCGGTGCGAAGCGGGTCGGGAACGTTACGGTCGGTCGAGACACCGTTCAGGTC
The DNA here is from genome assembly GCA_963722395.1 of uncultured Acidobacteriota bacterium. Lineage (GTDB taxonomy): Bacteria > Acidobacteriota > Vicinamibacteria > Vicinamibacterales > CAVVIG01 > CAVVIG01. The sequence continues at coordinate 840,035 of CAVRLS010000004.1, read as the reverse complement.
GCGGTCGTTCAACCGGTTCAGCAGGTTCAGCGAGAGGCCGACCGGGCACTTGGGATTCTTGGTCAGCGCCAGCACGACGGCGTAGTTCTTGAGCCAGGCCCGGTTCATCCCGATCGTGCGGAGGACATCTTCCGAAACGGTCGCCATCTTCGCAAAGCCCTCGACTTCGGAGTCTGTCACCTTGGGACTGCTCAACACGGCGGCCGCCACGATCTTGTTCGGATCGCGCACCAGCACCGCCCGCACCTCGCGCGAGCCGCGCATGGCGGCCTTCAGGCGCTGCGTGATGTTCATCTTCTGCAGCTTCTGCAGCATCGTCTCCGACGCATCGTCGCCAGCCTCGAGGTTGATGTCGGCGTCGTCGGGAACGTCGATCAGGGGATCGTCGGCGGTGATCAGCGGAATCTCCGCGGGGAACACACCGCGGTCGCCGAAGAACTCGCGGATGCCCACCGGCACGTCGGAGCGTCCCAGGTAGGCGCGCAACGCCTCGGCCGGAATCCGATCGATCGTCGCCATGGCGGTCTGACGTACCTCGGGGTCCTTGTCGTCGACCAGCAGCACGAGGATGGCGATCTGTTCGTGCGCGCGCGGTGCAAGCACGCCCTGCGCGGCGAGCAGGCGCATGTCGAGCGCCGCTTCGCCGCGACGGAAGAAGTCGAGCAGCGGAGCCGGGCCGCTCACTGGACAGCCAGGAAGGTCTTTGCGGTGGCGGTGGTGATGTGCACCGGGCCGTTCATCGGCCGAGCGGATCTGCCGTTGACGAACCACTGCAACGCCAGCGGATCGGCAGGCGTGAGAGCCATGTCGTCGGCAGCTACCAGTGTCCGCATGGAGCCGGAGTCGATGTTCACGGTCGTGGGGGCGGCACCGTCGAGCGACACGGTCACAGTAGTGGCCCGCAGGGCCTGAAGCGCAATCTCAAGCCTCGGCGCAGCCTCGCGCGCCTCGGCCGCCGCAGGTGCGGGGACTGCTGCGGTGGGGGTCTGCACCGGCGCGGGCGCGACCTGCCGACCTGCGAGCGCGACGTATACGGCTATGGCCACCGCCGGCACCGCGACGATTGCGGCTTTCGTCCACGGAGACCACGCCGTCCGCCGGGCATCGGCCTCGAGTTCGTCGACGATGGCGCGGGTGCGCGGGTGTCCCTGCGTGACGGTCTCGACCGGGAACCGGGTGATGAACTCGGCGATCGTCTGATCGGGATCGAGGCCGACCTCGTTCGCGTAGGCGCGGACGAAGGCACGGGAGAAGATCCCACCAGGCAATCGCGAGATGTCGTTCTTCTCGAGGGCTTCGAGTGCACGCACCGAGATCTTCGTTGCGTCGGCGATGACGCGCAGCGATAGGCCGCGTCGCTCACGTGCGTCGCGAAGCTTCGCCCCGAAGTCTGCGGTATGTCGTTCGGCTGCCATCAACTGTGCGGGATTGGAGCGTCCATGTTAGCAAGGTCCACGCCCACGACGGAATGTTCGTGCCACGGCGTGCAGTCCGAACGCCCGACACCCGGACGCGTCACTCATCCATGCGCCGATGGCCGCGACCCCCGCTGCCCCAGTGGCGCGTACCGCGTCGAGCCGGCTTGCATCGATCCCGCCGACGGCCAGCACAGGGACTCGCGACGCCTCGACGACCTGCCGCAGGCCAGTGGTGCCGAGCAGCGGGAGTTCCCCCGGTTTTGAGCGGGTCGGCCACACGGTGCCGGCAACCAGGTAATCGACCGGCCCCGCCGTCCGGACCTCGTCTGCCGAGCGTACCGACCGGCCGATGAGGAAACCCGGCCCGCCCAATGTGCGGACGCCCACGGCGTCGAACGACTGCCCGCGCAGGTGCACGCCGTCGGCGCCGCAGGCCAGTGCCACATCGAGACGATCGTTTACGACGAGCCGTGTCGCGGTGCCGCGGGTGAGCGTCAGCGCCTGCGACACGATGATCGAGAGCGCGCGCCCGTCCAGGTCGTGCTCCCGCACCTGGACGAGGTCGATCCCGGCCTCGACGGCATGGCGAATCTGCTCGAGCAGGCAGCGCACCAGTGTGTGCTCCGTCGCGTCTGGCGCGAGGCGGCGTCGATCGGTGATGAGTTGCAGGATCACGAACGCGGTCCGAACACGGCGCTCATCTCGCCAAAGCCGGCCACGAGATTCAACAGGCCGATGCCGGTGACGGCGCCGCGGAAGTAGGTACTCAGGAACAGCGGCTCGAGTACCGGCTGCGAGTACACGAAGTAGTTGCGCTCCCAGAATCCCGACCAGGGCAGGACGATGAGCAACAAGCCGACTTCGATGAAGAAGATCACGAGCAGCAGGCGCGTCAGCAGGTTCCTATCCTCCCGCCTGCGCCCGCGACAGCCGCGCGATCCGGACCGCGAGATTCTTGTAATCGCCGGCGCCTGCCTGAAGCTCCAGGCAGATCGCGAGGGCACTCGCCGGTTCGCCCGCCTCTTCGAGCAGGGCGGCCATACGGAGCAACGATTCGAAGCGGTCGCTGTCGGTCAGCCCCGGCGCATCCACAGCATGTCCGAGCCACTCGATCGCATCGCCGAGGCGCTGCTGACGTTCGTACACCTGCGCCAGCAACGTCGCGGCGGCAAATCGCCGGTGTGGCGCGCGTGCCGCCATGCGCAGCGGCTCGATGCACTGCTCGAGGTCGCCGGCCTCCACCATCGCGGTGCCACGCGTGAACGCGACGTCGGCTGCCTCGTCGAGCGGACGATGCAGTGCTTCGTCGCGCATCGCCGCGAACACCGCGTCGAGGTCGGTTTGCGGGGCTGGCACTTGAGCCACCGGCACGGGTTCGGCCGGCCCGATGCCACTACGCACCACGCTCAGGTCTTCGTCGACGGGTGAAGCCGACGACGGGCGCGGTGTGCCAAGGGCCAGGTCGGGGTCGATCGCGTGTGGGTTCCGCCGGTTGCCCTTCAGCCCCTGTGCCGAGGGTAGCACGGCGGGCGCGGGCGATGGCAGAGGCCGTGCCGCGGGTTCGGCCGGTTGCGTGTTCGGCACGGCGATGTCGGTCGACAACAGCCGCTGCGCACTCGGGTCCTTGTCGCGCCCGGTCTCGGACAGTGCGGCGTCGCCCATGCCGAGCTCAGGCGTCTTGGCGAGCCAGTCGGCGAGCGCACGGTCGGGGTCGGACTCTCCTTCCGCCTGCAGCGCGGCCCACATCCGCGCGTAGTGCGAGCGCTCCCAGGGCTGGCGTGTCAGCAGGTCTTCGGCGACGTACTTGGCCTCGCCTGCCGCGCCAGCAGCCAGGTAGGCATCGGCGAGCATCGCCTGCGCAGGGAGCACCTGGTCGCCTAGGGCGCCGTCGATACAGACGTCCAGCAATCGTGTGAGAGCCGGCACGTGCTGCGGGACGTGCGCGATGAAGCGGCGCAGTGCGCCCGCTGCCCCGGCCCAATCGGCGCGCTCGACGCTGGCACCGACCAGGCGGTCGGTGAGCGCCCATCCGGCGTCCGGATTCCCGACAGCCAGCGACTCGACCATCTCCGCCACGATGACCGGCGCGTCATCGTCGCCGATGAGCAGGCGATCGACGAGTTCGAGCCCGGCGGTCACATCGCCCTGTTCGAACCGCCGTTGTGCGGTGAGCCGGATGAGGGGAGCGTTGGAACCGATGGTTGCGGAGGTCAGGTAAGGGGCTGCCTCATCGAAGCGCCCGGCTGCGACGAGGACGCGGGCGAGTTCGCGAGCCGCGGCAGTACTGCCGGGATCCAGTTCGAGCACCGCGCGCAGCGGGCCGACCGCATCCATTTCCCGCTGCTGATCCACCAGCCACGCCGCGAGGGCGGTGTACTCATGCAGCGCCCCTGGCGTGTCGCCAAGTTCGACGCGTGCTCGTGCCGCGGACAGCCGCCCCGGCACGTCTGCCGGATCGAGCGCGCCGAGCCTGACGGTGATGTCGAAGGCGCCGCGCGTGTCACCACGCTGCCGGCGTCCCGTCGCGGCGGTGGCGAAGAAGGCGCGGGCGTCGGCCAGCAGGCCCTGCTGCGCCGCCAGTTCTCCGGCCCGGATCAGGGCGCGGTCGGAATCGGGCTGCAACTTCAGGATCTTCTTGTAGAGCGCCAATGCCCTGGGAACGAATCCTTCCCGGCAGAGGCTCTCGGCGATGCGCGCGAACTGCTCGATCGCCTGCTCCAGCTGACCCGCGCGCACGTAGAGGTCGCCTAGCAGGTTCGCGGTATTCCTGTCACTCGGCTGATCCTCGACGAGGCGCAGGTACTCGGCGATCGCCTGGTCACGTTTGCCCTGGCGCAGCAGTTGTTCCGCCTGGCGCAGGGTAGCGGCGCGATCGATGGTCACGGTCAGGTGATCGTATCAAACAGGCTGGCGGGCTTGAACGATCGTCGGTGGGCATCGGAGTAGCCGTGCAGCGCCAGCGCGGCGAGGTGCTCGGCGGTGGCATATCCCTTGTGACGATCGAACCCGTAGCGAGGGTCTGACTGATGGAGCGCTGTCATCTCGCGATCACGCGTCACCTTGGCGACGATCGACGCGGCCGCGATGGCGGCACAGCGGCGGTCGCCCTTGCGGATGCCGCGCTGGTCGATAGCGATGCCGGGAATGCGGAACGCATCGACGAGGACAACATCGGGCGGCGGACTCAACACGAGCACGGCCCGGCGCATCGCATCGAGCGAGGCCTGGTGGATGTTGAGCCGGTCGATGTCGAGGGGGTTGGTGACGGCCACGGCCCACGCGAGCGCGTGGCGAACGATCTCGACGTACAGGTCGGCGCGCTCGTCAGGAGGCACCACCTTGGAGTCCGCCAGGCCGGGGATGTGGCGATCCGGATCGAGGATGACGGCGCCCGCCGTGACGGGGCCGGCGAGACAGCCCCGTCCCACCTCGTCGACGCCCGCCACATGGCGGAAGCCGGCTCGCCGGAGCGCGTTCTCGAGCGTGCGTGTCGCGGAGACACGGGACATCGGGCACCTACCGCACCGCACGAACGGCGGACGCGGGCATGCGGAACGAGATCAGACGCTCCTGCACGGCCTGCACTCCGGCGTTCATGCGTTGCCGAGGATCAACCCTGGTTCGGCCAGCTTAGTGGGTGGGCCGGGCGACGTCCTTCATGCGGGCGGCTTTGCCCTTCAGGGCGCGCAGGTAGTACAGCTTCGCGCGACGCACCTTGGCGGACCGCATCACTTCAACCTTCTGCACCGTCGGCGAGTGCAGCGGGAAAATACGCTCCACGCCCTGCCCGAACGACACCTTGCGCACCGTAAAGGATGCGCGCGTGCCGCCGCGGTGCTGACCAATGATCACACCCTCGAACACCTGGATGCGCTCCTTGTCGCCTTCGCGAACCTTGACGTGCACCCGGACGGTGTCGCCCGACTTCATGGCCGGCTTCTCCGTCAACTGCGCCTTCTCTACCAGTTCCATCGCGCCCATGTCCTGCTCCTTCGCGGTCTTGCGAGGGGGCTCGGTCGCCCGCCTCTGTCGTTCACTCTTGTGGAGCCCGCCGCGCGCTCAAGTCGCGCAGCAGCTTCCGTTCGTCGTCGTCGAGTTCAGCGGTCGCCAGCAGGTCCGGCCGCCTCGCGAGTGTCCTCGCCAGGGCTTCCCGTTTCCGCCAACGCCGGATCTCGGCGTGATTGCCTGACATCAGCACGTCCGGCACCCTGAGCATCTGCCCGTCGATGCCGACCGCGATTTCCGCCGGCCGCGTGTAGTGCGGGAAGTCGAGCAGTCCGCGTCCGAAGGAGTCCTCGGCGACCGACTGTTCATCGCCCACGACCCCCGGCATCATCCGAGCGACCGCGTCGATGATGACCAGGGCCGGCAGCTCGCCGCCGCTCAGCACGTAGTCCCCGATCGAGATTTCCTCGTCGACGCGCGAGCGGATCCGCTCGTCGACCCCTTCGTACCGCCCACACAGCAGCACGAGCCGCGACTGCCGGCCAAGTCGCTCCACCACCCGCTGCGTGAGCAGCGTCCCCTGCGGGGAGGTGAGGAGCACGGTCGGCCTGCTGTCTTCCAGGTGCTCGATCGCGTCGAGCGCCCGGAAGAGCGGCTCCGGCTTCAGCACCATGCCTGGACCGCCGCCATACGGCACGTCGTCCACGACGCGATGCTTGTCGGTGGTGAAGTCCCGCAGGTCGTGCACCACCACGTTGAGCATCTTGCGTTCGATCGCGCGGCCGACGATGCCAGCGCCGAGCGCCTGCTGAATCATCGGCGGGAAGATCGTCACGACATCGAAACGCATGACTACTTCTGTCGCAGATTCAGCTCGAGCAATCCCTCTGGCGGCGCGATGACGATGCGCCTGGCCTTCGGGTCAATCCCGGTGCAGATGTGCAGCACCAGCGGAATGAGCACGTCGCCCTCTTCCAGCTTCACCACAAGTCTGGTGTTCGCCGCATCGCCTTCGACAGCGGAGACAGTGCCCACCTCGAGTCCGTCCGTCGTCACCACCAGGCACCCCACGAGGTCGTGGTGGTAGAACATCCCGTCTGGCAGCGTGACGAGCGATTCAACCGGAACCCTGAATTCGAGTCCGGCCAGGTCCCTCGCTGCATCCATGTCGGAGACACCCTCGAGCCCGATGACCGGCCGTGCCTGCTGCATGCGGAAGGTCGTCACCGTCACCGGCTCGATCCGTCCGCCTCGCATCACGATACAGCGTCGCCCCTGGCTGGAACCGCTGTTCCGGGAAGTCGGTGTCAGGGTTGACGAAGACCTGGCCGCGGATGCCGTGCGGCCGGGCAATCGTGCCGACCACCGCCATCTCGTCCCAGTTCACGGTCTGCCGTCGCGAATTTCGAGGGTCACCGTCTTACCTTCCTTCTCGCCGGCCGCGGCGGCCAGCGTGCGAAGGGCGGCTGCAGTCCGGCCCTGCTTGCCGATGACGCGCCCCATCTCGCCTGGCGCGACATACAGTTCGACCAGTGTCGAGTCGCGGTGCTGGGATTCCACCACCTGCACCTGGTCGGGCGTGTCGGTCAGCGCCCGAGCCAGCACCTCGACGACGCTGCGGACCGCGCTCACTTCGCGTCGGCCGCCGCTGGGACCGCCGCCGGCACGCCGGCGTCAGGTGACGGGCGATCAGCGTCCGCACGGAGTCGGACGGCTGCGCGCCCTTGCTGATCCAGTACCGAACCCGCTCGGTGTCGACCGTCACCAGCGCCGGCTTGGTGCGCGGGTTGTAGTGGCCGAGAATTTCAACGAAGCTGCTGTCGCGGGCCGCGCGCGAGTCGGTGACGACGACGCGGAAGAACGGACGCTTCTTGGACCCTGCACGACGCAGACGAATGGCTACCATGCTTGCTCACTCCTGATACTGTCCGAGGCTTCGCGGCCCGAACTGAGACAACGCTGCGCGAATCGTGCGAAGCACCGACTAACGTCGGTTGCGCAGCATCTCCATCGCCTTGCGGCGCGCATTCTTGCCGCCACCGCCCAACCCGGCCATGCCGCCGAGCTGCTTCATCATCTTCTGCATCTGCACGAACTGCTTCAGCAGCCGGTTCACTTCCTCGACCGACGTGCCGCTGCCCTTCGCGATGCGCTTGCGCCGGCTGCCGTTGATGATGTGCTGCTTGCGCCGCTCGTCCGGCGTCATCGATCCGATGATCGCCTCGATGCGGCCCAGCTGCTTCTCATCCGGCTTGTTCTCCGCCAGCGCCTTGATGTTGCCCATGCCGGGCAGCATCCCCATGATCTGCTCGAGCGGTCCCATCTTGCGGATGGTCCGGAGCTGATCGCGGAAATCCTCGAGCGTGAACTCGTTCGAACGGATCTTCTGTTCGAGCTTCGCCGCGTCTTCCTGTGTGATCGCCTGTTCCGCGCGTTCGATGAGCGACAGCACGTCGCCCATGCCGAGCACGCGCGACACCACGCGGTCGGGGTGGAACGGCTCGAGGTCTTCCAGCCGCTCACCGCTGCCGACAAACGCGATCGGCACGCCGACGACCGACACCACCGACAGCGCCGCGCCGCCGCGCGCGTCGCCGTCCATCTTCGTCAGCACGACGCCGGTGACGCCGACGCGGCTGTTGAACTCGCCGGCGCTCTTGATGGCGTCCTGCCCGGTCATCGCATCCGCGACGTAGAGCAGGTCCGACGGGTCGCGTACGCCCTTGATCGCCACGAGCTCCGTCATGAGCTCGTCGTCGATGTGCAGCCGCCCGGCGGAGTCGACGATGACCACGTCGAACCCCTTCGTTGCGGCCTGCGCCATGGCGCCCCTGGCACGCGACACCGGATCGAGGTCGCCGGCAGGGTCGAACACCTGCACACCGGCCTTCCCGGCCACGACATTCAGCTGCGCTATGGCCGCCGGACGCTTGACGTCGGTCGAGACGAGCAGCGGATGCCGCCCCTGCTTCGTCAACCACAGGGCCAGCTTGCCGGCCGTCGTGGTCTTGCCCGCACCCTGCAACCCGAGCAGCAGGACGACGCGCGGCCGCTTGCTGCTCGTCGGTCAGCCCGCCCTTCGTGTCACCAAAGAGCCCGAGCATTTCGTCGCGGACGATCTTGACGATCTGCTGCGACGGCGACAGGCTCTGGAGGACCGATGCCTCCATGGCCTGGTCGCGCACGCGATCGACGAACGCCTTGACGACCTTGAAATTGACGTCGGCTTCGAGCAACGCGAGACGAATCTCGCGCAGCGCCGCTTCGATGTTCTCGGGCGTCAGACGCCCCTGCCCCCGCAGCGACTTGAAAACGTCCTGCAGGCGTGTGCTCAGTGAATCGAACATCGCGTCAGTGAACCTGTACCCCGAAGCCGCGCTAACGTGCTCTAGCGCAAACGCTTATTGTGGTGGAAGGCCCCCCGCTGAGTCAACGGAATGTTGGCAGGGGCTTGGCCGTGCCGCGGGCTCTCGCTCCCGCCCTGGCTGCCGCCATCGCCACAATTACCCATGACCGCTAACGGGCGTCCCTATACGCCGGACAGTCGATGTCCGAGCTTGTCCTTCTTCGTCTTCAGGTAGCGGCGCGTCGAGTCTGACGCCGGCATCTCGAGCGGCAGCCACTCAGTGACCGACAGGCCGTAGCCCTCGAGGCCGACAAGCTTGCGGGGGTTGTTGCTCAGCAGGCGCATCGTCTTGACGCCCAGTTCGCGGAGCATCTGCACGCCCATGCCGTAGTCGCGCTGGTCGGCCTTGAACCCGAGCCGCTCGTTCGCTTCGACGGTGTCGAACCCCTCGTCCTGGAGCTCGTAGGCGCGAATCTTGTTCGCCGAGTCCGATGCCCCGCCCCTCCTGATTGAGATAGAGGAGGATGCCGCGCCCTTCAGCCGCGATCCGCTTCATCGCCGCATCGCGCTGCTCACCGCAGTCGCAACGCACCGAATGCAGCACGTCGCCGGTGAGGCAGGAGGAGTGGACGCGCACGAGGACGTCCCTGCCCGACGGTGATGTCGCCACAGACAAGCGCGACGTGCTCCTTCTTGTCGAGCTGATTCACGAAGACGTGGATCACCCAGTTCTCGCCGTACTCCGTCGGCAGCTTGGCCGACGCCACCTTCTTGACCAGCGTCTCGGTGCGCGATGCGGTACTTGATGAGATCGGCGATGGTGATGATCAGCAGGTCGTGCTTCTTGGCGAACTTCACGAGGTCGGGCATGCGCGACATCGTGCCGTCCTCGTTCATGATTTCGCAGATGACGCCGGCCGGATAGAGTCCGGCGATGCGCGCCAGGTCGACGGCCGCCTCGGTCTGGCCGGCCCGCTCCATCACGCCGCCGCTGCGCGCGCGCAGCGGGAACATGTGGCCCGGGCGCAGCAGGTCAGATGGCCTGGTGGCCGGGTCGATCGCCACCTGCACGGTCGCGGCGCGGTCCTGCGCCGAGATGCCGGTGGTGGTGCGTCCCTTCGCCTCGATCGGAATGCAGAAGGCGGTCTCGAAGCGCGAGGTGTTCTGCGACACCATCAGCGGAATTTCGAGTTCGTCGAGACGCTCCGGGGTCATCGACAGGCAGATGAGGCCGCGCCCGTACTTCGCCATGAAGTTGATCGCCTCGGGCGTGATCTTGTCGGCGGCAATCGTCAGGTCGCCCTCGTTCTCCCGGTCTTCATCGTCGACGACGATGATCATCCTTCCCTCGCGGAAGGCGTCGAGGGCATCTTCGATCCGGGCGATGGGGCTGTTCTGCTTGCGGGCCCCCTTGGCGATCTTCATATGGGTCTTCATGTCCTGCTGCCTGGCCGGTGCATCGGCCTGCTATGACGCGGTACGCGTCACCAGTTCGGCGGTCCGCGCAACGTACTTCCCGACCATGTCGAACTCGAGATTGACCGGAGTGCCGGCGGCCGCGTGCCGCAGGTTGGTGTGCGCCAAGGTGAACGGGACGATCATCAGGTCGAACGCATCGTCCCGCAGACCAGCCACCGTGAGGCTGATGCCGTCGACGGCAATCGACCCCCGGTGAATCAGGTTCGCGGCAAAACGCGTTGGAAACCCCACCGTCACCGAATGGAATTCGGCGTCAGGGGTCACGGAGACGACCTGTCCGACCGCGTCGACATGGCCCTGGACGAAGTGGCCGCCGAAGCGGCTGTCGGCGCGCACCGGCGTTCGAGGTTCACCAGATGGCCCGGTGCCAGACGACCGAGGGTCGTGACCTTCAGTGTCTCGGGACCGATGTCGGCGTGCATCGCCGCGTTGTCGTGGCCAATGACGGTGAGACACACGCCGTTGACCATCACGCTGTCACCAAGCGCCAGTTCAGGCGCCAGGGTGGTGGCGATGCGAACGCGGATGCCGGCGCCTGTCGGCGTCGACTCGACGATCTCGCCTACCGATTCAACGAGGCCCGTGAACATATCCCTCGATCATCACATCCGGTCCGATCTGCACGACCCGCCGATCCGCAAGCATCGCCGGCGGCAGGCGACGCCCCGGCAGGAATCGGACTCCCGATTCGCCCGAATACATGGGGTGTCACGTAGAGACGGACGTAGTCGACGACCCCTTCATCCCAGGCTGCCGCGTGCAGTGCGGCCCCGCCTTCGAGCAACACCGACGTGATGCCGAGCGTCGGTAGCCTCCGGAGTCCCGCCCCGATACTGCCGTCGGCGGTGACGATTCTGGCGCCGCGGCGCTCGAGTGCGTCCCGAACTGCCGTCTGCGCTGCTGCTTCAGCCGTGGTCACGATCATGACAGGGCCAGCCGGCTGTGTCGAGAGCACCTGAGCCGCAGGAGGGGTCCGCAGCTGCCGGTCGAAAATGACCCGCGTGAACGGCTGCTCCCGGAACACCCAGCGCGGCGTCAGGTGTGGATCGTCCACCAGGATGGTGCCGACGCCGACGGCGAGGGCGTCGACCTCAGCCCGGACACAGTGGGCGTGGCGGTTCGCCGGGGCCGACGTCAGCTGAGTGCGCTTCCCCGGCGCCGCCGCGATACAGCCGTCAAGGCTGATTGCCGCCTTCAGGATGACGAACGGCCGTCCTTCGCGCATGGTGGTGAAGAAGGGCTGGTTGAGCCGCGCGGCCGGACCGACGCCCAGTCCGACCTCCACCGCGATGCCGCGCGAGCGCAGGTAATCGAAGCCGCGGCCGCTGACCAGCGGGTTGGGGTCCTGCACCGCGGCCACCACACGTGCGATCCCGGCCTCGGCAATCCGGTGGACGCAGGGGCCGGTTCGGCCGGTATGGCTGCACGGTTCGAGCGTGCAGTACAACGTTCCGCCCCGCGCCCGCGCCCCCGCCGTCGTGAGCGCGTGCACCTCGGCATGCGGTTCGCCGGCACGCGCGTGATAACCCTGCCCGACCACGATCGCCGTCGGCAGACACCACGACGGCGCCGACGACCGGGTTCGGGCTGGTCCGGCCGCGGCCCCTGGCGGCGTGAAACAGCGCACGCGCCATGTAGTCCGCGTCGGTCAGGTCACCACTTCTCCTCGAAGAGTCCGTCCACGTACTCCTTCGGCGTCGAACTGCACCAGGTCGTCGATACCCTCGCCGACGCCGACGTAGCGGATCGGCAGCTTCAGGTCGTGCGCAATCGCGACGGCCACGCCGCCCTTCGCGGTGCCATCGAGCTTGGTCAGGACGATGCCGTTGACGCCGGCGACGGCGGTGAACTCCCGCGCCTGCGCCAGTCCGTTCTGGCCGACGGTGGCGTCGAGCACGAGCAGCACCTCGTGCGGAGCCCCCGGCACTTCGCGGGCAGCAACGCGCCGGATCTTGTCGAGCTCGTTCATCAGGTTGACGCGTCGTGTGCAGGCGCCCCGCGGTGTCGACGAGCACGGGATCGCGCCCCTTCGCCTTCGCCGAGCTGATGGCGTCGAACACCACCGCGGCGGGATCGGCTCCTTCTCGGGCCCGAACCATATCGACGCCGGCGCGAGTCGCCCAGACCTCGAGCTGCTCGACGGCCGCGGCACGGAAGGTATCGGCCGCGCAGATCAGCGGCTGCTTGCCTTCATGGCGCAGCGCATTCGCCAGCTTGCCGACGGTGGTGGTCTTGCCGGTGCCGTTGACGCCGACGATGAGGGTGACGCGTGGCGGAGTGGCCACGGTGATCGAATTGTCCACGGCAGCGAAGATGGCGAGCAGTTCGTGCTTCACCAGATCGCGAAGGCCTTCGCCTGCCTCCGATCGCTTCTTCACGGCCGCGATGATGCGGTCGGTGGCGGCAACGCCGATATCGGCCGAGATCAGCAGTTCTTCGAGCGCGTCGATCGTGTCGACATCAACCGGACGGCTTCGCCGCTCGGGCTCGTCCGCCCGGCGGACGATGTCGTCGAAGCGGTCGACGATCTGCTGCTTGGTCCTGGAGAGGCTTTCGCGAATGCGGCCGAAGAAACCCATCCGGTCGATCTTATGCGGTTTCGTGCTCCGTCCGCTGCCGGCGCAGCATGAGCGCCTCGAGCGCCGGTGCGCAGGTCGATGCGTCCGTCGAGCACCGCCGCCATCTGCGCGACGATCGGCAGCTCGACGCCGTGCCGATCGGCCATGGCCAGCGCGGCCGAGGTGGTGCGCACGCCTTCGGCCACCATCTTCATGCTCTGCACGATCTCCGCGAGTTGCCGCCCGCGCGCCAGCTCGATGCCGACGTGCCGGTTGCGGCTCAACGAGCCGGTGCAGGTCAGCACGAGATCGCCCAGCCCGCTGAGGCCGGACGGCGTCTCGCGGCGGCCGCCGGCAGCCACGCGCCAGTCGTGCGATCTCAGCAAGGCCGCGCGTGATGAGCGCCGAGAGCGCGTTGTGCCCGAGCCCCGAGCCTTCGACGACCCCAGCGGCAATCGCGATGACGTTCTTCAGCGCGCCACACAGTTCGACGCCGACGACATCGTCCGACCCATAGAGCCGGAAGTAACCGCTGCGGAACTCCGCCTGGACACGCTCGGTTGCCATCGCGTCGTGTGAGGCGACGAGAATGGCAGTCGGCTTCTGCTGCGCGACCTCGAGCGCGAAGATCGGACCCGACAGCACGGCCACCGCGTGCCCGGCGCCCGCTTCCTGCGCAATCACCTCGGACATCCGCAGCAGCGTGTCGGTCTCGAGCCCCTTGGTGGCGCTGACGAGAATCGCGCCCGGCGCCAGGTGCGGTGCAGCAGCATGCATGACCGCCCGGCAGCCATGCGACGGAATCGCGGAGACCACGAGTGCCGTGTCGCGCAGCGCCTCCGGCAGCGAGTCGATCGGGCTCACGCCGTCGGGGAGGTGAACGTCGGGCAGATAGATGACGTTGGCGCGGCGCTGACGGATGTCGCGCACGGTCTGCGGGTCGCGCGCCCACAACTGCACGTCGTGCCCAGCGCGAGCCAGATGGACGGCCAACGCCGTGCCCCAGCTTCCGGCTCCCAGCACTGCGACCCGGGTGATCACGCGCGGGCTCCAACCCGTCGTTCGGTTCCGACCCGCACCCGCATCAGATTCGCTGCGGTGCCGGAAGACAATGAGCGTGGCGGATGCGCACGCCGACGCCACTACCGCGCCGGTCGAGCCCGTTACATACGCCACCGGCGGCAACACGAGCGACGCCATCACCGATCCGACAGAGATGTAGCGGGTTGCCCAGGTCGCCATGGCGAACGCCAGCATGGCCGGCGGAATGGACAGCGGCGCAAGAACGGTGAACACACCGCAGGCTGTGGCCACGCCCTTGCCGCCACGAAACCTCAGCCAGACCGGGTAGATGTGCCCGACGATGGCCGCCAGGCCGGCGAGCGCCCCCGCGTGCTCGGCTCCGGCGAGACGCCCGGCCACGAGTACCCCGGCGGAGCCCTTCGCAATGTCGAGGATGGCGACGACCACGCCGGCGCGTACGCCCGAGGCGCGCAGCACGTTGGCCGCACCGATGTTGCCGCTGCCGATCCGATGCAGATCGTGCCCGCCCCACTTCTTCGCGCCAGCAGGAGCGCGAAGGGAATGGACCCGATGAGATACGCGGCACACACAGCGAGCACCAGCATGATGTCGACAGTGTAGTGCACGGTGGACCCGGCCAGGACCAGTGCCGCGCGCTCGCGTTCAATCGCGGTAAACGGGCGGTCCCTCGGCCAGCAGGAGCCGGAGCATGTTCATCGCCGCCTGTGCCGATTGGAACTTCACCATGTCGCGCGGTCCGAGGAACTGAAAGGTTCGCACCCGCTGGTGCGTCGGTGTGACCACCGCGATCGCGACCATGCCGACCGGCTTCTCCGCGGTGCCGCCGCCCGGACCGGCGATGCCGGTGATGCCAACGCCGACGCCAGAGCGCGCGCGCTGCCGAATCCCCTCGGCCATCGCGTGGGCAACCGGTTCGCTCACCGCCCCGTGGGCGGCGATCAGATCGGCTGATACGCCGAGCCACTCCGTTTTCGCGTCGTTGCTGTAGCAGACGACGCCGCGATCGAAGTAGGCCGAACTGCCAGGCACGTCGGTGAGTCGCGACGCGAGCAGCCCGCCCGTGCACGACTCGGCAACCGCGATCGTCAGACCGCGGTCGCGCAGCAGGTCGCCGACCACCTCTTCGAGCGCGCGTCCATCGGTGCTGTACACAGACGGGCCGAGCACGTCGGCAAGCCGCCGTACCGCCGCCGCCAGCGCGGCGCGCCCGTCCGCTTCGTTCGGGGCATCGGCGGTCAGGTGCAGCTCGATCTGTCCCATCACCGCGAGGATCGTCGTAGCAATCGGAATGGGCGCCGACAGCCACTGGCCGTAGACCGGCTGGGCGATGGCGTCGACCTCGGACTCGGGCCGGCCGGTGATCTTCAGCACGCGCCGGAACAGGCCTCGGCTCCCCGCCCGTGGGTTCAGCCGCTCGTCGACCACCCGGTCGAGGATCGGCTGCATCTCGCGCGGCGGCCCCGGCAGCAGCAGGATCGACGTGCCCTCGCGTTCGAGCCACAGCCCCGGCGCCGTGCCGCGTGTGTTCTCGAGCATCACCGCACCGCGCGGCACCTGCGCCTGCCGTCGATTGATGTCGCGCATCACCATCCCGCGCTGCTCGAAGCGCTGCCGGATCGACTCGAGCACCTGTTCGTCGGTGTCGCACACCAGATCCAGCGCGCGCGCCAGCGCGTCGCGGGTGATGTCGTCCTCGGTCGGCCCGAGGCCGCCGGTGCAGACGATGAGATCGACCTTGCCGACGCCGCGCCGGAACAGCGTCGCCAGTTCCTCGACATCGTCGCCGACCACCGCCTTGACACGGACGTCGCAGCCGATGGCGTTCAGCCGCTCGCGTGATGCTCAGCGAATTGGTGTCGACGCGAAACGGTGTCAGCATCTCGCTGCCGACCGCGACGATCCAGGCCTTCATAGCGTCCAGTGCATCGCAGCCGCACCCATCAGCAGGAGCCGAAGCGCGAGGTTCGAGTAGACCGCCGCCATCGCGTCGTCGGCCATGATGCCGAAGCCGCCGTGCAGGGCTTCGAGCTTGTTTGCCGGATACGGCTTGATGATGTCGGCGACCCGAAACAGCATGAAGCCGATCAACGCGCCCACCCATCCGACCGGATTCATGAACAGCGTGATCTGCATGCCCAGCACTTCGTCGAGCACGACGTGCCCGGGGTCGGTGCGCTTGAAGTGGCGCTCGGCAACCGAGCCGCTCCACGAGCCCAGCGCGAAAACGATGAGGATGGCCGCCAGCTGCACGATGGGCGATTGCGGCAGCAACCACCAGAGCACGAGACCGACGGCTGAACCGAACGTGCCTGGCGCGACAGGCGCATAGCCGGCACCGAGCGCTGTGGCCAGCGCGATCGCGAGGACATTCATCAGGTGCGAGCGTACTCGATTGTGCCCGTCTCAGGCACCTGCCCTGACGACGCGGGTACCCGCGAAGCGATCATGAAGGCCGCGTCCATCGCGGCTGAAGGTCGCCGAAAGCAGACCGAGCCCGGCCGGCAATGCCAGCACAATCCAGAGCGCTGCGCGCAGGGCGGAGCGCCCGACATCGGGCGCGTGCTCGCTGTCGTCAGCCAGCACGCGCACGCCGGTCATCATCTTGCCGAAGGTCTGGCCGGTGGCGGTAAACGCGATCAGGTAACCGCCGTTCTGCAGCGTGAGGAACGTGAGGAGCGGCGCCTTCGGCAACAAGGCGAGTTCGGCCACGGACAGCCGGCAGATCTTCATCGTCAGGTAGACGACGACCAGATCGACCACGACGAGCAGCGCCAGATCGATCAGTGTCGCCACCGCGCGCGGACCGATTCCGGCCGGTTCTGCCGGGTTGAGACCGGACGCATGTGGCCTGGCCAGTGCCTCGCGCCGCGGCGTCGGGCGCCGTTCGACGCGTGAGGGTCGCGGCGTCGGCGTGTGCTGGGTCTGAGGTGAAGGCTCGGACCACTCCAGCAAAGGCGCCCGCGACTCGACGCGCGGTTCGCTGCGCAGTTTCGGCAGCTCCGGCGTCGAGCGCCGGACCGAAAGCGGCGGGCGGGGCCTGGCGGCCTTGACCAGCGGCACGTCGTCAGTGATCGGGGCGCCGAAAAGCGGCAGTTCGGCCAGACCGTTGTGGGCTGGCGCTGGATCTGCTTCGGCCAGGGCGTCGGCGAACCGATCGGCTGGCGGTGGTGCGGTCGCTGCATCGATCAGGTCAAGATCCTCCAGCGGTCGCGGCGTCTCGGTGTTGTCGCGAAGGGACAGGTCTGGCGTCGGCGCAGCCGACGAGCTCAGCGAGAACTCATAGCCGCAATGGCGGCAGCGCTCGACGCGCTCGTATCCGAGATAGCCGCACTTCGGACACTTCATGGCAGAAGCCCTTCAACCGCAGGTGGGGGGACACGCGACACGGGAAGCGGTCCGAGCGCGATGAGCTGCCGCTGGATGTCGGCGCGCAGACGGTCGGCCTCGGGACGTTCGGGGTCGGTCGTGCGGATCGATTCGAGGATCGGCAACGCGTCGCGCAGCCGTCCGCTGGTCACCAGTGCACGGGCGCGGGCGACGGCCGTCTCGGCACGACGGGGCAAGGGCAGGGCGGCTCCGTCGCGTGGCGCAGGTGGCACTGCGGCGGCGCGACCATCACGGATGAGCGAGCGTTCGACGAGCGGTCCCCAGTCGGGACGCGTGGCGCTCGCGGCAAACAGGCCGGCGGCAATGATCACCATTGCCAGCACGCTCAGAGTGGTCCAGGCCGCTTTCGAACGGCGGGGCGCCGGAGTGTCGGCGAGCACCAGCCGCGGTGCCTCGAGTTCGTCGGCAGCATCCGGAACGGCAGGAACGATGTGCTCGAGCCGTTCGACGCGGTCGAGAAGCGCGAGCACCTCATCTGACGCGCCACCTTGCGACATCGCGGCGTCGAGCAGGCGGCGCGCCTCGCCGCAGTCGCCGCGGCGCACCGCGGCGGCGCCGTCGTGCAGCAGGGCTTCCGATTCGCGCTGCCGCTCTGCCTCGCGCGCTGCGGGCGCGCTCGATGTAGGCGCGGGCGCGGGCGTGACTGCGGTCGAGGAACAGCGCGCGGGTCCAGACGTTGATCGCCTGATCGTACTGCCCGGCAAAGTAGTGATCGAGTCCGGCGAGCAGCAACTGCTCGATCTTCGCCTGGCGTTCCGCTCTGGACGCAGGCTCTGCCGTGCGAGACGTCTCACTACGAAGCGGATCGGCCATGAATCAGTGAAGAAGACCAACGGATTATACGCCAGCGATTGGAGGGTACACGCGGCGAAATGCAGCGGCCAGACATGGCCGGCGGCGCATCGCACCGGTCGGGCCGCGCACTATCATTCCTCCGGGAGCGCAGCGCAGATGGGTCGAGGTTCGCGGCGATGATCGAGTGTGTGCCGAATGTCAGCGAAGGGCGCGATGCCGGCGTGGTCGCGATGCTGGCCGAGGCGGTGCGCGGCGGCGGGTCGCTCCTGCTGGACTACTCAGCCGACCCCTCACACCATCGCTCGGTCTACACCTTTGTGGGCGAGGCCGACGCCATCGAGCACTCGCTGCTACAGCTCGTCCGCACGGCGATGGCACACGTCGACCTGCGCGCACACCGGGGGGTCCATCCCCGGATCGGCGCCGTGGACGTGGTGCCGCTCATCCCACTGGCCGGATCGACCATGGCCGCCTGCATCGAGCTGTCGCATCGGGTCGGCCGCAGGATCGCCGACACCTTCGACATCCCGATCTACCTGTACGAACACTCGGCTACCCGTCCCGAGCGACGTCGCCTGGAGCAGATCCGCCGTGGCAACTTCGAGGGGCTTGGTCCGAAGATGTCCCTGCCCGGCTGGGCTCCCGACTACGGTCCTTCGGCACCGCACCCGACCGCCGGCACGACGGTCGTCGGTGCGCGTATGCCGCTGATCGCCTACAACGTGAATCTCGACTCGGCCGATGTCGCGGTCGCGAAAGCCATCGCCGCGGCGGTGCGCGAGAGCAGCGGCGGACTTCCGTGCGTGAAGGCGCTCGGCCTGTCGCTCTCCCATCGGAAGCTCGCGCAGGTATCCATGAACCTGACGGATTTCTCACAGACGCCAGTGGAGACGGCGTTCGCCGCTGTGGAACGCGAGGCCGCGGCCCGCGGCGTGCGCGTGCTCGAGTCGGAGCTGATCGGGCTGATCCCAGCTGCGGCGCTGGAGGGCACGTCGGCCGAGCGGTTGAAGCTGACCGGCTTCACCCGCTCACAGGTACTGGAGGAGCGGATCGCTGAACGGTTGGCCGGCCGCTAGACCGCTTCTTCGTCGGCGTCTGCGCGGCGCGCTGGCGCAATGCCGAACCCGCGCATCTTGCGATAGAGATTGCTGCGCTCCACCCCGAGCACCTCCGCGGTTCGCGACATGTTGCCCTGCTGCTCGGAGAGGGTGCGCAGGATCAGGTCGCGCTCGAAGCGCTCGCGCGCCTCGTGCAGCGTCTGCCGGCCAACCGCCACCGCGTCGGCTGGCGTCGCGGATTCGACGCCGCCGTGGCCGAGAAAGCCCAGGTCGCTCGACGTGATGGTCTCGCCGGGCACCATGATGACCAGCCGCTCGATGACGTTGCGCAATTCGCGCACGTTGCCCGGCCACGGATAGTGCTGCAGCATGGAGAGCGCGCCGGCATCGAACTTCTTCAGGCGGCGGCCGTACTCGCGTGCAAACTCCGCCATGAAGTGTTCGGCGAGCAGCGTAATGTCATCGTGGCGCTCGCGGAGCGGCGGCACGAATACCGGGATGACATTAAGGCGGAAATAGAGATCCTCGCGGAAGTTGCCGGCGCGGATCTCGGTCTGCAGATCCTTGTTGGTGGCGGCCAGCACGCGGGCATCCACCTTGATGCGCTGCGTGCCCCCCACCTGCTCCATCGTCTGCTCCTGGAGCACGCGCAGCACCTTGGCCTGCGTCTTCAGGCTCATGTCCGCGATCTCGTCGAGGAAGATGGTGCCGCCGTCCGCCATTTCGAACTTGCCACGGCGCTCGGCCACCGCACCTGTGAAGGCGCCGCGCACGTGCCCGAACAGCTCGCTCTCGATCAGTTCCTCCGGGATGGCCGCGCAGTTCACCTCGACGAACGGGCCATTGCGTCGGCGGCTCAACGAGTGCACCGTGCGCGCCACCAACTCCTTGCCGGTGCCGTTCTCGCCGTAGATGAGCACGCGCCCATTGCTCGGCGCTGCCATCGCCACCTGCTCGCGCAACTGCCGCATGCCGTGACTCTCGCCCACCATCGTTCGCGTCCGGTCGACGCGCGCCCGCAGGGCGCGGTTCTCATCCTCGAGCACTCGCTGACGCAAGGCATTGCGGACCACCAGCAGGGTCTTGTCGAGCGACAGCGGCTTCTCGACGAAGTCGAATGCCCCGAGCTTGATCGCCTTCACCGCCGACTCGATGCTGCCGTGCCCGGAGATGAGCACCACCTGCGTGTCCACCTGGCGCTCACGCAGCCTGGCGAGCGTCGCCAGGCCGTCCATGCCCGGCATCCAGACGTCGAGCACGATCAGGTCGACCGGGCCGCGGGTGACGCGGTCGAGGCAGGCCTCGCCGGTGGAGACCGCCTCGACGTTATAACCTTCGTCACGCAGGACGCCGCTCAGCGAGCTGCGCACGCCGGGTTCGTCGTCGACAATGAGAATCGTAGGCTTCACACAGGTAGTTCGATCGTAAAGCGCGTGCCGCTCGGTTCGTTGTCGCTGGCGTCGATGGTGCCGCCGTGCTCGGCGATGATGCGACGAACGATGGCGAGACCGAGTCCGCTGCCGCGGCGCTTGGTGGAATAGTAGGGCAGAAAGAGCTTCTCGCGCTCTTCCGGCGGGATGCCGGGACCATTGTCCGCGATGATCACCCGCACCAGGTGATTCGGGTCGTCGTGCGCGGTCTCGATGACAATGCGGCCTCTGCGGTCCATGGCCTCGACTGCGTTGTCGACGACGTTGATGATGACCCGCCGAACCTGCTCGGGGTCGAGCCGCACCAGCGGCACGTCGTCGCCGAACTGGCGGTCGAACGCCACGTCCGAGAAGATGCCGTCATACAGCGAGAGTGCGCTGGTGATGAGCGCGTGTAGATCGGTTGGCGCGGTGCGCGGCGCTGGCATGCGCGCAAACTGCGAGAACTCGTCCACCAGCCCCTTCAGCGACTCGACCTCGCCGACGATTGTGGTGGTGCACTCATCCACCAGGGCGCGCGCGCCAGACGGTGCGTCCGCAAAGTGCCGCTTCAGGCGCTCGGCCGATAACTGGATTGGCGTGAGCGGGTTCTTGATCTCGTGCGCCAGCCGGCGGGCCACCTCGCGCCAGGCCGCCACCTTCTGCGCCCGGATCAGCGGCGTCACGTCATCGAGCACCAGGATCTGCCCCTCCGGCGCGCCGCCGTCGCCGATGAGCGGCGTGGCGACCACTGTCAGGTGAGCCTCGTGCCCTTCGCGCGCCACCGTCACTTCCTGTTCGAGTGCGGCCTCCCTGGTGCTGCTGCCGCTGCCCAGGAGGGTGGCGAACGGCTCGAGGTCCTGACCGGCAAACACCACGAGCGCGGACTGTCCGACCACCGAGCGCGGCACACCGAGCAACCGTGCCGCGGCGCCGTTGATGGTGGTGACCACGCCGGATGAACTGATGGAGACCACACCAGTCGTGATGCGTTCGAGGATGGTCTCGACGTAGCGACGCCGCTGCTCGAGCGCCTGTGTCGTCTGCTCCACCTCGAGGCGGCTGGCGGCGAGTTCACCCGCCATGGTGTTGAACGCCTCGGTCAGCGACCCGAACTCGTCGTCGCTCTGCGGCTCGATGCGCTGGTCGAGGTGCCCTGCACCGATCTCGCGCGCGGCATTGGCCAGGAGTTGCACGGGTCGCGTGATGCGCTTGGCCACATACAGGCCCATCCAGGTGGCGCCCACAAGGATCATGAGCGTGACCATCAGGAAGAAGAGCAGGTAGACCCCGGTCAGCGGCCGACTGAAGACCCGCAGCTGGTTGTAGTTCTCGAACTCCTGCGTCATCCGCCGCGACCGCGCGGCGACGCTCCCCTCGAGGTGATCGGTGGCGACAACCACGCCGGTCGGCAGCCCATCGGATCCGCGGATGACGGCGGCCGCATGCAGCAGGTCGCCTGCGGCGCCGAATGTGTCGGCGCTGCGCGTGACGTCGGACGCGGTCAGTGCGGCGGCCGCCAGCCGGTCTGCGGCTTCCCGCGAGTATTGGGCAGGACGGCCGGCTGCCGTCACCTCGAACAGCGACACCACCGGAGCGCTCGGGTCGGCAGCCGCGCGATAAACCTGAATGACCTGCACCCGAGCCGGGCTGACCTCCGCCGCGGCGATGACCCGCAGCGGCTCGGTGTCTTCGCCGTCGAGCCCTGGCGCGGCCAGCAGGCGCGCCACGCGTGAGGCGTGATCGGCCACGAGCGCCTGCCGCTCCTGGTAGTAGTCGCCGGCGATGGCATTGGCCGACGACAGGATCTCGTCCATCGGCACATTGAACCAGCGCCCGACGCTGGTGCGGATCAGTTCACTGCCGACGGCAAGCACCAGCATCGCCGGCACCAGCGTCATGCCGATCAGCAGGGCGACGAGTTTCGAGCGAAAGCGCGCGAACGGGCCGCCGCGGCGGCGCTCCACTACGAGCTTCACGATGTTGCGCGCCAGCACGAAGACCAGCGCGACCACCATCGTGAGGTCGGCGGCAATGAGCGCGTAGAGGACGAATTCGACGAGGTAGTCCGGGCTCAGTTCTGGCGAGCGGTTCGCGTACGCGAGGATCGCAATGAGGAGCGCCACGAGGACGCCGATGCCCGCGAGGATGAGGCGCGGGTTGTCGCGAAAAGGCGGACGGGCATCCGGCGGGCTGTCCCCGCGGCGGTCGTCAGTCGCAATCGACGTCAGGCTTCCCGTCACAGGCTATTGCTTCTCGACCAGACCCTTGATCTCGTCCATGAACTCCCCGATGTCGCGGAAGTGCCGGTAGACCGAGGCAAAGCGCACGTAGGCCACCTTGTCCAGCTTCTTCAGTTCTTCCATGACGTAGGCGCCGACCTCGGCGGTGCCGATCTCGCGCTCGGGACGTTCCTGCAGCATCGACTCGATGCGGTCGGCAATGGCCTCGACCGACTTCAGGCTGACGGGACGCTTCTCGCACGCCTTGAGCAGGCCGTTCACCAGCTTCTGGCGGTCGAAGCGTTCGCGCGTGCCGTCCTTTTTCACCACCATGTAGGGGATCTCGTCAATCCGCTCGTAACTCGTGAAACGCTTGCTGCATTCCAGGCATTCGCGACGGCGGCGGATGACTTCGCCTTCCTTGCTCTCTCGCGAGTCGACGACCTTGTCGCCGAGCGTTCCGCAGTACGGACACTTCATGGTTGGGCTGTCCCTTCCCGGTCGGCTTCATCCGCGAGCGTGCGCATTCTCGACAGGTTGAGCCCCTCCTGACCGGCGAACAACAGGCCGAGCAGCAGGGTGGGGCCGACAGTGAACAAATGGAGCACGATCGCGGCGCCTACCGCCGCATCGTCTGGTGCGCCGAAGAACGTGGTGGCCGCGAAGCGGAACGCCGCGTGAAAACCGCCGACCGCACCGGGCGTCGGGACGGCCACGCCCACCACCAGCAGCGAGATGACAAGGAACGACCCGGTGAACGGCACGTCGAGGTGGAAGGCCTGTGCCGCGCCCCAGATACCGGCCGCGATCGACAGCCAGAGCGGGAAGGAGAGCGCCAGCGACACCGCGAGACGGCCAGGCTTGCGGATCGCCCCAAGCCCAATAGCGAACTTCTCGGCTACTTTCGAGAGCAGACCGGCAAGCCTCGACGGCAGCACCGACTCGAGCCGGGCCAGGCTCTCTGCGAGGCGCGCCGGGTTGCCGGCGAGCACGAACAGCACGACGAGTGCAGCGACGGCCCCGGCCGCCGCAGTGAAGCCGGCCCACTTCACCGTCTCGAAGGCCATCGAGGTCGAATCGATCGTGGACGGGGCGAAGACGAGGACGTAGAGCGCCAGCAGGGCGACCACCGTGACCATGTCGAGCACGCGCTCGAGGATGATCGTGGCAAACGCGCCGGTTGCGCTCATGTTCTCCTGCCTTGACAGGAAGTAGGGTCGGATGAACTCGCCGGCACGCGCCGGTAGCACGGCGCTGGCGGCGAACCCGACCGCGGTGGCCCGAAAGGCGCTCCAGAATGCGGGCCGCCCGAGCGGTTCGAGCAGGTACTGCCAGCGCCAGGCGCGAATCGCCAGGTTCACGAACATCGTGAACAGCGAGAACGTCAGCCATCCGAGGTTGGCGTGCACGATCTGACGCGCCACACCGCGCAGGTCCACGTTGTAGAGAAAAAAGACCAGGAGCGCGGCGCCCAGCGCCAGGACGATGACTGCTCGCAGATGCGATCGCATGAAGACAGGTGAAAACGTTCCTACTATACCTTTCTAGCGGCATCACGGGTCCGTGACGCCACATGTTGTTGTTGAAGCGGCGGCGACGGGCCGTTAACATCCCTATTTCTTCGGCACGAGGTCCCCTTGCCGCTGGCGTCTCCGATTCTGCAAACTGCCATTGCCCGCCGCGCGCCTGATCGTCAGGGCAAGGTTCGTGACCTCTATGAGTTCGGCGACCGCCTGCTCATCGTCGCCACCGATCGCATCTCGGCATTCGACTACGTGCTCGGCTCCGGCATTCCCGACAAGGGCAAGGTCCTGACGCAGATCTCGAAGTTCTGGTTCGAGCGCACGAAGGGGGTCGTCGACAACCACATCCTGTCGTTCAACGTCACCGACTACCCGAAGGAAACGCGGACAGAGCTCGGCGTGCTGAACGGCCGCTCGATGCTCGTGCGGCGCACCGAACCGCTGCCGATCGAGTGCGTGGCGCGCGGCTACCTGTCGGGATCCGGTTGGAAGGACTACCAGGCCACTGGCGCCGTGTGCGGCATTGCGCTGCCAGCCGGTCTGCGGGAATCGGATCGACTCCCGGAACCGATGTTCACGCCGGCCACCAAGGCGCAGAGCGGACACGACATCAACATCAGCGAAGCGGAGGCCGCGACACTCGTCGATCCCGCCGTGCTCGCGCGCGCGAAGGCGCTGACGCTGCGGCTCTATGCAGAGGGTGCGGCACACGCCGAATCGTGCGGCATCATCGTGGCCGACACCAAGTTCGAGTTCGGCCTGCTGCCGGACGACGGACGGCCGGCGGCCGAGCGGCTGATCCTGATCGACGAAATCCTCACGCCCGACTCGTCGCGCTTCTGGCCGAAGGACAGCTACGCTCCCGGCGGCCCGCAGCCCAGTTTCGACAAGCAGTTCGTGCGCGACTACCTGGAGGCCATCAAGTGGAACAAGCAGCCGCCGGTGCCGTCGCTTCCTGACGACGTGGTTGTGAAGACCCGCGAAAAGTACGTCGAAGCCTACCGCCGCCTCACCGGCCAGGAACTCGCGTGATTTCCGAGCGGCTCGACAAACTTGTCGAAGAGATGGTGGCCAAGGGCGTCCAGTTCGAGGACGCCGTCACCGAGTTCGAGAAGCGCTTCATCGCCAAGGTGCTCGGTCATTGCGACGGCTCCCTCACCAAGACGGCTGACACCCTCGGCATCCACCGCAACACGCTTAGCCGAAAAATGGGCGAGTACAAGTTGCGAAAACGCGCCTGATTCCGCTCGGTTCGACCGTGTACACGGTCGACTTCCACTCAGACCTACCTTGATTTTGGCAGTCTCGCCTTGACAGTGCCAATCCCGGATCGCTAAATTAGCAGTCGGCCGGAGCGAGTGCCAGCGCGGGGCTCTCCCGTCGCGTTCGCCGCCACAGACTCAACCCGGGGCCAGTGGCCCCACACCCATACGACGGAGCACACAAAGCATGAAACCGTTGCACGACCGCATCATTGTTCGACGCATCGAAGAAGGCGAACAGAAGATCGGCGGGATCATCATCCCGGACAGCGCCAAGGAAAAGCCCCAGCAGGGCAAGGTCATCGCTGTCGGCGCCGGCAAGATCAAGGACGACGGCAAGCGCATTCCGCTGGACGTGAAGGAAGGGGACACCATCCTCTTCGGCAAGTACTCCGGCCAGGAAATCAAGATCAGCGGTGAAGAGCACCTGATCATGCGCGAGGACGAAGTTCTCGCCATCGTCGACTAACAGGCGCGGCCTATCCGCATCGGACTTGAAACGGCGGACCTGAGGGTCCGCACTGCAGGAGACTCGAGAACATGGCAAAACAGATTGTGTACGGTGAGCAGTCGCGGCAGGCGATTCTCCGCGGCGTCAACCAGCTCGCCGACGCGGTGAAGGTCACCCTCGGCCCGAAGGGCCGCAACGTCGTCCTCGACAAGAAGTTCGGCTCGCCGACGATCACCAAGGACGGCGTCACCGTCGCCAAGGAAATCGACCTGAAGGACCCGCTCGAGAACATGGGCGCCCAGATGGTGCGCGAAGTCGCGAGCAAGACCTCGGACACGGCGGGTGACGGCACCACGACGGCCACCGTGCTGGCGCAGGCCATCTACCGCGAAGGCGCGAAGAACGTTGTCGCCGGCGCGAACCCGATGGAAATCAAGCGCGGCATCGAGAAGGCTGTCGAGGCGGTCGTCGCCGAACTGAAGAAAATGGCCAAGCCGGTCAGCGGCAACATGGTGGCCCAGGTCGGCACCATCTCGGCCAACAACGACCCGGAAATCGGCCAGATCATCGCGAACGCGATGGACAAGGTCGGCAAGGACGGCGTCATCACCGTCGAAGAAGCGAAGACCCTCGAGACCTCACTCGAAGTCGTCGAAGGCATGCAGTTCGACCGTGGCTACCTGTCGCCCTACTTCGTGACGGACCCGGAGCGGATGGAAGTCTCGCTCGAGAACGTCGTCATCCTGATCCACGAGAAGAAGATCAGCTCGATGAAGGACCTGCTGCCCGTCCTCGAGCAGGTGGCGCGCCTCAGCCGCCCACTCCTGATCATCGCGGAAGACATCGAAGGCGAAGCGCTGGCGACGCTCGTCGTCAACAAGCTGCGTGGCACGCTGCACGTTGCTGCCGTCAAGGCGCCGGGCTTCGGTGATCGCCGCAAGGCGATGCTCGAAGACATCGCGATCCTCACCGGTGGTCGCGCCATCACGGAAGACCTCGGCATCAAGCTCGAGAACATCAAGCTCGAGGATCTCGGCAACGCGAAGAAGGTCACGATCGACAAGGACAACACCACGATCGTCGAGGGCGCCGGCGCGTCCAAGGACATCGAAGGCCGCGTCCGCCAGATCCGTGCCCAGGTCGAGGACACCACCTCCGACTACGATCGGGAGAAGCTCCAGGAACGCCTGGCGAAGCTCGTGGGCGGTGTCGCCGTTATCAAGGTCGGTGCGGCCACCGAAACCGAGATGAAGGAAAAGAAGGCTCGCGTCGAAGACGCGATGCACGCCACCAAGGCGGCTGTCGAAGAGGGCATCGTCCCCGGCGGCGGCGTGGCCCTCATCCGCGCCTCGCGCGCACTGACCGGCCTCAAGCTGCAGGGCGACCAGCAGATTGGCGTCAACATCATCTCGCGCGCCATCGAGGAACCGATGCGCTGGATTGCGACCAACGCTGGCCAGGAAGGCTCGATCATCGTCCAGAAGGTTCGCGAGATGAAGGATGAGGAAGGTTTCAACGCCCTCACCGACACCTACGAGAACCTCGTGCAGGCTGGCGTCATCGACCCGGCCAAGGTTGTCCGCAACGCGCTGCAGAACTCCTCGTCCATCGCGTCGCTCCTCCTCACCACGGAAGCGCTGATCTGCGAGATTCCGGAAGAGAAGAAGGACGCGCCGGCGATGCCGGGCGGCGGCGGCATGGGCGGCATGTACTAAGAGAAGGAAGTTAGAACTCAAAGTTCGGATGTCAGAACTGAGTTCGAAAACAGAAAGGGCGCGTGGGCTGCGAAGCCTACGCGCCTTTTCCATTTCGCCTGACCGGTCCGCCTGCCTGACCAGCCCGACCTGCCCCCGACCCTGAATCAGCGCAGCGTGAAGGTGAGTTCGATCGTGATCTGCACCGGGACGGCCTGTCCCATCCGGGTCCCGGGTGCGAAGCGCCACTGGCGGGCGGCCTTCATCGCTTCCTGGTCCAGGCCGAAAACAGAATCGAGCGAACGCAGCACCTGAATATCTGACACCGAGCCGTCGGGCCGGACGACGCACTGCAGGAGCACCGTGCCCTGAACCTTGGCGCGCATCGCGTCGGAGGTGTAGGCCGGTTTCACTTCGCGAAGGATGCGCGGCAGCGTGACACCGTTGCCCGGCTGGTAGACGCCGCCGCCCGTTCCTCCGCCCGAACCCGCACCGAGGCCTGAACCGGAGCCCGAACCGATGCCCGTGCCAGTCCCCGTCCCGGCCCCACCGCCGCTGCCAGCCCCGAGCGACGGGCTTGGCGGTCCGGGGGTGGAGTCGATTGCGCCAGCCAGTACCTCGGCGCCAGAAGACATGGTGAGCGCCGGGATGTTCAACGGCTCGACCGGTGCTGGCGGCTCGACCTTGGTCACCTTCGGCGGCTCGATGGCCGGCGGCTTCTCGACAGGAACCGTAATCTTTTCCTTGCCGGGCAGTTCGGCCGCGCGCGGCGGCTCCTTCATCTGGTTGCCACCGCCACCACCGCCACCACCTGGACCGGGCTGACTGAGCCACACAATCTGGTCGCTGACGTCTTCCGGCATGGTTGCCGGCGTGAGTTGAATGGCTGGAGCGAAGCGGGCGAGCAGGATCAGCAGGGTGACGATAGCCACCTGGAGCACGAACGCTGCCCCGAGCGACGGAAGGAGGCGCTGAGACTGGTGCTCGAATGAGAAGGAGATGTCGGGCGGATGCGCGCCTTCGACACGGACCGACAGATGCCCGGCCGATACGTTGACCTGCGGTTCTACCGGCGGCGTGCGCTCTGCCATGGGCAACGGAATCTGACTCGTGGAAGTATTGTGGCGCACGGGCTAAACCGCTGCAACTGCAAAAGGGGTGCCCCGCAGCGACATCTAAACCCTTTGGACGTGCCTCAGATCACGATGGCCGTGTCCCCTCTTTGGGACGCGTATGCCTACTGCGCACAGAGTCGCCGCTGTCCTTGAGACGCGCGTCACAACCGGCCGGTCCACGCGCCGATGGCCGCGTTGCCTCCGCCAAACGCGTGCAGAACGGCGAGCGCGTCCGCCGCTCGAGGCTCGCTGTGAATGGCCACCAGGACTCCGCCACGAGCTGTCAGAGCTTCGAATATGCGCGCGTCGTGCGGCTGGAATCCGATACGGCGCATCGTGCCCGCGAGCCCGTGCGTGGCGAGGTCGCTCGACGGCCCCTGGAGCACGCGCACCACTGGCCCTCTCGCGAGCACATCCCCGACGCCTGCCACGCGGACGCATTCTGCAGCGCCGTTCAATGCCTGTTCGATGAGCGCGCCGGCCTCCGGCGACGCCAGCGCCACGATGCTGAGCGACTCGGGCAGCAGCCCAGCACGCGCCAGTGCCGCGAGCCCTTTCCCCGCCCACGACACATCTTGGAACACGCCGACAGTGAATCGGCCCGCGTCCGTGTCGGCCATCGCCGTAATGTAGCATGCGAGTCGTGTGCAGGGAGCTGTGGTGGGCTGGCGTGGAAGTGGCTGCGCAGCGCCTATTTACCGGCGTAGTAGCCGTCGCGGGCTCGCACCCGCACGCCCGGCTTCTCGACACGCACCGCAATGGAGCGCCACTGCTGGTTCCCGTCCGGTGACCCTGCCGCCGCGGGCACGTATCCGAGCAGGTATTGCGCCCGCAGCTCACGCGCGATGGAGGACAGCGCCGCAGGCAGATCCCGGAGTTGCGGGACTGCCGTGGCGCGCGCGCCGGTGACGCCCGCCAGCTCGACGAGCACTGGCGGCGACGTGCGCCGCAGACTGACGGGATACACGAGCACGTCGTGACGGCGGGCGTGGATCACCATTTCCGCCGCCGTCGAGGCGCTGTAGCGATCGTCGCCATCAGTCACCAGCATCAGCGCGCGGCGACCCGCCGCCTCGTGCACCCGGCCAATCGCGTTCGTGATGGCGTCGAACAGAGGCGTCGTCCCCCACGGGGTCAGGCCGACGAGCACATCGTACGCGGCGCGGTGGTCGGTGGACAGCGGCGTCAACACCTCGACCTCGCTGCCGATGCCCAGCAGTGTCACGCGGTCCTCGCTGCGCAACTCGCCGAGCAGGCCCTGCACGGCGTGCACGACCTGCGAGAGGCGGGCCTGTGACACGCTGAAGCTGCGGTCGACGGCAATCGCCAGCGACAGCGGGAAATCGGATGCGGCGAACGTCTGCACCTGCTGGCGCCGCCCGTCCTCCTCGACGATGAAGTCGTCGGCGGAGAGGCCGGTCACCGGTTCGCCGCGGGCGTCGAGCACAGTGGCATACACCTCAACCAGGCTGACCCCGGACGCGAACTGTCCTGCTGCTCGGGGAGCTATCGTACTGAGGACAAGGCACATACACAAAACGAACGCCCCAACGCGAGACCGGGGTGGTAAGATCACGACGGTTCCCCGGCTCAACACGCGCCACCCGTCACCGGCACGCTGAAACACATCGGGGAGGAGTCTGAACATGGGCCGCATCGGAGTGCCAGAACTACTCATCATTCTGGCGATCATCATCGTGATCTTCGGCGCCAACCGCCTCCCTGGACTTGGCAAGGGCATCGGCAGCGCCATCCGCAACTTCAAGGACGGCATCAAGGACGAAGAAACGGCCGACCACAAGAGTTAGCGCCGCCTTCCTTTTCGCTGCTCACGTTCTCTCCGCCCGGGCCGGGAGCTCTTCCTGGTTCCGGGGCGTTCGCCCTTCCGGCCCGTCCCCTTCGCCCGATCGGCCTTCGGCTGGGCAGACGAGCGCCGCGCACCCCGCTCCCCGGCACTCACCCGCTCGAGAATATCCACGAGCCCGAGTTCGATCTGCCGCGCGTCCATGTTGACGCGCAGCACCTCGCACCATGACCTTGTCGCCCAGCCGGTACGACTGCTGCGTGTTCTCGCCCCGCAGCATGTGCGCGGTCTCGACGAACCGGTAGTAGTCGTCGGCCATGGTCGAGATGTGGATCAGCCCTTCGACGTAATGCTCGACAAGCTCGGCGAACAACCCGAACGCGGCGACGCCGGTGACGTAGCCCTCGAATTCATCGCCGACCTTGTCGGCCATGAACTTCACCTTCTTCCACTGCAGCAGCTCGCGCTCAGCGTCGCTCGGCGCGCCGCTCCATCTCGGAGGTGTGACGGGCAACCTCCGGCAGGTCCTCGCGCGCCGCGTCGGTCTGCTCCGGCGACAGCGCCTTGTGACGTGACGCGCGCAGCGCCCGGTGCACCACGAGGTCCGGGTAGCGGCGAATCGGCGACGTGAAGTGCGTGTAGCTGTGCGCGGCCAGGCCGAAGTGGCCGCTGTTCTCGGGCGCAGTACCTCGCCTTCTGCATCGTCCGCAGCATGAGAAAGGCGATCGGCTTCTCTTCCGGCTGGCCGGCGATGCGTTCGATCAGCTTCTGGAAGTGCCGCGGCCGCAACGCGGTGAGCGGCACGCCGAGGCTGAGGTCGAAGCACGAGACGAACTCCTCGAACTTCGCCACCTTCAGCAGGTCGGGCTCTTCGTGGATGCGATAGAGCGATGGTGCGGCCTGCGCTTCGAGGTAGGTGGCGACGGTCTCGTTCGCGAGCAGCATGAACTCCTCGATCAGCCGATGGGCGACATTCCGCTCCAGCGCCACGATCGCCTCGACCATGCCACCCGCATCGATGATCAGCTGCGTCTTCGTTGAGATCGAAGTCGATCGAGCCGCGGCGATGGCGAGCCGTCGTTCAGGATGGGAACAGCTCGCGCATCAACTCGAACATCGGCACCAGCGGCTCGTAGCGCTGCAGCAGTTCGGGGTCGCGGTCGGTGAGGATGCCGTTGACCGCGGTGTAGGTCATCCGCTCGTCGCTGTTGATCACCCCGTCATGGAACTCTGAACGGACGACTTCGCCGCCGCGGGTCGACCTCCATGAAGCAGGTCTGCACCAGGCGGTCGACATGCGGATTGAGGCTGCAGAGCCCGGTCGACAGTTCCGACGGAAACATGTGGACCGCCCGCTCGGGAAAGTAGACCGACGTGCCGCGCTGGTACGCTTCGCGATCGAGCGCAGCTCCCCTCCTGCACGTAGTGCGAGACGTCAGCAATGTGCACGCCGAGCCAGTAGTTCCCGTTGGCCAGCTTCTCGATCGTGATCGCGTCGTCGAAGTCGCGGGCGTGCTCGCCGTCGATCGTCACCGTTGGCAGCGCACGGAAGTCGGTGCGGGCGCGAATGTCCGCCTCCTTGACCGCGCCACCAAGACGGATGGCTTCGGTGACCGACTCCTCCGAGTGCGCGTCGGGGATACCGAACTTGCGGATGATGATCTCGGTGTCGACACCTGGGGCGTCGATGTCGCCCAGCACCTCGCGCACGCGGCCGATGGCGCCGCTGTTGCCGGTCGGCCAGCGCGTCAGTTCCACGACCACCATCTGGCCAGGTTCGGCGCCGCGCTCCTGCCCTGACGGAATGAAGATGTCCATCAGCACGCGGCGGTCGAACGGCACGACGATGCCGATGCCGTGCGCCGCCTGATCGTATCGCCCGACCAGCGAGCTGTTCGCTCGCTCGAGCACACGGATGACCCGCCCCTCGACCCGGCCGTCGTCCTTCAGTTTCTCGATCCGCACGACGACGCGGTCGCCGTTCATCGCCTCGGCGAGCTGGTGGGCGGGGATGAAGATGTCGCCGCTGTGTTCCATCTCACGTTCGGGCGACACGAAGCCGTAGCCGCTCGGGTGCGTCTCGCAGTCGGCCGACGTGCAGGTCCATCTTCTCTGGCAGCCCGAAGCGGTTGCCGCGAATCTGGATCAGCTCGCCGTCGGCGACGAGGCTCTTGAGGTGGCGGCGGAAGGTGGCCCGCTCGTCGCGGTCGACGTCGAGCAGCTGGAACAGTTCGCGCGTGCCGGCGGGATGGTGCACCCGCTCGCGCATGCGCCCGAGGATCTCGTCGCGGGACATCATGAAATCAGGCTAGCAGAAAGATCTGCAGGTCTCCGACGTTGGTGCCACTCGGGCCGGTACGGACGAGGTCGCCGAGCGCATCGAAGAGTGCATACGAGTTGTTGTCGTGGAGGACGGCGGCCGGCGACAGCCCGGCGCGCAGCGCTCGCGGGATGGTGGTGGCGTCGACAATCGCGCCGGCGGCGTCCGTCGGGCCGTCGATGCCATCGGTGCCAAGGCTTGCCGCAATCGCGGGAGTCGTCAGACCGGCCAGCACGTTCGCGGCCGCGAGCGCCAGTTCCTGGTTGCGGCCGCCGCGGCCGCGTCCCGTCACGCGTACGGTCGTCTCGCCGCTGGCGATGACGCAAAGCGGACCGACCGCTACCCGCCGCTCGGCGATGGCGCGGCGCGCCAGTTCCTCACCGGCCAGGCGCGCTTCACCCACAGTCGGCTCGTCGAGCATGACCGCTGTGTAGCCGCGCACGACTGCGTCCGCTGCGGCACCGCGCATGGCCTCGTGCCTGCCGCCGACCAGTTCGGTGACCGCGCCTGCCAGGCGCGGATCGCCCGGCTTGGGCGACTCGAGCCGCTCGCCACGTACGCCTGCCAGCAGGTGCTCGATGACTGGCGGCGGGAACGCCTCGCGGCCGCCGAAGCGGTCGATGACGAACAGCGCCTCGCCGAAAGTCGTCGAGTCCGGAACGGTCGGACCGGAGGCGATGACGCTGAGGTCATCGCCCACCACGTCGGACAGCACGAAGGTGAGGCTGGCACATGAACAGGCGGCGGCGAGTCGGCCGCCCTTGATGGCAGAGATGTGTTTGCGCACCGTGTTCAGCGCGTAGATATCGGCGCCCGAACGAAGCAGCACACCGGTCGCTTCGCGCTTGTCCTCGAGCCGAATGCCCTCGGCCGGCACCGCCATAAGCGACGACGCCCCGCCGGAGATCAGCACGACGAGTTCGGCATCCAGGGGCATCGCGGCGGCTATGGCGAGGGCACGACGTCCGGCTGCCTCGCTGCCGGTGCCCGGTTGTGGATGCTGGCCCGCCACACCCTCGAGCGGCGCCGGCAGGCCGTCGAGGGCTGGGGCCACCACGAGTCCGCCTTGCAGCCGCGCGCCGAGCGCCGCCACGGCTGCGCGGGCCATCGGCACGGCAGCCTTACCCGCCGCAATGACCCACGCCGCTCGGTCGCTCGACGCACGTCGAGCAAAACCCGAACGGACAAGCCGTCCGGGTTCAACCGCGCGAATGCCTGCCTGCGCAATGCGAAGGAGATCAGTTCTCAGAGAGTCTGCGGAAGCGTTCAGTGATTGCGTCTGGAATCTGAGGAGGAGGAGAGGCCGGTAACGGTGTCAATCTGCTTGAGGAGTCCGCTCACAACTTCGGGAGCGTTGTCTTTCGCACATAACTGATCGAGGTCACTCATGATGCGACTGAGTGCGGCCTCGACATCGGTGATGGCGCTGTCGGAGAAGTACGATCGCTGCTGCTGGAGGCAGCGGTGATGCCGGGCGAATTCCTGACGGTAGAACTCGCTGATCGGGTGCAGCGCGCTGATCGGCCTGTCGGTCACGAAGCGTGGCATGCAGTTCCTCAGGTTGAACGGATCCGAGATGAAGCCAGTGTAGAAGTACGCAGAAACGCGTGTCAAGATTCTGTAACGTGCCTCACGCCCGACGGCTGGCCACCCACCCCGCGAGGCCGCCGACGCCAAGCCCGCCCCCGACGATCAGCACCACCAGCAGCGGCGAGAGAAAGCTGACAGACGACAGGTTCAGAGCCGAGGCTAGCGGCATCAGGACGCGCGCGCGCGCCAGGAAGAACACTGTCGCCAGCACAAGCAGCGACGCCAGCGCGCCCATGGCGCCGTGCAGCGCCCCTTCCATCACGAACGGTCCGCGCACGTAGGCGGGCGGGGCTCCCACCAGGTGCATGATATCGAGCTCGTCCCGCCGCGCATTCAGCGCCAACCGCACTACGTTGGTGATGGTGAGCGCGGCCGCGAGGAGCAGGGCGCCGCCGAGGGCGAAGCCGACCAGCCGCAGCACCCGCACACCGCGCAGCAGACGGTCGAGCCAGTCCTTGTCATAGCGAACGTCGGCTACGCCGGGGGTCGATCGCATTCGGGTCACCAGCGCGTCGATCGAGTCGGACGCATCG
Source organism: uncultured Acidobacteriota bacterium (assembly GCA_963722395.1). Lineage (GTDB taxonomy): Bacteria > Acidobacteriota > Vicinamibacteria > Vicinamibacterales > CAVVIG01 > CAVVIG01. The sequence continues at coordinate 805,082 of CAVRLS010000004.1, read as the reverse complement.
GACGTGGAGCGCAGTCGCACGTCAAGCGACGCCGGCAGCGGGTTTTCCTTCATGCCGCCGAGAGTCTGGGCAAGGTCGGGGAACGTGCCCCTGAAGCGCGCCAGTGCAGCCGCCTTCGAGATGAACTCGACGGCCGTGACGCTCGCGTCGGCGCGCAGGTCGCGTTCGAGCGCCGCGCGCTCCGGACCTCCGACAGTGTCCTCGAGGTAGACCGACATTTCAGCCGCGCCGCTCCACTCCTCCGCCATCCGCTCGAGGTTCGATGTGACGATGAGGAACGCGCCGGTTACGAACAGGGCGATGGCTATGGTCGCCGTCGAGAGCAGGCTGGACCGGCGCCCGCGCCACAGGCTGGCTGCGGCTTCGTCGAAGGCGTAACGCAGCAGCCGCACGTCAGGCCACCTCGACGACGCGGCCGTGTTCGAGACCGACGACTCGGCGGCCAACACGGCGAATCATCCAGAGATCGTGAGTGGCGACGATGACGGTGGTGCCACGCGAGTTCGCCTCGCGGAACAGGTTCATGATCTCCAGCGACAGATCCGGGTCCAGGTTGCCGGTCGGTTCGTCGGCGAGCACGATCTGCGGATCGTTGACCAGCGCGCGGGCCACAGCCACGCGCTGCTGTTCGCCGCCCGACAGTTCCTCCGGGTAGGCGTTCATCCGGTGCTGCAGCCCGACCCACTTCAACACCTGGAAGGTCTTGCGCTGCTGCGTTGCGAGATCGACGCCGAGCACCCGCATGACGAAGGCGACGTTCTGGAACACGGTGAAGCGCGGGACGAGCCTGAAGTCCTGGAAGACGAAGCCGACCGAACGGCGATGGCTCTGGACTTCGGCCGGCGTCAGGTCGCTCAGCACGCGGCCGCCCACCTTGAGGATGCCCTCCGTCGGCTGCTCGGCGCAGAGCAACAGGCGCAACAGCGTCGACTTGCCCGCCCCGCTGGCGCCGGTCAGGAAGAGGAACTCCCCCTTGTCGATGGACAACGTCACGTCGCGCAGCGCGTAAACGCCGCGGCTGTAGGCCTTCGACAGGTGGTAGGTTTCGATCACGCGATTAGGTCGTTTCGAGCGCGCGCTTCAGCAGGTCGTTGACGCGCTTCGGGTTCGCCTTGCCTGCTGCCGCCTTCATCACCTGTCCGACGAGGAAGCCGAACGTGGCGGTCTTGCCCGCCCGATATCCTGCCACGGCATCCGCATTCCTGGCGATGACCTCGGCGATGAGCCCGACGATCTGCGATTCGTCATCGATCTGGGTGAGGCCCTCGGCGGTGACGATCGCCTCGGCGTTTTGGCCGGTTGCCATCATCTTCTCGAAGACACCCTTGGCGATGGCACCAGAAATGGTCCCGTTCTCGATGAGCGCCAGCAGGCTGGCCAGTTTGGCGGGCGTCACTGGCGAGGCCTCGATCCCGTGTCCCGACTCGTTGAGCACCCGCGCCAGTTCGCCCATCATCCAGTTGGCGACCGCCTTGGGCGCGCCGCCGGCCGCCACCGCCGCCTCGAAGAACTCCGACAGCGCCCGGGTCTGTGTGAGCTGCGCGGCGTCGTATTCGGGCAGTCCAAGGTCGGCCGACGAATCGTTGGCGACGTGCGGCCGGCAGTTCCGGCATGGCACGGCGGTTCGCCTCGATGCGGGCCGCGTCGAGGGTGAGCGCCGGCAGATCGGGGTCAGGAAAATAGCGATAGTCGTGCGCTTCTTCCTTGCTGCGCATCGACACCGTGACTCCGGCGGCTGCATCGAACAGCCGGGTCTCCTGGCGCACCCGCCCCCCTTCGTTCAGCAGGTCGATCTGCCGCTCGATTTCGTACTCGACCGCTTTCTGGAGGAAGCGGAACGAGTTGAGGTTCTTCACTTCGGCCTTCGTGCCGAGCGTGGTCGTGCCGGCCGGGCGAACCGAGACGTTCGCATCACAGCGGAGGCTGCCCTCTTCCATGTTGCCGTCGTTGACACCGAGCCACACCAGGATGCCGCGCAGGTGTTCGAAGAACTGCCGCCGCGTCGCCAGCCGAGCGCAGGTCCGGTTCGGTGACGATCTCGATGAGCGGCGTCCCGGCACGGTTGTAGTCCATGTAGGTCTTGCGATCGGAGTCGGCGAACCCCTCGTGCAGCGACTTGCCCGCATCCTCCTCCATGTGAACCCGCGTGATCTGCACGTGGCGCGAACCGCCCGGCCCGCTGAAGTCCACGAACCCCGCGCTGGCCAGCGGCTGCTCGTATTGCGAAATCTGATAGCCCTTCGGCAGGTCCGGGTAGAAGTAGTTCTTGCGCGCGAAGACCGACGTCTCGTTGATCCGGCAGCCGAGCGCGATCGACGCGCGAATGGCGAGATCGACGGCGGCGCGATTCAGTACCGGCAGCACACCGGGAAACCCGAGGCAGACGGGACAGACATGCGCGTTAGGCGGCGCGCCGAACGCCGTGCTGCAGCCGCAGAAGATCTTGGTCCGGGTCTGCAACTGGGCGTGGACCTCCAGGCCGATGACGGCTTCCCAGGTCATGCGCGCGGGCCTGCGGCAACGACATCAGCGGCGACCGACGCTGCGAACAGCGTGAAGTTGTCCTGGAACATGCGGGCGAGCTTCGTGGCCTGCGCGTCGTACGCCGCCGTGTCGGCCCAGGTGCTGCGTGGATTGAGCACGTCAGGCGGCACCTCGGGACAGGACTGCGGCACCTGCAGGTTGAACACCGGATGGGTGTCGTAGCGCACGCCGTCGAGGGCGCCGCCCAGGGCGGCAGCGATCATCGCACGGGTGAACCGGATGCGCATGCGCGAGCCGACACCGTACGGCCCGCCGGTCCAGCCGGTGTTCACCAGCCAGACCTGCACAGCGTGGCGGGCGATCTTCTCACCGAGCAGTTCCGCGTAGCGGCTCGGCGCCAGTGGCAGGAACGGCGCACCGAAGCAGGTGCTGAACGTGGCTTTCGGTTCGGTCACGCCCTTCTCGGTCCCGGCCACCTTCGCCGTATAGCCCGACAGGAAGTGATACATCGCCGCGGCAGGCGACAACCGCGAGATTGGCGGCAGCACGCCGAACGCATCGGCGGTGAGCATCACGATGTGCTTCGGATGTCCGCCCTGCCCCGATGGCACGGCGTTGTCGATGAATTGAATCGGATAGGCCGCGCGGGTGTTCTCGGTGAACTGGTCGGAGTCGAGGTCGAGCCGACGTGTCAACGGATCGATGACGACGTTTTCGAGGACCGTGCCGAAGCGACGGGTCGCGGCGTAGATCTGCGGCTCCGCCTCGGCTGACAGGCGAATCGTCTTTGCGTAGCAGCCGCCCTCGAAGTTGAACACGCCGTGGTCGCTCCATCCGTGCTCATCGTCGCCGATGAGGCCGCGGTCGGGATCGCTCGACAGTGTGGTCTTGCCGGTGCCGGACAGCCCGAAGAAGAGCGCGGTGTCGCCGTCGGCGCCGATGTTCGCCGAACAGTGCATCGAGCAGCACGCCGCGCAGCGGCAGCAGATAGTTCAGCGTGCTGAAGATCGACTTCTTGATCTCCCCGGCGTAGCTCGTCCCGCCGATGAGCACCAGGCGTTTCGCGAAGTTCAAGGCGACCACCACCTCGGAGTTGGTGCCGTGGCGGCCCCGATCGGCCCTGAAGGACGGGATGTCGATGACGGTGAATTCCGGCACATGCCCGGTCACATCGTCGAGGATGAAGAGGTTGCGCGCGAACAGGCTGTGCCAGGCGTACTCGGTGATGACGCGAATCGGCAGGCGGTAGCGGCCGTCGGCGCCCGCGTAGCAATCCTGCACGAACAGTTCGGCGCCGCGCAGCGAGGCAAGGATGTCCTCATGCAGCCGGTCGAAGTGCTCGACCGACATCGGCCGGTTCGGCCCACCCCAGGCGACGTGCTGCTCGCTCGACGGTTCCCTGACGATGAACTTGTCATTCGGCGAGCGGCCGGTGTGGTGACCGGTCCGGCAGACGAGCGGACCCTCGGCGGCGACGAGTCCCTCGCCGCGGCGGATCGCCTGTTCGAACAGCACGGCATCGCTCAGATTCCAGTGCACCTGAGCGTCCTTGATATTTTCCTGATCGAGGCTGCGGCGAGGGTCGACGGCGGGAGTCATGAAGTAGCTCCTAAACGGAGACAGGGCAAAGACATACCGACAAGTCAGAAGATCGTACTCAACGCTTTCGACGCAAGTCAATCAAGCTGCACCGTGCGGTAGACTGTAAACACCTGAGGGGTCCGGGCGTAATCCTGCATGAGTGAACAACGGAACGTGCGACAGCTCACGCCGAAGCGCGCATCCGCGGACGCCAGCCCCGGCGGCCCCGCCCGCGGCAGCGCTGCGCCTCGTTCTGGCACTGCCTCGGACGACACCCTGCTCGCCATCGAGATTCGCGGGCTGGTCGAACGGAACGCGATGGATGAGGCGCGTGAGCGCTTTGGCGACCTCGTGGCTGCGCACCAGCGCCGGGCGCTTCGCATCGCCTACCAGTACCTGCGAGACGGCGCTGACGCTGACGAAGCCGTCCAGGACGCGTTCGTCAAGGTCTTCACGCATATCGGCTCGTACCGCGAAGCATGGCCCTTCGAGGTGTGGTTCACCCGCATCCTCATCAACGGCTGCCTCGACCGCCGGAAGTCGCGCGCCCGCCGCGAACGCTGGCTGGTGCCACACGACCACGACAGCAGCTTCGAGTCGCTCGCGGACACTGGCGGGCGGTCGACGGCGCCGGACCCCGAGTCGCGGTTGCTCGCGCGCGAGCGTCGTGGCACACTCGCCGCAGCGGTCGACAAGCTCGACGGCCGGCAACGCACGGTCTTCATGCTCTGCCACTACGGCGACTGTTCTCCGCGCGATGTCAGCGCCATGACCGGCCTGAATGAGTCCACGGTTCGCGTGCACCTGTTCCGCGCCGTTCGCAAGCTCCGCGGGTTCCTTGGAGGCACCTCGTGATCGTCCACGCTGCGCACCTGAACGACGACCACCTCTCCGAGTGCTATTTCGCAGAGCGGGCCGGCGAGCCGCTCGACCCACGCATGGTCGAGCACCTGAGCGACTGCACGTCGTGTGAGACGCGCTACGACGAGTTCCGGGAGTTCATGGACGGTCTGCGCGAGGACGCCGACGCCGAGGCCGACGAGCTGTTCACTGACGACCGGCTCCGCCTGCAACAGCAGCAGATCCTGCAGCGGTTGCAGCATGTGCAGCGCTCAGCGCGGGTCATCACCTTTCCCGGCCGCGAAGAGACCACGTCACCGGTCCGACCCCACGGTTCGCGTCGCGCCGCGCTGGCTGGCGGCTGCAGCAGCGGCCTGCCTGTGCGTCGGCGTCGGCCTCGGCGCCTGGGTCGGTTCCCGGCCGCGTCGGCGTCCAAGCCGAGGTCTGCACCTGGGGCCACCGTCCAGCTTCCGGCCGCGGTCGTGGCCGCTCCGGCCGTGCTCGTCAACAGCGCGAACGCTGATCCCGACGATGATGCGTTCCTGATGGAGCTGGAGTTGGCGCTCGCCGCCCCGCACGGGCGTGAACTACAGCCGTTCGACGTGCTCACGCCGCACGTTCGCGACATCGACATCAGGGAGCGGTAGAATCGTTCCCTGATGCCGTCCCTCATCTTCCGCAAGGGCCTCGAACTGAAGGGGGCCGTCGCCGGCATCCTCGCCGAGAGCTACCACAGCACGCTCATCCAGGAAATCAAGGAGAACGACTTCATCTACAACTCGGGTCGGCTCACCGTCCACCTGGCGCGGGAGTTCGGCTTCTGCTACGGCGTCGACCGCGCGGTCGACTACGCCTACCAGACCCGCAGCCGCTTCCCCGATCGCCGCGTGTTCCTGACGGGCGAGATCATCCACAACCCGCACGTGAACGAGAAGCTGCGCAGCATGGGCATGCGGTTCCTGAGCGACCCGGGCGAAACCGTCGACGCACTCAGCGCCTGCCGACGTCGTCATCCTGCCCGGCTTTCGGCGTCACCGTGCAGATGCTGCAGCAGTTCGACACAATCGGCTGCACGCTGGTCGACACCACCTGCGGCTCGGTGCTGAACGTCTGGAAGAACGTGAAGCGCTACGCCGACGCAGGGCTACACCTCGGTCATCCACGGCAAGGTGTGGCACGAGGAAACCCAGGCGACGGCGTCGCAGGCCGTGGCCTCGCGGCGGCGCCTACCTGGTGGTCTATGACGACCGCGAGGCGGGCGAGGTCTGCGAGTTCATCCGTGCGGGTGGCGACAGCGCGGCGTTCCTTGCGCGGTTCGGCAAGGCGGCGTCCGAACGGGTTCGACCCCGGCGTGCACCTGCAGCGCGATCGGCCTGGCGAACCAGACGACGATGCTGATGACCGAGTCGATGGCCATCGGCGACATGCTGAAGGTGGCAATGACCGACCGCTGGGGTGCCGACAAGCTCGCCGACCACTACCTGGCATTCGACACGATCTGCAGCGCCACGCAGGATCGTCAGGACGCAGTGGTCAGCCTGCTGCACGAGCGAGACGGTCGATCTGATGGTGGTCATCGGCGGCTACAACAGCAGCAACACGGCCAATCTGGCCCGCATCTGCGCCGCGTCGAAGCCGACCTTCCACATCTCCGACCCTGACTGCCTGGTGTCCCGTGACGAGATCCGGTATCGTCCAGTCGGTGCGCAAAAGCGAGGTGGTCAGCGCGAACTGGCTCCCGCCGAGCGGCCAGGTGACGATCGGCCTGACCTCCGGCGCCTCGACGCCCGACAATCTGGTCGGTGCGGCCATCGCCCGACTGGAAGCGTGCTGCGCCTGACCGCTGCCGCCCGGCCGCGACCGTGACAAACCTGTCCGTCCGACAGGCAAAATAAACCGCCGGACAGGCTAAACGAACCCGCCGTTTCGCATCGTATTCCCTTCCAGTAACTCTGCCCACTGAGGACTGACGATGATGTTTCCGCTGCGGCTCCGCCTCGTCGCGGCCGCGCTCCTGCTCTGCGCGGCCCCGGCCCTGGCCCAACGTCCACAGGACAGCAGCCACGGCCGTTCCCCTGGTGGAAATCGGAGCCGTTCAAGAAGGAGCTGGGCCTGGCCGCCGAGCAGTCGACGCGCATCGACAAGATCTGGGAGACGACCCGTCTCGAACTTCGGCAGGAGTGGGACGAGCTGTCGAAGCTCGAAGACAAGTTGTCGCGTCTGATCCAGAACGACGCGGACGAAGCCGTGCTCGACGCGCCAGATCGATCGGGTCGAGACGGCGCGCGCTGCACGCCAACAAGACCCGCTCGCTGATGCTGGTGCAGATGCTGAAGGTGCTCACGCCCGAGCAGCGCACCCGTTTCAACACGCTGCACGACAAGTGGCAGCACGAGCAGCCAACGGGCCGGCGCGGCCGAGGTCCGGACGCTACGCCTCGTCCAGACCGTTGATACGCGGTTCAGTTCTCATATCCAAGGATTTCTGCGGCATGACACGGCACGTTCTCGTCTCGACGATTCTTTCGTGCGGCCCTGCGCCACGACGGTCCCAGCAGGGGCCCAGCAGGTCACCGACGATCACGTGCAGGAGCTGATCCGCGCCGCGGCCGAACGCATTGGCGCACAGACCGGAGTGCCCGCCAATACGCAGGCGAGCGGAAGCGCGGCTGACGCCCGGCCCGCGGTGCCCCTCACGCTCGACGATGCGATCAAGCTGGCGCTCGAGCGCAATCTTGATATTGCCGTCCAGCGGCTCAACCCGCTGACGTTCGACTACTCGATCGCCAACCTGCAGGCCTCCTATCGCCCGTCGCTCACCTCGCAGATCAGCCATCTGGCGAACGTCAACCCGTCGACCCAGACGATTTCTGGCGCGGCGGCCGGCACCGGCATCGAACAGGGCACGACCATCTACAACGGCGGCATCACTCAGAACATCCGCTGGGGCGGCGGCACGTTCTCCGCCAACGCTGAACAACAACAAGCAGACGACGACCAGCTTGACGGCGCTGTTCAACCCGGCCTTCAACACCAACTGGGCGGCGCAATACACGCAGCCGCTGCTGCGTAACTTCAAGATCGACAACACTCGCCAGCAGCTGGCCATCACGAGGCTGAATCAGGACATCACCGAGATCCAGCTGCAGGCCTCGATCATCAACATCGTCTCGAACGTCCGGAACGCCTACTGGGACCTACGTCTTCGCGACGCAGGCGGTCGATGTGGCGAAGCGTTCGGTGGAACTGGCCGAGCGGCTGGTGCGCGACAACCAGACGCGTGTCGAGATCGGCACGATGGCGCCGATCGACGTCGTGCAGGCACAGTCGCAGTCCGCCACGCAGCGGCAGAACCTGGCGATCGCCGAAGGCACGCGCCGCACGAACGAACTGTCGCTGAAGCGGCTGATCGTCACCGGCACGCAGGACCCGAACTGGAACGCCGACATCGTCCGACCGACCGTCCGGAGTTCGCGCCGCAGCCGATCGACATCGCCGCCGCCGTGAGGCGCGCCCTCGAGAACCGCACCGACCTGCAGCAGGCCCGCAAGAACCTGCAGGTGAACGACACGACGTTGAAGTTCCTGAGCAACCAGACGCTGCCACAGGCCGACCTCGTGGCTCGCTACGGCCTCATCGGCCAGGGCGGCACGCAGTACATCACCAGCGGCTCCGGCGTGAACCGCATCGTGACCGGTGAAATACCGGGCGGCTACGGAGACGCGCTCAATTCGCTGTTCAACCGCAACTTCCCCACCTGGACGATGCAGCTGAATGTCACCTACCCGATTGGTCAGAGCGCCGCCGACGCCACCGTGGCGCGCGCGCGTGTGCAGGTGAACCAGGTGGAGGCGCAGCTGAAGCAGATCGAGCTGCAGATTGCGACCGATGTCACCAACGCCGCCACCAACGTGCAGAACAACGTCGAGCGCGTGCAGGCGACGCAGGCGGCGCGCGAGTTCGCCGAGCGCACGCTCGAGGCCGAACAGAGCAAGTTCGAGGTCGGCATGTCGACGAACTACTTCGTCGTGCAGGCCCAGCGCGATCTGGCGACGGCGCAGAACAACGAGCTGCAGGCGGTGCTGGCCTACCGCCAGGCGCTGGTCGAGCTCGAACGGCTGCAGCAGACCTCGCTGTCCACCTCGAACATCACGATTCTCGGCCGCTAGGCCGACCGCCACGAAAGCACACGGAGCTCTATGAAGCGCGGAATCATCATCGTCCTCATCCTCGCGGCAGCCGGCGGGGGCTACTACTACTACTCGTCGACGAACGCCGTGACCGAGGCGGCAGGCGCCGACGGTGCCGCTCGCGCAAGGGCGCGGCGGCGCGCCCGGTGCCGGACGCCAGGGCGGGGGCAATCCTGGGGGTGGCGGCGGCTTCGGCGGGTTCGGCGGTGGCGGTGGTGGGCCGCGCCTGCCGATGACTGTTGAACTGGCCGCCGTGAAGCGCGGCGACATGTCCGAGAGCATCTCGGTGGTCGGCAACCTCATTGGTGCGGCCACGATCGAAGCCGTGCCGAAGGTGGCCGGGCGCCTCGAAACCGTCAACGTCCGCCTCGGCGACCGCGTCTCGCGCGGACAGCGCCTGGCGAAGGTCGAAGATCGCGAGATGCTCGAGCAGGTGAAGCAGGCGCAGGCCTCGTTCGATGTCTCAGCGGCCACGATCCGGCAGCGCGAAGCAGACCTGCGGCTGGCCCAGACCAACCTCGATCGGTCGCGCAGCCTCTACGACCGCCAGCTGATTCCGCGGCAGACCTTCGACGACACCGAGGCGCGCTAGCAGGCAGCCGTCGGCGTCGCTCGACCTGGCGCGCGCGCAGTACGCACAGGCGCAGGCGCGTCTCGACGAGCTGAAGATCAACCTGTCGAACACCACGATCATCTCGCCGGTGGCTGGCTTCATCGGCCGCCGCACGCTTGATCCTGGCGCATGGGTGACGCCGAACTCGCCGTTCCTGTCGGTGGTCGACATCAGCGTCGTTCGCCTGGTCGCCAACGTGGTCGAGAAGGATCTGCGCCGGATCACTCAGGGCATGAAGGCCGAAGTCACGGTCGATGCGTTCCCCGGTGAGAAGTTCGACGGTCGGATCGCACAGGTCGCACCGGTCCTCGATCCCGCCACCCGTACCGCGCAAATCGAAGTGGAAGATCGCAGAACTCGGCGTTCCGCCTGAAGCCGGGCATGTACGCCAAGGTCGACTTCATCGTCGAGCGCCGCGACAACACGCTGGTTGTCCCGGCGAACGCGGTCGTCGATCTCCGCGGCAGAGAAGGGCGTATTCCTGCCCGACGAAGGGGACGTGGCGCGCTTCACGCCGGTGAAGGTCGGCATGTCGCAGACGGACATCGTCGAGATCGTTGACGGCCTGGCCGAGGGGACGCGCGTCGTGACCACCGGCGCTGCCGCCCTGCGCGACGGCGACCGCATCGTCCTGCTGGGCGGAGGCGGGCGGGGTGGCCGTGGCGGGCCGGGTGGCGGCGGTGCCGGACGGGCGGGCGCTGGAATGCCGGGCGCCGCGGCTGCGCCGGGTGCGGGCGGGGCAGGCAGCAGGACACCGGGGGCCGGTCCTGGCGGGCAGCGTGGCGTTGGCAATGGCGAAGGGGGCGGCCGTCGCGGCGGCGCACCCTCGACGGGTCAGTAGACAGTTCGCAGATATCGGTTCCAGGAGCAGGCATGAGCATTCCGCGTTTTGCGATCGAGCGCCCCGTGATGATGACCATGATCAGTTCGATCGTCATCCTGATCGGCGGCATCTCTCTGTCGCGCCTTCCCGTTGACCTGTTGCCCGACATTTCACAACCGACCGTGAACGTCCGGGTGAACTACACGGGCGTCGGCCCGCTCGAGATGGAGGAACTGATCGTGCGGCCGCTCGAGCAGCAGCTCAGTGCGGTGTCGGGGCTCGAGCAGATGAACTCGAACGCACAGGAAGGCAATGCGAGCATCCAGCTGAACTTCACCTGGGGCACCGACCTCAACGAGGCACTGGACGACATCCGCACACGTATCGACCGCGTTCGCGGACGCCTGCCCGAGGACGCGGACCCGCCCATCATCCAGAAGTTCGACTCGAACGCAGCGCCCATCATGGGCCTCGCACTCGAGAGCACGGACGGCACTCTCGACCGCGTGCAGCTGCGCGAGATGGCGGAGAACATCCTCTCGCCGCGCTTCGAGCGCGTGCAGGGTGTTGCAGCGGTGACAGTGAACGGTGGTCTGCGGCGACAGATTCACGTCGACCTGTCGCGCGAGAAGACTACGGCGCTCGACCTCTCGGTCGACCGCGTGGTGACGGTCCTCCGCAACGAGAACCAGAACATTCCCATCGGCGAGGTCTACCAGGGTGATCGCGCCCTGCTGCTGAGAAGCCAGGGGCAGTACCAGAACCTCGAGCAGATCGCCAGCACCGTCGTGCTCACGAAGAACGGCGTGCCGGTCTACCTGAAGGACATCGCCGACGTGAGCGACTCGACCGAGGATGTGCGCTCGGTGCTGCGCATCAACGGCCGCCCGGGCGTGCGCCTGGCGGTAACCAAGCAGTCGGGCACCAACACCGTGCAGATCGCCCAGGGTGTGCGCGCCGAAATCGAACGCATCAACCGCGAAGTGCCTGGCGTGCGGATCTCCATGCTGGACGACAGCGCCAAGTTCATCGAGCGCTCGATCACTGCCGTGCAGGAGCACGTGATGCTGGGCTCGGTGCTCGTCATCCTCATCATCTTCCTGTTCCTGCGCAACTTCCGCTCGACCCTGATCGTCGCCACGTCGATCCCGATCTCGGTCATCGGCACGTTCGCGCTGCTCTACTTTGGCGGCCTGACGCTGAACACCATGACCTTTGGCGGCCTGGCGCTCGGCGTCGGCATGATCGTCGACGCGGCGATCGTGGTGCTGGAGAACTCGTTCCGGCACATGGAGCACTACGGCAAGGACCGGATGCAGGCATCGATCGACGGCAGTGAAGAGGTCTGGTCGGCCATTCTCGCGTCCATCCTCACGCACATCGCCGTGTTCGTGCCGCTGCTGTTCCTCGAAGGCGTGTCGAGCATCATGTTCCGGCAGCTGTCGGTGGTGGTGGTCTTCTCGCTGCTGATGTCGCTGTTCGTCGCGGTCACGCTGGTGCCGGTGCTCTGCTCGCGCCTGCTCGTGCTGCCGCCGCCCCCCGAAAAGCGCAGCGCCATCGGCGGCAGGCTGTACGGGTTCAGCGAGAGCTTCCTCAACGGCATGGACGAGGGCTACACCCGCCTGCTGAACAAGGCACTGGCGCACCGCGGTCTGGTGGTGGCGGTGGCGGCGGTGTCGGTGGTCATCGCAGTCTTCATCGGTCGCACCCTGCCGACCGAACTCGCCACGCAGGCCGATGAAGGCCAGGTGTCGGTGAATATCGAACTGGCTCAGGGCACGCGCATCGAGGTCACCGATCCTGTCCTGCAGCGCGTCGAGGCGGCGATCAACGAGCTGGTGCCCGAAGCGACCGATGTCATCACCAACGCCGGCGGTGGCGGCGGCTTTGGACCTCCTGGCGGCGGCAACGTCAACCGCGGCTTCCTCCAGATCCTGCTCAAGCCGAAGGACGAGCGCACTCGCTCGAGCGACCAGATCGCCATGGAACTCCGTCGGCAGCTCTCCGGCATCCCGGGCGTGGTCGTGCGCGCCAACGCGTCCGGCGGCAACAACCAGATGAATCGCTTCCTCTCGGGCGGCAACAACGGCGGCGGCCGTCTCTCGCTCGAGATCCGCGGCGAGAACCTCGACGACGCGCGCAAGGTGGCGCAGGCGGCAAAGGACATGCTCGACACCGTGCCCGGCGTGGCGGATGCGCGTCTCGGCCGCGACGAGGGCCGTCCCGAACTCGCGGTGGAGGTCGACCGGGCCAAGGCGGCGCTGCTCGGCGTCAACACCACGACCGTGGCGAACACGCTGCGCACCAACGTGGCCGGCACCCAGGCCGCCATGTTCCGCCAGTCCGGCCAGGAGTATCCGATCATCGTCCGACTGCGGGAAGACCAGCGCCAGGCCGTGGGCGACGTCAACGACGTCCTCGTCAGCACGCCGCAGGGCACCGTGGTACAGGCGAAGAGTCTGATGAGCGTGGCCGACTCGGTCGGGCCGTCGCAGATCCAACGCAAGAACCAGCAGCGGATCGCCTACGTCAGCGCCGAACCGGAAGCGACGCTGAGCGACTCGGTGACCGCGGTGAATGCCAAGCTGCCGCAGCTGTTCGGCATGCTGCCCAAGGACTTCTCCATCGGCTTCGGCGCCGAGGTCGAGCAGCAGGCCAAGGCCTTCGACCAGCTTCGCACCGTGCTGATCCTGGCGCTCGTCCTGGTGTACGCCGTCATGGCGTCGCAGTACGAGTCGCTGAAGGATCCGTTCATCATCATGTTCTCGGTGCCGACGGCCGCCATCGGCGTGGTGCTGGCGCTGAAGCTGACGAACACGTCGTTCAACATGCAGGCCTACATCGGCATCATCATGCTCGCCGGCATCGTCGTCAGTAACGGCATCCTGCTGGTCGACTACACCAACGTCTTGCGTCGCCGCGATGGCCTGGGCATCCGCGAGGCGGTAGCGCTGGCCGGCAGGACGCGACTGCGCCCGATCCTGATGACGTCGATCGCCACCGGCCTGGGCCTGGTGCCGATGTCGCTCGGCATCGGCGAAGGCAGCGAGCTGCAGGTGCCGCTCGCCCGCGTCGTCATCGGCGGCCTCACCACCTCGCTGCTGATTACGCTGGTGCTGGTGCCGACGGTCTACACCCTGTTCGAGGAGGGCTTCTCGAATCCGTTCCGTCGGTCCGGAAAGGGCGACACCATCGAGGCCTAGGCCATCACGACGCGGCTACGACGGGTGCTTCGTCGGCGACGGGGCCCCGAGCCGCGCGAGCAACTCGCGCACGGTCAGCCCCGCCACCGGGTCCATCAGGTCCGGTGCGATTTCGGCCAGCGGCTCGAGCACGAACGCGCGCTCGCGGAACCGCGCGTGCGGCACCACCAGTTCGTCGTCGGCGACGATCAGGTCACCATACAGAATCAGGTCGACATCGAGTGTGCGGGGCGCGTTGGCGTAGGGGCGCTCCCGCCCATCCGCGAGTTCGATTGCCTGCAACTCGCGCAGCAGCGCGTGGGCATCGAGCGTCGTGCGGCCGACGAGCACCGCGTTCAGGTACGTGGGCTGGTCGCCGAGGACGCCGACCGGAGCCGTGTCGTAGCGGGACGAGACGGTGACGTCCGAGAGGAGTTCCGAAAGGCGGGATACAGCGAAGGTGAGGTGCGCATCGCGATCGCCGAGGTTCGAGCCGAGGGCGATCGCGACGAGCGTGCGGCTATTCAATCCAGCGGGTCGGCAGCACGACACCTTCGAGCTTGCCGACGCTCTCGGTCCGGCGACCAAGAAGGTCGAGCCGGCCGGCGGACGCCTGCTGGAAGAAACGCTGCTGTTCGAGTTCTTCGCCGAGGATGACGCGGAGCATGCCACGGTGGCGCGCGTTGTCCATCGCCTCCACCTTCGGCTTCCAGCGTTCGACGAATGCCTCGGCATCTCGAGCGTCTTCATCGAATAGTGGCGTGGCTGCCGTTGCGCCCTTGCCGGACGGCTTTCGGTCAGGCACCGCCCCGCTGGACGGTACCTCACCGCCGAGTTCGACGATGGTGCGCGCCACCCAGGAGAGCTGGGTCTCCTCGCGGTTGATGATGTACTGGTAGGCGTTGTTCGCGTCGTACTGCGCGACATGCACGGCCGCCGCCTCGTGTCGCAGCACCGACGTGAGCTTGTCGCGGTAGAACTCCTGAAGCATCGGCAGCAGATCGGTCACGACTTCTGCTTCTCCTTGCACGTGATGCAGACGCGCGTCCACGGGATGGCGTTCAGGCGGGCCGGCGCAATCGGTCCGCCGCAGTCGCGGCAGATACCGTAAGTGCCCTTGTCGATCCGCTGCAGGGCCTCTTCGATCGCCTGAAGAATCTTCGCGTCGGTCTGTTTGAGCTTCAGGGCGATGTGAACTTCGTTGTTCCCAGTGGCCTGGTCGGCCATGTCGCCCTGACGGGAATTGTTTTCCATCGACGCCTGAATCGGCTTGATACCGCCGGTACCCAGCAGTTCGATCCGCTTCCGGAGGAGCGCGTCCTTGTACACCTGATCGTCCATCGCCTGTAGGACTCCTGCACTATGGGTCGCCCGGTGAGGGGCATCGAGAAGAGAATCATAGCACTAGGGCGGACGCCTCGGCGCCACGGTACACGCCCCTCGCGCTACTCGGCGCGCAGGGTCAGGAGCGGCTTCTCCCGAAGCACATCGAGGCTGGACAGCACGCCGATGACGGCCACAAGCACCGCCGTCGCCAGCACGCCTCCCAGGTGCTCCATCCAGAAGAAGCGCCACGGAATATCGAGCGCGTAGCGGCTCACCCCCCAGCGACAACGCCACGGCGCCAAGCGAGCCGACCGTCCCGGCGAGCAGCCCGAGCACGCCGTATTCGAAGAGCAGCATCCGGGCGATCGTCCGCGTGTTCGCGCCGAGCGTCTTGAACACCGCCGCCTCGTAGACCCGCTGGAACTTCGTCATCGCCACCGCGCCGACCAGGATCAGCGCGCCGCTGAACAGCACCAGGCCGCCGACCACCGAGATCGCCAGCGTCACCTTCGTCATCACGTCGCGGATCGTCAGCAGGATCTCGCGGAAGTCGATGACCGAGACGTTCGGGAACTGCTCGACCAGGTCGTGCTGGAACGTCGCGCTGGCCGCCGCCGTCGCCCGGCCCTTTCAGCGGCGACGATGAACATCTGCGGCGCATCGTCGAGCACGCCCGGCCGGAACACGAACATGAAGCCGCCGTTGCGCGAATCGCGCCAGTCGACGTCGCCGGATGCTCGTGACTCGTCGCATCGATGAGCGGCCGAGGATGTCGAACCGCACGGTGTCGCCGACGTTGATCTGGAAGCGCTCGTGAATCCCCTGCTCGATCGACACCTCGGGCTCGGCCGACGGCCCGGTCCAGAAACGTGCCCTCGACCAGTTCCTCGTTCGGCTTCGAGCCGATCGCGATAGGTGATGGTGTACTCGCGCGCCAGCGATCCGCGCGCGCGCACGTCCTCGAAGCTCTCGAGCTGCGTGTCGCGTCCGCTCGACGCCGGTGACGCGGGCGCGCAGCACCGGAATCAGCCGGATACTGCCCGGCGCCGTGCGCCGGATCCTGCAGGAAGGTGGTATCGCCGCGCAGCCTGCTCGCGCTGCACGTCCATCAGGAACATGTCGGGGGCGTCTCGCGGTCATCTGCGAGCGAGAACTCCTCGAGCAGGCTCGCCTGCAGCGCGCGGACGCCGACGATGAAGAAGGCGCCGAGGCCGACGGCCAGCAGGATCACCCGCGTCTGGTTGCCCGGACGCGACAGGTGCAGCACGGCGTGCCGCAGCGGAAACGACGAGGCGTGCGCGAGCGGCGCGACAGCGTGGACCAGCAGCCGGCCCGCCAGCATCAGCACGACGGCCAGCGCGCGAACCCGGCGCAGACGATCAGCCCGACCCGGAGCGACGACGCCTGCCAGGCGGTGAGCGCGACCAGCCCGGCCGAGACCAGCACCATGGCGCCGCGATTCGGGTCCAGTCGATGCGCGCCGGCCACGCGTCTCGTCGCGCAGCAGCAGCGACGGCTTGACGGAACGCACCTGCAGCAGCGGCACGACCGAGAACAGCAGCGACACCAGCACGCCGATGCCGATGCCCTGCAGCGGCCGCACTCCAGGTGATGCCGTAGTCGCACCTCGCGCCAGCAGCGACGCCGTGGCTGCCGGCGTCGGTGACGTCAGCCGTACGGGACGGCCGCAATCGCGAGCCGCGCCAGCCCCACGCCCGAGCACGCTGCCGGCCAAGCCGAGCATCATCACCTGCAGCATGTAGATGGCGATGATCTGGACGCTGCGTCGCGCCGAGGCACTTCAGCACGGCGATGCGCGCATCTTCTGCAGCACGAACACGCGCGTGACGCTCGACACCGCGATGCCGCCAAGGATGACGATGACCAGACCGACCAGGCTCAGGTAGTTCTCGGCCCGATCGAAGTCTCGCCCGATCTCGTCGTCCGTGACGCGGAACGAACGCGCGTTGACGAACTCCTCCTTGAAGTCGGACCGCAGCGTCGTCACCAGCCGGTCGATGCCGGTCGTCTGGCATCTTCACCAGCAGCACGCGACGGGCTCGGCTGCCGAAGGTGAGCAGGCCGGTCGCCGGCAGATCGGCGGAGTCGATCAGCACGCGCGGCCCGAGGCTGAAGTCGCCGACGCGCCGCCCGGGTTCGTCGACGATGACGCCGCGAATGGTGAAGGCGTACCTGCCCGATCATGCATCTGATCGCCGACCGCGACCTTCAGCGCCGTGAGCAGTTCCGGGCGAACCAGCACGCCCTGCCCCTTCAGCAGGCTGTGGTCGTAGGTGGCGCCCCCCTGCAGGGTCGAGCGTGCCGTAGAGCGGAAACTCCGGTCCGCACCGCGCGCAGTTCCGACCATGCGCGCGACGGTCCGGCTCAGGTCGGCCGGGCCGCACCATCGTCGGCGTCTCGACTGTCTCGGTCTGCGCTGTCGCGCCGGCCTCGGACAGACGGCGGTCGATGGTGGCCCGCGTCTCGGGCGTCCAGTCGCGGTTGGTGGAGATCAGGACGTCGGCGGCGATGAGCGACTTCGCTTCGCGTGCCGAACACTGCGCGCACGCTCTGGATGACCGAGCGGAGCGCCACAATCGCCGCGACACCAACGGCGATGCAGATGAAGAAGAACAGCAGCCGCCGCCACGACGAGCGTGTCTCGCGCGACCGCCATCCGCAGGACGAAGCATCACACCACCCGCCGTCGCGCAGCGAGATGCGCACGTCCGCCATCGCGGCCAGTTCCTGGCATCGTGCGTGACGAGGACCAGCGTCGTGTTCCGCGACGCGATGGATCGACGCGCAGCAGATCCATGATGTGGCGGCCGTTCGTGGTATCGAGGTTGCCGGTCGGTTCGTCGGCCAGCAGAATCGGCGGATCGTTGGCCAGGGCGCGGGCCAGCGCCACGCGCTGCTGTTCGCCGCCCGAGAGCTGCGACGGATAGTGATGCGCGCGGCCGGTCAGTCCGACCTCCTCGAGCAGCGCGCGTGCGCGCCCGCCGGGATTGGGCGTGCCGCGAATCTCCATCGGCACCGCGACGTTCTCGTAGGCCGTCAGCGACGGAATGAGGTGGAAGAACTGGAAGACGAAGCCGATCTTCTCGCCGCGCAGCTTTGCCAGGTCGTCCTCGCCGAGCCGGGTGATGTCGACGCCGTCGATGAGCACCGACCCGGAGGTCGGCGCATCGAGGCCAGCGAGCAGGCCGAGCAGCGTCGACTTGCCGCTGCCGGACGGTCCGACGATGGCCACGAACTGCCCGCGGGGAATCGTCGTCGAGAGGGGGTGGAGAATGGTGAGCGGCTCGGTGCCGCTCGTGACAGTCTTCGAAACGTCGCGGAGTTCAATCATGATCCCTTCAGCGTCGGGCGCAGCACCGTCCACACGTTGTCGGCGACCATGCGCGCACCCTCGGCCGTGGGATGAATCCCGTCGCGCTGGTTGAGTTCCTCGATCCCGGCCACGCCCTGCAGCAGGAACGGCACGAGAGGGACGCCGTACTGCTCCGCCAGAGCGGCGTAGACCCGCCGGAACGAGACGGTGTAGGTCTGCGCCGAAGTTGGGCGGCGCCTCCATCCCGGCCAGCACGACCGCAATCGTCCTGCGCCTGAGCACGTTCGATGATGGTGGTCAGGTTCTTCTGGAGTTCCTCGAGGTGGCAGTCCGCGCAGGCCGTCGTTGGCGCCGAGCGCGACCACCAGCACCTTCACGTCGCCATCCAGCGCCCAGTCCAGCCGGCTGAGCCCGCCGGCCGACGTGTCGCCGGAGACGCCGGCGTTGACCACGTGATACCCCAGCGACTCGGCATCCACCCTGTGCTGGATGAGCGTGGGGTACGCCTGTTCCGGCGGCAGGCCGAGTCCGGCCGTGAGGCTGTCGCCAAGAAAGACGACGCGCGGCCGGTCGTCAACGTCGGTCTGCTGCCAGGGTGCGGACACCGGCGCAGACCCGGGCGATGGTCGCTCGGACGACGAGGTCGAGCCACCGCAGCCGGCGATAGCCAGCAGCGACAGCACGAGTGCACCTGCGAAGACTGAACGAGCCTGCATCATTGGGCTATGTGAGAGACGCGAGTTCGGCCTCGAGCGTTGCAATTGCCTGTTCGAGCATCGACCGGTGTGCCGGACGCTGCGCCTGATCGAGGTCGGCACGCATGCGCACCAGCGACATCCGCAACGCCTCGCGCCGGCTGGCCACGGCGCGCTGCTCGGGCGTGAGCGCCGGACGGACCTCGCGGCCGCGTTCGCGCTCCGCCTGCTGGAACTCGACGTCCTTGCTCTCGAACCCGCGGGCCATACAGTATTCTACCGTCATGCTTCCGGTCACCATCCGTGCGGGATGCCACATCTGGGCGGGTCCTCTCGCGCGAACGCTTGCCGGGCGCTCAGACGCCGCCGGCCAGGCGGTTCGGGTGGCTGAGCTCGCCTGAACGGATGGCGGCGTCGTCGGATGCGCGAAGGCCTTCGACGACGTGCGACGCGTAGCCGACACACACGGAGAGATGCATGCAGCTCGGGTTCGTAGGTCTCGGCAAGATGGGCATGAACATGGTGACGCGGCTGACCCGCGGCGGCCATGCGGTGGTGGCATGGGATCGCAGTCCTGAAACGGTGACGCGGGTGCGTGACATCGGCGCCACTGGCGTCGACTCGCTCGCGGAGCTCGTGTCGCAACTTGAGGCGCCGCGCGCCGTCTGGGTGATGGTGCCGGCCGGGGCGCCGACCGAATCGACGGTCAGCGCACTCGCCGAGCTGCTCTCGCCAGGCGACGCGATCATCGACGGTGGCAACACCAACTTTCACGACGATGTGCGCCGCGCGACCGCGCTGGCGGCGAAGGAAATCACCTACATCGACGCCGGCACCAGCGGCGGCATCTGGGGACTGACCGAGGGCTACTGCCTCATGGTCGGCGGCGACGAAGCGGCGTGCACCCGGCTCGAGCCGATCTTCCTGACGCTCGCCCCGCCGAACG
Source organism: uncultured Acidobacteriota bacterium (assembly GCA_963722395.1). Taxonomy (GTDB): domain Bacteria; phylum Acidobacteriota; class Vicinamibacteria; order Vicinamibacterales; family CAVVIG01; genus CAVVIG01. The sequence continues at coordinate 785,069 of CAVRLS010000004.1, read as the reverse complement.
GCTATCTTCGCGTCGGCGGCCCCGGCGCCGGCCATTACGTGAAGATGGTGCATAACGGCATCGAATACGCGCTGATGCAGGCCTACGCCGAAGGGTTCGAACTGCTGCAGACGAGCGACTACGGCATCGACGTCGGCAAGGTGTCGGCGCTGTGGATGCAGGGCTCGGTCGTGCGGTCCTGGCTGCTCGAACTCACGGCGCGCGCACTTGCGGCCGACCCGACGCTGTCGCAGCTCGAAGGCTACGTCGCAGACTCAGGCGAAGGGCGCTGGACCCTGCAGGAAGCGCTCGAACGCGCGGTTCCGATGCCCGCACTGGCCGCCTCCCTCTTCACACGCTTCCGCTCGCGCGAGAACAATCCGTTTGCCGAACGGCTGCTCGCCGCGATGCGCCAGCAGTTCGGTGGGCACGCCGTCAAGAAGGCGACGGAATCGGGGACCCACGCATGAGCACGACGACCGGGCGTACCGGCACGCCAGAGCCGGCCACCATCGTCATCTTCGGCGGCGCCGGCGACCTCGCCCACCGCAAGCTGCTGCCGGCGCTCTACAACCTGTTTCTCGATGGCGCGCTGCCGCCCAACACGGCGGTCGTCGGGGTCGGCCGCAAGGAACTGTCCGACGATCAGTATCGCGAGTTCGCCAGGTCGGGCGTCGAGCGCTTCTCGCGGCGCAAGCTCGATCAGGACGTCTGGACCCGCTTCGCCGGAGCCCTGTTCTTCTGCAACGTCTCCATCGACCAGGAGACCGGGCTGGCGTCGCTTGGCTCGCGCCTCGATGTCATCGAGCACGAACGCGGCCTGACTGGCAACCGGCATCTACTACCTCGCGGTGCCGCCGACGCTGTTCGTGCCGACGGTGCAGCAACTGGCCCGCGCCCGCTTCATCGGTCCGCCAGATCGCCTGCCGTTCTCGCGCCTCATCGTCGAAAAGCCGATCGGCCGCGACCTGGCGAGCGCGATGGCAATCAACGACGCCATCGCGGCCGTGTTCGACGAGTCGCAGATCTTCCGGATCGACCACTATCTCGGCAAGGAGACGGTCCAGAACATCCTGGTCCTCCGCTTCGCGAACAGCTTCTTCGAACCGATGTTCAACCACCGCTACATCGACCATGTGCAGATCACCGTGGCCGAGGAAGAGGGCGTCGGCACGCGCGCCGGCTACTACGATGAGTCCGGTGCGCTGCGCGACATGATCCAGAACCACCTGCTGCAGCTGCTGACGCTGGTGGCGATGGAACCGCCGCACTCGCTCGACGCCGATGTCAGTCCGCGACGAGAAGCTCGCAGGTGCTGCAATCGCTGCGGCCGCTGACCGGCGACGTCGGTCGACGCGTCCGTCGTGCGCGCGCAGTACGCGCGCCGGTGAACACCGTCGGCAAGGTTCTGCCCGCGTATCGTCGAGGAAGCAAGGGGTCGCGGACCGGTCGCGCACCGAGACGTTCGTCGCGCTGCAGGTCTTCATCGACAACTGGCGGTGGGCCGGCGTGCCGTTCTTCCTGCGCACCGGCAAGCGGCTGCCGGAACGGTCGAGCGAGATCACCATTCAGTTGAAGGAGGTGCCGCCGATCCTCTTCAACGCCGACCGCATGACGCTCGAGCCGAATGTCCTCACCATCCGACTGCAGCCTGACGAGGGGTTCTCGCTCGGCATCTCGTCGAAGGTGCCTGGCCCTCAGGTCGTGGTGCAGCCGGTTCTGATGGACTTCGACTACAGCGAGTTCTTCAAGACGAGTTCGCCCGAAGCCTACGAACGCCTGCTGCTCGACGTGATGGTTGGCGATGCAACGTTGTTCATGCGGCGCGACAGCGTCGAAACCTCGTGGCGCTGGCTGACACCGCTCCTCGACCGGTGGGCGGAACTGGGCGCCACGCCGCTGCCCACCTACCGGCCGGCGAGTGGGGACCCGCGGAAGCGACAGCGCTCATCGAGAGCACCGGCCGTCGCTGGCGGACGCTCTAGGACCGCGCGGGACGGGCAGACGCCGAAGGTATACTGCCTGCGGTGCCTTCCCCGTCCCTGCAGGCCTTGCTCGCGCGTGCGGGCAGCGCCGTCGAACGCGGCCGCGGACCCGAAGCGGTCCAGATTCTGTCGCCGCTGCTGCGGTCGGCAGTGCTCGGGCGCGAGGACGACCTGGCCGTCCGTTCCGCTCTCGCCGAGGCGTGGCTGCTCCAGGACGATCTCGACCAGGCCGCGTCGCGGTCCTCGGCCGCACGCCGGACACCTTCCGCGACGACATCGCCGCCGCGCGGCTCTCCACCCTCTGGCGCCTGCACGGGTGCATGGCGTCGGTCCGTGGCGACCAGTCGCGCGCCATCGCTCTGCACGGACGCGCCCTGAAGTATGCCGAGACCGCGCACGACTCGCGCGCCATCGGCCTTGCCCACTATCGACTGGCGATGTGCTATCGCCAGGTCGGTGATACCGCCATCGTCCGCGAGCACCTCACGAAGGCCTCCTCGGCGCTGCATGCCGCGGGTGACCGGCGTAATCTGGCGCTCGTCCATTCGCTGTCGAGCATCTCGCTGGCGCAACTCGGACGCTACACGGAGGCAATGGCCGCCCTGCGGCAGGCCGAGCGGCTCGCCGCCGCCGTCCAGGCCGACGACGTGGTGGCGACGGTCGTGCGGCAACCAGGCCAATGTGCTCACCTTCGAGCACCGCTACGAGCCGGCCCTCACGCTCGCCGAGCGCAGCGTGACACTGCACGAAGCACACGGATCGGGCCACGGACTCGCGGTAGCGCTGGCCACGATGGGCCAGATCCTGGTGCGGCTCGGCGATCTGGCACGGGCCGAGGCGACGCTGCACCGGGCACTGGATGTCCGCAGTCCGATTCAGTTCCACGAGACCACCGGAGCGGTGCACGACACGCTGGCGCAGATCCATCTGATGCAGGGGAACTACGACGCCTCGCGCGAGTGCCTCGAGCGCGCCCGCGATTCGTACGGTGCCTACGGGCGCCAGACCAGCCAGTGGTACGACTGGAACGTGCGCGTGCTGCTCGCGCGCCTCGCGCTGCGCCGCGGCGCCACCACTGAGGCCGTGACGCTTGCCGACGAAACAATTGCCGCTGGAGCGCCGACGTTCGACGCGCTGCGAGCCACGCTCATTGCCGGCGAGGCCCTGGCAACCGCCAGCCGGCTCAGCGAAGCCGAAGTTCGCCTGAAGCAGGCGGCCGACCAGCTCGACCCGCGGAGCACGCCGGAAACGTGGGCCGAATACCTGCGGCTTCGCGGCACACTGCACGAGCACCGCGGCGTCCGTCCGAGGCCTATCACGACTACGCCCAGAGCGCGACGCTGCTCGACCTGCTGGGCGAGCGCTATCTCGCGGCGCTGAGCCACCTGGCGATCGGCCGCCTTGTCGCCCGCGCCGGCGCCCGCTCGGTGGCGCAGCGACATCTCGATACCGCCACCGCGGTGTTCCAGCGGCTCCGCGCCACGCGGGACATTGCCGACGCCGACGCGGCGCGCCGGCTGCTCACACACGTCGGGACCGGCGAGGACGTCATCTCTCAGCCCGACGCCGACGATGCGCTGGTGCGGCGGATGGTGGAGGCGGCGGAACTGCCCGAACTGCTGGACCACGAGACCGTGGCGACGCTGCACGAGGCGAGCGGCGGCGCAGCGGTCGCGCTCTACGTCAACACCGTCGGCGGGCTGAGGATCGTTGCAGCGCTCGGCTGCGATCCGGACGAGGCGCGGACGCACGCCCGCGCGGCGCTCGAGGGCGGGCTCTCGACGCGCGCGACAGCATTCGTCGATGCCCTCGGCCGCCACACCGACGGTCCGCGCGCAGTCGTGGTCGTGGCGCGACATGCCCTTGGCTATCCCGTCGAGCGTCGGCTGCACATGCTCGCAGCAGTGGCGCGCCAGGGCTTCGCCCTGTGCTCGGCACGCGACCGCTCGGCGGTGCCGGCCGATCCCACGGTCGATCGGTCACTCGAACCGCTGCTGCCCGGCTTTGTCTCGGCAAGTGCGGTGATGAATCGCGTCACTGACCAAATCCAACGACTGCAGGGCAACGACCTCACGGTGCTCATCACCGGCGAGAGCGGCACCGGCAAGGAACTCGTCGCGCGCGCCATCCATGTCGGCTCGCACCGAAGCAACGCGCTATTCCTGCCCTACAACTGCACCACGACCGGCCGTGACCTCGCAGACAGCCAGTTGTTCGGCCATAGGCGCGGTGCCTTCACAGGCGCCGTCTCCGACCAGCCCGGACTTGTGCGGTCGGCCGCCGGCGGCACGCTGTTCCTCGACGAGATCGGCGACCTGCCGCTCGACGTCCAGCCGAAGCTGCTGCGTTTCCTCGAGCAGTCCGAGATCATGCCCGTCGGTGATGCGCGTCCGCTCCAGGTGGATGTCCGCGTGATCGCCGCCACGAATGCCGACCTCGAGCTGCGCGTCGCAGAGGGCCGCTTCCGCGAAGATCTCTACTATCGCCTCGGCGTCATTCGCATCCACGTGCCGCCGCTGCGTGAGCGGCGCGAGGAGATCCCGCACCTCGCCACGCTGTTCCTGCGCGAAGCCGCGGAACGGCTCGGCAAGCCGGATGTCACGCTCGGGTCCGACGTGCTCGACGTGTTCGCCCAGTACTGGTGGCCAGGCAACGTGCGGCAGTTGAAGAATGAGATCCAGCGCGTGGTGGCGATGAGTGCACCAGGACGCCCGGTCGATACGACCCACCTCTCGCACGAGATCCTGGCGACCCGACTCGCCGACGCCTCAGGCACCATGCAGGCACCCGATCGGGGCCGGCGCCAACGGGCAGCGGGCCAGACGCTGACAGGGGCCGTGGAGCAGGTGGAGCGCGAGTTCATCCAGGACGCTCTTGAAAATGCCACCGGCAACATTTCGGAAGCTGCCCGCACGCTCGGGCTCACCCGCCGTGGCCTCTATCTCAAGCTCAAACGGCTCGGGCTCGACGCCCGGACCTCTGAAATCGACGTCGTCTGAGCGCCTGACGCGCGCTCGGAGCGCCTCGCCATCGGATACCAAGTATCCATTTCACGCCATGACCTGGATACGTCGTATCCATTGGGAAGGGTTCTGGGCTTGCAGCCCGGTATCGGAGAATTCCTCTAAGCCATTACACAGAAGGGTTTTACGGATCTAAGGCGGAACTTCACCAGGCCTTCGAATCAAGGGGTGCGGAACTTGATAGATGGATCAGGAGAACCCTTTCCCCGGAGACGTCACCGTGAAAGCAGCCTGGGCCGACCCGTCATCCCGCCCGACCTCGAACTCGCGCACGGCCAAACGCTCGAACATCAGGCTGCCGGCCCGCCTCACCTGGAAGGATCAGCGTGGCTTGACGCGTTTCGCGAGCGTGATCACGCGCGACGTCAGCGACTCCGGCGTCTTCGTCGAATGTCAGTCGCCCATCTCGATCAGCAGATTCCGCCTGGTGCATTTCCAGCTCGAACGCGAGGTCCGCGACGTCGACAGCCTGCCCGAGTCGCTGCGCCAGGGGCGGCTGCTGTCGGCGGTCTATCGCATCCATGCACCGACGAGGTCTGGCGGACGCCAGGGTCTGGCGCTGCGGCTGATGGTCGACCCGCGCCGCCGTACCCAGGCAGGGCGGCGCGGCACTCTCATCGAGACCGCGCCGATCGAACTTGTCGCCGCGGGTGCTGTGGCGGCAGCCGAGGAGTCGCTGGCGATTCTCTGAACTGAACTATCGCCCGCTTTTCGTCACGTATCTGGACATTCCACGCCAGTTCAAGTCGAATCGACCGGCCACCTGGTAGGCGCGCACATCGATGTCACTGGTGCGTCGAGCCACCGCATGAGTGATCTGGTCCATGAACCACGCTTCCCGCGACGGCTCATCTCCGAACCGCCCGACCGCCTCGCGCGCCAGCCGCTCCGAGAGCTGCAGATGATCGCGAAGTTCAGCGAGGTGCGCCGCTGGCGTATGGGTCGGGCCGAAGTGCGTCAGGAAGAGCGACTGCGGGTGCCAGCGCTCGATGGTGTCGAGGCTGGCCAGCCACGCCCGGCACGTCGATATCCGGCGGCGGTGTCGGCGGCAGCACGAAACCGCCGGGCACCACCTGCACGCCCGCGGTGTCACCCACGAAGGCGATGCCCGCGTCCTCCGAAAAATAGCTGACGTGATGTGAGGCGTGACCCGGCGTGTAGGCGACGCGCCAGGTACGGCCGCCAGCAGATATCTGCTCGCCGCCGGACAGCGCCTCGATCGCCGAAGCCGGCACCGCGCGGACCTCTCCCCACAGGCGGTCCATTTCCGACCCGTAAAGGCGTCCGGCACTCGCCAGGAGCTTTGCCGGGTCGACCAGATGCGGCGCCCCACGCTCGTGCACGTACACACGGACATGCGGGTGGCGCGCCAGCACCGTGCCCGCCGCGCCCGAGTGGTCGAGGTGAATGTGCGTGACCAGCAGCGCGGTGACGTCGGCCAGCGACGCACCCATCGCGTGCAGGTGACCCTCGAGCGCCGGCAGGCTGCTGGTGGGACCGGGATCGACGAGCGCCAGCCCGTCCGGTCCCTGCAGCAGACCGGTCGCGATGATGCGCGGAAGTCCCTGGAACGAGAGGTCGGCGAACGAGATTCCTGGGGCGAGCGTAGTGGTCATGAGGTGGTTGGCCTGTAGTCCGAAGCTCGTGAAGAATGCATTAAATAGCTCCGCAAGAACCTTCCATGATTCTCCAACAGTTCTACCTGAAGTGCCTGGACGAGCGCTCGGGCTACTTCTTCGAGATGAACCCGTCAGGCATGATGGGCGACTCGCTGATCGGCGGCAACATCGACAACCGCCAGTGGGACGGCATCTGGAACGCCCGCGTGACGCGCAGCGACATCGGCTGGACCATCGAGATCGAAATCCCGTTCCGTTCGCTGAACTTCGATCTGGGCAGCGACCAGTGGGGCATCAACTTCCAGCGCACGGTGCGACGCAAGAATGAAGACAGCATCTGGATGGGCTGGGCGCGAAACCAGGGCCTGCGCCGCATGACGAACGCGGGGCTCGTCACCGGCATCCGCAACGTCACCCAGGGGCTGGGGCTCGACGTGAAGCCGTACGCGCTGGCCTTCGGCGAGTCGTCGCCCGGTCGGGGAACGTGAACACCGACTTTGCGCAGACGGAAGTGGACCAGCGCCAGGTGAATCTCACCCGCTTCTCGCATTTCTTCCCGGAGAGACGCGACTTCTTCCTCGACGGTGCGCCGTTCCTCGCATTCGGCAGCCCGGTCAGCGGCGACCTGATCGTGAACCCGTTCTTCAGCCGGCGCATCGGCCTGACATCGAGCGGCACGCCGCAGACAATCAACTACGGCGCCAAGCTCACGGGCCAGATGGGACAGCAGGACGTCGGCTTCCTCCACGTGCGGACCGGTGACGACAACGTCGGTATCGGCGAGGAGTTCACAGTGGCGCGCGTGCGGCGCCGCATCCTGTCGCAGTCGTCCTTCGGCGGCGTCTATACGCGGCGTGACCCGCACGGTGACGCCGGGTCGACGCGACAGACGGCCGGCGCCGACTTCCGCCTTGCGACGGCGAACTTCCGGGGCTCGCAGTTCAGCACGCGGCTGTTCCGGCTGGTCGGTGAAGCGCAGTTCAGTCCGTATATCGCGCTCGTGAACCACTTCCAGTACAGATTCCGTGAGTGCGTACTCGGCTGGCAGTCGCGTTTCCGCTGGGTCGTCCGGCCGGGCAGCGACGTCTACTTCGTGTACACCCACAACTGGGCAGACGATCCACTGCTGACTCAATCACTACGTCACCCTGGGCCGATCGGGCCTGCGCGTCAGCCCGTTCTGCCGCGGAGCGATGACCCTCGGCGAGGACTGGGGTTGGGGCTCGACGGTCGCCGAGTCGGAGTCGATCATCGCCCGCTACATGGACCAGGGCGGCAACTTCATCGACACTGCCAACGGCTAGACGCGTGGTCACTCGGAGAAGATCATCGGCGACTTCATCGCCCACGATCGCCAGCGCCGCGACCGCGTCGTCATCGCCACCAAGTTCTTCACCAACCTGTATCCCGGCGACCCCAATGCCGGCGGCACATCCCGCAAGAACATCGTCGCGTCGTGCGAGCAGTCGCTGCGCCCCTGCAGACCGACTACATCGACCGCTACTGGATGCACGCCTGGGACAGGTTCACGCCGATGGACGAGACGATGCGCGCCCTCGACGACCTGGTGCGTGCCGGCAAGGTCCGGTATATCGGCGTGTCCGACATGCCGGCGTGGAAGGTGACGCAGGCGCAGATGCTGGCCGACTGGAAGGCGTGGACGCCGTTCGTCGCCCTGCAGATCGAGTACTCGCTCATTGAACACACCATCGAGGGCGACCTGCTGCCGATGGCGCACGAGTTCGGCCTCGGTGTCACGCCATGGTCGCCCCTGCGCGGCGGCGCGCTCTCCGGCAAGTACACCCGTGCCAACGCCGGCACGCTGAAGGCCGACCGCGGCGACCGGGTCACCGCGTTCCTCGACGAACGCACCTACACGATCATCGACGAACTCGTCCGCATCGCCGATGAACTCGGGGTCACGCCTGCCGCGGTAGCCATCGCATGGGTGCAGCAGCGGCCCGGCGTCACCTCCACCATCATCGGCGCGCGCACGCTCCTGCAGCTCGAGCAGAATCTCGCCGCGCTCGACGTGCCGCTCACTGCGGCACACACGGCGCCGCTCGACACCGCGTCGAGGCCGACGCTCGGGTTCCCGCACGCCTTCCTCCAGTTCGCGTCGATGATTTCAGGCGGCGGCACCACGGTGAACGGTGAAGCGTCGGTGGCGTGGCCGATGGCGCCGAAGAACGACGCCGAGCGCTACTAGAGCGCCTGTGATGACACCCGGCGAGCCGCTGGCTCACCGCGACGTCCTCGCGGTGAATCGCTCAGCATCCCGAAATCCGCACCGCGGCAATGCCGCGGCCGGTAGAATGCGCGACGTGACCAAGACCACTCGCATCGGCATCATCGGCATGGGCCGCGTCGGCGCCAGCGCAGCCATTTCTGTCCTGCACTCGGGCATCGCCGAAGAACTGCTGTTGCACGACGCCCGGCACGAGACCGCCGAAGGCGAGGCGATGGACCTGGTGCACGGCCGCTCGTTCCTGCCGCCAGCCGCGGTGCGCGTCGCCGGGCTCGACGAGATGATCGACACCAGTGCCGTGGTGATCGCGGCCGGCAAGAGCGGAACGGCCACCCAGTCGCGCCTCGATCTGGCGCGCGAAAATGCCGCGATCGTGCGCTCGCTCGCCGAGTCGCTGCGCGGCTACAGCGGCCTCGTGGTGATGGTGACCAACCCGGTCGATGTGCTGACGTTCGAGTTCACGAAGGCGTCAGGCCTGCCGCCGGCGCGTGTGCTCGGCACCGGCACGATGCTCGATACGGCTCGCCTGCGTCACGTGGTAGGACGCACGCTGCATGTCGACGCGCACTCCGTGCACGCGCAGGTGGTCGGCGAACATGGCGATTCGGAAGTGGCGCTGTGGTCGAGCGCGCAGGCGGCCGGTCTGCCGCTGCGGCAGTGGCCCAACTGGAAGCCGGAGTTCGAGCAGACCCTCGGCGATGAAGTGCGGCGGGCCGCCTACGAGATCATCAAGCGCAAGGGCGCCACCAATCACGCCATCGGCACCGTCACCGCCGCACTGCTGCGCACCTACCTGCGTGGCGAGAACCGCGTGCTTACCGTGTCGCGGGTGCAGGAAGGGGCCTTCGGCCTGACTGATGTCGCACTCTCGCTGCCGTCGGTTGTCGGCAACACCGGCGCGGACACGGTCATCCTGCCGAAGATGAACGATGACGAGCGGAGCCACCTGGGCCACTCGGCTGACGTTCTGAAGCAGGCGATCGCCGCAATTAGCGCCTCGAGCTAGAGCTCACCGGTGTGCAGCAGGCGAGCGATGCTTGCCTGCGCCTTCGCCTTCACTGACTGCGGCAGTTCCGCCATGACGACGCCGCGACAGAGGCCGATGGTGTCCCGCAGGCCCTGCACCACGCCGGCGCAGGCGGCGCAGGCGCGACAGTGCGCTTCGATTGCATCGCACTCCGTGGACTCGAGTTGACCATCGAGGTAGGCGGAGACGGCGCCGAGCACCGCCGCGCAGCGGGCAATGACACGGCGCCACATCCTGACCGTCGCCATGCTGAGCGAGAGCAGGACCGCGGTGCTCGCCCAGGACGCATCGGCACCGGCCCTCTCCCTCGAGCAGATGGATGCCACGGGCCCGGGTGAGGCTCACCGTCAGCGCGCTATGATTCGTCCGCGTGTCCACGCTGCGAATCGATAACGACAAGACGACGTCCGCTTCAGGCAGGAGCGCAGCTGCGCGTCAGCCGCGGCCGCGATTCGAGCTGATCGTCGAAGCCCTCTCGGTGGCGGTGCTGGTCTTCCGTCGGCACCAGCTGGTGTACGCCAACGCCGCGGCGCAGCAGTTGCGCGATCGGCTCCGGAGCAAGTACCGGTCGGAGCTGACCGTGGTGATCGGCGACTACCTCCGCGGCCTGGACCGTCTCGACTCCGTCACGACGACGAGCCTGCTGACTGGCCAGCGCGGCGAGCCGTTCTACCTGGATGTCATCCCGCTCGACTCCGCCGGCATCGACGTCGCCGTCAGCGTCCGTGAACTGGGCGCCTCGCTCGGCTCGTTCCGCACGCGGTATCGCCTGTCGAAGCGTGAGGCGGAGGTGGTGGAACTCGTGCTGCTCGGCCACCGGAACCGCGATATTGCCGTCGCGCTCGGCACCTCCGCCACCACCATCAAAAAGCACATGACTCACATCTTCGACAAGGTGGGCGTGGACAACCGTACCCAGCTCATTTCCCGGATCGCGTAGTGCCGCGGCAGAAAATGTGCGGCTGAGTACTACCTAAGTAGTATTGTTGGGGTAATCTTTCGCACAGATAGTCCGAAACGTCTTTCCAGACGCCATTTCAGCTCGTTTCGCGGTTCGCGCGCGATCCGGAGGTTGCCGGTTGCTGTACGTCAGTGCTGTGTCCGATGTCGGACGCGTTCGAAAGACCAACGAGGACGCCTTCGTCGCCGACGTCGACGTCGCCCTCTTCTGTGTGGCTGACGGCATGGGCGGCCACGATGCAGGCGAGGTGGCGTCGGCACTGGCCATCGACGCCATCACCGCGCTTCATTCGCCGCTCGTCGGTCGACTCCGACTTCTCCTGGCCCTACGGCATCGACCGCACGCTGTCCTACGACGCCAACCGGCTGCGCACGGCGATCCACCTGGCCAACCGCGAAGATCTTCCGCACCGCCGAGAGCAACGACGACTACAACGGCATGGGCACCACCATCGTCGGCTGCCTGGTGAACGGCGACGCGGATGGCCGATCGCCCACGTCGGCGACAGCCGCCTCTACCTCGTGCGGCGTGGCCGCATCCGCCAGCTCACCGCCGACGACTCCTGGGCTGCCACCATCCTCGCGCACGACCCTCGCACTGAATCCGGACGATATCGCGAAGCACCCCATGCGCAATGTCCTCACCAACGTGCTGGGCGCGCGCGACACAGGTCGACGTGCACGCTGCCGAGCACGACCTCGAACTGGGCGACGTCATCCTGCTGTGCAGCGACGGTCTGCACGGCGCGGTGGACGACACGACCCTGGCCCAGATCGCCACCAACCAGAAAGACATCCAGATTGCGACGCGCCAGATGGTGGACGTGTCGCTCGATCGCGGCAGCCGCGACAACGTCACCGCCATGCTCGTGCGTCTTCGACGGAGAGCCGGCGTGAAGTCAGCGTCCCCGGCGCGGGCCGATGTGCCGACGCCCACTGCCATCGGGCCCTACGTGCTGCGCGCCTGCCTGGCGTCCGGCGCCACCGGGCACGTCTACCTGGCGGACGATCCGGCTACCGGGACGCCGGTCGCCGTGAAGGTGCTGGCTGCAGACCTGCAGGATGAACCCGAGACGCGCGAACGGTTCTATCGCGAAGCGCGCATCCTCGCCGAACTCACCCACCCGAACATCGTGCGGGTGCTCGACATCGGCGAGGAACAGGGACGGCCGTACATCGCGATGGAACTGCTCGACGGCTTCGGCGCTCGCCGAGCATCTCCGCGCACATCCGGGCTTGCCGCTCGGCCGCCGCATCGACCTGATCCTGCAGCTCTACTCCGGCCTCGCGGCCGCGCACGCCAAGGGAACGGTGCACCGCGACGTGAAGCCGGCGAACATCATCGTGCAGGCCGACGGCCATCTGAAGATCTTCGACTTCGGCCTGGCGCGACTGCACGAGTCGACCCTCACGGCAAACGGTGCCGTCGTCGGCTCACCGGGCTACATGTCGCCTGAACAGGTGGAAGGGCGCCGGGTCGACCAGCGGTCCGACATCTTCTCCGCCGCGGCGGTCGGCTACCTCATTCTCAGCGGCCGGGCGCCGTTCGAGGCGCGCAACCTGCCGCTGCGTGCTCGATGCCGTCCTCAACGAGGCGCCGGCGGCCGTTGTCGGACGTCGAGGCGCCGGCGCCGCTCGCCCGCGTGCTGCTCAGGGCGCTCGAGAAATCGCCAGAGGCTCGATACCAGTCCTGCGCGGAACTCCTCGCGGACCTGCGACGGGTCCACAACACGGTGGTGCATTCGTGATTCGCAAACTCATCATCAGCAATGGACGCTCGGATCGCGAGATCATGCTGGTCGGCAACATCATCATCGGCCGCGATCCCGCGTGCCATGTCAGCGAGCCGGATCCGCTGCTGTCGCGCCGCCACGCTGAAGTCATCGCCAATGTGCACGGCGTTTCGGTGCGCGACCTCAACAGCCGCAACGGCATCCTGGTGAACGGTGAGAAGACGCGCGAACAGGTGCTGCTGCCAAACGACGTAGTGCAGCTCGGCCACGTGCAGGTGCGCTACATCGAGGAAATGCCCCGCGCCGCGGATGGCATGGCCGGCCGCGGCATGGCCGACCCGCGCCGCAAGGCGCCGCCGGCCCCATCCTCGTACGACATCGATCGGTTCAGACCCGGTCCGCTGCCGCGCACCGCGGCAGCGCAGCCCGGGCGCTGGACCCCGGAACCGACGCCGCTGCCCGGACGTCGCACCACCGCCCCGACGGCACCGCCGCCACCGACGCGAATCCACGCGCCGGCCGCGCGCGGCCGGGCGGCGTTCGAGGAACAGGTGGGCCACGACACCCCGCTCGGTCACCACCTGCCGGCCGACATGGACGCCACCATGCTCGCGTCGGCCTCGCAGTTCGATCTCGGTGCCGGGCCACGCTGGACGACCGCCGACCCCGACGCCACGATCCTGGCGTCGTCGCTGCCACAGTTCCAGCAACCCGAGTCGCCCGACGCGACGATGGCGCCGGGGAATTCCACTTTCGCCGCGGCACTGGCGCACCTGGCCGGGCTGGGTACGCCAGGCCACGAGCAGGTGCATGGCGGACCGGGTGCGCACCTGGTGGCCAACGCCGACCTGACGGTCACCGACGCCAGTCCGGGGTGCGCTGACCTGCTCGGGGTGCCTGGGGAACAACTGGTCGGCGACTCGCTGACGGACGTCTTCCTGCGCGGCGTTCGCCGCGCCTATGCCGAACCCGAGACCACGCTCTCGCTGTCGATCGCCCGCGGCGCCCGTGGTTCGATTACGGTCACGTTTACGTTAGACAAGACCGGCGGAACTCAGTGATGGACGCGCCAAAGCAGATGGATCGAATCGGCCGCTACCAGGTGCTCGAGAAGGTCGGCAAGGGCGGCATGGGGGTCCTCTACCGGGGCTTCGATCCGGTGCTCGATCGCGAGGTCGCGATCAAGCTGATGCTGACCGACTTCACGGAGGACACCGAGCAGATGCGTCCGCGGTTCTACCGCGAGGCGCGGGCCGCCGCCAAGCTCAATCACCGCAACATCGTCACGATCTTCGAGTTCGCCGAAGAGTCGAACATCCCCTACATCGTGATGGAGTTCCTGCGTGGCACGCCGCTCGGCGGCGCGCATGAACGGCAAGCCGCCGCTCTCCACTCGACGACAAGCTCAACATCGTCGCGCAGCTGTGCGACGGCCTGAGCTATGCGCACGAGCAGGGCGTCGTGCACCGCGACGTGAAGCCGGACAACGTCTTCATCCTCGAGGACGGCTCGGTCAAGCTGCTCGACTTCGGCATCGCGAAGCTGACGACCTCGTCGAACCTGACGCGACAGGGCGACGTCCTCGGCAGCGCGTCCTACATGTCGCCCGAGCAGGTGAGCGGCAGCGACTCGGTCGACGGCCGCGCCGACCTCTTCTCGACCGGCGTGATGCTCTACGAGCTGCTCACCGGCCACAAGCCGTTCGAGGCGGACGCCCCTACCGCCGTCATCCTGAAGATCCTGAAGGACGACCCGACCCCGATCGAGAAGTGGACGCCCGGATCTGCCGCCGCAGCTGGTGGCGGCGGTGATGAAGGCGCTGGCGAAACGTCCGGAAGACCGCTGGGCGACGGCAGCGGCGCTGGGCCGCGAGTTGCAGGTCATCCGCCGCGCTGTGCCCGCGTCGAAGTCGACTGCGGAGCTGGACGAAACGCGATTCGCCAGCACGCAGATGATGAAGTCGCTGCACGACGACCTGCAGAAGCTGCGCGACCAGGAGAAGACTGGCGGCACCGCTGTCGCCGTCGGCGCGGCCGCGGCCAGTGCCCTCGACGCGGTCGCCCCCGAACACCCGTCGGGCGGCAACCGGATGCTCGTGCCGGCCATCCTCGGTCTGGTAGTGGTGCTCGGTGCTGGCGGTTACTTCATGTTCGGCCGCCCGGCTGCGCCAGCGGAGCCACCGGCGGCCAGCGCCGCCGTCACACCCGCCGACTCGCCGACGTCCACACCACCGGCAACGCCGCCACCACCACACCCGCGGCGACACCCGCATCGGCGCCCGAGGCGCCGGCCGCGCCGAAGACCGCTGACGTCGTGCCGGCCACGGCGCCAAGGCCGGTATCGGCGCCGCTGGTGCCGGTGTCGATTGCCGGAGGATACCCGTTCGAGATCCTCGACGCAGGCAAGGTGGTATCGCCAGCCAAGGAGTCGCACGAGCTGAAGCTGCCGGCGGGCAGGTCGCTGCGTGATCAGCGCCCCGACATATTTTCTGCGCCAGACCGTGCGGGTCGAGGGTCGGCGCCCTCGCCGGGCTTCGACTAGGCGGCGCCCGGCCTTGGCAAGTCTCGACGTGCGCAGCGCGCAGGAAACGTGCGACGTCGTGATACGGACCGCAAACTCGGCAACCCGCCACTAGTCATCAAGGAAATCGCGGCCGGCCAGTACCGAGTCGACATCGTCTGTGGGGGCGAGGTCGTGAAGAGCCACTACGCCACCGTGAGGGCCGGCCAGACCTACGTCGCCGCAATCCAATGACACGACTTACGTCCTCCGCGCATCGCGCTCCTGCTGGTCGCCACGCTCGGCGTCGTCGGCCGGGGCCCAGCAGACCACAACGAGGAGTTCGCGCGCCGCCAGTACGACAGCGGCCTGACGTTCCTGCAGAACCATCGTTACTGCCGAGGCGCTGAAGGACCTGCAGGCGGTCGTCGACTCGTTCGCCACGAGCAGCGTGGCCGACAACGCGCTGTTGCAGATTGCGCAGTATCAGCTCGAGTCGCACGCGACCTCGAGGCGGCGCAGGCGGCGGTCGACAAGCTACTGAAGGACTATCCCAACACCGACTCGGCGCCGATGGCGCACGTGCTGTCCGGCCGCATCGCCTTCATCAAGGGGACGCACGGCGGCCGACATCGACGCGGCGCTGGCCAGCTTCGAACGCGTGCCGCGCCTGTTCCCCGGCAACGACGCCGTCGCCGCGGCGGGCTTCTTCGCCGGTGAAACGCTGCGCTCCGTCCGGCGCGACGCCGACGCGCTCGATCGTTACCGCCGCGTCGACGATGGAATTCCCCCGCTCGATCTGGGCCGCTCGCGCCAGCCTCTCGCGCCGGCTACTGCCTCGTGCAGCAGGACGAGCCGGCGCAGGCGCTGCAGGAGTTCCAGTGGGTGCGCCAGCTGTTTCCCGGCACGCGGCCGCCACGGACGGCTGAACCTCAACACCGATCATCTACCGGCTCTACGTCCGCGGCCAGGGCGCGCAACCGGCCTTCACCTTCAGCGGCAAGGCCATCGGCCCGAACGGTCCAACTACGCGACGCCACGGGAATCGCCTTCGATCGCGTCGGACGGCCAGCTGATGCTCGGCCACAAGGGCGGCGTCACGGTGTTCAAGGCTGACGGCTCGGTGGCGCAGTCGACCACGGCAGTCGACGCCACGGCCTTCTTTCTCGACGAGCAGGAACGCATCGTCGTCGCCCGCAACGGCTCCCTCATCGCGGCACGGGCCGATGCCATCACCTTCTCTGGCCCCGGCGGCGACGGCCAGTTGCGCGCCGTCGACGAGATCCCGTCAGCCTTCGCGAACGAGCGCGGCGAGCGCATCATCGCGAACCCGAAAGGGCGCAACGTCATCCGCTCGCTGCCGAACGGTCGTTTTGTCTCCGTCTTCGCCACTGGCCAGGTGACGCGCATGGCCCGCAACTGGATGGGTGACGTCGCACTGCTCGACGCCAGCGCAAAGTCGGTCACCGTCGTCGATCGCGACGGCAAGGCGGTATCGAAGCTCGCGGCCAAAGGCAGCGGCTACGAGCTCGACGACCCGACCGATGTGGCGTTCGACGAGCTCGGACATCTCTATGTCCTCGACAAGGGGCGAGCGTCCATCCTGGTCTTCGGGCCGAAGAACAAGCTTGTGTCAACCATCACCATTCCGAACAGCAGCCCCGGCGCGCTGGGCCGGGCTGCAGCCCTTGGCATCGACGCGGCCGGCCGCCTGTACGTCTTCGACGACAGGTCGCGCCGCATTCAGGTGTACCAATGAGACAAGCCGTCACGTTCCTCCTGAGTGCGGCCCTGCTGGCAGGCGGCGGCACCCCTCGCCCGGCATACGCGCAGGCGCCCGACGCCGAAATCCAGGTGCAGATGTCGGAGGCGCGGCGGCACTTCGAGGCGCTCGAGTACGAGCAGGCCGTGCCGTCGCTCGACCGCGCCGTCGCCAGCCTGCAGTCGCGCCAGGGCGACGACACGCGCCAGATGCTCGCCGAAGCACTGGAACTTCGCGCCCGCGCGCGCTTCGGCCTCGGCGATCAGGACGGCGCGAAGCAGGACTTCACGCTGCTGCTGCGCGCGAACCCGGCCCACACCATGTCGGACCAGGTGTCGCCGCGCGTCGTCGCGCTCTTCGACGAGGCGAAGAAGGCTACGGTGACGATGATGAGGCTGGCCGTCACGCCGGCCGACGCGTCGGTGCTGCTCGACGGCCGGCGTATCCCGGCGACGGGCGACGTATCCGTGCTCGTCGGCGAACACACGCTCACCGCCAGCCGCACCGGCTTCAAGACCGACAGCCTCACCTTCACTGCGGCACCGGACACCACGGCAGAAGCCACGCTGGCCCTCCCCCGTACGTCCGCCGTGCTCTCCGTCGTCACGGCCCCGGCCGACGTCGAGGTGTTCCTTGACGGCGTCTCCAAGGGCAAGACGACGGCCGGTCCGCCGCCGGCGGAATTCGCCACCCGCGCCTCGGCCGCCGGCATCCCGGCCAACCAGCTGTCGGGCGTGCTGATGCTGACCGACGTCGCAACCGGCGCGCACCGCATCGAGTTCCGCCGCGACTGCTACGTTCAGGCTGAACGGCGCCAGGAGATCAGCCAGCTCGACGACTACAGCATCGACCCGATCCGCCTGACGCCGGCCGTGGCTACGCTCGTAGCGCAGGCGGAGCAGCCCGGCACCACCGTCTTCGTGGACGGCGAGTCGAAAGGGAACGCGCCCTACACCGCCGAACTCTGCGAGGGACCGCACACGGTGGAACTGCGCGGGTCCACAGGCCGCTTCCTCCGCCGCGTCGATGTGAAGGCGGGCCAGCGCGTGGAGGTGAGCGGCGCGCTCCGGCCGGCGTTTGCCCTTGTCGCCAGCACGCAAACCAGTTTGAATGCCGACCTTCGCGGCGCCATCGAGAAGGCGTTCGAGCCGCTCCGCTCCATCCTGGTGTTTGCGCCGCCGGCCGACTCGCTCGATGCGGCGCTGAAGGCCGAGAGGCTGCCGGCCGACTGGCTCGGCTACGACGCCAACCGCCGGCCGTTCGGCGTGTCTGCGGAAGTAACGCCCGCGATGCGCCGCGACCTGTCGGCGAAGCTCGCCAAGGCGTTCGACGCGCAGGGCATTGCGTCGGTCACCGCACCCGTGGCGACGAACCGCAGCCGCCTGGTGCTGTCCCTGCTCAGTGCTGGCAGTGCCGAACCGGATGTCATCGAGGTGAACCTCGATCAGCAGGACACCGTGGCGGGCGCCGTCGGCCAGATGGACCGCGCGCTGGCTTTCCTCACCCCCAGCGTCGGCTTCACCGCGATCGACGTGGCGGATGGAGCCGGGCCGGTGGTCGTGGCTGTGGATACGAACGGGCCAGCCGCCCAGGCCGGGCTTGGTGTCGGCGACGTGGTGGTGTCGGCAGATGCACAGCCGGTGGCCGACGCGGCTGCCCTGCTGGCCGCGCTCGCCGCCAAGACCGCTGGTCAGTCGTTCGCGCTCGAACTGAAGGACAAGGCTGGCGCTGCGACGAAGGCCGACCTGAAGGTGCTGATGCGGCCGCGTCTCATCGGCATCAACGACCAGACGCTCTTCGTCAACCGAACGCTCGTCGCGCTTCGCGCGCGACTGGGCGAAGCGAAAGACCCGGTCGAGCAGGCCTCCATCCGCCTCAACCTCGCAGCCGCCCTCACCCACCTCGAATCGTGGAGCGAGGCACGCACCGAACTGCAGCAGGTGCAGTTGACGGACGGTCCCGGCGTCGGCGCCGGCACAGTGCAGTACCTGCTCGGGCTCACGTCGGCTCGCCTCGGCAATCGCGCCGAAGCCGAAACCGCCTTCAAGGCCGCAGCCGCCTCGAACAACCTGCTGACCGAAGACGGCCCGCCTGTGAAGGAACTCGCCGAGGCCCGCCTGGCCGAGCTCTCTCGCGGGACAACGGCGCGGTAGGAAACAACGACGGGCTATAGGGAACGCGGCCCCGTCGATCGACTCGATAACGCGTCAGCCCTGGCCCGCCGCCGAGCGCGCCAGCCCGTCACCGAAGGCCGGGTCGGCCGACACCACTGGCGGCGGCGCTGCAGAGGTCGGCTTCTGCTGCTCGGCATCGAGCGCCACCTCACGCTCGAACGTCTGCTGAATCTCCGTAGTCGCGCGCTTGAACTCCGCCATCGTCCTGCCGACGCTGCGTCCCAGTTCGGGCAGCCGGCGCGGGCCGACGACAACCAGCGCGATGACGAAGATCACGAGCAACTCGGGCATGCCGATCGAACCGAACACGTGTTCTCCAGGTGCAGCGGCCGGATGGAGCGTCCGGGACGCAGTTCCATCGTAGCGGTTTCTACGCCCCCTGTACCTGGTAGCGCAGCGCGATCATCCCTGTGGCGTACGCCCGCGTCTCGACCAGGTGAAGGGCAATGTCGGCGTCGAGCGCGCCGAAGAACGGAATGCCTTCGCCGATCAGGATCGGGACGATTGAGTAGCGCACCTCGTCCACGAGCCCAAGCCGCAGGCAGTCCCCCGCGACCACCCCGCCGCCAACCACCCAGATGCCACGGTACGAGGGACGCAGCCGCTCGTTCAGGAGTGCGGTGAGGTCGCCCGCATGGAATCGAACCGTGTCGCGCCGCTTCTGCAGCGTGCGATGCGTCAGCACGAAGGTAGGCGTGTCGCCGTAGGCCCAACCGAGGCCCCTGGCTTCGAAGTCGAGTGCCAGCTCGTAGGTGCGCGAGCCCATCACGTAGCAGTCGATCGTTGCCAGGAACTCGCGGACCGAGTCAGCGTCGAGCGTCTCGCCGCCTTCGTACGCGTCCTTCACCTCGAGCCAGTCGACGCTGCCGTCCTTGCGCGCAATGAAGCCGTCGAGGCTCGCCACCATGTGTACGGTCACGCACGACTTGCCTTCCGCCATCGTCATCTCCTCGGATTGCCGCGCCGGGTGCGTGTCAACCGCGCGCCCCGAAAGCGGCATGGTATGTCACCACGCCGCTCGGGACCGAGCCGTTGATGGGCAGGACGAGGAAATACGCCAATGGCACGCCGGGCAGCGTCAGGCGAGCGTCCCGCGCGAAGCCGAAACGCGTGTAGACCGCCGGATCGCCAGCCAGCGTGCAGCCGGCGGCTCCCTGCTCGCGTAGTAGCCGCAAGGCGGCGCCCATGAGGCGGCTGCCGATCCCCTGCCGCTGGCGCTCGGGGGCGACCGAGATCGGGCCGAGCCCGAACCAGCCGCCTGCGCCGTCGGGCATGGACAGCGGCGACACCGCGACGTGGCCGACAATAACGCCGGCGTCGTCGGCAACCAGCGAGATGGCGAGAGCCCCAGCCGAGCGCAGGGCATCGACGTGAACTGTTCGGTGTGCGCCGTGTGCGGGGCGTTCAGGAAGGCAGCTGCGGTGACGGCGTAGACGGCCGGCGCGTCGGCTGGCTCCTCAGGCCGGATGATTGGTGCCATTGCGGCCAAGCTCCTGGGCCAGTCGATCGAGGTTCTGCTCGTTGGCTGTCTGGAGGAAATCGCGCATGCTCTCGGCAAAGGCCTGGTTCTCGAACACGCCGACCCAGGTAAGCAGCGGGCCGTGTGCACTCGGCTCGAGGCTAATCGACAGGTCGTAGTGCCTCGCCACGCCCCGCCAGGCGTGAACTCGAACGAGTGAAAGGTGTTGGAGAAGCCGGACCCATGGTGAGCTTCAGGATACGTGATCGGCCACGGCCATCGCGCAGCGGCGTCTATCCCGGTCCCATCGTCCAGCGCACCGCCGCACACCCGTATGCCGTGCGCCACGCCGACAGCTGACCGGCGTGATAGCCCTCGTGAAACATCAGGCTCTGGAGATGGTGCCCCATCGTCGGCTGCGCGCGCGCGAGGAAGGCGTCCGCCAGCGGTGCGGCGAGGTCCTGCTCGGTCATCATTGACACGCGCGCGACCCGCGCTTCGTTCGTCTGCCGCAACCGGTCGATGAAGCGATCGAGCGGGTCGGATTCACCACGTGCACGCGAATCGGACGCCGGACCGTAGCGTTCGAGCAGCAGGCTGAAGTCGTCGGCCAGCGGTTCGCCGGTGAGCAGATGCAGCAGGTAGGTGTCGGCGAGGAGCAGGTGGCCGAGGATCCAGGCCGGCCGCTTTTCGCCAGCGGCCGGGTCGGCTCGCGCGACGTCGGCCGGGAGGTCGGCGACGAGCGCCAGCGTCTGCGCTCGCGCCTGGTGAAGCGCCCACGCGAATGAGTTGGTCATGCCTGACGCAACGCTCAGTCCTTCAGCTCGGCACGCGGGTCCCACCACTTCGACAGCTGGGCATGCGGCTGGTGTGGCGACGACGCGTAATGCGAGACGTCGTTGAACAGCATCAGTCGCGCGCGCACCGGGTCGCGGAAGTCGAGCACGTTGAGGCACGCGGGTGCCTGGTCCAGGCGGTCACGGTAGCCGCGCGGGTCGAACCCGAGCAGGCTGCTGAGCAGCAGACGGATAGTGGCCTTGTGCGAGACCACCAGCACGCGTTCACCAGCATGCGCATCGAGGATGTGCCGCACCACGGGCAGCGCCCGCGCCAGCACCGCGACGCCCGACTCGCCGCCGGCCGGCGCGAACGTGAACGGGTCTTCCTCCCACGCGCTGTATTCCGCGGGGAAGCGCAACTCCACATCCCGGCGCGTCAACTGCTCCCAGTGACCGTGCCCGAATCTCGCGCAAGCCATCGGAGGCGGTGACCGCAATTCCGCACGCACCACTGACGATGGCAGCCGTTTCCCGCGTCCGCGACAACGAACTGCAGTACGCGGCGGTGATGCCCTCCGTCCTGAGCCGCTGTCCAAGCGCCGCTGCCTGGGCGCGCCCTTCATCGGACAGTTCCACATCGGTGCTGCCAGCGAA
This sequence comes from uncultured Acidobacteriota bacterium, assembly GCA_963722395.1. Taxonomy (GTDB): domain Bacteria; phylum Acidobacteriota; class Vicinamibacteria; order Vicinamibacterales; family CAVVIG01; genus CAVVIG01. The sequence goes on along the minus strand of CAVRLS010000004.1, from coordinate 763,168 downwards.
GCGATCTTCGGCGGTGAGCGTCGTGGCGCCGTGTCGCGCCAGATAGAGCCGGGTCGTGCGCGGGCGCTCGGTCACAACAGTCGTCGCGTCGTCTGCGTTCACGGCGCGAATTATACGCTGCGCGCTGTGCTAGGCTGCTGGCGCCCCTCTACCCATGCGGACCTGCACATGACACTGACACGACGCGGCTTCCTGCAGTCGACAGCATCGGCGACCGTCCTGGCCTGGGCCGGCGCGCCACTCCCGGCGCGTGCCGTGCAGTCGGCATCACCCGGCGGTGCGCAGGCGCGGTTGCAGTTGATCCGTAACGCCACCTCCATCATCCGCTACGGTGGCCGGACGATTCTGCTCGACCCGTTCCTGAGTCCCGCCGGAGCGCTGCCGGCATTCCAGAACACGCCCAACCCGCGTCCAAACCCCATCGTCGGGCTCCCGATGCCGGCGGCGCAGGTCGTCAGCGGCATCGACGCGACACTGCTCACCCACCTTCATGTCGATCACTGGGATCCCGTCGCACGCGAGCTTCTTGCCAAGACCGGACCGATCTTCGTCCAGCCCGCTGACCGCGAGCGGGTCGTCGGTGCCGGTTTTTCGGCCGTGCAGGCGATCGACTCCACACTCACCTGGGAGGGCATCTCGATCGCGCGCACGGGCGGCCAGCACGGACGCGGCGACGTCGGGCGGCGCATGGGAACCGTGTCGGGCTATGTGCTCAGGCGAGCCGGCCTGCCGACCGTGTACATCGCGGGCGACACCATCTGGTGCCCGGAAGTGGCCGACGCCATCCGCACCCACACGCCTGACGTGATCGTGGTCAACGCCGGTGCTGCACAGTTTCTCGAAGGTGGCTCGATCATCATGGGCCTCGATGACGTCGTGCAGGTGTGCAGCGCGGCACCGCGTGCCACCATCGTCGCGGTGCACTTCGAGGCGGTGAACCACTGCATGCTGTCGCGCGACGGCTTGCGGGAAGGCTTGCGGGGCGCGGCGGTGCGTTCGACTGTGCTGATTCCGCGTGACGGTGAAGACGTGTCACTCGGATAGGATCGCCGGCCGGTCACGCGGGTCGGGCTATACTGCGCCACCAGCATGCAGCGCATCTCGACTCGGAGGCGGCGGAGCAATCTCTGGAGCCTGGTGGCGGCTGGGCTCGCGGTAACCGTCGTCGCGTCGGCGACACCCGAAGCGCAGCGGATGCGGGCGCGGCTTCCTGACCTGCAGGGCACCTGGGACAACGCCACCGCGACACCGCTGGTCCGCCCGAAGCCCTACGCCAACCGTTCACACTTCACGCGTGAAGAAGCCGACGCGTTCGAACGGGACAACTACAACCGCATCCTCAGCGGGTTCTCGGCGGAAGACAGGCTCGCCAGCGACCTGAACGAGACCTACCAGGAGACTGCCGGCCTGAAGGTCGTCGACGACCTCCGCACCTCGCTCATCGTCGATCCGCCGGACGGCGAGTTGCCTCCCCCGCTGCCGCAGGTGCAGGCACGGGTCGATGCGCGGCCGAAGCGGACGTTCGACGACCCGGAAACGCTGACCCTCGACGAACGCTGCCTGATGGCAGTTGGCTCCGGCTCCTCGAGCGCGGCGCCGCCGCTGGTGCCGAACCCATTCGGCCAGAACCTGTATCAGATCGTCCAGACTGCCGATCGCGTGCTCATCTACGCGGAGATGGTGCACGACGCGCGAGTGATTCGCCTGAACAGCACGCACCTGCCGCCATCCATCCGGCAGTGGACCGGCGACTCGATCGGGCACTGGGAAGGCGACACCCTGGTCGCCGATACCACCAACTTCAGGCGGGAGACGCATTTCCGCAACTCGGGCGAGCGCCTGCACGTGGTGGAACGGTTCACGCGCACCGCGCCAGACACGCTCCGCTACCGCGTGACGGTGGAAGACCCGGACACCTGGGCGGTGCCGTGGACGGCGGAGATCCCGTTCAAGGCGACGACCAGCCAGATCTTCGAGTACGCCTGCCACGAAGGCAGCCGCACGATCGAGTACTTCATGCGCGGCGCTCGGGACGAAGCGCGACGCGGCATAAAGCCGTTCACTGCCGCCCCAGCAGTTCCTCCAGCGCCTTCGCCAGCAGTGCTTCCGTAAACGGCTTGTCCAGCCGCTGGGTCACGCCGACCGTTCTGAAGTCGGCGGCCACTGCATCGTCGAGGCGGCCGCTGGCGACCATGATCGGGACGTCAGGCACCATCCGCCGGAGGGAGCGGACGAACGTCAGTCCGTCCATGTGCGGCATGTGCATATCGGTGATGATGGCGCGTATCTCGTCACGGTGTGCGGCGAGCTTGACCAGGCCGTCGAGGCCGTCGGTAGCGGTCTGCACCGTGAAGTTCAATCGCCGAAGCACGGCGCTCGCGACCGACCGTACGGCCGGTTCGTCGTCGACGAAGAGGATGAGTTCCCCCGCGCCCCGGTAGAGCTGCGACTCCCTGGCAAGGGGCTCGGCGAGCCGTCGCGGGCCGTTGTCGGGGAGGTACATCGCGAAGGTCGAGCCGTGGCCAGGTCGGGACGACACATGCAGGAACCCGCCATGGCCCTTGACGATGCTCGTCACCGTGGCGAGACCGAGGCCAGTGCCGACGTTCGGGGCCTTGGTGGTGAAGAACGGATCGAAGATGCGGTCGATGATCTCTGGTGCGACGCCAGAGCCGGTGTCGCGCACGCGGAACAGGACGTAGCTGCCAGGTGAGGCCTCGGGAATGGCACTGGCGAAAGCCGCGTCCACGTCGACGCGCGTCGCCTCCAGCGTGAGGATACCGCCGTTCGGCATGGCGTCCCTGGCGTTGACGCAGAGGTTCAACAGCGCCTGATCCAGCTGTGTGGCATCGCCAAAAATGGTCGGCAGGTCAGGTTCGCACTGCACGACCACCTGAATGTTCTTGGGGAAGCTGCCGTACATCAACTTCTCCAGGTTCCGGACAGGCAGGGCAGGCTGCACCTCGAAGCGCTCCCCTTCGGCGCCTTTGGCAAAGCTCACCAGCTGGCGAACCATGTCGGCGCCACGCTGTGCGGAAGCCAGGAACATGTCCAGGGTCGGGGACTCCTGCGGATACTCCAGCTTCAGGATTTCGACGCCCAGCATGATGGGCGCGAGCGCGTTGTTGAGATCGTGCGCCACGCCGCCCGCGAGTGTGCCGATGGACTCGAGCCGCTGCGAGCGCAGGGCGCGCTGCTCCGCATTCTTTCGCACCGTGACGTCTTCAGCGACACCGACGATGCGATGAACGTCACCGGCCGCGTTGCGGACCGGAAAGGCGTGGTCGCGAACCCAGCGCACCAACCCGTCGGGCCGGATGATGCGGTAGGTTTCGTCATACTCACCCGTGACCTGCAGCGTGTCGGCGGCTCGTGTCACGCGCGCCCGGTCATCTGGATGAATGGCATCGTGCCAGGTCGCTGGTGACTCGTACAGGCTGGCGCACGTGCGCCCCCACACCTGCTCGTAGGCGGGGCTGATGTACAACATCTGTTGCCTGGTCGGATCGGTGATCCAGAAGACCTCCTGGATGTTCTCAACCACCTGGCGAAAGCGTTCTTCACTGACACGCAGGTCCTGTTCAGCCCGTTCGCGCCGACGCTCCTGCTCGTGGACGCCAAGCCCGAACGAGAGGTCGATCGCCAGCTCATTCAGCAGGCGCAGTTCCTCGGCGTCGAAGATGCCTGGTTCGCCTGCGTACAGATTGAAGTTGCCGAGGATGCGATCCGTTGCCTTCAGCGGAAATGACGCCATCGACCGATAGCCGCGCTCGAGAGCCGCATCGCGCCATGCAGCGGTCCGCCAGTCGTGCGCGATGTCATTGCAGACCCCGTGCGATCCGGTCCGCAGGGCATTGTGAGTGAAAATAGAGCCGGCTGGCGGGTCGACCTCGATCAGGTCGTTCAGGACCTGCAGCGTGTCCGCATCCGCTCCCGCACTCGCCGCTATGCGGAGGTGTCCGCTGGTCGCATCCACCAGCCCGATCCACGCCAGAAGGAAGCCGCCTTTCTCCACGGCGATGTGGCAGGCCACGGTGAGCATGGTCCGGGCGTCCTGCTCGCGCACGATCGCCTGGTTGATGCCACTGAGCACCGCATGGACGCGGTTCAAGTCCGTGATGCGAGCCTCGGCCAGCTTGCGCGCACTGATGTCGAGGTGGGACACGGCTGCACCGCCATTCCTCGACGTGAGGGGCGTGGCGGTGAGCAGAAACCAGCGCTTGGCACCGTTGCCGTGGCATGGGTACTCGAGAGCGAAGCTGTCGGCCTCGCCCCGGAGTACCGCCTGCAGTCCGTCATAGACCGCCGCCGCCTCCTCGGACTGGTCACCGCTGCTGGCACGGCACACGTCGAGATAGTTCGAGCCGACGTCGGTGCGCGCGATGATGTCGTGACGGTTGCCGGCGTTGTCGTGTGCGAACCGGCGCCACGCCTCGTTCACCGCGATGATGGTGCCGCTCCGGTCCAGCACGGCGATGTGCGCCAGCATCGAGTTCAGCACGCCGCGAATCAGCTCTTCGCTTTCGCGTGTCGCCGCTTCCGCCCGTCGTTCGTCCTCCAGGATGCCGAGCAGCGCATTGTTGGTGCGGGTCATGTCGCGCGACTGACGCCGCAGTTCCAGTTGCGCCATGGCGTGGCGGCTGAGGAGGGTCAGCGCCTGCGCCTGGATGTCGGTCAATTGTCGCGGCTGGCGGTCCAGCACGCACAGCGCCCCGAGGGCGTGGCCATTGGGCGCCACCAGCGGTGCGCCAGCGTAGAACCGAATGCCTGCGTCGCCGGTGACGAGGGGGCTGTCCACAAAGCGACCATCGAGCGTGGCGTCCGGAACGACGAACACAGCCGACTGACCGATCGCGTGCGCGCAGAACGACACGTCCAGCTGGGTCTCCGTTCTCGACCAGCCGAACGTCGCCTTGAACCACTGCCGGTCGGCGGCCAGCAGCAAGATCATGGCGATGGGCGCCCCGCAGCTGTGAGCGGCCATTTCAACGAGGTCGTCGAACTCCGTGTCTGGCGGCGTGTCCAGCACGCCGTAGCTTGCCAGCGTCGCCAGGCGCTCGGCTTCACTGGGTGTGGGGGGCTGCCCGGTCATGAGATCACTGCTTTCAGTCGTTACCAGTGCCGTAGCGCGGCGGCAATCCCGCGTGCCGCAGAAGTTCGTTCACCTCGCTCTTGAGCGCCTGGATGCGGTCTTCACGGCCCAGCGTCGCTTCGCGCCAGCGCTGGAGCTCGTTCAGCTGGATATTGGCCAGTTCCGCCGCCTGGTTGCGTTCGGCCCGCAGCCGCTTCTCCTTGAGGGCGCGCTCGACGGCGCTGGTCAGCCTGACGGTGCGGTCCTTGAGCAGATAGTCGACCGCGCCTCGTCGCATGGCTTCGACCGCCACGTCCTCACCGACCGTTCCGGAGATGAGAATCAGCGGGATGTCGAGCCCGCTCGCCTGCAGCAACTCCAACGCGCGCAGTCCGTTGAACTGCGGCAGCGAGTAGTCGGAGAGGATGATGTCCGGTCTCTGCCTCAACGCGAGCAGAAAATCGGCCTCGGTCTCGGCGCGCGACCACAGAACGGCAATGCCGGCCCTGGTCAATTCGTGCATCACCAGGTCCGCATCGGCGGGGTCGTCTTCCACGAGCAGGACGTGCAGGCCTTCTGGCACCGTTTCCTTCTCTATTCCGGCGGCTGGTTCAGCAGCATCCAGTACATGCCCAGGTCGCGGACCGCGGCGATGAAGTCTGCAAAGTTCACCGGCTTGACGATGTAGCTGTTGACCCCCAGATTGTAGCTCCTGGCCACGTCGGCCTGCTCCTTGGAGGAGGTGAGGATGACGACCGGAATCTGCCTGGTGCGCGGATCACCCTTGAGGCGTGTCAGCACCTCGAATCCGTCCACCTTGGGCAGCTTCAAATCCAGCAGGATCAGTCTTGGCAGGCGGTTCATCTCGCCCGCGCCGCGTGCGCCCGCGCCAAACAGGAACGCCAGGGCCTCCGCACCGTCGCGGGCCACCTCGATGGTGTTGGCGAGGTTGGCCTTGCGCAACGCACGCAGGGTCATGTCGAGGTCGTCCGGATTGTCCTCGACCAGCAGGATCTCGATGCCTTCGACGTCACTCATGGGTGGAAACTCCTCCAAGGGTGAAGTAGAACGTGGCGCCCGCGTCGATCGTGGCGTCCGCCCAGATCCGCCCGCGGTGGCGATGGATGATGCGCTCGACGATGGCGAGCCCGACGCCCGTCCCTTCGAATTCATCCGCTCGGTGCAGCCGCTGGAACACCCCGAACAGCTTATGCGCGTATTGCATGTCGAAACCGGTACCGTTGTCGCGGATGAAGTAGGCCACCGCGTCCTCGACCATCACACACCCTATCTCCACCACCGCCGGCGTGCGCCCGCGCGAGTACTTGATGGCATTCGAGAGCAGGTTCACCCACACCTGCTTCAAGAGCGCCTTGTCGCCGACGGCAGGCGGCAGGGTGCCAATCGTCCACTCGACGGCTGACTGGTGTTGCGGCTTCAATTCTTCGAGCACCTCCTGCAGAAGCCTGCCCATGTCGACCGTGCGCCGCGTAATCGGCTGGCGGCCGAGACGCGAAAAGGCCAGCAAGTCGTCGATCAGCTCGCCCATGCGGCGGCCGCCGTCCCGGATCCGTTCCAGGAACCGCTGGCCCTCTTCGGGCAGGTGCTCGCTGTAGTCTTCCAGCACGATCCCGGCAAACCCGTTCATGGCACGCAGCGGAGCCCGCAGGTCGTGCGACACCGAGTAGCTAAACGCTTCGAGTTCCTTGTTCGCGTCCTGCAGCTGCGCCGTGCGCTCGACAACGCGTTGCTCCAGTTCCATATTCAGTCGACGTACTTCGTCCTCGGCCTGCCGGCGAGCCGTGATGTCGCGGGCGATCACCTGCACCTCGACGTGACCACCCAGTTCAACCTGGGCGGCACTCACCTCCACCTCCACGACGGAGCCATCGAGCCGAACGAATGCCTGGTTGGCCACCGGCGCCAGTTGGTGCCGGGCCAGCAAGCGCCACCGCTCGCGCACCATGGCATGGAAGTCGGGATGCACGATGTCGAACACGGACCTGCCCACAAGTTCCGCCGGCTCCTGCGCGCCGAGCAACCGGCACATCGCCGGATTGGCCAGCGTGACCACGCCGTCCACGTGCAGGTAGAGCGCGTCTGGCGCCAGGGTGATCAATGTGCGAAACCGCTCCTCACTTGCCCGCAATGCCAGTTCCGCCTCCGTCCGCTCGGTAATGTCGCGACACATGCCCACGGCTCTGCGCGGCCGGCCCTGTTCATCCGGGAACACCTGCCAGCGCTCTTCGACCCACTTGATACGGACGTCCGGCAACAGCAGGCGATGCACGATCGCGGCGGTGCTGTGGTTGGCAACCGCGGCGTCGAATGCGGCCGCCACCGACGACCGATCCTCGGGATGCACGCGCTTCAGAAAATCCTGGTGCGTGGGGCTGAAACGCTCCGGGTCAGTCTCGAAGATGCGATGGACCTGCAGCGACCAGGTCACGGCACCAGTCGCCAGGTCGGTTTCCCAACTACCGATCCTGGCTACCGCCTGGGCTTCCAGCAGCCGGGCCTTCTCCGCCGCCAGTTGCTGCGCCAGCTCGCGGAGTTCGCGTTCGCTGCGCTGCGACTCCGCCTCCGCCAGCTTGATGCCGGTGATGTCCAGTACCGTGCCGGTCAGTCGCGTGACCCGGCCCATGGCGTCACGCTTCAGTTCCCCGACTTCGCGCACCCAGCGGACCGTGCCGTCGGGCCGAACAACGCGGTGTTCGATGTTGAGATTTTCCTCGCCGGCCAGCGCCCGGCGCTGCGCAGCGTCCATTCGTTCCCGGTCCGCGGGGGGAACGGCGTCCAGAAAGGCCGCGTAGCTGGGGCCAAAGGCCGACGGCTCGAGGCCAAAGATCCGGTATACCTCGTCCGACCAGTACAGCGGATCGCCGGTGCGATTGTCCGGCTCGATCAACTGCAACTCCCAACTGCCGAAGTGACCGATGCGTTGGGCCTCGGCCATCTTGGCCTCGCTGGTGCGCAATGAATCCTCAACCCGCTTCAACTCGTCGACGTCCGTATTGGTGCCGAACCATTGCACCACCTTGCCCTCGGCGTCTGTCAAAGGGACCGCCCGCGTCAGGAAGGTGCGGAATGTTCCATCCGCGCCGCGCAGCGGAAACTCCATCTCGAACCGTCGTCCCGCGGCAATGGCCGCCGTCCACTGCGCCATCACCCGCGGCAGCATGTGCGGATCGTGCACGCTCTGCCAGCCCCAGCCTTCCATCTGTTCGGGCGTCGTACCGGTGTAGGCATACCAGCGGTCGTTATACCAATGAATGAATCCATCTGCGTGTGCGATCCACGCCAGTTGCGGAATGGAATTGACCATCGTCCGAAAACGCGCTTCGCTGGCGCGCAGCGTCTCCTCCGCCAACTTCTGTGCGGTGATGTCCTCGCTGATGGCCATGTATTGGTGGGATGTGCCAGCGGCGTTGAGAAACGGGACGATGGTCGTGGCCACCCAGAAGAAAGAACCGTCCCTGGCTCTGTTCTTGATCTCGCCGTGCCAGGCCTGGCCGTTGCCGATCGTCCGCCACAAATCGGCGATGAATTCCCTGGGGTGATGGCCCGAGTTGACGATCCGGTGATCCCGGTCGAGGAGCTCCGTGCGCGAGTGTTGCGAGATCGCGCAGAACTTATCGTTGACGAACGTGATCTTCCCCTTCGCATCGGTGATGGCTACGATGGCGTGCTCGTCGAGAGCCGCACGCAGCGCGCTGTTTTCCTTGAGGCTGGCCTGGAGTCGATCGTCGGAACGTTTACGCTCGGTGATGTCACGCGCGATCTTCGACGCCCCGATGATCTTCCCACCGCGGTCGGTGATCGGCGAGAGCGTGACGGAGACATCGATCGGCGTCCCATCCTTTCGGCGGCGCACCGTCTCGTAGCGCTCCACGCGCTTCCCGTGACCGATCCGCGACAGCACGTTCCTCTCTTCATCCTGACGATCCAGCGGAACGAGCATCAGGATCGGCTGACCTACGGCCTCGGCCGCTGCATAGCCGAACATGTCTTCCGCGGCTGGATTCCAACTGGTGACGATGCCGTCGAGCGTCTGGCCGATGACGGCGTCGGCGGAGGAGTCGACGATCGCGGCAAGGCGCGATGCCATTTCCGAGGCCCGGCGGAGTTCCTTGGCGCGGTCAAAATTGTCCAGCGTGAAGGAGATGTCGCCGGTCGCCTCTTCGAGCAGCGCGACCTCCTGCTCCTGGAAGAATCCGACCTCGCCCGCGTACACGGTGAGGGTTCCACTCACCACTCCGCCGACCCGGATGGGAAAAGCGGCGAGCGCGCGGGAACCCAGCCGGTGGGCCTCCGGCCGCCACGGGATGGTGGACGGGTCGGCGACTATGTCATTGCAGATGTAGGCTCGATCTTCGCGAAAGGCGGTGCCCGTTGGGCCACGGCCGTCAGGCCGATCGTCGGAGTAGACGGCGACGCCGTCGATAGATCCGTTCTCGACGCCGCGAACAGCTACCGGCCTGATGCGCCGGCTCTCGGGCTCATGCCAGCCGATCCAGGCCATACGGAAGCCGCCACGATCCACAAGCACATCGCAGACCCGGTCGAATAACGCCTTCCCGAGACGCCAGCCGCACGACGGCCTGATTCAACTGGCTGAATGCGTCGTAGAGCCGGGTGGCAAGCGCCAGTTCCCGCTCCGCCTGTTTCCGCTCGGAAATATCGCGCGCGATCTTCGAGGCGCCGACGACGACTCCGGCGACCACGATCGGGGATACCGTGACCGACACTTCGATGCGCTGCCCGTCCTTGCGCACCCGCACGGTTTCGAGATGCTGCACCCTCTCACCGCGCGCGATCTTCGCCAGGATGTCATGTTCCTCCTGGACACGGTCGGCGGGAAACAACCTCAGGAGAGAATGACCGACCATTTCGGCGGCCGTGTAGCCGAACATCCGCTCCGCCCCGGGGTTCCAGCTGATGACGATGCCCTCCAGCGTCTTGGCGACGATCGCATCGTCGGTGGAGTTGACGATCGCCGCGAGCAGCTCGGAGCTGGATGCGCCGGCCACGGACTCGGTGGTGCGGTGATTCTTGCTCATGAACTCTGCCATCCCGCAGTGTCCCATCGTGGCACGACTGTCAAGCCGAGCTTGGTCTGCTCCCACAGAGCTTGACCGTCTCGGAGATCCGGGCCATCATCGCCGCGAACGGCCGGGCCGCCCTACTCCTCCCACACGAGCGAGACATCACAATGCGTCGACTCTCTGGGACCGTTCTCGTCGTCGACGACGACGCGCCGAACCGCGACATGATTCGCCGCGTCATGGAACGATGTGGCTACGACGTCGAGACCGCGGCGAACGGAGAGCTGGCGCTGGACGCCGTGGCACGCAGCCGGCCGGACGTCATCCTGCTCGATGTCGACATGCCGGGGATAGATGGCCTCGAGGTGTGCCGCCGCCTGAAGAGTGATCCGGCGACCCGACTCATTCCTGTCATTATGATTACGACGCTCGCCGGGAGCCGGGATCGGGTTCGCGGAATCGACGCCGGAGCCGACGATTTCGTGGCGAAGCCTCCAGTGCTTGTCGAGCTCGAGGCGCGCGTCAGGTCGCTGATGCGCGTCAAGCGATACACCGACGAACTCGACTCCGCTGAGTCTGTCATCCTGAGCCTCGGGCGCACCATCGAGGCCCGCGACCCGTACACCAACGGCCACTGTCATCGCCTTGCCGAGTATGCCGCAGCGCTCGCCACCCGGCTGGGCTTGAGCGAGGCCGAGCAGGTTGCGTTGCGACGGGGCGCCTTCCTGCACGATGTCGGCAAGATCGGCATTCCAGACGCGGTGCTGCTCAAGGCGGGTCGGCTCACCGATGTCGAGCGGAGGCTGATGCAGCAGCACACCGTGATCGGTGACACGCTGAGCAGCGAGTTGCGGTTGCTCGAGGATGTGCGGCCCATCGTCCGGCATCATCACGAGCGCCGCGACGGCAGCGGATACCCAGACGGGCTGGCCGGGGATGACATTCCGCGGCTGGCGCGTATCCTCAGCGTTGTCGACGTCTTCGATGCGCTCACCACGGCCCGACCCTACAAGCCCGCCATGTCGACGTCAGGCGCGATCGACGAACTGAGGCTGGAAGTCGACCGCGGGTGGCAATTCGACGATCTCGTCGAGGAGTTCGCCTCGATCGCGCTCGAATCGAGCTTCCGCGCCTGAAGGCGGCAAGCGTGGGCGGCGTGGCGGCGCTCGCGGGTAGTGCGATGAGGCCTCGCCATGAATCGTTGGTTTCCGAACGACTTCTCGACCGACCCTGAAGAGTGGCGAGTGAAGCTGCTCCCGCGGATCCTGCGCGTGAGCCTGGTCCTCGGCACCGTCGTGTATGTGCCGAGCATGTATGCGTCGATCCGGTCGGAATTCTACGGCCTCGCCGCCATCGACACGCTGGTCCTGGCGACGGTGATGGGGCTGCTCTTCTCCCAAGCGCCGTTTCGCGCGCGGGCGACCATCTACTGCCTGAGCTGTCTTCTTCTGGCGATCGGGCTGCTGGTCTCGGTCGGGCCTACCGGTCAGGTCTATCTTTTTGCCTGTTCAATCCTGGCGACACTCCTGCTTGGACCTCTGGCCGGTCTGACGGCCTCTCTCCTGAGCTCGACGACCCTGCTGTCGGTCGGCCTGCTTGGCGGGGTGGCCCCGACAATGGTCAATCAAGCCAGGCACGACCATCTTGTCGGCTGGGTTGTGATCACGCTCAACTTCGCACTGGTCAACATCCTGCTGACGCTGGCGATCGCGGCGGTCATTACAGCCCTGAACCGGTCTTTACACGGGGAGGTTGCAGCCCGGGTTTCCCTCGAGCGCGAGCGGACTCTCCTGCGCACCCTGCTCGATGCACTCCCCGATGTCGTCTTCACCAAGGATCTGAAGGGTCGATTCGTGAACGCCAATGCGGCGACCCTGACTCTGGTCGGCCTTGCCGGCGAGGACGAGTTGGCCGGAAAGACCGACCACGATGTCTTCCCCCCTGAGATCGCCAGGGCCCTCCAGACCGACGACGAACAGGTCTTAGCGGGAAAGCCGCTGCTGAATCGGGAAGAACAACGTGTCGGCGTGGGGCTCGATCCCGTCTGGTACCTGACCATCAAGGTCCCGTTGTTCGATACTGACAGCCGAATCATTGGCCTGATCGGCATCAGCCGCGATATCACCGCTCGCAAGCTGGCCGAGGCGGAACGGGCCCGCCTGCTCGCGCAGTTGCAGTTGCAGATTGAGCGGATGCCCCTCGCGTACCTGTTGAGCGATGCCGACTTTCACTACACGCGGTGGAATCCGATGGCCGAGCGGACGTTCGGATTCTCGGAATCGGAGGTGCTCGGCAGGCATCCGTTCGATGTCATCGTCCCCCCATCGTCTCGAGCCTTCGTCTCGACGATCTTCGACGACATCAGACGCGGGAGCATGAACGCCCACGGCGAAAGCGAGAACACCACCAGGAGTGGCAAGACGATCGTCTGCCGATGGCACAACACGCCGATGTTCCATGCGAACGGAGAGTTTGCCGGTCTGATGTCGCTCGCCGAGGATGTGACCGAACGAAAGGGGTTGGAGGATCAGTACCGCCAGGCGCAGAAGATGGAGGCGATCGGCCGGCTGGCCGGCGGTGTCGCGCACGATTTCAACAACCTGCTCACCGTCATCTTCGGATACTGCGAATCGTTGCTCGCCATGCCGACCGTCGACGCCGCAGCACGAGAATCGATCAGGGAGATCAGCCAGGCCGGGGAGCGGGCGGCCTCACTCACGCGGCAGTTGCTGGGCTTCAGCCGCCAGTCGATGCTCCAGCCGCAGATACTCGACCTGAACGAGGTGGTCACGGAAACCGGCAAGATGCTTCGCCGGCTGATCGGGGAGGATATCGTGTTCGCGACGGTGCTCGATCCCAGGCTCAGTCGGGTGAAAGTGGACCCCGGTCAACTCGATCAGGTGCTGATGAATCTGGCCGTGAATGCCCGGGACTCGATGCCCAATGGAGGCACGTTGACGGTCGAGTCGAGCAATGTACTCCTCGGCGACGAGTTCGCGGCCCTGCACCAGGATTGCACGCCGGGACCCCACGTGATGCTGGCGATGAGCGATACCGGCTACGGCATGACGCCCGAAGTCATGGCCCGGGTCTTCGAGCCGTTCTTCACGACCAAGGACGTCGGCCGTGGGACCGGGCTGGGTTTGGCGATGGTGTTCGGGATCGTCAAACAGAGCGGCGGGTCCATTCACGTCTACAGCGAGCCTGGCCGTGGAACGACGTTCAAGATCTACCTGCCCGCCGTGGTCGAAGACACCGCTGTCACGCGGGCGTCCGATTCGCAGGCGGGCCTGCGGGGCACGGAGTCGATCCTGCTCGTCGAAGACGAGGAAGGGGTGCGGGGCCTGGCCTCGAGGGTCTTGAAGATGTTCGGCTATCAGGTGCTGACGGCCACGGACGGCAAGGATGCGCTGGACGTCCTGAATTCCCACCGTGGACCGCTCGACCTGATTCTCACGGACGTCGTCATGCCGAATATGGGCGGGCCGGAACTGGTGCAGCAACTACGGCCCGACTACCCCAGGGTCAAGGTACTCTTCATGAGCGGTTACACCGACGACGCGGTGGTCCGGCATGGATTGATCGAAGCCGACGTGGCGTTCATCCAGAAGCCTTACACACCGCTGAGTCTGGCGCGGAAGGTGCGCCAGGTTTTCGACGAGCACTCGAAGGACGGCGGCGGCTGAGGCTCGCGTGCTGTTCTTCGCCGACCAGGCGGACTGTTCAACGTCGGGAAGCTCTCGAGGACGGCAGACAGAGCGGTAAACGCTGGCTGAGCGTCCAAGTGGCGATTGACTTAATGCCCAGCCGCCGAGCGAGTGCGATGCGGGCGGGCCCGTCGGCGGCCCTCGATCGCCCGGGTGCCGACCAGGAGGTCGGGTTCACCAGTAGCACTGTGGCTATCGCGAGAACGGGTTCTACACATCAGCGGTGGCCAGTGCTGTTCGCCCGGCCATCGGCGTTGATGCGGTCTCGCAGGACGCGACCGGACGCCTTGTCGGAGCCCTTGCTCACAGGCTGAACAGCGGAGTGCCGGGGGCGGGGATCGAACCCGCACGCTCCTTGCGGAACCCGGGATTTTAAGTCCCGTGCGTCTGCCAGTTTCGCCACCCCGGCCTGAGTGGGCGCGACCGTGCTGATTCTACCGGGTCCGGCGGAAGCCGACACTACGTGCAGCGCCCCATCGGACCGATACTCAGGTGACGCCCCGATGCGACACCACACCGCCTTCCTCCTCGCAGTGGCCTTCGTGGCCCAGACGACGCCGTGGCGCGTGCACGCGGCGCAGGAACAGTCGCTGGCGGCTGCCGCCGAGCGCGCCGCCGACGCCCGCAAGAAGGCGCCCGGCTCGAGAACCTATGGCGACGCCGACCTGAAGCCGGCGCGCGACGTGCTCCCCTCCCCTACCGACGTGGTCCTCCCGGCCGATGCCGGCGTGGCATCCGGCCCGCTCACCGACCGCGGCCGCGAGGACGTGGTCCGCGCGGTCATGCCCGCGGTGGTCACCATCAGGTCCGGCTCGTCCACCGGCTCCGGCTTCTTCGTCTCGGCCGACACGGTCCTCACCAACAAACATGTCGTCGCCAGCGCCAGTTCCGTCCGCCTGCGCTTCTCGAACGGGACCGAGAGCAGCGGCTACGTTTCCTCCACCGCCAGCGACGTCGACCTCGCGCTGGTGCACGTCGAGCAGCCGCCCGCGTCCCATCCAACGCTGCGCCTCGCCCCGGCACGCAGCGTCCAGGTGGGCGAGGAGGTGCTCGCCGTCGGTTCAGCCCTGGGCACGCTGCAGGGCACCGTCACCCGAGGCATCGTCTCGGCCGTACGTTCATCGGGCGGACTCACGCTCGTGCAGACCGACGCCGCCATCAACCCGGGCAACAGCGGCGGCCCGCTCGTGAACAGGTCGGGCGCCGTGGTCGGCATCACCACAGCGAAGATGTCGGCCGCGGAATCGCTCGGGTTCGCCATCGCCACCGACCACGCCAGTCGCCTGATGGATGGAACCACCACCGTGCTGACGCCCGGCGCGAGTGGCGACACCGAGGTGCTCGATGCCGCACTCGGAACGTCGCGCACCGACACCGAGGCAATGCGCGAGCAGGGCGAAGCACAGTTCGAGAGGACCGTGCTGGCGCTTGCGCGTCAGGCCGACGAGATCGACGCAGCCTGGCAACGCTACCGGGTGGCCTGCGCCGGCAAGTACACCATTGCCACGGTGATGAACGGACGCGAGTGGTTCGGGCTGCTCGGTGACACGGTCATTATCGACAACGAAACACTGCCGCAATGCCGCGCCTGGCGTGACGATGTGGCGACCAACGCCAGGCATGTCAGTGATGTGATGCAGCAGGCCGAGGAAAGCGCGCGCCGCGCTGGTGTGTTCCCCGGCGCCACCCGCGCCATCCGCGCGAAGTACAGCATGGAGTGGCCTGGCTGGGATCGCTGACGCCGTGACCCCGCATAGAATGCAGCGATGGGACGAGTGGAATCGGTCAACACCTCACGTGGCGGGGTGCCGAAGCGCCAGGTCTTCGAGGCGTTCGTAAGCGAGGCTGGCGTCAGCGGCGATGCCCACGCGCACCCGGAGTCGCATGGCGGGCCGGACCGCGCAGTGGTGCTCTACTCGCTCGAGATCATCCGCGCATTGCAATCTGAGGGGCATCCAATCGGCCCTGGCACCACCGGTGAGAACCTCACCGTCTCGGGCCTCGACTGGGGGAGCATCGTGCCGGGCACACGCCTGCGCGCAGGCAGCGCCGTCCTCGAAATCAGCAAGTACACGACGCCCTGCCGCCTCATTGCCGGGTCGTTCGTCGACGGCAGCTTCACGCGCATCGGCCAGGCGCAGCATCCGGGATGGAGCCGGCTGTGCGCGCGCGTTATCGAACCAGGGCTCGTGCAACCCGGTGACAGCGTCACCGTGGAGGGCTGACCGCCGGTCGCCCGGACTCAGTGCACCGTCGACGAGGCGCCGCCGGCGCGCGCCTGGGTGAGCACCCGCGCGATCATCCCCTCCAGAGACTGCTGGTCGACCTTGAACGGCCCGGCAATCGCCGCACCGAGCGAGATCTCGATCGCCACCACCACGCCGCCGTCCTCGTACGGATTGACGATCCAGCTCAGGCTGCGCAGGGCGACGTACGGCTCGGCAATCTCGGGATGCTTCAGCCGGTGCATCTCGTAGAGCATCCCCTCGAGCATGGCGCGCACATCGTCATCGGTCCACGCCGCGGGCTCGCGATCGATGCCGCTGATGTGGCGCGTGGTGGCGGTGTGATCGCCGCGAAGCCAGATGTCGACGGGAAAGCGCAGGTCAGTCACAGGTTACTTATCCTCGGACGAAGCCAACAGGGCGGCCAGCGCATCGGACGTCGTCACCGGCGCGCAGCACGCGAAGTCCTGGCACACATACGCGGCAGCCTCACCGTTCACCGGTCGCATCGCCGCCACGAACGGCGCGAGCGTCGTCAGCGCCTGCTGCTGTGCCGACGTCAGCGCCAGCACCAGTGTGAACGGACGGTATGCCGACGTTGCGGCGTCGAGCAGCGCCTCCGTCGACGCGCCGTCGCCGACAATGACAACCTGCTGCACACCGGCGGTGTAGGCCGACAGCGAAGCTGCCATCATCGGCACCGCTCGACCGAGCTGTTCCAGCCGCTGGCCGAACAGCTTCAGCGAGCGTTCGATGCGCGACGCCCAGAGTGGATTGCCGTTCAGGTGCGACAGGACGATGAGATTCATCACCGACACGGAGGTCGCCGACGGCTCGGCACCGTCGTAGTCTTCCTTCATTCGCCACAGCACCGTCGGGTCGTGCCCCGTGGTGCTGAACCAGCCGCCCGCCTCGTCGTCCCAGAACAGCTCGTCCTGCCGCTGCTGCAGTTCGATGGCCCACTGCAGCCACTCGGCCTGCGGGTCGGCCTGGAACAGTTCGAGCAGCCCGAAGATCAGGTAGGCGTAGTCCTCGGCGTAGCCTTCGATTTCGGCCTCGCCGGCGCGGTAGCGGCGCAGCAGCGTGCTGCGTACTGGCGTTCCACATCGTCGAGCGGAGAAACGCAGCGGCGCGTCGGGCGGCGTCGAGGTACGGCGTGCCGAGCGATTCGCCGTCGGTGACCATCGCGCGCAGCACGCGGGCGGCGCGCGCGAACGCGGCGATCATCAGCCCGTTCCACGACGTCAGCACCTTGTCGTCGAGGTGCGGCCGCGGGCGCTGGATGCGTGCCTGGAACATGCGCAGGCGGGCGCCGTTCAGTGCGTCGAGCGTCTGGTCCGGCGTGTAGCCGAACTCGTCGGCAAGTTCGGCAATCGACTGCGCGACGTAGAGCAGGTTCTTGCCGACGAACTCCTGCTGCGGGTCGGACGGAGCGTTCCCGTCGGGTTCGATGCCGTAGCGCTTCTTCACGAGCGGTGACGCCGCACCGAGCAGGGCATCGAGCTCCGCCGCCGTCCACAGGTAGAAGGCGCCTTCCATCTTGTGCGCGCCTGGAGTGGCGGAGTGCTCGGGCGGGATGCTGTCGGCGTCCTCCGCCGAGTAGAAGCCGCCCGCCGGGTCGGTCATCTCGCGCATCACGTAGCGCAGCGTGTCCTCCGCCACCTCGAGCTGCGATGCGTCGCCGGCCACCTGCGCCCCTTCGAGATAGGCGAGCACCAGCTGCGCCTGGTCGTAGAGCATCTTCTCGAAGTGCGGCACCCGCCACGCGCGCGTCGACCGAGTAGCGGTGGAAGCCGCCGCCGATGTGGTCGCGCATGCCGCCGACGCTCATCGCGCCGAGCGTGGCGAGCGCCATGTCGCGGGCTTCGGCTGTCGCCGGTGCGCGCGATACTCACGCAGCAGGAACAGCAGCTCGGTCGGTCGCGGAAACTTCGGTGCGTTGCCGAAGCCGCCGTGCCGCCGGTCGAATGCCGTGCGGAACTGCGCGACGATGTCCGGCGAGCAGCCGTCGCCGCGGCACGCCAGCCGTTGGCGCTGCCTGCGCCGCGTTCTTCAACTGTTCGGTGACACCGGCCGGCCGACTCCTCGACCGCGTCGCGCTTCGTCGCCCAGGCCGCGTGCAGCTCGCGCAGGATGTCGATGAAGCCGGGACGGTTCCACTTCGCGGCCGGCGGGAAAGTAGGTGCCGCCGTAGAACGGCTTCAGGTCCGGCGTCAGCCACACGCTCATCGGCCAGCCGCCCGAGCCGGTGGTCGCCCTGCACGAACGTCATGTAGACGCGGTCGACGTCCGGGCGCTCTTCGCGATCGACCTTCACCGGGACGAAGTGTTCGTTGAGGAAGGCGGCGATCGCCTGGTCCTCGAACGACTCGTGCTCCATCACGTGGCACCAGTGGCACGTCGAATAGCCGATCGAGAGGAAGATCGGCTTGTCTTCGGCCTGCGCTCGGCTGAACGCCTCATCGCCCCACGGGATACCAGTCGACTGGATTGTTCGCGTGCTGCAGGAGATACGGGCTGCGCTCGCGCGACAGGCGGTTCATTTCAGAATTATGACATGCGGTAGAATCGCGAACATGACCGACCACGCTCCGCTATCCGGACGACGGGTGGCGCTTCTGGTTGAAGACGACTTCGAAGATCGCGAACTTCCTCTGCTGCTCGAGCTGCTGCGTGCCGAAGGGCTGACGGTCACGCTCGTCGGCCCGGCCGCCAGCGCCATCTATCGCGGCAAGCGCCATGAGGCGACGATCACGTCGGAGATGGCAGCGAGCAAGGCGCGGATCATCGACTTCGACATCGTCATCGTGCCCGGCGGCTACGCCCCCGATCGCATCAGGATGCGTCACGCCATGGTCGACCTCGTGCGCGATGCCTACGAAGGCGGCAAGCCGGTGGCGTCGATCGACCGCGGCGCCATGGTGCTCATCACGATCAACGCACTGCGTGGCCGCGTCGTCACCTGCTGGCCGTCAATCGCCATCGACGTGAAGAACGCCGGCGGCAAGTACGTGGATCGGCCGGTCGTGGAGGACGGCAACGTCATCACGGCGCGCAAGTGGGACGATGTCGGCGCGCTGACCGACGTGGTGGTGAAGGTGCTCGGCGGCAGACCGCAGTAGCCGACGGCCGACCTGAGGGTCGGCAGCTACGCAAGTCGTCGCGCGGCTCTCACACGCGCGGCGCCGGGGCCGCAGGCAATTCATCGGGCCTGCCCCGCCGCAGGCGGGCATAGGCCGCGGTGAACTCCACCCCGTAGAGCAGAATCACCGCCTGCACCCAGACCCAGCCCAGAAATACCACCACGGCGGCAATCGACCCATTCACCCGCGTGAACCGTTCCATGTCGCGCATGTACCAGCCGAAGCCGAAGAGCGCACCCTTCCAGAGCAGCCCGGTGAGACACGCGCCGATCCACACGTCACGAAACCGCACCTTGGCGTTGGGCACGAAGTAATACACGAGGCCGACCACGAGCACGAACATGGCGGTTGTGGCGTTGCGGATGGCGAAGCCCCGCAGCACGAGCAGCCCGGGAAAGCGGAAGAGGACGCTCGCAAACCACGTGGCGCCGACGATCTGTGATGCGCTCACCAACAGCGTAGCCGCCACGAGGAGGGCACCGGCCACGAGCAGCATCAGGAACGAGACGAGCTTGTGCGTCCAGTAGCTGCGGGTCTCCTCCACGCCCCAGGCGTAGTTGACCGCCGTGCTGACGGCACCGAAGAAGCCGAGCGCACCCCAGACGAGAGCAATGGTGCCGGCAATACCAAGCGTTAGCGGGCTGGCGCGGAACGCGTCGATTTGCAGGGTGATGAATTCGAACTGCTGGGGAAAGTAGCGGAGGACGAACTCGAGCACTTCGGCCCGGTCTGCCTCATCGGCGGTTACCAGGCCGATGATGGCGAAGCCGAGCATGGCGAATGGGAAGATCGAGAGCAGCGCGTAGTACGCGATCGAGGCTGCGTACGTAAAGTTGTCGCTGCGGTAGAAGCCGAGTGCCCCTCGCCAGAGCGCGATGGCCGCCAACCGCGCAATCTCGCGGCTCTGGCGGCCGACTGACGACAGCCTTTTCACACGTCGATTATCTGTCAGCCGCGACGTTCCGATTCGGCCCAGGCCCGGCCCGTCTGATGGAGCAGGAAGGCAGGGACGCTGGCGCCGAGCCAGAGCCGGGTGGCGCCAATGGCGAGACGGCGAAGCGACGGCGTCGTGATCACCACGTACGCCGCCGCCACACCGGCCGACACAGCACCGCGTTCGCGACCGTTCGCGCTGCGGCCTGAGTCACGTCAGCTCCGGCGCGATCCGCCTGGATTCGACCCGCCCGGATTGGAGCCACCTGACTGGCTGCCGCCCGAGTAGCCGGACCCGGTGTTGCCGGATGAGCCGGACGAGCCCGACCCACTGCCGTAGGTATTGCCGCCGCCAGGTGTGCTGGGGCTCGGCGTACTCGCCACCGGTCGCTTCTCGGCCGTAGCGCTGCGCCTCTTCGGCCCCGCGTGACACGGCGTCCTTTGCCTTGTCGACAGCCTCGCGACCCTTGTCCGCCCACTCGCCGGCGGTCTCGCTGGCCTTCCGGTAGCCTTCGCCCGCGACCTCGCTTGCCTTGCGGTAGCCTTCGGATGCGTTGTCGCGCAGCGAACCGGCCTGTTCGGTCAGCTGGTTGCGCAACTCCGAACCGGCCTTCGGGGCGAACAGCATTCCGAGGCCAGCGCCGAGCACGGTGCCCGTCAACAACCCCATTACGAAACTGCCGCCGCCAACCGAGTCGTTGCTGTCGTAGCGATCGTATCCGTCTGCCATCGTGCTTCCTCCTCTATGCGCGGCGGGGATCCCCGCCGCTGTTCAGTACGCTCTTAGGCCGCTCGCGTCAGGATGTGTTCGAGGGCGACACGCGCCCCGCGCACGATGCCAACGATGCGGTTCGTCTTGGCGCGAACGTTCGACCGGACCCGGTCGGCCGTGTCGTCGACGCGCTCCATCGTGTTGCGGATGGCGCTGTCCACCCGAACCGTCTCTTCCTTCACCTTGCTGCTGACCTCTTTCACGTCGTCGAGGATGGCGTTGACACGCGCCATTGCCGGCGCCACCTGTCGCGCTTCGAGGTCGTTCACCAGGGTCATGACCCGCGAGTAGACGCGGTAGGCGGCAAAGCCAACGCCGAGAATGAGCAATGCCTCGAGCACGCTCACTCCCGCCATGATGGCCAGCATCGTATTCGTGGTATCCAAATCGTCCATCGATCCACCTCAGAACGGATTCGACTGGCGATGCCCAGGGAATGCGGGCGAGTCGTCGCGATCGCCAAGGGCTTCGTGCAACACGTTCCAGCCCTGCGATGCGACGGCCATGGCCCTTGTGACCGTACCTCGCAACTCACCGAGTTCGTGCGCGAAGTCCTCGAGCGCCGGCTCGATCTGTCGCCGCAGCTGCCGTCCGCGCTCGGTGAAGATCAGGTAGCCGGCCATGCCGCCCACCACCGCACCCACTACTGCCGCCGCCAGTCCTCGTTCGCTATCGTTCACACCGCCTCCTCTCGCACCGTCGATGCAATCTGTTCCAACATGCGTGCCACGCACGAGGGGAGGACGGGTGCGCTGGAGCTACCTGCTCTGCAGGAAGAACGCGAGCGCAATGCCGTCCCACGACGTCGCCGGCGCGCCTGGACTCGGCTCGCTGCCGAGCGGCATCACTCCCGTCGAGCGCGGCTCGAGGTGGAACCGGTCAATGAGGTAGTCGCGCACGATGACGGCTCTGGCGCGGGAGAGAAGGAACTGCTCGTCGCGCCCGCCTTCAGACGCAAGCCCCTCGACCATCAGCACACCGTCGGCGACGCGGTCGAGATAGGGCGCGATGGCCGCATCGAGCCGACGGCGGCCGTCTTCGCTCAGACGCAGTGCGCCTTCTTCCGCGTCGGGTTCGAAGACACGGTCGGTACCCAGCCACACCCGCACGGGCGTGCGGCGGCCGCCCGCCAACGCTCCGGAGCGGTACTCGGCAGGCGAGATCTGCTCGAGATTGTAGTAGCCGCGGGCATTGAAGAACCCGCGCAGCAGGAAGTTGTGGCGGAGCGCGTCCATGTTTTCGGCAAAGCCCGACATCGCTGAACGGGCGTCGTCGAGCGTCTGCCGCAGGTTGCCGGCCAGACCGACAACGGGCCCCTCGGCACCCTTGAGTCCCGTTAACGTCTCGCGGGCCTGCGCGATGACCGCCTTCGCGTCGGTGGTCATCGACTCGGCGTTGGCCGCCACCTGCCGCACGTGTCCGTAGAGCTGGTCGTCCGTGAACAGCTTGCCGAGCGTGCCCTGCCCCTCCCGCACGCTGGTCGTCATCGCTGAGATGTCGGCGCTGACGCGAGCTCCCGACGAGGCCATCGTCTTCACGTCGCCGCGAGATGCTGCTGACGAGGTCATTGGTCTTCTGTACGGTCTCGCGCACCCCAACGATCGTCAGCTCCACCTCGCCTCGCATCTCGTCGATGGTGGTGTTCACCTTAGCCACCGTGGCATTCATCTGCTGCAGCAGATCGCCCAATCTCGAACGGCTCCTGGCTGGCCAATGTGGAGCGTGGTGCCGCCGCCATGGCCTCTGCCGCTGCCGGCGCTGATCGAGAGGAACGAACCGCCGACCAGCCCTTCGGTCTCGATCGACGCGACCGAGTCGGTGCGAACGAGCGGATGCAGTTCCTCGGTGACCTGCATGCGCACCCGGAACTTTCCTGCCGGCTGCGATGGGGGGCGGATGTCGGTCACCTCGCCGGCGCGTGCACCCGACGACCCGCACGATGGCGCCTGGTTGCAAGCCGGTGATCTTCGAGAACTCGGTGTAGAGCTCGAAACGTTTGGCTGAAGGCCATCTGGCGGTCGCCGATCATGAACACCGCCACTGCGAACAGCAGCAGCGCGACCGAGCACGAACGCGCCGACGCCGGCCAGGCGCGCCGGAGATGCGGTCACTAGCCTCCTCCTTCAGATTGCATGAACGCGCGCACGATCGGATGGTCGCTGGCGTCGAGGTCGGCGGCGGAACCCTGGGCAACGACGCGCCCCTCGTGCAGCAGCGCCATCTCGTCGGCGACCAGCCGCGCGCTGGGATGTTGTGCGTGACGACGACCAGCGTGGTGCCGGCCCGTTTCTGTTCGAGCAGCAGCTCGTCGATCTCGCGGGTGGTGATCGGATCGAGTCCGGCGCTCGGCTCGTCCACCAGCAGGATGCTGGGATCGAGCGCCATGGCGCGCGCCAGCCCGACGCGCTTGCGCATGCCGCCAGACAGCTCGCACGGCATCTTGTCGATGTCGCGTTCCAGCCCGACCGAGCGCGAGCGGATCGCGGACGCGAGCCTCGATGTCCGCCTCCGACAGGTCGGTGTGCCGCCGCAGCGGGAACGCGACGTTCTCGCGCACGGTCAGCGAGTCGAACAGCGCCGCGTTCTGGAACAGAAACCCCATGCGCTTGCGCACCGAGGCGAGGGCGTCGTTCGACAGGTGCGTCACGTCGTGCCCCTCGACGAACACATGCCCCGCGTCGGGCGCGACAAGGCCGATGATGTGGCGCAGCGTGACGCTCTTGCCGGTGCCGCTGCGCCCGAGCAGGCAGAACGCGGTGCCGGCCGCCACATCGAGCGACACGTCGTCGAGCACGGCGCGGCC
The DNA here is from genome assembly GCA_963722395.1 of uncultured Acidobacteriota bacterium. GTDB lineage: Bacteria > Acidobacteriota > Vicinamibacteria > Vicinamibacterales > CAVVIG01 > CAVVIG01. The sequence continues at coordinate 739,469 of CAVRLS010000004.1, read as the reverse complement.
GTTGAACGCCTTCGACACGCGATCGAGCCGGATGCGCAACCTCCGTCTCGCTCACGCTGCCCCCTGGGGGTAGAAGAAGAAGATCATCCGCACCAGGATGACGTTGCTGAGGATGATGAGGATCGAGGACAGCACGACGCTGCGCGTCGAGGCCTCGCCCACGCCCTCGGTGCCGCCGGTGGCATTGAAGCCGAGAAAGCTCGAGATGGTGGCGATGAGGAAGCCGAACACCGACGGTCTTCAGCGTGGCGGGCAGCAGGTCCGAGTAGCTGATGAAGGTGAACGACCGCTCGAAATAGAGCCGCCACGACATGCCCGACGCCGCGGCCTCGGCCACGTAGCCGCCGAAGATGCCGGCGAAGTCCATGAGGATGGTGAGCAGCGGCATGGCGATGGCGCACGCCACGACCCGGGTGGCGACCAGGTAGTGGAAGGCGTCGACCGCGTTGGCTTCGAGCGCGTCGATCTGTTCGGTCACCCGCATGGCCCCGAGCTCGGCGCCGATGCCGGCGCCGACCCGCCCCGACACCAGCAGCCCGGCGGTGAGCGGGCCCGGTTTCGCGGATCAGCGCAATGGCGAGCCCGGCCGGAATCATTGCGTCGGCACCGAAGCGTTCGAGTGACGCCCGCGTATGCATCGAGAGCACCACGCCGATGGCAAAGCCCGAGGTCGCGATGAGCGGGGCCGAGCGAAGACCGAACTGGAAGAGGTGGCGGAGAATCTCGCCGCCCTCGTAGGGCGGCAGGAACGGATCGCACGAGGGCGCGCCCGACGAAGCGTCGCGTAGGCGCCGACGGGCGCGAGCGGGCCGGATCGATGCGACGTCGCGAGCCCGGTCGGCCAGAGCTCTGCGGAATGAGGCACGGCCCGGCGGGCTGCAAGCTCTCGGGCCGAGCTGCGCTACGAGCCGGCTGAGCTGAGGCGGCGTGCCGCGGCGGCGCGAGCCGCCTTGCCGCCGTCGCGGATCTCGTGCTTCTTCATCTTGCTGTAGAGCGTCGGGCGGTACAGCCCGAGGATCTGCGCCGCCTCCTGCTTGTTCCAGTTGGTGCGCTGCAGCGTCTGCAGGATGGCCATCTTCTCGATCTCGGCCAGGGTGCGATGCGGCGGGATGACGAAGTCGCTGTTGCCGGTCGACTCCTCGCGGATCGACTCCGGCAGATCGCCGACGCCGATCTCGCTCCCCTTCGCCACCAGCACGGCGCGCTCGATGGCGTTCTCCAGTTCGCGCACGTTGCCCGGCCAGCGATTCCTGATGAGCAGGTGGTAGACCGACGGCGCAAGCGACTTCACGTTCTTCGCATAGCGCGGAGCGGAACTTGTCGAGGAAGTAGTCGCACAGCAGCGGAATGTCTTCGGTGCGCTCGCGCAGCGGCGGCACGCGCAGCGTGATCGTGTTGATGCGGAAGTAGAGATCCTCGCGCAGCCGGCCGTCGCGCAGCGCCGCATCGAGGTCGATGTTGGTGGCGCAGATCAGCCGGAAGTCGACGTGCACGATGCGGTCGCTGCCGATCGGCCGGTACTCGCGCTCCTGCAGCACGCGCAGCAGCTTGGTCTGCAGGTAGGACGGCATCTCGCCGATCTCGTCGAGCAGCAGCGAGCCGCCCTCGGCCATCTCGAACAGCCCTTCCTTGTCGATCGTCGCGCCGGTGAACGCGCCCTTCTTGTAGCCGAACAGCTCCGACTCGATCAGGTCCTTCGGGATGGCCGCGCAGTTGATCTTGATGAACGGCCCTTTGGACCGCTTGCTGTTGTAGTGGATGGCGTTGGCGATCAGCTCCTTGCCGGTGCCGTTCTCACCCTGGATGAGGATGTTCGCTTCGCTCGCCGCCACGCTCTCGATGAGCTCGAAGAGGTCCTGCATCTTCTTGCCCTTGCCGATGACGTTCTGGAACTTGTAGCGATCCTGCAGCTTCTGCTTCAGCTGCTCGTTCTCGTCGACCAGCGACTTCTGCTTGATCGCCTTCTCCAGCTTGTCGAGCAGGCGCTCGGCGTCGATCGGCTTCTCGAGAAAGTCGAAGGCGCCGGCCTTCACCGCTTCGACCGACCGCGGAATGTTGCCCTGCCCGGTGATGACGATGACCTCGGCCTCGGGCTCGAGCTCCTTGAACTTGCGCACCAGTTCGATGCCGTCGATGTCCGGCAGCATCATGTCGGTGACCACGGCGTCCGGACGCCAGGTGCGGAAGAGTTCCTCGCCGCGCGTGCCGATGAGTGCAGTCCGCACCTCGTAGCCAGCATGCTCCAGCAGAATCTTCAGCCACTCGGTCATCGACGGCTCGTCGTCGATGGCCAGGACACGCTTCTTGCGCTTCAGGCTCATGACCAGAGGGTGCCGCTAACCGCGTCGCAAGTCAATACAGAAACTCCGCTACTGCATTCTTTCGCTACAAGTCCGCGTAGGCGGCACGTACAGGGCCGTATGCGATAATCCCCGGCGGATGCAGGTCATCGAGTCGCGCATCACCCCCTCCGACGAGGTCTTCCGGACCAACGAGGAGCGACTGCGCGGCCTCGTCGCCGAACTCCACGCCCGCACCGAGCACAACCGCCAGGGCGGCGGTCCGAAGTCGGTGGAACGGCATCGCTCGCAAGGGAAGCTGCCGGTTCGGGAGCGCATCGAGCTGCTGCTCGACCGTGGCTCTCCCTTCCTCGAATTCTCCGCGCTTGCGGCCTGGGGACTCTACGACGATGACGCACCCGGCGCCGGCATCGTCACCGGAATCGGGCGCGTCGCGGGCCGCGAGGTGGTCGTGGTCGGCAACGACGCGACGGTGAAGGGCGGCACCTACTACCCGACTCACCGTCAAGAAGCACCTGCGCGCGCAGCAGATCGCCCTCGAGAACCGGCTGCCCTGCGTCTACCTCGTCGACTCAGGCGGCGCCTTCCTGCCGATGCAGGCCGACGTCTTCCCCGACCGCGAACACTTCGGCCGCATCTTCTTCAACCAGGCGCGGATGTCGGCGGAACGCATTCCGCAAATCGCGGTGGTGATGGGTTCATGCACGGCCGGCGGCGCCTACGTGCCGGCGATGTCGGACGAAACGATCATCGTGAACGGCACCGGCACCATCTTCCTCGGCGGCCCGCCGCTCGTGAAGGCGGCGACAGGCGAGGAAGTGACGGCGGAAGAGCTCGGCGGCGCCGACGTGCACACCCGCCTGTCTGGCGTGGCCGACTACTTCGCGGAAGACGACGCGCACGCACTCGAGATCTGCCGCACCGTCGTGTCGACGCTGCCGACGCAGAAGCGCACGCCGAACGGACTGGCTGCGCCCGGAGCCGCCACGCTACGACCCGGCCGAGATCTACGGCATCGTCAACGCCGACCTTCGGAAGCCGTACGACGTGCGCGAGATCATTGCGCGTGTGGTGGACGGCTCGCGCTTCGACGAGTTCAAGGAACGCTACGGCGCCACGCTGGTCACCGGCTTTGCCTACATTCACGGCATGCCGGTCGGCATCGTCGCGAACAACGGCGTGCTGTTCTCCGAATCGGCGCTCAAGGCCACCCACTTCATCGAGCTGTGCAACCTGCGCGGTGTGCCGCTTGTCTTCCTGCAGAACATCACCGGCTTCATAGTCGGGCGGCAGTACGAGCGCAACGGCATCGCGAAGGACGGCGCGAAGATGGTGCATGCGGTCGCGAACTCCGTCGTGCCGAAGTTCACGGTGGTCGTCGGCGGTTCGTTCGGCGCCGGCAACTACGGCATGTGCGGCCGCGCCTACGACCCGCGCATGTTGTGGATGTGGCCGAACTCGCGCATCTCGGTGATGGGCGGCGAGCAGGCCGCGACGGTGCTGGCTACGGTGAAGCGCGAGCAGCTGGCGCGCGATGGCCAACGTTATTCCGCAGACGACGAGCAGGCGCTCAAACAGCCGATCCTGGACAAGTACGACAGCGAAGGGTCGCCGTACTACTCGACCGCGCGCCTCTGGGACGACGGTATCCTCGACCCGCGCGCAGACGCGTGACGCGCTCGGCCTCGGCCTGTCGGCGGCGCTGAACGCGCCCGATCGCCGAGCCGCGCTTCGGCGTCTTCCGGATGTAGGGAGCCTATCCGTGTGCCTATCGAGCATCTCCTCACCCGGCGTGACGGCGCGGTGGAACGGCTGCACGTTGAACCGGCCCGACGTACGCAACGCGTTCAACGACACGATGATCGCCGAGCTCGCGTCGTGGGCCGACGTCACGGCAGCAGACCGGCCGTGCGCGCGGTGGTCATCGACGGTGCCGGTCCCACCTTCTGCGCCGGTGCCGACGTCGCCTGGATGGCGCGGACCGTGGACTACACCGAAGCCGAGAACGTGAACGACGCGCTGCGCACGTCGCGCATGTTCACGCGCCATCGATCAGCCTGCCGGTGCCGGTGATCGGCCGGGTGCACGGCGCGGCGATCGGCGGTGGCGCCGGACTCGCAGCCGTGTGCGACATCGTCGTGGCCGACGAGCACGCCACGTTCGGCTTCACCGAGGTGAAGCTCGGCATCGTGCCGGCCGTCATCTCGCCGTTCGTGCTCGCGAAGATTGGCCGCTCTGCCGCACGCGAACTATTCCTCACGGGCCGTCGCTTCACGGCGGCGCACGCGCTCGACATCGGACTCGTGCACACCATTGTGCAGGCCGCGGAACTCGACGCGGCGGTGGACGCCGTGCTGCGCGAGGTGCTGGCGGGCGGACGCGAGGCTATCGCGGCAGCCAAGCAGCTGATCGACGACGTGTGGCGTGCGGCGCCGGCGGACGTGGCTGACGGTCACCGCATCGGCCCTCGCGAAACGGCGCGTGTCGGCCGAAGGACAGGAAGGGCTGCGCGCGTTCCTCGACAAGCGCAGGCCTGGCTGGAGCGGCATGTGATCCGTCGCCTGCTCATCGCCAACCGAGGCGAGATCGCCGTGCGCCTGGCACGCGCGTGCCGCGAACTCGGCATCGAAAGCGTCATGGTCTACTCCGATGCCGACGCGAACGCCGCGCACGTCGTCTGCGGGCGATCGTGCCGTGCGTATCGGTCCGGCGTCTGCGACCGAGAGCTACCTGAACATCGTTGCCCTCATCGACACCGCGCGCTCCACTGGTGCGGACGCCGTCCATCCGGGCTACGGCTTCCTCTCCGAGAACGCCAGACTTCGCACGCGCCTGCGCCGAAGCCGGCCTCGATGCTTCGTCGGCCCCCGGCCGATGTCATTGCCCGCATGGGCTCGAAGATCGAGGCGCGCCGCATCGCGGTCGACGGCGGACGTGCCGGTGGTGCCAGGCGAGACGCCGTCGGACCAGACCGACGACGGGCTCCTCGCCGCCATCGAGGCTGTCGGACTTCCCGCCCTGGTCAAGGCCGTCGGCCGGCGGCGGCGGCCGCGGTATGCGTCAGGTCCAGGACATGGCGGATGCGCGCGCGGCCGTGCAGTCGGCGCGCCGCGAAGCCGAGGCGGCCTTCGGCGACGGCACGCTGTACGTGGAGCGGCTCATTCGAGCGCCCGTATCACGTCGAAGATCCAAATCTGCGGCGACACTGACGGGCACGTCGTCCACCTGTTCGAGCGCGAGTGCTCCGTGCAGCGGCGCCACCAGAAGGTGATCGAGGAGAGCCCGTCGCCGCACGTCACGCCCGGGCTCCGCCAGCGGATGACCGAGCGCAGCGGTTCGGGCGGCGCGCGCTGCCGGCTACGTGAACGCGGGCACTTTCGAGTTCCTCGTCGATCTGACGCACGGACCGCGCGACGATGCGCCGTTCTACTTCCTCGAGATGAACACACGCCTGCAGGTGGAGCATCCGGTCACCGAGCAGGTGACCGGTGTCGACCTCGTGCGCGCGCAGTTCCTGGTGGCGTCGGGCGAACGGCTGCCGTGGACGCAGGGCGCGCTGACGCAGCGCGGCCACGCCATCGAAGCGCGCGTCTATGCCGAGGCGCCGTCGCAGGGATTCATCCCGCAGGCAGGCACGCTGCTGCTCTACCGCGAACCATCGGCGCCAGGCGTGCGCATCGACTCGGGCTTTCGCGAAGGCGACGTGGTGACGGTGCACTACGACGCGCTGCATGGCCAAAGTGATTGCTACAGCCGACACGCGGGCGCAGGCGATCGAGCGCCTGCTCGCGGCCCTGCGCGCGTTCCCCATCCTGGGCATCCACACGAATGTCCCGTTCCTCATCCGCGTGCTGCAGAGCGAGGCGTTCCGCTCGGCGGCATGCACACCGGCTATCTCGACACCGAGGGGGACGTGCTCGCGACCGAACCGGACGAGCCGCCGCCGGCGTTCCTTCGCGCCGCCCTCGACGCCGCCGACCACGGCCAGACGTCCGGTGCTGGCCGCGTCGGCACCCCAGCCTGGGATCCGTGGACACTCGTGCGCGACTGGAGCGTGCGATGAGCAGCACGCCACTCGTGACCAGAATCGGCCCTGGCGCCTACCGCGTCGAGATCGATGGACGCGCCGAGATCGTGCACATCGCAGGGACACCTGCCCACCGGTGGGCACACTGGCGGGGCCGGGTCTTCGAACGGCCATTTGCGGCCGACCAGCCGGCTGTTCGGCGCGGCAGCGGTGAGCGGCAGCAGTCGCTCACTGCGCCGATGCCCGCAACGGTGCTGAAGATCGTGGCGGCGGCAGGGTCGCGTGTGAACAAGGGCGACACGCTGCTCATTCTCGAGGCGATGAAGATGGAGCTGCCGGTGCGCGCCCCCGCTAACGCCGTCGTTCGGGCGGTGCGCTGCAGCGAGGGCGAGCTGGTGCAACCCGGCACGACACTGGTGGAACTGGAGTGACGCAGGTGGCACTCCCTGCTCTGAGCGGCCGGCAGGTCACCATCGTCGAGGTCGGTCCGCGCGACGGCCTGCAGAACGAGCAGGTCGCCATCTCGTCCGACGACAAAGTGGCGTTCATCGATCGACTCAGCGCCGCCGGGTATGCGGTGATCGAGGTGTCGGCGTTCGTGAACCCGAAGCGGGTGCCGCAGATGGGCGATGCGTCCGAGCTGTTCGCGCGGATCGCCCGCCGCCCGGGCACCCGTTACACCGCGCTCGTCCCGAACCTGCAGGGGCTCGAGCGCGCGGCCGCCGCCGGACTCGAGGAGATTGCCATCTTCGCCGCGTCGTCCGAATCGTTCAGCCGAGCCAACATCAACCAGGGCATCGATGACGCGTTCCGCATTTACGCCGCGGTGTGCGACCGGGCGCAGCTGCTGGGCATGCGGGTGCGGGGCTACCTGTCCACGGCCTTCGGTTGTCCGTACGAGGGCGACGTGCCGGTGCTGCGCGTCGCGGAGCTGTCGGCACGGCTGCTGGCGATGGGGGTCTATCAGGTGGCGATCAGCGACACCATCGGCGTCGCGCACCCAGGGCAGGTGGAGCAGGTGCTGGACACCGTGGGTGAGCACATCGGCCTCGACACCGTCGCGCTGCACTTTCACGACACGCGCGGCACCGCGCTCGCAAACGTGCTGGCTGCGCTGCAGCTCGGCATCACGACGTTCGATGCGTCCGCGGGCGGCCTTGGCGGCTGTCCGTACGCGCCCGGCGCGTCAGGCAACCTGGCAACAGAAGACCTGCTCTACATGCTGGAGGGGCTGGGAATCGCGACCGGTGTCGTGCTGTCGCAGGTCGTCGAGGCGTCCGGCTTCATAGCCACTCGCCTCGATCATCCGCTGCCGTCGCGCTACGTGCAGGCGGAACGGGCGCAGCAGCGGCGAGGCTGAGGTGCGTCCTACTTCAGAACCTGTCCTGAGGACGGTTCGCCGACTTCTGGAATGACCGCGCTGAGTGTGGAGTTCAACTCCCAGACTGCGCCGTTCACGTTCGTGCCGAAGAACCTTGCGTTGTCGTTGTCGGTCGGGTCGGCGTAGGCGCGCCACCCTTGTGCGGCTTCACCGACGCTCAGGCCGTTGCAGCTGCCGGGGGCGCCGGGGAACGCGGTGCCGTCCACCTCGATGACGTAGCCGGAGCGCGTCACGGCATTCGACGTTGCTAGGTTTGGGGAGATGAACGCCTCACGGCTGTTCACGGGAGCCCTGCCGAGCGTGGTGAGGTTCGGCGCATAGAACCCCGCGCCGCACGTGAGCGCGAAGGTGAGCTGGGCGCTGTGGATGGTGCGCAAGGACCCGATCGCTGACGCCGCGCCTGCAGACTGCCTCGCCAACAGCATCCGTGGCAACGCGATGGTCGACAGCACGCCCATCAAGGCACAGACGAATAGGATGTCGATAAGGGCGAAGCCGTCGGCTTTGCGCATGTTCACCTGTCAGTTCCTGTCAGTCCTTTTTAGCAGAGCTCGTGCCGCCTGGCACCCGTGTGCAGAGCGGCGAGAGCGCGTGCAGATCAAGGGGGGCACGTCATCGCGCGGAAGTGACACTGCGTGGCACCGGGCGCAAAGCCTGACAATTCCTGTCACCACCCGTTTCGGCAGATGCGCGACGGGACTGCAGCGGTTGAGCTCGAGAGACGTGGCGAATTGCGACCTCGTCCTGTCGCATCCGTCGGAATCTACGATCTCAACCGTATAGGCTTCAAAGTCGCCACGTCGACAAACAATGGCACGAGGGATCCGAGTTTGCAGCAGCACATCCACATGAAGAAGGTTCTGTCATCGGCGGCGGTCATCCTTTCACTCAGCGTGATCGGCCTCGGAAGCCAGACCAAGGTTACGGCGCCAAGCAACAAATACACGCCCGCGCAGGACGTCGAGCTCGGGATGCAGGCGGCCGCGGAGGCCCGGCAGCAGTTGCCAATCATGCGCGACGACGCCGTCACGTCGTATGTCACCCGGCTGGGTGAACGGCTGACTGCTGTCATCCCGTCCGAATTCCGGCAGCCTGAGTTCAGGTACTCTTTCGATACCGTGAACGTGCGCGAAATCAACGCCTTCGCCCTGCCGGGCGGGCCGATGTTCGTGAACCGCGGAATGATCGAGGCAGCCAGCAGCGAGGGTGAGGTCGTCGGGGTGATGGCGCACGAGGTGAGTCACGTGCTGCTCCGCCATGGCACCGCGCAGGCCAGCAAGGCCGGCAAATACCAGATGGGACAGGTGGCCGGTGCCGTGCTCGGCGCAATCATCGGTGGACGCGTCGGCAGCGTCGTGGCGCAGGGCACACAGTTCGGTCTTGGCACCGCCTTCCTCCGATTCGGCCGCGACTACGAGAAGCAGGCCGACATCCTCGGGGCGCAGTTGATGGCGCGCGCCGGCTACGACGCCCGCGAGATGGCGAACATGTTCAAGACTATCGGGAAGGAGGGCGGCTCGAGTGGCCCCGAGTGGCTGTCCGACCACCCGAACCCGGCGAACCGCTCGGAGTACATCGAGAAAGAAGCGCAGCTGCTGCGGGTGTCGAACCCCGTCGGCGATCGTGGGGGGTTCAATCGCGTGAAGGCGCACCTGGCGTCGCTGCCGAAAGCACCGACGTCGGAGGAAGCGGCGAGGGCGGCGAAGGGCACGGGCGGCCGCACTGGCGCCGATCCGCGTTCAGCCGGCACACTGGGCCGCGTCGAACCACCGGCCACTCGGCATCGCGAATACACGGAAGGCGACGTCTTCCGGATTGCCGTACCAAACAACTGGCGCGAACTGCCCGGCTCGAGTTCCGTTACGTTCGCACCGACCGGCGCCTACGGCCAGGTGAACGGCCAGAACATTTTCACGCACGGGGTGGAGGTGGGTGTGCTGCGCAACGAGCGGCATGAACTGCAGGAGGCGACCACCGACTTCATTCAGGCGCTGGGCGAGTCGAACCCGCGGCTCACTCAACGTTCGGAGCCTCTCGCGACCGTCATCGCCAACCGGCGGGGGCTGCAGACGCGGCTCGAGAACGTGTCGGACGCCACCGGCCAGCAGGAATCCATTCAGCTCTTCACCACCCGCCTGACGGACGGCACACTCTTCTACATCATCGCCGTGGTGCCCTCGTCAGAGGCGCGCGGCTATGAAGCCGCCTTCCAGCAGGTGGTGCGGTCTATCCGCCTGAACGACAACCAGGCGAGATGACGGGAGCGGTCACGAAACCACTCGAGCGCTAATCAATCGCGGCTGAACGTCCGATACACCCCTTTGTGGAAGAGAAGACCTGGACTTTCTCGCGTGAGGGGCTGCACCTCGACATCTTGCGGACCCCGACAGAAGACGGTTTCCTGCTCGGTGTGACCGGCGACGGCCCGCCGCGAAGCTACTTTTTCGACGACGTCTCGAAGCTCGAGCGCTTTCAGGCCGACTTCGAGAAGTTCCTGCTCGGCACCGGGTGGACGTTCCTCGGCTTCTCGCCCGACCGTCGGGAAGGCCACGAGCGCCGGCACTTCAGCCGTTTGCTGACGGACCGCCGACGCTGGTGGACCGACGGTGTCCCCACGCCGCTCGAGCGCGCGGTCGACGATCGCGACGGGGACGGCCGCGAGCGCCGGCCTCGCCGCATCCGCGAACGTCAGGGCTGACGCTCGGGCCGACCCTGCCGCACGGCGTCGTCCTTGCTCTGAACCTCGTCGGAGGTTCAGAGATGCCGGTCCGTTTATCCCCATCGCCCGATCACCGTGGAGAGTGGCGAGTGCTGCTCGACGACACGGTGATCGTCTGCTTTTCCGGGCCTTCCGCACGCGAACAGGCGCTCCGCCGCAGCCACGAACTCGCCGATCTCCTGCATGACACAGCAGACGTGAGCGATGGACCCGACGCTGAGGTGGGGTGGCCATTCACGACACGCACGTAACTCTTACTTCCTGATCGCCGGTGCTTGTCGGCGTCGGTCAGGCACGTTAAGCTGAACGCGGAACTGCTCACGTCTACAGGGAGATGCACAGGATGAGACGACTTCTACATGTGTGCGCGGTGGCACTGGCGCTGGTGGGACTGCCGCTGGCGGCCTCCGCCCAGACAGCGCTGGCCGACGACGACCGCTCCGGACTGATTTCGGCAGGAGCGCTCGTCGGCGCGCAGATGGACACGCCAGACAACTGGCTGATCTTCGGCGCCGATGCCCGCGTGCAGGTCGCGCACGCGCTCGAATTCCAGCCGCGCTTCACCTATCAGCCGCTCGGCGGCGGCCACATCATCCAGATTGATGCGAACGTGCTGAAGAACATCGACATGGCACGCCCGGGTCGCTTCCGGCCGTTCTTCGGCATTGGCGGGACGGTGCAGAATGTGTCGCCGGACGTCGGCGCTGGCGACAGCAAGCTCGGACTCAACCTGATCGGCGGGACCCGCATCGCCCTCAGCGGCAGTTCCGGATACGAGCCGTTCATCATCGGCCAGTACTCGCTGATCCGCGATCAATTCAATCCGTTCTCGATTGTCGTTGGCGCGTCGTTCCGCCTGCGCGGCAATTAGCGCCTGTCAGATGCAGCGGCCGCGGGCCTGAAGGTCGCGGCCGCTGACCAGCCTCGAGCACCCACCTCACTGCCTTCTTACTGCGCGCTGATGGTGACGTAGTACCCATCCGGGTCGCGCAGCGAGAACTCCATCGTTCCGGTGTTGGCGTTGACGTGCGGCTCCTCTTCCAGGGGTGACGACAGGCTTCGCGCCCGCCTCAGAGCCGCCTGCATGTCGTCGACGCGGAAGAACAGCAGCAGGCCGTTGCCTGGGGTAGGTTCTGCACGCGTCAGCGACGGGTGCTCATGAGCGCCCCAGGCGTGCAGGCAGAGCAGGACCGTTCCGTCGTCGTCGACGATCTGCCCGAAGTGATCGTGGGCTGGAGCGGACGCCGTCCGGCCGAGCAGCGCGGCATACCATGCGTGGCTGGCGTGCACGTCGAGCACGCCGACGATCGTCCATGTGCGGATCATGCCAGCAAGTTATGACATGCGTTCGCGTGTCATTCCAGCCGTAACTCCCACGGACGGCTCAGGCCTCCGCCCACCGCCGAAGCAGGTTGTCGTACACGCCCGTCAACTGCACAGACACGGGGGGTCTGGTTGGTCGGTCCCGAGTTGCTGGATGGCGCTGTCCAGATCGAACAGCAGTGTGCGTGCGCCGTCGTCTCGAACAAGGCTTTGAATCCAGAAGAACGATGCGACGCTGGCGCCGCGCGTCACCGGGGTGACGCGGTGCAGGCTGGTCGACGGGTATAGCACCATGTGCCCGGCTGGCAGCTTGACGGAGTGCACCCCGTACGTGTCCTCGATCAGCAGCTCGCCGCCGTCGTACTCGGGAGGTTCGCTGAAGAAGAGCGTCGCCGAGAGATCCGTGCGGATGCGCAGGGGCGCGCCGGGGACCTGCCGAATCGCGTTGTCGACATGATTGCCGAACGTCTGCCCACCGGCATAGCGGTTGAACATCGGCGGGAAGACACGCAGTGGCAGCGCCGCGGACATGAGCAGCGGGCTTCGCTGCAGCGCCCCGAGGATGACGTCGCCGATCTGGCGGGCGACTGGGCTGTCCGCCGGCAGTTGGCTGTTGTCCTTTACGCGGGCCGACTGCGGGCCGGCCGTCCCGCGGCCGTCTACCCATTCAGCCCCATCGAGTGCCTGGCGTGCCTCGCGCACCTGATCGGGGGTGAGGACTTCGGGAACACGAAGCAGCATCGTCCCTGCCTCAGAACCGCACGGACAACGTCGCGGGCACGGCGCGCGCGTAGCCGGGATTGGAGCGTCCACCGTTGTTGTTCACGTTCCTGATGTAGGTCGCATCCGTCAGGTTCGAGACGTTGACGCGCAACGACGAGCTGCGTGTTGACCGGATATTCGGCGACGAGGTCGACCAACCGATAGCCCGGCACGCGAATGGTGTTGGCCGCGTTGACCTACACGAGGCCAGTGTGGCGGAGTCCGCCTCCGACGGTCAGCCCGCGCGGCAATCGATACGTGGTCCAGACGCTGCCGGAGAACACCGGCGTCAGGGGCAGCCTGCGCCCCTGGTTGGCGCTGTTCTGAGAGCGTGCTCCGAATCGAGGTATGCGGCATTCGCGTGCACGTCCCAGCCCTGCGCGGGCGACCTGACACGCCAAGCGATGCGCCCTTCACCTGCTGCGCGTCATCCTGGTTGAAGAGAGGCGGGATCGCCGTGGCGTCGACCGTGTGAATGATGTTGCGGTTGACTGTGCGGAACACCGCGGCGGTCATCGAGAGCCGGCCGTTGTCGATGTCCCACTTGCCACCTGCTTCTACATTGGTCGATCCTGCGGCCGCACATTCGGGTTGTTCTGGCTGTTCGGCTGGGCACTCAGCGTGAAGTTCACCGTGCCAGGCGGTGTCTTGCTCGTTCCGACCGATGCGTAGAGATTGGCCGATCGGGACAGGCGGTACAGCGCGCCGGCCTTGCCGCTGACGAGGGCGTCCGACGCCTCCGCCTCGGTCCGCACGTCGGCTGCCGTCAGGGAGTCGAAGGTCGCAGCATACCGCTCCGCGCGGATGGCGCCGGAGACCTGCCAGCGGGACGACAGATCGACCGCGTCAGACACATATACCGCGGTGGTGTCGACACTACCGTTGTTGTACGCGGCGGAGCGGTCGGGCGCGAATCCTGCGACCGGCGCGTTTACGTCTGGTGCGAAGACATCGACCGGCGCCTTTGTGCCGAGCCCCGTCAACCCCGGAGCCTGCTGCTCTTCCCGCGTGATCTCGACACCCGTAGCCGGCAGCCGTGCCGCGGCCCACATCCGTGCCGGACGGCCCCATGAACACCTCGACCTGTTCGAGGTTGAACGTGTCGCGGGAGATCAGCGCGTCGTCTCGAACGCCGTCGACGAACACGCTGTTGGCGGCGCTGAAGCCGCGCAGGTTGAACATGTCGCCAGACGTGCTCGATGCGCCTCCTCCTTCACCGGCTTGCATCGTGATGCCCGGCACGTTGCGGAGGGCCTCGCTGAGGGTGGTGACGGCCTGCGTCTCCATCACCGCGCGCGGAATGACCGCAACTGTCTGGGGAACGTCGCGAACTGGTACGACGTACTTCGGCGACGAGATGATGGTTGCTCGTGCGACAACGTCCACCGATTCGGATTGCCCTGGCAGTTCAATCGACACGCGACGATCGGTGCTCAACCTGGCGATCGTACCGGTCCCTCCGATGATGAGTTCCAACGCACGATCTGCTGTATGGCGGCCAACGACGCCGGCTGACTGAATCGTCCCCAACTCTTCGAGAGTGAACGTGGTCGCGATCCCGGTGACCTTCGAGAAGTCGGCCAGCACCTCGCTCAGCCGACCCGGCGATATGGAGAAGGTGAACTCGGTCGCGTCGACCGGCTGCGCATCCGAGGTTGCCACCGGCACGGGTCGGAGCGGTAGCCGAACTCAGGAAAGGGGGCGGCATCTCGCGCGAGCGGTTGTTGTTCGCGTCAGCGATCCGCATCACGGGCGCCGTCCGGGGAGCCGTCGCACCTCAGCAGCACCGGCGGTCGCGGGTATTTGCATCGTGAAGAACTGCCGATGCGAGGAACGTCCCGACCGTGAACCAGGACGCTCTCTATGCCGAGGTGAGCTGAGGCTGCGGCTGCTGGTGGCGCGGCTGGCTAACTGGTCGTCGGGGTGGACGCCGGCGTGCGAACCTTTTCTTCATGGATTCCCCTGATCAGTGCGCGCGATCCGGCCCTACCGGCATGGCGCGAAGCCGGGGGCGTCGTGCTCGAACGCGTGAACTCGTCTGTCGCGGACGTCGGTCAAGAGGGATCTCCAGCCAATGGCTGGACGGTTCCTTAGTTCAAGGGAAGCGGCAGGGGGATTGCGGCAGACGGAGGAGAGAGGCCGTTGTGCACAGCCGACAAGAGCGGACCGTCACAACCGACGCGCCGACGGTGCAGCCACCGGCGACGGCGTTCATCGTCGTTGACGGCCGGCGCTGGCGCGCATCCGATCCGGGAATCCCGGCAGGCTTCCGACAGGAGCTGGTGAACGAGCTCATGGCGGCGCGCCGTGCGGTTCGCGACGCGGGCGACGAGGCCGGGTTGCGGCAGAGCAGGAGGCGGGTGCACGAGGCCAAGGTCGCACTCGGTGAAAGGGGTCGGCCATGGTGGCTGTCGCCCACGCCGGCCGCGACGACGGCGCGGATCGAAGCGGCGCTCTTGGCGCTGCTCCGAAGCCGCGGGTCCGCGAGTTCGGTCTGTCCTAGCGATGTCGCCCGAATCGTTGGCGGAACGGTGTGGCGGAGGTTGCTCGCAGAGGTCCGCGAATGCGCGGTGAGGTTGCGCCAGTCCGGCGAGCTCGAGGTTCTCCGTGGAGGCCGCGTTCTGAAGAAGGACCTGACCGCGGGCGTGCTTCGCTACAGGCTCGCCAGAAGGCCCGACATGGCGTGAGGACCGAGCGAGCGAAGGCTGCACTCCGCCAGGGCAGCGGCCAGCCATGCACGACAAGACATGGCGGAACCATGAGGTTCGCCCGAGCGTTGGTGGAACGTGAGATGTGGAAGGACTTGAGTTGGAGGCGCCGCCCGGATTTGAACCGGGGGTGGAGGTTTTGCAGACCTCTGCCTTACCACTTGGCGACGGCGCCGATCGGAGCCCTGAAACGAAGAACGGGCCGTGAAGGCCCGCGCTTACGCCCCAGTTGCGAGGCGAGAGATGGAGCGGGAAACGGGATTCGAACCCGCGACTTCGACCTTGGCAAGGTCGCACTCTACCACTGAGTTATTCCCGCTCGCCAGAACACCTAAAGTACCACACGCACGCGCTCAGCTTCAACCCCGCCAAGCACTTCCCCATCGTTTTTCCTGAAGGGCTACACTTTCGCGGCGCGAAGGACCTGCGCCGCTTCCTCTGGTGAGGTGGGATTGATGTAGAAACCTGTCCCCCACTCGAACCCGGCGGTGCGCGTCAGCTTCGGCATGAGTTCCACGTGCCAGTGATAGAACTCGGCACGCGTCTCCGAGAACGGCGCGCTGTGAATGACCAGATTATACGCCGGATTCTCGAGTGCGCGATTCATCCGCTGCAGCACCGACTTCAGCATCCGCGCCAGGTTCTCGTACACCTGGCGAGGCGCCTCCTCGAACCGCGAGCCATGGCTCTTCGGCAGCAGCCAGGTCTCGAACGGGAACCGCGGCGCGTACGGCGCCAGCGCCACGATGTCCGCATTCTCGTGGATGACGCGCCGCCCCGACGCAATCTCCTGCCGGATGATGTCGCAGAAGACGCAGCGTTCCTTCTGCTCGAAGTGGCGTCGCGCGCCCTCGATCTCCTCGCGCACGAAGTCGGGCACGATCGGCAGCGCAATCAACTGCGAGTGCGAGTGTTCGAGCGTCGCACCGGCCGACGCGCCGTGGTTCTTGAACACCAGGACGTAGCGGAACCGCGTGTCCTTCTTCAGATCGAGCACCCGTTCGCGGAACGCCCACAGCACCCGCTCGATCTCCATCTCGCTCATCGTCGCGAGCATCTTCGAGTGGTCGGGCGACTCGATGATCGACCTCGTGCGCGCCGATGCCGTTCATGCGGTCGAACATCCCCTCGCCTTCACGATCGAGGTTCCCCTCGACCTGCAGCGCCGGGAACTTGTTGGGCACCACCCGCAGATCCCAGCCCGGGCTGTTCGCCGGCTGGCCGTTCTGCCGGAACGCCAGCACTTCGGGCGGGGTCAGGTCCTCGTGACCAGTGCAGAACGGGCAGTACTCACCGCCAATGACGGTGGACTGCTCGATACGGAAGTCGTTGGGACGCTTCTGCCGGTCGGTGGAGATGATCACCCAGCGACCGGTGATCGGGTCTTTGCGCAGCTCAGGCACGTATGGAATCTTCGGCTGTCACCCTGCCGGACATACCGGCAGCAAGCACATCTGTCGATTCTACCCCCGGGACACACGCGCTGCGTCTGCCGAAAGTGTGGACTCACCTCATTCCGGCGTCGAAGGCATTTGTGTAAACCTCGACGCTCGGTCCCTGCTGACTGATCGCAATCGCGACGACGTCGAAGCGGCAGGGGCGATCGCCGAGGCGCTGGCGCATCAGGAAGTCGTGGGCGGTTGCCACAAGCCGTCGGCGTTTCGCCCACGTCACCGCATCGGCGCCGGACCCGTAGTCGGCACCGGCCCGCGTCTTCACTTCGACAAAGACGACCGTCGTATCGTCGAGGGCGACGATGTCGATTTCGCCACCGCGGCAGCGATAGCGCCGCGCAATAACCGTGTACCCGCGCCGTTCGAGTTCAGCACACGCGAGGTTTTCGCCGATTTCTCCGAGGGTGACGCGAGCGCGGGTCATGGGCGCCTCGGTGCGGAGCAAGGGCCGCGCCCGAACATGCTGGTCGCGCCCGTGACGCGCCGCCAGAACGCGCGGGCCTCACGTGACTGTCGCCGCCACTTCCGTCAGCGCCTCGTCGAACAGGCGGACCGCGGTGTCGGCCTCCTCCGCCGTCAGCACCAGCGGCGGGCAGAAACGCACCGTGTTCCGGCCGGCGCCAAGAATGAGAAGCCCGCGCCGGAACGCCGCACTCACCACCGCATTCCTCGCCTCTGGCGCGCGCTCCTTTGTCGTTCGGTCCTTCACCAGCTCCACGCCGACCATCAGGCCCCGCCCTCGAACATCCCCGACAAGCAGGTGCTTCTCCGCCAGCGCGGACAGGCCGTCCTTCAGCCGCTCGCCCACCACCGCCGCGTTGCGAACGAGGGACTCGTTCAGCATCCGGATCGTTTCGAGCGCCGCCGCACACGCGACAGGGTTGCCGCCGAAAGTGGAGGCGTGGGCGCCCGGCGGCCACGTCATCAGCTCTGCACGCGCGAGCGCGACGCCGAGCGGCATTCCCGACGCAATCCCCTTGGCGATGGCGACCATGTCGGGCTGCACACCGCTGTGCTCCACCGCAAACATCCGGCCGGTGCGTCCCATACCCGACTGCACTTCATCAACGACGAGCAGGATGCCGTGGCGTGATGTCAGGGAACGCAGCCGCTGCATGAACTGCGCGGGCGCCACGAGGTAGCCGCCCTCGCCCTGAATCGGCTCCACCACCACCGCCGCCACCTCGTCTGGCGAGACGAGTTGCACCAGCGTCTGGTGTTCGAGCGGATCCAGACATTCGGCGGCGCAGGTGAGAGGCGAGGCGCCAACCGGACAGCGATAGCAGTCGGCATACGCCGCGTGCGTCACACCAGGCACGAGCGGTCCGAAGCCGCGACGCTGCACGGTCTTGCTCGCCGTCAGCGACAGCGCGCCCATGGTTCGCCCATGAAATCCGCCGAGGAAGGCGATGATCAGGTGCCGCTTCGTCGAGTAGCGCGACAACTTCAGGCACGCCTCGATCGCTTCGGTGCCCGAATTGCCGAAGAAGGCGCGCACCGGTCCCTCCATCGGCGCCAGCGCTGCGAGCGCCTCGGCCACCTGCACCTGCGGCTCGTAGTAGAAGTCGGTGCCGGACATGTGCAGGAACTGCTGCGCCTGCGTGATGACAGCGCGCACCACGTCGGGATGCGAATGCCCCGTGGCGTTCACGGCGATGCCGGCGGCGCAATCGAGAAAGACGTTGCCGTCAACGTCTTCAACAGCGCAGCCGGAGCCGCGGGCGATGACGAGCGGGTAACCGCGGGTGTAGGAGGGAGAGATGACCGCTGCGTCCCGCGCGATCAGTGCAGCGGCCTTCGGTCCGGGGAGCGGCGTTCGAATGTCGGGCACGGCCATCGGTCGACCCTCCCGTGGAAAGTTGCTGGACGCTACTTGCGCTTCCAGCGCGTGCCAGCTGCCGAGTCTTCGAGAAGCACGCCACGTGCCGCGAGGTCCTGACGGATGCGGTCGGCCTCGGCGAAGTCGCGGGCGCGACGAGCCGCATGTCGCGCGTCGATCAGCCGCTCGATCTCCTCGACCGGCACCGGCGGCTGCGCGTCTTCCGCCTGCCGCAGCGAGAGGATGCCCAGCACCTGGTCGAACTCGTCGAACGCCTGGCGGATCCGCGGCACATCGTCCACGCCCACCTGGCCGGCGTCGACGGCTGAGTTCAACGACCGCACAAGCTCGAACATCGCGCCCAGGGCTGCGGCAGTGTTCAGGTCGTCGCGCATGGCGTCGCCGAACTGTTGTCGCGCCTCATCCACACGCGTCGCAATGTCCGGGTGCGAGCCCAGGGCGGTGACCGCAGCCGCCCGCGCCAGGCAGTCAGTGAGCCGGCGCAGCGCCTCTTCGGCCTGCTGCAGGCTCTCCCACGTGAAGTTCAACTGCTTCCGGTAGTGCGACGACAGCAACAGGTAGCGCACTGCCGACGGCCGCTGCCCGCTCTTGATGATGTCCGGGATCGTGTGCGTATTGCCGAGCGACTTCGACATCTTTTCGTCGTCGACGATGAGATGCTCGACGTGAACCCAGAAACGCGAGAACTGATGGCCGGTGGCGCACTCGCTCTGTGCGATCTCGTTCTCGTGGTGCGGGAAGATGAGGTCGATGCCGCCGGTGTGAATATCAATCGGCGACTGCCCGAGGATGCGCAGCGCCATCGCCGAGCACTCGAGATGCCAGCCCGGACGGCCAGGCGTGCCGCCGGCCACCTCCCACGTCGGCTCGCCCGGCTTCGTCGCCTTCCACAGTACGAAGTCGCGTGCATCGTCCTTGGCGTAGTTGTCCGAATCGACGCGGGCGCCCGGCTTGATCCCTTCGTGATCGAGATGCGCCAGCTTGCCATAGTCGGGCATCGTCGAGATCTTGAAGTAGATGGAACCATCGCTGCGGTAGGTGTGCCCACGCCGTTCGAGCGCCTCGATCATCTCACCCATCGCCGCAATGTTCTCGGGATCGGTGGCACGCGGGTTCTCCTCCACCTGTTCGAGGCCGAGGGCGCGCCCATCCTCGCGAAAGGCGGCGATGTACTGATCGGTGTAGGTGCGCAGGTCCATCCCGGCCTTCTGCGCGCCGATGATGGTGCGGTCGTCCACGTCGGTGAAGTTCATCACGTGGTGGACGTTGTACTGCTGCAGGTGCCGCAGCGTGCGCCGGAGCACGTCGACGCAGACGAAGGTGCGGAAGTTACCGATGTGCCCGCGCGCGTAGACAGTAAGGCCGCAGGTGTACATCCGGACCGTGTTGTCGGGACCCGGAGTGAAGATCTCCTCGGAGCGAGTCAGCGTGTTGTACAGGCGCATCGGAAGCTAGCGGGATTCTACAGTGAAAGGCGTTCGAACAGCAGGCGCGCGCGGTCGCTGTCGGCTTGGATCTGCACCTTCAAAGCGTCGAGCGACTCGAAGGTGCGCTCGTCGCGCAGCCGCTGCACGAAGCCGACGCGGATGGCCGCCCCGTACAGATCGCGATCCAGGTTGAAGATGTGTGTCTCGATCGAGACGCGCCCCGAATCGTCGACTGTCGGACGCACCCCGATGTTGGTGACCGAGGGGTAGACGAGGCCGTCGAGGCTCGCCGTCGTGGCGTAGACGCCAAACGGCGGCAGCAATTCGTTGGCCGTGGCGACATTGGCAGTCGGGAACCCGATCGTCCGTCCCCGCTGCGCGCCCTGGACCACGGTGCCGTCGATGAAGTACTGGTGCCCGAGCAGCGCACCCGCTTCGTCCACCCGAGCCTCGTTGATGAGACGACGCACGCGGGTGCTGGACACCACGAAGTCCTTGTAGCGGACCGGATCGATCTTCTCCGCGTTGAAACCGTAGCGGGCGCCCAGCGTCCGCAGGAGGCTGAAGGTGCCGGCCCGGTCGCGACCGAACAGGAAGTTCGCGCCGACCCACACCTCCGACACGTGCAGCCAGTCCACCAGTACGGCACGCACGAACGTTTCAGGATCCCACTGCGACAGTTCATGCGTGAAGCGAACGATGGCCGTCCCCTGCACGCCGGCTGCCGCCAGCGCCTCGAGCTTCTGCGCCGTAGTCATCAGCAGCAGCGGCGCCTTGTCCGGGCGCACCACACGCGGCGGGTGTGGATCGAAGGTCATCACCACCGACGTGGCGCCACGCTCGGACGCAACGCGCTTCACCCGTTCGAGGATCTTCCGGTGCCCGCGGTGAACACCATCGAAGTTCCCGAGGGCGAGCACGGGATGCGACCAGCGCGGCGGGCGCGGGTCGTCTGGAAAGTGGATGACGTCCATGGATGGGTGTGCGGACGAGGGGGCCGCGACCTACACCACCTCGAGGATCAGCCCATCATAGGCCAGTTCCACGCCGTCGGGCAGGCGGGCGCAGGTCTCCGCGTATGGCAAATCGTGGCAGACATGCGTGAAGTAGGTGCGGTCCGCACCAATGCGCGCCGCCGCCGCGAGCGCCTGCTCGAGGTTGAAATGCGTGGGATGCACCTTCTCGCGCAGCGCGTCGAGCACCAGCGTCCGCACCCCGGCGAGCAACGGCCACGATGCGTCCGGGATGGCGTTGCAGTCGGTCAGATAGGCGAACGAACCAATGCGGAAACCGAGAATCGGCCGATGCCCGTGCAGCAGTGGCACCGGCACGATGTCGAGGCCGCCCAGTGAAAACGGCCCAACGATGGTGGTCAGGGAGATCTTCGGGATACCACCGCCCTGCGGCGGCGCCGCATCGAAGATGTAGGAGAAGGTGTGTCGCAGGTCGCGCGTCGTCCGTGCGTCGGCATAGGCCGGGATGGCGCTCTTCTGGATGACGTTGAAACGGCGCACCTCGTCCAGTCCCAGGATGTGATCGGCGTGACTGTGCGTGAACAGGATGGCGTCGACGCGCCTCAGCCCGAATGAGAGCGCCTGCTGACGCAGGTCGGTCGAGGTGTCCACCAGCACCTGCCGCACGGCCTGCGCGAACGGGGTCGACCCCGCATCCGCGTCCCTCCGCTCGATGAGAATCGAGGGTCGGCTGCGCGTGTCGCGCGGGTCGGCCGACTGGCAGGTGCGGCAGTCGCAGCCAATCATGGGCACACCGTGCGAGGTTCCGGTGCCGAGCATGGTAATTCGAAGCGTCACGGGTCTCCGATTCTACGGCACGTCCGGCCGACTACAATGTAGTGCGCATGTTCACGTCAGGCCCGGCACGGGCAGGGCTCTTGGCCTTCCTCTGCTTTGCAGGTTTTTGGTTCAGCCCCACCGTCGGGTTCGCCCAGGCTGCCGCCCCCATTAACGGTCCCCCTGCGCCGGTGCCCCCGGCCATGTCGGTGCGCGACGAGCAGGGGCGCATCACGATGCGCGCGGTGCGTATCGACAAGCCGTTGACGCTCGACGGCCGGCTCGATGAGGATATCTACCGCCGAGTCGAGCCGGCAAACGGCTTTATCCAGCAGGAGCCGAAGGCGGGCGAGAAGGCGACGGAGGACACCGACTTCTGGGTGTTCTTCGACAACAACAACCTCTACCTCGCCGGCCGCATGTGGGACAGTCATCCCGAGCGAGTGCAGGCGAACGAACTGCGCCGCGACAACCGGAACATCGGCCAGAACGACAGCTTCAGCGTGGCGCTCGACACCTTCTACGATTCGGCGCAGCGGCTACTACTTCCAGACCAATTCACTCGGCGGTATCCGCGAAGCGCTGGTCGCCGATGATCGGAGCGGCAACAACTTCGACTGGAACACGGTGTGGGACACGCACAGCGCCCCGTTCGACCAGGGCTGGACCAGCGAGATGGTCATTCCCTTCAAGTCGTTGCGCTACCGCCAGGGTGGCGAACAGGTGTGGAGCGTCAACGTCCGTCGTGTCGTTCGCTGGAAGAACGAAACGTCCTACCTGTCGCCGGTGCCCGCCTCGTACGGTGGCCCTGGAGCGACCCGCTTCAACGTCGCCGCGACGCTCGTCGGCATCGAGGTGCCGGCCACCTCGCGCAATATCGAGCTGAAGCCCTACGCGATTTCCAAGCTGCTCACGAACACGGTGGCCGCCGCACCGTTCAGGAACGACCTGCAGGGCGACTTCGGCGGCGATGCCAAGTACGGCATCACCCGCAGCCTTACCCTCGACTTTACCTACAACACCGACTTCGCCCAGGTGGAGGCAGACGAGCAGCAGGTGAATCTCACCCGCTTCAGCCAGTTCTTCCCCGAGCGTCGCGACTTCTTCCTCGAAGGACAAGGGCTCTTTCAATTCGCGAGCGTCGGGTCCGGTGGCGGTGACGGCGGCGGCGGCGCCCCGAACGAAACACCACTGCTCTTCTTCAGCCGGCGCATCGGCCTGCAAAACGGCCTGCCGACGCCGATCGCCGGCGGCGGGCGCCTCACCGGCCGGGCCGGCCGCTTCTCCGTCGGCCTGCTGAGCATCCAGACGGCGGACGATGCGCTAGCGAACGCCCAGAGCACCAACTTCTCCGTCGTCCGCCTCAAGCGCGATATCCTGCGCCGCAGCAGCATTGGCGTCATCGGCACCAACCGTTCGTTGGCCACGTCGGGGGCCGGCTCGAACCAGGCGTTTGGCGTAGACGCCAACTTCGGATTCTACGAGAACCTCAACATCGGCGGGTACCTCGCGGAGACCCAGTCGGATGGCCGCGACGGCGACTCACAGAGCTACCGCGCGCAGATCGAGTACAACGCCGACCGCTACGGCCTGAACTACGAGTTGCTGAAGGTGGGCGAAGACTTCAACCCGGACATCGGCTTCCTACGCCGCGCTAACTTCCGCCGCCAATACGGCCTGCTCAGGTTCAGCCCCAGACCGCGCAGCATCCCCGCCGTCCGGAAGCTCTACTACGAGGCCAACCTCGACTACATCGTCAACAACACCGACGGCCAGATCCAGTCGCGGCTGGCGCAGGGGGCGGTGCGGGCCGACCTGCAAAGCGGGGATCAGATCGAACTGAACTACAACCGCAACTACGAGGCGCTGACCAACCCGTTCGAGATCTCGAAGGGGGTGACGCTCGCGCCCGGTGGCTACGGGTTCAACGACCTGAACGCGCTCTACCGACTGGGACCGCAGCGGCGGCTGGCCGGCGACCTGCGGGTCATCCGCGGCACCTTCTACAGCGGCACGCGGACGGAGGTGAGCTACTCGGGACGCGTCGAGTTGACGCCGCGGCTGTCGATCGAGCCGCGCGTGTCGGTGTCGTCCGCGAAGCTTCCCGAAGGTGACTTCGTGACGAAGCTCGTGACCAACCGCGCCACGTTCACGCTGACGCCACGCGTGTTCGCGAGCGGACTCGGTACAGTACAACTCGAGCACGAACTCGTTCTCGACGAACGTCCGATTCCGGTGGGAATACCAGCCGGGTAGTGACCTGTTCGTCGTCTTCAGCGAGGGGCGCGACACCACGCAAAACGCGCGCGAGCGGCTGCAGAGCCGCGGGGTCATCGTGAAGTACACGCGGCTGGTTCGCTTCTGAGACGTCTCTACGGGGTGATGATGCGCTTGCCGCCGTCTGCCACCTGGACGAAGCGCTGGCGCAACTCGAAGAGGAGCTGTTCGAGCAGCTGCCGCTCCTCGAGCGTCAGGTTTCCCTTCGTCTTCTCCTCGAGCAGCGCGAGGATGTCGATCATCTGGCGCGCACCTTCGAGGTTCGGCTCGGACAGCTTCTGTCCACTGGGTTCCGGCACATCGCCGAAGTGAATGGCTGCGGAGCTGGCCAGCGAAAAGACGAACTGCGTGAACGAAATGTCTGCCATGTGATGAAATGACCTGGTGTCCGCACCCAGCTTACCAAACTCTCCCACTGCCGACGCCGCACGCGAATTCGTCAGGCTCATCGAGATCATGGCCGCCTTGCGCGCCCCGGACGGCTGTCCGTGGGACCGCGAACAGACCATCGACACACTGAAGAAGTACGTGCTCGAAGAGACCTACGAGCTGCTCGACGCCATCGACCGCCACGACCACGGGGCGCTGCGCGAGGAGCTTGGCGACTTCCTCTTCGAGGCCGTGTTCCTGGCGCAGCTCGAGCAGGAATCCGGGCATTTCTCCATTGCCGACGCGGTGAAGTCGGTGGCCGACAAGCTGGTGCGTCGCCATCCGCACGTCTTCAACCGCGGAGCGGGAGAGCCGGCGCTTGAGACGGCCGGTCAGGTGAAGGTGAAGTGGGAGGAAGTGAAGGCGCTGGAGCGCGGCGGCCAGCAGAAGCCGAAGACGCTGCTGAGCGGCATCCCCCCGGCACTGCCGGCCCTGTTGCGCGCCTACCAGATCGGGTCGCGGGCCTACTCGGTCGGCTTCGACTGGGACAAGCCGTCTGACGTCATCGAGAAGATCCGCGAGGAGGTCGAGGAGGTGGCCGAAGTGGTGGCGTCGAACGCGACGCTCGACCACGAGCGGGCGGAAGAGGAAATGGGCGACCTTCTCTTCTCCATCGCACACCTCGCGCGCCGCCTCGGCATAGAACCCGAGACTGCGCTGCGCAAGGCAAACGATAAGTTCACGCGCCGCTTCACCGCGATGGAAACCCGCATCGCCTCCCGCGGCGGCACGATGGCCGGCATGAGCCTCGAGGCGCTCGAGTCGGAATGGCAACAAAGCAAGGCCGAGGAATAAGCGTCGACTGAATGACTATCACGAGGGTCACACGGGCGTTCTGGTCCTAACCATCCGTTCACAAGTGCCGTCGTTGACCAACCCGTACCGGCGGATCGGTTCCGTTGAACGTCGATACCCGCAGCGTGCTGCCGTCGGTCTCGACGCTGACTGCCCCATCGCGATCGGTCCTGAACAGCCGCGCGCCCGATTCCTCGTACCGACGCAGCACCACCGGTGACGGATGCCCGAAATTGTTGCCACGCCCGACGCTGACCACTGCAACGTCGGGCCGCAGCGCTGCCAGGAACGCAGCCGAACTCGACGACAGGCTGCCGTGGTGGGGCACCTTCAGCACGCGCAGCGGCGACGGCGCGACGCGTCCGGCAATCTCCGCTTCGGGGACCCGTCCGATGTCGCCGGTGAACACGATCGACACGTCGCGCCACCGCACGTCCACCACGATGGAATCGTCGTTGCGAACCTTCTGCCGCTCCCAGTCCGCTGGCGCGGGATGCAGCACACGCACCTCCACATCGTCGACCACCACCCGGTCAAGGGGCTGGACGGTTGTCCGCCTGATGCCGACGGCGTCGCGGCTTCCTCGATGCGCGACAGCGCCGCCAGCGGCGGAACCGGAATCCCTTCCCATAGATCCAACGGCCGGAACTCCGCCATCACCGGCAGTGCGCCGCCGACGTGGTCGGCGTCACCGTGTGTGAGCACGAGGGCCGAGAGACGACGCACACCCAGATGCCGCAGCACCGGCGCCACGACGCGCTCGCCGATGTCGAAACTGCCGCTGCCGGGATGCCCCCCGCGTCGATGAGCATCGCCTCCCCGCGTGGAAACCGCACCAGCGCTGCGTCGCCCTGCCCGACGTCGATGAAGGTGACGTGCAGGCGTCCATCGCCGTGTGCATGCCACGGCAATTCGGGCACAGCCAATCCAGCCGCCGAGTGCCATGGCCGCAACGGTACCTGCCCACGCCCAGCCGACCTCGCCAGTGCATTCGACGCGCGACCGGGTTGCGCGCCCTGCCAGAAGGCCATGCCAGCACCAGCGCGCCGTAGTACATCGCCACGACCCACGGAGAGGCCGGGGGCACCGCCATGTCACCCACGGTGCGAACGTCACGAAATCCGCTGTTCGGACGAGCCCCTCGGCGCCGGCATAGGCCAGCCAGCCGGCGGCGCGCGCGCCCGTCGGCCACAGCGCATGCAGCGGCACGATGGCCATGCCAGCCAGTTGCGCCACGGCCATCATCGGAATCGCGGCAAAGTTGAGGACCAGCCCGGCCAGCGTGACGCGGGAGAACCAGGTGACTGCCACCGGCAATAGCGCCGCCTCGGCAGCCGCCGACGCCACGAACATCGACACGACGGGCGCCAGCCAGCGGTTCATTCGCAACGCTCCGATGACCTGCCCCGCGGCGACGATTGCCGCGGTGGCCCCGAAGGTGAGCAGCATGCCAGCATCCCCCACGGAAAGCGGGTCGGCCAGTACGAGGACGCCAGCGGCAAGCACCAGCGCCTGGAACGGTGGCCCGCGCAGGTCCCAGCCGCGCCCGACGAAGTAGACCACCGCCATCAGAACCGCCCGCTCCACCGACGCACCGCCTCCCACCAGGAAGCCGTACGCCACCAGCCCCGCAGCCGCCGACAGCATCGCCACGCGGCCAAGCATGCCAAGCACCCGAAACCCCGTCAGCGTCAGCCCCGCGAGAATGGCGATGTTGCCGCCGGAGATCGCAATGACGTGATACGTCCCGGCCTCCTGCAGACGACGCTCCACTCCATCGTCGAGGCCGGTGCGATCGCCGATGACGATCGCGGTGACGATCGCGGCGGCGCGGCTGCTGCGGTCGGCGACCGCGACGCGAATGGCGTGGCGCGCATAGGCCCTGACGGTTGCGGCTGACTCCTGCACGGCGCTGCCTCGTGCCAGAACATCGATCAATGCGGCGCTCTTCACGATGCCAACGAGGCGCACACCGCGACGCGCCAGCGCCCTTTCCTGATCGACTACACCGGGGTTCAGGTAACGCGCGGGGCGGCGCAGGTCGGCGGGCGTGCGGATGCGGCGGCCGGCCCGCCACTCGGGCAGACGCGATGTCGCCATTGTGCCGAGCACAGTAAGCATCACGCCGCCCGAGGCTTCACGATTGGCTGCCAGGTCAGGGCCGGACGCACCGGCGAGCGGTGCCACGCGTTCAACGTCGAGCGCCAACGACACCGCGCCCGATGCACTCACTGAGGCGTCGGCGCGTAGCACGCCCGTCAGCACCGCCCCTGCGCGGTGGTCGAGCGGCACGTCGCGAAGGTCGGCGTCGGCGATCGCCTCTCTCGCGCCGCCTCGGCCAGCGGTTCGAACAGGCGCATCAGTGGCGGTCGCCAGGCCCGATGCCAGGCCTCGGCCGATAGCGCCGCACCACCCACTGCAAAGGCGCCGCAGGTGGCCACGCCCACGAGCATTGGTTGCGTCACCCGGAGCCCGTGCAGTGCTAGCAGCAGCCAGCCGCACAACACCGCTGCGAGACAGAGGGGCGGCACGGCGGGCACACGGAGGCCGGCTGCGGCTCCGGCGACGAGTCCGAGTACTGGGATGGCCAGCACGACCTGCATGCGCATCGCTGGCTGCAGAGGAGAGGCCACCGCAGGCCGCGCGCGCTGGTGCGCACAAGCTGTCAGGGCTCAATCATTTGCCGGGGTGTGGCGAAGGGACGGCCGTTCCCACGGTCGCAGAATGCTCGACGCGCGCAGCGCCGCCGTGTAGAGGAAGCGCGTGACAGGCGAAGGCCAGAGCGCTAGCCCTGGCCTTCGAGAACGCGGACCGGCAGGTCTGCAGCTACGTTCTGGCATCGCTGCGAGGCCAGGGTGTGCCAAGGGCCAGAGCCTGGAGCCCAGAGCCCGAAGCCTGGCTGCGGTTAGGCCGATTCCGCCGTGATGCCGGCGTAGTAGTCCTGCAGCGCGCGGACGCGGACGCCTTGCTCGCGCATCGCGCGGATCGCGCTCGACGGCGGCGGCGGCGCCGGTGAGCGTGGTGATGCACGGCACCTCGTGCATCATCGCGGCGCGGCGCACGGCGCGATCGTCGAAGAACGACTCGCGGCCGAGCGGCGTGTTGACGATCAGGTCGATCTTGCGGTTGACGATCTCGTCGGCGACGTTCGGCCGCCCTTCGTTGACCTTGAAGACGACGTCGACATCGAGGCCGTACGCGCGCAGGTAGGCGGCGGTGCCGCGCGTCGCCATCAGGCGGAAGCCGAGCTCGGCGAGGTCGCGCGCGATCGGCAGCAGGTTCGCCTTGTCGTCGTTGTTGACGCTGACGAACGCCGTGCCCTGCTCCGGCAGCCGCTGCCCGACCGCGAGCTGCGCCTTGGCGAAGGCGACGCCGAAGCTGCTCGAGCCGCCCATCACCTCGCCGGTCGACTTCATCTCGGGTCCGAGAATCGTGTCGACGCCGGGGAAACGCACGAACGGGAACACCGGGCTCTTGACGAACACGCCCGCCACCTCGAGGTCCTTGGTCAGCCCGAGCTCGGCCAGCGTCCGGCCGGCCATCACCTTGGCCGCCACCTTCGCCAGCGACACGCCGGTCGCCTTCGACAGATACGGCACCGTGCGCGAGGCGCGCGGGTTGACCTCGAGCACGTAGACGACGTCGTCCTTGGTGGCGTACTGCACGTTCATCAGGCCGACGACCTTCAGCGCGCGCGCGATCCGGCGCGTGTAGTCGCGAATGGTGTGCAGGTGGCGCTCGGGGCAGATGAACGGCGGCACCACGCAGGAGCTGTCGCCGGAGTGGATGCCCGGCCTCCTCGATGTGCTCCATGATGCCGCCGATGACCACGGCGCCGGTCGCGTCGGCGACGGCGTCGACGTCGAACTCGAACGCGTCCTCGAGGAACTTGTCGATCAGGATCGGGTGCTCCGGCGAGGCGTCGACCGCCTGCGTCATGTAGCGATCGAGCGTCGCCATGTCGTAGACGATCGCCATGCCGCGGCCGCCGAGCACGTACGACGGGCGCACGACGACCGGGAAGCCGATCCGTGGCGCCACCTCGCGCGCTTCTTCGCGCGACGTCGCGGTGCCGCTCGCCGGCTGCGGGATCTCGAGATCCGACAGCAGCGCGGCGAAGCGCTCGCGGTCCTCGGCGAGGTCGATCGAGTCGGGCGACGTGCCGAGAATCCGGACGCCGGCCTCCTGCAGGCCGAGCGCCAGCTTGAGCGGCGTCTGGCCGCCGAACTGCACCAGGCACGACGACGTCGCCGCCGGCCTGTCCGCTCCTTCTCGATGACCGCCATCACGTCTTCGAACGTCAGCGGCTGGAAGTACAGCCGATCGGCGGTGTCGTAGTCGGTCGACACCGTCTCGGGGTTGCAGTTGATCATCATCGTCTCGAGGCCCTCTTCGCGCAGCGCGAACGCGGCGTGACAGCAGCAGTAGTCGAACTCGATGCCCTGGCCGATGCGGTTCGGTCCGCTGCCGAGGATGACCACCTTGTGCGCGAGCGTTCGGGTTGCGACTCGCAGGTCGGCTCGTAGGTGCTGTACATGTACGGCGTGAACGACTCGAACTCCGCCG
Organism: uncultured Acidobacteriota bacterium; assembly: GCA_963722395.1. GTDB lineage: Bacteria > Acidobacteriota > Vicinamibacteria > Vicinamibacterales > CAVVIG01 > CAVVIG01. Next base: position 709,671 of record CAVRLS010000004.1, on the reverse strand, counting down.
CGCAGGTGTCGACGCGCTTGTAGACCGGCTTCAGCCCCTGACTCGCCGCGCTGCTCGCGAACCGCCGTCTCGCTCGCGCCTGAGGCCAGCGCCAGTCTCGGCGTCGCCGAAGCCGGCGCGCTTCAGCTTGCCGCAGCGCCGGCAGATCGAGTGCCGCGAGCCCGGCCTCGGCCGCCGTCGGCGCGCATGTCGCCGAATCTCGGCGAACTGCCGCAGGAACCAGGGATCGATGTTCGTGAGCTCGTGGAGCTGCTCGATCGACCAGCCGCGGCTGCAGCGCGCGGAACAGGTCCCACATGCGGCGATCGCTCGGCACCGCCAGCCGCTTCCGCAGCGCCGCATCGTCCTCCTCGTCGAGCGCCGAGTCGGCGCGAACAGCAGGCCGCTCTTGCCGAGCTCGAGCGACCGCACGCCCTTCATGAACGCTTCCTTGAAGGTGCGGCCGATGGCCATCGCCTCGCCCACCGACTTCATCTGCGTCGTCAGCGTGCGATCGGCCTGCGGGAACTTCTCGAAGTTCCAGCGCGGAATCTTGACGACGACGTAGTCGATGGTCGGCTCGAACGAGGCCGGCGTGACGCGCGTGATGTCGTTGGGAATCTCGTCGAGGTGATAGCCGAGCGCGAGCTTGGCGGCGATCTTGGCGATCGGAAACCCGGTGGCCTTCGAGGCGAGCGCCGACGACCGCGAGACGCGCGGGTTCATCTCGATGACGATCATCCGGCCGTTCGCCGGGTTGATCGCGAACTGGATGTTCGAGCCGCCGGTCTCGACGCCGACCTTGCGGATGATGCGGCGCGCGGCGTCGCGCATCCGCTGATATTCCTTGTCGCTGACAGCGTCAGGATCGGCGCGACGGTGATGCTGTCGCCGGTGTGCACGCCCATCGGATCGATGTTCTCGATCGAGCAGATGACGACGAAGTTGTCGGCGACGTCGCGCATCACCTCGAGCTCGAACTCCTTCCAGCCGATGACCGACTCCTCGATCAGGACCTCGTGCACCGGGCTGAGCTCGAGGCCGCGCTCGGCGAGCTCGCGGAACTCCTCGATGTTGTAGGCGATGCCGCCGCCGACGCCGCCCATCGTGAACGACGGGCGGATGACCAGCGGAAAGCCGAGCGTCCTTGGCAGATCTCGAGCGCCTCGTCCAGCGTGCGGGCGAGGCCGCTGCTGCGGCACGTCGAGGCCGATCTCGCGCATCGCGTCCTTGAACAGCTGGCGATCCTCGGCGACCTTGATCGCCTCGATCGACGCGCCGATCAGCTTGACGTTGTACTTCTCGAGCATGCCGGCTTCGCGCCAGGTCGACCGCGAGGTTCAGCGCGGTCTGCCCGCCGACCGTCGGCAGGATCGCGTCGGGACGCTCCGCGCGATGATCGCTTCGAGAAACTCCGGCGTCAGCGGCTCGACGTAGGTGCGGTCGGCCATCTCCGGGTCGGTCATGATCGTCGCCGGATTGCTGTTGACCAGGATGACCTCGAGCCCTTCGGCGCGCAGCGCCTTGCAGGCCTGCGAGCCGGAGTAGTCGAACTCGCAGGCCTGGCCGATGACGATCGGGCCGGAGCCGATGACGAGGACGCGTTTCAGATCGGTTCTTCGGGGCATTGTCTCTAGGCTAGGGCTGGGCGATGGCGATGGGCGTGTCGAGATTCTGGACATGGCGACGCTGCGCTGGCAAGCCAGCGAGCCTATTGCCCACTGCCCAGGGCCTATCCCCGCTTCTCCTCAATCAGCGTCGATGAAGTCGTGGAACAGATAGTCGGCGTCGTGCGGTCCCGGCGACGCCTCGGGATGGTACTGCACGGAGAACACCGGCTGCGTCGTTGTGTCGCAGTCCCTCGACCGTGCCGTCGTACAGATTGAGGTGCGTCACCTCGACGTCCGACGGCAGCGAGTCGGGATCGACGGCGAACCCGTGGTTCTGCGAGGTGATCTCGATCTTGCCGGTCGCGAGCTTCTTCACCGGATGGTTGCCGCCGCGGTGCCCGAACTTCAGCTTGAAGGTCTTGCCGCCCATCGCCAGGCCGAGAATCTGATGTCCGAGGCAGATGCCGAACATCGGCACGCCGGACTGCGACCAGCGCGCGCGCGTTCTCGATGGCGTAGGTCGAGCGGCGCCGGATCGCCGGGACCGTTGCTCAGGAACACGCCGTCGGGATTGGTCGCCAGCAGCTCGGCTCGCGGGCGTGCCCGCCGGATAGACGCGGACATCGCAGCCGTGCGCGCTCAGGCGGCGCAGGATGTTCCACTTCATGCCGAAGTCGTAGGCGGCAATCTTCAGCCGGCGCGTCGGCGCGGTGCTCGGGCGCGATGTCGTACTCGTCCGGGATCTTCCTGCGGCCAGTCGAACGCGTGCTGCGACGTGACCTCGCGCACGAGGTCGGAGCCCTCCATCTTCGGAATCGCCGCGCGCGCTGGCGACGAGCGCCTGCGTCGTCGAGCTGCGTGCCGGTGGCGATGACGCCGCGCATCACGCCGCTCGAACGCAGCAGCCGCGTCAGCGCGCGCGTGTCGATGTCGGAGATCGCGACGATGTTGTTGGCGACGAGATAGTCGCGCAGCGTGCCCTCCGCGCGCCAGTTGCTCGCGACCGGCGACTCCTCGCGGATGATGAACCCGGCGACCTGCGGCGTGCGCGACTCGACGTCCTCGAGGCGACACGCCGTAGTTGCCGATCTCGGCGCAGGTCATCGTGACGATCTGGCCGGAGTACGACGGGTCGGTCAGGACTTCCTGGTAGCCGGTCATGCTCGTGTTGAACACGACCTCGCCCGAGGTTTCTCCTTCGGCGCCGGCGGCCAGACCCCGGTAAATCGTGCCGTCTTCCAGTGCGAGAATCGCTTCACTCATCTTTTCGATATTCCGCTCAGCGCTGCTCCAGCGATCCGGACACCCGGGTTCTCTCCCCACCTGCCACCCTCGATGCGGCCGTCCACGGACTGAATCCGTCGAGTTCGAGCCGGACCGTGTGGTCGCCGGCCGCAACCGCGTCGAGCAGCATGGGGGTCGTGCCCACCATCTTTCCGTCCACGAACACACGCGCACCAGCCGGACGCGAATCCACCATCAGCGATCCCACTGTCGCGCCACGCGCGTCGGCCGGCACGCCGCTGGTGTTGCCCGGAGCTGGCGTTGACGCCGCGGCCGCTCGTGCGGGTCGCGTCGCGTCCAGGGCCACCTCGATTGACTGTGCGGTCTGGGTCGCTCCGATCCTAACGCGTCGCTGCGCTGTGACATAGCCCTGATGTGCAATTCGCACGACGTGGGTGCCGCGCGCCAAAGCGTCAAGGGTGAGCGGCGTCGTGCCGGCGTCGCGGCCGTCCACGATGACGCGGGCGCCGGACGGCGTCGAGCGGACGGTAACGCGAGCACGCGGCGACGCTGGCGCAGTCGGACGTGCCGGTGCGGGCGCCGCGGCACGCGGGAGCGGCGCCGGAGCCTCAGGCGCGACCCGTGCGTCCGCCTCGGCGACGACAGACGGCGGCGGAGCAGATGCCCCGCCCCCAGGCATTGATGCGGTCGGCCCGGCGGGTGCCGCAGCAGCTGAGGACGGCTCGGGAGCAGGCGACTGCCGCGTCACCGTGTCCACAGGCGTCTCGGCACGGTCGCGAGTGGCGACGCCGTACCCGCCGGCAAATCCGACGAGCAGGCCGACCGTGAGCGCCAGCGCGATCGGCCAGACGGCGGAGCGGCTCTCCTCGATCGCGGTCTCTGTCAGCGACGCGGCATAGCCGAACGCCGTCGCCTGTCCCCGATCACGTTCGACCAGCGCCGGCCCGGCGCGGTCGTCGTCATCGGGACGCAAGGACGCCGGCGGCACGTCATCACCCAACGCGTGCCCCGCCTGCGCAGGCTCGATCACGTCAGGCGCATCCAGCCCAAAGCGCTCGCGTTCGGCGCTCCGCAGGTCGAGGTCGTCGGCGTGCACATCGGTCGGTCGCAGCGGGGCCAGGAGTTCGCCATCGGTATCCAACCGGACGGGCTCAGGGACGTGTCGTTCGCCAGCGTCGGCGCCCGCATCCGAATCGGGCGGTTCGATGTGCGTGGCCGGCACCTGCGCGAGGCCTGCATCGATCCGCGGCAGGTCAGGCTCCGCAAACAGCCTCGCCGGCTCGAAGGGGTGATCGGACGGCTCGGGTTCGCTGTCGACCGCGAGGATGAGTGGCAGATCGGGCTCGCGCGGCAGCGTCTGCTGCGGCGCCCGCTCGTCAGGGTCGCGCCGCCGGCGGCTGCGCGCCGGCTTCGGGGCCGATTCCGACTGCTGCAACGCACCGTGCAATGCGTCGGCAAACTCCAGCGCCGTGGCGAACCGTTCGGCCGGCTCCTCCGCCAGCGCGCGGGTGAAGATGGCGCGCAATGCCGTCGCATCTGCCCCGTCGATCGACGTGATCGCTTCAGCCGCACAGCCACCCACGCCGACGACCCGCCGGCCGAAGAGCATCTCGAAGACCAGCGCCGCAAGGCTGAAGATGTCGGAACGGCGGTCCCAGGCGGCGCCGGCGACCCGCTCGGGGGCCGCATACGGCCGGCGAATCGGCGCAGCGGCACCCAGCGAATCGAGAATCTGGGCGATGCCGAGGCCCGTGACCCGAGTATCGTCGGTGGACACCAGTACGTCGCGCGGATGAAGGGCGCCGTGGAACACGTTGACGGCGGCGGCGAAATCGAGCGCCCCGCCAAGTTGCGAGGCAATGCGCAGCGCTTCGGTGACCGGCGCTGGACCGTAATCGCGGATGACGACGTCGAAGGAGTCGGCCGCGACGAAGTCGAGCGCGAGGAACGGGGAGTTCTCGGTCATGCCGGCCGCCAGCGGGGCGGCAATTCCGAGATGCGTCAGGTCGGCAGCAATCAGGCGGTCGAGGGCGTCAACGAACCGGTGGGCGGTCTCGGGCGGAAGGTCGAGCCGGAACTGCTTCACCGCCACCAGTCGCCCGGGGTCGGGCTGATAGGCGCGATAGACGGGACCGAGGACGCCTGCGCCGATCTGGTGAAGGACCCGAAAGGGACCGAAGGCGTCAGGGGGCGCGGTGCCGGAAGCGTCCGTGTGCAGCGTGGGTACTCCTCGAGGGGAAGGTAGTGAATGGTAACACTGAAACACTGCCTGTTCAATCGTTTAGCCGTGTTACAGTAGGTGCCCGGTGACGTCGAACTCAGCTGATTCCCTTCCCCTTCCGGGCTCGTCCAGCGAGCCGTCCGCGCGGATGGCCGTGGATGTGCGCCGGTTCCCGTGGATTCGCCGTCTCGCCGCGGACTACGCGTTCAACTTTCCGTCGGTCGAGCCGTTCTTCTCGGGTAACCCGACACAGCCCTCGGCGTGGGCGAATGCCATCGCCAGGGCCCAGGCGCACGAGCGCGACCGCGCTGAGATTGCGCAGGTGCTCGAGGCGCAGCAGATGCGGCGCGGTGCGCCGCCAGCGGCGCATCGAGGCAGCTCGGAAGCTGGCCGACCCGAACACGGTCGCTGTGCGTCACCGGCCAGCAGGCCGGACTCTTCGGCGGGCCATTCTTCACGCTGCTGAAGGCGCTCACCGCACTGAAGCTGGCCGGGCAGGTGTCGCGCGACCATGGAGTACCGGCCGTCGCCATCTTCTGGATCGACGCCGAGGATCACGACTGGGAAGAAGTGCGGTCCTGCTACGGTCTACGACGACGACCTGGCTGCCCACGCGGTGACGCTCCCCGGCCGCCCGGTCGCCGACCACGCTCCTGTAGCCACGGTCACACTCGACAACAGCATCACCACTGCCCTCGACGAACTGGAACGACTGCTGCCGCCCACGGAATTCCGCGAAGAGGTATTGGCCGACCTGCGCGCCTGCTACGCCGAGGGTCGCGGCATGGCCGACGCCTTCGGGCGCTGGATGGAACGGGTTCTCGGTTCGCGCGGCCTCATCGTCTACGACGCCTCCGACCCGGCGGCCAAGCCGATTGCCGGCCCGGTGTTCGTGTCCGAGCTGTCGGAACCCGGCCAGACGGCGAGGCTCGCCGCGGCGGCTGGCGCCGACCTCGTCTCGAAGGGCTACCACTCGCAGGTGCACGCGCACAACGATGCGGCGGCGCTGTTCCACCTGCCTGGTGGCCGCCGCGGCATCCGGCACCAGGATAATCAATTCGTCGTTGGCGACCTCAGCTTCCCCACGGCAGCGCTCGTCGAGGAAGCGGCCACGACACCCGGCCTCGTTCAGCCCGAACGTCCTGCTGCGGCCTGTCGTGCAGGACACCCTGTTCCCCACGATCTGCTACGTGGCCGGTCCGAACGAACTGGCCTATCTCGGCCAGCTCCGCGACGTCTACGCACGCTTCGGCGTGCCGATGCCGCTGATGTACCCGCGCACGTCGGCGACGCTCGTCGACTCGGCGGCCTGCGTTTCCTGGCAGAAGTACGAGCTGGCACTCGAAGCGCTGCAGCCGCAGGACGAGTCGGCGCTCAACCAGCTGCTGGCAACACAGATTCCGCCAGCGGTCGGAATCATCGTTCAACGACGCCTCGACCGCCATTGACGCGTCGATGCAGGCGCTCGTCGACGCAATCCCGGCGCTCGATCCGACCCTCGAAGGCGCCGCGAAATCGACGCTGACGCGCATGGAGCACGATCTGCAGACGCTGCACAGCAAGATGATCCAGGCGGCGAAGCGGCGCGACGAGACGCTGCGCCGACAGTTCATCCGGACGCGCGCCCTCACCTTCCCGAACGGCCACGCGCAGGAGCGCACCATCGGCTTCGTCTCGTTCCTGAACCAGTACGGGCCGGCGCTCGTCGATCGCCTGGTCGAGGAACTGCCCCTGGAAATGGGGCATCACTGGATTGTCGCCATCTAGGCAGCCCGCCACACGCCGATCGCCTGCGCGCGCCTGCCGCTCTGGAAGCGCCGGTGGGTGCGCATCACCGCGCTCGTTGCCGCCGCTGCCGCTCGTCCTTCTGTCGTTCGTTGGCGGGCTACTACTACGTCGCGCTCTGCCCGGCTGATCGACGCAGCAGCTGCACGGCGAACGGCAGCGCGTGCTGCCGCGCATCTTCGCCCGGCCGCTCGAGCTGCGGCTCGGCCAGGCGCTGCACCGAGCCGCAGCTCGTCGATCGACTGAACGACTCGGCTACGCACGACGCGACAAGGCGCGAGCAGCCCGGCGAGTTCGCCGATCGCCGCCGGCGCCGTGTCGATCGCGCCGCGGCCGGAAGAGTTCAAGGGGCGCACCGTCAACGTCGCGTTCCGAGAAGCCGACACCTGCGGTGCAGCGGGCGTCGCGAGGCAAGCCAGCCGGCGCCGCGACCCGCCGACCACGTCGAACTGCTGCAGCTCGGCAACGACAGCCGCGCCAGCCTGACGCTCGACACGCCGCTGCTCAGCTCGATCGAGGTCGACCGCGCGAAGCGGCGACCGGTGGCGATTGCCGTCGCTGCCTCCGCATGTCATCAACGCCGTGCTGGCGATCGAAGACCGGCGCTACTACTACCACCCCGGCATCGACCCGATTCGCCTGACCGGCGCCGTCTTCTACAGCATGGCCGGCGGACAGCCGCATCTCGGCCACGAGCACGATCACGCAGCAGCTGGTGCGCAACGTCTTCCTGCCGCAGTTCCAGGGGTGGACGCTGCAGCAGGCGCGCGAGCGCTCGCCGCAGCGCAAGCTGCTCGAGATGTGGGTGTCGCTGGTGATGACGCGCCGTGCCACCAAGGACGAGATCCTCGAGATGTACCTGAACGCCGTGCCGCTCGGCCAGCGCGGCTCGTTCGCCATCGTCGGCGTCTCCGAGGCGGCGCGCCTGTTCTTCGGCAAGGACGTCAGCAACCTGTCGATTGCCGAAGCCGCCACGATCGCCGGCGTCATCCAGTCGCCGTCGGCGCTGTCGCCGTTCAACAACGCCGACGCGCTGCCGCGATCGCCGCAACGTGGTCATCCGCGCCATGGCCGACGCCGGGTTCATCACCACCGAGGCAGGCTGAGGCTGCCGCAGAAGGAACCGCTCACCGTCGTGCAGCGGGCGCTCGAGGCCGAGGCGCCGTACTTCGTCGACTACGTCAGCCAGACGCTCGCCGAGGAGTACCCGGGCCTGACGACCACCGACGACCACAGCCGGTCGAGGTCTACACGACCCTCGACCTGCACCTGCAGCGGCTGGCGCAGGACGCGGTGCGCGACGGGCTGACGAACGTCGACAAGCTGCTGTCGCGCCGCAAGCGGAAGGGCACGCGCCGAGGCCGCGCTGCATCGCGGTCGATCCGCGCACCGGCGAGATTCTGGCGATGGTCGGCGGCCGCTCGTACAACCAGTCGCAGTACAACCGTGCGATCGTCTGCGCGGCGTCAGCCTGGCTCCGTCTTCAAGCCGTTCGTCTACCTCACGGCCTTCGAGCAGGCGGCGCGAACGGCGAGACCGACGTCTGACGCCGGCCGCGATCGTCGACGACTCGCCGACGACCTGGGAGTTCGACGATCAGGTGTGGACGCCGGAGAACTACGAGGACGAGTACGAGCGGCCTGATCACCTACCGCGACGCGCTGGCCCACTCGCGCAACATCGCCACCATCAAGGTCGGCCGAGCGCGCCGGCTACGGCAACGTCGCCGCCCTGTGGGGGCGCCTCGGCGTGGGCAGCCACGCCGAAGGCGTATCCGTCGATCGCGCTCGGCGTGTTCGAGGCCACGCCGCTCGAGATCGCGACGGCCTACACCATCTTCCCGAACCTCGGCGTCGAGCGGCCGCTGCGGCACATCCTGCGCATCGACGAGCGGCGACGGCCGACGTCACGAAGAAGTCGCAAGGCCAGGCCGAAGGTCATTGCCCGGCCAGACACGACGTATCTCGTCACCAACATGATGCGCAGCGTGATGAACGAAGGCACCGGCGCCGGCGCGCGAGCCGGCGGGTTCACCCTCGACGCCGCCGGCAAGACCGGCACGACCAACGACCTGCGCGACGCCTGGTTCGTCGGCTTCACGCCCGAACTGCTGACGGTGGTCTGGGTCGGCTTCGACGACAACCAGCCGCTCGGCCTGTCCGGCGCGCAGGCGGCCCTGCCGATCTGGACGCAGTTCATGAAGGCGGCGCTCGCCGGCCGGCCGAGCGTCCCCTTCGAGGTGCCGGACGGCATCAGCTTCGTCGACATCGACCCGACAACCGGCCAGCTGGCAGCGCCGTTCCTGCCCGCGAACGGTCCCCGAGGCGTTCGTCGCCGGCACCGAGCCGGCGACAGCGTGCGAGCTGCACCAGGTTCTAGCGTCCGGAGGTCGGAGGTTGGACGTGATGGACCGCATTCCGGCGTCTGAGCCCGGACCTCCGAGACCCCGTATAATCAGCGATGAACCAGGAAGTCTTCGCCGCGGTGGTCGATGCGCTCGAGCGCGGCGAACCGGCGGCGCTCGTGACCATCGTCGCCACCACCGGCTCGACGCCGCAGCGCGTCGGCGCCAAGATGCTGGTGTTCGGCGATGGCCGCATGGTCGGCACCATCGGCGGCGGCTGCTACGAGAACGACGCCTTCTGGAAGGCGCGCGAGGCGATCACCAACCGCCGACCGCAGCTGGTGCACTACGAGCTCGACGACGACTTCGCGCAGGAAACCGGACTGATCTGCGGTGGACAGATGAGCGTCTACATCGAACCGATCGAGCCGTCGCCCGAGCTCTACGTCATCGGCGCCGGCCACGTCGGCTTTCACCTCGGCCGACTGGCGCAGGAGGTCGGCTTCCAGGTGCATGTCGTCGACGACCGCGAGAAGTTCGCCAACCACGAGCGCTTCCCGCACGCCGGTCGAGGTCGTCACCGAAGACATTCCGGCCTGGCTCGAACGCACGCCGCTGCCGGCGCATGCCTACGTGGTCATCGTGACCCGCGGCCACAACAACGATCTCGACGCCCTGCGCGCGCTCGCGCCGCGTGAGCTGCGCTACCTCGGGCTGATCGGCAGCCGCGCCAAGGTGGCGCGGATCTACGACAGCGCTCGTCGAGGAGGGCATCGCCGTCGGACGGCGCTGAAGCAGGTGCACGCGCCCGATCGGCCTCGACATCGGCGCGGTCACACCGCAGGAAATCGCGCGTCAGCATCCTGGCCGAGCTGATCGCCGTCAAGCACGGCAAGGTCAAGGGCCGCGACGTCGCGGAACTGTCGATGAAGTGGACCAGGCTCGACAGAGTCGACGGCGCCTGCAGCTCGAACGTCTGCATTCTGACGATTCCGATTCGCTAGCCACCTCCATGTCGCTGCTGATCCGCAACGGCCGTCATCGTCACATGAACGACGACTCGAGGTCGTCGCACGGCGACCTGTCGATCCGCGACGGGCGGATCGCCGCCATCGGCGCGCGTGCGCGACGGGTGCGCACGACCGCACCATCGACGCGCGCGGCGGCTTCGTGCTGCCCGGCTTCGATCCAGACGCACATCCACCTCTGCCAGACCCTGTTCCGCGGCTACGCCGACGACCTGCCGCTGATGGAGTGGCTGCGCACGCGCGTCTGGCCGATGGAAGCGGCGCACACCGCCGGACACCGCTGCGGGCGGCAGCACGCCTGGCGACGACCGAGCTGCTCGCTCAGCGGCACCACGGCGGTGCTGACGATGGAGACGGTGCACGATACCGACGTCGTGTTCGAGGCTGTGGCCGAGAGCGGCATGCGGGCCGACGATCGGCAAGTGCATGATGGACGCCGACGCCGACGTGCCGCCCGCGGCTGCAAGGAGCCACGCAGGCGTCGCTCGACGAGAGCCTGGCGCTGCACAAGCGCTGGCACGGCGCCGCGAACGGTCGTATGCGCGCCGCCTTCGCGCCGCGCTTCGCGGTGTCGTGCACCCGCGACCTGCTCGAAGCGGTGGCGGCGCTGTCGCGTCGAGCATGCGGCGCTCGTGCACACGCACGCGTCGGAGTCGCGCGACGAGATCGAGATCGTGCGCGCAGATGACCGGCGGGCTGTCGCAACATCGAGTATCTGGACGCAGTACACCTGTCACGCCGCGCCTCTGCGCCGCGCACTGCGTCTGGGTCGACGACCGACGAGCAGCGCCTGCTGGCCGAGCACGACGTCAAGGTGATGCACTGCCCCGGCTCCAATCTGAAGCTCGGATCCGGAGTCGCGCCGGTCGCCGAGATGCGGGCAGCAGGGCATCACGGTCTCGCTGGGCGCCGACGGCGCGGCCTGCAACAACCGCCTCGACATGTTCGACGAGATGCGCCTTGCCGCGATGCTGCAGGCGATGCGCGCTCGAGCCAGGCGCGCTGCCCGCGCGCGACGTGCTGTGGATGGCGACCCGGGCCGGCGCCCGCACACTCGGCCTGGAACACGAGATCGGATCGATCGAGGCCGGCAAGCGGGCCGACCTCATCGTGGTCGAGCGCGACCAGCCTGCACCACGCGCCCGACGTCGATCCGTACTCGACGCTGGTCTACGCCGCTCGCGGCAGCGACGTCCGCACGACCATCGTCGATGGCGAGGTCCTGGTCGAGACGGCGAGCCGGTCCGCATCGACAGGGCCGAGGTTTCCGCCGAGGCCGCTGATGGCCGCACGGACGCTGGCCGCGCGCGCCGGTGTATAATTTTTATTAGCAGTCTCTGCTGCAGAGTGCTAATGGAACCATCCGAACGCTCCCGACGGGTGCTCGCGGCGCTCGTCCGCGAATACATTGCTTCCGGCGAACCAGTGGCGTCGTCGCTGCTCGTGCGCGCCGCTGGCCTCGGCGTGTCGTCTGCCACGGTGCGGAACGTCCTCGCGCGCCTCGAAGACGATGGTTTCGTCCAGCAGCCGCACACCTCGGCCGGACGGATTCCGACCGATCGCGGCTACCGGTTCTACGTCGATCTGATTCTCGAGTCGAAGCGGCGTCACCGGACGGCCAGCGTGGTCGAGGCCAGATTGCGCCGCGAAACGGTCGCACCTCTGGCCGACGTCGTGCTGTCGCAGGCCTCGCATGTCGGTGTCGCAGGCCTCGCGGCAGGTCGGGTTCGCCCTCAGCTCGGCTCAGGACTCGGCGGTCTTCGATCGGGTCGAGTTCGTGCCGCTCGGCGCCGCTCGTGTCCTGGTCGTCATCGTCGCCAAGGGCGGCCACGTGGTCCAGAAGGTGATCGAGACGGGCGAGACCGTGTCGGCTGATGCACTGCGCCACGCGTCGAACTACCTGAATGCCGAGTTCTCCGGCCTTCCGCTGTCGCGGGCCCGCGAGGCGATCCTGATGCGGATGGAAGAGGAACGGCTGCTCTACGACGAGCTGATGGACCGGGCACTGCAGCTCGGCTCGTCGTCGTTCGCCGATCTGCCCGGACGAGCACGTGCTCTACGTCGACGGCGCGGCGTCGCTGCTCGGCGAGGACCACGGGCTCACGATCGAGACGATGCATGCGCTGCTCGAGATGATCGAGGAGAAGCAGCGGCTGGTCGGACTGCTCAACGAGTACATCGACGGCACTGGTCTGACCGTGGTCATCGGCGCCGAACATCTCGAACCCGAGCCTGCGTCCGTTCAGCCTGGTGGCCTCGTACCTACGAGGACGGCACCAGTTCCGGGACGGTCGGCGTCATCGGTCCGACCCGCATGCGCTACTCGCGCGCGATTGCGGTCGTCGACGGCGCCGCGCAGGCGATCTCGCGCGTCTTGCGCGATCCGGATTAGATCAGCACACATGTCTGACGAACAGGTTCCGAACACAGGCCGAGGCGCCGGCGGCCGAGCCCGAGCGCCTGCCGAACTCGACACGCTCAGGCGCGAGCGCGATGACAACTACGACCGTTTCGCTGCGCAAGGCGGCGGAGTTCGACAACTACCGCCGCCGCGTCGACCGCGAGCGGCGCGAACAGGCGGACCAGCGCGGTGGTCAGCCTGCTCGAGGATCTGCTGTCCGTCGTCGACGACTTCGATCTGGCGCTGACGGTGGACGCCGGCGCAGGGTGGCGCCCCCTACCGCAAGGGTGTCGAGCTGATTCACGCCAAGCTGCACGACCTGCTGCGCAAGCAGGGCGTGAAGGTGATCGAGGCGCTCGGCGACGGACTTCGATCCGAACCTGCACGAGGCGGTGATGCACGAGCCGAGTGCGTCGCATCGCGACGGTGAGGTGATCGCGGTGCTGCGCAAGGGCTACACGCTGGACGAGCGCCTGCTGCGTCCCGCGATGGTGAAGGTGGCCAGAGCGTGAGCAAGCGCGACTACTACGAAGTGCTCGGCGTCGCGCAAGTCGGCGACCGATGCAGAGATCAAGAGTGCCTATCGCAAGCTGGCGATGAAGTTCCACCCGGATCGCAACCCGGGCGACAAGGCGGCAGAAGACAGTTTCAAGGAAGCGGCAGAGGCCTACGCGGTCCTCGCTGACGCGCGAGAAGCGCGGCCTCTACGATCGCTTCGGTCACCAGGGCGTGAACCAGGGCGCTGGTGCGGGGCGGGCTTCGATCCGTCGGTCTTCAACGACTTCGGCGACTTCGCCGACATCCTCGGCGGCATGTTCGGCTTCGGCGACATGTTCGGCGGCCAGCGCCGTCGGGGCGGGCCGCAGCGCGGCGCCGACCTGCGCTACGACCTCGAGATCGCCTTCGAGGAAGCGGCCAGGGGCACCGAAACGTCCATCCAGATTCCGCGGCAGGAGAACTGCGAGTCGTGCAGCGGGTCGGGAGCCGCGCCAGGCACGCAGCCCACGACCTGCACCATGTGCAAGGGCCAGGGCCAGGTGCGCCGGCAGCAGGGCTTCTTCACCATCGCCACCACCTGCCCGCAGTGCCGCGGCGCCGGCCAGTACGGTCAGCAAGCCCTGCCCCACCTGCCACGGTGCGGGGCGCGTCGCGCACGAGCGCAAGATCACGGTGAAGATTCCGGCGGGCATTGCCACCGGCCAGCAGCTGCGGCTGCAGAACGAGGGCGAAGCGGGCCTGGGCGGCGGCCCAGCCGGGCACCTGTACGTGGTCGTGCACGTGCAGGAGCACGACTTCTTCAAGCGCGACGGCGTGAACCTGTTCTGCGAGATCCCGGTGAACTTCACGACGCTTGCCCTCGGCGGCGAGATCACCGTGCCGACGCTCGATGGCGACGAGACGGTGAAGGTGCCAGACGGCACGCAGACCGGCACGACCATGCGGCTGCGCGGCAAGGGCATGCCCGACGTGAACGGACGCGGCAAGGGCGACCTGTTCGCCACCGTGCAGGTGCAGACGCCGAAGAAGCTCTCGAAGGAACAGCGTCATCTGATCGAACAGCTGGCCAAGGCGCTGCCGAAGGAGAAGTTCGAACCGCGGCCTCACTCCGAGACGCAGGACGAACGTAACCTGTTCGATCGCGTCAAGGACATGTTCAACTGATGCGCTATCCCGCTCTCGATGTCCAGGGCGCCGATCCTGATCTAGTGCTGGCCCTCGTGGACGACTTCGCCCCGACGGCGGTCGAGGACGTCGCCGACGGCATCACCGTCTTCTTCGCCACGGCATCGAAGCGCGACGACGCGAGGACGGCGGTCGTCGAAGGCCTGCCGGGAGCCCGCCTGTCTTCGCGCGAGGTGGACGATGAAGACTGGGCGAAGCGGTCGCAGCAGAACCTCCTGCCCATCACCGTCGGCCGTATCACCGTGACACCGCCGTGGTTTGCGGAGCCGGCCCCGACGCAGGCGCCGCATGCCGCACTCGTCGTCACCATCCTGCCGTCGATGGGTTTTGGCACCGGACACCATGCGACGACCCGGCTGTGCCTGGCGGCACTGCAGTCGCTCGAGGTCAGCGGACGGCGTGTGCTCGACGTCGGCACCGGCTCCGGCGTGCTCGCCATTGCCGCGGCGGCGCTCGGCGCGCGCGAAGCGACCGGCATCGATGTCGACGCCGATGCCATCGCCAACGCTCGCGAAAACCTCGAGCTGAATCCGGCCATCAACGGCGTACGCTTCGAGACCGTCGACGTACGCGATGCCGCGTTGCCGTCCGCGGACATCGTGCTGGCCAATCTGACCGGTGCGGTGCTGGTGCAGAGCGCGGCGCTCCTGCGGTCGGCCGTGGCGACGGGCGGAACGCTGATCGTGTCCGGCCTCCAGTCGCACGAACGCACGGATGTGCTGGCAGCCTTTTCCGGCGCGACGATGCGGCGTCAGGACGAGGAACTCGACTGGGTGGCGTTGACGTTCAACTTCTGAGCGGAACCGGGAGTCTAAGAGCGGGTGATGATCTACACGCGTCGCAGCGGCGTCGTCGTCCTCGCACTGGCAGTCATGGCGGGCACCGCACGTCCAGGTGCGCAAGCCACCCGCCAGTCGCCTGCGCCGCAGCGAGACACGCCAGCCCAGCAGGCAGGTGCCGAAACCAGGCCGGCTCAGGGGCGCATCTCCGGCCGCGTCAGTGCCGCCGACACCGGCCGGCCGGTGCGCCGCGCGCGGGTGCTGCTGTCCGGAGCCCAGGTGCAGGGCGGGCGAGGCGTGCTCACGAGTGACGAGGGTGCGTTCGAACTGACCGGGCTGCCCGAAGGGCGCTATACGCTCATCGCCGGCAAGACCGGTTTCATCACGCTCTCCTATGGCCAGCGGCGGCCGCTGCAGGCCGGCATTCCGATTCAGCTGGCCGACGGCCAGCAGCTCACGGGTCTCGACTTCCGGCTGCCGCGCGGCAGTGTCATCGCGGGGCACGTCTTCGACGAGACCGGCGATCCGTTGCCCGGGGCGAACGTGCGGGTCATGCGCTACGAATACGCACAAGGCAACCGGCGACTGGTGGCGGTCGGCAACGCGCAGACCGACGACCTCGGCTCGTATCGGGTGTGGGGACTCAACCCGGGCGAGTACCTACGTGAGTGCCGTCACCCCGAACTTTGCGCCGGGTGGTGGCCGCGGGTTCGGGCCTCCGGGCCTGCAGCTCGGGGGACGCGGCGGGCGCGGCGGGCCGCCTTCCGGCGCGCCAGGCAGCGAGCCCGAGCAGGTGGGCTACGCACCGACGTTCTACCCGGGAGTGCCGTCGGTTGCCGAGGCACGTGCCGTGTCGGTCGGACTCAGCATCGAAGTGCCGAGCATCGACTTCAACGTGCTGCTGGTGCGCACAGCGCGCATCTCGGGACGGGTGACGAATCCGGACGGCACTGCTACCACCGCCGGCAACATCGTGCTCGTACCCGAATCGACCGGGCGGATTGGCGGACGCGGCGGCGCCGGCTCCACCTTCGCCTCGCGCATCGACTGGGATGGTTCGTTCTCGATGGCCGGGGTGGCGCCTGGACGCTACCTGCTGCGGGCACGCGGCGACGACACCGAACAGCCGCAGTTCGCCCTGCAGCCACTGACGGTCGACGCCACCGACCTGTCGAACCTGACGGTCATCCTGACTCCAGCCGCAACGGTCACCGGGACCGTGACGTTCCTCAGTACTGGCGGCGCGCAGGCACCGGACCCGGCCACCCTGCGCGTGGCTGCGCCGCTCGTCGACGCCGTCGACATCGGGCCGAACCCCACGGCCCGGGTCGACCGCGCGGGGACGTTCACACTGTCGGGTGTCCAGGCGGGCTCGCACCTGTTCAGGACACAGGGCAGCCCGCGCGGGTGGGCCTTGAAGTCGGTGATCGTAAACGGGCGGGACGTCATCGACTCGCCGGTCGAGGTGCGCAGCGGCCAGGCGTTATCCGGCGTGGTGTTCACCTTCACCGACCGGCTGACCGAGGTGAACGGCACCATCACCGACGACCGCAACACGCCGGTGACCGACTACACCGTGCTCGCCTTCCCGACCGACGAGCAGTTCTGGAATGCCCAGTCGCGGCACATCATGACGACGCGTCCGGACCAGAACGGGAAGTACCAGCTCCGAGGTCTGCCAGCCGGCGACTACTACCTCGTGGCGGTCGATCCGGCCGAACAGGGCGAGTGGTTCGAACCGGCGTACCTCGCGGCACACCAGACCGGCGCCTCACGGGTGTCACTCGCCGACGGTGACGTGAAGGCGCAGGATTTCAAGCTGCAGAACAGATAGTCGTTGGTCGTTGGTCGTTGGTCGACCATTATCTGCTCATCCACAGCGTCGACTTGATCAGGAAGATGTTGCTGCCCGGCGCCGACAACGAGTCGAACAGGTCGTTCACGCCAACATGCGACCCCTCGGTAGTCTGGCTGGCGCGGTTCTGCTGCCACACGACGTAGAGGATGCTGCCCGGACGCCATTCCCACCTCAGCACCACGTTGCTGCGGTATGACCGCCTGTTGAAGTCGCTGTTCGCCAGCGTGAAGGCGGCAGCGCCGTCGGTGACCCGGTAGCTGCCATCCTCCTGCCTGGTGATCGTCGTCCCGTCGGTGCCGTACATCCGCAGGTTGATGTCGCGCGGACGCAGCATCTCGCCGTAGCCGGTGTAGCGGCCGCTGGCGGCAAACGGCTCGGCGTAGACGTCGAGCGTCACGTCCGGCTTGAACGTGTAGCTGACGCGGAACTGCGCCGACAGCGTCGTGCGATCGACGACACCGAAGACGTAGCGGTTGCCGTAGTTCTCTGGCCGACCTCCAGCGAGCGTCGCCAGGTACTGACGATTGATCGGTCCGCTGAACGTTGATGATGTGCCGTTCTCGTCGGCATACGTAGGGCTGACCGAGAACTGCATCGACGGCGTGGGCTGGGCCGACACGGAGAACGATGTCGACGTCGTGTGGTCGCCGAGTTCGTTCGAGCGGCCATTGACGGTGGCCGACCACGCGGTCTTCGAACCTGCACGGTTGCGCAGCGACGCGGTCCAGGCCCAGCCGAGTGGCACGCCCATCGATGGTCCGCCACGCGTCATCTGCGCATCGTTCCCGCGGAAGAAGCGCGTGATGTTCAGGCTGCCCACCCAGAAGTTCCGGAGCGTTGCACTGTTGTTGCTCTGCACGTTGTAGCGGATGCCGAGGTCGGTGTCGAAGTACCAGTATGGAATGAGCGACCACTGCGTCGAGTACTGGCGCAGGTACTTGCCCGGGCGCGTCTCACGATACGTGAGGCGGTGGTTCGTGGTGATGTCGCCGGCATAGTTCAGGCGGCCGAAGTCGAGCGAGTCGAACTCCGGGGACTCGACCATCAGGTTGTTGCTCCACAACCAGTGCAGGCCGCCGATCTTGCTCACGTTGGCGACCCACTGCGCGCCGCCGATGCCGGTGCGCGTCGGGTCGTAGCGGATCTCCGGCTGGTCAAGCCGGTTCAGGTAGTGTCCGCTGGCCCGCTGCACGCGCGCGATCCCCGCCGGGTCGCCGCTCAGGAAGGTGAGCCCGAGATTGCTGGACGCCTCGTAGTTGCGGTCGCCAAAGCGTATGCGGGTGTCGACGCCGGTCGTAAGGGCGTTTCGCACCAGCGTTGAGGCAAGCGCCGAGCCCGGTTCCATCTCGCGGTGCACCATCGTGACGTGGGCGCCCAGCGTCGAGTCGCGCCCGAGCTGCTGGATGGCCCGGCCGACCGCCCATTCGGTACGCGGCGCCACCACCACCTCTGAGCGGATGTCGTTCGTGGACAGACGCGCCGACTCCTGGTCGGTGACCGCGCCGAGGAAGCCGACCGAGAGGCCGTTGCTCAAGCGGCCGGTCAGCTTCGCGGCGCCCAGAATGGTGTTGTTCAGCGGATAGTCGACGAACTGGCCCGTGGCAGCGCCTGTCGGGCGTGCGCCGATGCGGCGCGAGTAGAAATAGTTGCTCGTCCCCGCCTCGAGGATGTTGTTGCCCTCGATGAAGAACGGCCTCCTCTCTGAAAAGGTCGTCTCGAAGACCGTCAGGTTCACCTCAGCGGGGTCGGCCTCCACCTGGCCGAAGTCGGGATTGATCGTTGCCTCGAGGGTGAGGTTCGAGCCGATGCCGATCTTCATGTCGGCACCGACGCTGCCGCCCGGGTTCGCTCCGCCGGTGAACGGGTTTCTCGGGTCGGTTCCGCTGGCCACCCGCGACGACCCGGACACGTACGGCAGCATTTCGAAGCGTGCTCGCGGCTTCACCCCTTCGATGCCGCGCAGTTCACCGAAGCGGGATGCCCAGCCGCGTGCCGTGCGGCCGATCACTACCCAGTAGTCCTCTTCGTTCAGCGTCGGGCGCCACCGCTTCAGGTTCAGGCCCCACACCCGCTCTGGCGTGTCGTTGAAGCGCAGTTGCGAGAACGGCAGCCACATCTCGGCGGTCCAGCCGTTGGCATCGATTGACGTCCTGGCTTGCCACACCGGATTGAACTCCGCGTCGGTGTCGTCCTCGTTGTCGGTGGGATGGAAGTGGTCCAGTCGCACGCCGGACGCGGTAACGCCGAACATGTAGGCGGTGCGACGGTCGCGATAGGTGTCGAGTTCCACCTGCAGGTATTCGGCCTGGTCGCCGCTGTCGCGACGGCTCATCGGAGCCTGTATACGGACGCCCGCGGCACTGTGCATCCGCGCGCCGACCCAGAGAGCCGTCTCGTCATAGACGAAACGCACCTCGATGCTGTCGGTCGGCGGTGCTCCCTGAGTCGGCTCAGCCTGCAGGAAATCCGTGACCGGCGTGGCGCGCTCCCAGAACCCCTCGTCGAGGTGCCCGTCGAGCTTCACGCTCCCCGAGGGGACACGCATGGCCTGCGCCTGCTTTGGAGGTCCCGAGGGAGGCGCCGCAGGCTGACCAGCAACCACCGTCACGGAGGCGAGCAGGCAGAGTACGGACAGGAATGAAACGGCTCTGTTCATGTAGCCAGATGGAAGGAAGACGACGCGAAATGCTAACACGGTCCGGCTGAAGTCGGACACGACCAGTCGCCATGGACGAGCGGACTTCACTCCCGATCCCAGAGGAACTGCAGCACGCTCAGGGCAGCAACGGGCACGGCGTCGGCACGCAGGGTGCGTCCGCCCAGGGACACCAGATGCATGCCGCGCGCAGCGCCCAGCGCGCACTCCGATGCGTCCCATCCGCCTTCGGGACCCACGACCACGGCAGCGGTGCGCGGCACGCGGTGGTTGCGGTAGACGGACAGCGGTTCTGCCCCGTCGAGGCCTGGCTCCACCAGCATCAGGCGCGCGTCCTGCGGCGGTTCACCGAGCCAGGTGTCGAAGGTAAGCGGCATGAGGACCTCCGGCAATACCGCCCGCCTCGACTGCTTCGCCGACGCCAGCGCGATGCGCTGCCACCGCTCGCTGCGCGTGCCCCGCAGCAGGGCAGCCACCGTCACCTCGGCACGCCTGGTCACGATCGGCTGGATGGCGGCGACGCCGAGCATCACCGCATCGCGGATCACATCGTCCATCTTGTCGCCCTTGAGTACCGCCTGGACGAGGGTAATCGGCGTGGACGCTTCGGCCGCAGGGGTGAGGCGGGAGAGCAGCTGCACGCGGACGTCGCGGCGCCGAGCCTCGGCGACGCGAGCAAGGAACTCGTCGCCGCGCCCGTTGAACACCGCCACCGTGTCGCCGACGCCCAGCCGCAGGACGCGCGTCAGGTGCTCGCCCTCATCGCGTGGCAGCGCTACGACTTCGTCGCCGGGATCCATCGTCGGGGCGAAGAACCGGTGCAGGCTCACGACTCGGGATTATCGTCATCTGGGGGGGCGGCCTAAGCGCCCGTACTATACTGGCCGCGTCCCCATGTTCTTCCGCGATCAGATCATCGGCAAGTACCAGGATCCTGTCGACGATCGGCAGCGGAGGCTTCGGCACGGTCTACCTGGCCGAGGACACCTGGATCGACAAGAAGGTCGCCCTGAAGGTGCCGCACCGGCAGGGTGTGGACTTCGGCGAGCTGCTGCGTGAACCGCGGCTGCTCGCCAGCCTCAACCACCCCAACATCGTCACCATCATGACGGCCGAGAAGCAGGAGAACATCTTCTTCATCGTCATGGAGTACGTGCCGGGCGAGACGCTCGAGTCGATGATCGCCCACCATGGGCCGCTCGAGATCCCGCTGGCGCTCGACTACACCTGCCAGATCTGCAACGCCCTCGATCACGCGCACCAGCACGGTGTGCTGCACCGCGACCTGCGGCCGTCGAACGTCCTGGTGTCCGACGCCGGCCTGCTGAAGGTGGCCGATTTCGGCACCTCGCGCTTCCTCGAGATTGCGGCGCACGGCACCACCGTCATCGGCAGCCCGCCCTACATGGCGCCCGAGCAGTTCCAGGGCAAGGCGCTGTTCGCCAGCGACATCTACTCGCTCGGCGTCACCATGTTCCAGATGCTGACCGGCGAGCTGCCGTACGACACGCCGTCGCCGGCGGACCTCGAGCGCCTCCTGCGCGGCGAGCTGCTCATCTCCGTCGCGCTCGAGAAACCCGAAGATTCCGCGCAGCATCAACGACATCGTCCTCAAGGCGATGGCGCCCGTCGTCGCCTCGCGCTACCAGCGAGCCTGCGGACGTGCTCGAGGACATCCTCGCGGCGCGCGGCGCCACCGAACCGGCGCGACGGACGCCCCGCGCTGCGTCGTCCGGCGGCGAGGTGACGGCGACGGCGTGCAGGATATCCACACCCGGCTCAAGGCGCGCGAGACCCCGCAGCCCCGCTTCTGCTGGCACTGCCGCAAGCCGCTGCACGCCCGCGCCGACCGCTGCCCGTTCTGCGGCGAGACCCAGTAGTCACCGGCACCTCCGGCGTATGCATTAGAATCGTCCGGTAAGGAGATTTTGCGATGTCGTTTGCGGGTACCGGTCAGATCTGGATGAACGGGAAGCTGGTCGAGTGGAAGGACGCGACGATCCACATCGCGTCACACGTCATCCACTACGGCAGCGGCGTGTTCGAAGGCGCGCGCTGCTACGCCACGTCGAAGGGCTCGGCGTGCTTCCGGCTCGACGAACATCTGGTTCGCCTGATCAACTCCGCCAAGATCTACCGGATGGAGTACCCGCTCGACCTGGCAGGCTGGCGCGACGCCGTCCTCGACGACCATCCGCGCCAACGAGATGAAGGCCTGCTACATCCGGCCGCTGATCTATCGCGGCTACGACACGCTCGGCGTCAACCCGCTGCCGAACCCGGTCGACGCCGCGATCATGCTGTGGGAATGGGGCGCCTACCTCGGCCCGAAGCGCTCGAACAGGGCGTCGACGTGAAGGTCAGCAGCTGGTCGCGCATGGCGCCGAACACGCTGCCGGCGATGGCCAAGTCGACGGCCAACTACGCCAATTCCGCGCTCATCAAGATGGAAGCGCTCGCCGACGGCTACTCGGAGGGCATCGCGCTCGACGTGTTCGGCAACGTCAGCGAAGGCAGCGGCCAGAACATCTTCATCGTGCGAGATGGCGCGCATCCTCACGCCGCCGATCAGCGCCTCGATGCTGGGCGGCATCACGCGCGACTCGATCATGACGCTGGCGCGCGACCTCGGCTACACCGTGGTCGAAGCCAATATCCCGCGCGAAGCGCTCTACATCGCCGACGAAGTGTTCTTCGTCGGCACCGCCGCCGAGGTCACGCCGATCCGCTCGATCGACAAGATCCGCATCGGCTCCGGCAGCCGCGGGCCGATAACGGCTGCGCTGCAGAGCGCCTTCTTCGCCGTGGTCAACGGCGACGTGCCGGACACGCACGGCTGGCTGACCTACGTCTACGCGGAAGAAGCCGGTCTACGCGAACTGGCACAGGCCAGTGCAGCCAAGGCGTAACGAGTTCCCTTCGCCCTCACGCTTCCCGCCCTTCGAACCGATACGTACAGGCGAGACCCACCCCCGGGTCTCGCCTTCTTCGTGGTCGTCCGGCCGCCCACCTGCGGCGGCCGCATCCTGAGTCCCGGTTCCTGTTGAGTCGCACATGCACGTCAACGACCTGCTGAAGATCGCCGTCGACGCCGGAGCGTCCGACCTCCACCTGAAGGTCGGCAGCTACCCGATGATGCGCGTGCGCGGCGCGCTGGTGGCCTGCGTCGAGGACAAGCGGCTCGACCACGAGGACGTGGTCGCCATGAGCGCGGCGGTGATGTCGACCTCGCAGCGGCAGAAGTTCAAGGAGGCGCAGGAAGTCGACCTGGCCTACAGCGTCCCCGGCCTCGGCCGTTTCCGCTGCAACATCTTCCAGCAGCGCGGCACCGTCGGTCTGGTGCTGCGCGTCATTCCGATGCACATCCGGTCGATCGACGACCTTGGGTTGCCGGACGTGCTGAAGACGCATCGCCGAGGAGGAGCGCGGGCTCGTGCTCGTCACCGGCACCACCGGCAGCGGCAAGAGCACGACGCTGGCGGCGATGATCGACTACATCAACCGTCATCGCTGCGCGCACGTGATGACCGTCGAAGACCCGATCGAGTTCCTCCACCGCGACCAGAAGTCGATCGTCAACCAGCGCGAGGTCGTCGGTCGACACCCGCTCGTTCGCGCAGGCGCTGCGCAGCGCCCTGCGCCAGGACCCCGACGTCATCCTCGTCGGCGAAATGCGCGACTTCGAGACCATCGAGACCGGCCTGCTCGCCGCCGAGACCGGCCACCTCGTGTTCTCGACCCTGCACACCCTTGACGCGACCGAAACCATCAACCGCATCATCGCGGTGTTTCCGCCGCACCAGCAGAAGCAGGTCCGTCTGCAGCTGGCCAGCGTGCTGCAGCGCCGTCATCTCGCAGCGCCTGATGCCGCGCGCCGACGGCGACGGACGCGCGCCGGCCGTCGAAGTGATGATCAGCACCGCCTTCATCCGCGACTGCATCGTCGACAAGGACAAGACGCACCTGATTCATGGCGCCATCGCCGCAGGCACGTCGCAGTACGGCATGCAGACGTTCGACCAGTCGATCTTCGGCCTCTACCAGTCCGGCCTGGTGTCGTACGAGGAAGCACTGCGCTGGGCGTCGAACGTCGACGAGTTCAAGCTGAAGGTGCAGGGCATCTCGACGACCGCCGAAGTCAGCCGCGACGAGATGGCGCGGGGGGTGCTCGACGGCGGGCGCCGGAGATCACGCGGTTCGGGGCGTAGGGCGGAACTCGGGCGATGGGCGATAGGCGGTGGGCCATCGGCCAAGAGCCCGCCTGTCAGCACAGTCAGGGGCTGCCTCGACTGATCGTCACACCCTCTCGGACAGCCCACGCAACAGGGCTTGAGGACTCTTCAGAAGTTCGCGATGGAGAGCGCCGCACGCCGCAGCTGCGATTGCAGACCGTCGCGCGCCTCGACCGGAAGTGTTGCAGTCGCCTATCGCCACGAACATCTCTATGTCTGCCCTTACATCGACAGCCTCAAGATGCTCGGCCGCCGCGAGCTGTCCGAAGCCCAGATCCGCCAGCGGCTGCTGCGGAAGGGGCATGAGGCGGATGCCGTCGAGGAGGCGATTGCGCGGTTGAAGGTTGAGCGGGCGCTCGACGACACCCGGGTGGCGGCCGCGATTGCCCGCACGGAAACCGGCATCAAGCGGCGCGGCAAGCTCGCGGGTGCGACGGCAGATCGAGAGCGCCGGTATTGCCGCCGGCTCTGGCACGGCAGGCAGTGGACGACCTGTTCGGCGAGCTGGACGGCGACGAACTGCTGCAGGCGGCTCTTGGCCGGCGCCTGCGCGGCGACCGGCCGATCGAGGACGATCGCGAGTTCCAGCGACTCTACCGCTACCTGACGGCCCAGGGGTTCGAGTCCGACCGCATCCTCAGAGCCCTGAACGCACGTCGCAGCCGCCGCACGTCGTCCCCGGACGACGCCGAATAGCTGCTAAAATGAACGATTCGATGAGGTTACCTCCATCGGAGCACGGCCTACGCCGCGCGCGTTCACTCTGCACTCTGAAATCAGCACTCTGAAATTCCCATGATCACAGTCTCCGGCGTGTCGATGCGGTTACGGCTCGAAGATCCTGTTCGAGGACGTCACCACCACCTTCTCCGCAGGCCGTCGCTACGGCCTCACCGGTCCGAACGGCGCCGGCAAGTCGACCTTCATGAAGCTCCTGACCGGCGAACTGCCGCCGCAGCGCGGCACGGTCGACCGTCCCGACAAGCTCGGCGTCCTCCGCCAGGATCAGTTCGCCTTCGACCAGTTCCGCGTCGTCGACACGGTCATCATGGGTAACAAGCGCCTGTGGGCGGCGCTGGACGAGCGCGAGCGCCTCTACGAGAAGGGCGCCGACATGACCGACGACGATGGCATGCGGCTGGGCGAACTCGAAGGCATCGTCGGCGACGAAGACGGCTACAGCGCCGAGAGCGACGCGGCGATCCTGCTGCAGGGCCTCGACATCGAGGACGGACTGCACGAGCGGCTGATGAGCGAACTGCAGGGCGGCCAGAAGGTGCGCGTGCTGCTGGCGCAGGCGCTGTTCGGCAACCCGGACGCGCTGCTGCTCGACGAACCGACGAACCACCTCGACCTCGACTCGATCCACTGGCTGCATCGAGTTCCTCACGCACTACGACGGCATCGCTGATCGTCATCTCGCACGACCGTCACTTCCTGAATGCGGTCTGCACGCACATCGCCGACATCGACTACCAGACGATCATCACCTACACCGGCGGCTACGACGACATGGTGATGGCGAAGACGCAGATCCGCTCGCGGGTCGAGTCGGAGAACGCGCAGCGCGAGAAGAAGATCGCGCAGCTGCAGGACTTCATCCAGCGCTTCGGCGCTGGCACGCGCGCCAGCCAGACCACCGTCGCGCCGCAAGGAGGTCGAGCGCCTCGCAGACCACCGACCTCGCCCGCTCGAACATCCAGCGCCCGTTCATCCAGTTCACGCAGGCACGGCCGTCCGGCCGCCTTGCCATGGAGTGCACTGGCATCAGCAAGGCAATTCGGCCACAACAAGGTGGTGAACGAACTTCGATGCGGTCGTCAATCGCGGCGAGAAGATCGTCCTCGTCGGGCGCAACGGCGTCGGCAAGACAACGTTGCTGCGGGCGCTGCTGTCGGATGCGCCCGGCCTGCCACCGTCGCCGGAGGATCGCGACGCGGGCACACTCCGCTGGGGGCACGAGGTGGCGGTCGGCTACTTCCCGCAGGATCACAACGGCGTCATCCAGAAGGGGATGACCGCGGTGGAGTGGCTGCACCAGTTCGATCCGGACGCCCACCGGCAGGACATCCACGGCCTGCTCGGCCAGATGCTGTTCACCGGCGAAGAGGGACTGAAGCCGACCGAGGCGCTCTCGGGCGGCGAGACCGCGCGGCTGCTGTTCTGCCGGCTGATGCTGCAGAAGCCGAACGTGCTGGTGCTCGACGAACCGACGAACCACCTCGACCTCGAATCCATCAACGCGCTGAACGTCGCGCTGCAGAAGTACGAGGGCACCGTGTTCCTCGTCACGCACGACGAGGACCTGATGGACGAAGTCGGCACCCGCATCTGGCACCTCGAACCTGGCAGGCTGAACGACTTCAAGGGACCGCACGAGGAATACGTCTCGACGCTCGCGAAGTAGCGCGGAGACGTTGATGGCTCTGGGCTACCGGCCCCCGCCTTCGGGGCTGGTCGGCTCCGGGCCTGACGCCCAAAGCCTGACGCCCAAAGCCTCGTAAGATATCGCCCATGACTTCCAACGAAATCCGGCGCACGTTCCTCGAGTACTTCCAGAAGAACGGGCACCGCATCGTCGCCAGTTCGCCGCTTGTGCCGGGAGACGACCCGACGCTGCTCTTCACCAACGCCGGGATGAACCAGTTCAAGGACGTGTTCCTCGGCCGCGAGAAGCGCGAGTACACGCGCGCGACGACGTCGCAGAAGGTGATGCGCGTCAGCGGCAAGCACAACGACCTCGACAACGTCGGGCCGTCGCACCGCCATCACACGTTCTTCGAGATGCTCGGCAACTTCTCGTTCGGCGACTACTTCAAGGCCGACGCGATCGAGTTCGCCTGGAAGATGCTGACCGAGGTCTGGGAGCATGCCGGCCGACAAGCTGGTCGTCTCGGTGTTCAAGGGCGAGAACGGCATCCCGCGTGACGACGAAGCCTACGACATCTGGCGGAAGTTCGTGCCGGCCGACCGCATAATGGAGCTGGGCGCCGAGGACAACTTCTGGCAGATGGGCGACACCGGCCCATGCGGCCGCTGCTCGGAGATCTACTTCGTCCGCGGCGGCACCGGCGCCGACCCGGAAATCGAAATCTGGAACAACGTGTTCATGGAGTTCGAGCGCAGCGCCGACGGCACGTTGACGCCGCTGCCGGCGCCGTCGATCGACACCGGCATGGGGCTCGAACGCATCACGGCGGTGCTCCAGGGCAAGCGATCGAACTACGACACCGACCTGTTCATGCCGCTGCTCACCCGCGTCGGCGAGCTGACCGGCAAGACCTACGGCGAGAACGAGCAGTCCGACATCTCGATGCGCGTCGTCGCCGACCACGCGCGTGCGACGACGTTCCTGATCGGCGACGGCGTGATCCCGTCGAACGAGTGGCGCGGCTACGTGCTGCGCAAGATCATGCGGCGCGCGATGCGCCACGGCAAGCACCTCGGGCTCACCGAACCGTTCCTGCACGAGATGGTGGCAGTGCTCGTCCGGGAAATGGGCGATGCCTATCCCGACCTGCGCACCAACCAGAAAACGATCGCGCAGGACGATCACCGCGGAGGAGAACCGCTTCGACGCGGTGCTGAAGGACGGCCTGCCACGCCTCGAGGCTGAAATCACGAAGGCGCTCGAGACGTCGAAGGTGCTGGGCGGTCGGCGAGCGGCCTTCAAGTCTGTACGACACCTTCGGTGTGCCGTACGACTTCATCGAAGACACCGCCGCCACACGCGGCGCCTCGGTAGACAAGGAGGCGTTCGACCGCGCGATGGAAGGCCAGCGCGACAAGGCGCGCGCCGGCAGCACGTTCGGCGGCAGCAAGAAGGGCGTCGAATTCAGCGTGGCCGACGAAGCCGCGCTCGCGGCCACCGGCGACCAGTTCGAGGGCTACGCGTCGACGACGGTCGTCGGCGTGCCGGTGTTGGCGCTGTTCGACGAAGCGCGCCAGCCGGTCGACGTGCTCGAAAGGGGTGCGACCGGGTTCGTCGCACTGGCGAAGACACCGTTCTACCTCGAAGCCGGTGGTCAGGTGTCCGACTCCGGGCGCATTGTGGGCGCGGCAACCGGCGCCGCGGCGGCTGTCGCGGGGCTCGTGCGTATCAAGCCGGGCCTCCCGCGCGCGCACCGCGTCCGCGTGGAACAGGGCGCCCTGCGCGTCCGCGACCTGGTGAACGCGGAGGTCGATGCCGACGTGCGTCACGCGACGCGCCGCAACCACACCGCCACTCACCTGCTGCATGCGGCCCTGCGCCAGGTGCTCGGCACGCACGTGAAGCAGGCCGGCTCGCTGGTGGCGCCGGATCGGCTGCGCTTCGACTTCCAGCACTTCCAGCCGATCGCCGCCGCCGAGATCCTGCGCATCGAGCAGATCGTCAACGAGCAGATCGTGAAGAACACGCCGGTGACCACCGACGTGCGCTCCACCGAGGAGGCAATCGCCTCAGGCGCGATGGCGCTGTTCGGCGAGAAGTACGGCGACAAGGTGCGCGTCGTCTGCGTGCCTGGCTTCAGCGTGGAACTGTGTGGCGGCACGCACGTGTCGGCCACCGGCGACATCGGCTCGTTCCAGATCCTCGCCGAGAGTGGCGTCGCGGCTGGCGTCCGCCGTATCGAAGCGCTCACCGGCCTCAATGCGGTCGTTCACGTGCAGGAGCAGCGCGCGTCGCTGCAGCGCATTGTCGATGCGCTGCACGCGAGTCCGGACGTGGCGGTGGACACGATCGAGAAGCTGCAGGCCGAGGCGAAGAAGCTGGCGCGCGAGGTGTCGCAATTGAAGACGAAGCTGGCCATGGGCGGCGGCGCCGCGGGCCAGGCCGACGAAGCGGTGGACGTGGGCGGCGTGAAGCTCGCGCGCCGCAAGGTGGCCAACCTGGACAAGGACGCGCTGCGCGGCCTTGCCGATTCGCTCAAGGCGACCATCGGCAGCGGCGTCGTCGTCATCGCCTCTGAAAGCGACGGCAAGGTGCAGGTGGTCGTGTCGGTGACGCCGGACCTGACGGGGCGGGTGAAGGCCGGCGCCATGGTGAAGGCGCTGGCGCCGATCGTCGGCGGCGGCGGCGGCGGCCGCCCCGACTTCGCGGAAGCGGGCGGCAAGCTCCCCGAGAAGATCGACGAGATGCTGGATGCGGCGCCGGCGACGCTCCAGACGCTGCTTGGGTAGGAGCCGGCCTGACTGGCGCACCTGACCTCCCTTCGCCAAGGCTACGGCGGTCCGCCGAGGCGCAGATTCTGCACTCCTGCACGGCGGTGCACGAATCCTGCGCCGGCCACGCCTTTCCCTCTGCTTTGCCGCTCGTGAGCCGCCGATACGACTCACAGAGTGGTGTTCCCGGTTCCGATCTCCTGGCGTGCGTTCGCCCGCATCGGCGCGATGTGCACGGTGCTGGCAGCCGTCTCGACTCCAGCCGACGCGCAGATCTTCAGCTGGGTGGACGGGGCGGGCAGCCTGGTCATCTCGAACGTGCCGCAGGGTGCCAACCTCGGGATCGCCTCGGGCGACGCACCGGCCGAACCTGTGGCCCCGCGCATCGCCCGTGTCGCCGACCCGGTTCGTTCGCGCTCGTTCGATGACCTGATCGACGAGCACGCCTCGCGCCAGGGTGTACGGAAGGATCTGGTGAAGGCGGTCATCCAGGTGGAGTCGGGCTTCAACCCGCGAGCGGTGTCGAACAAGGGCGCCGTCGGCCTGATGCAGTTGATGCCGGGCACCGCGCGGCAGCTCGGCGTGGCGAACCCGTTCGAGCCGTCGGAGAACGTCCGCGGCGGCGTGGCCTATTTGCGGCAGCTCCTCGACCGCTACGACGGCGACGAACGGCTGGCCCTCGCCGCCTATAACGCCGGACCTGGCGCGGTCGACAGCCACGGTCGCACCGTGCCCCCCTACCGCGAAACCCGCGACTACGTGTCGAAGGTGAAAGGCATTGCCGGCGCGAGCAGCGGCCCCGCAGCCGTGAGCGCCGCATCCGGCGGGCGCACCAGGATCTACCGCGTGGTTGAAGTCGTCGACGGCAAGGAAGTGGTCACCTACACGGACCGGGCGCCCTCGTCGCGGTGAACGTGCTCCAGCGCACCTGAAGGTGCGCGGCTACGCCCCAGATTTCCAGCCCCGCCCTCTTAGTCCGGCCGCTCGGTGGCCGTGATGTCCATCCGCTCGTAGACGGGACCAAGCAGTTCCGTCGCCATCCACACCTCCACCACCACCATCGCCGACGTCAACGCGGCGCCCACCGGCAGGATGAGCGGACCGACGATCGGGCGTAACAGCGAGGACAGGCCGGCCGCCAGGAGCAGCCCCGGTGTCAGGGCGAGCAGCACGCCGATCCAGTTCGCGGCGAGGAGAATGAGCCGCTGGCCCACCGCGTCCACCCCGCGCGGACGGGAGGCGCCGATCGGCACCCACCCTGGAA
Organism: uncultured Acidobacteriota bacterium; assembly: GCA_963722395.1. Taxonomy (GTDB): domain Bacteria; phylum Acidobacteriota; class Vicinamibacteria; order Vicinamibacterales; family CAVVIG01; genus CAVVIG01. Next base: position 679,444 of record CAVRLS010000004.1, on the reverse strand, counting down.
ACACCACCGCCACCGCGTTGTGCATCAGGTACTGCGCCAGCACGATGGCCGGAATGAGCACAAGGAACGACAGCCAGACCGCGACCCGGTTCGGCGTCGGGATCCGCGACGAGGAGATGAGCGACATCACCATGGCCAACGCGCCAAAGAACCACGTGATAACGGTCACCATAACCGTCGGCCACGCAATTTCGCCGCGAAGGATCGCGGCGCCACGGACCGGCCACGACTTGAGCAGTTCCAGATAGGCGAGGTCCTGCCTGAGGTCCATGCGCATCACCTGCGGCGCCATGAAGAGCGAGAACAGCGCACCCCAGGTGGCAAAGACCCCCATGAGCAGCACCAGGCCGCGCGCCCGGGTGACGAACATCGAGGCGCCAACCATCCAGGCGAGGATCAGCAGCCCGCGCAGCAGCACACGACGATCAACCGTGCGCGCCATCTGCAGCATCGCCTTCCACACGAACGCCGTTTCGACGCGACCCGCCGGGTCGAGCCGCCAGCCAACCGTCCTCGCCACGTACCGTCGTGACGACGACGCGGGTTGGCTCACATGGCGCTCGGCCGTCGCGTCGGCCGTATCGGGCGCCTTGGCATCCGCCCATACCAGCCACCCCACCGCCAGCAGGTAGACACCGAGCGCCGCCGCAGTGGCAGCAACGAACTCGCCGGCACTCTGGGCGTAGATCGGACGGATCAGCAGCATGAAGGGCGACAGCAGCCAATACGCGAGCCCGTCGCGCGTCACCGAAACAACGGCGTCGAGGACGGCGGGGATCGTCTGCAGTGGGGCCGTGGACGCGCCACGCCACAGCGGCACGATGACACTCAGCACCGCCCCTGCCGACAGCCCGATTACCGGCAGCGCCACGATCCACCCGCCAGGCTGGCGCAAGCGCGAGCGCGCCAACGTGGTGGCAGTGAAGAACACATGGCTCGTCATGAGCAGCACCCAGACGCCGATGAGGCCGCGCAACCTCGCCGGCAGCGACGCGCTCGGATAGGCCAGAGCCATGATCAGCGCACCGATGAAGACGGCATACTGCGACCGCATCAGCCGGTAGAACACCAGCGCGCGCCGGGTGACCGGCGCGGGATAGAGGAACGACGTCTCCGCCTTCGAAAAGTCGAGCAGCCCGCTGCCGAACGGCAGGACCCATGAGACGAGCGACAGCAGCGCCAGCAGTGCTCCGCCCAGATACGGACCGGCGAAGCCCGCGGCCGTGGCAGCGGCGGGTGCGGCCGACGCCTCTTCGCCGCGCGTCAGGAAGGCGCGCTCACGCATGAGGATGGCGAACACCAGGTAGGCCACGCCGGCGATGGCCCCGAGCAGGTAGCGCGGCTCGCGCAGGCGGCGAAGCCGCATCCGGGCGCGGTTCCGCGCCGAGCAGACGATGACGTAGAGGGTGGCGCTAAGCATCCGGCGCCTGGGACGCCGCGCGTGCCGGCGCGTCGTGGCCGGTCACATGGAGGAAGATCTGCTCGAGATTCGATCCAGCCTCGGCCAGGTCGGCGCGCGCCGCCAGTTCCGCCACCGTGCCGTCGGCAATCTTCCGCCCCTGGTGCATGATGATCACCCGGGTACACACCTCCTGCACCAGCGGCAGCATGTGCGATGACAGCAGCACCGCGGCGCCATCACGGGCGCGCCGGACGATGGTGTCGCGCATGCGCCTGATGCCGAGCGGGTCGAGCCCGGTCAGCGGCTCGTCGAAGAGCAGCACGGGCGGGTTGCGCACCAGCCCGCAGGCGATCACCACCTTCTGGCGCATGCCGCGCGACAGCTCGGCTGGCAGGAGCCGTTCCCTGCCGACCAGTTCCAATTCATCCAGCAGCGGCGCCGTCCTCGCGTCGATGTCTGTGACGCCGTAGATGCGGCCGACCAGCCGCAGGTGCTCGTTGACGGTCAGGTATTCGAAGAGGTGCGGCTCGTCCGGCATGAACGCCAGCTGCTGCCGCGCCTCGAGCGGACGCTGTGCTGTGTCGAGTCCGCCCAAGATGATGCGCCCCCCCGACGGCCGGAGGATGCCGGCCAAACACCGCAGCGTCGTGGTCTTGCCGGCCCCGTTCGGCCCAATCAACCCGACAATTTCACCCGGAGCGACCGTGAAGGAGAGGTCGGCCACGGCGGTTACGGACCCGTAGGTTCGTCGTAACCCCTCGACTGTAATTCCCATGTGGTGTGCTACGATTAGGGGTTCCGGAGGACCGAATTACGTGGCATCGCATGAATCCGCGCTGAAAGCGCATCGGCAGAGTCTCAACAACCGCGAGCACAACCGTCAGTTCCGTTCGCGCCTGCGTGGCGCGCTCAAGAGCATTCGCGTCGCGATCGACGGCAAGGATGTGACGGCCGCCGAAGGCGCGCTGAAGCAGACCATTTCGCTCATCGACAAGATGGCGACCAAGGGCATCATCCACCGCAACGCGGCGGGCCGCTACAAGTCGCGGCTCACGACGCGTATCGCGGCCGCCCGCGCCTGATACCGCGTTCAGTAGCGCCTGGCGCCGCCGCCCTGTGAAGGTCGGCCGGCGCCGCGCGCACACAACTCCACCACCAACCGCTCCAGCAACACCCGCGGCTCACCCGCCGACCGCTTCAGGTCGAGGTCGGTGCGGAACAGCGCGTCGTACCGCAGGCCTGACCATCGCGGGCACCTGCAGCGGAAACTTCGTTCGTACCAGCCATCCGAGCTGTCCGAGCACCTGTCTCCGGCGGCGCACCGGCATCGAGCATCAGCGCCAGCTGACGCAGCGCCGTCTTGCCATCCCCTGCTTCGATCGCATTGGCCATCGCCCAGTCATCCTGGAGTGCAGCCGGCCCGACGATCTGCCGCACATCATCCAGCGTGATCGTCTTCTGCCCGAGCGCGTAGAGCAGCAGCCGGTCGACGTCGTTCCGTAGCCGCTTCACGTCGGTGCCGCAGCGCTCGGCCATCAGCCGCGCGCCGGCCGGTTCGATCTTCATCGCCGCACCCGCGACACGATTCGCCACCCACCGCTCCGCATCGTCGACGCTCTCGAGGACACCGCACTCGACCAGCGTCGCCTGCTTCGCGAGCAGCTTGTAGATGCGGCTGCGCTTGTCGAGCGTTCCCGCGACCAGCACCAGCGTGGTCTGCGGGTCCGGCTTCTTGAGCAGGCCTTCGAGTTCCTCGAGTGCCCGGGTGGCGGCATCGCTCTCGCGCTTCGGCACCAGCATCGACTGCGCCTGCAGCACGATGACGACGCGCCGCGGCGCCATCATCGGCAGGGTGCGCACGGCAGCCGACGAGCGACAGAGACCGCCGTTGCCAGCTTCTCGCCGTTAGTGATCGTCGCCGGCGTGGATGCGCTCGACGTTGAAGGCGCGCAGCTCCTCTTCGACCAGTTCCTCGAACTCGTGCGCGAGCCCCGACTTCTCGACCTCGTCCTCACCCTGCAGGAGATAGATCGGGTCGACGTTGCCCGACTGAATCTGCTTCCGCACGGCTGCGGGAGTCACGACAGCCATCGTCAGAACGCCTCGAGGATGGCGCTGACGATGGAGCGCGCGAACTCGGTCGTCATGCGATCGAGCGCGTTCTGGTCCTGGCCGAAGAAGGCGGTCGGATCGGTCGCGGTCTGGCCGCCGATGGGCTTCGTACTCCTGCCGGAATACGAGGCTCGGATTCTCCCAGAGCACCTTGTTCTCGCGCTGCGTCGCGCAGCTCGACGCGTGCCGACATCGTGATGGTGTAGCGCGACGCGAGCTGCTGGTTCGTGAAGCTGAGTCGGCGCGATGTTCACGCCGGTCACTTCGCCGGTGAGCAGCGCGTCGACGTTCTGGTCGTGTCCGGCACGATCGGTACTTGCCGCGGCCGATGAACTCCGACCGCACCTTGTCGGTCATCTGCGTCTCGAGATTGAAGATCGTCGTGCGGTTCACGAACGTCGGTACGCCGATCGATCTTGATGTAGTCCGGCAGGAACGAGCCACGGCCGGCCAGCGAGTAGCCGCAGCCGGAGCAGGACGCCGGCGCACACGCCCAGCGCCGACGTGCCGGCCGTGCGCAGGAACTGGCGGCGCCCTTGACAATCGCTCATGAGACCACCACGCTGACGAGCGGGCCCTTGGCGATCACCACCTTGCGGATGGTCTTGCCGTCGGTATGCGCCTTCACGGCGGCGTCGGCGAGCACGCGCTCGCGCAGCTCGTCTTCCGGCAGGTCGGCCGGCACCGTGAGGCGCGCCCGCACCTTGCCGTTCACCTGAACGGGCACGACCACCTCGTCCGCCTTCGCCACGTTCGCGTCGAACGTCGGCCACGGCGCCCGCGTCAGCCCCTCGGTGTGCCCGAGCATCAGCCAGAGCTCTTCCGCCGTGTGCGGCGCGAACGGCGACAGCATCACGACCAGCGCGTCGATGCGCCTCGCGCAGCGACGGCAATCGTCTGCACGCCGCTCGATGCCGGCCGGCGACCGCGTCGCGCGACGGCGCGCCATGCGGCGTCGCTGCGCTGAAGGTGTAGAGCTCGTTCACCAGCTCCATCATCGACGAGACGGCGGTGTTCAGGTTCATGCGCTCTTCGATGTCGACCGTGACGCGGCGGATGGTGTCGTGCGTCTTGCGCCGCAGCGGCCCGCTCGGCATCGTTGCAGTCGTCACCGCAGGCTGGAATGCCTTCGCCAGCCACCGTCTCGGCCCAGTGATCGACCAGGCGCCAGACGCGGAGCAGGAACCGGAAGCTTCCCTCGAGCCCGGCATCGCTCCACTCGACCTCCTTCTCGGGCGGCGCGACGAACATGACGTAGAGCCGCAGCGCGTCGGCGCCGTACTTCTCGAGCATCGTGTCGGGGTCGACGACGTTGCCCTTCGACTTCGACATCACGGCGCCGTCCTTCAGCACCATGCCCTGCGTCAGCAGGCGCTTGAACGGCTCGTCGAACGTGAGCAGCCCGACGTCGCGAAGGACGCGCGTGAAGAAGCGCGAGTACAGCAGGTGCAGAATCGCGTGCTCGACGCCGCCGCTGTAGAAGTCGACCGGCATCCAGTACTTCGCGGCTTCCGGCGACGAACGGCAAATCGGCGTTCTTCGGATCGCAGAACCGCAGGAAGTACCACGACGAGTCGACGAACGTGTCCATCGTGTCGGTTTCGCGGCGTGCCGGCCCGCCGCACTTCGGGCAGGTGCAATTCACGAACTCCGACACCTGCGCCAGCGGCGAATCGCCGCGACCGGTGAACTGCGTCATCGCGGCAGTTCTACCGGCAACTCCTCGTACGGCACCGGCGACGACGCCGTCCTTCTCGCAGTAGATCACCGGAATGGGGGTGCCCCAGTAGCGCTGGCGCGAGATACCCCAGTCCTTCAGGCGGTACTGCACTTCCCCGCTGCCGATGCCACGCACCTGCAGCGTCGGCGATCATGCGCGAGATCACGGCTGGTGTGTCGGCGCCCGTGTATTCACCCGAATCGACCAGGCGCCCCGCGCCAGGGGCGGCCTCGGTCAGCTCGTCCGCGGAACGGGCATCGTCCTCGGCCCTGACGACGATGCGAACCGGCAGCCCGTACTTGCGCGCGAACTCGAAGTCGCGCTGATCGTGCGCCGGCACGGCCATGATGGCGCCGGTGCCGTACTCAGCCAGCACGAAGTTCGCGACCCAGATCGGCACTTCCTGCCCCGTGAACGGGTTCAGCGCGGTACGGCCGGTGTCGAACCCTTCCTTCTCGATGGCGCCGGTGAGGCGCGCCTCGCGATCGAGCGTGCGGAACTGCCGCACCTTCTCGTTGAAGGCGGCCGGATCGTCGCTCTCCGCCGCGAATCGGTCGACGAGCGGGTGCTCGGGCGCCAGCAGCACGAAGGTCGCGCCGTAGATGGTGTCGATGCGCGTCGTGAAGATCTCGATGCCGATGTCGGCCTTCGCCACGGGGAACGTGAGACGGGCCCCTTCGGAGCGGCCGATCCAGTTCCGCTGCATCACCACGACCTTCTCGGGCCATTCGGTCAGCGTCTCGAGGCCGGCCAGCAGCTCGTCGGCATAGGCGGTGATCCTGAAGAACCACTGCTCGAGGTCGCGGTGCGACGACCGTCGTGCCGCAGCGCCAGCAGGCGCCGTCCACCACCTGTTCGTTCGCGAGCACGGTGTTGTCGACTTGGGCACCAGTTGATGGTCGAGCGCTTGCGGTAGGCCAGACCGCGCTCGAACATCTTCAGGAAGATCCACTGGTTGAACTTGTAGTAATCGGGCGTGCAGGTGGCGAACTCACGCTCCCAGGCATAGCTGATGCCCAGCCGCTGGAGCTGCCCCTTCATGTGGCTGATGTTGCCGAACGTGGACGTCTCGGGGTGCGTGCCGGTCTTGATGGCCGCGTTCTCGGCCGGCAGGCCGAAGGCGTCCCACCCGAACGGATGCAGCACGTTGAACCCGCGCATCCGCTTCATCCGCGCGGCGATGTCGCCAATGATGTAGTTGCGGACGTGGCCGACGTGCGCATGCCCCGACGGGTACGCAAACATCTCCAGGCAGTAGAACTTGGGCTTCGACTCGTCGGCCTCAACTTCGAAGGCCCGGCTGTCGGTCCACTGCTGCTGCCATTTCTTGTCGAGTTGCTGCGGCTTGTACTCAGTCATAGGGGCGTCGGGCCATTGTACAGAACGGCAGGAGGTCCGCCTAAAGGCGGACACTACAACGACCGGCACTACAAGGGCGGACCCGACAGCGGCGGACACTACGACCGGCCCGCGGCTGACTGTCGTAGTGTCCACCTTCAGGTGGACTCAGAACGTCCAGTAGCGGGTCAGGGCCGCTGTTGTCTGGGTCACGGCGGCGCGACCGCGCGACGAGGCCACCGATGCCTGGGGCCAGTTCACCGGCGGGGCCGCCTCTGCGGCCAGCACGTCGATGACCCCGCGCAGGCAGTCGCCAAGCGCCCGAAGGTCGTACCCTCCCTCGGTGACCGCCACGAGCCGGCCGTCGCAGCAGCGCTCGGCGACGCCGCGCAGCGCCGCGGTCATGGCCGCGAACGCCGGCGTGGTGAGGCGCGCGCCGCCGAGTGGATCGCGCTCGTGCGCATCGAAGCCGGCCGACACCAGCACGATGTCCGGCCCGAACTGGGTCAGCACCGGCAACACCACCTGGTCGAACACCAGCCTGTAGTCGTCGTCGGTTGCACCGGCCTCGAGCGGCAGGTTCACCGTGACGTCCGGCCCCTGCCCCGAAACCAATCTCGTCCGCTGCGCCGGTGCCGGGGTAGTACGGAAACTGGTGCACCGAGATGTAGAGCACTTCCGGTTCGTTCTCGAAGATGTGCTGCGTGCCGTTGCCGTGGTGGACGTCGACATCGACGATGGCGACGCGACGGGCGCCGAGGCTGCGGGCATGCGCGGCGGCTACCGCCACGTTGTTGTAGAAACAGAAGCCCATGGCGCGGTCGTGCTCGGCGTGGTGCCCAGGGGGACGTGACAGCACGAGCGCCCGCTTGTGCGGCCCGCCCATCACCCGCTCCACCGCATCCACGGCCGCGCCGGCCGACAGCAGTGCCACCTCCCAGGTGTCGGGCGAGGTGATAGGTATCGGGGTCGAGCGCCACCGAGATGCCCGCGGTCTCGGCCATGCGCCGCAGGTGGTCGGCGGCATGCACGCGCGCCAGTTGCTCGCGCGACGCCTCGCGCGGCGCCACCACCTCGCCGCCACGAGCGCGCCACTCGCCGGCCACCACGTCCATCACTTCCGCGCGGTCGGGCGCTTCCGGATGTCCGGGCGGGGTCATGTGCTCGGCGAACCGCTCGGAGGTGACAATAATCAAGCTCATGAAAAGAGTCTAACCACTGCCAATTGCCAATGGCTAATGGCTAGTGGCACGTACGGTGCGCAGCTACGACGACCGTTCCGCCAACATCAGCTTCGTGCGGGTCTCGGCCGCCACGAGCGCCGCATCGAGACGCTGCCGGTACTGCTCCACTTCGTCGGCGCTGGCGCTGCGCGGCACGTAGAACGGTTCGCCGATGCTGATCGCCACCGTCGCGAACGGCTTCGGCACCTGCGTGCGGTCCCAGCTGCGCATCGTCCAGGCACGATCCGACTTCGCAGTGGAACGGCAGCACCGGGTGCCCGGAGGCCTTCGCCAGCCACACGGCGCCTGGCTGCGCAGATGCGCGCCGGCCCGCGCGGACCGTCAACCGTGAATCCGGCCGGACGGCCTGCGGCCAGGTCACGCGACATCTGCAGCAGCGCGCGCGCCCCGCCCCGAGACGACGAGCCCCGGGACGTGCCGTAGCCGAAACGCTCGATGATCCCGGCGATCCACTCGCCGTCGAAGTTCTCGCTGGTGATGACGACGATGCCACGACGGCGGAAGTAGTAGGTGGCTGGCAGGATGCGGCCGTGCCAGAACGACATGATCGGCTGGTGGCCGGCGGCGCGGATGGCGTCGAAGTGCTCGAACCCTTCGGTTTTCCAGCGCAGCGTCGCGCCGAGCGCGGCAATGACACGGTAGCCGACGCTGGAGATTGCGGCAGCTTCGGCACGTTTGCGGCGCGAGTCGCGCCAGCTTGCGGTCGGCGCTGTCACGGCTGTGGCGATCGCTTCTGCAGGCGGCCGTTGACGAACGTCATGAGGTCGACGAACTGCACGTTGGCTTCTGGCGCGCTCGATTGCGCCCCCTTGAGCATGATCGAGCAGAACGGACATGCGGTAACCACCGTGCCGGCACCGGTCTCGTGCAGTTGCCTGAAGCGCACATCGGAGATGCGCGTGCCCGGCTCGGCGTCAGTGTCTTCGAACAGCAGGCCGCCACCCGCGCCACAGCAGTACGGATTCTCCCGGTTGCGTTCCGGTTCCCGGATGTCGGCGCCGAACCGCTCCAGCAACGCCCGGGGCTCATTGGTCGTACGGGCGTAGCGCCCGAGATAACACGGGTCGTGGTAGGTCACCGACTCGCGACTGTCCGACGCCCGCAGGTCCTGCCGCGTCAGCTCCTCGATGAACACCGACGAGTGCACGATGTTCACGGTGTAGCCGAACTTGCGGTAGTCCTCGCCGATTGTCTTCACGCAGTGCGGGCACGACGTCAGGATGGTCTTCGGCGACGCGGTCTTCAGGTCCTCGATGTTTGCCGCCGCCAACTCCTGATACAGGTACTCGTTGCCGGTCCGCTTCGCCGCATCGCCCGTGCACCGTTCCTTCGCGAGCACGCCAAAGGTGACCCGCTTCGCGCGCAGGATCTCGAACATCGAGCGAAGCGACTTCTGGAAGTCGGCTTCGAAGGCGCCAGCGCATCCGAGCCACACGAGGATGTCGTGCTTCCGCGGGTCGAAGATCTCGAGCGTGGCGGCGTCAACGAACTTCTGGCGCTGATCGTACGACAGCCCCCAGATATTCGAGCGCCGCTCGAGGTTGTTGTACATCGCGCCCAGGTACTCCGGCGCCTCGCCGTTCGAGACCAGGCCGCGGCGCGCCCCGATGAGGAGCGGCAGGTGTTCGATACCGACCGGGCACTGGTTCTCGCACGCCCCACACGTGGTGCACTGCCACAGCACCTTCTCGCTGTACAGGTCGACGAGCTTCGTCTCGCCTGGCTTGCCGAGGAGGCCGGCCTGTGTCTGGAGAATGATGGCCTTCGGATTCAGTTCCTGTCCTGCCCCCCACGCCGGGCAGTTCACCTGGCAGCGTCCGCACTCGACGCAGGTGAACGCATCCAGCACGGTCTTGCTGCCGACGTCCTTCAGCGTCTCGAGCCCGACCTGTTCCTTCTCGAAATCGAGGTTCGGCACATTGCCAAGTTCGGGCGACTTCAGGAAGACGGTGAATGGCGACAGCACGAGGTGAAAGTGCTTCGAGGCGGGAATCAGCGCGAGAAACGCGAGGATGACGACGGAGTGCAGCCACCAGTTGGCACGTCCCAGCGTCGAAGCCTCATCGAGCCTCCAGGTGAGCAGGAACGTCACCATCAGCGTGGTGATGAACAGGCCGATCAGGATCGACTCGGCCGACACATGCGTACCCAGGGCTGGCGGACGGACGATGCCCCGGCGGATCATCAGGAAAACGATGCCGCACAGCACCGCGACCGCGAATGGCGTCAGCACGGCCCGGTAGAACCCAAACGCGGCGGTGTGGGTCAGGTCGGCGATGCCCAGTCCGGCCAGGAATTCGACCGCGGTGTAGCCGCCGAACGCGATGAAGCCCCAGAACACGAAGGCGTGCGCGACGCCTGCCCACGGACGCTCGACGATGGTCCGGCGCTGCGCGACGACGTCGGTGAGAAATCGGGCGAGGCGAGCGCCCGTGTCGGCGGTGGAGAACGTGTTGGGAGCCGAGGCGATCAGCCTGACCCGAGTCGCCACCTGTGCCGCGAACGCACCGACAAACCCGAGCACGAGCACCCAGAGCAGCAGCGTCTCCATCACGGGCAATTATGGCGTAACGCGCCCGCGGCTGGTACGACGCGGCTAGCTCTTGAGTGCCGCGATGAGCGCCGGCACCACCTCGAACAGGTCGCCGACGATGCCGTAGTCGGCTACCTCGAAGATAGGCGCGTCCGGGTCCTTGTTGATGGCAACGATGGTGCTGGAACCCTTCATGCCGACGAGGTGCTGAATGGCGCCGGAGATGCCAAGCGCGAGGTACAGCTTCGGTGCGACGGTCTGCCCCGAGCTACCCACCTGCCGTTCCATCGGCAGCCACCCGGCGTCGCAGATCGGGCGTGACGCGGCGAGTTCCGCGCCGAGCGCCGCGGCCAGTTCCTTTGCGAGCTCGATGTTCGCCTGTTCCTTGATACCGCGTCCCACCGACACGATCCGTTCGGCCTGCGACAGGTCCACCGCCTGGCGCGCCTCCTGGAATGGCGCGTCCGGCTTCTGGCGAATGGCGTCGGCGTCCACCGCCACGGCAAGGGCGCGCACCGGGGCCGGCGCGACGCCGCGAACCGCGGCATCTGGGCGATAGGCGCCAATCTGGAAGGTAATGAGGTGCGGCACCGGACCCAGCGGGGCCACGTCCGCCGTCAGCTTTCCCTGGAACATCGGCCGCACGAACAGGGTCCGGCCGCTGTCCGCCTTCACCGCGGTCACGTCGGTGATGATGGCGCGGTCGAGCCGTGCGGCAAGCTTCGGCGCGAAGTCGCGTGTCTGGTAGGTGTGCGGCAGCACGATGGTCGCGGGCGCGAGTTCGGTGATGGCGGCGTGCAGCGCGGCAGTGTAGCCGTCGGCGGTGTACGACGCGAGCGCCGGCGAGGTCTACGGTCACGACCTCGGCCACAGCCGCGGCAGCCAGTTCGTTCGCGGCGTCAGCCAGGACGTCGCCGGGGATGGCGACGACGATCGGTTCGCTCGCGGCGTTGGCAATTTGTTGTGCGCCGGCGATCGCCTCCCACGAGGCGCGGTTGAGACGTCCGTCGCGCTGCTCGGCAATGACCAGAATCATCGGCGTCTCCTCAAATCACCCGCGCATCATCGCGCAGGCGGGCAACGAGCGCCTTCGCGGCCTCGGCGGGCGGGCCGTCGATCAGCTGCGTCTTCTTCGACTTCGCCGGAACGTAGAGGCTGACGATCTGCTGGTGCGGCGTCACCGGTGACGACGGTTCGGAAGTGCGAACCTCCTTCTTCTTCGCCGCCATGATCCCCTTGAGCGTCGCGTAGCGCAGCTGGTTGATGCCGCTCTGGATGGTGAGCACGGCAGGTGTGGGCAGCGTCACCCACTGGAACCAGCCGCCTTCGAGTTCGCGCTTGACCCGCAGACCCGCCTGACCCGAGCCTGTCGGGGGTCGGCCCGCACTTCCATGACGATCGTGGCGTGACTGAAGCCGAGCAGTTCGGCGAGGATGACGCCGGTCTGGGCGAAGCCCTGGTCATCGGACTGCAACCCGGTGAGCACCAGGTCGAACGCTTCGTCCTTCATCGCCCCGGCGAGGGCGCCGGCGACCACGAACGCATCCCCCGATGCCAGCCCATCGTCCTGCACATGAATGGCGCGGTCGGCACCGCGAGCGAGCGCCTCACGCAGCACCTGCGCCACACGGGTCGGTCCAGCGGAACAGACCACCACCTCACCGCCGAGCTTCTCCTTCAGCCGCAGCGCTTCTTCGAGCGCGTAAGCGTCCGGCTCGTTCATCTCGTAGGTGGCGTCCTGCTCGCGGATCCAGGTGCGATCGTCGGTGAGCTTCGGCTGCCAGTCGCGGGTGGGAACCTGCTTGACGCAGACGGCGATCTTCATGGCGAACGGCGCTCCCTGGAATGCGGAGTTCAGCATTCAGAATGCAGTTTGCACGGGTCTGTGCGGCACACATCGATCATCGGTCTTTCCGGACAATCTGAAATCTGCAATCTGACTTGCTCGCAACGCCGCGCTACTCGTCGTACTTCTTGAAGAGCAGCGATGCGTTGGTGCCGCCGAAGCCGAACGAGTTCGACAGGGCGTAGCGAATCGGCATCTGGCGTGCGGTATGCGGCACGTAGTCGAGGTCGCACTCCTCGTCCTTGTTCTCGAGGTTGATCGTCGGCGGGGCGACCTGGTGGTGGACGGCGAGGGCGGTGATGCCGGCTTCGAGTCCGCCGGCGCCGCCGAGCAGGTGTCCGGTCATCGACTTGGTCGACGACACGGCCAGCTTCCTGGCATGGTCGCCGAAGCAGCGCTTGATGGCGAGCGTCTCGAGCTTGTCGTTGTACGGCGTGGAGGTGCCGTGGGCGTTGATGTAGTCGACCTCGTCGGGGCGGATGCCGGCCTTGCGGACCGCCATGGCCATCGCGCGCCGGCCACCGTCGCCGTCTTCGGACGGCGCGGTCATGTGGTACGCGTCGCCAGAGAGGCCGTAGCCGACCACCTCGGCAAAGATCGGCGCGCCGCGGCGTTGAGCATGCTCGAGTTCCTCGAGGACGACCACGCCCGCGCCTTCACCGATGACGAAACCGTCGCGCTCCTTGTCGAACGGGCGGCAGGCGCTGCCCGGATCGTCGTTGCGCGTGGAGAGCGCCCGCAGCGCGGCGAAGCCGCCGACGCTCATCGGCGTGATGGCCGCCTCCGAGCCGCCGGCGATCATCGCGAGCGCGTCGCCGCGCCGGATGATCTCGTACGACGTCGCCGATCGCGTGGGCCGACGCGGTGCAGGCAGTGCAGGTGGCGAGGTTCGGTCCCTTGGCGCCGAAGCGGATCGACACCTGGCCCGCCGCCAGGTTGATGATGGCGGACGGGATGAAGAAGGGCGAGATCTTGCGGGGACCACCCTCGAGCAGCGCGATGTGCTCCCGTTCAATCGTGCTGAAGCCGCCGATTCCGGAGCCGATGAACGCCCCGACTTCCTCGGCGTTCTCGTCGGTGATCTGCAGCTTCGAATCGTCCATGGCGAACTGCGCTGCCGCGATGGCGAACTGGATGAAGAGGTCCATCTTCTTGACCTCTTTCTTCTCGATCCAGTTGAGCGGGTCGAAGCCCTGGACCTCCCCGGCGATCTGCGCCGCGTAGCCCGTGACGTCGAACTTGGTGATTCGCGACACACCGGACTTGCCCGGCCAGCAGGTTCTTCCAGTTGGCGTCGGTCCCGATGCCGAGCGACGACACCAGGCCAATGCCCGTGACCACGACTCGCCGATTACTCACGATTCTCCTATGAGGTCCAGTTGCCGTTCCGACGCAGACGATGGCCTGCGGGCGACTACTTCTTCTTGCCGTGCGACTCGATGTACTCGACGGCTTCCTTCACGCGGGTGATCTTCTCGGCGTCCTCGTCGGGGATCTCGATACCGAACTCTTCTTCGAACGCCATGACCAGCTCGACGGTGTCGAGCGAATCCGCGCCGAGATCGTCGACGAACGACGCATCCGGAGTCACTTCTTCCTCGTCGACGCCCAAGCTGCTCCACGATGATGCTCTTGACCTTATCGGCGACCGCCATTCAATTCCTCCTGTCGAAACCACACGTCAATCGGGCCTTCCAGCCCACGAGTTCGCTTGCCTGACTACATGTACATGCCGCCGTTGACGGCAAGAACGTGCCCTGTAATATACGCTGCCTCGTCTGATGCAAGAAAGCAGGCGGCCGACGCGATGTCATCGACGCTGCCGAGACGTCCGAGCGGAATCTGCGTGCTCCAGTCGACCTGCGCCTTCTCGGTGATCGCCCGCGTCATGTCGGTATCGACCATGCCCGGTGCGATGACGTTGACCGTGATGTCGCGCGACGCCACTTCGCGCGCCAGCGCCTTCGCGAAGCCGATCAGGCCGGCCTTCGACGCCGCGTAGTTGGTCTGCCCGGCGTTCCCCATCTGCCCGACCACCGAGCTGACGGCGATGATGCGACCGCCGCGCTGCTTCAGCATCGGCCGCATGGCCGCCTGTGTCAGCGTGAACGTGGCGGTGAGGTTGGTGGCGATGACCGCGTCCCAGTCCTCACGCTTCATGCGCATGAGCAGCTGGTCGCGGGTGATGCCGGCGTTGCTGACCAGGATGTCGAGGCGTCCGTGCGTCGCGACGATCGACGGCGGCAGCGCCTCGAGCGCCGCGGAGTCGGTCACATCGACCGACACGGCCTCGGCGCGGCCTCCGGCCTCGATGATCGCGGCCACGGTCTGGGCCGCGTTGTCGCCGCGGGCGGCAGCAAGGACCACGGCACCCTGTTTCGCGAGGTTCAACGCAATCGCGCGGCCGATGCCGCGAGACGCGCCGGTAACCAGCGCAATCTTTCCGGTCAGCTGGAACATGTCAGGACCGCAGGGCCTCGAGGCCGGCCAGATCGTCGGGCTGTACCGAGGTTCGCGGACGGTTGCGTCGCGCTGGATCTTGCGCACCAGCCCGCTCAGCACCGTGCCGGGGCCGACCTCAACATACGTGGTGACGCCATCCGACGCAAGGCGGCGCACCACGTCCTCCCAGCGCACCGGCGACGACACCTGCGCCACCAGCGCCTCGATGGCGTCGGCCGCGGTGCGCTTCGGCTCGGCGTCGACGTTTGCGACGATCGGCACCCGCGGGTCCGATGTCTGGAGCGCACGCAGTTCGGGAGCCAGCCGCGCTTCGGCCGGCTTCATCAGCGCACAGTGGAAAGGGGCGCTCACAGACAGCGGAATGACCCGCTTCGCACCGAGGGCCTTCGCGCGCTCGCCCGCCCGGGCCACCGCGGCTGTCGCACCCGCGATCACCACCTGACCGGCGCCGTTCATGTTCGCCGGGCTCACGACATCGCCCTGCGCCGCTTCCGCGCACGCCTGCGCGACAAGGTCGGCGTCGAGGCCAAGCACGGCGGCCATGGCACCCGTGCCCACCGGCACCGCCTCCTGCATGTAGCGGCCGCGGCGGCGCACGATGCGCAGCGCGTCGGCGAACGCCATCGTGCCGGCGGCGACGTTGGCGGAGTACTCGCCGAGGCTGTGGCCGGCGACGAACGCGGGTTGGATGCCGAGCGATGCGGCCAGACGGTAGGCTGCGACGCTGACCGCCAGGATGGCCGGCTGCGTGTTCTCGGTCAGCGTGAGCTGGTCATCGGGACCCTCGAAGCAGAGGCGGCTGAGCGACTCGCCGAGCGCGGCGTCAGCCTCCTCGAACGTCTCACGGCAAATGGCGTGGGCCTCGGCCAGCGCCTTGCCCATGCCGACCTTCTGCGAGCCCTGTCCGGGAAAGATGAATGCGATCACGGGTGAGGTACCGCGGCGACGGCGATGTCGCGCTCGACGCGCTGGATGAACTGTCCCGAGGCGAACCGGTATGCCATCGCGACCGCGTTGCGCACCGCCTTCGCGCTCGACCGTCCGTGTCCGACGATGGTGATGCCCGCCACCCCGAGGAGCGGCGCGCCTCCGTACTCCGAGTAGTCGACCCGGCGCTTGAAGTGCCGCAGCGCCCGTTGCGTCAGGAGCGACCCGACGCGCATCGTGATGGTGCTCGACAGTTCTTCCCGCAGCAGGCTCTCGATGATGTCCACCAGCCCCTCGCTGATCTTCAGCGCGACGTTCCCGGTGAACCCGTCGCAGACAATCACGTCGGCGTCGCCGCTGTAGACGTCGCGCGCCTCGACGTTGCCGATGAACTTGACGGCAGCGCCATCCTTCAGCAGACGATGTGCCTCCCGCGTCAGGTCGTTGCCCTTGCTGGCTTCCTCGCCGATGGAGAACAGGCCGACCCGCGGTTCGTCCATGCCGAATGCGACACGCGCGTAGACGCTGCCCATCACCGCGAACTGCAGCAGGTGTGCGGGACGGCACTCGACACTGGCTCCCACGTCGAGCAGGATCGCCGGGCGCCCTTTCGTCGGGATGGTGGCGGCCAGCGCCGGACGGTCGACGCCGGCAATCATGCCGAACGATCCGTGCGCAGCCATCACCGTGGCGCCGGTATGCCCGGCGCTGAAGAGCGCGGCAGCCTCACCACGTGCCACAAGATCGGCCGCAACCTTGACGGAGGCGTTCGGCTTGCGACGGAGGGCGGCAGAGGGCGACTCGACCATGTCGATCACCGCCCCGGCTTCCACGAAGCGCACCTTCGACGCCTCGATCCCGATGGCGCGCCGTTCGACCTGGGCTTCGAGTCGCGAAACCGGTCCGACAAGCACAACCCCGAGATCGAGGTGGCGGGCGGCGGCCAGGGCACCGTCAACGATGAGCCCCGGCGCCGTGTCGCCACCCATGGCGTCGACGGCGATCCAGATCATCAGGTCGGGAGTCTACTCCTCGGGAACCGCTCGCACCTGACGGGCGCGGTAGTAGCCGCACTTGGCGCAAATGCGATGGGGCGCCTTCGGCTCGTGGCACTGGGGGCATTCGCTGAGACCGGCAGCCGTGAGGGCATCGTGCGTGCGGCGCTTCGCCGTGCGCGTCTTCGAGTGTCGTCGCTTTGGATTAGGCATCGTCTTAGGATTCTTTCTTCAGAGCCCGAAGCGCCGCGAGGCGCGGGTCTTCCCACTGGGTATTGCAGTCGCACGTCGCCTTGTTCCAGTTCGTCCCGCAGTTGGAACAGAGCCCCTTGCAGTCGTCCTTGCACAACGGCTTCATCGGCAGCGACAGGTAGAACTGCTCGCCCATCAACTGCCCAAGGTCGATCTCGTCGTTCTCGTAGAATGCCGTGTCCAGGTCGGCGACCGCCACTTCCCTCTCGCTCGGCCCCTGGTGCGGGGCAAGCGGCTGGTAGCGAAGGTCGAACGGCGCGTCCACGTCGATCGTGAAGGGCTCGAGGCACCGACTGCACGGCAACCCGAGGGTGGTTTTCACGCGCCCCACAAGGTGGAACCTGTCCTTGTCCTTGTGGATGTCGAGGATCAGGGAGACGGGCGTCACAACGGTGTACGCATCGTCAGCGGACCCGAGCGCCTCGGGCTGATAGACCTGCTCGAAGTGTTCCTCGGCGGTCCTGATCTTCGCGAGTTTCAGCGAGAGCATGAACTACTCAATATACCATCCACGGCCCTGATTGCGGCCGTTTGGGGCATATGTCTCCAGTGGCCCTCGCTACGGGTTCAGTCGATGGTCCAGGGCTTCGGGATGTAGAGCTGCTCGAAGAGGCGGACCGCGTAACGGTCGGTCATGCCAGCGATGAAATCGCGCGTCGCGGCATCGAGCCCCTCCTGTTCGACGGTCCGAAGATCGAGGAACTCGGACGGGCGCTCGCGCACCTTTTCCCACAGTCCGGAGAGGATGTCGGACGCCTTCCTGAACTCAGCCGTAGCCACGTTGTTCTCGTAGACCGCCTCGAACAGGAAGCCTCGGATGGCGAGCAGCGCCTCGAGCACCCGATCGCTCATCCGAATTTCAGTGAGGCCGCCGTTCGTCGACTCGGTCACCACATCCTTCACCAGTGTGCTGATGCGTGCAGACGACGTGGTGCCCAGCACGGCAACTGGTCCTGCCGGGAGGTCGTCCGCGCTCAGGATTTCCGCGCGGATGGCATCGTCGATGTCGTGGTTGACGTAGGCAATCAGGTCGGCGACTCGCATGATCTGCCCCTCGATCGTGCTTGATCGCAGTTCTGGCGCCATGCCGACCGGCGCGCCCGACTTCCCCTTCGAGTGCTTGGCGATGCCATCGCGCACCTCCCAGCTGAGGTTCAGCCCCTGGCCGTTGTTCTCGAGCTGATCGACGACACGCAGGCTTTGCTCGTAGTGGTTGAAGCCGTCCGGCATCAGCGCGTCGATCACGCGCTCGCCAGCATGGCCGAACGGTGTGTGCCCGAGATCGTGCCCGAGCGCGATTGCCTCGGTCAGTTCTTCGTGCAGGCGCAGCACCTTGGCGATGGTGCGCGCAATCTGCGACACCTCCAGTGTGTGGGTGAGGCGCGTGCGGTAGTGGTCACCGGTCGGAGCGAAGAAGACCTGCGTCTTGTGTTTCAGCCGGCGGAACGCCTTGCAGTGGATGATGCGGTCGCGATCGCGCTGGAACGCCGGTCGCACGTCGTCTTCCGCTTCGGGCCGCAGGCGCCCTCGCGAGTCGGCGGCCTTCGCCGCCTGCGGCGCGAGAATCTCCAGCTCGCGTTGCTCCAGCTGCTCCCGGATAGTCATCCGCCGATGATCTCACGAAGGAAGCTGCTGCCGTGCGGCAACGGGCTGAGCGCGAAATTTTCGGTCAGCGTCTGCCCGATATCGGCAAAGGTGCTGCGTGTCCCCAAATTCACGTGCCGGGCGGTGCGCCGGCCGGTGGCCAGCAGCGGCACATACTCGCGCGCGTGGTCGGTGCTCGGCGTCGTCGGATCGTTGCCGTGGTCCGCGGTCACGACGAGCAGATCGTCCGGTTGCAGGCGCGGCAGCAGATCGGCGAGGCGGACGTCGAACCGTTCGAGGTTGGCCGCGTAGCCGCCCGGATCGTTGCGGTGCCCGTACTGCGTGTCGAAGTCGACCAGGTTCGCGAAGATGAACCCGGACGGTGTCCGTGCGAGTTCGGCAACCACGTGGTCCATGCCCTCGTTGTCGTTGGCGGTGTGCAGCGCACGACTGATGCCCTTGCCGGCGAACAGGTCCTGAATCTTGCCGATGGCGACGACCGGAACACCGGCAGCCGTCGCACGATCGAGAAAGGTGACGCCCGATGGCGGCAGCGCGTAGTCGTGACGGTTGGACGTGCGCGTGAACGCGCCCGGTTGCCCGACGAACGGCCGCGCGATGACCCGTCCGACGCCGAGCCCCTCGCCCACCAGCCGGTAGGCGATCTCGCAGGCGCGGTACAACTCGGGGACGGACACGATCTCCTCGTGCGCGGCGATCTGGAAGACGCTGTCCGCGGAGGTGTAGACGATGAAGTCGCCCGTCCGCATGTGCTCGGGCCCGAGGTCGTCGATGATCGCCGTGCCCGACGCGGCCTTGTTGCCGAGCACGCCCCGGCCGGTGAGGCGCGAGAACTCGGCGATGATGTCCGGCGCGAAGCCGTGCGGGAAGACCGGGAAGGGCCGCTCCAGCACGATGCCCATCATCTCCCAGTGCCCGGTCACCGAGTCCTTGCCGGCGACGCTTCGGCCATGCGGCCGTAGGCACCGGCGCGGGTCGCCTCGGCGGCGCTGCCGCCAATCGTCGCGACGAGGCCCAGGCCGAGCGACCGCAGCGTCGGGAGTGCGAGCGGCGCAACCCGGTGGATGTTCCCGAGGGTGTTGCTGCCCTCATCACCGTACACCGAGGCATCGGGCAGTTCGCCGATGCCGACGCTGTCGAGAACGATGACGATGACGCGGGGGAATGTGTGTGACACGGTGTCAACGACTGCTTCAGCCGGCTGTTCCCAGGCGCTCGGCCACGAGCTGGCCAACCGCCGCGATGGTCACCGCAGACTCGCCAGGCCCTTCGAACCATTGTAGATCAGGCTCTTTCTTGAACCAGGTCGTCTGACGCTTCGCGTAGCGGCGGTTCTCCCGCGCAATCAGCTCGCGCGTCGCCGCCTCGTCGCGCACGCCGTGCAGGTACTCCATCGCCTGACGATAGACGAGTCCGCCGAACGGACGCGCCGTCTCCGGCACCCCCTTCGCCAGCAGGCCGCGGATCTCGTCCATCAACCCTCGCTCGAACTGCAGGCCGACGCGGCGCGCGGTCCGCTCCGCGATGAGAACCGACGGAATGCGCAGCGCCGATCGCCAGCACCGGCATCTCCGCGAGGGGCGATACCGTGTTCGCGAAGTGCTGCGTCAGCGGCGCGCCGGTGAGGAAGAACACTTCGAGCGCCCGTACCATGCGCTTGCGGTCGCCCGGCAGGATGCGCTCGGCCGATGGTGGATCGACCCGCTTCACCATGCGGTGCAGGAACGGCAGCCCGCGGCGGTCGGCAATCGCCTCGAGCCGTCCGCGCAGCGCCTCGTCGGCTGGCGGCCCAGGAAACAGTCCGCGGGTAAGCGCGCGATAGTAGAGCCCCGTGCCGCCGACGACAATCGGCAGGTGGCCTCGCGCCTGGATCTCGCCGATGGCGCGCGCGGCATCCACTGCGAACTGCGCGGCGGTGTAGACCTGGGTAGGATCGGCGATGTCGATCAGGTGATGCGGAATGCCGCGGCGTTCGTCGAGCGACACCTTGTCGGTGCCGATGTCGAACCCGCGATAGACCGCCGTCGAGTCGCAGTTGATGATCTCGCCGCCGAAGCGCTCGGCCAGCGCCAGCGCCAGCGCGCTCTTGCCGCTGGCGGTCGGGCCGAGAATCGCGACGACCAGCCGTTCAGGCACTGAGGCGATAGAGGACGAACAGCCCGAACAGGATGGCTAGCAGCACGAGGCCGATCTGCTGCGACCGGTTCACTGCGGCTCTTCGTTGTAGAAGAAGGTGACGGTGAAGAACGCCTGGTCCGACGGATACTCCGGCGGCAGCGGCGGCGTCGGATTCGACGAGGCGAGCGCGCCGTAGGCGGCGTTGTTGAACGCCGCCACCGGCGACGGCGCCGACGACCTGCAAATCGGTGATCGTCCCGTCCTTGTGGACGTTGAAGGTGACGACGACGTGCCCCTTCATCGACATCGCGGCGTACGGAATCAGCCAGTTGCGCTTCACCTGCGCGATGAAGCGGCGGATCCACGGGCCGAACTCCACGCCCTTGGTGTCGAACTGGATGGCCGGCCCGAAGGCGCCGCCGCCCTGCGCGTTCTCGAACTGGTCGCGCTGCACGTAACGATCGAGATTGCGCAGGGCCTCGCCAAGCGATCCGCCGGGGGTTGCCGCGCGACCGAGCGCGCCGGTGCGCGGCGCGGGCTGCTGCGTGGACGGCAGCTGGAGCGTCGATTGCCCTTCCGGCAACCGCATCTGGTTCGGGTCTGGCGGCGGCGCGTCCGGCTGCGGCGGAGCCGGTGTTTGTTGCCCGGCAAGCGGATCGGGCGCCGGCCCCTGACCGCGCGCCACCTGCTCCTGTGCACGTTCCACCCGCTCACGGGTGTTGCCCTTCGAAAACGGCAGCGGATTCTGCGGCTGCGGCGCCGACCGCGGCGACCGCGCCTGGCGATCGACGTCCGAGAGTTCGGCCCGTGCCGGCGGACGCTCGGCCTTCATGTCGACGCGCGGCTGCACGAACACAAAGCGCGGGTTCTCCCGGGCCTCCTGCCTGGCCTGCAGCATTTTCTCTTCCTGCTCCCGGGCCACTTCAGGATCGACGACGAACCACTCGGGCGAGCGGATCACGGCGATGACCAGCAGGAGGTGGACGATGATCGACAGCAGCACCCCTTCGCGCCATGACATGACGCTGCCGACCGGCGTGATGTCCGGGTGGGTTTCGTCGATCTCGAAGTACATCAGTAAGTTCCGGCAGTATAGCAGCGGGCGTCAGCCGGCGCGCGACGTGAACACGTGCCGCCGCTTACTGCCGCGGGCTGTATAGAGATAGACGATGCCGAAGGTCAGCGGGACGGCCTTGATGTCGGCGAAACCGCTCTGTCGCAGAATTGTCACGAACTCGTCCGGCGTCGCAAAGGCGCCGACCGAGGCCGGCAGGTAGCCGTACGCCGCGTTGTGTCTCGAGATGACCCTGCCGATGCGCGGCAGCACCTGGTTGAAATAGAACAGGTAGGCGGCCCGCACGCCGGGCGTCGTCGGGATGGCGAACTCGAGCACCGCCACGCGGCCGCCTGGCGCCAGTACCCGGAAGATCTCGTTGCACGCCTGCTGCGGTGTTCTGGACGTTGCGGATGCCGAACGCGACCGTCGCCGCGTGCACCGACCCGCTCGCCGCCGGGATGTTCGCCGCATCGCCGCGGACCAGCGTCAGCCGCTGGGTCAGCTCGCGAGTTCGCGACTTCTGCAGACCGACACGCAGCATCTCGCCCGGCGAAGTCGACGCCGACGACACGCGCCGCGCCAGGTGAAGCGTCGAGCGCCGCAATCGCCAGATCGGCGGTGCCGGTGCACAGGTCGAGCACCCGTTCACGGCCACTGAGCTGCAGTGACCGGATGGCAAGTTTGCGCCACCGCTGGTCGATGCCGGCGCTGAGCAGGCGGTTGAGGAGATCGTAGTTGCCGGCGATCGCGTCGAACATGCCGGCGATCTTCTCCGGCGACTTGTTGAGGTCGGTCACTGTCGATCCTTGCTGGCGATGAGCGATAGGCGCTGGGCGGAAGGCCGTGTCTGAACAAACAGGGACCTCCGCGGAATTCCGCGACCTCCGTGGTGGTGCATTTATCTCTGAACCTGACCGGTCCACATCGGGTAGAGGTCGTGTTCGAAGCCGAGCGCCGACAGGATCTTGCCGGCCATGAAGTCGGCCAGGTGGTCGAGCGTCTGCGGCATCTGGTAGAAGGCCGGCATCGCCGGCAGCATGATGGCGCCCGCCTCGGCGCAGAGCACCATGTTGCGCAACTGCATGCAGGCTCATCGGCGTCTCGCGCGGCACGATCACCAGTGGACGCCGCTCCTTCAGCATCACGTCGGCCGCCCGCTCGACCAGGTTGCGCGACAGGCCGTGCGCGACGGCGGCGAGCGTCTTCATCGAGCACGGCACGATCGCCATGCCCCGACAGCCGTGGCTGCCGCTGGCGATGGTCGCCCCGAGATCGCTTGTTGCTGTGGATCTTCATGCGTCCCGGCTTCCACCTGCGGGCCGTACTTGGCCACCAGAAACGGCATGAGCCGATCGAGCGACGCCTTCTCACCGAGTTCGTCGTGCAGCAGGCGACGGCCGTAGTCGGAGATCACCAGCTCGACGTGCTGGCCCCGCTCGAGCAGCGCGGCCAGCGTGCGCGTGGCGTAGAGCGCGCCGCTGGCGCCGGTGATGGCAATGGCGATCGTCGACGCGCGTTCAGCGCCACATAGATGGATACCGCAAGAACCACGAGATACAGGATGCCGACGTAGCCGTTCATGTCGAACGCCTTCTTGACCTGCGACAGGTCGTCGGCACTGACCAGCGACTGCTCATAGACGAGCAGCGCGCCGACCAGCGCCACCCCGGCGAAGTAGAACCACGGCAGCGGGGTGACCCACGCCAGCGCGACGAAGCACACCAGCGTGACGACGTGCATGCCGCGCGAAATGCGCAGCGACGCCGGCACACCGAAGCGCACGGGAATCGATCGGAGACCGTGCGCGCGATCGACCTCGAGATCCTGGCACGCGTAGAGCACGTCGAAGCCGCCGACCCACGTGCCAATCGCCGCGGCGAGCAGCCACGGCTCCCAGCCGCCGCGCCCACCGACCGCCAGCCAGCCACCGACCGGTGCTACCGCCATCGCCAGCCCGAGAAACAGCTGCGTGTAGGTCGTGAAGCGCTTCGCCAGCGAATACCAGAACACGATGCCGAGTGCGACCGGCGACAACGCCAGGCAGACAGGGTTGAGGCGCCAGGCGGCGAAGACGAACACCGCCGAAGACACGGCGACGAACGCCGTGGCTTCGGCGCGGCTCATCGCGCCGCGCGGAATCTCGCGATTGGCGGTCCGCGGGTTGTCGCGCATCGAAGCGCGCATCGACCAGCCGGTTGAACCCCATGGCGGACGAACGGGCCGCGACCATCGCCACGAGAATCCAGCCGACTACCGGCCAGGTGATCGGCGTATGCCGCGACGCCAGCAGCGCCCCGGCGAGCGCGAACGGCAGCGCGAACACCGAGTGGCTGAAGCGGACGAACGACAGATAGGTGCGGACGCGCGCGATCATCTCAGGGGTGCGGCCGGCGGCTCGCCGGCCCAGGACAGTTGTCCGGCATCGACGCCGGAGACCAGATATTCTTCCACATCAGTCACACCCGCCGGAACGCTGACCGCGAGCAGGCGCGCCTGCTTGCCCGCCTCGATCGAGCCGTACTCGGTGTCGAACCCGAGCGCGCGGGCGCCCACGCAGCGTCGCGCTCTCGAGAGACGCGACGCCGGTACGTCCGGTGCCAGCACCCGCATCGCCGCCAGTTCCGCGAACACGTTCAGGTCGGGCGTGCTCGCCAGGCTGTCAGTGCCGACCGCCACCGGCACGCCCGCCGCATAGAACGACGCGACCGGCGGCATCGCCGGCTCCCGTGTAGGCGTTGCTGCGCGGACAGGTCACCAGCGTCGTGCCACGCGTCGCCAGGCGCGTCAGGTCGTCGGCGGTCATCTGCACGCCGTGCACGGCCAGCACACGCCGGTCGAGGAACCCGGCGTCATCGAGATAGCGCACCGGGCTGACGCCCGGCGCAACGAACGCCGGATCCCATGAGCCGACTTGTTCGAGGAACTCGCGCCACGGCCCGGCCGCGTGCCGATGAACTCGCTCTCCTCGCGCGACTCGGCGAGGTGCACGCTGCACGCGCACGAATCGGACGCCGATCGACCGCGTCACGTATGGCCCGGAACACCAGCGGTGCCACCGAATACGGCGCGTGCGCGGCGAGGCCGGTCCGGATGCGCGGCGATACCGGCAGCGCATCGATCTGCCGGCACGCCTGGTCAACCAGGCCGTAAGGGTCGGTGGTGTTGAAACGGATCAGCTCGTAGAACAGCACACCGGCGAGTGGACTTTCGAGCAGCGGGCCGTGCGTGACCAGCGTGTTGCTGATGTCGCCGACAACCGCGGTGCCCGTACGGACGGCTTCGTCGATGCCCTCCCGCACGCCGTCGAGAATCTCGCCGGCCCGCGGGTCAGGACGCTGACGACGCGCCGCCATCACGCCGCGAATCCACGTGACGAACGCGTCGGCCGCGGCCACTTGATCACGCAGGTACGAGAGTTCGAGATGGGTGTGTGCGTTGACGAAACCGGGAAGCAGGGCGACCTCGCCGAGGTCGGATTCGGGCCACGAGGGGTCGTGGCCACGCCCGAGGGCGACGATCCGCCCGTGCTCGACCGCCACCCACCCGTCACGAATGGGACGGCCGGCAACGGGCACGACCCAGGCCGCGCGGTACCTGGTCACGAGGGGACGACGCGAAGCTGCTTGCCGGCGCGGCTGCGAGCCGGATAGTTCATAAGTTCTGACGGCACGCTGTCGTCACCCTCGTCACGCGCGGTGGCCAGTTCCAGCATGCGAGGCACCTCGCGCTCGCGGAAGATCGGGTCGCCGAGCACCTCGTAGTGCATGTTGCGCCGCTTGGCGGCGAAGCCGGCGTCCTCGATGTTGCGCACGATCTCGACTTCGTCCATGCAGTAACTGGCGCCAGCCGCGCGCACGACGTTCTCCTCGATCATCACGCTGCCCATGTCGTTCGCACCGTAGGCGAGGCTGAGCTGCCCGACCTTGCCACCCTGGGTCACCCACGATGCCTGCAGGTTCGTCGAAGTTGTCGAGCACGATGCGCGACACGGCGAGCGTGCGGAGGTAGTCGATGCCGGTGGCCTCGCTGCCCTGGCAGTTCGGTGTGCTCGGGCTGATAGCTCCAGGTAATGAAGGCCGTGAAGCCGCCGGTTTCATCCTGCAGTTCGCGCAGGCGCATCAGGTGCTCGAGCCGTTCCTCGTCGGTCTCTACCGTGCCGTACATCATCGTCGCCGTGGTGCGCAGCCCCTTCGTGTGCGCGTGGCGCATCACGTCGAGCCACTCGTCCGCCGACGCCTTGCCGTAGCAGTGCAGCAGCTTGCGCACCCGGTCGACGAGGATCTCGGCGCCGCCGCCGGGCACGCTGTCCATGCCGGCCGCAATCAGACGATCGAGCACGTCTGGCACCGGTTGCTGTGAAAGACGCGAGAGGTGAATCACCTCGGGCGGCGACAGCGCGTGCAGCTGGAACGTCGGATAGCGCTTCTTGATCTCGCGGAACAGGTCTTCGTACCACTCGATCGGCAGGTCGGGGTTGTGACCGCCCTGCAGAAGCAACTGCACGCCGCCGACGGCAATGGTCTCGTCGATCTTGCGGAACAGCTCGTCGAACCCGAGCACGTAGCCCTCTGGTGAGCCAACAGGACGGTAGAAGGCGCAGAAGGCGCACCGCGCCACGCAGACGTTGGTGTAGTTCACGTTGCGGTCGATGATGTAGGTGACGTGGCCTTCCGGGTGCTTGCGGGCTCGAATCTCGTCGGCGAGCTGGCCGAGCAGCGGCGTCGGCGCGTCCCGATAGAGCCGCAGCGCCTCGGCGGCATCCACGCGGCCGCCATTCCGGACCTTGTCGGCAATCTGCTGAATCGTCATCGCATCAACTGTGGACGCTCGCGTCCAGCCTCAGCTCGGGTTCTCGAAATACGTGGGCGCGATCACACGGGCAATCACGCCCGCTTCTGCGGCGTAATGGTAGAACCGCTCGAGAGCGGCCCGCTCATCCGCACCGAGGTGATACTTGATATTATCCCGCAGGTAGCGGTCGGCCACCTCCTGCCGGGCCGGGTCGTCAGGGTAGTAGGACTCGGCAATCTCGCGGCGCAGGGTGAGCGACCGGTCGCGCGTCTCAATCAACGTCCGCACGTCGCCCGGTTCGAGCGCGTCGCTGCGGCCAGCCCAGAACGCGTAGACGAACGGCAGCCCGGTCATCGTCAGCCACATCTCGCCGAGGTCGATTTTCTCGACGTCTACGGTCCTCGCGGCGGCCCCCTCCCCCACCTGCATGGAGCCCGGATTCAGGAACAGTGCCTTGTCGCCGATCATCAGGGCCGCGTCCGCCTCGGCCAGCATCTCAGGCAGCTCCGGCGCGTGCGGGGCGAAGACCGGCTCGATGTCGAACACACGCGCACACATCACGCGCGTCAGCGCCACCGAGGTGCGTGAGCTGCGTGTCGAGCGCAATCGAGCGCACGTCCTTGATGTCGCGCGTCGTGAAGATGCGCCACCGACGCAACGGTGCCGCGCGAGGTAACCGCCACGTCGGGCACGATCCGGTAGTGGCCGGCGCCACGCGGCCCGCGCTGGTACTCGATCGACGGGATCAGGCCGAGATCGGTATCTCCCGCGTGCAGCAGTTCCGCACAGCGCGCCGGCAGGTCGAACCGCACGTCGAAGCGCGGCTGCTGCTCGAGGCCATGAACCAGTGGGCGGGCGTTGAGATACTCGACCGCGCCGATGCGAATCGGCGGCATCAGCGCACGTCGAAGCGGCCGTCGCGCTCGACTGCGCTCGAGGTCGGCCGCGCGGATGTTCCGGCGGATCTCCTCGAGCGGCGCACGGCGCCGTCCCTCCTCGGCTTCATCGAGCGGCGACACCGCATCGAGATCGTCGGCACCGACGGTAAGCGCCACCTGCGCCAGTTTCGGCCCGTAGAGCGCCCAGTCGACCTGGATGGACGGGATGTTGTCGACGAACAGCCGCGCCAGCGCGACACGTCGCACGTCGTCGTAGCCGGTCGTCGGCACCGCCGAGTTGATGGAACGCGGCAGCGGCGCGAACGCCTTGATGACGCCAACGTTGTACTGCAGCGCCGCAATCTGACCGTAGAGCTCCGGGATATCCGCGGTTGGCAGCTTCTCGATGGTGAGCCTCGCGAGTGCCAGGCCGGCGATGTTCACCTCTTCGATGGCCAGCCGCGGATCGCGGAGCTGATCGAACGGCGCCTGGGCAAGAAGTTCCAGTCCCGCGTCGTACAGCTCTTCCAGCAGCGCGCGAAGCGGCAGTTGCCCGGCAGCCGAGAGTTGCTCGAGGTCGGCCAGTGAGTAGGCCGACACCGGAGTCTCGCCGGCTTCGGCCACAACCTCGCGAACCCGCTGAACGGCGGCCGCGCGGCTGGCCGGTATCCCGCCAATGCGAACCTCGCCGGCGGAGGGTGGAATGACAATGGGTGCGCCTGGCGCCGCGTCAACGTCTGCGACCCGTACGAAGGTGGTTCGTGCACCGTGTCGCTGACGGCGTGCATCGTCGGCAGCGATGCCCAGGCTGATGATGTCGTGGCTCGAGGCGTAGGCGGCGAGTTCGGCGGCTGTGACGGTCATTTCCAGCTCTCGATGATATCAGCGGATGTGCCGGATTACCGTCGAGCCGTCGGTCGCTCGCTCGAGAGAGCCGTGGACAGGCCTGAATGTTGTCTGTACGCCGGCTGGCAGCACCTGTGCGTCCACACCAGATATGGCTGCCACTACCCCTGCGAACACCTTCTTCCAGCGCCTCATCGGTGCAGCGGCGCTGAACGCGGCGATCTACGAGGAGATCGAATCCGACGCTGGCGCGACGGGCCAGGCGATGGCCGTGGTGGTGCTGTCGAGCATCGCGATGGGCGTCGGGGCGCGCGGGCTGGGCGGGGACTCATCCGCCATTGCCATCTTCGGCGTCATCGCACTCATCACCTGGGCTGCATGGGCGCTGTTGATGTTCGAGATCGGCACCCGGCTGCTGCCCGGTAGGGAGACGCGGTCGAACCCCTACGAGCTGTTACGAACGCTCGGATTCGCGGCGACCCCCGGCTTCGCGGCCGTGCTGGCCTCGGTGCCAGGGGTGACCATCACGGTGCTGGTGGGCACCTGGCTCTGGATGATGGCGGCAATGGTTGTCGCCGTCAGGCAGGCGCTCGACTACGAGCACACCAGCCGGGCGGTGGCCGTGGTGGTACTCGGGGCGGTGCTCGCACTCACGATGGCGCTCGGCCTGGGGGTGCTGTTCGGACCGACGGTGTCGTAGGCGGTCGGTGCCGTCAGGGACCTACATCGCGGCGACGATGCGCGTGGCGATCTCGAGGGCGCGGCGGCCCTGTGCACCGTCGACATGCGGAGGGCGCTTGTTGGCCACGGCGTCCACGAAGTCGGCGAGCTCGCGCTTGAGCGGTTCCTCGTTCGTCACCGGCACGTCGCCGCCATCGATGGACGGCATTCGGCCCGTCCCCCTTCACGAGCCGCCACATCTCGACCTTCTGCGCGGCGTAGTCGATCGACACATAGGCCGCCGGCTGGAAGAAGCGGATCTTGCGAACGCGGTCGCGGCTGATGCGGCTGGCCGTGAGGTTGGCGATGCAGCCGTTGGCGAAGCGGAGCCGGGCGTTGGCGATGTCGACGCGCCCGGTCAGCACCGGCACGCCGACCGCTTCGATCGACTCGACGTCCGCGTTGCACCAGCGACAGCACGACGTCGAGGTCGTGAATCATCAGGTCGAACACCACGTCGATGTCGAGGCTGCGCTCGGGAAACGTGCCGAGGCGATGCACCTCGATGAAGCGCGGATCGGTCAGCAGCGGCCGCGCCGCGGCGACCGCCGGATTGAAGCGTTCGGTGTGGCCGACGGCGAGCACGCGCCCGCTCTGCGCTGCCGCCGCGATCATGTGCGTCGGCTTCCGCGAGCGATCGCGCCATCGGCTTCTCGACCAGGACGCGCGATGCCGGCTTCGAGCAACGGCATGCGCGACCGCGCAGATGCTGCTCGGTCGGCACCGCAATGGTGACCGCGTCGACCGTGCCGATGCAGCGCAGCGGCGTCGCATCAACGCACGCGTGCCGTTCGCCGGCCGCGATCTCCTCGGCGCGCGCCTGCGATTGGTATCGACGACGCCGACGAGCTCGACGCCCGGCAGCGCGGCGAGGATGCGCGCGTGATGCTTGCCCAGATGGCCGACGCCGACGACCGCAACACGCATCAGCACGCCTTCACGGCTGCGCCGGCCGGCGTCACGCGCCTGCCGACGATGGCGATGCCCGCGGCATCGGCCGCGCGAACGATGGCGTCGCCGTCGATCATCAGCGTCTTTCCGGCATCCACCGACAGCACCGTGGCGCCGGCGGCCTGCATCGCCTCGATGGTCGCGACGCCGACGACCGGCACGTCGAACCGCATGTCCTGGTTCGGCTTCGCCACCTTGACGATGCGACACGCCGGCGCCGGCCAGCTGGCCGGCGCGCGCAATGACGGCATCGGTCCCTTCCATCGCTTCGACCGCGACCACCGCCGAGCGACTTCACCGCGATCGTCTGGCCGATGTCGAGGCCGGCGATGGTGTCGGCGATCGCGGTAGCCGAACGTCGAGGTCCGCCCGCTCGTCGTCGGTCGGCGCGCGCCTGCGTCAGCACGCCGTCGCGCGCCAGCAGCGGCGTGAGGAACGCCGTCGAGTCGATCAGGTCGATGCCGTTGTCGCGCAGCACGTCGGCGACGCCGGCGATGATCGCGTCGGTGTTCTTGGACCTTGATGCGCATCAGCACGCCGAGCGCCGTCAGGTCGGGCACGATGTCGGAGAACAGCTTGGTGTGCTTCACCTGCCCGGCCATCACCGCCTGCGTCACACCGGCGCTCTTGAGCAGGATCGCACCCAGGTGCCCAGTTGCCCGAGCGAGACGCGGTGGAGCGGTCGCCGCGGGCGGCCTGCGCGGCCTCCGCCTCGAGCTCGGGAAATGCTTCTTCCTTGAGCGCGATGATCGGTGACGTGGTGACCGGCGGCCCGTGCCGCGTCGAGGACGAGGAACGGGAACCGGCCGTTGCCGGCGATCAGTCCGAAGCGCATGCGATCCGGGCCTACTCGTCGGCGAGCACTTCCTCGGCCCGGCGCGTGGCGCGGCGGAGGATGACGCCGCGCTGCGACGCTGCGGATGAAGTCGACGCAGGTTCTGCACATCGGTGCACGCCAGCGTCTCGTCGCGCTCGATCTGCTGCAGCGCGCTGGTCGTGTTCAGCTTCGACTGCAGCAGGTAGCGGAACGTCCGCTTCAGCCTGGTGATGACGTCGGGGAGAAGCCGCGGCGCTGCAGGCCGATCGTGTTGAGCCCGATAGATGCGCGCGCCGGTTGCCGACGGTCCGCGCATACGGCAGCGCGTCCTTGGTGACCACCGAGTAGCCGCCGATGAACGCGTGGCGGCCGACGCGGCAGAACTGGTGCACGCCGGATCCGGCGCTGATGTTCGCGAAATCCTCGACGGTGCACGTGGCCGCCGAGCGTCGCCATGTTGCCGAAGATCGTGTGGTTGCCGACGTGGCAGTCGTGCGCAACGTGCACGTAGGCCATGAACACGTTGTCGTCGCCGATCTCGGTGACGCCGCCGCCACCCACGCGTGCCGCGGTGGATGGTGACGAACTCGCGGAAGATATTGCGCTTGCCGATCATCAGACGCGTCGGCTCGCCCTGGAACTTCAGGTCCTGCGGCGCAAGGCCGATCGAGGCGAACGGGTAGATCTCGGTCCCCTCACCGATGTCGGTCCAGCCGTCGATGACCGCCGACGCGCCGATACGGCAGTTCGGCGCCGATGCGCACGTTCGGGCCGATCGAGGCGTGCGGGCCGATCGTGGTGCCCGCGCCGATCCGCGCCGTCGGATGCACGATGGCCGTCGGATCGATGTCGGTGCCGTCCGGCACGAGGCCGAGCAGCAGCTCGCACTCGGCGACGAGCTGCTCGCCGACGTAGGCCGACGCCTGGCCCGAACGCCAGCCGCGCGCGACGCTTGCCCAGCGTGATTTCGAGGCGCAACCGATCGCCGGGCACGACCTGACGGCGGAACTTCGCGTCGTTCACGCCGCGCAGGTAGACGCGCGTCTGCGGTGTCGCGTCGTCGCGCTGAGCAGAGAATCGCCGCGCACCTGCGACAGCGACTCGAGCATCAGGACCGCCGGCATGCAGCGGCGCGCCCGGGAAGTGCCCCTGGAAAGAACTCTTCGTTGACGGTGACGTTCTTGACGGCGACCAGGCGGCGGCCCGGCTCGTGCTCGACGATGGCGTCGACGAGCATGGAGGGATACCGATAGCACAGGCGATCGAGCGCCTGGGGGATGTTGATGGACACTCGTGCCAGTCTACCAGAAGCCCGGCGGCGCTCCTGGACGGTGGGACACGGCCACGCGGCGATTCCAGCGTCTAAGAAAGAGGGCTGTCACACGGCTCGTGAAACGCCCATAATATGAGGAGCTTCAAGGAGCCCAATGAGTCGATTCAAGTTTGCCGCGATGCTGGCGGTCGTCTTGTCAGCCGCCGCGTGCAGTAACAACAATACGGTCACGACGCCCACGCCTACCCCGCCGGTCTCGGTCACCGATACCTTCAACGGCACCCTCAGCCGAAATGGCGCGGGGACCTTCCCGTTCAACGTCTCCGCGGCTGGATTCGTCTACGTCACCCTCACGTCAGTGGCGGACAGTACGGTGTCGATGGGGCTCGGCCTGGGCATCTGGAACACCACGACGTCCACGTGC
The DNA here is from genome assembly GCA_963722395.1 of uncultured Acidobacteriota bacterium. Lineage (GTDB taxonomy): Bacteria > Acidobacteriota > Vicinamibacteria > Vicinamibacterales > CAVVIG01 > CAVVIG01. The sequence goes on along the minus strand of CAVRLS010000004.1, from coordinate 647,132 downwards.
TCGATCGTCCTCGCCAACGACGCCGCCCTGCAGGGCACGACGGTCACCGGCTCGGCCACGAACGTCGGCCAGTTGTGCGTGCGGGTCTACGACATGGGCAAGGTGGTCGATCCGCTCGACTTCCAGCTCACCGTCGTCCACTTCTAGGACGGGCTCCGAATTCCCATCGCGTTCATGGCGTAGCCGCGGACTTTCAGGTCCGCTGAACCGGCCCACCTGAAGGTCGGCAGCTACGTACGGCGTGCCCTGACAAACAAAAACGCGGACCGGGGCAAGGGCCCTGATCCGCGTCTCGAGTTCCGACTCGCGAGTTGCGGCTTGCTACTTCTTGGCCGGCATCTTGTCGAGGCGCGTGACGGCTTCAAGCGTCAGGTCGATGCCGGGCTCGGCCCAGATCACACCAGAGTCGCCGGCGCTGAACAGCACCTGCAGCCCCTTCTCTTTCGAGAGGCCCTCGAGCACCGGCATCAGCTTGGCCTGGAATTCCTGCTGCAACTGCTGCTGCAGTTCGTTCAGTTCCGCCTGCGCGTCCTGCTCGAAGCGCTGCCCTTCGACCGGTCTGGCGCTCGATGTCCTTCTGGAGCTGCGCACGAGCGGCGTCGCTCATCACGCTGCCGCTGGTCTCGCAGCTTCTGCTGGTTGGCCTGAAGAGTCTTCGTCTTGTCCGCGGCCTCGGTCTGCTTCTTCTGCGCCAGAGCGTTCACCCTGGTCGCTGCCGCCTTGCCGTCGGCCGACAGCTGGGCGATGGCCTGCAGGTTGACGAAGGCAACCTTGGCGCCCGCGGGAACGGAGCCGGCGGCGCAGGAGCGGGAGCGGGCTGGGCAGCGGGAGCAGGCGGGGCGCCAGCAGGAGCCGCGGGCTGCGCGGGACGCGCAGGGGCCTGGCCCGCCGCTGGAGCCGAGGCCGGGCGCCTGAGCAAACACCGGCGATGTGCTCGCGACGAACGCGACCGCCGCGAGAATGGCGAAACCTCTCATTACAGCTAAATCCTTTCGTCTGTGTGGAACCCAGCGAGTGTATCAGAAGGTCGTCCCGACCGCGAACCGGAACTGGAACGCCCTCTGCTGGCCGGAGCGTGTTGTCGAGCACGCCACCGCGCTGCGGGTTGTAGGCGAAGATCAGACGGAACGGCACGTTGAGCACAGGCATGAAGAACCGGACTTCGGCGCCGGTCGAGGTCTTGAACGCGCTGCGCTGGCCGGTCACCTGCGTCTTCACCGGATCGACGACGCATGTGCCGTCGGGCTGCGCGGTGCAAGGGTTGATGCCGACCGAGGCGAGCGGGTCGACCAGCAGCGGAATCGGCGCCTGCACGAGCGCGCGGATGTCTTCCTTCCAGGCGAAGCTCTCGCCGGTATCGCGAACCTGACCGGCGTCGTAGAACAGGATGAGACGGACAGGACCGGCAATCGTAGATGATCTGCTCGACGTTGAACAGCACGCTCTTGTTACCACCGAGCACCAGCCCGGTCTGCAGGTCCGGACGGGCCGATGGTGCGCAGGTTGTAACCGCGGATGGTGTACTCGCCGCCCATGGAACAGCTTCTCGAAGATCGGCAGGTCGCGTGTTGCCCGATCGCCGCGGACGTACTCGCCCTGGCCGCGGAAGCCGAACGACATGCGGTTGTTCTGCTTGAAGAACATGCACCGCCTTCGATCGACGGCTTGATGAATTTGGTGTTGCCGCCGAGGCCCGCGAGGTCCGAGCGCTGAGCGAAAGGCGACGGCCGGTCGTCGGGAAGATCGGCTGGTCGACCGAGTTGTAGATGAGGCTCGGCATCGACCTTGCTGATGACCCGCTCGCCGCCCTGGCCGATGCAGCAGCGAGTCGCGCAGGAACGGATTGCGCGCAGGACGAGCGGGTCGGTGTAGGCGGTGTTGATCTCGGTGACGCGCACGCGCTCGTAGCTGTAGTTGGTGAACATCCGCGTGAAGCCGTTGCCAACCGGCAAGCCGAAGGTGGCCGTGCCGCCGGTCGACCGCTGCGTGAACTGGCCGATGTAGCGGACGTCGCTGCGGAACAGGTTGAGCTCCGCCCGTGATGTTGCGGTCGAACAGGAACGGCTCGGTGAACGACGAGCGTGTAGTTCTGCGCGCGCTGCCCGCCCTGCAGCGAGACCGTGAGGCTCTCACCGCGGCCGAGGAAGTTCGCCGTCTGGAACGACAGCTGGCCGAAGAAGCCTTCGAACTGCGACACGCCCGCGCCGAAGGTGAGCTGGTTGCGGTTCTGCTCCTCGAGCTTCATCTTCACGTCGACCTTGTCTGTCGGCGTTGGCGGTCTTGTCGATGTTGACGTCCTTGCCAGGCCCCTCGAGCGGCTTGAAGTACCCGAGCTGATTCAGCCGCTTGATGCTGTACTTCAGCGCTTCGGTGTTGAAGACGCCGTTCTCGTACAGCCGCAACTCGCGCCGGATGACGTTGTCGCGGGTCGTCGTGTTGCCGGTGAAGATGATGCGGTTGACGAAGAACTGCTTGCCTTCCTGGATCTGCAGCGTCACATCAACCGTCGGCGGCGCCGGCCGGCGCAGCATCGACCGCGGCCAGCATCCGGGCGCCTGCGGCTCCGCCGGGTTCGGCCTCGTCGCTGAACTTGTAGTCCGGGTAGCCGGTGAACTCCATGTAGCCGCCGGCGCCGTAGATCTCCTGCGCCTTCTGGAAGCCCTTCCGGACCTCCTTCTGGTTGTAGTACTCGCCCTTCTCGAGCTTGAAAAGCGGCTTCAGCGCGTCGCTCTTCGACCACCGTGTTACCAGCGACGTCGAAGCTGTTGACGCGATAGCGGTGGCCCTCGGTCATCGGGACCCGCAGCTCGATCCAGCGGGTCTTCTTGTCGTCCGAGTCGCCGAGCACCTGGATCTCGGGGTCCCCGACCTGCGCGCGGATGTAGCCGCGATCGCGGTAGTACTCCATCACCCGTTCGGCGTCTTCCTCGAACTTGGTTTCCTGGTAGACGCCGCGGCCCGATGATGAACGACAGAAACCAGTGCGGACTTGTTGTCCTTCATCCTGCGACGGAGGCGGCCGTCGGACACCGCGGTGTTGCCGGTGAACTCGACGCTGCGAATCTTCACCTTGGGCCCTTCACTCATCGTGAAGGTGACGTGCACCAGCTTCGGGCCGCCCGTCGATCGGCTTGATCTCGTGCGTGACTTCGGCCGACTGGAACCCCTTCTCCTTCATCATGTCGCGGACGATCCCCTCGATCTTGCGGATGAGGGCCGGGTCGATGAAGGTGTCGAGTCGGATCTGGGCGTTGTTCTCCTTCAGCGCCTCGTCAATCTTCGTGCGTCTCGAGCTTCTTCGACCCGACGAAGTCGACGATCTTCACGCGCTGACGCTCCTCCATGTCGTAGGTGATCAGCTTGCCGACCACACCGTTGGAGAAGACGTAGTCGCTCGACGTCGATGGTGAGGTTGTCGAGGAAATTGGTGCCCCACAGCCGCTTGAAGTCATCGCGCAGGCTGGTCTCGGTCTCCTCGTTGTAGGGGACCCAGATGCCCTGCGACGGGCGGCTGGACGGCTTGGTCTGGATGTAATAGAGGTAGGTCTGGTAGTCGACGAGCGACGTGTTCCCCTGCGCCTCGAAACAGGGGGCAATGAGGTAGACAACCGGCCCCGAGCCTGCGGGAGGGAGGGCGCGCGGGCGGCTGGACCGGCTGGCCGCAGATCTCCGTGGCGCTGGACGCAGGCTGCTGGGCAGATGCGACAACTGCCGGCGCCAGCAAAGCAGCTGTCGCCAGACTCACTCGTAACCGTTTGAACATGCGGCGTTTTCCAGACGAACGCGCCCGCTGCGCGTGGTCAATCTCCTTACTTTACTGGATCTTAGACGGCTGCGGGGAGCGGCTGGCCGGGAATCCGGGCACAGCCTCGAACTCGGACCGGCCGCACCGAATGCACTGATTGGGGATGAGGCCGGGCGTCGGTGCCCGGCCTCCGGCGGGTCCGCCTCGAAGGCGGACAATCACAAGCAGCGTGTCAGACGACCAGACGACGCCCGGCGTCGAGGTCGCCAGCCGGACGATATGAGAGCGCACCACCGTCCAGGTAGACCTCGACGTCGCCGCCGCGCAGCTGGCCGCGGATCAGTTCCTCGGACAGCGGGTCCTCGACGTAGCGCTGAATGGCGCGACGCAGCGGACGGGCGCCATACGAGCGGTCCTTGCACGTCACCTCGATGATCCAGTCGACCACTTCCTGACTCAGGGTGATCTTGAGCTTGCGGTCGACCAGGTTGTCGTTCAGCTGCGCGACCAGCAGCCCCATGATCCGGCGCAGGTCATCGTCGGTCAGCGCCTCGAAGACGATGATTTCGTCGATGCGGTTGATGAACTCGGGGTTGAAGGTGCGCTTCACCTCGCCGAGCACCATCTCGGACACGCTCTTCTCGATGACGCTCGACTCGGACGACTGGAACCCCATCCCGGTCTTCTTCTGGATGAAGCGGGCGCCGATGTTCGACGTCATGATGATGATCGTGTTCTTGAAGTTCACACGATTGCCCAGGCCGTCGGTCAGGTGGCCATCCTCGAACACCTGCAGCAGGATGTTGAAGATGTCCGGGTGCGCCTTCTCGATTTCGTCGAGGAGCACCACCGAGTACGGGTTGCGCTTCACCTTCTCGGTGAGCTGACCGCCCTCTTCGTGGCCGACGTACCCGGGCGGCGAGCCGATCAGCTTCGACACGGAGTGCTTCTCCATGTATTCCGACATGTCGAAGCGGATCAGCGCGTGGTCGCTGCCGAACAGGAAGTTCGCCACGGCCCGCGCCAGTTCGGTCTTGCCGACGCCGGTCGGCCCGAGGAACACAAAGCTGCCCACAGGCCGATTCGGGTTCTTGAGCCCGGCGCGCGAACGGCGGATGGCACGAGCCAGCGCCGAAATGGCCTTCTCCTGGCTGATGACGCGGCGATGCAGTTCCGCCTCCATCCGCAGCAGCTTGTCGCCCTCGTCCTGGTTGATCGACGTCATCGGGACGCCGGTCCACTTGGCGACGACCTCGTCGATCTCGGCCTTGCCGACCACCACTTTGCGACTGTTCGACTTGACGTCGAACTTCTCGCGGACGAACTGCAGGTTCTCGCGGGCAGCCATCTCCTGCTCGCGGTAGAACTGCGCCTTCTCGAAGTCCTTCTGCGACGAGGCGTCCTCCCACTGCTGGACGGCGACGCGGATGCTCTTGTTGATCTCGCCGAATTCCTCGCTGTAGCCGGCTTCGCGCAGCTTGGCGCGCGCGCCCGCCTCGTCGACGAGGTCGATCGCCTTGTCCGGCAGGAAACGGTCGGTGATGTAGCGGTTCGACTGGTAGACCGCCGCCTCGATCGCCTCGCGCGTGTACTCGACATGATGGAACGTCTCGTAGCGTTCCTTGACGCCGAGGATGATCTCGATCGTTTCCTTCTCGCTCGGCGGCTCGACCTTGACAGCCTGGAAGCGCCGCTCGAGCGACCGATCCTTCTCGATGTACTTGCGGTACTCGGCCGGTGTGGTCGCGCCGATGCAGCGGATTTCGCCGCGGCTGAGTGCCGGCTTCAGGATGTTCGCGGCGTCCAGCGATCCTTCGGCCGAACCGGCGCCGACCAGGGTGTGCAGCTCGTCGATGAACACGATGATGTTCGGGTTCTCGGTGAGCTCCTTCATGATCGCCTTGAGGCGCTCTTCGAACTGGCCGCGGTACTTCGTGCCGGCGACAATCAGCGAGATGTCGAGCGCAAGGATGCGCTTGTCTGCCAGGAAGTGCGGCACGTCGCCGTAGACGATCTTCTGCGCCAGACCCTCGACGATGGCGGTCTTGCCGACGCCCGGTTCGCCGATGAGCACCGCGTTGTTCTTGGTGCGGCGGCACAACACCTGCTGTACACGCTCGAGTTCATACTCGCGCCCGACCAGCGGGTCGAGCTGGCTCTTCATCGCCGACTCGGTGAGGTCACGGCTGAACTCGGCCAGCAGCGGCGTTTCTTTCACACGGGTCAGCGTGGTCTTCTCGTTGAGCAGCTGAACAATATCTTCGCGGACCGCGTTCAGCCGCATGCCCTTCTCCATGAGGATGGAGGCAGCCACGGAACGCTCTTCGCGGAGGATGCCGAGCAGGAGGTGCTCGGTGCCGATGTAGTTGTGCAGGAGGCGGTCCGCTTCTTCCGCCGCGAACTGCAGCACACGCTTCGTTTCCGCGCTGAAGGGAATCTCGACCGAGGTCGAGACCTTCTCGCGGAACACGGTTCGGCCTTCGATCTCCTTGCGGATGTGCTCGAGGGAGAGGTGCGACCTCGCGAAAATCCGGCTGGTAAGCCCCTTCCCTTCGCGGATCAGGCCTAGCAGGAGATGCTCGGTCTCGATCGAGATGCTGCCGAGCTGACTGGCCTCGTATCGGGCGAAGAAGAGAACTCTTCGAGCCCTTTCGGTGTAGCGTTCGAACATCCCGCCTACCTAATGAATGCAGATGGTGTTGGGGTCACGACGTCGACACCCACAGTATAAGGCACCGCCCGCGGCGCGTCCGCGCATTGTGCGGGGTAAGTGCCTGTTCACGCGAGAGTTCGCGCGTCACTTCATTAGACGCTGCGAGGCGCCTTCACGTGCCGACCCGCGCAACTGCGGCGGCCACCGCGTGGATGCCGGGACGACGCGGCAGTTCCGCGCTGCGAGGGGGGACTACTTCGGCTGGTCGATGCTTGGGTAGGGGAGGGGTCCGGCATGAGCCGGACCCCTCCTGTTCTACTTGAGCGACGCGAGCTTCCCCAGGTCGGTCTGCTCCAGCACGGTGTGCAGCGCCTTCACGTCCTCGAGGTCGTGCCCTTCGACTTGCACGAGGAACCGCTTGCCAACCACCACGTTGAGCTCGCCGCTTCGGGTGGTCTTGTCCCACTTCTCCCAGCCCGGGTTGCCGGCAATGTTCACCGACTTCTCGTAGCCGTCCTGCGTCTCCTTTTCGTAGCCGGACGCCATGAACATCGTGAACGGCGTGAACAGCAGCTGGTTGAACCCCGAGTCCATGATCTTCTGTTCGATCTGTGCTATCACCCTTCGTGTAGGTGACGGCGGCCTGCGAGAAGCTGAATGGCGAAGACATCTTCTCGCCGGTCGGACTTCCCTTCTCCCAGCCGGACACGGTCGGCATCACGGTCTGGAGTTCGCGGAAGCTGACCGGCTCCACCGGCTTCACGTCCGAGTCGCCGCCGGCGGCGCCCGCCAGCCCCTTGGCCATGGCTTCGAAGCCCCGGGCCATGTCTTCGGCGCCTTTCTGCATGTCTCCGGCGTTCCTCTGCATCTCCGCGGCAGCCTTCTGCATGTCGTCGGCAGCCTTTTCCTCGGGCGACTTACCGCAGGCCACGGCTGTGCACGTGACCGCAATGAGGCCGGCAGCCAACCAGTTCGCTTTCATCAACGCTCTCCTCGAATTCAGGGAAACCGTCGGGCGCACGGCGGCGCCGCCGCAACGACGGGATTTGTCGCCGATCCTATCGCAGGTTTGCGGCGCCACGCGGCGACGCAGCAGGCGGTGCCGCGAACTCCCATCGCAGCCTATAGCGCGGAGTGGCGTTCATGCGCCGGGTGAGCAGGCTGTCGCTCGACCGCTCGGCGGTCGCCTCGAGCAGCACACGGCGTGTTCCTTCCGGTATCGCGAGAGTCCCAGAGAACTGCGCCGCCGACGACAGCTGGCCTTTCACGATCGTGCTCCCGTCGACGGTCACCCGGAGGTCGAGCGGTTCCTCGGAGGCCCGCTGATCGAACGCCACCGTCACCATCATCGTCCGCGCGTCGCCCACATCGAGCACGGCGACTGCGCGGCCGGCCGCCGGCCTGAATCCTTCTCCGTCCACCGGGTGGAACCCGTATGAATATGGGGCGTCCAAGGATAGTTTCCTCATCGGAGGACGCAGCCGCGAGACGGCGACGACCGTGGTACCGACCACGGCCAGTGCCACGACAACGGCGACGGCGCTCCACGCCGTCCGGCTCAGGTGCCGTGGAGGCTCGGTCCGGCCGGATCTGAGTTGCAGCCAGCGTGCGACGGTCCAGAACGTCACGGCGACGGCGGGATGCTGGGCCGGCATGCTGACCATGGAGATCACGCCGAAGCCCACGAGCATGCCGCGCAGCGTGAGCGTTCCGCGCGGCTCAGCGCGACGGACGTGCAGCACGTAGCCGGCGAAGAGCACGTACCACAGCAGCCAGGGCGCGCTGCCGAGGATACCGAGCTCGGCCACGTGGTGCCGCAGCCAGTTCTGTGCGTTGTCCGGATGCACCATCCGGTCCGAGAACGACGACGCCAGCGAGTGGAACATGCCGACGCCAACACCCGTCCAGGGATTGGCCTGCACCATGCGCACCGCGCTCGGGCCGTATCCGTCCCGTTCCCACAGAGTGGATACCACGCGCGCGACCGACAAGGACGACTGTCCGACGAACCGGTTCCTCAGCCGGGTGAGCGGGCTGATCGTCTCCCGTCCGCCAGTCAGGATCAGGCCTCCCGCGAGCGCGAGCAGCAGGAGGCCGGCAGCGACGTGGCGCATGCGAAGCTTCACCCGTCCCACCGCGTCGAACGCGGTCACGGTGCCGACGATAGCCGCCGTCAGCAGCGCGCTGCCCGATGCGGTCGCCCACACGGCGAGCGCCGCACAGGTGGCCGCGACCATCCGTAGCGGCATGCCGAGCGATCCAGTAGCCTCCCACCGAACGAACATCCCACCTATCCAGAGTGCCGCAAGCACACCGGCGATGTTCGCGTCGTAGGTGGTGCCGCCGGCCCTGCCTCTCGCAGCGTACAGACTCTGGTTGAGAAACGAGACATCCACGAAGTACTGGTAGATCGCGACGCTGATGAGGACGCTGACGCTCGCGACGAGCGGCGTCACGATGTCGCGCTCGAACTGTTCCGGCGGCCGGCCGCACAGCCAGTCGTACCACAGCACCCCGAGCACGAGCGTGAGGGACACGAAGGCGATCCACGATGCGAGCAGAGAGGGCCAGAGGTCTGCCACCAGGTTCCACTGTTCACGCGCCAGCAGCAGGCCAGGCGTGAAGTCGGCCTCGCGCAGGATGATGATCGGGGAGGACACCGCGACGATGAGGGCGCCAGCGACCAGCGCTCCGCGCCAGCGGGCGGGAATGTGCCAGGGGGTCCGCAACAGGTCCGGCACCATGGCTCCGAAGAGCAGTGCGAGCCAGACGACTTCGTGCGGCGCGTACGGTGGGCCGCCGACGGCGTATCGCACCAGCACCTGTACGAAATACGCGGGGAGGAGGACGACAGCGACCGCCCGCGCCCAGAGGGCGCTCGCCACAGCGATGCCGAGGATGCCGGCCGCCATCAGCAGCGGCAGGTGCGGCCATCCGCCGGACAGCAGCCGCGCCTCGAAGGCCAGGGCTGCCGCGACCCAGGCGACCAGCAGCAACTTCGTGAGGCGTTCCAAGGGCGGCATTGTACTATCGGCACCCGCCGCGATCGTCGGCGCACCGCACGGTGTCCACGCCTGCAACGCTACAATGTGGCGCTGAGCGCACAGCCATCCCCGTGACCGAATCTTCTGCTCCGCCCGAGCCCACACGCACACCGCTCCGCCGATGGCTGATGGCGCTGACGTCGGTGTCGCTCCTCGTGGCAATCGGCGCCCACGCGTACCGGAATCCCGAGGAGATGGCGCAGTTCCGCAGGCTGTCGCCGCTCATCCTGGCGGCGGCTGTCGTCTCGCAGACGTTCGTCCAGATCTTCATGAACTGGGCGCTGCTCATCCCGCTTCGGCGCCACCTCCACAACCTTGGCTTCTGGGAATTCCTGCTCGTGAGGAGCGGCGGGCTTGTCGCCAGTTCAGTGATGCCGGTGGCTGGCGGCATGGCGGTGCGGCTCGCGTACCTCCGACGACGCGGCCTTACCTACTCAGACTTCCTCTGGGCGACGATCGTCGCCAACGTCTTCGCGCTGGTGGCGGCGGCCATCCTCGCGCTCGCGGCATCGGCCGTGATGTGGTCGCTAATCGGGCAGCCGCCGCTGCTGGTGCTTGGCCTCGCTGCCGCCATCGCGCTCGGTGCTGCCGCGGCAGTCATCCTCACGGGTGCCATCCCTCGACTTGCGGCGCGCGGGCTGCTCGGACGGCGCGCCTGGGTCGAGGCACTCTCCATGCACTCGCTCGATCGCGCCACGGCCCTGGGCGTCGTCGGCTCGTCACTGCTCCGCCACCTGATGAACTTCGCGACGTTCGGGCTGCTGTACGGGGCCATCACGCGTTCACCACAGAGCGTGCTGACCGGCGGCCTCGTCTACGCGTTGACCAGTCCGGTCCGGATGGTAAACATCACGCCGGGAAACGTCGGCGTCAACGAATGGGTGGTGGCCGTCGTGGGCGGCGCACTGGCCTTCGATGTGACGGTTGGGTTGATCGTTGCCATCGTCTTCAGGGGTGTGAGCGTGGTTGCGCAGGGGCTGGCCGGGCTCGTAGCCTGGGCAGTGGTCGAGTGGAAGGCAAACGTCTGACTCAGGCGCCTGCGCGGGTGAGCCCGCTCTCGTCGCAGAGGTCGGCGAGCACGGCCGCGAGCGGGTACCTGTGCCTCCCACCCGGTCGCACGGTGCAGGCGGGTGGTATCGGCCAGCAGCCGCATCCGCTCCGTCGGCCGCATCCGCCCGGCCTCCTGGAGCACGCGAATGTCGCGGCCAAGGATCTTGCGCAGTGCCGCGATCAGGTCATTCACCGAGAAGGCAACCCCAGTGCCGACGTTCATCACCGAGTGCCCGCGCAGTGCCCGCAGTACCGACAGCACGGCAGTCGCCACGTCTCGGGAGTCGACATAGTCGCGCCGGGCGTCGGTGTTGCCGAGCGGCACGACATCCGAGGTCTTGAGCGAGTCGAAGATATGCGGGATGACATGCGGGTTGGTCTCGCGGCGTCCCACGGCATTGAACAGCCTGAGTGCGGTCGCCGACACGCCGGTCTCGGCGTGGAACGCCTGCAGCAGTTCCTCGCCGACGGACCTTCGACTCGCCATAGATCTCGATGGGACCGAGCGGCGTCGAGGTTTCGACGCACGCCTGGTCCGACGGAGCGTAGACGGCGGCGGTCGAGGCGAACACCACGTGCGTGACCGATGAACGGCGGCACGCGTCCAGCAGCCGCCGCGTCCCATCAACGTTGATCGCCATCGTCTCGGCCGGCCTCGCGATGCAGTCGGGGATGAAGTGCATCGCCGCGAGGTGGACAACGGCATCCGGCTGCACGCGCGCCACGGCGTCGGCCAGCGCGTCACCGTCGCGCACGTCCGCCTCGATGAGCGTGGTCCCGGCCGGCAGGTACTCGCGGCGCCCACGCGAGAGGTTGTCGTACGCGACGACGTTGTGGCCCGCGCCCGCCAGGCACGCCGAAACGGCGGAGCCGATGAACCCGGCCGCCCCGGTCACCAGGACAGTGGACTGCGGCTTCATGCGCGTCTCCTCCTCAGCAGGCTGGTGAAGACCTCCCAATAGCCTTCGCACATCTTCTCGAGCGAGTAGCGCTCGACAGCCACCTGCCGGCAGCGCCTGCGCATCACCGGCAGGCGGGCACGTTCGGCAAGCACCGTGCGCAGCGTCGCCACGACGCTGTCGACATTCTCCGGATCGGACACATACCAGCCGGTCTCACCGGCGTCGACCGGCTCGCGGACACCCGGAAGATCGGACACGACGCAGGGGACGCCTGAGGCGAGCGCCTCGAGTGAGGCGATCGACAACCCTTCGCGCGTCGAGAGCTGGACGAAGAGATCGGTGTCGGTCAGGATCTGGCGCTTCCGTGCCTCGTCGATGAAACCGACGAACTCGACGCAGCCACCGCTCTCGGCAGCCATCTGCTTGATCCGGTCGCGTTCCGGACCCGTTCCGGCAATACGCAGCAGCAGCGGCGCGCCCTCGGCGGACAGACGGCGAACCGCCTCGACGAGCACGTGCACGTTCTTGCGGGGGACGAGTCGCGACACCGAGAACAGGCGCAGCGTCGTCTCGCTCGGCAAGCCCGGCACGAAGTCGGCCACTTCGACGCCGTTCGGGATGACCGTCACGTTCGGGACGCTCATCACCTGGCGGAGGTGATCGGCAAGGTCGAGGCTGACGCTGACGACGGCGTCAGCGCGCGTCAGCACGGCCCGCGTCATCGGCGCCATGGCGGGTGGCAGTTCGTAGACATCGGCGTTGCCGTGTACCGTCACCACGAGCGGCCGTTGCACCAGCGCTCGGATCAGCAGCGCACTCACGCCGAGCGGCAGCGGAAAGTGCAGATGGACGAGGTCCGCCTCCCTCGCCATGCGATACAGCGTCGGCAGCGAGCAGAGCACGTCCAGGCCGTGCACGAGAAGCTTCTGCGCGAACGACACGGGACGAACCCCGGTGGCGTAGTCCTTCCAGACTTCCGGGGCCGGATTGGTGTAGCGATGCACCGACAGGTACTCGTACTGCTCGAACGCCGGGCTGTCCGTGTAGCCGCGGGTCAGCACGGTCGTCTCGAGCTGGGGAGATAGTCCCTGCGCGATGGCGGCCAGCACCATCTGGCCGCCGCCCTGCCGCGGCCAGAACGTCGGATACAACGACAGCAGGCGGATCGGCCGGCCGAGCGGGTTTTCTGTCATGAGGCGTTGTGCAGCGCGTGGCGCACGGCGTCGAGGCCGGAGCGCGCGTAATCCTGGAGACGGGTGACCGTGTGGCCGGAGAGCAGGTCGTCGAGCCCCTGCATCTTGTGCGGCTCGCGGTTCTTCAGCACGCGAGCCGGCTTGCCGAGGCACGCGGCGCAAATGGCCGGATGGTAGCGATCGGAGACGACGGTTGTGGCGCGCTCGATGACCTGCACCAGTTCCGGCACCGTGCGGCAGCCGACCCACTCGATGCCGAGACGGGCGGCAGTCGCCGCGAGGAACGCCGCGTCGCGATGCACGTCGCTCGTGGCGAGCACGAGCGGCTCGGCTGCGGCCGGCACGAGTTCAACCCCGTCGGCCATCAACGCCCCGGCCACCACTCTCAGCGATGCCGCCCGATAGTTGTTCGAACGGAGGAAGACCACGCGGCACGCCGGTTCCGGAGGTCTCCCCGCCATCGCGGTCGCATACGGATAGAGGAACGCATAGTCCGCGGCGACGGTGCAAGCGACGCCGCGCTCGGCCAGATAGCCGTGCGTCGCCGGCTCACGCGCCACACAGGCCGACGCCCGTCCGACAATGCCGATCCCCTGGTCGGACAACGGCCCGATCGAGTGGCTCGACAGCACGATCGGATGGCCGAGATCGCGGGCGAGCCCGATGTCGGCGAGCGCCGACGGCGACCGGGGATCGTAGTCTGCGAGGTAGGGCCCTGGCGCGCAGACGATGGCGTCGTACTCGGCGAACAGCGCCCGGCGGCGCGACCGCCACCACGGTTCGATGGCCGCGCGTTGCACGAGCCGTGGTGCGAACTTCCAGAAGAGCGGGAAAGGCTCTGGCCTGAAGCGATCGACCAGGGCGAGCAGTTCACCAGTGGCTGGAGCAGGGGTCGCGGGATAGCCGGCTAGATCGAGGACGGCCGGGTCAAGCTCGCGAAGCATGCGCAGCAGCACGGACAACTGCAGCACGTCCCCGAGATTGCCCCTCATCCATGCGTGAACGACGAGGAGCCTCATTCAGAAGGTGCTGACATCATACTCGACGTGAACCGTCCATGGCGGCCCTATACTAGCTGCGGCCGGCGCGAACCGGTCGCGCCGTGGAGGACTGTTCGTACACCGCATGTTGACCTCGACACCTTCAACAGGTGGCGCGCGGTTGCGCCGCATCTGGGTCGTCGCCTTCGTGCTGATCTGTGGGCTCTCGCTCTGGTCGGCCTTCCGGCACATTGACGCCACTCTCCCCTACCCGCAGCACGTCGACGAGGCGTTCCTCACTGGCCCGGCGCACCGTACCGGTGGTGACCGGCAACCTGCATCCCTACACGTTCAACTATCCCTCGTTGCCCAAGTACCTCGCGGCCGTGGGCATGGCGGCGGGATTCATCCAGTCGGCGACGCGCCTGGAACTGCGCGACGTCAAGGACATCGGCAACGTCGGCTATCCCTACTACGACTCGAGGCGGCCGATGCAGACGGCGCGGCGCCTGTACGCGCTGCTCGCGGTTGTCGCACTGGCGATGTCGGGCATCGCCGCCTGGCTCGCCTTTGGCCGGCCGTCGGTGCTGGTGACAGCGCCCCTGGTCCTGCTGCTGTCGCCGCTCTTCTGGTTTCACACGTGGACCTACTTGAACGTCGACCTCGTGGCTGCCAGCTTCGCGTCCCTGGCGCTCGCCGCCACGCTCGCTGGCACACGCCAGACGTCGCTCGGCCTGGCTGCGGTGCTGCCCGGCGCCTGTGCCGGCTTCGCCACTGGATCGAAGTACACCCTCGCCGTGGCGATCGTCCCCGTGTTGCTCGGCATCGCGCTCTTCCAGCCGAGCGGCCAGAGGCTGCGCGGCTGTGCGGCGGCACTGGCGACCATGGTTGTGGCGTTCCTCGCATCGGTGCCCTACAGCCTCCTCGACATCCCCGGCTTCCTGAACGGCGTGGCCTCGGAAGCGTTCCACTACGCGTCTGGTCACCGCGGCTATAACGAAGAACCGGGGCTGCCGCAGTTCCTCTACTACGCCCGGCACTTCGCGTCCGAGTTCGGCATCGGCGGCTCACTGCTCGCAGTGCTCGGGCTCGCGGCGCTGGCGCGTGCCGACTGGCGACGGGCGCTCGTCCTGGCGTCGTTGCCAGCGGTCCTGCTCGCCCTCCTCGCTGCTCAGCGCGTCCACTTCCCGAGGAACGCCCTGAGCCTTCACCCGATTGTGGCGATCTGCATCGCAGGTGGCCTGTCCGTGGCGCACGAATGGCTCGGGCGCTTCCTTGCGCATCGCGGATGGTCGAGGCGCGCACCCGGGTGGCTCGTGAAGCCAAGCCTGGCACTGCTGCTGTTCGTCGTGCTCCTGCCGGTGTGGCACCTCGCCGGCGTCGCCCGCGTCCGCATCGACTCGCGGAACCTGGCGACGTCGTTCCTGCTCGAACGCGTCCCACCGGACTGGACGATTGCCGTACCGGCACAACTCGGGTTGGACAGCCGCCCGCTCGAGACCGCCGGACGCCGTGTCGTCAAGCTGGACCTGCAGTCGGCACGTGACGAGGACTCGCTGAATGGAGTGCTCGGTGCGGTGCCACGGCCAGCGGTCGTGCTCGTTCCGCGATGGGGCGCCGACGACCGCTTTCCGCGCAGCGAACTCGCCGCCACCCTCAACCAGGTTCAGCACCGCTGGCGGCAACTCCGCGACTTCGGCAGCAATCCGGTGCTGGTAAACTACTCGTACTCCACCCCATGGGGCGACCCGTCCTTCAGGGTTGCCGTGCTCGAGTGAACGGTGGTGCACTCCCGTGAGACCGTGACTGCCATTGAACCATCCACTTCGGCCGGACCGCGTCTGGCTGGCCCCGCCACGGCTCCCGTCCTGGTTTTCTGGGGACTGGCAGCGGCGCTGCTGCCAGCCATGGTCCTGGCGTCGTTTCATTTCGGCGTCACGTGGGATGAAAAGTCCAGGCACTACTACGGCGAGCTGATCTGGGACTTCTATACCGGCGCGCGCGGAATGGAGGCGTTCCCCGAGACCGGTGGACATCTCTACGGCGGACTGTTCGACCTGCTCGCGGTCGCCGCCGAGCACGTGTTCCCTGGCAACCGCTACGAAATCCGGCATGCGATCGGCGCGATCTTCGGCTGGCTGGGCATCGTCTACGCGGGCCGGCTCGCCGGCCGTTTCTTCGGCGCCTGGTCCGCCGCCATCACACTGGCCCTGCTGACGCTGTCTCCCCGATTCTTCGCGGACGCCATGAACAACCCGAAGGACCTGCCCTTCGCCGCCATGTCCGTGGTTTCGCTCTATTACATCTCGCTGATGTCTCCGCGCTGGCCCTACCTGTCGCTCGGCCACGGCGCGAAGATGGCCATTCCGCTGGCACTCGCACTGAGCATCAGGGCCAGTGCGCTGCTTTATGCCGGCTATGCCGGCATGCTCGCCGCTGCGTTCTTCATCGCGGAACGCACGTACGACTGGCGTCGCCTCCTGAACCTGTCGCTGCGCCTCCTCGGCCTGCTCGCTGCCGTACTCATCATGGGGACCGTTGCGTGGCCGTGGGCCCAGCAGAACCCGTTCATCCGTCCAATCCTCGGCTTGGTGGGGTTCTCGAGCTACGACTACACCGGCATGGTGCTGTTTCGCGGCATCGAGTACGTGGCGTCCGGACTGCCGTGGACCTACGTCCCGACCTGGCTCGTCATCTCGACACCGCCGGTGGTGCTGGCCGGCGTGCTGCTGTCGCTGGGACCGCAGCCCACCGCCATGCGGTGGCCGCGCGCCGCGCTGTGGTTCATCATCCTGCTGCCCATCACCCTGATCGTGCTGCGTGGCTCGACCATCTACGACGGCATCCGCCACCTGCTCTTCACCTATCCGCCGCTCGTCGTGCTGGCCGCGTCGGGATGGGCGGTGTGGTTGTCGCCAGCCGTCAGCCAGCGCCAGCGCCGGGTCGCGGCAGGGCTGCTCGCCGTCGGACTTGCGGACGTGATGTACTTCAACGTCCGCGCGTTCCCGAACCAGACCGTCTACTTCAACCAGGTCGTGGGAGGACCAAAGGGTGCCTTCCTCCGCTACGACATGGACTACTGGGGAAACTGCCTGCTCGAGGCGGTTGACTGGTCGGCCGGGCTCGCGCGGCGGGCCGGACAGCCGGTCGTGGTGTCGGGGAACCCCTGGCAGCTCATTCAACTCGATTCCGAGCGCTTCAAAGAACTCGCTTTCACGCCCCCCTGGCGGAACAACGAACACGTGACGATCAGACTCAATCGCGGTCCCATCGAAGGCATGCGTGAACTCGCGAATCGCACCGACGCCCTCTACCAGGTAAAGACGCCAGACGGCGCCGTGCTCTGTGCCGTCTTCCCGGGCCCGGCGTTCGGCCAGCTGCGTCAGGCTCCGGCCGGTGCGGAACGATAGGACGATGTCGAACGAGACCCCCGAACTCTCCGTAGTGATTCCGGTCTTCAACGAGCAGGAGTCGATCGCCGACCTGATGGCGGCAATCCGGTCGGCACTCGCGCCGATGACCGGGAGCTACGAAGTGCTGTTCGTCGACGACGGCTCTGCCGACGGCACTCTCGAAGCGCTGAAGGCTCACGCCGCCGCAGACCATCGCGTGCGCGTCCTGTCGTTCCGACGAAATCTCGGCAAGTCTCCAGCCCTGACCTGCGGCTTCCAGCACGCGCGTGGCCGCTACATCGTCACCATGGATGCCGACCTGCAGGACGATCCTCGCGATATCGTGACGATGCACGAGTACATCGGGCGCGAGCGCGTCGCCATCGTCAGCGGCTGGCGGCGCGACCGGCGGGACAGCCTGCTGAAGGTCATCTCCTCCAAGCTGTTCAACCAGATCGTGGTGCGCCTGCTCTTCGGGGTGTCCTTCCACGACATGAACTGCGGGCTGAAGCTGTACGAGGCCGATGCGGCGCGCGACCTGCGGTTGTACGGCGGCATGCACCGCTTCATCCCGGTCATCGCTTCGGAAATGGGCTATCGCGTCGCCGAGATTCCGGTGCAGCACCACGAGAGGCGGCACGGCACGTCGAAGTACCCGTCGACCAAGATCTTCACCGAGCTGCCGGACCTGCTGACGCTGTTCTTCCTGATGAAGTACACCAAGCGCCCCTTGCACTTCTTCGCACGGGTGGGCGCCATGGTCGGCGCGGTGGGGGTGGTGGCGCTGACCTACCTGACCTGGCTCTGGACGCGCGGGATTCCGATCGGCACGCGGCCGCTTCTCAGCTTCGGTGTGCTCATGGTGATGGTCGGCGCCCAGATCATCTTCACCGGACTGCTCGCCGACCTGATCGTGAACGTTGTCCAGAGTCCCCGGCAGGAGTTCCCGCTCAAGTACCTCATCGAGCCCCACCGAGCGGACCTGAACGTCAGGCCTCTGTCAGCCGGCCGTTCTCGAGTCGCACGATCCGATCGCAGGCCGATGCCAGGCGCGGGTTGTGCGTGGCGATGATCGATGTCAGGCCGTAGCCGCGGTGCGTGTCGCGCAGGAGTTCGTGCAGCGATTCGGCGGTCCGCTCGTCGAGGTCGCCGGTCGGTTCGTCCGCCAGCAGGATTGACGGCTGCATGACGAGCGCGCGCGCCACCGCCACCCGCTGCTGCTCGCCCCCCGACAGCATGCCAGGACGATGGGTCAGGCGTTCGCCGAGCCCCACCCGCTGCAGGAGTTCGGTGGCCCGGGCACGGCACTCCGCCCGGCCCAGCCGCGCGATGCGCATCGGCATCTCGACGTTCTCCAGCGCCGTGAACTCCGGCAGCAGGTGATGGAACTGGAAGACGAAGCCGACGTGCCGGTTGCGGAATGCCACGACCTCGGCATCGGGCAGCGTGGTGAGGTTCGTGCCGTTCACGACGACCGTGCCACCATCAGTGCGATCGAGACCGCCGAGAATGTGCAGCAGCGTGCTCTTGCCGACGCCCGAGGCGCCGACAATCGCCACCATCTCGCCGGCATCGACCTCGAGATCGAGATCGCGCAGCACAGTCAGCGTCGGGCTGTAGCGCTTGACGATACCGCGGGCTTCGATGAACGCCATCGCGCCTACTCGGTACCGCAGCGCCTGCGCCGGGTCGAGCTTCGCCGCCTGGCGCGAGGGGTAGATGGTGGCGACGAACGACACGAGGATCGCCGCAACGACGACGAACGCGAAGTCGAGCGGCGTCACCTGGAAGGGGACGTGCGAGATCTGGTAGACGTCGACCGGCACGCGGATCAACTGATAGGTGTCCAGAATGCGCGCCACGCCGTAGCCGAGCGAGGCACCGACGGTCGTGCCGACGATGCCGATGATGAGCCCCTGCATCATGAAGATGGTCGTGATGCTGCGCGCGCTGGCGCCCATCGTCTTCAGGATGCCGATGTCGCGGTGCTTCTCCATCACCAGCAGGATGAGCGACGCGACGATGTTGAGCGCCGCCACCATCACAATCAGGCCGATGGTGAGCGAGATCGCCATCTTCTCCAGCCATAGCGCGGAGAACAGCGACTGGTTCATGTCGGCCCAGTCCTGCGCCACCCAGCCTTCCCCGAGCTTTGTGCCGATGGTGTTCGCCACATCGGGGGCGGCGAACACATCATCGAGCCGGAGCTGGATCGCGTCGATGTCCTCGCGGTCCAGCAGCCGACGCGCCACGTCGAGCGAGACGAAGCCGGTCTGCGAATCGACCTCGTAGAGGCCGAGGGTGAAAGTGCCGGCGACACGCAGACGGCGCGCACGCGGGATCATCCCCATCGGCGACAGGGTGCCCTGCGGGGTCAGCACCGAGATGGAATCGCCCACCTGCACGCCGAGTTGCGCCGCGAGCTCGCTGCCGAGAAGGATGGCGCCGGGCGACTCGGGGTCTTCCGTCGCCAGGTCCTCGAGCGCTCCGGTTCGCATGGCACCGGCAATGGCCGTCACCTGCGGCTCCACCGCCGGATCGATCCCCTTGAGGTTGATGAAGGCCTGATCGCCGGCTGCCGAGACCAGCGCCTTGCCGAGAATGGTCGGAGCCGCGCCGATGACGTGCGGTTCGCGGCGCAGCATGTCCATCTGTGTCCGGAAGTCGCCGATGCCGCCGCGTTTCCAGACGAAGAGGTGCGGGTTCGAGCCGAGGATACGGTCGCGCAGTTCGCCCTGCAGCCCGGTCATCAGCGCGAGTGCAATGACCAGCGCCATGACGCCGACGACCACGCCGAGGGTTGAGATGAGGGAGATGACGGAGATGAACGCCTGCTTCCGCTTGGCGAGCAGGTAGCGGAGTGCGATCTGCAGCTCGAACGGGGCGTCCATCAGCCGATGCTACTCTCGCTTCCGCATCAGCGGAAACAGGATGACGTCGCGGATCGACGGACTGTTGGTAAGCAGCATCACGAGCCGGTCGATGCCGACGCCTTCGCCGGCCGTCGGCGGCAGGCCGTACTCGAGGGCGCGGATGTAGTCCTCATCCATCGCGTGCGCCTCGAGGTCGCCGCTGGCGCGGTCCTTCAGCTGGGCTTCAAAGCGGCGGCGCTGTTCGGCCGGATCGTTCAGCTCGCTGAAGGCGTTCGCCACCTCGAACCCGCCGATGTAGAGCTCGAAGCGCTCCACTGTGTCGGGATCGTCCGGACGCTGCTTCGAGAGCGGCGACACCTCGGTGGGAAAGTCGTGCACGAAGGTCGGCTGGATCAGCCGGTCTTCGCAGAGCCGCTCGAACAGCTCGGTGGCAATCTTGCCGGCGCCGTGGCCGGGATGCACCTCGATGCCGAGCGACGCGGCGAGCGCGGCGGCCTGGTCGCGATCGCGCAGTTCCTCTGGCGCCACCTCGCGTCCGAGACGGGCTGACGCCGCTTCGCGCGCGCCGTCCCGCAGCGACAGACGCGTGAACGGCGCCGCCAGTGAGATCTGGTGCTCGCCGAAGGTGAGCTGATCGCTGCCGGTCGCCTCGGTGGCCACGGTCGAGAACATCTCCTCGGTCATGACCATCAGGTCCTGGTAGTCCGAGTACGACTGATAGAACTCCATCATCGTGAACTCGGGGTTGTGCTGCGTCGAGATCCCCTCGTTGCGGAAGTTGCGGTTGATCTCGAACACCCGCTCCATGCCGCCGACGGTGAGCCGCTTGAGATACAGTTCCGGCGCAATACGGAGGTAGAGCTGCATGTCGAGCGCGTTGTGATGCGTGACGAATGGCCGCGCCAGCGCGCCGCCGGCAATCGGCTGCATCATCGGCGTTTCGACCTCGAGGTAGCCGCGTGCGGTCATGAAGGCGCGAATCGCCGACACGATCCGGCTGCGCGTCTCGAAGACCAGCCGCGACTCCGGGTTGACGACCAGATCGAGGTAGCGCTGGCGATAGCGGGTCTCGATGTCGGTCAGGCCGTGCCACTTCTCCGGAAGCGGCAGCATGCACTTGGCGAGGAAGTGGATGCGCGACGCCCAGATGGTGAGCTCGTTGGTTTTCGTGCGGAACAGCCGCCCTTCGACGCCGACCCAGTCGCCGAAATCGAGCCGCTTGAAGATGGAGAAGTCGAGTTCCGGCATCGAGTCCTGCCGGATGTAGACCTGCAGTTTCTGCCGTCCGTCCGAGAGCACCAGGAAATTCGCCTTGCCGAAGGAGCGGATGCCGAGGATGCGCCCGCTGGTCTTCGTCTCGGGCCGCGCGGCCTCGAGTTCGTCACCCGACTTCGGGCTGTGCACCTCGACCAGCGCGGCGA
Organism: uncultured Acidobacteriota bacterium; assembly: GCA_963722395.1. Lineage (GTDB taxonomy): Bacteria > Acidobacteriota > Vicinamibacteria > Vicinamibacterales > CAVVIG01 > CAVVIG01. The sequence continues at coordinate 625,879 of CAVRLS010000004.1, read as the reverse complement.
TCGTGTCCCGGCGATCGAACCTGCTCGGGTAGGCGGCGACGCCGAGGGCCGTAAGCGCCTCGAGGTTCGCCGTTCGCTGCTGAATCTGCTCGTCCTGTGATGACATACAAGGAGTCGTTGGTCGTTGGTCGCTGATACCTACGGCTTGTCGAGCTTGCGCCGGATGGCGTCGAGCATGCCGTTGATGAACTTCACCGATTCCTCGGTGCTGAAGGTGCGCGCCAGTTCCAGCGCCTCGTTGATGACAACCGGGGCTGGCGTCGATTCGTAGTGGGCCCCCGAGGAAGACACCTTGCCGCGCAGCAGTTCGGTGACCGCCATGCGCAGGATCAGACGATCGAGCAGCGCCATGCGCTCCGGGCGCCAGCGTTCAACCGTGTCGGCGATGAGCGTGTCCACTTCGGCGAGCCGACGCACCGTGTCGTGCGCCAGTTCGGTGGCGAAGTGGCGCAGGTCGGCAGGCGGCTCTTCCGCATCGGCCCACTGAAGGCTGAAGAACGTATCGGCGGCGCTGCTGACGTCGGTGCGCGCCACGTCCCAGTGATACAGCACCTGCAGTGCAGCTTCGCGGGCGCGATGGCGCGGATCCTTGCGTGCGGCCTTCATGCGCCCGGCGCCGCGTTCGCGAGGTCCGCCGCAATGACCGCCATCTCGATGGTGGCCTCTGCGGCTTCCCAGCCCTTGTTCGAGGGCCCGTCCACCGCGCGCTCCAGCGCTTCTTCCGCCGAGTTCGTCGTCAGCACGCCGAAGGCCATCGGAATGCCGGTATCCCCGGACGCCGCGGTCAGGCCGTGCGCGACCGCGGACGAGATGTACTCGAAGTGCGGGGTCGCGCCTTTGATGAGGCAGCCGAGGCAGACGATGCCATCGAACTCAGAGGTGTTGGCGGCCAGGCGGGCCGCGGCCGGAATTTCGAACGCGCCGGGCACGCGGATGAGCGTGATGTCCTCGTCGCGCACGCCGGCGTGGGCCAGCGCCGCCAGCGCGCCCTTCTGCAGGCGATCGGTGACGAAGTCGTTATAGCGAGATACGACAACCGCGAATTTCAACCCGTCGGCTGGCCGGGAGCCTTCGATAGTGCGCACTTACCGTCCCTTGAAGGCCGGCTTCCGCTTGTCGAGGAACGCGCGGGTTCCCTCGCGCATGTCCTCGGTCGCGGCTGCCAGGCCGAATAGCGTTGCTTCGTGAGCGCAGCCTGCCGCGAGCGGCATGTCCAGCCCCGTGTTCACGGCGTCGATGATGTAGCGCACGGCCACCGGGGCCTGCGCGGCGAGCGACGCCGCCAGCGTCTTCGCGGTCGAAAGCAGGTCGTCGAACGGCACGACGCGGTTCACGAGACCGATGCGTTCCGCCTCGGGGGCCATGATGGAGGCGCCGGTCAGCAGCAGTTCCAGTGCGCGCCCCTTACCCACCAGCCGGGGCAGCCGCTGCGTGCCGCCGTAGCCGGGGATGAGGCCGAGGCCGATCTCGGGCTGCCCGAAGCGCGCCCGGTCTGCCGCAATGCGCAGCGTGCAGGCCATCGCCAGTTCGCAGCCGCCACCAAGGGCGTAGCCGTTCACCGCGGCGATGACCGGCTTGCCGATTGCTTCGATGAGCGCAAACACCTGCTGACCTGTGAGGGCGAGGTCGAACGCGCCGGCCGCCGTCTGCTCTGCCAGTTCGTTGATGTCGGCACCCGCGGCAAAAGCCCGGTCGCCCGCGCCGGTCAGGACGATGGCGCCGATGCTCGGGTCGTGCCGGAGTTCGAGGAAGGCACGGCGCAGATCGTCGAGCGTCTGCGCGTTCAGGGCGTTGAGCACCTTTGGCCTGTTGATCGTGACGGTCGCCACCGCTCCGTCGCGATCGAGGAGAAGGTTGTCAAAGGGCATCGCGGCCTCGAATTATACCCCACGCATGGAGTGCGCCGGCGCCGAGTCCAGCCCCGATCGTGTCGGCCAGCAGGTCCGCCGCCTCCACTGCACGGGGCGGATTGAAGTACTGGTGAAGTTCATCGCTGGCGCCGTACAGAGCGCCGAAACAGATCGTCAGCAGCACGACCCGCGACGTCACCTCGCTGCGTCCGCCGGTGAGCGCGCGAGCGAACAGGTACCCGAGCACGCCGTATGACAGCGCGTGCAGCACCTTGTCGGAACCGCCGGGCGTCGCCGGCGGACGCGAGATTGAGGAGAGGCCGAAGATGACCGCCATGTAGAGGAGGACGGGGAGCCACAGGGCGGTGCGGGTGGCTTCAGGCTTCAGGCGCTTGGCTTCAGGCATGGTTGCTTCAGTCCGGAGCCGACGCGCCCCGGCGCCCGAAGCCCCGAGCCCGAAGCCGAACGGCCTTCGGCTGCCGCTAGAAGGGAAAGGGGAACATCAGCCAACCGAGCACGACGGCGGACGCCACGAAGCCCGCGAACAGCAGGCCACCGAACCGCAGCTGCTCGGACGCCTCGTCCTTCGCAAGCAGCGCGAAGACGAACGACACGAAGAAAGCGAACAGGATGAGGAACAGAAGGTGGCTGTGCACGTTACTTGCGGCCGAGCGCGATGTCGTAGGCGTCGATCACGACGAGCATGTTCAGGAGGCCCGCGACGATCAGGAACGCATTGCCGTACTCGTAGCCGACAGCACGGACATCGCCAACGCCGAGACCGAGCGCACTCGCGATGAAGTACGGGATGCCGATGCCCAGGTGCGCAAGGGCAGCCAGCGCCACAAGAGGTTCGGAGGTGTCGAAGGGGAACAGGCGCCCATCGATGGCCAGACCGGTGACAAACATGAGCGGAATCGCGACGAGGAACGCGAGTCCTTTGAAGCGGCGGCCTTGCCAGAGGTGACCGGCGCCCGGGATGGCCCAGGCGGCAAGGCACAGCAGCATGACGCCGCCCGGCTGAGATTCTTCTGCGCGGGCTGTCACCGGCGTTAGTTTACCCCGACTGCCGGTTCCACACTGAGCGCCCGCATCACCACCCACGCCACCACGGCGCCGATCGCCACGCCGGTCGCGGCGCGCACCAAATCCGGCGGGGTCAGCCCGGTGGTCCATTCCCAGACGAGACTGAGCGCGGCAGGGAGCATGGCCAGCCCGACAGCGAGCCGCGCAGCCGCAGCCCGCAATGTCCCGTCGCGGACCGTGGAGTGGTGCGGACCCGCACGCTCGAGCGCCAGGAACAAGAGGACCGCAGCAGCTGCGCCGAGATAGATGCCCGAGCATCGGGCGCAGACCGGCCAGGCGTGACCGGCCAGGTCGAACGACCGTTCAGGACGCTGATGACACACCACCGCCCCAGCCAGATAAACGAGGCTGGACGCCACCCTCTCGATGGAACTGGCCGTGCTCGAGCCGAGTCCGAGGGGGGCCAGCGGCAGGGCTGCGGCCCACAGTACCGCTGCCGACGCAATCAGCGCCCGGGGGCCGTGAATCCGTGACACGTCAGCAAACTACATCAATCCGGAACCGACCGCCGTTTCCTCCCGTCTAACGACGTTAGGAACCCTGAACACTGTTCACATCGTGAACGCCGTGCACGGCAGAGTTGACACCGGATAGCGTTTCAGCGCAATTCAATGGGAATCAAGGAACGACAGGAACGGGACCGCGAAGCGGTCCGCCGCGCCATTCTCGATGCCGCCCGCGACCTCTTCGTCAAGGAAGGCTACGAGCAGGTCTCCATCCGGAAGATTGCCGAGCTCATCGAATACAGCCCGGCCGCCATCTACGGCTACTTCCCATCCAAAGACGACATCTTCTTCGCGCTCGCCGAGGAAGGCTTCTGCCTGCTGCACGGCGACGGTGCAGACCTCGCCGCGGTTGCACCGCTGCCGCCGCTCGAACGGGTCCGCGCGCTGTTCTGGCGCCTCTACCAGTTCAGCTGTCGACCATCCCCAGTATTTCGCGCTGATGTTCGTCGACCGCTCGGTGCCACGCATCAGCCGTGAGTACGAAGCGGTTCGCCTCGGCCCGTGAGATGAAGCAGACGCTCATCTGCTACGTCCACGAGTGCGGTCGACAGCCGGCGACCTTCCAGCCTCGGTGGTCCCCGGACCTGATGTTCAGATCGTCAGCAGCGCCCTCATCGGCGTCGCCGGCATGCGCCTGTCCGATCGTCTCGCCCCCGGGGAAGATGCCGAGGCGCTCGCCCGCGACGTGCTCGATGTCACCTCGCCGGCCTGAAGGCCGCGCCGCCCACTCGGACCTCGTCTGCCGAATGCATCCCGGACGGCCCGACCCGTTCATTGTCTCGACGCGCCCGTCTCATAACAGGAGCCCTTCATGACTCGCCTCGTCAACCGACGCATTCTCGCTGCCGCGCTGCTGGCTGGGGCAACCCTGACCGGAGCGTGCACTTCAGCAGACGGCAAGGCCGCCGACGCCCCGCCTGCCGCGGCACCAGCCGCGGTCGCCGTCTCGGCGACGGCCGCCGCCGAGCAGCCGATCGCGCGATTCATCCGCGCCACCGGCAGCCTGACCGCCGAAGACGCAGGCTGACGTCGCCGCCGAGATCGCCGGACGCGTCGTCGCCACGCCGGTCGAACGCGGCACCGCCGTCGCCCAGGGCGCGGTGCTTGATGCGGCTCTCGCCCGCCGAAGCCGACGCGCAGGCGCAGGAGGCCGAGGCGAACGCCGCGCAGATCGAGGCGCGGCTCGGCGATCGCCGAAGGGCGTGCCTTCGACGTCAGACGCAGTCCCGGAGGTGCAGACCGCCAAGGCGTCGTTCGCCCTCGCCGCAGAACGAGTTCAACCGCATCCAGTCGCTGCTCGACCAGCGGGTGGTGTCGCAGTCGGAGTTCGAACAGCGCCGCACGCAGATGGAAGCGACGCGGCAGCAGTTCGAAGCGGCTCAGCAACGGCGCGGCGCAGCAGTACCAGGCGCTGCTAGGCGCTCGCGCCCGCGTCGCGCTCGCGCACAAGTCGGTGTCGGACACCACCGTGCGCGCGCCGTTCAACGGGCTCGTCGCCGAGCGCCTCGTCTCGGTCGGCGACTACGTGACCAAGGGCATGAAGGTCGCGGTCGTCGTGCGCGTCGACCCGCTGCGCGTCCAGCTCACGGTGCCCGAACAGTTCGTGTCGGCGGTGAAGGCCGGCGCACCGGTCACGTTCCAGGTTGACGCCTATCCGGGGCGTGACGTTCACCGGCACGGTGCGTTACGTCTCGCCGACGCTCGAAGCCAACCAGCGCGCGCTGACGGTCGAAGCGGTCGTGCCGAACCCGGCCGGCGACCTGAAGCCGGGGCTGTTCGCCACCGCTCGCATCGAGCAGCCGGAACGGACGCCAGCGGTGATCGGTGCCGATCTCCGCCGTGCAGACCACCGCTGGCACCAGCCGCGTCTTCGTCGTCAACGGCGACGCGTCGAAGAGCGCATCGTCACCGTCGGTCAGCAAGCGTCGACACGTTCATCGAAATCGCCAACCGGACTCAAGGCGGTGAACAGGTGGCGACCACGAACGTCGCCCAGCTGTTCGACGGCGCAAAGGTGTCGTAATGCAGTGGCTTGCCGCGCTCTGTGTCAAGCGCCCGGTCTTCGCGACGCGTCCTCATCCTCTCGCTCACGGTCATCGGCGCTGTTCTCGTTCACGCAGCTCGGCGTCGATCAGTTCCCGAAGATCGACTTCCCCACCGTCGTCATCACGACGGTGCAGCCGGGCGCCGCGCCTGAGCAGATCGAGACCGAGATCACCGACAAGATCGAAGAAGCGGTCAACACCATCAGCGGCATCGACGAGCTGCGCTCGACCTCGTCCGAAGGCGTCTCGATCGTGTTCGTGTCGTTCCTGCTCGAGAAGGACAGCGACGTCGCCGCGCAGGAAGTGCGCGACAAGATCAACGGCGTCCTGCCGCTGCCTGCCGCGGACAGTCGAGCAGCCGCGCGTCGACAAGCTTCGATCCCGATGCCGCGCCGGTCCTCAGCATCGCGCTCACCGCCAACAAGCCGGTGCGCGACGTCACCGAGTTCGCCGACAAGGTGCTGCGCCGCCAGCTCGAGAGCGTCAGCGGCGTCGGCCAGGTGCTCGTGCTCGGCGGCCGCCAGCGCCAGATCAACGTCTGGCTCGACGCTGACCGCCTGCGCGCCTACAACCTCACGGTCACCGACGATCTCGCGCGCGCTGCAGGCGCAGAACATCGAGGTACCCGGCGGACGCGTCGATCAGGGCGCGCCAGTCGCTCACGCTCCGCATCCGCGGCCGGGTGCAGTCGGTCGAGGAGTTCAGCGACATCGTCATCCGCGAGACCGAACGGCCATCCCGATCCGCGTCGCCGACGTCGCGCCGCGTCGAGGACGGCGAGGCCGAAGCCGACCACCATCGCCAACGTCGACGGCGTACGCGACGGTGCTGCTCGACGTCCGGCGGCAGTCGGGCACCAACACCGTCGAGGTGGTGAAGACGTGCGCGAGCGCCTCGACGAGGTGACGACCGCGCTGCCGCCCGGCTACAACGCCCGCGTCGTCCGCGACCGCTCCGACGTTCATCGAGGCGTCGATCGCACAGCGTCGAGGAGCACCTGATCCTCGGCTCGATCCTCGCGGCGCTCGTCGTGCTGCTGTTCCTCGGCAACCTGGCGCTCGACCATCATCGCGGCGATCGCGATCCCGACCTCGATCATCGCCACGTTCGGCCTGATCTGGTACATGGGCTTCACGCTGAACCTGATGACCATGCTGGCGCTGACGCTCGCGGTCGGCATCGTCATCGACGACGCCATCGTCGTGCTCGAGAACATCTACCGGTTCATCGAGGAGAAGCACGCAGATCACGTTCGAGGCCGCCGATCGACGCCACCGGGAGATCGGCCTCGCGGTGCTGGCGACGACGCTGTCGCTGATCGCGATCTTCCTCCCGGTCGCCTTCATGGGCGGCATCGTCGGCCGCTTCATGAAGAGCTTCGGCCTGACCATGGCGTTCGCGATCATGGTGTCGCTGCTCGTCAGCTTCACGCTGACGCCGATGCTGTCGGCGCGCTGGCTGAAGGTCGACCGCGCACGGCAAGGACAAGCACTCGTCGAAGAACTCGCGGGTCTTCCGCGCCATCGACGCGTTCTACACCCGGCTGCTCGAGTGGTCGATGGCGCACCGGGCTGATCGTGGCCGGCGGTCGCGGTGCTGGTGCTGCTGTCGAGCGTGCCGCTCTTCATGATCGTGCCGACAAGAACTTCCTGCCGCACGGACGACCAGTCGGAGTTCGAGATCAACCTGCGGGCGCCGGAAGGCACCAGCCTCGAGGCCACCGAAGTCATCACCAACCGGGTGGCGAGCGGCGGTGCAGCCGCAGGTGCCCGGAAGTCGACTACACGCTGGTCACCATCGGCGGCGACCAGGCGGAGCACGCGCAACCTGGCGTCGATCTACGTGCGGCTGCAGCCGATCGAAGCCAGCGCAGCGCGATCAGTTCGTCATCATGAACGCCGTCCGCACGGACGTCCTGCCGCCGCTGGCGACGGAGGCTGCGCACGTCGGTGCAGCCGGTGGCAACCATTGGCGGCGGCGGCGCGCAGAACGCCGACGATCCAGTTCCTGATCAACGGTCCCGACCTGCGGACGCTCGACGTCATCGGCAACCAGCTGCTCGAGAAGATCAAGACGCTCGCCGGCGTCGTCGACCTCGACACGCTCGCTGAACGTCGGCAAGCCGGAGCTGTCGGTGCAGGTCGATCGGCCGAAGGCGTCGGACCTGGGCGTGCAGATCGGTGACGCGGCGGAAGCGCTGCGGCTGCTCGTCGGCGGCGACCAGGTGACCACCTACAACGAAGGCAGCGAGCAGTACGAAGTGCACCTGCGCGCGCGGGCGAGAACCGCTCGACCGAGCAGGCCATCGGCGGCGCTGACGGTGCCGTCGTCGCGGCTCGGCAGCGTTCCGCTCGAGAACGTCGCGACGCTTCTCGCAGGGCGCGGCGCCGTCGGACATCAACCGGCTGGCCCGCCAGCGCCAGGTGACGCTCTACGCGAACATGGTGCCCAACGCGTCGCAGTCGGCCATCCAGAACGCGATCCAGGCGGAGTGCGACAAGATGTCGCCCGGCGGCGACTACCGGGGCGCGTTCAGCGGACGCTCGAAGGAACTGGGCCGTGCGGCGCAGAACTTCGTGCTGGCGTTCGTGCTGTCGCTCGTCTTCATGTATCTGATCCTGGCGGCGCAGTTCGAGTCGTGGCTCCATCCGATCACGATCCTGCTGTCGCTGCCGCTGACGCTGCCGTTCGCGCTGCTGTCGCTCATCATCTTCCAGCAGTCGCTGAACATCTTCTCGGCGCTCGGGCTGCTGGTGCTGTTCGGCGTCGTCAAGAAGAACTCGATTCTGCAGATCGACCATGCGAACCAGCTGCAGGCCGAGCGGGCTGACGCGCACGACGCGATCATCCAGGCGAGCCGCGATCGTCTGCGGCCGATCCTGATGACGACCTTCGCCTTCGTCGCCGGCATGATCCCGCTCATCGTCTCGAGCGGCGTCGGCGTCGGGCACGAACCGCGCGATCGGCTTCGTCATCTTCGGCGGCCAGTCGCTGGCGCTGCTGCTGACGCTGCTCGTGACGCCGGTGGCGTACTCGCTCTTCGACGACATGTCGAAGGTGAAGATCTTCGGCCGCCGACGCGCCGCAAGTGCGGACGCGCTTCCGGCGTCGGCGTCCTAGACGATTGGGCAGGCGTAGCCGCGCATTTCAGGTGCGCTGAACCGAGAGCCGACCTGAGGGTCGGCAGCTACGCACGTCTGAACAGCGCCCTGAGACCTAACCGCGGACCGCAGGGTCTGCTCGAGATTTGTGCACACATGAGAACTGCCATCCGTACATCCTGGCTTCCAGCCGTGCTCCTCGCGCTGGCGCCCACCGTGGCGCTGGCGCAGGCGCCGGCCACACCGCTCAGCCTCACCGTCGACGACGCCGTGAAGCTGGCGCTCGAGAACAACCTCGATCTCGCGGCCGACCGGCTCGACCCGCAGATCGGCGACACGCGCGTCGCCGCCGCGTCCGGCGTCGTTCCGGCCGACGCTCATCTCGACAGCTGCAGCGCAACAACCAGCTGCAGCCGCCGTCGAGCTTCCTGTTCCCGATCGTCGACCAAGACCGACGTGATCACGTCGAACGTCGGCCTCAACCAGCGGCTGCCCTGGTTCGGCACCTCGTACAACGTCGGCTGGGATACGTCGCACACCGACAGCAACAACTTCCTGAACAGCTACAACCCGCTGCTGCGGTCCGGTTTTACGGTCTCGGTGTCGCAGCCGCTGCTGCGCGATCTCGTTACCGATGCCGCCCGTACGCAACGTGGCGCTCAGCCGCAACAACCGCACGCATCGCCGACACCCGCCTGCAGCGAAAGCGTGGTCCGGACGACCGCCGCGGTGAAGGCAGCGTACTGGAACCTCGTGGCGGCGCGTGCCAACGTCGATGGCACGGCAGGCGTCGCTGCAGCTCGCCGAAGAACTGGCGCGTGTGAACAAGGCCAAGGTCGACGTCGGCCAGTCGCCGCCGATCGACCTCGTCTCGGCGCAGGCCGAAGTGGCCGTCGAACCAGGAGCAGCTGATCGTCGCCGAGACCACCGTGAAGCAGGTCGAGGACCGGCTGCGCGTGCTCATCTTCGACGCCACGAACGCGACGTCTGGAACATCGCGCATCGAACCGACCGACTCGCCGCCGGTCGGCACCGTCGCGCTCGACGTCGAGGCCGCGATCACCACCGCGCTTCGCGACCGTGCCGACCTGGCACGCGCGCGCAAGGACATCGAGAACGCGGAGTCGCACTGCGCGCTCGCGAGCAACCAGCGGCTGCCCGACGTGCGGGTCAACGCCAGCTATCAGGCGAACGGACTCGGCGGCACCGAGGTCCTGCGCTCCGGCGGCTTCCCGGGGACGATCGTCGGTCCTGGCAACGTCATCGGCTTCGGCACGGTGCTCGATCAGTTGTTCCGCAGCGACTACCCGACGTGGGCGGTCGGCGTCAGCGTCTCGTATCCGATCGGTCAGAGCGCCGAGGAGGCCAACTACGCGCGCAGCCGACTCGAGGCGCAGCAGGCCGAGCAGCGGGTGAAGAGCGCCGAAGGGCGCGTCATCCAGCAGGTGCGCGACGCGGCGTGGAAGGTGGAGATGAACGCGCAAGCGCATCGAGACGGCGCGCGCCGTGCGCGGACTCGCCGAGGCAGCGGCTCGACGTCGAGCAGAAGCGCTTCGAGGTCGGCATGTCGACGAGCTTCCTGGTGATCCAGGCGCAGCGCGACCTGGCGCAGGCGACGCACCAACGAGCTGTCGGCCGTGCTCGCCTATGACCTGTCGCTGGTCGACTTCGAAGCGGTGCAGCAGGCCGGACCGGCCGGTCAGCCGCACGACCGCAGCAACGCAGGCGACCGCCGTCGTGACGTCGGCCTCGACCGCCGCAACGCGGCCCACCACCAGCAGTGTCCACCGTTGGCGTGTTCTAGTCCAGGCCGACCTGAAGGTCGGCAGCTACGTGCTGACGTTGCCGGCGCCGCGTTCAGTACCTAGCCGCATTCGGTACGTAGCCGCGCACCTTCAGGTGCGCCATGTCAGCGGCGGGAAGTGCTCGTCGTAGCGCGTCATGAACTCCTGGAACGAGTACGGCGTGGCTCTGGCCGCCGAGATGCTCGAGCGCGTAGGTGGCGGCCACGCTGCCGATCTGCGCGCTTCGGCGTACGGCAGCCCGGCGCCAGCCCCTTCAACAATCCGCCGCGGAACGCGTCGCCGACGCCAGTCGGATCGACGATGCGCCGCGGCGGTCACCGCCGGCGACGTTGACCGTTCGTCCTTGGTGAGGATCGTCGAGCCGTGCTCACCCTTCGTCACGATCAGCGCGTCGCTGCGCTCGAGAATCGACCTGTCATCGAGTCCGGTCTTCTGCTTGAGGATCTCGTACTCGTAGTCGTTGCAGATGACGATCGTGGCGCCGATGGTGCCCTCCTTCAGCTCGTCTCCCGACATGCGCGCCACCTGCTGGCCCGGATCGAAGATGTAGGAGATGCCGAGCGTGCGGCACTCGTCCGCGTACTGCACCATCGCGCCCGGATCGTTCGGCGAGATGATCGCCAGCCCGGACTCGGTCACGTTGCGGAACGACAATTCGCCGGCATCGGCCATCGCGCCGGTGTAGAACGACGCGATCTGGTTGTTGTCCTGGTCGGTGCTGCAGAAGAACGACGCCGTGAACTTGCCGCTCACCTGCTTCACGTGCGACGTGTCGACTCCCGCCGCCTCGAGCCACTGGCGATACTCGCCGAAATCCTCACCCGCCGTGGCCATCAGCAGCGGCCGCTCACCGAGCAGCGCCAGCGTGTAGGCGATGTTCGGCGCGCAGCCGCCGCGCCGCTTGTCCATCGTGTCGACGAGGAAGCTGAGGCTGACGCGGTGCATGTGCTCGGGCAGGAAGTGTTCGGTGAACTTGCCAGGGAACGACATCAGGTAGTCGTAGGCGATCGAACCGGTCACGACGATGTTCATGCTTCTGATCCTTGAAGGGCGGGCAGGGCGGCGGGCAGGCAGGGCGGGCGGCACCGTCACGCAAGTGGCTCTGGACGGACCTGCACCGGCCCTTCAGCGTTGCCCGCCCCAGCTGCGCTACTTGACGTACTTCCCGATAATCGGCGCCAGCTCCTGCTTCGCGCTGTCGGGCACGTGCTCCGGCCGGGTGATGATGGCGGTGGCCAGCGCGTCCTTGCACGCGCAGGTGCGCGGTCGGTCCGAGCGCTCGACACCGCCTCGGCGATCGTCTTCTGCGCGGTCGACCGCGTTCTGCATCAGGTTGGCGATGATCAGGTCGACCGTCACCGAGTCGTGGTCCGGGTGCCAGCAGTCGTAGTCGGTGACCAGCGCCAGCGTCGCGTAGCAGATCTCCGCCTCGCGCGCGAGCTTGGCCTCCTGCAGGTTGGTCATGCCGATGACGTCCATGCCCCACGAGCGGTAGAGCCGCGACTCGGCCAGCGTCGAGAACTGCGGCCCTTCCATGTTCACGTAGGTGCCGCCGCGATGGACGCGTGGCGCCGACGCGCTTCGGCCGCAGTCGCCGGCAATCGCCGAGAGGTCGCGCGCAGACCGGGTGCGCGAAGCCGACGTGCGCCACGATGCCGCGGCCGAAGAAGGTGCTGATGCGGCCCTTGGTCCGATCGAAGAACTGGTCGGGCACGACGATGTCGAGCGGCCGGTACTCCTCCTTCAGGCTGCCGACGGCGCTGGCCGAGAGGATGCGCTCGACGCCGAGCATCTTGAAGCCGTAGATGTTGGCGCGGAAGTTCAGCTCGGACGGCAGCAGGCGGTGGCCGGCGCCGTGCCGGGCCAGGAACGCGACGCGCTTGCCGCGCAGCGTCGCCGATGACGTAGGGGCCGGACGGATCGCCGAACGGCGTGGTGATGACGCGCTCTTCGCGGTCGGTCAGCTCGGCCATGTCGTACAGGCCGCTGCCGCCGATGATGCCAATCGTCGGGTTGCTCATGTGAGTTGGTCGCAGGCGCCAGCTTGCCGCTGCCTGCTCGGTGATGAAGCCGGCCGGCACGACCGGGTCGTGTTCGAAGAAGACCAGCGGTTGTCGCGACGCGCCACCGCGCGAGCGAACGCCTTCTTGGCCGCCAGCGTGTCCATCGGATAGAGGTCGAAGCCCATGATCCAGGCATCGGGCAGGTGCGCGGTGGTCGGCATCAGGTCGGCCGGAACACGCGCGTCGCGCCGGCCGATTCGATCCAGATGATCTGGTGGTGCGCCGTGTGGCCGCCGGTCCGCTGCACGCGCACGCCCGGCATGATGCGTCTGGTCGTCGTCGACCAGCGTCGAGCACTCCAGCGTCGGCGAGCGGCACGAAGTTGTCGGCAGGTAGCTGGCCGCGGTTGCGCTCGTGCGTGATGCGTGGCATCTTCCCACTCGCCGCGACGCACGACGTAGCGGGCGCGTGGGAAGCGCGGCACGCACGGCCGCTCGGCGTCGCGGACCGTGAAGCCGCCGGCGTGATCGAAGTGCAGGTGGCGTCGCCAGCACGATGTCGATGTCCTCCGGCGCGACGCCGGCCTCCGCCAGCGCGTGATCGAGGTTCCTGGCGCGGTCGACGCCGTAGATGTCGGTAGAACTTCTCGCTCTCCTTGTCGCCGAGCCGGCGTCGATCAGCATCGTCTGCCGCCGCGCACGAGCAGCGGCCGCATCGCCAGCGTGATGCGGTTGCGACTCGTCGGGCGGCGACCTTCGCCGACCACAGCGGCCTTCGGCACCACGCCGAACATCGCGCCGCCATCGAGGCGGAAGGTAGCCGTCGTACAGCGAGATCAGCTCGAGGTCGCCGACGGTGAAGCGGGTGATGCCGCAGCGGCCGACACGTGGTCGACGTGCTCGCGGGCTGCTTCAGTTCGACGAGCACGCCGTGCGCGCTCGACGGATGGATGAAGGCGACCAGTGCGCCTGCTCGGCGCCGGGCCGCGGCTGCTCGTCGATCAGCCGGACGCCGCGCGCCTTCAGCTGCGCGAGCGCCGCCGCGATATCGTCGACGCGCAAGCGTGATGTGGTGGAGGCCCGGCCCGCGCTTGTCGAGATACCGGGCGATCGGCGAATCGGGCGCGGTCGCTTCGAGCAGTTCGAGGCTCGAGTCGCCGACCGGGATGAAGTGCGCGCGCACCCGCTGCGACGCGACGTCCTCGACGCCTCGACGCTCGAAGCCGAGCGCGTCCCGGTAGAAGGCCAGCGCGGCGGAGAGGTCGCGACACGGCGATGCCGATGTGGTCGAGAACGCTTTCATGGGAGCGTGTCCGATTAGTCACTTGCCCGGGCGGAGTCGGCGTCACGGCCGCGGCGACTGGCCAGCGAGCGCACGGGCGAGCAGCTCGTGCGCCGCGGTGTAGGGATCGAGCTCGCGCGCGCGCGATGCCGATCGACGATGCCGTCAGCTCGCCGGCGCGCAGCACGTCGCGTTCGAGCTGCGCCATGAACCGCTGCGCGACCAGCTCGCGCAGCCGGTACGCGCTGCGCGAGCGGCGGCGCGACGCACTGCCGCCCGCGCCTGCGTGCGCGCGGAACGCGGCAATCGCCTGGCCGCAGTTCGTCGATGCCCGGCGCCGGTGTCGCCACGGTCTTCACGATCGGCGGCCGCCATTCGTCGGCGCCGTAGTTCTGCAGCGACAGATTGGCCTCGACCGCCGACACCAGCCGATCGGCACCCTCACGGTCGGCCTTGTTGACCACGAAGATGTCGGCGATCTCCATGATGCCGGCCTTGAGCGCCTGCACATCGTCGCCGGTGCCGGGCACGAGGGTGACGATCGAGACGTCGGCGGTGCGGACGATCTCGACCTCGTCCTGCCCGACGCCGACCGTCTCGATGATGACGACGTCCTTGCCGGCCGCGTCGAGAATCAGCGCCGCGTCGCCGGTCGCCCGCGACAGCCCGCCGAGGTGGCCGCGCGTCGCCATGCTGCGGATGAACACGCCCGGCGTCGGCCGCGTGCGCGCTGCATGCGCAGCCGATCGCCGAGCACCGCGCCGCCGGTGAACGGGCTGGTCGGATCGACGGCAATGACGCCGACCGTCGGCGCCGACGCGCGCAGATCTGCGCGGTCAGCCGATCGACGAGCGTGCTCTTGCCGGCGCCGGGCGGACCGGTGACGCCGATCAGATAGGCCCGTCCGGTGTGCGCGAAAGATGTCGCGAACCAGGTCGGCGCCGGCCGGGTCTTCGTCTTCGATCAGCGAGATGGCGCGGGCGATGGCGCGCGGATCGCCGGCCAGCACGCGCGCGGCCAGGGTGTGGCGCGCGGCGTCATCGGGCGAGGAGCTGGCGCGCGATGACGAGCCGCTGAATCTCGCTCGTGCCCTCGCCGATCGTGGTGAGCTTGACGTCGCGGAAGAACTTCTCCGCCGGATAGTCCTTGACGAAGCCGTAGCCGCCGTGAATCTGCACGCAGTCGTCGGCCGCCTTGACCGCGATCTCGCTGGCATACAGCTTGGCCATCGACGACTCGAGCGTCGTGCGCGCGCCGCGGTCCTTGAGGTAGGCCGCGCGGTAGGTCAGCAGCCGCGCGGCTTCGATGCGGGTGGCGTTGTCGGCCAGCTTCCACTGAATCGCCTGGAAGCTCGCTGATCGTCTTGCCGAACGCCTTGCGCTCCTGCGCGTAGCGCAGCGCCGCCTCGTAGGCGCCCTGCGCCAGGCCGACCGACAGCGCGGCGATGCCGATGCGTCCGGCGTCGAGCACCTGCATCGTGTTGACGAAGCCCTGCCCCTCGTCGCCGAGCAGCTGATCGGCGGGAATGCGGCAGTCGTCGAACAGCACCTCGCTGGTATCGCTGGCCCGCATGCCGAGCTTGTCTTCCTTCCGCCCGGGCGTCATCCCCGGCGTGCCGTGCTCGACGATGAAGGCCGAGATGCCCTTCGGCGCCGGCGGCGCGATCGGTCACCGCCATCACCACCATCACCTGCCCGACGCGGCCGTGCGTGGTGAACGTCTTCGAGCCGTTCAGCATCCAGCCGTCGTCGGCGCGGACCGCGGTGGTCCGCATGCCGGCGGCATCGCTGCCCGAGGTCGACTCGGTCAGCCCCCAGGCACCGATCTTCTCGCCCGTGCGCGAGCGGCACCAGGTAGCGCTGCTTCTGCGCCTCGCTGCCGAACATGAAGATGTGCGCCGCGCAGAGGCCGTTGTGCGCGGCCACCGACAGGGCGACGCGCCGGATCGACGCGCGCGAGCTCCTCGATGCAGATGCAGTAGTCGATGGCCGACATGCCGGCGCCGCCGTACTCCTCCGGGAACTGGATGCCGAGCAGGCCGAGCGCGGCGAGCGCCGGAATCAGCTCGGTCGGGAAAGTGCTGCGCCTCGTCCCACTCGCGGACGTGCGGACGAATCTCGGTCTCGGCGAATTCGCGGACCGTCCGCGCGGAGCAGTTCCTGCTCGTCCGTCAGCCGGAAGTCCATCTCACCCGTGAGCGTAGCACCCTCATCGATCCCCCTCAGTAGTAGATCGTGACGCGGAACGACCCGGAGTTGTCCTGCAGATAGTCGTCGTTGACGCCGAGGTAGAGGCGGCCGCCATCGCGCACGCGAATGGGACCGGTCTCGTCGCCGATAAGGAAGACGCCGTCGCTCTCGCCGACCCGGCCGATCAGCGCACCGGCCGACCGGTTCGGCATCGGCCGCCCCTCGTTGCGAGGCGAATTGCGCTCGCCCGCCGGGCCGTCCTGACGACCCGGTCCCCAGCGGACACGGCCCGCCGCCTCGACGTAGACGGTCTGGCCGGCCCGCAGGCTGATGCCGGTGTCGGTCCACGGTTGCGCCGCGTCGATCGAGATCGACCGTTCTCGCATGCCGGACTGCCGGCCGCCGCCGGGGCGACTGTCGCGTGTGCTGTTTCGATCGTCGAAGCGGTCATCGCGTCCGCCGTCCCAACGATTGTCGCGGTCGCTGTCGTAGCGATTGTTGCCTCCAGCGTCGTCGAGCTCGATGCGGACGACATCTTCGCGATTGAACCGGCCGCGTTCGCCTCCGAAGATCCCTCGCTGTCCTTCGAATTCGATCACGCCGTCACGAACGGCCACCAGCTCGCCCTGCACGCGCCGGCCGTCGCGCAGCACCAGCGTGTCCGCCTGCAGCGCCACTGCAGCAAGTACACCGGCGACCACGAGCGTCACACCTCTTCGTTTCATATGACCCTCCATCGGAACAATTCGTACTATTATCGGCACCCAGGAGGGTTCATGCGCAGTTTCCGTGCCGCCCTGCTTGCCTTTGGACTGCTGGTAAGCACTGCCGCGCCAGCTCATGCCGACTTCACGGCGTTTCTGGGCGCGACAACCACCCCGACCAATCGTCAGGTGAGCGGTGGCGCAATCGGCAGCGGACTGCTGGTCATCGCCTTCGAGTTCGAGTACTCGTCAACGACGGGAGATCTCGCGAACGGCGCCCCCTCGCTCAAGCTGGGGAGCGGAAACGGCCTCTTGCAGGCGCCGGTGCCGATCTTCGGATTCCAGCCGTACGTAACGGCTGGCGTGGGTGTCTACCGCGAGCGGCTGGGGTCGTCAACGGAGACAGGCATCGCGCCGAACGTCGGCGGCGGGGTGAAGATGGCGCTGCTGGGACCGTTGCGCCTCCGGCTCGACTATCGCCGCTTCCGGCTCGGCGGAAACGCCCCGCTACTCGCCATCGTCGCCGCTTCTACGCCGGGCTGAACCTGACATTCTGACCGTCCAAAGGAAGGACCTGACCGTACAAAGGAAGGGCGAGCATGCCAGGCATGCCCGCCCCTCGTACGAGTCGCCGCCGAACTACTTCGCGAGATCGTTGACCAACGTCATGTTGAACAGCTGACCGGTCGGAGGCGGCGGGAACGCACCGATGTAGGTGTCATACAGCGCACGCGCCTCCGCCGGGAACGCCTCGGCCAGCAGAGTTCGGTCAGCGAGTAGTCGGCACCCTTCACCACCGGCGTAATCACCGAGATGTAGATCGCCGAGCCACCGGGACCCGCTTCGTTGCGCCTTGTAGACCTTCCAACTCTCGGCCATCTGCTTGCGCTCCGGCTTATCGCTGGCCTTCAGCCCTTCCTTCACCTTCTGAATGAGCATTTCGTAGTCGGCGGTCTTGTCCGGCTTGATGAAGTTCATGAACACGGCGTGGTCGCCGGCGAACGCGTAGGGACTCGCCTGCGCCTGCGCCGTAGCCGCCGCTCCGAGACCCATCATCAGACCAAGAACCACCACACCCAACTGTCGACGCATCACGGCCTCCTTGACGAAAGGGCTGTTACTTTATCGTACCTTGACGGCCAGCTGAAGCGGTCCGTCGGGCTTGCATGTCAGGCAGTTTGCCGAGCCCCGTCCGGGGCCGCCGCCTTGCGCGGTAGCATCATCTCACACGAAGACAGCCATTATCTCATTGGCAAGAAGCATTCCCCGGCGACTCAGGCAAAGACGGGAGGCGTTGCGAACCAACAAACCATCGTCGACGAAGGGCTGCGAGTTCGGCCCCGAAACGGGCCCAGACGTCGACGGCATAGCGGCGGCCGATCTCGTCCAGATCGATCCCTGCGCAGAGCCGCAGGCCGGTGAAGAGCGCGTCGCCCAGGCGTTCGTCCGTCGTCAGCCGCCGCTCGTCGGTGCGGAGCGACTCGCCCCGCGCCACACGCTCGATGTAGTCGACGGTGGCCGACACATTCTTCCAGCGCCTGCCGTCTCGCGTCGCATGCGCGCCGCAACCGAACCCGCACCACTCGCCGTCAAGCCAGTATTTCAGGTTGTGCCGCGATTCACGGCCCGGTCGCGCGACGTTCGAGATCTCGTACTGGCACAGGCCTGCCGCCTCGAGCCGCTCCATTGCCGACAGGTACATCGCCTCCGCATCCTCGTCAGGTGCCTGCGACCAGTGGCGGCGCGCCATTTCGTCGCGCAGCGGCGCATTCGGGTACATCTCGAGCATGTAGAGCGACAGATGTTCCGGCGCCAGGGCAATGGCTCCGGCCACCGACTCCAGCCACTGCGCAGGACTCTGTCCGGGCAGCCACATCATCAGATCGAGACTGAGGTTGTCGAAGCCGGCGGCGCGAGCCTCGCTGACAGCGGCTCGTGCACGGTCGGCGCCGTGCAGCCGCGACAATCGCTTCAGCTCGTCGTCGCGTAGACGACTGCACACCGAAGCTGACTCGATTCACCCCGGCGCGGCGGAACGCACGCAGCAGGTCGGTGCTGACCGTTTCCGGGTTCGCCTCGAGCGTGATCTCGGTGTCGGCGCTCAGCGTGAATGATGCCGCGCACGCCTCGATGATCCGCTGGGCATCGTCTGCCGAGAGCAGTGACGGCGTGCCGCCGCCGAAGAAGATGGTGTCGGCCGCTTCAGGCTCGCCGCCGCGACGCGCTGCCGCAATCTCCTGCACGAGGGCATCGACGTAGCGCAGCTTCAGGTCGGCGTCGAAGAGGCCGCGGTTGAAGTTGCAGTAGTTGCAGATGGCCGAGCAGAACGGAATGTGCACGTAGAGGCCGAGCCTCTCCGGTGCACCATGGCTGGTCACGGGCCGACCTGCTGCAGGTCGATCAGGTTGAACGACGACAGCGCGTCCGCGTAGTCGGAGTAGGCGCGTGCCAGCGCCTCGCCGTCGAGGGCCTCAGAGAAGATTGACGAGGGCGCGTAGTTCACCCCGTGCACGACCGGGTCGAGCACCGACAGGTAGAGGATGGTGCCGGAGGGGCCGTTGCCATTCACCTTCATCACCCTCCACCCGCGTGCCTGTTCGCGGCGACGCGCATCGGGACTTTTCTCCAGTGTTGACCGGAGGGTCTCGAGGACACTCCTGAACAACGGCTCCCTTCCGGCCTTCACGAACAGTAGCAGCAGCCCGCGATCGCCCGTGAACTGCCAGTCGCCCTGCGCAATGGAATCGCCAGACACCGCGACGGCAGGAGCCGGTGCCTCGCCGCGCACTGCTGGCTCAGGAGAGGCGTCCGCACCGAAGTTGATCACCGGTTCGAGTTCGAGGCGATTTGCGCCGCGCTGCGCCAGGTAGCTGCTCGCCGCCTTCATGACGTCGGCCGACGCTGGCTCGGAATCGGACTCCGGCGCGGATGCAGGCGAGGACGACGCGGATGGGAAGAGCGCGAAGAGAACCGGACCGTCCTTCCGCACCAGCGGGCCGGTCTGCTTGAAGATGGTATACCCGGGCGTGCGCATGAATGCCGACTGCTGCTGCAACGCGTCGGCTGCGTCGGCGCGCACGAACAGCAGGAGCAGTTCCGAACCGGGTGCGCCGTTGGCGGGCTGAATGGCCGTCGCAGCGGATGGACCAGGGCCGGGTGGTGCTGACGGCTGGGCGGACAGTGGGGTTGTGGCCATGCACAACCCGAGGAGCAGCGGGAACAGCCGCAGCATGGGAACTATCCGCGTCCCGCTCGACCGCCGCTCCACTTGAGATCGGCCTTGCCGTCGCGCTGTCCGGGCTCCTTGAGCTGCGCGCGCGCCTGGCGTCCGCCGCCGCGTCCCGGCGCGGGCAGCGATTTGCTGCGCATCCTCCACATCATCATCAGGTCTTCCGGGCCGCCGTTGGTCGGCAGTTCGCGGTAGTCGGCGCCGTCGAGCACTTCGAAGTCGCACATCTCGTGCAGGCGCGAGCGCATGCGGTGGCCGATGCGGAACAACAGCGCGTTCGGATCGGTGTCGTCCGGGATGTCCTTGTAGTTCGACGTGAAGATGGTGAGCCGCCGCTCGTTGTAGCGCGTATTGACGATGAGGTTCATCGTCTCTTCAACCCACTCGGATGTCTTCTCGGCGCCGAGATCGTCGAGCACGAGCAGGTCGGCTGTCATCACCGGACGGAGCACGTCGAGTTCGGTGGTGCGGGTCGACGGATCGTAGGTGCTGCGGATGACGCGCAGCAGATCGCGCGTGTCGTAGAAGATGCCGCGCGCACCGCTGCGTCTGGATCACCTGCTTGAGCACCGCCACCGCGAGGTGGGTCTTGCCCACACCGGGCTGCCCTTCGAGGAACAGTCCCTTCGACACCGCCGGGAATTCCTCGGCGATGCGCGCCGCACGAACAGCCGCCTTCTTCAGCGATTCGTTGTACGCCGTGAAGTTGGCGATGGTGCAGTGCTGGTAGCGCTTGGGGATGTTGGCGCCGGCGAGGCGCATCTGGCCCGCCTCGGTCGCGCTTGCAATCGCAGCGCACGACCTTGCGGACACCGTTGTCCTCGACAGGTTTCCAGCCGGTGTCGTCGCAGAATTCGCAGGGCATGAGGGGCAGCAGATATCCGGCTCGAAACCGAAACGGCAGTATACCAGCAGTGCGCGACTGCCGACCGCGTGCAGTACGTGCTGCCGACCTTCAGGTCGGCTGAGACACGACGCACCTGAAGGTGCGCGGCTACGACGCACGCTCGTACGTAGCCGACACGTCGTGGGTCTGCCCTATTCGACGGGAAGAGCCGGCTGGGTCGACGGAGTCGTCGGCTGGGTCGTCTGTGTTGACGCGCGCACGAGATCGGTCGGCGTCGACTTCACGAGCGCGGTGGAGAGCCGCTGTTCCCAGCCTGCGTCGATACCGCGCGAGAGCTCGGTCTTGACGTAGGCCATGAACTCGTTCACCTCGGCCTGCATGCGCTCGATCTTGCGGCGCATGTTGAGGATGATTTCGACGCCGGCGAGGTTCACGCCGAGGTCGCGCGTCAGCGAGAGGATGGTCTCGAGCTGCTCGAGGTCCTCTTCCGAGTAGAGCCGAGTGTTGCCGTCGGTGCGCGACGGCTTCAGGAGCCCTTCACGTTCGTACAGCCGCAGCGTCTGCGGGTGGATGTTGTACTTCTGCGCCACCACGCTGATCATGAAATAGGCTTCCTTGCCGGTCTTCTTCATGCCAGCTCCTGGCGCACGTCCGCGCCGTTGATCCGGCCGAATTCACGCAGCAGTTCCTTCGACCGTTCGTCGAGCAGCCGCGGCAGCACGAGCCGCACCTCGATCACGAGATCGCCGCGCCGTGCCGTCGCGCGGCGACGGCGCGCCTCGTTCGCTGAGCCGGAAGCGCTGTCCCGACTGCGTGCCCGGCGGCACCCGCAGCCGAACCGGACCGTCGAACGACGGCACGTCGATCTTTGCGCCGAGCGCCGCTTCGTGAATGGCCACCGGCACGGTCGAGGTGCAGGTCGTCGCCATCACGCCGGAACAGCGGGTGCGGCTCCACCTCCACCGCGATGTAGAGGTCGCCCGCTGGTCCGCCGTTCGCGCCCGCGTGCCCCTTGCCGTCGAGGCGAATGCGCGCGCCGTCATGCAGGCCGGCGGGCAGCGACACGACGACCGACTCGGACAGCATCGCCATCTGCCGGCCATGACATTCGGGACACCGCGCCACGGCCTGGACGCCGGTGCCGCCGCACGGCGCACACGGCTTCGAGAACACCATGTGGCTGCGCGTCGACTTCACCGCGCCCGTGCCCTGACACTGCTGACAGCGCCGCTCCGGCATCGTGACGTGTCCGGTGCCGAGACAACTGCGGCAGTGCACGAGGCGCGTCACCGTCACCTGGCGCGAGCCGCCGCGCAGCGCGTCCTCGAACGACAGCCGCAACGTGGCGTGCATGTTCGGTTCCGCGCTCCGGTCCGCCGGCCGCGCCCGACGCCCGCTGCGTGAACACGTCGGCGAAGAGATCGCCGAAGGTCGGCGCCGCCTCTCCGCTCACGCGCATCGAGAAGTCGAACCCCTCGAAGCCGAAGGTGACGGCCTCGACCGTCACCGACGGGCCACCGCCCGAGTCGTAGCGAGTGCGCCGATCCGGATCGACCAGCGTCTCGTAGGCCTCGGCGATCTGGCGGAACTGCTGCTCCGCCAGGCGGTCGCCAGGATTGATGTCGGGGTGAAACTTGCGCGCCAGACGCTTGTAGGCCCGCTTGATGTCAGCCGGCCGTCGCCTCACGCTCCACTCCCAGCAGACACGTAGAAGTCCATCAGCAGACGCCCGAGTCTTACTTCTCGTCCACCACCTCGGCGTCGATCACGTCGCCCTGCGGGCCACCAGCCGACGACCGGCGCCGCCCGCCGCGGACCGCCGGTCGGTCCCACTCGGCACCGTCGCCGCCGGGAGCCTGGCCAGCCGCCTGGAGCCGCCTGCTGATACAGCGTGGCCGCCGCCTTGTGCTGCGCCTCGGTGAGGTTCTCCATCTCGCGCGCGATCGCCGTCGCGTCGTTCGACTCGATCGCCTTCTTCAGCGCTTCGATCGCCGTCTCGATGGCCGTCTTGTCGGCCGCCTGCAGCTTGTCGCCCGAGTCCTTGACGAAGCGTTCGGCGCCGTAGACCGCCTGGTCGGCCCTGTTGCGCGTCTCGATCTCCTCGCGGCGCTTCTTGTCCTCGTCGGCGTGCGACTCGGCGTCGCGCATCATGCGGTCGACCTCGTCCTTGCTGAGGCCGCTCGAGGCGGTGATGGTGATCTTCTGTTCCTTGCCGGTGCCGAGATCCTTGGCCTGCACGTTGACGATGCCGTTGGCATCGATGTCGAACGTCACTTCGATCTGCGGCACGCCGCGCGGCGCCGGCGGGATGCCGTCGAGGTGGAAGTGGCCGAGCGTGCGGTTGTCGCGCGCCAGTGAGCGCTCGCCCTGCAGCACGTGGATCTCGACGCTCGTCTGGCTGTCCGACGCGGTCGAGAACATTTCGCTCTTGCGGGTCGGAATCGTGGTGTTGCGCGCAATCTGCGGCGTCATCACGCCGCCCATCGTCTCGATGCCGAGCGACAGCGGGGTGACGTCGAGCAGCAGCAGGTCCTTCACGTCGCCGGCGAGCACGCCGGCCTGGACCGCCGCGCCGATCGCCACCACTTCGTCCGGGTTGACGCCCTTGTGCGGGTCCTTGCCGAAGATCGACTTGACGATCTGCTGCACCTTCGGGATACGCGTCGAACCGCCGACGAGCACCACCTCGTCGATCTTCGACGGGTCGACGCCTGCGTCGGCCAGCGCCTGTTTCGTCGGACCGACGGTCTTCTGCAGCAGGTCGTCGACGAGCTGCTCGAACTTCGCCCGCGTCAGCTTCATCTGCAGGTGCTTCGGGCCGGTCTGGTCGGCGGTGATGAACGGCAGGTTGATGTCGGTCTCCATCACCGTGGAGAGCTCCATCTTCGCCTTCTCGGCCGCTTCCTTCAGGCGCTGCAGCGCCATGCGGTCCTTGCCGAGGTCGATGCCTTCGCTCTTCTTGAACTCCGCGATGATCCACTCGATCACCCGCTGGTCGAGGTTGTCGCCGCCGAGGTGCGTGTCACCGTTGGTGGCCTTCACTTCGACCACGCCGTCACCCACCTCGAGGATCGAGATGTCGAACGTGCCGCCGCCGAAGTCGTAGACGGCGATCGTCTCGTCCTTCTTCTTGTCGAGCCCGTAGGCCAGCGCCGCCGCGGTCGGCTCGTTGACGATGCGCATCACTTCGAGGCCGGCGATCTGGCCGGCGTCCTTGGTGGCCTGGCGCTGCGCGTCGTTGAAATAGGCGGGAACGGTGATGACCGCCTGCGTGACCGTCTGGCCGAGGTATTCCTCTGCCGCCTGCTTCAGCTTCTGCAGCACCATCGCCGAAATCTCCGGCGGCGTGAGCGGCTTGGCCTGGCCATCCACCTTCACCGTCACACGCTGGCCGTCGGACAACACGTGATACGGCACCATCGTCATCTCTTCGCCGACTTCGTCGAAGCGACGGCCCATGAAACGCTTGATGGAGAACACGGTGTTCTCGGGGTTGGTGACGGCCTGTCGCTTCGCGACCTGCCCCACCAGGCGCTCGCCCGACTTCGTGAACGCGACAACCGACGGCGTCAGCCGTCCGCCTTCAGGATTGGTGATGACGACCGGTTCGCCGCCTTCCATGACCGCGACGACAGAGTTGGTGGTGCCCAGGTCGATGCCGATGATTTTGCTCATTGATTCCCTCGAAAGCCGCCCAAAGATGATGTTGTTCCAAGTATAAAACTTGAGTGGCGGTGATTCAACCTCTAGTTGGTCGTCGGGCTGGGGCGAGGGCGATGAATGGTCGTCGCCGCGCACCGTGAGGTGGGCTGTCACGGCCGACTGCAGGTCGGCAGCTACGCGCTGCTGTCCTGAAGCCCGTCCAGCCTTGAAGCCCGTAGCCGAAAGCCCGAAGCCTGTACACTGTCGCTGTCGTGGCCAATTACGTCATCCGCATCGCCCGCAGCGCCACGTTCATCGCCCTCTTTGCGGCGGCCGCGCTCCTCGGCTCCCTGAGCGGCGTGCTCTTCGCCTTTGCCGGCGACCTGCCCGAAATCTCGGCGCTCGACAACTACAATCCGAGCACCATCACGCGCGTCTACGCGGCGAACGGCGAGGTGATCGGCGAATTTGCCATCCAGCGTCGGCTGGTGATCGGCTACGACGACATCGCGCCGCAGTTGCGTGAGGCGATCATCTCGGCCGAAGACGCCGACTTCGATTCGCACTTCGGCCTGAGCGTCTCGCGCATCCTCATCACGGTGATGCGCGACGTGCTTCAGAGGCGGTTCGGAAACCCGGCCGGCGCCAGCACCCTGACGCAGCAGCTGGCCCGCAACCTCTTCCCCATCGGGTTCGAGAAGAGCCTCGAACGCAAGGTGAAGGAAGCGCTGCTCGCCATCCAGATCGAGAAGCGCTACACCAAGCGCGAGATCCTCACCCTCTACTGCAACCAGATCCACTTCGGGCACGGCACCAACGGCGTCGAGTCGGCGGCACGGCTCTACTTCAGCAAGCGCGCGAAGGACCTCACGCTGGAGGAAGCGGCGCTTATCGCCGGCATCATCCAGTCGCCGGCGCGCCAGAGTCCGTATGTCGACACCGCTGCGGCAACGCGTCGCCGCAACTACGTGCTGCAGCGCATGTCCGACGAGGGCTACATCACCCCGGAGCAGGCCACGACGGCGAAGACCAGCCCGATCGTGCTGCAAGGGACAGCCACAGCCCGAGAAGTCGGTTGCGCCGTTCTACCTCGAGGAAGTGCGCAAGCACCTCGAGCGCGAGTACGGCGCCAAGGCGCTTTACGAGAGCGGCCTGGCGGTGACCACCACCCTCGACCCGGCCATGCAGCGCCTCGCCAACCGCGCCATCGAGAAGGGCCTGCGCGACTACGACAAGCGGCACGGCTGGCGCAAGGCGTCGCGCACCGTCACCGGCGCCAGACAGACGGTCGAGACCTACAAGGACGAGCGCTGGAAGGCACCAATCCGTGTCGGCGATGTTGTGCCTGCCGTCGTCGAGGCGATCGGCAAGCCGGCACCCGCAAACGGCGCGCGCCTCGTCATCGGCGCCTATCACGCCGACCTCGGGCGCGACGGGTTCTCCTGGACCCGCAAGGCGACGGCGGCCGACCTCGTGAAGGTCGGCGATATCGTCGATGTGCAAATCAAGTCGATCGACGAGGAGACGAAGCTGGCCACCGTCTCCCTCGAGCAGACGCCGCTGGCCGAGGCTGCGATGGTCGTGCTCGACAGCCACACCGGCGAGGTGAAGGCGATGGTCGGCGGCTGGGACTTCCAGCGCAGCAAGTTCAACCGCGCCGTGCAGGCCTACCGGCAGCTCGGTTCGACCTTCAAGCCGGTCATCTACACAGCCGCGATCGATCGCGGCTACACGCCGGCCTCGCTCATCGACGATGCGCCGGTGGCGTACCCGTCGGGAAACGGCGGCACCTGGGCGCCGCAGAACTACGACCACACCTTCATGGGGCCCATCACGCTGCGCTATGCGGTCGAGGAGTCGCGCAACATCCCCGCCATCAAGATGATGGAGGAGGTCGGGACGAAGACGGTGCTCGACTACGCGAAGCGGTTCGGGTTCGCGGAAGACTTCCCGCCCTACCTGCCGATTGCGCTCGGGGCCGGCGACGCCACGCTGATGGAAGTGACGAGCGCCTACACGGCGTTCCCGAACCAGGGCATCCGCATGAAGCCGTGGACGCTGCTGAACGTGAAGGACCGTGAGGGCAACCTGCTCGAGCAGAACCGGCCGGAACCGACCGACGTGATTGGTGCCGACTCGGCGTTCGTGATGACCAGCATCCTGCGCGGCGTGCTGAGCCCGCGCGGCACCGGCGCGCGCGCCTCGAAGATGGCGTCGGAATGGCCGATGGCCGGCAAGACCGGCACGGTGGACGACAACACCGACGCCTGGTTCATCGGCTTCGACCCCGACATCACCGTCGGCGTGTGGATCGGGATGGACGACAAGCGCAAGTCGCTTGGCGGCGACGAGCAAGGCGCCAAGGCGGCGCTGCCGATGTGGATGGACTTCATGCAGGGCTACATCGCGAGCCGGACGGATCTGGCGACGCCACCGCAGTTCCAGCCGCCCGGCAACATCGTGTTCCTGCCCGTCGACCGCGCCACCGGCGCCGCCAACCCGCACGAATCGACAGGCACGATCACCGAGACCTTCATCGCCGGCACCGAACCGGGAGGTTTTGGCCGCGCGCAGCAAGTGCTCCAGCAGCCCTGACCCGTGCCCAGCCCCACGCCAAGGAGGTTGCCCGGCGCCGAGCGGCGCCTGAAGACCCTCATCGCGCGGTCGCAGGACGTCGTGTATCGCTCGCACGCTTGTGCTGAGCATGCATCCGCCGTCGCAGTTCGCGCGCCGCGCGCTCAGCGCCGGCGCCATCGGCTGTGTCACAAAGGACAGCAAGCTCGATGAATTCGTCAGCGCCATCGAGCATGCCCGCCACGGTCGCCGCTACGTCAGTCGTGACACCGCCGACCTGCTGCAGCGTCGGGGGGCAACGTGGGAGGCGCCGCCGCACGAGTCGCTGTCGGACCGCGAGTACCAGGTGCTGCGCCTCATCGGCGCGGGGCAGACCATCTCGGACATCGGCCGCGACCTGGGCCTGAGCGTGAAGACGATCAGCACCTACCGGTCGCGCGTGCTGCAAAACCTCGGCATGCGCACGAAAGCCGAGCTGATGCGGTATGCGATCGAGAACCGCCTGCTGGAATCGTAGAAGGTACGGCACGCAGCTGTGCACCTTCCGCCTTCGGTACGGCTTCGACAGACTCGCCGAAGCCGTGGCGAAGGCGATAATCTATCCGCCGTGGCTCACCCCTCTCTCCGCGACTTCCTGATCGACCCTGCCCGGCCCGCCAACACCTTCAGCTATCACGAGCTGCAGGGGTTCCTCTTCGCCGTGGCCTGCTCGCCCGAGATGGTGCAGCCGTCGGACTGGCTGGCCGCCATCTTCAACGACAAGGAGCCGGTCTACGCGTCGATGGCGGAAGCGCAGCACATCCTCGACCAGCTCATGACGCTCCACAACGACGTGAACACCGCGGTGCTCGAGGGACACCCGTCGCTGCCAGCCGACTGCTTCGTCTCGACCGACGTGCTCGCCAACTTCGACCACGAGGCCGCCCCTCTGGCCATCTGGTCGCGCGGCTTTCTGCTGGGTCACGACTGGCTCGAGGAGCTGTGGGATGTCGAGTTGCCGGAGGAGATGGAGAACGAACTGGGCGCTGTGGTGATGGTGCTCACGTTCTTCGCGTCGCGCCAGGTCGCCGAGGACTGTCAGCGCGATGGCGACTTCGGCGACGATCCGCTCGAAGTGGTCGCCGCTCGCATGCTCGCTCTCCTGCCCGAGGCGATGGCCAGCTACGCGCACATGGGGCGCACCGTGCTGGCGGAAGCCTACCAGGCGGTCGAACAGCGGCGCGTCACCAAGGTGGGACGGAACGAGCCATGCCCGTGCGGCAGCGGGAAGAAGTTCAAGCTGTGCCACGGCCGGGAGGGTTCGTAGTGTCCGCCTTCAGGCGGACCTCACTCCTTCAGCGCCCCGAGCCTCGCACCTTCGCCTTCACGCCACCGATCGGCGCACGCGGCTCCAGGCCGTAACCGAGCGTCGCCTTCGGGAACAGTCCGCGCAGCGACTCGTGGATATCGATCGGGTCGGTGCCACCGGTGAAGATGTGGCGAATCAGGTCGAAGGTGTGCGCCAGCAGCTCGCCGTTCTCGTCGATGTCAGCATCGAGCAGACACACGTCCTTGCCATCGAGGCGCGCTTCGCAGATGGTGAGCTGCAGGTTGGCGCGGCTCACGTCGGTCTTGATGCTGGCCATTCCGCGCACATCCGTCACGCCCGGGAGGTCTTCGAAGAACGGGCGGTGCAGCACCGGGTCGGCCGACTTGTAGCCGCCGCCCGGGTGGCTGCTCAGGCTGCGCACCATCTGCACGCACGTATCGGTCGTGATGGCGATGATCCGCTCGCGACTGGCCAGCAGCAGCCCTGTTGCGTGCTCGAACCAGGGCGCGTTCAGGCTTGGCGGCGTTTCGGCAGCCAGGCGCGAGTAGAGGTTCAGCAGCGTCACCTTGGCTTTCGCCGCTGTCGCGTCTGTCGGACTCACCGCGTCGTAGGCACCCTGCACCAGCTTGCCGGCCGCCGACTGTCGCCCCAGCCGGAAGCGCTCCGATGCGTCCAGCCGCTGCGTCAGGGGGCCGAACGGCGCGTCGAGTTTCGCCCACGGCGTGAACGCCGGCAGCCATTCCGACGGGGTACGCGGCGTCTGCATCAGGCGGGCCTCGGTCTCGATGCGGGTGCGCTTCACCCTGGTAAACAGGCCGATGTCACGGTAGCGCGACAGCGAGATGCGCAGGCTCAGCGGGTCGCCTGGCGGCGCGTCCTCGAGCCGCACGTTCTTCGCTTTGCCGTTCAGCGCGAGCGTCCACATCTGGCCACTGTTGTTGCTCGGGTGCGCGAGGCGGAGGTGGATGAGCGGGTCGACGATGACCTCGTCGGCGACGTTGCGGATGTCGAGGCGGAGGGAGAGGGTGGGCATGGCGGTCGTGTCCTTCTCCGCAGTATACGGACGTGTGGTGGTGGTTTCGGAGCTATCCTACGACGAGGCCAGCCACATAGCGATCCAGACGAGCAGCACTTTCCGGCCGGTGCACAATAGTTCGGTCCCTCGCGTGCAAACTCAGCGGATGTGCGCGCAGGGCAGATGCAACGTCGCTCACTCGTGTCTTCACCTTCACGCGCCTAGCCTCCTACCTGTTCGTACGACTGCCGGATTAGAGGTGTGGCGGTCTCGAGCTCATGGGCAGACTTCACCGACACCTCGAGCTCGCGCGTTCCGAAGTGCCCAACGTCGCTCACGTCGCGAATCATCCCCTGGATAGCCTTCGCCTCTTTGGGTTGTAGGCGACGTAATGCACGAGAGAGAGAACAGGCTCTGGTTGATCAGGGTCGAGCGGAGGAGTGGACGGCCCTTGGCGGTGCAACAGCCTTCACAACGCGTTCCGAACAGTACGTCTGGAATGAGATGGAGTGGCCACGGACGAACCAGGCACTGGACGCTTTCCGCCTTCAGCCCGCCGCGCGGTTGCTGGAGACGATACCGACGAAGCGTTTCGGGCCTGCGAATCGGTCGTGCGCTGGGGCGGAGTCTGGGCTCGCAAGGCATTCGTCGCGGAAGCGGCCGTTGAAGGATTTGATTTAGCGTTCTGCGTCGGCTCGCCTGGCTCGGTCATCCGCAGCGTCACACCGACCGAAGTCGGGAAGTGCAGGCAGCATTCCTTCAGTTGCTCGACGAAAGGGTCCACGCGGTCTCTGCGAAATGGGGGTGAGCGGAGAATCTATTAACTCGCGCCCCCCTGGGTTTGTAGGAATTGCGAACTCCGGCAATCTCTCCGCGAAGATTAGCGACATGAAGGTCAGGTCTGGTCATACGCCGGACCTTCGCCAATGCCGCGCCCGCCGTGGGACGCGCCATACTAGACACGTGCCTAACTGCATTCACGGAATCGACGACCGCTTCTGCGCGGTCTGCACCAACAAGGGACGCCCGAAACCTGGCAAGCGACAGACGGTTGAGGCCAAAGCCGCCGCCCACAACCCAGCCACCGATCTCGAACGCGAGTCGTTCGAAGCGCTCTACGCCTACGAGGCGGCCCGCTCGACCCACAGCGGCCGCACCTTCCGCTCGAGCCGAACCTGGCAGGTGGTCGAAAGCCACGGGGTGGTCCCTGCCGTCGAACGCCTCGTTGGACGGCCCGACGATGCGGGCGTCTCCGCCGCGCTGCTCGAGATGGGCATGCAGGACATGGCCTTCGAGCACGTCGTGGTACGGCACCGCGAGGCGTTCTCGGAGAAGGCGGTGCTCGCGGCGGACGCACGGCTGAAGCGCCTGAAGGCATAGCCCCTTGGGCTGGCAGGACTGCCACCTCCACGAGTTCCACGGCGCACCTGAAGGTGCGCGGCTACGTCCTGCAACGATCAGACGTGACGCACGCGGGGCAGTATGCAGCTGCCGACCTTCAGGTCGGCCTTGTCATGCGCACCTGACCAGCCTCCGCCGGGCTACGGCAGGCCCGCGAAGCATTGCGAAGGCGGAGCTCGGCGCTTCGACGTCAGCGTTCAGCCGCGGCGCCCACGCGGGTGGCCCCAGCGTCGTTGCCAAGGGTCAGCGCGATCAGCGAGCCGGGCTGATTGCGGCGCGCGCTGCCGGCCTGCACGACGATGTACTGCTTGCCGTCGTGCATGAACGTCATCATCCCGTATTGCCCGGGCATCGGCAGCGGGACGCTGGCGAGGACCTGACCGGTCCGCTTGTCGCGGGCATGCAGCAGCGGCTCGTCCTTGTCGTTGACTTCGGCCTCGCCGCGCAGGTCCTCGGAGGTCTGCACCAGCAGATCGCCCGATCACCATCTGAATCGAGTTGCCGGTGCCGCCGATCGCCGAGAGGTCGACGCCCTTCAGCAGCGGGATGGTTTCTGATGCGGGCCGGCGGTCTGGCCGATCGGCACGTCCCAGAGCTTCGTCGCCGGTGTTCATGTCGTAGGCGGCCAGCCCCTGGAACGAGCGGCTTGTAGACCGGCAGGCCATCGACGCAGCGGCAGCGTCCCGGTGCGCGGGCCGCCCTGCTTCCATGCCGCCACCGTCGTCCCGGTCGTCGGCGTGACGCGATCCCGGCCGCGCCAGGCCTCTTCGCTCTTGCCGGCGAACTCGGTGCGCTCTTCGTCCTTGCCGTTGGTCGGAACCAGATACGACGGCGCGGTGCAGCTGCGGCGCGTGCGGCACGTACATGATGTTCGTCGTCGGATCGGCGGCCGGCGGATGATAGATGTTCAGTCCGCCGACGCAGCCGACGTTGTTGACGAACGTGTTCTTGTGCGGATAGGGCAGCGGCGGCACGTAGAGGCCACCGACCGGAACTTCGCGAGCGCGTCCTGCGCGCGCTGCTTCAGCTCCGGCGTGTAGTCGAGGATGAACTCGTCGGTGATGCCGTTCAAGCACGATCTTGTCGGCGGCTCCGGCCGGGTCGGATAGGGCTGCGTCGGCGCCGTGTAGTTGCCGGGCACTTCGGTCTGCATCACCGGACGCTCCTCGATCGGCCAGATCGGCTCGCCGGTCTCGCGGTTCAGCGCGAAGATCAGCCCCTGCTTGGTGTTCTGCATCAGCGCCGGGATCTTCCGGCCGTTCACCGTCAGGTCCATCAGCATCGGCGCCGTCGGGATGTCGTAGTTCCACTGGTCGCTGTGATGCACCTGGTAGTGCCACTTGCGCCTGCCGGTCTTCACGTCCAGCGCGATGACGCTGCCGCCGAACAGGTTGTAGCCCGGACGATGGCCCGTGTAGAACTGGTAGGTCGACGCGTTGGTGACGATGTAGACGAGGCCGCGTTCCGGGATCGGCAGCGGCCGGCGCCCACGCGCCATGTTGCCGGACCACTTCCACGCGTCGTTCTCCCACGTCTCGTGGCCGACCTCGCCGGGGCGCGGGATGACGTGGAACTTCCACAGGTGCTTGCCGGTCTTGGCGTCGTAGCCCTGGATGTCGGCCGGCACGTTCTCGATGCGGGTCTGGTCGTAGCTCGGCTCGTGACCGGAGAGCACGACGACGACGCCGTTGACCACGATCGGCGGCGACGAGCAGGTGATCTCGCCGAGCTTGCGCGGCAGCCCGTAGTCCGGATCGTAGGGCTCGCCCTTCCAGGTCCGCCACGGATCCCAGTCGCGCACGAGATCGGGAATCATGTCGATGACGCCGCTCTTGGGAAAGTCCTTGAGCGGCACCGGCGCGTCGCCCCAGTTCTCGAGCGGCCGGCCGGTCTCGGCGTCGAGCGCCCAGAGGAAGAACGCCGGCGTCGAGATGTAGATCACGCCCCGGCCGTCGACCTTGGCGTAGGCGACGCCCTTGCCGAAGTCCGACCGTGGCGAGCGCGCAGTAGCGGCTGGTGTCCGGTTCGCGGAAGGTCCACCTCGTCTCGCCGGTCGCGGCATCGATCGCGACCACCTGCCGCCGCTGCCCGACCACGGTGTAGAGCACGCCGTCGACGAAGACCGGGGTCGCGCGGGCAGGTGAACTCGAGGCCCGGGCCGAAGTTGTCGCCGCGGAAGATCCACGCGACCTTCAGCTTGGCGAAGTTGGCGGCGTTGATCTGGTTGAGCGGCGAGTATCGGGTGTGGCTGGCGCTGCCCCCGAGGTACGGCCACTGCCCAGCGTCGGTCGTCGTCACCTGGGCGGCGCACCGTTCTGCGCATCGATCGAGACGACCGTTGCGGCCAGCACCGCTGCGAGTGCGGCTGCGCACCGCGTCTTGCCGAGAACCATCTACATCCTCCCGCGCGACATTCCGGGTCGCCAGCAACCTGCCAGGGCGCGAGCATACACCGCATTGCGAAGGTGGAAGGTCGGCAGTTCCGCACGGCGACGACGAGGTCCGCCTGAAGGCGGACTCTACGGCTACGAAGCGCGACGCCCTCACTAGCGGCGCAACGCGCGCCGCAGCGTCGCCTTTGCCTCCGGCACCCGCAGTGCGAGCGCCACGCCGAAGTAGGTGGCGCCGTACGGCAGGACCACCGCCGCCCCCTGCACAACCGGATGCACCGGCGGCAACGCCAGCTTCACCCCCCAGCCAACCGCCGCACCGGTGAGCGCCGCGGTCCACAGCGACACCACATAGCTGGCCGGCATCCCGGTCGACCCGATCCGCCCGCGCAGCGCGCCCCGCAGCAGCAGCATCTCCACCCACCCCGCCAGGCCCGCTGACAGCGTCAGCCCAGCCGCACCC
Source organism: uncultured Acidobacteriota bacterium (assembly GCA_963722395.1). GTDB lineage: Bacteria > Acidobacteriota > Vicinamibacteria > Vicinamibacterales > CAVVIG01 > CAVVIG01. Next base: position 592,439 of record CAVRLS010000004.1, on the reverse strand, counting down.
CACCGCGCGCCAATCCCGAGCAACTGCGGCAGCGGAATGGCGAACACGTAGCCAAGCACGGTGGTGATGGCAACCCGCACCAGCGCAAACCGCAGCGGCGTGCGCGTGTCCCTCAGCGCATAGCAGGTGGACGAATAGAGCCGGCCCAAGGTGGACGCCACAAGGCCGACCGACGAGCCCGCCAGGATGGCCCACACATAGTCGGCATCGCCTGCGGTGAAACGTCCGGTCTGCAGCACGGCACCAGCGACGACATCGCCGAGGGCGAGAAACGCCACCGACGACGGAACCACGAAGAACGCAATGCGCCGCAGCCCGGCGTCGAGCCGCAGACGAACCGCCTCGGCACCGGACGCATCGAGCCGTGCCGATCCCGCCGCACCCGACATGGCCGGCAGCTCCGACGCCGCCACGGCCACACCGAACAGGCTGACCGGCAGCGTATACAGAAGCGACGCATTCGTAAGGCCGGTCACCGCGCCTGTGGGCAACAGGCTGGCGAGCAGGGCGTCGATATACGCGCTTACCTGCGTCACGCCGCGGCTGATGAACGCCGGCACGAAGTTGCGCACGATGGTCCGCACGTGCGCCGACGCCAGGTCGAACGCGATCCGCAGGTCGGGCGCCACAGCGAACACCACGGGCAACTGCACTCCGAACTGCAGCGCGCCTCCAACCACCGCGCCATACGCCAGATACTCCGCCAGCTTCGGCAAGCTGTTGCCGCCCAAATAGACCATGGTGGAAATCATCGCGGCGTTCACCATCACCGGTGCCGCGTACGACAGCGTGAAGCGGTGGTGGCTGTTGAGAATGCCGAGGCACCAGGCCGACAGCACCAGCATGCCGGTGCCGGGAAAGAGGATGCGCGTCAGCGTGATGGCCAGCTCGCGCTTCTCACCGGTGAACCCAGGCGCGATCACCGCAACCAACAGCGGCGTCGCCAGCACGCCCACCAGCACGAGCACCGAGGTGATGACAGCAATCAGCGCGAAGATGGCACCCGCCACCCGGTCGGCCTCTTCACGCTTCCCTCTCGCGACGAGCGCGGCATAGACGGGAATGAACGACGCCGACAGCGCGCCTTCGCCGAAGAGATTCTGCAGGAAGTTCGGGATGCGATACGCGGCGTTGAACGCGTCGGCGGAATCGGACAGCCCGAAGTAATACGCGAAGACGCGGGCGCGGATGAAGCCCGCGACCCGGCTGATGAGGATGCCGGCTGCAACGAAGACGGCGCGGTTCACCGATGTGCGGACACCTGCGTCCGCTCCCCGCCCTACTCGTCGTCATCGTCAGCCGCCGCTTCACCAAGCGTGCCGCTGGCCTTCTGCATCAGGTAGGTCTTGATGAAGCCGTCGATGTCGCCATCGAGCACACGGTTCGGATCGCCCGACCGACTCCTTCGTTCGATGGTCCTTCACCATCTGGTACGGGTGGATGACGTAGCTGCGAATCTGGCTGCCGAAGGCGATCTCCTTCTTCTCGCCGCCAATCTGATCGAGCTTCGCCTGCTGCTCCTTCAGCTTGAGGTCGTAGAGGCGCGCCTTCAGCACCTTCATCGCCGACGCGCGGTTCTTGTGCTGCGACCGTTCGTTCTGGCACGACACGACGATGCCGGTCGGCAGGTGCGTGATGCGGATGGCGGAGTCGGTAACGTTCACGTGCTGGCCGCCCGCACCGCTCGATCGGTAGGTGTCGACACGCAGGTCCTTCTCGTCGATCTCCACGTCCACATCGTCGGGCAGTTCCGGCCAGACGTAGACCGAGGCGAACGAGGTGTGCCGCCGCGCCGCCTGGTCGAACGGCGAGATGCGCACCAGGCGATGCACGCCGGCCTCGGCCGACAGCAGACCGAAGGCGTAGTCGCCAAACACCGTGAAGGTGGCGCTCTTCAGGCCGGCTTCGTCGGCCGGCTGGTAGTCGATCAGCTCGCGCTTGAAGCCGCGCCGCTCGGTCCACCGCAGGTACATGCGGAGCAGCATCTCGGCCCAGTCCTGCGACTCGGTGCCGCCAGCGCCGGGATGGATGGTGATGATGGCATTGCGACGGTCGTGTTCGCCGCCGAGCATCTTCTTGATCTCGCCGGCCTGCACGTCCTGATCGAACGCCTCGAGCCCCTGGGTCATCTCGGCTTCGACCGATTCACCGGCGGCGAGCCAATCGGCGAGCACCGACAGATCTTCGTGCTGCGTGCGCAGCGAGAGAATGAGATCGCGCTCCTGCTCGATGCCCTTGCGGCGCTGCAGGATCTTCTGGGCTTCGACCTGGTCCTTCCAGAATTCGGGAGCGGAGGCCTTGGCCTCTATGCGGGCGAGTTCGTCTTCAGGGTTGGCTGCTTCAAAGATAGCTACGCAGATCGGCAGCACGGCGGCTGAGATCCTCGTAGCGTTTCCTTAGCTCGTCGACGGTGGCCATGCCGCTATTCTACACGCCGCCGACGCACCAGCAGCAGCACGGCGAGCGTCAGCACGGTCGACGCGTAGGCGAACGCATCACCGATGCGCGAGTAGATCGTGCGAACCCGCACGAAGCGCGCTTCGCCGACGACGACCGCCATCTCGTAGATGGAGGTGCGAGCACGCACCCTGCCGTAGGGATCGACGATGCCGCTGATGCCGGTGTTGGCGGCGCGCACCAGATAGCGTCCGTTCTCGATGGCGCGCATCGACGCCTGCTCGAAGTGCTGGTACGGCGCCGAGGTCCGGCCGAACCAGGCGTCGTTCGTGATCGTCGTGAGCAGATCGGCTCCACCGGCCGCCATCTGCCGCACCAGGTGGGGATAGACCACCTCGTAGCAGATCGACGTGCTGATGAAGTGACCGCGCACCGGCAGCAGCACCGCCGCGTCGCCGGGCGAAAAGTCGGACACGGCTTCCACCAACGGACCTGCGAAGAACAGCAGCGTCTTCAGCGGCACGTACTCGCCGAACGGCACGAGGTGCATCTTGCGGTAGATAGCGCCCGTCGATCCGTCGGGACGCACGAGGAACGCCGAGTTGTAGTACTTGGTCAGCGGCGCAGAGCGATCGATCTGATCGCTGCCGACGAGGATGGGGGTCTTCGTCTCGCGCGCGATGGCGCGCACCTGCTCGGCGCCCGGCCGGTCCTCGTCGAAGTAGAACGGTGTCGACGACTCGGGCCAGAGCACCACCTGCGCCCCTTCGCGGATGGCGCGGCGGGTCATGTCGAGATAGTCGCGGAAGATGCCGCCAGCTCGCCGCTCGTCCCACTTGTCGGCCTGGTCGACGTTGCCCTGAATCGAGCCCGACGGCGATCGGCTCGCCTTCGCGCGTGAGCGCGTTGTCGCGCATGCGCGCCGAGCCCCATACACCGATGGCGACCACGACGCCGACGGTGACCACGAGTGGACGGTAGGCCGCCATGCCTGGCGTCCGCAGCACCACGCCGGAGCGGGGCGGCAGGTTGCGCGCCGCCGCGTACGCCAGCGCCGCACTGACGCTGGCCACGAGCGCCGACAGACCGTAGACGCCAAGTACCGACGCGAGCTGCGCAACCGGCAGCACGGTCGTCTGGCTGTAGCCGAGCAGCACCCACGGGAAGCCGGTCATGATGTGCGTGCGTCCGAGTTCGGTGGCCACCCACACGAACGGCGCCGCCGCCAGGCTGCGCGGCCCGAGTGCCGACGCAACGCGGCTCATGACCATCGCGAACACCGCCGGGAAGAGCGCGAGGTAGGCGATGAGCAGCGCGTTCACCAGGCCGGCGACGACGGGCGCAAGCCCACCGTAGACCGCCATGACGCGCGTGATCCAGTAGAGCGTGCCGCTGAAGTAGACGATGCCGGTGATGAGGCCGAGTGTGAAGGCGCGGTGCACCGTCGTGCGCTGCAACGCCAGCAGCAGCGGCGCAAGCGCCACCCAGGCGAATGCCGGATGGCCGAAGCTTGGGAAACTGAGCGCGAGGAGAAGACCGGAGATTCCGGCGAGGACGAACTGCACGGTGCGAGCTGAGCTCAGCGAGTGACCCAGGGCTTGAGCTTCTCTTCCCTCTGCAGCTTGTTCGCGAGCGTCTGCGCCTCGCGGCGCGTCTTGAAGGAGCCGATGCGCACGCGGAACATCTTCTGGTTGCCCTTCGGGGCCTCGACGTAGACGTCGTAGCCCTTCGCGGTCAGTCGTTTCACGAACGGGTCGGCCTCGTTACGAGCCCTCACCGCCGCCACCTGCACGGCGTAGCCGCTGCGCACGGGCGGCGCGGGTGCCGCGGTGTTCGGCGCCGTAACGCGGAACGTCGGCTGGCGGCGCCGCAGCCGGTGTGCTTTTCGGCGCTGCGGACGGGAACTGGCTGGCGCCGGCGCTGCTGCGGGCTTCACCTCCACCAATTTCGGCGGAGTGGGATCCGTCGCGGCGGCCTCCAGGCGCATCTGCGACGGGCGGCTCTTCAGCGGTGTCAACCGGTGGTGCGGCCCTGGTCGGATCGTCGACCGGCGTCGTCGTGGCAGCACGGGGTGGAGCGGTGGGAGACTCGGTGACGACGTCGGCCTCGGCCTGCGCCGATCGCTCGGCGCGGACGCCGCGGCCCACAAGTACCCCGGTCAGGAAGGTCACGACCAGAACCACCGTGACCGCCATGAACAGGAAGACCAGCTGTTTGCCGCTCAGCTGAATCTCGCGGAAGCCGTCGTCGTGGGAAGTTGTTACTGCCAAAGCGTGTTGATTTTAGCACGCACCCGAAGCTCATCAGCGCGCTGGCAGACGCGCCAGCAGGCTGGTTGCCGCCGGGTGCCCCGGGCTCATCGCCAGCGGCCTGTTCCGCCTCGCGCCTGGCACCAGCCAGATCCTTCGTCTCGAAGTAGGCCTCGGCCAGCAGGGCGTGCGCGTCGGCCGACGCGGCGCTCCAGAGCGAGATCTTCAGCGCGTCGATCGCGTCGCGTGCCCGGCCGGCGCGCAGGTGCACGCGGCCGAGCAGCAGGTGCGCTTCGGCGTCATACGGCGACAGGAACAGCACGCGGTTCAGCTCGGCGATGGCCTCGCGGTCGCTCTCCTGCTCGACGAGCCGGCGCGCCCGATCGAGGTAGAAGCTCGCCAGCTCGCGCTGGTCGCGCTGCGCGGTGGCCAGGGTCTCCTCGATCTGCCGCGCGTGCGGCAGTTCGACGTCGCCCTTCACACGCTCGAGCCCATGCGGGATCGGATCGGTGGGCGGCCGCTGGTCCCACTCGTCATACGCCGACGACAACCGCTTCGCCAGGTCCTTCTCGCGCGTCGCGTCGCTGGTCCTGCCGGCGGCAGCCAGCGCCGCCCCGAGCACGTAGTGCGCGTCGCCGTCGGTCGGGTCGCGCCGCACCGCCTCGCGCAGCCAGTAGATGGCGGCCTGGGTGTCCTTGGCGAGCCAGTAGGCATAGCCGAGGTTGAAGAAGTAGTCGGGCTCGGTCGCATCCGCGTCGGCCGCCTTGTTGAAGAAGTAGGCGGCGACTCCCTGCGTCGGCGTGCCGCCGCGCCGCAATTGCACGACACCGAGATTGTTGAGCACGGCGGGCGTTGAGCGCTGCTCGTTCAGAGCCCTTGAAGATGGTGAACGCCTCGTCGTAGTGCGGTCAGGTTCAGCTGCGACAGCGCTTCGCGAAAGCGGGCACGACGGTTCAACGGCGACGCTGCCGACCACGGCACTGGCCGCCGCCAGCGCCTTCGCGTGCTCGCCCTGCTCGTCGTACACCTCCCACAGCGCGAGCGGGCGCGGTCGAATGTCGGGTCGGCCTTGAGCGCGGTCTCGAGGTAGCTGATGGCAGTGGCCGGCGTCTCGGCGAGCAGCCCCTTGATGTAGTTCTCGAAGGCGGCGACCGGTGGATGCCCCTGCTCCACTTCGCCGATGTGCGCGCCGACGCCGGCGCGATCCGCCGCGCAATGCGCTCGAAGATCGCGAACAGCTCTGGCAGCGAGCCCCGCTCGGTGACGTCGGCCTGCACCCGTGCGGTGTCGAGCACGATGGCGCGAGCGCGAACCACAACCTGCTCGCCTTCCATGGTGAGCGAGCCGACAACCACCTGCGTCGCCCGCACGAGCAGGCCGATACGGATGACCGTCGCATCGGTCAGCGACGCCGCCGGCGGCACCTGCAGCCGATCGAACGCGACGCGCCGCTCGTCGCGCGTGATGGCGCTGACGCCGAGCGCATTGAGATCGTCGGCGAGCAGTACCGACGCCGCCTCACCCAGCCACACGATCCGCCCTTCGCGCGAGGCGTTCTCGAACGGCATCACGAGAATGCGGCTCGGCGTCGCCTGGGCAGCGGTCTGCGCCTCGCCTGGCGCAGCCGTCGCGCCAAGCGCCGCGCACACGATCACGACGATGGTGGCAATACCGCTCTCATGGTGTCTCCGCCGGGGCCGCGTCGGTGACGCTGGTGAACAGCAGGCGCAGCACGCACGCGTCGCCGCCCGTCCCCCGGCACGACTCCACGGTAACCGACGTCTGCGATGTCGAACAATGCCAGCATGCGTTCGCAGGCTGAGGCGTAGTAACCGCACAGCGGATGAGCCACCGGTTCACGGACCGAGCAGAACACCGACGCCTTCACCGTGAAGCGGGCGACGCCCTTCCTGCGTGCGCGACGAACGCGCGGCTGCCGTCGTAACTCGTGTGCACCAGCGCCGCGGCTTGACGGAGCACGACGCGGCGCCGGACGATGCGCGGCAGCCGGCCGATGAGCGATCGTCTGGAGGGACGAGCATGCGACGCCACGGTCCACTCGGCCGCATAGGCGCCAGCCTGGCGCGTCACCTCGGCGTAGACTGCCCCCTCCTGGCGCAGAAAGCTGAGCACCGCGTAGAGCGGCGCGAGCCCGATGGTGCCGTCGCGCAGCCCCTCGGACGTTGAGCCAGTTCTCGTAGAAGCCGAGACGCGTCGGCAGGAGGTCCGCAATCGCCTGATGCAGGCTCGCCACGAGCACACGTCCGACACCGCCCTTCTCGCATCGTCAGGCCGGGAGTAAGATCAGGGAGATGACGGCGGACGCCACGTAGCGCGAACCTTCAGGTTCGCTGCGCAGCAATCCTCACCGGGGGACGGGCTCGACGGTTCGACGGGCGTGACAAGAGCCAGCTGCGCGTGGGGGGACGCACCATCCTGCGAGCGGCAGCTCGAGGCGCTCGGCGGCGCGGTCGATCGCATCTGGCTGGCCGGCTATCATGGCGATGCTCCGCTGGCACCGCCGCTGCTATGCGCTTGCCGACCGGAAACCGGGCCAGGACCGCTCGCCGGCCTCGATGCGGCGCTCGCGGCGGAGCCCCACGGGCACGTGCTGCTGCTCGCCTGCGACATGCCGAACGTGACGGCGGCCGCTGCTGACGCACCTGCTCCGGCAGCTCGACGGCGTCGATGCTGTCGTGCCGAGGACTGAACGCGGCTATCATCCGTTGTGTGCGGTCTATGCGCAGTCCTGCCGGATCGCGGTGCAGCGTCGTCTCGCTCGAGGGGCACCTGCGCATGCAGGAACTGCTCGATGATCTGCGGATCCGAACGGTGGACGGTCCCGAACTGGCGTCGTTCGGGGAACCCGAGTCCCTGCTCGCCAACGTGAACACCCGGGCGGCGCTCGAAGCGCTCGAATCTCAGCAGAGCCACTAAACTGTAATTTATCACGAGCTTACCGCCCTCCAGGACCAGCCCGGACCCGGTCGCTCCTCCGCCGCCGACCATGATTCTTCCGATTCAGCGACAGGTACATTCCGCCATCACCGACGCGATCCATCGGGCGTTCGGCCTCAGCGAGGTCCCGCCGTTCACGGTCGAGACGCCGCCGAACCGCGCGCTCGGCGATCTGGCCGTCACGGTCGCCTTCCAGCTGGCGCGCACGCTGCGCAAGGCGCCGCGGGCGATCGCGCAGGAGCTTGCGACCGCGCTCGAACCGGTGCCCGGCATCGCGACGGTCGTCGGCAGCCCCGACCGGCTACCTGAACCTCTTCTTCGAGCGGAAGCCGTTCGTGATCGAGCGGGTGACGGGACGCGCCATGCGCCGCGACCGCCGGACGAAGGCAAGATGGTCGTCGAGCACACGGCCATCAATCCGAACAAGGCGGCGCACATCGGCCACCTGCGGAACGCCACCCTCGGCGACACGCTGGTCCGCGTGCTGCGCTTCCGCGGCACGCCGGTCGAGATGCAGAACTACATCGACGACACCGGCGTCCAGGTGGCCGATGTCATCGTCGGCTTCCAGGAGCTCGAGCAGAAGACGCTCGACGACGTCCAGCACATCGCCGAGACGACGCGCTTCGACTACTACTGCTGGGACCTCTACTCGCGGTCACCGAGTGGTACGACGGCGACAAGGCAGAACGCCGAGGTGCGCGCGCAGGCGCTGCACGATCTCGAGCACGGCGGCAACGAGGTCGCCGCGATGGGCACGGTCATCGTCGACCGCATCGTGCGCGCCCACCTGAAGACGATGGCGCGGCTGAACATCGGCTACGACCTGCTGACCTACGAAGGCGACATCCTCCGCCTGAAGTTCTGGGCGCACTGCCTTCGAGATGCTGAAGGCGCAGGGCGCCGTGTTCCTGCAGACCGAGGGCAAGCTCGCCGGCTGCTGGGTGATGCGCATCGAGGAGGGCGCGATGCCGAGCCGTCGACCGACGGCGACGAGAAGGACGAGGAAGCGCGCGAGAAGGTGATCGTCCGCTCGAACGGTGTCGTCACCTACGTCGGCAAGGACATCGCGAACCAGTTCTGGAAGTTCGGCCTGCTCGGCCGCGACTTCCACTACCGGCGGTTCGCCGTGCAGCACGGCGACCGGCCAGCTCTGGGCGACGACCACGCGCCGACGGCGAGAAGCGCGGTGCGCCGCCGTTCGGCGGCGCGACGCGCATCTACAACGTCATCGACTCGCGGCAGATGTATCTGCAGGCGCTGCTCAGCCAGGCGCTGCGGACGCTCGGCCATCCGGAGCGAGGCCGAGAACTCGATCCACTTCTCGTACGAGATGGTGGCGCTGTCGCACGCGACGGCGCGGGAGCTCGGCTATCCAGCCGAGCCGGAGGCGACGACGCAAGAAGCCGTTCGTCGAGGTGTCGGGCCGCAAGGGCCTCGGCGTCAAGATCGACGACCTGCTCGACGTGCTGATCGACAAGGCGAAGGCCGAAGTGGCGCGCGCGCAACCCGGAGTTCACGCCGGACGAATGCCAGCGGTGTCGCCGAGCAGATTGCCGTCGGCGCGATCCGCTACTTCATGCTGAAGTTCTCGCGCGGCAAGCTGATCGTGTTCGACATGGAGGAAGCGCTCAGCTTCGAAGGCGAGACCGGACCGTACCTGCAATACGCCGTGGTCCGCGCCGAACAACATCTTCGACAAGCTGCAGCAGCGCGACGGCGTCAGTGAAGCCGACGTGCTGGCCAGCCTCGACGCGGCCGGCGCTGGACGAGCTCGGCGCCGAGCGACGACCCGACGCGCACGATCTGTGGGCGCTCGTCTACGAAGCCTCGCGGCTCGACGACATCGTCGAGCAGACGGTGCGGGCGCTGGAGTTCTCGCTGCTGGCCAAGTACGCCTTCGGGCTGGCACAGCTCTTCAACGCGTTCTATCACCGCTATCCGATCCTCAACGAGGAGGACGCGGATCGCCGGCGGTGGCGCGCGGCGGGTGTCGCCTATTTCCGTGCGCAGCTCACGCGCGCACTCGATCTGATGGGGATTGACGTGCCAGCACGGATGTAACCATGCCGACTCATCGCGATCACCGACTGTCGCAAGATCGAAGACTACAAGCAGGCCGTCCTGCACGCGGGCGGTGAAGTGCGCATCGTCGAACACGGCGATGTCCGATGCGCAGGCGGCGCTCGACGGCGTCGGCGGCCTGCTGCTCACGGGCGGCGACGACGTCGCGCCGGCGCGCTACGGCGAGGAGCCGCACGCGGCCGTCGTCGAAGTCGCGCCCGAGCGCGACGCGTTCGAGATCGCGCTGGTGAAGGAGGCGCGCGCGCGATCGGCCTGCCGATCCTCGCGATCTGCCGCGGCATCCAGGTGCTGAACGTCGCCTGCGGCGGCACGCTGGTGCAGGACATCCCGACGCAGGTCGCGGACGCGCTCGAGCACCAGCTTCACGATCCCGCCGCATCAAGCCGTTCGACTTCGCGCACGAGATCTGGGTCGAGAAGGACTCGCTGCTCGCGACAGCTGATGCGCGAGCGGCTGGACGGGTCGCGATTCGCTGCGAGGTGAACAGCCGCCATCACCAGGCGGTGAAGGACGTGGCGCGCCGGCTTCAAGGTCGGTGGCGACGGCGCCGGACGGCGTCATCGAGGCGATCGAGGATCCGGCGGCCCGCTTCTGCCTCGGCGTGCAGTGGCACCCGGAGAACTTCTGGCGCACCGGCGAGTTCCGGCCGCTGTTCGAAGGGTTCGTCGAGGCAGCCGCCCAGCGCACGTCGTAGCCGCGCAGACGCAGGATCGTAGCCGCGCGACCTTCAGGTGCGCTGATCAGGCCGACCTGAAGGTCGCGCAGCTGACGTACCGTTGATCAGCGCCGGAACGTGGCGACCGTCTCGACGTGCGGCGTGTTCGGGAACAGATCGAAGCCGACGACGCCGCTCGAGCGTGTAGCCGGCGTCGACGAACCGGCGCGCGTCGCGCGCGAGCGTCGCCACGTCGCACGACACGTAGACCACCGCGCGGCGCCTTCAGCGCGATGGCGCCGTCGAGCGCTTCCTTCGACATGCCGGTGCGCGGCGGATCGACGATGAGCACGTTCGGCGCATTGTGCTGCCGCGCCAGGAACGTCTCCACCCCCTCGTGCACGGCCTTCACAGCGCCCGCCGTGCGTTCGGCATTCACCGCCAGGTCGGCAGCGCCGATCCGGTCGCCTTCGACCGCCAGCACCGTGGCGCCGCGCGCCACGCCCGCGGCAACGGAGAACAGCCCGGTCCCGGCATAGAGATCGATGACGCGGTCGCCCGGCGCCACATGCGACACCACGTGCGACACGAGCGCGGGCAGCAGAAACCGGTTGCCCTGAAAGAAGGCCAGCACGTGCCGGCGCAGTCGGACGGCGTGGCCGTCGACCTCGAGGACGTCCACCACGTGCGGGTCGCCAGCCGCGACGGCGGTGCGCGCCGGGCCGCGCGCATCGGGCACGGACAACGTCAGTCCGGTCAAGCCGTCCGACTGCCCAAGTTCGACATGAGCCGCGGGCTGACCGCGGCGGACGTCTCAAAGTGCACCACGCGCTGCGACGCATCGATGTTCTCCGACACCTCGAGTTCGCGTACGCCAGCCATGCCGAGCGAGCGGAGACCGGCCGCGAGACGGTCGAGCGTGTCGCACGCGTCGGCACGCAGTTGCCGGGTTTCGCGCGCATCGCACAGGTCGTGCGTCCCCTCGCGGAAGAACCCGACCCGCCCGTCGCGCACGTGCAGGCGCGCCCGCATCCGGTAGCCATCCTCCGGCGAGCCGGACACCGCGATGGCCGCCGGCAGTGTGAGCCGGCCGATGCGACTGAACGCGTCCTCGATGACCAGCGCCTTCACCTCGAGCTGACGCGCGTAGGTGATGTGTGCGTAGAGGCAACCGCCGCACAGCGGGTCGGCCGACAGCGCCCGCCGGTCGGCAGACGGCTCGCTCCACCGTCACCACCTCGGCGTAGACGACGCCGCGGCCGACGCGCTCGACGCGCGCCGTCACGTGTTCGCCGGGGATGGCGCCCGACACGAGCACGACCTGGCCGTCGGCACGCGCGATCATGCGCCCGCCGGCGGCCGGCTTCTCGATGGTGAGGGAAAGGGTCTGTCCGGCGTTCAGCATGGGATCTGTCCAGCCACACACCTGCCGGTGCGCGAACCTGATGTCACGAGAAAGAGATCACTGGAAGACCGAGCCGCTCGCGCATCAGCCGCGTCATGGCCCTTTCGAGCGCGGCAGCGAACGCGTCTGCCGCCATGGTCAACCGGAACGCCGCCAGTTCCCCGGCGGCCTCAGTGCGGAGCGCCTCCAGGAAGTCGGTCGACACCGCGCCCTTCACCACCGCGATCAGCTCGCTGTCGAGGGCAGCGAGGCGATCGATCGTGGCGCGCCGTTCCTCGCCGCGCACGCCGGCGCTCCTGCCGCGCGCCGCATCGAGTTCTGCGGACACGCGGTCGACAAGTGAATCGGCTTCGTCGCCGAGCACGCCCGTCGCCCTGAGGCTGCTCAACTTCACCAGCACGCGCTCGAGGTGCTCCGGCAGCGACGGTCCCTTCCGACGCGGCGGTGCGGCTGGGGCGTTCGCGTCCGCAGACACACCGGCTACCGGCGACGCGGTGAGCCCCGTTGCCCGTCGCCACTCGTCGAACAGGTCGAGCACGTCCGCCGTGCAGAAGTCGATCTTCACCGGACGCCTGCGCGGCCCTGTGCGATAGTAGCGCTCGAAGTAGCGGTCGATGCCGCCCAGCGCCACCTTCAGCGGCACGCCGTCGGCCGCCCACTTCGCCACGATCTCGAACGACGGTCCGACGATGCGCATGAGGTGCCCGTCGTTCTTGCGGCACAGGTGCGCTTCGATGTCGCGGCAGTATTCGGAGAGATCCATTCCAGAATTGCGAAAGGCTTTCAGCCCTTCTGGTTTCGTTCCCAGACAAGGCGCAGCCCCTGCAGTGTCAGCTCGACATCGACGTGCTGGAAAAGCTGCGTCTCCGGCGCAATCACCACGGCCAGGCCGCCAGTTGCGACGCAGACGGCTTTGCCGCCGAGTTCGACGGTCATGCGGCGGACCAACCCTTCCACCATGCCGACGTAACCGAAGAACAGCCCGGACTCCATTGCGCCGATGGTGGTGCGGCCGATCACGGTGGCCGGCTTGCGCACCTCGATGCGCGGCAGGCGCGCTGCACGCTGGAACAGCGCGTCGGCAGAGATGGTGACACCGGGGCAGATGGCGCCGCCGAGATATTCGCCCTTCGCGCTCACCGCGTCGAGCGTCGTCGCGGTGCCGAAGTCGCAGACGATGAGCGGACGGCCGCTGCCGCCATACTGCTCGAAGGCCGCGATCGCATTGACGATGCGGTCGGCGCCCACTTCTGACGGGTTGCTGTACAGGATGGGCATGCCCGAGTTGATGGCCGGGTCGACGACCATCGGCCTGCGCTCGAAGTACTTCCACAGCATGCCGATAACCGTGTTGGTCAGCGGCGGCACCACCGACCCGAGGACGACGCCCTCGATTCGCGTGCGATCGATCCTGCCGTGCACGAAGAGGCCATCGACCGCGAGGCCGAGTTCATCGGCGGTGCGGTCGCGCAGGGTCTGCAGCCGCCAGCTGCGGATCAGTTCGGTGCCCTGGAACACGCCCAGGACGATGTTGGTATTCCCGACGTCAATTGCCAGCAGCATGGAGTCCCCAGCGCACTTCCCCGGCCACGATCCGTTCGACCGAGCCGGCGCTCCGCACCAGGAGCGCGCCCATCCCATCAATCCCGGCGGTGATTCCGTGCCGCACACCTGACGGCGTGTCCCACTCGACCCTGGCGCCGCGGCTTCCGAACGCCCGCGCCCGCCACGCGTCGAGGATAGCATCGTAGCGCCCTTCGAGCAGGTCGTCGTAGCGCGTCGCAAGCGAGGCAATCGACTCGGCACACAGGGCAGCACGGTCGATGCCACGTCCGAGCTCGGTCTCGAGCGACGTGACGATCGACGCCAGCTCCGGAGGGTAGGCGGCTGACATGACGTTGATGCCGTAGCCCAGCACCACAGCCTGCAGGCCGGCCGCTGCCGTCGACGCCACCCCCTCGGCGAGGATGCCGGCGAGCTTGCGCCGCCCCACAAGCAGGTCGTTCGGCCACTTGATGGCCGGCGCGAGTCCGGTGACCCGCTCCACCGCTTCGGATAGCGCGACACCGGCACTCAGCGTCAGCAGCGCGATGGCGCGCTCCGGAGACACTCGTGCGCGCCCCGGTGCCAGAACGACCGACACGTAGAGGCCGGCGGACGGTGGCGAGAACCAGATGCGCCCCCGGCGCCCGCGGCCCGCGGTCTGCGCGTCGGCGATGACGACCATGCCTTCGTGACCGCCCTCCTGCGCGAAGCCGGCTGCGATGTCGTTCGTCGACCCGATCGTTTCGAAATAGAGGAGCCGGCCGGCGAGCGGACCTAGCCGATCGCGCCGCGCTGCGATCGCCTCGGCGAGTTCGGCTGGCAGTGAACGTGGGTGGTCGGACACGCGGTACTAGATCGGTTCGATCTCGAAGCTGATGTCGATGGCCGGAGCGGAGTGCGTCAGCGCACCGGCCGACACGTAGTCGGCGCCGCTCGATGCCAACTCCGGAATCCGGTCGAGGGTGACGCCGCCAGAGATCTCGATCTTGACGCGGCCGGCCGCACGCCGCACCGCCTCGCGCACCTCGTCGAGCGGCATGTTGTCGACGAGCACGATGTCGGCGCCGGCCACCAGCGCGTCGTCGAACTGCTCGAGCGACTGCGCCTCGATTTCGAGCCGCAGATCAGGACGACTGGCGCGGCAGCGCGCCACGGCGGCCGCGACGCCGCCGGCCAGCCGCACGTGGTTGTCCTTGATCAGGATGGCGTCGTAGAGCCCGATGCGGTGGTTGGTGGCACCGCCGGCCGCCACGGCATGCTTCTCCAGCACCCGCAGCGTCGGCGTCGTCTTGCGCGTATCGAGCACGGTGATGCGACCGCCGGACGCGTCGACGTAGGCGCGCGCCCGTGTGGCAATACCGGACAGACGCTGCAGGAAGTTCAGCGCCGTACGCTCGGCGACAAGCAGGGTGCGCGCGAGGCCGATGACCTCGCCGACCTCCTCGCCCACGGCGCACGCCTCACCGTCCGTCTTGCGGAAGTGGAGCTCGATGCCGCGGCTCGAGCTGGCGGAACGCCTCCGCCGCCACGTCGACGCCCGCCAGCACACACGCCTGCTTCACCAGGAACACGCCACGGGCCCGCTGCGAGGCGGGCACTGTGGCGTCGGTGGTGACGTCGCCCGCGCCAATATCCTCGGCCAGCGCGCGGCGGACGATGTCCTGGTAAGCCTCAGACGGCAGGGGCAGCATCGTAACCAGCCACAACGAACGATTTCACGTCGCCCGCTTCGCATGCGAACTGCTGCACGCGCAGGGCGGCACGGAGGTCGGCGTCCACTTCGGGCATCAGCGCGAGGCTCGCAGTGTCGGCGGTGATCCTGACCTTCGTGATCGGCACCTTCAGCGGCTGCTTGGCTTCAGACCGCTGCCTGCGTACTTCGAAGAGCACGACCGTGGCCCAGTCGTAGATCTGCTGGTCGGCAGCGCGGCGCGCCGGCGACTGATCGTGCACCAGCGCCTCGATCTCGGCGCGCGTCGGCCAGGCGGCGTTGTGCACCGACCCCTGCTGCCACCACGACCACACCTCCTCAGTCACGAACGGCAGGAACGGCGCGAACAGACGCAGCATCACCGACAGGGCGGCGACGAGCGCCGAGTTGGCCGATGCCGCGGCGGCATCGCCCTGTTCGCCGTAGCGACGCCCCTTCACCAGCTCGAGATAGTCGTCGCAGAAGCGCCAGAAGAACTCCTCGGTGCGCTGCAGCACGCGGGCGTAGTCGTAGCTTTCGAAGTTCTTCGTGGCGTCATCGACCAGGTCGGCGAGGCTGCGCAGCATGGCGCAGTCGACCGCGTAGGTGATCGGACCCTGCGGCAGCGCGGAGCTGAGCGTGAAGCGCGAGGCATTCAGCAACTTCATCGCGAGGCGACGACCGACCTTCATCTCGGCGGCTTCGAAGATGGTGTCACCACCAGGCCTCGCTCGCGCCGCCCAGTAGCGCACGCCGTCCGACCCGTGCTCTTCGAGCAGCGCCATCGGCGTGACAACGTTGCCCTTCGACTTCGACATCTTCTTGCGATCGGGATCGGTGATGAACCCCGAGAGCGCGGCGTTCGCCCACGGCAGCGAGTCGTGCTCGAGCTGTGCCCGCAGCACCGTGGAAAACAGCCAGGTGCGAATGATGTCGTGCCCTTGCGGTCGCAGGTCCATCGGGAAGACACGCCCGAACAGGTCGATGTCGTCGGGCCAGCCGCCCGCAACCTGCGGCGTCAGCGACGATGTGGCCCAGGTGTCCATCACGTCGGGGTCGCCGATGAAGCCGTTCGCCTGCCCGCGCTGCCCGGCGGTGTAGCCGGCCGGGACGTCGGTGGACGGGTCGATCGGCAGCTGCGCCTGGGTCGGCAGCACCGGCTTGGCGTACTGCACGGCGCCGGCCGCATCGAGCGGATACCAGAGCGGAAACGGCACGCCGAAAAAGCGCTGGCGGCTGACGCACCAGTCGCCATTCAACCCGTTCACCCAGTTCTCGTAGCGGATGCGCATGTAGTCGGGATGCCACTGCAGTTCGCGGCCGCGGCGCAGCAGATCGTCGCGAACGTCGATCGTCCGGACGAACCACTGCCGGCTGGTGACGATCTCGAGCGGACGGTCGCCCTTCTCGTAGAACTTCACCGGATGAGTAATCGGCCGCGGCTCGCCAACCAGGTCGGCCGCTCTGTCGAAGCTGCTCGACGACCTTGACCCGGGCCTTCGCTGCGGACAGGCGCACCAGTTCGTCGTAGCACCTGCTGCGCGCGCGCGGCGTCCGTCGATTCCCAGCCGGGAGCGCCCCAGGTGACCGGCTTCAGCGTGCCGTCCGCCTGGATGATGGCGCGCACCGGCAGGTTCAGCTCGCGCCACCAGGTGACGTCGGTGAGGTCGCCGAAGGTGCAGATCATCGCGATGCCGCTTCCCTTCTCAGGATCGGCCAGCGTGTGGGCGCGCACCGGCACGCGCACACCAAAGAGCGGCGTGATCACCTCGGTGCCGAACAGCGGCCTGTACCGCTCGTCGTCCGGATGGGCGACCAGCGCGACACAGGCCGGGATCAGTTCTGGACGCGTGGTGTCGATCTCGATCGGGGCGCCGCCATCGGCACGCGCGAAGGCGATGCGGTGGTATGCGCCGGGCATCTCGCGGTCTTCGAGTTCGGCCTGCGCCACCGCCGTCTTGAAGTCGATGTCCCAGAGCGTCGGCGCCTCGAGCTGGTAGGCCTGGCCGCGATCCAACATCCGCAGAAACGCGGCCTGCGACACGCGCTGCGCGCGACGGCCGATTGTCGCGTAGGTCATCGACCAGTCGACCGACAGCCCCAGGTACTTCCAGAGGTGCTCGAACGCCTTCTCGTCTTCGCCGGTGAGCCGGTTGCAGAGCTCGATGAAGTTCGGTCGCGAGATCGAGATCGGCGGCTTGGGCGGCGTGGCCGGCGGCTGGAAGTCCGGCTCGTACGGCAGCGACGGATCGCAGCGCACGCCGTAGTAGTTCTGCACCCGGCGCTCGGTCGGCAGCCCGTTGTCGTCCCATCCCATCGGATAGAACACCGCCTTGCCCCGCATCCGCTGGAACCGCGCCACCAGATCGGTGTGCGTGTATGAGAAGACGTGCCCGACGTGCAGCGACCCACTGACCGTTGGCGGCGGCGTGTCGATGGCGTAGACCTCGCCGCGCGACTTCGTGCGATCGAACTTGTAGACGCCGTCGGCTTCCCATCGTGGCGTCCACTTCGCTTCGAGCCCTTCGAGGGCCGGTTTTTCGGGCAGATTCAGGCGCGCGGGGTCGAGTCGGGTCAGTAAAGGCTGCGGACCGGGCATCCGCTGATCTTATTTGATGTGGCGCTTTATCCGCTCGATCTCTTCACGCACCAGCCGCTCGGCTGTGGCCGACGTGATGTCGGCCACCGTCTCACGCACGATGCGGTCGGAGAGCTGCGCCAGCACGCGGCTGGCAATCTGATCGGCCAGCGCATCGACGTCGATGGATGGCGCGGCAGCAGGGGCGGTGACGACGACCGCGGGCGAGGGCACGACGCGTAACGCGGGGTCGGGCTGGGCGGCCCGCTCGGCATCGAGCAACGCCGAGAAGGCGTCGGTCAGCGGCACGGTGCGCGGCGCCACGTCAGGCACGGCTGCCGTGGGCAGGCGGTCGTCGTCGAGCGGCGACGATGCGTCCTCGTCGATCGGGAGCGGAGGTCGCGGGTTCTTCGACAACGCGGCGAAGGCCTGGTCGATCTGGTCGAAGTAGTCGTCGCTCGCCAGCTCCGCTTCGACAAGAGCGGTTGTCTCGACCACCGGTGCGGCGACGTCCGTCGTCGGCACCAGCATAGGCGCCAGTGCAGCAACCTCGGCGTCAGGCACGGGCGCGCTGGGCGCCGCGGCAGTGTCCGGCGCCAGTTCGGCGACGGCCGACTCGAGGGCCGTCAGCGTCTCGATGGCGTGAGTGGAGCGGAAAGCTGCAGATGGTGACGGCGGATGGACGTGAACGACCGGCGACGTGCCGCGTCCCCCGGTCAGCAGTTCCATCACCCGGCTCACCAGGACAGCCGGATCGAACGGCTTCGTAAGGATGCCGTCGGCGCCCGCCTGATGCGCCTGGTCCTGATCGACCGGTTCGAACTTGCCGGCCAGCAGCAGGACCGGCACGCTCGCCGACGCCGCCTGGCTGCGGATGAACTGGGTCACCTCGAAGCCGGAACGGCCGGGCATGTCGATGTCGGCCAGCACCACGTCCGGCACCGTGCGCCTGATCGCCTCGATCGCCTGATCGCCGTCGCCGACCGAGACGACACGGACGTCCTCCCCGGCGAACGTCAGCTCGACGACCCGGTGGGTTGTGGGGCTGTCGTCGGCGAGAAGGAGGGTCTTTGGCACGGTGGTCTGCTTATCGGCCGAAGGTGGCGCGCCCCCCAGCTTACGCCCGCGCGCGGACGTTCGCCTGGATGAAGTCGATGATCGCCTGCATCGGCGTGCCGGGCAGGAACACCCCCATGACGCCGAGCGCGTGCAGCTTCGGCACGTCGACGTCCGGGATGATACCGCCAACCAGAACAAGGACGTCGTCGATCCCCTGTTCCTTCAACAGCGCCATGAGTTTCGGCGCAATGTGGTTGTGGGCGCCGGAGAGGATCGACAGGCCGATGACGTCGGCGTCCTCCTGGAGCGCCGCCGAGACGATCTGCTCGGGGGTCTGCCGCAGGCCGGTGTAGATCACCTCCATGCCCGCATCGCGCAGCGCGCGGGCGATGACCTTGGCGCCCCTGTCGTGCCCGTCGAGACCGGGCTTGGCAATCACCACACGGAGCTTTCTCATCGGCGTCTTCATCATCGGCACAGTCCGGCCACGCTGGTAGATTCCGAGCGTGATCCATTTAGTCATCGGGTTTCCTCGTACTCGCCCCACACCTCGCGAAGCGCGTCGCACATCTCACCCAGCGTGGCGTACGCCCGCACGGCGTCGAGGATAGGTGGCATCAGGTTCTCCGTGCCAGCGGCGGCAGTCTTCATGGCCGCGAGCGTCTGCTGCACCCGCGTGCTGTCGCGCGCCGCACGCAGCGCCTGCAACCTGGCGAGCTGCCGCTCGCCCGCCCCTTCATCGATATAGAGGATCCGGATCGGGGGCTCCTGTTCCTGCACGAAGTCGTTCACACCGACGACCACCTTGTCGTGCCGCTCGAAGGCCTGCTGGAAGCGGTAGGACGATCTCGGCTACCTCGCGCTGCGGAAACCCCTGCTCGATCGCCTCGACCATCCCGCCCATCCGATCGATCTGGTCGAAGTAGGCCATCGCCCCCGCTTCCATGTCGCGGGTCAGCTTCTCGACGAAGTACGAACCGCCGAAGGGATCGATGTCCGTGGTGAGGCCGCTCTCGAACGCCAGCACCTGCTGCGTGCGCAACGCGAGGGTCGCCGCCTCTTCCGTCGGCAGCGCCAGCGCCTCGTCGAGAGAGTTGGTGTGCAGCGACTGCGTGCCGCCGAGCACCCCCGACAACGCCTGCAGCGCCGTGCGCACCACGTTGTTGTACGGCTGCTGCGCCGTGAGCGACACGCCGGCCGTCTGGGTGTGGAAGCGTAGCTTCAGCGAACGATCGCTCTTCGCGCCGAAGCGGTCGCGCATGACACGCGCCCACAGGTTGCGCGCCGCGCGATACTTGGCGATCTCCTCGAAGAAGTCGGTGTGCGCGTTGAAGAAGAACGACATGCGCGGCACGAAGGTGTCGACATCGAGCCCGGCGTCGACGCCCCACTGCACGTACTCGATGCCGTCGCGCAGCGTGAAGGCCAGTTCCTGCAGCGCCGTCGCGCCAGCCTCGCGGATGTGGTAGCCGCTCACCGAGATGGTGTTCCACCTCGGCACGTCGGTGGCGCAGAAGGCGAACGTGTCGGTGATGAGCCGCATCGAGGGGCGCGGCGGGTAGATGAACTCCTTCTGGGCGATGAACTCCTTGAGGATGTCGTTCTGGATGGTGCCCGACAACGTCGCGCCAGTCGACGCCCTGCTGCTCCGCCACCACCAGGTACATCGCGAAGATGATGGCGGCCGGCGAGTTGATCGTCATCGAGGTGGTGATGTCCGCGAGCTGAATGCCGTCGAACAGCGTCTCCATGTCGGCCAGCGACGCGATGCTGACACCGCACTTGCCGACCTCGCCGAGCGACAGTTCGTGATCCGGGTCGCGCCCCATCAGCGTCGGCAGGTCGAAGGCGACGCTCAGGCCTGTGCCGCCGGCCGTCAGCAGCGCCTGGTAGCGCGCGTTGGTCTCCTCGGGCGTGCCGAAGCCGGCAAACTGCCGCATCGTCCAGAGCTTGCCGCGGTAGCCAGTGGCGTGGATGCCGCGGGTATACGGGAACGCGCCCGGAGCGCCGATGTCGTGGACAGGGTCGATATCCGCCACATCGTCTGGCGTGTAGAGACGGTCGATGGGGTGCCCGGAGATCGTGGTGAAGGCGGCCGCACGCTCGGGCGACTTCTTCAGCGTGGGCTCGAGCGTGTCGCGCTCCCACCGGCGCCGTGTCGGCTCAGCCGGTATTCATTGATGGGTCTTTCATTATATTAGGACGCTATGTCGACCCACGGTTCGATCTTCGGCGCGATGCTTCAGGAGTTCGATGGCGCGGCTCGCCTCCTCAACCTGGAGCCGGGCATCTGGAAGATCCTGACGCACCCCAAGCGCCAGATCAGCGTCTCCTGCCCGGTCCAGATGGACAACGGTGAGATCGAGGTCTTCACCGGCTACCGCGTGCAGTACAACATCACGCTCGGCCCGGCGAAGGGCGGCATCCGCTATCACCCGGACGTCAGCCTCGACGAAGTGACGGCGCTGGCCGCCTGGATGACCTGGAAGTGCGCGGTCGCGCACATTCCGTTCGGCGGCGGCAAGGGCGGCATCATCTGCGACCCGACGCGGATGTCGCGCCGTGAGCTCGAGGCGCTGACGCGCCGCTACGTCGCCGAGATCATCGACGCCATCGGGCCGGAAAAGGACGTGCCGGCGCCGGACGTCAACACCAACGACCAGGTGATGGCGTGGATCATGGACACCTACAGCATGCACGTCGGCCACACCTCGACGGCGGTGGTCACCGGCAAGCCGCTCGAGCTGGGCGGCTCGCTCGGCCGCCGCGAGGCGACCGGCCGCGGCGTGATGATCTCGGCGCGCGAGTCCGCGAAGCACCTGGGGTTCGACATCAGCGCCGCCACGGTCGCCGTGCAGGGCTTCGGCAACGTCGGCTCGATCTCAGCGGAGCTCATCGCCGAACTCGGCGCGCGCGTCGTCGCGATCACCGACTGGAAGGGCGGGGTCTACAACGAGAAGGGGCTCGACCTCGCGACAGCTGATCGCGCACGTGCGGCAGCACAAGACCGTGGCCGGCTTCGCGGGCGCGGCGACGCTGACCAACGACGAGCTGTTCACGCTCGACGTCGACATCCTCATCCCGGCGGCGCTCGAGAACCAGATCACCATGGACAATGCGCCGGCGATCAAGGCGCGGGTCGATCGTCGAAGGCGCCAACGGTCCGACCACCCCCGATGCGCACAAGCACCTGCACGAGCGCGGCGTCTTCGTCGTGCCGGACATCCTGGCGAACAGCGGCGGCGTCACCACCTCCTACTTCGAGTGGGTGCAGGACCGCCACGGCTACTTCTGGACCGAGAAGGAAGTGAACGAGCGGCTCGAGGCGAAGATGTGCGAAGCCTTCGACGCCGTGCTGCAGACCTCGCTGAAGTACCGCGTCGACCTGCGCACCGCCGCCTACATCGTCGCCATCGACCGCGTCGCCACGGTGACGCGGATGCGCGGGATGTACGCCTAGCCTGCCGACCGTCGTCGCCGCGCCCTTCAGGTGCCGCGGTCAGTTCTTGAAGCGGCGCCAGTCGATGCCGTACTTGCGCACCCGGTAGTTGAAGATCCGCTCGGTCGTCGCCGAGCAGGCGCGCCGCCTTGGCGCGGTTGCCGCGCGCGCTCTTCAGCGCATCCTGCAGCGCGTCCTTCTCGAACGCTTCCAGCGAATCCCGCAGTGTCGATCGTCTGGCTGGTCCCTGACGCCTCGGCCGTCTGCAGCGTCGGCGGCAGGTGGTGCGCGTGCACGACCTGCGCGTCGCAGACCACCACCGCCCGCTCGATCACGTTGGCCAGCTCGCGGACGTTGCCGGGCCAGTGATAGCTGGTGAGCATGTCGATGGCCGGCGTCGAGATGCGCTTCACCTGCTTGCCGTGCTCGCGCGAGAACTTCTCGAGGAAGTGGTCGGCCAGCAGCAGCACGTCCGGCTTCCGCTCGCGCAGCGGCGGCACGAAGATCGAGAACACGTTCGAGGCGGTAGTAGAGGTCCTCGCGGAACTCGCCGGCCGCAATCGCCTTCTCGAGATCCTTGTTGGTCGCCGCGATCAGGCGGATGTTGGCGCGAATCGTCTCGGTGCCGCCGAGGCGCTCGAACTCGCGCTCCTGCAGCACGCGCAGCAGCTTGACCTGCGTCGCCGAGGTTCAGCTCGCCGATCTCGTCGAGGAACAGCGTGCCGCCCTCGGCCACCTCGAACCGCCCCTTCTTCGTGCCGTGCGCGCCGGTGAACGCCCCCTTCTCGTAGCCGAACAGCTCCGACTCGATCAGGTCGTGCGGCAGCGCCGCGCAGCTCACCTTGACGAACGGCTTCTTGGCCCGCGGCGAGTTGTAGTGAATGGCGTGCGCGATCAACTCCTTGCCGGTGCCCGACTCGCCGCGCAGCAGCACCGTGGTATTGGTGCGCGCCACCTGCGCGATCTGCTCGTAGACCTGCCGCATCGGGCCGCTGGTGCCGATCAGGTTCGAGAAGTCGTAGCGCTCCTTCAGCTCCTGGCGCAGGTGGGTGTTCTCGTCCACCAGCCGCTGCTTGTCGGCCTGGATCAGCCGGTGCACCCGCACCGCCTGCGCGATCATCGATCCGACGACGCCGAGGAACTTCGACGGTGCGGTTGTAGTCGCGATCGGCCTTGAACCGCAGGTCGATGCCGACGGCGCCGACGGTGCGGTCCTCCAGCGTGATCGGCGCCGAGATGTAGGTCAGCTCCTGCTCGCGCGAGTTCCGGCCGCTCGGACGCGCGGTTGAGGAACGTCGGCTCGCGGCTGACGCGCGGCACGACCATCGGCTTGCCGGTCTGAATCACCTGCCCGGTGATCCCTTCGCCGACGCGGTAGCGCACGCGCTTGCCCGGCGCGATCGCGCCCGACGACGCCTCGAGCTCGACCTCGCCGCTGTTCTCGTTCAGCAGCACGACCGTGCTGCGAATCGCGCCGTGGTGGCGGCCGAGAATCTCGAGCACGCGCTGCAGCCCCTCTTTCAGGTCGAGCGTGGCCGACAGCGCCTGGCTGGCCTCGAGCAGCGTCGAGAGCTTCCGGACTTCACCGGCATGCGCTTCATCCGGCTCCATCCACTGTGCGACCTGCGACGACATATGTGCCCAACTCCCCGGGAAAGCCCACCGCGCTTTCACCTGCTTGCCTGAGCAAGGCGGGGTCCAAGCGACAGCCCCGGTGGCAGCGTCGTCAACTGCACGAAAATGGCGCGATTTCGCCGATCGCCGGCACCGGCGCACGGCTCAACGTGTGACAAATGCGTAGGAACACCGGCGGTGGCTGCGCAAAATTGTCGGAGAGGCTGGACAGGCGCGTAGAGTCCGCCAGCGGTGACGCCTCCGACATCGGCGAGCCCCCCTTGCGCACGCCGCTCGTCACCCGGAGAACGGACAACCGTGTCTTCCCAGTCACGGCGGCCGTACAAAACTGTGGCGGCCCTAGGGCGTCACCGCGAAGTCCAGGCGGCCCACGACCGGCCCTCGAGGGCCGGCCGCTTCGAACTCGAGGCCGTATTCACCGGACGCCAGCCCGGCGAGCGCCAGGTCGACCTGCACAATCGCTTCGCCCGAACTCACCGCACGCACCGGCAGGTCGCGGAGGCGCGATCCGAACCGGCTGTGCAGGCGCGCACGAACTGTGGCGGCGGCCCCGGTGCCGGTGACCGGGATCCGCACCACGAGCTGTTCGGCGCGGCTGAACTGCCGCGACGCCACCGGCGACCTGCTCCCATCGCTGATGCCCCGCAGCTCCCGTGCCGACCGCGCGCGGTACACCGACGCCGAACCGAACGTGACCGGCGCGGTGAACGACGCCACCACCAGGTCGCGGACGTCGCGATCGATCACGCGGCCGCCGGCATCCATCACCTCCATCTGCACCAGCAGCGTCGCCGGCTCAGCGTCGAACGCCAGCACGGAGCGCTGGGCCGCAACGACCACCTCACGACCCGACGGCGGCACGTCGCCCTGAAACACCGGCGCGCCGTCCATCGTCGTCACCGCCATGGCGACGCGCGACGGCGAGACCAGCGCGCCGGTCGCTCCCGGCACCCGCGGCGCCGGCTCCCACACGAAGGCGATGCGCGTGCGTCCGTCGCTGCCTGCCGATTGCCCGAACCACGTGCGGATGAGCGATGAGGTGCGCCGCGGCACCTTCAGCCCCACGGGAATGACGGAGCTGCGGGGCACGAATGCCGGCGCGACGGCACGGCGCACACCGAATGCGGCACGCGTGCGGACCGTCGCGTTCGACCGGACGCGGCGCACCTCGAGCGGCCGCAACCCGCCGTCGACAAGCGCAGGGCCGGGCCGAACGGTCAGCAGGTAATAGCCGGCGGACTCGCTCAGCACACGCTGCAGGCCGGCCCCGGCTTCGGCCCCTTCGACGACGAAGCCGCTGGTGGGCGCTGTGAGGGCAGCAAGAAGTTCGCGCTCTGCCGGTGCGCGCGCGTCGACGTTGTCGCGAGCCGTCCCGGTCGCGGCTGAGACCGGACGGACGCCGTAGATGGCCACACGGTCGCGGTTCGCCGTGCGGGCGAGCGCATCGACACCCGGCAGCACGTGCTCACCTCGCGCCGACGCCGGCTCAGGCGGCATGCGGAAGCCGTTGCTCAGAAGCACCAGCGTCTTGCGACCGCCCGGCAGGCTGCCGACGTGTGAAATGAGCGCACCCAATGACGACACGGCGATCTGCCGCCTCGTCGCGCGGATACGCGCGGGTGCCGCCGCGATGAACTGCTGCTCGAAGTCGGAGCGGGCACTCAGGTCGTCCTCGCGAGGAAGGGCCGCTTCGACGAGACGCGCTGCGGCATCGTGGTCGGTGGTCGTGCGGATGGTGACGAGGGAGTCGAGCGGCTTGCGCACGACGACGAGGTCGCGCGGTCCCAGGGTACGCACGAAGGCGGCGACCGCCGCCCGCGTCGCACTGAACGCGGCGTCGTCGCGGAGGTGGTACTCGTCGATGTAGACCGCGACAATCCGCGACGCGTCCGCGGCAGCGCGCTCCTCATCGTCGCGGGTCGCAATGGGTGGGAGCGGGGCGTTACGCGTGGACGACTGCACCAGCGTGACCGCATCGATGACCAGCGCCGCTCCAGCGTCAGTCACCGTGAAGTCGGCTGGCCGCAGCACGCGGTGCGGTCCCGGCTCGTCGACGAGCACGTCGAGGGACAGCGTGCCCGGCGCCGTCTGGGCGCAGAGTGTGCTGCCCGCCAGGATCACGACGCACGCGCAGGCGAAGCGCATCGTCAACCCGTGATGCGGAAGCCGACCAGTTCCTTGAGCGGCTCGCCGGCGCCGGGCGCGGTGACTGTGAGCTCGAGCAGGTACTCCCCCGCAGGATACGACGACAGCACCAAATCGACGTCGCGAGCCGTCTCCTCGCCCGTCGCTGCTGCCGACACGGCCAACTCGCCCATCGCCTGCCCGGTACGGTTGAGTAGACGTGCGGTAATGGCGGGCGCCGCCGCACCAGCGCCGTAGGCCGAGACGCGGACGAAGACGCGCTCCATGCGGCTGAACTCACGTGCCGCGGTGGGCGTCGCCTTCGGATCAGCCTTCACCTGTTGGAACTCGCGAACGGTGCGCGCGCGGTACACCTCAGGGGTGGCGAGCAGTGCGCCAGGCGCCGTCAGGTCGGGCACGGTGAGCTCGCGCGTTTCGCTGTCGAGCACCTCGGCGTCGGCACCCTCGACCGCCAGCCGCAGCTGCACCTGGCCTGGGTCGGCTTCGAAGGTCACCATGCCGCCGGTCGGCGCCGATGTCGACGAGGCGGGCGCCGCATCCGGCGACTTGCCTCGGAAGTAGGGCGAGCCGTCGGCCGCTACTGCCGTCACCGACATGCGCGCGGGGACGTCGGTGGATCGGGCCGGCACGCCTGGCGTGCGCGGCACCGGCTCCCAGACGAGCGTCACGAGGGTCTTGCCGTTCGACCCGCGCTCCGTGCCAATCCACGTGCGCACCAGGCGCGAGGAGCGGACCGGTGTGCTGATCGAGGCCAGTGCCGAGGTGACCGCCTTCGGCGGCTCCGGCATTGCCGGTCCCAGCGCCCGCTTCGCATCGTCGGCCGTCAAGGCCCAGTAGCCCCTGCGCGCACGCACCTGCACGCCGGGCTTCTTCACCCGCACCTTGATGTCGTGGAACTTGCCGTCGGTCCCGGTGTAGGTGGAGTTGTAGCCGAGCAGGTAGTAGGCGCTCGTGTCGCGCACGATCTGCTTCATGCCCATCGTCAGATCGTTGCGGTTCACGATGGCGCGGCCGTCTGTGTTGAACGCCAGCGTCCGCAGCGTTTCCATCGTCGAGCTGAGGTACTGCCGGTCGATCGTCTGGCCGATGTTCTGGTCGATGCCGAACTCGCCGGCCGAGAGGCCGCGCGGATCGACCGCATAGATCGCAACGTTGTTGCGGTTCGCCAGGTTGTAGACATCGCGCAGGTCCGATTCCATCGTCGCGCCCGCCATGAACTGCGCGCGGTCCTCGAGCGGGCTGTTCTGTCCGGCAAAAGGGTCGCCGGCGGCGCTGTTGCCCGAGCCGGGGATGGTCGCGATCTGGTTGCGCAACTGCGGCGGCAGCATCGCCGAGTAGCCTTCGCTGACCAGGATGAGCGCCTTGCGCCCTTCCTTCAGCCCGCCCATGTGCATGATGAGCGCCTTCAGAGCCGACATCGACACCTGGTTGCGAATCTGTTCCACCATTTCGGTGGGGTACTGCGCGTAGCGCTCCTCGAACTCATTGCGCGGCGTGTAGTCGAACTTGCGGCCGCGGAACTGCTGCAGCCCCTTGATGATCGCGTCGTGGTTCCGGGTCATGCGCACCGAGGCGGTCGCCTGCATCGGATACATCATGCCGATCATGTCCGTCGGTCCGAGCTGCGTCTGCACGAAGCGCGCGAGCTGGTCGGCCGCCTGCATGCTGCTCCCGACCCGCACGTGGTAGTCGTCGAGGAAGAAAGCGAAGAGGCGGACGTCGTCGCGCGCCGCTTCGGATTCTTCGTCGGCGTCGGTGAGGATCTGGCGCGGACGTTCCTTCGTGCTCTCGATCAGCCCGCCATCGAGCGACACCAGCTTGAAGGTTTCGATCGACTGCGACCTTGCCGTCCTCCACCACCTCGAAGTCTCCTGGCTCGAGGTTGTCGACAGGATTGCCGGCCCGGTCAGAGACGATGACGTCGACGCGGACGAAGTTAATGCCGGCGCGGAACACCGGCTGGTCGGGTGGTGGCTGGGATGGCTCGGGCTGGGCGGCCTGCGGCTGCCCCTGCGCCGGCGCGGCAGCCGGCTGCTGCGCGTGACCAGGGACGACCGTCGCCAGCGCGGCTGCAAGGGCTGCTGCGGCGGTGACACGAAGGAGCTTCGCCATGGTTCTATCTTAGCCCCGGCGCCTGTTAACATTCCGGGCCGTGAGCACCTCAGCGAGCGACCCGAGCCGCCAGCCACTGACCCGCTTGTCCGAGGACGAGCGGCTGCTGCGCGACAGCGTCTACGAATTCGCCGATCGCGAGCTCCGTCCGCTCGTCAGGGGGATGGACGAGCACGCGACGATGCCGCGCGCGCTGTTGACCCAGCTGTTCGACCTCGGCGTCATGGGCATCGAGATCCCGGAGGAGTACGGCGGCAGCGGCGGCACCTTCTTCCATTCGGTTCTGGCGGTCGAGGCGCTGTCCCGCGTCGACCCCTCGGTTGGCGTCGTCGTGGACGTCCAGAACACGCTCGTCGTGAACGCCCTTCTGCGCTGGGCGACCGACGCACAGAAGCAGCAGTACCTGACGAAGCTCGCGAGCGGCACGATCGGGGCGTACGCGCTGTCCGAGGCGGGCTCGGGGAGTGACGCGTTCGCGCTCACGACCCGTGCGGTCCGGAGCGATGGCGGCTATCGCCTTACCGGGCGGAAGCTCTGGATCACCAACGGCAACGAGGCCGACCTCTTCATCGTCTTTGCCAACCTGGACCCCGGGGCCGGCTATCGCGGCATCACCGCGTTCCTCGTCGAGCGCGGCATGCCCGGCTTTACGGTGGGCAGGAAGGAAGACAAGCTGGGGATTCGCGCCAGCAGCACGTGCGAACTGCTGTTCGAGGAGTGCGAGGTGCCGGCGGCCAACGTGCTCGGCGAACCGGGCAAGGGCTACAAGACGGCTATCGAGACCCTGAACGAAGGGCGGATCGGCATCGGCGCGCAGATGGTGGGTCTGGCGCAGGGTGCGCTCGATCATGCCGTCCGTTACACGAAGGAGCGCAAGCAATTCGGCAAAGCCATCGCCGACTTCCAGGCGGTGCAGCACCAGCTGGCCCGGGCCGCGACAGATGTTCACGCGGCGCGGCTGCTGGTTTACGAAGCGGCGCGCCTGCGCGACGGCGGGCTGCCGTTCCTGACCGAATCGGCCATGTGCAAGCTGGTGTCGTCGGAAGTGGCCGAGCGGGTCGCTTCACTCGCCGTGAACCTGTTTGGCGGCTACGGATTCGTGAAGGACTACCCGGTCGAGAAGCTCTATCGAGACGCGAAGATCGGGCAGATCTACGAGGGAACGTCGAACCTGCAGTTGCAGACCATCGCCAAGCAACTGCTCGGGAGCTGAGGCGCCTCAGGAGCCGGCGAGAATCCCCTGCGCGATGATCATGCGCTGGGCTTCCGAAGTGCCCTGGTAGATCTCGGTGGCGCGCACGTCGCGGAACAGCCGCTCGACTGGTCGAGCCGCGCCGATACCCCGCCGACGCCAGGATCTGCATCGCCTTGTCGGTGGCTCGATGCGCGGCCTCGGACGCCGCGAGCTTGGCCATCGACGATTCGACGCGCGACCGCTCCTGGCGATCCTTCGCGTCGGCCGCCTTCCACGTCAGCATGCGCGCCGCTTCGAGGTCCGTCGCGACGTCGGCCAGCATCCACTGCACGGCTTCGTACCTGGCAATCGGCTGACCGAACGTGTGCCGCGTCCTGGCAAAGGCGATGGCTTCGGCGACGGCCGCCTCGCCGATGCCGAGCGCCTGCGCCGCCACACCGACGCGTCCGCCCTGCAGCGCCCACATCGCCAGGCGGAAGCCCTGGTCAACCGAGCCGAGCACCTGCTCGTCGGGCACCTCGATGTCGAAGTCGAGATCCATGCAGCCGAGCCCTCGCACGCCGAGCGAGTCGGCGCGAGCCGTACGCGTGATCCCGGGCGTGTCCATCGGCACCAGGAACGCGGTGACGCCCTGCCCGCGCTGGCCTGGACGGGTGCAGGCAAACACAATCGCCACTGCGGCGACGTCGGCATTGGCCACCCACACCTTTCGGCCGACGATGCGGTAGCCGTGGCTGGTGCGCTCGGCGCGGGTCTGCTGGTTGGCGGCGTCGGTGCCGGCGTCGGGCTCGGAAAGCGCGAAGGCGGCCAGCGCCTCACCCGAGGCGAGACGGCGCAGCCATTCGTCCTTCTGCCGGGCACGTCCGGCATGCGCCAGCAGGTCCGCCACCAGCGAGTGATGCACGACCATGGATACGCCCACCGTGGCGCTGGCTCGCGACGATCGCTTCGATGGCGGTACTGTAGCTGACGTAGTCGAGGCCGAGTCCACCCCACGCCATCGGCACAGTCATGCCGAGCAGGCCCTGTGCGGCGGCGGCACGCATCACATCGGCAGGGAACTCGCCTGTCTCGTCGATGGCCGCGGCTCGGGGCGCCACCTCGGCGGCGGCGAACGCCGTGACGTCCGCGAGGAATGCAGCCTGGGTGTCGGTCAGTTCGAGCACCATGATCAACCAGCCGAGCCTGTGCGCGCGCGCAGCAGCCGATCAAAGACTGGACGGAGCCGCGCGGCCGTCTCCCGCATGTCTTCCGGCAGCACGCGGGTGTTTCCGACCACCGACATGAAGTTCGTGTCGCCGGTCCAGCGCGGCACGAGGTGGATGTGCATGTGGTCCGCGATGCCGGCGCCGGCCGAGCGGCCCAGGTTGATGCCGACGTTGATCCCCTGCGGCTGGTACGCTTCGGTGAGCGCCGCTTCGGCGTCGCGCGTCAACTGCATCAACTCTTCGAGCTCGCCCGGAGTGGCAAGGGTCAACGAGGCAATGTGCCGGCGCGGGACCACCATGAGGTGACCGTTGTTGTACGGGAACAGGTTCAGGATGACGTAGCAGTCGCGGCCGTGGCCCAGCACGAGGGCATCCCGCTCGGGGTCGCCCTGCAAGCCAACACCGGGTGAGGTGACGTCGCAGAACACGCAGTCATCGGGTTTCGTCGCGTTGCTGGTCACGTAGGCCAGTCTCCAGGGGGACCACAGGCGATCCATAGGAATCACAAGTCGTCGGCCGCGAATCGCCAGTCACCGGTCGAGAGTCGCCGAACGCGGGTCACACGACGGCCATGCCTCCACACGCAGACAGTCTAGCGCGGACGGCGGAGACGCGGAGTTGCGAATGGGTTGTCGGTGAGTGGTGGGGGCGTGATGGCCCCCGCCGGTGCAGGTCTAGACCGAAACGGCGTCTGGCGGGGGAACGGAACCGGCCGGCTCAGCCGTGGCCTCGTCGGATTCGCGGTTGATGAGGTCCTTCAATTCCTTACCGGGCTTGAAGTACGGCACCTTCTTCGGCGGCACGTCCACCTTGTCACCGGTCTTCGGGTTGCGGCCTTTGCGGGGCTCGCGCTTGCGCAGGCGGAAGCTGCCGAAACCACGGAGCTCGATCTTCTCGCCGCGGTGCAGCGCGTCGATGATGCTTTTGAACACCGTGTCGACGATGACTTCGGAGTGCTTCTTGGTAAGGTCCGAGACCCGCGAGACTTCCTCGACGAGTTCGGCCTTCGTCATGCTGCCGCCAGTCATGCTTGATCCTTGAAGGCTTCAGCCTTCCGGCTCCAGGCTCGGGCGTTGTCGGCTTCAGCTGAAGCCGACGCGGCCGGGAGCCCGGAGCCAGAAGTCCGGAGCCTTACCTGTTGTTGCGGAAGTGGTCGCCCAGGGTAGCCGAGCCGTCGCCGGACGACTCCTGATAGCTTTCCCAGTCGGCGCGGAACTCGTCGGACTTCAGCGCGCGAATCGACAGGCCGATCTTCCGTTCCTCCGGCGAGAGCTTGATGATTTTCATCTGGTAGGACTCGCCCACCTTCAGATCGATCTTCTCGTCGTCCTTGCCGACCTGTCGCGAGTCATCGAACTCGGACACGTGAATGAGGCCTTCGATGCCCTCGTCGAGCTCGACAAACGCGCCGAAGTTGGTCATGCGGACAACCTTGCCTTCGATGGTGCTGCCCACCTGATGGCGGGAGAAGAAGTCGTCCCAGATGTCCGTGGCGAGCTGCTTCAGCCCGAGCGACAGGCGCTGGTTCTCGGCGTCGATGTTGAGCACCATCGCGTCGACGACGTCGCCCTTCTTGAGGACCTCCGACGGGTGCTTGATCCGCTTGCTCCACGACATGTCGGAGATGTGGATCAGGCCGTCGATGTCCTCCTCGACTTCGACGAACGCGCCGAACTCGGTGAGGTTGCGGACCTTGCCCTGGATCTTCGAGCCGACCGGGTACTTGTCGGCCAGATCGTGCCACGGGTTGCTCTCGACCTGCTTGAGGCCGAGCGAGATGCGGCGCGCCGTCGGGTCGACGCCCAGCACCATCGCGTCGACGGTGTCGCCGACGTTCAGGATCTTCGACGGGTGCTTGACCCGCTTGCTCCACGACATCTCCGACACGTGGATGAGGCCTTCGACACCGGACTCCAGCTCCACGAAGGCGCCGTAGTCGGTGAGGCTGACCACCTTGCCGCCCATGCGTGCGCCGACCGGGTAGCGATCCATCACGTTCGCCCACGGGTCGGTGATGAGCTGCTTGTGGCCGAGCGAGACCCGCTCGGTCGCCGCGTCGTACTTCAGGACGACGACATCGATCTCGTCGTTGACCTTGAAGAGCTCCGACGGGTGACCGACACGGCCCCACGACATGTCGGTGATGTGCAGCAGGCCGTCGATGCCGCCGAGGTCGATGAAGGCACCGTAATCGGTGATGTTCTTGACCACGCCACGCAGGACCTTGCCTTCAGCCAGCGTCTCGAGGGTGTGCTTCTTCTTCTCGGCGTTCTCTTCTTCGAGGAGGGCCTTGCGGGAGAGCACGATGTTGCCGCGCTTCTTGTTGACCTTGATGACGCGCATGCGCAGTTCCTGCCCGCGCAGCGCGTCGAGGTTGCGCACGGGGCGCACGTCGATCTGGCTGCCCGGCAGGAACGCCCGGACGCCGATGTCGACCGCCAACCCGCCCTTGATGCGTTCGATCACGCGGCCGATGACGACCTTGCGTTCGACGTAGGCCTTCTCGACCTCGTCCCAGATCTTCATCTTCTCGGCTTTTTCGCGCGAGAGGACGACGTAGCCTTCGCGGTCTTCTGTCCGCTCCAGCAGCACATCGACGATGTCGCCGGCTTCCACCGTGACCTGACCGTTCTCGTCGATGAACTCGTCGACCGCGATGATGCCTTCCGACTTGTAGCCGACGTCCACGATGACTTCGGAAGCGGTCACCTTGAGCACAGTGCCCTTGACCACCTCGCCTTCCGCGATGTTCCGGAAGCTGCTATCGTAGGAATCGAGCAGTCGGGCGTATTCGTCGGGGTCGATCTGGTCGTCGTCATCGCGCGGAAGGGCCTTCAGCCCGCCGCGATCACCGCGCTCTGCGCGGTCGAGCGTTCCCGCAGCGCCCCTGATCGGACCTGGAGTCTGCTCGTCTTCAACGTTTGCCATGCCTTGCGCACTCCTCTTGTCGTCGCACACGTGGTCCGGCAAATCCGAAACACACCCGTGCGAGTGCCGGCGTTTGGTAGCGGGGTCCGGCGGCCCGCAATTTCGGCATGTCAGCAGGTGCTCTGCAGCGCCGTCTGATTTCCGATAAGCATCAGAGAGTACGACACTTATCGCAAAACTGTCAAGGTTCCGAAAGGACTCGCACATGGCCAAGCGCACTACCGCTCGTCCCTCGAAAGCGGCCACCTCGAAGAAGAAGACCAGCCCGGCACGACAGGCCACCGCGGTAGCGAAGAAGCCGACACCGGCGAAGAAGAAGGTGGCGCACACGCCGGCGAAGAAGAGCTCCGCCGCGAAGAAGGCCGCACCGAAGAAGGCGGTGACCGCGAAGGCCGCGCCGAAGCAGGCTGCGCCGAAGAAGCCGCTGAAGGCTGGCGCGAAGAAGACGGTGCCCGCGAAGAAGGCTGCACGTCCAAGCCGTAGCAGCATCGACTCGCGCCGGCGCGAGCTTGAGGAGATGGTCCCTTCCCCGCCGTCCTCACTGAACATGAACCGCCGCGCCTCGGCGGTCAGCTCCGGTCGCGACGAAATGGCCGAGCACCGGGCGGACCACGCCACGATGACCCCGTCGATCACCGGCGGCGATGTGGACGCCAGTGTGGAAAATGCCTACTTCTCCGGCGACGAAGCCCCGGGCGGCGACAACCCGACACCTGACCAGGACATCGTCGACGACATCGGCAAGGCGCTAGGCGTCGAGTACCAGGACAACGAAGAACTGCGCGGTAGCGACAAGGTGGCTGACCGGGACAAGCATCGATGGGAGCTCGATCCGGCCTCGGCCGAAGACTACCGCGACCGCGACCGGGAGTAGCTCACCTGCCGGACCATCGCCATGACCTGGGTCACCACCTCGGCGACCGGGGTGCCGGTGGTGTCGATCACGACCGCGTCGTCCGCCGCGTAGAGCGGTGAGGCGGCGCGGGTCGAGTCGCTCTGATCCCGTTCATGCAGCGCCGTGGCTACCTCGGCGAGTGCGACCGGTCCAGAGTGCGCCGTATCGCTCGCGCGACGCCTGGCCCGTTCCTCCGCCGAGGCATCGAGGTAAAGCTTCAGATCGGCCTGCGGAAAGACGACCGTGCCGATGTCGCGTCCTTCCATGACGATGCCGCCGGCGAGCCCAAGCTGACGCTGCCGCTCCACCAGGACAGCCCGCACCTTCGGCAGTCGCGCGACAGCGGCTGCGGCCTTGTCGATCTCCGGCGTGCGGATGGCGCGAGTGATGTCCGTGCCGTCGATGGCGACGAGCGTCGCCGAAATCTCGATCACCGAGCTGCTGGCAACGCGGGACAGATCATCCTCCCGATCGAGCGGCACCCCCAGTTGCAGTGCCTTCCAGCCTACGGCGCGGTACATGGCGCCGCTGTCGACATGACGGTACCCGAGCTCGGCGGCGATGGCGCGCGCAACGGTGCCCTTGCCGACGCCCGAAGGGCCGTCGATGGCGATGATCAGCTTTCGCATGGCGTGCAGATAGTAGGATGACGGGGACGAGGAAAGGAAACGCAACGAATTGGAACGGCTCCAGAAAATTCTATCGCAGGCGGGCATCGCGTCCAGGCGCGCATCCGAGGCGTTGATGACACAGGGGCGCGTGACAGTCAATGGCACGCCCGTCCGCGAACTCGGCACCAAGGCTGACCCGGCGGTCGATGACATCCGCGTGGATGGCCGGCGCGTCAAGTCGGTCGAGCGGCCACGCTATGTCCTGCTCAACAAGCCTAAGGGTTACGTCACCACGCGGTCGGACCCGCAGCGGCGTTCGACGGTGATGGAACTGCTCAGCGCAGTGCGCGAGTACATCTACCCGGTTGGCCGCCTCGACTACGACACCGAAGGGCTCCTGCTGCTCACCAACGACGGCGACCTCGCCGCTCGCCTCACGCATCCGCGCCATGAAGTGCCGCGCGTCTACGAAGTGAAGGTGGCCGGCGTTCCGGACGCGCACGACCTCGACCGAGTGGCTAAGGGGGTGACCATCGACGGACGCCGCACCGAGCCGGCCCACGTCGAGATGCTGCCGGGCAAGAACGACGGACATGCGACGCTGCGCATCACCATCGCCGAGGGCCGGAACCGTCAGGTCCGCAGGATGTTCGACTCGATCGGGCACCCGGTCGATTACCTGCGCCGCATCGCGATCGGGCCCCTGAAGGATCCGAAGCTGAAGCCGGGTTACTGGCGCGACCTTACGCCCGGCGAGGTGGCCGCACTGAAGCGGAGCGCGAAGCCGGTCGGGCTGCCGAAGCCGCGCGAGGCGGCGAAGTCGAGCGCCCCCAAGACTCCGACGCGCCCCGGACGTTCGGAGCGGGCTCAAACACGACGGCCACGTCGCCCGTCGAAGTCGTAGCCGCGGACCTTCAGGTCCGCCCTCCGGAAACAACCTGAAGGTCGGCAGCCACCTCCCGTCTAGTGGACGGACGGCTCCGGGTCGTCTGGATCGGGCACGTCGTAGCCGGACGGCTCGACCTCCGGTTCACTGAGCGGCAACTGTTCTTCCAGCGCGTCCTGCTCGACCAGCAGACTGCTCTCGATGCCGAGCGACTCAGCCATGTCTTCCACCCTGGGCAGGTCGCTGAGGTCTTTCAACCCGAACCGGATCAGGAATTCCCTGGTCGTGGCATACATGAACGGACGGCCAACCACCTGCTTGCGCCCGACGATCTTGATCAGGTGACGCTCGAGCAGGGTATTCAGTACGCCTGACGCGCTGACGCCGCGGATTTCAGTCACCTCGAGCGCGGTGATCGGCTGGCGGTACGCAATCACCGCCAGTGACTCGAGCGCCTGCACCGACAACTTCTGCGTGCTGCGCTCGTGGAACAGTCGGCGCACCCACTCGTGCAGATCGTGTCGCGTGACGATCTGGACACCGCTGGCCACTTCCACCAACTGCAGGCCACCGACCCGCTGCTCGTAGTCGGCCTTCAGGGCGTCGAGCGCCTCGAGGACATCTTCCTTCGGTTCCGTATCGAGCAACTTGAGCAGCGCCTTTGGCGTGAGCGGCTCCGGCGAGGCGAAGACCATTGCCTCGACAATCGCTTTCAGTTCGTCGATCGGACGCCGCAGATCGGCCTCGTCGATAGCCTCCATCGGCGCGTCGGACTCGGACACCTCGACGGTTTCAACGACCTCGACGCCCTCAACGGCCTCGACGGCCTCGACGGCCTCGGCACCGTCAACGTTCGCGATCACCTCGCCGCCGTCGGCCGCGTTGTCGTCGACGGCCCGACCCGTTTCGGGGTCCATGTGCTCCTTCGGTTCATCCTGCTCGGTCGAATCAGCCACGATGCGCCTCCGGGTCACCAATCGGATGCGGCGCGTCGGCCGGGCGCGGACGCTTGTACACGCGAATCGGGCCGAAGCCGCCGGACTGGAAGACCCTCACCAGCTTCAAACGGATCATCTCGAGCAATGCGAGGAAGGTGACGATCAGTCCGGCCTTGTCCCCGACATCGGCAAACAGCTCTTCGAAACCGCACGCCTCGCTTTCCGAGAGGCGATCGAGCAACTGCTCGATCCGCAGTTCCACCGGCATCTCCTCCGGCGGCAGCACCATCTTCGGGCGCGCCTTGGTCCGCTGCACGACCGCCTGAAAGGCGGACAGCAGGCTGAACAGATCGACCTCGAGTTCGGGCTCGAAGTCGTCGCCCGCGATCTTCGCCACGCGCTCGTCGGGGCGCTGCCACTGTGCCGCGCGAAGCTGTTCGCGCTCGTGCAGCAGTTCAGCAGCCGCCTTGTACTTCTGGTGCTCGAGCAGTCGCCGCACGAGCATGTCGCGCGGGTCGTCGTCTTCACCAGCCACGACCGCCGACGTTTCGGGCCGCGGCAGCAGCATCTTCGACTTGATGTGGATGAGCGTCGCGGCCATCACCAGGAATTCCCCGGCGATGTCGAGGTCGAGCTCCTGCATCAGGTTGATGGTGTCCAGGTACTGCTGCGTGATCAACGCGATCGGGATGTCGTAGATGTTCACCTCATTTTTCTTGATGAGGTGCATCAGCAGATCGAGCGGCCCCTGGAAGTCGACGGCCTCCAGCCGGATGGGCAGCGAGTCGAGCGAGGACTCGAAATCGTCGGACTGCGCCATGTCTACCGGTAGGACAACTTCATCGCGTCGCGGACGCGGGCCATGGTCCCGACGGCGATGGCGCGGGCGCGCGCCGAGCCTTCGTGCAGGATGTCGCGAATCGTGTTCGGGTTCGACAGCAGCGCGGCGCGGCGTTCACGAATCGGCTCGAGGTGCGCGTTCAGCGCGTTCGCCAGCTTCGTCTTCACCTCGACGTCGCCGACCCTGCCGGTACGATAGCGTTCCTTCAGGTCGTTGACCTCGTCGACGTTCGGATTGAACGCGTCGTGGTAGATGAAGACCGGGTTCCCTTCCACCGTGCCGGGAATATCGGCGCGGACCCGCTTGGGGTCGGTGTACATCGACCGAACCTTCTTCATGACGTCGGCGGCCGAGTCCGAGAGGTGGATGGTGTTGCCGAGGCTCTTGCTCATCTTCTTGTCGCCGTCCAGCCCGGGCAGGCGGCTGAACTTGGTGAGCATCGGCTGCGGCTCGACGAGCACGTCGCCGAAAAAGTTGTTGAAGCGCCGTACCGACTCACGCGCCAGTTCGAGGTGCGCCACCTGGTCGTCGCCGACCGGGACGAACTTGGCGTCGTAGATGGCCACGTCGGCGGTCTGGAGCAGCGGGTAGCCGAGGAAGCCGATGGACGACAGGTCCCTGTCCTTCAGGTTCTCCTGCTGTTCCTTGTAGGTGGGCACGCGCTCGAGCCACGGCACCGGCACCACCATCGACAGCAGCAGGTAGAGCTCCGCGTGCTCCGGCACGAGCGACTGCACGAAGATCGTGCTCTGCTCCGGATCGACGCCGGCGGCGATCCAATCGGCCGCGTTCTGGTAGGCGAACGTGGTGAGCTGCTCGGTGCTGGCGTAGTCGCTCGTCAGCGCGTGCCAGTCCGCAACGAAGTAGAAGCAGTCGTACTGAGCCTGCAGCGGCACCCAGTTGCCGAGGGCACCAACGAGGTGACCGAGGTGCAGTTGCCCGGTGGGACGCATCCCCGAGACGACACGAGCCTTTCCAGACGTCGACATAGCAGTTATCGCAGCCACGACAAGATGAAATCGACGGGTGGGTCGACAAGGTACTCGAAGCCGCCCCGTACCATCAGCACCAGCAGAATGAGGAATCCGTAGGGGCGCAGCGCGTCGAAACGCCTGGCTAACGCCGCCGGCAAGAGCCCGCCCAGAACCGTGCCGCCGTCGAGGGGCGGAATCGGCAGCATGTTGAATACGGCGAGCAGCACGTTCAGCGTCAGCGCCCGCGACAGCAGTGTGAACAGCGGCATCGCCACGTCACGCGAACCGGTCAGCAGCGACTCCCACGGCACCACCGCCAGGAGAGCCGACGCTGCGATCGCGATGAGCAGGTTGCTCGCGGGGCCCGCTGCCGCCACCAGCATGAAGTCGGTCCGCCCGCGCCTGAGCCGCCCCAGGTTGACGGGAACCGGCTTCGCCCAACCGAAGAAGAAGCCACCGCCCATCAAGCCGATCAGCGGGAACAGCACCGTGCCGATCCAGTCGATATGGACGAGCGGGTTCAGCGAAATGCGCCCGAGCAGCCGCCCTGTCGGGTCGCCCAGGCGGTCCGCCGTCCACGCATGTGCCGTTTCATGAACCGTCAGGGAGAACAGCAGGACGATGAAGACGATAAAAACCTGAGCGTAATCGATGGCCGGCAAGGCGGTACAGGTTACGGCTGCCCTGCGAAAAAGGCAAGGACGGCATCGGCCAGTTTCGGCCCGATTACCGCGGCCAATTCCTCGCGGGTGGCACGCCGCACACCCGCCACGCTCCCGAACGTCGTGAGCAGTTGCCGGCGCCGGCGAGGGCCTACCCCCGCGATCTGATCGAGTTCGGACCCGAGGTCGCGCATCGCTCGCGCCTTGCGGTGGAACGTGACAGCGAAACGATGCGCCTCGTCTCGCACCCGCTGGATGAGCAGCAGCGCAGGGTCGGTCGCCTTCAGCGCTATCGGATTCGGATGCTGACGCGTGAAGAGCAGCTCCTCTTTCTTCGCAATGCCCGCCGCCATCAGGTTGGCCAGCCCGAGTTCCTCGAGCGCCGCATAGGCCGCTTCGAGCTGCCCCTTGCCGCCGTCGATCAGGATGAGATCAGGGAATGGACCGCCCTGCTCGAGCACCCGGCGATACCGGCGCCGCACAACTTCGTGCATCGACGCGAAATCGTTGGCGACGCGCCCCGCGGATCCATCCACCGGCAGCGGGAGGTGCGCCACCGCGTCCCGACTCGCCATCGTGGCGGCGAGCTGACCGGGTCCGGTGCCGCCGATCGCATCGGCGGCGCGGATCGCGCCCGACGCGCCCTTCCCCTGATGTTCGGTCACCTTCGCGCCGGTCACGCGGAACTTGCGATACTCGCTGCGCTTCATCCGACCGTCCTCGCAGACCACCATCGAGGCGACGGTCTCGCTCCCCTGGAACGTCGAGATGTCGAAGCACTCGATGCGCCGCGGCAGGGACGGCAGCGACAGCACCTGCTGCAGTGTCGCCAGCGCGTCGTACTGGGCGGCGGTGTCGGTGTTGAACCGTGTCTGGTAGGAGTGCCCGGCGTTGCGATTGGCGAGGTCCACCAGCCCGCGCTTGTCGCCCCGTTGCGGCACGATGAAGCGCACCTTGCGCCCCTCGCGCTCGGCCAGCCAGGTCTCGAGCGCTTCGCACTCGTCGGGCTCGCAGGGCACGTGCACCTCGGGCGGCGCAGTGCGCAACTCGTAGAACTGCTGGATGGCTGCAGTGAGCACCTCGCCGTCGCCGCGTCCGACCACTTCGGTCTCGGTGCCGAGATCGACCCGTTCCACCACCCGTCCGCCGCGCACCTGGAACACCTGCACGGCCGCACCGGCCGGTCCGACCTTCATGCCGAACACATCGCGGTTGCCGAGCTCGACGGTGGCCATCTTCTGCTGCCGATCCTCGAGAGTCTGGATCGTGCGGATGGCATCACGGATCTGCCCTGCCTCCTCAAAGCGCAGGTCCTCGGACGCCTCGAGCATTCGCGACTGCAGGTCGCGAGTGAGCTCGTCGTTGCGGCCTTCGAGGAAGAGGCGCGTGTGCTCCACGGCCCGAGCGTACTCGTCCGTGCCGCAGATCGACTCGACACATGGTGCAATGCAGCGCTTGATGTCGTATTCGAGACACGGACGATGGCGCTGCCCGGTAATGACCTCGTTGCACGAGCGGATGCCGAACAGCTTATGGGTGAGCGCCATGGTCTTGCGCGCGAAACGCGCCGGCATGAACGGTCCGGCGTAGACGTTGCCGTCGCGCTCCACCCCGCGCGCCACCAGCACCCGCGGAAACGGCTCGGTCGTCGTCAACTGCAGGAACGGGTAGTTCTTGTCGTCACGGAGCAGGATGTTGTACTTCGGGCTCCGCTGCTTGATGAGATTGTTCTCGAGGGCCAGCGCCTCCACGACCGAGTCGGTGACGATGAACTCGAGGCGGGTGATGTCATCGAGGAGGGCGTTGGTCTTGGGGCTCGACCCGTAGGCGCCCAGGTAGTTGCGGACCCGGTCGCGCAGCGCCCGGGCCTTGCCCACGTAGATCGTCTCGCCGGCCCCGTTGAAGTACAGGTAGACACCGGGCTGCTCCGGCAGCCGGGATATCTGGTCCTTGAGATCGCGGATGGGCATACGTTACTATGGCGCGTTTACGCGTCCACTCTGAACTCTCCATAATACCAGTGCCGTCGAACGCCGAAGTCGTCCCCACACAGCAGGATCACGCCAGTCAGCCTCAGCAGGCGCCCAGGTCCAGGCTGACCTTTACCGGCATCATCGGGACCATCGGCTGGTTCCCGCTGCGCGCCATCATCGCGGCCTGCGTTGCGATGCGCATCCATCCGAACGTGCTGACGTTCGTCGGCGTGGTCATCAACGTGGCTGCCGCCTGGGCACTGGCTCGCCATCGGTTTGGCCTGGCAGGCGTCGTGATGATCTGCGCGAACATCTTCGACTTCATCGATGGGAAGGTGGCGCACGAACTCCACCTCGAGTCGCGGTTCGGCGCCTTCTGGGACTCGACGCTGGATCGCCTCTCGGACCTGGCGCTGTTCGCCGGGCTCATCTACCTCTACTCGACGATCGGCCGGACCGACTACGTGATGATCGCCACCATCGCGCTGATCTTCACCATCATGACCAGCTACGCGCGGGCGCGGGCCGAGTGCCTGATCGAGAAGTGCAAGGTCGGCTTCATGGAACGGCCGGAGCGCATTGTGCTGTTCATGATCGGCGCCTTCACCAACCGTTTCGCCGGCGTGCTGTGGGTCATCCTCTCGCTGTCGGTGCTGACGGTCGCCAACCGCATCTACTACACCTACCTGGCACTGAACGACCTGCCGATGCCGTCGAAGGTTGGCATCCGCGGCGCATTCAATCGTGCGTTCTTCTGGACCGACCCGCGCACCTCAGTGCCGTACGACATCTGGGTGATCTCGATCCTGGCGTTCACGTGGCTGGTCCCGCCAGACTGGCTGGGCGACCCCACGGCCGGCGGCATGGGACTGCTGGGGACGCTGGGGCTGCTCTAAGCATCATCCCTCTCATCGTGACCGCCCAGATCGAGGCCGGTTCCAAACTGAATCTCGTGGTCGCCGATCTTGTCGCGCAGCAGCCGGCGCGCGGCGCCGTAGTGCTCGGTCGGCACAACGAGCCGCCGCGCCAGGTTCTTCAGGCGCGAGATGACGACCAGCGACACCGCGTGTTCCCCCTCCCGCCAGCTGATTCCGCCAACCTCGGTATAGGGAATGAAACGCGTGTCGGCCCAGATCCCATCCTCGTAGAA
Source organism: uncultured Acidobacteriota bacterium (assembly GCA_963722395.1). GTDB lineage: Bacteria > Acidobacteriota > Vicinamibacteria > Vicinamibacterales > CAVVIG01 > CAVVIG01. Next base: position 550,226 of record CAVRLS010000004.1, on the reverse strand, counting down.
GCCGCGGCCAATGCGCTGGCTGAGCGGCGTCAGCAGCCCGAAGTAGACGAACATCATCAGTTCGCCGAACGCCTGGCGATGGACGACGAACAGCTTCACCAGGACGAGCAGGCCGGTGGCGACACCGAGCCCCATGGTCAGCGCGTAGTAGGGCGGCCGTGGGCTTGGCCAGATGAGGAGGGCCCGTCGCTTGAGGCGCAGGAACCGCAGGTACTCGAGCACGAGGCGCGCGTTCGCGACGAGAAATCCTCCGCCGAGCAGGATCAGCGAGCCGGTGACGAGGTCCACGGCCCGATTTTACGAAAAGCAGCTAAATTTTATCGACGTTCGCGAGCGCCGGGTCGAAGCAGTGCCGGCATCGGGCTTCGTACAGGCCGGTGGCGCCGACCAGGACGCGCTCGCCGCTCTGGACGAGGCGCTGCGTGTGGTTGGCTGGGTCGCCGCACACCATGCAGATGGCGAGTGTCTTGGTGATGTACTCGGCGATCGCGAGCAGTTGCGGCATCGGCTCGAACGGCCGTCCCAGGTAGTCCTGGTCGAGCCCGGCAACGATCACCCGCTTGCCGCCGTCTGCGAGCGTGTTGCAGGCAGCCGGCAGGTGCGCATCGAAGAACTGCCCCTCGTCGATGCCAACCACCTCGGTGTCGTCCGCTACGGCGGCGATGATGTCGTCCGAGGTGCGGACGTTGGTCGAGGCGATCCGCATGTCGCTGTGCGAGACGATGTGGTCGTGGCTGAAGCGGTCGTCGATGATCGGCTTGAAGACCTGCACCCGCTGGCGGGCGATCTGGGCGCGGCGGATGCGGCGAATCAGTTCCTCGCTCTTGCCGCTGAACATGCTGCCGGTGATGACCTCGATCCACCCATGCTCCGGTTTCTTGCGCACATCCATAGGTGGCTACCGATCACAGAAGTGCAGAGTGCAGATCGCCCAAACCTGAAATCTGAACTCTGCACTCCGAATTGCCGCTAGGCTCGTCCCTGATACTCGCCGGTCTCGGTGTTGACACGCACCTTGTCGCCTTCATTGACGAAGGGCGGCACGTTCACCACCAGACCGGTTTCGAGGGTGGCGGGCTTGATCTGGTTGCTGGCCGTGGCGCCCTTGATGCCGGGCGAAGTTTCCTTCACCACCAGGTCGACGCTGGCCGGCAACTCGATGCCGACGGGTTCCTCGCCGTAGAACTCCACATGAATCAAGGCGTCGGGGACGATGTACCCCATCGCGTCGCCGAGGACCTCGGACGACATGTGGATCTGGTCGTAGGTCGACGTGTCCATGAAGCAGTAGGAATCGCCGTCCTTGTAGAGGTACTGCATCTCCTTCTCGTCGAGCACCGCGCGCTCGATGTCCTCTTCCGAGCGCCACTTGGTGTCCGCGAGCGCGAGCGTGCGAATGTTGCGCATGCGGCACTGCACGTGCGCGCGCAGGTTGCCCGGGGTGAGGTGGTGCAGTTCAAGGATACGGAACAGGTCGTTACCGACCTTGATCAGCTGACCCTTCCGAAGACGCTTCGCCTGTACTGTGTCTGCCATAGTGTGACTGTATATCCTTGCAATCGTAGCACATATGGCTCGGCCGCCTGCAACCGTGCTACCATTTTCCGTGGCCTTTTCACGCTGGGATCCGTTCCGCGATCTGCTCGCCCTGCACGACCAGATCGGCCAGCTTGTCGGCAGCGACGCGCCCGGCTGGACACCGCCGGTCGACCTCTACGAGACCGCTCAGGCGTTCATTTTGACCGCCGAAATTCCCGGGCTCACGCGTGACCAGGTCGAAATTCACGCGGAGGAGAGCCGCGTCGTCATGCGCGGCGAACGGAAGTGCGGCCAGGTGCCGTGCGAACAATACCATCGGGTGGAACGCGGGCACGGCCGATTTTCCCGGGCCTTCGTGCTGCCGGAACCGATTGACGTCGACAACGTCAGCGCCGACCTGACGGACGGTCTCCTTACCGTCACGATTCCGAAGGCCGCTGGCCGCCCGGCCCGGAAGATCAGCGTCGCATGATCCGGCGCTTCCTCCTCACCTTTGTCCTCGTCATCGCCGGCTTCGCTGCCGGCATGGTCGTCACCGGCCGCATGCGCATTGCCAGCGAGACGGCGGCGGAACCCGCCGCAGCCGCACCGGCAGAACCGCAGCGCGCCGCCGTCCAGGCGCCTGCCGCACCGCTAGTGACCGGCACGGTGACCACCGGTCCCGACTTCACGCAGAATCGCGGGCCAGTCGGTGAAGGGGGTGGCGAACATCTCGTCGCTGCAGGTCGTCCGGCGCCCGAACTCGCCGTTCCAGGACGATCCGTTCTTCCAGTATTTCTTCGGCGACCAGGACATGTACGGCTCACGCGATCGGCGCTCCACGAGCCTCGGGTCGGGCGTCATCATCTCCGCCGACGGCTACATCGTCACCAACAACCACGTGGTCGGCGAAAACGTCCGCGAGATCACGGTAGCCTTCAGCGACAACCGCGAGGTGAAGGGCCGCGTCATCGGCACCGACCCGGCGACCGACATCGCGCTGCTGAAGGTCGATCTGACGGGTCTTCCCGCCATTTCCTGGGGCGACTCGGCGAAGCTGCAGGTCGGCGAATGGGTGCTCGCCATCGGCAGCCCGTTCCAGTTGAGCCGCACCGTGACGGCCGGCATCATCAGCGCGACGGGCCGCTCGAACGTCGGCTTCTCCGAGTACGAAGACTTCATCCAGACCGACGCGGCGATCAACCCGGGCAACTCGGGCGGTGCGCTCGTCAACACGCGCGGCGAACTGATCGGCATCAACACCGGCATCTTCAGCCAGAGCGGCGGCTACCAGGGCATCGGCTTCGCCGTCCCGAGCAATCTGGTCCAGCACGTCGTCAACGATCTGCGTCAGTTCGGCGAGGTGCAGCGTGGCACCATTGGCGGCATCGTGACGATCGACAAGCTCACGCCGCAGGTGGCTGAGGAGGTCGGTGCCCCGAACACGTCGGGCGCCCTCGTCGTCCGCATGATGCGCGGCTCCGAGGCCTACAACGCCGGCGTCACGCCCGGGTGACGTCATCACCGGCTTCAACGGCACGAAGATCGACGATCCGTCACAGCTCTACCGCCTCGTGGCGGATGCGAAGATCGGCTCGATGGCCACGATCAGGGTGTTCCGCGGTAGCCGGACACTCGACCTCAAGGTGCCGATTGTGTCCGACGCGCGCAGCCGTCGTTAAGCGTCTGTCGCGCAAGGCAATCCTGGCGGCAGCCCTCGTGCTGACCGCGTCATGGGTGCAGGCGCAATCGCTGGCGCTCGCGCTGCCGACCGGCGGCGTTCGCCCGGGCGACGTGATCGCCGTCAGGGTCACCGCGCCGCCCGAGGCGACCGGCGTCACGGTTCACGCGTTCACGGCGACATGGCTCGCCTATCAGGAGGACGCCACCACCTGGCGTGCCCTGGTCGGCGTCGATCTCGACCAACTGCCCGGCACCTACGACGTCGTCGCTTCCGTCGACTCACCGGCCGGCAGCGCCACTCGCCCGCTCACCGTCGTCGCCAGGCGGTTCCGCACCCGCACGCTGACCGTAGCCCCCGGCTACGTCAACCCATCGCCCGAACTCATGGAACGCATCACCGCGGATGCCGCCTTCCTGACGGCCGCGTACGAACACTCCGCCGACACGCCGGCGTGGACGAGCGGGTTCGTCCGTCCAGTGCCCGGGCGTGCCAACAGCAGTTTCGGCACACGCAGCGTGTTCAATGGCGAGAGACGGAATCCGCATGCCGGCACCGATTTCCTGAGCGGCACCGGCACGCCGATTCACGCACCGGCCGGCGGGCGCATCGTCGCGGCGCGCGACCTCTTCTTTACGGGCAACACGGTGATTGTCGACCACGGCCTTGGCGTCTTCTCGATGCTGGCGCATCTCTCGCGCATCGACGTGGATGAGGGCGACGTGGTGGACACCGGGACGGTCGTCGGACTCGTGGGCGCCACCGGCCGCGTCACCGGGCCCCACCTCCACTGGGCGCTGCGTATCGGGAACGCGCGGGTCGATCCACTGTCCGTGCTGGCGCTCCTGCCTGGTCGTCGCTGACGCCGCGCCTGAGTCGGGGCCGTGCCGGTCCTCGCCCTCCCCACCGCTGCTGGCCTCGCCATCTGTTAACATCCGCGCGCATGACGCGCGCTACCTCCGTTGTGCTGGCCCTCGCCCTGCTGTGCACGGTCCCGCTGCGGAGCCAGACCGCAGCACCGAAGAGACTGCTGTTCCTCACCCACGCCGGACTCTACAAGCATCCGAGCCTGCAACCCGCGGAAGAGGCGGTTCGCGCCTGGGGCACGACCGCAGGCTTCGACGTCACCACGCTGCAGGGCTACGCGCAGGAGTCGCGGGCGCTCGATGTGTCGTTCCTGACGCCGACGTACCTGGCGCAGTTCGACGGATTGATGCTGATGACGAATGGCAACTTGCCGCTCAGCCTCGGCCAGAAACGGGCCGTCGTCGACTTCGTCCGCAACGGCAAGGCGATCGTCGGTGTTCACTGCGCCACGCTGACGCTGTACGACTATCCGGAGTTCGGCGAGATGCTCGGCGGCTACTACCTGCGGTCAATCGTCCCGACCAACCTCGTGGACGCTGGGAAGGTCGGCGTGCTGAAGGTGGAGGACCAGCAACACCCGGCGACGCGGATGCTCGGCTCGACCTGGCCGATCAACGAGGAGTTCTACCAGTTCGGCACGGCCGCCTGGGACGCATCGCGGCCCACCGAGAACGTATCCCAGGTTGGGCGGCTGCCGATACCGCTGGCGTTCTCGCGCGATCGCGTCCACGTGCTGCTCAGTCTCGACACCGAGCGGACCGATCTATCGGACATCCAGGGCCCCGGCATCCGGACGGGGGGCGACTACCCGCAGGCCTGGACGCGCGACTTCGGCACCGGCCGCGTCTTTTACACCACGCTCGGCCACCGCGCCGACATCTGGAGCCACGACGCGGTGTTCAGGGCGCACGTCACGGGCGGCATCCGCTGGGCGCTGCGGCTCGAACACTGAGGGTCGTTGGTCTTTGGTCGTTGGTCCGCAATCCCTAGTACGATCGTTCTTCCATGTGCGGCATTGCCGGTATCGTCCACACCGACGCGCGCCCCGTCGACCCGTCGGCGCTGCGCCGCATGGGCGACACGATGGCGCACCGGGGCCCTGACGGAAGCGGCGAATGGGCGTCGGGCCCGGCAGGCCTGGCCCATCGCCGACTCGCCATCATCGATCTGACGGGTGGCCAACAGCCGATGGTGTCGGCCGCAACCGGCTGCGTGCTCACGTTCAACGGCGAGATCTACAACTTCCGCGAGTTACGGCAGGTCCTCGAGCGCGAGGGTCAGCCGTTCGGCGAACGGAGCGACACCGAAGTGGTGCTCCGTGCCTAGGAGCAGTGGGGCGACGGCTGCGTCGAGCGCCTGCACGGCATGTTCGCGTTCGCGATCTGGGACCCGCGCCGTGCGCGGCTCTTCGCCGCGCGCGACCGGCTCGGCATCAAGCCGCTCTACTACCGGTGGCAGGACCGCACGCTCACCTTCGCATCGGAGCTGAAGGCGATCCTCGCCGCCGAACCCGACCGGCGTCCGACCCTCGACGCTCGCAGCTTCGACCGCTACCTGCGCCTGCAGTACGTGCCGGCGCCGCACACCATGGTGGCCGGCGTGAAGCAGTTGCTGCCCGGGTGCACACTGGCGCTGCACCTCGCCGGACAGCCAGAGGAGTCGCGCTACTGGCAGGCGCGAGCCAAGGCGTCTGGCGCCTCATCAGCCGGAGAGTTCCAGGATCGGCTGGGCGCCGCGGTCCGCAGCCATCTCGTCGCCGACGTGCCGGTTGGGGCGCTCCTCTCGGGCGGCCTCGACTCCAGCCTCGTGGTCGCGCATATGGTGCGGGAGGCGTCGGGGCCGGTCCACACGTTCTCGGTCGGCTTCGACGACGCACGCCTCGACGAACGCGGATCGGCGCGCCAGGTGGCCGCACACCTCGGCACAGTCCACCACGAGCAGCTGGTGACCGACGCAGACGCCGCCGCCACCCTGCCGCACGTCGTAAAGGCGATGGATGAACCGCTGGCCGACTACGCGGCGCTGCCCACCTACCTGATTGCCCGCTTCGCCGCGCAGCACGTGAAGGTGGTGCTGACGGGCGAGGGCGCCGACGAACTCTTCGCCGGCTACCGCCGGTATCGGCGCGACCGCATCCTCGCGCCCATCGCGCGCTTCCGTCCCGCCTATCAGGCGTCGCATGTCTTCTCCGGCCGCGAGACGTCGCGCCTGCTCGGACGTCGACCCTCGCGCTTCGAGCGCGCCGCGCACGGCGGACGCCGCACCTCAGATACGTTGAACCAGCTCCTGCTCCGCGATGTCGAGGGGTGGCTGCCCGACAACCTGCTCGTCAAGGTCGATCGGATGACGATGCTGTGCTCACTCGAGGCTCGGGTGCCGTACCTCGATCACCAGTTCGTCGAGTACGCCCTCGGCATTCCGGCCGCCAGTAAGCTGCGGCTCCTGAGCGGCGCCGAACAAGCTGCTGATGCGCGAGGCCGCCCGCGCGATGATTCCGGACGCCATCGCGGCCCGTCCCAAGCAGGGATTCAAGCCGCCGATCGATGCCTGGCTGCGTGGCCGCCTGCGGCCGCTGGCCCACGACGCTCTGCTCTCGAGCAGTTCGCGCCTGAATGCCTAGGTCGATCCCCGCAGCATCCGCCGCCTGCTCACCGATCACGATGCCGGTCGTCCGAACGGCCACCGCATCTGGGCACTGCTGATCCACGAGCTCTGGAGCCGCGAGCACGGCGTTGCCTGAGCGTCCCATCGCGTACATCCTGGGCACGTTCCCACAGGCGTCGCAGACCTTCATCGCCCGCGAAGTCCGCGGCCTGAAGCTCGCCGGTCTGGCGATGCTGGTGTTTGCGCTGGGCCGGCGCGCAGCCTGACGTCCTCGAGGACGCCGACCGCGCGTGGTATCCGGAGGTCCGCTTTGCGCCCCTTGTTCCTCTCGCCACGCGGTCCTCGCTGCCAACCTGTCGGATGGCCCTGCGCGCTCCGGCCGCTACGCGCGCACCGTCGTGCGCTGCTCGCGCTTCCCCATCGTCCGCGCATCCTCGTGCTGCGGGCCGTCGCCCTGTTCATGACCGCTGCCTGGATTGCCCGCACCATCGAGCGAGCGGGCGGATGCCGACAGGTGCACGCGCACTTCGCGCTGGCGCAGACCGAGGTCGCGATGGCGGTGTCCAGCCTGCTCGGCGTCCCCTTCAGCTTCACTGCGCACGCCCGCGACATCTACGCAACGCCGAGCGCGCTCGAGGAAAAGATGCGCGCCGCTCTCGTCGTCGTCACCTGCACCGGCTACAACGTCACGCACCTGCGTCGCCTGTGCCCGGACCTGCCTGCCGGCGCACATCCAGCTCGTGCATCACGGCGTCGACGTCGACGCCGCGTCCTGCATCACCGAGCACCGGAATGGTAGGGCCAGCGCGCGCCCAGTCATCCTCGCGGCTGGCCGGCTGCATCGACAAGAAGGGGTTCGACACCCTCGTCGATGCGTGTGCCCGGCTGCGGCAGCGTGGGCTCATCTTCGAGTGCCGCATCTTCGGGACAGGGCCGCTCCTGGCAGCGCTTCGACGTCGAGGTGAAGCTGCGGGTCTGGCGTCAGCGCTCGAATCTGCCGGGTTGGTCGCCCGCCGGGCAGTTGCTCGACGCAATGGGCGGCGCCGCCGTCTTCGCCATGCCGAGTCGCGTCGCGGCTGGCGGCGATCGTGACGGCATACCGAACGTGGTGCTCGAAGCCATGGCGGCTGGCCTTCCCGTGGTGGCCACCGCCGTGTCCGGCATCCCCGAGGCGGTGAGCCACGAAACCACCGGCCTGCTCGTCGAGCCCGGCGATGTGACCGGGCTGGCCGAGGCGCTGGAACGGGTGCTGACCGACAGCACGCTGGCGGCGCGGTTCGGCGCCGCAGGTCGCGCCCGCATCGCCGAGGAGTTCACGCTCGAGGTGGCATCGTCACGGCTGCTCGCGCTGTTTCACGACGGCAAGACTCCCGACCTGCGATGATGAGGTCTTGACGGACACAGTGCCGCGCACTAGCATCACTGGCTCCCGACGCCGCCTGTTCCGTTTCCCTGTTTCGAACGTCTAACTCTCCGTGGCTCCGACGGCCTCCTCCATCGACGACACGGCAGCGTTCCCGCCGCCGGACCGCACCGTTGCCCTCAACCTGGGTGTGGCGGCGCTGGTGCTGCTCTCTGTGTCGGTGGCGGTCGCCTTCAACTGGGTCGCCCTCAAAGGCGTCTTCGTCGTGGCCTTCCTGTCCATGGCGCTCGCCTACCTCGTGCTGCCTGTCGTGCAGATCATGCGGCGCGAGGCGCCGGCCCGGTTCGGCGGATGGAGGCCTTCCCGGCTGCTCGCGGTCGGCATCGTCTACGCCACAATCGGGCTGATCGTGACCCCCATCTGGGCCATCTGGGGCGACAAGATTGTCTCCACCGTGCCGGACGTCGCTCGTGAAGTGCCCGGTCACGTGTCGCGATTCGCCTCGCAGGTGCGCGCCAGCGAAGCCTGGCACGAGCAGTTCGCGTTCGAACTCGAAACCCGCGCGTTGCTCCGCAAAGCGACGCACAACGTCTCGCTGAGCATCCAGGAGGAGGTGGCCGAGGTTGGCGTCGAGGTGATGCGCGCACGGCTGGTGCTGCCGTGGCTCGCGGCCGTCCCGGTGCTGGCGCTGCTGCTGGTCGGGCAATGGCCCGCCTTCCACCGCTCCGCCGCCAGGGCGCTGCCAACGGCGCACCTCAAATGGCGCACCGATCAGTTCCTGCGGAACGTCAACATGGTGCTCGCGGCGTATACCCGGGCGCAGGCGCTGTCGGCCCTCATCGTCGGAGTGATGTGCGGCGTCGGGTTCGCCCTGATGAAGCTGCCCAATGCTGCGATGTTCGGCATCGTCGCGGGATTGCTGGAAACCATTCCGATCGCCGGCCCGCTCGCCGTCGCCATCTCCGCGACGTCGGTGGCATCCTCATCACAGGTGCTGCTGGTGCTGATCTTCCTCGGTGCGCTGCGCGTGCTGCAGGACTATGTGATCTACCCGCGACTGATCAGGAGAGCCATGCATCTGCACCCGGTGGCCGTGGTGCTCGCCATTTGGCTGGGGGCCGGGCTGGGGGGCGTGGTGGGTGTCTGCCTTGCGATTCCAACCGTCGGGGTGCTGCAGGTCACCTGGCGTCACTACCGCGAGTACCTGGCTGTCGAGCGTCTCGTGCGCGAGCACGGCGTCAAGACCATCGACGCGCTCAATCGGGACGTGCCGTAGCGCGACCCTACAGGAAGCGGATCACCATCACCGTCATGTCGTCGCGCGGTGGTTCGGTACCCGCGAAGTCGGTGACGGCCGACAGCACCGCGTCGAGGGCATCCTGCGCGGAGCGACCGCGCACCGTATTCAGCACCGCCGCCAGGCGCTCGTCCTCGAATTCATCACCCGCCGCATTCACCGCTTCCGTCAGGCCGTCGCTGAAGATCACCAGCAGATCGCCGGCGCTCACCGGCGTATCGCCGGTCTCGTACTCGCTGAAGTCGAACAGGCCCACGACGGTACCGCCGGTGTCGAGCCTGACCAGGCCGGTGCTGGTCACCAGGAACGGCGCGTTGTGCCCGGCGTTGCAGTAGCGCAGGATGCCGTTCTGCAGCAGTTGCCCGTAGAACACCGTGACGAAGCGCGACGCCACGGCGCGGCGGCACAGGGCGCGGTTCAGACGGCTGCACACCTTCGCGGGTGAATCGACCGCGTCCGACTCGCGCGCGAGCAGCCCCTGCACCACGGCGGTGAGCAGAGCGGCGGCCGTCCCCTTGCCGGCCACGTCCGCGACGGTGAACGACAGCGTGCCTTCATCAGATGGGACGTAGTCGAACAGGTCGCCTCCGACGGAGCGACAAGGCGTGGTGCTGGCGACCAGTTCCACCCGCGTCGACGCATAGTGGTCGGGCGGCAGCAGCGCGCGCTGGATCTCGGAGGCGATGCGCAGTTCCTGCGCCGCACGCTCCGACTGCACGGCCTCCTGATAGAGCCGCGCGTTCTCGATGACCACCGCGGCTTCGGCCGCAAGCGCGTGCAGCACGCCGGCCGCCTGCAGGTAGCCCTTCTCGCGGCTGTCCAGATAGAGCACACCGATGCGGCGTTCGCTACCGTCCGACGCCGGATCGTTGCCGAACTGCCCCATCTTGAGCGGGGTGCACAGCACGTGTCGGATACCGAGCGCCAGCGTGCCGCCGTGACGCGATGCGTGCACGTCGTCCAGCAGGTCGCTGACGATGCGGTCCTTGCCGGTCGTGAAGACTTCGGTGGGAATCTGGGTGCTGGTCTGGGCGGAGGTGAGCGTGATGCCGCCTCGCCCGCGGGCCAGCCGCTGTACCAGCTGTCCGCCCGGTTCGGCGAGCAGGATGAAGCCCCGCTCCGCGCCGGTCAGCTCGAGCGTGCTGTCGAGCACGATGCCCAGCACTTCGTCGAGCACCTGACCCGAGCCGAGAGCGCGAAGACCGGCGAGCAGCGCGTTGACCTGGCGGAAGTCGAAGTGCCCGGACGTGAGGGCACTCGTCTCGCCAGACTCGACGCGTAGTTCGGTGTCACCGATGCGGACGCGGTCGCCCGGCTTCAACGGCGCCGTGTCGCTCCTGATGTCGTTGACGAACGTGCCGGCCCGCGAGCCGAGGTCGCGAATCCGCCACGCGCCGCCGTCCTGGTACAGCTCGGCATGACGTCGTGACACGTGGCCGTCGTTCAGTTGCAGCTGCGTGTCCGAGCCGCGACCGATCGTGAACGGTCCCGACAGCACCGAGACCGACCGCCGTCCCGACGCGTCGACGACGATCAGGTTGAGCATGCCTAACCCGCGTAGCTCTCCAGCGCTGCCGCCTCGGAGTCGTACGAGTCGAACACCGTCGACAGCTTGGTGATGACCAGCAGGTCCTTCAGCTTCTTCGTCACGCCCACGAGCTTCAGCGCGCCGCCCTGCTTCTTCACCGTGGTGAAGGCATTCACGAGTTCGCCCAGGCCGGCGCTATCGATGTAGGCGACGCTGCTCAGGTTCAGCAGCACTTTCTTCTCACCGGACTGCAGCAGGCTCCGAACCTTGTCGCCAAGCTTTTCGGAACCGTCGGCACCCAGCGTGATCGGGCCGTCGATGTCGAGCACACACACGCCTTGCACTGTCCGCTGCGAGATGTTCATGTCGGTCCTTCCGCGTAAAGGGATGAGGTCGGGATTATAAGGCGAATCGATAGGTGACGCGTCACGCATCGGAGTGTCGTAGCGGCGACCTTCAGGCTCGCCGAACTCGGCCGGCCTGAAGGTCGGCAGCTACAGACGGCAAAAACCGCTCTAGAATCGAAGTCGTGGACGATCAGCCGGTCACGCTTTGGAAGATGCGCCGCGACAACGAGGAAATCGCCTGTCGCGCGCGCCTGGCGCCGTACGGCATCGAAGTCGACATGCTCAACGACGGCGCTGTCGTGCTGACGCGTGTCTTCGCGACCGACGACGAAGCGCTCGACTGGTCCAGCGACAAGCGCGGCCGGCGCGAGTCCGAAGGCTGGCTGTGGCACCGGACGACCGACCCCGATCAGCCGCGCGTCGCCTGAGTCGGGTCGGGCGAGACCCGCACCAGCAGCTTCCCGAAGTTCCGTCCGTCGAACAGCCGCAGCAGCGCCGACGGCGCCTGCTCCAGGCCGTCGACGACGTCCTCGCGATACTTGAGCGCGCCCTCGCGAATCCAGCGCGCACAGTCGCGCAGAAAGTCGGCCTGCCGGGCGGCATGGTCGCCCACGATGAAGCCCTGGATCGTGATGCGGTTGGTGAGCAGTGCGCGCAACGTCGGTCCGCTGGTCGGCGCCGGATCGTTGTAATCCGAGATCATGCCGCACACCGGGATGCGGCCGTCGAGGTTCATCAGGCCGAAGACCGCCTCGAACACCTTGCCGCCGACGTTCTCGAAGTAGACGTCGACCCCGGCCAGGCAGGCGGCCGCGAGGTCGTCGCGCAGGGTGTCCCTGTAGTGGCTGACGCAGGCATCGAAGCCCAGGTCCTGCACGACGTAGTCGCACTTCTCCTTCGAGCCGGCGATGCCGACGACGCGGCAGCCGGTCATCTTCGCCAGTTGCCCGACGACGGCGCCGACCGCGCCGGAGGCGGCCGACACGACCACGGTTTCACCGGCCTTCGGCTGGCCGAGGTCGAACAGCCCCACGTAGGCGGTCATGCCAGGCATGCCGAGCACGCCGACGGCGGTTGAGATCGGCGCAATGGACGGATCGAGCGTGCGCAGGTCGTGCCCCGTCGAGGCGTGATACTCCTGCCAGCCGTCGTAGCCGGTGACGAAGTCGCCCGGCGCAAACGCCGGATTCTTCGACTCGATGACCTGGCTGACCGTGTCGCCGATCATGACGTGGTCGAGCGGCACGCCGGCCGCGTACGACTTCGCCGAACCCATGCGGCCGCGCATGTAGGGGTCGAGCGACAAGTAGATGGTGCGGCGCAGCACCTCGCCGTCGGCGAGCGGCGGCACCGGCGCGGCGCGCAGCGCGAAGTTGTCTTCCGACGCGTGCGTCACGGGCCGGCGCTTCAACACCACCTGCTGATTGGTCACAGCGCCCTCCTCGACTCGAGTTCATCCCATCGCGCGTAGACCGCGAGCAGTTCGGCATCAACAGCAGTGGCTCTGGCCAGAGCCCTGGCGATGCCCTCGCTCCCCTCCTTGTAGAACTCAGGAGACGCGATCTTCGCCTGCAGTTGCGAGTGCTCCGACTCGAGCACCTCAATCCGGTGCGGCAACTGCTCGAGTTCGCGCTGCTCCTTGTACGACAGCTTCTTCAGCGGCGCAACCGGCGTCTGGGCTGCGGCCGGCGCCGCCTTCCCCGCTGGCGCACTCGCCCGCGACCCGGAGATCGCCGCCTTCGTCTGCTTGCGGCGCTGCCGCAGCCAGTCGTCGTAGCCGCCGACGTACTCCTCGACCCGGCCGTCCCCTTCGAAGACGATGGTGCTGGTGACGACGTTGTCGAGGAAGACGCGGTCGTGGCTGACGAGCAGCAGCGTGCCCGGCCACTCCACCAGCTGCGCTTCGAGCAGTTCGAGCGTCTCGAGGTCGAGGTCGTTGGTCGGCTCGTCGAGCACGAGCACGTTCGCCGGCCGCGTGAACAGGCGCGCCAGCAGCAGGCGGTTGCGCTCGCCGCCCGACAGCGCCTTCACCGGCGACCGCGCGCGCTCGGCACGAAACAGGAAGTCGCGCAGGTAGCCGTGCACGTGCTTCGTCTGGCCGTTGACGGTGACGGTGTCGTTGCCTTCGCCGACGGTGTCGAACACCGTCTTCTCCGGGTCGAGCTGCTCGCGCTGCTGATCGAAGTAGGCGATCTGCACGTTCGCGCCGTGCCGCATCGTCCCGGAGTCGGGCTCGATCTGCCGAGCAGCATGCGCAGCAGCGTGGTCTTGCCGGCGCCGTTCGGGCCGATGAGACCGACGCGGTCGCCGCGCATGATGCGCGTCGAAAACTCGCCGACGACCGACCCGTGGCCGTAGACCTTGCGCAGCGCCTCGGCTTCGAAGACCATCTTGCCGGACGGGTCGGCCTTGTCGACCTTCAGGGACACATTGCCCTGCACGTCGCGCCTCGCCGCACGCTCGTTGCGCATCGCCATCAGCGCCTTGACGCGCCCTTCATCGCGCGTGCGGCGCGCCTTGATGCCCTGGCGCAGCCACACTTCTTCCTGCGCCAGCCGCTTGTCGAACTTCTCCTGCTGCGTCGCCTCGTTGGCGAGCCACTCTTCCTTCTTCTGGAGGAACGTGTCGTAGTCGCCCGGCCACGACGTCAGCCGGCCGCGATCGAGTTCGACGATGCGCGTCGCCAGCCGCTGCAGGAACGCGCGATCGTGCGTGACGAAGACGACCGCGCCGCTTGTAGTCGGCGAGGAAGTTCTCCAGCCAGTCGATCGCGTCGATGTCGAGATGGTTCGTCGGTTCGTCGAGCAGCAGCACGTCCGGCTCCGCCACGAGCGCCCGCGCCAGCAGCACGCGCCGACGCCAGCCGCCCGACAGCGTATCGACCCGTGCGGCACCGTCGAGGTCGAGCCGCGACAGCACGAGATCGACCTTGTGCTCGCGGCGCCAGTCTTCGGCGTCGTGCCCCTCGAGACCGGTCAACCCGTCGGCGACTACCTCGAAAATCGACTGCGTCGACGTGAGCGGCACGTCCTGGACGAGCCGCGCCACCCGCAAGGCCGGCTGATGCCACACCGCACCCGAGTCCGGTGGGAGCTCACCGCTGAGGATCTGCAGAAGCGTCGACTTGCCGGTACCGTTGCGGCCGATGATCGAGACCCGCTCGCGCGGTTCAAGCTGGAGCGACACGTCGTCGAGCAGCGGAAGATGTCCGAAAGCGTGATTGATGTGATCGAGAGTCAGTAGGGCCAATTTGGAATGTTCGATTCTACAGAGCGTAGCCGCGGACCTTCAGCTCCGCGACGGCCGGCCGACCTGAAGGTCGGCAGCTACACACTTGCGACTATCAAAGCCGCCCGAGCATGCGCAGGATGCCGAGCGTGAGTGCCGGCACGTAGGTAATGACGATGACGCCGATGCCGAGGATGCCCAGCATGGGGAGCGTGGCCCGCGTCACCTCCATCAGCGGCTTCTTGAAGCGGTACGACGCCAAGAACAGGTTCAGGCCAACGGGCGGCGTCAGGTAGCCCATCTCCAGGTTTGCGATGAAGATGATGCCAAGGTGAATAGGGTTGATGCCGTACGCGAGGCCGAGCGGCACGATGAGCGGCACGACGACGACGATCGCAGAGAAGATGTCCATCAGCGCGCCGACGAGGAGCAGAAACAGGTTCAGCGCGAGCAGGAACGTCAACTGCGAGGTGATGTGCCCCTGCGTCCACTCGAGCAGGCGAGCTGGCACCTGGGCACTCACGAGATAACTGGTGAGCCCCACCGCCACGCCGAGGATGACGAGCACGCCGCCGACCACCGCGACACACTCCGCAAACACCCGCAGCAGGTCGCGCCGAATCGAGATGTCGCGGTGCACGAACGTCTGCACCACCAGCGCGTAGAGCGCCGTGACGGCCGAGGCCTCGACTGCCGTGGCAATGCCGCTGAACAGGACGCCGAGCACGATGAACGGCATGGCGAGTTCCCACTTCGCCGCCCAGATTGCGGCGAACGCCTCGCCCACCGCGAACGACTGCCGGCCTGCCCCGGTCACGAGCCCTTCACGCACGCCCCACCCCGCAATCATCGTGGTGAGCAGGATGCCAGGCAGGATGCCGGCGATGAACAGGTCTTCCATCGGCAACTGCGCAACGATGCCGTAGAGGATGAGCGGCAGCGCCGGCGGCAGCAGCAACCCGAGCGAGCCCGAGGCGGTCATCAGGCCGAGCGAGAAGCGCTCGCGATAGCCGTCCTTCACCAGCGCGGGATACAGCAGGCCGCCTAACGCGAGGATGGTCACGCCCGAACCGCCGGTGAACACGGTGAAGAAGGAACAGAGGATCGCGCAGACGACGGCCGTGCCACCAGGAATCCAGCCGAACCAGGCGCGGAATACGCGCAGCAGGCGGGCCGACGCGCCCCCTTCGGCCAGCAGGAAACCGGCAAGAGTGAACATCGGAATGGCCGGCAGCGTCGGCGAGGTACTGAGCGAGTAGGTCTCGACGAGGACCGCTGCTGGCGTGACGCCGTCGATCATGAACAGCACCACCGCGGCGCCGCCAAGGATGGAGAAGATCGGAGCGCCGAGTGTTGCCGCCACGACGATGAGCAGCAGGAACGGCCAGGCAGGCTGCGCTTCGAGCAGCGCCGGGTTCCACATCAGCACCGCCGCAGCCAGCAGTCCGAGGCTGGCGAGCAACCGGCCGGACCAGCGTGGACTGGCGCGCCAGACGAGGCGGAGCGCAATCAGTGCGAAGCCGAGCGGTAGGGCAATCTGTGCCACCCAGGTCGGGACGCCGGCGCCGATGGTGGCGTTGCCCTCGCGTTCGGAGAGCAACAGCTCGATGCCGCCGCGCACCAGCAGGGCCGCCATGCACGCCGCGACCGCTGCGGAGATGATGTCGGCGGCGCGACGCCACCGTCCCTCGGGGATGAACGTGCCGCTGGCGAGAGCCAGCAACTTGCCGTCACGTGCGGCGATGGCGGCACCGAGAAAGCCGACCCACAGCACGAGGTGCTGCACGATAGGTCCGGCGCCGGGAATGCCCGAGCCGGTGGTGCGGCGAAGGACGATTTCGAGGATGGGGATGACCGCCATCGCGGTCAGCGCAATCGCGGAGACCGCGTCCTCGAGACGTATGGCGAGACGCGTCACCGGCGCGGGGCGGGCGCCGTCGGCTGCGGCGGGGCCGCAGCAGCGGGAGCGGCGGCCCCCACGCGGGCGCGGTAGGCATCGCGCTCCCTCAGCGCCAGGTCGTAGACGTCAGGCGGCACCATCTTGCCGCGCATCGTGGCGCCGAGGGCGCTGGCCATCTGCTGCCACTCCGGGCCGGTCCCCTTGGTGACCTTCAGCCCCTGATTCTGCATCACCAGCGTCGCCAGGCCGTCGCCCTTCGGCACGTCGGCCTGGAGCTGCTTCTCCACCTTGAGCGAGATCTCCGACATCTTCGCGCGGTCCGCTGGCGAGATGCGGTCCCAGGTCCGCTTCGAGATGACCGTGGCGCCGACGATCGGGCTGATGCCGAGGTCGAGCATGTACGGCGTCTGCTTGTACCACTGGAACGACATCGAGGCGAGCGGCGTGGTCGGCAACGCGTCGATCATGCCGGTGGTGAGACCGGTGAGGACGTCGGTCATCGCCATGGCGCGCGGCTGGAAGCCGTTCGCCTTGTACCACTGCGTCATGGTGTCGTCGCCGGCCGAGGTGTAGAGCCTCATTTTCTTCAGGTCGGCCACTGTCTGCACCGGCTGCTTCGAGAACACCTGCAGCCAGCCACCGTGGCCCCAGTGCACGAGCACAAACCCCTTCTGTTCCACCCGCTGCCTGAGCGTCGGAGTGAGCTTCTCGATGACGGCATTCAGCTCGTCGTAGGACCGGTAGAAGAATGGAATGTTGAAGACGTTGAAGGACCAGTCGATGGCCGACAGGCCGACGACCGTCAGCGAGGCGCCCTGAAGCGCATTGAGGCGGATCTTGCGGAGGACCGTCGACTCATCGCCCTGAGAGCCGCCGCTGAAGACGGTGAGGGCGACCCGGTCGGCCGTCCCTGTCTTCCAGTCGACGCCCATCTGCTTGAGGCTCTTGTCCCAGACAGAGCCGTCGGGAACAACCGTGGCCAGCTTGATCGCGGACGATTGGGCCAGCAGCGTCTGTGACAGCGCAAGCGCCAGCAGCGCGACCAGGGTCAGTCGGGTGCGCCAGGACACGGTTCCCCCCGCTTCGTGTGTTAGTTGGCCGCGCGCGTCGCGGTCCAGTCGGCCTCGCCCATGCCGGCGATGCTCGCCTTGCCAGTAACCGACGTGGCACCGATGTCACCGGTCATCGTGACCGGCAGCTTGCCCTGCGGTGTGTCGGCTTCGAAGTCGATCTTCACGACCTTGCCGACGACGCTGCCCGCGATGACCATCTCGCCAGCCGGACCGCTGATGGTGCCGCTAAGCTTCTCGCCGTCCTGCTTCATGACCGCAACGGCCGGCATCTCGCCCATCCCGGCGATGACGATCTTGATGTCCCACTTCCCGTTCAGGTCGGTGATGACTGCAGCGGCCGTGCCAGTGGGTGACAGCGGCAGCAGCTGCCGGTGCTGTGCCAGCCCGTGTGCCGGTGAAGGGGAACTCGCCGAAGTCGCCGACCTTGACGGTGCCGGCCATTGTGTCTCCCTCGACCTTGCCACCGATGACAAAGGTGAGGGCCATCCCCTGGATCGAGATATCCGCGGTGGCGTTGATGTCGTTGCCAACCGCGGTGCCGGCCACCGCCACCGGTCCCATCGGGCTGTTCATCTCGCCCGTGAGCTTGTCGCCAGCGACCCTCAACGAGAGCGCCACGTTCGTGGTGCCCTGCGGCGTGGCCATCGCCAGCGTCCAGTCGCCAGCCGGTCCTGACTGGGCGAACGCCGACGACGAGCTGAACGCGAGCACGGCGGACGCCGCCAGCACACCAAAGAACTTCTTCATGAAAATACGCTCCTGCAGGTTGAGGACCGAGAATATCACGGTGATAATACGCTGATGAGATCTTTACCTGTCGCTGCTGCCGTGGCCTGCCTGGCCGTCGCCCAGCTCGGTGCCGCAGCGCTCCAGCAGGCGGCGCCAGCCCTTCAGGAGCGCGACTTCCTCACGCGCACCCGCCGCATCACCGTGGAGGGCCGGCGCTCGGGCGAGGGCTACTTCTCGGCCGACGGCAAGCGCATGGTGTTCCAGAGCGAGCGCGACGCGTCGAATCCGTGCTACCAGATCTTCACGCTCGATCTGACCTCCGGCGACGTGAAGAAGATTTCCCCCGGGATCGGCAAGACCACCTGCGCGTTCTTCCGGCCGAACAGCGACGAGGTGCTCTTCTCGTCGACCCATCTCGACCCGAAGTCGAAACAGTACCAGGACGAGGAACTGGCCTTCCGCGCCTCCGGGAAGCAGCGTCGCTACTCCTGGGACTACGACCCGGAGATGGACATCTTCGTTCTCAACGAGAAGTCCGGCGCGCTGAAGCCGCTGACGACGGCGAAGGGCTACGACGCCGAGGCGGCCTATTCGCCCGATGGCCAGTGGATCGTGTTCACCTCGATGCGCGATGCCTACAACCGTCCGCTGAACCAGACCGAGAAGAACGCGCTGGAGAAGGACCCCAGCCTCTTCGCCGAGATCTACATCATGAAGGCCGACGGCACCGATCAGCGCCGGCTCACCACCGAGCTCGGCTACGACGGCGGCCCCTTCTTCACGCAAGACAGCCAGCGTATTGTCTGGCGTCACTTCGACGAGTCGGGGCTGATCGCCGACCTGTGGACGATGACCCTCGACGGGAAGGACCTGCGGCAGGTCACCACCTTCGGCTCGATGAGCTGGTCGCCCTACCAGCACCCGTCCGGCGAGTACTTCATCTTCTCGTCAAACAAGCTCGGGTTCGAGAACTTCGAGCTGTTCATCGTCGACGCGGCTGGACGGAAGGAGCCGGTGCGCATCACCTACACCGACAAGTTCGACAGCCTGCCGGTCTTCTCACCCGACGGCACACAGCTGTCGTGGACCTCGACGCGGGGCGGCGGCGAGGAAGGCCAGATCTTCCTGGCGCAGTGGAATCACCAGAAGGCGCTCGAGGCACTGAAGAATGCGCCAGCGCGCGTAATGAACACACGGTAGAGAGGCAGACATGAAGCGCGCACTGGTCGTCGCCGCATTCGTCGCATCGTCCGCATCGCTCTACGCGCAGGCTCCGGCCGCGGTCGCGTCGCGTATCAAGACGCACGTCACCACGCTTGCGTCAGACCAGCTCGAAGGACGCCTGTCCGGGTCGGCCGGTGAACAGCAAGCCAGCGCCTACATCGTCAGGGAACTGCAGCGCATCGGGGCAAAGCCGCTGCCGGGGCAGACCGGCTACACCGTGCCGTTCGACTTCACCGCCGGCAGCAACGACGGCGGCTCGTGGGTAGGCCTCGGCGGCAGGGCGTCCGGACGCTTCGACCGGCGGACGGATGTGCAGGCGCTCTCCTTCTCGGACAACGGCGAGGTGACCGACACGCCCGTCGTGTTTGCAGGCTACGGCATCGTCGTGCCCGACTCGCAGGGGTTCGCCGTACGACAGCTACGCCACCCTCGACGTGAAGGACAAGATCGTCCTCGTGCTCCGCTACTTTCCGGAAGATGCCGAGCCGAAGACGAAGGGGATCCTGTCGCGCTACTCGGACCTGCGCTACAAGGCGATGGCGGCGCGGCAGCACGGCGCGAAGGCGATCCTCATCGTCAGCGGGCCGAACTCGCCGAACGCCGGCGAGATCATCCCGATGTCGTTCGACACGGCGCTCGCCGGCTCTGGCATCGTCGCGGCCAGCATCAGCGGCAGCGTGGCCGACGCGATGTTCTCGACACTTGGCGACCCGGCGAAGACGCTGAAGGCGGCACAGACCGCGCTGGACGATGCGAACCCGCACGCCGCCGGTTTCGCACTGCCGAACGTGACGGTCACCCTGCACACCGATGTGGTGCGGGAGAAGCGCACCGGTCACAACGTCCTCGCCTACCTGCCCGCAACCAGCGGTGCCAGCGTGCCGAAGCCGTGGGTCGGCATCGGCGCGCACTACGACCACCTCGGGCGCGGCGAGAGCGGCAGTTCCCTCGCGGAGACGAACGATGCCGGCACGGTGCACCACGGCGCGGACGACAACGCGTCGGGCACGGCGGCGGTGCTCGCCCTCGGCGAACTGCTCTCGACGCAGCCGCGCACCCGCAACGTCATGCTGCAGTTCTGGTCGGGCGAAGAGCTGGGGCTCATCGGCTCGAATGCCTTCGTGAACGCGCCGGCCGTGCCGCTCGATCAGCTCGCGGCCTATGTGAACTTCGACATGGTGGGCCGGATGGTCGACAACAAGCTGTCGGTGCAGGCCACCGGCAGCAGCCCGGTGTGGGCGCGACTCGTCGAACAGGCCAACATCGCCGCCGGCTTCGACCTGCAGATCCAGCAGGATCCGTATCAGCCGACCGACGTCGCGCCGTTCAACCAGGCCGGCGTGCCGAGCATCAACTTCTTCACCGGCACCCACGCCGACTACCACAAGCCGTCGGACACCGCCGACAAGATCAACTACGAAGACCTCGACCGCGTCGTCGACCTTCGCGGCCGCCATCGTGCGCCGCCTCGGCGACACCGTCGACGCGCCGCAGTTCACCAAGGTGGAACAGAAGACCGACACCGCTGGCCGTGCGGGCGTGCGGGTCTTCACCGGCACGATTCCCGACTACTCCACCGAGGTGAAGGGCTTGCTGCTGAGCGGGGTGATCGGCGGAGGACCGGCGGAACAGGCCGGACTGGCAGAAGGGCGACGTCATCGTCGAGATCGCCGGCCAGACGATCGCCAACATCTACGACTACACGTATGCGCTGGAAGTGCTGAAGATTGGTGAACCCGCGAAGGTCGTCTACATGCGGGGAGCCGAGCGGAAGGAAACGACGCTGACGCCGGCGGCGCGGAAGTAGGCGGGAGGGGCGTTCTCGAAAGCCGCCGGGCAGCCAGTCTTCGCGAGGGCGACGGCTGCTGCGACCGGCGACTGTCGATGCTTGGACTTACTCGGGTCTGACGTTTCCGGCGCGTGGACCCTTCGGCGACTGTTCCTCGTCGAAGCTGACGCGCTGGCCTTCGGACAGCGAGTCGAAACTCCCCTGAACCGCACTGCGGTGGAAGAAGTATTCCTGACCGCTCGTGTCGCGAATGAAACCAAAGCCCTTGTCGCGCTGAATCCGCTTAATCGTACCGCTCGCCATCCGAGACTCCTTCCCGTCGCGTCCGCTCGTGTGCGGACGGCGTGTCCTGAGATTGGACAAAACAACTATACAACGTCAATGCCGCATTCCCGGCGGAAGTTGTGTTAGCTCTGCCAAAGCCTCGCCTGGACCTTTGGACGCACCGCAATGCCTTTGGTTCCGCTGTGTGATGAGACGCCCTAGCCCCTGGTAGCTAGGTCCCAGCGGCCGCGTTCCGTTCCCGGTAGAACACGATCAGGTCGAGGCTGCGCGCGGGGAACGCGCCGAGCTGCCTCAGCATGGTCTGCACCTGCCCACGGTGGTAGGTGCCGTGGTTCGCGACGTGGTGGAACATCTCCCAGATAGCCGAGCGGTACGGCTGACCCTGGAGCCCACGGTAGTCGACCACCCGACGCACGCCCGCGTCATCGAGCGACGCGAGGTAGGCGCACATCTTTCCCTCGTGCTCCGACCACGCCGCCTCCAGGCTTCCAACGTCCGGGTAGTCGAGCGGGTCAAGCATCGCCGATGGCGACGTGCCGTGCCAGCGCTGGTACCAGTTCCACTCCGACGAGTAGATGTGCACCAGCGTGTCGCGAACGGAGGGGAAGCTGCTTCCGAGGTTGCGCGTGTACTGCTCCGGCGTGAGTCCGGATGCCGCTGCCAACACGCGGTCGCGCGCCCAATAGTGGAAGTCGAGCAGGGTGGTGAGTTCCTGGTGCGTCATGCTTGGACCTATGCCCGAATACAGGACAAGGCCGCGATGGGACGTCGAATCCCCGCGGCCTCGACCTGCCGTCGACCAGTCGACCAACGACTAACGACCTGCGACTTGCGACTACTGACGGCTTCACCGTCACAAACAGGTCGCGTCCTTCCCCATCGGCCGAGCGGCGCACCAGCAGGAGCGTGGGCTTCTCGGCCGCCTTGCGGACAGCGGCGCGGAGTTCCTCGACCGACTGCACCGGCTGACGATTCACTTCGAGGATGATGTCGCCCGCCGCGATGCCCGCATCGGCCGCGCGGCCGTCCGGGTCGACGTCCTGAACGACGACGCCGTGCGCGTTGCTGCCAAGGCCGGCGCGTGCCGCCAGGTCGCGGCGACAGCGGCGACACCGCCACGCCGAGCGCCGCCTTGTCGTCCGAGCTGTCCGCCGCCTCGCTCGCGCGCCTCTCGCGACGCCTGCGCTTCGTCGAGCTTGACGCTCAGTGTCTTCTCCGCGCCGTCGCGCACCACCACCACCGAAGCATTCGAACCGGGCATGGCGTCGGCGACGCGGTTACGCAGCGCGTTGAAGTCGTGAATCGGCTGGCCATTGAACGACCGGATGACATCGCCGCGCTTCACGCCGGCGCGGTCGGCCGCGCTGTCCTCCGCCACCGACGACTGACGATGGCGCCGCCCACTTCCTTCAGGCCCAGGCTCTCGGCGATCTCCGACGTCACCGGCTGCACCGTGACACCGAGCTGTGACCGGCGCACGCGGCCGTCGGTCTTCAGCTGGTCCATCACGTGGCGCGCCATGTTGGCCGGAATGGCGAAGCCGATGCCGATGTTGCCGTCGCCGGGCGAGATGATCTGCGAGTTGATGCCGACCAGTTCACCGCGCGTGCTGACGAGCGCGCCACCCGAGTTGCCGTGATTGATCGGCGCGTCGGTCTGCAGGAAGTCCTCGTAGCTGCCGTCACCGTTGCCAGTCGAACGGCCCTTCGCGCTGATGATGCCCATGGTCACGGTCTGGCCGATGCCGAGCGGGTTGCCGACCGCAAGGACGACGTCGCCGACCTGCACCGCATCCGAGTTCCCCAGCGGCAGCGTCGCGAGCCCGGCCTGCTCCACCTTGAGCAGCGCGAGGTCGCTCGGCTTGTCGGCGCCAATCAGCTTCGCCTTCGCCGTGCGGCCGTCGGTGAACTCGACCTGGATGTCGTCGGCGGAGTCGATGACATGGTTGTTGGTCAGGATGTAGCCGTCAGCGGTGACGACGACGCCGGAACCGAGCCCGCGCTGCTTCGGAGTGCGGGGCACCTGCCGTCCCGGCCCCTGGCCCTGGCCCTGCCCGAAACGCTCGCCGAAGAAGCGGCGCAGCATGTCCTCGTCGTCGCCGTCGAACTGCGTCGGCATCACGCGCGCCTTGCCTTCGGTGCGGATCGTGACCACCGCCGGCGCGACGTTCTTCACGACGTCGGCATAGGAATCGCGTCCGCCGGCAATGGCGGCCCCACGCGAGCCCACGGCCGGCGTCTGCTGCGCTTCCGCCACCGTCGCGGCGGGTGCGGTGGAATGAATGGGTTCGGCAGCGGTGCCGACCCACGTGGCGCCGGCAACGAGGAGCCCTGCGGCCCCCAGTGCCACGGCACCCCTGACCGTCCTGGTCTTGATGGTGTTGGGAGTGGTGTCCATGGTCTGCTATGTCCTCTCGTGGTTAGGCGGAGAACTGTCCGCTCACACTCGATTAGACGGGAGGGCAGCTTTCACGGCCGTGTCGCGAACATTACATCGGTGAAAGGGGCAGGAACGATGCGTGCCGCGAACAGGTTCGCCAGGCCGGCCGACCTGAAGGTTGGCCGCTGAGCACCCGGAGCATGCTCACGTCGGAGCCGGCAATGACACCGTGAACGTGGAGCCGCGGCCCGGAGCGCTGGTCACCTCCACACGGCCGCCGTGTGCTTCGACAACCGCCTTCACCAGGCTCAGGCCCAGGCCGAGGCCGCGCTCGGTACGGCTGCGATCGCCGCGGAACAACCGGTCCCAGATCCGCGGCAGCTCCACCGGGTCGATGCCGGCGCCGGTGTCGTGCACCCGCAGCAGCGCACGTCCATCCGCGCTGTCAACGTCAACGACGACGCGGCCGCCTGCCAGCGTGTACTTCACCGCGTTGTCGATCAGGTTGGCGGCTACCTGTTCCAGCCGCACCGGATCGACAAACGCCACGGCCGAACGCCGCACACCCCACTCGAGCTGGACGCCTTTCGCGTCCGCCGCGTCATGGTACAGGTCGAGCGCGCGGGTCACCGCCGCACCAAGGTCGCACGTCTCGCGGCGCAGCGGCATCGCGCCGCTCTCCGCTTCCGAGATGTCCATCAGCGTGTTGAGCATCACCAGCACGCGGTCCGATCTCCTCGACACAGTCGGCCAACGCCTCGCGGTAGCGCTCGAGGTCGGGCGCGCCTGCCGAGTGCAAGTTCCGCTGTGCCTCGCAGCCGCGTCAGCGGCGTACGCAGGTCGTGCGACACGTTGTCGAGCGCGCCGCGCATGCCGCGCACCAGCCCTTCGATGCGGTCGAGCATTGCGTTGAACAACTGCGTCAGCTCATTGATCGCATCGTCCTCGGTAGCCACCTGCATCCGCTCGTCAGTGCGACCGGTGGCGATGATGCGCCGCACGGCACCCGACAGGCGACGGATCGGCTGCACCGCCGACTGCGTCGCCACCCACCCTCCCGTCAGCGCAATGGCGATGATGACGAGGGTGACCAGGCCGAGCGTGGCCCGGAAGCGGGCGAGGATGTCGCGGCGCGCCTCGGTGCTCTTCCCCACCTGCACGATCGTCCCGTCGCGCAGCGAGACCGTACCGGCCTCCAGCGTCGCCAGGTCCCAGCCTTCGGCATTGCTCAGCAGCACGGCCTCTGACCCGCCGATCGAGCACGCGCACAAAGATGCGTTCACGCGCGGTGCGCTGCTCCACCTGTCGACGGTACGTGCCAGGGCACGCAGCCCGCCACTCGCGTAGACGGTGGCGTACTCCCCGAGCTTGGCCTGGATGATCTGCTGATCACGCTGTGCCAGCGAAGATGACGTCAGAAGGTAGGTGATCAGTACGATGACCGCGCTGCTGGCGACGAACAGCGACGCGTACCACACGGCCAGGCGCAGCCCGAAGCGCCCGGCGCGGTCAGCGGATGACATAACCCACACCGCGCACGGTCTGCAGCAGCTTGACGTCGAACGGCTTGTCGATCTTGTCGCGCAGCCGGCTCACCAGCACGTCGACGATATTGGTCTGCGGGTCGAAGTTGTACTCCCACACGTGCGACAGGATCATCGTCTTCGACACCACCTTGCCGGCGTTGCGGACCAGGTATTCGAGCAACTCGAACTCGCGCGGCCGCAATTCGATGGGCTGGCCTGCCCTGGTCACGCGGCGCGACAGCAGGTCCATCGTGAGGTCGGCAACGGTGAGGGTCGTGGCCTCGGGCGTGCGCGACGCGCGGCGCACCAGCGCCTGCACACGTGCCAGCAGTTCGGCAAAGGCGAACGGCTTGGTGAGGTAGTCGTCGCCGCCGGCCTGCAGCCCGCGCACCCGGTCGTCTACCGACCGCCTCGCGCTGAGAATGAGCACCGGCGTCGTCCGCCCCTGCTTGCGCAGTTCGTCGATGACGCTCAGGCCATCTCGGCCCGGGAGCATCACATCCACGATCGCGACGTCGGGATTCTGGATCAGCGCTGCATCCAGCCCGTCGATCCCGTTCGACGCCACGTCCACGGCGAACCCCGCCTCACGCAACCCGCGCGCAATGAAGTCGGCGATGGTCGTGTCGTCCTCGATGATCAGCGCATGCATGAGGGCGTTCTCATGGGTTGAGTAGCCGCGCACCTTCAGGTGCGCCGACCAATCCGACCTGTAGGTCGGCAACGACGAACATCACCGACCGGGCGTGCCGGCTGGGGCAGCCCGCAGGTACTGGAAAGGCCAGTCCACCTGCTGATCCAGTTCGCGCGCGGCGCGCAGCGGCCAGTAGGGGTCGCGCAGCATCTCGCGCGCCAGCAGCACGACGTCGGCCTGCCCGTCTCGGACAATGGCGTCGGCCTCGGCCGACGTGGTGATCATGCCGACGGCACCCGTGGCGATGGCGGCGTCGCGCTTGATCCGTTCGGCGAACGGCACCTGATAGCCCGCTCCAACCGGAATGCTGGCGTTGCGCACGTTGCCGCCGCTCGAGCAGTCGATCAGGTCGACGCCGAGGGCGCTCAGGCGCCGCGCCAGTTCGACCGACTGGTCCACATCCCAGCCGCCCTCGGTCCAGTCGGTGGCGGAGATACGCACGAACAGCGGCAGGTCTTCCGGCCAGATCGTGCGGACAGCCTGTGCTACCTCGAGGCAGAGCCGGATGCGATTCTCGAAGCTGCCGCCGTACTCGTCCGTGCGCGCGTTGCTGAGCGGCGACAGGAACTCGTGCAGCAGGTAACCGTGCGCGGCGTGGACTTCGGCGACGTCGAAGCCGACGCGCCTCGCCCGATAGGCGGAGTGAGCGAACGCATCGACCACGCGGCGGATGTCGTCGTGCGTCATCTCGCTGGGCGACGGGTAGTCGTCGGCAAACGGCGCGGCCGACGGCCCGATGACCGGCCAGCCGCCCTCTCCGGGCGGAACCGCACCATGCCCATCCCATGGACGCTTCGTGCTCCCCTTGCGTCCGGCGTGCGCCAGCTGGATACCGAACGCCGCCCCTTCGCCCTTCACGAACCTGGCTATGCGTTCGAACGGCGCCGCATGCACGTCGTCCCAGATGCCGACGTCCTCGGGACTGATGCGCCCTTCCGGCGATACCGCTGTGGCTTCGGTGAAGACCAGACCCGCGCCGCCAACGGCCCGGCTCGCCAGGTGCACGAAGTGCCAGTCGTTCACGAAGCCGTCGTGCGCCGAGTACTGGCACATCGGCGAGACGACGATGCGGTTGCGCAGCGTGAGGCCACGGAGGGTGAGCGGCTCGAACAGGTGCGGCATCTCGCCATTCTAGCGAGTCGACAGCGCTCCAGCCTGTCCGGCCTGCCCCGCCGCGGGCCCTACTTCACGACGCCGGCTCCTTCCTGGATGACGAGGCGCTGTTTCGCCGCCACATTGATGATGCGGTCCTTCGCGCCGCTCGGCCATTCCACCTCGATGGAGGAGACCGAGTTGTCCTTGCCGAGGCCGAAGGTGACAGCCAGGTCGCTCTGCGAGGCGTAGCTCGAGCCGCTGCGCACCATGTTCCACTGTGTGCCCTGGGCACTGGTGACGCGCACCACCGCGCCGATGCCGTCGCGGTTCGACTTCACGCCGCGGGTCCGCACGGTAATCCAGTTGTTGGCATTGCCGCCATCGTTGCGGAACAGGTAGGCCGGGCCGTGGTTGCTGGTGAGCAGCACGTCCAGATCACCGTCATGGTCGTAGTCGGCATGCGCCGCGCCGCGCGCCACGATGGGCCGCGCGAAGGCGGCGCCGACGGCGGTGCTGGTGTTCTCGAAGCGCTTCTGCCCGGCGTTGCGGAACAGCAGCGGCGGTTCCCTGTACTGGACCTTGCGGCTGGACGCGGCCGATCTCCTCCTCGATGTGACCGTTGGCGGCCAGAATGTCGGATAGGCCGTCGAGGTCGTAGTCGAAGAAGAAGACGCCGAAGGCAAGTGACAG
Organism: uncultured Acidobacteriota bacterium; assembly: GCA_963722395.1. Lineage (GTDB taxonomy): Bacteria > Acidobacteriota > Vicinamibacteria > Vicinamibacterales > CAVVIG01 > CAVVIG01. The sequence continues at coordinate 522,409 of CAVRLS010000004.1, read as the reverse complement.
CAGGCTCGCGCGCCCGACGGTGGACTTGGGCGCTTCGTCGACGAAGAGTCCGGTGCCTTCGTTGTGGTACAGGCCAAGCATCTGGTTCGAGAAGTTGCCGACCAGCAGGTGCGGACGCCCCGAGCGATCGTAGTCGGCGGCATCGACGCCCATGGCGCCGCGCGCCACCCCGTCCTCGCTGAACGCGACGCCGGCGCGCCATCGCCTCGTCCTTGAACGTGCCGTTCTTGTTGTTGCGATACAGCTTGTTCGGCTGCGTGTCGTTGGCCACGAAGATGTCGGGCCAGCCGTCCTGGTTGTAGTCGAGGACGGTGAGGCCGAGCGACTTGCTGGTCGGGTCGGCCACACCGGCCTTTTTTCCCGCGTCCTCGAACCTGCCGCCACCGAGGTTGCGGAACAGGCGTGACGCCGTGCCCTTGTACGACTCGGGCGTGCAGTACGACTTCGCGGCGCCATCGAGCGAGCAGAACAGGTCGCCCTTCGCTGTCCACTGGACGTAGTTGGCGACGAAGAGGTCGAGCAGGCCGTCCTTGTCGTAGTCGAGCCACGCCGCGCTGGTGCCGAAGTTGGCGTTGGCGATGCCGGCCGGCTTCGTCACGTCCCTGAACTTGCCGGCACCCTCGTTGTGGAACAGGCGATCGCCTTCGAGTGCGGTGACGTAGAGGTCCTGCCGGCCGTCGTTGTCGTAGTCGCCGGCGGCTACGCCCATGGCGTACATGTCGACGTCGAGTCCGCTCCCGGCGGTGATGTCCACGAACGACCCCTTGCTGGTATTGCGGTAGAGCGCGCTCGGCGTCCGCTTGCCGCCGCGGCGTCCAGTCCCTTGCCGTTCGCCAGGAACAGATCCGGCCAGCCATCGGCGTCGGCATCGAAGAACGCGGCGCCGGCGCCGAGCGTCTCCGGCAGGTACTTCTTCCCGGCGCGGCCGCTGTTGTGCGTGAAGCGAATGCCGGCAGCGGTGGTGACATCGGTGAAGGTGATGCCGCCGCGCGGCTGCTGCGCCGCAACAGCGGCGCCGGCGAGCGTGACGGCGGTGAGGATGGCAATGGCGCGTCTCATGGCTGTTCTCAGTTCGTGACCTGCGACTTGGGACTGACGACCGGCGACGTGCGACTGTCCGCGGCCACGCTCTCGTGCTCGTGGATCTGCTGCCGCTCGTTGTTGTCTTCCGGACTCAGCAGGCGGCGGGTGCCGGTGATGGCCTGCGACGCTTCCTCGGCCTTGAAGCGCGTGAAGAGTTGCGCCTCGCGCTCTGCCAGTTCGGCATTGCCAAGCCCGCGATAGCGCCAGCATCGCCGTGTAGTGCAGCTGGAGGTCTTCCGGATCGATCCGCGCCACGCGCTCGAGATAGGTGATCGCCTCCGCGTACTGCCGTTCGAGAAAGAGGATGCGGGCAATCTGGTTCAGTGCGACGCGGTCGCGCGGATACTTCTCGATCACGATCTTCAGCGAGGCCAGCGCCGCCGCATAGTCGCCGTCGGCCTTCTCGATCATCGCCTTGAAGAAGTGGATGCGCCCGAGCGACGCATCGCGCTTCAGCGCCTCGGCAATGTACGGCTTCGCGGCATCGGTCTCGCCTTCCTGGATGAGCGCGCGGGCCACGTTCAGCCAGCCGTCGGCGTACTCGGGCTCGGCGATGGTCACCTGCTTGAAGGCGTACTCCGCCGCCTTGATGTCGCCCTGCAGCAGCAGGCCGATGCCCCAATCGTTCCAGCGCTCGCGGTCCTTCTTCTCCACCACCGGCGTCCACACCGTTGGCGTGTCGGCGTCGCCCAGCGGAATCGTCGCCTTCGCCTCGGCGAGCACGACGATCGGCAGGTCGGGAATCTGGTTCTTGATCTGGCCCGACACGTTCTTCGGGATGTTGGCGGGGTCGAATGAGATACTGCGAGATCGTTGTGCGCCTTGCCGATGAGCGACGGATCCTGTCCGGGCACCGGCTGGCCGGCGTAGGCGAACTGCGTGTAGTAGTGCGCGAACTTCCGATAGTTCAGCTTCGCGGTGAACGTGATCGGCCCGTTCGCGTCCTCCGGGATGCGCACGCGGTAGTGCGCCACGTCGGCCGCGCCGGGCGGGATGAGGCGGACGTAGAGCAGGCTGCGCGCCTGCCACGCATTCCGCTTGTCGATCGGGTTGCCATTCGCCGTCGAGCTGGTACGACTTGTAGAAGTGCGCGCCGGGCTCGACCGGGCCGCGGCCTTCGTCGGCCACCTGCCCGCTCCAGTAGACGACCTTGCCGTCGGCGTCGCGCCCCTCGAGCTCGAGCCAGACATCGAAGGCGTCCACCGTGCCGCCCGGGAAGAAGTGGCCGATACGCCGCGTGCGAACGACGACGTCAACGCGGGCGGTGGAGCCAGGCGGCAGACTTCGGCTGCGCCCTGTCGATCGGCGCCGCCACCTGGCCGACGTCGCGAATCATCACCTGCTGTTGCTGCTCGGCTTCCTCGCCAACGGCGAAGCCGGACATCGCCTGCGGCGCGTCGCCGACGCGGCGCACCATGCGCGTCCCCTCGTTCTTCTCGTCGATTGGCGAGACGGCGAAGATGTCGACGCTGATGAAGCCCGACTTGAGGAACTTCTCGGTCTGCGCCAGTTGTTCGGTGTCGTGGTTCACGAACGGCACGGCCGTGTTCGCCGCGGCGAAGCGGTGCGAATGAACGGTGCCGTCGGCATGGCGTCCCGGGTCGGTCGACTTCACCGGCGTCATGTGGCAGTCGACGCAGGTCTGTCGCTTCGGCGGGTAATAGAACGAGCGCGCGCCCTCACCGAACGCCGCTCGCCTGCCAGTTGTCGTAATCGTTGAAGCCGCGGAACCAGCGGTAGTCGTTCACCGGCACATCGAGGTGCACCTTGTGGCAGGCAGAGCAGATACTCCGACTGATCCTGCCGCATGAACGGCTTCATGAACGAGCGTCGATGCGGTTCCGGATTGAGATAGGTGAGGAAGCGATCGAGCCGCGCGCATCACAGGGTTCCTGCTCGTCGCCAGTTCGTGCAGCGGCGGGTACTCGATCGTGAACCCGCCATTTCCCATCGTCCCCTCGACGTGGGTGATGGAGTGGCACGAGGTGCACGCCAGGCCGGCGTGGGCCTCCGGCGTGTCGATCTGATCCTTGATCGGCTTGTCGAAGCGGCCGTTGAAGAAGACGGCATGGTCGTGGCAACCGGCGCACCACTTGCTCGGCTGCGTGCCGACGGTGTCCTGCATGTACTCGATCGACTTCCGGTAGAACTGGTTGTTGAACGACGCGAAGTGGTGCACCGACCCCTTCCACTGCTCGTAGACATCCTTGTGGCACTCGCCGCAGAGTTCGGAGTCCATGAAGAAGTTCGAGGGGATGACGCCACCTACGTTCGTCTTCGCCGACGAGGGGAAGAACGGCGACGATGGCCCGCCCCCCTCCTGCGTCATGCTCATCGGCGGCACCAGCGGATTGACGATGCGGTCCTTCGGGTTGGGATGCGATTTCGCCCACAACGCAGCCGACACCGGCAGCACCAGCAGGAGGACCGTAGCCGCCTGCATCGCCGCCGAGAAGCCACGTGCCCCGGGCGCGCCCGACGCGCGGTGCCCCCAGGCAAACGCCACGACCATCACCACGCCGAGAATCGCGGCCGCGATGTGCGCGTTGAGCGCCCAGCGCAGTTCGAGCATGTTGCCCCGGTAGACCAGGTACGCGCCGAACGCGAGGGCTGCAGTCATGGCTGCCGCGGCGAGGAGCACCAGCGGCCTGGCGCGTAATGCGGCGTCGCGCGTCAACAGCAGCGCACCGGCTGCACAGAAGATGATGCCGATGACCAGATGGGCGAGCACGTTGCCCATGTAGAAGATCGTCGCCGTCGGCAACGCCCAGATGTAGGCGGCGTTGAGCGTCAGCAGCAGCAGCGAGACCGCAACCACGGTCTTCAGAGACAACTTCATGCAGGTGCCTGATGCGTTGATGGTCCGGGCCGGTCGATGCGCTCGGCTGTCGGCGACGTGTGACGAGCGCGGCCTATCCTACGGGGCGCGGCGCCGTGCGCCAATAGGTACGAACACATTAGCGCGAGCGACAGGCGCATCGATTCCGCGTCCTGCGAGCGGCCAGGTGACCGCCGCCCGACACGTTCGTCGGACCCTTATGCGGACTTTACGCGGTCCGTCACAAACACGATTTCTCGTACACGACAGCGATGACGCATGCGCATTGCGCGTAGTACGCTTGGAGGATGCGATTGATGCCAATCGCCACGCCTGACGTCTCCATCTCGACCGGCAGCACTCACCCGCGCCCTTCCCGTCGAGCCCAGTCACGTCCGGCGAGAAAGGACTCGAGGTGAAGATCGCTTTGCCGGCCGCACTCCTGGTGCTGTCTTTCGTGGCGGCCGTTCCGGCCGCGAGCGCTCAGGCGCCGGCTTCCACGAGGCTCGCCACCCGCGTCCAGTCCGGCGGCACATCGCCGTTCCTGGGCGGCGTTCCTGTTGGCACTGCGACGGCGCAGCCTGTGGCGCTGACGCTGTTCGATGCCATCAAGCGTGGGCTCGAGCACAATCTCGGACTGCTGAACGCCGAGGAGAACCTCGGCCGTGCGCAGGGCGCGCGATGGAGCGCACTGTCCGACCTGCTGCCGAACATCAGCGGCCGCATCGGCGAGAACCGCCAGACAGTCAACCTGGCCGCGTACGGCTTTCCGCTTCCTGCTGGCACGCCGTCGCTGGTCGGCCCGTTCAACATTTTTGACGCCCGCGTGTCGCTCTCGCAACCGGTGTTCGACCTGCGCGCCATCAACGCCTCGAAGGCGGAAGGTCATCGCCTCGAAGCGGCCCGGCTGAACGTGAAGACGGCGCGCGACCTCGTGGTGCTCGTCTCCGGCAACCTCTATCTCGAAGCACTCGCGTCGCAGGCCCGCGTCGAATCGGCGCAGGCGCAGTTGCAGACGGCGCAGGCGCTGTTCGACCAGACGACGCGGCTCAAGGAGAGCGGCATCGTCGCGGGCATCGAAGTGCTGCGCTCGGAAGTACAGCTCGGGACGGAACGGTTGCGGCTGACGGCGGCACGCAACACGTTCGAGTTGACGAAGCTGCAATTGGCGCGCGTCATCGGCCTGCCGCCGGGGCAGTCGTTCACGATGGATCCGACCGTGCCGAGCGTGCCGGTGCCGCAGATGACGATTGACGAAGCGCTCGAGCGGGCCTACCGCACGCGTCCCGACTACCTCGCGGCGCTCGAACGTATCCGCGCCGCCGAATCGGAGCGGAAGGCGGCGATTGGCGAATGGCTGCCGTCGGTTCGGGTCAACGCCGACTACGGCACGATCGGCAACACGCCAGGCGACGCGCAGACGACCTATTCGCTGGCGGGGGCCGTCAACATCCCCATCTTCAACGGTGGCCGCACCAGGGGCCGCATCATGCAGGCCGACGCCGACCTGCGCATGCGCCAGTCGGAAGCGGCCGACCTGCGCTCGGGCATCGACTTCAGTGTGCGCTCCACCTTTCTTGATCTGCAGGCCAGCGACGAGCAGGTGATGGTGGCGACGCGATCGCGTGAACTGGCGGCACAGCAGCTCACGCAGGCCCGCGACCGCTTCGCAGCCGGTGTAGCCAGCAACATCGAGGTTGTGCAGGCGCAGGAAGCGGTGGCGGCATCGAGCGAGCAGTACATATCGGCTTTCTACGCCTACAACAGCGCCAAGGCGCTGCTCGCCCGCGATCTCGGCGAAGCTGAGGCCATGGCGTTCCAGATTCTCGGAGGCGGCAGGTAATGGCGGACTCGATCGAAACCCAATCGTTCACGAGCACCGGACGCTTCCGCGTCATCCTGGGTGTCGTGGTGGTGCTGCTGGCCGGCGCCGGCTTCTGGTGGTGGACCAGCCAGGGCTATGAGTCGACCGACGATGCGCAGGTGGACGCGCACGTGACGCAGATTGCGTCACGGGTCGGCGGCACTGTGCTGAAGGTGTTGGTGAACGACAACCAGGCGGTGGAACCGGGCACAGTGCTGCTCGAGCTCGACCCGCGCGACTACCAGGTGGCGGTGGACAAGGCCAAGGCCGAACTGGCGGATGCCGAAGCCGCGGCCATTGCCGCGCAGAGCAATGTGCCGATCACCTCGGCCTCGACGGAAAGCGGTGTCTCGTCGGCGCAGAGCACCGTCGACCAGGCACGCAGCATGATCGAGACGGCGAGCAAGGAAGTGGAAGCGGCACGCGCGCGCCTCACGGCCGCACAGTCGCGCCTGCGCGAGGTGGAAGCCAACGCCACGCGCGCCCGCCGCGATGTCGATCGGCTGAAGGGGTTGCTGGCGAAGGACGAGGTGTCGCAGCAGCAGTACGACGCAACCGTCGCCGCGGCCGACGCGCAGGCTGCCGCCACGGACACCGCTCGCGCCCAGATCGCCGAAGCCGAGGCGGCCATTCGCGTGGCCGAGAGCCGGCACGTGGCAGCGCAGTCGGGCGAGGCACAGGCCCGCGCGGGGCTGCGCAACGCCCAGACCGGTCCCGAGCAGGTGACGGCGATGCGCGCGCGCGCCTCCTCCGCGCAGGCACGCGTGGAACAGGCGAAGGCGACGCTGGCACAGGCCGAGCTGAACCTGCAGTACACCATCATCAAGGCGCCGGCCAGGGGCGTCGTCTCGAAGAAGAGCGTGAACCCGGGACAGGTGATTCAGGTGAGCCAGCCGCTGCTCGCGCTGGTGCAGACCGACGAGGTGTGGATTACCGCAAACTTCAAGGAGACGCAGCTGAACGAGATGCGCCCAGGCCAGCGTGTCGTCGTCGAAGTCGACGCGTATGACGGTCGCGAGTTCCAGGGCAGGGTCGACAGCATTGCCGCTGCAACCGGCGCGCGCTTCAGCCTGCTGCCGCCCGAGAACGCTACCGGCAACTTCGTGAAGGTGGTGCAGCGCGTCCCCGTGAAGATCGTGCTCGACACCGGCCAGGGCGGCGAACAGATGCTCCGTCCGGGGATGTCGGTCACGCCGACGGTCTACTTCAAGTAGCGTCCGGCTGGAATTCGAGGCTCGACCTTTGTCCGCCGAACGCCACATCAATCCGTGGATCATTGCCGTCTCGGTGATGTTCGCCACCTTCATGGAGGTGCTGGACACCACGGTGGTCAACGTGTCACTGCCGCACATCGCCGGCAACATGTCGGCCACCATCGACGAAGCGACGTGGGTGCTGACCTCGTACCTCGTCGCCAACGCCATCATCCTGCCGATGACCGGCTGGCTGGCGAGCACGTTTGGTCGCAAGCGCCTGATCATGGCGGCAGTGATCGGCTTCACCACATCGTCGTTCTTGTGCGGGCTGGCGCCGAACCTGACGTCACTCATCGTGTTCCGCATCATCCAGGGCGCAACCGGCGGCGTGATGCAGCCGCTATCGCAGTCGGTGCTGCTCGAGGCGTTCCCACCGAAGGACCGCGGCAAGGCGATGGGCTTCTGGGGGCTCGGCATCGTCGTCGCGCCGATCCTCGGGCCGGTGCTCGGCGGCTGGCTGACCGACGCCTACAGCTGGCGCTGGGTGTTCTACATCAACATCCCTGTGGGCATCACGTCGCTGGTGATGACGCAGCTCTACATCTTCGACCCGCCCTACCTGCGCGGCAGCGCCGGCAAGTCGGTCGACTACTGGGGCATCGGCATGCTGGCGGTGGGCATCGGCGCGCTGCAGTACGTGCTCGACAAGGGCCAGCAGGACGACTGGTTCTCGTCGAACCTCATCGTTGTCCTGTCCATCGTGAGTGCCGTCTGCATCGTGGCGCTGATCGTCCACGAGCTGACGACCGAGGAGCCGATCGTCGATCTGCGGGTCTTCAAGGTGCGAAGCTACGCCGTCGGCGTGTTCCTGATGACGATTGTCGGCTTCGTGATGTACGGCAGCATGGTGCTGCTGCCGATCATGCTGCAGACGCTGCTCGGCTATCCGCCGCTGCAGGCCGGCATTGCGCTGGCGCCTCGCGGCATCGGCTCGTTCTTCATGATGCCGCTCACCGGCATGATGGTCGGGCGGTTCGATGCGCGCAAGCTGCTCACGGCGGGGCTGATCATCGGCGGCGGCACAATGATCTGGCTGTCACAGATGAACCTGAACGCCGGCTACTGGGACCTCTTCTGGCCGCAGGTCATCCAGGGCGCCGGGATGTCACTGCTGTTCGTGCCGCTCACGACAATCGCGATGGACGCCATCCCGCGCGAGAAGATGGGTTACGCCACCAGTCTTTTCAGCCTGATGCGCAACATCGGCGGCAGCATCGGCATTGCCGTGACCGGCACGCTGCTGGCGCGGCACACACAGTCGACCAGCGTGCTCTACGGCGCGAACGTCACCGCGCTCGACCCGACGTCCCAGTCGATGTTCTACCAGATGCGCGCGGCGTTCATGGCGCAGGGCGCAGACATCACGGTTGCTACCAGCCGGGCGTATGCGGCGTTGCAGGGCATGGTGATGCGTCAGGCCTCCATCGTGTCGTTCGTCGGCCTGTTCCAGTTGCTGGGGATTGTCTTCCTGGTTGTCGTGCCGCTGGTGCTGCTGATGAAGCGCCCGCGCGCGGGCGGCGGACCCGGGGCGGCTGCCGCGCACTGACGCGTTCCGAAGTTGGAAGTCAGCAAGCATGAACTCGTATGCCTCGATTCTTGCTGTTGTGGGTCGCCGTGCCGGCGATCGTTCTGGGCGTGTGGCTGCTTCACATCGCTGAAGCACCACGCGCCACGCAAACGCTGCAAGTCGTCGTGGCGAGTGTTGCCGCAGCGGTGTTCGTCGTCCTTGTGGGCATCCGTCGGGCAACGCCGCGCGGCCACGTCGAATGGTTTACTCTGGCCCTGGCGTTGAGCCTGTTCATTCCCCTGCTCGCCGACTCAAGGGGCGGTCCTGAGCGCTGGCTTGTTCTAGGCAGCGCTCGTCTGTACGTGGCCCCGATTGTCCTGCCGCTCGTCGTGCTCTTGCTCGGAGGACCACTGCGCGCACCCGCCATGTATGCGACGTCCGTGGCCGCTGCCGCAACCGCGCTCGTGCTTCAGCCCGATGCTGCACAGCTGAGCGCCTTTGCATTGGCAATGCTCGTGCTAGTGACCACCTCCAGCGCGCATCGGCTACTTTGTTGGGCACTTTTGGCGGGGCTGCTGTGCTGCGCAGTTGTCGCTTGGCGAACTCCAGATCCGCTTGCTCCGGTGCGCTACGTGGAAGGCGTCTTCAATCTCGCAGCTGCGATCTCCCCTATCGCACTCCTGGCCGCTCTGCTCGCCGCGGCACTGCCGGTGATGGCATTGGTCTGGGTCGCTCAGATCACGCGCTCCAGTGGAACCCTTGCCGTTGCTGTCTACTACACGTCCCTCTTCGCGCTATCGCCGTTGCAGGTCACGCCCGTTCCGTTGTTGGGCTTTGGCACTGGACCAGTTCTGGGCTACTTTCTTGTCGCAGGCGCAATCTCGGCCTCGCGAGGCGCACCGGACGCTGCCTGAGAACCATTTACAGCCGTCCGCGGCCGGCACCATTCTGAGTCGCCGCGGCTGACAATGCGAGGTGAGATCATCGCTAGGCTCCAGTCAGTGTTGGATTTGAGGAATTGACAATGGACACGTGGTGGCAAGAGGTCGGGAATACAGTCGCGCAGGAGTTCTCCGATCTTCCAGACCCCGCGGGAGTGACTCGAATCACACTACGTTTGCTGATTGCCGCAACCCTGGGCGGCCTTCTCGGACTCGAGCGAGAGCAGAAGGGGAAAGCCGCCGGTCTGCGCACTCATATGTTGGTGGCCCTTGGTGCGGCGCTCTTTGTTCTCACGCCGCAGCAGGCCGGCGTGTCGGACGCGGACCTCACGCGTGTGCTGCAGGGCCTGGTCGCCGGTGTCGGATTCCTCGGAGCAGGCGCCATCGTCAAGGGGAGTGATGACGCGGAGACAAAGGGCCTGACGACAGCGGCCGGCATCTGGCTCACCGCAGCGATTGGCGTTGCTGCAGGAATGGGTCGCGAGTCAACGGCGGTACTGAGCACGCTACTGGCACTGCTGATCCTGTACACCGTCCCGAAACTCGTGAGCGGATTTGTCAAGCAGGGACCTTAGCAGAAGAGAATCTCTCCGATGAGCAAAGTGACACCGTTCCTGATGTTCAACGACCAGCTCGAGGCGGCCATGGCGTTCTATACCGCCACGTTCCCCGACTCCCACATCAGGACCATTGCCCGCACCGGCACGGACGGTCCAATTGCCTCTGCCGAGTTCGTCGTCGGTGGCCAGGAGTTCCTGGGTTACAACGGCGGCCCGTACTTCACCTTTGCCGAAGGCTTCTCCCTCTACGTCGACTGCGCGGACCAGGCAGAAGTCGACGAGTATTGGGACAGGCTCGTCACGGCTGGCGCGACGCCTACCGCGTGCGGCGGGATCAAAGACCCGTTCGGCATCTCGTGGCAGATTGTCCCCCGGCGATTCACGGAGCTGATCCGCGACGAGAATCCGGAGAAAGTGAAGGCCGTCATGGCGGCCGTGATGACCATGGTGAAGCTCGACGTCGCAGCCCTCGAGCATGCCTACAACGAGGCATAGTCGTGCTGTGTGACGTCGGGACGCTGCGGTACACTCTCCCGCGTGAAGCTCCTGGCTGCGGCCTTCGTCGCTCTCGGCATCTCGACGGCCTACGCGCACTCCAACTCGACCACTGCGCCTGAAGCGGCGCGGCCGCTTGCGTCCACGCAGCCGGCACAGCCCGCGCAACAGGATCCGGCGTCGCGGCCCTCGTTCGCGGAGTGGCTCGAGGGCGTGCGCAGCGAAGCGCTGGCGCGCGGCTATCGCAAGGAGCTGGTTGACGAGGCGCTGGCCGGCGTCGAAGAGCCGATCCCGGTCGTCATCGAACGCGATCGGTCGCAGGCAGAGACGGTGCTCTCGATCGAAACCTACATCACTCGGCAACTGACGGCGCGGCGCGTGCGCACCGGACGCGAGATGCTCGCGAGGCACACGGCTACGCTCGACAAGGTGGAAACCACCTACGGTGTGCCGGTGCGCATCATCGGCGGCATCTGGGGCATGGAGTCGAACTTCGGCCGCTTCAGCGGCGTCCGCCCGACCATAGCTGCACTTGCGACGCTCGCCTGGGATCCCCGCCGCGCCACCTACTTCCGCCGCGAACTGTTCAACGCGCTCGAGATCCTGAACCGCGGCGACATCGACCTGCCGCAGCTCAAGGGGTCGTGGGCCGGCGCCATGGGCCAGCCGCAGTTCATGCCGTCGAGCTACCTGCAATACGCCGAGGACTTCGACGGCGACGGCCGCCGCGACATCTGGACGACTCCCGCTGATGTGTTCGCGTCGATCGCGAACTACCTGAAAGGGCATGGCTGGGTGGCCGGCCGGCCGTGGGGACGTGAAGTGCGGGTGTCGAAGGAGGTGGCGAGCCACATTGCGGGAGCTGTCGCCCGGCGCGCCGGCACGTGCCAGGCTACTCGCGACATGACCGTGCCGTTGCCGCTTGCTGACTGGCAGAAGCTGGGCGTGCGCACCTTGACGGGCGCGGCACTCCCGAAGGCCAGCTTCGACGCGGCGCTCGTGTCCGGCAGTTCACGTCACTTCCTGGTCTACGGCAACTACGACGCGCTGCTCGAATACAACTGCGCGCATGCCTATGCGCTGAGCGTCGCGATGCTCGGCGACCGCCTCGCCGCCGCGCCCGCAGCGGCAGCCCCGGCGAAGCCCACGCCCGCGAAGCGGAGTACGCCGAAGAAGCGCCGCGCGCGGTGAGCTGCGCACCGCCGTACAATTCCCGCATGGCTGCCTCACTGCACCTGGACGACAAGGGGATTCTCATCGCCTGCACCCACTGCGCTCAGACGAATCGCGTGGCGTTCGACAAGCTCGGGCACACCGTCCGCTGCGGCAAGTGCAAGGAACCGGTGCGGGCCGACGCTGCCCCAATGGAGGTGTCGAGCACCGCCGACTTCGACCAGCTCATCGCGCGGTCGGCTGTGCCCGTCGTTGTGGACTACTGGGCACCGTGGTGCGGCCCGTGTCGCATGGTGGCGCCGGAACTCGAGAAGGTGGCGCAGCGCGCCGACGGCCGCTATCTGGTGCTGAAGGTGAACACCGACGCACTCAGCGACCTCGGCCAGCGCTACACCATCCGCTCCATTCCGACGATGGCGGTGTTTGCTGGCGGACGCGAGGTGAATCGCACGACCGGCGCACGGCCAGCCGCCGACATCGAAGCGTTCATCGCACAGTCGACCGCCCGTACGTAGCCGACGACCTTCTGGTACGACGCAGGGGGCGCGAGCCTTGCGGGCGTCTCCGCAGTGCGAGCACCCCCGCAACCACAGCCAGCCCCGCCAGCACGGCCACTTGCGCCCGGTTGGGCCCGACTGGCGGCGGCAGCAACAGGACGCCGTGCTCGTCCGCCAGGGCCGGCGTGCGCACGTAGCGGCCGCGCTCCGGCATCTCCTCGCCGAAGTGCTCGGCAAGCCATCGCAGGTCATGGCGCATCGATGCCCCATGGAGCGGGTGCCCGTGTCCGGTCGCGGCGACCTCCGGCTCGAGCGAGGCGAGCAGCGCCACCGACGCACCTGCCGATTGCCAGTCCGGCGTGAAGTAGGCCGGCGGACGCGACAGCACTTCGCGTTGCGTGAGCACGCAGCTGATCGATTCCTGCCGGGTGGTGACGAACGCATCGCCGGCGATGAGTGTGCGGTCGGCGTCGCGGAAGAGCGAGATATGACCCGGCGTGTGCCCTGGCGTGTGCACCCAGCGCCATCCCGGAAGTGTCGGCACGTGCCCGCCCTCTGGCAGCATCGTCACCGTCGCCCCGAGGTCGACAGGCCCGCGAGGGAAGAGCGGCGAGAGCCACGGCCAGAGTCCGCCGCCGACAGTCGGGTCCGGAGGCGGATACGAGGAGCGCCCCGTGAGGTACGGCATTTCGAGAGGATGCGCATAGACCGGCACGCTCCAGCTGTCGGCCAGGGCCGGGAGCGCCCCAACGTGATCGAAATGCCCGTGCGTCAGCACGATCGCTGACGGCGGCGTGTCCCCGAACAGCGACCTAGCCGCGGCACGGATGGATTCAGCGTAGCCGGGGAGGCCGGCATCGACCAGCGTCCACCCCCCGGCCTCATCCTTGATGAAGTACACGTTCACCATCATGGTCAGCAGGCGATAGACGTTCGGGGCGCAGCGTTCGGGTGTCATGGAACCTCCTGCCGCGGCCCGAGCAACCGACATGCCGCGCTATCATCTGGCGTGGTCGAGCCTCGGGTCCGTTCGCTCAACGCACACGCCGCCTATGCCTGCCGGCATTCGGGCGAGTGCTGCACGGCGGGCTGGAGCATCCCGGTAGAGGCGCGCACGTGGCCGCTCGTCCGCACCGACTGGCTGCTGCCCGACGACAGCGGCGCCTGCACGCAGTACGACCGGCCGTCCGGCCTCTGCCGCATCCATCGCGACCATGGTGAGACGATGCTCCCGGACTCGTGCCGGCACTTCCCGCGGCGGGCCCTGCTCGACGCGCGCGGCACACACGTCGCCCTCTCGCACTACTGCCCCACGGCCGCAGCGCTGCTGCTCGACAGCACCACGCCCTTGAGCGTCGTCACGTCGCCCGCCGCCTTCCCGACATCGCGTGCCTGGGAAGGGCTCGACGCCAGGTCTGAATGGCCGCCGTCGCTCCGGCCCGATGTCCTGTTCGATGGGGCAAGCTTCGATCGCTGGGAGCGCTACCTCGTCGAAACGCTCGGCCAGTCCGGCTCTGAACCGCTGACAGCGCTGCACCAGGTGGCGGTCACCGCCGAGCGCCTTCGCCGTTGGACCGTGGCCGCTGGCGACCTCGACGAGTGGGTTGGAGCTCAGCTCGACACGCCCCGGCCAGACGCCGAGTCGATCCTCGACGCGCGGTATGTCCCATACACGCAACTCGAGGCCTACGCCGCGGTCTGCGCAACCGTGCCGCACGGACTCGAGCGGCCGCCGCTTCCGGATGGCATGGCTGACGCAGATGCGCAGTGGGTCGAGCCAGCGTGGCGTCTGCACGCGCCGCTTGTAAACCGGTATCTGGGCGCCAGGGCGTTCGCCTCGTGGACCGCCTACCAGTCGCGCGGCATTCGCACGCAGGTCGCCGAGCTCTACGTCACCCTGACGGCGCTCCGCGTCGAGTGCGCGCGCGCCTGCATAGCGGCGGAGCACGCGCTCGATCGCACCCTGCTGACGCAGGCGGTCCGCGCCTCCGACCTGCTGCTGGTGCATCTCGCAGATCGGCAGGCGCTGATGGCCTGGCTTGGAAAGGTGGAATGAGATGGCGCGGTTCTCTCGCGGCGCGCGCCTCGGCCGACTGGTCCTGACATTGGCAGCCGCCGTCGCCGGCGGGGCGACGCTGCGGTCGCAGCCACCGGCACGCCCGTTCGCGCTCGAAGAGGTCGGCGTGGCGGAACTGCAGCGGCGGATGAGTACGGGTACCACGACGTCGCGGGCACTCGTCGATCAGTACCTGGCGCGCATTGCGGCGGTAGACCGCATCGGCCCGGCGCTACGCAGCATCATCGAGCTCAACCCGGATGCCCGCAGCCTTGCGGATCGCCTGGACGCCGAGCGGAAGGCCGGGCGCGTACGCGGGCCGCTCCACGGAATTCCCGTGGTGATCAAGGACAACATCGCCACGGGCGATGCGATGCGCACCTCTGCCGGATCACTCGCGTTGGCCGAGGCGCGAGCCCCACGCGATGCGTTCGTCGTGACGCGTTTGCGCGAAGCCGGCGCCGTGATGCTCGGCAAGACCAACCTCAGTGAGTGGGCGAACTTCCGTTCGACGCGCTCGACCAGCGGCTGGAGCGCGCGTGGCGGCCAGACGAAGAACCCCTACGCGCTCGACCGCAGCCCGTCCGGTTCCAGTTCCGGCACCGGCGCTGCCATCGCCGCCAGTCTTGCCGCCGTGGGAGTCGGCACCGAGACCGACGGCTCGATTGTGTCGCCGTCGAATGTGAACGGGCTCGTCGGCATGAAACCGACGCTTGGCCTGGTCAGCCGCACCGGAATCATCCCGATCGCGCATAGCCAGGACACTGCCGGTCCGATGGCGCGCAGCGTTGCCGACCTCGCCGCGATGCTGAGCGTGCTGGCGGGAGCCGACCCGGCCGACAGCGCCACCACCGCCCCGTTGCGGCGGCAAACCGACTACACGCAGTCGCTCGACCCTGAAGGACTCCGCGGCGCACGCATCGGCATCGTCCGCAACCGGATGTTCGGACCGCTCGCCGCCATCGACGCGCTCGCCAACGCGGCCATCGAAGAGATGCGGAGGCAGGGCGCGACGATCGTCGACCCGGCGAACATCCCGACCCTCGGACAGTTCGACGACAGCGAGTTCGAGGTGCTCTTGTACGAGTTCAAGGCTGACATCCCGAGGTTCTTTGAGTGGTGGGGCCCGGGTGCACCGCTGAAGAGCCTCGCGGATCTCATCGCCTACAACAAGACGCACGCCGCAACCGAGCTGCGGTACTTCGGGCAGGAGCTGGTGGAGCAGGCGAATGCGAAAGGGCCGCTCACAGACGCCGCCTACACGCAGGCGCTCGCAACGAACAGGCGGCTGGCCGCAACCGAAGGGATAGACGCGGTGATGACCGCACACCGCCTCGATGCGCTCGTCGCTCCGACTGGCGGTCCGGCGTGGCTCATCGATCTCGTCAACGGCGACAGCGGCACCGCCACCATCCCCGGTCCGTCAACCGTGACGTCTGTGGCCGGCTACCCGCACATCACTGTACCGATGGGGTTCGACCACGGCCTGCCGGTAGGGATTTCGTTCTTTGGACGTGCGTGGAGCGAGGCCACGTTGATCAAGCTCGCCTTCGCCTACGAGCAGGCGACGCGGCATCGGCGGCCGCCAGCGTTTGCACCGACGGCCGATCTGTCACGCTAGAGCGGGCTCTGCCAGACCGCGCGGCCGACGAAGAACGGCCCGAGCCGCTCGAGATACAGCGAGGTCTGCTGCGTCTTCCGCATCGTTTGCACGATCGCCGAGAGCGGGAAGAGGTCCGGTCCGAGCAGGCCGACGACGAAGTCGTTGTCGTGCTTGTCGAGGCCATGGCACGCCAGGCGGACATCGTGCGCGTAGTCGGCGGCTCCGAACGACATGCCAATGGTGCCGTGCTCCGAGAGAATGACCCGCTGCTCCTGCTCGGGGAGGTTGGCGAACCTGCCGCTGCGGCGCAGCGGATACCACACCGCCCAGCGCCAGTCTTTCGTCAGCACCGTGCGGCGCGGCCGCTGCAGCAGCGTCTCTTCCAGGTCGGGCTCGTAGCCGATGGAGTAGGTGCGGCCAAGCATCGTGTACTCGTGCTTCTGCTCGAGCGAGGCGAATGGATGGACGGTCAGCAGGCGGCGCAGGCGGTCGACGAACTCGTTCGGATCCTGCGTGAAGGTCAGCAGGCCGACGCCGTGCGGATCGTTCACGTCCTCGTACAGGACCCCGGTCATGCCGGAGCTTTCGAGGGCCTCGGCCAGCGGGCGAGCGTCCTGGCAGCCGCCGAACACGAGCAGTTGCATGAAGAGGCGACTGTTCGATCGCTGGGGTACGCCGTTCCTGTTGCCCCCCTTTTCAGCCAGGTCTGGAGGCTCGGGGCCGCGGCGCTTCTCGGTCTGCTCGGGAGTGTCAGCCATGCAGGCGAGTATAAACTGCCGGCGGCGGGACCGGGCCGCGCGGGCAGCGACCGCGACAGGATGTTTTGTCCGCGAACTGAGGCGCGGGGTATAATTCACCGGTTCTGGCCCCGCTGCGGGCCACCGGCCACCTGACCAGGCGTCCGGTCACCCCGACGGAGAATTCGCGAGCATGCCGTTCATCATCACCGACCCGTGTATCGAAACCAAGGACAGCGCCTGCGTTGACGTCTGCCCTGTCGACTGCATTCATCCCCGCAAGGACGAACCCGAGTTCGCCACGACGACGATGCTCTACATCCATCCGGAAGAGTGCATCGACTGTGGCGCCTGCGTGCCCGCCTGCCCCGTTGCCGCGATCTACGAAAGCGTTGACGCCACCCCATCGCACCAGAAGGCCCTGATCGAGGCGAACGCCATCTACCGTAACGGCGACGCCGACTCGATCGCCAGGGCGGAGGCGCTTGTGAAGGCGCACATTGCCGCGCACGCCGACATCATGGCCGTCCCGGCCGCCGAGCGTCAGGCCGCGCACGCCAAGTTCTAACGCCTGAATTTCAGAGTGCGGAACTCAGGTTGCAGATTGGATCGACGCGGTTCCAATCGCAATCTGAGCCTGCATCTCATCGTGCCGCTCGCTCCACCTCGCCGTTCCACCAAGCTGCCTTCTGAACTCTGAACCTGAATTCCCTGTCCCTGTCGCAGTGAAGATCGCCACCTGGAACGTCAACGGCATCCGCGCACGTCATACCCAGGTGCTCGAGTGGATCGACCGCGATCGCCCCGACGTCATCTGCCTCCAGGAAATCAAGGCCGCGCCCGACCAGGTACCTGCCGAACTCTGCGAGATGGAGGGCTACTGGTGCTACTGGCATGGCGGCAAGGGCTACTCGGGCGTCGGCCTGCATGTCAGCAAGGCGCTCTCGCCTGATCGCCCGGCGTTCTCGCACCCCACCTTCGACTTCGAACAGCGCATCGTCCAGGCCGACCTGGCTTCGGGGCTGACCGTGTCGTCGATCTACGTGCCGAACGGCGGCAAGGACTTCCAGGCCAAGGTCCGCTTTCTCGACGCGCTGGAGCACTATGCGGTGGCGCTGCAGGCCGCCGGTCGCACCGTCGTGCTGTGTGGCGACCTGAACATCGCACGGGCCGACATCGACGTGCATCCGAAGGAACGAAAGCCGCGCGCCATCGGCCAGCTGCCGGAAGAGCGGGTCATCCTCGAACGGATTATCGGCCGCGGCCTGGTTGACGTGGGTCGCGCGCTCGAGCCGGACAACGATGGTCTGTTCACCTGGTGGGCACCGTGGCGTCAGATGCGCGAACGCAACATCGGCTGGCGCATCGACTACATCCTGGCCAGCCAGGCGCTGGGCAGCCGCGCTGTTGCCTGCCGCGTCTCGCGGGAATTCGGCACCAGCGACCACGCGCCAATCGTGGCGACGTTCGCCATTCGCGACTAGCATTGCCTCATGTCCGTCCTCGAGCGCTTCCTCCGCTACGTCCAGATCGACACCCAGGCAGACGACGACTCCACCACGTACCCGAGCAGCGAGAAGCAGCTCGTGCTGCTGCGTGCGCTAGTGGACGAGCTGCGCGGCATCGGCCTGACCGATGCCGCCATCGATGCATTCGGCTACGTCATGGCCACCATCCCGGCAACGACGACGAAGGCGGGCGTGCCGGTCATCGGCTTCATCGCCCATGTCGACACGTCACCGGAGATGCCGGGCGCCGGCGTGAAGCCGATCGTCCACTCCGCCTGGGACGGCCGCGACATCGTCCTGCCGGACGCACCCGATGCGGTGCTGCGCCAGGCCGACATTCCCGCGCTCGTGGAACAGATCGGCAACGACATCGTCACGGCGTCCGGCACCACGCTGCTCGGCGCCGACAACAAGGCCGGTGTCGCGGAGATCGTGACCGCTGCCGAGTACCTGATGCAGCACCCCGAGATTCCGCACGGTGCGGTGCGCATCGGCTTCACGCCTGACGAGGAAGTGGGGCGCGGCACCGAGCACTTCGACGTGCAGAAGTTCGGCGCCATGTGCGCCTACACGATGGACGGCGGCCTGCGCGGTGAGGTCGAGATCGAGAGCTTCTCGGCCGACGGCGTCAACGTCACCTTCCACGGCTTCAACACCCACCCCGGCTACGCCAAGGGCACGATGGTGAACGCCATCAAGGTGGCGGCAACGTTCATCGACCGCCTGCCGCAGCATACGCTGTCGCCGGAAACCACCGAAGGGATGGAAGGCTTCGTCCACCCGAACGTCGTGCAGGCGTCGGTCGAGAAGACCACGGTGAAGCTGATCGTGCGCGACTTCGATACCGACGGGCTGGCAGAGAAAGAGCGCATGCTCGAAGCGCTGGCGCTGCAGGCGACGCATCGCCACCCCGGCTCGCGCATGGAGTTCACGGTGATCGAGCAGTACCGCAACATGAAGCAGGTGCTCGACACGATGCCGCAGATCGCCGAGTACGCTGAAGAGGCGGTGCGCCGGTCGGGCCTCGAGGTGCGGCGCCGTTCCATCCGGGGTGGCACCGACGGCTCGCGCCTCTCCTTCATGGGACTGCCGACTCCGAACATCTTCGCCGGCGAGCACAACTTCCACTCGCGACTCGAGTGGGTGTCGGTGCAGGACATGGAGAAGGCGGTCGAGGTGATTGTCAACCTCGCGCGGGTCTGGGAGGAACGGGCCTAGCGCCTCAGCGCTTCTTCGCGGCCGTCTTCTTCCGGGGCGTCCGCGTCGTCTTCTTCTCAGCCGTCTTCTTGCCAGCGGTCTTCTTCGCACCGGCCTTCCGGGTCGACTTCTTGGCCGCCGCGTTCCGCGGTGGCACCTTGCCGCCGGCCTCACGCGCTTCGCTGAGGGCAATCGCTATGGCCTGCTTCCGGCTGGTCACCTTCCTTCCGGATCCGGAGCGCAGGGTACCTGCCTTGCGCTCGTGCATCACCTTCGCCACCTTCTTCTTCGCCGTTGCGCCGTACTTCGCCATTTCGCGCCTCCACCGCGCAACGTGCAACCGGCGTTCCCTTGCGTCGTAGCGGACACGGCCCATGCTAGGCTTCAAGAGCTTGCCGAGGAGGACACACACGATGCGACGATTAATCGCTGCCCTGTTGCTGGGCGTGCTCGCCACGGCCCCGATATCCGCTGCGCTCTCGACCAGCGAAACCAGGCGGATCGAAGACGCCGCCATCGTCCTGCGCGAGCTGCACGCGGCGCCCGACCAGGATGTGCCGCTCGAACTCTGGGAAAAGGCGTCGTGCGTCATGGTGGTGCCGAGCCTCAAGAAGGCGGCGTTCATCTTCGGCGGCGAGTACGGCAAGGGCCTGATGAGCTGCAGGCGCAATGGCGCATGGAGCCCGCCGATCTTCATGCGGATTGGCAAGGGGAGCTGGGGGCTGCAGTTCGGAGCCCAGACCGTCGACCTGGTCCTGCTGGTGATGAACGACAAGGGGGTCGACAAGCTGCTGCGCAACCGCGTGTCGCTCGGCGCGGAAGCATCGGTTGCGGCCGGCCCGGTGGGCCGCGATGCCCGCGCTGCCACCGACCTGCAGCTGCAGGCGGAAATTCTCTCCTACTCGCGCACGCAGGGGATCTTTGCAGGCATCAACCTGTCGGGCGGTGTCATCCGCGACGACGCGGACGACAACGCCGACCTGTACGGCAAGGGGATCACCGCCAGGCAGATCCTGCTCGAAGGCCGCGTGCAGCTGCCAGGCATTGCTCGCCAGTTCGTCGATGCCCTGAAGCGCTAGGCTGGCGAGAGTGGACCGGGAGCGCCATGTGGCGCCACCCGGCCCGCAACATCCAGTGGGTACGGCCTAGCGGCTGCGGCCACGGCCCTTCGCGGCTGCGCCACCACGGTCAGCCGCTGCGGAACGCGAACCAGCCGCCCCGCGGGCAGGCATGCGGCGCGACGGAGCCGCCGGCTCGGCCTCTTCCTCCTCGCCCTCCTCGTCGTTTTCGGTATCTGCGGCTTCACGGTTGACGAAGCTCTCGGCGATCGCCGTCAGCTTCTGGTCCGTCTCCTTCTCTTCGTCGAGCGTCTCCTCGAACAGCGCGGCCGACTCGGTGTGGCCGAGTTGGTTAGCCCACACGCGGAGCGTACCGTAGGCGGCAATCTCGTAGTGTTCGATCTTCTGTGCGGCGGCGATCATCAGTGCATCGCGCGTATCCTCGTCCTCCGCCTCCGCCATCATCTCCGCGCCTTCTTTGATCAGGTTCTGCATCCCGATGCACTTCTTGCCGCGGGCGGGCATGCCGAGCTGCTCGAAGACCTCCTCGAGCCGTTCGATCTGCTGCTCCGTCTGCTGCAGGTGCTCCTCGAACGCAGCACGCAGCTCGTCGGCGCCGGCCTTCTTGATCATCTTCGGCAGGGCCTTTGTGATCTGCTTCTCCGCGTCGTAGATGTCCTTCAGTTCGTCCTGAAACAGGCTCTCGAGTGAGTCGATACCGGCCATTGATGGATGCCTCCGTGAAAACAGGAACGTCGTAGTGAACACGCGAGCCATAGCAAACGGCGCGACGTCAGCGGTTCCCGAACTGCCAGAGCAGCCATGGGGCACAGCGGATACTGCAGCCGGAATGACTCCGATGGAGCAACGAAAAGTGGACGGGCGAGCGGAGGGCGAGTGGTGGGTGGAAATCGGGACGCGGCGCAGGGAGCGGGAGCATCACGCTCCCATTTCCCTGCGAACTGCGAATACCGCGGCCCCGAAAGCTTCGCGGCGATGACCCTATGTCTAGCGGCGGCGGCCGCCACCGAGACGCGAGATCGACACCGTGAAGGCGCCGGAGTTGTCAGTGTGATCGTTGTCGTTCACGCCGAGCATCAGCCGGCCGGCCGCCGGCATCGGCACCGGCGAGGGATTGGTTGACAGCAGGAACGGAGCGCTGTTACCCACACGCGCGATCAGCGCACCAGGACCGGCGTTGCCGACCGGCAAAGGGCCACCCGCCTGAACCGGCGCGCCCCCGAGGCCCGAACTCTGGGTGGGGGAAACCATGATGTCGCCCGACGACTGGAACTGCAGGCTCTCGCCCCGCAGCACGGTGATGCCGGTGTCGGTCCAGAGCTGGTTGGCGGGCACCTGGATGGTCCGTGCACCAGCCGCCGGGGCCTGCTGCGCCTGCGCGGCCGTTGCCGCAGCGGCCTGCCCGGAAGCGCCGCGCGCCAGGTGCACCTGCGCAACGTCGTTCGAGCTGATATCGCGCTGGCCGCTCGGTGTGTCGATGGTGAGACGCAGCGGCCGCGTGCCGCCCACATCCGACAACCGACCTTCAAGCACCTGCCCGCTCTTCATGACGACCACCGGCTGGCCGGCATCAATCCGGTTCTGTGCATCGGCTGGAATGGGACCGACCGCAAACTCCACCGCGGCCACATCGCCGATCCCGATGTTGCGGTCCTGGCCGTTCACGCGAACGGCGAAGGCGGACCCGTTCATGTCGATCAGCTCGCAGCTGATCCGCTCGCCGCTCTTCAGCACCACCGTCGATGCTTCCTGAGCCTGCAGCAACAACCCACCCGCAAGTCCCGACAGGACGAGGCCACTCATCACGACAAATTTTTTGACCATTTCTCTCCTCATTTCGTGCAGCTGATGTGTGCAACGGCGATGCCACGCTTAGTGTTATCCTGAGTCGCACGCATGGACGACTCCTTCCGGCACCCAGCCCAACCAGTCGATCTTACGGCGCGTGACGAGCACGCGGTCGAACCGCGGGCTGCAGTACCGCCCATCGCCGACGCAAACAATCAGCCCGCTGACGGTGCGGTGTCGCTGGCCACGGGACAGGACGACTCGCCGCTGTTGTACTCCGAAGGTACCAGTGAGCCCGCCCAGCAAGCAGCGCAGCCGACCGCGCCGGCCGTTGTTCCGGCCCCGGTGGTGCGTGCGAGCCTGTGGCGTCGTGTAGTTGCGGAGGTGACTGCGGGCGTGCAGACGCTGTTCTCGGCCGCCGTCTACGCCACGCTGATCGTCACCTTCGGCTTTCCAGGTTGCGCGGGTCGACGGATTGAGCATGGCGCCGACGCTCGAGGATCACGATCGCCTGATCGTCAACAAGCTGGTCTACGAGCTCGGCGATCCGCGACCCGGGCGACATCGTGATGCTCTACTACCCGCTCAACCCGGAAAAGATGTTCGTCAAGCGGGTCATCGCGCAGGAAGGCGACTCGGTGCGCATCGTCGACGGCCACGTCTACGTGAACGACCTGCCGCTGCACGACGACTACGTGCCCGAGGAGTTCCGCAGCCACGACGACTGGGGCCCGACGGTCGTGCAGCAGGGCTACTACTTCGTGATGGGCGACCACCGCAACAACAGCTCCGACAGCCGCCACTGGGGACCAGGTGCCGAAGAAATACATCGTCGGCAAGGTCAAGGTGCGGTGGTGGCCGCTGCAGGACGCCCGCATTTTCTGACGCGTCCGTGCATCGCCGAGCACGCCGTTCTCATTGCGGCCAGCCGATCTGCTGCCCGCGCTGACCTCGCGCCTGCGGCTGAACGTCCGCGACCTCCTGGCGTTCACCGACACCGAAGCGCTTCGCGCCCTCGAAACCATCACGACCAAACGTCCCGGCCTCGTCGTCCTCGAGCGGCAGTTCGCGTCGACACCCCGCGGTGCCGCGCTGATCAACCGCATCAAGGCGGACCCGTCGCTTGGCGCGACGACGATCCAGGTGCTCTCGCACGATGGCTCCGCCGACGTCGCGCCGCAGCCGTTGCCGACTGGCCCGCGTCCGCATGGCAGCCGGGCCGGAGCGACGGCTGCGGCGACGGCCGCCGCGCTCGCACCCGTGCAGGTACCGGCAACGGAACTCGACTATCGCGGCACGCGCGGGCGCCGCGTTTCCGGATCGACGGCGGGCGTCGACATCCTCGTCGACGGCAGCCGCGGCACCTCATCGACCTGTCCACGCTCGGCGCACAGGTCGTCATCGCAACCATCCTGAAGCCGAATCAGCGCGTTCGCGTTGCCATCGTCGGTGACGACACCGACATCCGCGGCAGCGCCACGGTGGTGTGGGCGATCGTTCGAGATTCGCCGAGAGGCAGAGTCCGCGCTACCGCGTCGGTCTCGAGCTTCATCGAACCGGACGTCCGGGCGGTCGACGCCTACATCCGCCGGCTACAAGCAGGGCTGATTGCGCCATAGGTCGCGGCACGATGACCCTGGTCAGATTTCGAGTTTGAAGCCGGGCAGGCTGGCGGCGAGGACGTCGTCGCGCAGGATCGTGTCGTCGCGTTCCGAACCGGTGGAGACGAGCGCCGCGGGCACGCCTGTGACCTCTTCGAGACGCGCGACGTAGCGCGCGCGTTCTCGGGCAGGTCGTCGAAGCGGCGAACGCCCTTCGTCGGCTCGCTGCCAGCCCGGCATCGATTCGTACACCGGCTCGCACGCCGCCAGCTGGCGCGCTGTCGGATGGGAACTCGGTGAGCGATGCGGTCGCCAGAACGGTAAGCCGTGCAGATCTCGATCTGCGTCCAGGCCATCGAGCACGTCCAGCTTGGTCAGCGCCAGCGCGTCGAGTCCGTTGATGCGTACGGCGTAGCGTACCGCCACGGCGTCGTACCAGCCGCAGCGGCGCGGCCGGCCGGTGACGGCGCCGTACTCGTTGCCGCTGTCGCGCAGCCGCTTGCCCATCTCGTCGGTGCAGCTCGGTCGGCAGCGGTCCCTCGCCGACCCGCGTGGTGTAGGCCTTGACGACGCCCATGACGCCGCTGATGGCGCGCGGCCCGACACCGAGGCCGGTGCAGACGCCGCCGATCGAGGCGTTCGACGAGGTGACGTACGGATAGGTGCCGTGATCGATGTCGAGCAGCGTGCCCTGCGCGCCCTCGAAGAGAATCGACTTGCCGGCCGCGATCGCCTCGGCCAGCATCAGCGAGACGTCGCGCACCATCGGCTGCAGCCGCTTGCCGATCTCGAGCGACCTGCGCCAGCACGGCTTGCCAGTCCATCGTCGAGTCCTGCACCAGACGGTTGCGGGCGCTGCACGTTGTCGCGGACGTTCTGCTCGAGCGCCTTCGGGTCGGCGAGATCGCCGACGCGAATGCCGCGGCGGGCAATCTTGTCCTCGTAGGCCGGTCCGATGCCGCGCGACGTCGTGCCGATCTTCCGTTCGCCGCGCCGCGCTTCCGACAGCAGATCGAGGTCGCGGTGATACGGCAGGATGAGGTGCGCCTTGTCGCTGACGAACAGCCGCCCGTCGACGTCGATGCCGTTGCGGGCCAGTTCGTCGACTTCGGCGAAGAGCGCCTGCGGGTCGACCACCACACCGTTGCCGATGACGCAGATGACGCCGGGATGCAGGATGCCCGAGGGGATCAGCCGAAGAACGAACTTCGTCGCCGTTGACGTAGACCGTATGGCCGGCGTTGTGTCCGCCCTGATACCGCGCGACAATGTCGAAACGGGGCGTCAGCAGATCGACGATCTTGCCTTTGCCTTCATCGCCCCACTGCGCCCCGAGCACAGCGAGATTCATAATCGGCTACGATTCTACCCTGCAATGCGCGAGATGAGACGTCGCCCTGATGCGCATGCGAGAGCAGCCGCGGCACGCGATGCGTTCTCGAGGTGACGGAACAACCCGCGCGCGTCCATCGTCAAGGGAAAAACATTTGGCATTTTCGATTGACAACGACTGCCGCGGCTTCTTAAGGTTCTAGTCTTTCGGAATCACCAGCACGCGCATGTTGACGCCTCGCTCCACGCTCACGCGCCGCGATCGCTGCCGCGCTCGACGCGACACCCTCGCGCATCCCGGTGCTGCTCGGTGGATGCGGCAGCGGCCGCACCACGCTGCTGCACCAGCTGCGCGAGCGCATCGGCCGCTCGACCTCGCAATATCTGGACGATCGAGCGCACCGCGACCACGCCCGAACGGTTCCTGACGGCGGTCACCGCAGCCTCGCCGTTTGCGTCCGCCGCCGATCCGCCGCCGGGGCGCGCGCGCGTCGTTCGATGCCGACGCTCGCGTTCTTCGATCGAAGGCCCGCGGCGGCGGCGAACGA
Organism: uncultured Acidobacteriota bacterium; assembly: GCA_963722395.1. Classification (GTDB taxonomy): domain Bacteria; phylum Acidobacteriota; class Vicinamibacteria; order Vicinamibacterales; family CAVVIG01; genus CAVVIG01. The sequence continues at coordinate 496,766 of CAVRLS010000004.1, read as the reverse complement.
CCCGGCGACCTTCCTGCTCGACGAATTCCTCGAGCTGCGCACGTTCGAAAGCTTTCCCGGCCTGCGCCGCGTGCTGCACGACTTCGTCGAGGGCATCGTCGAGAGCGGCAACCGCTTCGTGCTGACGCAGCCGCTACACGGCGCGCGCGCTCCGCCTGCTGCGCGACCGATCGGCGCGCTTCGAGGTCATCCACGTGCCGTCGTTGACCGTCGAGGACACCCTGGACATGCTCGGCCTGACGCCGGGCGGCTGACATCGGCGACGCCACGACCGAATACACCGCGCGCACCGTGCACGCCCTCGCCGATGGACGGCCGTCGTACGTCGACGCGCTGGTCGGCGAACTTCGACGCACGCGGGAGGCCGGCACGCCGGTGGCGACGACGCCGTCAGCGCGCTGGCCGCGCTTGATGGCCGCCAGGCGGACGCCTCGCCAGCCGTGCACGTTCTCGCTACGAGCTGCGTCTGCATCGCGCGCGCGGCTACGGCGCCCTGAAAGCCATTCTCGAGATCCTCGCGGACGAGGAAGGGCTGACGCTCACCGAGATCGCGCAGCGCCTGCAGCGCACGCCCGGCTCGACCAAGGACTACCTGTCGTGGCTGGAGGATGTCGACCTGGTCGCGTCGCGCCAGAAGCGCTACAGCTACGCCGATCCGCTGCTGCGCGTGTGGGTGCGCCTGCACTGCCGGCCGATGCCTCCCTCCGACGAGGACGTCGCGCGCGAAGTGCACCGCTACGCGCTGCCGCGACTGCCGCGCAGCCTGAGCCCGCGCTGGTCATGGCCGCAGCCGGCAGGCGGTCTGCCGACGACGACGACCGCAAGCCCTGGGGCATCATCGAAATCGACTGGAATTCAGCATGCAGAACTCGCAGTGCGGAACGGGTTCTGAATGCTGAGCTCTGACTCTAGTCTCTGCGCAAGCGCTCAGGCCAGGCGCGCCGCCTCCTGCTCCGCTTCTTTCTTGCTCGGACCCGATCGCCTCCGCCATCGCCGTTCGCCGCCACGAACACCTGCACCTGAAACTGCTTGCGGTGATCCGGTCCGCATCGTGCCCGGCGAGCCGGTACTCCGGGCAGCGGACCGCTCGGCCGCGACTGCAGGTGCTCCTGCAGCGCCGACTTGTAGTCCTGTCCGCCGATGCCGCTCCATCGCGACGCTCGGCGATCAGCGGACCGGAACTCGCGCACGATGAACGCGCGTCGCCTGCTCGATGCCGCCATCGAGATAGATCGCGGCGATCAGCGCTTCGTAAGCTGTCCGCCAGCAGCGCCTGCTTGCGGCGGCCGCCGGTCTTCTCCTCGCCGCGGCCGAGCAGCAGATGATCGCCGAGCGCCAGCCGCTCGGCCTGCCGGCCAGCGTCGTGGTCGAGACCAGCGCGGCCTTCACCTTCGACTTCTGCCCTTCGTCGGAGCTCGGGAACTCCCGGAACAGCAGGTCGGCGATGACGAACCCGAGCACCGCATCGCCGAGGAACTCGAGCGACTCGTTGTCGACCACGCCGCCGCTGACGTCCTCGTTGGCGCGCGACGTGTGGGTCAGCGCGTGCTCGAGCAGGCCGCGATCGCGGAAGCGGTAGTCGATCGCGCGCTGCAGCGTCGTCGAACTCGTCGCGCAGCGCGGACGACCTGCCCGGTCGCAATTCGGTCCGGTGGCTGTCGATGATGCGTGTCGCGTCCTCGGCCTCGTCCGGTGCGACCGACAGGCGCACCTCGCCGAGTTCATTCACCGTCAGCGGAAACATCGACTGCGGCGTCGGCGGTGGAGACGACCGACATGATGCCGTTGGCCTCGAGCAGGCCGCGAACGACGCGCGCCTCGATCTCCGACTGCGCTGCTGAAGATGGTGACGAAGTCAGCTCACGTGCGCAGACCTGGACTCGGCCGATCGCGCCAGATTGCGACGCCGGCCGCGGCCTGGAGCGGCGCGTCGATCCGCAGCAGGATCATCGTCATGTCGTCGTGCTGCGGCGCGTCGCCGACGAAGGCCGCGATCTCGCGCAGGATGCGCTCGCGCAGCTCCTCGGACGGCAGGTGCGCGTGCTCCTCGACGAGCGCGGCTGAGCCGATCCTCGCCGAAGCAGTCGTCGGCGGCGTCCATCGCCTCGCTGATGCCGTCGGTGAAGAACAGGAACAGGTCGCCCTCGTGGATCGGAATCGTCTCCTCGATGCAGCAGGCGCTCGAACATCTCGCCGTCGTCGAGCTTCAGTCCGAGCACCATGCCGTCGGGCGCGAGCACGCTGCAGCCTGGCGCTGGCGAGTTCGGCCGCCGGACAGCGTACATCAGCGGCGTGTGACCGGCGCGCGCGTAGGTCAGCGTGCGCGCGCGCAGGTCGATGACCGCGTAGGTCATCGTGATGAAGCTGCGCGAGTCGAGATGGTCGGCGATGATCTGGTTGGCCATGATCAGCAGCTCGCGCGGCGACGTGTGGATGCGGCTGAGCGACAGCATCAGCCCCTTGAGTCTCCGCCATGTAGAGTGCCGCCGACGTGCCCTTGCCCGACACGTCGGCGATCAGCACGCCGACGCGGTGCTCGTCGAGCGGCAGGAAGTCGTAGTAGTCGCCGCCGACCTCGCGCGCCGGCACGCAGACGCGGTCACCGAGACGCCCGGACATCCCGAGCGGCCCCTGCGGCAGCAGCGACATCTGGATCTCGTGCGCGATGCGCAGCTCCTCCTCGAGCCGCTTCTTCTCGCGCCTGCTCGCGCAGCAGGTCCTCGATGCTGGCCGTCATCGAGTTGAACGACGTCGCCAGTTCGCCCAGCTGGTCGCGGGCACGGATGTCGATCTTGTGCGCTGAAGTCGCCGCGCCTGACGCGCTCGGTGCCGACGAACAGCTCGTGCACCGACCCGGTGATCGAGCGCGCCAGCGCCAGGCCGGCGACCAGCGCCAGCGCCTCGATGATCAGGAACAGCACGCCGATGACCAGCAGCACCAGCAGCAGTCCCTGGCCCGAATGCGCCGCCCTGTCGCTGCACGCCATGCGCGCGTAGATCTCCGCGATGCTCAGCTGCATGCGGGCGACGATCGTGCCGCTGCGCGTCTCGCCGGTGGCCCAGTCCGCGTAGCTCCGAGAAAGCTGGCCGACACGCCAGCGGCAGGGACGTCATCGAGTCGTCGGCAGCGGCACCGTTACCGGCGGCGTGCCGCGCAGCATCGGTGCGCATCTCGCGCATCGGTCGCGCACGGTCGTCAGCGTCACGCCGGTCTCCCGCGCGCAGCTCGTTGCGAACGCCATCGTTCGACCGGCAGGTCGACGACGACGGCGTAGGTCGGCGCCGCGGTGTCGGGAAGACGATGGCCGCGCACGACGAGATCGACGGCGCGCCCGAGCGTCGTGAGCCGTTCACCGCCAGTTCGGAGCCGGCTCGCGCGGGAGTCGGCTCGTCGCAGGTCGCGTAGGCGAGCAGCCCCTGAAACCCGCCGCACGTAATCCAGGCCGGGCAGTCGGCCGGCGGCGCAGCGACGTGCGCCCACGGCCCGGCGACCGCGGCGGCCGCGATTCAGCCGGCGGTCGCGACGGCGTCCCGAGCAGCGCGGTGATGGCGTCCTCGCACGGCCGCTCCAGCGGAACGACCGCCATCGAGAGCTCCCGGGAACTCCGTGCGCTGCCGCCTGCCGCCGCGTGGCGATGCACGCGCGGCGCCGTCGGCCGCCGGCCGCTGGATCTCGATCGCCGTGGTGGGCGCGATGCGCCTGCGCGCGTGTCGGCCAGCGTCTGCAGGCGCGTCTGCGCCAGGTACGAGCTGAAATTGGAGAACAGCAGCAGCCCGCCGAGCAGGAAGAACGCGACGATGAGCATCGCCGGGCACGAAGCCGATGAAGATGTAGGAAATGATCAGCTTGCGGCGGACGCGCCAGAGCAGCCGGCTGCTGCGCGAGCGCGAGCCGCCTCGCCAGGAAGTACGCGCCGCCAACGACCAGCAGCGACCGACGCGCGGTGTCGAGCAGCGCGCAGGACGCCGGGCGGCGGCCGCCAGCCGACGCGCGAACACGACCAGCTTGATCGCGACGCCGATCAGGATCGCGCGTCCGGGCAGGTGCGGAGCAGCGCGTGCCTCATAGGGGCGTGGACTTGGCGATATTAGACCATGTATCGGTGAGACCGCATCGTGAAGCTCCCTGACCACGCCCGCTTCGACACGGTCTGCCTGCACGCCGGGCAGGAGCCCGACCCGCGACCGGCGCCATCATCACTCCGATCTATCAGACCTCCACCTACGTGCAGGAGGAGCTGGGCCAGCACAAGGGCTACGAGTACGCCCGCACGCAGAACCCGACGCGCGCGGCGCTCGAAGCGAACCTGGCGGCCATCGAAGGCGGCGCCGCGGCGTTCGCCTTCGCGTCCGGGCATGGCCGCCATCAACGCCATCGCGTCGCTGCTGCAGAGCGGCGACCACGTCGTCGTGTCCGACAACGTCTACGGCGGCACGTTCCGGCTGTTCGACAAGGTGCTGACGCCGCTATCAGCTGACCTTCACGCTACGTCGACACCGGCGATCTCGAGGCGACCGCGCGGGCGTTCACGCCGGCAACGAGGCTGCTCTTCGTCGAGACGCCGAGCAACCCGGTGATGCGCCTCACCGACCTCGCGGCGGCGGCCGACCTCGCGCACGCGCACGGCGCCCGCCTGGTCGTCGACAACACCTTCGCCAGCCCGGTGCTCCAGCAGCCGATCGCCTTCGGCGCCGACCTCGTCACCCACAGCACCACGAAGTATCTGAACGGCCACAGCGACAGCGTCGGCGGTGTCGTCATCGCCACGCGCGACGACGACGTCGAGTGGCTGCGGCTTCGTGCAGAACGCGGCCGGGCGCCATCCTCAGCCCGTTCGACTCCTGGCTGGTGCTGCGCGGCACCAAGACGCTGCCGCTGCGCATGCAGCGGCACAGCGCGAACGGCCTCGGCGCTGGCCGAGTTCCTCGCGGCGCATCCGGCGGTTCAGCAAGGTCTACTACCCGGGCCTGCCGTCGCACCCGCAGCACGCGCTGGCGGCGCGGCAGATGCGCGGATTCGGCGGCATGCTGTCGTTCGATCTCGGCTCGCTCGAGGCAGCGCGGCACGCTGCTCAACGAGCGTCCGGCTGCTGGCGCTGGCCGAGAGCCTCGGCGGCGTCGAAAGCCTCATCTCCCACCCGGCGACGATGACGCACGCCTCGGTGCCGGTCGACCAGCGCGACGCCCTCGGCATCACCGACGGCCTGGTCCGCATCTCGGCCGGCCTCGAAGACCTCGACGACCTGAAGGACGACCTGGGGCAGGCACTCGCGCGGGTGTAGCACGGATGCCGGACGGCGCAGCGTCAGCCGCGCCGTGCCGGCGCGACCTGAAGGCCGCGAGCTACGGTCCGCCGCTTCGACGGTCGTCGATGCCGAATCAACTCGATCACCGCCGGCAGCAGCGACACGACGACGATCCCGATCGTGACGAGCGAGAAGTTGTCCTTCACGATCGGCACATTGCCGAACACGTAGCCGGCGCCCAGGCAGATGCCGACCCAGCCCACCGCGCCGACCAGGTTGTAGAAGCCGAACGAGCGCTGGCGTCATCTCGGCCGCGCCGGCGACGAACGGCACGAACGTCCGCACGATCGGCACGAACCGGCCGAGGATGACCGCCTTGCCGCCGTAGCGCTCGAAGAACGCATGTCGCGCGCGCCAGATAGTCACGATTCAGCAGCCGATGCCACATGCCCTGAGCGTGCCGTGGCGCTGAAGACTGCGCGGCCCGACGAACCGCCCGACCGCGTAGTTCACCGCGTTGCCGGCGAAGGCCGCGAACGTCAGCAGCCCGAACGCCAGTGGCGCGTTCATGGCGCCGGTCGCCGCCAGCGCGCCGACCGCGAACAGCAGCGAGTCGCCCGGCAGGAACGGTGTGACCACCAAGCCGGTCTCGGCGAACACGATGAGGAACAGCAGGGCGTAGACCCAGACGCCGTAGGCGCCGACGAATGTCGACAGATGCTTGTCGAGATGCAGACGAAGTCGACGAGTCAGCCATGACGACGACATTGTGTCACACCGCCCTGCTTCCTATCGGCGCGCAGCCCGACGTCCCGGCACGCCTCGTGCTGACCCATCCAGATATGCCGCGCTGCCACCGTCTCGACCGCCACGACGACGAACTCGGGCAGTTCGTAGGGATGCAGCTGCGGACAACCGCCGCGCACCGCGTCGACGCGGTCGCGTGTCGTCTTGATGATCACCTGCCACTCCGTGTCGCCTGCTGCAGTGCCCTGCCAGCGGTAGATCGACGTCATCGGCGGCAGCACGTTCACGCAGGCCGCCAGACGCGCCTCGACCAGGGCGCGGGCGATCCGCTCGCCGACCTCGGCGACGGCACGGTGGTCAGCACCAGGACGGCGTCAGTCATGGCACGCATCCTCGTCGATCACGTGCAGCATTCAGCGCTCCACACGATCGCGCCGGATTGTTGACCGTTCGTTCATGCCACCCAGATCGCCGGTGCACGCTGAGCCGGCGTGGCGACGGCCGGCAGCACATCGCGCAGGCAGATCGCCGGATCACCCGCTGCGCGCTGGTGTTGCTGTCGCTGGTCGGTCATCGTCGATGCCATGGTCGGCGACCGCGGCCTGCTCGCCATGCTCCAGGCGCGCGCGGCAGCTACGACGAGCTGCGCGGCGAGCTCGAGCGGCAGCGGGCGGAGAACGATCGGCTGCGGGAAGAAGCGCGACGCCTGAAGGACGACCCGGCCGCGATCGAAGAACTGGCCCGCCGCGAACTGGGGCTGATTCGTCCCGGCGAGAAGGTGTTCATCGTGAAGGACCTCGAAGGCGCCGACGACGCCGCTGACGCCGGGCACCGGTCAGGTCGACCCGGCTAGACGTCCTTCTCCCCCGTCCGGATCCGGTAGCTCTCGCGCACCGGAAGCACGAACACCCGGCCGTCGCCGATTTCGCCCGTCCGGGCCGCTTCGATGATCGCCTTGATGGCGTCGTCGACGATCGAGTCGGCGACCACGACCTCGATTTCCATCTTCGGCAGCAGGCTGACGTTGTACTCCTGCCCGCGATAGATCGCCGTATGCCCCTTCTGCTTGCCGTGCCCGCGCACTTCGGTGACGGTCATGCCCGAGATCTGCAGCTTCTCGAGCGCCGCCTTCACGTCGTCGACCTTGTTGGGTCGGACGATCGCTTTGATCAGCTTCATGGGCGTCCCTCCAGAACGCGTTGCAGATTGCCGATGATTTCGCGCTTGCTGAGCCGAGTCAGTTTCTCGCCGTCCCGGGTGAGGTGGAAGACGTCGATGGCGCGGCGCCCTTCGGTCGCGATCAGCACGAGATCGACATCACACCCCGACTCCGACATGGCGCGGCTCACCCGGTACAGCAGCCCCATAGCGTTCTCGGCCACGATCTCCACGATGGTGTAGCGGCGCGACGACTCGTTGTCGCAGTGGATGACCGGCGCGAAGCCCGGCAGCTGCCGCCGGAACGCTCCCTGCTTCCCGGTCCGCGCAGCCGGGCGGCGACGTCCGACGCGCCTCAGCACGACGTCGTCGAGCGTCTTCAGCAGCTTGCGCATCGCCGCTCGGCATTCAGCTCCAGGAACCGTTCGTCGTCGGTGAAGTGGAACATGTCGACGATGAGTGCCGTTCGGCTTGGTGAAGGCGAAGCCGCGCAGGATGTCCATGCCGAACGACGACAGGACCCCGGAGATATTCGAGAACAGGAACGGCTGGTCGTGCGTGAGCACCGTCAGTTCCCACCCGGAGTCGACGCGGCTCGAGCCAGGCCTTGCATCGCGTCGGGCGCAGATCGCGCGACAGCCGCACGTGCGGTAGACCGCGTCGGCCGAGAACAGCTGCAGGTAGCGGCGCGGCAGCCCTTCGAGGAACGCCGCCACCTCGTCGGCCGAGACATCGGCGGCAGCGATCGATCAGCACGCGTCCGAGCTGGAGCGACCTGTTCGCGGTCGATCACCTCGTCGCCGTAGGAGAGCGTCAGGTAGTTGTAGGTGTCGACGTAGAGCCGCCACAGCAGCTCTTCCTTCCACGGCGTCAACGTCTCGCGGCTGACCGCCTCGACATCGGCCAGCGTCATGAGGCACGAGCATCTTCAGCCGCTCCTCGACGCCGACCAGATCGCCGAACTGCCGGACGATCTCCGGATCTTCGGTGTCGCGGCGGAACGCGACCAGCGACATCTTGAGGTGCTCGCGACACCAGGAACTCGACCATGGCTCCGCTGCGTCCGGATCGAGGTCGAGGCGCTCGAACATCTGCTGCGCCATGCGGGCGCTCTCGACCGCGTGGTCCTCGTCGCGTCCACTTGCCGACGTCGTGAAAGAGCAGCGACAGCACCAGCAGTTCCGGCGACGCCAAGCTCGCCGAGCAGGCGGCGCGAACCGCTCGCGCTCCGGGCCGGATGGCTCGATCAGCCGCTCGAGATTGCGGATCGTCAGCAGCGTGTGCTCGTCGACCGTGTACTTGTGGTAGAAGTCGCGCACCACCCGGCAGTTGATCGCCTTGAACTCGGGGAACATCTGGCCGAGCAGGCCGCAGTCGTGCATCTCGGACAGCCGCGTCGTAGAGCCCGGCGCGCGGCTTCAGAAAGCGCAGCAGCGCCGTCGCGATGACGCGGGCGTCGGGAAGAACTCCTCGGCGCCGAAGCGGCCCGCATTCTGCTGCGATCAGCGTCAGCGCGTCGTCGGACACCGGGCAGCCGCCTCGATGCGCGGCCTGGAACAGCGCCAGCCAGGTCTCCGGGCCGCTCGGCCGCCTCGCGTGCGTCGACGAAGCGGATGCCGTCGGCCGCCCGCACCAGGTTGGCGCCACCGGCACCGGCGCCGCCCGCAGCGCCCAGCGCAGCGAGCGATCGATCGCGCGCGGCGTGGCGGAAGTAGTCGCCCATGAAGCGCTCGACGCGCTGCCGCGGCGTGCCGCCGGCGTAGCCGAGACACTCCGCCACCCGCTCCTGCAGTTCGTGGCTGAGGACGTTGTGGTGACGGCCGGTCTTCGAGGTGCAGCACCGAGCGCACCCGCAGCAGGAACTCCTCGGCATCTTCGAGCGCGCGCGCGCCGGAGCCGCCCTGTCGACAGCAGCGCGGATCGGTCAGCTTGGCGATGGTCTGCGCGCCGAACAGATCGCGCAGACCGCCCGGCGATTCCTTCACGTCGGGCTCGAGCTGGTAGAGCGTGTCGTTGTAGCGCGCGTGCCGCTCGGCGATCAGCGCCTTCAAGGCGTCGAGCGTCGCGCATTGGCTGCTTGCGCCACGTCCGCCGACGCCGAGGAACTGGTCGAGCAGCGTCGCGTCGCCCACGACCGACCGCGCGTCGGTGAGCGCCAGCAGGAACTCGGAGTTGTCGGCTTCGAGGCCCGCCGCCTTCGTCGCACTTCGCGGACGTGATGGCCGATGGTCAGGCCCAGATCCCAGAGCGGGTTGAGGAACGCGTGCAGGAAGCGCTCGTCGCCGGCGCCGATCGACGCCGGCGAACAGGATCAGCAGATCGACGTCCGAGTGCAGGCACAGTTCGCGGCGGCCGTAGCCGCCGAGCGCGAACACCGCGACCGACTGCGTGAGCGACCCGGCATCGGCGAACAGCTGCTGGATCAGGGCGTCCATGCGATGCGAGTACTGCCGCATGGCATGCCGGCCGCCTTCTCCGCGGCCGGACGCCTCCGCCAGCTCGCACCGTGCGCTGTCTAGGCGGACCGCTCGGGCGGCACGGGCGTCCGCTCGCGGGTCGGTCGGCATGGTCTGTGATTCTGAGGACATGAAGGTCTCGGCGAACCGTCGAACGGCCCGCCATCCGGCGGGTCCGTCCGTATCGTAGCGCAGTCGTACGGCTCGATACGGCTGCTCAGGAGCAAAAGCGGCACCGTCCGTACGCCAGGGGGTGCGGCCCGGAAAGTGCCGGTTCTCCTAGGAAATCAGCGAAGATGGACAGAAGGGCGACGCGGGCAACAGGCGACGGATTTGTCGCGAGCCTCAGATGCCTTCACAAATGTGTAGCAAGTGGGGCTCGCGCCGCCCCGCGCGGGTCAGTAGGTCACGCCGACCCCGACCAGGCCGACCACCTTGTAGGCCTCGCCGCGATTGAACGCCTTTGTGGTGTCCCCGAACGCGTAGTAGTCGACCGCACCACGGAGCGACCATGTCCCCAGCGCCGAGGACGCCGGGGTCACCGGCATCGAGAGGAGACCGCCGATGCTGAGGAAACCGAACGCGTGGTCGGTGCCATCGAGTTCGTAGTAGTTACGGACGCTGAGGCCCACCCGCACCGGAACCGCCAGGGTCACGCGCCGGCGCGAGAGAAGGGTGGGCCGCGCGCCGACTTCCGCGTACGTCCCCTTCCGGGCGCCGCCGTCCATGCCCCGTTCACCCACCTCGGACGCCAGGCGCAGGTAAGGCTGGAAGTGATCGGCATGACTGACCGTCACTGACACCTCCTTCACCGTGTCGAACATCAGGTTGGGGCTGGTGTAGGCCGTGTATGTCGTCGCGAGTGCGATGCTGCGGGTAACGCCGAGGGCGAGCGAGGCGTTGAAGGTTTCGGCGTAGTGCAGCCGCTCGGTGAACCCCTTGGTCCCGGCGCTGCCGGTGTTGAGGCTGTGCCAGACGCCGAGGTCGACACCGATGCGGCGGACGCCGTCGCTCGACTTGAGCGTGAACCCGACATCGGCCCAGGGCGTGAGGGTGAGAGAAGGGTCGCGCTCCTGCACGAGACCTCGCAGGATATACACGCTCGGAGCGTCGAGTCCGCCGCTGAAGGTCACCGCCCCCTGATTCGGAGACTGCGCGCGCGCGGTGACCGGCAACACGAGCGTGGCTCCGAGCAGGAGGGCTCCCGCCCGTCCAACGCGACGTGTAACCCGCAGCGCATGCAGCGACCCGACCATCGACACGATGGACAGATCATCGTGCCTGTCCGACCGGCAGTCAAGAACGGATCAGGGAACACACGGCGGGACCTCCGCGTCGCGCGGAGTGTCCCACCGTGTCTGGCGACTACGACTTCGAAGAAAACGGAACGATGAAGGCGACGGTGAATGTGTTCTGGTCTTTGCGGCTGGCGTCACCCTTGGTGAAGAAGTCGATGTCCGACCAGTCGCGGCGGTACTCGGCGCGGAGGATGAGGCCCTGCGGGTGCTTCACTTCGGCCGTCATCGTGAACTCCTTCAGGTTCTGCGCGGCGCCGCTCGACGAAGCCATCCTGGTCGTCGAAGATCTCGAAGCGCGGGGACAGCGCGAACATCGGCGTGAGCTGCCCCTTGAAGTAGAGTGCGACGCCCTGCCAGTTGATGCCGTCGCCGCCGATGGAATCCTTGGCGTAGACGTAGTTGAGGCCGGCCGAGACCTTCGGCGACAGGGTCAGCACGACGTTCGTGTCCGAGTAGGTGCGCTTGTCGTCGGCGTTGTCGGCCTGCTCCGGCCCGTAGACAACGTTCTGGATGATCGTGAGCTTGCTGCTCGGCACCAGCGTCAGGCTCACGCCGACCGACTTGCCGCTGTTGTTGTCACCGGCGGCGTTCCAGCCGTTGACGAGCATCGCGCCGAGCGTGACCTTGCTCGTTCACCGTGTACCGAGGCGCGCGCACCGACGTGGTAGTACGGCCCGAGCGCATAGAGGAACGCGCGCGAGTAGTTGTTGTTCAGGTTTGCCTCGGTCGGTTCGATGCCGATCGGCGTGACGAACTTGCCGACGTCGAAGGTCAGGCCGCTGCCGACCGGCGCGAAGTAGCTGACATAGGCCTGCTGCACGTTCACCAGGTCGTTGTTGTCGAGCGGGTCGCTGTTGAAGATCTGCGCCGACCTGCCCGTACTGCAGGTCGAAGCGGAAGCCGATCACGGTCGTCCTTGACCGCCGGCTTCGCCATCGCGAACTCCAGCAGCGAGACGCTGAACTGGTTGTGCTTCACATCGAAGTTGCGCAGCGGCGTGAACGCTCCGGTCTGGGGCTCGTTGAAGTTGTAGGTGTAGTAGGCGTCGACCAGGCCCGAGAACTCGACCTTGCTGAAGAACGCCGGCGCGTTGGTCTGCGCCGACGCCGGCTGGGCGCCGAGCGCGGCGGCACACACGCCGACCATGGCCAGCACGCGGACAGGACGCATCGTCTTCAGGGCGAATCTCAGGGCTGCACTCACACGTAGTCGCATGTTGATCTCTCCTCCGGGAGCCAAGACACCCAACGCGGTTCAAACGCGAACCCGGTGTGTCCTCGCTTTGCAGGGACTATCGCAAGCCAGCAGCCGACTCGGCCTCGACAGCTACGTGTCAGGTAAACCGCTTCGAATCAATCAGTTATAAGGCGAGCCGTGCATGGGCGTCTCGAGAGAGCAACCGACATTCTTGTCGCTTTGACGACTTTGCACGGACATCAATGTCTGAGGTGGCTTCCGCTCGACGATCCGGACGCTCTCTCTGCCCGACTGCGAAGGCACCTGTCCGCGAGGGGCCGGCATCAGAACCCTGGGCACGGCGGCCGGGCGTTCCTCCGTCAGTGGTAACGAGGCGACACTTATGTTGGTATCGCAGAAATATCAACCGGAACTGTCGGAGAGGCCGCGGTGGGGAGAGGCGGGGTGGCCTGCGCACGGCGCACAGGCCACGGTAGAACGGCGTGTTCGGGGGATGACTATCTGGCCGGCACGGCGAGCACAAGTGCGTCTTTCATCCTGAGCACCGTCGTCGCGATGGCGCCCGGCGTGCCCCGGTCCACCGCACGCAATCCCATCACCACGAGCCCAGCGTGTTCGGTCACCGCCGCGCGATCGATCTCCGCGGCGATTACGCCGTGGCGCACCAGCGTGCGGGCCGAGAACCCGACGCGCTTGACGATGCCGGCCAGCGCCTCCTCCGCGGCGACATCACTCGCTTCGTTTGCCGCCACCGTCATCAGGGTGAGCGGCTGCGAAGCGATAGCCGCGAGTTCAGCTGCGACGGCCAGCTGGCGCTCGTTGACATCCGTGAGGTCGACCGCGCCGAGCACCGCCCCCGGTGTCAGGCGGGCCGATGTCGAGTCAATGGAGACGATGTCTACGTTGCCGGGCGGGACGAGGAGCACCGGACATGGCGCCTGCTCGAGCAGTTGCGCACTGGTCGAGCCAAGGAACCAGCGTGCAAACCCAGATTTGGAATGGGTGCCGGCCACAATGAGGTCGGTGTGACTTCCCGCAGCCTCGATGATTGCGTCCACCGGCTGCCCCATCACCAGCTGCATTCCTATCGTGGCGGGCTGCCCGACGTAGGTCGCTCCAGACGGAAGCACCTGTTTCAGGAGATTGGCGATCTTCAGTTCACCATGGTGAGGGTCCCTCTTGACGACCGTCAGGAGCGTCAGTCTTGCTCCAAAAGCACCCGCGATGCCGATAGCGTGACGCAGGATGCGAGGATCGTCGGGCGTCGAATCGAGTGCACAGAGGACCGATGAAAAGAGGCTCATTGTTCAGGCATATTACGAATTCTTTATCCGTGGCGCAACTGCCGAGATGTTGACGGGGTTGTCTGGAATCACGTAAAGTCCAGTGTTCCGTCGTAAGGATTGCGTCAATATTTCATATGCTGGAAGTAAGAGCAGCCGACACGCACCCAAGGTTCGGATCGGCCCTGCTGAAGGTCATGGCCGGCGCGATGACGATCAATTAATCGGACGCATTTTCAGGTTCAGCAGCTATGACTCAGCACCGCTCGATGTTCGGATACCTCAAGCAGGACTCCATTGCCGGAGTCGTGGTCTTCCTGGTCGCCGTCCCCCTTTGCCTCGGCATCGCGGTCGCCTGCGGCGTGCCGCCCATCTCAGGACTCATTGCCGGCATGGTCGGCGGACTCGTCGTGCCGCTCATCAGCCGCTCAGCACTCTCGGTGTCCGGTCCGGCAGCCGGTCTCACGTCGGTCGTGCTCGCTGAAGTGGCACATCTCGGCGGTCTCGAGCCGTTCCTGATGGCAGTGGTCCTGGCCGGTGGCATCCAGTTCGCGCTGGGCGTGCTACGTACCGGGCGATTCACCGCACTGGTCCCCTCGGCGGTGATCAAGGGGATGCTCGCCGCCATCGGCATCACCATTATCTGGAAGCAGCTGCCGGTGGCGTTCGGCGTTGCCGGGACCATCGCCGATATTCCAACGCAGTTCAGTGTGGGCGCAGTCCTTCTTGCTCTGGGTTCGCTGGTTCTCCTCTACGGCTGGAAGCTCACGCCGCTGGGCCGCTACCCTGTTATCTCACCCGCCCTCGTGGTGGTCGTCCTCACAAGTATCGTGGCGGCGCTCATGAGCGGGATGCCCGGCTTCAACCTGGGTCCCCAGCATTTCGTGAGTGTCCCGCTCGGTAGCATCGGTGATCTGTACAGAGCACTCCCGAGGCCGGACTTCGCGGCAATCGTTCGACCGGATGTCTGGGTGGCTGCGGCCACCATTGCAGTAGTCGCCAGCATCGAGACGCTGCTGTCCCTGCAGGCGGTCGATCGCCTCGACCCGCTGAAGCGCCATAGCCCGCCCGATCGTGAGCTGCTCGCGCAGGGCACCGCCAACGCGGTGTCCGGCTTCCTCGGCGGCCTGCCGGTGACCGCGGTCATCGTCCGCAGCGGCGCGAACGTCGCCGCCGGTGGCCGCGAGCGCTTCTCGGCTTTCTTCCACGGCGCGCTGCTCTTCGTGTCCGTGGTGGCCGCCGGCTCCCTGCTCAACAGGATTCCGCTCGCGGCGCTGGCCGCGGTGCTGATCCAGGTGGGCCTGAACCTGTGCAAGCCCGCGCTCTTCGCCACGCAGGTGAAGCTCGGGCCGCGCCAACTGGCTCCGTTCGCCATTACCATTGCGGCGGTGCTCGCCCTCGACCTCCTCAAGGGGGTCATCGTCGGGATCGTGGTGGGCATCATGTTCGTGCTGTACGACAACTCGCGTCGCGCAATCATCGCGGAACGCGATAGCAGCGGCGTCCTGCGCATGCGGTTCCGTCGTGACGGCACGTTCGTCTCGAAGCCCGGCATCGTGTCGGCGCTCGAGGGTGTCGGTGATGGCGAGGTCGTCGTGATCGACGGAACCGGGGAGTACCTCGACCACGACGTGAAGGAAGTTCTGGCCGCCTTTACGGCGGACGCCCACCATCGCAACGTGAAGGTGTCGCTGGTGGGCATCGACCTCGGGATGGCGCAGGCTGGCGGCGGCCACTGAGGTGAGCGGCCCCGGAGCGGGCCATGAGCACTCCGATTCGGTGACCCGGGCGCTCGCACGAGCGTCCGGAGTTCTGCCGGACCAGGGTCCGATTGGCGTCGAGGCCTGCACGTCGATCGCCGTGCGTCCTCGTCAGCTACGACGCCTCGACGGGCAGACCCACCGCCGTTCTCGCGCCTGACCTGCTGCCCCGCGAGCGGGTCGTAGCCGTGCTCCCGGTCATGATCATCCTGCTGCTCGGCTTCGCGCCGGTGGCTTGCTACATCCCGCAGAGAAGTTCCTGACGCGGCCGGAGGCGCTTGTCGCCGGTCGGGCCGGTTCATAATCGACAAAGACGGATGCCACACTTTCTTATCGCCCTGTTCGCCCTCCTGCTCGTCGGAATCACCCCTGCGCACGCGCAGGACTATCAGGATGTCCAGGTCTGGAGCCAGACGGTCATGATCGGGCAACTGTCCGAGAAGTGGCGATCCCACCTGGAGCTCCAGCCACGCGTGTTCGACAACGGGCGCGAACTCGGTATCACCATCATCAGAGGCGCGATCGGTCGTCAGGTGACACCGCGGGTCAGCCTCTGGGGCGGCTATGCAGGGGTTGGCCGTTCGCTCGGACCGGCCACCACGTGGGAGAAGCGGGCGTGGCAGCAGATGCTCGTCAACCTGCCGCGCGCAGGCACCTGGGCTCCACTGCTGCGGCTGCGCCTCGAGCAGCGGTGGATTCCGCAGCGCGCCGATGCCTCGCACCGGTTCCGCGTGATGGCTCGCGGACAGCGACAGTTCAAGGCGGACAGCCCGTGGCATGTCGCGCTGTATGACGAAGCCATGATCACGCTGGACACGACCGAGTCTGGACCGTACCGCGGATACGACCGGAACCGCGCGTTTGGCGGGGTTGGCCGGCGCCTGTCGCCGGCCTTTACTATCGAAGGCGGCTACCTCTGGGAGAACTCCACGGTCAGGGGGCCAGAACAGCGGAACGAGCACGCGGGCCTCGTCACCGTGAACGTCTCCTGGCCGCGTCGCTGATTCTTCCCCGCTGCCCCCGCTCCCGGCGGGCACCACGGTGCGCCCGCCAGACCTGGCCCGAGTCGGACGCCCTAAAGCTACGCGAATGTTGTCGATTCAACCTCAACCGACATTGTTGTAGGTTCAAACCCGACAGGCCTGGCGCATCTAACACTTTCTACTTCAATCATTTAACACACAACAGACACGGCGTTCGCGTGGCCCTGAGCTTGCGAACTGTTCACCCGGATGATCCGCACCGCGCGGATTGCAGAAACCGCTCCCATCAGGTGCGCGACGACGTCGTGCTCTGGCTCCGAGGTGACAGTGATGAATGCAGCAGATACGAGTTGGATGTTGGTCTCGACGGCGCTGGTGCTGTTGATGACACCCGCCCTGGCGTTCTTCTACGGAGGCCTCGTGCGCTCCAAGAACGCCCTGAACACGATGATGATGAGTTTCATCTCCCTCGGGTTCGTCGCGGTGCTCTGGGCGGTGATCGGCTACTCCCTCACGTTTACGGAAGGGAGCGATTTCCTCGGCGACACGTCGATGGCCTTCCTGCGCGGCGTCGGCCTCGATGCCAAGGGCAGCATCCCGCACTTGCTGTTCATGTGCTACCAGGGCACATTCGCGATCATCACGGCGGCACTCATCTCAGGCGCCATCGTCGAGCGCATGCGCTTCCCGGCGTATGTGACGTTCATCACGCTGTGGGTGCTCTTCGTCTACGTGCCGGTCGCGCACTGGGTATGGGGTGGCGGCTTCCTCGCCGACATGGGTGCGCTCGACTTCGCAGGCGGCACCGTGGTGCACGTGAATGCCGCGGCAGCGGCACTGGTCGCCGCCGTCGTCATCGGGCCACGCAAGGACTACAAGAAGGTGGCGCTGGCGCCGCACAACGTGCCGTTCACGCTGCTCGGCACCGGCCTGCTCTGGTTCGGCTGGTTCGGCTTCAACGCGGGCAGCGCGCTCGCTGCCAACGGCATCGCCGCTCTCGCCTTCACCACCACGATGCTGGCCCCGGCCGGCACGCTGGTGGTGTGGGCCATCCTCGACCTGGTGCGACTGCAAAAGACCACCGCAGTGGGTGCGGCCACGGCCATCGTCGTCGGCCTCGTCGCCATCACGCCCGCCGCTGGGTTCGTCGGGCCGATGAGCGCCATCGCCCTGGGCGCCATCGCGGCGTTCCCGAGCTACTTCGGCATCCTGTGGCGTGCGAAGACGAATCTCGACGACTCGCTCGACGTCGTCGCTGCGCACGGCGTCGGCGGCACGGTCGGCGCGCTGCTCACCGGTGTCTTCGCGCAGAAAGCGATGAATGGCGTGGCTGACGGCTTGCTGTTCGGCAACCCGGGTCAGTTGCTGACGCAGGCGATCGCGGTGCTCGTGGCGCTCACCTTCAGCGCCGTCATGAGCTTCATCCTTCTCAAAGTCGTCGGCGCGGTCTTCACCCTGCGCGCCACCGACGACGAACAGTCGACCGGACTCGACCTGGCGGTGCACGGCGAAGAAGCCTACGTCCACGCCGGCGGCTCGGAAGCCGCCATCGGGTAGCACCAGCGATTTGCACGACGAAGGCGGGGCGCGCGCCCCGCCTTCGACCGATTCACTTCTTGTGGGTCGCTGCGTAGTCCATTGCGAATGTCTTGAGCGCCGGGCTGGTCAGGCCGAGCGCCGCCGCCTCGGTCGAAGCCCGCTCCGCATCCCAGCCGTCCACCACCAGCCGCTTGATCATCCAGAACGCCGCGGCGCGATTGCCGCTGGCGCAGTGCACGAAGACCGGCTGGTTCGCCGGCTCGCCCACCGCCGCGATGAACTGATCGACCATTGCCGGGTCCGGCGAGGCGCCGTTCACCGGCAGGTGCACGTACTTCACAGAAGCCGCCTTGGCCGCAGCGGCCTCGGCCTCGACGTCCGCGCCGGGCTCGCTTGCCTGCCGCAGGTTGATGATTGTCTTGTAGCCGAGCTTCTTCACTTCGGCCACACCGCTGGCGTTCGTCGCGCCGGCGCAGGCAATGGTCGACTCGAGTTTTGCAAAGTTGGTGACGCCGGGCACGGCCGGCTTGGTTACCGTCTGTGCGAAGAGGCTGCCGGACAGGCACAGTGCCACCAGCGCCGCGCCGAAAATCGTTGTTCGCATTTGCTGCTCCCCCTCTTGTCTAGGCGACGTACGCGACCGAGTAGCCGCGTTCCTGGGCCCGGTTCACCGCCACGATCCCTGCCGGCACCATCCTCCCGCCAGGAATCAGGTTCTCCGTCAGTTCCTTGAAGATGGCGTCGACGTTGCCACCGGTCTTGGTGGCGGCCAGCTGCGCCGCGGCGCGAGTGGCCATCGCACAGACCGCGAAGCGGACACCACGTTTGGCCAGCTGGTCGATCGTCACGTTGCCGTTCTTCAGTGCGGTGTCGTA
Organism: uncultured Acidobacteriota bacterium; assembly: GCA_963722395.1. GTDB lineage: Bacteria > Acidobacteriota > Vicinamibacteria > Vicinamibacterales > CAVVIG01 > CAVVIG01. Next base: position 478,224 of record CAVRLS010000004.1, on the reverse strand, counting down.
TCCCCCCACCATGTAGACGTTGATGGTCGGCACGGCCCTGGTCTTCGGGTCGACGAAGCCGCTGGCGCGCTCGGACAGCGCGGCGCCGTACTTCACCCACATCGCATCAGTGAACGAGAATGACGTCGACTCGTGCCGCATGCAGATCACCTGCGCCAGGTCGGCATCAGCCAGCTTGTAGCCGTTGGCGTTGGCGACGAAGTAGTTGCGGGCGAAGAACATCGCCTGGCCGAATCCGTCCACGGTTGTATCGTCGAAGAAGAAGCGGTGCTTTGCAGTGCCGGTCTGGTCGAGCCAGTCGTCCTCGGGATGCCGGGTCGGCTGGAACGCACTGATGGCAACGGGAGGCGCCGACTGGGCCTGCGCGACCGATGCACTGCCAAATGCCGCGCCGAACGCACCGGCGCCGGCGACGATGCGCGACAGGAACGATCGCCGTTTTAAGGTTGTCCGGGCTCTGTGCTGACTCATCTCGTGTCCTCGCTTTGCTGACCAAACTGCGCCAAAGTACCGCTACACTAACCCGTCAAACGGTCTTTCGTCCATGCACAGATGTCAGCGTCTCCTCGCGTGCGCCCTCCTGCTGTTCACGGCCGCCTGTTCGAAGGTGCCGACCAGGGCCGCGGACGATAGCGGCGCCCCGAAACTGCGCTACCCACTGGTCGGCCCGCTCATCCCCGCGAAGATGACGATGGTGACAGCGTGGGACTATCCGCAGAACCCGCTCACCGACGCCAGCCTCGATCAATCGAAGCTCTCGAAGGAGATCCAGTTCGGGTATCGCCTGTTCACCAATACCCCGGCAGAGGCGAAGCGGTTTGTCCCAGGCGAGGTGTCCTGCAACAACTGCCATCTGAACGGCGGACAGCGGGAGCGCGCCATGCCGCTCGTCGCCCTCTCCGGCGTGTTCCCGGAATACAACCGTCGCGCCGGGCGTCTCATCAGCCTCAACGACCGCATCGTCGACTGCTTCCTGCGCAGCGAGAACGCGACCGGCACGCTGGAACGGGATGCAGCGGGCAACGTCGTCGGACTGAACCCAGACTCGCTGCCGACGCCGACATCGCGTGAAGTCCTGGCCCTCGCTGCCTACCTGAACTGGATTTCGAGGGACCACCCGATCGCCAAGAGTCCGTCGTGGCGCGGGCAGAACGCCATTCCTCAGGCATCGCTCATTCCAATCGAGAAGCTCGACACGGCGAAGGGCCAGTCGATCTACACGGAGCGGTGCACGTCGTGCCACGGTCCTGAGGGTCAGGGCGTCTACGTGGGCGACAAGCGGCCTGGCCCCCTCTGGGGTCCGGGGTCGTGGAACGACGGCGCTGGGGCGGCGCGTGTCTACACGCTCGCCGGTATCATCCGCTACACGATGCCGTACCTCGATCCGGGCAACATGACTGATGAAGACGCCCAGAACGTCGCGGCGTTCATCACGTCCCAGCCCAGGCCGTCGTATCCGTTCAAAGACAAGGACTACCTGGTCGACCCGCTGCCGGTGGACGCCGTCTACTACCCGAAGCGCCCCGCTCAGTAGGCGGTCCGTGGTGAATCGCCGTCAGAAGGCCGGCCGCATCGCGAAGCTGCCGACGACCGGACGCGCGACCTCGGCGAAGTCGTCGTATCGCATACACACGGTCTCGGTATGCGTGCCGCCGTTGAAGACGACGTGCGGGTCGGCTGCCAGCGCGACGTCCACGAACATCGGCGGGCTGTAGAGCGGCGGCGAGCGACCTGGCCCTTCCGCAGAGTTCAGCGGCGCAGCGTTAGTACCGGGCACGTGGCGCTGCGGATGATGTGGTTCGTCGTCGAACCGAACATCATCACGTCGAGGGCATTGCGACCGTGGACGCCGAGCACGATCAGGTCGGCGTGCATCTCCCTGGCCGCGTTCAGGATCTGCACGTAGGGCTTGCCGTAGGCGAGTTTCGTCGCCGGCTGGCACCAGGTGCGCACGTCGTCGGTGATGACGTTCACCAGACGTCGCGTCGCCTCAGTCTGGACGGCGCTCCGGTAGGAGGCCATGTCGAACGGTACGAACGCTGACATCTCCCCTTCAGGGAACTCGAGCACGTGCAGAAGGGTGAGCGTTGAATCCGACTCCTTCGCCATCGACAGCGCGAAGTTCAGCGCCGCCGTCGACGGTTCCGAGAAGTCGACCCCGCACAGGACACGCTTGAACGGCAGCTTCGATGTCGCCACGCCGGGCGGCGGCACAGTGATGACGGGACATGGCGCGGTGCGCACTACCTTCTCGGTGACCGAGCCGAGCAGGAGGCGTTCGAACCCGCTGCGGCCGTGCGTGCCGAGCACGATCAGATCGGCGTCGATCCTGCCGGCGGCGTCCACGACCTGACCGGCCACGTTGCTGCCGTCCACGACGAACACATCACAGCCGATGCCCGCCGCCCGCACGGGTGCAAGCCAATGGTGCAGCCTGGCTTCGGCATCCTCGATGGACCTCGGGCCGCCGGCGAAGTCGGCGAAGAGGATCGTGGGTTCGACCAGGAACGCCGGATGCCGGACGTGAAGGGCCGTGATGCGGGCGCGATACCACCCCGCGACCATCACAGCGTGATCGAGCGCGTGCTGCGAGGCCTCCGAGAAATCAACCGGGCAGACAATGCGCCGAAGCTCCAACATGCCCCACCTCCCGGCGGTCACTGGTGCAAGTTTCCTGCTGCGACCGACCGCTCGGAAACAGGCCTGTTTCCAAGTGGACTTCGAGCTCGAGCGTTCGAACCGGGCCGGGTTGCCGGATTGGCGGCAGACACCGGCCAGCGCTCGTCGCCATACTCCTGACTCCGCTGGTAAACTCTCCGCCATGCGCATCCTGGTGGTCGACATAGGTGGCACACATGTGAAGCTCCTTGCGACGGGACGCCGAACGCCCATCCGCCTGCCGTCGGGGCCGGACCTCACGCCGACCGAAATGGTGAAGGCCGTGAAGGCCGCAGCGTCCGCGTGGCACTACGACGCGGTGTCCATCGGCTTTCCCGGTCCGGTTGTGCACGGGCGACCGGCGAGTGAGCCACGCAATCTCGGACCCGGCTGGGTCGGCTTCAACTTCAAACGGGCGTTCGGCAAGCCGGTGAAGGTGGTGAACGACGCGGCCATGCAGGCGCTTGGCAGCTACCAGGGCGGACGCATGCTGTTCCTCGGTCTCGGCACCGGCCTCGGCTCCGCGCTCATCATCGACGACGCGATGGAAGCGCTGGAACTGGGCCACCTTCCGTACAAGAAGGGGCGCACCTACGAGGACTACGTCGGGCAGCGCGGCCTCAAGCGACTGGGCAAGAAGCGCTGGCGCAAGCACGTGCTCGACGTCGTCAACCGCCTGAAGGCCGCCTTCGAGGTCGATGAAGTCGTGGTGGGCGGCGGCAACGCCAAGCTGGTGGACGAGTGGCCGAGCGGTGTGCGCGCCGGTGCGAACGCGCAGGCGTTCCGCGGCGGCTACCGGCTCTGGCCACGTGCGTAGCTTTTGCGACGCCCCCGCGCGTCCCTTCGACCGAACGTCAGCAGCCGTGCTAGGCGGCCCGGTGCTTGCGATGGCCTGAGCGCTGCCGATCGGCCTTGATTGGCCGGCCGGCATCCACCCGCACGAACGCGCCTTCGCGCGTGCGCAACAGGAAGCCGTCTTCGACCAGTGCCGTCAGGACGGCACTGCACAGGGAGGGTTCGAGCGCCCAGAGGCGCCGCGCCTGCGGTTCGGTTAGGCGCAGTCCAGGCATCTCGAGAAACTCACCTTGAATCCGGCGAACGATGTCGTCGTGGCGGCGAACGCGTGCATCCTGCATCTCGCGTCTCCTGAAAGTGACTCGTTGCTCCGGTCACTGTAGCGCCGTCATTGCCCGCTGCACGAAAAAATTTCCGGCTGAGCGCGGTCACCACTGGTTCGCGTGCAGCGCGCCAGCTTGCGCATGGCACTCGACGCCCCCCGGACCGTCCCCTGCGAGGTGCGGGCGCAACCCAACCGAGAAGGCCGGCGCTGCCGTCGCGTGGTCATGCGCCGTGCTTCCCTCGCGAATCTCGACGCGCAGCGTCCGCCGGACATCCGGCGACAGGTTCCCGAAGCGCAGCAGGCAACCGTGCGGCTCGACCGCTGCCACCTTGCCCCGTAGCGTCAGTGAGCGGACCGGCGAGCAAAGGTCCGTCACTGATACCCACTCATGGAGGCTGACACTCGAGGTCGGCTCCGCGTAGCAGCTCACGGGCGTGAGATGCGAGATTGACACACGCATCGCCCCAGAGGTCGTCGCCCAGTCCCTGCAGCGGTCCCTCCAGTTCGGGGTGCGCGAACGGCGCCGCCACGGTGTCCTGGACGGCTTGCGGTGCCACGGGCGGCAAGCGCAGGTCGAACTCGTTCGAAAACGCCATCGCGGTGCGGTAGATCAGATCGCCCTTCAGTCCAACCGAGACCAGCTCGGTGCGAATGACCGTACCGTCCGTCCGTTCCTTCTCGCCGTCGGCGTTGACGATGACGATGGTGCTGCGCCGGCCGGGCTGCAGGCGAGCGGTGGTCTCGAGCAGTACGCCGATCCGTGAAATGAGGAGCCCGCGCCGGCGAGCTGGCCGCACTGCGACAGGCCGCCGACATCGACCCCGCCGCCGGTCTCAAGCTGCGCCACGATCGACTGCGCTTCATGGCCGACGCCAACTCGCAGTGCCGTACCATCGTCGAGCACCACGAAGCCCGCCTGGCGCCAGACGCCGTCGGCCGCAACCAGTCGTTCACCTGACGCGGCGCGGTGCCCGCGCTACAATCCGCCTCCATGCGAACCCGCACTGTGGCGTGCTGCCTGTGGCTGCTGGCGAGCGTCGCCGGCGCCGCCGACCTCCGAAACCTGAAGATGCCGCTCGCCGATGGTGGCGACCTGCTCTACGGACTGTCGCTGCCAGACGGCTACGTTCAAGGTCAGCCCCGCCCGCTGGTGCTCGCGCTGCACCCGGGCGGCGAGCGGATGGTCTACTACGGCAGCGCCTACACTCGAGCCGTGGTGGCCCCGGCCCTCGCGGACCTCGGCGCGATCATCGTGGCGCCGGACTGCCCGACCAACGCATGGACCGACGACACGTCCGAGCGTGCCGTCATGGCGCTCATCGACCGGGTGCTGCGCGATTACGCCATCGACCGCACGCGCGTACTGGTGGTCGGCTTCAGCATGGGCGGACGAGGCACCTGGTTCCTGTCGTCGCGGCACCCCGAGCTGTTCACCGCCGCCATCCCGATGGCCGCCGGGATCGGCGACGATCCATCCGAGCGGCTTGCGCCCATTCCGACCTACATCATCCACAGCCGACGCGACCAGGTCGTGCCGTTCGAACCTGCGCAGCGCAACGCCCGCGCGCTCGAGCGGCTCGGACGCATCGTCGTCTTCGAAACGCTCGAGACAGCGACCCACTTCGACATGGGCGCCTACATCCCGGCGTTGCGGCGCGCCGGCGCCTGGGTCGCTGCCCGCTGGAACCGATCGCCATAGGCGCTGCGGCACGCTCCGCTGGATGGCATACACTGGCGCCAGACGTTCATTGAATGCCACGCCATCGACGCGTCAGTACCGGTGCTGATCTGTTCGGGCTATGGCGACAACGACAAAGCGCAGGCGCTGATTTTCCCGGCGCGAAAGGGCGGCTCGCCAAACCGTACAGCGTATCCGTGCTCGGCGCGATGCTGGCGCAGCCTGCCGCCCCACATCGCGTCTGACAGCCAGACCAGCGCGCGTCCGAAGCTCGGGTTCTCGAGTGGGCAGTGCGAGGCGATGCGTCAGGAAGGCGTAACAACGGCAGGGCCGGTTCGGCAGCGTTCCCGCCTCGAACGCCGCCACGAACTCATCGCCTTCCCGCATGTCTCCGATCCTAGCGGGCGCTGGCCGCGGTGTCGGTGGTCAGTGCCCGGTAGGCCGCGAAGTCGTCCCAGATGCGCTGGAGGATGCGGCGGTCGATCGCCTTCGTGTCTTCCGTGTCTGGCGTCTTCTCGGACGACAGGCGAAGCGTCGCTGTGCTGCACTGCGGGCCGAGCGCACCCGGGTCGAACACGTACAACCCTTCGCGCACGGCGTCGGTGTCCGACACGCGCTGTTCGAGCGTGAACGGGTGAATGGGGGTCAGCACCGTGTCGCCGCAGCGCAGGCGGAGACCGGCGAACCCTGGCTTGAAGCGCCTGATGGGCGGCAACGCAACGCCCTGCGTCAAGGCGGCGCCGCGTGCCACTTTCGTCCACCACCCCTCTTCGAATCGAGGCGTGACGCGCACGACCAGCACCGCAGGCAGGTCGGCGAAGTAGTCGGTCCATTCGCCGAAGTCGGTCAGGTCGACCGGGTTGCCCTGCATCTGCAGGCTCTGTGAGGTGGTGCGCCCGGACGCCGACAGGCGCTGGGCGTTGCGCAGCACCACTGGCGTGATGAACGCGACGTCGAAGTCGGAGGCCGACAGGGTGTACGGTGCGATGTTGCTGGCGCCTGGCGGCCCGGCATCGAGCCCGGCGGCCGGAAACGGACGCAGCGGCTCGACCGGCAGCCGTGTCGCGGAGGGAAGGTCCGCCGGCAGTGCCTGCAGTGCGGCATCGAGTGCCTCGCACACCACGCGCAGGGGGACGATGCGCACATCACGTCGGCGGCGCTCGTCCTGATCCTCGACAGTCGACGACACGCCGACGAGGGTGCCGGACGTGCCGAAGACCGGGCCCCCGAGGCTGCCGCGTCCGAGCCCCAGGTTGGCCAGCACCACGCCCGGCCCGCCCGGCAGCACCTCACCGATTGAAACGTCTTTGGGTCCGCGCAACGGAGAACTGAGGGCAATCACCTCCCGCCGATCGCCGAAGAGCACGGCGCCCGCATTCGCGCAGGGCATCGGCACCGGCTTCAGCGCTGGCGCCGCGCCCGGGTTGATCTGCAGCACGGCCACGTCGCGCGTCGCGTCGGCGGTGAGCACGCGAGCCGCCACCTTCACGTCGGGTGACAGTTGCACCTCGACGACTGTGGCGCCAGCCACGGCGCGCTGGTTGGTCAGCACCAGCCCCGTCGGGTCAACGATGAAGCCCGACGAACGCGAGGTTGGTGACCAGACGGCGACGATGCTGTCCTGCCACTGCGGCAGCAGGAGCGCCGGGCTGCTCTCCGGCGCGGCGGCTGCTGCGGCCGCGCCCTGGACGGACAGAGGCACCGTGTCGGCGTTGCCGGCGTTGAGTTCGAGCACCAGGTCGGCGCCTGCCCGGACGTCGAGCGTGCGCACCCACTCGTAGCCAGCGCCACCAAGGGCCACTGCCTCTTCCGACTCGATGGTGTAGTTGCCCGGCCGCAACCGCACGTCCACGCGGCCATCCGCGCCGGTCATCACGCGACGCGGCGAAGTGGTCGCCGGGTTGTCGCTGATGAGCAGCGCGTGGCGCGCCACCGGCATCGTCACGCCAGCCGTGTCGGCGAGCGTGACGCGGATGTGCAGCACGCCGAGGGTCTGCGCAACGGACCCGGACGACGCGACGGCCACGGCGGCGAGGACGGCAAGGGCCAGCCTGCAGGGCATGAATGACAGCGTCCTCCGAGCGGAGGGCGATGTCAATCCGTCAGGGCGACCCGGCCGCAGACTCTCGCCGAGACTCGAAAGCTCCAGATGGCTAGCGAAGTGTCGACGTGCGTGTGGTGGTCACCGCGTCCGTGGACCTCGTCTCAACTGCCCGTGCGGAAGCGCGTCCGCATCGGTACCGAGCTGCCGCCGCAGCCATGTCTGGTCAGTGGCGATGTCGGTCGGCTTCAGCAGGCGCTGGCGAACCTGATGGGCAACCGCATCAAGTTCACGCCCGCCGACGGCTCGGTCAACGTGCGGATCACCCACAGGGGCGACTTACGAGATTGCCGTCGTCGATACCGGCATTGGCATTGACGCCTCGTTCTCCGCTCTACGCTCTAGTTGGCCGGGCTTTTGCTTTAATCGGCCTTTCGAGTCAACTCTCGATATTCAACCACTCAGGCCACTGCTGAGCGACGGCGCCGTTCCGATATGCATCCACCACCTGATGATCTCGCATTTCGCCACCTCGCCCGTGTTGTCGAGTCGTCCGATGACGCGATTGTCAGCAAGGACCTGAATGGCACCGTCACCTCCTGGAACCGGGCGGCCGAACGCATGTTCGGCTACACAGCGCAGGAGGCCGTCGGCCAGTCCATCCGCATGATCATCCCCGCGGATCGGCAGTCCGAGGAAGACATGGTGCTCGCTCAGATCCGCGTCGGGCAACCGATTACCCATTTCGAGACCATCCGCCAAACGAAGGCAGGAACGCTGATTCCCATCTCGCTGACGGTCTCACCGATCTATGACGATGCGGGCAAGGTGATCGGCGCGTCCAAGATCGCACGCAACATCAGCGACCGGGTCGAGGCTGCTGCCGCGAACGCCCTGCTCGTGGCCATTGTGGAGTCGTCGGACGATGCGATCATCACCAAGAACCTCGATAGCGTCATCACGTCGTGGAACCGCGCTGCGGAGGAGATGTTCGGGTATGCCGCCGCCGACGCCATCGGACAATCCATCCGCGTGCTGATTCCGTCGGAACTGCAGCACGAAGAGGACATGGTTCTCGCACGGATCCGCGCTGGCGAAAGGGTGAGCCACTACGAAACGATTCGGCAGCGCAAGGACGGCGCGCGGCTGAATGTCGCACTCACGATTTCGCCCCTGCGGGACGCGCGCGGCAACATCATCGGCGCGTCGAAGATTGCCCGGAACGTCACGGAGCGGACTCGCCTTCTCGCCGAAGCGAACGAGCATGCCGCGAACACGCAGAAGCTGAGCGAAGTGGGGGCGATCGTCGCCTCGACCCTCGACCGCGAATCGATCGTCCAGAAGGTTACCGACATCGCAACACAGTTGACCGGGGCCGAGTTCGGCGCCTTCTTCTACAACGTGACCAACCCGGACACTGGCGAGGCGTACATGCTGTACACCCTGTCAGGCGCGCCGCGGGAGGCCTTCTCGAACTTCCCGCATCCTCGGGCCACAGCGGTGTTCGCCCCGACCTTTCATGGGGACGGGCCGGTTCGCCTGGATGATGTGACGCAGGATGCGCGCTACGGCCGGAGTGCGCCATACCACGGGATGCCGCAGGGTCACCTGCCGGTGCGGAGCTATCTGGCAGTGCCGGTGAAGGGACTTGCGGGCAATGTTCTCGGTGGGCTGTTCTTCGGACACGCCCAGGTTGGCGTGTTTACGGAGCAGCACGAGCGGCTGGCGGTGGGCATAGCCGCGTGGGCGTCGGTCGCGCTGGAGAACGCCCGTCTGTATACCGATGCCCAGATCGCCAACCGGATGAAGGACGAGTTTCTGGCCGTCCTGTCGCACGAACTGCGCACGCCGCTGAACGCCGTCGTGGGTTACTCGCGGCTGCTGCGCGCCAACATCCTGACCGGCGAGAAGGCGGCCCGCGGGCTCGAGACACTCGCGCGGAACGCGACATCGCTGATGCAGATTGTCGAGGACGTGCTGGACGTCTCGCGGATCGTCGCCGGCAAGGTTCGGCTGGACGTGCAGCCGGTCGAGTTGCCGCTGGTCATCGACAACGCGGTGGCGACTGTGCAGCCTGCCGCCGACGCCAGGGGTGTGCAGTTGCAGACAATCGTCGACCCGCGCGTCGGTCCGGTCTCGGGAGACCCGAACCGTCTCCAGCAGGTTGTCTGGAACCTGGTGGCGAACGCGGTGAAGTTCACCCCTCGAGACGGACGCGTGCAGGTGAGGCTCGAGCGGGTCAACTCCCATGTGGAAATCACTGTGAGTGACACCGGCGCGGGCATCAGGGCAGACTTCATCCCATATGTGTTCGAACGTTTTCGGCAGGCGGACGTCGGCCTGACGCGGAAGACCGGCGGTCTGGGCCTTGGACTCGCCATTGTCCGGCACATGGTCGAGATGCACGGCGGCACGGTGGAAGTGTCCAGCCTCGGAGAGGGACAAGGTGCGACCTTCCGCGTGCGTCTGCCCCTGATGATCGTGCACCCGGCAACGGTGGAGACACCGCGTGAGCATCCACGGACCGAGCTGCCGAGGGCGTTGACCAGCCTGGACGACCTGCGCGGGATTCGGGTGCTCGGTATCGACGACGAAGACGATGCGCTTGCCTTGCTGCGGGCGGTGCTCGAGGCGGCGGGCGCCGAAGTCACCACGCTGAACTCTCCGCAGATGGCGCTGGAGCGCATCGCAGCGGTGCAGCCGCACGCCCTCATCATCGACCTCGGCATGCCGGAGATGGACGGCTTCGATCTGATCCGGCGTGTGCGGGCGTCGGCCGACGCATCGATTCGGCACCTGCCAGCAGCCGCGCTGACCGCTTTCGCACGGTCGGAAGATCGAACCCGAGCCTTGCGGAGCGGCTTCGAGATCCACCTGTCGAAGCCGGTCGATCCCGGAGAGCTTGTGGCCGTCGTTGCTCGACTTGCGCGTCGGGTCGAAACCGAACGATAGCAGGCGGCAGACGCCGCCTGGCCCGATCCCTACCGCGGGCGGACGTTGGGAACGCTGACGTCGGTCATCTGGTCAGCAGCCGTCCTGTGGCCGCGTCGATGGCGACGCGCGCCTTTTGGCGATCGATGACGGCGCGGACTTCGCGCAGCGCGGCATCGGCGGTGGCCAGTTCGCGCAGGTTCACCATGAACTGTGTCGAGTCACCCAGCCCGAAGCGATCCCGCTCGAGCGTTTCGAGCGCGCGCGCCAGCGCCAGTTCCTCGAGGATGATCGCCAACGACTCACTGGCGCCCTGCCGCGCGCTGAGCGCATCTTGCACGTCGGCGCGGATGCGGTCGATGGAGAAGCGCAGCTCCTGATCGATGCCCGCGACGGCGGCGCCGACCCGCAAGGTCTGTCCGATGGCACGATGGCGTTGCACGGGCTGCGAAAAGTTGAGGCCCGCCCTCACGGACGCGCCGGCGCGATTGGCGAGGCCGCTCCCAAGATCCTGCGCCGCCTCGGAGAACAGGTTGAGCGTCGGAAGCGCGTCGGCCGAAGCGGCGCTGACACGATTGGCCTTGTGCGCGGCAACCTTGGGGAGCGGCGAACGACCCCGTTGCTGACGCAGCGCGGCTCGAGCGTGAGGGAGGAAGGATTAGGAGAGGACTGGAGGCGAGCTGGAACAACAAAGGCCGACCGCTTCGCCCGGTATTCGGGAAGCCCATCGACCTGTGTGCTTCGAGAGATTGTCCCCGCTGTGTCGGCGGAGACTTGAAAAGGTTGGTTGCGGGGACAGGATTTGAACCTGCGACCTTTGGGTTATGAGCCCAACGAGCTACCGGACTGCTCCACCCCGCGGCACCGAGAAATTGATAGTAGCACAGGGCCCGAGCGATCCCGCACTCCTTTCTCGGACCCGAGCACGCGCGGCCTCAGCTTTGTGCTGAAACCAGAGGAGTGCAGCGGTATTCTCGGACCAGACGTCCGGAACCGTTCATCGTGCACACATCCCTCTCGCCCATTTTGCCGACCTTCGACGACATCGAGGCGGCCGCGCACCGCATCGACGGCGTCGCGCACCGCACGCCGGTCGTCACCTCACGCACCGTCGACGCAGCGCACCGGCGCCAGCATCTTCTTCAAGTGCGAGACGCTGCAGCGTGGCGGCGCGTTCAAGTTCCGCGGCGCCTACAACGCGCTGACGCGGCTCGACCCCGGCCAGCGCCGCCGCGGCGTCGTGGCCTTCTCGTCTGGCAACCATGCGCAGGCGGTCGCCCTGGCCGGCAAACTGCTCGACATCCCGCGCGTCATCGTCATGCCGTCCGATTCCCCGGCGGTGAAACGCGTCGCCACGGCGGAATACGGCGCCGAGGTGGTGCTCTACGACCGGGAGCACGACGACCGGGAAGTCATCGGGCGCCGCCTGGCCGACGAGCGCGGCCTGACGGTGATCCCGCCTTACAACCACGCTGACGTCATTGCGGGCGCCGGCACGGTGGCGCGCGAGCTGATTCTTGAAGTGGGTCACCTCGATCTCCTGGTGACGCCCTGCGGCGGTGGCGGCCTGCTGTCAGGCACGGCCCTCTCGGCCGCGACACTGTCCCCAGGTTGCCGCGTTGTCGGCGTCGAGCCACTGGCGGGAGACGATGCAACGCGGACGTTCAGGAGCGGCACGCTGCAGACGGTGAAGAACCCCGGCACCGTGGCGGACGGCGCACGCACGCTGTCGCTCGGCTCGCTCACATTTCCGCTGGTGATGGCGAACGTGGCTGACATGGTGACGGTGGACGACCCCACCCTTCTCCGCGCCATGTTCTTTCTGTGGGAGCGGCTGAAGCTCGTCGTGGAACCGACCGGCGCGTTGGCGGCGGCGGCCGTGCTCGAGCAGGCGATCGACGTGCGCGGCCTGCGTGTTGGCGTGGTGCTGAGCGGCGGCAACGTCGACTTCTCGCAGGTACCGCAGTGGAGAGCCATGCTATGAGCCGTCGCTGCCTGCCGTCTCTGCTCGCCCTCCTGTGCCTCGTCCTTGCATCGCCGGCGGCGGCACAGTTCGAGGAACCGAGTTCACCGCGCCTGCAGTCCACGCTCACTATCCTGCAGATCAACGACGTCTACAGCACCGTGCCGGTCGACGGCCTCGGTGGTGTGGCCCGCGTTGCGACGATCAAGAAGGAACTGCAGGCCGCCGGACGGACGCCGCTCCTGATGATCGGCGGCGACTTCCTCGCCTCGTCTGTTGCCTCCAGCGTGTTCAAGGGTGAACAGATGATCGCCGCCTTCAACGCGATGGGGCTCGACGTGGCCACGCTCGGCAACCACGAGTTCGACTTCGGCGTCGACATGCTGCTGACCCGCATGCTGCAGGCGAAGTGGCAGTGGGTCATTGCCAACGTCATCGACCGGAAGACCAACGCCATCATCGGCAACGCACCGCCCTACATCGTCCGCACCATCAACGGCCTCAAGGTGGGCATCATCGGCCTGTGCCTGCTCGATGAAGGGATGAACAATCCGGAGCTGAAGACGCGCCTCAGCCTGCTCGATCCGCTCGACACCGCCGCGCGGTACGTGCCCGAGATGAAGCAGCAGGGCGCCGACGTCATCATCGCTCTCACCCACCTGCGCATCTGGGCCGACCAGGCGCTCGCCGAGCGTGTGCCCGAGATCGACGTCATCGTTGGCGGCCACGAACACTACCCGATCAGCGTCACCACCGGCCGCACGCTCATCAGCAAGGCCGGCATGGACGCGCGCAACGTCGCCCGCCTCGACATCGTCAAGCGGCCAGGCGGAGTTGTCGATCGATTCTACGAACTGATCCCGGTCACCAGCGCGGTGAAGGACGACCCGGACACGCTGGCGATCGTCAACGACTGGGAATCGAGGCTGTCGGCAGAAATGGACCGGCCCGTCGGCTCGACCAGCGAGCCGCTCGATGCGGTCAACCAGCGCGTGCGCAGCGAGGAAACGAACCTGGCGAACCTGGTCGCCGATGCGATCCGGCAGGAGGCCGGCGCCGACGTCGCCCTCGTGAACTCTGGTGGCATCCGCGGGAATCGTGTCTATCCGGCTGGGGCGCTGACGCGTCGCGACCTGGTCTCGATCCACCCGTTCGGCAATGTCGTCTGCACCGTCGAGTTGAGCGGCGACGCACTGCTGCGCATGCTGAACATCGGCGTCGGCAACCTGCCGGCGGTGACCAGCGGACAGTTCCCGGCCGTGTCGGGCATGACGTTCCGCGTCGTGCTGGCCAACCGCGCGGGCGACCGCGTCCGCGATCTACGCGTGAACGGCACCCCGATGGAGCCGGCGAAGACCTACACCATGGCGCTGCCGAACTACGTGCTGAACGGGGGCGACAGCTACGAGGCGATGAAGAGCAGCCTGCGCGTGTTGGTCGATGCGGAGCAGGGGCCACTCGTCGTCTCGGCGCTGGAGCGCTACGTCGGTGGCCGTGAAATCAACCCGAAGGTGGACGGGCGGATCGCGATCGAGAAGTAGACGTCAGGCGCGGCCAGGCACGGCTGGCGCCGACCGAACAGCCGACGCCGACTTCATGCGCGCCCAGTAGACGCGCGCGCCCGAGCAGCACGGCCATGATCGCGGCGTAAAGCAGCGGGCTGCGCACGTCAGCCTTCACCAGCCACTAGTAATGCACGCACCGCGGCGATGCCGGCGACGTACGCGAGCCGATGCAGCGCGCTCCAGCGCTTCCCGCCAAGCCGGCGGATCCAGCCGGCGGTCGACGTGACCGCCAGCGGCAGCATCAGCATCAGCGCCGTGAAGCCGATGGTGATGAACGGCCGCTTGTAGATATCCTCCCCGACCGACGCCGCCAGGTTCCGCGCCGTCTCCACGACGCCATGCCGTCCGGGAAGTCGAGGCCGGCGAAGCGATCGGCGATGGTGTAGACGAGGAAGTGCATCACGCCGTAGAAGAACGCGTAGCAGCCCGATCATCCGCCGGAAGCGGATGACCCAGTTCCAGCCGGTAACGCGCCGGAGCGGCGTGATCGCGAGCGAGATGGCAGAGGAAGCGGAGCGCCCAGAGGCCGGTTTCGTTCGTGAGGTCGCTGAGTGGATTGACGCTGAGATTGCCGGTGAGGCCGGCCCAGGTGAGCCAAGCCAGCGGCCCGAGCGCGGCGACGAACACCACCGGCTTGACGACGAAGCGGAGGAGTTTCTGGAAGACATTGCGGGTATGTGCCGCTGGCGAGCCTGCGACCGTGGCGGCCAACCTTCAGGTCGGCCGAACTGTTTAGCGGCTACGCCACCGCGCCATCAGCATTCAGCAGTTCAGAAGTTCCTCTTGAGATCGAGGCCGGTGTAGAGCCCCTGCACCTGGTCGGCGTAGCCGTTGAACATCAGCGTCTTCCGCTTGAAGAACTCGCCGATGCGGCGTTCGCTCGCCTGGCTCCAGCGCGGGTGATCGACGTTCGGGTTGACGTTCGAGTAGAAGCCGTACTCCTGCGGTGCCGATTCCTGCCAGCTGTTCAGTCGGCTGTCGCTCGGTGAAGCGGATGCGCACGATCGACTTCGCGCCCTTGAAGCCGTACTTCCACGGCACCACCAGCCGGAGCGGCGCGCCGTTCTGCTTCGGCAGCACTTCACCGTAGAGGCCGACCGCGAGAATGGCCAGCGGATGCATCGCCTCGTCCATGCGCAAGCCCTTCGACGTAGGGCCAGCGCAGCACCGGCTGCCGTACGCCGGGCATGGTGCCGGAGTCCAGCAGCGTCGTGAACTCGACGAACTTCGCCTTCGCGGTCGGCTCGGCCTTCTTGATCAGTTCCGAGATGGGAAAGCCGACCCACGGGATGACCATCGACCAGGCTTCGACGCAGCGATGCCGGTAGATGCGCTCCTCGAGCGCAACCCCCTTCAGGATGTCGTCGAGCGAGTAGTTGCCCTTCTTGGCGCACTCGCCCTCGACCTGAACGTTCCACGGCTCGGTCTTGAGCTTGTTGGCCACAAGCGACGGCGAGTCCTTGTCGGTGCCGAACTCGTAGAAGTTGTTGTAGGAGGTGATCTGGTCCCAGCTATTCGCCTTCTCCTGCTCGGGAGCGAGGCTGAGCGGGCTCTTCGTCACGCCGTCGAGCTTGCGCCCATGCGGAGCCGGCCTGCCAGCGGCGAAAAGCGTTTCGGAGATGGAGACCACCCCAGCGCCCGCCGCCGCCACGCCAGCGGCCGCCCGGATGAAGTCGCGCCGATTGACATATAGCCTGCGATCGGTGACCTCGGAATACGGGATGTCGGAGGGTTTCTTGATCAGCATATGGTCTCGCCCACTTTGACGCCGCGACGGCGGCCCGGGTTACAGCCCCTATTATAGGGAATTGCCGCCTGGCGCCGCGAATAGTGGACGAGCCCCGCTGGGAAGGCTTACTGGCGGGTCTCTCCGGTCGTGCGGCGCATCGCTGCCGCAACCGCAAACAGGACGCCGCCGATGACCAGCAGCTTGGCGCCTTCGGGGACGTCGGGCAGGCCGCTCACGGCCGCGGTGGTGGTGGTCACGAATGGCCCGTGGCTGGTGACGACCTGTGTCGCCGGAACGTGTTCGCGTCCCACGTCCACGGCTTCCGCGCGCGGGTCCACAGACAACGCATAGCCGACGGGAACGGCGGCGGCTGCGGTCAGGGTCGCGAGGGCAAGGATACGTGGCTTCTTTCGCATGTTCGTTACACGACACTTCAAGTGGCGTGCCACGGTGTTGGATGAGCGCTGTTGGCGCACTGCGAAGATTTATCGTTGAGCGGACATGCGCCGGTGGGCTCGACGGTTCCGGAGAAGGCACGTCGCGGAAAAAATTTTCCACTACTGGGCGATCGACGCGACGCCCGATCACCGTGCTAGTCTGCCGACCATGTCGAAGGATCGTGAACACGCATCGTCACCAGACGGACTCGTCTCTTCGTATTCCCACCTGCTCTCGCTCGCCGCTCATGAGTTCCGCACGCCCGCCTCGGTCGTCGGCGGCTACCTGCGCATGCTGCAGAAAGACACCGACCCGCTGACGCGAGCGGCAGCGCAAGATGATCGACGAAGCCGCGAAGTCGTGCGCGCGCCTCGTGGCGCTGATTGCCGAACTGAGCGATATCGGCAAGCTGGACGACGGCACGGCGCCGTCGCAGACTCGAGACGTTCGACCTGCTTCAGCGAGCTCGACGATGTGGCCGCCAACATGCATGATAGCAACGGACGCGAGGTCCAGCTCCAGCGTGCGCGGGGCGGCCGCTGGCGCGACGATCGCGGCGATCGTCACCGGCTGCGCGACCGCATTCGAGGTCGTTTTCACGGCTTTGCTGCGGGAGCAGCCGGCAGCGGTCGACGGTGGTGGCCGAGCGCCGCCTCGTGAAGGCCGGACACCGTCACCTCGGCCGTTGTCGTCATTGCCAGGGACACGGACGTACAACGTGCATACGAGCGCGCAGCCAGCAACCGTTCGACGAGTTCCGGGGCGGAATCGGGCTCAGCCTGCCGATCGCCCGGCGGGTCATCGAGCGTCACGGCTGGACGCATCTGGTCCCCGACCCCGAGCGGCGAACGAGATCGGCGGGACTGCGCAGCGCCATCGTGATCGCATTCCTGCTACCGGAGTAGACCGTTGAAGAAACCGTACATCGCGATCGTCGACGACGACTCGGGCTTCGCCAACTACCTGCGGACCTTCCTGTCGCTTGCGCGGCTACGACACCCGTTCCTACTCGCGGGGCGACGAAATGATCGCGTCGGTCAAGCAGGGCGACCCGCCCGACGTCGTCCTGCTCGACGTGATGATGCCGGGCATGAACGGCCTGGAGACGCTGCGGGCGCTGAAAACGGCCAAGCCCGATCTGCAGGTGATCATGCTGTCGGGCCGCGAGCAGGCCGCCACCATCGTCGAGGCCGTGCGCCTCGGCGCGGCCGACTACGTCGTCAAGCCGGACGACCCGGAGGGGCTCGGCGAGATCGCGCTCGACGCCGCCATCAAGAGCGCCATCGAGAAGACACGCCTGGTCTCGGAAATCACCGAGCTGCGGCGCCAGCTGAGCGACGACCAGGACCGCGCCTTCCTGTTCTGGGGCGACAGCCCCGAGATGCAGACGATCGCGCTCGGTCATCGAGCAGGTGTCCGACAGCGACGTGACGGTGCTCATCCGCGGCGAGAGCGGCGTCGGCAAGGAGCTGGTGGCGCGCGCCATCCATCAGCGCTCGTCGCGCAAGGATCGGCCGTTCGTCAAGGTCAACTGCGCCGCGCTTCCGGCCGAGCTGCTCGAGAGCGAGCTGTTCGGCCACGAGAAGGGCGCCTTCACCGGCGCCGCCACGACGCGGATCGGCAAGTTCGAGCAGGCCGACACCGGCACGATCTTCCTCGACGAGATCGGCGAGATGAAGGCGGCGCTGCAGGCCAAGATGCTGCACGTCCTGCAGGACGCGCAGTTCACCAAGCTCGGAAGCAACCGGCCGATCAACGTCGACGTCCGCGTCGTCGCCGCCACCAACCGCGACCTCGAGCACGATGATGCTGCGCGGCGAGTTCCGCGAAGACCTCTACTACCGGCTCAAGGTGATCGAAGTCACGGTGCCGCCGCTGCGCGAACGGCGCGGCGAGATCGCGCACCTCACGCAGTTCTTCATCGATCGCTACGCCCGGCGCTACAACCGGCCGGTCCGCCAGCTGTCCGAGGAGCTGCAGCAGCCGTTCCAGACCTACGAGTGGCCGGGCAACATCCGCGAGCTCGAGAACATGATCAAGCGGATCGTCATCCTGCAGGACGAGTCGCTGGTCATCCGCGAGATGGCGCGGCGCCCCCGCGTGATGATGGCCTATGGCCGGCGTGGTCGGCGTCGGGGCCGGTATCAGCACTGGCGTGAACGGCCGTCCGATCCGGCGCCGGCGCCGGAGGAAGCCGACGATGACCTGGTCGATGTGACGGACGAGTCGGCAGCGCCCGAGGTGCCGTGGGACCGCCGCCGAGCTCTCGCCTGGCCGACGTCGCCAAGGCGGCGGCGATGAAGGCCGAACGCACCGATGATCGAAGACACGCTGCAGCAGGTGCACTGGAACCGTCGTCGTGCCGCCGAACAGCTCGGGCGTCAGCTACAAGACGCTGCTCAACAAGATCAAGGAGTGCGGAATCAGCCGCGCATGAAGCAGGCCGCTCGTGCGCTCGTCGGCGCCGTGCTGACGATCGTCGCGATCGCCCCGGCGCTGCTGCGCGCCGAAACCGTCCAGCTCTCGCTCCGCGACGGGCGTCTCACGCTCGTCGCGGTCGACGCCACACCCGCCCAGATTTTCGACGCCTGGAGTCGCGCCGGGGGTGTCCAGGTGATGAATGCCGAACGGATGCCGTCGGCGCCGCTCACCCTCACCATTCAGAACGTCCCCGAAGAACAGGCGCTCGACACCGTGCTTCGCGCCGTCACGGGCTACATGGCCCGACGCCGCCCTTCTCCAGCCCCGGGCGCCTCCGTGTTCGATCGCATCATCATCCTGCCGACCCCGGCCAGCGATCGTCCAGCCACAACGCCAGCTCTTACCGCAGCAGGACGCACTGCGCCCACGGCTGCACCTCCGGCGATATTTCCTCAAGGTCCCGGCGTCGGTCGGCTGATCGGCGCCGACGGTCAGCCGATGGAAGACGACCAGGCCGATGCTCCGCCGCCGCCATTCAACGGTGGTGACGTTCCGCAGCCGGGCCCCCGTAATCCTGCGCAGCCGCGTGTGATGCCACAGCCGCAGCAGGGTTCCGAACCACCACAGACCACAACGACCGGTACTGCACAGCCTGGCGTGAGCGCCGCGCCGGGCGTACCGCAGAGTGGCGCCACCGCGGCTCCCACCGGCGTGTCGCGGCCAGGCATGGTTGTGCCGACACCAGCCGCTCCGCAACAGCCGCAGCAGCGCTGACGCATACGGCTCGGCTGCCCCGCTCGCGACAATACCCACGTGATTCTCTTTTGTGAGTACTCCACTTCCGTCGGGCGGCGGTGTTCCCTTCTTCTGCACTCACGCGCCTCCTTTTACTATCGCATTTCCTCGCAGCATCACCCAATTGCTATTGTGGCACCCGCATTGCTCAACAGAACGGCGTGCCCGCCGAGACTCATCTGCCGCAAAGAGACCTCAATTCGAGTACGGCCGATCTCGATCGTGATCGCCCATCCATCCTGGTCGTCGACGACGACCCGGACATGCGGGCCTACCTGGAACGATTCCTCGCCGACCGCGGGTACCACGCGGTGGCTGTCGCGACCGCAGAAGACGCGGTTGCCGCGTACGCGGCACACCGTCCTGCGGCCGTCGTGCTCGACGTCGTCATGCCCGGCACCATGGACGGACTGGCGGCGCTCGCGGCGTTCAAGCGGATCGATCGTGACGTGCCGGTCATCGTGCTGTCGGGACAGGGTCGCACCAGCACCGTCGTGCAGGCGATGAAGCTCGGCGCCGCCGACTTCGTCAGCAAGCCGTTCGACGAAGCCGATCTGGCCGTTCCGCTCGCCAGCGCGCTGCTGCATCGGCGCCATACCCGCGAGGTTGCGACGCTGCGCGAGGAACTGCAGGCGCAGCCGAAGCACCAGCTTCTATACGGTTCAGGTGAGCGGATGGCCGAGGTGCGCGACCTCATCGCGCGCGTCGCCGACACCGACGTCACCGTGCTGATCCGCGGCGAAAGCGGCACCGGCAAGGAATTGGTGGCGCGTGCCATCTGTGCCTCGTCGCTGCGCCGCGACAAGCCGTTCGTGAAAGTGAACTGCGCCGCACTGCCGACCGAACTGCTGGAGTCGGAGCTCTTCGGATTCGAACGCGGCGCCTTTACCGGCGCGATTCATCACAAGCCAGGCAAGTTCGAGTTCGCCAATCACGGGACGATGTTCCTCGACGAGATCGGCGAGATGAGCTTTCCGCTGCAGGCGAAGCTGCTGCAGGTGCTGCAGGACGGCGAGTTCTCGCGGCTCGGCGGCAAACACGATGTGCGCGTCGACGTGCGGCTCGTCGCGGCCACCAACCGTGATCTCGAGCAGGCGGTAGCCGAAGGGCTCTTCCGCGAGGACCTCTTCTTTCGCCTGAACGTCGTAGCTATCACGCTGCCGCCGCTGCGCGAGCGCCGGGACGACATCCCGATGCTCGCCGCCCACTTTCTCGAAAAAGTACTCAGTGCAATACAACAAGCCGTACACCGAGCTCTGCAGCGACGTCAGCGCGCTCTTCTCGCAGCACGACTGGCCGGGCAACATCCGCGAGCTCGAGAACCTGATGAAGCGCGCCGTGGTGCTCGGCGCTGACGCCACCATCCGCAAGGAACTTGCACAGGCCGTCGCCATGTCCGCGCACCGTGCCGCATACCCGCCAGCCGGTCCGGCACGCATACCCGAGCCGGCGGTTGCCGCGGTGGCAGCGCTGAGCGAGGCCGGCCCCGTGACGGCGGCCAGACCGGCGAGCCGCCCGACACCGGCTGAACTCGCGATTGCGGCGGCCGACGCCGGGAACTACTCGCTCAAGGAGGTGTCGCGCGAAGCGGCACGCCAGGCTGAACGCGAACTCATCGCGAAGATGCTCCAGCAGACCCGCTGGAACCGAAAGGCCACCGCGGAGATCCTCGGCATCTCCTACAAAGCCCTCCTCTACAAGATCAAAGAGAACGGCCTCGACAAGGTTTCCTAAGGCATGAGCAGTTCGTTTTATGAGGAAGGCTCGCGGCTGCTCAAACCGGGCGCCTTTGAGTTTGTGCTCGACAGTGAGTTGAAGCGAGCCGTGCGGTCGCAGAACTTCCTGACGCTCGTCACGCTCGAGACCAGCCGCGAATGGGAGGGCATGATGGTCACCGCTGACGATGGGACGCTGCTCGAAGTGGCGCAGGTCATCGGTCGCGAGGTCCGTGATACCGACCTGCTCGGCCACTCCGAGAAGGGCACCCTGGCGCTGGTCCTGCTCGATGCTGATTTCGAGCACTCGGCCCGCGTCATCGACCGCCTGGTCGCCCGCATCGACCACTACGAGTTCCCGGCGCCGCTTCGCATTGCGGTTGGCGCGGCCTGCTACCCGACCCACGCGGTGGACGCAGCGACGCTCAAGCGTCAGGCCCTGACGCGTCCCATCGTGAACTGGCGCGGCCACCACGGCGACCAGTCCCGTTCCGTCGACCAGAACTGAGGAGCTCATCGATGTTGCACATCCGCACTAACCCCACGCGTGTCGCCCTGTTCACGGCCGCACTCGCGCTCGGCGCCCAGGCCGTTCAGGCACAGGCACAACCCGGCACGACCGCCGCCACCGCCGACCGGCAGCAGGCGGCACAATCGCCGCGGCCCGACGACTATCGACTCCAGTCCGGCGACAAGCTGCGGATCGAGGTCTACAAGGACGCCCAGCTCTCGCAGTCGGTACAGATCCGGCCTGACGGCAAGATCACGCTGCCGCTCGTCGGCGACATCGCCGCCATGGGTGTGACGCCAATCGAGCTGCGCGAGCGGGTGACCGCGGCGCTCAAGGACTACGTCAACAACCCGGTCGTGACGGTCATCGTCGTCGAAGCCACCGCGCCCACCGCCTACGTGGTCGGCGAGGTCAACCAGCCGGGGCCGGTGATCCTGCAGCCGAACATGACGGTCCTGCAGGCGCTGGCCGTAGCGGGCGGCCTCAAGGACTTTGCTGATGCGAAGAACATCCGCATCCTCCGCAAGAGCACCACTGGCCAGACGACGGTGACGTTCAACTATCGGGATGCCATCCGCGGCACCGGCTCGAATGCCGTGCTGCTGCAGCCTGGCGACACCGTGGTGGTGCCGGACTGATGCGTGCCCGTCCAGGAGCCATCGCTCGCCGCCTGGTTTCCGTTGGGCTGCTGCTTGCCGCAGCCCGCTCGGCCGCCGCGCAGCAGGCCGATCCGGCCCTTTCGCAGGCACGGCAGCCGGCCGGCTGGAGCGTCACGCCGCGCGTGACCACCAGCCTGGCGTGGGATGACAACGTGCTCATCCAGGGCGCAGGCGACACGCTCGCCTCCGACCTGTACACGATCATCACCCCTGGCGCGAGCCTCGACTTCCTCGGCCGCCGCGGGGCGTTCTCGGCCTCGTACAACGGCGCCGCGCAGCGATATCGCGACTTCGGTGCGTTGAACAACTACAGCCAGTCGATCAACGTCTCGGCGCGGCGTCGGTTGTCGTCGCACACGGTGGTGTTCGCGCAGCAGTCGTACTCGCGCATGCCGACCACCGAGCTGCCGGCACTGGCCGGCATACCGTTCCTCCGCCTCGGCGCCCGCATCGCCGACGTGCGGGCCGGCATCGAAGGGTCGCTGAGCAAGCGCCTGTCGATGACCGGCTCGTACAACTTCCAGTGGATCGCCTTCGACAAGGATCCCGTCCGGGGCATCTCTCTGCTCGGTGGTTACGCGAACGGCGGCGCCGCCGCGGCCCGCTACCAGCTGTCGGCGCACACGACGCTGACCGCCGACTACAGCCTGCAGCGCGCCAACATTTCGACCGGCGGCGAATTCAACGTGCAGAACACCTGGGCAGGCGCCGACGTGAAGCTCGATGAGTACTCGCGCGTCTACGGCGCGTTCGGCGTCGCCCGGCTCGATGCGGCCGACCTCGGCACCGGCAGGACATCGCCGGCCTGGCGGGCCGGATACTCCCGCCAGTTCGAAGCGGCCGCCGTCGACGCGTCGTACGCGCGCTCCTTCGTGCCGTCCTACGGCGGCGGCGGCACCCTCGCGAACGAGGAGCTGACCGGCAGCGTACGCCTGCCGCTCGGACGACGGACCTACACCCAGGGCACGCTATCCTGGCGCCGCAACGAGCCACTGTCCGACTTCAACCAGCCGCTCACCTCGATCTGGGCTGGCGGCGTCGCCGGCTACGCCGTGCGCCCGTGGCTCCGCGTCGAAGGCTTCTTCGGCCGCACCCAGCAGAACATCGACCGCCCCGGCGGCCGCCTGAATCGCAACCAGTTCGGCATCCAGGTGATCACCGCCACTCCTCTGAGGATCCGCTGATGGACGACACCACACCACGCCTGCATCCGCTCGATTATCTCCACGTGTTTCGCCGCCGCAAGTGGTGGCTCATCGCGCCGTTCGTTGCCGCGGTCGTCGTCGGCCTTGTGCTGCTCAAGGTGCTGCCGAAGGAATTCCGCTCCACGGCCACGCTCGCCGTGGCTGCGCCCGTCGTCTCGCCGAACCTGGTGAACCAGGCGGCGCAGTTCGACAACCAGGAGCGTCTCCGCGTGCTGTCCCAGCAGCTCCTCGCCTCGGGCATCCTGGGCCGGGTCGCTGAGCAGGAACAACTGGGCGATGCCCGCGACGAGCGCCTGCTGTCACGCATGCGCAGCAACATCACCATCGCCGTGCCCGACCCGGTGGCGTATGTGAACGAGCCGCGGCGGCTCGACGCCTTCCTCGTCTCGTTCAGCGATCCGCAGCCGGTGCTCGCGCAGCGCGTCACCAACCGGCTGGTCTCGGTCTTCGTTGACGAGAGCTCGAAGCGGCGAGCCGCGAACGCAGTGGGCACCTCGGCGTTCCTCGAGAACCAGCTGAAGGAAAGCCAGCGACGCCTCGCCGAGCTCGAGGCACGTCTGCGGACGGCGAAGGAATCGTTCATGGGCCAACTGCCGGAACAGACCCAGGCCAACCTCTCGACGTTGTCCGGGCTGCGCCAGCAGCTCGAAGCCAACGCGACCGCGCTCCGCGGCGAGCAGGATCGCCTGTCGATGATCGAACGCCAGCTCGAGGGTGCGCGCCAGGGCAGCGCCGACGTCATCGTCTCACCAGGACCGGTGGGTGGCGCCCAGGGGCAAAGCCCGGAGGGCCGCGTCCTGCAGCTCCAGCGCGATCTCGCCGAGGCTCGCACCATCTACACGCCGAAGCACCCGGAAGTGCAGCGGCTCGAGGAAGATCTGAAAGCGGCTCGTCTCGACGCCGAGGCCGAGCGCGCGAAGCCGGTGTCGGACCGGCTGGCGCAGCTCGCGCTCGACCCGAGCTTCCGTCAGTTGACCGCCGACCGCGAGATGGCCCGCCTGCGCATCCGCGACCTGCAGCGCTCCGAGGGCGACCTGCGACGGCAGATTGGCAGCTACCAGGCGCGCGTCGAAGGGGCGCCGCGGGTTGAGCAGCAGCTCGCCGCCGTGCAGCGAGACTACGACCTCGAACGCCAGCAGTACTCCGAGCTGTCGTCCAAGCTGCACGCCGCCTCGATCGCCCAGAGTGTCGAGCTCGACCGCAGCGGCGAGCAGTTCACCGTGCTCTACCCGGCATCAATGCCGTCGGAGCCCATCACACCTGTGCCGTGGCGGGTAATGCTCATCGCCGTGGCGGCCGGGCTCTGCCTCGGGGTTGGCGCCACGCTCGGCCGCGAGTACTTGGACCGCTCGGTACACGACGTGCGTGACCTGCGCGACGAGTTCCAGCTGCCGGTTCTCGGTGAAGTCGCCCGCATCCAGACGGTCCGGGCCTGAAAGGACAGACGATGACGACGCGTATCCAGAACATCCTCGACAAGGCCGAGCGCGAAGGCTCCGTCCGGCGCGTGCGCACCGACGTCGGTGTCGGCACCATGCCGATGCCCGAGCCTGGCTTGCCGGCATTCGGCCCGCCGCAGCACAGCTACGCGGCACCCGCCGCCCCGGCCGTCGCGGCCCCGGCACCGTCGCTGACTCCGGCGCGGGTCGTGAGTGGCGCGCATCTCGATCCGCTCCTGATAACCAGCGCGTCCGCGAACGACGCCGTTGCCGAGCAGTATCGCGGCCTGCGCACGCGCATCCTTCACGCCGACACGATGGCCCCGATCAACGTGGTGCTCATCACCAGCCCTGGCCGTGGCGAAGGAAAGACGCTCACCGTCGGCAACCTCGGCCTGGCGATGGCGCAGGAGCCGCAACGGCGCATTTGCATCGTCGACGCCGACCTCCGCCATCCGCAGATGCAGCGCATCTTCGGGCTTCCTGATGGCCCCGGCCTGTGCGACGTGCTGGCCGGCCGCGCCACGCTCGAAGAGGCGCTGGTGACGCTCGAAGAGCACCACATCACGGTGCTTCCGGCTGGTCACGTGCCGACGCACCCGGCGGAACTGCTCGGCACCACCGCCATGCGGCGGACGCTCGAGACGCTGCGGACGCAGTTCGATCGCATTCTTGTCGATGCCGCACCCGCCACGCCGCTTGCCGACGTCAGCATCCTTGCCCATCTCGTCGACCGGGTGCTGCTGGTCGTGCGCGCCGGCGTCACCACCAAGCCAGCCATCCTCGAGGCGGTGTCTTCGATCGATGCGGCGAAGATGCTCGGCTTCGTGCTGAACGAGGCCGGCCAGGCCTAGCGCCGGCTGGACATACGCGATGCAGGTCTTCAATCGTCACGTCTCGGGCAGGGGCCTCACCGTCTTCGGATTCGAAACGGTGCTGATCACGGGTGCCATCCTGCTGGCCGCGCAGATGCACGGCTCGTTCGATGCCGCCATCAACGGTGTGTGGCGCGTGGTGCTCGTCACCGCCCTCTGCGAGCTGTGCTTCTACTACAACGACCTGTACGATCTCACCATCGTCCACTCGACCACCGAACTGGCGGTGCGCATCCTCCAGGGCGCAGGTGCGGTGGCGGTGGTCCTGGCGATCCTGTCGCTGCTCGCGCCGGGCGTCCTCATCGGCAGCGGCACGTTCCTGACGGCGCTCGGCCTGTTGCTCATCGCCGTGCCGGCCTGGCGCCTGGCCTTCGACGGCGTCACCCGCGACTCGCATCTCGAGGAACGCGTGCTGATGCTGGGCACCGGCCAGACGGCGCGCGCCGTGGCCGATCTCATCAGCTCGCAGCACGACTACCCCTACCGCGTCGTCGGCTTCGTCGACGACGCGCCGGTGAGTAACGCGCCGCATGTGGTGGGCACCACCTCCGAGCTGACCGACCTCATTCGCCGCCAGCACGTCGATCGTGTAGTGGTGAGCATGTCGGACCGTCGCGGCCGCATGCCAATTCGCGAGCTACTGCAGGCCAAGATGTCGGGCGTCCGTGTCGAGGACGCGGCCACGATGTACGAGCGGCTGACCGGCAAGATCCTGATCGACGAGATCAAGCCAAGCTGGCTGATTTTCTCCGACGGGTTCCGCGCGTCGCGCACCACCCGCGCGGTGAAGCGGGTGGTCGACCTGCTGCTCGCGGCGTTCGGCCTGCTGATGGCAGCGCCGCTGATGGCACTGACGGCCCTCGCGGTCCGCCTCGAATCGCCGGGGCCGGTGCTCTATCGCCAGGAGCGGGTTGGCGAGAACGGCCGCATTTTCACGCTGTGCAAGTTCCGCTCGATGCGCACCGACGCAGAGAGCGGCACGCCCGTGTGGGCAACCGACCGCGATGATCGGGTCACGCGCATCGGCCGATTCATACGGCTGACGCGGCTCGACGAGCTGCCGCAGCTCTGGAACGTGCTGCGCGGCGACATGAGCTTCGTCGGTCCACGGCCCGAGCGCCCCTTCTTCGTCGAGCAACTGGCGGCCGTGATCCCGTTCTACATGGAACGGCACGCGGTGAAGCCAGGCGTCACCGGCTGGGCCCAGGTGAAGTACCGCTATGGTTCGTCCGTGGAAGACGCCATGGAGAAGCTGCGCTACGACCTGTACTACATCAAGCACCTGTCAATCGTGTTCGACCTGACAATCGTCGTCGACACGGTGAAGGTGATCCTCTCTGCCAAGGGCGCGAAGTGAGCACACGCGACGACGCAGCGCTGCTCGGCGAGCAGCAGGCGGACGGCTCGGTCGTCGTTGCGCGCAACCTGTCGACGCGCTACGTCGCGATCGCGGCTGAAGCGATCCTCGGTGTGCTCATCCTGCCGTTCAACATCGCCCACCTCGGCACGTCGGCGTACGGGCTGTGGATGCTTGCCGCCTCGGTCACCGCCTACTTCAGCGTGCTCGACATGGGCTACTCGGGCGCGCTGGTGAAGTTCGTGGCCCAGTACCGGACGCGGCGCGACGTCGCGTTCGCTGAACGAGATCCTCAGCACGCTGTTCTTCGTGTTCGTCCTCGCCGCCTGCGTCATGTACGGGGCGGCCGGCCTCCTGGCTGTCTTCATCGAACGGGTGTTCCACCTGACGCCCGACCAGACGCACCTCGCGCGCATCGTCCTGCTCGTCGTCACGCTGAACGTCGCGGCCTCGACAGCCTTCAGCGTCTTTGGCGGCGTCATCAACGGCTTCCAGCGCTACGACCTGAACAACCTGGTCGGCACGGCCAGCAGTGTCGTCACCGCCGCAGTGAACGTGCTGGTGCTGCTCGCCGGGTACGGCCTGGTCGAGCTCGTGGTGGCAATGACGGCCGTTCGCGTTCTGACACTGTGGGTCTATCGCGCCAACGCGTATCGGGTCTTTCCGGGGCTGCGCATCAGCGCGTCCCTCTTCCGTCGCGAGCGCCTGCGCGAGGTGACCGGGTTCAGCATCCACATGGCGGTCATCGACTGGGCCAACAAGCTGAACTACTCGGTTGATGCGCTGGTCATCGGCGCGTTCATGAACACGACGGCCGTTGCCGTCTGGGCGATCGCCCAGCGGCTGGCCGAGCTGTCGCAGCGGCTCGCCAACCAGTTGAACGACATCCTCTTTCCCGCGGTGGTGGAGAACGACACCGCAGCGCGCGTCGATCGGCTGCGGCGCATCTTCATCGAGGGCACGAAGCTGTCGCTGGCCACGGTGGTGCCGATGTCGGTGGCGATGATGCTGCTCGCCGGCCCGCTGGTTACGGCGTGGGTCGGAGCTGACTTTGCGGGGAGCATCCTCATCCTCCAGTTGCTGTCGGTGGTGGTGATGATTCGCGTCGGCAATGCCACCGGCATGACCGTGTTCAAGGGTGCCGGCTCGCACCGCGTCGTCGCCGCCGCCAACATCGGCACGGCGCTCTGCAACGTGGCGCTGAGCGTCGCGCTGGTGAAGCCGTTCGGGCTGGCCGGTGTGGCCCTCGGCACGCTGGTACCGGTTGGCGTCGCGAGCATCCTGCTGCTCTTTCCGCTCGGCCTGCCGTCGGGTCGAACTGCCGGTCTCGACCGCAGTGGCACGTGGCGTCTGGCCAGCCGTGTGGCCGGGCGTGGTGATGGCCGCGTTCATCCTGGCGACGCGGGCGCTGGTGCCGGTGAACCTGTTCGCCATCGGCCTCGAGTGCGCGGCAGCCGGTCTCGTCTACGGCGCGACGTTCCTGCTGTTCAGCATCAGCGTGGTGGAACGCGCCTTTTATCTGGAGAAGCTCGGACAGATGCTCCGCATCAATCGACTTCGGCCGGCCGAGGAGCCGTTGTGAGGGCGGTCATCCTGGCAGCCGGACAGGGTGGACGCCTGCGGGGGGTGATCGGTGAGCGGCCGAAGTGCCTCGCCCGCATCGGCGACCGGACGCTGCTCGATCGTCAGCTCGACGCGCTGCAGAAGGCCGGTATCACGCGCACCACAGTCGTCACCGGCTACGCCGCCGACCAGGTCCGGCAGGCCTGTCCGCGGCGCGTCGACTTCGTGCAGAACGCCCGCTATGCGGTGACCAACAGCCTGTACTCGCTGTGGCTCGCGCGCGAGCAGCTGCGCGACGGCTTCATCGTCCTGAACTGCGATGTGCTCTTCCATCCGCAGTTGCTGCACGACCTGCTGACCGCCCGCGTCGACGATGCGCTGCTGGTGTCGGCACGGCGTGACGGCACCGCGTACGGCGACGAGGAGATGAAGGTCTGCATCCGGCGCGGCCTGGTGCAGGACATCGCCAAGACGCTGCCCGAGGACGTGAGCGACGCCGAGAACATCGGCATCGCGCGTTTCGGACCGGACGGCGCCGCCGCCCTGATTGAGCAGATGACGCAGCTCGTCTCGAGCGGCCAGGTGCAGCGAGTGGCTGCCGCGGGCGTTTGCCGCCGTCGCAGCCCTGCGGCCCCTGCACGCCGTTGACAGCCGCGGCTATCCGTGGATCGAAATCGATTTCCCCGAGGACTACTGGCGAGCCTGCGGCGACGTGCTGCCGGCGATCGAAGCCGACCGGCTTCGCGGCACCCGGCCGCACCGGCCGCCGGAAGGACGCAGCTACATGTATGAACGTTTCTACAACCTGAGGGAGCGACCGTTCTCGCTCAGTCCCGACCCCGACTACCTGTACCCGAGCCGCGTCCACAAGGAGGCGCTCAGCTACCTGCGGTATGGCATCGAAGGGCACGCCGGCTTCATCGTTATCACCGGTGAGATCGGCTCGGGCAAGACCACGCTGCTGCAGACCGCGCTGCGCAGCCTCGACCACCAGACGTCGGTGTCGCGCGTGATGAACACGATGCTCGATGCGCGCGAACTGATCGAGGCGGTGATGCTCGACTTCGGGCTCGAACCGCTGCCGCAGCAGGGCAAGCCGGTGCTGCTGCGCAACCTGGCGCGCTACCTGGTCGATCAGCGAGCCATGGGGCGCCTGGCGCTGCTCGTCATCGACGAGGCGCAGAACCTGAGCCTCGCCGCACTCGAGGAAGTGCGCATGCTCTCGAACCTCGAGACCGAGAAGTCGAAGCTGATCCAGATCGCCCTCATCGGCCAGCCGAACCTGCGCGACCTGCTGCAGCGCCCGGAGCTCGAGCAGCTGCGCCAGCGGGTCACGGTCAGCTATCACCTGCAGGGGCTCGACAGCCAGGACACCGCCGCCTACGTGAACCATCGCCTGCGGCGTGCGGCCATCGGTGCACCGCTCGAGTTCTCGCGGATGTCACCGATCTGATCCACATGCACAGCGACGGCATCCCGCGCACGATCAACGTCATCGCCGACGCGATACTGCTGTTCGGCTACGGCGAAGAGCAGCGAAGCATCTCGGTCGATCTCACGCAGGACGCCATCGAGGAACTCGAGGCCACCGGCGTGCATACAGCCGGCCGATCGCGGCCGCCGGGCGGCACCGCTGCCAGCAGCCAGCGCTTCCGTCGGCGGCGCGCGACGAAGAGCTGCGCGCCCGCGAGCTGCGGGTGGCCGAACGCGAGCGCCAGTTGGCCGCCCAGCAGCGGGTCATCAACGAGGAATACCGGCTGTTGAAGCTCCGTTCCGAGCACACCGCCGGCGACCCGCCGCTGCATGGCGAGCTGTCGTGGCCGCCGGCCAGTGGCCACGTCACGCCGGCCGCGACGAAGCCCGTGCCCGCCGCGCCGTTCGCGGCCCCGTCACCATCCAGCGCCGCGTCGTCCACCGCTGCGTCGCGCGCTCAGGCGGCGCTCGCAGACGCGCCCGCTGCGCGTCCCTGTCGCCGCAGCGCATCGTCATGCCGCCGCGGCCGCGCCTGCCGCGCCTGCGCCCGACAGCCTGTGGAGCCGGCTCCGCCGGACGCTGTTCGGCGATTCCAAACCCGTCTTCGAGGACTAGGAGGTCCCCCTGCTCATGTCACCAGTTGCCCAGGAATTGCGTCGTCGCATCGCTACACGAACCGCCCGCGTCGGTGTCGTCGGACTTGGCTATGTCGGTCTGCCGCTCGCCGTCGAATTTGCGCGAAGCGGCTTCGAGACCGTCGGCCTCGACCTCGACCCGCGGAAGATCGCGTCGATCACAGCCGGCGAGTCCTACATCCCCGACGTGCCGACGGCCGACGTCCACGACCTCGTCGGCGCCGGGCGGCTGCGCGCCACCAGCGACTACAGCGCGGTCGCCGAGCTCGACACGGTCAACATCTGCGTGCCGACGCCGCTGCGCAAGACCAAGGACCCCGACATGTCGTACGTCGTGTCGGCGGTGGAAGCCATCGCCGAGCACCTGCATCCGGGGCATGCTCGTCATCCTCGAGTCGACGACCTATCCCGGCACGACCGAGGAACTCGTGCAGCCGATGCTCGAGCGCACCGGGCTGAAGGCGGGCGTCGACTTCTTCCTCGCCTTCTCGCCGGAGCGCGTCGATCCCGGCAACCCGACGCTTCAACACCCAGAACGTGCCGAAGGTCGTGGGCGGCATGACGCCGACCTGCAGCGCACTCGGCGCAGGCGCTCTACTCGTCGGCCATCGAGACGGTGGTGCCGGTCAGTTCGCCGCGCGTCGCCGAGATGGTGAAGCTGCTCGAGAACACGTTCCGCGCCGTGAACATCGGGCTCGTCAACGAGATCGCGCTGATGTGCGACAAGCTCGGCATCGACGTCTGGGAAGTGGTCGACGCGGCGAAGACGAAGCCGTTCGGCTTCATGCCCTTCTACCCGGGTCCCGGCCTCGGCGGCCACTGCATCCCGATCGATCCGTTCTACCTGTCGTGGAAGGCGAAGCAGACCGGCTTCGAGGCCCGCTTCATCGAGCTGGCCGGCCAGGTCAACGGCTCGATGCCGCAAGCGGTCGTCGACAAGATCGGCGACGCGCTCAACACCGCAGCGCAAGTCGCTCAACGGCTCGCGCGTGCTCGTGGTGGGCGTCGCCTACAAGCGCGACATCGACGACATCCGCGAGTCGCCCGTCGCTCGACGTGATGAGCCTGCTGCACGAGAAGGGCGCGCGAGGTGAGCTACACCGACCCGTTCGTGCCGACGCTGGCGGCGCGCGCGTGGCACGGCGGTCGCGACCTGACGTCGGTGCCGCTCGATGACGCGACGCTGGCATCGGTCGACTGCGTGGCGATCCTCACCGACCACACCTCGATCGACTACGAGGCGCTCGCCGCACGCGGCGTCGCTGGTCGTCGACTCGCGCAACGCGATCAAGCAGAAGCATCCGCACGTGTTCCGGCTCGGGCGCGCCGGCGCACGGTGGCCTGCAGCCGCCGGTGCAGCCGACGCGCGGAAGAGGCGGCGTAGGGCTCATGCGCACGGCATTCTGGGTGTCGGCGCTGTTCATCGCGTACGTGTACGTCGGGTACGCGCTGCTCCTGATGCTGTGGGTCGCGCCTGAAGGGCGCGGAGCCGCGCCGCCGGCCGCGACGGCTCGCGTCCGGCCCGCCGTCGCTCTCCATCATCCTCGCCGCGCGCAACGAAGCGCGGCGTCTCGACGGGACGCCTCGACAACCTGCTGTCGCTCGACTACCCGGCCGAGCGTCGCCAGATCATCGTCGTCTCGGACGGCTCCACCGACGACACGGCCAGCGTGCGTCCGACGCGTTCGGCCCGGCGGTGCAGCTGGTGTCGCTGCCGCCGTCCGGCAAGGCCGCGGCGCTCAACGCCGGCGTCGCCCGCGCCACCGGCGACCTGCTCGTGTTCGCGGACGCACGGCAGAACTTCGCCGGCGACGCGCTGCGCGCGCTGGCCGCGCCATTCGCCGACGTCGAACGTCGGGGGTGTCAGCGGCGAGCTGATCCTCGGCGCGGAACTGCGGCCGGACGGCGCGACGGACTCGACCGTCGCGCCGGCACCTCGGGCTGGCCGGCCCCGAGCGGCGACGCCTACGACCGCCGTACGATCCTCGAGCGTTGGCGAGGGCGTGGGCGCCTACTGGAGATACGAGAAGCTGCTGCGCCGGCTCGAGAGCCGGTCGGCTCCATGCTCGGCGCCACCGGCGCGATCTACGCGCTGCGGCGCTCGCTGTGGCGGCCGCTGCCCCCGGCGCGCTGCTCGACGATGTGCTGGCGCCGATGCGGGCGGTGCTGGCGGGCCACCGCGTCGTCTTCGAACCGACGGCGCACGCCTTCGACGCCACCGCCAAAGATGCCGAGGCCGAGACGCGCCGCAAGATCCGCACGCTCGCCGGCAACGTCCAGATTCTCTGGTTCGAGCCGCGGCTGCTCGTGCCGTTCCTCAATCCGGTCTGGCTGCAGTACATCTCGCACAAGGTGGGCCGTCTGATGGTGCCCTACGCGCTGCTCGTGCTGTTTGCCGCCAGCCTGGCGCTGGCCGGCACGTCGCTGTTCTACGCCACGGCGCTGTTCGCGCAGGCGGCGTTCTATCTGCACGGCGGCTACGGTGCGTGGCTCGACCACTGGCACGGCGCGTCCGCAACGGCCCGCAGTCGGTGCCTGCAGCGCACGCGGTGCCGTCGCATTCACCATCGTGATCATGAACGTGTCGGCGGTGGCCGGTGCCGGAGCGGCGCTGCTCGGCAGGAGGGTGTGGCGATGAGCGCTGAGCGCCCGTGAACGCCTTACGTTCAATCTCGGTGGCGGCACCGTGCCGTCACGCCGCAGGTTGTCGAGGCCGCGATCGCGCAGCGAGAACGAGCCGACCTTCGCGACGGTCGCCTACAACGAACCGCGCGACTGGGGCTACACCGGCCTGCTGGCGTTCACCGCCGTGCTGATGACGCGTCCGCAGGACACGCTCACGTTCCTCAACCCGTTCCACCTCGCCGAACTCTGCGCCATCATCGGCATCGCGCCGATGGTGCTGCACCGGCTGAGCAGCCGCCAGCCGGTGTTCCGCGTCACGCCTGAAACCACCGCCCTCATTGCCTTTGGCGCGGTCATCCTGCTGACCGTGCCGTTCTCCATCTGGCCGGGCGGCGCCCTGGGGCTGTTCACCGACTCCTACATGAAGCTGCTCGTCGATCTTCGTCCTGATGATGAACACGCTGACGACGCCGAAGCGGATCGAGCAGATCACCTGGCTGATCGTCATCTGCCTGCGGCTACATCGCGGCGCGGTCGGTTGCCGACTACGCCCGCGGGCTGAACCTGGTCGAGGGCAACAGGCTCGCCGGGCCGATCGGCGGCATCTTCGGCAATCCCAACGACCTGGCGATGAACATGGTGACGTTCATGCCGGCGGCGATGGTGATTGCGCTGTCGCGCCGCTTCTCGACGCCGAAGCGGCTGCTGGCCGCGCAGCGGCCGGCGCTGATGCTGGCCACGATCGTCTTCACCAAGTCGCGCGGCGGGTTCCTCGGGCTCGGCGATCATGCTGCTCACGCTCATCATGCTCGGCAAGAAGGTGCGCCCCGGATTCGGCACCATCGCCGTGGTGGCCGTGCTCTGCGCCACGCCGTTCATGCCGGCCTCGTTCTGGGAGCGCATGGCCAGCATCGTCGACGACAAGAAGGACAAGCAGGAGTTCACCGGCACCCGCGAGGCGCGCTGGACGGTGATGAAGGAAGGGGTGCAGGCCTTTGCCGAGTACCCGCTGACCGGCATCGGCGCCGGCCAGTTCCAGAACTACAACCCGCCCGGCCGCAAGGAAGCCTGGAAGGAGACCCACAACGCGCCGATTCAGGTCGCAGCCGAGACCGGCATCTTCGGCCTCGCCGCCTTCCTCTTCCTCGTGGCGAGCGCTGGCGTGGGTGCCCGGACGTCACGACGCCTGCTCGAGCGCGGCACCGGCCGCGGCCAGCTCGACCGACTGGCCGCCGTAATGCCGACAGACGACCGGCTCGCCATGCGCAGCCACTCGGTCGCGATGACGGCCGGGCTTCTTGGGCTGGTTCGTCTGCTCGCTTTTCGCGTCCGTCGCCTACAACTGGACCTTCTACTACCTGCTGGCGCTCATCGTCGCGAGCCGCGAGATGGTGCTGGCTCGCCTGCGTGCGGCGCGTGCCCTCAGTTCCGAACCTGGGAAATCCGTTTCCGTACCTCGCACCGGGCACGGCCGGACCGCCGTAGCCGGGGCCGCTTGATCTCCATAAAACGGCCGTGTCTATCCACGGACAGCCGTACCGTTCCGGCACTGTCGTTGCTGTAGCGATGGTTGAGGTGAGCCGCAGACGATGCCTGAGGTGTCCGTAGTTATAGCCACGCACAACGCCGGGCAGACGATCGACGCAGCCCTGGCCTCGGTGACCACCCAGACGTGGCGCGACTTCAGCGTGCTCGTCGTGGACGATGGCTCGACCGACGACACAGTGGAGCGGGCCTCGGTGCACGGACCTGGCGTAGTCTGCTGCCGACAAACTCATGCGGGGCTCACCCAGGCCTGGAACACCGCGCTCCAGTGCGCAAACGACGACCTCCTCGTGCTGCTCGAACCCACGGACCTGCTGCTGCCGCGTGCGCTCGACCGCATCGTACGCTATTTCCGCACCTGGCCGGAAACAGCGCTCCTGCTTGGCGATACCGTCGCTGCACACTCCCCCAGTGCGCGGTTGCTCGATGTTGCCGATCGGGTGCCGCTCGAGGCGGCGACCGCGCCGGCAGCAGCCGGGTTCAGCGGCGTCGGGTCGCCGCTGCGTGTCTCCTCGCTCGCAATCCGGCGTGACGTCGCGCAGGCGATGGGTCCGCTCGATGTCGGGCTGCCGCCCGAGACGGCCTGGCGCGAATGGTGCGCCCGGCTGGCCAGCGCGCATCCCGTAGGCCGCGTGCGCGCACCGCTGGCGGCCGTACGTGCGGTCGCTTCTCGGGCGAACACCACGCTGCCGCCCGCTCCCGAGGTGCGCAGCCTGCTGCAGGACACCTTCTACCGGCGCTTGAGGACCTCGGTCGCGTCGGCGGCGCATGCCCTCGACGCCACGCTGTCAAGCCGGCCAGGACGGCCGCTGCAAGTGCTCTTCGAGGCGGCGTCGCCGATGAGCCTCGCCGTGTTCGGACCGGTGCTCAAGCAGCTCGAGCAGGACCCGCGGCTCGAGTTTTGGTTCACCAGCAGCGACCGGTCGTGGGACACGAAGACGCTGCTCGCCTCGGCTGGCATCACCAGGAATGTGCTCGACGCCTCGACGATTCGCTGGTCGCGTTTTGACGGCTACGTGAACACCGACTTCTGGAACATGACGTGGCTGCCGCGCCGCACCAAGCGCGTACACTTCTTCCACGGCGTCGCCGGAAAGTACGGGCTCGACGCGCCGGTCCGTATTGCGCCCGTGGTAGCGACTTTCGACCGTCTGCTGTTCCCGAACCGCGATCGCCTGCGCCGGTACGCCGAAGCCGGGACTGATCGATGCCGATTCGCCGCAGGCCGCACTCATCGGCTATCCGAAGGTCGACTGCCTGGTTGACGGCTCCCTCGATCGAACCGCCACACTCGCCTCCGTCGGGCTGGACCGGTCGCGGCCAACCGTGCTCTACGCCCCGACGTGGTCGCCCTACTCGTCGCTGAACACGATGGGCCGGGATGTGATTGCCGCGCTCGGCCGGCTCGACGTCAACGTCATCGTGAAGCTACACGACCGTTCGTACGATGCTGAAACTCGAGGGTCGGGCGGCGTCGACTGGAGAGCCGAGCTGCTGCGCCTGTGCCGTATCCATGGCGCCAAGCTGGTGCAGGATGCCGACGCCTCGCCGTGGCTGCACGCCGCCGACCTGCTCGTGACCGACCACAGCTCGGTCGGTTTCGAGTTCATGCTGCTCGACCGTCCGATCGTCGTCCTCGACAGTCCCGGGTTGCTCGACGCACGCGCGCGTCAACCCTGACAAGGTCGACATGCTCCGCCGTGCGGCGTTTGTGGCCTACGACCGCGACCAGATCCGACAGACCGTTGCCGCCGCACTCGACGCGCCGCGCCTGCATCACGACGAACGGTACGCCGTGTCGAACGAGCTCTTCTACTGCCCGGGATCGGCCACGCAACGTGCCGTCCAGTGCATCTACGACCTGCTCGAGTGTCCCCTGCCGGCCGAGGCCGGCGTTTCTGCCATCAGGCGATCGGCACCGTCGATCGCGTCCCTCGCGCGGAGCCTGCAATCGTGATCGAAGTATCAGTCCATTCAGCGCGGACGGCGTCCGTCCGCCATTCGCGACCGCTCGCGCAGCGCCTGTCCAGGGTCGTGGCCCTGTGCCTGTTGGCGCTGTCGTCTGTTCTCCTGCAGGCGCGCCCGCTGTCGGCCGCCGACCAGGTGTACTTCTCAGCCGTGGACGACATTGCCGCACAACTCGTGCAGCGCATCAACGCCGAGACCGTGCGCATCGACATGGCGGCCTGGTACCTCACCGACAGCACCGTCTACACGGCGCTGGTGAACCGCTTCAAGGCGGGGGTGCCGGTGCGGCTGATCGGCGACCGCGGGTCGATCTTCGAGATCGACCTCAACACGAAGAACACGTTCTACTACCTCGCGAGCCAGGGGGTGCCGATCCGTCTGCGCTACCACCCGACCTGGTATCCCGAGATCGCCCACTGGAAGGCGACGATCTTCGTCGGCCAGAACCTCGTGGCCTTCGGCTCGCCCAACTACACGCCGTTCGAGCTGACGCCGTACTCGTCCACCAACTACAAGGACGAACTCGCCCTCTTCACGACCGATCCGGCCCTCGTCGGCGCCTTCAAGACCAAGTTCGACAAGTACTGGCACGACGTCGACCCCGAGCCGGAGAGCCTCGTCCCCAGCGCGCCCTACTTCAAGAACTGGGACGACGCCTGCGCGAGCGAGAGCGCCTGCTCCGACTACACGACGACGTACCCGACGCGTGCGCCGATGGTGATCAACACCGCGCGGCTCGAGCCCGACAACCCGATGCCGCCAGACATGGTCTGGGGTCAGGGTGCCGTGTTCAACAACCGGCTGGTCAGCGCCATCAACGACGAGCAGACCGCCCTCGACTTCGTCATCTACCGCCTGACTGTCGAGAACATCACCCAGGCGCTGCTGGCGAAGAACGCGGCCGGTCTGCCGATGCGGATCATCATCGAGCCGGCCGAGTATCTCAACCGCAAGTGGCCCGAGTTCTGGCTGACGCACGCGTACGTCGACCAGCTCTGGGCAGCCGGCGTCCCGCTGAAGATGCGTAAGCACACGGGGCTGACGCACATGAAGCTGCTCATCACCTCCAGTATCGCCACCATCGCGTCGTCGAACTTCGCCGGCGCCTGGCAGCGCGATCACAACTACTTCCTGCCGGCCGCCACCAAGCCGGCCATTCACTCGGCGATCAAGGACCGGTTCCAGGCGATGTGGACCGACACGGTGGGCTTTACCGACTTTGTTCCGCAGGGGCCCGATGCGCCGTCGCCTGCGTCGCCGGCCTCGGGGTCGACCGCCGTACCGACCACGACGTCGCTTACCTGGAACCGCGCGGTGTTTGCCACGAGCTACGACGTCTACCTCGGGACGTCGAGCGGCGCGATGACGTTCGTGGGCAATGTGCCGGCGGAGCTGGTGAACAATCCCCCGACCACCTACTCATTCACGCCGTCCACCCCCCTGGCCGGGAACACCACGTACTACTGGAGGGTGGTCTCCCGCACGAACGCGACGCCGCGCAACCCGGCGCTGATTGCCTCGACCTCGCCGCAGTCGTTCACCACGGCTGCCAGCACCACCCCGCCGCCGACCGGCGGTTCCGTGCCGTCGCCGTGGCT
Source organism: uncultured Acidobacteriota bacterium (assembly GCA_963722395.1). Classification (GTDB taxonomy): domain Bacteria; phylum Acidobacteriota; class Vicinamibacteria; order Vicinamibacterales; family CAVVIG01; genus CAVVIG01. The sequence goes on along the minus strand of CAVRLS010000004.1, from coordinate 439,717 downwards.
CACCCAGGACGTGGGCGCTGTCGGCACGCCCGGCTCCGCGTCCTACTCGAACGGCGTCTTCAGCGTGTCAGGAGCCGGCGCCGACATCTGGGGTTCGGCTGATGCGTTCCGCTACGTTTACCAATCGGTGAGTGGCGATGCCACGATCGTGGCTCGCGTCGCCTCGATGCAGAACACGAACGCCTTCGCGAAGGCGGGCATCATGCTGCGCGAGTCCACCGCTGCGGGCGCGGCACACGTCATCCTCGACGTTCGGCCCGGCGGCGACATCGAGTTCATGACCCGAACCTCGACGAACGGCGCCACCACCTACCTGGGCGGCGCTACCAAGGCACCGCCAGCCTGGCTGAAGCTCGCGCGGGCCGGCAATGTCGTCACCGGCTCCGTGTCGTCGAACGGCGCCAGTTGGACGGTGGTCGGCTCTACGAGCACCTCGATGAGCACGACGGCGACGATGGGCATGCTGGTCAACAGCCACAACACCGGTGCGCTGAACACGTCGACGTTCGACAACGCCTCGATCGCGGCGGGCAGCACGCCACCGCCACCGCCACCCCCGCCGCCACCGAGCAGCGTGCCGGCGCCGTGGACCAACCAGGATATCGGCGCCACCGGATCGCAGGGGAGCGCCTCGTTCTCGTCCGGCACCTTCACTGTGGCCGGCGCGGGTGGGGACATCTGGGGCACGACCGACGCATTCCAGTACGTGTCGCAGCCGACGAACGGCGACTTCCAGATCGTGGCGCGGGTGACCGCGATCCAGAACACCCATCAGTGGGCGAAGGCCGGCCTGATGCTGCGTCAGTCGACCGCGGAGAACGCCGCGCACGTGCTGCTCGACATCACACCTGGCGGCACCGTGGAGTTCATGAAGCGCGCCTCGTCCGGCGCAAGCACGACGCTGGTCACCTATGGTTCGCAGGTGGCACCCGCCTGGCTCCGATTGAGCCGGACCGGCAGCACCGTCACGGCCGCGGTATCGGCCAACGGCAGCACCTGGACCACGCTGGGCAGCACGAGCGTCACCATCCCAGCTTCGGCTTCGGTGGGTCTGGCCGTGACCAGTCACGACGTGAACACGCTGAACACGTCGACCTTCGACAACGTGTCGGTCGACTACGGACTCGGCACCACCGCCTCCGCCACCGCCTCCGCCACCGACGGCGTCGAACGTGGTCATCTATGCGGCGGATATTCCGGCTGCCGCGCTGCACGGCACGTTCGTCACGGGTACCGATGCGACGTCCCCGAGCAGCGTGAAGATCGTGACGGCCGACAACGGCGTGGCGAACGCGAACAACCCGCTGGCGTCGCCGGCTGACTACGTCGATGTCACCTTCAACGCCGAGGCGAATACACCGTATACCGTGTGGCTGCGCCTGAAGGCGACGGGCAACAGCAAGTACAACGACGCCGTCTGGCTGCAGTTCTCGGACGCGCTGTCGGGAGGCGCCCCGGTGTATCCGCTGAACTCAACCCAGGGGCTCATGGTGAACCTGGCGACCAATGGGTCGGCGAGCAGCCTGAACAACTGGGGCTGGCAGAACACCGCCTACTGGCTGTCACAGGCGACGACGGTCAGCTTCGCCAGCAGCGGGTCGCATACCCTCCGCATTCAGATCCGTGAGGACGGGGTCCAGTTCGACCAGATCGTCCTCAGCCCGAGCACGTACCTCTCGTCGTCGCCGGGGTCAGTGACGAACGACTCGACCATCGTTCCGAAGTGAGCGACACCGTGCACACGATCTCAGTCGTCATCGCCACGCGCAACCGCCAGGCCCTCCTGGCGCAGACGCTCGAATCACTTGCGTCGCAGGACTGGCCGTCCAATCGGCTCGAGGTGATCGTGGCCGACAATGGCTCGACCGATGCCACGTCCGAGGTGGTGACGAACCTCGGACGGCGGTGCGGCGCGCCGCTGGTGCGCTATCTGTTCGTGGAGACGCCAGGCAAGTCGGCCGCCGTGAACCAGGCCCTTGCGATCGCAACGGGTGACCTGGTGGCGCTCACTGATGACGACGTCGTGGCTGATCCGGACTGGTTGACGCGGCTCGCTGCCGCGTTCGACCAGACCGGGGCGCACTTCGTCGCCGGGCGCGTGAAGCCGGCGTGGGAGAGCAAGCCACCCGACTGGCTGCCGCCGTCGCTCTACGGTGTGATTGCCGTGCCGGAGAACGGCGATGAACGGGTGCCGATCACGGCGGCGCAGCCGCGCGTCATGCCGATCGGCGCCAACATGGCCGTCCGGGGCGAGGTGGTGCGGCGAATCGGCGGCCTCCGCGCCGACCTCGGCAAACTCGATGGCTCGCTCCGCACCGGCGAAGACCACGAATTCTTCCTGCGCATGCTGCGCGCCGGCTTCACCGGCGTCTACGAACCGACGGCAGTGGTGCACCACCGGGTCGGCACGGAACGTCTCCACCGCCAGTACTTCCGGAAGTGGCTGCACCAGAACGGGCGCGACGTCGCCCGGCTCAATCACAGCTACACGCCGGACGGCATGCCGAGCCTGATGGGTGCCCCGCGCTACCTCTGGCGTGAAGCCTTGCTCGACGGCGTCAACGCCCTCAGAGCGGCAGCGCGCGGCCGTCGCGCCGACCGCTTCGGCGCCAGCGGCCGCCTGATCTGGTTCGCCGGCTACCTGCGGCAGGCGTGGTTCGGTCCGGCGCCGACGCGGGCCGATGCCCCGGCGAATACGCCGCTCGCCCCTCAAGCCAGCTGATTCGAAACGCCATGACGACAACCGCGAGCATCATCATCGCGACCTACAACCGCGCCGATCTCCTCGAAGAATGTCTGGCGCACCTGGCACGGCAGCGGTTCGTGACGGGCGATGAGGTGCTGATTGCGGACAACGGCTCGACCGACCACACCGCCGCGGTCGTGGCGGCGTTGCGCACCCACCTTCCCCGTGCCACTCGTCCGGCTCCACGAACCAACGCCGGGAAAATCGTTTGCCGTCGCGGCTGCCCTGGCCGTGGCGAAGGGCGACATCGTGGCTCTCACGGACGACGACGTGCGTGTGGCGGACGACTGGCTCTCGCAGTTGAAAGCGGCGTTGGCCGACAGCCGCCTCGGCCTGGTGGGCGGACCCGTGGAGCCCTGCTGGGAGCGGCCGGCGCCGCGCTGGCTGCAGTTGGCGGGGCACGGCCGGCTCGGGGCTCCGCTCGGGCTGCTCGACTACGGCACGGCGGCAACGGCGCTCGGTCCGCGCACGCTGCTCGGCGCGAACATGGCGGTGCGACGCTCGGTGCTCGACGCACTCGGCGGATACGCGACGCACCTCGGCAAGCTGCGCGGCACGCTGCTCTCCGGCGAAGACCACGAACTGTGCGATCGCGTCCAGCGTGCCGGTTATGGTGCGCTCTACGTACCGGCGGCGCGTGTGCAGCACCTGGTGCCGGCCGAGCGCATGCGGGTCCGCTACTTCCTGCACTGGTTCTACTGGTCCGGCGTCACCAGCGCCACGATGCACGCGCCGCCGCGTCAGGCCCGCACATGGCTCGGGGTGCCGGCGCACCTTCTCCGGCAGTTCGCGTCCGGACTGACCGGTGCCGCAACGTCCGCCCTGCAAGGACGCACGCCCGCTGCAGTCGACCGCGCCCTCGACTCGGCATTCGCGCTCGGCTACGCCGCCTGCCGGTGGGGCCTTGTTCGAACACAGGCCGCAGCCACTGTGCCGCCGTCCCGGAGGCACGCATGACCGTCGGGTCGGTGTCGGTCCTCATCTGTACCTACAACCGCGCGCGCCTGCTGCGCGAGACGCTGCTGGCGCTGCGCGCCATCGAACTGCCACCCGACTGCGCGGTGGAGTTCATCGTCGTCGACAACAACTCCACCGACAACACGCCGCTGGTGCTGGAGGAGGCGGCGCGCGACAGCCGCGTGCCGGTGGTGGCGCTGCGCGAGACGCAGCAGGGCAAGAGTTTCGCGCTCAATCGCGGCCTGGCGCACGCGAAGGGCGACGTGATCGCACTGACCGATGATGACGTGCTGCCGGCGAAGGGGTGGCTGACCGGCATTGTCCGGCACTTCCGCGAGCAGGAGGTGACCTTCGTCTTCGGCAAGGTGCTGCCACGCTGGGGCCAGGTGCCGCCGCCAGAACTGCTCACGACTCGGGCCCACGCCATCTGGGGGCCGCTGGCCATTGTCGACTACGGCGATGTGCCGACCGCCTACCTGCCCGAGAACACCGGTCAACGGCTGCCGATCGGTGCCAACCTCGCGTTCGCGCGCAGCGCCCTGCTGGCCATCGGCGGTTGGCGCACCGACCTCGGCAAGGTGAACAACACCCTCATCTCTGGCGAGGACCACGAAATCTTCGCGCGGCTCCGGCGGCACGGGCTCTATGCCGGTTTCTATGATCCAGCGGTGACCGTGCGCCACTACGTCCCGGCGTCACGGCTGACGCGGCGCTACTTCCGTCAGTGGTTCTACTGGCACGGCAAGACCAATGCGCTGATGCTCGCCGACCTGTTTCCCGATCTCGATCTCGCCCGCGTCCCGAGGATTGCCGGCGTGCCGCGGTTTCTCTATCGTCAGGCCGCGTCGCAGGTGTGGCAGTACGCGCGGCGTGTTGGCCGGTCAGATGCCCTGGGGCTGATGATCGAGGAATTGAGGATGCTGCAGTACCTGGGGATCTTCTCCGAGTGCTGGAAGCGCCGGTCGTCGCGGTCGCATACGCCCAACGTCCCGGCCGCTGCCCCGGGCGTGCCCAGCCGGTAAGTCGCGATGTTCTTCGATACTCCTGTCTACGCGGTCTTTCTGACGCTGGTCGTGCTGCTCTACTGGCGGCTCGGCTGGCGCAGCCAGAACCGGATGCTGCTCGCCGCCAGCTACCTGTTCTACGGCTGGTGGGATGTCCGCTTTCTCGGCCTCATCGCCGCCTCGACCGTCGTCGACTATTACTGCGCCCGCTTCATCGCGGCCTCGGAGGATGCCGCCAGGCGCCGCCTGCTGCTCACGCTGTCACTGGTCGTGAACCTCGGCTTTCTCGCCGCCTTCAAGTACTTCGACTTCTTCGTCGACTCGTTCGTCGGGGTGTTGTCGGCCTTCGGCGTCGACAACGTGCCGATTACGACTCTCCAGATCCTGCTGCCGCCCGGCATCTCGTTCTACACCTTCCAGGAAGTGGCCTACATCGTCGACGTGTATCACCGGAAGCTCGAGCCGGCCGATTCGCTCATCGAGTACGCGCTCTTCATCAGCCTGTTTCCGCACCTGATCGCCGGTCCGATTCAGCGGCCTGGCCACCTGCTGCCGCAGGTGCAGGCGCCACGCACATTCGACCAGTCGCAGTTCTTCAACGGACTGCTCCTCATCCTCTCCGGCCTCTTTCGCAAAGCGGTGATCGCCGACAACTGCGCATTGGTGGCCGACGCCGTCTTTTCCGGCCGGCTCGGGCCACCGAACCTGGCGACGACGATGCTCGGGACGTATGCGTTTGCCTGGCAGATCTACGGCGACTTCAGCGGCTACAGCGACATCGCGCGCGGCAGCGCGCAGCTGCTCGGCTTCCACTTCATGGTGAACTTCAGGCAGCCGTACCTGGCCACGTCACTGCAGGACTTCTGGCGCCGCTGGCACATCAGCCTCAGCACCTGGCTGCGCGACTACCTCTACATCCCGCTCGGCGGCAGCCGCAACGGCGAAGCGATGACCTATCGCAACCTGATGCTGACCATGCTGCTCGGCGGGCTGTGGCACGGCGCGAACTGGACCTTCGTCGTGTGGGGCGGCATCCATGGTGCGGGCCTCGCCGCCGAACGAAAGCTCGGGGAGGTCGGAAGTCACAGGTCACAGGTCGGCACGCTGGTCGCGTGGCGGCCGTGGGTGGCGCGCATCGTGGTCTTCCACCTGGTCTGCCTCGCCTGGATCTTCTTCCGCGCCGAGAGCGTCGGTGCGGCCTTCGCGATGCTCGGAGGGCTCGGCACGCTCACCTGGGCGCCGGAGTACGGGGTGGCGCTGCGGTTCCTCGCGTTGTTCGCGATTCCGCTCTTCGTGATGGATCTCGTCAACGAGTCGCGTGGCGAGGAGTATGCCTTCGAAGGCGCGGCCGACAATCGCCGCGTCGCCCTCGGCATCGCCATGATGGCCGTGGTGGCGGTGTTTGCGGCCAACCAGCTCAATGCCTTCATCTACTTCCGCTTCTGATCCGGCTCGCGGCCACGCCGCCTCGCACCTGCGACGGGCTACCTGGATGCTGCTCGCCGGCTGCCTCGTCGTTGCGCTCGGTGTCGAGGTGGCAGCGCGTTTCGGACTCGATCGCGCCAGCCGCATCCAGCGACGGATGGTGCAGGAGTATGCCGAGGCCGTGGCGATTGGTCAGGACGGGATGCCTGGCCGGCACGTGCTGGTGGTCGGCAATTCGCTGCTCGATGAGGGCGTCCGGTTCGACCAGTTGCGTGAGGGCCTCGCCAGCGGCGTCGATATCCGGCGCTACATGGTCGAGCAGACGGTGTACTACGACTGGCTGTACGGGCTGAAACGGCTGTACCGCGAGGGGGCACGGCCCGACGTCGTGGTGGTGATGCTGGGCACCGGTCACTGGCTCAGCCCGAACATCCGCGGCGACTACTCGGCGCAGTACATGATGAGCCTGGCCGACCTGCCGGCGGTGGCGCGCGATCTGGACATGCATCCGACGCAGGCCACGAGCCTGATGGTGGCGGGCGTCAGCAAGTTCTGGGGCGCGCGGGTCGAGATGCGGAACTTCGTGCTCGGACGCCTGATGCCAGATCTCGCGACATTCATGAACGCGTCGAGTGCGGTCGACCGCCGCCCGATGGTGGACAGCGACGTCACCCCGGTGCTGGCCGCACGTGTGGCGCGCCTGCGCGCGCTGACGGACGCTTTCGGCAGCCAGCTCGTGCTGCTGGTTCCGCCGCTCCTCAATCCTGCCGACGGCTCCGGCGGGCTGATGGCCGCTGCGGCTGCCCACGGCGTGCCGGTCCTGCGCCCGGTGGTGTCAGGGGCGTTCGACGCCCAGCTCTTTCGCGACGGATTCCACCTGAACGACGCCGGCGCGGCCGCCTTCACTGCGCAGCTCATTCCGCCGCTTCGACAGGCGCTGCAGCGCTCGAGCCCGCCGCCGCACGAGTGAGCCGGGCAGCAGCCCGGCGTCGTCGTGCTGTGAAGGGATTGCGAGCACCGGGACAGCGTTGACGGCTGTCCCGGCACTCGAGCCGACGTGCGACGTGCGACTACTGAACCTTGTAGTCGGCCACAACCGGGTTGTGGTCCGAGAGCTGCGTCACCGGGACGAAGGTGTTGGTCGGCGTCGCACGGTAGCCGCCGTCCATCGAGCGGAAGATGTAGTCGAACCGCACGGCGTTGTTCACCGTGTAGCCGTTCTGGTTGCTCCCCGTGTAGTCCTGCCAGGTGTCGGTGTATTGGGTCTGCATGTTCGTGATCCAGTACTCGCCCCACCACGAGTTGAAGTCACCGCCCACCAGCCGCACGCCGCCGAAGTTCAGCGCCCACGTCATCAGCTGGTGCAGCTGCGTCGTGCGGTAGCTGGTGCTGTAGTAGTCGAGGTGCGTCGAGAACACATTCACGTCCACAGTGCCGACGCGCACCGTCGCCTGGGCCACCGACCGGTTCGAATAGAGCTGCGACCAGTCGCTGGTCGCGTGCATCTGGTAGGTGTTCTGCGACTGCACCGGCAGCGAGGTCAGGATGACGTTGCCCTCCGTGCTCGACGAGCTCGAGACCGGCGCCCACACCAGCGTCCAGCTCTTGCCGGTGTACTGCTCCAGCAACTGCTTGTAGCGCTGCGGCTGGTTCTCGCTCCACGTCTCCACCTCCTGCAGCGCCACCACGTCGGGCCGCTGGCTGGCGATGAACTGCACCTGCGAGGAGAGGTCGTAGGCGCCGTAGGCGGTGTTGCCGTGCTGGATGTTCCAGGTCATCATCCTGAAAGTATTGGTCGATGAGCTGCCGCTCGAGATGGAGGTTGTGGTGGGTGCGGTGGTGCCGCTGACGACCGTCGCCTTGTCCAGATTGATGGCGCCGCTGTCCACCATCAGCGTCATCAGCTGCCGGCCGGCCGCGAGGGTGACCGGCACGTTCACCGTCGCCCAGTTCTGCCAACTGCCGGTTGACGAAACCGGCACTGCGGTCCAGACGCCAGAGCCGTTGAAGCCGACGCGCATCGAGCCGCCAGTGGCCGAGGCGACGCGGAGCTGGACGGTGTAGTTGCCGCTCGACGCGACATTGACCGTGTAGTTCAGGAACTCGGACGCGCTGGTCCAGCCGACGTTGTATCCGACGGCGCTGTTCGCCTCGATGTCCACGCCGGTGCCGCGATAGGCCCCACCGCTGTTGCCGGAGGTCGTGTCGTGGTACGCCACGCCCTCGGCGCCCTCGTCGAAGTCTTCGGCCTGGATGGTGCCGGGGACCGCCCACGGCGTCCCGCCGAACGGGCCCGAGCTGCCACTACTGGAGGCTGCGGCGGTGCTGGTGGTCGTCGTCGAACCGCTGACGACCGAGACGCGATTGAGGTTGAAGCCGGGGGAATCGAAGGCCAGGGTCAGGAGCTGCGCGCCGGCGCGCAGTGTCACCGGCACGTCGACGTAGGACCAGGTCTGCCAGCCGCCGGTGGCTGGGATGGAAACGGCGCTCCACACGCTGCTGGTGTTAAAGCCGACATGCATCGCGCCGCCACCGTTCGGCGATGCCACGCGTAACCGCACGGTGTAGTTCCCTGCCGCCGTGACGTTCACCGAGTAGTTGATCCACTCGCCCGACGCGATCCAACCGACGTTGTTGCCGCCGTCGCCGCTCGGTTCGAGGTCGACGCCACCAGAGCGGTAGGCGCCGCCATTGTTGCCGCTCGACGTGTCGTGGTACGCCACGCCCTCGCCGCCGTTGTCGTAGTCCTGTGCGCTGACGGTGCCGGGGAGCGGGATGGCTGCTCCAAGATAGGCGCCGGTGCTGCCGGTCGTGGGGGTGCCGCCCGTCGTCGGCGTGCCGCCGGTGCCGCCGTCCGTCGAATTGGGCAGGATGACGCTGTCGTACTTGACCTGACCCGGCGAGCGCGTCAGGTAGTTGACCGGACTCAGCACGATCTGGTCGATCTGCAGGCCGTCCTCGCGCGTCTGGATCCGAACTGTGTGCGTTCCTCTGGCGCCGAACATCACCAGCGGCCCCTGAGAGCTCCAGTAGGCCTTATCCTGCCAGCCCCAGCCGCTGACGCCGCAGCCGGCGCACGCTTCGAGGTTCATCAACAGTGCGTCGGTGGTGCCGATGCGGTAGGCGGCAGAGCCATTGGGGTCGATGGCGTCGGAGAACTGCAGCCACGCCGAATCGTTCCATTTCGAATCGCCGGCTGCGCGCATGCGCACCCAGACGTGGTACGTGGTGTAGGACGGTGCGCTGAACGTCGCCTCGAAGTAGTCGGACGGACTGGCGAGCGGTGCGTGGGGCGACGACCAGCCGTTGTCATTGCTGGTCATGCGCTGGCTGCCGGCGCCGCTACTGCTCCACGCGGCCGACCAGTTCCCCTGCACGTTCGAAACGTCCGACGTATGCAGGACGATGTCCTGCGCCTCCGACGCCGCCGCGACGCCAAGCATCGCAGCACACGCCAGCACTCCCACCCACGTACGTAAAAACATCGGCCCTCCAGCGGCTCACACCACGTCCCTCGCCGGAGTCTCCGGAGCTCCGTCGATCGCGGCTCGGTGAGCGCAATGTCGGGCTGTCGGTTGACGAAGGAACGCGAAGTTGGATCAACGGTCGGCTCACGACGACGAAGCCGCGCCGATCCCCTGAAGGGCAATAGATGCACCACTCTGCCAGCCAGACGGTTTTGTGTGATTTTTCTCACATGCGTCCCTGTTCGCAAACCCGACGATCGCAAATACAACTGAGCCGTTATGTAAGAATTACGCGGTAGTGCACATCACGTCGAGAAATTGCTAGCAATTCCAATCATATGGGGCAGGGTAAACAAAACGGAAGAGTTGTCTTGGATTACAAAGCTGCGGCTGGCTGGCGGGATTTGGGGGCAAGAGAAGTGTCCGTGAACTGACCTGATACGCTCGACATTAGCTCTTCCATTATCGACGCTCGTTACGGTCGAGATCCGTGATCGCGCTGACGGATTCGTACTCCGTACAGCTCGACTGTATTGCACACCCGTGCAGCAGTTCGGCGCGGTACTGCTCAGTGGTCCCACCGTTGCGCTTGTGGGCGGTGTGCGCGACGCCAGTCGCGCCTCACAACACCTCACTGAAAGACGGAGAACGAGCATGTGGAAGATGGCCCTGCGGGGTTTCTGGGCGACGTGTGTCTGCACTGCGATCTCGGCGACGGCGAGCTACGCCGCGCCATCAGATGTTGTCCTGTATGCCGCTGACGCCGCCAGGGTCACCGGTAACTGGAGCCGGGTTGCCGACACCACGGCGGCGGGCGGCCAGCGACTCACGAGCGCCGACAAGGGCTGGCAGTCGCCGGAGAGCGCGCTGGCGCAACCGGCCGACCTGCTCGAGTTCACCTTCAACGCTGACGCGGCCACCCCCTATCACGTGTGGGTGCGGCTGCGCGCGACAAGCAACAACAAGTACAACGATTCACTGTTCGCTCAATTCTCCGACGCCGTAACGACCACCGGCACGCCGCTGTTCCGCACCGGCACGACCTCCGCACTCACTATGAATCTGCAGACGAGCAATGGCGCCAAGCTGAACGGCTGGGGCTGGGTAGACGGCGCGTACTGGCTGTCGCAGCTCTCGACCGTGCGCTTCAGCGCCAGCGGAGCCCACACGCTGCGGCTGCAGACCCGCGAGGACGGCGTGCAGGTGGATCAGGTGCTCCTGAGTCCGGCTACGTATCTGAGCGTCGCCCCTGGGCAGCGCTCGGGTGACTCGACCATCGTCGCCAAGCCGGCCGTGGCGCCCACCGCGGTCTCGACGCCGTACTCGGGCGCGGCGACTGCGCTGCCAGGCACCATCCAGGCAGAAGACTTCGACAACGGCGGCGAAGGCGTCGCCTACCACGATGCCGACGCCACCAACTCCGGCGGCGCGTATCGCACCAGCGGTATCGACATCGAGAATGCCAGCGAGGGTGGCTACGACATCGGCTGGGTGGGAGCCGGCGAGTGGCTTGGCTACAGCGTGAATGTGCAGTCCGCCGGCAACTATCTCCTCGAAGCGCGTGTCGCCGCACCAAGCCAGGGCGGCGCCTTCCACGTCGAGGCCGGTGGGGTGAATGTCACCGGTACCATGACGATTCCGTCAACTGGCGGCTGGCAGACCTGGACGACCGTCGCCAAGACCGTGACGCTTGCCGCCGGGCCGCAGCGCCTTCGCGTCGTCTTCGACGCCCCTGGGCCGGCAGCGTTCGGCAATTTGAACTGGATCCGGCTGTCAGTGCCGCCGCCCACGGCGACCGTCGCGCCGTACTCCGGCACCGCGGCGTCACTGCCAGGCACGCTGTCGCTCGGCGCGTTCGATACCGGCGGTGAAGAGCTCGCCTATCACGACACCACGCCCGGCAACAGCGGCACCGGCCGCAACGCGGACGTCGATCTTGAAGCCAGCAGCATGGGCACCACCAACATCGGCTGGATCGACAGCGGTGAATGGGTCCGCTACAGCGTGAACGTGGCCGCGCCCGGCTGGTACCTGGTCACCGCGAAGGTGGCGTCCCCCAACAGCACGGGCCGCCTGCACGTGACGGTTGGTGATGTGTCCACGGCAGTCACCGCAGTACCGATGACCGGTGGATGGCAGACCTGGCAGGACCTGTCGTGGCCCGTAACGCTCGCGGCCGGTCTGCAGCCGCTGACGGTCGTCTTCGACACGGGTGGCTTCAACATCGGGTCGCTCGTTGTGACGACGGCTGTGGGCTCCAGCACCGAGCCACCGCCACCGCCACCGCCACCGCCACCACCGCCGCCGCCGCCGCCACCGACCAGCGGCAACGTCCTGAACGTGCCCCGTGGCGGCGACCTGCAGGCCGCCATCAACGCCGCGGTGGCAGGCGACACGATCATGCTCGAGGCGGGTGCCACCTACGTCGGAAACTTCACGCTGCCAGCGAAGAGCGGTTCGGCGTTCATCACGATCCGCACCAACATCGTCGACCCGGTACCCGCAGGCACACGCCTGACGCCGGCCACCGCCGTGAACCTGGCGAAGATCAAGTCACCGAACACTTCCACGGCGCTCGCGACGCAGCCCTACGCCCATCACTACATGCTGCAGTTGCTCGACTTTGCGGCGAACGTCGGCGGCTACGGGGAAGTGATCAGCCTGGGCGACGGCTCGGACGCGCAGAACTCGCTGGCCATGGTGCCGCACGACCTCGTGGTCGATCGCGTCTACATCCACGGCGACGCCGCAGGCCAGAAGCGCGGCATCGGCCTGAACAGCGCCGCCACGACGATCAGGGACTCATACCTGGCCAACATGTGGTACGTCGGGCAGGACTCGCAGGCGATTGCCGGCTGGAACGGCCCAGGGCCGTTCACCATCACCAACAACTACCTCGAGGGCGCCTCGGAGAACTTCATGCTCGGCGGATCCGACCCCGCCATCCCTGACCTCATCCCCTCGGACCTGGTGTTCACGCGCAACTACGTCACCAAGCCACTGGCCTGGCGGTCACGGCCGGAGACGAACGTGAAAAACCTGTTCGAGCTGAAGAACGGGCAGCGCGTCACCATCGACGGCAACATCTTCGAGAACAACTGGCTTGCCGCACAGGCCGGCTACTCCATCGTCTTGACCGGGCGCAGCCAGGACGGCCGGGCGCCGTGGAGCGTCGTGAAGGACGTCACGTTCACCAACAACATCGTGCGGCACGTGGCGTCGGTGATCAACATCCTCGGCAAGGACTACCGCTTTCCAAGCGGGATCTCCACGCACTTCGTCTTCCGCAACAACCTGTTCTATGACGTGAGCCGAGCCACCTACGGCGGCGACGGCCGGTTCATGCTGATCAATGGCGGCGTCGACGTGACGGTGGACCACAACACCATCCTGCAGGACGGCAACTCGGTGCTCTATGCCGACACCAACCCGGTGGAGCAGTTCGTGATGACGAACAACATCGCGGCGGACAACCTCTACGGGATCATGGGCGGCGGCACGTCGCCCGGCAACGGCACGATCGCCGCCTACTTCCCGAACTCGAACTTCCTGCGCGGTATCTGGGCCGGCGCCCCGTACTACTACCCGACCGGGAATTTCTATCCGGCGACGATGTCGGCGGTCGGCTTCGTCGACTTCGCCAGCGGTGACTACCGTCTGGCACCTGGCAGCATCTACCGGAACGCCGCACTCGACGGGACCGACGTCGGCGCCAACATCGGCGCCATCCTGGCTGCTACGGCCGGCGTCGAGTAGCCGAGCCCGGGAGTGCTCCGGAAGCCCGGAGCCGAGAGCCTGAAGCCCTGAGCCAGCGGGCCATGCATGAACCTCGTGCATGGCCCGCTCGTCTTATGGGCCGACGTGAAAAGCGGTGGTGGGGGAAGATGGGACAGGCGGGCACGGGGCCCGCTCCCGATCAACGCCGCTGCGGGTTGCGCGACTGCGCGCGGAGGTCGGCGCCGATTGGCCGGCCGTCCGTGCCACCGGTCCCCCACCTGTGCCCGGCGGTGAGCCTGAAGTCGCGCGCCGCGGGGTCGAGGAACGCCGACCGGAACTCCGCCATCGACGGAAACAGGTTGCCCGGCGGATACCGTGAGGAGTCGCCACCGGCGATCACGTTCCCCGCTATGCGCGCACCTGGCAGGTTGTTGCGGATGCTGTCGTTGCCAGGCACCCGCGCGCTGGCGATGATGCCGTAGGCACCATGGCCCGTCAGGTTGTTGGTGAAGACAAAGCCGTTCACCACCCCTTCCATCTTCAGGATGCCGCTCGACTCACCCTGGATGATCGTGTTGTGGTCGAACGTGATGTTGCTTGGTCCGTCGGTCATCTGCAGCAGGTAGCCGTCGCCGCCCCAGGCCCGGCCATCGAGGCCGTCGATCACGTTGTCGCGGATGACGACGTCCCGTGTCTGACGCGAAGGCTTCAGGTAGTCGGTCCCGAGAATCTGGAAGGCAGCCGCGACGTCCTTGACCACGTTGCGCTGGAAGCGGACGTTCTCCACCGCGCACCAGGGGCAGCCCCCATCCTGGTTCCTCACGGTGAAGAGAATGGCGTAGCCGGACTGCGCTTGCGCCCAGTTCCGTTCGAAGAGATTGTCCTCGATGGTGACGTTGCGCGCGTTCTTCAGCTCGAGCAGGTTCTTCACCTGCCACTTCGCACCCTGTTCGCGCCAGGCCAGCGGCTTGCGGATGACATTCCTCCTGATGACGACGTCGCTCGGCGTCAGCTCCAGGATGGAAGGGTCGGCCCCTCCGAACATGATGTTCTCCCCCGCCGCCTCGATCAGGTTGTTCTCGATCAGGTAGGGTCCAGTGCCGTTCCAGCCTCCGATCGCCTGCGAGTCCTGCCCGACGGCCATGATGTCGACGATCGAGGAGTTGGTGATCGTCACCCGTCCGGCGTTCAGCGCGATTCCACGCTTCTGGCCGCTCACGGGATCGCCATGGATGTACACCCGGTCGAGCCACAGCTCCGTGGGAACCTGTGCCACGCTCTTCTGCGCGGTAGAGCCGTCGCCGAGGGCAACGATGTCGCCGGCGCCGTCGCGGTTCGCCAGGAATTCGACGAGCTCAATACGCCAGCCTTTCGCCGACGGTGCGGTCGCAAGCGCGGGCATGTTATTCGGCGATCGCAGCTTGGCCAGCGGCGCGGCACGTTCTGGCGTCATCCGTTCACCGGCCGCCACGGCGTCGGCGCCGGCCGTCCGCAGCACGATCGGCCGCGACTCGCTTCCCTGCGTGGAGCGCATGACGAAGTTGCCGACGAAGGTCGCGCCAGCGTCGAGGGAGATCGTGTCGCCTGGCCGGGCCGCGTCGAGCGCCGCCTGCAGATCGCCGCCAGCGGGCAACGTGAGCGTTCCTGCCCGGGGCGCCGGCTGCGGCAGAGCTACGGCCAGCACCACCAGCGCCATGGCCAGACCAGTCCACACTTTTGCCATGACCCTCGGCTCAGCAAGAAGAGCGCCGGATGGTCACATGGTCGTTGGTCGTTGTGCCGGAACTACTTTCGGCTCACATGTTGCAGCACTGGCCTGAGAACACATGAGTCGACTTCGCGACGATGCCACCGAGATGCTGCGGGAGCAGTTCGAATTCCGGGAACTGCTGGTCCAGATGACCACCCGCGACCTGATGCTGCGCTACAAGCAGACGGCCATGGGGTTCGCCTGGGCGCTGCTGACACCGCTTCTCAATACAGCCATCTTCTCCGTCATCTTCATGCGAGTGGCACCGGTCGACACACCTGTGCCGTATCCGGTATTCGTCTACACAGGCATGCTGGCGTGGAACTTCACCGCGTCAGCGTTGCGCTTCGCGGTCACCTCGCTCACGGCGAACACCAACCTCGTCACCAAGGTCTACTTCCCGCGCGAGATCTTTCCATTCTCGGCGGTGGCCGTCTCGTTCGTCGACTTCCTCGTCGCCTCGTCGGTACTGGTGGCGATGCTGGCCTACTACAGGATTCCACCGACCGCTGCGCTCCTGTTGCTGCCACTGGTGATTGCGGTGCAGGCAATCTTCACGCTGGCAGTGGCGCTGTTCCTCGCCATGGCCAACCTGTTCTATCGCGACGTGAAGTACCTCTTCGAGGTGGCGCTCACGGTCTGGATGTTCGGCAGCGCGATCGTCTACCCGCTCGAATCGATACAGGGCGGCGTGCTCGGCATCGCCCTCCGCCTCAACCCGATGACGACCATCGTCGACGCGTACCGTCACGTGCTGCTCTATGGCAGCGCGCCGGCGCTGGCGCCGTTTGCGGCGGTCACGGCGCTCAGCGTCTTCCTGCTCCCCGCGGTGTGGCTCGTCTTCCACCGCTCCGAGTTCCGCTTTGCCGAGCACATCTGATGTCCCGCACTCGCGTCCGGTTCGACCATGTCTCGAAGGCATTCGCGCGCGGTGAACGGCACGACAGCCTGCGCGACCTCATTCCAGCGGCCGTGCGTGCCCTCCGCGGCCGCGGCGCCGCGGCACCGCGCGATCAGTTCTGGGCGCTGCAGGATGTGAGCTTCGAGGTGAACGGCCGGCCGCGCCCTCGGCATCATCGGGCGCAACGGTGCTGGCAAGTCGACGGTGCTCAAGCTGCTGACCCGCATCCTCAAGCCCACCAGCGGCACCTGCGCCGTCATCGGACGCACGGGTGCGCTCATCGAGGTCGCCGCCGGATTCCATCCCGACCTGACCGGTCGCGAGAACATCTACCTGCAGGGCGCCATCATGGGCATGAAGCGCGCGGAGATTGCGACGCGCTTCGACGAGATCGTCGCTTTCGCGGGTATCGAGTCGTTCATCGACACGCAGGTGAAGCGGTACTCGAGCGGCATGAATGCAAGGCTCGGCTTCGCTATCGCGGCCCACCTGACGCCGGATGTCCTGCTGATCGACGAAGTACTGGCTGTTGGCGACAAGGGATTCCAGGAGAAATGTCAGGCGCGCATGCAGCAGTTCCTGCGCGAAGGGGTGGCCATCGTCTTTGTCTCGCATCACCTGCCGGCTGTCGCCCAGCTTTGCGACGAGGTGCTGCTGCTCGAGCAGGGGCAGGCGAAGATGCTCGCGTCTCCGCCCGAGGTAATCTCCGCCTACTGCCGCACCACCGGTACCAGCGAACAGGATGATGTGCGAATCGGCACAGAGTTGCGCAGCGAACGGCACGCCGGCCCTGCCGACAGTTTCGAGATCGCGCCCGGCCAGCGGCTGACACTCGACGTCACGCTCGACTTCGGTGTCGACATCGGTCAGGCCACCGTCGGCATCGTCATCTGGGACCTGGCGCGCGAGCTGTACGTGTACGGCGCCAGTTCGGACTTCATCGGCATCCCTCTGCTCAGTGCGCGGGCCGGCGACCGCAAGTCGTTCAGCTTCTCGTTCCACACGCACCTGGCGCGGGGCCTCTACGCCATCGAAGTGAACGTGGTCGATCTCGACCGGCACCGCTTCGCGGCATTGGCGCGCGGCATCCGCCACTTCCAGGTGGTGGAGCAGGTGACGTATGACGGGATCGCGAACCTTTACCTCGAAGGGCGCGAGACGACCGGCGATGTCGCATCGACGCGGCTGGCGGCGTCTGCCTCGGCCTGAGCCGCGCCAGAGGCCGCCTCCTGCAGCGCGGCGGTGCTCGTACCATGGAGGTCTGCCAGCTCGGACATCAGCGTGACCCGGCACCACGCCACCGCCCGCATCGGCGCGGTGCGCGCCCCCTCCTTCGCGTCGATCGAGTCGCTCGCCATCGGCCGCTTCGCGACCGCCTTTCCGAACTGTGCCGCTTCACGCTCGATCTCGGCGAGATCGCGCGCGGCATGGAGCGGGTCGAGCGCTCGACCGGCCGCCGTCTCGGCAATCGACCCGTGGTTCAGGCTACACAGCGGCTCGCGGGGCAACAGAAGCGCCGCCACACTCGACGACAGCAGCACCACGGCCGCAGCGCTCCCGACGAGCAGCGTCAGCCTCATGACCGCGCTTCGAGCGCCTGCAACCGCGCGCGGTAGGCACCAAGCACAGCCCTTGGCGCCACACGGAGCCCGACCGAGGCTGCGGCGAAGGACAGGCCACCACCGCGCCGGTACAATTCCCAGAAGTGGCAACGCGCTTCCACGAAGTCCCTGCGAAGCAACGCAGCTTTACCCTTTGTGAGCAAGGACGCGGCGGCGAGTTTCTCGAGCTGCTTGTCGATGGCCCCGAGTTCCTCGGCTCTGGCGCGATGGCGGAAGCCGCGCGCGTCGCGCAGCACCTGCGTGATGGCCTCAAACATCGCCAGTTCATTGGAGCTCATGCTGCCGGGCACGCGCCGATAGCGCCCGAGCGGCAGCGGATGCGTGAGGAACGTCACGTCGGCCGCGGCCGCCCGCAGCCAGAAATCGTAGTCTTCGCTGCGGTGCCGCTGTTCGTTGAACCCGCCAATCTGCTCGTAGACCGCACGGCGGAAGACGGACATGATGAACACGGAATCCTCGTGCTCGATCATGTCGATGAAGCGCAGTTCGCGCGGTTCGGCCGGCCACGGCCGCACCGGCTTGCCGTCGTGGGGACCGCCCAGATTCAGCGCGTTTCCCACTACGACACCGACATTCGGCTGCCGATCGAGAATGTGCACCATCGTGGCGGCGAAGGACGGATCCCACTGGTCGTCGGCGTCGAGCAGCGCCAGGTAGCGTCCGCGCGAGTGGCGGAGCGCCACGTTGCGCGAGTACGACACTCCCCGGTTCGGGCCGCGAAAGCCGCGGACCCGGGGATCCTGCGCGGCGAACCTGGATACGATCTCGGCGGTCGCATCGGTCGAGCCGTCATCCACGATCAGCAGTTCGAGATCGGGCAGAGTCTGACCGAGGACCGATTCGATACAGGACGCAACGTAGGCTTCCGCGTTGTAGGCCGGCGTGATGACGCTCAGCACTGGGTCGGGCATGGAACGAGGTGGTTGTGGTCGCACGTGGCTATCTGCTGAGGCAAGGCCTGTTCCATGCCGGGACCTTCGACTGTGGGCGGAGGACGTTGCGATCAGCGGCCGACGTTTTGTCGAAGCTCGTCATATACCCGAACTGTGGCCCCTCCCTTGCATTCAAAAAGACTCCCGCATGAGCCGCATTTTTAGCTTCGCCGGCACGCTGGCCCGGCGGACACGTAAGATGCGTGCTTGGCGAGGGTTCCGGGGCACGCTGCTCCTGCTGGCCCTGCTCTACCTCAGCGCGACTACCGTCCGCATCGTCGCCCGCAAGGTACGACGTCTTCCTCCCGGGATACGTGCGGTGGGCACTGACGCCCGCGGGTGCGTCCGAAGGCCCAACCCACCTGCTGGTGCTGCTCGCGGACCACTTCGAGCCGAACCGACAACTGCCAACAGCCATCGAATGGATGGCGCGCTATCGCGGCCTCGCGGCACGGCACGCCGATGTCGCCGGTCGGCCGCCCCAGCACACCTGGTTCTATCCTGGCGAGCAGTACGAGCCGGCCATTCTGGAGGTGCTGCGCGGTGCCGTCGGCGATGGCCTCGGCGAGGTGGAGTTCCATTTCCATCACGACCTGGATACGGCCGAGGCATTGCGCCCCCGCTTGCAGGACGCGCTCGATCGATTCGCCACCTACGGATTCAACCGGACCGCGGACGGGGCAACGCACTTCGCGTTCATACACGGCAACTTCGGCCTTGATAACAGCAACGGTCCGCTTTTCTGCGGTGTCGATACCGAGCTGTCCATGCTGCGTGAACTGGGCGCCTTTGCCGACTTCACCTTCCCGAGCATCTATCAGGATTCGCAACCGTCCACCATCAACACGATCTTCGCGGCCAGGGACGATAACCGACCCAAGTCCTATGACCGGCCGTTGCCTCTGGCCGCCCTGCGGGATGGACGCGCCGACCTGATGATGTTCGAAGGGCCACTCGTATTCGCGCCGAGCCTCAACCCCAGGCGTCTTTTCCTCGAACTCGACGACGGCGACATCCATCCGGGCATGCCCGCCAATTCGTCCCGCATCCCGCGCTGGCTGCGCGCCGGCGTGCATGTACCGGGGCGGCCGGAATGGCTGTTCATCAAGCTCTTCGCCCACGGCGCCGGGTCGCCTGCCGACGTGGAGGCGGTTACCGGCGCCGCGTTCGACGGCCTGCTCACCGCGCTGGAGCGCGACTACAACGACGGCCAACGTTACGTGCTGCACTACGTGACCGCTCGCCAGGCGTACAACGTCGCCATGGCCGCGGTGGATGGGCACCGCGGCGACCCGAGGCCGTACCTCGACTACACAATCCCTCCGTACCTGTCGAGTTCGCCCCGTTACCGCTGAGTACGGCTTGGGCTTTGCACAGACACGAGCGACCGTGCACCTGAACAGCACTCCGCTTCACATCGCGCTCGTTGCTCCGTCGCTCCGGATACTCGGCGGGCAGGCCGTGCAGGCCGATCGCCTGCTGCGCCACTGGCAGGACGACCCCGACGTCCACGCGTGGCTGGTGCCGCACAACCCGCAGCCGCCAGTCGGCTTCCGCTGGATGACCCGCATCACCTACCTGCGCACGCTGGCGACCGAGGCCACCTACCTGCCGCTGCTCGTGCGTGAGCTGCGCCGCGCCGACGTGGTGCATATCTTCTCGGCCTCGTACACGTCCTTCCTGCTGGCACCGCTGCCCGCGCTGCTGATTGCACGCGCGCTGGGCAAGCCGGTCGTCTTGAACTATCGCAGCGGTGAGGCGCCCGACCACCTGCGGCGCTCGGCTATTGCGCGCTGGGCTCTGGCACGCGTCGAGCGGAACGCCGTCCCGTCGCGCTTCCTGCAGGAGGTGTTCAGCGGATTTGGCATCGGCTCGACGATCGTGCCGAACGTTATCGCGCTCGACCGCTTTCCATATCGGCCGCGCCTGCCGCTCCGGCCGCGCCTCGTGTCGACGCGCAATCTCGACGAGCTCTACAACGTCGCCTGCACGCTTCGTGCGTTCCGCCGCATCCAGGACGTGCACCCGGACGCGTCGCTGGTGCTGGTCGGCAGTGGCAGCGAAGAGGCGCGCCTGAGGGCGCTGGTTGCCGACCTGCGCCTGCAGCATGTGACGTTCGCCGGCCGCGTGCCGCCCGACGCCATCGCGCGGCACTACGACGCCAACGACATCTACATCCAGAGTCCGAACATCGACAACATGCCGGCCTCTGTCCTCGAGGCCTTTGCCAGCGGTCTTCCGGTCGTCTCGACCGACGCCGGCGGCGTACCGGCCATCCTTCGTCACGGCCAGGACGGCCTGCTGGCGCCCGTGAATGACGATGCCGCGCTGGCGCAGCACGTGCTCGATCTCCTGGCGGAACCAGAACGGGCCGCGCAGTTGGCGGCCTCTGCGCACGACACGCTGCGCGCCTGCACCTGGGAGAACGTGCGCGGCCAATGGCTGGCGCTCTATCGCAGCGTGCAGCCGGCATTGCCGGTCGACGCGTCGGTGGTGCGCGCATGAACGCCAGGCACCTCCGACGTCTGCGCGGCATGAGCGCGAACGAACTGCGCTGGCGCGCCGGCACGGCACTCCGCACCGGCACCGATTGCCTGGGCGCGGCGCTGCGGCCGCCGCGCTGGAACCGGAACACGCTCGCCGGCATCCTCGCCTCTCCCTCGCGTGAACTGCGGGCTGCCGTCGAACGCGGCGACTGGGCCGGCGCACAGGCCCAGCTGACCATCGCGCTGGTCGAGCATCCGCCGTGTTTCCTCATTGCGCCGCGTCTGCGTCACGACGTGGCGGCGCGCATCGCCGCGACGTTTCCGAAGGCGCGACGCGACGCCATCCAGCGCGCCGAGCGGGTGATGCGCGGCGAGTTCAACCTGCTCGGATTCCGTTCGCTTCGCTTCGGCCTGGAGCCGGCGTTGCCCGACTGGCATCTCGACCCGGTGCACCAGCAGCGAGCCCCGATGCACTTCTGGTCGACGGTGCCGTTCCTCGACCCGTCTTGCGGCGACCACAAGATCGTCTGGGAACTGAATCGGCAGCAGCACCTGCAGGTGCTCGGCCGCGCCTACTGGCTCGGCGGCGACGAGCGCCATCGTGAACGCGCGCTCAGCCTGGTCGCCAGCTGGATGCACGCAAACCCGCCACTCACCGGCATCAACTGGGCGAGCATGCTGGAACTGGCGTTCCGATCGCTCTCGTGGATCTGGGCCATCCACTTCTTCGCCGGGTCCGACCGCCCGGGCGACGAGCCGTGGCTGGTCGACATGCTGCTCGGCCTCGACCGCCAGCTCGCGCACATCGAGCAGAACCTGTCTTACTACTTCAGCCCGAACACGCACCTGCTTGGCGAGGCGCTCGCCCTGTACGTCGCAGGCCGGTCACTGCCGCTGCTGGCTTCCGCGTCGCGATACGCTGCCATTGGCCGACGCGTGCTCATCGAACAGGTGCACGCGCAGATTGCCGGCGACGGCGGACACGTGGAGCGCTCGACGCACTACCACCGCTACACGCTCGACTTCTACCTGCTGGCGCTGGCTGTGGCCCGGATCACGGACGATGCGGTTGCCGTCGAGGCCTTCAGCGATGCGGTGACACGTCTCGGAAGCGCCGCCCGCCTGCTGGCGGACCATCGCGGCAGGCTGCCGCACATCGGCGATGATGATGGCGGGCTGCTGCTGCCGATGTGCGGCCGCGTGCCCGACGACGTCCGCGACAGCCTGATGGTCGCGGCAGCGCTGGTCGAACGGCCCGATCTCCGCGTCGGCGAGGCGCCCGAGGAAGCGTACTGGATGCTCGCGCATCCGGACCTCGACCTGTTGCTGCAGCGCGCGGCGGCGGTGCCGCCCCTCGACGGGATTGCATCGGCGGCCCTGCCGGAGACCGGCTACTACGTGTCGCGCTCGACAGCCGGCGACCACGTGATCGTAGACGCGGGTCCGCATGGCTTCGCCAACGGCGGCCATGCCCACGCCGATGCGCTGTCGCTCACCCTCGGCGTGCACGGTATCCCGCTGCTCATCGATCCTGGAACCGGCTCGTACACCGCCGATCCGGCGGCACGTGATCGGTTCCGGTCGTCGCTGCTGCACAACACGCTGGTCATCGATGGCCGCTCGCAGTCAGTACCGGCGGGTCCGTTCCACTGGGCCTCGACGGCATCGGCCTCGGCGCACATCTGGCGCAGCGGACCGGGCTTCGACTACCTCGACGCCTCGCACGACGGCTACGCGCCGCTTCTCCACAGGCGGCATGTGCTGGCACTGCACGACGACCTGCTGATCGTCGCCGACCTCGTCGATGGCGCGGGCACGCACGACGTGGACGTGCACTGGCATCTCGATCCGCGCTGGAGCACGGATGTGGCCGGGCGCCGCGCGCTGCTGAGGACGGCCGGGGAACGGGTGGAACTGGCCGTGTCAGGCGGGCGCCTCGAACGTCTGGCTGGCGACAGCGGTTCCTCCGACGTCGGCTGGCACGCGCCGATCTACGGGCGCATCGAGCCGACCGCGACGCTGCGTGTCGCCGCCACCGGTGCCGCGCCGATGTGGGTCGTCTCGGTGTTCGGGATGAATCCGTCGAACGAAGTGCTGCTGGTCGAGCCCGTGCCCATCTGGACGAGTGCCGGCACCTACAGCAACACGTTCGGTGTGCGGGTGGAGCGCGCTCATTCGGTCGACCACTTCGGCCTGGCCACGCCACTCGCCCGTACCCCTGGCACCGCCGCAGCGCCGCCCACCTGGCGTATCGCCGGCTCCGAGACCGATGCGCGCATGCTGTTCTCCCGCACCTCGGGCGTTGTCTCGCGCCTGGCACTGGTGGACGGCTCGCTGGTGCGCTCGGGCGGCCGCCACAGCCTGGAGGTCACGCTCCCCGGCGTCACGCCCGACCTGCACGTCGACTTCGCGCGGCTGGGCAGCGGCGAGGTGGCGGCGGCGCACGTCAGCGGCGCCGCGTTCGACGGCAGCATCCGGATGAACCAGTGTCTCGTTCCAACCGCGCGGGAGCGCCGGTCCACCGCACGCCCCTCGGCAGGCCGCCACAGCCTGGCCGCCGAGCCCAACAGTGCGGGGGGCCGCGCATGACCCCCAGCCGTCACGCACACGAGGGACCGCCATGTGCGGAGTAGCCGGTTTCTGCGACTCGCCGTCCGCGCACCCCCTGACCCGCGATGACGCGACGCTGCGCGTCCACGAAATGTGCGACGTCATCCGGCATCGCGGCCCTGACGACGAAGGTCTCTGGGTGGGGAACGGCGTCGCGCTCGGCATGCGTCGCCTCAGCATCATCGACGTGGCCGGGGGTCACCAGCCGATCCACAACGAGGACCGCACGGTCTGGGTGGTGTTCAACGGCGAGATCTACAACTTCCGCGAGCTGCGCGCGCAACTGCAGGCGGCCGGACACCGCTTCTACACCGCCACCGACACCGAGGTCATTGTCCACGCCTACGAGGAATGGGGGGCCGATGCCATCGCGCGGCTGCGGGGCATGTTCGGACTCGCCATCTGGGACACCAAAACACGCACGCTGCTCGTGGCGCGCGACCGTGTCGGCATCAAGCCGATGTACTACGCCGTGGCCGAGGGACGCTTCCTGTTCGGCTCCGAGCTGAAGTCGCTGCTGCAGGACCCGGCGCTGCGGGTTGAACTCGACCCGGACGCGCTCGATCACTACCTGTCGTTCCTCTACACACCGCGCGACCAGTCGATCTTTCGCGACGTGCACAAGCTGCCGCCGGGGCACCTGCTCACCTGGAACGACGGTCGACTCGAGGTGCAGCCGTTCTGGCGGCCGTCGACGACGGAGACGTTCGAAGGCACGGAACAGGAGGCGACGCTCCAGCTCCAGCGGGTGCTGCTCGATGCCGTGCAGTCGCACCTCGTCAGCGACGTGCCGATCGGCGCCTTTCTCTCCGGCGGTGTCGACTCGTCACTGGTCGTCGCCCTCATGGCGCGGCTGTCCGGCGAGCGGGTGAAGACGTTCTCCATCGGCTTCGACATCCCGGAATTCGACGAACTGCCGCACGCGCGCCGCGTCGCCGAGCACTACGGCACCGATCATCACGAGTTCGTCGTCACGCCCGATGCCGTCAGCATCCTCGACGACCTGGTCGGGCACTTCGACGAACCGTTCGCCGACGCTTCGGCCATCCCGACCTGGTATGTGTCGCAGATGGCGCGGAAGCACGTCACCGTGGTGCTCTCCGGCGACGGCGGCGACGAACTCTTCGGTGGCTACGACCGCTATGTGCCCCACCCCCGCGTCGTGGCCTTCGATCGCTACGCCCCGAAGGGCGTCCGCCGTGCCGCGGCCCTCGCGGCTGCGCAGTTGCCGCACGGAGTGCGAGGCCGCAACTTCCTGCGGCACGTCGGGCGCTCCGAACGGGGCCGTTACATAGACGCCATCCGGTACTTCTCCTCGGACGAGAAGCCGGCGCTGCTGTCGCCCAGCCTGCGCGCAACGCTCGATGGGTCCGATCCGGAACAGCGGCTTGCCCGGCACTTCGAGCGCTACGGTGCCTTGCCGTGGGCGAGCCAGATGATGCGGTTCGACCTCGACACCTACCTGCCGGACGATGTGCTGACGAAGGTGGACCGGATGAGCATGGCCCACTCCATCGAGTCGCGCGTGCCGCTCCTCGACAACGAGGTGATCGAGTTCGCCAATGCGCTGCCGGCGACGATGAAGATCCGCAATGGACGCCGGAAACACCTGCTGAAGGAGGTGGCGGCCCGCCTGCTGCCGGACGGCATCATCGACCGGCCGAAACAGGGCTTCGGCGTGCCGCTTGGCGTCTGGTTCCGCGGCGGTCTCACGGATCTCTTCGCCGACACGCTGCTGTCGCCCACCGCACAGCAGCGAGGCTACTTCGAGCCGCGCTTCGTGTCGCGGCTCGTGCAGGAACACCTGTCTGGTCGTCGCGACCACACCCTCCGCCTCTGGCAGTTGGTGATCTTCGAACGCTGGCATCGGCAGTATCTCGACCGGCGCACCAGCGCCGGCCCTGTGCCCGTTGCCGCACTGGGGTAGTTGCATGTTGAAACGCGTCGTCCTCTCCACGCTGCAGCCCCTGGTGGCGCAGCGGGTCTACACCGTCCGGCATGGCCTGGCCCGCGGCCTCAAGCGCCGCGGCGGACTCGGCTTCGTCCCGCAGCTCGGCACACCTTCAGCTGAGGAGCGCTTCCTCCAGCAGCTCTCCCTCGACGGCGAGACGGTGTTCGACATCGGCGGCTACGAAGGTATCTTCACGCTGTTCTTCGCCAGCCGGGTGGGGCCGCAGGGACGGGTCGTAACCTTCGAGCCCAACCCGCGCAACTTTGCGCGAATCGTCGAGAACGTCAGGCTGAACGGCTTCGAGCATGTGCTGGTCCGCCAACTGGCCGTCGGTTCCGCGCCCGGACGGGCCTCTCTGGTGTTCCCGGCTGACGAGACGGCGCGCGGATCGCTGGAGACACGCATCGCCGACCAGATCAAGCAGGAGCACGGCGTGGTGACCGTCGATGTCGAGCTCGACACGCTTGACAGGCAGGTTGCGGCCGGCCTGCCAGAACCCGATTTCGTCAAGCTGGATGTCGAGGGGCTCGAGCTCGATGTGCTGCAGGGCATGGGCCGCCTGCTCGAGCACCGGCACCCTCGGCTCTACATCGAAATTCACGGGGCCGACGTCCAGAGCAAGCTGGAGAACGTCACTGCCGTGGTCGAACTGCTGTGGGCAGCCCGCTACGAGGTACTGCACGTGGAGACGAACACGGCATTGCGTCGTCCGGAGCAGCTGCCGCTCGGTATCCGCGGTCACCTCTACTGCACGTAGGACACATTTCACCACTTCTGCGAAAACGGTTTCCATCGGGCACGCGCCGAAGTCGCGAAAAGGGGCACCAAGCCGCGCAACTCATGGATTTTCGTGGCACCCCGATTGCTCAAATGAGAACCGTGCGCCTCGACCGACCTCTGCCGATAGCCGTTGTCATTCCCAGCTTCCACCCTGGCGGTACGGAACGCCAGATGATCGAGCTGGTGCGCCGCCTCGATCCGGATCGATGGGCAGTCCACGTGGCGTGCTTTCGCGCCGAGGGCGAGTGGTTCGGCCGTGCGGCGGAGTGCGCGCGCTCGGTGACGTCGTTTCCGATTGACGGCTTTGCGCGGCGCGCTACGTTCGTGCAGTTGCGGGCGTTCGCCCGCTGGTGCCGCGAGCGCGCCATCTCGCTGGTCCACACCACCGACCTCTACTCGAACATCTTCTTCCTGCCAGGCGCCGCACTGGCCGGTGTGCCGGTGCGCATTGGCAGCCGCCGCGAGATAGCCGCCGGCAAGAGCCTCGCCCAGCTTGCCTTGCAGCGCGCCTCGTATGCGTGCGCCCACCACGTGGTCGCCAACGCCGGCGCCGTGGCGTCCCGCTTGCGCGCCGAAGGGATACGTGCCTCGCGCATCTGCGTCGTCCCGAACGGCCTCGATCTCACGCGCTTTCATCCGCAGCCGGACCGCGCCGCCTCGCGCATCGTGACCATGGTGGCGAACCTGCGGCCAGGTAAGGGACACGACACGCTGATCGACGCGGCGTCGCTGGTCCTGCGCCGGTTCCCCGACGTCCGCTTCGAGCTGATTGGCGACGGCACCGAGCGGCAGCTGCTCGAGCAGCGCGCCGCGCAGCGAGGCGTGGCGCATGCCGTGACGTTCCTCGGACATGTGGAGGATGTGGGGTCGCGGCTGGCGCAGTCGGCGATCTTCACGCTGCCGTCCGAATCGGAAGCGTTCCCGAACGCCGTGCTCGAAGCGATGGCGTGCGGCCTGCCGGTCGTCGCGTCAGCCGTCGGTGGCATTCGTGAGGTCGTGCAACACGGCGAGACCGGGTTCCTCGTGCCGCCACGCGATCCGGAAGCGCTCGCGGACCGGCTGTGCGGGCTGCTCACGCAACCGGCGCTCGCCGCCACCTGGGGCGCGCGCGGCCGCGCGCTCGTGGAAAGCCGCTACTCCTTCGAACGCATGGTGACCGGCATCACCACGCTCTACAACCAGGCCCTGACCCGCCGCTTCCCTGCGCGGAGCGGCCAGTCGCAGTACGCCTCGCTCTGAACCGACTATGTGTGGAATTGCAGGAATCGTGTCGTTCGACGGGCTTGGCGATGACGCCCCGTCCCTTGCCGTGGCCATGCGCGACGTGCTGACGCACCGTGGACCCGACGAAGCGGGGCTGCACGTCGATGGGACCGCCGCCCTCGCGCATCGCCGACTCAGCATCGTCGACCTGGGCAACGGCCAGCAGCCGTTGTGCAACGAGGACGGCACGATCTGGATCGTCTTCAACGGCGAAGTCTACAACCACGCCGACCTTCGGGCGGTGCTGGAGCCGCTCGGTCATCGCTACCGCACGCACTCCGACACCGAGTCGATCGTCCATGCCTACGAGGAATGGGGCGACGACTGCGTGCAGCATCTGCGCGGCATGTTCGCGTTCGCCATCTGGGATGCGCCGAAGCAGCGCCTGCTGATGGTGCGCGACCGTCTCGGCGTGAAGCCGCTCTACTATCACATGAGCGGCGACACCATCACCTTCGGATCGGAGATCAAGGCGCTGCTGCAGCACCCGGGCGTGCGACGCGAGTGGAACCCCGAGGCGCTCGATGCCTTCCTGGCGTTCCAGTACATTCCGTCGCCGGGCACCATCTATCGCCACATCGAGAAGCTGCCCGCCGCGCACCTGATGGTGGTGGAACGGCATCGCCACTCGCTGCGCCGGTACTGGACGCTTGAGTTCCCCGGCACCGCGCCGCAGGCAAGCGAGGCCGCGTGGCTCGACGAGCTCGATGCGCTGGTGACCGAGTCGGTCCGCCTGCGTCTGGTGGCCGACGTGCCGCTCGGCGCATTCCTTTCGGGCGGCATCGACTCGAGCGTCGTCGTCGCGGCGATGGCAAAGCTGTCGCCGGGGCGCGTGGTCACGACCACCGTAGGCTTCGCAGAACACGCCTTCAACGAGCTCGATTACGCGCGAGCCGTCGCGACGCACCTCGGCACCGAACGTCACGAGCAGGTGGTGACGCCGGATATCGCCGACCTGCTGCCGCGGCTGGCGTGGCACTTCGACGAGCCGTTCGCCGACTCGTCGATGGTGCCCACCTACTACGTCTCCGAAGCGGCGCGCCGGCACGTAACCGTGGCGCTGTCGGGCGATGGCGGCGACGAACTGTGGGCCGGCTATGCGCGGCACCGCGTCGAGCAGTGGGAAGGGCGGATGCGGGACTGGCTCGGGCGGACCGGCTCGGCCGCGGCGGGACGCCTCGGGCAGTGGCTGCCACTCAGGATGAAGGGAGCGCGCTCGCTGCGTCACCTCGGCCTCACCCCGGCCGATGCCTGTGCGGCGAAGCACGCGTATTCGTTCTTCGAGGGGCACGAGCGCAGCGCCCTGTACGCCGGCGATTTCGCGGCCGCGGTGCACGGCTCGGATCCGTTCAAGGGATTCCGCGCGGCGTATGCCGACTGTGCGTCACCAGAAGCGCTCGAGCGCTCGCTCTACGTCGATGCCAACACCTATCTCATCGACGACATCATGACCAAGGTGGACCGCGCCAGCATGGCGGTGTCGCTCGAGGCGCGAGAGCCGCTGCTCGACCACAAGCTGCTCGAGTTCGCCGCTACCGTGCCGGTCAGCCTGAAGCTGAAGAACGGGCAGGGGAAATACCTGCTGCGCCGGTTGCTCGAGCGCAGCGTGCCAACCTCGATCGTCGACCGCCCGAAGCAGGGTTTCGAGGCGCCGATTGGCGAGTGGCTGCGCGGGCCCCTGGCGGCGATGGCCGCCGACCTGTTCTTCGACGGCCGGCTCCGCAGCCGCGGCATCTTCGACATGGCGGTCATCGAGCGGCTCTGGCGCGAGCACCAGGCGGGCAGCCGCGATCACCGCCACCGCCTCTGGAGCCTGCTGATGCTGGAGTTGTGGTTCCGCGAATTTGCCGACCGACCGATCGCGCGACGCACGTCGCACGAGGTGGCAGCCTGATGTGCGGCATTGCCGGATTCGTGTCGTTCCAGGGCGTGCCACAGGACGCCGCACATATCGCCGTGCGGATGCGCGATGTCCTGACGCATCGCGGCCCCGACGAGGCCGGACTCTTCGTCGACGGCCAGGCGGCCCTCGCGCACCGGCGCCTCAGCATCGTCGATGTCTCGACCGGCCAGCAGCCACTGGCGAACGAGGACGGTCGCGTGCGCGTCGTGTTCAACGGCGAGATCTACAACCACGCCGAGGTGCGGCGCGATCTCGAAGGGCGCGGCCACATCTACCGCACGAAGTCGGACACCGAGACAATCGTGCATGCCTACGAGGAGTGGGGCGACGACTGCGTCGAACGCTTCCGCGGGATGTTCGCGTTTGCCATCTGGGATACGCAGCGGCACCGGTTGCTGCTGGTGCGCGACCGGCTGGGCGTCAAGCCGCTCTACTGGGCGCGGACCGGCGATGCGCTGCTGTTCGGCTCCGAAATCAAGTCGCTGCTCGCCAGCGGCCTCCTGCCGACACTGCCGAACATGGGGGCCCTGCCCGAGTTGCTGAGCACGCGTTACGTGTCTGGGCCGGAGACGATGTTCGTCGGCGTCCACAAGCTGCTGCCGGGGCATCGGCTCACCTTCGAACGGAGCGAGGTTCAGGTCCGTCAGTACTGGGACATTCCGTTCCCAGGGCGGCCGGGGCAGCCGGCTGCGGCCGGCACCACGGCGCCGAGTGGCACCACGGATGTCGTCGGTCGCTTCCGTGAACTGCTCGAGGAATCGGTGCGGCTGCGGTTGATGAGTGATGTGCCGCTCGGCATGTTCCTGTCAGGCGGCATCGACAGCAGTGCCATCGGCGCGCTGATGGCCAGGATGGTGGACCGGCCGATCAAGACGTTCTCGGTCGGCTTCGAAGACCGCGCGTTCAACGAACTCGGCTACGCGCGTGAGGTGGCGACGGCGATCGGCGCCGACCCGCACGAGGTGGTGATCGACGACCGCGACTTCTTCGGCGCACTGCCCCGCCTGGTCTGGCACGAGGACGAGCCGATTGCGCACCCGTCGAGCGTGCCGCTCTACTTCGTCTCGAAGCTGGCGCGCGAACACGTCACGGTGGTGCTGACCGGCGAGGGCAGCGACGAACTGCTGGCCGGCTACGGCAAGTACCCGCGCATCACGATGAACTGGCGCGCCGGCACCATCTACGAGCAGATGCTGCCGCGGTCACTCCGCACGGCGGTGGCAAACTCGCTGGTCCCGGTACTTCCAGGCCGGCTGGGCCGCCTGGCTGCCCGCTCGTTCCTCGCGATGCCGCGGACGCCGGAAGCGATGTTCCTCGATAACTTCGCCGCCATCACGCTTGCCGACCAGCGTGCACTGCTGGCCAACGGCTCTGGCGGGCGCGCCGACCTGCATGCGTACGGACCGTCGATGTCATGGTTCGACCGGCCACCCGCCGGCAGCAGTCTGCTGACGCGGTTGCTGTACGCCGACATGAAGACCTACCTCGTCGAGCTGCTGATGAAGCAGGACCAGATGAGCATGGCGACCTCGATCGAGAGCCGCGTCCCATTCCTCGATCACAAGCTGGTCGAGTTCGCGGCCACCATCCCCGACTCGTGGAAGCTCTCCGGCTTTACCACGAAGCGCGTGTTGCGCGAGGCGATGAAGGGTGTCCTTCCGAGACTCGATCCTGTCGCGGCCGAAGATGGGCTTTCCGGTGCCGTTCGCGTCGTGGACGCGCACGAGCTGGTTCGGCGCGGTGCGCGACGTCCTGCTCGATCGGCGTACGCGCGAGCGCGGCGTCATCGACGCAACCGCGACAGCGCGGTTGCTGACCGACCACCAGTCTGGGCGTATCGACGGCTGGGACCGTATCTGGATGCTGCTGAACCTGGAACTGTGGTTCCGCACGTTCATCGACGGCGACGGCATCCAGACGCTCGCGGCTCCCGTGTCGGTTGCCGCCGTCACCGGCGTATCGCCGCAAACCCCGCACGGCGCCCATGCCGGCATCGCACGAAACACGGTGGCCTGACCATGCGCATCCTCTGGCTGAAGGCCGATCTCCTCCTGCCGCTCGACAAGGGCGGCAAGCTTCGCACCTGGCACCTGATGCGCGAGCTTGCGAAGCACCACGCGATCACGTTCCTGTCGTTCGTCGATCCCGACCAGCCGCGTGCAGACATCGACGGGATGCAGGAAGTGGCAGGCGAGGTGATCACGGTGCAGCGACGCGATGCGGCCAAGGGGACGCTCGCGTTTTACCTGGACGCGGCGCGTCACCTGATGTCGTCGCGCCCCTACGCGGTCGCGAAGTACGAATCGGGCGAATACAAGACAGCAGTGGCCGATGCGCTCGCCCGCACTGCGTACGACCTGATCGTCTGCGACTTCCTGCCGCCGGCCGTGAACCTGCCGGCGACACTGCCCTGCCCGGTCGTGCTGTTCACGCACAACGTCGAGGCCGAAATCTGGCGCCGGCACGCCGAAACCGCCAGCGGGCCGGTGAAGCGCGTCCTGCTGTCTGCGCAGCACCGCCGCATGCTGCGCTTCGAGGCCGACACGTTGCGACGCTTCGACGCCGTGCTCGCGGTGTCTGACGCCGACCGCGACACCTTCGGCCGCCTGTATCCGGGCGCGGCCCGGCAGCCCATCCACGTGGTGCCGACCGGCGTCGACACCACCTTCTTCGCGCCGCCGAGCGCGGAACCTGAGGCGGCCAGTCCTGCCGCCGGCCGCACGCTCATCTTCACCGGCTCGATGGACTGGCTGCCGAATGAAGACGCGATGCGCTTCTTCTGTCGCGACATCCTCCCACTGATTCGCGCCGAGGAACCGGAGGTCCGGCTGGAAATCGTCGGCCGCGCGCCAACACCCGAGGTGCGACGGCTCGGCGAGGATGCCGCCGTCCGCGTCACCGGACGGGTGGACGACGTGCGGCCGTTCATGCGGGAGGCGGCCGTCTACATCGTGCCGCTGCGCATCGGCGGCGGCACGCGGCTGAAGATTTTCGAAGCCATGGCCATGAGCAAGGCCGTGGTCTCCACCACGGTCGGCGCCGAGGGGCTGCCGGTCACTGCCGGCGAACACCTGATGCTCGCCGACGAACCGCGCAGTTTCGCCCGCGCCGTCGTGCGGCTGCTGCGCGACCTCGAGCGCCGCCGTGGCATCGAACTGGCGGCACGCAGCCTGGTCGTCGAGCGCTACGACTGGTCCGTGGCCGCGGCCAACCTCGAAGCGGCGCTCGTTCGCGCCGCGCAACTCACGCGTGTCCCCGCTGTCGCGGACGGACGCGCACCGACCTACGCCGCTGCGGACCGCTAGTCCGGGCGAGCGCCACCATGGTAGCTGCGAACCGTCAGGTTCGCCTTTGCAGGAGCAGGCATGAAAGTCTCGGTCTTCGGTCTCGGATATGTTGGCAGTGTCTCGGCAGCGTCGTTCGCGGCCGATGGTCACGAAGTGATCGGCGTCGACGTGAACGCCGACAAGGTGGCCGCGGTGAACGACGGGCGGAGCCCCATCGTCGAACCCGGCCTCGAGGAGCAGCTGGCCGAGGCCGTTGCCGCCGGACGGCTGCGCGCCACCACCGACACGGCGGACGCCGTGCGGTCGACCGAGGTGTCGCTGCTGTGTGTCGGCACGCCGAGCCGCAAGAACGGCAGCCTCGACCTGTCGTACCTCGAACGGGTGGCAACACAGATCGGCGACGTCCTGAAAACGAAGGACGCCTACCACGTGGTGGTCGTGCGCAGCACCGTCCTTCCCGGCACCACGCACGAGGTGGTCATCCCGGCGCTCGAGCGCAGCTCGGGCAAGAAGTACGGCGAGGGGTTCGGCGTCTCGGTGAACCCGGAGTTCCTGCGCGAAGGGACGGCGCTGCAGGACTTCCGCAAGCCGCCGCTCACGCTGGTCGGCCACAACCACGCCGCCGACGCCAGCGGCACCATCGCGCTCTACCAGTCGATCGACGCGCCGCTCGTCAGCACCAGCATCCGCGTCGCCGAGATGATCAAGTACACCAGCAACACCTGGCACGCGTTGAAGGTCTGCTTCGCGAACGAGATCGGCAACATCTGCAAGAAGGTCGGGGTCGACAGCCACGAGGTGATGGACGTCTTCTGCCGCGACGAGAAGCTGAACCTCTCACCCTACTACCTGAAGCCCGGCTTTGCGTTCGGCGGCTCATGCCTGCCGAAGGACGTGCGGGCGCTGCAGTACCGCGCGAAGGAGATCGACGTCGACCTGCCGGTGATTTCGTCGATCCTCACGAGCAACCGTCTGCAGATCGACCATGCACTGAGCGAGGTGCTCGATACTGGACGCAAGCGCGTCGGCCTGCTCGGCTTCAGCTTCAAGGCGGGCACCGACGACCTGCGCGAGAGCCCGATGGTCATCCTCGCCGAGTCGCTGCTCGGCAAGGGCTGCTCGCTGAAAATCTACGATCGCAACGTGTCGATCGCCAAGCTCGTGGGCTCGAACAAGGAGTACATCGAGGGGCAGATTCCACACCTGTCGTCGCTGCTGTGCGACACCGTGGAGGAGGTCATCGACGACTCGGAAGTGATCGTCGTCGGTAACAAGAGCCCCGAGTTCACCACCGCACTCGAACGGTGCCGCGAGGATCAGATCGTTATCGACCTGGTGCGGGTGCCGATCCCGGGAGCGCTGCTGAAGGCGGAGTATCGCGGCATCTGCTGGTAAGTGAGCCCGCTAGCGCACCTTGCGCCAGTCGCGGCCGCCGCTGATCTGGCGTTCGAAGCAGCCGCGCGCTCGAGCGAAGGCATCGCCGAGCGCGCCGAGGGACATGGGGCTCAACAGCTCGCTGTCCTGCGGGCAGCCGACGCGCACGACGCCACCCGCAGCTGCCGGGTCGGCGAAATGGATCGACGCGCCTTCGCGGATCCAGGCCGGCCGTGCCGGCAGTGCGCCGTCGGCCATCAGGTGCACCAGCTGTCGCCGGAGCGTGCGTTCGAGCATGCCGCGGTCGCGCAGCAGCCACAGTGGTCCGAGCTGCACCTCGCCGTCGACCACGGCGCCAAGGGTGAACCACGGCCGGCCCGACGCGCGTTCATACGCGTCGGTGCTGTCGTGGACGCGCAGGCGCACGCGCGGCGGCGGCACACCCAGCGTCTGCGCCATCGCCTGTCGCTCACGCACCACGAGCTGCGCGAGCGCGCCACGTTCCGCCGCGCTCGCCTCCGGCAACGTGAGCTGCACATCGCCGCTTCGAACCGCATCGCCGACAGCCGCGTTGGCGCCGGACGTGGTGCCGGAAGGTGGATCCGACACGTCGGAGCCGGGACGCGGTGCCGCCCCAGGCAGTGACAGTGCAGGTGGCACGGCGCGCGTCTCGCGCGGCGGCTCCACGGCAACGCCCGGCCTCTCGCGCGGCGCGGCGGTGACACGCGGACCGAGGCTGCCAATGGTCGTGCCCGGGAAATACCGGGCGAGGATGCGCGCCGCGCTCTCACCCCGAGCCGCCAGCTTCATGGAGCCGATGACGCACAGCCCGACGCCGTGCCCGGCCCCGTGGCCGGAGAGTCGGAACGCGTGACCGCTGCGGCGCAGGTCGAACGATGCGCTCTGGATGTGCTGGAACCCGAGCGTCCGTCCGACGACCATCCGCAAGTTCTGCCCGCTGATCTCGCGCGGGGTCAGGCCGTC
Organism: uncultured Acidobacteriota bacterium; assembly: GCA_963722395.1. Lineage (GTDB taxonomy): Bacteria > Acidobacteriota > Vicinamibacteria > Vicinamibacterales > CAVVIG01 > CAVVIG01. The sequence continues at coordinate 404,558 of CAVRLS010000004.1, read as the reverse complement.
GAGCGCGAGCCGCGCGACCCGGCCAGAGTCGTTGCGCGCCACCACCCGCATGTCGCGAAGTGTGCCGGTGAAGCCACCGGCTGCGAACGCACGCTGCAGGTCGGCCACCGCCAGTTCGGAACTCCACACCGGAAATCCGCCGCAGCCGTCATCGTCGTGCACGGACAGGTATGGCGGGTCGTCGGCGCCGGGCCAGACGTTCGACGGCTTCTCGCTCTTTCCCCCGCACGACGCGCTGTAGAACACCGTCGCCGGCGCACCGTTGTAGAGCAGGAGCTGCTCCGCGGTGGCCAGCGCCGCGCGCTCGGTTGCGACATTCGACGTGCGCATCACCTGGCAGTGCGTCTGGTCGCACAGGTCGAAGCCGCCGGCGCCATGCCGCCCGCGGTTGGTGGTGGTGTAGGTGCGAATCGCGATGGCGAGCGACTCGAGCGACGCCGGCAGGCTGTCTGGCGCCGCTTCGCCCGCCAGGACACGCCCGACGTACACCTCCATCGGCAGCGTCACCACGTCGTAGGTACCGTTCTTCAGCACGCCGATGCGAATGGTGCCCGAGCCGCTCGGGGCCGGCGGCTGCGGGCGCGGCCGCAGCGCCCCGCCTGCGACCTCGGCGTGTGATGACGAGGTGAGCAGCAGCAGGAGTGCGAGGCAGGCGCGGACCGCCCTGCTCAAACGAGCAGCTCCAGGAAGTCCTCGACCGACTCCCACATCCGTGGCAGGCTCGCACCCAACTGATGATCATCATCGAGCAGCGACAGCGTGACGTTGGGGCGGCTGCGGGCGAACTGCTCCACCGAGCGGCAGTCGACCACGCTGTCGTGCAGACCCTGGAAGATCAGGGTCGGTTGCGTGAAGACCGCCTCGTACGGATCGTGCGCCAGCGAGTCGGTGTAGAAGGCGTAGTCGAGCGGCCGCTCCTCACCGGAGGCGTAGTGGAAGAAGGGAGTGGAGCCGCGATGCTGCCACTCGGCGATCCGCTCGGGCGGCAGCAGCGAGTGGCCGGGCTTCGCCAGCATGACGGCCGGAGCCAGCAGCACCAGCCGTTCGATCTGCTCCGCGGCGCGCGCCGCGGCGAGGACCGCCAGCGCACCGCCGAGCGACGATCCAATCAGCGACACCCGTCCACCCAGTTCGTCGATATGACGCGACAGCTGCGTCAGCATGCGTGACATGGTGAGCGTGGCGAAGTCAGGCTGGTTGAAATCGGGAGTGACGAGCGGCACGCCGTGAGCGCTGAGCCGCCCGCGGAAGTAGCACGCTTTCGTCGAGGCGGGCGACGACGCGAAGCCGTGGAGGTAGACGACGGGCGTACGGCCGCTCGCCGCGCTCACAGGAAATTCGGGCAGCCCGGACGGCAGCGGCACTGGATCTCCGCGTCACCATCGGTGTTGTAGTTGTAATTCAACTCGGTGCCCTTGCGAATCGTCTTCGCCGCGCGGATCCAGATGATGCCGTCGATGATCTGCACGTAGCAATTGGGCTTGCACGAGTGGTTGATGAAACGCGAGATGTTGCCGCCGACATTGGCGTCGACCGCGGTGCGACTGGTGAGCTTGAAGCACCAGATGTGTCCCTTGTCGAGATACCTGCCTTCGCGCTCGAGACTTTCCTTGTTCGGGATCTTCTCTCCTGCGTAGTCGATGATCCGCTTGTTCTTCGGGATGGTCTCGGTGGCGAACACGCCCCAGCCTTCGATTCGTGATTTGCGCCGCTCGATCATTGTCTCTAATGTAACCGATGTGACGGCGTAGCCTTCACGGTGCGGCGAGCGGCCTGTCTTCCGGGCCGGGTTCCTTCCCGTCGGTCGGCGCGCCGCTCTTGTTCTCGCCCTTCCGGCCGGTCGGCGTCTCCGCCCAGTCTCGCGCGAACACAGCCATCATCGAATTCACGACCTCCCGGTCGGTGACGATGACGCCCACTTCGCGGCGCTTGTCCAGTTCGAGCTTGCGCAGGCTCTGGCTGCCGACGAATGCCCGCTGGCCATCGCGGACGATCATCCGCACGTGCAGCCGGCGGCCGGGATACTTCTCGAACGGGATGTGCCACTTCGCCTCGACCTTGCCGAGGATCTTCACGTCGACGCCTTCCGCGATCTTCTCCTCGATGATCCTCAGCATCGCGTCGTCGGTCAGGCCGGAGTCGTAGATCAGCAACTGGCGTCGGGTGCCGCGCAGGAAGGTGGCCAGACGATCGCGGGAGTTCTCAGGCGAGACGACCAGTCGCGACTTGCATGGGGTGTACGGACGGCGGTCGAAGTCGGCCGCGAACAGCCTGCTCGCTTCCTTCACCAGGCCCGCGTTCCGCGTCACGATGCCGAAACTGCGGCTCGTATAGATGTCGACCGATGTGAAATTGAAGCCGTACACGTGCAGGATGCGACCATCAACGATCATCATCTTGCCGTGGTAACGCACGAGGTCGTCGGCCGTGCGTGACACGGTCACTCCCCTGTCCAGCAGGTGGAGTTCGAGTTTTCGCAGGTGGCGGTCGCCGCCACGGTTGGTGTGGGCGGTGAGCGCCCGCACGGCGACGCCCACGCGCCACAGCAGCCTCGAGGGCACGCGCCAGGTCCGGCGGTCGAGACGGAAGATCAGGATGTCGATTGTCCGCTTGGCTTTATCGATAGCGGTGAGAATCGGGGCGATGCCATCGTCCGGTTGGAGTATCAGCTTCATATCAGCTCAGCTTACCGTGAGGCACGAACCTTGATAGGTGCACGTCACGTGACCTCACTACATCAGCAAGTTGCTCGCCATCCCATGCGGCGCAGGGTCCGACAGGCGGTAGTTGCGGGGGGCCTGCGCCGTAGTCGCAACCGCCTCGGCCGTTGAGCCGGCCGCACAGGCGCCGGCCACGTCCGAGCGCGAGGCCGCGCTGAACGGCTTCGTCACGCGGGTGAACGCCTATATCGACCTGAAGCAATCGCTCGACCGCGGCGTGCCGACCATCAAGCCCGGCGACGCCTCGACCGGCAAGCCCGAGAAGGTGCAGGACACGATGGCCGCCCGGATTCAGGTGGCACGGCGGGATGCCAGGTCGGGGGACATTTTCGGCAGTGCGGCACCGTTCCTCAAGCAGACGCATCGATCACGATACAAAGGCGCGGGGCATGCGCGACGCGTTCAACGCGATGCAGGAGGTGCCGGTCAAGTCGCCGCCGGCGGTAAATGCGGACTATCCTGAGAGCGCGGCGCTGGCGACGGTCCCGCCGCTGATTCTGGTGAACCTGCCCCGGCTGCCGGACGGCCTGGAGTATCGCTTCATGGGGCGCGACCTGATCCTGCGAGACCGCGAGGCGAACGTGATCGTCGATTTCATTCCCGGCGCGGTTCCCGTGCTGAAGCGTTGAGGGGATCGCCATGCGACGTGTTGCTCCCACGTTCCTGCTTCTGGTCACGCATCCTCGGCGTGTCGGTGCCGGCGCAGCAACCGCCAGAGATCACGCTTCCCGAACAGGCCCGACTCCGTGAAGTTCCTCGCGATGGGCGACAACGGCACCGGTGAGCGGCCGCAATACGAGACGGCGCAGGCCGATGGCCGCGTGCGCACAGGCTGTTTCCGTTCGACTTCGTCATCATGCTCGGCGACAACATGTACGGCAGCCAGCGCCCGGCGGACTTCGTCAAGAAGTTCGAGCGCCCGTACAAGCCGCTGCTCGACGCTGGCGTCAAGTTCTACGCGTCGCTCGGCAACCACGACGACCAGAACAACCGCTTCTACAAGCCGTGGAACATGAACGGCGAGCGCTACTACACCTACACGAAGGAGAACGTCCGCTTCTTCGCGCTCGACACCGACTACCTGGATCCGCAAGCAGCTGGACTGGCTCGACGAAGGAACTGCAGAAGGCGACCGAGCGCGTGGAAGGTGGCCTACTTCCACCACCCGCTCTACTCATCGGCCGGCCGCCACGGGTCCGAAGTCGATCTGCGGCTGGTGCTCGAGCCGCTGTTCGTCCGCTACGGCGTCAACGCCGTGTTCTCGGGACACGACCACGTCTACGAGCGGCTCGCAGCCGCAGAAGGGGATCTACTACTTCGTCTCGGGAGCGGCCGGTCAGCTGCGGCGGGGCGACCTGCAGCGTCGCAGCTGACCGAGAAGGGCTACGACCTCGATCTGTCGTTCATGCTGGTCGAGATCGACGACGACGCGATGTCCATCCAGGCCATGTCGAGGACGGGACGGACGGTGGACACGCGCGACGTTGCCGCGCGCAGGCAGAGCGAGAGCCAGCAGGAGACGTCGAGCCGCGATCCGCCGTCGAGGATCCGCGCCTCTGCACCGGGCCCATCCCGCCTGCCGGAATCGACCAGCCTCCGCCGGGCTCACCATGCCGAGCTACGCGAACTGACGTCGCTCGCGCGCTGCTAGCGCCCAGCGAAGCGGACGCGGATGCCGCCGTTGATCATGCGCGGCGCTCCGACGGTCGACGGGTTGGTCTGCACGAAGAACACCTTGTTGGTGAGGTTCTGTGCGCCGACGAACACCTGAAAGCGACGGCCGAGGTCGCGCGACGCCATGAGATCGACCGACGTGTAGCCGGGCAGACCCGCGGTGATGTCGGTGTCGTAGCCGGCAGCGGCGAGCGTCGTGGCCGGGATGAACTGCACGTTCTGGTCGTCGTTGTACTGCAGCCCAGCGAACTGGACGCCGAGCGACGACGTTGGCGCACCTGCGGATTGTTGTAGGCAATCTGCAGCGAGCCGCGGTTCTTCGGCACCTGCGCCAGGTACTTGCCGACCAGCGCCGTGTTCACCGCGCCGCCGTCGGTCACCTTCGCCTGGTTGTAGATGTAGCCGCCACTGACACGCCAGTCACGACCGAGGAGGTACTCGACATCGATCTGGACGCCCTGGATCTGCGTCCGGCCCAGGTTCTGCTTCTGGACGCAGTTGCCGGCAGCGAGCCCGGCGCACACCGTCGCGAAATTCGGCTGGGCGGCGGTCATCGTCACGTTCGATACCGGATCCTTCACGCGGTTGTCGAACCAGGTGACGCGCGCGGTGAGGTTCCTGGCCGGGCGCGATGTTGACGCCGAGTTCGCCGCCGAGCAGGCGCTCGGGACCGAGCTGGGCGTTGGGCCGCGTCGTGATGGCGCCGACCGAGAACTGGCGATACAGCTCGGTGAGCGTCGGTGCGCGGAAGCCCGAGTTGAAGGCGCCCCACGCGGTGACGCGGTCGGTGACGTGATAGAGCGCCGCCACCCGCGGGCTCACCACCGTGTCGGTGCGATCGTCGATGGACGGCCGGTTGTTCGCCGTCGGCAACCCGGTGGCCACGGTCGTCTCGAGGTTGTGACCGTTGTAGTTGCGCCAGTTGTCGACGCGGGCGTTCAGCGTGATGACCAGCTTTTCGACCGGCGTGATGACATCCTGGATGAAGGCGCCCTGGCTGCGCTGCGTGCCGCCGGAGAAGCGCTGTACCGACATGGTCGCTGGCAGCGTGACGCCGTCGGGCCCGGGCGTGGCGCTGACGAACGCGTAGGCGTCTTCCTGGCTTTCACCCTCGACCCAGCGGTAGTCGGTGCCGGCGCGTGAGCGCCTGCTTCGTGCCGATGAACTTCTGCCACTGCACCATGCCGCCGACGCCGTTCACCGGCACCTTCTGGTCGGTGGCCAGCCGCACGGCGGTGCGGGTGGTGGCGGCGTTGGTCACCGCCAGGAAGTTGTAGTGCGAATCCTGCGTTGTCGCCGAAGACGCGCGCCTGCAGGTCGCTCTGATCCGGCAGCATGCGCGCGCATGCCGCCGCTGCATGCTCGTCCAGCGCGTGTCGTTCAGCTCGCCGATCTTGCCGTTGTCGCGCTCTTCCTTGAAGTAGCCGACGCGGCCGGTGAAGGTGAGCGCGCTCGGTCGGCAGTGTACTCGAGCTTTGCCGGTGATGTTGCGGTAGTTGACCTTGGCGTTGTTGTCGATCGGGCCGCGCTTCGGCTGGTGACCGTCGGGAAGCCGTCGGTGTTGAACGCGCTGCCTTCCACCGCGACGCCGAGCTTCTTGTAGACGTGGCTGGCGAAGAAGTCGAACTTGGGCGTCTGCCCTCGACGACCCGCCGTTGCCCCGAGAACGGCCGAACTGCGGCCGCACCTCGAGCGTCCGGCTGGTCGGCCGGCTCGTGACGATGTTGATGACGCCGCCCATGGCGTAGTTGCCGTAGAGGCTCGACGCCGTGTCTTCGATGACTTCGATGCGATCGACGCTCACCAGCGGCACGCGCGTCCAGTAGACCCAGCCGCCGAACGGATCGTTGAACGGCACGCCGTCGAGCAGCACCAGCGTGCGGCTCTGGCCGCTCGGCCCGATGCCGCGCAGCGACACACCCTGCGTCGGTCGGCTGCGCCACGACGCTGCTGGTGCGGCGGAAGAGGCTGAAGCTCGGCACGCTGCCGCAGCACGTCGTCGGCGACCACGGCCGGCGATCTGACTCGATCTGCTGGGCCGTCGACGACGTTCGACGCTGGCCGGCATGTCGCCGAGGCGCTGCTCGCTGCGCGTCGGGGTGACGGTCACCGTTTCGAAGATGGTCGGCGGTGCAGCGTCACGTCGACGTCGGCGCTGCGCGCCGAGCGTCTGCGCGCTGCTCGGCGAAGCCGCCGGCCTGGACGACGAGGTCGGCGCCGTCCGGCACGTTGTCGAAGGAGAAGCGGCCGTCCGGTCCAGTGACCGTCTGCTGTTCGGCGCCCGACGGGGTCTGGACGACGACCGACGCACCGGGCACGGCTCCGCCGCTCGTGTCCTTGACGATGCCGGTGACGGCCGGCTGCGGCCATCGACAGCGACAGAAGTAGTGCCAATCAGCATCGCTGTCGCTCCGTTATCTGAAAAATTGAGGGTTTGACTGAGGTGACGCCGGACGTCAGCGATGTCCGGCGCGACAAGTTCCGTGGGGATTATAGCAAGCGGCGGCCGGGCTGGCGCGCACCGGGCCGCGGTCAGTAGAAGTCGTGGGCGTCGAAGTCGACGGACGACGCCGCCAAGCCCCTGGACCGACTTCGGCGCGGACCGACGTGACCCCGTCCTGATTCTGCAGGACCCCGTCGACCAGCAGGAACGGCTCCTCGACGATCACCAGCCGATCGCGCGCGAACAGATCGGGGCGCACGATGATGTTGGCGATGCCGGTTTCGTCCTCGAGCGTCAGGAAGACGAACCCCTTGGCGGTGCCCGGGCGCTGGCGCGTGATGACCATGCCGGCCACCCGCACCCGGCGGCCCTGCCGGGCGCTGCGCAGATCGATGGCCCGCATGACGCCGCGCATCGCCAGTTCGTCGCGCCGCAGCGCCATCGGGTGCCGGCCGATCGTGAGGCCCGTGCCGGCGTAGTCGGCGACGAGCCGCTCGGCTTCGGTCATCGGCTGCAGCGGACACTCGGCCTCATCGTCGGTTGCGGGCGCCGCGCGATCGGCCGTCGAGCGCCTCGAGTCTCCTGCGCCAGGGCCCGATCGGACGCGGGGCCGAGCCACGCGCTCGCATCGCCGGCGCCACGTTCCTCGGCGGATGCTCGGCAAACAGTCCCCGGAGGGACGGACCACCCGCTCGGCCTGCCAGAGCGCGCTCGCCGGTCGTAGCCGAACGCGTTCAGGGCGCCGATGTCGGCCAGCGTCACCACCTCGTCGCGGCGCAGCCCGATGCGCGACACCAGCTCGTCGAGCGACGCGAAGCGCGGCGGACGGCCGCGTGCCCGGCACGCCAGTCGTGCGAGCAGTTGTTGCAGAACCAGGTGTCAGGCTCGGGCTTCGCGCCTCCAGCCGCTCGAGCATCGACGGGTCGTCGCACTCGCATCATCGACAGCGATCGTCGCAGCCGCACTTCGGACACCGAAGGTCCGTCGTCAGCCGGACTGCGTGACCGCCTGGCGAAGCCGCCTGGACGCGAAGCCCGCCGGCAATCGCCTTGCCCGACCTCGGCGCGCAAGCCCGTGCACGTAGCGCAGCCCGAGCCGGATGGCGCCGTCCGCTTCGACCGTGCAGTCCCAGTCCGACACCTGCACATCGATCGGCTGAAAGCGGACGCCGCGGCGCTGCGCGTCCTTGACCAGCGTCGACGGATGATAGAACCCCATCGGCTGGTTGTTGAGCAGCGCCGTGTAGAACGCCGCCGGGTAGTGCACCTTCAGATACGCGCTCGCGTAGGCCAGCAGCGCGAAGCTGGCCGCATGCGACTCGGGAAATCCGTAGAGCGCGAACGAGCGTGATCGACAGGATGATCTGCTCCGGCGGCCGCGCCGGCGATGCCGTTGCTGCGCCATGCCCTCGCGCAGCTGCACCTCGATCTGCTTCATCCGCTTCTCGGATCGCTTGAACCCGAGCGCGCGGCGCAGTTCCTCGGCCTGGCCGCCGGTGAATCCGGCCACCACCATCGCCATGCGCAGCAACTGCTCCTGGAACAGCGGCACGCCGAGCGTGCGCTTCAGGATCGGCTCGAGCGAGGGGTGCGCATAGACGACCGGCTCGCGGCCGGCGCGGCGATTCAGATACGGATGCACCATCTGCCCGACGATGGGACCGGGGCGGATGATCGCCACCTGCACGACGAGATCGTAGAACGTGGTCGGCTTCAGCCGCGGCAGCGTCGCCATCTGCGCGCGCGACTCCACCTGGAACACGCCGATCGTGTCGGCCTCGCTGCAGCATGCGGTAGACCGCCGGATCGTCCTCGGGCAGGTGCGCGAGGTCGACCGAGAGGCCGTCGGCGGCTGGGCGCTGGCTCGACAGGCGCTCGGCGACGGGCTCTCAGCGCTCGCGCTCTCCATTCACCAGCGTGAGCGCGTCCTGCAGCACCGCCATCATGCCGAGGCCGAGCAGATCGACCTTCACGATCCCCATGTCGGCGCAGTCGTCCTTGTCCCACTGCACCACGACGCGGCCGGGCATGCTGGCGTTCTCGAGCGGCACGACGCAGTCGAGCCGTCCCTGGCAGATCACCATGCCGCCCGAATGCTGGCCGAGATGCCGCGGCAGATCCTGCATCTCGCTGCCACAGCTGCGCGAACAACCGCACGCGGTCGGTCGTTCAGGTCGAGGCCGACCGACGCCAGGTGACGCGGCAGGGTGTCGGCGGGATCGATGAACTCGAAGTGGTTCATCACCTTGGCCAGCCGATCGACCTGCGACGGCTCGAAGCCGAGCGCCTTGCCCACCTCGCGCGCCGCGCTGCGTCCGCGATAGGTGATGACGTTGGCGGTCATCGCCGCGCCGAGCTGTCCGTATTTCTCGTAGACGTGCTGGATGACCGCGCTCGCGCCGGTCGCCGCTCGGCAGATCGAGATCGATGTCGGGCCACTCGCCGCGCTCTTCCGACAGAAAGCGTTCGAACAGCAGATCCATGCCGACCGGATCGACCGCCGTGATGCCGAGGCTGTAGCAGACGGCGCTGTTGGCCGCCGAGCCGCGCCCCTGCACGAGGATGTCGTGCTGGCGGCAGAAGTTGACGATGTCCCAGACGATCAGGAAATAGCCGGCCAGCTCCAGCTTCTCGATGAGATCGAGTTCGCGCGCGATCTGCGCGCGGGCCTTGTCGTGATACGGACGGTAGCGATTGCGCGCGCCGACATCGGTGATGCGCCGCAGGAACGACGCCTGCGTCTCGCCGGACGGCACCGGATATTCCGGGAAGCGGTACCCGAGGTCGGCCATCGTGAACTGCAGCCGCTCCGCCAGGTCGAGCGTGTTGGCCAGCGCATGCGGATGATCGGCGAAGAGCGCGCGCCATCTGCGCCGGCGACTTGAGATAGCGCTCGGCGTTCGGCGCCAGGCGGCGGCCGGCGGTGGCGAGGTCGGTGTGGTGATGGATGCAGGTGAGCACGTCGAACAGCGGCCGCTCGGCCGGGCGTGGCGATGCGCACGCCGTTGGTGGCAATGAGCGGCACGCGGAACGCCTCGGCCATCGACACCAGCGCCTGGTTGTCGGCCTCCTCGTCGCGGCGGAAATGCCGCTGCAGTTCGACGTAGGTGCGCGTGACGGCCGAAGAGGCCGACGAGGCGATCGAGCAGGCCGCCGACGCCGAAGCGCTGCGTATCGAGCGCCGCCCGTCCCACAATGGCCACGAGCCCGCCGGTCATGCCGTCGAGCGCCTCGAGCGTCAGCGCGCCCTCACCTTTCGCGGCGACGCGAGCTTCATGCGCGTAATCAGCCGGCAGAGATTCCGGTAGCCCTCCGCGCTTGGCACAGAGGCAGCGGGAGCGTGAAGGACTGGTGGGGCGGTCAGGCTGGTGGAACGCCCTCTTCAGCCCGGCCCGGCCCGCCTGCCCTGCCTGCCCTGTCTATGCGTCAGCTCCGCCCCGACGAGCGGACGGATGCCGGCGGCGCACGCCGCCTTGTGAAAGCGCGGCATGCCGTACACACCGTCGCGATCGAGCAGGGCGATGGTGCCGTAGCCCAGTTGCGCCGCACGCTCGACGAGCGCTTCGGGAAGCGACGCACCCTGCAGAAAGCTGAAGGCCGATGCGGTATGGAGCTCGATGTAAGACACGGCGTGCGCTCGAGGGTGACCGGGGGATGTGCGGTCGGGTGGAGGTGGCTGGTCGGGCGGGTCAGGCAGGTGGGACCGTCGCGCGAAGCTTCCCCTCCCGCCCGCCTCCCGCCCTCGCCCTCCTCCCTCTTTCCTCCATCAATCCACCACGCCGTCGATGAACCATCCGTCCGTGACCCGGTCGCGGAAGATGCGGTAGACGGCGCCGTCGGTGAGCGCCACGTCCCACTCGTCGCGACTCCAGGGTCCGGCCTGGTCGTCCTGTTCCCACCAGGCTCCCGATGTCCGCCACGGTCCGGCACACGTCATCACCGATCCGCCGGCAAACCCACGCCGGTCCGACGTGACCCGCAGCGGGCGATGCCGCGCGTCGGCGGCGACACGCGCCGGAATCGGCTGACGACACCGACGCAGGGCAGACACCGAGTGGAGCAGCGGAGCCGCGATCCGGGATCAGTCGAATCGTGTGGCACGCTGCGCACGGGTGTCTGCCCTGCCGATGCCGCCGGATGCTCGATGGCAAACGGCGTCATCGCAAAGGCGCCAGGACGAAACGAATCGAGCACGGCAGGCGCTCCGACCCGCTCCTGCCCCATCACGCGCACCGAGACGCGCCAGCAGCGTCGAGAGCTGCTCGGGCGTCGGATGCGGGCGCGCGAAGAGCGCGTGCTGCAGGATGCGCCCCGGCGTCGGCTCGATGATGACCGTGACGGTATCGATGGCGGCCGACGGCGGATGCGCCTCGCAATCGAGCAGCGCCAGGGTGCGCAGCGCACGCACGTCGCGCAACGGCGAGGGCAGCTCGAGCCGGCAGTGGTGGTCCTCTTTCGTGACGAGGCCGAGCGTGACGTGCAGCACCGCCGCGCCGCGATCGCGCCGTTCGAGCCGCAGTCGAGAGCGGCTCGAGCAGGCGCGTGAGCACGAACGACAGCGGCTCCGCGCCCTCGATGGGCCATTCCAGCTCGAGCCGTCCCTCGAACCGCTCGTCGGCCTGCATCGGCACGAGCGGACGCGTATCCTCGCCGCGCGCCACCGCCTGCCAGCGTCCGGCCGCTGCGCCCGAGCCGCGCCGACAGGTCGGCCGCCGGCAGCACCGCGAGCTCGCCCAGCGTGCGCAGCCCCCACCGCTTCAACGCCGCAATCGCGCGCACGCGCATCGTCGGCCTGCAGGCGTGCCTGGCGTGCCGCCGGGTCGCGCTCCGCTCGCGACTCTTCGTGCAGCTGTTCGAGCACAGACGAGCGGCACCGGCGCCAGCGCCTCGGCGACGTCGCCCGCCGGCACCACCGTGAGGCCTGGTCGCGCCAGCGCCAGCACGAGCGCCGCCATGCGCGTCGGCGCAATCGCCACGTGCACACGCACTCCGCGCGACGCCGCCTCACGGCGCATTTCATCGCCGATGTTCGTCGGCGTGCCGAACAGCCGCGACAGCCCGCGCACATCGACCGACACGAGATCGGCACGGTGCTGCTCGTAGCGCGGCGAAAACTCGGCGGCAATCGCCACCAGTGGTCGTTGGTCGTTGGTCGTTGGTCGGTTGTTGGTCGTTGGCTCGTCGGTGCGTTCGACGACAGCGCGAGGGCCGACGGGCGCAGAGCGAGGCGGCGTTCCCGACCATCGGGCTGCGCCACGGCGTCTGGAGCCGGCCTCGCCGAGCGCTGAGCGCGAAGGCGGGCCTGATACAGACACGCATAGAGCGCGGCGTCACGAGGCACCTCAGACATGACGGGCCACCTTCGTCGTCAGCGGCAGTGCCGTGGTGTCCGTCACCTGCACGCGCGCACGGGCGACGCGCGCGGCGAGGTTCAAGCCATCGAACAGCGGGCCGTTGAAACGTGCGGCCGCATTCGTCTCCGGTCGTGGCTGACGGCTGCAGCTTGATGGACAGGCCAGCGGAACTGCGCGACATGCGGTTCGTTCCCCACGAGCAGGCACACGGTCTGGCTCCCCTCGACCATCCGCTGGAGCCGCAGCCAGGTGGTGAACGGCAGACGGCGCACCGCCTCGGGCGGCGCCTCGCCCAGATCGAGCACCACGAGGCCGAATTGCCGGCCTGCAGCACGCAGCGCTGAGCGCCTTCACCGCCTGCTCCATGGCCCGCTGATTCAGGTCGCGGCACAGCCCGGGATTGGTGACAACATGGCCGCGGATCCACAGCAGACGCGTGAGATCGACGCCGGCCGCAGAGGCCGACGCGGCATCGAGCTGATCGAGCGCATCGACGAGCGCCACCAGTTCCCCGCGCGCGGTGGCGGCCGCCATCGCCTGCAGCAGCAGGCTGGTGCGCCCCGACGAGCGGGGGCCGACCAGTTCCGAGAGATGCCCGCGCGGCAAGCCGCCGCCAAGACGGCTGTCGAGCGCGGCAAGGCCGGTGGGCCCACCGCCTGCTCATCGCCGCGGATCGAGCGCGGGCAGTGCGGTGGTGAGCGTCCGATCGAGACGCCGTTCCCGGAGGGCGGTCACGAGTGTGCTTGCGGTCGGCACGGTGCAGCCAGCATGTTTTCGCCTTTTGTTCGCCTAGCGCGACGAACTATAGCGCAGGCATTCCGCGGAGATCAAGCACGGGACGGAGTGGGGTAAGATCATGCGGCGCGCATCGGCAGGCTAAACTCCTGCGCGACACAACTTTAGTGGCCGACTCCATACCCAGCAGAGGCATCCACCAGCCCCCGATCGACCTCGGACACTCATGTTCGGGTCGAAGGCCCTTCATGCGCACGCTCGCGGCCTTCACCTACCGCGACTTTCGCGTGCAGTGGTTTGGCGCCTGCACCTCGAGCGTAGGCACCTGGGTGCAGATCACCGCCCAGAACTGGATGGTGCTGTCGCTCACCGGTTCGCCCGTTCTTCCTCGGCCTCGACTCGTTTCTGCAGCAACTGCCGATCATGCTGTTCACGCTGGTCGGCGGCGTGCTCGCCGACCGTCGCGATCGCCGGCGCACGCTGCTCTCCTCGCAGTACCTGCAGATGGCGACCGCCGTCACGATGGCGCTGCTCGTCTACTTCGACGCCATCACCATCACCTACATCCTGGTGCTGTCGTTCATCACCGGCGTGGCCCAGGCCTTCGGCGGCCCCGCCTATCAGACGCTCGTCCCGTCACTCGTCGACAAGAAGGATCTGCCGAACGCGGTCGCGCTGAACTCCATCCAGTTCAACGTGGCGCGGGTCATCGGCCCGCTGCTCTTCGCCGCCACGCTGTCGGCCGGCTCCATCTGGTGGGGCTTCGCCGACCAGCAGTCGATGGCGCTCTGCTTCGCCCTCAACGCGGTCTCGTTCCTCGTCGTCATCTACACGCTGCTGTCGCTGCGGGTGAAGTTCATCCCGCCGACGCAGCAGAAGAGCATGCGCGTCGAACTGCGCCGGCGGCATCCAGTACGTGCGCGAGCAGCGCGTCGCTCATGGCGCTCATCGTCCTTGCCGCCACGACCACGTTCCTCGGGCTTTGCGGTGCTGACGTTCCTGCCGGTCTTCGCCAAGAACGTGTTCCAGGGAGGGGCGCAAACCTACAGCCACCTGCTGGCCTTCTCGGGCGCCGGTTCGGTGGTCGGCGCGCTGATCGTCGCGTGGATGGGCAAGTTCAAGCGGATGGGACTGACGTCGCTGATCGTGCAGGCGATCTACGGCCTGTTCATCATCGGCTTCGCCATGTCGCGCACGCTCTGGCTGAGCGACCTGCTGCTGTTCCTCACCGGCGCGGCACTGATGGTGGTCTTCTCCACCGTCACCTCGCTCGTGCAGTTGATTGCGCCGAACGAGATGCGCGGCCGCGTGATGAGCATCTACATGCTTGCCTTCCGCGGCGGCATGCCGCTCGGCAGCCTCGCCAGCGGGTGGGCCGCCACCTACATCAGCGCCCCGCTCGTGCTGCAGATCAACGGCGTGCTGCTCGTCGCCGTCGCGGTCTACTTCCTGATCCGCAGCCACGGAGTCAGGGAAATCTAGAATCTCCTCCCCCGCCGGCACCGCCGTTGCCGTTCTTCGACGATGTTAGGATCGCGGCGAACGATTCGCTCGCGTATCGCTGAGGAAACGACGCAGATGGCCGAAGACATCCCCGCCGTGATGCTCAGAAATATCGACGCACGACTGTCGCGCGCTCGAGCAATATCTGCCCACGCTCGCGACGCGCGAAAAGTTGCAGGACGCCATCGTTCCGCTGGCTACTCGCGAGGAGTTGCAGGCCGCCATCGCGCCGCTGGCCAGCCGCGAGGAACTGCACGCGGCGATCGCGCCGCTCGCCTCCCGCGAGGAAGCTGCACGCAGCCATCGCCGCTGCGGTGGCCCCCCTCGCGACCCGCGAGGAGATGGACGTGGCCATTGCGGCCGCGGTCGCCCCGCTCGCGACGCGCGACGAATTGCGGGCAGAAGGGGACCACGCCCGTCGTCATGCGACGATGCTGTTCGAGGACCTGCGCGACGACAACCGGCTGATCCTCGACCATCTGCTCGCGCTCTCGGCGCGGGTGGACGAACTCGCCCGACGATAGGGGCCGCGCAGCCGCGGTGCCGGTCGTCAGGCGCCGCGCAGCGAGTGGACCGGATCGGCGTGCGCCGCGCGGTGCGCCGGAACGAGCGCGGCTCCGATGCCGACACCCAGAAATATGACGACCACCCCGACGATCGTCACCGGATCGGTCGGCTGCACGCCGTAGAGCTGATCGCGCAGCAGCGGCATCGTCAACCACGTCAGCATCAATCCAGCAGCCACGCCGATGCATCGTGCCCTTCGTCGGCCTGCCACACCACCATCTTCCACACATCGGCCGGCTGTGCGCCGAGCGCCAGGCGCACGCTCATCTCCGGCATTCGCTCGTTCACGGCGACGGCGATGACCCCGTCGATGCCGATCGCCGCCAGCACCAGCGCGATGACGCCGAACACGATGACCAGTCCCATGATGAACCGGCGCTGTGCCACCGCGGCCGACCGTACCTCCGCCATGGTGCGCACGTCGTAGATCGGCAGGTCGCGATCGATCCGCTGCGCCTCGGCGCGAACAGCCTCGATGAGCGCCGCCGGATTCCCGCGGGCGCGGATCACGACGAAGGGCGCCACCGGCGGATTCTGCAGGTAGTTGATGTACATCTCGGGCGCCGGCTCCTGCTCGAGGCCCGACATGTCGAACGTTCCCGATGACGCCAACAATCTCCATCCACGGTCCGCTGTCGCCGGTCCTGCACGTAGCGGCCGACAGCCTGTTCGTCCGGAAAGAAGCGGCGTGCCATGGCCTGATTGACGAGGACGACGGGCGGCGCCTCAGGGCCATCCGTGGCACTGACAAAGCCGCGTCCCTCCAGCAGCGGGATCTGCATGGTCTCCAGGTAGCGATGCAGCGCGCGGCGGAACTCCACCTCTGGCCGGTCGGCCTCGGTGACTGGTCGTCCCTGCACCTCGAACGTCGTGGTGACCGACGTGCTGCCCAGTGGCAGGCGCGTCGTGCCGCCGGCCGACACGACACCGGGAAGCCGCTCCAGCCGATCGAAGAAGTCGATGTAGAAGGCCCGCCGCTCGGCGGCGGTCTTGAGGCGATCCGGCACATTCATCTGCCATGTCAGCAGACCGTCCGGGTTGAAGCCGGCGTCGACGCGCAGCACCGTCGCAAAGCTGCGGAGCAGCAGCGCGGCGCCGATGGTGAGCACGCAGGCCAGCGCGATCTGCCCGACGACCAGTGCGGCCCGGTATCGGCGCTGGGTGAGGCTGCCGATCGTTCCCCGCGCCTGCTCGCGGAGTGCGCCTTGCGGGTCGGCCCGCGCGGCCCCCAGCGCCGGCAGCAGGCCGATCAGTAGCCCCATCACCAGGTTGCACGAGGATGGTGACGGCAAGGACGCGCCAGTCCGGCGCAATGTCCTCGAGCCGCGGCAGGTCGGGCGGCGCCAACCGTGTAAGGACACGGAGGCCCGCCAGTCCGGCCGCCAGGCCGAGCAGGCCGCCGACTGCGGTCAGCAGCAGGCTTTCGACGACCGACTGCCGCAGTAACCGCGCGCGGCCGGCCCCGAGGGCGACACGCGTCGCGTACTCGCCGCGCCGCTCGAGACCGCGCGACAGCATCAGGTTCGCCACGTTCACAGTGGCCATGAGCAACACGAGACCCACGCCAGCGAGCAGCAGCAGCAGGGCGGGCCTGATCGTGCCAACTGTCTGATCGCGCGCCGGCCGCACGATGACGCCCCAGCCGGCGTTGCTGGCGGGATAGACGTCTGCGAGTTCGGCGGCGACGGCCGCGAGATCGGACTGCACCTGCTCGGTCGATACTCCCGGCCTGGTCCGGCCGATGGCACCGAGGAAACGCACGCCGCGCGGCACCTGGCCACGCGCGTCCGTCGTCCGCTGCTCGACCGCCATGGGCCCCTCGAAGGCCATCGACACCCACAGGTCGACGTTCGTCACGCGAGTGAACCCCGATGGTCCGAGCATGCCGGGATACGGGAAACACGACGTCGGGCGGCATGACGCCGACGATGGTGCCAGGCTGGCTGCCGATGGTGATGGCACGGCCGATCACCGACGGGTCGGCGCCGAAGCGCCGCCGCCAGTAGCCATCACTGAGCACGATGTCCGGCGCATACGAGTCGGTCCGAAAGGTGCGGCCCAGCGCCGCCGGACGGCCCAGCAGTTCGAACAGTCCGGACGTCACCACCTGCGCGTTGGCCACCTCGGTGCGGTCGCCGAACCCCATTTCGAGCGTGGACAGGAACGAGAAGTAGCCCTCGAGCCGCTCGAGGGTGCGCGTCCTGGCGGCGAAGTCGCGGTAATCGGCCGGCGAAATCGTGTTCTCACGCCGCACCGTCACCGGCGACTCGCTCCAGACCATCACCAGCCGATCGGGCTCGCGGTACGGCAGCGGTTTCAGCAGGATGCCGTTGATCACCGCGAAGATCGTGCTGCTCGCGCCGATCCCGATGGCCAGCGCCAGCAGCGTCGTGGCGGTGAGTGTCGGCGTCCGCCGCGCCAGCCGCACCGCAAACCGCAAGTCGTCGCGCAGTTCGTCGAGTAGACGCCAGCGTCGCTCGTCGCGGCACGCCGCCTCCACCTGCGCCACGCCGCCGAAGAGCAGCCGCGCACGATGCTCGGCGTCCGTCGGGGACATCCCCTGCCGCCACGAAGGCGTCGATCTGCGTCTGCACGTGGAACTCCAGTTCTCGGCGCAGGGGTCGTCGGCCATGGTGTGCTCCAGTGACGGCGGCGCGGCGCCCGGCTATGCGCCTGGCGTTGAACAGGGTCGGCGGTGAGGACCAGTCGGTGGCGGCATCAGCCAGCCGCCCATCGAAGAGATGAACGTGCCGTTCCGCGTGGCGCGCGTAGCGCGGATCGTGCGTGACGATGCAGATGGTCGAGCCGGTGCGGTGGAGGTCGGCGAGCAGTTCCATCACCGCCTCGCCGCTGCGCGAGTCGAGGTTCCCGGTCGGCTCGTCGGCCAGCAGGATCAGCGGCTCGCCAGCGACGGCGCGCGCGACCGCGACGCGCTGCTGCTGTCCGCCCGACAGCTGGCTTGGCAGGTGTCCGGCGCGATGCGCCATGCCGACCCGCTGCGAGCGCGCTTCGGCGCGTGAGCGACGCTCGCCCATGCTCAGACCGCGATAGGTGAGCGGCAGCTCGACGTTCTCGAGCACGGTCAGGTCGCCGATCAGGTTGAAGCTCTGGAAGATGAAGCCGATCTCGCGATTGCGGATGCGGGCGCGGTCGCCGGCGGCGAGCGCACCGACCTCGCGGCCATTCAGGCGATAGCTGCCGCGCGTCGGCATGTCGAGCAGACCGAGGATCGAGAGCAGCGTCGACTTGCCGCACCCCGACGGGCCTGCGATCGAGACGTATTCCCCGCGCCCGATCGTCAGCGTGATGTCCGGACAGCGCGTGCGTCTCGACGTCGTCGGTGACGAACACCCTGGTGACGCCTGTCGAGCGCGATCAGGCGTCCATGCGGCGACCTCTCTGAATTGGCTAGTGCAGACGAATGCGATCGACGCCGTCCCAGGCGGACATGTCGGACAGGATGACGCGGTCGCCTTCGCTGCAGTCCGTGACGAGCACCTCGAAGGCGTCGACCGAGCTGCGGCCCGAGCGCCACCGTGCACCCGCTCGGCCTGCGAGCCGTCCGCGTCGACGCGGAAGAGCGAGATGCGGGAGTGTTCCTGCGCCACCGCAGGACGGCCGATGAACAACACGTTGTCGAGACGCTCGAGCTCGATCGTGCCGTCGATGCTCAGGTCGGGCACCGCGCCTCGCGGCAGCGCATCGTCGAACGTGACGTCCACCGTCCGCGTGCCGCCCTGCACCGACGGATCGATGCGCACGACCCGTGCCGCGCACGACGCCGTTGTGCGTGTCGATGGCGGCACGCTGCCCGAGTGACACGTCGCGCGCCTGGCTCTCGGCGATCTTGACTTCGGCCTTCAGGCGACCCGGATTGGCGACTCGGGCGAGGCTGGTGCCGGGCGCCACCTGCTGTCCGGCGTCGACGGTCACGGTCTGCAGCACGCCCGCGATGCCGGCGCGGACGCGCAGGTCGCCGAGCTGGCGGGTCCGCAGGGCCGGCCATCGCGCGCGCCTGATCGACGGCCGACTGCTGCACCGCCAGCTGCGCCACGCCTGCCTGTGACCGGGCCTCGAGCTGCTCGTCCGCCAAGGCGCGACGCCGCCAGTTGATCGGCGTCGAGCTGCGACTGCCGGCGGACGAGTTCGCTGACCAGCTGGCGTGCCGCCAGCGCCTCGTTCATGTCGGCCTGCATGCGCGCCTTGCGGAACTCAGCCTCGATCGTCGCGGTCATCGCACGCTGCTGCAGCACGTCGCCCTGCAGCTGGATACGCAGGTTGGCGAGCGTCGCCTCCGCCGCCTGCAGCTTGAGGCGCGCTTCCTGCGAGTTCCTGCTCGATCTGGGGATTCGACAGTTCCATCAGCACCGTGTCGGGCGTGACGACAGAGCCTGGACGCACCAGGATGCGATCGACCCGGCTCGCCGACGGCGCCGCAACCCAGCGCAGTTCCTCCGGCACCAGCATGCCGAGTCCGCGCACCTGCCTGATCATCGGCCCGCGCTTCACCGTATCGGGCAGAACGTGGCGGCCTCGACCGTGGGCGACGCCGGCTTCAGCCGCATGACGCCAATGAACGCCGACGCCGACGAGCACCGCGCCGACCAGCGATCTTGATCATGCGGGTGCGTCGAGCGGCCGGCGATGGCGTACGTGCGATGTCCATCGTCGACACTCCTACCCGGCGGTCCGCAGCACCAGCCCGATGGCGGCGGCGAGGCGGTTCCAGTTCTCGCGCTCGCTCTCGAGCTGCCGGCGGCCCGGCCGCGTGAGGACGTAGAACTTCGCCTCGCGCCCGGTGTCGCTCGCCTCCCACTCGGCCTTCAGCCAGCCGCGCGCCTCGAGCCGGTGCAGCGCCGGGTAGAGCGACCCCTGCTGCACCTGCAGCACGTCGTTCGACATCTGCTGCAGCCGCTGCGCGATGGCGTAGCCGTGCAGCGGTCCGAGCGAGACCACCTGGAGGATGAGCAGGTCGAGCGTGCCCTGGAGCAGGTCGGATTTGGCTGGCGACATGACGATACCTAGACAATCGACAGCTAGGCTCCATCCGCATATGTAGATTGTCAAGGGGTCAGGCAATCTTCGCCGGGACGAATGGCGCAATGCAGGTCGAAGCATGGACAATGGATGGATGCCGCCCAGCGCCCCACAGCCGCCGCTCGCCGCACAGCACCCGGTCATCCGCACCTTGCACACCGTCGCCCGCATCGACGAGTTCGCCTGGCTGCGGGCCGACAACTGGCAACATGTCATTCGCGACCCGGCTGTGCTGCCCGCCGAGATCCGGGCGCATCTCGAGGCCGAGAACGCCTACACGGCCGCGATGCTCCGCGGCACCGAGGTGCTGCAGGGGCAGTTGTTCGCCGAGATGAAGGGCCGCATCGTCGAAGACGACGCGTCGGTGCCCGAGCCGGACGGTCCGTGGGAGTATCTGGAATCGTTCCGCACCGGCGGACAGCACGCCCGCTTCGCGCGGCGACCGCGCGGCGCCGCTGCTGACGCGGACCAGGTCTACTTCGACGGCGACGTCGAGGCGGCCGGCACGTCATACTTCCGCGTCGGCGGCGTGCGCCACACGCGCGACCACGCGCGTTTCGCCTACGCCCTCGACACCAACGGCTCCGAGATCTTCGAACTGCGCATCCGCGAGTTCGACAATCCCGCGCACGATCGCGAGACACTCTGCCGGGACGGCCGACCGCTTCGCCTGGTCGGCCGACGGCCTGCACCTGTTCTACGCCGTCCTCGACGACAACCATCGCCCGTGCCGTGTCCGACGCCATCGGCTCGGCACGCCGCAGGCCGACGACGTGCTGGTCTACGACGAAGCGGATGCGGGGTTCTTCGTCTCGATCGGCTCCACCGAGAACCGCCGCTTCATTGTCATCTCCACCGGCGACCACGTGACGACCGAGGTGCGCCTCATCGATGCGTTCGCGCCCGAGCGCGAACCGGTGCTGGTGGCGGCGCGTGAGCACGGGCACGAGTACATCGTGCATGCCCAGGGCGACGACCTCGTCATCGTGACCAATGCGGATGGCGCCGAGGACTTCAAGATTGTCCGTGTGCCAGCGGCGACGCCGGAACGGGCGCATTGGCGGCCTTGGGTACCGCACGTGCCGGGCCGGCTCATCGAGCGCGTCCGTTGCTTCGCTGGCGAGGTCGTCCGGCTGGAACGTGCCGACGGCCTGCAGCGCCTGGTCGTCCAGTCCGCCACGGATGCGCACACCATCGCGTTCGGCGAAGCGGTGTATGCCCTCAGCCTGCACCGGGGATTCGAGTACGACACGTCGGTGCTGCGCTTCTGTACGAATCGCTGACGACACCGGAGCAGACGCTACGACTACGACATGCGCGAGCGGACGCGGACGTTGCGCAAGCAGCAGCGCGTACCGAGCGGGCACAACCCCGCCGATTACCGGTCGGCCAGGGTATTCGCCACCAGTCATGACGGCGCGCAGGTGCCGGTCTCACTGATGTGGCACCACACCACGCCGCTCGACGGCAGCGCTCCTGTCCTCCTCTACGGCTATGGATCGTACGGGCTGACCATCGACCCGGGCTTCTCGGTGACGAGGCTGAGCCTCGTCGATCGCGGCTTCATCTGGGCGCTCGCGCACGTCCGCGGCGGCAAGGACAAGGGCTACGGCTGGTACCGGCATGGCCGCGAACTCGAGAAGAGGAACACCTTTCTCGACTTCATCGCCGCGGCCGAGCACTTGTGCGGCGGCGCTGCGCCGGTGACGCGGCGGGGACAGATCACCATCGAGGGCGGCAGCGCGGGCGGCATGCTGGTCGGGGCTGCAGTGAACCTGCGTCCTGACCTGTTTCGTGCGGTCGTTGCGCACGTGCCATTCGTCGACGTGCTGAACACCATCTGCGATGGCGAACTTCCACTCACCCCGATCGAGTGGCCGGAGTGGGGCAACCCGATCGAGAGCCGAGCGGTGTTCGAGTACATGGCCTCGTACTCGCCATACGACAACATCACTGCGCAGCCCTACCCGCACATCCTGGCAATCGGTGGACTCACCGATCCTCGCGTCACGTACTGGGAACCGGCGAAGTGGGTGGCGCGGCTCCGCTCACGGAAGACCGACCGGAATCTGTTGCTGCTGAAGACGAACATGGAGGCCGGTCATGCCGGCAAGTCGGGTCGGTTCGAGCGGTTGCAGGAACGTGCGCTCGAGTACGCATTCGTGCTGATGGTGAACGACCGGCTGGAGTGAAACGCGCTACCGCAGCGACGCGAGCGAATACGCGAGCCAGAACGCCGCGAAGCTGGCAACGACCTGCCCGCCGAGGTTCAGGCCGGCCCAGAGGAACTGTCCTTCGCGCACCAGCACGGCGCTCTCGTTGATGTACGACGAGAACGTGGTGAACCCGCCGAGCAACCCCGCCAGCAGCAGCGCCCGCGCCTCGGGCGAAAGCGTGAGGCGCTCCTGCGCGGCGCCGATGATGGCGCCGAACACCAGGCAGCCGACCACGTTCACGACGAACGTGCCGGCGGGAAAGAGCGTGCCGAACGCGCGCAGCACCGCCGACGAGACCAGGTAGCGGCACACCGAACCGACGGCGCCGCCAATCGCGATGAGCAGGATATTCACGTAAGATGGACCGAGCCCGCATTATGCCAGTTCTCGAGCTTCTCACCAGCTCCGGCCTCGGCTCGCTGCTCGGGATGCGCCACGCCCTCGAGCCGGATCACCTTGCGGCGGTGTCGACCCTGGTGAGCCGCGAGCGCAGCAGCCTGAAGGGCGTGTTTCTCGGTGTCTGCTGGGGACTCGGGCACACTGCCGGCCTCATCGTCGTGGGCGCCGTGCTGGTGTATCTTCGAGCGGAACTCCCCGAGCGGATTGCAGACATCTTCGAACTGCTCGTCGCCATCATGCTGATTGCGCTCGGCGCGCGCGCAGTGCTCCAGGCCGTGCGCCAGGGGCAGCCTGCGCACCTGCACAATCGTGCCTTCGCCGTGCACCAGCATTCCGGCCTGCCGTCGCATGTGCACATCGGCGCGTGGACACTGGCCCGCCGCCCGTTGCTCATCGGCGCGGTCCACGGGCTCGCGGGCAGTGGCGCGCTGACGGCGCTGGTGCTGACAACGCTGCCGTCGACCGCGGCGCGACTCAGTTACATGGCGTTGTTCGGGCTGGGATCGACGGTGGGCATGGCTGCCCTCTCGGGCCTGCTCGGATGGCCGCTCGCCAGGCTCGGCGCACATCACGCCGTCGCCCGCGGCGTGTCCTTCGCAGTGGGGGCCGTGTCGGTCGGGCTCGGCCTCTTCTGGGGTTACCCGCTGCTCGGACGCGTCTTCAGCGCGCCCTCCCTCTAACGCGCTGCCTCCTCCACGGCAATCGACCACGTCACGGAGGCTGTCGACGACGGGTAGCAGAGCCGGTCGTCGCACGCCTGGTAGGTCACCACGCCACTCACCACGAGCCGGTCGCCAGCGCGCGCCGTCTTCGCCACGGTCACCGGCAGCGCTATCCGGAACATCTTGCTGTAGGCGGGGACATCGCCGACGGAGCCCTGCGCCGTCGCCACGTCGGGCTTTGGATAGGACACCTTGCCCGGCACCACGGACGCGGCCTTGAAGACGGCAAGCGCAACCGGCTGGAACTCGTTCGCGCCAGCGGCATAGACATGCACCGAGCGATGTGGCGTCACGTCGACCCACAATGTGGTGACGCCGCCAGGAGCCACGGGGTTCACACTGGTCGACGCGGCGAACGTCGCGTGCTGCGGGGACGGCTTCGCCGGAAGCAGCCCCTGAGCCAGGACGAACGCCGCGACGAGCAGTGCGTGCATGAAGGGATTGTAGCCGGAGGTCCGGCTACTTTCGGATTTCGTAGATCGTGCTCGCGCCGCCCCCGATCGCCGCGCCGATCAGCGCGCCCTTCTTCCCGCCGACGATGGCACCGACGCCGGCGCCCGCGGCCGATGAGCCGCCGATGATCATCGCCGTCTTCTTCCAGTCACGACGGGGCTTGCGCTCCACATAGCGATCGTTCACGACGCGCCGTGGCGCATCCTGCTCATACGAGACCGTGCGCACGGGACCGGCGACGGGCGCCTCGACCGCCATCGGGGCCGAGACCTGCGAGGCAGGCACATAGGTCACCACCTGCGGCCGCGGCTGCGCCGCGTAGCTCGCGGACTGTGCGCCTGCGACCGGCACCTGCACGTAGGCATACACGGGAGCCGCCGCCGCATACGACGCAGTCGCCGGTTGCGGCATCGACACAGGGTCGGCCACCATCATCGTCCGGGCCGCAGACGACGTCCCCGCCGCGTCGAGCACCGGCATTCGCGGCACCAGCAGGCCATACGCAACACCGAGCACACCCACCGCAATCACCGTCAGCACGCCAGCCAGGTACTTGGTCATCTCCGCCTCCTTCGCGTCACGAACGCGCGATGCCAGGCTATGTCCAAGGGCAGTGCCATCGCAAAATGCCAACAAATCGAACGATTCATCGGCTGGGGTGTTGCCGATCGAGGACACGCGGCACCGAAGGGGCGGCCGAAGCCGGACACTACTCCGCAGGCCTCCCGCCCTCAGCCCTCCTGCCCTTGCTGCCCTTGCTGCCCTTCCTGCCCCCCCTCGACCGCGTGGAGTACTATCGCCGTACCGCTCATGAGCCGCATTCTTGTCGTCGAAGACGACTCCGACATTGCCGACCTGATGCGCCGATACCTCCAGAAGGGTGGTTTCGATGTCGACGTGCGGGGGTCGGGCAGCGAAGCCCTGAGCGTGATCGCCGCCCACCCGCCCGACCTGCTGGTGCTCGACCTGATGCTGCCGCAGGTGAACGGCCTCGAGATCTGCCGCGTCAGGTCGCGGGCGGACGCCAGCGACCGCGACCATCCCGATCATCATGGTGACGGCGCGCGCCGACGAAGCGGAGCGGATCGCCGGCCTCGACCTCGGCGCCGACGACTACCTGGCCAAGCCGTTCAGCCCGGGAGAGCTTGTGGCGCGCGTTCGCGCCCTGCTGCGTCGCACGGCCCGCAGCACCACGCTCGACACCGCCGTCGCCTACGGCGCCGATCGTCGTCGACGTCGATCCAGCACACCGTCGCCAATGGACGGCACGCCGGTCGATGCTGACCGCCAAGGAGTTCCTGCTGCTGCAGTACCTCGCTGCGCAATCGCGGCCGCGTGCTGTCGCGCGACGTGCTGCTGACCGACGTGTGGGGCTACACCTACACGGGCGGCACCCGCACGGTGGACGTGCACGTGCGGCGCCTGCGCGAGAAACTGCCGCTTCCTCGAGCGGCACTGCGTCACGGTCAAGCAGTTCGGGTATCAGCCTGCTCGATCACGCCGCCCGAGCCGGCATGAGGACGCTGACGGTGCCCCGCGCGTCCTTTCAAACCAAGCTCTTCCTGGCCGGCGCTGTCTCGGCGGTCCTGGCGCTCGCGGTCGCCGGCGTGCTGTTCGCGATGTCGATGCGGCGGCAGACCGAACGCACGGGTCGAACAGACGCTGATGACCGACGCGCGCCTGGCGGCGGCGGTACTCGCTGCGATGCGCGCCGCAGTCGCCGGACAGGCGACAGCGCGCGCTCGATGCGCGAAGCCGACCGCATCGGCGCACTGCTCGAGGCGCGGGTCACGCTCATCGCCGCCGACGGCGCGCGTCCTCGGCGACTCCGCCGAGCCGGCTCGAGCGCTCGGCGCGCTCGAGAACCACGCGACGCGACCGGAAGTGGTGCAGGCCGCGCGAGCGAGCGGCCTCGGCGTCGTCGCGCCGTGCCAGCGCGACGCATCGGCGACAGACATGCTCTACGTCGCGCTGCCGGCTGCGCATCCGACGATCGCCTTCGTCCGCGTCGCGCTGCCGCTGACCGAGCATCCGCCAGCAGCTCTGGCCGACATCCTGACCGCCACCCTCGTCGCGCTCGGTCTCGCGCTGCTCGGCGGCGATCGCGAGCGCCGGCCATCCTCGCCGGCCGCATCGGTCAACGGGTCGCGCGCCATCGCCGGCGTGGCGCAGCGCTATCGCAGGGCGACCTCACCCCGCCGCGTCTCGACTACGGCGACGACGAGCTGGGCGTCGTCGCGCGGGCGCTCGACGACTCGGTGCACGAACTCGGCGACCGCATCGAGCGAGCTGGCGCGCGACCGCGGCCGGATCGCGGCGATTCTCGCTGGCATGGTCGAAGGCGTCATCGTCGTCGACGGCAGGGCCGACGCTGCAGACTCGTGAACACGCGCCGCGCAGGACATGCTGCGGATCGACGATGCGCCGCTCGGGCGTCACTACCTCGAAACGATCCGGCATCCGGCGATCACCGACCTGGTGACGCGAGCGCTCGACGGCCGAGCGCCGGCGTCGCTCGAGTTGACGCCGCCGCGCGATCCAGCACGCGCACCATCATCGGCCGCGCCGCGCCGGTCGACCGCCGGACGGCCGCAGGTGTCGTGCTCGTCCTGCACGACATCACCGAGCTGCGGCGGGCCGATCAGATGCGTCGCGACTTCGTCGCCAACGTCTCGCACGAGCTCCGCACGCCGCTGACGGCGATTCGTGGCTATGTCGAGGCGCTGTCGGAGGGCGACACCAACTCCCGACGAATCGCGAACGCTTCCTCGAGATCATCGTGCGGCACGCGCTGCCGAATGGAGCGACTGGTCAAGGATCTGCTCCGGCTGGCCCGCCTCGATGCCGGCCAGGAGACGCTGGACATCGTCGACGTGCGACGTCCGCGGCGCTCGTCCAGGCGGTCGTTCGCCGACCTCGCGCCGGCGCTCGAGCGCACGCGGACAGGATGCGCGACGTCGAGGTCGAGCGCGGCGCCGAATACCGTGCAGGCCGACCCGGCCAAGCTGCACGACGTGCTGCGCAACCTGATCGCGAACGCGAGCGCCTACGCGCCTGAGGACGGCACCATCACCGTGGCCGCGCGCACGCGACGGCGAGTCGTCGACGATCGATGTGCTGGACGAGGGTCCCGGCATTCCCGACGAGCGATCGCGTCCGGGTGTTCGAGCGCTTCTACCGCGTGGACAAGTCGCGCGCCCGCGATCCCGGCGGCACGGGGCTCGGCCTCGCGATCGTGCAGCACCTGGTCGAACTGCACGGCGGACGGGTGAGCGTGAGGAACCGCTCCGAAGGGCGGCGCGCGCTTCACGATGACGTTGAAGGCGGGCGAGGGGCAGGTGCGTGATGTGGCGGAGGTCGGCTACGTCCTGACCACGTCCGGGCCTAGCCCGAGCGTGCCCCGCGAACGAACGTCAGTTCGCGCCGGCGAGATGCAGCACCCAGTAGGTGCTGGCGCCAATGGCGAAGGCGGCCGGAATGGTCAGCACCCACGCCCAGACGATCTGACCGGCGACACCCCACCGCACCGCAGACAGCCGGCGCGTCGCGCCGACGCCGACGATCGCGCCGGTGATCGCGTGCGTGGTGCTGACCGGCACGCCGGTCAGTGTGGCGATCATCAGCGCGATCGCCGCGCCGGTCTCGGCCGCGAAGCCACCGACCGGCTGCAGCTTGGTGATCTTCGAGCCCATCGTGTGGATGATGCGCCAGCCGCCGCCGAGCGTGCCGAGGCCGATGGCGGTGTGCGCCGCGATGACCACCCAGAACGGAATGTCGAACGTCTTGATGTAGCCGCCGGCGAACAGGACGCCGGCGATGATGCCCATCGTCTTCTGCGCGTCGTTGGCGCCGTGGTTCAGGCTGAAGAACGCGGCCGACACGAGCTGCAGACGGCGGAACCAGCGATCGACGCGCGACGGCGGCGTCCAGCGGAAGATCCAGAAGATCGCGGTCATCAGCAGCAGGCCCGCCGACGAGGCCGATGAGCGGCGAGAGGAAGATGAAGATCAGCGTCATCGTCCAGCCGCTCGGAATGATCGCGGCGAACCCGGCCTTCGCGACCGCCGCCCCGGCGTAGCCGCCGATCAGCGCGTGCGACGAGCTCGTCGGCAGACCGAAGTACCAGGTGATCAGGTCCCAGACGATGGCGCCGGTCAGGCCGCCGAAGATCACGGCGAAGGTGACGATCTTGATGTCGATCATTCCCGAGCCGACGGTCTTGGCCACCGCGGTGCCGAAGACGAAGGCCGCGATGAAATTGAAGAACGCCGCCCAGATGACCGCCTTGCCCGGCGACAGGACACGCGTCGAGACGACCGTCGCGATCGAGTTCGCGGCGTCGTGGAATCCGTTGATGTAGTCGAAGATGAGCGCGACGCCGATGAGCGCAGCGACGATCCAGAAGCATCGGTGCGCTAACCGTGCTTGACGACGACGCCTTCGAGGACGTTGGCGACGTCTTCGCAGCGATCGGTGGCGTGCTTCGAGGAAGTCGAGCGTTTCCTTCCACTTCATCACGATGATCGGGTCCTTCTCGTCCTCGAACAGCCGGCTGCACCGCGTCCTGATGAATTCGATCGGCTTCGTTCTCGAGCCGATTGATCTCGACCGCGTGGGTGATGACCCCTTGTGCTGCCGCTCGAGCGCGTCGAGCGCGAGCCGAACCTGCTTGGTGCGACGTCGTGATGATGACGCGCCAGCTCGCGCGCACCGAAGCGAACCGTGTCCAGCCGATACAGCCGGACCAGCGTGGCCGCCGCGTCGATCGCGTCCATCACGTCGTCGAGCGACGTGGCCAGCTCGTGGATGTCTTCGCGATCGAGCGGCGTGACGAAGGTGCGATTGAGCCGCTGGATGATCTCGTGCGTCAGGAAATCGCACTTGTGCTCGACTTCCTTGATCTCGTCGGCCTTGCCCCAGATCGGCCGGTCGGGGGCGAGCATCTGCTTCGAGAAGTCTCGGCGCCGCGTTGGAGCTCGTCGGCCAGCGCCTGGAAGTCGTCGTAGAACTTCTCCTCGCGCGGAATCAGCCGAAACGCCAACGGAATCCTCCACCATCCGGCTGTCGCACTGCCGTCCGAGCGAAACCGGTGGATTGTAGCAGATTCGTTTACACGCTTGTTACAAGCGCGACTACACTCTCGGCAGCCATCGGCACACGACGCACCGCGCGTACCATTTGCAGCACGGCCGTGACCGTGAATAACGACGTACTCGCAATCATTCTGGGGGGCGGTCAGGGTTCGCGCCTGTTTCCGCTCACGCAACTGCGCTCGAAGCCGGCCGTGCCGATCGGCGGGAAGTACCGGCTTGATCGACATTCCGATCAGCAACTGCCTGCACGCGGACATCCGTCGGATCTTCGTGCTGACGCAGTTCAACTCGGCGTCGCTGAACCGGCACATCAGCCAGACCTACCGGATGGACCTGTTCAGCCACGGGTTCGTCGAGATTCTGGCGGCCGAGCAGACGCCCGACAACTCCAACTGGTTCCAGGGCACCGCCGACGCGGTGCGCCAGGCGGCGCGGCACTTCGCAGCGCTACGACGCCGACTACTACCTCATCCTCGCGGGCGACCATCTCTATCGGATGGACTACTGCGAGATGGTCGACGCGCACATCGATCGGCGCGCCGACATCACGATTGCCGCGCAGCCGGTGCACGCCCGAGGACGCGACGCAGATGGGCATCTTCCGCTTCGATCGCGACGGCCACATCGTCGCGTTCGAGGAGAAGCCCAACGCGGCGCGCCTCGCCGAGATCGGGCAGAGCATCCCGAGAGGCGCCGGTGCCGCGGCGCACACGCCGGAGAAGCCGTTCGTCGCCTCGATGGGTGTCTACGTGTTCTCTCGCGACGTGCTGATGGACCTGCTCGAGAAGACGGACGCCACCGACTTCGGACGCGAGATCATCCCGGCGGCGCTGGACAAGTACCGCGTGAATCCGTACCTGTTCCGTGGCTTCTGGGCCGACGTCGGCACGATCGAATCGTTCTACGACGCCAACATCATGCTCACCAGGACCGGGTCGCCGTTCAAGTTCTACGATCCGACGCGCCCGATCTTCACGCACCCGCGCTTCCTGCCGGGTTCGCGGCTGGTCGACTGCGCGACTGCATGACGCGATCGTCTCCGAGGGGTGCTACCTGGGGAAGTGCACGGTCGAGGAGTCGGTCATCGGCATCCGCACGCACGTGCTCGAGGGGACGACAGATCCGGCGGTCGGTGCTGCTCGGCGCCGACTACTACGAAGATGGACGACGTGGCGCCGGTGCGCGGCGATCGCACCGCGACTCGGCATCGGCCGCAACGTGGTGCTCGACCGGGTCATCGTCGACAAGAACGCGCGCGTCGGCGACGGCTCGCGGCTCGTGAACGAAGCTGGTGTGCGCGAAGCCGATGGCGACGGCTACTACATCCGCGACGGCGTGATCATCGTCCCCAAGGACGGCGTGATCAAGCCGGGCACCATCGTCTAGACCGCACAGCCGCTCGCCGCTGCCTCCCAACCTCCCACCTCCCGACTCGGCCGGGCTCCAGACTCCGATCTCTGGGCTCGGCCTGCCACGGTCCGCACGCAGTTAACGTCGCCGTAACAGTGGCGTCACCTCGCTCTTACCCCCGCCTTCTACGCTGTCAGGGTGCCATTCGGGCGACCGGGTGCGCACAGCGCAGTTCGACCTACGGGCCGAACCCCTGACCCCGATGTTCGGGGTCGAGCGGAGTGGGAGGAATGAATGAGGATGTTTCGTTGGGTGGTCGTCGCGATGTTCTTCGCGCTGCTGCCCTCGATGGCGGCGGCACAGAGTGATGGTCGAATCAGCGGCTCGGTCCGCGATTCGAGCAATGCGTTCGTCGGCGGCGCAACGGTCAAGGTGACGAACGAACGGACAGGCGAGTCGCGGCTGGCGCTCAGCAACGACGCCGGATTCTTCGTGGTCGGTCCGCTGAAGCCGTCCACCTACACCATCAGCGCGGAGAAGCCGGGCTTCTCCATCATCGAATACACCAGCATTCCGCTGGCCGTTGGGCAGGAACTGGCACTCGACTTCGAGTTCCGCCCCGCCGGCGTGCAGGAAAACGTCACCGTGGTGGCAACCGCCCCCGTGCTCGACATCAGCTCAGCCCGCGTCGGCGCGAACGTCAGCGAGCGCGAAGTGCAGAACCTGCCCGTGAACGGCCGCCAGATGTCGCAGCTGATGCTGCAGGCACCGGGCTCACAGAATGCGGGGACGGGAACCTGGAACGACGTGCGCTTCTCCGGTCAGGCCAACCAGCAGAACGTCGTCAAGTTCGACGGCGTCGAAGGCTCGGCCATCATCGACGCGTCGCCGGGCAACATCGGTGGCCAGAATGCGTCGCCGTTCAAGCTGCAGGCGAGCCTCGAGAACGTGCAGGAGTTCCGCGTCGAGTCGAGCAACTACCCGGCAGAGTTCGGCACGGGGACAGGCGGACAGGTCAGCGTCGTCACCAAGTCGGGCGCCAACCAGATCCGCGGCTCGGTCTTCGAGTTCTTCCGCAACGACCGCTTCGATTCGAAGAACTACTTCGACGATCCGCGGAATGCGGACGGCACCATCCAGAATGCTGGCGACAAGTCGGAACTCTCACAGCACCAGTTCGGCGGCTCGTTCGGCGGACCGCTGATGAAGAACCGCGCGTTCTTCTTCGGCAGCTTCGAAGGCTACCGCCTGGACGCCGGCGTCAATTTCGTCGAAGCCGTGCCGAGCGCGGCGGCCTGGGCGCGCGCCGTGCCGTCCGTACTGGCGCTGCGTCCAGCCTTCACCACCGCTGATGCGCGGCTTCTGAGCGGCGCTTCGACCAACGCCGACTTCGACATCTACCAGCTCCAGTCGCTGGACAGCGTTCGTGAGAACTCGGTGAGCCTGCGTCTCGACGGCCGACTCAGCGATCGCTGGTCGGCCTACGGCCGCGTGTTCCACGATCGAGGCAAGCAGTCGCGTCCAGAAGGGGTGAACGGTCGCACTGTCGACCTGAAGAATAACCCGACCAACTTCGTGTTCAACCTGCAGGGCAACTTCGGTTCCGCCACGCTGAACGAACTGAAGGTCGGCTTCAACGCCCCGTTCGCGGAAATCTCCGGCGTGGCCCCGACGGTCAACGGCATCGATCTGAGTTCGGTGGCCATCAACCTGTCGGGATCGGTCGCCAATACCGGCATCGCCGGCCAGAGCGCCTCGTCAGGCCTCACCGTCCCGGGTGGACTCGTGCGCGCCAACAGCGCGACCAACGGCCGCCGCACGGCCTACGACCCGTTCTCCGTCGCCTTCACCGACTCGCTCTCCACCGTGAAGGGTCGCCATCTGATGAAGATCGGCGCTGACGTGCGCCTCGTGCGCATGGCATTCGACCAGCAGGGCGGCACGACCTACACCTATCCGAACGTCACGGCGTTCCTCGCCAACCAGCCCTCGCAGATCCAGTACGCGGGCGACCTGAGCACGGCCAGCGTGTTCAACAACGGCGCGACAGGCGACCGGCACACGCGGCAGAACTACTACACCGTGTTCGGCCAGGACGAGTGGCGCGTCGGCAACAACCTCACGCTGAACTACGGTCTGCGCTACGAGTACTACACGCCGCTGGAGGAAGCGGACAACCGGATCGTCAAGTTCAACATCACGACGGGCCAAATCGATCCCAACACCACCGATATCGTCACATCGAAGAAGAACAGTATTCAGCCGCGCCTGTCGGCGACCTGGGCCGCCGGCAAGACCGTTGTGAAGGGTGGGTTCGGTGTGTTCGTCGGTCCGGGGCAGGGTGAAGACCTTATCCAGCCCCTCGAGAGCGACCGAGTCAACACGACCATCAGCTCGGGTGCCTCGCTGGCGTTCCCGCTGAATGAGAATGCCGCGGTTGCGAACTTCACCAGCAACCCGAACAACCGCAACTACCAGCCGCGCGCCTACGCGCAGGAATACAACATCCCGGAGCGCGTGTACCAGTACACCGGTTCGGTGCAGCGCGACCTGGGTGGCTCGTTCAGCGCCTCGGCCGCGTTCGTGGGCGCCGAGGGGCGCAACCTGTTCCTCCGCAGCGTGGCCAACAACATCACGCAGGTCATCACCAACCCGAACCCAGCCAGTGCCGCGCTCGTCATCCGCGAGTTCTCCATCGTGACACGCGACGCCAGCGGCGCCATCACCGGCGTGCAGAACCCCTACGCCGAAATCGACTACAAGACGAGCGGCGGCCATAGCACCTATAAGGCGCTGATGTTCGGCCTCAACCGTCGTGGCGCCAAGGGCATCTCGGCAAGCCTGCAGTACACGCTGGGCGAGAGCCGCGGCACCTCGGGCGGTTCGAACGAAGCCAACACAGCCGCCAACAGCGCGCGCACGCTCCAGCAGTTCGAGTATGAAAACGGCTTCAACAACTTCGATGTTCGCCACACGTTCAACGCCAGCCTCATCTACGGCCTGCCTTCCATGGGTTCGGGCGTGGCGGGCGCGGTGCTTGGCAACTGGCAGGTCGGTGGCATCCTGAACGCACGCAGCGGTCTGCCGCTGCCGGTGCAGGTTGTCCGCCCCGACGTCCTCTACCAGGATTCGGGATCGGGCCTCTTCTACGCCAACCCGGCCGCTGGCCGCGTGGCGGTTATCAACACGCCGCGTGGCGGCGCTTCGCGTAACGTCCGCCGCCCGGATCTCATTCCCGGCGTGGATCCCTACATCAAGGACGGCGGCCTGCTGTTCCTGAATCCGGCCGCCTTCGCTGCGCCGATGCCCGGCACGTTCGGCAACCTCGAGCGCAACGTGCTCCGCGGACCCGGCTTCATCCAGACGGACCTGTTCTTCGCCAAGCACATCGTCGTCAACCGCAAGAATCTGGAGCTCCGCATCGAGGTGTTCAACCTGCTCGACTCGGTGAACTACGCCAATCCGGCAGTGACGCTGAACGCGGCGGTGCCGGCCAACCCGGGTGCAGCCAACACGCTGCAGCCCGGCCAGGCGTACACCGCCGGCGCCGCCGGCCCGACCTTCGGCCGTCTGACGGGCACCGTCGGTCGCACGGTGGGACTCGGCACGCCGCGTCAGGTGCAGTTCGCGCTTCGCTTCAGCTTCTAAGCACGCGCATCGCAGCGAGACTGGGCTCCGGTGGCAATGTGTCCACCGGAGCCCTTCATCGCGAATCGCCAATCGGCGACCGCCAATCGGAGATCACCGGTCGGCGGGAACGCTCAGCGAGAATGCAGCGCCTGGTCCACCGCGCGACCTGCGACCCGCCTTCCTGACCTGCCCAGCCTTCCTGTCCCGCCGCGGCCGTCACATGTTCGTGATTCCGGGCGCCTATAATCGCGCTCATGACTTCACTGCACGCCGCTTTCCTGCTGCTCACCAGTCTGGGCTTCATGACCGCCACCGTGCTGGTACGCGGCGCGGACGCACCGAAGGTGCTCATTGCGCACCGCGGCGCGTCTGGCTACGCGCCCGAACACACCTTCGCAGCCTACGACCTGGCCATCAGCCAGAAAGCTGACTTTGTCGAGCCGGACCTGGCGGTGTCGCAGGACGGCGTGCTGGTGTGCCTGCACGACGACACGCTGGAGCGCACTACGAACGTCGAGGACGTCTTTGCCTCACGGTTCAGTCCGGTGGTGAAGGGGCGCAACGGGGAGAAGCGCTGGGTGGCGAACGACTTCACCGTCGGCGAGATCAAGCGGCTCGACGCCGGCAGCTGGTTCGACGCGAAGTTCGCAGGCGCACAGGTGCCCACCTGGGACGAGATGCTGGCGCGCGTGCGGCAGCACCCTGGCGTGGGCATCTACCCCGAGCTGAAGTCGCCGCCGCTCTACACCGGCCGCGGCATCGACATGACGAAGCTGTTCGTCGAGTCGGTGAAAAAGCACCGGCTCGACACGGCGGAGTCGTTGAAGCAGACGCCAGTCATCATTCAGTCATTCGATCGGCCTACCATCAAGCGCATGTCCGTGGAATTGCCCACGGTACCGCGTGTGTTCCTGACGTCGGACGAAAAGGACGTCACCGATGCGCAACTGAAGGACCTGGCGACCTTCGCGCAGGGGATTGCACCGGAGAAGAGGCTGGTGGCAATGCATCCCGACCTTGTGCCGCGTGCGCACGCGCTCGGGCTCACGGTCACCATCTGGACGGTCCGGTCCGACGAGAAGACGTCGTATCCGAGCGCGAAGGACGAGATGGCGCAGTTCCTCTATACCTGGGGTGTCGACGCCATCTTCACGAACAACCCGGACCAGTTCCCGCGGCGGTAACGCGGCGCCGGATCCTCGTGCCGTCAGTAACCGGCGAGCCGGATCACCTCGGCGGTCGG
Source organism: uncultured Acidobacteriota bacterium (assembly GCA_963722395.1). Lineage (GTDB taxonomy): Bacteria > Acidobacteriota > Vicinamibacteria > Vicinamibacterales > CAVVIG01 > CAVVIG01. The sequence continues at coordinate 369,420 of CAVRLS010000004.1, read as the reverse complement.
CATCGACGCGAGTTGCGCCACGCTCTGGCGCGAGGCGCCGATTGCGGCGTCGACGATGCAGGTGCCAACCCGCTGCCCCGCCCAGCGACGAGTGCGCCGGTCCGCCGCGAGCCACGCACCCCAGTCGTCGGCGGACATGGCGAGCACCTCGCGCACCCGGGCCCTGTCTGCCTCGCCACACACGCCCCACGGCCTCGAAGCCTGCGCGAAGTCGCGCTCGAAGGCGATGGCCATGCCCTCGCCCACCAGCGTGTCCTTCAGGTCGCGTCCAATGCCAGGCCCGGTCCGTACGAGATGAAGAAACGCGTGGAAGAGCGACGCGCGCAGCTCGCGATTGACCGTGGCTCGCACCCCTCCGGCATGACGCGGGTCGACATCCCACCAGATCACGTTCGGACCGATGGCGTTGCTCAGCTCACCTGTCTCGGGAATCACGTTGCCGCCGGCCCGTACCTTTATCAAGAGGTGCGCGGGCAGCCCAGGCAGTACATCGCGCGCCTCGTCAGCCGTCTGCTCTGCCACGCTCGTCACGGCACGACGCTCGAGCCAGGAGAAGTGATAGCCGCTGACAAGATAGAACTCGACGCGGACGGGCAGGTCGGACGCATCGGGTCCGCATGACGGGACCGACAGCGGCATGACCACCGCCAGCATCAGGCTGGCGCTTAGCAGGCGTTCCCGCAGGCTCACGTCCTGAAGGCTAGCACGCGTGAGCGGCTCAGGTTCTGGGTGAAGCCGGTCATCCGTCGCGTCGCAAACCGCGCCAGCAGCGAGCAGGCGAGGACGATGGCGACAAGCACGAGCGCGCCGGCCCAGGCCTGCCGGTGCCAGTCCTCGTAGGGGGAAATGGCGTAGGTGAACACCTGCACGGTCAGCGACGAGATCGGCTGCGTGACATCCGCGTTGAAGAACCGGTTGTTGAAGGAGGTGAAGAGCAGCGGCGCAGTTTCGCCGGCGATGCGCGCCAGGGCCAGGACGATGCCCGTGACGATGCCAGGTGCCGCAGCTGGCAGCACGACGGTGAACACGGCGCGTGCGCGCGTTGCGCCAAGAGCGAGCGCGCCCTCGCGCATCGTGCCAGGCACCAGCAGCAGCAGTTCCTCGGTGGTGCGGGCGATGATCGGGATCATCATGATGCCGAGCGCCAGCCCGCCCGCCAGTGCGCTGAACTGCTTGAACGGCAGCACGGCGATGCCGTAGGCGAAGACGCCGATCACGATCGAGGGGACGCCGTTGAGAGTGTCCGCGGCGAACCTGATCGCCGACGCCATGCGCGTGCCGGCGTACTCCGACATGTAGACGCCGCTGAGCACGCCGATCGGGATGGCCATCACCGACCCGAGCGCCGTCAGGATGAGGGTGCCGACAATCGAGTTCGCCATGCCGCCCCCGGCTTCGCCAACCGGCGTGGGCATCTGCGTGAAGAAGTCGAGATTGAGCGCGCGTATGCCTTGCGAGATCACGAAGAACAGGATCATCGCGAGCGGAATCAGCGCCAGCAGGACGGCGCCCGCGCAGAAGCCGACGAACAGGCTCGAGAGGAGTTTGCGGCGCAGCATGGCGTCAGGCCTCGAGCGCGGCCGGCGGTGCCGCCGCAGCGACGCGCGCCGGCTTCGAACTGTTCGCCATGCTCCAGATGAGCAGGCGCGACAGGCCGTTGACGACGAGCGTGATGATGAAGAGCACGAGCCCGATTTCGGTGAGGGCGTGCAGGTAGAGTTCGTCGGCTGCCTCCGTGAACTCGTTGGCGAGGACGGCAGCCATCGTGTACTGCGGCGCGAACAGCGAGGCCGACACCTGCGGGTTGTTGCCAATCACCATGGTGACCGCCATCGTCTCGCCGAGGGCGCGGCCGAAGCCGAGCATGACCGCGCCGATGATGCCGGTCCGGGCGTAATAGAGCGCCGCGGAGATCGCCTCGAAGCGAGTGGCACCGAGCGCATACGCCCCTTCGCGCTGCGCCATCGGCACCGCCTTCAGCACTTCGCGGGTCACCGACGAGGTGAACGGTACCACCATCACAGCGAGGATGAGGGTGGCTGCCAGCATGCCGACGCCGAGCGGCGGGCCGGTGAAGATCGGCAGGGCCCGCAGGCTGTCGGGCAGTGACGTCTGGAACACGCGCACGGCCGGCACCAGCACGAAGACGCCCCACAGGCCATAGACGATCGACGGGATGGCGGCCAGCAGTTCCGTCACGAACACCAGCGGCTGCCGCAGCCATGAGGGGCTCAACTCCGTGATGAACACGGCGATGCCGATCGCCACCGGCGTCGCGATGGCCAGCGCCAGCACCGACGAGTAGAGCGTGCCCCAGATGAAGGGAAGCGCGCCGAACTCGCCAGCCACCGGATCCCAGGTGGACGAGGTCCAGAAGCCGAGCCCGAACTTCTCGATCGACAGCATCGACTGCCGCGCCAGTTCGAACCCGATGGCCGCGACGATGAGAATCAAAAGAGCTCCGAAGAGCCCTGTCCCGGTCCTGAATCCAAGGTCCTTGCGCATATGACCAACGACTGGCGACCAACAACCGCCCGCTCGACTTACTGCGTCTTGACCCGCTCCAGCAGCGTCAATTCCTGCTTCACGACGTCGGCCGGCAGCGGTGCGTAACCCAGCTGGCTCGCGAACGTCTGGCCATCGGTGAGCGCCCACTTCACGAAATCGACCATGGCCTTCGACTGCGCCTTGTCCTTGGGGTTCTCGTAGAGGAGCAGCCACGTGAACGACGTCACCGGATAGGAGCCAGGCCCGGGGGCGTTCGTGATCGACACACGGAAGTCGGCCGGCATCGCGCCTGCCGCTGCGGCCCCGGCCGCCGCCGCCGTCACCGCTTCGGTCGAGGCCTTGACGAACTCGCCGTTGGCGTTCTGCACTGAACCGAACGCCATCGTGTTCTGCAGTGCGTAGACCAGCTCGACGTAGCCGATCGCCCCCGGGGTCTGGCTGACCAGGCCGGCCACGCCCTCGTTCCCCTTGCCTCCGACACCGGCCGGCCAGTTGACGGCGGTCGACACGCCGACCTTCTCCTTCCACTCCGGCGACACCTTCGAGAGGTAGTCGGCCCAGATGTAGGTGGTGCCCGAACCGTCGGAGCGGTGCACGACAGTGATCTCGGTACTGGGCAGCGCCACGCCCGCATTCACCTTGGCGATGGCCGGGTCGTTCCACTTCTTGACCTTGCCGAGGAAGATGTCCGCCAGCAACGGACCGGTGAACTTGAGGTCGGCCACACCAGGCAGGTTGAAGACCGGCACGTCGGCGCCGAGCACCATCGGGAAATGAAGAATCGGGCCCGGAGCCGCCTTCAACTGCTCGTCGGTCATCGGACCGTCGGTCGCACCGAAAAACACGGTTTCGTTGCTCACCTGACGAATGCCGCCGCCCGAGCCGATCGACTGGTAGTTGATCTCGACCGACCCGTTTTTCTTGTGGTACTCGTCGAACCACTTCGAGTAGATCGGGTAGGGGAAGGTGGCCCCGGCGCCATTGATCTTGATCGTTGGACCGGCGGCCGGGGCGGACGCCTGCTGATCGGTAGCGCTGCCGCCGCCACAGGCGGCCGTTGCCACGGCCAGCACCATGGCGGCGACACGAACGAACGAACGGAACATCACGGTCTGCATTGAAATTCAACCTCTCTGGAAGTTCACACGTGCTTGCAGAGAAGTCTGGCCTAACGCTATCGGCCGTGTGTGTCGGCTGTGCTTCCGACCTGTTACATTCGTGTAAATTACCGGTGCCTAGAAGCTGACCTTCAGCCGCGCCGTCCAGGTGCGCGGCGCGCCGTAGTGCGTGCCGTTGAAGATGGACAGGAAGTTCAGCAGATAGGTGGTGTCGAACAGGTTCAGGACACCAGCCTGCAGGTCCACCTTCGTGGTGCCGCTACGGAACAGTTGACCACCCGCCATGATGGTGGCGATGGTGCGCGATCGGGCGCGGCCCGCCTCCGTGTCGACCAGCGGCAGCGCCCGCTGGTCCTCGAAGGTGTCCGGATCGAAGTCCTCCGGCAGCTCGAACGGGATGCCACTGTCGACGCGACCGGTGGCCGACACGAAGAGCTTCTGGCTCGGATGCTCCCACGTCACCCCGAACTGCGACTGCCAGCGCTGGTCGTGGTCGGCGTAGAACTGTTCGCCGTCGGGCGGCGTCTCCTCGAGGAACAGTCCTCCCGACAGCGGCGCCGTCAGCAGGATCCTGGCGCGCGCCAGGCTCACGTAGCCATTCACGCCCCGGAACACCGGCACGTCGAGACGCACTTCGACGCCCTCGGCCAGTCCCTTCGAGACCGACAGCGGGAATGTGACGGTCGTGTCGAGGAACTGGTCGACGTCGGCGACGTTGCGGATGTTCTTGCGGTAGTAGGCCACATCGACCTTCGCGTGCGAGGCCAGCGCCTGCTGCAGGCCGAACTCGAACGCGTGCTGCGTCTCCGGTCGCACGTCGCTGCTGTCGCCGTTCGGTGACAAGGCACGCGCTTCCGGGGAACTCGACAGGAGCAGGTTCTCCGAGAACGGCGGCATGAACAGCCGGCTGTACGAGCCTCGCACCACCGTGCCCGTCTCGTGCACGTGGTAGGCAAAGCCGACGCGGGGGCTCACGGCGGTCTCTTCGATCAGCAGTTTGTAACGGTCGACGCGCACGCCCAGACTGAGGTTGAGGTCCTCGAGCGGCGAGAACGTGTCCTGGATGTACGCGCCCAGATTCTGCCCCACCCTGCTGCCGCTGAAGACGAAGGGCGTGCCGCCGGACGCCGGGTCGAACTGCGACTCGAGTGAGCCGGGCTCGGTTCCGGTTCCCAGCATGGCGAACTGCTCGCTCACCGGATTGCGGTCGTACAGCACGCCGGCCTTCACCCGGTGGATCCCGGACGAGTAGCTGAGGGCGGCACTCACGCCTTGGTGATCGAGCGTCCGTTCCTGTGTGGCGGCGAGCGGCATCGCGGTCGATGCGTCGAGGGAGGCGACGGCCGCGCGGCGATAGGCCACCATGTCGAACGTGAACCGGCTCCCCACCTGGCGCAGCCAGGTCAGCGTCTGCGAGTTGCCGCTGAGGTCTTGCGTCGCATCTTCACTCCGTGCCTCGGCATCTGAACGGTTCGGCACCTGGAAGCCGCTGCCGTTCGCCGCGAACACCGCGCGGACGAAGTCGGCATCGGTCGGGCGGAACTCCAGCTTGCCCGTGAAGCGATGGGCGTCGCCCGAGTTGTGCAGGTTATCTGCGGTCGGCGGATCGAGGTAGCGGTCGGTGCGGTTGCCGCCGCCACTCAGGAAATAGCCGATCCGCGAGGTGAGACGCCCACCAATGGTGGCACCGCCGTCGAGCGAGTCGAAGCGGCCGACGTTGAAGCTGGCCTCGCCGGTCATCTTGCGCGGATCGTCGAGGCCCGACTTCGAGGTGATATCGACCACAGCGGCCAGCTTGCCGCCGATACTCGGCGGGAATCGCCGCCGGTCATCACGGAGGCCGACTTCACGTAACGCGGGTCGAGCGGGTTCGCGAACGCCTCGGTGTACTCGTCGGTCATCGGCACGCCGTCGACGACGTACTGAATCTGACCGTGCGAGCCGCGCACGTGGATGCGGCCGTTCTGGCTGGGGATGAACCCCGGGGCCGACAGCAGCATCGCCGACAGCTGCTTGCTCGGCGTTGCGCTCGGCAGCCGGTCGATGAGGTTCGCGCCGAGGTCGACGTGCGACCCGGTCGATGAGGTCTCGAGCAGCGCGTCGGCCGACACCTGCACGGTCTCGGCTATCGAGCCGACGCCAAGTTGCAGGTCGGCCTCCATGGCCACCGTCGAGTGGATGTCGAGCACCTGCTGCGCCGGTGAGAAGCCCGAGAGCGACGGCCGACAGCACGTAGATGCCGAACGGGATGTTCGAGAGCGTATACCTGCCTTCACCATCGCTGACGGTCTCCTGGCTCGTCTGCGAGACGCGGTTCACCAGGCCGACGCTGGCGCCAGGCACCGCGAGCCCCTGCGCGTCCGTGACGACACCCGATACGGTGCCGACGTTCTGGGCGAACACATTGAGAACGCCGGCAAGGAACACCGCCAGCGTGAAAAGGGAATGACGCCGCGCTACGCGCAGCCCTGCAGCTGTCATGAAGAAACCTCACCTGAATTGAAACGAGTACCGACTGGACGACGGCACTCCACACGCGGGTCGCGTGTGCAGAGTTCTCACCGACAGTTGGATCGACTCAGGCGAGCGGAGGGGCGCGGGCAGGACGCTGTGCCGCCAGCAGCACGTCGTCGACGACGGTGGTGGAAGCGACGAGGTCGTGCGCGTCCACGGCTGGCACCGACGCGCTGACGGCGGACACGAGCGAGCGCAGCGACAGATTGTGACAGACGAAGCAGTGGTCCGCTTCCGGGGCAGCAGCGCGGTCGGCGCCGATGTGGTGCGCGTTGTGGTCGTGCAGCACCACCACCGGGTTGCAGAGCACGTCGTCGTCCTCGCTGTGGGTCAGCGTGGAAACCGACAACCAGGCCATGCAGAGCTGCATGGTGAGCGCCAGGATCTTGACGAGGCGTGCTTTGCGGAGGTCGCGAATCACTGGATGTACAGGTTAGGGCGAGGTCGACCGGTGTGTCAAACCGAAGTCGGAGGTGGGCTGGGAGCGTCGGCGCACACTTCCTACTGCGAATGCTTGTCGAGCGGGGCGAGGACGATGTACCAGCTCTCGCAGTCCATCGTGGAGCCGCCGCCGAGCGTGACGGTGAAGCTCAGGTTGAGGGACGGCACCTCCCAGTGCTGGCGGGCGCGGCTGCCCTCCATCATCACGCGGTAGGGCTGGAGCAGGTTGTCGCGGTACTCGTGCTCGCGGTGCTCCTCCTGCACGCCCTTGAAGATGGCGAACTCACGACGTGGACCGAGGTGCACTTCGAACTGCGGCACGCTGTTGACGTAGTGGTCGTAGATCTTCTCGGCGTAGCGGCCGTCGGACTGGACGCACGACTGCCAGTTGCCCTCGAGGATGTTCTTCGGATCGCTGGTGTAGGAGATCCACTCCTGCGCAGCGGCCGGCCGCGCCAACAGGAGCGCCAGGAGCACCAGTGCGCCCATCATCGATTCTCTGGCCGGCCCACGCCCCACCTTCACCCTCCAGCGATCCGCCACTCCGGCGCAGGATAGCACGCAGGCGTGACGTCGGCGTAACGCAGAATTAACAGCTCCGACACGACGGCGAAACCTCGGCTCTGTAGTGTGGACGGCATACATGCAGAAGCACCGCGTGCTCATCGTCGAGGACGAACAGGACATCGCCGGCCTCATCAAGCACACGCTGGAGCGCAGCGGCAACGCCGAAGCCGAGATCGTCGGTAGTGGCGACGCAGCACTCAAGGCCGTCACAGCGAGGCCGCCCGATCTCATCATCCTGGACCTCAACCTGCCGGTGCTCGGCGGCCTCGAAGTGTGCCGCCTGCTGCGTCAGCGGTCCGACGCACGCCACCTGCCGATCATCATGCTGACGGCCAAGAGCAGCGAGACCGACCGCGTCACTGGCTTGGAGATGGGGGCCGACGACTACGTCACCAAGCCGTTCAGCCTGCGGGAACTCACCGCCCGCGTGAAGGCGGTGCTGCGGCGTGCGGCGGCGCCGGAGGAGCGGCAGGCGGCCGGGTACCGCGGCACGCACCTGATCGCCGACTTCGATGCGGTGGCCGTGGCCGTGGACGGCGAGCCCGTCAAGCTGACGAGACGGGAGTTCGAGCTGCTGCGCTACCTGGTGCAGAACAAGAACCGTGTCGTATCGCGCGACCGGCTGCTCGAGCGGGTGTGGGGCTACGAGCGGCTCGTCGAGACGCGGTCGGTGGACGTGCACGTCGGGCGGCTGCGCCAGAAGCTCGGCACTGCCAGCGGCCAGATCGAGACCGCGGTTGGTCTTGGCTACCGCTTCATCGACTAGCTGACTGAATCGTCCAGCCCCGCTCGAGCAGTTCCGCCACCTCTCCTGTAACGCCCCTCTAAATTCTCCAGCTGGATCGCCCCGACAGACTCTGCCGTAGAATCGTCCGCGGAGGAAGTGCATGCCCGAAACGCAGAGTTACCAGAACCACGTCCGTAAGCTCCCCATGTCGTACATGGTGATGGCCCTGATTGTCGTCGCCAATATCCTGTGGTCGGGTTATCGCCTGACGAGCGGTCTGACCGGCGACAGCGTCATGGCCTTCCTCTTGAGCATCGCGATCTTCATCATGGCGCTCTCGGCCCGAAACCAAACGTTGACGGTGCAGAACCGGGTCGTTCGCCTGGAAATGCGTCACCGCTTCCGTGAACTGCTGCCGGCCGACGTGGCGGCGCGTGCCTGCGCCCTGCCTATTCCGCAGATCGTGGCGCTCCGCTTTGCCAGCGATGCCGAACTGCCGGAACTGGTGAACGACGTCCTCTCGGGCCAGCTCACCGAGGCGAAAGCGATCAAGCGGCGCGTGAAGGAGTGGCAGGCCGACCACCTGCGGGCCTAGCCTATGCTGCGCAGGATCGACGGCGGCAGGAACCAGCGCAGGGTGCCGGAGCGCTCCGGCGGCAGGGCCTCCACGTCGATGCGGCACACTGCCCCCTTCTTGAACTCGAAGGCCCGCCGCGAACCAGCCAGTCTCGCCGCCAGGCGCCCCAGATCGGGTTCGTGTCCGACCAGCGCGATGCGGGTGCGACGCACCTGCTTCTGCAGGTCGGCCAGAAGGTCGGAGTAGCGCCCGCCAGGCGCCAGCGAGGTGGTGACCACCAGCGGCGGCTTCTCGTCGAACACGCCAGCTACGACCTCGGCCGTCTGGCGAGCGCGTGTCAGCGGGCTTGTCAACACGGCGTCGAAGCGAACGTCGAGCCGCTTCAGCCCCTTCGCTGCCTTCTTGAAGCGGGCGCCGCCCTCATCCGTCAGCGGCCGCTTCGCATCGTCAGGCCAGTCAGGACCGCGTTCTTCCGCCACGGCATGGCGAATGAGGTAGAGCTCGAACATGCCTCTATCTTGGCGTCGCGGATCCGATTTGTAAACTTCCGGTGTCCCGCGTGACTCAGGACCGCCAACGCGCGTAGTGTAAGGACAACCATGCGGCTTGCAGCCATCGACATCGGGACGAACTCCGTCCACATGATCGTCGTCCGGGTCCGCCCGGACCTGTCATTCGAGATCATCGACCGGGAAAAAGAGATGGTGCGCCTTGGCGCCGGCGGCCTCGACGGCCGTGCACTCACGCCGAAGGCGATGCAGGCAGCGCTGCAGGTGCTCTCGAAGTTTCGCCGGCTCGCGGAATCGCATCAGGTCGAACGCATCATGGCCGTGGCCACCAGCGCCGTGCGCGAGGCCGAGAACGGCGGCGAATTTCTCAAGGCGATCGTCGCGCAGACCGGCATTCGCGCCCGCATCATTTCCGGGCCCGAAGAGGCCCGGCTCATCCATCTGGCAGCTGCCTATGGCCTTGGCCTGTCGGACGATGCGACGGTGGTGGTGGACATCGGCGGCGGCAGCGTCGAGATCACGCAGGGGACAGGGTCGACGCTGGCCACCGGCAGGAGCTTCAAGCTCGGGGTCATCCGTCTCACCGAGCGGTTCGTCCATTCCGACCCGATCAGCGAGCGTGAAGAGCGCCGGATGGTCCGCTACATCGAGTCGGAGCTGAAGGATTACCTGAAGGAGATTACTGCGGCCGGTTTCGACCGGGTGGTCGGCACCTCGGGCTCCATCCTCAGCGTCGGCATCATCGCCGCAACCGAGGAGGACGGCGAAATTCCAGCCAGTGTCCGCAACCGTCGCGTCTCGGCAAAGCAGATGCGGCGCGCCCGCAGGGCGATCTGCAGTGTGCCGCTGCAGAAGCGTCTGACCATTCCCGGACTGGAGCCGCGCCGCGCCGACATCTCGGTGGCCGGCTCCATCCTCATCGACGTGATACTTCGCCGGCTGAGGGCGACCGAGATCACGCTCTGCGACATGTCGCTGCGCGAGGGGATCGTGCTCGACTACGTCGCACGCCACCGGCAGGAGATCGCGCACGCCGAGCGCTACCCCGATCTCCGGCGACGCAGCGTCATCGAGCTCGCGGAACGGTGCAACTACTCACGCGAACACTCGCAGCACATCGCGACACTCAGCCTGCGGCTGTTCGACACGACACGCAGCATCCACGGCATGACCGACCGTGAGCGCGAGTGGCTCGAGTACGCAGCGCTGCTGCACGACGTTGGCGTGCATATCAGCTACGAGAAGCACCACAAGCATTCGTACTACCTCATTCGCAACGGCGACCTGCGGGGGTTCGAGCCGCTCGACGTGGAGACCATCGCGCTCATCGCGCGATATCACCGGCGGTCGGTGCCGGACAGGGCGCACGAGGAGTATCGCGAACTGCCGAAGCGGCGACGTCACGCCGTCCGCGCGCTGGCGGCGATGCTCCGCCTGGCTGAGGCGCTCGAGCGCAGCCACTCGCAGGTCATCACCGGCGTCACGCTTCATGAGCGCGACGACGAGGTACTGCTCGAACTGCAGACGTCCGGTGACGCTGAACTCGAACTCTGGGCCGCGTCGCGCCACGCAGCGCCGTTCGAAGCGGTGCTGGGGAAGCCCCTGCGTTTCGAGACCCCGTCAATCGCCAGGATTCACGACAACGATGAGGCCCCGGTTGCAGGGAACGCCGGGGCACACCAGACACCGCGAAAGCCGGTCCGAATCGAGCTGGTGCACGATGCCGACGCCGGTCGGCACCGTGCGGCTGCATCACCGAAGGTACGCGCCTCGCGGGCACTGGTGCGCGAACGGGTCCGCCGTTAGCCAGCGACAGCAACTTCGCGGCGGGTTCGGCGAGGCGTGAACGGACAACATCCGAGAATTTACAAAGCCGAAACTCCTTTGCCGGCGCCTGAGGCTACTCTGGCTGCATGCTGCTGACAGCCGCGCTGGCGCCAACGGTGTCCATGGCCTCTGGCGACGCACCGACGACCAACGCACAGCCGCCGAAAATCGACGTCTCCGGCGTGAATTTCTACTACGGCGCGAACCGCGTGCTGCAGGACATCGCGCTCAAGATTCAGCCGAATCAGGTAACCGCCTTCATCGGTCCGTCCGGCTGCGGCAAGTCCACCTTCCTCCGCTCACTCAACCGGATGAACGACATCATCCCCGGCGCTCGCGTCGAGGGCACGGTGCTCGTCGACGGTGTCGACATCTACGCGCCGTCGGTGGACGTCGTGGCGCTCCGCCGCAAGGTGGGGATGGTGTTCCAGAAGTCGAACCCGTTCCCGAAGTCGATTTTCGAGAACGTCGCGTACGGCCTGCGCATCAACCGCATGGCGTCGTCGAAGGAAGAACTCGGCGGTCGTGTAGAAGCCAGCCTCAAGGCGGCGGCCATCTGGGACGAGGTGAAGGACCGGCTGCACAGCTCGGCACTCGCGCTGTCGGGCGGCCAGCAGCAACGCCTGTGCATTGCGCGCGCCCTGGCCATTGAACCGGAGATCCTGCTGATGGACGAGCCGGCATCGGCGCTCGATCCGATTGCGACGCAGCGGATCGAAGAGTTGATCTACCAGTTGAAGGCCCGCTATACCATCGTCATCGTGACGCATAACATGCAGCAGGCAGCGCGTGTGTCGAACACCACCGCGTTCTTCTGGCTGGGGCGCCTCATCGAGTGCGACCGGACGGACAAGATCTTCACTGCTCCGTCGGAGAAGCTGACGGAGGACTACGTCACCGGGAGGTTCGGTTGATGGAGCCGGTCGAGCGCGTCACGCGCCACTTCCAGGACGAGCTGGAACAGTTGAAGGCACGGTTGCTGGAAATGGGCGGCCTGGCCGAAGAACACGTGCGCCTCGCGGTGCGGGGCCTCGTGCAGAGCGACCGGCCGGTGCTGGAGCGGGTGCTGACCGGGGACGAAGCGGTGAACCGGCTGCACCTCGAGGTCGACAACCGCTGCTTCAAGCTGCTCGCCCTCTACCAGCCGATGGCAGCCGACCTCCGCACCATCGTGTCAGCGGTGAAGATCAATGCCGACCTCGAGCGGGTCGGCGACCTGGCGGTGAACATCGCCGAAGCCGCCCGGCGCTATACCAGCCACCCGCCGGTGAAGAAGCTGATCGACATCCCGCTGATGGCCGACATCGCGCAGAGCATGCTGCGAGACGCCCTCGACTCGTTCGTACGTCGCGACGTCGACCTGGCGCAGCACGTCCTCGACGAAGACGACCGGCTCGACTCGCTGAAGACGCAGATTTTCCGGGAGCTGCTCACCTTCATGCTCCAGGATCCGACCACCATCGAACCTGCCCTCGACCTGATCCTGGTGTCGCGCCACCTCGAACGCATCGGCGATCACGCGACCAATGTCGCGGAGGACGTCATCTTCATCGTCTCAGCCCGCGACGTCCGGCACCACAGCGTGCAGGGTCGTCCCTGAGCCTGCGCCACGCCGACCTCCGCCGGCGCACCGCCTCTCTTTTCGCATAGAATGGGTCGATGTCCCCAGAGCCGCGGGCGCCGCTCTGCGTCTTCTGCCGAAAACACCCGGTTGAGGCGAGATGGCGGCCATTCTGCAGCGAGCGATGCAAGCTGCAGGACCTGGCGCACTGGGCGGACGGCACGTATCGCGTGGCCGCGGAGCCGGTAGATCCGGCGGTCGAGGTCGGCGACGACAAGACGGACACCCTCTGAAGTCTGACGAGACCATCCGAGCCGCGCATGGCGGCTCCGGCGGCCGGCCGACGACTTGAGACTGACGACGTGGGACTGCGATGGCCGATACGCTGACGATTGTCGATAACCGCACCGGCAAGAAATACGAGCTGCCGATCCAGGACGGCACCATCAAGGCCATGGACCTCCGCCAGATCAAGGCAGGAGACGAAGACTTCGGCCTGATGACGTACGACCCGGCCTTCATGAACACGGCGAACTGCAGGAGTTCGATCACGTTCATCGACGGCGACAAGGGCATCCTCCGCTACCGCGGCTACCCGATCGAACAGCTCGCCGAAGACAGCGACCACCTCGAGACGTCGTACCTGCTCCTGCATGGCGAGTTGCCGACCGCGTCCCAGCAGGCCGCCTTCAACGACTCGATCACCATGCACACCATGCTTCACGAAAACGTGAAGAAGTTCATGGAGGGCTTCCGCTACGACGCGCACCCGATGGGGATCTTCCTCAGCACCGTCGGCGCGCTGTCGACGTTCTACCCGGACGCCAAGCGCATCAACGATCCCGAGTCGCGCCGCCTGCAGATCACGCGCCTCATCGCGAAGGTGCCGACCATCGCCGCCTACGCCTACCGCCACATCGTCGGCCGCCCCTACATCTATCCGGACAACGACCTCAGCTACACCGGCAACTTCCTGAACATGCTGTTCAGCACGCCGGCCGTCAAGTACCACCCGAACGACGTGCTGTGCCGCGCACTCGACGTGCTGTTCATCCTGCACGCCGACCACGAGCAGAACTGCAGCACGAGCGCCATGCGCAACATCGGCAGTTCGCAGGTCGACCCGTACGCAGCGGTCGCCGGTGCCGCAGCGGCCCTCTACGGCCCGCTGCACGGCGGTGCCAACGAAGCCGTGCTCAAGATGCTCGACGAGATCGGCTCGGTCGACAAGGTGCCGGACTTCATCACCAAGGTGAAGTCCGGCGAGGCCGGACACCGGCTGATGGGCTTCGGTCACCGCGTCTACAAGTCGTACGACCCGCGCGCCAAGGTCATCAAGAAGATCGCCGACCTGGTGTTCACCGTCACCGGCAAGAACCCGCAGCTCGAAATCGCGCTCGAACTCGAGCGCATCGCGCTGCAGGACGAGTACTTCGTCAAGCGCAAGCTGTACCCGAACGTCGACTTCTACTCGGGCCTCATCTATCAGGCGATGGGCTTCCCCACCGAGATGTTCCCGGTGCTGTTCGCCATTCCGCGCATCGTCGGCTGGCTCGCACAGTGGGAGGAGATGCTGATCGACCCGGAACAGAAGATCGCCCGGCCGCGCCAGATCTACACCGGCTACGACACGCGCGACTACATCTCGAAGGAGCAAGCGGCAGTAACGTGTTCCGGCCGGCTCTTGTCCTGGCGCTGGTGCTGCTGCAGACCCCTGCGGCAGCGCCGCGCTTCGACGCGAGCCGCGCCTGGGACCATCTGCGAGCCGCTCGTGGCCTTCGGTCCGCGGCCCGCCGGCTCCGCCGGCCATCGACCAGATCCCGCCAGTACATCAAGACCCAGCTGTGCGCAGCCGGAGGTCGACGTCGCCGAACAGGCCTGGGACGACATCGACGCCCGCCGGGCGCGTCCACATGGTCAACCTCATCGCCACCATTCCCGGCGCCAGCCAGGACCGCATCATCATCGCCGGTCACTACGACACCAAGCGGTTCCGCGAATTCCGCTTCGTCGGCGCGAACGACGGCGGCTCGAGCGCGGCGTTCCTGCATCGAACTGGCGCGCGTGCTGAAGGCGCGCCGGAACCCGCTGACCATCGAGCTGCTCTTCCTCGATGGCGAGGAAGCGGTGGTCGAATGGAAGGCGCCGGACCACACCTACGGCAGCCGGCACTACGTGCAGGCGGCGAAGCAGACCGGCACGCTGGCGTCGCTGAAGGCGATGATGCTGGTGGACATGATCGGCGACCGCGACCTGCGCATCCAGCCGCGACCTGAACTCGACGCGTTGGCTCACCGACGCGATCTGGAGCGCCGCGCGCACGCCAGAAGCTCGACGACGTGCTTCCTCGACGAGTGACGCAGATCGAGGACGACCACCTGCCGTTCCTCGCAGCCGGGATCCCGTCGGTCGACATCATCGACCTCGAGTACCCGCGCCTGGCACACGCCGACGGACACGCATCGACAGCGTCAGCGCCCGCAGCCTGCAGGTCGGTCGGCGACGTGCTGCTCGCGGCGCTGCCGCAGATCGAAGCGCGGCTGACCCGGCGGTAAAGATCGGCGATGGGCGATGGGCGATGGGTGGGTCGCAGGTCAGGCTCTAGCCCAATCTGAGCGTCAGCCGTTCGACCCGTTCCCATCGACACTCCGACGCGCCTCGTCGGCCTGCGCGGCAAGCCGGATCAGTCCGATCCCGACAAGCAGGACGAGGCCCGCGGCGATCGACGCCACCCGCACGCCGTGCGCAATCGCCGGCCGCATCGCGTCGTCGATGCGCAGGTAGTGCCCGGCCCGGAAGGCCAACGTGGCGTCGTATGAGTAGCGCCGGCCCGCCAGCACGATGATGCGGTCGAAGACGACGTTCCAGACGAGGAACGCGAACACCACCCAGAGCAGCGACGGCGGTGATGAAGCGGCGACGCTCCGTCATCCGCCGATCACCTGGTCGATGACCTCCCGGATCTGGTCGTCAGCCAGGCAGGTTTCGTCTTCGGTGATCACGTAGGGCGGCATGAAGTAGAGCACGTTGCCGAGCGGACGCAGCAGCAGGCCGCGATCGAGGAATGCCCGCGGTCAGCCGCGGCCCGATGTCGTCGAGGTAGCCGCCGGCTTCCTTGGTCGGCCTGTCGGTCGACCAGCTCGACGATGCCGACGCCGCCGATGACACGAACGTCGCCGACGTGCGGCAGCGAGCGCAGCGGCTCGAGTCCGCCGCGCAGCCAGCGCTCGAGCTGCCGCACCGCTCGAGCGCGCCGTGTGTCGCGAACAGGTCGAGGCTCGCCAGCGCCACCGCGCAGGCAGCGGATTGGCGGTGAACGAGTGGCCGTGGAAGAACGTCCGCGTCCGATCGGCGCTGAGAAACGCCTCGTAGATGCGCTTCGGTGGCGACCGTCGCGCCGAGCGGCAGGTAGCCGCCGGTCAGCGCCTTCGACAGGCAGATGATGTCGGGCGTGACGCCGGCGTGCTCGCACGCGAACATCCGGCCGGTGCGGCCGAAGCCGGTCAGCACCTCGTCGGCGATCATCAGCGTGCCGTAGCGGTCGCACAGCCGCCGCACGCCGGCGAGGAACTCCGCGCGGCCAGACGATCATGCCGCCGGCCCCCTGCAGCATCGGCTCGACCAGCACGCCGGCGACGTCGCTGCCGCCTCGCGCGAGCAGCGCTTCGAGCGTCGCCGTGGTCGCAGTCGGCGCGACGGCGCACCGTCAAGCCGGCCGTCCCGCGCATCGATCCCGCAGGTCGCTCGCTCGAGACCGAGCGGACAGCGGTAGCAGTACGGCGCGTGCGCGCGATCGACCTCGAACAGCATCGGCGCGAACGGGCGCGTGAACACGGATCGCTCGCTCGCCGACATCGCGCCGACGGTGTCGCCGTGGTAGGCGTGGTGCAGCGTGACGAAGCGTCCGGCGACGGCTGCCCGCGGTTGCTCCAGTACTGGCAGCGCCATCTTCAGCGCGACTTCGACCGCCGTCGAGCCGTTGTCCGAGTAGAAGACGCGGGTCAGCCCGCGCGGCAGCACGTCGACCAGCCGCTCGGCCAGTTCGACCGCCGGGGCGTGCGTGCAGTTCGCGAAGATGACGTGCTCGAGCTCGCCGGCCTGCGCCGCCAGCGCCTCGTTCAGCACCGGATGCGAGTGGCCGTGGATGTTCACCCACCACGACGAGATGCCGTCGAGCAGCCGGCGGCCGTCCTCGGTGTACAGATAGACGCCCTCGCCGCGGACGATCGGCAGCGGAGCGGGCCGCGTCAGCATCTGCGTGTACGGATGCCACAGACGCGCGCGGCATCGCGCGCGACCAGATTCGCCACGATCGGCCGCGTGTCGGCGCTCATCGAAACGCCTCCAGCAGCAGGCCGTCGGGATCGAGCGCGCGTTCGGCCGCAGCGCTGCAGCGCTCGGCGCGTGACAGCGGTCCGCAGGTGCGGCAGTTCGCCAAGCACCGTGACGTCCGCCCGTAGCGTCTCGATCGCGTCGCGGTTGTCCGGGTTCGGGTGCGCCGACCATCACGACGCCGGCAATCGGCATGCGCGCGGGCCCGCAGCGCCTCGAGCGTCAGCAGTGTGTGGTTGATGGTGCCGAGCGTCGCTGCGCGCGACCACGCACGACCGGCAGCGCCAAGCAGCGCGATCAGATCGACCATCAGTGTCGCGTTCGTTGAGCGGCACCAGCACGCCGCCGGCCCCTTCGACGATCCAGCACGTCGTGCCGTGCCGGCTCCTGCGGCCGATGCGGCGTCAGCGAGCGAATCGATCTCGATGCGCGATGCCGCTGCAGCCGGGCGGCGAGATGCGGCGACACCGGACGTGGCAGCCGCACGCCCGGCGTCGAGTGATCTCGGTCACCCGGCAGCCGCCGAGCCGTGCCACGGTCGGCCGTGTCGTCGTCCTGCTCGATGCCGGTCTGGACCGGCTTCCAGTAGCGCAGGCCCGGCACCGCGCGCGGTAGCGATGCATCAGCGCCGCCGAGACGACCGTCTTGCCGACTCCGGTGTCGGTGCCGGTTACGAAGAGGCCGCGCAGCACGACCGCGCGTGCACCTGCGCCGGCATCGGCCGCCGGTGGCGCGAGCTGCTCGCGCAGACACGCCGCAATGCGATCAGGTCGGCTTCCGACAGTCCGGCGTTGACCGAGACGCGCAGCCGGGCGGTGCCGGCCGGCACGGTCGGCGGACGGATGGCGCGGACGTCGAACCCATCCGCCTGCAGCGCCGACGCGACGGCGACCGCGCGATCGTTGTCGCCGATGCACGATCGGGATGATGTGCGAAGGCGCGTCGCGCCACGATCGATGCCGGTCGCGCGCAGCCGCTGCGCGCAGGTACGCGCGCCCGCTGCCTGCAGCCGGTCGCGGCGGTCCGGCTCCTCGTCGACCAGCGACAGGCTGGCGTCGAGCGCGTCCGCCAGCGCCGGCGGCGGCGCGGTCGAGAAGACGAACGGACGCGCGCGCTGCACCAGATACTCGATCGCCCAGGCCGGACCGGCGACGAACGCGCCCGCCGACGCCGAGTGCCTTGCCGGCGGTGTTGATCGACAGACAGCACGTCGGCCGTCGACGCCGGCTGGCCTCGATCAGGCCGCGTGCCGCGCGCCGCCGCAGACGCCGACCGCGTGCGCCTCGTCGACGATCAGCTCGCGCCGGGCCGCGGCAGAGCGCGGCGTAGTCGCGCGAGCGGCGCCTCGTCGCCGTCCATGCTGAAGAGCGACTCGACGACGACGAAGCGGATGGCCGGCGCACGGCGCGTCGTCGAGCAGCCGCGCCGAGCGCCGGCGACGTCGTTGTGCGGCGAAAACCACGGTGCGGCCGCGCGACGAGCCGCATCGCCGTCGATCAGGCTGGCGTGATTGAGCGCATCGGAGAAGACCTGACGTCGCCGGCCTCGGCGAACGTGGTCAGCACCGCCAGGTTGGCCAGGTAGCCGGTGGAGAAGATACAGCGAGCGCTCGGTGCCCTTGAAGCTGGCGAAGCGGCGCTCGACCTGCGGCGAAGGCGTCGCGATCGACCGCGCAGCAGTCGCGAGCCGGTGCTGCCGCAGCCCTCGCGCGCGACGGCGTCGGCGAAGGCGCGACACGATCGGGGGATGCGCCGCGAGATTGAGATAGTCGTTCGAGGAGAGATCGATCCCCGCCGGAGGCCGCAGCGATCCGCAGCAGCCCGTCGCGGCGCAGCGTCGGCGAGGCGCGCCGCGGACCCGCGCTTCGAGCGGGTTATCGCCGCATCCGCTGCGGTCGACCGCAGCCGCGGCTCCAGTGAGGCGCATGCCCAGACGCGTCGAGCAGCTGCTCATCGTGCGCTCGGCTCCGGGTTCGGGGTGGTCAGCAGCCGCTCGCCGAGGAAGACCGAGTTGGCGCCGGCGAGGAAGCAAAGCGCCTGGGCCTCGTCGCTGAGCGACAGGCGGCCGGCGCTCAGGCGCACGAACGACGTCGGCATCAGGATCCGGGCGGTGGCGATCGTCCGCACCAGCTCGAGCGGATCCTCCGGCGGCTGGCTCGGCGAGCGGCGTGCCTTCGACGCCGACCAGCAGGTTGATCGGCACGCTCTCGGGGTGCGGGTCGAGCGTCGCCAGCTGCTGCAGCAGGCCGTAGCGCGCGCCGTGCGGCTCTTCGCCCATGCCGATGATGCCGCCGCAGCAGACGGTGACG
The DNA here is from genome assembly GCA_963722395.1 of uncultured Acidobacteriota bacterium. GTDB lineage: Bacteria > Acidobacteriota > Vicinamibacteria > Vicinamibacterales > CAVVIG01 > CAVVIG01. Next base: position 350,431 of record CAVRLS010000004.1, on the reverse strand, counting down.
CCGGCCGGCGGACGCGCGCCAGCGTCTCCAGCCGCTCGTCGTAGGTGCGGGTGGTGATGATCTTGCCGTAGAACTCGGGCGAGGTGTCGAGGTTGTGGTTGTAGGCGGTCAGACCGGCGTCGGCCAGCGCGTCGGCCTGGTCCTGCGTCGAGCATGCCGAGCGTGCAGCAGGCCTCGAGCCGAGCGCCGCGGACGATCGCGCACCATCGTCGAGCACCTGATCGAACTGCGGCGCCGTGCGGCACGTCGCGCCAGGCGGCGCCCATGCAGAACCGGGTCGCGCCCTGGTCGCGGGCGCTGGCGCGCGGCCGCCTGGTCACCTCGTCGAGCGAGACCAGGTCGGTGCGCGCCACGTCGGTCTGTAGTGGGCCGACTGCGGGCAGTAGGCGCAGTCCTCCGGGACAGCCGCCGGTCTTGATGCTGAGCAGCATGCAGCCCTGGACCTCGTCCGGCCGGTGGTGGGCGCGGTGGGCCCCCTGCGCGCGGAAGACCAGATCGGGCAGCGGCGCGGTGTAGATCGCCTCGATCTCGGCGAGCGTCCAGTCGTGGCGGATGTCAGGAGAAGTCACAGTGAGCCTAGGTAAGCGAGTGTAACAAGAACCACGCAACCAGGGCCAGCACGGCCACGGCGATCACGACGTAGATGAGGGTCGAACCGGCGCGGCCCTTCGGGGCGACATACGGCTGGTATTTCGCTTCGGTCGTCGCCGTGCCACAGCGATAGCAGATAAGGGCCTTGGCGGCGATCTCGGTCCCGCAGGTGCGACACGTCATGGGGGTCCCAGCGTACAACAGCACGGCCTCTCACCGTATGCGGCGCAAGGACGTGCGCTATAGTGACGCCGGTCCTGCCCTTGGACCAGGAGGCCACGTGCACGCCCCGATTCGAGCCCTGATCCCGTTGTTGTTCACGCTGCTTGCCGTCGCCGCGACCACCGTGCCGGCCTTCGCGCAGCCGCGGCGATCCGCGGCCCTGGCCGCCGAGCCCGCAACCATCCGCGCCTGGGACGTCACGGTCGACGCCATGCTGCGCACCGGCGATCTCGAGGTGCGGCACGCCGAAGCCGACACCCTCCTGGGCGGACGCACGCATGTGCGCCTGCAGCAATTCCACCGCGGCGTCCCGGTCTACGGCGCGTACCTCACACGGCAGACCGATGACATCGGCGCGACCCTGTCCATCTTCGGCACCACCTACAGCGGCATCGACCTCGAAGCACGTCCCGTCCTCACGGTGGCCGACGCGGCTGCCGTGGTCGCCGCCCGCACCGGCGTCGACCTCGGCCCCGATCGGCTGCCGACGCTGGTGGTGCTGCCGGGCGAGGACGGCTACAGGCTCGCGTACCGTGCGTCGGCGTTCACGGCCGAGGGCGGTACCGAGCTCTTCATCGATGCGCAGAGCGGCGCGGTGCTGCAGGAACTCGAGGCGGCGCAGCGGCAGTCGGCGGTCGGCGCCGGTACCGGCGTGCTCGGCGACCAGAAGAAAATGAGCGTCAGCGCGGCGACCGGCAGCTTCACCACCAGCGATCTCGCTGCGTCCGCCGTCGCTCGTGACCTTCGACATGCGCGAGAACCTGGTGCGGACGCTCGACTTCCTCAACGGCCGAATCACGCTCGGCAGCGCCGACCGCGCCGTGGACAGCGACAACACGTGGAGCGACGGCGCCGCGGTCGACGCCCATGCCTATGCCGGCTACTTCTACGACTATTTCTTCAAGCGGTTCGGGCGGCGCGGCATCGACGACAGCAACTTCCGCATTCTCAGCCTGGTGCACCCGGTGCCGCGTGCCGCGGCGCTGACGCAGAGCAACGCCGTGGTCAATACGTTCTACATGAACGCGTTCTACGCCGGCGGCGGCGTCATGGTCTACGGCGAGGGGCTTCCGACCACCGTCACGTCCGGCGGCCGGAACTGGAATTTCCTCTCTGGCGGGCTCGACGTGGTGGCGCACGAACTGTCGCACGGTGTGACCGACTTCACGTCGGGCCTCATCTACCGCAACGAGTCGGGCGCCCTGAACGAGGCGTTCTCCGACATGATGGGGACCGCGGTCGAGTTCTACTACCAGGCGGCCGGCCCGGGCCCGATGCAGGCCGACTACCTCGTGGCCGAGGATGTGGTCACGCCCGGCGGCATCCGCTCGATGGAGAATCCGGCGGCCTACGGGCAGCCCGATCACTACTCGCGGCGGGCGCTCCTGCCACTCAGCAGTGACAACGGCGGCGTGCACGTCAACTCCGGCATCCCGAACCAGATGTATTACCTGGCGATCGAAGGCGGCACCAACCGCACGTCCGGACTGAGCGTGGAGGGCGTGGGCCGGAGCAACCGGGATCAGATCGAGAAGACGATGTACCGGGCGTTCACGCAGATGATGCCGGCCGATGCGACGTTTGCCGTGGCGCGCGCGGTCACCATTCAGGCCGCCATCGACCTCTACGGCGCCGCGAGCGCCACGACCCGCGCGGTGACGCAGGCCTGGACCGCTGTAGGGGTGAACTGATGCGTCGCTCGCTCATCCTGGCCGGAGCGCTGGTGCTCGCCGCCGGTCGCCCGCACGCCCAGTCGGAGCACGTGCGCCTCGTCGTGAACGGCGCGGCCCAGGTTGCCCCCGGCTCGTTCGGGCAGCAGTTCACGCTGACTCCCAACGTCGAAGCGGCACCGGTCACCACCGACCTGTCGCTGGCCACCAGCGGTGTGCTCGAGGCGGGCGCCCGGCTGCGCGTCCATCGCCGTCTGAGCATCGGGGTCATCGGCTTCATTGCCTCAGGAAACGCCGGCGGGTCGGTGGAGGCGGAGCTGCCGCATCCGTTCTACTTCAATCAGCCGCGCAACATCAGCGGCGACCTGAGTGGATTGACTCGAAAGGAACGCGGCGTTCACCTCGAACTGGTCGTGCCGCTGCGCGTGTCGCCCGGCGCCGAGGTCATCCTCCTTGGTGGACCCTCGTATTTCGACGTCGAGCAGGCGCTCGTCACCGATCTCACCTACTCGGACAGCTATCCCTACGACACGGCCACGCTCGACGAGACCACGAGTTCGGTGGCGAAGAAGGCCGGACCCGGCTTCAACCTCGGGGTCGAACTGGCCCGCCAGGTCAGCCGGTCGGCTCGCGTCGCCCTGCTCGGCCGCTACTCCCGGGGCACCCTCACGCTGTCGGCCGCCGACGGAAACGAATCCGAGGTGCACGCCGGCGGAGTCCTGGCCGGCATCGGGCTGCGGTTCGCGTTCTAGGCGAGCCGCCGGGCGGCCGCCGATCTAGAATGGAAGCTCAATGCCTACTCTTTTCGAAAAAGTCTGGAATGCGCACGCCGTGCGCACGCTCCCGAACGGCCAGACGCAGCTCTTCATCGGCGCTGCACCTGATTCACGAAGTCACCAGCCCGCAGGCGTTCGACATGCTGCGCGAGCATGGCTGGAGGTGCCGTATCCGGAGCGCACCTTCGCCACGGTCGACCACATCGTGCCCACCAGCTCGCAGAAGCGCCCGTTCCTCGACGTCACTCGCCGAGGAGATGATGTCGGCGCTGCGAGCGGAACTGCCGCGAGTTCGGCATTCAGCTGTTCGCGCCCGGCGACGACCTCGCCGGCAAGCAGGGCATCGTGCACGTCGTCGGACCCGAGCAGGGGCTCACCCAGCCGGGCATGACCATCGCGTGCGGCGACAGCCACACCTCCACGCACGGCGCCTTTGGCGCGATCGCGTTCGGCATCGGCACCACGCAGGTGCGCGACGTGCTCGCCACGCAGACGCTGGCGATGGACCAGCTGAAGGTGCGCCGCATCGACGTCAACGGCACGCTGCAGCCGGGCGTCTACGCCAAGGACGTCATCCTCACATCATCCGCCAGCTCGGCGTGCAAGGCGGCGTCGGCTACGCCTACGAATACGGCGGCCGACGTTCGACCGCATGTCGATGGAAGAGCGCATGACCGTCTGCAACATGTCGATCGAAGGCGGCGCCCGCTGCGGCTACGTCAACCCCGACGAGACGACCTTCGAGTACCTCAAGGGGCGCCCGTACGCGCCGAAGGGCGAGGCCTGCGACCGCGCCGTCGCGTGGTGGACGTCGCTCGCCTGCGACGCCGACGCCGAGTTCGACGACCTCGTGGTGCATCGACGCCGCCGACATCGAACCGACCGTCACCTGGGGCATCAACCCGGCGCAATCGGTCGGCGTCGACACGAAGCCGATTCGCCGACGAACGCCGACGAGGAAGCCCTCGACCTACATGGGCTTCGACGACGGGCAGCGCGGTCGACGGGCACGAAGATCGACGTCGCGTTCATCGGCTCGTGCACCAACGGCCGCTTTCCGACCTCGCAGAAGTGGCGAAGTTCGTCAAGGGCCGGCACGTGGCGCCGCACGTCAAGGCGCTGGTCGTGCCCGGCTCGCAGGCGGTCAGCCGCACAGGCCGAAGCGATGGGGCTCGACAAGATCTTCACCGACGCCGGCTTCGAATGGCGCGGCGCCGGTTGCTCGATGTGCCTGGCGATGAACCCGGACAAGCTCGATCGGCGACCAGATCTGCGCGTCGTCGTCGAACCGCAACTTCAAGGGCCGCCAGGGCAGCCCGACCGGCCGCACACTGCTGATGAGCCCGGTGATGGTCGCGGCCGCGGCCGATCGCCGGCGAAGTGACCGACGTCCGCGAGATGCTCGACGAGGTGCACGCATAATGGCTTCCGATTACCGCCGTCACCGGTCGCGCGCTTCCGCTGCGTGGGAATGAGCTCGACACCGACCGCATCATGCCGGCGCGGTTCCTCAAGGCCGTCACGTTCGACGGCCTCGAGCACCACGTGTTCGAGGACGACCGCAAGCCAACCCCAATCACCCGTTCAACAACGCCACCTACAGGGGCTCGGCCATTCTCGTCGTCAACGAGAACTTCGGCTGCGGCTCGTCGCGCGAGCATGCGCCGCAGGGATTGCTCCGCTGGGGCGTGAAGGCGATCGTCGGCGAGAGCTTCTCGGAGATCTTCCGCGGCAACTCGGCGGTGCTCGGCATGCCGTGCTTCACGGCGGACAAGGCGTCGATCGAGGCGCTGCAGGCGCTCATCGAGAAGGCGCCCGACACCGTCGTCGACGCGCGGGTGGACACCGGCGTCATCACCGCGGGGTCGCTCAAGGTGCAGGGCAACCTGCCGGCCGGCGTGCGCGACGCCTTCGTCACCGACAAGTGGAACCCCACCTCGATGCTGCTGGCCGACTACGAGCAGGTGAAGGGCACGGCAGCGACGCTGCCCTACGTGAGGGGATTCTGATGCGCGTCAGCTGGCGAGCGGCCGCCATGTTCGCCGCGTCTGTTCTGTCGACCACAGCGGCTGCGCAGCAGCCTTTCTCCACCGGCAACCCGCTGGGCCTGCCTGTTACGCCCGGTGCGAACGGCACGTTCGAGCCGATGTCGACCAACGTAAAGGTGTTCGGCGCCGTCTACTCGGCCGAGAGCTGCTCGTACGATCCGGCGCGCGGGTTGATCGTGGTGCCGAACCGCGGCGTCCCGCAGAACGTGCAGACGAACAACGCGTGGGTGGCGTTCCTGAACCATGACGGCTCGGTGCACACGGCCCGCTGGATTGGCATCCAGACGCCGGAGGAACGCAGCGCGCTGACGCCTCGCCTGGTGCTGAACGACCCGCTCGGCAGTGAGGTGGCGAACGAGATGCTCTACGTGGCCGACCGCGACGGCGGCACCAGCCCGAGCGACCCCACCGTCTCGGTGGTGCGGCGCTTCGACATGAAGACCGGCGCCCCGGCCGGGGAGTTCCGCGTTCCGCAGTCCACCGGGTTCAATGACATCGCAGTCGCGAGCGACGGGACGATCTACGGCACGCAGACCGGCGTCGGCGCGCCCAATCCGAACCCGTCGACCTGGCAGGTGTGGAAGATCACCCCCGCGGGCGACGCCTCGCTCCTGATCCAGGGGGCCCCGCTGCGCCAGCCGAACGGCATCGCGATCGACGCGAAGGGCAACCTGGTCGTGGTGAACATCGGGAGCGCCGACGTCCTGACATTCTCCCCGTCCGGTCAGCTGCTGACCACCGAACAGGCGGTGCAGCCCGGGAACGACGGCATCGTGGTCATGCCCGACGGCACCAAGTACGTCAGCAGCGTACAACTGGGCGGCGTGTCTCGCATCCGGCCGGGACAGCCGGCGGAGCTGATCGCGCGCAATATCCCGAGCCCTGCGTCGATGTGTTACGACTCAGGCGCCAATCAGCTCGTCATTCCGATGAACGCCAATAACGCGCTCGCGTTCATCCCGCTCGGCCGCTGACGGTGTCAGTTCCTCGTTGGCCAGAACGCCGGATCGGCGTCGGGAAGGCTAGTCCCCGAGCAACCCGATCAACGTGTCGGTGAGCGCGGGACCGAGGTCGTCGATCTTCCGGATGCGTGTCGCGTTCGTGTAGAACTGCGACACGTCGTGGCCGATACCGACAGCCGCCAGCTTCACGGGCGAGCGTCGCTCGATGTGCTGCACCACCGCAGCCAGATGGCCATCGAGGTAGTCGAAGCCGTTGGCCGCGAAGGTGGCTTCGTCCATCGGCGTGCCGTCCGACACCACGACGAGGATGCGGCGGTGCTCGGGCCGCGCCAGCAGGCGGCGGTGCGCCCAGGTCAGGGCCTCCCCATCGATGTTCTCTTTCAGCATCTCGTCGCGCAGGAACAGGCCAATGGCGAGTCGCGCACGGCGCCACGGCACATCGGCCCCCTTGATGACGATGTGCTCGAGCGCGTTGAGGCGGCCAGGGTTCTCGGGATAGCCGGCGGCGGCCCAGTGGCGTGCCGGCTCGCCTCCGTCCCACTCGCGCGTGGTGAAGCCGAGCACCTCGCACTTCACGCCGCACCGCTCGAGGACGCGCGCCAGGATCTCTACGGTCAGCGCCGCGATCTTCATCGGCCGGCCAGCCATCGACCCCGAGTGGTCGATGAGCAGCGACACGACGGTGCTCGGAAAGGGCGATTCGAACTCGAGCTTGAACGGCCGCGTTGCGCCGCCGCTGGCAATGAACGCCGGCAGGCGTGACGCGTCGAGGAAGCCGTCCTCCTGATCGAAGCGCCATTGCCGCGTCTGCTTCGCCATCAACACGCGCATCAACCGCTTGGCGAGCCGCGCCACCAGCGAGCGCAACTGGCTGAAGTCGGCGTCGAGTGCCAGCCTGAGGCGCTCGAGTTCCTCACGGTTGGCCAGCGCAGGCGCCTGCACCACGCGGTCGAACGCGGTCGTGAACACGCGGTAGCCGATGAGCGCCGCCACAGGGTCATGGTCGCGCCGCGGCGCCTGGCCCTCGCCGCCCGCGGCTGCCGCGGGCACCTCGCGCTCGTCGGCCTTCGCTCGGCCGGGTAGTGCGTACCGTCCGCGCCTGATGTCCACGCCACCAGGAGGTGCCGGGATGGTGAACTGGTGACCGGTGCCGCCGATCGAGTCGGCCTGCACCTGGCCGCTCGCCGTCGTGCTCCACCGTGACGCCGCGACGGCGAAGGCGGCCTCGTCTGCCGCCATCGACCCGAGTGCGTGCAATTGCTCGAGCAGATCCGGCGCGAGCGTTGATCGCGACGCCGTCACCAGCGCGCGCTTCTCGGGCGGCGCGTCCTGGCCAGCGAAACACTCGAAGGCCAGCCAGCGCAGGCCGTCATGGTCGGGCCCGGGAAAGCCGAGCAGGTTCCTCCGGACGCCGGCCAGCCAGCGCACACCCAGCGCATCGAGCCGGGCCTGCAGCAACGCCGCGTACACGGCGGCGGCCAGCGGCTCGGACGGCTGGTGCGCCGCATGGACGTCGTCGTGTTGGAAGCGGGAACGCAGCGCCGCACGATCGGCGGCGGCCCGCAGCGGACCGATCGTCACAGCCGCCGATCGCTGCAGGTCGGTGTCGGCGTCGGCTGCTTCGCCGAGGGTGCGGGTGCAGGCGGCGATCGCCTCGCGCGTGAGGCTGTTCACGTCAGCGGACCGGCGGCCCCGCCGGAGCAGCGTCGGACGGCAGGTCGTGCCCGACGCACCGCTGGTAGTACTCCGCAACCAGGGCGCGCTCGTCCTCATCGCAGCGGTTCAGGAAGGTGAGGCGGAACGCCAGTGCGATGTCGTGGAAGAGCGTCGTGTTCTCGGCCCAGGTCACCACTGTGCGCGGCGACATCACCGTGGACAGATCGCCGGAGGCGAAGGCGCGGCGCGTCAGCGCAGCGAGCGCCACCATCGCACTGACCGTCTCTCGCCCCTGCGCCGTGCGGTACTCCGGACAGCGCGACAGCACGACGTTCATCTCCTGGTCGTGCGACAGGTAATTCAGCGTGACCACGATATTCCAGCGGTCCATCTGTCCCTGGTTCAGCGGCTGCGTGCCGTGATAGAGGCCGGTGGCATCGCCGAGGCCGATCGTGTTGGCGGTGGCAAACAGGCGAAAGGCCGGATGCGGCTCGATGACGCGGCTCTGGTCGAGCAGCGTGAGCCGCCCCTCCACTTCGAGCACGCGCTGGATGACAAACATCACGTCGGCGCGGCCCGCGTCGTACTCGTCGAACACCAGCGCGCACGGACGCTGCAGTGCCCACGTCAGGATTCCCTCCTGGAACTCGGTCACCTGCCGACCCTCGCGCAGGACGATGGCGTCCTTGCCTACCAGGTCCATGCGGGTGACATGCCCATCGAGATTGACCCGCACGCACGGCCAGTTGAGGCGCGCTGCGACCTGCTCGACGTGGCTCGACTTGCCGGTGCCGTGGCGCCCCTGCACCAGTACGCGCCGGTTGTGCAGGAAGCCGGCGAGCAGCGCCAGCGTCGTCTCACGCTCGAAGATGTAGCCGGGGTCGATCGGTGGGACGTGCTCGTCGACGACCGAGAACGCCGGCACCTGCAGGTCGGTGTCGATGTGGAAGACGTCGCGGGCCGAGAGTGTGACGTCGGGAAGGTTCGGAGAGATGGTGGACACTGGGTGGGACTATCTTAAGGCTTCGGCCGTCGGGCTCTCAGCGCTCGTCCTTCGCGGCTTCCTTCGCCACTTCGAGAAATGCGTTGGCCGCATGCGACCGGTGCGCGCTGCGGCAGACGAGCGTCAGCTGGCGCTTGCGCGAGATGCCCTGCACCGGCACCGCCACCAGCCGGCCGCTCGCGATCTCCATCACCGCGCAGCGGCGCGGCAGCAGCGCCACACCCAGCTCCAGTTCCACCGCGCGCTTGATGCCATCGAGACTGGGGAGCGAAATCACCATGTTGAGCGAGATGTGCTGCTCCTCGAACAGGCGCAGCACGCGCTCGCGGGCCGGCGACGGATCGTTGTGCGCCACCACCGGCACGCCTGCCGCGTCGGCCATCGATACCTGCTTGCGTTTCGCGAACGGATGGGTCGGCGGCACCAGCAGCACGAGCTCGTCGTCGCCGACGGCCACCTCGAGCAACCCCTGCTCCGGCGGACGGAAGGTGAGCGCGCCGAAGTCGAGGCTCCCCTGCTGTACTTCCACGGCGATCTGCCTCGCTGGGACGCGCCGCACGTCGATGACGATGTCGGGGAAGCGCTCGCGGAAGGTGGCCATGAGCGGCAGCAGCGTGTGGATGGCCGCCTCGTTCGCGCCGATGAGGACGCGGCCGCGACGCAGGTCGCGCAGTTCGCGCATCGCCGACTCGGTTTCCTCGGCCAGGCGCACCAACCGCTGCCCGTAGTTCTGCAGCACCCGCCCGGCATCGGTCAGCGTGCCGCTCTTCGACGACCGGTCGAACAGCAGTTCACCGAGGTCGTCCTCCAGGCGTTTCACCGCCTGGCTGACCGCCGGTTGTGTGCGGTGCACCTTGGCCGCCGCTCGAGAAAAGCTGCGCTCCTCAGCCACTGCGAGGAAGATCCGAAGGGCAGCCAGGTCCATAAATTTAAATTATTGTAACGTAAAGATTATCGCTTTGACTTCTAGTAGACCGGCGGCTACAACTGAACACCATGAGCCACGATTCCTCCCGAGTTGTCGTCTTCGACACCACGCTGCGCGACGGTGAACAGGCACCTGGTTTCTCGATGGACGTGCCGTCCAAGCTGAGCATGGCCCGTGCACTGGATGCACTCGGAGTGGACATCATCGAGGCAGGCTTCCCGATAGCGTCGCCGGCCGATGCCGAAGCGACCCGCCAAGTATCTGTCGAGGTTCGCCGGCCGATCATCGCGGCGCTCGCCCGCTGCCGCCCCAAGGACATCGACGAGGCCGCGCGCGCCCTCGAGCCGGCTGAGCGCAAGCGCATTCACACCTTCCTGGCGACGTCTGACCTGCACCTCTCGGCCAAGCTGCGCATGACCCGCGAGCAGTGCCTCGAGGCGATCGTGGAGAACATCAGCCGCGCCCGCAACCTGGTGGACGATGTGGAGTTCTCGGCAGAGGATGCGACACGCAGCGATCGCGACTTCCTTTGCCGGGTTGTCGAGGCCGCGATCAATGCCGGCGCATCGACGATCAACCTGCCCGACACCGTCGGCTACGGCGTGCCACAGGAAACCCGAGAATTCTTCGAGCAGCTCATCGGCCGTGTGCCGAACGCGGACAAGGCGGTCTTCAGCACGCACTGCCACGACGACCTCGGCCTCGCCGTTGCCAACAGCCTCGCAGCCGTCCAGGGCGGCTGCCGCCAGATCGAGTGCACCATCAACGGCATCGGCGAGCGCGCCGGCAACGCGTCGCTCGAGGAACTGGTAATGGCGCTGCGTGTTCGCCAGGACTACCTGCCCTACACCACAGCGATCAACACGCCGCTGCTGTTCGAGACAAGCCAGCTGCTCTCGCAGCTCACCGCGGAGCCAGTGCAGTCGAACAAGGCGATTGTCGGGCGCAACGCCTTCGCGCACGAAGCTGGCATCCACCAGGACGGCATGCTGAAGGATTCGCGCACCTACGAGATCATGCGCCCGGTCGACGTCGGCCAGCACGCCAACCAGCTCGTCCTCGGCCGTCACTCAGGCCGCCATGCAGTCGGTCAACGCGCCGAGCAGCTCGGCCTCACGCTGACCGCCGACGAACTCGCGCAGGTGTATCACGCCGTCGTCACGATGGGGGAACATCGCAAGTCGATTGGCGACAACGACATCCGCCGCATGGTCGAGCGCGTCCGCTCGGGACAGACGGCGGAGGTCGCGGGATAAACAGGGCTACTCGCCCGAATCCCCATGCTCCCTCTTCGGGACGTCATCCCGTCCCGGACCACGCCGTACGTCACCGTCGGCATCATCGCCCTGAACGCGCTCGGCTGGTTCTTCGAGCTGTCGATGCCGCGCGAACAGCTGGAGGTGTTCCTGCAGCAGTGGGGCGTCGTACCTGCCGCCCTCATTCCGGCCACCCTCTTCAGCTCGATGTTCCTGCACGGCAGCTGGTTCCACGTGATGGGCAACATGTGGTACCTGTGGATCTTCGGCGACAACGTCGAGGACCGCATGGGGCACGGGCGCTTCGTCGTCTTCTACCTGCTGTGCGGACTGGTCGCGGCATTCGGGCAGATCGCGCTCGATCCCTACTCCACCGTGCCGATGATCGGCGCCAGCGGCGCAATTGCCGGCGTGATGGGCGGCTACTTCGTGCTCTATCCCCAATCGAGGGTGCTGACGCTGATTCCGCTGATCATCATCTGGGAAATCATCGAGTTGCCGGCGATTGTGCTGCTCGGTTTCTGGTTCCTGATGCAGCTGTTCAGCGCCGGTGCGATTGCGGTGACGGCGAGTGGCGGCAGCGGCGGCGGCGGCGTGGCGTTCATGGCGCATGTCGCCGGGTTCGTGGCCGGCATGGGAGCCGTGCTGGTGTTCAGGAAGAAGCAGCCGCCGCAGGAATGGATCTACTGACCAGCCAGGCGTAGTGCCCACCTTCCAGTGCGCCGCTATGTCGTAGTGCCCACCTTCAGGTGGGCCTTCTTGAATGGGGCGTCCACGCGACCGCTTCCATCACGGCCGCCACCGCGTACGCCGGACACCCCAGGTGTGGATAGTCCAGCGGCGACGCAGCAATCCCAGCTCCCACCGGATTTTCCAGGATGTCGCGCGCGACCCCGCGCGTCTCGTCATCACCTCGCAGGACACGCTCGTATCCATATCGCTGCCATAGGCGCTCGCCATCAGACTGGGAGAACGCGTGGCCGCTGCACTGTTTCGCCAGCTTGATGCATCGGCGGAGTTCCGCGTCCTCGAACGCGCCCTCGACAAGCAGGTGCAGATGGTCAGGCATGAAGCAGTACGCCACGACCGCGAACTGCTCACGCGCCGCGATTCGCAGAATCTGATCGAGTGCGCTGGTCACCGTCGCCGTCTCCGTGAAGTAGCGGCGGCGCTGGAAGGTGCACAACGTGAGGAAATACCGGTGACATCCGCAGTAGGTGAAGCCGCGAAGGCGTTCGGGACGGTTGGTGCGCATGCAGAGGCCGCGGCAAGTGCGGTGCCGGCACGGGTCCGCCTGAGGGCGGACGCGACGACCGGACGCGACGACAGGCACGTGATGACGAGGTGTAGTGCCCACCTTCAGGCGGGCCGTTCTTCACGAAAGGCCGCGCAGGGTGCGGTCGATGCGCGCCAGTTCCAGGAGCATCGTCTCGAGCATCCGCTCGTAGTCGTCGAGCGGCATCGTGTTCTTGCGCGCACGCAGTTCTTCGAGCTCGGTATTGAGCTCCGCCCGGCGCCGCAGCATCGCCGTCCGCTCGGGATTGCCGGTATCCTCGATCGGCGGATCAGCCCGAAGGTAGGTGAGGCGGGCCAGCAGACCGTCTTCGCCTTCATCGTCGATCAGGCGGCCGACACCGTCGCCGTTGTCGTCCAGCACCGCATGCTCCGTTGCCAACTGCGCTCGCTGCTCGAACCACTCGCGAACACGCGAGCTGATGAAGGCGAACGCTTCGAACACCGACACCCGATCGTTCTTGTCGAGGTCGGCGCCATTGTCACGATACGCGTCGAGCAGGAACTGGGGGAAGACTGTCTCGAACGTCTGCGCGGCCGAGTCGTTGGCGGTGATGACGACGTGATTGCGCGCCGAGAGTTCCTGGAGGAAGGGCGCGCTGCCACTGGCACCGTTGATGAACACGAGGCGCCCCGGGATCGTCTTGAGCATCTCGCCCCACTCCGACGCGCCGAGGTCCGGTCCCACCAGGTTGAACTTCGCGTCGCCGGCATCGTTGCCGCTGCCGTGCCCCACCAGCACCACCAGCACCACATCGTCTTTTGTGGCGCGCCTGCGCAGGTCGGCGATGGCCACACGGACGTTCTCGCGGGTGGCCTTCATCGCACCGGCGAACTCCTCCTCGGCCAGCACCAGCACGTTGGCTTCAGCGTAGCCAAGCGACCCCTGCAGCACCTGGACGAACGACGAGCGCCACTCGTCGTACTTCTCGGCGTACTGCGGCCCGCCCGAAGCGCCAGTCACCACCAGCGCGTAGCGCTCGCCGGCGCGCGCCGCACCGCCGGCCGCCACGATCAGGCAGCCCTGGAGTGCGACGAGCGCAAGAACGCGGCGCAGCATGGTCACAGCCGCCATTATCCCAGAGGCGACATGGTCCGGCTGAAGGCGGACACTACGAGGGCCGGAATCACCGAAGCCCCCACATACGGCGGAGCACCCACTCCCCCGCGAGCAGGAGCAGGACCAGCAGGAACGCCCACGGCTCGTGCCAGAGGTCGCGACGTTCGGGCTCCAGGGTCTGGGGCACACCCGCCGAGATCGCCGACAGCACCCGGCCAAGGTCGGCGGCCTGGACATACTGCCCGCCCGACTGCCGCGCGAGCCTGCGCAGAAATCCCTCGTTCAGCCGCGGATCCGCATACTCGGGATCGGCGCCGCCGACATATACCCAGCGGTCGGCCACGCCCAGCAGCGTGGCGCCGCGACGCGCCTCGGCACGAATTCGATAAAGGCCAGGCGTCTCGGCCGCAAGCGTCGCAGCGTGCTGGCCGGCACCGGCCGGCCGCAGCAGCAGCGGCTCCGGCTCGCCGCCAGGCGAGGTGAGCGTCGCCTCGACGATGGCGTCGGACACAACGTTGAAGGCGGCATCGCGCGCGTCGAGCTGCACCGGAATCGTGTCGCCAATCGCGGGCGCATCGGGCACGGTCAGCGTGACCGGATCCGGGGCATCGCTCGCCAGCCAGCGCGTCGCCTGACGCCAGAAGTGCTCGTAGCTCAGGTCGTCGGCCGGACGCATCATGCGCCAGCGCCACGACGCCTCGCCCGAGAAGACCAGCGAGCGGCCGCGCCCGAAGCGTTGAATGGCAATCAACGGCACTGCGGCGCCGTTGTCCAACTGCGACAGCGCCAGCACGGTGGCGCCCGGACGCGGTCCGCCGACCGGCGAGACCGAAGCGAGCGGCGGCAGCGCCGCCCACTGCGCGCGCGACGCCTCCGGGGTGGCGCCGAGGCGCATGATCGGATGCGCCGCGCCTTCGTCGGTCAGTGTCACGGCGTTGCGCACAAGCACGGCGGCGCTGTCGCCCTGCCGCGACGCCGACCCGCCGCGTCGATCGTTCAGCTCCACTGGCAGCGCTTCCTCGAGCGGCGTGCCTGCCAGGCCGCGCTGCAGGAATGTGCGCGAGCCGAGCAGCAGCAGCCCGCCGCCCCTGGTGCCGACGAAGTCGGTGAGCAGGTCCATCTGCGCCCGCCCGAAGAACTCGCCTTCGAGGTTGCCGATGATGACGGTGTCGTACGAAAACAGCGCCTCGCGCGTCGTCGGGAAGCCGGTGACGAGGCCGCCGCCACGGCCGCCACCCGCCTGGATCAGGAAGGTATCGCGACCGCCGTCGTCCTTGCCCTTTCGGACGATCGAGTCGATCTCGAAGCTGGGATCCTGCGAGAGAGCCCGCACCAGGAAGCTGTGCTCGTAGCCCGGTGCGCCGCCCAGCACCAGCAGCCGGCGCTTGCGCGCCGCCGGACTCAGCAGGATGCTGCGGGTGTTGTTCTGCCCAATCGACTCACGCGGGTCGACCGCCACTTCCGCCGTGTAGACAGTGGCGTTGAGCGGGTCCGGCGTTACCGAGAAGGTGTCGTCGCCGGGCGTGCCGTCCGCGGCGGTGGCGATGCGCCTCGACTCGACGACCTGTCCGTTGGCGAGCAGCCGCAAGGCGTACGGCTCGCGGCCGAGACCACGCGACACCGTTGTGACGTGCAGGTCGACGAGCGACCGATCGAGTCGCGGGTCGCCGGCGGTGATCCCGACCACCTCACGATCGGGTACGCCCTCAATCGAACCGATGCCGACTGCGAACACCGGGGCGCCGGCGAAGAGGGGCACCTCGCGATTGCCCTGGCCGGTGTCGCCGCCGTCCGAGAGCACGATGATGCCGCCGACGCGACGGCCGCGGAACCGCTCACGAATCGTCGAGACGGCGGTCGCGAGCTCGGTGCGGCGCGCATCGGCGGTCAGATTTTCCGCAGACGACTCGGCGACGCGCTCACCGACGGCGAACAGCTCCGGCCGGCCGATCCGCGACAGCGATGGCAGCAGGCTCGACGTCAGCAGTGCCTGCGCCGCGGCGATGCGCGACGTCCCGTTCGCGTCGGCGACGCGCATGCTGCGCGATGTATCCACGAGCACCGGCACGATGATGTCGCCAGGATTGGCGGGAGGCAGGAGCAGCACCGGCCGGCAAACGAACAGCAGCACGGCCACGAGCGCCAGCGCGCGCAGGGCGACGAGCATGCTGCGCTGCACCTGCCTGAGGGGAACGAGGGGGCGGCGGTACGAGAAGATCGCCACCCCGATGAGCCCGATCGCGATGAGTGCGATGAGCCACCAGGGGAGCGGCGACGCGAAGTGGATCAGGGTCGTTTCCTCGTGGCGAGCGCCTTGAAGTAGCTGTCCACCTGCTCCTGATAGCCGGCTGGCGCGCGTTCATCGCCGCCAGACGCCAGGCGGTCCTTCGAACTTCTCTCCTGTAGCTTCCTCGTCAGCGACGACTCCACCTCGTCGAGCGCCAGCGTCACCTGGCGGGTCAGCTCCTGCCACCTGGCGAAGTCCTGCTTGAAGCCCTCGCTGCCCGGCGCCGACATCACCATGCCCTGCCCCTCGAAGGTGGAGCCGGGGCCGCCGGTGTTGCGCGAGTTGGTGTCCTTCTGGGTCTCGGTCAGCAGTTCGCGCAGTTCGCGCATCTGCCTGCTGATCTGCGTGCGCAACTCGTCGATCGACGCTGGGTCTCCGGTGCCGCCGCCCTGTCCCTGGCCCGGACGTCCGCTCTGCGACGCCTGTCCCTGCGCCGACGGTGACGATTGCGGCGAGCCGCGGCCACTGGAGGCCTGACGGTCAAGTTCCTCGAGCTGCTTCGTGAGGTCGTCCATGCGGCTGCGCATCTCGCGCGTCCGCGCCACCTGCTCGTTCATCCGCCGCGAGTCGTCATCCTGCGGCTGGTCGACAAGGTTCAGCCGGTCGGCGAGCCGATCCAGCGCCCGCGCCAGTTCCTGCTGCGCCCCCGCCTGGTTCGGCGCGCCTTGCCGCGCGGTCGGCGCGCCCTGCGGGGTGCCGTTCGACGGCTGTCCTTCGGTCGCCGACGAGCCGGAGCTCGACTGGCCCGCCGCGCGGCGCATCGAGTCGGCCGACTGCTGCATGCGTTCCGAGAGACGCTGCTGGTCGATGTCACGAGCGGCGTCGGTCGCCGCCTGCTGCAGGTTCTCCGTCGCCTGCGGACGGCCGGGAGCGCCCTGCGCGCCTGGGGTGCCCTGCCCCTGCTGGCGCAGCCCCTGCTCGACGCGCTGCAGCCGCTCCGCGAGACGGTCCTGCTCTCCGGCAAGCCGACGCAGGGTATCGGTGCTCGCCTGCCCGTCGCGCGCGCGGCCCGACTCCGATGCAATCTGCCGCTGCGCATCCGCCAGTTGCCGGGCCTCGAGTTGCAGATCACCCAGCGCCCGGCGACGCCCTTCGGCGGTGCTGCCCTGGAGCTGACGCTCGAGTTCGCGAAGCTGGTCGAGTGCCCGGGAGCCGCGGGCGCTGGCCTGTCCGGCATCCTGCCGCCGCAGGTCGTTCGCGGCGCTGCGCATCTCCTCGGAAATCCCTCGCATCTGCTCGGAGCTTTCCCCGTCGGCGCCTTGAGAGCCGGCGCGCGCGTTCTGGCCTGCACCAGGGCGTCGCTGACCGCTCTGCCCCGCCTGTCCCTGCTGCCCCGCCGACTGACCCGGCTGGCCACTCGGCTGCCCCGACTGGCTCTTCTGCCCCTGCTGCCCAGGCTCACCGTTCTGTCCGGCCTGCTGCTGGCCCGCCTGCTGCTGCAGCTGCTTCGCTACCTGTTCGGCGCGATCGCGCAGGTCGTTCTGCTCGCGCGTCAGGCTTTCCAGCTCACGCTTGCGTTCTTCGGCCGACAGCTGGTTCTGGCTGCGCGCGAACTGCTGCTGCTTGCGCACCAGTTCGTCCTGACGCCGCGCCAGTTCCTTGATGCGGTCGACGGCCGGCGCGTTGGTGTCTTCCGTCTGCTCGGCGCTCGTCCTGTTCTCGTAATTCGTCTGCTGGTTCTTCGCGAGCTCCCTGTCGAACAGGCTCGACAGATCTTCGGTCGAACGGTTCTGCGCCGAGCCCTGACCGGCCTGCTGCCGCTGAATCTGGCGCTTGCGCACATCGGCCTGCGCCCTGAGGAGCGCGTTCAGCGCCTCCATCTCGTGCGGCATGGCGTCGGAGGTCTTCAGGGCGTTGAGCGAATCGACCGCCTTGCCCATCGCCTTCGACGCCGTAGTCATCGCGTCCTCCTCGGGCGTCGCCTGTCCGACGCGCGGCCCATTCGGTTCCGGTGCCGGCTGCGGACCGGCTCCTGGCCGCGGAGCGCCAGGCCGATTGCGCCGGGGGTCGCGCATGGTGGTGGAGCGGAACCCGCTCGACGTCTGCTCGACGCGCACCTTCAACTCGGCTTCCGACTTCGACACCGCACGGATGTCCTGCTCCGACTTCGCGCCCTGCGCGTCGCGCGAGCGGCGATCGAGCTTCCAGGTGGCGACGACGATCTCCTTCTGCGCCGCCACGAGATCGTCGAGCTGCGGATTGCCGCTGCCACCGCCCTGCGCCGCCTGCGTTTCGGCGAGGCTGAACTCCTCCTCGAACGGCTTCACTTCGAGGAAGAAGATGTCGCTGCGCGACTCGCTGGCGCGCTTGCCGCGCGGCAGGTCGCGGGCGCGCACGTAGTAGCTGACGAAGTCGCCCGGCGCGCACGTCTAGGTCTTCGAGGTACATCACGTGTCGGCCGCTCACCGAGGTGGACCGCGGCGGGATGCCAAGCGGCACCACCTTCTCGACACCGCCGCGCACGGCATAGACGAGGTCGAGCGCCGCCACCCCGAAGTCATCCTGCGCTTCGGCGGCGATCTCCACCTCCTCGAGCCGCGTCACGCGCCGTCGCTCGCCGGACGCACCACGTGCACTTCCGGCGGACGATCGTCGAGGATGCGGATGAAGTACTCGGTGTCGCCGTCGCTCTTCATGCCGTCCGCGTCAGCCAGCGCGACGCGGTACGAGCCGTTCCCGGCAATCTGCAGCGACCCCGTCATCACCATGGACGACTCCGGGCTGAGCGCCACCGCCGTGTCGGGCCCGAGCACCATGCGTCCCGTCGCGACCGGCGCGTCGGCGTGGATCGTCACCGTCACCCGCGTCCCCTCGGGGCCGTAGATGTCGCCGCCGTCCTCCTCGACGCGCGCCTCGAGACCAAGCGCCGGTGGGTAGTCGTACTCGACATCGATGCGGGCGACACGCGGCGGACGCACCACCGCCACGTCGAACACCGGCGAGGCAACGCCGGCCGCCAGCACCTTGTACCTGAACGAACTGGTGAGCGACGTCAGGGCGAGCCGGAAGTGCCCGGAGCCATCGGTCGCCATGTCCGCAGGCTGCCAGTCGTCGGAGCCGGCAGCGGCGCGCAGGAACTGCGCGACCACCGGGGCGCTGTTGCCGACGAGCCGGGCCTCGACGGTGAGTGCGGACCCCGCCTGTACGCGCGTGTTGCCGGGTGTGACCTCGAGCGTGATGCGCGACGGAAACAGCGTGAGTGCCACCGCGTCGAGCGCCTGTCGCGCCGCATGGCGCGAGGCGAAGAGCACGCCGAGCAGAATGGCGCAGGCCGCAGCGGCGCGCAGGGCGCGGCGGCGAATCGCCGTGGTCGGCACGATGGTCGTGGCGTCGACGTCGGCAGCGGCGCGCGCGGCGTCGCGCACCATGGCCGCCGCCAGGGCGGGACGGGTGTCGGGGTCCCGGGTGCTCGCCACATCCACGGCGCTGACGAGCCGTTCATCGAGCGCCGGGGCACGTTCCTCGATGTAGCGCGCAACGCTCCGCTCGGACGGCACGTGCCGCGCCGGCCACGCCGCCCACACCAGCGCGGCAAGGCCCGCGAGGCTCGCCAGGGCGCCAACCACCGCCAGCGCCAGCGGCGCGCGACCCGTCCAGAACGACAGGCCGAAGGCCACCGCGACAACCGCCGCGCCGGCCAGCGCGCCACGCGTCGTCACCTCGAGCAGTACAAGACGACGCCACCGCGTGCGGACGCGGTCCAGCAACTCCTGAATGGGCCCGAACTGCTCGCTCATCGTTCTCAGGCGGCTCGCGCCGCCACCCAGCTTTCAACCGCCATCATCACCAGCATCACCGCCAGCACATATTGCCAGATGTGCTGCCGTTCCTCGGCTTCCTGTCCCTGGAGCCTGGCCCCGGCCTGCGCGCTGCCACCCATGGTGACCACTGCGCCCTTGAACTCCTCGACCGTCAGACGCCCTGGATCGGTTTCCGACGGATTGACATTCACCGCGACCACGCGCGGCATGGCACCGCCGCCGGGAAGCGGCGCAACGCCCGGCAGGGGCGGCACCCCGGCCGGCACGTCGGCCACGACATACTCCGACGCCTGTTGCCGGCCGCCCGTCAGGTAGCGCACTGACTCGTGCAGGAACGGCACAAAGGTGGCGTGCAGCGGGAAGTCGTTGCCCCGGTTGTCGAGGTCGGAGGCCAGCACGAGTGCATGTCCCTCTCCTGACGCGCAGTCGACCAGCGCCGGTTCACCAGTGGTGAAACGGGCCAGCACTGGACAGTCCGTTGTGCGGAGCACAGCCACACGCTGGAACTGCACGAGGCCGAGCGCACCGCTGGTCGAGCCGAACGCGCGCACCACGGGGTGCCGCACGTCCGACGCACCCCAGGTGCGCGGGACACGAGCGCCGGGCGCCGAGACTCCCGGACTGACGAGCGAGATTCGCGGCCCGGCCAGCACTTCCTGCAGCACGTCGCCATCCACGTCGGGGCCTGCCGCAACAATCAGGCCTCCCCCCCGGCGGAGGTAGGCTGTCAGCAGTTCGCGGCCATGATGTTCCAGCGCGCGGGTCGAGGTGAGCACAATCGACACGTAGGCGTCGAGCTTCGCCTGATCCCACGCAGCCAGCTCACCAGCAGCAGCGCCCTCGACCCCGTAACCCCGGCCATCGCCACCCGTCGCCAGCAGTGCCTGCTGGAGGTAGAACGCCTCACGTGCGAGGTCGCCAGCGGTGCCGATGACCAGCACGGTCGGCTTCGAGGCGCTGTCCAGCACCAGGTACCGCGCGTTGTCCGCCACCGGCCCGGTCGCGTCGTCGACGCTGACCGACGCCCAGTTCCCGACGGGTATCGCGAACGACGTCGCCGCCGTGCTGCCGCCGCCGACCTGGACCGTCGTGTCCGCCGCCACGCGGGTCGCCGATGATGCATCCGGCGCGTCGTGCACGTGCAGTCGCACGCGTGCCAGGTGCGGCTCGGGTCCGGAATTGCGGATGACGGCGAGCACGCGGCCGCCGGTGGCCCGCACCGAGGCGACGGCAAGGTTTGCTGGTGGCGCGCCCACATCCGCCACGTCCACCGTTACTGCGTCCGGCACGTTCGCCTGATCGCCGACGTCCCAGCCGGTCTCCTGCAGGTCGGTCACGACGACGATGGCGCCAGGGCGGCCGCGCATGAGATCGACCGCTGCGTTGAGGGCGGCGCGGTAGCGTGTTGCGCCGGCACCCGGCTGCGCGGCGTCGATGGCGGCCGTCGCCGAGGCGCGGTCGGCCGAGGGCTGACTCGCCACCTGCGCACCGTCCGCAAAGGTCACGACGGCAACCAGGTGCCCGGCCGGCGCGTCGGCTATGGCCTTCTTCGCCAGCGTGCGGGCCTTCTCGAACTGCCCTGGCGCCGACAGGCTCAACGATGTGTCGACCGCCACCACGGTAGTGCCGCCGGCGGTGGCGAGGTTCGACGCCAGGAACGGACGCGCGAATGCGAACGCGAGCAGCAGCAGCGCGCCGACCCGCAGCGCCAGGAGCAGCAGTTCACGCAGCCGCCGTCGGCTGGAGTGCTCCACTGGCGCATGGGTCAGCAGGTCCACCGCGGAGAAGCGCACGCTGTCCTCGGGTTGCCGCTTCAGCAGGTGCAGCACGATCGGCACGGCGGCCGCGAGCGCTCCGATGAGGAAGAACGGCGCGAGGAAGTTCATCAGAATGCGTGCTCACGCGTCGAGAGGTACTGCATCAACGCGAGTTCGAGCGGGTCCGCGGTCGTCAGCAGGTGGTAGTCGATGCCGGCGCCGCCCAGCTCGCGGCGGTAGCGGGCAATCAGCGCCTGCATCGCATCGACGTAGTGCTGGCGCACCATGGCGGGAATGGCCGTCACCTCGGCCCCGCTCTCCATGTCGGTGAAGCGTGTAGCTCGCTCGAACGGGAACTCGAGCTCGTGCGGATCGAGCACCTGGAACACGACGACGTCGGTGCCGCGGAAGGTGAAGTGCTTCAGGCCGCGGATGACCCGCTCCGGATCGTCGAGCAGATCGGAAATGAGCACCACCATCCCGCGCTTGCTGATTGAGGACGCCAACTGGTGCATCGGCTTGGCCACGTTCGTCTTCTGGCCGAGCTTCAGTCGCTCGAGCGTCAGCAGCATGGCACGCAGGTGCCCGGCGCGCGCGCTAGCCGGCAGCATGCCGACAATCCCCTCGTCGAACGCGGTCAGGCCGACGCCGTCGCGCTGCCGGTTCATCAGGTAGGCGAGCGAGGCCGCCAGGCACTGCGCGTAGTCGAACTTCGTGAGGCCGCGCGAGCCGTAGCCCATCGAGCCGCTGACGTCGAGCATGACGTGGCAGTTGAGGTTGGTCTCCTCCTCGAACTTCTTCACGTAATGACGGTCGCTGCGCGCGTAGACCTTCCAGTCGATCGTCGCCAGATCGTCGCCCGGCATGTACTGCCGGTATTCGGCGAACTCGACGCTGAACCCCTTGAACGGACTCCGATGCAGCCCCGAGAGGAACCCCTCGACGATGGTGCGCGCCCGAAGTTCGAGCGTGCCGAGGCGCGCCACGACCGCCGGGTCGAGGAACTGGCGTGTGCGCGCGCCCTGGGCCACGTTCTACATTCCGCTCTTCGGCACGGCGATCGTCTCGAGCAGGCGCTCGATGATCCGGTCCGATGTGATGTTCTCGGATTCCGCGTAAAAGTTCGTCATGACGCGGTGCCGCAGGATCGGCCGGGCGAGCGCCTGGATGTCCTTGATCGACACGTGATAGCGGCCATGCATCAGGGCGCGCGCCTTGCCACCGCGCACCAGCGCCTGCGACGCGCGCAGGCCGGCGCCCCACTTCACCCACTTGTCGACGAAGTCCGGCACACCCGGTCGCCCCGGACGCGACGCGTCGACGAGCCGCACGGCGTAGCGCGCCACCTCCTCGGCGATGACCACCTCGCGCGCCAGCTGCTGGAATTCGAGAATGTCCGGCCCGCTCAGCACGCGCTCGGGCTTCGACTGCCTGGCACCCGTGGTCTTGGTGACCACCGCCACCTCGTCGTCTTCATTGAGGTAGTCGATGACCAGGTTGAACATGAAACGATCGAGCTGCGCCTCGGGCAGCGGATAGGTGCCTTCGAGTTCGATCGGGTTCTGCGTCGCGAGCACGAAGAACGGCTGATCGAGCGGATAGGTGCGGCCGGCGGCGGTGACGTGATACTCCTGCATCGCTTCCAGCAGGGCGGCCTGGGTCTTCGGCGGCGTGCGGTTGATCTCGTCGGCCAGGATGATCTGCGCGAAGATCGGCCCCTTCACGAAGCGCAGGCGGCGGCCGCCCGAGTCCTCGTCCAGGATCTCGGTGCCGGTGATGTCCGACGGCATCAGGTCGGGCGTGAACTGGATGCGCTTGAAGTCGAGATCGAGGATGTCGGACAGCGTGCGAATGAGCAGCGTCTTGGCCAGGCCTGGCACACCCGTAATCAGGCAGTGGCCGCCCGTGAAAAGCGCCACCAGCACATGATCGATGACGTCGTCCTGCCCGACAATGACCTTCCGCAGTTCGGTGAGAATGCGCTGGCGCCCTTCGGCCATCCGCTCCACACTGGCGGCGCCAGCCTTCGACTCGTTGTCCAAACGGTTCTCCTCGGGGCGGACCTTCAGGTCCGCTTCAATGCGTCAGTGCGTAGACGACCTCGTTGATGCCCATTCGATAGGCAAGCGAGGTGAATTTCAGGTAGCCGGGATAGTCCTCGGCGTTCGACCACTCCCAGCCGTCCCCCATGTCGGTGTTCCAGTTGACATAGAGCATCGGACGGTCGTTGTCATCGAAGATGGTGCGCAAGTGGGCGACGAAGCCGCCCTTCTCCCAGCTTCGTCCCGCCATGAACGATCCGAGCCCGGCGATCTGCGGATATCCATCCAGCTTGTAGAAGGCGCTGAAGATCGGATGCTCCTTGGGAAAGTCGACGATCGCCCGATCGGGAAACACCTTCTTCATCTCCTTCGCGAAGTGTTCCCACTCGACGGGGCCGTGGAAGTCGTCGAAGAACGCGGTGCCGC
Source organism: uncultured Acidobacteriota bacterium (assembly GCA_963722395.1). Lineage (GTDB taxonomy): Bacteria > Acidobacteriota > Vicinamibacteria > Vicinamibacterales > CAVVIG01 > CAVVIG01. The sequence goes on along the minus strand of CAVRLS010000004.1, from coordinate 326,693 downwards.
CGCGCAGCAGGAACTCGCGCAGGATCTTCGCATCGCTGTCGGTGAGGGCGAGGTTGCCCGGCTCCACGAAGTAGATCCACGGGTTCTGGAAGAGGCGCGGATCGTCGAGCGTGAGCACGATCGGATCGAGGACGTCGATGGAGGTGGCGGTCTTGAGGCGGCGCGAGAGGTTCTGCTCGGCCGCCGGTCCGTCGATGAGCCACGGCTCGCCGTAGAACTCGAGCTGCTGTCGCGAGGCTTCGGCGTCGTAGTGATACTTGATGCGGACGAAGCGCCACTGCAGGCCCGGCGAAGCGATCGTCAGCGGCGGTCGGCAACTGGGCGTCCACCTCCGGCTGCAGGGTCGGGATCAGCGTGAACGCGAGCGCGGCGGCCAGTGCGACCAGCCGGCTCGTGCCGGCTGTCACGGCCTCGCCTCGGCCAGCTTCAGCAGCAGGTCCTGGGCGCGCTCGTAGCTGGGCGCCACTTCGAGCGCGGCCAGCGTCTGGCGGCGGGCGTCCGCACGACGTCCGCTCTGGAAGTAGCTTTCGGCGAGGTCGGTGTAGGCGGCAGCCTGGTCCACCGGATTCATCGCAACGACGGCCTTGAACTCGACCACCGCCGCAGCGGCCTTGTTTGCCGACATCAGCACGCGGCCGAATTGGGTGCGCGCGGCGGCGTCGAACGGGTCGATGTCGACAATGCGGCGGTAGACCGGTTCGAGCCGTGCGGGGTCGCTGACACCGGTGTCGCGCAGCAACCGCGCCAGCCGGCGCGCGGCGTCGATGTTGTTGTAGTCGACGTTCACCAGTCCCTGCAGCGCCTCGATGGCACCCGGGTTGTCGCGTCGCTGCATCGCGATGTCGGCGAGCATGGCGTGCGGGCTGTCGTCGCCGCCAGCGATCGGCACCAGTGTCGCGGCCTTTCTGAACGCCGCGACCGCGCCCTCGAGGTCGCCGCCCTTGCGCAGCTGGACGCCGAGCGCCATCTGGGCAATGTAGCTCCCCTCGTTGCCTGCGACGTATGCCTTCAGCTCGTCGAGTGGCATCCGCGGCAGGTTGGCGTCCGGCGGCGGCTCCTTCAACGCGGCGCGAATCTTCCCGTACTTCTCTTCCATGCGGCGGTCGAATGCCGCCTGCATCTGGCCGAGGTCCTCACCGACCGCGGCGCGCATCGCGGCGTTGGTCTCGAGACCCTGCCCGTACGCCTTCAGCAGCTTGTGCAGCCCTTCGTCGCCGTAGGTGGCGACGATGTGCTCGACGAGCAGCGAGGCCTGGAAATAGGCGAGGCCGATGGTGCGGCCGTCGCGGAACGCCGAGTTGAGGTTCTCGAGTTTCAGTGTCTCGCCGCGGTTGAGGCGGGCGGCGAACTCGACGTCCATGCCGCGCGCCCAGTCGGGACGCGCGATCTTCTCCTCGTACTCCGAGATGCCTTCGGTCAGCCATCGCGGCACGCGCTAGTTGGACATCTGCAGCGTGATGACATGCGCCAGTTCGTGCCACAGCGTCGCTTCCCACTGGAACTCGCCCGGCGGCCGCGCCCGCGGCGAGTCCATGGTGACGACTCGACCGAAGCAGGCGCCAAGCGCGCCGATCATGCCGGGCAGGCCGACGTTGCGCACCGCGAAGTCGTCGTGCTTCGGGAAGATTTCGATGAGGATCGGCCCCTTCGGCGTGAACTGGTACCGCTTCGTCATCGTGGCCATCGCCTGCTTCGACAGGGCCACCACCGAGTCCTGCATCACGCGCGCGTCCGCCTTGTCCATGCGGATGACCAGGTCGCCGTCGCGCACGGTGACGAAGGTGTCGAGCGTGTCCATCATCTGCAGCAGGTTGTAGGACACCACGTCGAACGGATGCTCCTTGAACGACTGTTCGAGCGCCGTGCGGGCACCGGCTTCGTCGCCAGTGCGGAGCAGGTGGGTGCCGAGGTCGGTGAGGGCACGCGGGTTGTTCGGGTCGAGCGCCAGACCCTTGCGCACCAGCACGACGGCTTCGTCGTAGCGGTAGTTGAAGGCGGCCAGTTCCGCGATGACGCGGTAGGCCTCGCCGTAGTTCGGCGCGATGGCGAGCGCCGCATTGATGTGCTCGTCGTACTCCGCCGTCTTGTCGTCCACGTATGACACTGCGGCCATCAGCGCATGCGCCTCGAGGCTCGACGGATTCACCTCCAGCGCCTTCGTCAACGCCGCTCGCGCATCGTCGCGACGCGAGTCGGACGCGTCGGTGGCGATGATCAGCTGGGCGGGAACAGACGAGGCGTTGATCTCGAGCGCCTTCTTCGCGAGGACGACGGCTTCGGGCGGGTTCTCGTCGAGGATGGCACGGGCCATACCGATGATGGCCGGTACCCAGCGCGGGTCTTCCTTCAGCACGGCCTGGAACGACTTGAGCGCGTCGGCGTTGCAGCTCTGGCATCGCCCTTCGACGAACATCTCGCCCCATGCGGTCTGGATGGCGAGGTCGCGCGGGGCGGCGGTGGCCGCGTCGCGGTAGGCCGCGTTCGCTTCGTTGAAGCGGCCAAGGGCGCGCAGGGCGCGGGCGCTGCGGGCGAGTTCGGAGGCGCGACTGGCGGTGTCGGCTTCGTCGGCAATGCGGGTGAGGATCCGCGTGCCCTCGGCGCGGCCGAGCATGTCGAGCAGCAGGCCCAGCTCGAGGGCGGCGTCGCTGACCGGTTGGCGCTGCGCTACCGGGCGCAGGAGGTCTTCAGCGTCCTTGTACTTCCCGCGCTCGATCAGGGCCCTCGCCCGAAGGGCCATCATCGGCGCGTCGAATGTGTCCTTCGCGGTGAGGGTGGCAACCTCGTCGTAGCGCCCCTCGATGAGGGCACGCATGGCGAGCTGCGCCGGCGTCTGCGGCACGACGGCCGGGACCGAGGGCCGGCGCACCTGCGCGATAGCCACCGTGAACGTCACACCGAGCACGAGCGCGGCAGCCAGACCGAGCGCTTTGCGCGTCATTTGCACATTATATAGACGCTGCCAGCTGCTTCGTGGCCGCGAATCTCCGGCGAACTGACGGGCTAAAACAGGTCGCGCCAGGTATAGAACAGCGCGGCATTGAACGCCTGCATCCCCATGAACGTGGCCAGCCAGCCGCTCCGCTGCCGCTCCGGGATGATTGTTGCTGCCCAGATGAACGCCGGGAACATCACCGACGAGAACCGGCCGACCGACAGCAGCCCGCCGGCCGCCATCGGCGGCAGGATGTTCACGAGAATGAACACGGCGTAGGCGAGGCCGAGCTTCCGCGCCACCGGAATGGCCGCGCCCATCGCGAACAGCGCGCCGAGTCCGTTCAACAGGTCGCCCGGCACCTGCGTGGTGTAGTCGTAGAGGCCATACCGGAACAGCCAGATGTACCGGTCGACAATCAGCTGGTAGAAGCCGGAATACTGCCGGCCCCACGCCGCGTGGCCATCCGCCCAGGCCAGCGGATTGCCCGTGAACTGCCACATCCAGGCCGAGTACAACAGCACGCCGATGCCCGGCATCGCCGCCGTGAGCATGGCGGGCACGAGCGCCCGGAACGTCCGCCGGTCGACCGCCCGTTCGATGTTCGCCGCCGGCCCGCCGTTCAGCCACCGTGGCAGCCAGGGCGAGACGGCCATGAGCGCCAGCGGAATCGATACGAAAGCAGCCGTTCGGACGCGTCAGTCCGACGAGCAGCCCCCACGCCCCCGCCGCCCAGAATTCGCGGCGCCGGAAGTGGAAGAACGCCGCGGTGGCACCGAGCAGGTAGAGCGACTCGGTGTAGATGGCGCCGAAGAACAGCGCGAACGGATACGCGGCGATCAGCCAGAGGGTGTAACGCGCCGGATCGTCGTCGCCCGTCAGTTCCCGCGCAAGCCTGAAGAGATACGTCAGACCCCAGAAGAACGCAGACGAGCGCCACGATCGTGCCGCCGCAGCCACGAACGCCAGCGTCTGGCCGCCAAGCAGGCGCGCGACGACGCGCATCGGTCATCGGGAAGGCCGGGAAGAACACGATGTTCTGCTGCCCGGTACGGTTGGCCGGACTGAACGTGTAGCCCTCGGTGGCAATGCCGAAGTACCACGCCATGTCCCACCGCACCTGCAGGTTCGCGGCTTCGTTCACCGAGAGGCGCAGCGGCGGCTCGCCCCCCTTGTAGCCGAACATCACCACGGCGAGATAGCCGACGAACAGGATGGCGGGCCTGGTGAACAGCACCGCGTTCGCCGCCGCACGTGCCTGCGGCGTGCTGAGGCCGGCCATCACCCGTCGCGGCAACCAGGTGTAGACGGGTGGGCGGGGGACCAGGTAGTGCCGTATGGCCACGAGCACCATGACCGCCAGCAGCGGTCGCCACGGGTCGGTGAGCGCGACCCGGACAGGCCCGAAGTGCTCGCGGAAACCTCCCCATCCAGCCACAACCCCGGCAAGCAGCACGAGGATCAGACAAACGATGTCGACCGCACGCGCCCAGCGCGGCGGCAGGCCCGTTCGGTCAGCCTGTGCGGATACCGGCGAGGACGACATCAAGATGTTGAGGAGTGAGGACTTACCCGCGCCGGAGTATAGCATCCAGCGCGCGGTTCTCGACCCGCACGCGCGCCATCATCAGCCCCGTGAACATCAGCGTCCCGAGGACGCCGGCGACCGGCGCTGAGGCGATGAGGCCGGCACCTGCAAGCTCACCGAACACACCGACGTAGTTCGGATGCTGCAGAAAACGGTATGGTCCCGCGACGACCGGGGTGGAGCCGGGCACGACGATCACGCGAAAGGTCCAGAACTGGCCGAGGGTGCCGATGGCCCACCACTTCAACAGCTTGCCGGCGGTGAGGACCACGACGCCGGCGGCGACCAGTGCCAGCGGTGGCTCGGGACGGAAGAGCCCCTCGCAGGCGATCGCGACGAAGATGCCGGGATACGCCACCTGCATGGCCGGATAGACATCGTGCTTCGGCTCGATGCCGCCACGCGCCCGCTGCGCGCGCTCGTTCGACGCCGCACGACGCGCTTCGACGATCATGAGCCCGAACACCGCGACGACGAGAAGCGACAGCCGGATCATGACGTCAGTGTGCGGCGACGTGGCAGTCGCCGGCGTGGCGGATGAGGGCGCGGACGAGACCGGGCGCCAGGCGCCCGCCGAGCGTGGCACCGCGCACACCGGCGGTGGATCCGACAAGGCCGCGCAGGATGCGGTTGAAGCGCCACTTGCCCTGCGAACTCCTGGCGGCGCTCCGCGTCCAGCGACGCGTGCACGCCGTCCCATCCGCGTGCGCAGTACACGCAGCGCCGACAGCGCAGCGAGTTCCCCACCGCGTACCGCGAAGCGCAGCCCGTCGCCAGTCATCGGGTCGACGAAGCCGGCTGCATCGCCAGCCACCAGCAGCCCCTCCGGCACCTCTGCCTCGGCGACGCGATCGACGGCGAGCGGACCGAGCACCATTGGCGCCGCCAGGAACCGTGCGTCGGCCACACGCTCGCGCAGCATCGGCTCCGACGCCAGGGCATCGGCCAGCACCTGCTGCGGGCGTTGCAGTGCCGCGTCACCGCCGGCGGCGGGGCGTACCGACGCACAGGTTCGCGAGGCCTCCCGGCAGCGGAGCGATGCCGATGTAGTGTCCGGGCCGGATGTGCATCTCGCCGAACAGCGACAAGCCGTGCACCTCCGACGCGCATGTGCCAATCGCCCAGCGGCGAGGCGACGCAGGATGGCGGGCGAGGCCCAGCGCAAACGCCAGCGGCGAGCGACGGCCATCGGCCGCGATCGTCACCGGCGCGAGGAGTTCACTCTTTGTGCCGGTCTCGTCCGTGCACGACACGCCAGCGACGGCGCGGCCGCGCGGCGTCTCACGCAGCACCGGCACGCGCGCGGTGACCCCTTCCCGCAGTTCGGCACCTGCGGCCAGGGCAGCGCGCACCAGCGCGTAGTCCATTTGCTCGCGGGGCAGCGAGGCGCCGCGCCGCCCGGCCGGATAGCGCGCCTCCACCGTCACGCCGTCGCCCGTCACCCGCATCCCCTCCAGCGCCAGCGCCGCAGCATCGATCTCCGCGGCCATATCAAGCCGGCGCAGCACGGCGAGCGCACCGGGATTCAGCGTGTCACCACAGAGCTTGGGCCGGGGAAAGCGGGCACGGTCGACGACGCACACCCGCGCCCCGGCCCGCGCCAGCACCGTTGCGGCCACCGCCCCGGACGGGCCTGCTCCAATCACGACGACGTCGAAGGTGGGCGGGCGCAGCGCGCTCATGTTGCCGCGCCGATCACCACGGCGCTGTTCTTCGAGCCGAAGCCAAGACAGTTGCAGAGCGCAGCTTCGAGGCGCGCCGGCCGGCCGGCGTTCGGCACGTAGTCGAGGTCACACGCGGGATCGGCCTCGCACTGATTGATGGTCGGCGGCAGGAACTGCCGCGCAATGGCCAGTGCTGACGTCACGATGCCGGCAGCACCGCTGGCACCTTGCGGGTGTCCGATCATCGACTTGGTCGACGAGCCGGGCAACCGGTCGGCATGCGCCCCGAACACCTCGCGCACGCATCGCGACTCGATGGCGTCGTTCAGAACGGTGGACGTACCATGAAAATTCACGTAGCCGATCTGCTCGCGCGGCCGGCCCGACCTCTCGATGGCCTTCGAGATGGCGCGCACGATCTCGACACCGTCCGGTGCCATCTGCACCCGGTGGAAGGCGTCGCACGTCGAGCCGTAGCCTTCGACGGCGGCGTAGATGCGTGCGCCACGGGCCCGCGCACGGGCCTCGCTCTCGAGCGTCATCATCCAGGCGCCCTCGCCCAGCACGAAGCCGTCGCGCCCCTTGTCGAACGGACGCGAGGCAGCCGCCGGCGTCTCGTTGTAGGCCATCGACGTCACGCGCATGCGGGAGAAGCCGTACATCATCCCCGGCGTGACGCAGGCGTCGGCGCCGCCGGTCAGGATCACCTCGGCATCGCCGGAGCGGATAAGGCCAGCGGCATAGCCGACCGCGTCGGTCGAGCTGGTACATCCGCACGACAGCACGTGGCTCACACCGCGCACGCGCAGCGAGATGGAGATCTCGCTCGACATCATGCCGACGATGGAGATGGGAATGGCATAAGGCGTGACCTTCTTCCCGCGCTCGACGAAGAAGTCGTAGTACTGCCGCTCGCCGACATCGATGCCGCCTCCGCCGCTGCCGATGACCACGCCGGCATCTGGCTCGCCCACTTTCAGGCCGGCATCGTTCCAGGCCTCACGTGCCGCGATGACCGCGATGAGCGCCGCGCGCGAGTAGCGTTTCGGGTCGGCGCGGTAGTCCGGGTCCCAGATGTCGTCGCCCTCGAGCAGCGGCACGTCGTCGATGGTGACGCCGTCGACTGGCGCGGCGACACGGCAGGCGTAGGAGGCGCTGTCGAGGTCGTCCAGCAGGCGCGCGCCGCTCCGTCCTGCGGAGATCGCGTCCCAGAAGCGTTCACGACCGACGCCGAATGGGGACACGACGCCGATTCCGGTGATGACGACACGAGAGTCCACACGGGTCTTATAGCATTTGTGCATCGGGCTCCACGGCCAGCCGGCTGCTCTGGTGGACCCGCGAGGTGAGATGACACAGGCGGTTCGCGTGCTCGGCTTTGCGCTGTTCATGAGCGCAATGGGGTATCTCGGCTGGTGGTGGCTGCAGTTGCCGCAGGCGCCCGATGCTCCGCTATGGCCGGGCGTGCTGCTCGATACCCTGCTGTTCACCGCGTTCGCCCTGCACCACAGTGTGCTGGCGCGGCCGTTTGCCAAACGCCTCGTCAGCCGGGCGCTGCCGGCGAACCTGATGCGCTCATCCTATGTGTGGGTGGCGAGCATCCTGCAGTTCGCTGTCTGCGTGGGCTGGCAACCTGTAGGGCGCACGCTGTATCACGCCACGGGGCTGGCGGCCGTGGCTGCCGGCGCGGTGCAGGCGATCGGCCTCGTCATCGCCGCGCTGGCGGTGCGCCGCATCAGCGTATTCGAACTCGGCGGGCTCGACTCGTCGCACGCGAGCGGAAGCCTCGAGGCGACCGGACCCTACCGGTTCGTGCGGCATCCGCTGTACCTGGGAGTGGTGCTGCTGCTCGCCGGCTCGGCGCACATGACCGCCGACCGCCTGCTGTTTGCCGGCCTGTCCACGCTCTACATCCTCGTGGCGATGCCGTTCGAGGAAGCGGGGCTGGAAGCGCAGTTCGGCACCCAGTATGCCGAGTACCGCCGCGCGGTTCGCTGGCGTCTAATCCCGTATATCCACTGAGCCGCGATATCCTGTGACCATGGCGACCGACTCCGCGCGTAACTATCCCAGCGAACTGCCGGTGCTCGCCCTGCGCGAAACCATCGTGTTTCCGCTGACGCTGCAGCCGCTGGCGATCTCGCGCCCGCACTCGATCGAGGCGGTCAACCGCGCACTGGCCGAGGACCGCCTGCTCTTCCTGACGCTGCAGAACGGCGACATGGACGATCCGCAGCCGAGCGACCTGCGCGAACTCGGCACCATCGGCGTCATTCGCCAGATGGCCAAGGTGCCGAACGGTGGCATTCACGTCATCGTCGAAGGGCTGCAGCGCGCACGGGCCGACCTGATCACGCGGACCGCCAACGCACTGCGCGCCATGGTGCGCCCCGCTCCGGAAGAGACGGAACGCTCGCTCGAGGTCGATGCCTACACCCGCCGCCTGCATGAGCTCATCGACAAGGCGCTGCCGGCCGGCAACGGTCTGTCGCAGGAACTGCGGACCATGGTGGCGGGCATCGACGATCCGCTGCGCCTGTCCTATCTGTTGTCGAGCCTGCTCGACATGAAGGCCGACGAGAAGCAGCAGATCCTCCAGACCGACAGGTTGCTCGACAAGCTCCGGTCTGTCGAATCGGCCCTCAATCGCGAGATCTCGCTGCTCGAGCTGAAGGGCAAGATCGAGTCGGCCGCTCAGGCGGAGATGACCGACGCGCAGCGTCAGTACTACCTGCGCCAGCAGTTGAAGGCGATTCAGGATGAACTCGGCGAGGGCGAGAAGCCCGAAGCGCAGGACCTGCGGGCTCGAATCGCGGCGGCAACGCTGCCCGAGCACGTGAACACGGTGGCGCTGAAGGAAGTGGAACGGCTCGAGCGGATGACACCCGCATCGCCCGAGTACCAGATGATCCGCACCTATCTCGACTGGGTGCTCGACGTGCCCTGGTCGACGACGACGGAAGACCGGCTCGACCCGGTTGCGGCGCGGCAGGTGCTGGACGAGGACCACTACGACCTCGACAAGATCAAGGACCGCATCGTCGAGTATCTCGCGGTGCAGAAGCTGAAGGCGCAGCAGACCGGGTCGAAGGCGATGAAGGGGCCGATCCTCTGCTTCGTCGGTCCTCCAGGAGTCGGCAAGACGTCGCTTGGCCAGTCGGTGGCGCGGGCGATGAACCGGAAGTTCGTACGCATCTCGCTCGGTGGCGTGCGCGATGAAGCGGAAATCCGCGGTCACCGCCGCACCTACATCGGTGCCATCCCCGGCCGCATCGTGCAGGCGTTGAAGCAGGCGGGAGCCATGAACCCGGTCTTCATGCTCGACGAGATCGACAAGGTCTCGGCCGGTTACCAGGGCGATCCGTCCGCCGCGCTGCTCGAAGTGCTCGACCCGGCGCAGAACTCGGCGTTCCGCGACCATTACCTCGAGGTGAACGTCGACCTGTCGCAGGTCCTGTTCATCGCGACATCGAACCAGCTTGGCAGTATCCATCCTGCGCTGCTCGATCGCATGGAGATCATCCAGCTCTCGGGCTACAGCGAGGAAGAGAAGCTGCACATCGCGAAGCGCTACCTCGTGCCGCGCCAGCTCCTCGAGCACGGACTGACGCCCGAGCAGGTGGCGTTCGACGATGCTGCGATCCGGCGCGTGGCCAGCGACTACACGCGCGAGGCGGGCGTTCGCAGCCTGGAGCGGCAGTTCGGCACCATTGCACGAAAGGTGGCGGCGAAGGTCGCGGCGTCCGCCGAGATGCCGCCGCAGACCCTCGTCAGCGCCGAGGACGTGCCCAACTATCTGGGGCCGCCGCGGTTCGAGCAGGAGGTGTCGTTCCGCGTCTCGCGGCCCGGCGTCGCCACCGGGCTCGCCTGGACCGAGGTGGGCGGCGACGTGCTCTTCGTCGAAGCCAGCCTCCTGCCGGCTGGACACCACAACCTCATTCTTACCGGGCAACTCGGCAACGTGATGCAGGAGTCGGCGCGTGCCGCGCTCAGCCACGTGCGCGCCGCCTCGAAGGATCTCGGCATCGATCCCGATATTCTCGACACGCACGACCTGCACGTCCATGTGCCGGCGGGCGCCATTCCGAAGGACGGTCCGTCGGCCGGCGTCACCATGGCCACCGCGATCGTTTCGGCCCTGCGGAACCAGAGGGTGCGCGAGGATGTGGCGATGACCGGCGAGATCACGCTCAGCGGTCTTGTGCTTCCGGTTGGCGGCATCCGGGAGAAGGCACTTGCGGCGAAGCGCTTCGGCATCAGGACCCTCATCCACCCCTCCCGCAACAGCGCGGATGTGGCCGAACTGCCGCCGGAAGTGAAGGCCCAAATGACCTTCGTGCCGGCGTCCACGCTCGAAGACGTCCTGAAGGTGGCGCTGCCCCAGGGTTGAATTGCGCCTGATCTTCTACATCTCGGGCCACGGCTTCGGCCACGCATCGCGCGACATCCAGATCGTCAATGCCCTCGCGCGACAGGTGCCCGGCCTTCGCGTCGTGCTGCGCACGACGGTGCCGGAGTGGTTCCTGCTCTCGTCGCTCGATACGGCGGCCGAGATCGTGCCCGGCGATACCGACGTTGGCGCCGTGCAACCCGACAGCCTGTCCATCGATGAAGCCGCCACGGCGCGCCGAGCCGCGGCCTTCTATGCAACGTTCGACGAGCGGGTCGCGCGCGAGGCGGACCTGATCCGGTCCGTCCGGCCGTCGCTCGTCGCTGGCGACATTCCGCCGCTCGCGTTCGCTGCGGCCGCCGCCGCGGCTGTTCCGTCGGTCGCCATCAGCAACTTCACCTGGGACTGGATCTACGGCGGCTTTGCCGGCTTCGACACGCTGGCGCCAGGTGTGCGCGCCCTCATCGCGGGCGCGAATGCCCAGGCGACGCACACCCTGCGGCTGCCGTTCGCCGGTGGCTTCGCGTCGATGCGGCATATCGAGGACGTGCCGCTGGTGGCGCGACGGGCGACACTCGCGAAGGCCGAGACGCGAGCCCGCGTCGGGCTCGCCGGCGACCGGCCGATTGTGCTCGCCACCTTTGGCGGGCACGGCGGCAACATCCCGATCGAGCGCGCGGCCGGCAGCAGCCGCTTCCAGGTGGTGGCCACCGACTACGAAGTTGGCATCCAGCCGTCTCCGCACCCCGACCTGCGCGTCGTGTCGGGCGGGGAGATGCGCCGCCTTGGCCTCACCTATACCGATCTCCTGGCCGCATCAGATGTTGTCGCCACGAAGCTGGGATACGGCATTGTCTCGGAGTGCCTGGCGAACGGGGTGGCGCTGCTCTACACGCTGCGGGGTCGCTTCATCGAGCAGGACACCTTCATTCGCGAGATGCCGGCGGTGATGCGCAGCCTGCACATCGGCACCGACGATCTCCGCGAAGGCCGATGGGCGGAATCGGTGGAGGCGCTGCTCGCCCAACCGACGCGTGCGGCGGTCCCGAATGCGAATGGCGCGGACGTGGTGGCGAAGCGGATGATGGAGGTCGCGGGAAGGCGGTAGGCGACGGGCCAACGACCACGACCAACGACCAACGACTATTTGTTATACCCCGCCCGAATCCGAAGCAGTTCCAGCGGCACGCCGATCATCTCGCCCAGTCCCAGCTTCGACCCACCAACTTCGGTCCATTGCGACAGAGGCACTTCGCAGGCGGCGTTCATCCCTTCGAGGCCGATCGCGTTGCGCAGTCGCAGCAGCATCTCGAGGTCGAACAGCCAGCGCGTGAGGAACGGCTCGCCCGAAGAACACCTCGACCGTGTCGCGCCGGAACAGCTTCGCGCCGCACTGCGAGTCGTAGACGGAGAGGCCGAGGATCACGCCGGCGCAGGCGGCGAAGATCCGGCCAAGGACGTGGCGCGCGGTGCGGCGGTCGATGTTCGAGCCGAGCCGTTTGACCCTGCGAGCCCATGGCGATCCGGCACTCCGGGTTGGCGAGCAGCGCCGTATGCAGGTGGTTCACCTCGGAGAGCGGGGTCGACAGATCGGCGTCCCAGTAGCCGATGAACGGCCACGGTCCGGCCGCGTGCGCGTGACGCACACCGGCACGCACCGCTTCTGCCTTGCCGCCATTTGGCGAGACCGCCACCACCAGCACGCGGTCGGGCCGCTGCGCCGCCAGGGTGCGCAGCACCGCCAGTGTTCCATCACGGCTGCCATCGTCGACAAGGCAGAGCGAGGCATGCGGGTGCGAGTCGAGGAACGCCAGCAGCGCCGGCGTCGGCAGCCGCCGCTCCTCGTTGTAGCAGGGAACGACTAGGCAGACGTCCGGCATACGGCGAAGTTGGACAGGCCTGGAAGACGGATGCCGAGCGGGAGCAGCGCCATCGAGAGCCGGCCGTCGAGTTCGAGCACGGCCGACATGGCGCGCGCGGCGGCTGCACTGCCGCGCCAGGTGGCCAGCGCGCTGGGCGGCGTCTGCCGACGGCGGCACGAGCCGCTCGCGCACCACCTGCAGGATGCGCAGCGGCACCAGGCTGGTGAAGAGGTGTCCGGCCGACATCGATACGAGCCGTGCCGACTCGAGCAGCGCGCCGAACTCGCCGAACGAGTAGCGACGATAGTGGCCGAGGAAGCGATCGTGCGAACAGAAGAGCGAGCCGTATGCCGGCACGGTGATGAGGAACCTCGTGGCCGCGCTGACAGAGCCGGCCGGTTGCCAGGCCTCGCAGAATGCGCGCGATCGTCCTCGACGTGCTCGAGGACGTCCATCAGCAGCACCAGCGACGCCGGGCAGCCCCGCTGGTACTGCCTCCATCGATGCGAACAAGGCGACGTTCCGCACGGTCATGCGGCTCGCGAAGGTCTCGATCAGCTCTGGCGTGAACGCACTGTCGACGGCGTAGAACCGCACCGCGGATAGGCGCGCGCGAGCGACTCGACGACGAAGGTGTCGCCGCAGCCGACGTCGAGCACCACATCGCCCGTCCGCCAGTGGCGCATGCCGCGTGATGAGGCGCGACACCAGCTCAAGCCGCGCGCGCTCCCACGGATGGCGCGATGCCTGCGCGAACCCACCGGACTTCACGCTTCGACCAGATCCATCGCCTGCGCTCCCTCAGTCCATCGCCTTGAGCCGCGACTCCGGGCTGCATTCGGCGAACGGTCCGGGCAGCAGCAGGACGGTGCTCGAGGAAGGGAACCATCGGCGGTGCCACGCCATCGGGCAGCGTGAGCCGGCCGCCGCGCGACCGCAGCGCAGTTCTGCCAGACTGCGTCGCTCGAGAGGACCGGACGCAGCGCTGACGGATCGTAGAGGTGACGTTCGATCGCTGGATCGAGCGCCACGTCGGCGGTCGTCCAGGGCTGCACGCGCCGGAAGTTGTAGTAGAGCGGATGCCAGATCCCGTCCGGCATGTCGACGAACAACCCGGCCGGCGTGCCGAGCCGCTGCTGCACGTCGACGAGGCAGGTCGCGGCGTCGCGCATCGGCGACTTGCCGGACGACAGCCGTCCCAGTTGCCCGCGATACGACTCCGCCGGCATGACGCTCAACACCAGCAGGGCCACCACCAGGCGATGCACGCGCGCCCCGGTCCGGGTGAGCAGCGCCAGCAGCACCACGACGAGCAGCGGCCGCAGGACGCCCGCGCTCTTGAGCAGCGTGGCGCCGTCGATGCGCATGTGCACGCCGCCGAACACGCCAGACCAGATCGCGACAGCCACGGCGCCGGCCGTCAGCACCGACGCCACGCCCCTGGCCACCGGGCTCTGGAGCGGCGCCGTCACCCGCGGCAGGAGCCGCGCGAGGGCATCCTCGACCCACTCGAACAGCTTGCGCAGTTGCACCGGCGCCAGCAGCACCACGAGCGCCACCAGGTAGCCGGCCGCCAGAGCCAGCGGCGGCAGAAACGGATACGCGTAGTGATACAGCTTCGACGTGCCAGCCGAGATGATCGGCCAGCGGATTGCCGCCCACAGCAGGACCACCGCCCCTCGAGCCAGCGACGGCGAACGCCTGCACCAGCAGTGACGAGCAGGCCGGCCGCCATCAACCACTGCGTCTTCTGGCGCACGAACTCTGCCAGCTCGCGTCGAGATAGTAGTTCCAGGGCTGGAGATGTGACTGGACGAGCGTGCCGGTGAGCCGCCGCACCACGTGTTCGCCGAGGATCGTTTCCCAGAACAGCGAGCCGAATCGCACATGCGCGTAGACGAACCATGGCGCGATCAGCGCGAGGACGAAGCCGGCCAGTCCGAGCCACAGTCGCCGCTCCGCCAGCACGCGGGTGCGGAGACGCGACGACCGAGCACCACGATGCCGAGCGTGAACGGCAGGAAGATGGCCGCGACGAACTTGGTCATGAAGCCGAGCACGAAGTAGAGCGCCGCCGCACAGCGCGTGCCGCCGCGCCGCCACGCCGGTCGTCGAGCGCCGCCCAGCGCAGGAAGTGGAAGACGCCGCCGCAGTAGGCGAGCACGAGCGGCGCCTTCCATGTTGTTGCGTGCGCAGGCCGTGCTCGAACAGCAGCGGCCAGTGCACGAACAGCAGCAGCACCGGCGACGCCGCCGCAGACCGGGCCGGCGAGCCGCGTGCCGATGGCGAAGACGTAGAGGAAGGCGAGCTCGCCGAGCAAGCGCGTCCCAGAAGCGCAGCCCGAACTCGTCATGCGGCAGCAGGCCGAGCTTGATCGGCGCGGCGACGATCCAGAACTTGAGCGGTGGCTTCTCGAGGAAGACGACGGTCTCGTTCGGGCTGCTCTTGCGGTTCGAGCCAGTCGCCGATCTCGAGGATGCGATCGACGGCGAACGAATAGATCGCTTCGTCGTTTTCGAGATCGATGCGGCCGAGACCGACGAAGAGCGGAAGGCAGAAGAGCGACGAGGACGAGAGCCAGCCAGAGCCGGCTCACGCTCAGTCCTTGATGCAAGTGACGAGCGACCAGATCCGCGGGATGTTCACCTTCTCGATCGAAACCGGCTTGAGGTCGGCCTGGGCGAGGAAGCCGGGCAGATCGAGGTCCGACTTGAAGCCGATGTGCACGGTGAACGGCGAGATGGCGCGCTCGATCCGCGGCCAGCAGCGGGTTCGGGCTGCGGAAGTGATTCAGGATGATGATCGCGGCCGCCCGGGCGGCAGACGCGGCGCATCTCGCGCGCGACCGCGACCGGATCGGGCACGACGCTGATCAGATAGGGGGCGTAGACGATGTCGAAGGAGTCGTCGGCGAACTTCAGCTCGGCGGCGTCCATCTCGAGCAGGCGGACGTTGCGTGATGTCCCTTGCGCGCGACGCGCTCGCGCGCCTTCTCGAGCATCGAGCTCGACAGGTCGATGCCGGTGACCGCGCAGTCGCGCGGGTAGAGGCGGCGTTGATGCCGGTGCCGACGCCGACTTCGAGCACCCGGTCGCCGCGCTGATGCCCATGCGCTGAATCGCCTGCACGCGGCCGGGATGGAGCGTCGGGCCGAAGGTGAAGTCGTAGACCGAGGCGAGCTTCTCGTAGACGCCTGCGACGAAGTCGTTCTCGACGGCGGTGACGGACAGCGCACGGGTGCGCGACGTCCGAGCCGATGATCTCGTCGTCCTCGGCGGCACGTGGCGACTCGAATAGCGGCATCTAGTAGCCTCGGCTGATGCTCGCAACGGTCGCGAATGCGAACGTTACGGCAACGTCCGCGCTGCCAGCGACAGACGCGACCGAGCGACTATACATCCGGATCGTCAGCGAAGTCCATCGAGGACGGCCAGCGCCGCATCGATGTTGCCCGACTGCGTCGAGACCTGAATGCCCTGGACGCGCGCGCCGCAGCTGCGCCGGCGATCTCGCGCGCGATCGCGATGCCCTCGGCGGCGGCCGCGTCGGCGCCGTCGGCCCGCCGCATCCGCTCCATCAGCGCCTCGGGCACGCGCACGCCCGGCACTTCGTTGGCCATGAACTCGGCATTGCGCGCGCTCTCGAACGGGAACATCCCGGCGATGACCGGCAGCCGGGCCGGCTCGATCCGCTTCAGGAACCGCTCGAAGTCCGGCGACGTCGAAGATCGGCCGGGTCAGCGACGAACTCGGCGCCGGCCTCGACCTTGTAGTCGAAGCGCCGCAGCTCCTCGTCGAGATTCGACGGCCGCCGGGTTGACCGACACGCCGATGTGGAACGCGGTCGGCGCGCCGATCGCCTGGCCGCCGACGTCGCCGCCGTGATTGAGGCGGGTGACCACGTTGGTCAGACCGATCGAGTCGACGTCGAACACCGCCGTCGCGTCCGGATAGTCGCCGACCCGGCCCGGATCGCCGGTGACGAGCAGCAGGTTGCGCAGGCCCATCGCATGCGCGCCGAGCAGGTCCGACTGGATGCCGAGCAGGTTGCGATCGCGGCAGGAGTAGTGCAGCACCGTCTCGATGCCGGCCTGCTGCTCGATCGAGCACGCGCCAGCGACAGCGCGCTCAAGCGCGCGCCGGCGCGCTGGCCGTCGGGAATGTTGACGACGTCGACGCCGTAGCGCTTCAGCTCGCGGGCGCGCTGGATGGCCGGCTCGGCCTCGAAGCCGCGCGGCGGCAGCAGTTCGACGCCGACGACGAAGGTGCCGCGCGCCAGCTCGCCGGGCCAGCCGCGACTTCTGCTCGCGCGGCACCGGCGGCGCCACGATGACCGCCGGCCGGTTCGGCCGCCACGCGCCGCGCGCTGGCGTCGCCGGCGCGCCGGCGCCGCGCGCCGCGCACCGCCGCCTTGATCTGGCGGATGTGCTCGGGCGTCGTGCCGCAGCAGCCGCCGACCACCCGCACGTTGTGCAGGACGAAGCGGCGGGCGTACGACGCCATGTACTCGGGCGAGCACAGATAGATGTTGCGCCCCTCGACGTCGCGCGGCTTGCCGGCGTTCGGCTGCGCCGACAGGCGGAGGCGGCGTGACCGCCTCCATCCGCTCGATCGTCTCGAGCATCGGCGCCGGGTCCGACCGCGCAGTTGACGCCGAGGATCGTCGCGCCGCGCCGTCTCGAGCTCCGGCGCGAACCGCTCCGGCGGCGTGCCGTCGAGCGTGTTGCCGTCCTCCTCGGTCGTCATCTGCGCGATGATCGGCAGGTCCGACAGCGACCGCACGGCGTCGATGGCCGCGCCGATCTCGTTCAGATCGCGGAAGGTCTCGAGGATGAACAGGTCGACGCCGCCGTCGAGCAGCGCCGCGCCTGCTCGCGGAAGTACTCGCGGGCCTCGTCGACCCCGGTCTTGCCCCACGGCTCGATGCGGATGCCGAGCGGCCCGATCGACGCCGGCGACGTAGGCGCGGTCGCCCGCGGCGCGCCGCGCGATCTGCGCGCCGTCGACGTTGATCGTCGTGCAGCGGTCGGCGAGCCCGAACGACGCCGAGCTTGATGCGGTTGGCGCCGAAGGTGTTGGTCTCGATGATGTCGGCGCCGGCGCGCACGTACTCCTGGTGCACGGCCTCGACGAGTCGGCGCCTGCGTCAGGTTCAGCGCGTCGAAGCTCTTGTTGATGAACACGCCCTCGCGCGTAGAGCATCGTGCCCATCGCGCCGTCGCACACGAGCACGCGCGTCGATCGTCTGAGCAGCGTCATGAATTGATCATCGAGCTGTGGCCTGCTGCAGTCTGGCGATCGCGGCCGTCAGTGCTGTCTCACGTATCGGCCGCTCGCAGCGGAAGGTCTCGGCATCGATCAGCAGGTACGACCTGTTCGACGACGTCGAGACCGATCGAGCGGACGCCCTGCCGCACCGAGTCGGTGAACTCGTGGTGGTGGCCGAACAGGTGCAGGCGCGGCCGCATCGCCGTCAGCACCTCGTTGATCGACCGTCTTGCCCGCGTCGATGCGGCGGCCGGCCGGGTAGAACGGGCGCGGCGCCTCGTGGGTCAGGAAGAGGTCGATGTCCGGTCAGCCCCTTGCAGGCCAGCACCTCGTCGCGCACGAAGTGGCGGCGCTTGTCGTCGCGGCTCTTCCCGAGCTTGATCGACGTCGCGACCGGCCGCGCTTGCCGCGCGACGGCGGCAGCAACGACGCCGGCGAGTGATACCAGCTGCGGCGCGAAGGTGCCGCCGAGCGCGGCGACGCGCCACGGCCCGACCGCGTGCGGACCGCCGTTCGGCAGGTAGTGCAGCGTCGCCGCCGGCGGATGTCCGCCATCGCCTCGGCGATCACGTCGAAATCCTCGTTGTTGCCCTTGATCCAGTAGAGCGGCTGCGACCGGCGTGAAATAGTCGCCGTCGTTGCTGGCGACGTCGCCCACCTGCACCCACAGCGGCACGTCGGGGTGCCGCGCCATGATGTCCTGGACGGTGTCGAACGCGCCGTGGATGTCGCCGAGCGCGCCGATCTGCATGGCCGATGAGGGCGGTAAGGGCTGGTGTCGGGCGGGCGAGCGTCAGCCGCTAGTGCGCGTCCCTGCCTGACCTAGCCGGTGCTGCTAGCCGCCGTCGTGGCCGGCACCAGCAGGTCGGTCTTGTCCCACACGAAATCGTCCTTGCTGTAGACCGCGAGCTCGTAGTCCTTGCCCATGAAGATCGCGCCGACCGGGCACGCTTCCTCGCAGTAGCCGCAGAAGATGCAGCGGGTCTTGTGGATCTGGTAGACCGACGCGTAGCGCGGGCCGGCCTGCACCGTGCCGTCGTTCTCGGCCGCCTCGAGGTAGATCGCGTCCGCCGGGCAGGCCACCGAGCACAGGCCGCAGGCGACGCACTTCTCGAGGCCGTTCTCGTCGCGCATCAGCACCTGTTTGCCCGCGATACTTCGGGAACATCGGCACCTTCTGCTCCGGGTAGTTGACCGTGATCGGCTTCTTGAACAGGTGCTTGAACGTCGTCGCGAACCCGATGATGAAGGGACGAATCACAGCCATTGCTCTCAGTTTACCCGGCCGATAAGATCAAGTAAATCAACGGATGCCCGGACCCGACAGACTTCCTCTCCGCCGAGCAGGTCCTGCTCTGACGACCCTGGTCGTGAAGCTCGCGGTCATGGCGGCGCTGGCGACCATGCTGGTCCGCTACCGCCGCTTCCGGCACATCCTCATCTTCGAGCGCCGCGACTGGCCCGACCGCCTGCGTCTTCGCGCTGGCGCTCGGCCTCCCGCTCGCCGCCGGCGTCGCCTCGCGGCTGCTCCTCAACTACAAGGCCGCCGACCTCACGCTCGAAGGGCGCGTTTCTCGCCGGCCTGATCGCCGGCCCCTATGCCGGCGCGCATCGTCGGCGCTCCTGGTCGGCCTGCCGCCGCTCGGCCAACGGCGAATTCATCGCCCTGCCCTTCGCCGTCGGCTGCGGCTTCGCCGGCGGCGGCCTGCGCGAGCTCTGTCCGAAGGAAGCGATCTGGCACTTCTCGCCATTCGTCTTCACCCGCCTGCCGCTGCCGCGTCTGGCAGATGCTGCGGACGCCGGCAGATCGACTGGCAGATCGTCCTGCTGATGGCGCCGGTCGGCCTCGAGCTGATGCGCCAGGTGCTCGGCTGCCGCTGGGGCGAGCATCAGCGGCTGTTCTACCTGCGAGCCCGAGCCGTTCTGGACCGTCGTCGCGGTGATCCTGCTCGCGACCGTGCTCGGCGGTCGCGACGCCGATCAAGATCTGGAACAACGCCCGCATCGAGCACCGGCTCGAGGAGCAGGAGAAGCTGCTGCTGGCCGCCAGCATCGAGGCGCTCGCCAGCCAGATCAACCCGCACTTCCTCTTCAACACGCTGACGTCGATCTCGTCGCTCATCCGGACCCAGCCGGACACCGCGCGCATGCTGATCACCAAGCTGTCGGGCCTGCTCCGCCGCCTGATGCGGAGCACCGACCACTTCGTCACGCTGCGCGAGGAGCTCGACGTCGATCGACGAGTACCTCGACATCGAGGTGGTCCGCTTCGGTCCGCAGCTGCAGGTCGACAAGCAGATCAGCCCCGACACGCTCGACGTGATCGTCCCGAGCATGATGCTGCAGCCGCTGGTCGAGAACTCGATCAAGCACGGGCTGTCGCGCAAGGTGGGCGGCGGCCGGATCACCATCAGGACGGCGCGCCGCGACGGCCGCGCCGTGATCGAGGTCCACGACGATGGCCTCGGCATGACGGAGGAACGGCTGGCAGACGCGCTGTCGGAGCGGCATCGGCCTGAGCAACGTCAACGAGCGCCTGCGCACCATCTACGGCGCCGCCTGCGCGCTGAAGCTGACGAGCGTGACGGGCGACGGCACCTGCGTCAGCGTCGAGATTCCCGAGCTGACGCTGCCCGAGCGGATGTCCGCATGACCGATCTGCGAGCCGTCCTCGTCGACGACGAGCAGCTGGCGCGCGACGAGCTCGGCTACCTGCTCGGACAGATCGGCGGCGTCGAGGTGATCGGTCAGGCCGGCAACGGCCTCGAGGCGCTCGACACGATCGATCGGCTGCAGCCCGACCTCGTGTTCCTCGACGTCCAGATGCCCGGGCTGACCGGCTTCGAGGTGGCGCGGCGCCTGGTCGACGTCGAGGCTCGGCGCGCACGATCGTGTTCGTCACCGCGTTCGACCAGCACGCGATCGAGGCGTTCGAGGTCAACGCGGTCGACTACCTGCTGAAGCCGGTCGACCCGGCCCGGCTCGAGGTGGCGCGTGCAGCGCGCGCGGCGTCGCGATCGCGGCCGAGCGGCCAGCGCCGACGCGCGGCCGCGGCCGAGCCGGCGCTGGTCGACCGCGAACAGCTCGAGACAGCTGCTGCAGCTGGTCAGCGAACGGCAGAGCCGCCGCGAACGGCTGGCCGTCAAGGTCGGCGAACGGTTCCTGCTGGTGCAGGCCGAAGACATCATCTACGCCTCGCTGGCCGACGAGAGCATCACCGTCGTCACCAGCCAGCTCACCGGGCACGTCGAACTACCGGCACGCTCGACGAGCTGCAGGCGCGGCTCGACCCGGGCGTCTTCTGGCGCGTGCACCGCTCGCACCTGGTGAACATCAACAAGATCAAGGAGATCGTCCCTTGGTTCAGCCGGAACTACATCCTGAGGATGAAGGACGAGAAGGCGACGGAGATTCCGGTCAGCCGCACGCAGACCCGGCGGCTCCGCGACTACCTGAAGCTCTGAGCGCGCGGCCGAGATGCCGGTCGCCGAGGACGCTGTGCCGGCGCATCGTCGGGATGCCGGCCTGCGCGGAGCGCCAGCTGGCGCGCCGTGCGTGCCGGACGCAGCGCCGACGCTCGCCGGACCCGACCGCGGCGCGGTCGCGGGCCGGCGGCAGGCTGCAGCGAGGAAGCTCGTCGCCTGGTTCAAGACGCTGTTCTCGGCGGCCGTCTACGCCATCCTGATCGTGACGTTCGGCTTCCAGGTCGCGCGCGTCGAAGGCCAGAGCATGGCGCCGACGCTCGAAGATCAGGACCGCCTGATCGTCAACAAGCTGGTCTACCGCATCGGCGAGCCGCGGCGCGGCGACATCGTGATGCTCTACTACCCGCTCAACCCGGACAAGTCGTTCGTCAAGCGGGTCATCGCCGAAGAGGGCGACACCGTCCGCATCGTCGAGGGCCGCGTCTACGTGAACGACATCCCGCTGCAGGACGACTACGTGCCGGCCGAGTTCCGCAGCCACGACGACTGGGGGCCGCAGGTCATTCCCGAGGGCTACTACTTCGTGATGGGCGACCACCGGAACAACAGCTCCGACAGCCGCCACTGGGGCATGGTGCCGAAGAAGTACATCATCGGCAAGGTGCAGCTGCGCTGGTGGCCGGTCCCGACCGCGCGTGTCTTCTGAACCCGCTACGCCGCCACCGGTCGGTCGCGCCGCGTCCTCGACGCGCGTGCTCTGCTTCCTCAACCTGGTCGTCGCCGTCGCCAAGATCGCGTTCGGCTACTCCAGCGGCGCGATCAGCATCCTGTCCGACGGCTTCCACTCGCTGACCGACGCCGCGTCGAACGTCGTCGGCCTGGTCGGCGTCTGCGCCGCGCGGCGGCCGCCGGACGAGGATCATCCGTACGGCCACCGCAAGTACGAGACGGTGGCGGCGGCCGGCGTCATCGGCTTCCTCGCTGGTCGTGATGCTCGAGGTGCTGCGCAACGCGTTCAACACGCTGAGCGGACGCTCGGCGCCGCCCGAGATCTCGGCCGACCGGCTTCGTCATCATGGGCGTCACGGTGGCGATCAACCTCATCGTCGTCCGCTACGAGTCGGCGGCGGCGCGAGCGGCTCGGCAGCGAAGTGCTGCTGGCCGACGCGCATGCAGACGCGCGGCGACGTCTGGACGTCGCTCACCGTCATCGGCGCGCTGGCCGGCGCGCGCGGCCGGCATCCCGATCCTCGACCCGATCGGCGCGCTGGTCGTCGCGGGCTTCATCGGTCACGCGGGCTATCAGATCGCGCATCGACCACGACGAAGATCCTGAGCGACCGGATCGTGATGTCGGAAGCCGACATCGAGCGGGTGGTGATGAGCGTCGCACGGCGTCCTCGGCTGTCACCACATCCGCACGCGCGGCTCCGCCGACCACGTCTTCCTCGACCTCCACGTCTGGCTGCCGGCCGACATGCCGCTGACCGACGCGCACGACCTGTCGCACGTCGTGAAGGATCGGCTGATGGCCAGCTATCCGCAGATCGTCGATGCGGTCATCCACATCGAGCCGCCGCCGCGACCGCGCCGAGATTTGACGATAGAATCTCTCCCGCACATGCGTCTCCCTGCGCTCGTCCTGTTCTGTTTCCTCCTGCGGCGGCTCCGCTCTCGGACAGTCCGTCGATCGCACCGATCGAGGGGCCGCCACCACCGGTCGCGCCGGACATGATCGCGCGCGACGCCCAGGGACGCGTCACGATGCGCGCCACTGCGCGTGCCGTCGCCGATGGTGTTCGATGGCGTGCTCGACGAGCCGTTCTACCGCGACGTGAAACCGGTGGGCGACTTCACGCAGCAGGAACCGCGCGAAGGTGCACCGGCCACCGAGAAGACCGAGGTGTGGGTCTTCTTCGACCGCGACAACCTCTACGTCTCGGCGCGCATGTACGAGTCGGAGCCCGGCAAGCGCGTCGCCACCGAGATGCGCCGCGACGCCAACAACCTGTTCAACAACGATCACTTCGGCGTGGCGTTCGACGGCTTCTACGACCGGCGCAACGGCTACGGCTTCGTCGTGGCGGCGTCGGGCGCGCTGCTCGACTGGTCGACGACCAACGAGACGCCGAACAACAGCTGGAACGGCGTCTGGAACGCCAGGGTCGGCACCTTCTCGGACGGCTGGACGGTCGAGATCCGCTTTCCGTTCCGCTCGTTCCGCTATCGCGAGGGCAGCACCATCTGGGGCATGAACTTCCGCCGCCGGGTGATCGCCAAGAACGAGCTCACCTACCTGGCGCCGGTGCTCGCGGCCTGGGGACGACCGGCAATGTCGAGAATGTCCGTGGCCGCCACCGTGGTCGGCCTCGAGACACCGCGCTCCGGCAAGAACATCGACGTCAAGCCCTATCTCGCTCGGCTCCATGCTGTCGGACAACACCGCGCGGCCGCCGGTGCTCGAACGACCCCGACGGCACAATCGGACTCGACGTGAAGTGGGGTGTGCGGCAGACACTGGTGGCCGACTTCACCGTGAACACCGACTTCGCGCAGGTGGAGGACGACCAGCAGGTGGTGAACCTCACCCGGTTCAGCGTGCAGTTCCCCGAGAAGCGCGACTTCTTTCTCGAGGGGCAGGACACCTTCAACTTCGCGAACGGTTCGTCGGGCACAGGGCGGCACCGGCGGCGGCGGCGGCGCGCAGGGCAGCGGCCAGAACAGCAGCACCGCACCGGTGCTGTTCTACAGCCGGCGCATCGGCCTGAACAACGGCCTCGAAGTGCCGATTCGGGCCGGTGGCCGCCTGCTCGGCCGGAACGGCCTGTGGCGCTACGGCCTGCTGAACATCCAGACCGGCGGCGTCGGCAGATGCGAACACGCCCGGAACGAACTTCTCGGTCGTGCGCGTCAACCGCGACTTCCTGCGTCGCAGCCGCATCGGCGGCATCTTCACCCGCCGCGATCCGGTAGCCGCCACGAAGTACAACGGCGAGCGGCTCGGACAACCTCGCCTACGGCATCGACACGCTCATCAGCCCGACGAGCAACATCAGCATCCTCGGCTACGCGGCCAGACCCGATTCGCCCGGACGCACGGGCGACGACACCAGCTACCGCGGCCGCTTCGACTGGAACAACGACAGGTACGGCCTGCAGGCCGAGCACCTGCTGGTGGGCGCCGACTTCAATCCGGAGGTCGGCTTCCTGCGCCGCACGGCCTTCAAGCGCTCGTACGGACAGGCGCGCTTCAGCCCGCGTCCGCGCAACCTGGCGGCATCCGGAAGCTGTTCTACATCGCCAGCCTCGACTACATCACCGACACGAAGCAACCGTCCGGAGTCGAAGGAAGTGCAGGGCAACTTTCAGCTGGAGCTGAACAACAGCGACACGTTCTCGGTCGACCTGAGCCGCAACTACGAGCGGCTGCCCTGCCGCTTCGAAGTGGGCCGCAACCTCTTCGTGCCCGCTCGGCGAGTACCGCATGACGCAGTCGCGCGCCACCTACACGTTCGGACAGCAGCGTCCGATGTCCGGGCTGCTCACGGCGGCCCGCAGCGGCTTCTACGGCGGCACGCTGACGGAACTGACCTGGAGCGGCCGCGTCGAGCTGTCGAATCAGTTCTACGTCGAGCCGCAGTTGTCGTGGAACCGCGTCGACGTGCCACAGAGGCAAGGCGAACAGCAACCTGTACAGCACCCGCGCCACCTACTCGCTGTCGACGCGCATGTTCGTCTCGGCGCTCGTGCAGTACCAGTCGCGCACCAACAGCGTCACCACCAACGCCCGCTTCCGCTGGGAGTACCTGCTCGGCAGCGAACTGTTCGTCGTCTACAGCGACGGCCGCACGACGCTCGACTCCGCGCGGCATTCCCGGACCTGCAGAACCGCAGTCGTTCGTGGTGAAGGTGACGCGACTGCTGCGGTGGTAGGGGGGGTCGGGAGGGTCTGGAAGCCCGGGAGGGGCACAAGTGCGGAGAGAGGAGTAGCTGGGAGTCCCTCCCCTACTTCCGTACCACCCGCACTTCGAACACCCGCGGCCACAGCTTGCCGGTGATGAACAGGCGGTCGGTGGCTTCGTCGTAGGCGATACCGTTCAGCACGTCGGTGAAGGTTGCGCTCGCCGGGTGTCAGCAGGCCGCGGAAGTCGATGTAGCCGGTGACCGCTCCGGTGGTCGGGTTCGATGCGCGCGACGTAGTCGGTCTGCCAGACATTGGCGAACACCTCGCCCTTCACGAACTCGAGTTCGTTCAGGTTCTTCAGCGCCTGGCCGCCAACCTGGACGCGGACGCGCTTCTTCTCGGTGAACGTCGCGGGATCGATGATGCGGAGAAACTCGCTGCCGTCGCTCATGATCAGCGACGTGCGGTCGTGCGTCAGCCCCCACCCCTCGCCGGTGTAGCGATGCTGCCGCTTCGGTGCGAACGTCTGCCGGTCGTAGACGAGCGTCACGCCCCGACTTCCACGTCAGCTGGAACAGCTCGTTGCCGCGAACGGTGATCCCCTCACCGAAGTAGGCCTCAGGCACGTCGCGCTGCTGCAGCACTTCGCCCCGTCTCGATCTTCACGCGCCTGATCGACGACCGGCCATTCAGTCCCGGTGCCTTCGTAGAACACGCCGTCGACCACCTGCAGCCCCTGCGTGAACGCCTGCCGGTCGTGGGGAAAGGTCCTGACGACGGTGTAGCCGAAGGTGGGGACCGATACGGCCTGCCATGCGGCGAAGCCCGGTCGGCGTCCAGGAAGCATCATGGCCAGCACGATGAGAGCGAAAAGATGGCGCCTGCGCACACTCGCCATCATATTTGACCATCGGCCGCTTCGGACAGCGTACCGGGTCGGCGGCCAGCCGACCTGAAGATCGGCAGCCATATTCACATGGGGGCCTAGCGCGTGAAGGTGCCCGACTTGCCGCCGGTCTTCTTCATCAGGCGGATCTGACCGATGACCATGCGCTTGTCCACCGCCTTCACCATGTCGTAGATCGTCAGCGCCGCCACGGACACGGCGGTCAGCGCTTCCATCTCCACGCCGGTCTGGCCGGTCGTCCGCACGCGCGCCTCGATGTCGTAGCCGGTCGGTCGTCGGGATGAGCTCGACGTTGACGCTCGAGATCGGCAGCGGATGGCAGAGCGGAATGAGCGACGAGGTCCGCTTTGCCGCCAGGATGCCGGCGATGCGCGCCGTCTGCAGCGGGTCACCCTTCTTCACGTTCCCGGCACGAATCTGCGACAGCGCCTCGGCCGACATGCGGATGGAGCCGCGCGCGATCGCTTCGCGCTGCGGTCACCGCCTTGTCACCGACGTCCACCATCGTGACGCGACCGCTGTCGTCGACGTGCGAGAGGCTGCGGACGTTGGACCGTCTGGTCACTGCTTCAGTGGAGCGTGGAGGATTCGGGTTGCGCCTTGCGACTAGCGACTACTCGTTCCGGTTCGCTAAACTCGCCGTGCGCGAGGAAGAACGACAGGCTCTCGAGCGACACGGTCAGGTCGACACCCTTTCACCTTCACGTCATCGGGCACCTGCAGCGTGCCTGGCGAGAAATTCAGGATCGCCTTGATACCGGACGCCACGGCCAGGTCAGCCACCTTCTGCGCGGACGAGGCGGGGACGGCGAGGACGGCGATGCTGACACCGTCGCGTTTCACCGATTTGCGGAGGTCGGAGATGTCGAGAATCGGCACGCCCGACCGGGACTGCTGACCGACCTTCTCGCGCTGGTTGTCGAACAGCGCCGCGATCTCGAACCCCTCCTGCCGAAAGCCCGGGTAGTCGGCCAGGGCAAACCCGAGGTTGCCCGCGCCGAGGATGGCGACGCGCAGCCGCCGATCGAGGCCGAGGATCTGGCGCAGGTGCCGCTTCAGGTCGCGCACGTAGTAGCCGACGCCGCGCACGCCGAACTCGCCGAAGTACGCGAGGTCCTTGCGGATCTGCGCCGCGTTCAGGTGGAACTGCTCGGCCAGCGACTGCGAGGAGACCGTGCGAATGCCCTGAGCCTCGAGTTCGGTGAGGCACCGCAGGTAGACCGACAGGCGGTTGGTCGTGAGTTCCGAGACCTGATCGGCGTGCTGTCTCGACCTGGGGGAGCGAACCCCGGGTTTGTTCCGTTGTTTCACAAGCGCCGCCAGATTGTAGCAAAACGGCGTGCTAATATCCGGCCACATGGCCACTTCCGACCCGGAATCCTCCACCGGCCTGGCCCTTCCGACCGCTTCCGCCACCTTCGCATCCTACGTTCCCGCCAGCCAGTCGCCCGCCGAATTCACGTTGAAGGCGGTCGTGATCGGCGCACTGTTCGGCCTGCTCTTCGGCGCGTCGACGGTCTATCTCGGCCTGCGCGCGGGCCTGACGGTAAGCGCCTCCATTCCGATTGCCGTGCTCGCCATCTCGGTGCTGAAGCGCCTCGGCGGCTCGACCATCCTCGAGAACAACATCGTCCAGACCATCGGATCGGCCGGCGAGTCGCTGGCCGGCGGCGTCGTCTTCACTGTGCCGGCCCTCATCTTCCTGGCGTCTGGCGCGCTCGTACTTCACCTACGTCCAGATCACGATGCTGACGCTGGTCGGCGGCGTGCTCGGCACCCTGATGATGGTGCCGCTGCGGCGCGCGCTCATCGTCAAGGAACACGGCGTTCTGCCCTACCCCGAGGGCACGGCCTGCGCCGAGGTGCTGGTGGCCGGCGAACGCGGCGGCAAACTCGCAGGGCTGGTGTTCAGCGGTCTCGGCATCGGCGCCCTGTGGAAAGGGTTGTCATGGATCTTCAACCTGTTCCTGACCGAGGTCGGCTACTCGACGTCCCGCACCAGCCAGTTCCCGAACGCGACGCTTGAACGGTCGACATCTCGCCCGAGTATCTCGGCGTCGGCTACGTGATCGGGCCGCGCATCGCCGGCACCATGTTCGCCGGCGGCGTGCTGTCGTGGCTGGTGCTGCTGCCGCTGCTGTCGATCCTCGGCGGATACATGACCGTGCCCGTTCCCGCCCATCCACCCGAACTTCGCGAACAACCCGGCCACCGGGCTGCCGTTCCTGATCTCCGAGATGGCGCCCGGCCAGTTGTGGAGCGCGTACATCCGCTACATCGGCGCCGGCGCGGTGCTGGCCTCGGGGTTGATCACCCTGGGGCGGACGCTTCCCGACCATCATCAGTTCGGCGGTCGACGGCCTGCGCGGCTTCGGCGCGGCGGCCGGCGGCGCCATCGCTCGCACCGATCGCGAACTGCCCATGTCGGCCGTGCTCGATCGGCACGCTGCTCGTGGCGCTGGTGCTGACGCTGGCGCCCGGCATGCCGCTGCAGGGGAACGTGCTCGCGGCGGTCCTGACGGTGCTCTTCGCGTTCCTCTTCGCCACCGTCTCAGCGCGCATCACTGGACTCATCGGCACCTCGTCGAACCCGATTTCGGGAATGACCATCGCCACCCTCATCCTCACCTGCCTGCTGTTCGTCGCGCTCGGCTGGACCGGCGACACCTACGGTCCGGTGGCCATCTGCGTCGGTGCGGTCGTCTGCATCGCCGCGGCGAACGCGGGCAACACGTCGCAGGACCTGAAGACCGGGTATCTCGTCGGCGCCACACCGCTCTATCAGCAATTGGGGTTGCTGGTCGGCGTCTCGGCTTCGGCGCTGTCGATTGGTGCGACGACGCTCTACATGCACCAGGTGTTCGGCATCGGCTCGGCCGACATCCCGGCACCGCAGGCGACATTGATGGCCACCATCATCAAGGGTCTGCTCAGCCAGAACCTGCCGTGGGGGCTCGTGCTGGTCGGCGTCTTCGTCTCCCTCACCCTCGAGTTGTGCGGCATCCGGTCGCTGTCGTTTGCCGTCGGCTCGTATCTGCCCATTGCCACCACCGCCCCGATCTTCGTCGGCGGGCTGGTGCGCTGGTGGGTGGAGCGCGGCAACCTGACGACCGAGTCCGACCTTGGCGCCGGCACGCTCTTCAGTTCGGGACTGATCGCGGGCGGCTCCATCTGCGGCATCCTCTACGCTGTGCTGGTCGGCACGAGGACCATCGAACCTTTCCAGGCTCTTGGCAACGCCATCCCCTGGTTCCACGTCGAAACGGGTGTGGCGCAGGTGGCGAGTGCCGCGCTGTTCTTCGCCCTCGCCGTGTTGACCGTGCGCATGGCGCAGCGCAAGGTGATGTAGTCCGGTCGGTACTCGGAGGCCCCTGGTCGCGATGAAACGTCTGTTCCTCCTGTTCCTGCTCGTCGCCGCCACGCTGTCTGCGCAGACCGCGGCAACGCGGCGCGCCACGAACGTCGCTGCGCTGCTGTCGCACGCGTCCTACTTCCACATGCGTCCAGTGGTCGTGGTTGGGGAGCTGAAGCTGCTCGACACTGGCGAGTTGCGGCTGACGACCGACGGTATGTCGATCAGGGTGGTGCACGAGGGGAATGCGCCTGACGGGCTCGCCGAAGTGCGTGGTGAGTTCTGGGACCTTGGCAAGTTCAACGCTGACGACCCGCGACTCGTCAGCTACGACCTGAAGCGGACGTTCGGCATCGACCCGGAAGGGTCCTGGCCGCGCGTCGGGCAGGTGACGGCACTCATTGCCTCCGCCATTTCCGCAGCCACACCGCCCAACTCACCCACCATCCGCAACATCGTCCTCAACCCTTCGCGCTACCTTGACCAGAAGGTGACCGTGGTCGGCCAGTTTGGCGGCCGCAACCTGCTCGGCGATCTGCCGGAGCCGCCAGCGGTGAGCCGCTGGGATTTCGTCGTGCGGTCAGCCGATGCTGCCATCTGGGTGACGAACCTGCGTCCCCGCGGCAAGGACTTCGAGTTGGCGCTCGACGCCCGCATCGACACCGGACGATGGGTGGAGGTGTCGGGCACGCTGCAGCAGGGGCGCGGCCTGCAGTGGCTGAACGCCGAAGGCGGGTCGATCGCCATCACGCAGGCGCCGAAGGACCCGGCCGAAACGGCGGTCATCCGCGTCGCAGCGGCGCCGCCGCCGGAGGTGGTGTTCAGCGCGCCGATTGGGGACGAAACCGAAGTGCTGCCGACGAGCAACGTCCGCATCCAGTTCTCGCGCGACATGGACGCGGCGTCGTTCCGCAACCGCATCCGTGTCCGCCAGGCGAGCGCACCCGACGCGCCGGTGGCGTTCACCGTCAACTACCTGCCGGGCACGCGCGTGCTGGAGTTGAAGTTCGCACAGCCGTTCGATCGCTTCAGCCGTGTCACCGTCGAACTGCAGGACGGGATCATCGGCACCGACAAGCAACCGCTGCCACCCTGGACGTTGACCTTCGAGACCGGAAGCTAGCGTGCGGCGAGCTGTACGCAGGGGCCGACCCTCAGGTCGGCCCCTCGTGCGGACCTGAAGGTCCGCGGCTACGCGGCGTCTCCGGGCCGCCGCGCGCCCATGGTGCGCAGCAGTTCCTGATCTGTGCACGGACCAGCGATATCAGCCGGTCGCGGTCGTCAGGGCTCATGCCGGCTGTCTCGATCGGCGCGCCCGCCGCAATCTCGATCACCACCGGGTCGGATCAGCCAGCTGCCGCGCTGCATCGCCATCCGCCCACCACGAATCGCCACCGGCACAATCGGCGCCTGCGCGAGGATGGCCATGTGGATGCCGCCCTTCTTGAACGGCAGCAGGTCGTCGGTGCGGCTGCGCGTGCCCTCGGGAAAGATGAGGAAGGAGTTGCCCGACCGGATCGACCTGGCGCCGTTCTCGATCGAGCGCAGGGCCGCTTCGCGGTTGCGGCGATCGACCGGGATGAAGCCGCCGAGGCGGAAGGCGCGCGCCAGCAGAGGAATCTGGTCGATCTCGTGCTTGTAGAGGATGTGCATCCGCGGATGCAGCGCCTCGAACAGCACCGGCGGATCGACGTTGCTCTGGTGGTTCGAGCAGTAGACGGCGGCGCGGTCGATCGGCAGGTGCTCGCGGCCGGTGACGCGGAAGCGGATACCCGACGTGAAGAGCGCCAGCCGCACACCGAGGTGTCCGAGCCAGTAGAGCAGGCTCTTCCACTGGAACAGGATGGCCAGCAGGATGCCGATCGGTGCGGCAATGAGGACGTAGAGCGAGACCGCCACGTAGGTGGCGACCGTGCGAAACGCAGCGATGATCACGAAGCGTGCATGATAACGAAAAAAGCCCGCAGGCTGTGGCCCGCGGGCTTTGTCGAGCGTATGGGACGGGTAAGCTGCCGTTCTAGGAGGCGCGCGCGGCGCGGCGCGGGGCCGCGGCGGCGGTGGCGCGCGGCGGCGGCGCAACGGACGCCGTGGCTTTGGTCACTTTCGGGCGGGCAGCCGATGCGGCGGCCGCCGCAGCAGCAACCTCCACGGCGGCGGCAGTGCGCTCCTTCGTGCTGAAGCACCGCTCGAGAGCCGTGTCGACGCGGCCTTCGATCGCCGCAGCCGTTTCACGCATGACTTCGGAAACTTCGGAGATGATGAGGAACTTGGCGCGATCGAGCATGCGCTTTTCCCGGAACGAGAGGCTCTTCGACTTCGCGAGGAAGGTGAGGCTCTTGAGCACGTCGGCCACATCGTAGATGGAGCCGCTGCGCATCTTGTCCGAGTTGTCCTTGAAGCGCCCCTTCCAGTTCTGGTGGTTGTCGATGTTTCCGTCACCGAGAAGTCCGAAGAGCCGTTCGACATCGTCGTCGCTGATGGCTCGCCGGAGGCCAACGCCGTCGACGTTTGCGATGGGCACGAGCACGGTGGTGTCGTTGGCCACGATCCGAAGATGGTAGAAACCGCAGGTCGTACCGAGGATGGTTTTCTCCTCGATGCGCTCGACGATTCCGAGACCATGATTCGGGTAGATGACCTTGTCGCCGACTTCAAATGTCACGGGTCCCCCTGTTAGGAGCGCTTGATCGGTAGACCAATACAGGTCCGGCAGTTCACCGAGTATAGCCCACCGCGTGAACGCCCACAACGCAAAACTGGCCTAAATCCTGGCCTTTCCCCTCACTTTCGCCCCCATTGCACCCGCCATCCGGCACGGGCCTGACCGCCTCAGGCGTTGCGGGATTTGTCCCCGATTGTCGCGCTCAATCCTTTGAGGCGCTATGAGTTGGGGAAGGTCTGTATGATGGCCACGGTCAGGCCAGACGCACCTCGACCGCCCTTGTCGATCGTCGCGTCCGTCTCCGGACTTTCGTATGAACTCGCTCAGTGCCGAAAGGGGTGGCCTGTGTTCCGTTCCAGCGCGCTTTTGCTCAGTATCCTGGCGCTCACGCCGCCGCTGATGGCCCAGACGAAGCCTGCGCCCAGGCCTGCACCGAAGCCAGCGCCCGCCCGTCCAGCTCCCAGGCGTCCAGCCGCTCCGGCGCCGAAGGTTACGCCTGCGGCCGCGCCGGCCCTTAAACCGCTGCCGCCGGATCTGCAGCTCTCCCTCGTGCACACCTCCGGGGGGACCAGCACGCTCAGCACTGTGCAGCTCAAGGGCCCGCGCGCTCGCATCAGCGTCGGCGACAACCTCGCGTCCATTCAACAGTGCGACAGCCGTCAAAGCCTTCAGTTGAACACGCAGGCGCGCACCTTCCGCACTGCCCCGTTCGATGACGGCACTACCACGAAGGCGGCGCTGGACGCACGGAAGAGGGGGGCGAGGTCATCTATACGACGACAGTCACCGATACGGGCGAGACGCAGTCGCTCTTTGGTTTCACCGCCCGCCACCTGAAGACCGTGGTGACCAGGGACTTCACGCTCGATGCCTGCGACAAGCGGCCGCAGCGCGTCGAAGCCGACGGCTGGTACATCGACCTGCCAGCCGCCCTCTCATGCGCAGCGCTGCCTGCGACCCCGGTAACGATCGAGATCGATCCGAAGAACGCCGACTGTATCGACGAGGTCACCTTCAAGACGCCGGATCAGGCCGCCGGCTACCCGGTGAAGTACACCACCGTCTCGACGACTGGCGACGAGCCGCCGCTCACGACGACGATGGAGTTGCGGCAGGCGGAGCGGGTCGAGCTCGACGCCGCGTTGCTGGTGGTGCCGAACGAGTACGTCGAGGTGCGAACGATCTCGCAACTGACCGCCGACCATCGCCCTGGGGAGCCTGGCAGCAAGAAGCCGGGCACGTTGCGCGTCGGGCTCGCGCCGCTCAGCAACCGGTCCGATGCGACGCTGGAGACCAATCTGCTGAACGAGGCGCTGCTCGAATCGTTCGGCGACACCGACGTCGACTACGTGCGGCTGAGTGGCAGTTCGCCTGCGGAACTCGAGGCCGACGCGAAGGCGAAAGAGGTGGACCTCATGCTCACCAGCAGCATCGCGGAAGTGAAGACGCCGCGCGGCGGCATCGTCGGCAGGATGAGCGGGTCGTCGGGCGAGGCATTCACCGCGAAGGTCGATTACGCGCTGGTGGCGCCGGGCGAGCCGAAGCCGAAGAGCAGCGGGTCGGAGCGCAGTGGCGGCTCGACGCTGAACAGCGCGCTGACGCTGGCAAGGAAGGTGGTGCAGTTCGCGCCGCCGCTGATGATGGCGAAGTACGGCTACATGAACGCCTACGGCTCGATGCTGTCGCAGCCGGGCGCCACGTCCGGCGCGATGCGGCAGTCGCCCGATCCGGTGATGAACATGGCGTTCTCGCTGCTCGACAAGGCGACGGCGAAGACCGCTTCCGAGCAGTTCAGCACGCAGGAGGGAGCGGTGGCGGCGGCGCTGGAGAAGGTGCTGAAGTCAGTGGTATCGGACGTCGGCAAGGCGACGCAAGACGCGGCGAAGCGAGGCCGCTAGCGCGCTATACTAGCGGCTCCCCTCCTCGTGCCGGAGTGGTGAAACTGGCAGACGCGCGGGACTCAAAATCCCGTGACCGCAAGGTCGTGTGGGTTCGACCCCCACCTCCGGCACCAATAACCTGATTAATCCCAATCATTTACAGAGTTGAGCACCTCGGTCCGATAGCTGCGATTGAATCGCTCGATGTACGCGTTCTGATCGGGCTTGCCCGATTGGATGTAGTGGAATCGTACCCGGTGCGCTGCGGCCCAGTCGACAAAGGACTGCGCGAGCAACTCGGGACCGTTGTCGGCGCGGACCGCGACGGGACAGCCATGCACGTGACGAGATCCCAGCACGCGCACGACGCGCCGACTCGGGAGCGAGATGCCGACGGCGATGTCCAGCCCTTCGCGATTCCCCTCGTCGATGATGGTCAGCGCCCGGATCCGCCGGCCGTCGTAGCGCGTGCCCGACACGAAGTCGAGTGCCCACGTCTGATTCAGGACCGGCGGCGCCGTCAGCGGTTGGCGGAGGCGGCGCGGTACCCGGCGCACTGTGCGCCGCGGCAGATGCAGCCGCAGCGCGCAATACACCCGGTGCGCGTGCTGTGATTCCACCGGTGGCCTTCAAGGCGAAGGCATCCGAAGCACTTCCAGAAACCCCAGCGCCGATAACGGGCGACAACATCGGTCAGGGCCGCGATCACGGCGGCATCACGCCGACTCGCCACCACTAAAGGCCGGTATACGCCGCTCGCGACAGCCTCACCATGCGACAGGCCCGCTGCACTGAGAGCCGATGGTCCGTCACCAGGGCCTCGATGATCTGTCGCTTCGCGAATGGCGTTACAGCGTTCGGCCGAGGACATCCTTGATGGCGGCGTTCTCGAGGGCCACGTCCGCATACATCCGCTTCAGCTTCGCGTTCTCCGCCTCGAGTTCGCGCAGCCGCTTCACGTCCGACACCGAAGCGCCACCGTACCTGCGGCATCCACTCGCAGGCGTTAGGGAGTCCTCGTAAGGCTCACGTCATCAATTACGACGTATCCCGGTGATGCGGGCGAATACATCCACACCCGAATCACATCTCCTATGGTGGCGTCGAACGTCGCAGAGTAGAGGGCGTAGTCGCCAAACGGTCGGACCGCGACGTCGGCGGACGTCGCGACGTAGCCGTTCACGTTTGCCCCAACCAATCCTCCGGGCCGATCCGCTGACGCGTAGACACGGAGGCTGTAGCTGCCTGTCGCTGGCGCGATGATCTCTTGATAGATTCCGCAGTCCAGAAACGCCGGGGTCCAGCAAGCGCCGTTCGTAAATCCCGAGCGGGGCTGATTCACCTCGGACTTTGCAGGTTCTTGGCGCATGAGATGGTCTGACACCCAACCGGAGTTCGCACTGCCAAGTGCTGGAGGTGCGTATTCTTCGAAGTCGCCGTCGCTGAGCAGGTTATCGCGGTGCTCCGCATCCGTTGTAGTCACGCTGACGTGGTCGAATTTTGCGAGATACGGACTCGACGGATCATGGCTCGTCACAGCGAGCCCGGCGAGCACGTCGGCAGAAGCAAAGGGGACGACCGCCGATCCAATGATTCGCCACCTCATTCCATCTGACGACAGAGAGGCAGTCACTTTGTTGGACGCGTCGCGCGCGAGTTGGAGCCACACACTGGGAGCCCCGTCCGTGGAGTCTCCGGCCAGATAGATAGTCGCTTGGGCAGCGCCGTAGCGGGCCATGAACTCCACGCCGCCATCGGGTTTGACGTCGAGGATGACGCTCGCGGATGACGGGTCGAGCGAGTCGCGGAGCATAATGCCCGCCTTCGCAAATGGACTAGCGCCCAGCGAGACACTGTTGACAAGGCGTGCCGTCACCGAGCCATTAGCGATCAGCGGGCGATAGACAAACCGGAACGCGTCAGCAGTGCCCCAGATATCAGCGCCCGTTCCGGAGACGACGAAGGCATCGTTCAGCCCCGACGAGTCACCGCCCATCCCGACCACGCCGATGTCCGTGGCCGCCCACGGCGGGGGCAACACTTGGCCATTCGCGTCAGCGCCGACACGCCACAGCACCGCATGAGAGGCGGCCTCGTTCTCCAAGGTGGACGTGCCCACGACGTCGCCGCTGTTGTTTATTGCGCGCCGGGAACTCACAGTGGCAAAGCCGCCCCCCAATGTCCCAAGGTCGACGATCCCCTCGGCCTCGGACCACCAGAACGCACGCTGCTGCGGATACCCGGTAGGAGAATCGCCGACGACGTGGCCGTTCTCGTTCACGTCTCGTGCGAAGCTGTCAGGGCCCAAGGTGCCAAGGCTCATCATCCCTGTGGCTGGGGTCCATAAAAACGCACGGTAGCCAGTGCGGGTGGTTGACGTACCGACAATCTGCCCAGTCGCATTGATGGCGTATGCCTCGCTGTTGTCGCCACCGAGGGTGCCGAGGCTCACCATGCCAGCGTGCTGTGACCACAGAAACGCGTGAAACCGAGCGTTCCCTGCGGTGTAGCTCCACCCGATGGCTTGGCCTGCCGCATTTACCTCGAACACAAATGCGTTGCTACCGCCCAAGGTGCCAAGATCAACGATTCCGCCGCCGGGTGTCCACGAGAACGAGTTGGCGATCTCAGTGCCCGTTCGGCTCGCAAAGCCTACGACCTGCCCACGGTCATTCACATCCCTGGCGATGCTCGCCGCGCCGCCCAACGTGCCGAGGTCGATCATCCCGGCCGACGCCGTCCACGAGAACGCATGCTGAAGCCCGTCTGCCGTCAACGCAGACCCCACCACTTGACCGCGATTGTTCACGGCGTTCGCGATGCTGTTCGAACCTCCGAGGGTGCCGAGGTCCACCATGCCCCCCGCCCTCGTCCACACGAATGCGTGTTGCGCAACATCATCGTCAACATCGGAGTAACCGACGACCTGTCCAGCATCGTTCACCGCATTCGCGACACTGTTTGTGCCTCCCAAAGTGCCGAGGTCGACCATGCCGCTTTCCCGGGTCCACGAAAAGGCGTGCTGCCCGATGTCGTCAAGCACGTCCGAGTAGCCAACAACCTGCCCCATCTCGCTCACGCCACTGGCGGTGCTGTTTGAGCCACCTAAAGTGCCCAGATCAAGAGCCAGCGGTTGTGTGGGCTGGGCGAGGGCTGCGGTTGGCGATACACACAACAGCGACAGCACGATCAGGGCGCTGCGGAGTGCGAGCACCTTTGCGTCGGCAGTCGCCATGAATGCGTGTGTCCACGATGCACTTGCCGCGATGTGCCATGCGGGTGTTGCGCAAAGCCAACGTGACCGCTTGCGTAACTCACCGTCTCCCGCTACCAAACGCAGCGGACGGCAAGCATCGACGTGTCCGTGAAACATGAGCGGATGCTAACGCACCCAGTGCAGCATCTTGGCGGACAGAAGACGTATCGACGAGGTGAGAGTGACGCGAGCGCTGCTGCAACAGGGCCACGGCATGTCACCTCCGCCAGACCCAACGGGGTGCGGCACCCGAACTCGCCATTGCGCCGCATGACACCTGCGGAGTCTGCCTGGACACCTGACACCCGAGCGGCACACCAGGCGCACCGCCTCGCGCCATCGCCCCAGCACGCCGGGCGCGCAGGCGCACGGGAATGGGACGGCTCTGCAGCCGGAGCTGTCATGTGCTGATGACAGGGCTACAGGAAAACACGCCACTTTACGCGGGGCCCCGTCTTGCTTTTATCGAGGTGACGCTCACAACGGTTCGGCAACTCCTGAGCGGTCGGCCCGATGCCGCCACCGACACAGACCTTCTGCTGGGAGGACATGAGATGAACGATGAACCCGACCGCCGACGATCCGACACGGAGGCCGCACGGCGCAGGCGACAGGCGCAACAGCACTCGTGGGAGCGATGGCAGGCCACAGGGTCCGACCACCTCTCCGAGGGCTTCGCAGAGGCCCTCGAGGCCCTCATCGAGACATCCGGCCGTCTCCCTGTATGTGATCGGTCAGCGAAGTTGTTCGCCGCCTTGACCAAGCTAGCAGGAGCGGCTGACCAAGCGGCGGCGTGTGCTGCGGCTCGTCGACTCGTCTCGGCGTCATCACTGGCGCTGGCCGAGGACCCCTGGGATCGCTTTCACCGCGCTGCGATGCAGGCGGAAGCCACGCTGTGCGCTACTGTCTAACGCACTCTTTGCCACAGAGAGTGGCGGTAGCTACCGCGAGGGTGGCGTGAGGGTGCCTACCACCCTTGGCGGGATCGTGCCCCCAGGTGGCCTTTCAATGGGCGGCTAGATTTTGGCGCAGCGAGATCGCTATTGCTCCGCATGGCAAGCGAGCGGCTCAGCGTTGATGCCCCTGACCGCGCAGTCTTGTGTCGCCCACTGCGTCGGCCACGACCGTCGCGGCGCACACCGAACGTTTGTTCTCCCAGCAACTCCCTTCGCTTCGCACAGGCGCCCGAGCAGAGTGGAGATCGGCGCCTTGAAGAAGAGCGGCTCGGAAGGTTATCTCCAAGGGACACGAGGGAACGCCGCCGGGCGGTCAGCGGCGCTCCAGTCAGATGCTTAGAGTGAAACCCAGCCGACCGGGTCTGACGCCGACGCGGCCAGTGGCGTCCCTTGTCGGCCGGTCCGTTGTCTAGGAGGATCCGTTGTGCCGTTCCTAGCCCGGCGATGGTGTCGCGGTGCGGGGAGCCGGGTCACGCCAAGGAGGCAGGAGAACACCTAGCGGTCGCCCTTGTCGCCCTGCCCCTTCGGCGCCTTGGTTTTGGCGTGCTGGAGACGGTCAGCGGCGAGCGAGCGCCCCACGTCGTCGCTTTCCTTGAACTGTCCCTGTTCGTCGCGTCGGACAAATCGCTTGTCGGTGCTGGTGTTGATCAGCTCGCGCTTCGCAGCCTTCTTCGCCATGATGCCTCCGCTGGTCAGCGTGCAACGGCGGTGCCTGACATCACGCGCTGGTGACCTGCGAAGCAGGCTTGTCCGACCGTAGCCCCTCGAAGGCCGCGTGCCGCCGGGGGCCAGCGTGTCGAAACGGCCCCGAAGCCGTGTCCCGCCGCGAACGGCTGAGCGCCCTCGAGCAGCCTGCGGGCGTCGCGACTCTGACTCCTGCGTCGGCGACTGTGCTGCGGTCGCGGCGTTCTGTGTAATGCTGCGCGGCAAAGGAGATCGCATGCGCCATCAACCCCTCTCAGCTTTACTCTGCTCGCTCATCCTGGCGGGCTTCGCAGCGTTATCTCAGGCTCAGACCGCTCACCCGAGGCCGGTGGCGCTAAGTGCGCAGGACTACATGGACATCCAGCAGTTGTATGCGCGGTACGCGCTGCTGATCGACACCGGCGATGCCGAAGGCTGGGCAGACACCTTCACGTCCGATGGCGTCTTCAACAACTCCAGCCGGGGCCGCGACGCCCTCGTGCAATTCGTTCACGACTGGCGCGACAAGCGGCGGGGCGCCAGCCTGCGCCACTGGAACTCCAACCTCGTGATCACGAGATCGGCAGACGGGGCGAGCGGATCGGTCTACATGCAACTGCTCGACATCAGCACGAAGCTGCCGACGGCAACAGCGAGTTACCGATACGAAGACGCCCTGGTGAAGACAGCGGCCGGCTGGCGCTTCAAGACCCGAGTGCTGCACCGCGATACCGCACCTGGCGACAAGTAGGGCCGCCTTCTGCATCGGGCGCCACTCTCTCGTCGTCGATGGCCGCCGTTGCGCGGCGTGGCAGCAGCTGCGCTGACGGGTAGCTCTTGGTGGGGTCGCACTGCAGCCGGGACCACAGACGCTCGTGGTCAGCATTCTTGTGCAGGAGGGCGCGGTAGCCGTCCCGCCTCACTTCGTAGGACCACTCCGGGCCGACCGGCAGGATCCGGCTGTCGAGCGCCAGCATGGGGTCGATGTGCCGCGCTTGCGTGCGCCGCAGTTCACCGGCATCCAGGAGCCGCAGTTCAACGCCGGTCGGGAGGTAAACCGCGACGCAACGCACTTCCCGCTCGCCCTTCTGCATCCGCCCACAGCTCGAGCTTGTTTGCGGACCTTGCAGCGCGCACACCTTCATCGAGCACGGCCAGCATCGCCCGGCGGGTCGTGGCGTTCCACTCGCGAATCTCAAGTGCCTTGGCTGGGTGGTCGGTGTCCAGGGCGGCGGCGAAAGCGTCAGCTTTCAGTTCCGGCGCGAGGTGGCCGAAGAAGGGCTGCTCGTGGAGGTCGGCCCAAAACGGGAGGAGCCAGCGGTGCGGGTTGTTGCTGACGTTTACCATGCCACCAGTCTAGGGGCGCCGGTGACAGCCTGGGTCACAGCGGAAATCAGCGTGCAATCACTCGCGCCAGGCCATCTCACTCGTGAGCTGCTGCAACGATGTGGTGTCAGCAATGTCGAGCGGCACCTCTACGCCCCAAAAACCCACGCCTTGCATGCTGATGTCCTTCAAGTCGCCGCCGAACCATGCAGCAGGATTGGGCGTCTCCCGCACCCCGACGAACACGGTGTGCTTGCGTGGAAGGATCTTGGCGCCTGTCTGGCTCTGATCGAGGACGCTGAGGCTCCCCGGATAGTGGGCGATCTTGCGACCCGCAAACAGCAACGCCACTATCTGCTCGGCGGCAGCGATGGCCTCCGGCGAAATGTCTGCTGCGCCCTGCCCCACCACGTAATCCGCAGGCAGTGGCTCCAGCCTCGGCACCATCGTCTGGAGCGCGCCTTAGACAGTGCGGTCGTCGTGCAAGTCGAGCGCCTCGACACAGGTGCGATCGTCGATACGACAGGCGGGCTGTTCACACTTACCCTAGCGAGACAGCGGACTCAGTCCGCCGCCAGCATATACGTCAACTTGTCTAGCCGAGGCGCTAGCAGGTCTGCATAGGTGAAGGTCCTGGATACCCGCGAGGGCCTGATCTTCGAAGTCGCGAGCAACGCCGTCGTCGTTTAGAGACCCGGCGCACCGTCTCAAGAGAAATCAGCACCCAGGCGTGTGTGTGGCTGCCCCCGGGTCGTCTGCCAGACACGGGTGGACATTGGAGAGTCGGGCCAAGAACAGGCGCACGTTGACACCACTGAACACGCCTGGGCATCGAGCAGGGCGACAGATTCGACCTTGAACGTATCCTGAAAGCCTGCACACGAAAAGGGCCGTCCCCGGCGGAGACGGCCCAAAGGTCTGTCAACGAAGGGCAGCGGCTGTCCTCAACGGACCGACACCACCCGAAACCAGCTAGCGACGTTCTCCGACTCACAATCCCGTGACCGCAAGGTCATGTGGGTTCGACCCTGACCTCCGGCACGATTCGCTGCACTCACAAAATGCCACGGGCGCAGCCGACGTCAAGGTCGGCAGCGCACCTGTCCGCCACCGCGTCGACCCGCTCGGGAAATGGAATGTCCTTCGCCGGGCGCTACTGGAACAGCCGCGTCGCGGGTGCGGCGTCCTTCCGGAACTCGTGCGCCACGGTATAGAACCCGGCCGACGACAGCGTCACGGTAATCGGCGCGTCGGTGATGTTCTCCCAGTACCAGCCGTGGATGCCGGCAAAGGGCGCCACCAGCGTCCCCGAGGCACTCGTGACGCGGCTCCGCTTGTCGTAGGTTTCAGCGTAGCCCTTCGGCGCGCCGTCCGGCTCGGCGTGGAACTCGAGGTTCACTGCGCCAGTG
This sequence comes from uncultured Acidobacteriota bacterium, assembly GCA_963722395.1. Classification (GTDB taxonomy): domain Bacteria; phylum Acidobacteriota; class Vicinamibacteria; order Vicinamibacterales; family CAVVIG01; genus CAVVIG01. The sequence goes on along the minus strand of CAVRLS010000004.1, from coordinate 285,229 downwards.
GCACTCCAGGAGTAGAGCAGCGACTGCCCGGTATCGAGCCGGTACTTGTATTCGACGAACTCGTGCGGAGCCAGCGCGAACTCCACGCTCTCCCGCTGGAACGGCCGCTCGGACGGCACGACTGTCCGGCCCGCGGGCACCCCGCCCCGCGCACCCTCGATGGCCGCCACCTGCTGCTTCACGGCCGACAGTTCGAGCAGCCCGAGCCGGCGTCCGATGCCGGTAGGGTCGACACCGAACTCCGCCGGCAGCACACCGATGACCAGCGCCAGCCCCGACACCAACAGCGCCACGCCGATGGCAGCGGCGGTTCGCTCACGCGCCTGCTCGCTCACGTCATCGGTCGTCACTGTCATGCTCAGAACTCGAAGACGAAGCCGGTGAGCTGATAGCCAGCCAGCAGGAAGCCGGCGCACATCAATGCGCTGTTCGTGGCAAACGCGTGCGTCACGTACCCGGGCCGCGTTCGCCAGACGGTGAGGCCCGCCAGCAGCAGCGTCAGCGCGACGCACTGCCCGATCTCGACGCCGATATTGAAGCTGACGATGTTGGCGACGAGACCGGTGGCGGGCAGCGTGAAGGCCTGGAGCCTGGTGGCGAGACCGAAGCCGTGGAAGAGACCGAACAGCAGGACCGCCGCGCGCGGCTCCGGCTGGAATCCGAGGAAGCGCGGGAACACCTGCAGGTTGTCCATGGCCTTGTAGACCACCGACAGTCCGATGACCGCATCCACCAGGTAGGGGTTTGCCTCGATGCCGCCGAGCACACCACCGAGCAGCGTGATGCTGTGCCCGATGGTGAACAGGCTGACGTAGAGCACGACGTCCTTCACGCGGTACAGGAAGAAGATCACCCCGACGAGGAACGCCAGGTGGTCGTAGCCGGTCACCATGTGCTTGGCGCCGAGGTACATCAGCGGCCCGATGGCCGCCCCGGTCATGCCCTGCAGGAACAGCGCATCGAACCCCGACACACCGTGCGCCTCGCCGCGCGTCGAGGCGAGCAGCACCAGCGCGATGACCAGCAGCGACAGGGTCCGCAGGCGATGAGCCATGGCTTGCACGTCTATTCCGTCCGCTCGTAGATGCGATGGCACCCGTCGCAGGCCAGGTAGATCGCTTCGCCCGAGTCGAAGACGCCCTTCGCGTCGCGCGCCTCGGCGGCCCGCAGCGCGATCGTGCTCGACGTGGAGAGGCTCCGCGCCCAGCGCACCCACTCGCGGTCATCGACGCGGCGCGTGCCGACGAGTAGCAGGTTGCCAGCCTCCGCCAGCGCAGCCGCGCTGTTCACCACGGCGTCCCATTCGTCGGGTGTGCGCGGCGCCTTCTCTTCAGTGCCGGCGGCCGTCACCGTGGTGCTGACCGCACCGAAGACGATGTCAGCCGCCGGATCAACCATGCCGCGCATGATCTGGCGCACTGACGCCACCGGCACGACCGGCGGCTCCGACGAGACAGGCGGCGTGCGCGCTGACGCAGCGGCCATCACGATCAGGCTGACGCCAGCCACGAACAGCAGAGCGCTGACAAGAAACAGTCCGCCGCGTAATCGCACGTGGTGCAGCCTCGTGGACCAACGACTAAATGACTAAATGACTAGCGACCCGCGACTGACGGCGCCGCGCACCGGAAATTCGCAGCGTCGTCAATGCTGCCCGTGCCGGCGTAGCGCGCCACCTGCGGGTGGGGGCACAGCGGGCGCGTGCGCGTGACGACGCCGTTGTCGCGGTGCGTCGCCGTGACGGCGGCTGGCGACTGCCCCTTCTCCACCCAGTTCTCGAGCACGGTCAGCATGTCGAACTGGTTCGGGCCCGGGCCGCCGCTGCAGTGGTGCATGCCGGGCACGAGATAGAGCTTCGCGAACGAATCCATCTCCTGCTGCCCGCCGACGATCTTTGAGGCCTTGTCGTAGTAGCCGACCGTGCCGTAGGCGCTGATGGCGGGGTCCGACCAGCCGTGATACAGCAGCAGCTTGCCGCCGCGGTTCTTGAACGGACGCAGGTCCGCGTCGAGCGGGCTCAGGATCTCGCTCATCGTCGTCATGCGTTCGAGATCCTGCGGGAACCGGAACACACGCCAGGTGAACGCCGGGTCGTCGGTCTCGAGCGCGAGAAAGCGCATGTTCGAGTCGGCCAGGCCATAGCCGCTCGGCAGGCGGCGTCCTGTGTAGGCGAGGGTGCCGTCCGGTTGCCTGGTCGGATCCTCAAGCCCTGAAATCCAGGCGCGCCAGCCGCTGTTGCTCCCCTCGTGTCCGACCGGGAACCCCCACGCATACGGCTCACCGTTGATCTTCGCGCCTTCATAGACCTGCTTCACGACGGCGAGCTGTCCCTCATTGAGACAGTTCGGGCCGTCGGGTCCGGCGCATTTCAGGGTGTCGGGCTTGAAGCTGCAGGCGCGGGGATCGGTGACGAGTCCGTCCTCCAGGCCGTCGGACTTGTCGCACGCGGCCAGCGTGGCCTTCGAGAGCAGCTCGATCTTCTCCGGTGTCAGGAAATTCTCAGGCTTCGCGAGCATCTTCTGGTACACGAGCGCGCGCCCCACCTGCATCGGCGTGCCAGTGGCGGGGTCGCCACCGATGATGCCGTCGAAATCGGTCGGGTAGCGCTGCACTTCCATCAGCGCCTGACGTCCACCGTTCGAACAGCCCTCGAAGTACGCGTGCTCCACCGTGCGTCCGTAGAATGCGCCTGTCAGTTGCTTGCCGGCGACAGCGGTAACGTGCGTGCCGCGATGACCGTAGTCGATCTCCTTGGCACGGTTCGCCATCCAGGTCTCGTCCGTCGACGCATGTCCCGTGTCCGTTGACGCCGATGCGTAGCCGCGTTCGAGCCCCTTGCCAAGGTTGCCGATCGACCCGCCGAGCCCGCCGACGCCGACGAAGTAGTACTTGCCGTTCCACTGCTCGGGCAACCCGAGCCTGAAGTTCACCTGATTGCCGGGCGAGGCAGCCGTCCCGTCCACCTGGCAGTGCTTCGGCACCTTCCCCGCCGCCTCCACCACCTTCGCGCCGGTGATGGTGGTCCCTTGTGCGGCCCGGGCCTGCAGTGCGGGCACGCTGCAGTCGGCGAGCGTCGATACCGAGCCCTGCGTGTAGACATGCACGCCGCACGCGGTCACCACCGCCACCGTCGTCGTGGAGGCCAGCCGGATGAGTGTCGTCATGGTCGAAGATGCTAACCCACACCTCGCTGCCGTGCACGTGTAACCGGGAGCGGCCCCGCCGTTGCATAATCCCGGTCTGGTTCATTTACTTCCAGACGAGGTGGGATACATGGGATTGCGCGACACGTACAACGCGGCCATCCAGGCCGCGAAGGGACACATGCAGGGTTCAGCAGACGAGCGGGACGGCAAGCTGTACTTCCACGGCACGGTGCAGACGCAGGATGAGTCGAACCGTATTTGGGATGCCATCAAGACGGTCCCCTCGTGGCGTACCGACATCATCGCCGACATCAAGGTGGCGAACCCGAACGCCGGCAGTGGCGGTGCGGCGCCGGCTCAGGCGAGCGAGCAGACCTACACCGTGAAGGCCGGCGACACGCTCTCGAAGATTGCGAAGGACCTGCTGGGGAATGCGAATGCCTACCCGAAGATCTTCGAGGCTAACCGCGATCAGTTGTCCGATCCGGACAAGATCAAGCCGGGACAGGTACTGAAGATCCCCGCGCGCGGCTGACACCATGCCGAACCCGCGAACGTGCGGCCTCTGACTGAAACGGCTGGCGCGCCTTACTCGATGCCCGAGAACCTGTGTCGAACGAGGATGTCGACGGCGTGCCAGCCGTCTCGCCAGCGAATCTTCTTGCCGGCGGCTTTGGAACGTGGCGAGAACGTGACGGGCAGCTCAGTGATGCGCGCGCCGCGTTTGAGGAGCTGCACCGTGATTTCCGGCTCGATCTCGAAGCCGTTCGACACCAGCGGCAGGCTGCGCGCCAGGTCGCCGCGCATGATCTTGTAGCAGGTTTCCATGTCGGTCAGCGCCGAGCCGTACAGCAGGTTCGTGAACTGCGTCAGCGTCGCGTTGCCGAAGCGCGTGATCAGCGGCACGTGCGGCGCTTCGTACATGAAGCGCGACCCATAGACCGCGTCAGCGTCGCCGCGCAGCACAGGCTCGACCAGTGCTGCGATCTGCGCCGGGTCGAGTTCGAGGTCCGCGTCCTGGATGGCGACAATCGATCCGTTGGTGCGGGCCAGTCCGGTGCGAAGCGCCATCCCCTTGCCGCCATTCCGCTCGTGATGGATGACGGAGATGAGCGGACTCTTCGCGGCGGCCGCATCGAGGGCGGCGACAGTGCCATCCTTCGAACCGTCGTTCACTGCAATGATCTCCCGTGGCAACGGCAGGTCGATCGTCAACAACCGTTCGAGGACGGCGGTGATCGTCGCGCTCTCGTTGTAGACGGGAACGATGATGGAAAGCAGCGGCTGCAAGCGAGCGCTCATGATACCGGACGTCGGGCGTGCGGCGCTCACGGCGCGGCGTCACAGGCCGACGCCCCCCGCCGCCGCACGACCGCCGCGCTGCCGAACTGCCGCATGACATCCAGTTCCTCGCGCACGTCCTTCGGCAGTGCCGAGAGGTCGGCAATGGCGTACGGCAGGCCGTTCGGCGTGAGCCAGCGCACCACCGCATCGTCCGGCTCGTAGGTGGCGTTGTCGCCGGTCCGGTCCGACATGCGCGGGTTGCCCAGCACCGCGAGGTGCAGCCAATACGCGGTCTCATCGTCGCCCACCAGATACTCGACGCACGCCGCGGGCAGCGTCGCACGAGCCCAGCGTCCGGCGTCGTACAGCGGCAGCGACACCGCCCGGGGCAGTGGGTGCAGGCGCGCCGGCGATTCCATCAGCGGCCGTGCCACCAGCACCATCGCGGCGACGACGACAGCGGCCGCCAGCGCCGCCGACAGGCGAGCGCGCGACGGCCCGAGCAGGGAATCGACGACCAGCCAGAGTTCGCCGATCGCCATCACCGCATAGGCCGCCATCGGCCAGAGCAGCAAATAAAACATCTTCAGCGCCATGTAGGGCTGCGGGGCACCCGCCCGCGTCGCCAGCACGTAGAAGGCGGCCGCCTGCGCCAGCAGACTGACGAGGAAGAGAGCCGTCGCGCGGCCGCGGCGGCGAACAGCGGCCAGCACGAAACCGGCTGCCGCCAGAGCCACGAGAGGCACCGAGTACTCGGCAACCGACGGCCAGGGCGCGGCGCCACCCGTGCCAGCCATTTGCAGCCAGCCGAGTCGCCCTGCCAGGTAGAGCAGCGCAAAGGCGGCCAGCGGTGCATAGGCCACGAGCAGATGACGGACGCGCAGCGCCACTGGCAGGTCGTGCCGCATCGCGATGACGGCAAGGAAGGCCAGCGCGGGCGGGCCGGTATAGACCGGCCACGTGAGGAACACCGCCGCGCCCGTGAACCCGAACACCAGCCCGAGACGCGCGTCCGGTCGTCCGTCCCACGCGACCACAGCCCACCACATCGCGATGACGCCGAGTTCCGCCACCACCTGCGCCACGAACCCGTATTCGGTGAGCGCGCCGAGCGCGTAGCGCGGCGCCGCCAGCAGCAGCACAACTCCAGTCAACGCCAGCACGCGCGGAGCGCGACGCGGCAGCACGCGGAGGCCGATGAGGAAGAAGAAGCCGCACTTCAGTGCCACGGCGAGCGCCTGCACCGGATGCAGCACACGCAAGCCGTCGGTGCCGCTCCACGCTCCGGCCAGCGCTGCCAGGATGTGGCTGCCCGGCGTGTATTGCGCCATCTCGCCGAGGAAGCGCTCCAGTCCCGGATCATGCACGAGGCGCCAGTGCTGCTCGATGTAGCGGATGAGCAGCAGGTGATGCGTGAGGTCGGGCCCAGTACCTGAGCGGCAGCAGCGTCGGCCACGCCAGCCACAGCAGCCACGCTGCCACGGACCCGACGACCGCCGCGAGCAGGATGCCGTCTGCCCGCGAGCGTGCGGCGTCGCGAAAGCTGACGAACGTGAGCGCCGCGGCGATGAGCAGCACGGCCAGCATGCGCGTCGGCGTGAACGCCAGCCCGCTGACATCGAACAGATACGCCGCCAGGATCGGCCACACGCACGCCGCGAGGGCCGCCACGGCACCGCGCTCGGCGAACGTGAGAAGCACGTCGTCAGTCGACTGTGGCAAGTGGTCGGTCGGGGGTCGCACGCCTGAGGAGGATATCGCGACTGCCGAGCCTTCTCCAGGCTGCAACAGGCCGGTCAGTCTCCGCACGGTCGACTCAGCGATTCGCCGGCGAAGGGAGCGCAGCGTAAGGCTGTGCCTCCGCAGTTGCCGTGTTGAGGTAGCGACGTGCACACAGCACGGAAGTGGATGCGGCATTCCGTGTCTTCCCGTCACCTTTGGACGCCAGCCGAGGCGATAGCCTCGTCAGTTATTCACGGCGCGCCATTTGCTCTAGTGCTGTCATGGCACGTCGGCGATTACGCCGACTCCGGGAAGGGGAAATCAATGCTCTTCACACTGGCGATGATTCTGTTCGTCGCATGGCTGCTCGGGCTGGTTGGCGTCTACACCATCGGCTCAATCGTGCACATCCTGCTGGTCATCGCGCTGGTGCTGTTCCTCGTCGGCATCATCAGCGGACGCAGGACCGTGGTCTAGCAGCGACGCAGGTCGCTCATCAGCAATAAACCAGTTCTCCAGGAGGTCTGCATGAACCGCGACGAAATGGAAGGCAAGGCCGAGGCGCTCAAGGGCAAGATCAAGCAGGCCGCGGGCGACCTGACCGACAACGAACGCCTGAAGAACGAAGGCGTGGCGGATGAAGCGGCTGGCGATACGCAGGATGCGATCGGCCGCGGGCGCCGCAAGGCCGGTGAGTTCATCGAGGACATCGGCGAGAAGCTCAAGGACTAGCCGTACGGCGCTGGCCAGTGGCGTCCGGCACCGAGCCGGACGTCACCACATCGCTCGCCGCCGACCGGGGCCTCGGTCCCGGCCTCAAGGGTCACACGCGCGGCCTGATAGGATCGGCCGGTGACCCATTCGAGGAAAACAGCTGCTGCTGTTATCGCCGTCGCGCTGCTGGTTGTAGCGGCCGCGGTATTGTGGCGCCCGCGACCCGATAACACCCCATACACCGTACCGCCGACCACGCTGGAGAAGTGGACCCTGGTCACCAGCGACGGCACCGACCCCTGGATCGTGGCGATGAAGCCTCCTGACGCCTTGATAGCCTCGCTGTATGCCGAGGCCTCACGCCGCGCAGGACGTACCCTCGTGTCTCCTGCGCACCCCGGGCTGCCCATCGTGTTGCGGACCGAGTTCGACGAGGGGTTGCAGGGGGTGTACGGCACCGACTCGGTGTTGCGCATCGCCCGCGAGTCGGGTGTCGAGACGTCGACGTTCGAGCCTGTCTGTCTGGCGCATCACATAAGGAGCCGGCCGGACGGATCTGCCGATCTCTACTTCGTGCCGTTCGTATCCGACGCGTTCACCAAGGTGCGGCTCGACCTCGCGCCGGCCCAGCCCGAGCACGGCGGTATAGGTGTCTATGAACCGTCGACGCTCATTCCCGCGCTCATCATCGGCAGCACCGATACCAACGTCGACAGCTGGTGGCCGCTCGCTTTCGACCGCGAGCGCGACTGCGAAGCGCCTGTCGTCGACCACTGAGGCTCAGTCGAGTTCAACGAGCGGCGAACATACGCGGCACCCGGCAGAGGTTGCGACGGGCCGGACTCAGCGCTAGCATCGCTCTCGCCCGTGCGGACACGGGCACTTGCGGGCTTCCCTTGTGTTGCGACTGTCTCTCCGCTTTCAGCTCGGCATCGCGCTGGTGGTCGTCAACGCCCTGCTGACCGCAGGCGTGGCGATCCTGGCGTACCGCGTCGCGCAGGATGCGATGGTGGAACAGGCGCTGCGGTCTGTGTCGCTCGTAGCCGACAGCCGGCAGCGGGAGCTGCTCGAACTGCTCGAGCACAGGCAGGAGCGCCTCACCGGCTTCCTGCAGAGCCTCCAGTCCCTGTGCGGCGAGCGCGGCCCATCGGGTCGCTTCGGATTCCAGGACGAGTGCACGCGCGCCGCCGTCGGCGGATTCCATCGCAGCGAGCGCGCCATGACCACCGAAGTGTCCTACGCCAACCGGCGCCTCAGCGGCGTCGGCCCGAGGCCGTCGGTGCTGCCGCCGGTGCCGGGACGCCTTATCCGTATCCAGTCGCCTGCCGGCGACGGACGCTACGCCATGATGGCTGACACCGGCACCCTTGCCGTACACGTCGAGTTCTCGCTCGACGATGTGAATGCCGTGCTGGCAGATCGGGCCGGGCTCGAATCGAACGGCGAGGCATTCCTCACCAACAGCGCTGGCTACCGGATGACGAGCGCGCAACGGGTCACCGCGCCGCAGCACCCGGTGGCCATGTCGCCCATCGCCTCGTGCCTCCGCGGCATCGAGCACGCGACGCAGGCGACCGATGATCGCGGCGTGAACGTCATCAGCGGACTTCTCCCCGCCGGATCGCTCAACGGCGGCTGCCTGGTCGCCAACGTCAACTACGACGAGGCGACGGCGCCCATTCGACGACTGGGGCAGATCCTGGCCTACGCCTCGGTACTGGTTGGCATGCTCGGCGGGCTCGCCTCCATCGTCATTGCTACCGTCGCCACCCGTCCGCTCTGGCGGCTCACAAGAGCCACCCATGAACTCGGCGCTGGGCGCCTCGACACGCCGGTGCCGATCGGCGGTCCATCCGACGTCCGACAGCTCGGACGCACGCTCTCCGCGATGGCGTCGTCGATCAGCCGTCTGGTCGCCCAGGAGCAGCAGGCGCGCCACGAGGCCGAGGCGGCGAGCCGCACCAAGGACGAGTTTCTGGCGACGCTGTCGCATGAACTGCGCACGCCGCTCAACGCCATCCTCGGCTGGGCCTCGATCCTGTCGCGCAGCGACTACGACAAGTCACGCGTCCGCCACGCTGTGCATGTCATCGAGCGCAACGCCCGTATCCAGGCGCAGATGGTCGAGGAACTGCTCGACGTGTCGCGCATCTCGGCCGGTACCGTCACCCTGAACCCGAGTGCGGTCGCGGTTGGCCCGGTCCTCGACGCTGCGGTCGAATCGGTGCGTCCAGCCGCCGACGCCAAGGGGGTCTCGCTCGTGAAGCGGCTGAGCGATTCCGACCTTGCCGTGCACGCCGACGCGCGGCGGCTGCAGCAGATCGTCTGGAACCTGCTGTCGAACGCCGTGCGTTTCACGCCAGCGGGCGGCCGCGTCGAGGTGTCGCTGCGGCGCGACGGCAATGAGGTAGAGCTGCGGGTGGCGGACACCGGCTGCGGCATCCCGGCAGAGTTCCTGCCGCACGTCTTCGAGCGCTTCCGGCAGGGCGACAGCAGCACCACGCGCGCCCACGGCGGGCTCGGGCTGGGCCTGGCCATTGTCTCCGACCTGGTGGAGCTGCACGGCGGCACGGTCCGGGCAGAGAGCGCCGGCGAGGGGCAGGGGGCGACGTTCACCGTGCGGCTGCCGGCAACGCTCGTCCAGCGCAGGACGGCATCGACGCCGATGCAGCCGGCCATCACGGGGCTGGCCGGCTCGTGTGTGCTCGTGGTGGATGACGACGCGGATACGCGGGACGTGCTGAAGGCGATGCTCGAGGCGGCTGGCGCCCAGGTCGTCCTGAGCCGGTCGGCGCGCGAAACGCGGGCGCTCTTCACCCGGACGCACCCCGATCTGCTCATCGCCGATATCGGGATGCCCGACGAGGACGGCTACTCGCTGATTGCCTCCATCCGCGAGATGGAAACCGGCACCTCGCACGTCCCGGCGATCGCGCTCACGGCGCGCACCCGCGTCGAGGACGTGGAGCTGGCTCTGGCGTCGGGCTTCCAGATGCACCTGTCCAAACCGATCGACCCGAGACGGCTGGTGGAGTCGATCGCAAACCTCGTCGTCCGTTCCTAGGCGGGAGCCCTGAGCCTGCAGCCCGGTCCTGGCGGTTCGGCCCGGCCGGACCTCAGCCTGACCCCCGTGTTAGAATCCGCGCCGAACGTCTACATTTCTGGAGGACTGCGAACGATGGCTCTTGAACAGTCGCGGCGCGACATGTTGAAAACGCTCGGCCTTGCCGGCATCGGTTTCTCGGTGGCGGCCAACCTGCCCGAGTTCGTCCTGCCCGCGCTGGCCCAGGGCGAGACCGTCGTACCGTTCTCGGACTTCCCGGCCAACTTCAACCCGAACCCGAACGCCGCGACGCGCACCTTCGACATCCGCAAGATCGACGGGCCGTTCACGCCGGCGGACCAGTTCTTCACGACGCAGCACTACGGACACCCCACCGTCGATCTCGCGGCGTTCCGCCTGAAGGTGACCGGTATGGTGGCATCGCCGCAGGACCTGTCGCTCGACGACCTCAAGAAAATTGGCAGCCGCGACCTCGTGGCCGGCTTCGAGTGCTCGGGCAACAGTCCGCGTCTGGTGCAGGGCTTCGCCGGCAACGGCAAGTGGACCGGTATTCCGCTGCGGCTCGTGCTCGACCGCGCGGGCGTGCATCGAGATGCACGCGAGTTCGTCTTCTTCGGCGCCGACAAGGGGCAGGAAGAAGTGGAATGGCGCAACCAGAAGTTCACGGTGGAACAGCAGTTCGGCCGCAGCCTGACGCGCGAACAGGCGCTCTCGGGCGAACCGTTCCTCGCCTGGGCGCTGAACGGACAGCCGCTCACCGTGCATCAGGGTTCGCCGCTGCGCCTGCTGGTGCCGGGCTGGTACGGCGTGGCGAACGTGAAGTGGCTGTCGAACGTCCACGTGCAGGCCGAGCCGTACATGGGCAAGTTCCAGACCCGGTGGTACCGCACGCTTCGCGAGGAGAACATCGGCGGCGTCACGATGCCGAAGGAGACCGGCATCTCGAAGATGCGCCTGAAATCGGTCATCGCCCGGGTGACTAACGCCGGCAAGGCGTACACGGTGACCGGCTTCATCCTGAACGACGGCACGCCGATCCGTTCCGTCGAAGTGCAGGTGGACGGAGGGCAGTGGCAGCGCGCGACGCTGTCGCCCGACACGTCGGATACGTACGGCTGGAAGCTCTTCACGTGGGACTGGACCAACGCCACGCCGGGCGAGCACACGCTGGTCTCGCGCGTCACGGACACCAATGGCGCCATGCAGCCGACCACCGCGGACCTGGCCAACAAGAAGACCTTCCTCGAAGACAACAGCCAGTTCCCGCGGAAGATCACGATCGCGTAGGGGCGACGCCGCGCACACGGGCTCCAGGCTCAAGCTTCAGGCACTGGGGCGTGTTGGCTCCGGCCTGAAGCCTCGGCTTCGAGCCTGACGTCGACATGCCCGAAGCCGTGAGCTGCAAACCCCTGGTAAGCGTGCCCGGGCGCGCTCACCAATGGAACGTCCACCCTTCCCGCTCCAGTTCAGCCCGCCTCGACTTCCCTTCCGCTACCGCTTCCGCGCGCGTCGCACATCGGCGCGATGAAGTCAGCGTCGTTCCGTAGTAGACGAGCACATCCCACTCGTCCGAGTCGGGCACCCGCCTGAGTTCCGCATCGACATACAGATTGCGCTTCCGCAATCGCCAGATCCGCATTTCATTGGTCGGGTCCATGGTCGTATGAAATCCAATCATCTGCGGCGTCAGAACATTACTGACGCGGAACGGGTCGAGAACTGTTGCGCCGGTCACGGCGCTATGACAATATCGCGGCCGCTTTACAGACGCACGACCTACTCGTGGAGGCAGCATGTTGAAATCGTTGAGGATGGGCCTGTTCGCGCTGGCCTGCCTGGCTGTGGGACACAGCCTCGCATTCGCGCAGCAGAACGGGGCCGTTTCCGGCGTGGTCCGAGATACCTCGGGCGGCGTCATGCCAGGCGTGACCGTGGAAGCCGCAAGCCCCGCACTGATCGAGAAGACCCGCACGGCCGTCACGGACTCGGACGGACGCTACAGCATCATCGACCTGCGTCCGGGCACCTACACCGTGACATTCTCGCTTGTCGGATTCAGCACGGTGAAGCGCGACGGCGTGGAGCTGACGGGCGGATTCACCGCCTCCATCAACGCCGATCTGAAGGTTGGCGGTCTCGAGGAGACCATCACTGTCTCGGGCCAGAGCCCGCTCATCGACACGCAGAGCGTGCAGCAGCGCAAGTCGCTCACGGCAGCCATGATTGATGCGCTGCCGAGCGGCCGCAGCTTCCAGAGCCTCAGCGTGCTTGTGCCCGGCGTCACCACGGCGCTCGCCAGTCAGGACGTCGGCGGCACGGGCGGCGAGCGCTACCAGACGCTGTCGGTGCACGGCAGCCGTTCGGACCAGATGCCGCTCGTGATGAACGGCATGCCGTACAACAACATGAACAACACGGGCGGCGGCTACAACACCACGCTCGTCCAGAACACCGGCACCGTCCAGGAGATGACGATTACGACGAGCGCGCTCTCGACGGAGTGGCGGACGAGCGGCGTGCTGAGCAATACGATTCCGAAAGAAGGGGGCAACACGTTCCGGGGCTACTTCTTCGGCAACTTCTCGAACGCGGGCCTGCAGAGCAACAACCTGTCCGACGAACTCAGGGCGCGCGGCCTGTCGCGCGTGAACAGCGTCAAGAAGATCTGGGATGTCAACCCGGCGGCCGGCGGTCCGATCGTCAAGGACAAGCTGTGGTGGTACGGCGGTTTCCGCTTCTCGGGCGCCCAGAACTACGTCGCCGGCATGTTCGAGAACCTGCGCCCGGGCGCGCCGCAGTACTGCAACAACCCGAACGGCTGCTCGTACGGCGATGCGTCCCACCCGACAACGCTCGTGCCGAACTCGCAGAACCTGAACAGCCCGGCGGTCGGCGGCGACACCTGGACGCGCGGAGAAACGCTGAACCTGACGTGGCAGGCGGCCCAGAAGCACAAGGTCACGTTCTACGGCCACTTCAACCAGCGCCTGGTCGACTGCAACAACTGCACGGCCACGCAATCGCCGGAGGCCGGCATCTACTTCACTCATCGTCCCGAATACATCCTCCAGAGCACCTGGAGCAACCCGCAGACGAACAAGCTGCTCTTCGAAGGCGGCTTCACCTTCTACAACGAACGCTGGATCTTCGGGCCCCAGCCGTACAACGTGAACGGCTACGGTCCCGACGCGGTCATCTCCAAGACCGAGGGCTCGCTCGGCATCACCTACGGAGCGAACAACGTCTTCACCACGGCGTTCAACCACCAGTTCAACATGCGCGCGGCCGCGAACTACGTCACGGGTTCGCACTCGTTCAAGGTGGGCATCCAGAACATGTGGGGTACGCGGCAGTACACCTACGACACGAACCAGGCGCAGGCCTGGTTGTTGACGCGCGGCATTCCGACATCCATCACCCAGTACGCGCGTCCGCTGATCGACTTCGAGAAGCTGAAGTCGGCGCTGGGCCTGTATGCGCAGGACCGCTGGAACGTTGGCCGGCTGACGTTGAACTACGGCGTCCGCTTCGACTACCACAACGCGTACGTGCCGGCACAGGAACTGGCCGCCATCCCGTTCGTGGCCGCGCGCTCCTACGAGCCGATTTACAACGTGCCGAACTGGAAGGACATCACGGCGCGCGTCGGCGCCACCTACGACCTGTTCGGCAACGGCAAGACCGTGGTCCGCGGCAACTGGGGACAGTTTCTCGCAAGCGAATCGACCAACATGGCGACGCTGAACAACCGCGTGAACACATCGGTGAACAGCGCAACGCGCAGTTGGACCGATACCAACGGCAACTTCTTCCCCGACTGCAACCTGTCCAACGCGGCCCTCAACGGTGAGTGCGGCCTGCTGAACGCGCCGCTTGGGTCGCTGAACGTCGCTGCGCAGTATGCGAGCGAAATCACCACCGGGTGGGGTGTGCGTCCCAACGACGACGAATTGGCAATCGGCTTCCAGCACCAGATCGTCCCGCGCCTCGCGCTCGACGTGCAGTACACACGTCACGCCTTCGGCAACTTCATCGCCAGCCAGAACACCGCGCGTCCGCCGTCGGCGTACGACCAGTTCTGTGTCACCGCTCCGGCGGGCGCAGCGGCCAACAGCGGCTTCACGCTCCCGAACGCGGGTCAGCAGGTATGCGGGTTCGTCGACCTCAACCCGTCGTTCTCCACCAAGGTGCCATTCTTCGCCGTGCAGAAGGCCAGCAACTTCGGCGACGTCAGCGACGTCTACACGGGCTACGACGTGAACCTCAACGCCCGCCTGCCGCGCGGCGGCATCGCCTCGGGCGGATTCAGCTGGGGTCATGAAGTGACCGACATCTGCGCCGTGGCCGGCGAAGCCAGCGTCACGTACGCCACAGTGGCGGGGGTGGGTGCGTCCACGGCCGGCACGCTCGGGCCGACCTACGGTGCGACGAGCGCGGCTGGCACGCCGAGCACGCTCTACTGCCGTGTCGAACCGCCGATGCAGGCCGACGTGAAGGGGCTCTTCAGCTATCCCCTCCCGTGGTGGGGCATCACGACCAGCGCGACGATGCAGAATCGCCCGGGTCCGCAGATTCTGGCCACCTACGCCGTCACCAGCGCGCTTGTACAGAACCTGGGGCGCAACCTGAGCGCCGGCTCGGCGAGCGCCGGACTCATCGCCCCTGGCACCATATATGGCGACCGCTTCACGCAGGTGGACGTCCGCGTCGGCAAGAACTTCCGCTTCGGTGCCGGACGCCGCATCTCGGCGTCGATGGACGTCTACAACCTGATGAACAGCAGCGCCGTCCTCACGCAGAACAACACCGTAGGACCGAACTGGCGGACGCCGACCAACATCCTCCAGGGACGCCTCATCAAATTCGGCGCACAGTTCGACTTCTAGGGCACGCGAACTCACGCTACGCGTGCGCGGCTCAGGGTGTCGGCTGTGGGGCTCTGGGTTATGGGGCTCTGGGCTGGCACGGGGTCATACTTGCGGCAGGGGGTTTCGATCCCCTGCCGCGTTTCCTTGTGCCCCGACGCGTGACCGCGCTATTCGATCGTGACGATGGCCACCTTGTTGACGCCGCTTTCCGCGAGCGCCAGGTTGCCGTCGCGAGTCGGCATCATGTTGCGAACCACGCCGCCGCCACCGGGGATGATCCAGGTCTGGAAGGTCTCGTTCCGGGGGTCAAATCGCACCGGCGTATTCGGCCGGACGGAGGACTCGCTGTACCAGACCGCGCCTTTCGTGGCCGCGATGCCGTACGGCTGCGACTGCCGGCCACCTGGTGACGCCCACTCCTTCACCTGCCCGGTGGCCGGATCGAAGCGTCCGAGGAAGCCGCGCGCGTAATCGGTGTACCAGACCATGTCATCGGGGGTGATCGCGATCCGCCGCGGGCGCGCCGCGGCATCGGGCAGCGTGTATTCCTTGATCGCGAGCGTCAGCGGGTCGACACTCCCCACCCGGTTGCCCCGGAAGTCGACGTACCAGGGCACGCCATTCGAGCTGACCTGGATGCCGTAGGGGTAGGTATTCGCGCTCGGCGTCTTTGCAACAGCTATCTCACCGGTCGCCGCATTCAACCGTCCGACGTGTCCTGATTGCAGCGTGAAGAAGAGGGTGCCTTTCTGGTCGAAGATGGGCGTGTGGGGACCGCGCACGCCTTCGGGCAGCGGGTACTCGGTGACCGTCTCCGTCTTTGGATCGAGCCGTCCGATGTACGTGCTCGCATTGGCGGTGAACCAGATGTAGCCCGCCTTGTCTTCGACGAGCCCGTGCGGTCCCGAGCGTCGGCACCAGCCACTCCCTGAAACGGACCCGGGCCGGACCGGCAATTACCACCGCCTCCGGCGCCGGCTTCGGCGGGAAGTGGGTGGCGAGATACGCCGCTAACGGGTCGGCCTGTTCCTTCGGCAGCGTCACCATGGTGCCGAAAAGCTGGCGCCATCCCTCATTGGTGTTGCCCCACGAACTCGCAATCATGTTGAGGCCGTGGCACTGCGAACAGGTCTGCTCCACGAGCGCCCGCGCCGGCCCCTCGGGGAGCGCCGCTGTCGGCCCGCCGCGTCCCTGTGCACCGGTGTCGCTCAACGCCGTCGTCACCAGGGCCGCAGTGACCAGAACCAGGATGATGGTGCGCATGACTCCTCCTAGGTGAAAAGCATACGGCGGTCGAATCGCCGCCTCGTTGAGGCGCGCAGCGATGCACACTCCTGCGCGTCTATTTCTCCAGTGCGCAGTCTGAACACTTCCTTCGCGAAGACTTCCTCCAGCAGGCAGAAGTCGCGGCGCAAATCCGCTAGTCAGCAGATTCCACGATTCCCACCGCAACCCAACACGCGTTCGTATACTCGCGATCATCGGAGACAACGATGCACGCGAATCGCCCGGAACGGGGCAGCATCCTGCTGCTTACTGCGCTCTCTATGGTCGTCCTGCTTGGCATCACGGCGCTCGCCATCGATGCGTCGTTCATGTTCACCGAACGCAACCGGCTGGCGTCCGCCGCTGACGCCGCTGCCAAATCGGCGGCGTGGGAACTATGGCGTGGCGCGGGCTCGAACCTCCAGGCGTACGCGAACCGCGAGGTCGTCATGCATGGCTTCGCACCGAACCCCGGCGGCGACACCGACGTGACCCTCACCATCCCGCCCGATGACGGCCTGCACGCCGGCGAGAGCGGCTACGTCGAAGTAGTGGTGGGACGCACAACATCGACATTCTTCGGCGCCGTCCTGGGCTGGACCAGCCTGCGTCCGGTGGCGCGAGCCGTTGCCGGCACCAGCAACGGCCCGAATTGCATCGTCACGCTCGCCCCTCCCGGCTACACGCCGTCGTCGCTCACTCTCGGCAACACCACGCTGACGATGCCGAACTGCTCGGTGGCGGCTGGCGGCAACCTCGAAGGCACGAACCCGAATGCGGACATCAACGCCAGCGGCATCACCGCCTCGTCGGCCAGTTGCACCGGCAGCTACTGCGACAACTTCGAGAACGTGCGCTGGAGTTCGCCACCGCCGTATGACCAGTTCGACGGGAAGATGCCGGCCATTCCGACGCTCTCGGGCTGTGCTCCGGCGCCGTCGTTCGGCCCGATTGGGGGTGGCGGAACCTGCTACAGCAGCCTGACCGTCGGGACCAACAAGACCATCACGCTGAACAGCGGCGTCACCTACTTCACCGGCGCGGTTACGTTCGGGAACAACTCGATCCTGCAAGGGTCTGGCGTGACGATGGTGCTGGCCGACGGCGCGAGCATCACCACGGGCAACAACACCGACATCATCCTGACGGCCCCGACCTCGGGTTCCTACTCCGGGATTGCCATATACCAGCCGAAGACCAATGCCAACAGTGCCGACTTCAGGAACTCGCCGCTGTTCAACGTGAACGGCGCGGTCTACATGCCCGCAGCAGACGTCAGCTTCAACAACGGCCTCGACTCCACGTCGGACTGCGTGCTGATCGTGGTGCACTCGCTGAGCATCAACAACGGCAACGGCGAATTGAACAACAACTGTTCTGCCTTCTCGGGGTCGCCCCTGCTGACCGTGAGCATCGCCGAATAGTCGTTGGTCGTTGCCGCTACCGTGCGAGGCGGGCGCGCAGCCAGGCCCAGGCGTGCCGCTCGTCCTCATTGGTGGATTGCGCTGCCGCCGCGAGTTGTCGGGCCGGCTCGAACTGACCGCTCCGCAGGAACGCGTAGGCCCGCAGTGGCCGGAGCGTCTGGACGTCCATGCCGCTGCGCGCGGCGCGATCGAACCACTGCGCGGCGCCAGCGTAGTCGCGGCCCGACAGCGCCCGCAGGGCGCGCGCGTACTCGGTCGCACCGCCGTTCTCGCCGCCCGCTTCCGCAATCCGCTGCTTCACGTCGTCGCTGCCCAGGATCCATAACGGCAGCGTGCGCAGCGTCGTCGTGCCCAGCACGGCGTGCAGTTCGTCGAGTTGCCGCAGCGGACGTCCCCCTTCCCAGTAGACCCGGTTCAGCGCGGCCTGTGCCTCGAAATACGGCAGCGTGCGCTCGATGAGCGTTGCGGGCCACAGGGCTCGGATGAACGACGATGCCGTGAATGCGTCGCGCGCGCGTCGGACATCGAGCATCGACTGGTACATCCGGGTCGCCGCGTCGTCGATGCCGTAGCCGGGGTCCGACAGTGACGGTCGTCCTCGCGCCGGCGCCAGCCGGTGCGGAAAATTGTCGGTGAGCGCGGGCGTGTCGCGCGTCAGTTCGCGCAGGACGGCGGCATCGCCGAGGAAGGTGGCGCCGATCTGTTCCGGCCGCTCGAAGGCCACCTCGCGCAGGCGCGCCTCCAGTCCGGGTGTCTGCCAGGGTGCGGCGAACTGCTCAATGGTGCGGCGGCCCGCCAGACCTCGCGAGCCGACCAGCATCAGGTCGAAGGGGGTGGCGTTCCAGAGTGAGCAGTCCTTGAACACGCCGCAGAAGGCGCGGACGATGGTGTTGACGTCGGTGCCCGGGTTCGGCCGTGCCACTGGCAGCCAGTAGGTGGCCAGGCCGCCGTCGTTCAGGCGATCGTGCATCAACTGGAAGAACTCCCGCGTGTAGATGTTCACCGTGCCAGGCGTGCGCGGGGGCGGCGGCTCGCCGGTGATGAGGTCGAATCGCTCAGTGGTCGTCTGCAGGAAGAAACGGCCATCCTCGAGATGCAGTCGAACGCGCGGATCGTCCAGCGGCCGCAATCCGGCCGGATAGATGGCGTCGCTCATCGCGACGACGTCCTTCGAGATCTCGGCGACGTGAATCTGCTCCACTGACGGGATGTGCGTCACGGCACCGACCGTGACGCCGACGCCGTAGCAGATGACCAGGGCGTTCCGCAGCGGGCCGTCGTGCAGCAGCATCGGGTAGTAGGCGAAGGCGCGCATGTAGCGCTGCCCCTGCAGCGCCGTGCCGGACATCGAGAAGCCGTTGGTGATCAACCGGCTGTAGACCGGCTGCCCCAGCCACTGCTGCTGCATCACGAACAGCGTCTCCGCCACGCCTTCCTTCGAGGCCACCACCCGCGACCCGTCGTCGGCATATGAAGCGGCGGCGCGGGTGAAGTAGGCGCGGTTGAGCGAGCCAAGGGGAAACGCGGCTGCGGCCAGCACCAGCGCCCCGGCGGCCACTATGCGCAGGCGACCCGGCGAGGGGCGCGCCGTCAGCAGCGCCACCAACCCGTACGCGACCCCGATGCCGAACACCGCTCCGTCCATGCCCAGGCGTGGCAGCAGCACGTAAGCCGCCACTGGTGGTCCGCAGATGGCGCCGACCGTATTCGCCAGGGTCAGGCGGCCAGCCGCCGCAGCCTCGTCACCGTCGCGCGGCAGGGCCTCGCCGATCAGCGTGAACAGCGCGCCCGACAGGGCCGACACCGGCAGCGTGAGCGCCAGCGAAAACCACAGCACCGACGTCCAGGCGCCGACCTGGGTTCCGGATGTCACCTGCCCAAAGAATGCGTAGCTGCCGAGCGTGGCGAGGCCTGCCGAGCAGGCCACTGCCGGCAGGATGTCGCTGACGTCGGGCCGGCGGCGCAGCCACGCCGACGCCGCCAGTCCGCCCAGGCCGATGCCGCTCAACACGACAGCCAGCATGAGGCTCGTGGCCAGCGTCGTCACCAGCACGTACATCGAGAGGAAGCGGAACCACACCACTTCGAGCGCCAGCAGCAGAGCGCCGGACAGCGCGGTGGCCAGATACAGCGACGCGCCAGGGCCGGTCCTGCGTTGCTCTCCGGCGACGCTGCGGGCGAGGGGCTCCGCCACGGCACCGGCCCGCAACGCCAGTGCGGCCGCACACAGGTTCAACAGGGCTGCGACCCAGGCACTGCCGGTCACGCCAACGATATCGACCAGGGCAACCTCGGACACCACCACCCCTGTCACTGCACCGAGCGTGTTCCAGCCGTAGAGACCGCCAAGCGCCACGGCGAATCGTGCGCCTTGCGCGCACAGGGCCGATACCAGCACCGGCAGCGTGGCGCCCATCGCCGTTGCGGGAACGAGGAGGATGCCGAAGGCGACGAGGAACCGCAGCGTGTTCAGCGCAGGACTCGAGCCGGTCGTCGATGCCAGCAGTGCACCCGTGTGCGGCAGCAGGTAGGTGACCACGACACCAGAGAACGCGACCAGAAGTTCGAGCGCGGCGTAGACGCGCAGGGGACGCGTGATCCGGCGACCGCGCGCGGCCGCCGCGGCGTTGCCCAGCGCAAGACCGGCCATGAAGCCCGACAGCACGACGGTGACCGCAGCCATGCTGCTGCCGAGCACCAGACCGCATCGATAGAGCCAGGTCACCTGGAAGATCAGGCCTGCGGCACCGGAGAGGAAGAAGGCGGCCGGCAGCACCATCGACGGGAACATCGTCGCAAATGATATAACTCTCCGTCGCCCGGCCCCAGCGGCGGGCAGTCCTGGAGGACCCGTTCCGATGAAGCGATTCATTCCCGCTCTGCTGACCGCCACCGCCCTGTCGTCGGTCCTCTCCGCGCAGCAACCGGCCGCGCCCGCCTCGCCGCTGCTCTCGCCTGGTCCTTCGGCCGCGCGCTATCCGAAGGACGCGGCAGAGTTCGACCGGATGTTCCACGAGATCAAGAACTGGGGCCGCTGGGGGAAGGACGATCAGCTCGGCGCAGCAAACCTCATTACTGAAGCGACCCGCAAGAAGGCGTTCGCACTGGCAAAGGAGGGCATCGTCGTCGGCCTGGCGCACTCGCCGTTGAAGGACGCGGCTGCCGACAACCCGAGTCCGTTCAACCACACGATGAACCGCGGCTGGTCGACCGACACCTACAGCGTCAGCTACCACGGCTACGCGCACAGCCACATCGACGCGCTGTGTCACATTCTCTACAAGGACCAGACCTACAACGGCCACGCACGCGCCGATGTCCTCACCGAAAAGGGTTGCACGCAATTGAGCGTCGACAACCTGCGCAACGGCGTGGTGACGCGCGGCGTGCTGATCGACATCCCGCGCATGAGGAACCTGCCGTGGCTCGAGCCCGGCACACCGGTCTTCGTGGAAGACCTCGAGGCGTGGGAGAAGTTCGCGAAGGTGAAGATCGGTCCTGGGGACGCCATCTTCCTGCGCACCGGACGCTGGGCGCGCCGCGAGAAGATGGGTCCCTGGAACGTGGCGCAAAACGAAGCCGGCTATCACGCCTCGGTCGCACCGTGGTTGAAAGCTCGCGGCGTGTCGTTCCTGGGCAGCGACGATGCGCAGGACGTGACGCCGTCGCTCGTCACGGGCATCAACCTGCCGGTGCACACGCTTGCCATCACGGCGCTCGGCATCGACATCCTCGACAATCAGGATCTCGAAGCTGTGGGAGAAGCCGCTGCGCGGCTGAAGCGCTGGGAGTTCCTGCTGACGGTGGCGCCCGTGCCGGTCACCGGCGGGACCGGCTTCCCCGCCAACGCGCTGGCGATCTTCTAGGGGCACTCTGGGCGATGGGCGATGGGCGATGGGCGATGGGCGATGGGCGATTGATGTTGTGTCCGGCTTCAGCCGGACCTTGGGAGCAGCCATGAAATTGATGATGACCATGCTGGCGGTGCTTGCGTTCGCAACGACCGCCGCCGCGCAGAACCCGACCGCTCCGCGTCCGGCGGCAGCCGAACAGCCCGCTCCGGCGCCGGCTCCGGGCTCGGCCGCTATCTTCAAGGCCAATACCGACCTGCAGAGCGTGCTGAAGGCGGCCATCGCCAAGAGCAGCGACATGGCGTCGTCGCCGATCGCGCTCACCGATCAGTACCGCGTCAACATCGTCCACCGGCCGAAGGCCAACGGCGCGATTGCGCACCCGGGCAATACCGAACTGCACTACATCATCGATGGGTCCGGCACGGTGGTGACCGGCGGGAAGGTTGTACGGAAGCCGGGCGCCCCCGCGGCCGAGGCGATGATCGACGGTGGCGAGAGCCACAAGGTGACGAAAGGCGACGTCATCATTATCCCCGCCGGGTCGCCACACATGTACAGCGTTGTGAACGGCGAGATCACGTATCTCGAAGTGCGGTTCGTCGCGCCGAAGTAAAGGGCAGGCTCCAGGCTCTGGGCTCTGGGCCAGACCTGAACCCGCTGCCTAAACCTCGTCGGGGCTGACCACCACATCGAATGGTACGCCGAGCGCCTCGAAGTGGCGCATGCCACAGCGCACCTTGTCGCCTTCGCTGCAGGTTCTGCGTGGTGTCGAAGTCGACGCTCTCCTCTCGGCACGGGCGCAGCGTGGCGCTGCTGGTGGCCCAGATGGTGCGGAAGCACTCCGCCTTCCCGGGCCAGTTCATGCCGTAGCGCTCGCGCCCTACGTCCACGGCTTCACCGAGCGCCAGCTTCAGCTTGTCGAAGTCGAGCTTCCCGCCTTCGGTCCGCACCTCCGGGAACAGGCGCAGCAGCTCTCGCCGCCGCTCGTCGGCCACGTCGAGTGAGTGTCCGTCCAGCGTTTCTGGGTTGTTGTCCGTGGTCATGCGTAGGGCTCGAAGTGGTTGCTGTCCGACGCCAGCAGGGTCAGCAGCGTGGGATGCAGGAACAGCTTGTCGCGACCGGCCCGCTGCTCGCGCAGGACGCCGATGTCGCACAGTTGCTTCAGGTAATTGGACGCGGTCTGTCGATGCGCCAGCCCCGCACCGACGACGTTGGCGATGCGGCAGTAGGGCTGCTCGAACAGCAGCTCCACCAGCTCGTGCGAGTAGATGCCGGGGGTCCGGGCCATCACGTGTCGCTTGGTCTCTTCGAGCAGCGCACGCATGGCCAGGATCTTTGCCGTCGTCCACAAGGCGGTGCCGTGAAGCACGTTCACCATGTACAGAATCCACGGCTCCCACTGCCCGGCGACGGTGACGTCGTGCAGCAGCTGGTAGTACTGCGCCTTTGTCGTGATGATGTTGCGGCTGGTGTACAGCACGGGCAGTTCGAGCAGGTGCTGTTCGACGAGGAACAGCAGGTTCAGGATGCGACCCGTGCGGCCGTTGCCGTCGGTGAACGGGTGGATCGCTTCGAACTGATAGTGCCCAATGGCCATCCGGACAATCGGGTCGATGTCCGTGGCGTCGTGCAGGTAGCGCTCCCAGTTGGCCAGCAGGTCGCGCAACAGTGGTTCGCCTTCGGGTGGGGTGTACACCACCTCGCCACTCCCGGCATGGCGGAGTGTGGTGCCGGGCACCGACCGCACGTCGACGTCGACGGCACGAAGGGTACGGCACACCTCCACCGCCGTTCGCGTACTGAGCGGCCTGACAGTGAGTGACTCGAACCCGGACCTCAGCGCCGTTCGATAGCGGAGCGCTTCCTTGGTGGCTGGGTCGGTCGGCTGGCTCTCGTCCTGGGCATACTGGAACAGCCGGTCGGTGGTGGTGACGATGTTCTCGATTTCGGAGCTGGCGCGCGCTTCGAGTATGGGAATGGTATTGATGAGGATGGTCTGGTTCGGCACCAGATGCCCGGCCTGCTTGAGTTCGGCAAGCGCCGCCCGAGCTTCGACCACAGCCTTGAGAACAGCCCTGGTCTCGACGTCCGCTCTGGGCGGCAGGAGGGGCAGACCATTATGGGGCCGGTCTGGGACGAAGCCGGACTCGGACATGTTCACGTGGTCGACATATTAGCCAAACGTGTCGAATATCTCCGCATGTTTCGACATGGCCAACTCGAAAATGCGGACGGCACCGCGCTCCACGCACGCGCCTAGTGCACCGAGAATCGCACCATAAACAATTCCACGCGTTCGACATACGTCAACATCTGCCGCTGGATATCGTCGAGCAGGTCGTCCTTCCGCTGCTCCACCTCGCGCCAGGACTGGTCGTAGTCCTTCCACGCGTCGTGACGTCTGGAGTCGAGCCGCTTTACCTCGCGCTGCCGCTCCAGCTTCTCCGGCAGGGTCGAGGCTGTCCGGGCCTGACGCTTGGCTTCCTTGAGTTGGTCGTCGAGCTGGTTGAGTGCCGCCTTGAGCGTGGAGCGCCGGTCGTCGGCCCACCGCTCGAGTTTGTCCACCTCGGCCTCGAACCAGTGCGCGCCTCTCGCCTGCGCGATATCGAGGAGCGCGGCTTCCTCCGCCGATCCGAGGCGGTCGAGTTCGGCGGTAGACGAGGGCGGGACCTGGACTTCCCTCATCGCCGTCCCAGGCAGGTCGAACAGGCGGCGGCACTGCTCCGCCTCCAGCACGGCACCGTTGTCCAGCACACCAACGGCCACTATGTGATCTTCCGGCTCGGCCGAGTTGAGTGTGACGCGCAGACACCGGAGATATCCGGAGCGTCCAACGAGTGGCTCGACGATAGCGAGCTTTCGCCCATCACGCGAATAGTCGAACCGTACGGCTCGCGATGGCGTGGTGAGTGCGGCCGCCTCCTGGAGCAGCCGCTGCGCCAGCGGATGCCCGACGCGATAGGTGTTCTCGCCTTCGACGGCCGTTCCCATCCGATAGGAACCCGGGTGAATGGGTTCACCTGGAAAGGGATTCTTCCGAAGCCTGAACTCGAAACCGTCCGAGAAGTCTGCATGGTCACGCAGCAGATGCTGGGTAAGCCGCCATAGCCGGTCGTGAAACCGGCTGAGCGCACCGCTGGCCTGCACACGGACCTTTTCGACCACATCCTGATCGAAGTTGTCGAGCAGCTTCTCACGTGCGTCGCGCCGGCCCTGGGCGATCTCGCCTTCCAGCTCCTTCTGGAGCGCGTCGAACTCGAACGAAATCTGTTGCGGCGTGCGGCACTGCTGATAGAAGGCTGCAATCCGCTTCTCGAAGTCGACGCCAGATTCCACAGCGCCGAGCACCTCGTCGCTCGCGCCGAACACACCATTGAACAGCTTGAACTTCTGGTCCAGCAGCTCGTAGACGCGCGTGTCGGCGGCGTTGGCCTTGTTCAGGAAGTTGACCACCACCACATCGAATTTCTGGCCGTAGCGATGACAGCGCCCGATACGCTGTTCGATGCGCTGCGGGTTCCACGGCATGTCGTAGTTGACGACCAGATTACAGAACTGAAGGTTGATCCCCTCGGCCGCGGCTTCGGTGGCGATCAGGATCGTCGACTCGTCGCGAAAGTGCTCGACGAGCGCGGCGCGCATGTCGGCAGCCGGCGAGCCTGAGACACGATCCGTTCCGGCGTGTCGAGTCAGCCAGCGCTGGTAGATGCCCTTCGACAGCGCGTCGGTGTTGGTGCCGTCGACGACGCGATCAGCTTGCGCAGGATCAGCGTCATCAGATGCCGTTGGCCTCGCGGCAGTGCGTACAGCGTCGCCTGCTGCAAGTAGTCGGATACCAAGTCGTATAACCGTTGCTCGTCGGCGTGCGGATAGAACTCCTGCACCACTGCATGCCGCTCGGTGTACTTGACGTACTCGAGCACCTGACGACGGAGGGTCCGCTTGCAGATCGTCGCCAGCCGTTGCTTGAGGTCGGTGAAGTTGTCGATGGTGTCCGTAGGTTCCTTGATGATGACCGTCTGAGTGCCGCGATCTCGAGCAGGCCGAGAGCGGCCCCGGTGAACACGGCTTTCTCGAGGGTCACCTCTGGGTGATGGCGTTGGAAGGCGCCCGCTATCACCGCATCAGTAAAGCGAACTCGGCCACCTTTAAATTGAATGTAGCGTCGCAATCCCTCGATGCCCTTGAGAACTTCGGCTGACACATTGGATCGCAGAGACTCAGCAGCATGACCGCGGCGGCCGAATCGCCGCTTGAAGCTGTCGATATCACCGAACACTGCGTCGTCGATCACCGAGACCAGGCCGTAGAGCTCCTGCAGCGAGTTCTGTAGGGGCGTAGCTGTCAGCAACACCTTCGGCGCATGCGCCACCACGTCCTTGATGGCGTTGGCGATCTTGTTCGTCGGCTTGTAGACGTTCCGCAGGCGATGCGCCTCATCGATCACCACCAGGTCCCACGGCGTCTGCCGGACATAGGCGTCTTTCGTGCTTGCGAACTGGTAGGAACACAGCACGACAGCGTCCTGCTGGAGCGGATTCAGGTTCCCGCCGCGCACGGACTCGTTGAACGTCTTCGTCTCCAGGATCACGGACGGCAGATGAAACTTGTCGTGCAGTTCCTGGCTCCACTGCTTGCGCAGATTCGCTGGAACGATCACCAACAGGCGGCGCTTTCGTTCGGCCCACTTCTGCGCGAGGAGGAGACCACCTTCGATGGTCTTGCCAAGCCCGACTTCGTCGGCAAGGATTGCGCCCTTCGAGAAGGGACTTCGGAATGCGAAGAGCGCAGCATCCACCTGATGGGGGTTGAGGTCCACCTGGGCATCCGCGAGGGCGGTCGACAGCTTGTCGAGGCTATAGACGATGCGCGGCGCGTCAGTTTGTGCGCGAGGTACTTGGCGTGGTAGTCGGTCAACGACATCGAGGCTGTCGAGCATTATGCACGCGACGCTGTCGGTCCGGCCGAAGCCGGACACTACGCGGAGCAGCGGGCGCGGTCAGGCTAACCCGGACCAATGCCGCCGACGAGACGACTGCGACGCCAGCAGCCCGTAGAGCGCCGCGTCTGGAGCGACAGACGGGAAACCGCCCCGGAGGCGTGAGTGCCACGCCGGACGACGGACGTTCCGTCCGAAGGCGTTCCGCAGACAGATCGCCGAGGAGCGCGTTTCCCGCGGCGCGGTAGCGGGCTGCAGGTGGCGCAGGCGACTCGACGCAACACGGTCCGGCTGACCGCCTACACCACGGGAGTGGCTGACGGTCCGCCGAGAGCCTGAAGCCAGGAGCCTGAAGCGAGCCCTCCTCGCCCAGAGCCTGAAGCCCGGAGCCAGAACCCTGCCTTCAGAACCGCATCAGCCTGTTCACCTTCACCACGAACGCGCGGTTCCGCAACTGGGGGAACCCGCTCTGGATCGTGTCGCGCTCGTCGGTGTAGACGGCGAATACCTCGCTGCCGGGGATGTACTCCCAGCGGAAGCGGACGTTGCTCGAGAAGATGCGGTCGTTCGAGCTGTACTGCATCAGGCCGCTCACGAACATGCGCGGCGTGAACGCATAGTCGGAGCGGGCCCGGAGCACCGTCGTGGTGAAGTCGCCGGCCGGCAGCGTCACGGCGTTCACGGACATGCTCGGCTCCACCGACAAGCGGGTGGTCACCGACACACGGGCGCCACTCACGGTCAGCACGTTGATGCGGCCGTTGTAGAACTGTCCGGCCTGGTACGCGACCGGTACCTGACAGGCGCCGCTGCTGACCAAAGGAGTAGCGGACGGTGGCGTCGTTGAAGCCGTAGCCGCCGACCGGAATGCGGACGCCACGTGCCACGGTGAAGGCAGCCGGCAGGAGCTCGAAGTTCGTCCCGCCCTCGATGGAGAACTGATCGCTGTTCTCCCGCTCGACGTTGATTCGACCCGTCTGCTGCCTCGACTCCATGCGCCCGCTGACGCTGCCTTCGATGTATTCGACGCTGGCTGTCATCGCGATCTGCCGGATTCCCTTGATGCGCTTCGGCCGTGGGCTGTAGCGCGCCTCGCCGTAGGTCCGCACAAACGCGCTGCGCCGCAGGAACCCGACCTCGGGATTGAAGGCGTCGCCCACCTTGTTGCGCTCGAACTGAAAGCCGTAGAGGTCGGGCGCCCACTCGGCTCGCGCCTGGTAGCTTGCCTCGTCGCCTGTCGCGCCGGCCGTGCGTGACTTCGCGTAGAAGCCGCCCGCCGTGAGGTTGCTGAAGAAATTGAAGACACCGTCGACACCGTACGCGCGATTCGACTCGCCGGGTCGTGCGGCCGACTCTGAACGACCCGTGAACATCGCGCCGATCGCGCTGCGACGGAGGATGTCGCGCTTGACGCGCACGACGCTGAAGTTCGTCTTCGGCGACGTCGATGCCGGGTCGCTGCCGGTCTCGATGTTGAGCAGGCCGATGCTGACCGCCCCCACCTTGCCCGTGACCCGCCCGCCCGCCTCGATGGGTACGACGCGCCCGTTGTTGAGGCCGATCCGCCGGCTGTAGAACAGCAGCGGCACCGTGCTGGTGGACGCGGCGCTGCCGCCACTGGCGGTGGAGCCGGTCGTCGGGAAGGCGGCGAAGCTGAAGATGCCGCGCCCCTCGAGGAAGAACTCGCGCTTCTCCGGCAGTTGCAGGCTGAACCGCGTGAGGTTCACCTGCTGCTCGTCCACCTCCACCTGCGCGAAGTCGGTGTTGTAGGTGAAGTCGGCGGTGAGGTTCGCCGTGATGCCGTACCGGGCGTCGATGCCGAAGTCGGCCTCGCCCTTGTTGTCGACCGCTGGTGACACGATGCGGTCGGTCGTGGTCCGCGCGATGCCGTACGGCTTCAGCTCGATGTTGCGGCTCGCCGGCGGCAGTTCGAGCCCGATAAGCGTGGCCGCGGCCGAGATGCGGAAGAAGCCCTGTGAGCCGCCCATCACCATCGGCAGCGGCGTGAGGTGCGCCCACTCGTTCTTGCGGCGGATGGCACGCCGCATCTGGATGCCCCACGTCTGGCCGTCGCCGGACATGTAGCGGATCGACTTGAACGGCACGGACATCTCAATCGTCCAGCCACCCTCGAAGCGTCCCGTGCGCACAATCCACACCGGATTCCAGTCGGCGTTCGAGTTCCCCTCGTCGGCCTCGGTCAGGTCGATGCGGCCGCCCACCGGGTTGGAGTAGAAGACGTAGCCATTCCGGCGGTCGTGGAACGTGTCGATCATGAACCCGAAGTGGTCGTTCTGCCGCACCTGGTTGGCGTCGCGCCGCATCTCGTTCGCGGTCCACTTGTTCGGCGGCGCCGAATCCCACACGCGGGCCGAGACATAGAAGTTCTGGGCGTCGAACAGCACCCAGGCCTCCGTCTTCTCGGTCGGGTTCTCGCCGTTGCGCGGCAGTGTCTGAATGAAGTCGGTGATGGGGAGCGTGGAGTTGTAAACCGCTTCATCGAGGCGGCCGTCGACACGCAGGGGCTCGGCCACCCTCACCGCGCGCACGGTCGCCTGCTTCGCCTCGTTGCGGGTGATGACGGCAGGAGCCACCGGCGCTGGCGGCTGCTGGGCGAAGGTGACCGGCGCCAGCATCAACACCAGGACGGTCGCTCGAATTCCGTGTCGCACGTCAGTCCTTTCAGAGGGGGTCGATGCAGGCTCTCGGCTTCAGGCTCTGGGCTCCGGGGCCGTCGACTGCAGGCCGGAAGCCGACGTCGCCAGAAGCCCGAGGCCCAAAGCCCGTCTAGAACCGAAGCAGCCGCGTCGCTTTCACGACAAGGGCGCGATTCCGCAGGTCGGGATAGCCCGGCTTCAATGTGTCGCGCTCATCGGTGTAGACGACGAACAGTTCGCTTCCAGGCCGGTACTCCCAGCGGAAGCGGAAGTTCGCGCTGAGCACGCGCGTCGACGACGAGTACCTGCAGCAGGCCGCTGATGAACCGGCGCGGCGAGAACCCGTAGTCGGTGCGTGCCACCAGCACGGTGGTGGTGAACGTGCCGACTGGCAGCGCGACGTGGCTCACCGTCATCGTCGGCTCGAGCGACCAGTTCGAGCGAATGGCAAAGCGGCCGGTACCGAAGCTCACCGCGTTCAGGGTGCCGTCGTAGAACGCTCCGGACTGGAGCGTCAGCAGGCCCGACAGCCGGCGCTGCTGGCCGAAGCCGTAGCTCGCCGTGACGTCCGAAAACGTATAGCCGCCAACCGGAATCGTCACGCCCGTGGCAACGGAAAAGGGGCGGGCGAGGAACTCGTAGCGGTTCGTCGCGACGACGGTGATCAGATCGCTGCTCTGCTTCTCGATCAGGAAGCGGCCGGTGGTGACACGGGTCTCGAGCCGCCCGGTCGTGCCGGTGACGAGGTACTCGTACGATCCCTCCGACGTGTACTTGCGCACGCGCCTGCTGTTCCTCGGACGCGGGCTGTAGCGCCCCGAGACGTAGCTGCGGCGGAAGTTGCTGCGGTTGGTGAAGCCGACCTCGGGGCTGTAGTTCGCGCCCACCACGAGGTAGTCCGCCCGGACGCCCCACCTGTCCGGCGCGTAATCGAACTTCGCCTGGTAACTCGTGTTGTCCGTGGTTCGGCCGTCGACCTCGGACTTCGCGAAGTAGGTCCCCATGCTCAGGTCGTTGAAGAACGAGAACAGGCCGTCGACGCCGTATGCGAGATTCGACGAGCCGTTCACCAGCGCCGACTTGTCGCGATTGCTGATGATGCCGCCGACGCTGCTGCGACGGAGGATGTTGCGCTTGAGGCGCGCGACGGTGAAGTTGGTGGGCAGCGTGCCGGCGATCGGCTGGTCGCCCGTCCCGATGTTCAGCGCACCGACGGTCCACTTGCCGACGCGGCCGGTGACACGTCCGCCGGCGCGGATGGGAACGACCCGTCCGCTGTCGAGGCCGATACGCCGGCTGTAGAAAAAGGTTGGCGCCCCCGTCGTCGCGTCACTGTTGCCGCCGCTGCCGAAGCCGAGCCTGGCGCCGCTGCTGCCGCCACCGCGGCCGAAGTCGAAGATGCCGCGCCCCTCCAGGAAGAAGTCGCGCTTCTCCGGGAACTGCAGGCTGAAGCGCGTGAGGTTCAGTTGCTGCTCGTCCACCTCCACCTGCGCGAAGTCGGTCCGCACGGTGATGTCGGCGGTGAGGTTCGAGGTGATGCCGTACTTCATGTCGCCGCCGAGACTGCTCGTGATGTCGTTGCTCAGAGGCGGCGTGCGGACGCGGTCGGTGGTGGCCGCGCTGATGGCGTAAGGCTTGAGGTCGATGTTCGCGCTCTGCGCCGGCAGGTCGAGGCCGACGAGCGTGCCGGCGCGCGA
This sequence comes from uncultured Acidobacteriota bacterium, assembly GCA_963722395.1. Lineage (GTDB taxonomy): Bacteria > Acidobacteriota > Vicinamibacteria > Vicinamibacterales > CAVVIG01 > CAVVIG01. Next base: position 254,594 of record CAVRLS010000004.1, on the reverse strand, counting down.
GAGGCGAAACATGCTGTTCGGACCGGCACCGCCAGCAGGCAGTGCCGTCAGGTGCGACCACTCGTTCTTGCGGCGAATGGAACGGCGAAGCTGGAGCCCCCAGGTCTGGTTGCTGCCGGAGTTGTAGCGCAGTGACTGGAACGGAATGGCCAACTCCGTCGTCCAGCCACCCTCGAAGCGGCCCGGCCGGACGTCCCACACCGGGTTCCAGTCGCCGTTCGGGTTGCCCTCGTCGGTGACCAGCTGGTCGGTGAACCCGCCGAGCGCGTTGGTGTAGAAGTGAAAGCCATTCCGCTTGTCGTGGAAGGTGTCGAGCAGCACGCCGAACATGTCGTTCTGGCGCATCTGGTTCGTGTCGCGACGGATCTCGTTCGCCACCCACTGCGACTCGGGAACCGACTCGTAGAGCTTTGCCGAGATGTAGATGAACCTGTCGTCGAACGAGATCCAGGCCTCGGTCCGTTCGGACACCGGCTGGCCATTGTTCGGCACCGTCTGGATGAACCCGTCGATCGGTTCGTTCTCGGAGTAGAACGCTTCATCGAGCCGGCCGTCGAGTTTCAGCGGCGCGCTCAGCTTGATGGCGCGGACGACCACCAGACTACCGTCGCGGATGACCGTTTTCGGAGCGATCGGCATCGGCAGTGCGCCCTGGGCGGTCGGGCCTGCCGTCGCCAGGACGCCGCCCGGCGGCTGCGCCGACGCCACGCCATGCGTCGTGACCAACACGGCGACCACCGCCGCTCCCAACATCCGACGTCCCATGCGGCTCACCGGCGGCTCAGAAGCGGAACAGCCGGTTGAACTTCACGACGAACGCCTGGTTCCGCAGGTCCGGATATCCCGGCCTGGTCGTGTCCCGCTCGTCCGTGTAGACGACGAACAGCTCCGACCCGAGCTTGTATTCCCAGCGGAACCGCACGTTCGTGCTGAAGATGTTGCCCGCCGTGGCGTACTGCATGAGCGACGACAGGAACATGCGCGGCGTGAACGCGTAGTCGGTGCGCGCGCGGAGCAACTGGGTGCGGAAGTCGCCCACCGGAAGGTTCACGTCCTGGAAGGTGATGCTCGGCTCCACCGACCACTGCTTGAGGATCGCGAAGCGGGAGCTGCCCAGCGTCAGGCCGGTGATGTCGCCGTCGTAGAACGTGCCCTTGTTGAGCGACAGGTTGCCGCTGAACCGGCGTTGCGCCCCGAGCTGGTAGGACACCGTCGCGTCCCGGAAGTTGTAACCCCCACGCGGGATGCGGATGCCTGATGCCACCTGGAACGGGTTCAGCAGCAGCTCGTAGCTGTCGGTGGCCTCGACGCTGAAGATGTCGCTGTTCTGCCGCTCCATGGCGAAGCGCCCCTGCTGGATGCGCGTCTCGAGATCGCCGAACCCGTTCTTGATGTACTCCATCTCCGCGGAATACGTGAACTGCCGGACACTTCGGAAGTGCCTGCGCGGGCGTGGCGAGAACCGCGCCTGGGCGTACGTCCGATCGAAGTTTCGGCGCCGCGTGAAGCCCACCTCCGGGTTGAAGTTGCTTCCGACGTGGAGCTGTTCGAAGCGCGTGCCCCACCGGTCACCGGCCCATTCGGCCCGCTGCTGGTGACTGGTGTTGTCCGTGGTCCGCCCCTCGGTGTTCGACTGCGCGTAGAACCCCGCAAGGTTCAGGTTCTGGAAGAACGAGAAAGCCGCATCGCCCCCGAACGCGAGGTTCGTGGCGCCAGGCACCAGCGCCGACTGCGAGCGGTTGGTCAGCATGAGCCCGACGCTGCTGCGCCGAAAGATGTCGCGCGAGACGCGAGCCACCGTGAAGTTGGTCCGCGGCGACGCCGACACCTCGTCGTCGCTCGTCGCGATGTTGACGACGCCGACGTTGAAGCGGCCGACCTTTCCAGTGACCCGGCCGCCGCCGATGATCGGGATGACGCGGCCGTTGTTCAGCCCGATCGCGCGGCTGTAGAAGAGGGTCGGTGTGAGTGCGGTGCTGGCCCCGCCACCCGCCGCCGAGCCGACCGTGGGACCGCCGCGACCGAAGTCGAAGATCCCGCGCCCCTCGAGGAAGAAGTCGCGCTTCTCGGGGAACTGGATGCTGAAGCGCGTGAGGTTCAACTGCTGCTCGTCTACCTCGACCTGCGAGAAGTCGGTGTTGTAGGTGAGGTCGGCGGTGAGGTTGGCCGTGATCCCGACCTTCATGTCGACGCCGAGATTCGGGTCCCAGTCGTTCGACACCGCCGTGATCCGATCCGTGGTGAGCCGCGAGATCGCATACGGCTTCAGGTCGATGTTCTTGCTCGCTTCCGGAAGGTCGAGGCCGACGAGCGATGCCGCGCGCGACACGCGAAAGATGCTGGTCGAGCCGCCGGTCGCCGCGGGGACGAACGTCAGGTGCGTCCACTCGTTCTTGCGGCGAATCGCCCGGCGCAGCTGCACCCCCCAGTGCTGGTTGCGGCCGGCGTTGTAACGGATCGACTTGAACGGAATGGCGAGTTCAGCGGTCCAGCCGCCGTCGAAGCGGCCCGTGCGCACCTGCCACACCGGGTTCCAGTCGGTGTTCGGGTTGCCCTCGTTCGTAATCCACTGATCGGCGAACCCCCCGAGCGGGTTCGTGTAGAAGTTGAAGCCGTTCCGGCGGTCGTGGTACGTGTCGAACATGACGCCGAACATGTCGTTCTGGCGCAGCTGGCTCGTGTCGCGCCGCATCTCGTTCGCGGTCCACTGCTCGGGTGGAGCCGAGTCGTAACACTTGCCGGTGACGTAGATGAAGTTGTCGTCGAAGAAGATCCAGGCTTCCGTCCGTTCCGTCGCCGCCTGCCCCTCGGCGGGCAGCGTCTGGATGAAGCCGGTGATCGCCTTCGTCCGGGAGTAGATCTCCTCGTCGAGGCGCCCGTCGATGCGGAGCGGCTCGGCAACGCGGGTGGCACGCACCACCACGCGGCCGTTCTCGCCGCGCGCGATCACCTCAGGCGCGACTGGCGCCTGGGGGTCCTCATCCGCGGCTGGGGTGGTGGCCGTAGGGGGCTGGGCGGGGCGGCGCTGTGCCACGGCAGGCGACGGGAACCACAGGAGGGCAAGCAGGACACAGCAGAGCTTCGTCGTCAAGGTCGTGCAAAATTTCATGAACCATCGACCGCGGGAATTTCGGGAATGAGGACACGAAGGCCCGGCTGTTCACGCTCCCGTCCACCGCACCGCAGATGACGGCAGCGACGATGAAAGGCAGGCGGGTGACAGGGTCGCGACGAGGTGCTGTCACGATGGGGAACAGATCCAATCAGCCTCCGACAGGAAGTACCCGTCCGAACGAACGGGCGTTAAAGTGTACTCGATTGTCCGACTGCGGCGCCGTGAGGGAAGCGTAAAGACGGGGTGCGACGCCCCTCGCGCAATCAGAGCGGGTAGGGCAGCGTGCGCCCGAGCAGCGTCACCATCAGCAACACGATGGGGAGCAGCACAGCGAACACCACCAACGTGTAGCCCATCACGTCGCGCGCCCTGAGCTGGAACAGCCCGAGGATCGGCAACATCCAGAACGGTTGCAGCAGGTTCGCCAGCGCTTCCCCGAGGTCGTAGGCTGCCACCACCCAGCCCAGGTGCACCTTCAGATCGTGCGCGGCGGCCATGACGTATGGCGCTTCGATCACCCACTTCGAGCCCCCGGACGGAACGAACACCCCGAGCACCGCCGAGTAGATGGCAACCAGGGGCGGGAAGGTGGTGGGCGTCGAGGCGCGGACGAAGAGCGTGGCCAGTTGCTCGTTGAGGTGGGTGGACGTGATCACGCCGGCGATGCCGGCATAGAACGGGAACTGCAGGATGACGCCCCAGACGGCAGGCGTCGCGGCCTGCACCGCGTGCATCAGCCGCGCCGGGGTACCGTGCAGCAGGAAGCCGGCCAGCAGGAACATCAGGTTGAGGATGTTCAGGTTCAGCGCGTTCAGCGGGTCGCCTGCTCGCGCGAAGTACAGCGCCAGGTACCAGACGCCGAGGCCCACGATCACCCACGTCAGAAGCGGCGAGTGTTCGAGCCAGGCCCCGGGCGGCACCACCGCTGGCCGCCGCGGGTCGGCGACTTCCCCGGCTCCCAGATCGATGCCGAGCATCTGCGCCGTCTTCGCGCGCGACGCGGGCGGCGTGGCGAGCCACATCACACTGGTCACCACCACGAGTTCCACGGCCACTGACACAAGGCTCTGCCAGAGAAAGATCGTGTGCGTGAAGCCGATGATGCCGCCGGGCACCAGGCCGCCGTGCGCCACGATGTCACGGATCGCTGGCTGCAGCGCACCGGGAGATGCCATTTGCAAGGCGGCCGACCCGCTCAGCCCCTGCGCCCAGATGCTCCCCAGCCCGAGAAAGCTGGCGGCCGCCAGCGCGCGGTAATCCACCCCCTCGACACGGCGGGCCACCTCACGAGCCAGCACCGCACTGAACACGAGACTGAATCCCCAGTTGAACCACGAGCTCGCCAGGGCGAAGGCGGTGACCAGCGCCACGGCCCCCTTCGGCGTGGCTGGCCACCCGGCCACCGCATGAATGAGGCGCCGCATCGGCGCCGACGTCGCCAGCACGTGACCGGTGATGATCACCAGCGCCATCTGGAGGGTGAAGGGGATGAGATCCCAGAAACCGCGCCCCCACGCCTCGACCACCTCAGCGGCGGTCGACGGTGTCGCGGCGACGCCCGCACCGACGACGACGAGCGTGGCAAGCAGGGCGAAGACGAAGGCGTCTGGCACCCAGCGCTCGGTCCACGCCGTCAGCGCGAGCGCGAAGCGCGCCACGAGGCCGGTGTCGGCGTGACCCGAGGCTGGCACGTCAGGCATGTCGGCGGGCATGGGCACGCGCCTGCGTCAGCGAGCGCCCTGGCGTGTGGCCCGTCCCTCGTGCAGCGTCAGCTTCTGCACGCGCCAGTTATTCATGTCCGCCACGTAGAGCGTGTCATCCGTCGGGCACGCCAGCGCGTGAATCCAGTTGAACTGCTTGTCATCCCGCCCCGACATCCCCATCGTGCCGACGATCTTTCCGTCGAGTGTCATCTTGTAGATGCGGCCGGGCTCGGAGTCCGAGCTGTACAGGTACTGGGTGGGTCCGTTCGTGATGCAGAGCGTCCACGGCTGCGTCTCGTCCGGTGGGTTCGCGGGGAGATTTCCGAGCACCGGGTGGTGGGTTTTGTCGTAGGTGGCGTTCAGGAAGATGAAGCGCTTGAAGGTGCCGTTGACGTCGAACACCTGGATACGGCGGTTGTTGCGGTCTGCGACGTAGACGTTGTCCTGCCGGTCGACGGCGATGTTGTGCGGCGTGTTGAACTGCCCTGGGTTCTGGTCGCCGTGCGGGCCGCCCGTGCCGCGCGTGCCCCACGACCCAGCCCACGCGCCACCCTTCGTGAACTTCGCCACGCGGCCGTTGGTGTAGCCGTCGCTGATGTACAGGTTGTCGTTGGAATCGAACGCAATGTCGGTCGGGCCGCGGAAGTAGCCGTCCTGCGCCGCCGGCGGCGGCGTGCTGCCGCGCCCGGTGCGGAACCACGACTCCTCGGGATCGTCGGGACCCTCGGGCCGTCGTCCGAGGTTCATTGTGACGTAGCCCGCCGGGTTGAAGCGGACCGCGGCGTTGGTCCCCTTGTCGACAACCCACAGATTGTCGTGCCGGTCGAAGCGGATGGCGTGACCATACCCCAGGCCGTAGACGTTCTTCCCGATTTCACGGACGAAGCGCCCGGTCGCGAGGTCGAACTCGAGAAGTTGGGTCGACGCGTTACCGTAGAGTGGTCCGGCGGTCGGGCTACCTGGGTGGTTCAGCACCACCAGGTGATTCTTCGAGTTGATGGCGACACCGAGCACCTCGCCCAGGTTCATGTCGGGCGAATACTTCAAGACGTCAGTGGCGGCGTCGAACGGAATCTCGGGCACCGTCACCGGCGACGGCGCCGGTTGCGGCGAGACAGTAGCCGGTGGCTGCTGCGCGGTGGCGCCGGAGCGCTGGCCGACGTAGAGCGCGCCGACGAGCAGCGCGGGGAGCACGGAGAACCACACTCGTTTCACGGCCACCTCCTCTGTGACGTATCAACACCGGTCGAAGCCGCGCACCTTCAGGTGAGCTGACGGGCCGACCTGAAGGTCGGCCGCTACGTCCTGCAGGCCCGCAACTCAGTCAAAGCCGTAGGCGAGCAGCACGTTACCGGGCCGCGCGCGGTAGTCGCCCGAGTTCACGTACATCACACCGTCGACAACGACTGGCGCCGGGCCGTTCAGCGAACCGCCGCGCGCACGGACGCTGTTCACGGTGAGGTACTCGCGGTTCGTATCGAGCAGCCAGAGCAGCGCACCGTCCGTCGTCGAGTAGGCGCGCAGGCCGCCATCGAACGAACCCGACAGCACCGGCACCCGGAATGACTGTGATGGCCGCTGACTGCGCGGCGTTGCAGAGCCGGCCCTTCGCGCCGCACAACAGCGAGTCGACCGGCGGCGCGAACCACGCGCGCGCGCCGGTGGCGAGCGACACGGCGTGCAGCCCGCCAGGGTTCGGGCGATTCTGATCGGCCACAGGAAAGTAGGCGTGCTCGGCGTCGGTCGCGACGCCCCATTCGATGCCGCCGAGCGAGCCGCCCTGGCCGGCACGATACTGCCACAGCACCTTGCCGCCGTTCGTCGGGGTCGAGACCAAAACCGACGCCCGACTTCTGACCGACGACGATGAGCTGCCTGCCCCCTGGAAGCGTCGCAATCGCTGGCGAAGCACCGAAATCGTAGTCGGGACCCTGCTGCGTGCCGCAGTTCGCCTCGCCGTTGCGACAGCCGTACACGTCGCCCGGCGCCAGTTGCTGCGACCACTTCATAGCGCCGGTCTTCAGATCGAACGCCACGATCGCATCGGTCCCCGGCTGCGATTCCTTGCCGCTGTAGGTGTTGCCCACGCCGACGTAGAGGAGCCGGCGCTTCGCGTCGATTGTGGGCGCTGACCAGATCGCGCCGCCCGACGGTCCCCACGATTCGCCGCCATCCGGCCGCTTGCCCATCAGCTTCGGTTCCTCCGGGATGGGATACGCGCGCCAGATCGCCTTGCCGTCGCGGACGTCAAGCGCCAAGACGGCACCACGGAAGGTGCAGCAGTTGTAGGTGGCGCTCTTCCCCACTTCCTCGTACGACGAGGTCGGCACGTAGAGCCGATCCTGGTACAGCGTTGGCGAGCCAGTAAGCCTGATGAGCGGATGCGGATCGACCTGCACGCGCCACACCTCGGCGCCGCTATTGGCATCGACGGCGTAGACGTAGCCCTTCTGGTCGGAGAAGTAGGCGTTGAAGGCGTCCTGCGTTCCTGGCCGCGGGCCGACGTTGACCGAGCCGCGCACGCCGCCCAGCGCGGTGAAGATCCACGCCACGCACCCGCTCTTCGCGTCGAGCGAGTAGACCGGTACCGTTCTGGCTGCCGACGAACAGCCGCCCGCCCACGATCGTCGGCTGCGCCCAGGCCGCGGTCGCTTCCGGCAGTCCGAGCGCCCACTTCAGCGTCAGCTTCGGCAGGTCGGCGGCGGTCAGGCCCGCGGTCTTCTTCGAAACGGCGTGCGTGTTCGCGGTGTCGGCGCTCCAGCCGTTCCAGGCCGGCGCCGTGGCGACATGCGTCAGCGGCGACGGAGCGGCGCAGCGGCCGATCGCCGGATCGACCCTCGATTCGGCCCCGACAATCTTTCCCGTCAGGTATTCCGCCACGGCTCGTCGCTCGGCACCACTCAGCGACAGCCCCTGGTAGCGCATCGCACCGCCGGTAAGGGCCGCGATGATCGACTCCGGCGAACGGGCCCGCAACTGCTCGGGCGACGGCGCGCGCGACGTCGCGGCTCCGTCGTGGCAGGTGGCGCAGTTGCCGCGAAACACGCCGGCGCCATCGGGCGCCTGGGCACGAACGACGGCGGGCAGGGCGAGCGTCGTCACGACAGCAGCGAGCGCGGAGAGGCATCGGACACGCATCGGGAGGCTCCTGTGGACCGGCCACATTCGGCTCGGCGAGACGCAGTGTAAGGGATGGGAGGGGAAAAAAAGAAAACGGGCGCCCGGAGGGGCGCCCGTTGTGGCGTGCGGTGGTCGAGCGGTGGTCTACTTCTTCTTCGGACCAACGCTGCGGAGGTAGTTCACGATGCTCCACATTTCGTTGTCCGTCAGGCGGCCCTTGTAGCCCTTCATCTTCATGTCGGGGCCGGCGCCGTCGCGGATGACGAGGAAGATCTCGCCGTCGGTGGCGCCGCGATCCCACTTTATGTCGGTCAGATCCGACGGGTGGGTATCGCGCGGAGCCATCGGTCCGTTGCCCTTGGCTTCCGGTCCGTGGCAGTAGCGGCAGTTCTTGGCATAGGCCGCCTGGCCGGTGGCGATCGATTCGGCTCCCGAGGCGACGGGATTCTTGAGCCCCTTGCCTGCGGCACTGCCACCAGGGTTCTGGGCGCTGAGCCCGGCCATGGTCGCAATGACGATGCCGAAGCCGACGATCACTGACGATGCAACGCGGTACATGTATCCCGCTCTCCTAATCCATTGCTGAGTCCACGACAGCCGCGAGGTCCGGTACTGCGGATCCGTAGGCGTGCGCAAACCGACCTTCTCAGAGTGGAATTTTGCCATACGGTACCCACCCCCGCAACACTACCTTCGCTATACTTCACGAGTTGTGCCCATCCACTTCATTCGTATGACGCTCGGACTACTGCTGACGTTTGCCCTTGTGGCGCGCTGTGGCGCGGCGCAGACGGCGGCTCCGCCGGAACCCGCGTCCGACTCCACCGTGCAACTGCAGATGGCCGCGATGAACGGCGACCTCGCGCGGGTCCGTGCCGCCATCGCCGCCAGGACGCCGCTCGACGCGCCAGGCGACTCGCGCATGACAGCGCTCGGCATCGCGGCGCTGTATGGACGGGCTGACATCATCCGCGCGCTTGCCGAGGGGGGCGCGAACGTCGCAGCCGACCAGGACGGCGAGTCGGCGCTCACCGTGGCTGCGCACGAGGGACACACCGATGCGGTGAACGCGCTCGTGGCGGCTGGCGCGAACGTGAACGCGAAGGACAAGGACGGCATTACGCCGCTCATGTCAGCCGCCTCATCGAACCGGGCCGGCGCAATCCGCGCGCTGCTCGCGAAGGGCGCGAACATCGACGACACCAACAACGACGGCGCCACCGCGCTCGTCGCCGCCGCCTATGGCGGACATGCGCAGGCGACCGACGCGCTGCTGGACGGCGGGGCCGATACGGCGCTGCGCGACCGCGCCGGCCGCACCGCCCTCATGGCCTCGGCGCTCGGCGGCAACGAAGCAGTCACCGCGCTGCTGCTCGACAGGAAGGCCGATCCGCAGCTCGAGGATGAGAACGGCATGAACGCGCTGGTCTATGCCGCGTCTACCGGGCACGACGAGGTCGTTGCAGTGCTGCAGAAGGCTGGCGTGACGAAGGGTGCCGACATGGCGCTGGCGTATGCGATGCGCGCCTGCCGCATGCCACTCGCCACCTCCCTCCTGTCGACTGGCGCCAATCTCACGTCTGCCCTGAATGGCGACAACCTGCTCATCCTGGCCGCAGGTGCCAATTGCGCCGCCGGCGTCGACCTCCTGCTCTCCAGGGGGCTGAACGTGAATCTCGCGAACGAGGAGGGGGAGACGGCGCTGATGCGCGCGGCTGGAGAGGGCTTCGCAGACCTGGTCGAGTTGCTGCTCGCAAAAGGCGCCGACATGGAACTGAAGAACACGCTCGATCAGTCCGCCTGGCTCTTCGCCGCCAGGGGCAATCACACTGACGTGGTGGAACTGCTCCGCGCCAATCGTGAGGCGCGCCAGAAAAACGACCCGGCAGCCGCCACTCAGCGCTGAACCGGCGGCGCCAGCCCCGTCTTCGCCGCAGGGGTCGTGGTGAGTGTTCCCGGCCCGGCCACCGCCCCGCCAATCAGCCGGGACCGGCGCGCGATGAGGCCGGCTCCGGCACTTGCGAGAACCAGCAGGGCCATCCCCGCAGCCAGCCAACGCCACGCCGTCCATCGGACTGGACTGCCACTGTCGGTGCCCGCACGAGTGCGTACCGGCACCGCACGCAGGCAGCGGCCCGGCTGGCGCGACGGCAGGAGCGGGCGTGTCGCCGGCCCGGTAGCGAACAAGGAAGGCCTTAAGGCTGGACGGAGACGACATCAGCTCGCTGTCGCCGAGCATGGCGTCAAGCTCGACCCTTGCGTCCGCCGGTGACGCAAAGGCTCGCAGAGGGTCGAGCTGCAGCGCACGCGACAGCCACCCGCGCAGGCCGGGAGGAAGCGGCTCGAAACCACCACGCGGCGACACCGCCCAGATCGACGACACCAGTTCTTCAATCCGGAGCGGAAACTCATCGTCGCGGAGCGGGCGGCCGAGGACGAGCGCCAGCGAGACCAGGCCGAGCTGCAGGACGTCCGTTCGCGCATCGAGACGGGCCCGCCCTAGACCGGGCGGCACGGCCACTCGCAGTTCGCGCCAGTAGCGTTCGCGCGGCAGGCAAAGCTGTTCGATGGCGCCGCCGAGCACCGGCTCGGCGATGAGCAGGCGGCCCTGTGGCGCGACGATCAGCCGCTCGGCTGCGATGGTCCCGTGCGCCAGTTCACGTACGCCCCCGTGCAGCATGGCCATGCCGGTAACGAGCTGCCGCACAAGACAGAGAGCGGCGTAGATGTCGAGCGGGATCCGCCGAGCCTGTGCACCAGCCAGCACCGTCGAGAGCCGCAGACCGGCTACCGCGTCCGATACGACAGAGAGCAGCGGGTCGTCACCGCTGCTCCTCTCCACCCCGCGCACCCGAACGAACGACGGGTGACGGAACGCGTCCAGACGACCGGCCCGCTCCCGCAGCGCGAACTCGAAGGAGGGCACGGTGGCAAACGACAACGCAGGTGGAGCACCTCGACGGCCGGTCCTCCGGCCGTGTCAGCGCGCCGTGTACGCTGGCCGAGGCCGTCCTCGAAGACGACGAGGGTAGAGTCGGGGAGAGGATGACGGCGAGCAGCAGCGTCCATGATGGTCGGGTCCACGAGGAGGAACGCGACGCATCAATGCTGGAAGCATGCCGGAAGCACACAGGACAAATTCCGCCAAATGCTGGGCACTTGTGCGGAGGAGGCGCTTCAGGTGAAAAGGAAAAGGGGCGGGCCGGTTACAGGTCCGTGCCAGCCCCTCTAATTGTGTAAGGCTTACTCGGGCGAGATCGAGGTTCTGCCGCAGTCGTCGCAACGCAGGTAGATCACCGGCAGCGATTCCGAGCGACCAATGACTTTCGCGCTGGGAACACCGCACCGGGGGCAGACAATTGCGCCGGACGAAGACCGTTTTGCCATAGGAACTCCCTCAACATCTTAGACCGGTACGGCCCTTGGGAGGATCCCCGAAACTGGCGTTCGACTAAGAATTCGACCGAAGGGTGTCGATCAGCCCTTCCATATCAGGCGGCATTTGGGCTTCGAACCGCATCGGCCGGCCGGTCAGGGGATGCGCGAAGCCGAGCCGCCAGGCATGCAGCGCCTGCCGCTCGAACTCGACATTCCGAAGGTCATGCGGCCCGTAGACGTATCGCTGTTCGCCGATCAGGGTATGTCCCCGAAGTCGCGCCTGCAGCCTGATCTGGTTGCGTCGTCCCGTAATCAGCGTCACCTCGATCAGCGACGCCCCGTCGAAGGTCTCCAGCACCTCGTAGTCGCAGCTTGCCTCGCTGGCGCGCGGGTCCCTGACGCTGGTTTCCTTCTGAATCAGCGCTTCCTGGTCCCAGACGAGGTGATCCCGCCACGTTCCCTTCGGCGGCGACGGCACGCCGTAGACCGCGGCCAGGTAGATGCGCTCCGCCTCGTGGCGGCGGAACTGGTCCTTGAGTCTGGCCTGGGCATCGGCCCGGGTGGCGAACATCACCAGCCCTGAGGTGTCGCGGTCGATGCGGTGGACGACGAACGGGCGCCGTCCGGCCCTTGGACCGCAGGTGTTCGACGAGGGCGTTCTCGACCGACGCTGCTTCCTCGCGCCGCGGCAGCGGCACCGTCAGCAGCCCGGCCGGCTTGTTCACCACGACCAGCGCTTCGTCCTCGTAGACGATCGGCAGTTCACCGGCCTTCGGCGGACGCTGCGACACGCGGCGGGAGCTGCCCGGACGATCCATCCAGAGACGGACCGCGTCGCCGGTTTTCAACTTGAACCGTGCATCCTTCGGGGTTGCCTCGGCGTCATTCAGGAAGATCTTGCCTCGTTCGAGCGCCTCCGACGCGCGCCCGCGCGAGCCAAGCCGCTCCTCAGCGGCGAGAAACTTGTCGAGGCGCAGCCCGGCGTCGGCCGCCTCGACGATCCAGGTGTCGGCCATTCACGTGATCCTACTGCCAGAACCGTTGCCCTCGCTCGCACGGGCGATCATCCTCCCCCACTGGGTGATGTGCGCGGCTCCGGCGTCTGCCACGATGCGCTCGGAGGGTCACTGATGGCAGGAGACACCGTGCTCACGTCGATCTCGAATGCATTCGCAGATGTGGTGGATGCCGCGGCCGCTTCGGTGGTTCAGGTGCATGGACGCCGACGCCCCGCGAGCGGCGTGGTCTACGCGGACGGTGTGGTGGCAACGCTGGCGCGGACGCTGGGTCGTGAGGATGGCCTGCACGTGCGGCAGGCCGACGGCACACTCTTCGAGGCAGAACTGGCCGGCTGGGATCCGGCAACCAGCCTCGCCGTCCTTCGCGTGCCTGGCCTCACGGCTCCGGTGCTGGCGCCTGCGGGCGCGCCGGCTCGCGTCGGCCACCTCGCTGTGGCTATCGCACGCTCGTGGAGCAATGCGGTGACGGCCAGCGTCGGCACCATCGCCGTCATCGGCGGACCGCTCGCCACAGGCCGCCGGCGCGCCATCGAACAGGTGATCCGCACCACGGCGCCGATGCACGACGGCTTTGCGGGCGGCGCCTTCGTCGGCACCGACGGCGCGCTGGTCGGCATCGCCACCGCCACCGCCATACGCGGACTTGGGGTGGTCATCCCTGCGGCGCTCGCGTGGAAGACCATCGCATCGGTCCTCGAACACGGCCGGCCCACCCGCGCCTGGCTCGGCATCGCAGGACAGCCGGCGGCGCTCCCGGCGGCGCAGCAGCGAGGCGAAGCGCGCGAGTCGGCGCTGCTGGTGGTCGGCGTGACGACGGGAAGCCCGGCCGAACAGGGAGGCGTGCTCATCGGCGACCTGCTGCTCGACTTCGACGGCACGCCGGTGCGGTCGCCCGACGACCTGCTCGCGTTGCTCGTCGGCGACAGCGCGGGTCGTGCCGTGTCGCTGCGGGTGCTCCGCGGCGCATCCACCGCCACACTGGTCGTCACGCCGCAGGAGCGTCCGGAACGCTGATGCGGGTCCTGCTGGTCGGCCTGCCGGATGAGCGCGAGCGGCTGCGTCTGCAGCTGCTCGCGGAGCATGTCGACGTGGCCGCAGAATTCGTCACCATGAGCGCGGCGCGTGGTTCACGCGTCGTCGCCGACGCCATCGTGGTCGCGGCGCGTGACGAGGACGACGACGAGGCACCATCCGAGCCGCTGACACCGCGAGAACTGCAGGTGCTCGACCTGCTGGTCGAAGGGCTATCGAACAAGGTGATCGCGGCGAGGCTGGGGATCAGCGATCAGACCGTGAAGTTCCACGCCGCCGCGATCTGCGGCAAGCTCGGCGCTGCGAACCGCACCGATGCCGTCCGCCAGGCGATTCGACGGGGGCTGGTCGTGATCAGTCACAAGTCCAGGTCGCAAGTAGCCAGTCACAGGACCGAGCGTCAACGCGCGCGTGCGGCTCTCGACCTGCGACTTGTGGCCGACGACTTGCGACTCTGCGCGTCCCGCATGGCCCTGATACCGCCGATCGAGAACTCGGCGATGTGCAGCGCGAGGCGGTCGAGGAAGGCCGCGTCGTGGGTCAGCCCGGGAACGAGCCGCTTCGAGACCGGATTCGCCATGGCCACCTGGAACTGTGACTGAACGCTCAGGACACAGAGCAGCACGCGCTCGTCGTCTGGCGTCGTGAGGCAGGCTATCGGAGTGCCCGGCCCACCCTTGCCTGCCTTGCCCGCACGTACGAGTCGGTCACCCGGTAGGTCAGGCTGAGGACGAGCGTGAGCGCCAGGCAGGCAGCCGCGGACAGGTACGGCATCGTCTCGCCGAAGCGCTGCAGCACGGCGTTGCCCCACACCGGTCCGAGCGCGCGACCCAGGCTTTCGACCGCGCCCGCCGCGCCCTGCACGCGCCCCTGCTCGTCCTGACGCGCCCGCCCGGCTGACCAGGCTCGACACGGTGGGATGGCCGAAGCCGATGCCGAACGCGAGCGGCACCAGCGCGATGGCGAACAGCGCGACCGTGTGCGCGAACGTCGCGCCGACCAGTCCCACGGCGGCGCAGACGAGGCCGAGCATGAACGTCGGCTTGTCGCCCAGCCGCTGCACGACCGGCCGGATGAACCCGCCCTGGACAATCGCGCCGAGGATGCCGAACGCCGCGAAGAAATAGCCGGTCTGCGGCACATCGAACCCGAAGCGCCGCGCCACGAACAGCGCGAAGGTCGTCTGGAAAATCGCGAACGCGAACCAATAGACGAAGTCGATGACGAGCATGCGCCGGAGGCCGGGACGCTGCAGCATCTCCGCGAGGTTACGGAACGGCATGTCCGGTTCCAGCCGCCGCGCGATGCACGGTCTCGGGCAGCCAGAACCACGCCATCAGCGTCGCCGACCAGCGTCAGCCCCGCCGCCGCCCAGATCGGCGCGGTGTAGCTGTAGCGCGGCGAGCATGCCGCTCAGCGCCGGTCCGAAGATGAAGCCCAGTCCGAACGCCGCGCCGATGATGCCGTAGGCCCGCGCGCGATCCTTCGGCTCGGTGACGTCCGCGACGTAGGCGCGCGCGGTCGAGATGTTTCCGCCCGACAGGCCGTCGACGATGCGCGCGGCGAAGAGCATCGGCGAGCGACTGCGCCATCGCCAACATCACGAAGCTGACGACCGTGCCGAGCAGGCTGAAAATCAGAACCGGGCGGCGTCCGTAGCGGTCGGACAGATCGCCGAGCGTCGGCGACGCAATCAGCTGGCACAGCGAGAAGACCGCGAACAGCAGGCCGATGGTCGAGCGGCGATGCGCCGAACGTCTCCGCGTAGAACGGCAGCAGCGGGATGATGATGCCGAAGCCGACCAGGTTGACGAAGATCGTGAGGAAGATGATCAGCAGCGGACGCGTCACTTACGTGGTGCCCTTCCCGGCTCGCGGCCCCTGTTGTCGCGCGCCGGCGCGCTGATCGAGGTTGGCGAGCGCGCACGGCGGTCTCGTAGACCAGCTCGGTCGACGCGCGCCAGCTTCCGAAACTCGATCTTCGACACCTCGTCGGTGTTGGCGTGGTAGTCGGGATGGAGCGCCGTGGTGAAGAAGACCGACGGAATGCCCTTCGCCGCATAGCTGTAGTGATCGCTGCGATAGTAGAACTGCTCGGGGTCGGTCGTGATCGTTCATCTCGTAGTCGAGCGTCAGCGGCTGATCGACAGCGCCGCGTTGGCGTCACGACTGATCTGGTGCAGTTCCGTGCTGATGCGATCGGATCCGACGAGATAGACGGTGTTCGCTTCGTCGTCTTGTCGTCGCGGTTGCGGCCGATCATGTCGATGTTCAAGCTGCGCGGCGACCTGCTCGAGCGGCACCGGTCGGGTGATCGACGAAATATCGCGAGCCGAGCAGCCCGCGTTCCTCGCCGGCGTGCCAGACGAACAGCAGCGATCGCTTCGGCCGCGGTCCCTGCGCGAAGGCCCGCGCCAACGCCATCAGCGCCACCGTTCCCGACCCATCGTCGTCGGCGCCGTTCCAGATCCGATCCTGATTTCCGCCCGGCGGTGACGCGGCCCGGCGGCGATGGGCGCTGGCCGTCATCGGTCAGCTCGCTCTCGGCGTAGCCGACGTGGTCGTAGTGCGCGCCGACGGCGACGTAGCGTGGACTTCAAGTCGCGGGTCGCTGCCTTCGACGATGCCGACGACGTTCTGCGTCAGCTGGGTACGCAGCGACGCTGTAGTCGGCGATCGACGTTGAAGGTGATCGTGACGTTCGTCGAGGCGGAAGCCGGTGAGCGGCTCGCGGGCTCGGCCCTCTGCGTCGCAACTCGTCGTACTGCACCGGCGCGCTGGCTGAAGAGGAACTCGAAGAAACGCGTCGCTCGCGGTCATGCCGGCGGTACCGGCTGGTCGAATCGCTGCGGCCGTGGTGAAGTCGGGGCGCGCTGACGGCCGGCCGGTGGTCTGGTGCCGGCGGTCCGCCGTGACGGTGCCGCGACGGCGATGGCGGCGCTCGCTCCCATCTGGTCGGTGAGCGTAGCGGCCGCGACCGGCGAGCAGGCGTCGCGCCGAGGTCGCTCTCGAGCGCCTTCGGGCCTTCCGCGCCGAGGAAAACGACCGCCGCGCCACGCTCCTTGCCTGCGAGGTCGCGATAGTAGTGCGGCGCCCGGGGCGTCCAGGCCGTAGCCGGCGAACTCGACGCGGTTGACGGTGACAGGATCTGCTTGCGAGCCGGCGATACCGCGGGAAGGTGATGCCGTCGCCGTCCTTGAACGTGCGCGTCTCCTTGCCGACCTGCACCGTGACCGATGGAGTGGCTCGTCGCCTTCACGCTCCGACCGGACGGTCTGCAGGAATCGTGCCGTTGTCGCCTCGCGGGCTGAGCCCCCAGTCCTGCAGGTGCGTCTGGATGTAGCCGGCGGCGAGGCCAAGCCCTTCGGTGTAGACGGCGCGTCCCTGCAGCTCGTCCGACGCGAGATAGGTCAGCCACTCGCGGAGGTCATCGTGGCGTGATCGACGCGGCGACCTCCCGCGGCGCAGCGCTCCGGAACCGAGGCTGGCGACGAGCGCCAGGGTCAAGATCGACGCCGTCAATGCCGCACATTGACAACCCTCGGCCCTTACTATAGCCGCTTGCCATTGGCCGCGAACTTCAGGTAAGGTTTTCCGACTAAGCTTCGCTTGCCCACCGTGTCTTTTCGCCTGCACGCCCCCATTCGCGGATTCCACGTCCATTCCCCCATCGTCAAGGAGAGATCTGATTGGCTGTCCGGCTGTTCGTCGGTAACCTGTCGTACAGCACGACCGAGGCCGACCTTCGCACCTACTTCGGTACTGTCGCTCCGCCCTCGCAGGTCGTGCTTCCCGTCGATCGGGAAACAGGTCGCCCGCGCGGTTTTGCCTTCGTCGAGTATCTCGATCGCGGCCACGCCGAGCAGGCGATTCAGCGCTTCAACGGCGTAGCCCTTCAACGGCCGGCCGCTGGCCGTCAGCGAAGCCCGCGCGCGCGAAGATCGTGGCCCCGGCGGTCCGGGTGGCTTCAGCGGCCCGCGTCCCGGCGGTCCGGGTGGGTTCAGCGCCCCGCGCCGGGTGGCCCTGGCGGCTTCAGCGGCGGCGGCGGCTTCAGTGGACCTCGACCCGGTGGCGGCTTCGGCGGCCCGCGCCCGCCATTCGATCCGAACGCGCCGGCTCCGCCCGCGCAGCCGCAACTTCGGTCCTGACGCCAAACCGCAGCGCGGCCCGGACGCCAAGGCGAAGAAGAAGGACGCCGACCGCCCGCGCGGTCCGATCCCGACCAAGTTCACCGGCCGCTCCTTCTCGCTCGACGACGACAGTCCGGACGAAACGCTGGCGGTGATCTGGACGATTTCGCGACGAGCAAGCCAGAAGACGCAGCCGACGACACCAGCAGCGAAGAGTAGCTCGCAGTCCCGCGTCGCGGCTGGCCTTCGGGCTGGCCGCGACGCGGGACGCCCTCCGCGGCCCGCGCTCCGCCCCGGCCCTCCTCCCTTCCCCGTCCCGCTAGAATGTCTCCCATGACCGAGAACGTCTGGACCACCATTCTCGAGCGGCTGAAGGGCACCATCGACGCCGAAGAGTTCCGCCGCTGGTTCCTCTCGTCCTCGCAGGCCAGCGACTCCGGCGATCGGATCACCGTCTGGGTGCCGGCGCAAACCGAGGTGCGACATCTCTCGGTCCACTACCTCGATCACATCTACCGCGAACTCGAACAACTGGATCGGACGAACGTCACGGTCCGCTTCGTCGCCACTGGCGACGAGGACGACGACGAGTACGACGAGAACTTCCAGGAGTGAACTGACTGTGATCGGTATCGCAGTCTCTACTGGCGCATCGCCCTCGGCTTCATCGCCTGCCTCGCCCTGCTGCTCGTCGTGCAGGGCATGCTCTTCGTGTGGATGATGTCGCAGGCCGGATCGGCCGTCCCGAATCAGCCGCCCGATCGTCTCGGCCAGACGATTGCCGGCGATGTCTCCCAGGCGCTCGAACGCGATCCCTCCCTGAACATCGAGCAGTACATCCGCGACGAGTTCGCAGACGATGTGCAGCCGTTCCTGGTGCTGCTGTCGTCGGGAGCGGCGCTGGAGATCGGCGCGCGCTTTCCCGAGCCGATGAAGACCGAGGCGCGGGCGCGTCTCGAGCTGCTGCGGCGGGTCGATCCGGCGCGGCTCCTGCGCGGCGGTCCGTTCGGGCGTGGCGGCCCGTTCCGCGTCGGCGGGCGCGGTGGCCCGCCCGACGACATTGTGCGGCGCATGGGCAACGACGACGGTCCCGGCGAACGGGCACGCGCCATGCGCGCCGGGCGCCCGTTCCCCATCGTGGCCGCGAACGCGCTCGTGGGTATCGTGCTCGTCCCGCCGCAGCCGCCGTTCTCGTTCCTCCTCACCCGCTACGCGCCGACACTGCTCACGGTGGCGGTGGCCACGCTGGTCGTCGGCGGTGTGCTGGCGGCCTTCGTCATCTTCGGGCCGACGCGACGACGGCTGAAGGGTGTGGAAGACGCGGCGCGACGGCTGGGTGCCGGCGATCTGGACGCCCGCGCACCCTCCGACGGCACCGATGAAGTGGCGGCGGTGGCGGCGGCCTTCAATGCGATGGCCGCCGACCTGTCTGCCCGCACCGAGGCGGTCGCGGCCGCCGACCGCGCGCGCCGGCAACTGCTGGCCGACGTATCCCACGAACTCAACACGCCAGTCACTGCCATGCGCGGCTACCTCGAGACGCTGTCGATGCCCGAAATGGGACTCGACGAGGCGACGCGCGCCCGCTATATGGCGATCGTCGGCGACGAGACGGCACGGCTCGAACGGATGATCGGCGACCTGCTGGATCTCGCACGACTCGAAGGCGGCGGCGGCGCCCTGCAGATCGCATTGCTGCGCGTGGAAGACCTGTTCGCTCGCGTCGTGGCGCGGCACGAGCGCGCCGCGGCGGCCGGGCACGTCCAGCTGCACGTCGTCATCGACCCGGGCGCCGAGGTCATCGCCGTCGATCGTGCCCGCTTCGAGCAGGCGGTGCAGAACCTGGCGGCGAACGCACTGCGCTATGCGCCCGACGGGTCGGCGCTCGAGCTGCGGGCGCGCAACGATGGCGCCGACGGTCGCGCTGCTGGTGACCGATGAGGGCGCGGGCATCGCAGCGGAGCACCTGCCGCTGCGTATTCGACCGGTTCTACAAGGTGGACGAATCGCGGACCGCGCAGGTCGGCGCCGCCGCAGGCAGCGGCCTCGGGCTGTCGATCGTGAAGGCGATTGTCGAGCGGCATGGCGCGCACATCGGCGTGAACAGCCGCCCGGGGCGGACGGTGTTCGAAATCAGCGGGCTGCCCCGCGCCTGATGCGGTGGCAATCAACCAGGCCGACCTGAAGGTCGGCAGCTGCGCACGATGACGATGGAACGTTCCGATGGCACCGATTCGCCGGGCTTATGCGATGGTGCTGAATCCCTGCTTCGGCGCCAACTCCAGCAGCTCGGTGACGGCGTTGAACGCGGTCTGGAGTTCGTGCACCATGCGCGGCACCCGGTTGGCGCGCGGGTAGACCCAGCCGGTTTCACGCACCAGTTCGTGGCCGTCGATGCGCGCGCAGAAGAACTGCCCCT
Source organism: uncultured Acidobacteriota bacterium (assembly GCA_963722395.1). Taxonomy (GTDB): domain Bacteria; phylum Acidobacteriota; class Vicinamibacteria; order Vicinamibacterales; family CAVVIG01; genus CAVVIG01. The sequence continues at coordinate 234,678 of CAVRLS010000004.1, read as the reverse complement.
CGCGCACCTCCCGCGCCACCGCCTGGTAGGGGACGATGCTGATGCCGAGGCCGGTCTTCACCATCGCCTTGATGATCTCGACGTTCTCCGTGTCCATCACGACCGTCGGCTCGATCTTCTCGGTGACGAACAGCGAATCGATGACGCGGCGCGTCGCGGAGCCCGGCTCGAACAACACGAACGGCTCCCCGGCCAGATCCTGCGGCGACACCATCTTCTTGCGGGCCAGGCGGTGCGTTGGCATGGTGAGGAGCAGCAGTTCCTCGCGCATGACCGGCACCGTGATCAGGTCTGACTCTTCCACAGGCAGCGTCAGCAGGCCGGCATCATGGCGGCCGGCTCGGAGCTCGTCGACCGAGCGCGCCGCCGTCGCCACCGTGACACGCACGTCGAGTTGGGGATGCACGCGCTTGAGGTGCTGCAGGAGCGGCGGGAAGACATACAGGCAGACGGTCATGCCGCCGGCGAGGCGGAGCGTGCCGCGCAGCGCGCGCGTGTGATCGGTGATGGCACCGACGGTGTCGCGGACGTCCTGGAAGACCCGCTGGCCGAGCTGCACCAGGCTCTCGGCCGCCGGCGTCATACGCACCTGACGGCCGACGCGCAGGAACAGCGGCTCGCCGAGTTCCTCCTCCAGCAGCGCAATCTGGCGGCTGATCGCCGACTGGGACACATGCAGCTTGCGGCCACACGCCGTGAAGGAGCCGGTCTCTGCGATCGCCTGGAGGATCTCGAGCTGCCGCAGGTCCATGGTTGAACTCAGGATTGCAGAATTGCCCGATTGCGGCAAGGATCGAACGACCAGATGGACGACGCGCAGTACTACCTCATTGGCACTGATGGCCGGCAACATGGTCCGGTCTCGCAGGACGACGTTCACACGCTGCTGCGCGATGGCCGCGCCAGCCGCTATTCGCGAGCGCGACGAACCACCGAGAGCCAGTGGACCGCCCTGCGGGAACTGCCGGAGTTCGAGGAAGTGACGCGGCCGCCGTTCATCGTCGCGTTCGATCCAGACGCCGCGGCGCATGCCGAGGAGGCGCCGGGTCAGGTAGTAGCCAGCACCGGCCAGGGCGCATCGTCCGGACTCGATCCGGTGGCCTGCTTCCGGCGGGCGTGGCAGCTGGTATCACGCGACTTCCCGGTGCTCGCCGGCTGGACGCTGCTCGTTGCCTCCATCATCATCCTGACCAGCGCCATCCCCTACGTCGGCTTCTTCATCGGGCTGCTGCTGAACAACGTGCTGATGTCCGGCGTGTACGTGCTCTACCTCGCCCGCATGCGCGGCTTCCGGCCGTCGTTCGGCGATGTCATCACCGTTGTCCGGACCTCGGCCATCACCATCGTGCTCGCCGGACTGGCGCAGCTGGGGATGACCCTCGCGGGCCTGCTGCTGATCCTGCCCGGTATCTACCTGGCAGTTGGCTACGCCTTCGTCGTGCCGCTGATCATCGATCGCGGCATGCCGGTGTGGACCGCGATGGAGCTGAGCCGCACGACCGTGCACAAGCAGTGGTTCCAGACGTTCGGCCTGCTCATCGCGGCCGGCATGCTGCTGTTCATCTCGGCGCAGCTCTACGGATTCCTGCTGATCCTTACCCTGCCGATCTGCACGGCGGCCCTGATGTTCGCCTACGACGACCTGTTTGGATAGCCTCCAACCTCCACGACGAACGACCGACGACCAACAGGGTTGTATACTCCGTCAGCCTGAGGAGGCCCTGATGATTCCTGCGATGTTCTCGGCTGCGCTCGCTGCGCAGTTGCTGGCTCCGTCCACAGCGCCGCCGCTGGCGCTTCGCGCGCCGTATCCCGCCCAGTCGCAGGCTACGGCCGCGGCACCCCCTCCGCAGGCGGCGCAGCTCGACTTCGAGGTCTATCGCACCTTCGTTGAACCGCTCCTCACGGTGAAGCGCAACGGCAACGCACGCTGCGTCGACTGCCACGCCCCTGGCGCCGGAACGCTGCGCCTGCAGGTGCTGCCCGAGGGGCGCTACACGTGGACCGAGGCGGAATCGAGGAAGAATTTCGAGGCGATGGCGCGTTTCGTCGTGCCAGGCACGCCGCGCGCCAGCCGGCTGCTCCGCCATCCGCTCGCCAGAGAGGCGGGCGGTGACGCCTTCCATGGCGGCGGCAAGCACTGGGCATCGCAGGACGACCCGGAATGGCAGACGATTGCCGCGTGGGTGAGCGGCGCGACGCCGAAGACCTACACGCGCACCGCCGCGCGCATTGTCCAGACGAACGCCGCCGGTGACACGACCGACGTGATCGATCCGCAGACCAACACGGTGGTTGGCCGCATCCACGACATCGTCATTCCGCACGGCGTGACCGGGGCGCCGGACGGCAGCCACATGTACATCACGAACGAGCACCTTGCGACGCTCGACGTCGTGAACCCGATCACGCTGCGCGTCGACCACCGCATCCCGCTCAGCGGCCGGCCGAACAACCTCTCCATCACTCCGGACGGCAGGAAGGTCTACGCCGGCATCGCGCAATCTCCCGGGGCGCTGAACGTCATCGACACCTCCACGATGACCAACGTCAAGACGATTCCGGTGGACGGTTCGGTGCACAACGTCTACGTGACGCCAGACGGCAAGTTCACGGTGTCGGGCTCGGTGGCAACGGGCGTCATCAGCGTCGTCGACACGACGACCGACGAGGTGGTGTGGACGTTGAAAATGGGCTCGGGGATCCGGCCGATGACGTTCGAGGCGAATGCCGACGGATCGACCAGGCGGATCTTCGTGCAGTTGTCCAACTACCACGGCGTTGCCGCCGTCGACTGGGCGACGCGCAAGGAAGTGACGCGGTGGGAGCATGCCGTCGTGCCAGGAGCCGAGCTGCACAGCGACGGTCTGCAGGCGGCGCCGGCGCACGGCCTGGGGATTCCTGATGGCAGGCACCTGTGGTCCACCAGCAAGGTGAACGGCTACGTCTACGTCTACAACCTGTCCGATCTGAAGGAAGCCGGCCGTGTGTTCGTCGGCCAGCATCCCGAGTGGTTCACCTTCACGCCCGACGGAAAGACCGCGTACATCGCCGCCGCCGGCGACAACAGCGTGACGGTGGTGGACGTGGCGACGCTGAAAGTGACCGCACACATTCCGGTGGGACAGGTGCCGAAGCGGAACAATACGGTCACGATGCTTGTGCCGTAAAGCGTCTGGCGCCGGCGCTATCCGAGGCGAGCGCCGGTCATCGCGACGATCGAATCGCCGGTCAGGTCCACATACTTGCGTCCGGCAATGGCGCGCACCATGTCGGACGTGACGTAGCGCAGGTGCGGCTCTGCCGCCGTTGCGGCCTCCACCATCACCCGCGCCACGTCGGCGCCCGTCTGCGCCATGGCGAACACCTGGCTGGAGGCCGCCAGATAGCTCTCGCGCATCGCGGCGTACGCCGTGCTGGCCTCGGTCGCTTCCGCCTGCGCCAGCTTCCCGCGAACACTCGCCACGAATTCAGTGCTCACCGGACCCGGCTCGACGATCGACACCTGGATACCCAGTCGGCGTGCTACGGGTGCCAGGCTCTCCATGAAGCCTTCGACGGCGAACTTGGCCGCGCAGTAGGCATCGTTGAACGGCTGGCCGATAAGCCCGCCGATGCTGGTGTTGGTGACGATGCGGCCCGAACCGGCGCGGCGCATGTGCGGGAAGACCGCCTGGGTGACGCGCCACACGCCGTAGAAGTTGACGTCCATCACCTGCGTCAACTGTTCGAAGGAGGTCTCCTCGAACGTGGCGAGAAACCCGCTGCCAGCGTTGTTGACGAGCAAATCGAGCCGGCCGTAATCGCCGAGGACACCGTTCACGCAGGCGGTGATCGAGTCGGCATCCTGGACGTCGAGCGCGCGCACGTCGAGTTCGACGCCGGCCGACGCCGCTTCTGCCTGCAGCGACTCCGCCTTCGCCGGGTTCCTCATCGTCGCGACGACGGCGAAGCCTGCCTGCGCCAGTTGCACTGCGGTGAAGAGTCCGATCCCCGACGACGTGCCTGTCACGAGCGCAACTGCTCTCATCACTTCTCCTGCGGTAGATGGGTGGACGACGAGGATGGGACGAGGTGCCGCCGCTGGTCCGTCATGGCGCCGGCCAATCGAGCGCCGCGCATGGGAACACGGTGCCGGCGGGAAAGCGGAGACCGAAGTCGGCGGCGAGCACATCGAGCAGTTCGTTCGGCGTGTGCAGCATCCGTATGTCGGCTTCTCCGGTCCTGCGGCGGGTACTCAGCTCGCGGTTCACCAGCGTCAGGCGTCCACCGTCCGCCAGTGCGCGCGCCGCCATCAGCCGATTCCGGAAGTGCGACTGCGGGTGAGTGCTCGTGAACCAGTTGGCGAGTTCGCGATCGATGGGCGGCATTTCCTCGCCCGTGAACTCCAGCACGTCATGCCAGTCGGTACCGAACCGCACCTGATGGAAGAAGCGGCCGTCCTCGACGATGATGCGGCGCGGTTCGTGGCGAGTTGCCTGTTCGCCCTCGACGTCGAGACGGATGGCAGAGGTGAGCGACAGCCCGCCGACGCCGACGTCGGCCGCCCAGGGCGCGCCGTCGATGACGACCCGCAGGAAGAGATGGGTGCGGGCGGGCGTGTAGTGGCGAGGCCGCTGATAGCGCACACGCGCACTGAGCGGTGTCACGGCGAACCCGAGCTGCGCCAGCACGAGCAACAGCAGCCCGTTCTGCTCGAAGCAGTAGCCGCCGCGGCCCTCGTGCACAATCTTGCGCTCGATGGCCGCCGGTTCGACGCTGATGCCGAGGCCGAGCAGGACGTCAAGGTTCTCGAACGGCACCTGCTGGACGTGTGCGGTCATCACGTCGTGCAGCGTCTCGAGCGTTGGCGTGCGGCGGCCGGCATACCCGATGCGCGCGAAGTACGCGTCGAGGTCTACCGCCGCGCTCACGGACGCGGCACCTGGCTGAATGATCGGAAGAAAACGGCGCGGTCCTCGGGATCGGCGATCGCCTCCCCAAGGCGCTGGGCCTCGGCGTAATGTGCGCTGTGCAACTCCGGGTTGCGCGCGGCTTTCGCGGCGGCGGCCAGCGTGGCGTGCGCGAACGCCTGTTCCCAGTCGGGCGCCTCGTGCTCGTTGAAGTAGTTGAAGGCGGACATGGCGTAGCGCAGGGCGAGCGGCCCTTCGCTGGCCAGCGCGTGCGCCATCCCGAGCAGCATGTTGGCACGCGCCTCGTTCAGCGCCGTGCCGACGCGTGCCCAGTGCCAGGCCGACGCGTGAGCCGCGTGTAGCATCTCGTGCACCTCGGACGGCGTGCGCTGCGCATTCTCGACGAGTTCCCACGCGCGGTTGTTGCACGCGACGGCGAAACGCTTCTGCCAGGTAGCGATGTCGTCAGTGGACGGTCGTTCGGACACGGAAAGGCACCACGGTAATGGGTCTCTGCGGGATCGAGGGCGGTGCGGTCGTTGCGGCCACACACGCCCTCGACGAGGCTACGGCTTCAGGCGCCAGGCTTCGTGTACGACACTGTCTTGTGCACAGCCTCGTCGATCTCTTCGCAGGTCAGCAGCGGCACCAGCTCCAGGCGCACCGCACCGGTGCTGTTCACGGCAAGGCTCAAGGCCGCTCCCGAGGTGGTGTCCGGGATGTCGACGATCAGGAACGCGTCTGTGTTACCAAGCGCGTAGTAAAACTCCTCAAGCGTACCGCCAAGCGTCTCGATGGCCTTCGTCACAATGGCTCGGCGCCCCGTCCCGCCGTCCTTCAGCAACCCCTTCGCGCCCTCGGCCGTGTAATTCACCTTGACCAGATACTTCGCCATGACCAACTCCTCGCATGCTGGCGTCGGCCAGCCCGGGGCTCCAGCGGGAGCCCGGGGCATCATGGCACAGGTATGAGGATCGGTTTGACATCCTTCACCCAGCCCTCGTCCCAGGTGGGACGCGCCGAGCGGCGGGCGCCGCTGCGCAGGCGTTCGAGCGTCGACTGATCGGCCGGAAACGTCTCGAGCAGATCGAACAGCACGTCGGCCAGCTGCCGGCCCGTGGAGAACAGTATGCCGTTATCGCCGTGGCGCACGCGCTCGGCGAGGCAGGCGCCGTAGTCGAGCGCACAGACCGGCACACCCGCGCCGAACAGGTCAGCCACCTTCATCGGGATGTCGAGCCCCGACGACGAGCGGTGCAGGCACAGCCCAAGATCGGCGCTGCCGACGACGCGCGGATACTCGTCGGGTTCGAGCCACCGGGTCCGCAACTGGACGCGCCGCGCCGGCAGGCCAGCGAACAACCGCTCGAAGCGGGTGCGGCGTTCGCCGTCGCCGGTGACGAGAATGACGATGTCGGTGAAGCGGCGGCCCGGCGCCGCAGCTTCCCAGCCACGGATGCGGTCCTCGAGACGGTTCACCGCGTCGATGACAAGGTCGAAATCCTCGTCTTCCGTCCAGCTCGTCGGGCAGACGATGAGCGCGTTGCGCCCAAGCCGCACGCCGAGACGGCCGTAGAGCGCCTGCTTGAAGCGCTCGCGCTCGCCGCGTTCAATGGGTGCGAACACCGCGGCGGGCCGGTCGTAGAGAACGGTGGGTGGAGCGACGTCGAACTTCTTCTCGAGCCACGTTGCCATGCCGCGCGACACGCAGATGTTGGCGTCGACCCGCCTGGCATCGCGCCGCTCGTACCAGCGCGCCAGCCTGACGAACGGGTTCCAGCGGCCGAGGCGCTGCCGCAGCACGGTGAAGCCGAGATTGTGCCAGTCGACGACGAAGCGGACGTTGCGGTGCCGAAGCGAAAACCACGACACGGCCAGTGTCGGAAACGCCGGCGGGTTCTGCAACAGCACCAGGTCGGGACGCGTCAGCCGGCGCAGGATGCCCCAGAGGTCGAGCGAGACGCGCAGCGTGTCGAACACGGCCACCATCGCGTAGGCCGTGCCGCTGGTCTGGCGGACGCGCTCGGTGGCGGCCACGAAGCGATGCACCCGAATCCGCGGGTCGTCGAGGATGGCGCGCGACAGCGCTGTCCCTTCGAAGCCGACGAGGTCAACGTCGACGCCGCTCGCGGCCAGCGCTCTGGCGTGGTACTGCATGCGAGCGCTTTTGCCCAGATCGGCCAGCGCGATGACGACGGCACGCATGTGTAAGGGAAAGGTGAGCCACGATTATAGACGAACGTCAGGCACTCTTCTGCAGGCCGGAGGCAATCATCCTGACCACGGCCCGCTCCTCGGGTCCGAGCGACACCGTGTCAGCCGACTGCGCACGCGCCACGATGGTGCGGATGGTCGCGCCTTCCATGTAGGCCTCGAGGATCGCCGGGTGGATGTAACACTTTCGGCACACCGCGCTCGTATTCCCGAGGCGTTTGGCCACGGCCTCTATGGCCGCGACGACCGTCTTCTTCGTTGGCGTCGCTAGCTCGCGCCGGGCCGTATCCGCCAGCGCCCTCGCAGCGAGCACGGTGCCGGCCCATGTCCTGAAGTCCTTCGCGGTGAAGTCCTGCCCGCTGATTTCGCGCAGGTAGGCGTTCACGTCAGCCGAATCGATCGCCTGATGCCGCCCCTCCTCATCCACGTACTGGAAGAGCTCGTATCCGGGCAGGTCGCGACACGCCTTGATAATTTTCGCCAGCCGCCGGTCCTGCAGATCGACGGCGTGTGAAATGCCGCTCTTGCCGCGGAACGCGAAGCGCACGCGCCCGCCCTCGATCCTGGCGTGGCCGTCCTTCATCGTTGTCAGGCCGATGGAGCCATTGTGGCGGGCGTACTCTTCGTTCCCGACGCGGATGAGGGTTTTCTCCAACAGCTGCACCACCGCTCCGAGCACCTTTTCGCGCGGCAAGCCCGCACGGGACAGGTCGGCGGCTGTGCGCGCCCGGATTGCCGGCAGCGCGGCCGCGAAGGCGATGAGCCGCCCGTACTTCACCTCGTCGCGCACCTCACGCCAGCGCGGGTGATAGCGGTACTGCTTGCGACCGCGCGCATCGCGGCCGGTAGCCTGGAGGTGGCCGTTCGACTCCGGACAGATCCAGACATCGGTCCACGCTGGCGGAATAGCAAGCCTCTTCACACGCTGCAGCACCGTCGCATCCCTGAGAGGACGCCCGTTGGGAAGCACGTAGCGGAAACCGCCGGGCCGCCCTATCCGGCGGATGCCGGGCATGCGGTCGTCGCTGACATACCGCAGCCCCGCAACCGCCGCCGACCTGGTCGGATCGAGGACGGGCGCGGACCCTTTTGCGCGAGCACGCGAGACGCGCCGCATCACGGCTTCGCCGGCCTGATCTCGAGGGCGTTGGCGAACTCCTTCACGCCGGGGGCGCCCTTCACGAGGTCGGACACCTTGGTCTTCTCGGCGGTCGTCCGCACCTCGCCCTTGACCGTCACGACGCCGTTGTTGACGTCGAAGTCGATGTCACGATCGCGAAGCACCTGGTCGCGATCGATCAGTTCGCCGAGATCGGACCGGATGCGGCCGTCCAAGTCGTCTGCCGTCTTCTCGTTGACCTCGGCCACAGTCAGTTCGTTGAGGACGCGCCCGGAGGTGCCCACGGCCGTTTCGGCGACGGCGGCAGCGCGCTCGCGCTCGCGCGACGAGTCGACTGTGCCCCTCAGGTGCGCGATGCGCGCCTCGTTGTCCCAGTCGACGTTGACGTCTCCGATGTTGGCTTCCTTCAACGCCTGCTCCGCACGGTCAGAGGGATCAGGCACGGTGTTGTCGCTGCACGCGCCCGCGGCAAGTGCGAGAGTGATCGCAACGGCGGCACCGGTGTGAGTGACACGCATGGCAACTCCTCCTGTGACCGGCAACGTGCCGGTGAAGAGCGGCCTCAGCAGATCGGCCGCGTCACTCGCGTAGCAAGGACAGCGCCGCCGAAAACGGCAGAGCGCTTATCGTTCGCCTGAGCTCGGCCAGAGCTTCTCGCCGGTGATGAGTCGAACGCGGCGCTGCAGCGAGAAAAAGGCCCACGCCCACTCGCCCATCACCGCGATGCGACTTCGGAAACCAATGAGCCAGAAGATGTGGATGAGCACCCAGATGAGCCACGCGAACAGTCCGGACGCTTTCAGCGGTCCGATGTCGGCCACCGCCGAACCGCGGCCAATCGTGGCCATGTTGCCGAAGTCGGTGTAGCGGAACGGGCGGAGTGCCTCGCCACGCACCGCACGCGCGACGTTCTTCGCGGCGTGTTGTCCGCCCTGCTTCGCCACCTGCGCCACTCCAGGCAACCACGCGCTGTCCTGCTGCAACGCGCAGATGTCGCCGACGACAAACACGCTAGGCAGCCCAGGCACTTGCAGCGTCGGCTCGGCCAGCACACGGCCGGCCCGGTCGAGCGGCACACCGAGCGAGGTTGCCACGGGCGACGCCGCCACACCGGCTGCCCAGAGCACGGTCTGCGCAGCAATCCGTTCGTCGCCGATCTTCACGCCTTCGGAATCGACCGCGGTGACGATGGCACTTGTGCGGACCTCGACGCCGAGCCGCCGCAGCGAGGCGGCAGCCGCATGCCGCAGCGATTCGGGGAACGCCCCAAGCAGATGCGGCCCGCCCTCAGCCAGAATGACGCGCGCTGTTTCGGGCCGGATGGCGCGGAAGTCCTGCCGCAGCGACTGGCTCGCGATCTCCGCCAGCGCCCCCGCCAGTTCCACGCCCGTCGGTCCGCCGCCGACTATGACGAAGGTCAGGAGCCGGCGTTGTGAAACGGGGTCGGTCTCGCGCTCCGCCGCTTCGAAGGCCAGCAGCACCTGTCGCCTGATCTCGAGCGCATCGTCGAGCGTCTTGAGTCCGGGGGCGCGTGAAGCCCACTCGGGGTGCCCGAAATACGCGTGCGTGGCGCCGGTGGCCACAATCAGGTAGTCGTAGTCGATGCGGCGTTCGTCCTCACCAGCCGAGCCGTCGAGCAGGACGCAGCGACGCCCCGTGTCGATGCCGCGCACATCGGCGAGCAGCACGCGCACGTTGGCCTGTCCGCGGAGAACCCAGCGGATGGGTGATGCGACATCTCCGGGAGAAAGCGACGCCGTGGCCACCTGGTAGAGCAGCGGCTGGAACAGGTGGTAGTTGTGGCGATCGACGAGCGTGATGCGGACCGGCGCGGCGGCAAGCGAGCGTGCGGCGTCGAGTCCGCCGAAGCCGCCCCCGAGGATGACGACATGAGGCTGTGCGGGCACTAGGCGATAATACCCACGACATGCCCTCTCCCGTGAAGCCGCCGCGCGGCCGCAACGTCCAGCTCAACGGCCCGATCTCTGTCGTCGATACCGCATGCCCGCTCGACTGCCCGGACGCATGCAGCCTGGCCGTCTCGGTGCAGAACGGCAAGGTGCTCACCATTGACGGCTCGAAGCGCAACCCGGTGACCGACGGTTTCATCTGCGCCAAGGTACGGAAGTTCGACCAGCGCGTGTACGGGCCGGACCGCATCCTGAGCCCCGGGATTCGCACAGGGCGCAAGGGCGACGGTCGCTTCGAGACGGTCACCTGGGATGTGGCGCTGTCGCAGGTCGTCGAGAAGATGGAGGAGGCGAAGGCGCGGTGGGGCGCGGAGTCGATCCTCCCCTACTCGTATGGCGGCTCGAACGGTGTGCTGACGCAGAACACGCTCGACGCGACGCTGTGGCGGCGCTATGGCACGTCGCGGCTCGCACGCACCGTCTGCGCCGCGCCGACGGGCGCAGCCAACATGGGCCTCTACGGCAAGATGCCGGCGGTGGTCTACGAAGACTATCCTGACGCGCAGCTGATTATCCTGTGGGGCGTCAACCCGAACGCCTCCGGCATCCATCTCATTCCCTACGTACGCGAGGCACAGAGCCGTGGCGCGAAGCTGGTGGTGATCGACCCGCGCTCCACACAGCTCGGTCGCTCCGCCGACGTGCACCTGGCGGTGCGGCCCGGCACCGACGTGGTCGTGGCACTGGCCATCCACCGACATCTCTTCGCCAACGGACTCGCCGACACCGCGTTCCTGGGTGAGCACGCGACGAATGTCGACGCGCTTCGCGAGCGCTCCGAACCGTGGACGCTGGCGCGAGCGGCCGACGTGGCCGGCATCGACGCCGCACAGCTCGAACGGGTGGCCCGCCTCTACGCCGAATCGTCGCCCGCACTGGTGCGCTGCGGCTGGGGGCTCGAACGCAATCGCAACGGCGGGAGCGCAGCCGCGGCCATCCTGGCGCTGCCCGCGGTAGGCGGCAAGTTCGGCGTGCGCGGCGGCGGTTATTCGATGAGCAACTCGGCATCATGGGGCATCACGCCGACCTGGATCGGTGCGGAGGAACCGGACACGCGCCTGGTAAACATGAATCACCTCGGCCGTGCGCTGCTGGAGTACACGGACCCGCCGGTGCAGATGCTCTTCGTCTATAACTGCAACCCGGCGGCAACCGTGCCCGACCAGCGCCGCATCCTCGAAGGGCTTCAGCGCGACGACCTCTTCACCGTGGTGTTCGAGCAGGTGATGACCGACACGGCGATGTACGCCGATGTCGTGCTGCCGGCGACCACCTTCCTCGAGCAGTACGACTTTGCGAAGTCCTACGGCAACATCAGCCTCGAACTGGTGCGGCCGGTCATCGAGCCGTTCGGTGAGGCACGCCCGAACGCCGATGTCTTCGGCGAACTGTGCACGCGCCTCGGCCTGCTCGACGACGGGGAGCCGGCGGGTGAGCTCGACGTGATGCTGAACGTGATCGACAGGCTGCCGCAGCAGGTGACCGCCGCGATCCGCGAGGACCGTGTGCCGACGCCGCCGTTCGGCACGCGACCGATCCAGTTCCTCGATGTGTTCCCGAACACGCCCGATCGCAGGATCGACCTGTGCCCGGCGCATCTCGATGCGCAGGCGCCTGCCGGTCTCTACGCCTACCAGCCCGATCCGGCCTCCGACACGTACCCGCTGGCACTCATCTCCCCGTCCAGCGAGAAGACCATCAGCTCGACGCTGGGCGAACTGCCCGGCAGCGACGCGAAGCTGCTCATGCACCCTGACGATGCGTCGGTGCGCGGGCTCGAGGACAACGACGGCGTGCGGGTGTTCAATGCGCTCGGCGAGGTGCACTGCACGCTCAGCGTGCTGCCGACGGTCCGCCCCGGCACGGTGAGCCTGGCGAAGGGGCTGTGGCGCCGGTCGATGCGCAACAACCAGACCGGCACAGCGCTCGTGCCAGACACGCTCACAGATATTGGGGGAGGCGCCTGCTTCAACGACGCCCGTGTGCAGGTGGCGTCGCTGCCGTCGGCATAGACGCCTGTCGCAGCGCGCACGCTCGGGTGCCTGGACGCGCCGACCTGAAGGTCGGCAGCTACACGACGCACGTCAATAGCTGAAGGTGAAAATCAGGTCGACGCCGCTGCCCTGAACCCGCCGGAACACCGACTGCTGTGTGGACGACCCCTGGATCACGTTGGTCTGCAGACGCAACCAGCTCGCGATCTCGTACTCGAGAATCACGTTGGTCGAGCTCTGATCGCCAATCCCCTGCTGCACCTTCACGTAGAGGTCCTGCCCCACCTGCTGGCCAAGGGTCAGCGACGGTCCGCCGCCGTTCTCGGGGGCCATGTCGATCTCGAACGTGTCGAGGTTCAACGCGTTGCCAATCGACTGCGCCAGTTGCCCGGCGACGGCACCGGTGGCGAGCGACTGCGCCCGCTGCGCCAGTGACACCTGCTGCCCTTCGCCGAGCTGATTCAGCGGCTGGTTGAAGACGATGAGCGACAGGATGTCGGCCTGTTCGAGTGGCGGCGTGCTCGAGAGCAGGATCTCCGGCTTCTGCAATGTGCCCCGCACATTGACGCGCGCCTCGACACCCTGGATCAGCCGGCGGGTTCGCAGGTCGAGGGTCGGATTGATCTGATCGAGCCCTTCGAAGCGGACGGAACCATCGCGCAGGATCTCGAAGCGTCGTCCCTGGAAATCGTAGTTGCCGCGGATGGTGTTCACCTCGCCGAGCAGCTTGACGGCACCTCCAGGCTCCTTCGTTGCGGTGAGGTCGCCGCCGAGCGTCAGGTTCAGCGCGCCGAGGCTGACGGGCGATCCGGGCGTCTGGAGGTCGCTGGCCTTCACCACCAGAGCGTTCGGCACGGTGAGGCTCAGGTTCATGCGCAGGGCATCGAATGGGCTGGACGGGGCAGGCGCCGGTACAGCCTGCGCGATGACGGCCGTGGTGTTGCCCGCATCTCCCCGCACTGCCGCTTCGGTCGCATACGGTGACGCGCCCAGGATCGCGATGATCTCGTCGAGATTGATCTCACCCGTGGTGACGCCCAGGTAGCCCTGCACGAGCGGTGACCGCAATTGTCCGGAAAGCGACACGGCGCTCTGGATGCGCACGTTGCCCATCTTGTTGTCGATGACCTTGAAGTCGTCGGCGTTCACCCAGATCTGGAAGCCGCCGACTTCGCGGGCATGCACTCCGAGATCGCCGGTGATGGACAGGGAGCTCTGGTGGTTGTCGAGCACCGTCAACTGCTCGATGTGCACCCGTTCCGGCTGCAGTTGCACGGTGCCCGCAATGTTCGTGTAGGTCACGCCGGTTGGTGCCACCGTGACGCCGCCGTTCGCAATGGCGATGGCCCCCTCAGGATGCGGGTCCTGGGCGCTGCCGGTGACGCGCACGTGCGCCTCAAGCGTGCCGGTCACGTCGGTCACCGCCGTCGTGAAGCCCTGCACGAGGCCGAGGTCGAGCGGACTGCTCTCCACCGTGAGGTCGATCCGGTCGGCCGGAGTCGCCGGGTCGACGTGCCCGGAGACCCGGCGTACGGCCGCGCTGTCGGCGGGGGCACTGGAGAACAGGGACGCGGGCACGTATCCCTTTGCGGTGATCCACTGCGCGGCGTTCTGCTGCAGGCGCGTGTCGAGCGTGATGCCGCCCGGCTCGTAGGCGACCGTCCCGGTGAGTGTGTCGTACTTGAACTGACGGAAGCCGCCGCCCGCCACCTCGAACCGTCCGGTGACAGTCGGCGCGAGCTTCGAGCCCGACACTGTGGCATCAGCGTTCAGGCGACCGGTGAACTGCGGCGGACGGAGCAGCAAGGCATCGACGCCGGCCAGATCGACATTCGACAGGCGCATGGTCAGTTCGTCGCCGGGCTGCCCGAAGCGGCCGTCGGCCGCGATCTCCTGGTTGCCGTTCATGAGCCGGAGCTGCTCGATGCTCACCTGGGTCGCCGCGTAATTCACCGTCGGGCTGGTCCCCTCCGGTACCACCCACCGCTGCGTGCCTGCAGCGAGGTCGAGACGCGTCAGGTGCACCTCCTGGTGATCCGGGTGCAGCACGAGCGTGCCTCCCGCCTCGAGGCGACGCTCAGGCTGGGCAGCAGCGACCTCGAAGTTGACCGTCTGGTTCTCGTAGGTCGTCTTCGCGGTGAGTTCGTTGATGTTCTGTCCAGCGACGGTGACGAACGTCGCCCTGGTGTCCGCCTCCACCGAGGCTTGCGCAAATGTCAGGTCGGGCACTCTCACCGTGAAGTTCGATTCGCTGTTCAGCGCTCCGTTCGCTTCGTACTTCAGGCCGTCGGCGCTCAGCGTGCCACGCAGCTGCAGTGATGGGCGATTGCCGGTCACCGTGCCGTCAACCTTCGCGATCCCCTGCACCGGCACGTCGAACAGCTTCCCGAGTTCCTCGAGCCGGGTCGAGTCGGCGTGGAAGGTCAGGTTCGAGTCGCCGGTGTCGTTCAACGCGAGGGTCCCCTGCGCGTGCAGGTTCAGGTCGCGAGCGGCGAGGTCGAGCGTCCGGATCTCGCCGGTCTGCTGGTGATAGTCGGCGTCGAGCGCGCCCGAGTCGATCGCCAGTCCACCGACCGTGGACGGCTCCAGCGTGAGCCGGACGGCCCCGTCAACGGTATCGGGGGTGACGCCGGCGGACAGGCTGGCGACCCTGGCGTTCACATCAAGCGTCCCCGCGACGCGCCCTTCCATCATCGGCTTGCCGCTGGCGACCGCCGGGTTCAGATCGGCGAACGACCCGCGCGCGGTCACCGTCGCCGTGTCGTCCGCCACCGCCCCATCGAACGTCAGCTCGGGCAGCGTCCCGCCCAGCAGTTGCGAGTCGGAGATCGTGCCGCTGGCGGTCACGGCCATCTGCTGCAGCGTGGTGCCGGTCCCCGCCGCCTTCACGTGCGCGTTCACCCGGCTGGCGTAGCGGGGGTCGGCGAGGGCGGCAACAGCGAAGGCGCGCCCGGTCTCTTGCAGGTTGACGTCGGCCACACGCATGTCCGCTCGGTAGGAAAGGGCCGTACCGTGCATGGTGACACCGGCCGTGCTGCCGGCCTCGATGCGTGCGCCAGGCAGCGTCGACTCGGCGAACGTGGCGTCGGCGGTCAGGCGGCGGGTCGCTGGTGCCCTCCCGACGGCGCCGGCGGCGTGGTAGTCGGCCGTGACCTGCGTGTGCGCGGCGGGCAGCTTCAGCGAACGCGGCAGCGCGGCCAGATCGATGCCGCGTGCACGTCCGCGCAGATCGAACAGCATCGGCTCGTCGCCTTGCGGAATCGTCACAGGGCCCTTCGCGGTAAGACCCGCGCCGTAGGCCGACGCGCGCGCGTCCAGCCTGAGCCGGCGCCCGTCGATGTCCGCATGCGCCACGATCTGCTCTGCCGTGTAGCCGCTGGAACTGACGCGGGGCGACCGCACGTCCGCAGTGCCACGAATCGACTCGATCGCCGAGAACGACTCGGCCGCGAGATCGGCGCGCAGGTCGGCCGTCAGGTCGCTCTTCTGTGCCTGGTCCTTCAGCAGCGGAGCGAGATCGAGATGGCGCACGTGCAGCTCGCCGCGCACCGCCTGCCCCGGAGCCTGCACATCCGCCAGGAACTGCCCGGTGAGCTGCCCGGCCGACGACCGCACATTCATGTCCACGCCGAGGGCGCCCAGGGGTCCGTTCAGCCGCACCTCGAACGCCGGCCGCAGTTCGATGCCGGCGAGAGCGGGAACGAGCCGCGCCAGCTCCGGCAGCGAGAACGTGTCGCTACTCACCTGCACGTTGATCTGCGGCTCGGTCAGGTAGTGCTGCACCGCGCCGTCGAGCAGCAGCGAGGTCTCGCCCGTCCGGATCGCCAACTGCTCGACGAACAGCGTGTCGTCCTTCACGGAGACACCGCCCGAGAGCGCCTGCAACTGAATAGCCGGGCTGGCCCCGCGGAACGACACGTGCGAGATCTCGAGCGAGTAACGCACCGGTTCGTACTTGAAGGCGAGCTTCGCGTCGAGATGGTCGATGCGGTTCGGCACATCGAAGCCGGAGGTCCCGACTGGCGCGTCAACGACGACCGCCGCATCGCTGATGCCGATGTCACCGATGGCGATCGGGAATTGCGGCCCTTCGCGGTCGGCTTCCTGCTCCTGCTTCTTCACGAGCTTCGCCAGCGACCACGCGTCGCCGTCGCGTCGCAGGTAGATCGTCGGACGGTCGAGGCTGATCCTGTCGACGGTCAGCCCCTTGGTGATGAAGTCGAACACGTTGTAGTCGACGCCGAGGTTCTCGACCGCCACCACCTCGCTGCCGTCGAGCGAAATGCCGATGTTCTCGAGCTCGATGCCGTAGAACAGGTTGCCGCCGAGGCGCTGAATCGACAGCTGCCCGTTCAGGTAGTTGCCAGCCTCGGCCACGATGTAACCACGCAGCCAGTTCTTGAACCAGAGCGTCTGCGACACGATGAGGACAGCGGCCGTTGCCCCGACAAGCAGGGTGAGGACGAGCAGAAGAGCATGAACGATCCGGCGAGCTACATGCATTCGCAATGGGCGTATCAAAAGCCGCGCCGCGACTCAATGGCTGAGTGGTCTAGAAGGCCTGGCCGATGCTGAAGTGGATACGCCAGCGGCGCGCCTGCGGCTGCCCGTTGACCTTGAGGCCGGGAATCTCGTTCAGCTGATAGCCAAGATCGAATCGGACCGGACCAACCGGGGTGTCGTAGCGGATCCCCGGTCCGACCGCGTAGCGCAGCTCGTTCAGCTGCCACTCGAAGTCGCCGTCCCATACGTTACCAGCGTCGATGAAGGCGACCGCGCCCAGGCTGCGACCCATCGAGAGGCGCGCTTCGGAGCTGAACGCCAGCATGCTGTTGCCGCCGATCGGCAGCCCCGAGCCGCCGAGCGGGCTGACCTCGAAGCGACCCCACCCGCGCACGCTGGTAGCACCGCCAAGGAAGTACTTCTTCGAAAACGGCACCTGCGCCGGGTCGCTGCCCTGCGCGTTGATGGCGCCGATCTGCAGCGGTTCGCAACCACCAGCCGCCCGCTCAACGGCAGGTAGTGGCGCGCATCCGCTGAGAATGCGCGTGTAGTTGAAGGTACCAGGCAGCAGGCCGCCGGCCTGTTCGGCATGCAGCGCCAGCTGGTAGCCGCGTCGGGCGTTGAGCACGTTGTCGGCGGTGCTGCGCTGCAGGTCGAAGCCGAGGGCGCTCAGAATGCCCTCCTGCTTGCCGGTGGTCGGATCGAGGCCGAGTGCAATCAGGTCCGAGTAGAGCTGCGGATCGTTGAGCACCGTGTCCTTGATGGTGCTGTTGTTCCGCTCGCTCGACATCGACACCGACCACGAAAGCTGCGGACTGCGGCGATGCATCAGCGTCGTTCTTGCGCCGGTGATGACGGAGTAGTAGGCCGGCGTGTAGGTGTACCAGCGCTGTGCGTCGCCGCCGAGCGACAGATGCGGGGCGAAGAAATAGGGCTGCTTGAAGTCGAGCCTGACCCCGCGATCGAGCGACGACCAGCGTCCGTGCACACCGGCAGACCGCGCGCCGCCGAGGAAATTCACGTGACGGTAATTACCGTCGACCCGAGCCTTCTCCTCGGTGCCGTAGCCGACACCGAAGTTCACACGCTGGTGGCGCCCTTCAGCGACCGTGACACGCGTGTCGACGTCGGTGCGCTGCTGTTCCGGGTCCAGCGCCTCGACGTTGACGAACTGGAACAGCTCCATCTGATAAAGCCGGCGCTGCGACTCCTGCACCACGCTTCGCCGGTAGAGGTCGCCAGGCTTGAAGGTGAGCTGCCGCTCGATGATCCTGTCGCCGACACTGCTGTTTCCGGCAATCTCGACGTCCGCAAAGTGCGCCAGCGGCCCCGGCTCGGCAGTGAAGACGACCGTGGCGGAGTGGCCGTCGGCGCCATCGTTCTCGTCGGTGGCGACCCGCGCATACGGGTAGCCGTGGTCGCGCAGTTCGTTCACCGCCAGTTCGTGCGCCGCTGTCACGGCCTGACGATTGCGCGGCGTGCCAACGACGAGCAGGTTCTGCTTCTGCAATTGCTGGAGATGCTCAGCCGGGAGGGCCTCGAAGCCGCGGAACTCTACCGCCGTGACGTTGACCGGCTGGCCTTCGTCGATGGTGACCACGACATCGACCGCGTCCTGCTTGCGGTTCAACTTCACGTCGAAGTCCGTTACGCGGGCATCGGGAAAGCCGCGGTCGGCATAGAACGCCTGAATGCGCTTCAGGTCGGCGTCGAACCGGCCGCGATCGAAGTAGTTCTTCTTCGACCAGGGCAGCTGCCACCCCACCACCGGCACCTTCGCGTTCTCGCGTGTTGCCAGCGCACTCTTCAACAGGGCGACGTCGACGTGCCTCGCGCCCTTGAATTCGAGCGAATGCACCGCGACCGTTCCGCCCTCCTGACAGGCGGAGGCAGCTATGGCGAAGACCACAACGAATGACAGGAGACGGGCGCGGCTCATGGGGCTGCAGTACACCACAGTCCGTGCCAGTTGCGGGTGGACGAGGTCAGCTTCTGATGGTGGGACGGACGGAGGTGACGGCGAGGACGATACCGAGGCCAATCACCACCAGCGCAGCGATGCCGAGCCAGGTACCCGGCACGCGCTGAACGACGCCGGCCTGCCACAGGGCAAGGCCGGCGCCGATCACGAGAGCGAAGTAGGCGATCAGATACAGATGGATGAAGCGCATTACCTCACGTTCACGGTGAGAGCGGCGCGCCGGTTCAGGCGCCTCGTCTCTTCACGCGCGTTGTCGTACTTCGGCCTCTCCTCACCGTAGCTGATGCTGCGGAGACGTTCGGTGGCTACACCACGGCTAACCAGGTAGTCGCGGACGGCGTTGGCGCGGCGGTCGCCAAGCGCCAGGTTGTACTCGGCCGTGCCGATGTTGCAGGTGTGCCCCTCCACTTCGATCCGGAGGCTCGGATCCTCGCGGAGCGCCGTGACGGCTTCATCGAGGACACGCGTGGCTTCGGCCCGGAGCGTGTAGCGGTCGAAGTCGAAGTGCACGTCCTCGAACGTGTAGTTCTTCACCGGCGGCTTCACCACCTGCACGGTCACGTTCGCCGACGCGGTTCCCCCCTTGCCATCGTCGACGGTGACGGTGGCCTGCGCCGGCCCTTCCTGCTGGCCCGCGGTCCACAGCGTCGAACGTTCCGCTGGATTTGCGAGGGCGCCCGAGGGCATCGTCCATCGGTAGGTGAGGGAGTCACCGTCAGGATCGGCAGCCGTTGCCGTCAACGTGGAGCTCTTGCCGACTTCGACCGTGCACGGGTCACACTGCGCCTGCACCGTCGGAGGACGATTCTGCGGCGCCACGGCCGGTGGCGGCGGAGGCGGCGGCGGAGGCGGCGGCGCGAACACCCGCACACCGGGATGGAAGCCGAGGCGGACCTGCCAGTCGACGAAGTCGCCCGTGGCGCCTTCGTCGGTGCGGTAGCGGTCGCGGTCCTGCGTCGGAACGTTCCAGCTCAGTCCGCCGCCGACGAAGAATCCGCTGCGGTGTTGCCAGGTGAGACCGGCAGTGGCGCGCGTGATCTTCTCGACAGCCGAAGTCACGGGCGGCAGGCTCGAGTCGATCGTCGCGATCTGCGCGCCGGTGATGGTGATCGTGTCCCCATTCGGCACGAGCCCGTTTACCTCCAGGGTGCCGCGCAGTGGCGAGCGGCTCGGGAAGCCGGCGCCGCCGCCCCACCGGAATGCGCCACTCGGGGCGTCGAAGCCGTCAGGCTGTCCGCGGAACTCGTAGCCGGCATACGCGGAGAGTTCGACCAGACGTCGCAGTTCGGAACTGCCGATCGCGTCAAAGGCCACGTCGGCCTTTCCTGTCGACGCCCCCCTGGAGTCTTTGCCGGTTGGAGCCTTGAGCATGCCGCGCACCGCGAAGGCCGCGGGCCGGTTGTCTCCCTGTGACAGCAGGTTGACCTTCGCTCCGACGTAGAAGTCGCCGAGGTTGTCGCCGCTCCATCCCGCATTCGCATACGGGTGGCGATCGACGACGCCGCCGACGGCCTGGTCGGCGATGAAGATCGGACGCAAGTCGCGCTCAACGCGGGTGTCGAACAGGAACGAGCCGAAGATCTCGGCCCGGTTGCCAAGGCCGACGGCGAAGGTGCCGGCGAAATCGCCGACGTTGGTGAAGCCCTGGACGTAGTTGGTGCCGCGGCGATAGCCGCTGACCGACCACTTACCGTGAGACAGTACCTCGGCGGTCGGCACAAACCACAGCCCCGTGTCGCCGAAGAACGTGGTCGTCGCCGGACGGGCCTCGCTCGTTGCTGACGACGCGGGGTCCGTCTGCGTGCCCGATGAATTCGGAGCCGTGGATGTCCCGGAAGTACCGGACTGAGCGCTCGCGGTGACCGCCACCGCGAGCGTCAGCACACATACCATGGCTGTGCGTCTGAGCATCTGTCGCCTCCACTTTGCGCCGTTCTGCCATGAACGGCACCACGGTCGCGTCGGTCACTGGGCGCTACCGTCTGAACTCGAAGCGGGCGCCGCGTCATCAGTTGTTGCAAGCAGTCGGCCGCGTCCGCCGCGGCTTACCTGTCCGCCCTTGCGGCCGGCCGACCGCGCTTCGTCGGCCGTCCATTCATGAGCCGTGCCCTTCTCGTGCGCGGCGCGTCCGCCCTTGCTGGCGATTTCGCGCTGCTTTTCGGGCGACATCGAGGCGAACCCGCGGCGTTCCTTGCGTGGCTGTTCTGTACTCACATTGTCCTCCGTCAATGGTCCCGTGTCACCAGGTACTGACGACAAACGGGCCCTTCTGCTCCGGTTCTGCGGGCGGATCCTGAATCGGCACTGGAGACGGCTCGTCGAGAGGCGTCTCCGGGGTGTCCTCAGGCTCGTCATCGCGGTCGTCCTCCGGCTTCGCTGAGGCCAGAAAACGGTAGGTCGGAGAAGCGGGACGTTGGCGCACCATCACCCCATCAGGTATCAAAGGGTATGCCACGTCAGCGTCACCGCCGGCTTTGGAAATGGAAGCGAGTCAACTACTTACAGGAGGGCCCATCAATTCCTGCCTGAGCTGTGCAGTAGATCGCTGCAGTCGGGCTTGGCGAGAGTAGCGAACCCCGACGCAACCCGGCCGTTTAGCCGGACCTTCGACCGAAAGCGGACCCTCTCAGTCCTGAAACTGATGCGGGCAGATACGGAAGGCGAGTCCGCTGCTAGCTGGCGGAGGAGGAACGGCGCGCACGATAGTAGTCGCAGCCTTCACAGTTGCGGACATCGAACTGGTAACCGACGACCGGAAAGAGCATCGGATGGGCACAGTAGAGCAAGTGCCCGTCCTCGATGGTATGGAAGCCGATGTTCGGAGGGATGTCTGCCGTTCGTCGTCCGTACCAGCACGCACGATGGCGATCTTCCTGCTCGGGCATCGGCGTGCGGCTGGCCTACTTGGTCTGTTCGGGCTTGTAGTCGGGCGGCAGTGCGGAGCCTTCACCGAAGAAGAACTCCTCCATGTGCTTGGCGACGAGTTCCTGCGCTTCCTTCTGGAACGGCATGAGGCGGTACTCGTTGAGGATCATCTTCATCCGCTCTTCCCAGAGCTTCCATGCCTCGACCGACACGTTGTCGAATACGCGCTGACCGAGTTCGCCCGGCCAGGGGACGGCCGCGAGTCCGGGAAGTTGCTTCTGGAGTTTCACGCAAAAGACTGTGCGTCCGCTGTCAGCCATGGGTCGATTGTAGCACCGGCACATCGGGTGTCACGGTGAAGGACAGGCGCGCGTGGGCGCTCTGACGCAAGGCGCGGTCGGCGAGGGCGGCCGTCGCGCCGTGGGCGAAAATGAATCCGAGGTAGCTGGCCCCTTCCGGCAGCGGCAGCAGCAGCTGGTCGACCTTCGCCGTGACCACCACATCGTCGACACCGGGCACCCTGCGCGCCGCGTCCACGTCCGACACACCCTTGTAGATGCCGCGGCGTGGAATCGGGATCATCATCACGCCCGAGGCACGCACCTCGCGATGCCAGCCGCTGACGTCCTCACCGAGCGCGTGCCGCAGAAGGAGATCCTCGAGCGACAACAGGCCCCCGCCGTGTGGGTGCTCGAAGCGGAGCGAACGCGCACAGATCCCGCCAATGGGGCGCGCCGCCACCTCCAGCACGAAGACACCTGATGCGTTGACGCGGCACTCTGCGTGCACGGGTCCGTGACGCAGGCCGATGGCCCGGGCCGCCGCAGCAACCGCCGCTTCGATCCGCGCCGCATCGGCGGCGTCCGGCTCGCCGCCGGTGAGGTAGATCGTCTCCTCGAAGAACGGACCGTCCAGCGGATCGGGTTTGTCGAAGATGGCGAGCGTCCGCAGTGCGCCGTCCGTCATCAGCCCTTCGAGCGCAAATTCGTGACCGGCAATGAACGACTCCACCAGGAGCAGGCTGTGGGCGGGATCACGCTCGACGCGAATGTCGGGCCGCGCCATCAGCGCCCGCAGCCGCTCGACCGCCGCAGACAACTGCGCCGGGTCGTCGACGCGCATCACCCCGCGGCTTCCCGAGAGCGACACCGGCTTCACCACCGACGGGAAGGTGACGTCCGCCGCGAGCCTGGCTGCATCCGTGGTCAGTGGCTGGACGATGAAGGCGGGCGTCGGCAGGCCGGCGCTGCGCAGGCGGGTCCGGGTATCGAGCTTGTGGCGGGCGGCAGCGGCGGCCGCGGCCGGGTGGCCGGGGAGGCCGAGCGCCTCGCGTGCGCGCGCCGCCAGCAGCGCCGGACGATCGCCGACCGCGAGTACCGCCGCGAACGGCGTCTTGCGGTGCGCGGCAGCCATCCGTTGTACCGCCGCAGCCGGCGCGTGGAACCGGACCGGAATCGCCGAATCGCGCCACGGGTCGTCGAGCACATTGCAGCGGTCGGTGGCGAAGACCAGTTCCACGCCGATACGGGCCGCCGCATCACCGAACGCCCGAGTCTGGTAGCCGGTAGTGGTGGCTACCAGCAGCACGCGTCTCATGAGTTCGCGGGACCACGCATCAGACCAGCGTCAGCTGTTCAGGGTTCGGCTCGGCGCAGCAGTACCAGGGCTCGTCGAACTGCGGTACGTCGCGCGGCGGCGACGCCCCCAGCGATGGCGCGGGACGTCCGGCTCGCTCGCATGCGAGGTCGGCGATCGCTTGGAACAGCTCGCGGCGATGCGACGTGAGGCGCCGCCCGACCAGCGACGACACGTCGGCCTGCAGCGCATCGATGCGCGGGTCCGGATGTTCCCAGCGATGCGTGAGCGTCCTGGCGTCGAACACGCCGGTCAGCGCCCGGACCTCGGGAAGTTCGAGCAGCCGCGACCCTGACGGCACCAGCAGCCGGATCGCCAGTTGGATCGGCGCGATGTGATCGACGAGATCGAGGCCCACCAGCACGTCGAGCAACTCGCAGTAGTCGTCGAGCGACATCCACGGGTGGAACGGCACGAACGTCGGCACCAGCGTCAACCCTGACGCGCGGCACAGGGCAACGGCGTCCTCGAAGTCGGCGCGCGTATGCCCCTTGTCGAGGATGCGCCAGCACGCGATCGTCGATCGATTCGACGGCGCTGGTGACGAAGAGGCAGCCGGTGTCGCGCAACCGCGGCAGCAGCGCGCGCTGCTTCAGCAGGTGCTCGACCTTGATCGTGACGTCGAAGGTGAGCGACGGATGCCGGCGCGTGCATCTGCTCGACGATCCGCATGCGCGTGGGTCGGGCCGTTGAAGAAGTCGGGGTCGCCGAACGTGATGTGCTGCGCGCCGGCCGCGACCTGCGCGTCGATGTCTGCCAACACGACCTCGGGCTGCACCACGCGGAACTGCCCGCCGTACACCGGCACGACCGGACAGTGGCGGCACAGGTGCCGGCAGCCGCGGCTGGCCTCGGTGTAGCCGGCGACCCGCGTCGAGCCGTCGGCGACGCGCAGCGTCGCATAGCGGTGCAACGGCGGCAGGCCGCTGCGATCAGGCGTGAGGAAGGTGAGCTTCGCCAGCGAGACGGCCGGCGGCGCGACGGTCACGGCCGGCGCATCGGTCGAGGGCGCGGCGAGCGTGCGTGCGAGCGCGGCCAGATCGGCCTCGAACTCGCCGCCAATCACGTGCTGCACGCCGAGGCTGCGGAGCCAGTCGGCATTCAGCGGCGCGTAGAGCCCGTAGGCGGCCAGGCACGCGGAGGGATTGAGCGCCTGTACCTTGCGAATCACCGGCGCGGCCATGCGCGTAGCCGTGTGCATCGGCAGGTGGAACGCAACGAGATCGGCAGACGTCGAGCAGGGCATCGTCGAGCTTCTGCTTCGAGAGATCGAGGCACGACACCTCGCACCCTTCGCGCACCAGCCAGGCCGCCGGCGACGCCAGGCCGAATGGCTGGTGGCCCAGGTCGTAGGTCGAGACGAGAAGGGCCCGCAGCATCCGGCCATTCTGGCATACGTCTGCTAGAGTCAACTGGCAGACGCGCCATGCCCGCACGCTCTCCTCCAGCCCATCGTCACCCTCCTGGCCTCTACGTCCTGTTCTTCACCGAGTTGTGGGAGCGCTACAGCTTCTACTCGATGATGGCCATCCTCACGCTCTACATGGACGAGGTGCTGCGCTTCGACGCGGCACGCATCGGCCGCGTCTACGGCGGCTATATCGGCGGCGTCTACCTGCTGCCGCTGGCTGGCGGCCTGCTCGCCGACCGCGTGCTCGGTTTCTACCGCGCTGTCCTCGTCGGCGGCGCGTTGATGATGCTCGGGCACCTGGTCCTGGCCGTCGAGTCGCTTTCCTTCTTCTACACGGCGCTGGTGCTGCTGGCGACGGGCAGCGGCCTGCTCAAGCCGAACGTCTCGACCATCGTCGGCAACCTGTATCGCGACCGTCCTGAACTTCGCGATGCCGGGTTCAACCTCTTCTACATGGGGATCAACCTTGGCGCGCTGGTCTCACCGATCGGCGTGGCGTGGTTGCGCGCGCACTACGGCTGGAGCGTCGCTTTCGGGTCGGCGGGTCGTCGCCATGGCACTGTCGCTGGTGTGCTTCACTGGCGGTCGGCGCTACCTCGGGGACGCCGCGGATCGGCTGCAGCCCGAATCGCCCGGCCAGGCGGCGCTGTCGTCCGACGACGCCCGCCTGCGCGTGACGACGCTGCTGACCATGTTCGCGATCGTCGCGGTCTTCTGGCTGGCGTTCTACCAGAACGGTTTCACCCTCACGTTCTGGGCGCGCGACAACACCCTCACGCCGTTCGCGCCGGAAACCTTCCAGTCGGTCGAGCCGCTCGGCGTGATCGTCTTCTCCGGGGCGCTGGTCGGACTGTGGGCCTGGCTCGGGCGACGCGGTCTGGAGCCGTCCACACCGATGAAGATTCTGTTCGGCATCCTGCTTGTCGCCGCGGCGTTCGGCGTCATGGCGGTGGCCGGACTCGTCGGCGGCGACTCGGGCCGGGTGTCCATGAACTGGCTGGTGTGCGCCTACCTGCTGATTGCCCTGGGCGAAGTGTGCCTCAGCCCGATGGGCCTGTCGCTCGTGAACCGGGTGGCGCCGCCGCGTAGCCGCGGGCTGATGATGGGCGCCTGGTTCGTCGGCCTGTCGGCCGGTGGCTACTTCTCCGGCGCCCTCGGCGCCTACTGGGGCACGATGCCGCACAGCCGCTTCTTCCTGCTGGTGGTGGGCGTGCTGCTCGCCGCCGCCGGCCTGCTCGCCCTGCTGATGCCGCGACTGCACCTCGTACTGCGTCAGGCAGAAGGTGCGGAAACAGCATGACCTTTGCTCACGCCTAACTCATGGCCCTGGACGAATACAAGCGCAAACGCGACTTCACGAAGACGCCGGAACCGGAAGCGAAAGTCCCCGCGCGCAAGGGGGCCACGCTGTTCTTCTGCGTGCAGAAGCACCTGGCCAGTCACCTCCACTACGACTTCCGCCTCGAGTTCAACGGTGTGCTGCTGTCGTGGGCCGTGCCGAAAGGGCCGTCGCTCGACCCGAAGACGAAACGGCTGGCGATGCAGACCGAGGATCATCCGTTCGACTACGGCGAGTTCGAGGGGGTGATTCCGGAGGGCTACGGTGCCGGCATCGTGATGCTGTGGGACAAGGGGACGTGGACGCCAGAGGTGCCCGACATCGAAGCCGCGCTGAAGAAGGGCGACCTCAAGTTCACGCTCGACGGCTTCAAGCTGAAGGGGTCGTGGGTGCTGGTGCGGACGAGCGGCCGTTATGGTGGCGCGCGCGGCGGCAGCGGATCGGACCAGCGATCGTGGCTGCTCATCAAGCACAAGGACGACTGGTCGTCGAGCGAGTTGGATATCGCCGAGTTCGCGCCGCGAAGCGTCAAGAGCGACGGCCACTTCGAGGACATCCTCGCCAGCGACAACCCGGCCATCTGGCAGACGAACCGGCCAGCCAAGGGCGGCGACTCCGGCGCGATGCTCGCCACCATCATCGAACGGGCCGCCCGGCTGAAGGCCGAACGCGAGGAGACGACGGCGGAGCCGTCCCCGGCAAAGCGTGCGAAGAAGCCGCACGCCCGGGGCAAGCCCCGTGCGACAAAGGGTGACGAATGACGCTGCCGACCCGCGACTACGAAAGTAGCCGCTGCGACAGCACGCTCCACACCGTGTAGGCCAGACGCAGGCGATCGTGACGCGCGATGTCGCGGCACCAGAGTCCGGCACTCACCTGCTCGACGTGCGACGGCAGCGTGCCGAGCTCCAGCGGTTCCTTGTGCTCCACCGCGTAGCGATCGAGGACGCTCTGATTGGGCCACCGGTCGTTCGTGATCACCACGTCCACGCGTCGCTCGATCGCCGCTTCGATGGCTGCCACCGCGTCGGCGGCCGTGAAGCCGGCCATTCCCCGTCCTTCGGTCAGCAGGTTCGTCACCAGGATGACCGGCCCCTTCATCGATTTCAGGGCATCTGACACGCCGCGGACGAGGAAAATGGGCATCAGGCTCGTATAGAAGCTGCCCGGTCCGATGACCACGGCATCGAACCTTTCGATGGCGCGGGTGACGGCCGGATGAATCGACACCGGCGGCTCGAGCCAGATGCGCTGCACCGCGAAGCCGGACGACTGTCCGGCGTCAACTTCCACTTCCCCGCGCGTCATCGACCCGTCGTTGTACTCGGCGCAGACCGACGCCTGCTGAACACTCACCGGCCAGACCCGGCCGCGGCACCCGAGCAGCGAGCGAAGGCCGTCGATGGCATCGAGGAAGTCGCCGCTGTAGCGCTGCATCATCGAGAGCAGCAGGTTGCCGCCGGTATGACCGCCCAGCCTGGCGTGCTCGAGCGTTGGCAGGCGTGCCAGCAGGACGCGGCGCGCCTCCCGCGAGTTGCGCGCCAGGGCCAGCGCGCACTTGAGGATGTCGCCCGGAGGCAGCACACCGAGTTCGTCGCGCAGGACGCCGGAGCTGCCACCGCTGTCGAACATCGTCACGACGGCATCCGCATTGATCCATGGATTGGACTTCAGCCCGCCCAGCAGGCTGGGAAGCCCGGTGCCGCCGCCGAAGCAGCCGACGTTAAGTTCGCGCAAGTGCATTGCGGAGGACATTGTAGAGGATGGAGGGTGGGGGTTGAGGGTTGGAGGCTGGGGGATGGGCGCTAAGATCGAAGACGATGCGTAACGCGGAAGCTCTTCATGACCTCGACACGGACCTGCGCGCGATCTTCGGTGCGCGCATGCAGTCGCTTGCCGTCTACGGCGCCACCGGAACGCTCGAGGGGCCGGTCGCGACGCTGGTCGTGGTGGACAGCCTCACCACGGCCGACCTGCGCCATTGCTCGGAGCGGGTGAAGCGCTGGCATCAACGCGGGCTGGGTACGCCGCTCATCCTCGAAGCGGATGAGTTCGGCCGCTCGCTCGACGCATTTCCGTTCGAGTTCGGCGCCATCCTCGCGGATCATGAAGTCGTCTCGGGTCCGGACCCGTTCGCCGGCCTGTCGATCGCGTCGGCCGACTTGCGACGCGCCTGCGAGGTGCAGGCGCGCAGTCACCTGCTGCACCTGCGTGAGGGCTTCCTCGAAACCGAAGGACGCAACGACCGGCTGGCCGAACTGGTTGCCGCCTCGGCGGCCGCGCTTGCGGCCCTGCTGAAGAACGTCGGCCGCATGGGGCAGGTGCCAGCCGCCGGCGCCGTGCTGGCCCGCGTCTCCGAACTCGCGCCGAACGGAACGATTTCGTCTGACGAGGCGCGGCGGCTGTTCGACGACTACCTCAACGCGATGGACGAGCTGGTCGACGCGCTCGATCGGTGGAGCGCGTCGTGACGTCGATGCCTGCACCCGTCCGCCGCCGGCTGACGCTGGCGGCAGTTCTGGCCATTGGCGTGTGGTGTTTCTGCGCCTCCGGCGCCGTGGCGCAGACTCCGGAGCTGCCGGCGCTGACGCGACCGGTGAACGACTTCGCGGGTATCGTCGACGCCGACAGCACGCGCCGCCTCGAACAGACGATCACCGCTCTCCAGGCGGCCAGCGGCGACGTCATCGTCGTGGCGACGGTTCAGACCATCGCACCCTTCGGCGACATCCGCGAGTACGCCGTGAAGCTGTTCCAGAATGGCGGCCGCGGCATCGGCCAGCAGGGCAAGGACAACGGGCTGCTGATGCTCGTGGCGGTACAGGAGCGGCGGGTCTGGATCGAGGTGGGCTACGGGCTCGAGCCGTACATCACTGACGGCTTCTCCGGACAGGTCAGCCGCGAACTCATCACGCCGCCATTCAGGAGCGGCGACTACGGCGGCGGCCTGGTGGCCGGCGCCAACGCGCTGGCCACCCGCATCGCACAGGGGCGCAACGTGCAGTTGCAGGGCGTGCCGCAGACGGCGGCGCGGCGCAGCCCCGAGCGATCGTTCTCTCCGAACTGGCTGTTCATCATCTTCGTGGTGTTCATCATCCTCAGCCGCCTGGGCGGCGGCGGGCCGCGCCGCGGCATCAGGCGCGGCGGGCGGAGTGGATGGTCGAGCGGGGTCGGGCCGTTCGGCGGTGGATTTGGCGGCGGATTCGGCGGTGGTGGTGGCGGCTTCGGCGGCGGATTTGGTGGGTTCGGTGGCGGTCGCAGCGGTGGTGGCGGCGGCGGCTCAAGTTGGTAGGTAGAATCGGGGGATGGGAATGACTCGCAGAACGGCAGTTCGACTGATGATCCTCGCGCTTGCGGTGCTCCCGCTGACCGGCTGCTCGTACAACAAGTTCGTGAGCCAGGAGGAGGCGATCAAGGCGCAGTGGGCGCAGGTGCAGAACCAGCTGCAGCGCCGGAACGACCTCATTCCGAACCTGGTCGAATCGGTGAAGGGGTACGCCGCGCACGAAGAGGGTGTCTACAAGGACATCGCCGACGCGCGGTCGCGCCTGCTCGCCGCCCGGTCACCCGACGAAACCATCCAGGCTGCCAACGCGCAGACCGGCGCCCTCGGCCGCCTGCTGGCGGTGGTGGAGAATTATCCGCAGTTGCGCGCCAACGAGCAGTTCAACCGGCTGATGGACGAGCTGTCCGGCACAGAGAACCGCATCGCTGTCGAGCGCATGCGCTACAACGAGGCGGTGCAGGTGTACAACACCTCGCGACGCCAGTTCCCCGCTAACATCACGAACCGGATGTTCAGCTTCACGGACTATCCCTTCTTCGAGGCGCCGGAAGCCGCGAAGGAGGTGCCGAAGGTGAACTTCGGAACCGCGAAGTAGCACCGCACGATGTATGCTCCCTCCGCCGGGCGCTCGCGCCTGAGCGGAGGGAGTTCGCATGTCCGATCAGCCCCGCCTCGTCGGCACCAACTACACACCGCCGGATCTCCTCGCCAAGGTCACCGGTCGCGCCAAGTACGCGGAGGACTACCGCGCTGACGGCATGCTGTTCTGCAAGCTGCTGCTCAGCCCGATGCCGCACTGCCGCGTCCGCGGCATGAACCTCCAGGCGGCGCTGGCGATGCCAGGTGTCAAGGCGATCCTCACCGCCGACGAACTCCCCGACCTGCGTGGCGCCGAGCGGGCGCTGACCAACGAACCGCTCTATCAGGGCGAGCCTATCCTCGCCGTCGCGGCCATCGACGAAGTCACCGCCGCCGACGCCATCGAGCGGATCGAGCTCGATCTCGAACCGCTCCCGTTCGTCGTCGACCCGGTCGATTCCCTTCGCCCGGGCAGCCCCAACGCGCGGCTGACCGGCAACGTCTGGGCGGCGCCGGGCACGGCCGCCGCACCGGGGACACCGCCGCGACCGCAGGTGACTGAGCTGAAGTGGACCGACGCCGAGTTCGCGGCCGCCGGCGATGGACAGTTGCCGATCGGTCCGGTTCCCGAGGAGTGGGGCTTTGGCGATCTCGACGCGGCGTTCAAGGAGGCCGCGCTGGTCCTCGACGAAACCTTCGTCGTGCAGTCGACCGGTCACCAGCCGATGGAAACGCGGTCGGCCATGGCCTACTGGCAGAACGGCAAGCTGTTCCTGAACGGTTCGACGCAGAGCGTCGCCCGCACAGTCGACCCAATCTGCAACTGGGTGGGTATCGACGCGAAGGACCTGGTGCTGATCAGCGAGTACGCGGGCGGCGGCTTCGGCAGCAAGGGCGCCGGCGCCGTGTCGATGAGCATCCCGGCGCTCCTGTCGAAGAAGGCGAATGCGCCGGTGATGATGCGCATCAGCCGCGAAGAGGAGCACTACATCGGCCGCGCGCGAACCGGCATGGTGGGGCGGGCGAAGGTCGGCTTCGCGAAGGACGGCCGCATCCTGGCCATCGACCTGTTCATCATCGAAGACAACGGCGCCTACGGCCCGATGGGCGACTTCCGTTCGGCCGGCACTGCCACCTCGCTCATCTGGCAGCCCAAGGCCATGCGCTGGCGTGGTGCTGCGGTGCTCACCAACACCCCGCCCCGCTCGCAGCAGCGCTCACCCGGTCCGATGCAGGGCAACGGCATCATGGAGCCGATCGTCACCAAGGCCGCCAGGCAGCTTGGCATCGATCAGGCCGCCATCCGCCGGATCAACTCGCCCGAAGGCAAGGCGTCGTATGGACCGCCCGTCGGCACCACCAGGCGCTACGTCACGAGCGCGTTCGTGAAGGAGGCGATCGACAAGGGGGTCGAGCTGTTCGACTGGAACACCAGGAAGGCCCGCTCTGGCCAGCGCACCGGCACGAAGGTGCGCGGCGTCGGCGTTGCGGTCGGTCCGCACGGAGCGGGTTCGATCGGCTACGACGGCCTCATGACGATCCAACCGGACGGCACGCTCTACGTTCAGTCTGGGGTCGGGAACCTTGGCACACACTCGTGCATCGACCTGGCGCGCGTCGCGGCCGACGTGCTGGCCGTCCCATGGGACAAGGTGATGGTGAACTTCGGCAGCACGGCGAAGCACGTTCCGTGGAGCTGCATGTCGGTCGGCAGCCAGACGACACACGCGATGACGCGGGCCAATCTGGCGGGAGCCGAAGACGCCGCACGCAAGCTGAAGGAGATTGCAGCGACCGACCTCGGCGGGTCACCCAATGACTACTCGCTCGGTGGCATGCGTGTCTTCCACAGCGGCAACCCGTCGCGCGGGCTCACCTACGCCCAGGCGGCAACGCGCGCCATCGCCCTCGGTGGACGCTTCGATGGCCACACGCTCCCGGACGACATCCACCCGATGACCCGGACCTCGGCTACGGCGCTCGCCGGGCTCGGCCTCATGGGTGTGGCGAAGGACAACTATCGCCACGACGGCGACACCTGGGCGTTCGTCGTCGGCTTCGCCGAGGTGGAGGTCGACCTCGAGACGGGCAAGACGCACCTGGTCGACTTCCTCGGTGTCGGCGACGTCGGGACGGTGGTAAACCCGCGCAGCCTGCACGGCCAACTGCTCGGTGGCCTGAATCTCGGCATCGGCCACGCCCTCACCCAGAAATGGGTCTACGACAAGCAGTACGGTGTGCCCCTCGCCAAGCGGTTTTACGAGAACAAGCCGCTCACCATCCTCGACATCCCAGCGACGATGCATACGCACGCCATGAACCTCGCCGACCCCGAAACACCGGTAGGCGCCAAAGGCGTCGGCGAACCGCCGGTC
The DNA here is from genome assembly GCA_963722395.1 of uncultured Acidobacteriota bacterium. GTDB lineage: Bacteria > Acidobacteriota > Vicinamibacteria > Vicinamibacterales > CAVVIG01 > CAVVIG01. Next base: position 202,514 of record CAVRLS010000004.1, on the reverse strand, counting down.
GGTGCCGGCTATGGCGCAGTGTTGAATGCCATCCTGGACGCGATTGGGGCGGATGCCTTCAGAAGGGCTCCGGTGACACCCGACGTCGTGCTGACGTTCCTGGAGCGAGGGGTCCGAACCCACGACGCCCTCACCGCTCACCTCTGACGCAGGGCGATTCGCGAAGTCACCAGCACGAAAGGCCAGCCCTCAATGTGCGTCTCCTGGGCGTGCGTATCAGCGTTGCGGTTCGAGAGTCAGACTCTGAAGATTCGACTCGGACGATTTCGATTGGTCGAATGACAGAGTGACGTATTCTCCTGATGCCCATAGGGGCGCCAGGTCATCGTAGTGGGGGCGCGACGGGGAGCCGGCCTGCCCCGGCGGGTTGGTCACCGCCGCCCTGTTCCAGTCGCTCAGGTCGAACACCGACTGCAGCACGGGGCCGCGCAATCCGTCGGTCGCAAAGACTGTATCGGTATGACCGTGCAACGGATATCCGCCAACATCGAACCTCTCGCTCGCATCATCGAAAACAGCGAGCGGGTGCGAAAACGAGAACTGGGTGCGCGGGTCTGGCCGGTCACTCTGCCCCTTGAGTGCATCTGATAGGGCATCCACCAGCAATATGTCGCGCCATGGTCCGGTATCGCCACCAGCGCCGCTCGAGACGGGGCCGTTCAGCAGTGCGACGGGGTCGAGTCGTGAGGCGAAGTCCGCGACCAGCTCTGTCTGAACCAGTCTGGCGGCGAGCCGCTGCCTGATGGCCCTCTCCCAGGCGCGATACACGGACGCTTCCCTCGACCCCGCGCTCGCCAGACGGTCCCAGCCGAGGAGCGACTGCCGGACAGACTCGACATCTTTGGGCACGGAGCCAATTTCTTCGAGTCTGCTTATGAGGGCTCCCGCATTCCTGGAATAGATGTCGAGCTGAGCCCTTTGCAGATCGGTGACCGACACCTTCCGCGGCGCGTCATCGATCGCCTCTCTGCTGTCGGTCTCGAGGCTCAGGTCGGTGAACCCCTGCCAGCCTCGTGGAATGAGCCAGCCGGCTGAGGGCAGGAGGCCGGCCCCGGCCGGCCGGATCGGCACGAGTCCGGCGCGTTGACGCGCTACCTGTCCGTCGATGTCGGCGTAGACGAACTCCGCCGCCGGCGCCTTCCACCTGGCGAGCGCGGCGCGGAAGTCGGGCCACGATTCCGCACGGGCGAGGCCGAGCGCGGCAAGTTCCGCCGCCCCGCCGTACTCGGTTCCGGTCCAGCGCAGCGTGTAGACGAGCGAGCGCTCGCGGTCCTGGGCGATGACGACGCCGTTGGGTGTGTATAACCGCTCGTACTCGACCGGGACGGATCGGCCCTTCACCGAGAGGCGTTCAAGGTCGACGTTCATCTCGACCCAGCGGCCGTCGCGCGCCACCTGATGCGGATTCTCCGGGTTGGTGCGCTCAACGAACACGTCCTGGGTGTCGTCGTCGGACGTCGTGTAGGCCCACGCGATGCGGTCGTTGTGGCCGATGACAACACCCGGCATCCAGGGCGATGTTGCCCCGGCGACGTTCCAGCCTGGCGCGGTGAGATGCACCAGATAGCGGCGCGACGGAGTCTCGAGACGGGAGTTCTCGGCGATAGCGAGCAGCGGCTTGCCCGAGGCGCTGTGCGCGGCGTCGACCAGCCAGGTCCGGCCGGCGCCCGAGCGGGGCGCACGCGAGGGCACGGCAACCGGCGCGCCGCCGAAGGGCGAATTGCTGTCCGATGTCAGCTGCACGTCGGGACTTGGCTGACCTGGACGTGCCGACTCGCTGATCGGACCGGCCAGCGTCAGGAAGAACGGCGGCGTCCCGATCCTGCGCAGCGTATCCGACACGACGAAGGTCACCGCGGAGAGATCGACGCCGAGTTCCGGCGTCGTGCGCTGCCCCGGTGGCGGCGGCAGCAACTGATCGACCCGCGCTGCCCCGAGTTTCGCCACCATCCGTGCCCGCACCAGATCGTCGAGCGCCGTGCTGCTCGCAAGGTAGCTATCGGTGCGATTCAATAGATCCTCCGGCTTCCAGAGCTCGGGTTCCCAGCCGGCCAGTACGAACTCCTCGGGCATCTGCTGGCGCGCGCGCCGCACCCATTCGTTGATGCCGTTCGTGAAGGCGACGGCGATGCGGCGGGTGTCCGGGCCGTAGCTCTGCCACTCGAGTTCGAAGTCGCCGCGGAACTGGATGCGGCGGGTCATCGAGTCGCGCTGGATGAAATTCGCGCCCATCACCTCGGCGAGACGACCCTGCGCCGCGCGCTTCCACAGGTCCATCTGGAACAGGCGATCCTGCGCCTGCACGAATCCCTGTGCGAAGAACAGGTCGTCGGTGGTCGCAGCCGTTATGTGCGGAATGCCCCACCGATCGCGGTCGACGCGAACGTCACCACGCAGCCCGGCGAGGCGGAGGGTGCCCGACACCTGCGGCCCGGCCGGCGCGACCGGCCGCTCGGGTTCGCGGCGACAGGCGGTGCCGGACAGCGCGCCGCAGAGGCAGAGTACGGCACAGGCGCGGGCTGTCAGCGACCGCAGACTGGCCACTACGCGCGGCTGGCCTCGACGCTCTCGGCCAGGCGGCGCACACCTTCTTCGATCTCGGCCGGCGTGAGCGCGCAGAACGGCAGGCGCAGGAAGCGCTCGCCACCACCATTCGGGAAGAACGCCAGACCGTCGGACAGGTTCAGCGCGCGCTTTGCCCCTTCCGCACGCACGCTGCTGGTCAGCACACCCTCGGGCAGCGTCAGCGAGATGAAGAAGCCACCATCGGGGCGCGCATCGACGGCACCTGGCATGTGCGTGTCGAGTGCGGCGAGGCAGGCATCGAGACGCGGCAGGTAGAGCTGCTTCAGCCGCTCGATCTGCGGCTGCAGAAGCCCGCGCCGGCACCACTCGTAGGTGATGCCCTGCGCGAGATAGCCTGGCGAGATGTAGGTGTCTTCAGCCACCTTGGCCAGCTTCTGGATGATGTCGGGGCGGCCGATCATGAAGCCGGTGCGCACGCCAGGCGCAATGAGCTTCGTGAACGAACACATGAACAGCGTCCGCTCCGGCGCCAGCGAGTAGATCGACGGCTCTTCCTGCCCGCGGTATCGCAGCGGACGGTAGGGTGCATCCTCCACGATCTGGAAGTCGTATTGCTCGGCGAGCGCGGCCACGGCCTTGCGCTTCGCCCCCGAACAGGTGGTACCGAGGGGTTCTGGAAGTCCGGGATGATGTAGAAAACCTTCGGCTTGTGCTGCTGGATGTCTGCCTCGAGCGCCGCGAGGTTGGGGCCGTCGGCTTCGAGTGGAATGCCCACCACCTGCAGACCATGACGACGGAGCATCGTGATGGTCCGGTCGTAGGTCGGGTTCTCGGTGAATACCACGTCGCCGGGTTTCAGCAGCCCGAGACACAGGAACTCGACGATCTGCAACGAACCGTTGCCGGTCAGCACGCGGTCGGCGCCGACGCCCTGCCACTGCGCGATCCACTCGCGGAGCGGCTGGAACCCGGCTGACGGACCGTACTGGAGCATCGCGGGGCCGCGCGCCTTGAGGGCATCGATGGCTGCCGACGCCACTTCCTCGAGCGGAAAGGATTCGTTGGCGGGCACACCACGAGTGAAGTTGATCGTGTCCATCGACGTTCGTACCTCTGAGAGCCTGGTGACTGGTAAAGGGCGGATTGGGATAACGACAGACGATTCTACCGCGCGTCCGCCGCCGCCAGGATGGTCGCCAGCACGACTTCTCCTGCCTGGACGTTCTTCTCTTTCGTCACGTCCATCCACTCATCCAGCGAATGCGAGCGGCCGCCGGCGCCGCGGCCGATGGTGATGGCCGGAATGCCCATGGCGATCGGGACGTTAGCGTCGGTGCTGCCGATCTCATAGCTGGGAGTGAAGCCGTAGACCCGCGCCACCGACGCTGCGGCCTGCACGAGATAAGACGAGGTGGCTGTGGTGCCGGAGGGGCGGTCGCCGATGAGCTTCACGTCGGCAACGATCTTCCCCTCGCTGGTGCTGCGGGCCTTGTTTTCTTCATCCACCGCCTCACGCACCACTCGCTGGAACGCCTCGTCCACCATCTTCAGCTCGTCCGGCGACTCCGAGCGCATGTCGATCAGCATGAACATGTCGGTGGGAATCGAATTCACCGACGTGCCGCCGCCGACGACGCCGACGTTGAAGGTGGTGCGCGGCAGGCTCGGCACCTGCAGCCGCGAGAAGCGCGCCATCGCGTCTCCCATCGCGAAGGCCGGGTTCACCAGCCCGAACGCGCCGTAGCTATGACCACCGGGCCCCTTGAAGGTGACGCGGTAGCGCCGGCTGCCAAGGCCGCCGGTCACGATCCCGTCCTGCGATCCGCCGTCGATCGAGATGAAGCTCTTGATGCGGTCCTTGTACTTTCCCTTCTGGAGCAGGTACTTCACGCCGCGCAGGTCGCCTTCCCCTTCCTCGCCGACATTGCCAACGAAGAGGATGTCACCAGGCGTCTGGAACTTCGCCGCGTCCATCGCCCGCACGACACTCAGCATCAGGGCCAGTGCACCGGTGTCGTCGCCGACACCCGGCGCATGCAGCTTTGTGCCTTCGAGACGGGTCCTGACGTCGGTCCCTTCGGGGAACACGGTGTCGAGGTGCGCGAGCACGGCAAGCATCGGCCCGTTCCCGGTGCCCCTGCGGACACCCATCACGTTGCCTTCAGCGTCGGTCTCGACGTCGGTGAGCCTGGCCTCACGCAGCATTTCGAGAAACGCGGCGCCGCGCTTCGTCTCCTTGAAGGGGGGGGCCGGGATCTCGGTGAGCGTAATCAGCTCGCGCACGAAGCGCGCGTGGTCGGCCTCGAGCGCCGCCCTGGCGTCGCGGAACGACGCGCTCGCGACAATGGACTGCACCTTCTGCTCGGCATTCTGCGCGAGCGCTGTGCCGGCGCTGAGCAGCAGCGCGGCAACCAGTATCCTGAGCTTCATATCGCCGCTCCTACTTGATACCAATCACCATGGAATCGGGCCCGACCAGGGGCTGCACGCGCGTCGACGAGAAGCCTGCGGCCCTCATCCATCCTTCGCAATCGGCGCCGGTGTAGTCGAATCCGCCCGGCGTCTCGATCAGCATGTTCAGGCTCATCATCAGACCGAAGGCGTTCTGCGAACGGTCATTGTCGATGATCGCCTCGTAGACGATCAGTGCACCACCGGCGGGCAGTGCGGCATACGCCTTCCGAATGAGCATCTCCTTGGTGGGCAGATCCCAGTCGTGCAGGATGTGCCCCATCATCAGGACGTCCGCCGACGGCAACGCATCGGTGAAGAAGCTGCCCGGCTGGAACCGCACCCTGTCCGCGACGCTCACCGCCGCCACGTACTCCTCGAAGATCGGCGCCACTTCGGGGAGGTCGAAGCCGCAACCGGTCAGGTGCGGGTTCGCCAGCGCCACCTGCGCCGCCAGGTCACCTTGCGCCGTGCCGATATCGGCAAACGTCGCGTAGCCCGCCCACGGGAAGGCACGCGCAATCGTCATGTTGGCACCGTGGCTGATGCCGGTCATCGCCGCGAGGAACTCCCGCAACCTTGCCCGGTCCGCATACAACGTCTCGAACAGGCCCGGGCCGCCGTGCTTCAGCTCATTCTGCGGCTGGCCGGTGCGAAGGCCCTCGGTCAGGTGTCCCCAGAATGGATACAGGCGATGGTTGGCCATCTCGAGGATGCCGCCGATGTACGAGGGCTTCGTCCGGTCGAGGAACAGGTCGGTTTCGGGGGTGTTGGCATACACCCCATCGGTCCTGGTCAGAAAGCCGAGCGCGACCAGCGCATCGAGGAAGTCTGCTGCCGACCTCGGGTGCAGCTGGAGCCGGTTGGCCAGAACCTCGCGCGGCTCAGGTCCTCGAGCGAGTTCAGCAAAGAGGCCCAGTTCGATGGCGCTCAAGAGCACCTTCGACGGCCAGAACGCCAGACCGGTCTGCAGGATCTTTTCAGGACTCAACATGCGATGCGCTCCTCGAAAGGGTGAACGGGCGAACTTCAGGCGACGGCATCATGGATCAGGGCGTGCCGCCGGCACCAGCAGTGCCACGCCTGGCGCTGGTCGGACGCCCGCAGACGGCGAGAATCGGCACCGGTCCGCCACCGATCTCGGTGATAGTCAACGCATACGGTGCGGGCGGCAGGGTGTCGACGATCGCCTGCAGCTCGTCCACCGTCGACGTGCGCAGCGTGGAGACCCGGGACACACGGGCCACCACGGTTGATCGGCGAGTTCGGGAAGGTTCAGTCGGCGCATCGGCATCTCTCCAGCGGCGTGCCGGCCGGGTAGCCAGGGTGGCTGGATGGGAGGCGATTATAGCGGTGGCCCCTCACGTCACGCTCGCTAGAATCAGGCATGCGCCGAAGCCTTCCGCTGCTGCTCTGCGTCTGCCTGGTCGTTCCTGCCCTCGCGCCGGTGCAGGCCGTGCGGCAACCGGTCCGCGCGCGGCACGGTATGGCCGTCGCCATGGAGTCGATCGCGGCCGACGTCGGCGTGAGCGTGCTGCAGAAGGGCGGCAACGCGGTGGACGCCGCGGTGGCCGTCGGCTTTGCGCTGGCCGTGACGCACCCGTTTGCCGGCAACATCGGTGGCGGCGGCTACATGCTGATCCGCCTGGCGGATGGACGCAGCACCTTCATCGACTTCCGCGAGCGGGCGCCGGAGAAGTCGACGCGCGACATGTATCTCGACGCCGCAGGCAACCCGACGAAGGACAGCATCGAAGGCTGGTGGTCGAGCGGCGTTCCGGGTTCGGTGCGCGGCTTCGAGATGGCGAACGCGAGATACGGCACGCGGAAGTGGGCCGACAACCTGGCGCCCGCGGTCGAACTCGCGACGAAGGGCTACCCGGTGTCGTACGCGCTGGCCGAAGGGCTGAAGGGATCGCGCAGCCTCGCTGCGGACCCGGAGTCGAAGCGCATCTTCCAGCGGGGCGGCCGCTTCTACGACGTCGGCGAGACACTGGTGCAGCCTGAACTCGGACGCACGCTGCAGCGCATCGCCAGCAACGGCCCGAACGAGTTCTACGAGGGCGAGACGGCCACGCGGCTCGCCGAGGAGATGTCAAAGCACGGCGGGCTCATCTCGCTCGCCGACCTCAGGAACTACCAGGCCATCGAGCGCACGCCGCTGCAGGGCGCCTACAGGAACTACACGGTCATCACAGCACCGCCGTCCAGTTCGGGCGGCATCGCCCTGCTCGAGATGCTCGGCATCCTGGAAGGCACCGGCTACGAGCAGGCCGGCCCTGGCAGCGCCTCGGCCATCCACTACATCGCTGAATCGATGCGGCGCGCCTACGCCGATCGCAACGAGTACATCGGCGACCCCGACTTCGTGAAGGTGCCGATCGCCGGCCTGCTGGACAGGGGCTATCTCGCGAAGCGCCGCGCCACCATCGACCCGGTGAGGGCGACGCCGAGCGTCGCGGTGAAGCCGGGCCAGCCGGCCGGTGGCGAGAAGATGGAAACGACCCACTACTCAGTGGTCGACGCCGAGGGCAACGCGGTGGCCGTCACCTACACCCTCAACGGCGGCTACGGCAACGGCATCACGGTGCCGGGGCTGGGCTTTCTTCTGAACAACGAGATGGACGACTTCTCCGCCAAGCCGGGCACGCCGAACATGTTCGGGCTCGTGCAGGGCGGACGCAACGCCATTGCGCCGGGCAAGCGGCCGCTGTCGTCGATGACACCAACCATCCTCCTGAAGGACGGCAAGCTGTTCATGACCGTCGGCGCTCCGGGCGGCTCGCGGATCTCCACGGCGGTGCTGCAGGTCATCCTCAACGTCGCCGACTTCGGCATGAACATCCAGGACGCGATCGATGCGCCGCGGGTCCATCACCAGTGGATGCCGGATCGACTGTCGATCGAGCGGGGCATCTCGCCCGACACGGTCGACCTGCTGAAATCGCGGGGCTACGACGTCGACTACAACGCCGGGGTGGTGCTTGCGCAGACCGCCGCGATCGTCAGCGACGGGGGATGGTTGCAGGGTGGATCCGACGGTCGCTCGGCCGCCGGCAAGGCCGCGGGCTACTAGACCCTGTCGGAAGCCTTTAGGAAACTCTTAGCTCGCACCGGTGGGGTTCCGGCACATCATGTTCCCCATATGACCTCGTGCAGGGCACTTCTGCTTTCAGCGCTGTCGTGCTTCCTCAGCATTCCGGCGCTGGCGCAGACACCCGTGTCCGGGCACGTCACTGATGCCGTTGGTGGGCCGGTCGTCAACGCCACGGTCACTCTGACGGGCTCCGGTGTCCCCTCGCCGCCGTCGGTAGCCACAGGGCCGGATGGCGCATTCAGACTTGCCACGGTCGACGCCGGGGCTTACGTGGTAACCGTTGACGCCCCCGGCTTCCAACGCTGGTCGCGGAGCATCGACACCACTGTGTCGACAGAGCCACTCGAGGTGGTTCTGCCGGTACCGGGCTTCTCCGAGGCGGTGGCGGTGACGGCGCGACGGCTCGAGGAGGACCTGCCGCAGGACATCGAGAGGACGGGCGTCCGCGTTCAGACAATCACTGGCCAGCAAATCGAGAACGGCGGCTACTACGACGTCGGCCAGGCACTACAGGCGCTCGTGCCTGGGCTGTTCCTGATGCCACGATCAGGTCCCTTCGACTACGTCGACGCTTCACTGCAGGGCTCTCGTACAAACGAGGTGCTGTGGCTCATCGACGGCGTCCGCATCAGCAATCGGCTGTACAACGGCACTACCCCACTCGATACCATTCCCGCCCACATGATCGAGCGCATCGAAGTGCTGGAAGGTGGCCAGGGGTTGTTCTACGGTACGCAGGCAGTCGCGGGCGCGGTCAACGTGGTCACCAAGTCGTTCAGCGACACGACAAACGGCCGGGTCCAGAGCGGATTCGATTCGAACCAGGGGCGACACGTCAATCTCTTCGCCCGCGACTCGTTTGGAGGCCACAAGTTCGTGGTCTACGGGTCGGCGGACAAGGCAACCGGGTACCAGAACTTCCCGGCCGCCCAATACCAGCCGAGCGCGACCGACCGCCGGCGTAGCTACGATGTCCTCATGCTGGGCGGGAAGTACGCCTACGACTTCTCCAGGGCTCTCCGTCTGAGCGCCGGCTACCAGCGATCTGATGTCACTCTCGACAACCTGCGGCCCGGCCGGTCCGGTGCGGCCCATGTCGGGGGGCTCGCCGCCGGCTACAACACGCGCGCTGAGCACGTACTGAGCGCGAAGATCGATTACGACATCCGTCAGAACGCCCGACTGTTCTTCAAGGCCTACTATCATCGGTGGGATACGGACTTCACCGAGATCCGCAACGTCGCCGAATCGCCAGGGACGCGGCGCGTGTCCAGCGACGCGGCATTCTGGGGCTTCAAGGACTACGGCGGGAACGTGCTCGCCAAACTCACGCCGCACAGAGGGCTGGAGTACTTCGCCGGCTACGACTTCCAGAATTACCGAGGCCGGGATGAGGTTCTGCTGATCGCGCCGAACACGGAGTCGGTTCATGCCCTCTTCGCGCAGGTCCGCACCACGCGTGATCTGTTCCAGAAGGCAACGCTGGCCGTGGGCGCCCGCTTCAACGCACCAGCGAATGCCCAAAGAGCGTCGGTGTGGAACGTCAGCAGTCGGTTCGAGCTGACGCCTCGCGTGTTCGCACGAGGCACGGTCGGCACCGCGTTCCGCTACCCCGATGCCTACGAGCTGTTTGCCATCGACCCGGACTGCTGCTTCGGCAACCCCAATCTGAAACCGGAACGGAGCACCAACGTGAACGGCTCGTTCGGATATCGGGCGTCCATCGGCAAGGCGGACGTCACGCTCGAGGCTATCGCGTTCTACCGCCGCGTCACGGACATCATCGTTGACGTCGCGGATGCCGGCCCGGGGGGCAACACCATGACCGACAACCGACCTGACGTCGTGCGGGTGCGAGGACTGTCGTTCGTGGCATCCGCGCCGCTGACGCCAGCGCTATCGAGCTCCGCGAGTTACACCCACAACCACTCGCAGCAAACGAACGAACTGGCGGGAGGGTACTCCGCATTGGCCGGCATCCCGAGCAAGCAGTTCAACGCCTCGCTGGATTTCCATCCAACGCGCGAGCCGTTTGGTGCAACGTTAACCATCAATCACGTCGGGCCGCTCACCAATACGGTGCCGGTCTTTGGCGCTGTAGCGGCCGGCAACTTCACCATCGTGGACCTGTCAGGACGGGTCTTCCTCGATTCACGCAGGCGGCACCGGCTCAGCCTGAGGCTCGAGAACATATTCGACGAGGTCTACACGACCCGTCACTCGCGCAATTTCCTCGATGCGTCACCGACGCCGTTCCTGGTGAGCGCCCTCGGCATGCCACGAACAGTACACGTGTCCTACTCTGTCGGACTCTAGACGGGAGAACGGGTTTGAGCGTCCCCGTGCTCGCGCGACTCTGCCCCAGGAACATGACACGCCTCCTGGATTGGCGAGCAGCGCTCGTCTATCTCCACCGATGGTTCGGCATCGTCGGCTGCCTGCTCTTCGTCAGCTGGTTTGTGTCGGGCGTCGTGCTCATGTATGTGCGGATGCCGAGTCTCTCAGCGGAGGAGCGCCTCTCGCGGACTCCTCCCGTGGACCTCACGGCGGCACGTATCGAACCGGCCGCGGCCGCATTCACCACTGGGTTCTCGCCGGAAACCATCCGGGTGAACATGCTGGCCGGGCGTCCCGTGTACCGATTCAACGCTGGCTCGCGCTGGGCGACCGTGTACGCGGATACCGGCGAGCGTCTGTCAGCGCTGACCGTAGGAGAGGCTGCTGCCGTGGCGCGAGAGTTCGTGCCTGAGCACGCCGCAACTCTTCGCTACGAGACCTCTTTGCACAACTCCGACCAGTGGACGCTGAGCGCAGCCATGCGTCCCCTGATGCCGCTGTATCGATTTGGTCTCGGAGACTCCAACGGCTCGACGCTCTACGTCTCGGCGCTGACGGGCGAACCCGTTATGAAGACGACGCGGCGCGAGCGTCTGTGGAACTACGCTGGCGCGGTGACGCACTGGCTGTACTTCACGCCGCTGCGGCGCAATAGCGGGCTCTGGGTCGACGTCGTGATCTGGCTGTCGCTGGCCGGGTGCGTGTTGTGTCTCTCCGGACTCGTGTGGGGCGTGTGGCGATTCTCTCCCTCGGCCAGATTTCGCCTGAAGCGCGCGCCGACGCACTCCCCGTATGCCGGCATGATGAAGTGGCACCACTACGCCGGGCTCGTCTTCGGACTGACGACGAGCACGTGGATGTTCAGTGGCCTCATGTCGATGACGCCGTGGAATTGGAGCCCAGGACACTCGCCGACGCGGCCGCAGCGCGAGGCGGCGACAGGAGGTCCAGTAGCCATCGCGGTGGTGACGCTCGATGGGCTGCGTGGAGCATTGCGTGCGCTCTCCGCGGCTTTCGTCCCCAAGGAACTCGAAGTCGCATCGTTTCAAGGCATGCCGTTCGTCACGGCGTACCGACCATCTGCAGAACTGCGGGCGCGCGCCTGGCTGAACACCGATGACCCGGCGTTTATCCAGCCCGTGATGCTCGAGCGGCAGATGGTGCTCGTCTCTTCGGGGGAGACGCCGCTGTTCACGCGATTCGGGGCGGACGCCGTGATGGAGGTCGCGAGGCATGCGATGCCGGGCGCGAACCTGACCGAGGCCGTGTGGCTGAACGATTACGACGCGTACTGCTACGATCGGGATTGCGTCCTCGCTCTTCCCGTGCTGCGAGCCCGGTATGACGACGAGGTTGCGACCTGGCTCTATATCGATCCGTCAAAGGGCGCGATCGTTCAGAAGGAGGAGCGCCGGACCCGCCTCGAGCGTTGGCTCTATCACGGCCTGCACAGTTTCGATTTTGCCTTTCTGTACGCGAGGCGGCCATTGTGGGACGTCGTGCTTGTGGTACTCAGCGCGGGGGGGGTTGTGTTGAGCATGGCGTCGGTCGTGCCGGCGTGGCGCCGCGTCAGGCGCCAGGCACTCAGGTGGAGCGCGCAGGGAAGGTCTGCCGTGCGTGGGATTGGGTCGGGGCGCAGGGCACCCTGACCCTGCCGCCTCCCGTGACACGCTGTCTCGAGGAACGGCCCCCGTGCGGCGACGCACGTGCCGCCTGCACCGCTCTCGATGCGGCTTCGCGACTCAGCGGTTGACGTTGTTCATGACCCGCGCCGCGGTCCCGCCGCCGATGATCGCCCAGGGAATCGGCAGCGCCAGGTTCAACAGCAGGTACCAGGTCGGGAAGAGCTCCCGGTTGGACGTGGCCCCGACAACGTTCAGCACGAGCAGCAGCCCGCCGAGCGCAAGCGCATAGCGGATACGCGGCTGCCCCGCCGGAGCCAGCCTCGCCGCCATATGGCACCCAATGATGGCGAACACCCCGCGGTACGCCGTCACGAGCAGCATCGATCCGATAGTGGGTGCCACGCCCGCCGCCGGCAGCAGGCCTCGCGCCGCAAGCCAGTTGTCCGTCACGATCGTCAGCATCAGGATGACGGCGCCCCCAATGACGACGGGCACGATGTGGCGCAGGAGCGCGGGCTGGTCAGCGGCGGCATTTGGCGAGTCGTTCATGTTCGCTTCGATCCTAGCCCAACGCCGCGGCCTCGACGGCCAGCGGCGGACGCTGTCGACCCACACCAGTCGCCGCCTCGAACGCGGCCCCGAGACAGAGCACTGCGAAGTCGTCGCGCATCCGCCCGACGATCTGCACCCCCACCGGCAGCCCCTCGGCGGTGAACCCGGCCGGCACCGACAGTGCCGGTTGCAGCGTGGTGCTGATCCGAAACGTGCTCTTCATCCAGGCCACGTAGTGCTCCATGGCCACACCGTCGATGCTGTCCGGCCAGTGCAGCGACGCATCGAACGGCGGCACCTGGCTCACTGCGCATACCAGCACGTCGTAGCGCTCGTGGAAGCGACGCATGCCTTCGAGCAACTCCGCGTGCCGGCGCATCGCGTCCGCCACCTCCGCGGCAGACACGCGCAGGCCCCGCTCGATCTGCCAGATGGCCTCAGGCTTCATCAGGTCGCGATGGGCGGCGAGTAACGGACCGAGTGTGGACGCCGACATCCAGGCTCGCAGCGTCATGAACACGTCGTCGGCATCGCGGAGGTCGGGGGCGGCATCCTCGACGTGGCAGCCGAGCGCCTCGAACACGCCGCGTTGCGCGTCGACGACGCGCCGCACAGCGGGGTCGAGCGGCAGGCTGCCGAGAGCCGGACACCACGCGACGCGCGTCCCCGCGAGGGTGCGCGACAACGGCTGCGCGAACATCGACAGGGTCGAAGGATAGGTTCGCGGGTCGCGCTCATTCGCTCCAGCGAGCACGGCCAGCATGAATGCCACATCGTCGACACTGCGGGCGATCGGCCCCTTCGTGTTGAACTCGATGAGCGGAAACGGCGTCGGCGCGTCCGGCACCAGCCCCACCGTCGGCCGCAGGGCCACGACGTTGTTGAAGCTGGCCGGATTGCGCAGCGAACCACCCAGGTCGCTGCCGTCCGCGAGGGGCAACATGCCCGCAGCCACGGCGGCAGCCGCACCGCCGCTCGAGCCTCCCGCACTCTTCGTCGGGTCCCACGGGTTCAGCGTCGTGCCGTACACACGGTTGTAGCTGTGCGACCCCATCGTGAACTCGGAGATGTTCGTCTTGCCGATGGGCACGACACCTGCGCGCCTGAGGCGCTCGACGAGCACCGAGTCGTGCTCCGGAAAGCGGTCCTTGAAGATGAGCGAGCCATTGGTGAACGGGAAACCGACGGCCGGTTCGGCATCCTTGAAGGCGATCGGCAATCCGTGCAGCGGGCCGACGGCATCGCCGCGGCGCAGCACGCGATCGGCCTCGTCGGCCAGCGCCAGGCACGACTCGTCGGGCAACAGCGCCACGATGGCGTTGAGCGTGGGGTTGAGGCGCGCGATCTGCGCCAGGTGCGCCTGCATCACCTCCCGGGCCGACACCTCGCGAGCCCGTATCAGGCGGGCCAGTTCGCGGGCCGGCGCGAAGCAGAGCGGAGGCGGAGCAGCGGCGCGGGGCACGGCTGGATCAGGTCAGTCTGCGCGTATCACCGCGGGCATCGCGGCAGGCATCGTCGCCGGTTCCGCAGCGGGCGGTTCACGACCGTCGAGGATGGCGTTCGCGCGATCGAGGTCGAGCGCGCCGTCCCACTTCGCCACCACCATCGTCGCCACGGCATTGCCGATGAGGTTCGTGATGGCCCGTGCTTCCGACATGAAGCGATCGACACCGAGCAACAGCGTCAGCCCCGCCACCGGGATGGCGGGAAAGGCGGCGAGCGTCGCCGCCAGGGTGACGAAGCCGCTCCCCGTCACCGCGGCCGCGCCCTTCGAGGTCAGCAGCAGCACGCCGAGGATGCCGGCCTCCTGCGCCAGCGACAGCTCCACACCGCTGGCCTGCGCCACGAAGATCGCCGCCATCGTCATGTAGATGGAGGTGCCATCGAGGTTGAACGAGTAGCCGGTCGGCACGACCAGTCCGACCACCGGCTTCGCGCAACCGAGGTGTTCCATCTTCGCCATGATGCGTGGCAGCGCCGACTCCGACGATGAGGTGCCGAGCACGATGAGGATTTCCTCGGCGATGTACTTCAGGAACTTGATCAGGCTGAAGCCGGTGGCGCGGGCAATGGCGCCGAGCACGACGAACACGAAGAATGCGCAGGTGACGTAGACACCGACCATCAGCTTGCCAAGCGCCACCAGCGAACCGAGGCCGTAGCGGCCGACCGTAAAGGCCATGGCGCCGAATGCGCCGATTGGCGCCAGCCGCATGATGAGCGCCGACGACCTCGAAGAGCGCGGCGGACGTCATCTCGATCAGCTCGACGAGACGGTGCACCCTCGGTCCGAGATGCAGCAGTGCGAGGCCGAACAGCACGGAGAACAGCAGCACCTGCAGCACCTCGCCGCGCGCGAAGCCGCCGACGATGGTGTCAGGGATGACGTTGAGGACGAAGTCGATGGTGCTGAGATGCTGCGCGCCGGAGGTGTACGCCGACACCGACGAGAGGTCGGCGGAGGCCGGGTCGAAGTTGAGGCCTGCGCCGGGCTTCAGCACGGTAACGACGATGAGTCCGATGACCAGTGCCAGCGACGACACCACCTCGAAGTAGATGAGCGCCCGCAGGCCGATGCGGCCCACGTCCTTCATCTCGCCCATGTGGGCGATGCCCACCACGACGGTGGTGAAGACGATGGGGGCGATCAGCATCTTGACGAGCTTGATGAACCCGTCACCCAGCGGCTTCATCGCCGCCGCCCTCGCAGGGTCGACCACGCCGAAGACCACGCCGATCGCGATGGCCACCAGCACCTGGAAGTAGAGATTCGTGTAGAGCGGCCGCCTCGGCATGGCGCAATGATAGCGGTATGATCAAGGCGATGGACGAGTTTGTTCCGCGGCCGTCGCTCCGTGGCGGGCACCGCATGACGCTGTTCGGCTGGGGCAGCCCGCGCCACTTCTCCCGCCTGCCGGCACCGACGGTGCGCTACTTCGACATCAAGGCGAACACCCGCGTCGTCGCTGCGTGTCACTGGCAACCGGAACCCTGGGATCGTCCCACGATCCTGACGCTGCACGGCCTCAACGGGTCGGCCGAGTCGCACTACATGAAGGGGATTGCCGACAAGGCGTTCGCGCGCGGCATGAACGTCGTGCGCCTGAACCAGCGGAACTGCGGCAACACCGAACACCTGTCCGAAGGGCTCTTCCATTCCGGCCTGACAGAGGACGCGCGTCACGTCATACACGAACTGTCGACCGTGGACGGACTCACGTCGATCGCCGTGGCCGGCTACTCACTCGGCGGCAACCTGGCACTGAAACTGGCGGGCGAGTACGGCACTGACGCCACCGGAGGCCTTGACGGCGGTAGCCGCGGTGTCACCGATCATCGAGATCGGCGAGTGCACGCGCGCGCTCGAGCGGACGGAGAACTTCCTCTACGAGTGGAACTTCGTGCGCGAGCTGAAGAAGCGGATGGAGCGGAAGGAACGTGTCCGGCCCGGCCTGTTCGACCTGACTCACCTGAAACGCATCCGCACCGTGCGCGAGTTCGACAACGTGTTCACGGCGCCGCACTTCGGGTTCGCCGACGCGGACGACTACTACGACAAGTGCAGCGCGATGCGCGTCGTCGACCGCATCGCGGTTCCGGCGCTGATCATCACGGCGGAAGACGATCCGTTCGTGCCGCCGAGGCCGTTCCGCAGCCCGGTGCTGAGCGGACAACCCGTACATCGATCTGCGGATGTCGCCGCACGGCGGACACTGCGGCTTCCTGGCCGTGCCGACGCCCGGGAAACGACGGCTACTGGGCGGAAACGCAAATCGTCGCCTTCGTCGAGGCGCGGCATGCGGCGCGCGAACGCACCTCGAGTACGGCCGAACCTCTCGAACAGCTCGCCGCGACGCTCTGACGCGCGAACCCGGCGTAGCCGCACACCTTCAGTGTGCGCCTGAGGCCGACCTGAAGGTCGGCAGCGACGTACCGCTGGGAGCGGGCGTGCTGCTGGGCGCGCGCTCCGCCAGCCGAGCCATCAGCAGCTGGCCGAACTCGGGCCCTTTCCCTTCCTCTTCGTGCTTGAAGTAGACGAACACGTCCGGCACGCGGCCGTGGCGGTCCGCAATGGTGTCGGCCCAGCGGACGATATCGTCGGGCGCGTAGCCTTCGTCGCGCAGGCGGAAGTAGGCATAGTCGGCAGTCACCACCACCGGGCGCTGACAGCTTCTCGCTGTCGGATACGCACAGCGCCAGGTTCCGCGCCTTCAGCCGCTCGAATACCTCGTCGTCGAACCATGAGGCATTGCGGAACTCGAACGCGGCGCAGACTCGCGGCGGCAGTTCGGCCAGGAACGCGTCGAAGAGTGCCATGTCCTTCTTGAGGTTCGGCGGCAACTGGAACAGCAGTGCGCCGAGCTTGTCGCCCAGTGCTGCGGCCACTCGGCAGAACCCCTGCACCAGTTCGCCCGTGTCCTTCAGGCGCCTGTCGTGCGTGATACGGCGGGGCGCCTTCAGCGTGATGCGGTAGGGGTCCGGGGTCTGCGCCGCCCACCCCGACACCAGCTTCTCGTTCGGCATCCGGTAGAAGGTGTAGTTGATCTCCACCGTCGGAAAGCGTGCCGCATAGTACGGCAGCATCTTCGCCGCCGGCGAGGTCCGACGGGTAAAAGCTCCCCTTCCACTCGGGGTAGTTGTAGCCGGAGGTGCCAACCCAGATCATGGGGTCCAACTGTAAACTAGGGCCATGCGCATCAGCATGGCTTTCTTCCTCGCTCTTTCCCTGCTTTCGGCCGCCTGCGGCGGCGGTGCTTCGGCGATCGCAAGGAATACACGCTGCAGGGCCAGGTTCTGTCGATGCAGGACGACCACAAGCAGGCGGTCATCAGGCACGAGGAAATTCCGGCTTCATGGCGGCGATGACCATGACGTATTCCGCGCTCGACCCGAAGGAGTTCGAGGGGATCGTGGCCGGCGATCTCATCAACGCCACGCTGTCGTCGTCGAGCCGACGAAGGCGTATCTGGTGTCGGTGAAGAAGGTCGGCAACGCGCCGCTCGCCGTTGCGGATGGCGGCACGCCTCCGGCCTCGGCCGGATTCGAGCTGCTGAAGCTGGGTGCGCCGGTGCCCGACGCGGCGTTCGTCGACCAGGACGGCAACCATGTCAGCCTGTCGTCGTTCCGCGGTGAAGCGCGTGGTCGTCACCTTCATCTACACCAGCTGCCCGATGCCGGAGTTCTGCCCGCTCATGGACAGGAACTTCCAGAAGATGCAGGCGACGCTGAAGGAGAACGGCAACATCCTGCGCGCGCGGCTGCTGAGCGTCAGCTTCGATCCGCAGGTGGACACCCCGGCCGTCATGAAGACCCATGCCGACGCACTCGGCGCCGACAGCCGGCTCTGGTCGTTCGTCACCGGCGATCGCGACGAGATCGACAAGTGGGCGTCGGGCTTCGGCGTGTCGATCTCACGCGCCACCAACGACCCCCGCGACATCACGCACAACCTGCGAACCGCGATCATCGACCGGCAGGGCAACCTCGTTCAGATCTACAGCGGCAACGAGTGGACGCCCGCGCAGGTCCTGGCCGATGTGCGGGTGATGATTGGTGTCGACTGAACTCACGCCGCGCGAACAGCGGCTGGTGTCGCGCCTGCGGACGCCCGAGCAGGTCCAGACCTACCTGAACCGCCTGCCCTACAACTACGAGAAGAACGGCGAGCACGCTGCGTGGCTTTCGCGGCGTCGTACGCCACGGGGAGGCGCACTGCCTCGAAGCGTGCCTGTTCGCCGCCGTCGTGCTCGAACAGCACGGCTATCCCCCGCTGGTCATCAGCTTCGAGTCGATCGACAAGCTCGATCACGTCATCTACGTCTACCAGGAGGGCGGGCGCTGGGGCTCCATCGCGCGGTCGCGCGACCCCGGCCTGCACGGACGGCTGCCGGTCTTCGCCTCGGCGCGCGCGCTCGCGGCGAGCTACGTCGACCCGTACGTCGACTTCACCGGGCGCGTGCTTGGCTTCGGTCTGGCGAACCTGGCGGACGAAATGGGCCCCTACGACTGGCGCCTGTCGACGAAGAACGTGTGGAAGGTGGAGCAGATGCTGATCGACTTCCCGCACAAGCGGCTCGGGATGAGCGATGGACGCTATCGCCGCATGCACGCGAAGTACGAGGCGTTCCGCTCGGCGAATCGCGACCGCAAGCCAATCACCTACTACGATGGACGCGAGCGGTGGGCGCCGCTCCCGAAGGACGCGAGCTGGGAAACGACGTGATGGTCGTTGGTCGTTGGTCGTTGGTCGTTGGTCGTTGGTCGTTCGAGCCTGTAGGCAGCTGCCGACCTTCAGGTCGGCCTCAGCAAACCTGAAGATTCGCGGCTACAACATCCAAGCTGCAGACGTTCGACTAATCGAGGTCGAAGTCGCGCGTCGGCTTGGTCACCGGCTCGGTGTGCGCCTGACGCAGTGCCTCTTCGAACCGTCGCGACAGGGCGTCGCCGCGGTTCTTCTCGGCGCTGACCGACTGCTGGAAGATCGACTCGCGCCGGGCCTCCTCCGCTGCCAGGATGCGCTGCGCATCGTTGAGCTCGGGCTTGTTCGCCGACTCCGGTTCGCGATGCGAGATGACACGGCCGAGGTTGAGATCGATCACGAGCGTGGTGTTGCAGCAGGGGCAGGTGACTTCGAGCTCGGACTTCAGGCGGGCCATGATGCGTGTCCTTCTGTAGGATGCCCCGGCGGGTGCCGCGCGGCAGGGTCTATCATATCGTAGTGACTCTCGCGCCCCGGACGACGCTCCGCATCGTCACCTACAACATCCATCGTTCGCGCGGCATGGATCGGCGGACGCGCCCGGCACGCGTGGCAGAGGTGCTGCGGCACGTCGATGCCGACGTCATTGCGCTGCAGGAAGTGATTGGGGCCGGACCCCAGGGTGGCAGCCACATCGAAGAAATCGGCGCCGCGCTCGGCATGGGATGGGTGATGGCGTCGACGCGGCAACTGCGCGGGCACCAGTTCGGCAATGTGGTCCTCAGCCGCTTTCCGGTCACCCTGCACAACCAGCACGACCTCACCTACAAGGCCTGCGAAGAGCGCTGCATGCAGCGGGTGGACGTCGACGTGAACGGGCACACGCTGCACGTCTACAACGTCCACCTCGGCACCGCCATCCTCGAGCGGCGGCACCAGGCGCAGCGTCTCGCCACCATCGTGTCCGACCGGCACGTCACCGGACCGAAGATCGTCCTCGGCGACTTCAACGAGTGGATGCGCGGCCTGACGACAACGATGCTCAGTGCGCGGATGAAGAGTGTCGACCTGCAGCAGTACATGAAGCGGCGCCGGCACTATCCGGGACTGTTCCCGATCCTGCACCTCGACCACATCTACTACGACGGTGCGCTCGAGATCGTCCACATCGAGGTGCTCCGCAACCGCCTGTCGCTCGTCGCGTCGGACCACCTGCCGCTCATCGCCGACATCCGTATCTAGGCCGCCCCATACCTGGCCACGCACCTTCAGGTGCGCTTGCGGGCCGACCTGAAGGTCGGCAGCGACGTGCACAGAACGGAATTCAGCGCGTTCGCCAGCCACCTGAACTAGACTGCGCCGCATGACGCGACTTCTCCTCGGAACCGCGGTGCTGGCTGTGCTGCTGGCGGTTGGCACGCGGGCCCAGTCGGGCGCGGCGGTCAGCGGCGAGTGGACCAGCTACGGCGGCGACGCCGGTCACACGCGCTATTCACCGCTGGCGCAGATCACCGCTGCCAACTTCAACACGCTCGACGTCGCGTGGCGATTCCGGACCGAGCCGTTTGGCCCCCGACCCGAGTACCAGTTCGAGTCGACGCCGCTGATGGTGGACGGCATCGTCTACTCGACCGCCGGCACCAGGCGCGCCGTGACCGCCATCGACGGCCGGCACCGGCGAACTGCTCTGGATGCACAGCGAGCAGGAGGGTGCGCGCGGCGCCGCGGCGCCGCGGCAGCTGTCGGGGCGCGGCCTGTCGTACTGGACGGACGGCGGCGAGCGTCGCATCCTCTACGTCACCCCCGGCTATCGGCTCGTGGCTCTCGATGCGCGGACTGGGCAGAGAGTGGCCGGCTTCGGTACCGACGGTATCGTCGACCTGAAGGCCGACTTCGATCAGCAGCTCGATCTCGTGAATGCGCGGGTTGGCCTGCACGCGACCCCGGCCATCGCCAACGACGTCGTTATCGTCGGGGCGGCGTTCGACACCGGCGCCAACCCGAACAGCCGCACGAACGTGAAGGGCTATGTGCGCGGCTTCGACGTGCGCACCGGCAAGCGTCTGTGGGTGTTCCACACCATCCCGCGCCCAGGGGAATTCGGCAACGACACCTGGGGGAACGACTCGTGGTCGTACACCGGGAACACCGGGGTGTGGGCGCAGATCTCGGTCGACCCGCAGCTCGGGCTGGCGTACCTGCCCGTGGAACTCCCCACGCACGACTACTACGGCGGTCAACGTCCTGGGAACAACCTGTTCTCCGAAAGCATCGTGGCGGTCGACATCAAGACCGGCGTGCGGAAGTGGCACTATCAGTTCGTGCACCACGGCGTCTGGGACATGGACATTCCATGTGCGCCGATCCTCGCGGACATCGTCGTGAACGGTCGCCCCATCAAGGCGCTGGCGCAGCCGACCAAGCAGGCGTTTCTCTACGTGCTGAACCGGGAGAACGGCGCGCCGGTGTGGCCCATCGAGGAGAAGGCCGTGCCAGCCGGCGACACACCGGGCGAGTGGTACGCGCCAACGCAGCCGCACCCGACGAAGCCGCCTGCCTACGACGGACAAGGACTGACGGTCGACGACCTGATCGATTTCACGCCGTCACTTCGGGCCGAAGCGGAGCAACTGGTGCGGCCCTACCGGCTCGGCCCCATCTTCACGCCGCCCTCGCTGAGCCGAGCGGAGGGTCCGATCGCCACGCTCACCATGGGGGCGCAGGCGGCCGCCACCAACTGGCCCGGCGGGTCCTACGATCCCGAAACCCACACCGTGTTCGTTGCCTCGCAGACCAGCATCGCCACGCTCGGCCTGATGCCGGCGCCGGCGGGCGCGTCCGACCTGCCGTACTTCCAGGGCACCGTGCTCTCGGGGGCACGCCGCACCGGCGGTTCGGGTTCCGGTGCAGGTAATGCGCCGCGCACCGCGGGAGCCGATGCCAGCGGCAGCGCGCCGCTGACCGTTCAGGGCCTGCCGCTCGTCAAGCCGCCCTACAGCCGCATCACGGCAATCGATCTCGACACGGGCGGATTCCGCTGGCAGGTGCCGTTCGGCGCCACGCCCGACGCCATCAGGAACCATCCAGCGCTGAAAGGACTGGATCTGCCGCCGCTCGGACGTCCAGGGTTGAACGCCGGTACGCTGGTGACGAAGGCGCTGCTCATTGCGGGCGAGACGAACATCGGACCCACGCCGAACGGCCGCCGCGGCGCCATGCTGCGGGCGTTCGACAAGGAAACGGGGGCGGAAGTCGGAGCGGTCTACCTGCCGGCTCCTCAGAGCGGCAGCCCGATGACCTACCTGATCGACGGCACGCAGTATCTGGTGGTCGCGGTCGGCGGAGCGGGTTATCCGGGCGAGCTGATCGCGTTCGAGGCGGAGACGAGTCGCTCGTCTCGCTAGTGGCTTGTACTAACGAACGAACGAACGAGTTGTAGACCATTGGCGGATGCGCGACCAACGACCAACGACTATTTCAGTCGTTGTCTTCAGCGAGCTCGAGCCCGATCGGACCGACGTCTTCGACGATGCTGACGTTGCGGTGGAGACGGTGCCGCTCGCGCGTCGCGATGGCCTCGGCGTAGATCCGGTCGGGCACCGTCTGGACGTCCCACGCCAGCCCCACCATCTGCATCAGGCGGATGGTGTACCAGGTCGGGATCGAATTCCCACCAGTAGAAGCCGTTGCGCGCCGCGCGCTGATAGCGGTGATGGTTGTTGTGCCACCCTTCGCCGGCCGCGAAGAACGCGGTGATCACGTTGTTGCGCGATTCGTCGATCGTGTCGAAGCGGCGCGACCCGAACAGGTGGTTCACCGTGTTGATGGCGAACGTCGAGTGCGCCAGTGTCACCGTCGGGAAGCAAAAGCCCCAGACGAGCCACGGGAAGCCGCCGATGCCGTACATCGCCAGCGCCAGCACCAGCGGCGGCACGAAGAAGTAGTCACTGAGGAAGCGGATCTCGGGGAACTTCGAGAAGTCGCGGATGACCGGGTTCGTCGACTTCGAGCCGATCGTGCTTCGCGTCGTTCAGGAACCAGCCGACGTGCGCGTAGTAGAAGCCGCTGACCATCGGGCTGTGCGGGTCGCCGTCACGGTCGGCGAACCGATGATGATTCACGTGGTGTCCAGCCCACCAGAGCGGCCCCTTCTGCATGGCCGCGGTGCCGATGAACGCCCACACGAACTGCGCGGCGCGGTGCATCTTGAACGCCCGATGCGCGAAATAGCGATGGAAGGCCAGGGTGAGGCCGATGGCCCGGAGGAAGTGCGAAACCGCCCACAGCAGCACGAGGCCAGCCGAGAACGGAACGAAGAACACGAGGAGGGCGGAGGCCTGGACGATCCAGAACACCGCCTGGGTGAGAGTCTTCATGGAGGCGTACTAGAAGCGCGTGACGCCGGAGCGAGCGGTGATCAGCCCTCTTCTTCGTATTCTTCTTCCTCGGGTGGACCGAGCCTGGTGGAGGGACGGAGCGCCTCGCGGAAATCGTAGATTGGAAGGTCGCGCACGTGCAGCGACAGCGTGCACTGCAGGCGACTTCGTCTCGACGACGACGGTGACCGGGCTGCCTTCCACGCCTTCGCGAAACGTGATCCGGCATCCACATGCGAGCCGCGCGTGCGTGAACCCCTTCAGCATCAGGAGTTCATCATAGCAGTACGGCGGAACCGGTGCAGCGCCGCCTGAGCTCAGAGCAGCGACTCGATTTCCTTCTCGAAGACGTCCTTGCTGGTCAGGCCCGTATGGGTTGCGCAGATCTTGCCGTCGCGCGAAATCATCACGCTGACAGGAATGCCGAGGATCGGTCCGTAGGCGTCCTGCACGGCGTCGTGCCCGAGCCCCTGCAGCACCGGATAGTTCATCCCCATTTCCTTCACGTAGGGCGCGAGCTTGTCGACCGTATCGTCCACCGAGACGCCGACCACCTGCAGCCCCTTGCGGACCGTACTTCTGCTGGAACTCGATGAAGTGCGGAATCTCGACCTTGCAGGGGCCGCACCAGGTGGCCCAGAAGTCGAGCAGGATGACCTTGCCCTTGTAGCTCTGGAGCGACACGTCCCTGCCCTCGACGTCCTTCATGGTGAAGTCGAGATTGGCCGGCTTGGCATCGGCCGGGCACGACAGCATCGGCTCGGTGTTCGATGCCGACGCGCCGACGATCGGCGCCTCGCGCTGCACCATCTCGGGATGCGGCTGAGTGAGCCACGGCATCTGGGTGGTAATGGTCAGTGCGGCAAGCGCGATGACGCCGACTGTGGCGATGGCCCAACGAATTTTCATGGACGTATAACTCCTTCAATTGCTAGCGGAGAGTGGTGCGTACGAGCGCGGTCATGCGCTCCATTTCGGGAGCCGACTGGTCGGCCACCAGCACGAACGTGCGGTCACCAGCCGACCAGATGCGCGCCTGATGGCCCGAGCACCGTTCACGAGTTCGTCCGCACGCGATTCACGCGGCAGCATGAACAACGACACCGGCTGGCCATTGTGCCGGTACATGATGTGCGCCGTCTTCCCCTCGCCGTAGAGGCACGGCCGAGAGCCAATGAGGTTCACGTTGTTGCCGGCGGTGTCGGGGAGCTGCATGTGCCAGTCGAACCCGTCGGCCATGGCTGCCTCCACCTCCTCGGCCGAATGGTGGGTGCGGAGGAGAGCGTTGAGGCGGAAGCACTTCTCGTGGTCGAGGGCCAGTTCGGCAGCGAGGACTCGGGAAGAACTGCGGGTGGCCTGGTAGATGAAGGCGCCGGTGACGGCGAGGAGCAGGCTGGCGGCGAGGGCGTAGGGAGCCATCCGGGCCCGCCACGCGGAGAGCACACCGCCCCGGGCGGCGCGGCGCGAGGCAAAGTCCACAACCGGCGTCGCCTGACGGGACCGCAGCGCGGCGCAGCGCGATTTGAGGACGGCCGGCGCCGGCGGGGTAAGGTCGGCCCGCCTCGCCTGCATCAGCGACCGTATGGACCGTTCCACCGCCACCTTGGCCCGACAGGCCGGACAGGCGGCGATGTGCCGGGTCACCGTCTGCCGCTCGCCCTCGGGCAGGGCGTCGTCGACGAACGGTGTCACGAGAGCATCGATGTGCGAACACTCAGGCATGGACGGGTCTCAGATGTTGTAGACGGCCAAACAGCATTCGACGTCCCCGCGATATGCGCGACATGACCGTTCCAACCGGGATATTCAGCATCCCGGCGATTTCAGCGTACGAAAACTCTTCCACATCCCGAAGCCACACCGCCTCGCGGAACGCGTCGGGCAGCTCGTCAACGGCCGCCTGAACTTCGGGGGCCAGCGCATTCCTCAGCAGTAGTGTCTCCGGGTCCTCGACCCGTCCGGAGAGGCCGAACTGCGACACCTCGGCGGCCTGATCCACCACCTCGCTATCGACCGTGACCGTATCGCGCGAACGATCGCGCGCCCTGTTGCGGGCCGTGTTGTGCAGGATAGTGAACAGCCACGCCCGAAGGTTCGTCCCGGCGGTGAAGCTGTCCGCGGCTCGGAAGGCCTTGAGATAGGTATCCTGCACCAGGTCATCCGCATCGGACGGCACCCGCGTCAGCCGCAAGGCAGTCCGGTAGAGGCTGTCCACGTATTCGAGGGCGTCGGTCTCGAACGCCTCCCGAGCGTGCGAGTCCGCGCCTGGCGACGATGATGTGACCGGTGCCATGCGCTCATTCAGCCGCGCGTCTGGGTTGTAAACCCCGAAGCCGACGATTTATTCCTGTATGGTAGTGCCCCCGAGGCCCGCCTGTCGCCTGCAGGTGTCGTTCACTGCACCGCCGGAGGACCCCGTTGCGTCGCGGAGATGACATCGCGCGTCTAAAGACGGGAGTTCAGCCGCGGACCATCGTTTGCAGGTGCGCGAAACGTCAAAGTAAGATCGGCCGCAGTCCTTGTACTGCACCCTCTTCGAGGTACTGCTTATGCGCATGCGCGTCCCCTCGTGTCCAATGCCGGCTCGAGGCCCGCTGGTCGCCCTCGCCCTGTCTGTCGCCGTGCTGCTCACTGGCGTCGTCTGCGGCCTCGGCGCAGACCCCGTTCGTACCCTACTTCGGCAAGAACAACATTCACTACGACAACTTCGACTGGCACATCTACACGACAGATCATTTCGAGATCTACTACTACACCGAGCTCGAGAAGCATCTCGAGCGGATCGCCGGCTATGCCGAGGGAGCCTACCAGCAGGTCAGCTCGGACCTGAAGCACGACCTGTCGTTCAAGGTGCCGCTGATCCTCTTCAAGACGCACAGCGAGTTCGAGCAGCAGAACGTCATCCCGGGCGCTGCGCAGGAAGGCGTCGGCGCGTTCGCCGAGCCGTTCCGCGACCGCATGCTGCTGCCGATCGACGACCCGCCAGACCGCCTCTACGGTCTCATCGCCCACGAGCTGACGCACATCTTCGAGTTCGACATCATCCCGCAGGGTCTCATCCGCCGCAGCGTGCCGCTGTGGGTCAATGAAGGGCTCTCCGACTACGAGCGCGGCCAGTGGACACCGCTCGATCTGATGATGATCCGCGATGCCGCCGTGGCGGACATCGTGCCGAAGATGAGCGAGCTGCAGGGCTACGGCAACAGCGGCAACCCGCGCCTGATCTACAACCTCGGTCACGCCGTGTTCGAGTTCATCGAGGCCAGGTACGGCAAGGAAGGCATCCGCCAGTTCCTCTTCGCGCTGCGCAAGAGCGTCATCGGCGGCGGCGAGGACGCCTACGAAGAGGCGTTCAAGATGACGCCGGACGAGTTCGACCAGGCGTTCGAACGCTACCTGAAGGAACGCTTCAAGCCGTTCCGCGACAAGGAGCGTCCGGCCGACTACGGCCGCGACCTCGCGCCGAACCAGGAGAAGACCCAGTTCGCCCAGGCGATGTCGATTGCGCCGTCGCCGTCGGGCGACCTGCTGGCCGTGGTGACCATCAACCGCAAGGACGGCGAAGCGGACATCGTCCTGCTGTCGTCCAAGGACGGCTCGATGGTGCGCAACCTCACCGCCGGCTTCGACAAGAACTTCGGCTTCACGAACCTCGTGATGCTCGGCGAACGCTGGAACACGATGCACTGGATGTCGTGGTCGCCGAACGGCGATCGCCTCGCCTACTTCGTCCGCACCGAGAAGGAACGCACGCTGATCGTGCAGAACGTGCTGACCGGCAAGATCGAGCACGCGCATCCCGATGAAGTCGGTGGACGAACCAGAGTCGCCGAGCTTCTCGCCCGACGGCCGGACGGTGGCGTTCGCCGGCCTGCGCGGCGGCGTCGGCGACATCTTCACCGTGGACCTCGACGACGCAGGAAGTCACCAACCTCACCGTCGACGACTTCTTCGACTACGGCCCGACCTACTCGCCGGACGGCAAGTACCTGGTCTACAACGCGCGCATCAGCGGCAACCAGAAACTGTTCCGGCTCGAGCTCGACACCAAGCGGAAGACGCAGCTCACGTTCGGCACCAACGACGAGACGGCGGCGCAGTTCTTCGACGAGAACACGTTGCTCTTCTCGTCGACCGCCACCGACCCGAACCAGCCGCTCGATCCCGAGGTGGCGAAGAACGCCAACATCTACAACGCGTGGACGCTCGACCTGCAGAACGGCGAGCTGAAGCAGTACACCGACACCCTCGGCGGCATCCTCTCGCCCATCGTCGTGAACGACGCGGCCGGGGCGAAGATCGGCTTCGTCAGCTACTACAAGGGCGACTACGGCCTGCACACGCTCGAGCGCAAGGAACCGCTGAACGTGGCGGCCAGCGCCGACTTCGGGGCGCCCGGCCCGATCATCGACTTCCAGTCGCCGCTGCAGCACACCCTGGTCGCCGCGAATCAGCGGCGCAAGCGACCGTTCGAGAAGATGTTCCTCGAAGGGCGTCCGCCGGTGAACCTCGGCGTCACCAACAACGGCGACGTGTTCGGCGGCACGCAAATCAGCTTCGGCGACGTGCTGGGCGACAAGCAGGTGAACTTCTTCGCCGCCTCCATCGCCCAGTACCGCGACGCTGTCGCTGAGCTACGTGAACCTCGGCAAGCGGTTTCAGTACGCGCTGCAGGGCTACTCGCAGACGCAGTTCTTCTACGGCCAGCTCCAGGGTCTGTTCTACGACCCGTCGCTCGCCCCGCTGGTCAGCCGCGACCTGGCGCAGGCGACCCGCACCACGCGCGGCGGCACCGCGTTCGGCATCTACCCGCTCAGCCGCTTCCGCCGCGTCGAGTTCTCGGGCGGCCTGGTGAACCTCCGCGAGCAGTACAACGACCCCCTGCTGCAGCAGTTCGCCCAGGACTACCAGCAGCAGACGTTCGGGCAGCAGGTCTTCCGCAGCGGCACGATCGTGCCGCTCAGCGCTGCGTTCATCCAGGAAACCACGGTGTTTCGCGAGTTCGGTCCGCTGGCCGGCAGCACCATGCGGCTGGCATACGATGTCGCCCCGAAGATCGGCAACACGTTGTCGCGACAGACATTCGACGGCGATCTCCCGCTACTACCAGCGGCTGGCCACGAGCGGCGTGCTGGCGTTGCGCCTGCGCGGGTTCAAGAGCATCGGGGCCTTTCCCGACTTCATGTACTTCGGTGGCAACTCCGAAATGCGCGGCTACGACTACCTGAGCTTCGTCGGCCAGACGGCGGTGTTCGCCAACGCCGAACTCCGCTTCCCGATCATCGAGGCGGCGCTCACACCGATCGGCGTCATCGGCGGCATCCGTGGTGTGTTCTTCGCGAACATCGGCGGCGGCTGGTTCAAAACCAGGACTTCACCTTCGCCACATCCAACGACGAGACGATGACGCCGATCACCGGCTACCAGACCGATGCAGCCGGCAACATCATCGGCGACGTGAACGGCAACCCGATTCCGATTATCGGCTCGCCGCGGACGGTGAGCGGTTTCCGCCTGAAGGACGGCCGCGCGTCGTACGGTCTCGGCCTCGAAACCTTTGCCCTCGGCTTCCCGATCCACTTCGACTGGTCGTGGCGCACGACGTTCAACAAGGACTGGGAAGATCAGCTGTTCGCCGTCCAGCGGCGGCAGCTCGGAATTCCGCAAGCCGCGCTTCGCGGTCTGGATCGGCTACAACTTCTAGGGCGGGCCCTGGGCGATAACGATGGCGAGTCGAACGCAGAAAAGGCCCGGTGAGTAAACGCTCATCGGGCCTTTCTGTCTCTGCGTGCGATCGGAGCGAACACCGCCTCAGCCGGAGCCGAAGGCGAGCCGACCGGCCCGCCCCACCCGCCCTCCCGACCTGCCTACACCGTGTCCGCCCTCCGCTTGAGCCGCAGGTCGCGGCGGGCGCGGGCGTCGGCGCACTACCTTCTCCTGCTCGGGCGTCTCGACGAGCAGTGGCGGCACCTCGACACGTCCGCCCGCTTCATCGACGGCGACGAACGTGAGGAACGCGCGACTGGTGCGCTGCCGCACGCCGGTCAGCGCCTCTTCCGAGAAGACGTCCACCCGCACCTCGAGCGACGTCCGGAACGTGCAGGTGACGGTCGCCTTCAGGACGATGAGATCGCCCACCTTGATCGGATGCAGGAACACCAGGTCGTCGACCGCCGCCGTCACCACGCGGCTGCGCGCATGGCGGAACGACGCGATGGCGCCAGCGATGTCGATCAGGTGCATCACCGTGCCGCCGAGGAGGAACCCGAGCGGATTGGCATCGTTCGGCAGGACGACCTGCACCATCTCGGTATCGGAGTCGGAGGAACGCTTCGAGGCGAGCGACGGCGTAGCCGCAGGTCGACCGAGTCGGCCATCAAATCGTCTTGAGGCGCAGCACCGAATGCTCGAGGTCGATACCGACGCGGTACTTGCTCAGGAACTTGTGCCCGACGATGCCGCCAAGCTTGAAGCCGAGCAGGGCGCTCGGCGTCTCGAGGTTCAGCACCACGACCGAGAAGTTGCTGTAGCGGATGTCGCTGAACGCCAGGCTCACGCCGGGCAGCAGGAAGGCATCGCGGTCCCAGCCGGACGAGCCATAGACCTTCAACCGAATCTTGCGAGCCGGCTCCTGCTTGCCGATCGCCGTCGCCGTGGCGCGGCTGATCGAGATGACCTCACCACCGGTGTCGACGACGAAGTTCGCCTGATGCGTGCCGTCCACCGTGCCGCTGCACCGTGGCGAGACGGTGCAGGCGCAAGCGGCAGTTCGAAGTCGCCCTTCTCCGGCGGGATGCGCTTGCCGAAGGTGATCTTCTTCGTCTGTAGTCGATGATCATCGAGAAGCCCGAGCGCCAGCGGCGACAGGCTCTCCATCTCGCGCGTCGGGATGTCGCGCAGCGGCGGATCCTTGATGAGGCACGGCACGTTCCGCAGCTTCAGCGTGCCCGAGTTCCAGCGTGTTGATGCGGGCGAGCTGCAGGCCGCGCAGGCCGACGTCGCCAACGCCGGCGCTGAGCGTGTAGGTGATCGGCGTCACGCCGAGACGCTGCGCCGTCGGGCGTGACAGCACCGTGCTCTCGGCGCCGGTGTCCACGACGAAGTCCTGGAACGAGCCGTCGTTCACCTTCGCGCGCACGATGACCTTGTCGTTCACCGTCCGGAAGTCGATCGTGAAGAGCTCGTCCTCGGCGCCGGCCTCGAGCTCGAACGGCACGCGCTGGCCGAACGAACGGAGGAACTTGATCTCCGAGCGCGACCAGTCGGCCTTTTCGCTGTGATCCTTGTTCGGCAGCAGGTTGACGTAGTTGCTGTAGGCACCGGCGGCCTCCTCGTACTTGCGCATCCGCTCGTAGATGGTGCCGACCGTGTGGTGAACCTCGAGGTCGCGCGGCGACGTCCGGAGGGCGCGCTGCGCTTCGTCCATCGCCTCCTGCAGCCGGCTTTGGGCGGCGTAGGAGCGGGCGAGGCCGTGATGGCCGCGGGAGAGGTCGGGCTCGATGGCGAGCGCGTCCTTGTAGCGCGCCTCGGCTTCCTGGAAGAGCCCCGACGTCCATAGCGCATCGGCGTGCAGCGCAATCGCGTCTGGCGACTTCGGCGATGACGCCACCAGCTTGTCCGCTTCAGCCCGCGCGAGGTCGAACTCCGCCACGCGCAGCGCCGCCTGGATGACGCCCGACCGGGCCGTCCGCACCTGGTCTGGCCTGGCCAGCGCCAGCGCCCGCTTGAAGGCGTCGAGCGACTCCGGGTAGCGCCCCTCGGCGAGGAACTCGTTTCCGAGTTGCAGCTGGATCTCGACCGATTGCGACTGCGGCGCCACCTCCGCACGGATCACGAAGGACGCCGTCACGACCACTGCCGCCATGACGGCGACGCTGAACCCTCGACTGGACATCAGGCTTCCTCCCGACCAACCGATAACGCGTGCAAGGATGACCGAACCGGCCCCATTCTTCAAGAACAGGGCCGCCGGAAAGCGCAGCTATTCGACGCGCCGGACGGACTCGAGGTTACGCGACGCGAAAGAACGGCCGACTCTCGAAAAACTTAGCGGGTGTAGCGCTCGATCGGCACGCCGTCATACATCTGGTCCACCCGGAGTATCTGCGAGTCGCGGCTATAGGTGCCGAGTTCGTAGTCCTCGCTCATGATGAGCGCCTTGATCGGCTTGGTTGGACACACCTCGGCGCACAGGCCGCAGAAGCTGCAACGCGAGAGGTTGAAGTCGAAGTAGTCGAGCACCTTGATCTTCTGGCCAGGCTCGCGGTGCCCGCCGAGCGCGATCAGGTCGTCGGGGCAGACCCTCGCGCACTGGTCGCAGACGATGCAGGTCTGGGCGCCGGTGCCAGGCTCCACCTGCAGGCGCAGCACGCCGCGAAACCGCGGTGCGGTCGGGCGCCGCTCGGCCGGGTACTGAAAGGTGAATGCGGGCTGCGGCGTGTACTTCAGCGTCACCCACATCCCCTTCAGCAGGTCGACGAGGAAGAAGCTTTTGATCAGCCGGATGACCGTCGGCATCAGACACGCTCCCGGGTGGGCAGCGCGCGGGCCAGTTCGGAACCACCAGGCTGCCCCACCAGAGTCGGCTCGGTGTGGCCCGACAGGATGACGCGCTCGCGCCGCAACACCGTGCCCTCCTTCCGGATCTTGTCCTGCAACCGCATCAGCCCGTACAGCAGCGCCTCCGGACGGGGCGGACAGCCAGACACGTACACATCCACCGGCACGACCTTGTCCACGCCCTGCAGCACGCTGTAGGTAGGGAACGGCCCGCCGGCGTTCGAGCAGCTGCCCATCGAGATGACCCACCTGGGTTCCGGCATCTGGTCATAGAGGCGGCGCAGCACCGGCGCCATCTTCTTCGTCACGGTGCCGGCAACGATCATCAGGTCCGACTGGCGCGGCGAGGCGCGGAACACTTCCGCGCCGAACCGGGCGATGTCGTAGCGCGACGCCGAGGCGGCCATCATCTCGATGGCACAGCAGGCCAGGCCGAAGCCCATCGGCCAGATCGATGACTCGCGCGCCCACGTCAGGACGCGGTCCACGGTGGTCGTGATGATGTTGTCGTCGAAGCGATGCTCGATGAGTCGCATGGGTCAAGGGCCGCGTCAGCCCGCCTCGCCGTCGAAGTAATCACGGTTCAGTCCGATGTAGGCGGTCCACGCCCTCGGCGTCTCCTCGAGCGGGAAGATCGCCTCGACGGGGCAGGCCGGCACGCAGGCGCCGCAGTCGATGCACTCGTCGGGATGAATGTAGAGCATGTCGGCCGTCGCGAACGACGGTTCGTCCTTGCGCGGATGGATGCAGTCGACCGGGCACACGTCCACGCAGGCCGTGTCTTTGGTGTTCACGCAAGGCTCGCAGATGATGTAGGCCATTTCTCCGTAAATTCTTAACAGCGCTGGACTTCTCAACTGTATCCACCCCGCCGGAGGGGTGTCAATGCGGGCGTGTGGGGCACCGCCAGCCGGCGCGGCTTCAGCGCGGCCGTGGCGTGTGGCAGCCCTATAATCACGAACACTCGTGGGCAACTACCGGATCCCGCCGCCCGTGCGCGTGCTGCTCGTGTTGCTGACCCTCCTGTGCGCGTCACAGGCGGGCCGCGCGCAGGGCCTGCCGGCCGAACCCTTCGTCTTCGCCAACGGACGCGTCGTCGTCAGCGGCGACGTGTCGATGACCTTCAGTTGCTCGCACGCGCCCGACGCAGCGGCATGCACCGGGGACACCGGCTTCTTCAACTACTCCGACTACGATGACTCGACGCTGCGGATGCTGCGGGCGGGCGTCAGCACCTCGGTGCGTCTCGGGCGCAAGCTCGCCGCGCTCGGCGACCTGCGCCTGCAGAACGCGCACGCGCCGCGGCCGTACGGCTTGTACCTCCGCTACAAGCCGTTCGAGCGGTACGACTTCGACATCCAGGGCGGACGCATTCCCTCCACCTTCGGCGCCTTCGCGCGGCGGGCCTACAGCATGGACAATCCGCTCATCGGCTACCCGTTGGCGTATCAGTACCTCACGTCGCTGCGATACGACGCGCTGCCGCAGACCGAGGACGATCTGTTCCGCATGCGCGGCAGAGGCTGGCTCTCGAGTTTTCCGCTCGGCGACCAGACCCCGGAGGCGGGCATGCCGCTGGCCAACGCGTTTCGCTGGGACACGGGCATCCAGGCCCATGGCGCCATCGGCATGGTGGAGGCCGCCGCCTCGGTCACGGCCGGTTCGTTGTCGCACCCGCTCTTCCACGAAAACAACGGCGGCAAGCAGTTGGCGGCGCGCATGATCGTGAGGCCCGCGGCAGGACTGGTGGCTGGCGTCTCCGCGTCCCGCGCGCCCTACGTCACGTCGGGCAGCGCCGAGGCGGCAGGCGCAGCGGCAGGCGACTTCGTCCAAACGGCCTTCGGCGCCGATGTGGAGTACTCGCGTGATCACTACCTGCTGCGGTTCGAGGCGCTCGCGGCCGCATACGACCTCGCCACCATCGAGCCGCGCCTGCGTGCGCTGGCAACCATGGTGGAGGGGCGCTACAAGCTCACGCCTCGCGTGCATGTGGCGGCACGGTTCGATCGCCTCGGCTTCAACACGATCGCCAGCCCGACGCGCACCGGCCCGTGGGAGGCGCCGGTCACCCGCTGGGAAGTGGGCGGCGGCTATGCCCTGCAGCGCAACAGCAACCTCCGGCTGTCGGTGCAGCGCAACAGACGTGATGGCGGACGCGTGCGCAGCATGACGGCGCTGTCGGCGCAACTACTCTACTGGTTCTGAGATGCGGACACCCATCGCCATCGTCCTGACCCTGCTCATCGCGCTGACCGGGTCGGCGCGCGCCGGCGCGCCGATGGCCGCGGCCGCCCGCAACGGGGTGATCGCCGGACGGGTCGAGTTGCGGCGTCCGCCGTCCGCACCGGGCCGCCGTCCAGGCGTGTCGGACCTCGGCACGCCGGCGACGCAGCCCACCGCTGAACGGCAGATGTCGGTGGTGTACCTCGCGTCGGCGCCGCGCGGCGCTTTCGAGCAGAACGAACCCAATCGCGCGGTGATGGACCAGCGCAACGAAACCTTCGTGCCGCACGTGCTGACCGTCACCACGGGAACGACAGTCGATTTTCCGAACAGCGACCGGATCTATCACAACGTCTTCTCGCTGTCGAAGCCACGCTCGTTCGACCTTGGCCGCTATCCGGTCGGCCGCTCGAAGTCGATCCGCTTCGACCGCCCTGGCATCGTCCGCGTCTTCTGCGACATCCATTCGCACATGAGCGCGTTCATCCTCGTCTTCGGCCACCCGTTCTTCTCGGTGACCGATGCCGCGGGTCGCTATCGGATCGACAACGTCCCTCCTGGCAACTACACGCTCGTCGCCTGGAACGAGGGGGTGGCGAGCGAGTCGCGCCCGGTGAGCGTCCCTGACGGCAGCACCGCGGAAGTGGACTTCAGCCTCAAATGATGCTGCTGTCGTCACTGCGCAGCCGCATCTTCCTGGCGAGCGCGCTGCTGACCGTCCTGTCGATCGGCGTCGCCATCTACCTGGTCAGCGCCCGGGTTCGGCGCGAAGCCGAGAACT
Organism: uncultured Acidobacteriota bacterium; assembly: GCA_963722395.1. GTDB lineage: Bacteria > Acidobacteriota > Vicinamibacteria > Vicinamibacterales > CAVVIG01 > CAVVIG01. The sequence goes on along the minus strand of CAVRLS010000004.1, from coordinate 167,788 downwards.
CGCTGCAGCGGGAGATCACCACCACCGGCACGCTGGTCGATCAGTTCCGCACCACCCGCACCCAGAGCTTCACCCAGATGGCGCACCTCATCGCCGACGCGCCGAAGCTGAAGGCGGCGGTGGACACCAACGATCCGCCAACCGTGCAGGACACGGCGGACGACTACCAGGCACAGCTCGGGTCGAGCGTGCTGCTCATCACGAACCGGTCCGGCGACGTGCTGGCAACGGTCGGCGCCTCGAGGCGCACTGCTGCCGTCGTGGCGACGCAGCCGGCCGTCGAGGCGGCCATTGCCGGTCGCGACGCGGTCAGCCTGCTGCTGCAACCCGACGGCATCCTCCACCTGGTGACCGTGCCGATGTCCGTCGGGCTGGAGCACCCCGACATCCTCGGCACGCTCAGCGTCGGCTTCCTGCTCGATGACACGTTCGCGTCGCAATTGAAGCAACTGACCGGCAGCGACATCGCATTCGGCATGGACGGACAGGTGCTCTCCAGCACGCTGCCGCAGGAGGAGCGCCAGGCCCTGTCTGGTGTGCTGCGGCAGGAAGGAGCCGTCACCAACCTCGCGCTGCGCGGCGAGGAGTTCGCGGTGCGGCCGATGCGGCTGCTGCAGGGCGACGCGCTGCCAGACGACGGCGGACCAATGGCGCTCATCCTCAGGTCGCGCACCGAGCAACTCCGTTTCCTCAACGCGATCAACACCGAACTTGGCGTGACCGCGGTGGTGGCGGTACTGCTGGCGACGCTCCTGAGTTTCACGGTTGCCCGAACGATCACCCGTCCGCTCGCCGCCATTACCGGCGTGATGCGCGATGCCGCCGCGACCGGCGACCTGACCCGCAAGATCGTGCTGCGCCCGAACGACCGCTGGGATGACGAGGACGCGCAACTGCTGGCCGCCACCTTCAACACGCTGACCGACTCAGTGTCGCGCGCGCAGCGCGAGATGGCGCAGCGCGAGCGCCTGTCCTCGCTCGGGAGGCTGTCGACGGTGATCGCGCACGAGGTGCGCAACCCGCTGATGATCATCAAGGCGGCGCTGCACACGCTGCGCCGGCCGTCAGTCACCCCGGACGAGGTGCGGGAGGTGGTCAGCGACATCGACGGTGAGGTCGTCCGCCTGAACCGCGTGGTGAACGACGTGCTCGACTTCGCACGGCCGATCGCCTTCGAGCTGGCAGATGCCGACATCAACGCACTCTGCCGCGAGTCGGCGGCGGCGGCCCAGGCGACACCGGGGGCGGTCGTGACGGTGGCACTGGACCCGTCGGCCGGTTCGGTCGTCACCGACGCCGAGCGGCTCAGGGCCGCGCTCGTCAACGTCATCGTGAACGCGCGCGATGCGGTGGAGGGGCAGGCGACGCAGCGCGTGACGCTGACGACCCGGCGGGACAGTGACGCGGTTATGATCAGCGTCGCGGACACTGGCGTCGGCATCGAGCGGACGAACCTGCCCCGCGTCTTCGATCCCTACTTCACAACGAAGCGCGGCGGGACGGGACTCGGCCTGCCGCTCACCAGGAACATCGTCGAGGGGCTCGGTGGCACCATCGCCGCCGCCAGTGAACCTGGGCGCGGCACGGAGATTCGCATCTCACTGCCGTTCCGTTCGCCGCAGCCGCTCGCCGAACACAGCAGGGACAGGTCGCTCGTCTGATGACGACACACCGCGGCACCATCCTCCTTGTCGACGACGAGGAAAAGATCCTGAAGGCGCTCGGACGCGCCCTCCGCGACGCCGGTCATGCGGTGGTCGAGACGACCAGTCCGCGCGACGCGCAGCGCCTGCTCGCCGAGCGCTCGTTCGACCTGCTGGTGGTGGACAACGTCATGCCGCAACTGAGCGGCCTCGACCTGATCCGCGAATACACCGTCTCAACGCCCGAGCACGAGCGGTCGCAGATCCTGATGATGACAGCGCACGCCACTGTCGAGAGCGCCATCGAGGCGATGAAGCTCGGCGCCCTCGACTACCTCCAGAAGCCGTTCGAAATCGACGAACTGCTGGTGGTGGCACGGCGCGCCCTCGAGCACCAGCGGCTCACCAGCGAGTACCGCTACCTGCGCACCGAGCGCGACGAGCAGTTCGGCAACTACGGCATCATCGGCCGCAGCAGGCCGATGCAGGAGATCATCGACCGCGCCGAGCGTGTGGCGCAGAGCAAGAGCACGGTGCTCATCACCGGTGAGACCGGCACCGGCAAGGAGCTGGTGGCGCGCGCCATCCACAACCGCAGCGCGCAGCGCGACATGCCGCTGATCAAGGTGAACTGCGCGGCGATTCCCGAGACCCTGCTCGAATCGGAGCTCTTCGGGCACGTGCGCGGCGCGTTCACCGGCGCGGCGACATCGAAGAAGGGCAAGTTCGCGCTCGCCGACGGCGGCAGCATCTTCCTCGACGAGATCGGCACGATGAGCCCGGCCCTGCAGGCCAAGCTGCTGCGGGTCCTGCAGGAACGCGAGTTCGAACCGCTCGGCTCCGAGCGCACCGAGAAGATCGACGTGCGCGTCATCGCCGCCACCAACCGCGACCTGCGCCAGATGGTGGCCGACGGCAGGTTCCAGGAGGACCTGTTCTACCGGCTGAACGTCATCCCGATCGAGCTGCCGCCGTTGCGCGAGAGGCGCGACGACGTCCCGGCGCTGGTCGATCACTTCGTCCGCAAGCACTCGCAGCGGACCGGGCGCCGCATCGACCGCATCGACGACGGCGTCGTGCAGGCGCTGCAGCACTACGCCTGGCCGGGCAACGTGCGAGAACTCGAGAACACCATCGAGCGCGCGGTGGTGCTGGCGCCCGGCACGGTCATCACGGCCGATTCGATCTCCACGCTGAGCGTCGGGACGGCGCAGGTGCCCGGGTTGCCATCGCTGCGGCTTCGCCAGAACATCGAGTGGGTGGAAAAGGAAACCATCCGCCGCGCGCTGGAGAGCTCGCAGGGCGTCAAGAAGGATGCGGCCGAACTGATGGGGATCAGCCAGCGCGCCCTGTCCTACTACCTTGCCAAGTACCGGATCGACTGATGCGAAACCGACTCCTTGCGTGTGCTGGCGCCGTTGTGCTGCTGGCGAACTGCGGCGGCAGCAGCAACTCGAGCGGCGGCACGACGAGCCCCTCGCAGCCGGCCGCCGCCACCATCACCATCTCGGGCGGCGGCGTCAGCCCGAAGACGGTCACTGTCCCGCGCGGCAGCCAGGTGCTGTTCGTGAACAACGACAACCGGTCGCACCAGATGACGTCGAATCCGCACCCTGACCACACCGACTGTCCCGAGGTGAACCAGGCGGGGTTCCTCAATGCCGGCCAGAGCCGCCAGACCGGCAACCTGAACATCGCCCGCACGTGCGGCTTTCACGACCACGATCTGCCGAACACCGCCGCGCTGCAGGGAACGATAGTTATTCAGTAGGTCGTTGGCCGCAGGTCGGCGGCCGTACACTGGCAATCGCGCATGCTCGCCTCGCTTTCACGTTCGAGTCGCTCCGGCCCCAGTGCTGCTGCAACAACGCCGTGGTACCTGGAAGCGACCACGCTTGCCGCCGTGCCCTGGCTGGCGCGCCTGCGCTGGGCGCGCGGCGCCGTGGACGCGCTCATCGTCCTGGTGGCGATCACGCTACCGTCGCTCGACTTCCCGCTGCGCCACCTCGCCCCGCTTCTTGCCGCCACCAGCGCACTCAATATCGTCGCAGCCGTGCAGTTGTCGCGGCGGCGCGCCCCGCACCCACTGCTCGCGACGCTCGACCTGCTGCTGCAGCCGTTCCTGCTCACCGAACTGCTCGAGCTGACGGGCGGTCCGTTCAACCCGTTCGCCGTCGTCTACCTGGTGCCGATCGCGCTGGCGGGGCTGACGCTGGGTTCCGCCCACGGCGTGGCGGTGGCACTCGCAAGCGCCGGTGGCTACGCACTGCTCGCCTACTGGCACCTGACCGAGCAGGTTCCCGGGCATCACCGCCTGAACGACTTGCCCACCCACCTGTTCACGCTCTGGCTCTCGGTGGCCCTGATCGCCGAACTGGCTGCGTTCTTTCTCGTGCAGGCGTCGAATGCACTGGCGCGCCGCGAGGAGCAGCTGGCGCTGATGCGTCAGCAGGCTACGCGGGCGGAGCGCTTGATGTCGCTCACGACACTCGCCGCCGGCGCGGCCCACGAATTGTCCACGCCCCTCGGCACCATCGCACTGGCGGCGCGTGAACTCGAGCACGCGGCGACAACACGCGGCACAGTTCCCGACCTCGCCGACGATGCGCGGTTGATCCGGACGGAGGTCGACCGATGCCGCGCCATCCTCGACCAGATGAGCGGACGCGCCGGCGGCAGTGCCGTCGACGAACCCGAGCGCATCACCATGGAGACGGTCATGGACGACGTGCTCGGCCGGCTGGCGGCCCACGGCGCAGCGCGTGTCCGTGTCGACATCCCGGCTGCACTGCCGCCAATCCTCCTGCCGAGGAGCGGATTGACGCAGGCGGTGCTCTCGCTCGTCACCAACGCGCTCGACGCCACGTCGGCTGCCCCCGACGCCAGCGTCATCGTGCGTGTCTCGGCGACCGACGAGGAAATGGTGATTGCGGTTGTGGACCGCGGCCCCGGCATGTCGGTGGAACTGCTGTCGCGAGCGGGGGAACCGTTCTTGACGACGAAGAATCCAGGACGCGGCCTCGGCCTCGGCCTCTTCCTCGCACGCGTCTTCGCGGAACGCCTTGGCGGCCGGCTGCTGCTCGAATCCGATCGGGGAACCACCGCCACACTCGTTGTGCCGGTGCGGGTCGTCGAGGCGCCTGCATCATGACGACACCATCAGCCACCGGCGAACCGCGCACGCTGCTCGTCATCGACGACGACGAACCGTTCCGGACGAGGCTCGTGCGTGCCCTGAACGCGCGCGGATTTGCCGCCGCCGGCGCGGCCGACTACGACGAGGCCCTGGCCCTGGCATCTGCGGACACGCCGGAATGCGCGCTCGTCGACCTGAAGCTGCCCGGACGGTCAGGGCTCGATGTCGTGCGCGACCTGAAGGCGCTCGACTCGACCACGCGGATCGTGGTGCTGACCGGTTACGGCAGCATCGCGACCGCCGTGCGAAGCGTGAAGCTCGGTGCCGATGCGTATCTCGCGAAGCCGGTGGATGCCGACCAGATCGTCGCGGCGTTTGCGGAGGGGCTGGCAGAGCGAGCCGATGAGGCCGGACCTGCCGTGCAGTCGCTGGCGCGCGTCGAGTGGGAACACATCCAGCGCGTGCTCGCCGACTGCGACGGCAACATCTCGCAGGCCGCGCGCCTGCTCGGCATCCACCGCCGCTCGCTGCAGCGGAAGCTGTTGAAAAATCCGGTCCGCGAGCAGTCCTGAGCCTGGCTACCGTCCGGAGGTGATGGCTTCGTCCCGCCGCTGGTTGGCCAGCCCCACCGCCTTCAGGATGCTGAAGTACAGGTAGCCCGGATCGATCTCGCCGCGCTTCACCGAGAAGCGGGCAGCGTTCTGGACGTGATGATGGTTGTTGTGCAGCGCTTCGCCGGCGGTCAGCAGCGACCAGTGCGGACCGGGCAGGTTCGTCGACGCATCGGGGGTCTCGAAGTTGCGATACCCCCACCAGTGACCCAGTCCGTTGATGACCCCCGCCGCAAAGAACGGAATCCACGCCATCTCGACCAGCCACATCAGGAAGCCCGGCGTCCCGAACATCCACAGGTTGAGGACGAGCGTCGTGGTGGGGCCAAGCAGCGCCATCCGCGCGTAGACGAACTCGATGGCGTCATCGGGCGTGCCCTTGCCGTACTGCTCGATGACCGCCTTGTTGTGCGCGGCCTTGTGATAGAGCGACGTGCCCATGAAGAACACCCGCCAGATGCCATAGACAATGGGGCTGTGCGGATCCTTGTCGGTCTCGACATTGGCGTGGTGGCAACGGTGCACCGCCACCCACTCGCGCGTCGGCATGCCGGTGCGGAGCCACAGCCAGAGGCGCCAGAAGTGCGCCACCGGCGCCGCAAACGAGATGGAGCCGTGCGTCTGGCAGCGGTGCAGGTACAGCGTGACCGACGTCGTGGTGATGTGCGTGTCGATCAGCGTGATGACGACGTAGGCCCAGACCGGGAGAGACGGCCACAGTGCGTGCGCGTTGATCCAGGACGAGAGTCCGGCGAGAGCGTCGGAAAGCATGTCGTTGAATGGTAATCGACTGCGGGCTACGGCAGCGAGCCGAGGCGGATCCGGGAACTGTCCGGCGGGCCCGAGGTCCACGCGCGCAGCCAGCCGTCCTCGAGTGGCACCAGATGCGGATAGGTGCCGATCTCCGCCGCGCCGGGCGAGCGAGTGAAGCGGAGGCGGCCGCTTCCGTCCGGACGCCCGATGGCCGAGGCGAGGATGCGGCTGCCGGTGCCGGACTCGTCCCACGTGGCGGCCAGCACACCAGCGGCGTTGCTCGCCAGTTGTGGGTGATTGGCCTGTCCCTGTGTCGGAATCCGTTCACGCGGCGAAAAGGTGCGGCCGTCGCGGGTCGTGGCGTAGAACAGCGCCTTCACGGGCCCGCCGCGTTCGGTGACGACCGATGGCCAGATGACATGCACGGTGCCCTGCCGATCCACCACCATCGCGGGACCATCGTCAGGGCACCCCTCGATCTGCCACTTGTCTTCGCTCACTCGTACCGGTGCGGCGAAGGTCTTGCCGCCGTCACGCGACACCGTGAACGCGATGTCGCGCATGTTGTCGGCGTACACATGACGCCATGCGAGGTAGAGGCGGTTGCCCGGACCGGCGGCGATGGCGGTCTTGCAGCAGTAGCACACACCACCAGTCACCGCCTGCGGCGCGACGCTGCCGTCGAGTGACGCCACGTAGAGTTGCGACAACTGCGCCATCGCCACGCCGTCGGTTGGCGCGGCAGCCCTGGCCGGCCGCGCGCCCCCTTCGTGGTGATGCTCGCCCGCCATCGCCGCCTGCTGCGGCTGCGCGAGCTTGCGATGGTCGAGCCACACGCTCACGAAGCGCCCACCCGGGCCGGCGCCAAGCGCTTCCCATCCGCGATTGCCCGCGGCGTCGGTGCCGGGCACCAGCGCCGACCTTGAGAAGGTGCGGCCGCCGTCGAGCGACGTCGCCGAGAGCAGCTTGGTGCCTGCGGTCCCCCTGGTGGTCCAGATGACTGCGATTTCAGGAGCCTGTCCGGGGCGTGGCTTCACCGCGACGCGGGCCGGCTGCTCACCGTTCACCCGGGCGTCGCCGGGCGTGCTGTTCACGCGGGTTGGTGCTGAGAACGTCGTGCCGCTGTCGCGGCTGGTAGCGGCGAAGATGTCGGTGTCGCCCGCAGGCGCCGAGGCAGCCCAGACGGCCACAACGAACCGGCCGTCCGATGCCAGCGAGACGTGCGCGTTGGCGCGACCGGCGATCGCGAGCGTCGCGGTTGACGGTGCGGCGTGGTCGGGGACGACCGACGCGAGCATCAGCGCCACCGTGAGAGCCCATCTGGAGAATCGGACGTGCACTGCTGCCTCCCCGCGCGACGAGCGGCGCCGCGACCACTGGATTTCGACGATAACACACGGCAAATCGGCCTTGACATGCCCGCGCAGCGAACGGGAGACTGGAACCGTTGGCTGCACGGTCGCGGCCACGCCGGGCTCCGGTTCCCCTTCCCTGCCCAGCGTCTCCCGGTTGTCACACACGTCGCCCAGACTGGAACGCATGTCCGTCGTTGCCCTGTCAGAAATGCTCGGCGCCGCGGTCCGCGATGCGAGCGGGTCGGTGCGCGGCCGTGTGCGCGAAGCTGCCGTGTCGCCCCAGGAACACGCGACACGGGTCGCGTTTCTCGTCGTCCGCACGTCTGAAGGTGATCGGATGCTGCCGGCCGAGGCCGTGAAGTCGCTCGGGGCGACAGTGCGCTCGACGACCGACGCCGGCACGTGGCTGCCGTTCCTCGGCTTCGACGGCGTGCTGCTGCTCAAGCGCGACCTGCTCGACCAGCAGATCATCGACGTCCACGGGCGCAAGGTCGTGCGGGTCAACGACGTCGAGCTCCACTCGAACCCGACCGACAGCCACATCGAGCTCGACGTGCTCGCGGTCGACGTCGGGGCCCGCGGCGCGGTGCGGCGGCTGGTGAAGGGGCTCGTTCCCTCCTTCACGCTGCGCGCCCTGCTCGAGAAGATTCCGCCACGCGTCATCCCCTGGCAGTACGTCGACCTCATCGAGACCGATCCGGCCAGGCGCGTGAAGCTGAAGATCGCCTACGAAGGGCTGTCGAAGATGCACCCCGCGGACATCGCGGACATCGTCGAGGACCTGCCGCCGGCGGAACAGCAGGCCGTGTTCGAGGCGCTGGACGAGGAGGTGGCGGCTGAAGCACTCGAGGAGATCGACCCCGACGTGCAGGTGTCCATTCTCGAGTCGCTCGACCAGCGACCGCGCCGCCCACATCGTCGAGGAGATGGACCCCGATGCGGCCGCCGACCTGCTCGGCGACCTCACCGAGAAACGGTCGGACGAAATTCTCAAGGAGATGCACCCGGAGGAGCGCCAGGAAGTGACGCAGCTCCTCGAGTTCGGCGAGCATACGGCCGCGGGGCGCATGACCACCGAGCTCGTCGCGGTTGACGACAACGGGACGGTGGCCGACGCCATCGAGGCGCTGCGCCAGTTCGAGGGGAGCGCCGAAGCGGTGGCTACCGTCTACCTGGTCAGCACCGGCAACATGCTGTCTGGCGCCATTCCGCTGGTGCGCATCGCCATCTCACCACCCGACATGCGCCTGCAATCGCTCAGCGAGAAGGCCACCGCCTGCGCGCCTGACACCCCGGAGAACGAGGTGGCCGAGCTCTTCGACAAGTACAACCTCATCACGCTGGCAGTCGCCGACGAGCACGGCCGCCTTTCCGGCATCATCACGGCCGACGATGTGATTTCCATGCTGCGGAACGGCTGACGTGGAGGCCCTCCTCAAGCAGTGGCGGACGCGAATCGTCCTGTTCCTGGCCGTCGTCGGCCCGGGCTTCATCACTGCGAACGTCGACAACGATGCCGGCGGCATCTGGACCTACTCCGTTGCCGGCGCCCAGTTCGGCTACACCCTGCTCTGGGCGATGATCCCGACGACCATCGCCCTCGTCGTTGTGCAGGAGATGGCGGCCCGCATGGGCGCCGTCACCGGCAAGGGGCTGAGCGACCTGATTCGCGAGGAGTTCGGCTTCCGCGTCACGTTCTGGCTGATGCTCGCGCTCGTCATCACCAACTTCGGCAACGTGATGGCGGAGTTCGCCGGCGTGGCAAGCAGCCTCGAACTGTTCGGCATCTCGCGCTACATCGTCGTGCCGCTGGCTGCGGCGGTGGTGTGGCTGCTGGTTGTGAAGGGCACCTACGACAGCATCGAGAAGATCTTCCTCGTCGCCTCGGGGTTCTATGTCTGCTACATCGTCGCCGGCGTACTGGCACGTCCCGACTGGCGCGCCGCGACGCTGGGGCTCGTCACGCGTCCAGAGGGGACCGACGTCATCAACAACTACGGCTACATCTACATGCTGATCGGGCTGGTCGGCACGACCATCGCGCCGTGGATGCAGTTCTACCTGCAGGCGTCGGTCGTGGAGAAGGGCATCACCATCCGGCAGTACACCGCGTCGCGGTGGGACGTGATCGTCGGCTGCCTGTTCGCGGCGATCGTCGCCTGGTTCATCATCGTGGCCTGCGCGGCGACGCTGCATGCCGCGGGCGTCACACAGATTCTGAGCGCCGCAGATGCGGCGCAGGCGCTGCGACCGCTGGCCGGCGAGTATGCCTACCTGCTGTTCGCGGCGGGGCTGTTCAACGCGTCGCTCTTCGCCGCGTCGATCCTGCCGATCTCGACCGCCTACGCTGTGTGCGAGGGGCTGGGCTTCGAGTCGGGGCTCGACAAGAAGTTCCACGAAGCGCCGGTTTTCTACTGGCTCTACACCGTGCTGATCGTCGCCGGGGCCGGCGTGCTGCTGGTCCCCAACTTCCCGCTCGCGCACATCATGGTGCTGTCGCAGGTTGTGAACGGCGTGGTGCTGCCGTTCGTGCTTATCTTCATGCTCCTGCTCACCAACGACCGCGAGTTGATGGGCAGGCATGTCAATTCACGCCTGTTCAACGTCATCGCCTGGGTCACGGTCGTGTCGATGGTTGGCCTCACCGTCGCCATGCTCGTCACCCAGTGACTCTGCGCAGCGAGCGGTCGCCGTCTGTGATTTACAGGCGCGACGGCAGCAGCCGCGCAATCGACACAGCGGCGGCAACCAGCAGCACCGCTCCCACCGGGACGAGCACGATGCCGAGCCCGGGGTCTCCGGCGTAGAAGCGAACGCCGGCAGCGAGGAAGCCCATCGGGAGCACGACACCCGCCGCGGTCAGCAACCCCGACGCACGCCGCAGGCCGGCGCCAGCGAGTCCGGCCGCCCGGGTGGTCACCCCGAGACCGACATGCAGCAACCCGAGCAGCGTGCCATGCGCATGCGCCAGGGTCCACATGAGCCGGCGCGTCTCGTTCGAAACGTCGAGGTACGCCCCGACCTTGAAGCCGTGGAGCGTCTCGAGCCCCAACCCCAGCACCGCGAACCCGGCAATCGACCACCACCCGATCCGGAGGTGACGAGCGACGAGGTCCGGATCTGCTCCCGTTGAAGTGCGGCCGGGCTGGCGGGGTTCAGTTGGCATGGTGGGGCGCGATTGTATGTCCAGTCGGGTCGCTGCGCCACGCGGGCATCCAGGCCAAAGCGTGTCGAGGACCAATTGATCGTTGACAATAACCGGGCCCGGCCGCACTATTGCCGCCACAATTCGGCGCGTCGGAAATCCGTCGGTCACCGTGAAGGCGAGGAAGAGTATGAGCCGTGGGATCAGACAGTCCGTAAGGATTCGAAGTCTCGTCGTCAGCGCAGCTGCCCTGTTGCTGTCCGCAGTATCGGCCGCCGCGCAAACCTCGCCCCCCGGCGCGCAGGTCACGTTCACCAAGGACGTGGCCCCTATCCTCCAACGGTCGTGCGTTTCCTGCCATCGGCCTGGAGAGATGGCGCCGATGTCGCTCATGACCTATGAGGACGCCAGGCCCTGGGCCCGCGCCATCAAGGCCCGGACGGCGTCCCGCGAGATGCCGCCGTTCCACATCGACAAGTCGATCGGCATCACCTCGTTCAAGAACGACCCGTCGCTGAGCAACGACGAGGTCGCGACGATTGGACGCTGGGTCGATGCCGGGGCGCCGCGCGGCAACCCTGCCGACATGCCGCCGCCGCGTCAGTTCGCCGACAGCGGCGAGTGGCAGTTCAAGCCCGACCTCGTCGTCAAGTTCCCGGCCTACCGCGTGCCCGCGTCCGGTCCGGATCTCTACGGCAACCTCTACGCGGACATCCCGATCGCCCAGGACCGTTACATTCAGGCCATCCAGACGCGCGCCGCGACCGCGGGTTCGCGCAAGGTGGTCCATCACGCGCTCGCCTACGCCGTCGACAGTGACGACCAGGATGTCAGCGGCGACGACAGCCTCGGCGTCGACGGCGGCGACTTCCTCGTCGAGTACGCGTCCGGCAAGAACGCGGAGGTCTACACGAACGACTCCGGTGTACTGCTGTCGGCCGGGAAGAAGGCGATGGTCAGCTATCACCTGCATTCCACCGGCGAAGCGACCGACGCCCTCATCGAAGTGGCGATGAAGCTGCACCCGGCCGGCTACGTGCCGAAGCATATTCGGTGGTCGAAGCAGCTGGCGCAGGCGACCGCCGAGATCGATATCCCTGGCGGCAGCGTGGCGCGCATCGACGGCTACGTCATGATGCACAAGGCGGCTCGCATCCTGTCGTTCCAGCCGCACATGCACATACGCGGCAAGCGGCAATGCCTGGAACTGATCTACCCGACAGGCGGGTCGTCAGCCAAGACCGAGATGATCAGTTGCACGAACTTCAGCTACAACTGGCATCTCAACTACACCTACACCGACGATGCGGCGCCGCTGATTCCTGCGGGAACCTTGCTGCATGTCATCACCTGGCACGACAACTCGCAGTCGAACAAGGCCAATCCCGATCCGAAGAACTGGGTGGGTGATGGTCAGCGCACGATCGACGAGATGGGCTTTGCATGGATCGGGTGGTACGACATGACCGACGAGGAATACAAGTCGGAGGTCGCCGCCCGGAAGCTCGAACGGGAGAAGAAGTCCACCACCACCCAGCAGCAGCAGCAGCAGCAATAGGTACTGCCGCCATCACGCTGCCGGCTCCTGCCGGCAGCGTGGTTGCGTCCGCCTGCGCCGACGGTTTCGCGCCGGCGCGGACCGTTTCCCAGGGGGTTCCAATGAATCGTCGGAGATTGGTGGCCGTCGCGTTCGCGATGGTGCTCGGATTGAGCCTGAGCCGGGCCGCGCTGGCCCAGGTGGAAGTGGACAACAACTTCAAGTTCAGCTCCGGCCAGGACGTCCAGCCGGCCTTCGAGGGCTGGTCACGCAACCCCGATGGTTCATTCAGCCTGCACTTCGGCTACCTGAATCGCAACTGGATCGAGGAACTGTCGATCCCGGTTGGTCCGAGCAACAGCATCGAGCCCGGCGGACCGGACCGCGGCCAGCCGACATTCTTCTACACGCGCACCCAGCGCAATCTGTTCAGCGTGGTCGTTCCGAAGGACTGGGGCAAGAAGGAAGTCGTCTGGACGATCACGGCGAACGGCAAGACGCAGAAGGCGTTCGGCTGGCTCCAACCCGAATGGGAGATCGACCCCGCAGGCGGAGCGGCAACCGGCGGCCAGACCTCGCCTGAACTCGTGGGCAACAAGGCGCCCGAGTTCACGATCGACACCCAGGTCAGCGTGGCTGCGGGCCGACCGCTGGCGCTCGCGGCGTCGGTGGTGGACGACGGGAAGCCGAAGCCGTCAGCCGCCAAGAAGCCGGCGATCGGTCAGGAAACGCCTCCCGGGCTCGTCACCACCAGCGACACGCCGAACAACCTGCCGCAGCTGACACCGGCGCGTGCGCCGGCGGCGCCGGCGGGCACGCTGCGCGGACCATTCGTGACCTGGATGGTGTACCGCGGGCCGGCCAGCGCCTCCTTCGAGTCGCGCAACATTCAGGTGAAGGACAACAAGGTCCTGACGTCGGTCACCTTCTCGACGCCCGGCGAGTACGTCCTGCTGGGTCGCGCGAGCGATCGGGTCCTGTTCACCGACAAGCGGGTCACAGTGAGGGTGACAGGCGACGCGTCACGCTAGCGGCCTCTCTTGCAAACCCGCATTCTGGCCGTGCTGCTCGCGCTCGCGGCAGCGTCCGGCATCGCCTCGGTCGCCACTCGCACGGGTACGCGACCGGAATCGCGAGTAGCGAACCGTCCCATCGAGCAGCGGAGCGACGGGTACGTCTCGTCCCGAACGTGCCGCGCGTGCCATCCGAGCCAGTACGCCTCGTGGCACGCGTCGTATCACCGCACGATGACGCAGGTGGCGACGCCGCGCACCGCGCGTCCGAGCTTCGTGAACCAGACCATCGCCGCTGTCCAGGGGCAGCCGATGCTCCTGCGCCAGCAGGGTGAGCAATTGTTCGCCACGTTCGACGATCCCGATTCGGCGGCGCCGGCGGATGCACGGCCGCGCATCGAGCGCCAGGTCACGATGATCACCGGCTCCCACAACCAGCAGGTCTTCTGGTACGCCACGGGCAAGGGGCGCCTGCTCGGACAGTTGCCGGCCGCCTACCTCGTCGCCGAACAGCGCTGGATCCCGAGGAGGATGGCGGTCCTGCACCCTCCGACGCAGGCGCCGATGTCGGAAACCGGACACTGGAACAGCACGTGCCTGGTCTGCCACACGACCAACGGCAAGCCGCAGTTCGACACACCGTTCGGTTCACAGCCGCTGGAAACCCAATCGGTGCAGACGACCGTCGGCGAGTTCGGCATCTCCTGCGAGTCGTGTCACGGCCCCGCCGAAACGCACGTCGCGGCGAACCGCAGCGTTCTGCAGCGCTATCGACTGCACCTCAGCGGAGGCGAGGACCCCACGGTGGTCCAGCCGCTGCGTCTCGATCCGAAGCGCGGCTCGCAGGTCTGTGGACAATGTCACAGCGTGTGGGAGTTCTACGACGGCGCGGGCGAGCGGCAGGCCAACGGCGGCGGCCTGCCGTTCCGCCCAGGCGACGACCTCGCGGCGTCGCGGTTCGTGGCACAACCGACGCGCAACCTTGACTCCCCGACCATGCAGGCGCTGCTCGCCGACGACTCGCGGTTCCTCCGCGATGCGTTCTGGGCCGACGGCACGGTTCGGGTGTCGGGCCGCGAATACAACGGCCTCATCGAGTCGCCCTGCTACCAGCGCGCCACCGACCCCGGAACGAACACTCTCCTGCTTCTCGTGTCACGCGATGCACAGGGACGGCGAACGACCCGCGCCACATCGCAGTCGTGGGCCGACGATCAGTTGTCAACGCGTGCCCTTCCGACCGAGGCGGCCAGCGCACCGGCCGCCAGCAACGAGGCGTGCCTCCAGTGTCACGCACCACTGCGCGCCTCGGTCACCACACACACGCACCACGCTCCGGACTCTCCCGGGAGCCGTTGCTACAACTGCCACATGCCGTACACGACCTACGGCCTGCTCAAGACCATCAGGAGCCACACGGTCGGCTCACCGACCGCGCAGGAGAGCCTCGCGACCGGACGCCCGAACGCCTGCAACCTGTGTCACCTTGACCGCACGTTGACCTGGACGGCAGAGGCACTTCAACGCTGGTATGGCACGACCGCGCCAGCTCTCGGCAACGATGAGGCGACGACAGCGGCATCGCTGCTTTGGCTGCTGGAGGGTGACGCCGGGCAGCGGGCCATCGTGGCTCAAGCCATGGCGTGGCCGCCGGCGCAGGAAGCGTCTGGCACGGAGTGGATGGCGCCGCATCTGGCGCGCCTCCTGGACGACCCGTACGACGCCGTCCGCCTCGGCGCCGCCCGTTCGCTGCGCTCGCTGCCGGGATTTTCGGAGTTTGCGGTCGACGCCGCCGCACCAGCGGACGCCCGGCGCCAGGCTCAGTTGCAGGTCATGGCCAGTTGGGACAGGAACCGACGCCGCGCACCTGGCGCGCCGGAGTTGCTGCTCACCGCTACCGGCGAGGTCGACATCCCTCGCGTCCTGTCCCTGCTGAAGCAGCGCAACAACCGACCCATGTTGTTGCGCGAGTAGCTCGCGACCAGGAGGCTCGACCACCAGGTGGCCGACCCCTCCAGGTGGGTGCGGCTGTTTCGTCCGACGGTGGCGCTCTGGCAGGGGTCTCCTGCCGTGACATCGACTCGCGACAGTTGAATCCGGGCGGCTCCTCGGGCTACGTTTGGAGTCTGTGAAGGCCGACAACACTGTCTCACGCAGCCGCGTCCCGCGTAAGTCCCTGGCGAAACGCCGCACGCCGCCCCGCAACAGCTCCACATCCGAATCGCCGACCCGGGTCGTGATCATGAAGTCGGCTGCCGCCGCGTTCAGACGCCTGGGCTATCACGGCGCCACGCTCGAGGAGATCGCGGCAGCATTGAAGATGCAGAAGGGGAACCTGTACTACTACTTCCGCAGCAAGGAGGAGATCCTCTTCGCCTGTCATCAGTACCTGGTCGACCGCCTGCTGGAGGTGCTGCACACCGTCGAGGAGGCGGATCTGCCGCCCGAGCAGAAATTGCGGCAGCTCATCGTGGCCTTCGTGCACACCATCGTCGACGATCTGCACGGGACGGCACTGTTCCTCGACATCAAGGCGCTCGGTGCGACGCACCTGAAGCAGGCCATCGCCCGACGCGACGAGTTCGATCGCGGCGTGCGGCAGGTGATTCAGCAGGGAGTCGACTGGGGCGACTTCAACCCGAAAGTCGATCCGAAACTGCTGTCGTTCGCGATAATGGGCGCCGTGAACTGGATTCCGCGCTGGTACTCGCCGGACGGCCCGTCGAACTCGCAGGAGATCGCCGACCGGTTCGCCGACTACCTCGTCGCGGGGCTTCGAGCCCGCCAGCCGCTATAATTCGGGTAATGCCCCGCGTCATCCCGCTCACCCCCGCGCAGCCCCGTGTCCCGAAGCCCGACTGGCTGAAGGTGAAGGCTCCCGGCTCGCCGAGCTACCTGAAGCTCAAGTCGATCATGCGCGACCTCAACCTCCACACGGTGTGCGAGGAGGCGCGCTGCCCCAACATCGGCGAGTGCTGGGATCACGGCACGGCGACATTCATGATTCTTGGCGACGTCTGCACGCGCGCCTGCTCGTACTGCGCCGTGGCGCACGGCCGCCCCGCAGCGGTCGATAACGCGGAACCGGAGCGGGTGGCGCACGCCATCCAGCAGCTCGGCCTGAACTACGTGGTCATCACCTCGGTCGATCGTGACGACCTGAAGGACGGCGGCGCGGCGATCTTCGCCGGTGTCATCACCGAGACGCGCAAGCGCCTCGGCACCGCCTGCCGCATCGAAGTACTCATCCCCGACTTCAAGGGCGAGGAGGCT
This sequence comes from uncultured Acidobacteriota bacterium, assembly GCA_963722395.1. Classification (GTDB taxonomy): domain Bacteria; phylum Acidobacteriota; class Vicinamibacteria; order Vicinamibacterales; family CAVVIG01; genus CAVVIG01. The sequence continues at coordinate 151,322 of CAVRLS010000004.1, read as the reverse complement.
CCACTGCGGACCGTGCTCGAAGCGCGCCCCGACGTCCTGAACCACAACACCGAGACCGTGCCGCGCCTGTACCGCATGGCCCGTTCGGGCGGCCGCTACTCGCGGACGCTGGAACTGCTCGACCGCTCGCGCCACATCGCGCCGGACATCCCGACCAAGACCGGCCTCATGGTCGGCCTGGGCGAAGAGCACGAGGAACTGCTGGCAGTATTCAAGGATCTGCGCGGCGCCGGCTGCCAGATCCTGACGATCGGCCAGTACCTGCGCCCGACGCCGGAACATGCGCCGATGAGCCGCTACTACACGCCCGAGGAATTCGGTGACCTGAAGCAGATCGCCCTCGACATGGGCTTTGTCCACGTCGAGTCCGGCCCGCTGGTCCGCAGCTCGTATCACGCACACGAAACCGCCGACGCCTACGCCGAGGCAGCGGCACGGGGGTAACCAATGAAAAAATGGACGAGAACCGTGCTGCTCCTCGCTGGTCTGGTTGCGGCCCCGGCGGCCGCCCGCGCGCAGGGGGCGCTCGTGCACGCGTCCGTTGGCGCAGCTGCCTCTGGCGGTGAGACGTCGCCGGCGGTCGGCGGTGGGATCAGCTGGCGCGTCAACCGCTCGCTCGGTTTCGGCGTCGAACTGAGCCACCTCCGCTCGCTCGCCGCGGACTATCCGGCCTACTACTGCTGCTCGGACGACCAGGAGGCGCGCGCCACGGTATTCACGACCAACGTGCGCATCGAGATTCCCACCACATCGGCGCGCATCATCCCGTACGTCGTTGGCGGCGGCGGTGTCGCCAGCGTCACGCAGTCCTACAGCCTCATCTATGCGCAGCTCGCGGAGCGGCTGGGGCTCGACCAGATCCTCCCCGGACGCGGCCGCAACGCAGTGCCGATCCTGCCGGGGCCATCCGAACTGGAGACAACCTCGACCAGCATGGCGCTGACGCTCGGCGGCGGTGCGTCGCTGCTGGTCACGGAGCATGTAGCGGTCGATGCCGACGCGCGCGTGCTGCACGTCGCCAGCGACCAGGGCCGCAACATCGGCCGCTTCAGCCTCGGCGTCAGCTACCGCTTCTAGCCCGCCCGGCGTAGCCGCGCACCTTCAGCTGCGCTGACGAGGCCGGCCCAAAGGTCAGCAGCTACAGGCTACCGACGGAGCCCTCGAGCGCCGGGTCAGCGATGATGCTCGGGGCCCGTTGACTCGGGCGTGAAGGTCCGCTGTTCGCGCGTGAAGGGGATCGCGTGATACGCCAGCACCTGTTCCATGCCGGGTACATCCGCGCAGACGAGGGCGTCGTCAGCGATCATCAGCGGCTGGTGGCTGTTGCCGATGTAGTACGCCCAGCGCGCGGCCTGCGCGGCTGACGCCGCCCGCGCCACCAGCACCGGTTCGTCTCGCTCGCGCACCACCACCACCAGTGGCGGCTGCTCGAGTGCAAGGCAGTCGCCTTCCCGCAAGACCACGCCCGGCGCCAGCGACGTCCCGAACTCCACACCGCCCTCGGTGCGAAGGCGTGCCCGTGGCGTCATCCGCTCCTGCCAGCCGATGGTCACGCGGTCGCGCGGGCAGTCGATGAGGCCGGCCGGCAGCCGGTCGAGCGTGAACACGGCGTCGGCAATGGGGAGGCGTCGAAACAACACGGCTCTGAGTTATGCCCCACGCCCGGCGCGACGAGCGTCAGCGCTTCGGGCGGTAGACGTGCGTGGCGTGGCCGAAGAACACCTCGGCCGATTCCATCATCGTCTCGGTCAGCGTCGGGTGCGGATGGATCGACAGTTTCAGGTCGGTCGCGTTTGCGCCCATCTCGATCGCCAGCACCCCTTCGGCAATCATCTCGCCCGCACCGGGTCCGACGATGCCCACACCGAGAATGCGCTCGGTAGCCGGGTCGAGAATCAGCTTGGTCAACCCGTCGGTCCGGTCGATCGAGACCGCGCGGCCGGAGGCGCCCCACGGGAACTTCGCGACCACAACCTGACGGCCTTCCTTCTCGGCCTGCGCTTCCGTCAGCCCCGCCCACGCCAGTTCGGGGTCGGTGAAGACCACCGCCGGAATGGCCTGTGGCCTGAAGGCGACGTTCTCGCCGGCAATCACCTCCACCGCGACGCGCCCTTCGTGCGAGGCCTTGTGCGCCAGCATCGGCTCGCCCACCACGTCGCCGATGGCGAAGATGGTCGGTTCGGCGGTGCGCAGCTGCTCGTCCACCTCGATGAAGCCCTTGTCGTTCACCACGACGCGGGTCTTGTCGAGACCGGGCATCGTGCGGCCGTTCGGCCGGCGGCCGACCGACACCAGCACGCGATCGAACAGCTGTTCACCGGCGCCGTCACCCTCGAACGTCACCTTGATGCCCTTCTTCTCGGGCACCACCCTGGTGACTCGGGTGTTCAGCAGCACCGACTTCATCAGGCCGGTAATCCGCTTGGCGAGGACGTCGACCAGGTCGCGATCGCCGCCAGGCAGCAGGCCCGGCATCATCTCGACGACGGTGACGGCGGTGCCGAGCGTGGCGTACACCGAACCGAGTTCGAGACCGATGTAGCCGCCGCCGACAACGAGCATCGTCTTCGGGATGTCGGGCAGGTCGAGCGCACCGGTCGAATCCATCACGCGCGGGTCGTCCACCTTCAGCATCGGCGGAATCGCCGGCGTCGACCCGAGGGCCAGGATGCAGTGCTCGAACGACAGCGTGTCCTCGGTGCCGTCGGTGCGCTTGATGCTCAGCGTCTTCGCGTCCACCATCGAGGCGAAGCCCTGGACGTAGTTCACCTTGCGCGCCTTGCCGAGCTGACCGGTCCCCGAGGTGAGCTTCTTCACGACACCGTTCTTGAAGTCGCGAAGCTTGTTGATGTCGATCGTCGGCTCGGCGAACTCCACGCCCCACGCCTTGGCGTGGCGCGACTCGTCGATCACCTTGGCGACATGCAGGAGCGCCTTGGACGGGATGCAGCCACGATAGACACAGACGCCGCCGGGGTTTGGTTCGGTGTCGACGAGAACGACGCTGAGCCCGAGGTCCGCGGCATAGAACGCCGCCGCGTACCCGCCGGGTCCGCCGCCCACTACTACGAGTTGAGTTGAAGTCATATCAGGTCTGGTAGAGCGGGTCGGGCGGGTGGGGCGGGTGGGCCCGGCTGGAAAGCTCATGCGCGCGGCGCGCGTCCTTCCTGACCTGACTGACCTGCCTGACCGCCCGACCTGCCCTGAAAGATCTACCCGTGAAGCGCCATGATGAAGGGCTGCTCGAACGCTTCCGCGACCCAGCGCAGGAAGCGGATGCCGTCGGCGCCGTCGATGACGCGGTGATCGTAGGACAACGAGAGCGGCAGCAACTGGCGCGCCGTGAACTCGCCCGTCTCCTCGTCGTAGATCGGCCTGAAGCGCCCGCGCGAGATGCCGAGAATGGCCACCTCCGGGGAGTTGACGATCGGGGTGAAGAAGCTGCCGCCGATGCCGCCGAGGTTCGAGATGGTGAAGCAGCCGCCCTGCATGTCTTCGGCGGTGATTTTGCGGCTGCGCGCCTTCTCCGAGATCTGCGCGAGGTCGACGGCGATCTGGATGAGGCTCTTCGTGTCGGCGTCGCGAATGACCGGCACCAGCAGGCCGCGGTCGGTGTCGACCGCCACGCCGATGTTCACGTACTTCTTCTGGATGATCTCGCCGTTCGCCATGTCGATCGACGAGTTGAACTGCGGGAAGTGCTTGAGTGCAGCCGCCACGATCTTCACGGCGACGGCCGTGACGGTGAGATTGCCCCCCGCCGTTTCCACCACCTTGCGGTAGCGGCGGCGCAGGTCTTCGAGACCGGTGATGTCGGCGTATTCCTGCTGCGTGACGTGCGGGATGTTCAGCCAGGCGGCCGTGAGGTGCTCGGCGGTCTTGCGGCGCACGGCGCGCATCGGCACGCGTTCGATCTCGCCCCACTTGCTGAAGTCGGGCAGCGGTTCGGTCGGGATACCGGAGCCGCTGAAGCCGCCGGACTCGGCTGCAACGATGATGCGCTTCGCATGCTCCTTCACGTCGTCATCGGAGACGCGGCCGTTCGGACCGGTGCCCGCCACCTGGTCGATGTGGACGCCGAGCTCGCGCGCCAGGCGGCGCACGGAAGGCGATGCCGGCGCTGCCGGCTGGCTCGCGGGTCGAGGCTCGGGCGTCTGGCGCTGAGCGCCGCGGATGTCGACGACCTGCGCCGACGCCCGCTGCGGTGCGGCTGCCGGTTCCTCGACGACGCCCGCCTTGTCGACGCCGCTGTCACGGCGAGCACCGACGGCGTGCTGTTCGAGGCCCGGCTCGTCGCCGACCACCTTCTGGTCGGTGTTGGCGCCTACGGCCGCATCCTTCGAGGCAGCTGGGGCCGCGGCCGGTGCCGCTGCGGGTGCCGGCTCCGCGGCACTCGCCTCGACGGTCAGGATGACCTGGCCAACCTTCACCTTCTGCCCGAGCGTGACCTTCACCTCGGCCACGGTCCCGGCCACGGACGATGGCACTTCGATGGTGGCCTTGTCGGTTTCAAGTTCCAGGACCGGCTGGTCCTTCTTGAGCGTATCGCCGGGGTTGACGAGGATGCGGAGGACGTCGCCGCCAGCGACCTGTTCTCCGAGTTCGGGCAGTATGAAGTCTGTCGCCAAGTTAGGGGATCTCCGCTCGGCGCGATCATCAGGACGATGACCGCGCCGGAGCTGAAAGTCGGTCTCTTACGAAATCGCCGGGTTCGACTTCTCCGGGTTGATGCCGAGGGCGGCGATCGCCTCCTGCGCCACCTTCGCATCGATCTTCTTGTCGCGCGCCAGCGCCGAGAGCGTGGCGACGACGACGTAGCGGTGATCGACCTCGAAGAAGTCGCGCAGCGCCGTGCGGTTCTCGCTGCGGCCGAAGCCGTCCGTGCCGAGCGCGACGATCGGACGCGGCAACCAGCGGTCGATGGAATCGGGCAGCACCTTCAGGTAGTCGGAGGCGGCCACGAGCACGCCCGGCGCATCCTTCAGTGCCTGCGTCACGTACGGCACCCTCGCCGGTTCGGCGGGGTGCAGCATGTTCCAGCGATCGGCCGCGTGACCATCGCGGTACAGCTCGTTGTAACTGGTGACGCTCCACACATCGGCACCAACGCCGTACTGCGCCTCCAGCACCTCCTGCGCCTTCAGTACTTCCGGCAGGATCGCGCCGCTGCCGAACAGCTGCGCGCGCGCCTTCGCCTTCGGCAGGCCGGTCGCCTTGAACTTGTAGATCCCCTTGAGGATGCCCTCAGCCGCGCCCTCGGGCATCGCCGGCATGGCGTACTGCTCGTTCATCACGGTGATGTAGTAGAAGACGCTCTCGCCTTCCACGTACATCCGCTTGATACCGTCCTTGATGATGACGGCCAGCTCGAACGCGAACGCCGGGTCGTAGCTGAGGCAGTTCGGCACCGGCATCGCCAGCACGTGGCTGTTGCCGTCCTGGTGCTGCAACCCTTCACCAGCCAGCGTGGTGCGGCCGGCGGTGCCACCGAGCAGGAACCCGCGGGTGCGGCTGTCGGCCGCGGCCCAGATCAGGTCGCCGACGCGCTGGAAGCCGAACATCGAATAGAAGATGAAGAACGGGATCGTGTTGACGCCGTGTGTAGCGTAGGCGGTGCCCGCCGCGATGAACGACGAGAGCGCGCCAGCTTCGTTGATGCCCTCCTCGAGGATCTGCCCGTCCGACGCCTCCTTGTAATAGAGGAGTGTGTCCATGTCGACCGGCTCGTACACCTGCCCGGCGTGCGAGTAGATACCGACCTGGCGGAACAGGGCTTCCATGCCGAAGGTACGCGCTTCATCGGGGACGATCGGCACCACGAGGTTGCCGACTTCCTTGTCGCGCAGCAGCTTCGACAGCATGCGCACGAACACCATCGTCGTCGACGCCTTGCGGCCGTCGGTGCCGGCGTAGAACTCGGAGAAGATGTCCTCGTCGACCGGCTTGATCGCGTCGGCCTTCAGGCGACGGCTCGGGACCGGGCCACCGAGTGCCTGACGACGCTCCTGCAGGTATTTGTATTCTTCGCTGTCGGGGGTGGGACGGTAGAACGGGGTCTGGGCGATCTCGGCGTCGGAGACCGGGATGGAGAAGCGGGTGCGGAAGGCCCGCAGCTCCTCTTCGTTCATCTTCTTCTGCTGGTGGGTGATGTTCTTGCCCTCGCCAGCTTCGCCGAGACCGTAGCCCTTGATGGTGCGGGCCAGGATGCACGTCGGTCCGCCCTTGTGCTCGGTTGCCGCCTTGTAGGCGTTGTAGACCTTGACCGGGTCATGTCCGCCGAGCGTCAGCAGCTTGAGCTGCTCGTCGGTGAGGTGCTTGACCATGTCGAGGAGCCGCGGGTCGGCACCCCAGAAGTGCTCACGGACGTAGGAGCCCGGCGAGACGGCGTACTTCTGATACTGGCCGTCGACGATCTCGCCCATGCGCTTGACCAGCAGGCCGTCACGATCCTTGGCCAGGAGTGGATCCCAGTCGCTACCCCAGATCGCCTTGATGACGTTCCAGCCCGCACCGCGGAAGGCAGCCTCGAGTTCCTGGATGATCTGGCCGTTGCCGCGGACCGGGCCGTCGAGACGCTGAAGATTGCAGTTGATGACGAATATGAGGTTGTCGAGCTTTTCGCGCGACGCCAGGGTGATGGCGCCAAGCGATTCCGGTTCGTCGGTTTCGCCGTCGCCGAGGAACGCCCACACTTTCGAGTTCGACTTCGGCTTGAGCCCGCGATCCTCGAGGTAGCGCATGAAACGCGCCGCGTAGATCGCCTGAATCGGGCCGAGCCCCATCGACACCGTCGGGTATTCCCAGAACTCGGGCATCAGCCACGGGTGGGGATACGAACTGAGGCCGCCGCCCTCCCGCAGCTCGTGCCGGAAGTTGTCGAGATGACGCTCGTCGAAGCGGCGCTCGAGGTAGGCGCGGGCGTAGATGCCCGGTGAGGCGTGGCCCTGGAAATAGACGGTGTCAGCGTCGGGGCTGTCGTGGCCGCGGAAGAAGTGGTTGAAGGCCACTTCGTAGAGCGTCGCCGCCGACGCAAACGTCGAGATGTGACCGCCGATCCCTTCATCCGCCTTGTTGGCCCGCACGACCATCGCCGCCGCGTTCCATCGCACCAGGCTCTTGATACGGCGCTCCATCTCCCGGCTGCCGGGCATGAGCACTTCGTCTTCGGTCTGGATCGTGTTGATGTACGGCGTGTTGGCGGTAAACGGAATCCTTACGCCGTTATCCGTCGCATGAAGGGCAAGATCGCGAAGCAGGCGCTGGACCTTTACCGGTCCGCCGCTCTGCAGCACATAATCGAGCGAGTCGAGCCATTCACGCCGTTCGACGGCGTCAAGCTCTGCGGCATCCTTTGGGGCGATGTTTCTCACTGGAACTCCAAGCTCCTCGGACTGGTCGGGTGACCGACGAACGACCTCTTAGCCCAATCCCTTATTCTAACCACGACGCCCGCGCAGTTGAACACAAGCGCCCGCTTCGCCTCGTCTGGCGTATCTTCGCCTATTGCCGCCCCGCAGGGGAATGGCCCGAAACCTGGAGCATTGTGACCGCTCTGACGCTCATCCGCGAGCAGATTGTGACCTGCGAACGGTGCCCCCGCCTCCGGTCCTACTGTCAGCGCATCGGACGGGAGAAGCGGCGAGCCTACCATTCGGACACCTACTGGGCCCGTCCGGTTCCCGGCTTCGGCGATCCGGCAGCCCGGCTTCTTGTCGTCGGCCTCGGCGCCGGCCGCGCACGGAGCCAATCGAACGGCCGGGTCTTCACCGGCGACGGCATCGGCGGTTCAGGCGACTTCCTCATGTCGGCCCTCCATCGCACCGGGTTCGCCAACATCGCGACGTCCCAGCGTCCGGACGATGGGCTGGCGCTGACCGACGCCTATATCGCGGCGGCGGTCCGATGCGCGCCGCCGGACAACAAGCCGACACCGGAGGAGGTGGCACGTTGCCTGCCGCACCTCGAGGCCGAAGTCGCCGCCCTGCCCGACATCCGCATCGTCGTGGCGCTTGGCAGGATCGGCTTCGACGCCTACCTCCAGATGCTGAAGCACACCGGAGTGGTGATGCGCCCGAAGCCCGCGTTCGGACACGGCAGTGTTGCGGCGCTGCCGAACGGCCAGACCCTGCTCGGCTGCTATCACCCGAGCCGGCAGAACACCAATACCGGCCGTCTGACGCCCCGTATGATGGACGCCGTTTTCCGCACTGCCGCGCGCGGGCTCGCCCGCGCCTGACCCGACCCCCGCCGAGGCTTCGATGACCGCAGTGACTCGCGGCGTTGGCGCCGGACGCCTTTGACGGCGCCGTTCGATGGCATATGATCCCTCACCTCAACGGCAGCGCCCGCCCCCCTACCCATCGAGGTAAGCATGAAGAACGTTTCATTCCGCAACGGCGACCAGATGCCGATTCTCGGACTCGGCACCTGGAAGTCAGAGCCCGGTCAGGTCTACGACGCCGTGCGGGAAGCGATCCGCGTCGGCTACCGGCACTTCGACTGCGCCGCCCTGTACGGCAATGAGGTCGAGATTGGTCATGCGCTGCGGGACGCCTGCAATGACGATGGCGTCAGCCGCGGCGACCTGTGGATCACCTCGAAGCTGTGGGGACACGCGCACGCGCGGGAGCTGGTCGAACCGACACTGCGAAAGACACTGCAGGATCTCGGCCTCACCTATCTCGATTGGTACCTGGTGCACTGGCCCATTCCGCTCAAGCCCGGTACGTTCTGCGCCGTCCTCGGCGGCGGAGTTCCTGAGCCCCGAGGAGGCGCCGCTGGCGCGGACGTGGCAGGGCATGGAGGATGCCGTCGATGCCGGCCTGACCCGTCACATCGGCGTGTCGAACTTCTCCGCGAAGAAGCTGGCGGCGCTGCTCCCGCAGTGTCGCATCCGCCCCGAGGTCAATCAGGTTGAGCTTCATCCCTTCCTGCAGCAGAACGCACTCGTCTGGTACTGCGAGGCGGAAGGGATCCACGTCACAGCCTATGCACCGCTCGGGTCCACCGATCGTCCCGACTTCATGAAGGGCGGCCACGACCCCTCGCTGCTCGGCAACGAGCTCATCGCCTCGATCGCTGCCGAGCATCGCTGCACGCCGGCACAGGTGCTGCTCGCCTGGCACGTCAAGCGCGGGGTGTCGGTCATCCCAAAGACGGTCAAGCGGCAGCGGCTCGAGGAGAATCTCGCTGCCGCCGACATCACGCTCAGCGGCGAGGACATGACGCGCGTGGCCTCGCTCGAGCGGGGCTTCCGGTATCTGGACGGGAAGTTCTGGGCGGTCGAGGGTGGGCCGTGGACGCTGCAGTCGATCTGGGACGAAGCCTGACCGTCCCCTGCTGGAATCGAGGCGGGCTCAGCGCCGCTGTAACGCCGTGTCACGCACCAGCGGCACCATCAGGTCGGGGTCGATCGGTGATCAGCGCGTCGACGCCCCACGACAGCAGTCGCCGCGCGGTCGGCTCGTCATTCACCGTCCACACCTGCACGCCGAGCCCGGCGCGGCGTGCATCGGCAACGAAGCGCCTCGAGACGACGCGCGTCGTACCGGAGACTTCCGGAACCTGGTAGCCGCCGTAGGCCGTGTGCGTGACCGGCCAGCGGAGCCACGAGCGGTACAGCGCGCAGCCGCACCTCTTCGCGCGCCGCGCTGGTGGCCAGCGCCGGCTCGCTGGTCTCGCACGGCGCGGAGCACGGCCGCGGCGGAAGCCGCCGACGCAGGCGCGGTCGACGGCGCCTGCGCGCCGCAGCTCGTCCACGACGAGGCGGCCGAACGCCGGCTCATTCACCTTCACCTCGACGATGACACGCACGTCTGCGGAACGCCTCGAGCACGCTTCGCAGTTCAGGCACGCCGGCTGCCACCAGCTCGCCGGCCGTGTGGGCGCGCACGTGCCCACGCAACCGTGTCGTGCGATCGAGCGTCTCATCGTGGACGACCACCACCCGTCCGTCCTTCGACGCACGCACGTCCAGCTCAAGGCCATCGGCTCCGCACGACACCCCGCTGGCGAACGCCTCCATCGTGTTCTCCGGCGCAAGCGCGGCACCGCCGCGATGCGCGAAGACGAGCGGACGAGACGACGTAAAGAAGGCGTGACGCACCAAAGACGCTCAGTGTAGTTCGGATATGATCCAGCCCATGTCGGCCACCATCCACACGCTCGGCGAGTTGCGCCAGCAGCACGGCTCGCAGCCACGTTCGGTCAAGGAAGAAATCCGCGACAACCTGATCCGCAAGCTGCAAGCCGGCGAGCCGCTGTTCCCGGCGTCATCGGCTACGACGACACCGTCATCCCGCAGCTGGTGAACGCGATCCTCTCGCGCCACAACTTCATCCTGCTCGGCCTGCGCGGCCAGGCCAAGAGCCGCATCCTGCGCAGCCTGGTCGATCTGCTCGACGAGCAGATTCCGGTCGTCCCGGGCTGCGAGATTCACGACAATCCGCTGAACCCGATCTGCGGCGCGTGCCGCGCGCGGGTCGCCGCCGAAGGCGACTCGCTGCCGATCGCCTGGCTCTCGCGCGACGAACCGCTACGTCGAGAAGCTGGCGACGCCGGACGTCACCATTGCCGACATGGTCGGTGACATCGACCCGATCAAGGCGGCGCAGGCGGGGCTCAACCTTGCCGACGAGCTGACGATGCACTACGGGCTGCTGCCGCGCGCCAACCGCGGCATCTTCGCCATCAACGAGCTGCCCGACCTCGCCGGCAAGATCCAGGTGGGCCTCTTCAACATCCTGCAGGAAGGCGACGTCCAGATTAAGGGCTACCCGATCCGCCTGCAGCTCGACGTGATGCTGGTGTTCACCGCGAACCCGGAGGACTACACGGCGCGCGGCAAGATCATCACGCCGCTCAAGGACCGCATCGGCTCCGAGATCCGAACCCACTATCCGACGTCGCGCTCGAACGCGGTCGCGATCACCGCGCAGGAAGCGTGGACCGACCGGCCCGGCGGCCTGAAGGTCGAGATCCCGCAGTACGTACGGGAAGTGGTCGAGGAGGTCGCCTTCCAGGCCCGCGCCGACCGCAAGGTCGACAAGCGCTCGGGCGTCAGCCAGCGCCTGCCGATCACGCACGCTGGAACTCGTCGTTTCGAACGCCGAGCGGCGCGCGCTCACCAACGGCGAGAAAATCATCGTGCCGCGGGTGACCGACGTCTACGCGGCGCTGCCGTCGATCACCGGCAAGTTCGAGCTCGAATACGAGGGCGAACTGCAGGGCGCCGAAACCATCGCACGCGATCTGATCCGCTCGGCGGTCGGCACCGTCTTCACCGGTATGTTCGACGGCGTGAACACGAAGAAGGTCGTCGAGTGGTTCGACCTCGGCGGCTCGCTGCCGCTCAGCGACAACAGCGCGTCGGACGAGGTCATCAAGCAGACCCGCAGCGTGCAGGGGCTGCTCGATCTGGCCGAGAAGGCCGGCCTCGCGCCCGGCGCCGCCGCGCCGTCGGTGGCCTCGGCCATCGACTTCGTGCTCGAGGGGCTGACCGCGCAGCGCAAGATCAGCCGCAACGACGAACGCGGCTACACCGCCGGCGAGGAACAGCAAGCGTCGCGTCGACAGCAGCGCCGCGAGGAGCCGCCCACCGACGACGACGATTTCCAGGTGCCCGGCGGCAAGAAGAAGCGCTACTACAACTGACGGGAGCGGACGTGCCCGAAGCCTGAAGCCGAGAGCCTGAAGCCCAATGAAGTATCGCTACACCAAGTTCACCGGCGACCTGCTCGACGACCTCGACCTCGAGGACCTGGTGTCGAAGCTGTCCGATCTGCTGCTGTCGAGCGGCTTCGGCAGCCCGCGCGACACGGACGAGGAAGAGCGCACGATGCAGGCGCTGCACGACGCCATCCTCGACGCACTGTTCAACGGCGGCGTGCTGCCGGAGGAGACGATCGAGCAGCTGCTCGGCGATCCGGCCGACGGCGACCAGGAAGAGATGCGCTCGAAGCTCGAGGAGCTGATCCAGCAGATCATCGAGAAGATGGGCGAGGAGGGCTACATCACGATGCCCCCCGACCTCGACGCCGAGCGCGAACGCCGGCAGGGCAGCGGCAACGGTCAGGGCCCGATCAGCCGCCGGCCACGTTCGAAGTCACCGACAAGGCGCTCGACTTCCTCGGCTACCGCGCGCTGCGCGATCTGCTCGGCTCACTCGGCAAGAGCAGCTACGGCCGGCACGACACGCGCGAGCAGGCGACCGGCGTCGAGACGACCGGCGCGCCCAAGCCGTACGAGTTCGGCGACACGATGAACCTCGACCCGGCGAGCACCCTGCTGAACGCCGCGCAGCGCGAACGCGGAGCGCGCTCGGGGAGGATCGTCGGCCATCGCGCCGCATCACCGTCAGGCACGAAGACCTCATGGTCGTGCAGGGCGAGTATCAGAGCTCCTGCGCCACCGTGCTCATGCTCGACTGCAGCCACAGCATGATCCTCTACGGCGAGGATCGCTTCACGCCCGCCAAGCGGGTGGCGATGGCGCTGGCGCAGCTCATCAAGATCCAGTATCCGGGCGACGCCCTCAAGGTCGTGCTGTTCCACGACTCCGCCGAGGAGATGCCGCTCGCCGAGCTCGGCCGTGTGCGGGTCGGCCCCTACTACACCAACACGCGCGAAGGGCTTCGCCTGGCGCGCCGCATCCTCGACCGCCAGAACAAGGACATGCGGCAGATCATCATGATTACCGACGGCAAGCCGTCGGCGCTCACGCAGCCCGACGGCCGCATCTACAGCAACGCGTTCGGCCTCGACCCGTTCATCGTCACCGAGACGCTGCGCGAGGTGGCCGCCTGCCGCAAGAGCAACATCATGATCAACACGTTCATGCTGGCGCGCGACTACGACCTCGTCAGCTTCGTCCGCCGGGTCGCCGACATCTGCAAGGGCAAGGCGTACTTCACCACGCCCTACACCCTCGGCCAGTACGTCCTGATGGACTACATGGACAAGAAGACGAAGACGATTCACTGAACTGGAATCTACAGTCGGTGAGTGGTGGCGATCGATCCCGATGGCTGCCCCATGTCCGACTCTCCCCGCTTCCCGCTGCCCACGGTGGTGCTCTTTCCCGACGTGTTCCTGCCGCTGCACATCTTCGAGCCGCGCTACCGCGAGATGGTGGACGACGCCCTGGCCAGCGACCGCCTGATCGGCATGGTGCTGCTGCGCGACGGCTGGGAGGGCGAGTACGACGGGTGCCCGCCGGTCTACCCGGTCGGCTGCAGCGCGCTGATCACCCACTTCGAGAAGCTGCCGGACGGCCGCTACAACATCGTCCTGCGCGGCCTCGAGCGCTTCCGGATTGTCGACGAAGACAACACACGTGCCTATCGCCGCGCGCGCACGGCAGCCGTGCCCGACCGCGAGTTGACCGCCGCGGATCGCGCCGACCTCCGGCACCAGCGCGGCCGGCTCGAGATGCTGATCGCACCGTCCGAGCAGGGCGGCGGCATCGACCCGCGCGCCGCAGCCGCGATGAACGACGACGACCTGGTGAACGCGCTGGCGCAGTATCTGGACCTCGAGGCGATTGAAAAGCAGGCCCTGCTCGAACAGCCTGCGTGCCCGAGCGCGCCCGCGCCCTCGTCGAACTGCTGGAGATGAAGGTCCTCATGGCGAAGAATCCGTCCACCTCGCCGCTCGCGCACTGATTCATGACCCCTGACGACATCATCGAGCGGCTCTCGGCGCACGCCACCCTCAGAGGAGTGCCGCATGCGGAACTGGAGTGGCTGGCCACCCACGGCACCGTGCGAGTCCTGGAGGAAGGCGCACTCCTGACCAGGGCCGGGGGCACCCCCCCCGACGGCCTCTTCATCGTGCTCTCGGGACACATCGTCATCCACATCGACCGCGGCACCGGCCCGAAACTGGCCAAGGAGTGGCGGGCGGGCGAGGTCACCGGCATGCTGCCCTACTCGCGCATGACGACGCCCCCAGGGGATACGGTCGCAGTCGAGCGCACCACGGTCCTGACCATCCACTGCGCCCGATTCCAGGATATGACCCGTGAGTGCCCCGAGCTCACCGGTGTCCTCGTCCACACGTTGATCGATCGCGCCCGCCTCTTCACCTCGAACGACCTGCAAGACGAGAAGATGGCTGTCGCTCGGTCGCCTCTCGGCCGGCCTCGCGCATGAACTGAACAATCCGGCCGCGGCCATCGAGCGCAGCGCGGCGCTGCTGGAAGACCGGCTCGAGGATGCAGAACAGGCGACGCTGGCGCTCGGGGCGGCGCGCCTGAACGAGCAGCAGCTCGCCGCCATCGAGGCCGTGCGCACCTCGTGCCTGGCCGCCCGCGTGCAAGGGGTGCTGTCGCCGATCCAGCAGGCCGAGCGCGAAGATGCAATCGGCGACTGGCTCGCGGGGCATGGGCTCGATGAACGCGTTGCCGCGCAGCTTGCCGACACGTCGGTCACGATCGAGGCGCTCGATGCCATTGCGGGGGAAGTCAGCGGCCCGTGCCTCGCTGCAACGCTGCGCTGGGCCGCATCCGGCTGCTCGGTTCGCGCGCTCGCGTCGGAAATTCAGGATGCGGCCATGCGCATCTCCGGCCTGGTCGCGGCGGTGAAGGGGTTCACCCACATGGACCAGGGCTCGTCGGCCGAGCCGGTCGATCTGGCGCGGAACCTCGCGAACACCGTCACCGTCCTGCGCGCCAAGGCCCGCGAGAAGACGATCGCCGTCGCGTCTCACCGTCGAACCTCGACCTGCCGGCCGTCGTCGGCTTCGTCGGCGAGCTCAATCAGGTGTTCTCGAATCTCATCGACAACGCGCTCGACGCAGCGCCCGCAAGGCGGCCACGTCGAGGTGACCGCCAGGGGCGAGAAGCAGCGGGTGGTCGTCCGCGTCATCGACAACGGACCTGGCATCCCGCCGGACGTGAAGTCGCGCATCTTCGACCCGTTCTTCACGACCAAGCCGGTCGGCAAGGGCACGGGAATTGGGCTCGACCTCGTGCGGCGGCTGCTCGTTCACAACGAGGCCCAGATCGAAGTGGATTCCAGCCCCGGTCGCACGGAGTTCAGGGTGCTCCTGCCGAGCCTCGATCGATGTTGGAGGACAGCCGTGAACAAGCCCGTCATGCTCGTGGTCGACGACGACCCGCAGGTGCTGGCGGCCGTGCGCCGCGACCTGCGCGCGCACTACAGCGAGACTACACCGTCATCGGCGCCGCGTCCGGCGAAGAGGCCGTCGACCACCATTAACGAGCTCAAGGCCCGCGGTGACGCACTCGCCATCGTCCTCACCGACCAGCGCATGCCCGGCACTGCAGGGGAACGACGTGCTGGCCCGCGCCGCGCGAGGTGTACCCGGCGGCGAAGCGCGTGCTGCTCACGGCCTACTCGGACATCAACGCCGCCATCACGGCGATCAACGAAGCGCACATCGACTACTACCTGACCAAGCCGTGGGATCCGCCGGAGGAACGGCTGTTCCCGGTACGTCGACGAACTGCTGGACACCTGGCATGTGGACCACAAGCCCGAGAAGTCCGGCCTCCGGCTGGTGGGCCATCAGTGGTCGCCGCGCTCGCACGAGATCAAGGATTTCCTCTCGAGCAACCTCATTCCGTTCCGCTGGCTCGAGGTGATGCTGAACGCCGACGGCAAGGCGCTCGCCGAGTCGGCCGGGATCGCCTCGAACGAACTGCCGGCGCTGTTCTTCGAGGACGGCTCGGTGATGCGCGACCCGCATCCGCGTGAAGTGGCGGCACGACTCGGCCGCTCGCTCGACATGGCCTCGAAGCTGTACGACCTCGTCATCGTCGGGGCGGGGCCGGGCGGACTGGCCGGTGCGGTGTACGGTGCCTCGGAGGGCTTGAGGACGCTGCTGCTCGACCGGCATGCACCGGGCGGCCAGGCCGGCAGCAGTTCGCGGATCGAGAACTATCTCGGGTTCCCCACCGGCGTCAGCGGTGCGGAGCTGACGCGACGCGCCGTGGAACCAGGCCCAGCGACTCGGTGCCGAGTTCCTCGTGCCGCTCGAAGTGTGCGGTGTCACGCTCGACGGCGGCTACAAGCGCGTCGCGCTCTCCGACGGACGCGAGATTGTAACGCGCGCGCTGATGGCCGCGACGGGCATGGCCTACCGCGAGCATCCTGCGGAGGGCATCCAAGCCTTCACCGGCGCCGGCGTCTACTACGGCGCGGCGACGACCGAGGCGCCCGCCTTCGCCGGCAGGAAGGTGCTCGTCATCGGCGGCGGCAACTCCGCCGGGCAGGGCGCGATGTATCTCTCGCGCTATGCCGCCGAGGTGCACATCGTCATTCGCCGGCCGACGCTCGCCGAGACGATGTCGGCGTACCTGATCGAGCAGATCGCGAAGACGACGAACATCACGCTGCGCCCGTGCACGGAACTGGAGCGGGTCGAGGGCGGCGGAGCACGTCGAGCGCGTGACGCTGCGCTCGGTCACCGAGTCGCGAGTCGCTCGTCGAGGAAGCGGATGCGGTGTTCGTGTTCATCGGCACCTGCGCCACGCAGCGACTGGCTGCCCGCCGGGGTGCTGCGCGATCCGAAAGGGTTCGTGCTGACCGGTCGCGAGCTGATGGCCGACGAGCGCTTCCCGCGGGTGTGGAAGGAGCACCGGACTGCCGCTGCTGCTCGAAACCAGCACGCCCGGCATCTTCGCCGCGGGCGACGTCCGCGCCGGCGCGATGAACCGCGTGGCCGCCGCCGTCGGCGAGGGCTCGATGGTCGTGCGCTTCGTGCACGAATACCTGGCGATGGCCTGAGGTGGTCGTTGTCGGTGGTCGTTCCCGGGCTACTGGGCTCGTCCCAACGTCAGCGCGAAACCTTCGTGCTCCCACTGCGCTCACCGCAGTGAACCCCGCTCGTGCCAGCATGTCCCGCAGTTGCCCGGGTGGTGATACTTGTAAGAGCTCTCGGTCCAGATCGACTCACCCGCCTCGAATGTCACCTCGAGTTCCGCAGCCGGCACAGCACGCGCTGGCGACGCAGGCTGATCAGGTGCATCTCCACGCGCGACGCGCCGGCATTCCACACGGCGCGATGCACGAAACCCGCCGAGATCGAAATCTCGCGCCCAGTTCCCGATTCAGGCGCACGAGCAGGTTGCGATTGAAGGCGGCAGTGACGCCGAGCGGATCGTCGTAGGCGAGCAGCAGCTCGGCCTCTGGCTTCACGAGGTCGGCGCCGATGAGCACCGAACTGCCGCGCCCCACGGCCGCACGCATCGAACGCAGCAGCGTGTCGGCGTCAGCGGTGTCGAAGTTGCCGATGTTCGAACCCAGGAAGACCACGAGGTCTGAGCGTCGGCGGGGCCTCCGCGAGATGCGCCGAGGCCATCTTCATAGGTGGCCCGTTCGAGCTGCACGTCCAGCACCCGGCACAGCGCGCAGGGCGCGCGACGCCTGCTCGAGCGCTGACGCTGATACGTCGACCAGGTGGACCTGCAGCGCCTGCCGATGCCGCGCTCCGAGCAGCGTCACCAATTTCTCGCCGCTGCCCGGCCCAACTCGACGACTGCCGATACGGGACCAGCGAGCGCATGAATCTCCGATGCACACGTCGACAGCATCTGCTGCTCGACCGTGGCAATGCGGTACCACGGCAGATGGCAGATCGCTTCGAACAGCGTCGAACCGAGCCGGTCGTAGAGGTAGTGCGTGGGCAACTGCCGGGGTATGCGCTGCAGGTGCTCCGCCACCTCGTGCGCGACGGGGGTTGGCAGCGTGTCAGTTCGAATGGGCACAACGGAACGTGGCGTAGACATACGGATACCGGCGGCGGAACCAGTTGCGGAACGATGGCCGCAGCAGTTCAGCCGCAGTGACCATCGACGCGCCCTTCATCACCACATGTTCTCCGTCGAAGAAATCGGCGGAGTACTCGGGATATGACGGGAGCGGCTCGAAGCCTTCGAACGCTGCAAAGGGCGTGCTGGTCCACTCCCAGCCGTTCCCGACGAGGTCCTCGACACCCCAGGCACTCGCTCCAGCCGGATGGCTTCCCGCTGGATGCGGGTCCCAGCTCGCGAAGTCGAACACGCCATGCACCGGTGACGGCGCCGCCGCACCCCAGGGGTATCGCCGCTCGCCCACGGCGCTGCCGTAGGCTGCCCGCACGAACTCGGCTTCGGTCGGCAGCCGGTCTCCCTGCCAGCGTGCGAACGCCGCGGCCTCCGCGAAGCTGACATAGACGGGCCACGACAGCGGCAGTGGGAAGCGTTCGAACATGCCGCGCCATTGCCATGTGCTATCCGTCCGTTCCCACAGCAATGGATGTTGGCGCTCCTCTGACTGCAGCCACGCCCAGTCCTCAGGCGTCCACCAGCGCGCGTCGCGGTACCCGCCCGCGTCGACGAACTCCATGAACCGGCCGTTGGTGACGTCGTGCCGCTCAATCGAGAACGCCGGCACCTCGACGATGAACGAGGGGCGTTCGTTGTCCCAGCTGAACGGAACCGCGGTCTTGTCGACGCCGAGCGTGGCAGAGCCGGCAGGCACGGCGCACCACTCGAGCGGCGGCACCACACCGGCGGTTCGCGGGCGATAGCCAGCCGGTGCCCGCTTCTGTTCGAGGGGCAGGCGGTGCCACATGTAGAGCAGCGTCTCCTGGTGCATCTCCTCGTGCTCGAGGATCGCGAAAACGACTTCGCGCTGGTCGAGCAGCGGATGCCCCGGCCTGTCGAGCGGCGCGTGCTGCAATACCTCGATGATGCGGCGGTCGGCCTCGTCCGCGAAGGCCCGCACCGCAGCGCGAGACGGCCATTCGAGAAGCGGCGCCGTGCCTCCGGACGCTTCATGAGGATCGATGCCGCGGGCGAAGAGGCGTTCCAGGCCGGGGTCGATGCCCGGCTGGCCGAGTGCCTTCTTCACGAGTGCGTTGAAGCTGAAGCCGGGCAGGTGCCCCTCGTAGAACACGATGGGGTGGCGCAGCGCAATCGGCCGGCTGTAGTACGCATCGTCGGAGAGCAGTCCGAAGAGCGCGACGGAGCGCGCGCGGTTCCGTTCATATCGCGCTAGCAGGTCGTGGGTTGTCGGCTGATCAATACTCGGCAAAGGCCTCGTCCGGAAAGCAATACACCCAGCGTTCGCCTGGTTCGGCCGAGGCAATCACCGGGTGGCCCGAGTGACGCGAGTGCCGGCTGGCGTGCTTGTTAGGCGAACTGTCACAGCAAAGCGTGATCCCGCACTCCTGGCAGGTGCGAAGATGCACCCATTCCGAGCCGAGCTTGATGCACTCCTCGCATTCCCGCGTCGTCGCGTGGCGGATGGTGTCGAGTGCATCGATGTGGGTGCAGGTCTGCGGATCAGCCATGTCGCCTCGCAGGGAAAGAGGAAGTCAGCGGTGATTATAACGAAGCGTGCGGCGCTGCCACGCATGCGCGGTTGTGCTTGCAACGTGGCTAGACAGCCATGCGATCGCGCACGCGGCGCACGATCTTCTCGCCGTGGAAACGGCCGTTCTCGATGAAGATGGCGCCGGTGTCGAGGCCGCCCACGAGGCCGCCGGCCACGAAGAGTCCCGGCACGATCGTCTCCATCGTCTCGGCGTCAAAGATGGGTTCGCGACGGGGCCCGAGCGACACACCAGCGCGTTCGAGCAGGTCGAAGTCGGGGTGATACCCCGTGAGCAGCAGCACCGTGTCAGCCGGCACATCAATCAACTCGCCGTCGCGCAGTGCCACGACGGCAGTCGTCGGGCGAATCTCCACGACCCTCGACTCGAAGTGCGCCGTCACCGACCCTTCCTTGATGCGGTTGTCGATGTCGGGGCGGATCCAGGTACTTGATGCGGTCGGACAACGTCGAGCCGCGATGCACCAGCGTCACCGTCGCTCCGGCGCGATGCAGTTCGAGCGATGCGATGGCCGCCGAGTTCTTGCCGCCGACCACGAGCACCGACTGGCGATAGTGCGCATGCGGGTCGCCGTAGTAGTGACGGACGTGCGGCAGCTCCTCACCGGGGATCCCCAGGAGGTTCGGCTGGTCGTAGTAGCCAATGGCGAACACGACAGCTCGAGCGTGACGGCCGCGCCGGACGCCACGGCCGGAGAGAGTGTCGACAATGAAGACATCCTGGCCGTTCAGGACGTCCCGCTCGATGGACGTGACCTCTTCACCGAACGAGATGGGCAACTTGTAGGCGTCAACGACGCGCCGGTAATAGCGCAGGGCTTCGTGCCGCGTCGGCTTCTCGTAGGGGGTGACGAAGGGCAGCCTGCCGATCTCGAGCAGGTCCGGCGTCGTGAAGAAGGTCATGCCGGGCGGGAAGTTGAAGATCGAGTTGACCAGCGCGCCCTTCTCTAGCACCAGGCAGTCGAGCTTCGCCTCGGAGGCGGCAATGGCCACGGCAAGCCCGGCAGGGCCGGCACCGATGATCAGCAGGTCGCGAACGGACATTCCTCCATTCTAGGAGGTCGTGTCTTAACCTCCAATTCGTCCTGGTCGTGCGCCAGTCTGGGTGCGTGAACTGACGGTGAAGCTCGGGGTTCAGCTCGTCCGCGCCCGTACACCCGCGTATTTGCCACCTCAACCCTCGATTCGGCCCGCTCGCCGGATGGAATCGAAGGCAAACCGTTTTTCCTCTATGCTTTACAGCAATTCGACGGGGAAAAATGGCCCCACTCGTTCTTACAGGAGACGCCACGAATGCACGCGCCTATCAAGTACTTCGAAAAGGGGTTGTCCATCGCCGCCAACGGTGCATGGACTGTGTTCAGCACACTGAACAAGATCAACCACAACCCCGCGTTCACGCCGAAGTGGTCGAACAAGCCGCTGCAGAAGTCGTACGAGAAGACCAAGCCGCCGCTCGGCTGGCCGCGCGAGACCGATTCGCTGTGCCCGGTCTGCACGCGTGAGGCGCGCCAGGAGATTCTCGACGGCAAGAAGGATGTCAGCGTCCTGCTGAACGAGAAGGTCGGCGAGATCAAGGCCACCATTCTCGAGCGCGACGGCAAGATCCTGATGGTCAAGGATTGTCCCGATTCACGGTCACTTCGAGGACGTGATGGCGATGGACACCGAGTTCTTCAAGCACCTCGAGTCGGTGTTCCCGGGACGCGACATCCGCTCCCACAACGATGAGAAGCTGCACAACCACGGCAGCAGCACGATTCAGCACGGCCGCGGCTCGGTGCTGACCGTCGACCTCACCAACCGCTGCAACATGATGTGCGACCCCTGCTTCATGGACGCGAACCAGGTCGGGTTCGTCCACGAACTGACGTGGGACGACATCAAGACGGTGCTCGACAACGCCATCACCATCAAGCCGAAGCGGCAGATGTCAGTGCAGTTCTCGGGCGGCGAGCCGACGATTTCGCCCTACTTCCTCGACGCCGTCCGCTACGCCCGCAAGGTGGGCTACTCCAGCGTCCAGGCGGCGACCAACGGCATCGAGTTCGCGAAGGATCCGGAGTTTGCGAAGGCGGCGGCCGAGGCCGGCCTGCGCTACGCCTACCTCCAGTTCGACGGCATCGGCAACGCGGCCAACGCGCATCGTCGCGTCGGCAACCTGTTCGATGTGAAGTTGCGCGCCATCGAGAACCTGCACGGCGCCGGCGTTGACATCGTCCCGGTGGTGACGATTGTCAATGGCGTCAACAACGAGCAGGTCGGCCGCATCATCGAGTTCGCGCTCGACAACCCGAAGAAGATCAACTTCCTGTCGTTCCAGCCGGTGTCGTTCACCGGCCGCGACGAAGAGGTCACGCCCGAGCGCCGTGCCGCGCAGCGCTACACGCTGTCGCACCTCGCGCACGACGTGAAGAACCAGACCGGGCTCGGCGAACCGGTGCGCGACTGGTTCCCGATCTCGTTCATGAACACGTTCACCGACTGGGCTGACGTGGTGAAGGGACCCGACACCGAGTGGGGCAACCTCACGTGCGGCTGCCATCCGAACTGCGGCGTCGGCATGGCGCTGATGATCGACAAGGAAACGAAGGAGGCGGTGCCCGTCACCGCGTTCCTCAACGCGGAGCAGCTGGCGAAGGACGTGGCTCAGGTGAGCGATGCCGGTCGCAGCCGCAGCCTGTCGGTGTTCGGCATGGCGCTGGCGCTGGCCCGGAACTACGACTCGTTCAAGTCGCCGACGCACTTCAAGATGAGCGATCTCCTCAAGAAGTTCGACAAGACCTTCGGTGCCACCAAGGCGGCGCAGGCCGGCAAGTACGGCAGGACCACCGGCCAGATCACGAAGGACGACATCGCAAAGCGTCGCGCCGACCGCTGGAACTTCCTGTTCATCGCCGGCATGTGGTTCCAGGACCTGTTCAACTACGACTTCCGCCGCACCGAGATGTGCATCATCCCGTATGCCACGCAGCAGGGTGAAATCTCGTTCTGCGCCTACAACACCGGCATCGGCTGGCGCAACATCATCGAGAAGATGCACATGACCGCGACGCTGACCAAGTGGTACGAGGAGCACGGCCGTCACGAGATCTTCGCCGGCAACAAGCCGGTGCCGCTCGCCTCGACCGAGCACTCGCTGGTGCTGAATGCGGACGCGGTGGCCAAGGGCCTGCAGCACGACCTCGACGACCTGGGCATTGCGAAGAACGCCCGCGAGGAGAAGCTGGCGCAGCGCAAGAAGGAGCAGGATCCGAAGTACCACGAAGACATGGCCAAGCTCTACGCGCAGCACGTGCTCAAGGAGCAGCCGACCATCCAGATTCAGGGGCTGGGCGGCAAGAAGAAGTCGGACGTCCAGGAAGTGCTGCACAAGCCGCAGGTCTAAGGCAGGCTTAAAGCTCCTGGCCCGTCCGGTCGTAGTCGCGGACGTCCGCAACATCATGAAAGGCCGGCAGTGTTCACGCACTGCCGGCCTTTTGTTTGCGGTGCGTTCCGCCTACCGCGCCGGCGGCTCCGGCTACTGCCCTCGAACGAACACGAGGCGCCCAATCGCTGGGGGCCATGCTCCAGTTGCGTGCTGATGCGGTTGGCACCGTTGACGATGACGGTGAACGGGCGGTCTATTGGCGAGCGCCGCCAAGCGCCCGCGCGACATCGTCCCGCCAGTTCGTGACCAGATACAGGCGCTCCACAGAGACCGATCCCGGACTTTTGATCATCAAGAAGCGCTGCCCAGATGGGTCAACGTCGTAGGCGCGAATGCCCGGCGTCAGAATACTGAACTCGAATCGCCCCTCGAACAGTGTCAACGGCGTCGAGAACGTCAACCCGGCGCTTCCGTCAGCGACACGCACCACCATCATCCGTTCTCCGTTCCTGAAGAACAGTTCGCCCCGGTGCGACCAGGTCGGTTCCATTCCGCCTTCGGTCGAAATCTGCCGAGGAGTGCCAGGCCTTGGGTAATTGGTGACGAAGATCTCCGGCCGCCCGCCTTCGTCTGAGGAATAGGCTAGGTAGCGACCGTCTGGGGAGAAGGATGTTCCGAGCTGATTGCCTGGCGCGACCAGGAGCGGCCTGACGGTCCGTTCGCCCACCGCGTCCATCGCCATGATGTCGTTCTGCGTGCCGGGATGTGCTTCCTGAAACACGAAAGACCGGCCGTCAGGGGACCACGACGCTGGCGTCTGGGCGCGCTCCGACATCGTGAGTCGCTCGGGGCTTCCACTGCCATCGACAGCGACTGTGAACACGTTCTGCTGCCCGCCAGAAGTCTCGCGAATCGAGGCGAAGGCGAGCCGGCGGCCGTCCGGAGTCCACTCCGGGACGGTGTTGGTCCGGCCGTCAGAGACGAGCCGCATCGGTGCACCAGCCTTCGGGTCGTATACCCAGATGTAGCGGGGGTTCAGTCCGTCATAGGTGATGAACCCAAACCGCTGTCCGTCTGGTGCGATCCGTGGAGCGCCGAATGACATCGCGTCTGCCAGCGCCGGGCTTGTCCTCCCGCTGCGGTCAACCCACACCAGCGTTCGCTGCGGCAGCGATGCATTCGACACGTACACGAGCGTGCCCGCACGCGATAGGGCGAACTGGCTCGCCTGTGCAGACGCCATGACTCCATCGACCAGGGACGCCGGTGTCCCTGTCGGCGTCATCCTCCTTTCGTCGAATCCAATCACCGACAAGGACCCGGCCCGAGAGGTATTGGCGTAGACGAGGTATCCGCCAGCGACGATCTGCGGAAAGGCACCATCGGTCACGACCGTTCGCGACGGCCCACCGGATAACCGGATGAGATCGATATGCGCGGCGAGAATGGTGTCGTTGACGGTGTACAGGATTGCGTTGCTGCCCGGGACGAAGCTGGGCCACGAGTGGCGCACGACGCCCGACGGTGGAACCTTCGTGAGTCTCTGTGGCGTTCCGCCCGACCCAGAGACACGCATCAGCCCGTCGGCGTCTGGGGCGAACACGATGGTGTCGTCCTCAGTCCACGTACCGCCGAAGGCGCTTGGCGCGTCGGCCAGGGTCAGGGGTGCTCCACCATCGAAGCCGACTTTTTTGAGCTTCCCCTGTGCGAAGAACCCTACGAAGTCGCCGCTAGGCGAGAAGAACGGACTGGACGCGTCATCTGTGCCGGCAATTGGCGTGGGCTCGAACTGGTCCAGCCGACGTACAAGGAGCCGCGGGCGCGGGCCGCTGCCGACATAGACCAGACGAGTGCCATCCGGGGATAGGGCCAGCAGGCTTGAGTTTCGTGCGCCATTCAACGAGAGCGCCGGTGCCTCGACAATCGAACGCGTGATCGATTGGTCAGGAACCGGCGACGCCCTCCAGAGCGTTCTCGCTCCAAGCAAGAGCACGGCAACGCTGGCACTGGCGAGGGCGGCACCAACCGCTATCGGACTAACCGAGCGGCGGGGTACGCCCGGAGCCTCCAGATGCGCTGGCCGACTAATCCACTGAAGTTGTGACCGGACGTCCGCGGCCGATTGCCAGCGCTCGTCCGCATGCTTCTCGAGACAGTGTTGCACCAGATGTTCAAGCGATGTGGGGGTGAGCGGCTGGCGTGTGGAGATCGCGGGCGGCGTCGTCCCCATGATCGCGCCGAGCACGCCGGCCGGTGACTCGCCCTCGAACGGCCGCTGCCCTGTCGCCATCTCGTACAGCACCGCACCGAGCGCCCAGATGTCGCTGCGGGAATCAGCCTCGCGACCCTCGACCTGCTCAGGCGACATGTAATGGATGGTTCCGAGGATGGTCCCCTTGCCGGTGCGCGGACCGACCGTCGTCGCGCCGCTCTCGTCGGACATCGCGACCACTGATGCACTGCCCTGCAGTTTCGCCAGGCCAAAGTCGAGCAGCTTGGGTCCGCTCTTTGTGAGCATCACGTTCAGGGGCTTGAGGTCGCGGTGCACGATGCCCGCGCGGTGCGCCTTATCGAGAGCATCCGCGATGGCTGCACCAATCGTCAGCACCTCGGGGATCGGCATCGGCCCCTTCGCGCGCGCAATGCGCTCGGCCAGTGTCTCGCCTTCCAGCAGTTCCATCACGAGGTAGTCGATGCCTGTCCCTGAGCCTGTCGAGGGGGCCTGGTGGCCGACATCGTAGACGACGCATATGTGCGGGTGCGAGAGCGTGGCGATGGCGCGGGCCTCGCGTTCGAAGCGCGCACGCGCGGCCACATCACCGCTGACATCGGCCGACAGCACCTTGATCGCCACGGTGCGCGCCAGACGCGTGTCGCGCGCCTTGTACACCTCCCCCATGCCGCCAGCGCCAAGCGGAGCCAGGACTTCGTACGGGCCGAGTCGGGAGCCTGCGGGAAGCGGCAATTTAGTGCGCGGATTATATGTCGGGTGATCGCATGCGGAGCAGGCGCCCATGTGCGATCGGACGGCCATGGACCGTTCGTGTCGACCAGGCAGATACGGCCCGGGTGCAGCGGTGACGAGGTCTGCAGCGAGGACCTCGATGTGATCATCAAGGCCACAACGGAGAATGTCAGTTGCCTCCGCCAGGCACTGACGACGGCCTACGACAACGATTTGAACATCGAGCAGATTTCCACGTCGGACCTTGCTCGGCGCATATCCCGCGGTTTGCTATCACCCGCCGACGGGGACCTGTATGTCGACCTCATCATCAGGACTCGGCAAGAGGGCCTGCTTCAAGACCATCGAGGCGGAAACCAGAGTTGTGGGGGATGTCAGCATCACCGTCGCCGCGCGGCAGGCACTGTATCGGTTGAAGAACGACACGGTGCCGAAGGGAGACGACTTCGAGCGTTTTCATCGTCAGCGCGCGGAACCGCGCACTCTCGCCGCAGACCTACCCACGCGGAGTGTTCAGGTATCGCACGCTCAAGGACGCGCAGCCGCACCGTTTGCGACGGGTGATGTCACCTGGTTGCTGGTCGCTGAGCTGAAAAAGCGTGTCGGAACCCGGCGCGCTCGACGAACACCCACGCGGCGGCTCGTCCCGGCGTAGCTTCGGCTATGCTCCGTCGAGAGCCATGGCTTCCGTGATTCCCGACCCGAGACGCATCAAACCGTTCGCCTCCGAAGCAGCCTTCGAGAAGTGGCTGCGCACGCACCACGCCCGCGAAGCGGAACTCTGGTTGCGCATCTACAAGAAGGATTCAGGGACGCGGACCGTCACTCACGCACAGGCGCTCGACGTGGCGCTCTGCTGGGGCTGGATTGACGGCATCAGGAAGTCGTACGACGAGGTCTCGTTCCTGCAGCGCTTCACACCACGACGCGCGAAGAGTATCTGGAGCCAGGTGAACCGCGAGCATGTCGCGCGCCTCATCGCCGAGGGTCGCATGCAGCCGGCAGGTCAGCACCAGGTGGATGCCGCCAGGGCCGACGGGCGCTGGGACGCGGCGTACGCGCCGATCCGGTCAGCGTCCGCAGAATCGATCCCGGACGACCTGCGTGCCGCGATCGAAGCGAACGCCGCTGCGCGGCGTACCTTCCGCACGCTTGGCCGCATGAACCTGTTCGCCCTGACGTTCCGCACGAACAACATGAAGACACCCGCCGGCCGGGCCAGGACGATCGCGCAGCTGGTTGCGATGCTGGCGCGGGGTGAGACGGTGGTGCCACAGCCCGATGCGCGGCAACAGCGACCACGCGCGACGCGCGCGAAGACCGCAAGGTAGAGCTGAGTGACGGGCTTCGGACGTCACCCCTTGCTCAGCCGAGCGCGGCCCACGCTCGCGTGCCGGCGCGCCGCGGCACGAACAGCCATTCCGCGACGAGCAGGTTGGGAACCCAGCAGGCCCACGCAATCACCGGGTACGACACGTCGAACGGGATGCCGAAGGCCAGGCTCAGTGGCAGGTAGAGCCGGAGGGTGACGGCGGCAAAGGTGAGCGCGAAACTGCGGGTCATCCACTGTTGATGCGCGAAGGCGTCGCCGCGGCGGATGGTGAGGAACGCCTGGATGGTTGTGGTCAGCCAGCCGACCGCCAGCAGGCCGAAACCAACGTGTGCGACCACGCCACCCTGCGACACGACCGCCATCGCGAGGCCGGCGATGCCGCTGGCAAGGATGGCGATCACATATACGCGACCGAGCAGGCGGTGCACTGGTGAGCGCCGGGCGAGGGGGCCGGTCCGGAACTGAAATGGGCCGATTGCCAGTGCCAATCCCCCGCCCGCGAAGTGCACCATCAGCGCGAGCGGCAGCGGTGAGGTTCGAAGGAACGGCGGGCGCAGATTTGGGGCGAACAGCAGCGCTGTCGCGTAGAGGGACACGGCCACCGCAAGCAACGCCATCACCGGCCAGAGCGCGCGCTTTGTCATCAGTCGTCCTCCGACGCCTGCTGCGTCCACATCCATTGACGGAACCGCTGCGTGCGAAGTTCAGGCAGGCGACGATCGGTTTCGCCGTTACCTCAGCGACCGGGCAACGGCGGCATCCGGTCCTTCGCAAAGCGCGGCAACTGCGCGTCGCGCATGGCGAGGTGATAGACAGCCGCAGCGATCGCCATCGCCGACTTCCGCGCGTCGTCCTCGATCACCCGCTCGTAGGTGTCGAGGTTCGTGTGCCAGGTGGCCGAGTTATATTCGATCGGGTCCTGCTGTACGCCGATGCCGGGCAGCCCGGCCTCGTTGAACGAGGTGTGGTCCGAGCCGCCGCGCGCGCGGCTGCGCGTGGTCGTGGCGCCGACGACTCCGTTGTCTGCGAATGGCGCCAGGACGGAACGTAGAACCGACGCGGCTTCAGGCGGCCCGAATACGGTCATGCCCCGTGCCCGTCCCGTTCCCGAGTCGATGTTGAAGTAGCCGGCGAACCGCGCGTGTTCTGGCTTCGGGTCCTCGAACGAACCGAAGTGCTCCTTCACATACGCCTGCGACCCGAGCAGCCCCTGCTCCTCCCCGCTCCAGAGCGCCACGCGGATGGTGCGACGGGGCTGGGCACCAACAGCCTTCAGAATACGGATCGCCTCCAGCATCGTCGCGCAGCCGATGGCGTTGTCCGTGGCACCGGTGGCCGAGTGCCAGGAATCGAGGTGGCCGCCGAGCATCACGACTTCCGACGCGAGGTCGGTGCCCGGAAGCTCAGCGACGACGTTGTACTGCGTTCGTCCCTCCGGATGGGTCCGATTCACCACCGTCAGCTCGAGTTCCACTGCGCGGCCATCAGCCATCAGGCGGGAAAGACGCCCGTAGTCCTCGTTGCGCATCACCACGGTCGGCACCGCCTTCGTCACATCGAACGTGCGGTTGTTGAAGGCACGAATCTGGCCGTGCTCGCGTCCGGCGTCGTTCACCCGGGCCACCGCACCCGACGACACCAGGAACGCATCGAGCTGCTCCGCCAGTTGCGCCGCGGTGAGGATGTCGGGGTTCGGGCGCGGCCGCGCAGGTGCGGCGGGCCCGGCTGGGGCTGCGGGCGCGGCGGGCACTGCACTCGGCGCGTACTGCGCGCGCAGGTCGTTGTCTTCGCGGCGCCTGGTCGGGGGCAGGATGGTAACCGGCACGACCTGTGGCTGTCCGATCATGACGATCTTTCCGGCGACGACAGTTCTCGTCCGCTCGAAGTAGGCGGCAAGGTCGGCGCGCGTCGGCCGCACCGGCAACTCGATCTGCACGGTCTTCGCGGCGATCGTGCCGGCTGTTCCCGGCGTCCATGCGAGCGCCTCGGCGACCAGCGAATCCTTCACCGGCGACACCACGTGCACGGCGACGCGTTCGTTGCTCCAGCCATCGTGCGCGAAGCTCCACGGCTCGAGATGCGCGTTGGCAAGCCCCCATGACGTGGCCTGCTGCACCACCCAGTCCTGCGCGTCCTTCAGGTTCGGCGAGCCGGTGAGGCGGGGACCATGCACGTCGCTGAGCATGTGCAGGGTCCGCATGATCTGCGAGTGCTCCGACGCTTCGCGGCGGATCGTCCAGGCGATGTCGGCATCGACGCGCTCCTGCCCTGAGAGCACGGCGGCAAACGCCACAATGACAGCAGCGACGACAGCAGGGGGACGACGTGTCATGCGGGAATTGTATGGCCAGACACAGCCGCCCGCGTGCTGTTCAGGGACGAGCCGCGTCGTCTAGAAGCGCGAACTGCGAATCCAGGTGTCGGCGCGCGACCAGCTGGCCTTCAGGTCGGCGTCAACGTCAGCCGACGGCGTTCCCTGTGCCGCAAGAGCCTGCTGCAGCCCGAGGAGCGACCAGCCGTTGTGCGGATGTTGCGTCAGCTCCTTACGGTACGTGTCGGCTGCCTCGCTGAACCGCTTCGCCTCAAGCAGCGCGGCCCCCAGCCAGTGTCCGGCGTGGAATGGTAACGGCTCGGGCTCATCGTAGGTGAGCCCCTCCTGCAGGTCGAACGCCGCCTGGAAGGCGGCAATCGCCTTCGGCAGGTCGCCGGCACTCCGCGCCAGTTCGCCCTCGAGGATTCCTGCCACCACGCCGAGCAGGCTCTTCGCGGTGTGCACTCGCACCATCGCCTTCGATGTGTCGGCCAGCTTCCTGACGCGCTGAAGGTACAGCTCAGCAAAGTCAACGTCGCCCCGACGCAAGTGTGCCATTCCCTGCGCGAAGTCCCACAGACCGCCCTGCACCGGGCTGAGGGGGCGGTTGGTCACCTGCAGCACTTCGTCGAAGCGGCCGAAGCGGACGAGCGTCAGCACTTCGAACGACGTGTCATTCGTCAGCTTCGCATAGTCCTTCGCGGCGCGGGTCGAGATGGCGCCCTGGCCGTCCATCGCCGCGGCGTAGAGCAGCATGTGCAGGTTGTGCTCGGGGTAGATCGCGAACCCCTCGCCGATGGCCGCCTTCTGGTCGGAGTGCCACGCTTCGAGGTTCGAACGCACCGAGTCGCCCCATCGTCCCACCTCGTTCCAGGTGTGCGACGGCATGTGGTTGATGTGGCTCGCGCCGGGGATGGAACTCCCGAGGAACTCCGCGCACTGCTCCGCGCGCTCCGGCACCACGGTCGATTCGGTCGCGTGCACGTACAGGTGGCAGGCCCCGGGATGCCTCACGTCCTTCGCGAGCACCGTTTCGAGCACGCGGTGCAGGCGCTGCACCGTCGGGTTGTTCACGTCGCGCGAACCACGCCGCGGTTCGAGCAGGAAGAGCGAGTCGCCGTACAGCGTGACGATGTCGAGGTCGTCGGGATACTGGTCGGCCAGCTTGCGCATCGCCTCCGCGTAGGCCTTGTCCTGCTCAACGCGGGAATTCGGATCGAAGGTTTCCACATAGCGCACCGCCAGCGCGTCGATAAGAGCACGTTCCTTCGGGTTGGCATGGGCGGCGGCCAGCGACCGTGCCTTCTGGACAGCGGCGTAGGCGTGGGGTGCCTCCTCGAGCGACATCGGCGCGTTCAGGTACGACCCCCAGGCCCACGCCTCCCCCCAGTAGCAGATGGCACAGTCGGGATCGCGCTTCCAGGCCTCGCGGAACGAACGCACGGCTTCGGGCTTGGCGAACGACCACATCATCTGGAAGCCCTGGTTGAAGAAGGCCTGGGCTTCAGCGTTGGTCGAGGAGATTGGACGCACAAACGTCCCGAGCCCGCTCTTGTAGACCTCAATCGGGTCGGTGTAGCGCTCGAACAGCGTCTTCTGCGGCTCCTGCGCGGCCGCGACGACGACACCGCCGAGCAGCGCGGCTACCGCGAGTGCCCACACATGTGTTCCCAGCCTCATGCTCTTCTCCTTCATCGCCCCACGCGGCCTCATTATGCGTGAGTTACGCTCGCGAGGGCTGACGGTATGATGCCGTCCATGGATCGCACTTTCATGTTCGTCGGCGCACTGATGGGGTTTGTCGGCGTGGGCCTCGGCGCGTTCGGCGCGCACGGCCTCAAGGGGCGGCTGACGGCCGAGATGCTGGCGGTCTTCGAAACCGGCGTGCGATACCAGATGTACCACGCGCTGGCGCTCCTGGCGCTCGGCGCGCTGATGACGCGCCTCGAAGGTCGCGCGGTCGTCGTCGCCGGCTGGAGTTTCACCGCCGGCATCCTGATCTTCTCGGGCAGCCTCTACGCGCTTGCGCTCAGCGGCGTCACCATGCTCGGCGCCATCACGCCGATTGGCGGCGTCGCCTTTCTGATTGGCTGGATCGCCCTCGCGATCGCCGCGTTCTAGCGCGGACGCCTCGGGGCCGGCCGCGCCGGGGCCCGCGCGGGAGCCTTCGGTGCGGGCCTCGCCACCGTCGGACGATAGGTGATCATCACGTTGCTGATGATGGCGACCGGACGCTCTTGCGATGAGTACGTGGCCGAGCCCTCCGCACGTTCGACGATCAACTTCTCGCCCAGGATCGACACCTCGTTCTCGGCTTCGGGGACAGTGATGGAGATCGACTCCTGCCCGGTGGGCGCGACGGCCTTCACACCGGATGGACCGGCGCCGCCGGCCACGCGCTCGATCAGATCCTTCACGCTCCGGAATTCGCTCTGCACGACGGCGCGGCTGATCAGGGTGTTGTCGGCGGTAAGCGCTCCGATAACTGCGGTATAGCGCGCGAAGGCGGCGCGCTTGTCCTTCATCTGCTCTTCCGAATAGGTGTGCCGGTTGTGCAGATCGAAGGTCAGCGTTACCGCGCCGCGGTGCGGCGGCAGCGTGATGATGATGCCGGCGGCCGGATCGCGGCCCGTCAGCACGTCGCAGAAGCTGCGCTGCGAGGTCACGCCAACGCCGAGCGGCGCCGGACACTTCATCTCGGGTGCTTCGGTCTTCGTGGCCGGAGTCGGCGCTGCCCGGCGGGCCGGTGTCCTGCGTCGTGCCTGAGCCGACGCGGGAGCGGCGGAAAGTACAAGCCAGCTGATCAGCAGGGCTGACACAACACGCATGCGGTCAGTATAGCCGCAGGGAGAGCCACCACACGCCGCGCGCCAGCGTCAGCAGCGTGAGCGGAATGCCGCGTAGACCTGCTGCAGACGAGGATGGGCTACTCGTCGTCCGGGTGGTGCGCAAACGCGGCGTTCGTGCGCAGCGCGGCGCCGCTCCGGAGTTTGATGAGTTCGAGAAACTCCATGCGGGTACGCGCGTCTGAGCGGAACGTCCCGAGCATGGCGCTGGTGACGGCGGAGGAGTTCTGCTTCTCGACACCCCGCATCGACATGCAGAGGTGAGTGGCCTCGATGACGACCGCCACACCGAGCGGCGCGATCTTGTGCTTGATGGTCTCAGCAATCTGGCTGGTGAGCCGCTCCTGCACCTGCAGGCGGCGAGCGAACATCTCGACGATGCGCGGGATCTTGCTGAGGCCGATCACTTTGTTGCTCGGCAGGTAGGCGACGTGGCACTTCCCGAAGAACGGCAGCAGGTGATGCTCACACAGGCTGTAGAAGTCGATGTCCTTGACGATCACCATCTCGCTATAATCGACGGTGAAAAGCGCGTTGTTCAGCACCTGGTCGATGTCGGCGTCGTACCCGCTGGTCAGGAACGTCAAGGCCTTCTCGACGCGCCGGGGCGTGTTCTGCAGCCCCTCGCGGTCGGGGTCTTCGCCGAGCGCCTTCAGAAGGTTTCTCACCAGATCCTGCATCCTCCTATTCTATATCCCGCTCATGGGTATGCACGGCGCAGCGCAGTCGGCCGACGCCCTCTATGCCGATCGCGAGTCGCTCCCGAGCGCGATACGCGCGGCTGCCATCTGGACGGACGACGCGCAGCGTGACCCCTCTTCCTTCGAACCAGCCTGGAAGCTGGCGCGCGTCTGCTACTGGCTCGGCACGCAGGCCCCGCAGCGCGAGCGTCGCGGCTACCTGGAACGTGGAGTCGCTTCGGCCCAGCGCGCCGCTCGGCTCCAGCCAGCCCGCCCGGAAGGACACTTCTGGGCGGCAGCCACGATGGGCGCGCTGGCCGAGTCCCACGGGCTGCGAGCCGGGATGAAGTACCGCAAACCGATTCGCGAGGCGCTCGAGACGTCGCTGCGCATCGACCCGTCCTTCATGGCAGGCTCCCCCGACCGGGCACTCGGCCGCTACTACCACCGGGTACCGGGTCTGTTTGGCGGGAGCCGGACGCGCGCCGAACAGCACCTGCGCGCGTCACTGCGGTTCGACCCACAGAGTCCGCTCACCCACTACTTCCTCGCGGAACTCCTCATCGATCTCGAGCGCCGAGCCGAGGCTCGCGCGGAGCTGCAGTTGGTGCTCGAGGCGCGCCTCGAGGGCGAGTGGGCGCCAGAAGGTCGCAATTACAAGCAGCTCGCCGCCGCACGGCTTGCCACGCTGCGCTGACTCCGGTCCAGCCCTGTCGGGCCAGTTTGAACGCCGACATGGTGAACCGTGTGCAACTTACGCGACGTCCACCTGCATTCCCCCGCGCGACAGACGCCGATAACACCAGTAATCGCCGGAACCGGTGCCCCACGGTGCCTCTTCGAACCGCGAGAGGACAATCTGCCGTCAATGGGAGCGCAGAGCTGCAGCCTCATGCAGCGCCCAATGGCGGAAGTGTTCCACGCCCGCGTGGCACAAGACGTGAATTGGGTACGGCAGGCGGGAGAGACAGACGATGCAGACACAGGCCACTTCGCGGGGCACGACCCAGATGACCGACCAGGCGAGGCGCTCGAGCGCGACGCAGAAGGTCCTCATCGTGAACGGCAGCAGCGATGTGCTCGAGGCGCTCGAGCCGGTGCTCGAGGCCGGGAACTACGACGTGGTGTTCGTCGAGTCGAGCGCGCACGCCTACTCGCAGATCAAACGGGTGCGCCCCGACCTCGTCATCCTGTGCGTCGAAATCGACGATGCCGAAGGCCTGAATGTCCTGTCGATGCTCAAGCTCGACTCGGACACGCGTGACATCCCGGTGGTGACCTACACCAGCGCCGGAACCGAAGATGCGGCCGAAGATGACCAGCAACCGGAGCCGCCGATGTTCTCGTCGCGGCCCGCCCTGCTGATGAACTGACGGGTTATAGTCCGGCCCGCATGCCGAACCCGTCAGAGCCGGGCGATCTTTCCGATCGTCGAGCGGGGGACCGCGTGGAAATTCCGGGCAACCTTCAGAGTGAGGTCATGGTCTATCAGCCCATGGCCGTCCGGGAGCCCGGTCAGGCCGGTGCCCAGGTCGAGACATCGTCCCCCTCCAGCTCGACTCGGTACACGATATGCGACTCCAGCTTGGTGACGCCGCTGTGGTGGTGAG
Source organism: uncultured Acidobacteriota bacterium (assembly GCA_963722395.1). Lineage (GTDB taxonomy): Bacteria > Acidobacteriota > Vicinamibacteria > Vicinamibacterales > CAVVIG01 > CAVVIG01. Next base: position 116,871 of record CAVRLS010000004.1, on the reverse strand, counting down.
GGGCCGGGTCGTGCACTCATCCATCGCCGACATGGACCGGGAGTTCGTCACCTACCGCAGCGGCCTCGAATTCCTCCAGCTGTCGTCTGGTCACGCGACGTCATCACCCGGTTCATCCAGGCGGTCACGCAGGGTCTACTGGCGCGCTGAGGCGCCGTACCTAGTTGATTTTCAGGTGCTGGAGATAGTCGCCCGAGACAATGCGCTCGGCGCGACCAAGTGGCGCGTTGTAGAAGTAGACCCAGGCCTGTGTCGTGCGGCCGTCTTCGAGGGTCACCGGAATTTCGACGCGGCGATAGAGGCTGGCGTCAGGCGTTTTCGCACTGAACCCCTCGATTTCATCCAGTGTGGCGAGGGCATCCGTCGGGTCGAGCATCTGGTGCACTTCGCCCCAGACCTGCCCTTCGTTGGCCGGAATCGCTGCGGGGTAGATCCCAAGATCGAACAGTGCTGCCGTGATGGACGCCCGGCCGATCGGCTTCAGTGCACCGTCGAGCTTTGCTCGTCCCGGTCGTTTGAAGCCGCTCATGAGCGTGCCGTAGAAGAACACCAGGTCTGTCATCGGGATCAGCGGGAACCGTAGGATCGATCGGAATTACGGCCAGCTTACCGGATCCGTTTACTGAAGGAAATGGCGGGATAGAAAGAGGCGGAACGTGGGGCGCCGAACCGCTCGGTCCGGCGCCGTGCGTACGGCGGCAGACTACTGCTGCGGAGCGAGTGTGCCCTGACGCTGCTGGCCAAGGCTGACCAGCGTGTCGAGCAGGGCCGGCGGCAGGTCGAACGAGAGCGCAACGGTCTTGCCGCTGCCGGTGAGTTGCAGCGACTCGACGAGTGACGCGAACTCGGGACGGGTTCGACGTCTGCATGCGAGCCAGCGCCAGGAACCCGCGGACAACGTCGCGCAGGCTGGTGGCGGACGCGTCGTCACGCGACTCGGCGCGGAAGGTGCCGCGAATGCCGCTGTCGATGTTCGCCGAGGCCGAGAAGAGGGTGATACCTGGAATCTGCTGGGCCACACCATCCGGCAGGTTGGCGCGTGACGTCAGCGCATCGAACTGGCCAGCCGCCCAGGCATTCCCGGACTCGAGGTCGTGAATCGAGGCCATCATCTCGTCGTTGGCCGCGATGCTGGAGCCGCCGGACTTCAGGTCGACCGCGCCGCGAATAAGTGCATGGCTGCCAATGGCTACCAGACCGGGCTCGAGGAAGGCGAGCGACAGGCTTCGGTTTGCCCGTCCGAGGCATCTGCCACCACCAGACGCGCGCCCTTGTAATCCTCGACCGTGCGCGCCATGCTCGCGCATCAGCGCCTCGATCTTCACCTGGTCGAACTGGCCGCGGGCCAGCACGATCGGCGACCCGGGCATGCGCCCGGTGTCTTCGCCGGTGGGCACGAGCGCGACAAGCACGTGTTCGATGTCGGTTTCGATGTTGATGCCGGTCTGGTTCTGGAACTCGTGCTGGCCATCCTCTTTCATCGGGAAGGCCGAGCGGACCTTCTGGCGAAGGTCGGAGGTCATGACGTCGCGGACGTCGGCGTAGGCAATCAGGGAGGCGTTGGCAGGAACGAACTGCAGTTCGGCTGGACCGCCCTGCTCGGGTGAACGCGCTGGTGGAGAACCCGGTCGAGTAGGCGACCAGCCCCACTCCGAGGCCGATGGTCAGCGTCAGCATCGAACCGACAACGAAATACCGTGGTCTTCGTGGTCATGCAGCCCTCATCCAACTCTATACGGACATCGTCAGCTTACTGTTCCAGCACGTACTCGCGCGACTCGACGGTTCGAGCAGCGAACCACAGCGCGCCGGCGGTCAACACGGTCAGGGCGATGAGGCTCGGGCACGATCCCGGGCATATCCGAGAACGCCTGCAGCAGCACGCTCATCGTCGAGTCCTGCGGCATCGCGTGCGGCACCAGCGCCTGGAGGTAATGGGCCACGGTGGCGTGCTTCAGGTATCCCGGGAACAGGAGCACGGCCGGTTCCCAGCCGAGCACGAAACACCAGCCCGGCCACCAGCGGCCGCTTCACCCGGGCGCCCGACCCAGGCGAACACCGCGCCGTAGGCAGCAAGCCCGGCCGCCAGCATGCCGAGGTCGGCCAGCAGCGACGGGAACACCTGCGCAATCGAGCCGCCGCCAACCGGCACCATCAGGAAGAACACCACCATGACCGACGGCAGGATGAGCAGAACCGTGCAGGCCAGGTAAGCCACGTACTTACCAACCAGGACGGCGCCACGCTGGATGGGACGGGTGAACAGGTAGGTGATGGTGCGGTCCTCGACCTCGTCGGCGATGAGGGAGGTGCCATAGAACACGCCCAGAATCGGCACGATGAAGCGCACGTAGAGTAGCCAGATCATCAGGCCGAAGATGCCGGCACCGCTGACCGCCCCGCCGTTGATGCGCAGCGACTCGGTCGGCACGAGCATCCAGACCACACGGCTGACCACTGCCAGCAGCACCGGTCCGCCGACCAGCAGCCCGAGGAAGACGGACCGGCGCGACCACAGCATCTCGCTGAGCGACAGGTCGAAGATGCGCAGCACTGAACTGGCGAACGACGGCCGGCGGTTCGCGGGAGGCGCAGCCATCATTTCACCAGGTACTGGAACACGGCCGAGAGGTTGTCGTCGGGGGACGTCACCTCGTGAATGGCGCCGAGATCGTTGGAGGCAGCCAGCGCCGTGAGTTGCGCATAGAACTGGTCCGGCTTCCCGGTCTGCACGATCACGGCGTCCGCCTCGAACCGCAGGCTGAGCACGTGCTCCGAGGCGAGAAACTGGCGCGCCAGCGCGCGTGGCTGTTCGGCCCGGATGTGCACGGTGTGCGGATGCTCGTCGATGAGATCGCGAATCTGGTGAACATCGCCCTCGGCGAGGATGCGCCCCTGGTTGATGAGGAGGATGTTCGAGGTCATGGCCTCGATCTCGTGCAGGATGTGGCTGGAGACGATGACGCTGCGCCCGGCCCTGCCCCACTCACGAATCAGCTTGATCGTCTTGCGGCGCGCCAGCGGGTCCATGCCCGACAGCGGCTCGTCGAGGATGAGCAGTTCGGGCTCGTGCGCCAGTGCCTGAGCCATCTTCACGCGCTGTCGCATGCCCTTGCTGTAGGCACCGATCTTCTTGTTCGCGGCGCTGGAGAGGTCGACCATGTCGAGCGCCCGCTTCGCCGCCTCAGTGGCCGCCGTCTCGCTGCCGCCGTTCAGCCTGACGAGCGCCGTGACCCACTCGAGCCCGGTCATCCGTTCGTAGAAGGCATCCTGTTCAGGGCAGAAGCCGATGCGGAAATAGAGATCGGGATTCTGCCAGATCGACTCGCCGAGGACGGTCAGTGCGCCCCTTGCTCGGCTTCAGCTGGCCGGTCACCAGCTTCATGAACGTCGACTTGCCGGCGCCGTTCGGCCCGAGCAGTCCAGTGATGCCCGGCGGCACCGAGAGCGTGACGTCGTTCAGGCCGATGACCTGGCCGTACCACTTCGACACCTGCTCGGCCGCGACGAGGCTCATGCCACCACCTCGATGCCGCGCACACGCCGCTCCAGCACTGCGGCCGACAGGGCGATGAGCAGCGCGATTACGAGGAACGCGCGTCCACACCGGCATGTCGAAGCGCGGCTCGATGCGGAAGATGCGCATCGCCAATCTGCTGCAAGTCGAGCGGTAACGAGAGCCACGCCATGCGCGAGTCGCGCGTGATGCCGCGCACGATGCCGTAGACCGCCTGCGAGAAGAAGATGAGCGCCGCGTAGAGGATGCCGACGTACCGGCTGCTCTTCGAGAGCGACGACAGCGCCAGCATCGCCAGCGCGACCGCCGACACCTGGATGAGCGAAAAGATGGTGATGGCCGGCACCAGATACAGGTGCTGCAGGAAGAACGTGAAGCTGCCCGCGAACATCACCTGGATGACCAGCAGCAGCATGGCCGGCAGCCAGGTGACCAGCAGCAGCAACGCCAGCAGGATGGTGAACTTCCCGAAGATGTACTCGACACGCGAGAGCGGTTTCGACAGGTAGATCTGCAGCGCATTGGCGCGCCGGTCGTTGGCGATGAGGCCAGTGCCGGCGTAGACGGTGATGAAGAACAGGAAGATCTCCTGCTGCTGGAGGAAATCGCGGAACATCCTCGCGTCGGGCGCCAGGAACTGCGCCTGCGGCAGATTGGCGGCGGCGTAGATCTGGACGGCGCGCACCAGGAACGGCACCCACGCGAGCAGCAGCAGGCCGATGAACGCCCGCTTTGCCATCAGGGTGCGGACGCCGGCGGCGGCAATGACCGACCAGGCACGTCCGGTCTGTGCGCGAACCCCGGTGTAGCGGCGATAGCCCTGGTCATGGATCGGCATCGGCGTCTACTCTTCCCCGACCGCCTGCGCGAAGACGTCTTCGAGCGTCGGCACGCTCGGCCGCAGGTGCCGCACCTGCACGGACGCGGTCATGGCCAGCTCGAACAGCTGCTTCGCACCGCCGTCGCCAGGCACGAACACCCGCATTACATCGTCGTCCGTGGCCTGGCACTCGAGTCCGGCGGCGCGCAACTGCTCGACGAACAACTCGGGTCCGCCCGCCGCCTTCACGCGCAGTTCGAACACCCGTCCGCGCGGCTGCTTCAGCCCCTCGATGGGCCCGTGCGCGACGACGCGGCCCTTGTCCATGACGACGACGTCGCGGCAGGTGTATTCGATGTCCGGGAGCAGGTGCGAGGAGACGATGACATTGACGCCTTTGTTGAGGGCAAGATCGCGGACAAGTTCGAGCATCTCGTCGCGGCCCTTCGGGTCCATGCCGTTGGTCGGCTCGTCGAGGAACAGGAGGTCGGGGTCGTGCACCAGCGCCTGCGCCAGCTTGATGCGCTGCTTCATGCCCGTCGAGTAGGTCTCGACGTTGCGATAGCGGGCTTCGCCCAGCCCGACGTAGAACAGCACCTCGTGCGCACGCTGCATCGCGTCGACGCGTGGCAGCCCCGACAGTTCGGCGCAATAGGCGACGAAGGTGACGGCGTTCATGCCGGGAATGTGGGCATCGTTCTCCGGCATGTAGCCGACGCGCGCCCTGATTGGGAGCGGCGCGTCCGCCACGTCGAGCCCGAGCACCCGCATCCGCCCCTGGTTCGGCACCACGAAGCCGAGCAGCGCCTTGATCATCGTGCTCTTGCCCGCGCCGTTCGGCCCGAGCAGCCCGACCGCCCCCGCGCCGAATGTGGTGGAGATGTCGCGCAGTGCGGTGTTCGTGCCGTAGGTAACCGTCACGCCTTCCAGCGTGACGACAGGACCGGGCTCAGCCATCGTTGGGATGTTATACGGGTACGGCGGCCTAGAGGTTTCCGCGAAGCCCGAGCGGGTCGGCCCGTTCCCGCATGAACTCGATGACGTTCGCGACGTGCCGGTCGAGCGGCAACCCGAGAAGTTCTGCGCCGGCTCGCAGGTCGTGGCGGCTCACCGCCCGTGCAAACGCCTTGTCCTTCATCCGCTTCACCACCGACCTCGGCTCGAGGTCGAGGATGCTGCGGCTCGGCCGGATGAGGGAGGCGGCGGTGATGAAACCCGCCATCTCGTCGCACGCGAACAGGGTCCGCTCCAGCTGACTCTCGCGCGGCACGCCGGTGTAGTCGGCATGCGACAGGATGGCTCGGGTGACCCAGTCCGGATAGCCGAGTCCAGCGAGGATCTCGACCCCCTTGTAGGGGTGATCGTCAGGAGATGGCCAGCGGTCGTAGTCGAAGTCGTGCAGCAGGGCGACGACCGACCACGCGGCTTCGTCCTCACCGAAGAGGCGGGCGTAGCCGGCGACCGCCGCTTCGACGCCGAGCGCGTGCTTGATCAGGCTTTCACTCGCCGTGTACTCGGTGAGCAGCGTCCAGGCAGCGGCGCGCGTCAGCTCCATATGTTCAGGCACACCGTGATGAGCACCGCGTTGATGAAGTCGATGAAGAAGGCTCCGACCATCGGCACGACCAGAAAGGCGCGGGGTGCGGGCCCGTAGCGATCGACCAGCGCTTCCATGTTCGCCATGGCGTTCGCCGTGGTGCCGAGCATGAAGCCGCAGAGGCCGCCGCTCATGACCGCCGCGTCGTAGTCCTTCCCCATCCACGGGAACACCGGCCAGAAGCAGACCGCCGCGATGAGACCGACCTGGAAGACGAGGATGACGATCATCGGCAGCGCGAGACCCGCCAGTTCCCAGAGCCGCAACGTCATCAGGGCGAGCACGAGAAACAGCGAGAGCGCGACGTTGCCGAGGTCGTCGATCGTGCGCTGCGACAGTCCCACCATCCCGCTGATGTCGTCGAGATTGCGAATGATGGCGGCGATCAGCATCGCGCCGATATAGGCCGGCAGCGTCAGGCCCCACGCTTCGAGCCGTGCGCTCACCACCGAACCGGCCCACATGGCGGCAAGGATGACCACGAGCGCCTTCAGGAGCGCGTACGACTCCTTGTCTTCGCCGGCCGGCGCAGCCGCTGCGACGTCGTGGAACTGCGCCTCGACGATCTGCTGGGCAATTGGCGGGTCGCTGGGGACGACGGCCTGAGACCGCGCCAGCCGGTGACGACGCACGAGCAGCGTGCCGATCGGACCGCCGATGAGGCCGCCCGAGATGATGCCGGCCATCGCCGATGCCACGGCTACGGTCGAAGCACCGGGCACGCCGGCCCTCTCGAACAGCGGCGCAAACGCCAGTCCGGTCGCCGGCCCGCCCGTCAGCGTCACCGATCCGTTCAGCACGCCGAAGAGCGGGTGCTGCCCGAGCAGCGTGGCCAGCCCGGCCCCCATCACGTTCTGCACGATGGCGAGCACGGTGCACAGGAGCGTGAAGATGAGCACCTGCGGTCCGCCCACCTTCAGCAGCGAGAGGCTCGCGCCGAACCCGATGGTGGTGAAGAAGGCGATCATCAGCGGCGCCTGCAGCCGTGTGTCGAAGGTGACCAGCGTCACCCCCTGCGCGCGAGTCGCCGTCACCACCACCGCAACGAGCAGGCCGCCGATGACCGGCGCGGGCACGTTGTAGCGCGAGAGCAACGGCGCGACGCGGCGAACGGCGTGCCCCAGGAAGAGCACCAAACCGGCGAACGCAACCGTGTTGATGAAGTCGAGCGCCAACATGGGATATAACCCGACCGCATCTTAATTCAAGGACACACGAGCCGTGACACCAGTGCCACCACGCTCCGCGGACGCCACGACACTCGACACGGAGTTCACCCGCGGCCTCGGTCTCTACGACTCCATCATGGTAGTCATCGGCTCGATGGTCGGCTCGGGCATCTTCATCGTCTCCGCCGACATGTCGCGCACGATCGGCAGTCCGGGCTGGATGCTGGCAGCCTGGGTGCTCACGGGGCTGCTGACCATTTCCGGCGCGCTGTCGTACGGCGAGCTCGCGGCCATGATGCCAAGGGCCGGTGGCCAGTACGTCTACCTGCGCGAAGCGTTCTCGCCGCTGTGGGGCTTCCTCTATGGCTGGACGCTGTTCATGGTCATCCAGACCGGCACCATCGCGGCCGTAGCGGTGGCGTTCGCGCGGTTCCTCGGCGTGCTGGCAAGTTCGGTGGCCGAAGACCGCTATCTCGTCGCGCCGGTGCATCTCAGCACCGGCTACGCGCTGTCGCTGTCGACCGCACAACTCGTCGCCATCGTCCTTATCGCGCTGCTCACCTGGTCGAACACGCGCGGGCTCGAGTACGGCCGCCGCATCCAGAACGTGTTCACCACGGCCAAGGGCGGCGCGCTGGCCGCACTCATCCTGACCGGCCTGCTCGCCGGCTGGAATGCCGACGCGGTGGCCGACAACTTCGGCCGTCTCTGGGAGACGCGGGGCCAGTCGGACGTGGTGCCCGGCCTGAGCGCGGTCACCGCGGTGGGACTCTTCGTCGCCATCTGTGTGTCGCAGACCGGCTCGTTGTTCTCATCGGACGCCTGGAACAACATCACCTTCACCGCAGGTGAAGTGAAGGATCCGAGGCGAACGCTGCCGCTGGCGCTGGCCATCGGCACCGGCATGGTGATCGGGCTGTACCTGCTGGCAAACATGGCCTACCTGGTGACACTGCCGTTCGAGGCCATCCAGCATGCGCCGTCTGACCGGGTGGCCACGGCCACCCTCGACGTCGTCGTGCCCGGACTCGGCCCGACGCTGATGGCGATCGGCATCATGATTTCCACCTTCGGCTGCGACAACGGGCTCATCCTCGCCGGCGCCAGGGCCTACTACGCGATGGCGAAGGACGGGCTGTTCTTCCGGTCAGCTGGGGAACTGAATGCCGCCCGTGTGCCGGCCTGGGGCCTCGGGCTGCAGGGCATCTGGTCGGCGGTCCTGGTGCTGCCGCGCACCTTTAATCCGGCCACCGGCACCTACGGCAACCTGTACGGCAATTTGCTCGACTATGTGATTTCGGCTGCGCTCATCTTCTATGTGCTGACAATCGTCGGCCTGTTTCGACTGCGCGCCACCAGGCCGGCAGCGGCACGCCCGTACCGGGCCGTTGGCTATCCGGTGCTGCCGGGCATGTATGTGCTGGGCGCCACGACGATCCTGCTGGTGCTGTTCGCGTATCGCGCGTCAACGACGTGGCCGGGGCTCGTGATGGTCCTGCTCGGTGTGCCGGTGTACTTCATGTGGCGGCGCACGGCCTGAGCCGCGAAGTGACGGGTGAGAGTCGCCCGGGTGGACGTCAGACGCTCCGCGCCGCCAGCGCCAACCCCTTCTCCACGACCACCAGCGTGACGGGCTGCAGCCCGAACGCTAACAGGTCAGCCGGCGAGGCCCACCGCGCATCGGCCGCGTCCGACTGTGGCCGCAACTGCCCGCCGACCACCGCACACAGGTAATCAATCAACACGTAGTGATACTCGACCCGCGCGGCGGCGTCCATGTGGATCCGGTCGAGCACGTCGACGATGGGACCGACTTCGACGATCAGTCCCGTCTCCTCGAACACCTCGCGCTGCACGGCAGCCGACAATGTCTCGCCCACTTCTACGGCGCCGCCCGGCAGGCTCCACTGCCCCTTCAACGGCGCGTGCCCGCGTTGCACGAGCAGCACCCGCCCGTTGTCGACAATGACCGCGCCAACGCTGGCGATGGGACGATCGGGGTAGGCACGACGGGTGGTCATTGCTCGGTGGGAGGTGGTCAGATACCGAACGCCTTGACCACCACGCGCTTGCGCCGTTGGCCATCGAACTCGGCGTAGAACACCTGTTCCCACGGCCCGAGATCAAGCGCACCGTTCGTGATCGGCACCATCACCTGGTGGCCCATGACTGTTCGCTTGAGGTGGGCGTCGGCGTTGTCCTCGCCGGTCTGGTGATGGCGATAGTCGAGGCCGGCTGGCGCCAGCTTCTCGAGCCAGACGCCAAAGTCGTGGATGAGGCCGTCCTCCCAGTCATTCACGAACACACCTGCGGTGATGTGCATGGCCGACACCAGCACCATCCCCTCCTTGATGCCGGAGCGCAACCCGATAGCCGCCACCTGCTCGGTGATGCGGATGAACTCCTGCCGCTGCCGGGTGTTGAACCACAGGTAGTCGGTCGCGACGATCGTCGACGGTGGCATCGCTGGCGGCTGCGGCGCGTGGCTCACGGCGTCCTCGGTTCGGTCTGGTTATGCACGTTACCGTGCGACGAGGGCAAGCGCGGCATCGGCGTTAATGGTCAGCGGCGAGGTGATGCCGGCACGGAACAGGCGCAGGCCGGCCGCCGCAATCATCGCTGCGTTGTCGGTGGAGAGCGCCAGGCTGGGCACGAATGTCGGGATGTCGCGCGACTCGCCGGCCGCCTTGATGTCGGCCCGCAAACGGCTGTTCGCTGACACGCCGCCAGCCACGCCGACACTCCTCGCCCCGTAGCGCTGCGCTGCCGTGAACGTGCGGTCGACGAGGGTCTTCACCACCACTCGCTGGAAGCTGGCGCAGATGTCGGCAATCTCCTGCTGGGTGAGCGGTGTGCCCTGCTCGCGCCGCAGCGTCACGTGCCGCAGCACGGCCGTCTTCAGGCCGCTGAAGCTGAAGTCGAGGTCGCCCTTCAACTGCGGCGCGTTGCGGTCGGCATGTGTGAGTCGCGTGCCCGGCCAGCGGATGGCGGTGTCGTTCCCGTTCTGCGCCAGCTTGTCCACGATCGGTCCGCCGGGATAGCCGAGGCCGAGCAACTTGGCCACCTTGTCGTACGCTTCGCCCGCCGCGTCATCGCGGGTGCGGCTGAGCAGCTCGTAGGAGCCGGGCGCCTTCACGACGTAGAGGCTGGTGTGTCCGCCCGACACGACGAGCATCACGGCGGGCATCGGCAGCTCACCGTGATGCAGCGGCACCGACTCGATGTGGCCGGCCAGGTGATGGACCCCGACCAGCGGCAGGCTGGCAGCGGCCGCCGCGGCTTTCGCGAACGCGACGCCGACCAGCAGCGACCCGACGAGGCCTGGCCCCTGGGTGACGGCGACCGCGCCCAGACTCCCCCACGTGGCGCCCGCATCCGCCAGCGCCTTCTCCACCACACCGCAGATGTCGCGCACGTGCTGGCGCGACGCCAGTTCGGGGACGACCCCGCCCCATTCGCGGTGAATGGCCACCTGCGACGCGACGACGTTCGAGCGGATCGCCCACGGCTTCGCGGCGTCGCCGGTCTCCTCGACCACGGCAGCCGACGTCTCGTCGCAGGACGTTTCGATACCAAGGATCAGCATGAATGGTCGTTGATCGTCATGCGAAGGCGCTCGCGAGCGAGTCGGTGTACGGGGCGCGGAAGATCCCCTTCTCGGTGATGATGCCGGTGATCAGCTGGTGCGGGGTGACGTCGAAGGCCGGGTTCCAGACCGCGGCGCCCTCCGGCGCGAGCTGGCTGCTGCCGACGTGCGTCACCTCGCGGCTGTTGCGCTCCTCGATCGGGATGCCGTCGCCGTCTGCCGTCTGCAGGTCGATGGTCGAAAGCGGTGCCGCCACATAGAAGGGCACGCCGTGCTCGCGCGCCAGCACAGCCACCGAGTAGGTGCCGATCTTGTTCGCGGTGTCGCCGTTCGCGGCAATGCGGTCGGCGCCGACCACCACGAAGTTCACCTTGCGCTGCCGCATGAGCGCCCCCGACATGTTGTCGGTGATGACGGTGGTGTGGATGCCGTCGCGCACCAGTTCCCATGCGGTGAGGCGCGCTCCCTGGAGGAACGGCCGCGTCTCGTCGGCGAAGACCGCCACCTGCTTGCCCGCCTCCACCGCACCGCGAATGACGCCGAGCGCCGTGCCGTAACCGGCCGTGGCCAGCGCACCAGCGTTGCAGTGCGTGAGGATCTTCGCGTCCTGCGGCACGACGCCGGCTCCGAACGCGCCCATGGCGCGGCAACTGGCGACATCCTCATCGTGAATGAGGTCGGCTTCGCGGTCGAGCCGATCCTTGAGCTGGGCTGTCGACGCGCCGGCCGCCATGCCTGCAGCGAACGACCGCTTCATTCGATCGATCGCCCAGAACAGGTTGACCGCCGTCGGGCGGGTGGCCGCCATCAGATCGCAGGTCCGGTAGAACTCGGTGGCGAACTTCTGCGTGCCCGTCGCCGTGCTGCGACGCATGCCGAGCGAGATGCCGAGCGCCGCTGCCACGCCGATGGCCGGTGCACCACGAATCACCATCGTCTTGATCGCCTTTGCCACCTCGACGGCGGTCCGGCAGCGCACGTAGATTTCCTGTGCCGGCAGCTTGCGCTGATCGATCATCACTACAACGTCGTGGTCTCGGGCAATCGTCGGAAGCATCGGACGATTGTACCCACTGTGAATTTGGCGATCTAACGCGAAATGCTCAGAGGAGGCGGGCGTCGAACGGCAGGGGCAGGAGGTCCTTCAGGCGATGCGTTCCCTTGTGCTCGGTCAGGTTGGCAAGGAACACCTCGAGGTCGCCGCCGAACTCCCACAGAATCTGCCGGCAGGCGCCGCAGGGCGGCGTCGGCTCGATCGTGTCCGCGACTACAGCGACCGCCACGAACTCACGGTGCCCCTCGGACAGCGCCTTGAACATGGCGACCCGTTCGGCGCAGACGGTGAGGCCGTAGGTGGCGTTCTCGATGTTGCAGCCCGAGATGACCGTGCCGTCCGGCGTGAGCAGGGCGGCGCCGACCTTGAAGCCGGAGAAGCGGGCAACGGCGTGCTCGCGTGCGGCGCGGGCGGCGGCGACCAGCCGGTCCTTGTCACTCACAGGTGCCCTCCCCTAGGCGCGCGCGATGACTTCGTTCAGCAGCGCGATGAACTGCCCGCGCACGCGCCTCGCCGTCTCCATCACCTCATCATGGTGCAACGGCTGCGGCAGCACGCCCGGCAGCCATGTTGGTGATGCAGGAGATGCCGAGCACCTCGATGCCCATGTGGCGCGCGGCGATGGCCTCGGGCACGGTGGACATGCCGACGGCGTCCGCGCCGATGACGCGCAGGTAGCGGATCTCGGCCGGCGTCTCGTAGCTCGGCCCGAGCAGGCCGGCGTAGACGCCGTGCCGCAGCGGTGACGCCGATTGCCGCGGCGCCCTCGTCGGCGACGCCGCGCAGGCGCCTCGAGTAGACCTCGCTCATGTCCGGGAAGCGCACGCCGAAGCGCTCGTCGTTCGGTGCCGACCAGCGGGTTGTCGCCGATCAGGTTGATGTGATCGTCGATCACCATCAGCGCGCCCTGGTCGAAGCGGGTGTTGATGCCGCCGGCGGCGTTGGTCAGGACGAGCACCTTCACGCCGAGCAGACCCGAGCGCGCGGACGGCGAACGTGACAGTCTTCAGGTCGTGCCCTTCGTACACGTGGCAGCGCCCGGCCAGCGCCGCGATGGTGCGGCCGCCGACGGTGCCGACGACCAGTCGCCCGTCGTGCCCGATGACGTTCGACACCGGCCAGTGCGGCAGTTCCCCGTACGGGAACGCGATCGCGTCGCCCAGCGTGCCGGCGAAATCGCCGAGGCCCGAGCCGAGCACGATGGCGAGGTCGGGCACCGTCGAGATGCGCGCGCGGATGAAGTCCGCGGCGTCCTCCACGTTGTCGTAGTGAGCCATCAGATCAGGAAGCCCGGCGATCGTCGCGGTCATGAAGTTGGCGAGCGTGCCGGCGAACATCGCGCGCAGGCCGAGCCGCGCCAGATCGTGACGCCGGTTCGGGGCGAGGGCGCCGATGCCGCCGATCTGCATGCCGATCGAGCTGAAGTTGGCGAAGCCGCAAAGCGCGAACGTGGCGATGGTGAACGACTTCGGGATCGAGCGACGCCTTCAGCGGGCCGAGCTGCGAGTAACGCCACGAACTCGTTCAGCGCCATGCGCGTGCCGAGCAGGTTGCCGATCGTCGGCGCGTCCTTCCACGGCACGCCCATCGTCCAGGCGATCGGCGCGAACACCCAGCCGAAGATGCGACCGAGGCTGAGCTCGCCTTCCCCCGGCCACGGAATGTAGCCGAGCATCGCGTTCAGCAGGGCGATCAGCGCCAGGAAGGAGATGAGCATCGCACCGACGTTCAGCGCCAGGTGCAGTCCTTCGTGCGTGCCGCGGCCCGCCGCGTCGATGACGTTGACGTCGGTCTTCTCGACCTTCAGCGTCACCGACCCCATCGTCTTCGGAATCTCGGTTTCGGGCACGAGCATCTTGGCCATCATGATCGTGCCTGGCGCGGTCATGATGACAGCCGTGAGCAGGTGGCGCGCCTCGATGCCGAACGCGATGTAGGCCGCCATGATGCCGCCCGAGATGTGCGCCATGCCGGAGGTCATCACGGTCATCAGCTCCGAGCGCGTCATCTCGGGCAGGTACGGACGGATGGTCAGCGGCGCTTCGGTCTGCCCCATGAAGATGCTGGCCGCCACGTTGAGCGACTCGGCACCGCTCGCCTTCATCACGCGGTGCATCACCACGGCGAACAGGCGGACAACGAGCTGCATGATCCCGAAGTAGTAGAGGATCGCGAAGAGCGCGGCGATGAAGATGATCGTCGGCAGGATCTGGAATGCAAAGATGACCGCGTACTGCGCGCCGTCCGGCCCGATGGCGCCCTGCATCGCACGGCCCCAGACGGTGGCGTCGCCGAGCGGCCCGAACACGAACGCCGCACCGACGTTCGAGAACCCCAGGAGCCTGGTGATGTAGCCGCCGATGAACTCGAACACCGCCTGGCCGACGCTGGTCTTCAGGACGATGAAGGCAAACGCCACCTGCAGTCCGAGGCCCCAGGCCACCGTCTGCCAGTTGATGGCGTGGCGGTCGGTCGAAAACGCGTAGCCGATGCCGAGGATGACGGCCGCGCCGATGAACGGCTGGATGTAATACATCAGCGAACCTCACCGACGATGATGGCTCGAAGGACCGGTGGCTCATCGCCGATGGTGATGGCGCGGCTGATCAGGGTGAGCGCGGCGTCGAGCTTCGCCTGCTCCCGGTAGTGCAGTTCGAGGATCGCCTCCCCAGCCGATACCTGGGCGCCAGGCTTGGCGATGATGATGATGCCAACGGCGGGATCGACCGCATCCTCGACACGGTCGCGCCCGGCACCGAGCATCACCGACGCGCGCCCGATTAGCTCGGCGTCGAGCCGCGCCACGTAGCCGGCCCGCGCGGCGGGCACGATGTGACGCGACGGGGCGGTCGGCAGCAGCGAGTAGTCGTCGACCACGTGCGGATTGCCGCCCTGGCCCTCGATGATGCGGCGGAAACGCTCGAGCGCCTGCGCCGGACGCAATCGCGGCGCGCACCCGCGCTCCCGGCGTCGTCACGGTCGGCGGCCACCTTGCCGAGCACCAGCATGCGCAGCGTCAGCTCGAGCGAGCACTCGACGAGGTCGGCACGCGCCGCGCCCCTTGAGGACCTCGAGGCACTCGATCACCTCGAGCGCATTGCCGACCGCCAGGCCGAGCGGCATGTCCATGTCGGTGATCACTGCCTCCGTCCGGACGCCCGAGGCATTGCCGATGGAGACCAGCGACTCGGCGAGCCGCGCGCGAGTCGGCCTCGGTCTTCATGAAGGCACCGCTGCCGGTCTTGACGTCGAGCACCAGCGCATCGATGCCTTCCGCGATCTTCTTGCTCATGATCGAGGCGCTGATGAGCGGGATGCTCTCGACGGTGCCCGTGACGTCGCGCAGGGCGTAGAGCGTCTTGTCGGCGGGGGCGATCTGCGTCGGTCTGCCCGATCATGGCGCAGCCGTCGCGCTCGAGGGCGGCGCGCATCTCGTCGAGCGACAGCGCGGTGCGAAACCCGGGAATCGACTCGAGCTTGTCGAGGGTGCCGCCGGTGTGGCCGAGGCCGCGACCGGACATCATCGGCACCGGCACTCCGCATGCCGCCGCAATCGGGGCGAGGACCAGCGAGGTCTTGTCGCCGACACCACCGGTGCTGTGCTTGTCGACCTTCACACCCGGCAGATCGGAGAGATCGACCTTGATGCCTGAGTGCACCATGGCATCGGTGAGCCAGGCGGTTTCCTGCGTGGTCATGCCGCGCAGCAGGATCGCCATCAGCAGGGCGGAAGCCTGGTAAACGGGCAAAGCACCGGTCGTAACGCCCTGCACAAACGCGAGAATTTCCTCGCGTTCGAGCGCGTAGCCATCACGTTTCTTCATGATGATGTCGACGGTGCGCATCCCGGCCGAGTATATCGAACCCGCGCTACAATCCCGGACAATGTCCGATGTTGCCGCCGCCAGAGACGCGGCGCGACTCACAGGATTCGGGCGGGCATTCAAGGCGGCGGCGCGCTCCGTTGTCCGCTACCCCGAGTTGCACCCTGCCATCACCGCCACCCTTGGCCGACTGGCGCAATTGACATCGCCGCCGCAGGTCACGGCACCCTTCCGATCAGCGTCACCGCAAATTCATTGCTCCTCGGCGGAGCGGCCGTGGCCAAGCCCGACGCGGCCCTCGGGGAGCTCGCCGAGTTGCCGCACAGCCACCTGATAGGTGAGCTCACCGTGCTGCCCGGCGGCGATCTGTCGGCCTGGCGCCAGTTCCTCATGCTGATTGGACGCGCGCCCGAGGCGGTTCGCGAGGACGGCGGCATCGCACGCGTCTGGTCGACGATGGCCGGACGCCACGTCGAGGTGCGGGGGATAGACTACGCGGAGGTCCTGCGCGAACGTCGGCTCGGTGCGGCAGCCACATGGGCAGATGTCGTGGCGAACGTCCTCGCGGGCAACAACATCGAAATCCCCGAGGAACTGCTGCTCGCGCTGCTCGAAGGCCCGACCACGAGCGACGTCCTCGCCGACATCCTCGCCGAGTTCGATCACGCCAGCGCGGAGGGACCGGCCTGCAGACGCGTGCCGCCGCACGTGTCAGGCTGCTTGGCGGTCTGGTGCGGGCGGTTACGACGCGGGCGGCGGAGCGGACGGACGCGGTGATGCGGGACCTGGCGGAAGCGATCGCGCAGCTCACGCCGGACCTGCTCGCCACGCTCACCCAGCCACGCGCCGCTGCACCTGGCGCGAACCCCGACGAGCCGACACTGCAGGCCGTGCTCGGCCGCATGAGCGACACCGCCATCAGCGGATTCGTGGCAAAGCACGCGCCCGGCTTCGGCGCGTCCCTCGAACGCGTCGTGCAGGCATTCCAATCACTCGTGGTCGAAGGTGACCGGCGCGAGCGCCTGGTATCGATGGCCCGCGCGTCGGCCGCGGAGGACGCAGCGAGTGATGCCGGCTTCGAGCAGCGATGGCAGGGGTGGCGCAGACGCTGCTGACGCAGTACGCCGACGAGCCGTACGTCTGGGTGTACATGCGGGCACTCGAACTGCTCGGGCAGTCGCACGGTCCTGCGTCGGTGCCGGCGCTGACGGCCGCGCTGAACCGCGGCGAGTGGTGGGCTCCACGACGCACGAGCACGCTGCGCTCGGTCGCGGCGGCGGCGCTGGCACGGGTCGGAACGGCGACGGCCGTCGAGACGCTCGAACATGCCGCGGCACGTGGCTCGCGCGGCGTGCGCCGTGCTGCAGGTCGGCATCTCGAGGCGATCAGGCACCGCACACGCGGGGAGCAACGCTGATGCCGCTGCCACGGCCGCAGCTCGCCGAGGAATTGCTCCGCCGGCTCTCGGCCTCGCTGCGCGCCGGGCAGCTGTATTCGAAGGGCCACCCGATCATCAGCAGAAACCTGGACAGCTTGTACCGTGCCGTCGAGGCGATGCACACGCTGTCGCCGACGCTTGTCGTTGGCATTGTGGACGCCGAGTTCATCGTCGATGAGGTGCCGGTGCCGCGCGCCGAGTCCGCGTGGCGGAACGGGTCGACGGTGCGACGGCGGACATGGCGAGCTTCCGTCGCATCTATGCCGATGCGGTGCGTTCCGCCGAGGGCGTGTGGGACACCACGAAAGCCGAAGGAACGCCGGACGTGATCGTGGCGCGACAGACGGTGGACGGCCTCGCGCAGGCGGTTTCGCAGAACCGGACGGCGTTGCTGGCGCTGACGGCCTTGCGCGAATACGACAACTACACGTTTACCCACATGGTGAATGTGTCCATCCTGGTCATGGCGCAGGCGCGCGCTCGGCATCGACGGCCCGCGGCTGCGGGAGTTCCGGCTGGCTGCCCTGATGCACGACATCGGCAAGATCCAGACACCGCTCGAGGTACTCAACAAGAGCGGCGCGCTCACCGCCGAGGAGTTCGCGGTGATCAAGCGGCACACCATCGACGGCGCCGAGATTCTGCGCGGCACGCCGGACGTGCCGACGCTGGCCCCGGTCGCTTGTGAACACCATCTCAGGCTCGACGGCAGCGGCCACCCGGAAGGGATGAAGCGCCCCTCGCTCAACCTGGGCACGATGCTCTGCTCGATTGCCGATGTCTACGATGCGATGCGGTCGACCCGCGTCTACCAGACTGATTGGCATCTACCCGGCAGGCAACCTGGTGACGCTGACGAGCGGCGAGATCGCGGTGGTCGTGACCACCCACGCACCCGACCCGCATCGCCCTCACATCCGCATCGTGATCGACCGCCACGGCACCCGGCTGTCACGCCCCATTGATGTGCACCTCTGGGAGTTCGTGGACCAGGGTCTGCTGGCGCCGCAGATCGCGGAAGACGCCGATCCGGCGCGTGTAGGCGTCGACCCGCTGACGCTGCTATAACAGGAAATCCATGCGTCGAATCCTGATCGGGTGTGCGGTCTCCGTCGCAGCGTCTGTTCTGCTGTCGGCAGCCGAAGCGGCGCCAAAGCTGGTCGTCCTGGTTGTCATCGATCAGATGCGTGCCGATTACGTCGAGCGGTTCCACGACACCTGGTCGTCCGGCCTGCGACGTCTCGTGGACCAGGGCGCCTGGTTCACCCGGGCGGCCTATCCCTACCTCACGACCGTTACCTGCGCCGGCCATGCAACGGTTGCCACCGGCGCCTACCCGCGCACGCACGGTGTCTTTGCCAACACCTGGTTCGACCGCGAGCGGGGCGCTGTCATTCCGTGCACGGACGACCAGCAGGTGCGCCTCATACCCTACAACCGGGAGGGCAGGAGCCGCACCGGCCCGGGGCGCCTGATGGCGCCCACCCTCGCCGATCAGCTCCGGGCACAGAACGGGCGGGTGGTGACGCTGGCGCTGAAGGCGCGCAGCGCCATCATGATGGCCGGCCGAGGCGGCGACGCCGTGACCTGGATTTCCGAGTCGCTCGATGGCTGGGAGACGTCGACGGCGTACGCGAAGGAACCGGTTCCGGCGGTGAAGGCCTACACAACCGCCAACCCGCTCGACGCCGACTTCGACAAGGTCTGGACGCGCATGCTGCCGCTCTCGCAGTATCAGGGTCCCGATGACGGCCTCGCGGAAGCGGCCGTGAAGGGATGGACCTCCACCTTCCCGCATCCGCTGCGAGGCGAGAACGGCCGTCCCGATGCGAGCTACTTCGACCAGTGGCAGCACAGCCCGTACGCCGACGCCTATGTGGCGCGCATGGCCGCCGGACTGGTCGAGAGCATGCAACTCGGCAAGCACGACGGGCCAGACTTCCTGGGCGTCAGCTTCTCCAGTCCTGATCTCGTCGGTCATTCGTTCGGTCCGCGTAGCCATGAGGTGCAGGACATGTTCGCGAACCTGGACCGGTCAGTTGGCACGCTGCTGAACGAGCTGGACAGGCTGGTGGGCCCCGGGGAGTACGTCCTGGGCCTCACCTCCGACCACGGGGTGGCGGAGATGCCGGAACAATTGCGAAAGGCCGGCCGCGATGGCGGGCGTGTCAGCGCCAGCGCCATTCTGAATGCTGGCGAAGCGCGCGCGGTGCGCGACGTCGGCCTGGGCAAGCACCTGTCGCGCCTGAACGGTAACGACCTCTACTTCGAGCCTGGGGTCTACGACCAGTTCCGTCGGCGGCCGGGCACACTTCAGGCGATAGTCAGCGCCATGGCCACGGTTCCTGGCGTACAGAAGGTATTTACGGCGGACGAAGTGGCGAATGCCGCCAAGGCGTCCGACCCGCTGCTGCGCGCTGCGGCCCTCAGCTACGTCAAGGGGCGGAGCGGTGACCTGATTCTTGCGCTCAAGCCAGGCTGGGTGTTCAGTGGGGCCGGCACAACGCACGGCAGCGCCAATGCAGAGGATCAGCGGGTGCCGCTGGTGATGTTCGGCCGCGGCATCAAGGCCGGACGCTACGACGCGCCCGCGTCCCCGGCCGACCTCGCGCCGACGCTGGCTGCGGTCGCCGGCGTCGCGCTGCCAACCGCCGAAGGACGCACGTTGACCGAGGCCCTGCGCTGACGCGTCAGCCGCGGACCATTGTCCGGACGCGAGCGCTCGCTTCCGAGGCGAGCGTCTTCAAGGCGCGGGTGCTGGCAGTTGTGCGACGCATACCGCCCGGTCGGGTTGCCACCTACGGCGGCGTCGCCGCGATGGCTGGTCGCCCGGGTGCGGCGCGGGCTGTCGGCAACATCATGAGCGAAGGCGGACGGCCCGATCTGCCGGCGCACCGGGTGATTGCGGCGGGCGGCCGGCTCGGCGGCTACAGCGGCCACGAGCAGCTGAAGCGCTCGCTGCTGGTGCGCTGAAGGCGTCACCTTCCGAGGCGCTCGTGTGCAGCCGTTCCATGCACTCGAGTGGACAGGTTCCACACGCCGCCTCGCCCGCTGACCCATGCGGCCAGCGATCGGCTCGGCACCGCGATTGCTCAGGTCTTATAATGCACACAGAACAGCACGACTGTGATTTGCAGGAGGCGCAATGAAGAAAGTGATTTTCGCGGCCGCACTCGCCATGAGTCTGGCGACGCCGCTCGTAATTTCGGCCCAGACGACGCCAGCCACCACGGCCCTCGGTAGCGTCACGCTGAACCGCAAGGTGACCGCCGACGGTCAGCCGCTGGCAGCCGGCACCTATCAGGTGCGGCTCACCACCGACGAGCCGAAGCCGGTCGTCGGACAGTCGCCGGAAGCGGAGCGCTATGTCGAATTCGTGCGGGCCGGCAAGGTCGTCGGGCGTGAAGTGGCGACGGTCGTCTCGGATGCCGACGTCAAGTCGATCGCCAAGGGACCGCAGCCGGCGCGCGGCGGCGTCCGGGTCGATCTGCTGAAGGGGAACGACTACGTGCGGGTCTGGATCAATCGTCGCGGCACCAACTACATCATCCACATGCCGCCGGCGGCGTAGAACGCGGGGCGGCAGGGCGGGTAGGCGTGGCGGGGGCGGGTCGGAGAAGACCTCGCGACTCGCCGCCGTCCTGCCCGACCTGCCTCGCCAGCCCCGACCCGCCTCTCTCACACCGCCATGACATCGAACTGCTCGTGGTGCAGCAGGAAGTCGGGCTTCACCGCCACGTCCTTGCCGAGCGACGCCTTCAGGTCCTTCAAGACGTCGCGTTCCTCTTCGTTCAACGCGCGCGCAATCTCCGGGTTCACCCGCAGCAGCAGCCGCTGACCGTTCAGGTCGGTGCCGATCTTCTTCACCTCGGAGAGGATCTCGTAACAGATCGTCGACGTGTTCTTGATGGTGCCGGTGCCAGAACAGTACGGGACACGGCTCGGTCATCACGCGTTCAAGGCTCTGCTTCACGCGCTTGCGGGTGATGATGATGAGGCCGAAGTCGGACACCTGCAGCGCCTTCGACGGTGACCGGTCCTTCTTCAGTTCCAGTTCGACTGCCGCCAGCACCTTCTGCCGGTTCTTCTTCTCCTCCATGTCGATGAAGTCGAGGACGATGATGCCGCCGAGGTCGCGCAGCCGCACCTGCCGCACGATCTCCTTCACCGCTTCGAGGTTCGTCTTGACGATGGTGTCTTCCAGCCGGCCCTGGCTGTTCTTCTTGCCGACGTAACGGCCCGTGTTTACGTCGATCGCCACCAGCGCCTCGGTCTGGTTGATGACGATCGACCCGCCCGACTTCAGCCACACCTTGCTCTTCAGCGCCTTGTCGATCTCGGCCTGAACGCCGTACTCCTCGAAGATTGGGAACGGCTTGCTGTAGAGCTTTACCTTCGGCGCGAGGTTCGGCAGGATCCGCTGCACCAGTTCGAGGGTGCGCTGGTACTCCTGCGGGTGATCGATGCGAATCGCCTGGAAATCCTCGGTCAGCAGGTCGCGCAGCAGCTTGCCGACGAGGCTCTGCTCGCGGTAGACCACGGCGGGCGCCCGCGACGACTCCATGCGCTGGCGGATGTCGGTCCAGATCGCGTGGAACGCCTCGAGGTCGCTGATGATGTCTTCTTTGGGCCTGCCGGCTGCCGCCGTGCGGATGATGACGCCGCCGGTGAAGCCGTGCGACTCGCGAAACTCCTTGACGATGCCGCGCAGCCGCGCGCGCTCGTCGCGCGAGTCGATCTTCCGGGACACACCGACATGGTCCACTGTCGGCATGAAGACCAGGAAGCGCCCCGGCATGGTGACGTGTGACGTGAGCCGGGCGCCTTTGGTGCCGAGCGGCTCCTTCACCACCTGGACGAGGATCTCCTGCCCTTCCTTGAGCAGGTCTTCGATGCGCGGCTGCTCCTTCGGCTCTTCGCGCTTTCGGGCAGCGGTCTTCTGTCCCTCTTGTCCGTCCTGCCCCTCCTGCGCCCTGAGCTCGTCCTCATCGCCGCCTTCGAGCCGTTCGAACTCCTCGAGGGTGTCGACGACCTCTGCGACATAGAGGAAGCCGTCGCGCTCGAGCCCGAGATCGATGAAGGAGGACTGCATGCCGGGAAGCACTTTCGACACCCGGCCCTTGTAGACATTGCCGACGACACCGCGGTGCCGCTCACGCTCGACAAAGATCTCCGCGACGAGATCGTCCTCGAGGATGGCCACCATCGTCTCGTGGCCATTGGAGGAGATGATCATCTCCTTGGTCATGCACGAACTCCTGGGCCATGGGCGGTGGGCGGTGGGCGCCTACTGCCTATCGCCTGAAAAGGTTAGTTCGTGAATCTGCGCATTCTCACGTTGAGCACCAGCCCAAATGCAGCGAGCGTGGCGATCATCGAGGAGCCTCCATAGCTCATGAGCGGTAGTGTGAGTCCCTTCACGGGTGCCAACCCGGCCGACATGGTGATGTTGTAGACCACCTGGAAGGTGAAGCTGGCGAGCACACCGAGCACAAGATAGGAGCCGACGCGGTCCTTGGCCAGACGGGCCGCCTCGAGCGTACGCAGAATCACGAACAAATAGAGGCCGAGCGCCACGAGCACGCCGGCAAAGCCCTGTTCCTCGGCCAGCACCGAGAAGATGAAATCGTTGTGAGCCACAGGGAGGAACCGCAACTGACCTTGCGTCCCCTGCATGTACCCCTTGCCCGCCAATCCGCCTGACCCCACGGTGATCCGCGCCTGGATCTGCTGGTATCCGGCGCCTCTTGCGTCCTGTGTGGGGTCGATGAACGTCGAAATCCGACTCTTCTGGTAATCCTTCAGCGCGAACTTCCACGCCACCGGCGCGATCAGCACAAGGCTGAGCGCCATGTAACCGAGAATGCGCATCTGCATGCCTGCGAGATACGCAATGGCCAGGAACACGGGAATGAGCGTGACGGCCGTGCCGAGATCCGGTTCCTTTGCAATCAGCGCCAGTGGCAGACAGGTGAGGCCGCCGGCAATCGCGAGATCGCTCCAGGCAGGCATGCCGCGGGTCTCGCCGAAGTACTTGGCGAGGGCCAGCGCCACACCGACCTTGGCGAATTCCGACGGCTGCAGGTTGAACCCGCCGAGCGCAATCCACCGGCGCGCTCCCATCTGTACCGTGCCGAGGAAGAGCACGTACAGCAGAATCGCGAGCAATGCGATGTAGAGGAGATGGGACTTGTCGGTGAACCAGCGGTAATCGATCGACAGCGTGACCACCATCGCGATGGTGCCGAGGCCGATGGCGTACAGCTGCGTAACATACAGGTGCGAGTTAGCCCGGGTGGGATCCGCGGTGGTGCTGAAGATCATCGCCACACCGATCGCGCAGAGCGCGAAGAGGGCGATGAGCAGCGCCCAGTCGATGTGGTGGTAGAGGCGTCGTTCGAACACGTGGTCCTGGTAACCGCTACGGCTTCACGTTCGGAACAATGACCGGCTTCGGCGGCAGCGGACGCCCTTCCTGCTTGGCGAAGAAGGTGTCCATGATGTGCCTGGCAATCGACGCCGCGTTCGAACCGTGAACGCCATGTTCGAGGAAGACCACGCCGGCAATCTTCGGATTGTCACGCGGCGCGAAGAACGGGAACCAGCCGTTGTCGCGCAGGTCCCTGGTGGTGTTGCCCGCCGCCGCGGCCTTGCCGGCGTTGGAGATGACCTGGGCGGTGCCGGTCTTGCCCGACACATCGTATCCCTTGAGCTGCGCGTTCCGTCCGGTGCCGTGGCCGTTCACGACCATGAAGAGGCCGTCGCGAATCGCCTGCAGCTTGTCCGGGTCGATGGTCACGACGGACTGCGGTGGCGGCGTCGGAAGCGGCTTCCATCCCATCCCATCGTCAACCGCCTTGAGCAGGTGCGGGGTGACGCGAGTTCCGCCGTTGGCCAGCGTCGCCATGTAGACGGCCATCGAGACCGGCGTCACGGCGACAGCGCCCTGGCCGATGCCGACCGACACGGTCTCGCCGGCGTACCACTTCTCCTTCTTGACGCGCTGCTTCCACTCGGTGGACGGCACCAGCCCCTGCACTTCGTTCGGCAGGTCGATGCCGCTCTTCACGCCGAGCCCGAGGAGGGTTGCCCACTTGTTGATCTTGTCGACGCCGGTCATGTTGGCGATGGTGTAGAAGTAGACGTTGCACGACTGCTCGATGGCGTGCCGCAGGTCCATCGAGCCGTGGCCGCGCTTGTTCCAGCAGCCGAAGGTGTGGCCGTAGAACGTGGCGTGGCCGGGACAGACTCACCCGGAAGTCGGGAGTGATGATCCCTTCTTCCAGCGCCGCCAGCGCCACGGCCATCTTGAACGTCGAGCCTGGCGAGTACCGCCCCTGAATGGCACGGTCGTTCAGCGGCCGGTCCTCGTCGGTGGTCAGCGCTGCCCAGGTGGCGCGGTCGATGCCCGACGAAAAGGCGTTCGGGTTGTAGGCTGGACGGCTGGTGAACCCGAGCACGTCGCCGTTCGACGGATCGAGCACGACAGCAGCGCCGTTGAAGTCGCCGACCGCGTCGAACGCATCCTCGACCGCTCTCTGGATGTCGAAATCGATGGTCAACTGCAGCCGCTTGCCCTCGGTCGGACGAACCTCCTCGAGCGTCCGCACTTCACGCCCGGTGCTGTTGACGACGACCCGCTTCGCACCGTCCTCGCCCATCAGCAGCGCGTTGTAGACCTTCTCGACACCCGACTGCCCGATGATGTCGCCGCTCTTCAGGTCGGCGGCACCGGCCACCTGCGAGTCGCTGACTTCGCCGACATAGCCGAAAAGATGTGCGGCGAGCGTTTCGGGGTACTGACGGGTCGGCACCTCCTGCACGACGATGTCGGGGAGTTCGCTCGCAAGGCGGCGGGCGGTGACCGCTGCCACCTGGGCCAGCGACGCGTCCTGGACGATGGTGATCGGGCGGTACGAGGGCTCGCGGCGGTGACGCTCAACGATGTCGCGCACCGACCCTTCCTCGAGGCCGAGGACCTGCGCCAGCAGCCGGACCGTACGGTCGAGGTCCTTGGTCTGCTCGCGGACGATCGAGATGCTGTAGGAGTGGCGGTTCTCGACGAGAACCTTGCCGTCGCGGTCGAAGAGCACGCCGCGCGGGGCGCGCAGCGGCAGCGTGCGCTGGTGGTTGTTCGCTGCCATCTCCTGGAAGCGGTCGTGCTGCACGACCTGCAGGTACCAGAAGCTGACGGCCAGGACCCAGAACAGCACCACGGTGAAGTACTGGAGGACGCTCAGCCTGAGTCCGACGCTCTGCCGTTCCTCGTGAAATGCCATCAGGAAAATACTCGCACGAAACGGCCCGGCCACAGCCGGACTCTACGAGAGAACTTCACCGAACACCTTATCGGCGGATCCCGCGCCTGGCCGCGCGACGCCGCTCGACCGCCCCAGGCAGGACCTCAATCACCTTGAACGCGAGCACGCCGACGACCGCGTTACCCACCCCCTGGACGGCGACGGCGGCGAACGGGGCGCCAAAGTGCCTGAGACCCAGCAGTTGGTAGAGTCCCATGAAGATCACGGCGTTGAGCACCGTCGCCAGGAAGAACACCACGAAGCGCGACGCGGAGTGCGTCACGATGAACTGGGTGCCGACGATACCGGACAGATAGCCCACCACCGTCTTCGACAGACCGGCCATCCCGAGCACGCCGCCCGACAGCACGTCCTGCACGAGGCCGGCGAAGCTGCCGGCCACGAGGCCGGTCAGTCGCCCCGAGGCCAGCGCGTTATAGACCACGACGACCAGCACCAGATCGACGGCGCCGGCCGCCAGCCAGCGGTCGACGGTGGTCTGGATGGCAATGGCCGCAGCCGTCGCCAGGACAACCCACGCCGCTTTCACTCGGGCTTCTCCGCGCCTACCCCCGCACCTGGTTCGGTCACCTCGACCTGCTGCGCCTGAGTTGGCGTCAGCACCACCAGCACATCTTCCAGCGCCGAGAAGTCGATGGCCGGACGGATGCCGATGGTCCGGTAGGTCACGCCCGACTTCTCGACCGCGTCGACCTGCCCGATGACGAATCCCTTGGGATAGATCCCGTCGATGCCGGAGGTGACGACGAGATCGCCCACGGCCACGTCCGATATGTCGGACACGAACTCGAGTCGCAGCCGGTTGTCGCCGGCGCCCACCACGACGCCCTGCGCGCGCGACCGCTCGATCAGGGCGCCTGCGGCCGCGTTGCGATCGACCAGCAACTGGACGCGCGAGGCACGCGGCCCGGCCATCACCACCCGGCCGACCACGCCCTTGGGACCGAGCACGGCCATGTCGGCCTTCAGCCCGAGGAAACTGCCCTTGTTGATGGTGACCGTACGGAAATCGGGAATGGCCGAGGCGCCGATAATCTGGGCTGCGGTGGTCTGCAACTCCGTGCTGCTGCCGAGTTGCAGGATCGACTCGAGGCTGCGCGACCGGTCCGCCAGTGCCCGCTGCCGCTGGATCTCGATCTGGGCGCTCGCCAGTTCCTGCCGCAGCGCCTCGCTCTCTTCGCGCGCGTTCCGAAGGGCGATGTAACCGCTCCACGCCCCCCGCACGCCGTTCAGCAACGCCGACGTCCCGCGCTGCACCTCGGCAAACGTGCCAAAGGTGACGGTTTCGAGTATGGGCACGCCGGTCCGCGAGTTCACCTGAGCCGAGATCAGCACGAGGTGGCCGATCACAACCGCCAGAAAGAGGTAACCGGCGCGGAGCCGGACATCCAGAAGGGCCATAAGCACGCAACGAAAGCGGGCGCGGCCGGACTCGCCACGGATGCGCGTGGCAGAGCCGACGGTGCCGGCGCTCAGTCGATCGAGATTTTCCGGAGCAGGTTGAAGTCGGACAGCATCTTGCCGGCGCCAAGCACGACCGACGAGAGCGGGTCCTCGGCCATGGCCAGCGGCAGCCCGGTTTCCTCGCGAAGACGCTTGTCCAAATTCTTCAGCATCGAACCGCCGCCCGTCAGGACGATGCCGCGGTCGACGATGTCCGCTGACAGTTCCGGGAGGTGTACGCTCGAGTGCCACGCGGACGGCGTCGACGATGACGTTGACCGTTTCGGCCAGCGCCTCGCGAATCTCGGCGTCGCTGATGGTGATGGTCTTCGGCACGCCCTCGATCAGGTGCCGTCCCTTGATCTCCATGGTCAGCTTCTCTTCCAGCGGGAAGGCCGACCCGAGTTCCATCTTGATCTGCTCGGCCGTACGTTCGCCGATGAGCAGATTGTAGGTCTTCTTGATGTAGCCGATGATCGCCTCGTCCATCTCGTTGCCGGCGACGCGCACCGCCTTGCTGTAGACGATGCCCGCGAGCGAGATGACGGCGATGTCGGTGGTGCCGCCGCCGATGTCGACGATCATGTTGCCGAACGGCTCGGTGATCGGCATGCCCGCGCCGATGGCGGCGGCCATCGCTTCTTCGATGAGGTGGACCTCGCTCGCCTTGGCTCGATATGCGCTGTCCTTGACGGCGCGCTTCTCCACCTGCGTGATCTCGCTCGGCACGCCGATGACGATGCGTGGCCGCACCCAGACGTTGCGGTTGTGCGCCTTCTTGATGAAGTAGGTCAGCATCTTCTCGGTGACCTCGAAGTCGGCGATGACACCGTCCTTCATCGGTTTGATGGCGACGATGTTGCCGGGCGTGCGGCCCAGCATCTCCTTCGCTTCCTTGCCGACCGCTTCCACGCGGCCATTCACCTTGTTGATGGCCACGATCGAGGGTTCGTTGACGACGATCCCCTTGCCGCGCGCGTACACACAGGTATTTGCGGTGCCGAGATCGATCGCCAGGTCACTCGAGAACAACGAAAGCATCGAACGAAGACTCAAACTGCCAACTCCTTCGGAATGAAACGGCCTGGTTATCGGCTTGCGGCCGCGGCCTGAATACCATTCTTCCCGCGAACTTTTACCCGGTACATGGCGGCATCCGCCGCCTGCACCAGCTCGTCCGCGGCCACGGCCACATCGGGCAACGTGGCTATACCCACGGACGCGGTGAGGTGAATACTGAGGCCGTCTGCAGCCAGAAACCGGTGCCGGTCGATACGGTCGCGGATGCGCTCGGCGACGGCCAGGGCGCCCGGCAACCCGGTATCCGGCAGGAGCAATGCGAACTCGTCGCCGCCGAACCGGGCAACGATGTCGGTTTCACGGGCACTGCCGCGTATGACGGCGCCGGCTTCGACCAGCGCGCGGCTGCCCGCAAGGTGTCCATGGTTATCGTTGATCGATTTGAAGCCGTCCAGATCGATGAATAGCAGGGAAAGTGGACGCGAATTGCGGCAGGCCAGTCTCGTTTCGCGGCGGAGCGCCACATTCAGGTAGCGCGCGTTGTAAAGACGGGTCAGATCGTCGGTGACTGACAGCGCCTCGGTGCGCTTGAGGAGCTGCGCGGTGTCGAGCGCGTAACCTGCGGGACCCAGCAGCGCATCGAGGGCCTGCGCCGTTGCGGGGCCGAGCGCCGGCGCGGCCGCCGAGACGCCGCTGTCCACTCCGACCAGCACAGCGACCAGTTGCCCGCGGCCGCGGAGCGGCCAGGCCACCACCGCCACTGCGTCAGCGTGCTCGACGCGGGTGTCGGCGCGAAGGTCGCCGGCCATCAACGGCTGGTCGTGCCGCGCCACCCAGGCCGCCGAGGCGTAAATCGCCGGGCCGAACTCGGGTGCGAGACCGACGTCTGCAAGGATCGAGAGGTGTACCTGCTGCGGTTCGACCGACACGAGCGCCCAGCAGGTCAGTGGCAGCCAGGAGGCGACGCGATCGAGAATCGCCCGCGCGATCAGCTCGGGTTCGTGGGAGGCATGAAGCGCCTGAATCAGATCGAGCAGGGTATGGCGGCGGGACAGGGTGGCGTAGAGTTCGCGCTGCCTGGAGCGAAGGCGGGAGGCAAGCGGCAGATCACCGTACAGCCGACGGGGGGTGCCCGCGGCACCAGCCCGCCGTCCTTTGGCGGACAATCCCGTCGCTCGACGTGCTGAAGGCATCCGGTCGCAGCGCCCGGCTCGACCGCCAGACGCTAAGTTCTTCTATCCACGGGAAATATACCATAGGGTCCTGCTACTGACCCTTGCCACATCGGAACGTACTGGCTTACCATGGGCGTTTCCGAGGATCCCCGATGACCATGCTCGACCGGATGCGTCAGCATCGAAACTGGCTCAAGTGGAGCCTGGCGCTCGTTTGTTTGGCGTTCGTAGTGTTCTATATCCCCGACTTCCTGAGTGGAGCCGCAGGGACTGCCCCGACATCTCCCATCGACACGGTGGCGACGGTCGAGGGACACGAAATCCGATCGGACGAGTTCATCCGCACCTATCAGGCGCAGATGCAGGCGTACCGGTCGGCCTACGGTGGCCAGATGAACGACCAGTTGCTGAAGCAGCTTGGCATCGACCAGCAGATCCTGCAGCAGCTGGTGGACGAGCGCGCGGCGCTGTCCGAGGCGGAACGGGTCGGCATCACAGTGACGGACGCGGAGGTGGCGCAGCGCATCTACGCGATCCCGGCGTTCCAGGACAACGGGGCCTTCATCGGCCAGGTGCGCTACCAGCAGTTGCTGGCGTCGCAGAGTCCACCCCTTTCGACGCGTGACTTCGAGGACAGCATCCGGCGCTCGCTGGTGCTCGAGAAGCTGCGCGCCTCGGTGACGGAGTGGATGTCGGTCTCCGACAAGGAACTCCAGACCGAGTACCGCCGGCGCAACGACAAGGTGAAGCTTGCCGTCGTCGCCTTCAACGCCGACAGCTACCGTCCCGACGTCACGGCTACCGACGCCGAGGTGACAAGCTACTTCGAGGGGCACCAGGCCGACTTCCGCATTCCCGAGAAGCGCAAGGTCAAGTACGTGCTGGTCGACATCGACGCCCTCCGTGCGAAGGTCACGGTGACACCGGCCGACCTGAGCAAGGCCTACAACGACAACATCCAGCAGTACTCCACGCCCGAGCAGGTGCGTGCCAGCCACATCCTCCTGAAGACCGAAGGCAAGGACGAGGCTGTCGTGAAGGCAAAGGCCGAGGAGATACTGAAGGAAGCGAAGGGCGGCGCCGACTTCGCGGAACTCGCGACGAAGTACTCCGAAGACGACTCGAACAACAAGAACGGCGGCGATCTCGACTTCTTCAGCCGTGGCCGCATGGTGGCCGAGTTCGATGCCGTGGCGTTCGCGATGGAGCCTGGTCAGGTCAGCGACCTTGTGAAGACGCAGTTCGGCTTCCACATCATCAAGCTCACCGACAAGAAGCCCGGTTCGGTGCGTCCGATGGAGGAAGTGCAGCAGCAGCTCACCGAGCAGATCCAGTCCGAGAAAGCGCAGGCTGAAGCCACCGCGCTGGCGCAGAAGCTCGAGACGCAGGTGAAGAAGGCAGCCGATCTCGAGACCGCCGCGAAGGCCAATGGTCTGACGGTGCAGGAGAGCGGCTTCTTCGCGCGCGATGAACCGATTCTCGGCGTCGGCGCGGCGCCAGAGATGACGGCACGGGCGTTCACGCTCGGCGACGGCGAGGTGACAACCGCACTGCGCACTGGCCGTGGCTACGTCGTGGAGACGGTCACCGGCAAGCAGGACTCCTACATCCCGAAGCTCGAAGAGGTGAAGGACCGCGTCCGCGACACCGTGCTCAAGAACAAGGCCGTGGAAATGGCCAAGCTGAAGGCGGCCGACGCCGTCACGAAGCTGAAGGCCGCGGCCGACTTCGACAAGGTGGCCAAGGCGGCCGGCATCGAGCCGAAGCTGACCGAGTTCATCACCGCTGATGCGCCGTTGCCCGACCTGGGGGCCGCGCCCGATGTGATGGCGCAGATCTTCACGCTTCCGAAGGACGCGGTCAGCGACGTGCTGACAACGCCGAACGGCGCCGTCATCGTGAAGGTGGTGGACAAGGCCGAGACCAGCGAGTCCGACTTCACCTCGAACCGCGACACGTTCCGGACCGAGATCCTCGACGATCGCCGCAATCGCTTTTTCAGCGCCTACATGGTGAAGGCGAAGCAGAAGATGAAGATCGACATCAACCGCGAGGCGATTACCCGGGTCATCGGTTAACAACCGCGGGTTCGGCGAACCGCTCGGCGATCTTCATCCCGATGCCGAGGGTGTCCGCGTAGGCGATGTTCGAGGTCACGGCAATCACCAGTCCGCCGGGAAGCATCATGAACGTGGCGACCGGTCCGCCCATCCAGCTTCCCTCGTAGCCGGCCTGGCGTATGTGTCGGCCGAACATCGCGACGCTGCGCAACTCCCAGCCAAGCCCGTAGTCGGTCTCGAGCCCGGACGACAGGCGGTGTGGCGTCTGCAGCAGTTGGAGCGTGACCGGCTCCAGCAGCGTGCCACTCCCGATGCCCATCCCGAAGCGCACGAGATCCGAGGGCGTCGACAGGAACGCCGCGCCTCCGCTGTAGCAGGAGTAGTCTGTCGTCCTCGGGCCTCCATCGCTGCCGTACCGCGGGTCTCCCATACGCGGGAAGTAGGTCATGGCGCGGTTCTCCACCAGCTCGGTGTCAGGCATCGTGTCGTGCATGCCGAGCGGTTCGAAGACACGCTTCTGCATGACGGTGAAGAACGGTTCTCCGGCTGCAGCTTCCACCGCAGCGCTCACGAGGATCCACCCGTAGCTGGAGAACCGGTAGGCCGTGCCGGGTTCGAACCGCAGCGACCGGTCAGCAACGAGCTGCAATCCGTCGAGCGTCCGATCGCAGTGTGTCGAGCGGAACGGCCCTTCATCACCGCCGTCGCTTCTCAGCCCCGCCACGTGCCCCATGACCTGGCGCAACGTCACCGGCCAGGGCTTCTCCGGGAAGTCCGGGACATGCCGCTGGATCGGCTCGTCCAGATCGAGGCGTCCCTCCTGCAGCATCAGGCCAGCAGCGGCCGAGGAGAGCACGGTTGACGCGCTTCCTATCTTCATCCGCGTGCCAGCGGTCACAGGCACCTTCCGCTCGAGGTCGGCCCAGCCGAACCCCTCGGCCCAGACGATATCGCCGCCAACTCCCACGGCCACTGACACGCCGGGCAGGTTCTGCGCGAGCATGCTGGCGCGGACATGCTGCTCCCCCTGCGCGATCGCGTCAGCCCACTGCGGCGCCGCCGTTGCGCGAGCGGCCGGCACCTTCTCCGCATCGGAATAGAGCGGCACGGTCGTGAGCACGGTGTAGGTCGTGACCCCGGTCACAACGGCCGCAACCAGCCCCGCTCCGGCTGCCAGAACAATAAGCCCGATTGAAATCTTCGTCATCAGTCCGCGCGCCTCCCAAGAGCTGATCAATGCGGTCGCAGGAACCCGCGGCTGCTGCGACGATGGCCGCAGCGAGAGTGACGCAGCTGCGGCCGCAAAGTCCTCAGCGAACGGTGAGCACCAGGTGAGATGTGGCTGAGAGGCCGTTATTCGGGGGGATTTTGTCGTGAGAGGCCGAACCCGATGCCGAGCCCGAACAGCAGACCCTCCGCGGTCCCGAGGATGGCGCTCGATATGGGGCCGAAGGTCGGTTCGCCAAGCAGGCGACCGATGGGGGTCAGGGCGGCCTGCGAGCCCGCGGAGCCGGAGGCGATCCTGTGGATGGTGCCACCCACGAGCGGGCGGCCCAGGCTCGTCAACAGCAGCGCGGCCAGTGCACAGGCGGTGGCGGTCAGCATCACGATGCGGATCCGTCCTGCCGGTCGCATGGTGGCAAGTCCGAATCCGAGACCCGCGGCCGCACCGATAAGCAGCCCCTCCAGCCCTCCGCCGAGGTCGAGCCGGACGCCGACGAGCGCCGTCAGGCTCCATCGCGCCAGCCATTGCGCGGCTGTCCCGACGGCACCGCCACCCGCAGCGCCGCCGAGCACCAGTGCAAGCACGCGATTGGAGCGGGCGGCTGCGCTGGCCGCCGACATTCCCGCCCCGACGCCCGCGCCACCAAGCCCGCCGCAGCAGGCGCCGACCAGACCGAGCGCCGGCACCACTGTGAACGAGGATGCGCCTCCGGGCATGCTGGCGAGCAACCCTCCCCCCAACATGCCTGCCGCGGCCCCCGCCAGTGCAGCGCGCGCTGCGGCTGCGGCCCACAACGGCGGGCTGACAACCGCCTGTGCCGGAACGGCCGGGACAGGTCTGGCCGGATGCGGCTCTGCAGTCTCGTCCTCTTCACGAACGTCCGCAAAGATGAAGCGGTAGCCATGGCGCGAGACCGTCGCGATGAACCGTGGTTCCCTCGAGTCATCGTCGAGCACTCGGCGAATGGTGCGGATGGCTTGACTGAGCGCACTGTCGGACACGGTGACGTCGGTCCAGACGCGGTCGAAGATGTCGCGCCGATGCACCGCCTCATGCCGGCGCTCGACGAGGAACACCAGCAGATCGAAGTAGCGCGGAATCAGCGGCTGCTCGCGGCCGTCGCGCAGCAGCACCCGCTGGCGCGTCGAGAGGACGAATTCGCTGAAGGAGTAGCGGGGCACGACAGACAGCGGGCTAGCGAACGAACACGAACGGCATCAGCGCCAGCGCTTCACCGCGTCGGAACATCGACGTCGGGCCGCGGAGCAGCCGCAGGGCGTTCCGTTCGTCAGGCGACATATTGGCTGACATCCAGGAACTGACTGCCGCTTCGGAGCCGCCCCCGAAACCGTCGCTCACCATCTCGAAGAAGCTCCGAGGCCGCGGGTAGGCGACAAGTTCCACGTCGCCGGTGGCTGGCAGCTGTGCCCGCTCGCGCGCGATCGCGACGGCCCGGTCGAGGCCGCCGAGTTCGTCCACCAGCCCGTTCTCCTGCGCCTGACGTCCGGTCCACACGCGCCCCTGCCCGAGTCGGTCGATCTCGTCCGGTGTCATCCCGCGCGACTCTCCCGCCTTGCGGATGAAATCGGTGTAGAACGCGCGCAGCTGCGATTCCACCTTCTGCAGTTCCGAGGCGTTGAAGCGTCGCGCGGGCGACCCCATCTCGGCGTGGCGACCGATGCTGGTCGACTCGATGTTGGCGCCGAGCTTTTCGTACGCCCCTCCCATCACGAGCTTGCCACCGTAGATGCCGATCGACCCGGTAAGGGTGGACGGCTGCGCCACGATCACCTGCGCCGGCATCGCGATGTAGTAGCCGCCCGACGCCGCCAGATCGGACATCGACACGATGAGCGGCCGGTTCGGGTTCTCGTCGCGCGCCAGCATCAGTTCGCGCCAGATGGCATCGCTCGCGGTGGCCGATCCGCCTGGGCTGTCGATACGGAGCACGATCGCCCGCACGCGCTGGTCCTTGCGCGCATCACGAATGGCCTCGACGAGGGTGTCGGAGCCAACCAGCTCCCCGTTCAACGGGTCGAAGCCGCCGTTGCCGCCGACGATCGCGCCTGAGGCGTAGATAACGGCGATGCGCGGCCCCTTGTTCAAACCGAGCGACTCGGCGCTGACTCGCGAGTAGTCGGAGGCAGCCAGCGTACCCATGGGCCTTTCATGGCTCTGTCGCAGCTTGTCCATCGCCTGATCTTCGTAGGCCACCTCGTCGATGAGACCGGCCGTCCGCGCATCTGTCGCGAGGAACGGCCCCTCGTCGATCAGCGTGCGCACTTCCGCCTCGGTCTTCCGCCGGGCCCCGGCCACAACGTGCACGATCTGTTCGAACAGATCGCGGTTGAGCCACTCGTCCATCTCCTTGTGCGCCGGTGTGTAGGTCTTCTCCGTGTAGGCGTTGACGGCGGTCTTGTAGTCGCCGATGTGATGCATGTCGGGAACGATGCCGATCTTGTCGAACGTGCCGCGCAGGAACAGCGCGTAGGTGGCAACGCCGCTCAGGTCGAGCGTAGCCGACGGCATGAGGAAGATGCGATCGGCCGCTGTCGCGAGGTAGTAGTTCCGATCGTCGGCGTATTCCAGGTAGGCGTAGACCGGCTTGCCGGACTGCCGGAAGTCGGCCACCGCGTCACGCAGTTCCTGCACCTTGCCCCAGTACGGCGAGGTGAACCCTGTCGGTTTCAGCAGGACGCCGGCGATGCGCTGGTCGCGCCTGGCCTTGTGAAGCATCTCCACGACGTCACGCACCGTGGGGGTCCGTCCGCCGCGCAAGTAGGTCACCACGTCGGTCGGCGTGTTCTCCGACAGGTCGCCCCCGACCTCCAGCACGAGCATCGAATTGGCGGGCACGGACGGCGTGCGCCCGAACAGCAGGTACAGCGCGATGAACGCTCCTGCCGAGAGCACCATGGCGGCGCCGATCAGCGTGAAGACGATGGCGAGTCCCCGTTTGGCCATGGGTCGAGTATAGCTGCCGGGTTCAGGCCATCAGGTTCTGGACAGGTCGAGGGTTCGGATACAGATGGTGTTGCGGTATACTCGAAGTCCCTGTTCGGGAAGTTCACACCCACTTGCGGAAGTGGCGGAACGGCAGACGCGCTAGCCTCAGGAGCTAGTTGGAGCAATCCAGTGGAGGTTCAAATCCTCTCTTCCGCACCAAGTCAGAATCCCGTCACACCGGGAACTTCCCGGACTCGTCGTTGCTCCACGGAACGCGCCACTTGAGTCGGGCAGCGCTTCCCGCTCGGTACTCGCTGCGGTGTTGCAGCCGAGTCCGGGCCCGAGCTCAACCTGCGCTGTCCGTGCGGACGCGCAACACCCGACTGAAGGAGACCACGTGGCCACAGGAACGATTCGATCGCTGCGCGTAGACAAGGGCTTCGGCTTCATCAAGGACGCCCAGGGACAGGAATACTTCTTCCACCAGAGCGCCATCTATGGCGAAGGCATCAACGACCTTCGCGAAGGCGACAGCGTGGAGTTCGAAATCGGCAATGGGCCGAAGGGGCCGCGCGCCGAGAGCGTGCGCCGCACCTCGACCTAGGCTGTTCGGGCATCTCGCCCGCCCTCAGCGTCCTGGCGGCAAGGCTGTTCTTCGGGTCTTTCCGATGCCAGGCGCGTCAGCATGGCGTCCCACTCGGGCAGGCGCGACTCGACGAGCAGAAGCGGCAAACGTAACCGCTCTGTGCGACGAGTCGCGCCTGCATGTCGACCAGCCCGCCAGCAACGCCTCCAGACACGACGTCCCGTTCGCCGCTACATCGCGGCCATGTCGGCGGCCAGCCTGTCGGCCTCCCCCGCCGTCGCCGCCAGCGTCTCCTGCCCGATCGCATACAGGATGTCGACCAGGTCGGGGTTCAGTAACCCGTTCTTCACGTCCTGCGCCAATTCATCGAAGGCGCGTTCAGGCGGCATAGCCTGACGGTACGGGCGCGACGTCGTGATGGCGTCGTACTGGTCGACAATGGAGACGATCTGTGCGAGGAACGGCACGGCATCGCCCTTCAACCCATCCGGGTAGCCGCTGCCATCGAGCCGTTCGTGATGCGAGCGCACAATCGGCCGCACCAGCGACAGGGCCCGGAGGTCACCGCACAGTCGGTCGCCGATGACGGTGTGGCGCTTGAGCACCTCGTACTCGTCGCGCGTCAGCGACGCCGGCTTGAACAACACCGAATCGGGCACGCCGATCTTGCCGACATCGTGAAGGTAGCCACCGCGATGCAGCGCCGACAACTGTTCGTCCGAGGCGCCGATGCGTTCGCCGATCAGCATGGCGTAGGCCGCGAGCCGCTGACAGTGACCGCGGGTATAGGGGTCGCGCGCTTCGACGGTCAGCGCGAGGCTGATGATCACCGACTCGGCTGAGTCGAGCTCGTCGGTGTAGCGCTTCAGTCGCAGCAGCGAGCGGACACGCGCCTTCAGTTCCTGGCTGTCAAAGGGTTTACCGAGGAAGTCGTCGGCACCAGCCTCGATGCCGGCAATGCGATTGGTGCGGTCGGCGAGGCCGGTGATCAGGATGAAGGGCACGAGACGCGTCGCCGGGTTCTCCTTCACGCGCCGGCAGAACTCAATGCCGTTCATGTTCGGCATGTCGATGTCGGACACGATCAGGTCCGGTGCCTCGGCCTCGACCAGGCGCAGTGCAGTCGCGCCGTCGCCCACCGACGTGACGCTGTAGCCTTCGGCAGTCAGCATGCGCTCGAGCAGCGTGCGGTTCTGCGGCACGTCGTCGACGACCAGCAAACGCGTGGCGACGCGAAGATCGCTGAGTAGAGACGGGAAGAATATCCGTTG
The DNA here is from genome assembly GCA_963722395.1 of uncultured Acidobacteriota bacterium. Classification (GTDB taxonomy): domain Bacteria; phylum Acidobacteriota; class Vicinamibacteria; order Vicinamibacterales; family CAVVIG01; genus CAVVIG01. The sequence continues at coordinate 79,819 of CAVRLS010000004.1, read as the reverse complement.
GCTCACAGATGCACGCGTCGTCGGAAAGATACACTGAACGTATGGAACATGCGGGCCTCGCACCCGATTCTACGGCCTGAAGCCGGACAACTCAGCCGTCGTAGGACAACGGCGGACGCGGCGCCACGGTTTGCGAGTCAAAACGTCAAAGCGATGGACTACTGGACGATACGGCCGCTGGTCATGAAACGACGGTAGTTGCGGTAGGTGAAGCTGGTGCGCACCCGCGGGCTGAACGAATTTCGGAGCACCTGCACTGCTTCTCGCGTTGCCGGCAACATGATGGTGTCGTCAGGTTCCGTGAAATCGACCCGCTTGAAGACGATGGTCTCGTCGCTGCGCTCAACGGTAATCTCGCGGCGCTGGACACCGAGCTTGCGATTGGCGGGAATCGTCACGTCGTACTGGCGGCTGAGGGACTGATCCAGGCGAAGCACCGCGTAACTGTCCACGTCGATCCACGCGCGCCACTTCAGCGTTCCCGGCTTGCCAAACGAGGAGCAGACCCCGTCGACATTCATCTGCACGGGTCCAGTCGTGACCTCCCGAATGTCGATCTGAACAGCAGGCCTCCCGCCGCTCTTTCCGAGGCCGGCAATCTGGTACGCATAGTCTGCGCGGTTCTCCGGCAGGAACAGGCTGCCGAGGATTTCCGGGGAGATGGCGTGCTGATCGAAGCAGCGATCGGCATCCCTCTCCCGGTCCCTGATCCGAGGCGGCCGACCGTTCACCGAGATCAGTTCGCGCAGCACCTGCGGGGTGCTGATGCCGCCGCCTTCAACCGGCTCCCACGAGATCCGGAGTTCGTTGCGGACGGTTCGCGGCGGTGCTTCGAGGCTGAACAGATCCGCTCCCAGCGCCTGTACGCGCACCGTCTCGTCGCAGATGATGTTCTGGGCGCGTGCGAAGTAGTCCTGCAGGTACTCGGCGACACCGTCTAGCGTCTGGCCAAGATCCGGCAACGGCGCTTTCTGGGCCGACATGGCCACTGTCAGGCAGCCGGCGAGCATCGCGACACATGCGGCGAGGCGGCGCATGGCTTACAGCCTACAACGGCCGGCCCTTCGCGGACAGCCTCGATTCACCCTTGATCCGACGGGAGCCACTCCCCATACTGGCATCATGTGCGCGGGCCATCCGGCACGGCGAGAGGGAGCACGGCCGTGAGGCGAGTCACGCGGCTGACCGTCTGCCTCGCGCTGGTCACGCTGGCTGCCGCCTCGGCGGCTTTCGCTCAGCGCATCTGGACTGGCGGCGGGCGCTTCTACCGTGAACCGCCGAAGTGGGTGAAAGCCTCCGATTTCGACGGCTCCTTCCTCTACTGCCGCGGCTTCTACACGAGCGTCACGCGCGAGCCTGGTGGGCAGGGCTGGAGCACCGACTACCCCGGCGCTGACAACAATTTCTCGGTCCGGCTGGCCGAGCTCACGCGCATGCACGTGAAGCTCAACGAGAACCGCCAGCCCAACTACAGCGTGGTGTCGCTCACCGATCCGCTGCTCTTCAAGTGCCCCATGCTGTTCATGGAGGACGTGGGGACCGCCGAGTTCTCGGAGACAGAAGTGCAGGCGCTTCGCGCCTACTTCCTCAAGGGCGGGTTCCTCTGGGTGGACGACTACTGGGGCAGCCAGGCCTGGGATCAGTGGGCGCAGCAGATCTCACGCGTTCTCTCACCAGCGACGTTCCCGATCGTCGATCTGCCACTCGAACATCCGATCATGCACACGCTGTACGACGTGAAGGAATACCTGCAGGTGCCGTCGATCCAGTTCTGGTACAGCAACAGCGGATCGACCTCGGAGCGGGGCTACGACAGCGCCCAGCCGCACTATCGCGGCATCCAGGACGCGCAGGGGCGACTGATGGTGTTCATGACGCACAACACCGACGTTGCCGACACGTGGGAGCGTGAGGGCGAGAACCACGAGTACTTCAACCAGTTCTCACCGCGCGGCTACGCCATCGGCGTCAACGCCGTGCTCTATGCCATGACGCACTGACGTGATGCGCGACATGCGTCCCCTCACACCGCTTCCGTGTTCACGACCCGAGCGTCTGGAAACCGGTGCCCCACGCACACGTCATACACCCACCCGCCAGCGACGCCGCCGACGCACGGGGCGACGATCGGCACCCACCACCAGCCGCTCGCGGCGCTGAACACGCCACCGCCCCATCCCGCCACGGCGGTGAACAGCCGCGGACCGAAGTCGCGCGCCGGATTGATGGCGTAGCCGGTGTTCCAGCCGAAGCTGGCACCGATGGCGACGACGAGCAGGCCAACGAGCACCGGGGCCAGCCCGTTCGGCACCGGCGAGTTGCGCGAATCGGTGATTCCCAGGATGACGCCCACGAGGAGCGCTGTGCCGACCGCCTCGTTGAGGAACCCGATCGGGATAGTGGTGAACGCCTGCGGGTAGGTGGCGAAGATGCCGGCGGTGCCCAGGTCGCCTGACACCTGCCGGACGCCGCCGTCGAAGGCGGTCAGCGCGTCGTGATACGAGAGAAACACAATCAGCGAGGCGACAAGCGCGCCGATCAACTGCGCCGCAACGTAGGGACCCACTTTGGCCCACGGAAAACGGCGGTGCACCGCCAGCGCCACTGTCACGGCCGGATTCAGGTGCGCACCGGTGACGCCGGCCGACACGTAGCATCCCATCATCACGGCGATGCCCCAGCAGATGTTGATCGACAGCATCGACCCGGCTGCCTGCTTGCTGAGCACCGTCTGGGCAACGACGCCGAGACCGAATGTCAGCAGCACCATCGTGCCCAGAAACTCCGCGAGCATCTCGCGACCCACACCTCGTGACATCTGCGCTCCCTCCGTCGGAAAGGTGGCCATTGTAGACTCTTCCGCCATGGCCTACATCCTTGCGCTCGATCAGGGCACGACAAGTTCGCGTGCGATCGTCTTCGATCCGGCGACGGCGCATCAGGGCCGTGGCGCAGAAGGAGTTCACCCAGATCTTCCCCAGGGCCGGCTGGGTGGAGCACGACCCGAACGAGATCTGGGCGTCGCAGATCGGTGTCGCCATCGAAGCCCTGGGGCGCGCCGCGCTCACGTCGACCGACATCGCCGCCATCGGCATCACCAACCAGCGCGAGACGACGCTGGTCTGGGACCGCACCACCGGCGAACCGCTCTGCAACGCGATCGTCTGGCAGGACCGCCGCACCGCCGAATTCTGCGAGCGGCTGAAGGCCGACGGCGCCGGCGCGATGGTGCAGCAGAAGACCGGGCTGCTCATCGATGCGTACTTCTCAGCCAGCAAGATCCGATGGATCCTCGACCACGTCGACGGCGCCCGCGCCCGCGCCGAGGCCGGGCAGCTGGCGTTCGGCACCGTCGACACGTGGCTGATCTGGAAGCTGACCGAGCGGACGCGAGCACGTGACCGACGTGAGCAACGCGTCGCGGACGATGCTGTTCGACATCCACACGCTGCAGTGGGACGACGAGCTGCTGTCGCTGTTCGGCGTGCCGGCGTCGATGCTGCCGGAGGTGCGCGCGTCGAGCGGCGTCTACGGCGAGACGTCCACCTCGCTCGGCATCGGGCAGGTGCCGATCGCGGGGGTCGCCGGCGACCAGCAGGCGGCGCTCTTCGGCCAGATGTGCCGCACGCCGGGGATGTCGAAGAACACCTACGGCACCGGCTGCTTCCTGCTGCAGAACATCGGCACGTCGCCGACGCCGTCGCGACACCGGCTGGTGACCACGGTGGCCTGGCAGATCGACGGACGCACCGAGTACGCCCTCGAAGGGAGCGTGTTCATCGGCGGCGCCGTGGTGCAGTGGCTGCGCGACGGCCTTGGACTGATTCGCACACGCGGCGGACGTCGAGGCGCTCGCGCTCTCGCGTGCCCGACAACGGCGGTGTCTACTTCGTGCCCGGCGTTCGCCGGGCTCGGCGCGCCGCACTGGGATCCGTTCGCGCGCGGCGCCATCGTCGGCACTCACCCGCGGCACCACGGCCGGGCACATCGCGCGCGCGGCGCTCGAGAGCATCGCGTTCCAGGTGGCCGACCTGCTCGATGCCATGGCAGCCGACTGCGGCATCCCGGCGACCGAGCTGCGCGTCGACGGCGGCGCCGCGGCGAACAACACGCTGATGCAGATTCAGGCCGACCTGCTCGGCGTGCCGGTCGTCCGGCCGGCAGTCACCGAGACGACCGCGCTCGGCGCCGCCTACCTCGCCGGACTCGGCGTTGGCTTCTGGAGGTCGGTCGACGACCTCACCGGCCAGTGGCAGGTCGACCGCCGGTTCGAGCCGGCGATGGCGCCGAGCCGACGGCACGAGTCGCTGCGGCAGCGCTGGTCCGAGGCGGTGGAACGGGCGAAGTCGTGGGAGGTGGGATCCTCGGGCTCATGACGAGCGTCATGATGGCTCACGGGGTAAGATGCAGGTCTCTCGGTTCAGGAGGAGCAATGAAAGCACTAGTGTTTGCGATGGCGGTGGTGGCTCGGGCTGGCGGCTTCCCCGGCGATGGCGGCGGATTTGAAGGTCGGCGATCCGGCGCCCGACTTCTCGCTGCAGGCGACCGACGGCAAGACCTACAAGCTGTCCGACTTCAAGGGCAAGCAGGCGGTCGTGCTGGCCTGGTTCCCGAAGGCCTTCACGCAGGGCTGCACGATCGAGTGCAAGTCGCTGGCGGAGAACGGTCACCTCATCAAGAAGTACGACGTCTCGTATTTCATGGCGAGCGTCGATGCGCTCGACGGCGCGCAGGGCAACAAGGCCTTCGCCGAGGCGCACAAGGCGGACTTCCCGCTGCTGAGCGATCCGACGAAGGAAACGGCCAAGGCGTACGGCGTGCTCACCGAGCGCGGCTTCGCCAACCGCTGGACGTTCTACATCGGCAAGGACGGCAAGATCCAGGCGATCGACAAGGACGTGGCGACGCGCCTGGCGACGTCGGCCGAAGACATGGCCGACCAAGCTGGGCGAGCTCAAGACGCCCGTGAAGATGGCGAAGAAGTAGCCAGCGTTCCGCACGCAGAAGCGGAAAGCAGAACTCAGAGGTCAGCCAGCCGGCGTCGGCGACTGGCTTCTGGGTTCACTGCCAGTCCCACCCACCCCACCAGCGACCCTCCTGCCCACCCGATCAGGTGCCTACGTTGTCGGAAGTGGCGGCAGGTCGATGTTGCCTGTGCGCGCCGCGAGAAGCGGCTGAGTGCCATCGCGCCAAACCCCACTGTCCAGGCGACGTACTCGACCAGCACCCCGGCAATTCCCAACACCATCGCCAGCGGGAACAACACGCCACCGCCAAGGCTCGCCACTCGCGACAGGAGCACCGGCAGCATCACCAGCAGCACGCCGATTGCCGTCACCGCGTACGGGTTGTCTTCTGGGCCACCGAAGCGACCCACCGCGAGGCCGCCGACGCGGTACGCCACGCCGGTGAAGCCGACCAGGCCGATCACCGCCAGCGCGAGCAGGGCGAACGGCAGCAGCAACAACAGAGGGATGCCGACGATCGTCATGACCAGCACGACGATGGTGATGACGAGCAGGGGCAGGAACAGGATCTGGGCAAGGAACCCGACCGCGCCGGCCTTCAGCGATGAGGTGACCGCCACCTGGCCCGCCCGCTCCATGTAACCGCGGCCGAAGAGCACCACCAGCATCGCCAGCAGGCCCAGCACGGCGACACGGGCGAGCGTCGCCGACAAAAGCGAACGCCGAGCCGAGCATCGTCTGCCACCAGGTGCCGACCGGATTGCGGCGCCAGGACCAGCTGCCGAACTCGAGTCCGGGCACGATCACCTCCTGCGCCTTGCCCCGCACGTCGGCGCCGGCGTCACGAGTCAGCCGGCCACCGACGACCGTGACGTTCTGCTCGATCATCGCGTCGGGCCCGAGGGTGACGCTGCCGCCGACCGCCACGACGTCACCTTGCACTTCGCCATCGACGCGCACCGACCCGCCGACCGCGACGACGTCGCCGTCGATTACTTCATCGCGTTCGACCGTGACGTTCCCGCCGATGCGGACGCGGTCGCCATGACGACGATCGCTCGACGACCGACGGGCACGACGCGGCTGGGACGGTTCGGGATCCGCCGGCGCCGCCGCGACGCCCGGCGCATCGGGCGCTGGCGCCACGTCGGGAGTCGTCGTGACGGCGGTTGCGCCTGTGGCGGCGGCCGCTGGTCCCGGGGAGCGAACAGCGCGCGGCGCGCCGCGTCGCCAAGGTATGACAGCTGCAGTACCTGGTCGGCATCGCCGCCGAGTTTCTGGCGCAGCTCAGCCCCGAGTCGCTGGCTGACCATCGATGGCAATGGTGCCGCCGGTGATCTCCACCGAACGGATGCCGTTCATCGGCCGTTTCGGCTGCAGGGCGATGCCGTCGCGCAGTGGCAGCACGTCGAAGGTTCGCTCGACGGTTCGCCGCAACGCCTCGTCGCGGCTGTCCTGTGCCGAAGCCGGGTGAACGCCGCACATGATTGCGAGCGCGAGACACGCGCCCAACCTGCCCATCCGCATCATCGGGAAGACTCCTCATCAGAACCGAGCAGCCGCTGCAGCCAGTAGAACGCCAGCGCGCCGATCACCGCCAGTGCGAGCAGCACACCGGACACCTCGCGCGTGGCGAGGGTGTCGCCTGCCGCCCGACCGACAGCGGACAGAATGGTCCACGGGTCGGCGCCCGAGCCCATGGCAGTCGCCAACCACACACATCCATTCACCGTCAGCGTGAGTGCACGGACCAGGGCGCGCGTGACGAAGGGCAGCAGCAGGTAGCCCGCTGCGCCGCTCGCAATCACCACGACAAGTCCGGCACCCGCGAGTCGCGTCGAGCGAACTCCTGGAGTTCGCCGACGGCTGTCGCCAGCCCATCTAGCTACTCTTACGCGATTAGGAGGGGCGGTGTTCCAGCCTGGCGCTGAAACTACTTGAGAGAGACGCCCGCGCCGAATGACAGCAGGGTCGTGCGCGGACCCGACGGTCTGCCCGGCAGCGGCGTGGTCGGATCGACGGCGTAGAAGCGGACGTCGAAGCTGAACGCAACATGCCTCTTCATGAACCAGCGCGCCCCGCCGCCGTAGTTGATGGTGGTCAGCTTTTCAGTGTCGGGGGCTTGCGCTGGCGCCGTGTCGGGCACGACCGACCAGGTCGATGTGCCGATCCCTCCGCTCAGGTAGCTCCAGCCGTCGCCGTCGCCGAAGTTGAACGAAATCTGCGGCGCGATATGTGTGAAGCGCTCGGTGGTCGCCCGACCGGAGATGTTGTCCGCGATCTCCGCGGAGGCGTGATGAGCGCGGCCGAGCGTGAGATCGGCCCCGAGCCCGAACGTCACGGCTTTCCAGCGCAGCGGGTAGATGTGGGCGCCGGCATGGAGTCCAAGTCCGGCGCCTGGCAGTTCGGAGAGCAGCAGTCCGCGGCTTTCGGCCAGCTGCTGGTCGTCGGCGGGAAAGCGGGGCATGGTGCCGTGCACATCGACGACGAACGGGCCGATTCGGGGCGGCGGGTCCTGGGCAGCGACGGGAGGGGCGATCAGGCAGGCCCAGAGCAGCACGACGAACAGCAGGCGTTGACGCAAGCGCGCATTGTACCAGCGGAGTCGCGGTGGCATTCGTATGCTGCGCACCCCGGCGGTGATTGACGCCTCTCTCCGCGATTACTACGATGCTCCCTGCATGCATCGCTACGAGAAGCTGACTCCCCTGCCCGAACGCATCAACCGACTCGACCAGCTTGCCATCGACCTCTGGTGGAGCTGGAATGCGGACGGTCGCAACGTGTTCCGATATCTCGACTACACGTTGTGGCGTGAGACCGCGCACAACCCGGTTCGGATGCGCTGGTTGCTGCCACCCGAAAAACTCGAGGCGGCCGTGCGAAATCCGCACTTCCTCGCCGCCTACGACTCGGCCCTGGCCAACCTCGACGCGGCACGCGCGGCGAGGAACAGCTGGTGGACCAACAAGTATCCAGAACTGCAGGGCAAGTCGATCGCCTACTTCTCGGCGGAGTTTGCGCTGCACCAGTCGCTGCCGATCTACGCCGGCGGCCTCGGCGTGCTGGCGGGCGATCACTGCAAGGAAGCCAGCGACCTCGGCGTGCCGCTCATCGGCATTGGCTTCATGTATCCGCAGGGCTACTTCCACCAGCACGTCTCGGCGGACGGGTGGCAGGAGGAAAGCTACCAACGCCTGAACTGGCCGGATGTCGCCATCGAGAAGGCAACCTACCCTGACGGGAGCCCGCTCATCACTGCGGTGCCGGTGGGCGAACGCACGGTGCTGGTGCAGGTCTGGCGCGTCCACGCTGGCCGGGTGAAGCTGTACCTGCTCGACACCGACCTCGAGGAGAACGCTCCGTGGGACCGCGAACTGTCGGCCCGCCTCTACGGCGGCGATCGCGAAACCCGGATTCAGCAGGAGATCATCCTCGGCATCGGTGGCGTCCGCGCCCTCAAGGCGCTCGGCTCCGAACCAGGTGTGTTCCACCTCAACGAAGGCCATGCCGGCTTCGTGGTACTGCAGCGCATCCGCGACCTGATCGAGCAGGGCGCGACGTTCGACGACGCACTCGAGCAGATCCGGAAGACGACCCTGTTCACGACGCACACACCGGTGCCTGCCGGCCATGATGCGTTCCCGTTCTACATGGTCGAGAAGCACCTGGCCGGCTGCTGGGGCTCGCTCGGCGAGCACCACGACCGCTTCCTGGCACTGGGCTCGTACGACAACGGCGGCGGCCCGCAGTTCAACATGACCGCCCTCGCTCTTCGCTCGGCCGGCGTCACGAACGCGGTGAGCGAACTGCACGGCCAGGTCACGCGTTCGATGTGGCAGTCGCTGTGGCCGGGCCGGCCCGAAGATCAGGTGCCGGTGGGCCACGTCACCAACGGCGTGCACGTTCCCACCTGGATCGCGGCCGATTTGGCAACCCTGTTCACGAAGCACCTTGGCGCGAACTGGCTGGATCGTCAGGATGACGCGGCTCAGTGGGATGCCATCCTGACCATCCCTGACGAGGAGCTATGGGCGGTGCGACAGGCGCTGCGCCGCTACCTGTTCACCTTCGTGCGCGACCGCGCCCGAAACCGCTGGACGGTTGAACGGGTGGGCACACCGCGCGTTGTCGCCGCCGGCACGCTGCTCGAACCGGACGCGTTGACGCTCGGCTTCGCGCGGCGCTTCACCGGCTACAAGCGACCTGAGCTGATCTTCAACGACCCGGAGCGGCTCTCGAAGATCCTGTCGTCGATCGAGCGCCCGATGCAGATCGTTTTTGCCGGCAAGGCGCATCCTGCCGACGAGACTGGCAAGCTTCACCTGCAGCGGGTCTACAAGCGCGCGCTCGACCCGGCGTTCGGCGGCCGCATCGCGTTCGTCGACGACTACGACCTGCATGTCGCCCATTACCTGGTCCAAGGATGCGACGTGTGGCTGAACAACCCGCGCAAGCCGCTCGAGGCCAGCGGCACCAGCGGCATGAAGGCCGCGGTCAACGGCACGCCACACCTGAGCATTGGCGACGGCTGGTGGGCCGAAGGCTACAACCGCACCAACGGATGGCTCATCGACGGTGGCCGTACCGCCGAGGATCATGACGCGGTCGACGCGGCTGATGCATCAGCCCTGTACACGCTGCTCGAGAACGAGATTGTGCCGGCCTTCTACGACCGCGACGCCAACGGCGTGCCGCGTCGCTGGATGGCCATCGTCAAGGAATCGATCCGCACTGTGGCACCGCGATTCGCCGCACGCCGCATGGTGAAGCAGTACGTGGAACGGATGTATGCCCCGGCTCTCGAGCAGCGCCTGGACGTCAGCCGCTAAGGCGCAGAGAGGACAGATGATCATTGAACGGCTGTCACGTGCCGCGCTTGCCGTACTCCTGGCATGCGTCGTCACTACGGGCGCGCGAATCAGCGCGCAGGCGGCACCGGCCGCGCTGACCGTGACCAGCCCAGCCTTCCGGACAGGCGACTCGCTGCCCACCGACTACACCGCCGATGGCAAGAACGTGTCGCCGCCCATCGCCTGGACCGGCGCGCCGGCCGCCACCAAGGAGTTCGCCATCATCCTCGACGACCCGGACGCCAACTTCGGCGGCCGCGGGCCGTTCGTGCACTGGGTGATCTACAAGATCCCTGGCGCGGCGAAAGGGCTGCCGGAAGGGGTGCCGATGGGCGCCACGATCACGGTCGCGGGCCTGACCGGCGCGATAAACGGCCTCTCGGGGTTCAACGCCTTCCAGCGGTCGGGCCAGCCGCCAACCGAACCGGGCTATCGCGGTCCGGCACCTCCGCCTGGCGCACCGCACCACTACCGCTTTAATGTGTATGCGCTGAACGCGCCACTCGACGTAGCGGAAGGGCTCGACAAGGCCGCCCTCCTGAAGGCGATGGAAGGCAGGATTGCCGCGCAGGGCGAACTGATCGGCCTCTATGAACGACCACGACCCTAGGCCGGTCGCCGACGGTCCGCCCGGCCAATGCCGAGTGGTAGACTGACACGATGCCACGCAAGACGGTCGTGAAGGCGCGCTGTGCGCTGTGCGGTGCGAAGGACGTCTCTGAACCGAGGGGCGAGGAGAAGTACTGCCGCGACTGCTGGGACAAGAAGATCGCGGTCGAGGAGATCGTCGCCCGCGAGTTCGCGCTCAAGCGTTACATTCGCGCCCACAGTGCGGAGAAATACCTGATCTATCACTCGACGCTCAAACGGCCCTGCGGTCAGCTCATCGTGGTGGACGACGGGTACGATCTTTTCCTGACGCTGATGCTCTACCCCAACTTCGGATGGGACGATCCGGCCTATCATCTAGAGGGCGACCCCGAAGGACGCATGTTCTCGGAGCTGCTGGTCGACGTCGTCGCCGCCGAGGTCATCGAGCCCTGGGGCGGCGGCAAGTGGCACATGGAAATCGTTCGCACCGTGAATCCCGAGCCAGAAGACTGGAACGGGGAAATGTAGTTGGCTGCTGTATAATCTCGCCCACTTGTGACTTTTTGACCCCGACCGATTTTTCTGGAGGATCGATATGAATCGCGTGCATTTTGCCGTCGCCGCGACGCTCATCAGCACCACCACGATGTTTGCCGGCGCTGTTGTCGCGGCTCAGTCCACGCAGCTCACGCCTGTGCTGGCTGGCAAGAAGATCGTCCCGCCCCTCAGGGGTGAGGCGAACATCGACATCACGCAGCCGGTCACCAAGCCCATCCCTGGCAAGAGCATGGTGCAGACAACCATCAAGGTGAAGAACACCAACGCCGAACCGATCGCTCGCCTGATGGTTGCCGAAACCTGGTACGACGGCGCCGGTGCCATCATCGCCGGCGGACGTGGCGTAATCAACGGGCTCTTGAACCCTGGTGAGGTCCAGACCATCACCATCGACACACCCTACAGCGCGAAGATGAAGTCCAACAACTGGAACTTCACCCACGCCAACGGCGCCGTGAAGCCGAACAAGGTGAAGAGCCTCGACGCGCCTGCCGACGCCGCCGCACCGAAGAAGTAAGCTTCGACCGATTCGAGCCGATAACAGGGCCGGGACGCCGCGCAGGCGTCCCGGCCTTTTTTTCTGCCGTCACCCCATACCCGACTGCCTGTGATCATCACCAGCACCGCCCTGACGCTTGCCGCTTCGGTACTCGCCTGGGCCGTAGGGTTCAGCCTGTTCATTCTCGCCCTCCGTCGCCGCTGGTTCAGCGGCTTCGTCCACGGCTTCTTCTTCTCGCTGGCTATTGCGGTGGCGGGTGCGGCCGCCATGTCGGCGATGGTGGTGGGCCGGTGGGGATTCCTCACGGCCAGGGCCAGCGTCAACAGCGAGATCACCACCGCGCTCGAGAACGTGGCGTCGATCGTCGACGGGCAGATCGGATCGGACCTCCGCCAGATGCGGAGCACCATGGGGCAGATCGCCACGCTGGTCAGCCCACTGATGGAGGCGGGCACATCCGCCCAGCTGCGCGAACGGCTCGAATCGGCAGCGCAGCTCGATCCGCACTACCTGCAGCTGAGGGTCGTTGATGCCCACGGGGAAGTGATCAGCTCGAGCCGCGACAACCTGCCGGAGCCGCTCGGCCGTGTCGCCGCGGCCTATGCCCTCGAGGGCACCGCATATGTCTCCGATGCCTTTTCGTCAGCCGCCTACGGGTCGGAAGTGGTGGTGCTGGCCGTTCCCGTGAAGCACGGCGACGGCACGATCATCGGCGCGATCACGGCGGTGTTCGACCTGCGCGCCGTCCTCGAGGAACTGGTGATAAGCAGCCGCTTCAACCAGAGCGGCTACGCCGTCATCGTGGACGGCGAGGGCGACATCATCGCGCATCCCGATCGGACGCAACTCGGTGCCAGTATCCAGTCCTATGAGGCGGTGCAGCGGGCGTGGGCCACCAGGGGGACGGGGGCGCTGATGGCGAAGAACCGCCGCGGCGTCGAGCGCCTGTTCATCTACCGCGCCCTGACGAACCCCTCCACCACTGGCCGGCAGCCCTGGGTGCTGCTCACCGAGATCGACGAAGCCGAGGAACTGGCCGTCCTCTCGCGCCTGCAACGCGAGCTGTTCGCCGGGGTGGCGGTGCTGGTGCTGTTCGGTCTGGTCCTGGCGCACCAGATTGCGCGCTCCGTCGAACAGCCGCTGTCCTCGCTCAAGCACTTCGCCGCGAGGCTCGGCGGCGGTGAGCTGGAGGCGCACACCGAGGTAACGGGTCGCGATCTCGCCGGCTCGATGGCGTCGTCGCTCGAGTCGATGGCCAGCGGCCTTCGCGAGCGCGATCGCGTGAAGGAAGTGTTCGGGCGCTACATCGCCACCCAGATCTCGCAAAAGATTCTCGACGGCGACGTGAACCTTGGCGGCGAAGCACGGGTCGTGACGATTCTCTTCTCGGACATCCGCGGCTTCACCGCCATGTCCGAGCAGATGGCGCCACAGCAGGTCGTGGCGTTCCTGAATGCCTACTTCTCCGAGATGGTCGAAGCCGTCTTCGAGCAGGGCGGCGTGCTGGACAAGTTCCTCGGCGACGGCATGATGGCGGTGTTCGGTTCGCTCGGCGATCAGCCCGATCACCAGTTGCGCGCCGTGCGGGCTGCCCTGCGCATGAAGGCGCTGCTCGGGAAGATCAACGGCGAGCGTGCGATGGAAGGCAAGCCGCCGGTGGCCATCGGCGTCGGCATTCACACGGCCGAAGTGATCGTCGGCAACATCGGGTCGGCGCGACGGCTCGAGTACACGGTCATCGGCGACGGCGTGAACACCTCGTCGCGCGTGCAGGCGCTGAACAAGGAGTTCGGCACGACCATCCTCATCACCGAGACCACCTTCGAGGCGGTGAAGGACGCCATCGAGTGCCGCCCGATGCCCGAGACGGCCATCCGCGGCAAGCAGCGGGCGCTGCGCTTCTACGAAGTGCTGTCGACGCGCGACGCCGCCGTCACGGTTTGATGCGGCGGCGCCGCGGCCAGCCTCATCTCTGCGGCCCGCGGTTCGCGGCCACGACGCGGAACTGCACCTGCCGGTTCGCGACGTTGTCCTTGCCAAGGCGCGAGGTCGCGTCGAGGTTCAGCACGTAGAGGCCTGGGGCAAGGTCGGACAGGGGAACGCGAGTCGTGTAGCCGTAGCCGCCTTTCGCGCCGCCGAGCTCACTGGAGTCGCGCACGTCCTCCACCTTGAACACCGGCTTGCCTTCGTCGGTGAGCACCGAAGTGACGATGTCGACCTTGTGCGGCGCCTTGCCCGAGTTGTCGTAGACCTCGGTGAAGATCGCCAGTTCGTCGTTCTGCGCGAAGGTCCGCATGGCAATCGGCGGCGCCGGCAGCACACTCTTCAACTGCTCGTCCGGCTTGGCCGTCATCAGCGCTGAGCCGGCCATCGAGGTGAGGGTGACTCCGCTCATCGCCATCGGCAGCTTGTGGAAGTCGGGCACGTCGAGGTCGTAGATCACCGACCCGACGAGGTTCTTCTCGCTGTCGCGCGCCGCCGCCCGCAGCTGGTAGCGCCCCACCGGAAGGTCGATGCGATTGATGACCCGGACGCCAGTCTGCTCGACCCGCGCCTTCGACTCGGGCCGCAGGTTCAGCGTCAGGCCGTCGTTGCGCGCCCCGAAGACCTTCCCCTTGTTGTCGACCGCCATCATCGAGATGTCGACCTTGCTGTTGGTCCCGAGGCTGAGCTGTCGACCGTTGAGCTCGATGCCGACGACCACCGAGGCATTCGGCTGCTGCCCCTTGAAGGGCGCGGCGAACATGCGCATGGTGAGGCCGCTCGACCTGCAGCGGGCTGTTCATCGCCTCAAACATCTCCTGCGGCATGCCGCCGCTCTTGGTGTTCTTCGGCTGCGACTTGCTCTTCGGCGTCGCGTAGCCACGGCGTGAGCGGACGACGAGGCCGGGCCGATTCACCTTCACTTCGATCTTGTGGAACTTGCCGTCGGCCTTGGCGGAAGGCGGGTAGTAGGCGAGCACGTAGTACGAGCTGTTGTCGGCGACGATGCGCTCGAAAACCGCGGTCGGGTCGTTGCGGTTGATGGCGGCGATGCCGCCGCTGTTTTCCGCCAGCACGCGCAGGCTGTCCTGGGCCATGCGCAGCTCATAGTTCAGAGAGCCGAGACCGATGCCGGCGCCGCCGGTGGAGTCGTTCTGATCGGCAAAGCTGCTGACGCCGATCGACTCGTCGCCCTGCGTCGCCAGGCCTCGCGGATCGATGGCGTAGATGCTGACGTTCGAGCGGGCGGTCATCGCGATGGTCTCGCGGATGTCCGCGAGGATCGAGCTGGCCTGGCTGGGCGGCGCGTCGAAGGTGCGGATGATGTCGGCGAGGTTGTAGTCGATCCCCTCGCTGAACAGCAGCATCGTCTTGCGCCGGCCGCGGACACCGCCGAACCACTCGGCCACCTGGCGGAGAGACGAGAGCATCGAGCTGGCGTTACGCCCACGCTCCATGTCGTTCGGGTCGTCGACGCGGTTGCCCGCGTCGGGACCGAGCTGCTGCCGGAAGAACTGGTCGTTCCTCGACGACGTGACCGACGGCAGCTTCCGGCCCAAGAACTTGTCGACCGCGTTGAGCAGCAGGCGCTTGTTGCTGGTGAACTCCTGCGAATCGGCGGCGCGGCCGCCGGTGAAGATGACCGCCATCAGGTCGTTCGCGCCGAGGTTGCGCTCGATGAACTGACGGGCCGAGCGCTTCACCTGCTGCGAGCGCATCGCGTCGACATGCAGGTCGTCGAGGATCAGCACGTAGACGCGGCCGTCGAAGGGACGCTCGTTCGACTGCACATCCGGCTCGATGGGACGGGAGGCGAACAGCGGCCGCTCGGCGCGCTCGATGGGGATGTCGACGACGGAGAACGTGGAAATCGCCTGAGGCTTGTCGTCCTCGAATACCTGGAAGTCTTCCTTTTTCAGGTTCCGGACGAAGTTCCCCTGCTGGTCGGTGACGACCGCATCGACCTCGACGTACTCGACGACCGCCTTGAAGGTGGGCGCGGGTGCGGACGGCTGCTCCTGCGGCGCTGGCTGGCCCTGGCCCGCCATGAGCCCGGCACCGGCGACCAGCACGAAGGCTGCGGCAATTGTGACGCGTGCATTCTTAAGCATCCCTGACCTCACCCGAATTATACGGTTCGCGACGTCCGGTCCTAGGCGATTCCCGGACACAGCAGGCGGCGGCACCCGGTCATTTTGACGCCGGCAGAGTCGTGGCGGACGGCCATCACCACGGAAACCACGTCTATACTGAAGCCGTATGAGCGCCGGTGCCGACCCCCTCGACCTGCCCGCTATCCGTGCCGCTCTCGCGGCGGACGGGCTCGATGGGTGGCTGCTCTACGACTTTCGTGGCCTCAACCCGATCGCCGCCGATGTCACCGGCGTGCTGCGGCAGGGGGGGCACCTGGCGACGCGTCGCTGGTACTACCTGATTCCGGCCTACGGCGAACCGCGCGCGCTGGTCCATGCGATCGAACCGCACTCGCTCTCGCACCTGCCTGGCGCCACGTTCAAGTACGCCGGGCGCGAGCAACTGCGCTCCGGGCTGAGGGAACTGCTAAGCGGCATGCACAGGGTGGCGATGGAATACTCCCCCGGGTGCGCCATTCCGTACATCTCGCGGGTCGACGCCGGCACGATCGAACTGATCCGCGAGGCGGGTGCCTGAAGTGGTGTCGTCCGGCGACCTGGTGCAGCGTTTCTCGGCGATCTGGAACGACGAGCAGATGGCCTCGCACCTCGAGGCGTCCGACGCGCTGCACCGCGTCAAGGACCGGGCCTTCGACGAAATTGCCGGCCGCCTGCGCTCGGGTCTGCCGACGACCGAGTACGACATCCAGCAGCTGATGGCCGGTTGGTTTCGCGATGAGGGACTGATCACCGACTCCGACCCGAACGTCTCGGCTCAGGAGAATGCCGGCAACCCGCACTACCTTCCGACAGCTGAGCGCAGCCGCGGGATCGGGCGCGATGAGCTGGTCCTGCTCGACCTGTGGGGCAAGCTCGACCGTCCCGGGTCGGTCTACGCAGACATCACCTGGGTAGGGTTCACCGGCGAGCGGGTGCCGAGCCGGCAAGCCGGGGCGTTCGCGGCAGCGGCGGCCGCCCGTGACGCAGCGGTCTCGCTGGTGAAGAGCCGGGCTCAAGCCGGACAGGACGTCCGCGGCTGGGAGGTCGACCGGGCAGCATCCACCGTTTTGCGGGACGCCGGGTTACGCAGCACAGATCCTGCATCGGACCGGCCATAGCCTTGGAGACACAGTCCACGGCACCGGCGTCAATATGGACGACTACGAAACGCACGACGACAGGCGTTTGTTGCCCGGCACGGGCTTCACAATCGAACCAGGCGTATATTTTCCTGATTTCGGCATCCGGACCGAGATCAATATGATCGTGCGGGCTGGGTCTGCCGAGGTGAGCGGTCCCCTGCAGTCAGCCATTCTCGCTCTCGTGTAGGTACGGAGGAACGATGTCCACCCGCAAGACCACACTGTTTTACGCGCTGCTCATCGCGGTGTCATCGATTGCCGTCGGTATGGTGCTCGCGTCCCGTTTCGACATGGCGCCGGCCTCAGCCGCACAGACGCTGCAGGTCCCGCCCATGAACAGCGCACCGGTCACCGGACCGCTCGACGCGCAGACCTTCCGGAACGTCGCCAAGGCGCAGCAGCCGATGGTGGTCAACATCCGGACCGAGTCGAAGGCGAAGAACCAGGATCTGTCCGAGATGTTCGGCGGCGGCGGCGGTGGCGGTGGCGGCAACGACGATCTCTTCCGCCGCTTCTTCGGCCAGCCGCAGAACCCGGACGAGCAGGAGACACCCCGTGGCGGCGGACGGGGTGGTGCGCCGAACAACCGGCGTCCGCCTCGCGAGCAGACCACGGTGGCAGCCGGCACCGGCTTCATCATCAGCAAGGATGGCCTCATCCTCACGAACAATCACGTCATCGACGACGCGACGAAGATCGAAGTGTCGCTGTTCGGTGAAGACGACGACCAGACCTATCCGGCCAAGCTGATCGGCAAGGATGCGCTCACCGACAGCGCGCTCATTCAGATGACGCAGATGCCGAACCATCCGCTGCCCGAAGCGAAGTTCGGCGACTCGGCGCAGATGGCGGCGGGCGACTGGGTGATGGCCATCGGCAATCCGTTCAACCAGGGCTGGACGGTCACGGTCGGCGTCGTCTCGCGCTGCAGTCGCGTCCGTTCACGACCGACGGCCGCACGAACGAGATGATCCAGACCGACGCGGCGATCAACCCGGGCAACTCGGGCGGTCCGCTCCTGAACCTGCGCGGCGAGGTCATCGGCATCAACACGATGATCTTCACCAACGGCCGGGCCGAGGGGAACATCGGCATCGGCTTCGCGGTCCCCACCAACACCATCCGCGACCTGCTGCCGCAGCTGATGCAGGGGAAGGTCATCCGCGGCCGCATCGGCCTGCAGATGACGAACATCCCGCGCGACGGCTTCGAGGACTTCGGCCTGAAGTCGCGGGCCGGCGCACTCGTGTCGAGCGTGGCGCCAGGCGGGCCCGGCCGAAAAGGCTGGCGTGAAGGCGGGCGACGTCATCACGAAGTTCAACGACAAGGCGGTGCAGAACACCACCGACCTGCAGAAGGCCGTCTCCGCCACCAAGCCCGGCACGTCGGTCAACCTCACGGTCGTGCGCAACGGCAAGGAACAGCCGATCAAGGCGGTCGTCGAGGAACTCGACCTCGACGCCGAACGCGGCTCCCGCCAGACGCGCAGCAACGAACGCGAGCAGCCCGAAGTGCAGGGGCAGGACAGCTTCGGCCTGACGCTCAGCAACCTCACGCCGCAGATGGCGCGCCGTCTGCAGATGCCGTCGGGCCAGAGCGGCGCGGTCGTCACGGACGTCGACGAGAACGGTCCGTCGGCCGGCATCCTGCGCGAAGGCGACGTCATCCTCTCGGTGAACGGCCAGGCCGTCGCCTCGGCGATGGAGGCCGGACGCGAGCTGCAGCGGATCGACGTCGTGGTCGCATCGCGCGCATCCTCGTGTGGCGCGGCGACGGTGAGGTGTTCCTCACCATCCGGAAGGAATAGCCGCATCGCGACCTCCGGCGTGCTCCTCGATCTGATTCGCACTTCCATCCATGAACGCGGCCCCATGACGGTGGCCGCGTTCATGGACCTCGCCCTCTACCATCCCGAGTTCGGCTACTACGCCCGCGCCTCCCGACGATCGGGCCGCGCGGGCGATTTTGTCACCAGCGTCGATCTGGGTCCGCTGTTCGGCGAACTGCTCGCGCTGCAGATCGCCGAGATGTCGCAGCTGCTTGGCCCGGCGGCATCGCCGCTGACCCTCGTCGAAGCCGGTGCCGGCGACGGCCGCCTGTCCCACGCGATCCTGCGCGGCCTCAAGAAAGTGGCGCCGAGTGTCTGCGCCCACACGCATCTGCACCTGGTCGAGCGCAGCGCGTTCGCGCGAGCCGCCCAGCACAAGGTGCTGACCGCATGGAGCGAGCAGGCACATGGGCAGCGACGCGTTGCCCGGGGAGTTCGAAGGCATCATCGTCGCCAACGAACTGCTCGACGCCATGCCGGTCCATCAGGTCATTGCCACGGGCGAGGGTCTGCGCGAAGTGCACGTCGCCGTCGACGGTGACCGGCTCGTCACCCGCGAGCTGGCGCCATCGTCACCCGGGCTGGAAGCACAGCTCGTCGCAGCGGGGGTCTCTCTGGCGCCCGGCGCGCGGGCCGAGGTTTCACTCGCCGCAGTCGACTGGGTTCGTGATGCCGCGAGCCGCCTGCAGCGCGGATTCATGATCGTCATCGACTACGGGGACGAAGCCGCGCATCTCTACGGCGCAGCGCGAACCGCGGGTACGCTGACCACCTACCGGCAGCACCAGCAGAGCGACGCCAGCAGCCGCGCCTGGCTCGACGCCCCCGGCGACCAGGACATCACGGCGCACGTCGATTTCACCAGCATCCGCTCGGCGGCCGAATCACAGGGGTGCGACACGCTGGCGCTGATCGATCAGACCTATTTCCTCATTGCACTGGCCGGCCCGCGCCTCGAGTCGTTCGACGACAGCGAACGACAGGCGTTCAAGACGCTGGTCATGCCCGGCGGCCTCGGCAGCACGATGAAGGTGCTCCTCCTGTCGAAGGGACTCGGCCGGCCGTCACTCACTGGCTGCAGCGGCCCGGCGCGACTGACCTAGACATGGCCGGCTCCCTCGAGCGCGAAATCAAGCTCCGGTTCGACTCCGCGAGCGCGGCCCGCTCCGCCATCCTCGGTCTGGACACGACGCTCGTACGCCCGCGCCGCCTGCAGTCGGACATCATCCTCGACACCGCGGACAGCCGCCTGTTCGGGGCGCGCAGCGCCTTGCGTGTCCGCCTCGAACCGGAGCGCAGTTTCCTCACCTTCAAGGGCCCACCGCTGACGTCGGTGATGAAGCTGCGTGAGGAACTGGAGACGCTGGTGGACGACGGCGTCCTGCTGCTCACCATCCTCGAGCGGCTCGGCTTTCACGTCGCGTTCCGCTCCGAGAAATTTCGCGAGGAGTACGAAGGGTACGGCGTGCTGTTCGCCATTGACGAGACGCCCATCGGCACCTGGGTGGAGATCGAAGGCAGCGACACCGGCATCACCGAGGCCGCGGCGAGGCTCGGCCGCAGCCAGGCCGACTATGTCGTGACGTCCTATCGAACCCTGTACCTGCAGGAGTGCCAGGCCCGCGGTGTCGAACCGCGCGACATGGTCTTCACGCGCTGAGTCCGCGATGGCGCCACTGACCCACGCCCTCCTGCTGACCGCTGGACTCGGCACACGCCTGAGACCGCTGAGCGACGTCCGTGCGAAGCCGGCCATCCCGGTGGCCGGCATGCCGATGGTTGCGCGCATCACGAAGTGGCTGCGTCAGGCCGGCATCACCGATGTGGTGCTGAACCTGCACCATCTGCCGGAATCGATTGCCGCGGTCATCGGCGACGGCGCGGATCTCGGGGTCCGCGCGCGATATTCATGGGAACAGCCGGAGGTGCTCGGATCGGCCGGCGGACCGCGCCAGGCGCTCGACATCGTCGGCGCCGACACCTTCGCCATCGTCAATGGCGACACGCTGACTAATCTCGAACTGCCGCCGCTTGTCGATGCGCATGCCGCGTCGGGCGCAATGGTCACGCTGGCGGTCGTTCCCAACACGCAGCCGCGCCACTACAGCGGACTCAGGGTGGCGGGCGACGGCGCGGTGCTTGGCGTGGTGCCACGCGGCTCGGGCGAGGCATCGTTCCACTTCATCGGTGTGCAGGTGGCGCATCGTGATGCCCTTGCGGGTGCGCCAGCGGGGCGGCCGTCGAACTCGATCGGAGACGTCTATGCCCGCCTCATCGCGGCACGACCGGGCAGCGTCCGCGTGCATGTGAGCGCAGCGGACTTCTGGGACATCGGCACGGTGGCCGACTATTGGCGCACATCGCACGCGTTCGCGCGCGCCGAGGGGGTCGATACGAACGGCGTTGAAGGCCACGCGCCAGGTGCCCGCGTCACAGGCTCGATCGTGTGGGGCGATGTGCACGTCGGCGCTGACGCCTCGATCGAGCGCTGCATCGTCACCGACGGCGTGCGCGTTGGCGAGGGTGCACGATTTGCCGACCAGATTCTGATGCGCGGCGCCGACGGCGAGGTCGTCACTGCGCCTCTTACCGTGGAGCAACCATGAGTGCGCCCGGCCCCGACGCGACCACGCGCGAGCGAATCAACCGCTACCTGGCCACCGCCGGCCTGGCAGGGCTCGAGCCGCTGATCGTCCCGCTGACGCCAGATGCGTCGGATCGCCGCTACTTCCGCGTGCTGCGGCATGCCGCCGAGCCGATTGTGCTTGCCGTGCATACCGGCCCGATCGACTTCGCCGGGATGCCGTTCGCCAGCGTTGCCCAGTTGCTGACGCGGATGAACATTCCGGCACCGCGGGTTCTCGGGTACTCGGACACGCTTGGCGTGATCGCACAGGAAGACCTCGGCGACGTCACTCTGCAGGCGCACCTCGGCGCCGACAGCGTCAGCCGCCATGCCGCGCTGTATCACGAGGCGATGGCGTTGATTCATCAACTGCAGGTGCGCGGGCGAACGTTTGCCAACGACGGCTTCGTTCCGTACACGCTGGCCTTCGACGTGGAGAAGCTCACCTTCGAGTTGATCTTCTTCCAGCAGCACTTTCTCGAAGGGCATCGGCGTGTCTCGCTGAGCCCGGCTGAACGCGACGCACTGGCCGCAGAATGGTCGGCGATCGTCGAGGAACTGGCCAGTGAGCCGCGCGTGCTCTGCCACCGCGACTACCACAGCCGCAACCTCATGGTGCACGGCGGACGGCTGGTGATGATCGACTTCCAGGATGCCCGCATGGGTCCCGACACCTACGATCTCGCGTCGCTGCTGCGCGACTCGTATGTGCAGATCAGCGGCGAGGAACTCGACCGCTTCATCGCGCACTTCACGGCAATCGCCGGCATCACCGACACGGCCGAGTATCGCCGCCGGTTCGACCTCATGGCCGTCCAGCGCAACATCAAGGCCCTCGGCACCTTCGGGTTCCAGGCGTCGGCGCGCGGCAATGCCGGTTACACCCAGTACGTGCCGCGTACGCTGGCCCACGTGCGCGACAACCTGAGCCGGCATGCCCGTTTCGGCCGGTTGCAGGCTCTGCTCGGGGCGCACGTCGAGGAGCTGCGCTAACATTGACGGCAGTCCTGTGCCCCGTTCGCGACGCTTCGGGATCTCGACGCAGCTCTTTCACGGTCAACGGCTGACACGCGACCACCTGCGCGAGGTGGCCGCCGCCGGCTTCGACGCCATCGAGCTGTTCGCCACGCGCACCCACGCCGACTATCACAGTGAATCGGCAATGGCCGACCTGCAGGGGTGGCTGGCTGACACGCGGCTGGAACTGGAGTCGGTGCATGCCCCGGTGGCGGAGAGCTTCACCGGCGGACGCTGGGGACCGCTGTTGAACCTGGCGTCGCGTGATGCCGCCATGCGGGCACACGCACTCGACGAGGCGTTGCAGGCACTGCGGCTGGCGAGGCGATGGCCGTTCCGTACGTTCGTGGTGCATGCGGGTCTAGAGAAGGCCCGGCCGCAGGCGCCCGGCGCCAACAGCCGGGACGGCGCGCGGAGGAGCATCGAGGCACTGGCCGACGCGGCCCGACCGCTCGGCGTAACCGTGGCGGTCGAGCTGATACCGAACGAATTGTCGAAGGCGTCGACGCTGGTGCACTTCGTCGAGGATGTACTCGACGCTGGCGCCGCCGCCATCTGCCTCGACCTTGGACATGCGCGGCTCGAAGGCGACGTGGCAGATGCGATCGAGACCGTGTCCGAGCACATCGCGCTCGTCCACGCGCACGACAATCGCGGCCGGCAGGACGAGCATCTCGTGCCGTTCGACGGCGCGATCGACTGGCCGGCGGCGCTGACCGCGCTGCAAAAGGTCGGCTACGACGGCACGGTGGTGCTTGAGGTCGGCCCGCGCGGAACGACGAAGGAGACGCTGTTGCGGGCGAAGGCTGCCAGGGCCCGGATGGAACGGCTGCTTTCGACGTTCTAGATCTGGCGACCGACGACGTGCGACTGACGACTTGCGACTTGCCACCGACGACTGACAGGTAACCACCATGCAGCATGTCCGCATCGAAGATATCGGCCAGCACGAGGGCCAGGAGGTCACCATCAAGGGATGGCTGTCGAACCGGCGCTCGAGCGGCAAGATCCACTTCCTGATTCTGCGCGACGGCAGCGGCTTCATTCAGGGTGTGATGTCGAAGGCCGCGGTCGGCGACGAGATGTTCAAGGCGGCCGATCACCTCTCGCAGGAAACCTCGGTCATCGTCACCGGCACGGCACGCGCCGATAAGCGGGCGCCCAGCGGCTACGAGATCGACGTGCAGCACCTCGAGGTCGTCGGTGAGTCGCACGACTTCCCCATCACACCCAAGGAACACGGCGTCGACTACCTGCTCGACCGGCGACACCTGTGGATCCGCAGCGAACGCCAGACCGCAATCCTGCGCATCCGCCACGAAGTGATCAACGCGGTGCGCGACTTCTTCAACGCGCGCGGCTTCATCCTCACCGACACGCCGATCTTCACGCCGGCCGCCTGCGAAGGGACGACGACGTTGTTCCCGGTCGAGTACATCGACGACCAGAAGGCCTACCTGACGCAGAGCGGCCAGCTCTATCTCGAGTCGACGGCAATGGCGCTCGGTCGCGTCTACTCGTTCGGGCCGACCTTCCGTGCCGAGAAGTCGAAGACGCGACGGCACCTGACCGAGTTCTGGATGGTCGAGCCCGAGATGGCGTACGCCGGCCTCGACGATGTGATGGACCTCGCCGAGGATCTGGTGGTGTCGGTGGTGGCGCGGGTCCTCGAGAACCGGCGCCGCGAGCTCACCATCATCGAACGCGACATCACCAGGCTCGAGTCGGTGCAGAAGCCGTTCCCGCGCATCACCTACGACGACGCGGTGAAGACGCTGCAGGCGAAGGGGCTGCCGATCGAGTGGGGCGGCGACTTCGGCGGGCCGGACGAAACGGTGCTCTCCGAGCAGTACGACCGGCCGGTGATGGTGAGCCGCTATCCGTCGGCTGTGAAGGCGTTCTACATGAAGCCCGATCCGCTGCGGCCGGAACTGGCGCTCGGCGTCGACATGCTGGCGCCCGAGGGCTACGGCGAGATCATCGGCGGCGGAGAGCGACTGGCCGACCTCGACCTGCTGCTCGAACGGATCAAGGCGCACAACCTGCCGCAGGAAGCGTTCGAGTGGTATCTCGACCTGCGCCGCTACGGCAGCGTCCCGCACGGCGGATTCGGCATGGGCATCGAACGGCTCGTCGCCTGGATCTGCAAGCTCGAACACGTACGTGAAACCATCCCGTACCCGCGGATGTTGTATCGATTGTACCCGTAGGCGATAGGCGGCGAGGCCACGGGCAGTGCCACTGGCCCGTCGCCCGTCTGGGTTTTGAACAAGATGAAAATCGGAATGATTTCGCTCGGGTGTCCCAAGAACCTCGTGGACTCCGAGGTGATGCTCGGCCTGGCCCAGCAGGCCGGGCACGAACTGACGCAGGATCCGTCGACGGCCGACGTGCTCGTGGTGAACACCTGTGCGTTCATCGACTCGGCCAAGAAGGAGTCGATCGACACCATCCTCGAGATGGCGCAGTTCAAGAAGGACGGCTCGGCGAAGCGCCTGGTCGTCACCGGCTGTCTGGCCGAGCGCTATCGCGACGAGCTGAAGGCCGAGATTCCGGAGATCGACGCGGTGCTCGGCACCGGCGAGGTGCCGGCGATTGTGGCGGCCATCGGCGGGGTCGGCACGCGACAGTCGTCGCCACTCACCTTCTTCCGTCCCACCGTCAAGTTCCCTGAGGCGACGGTCCAGAACGCCGAGCCTGGCGCAGCGGCCGGTGCTGTGCCGATGGCAGCTACGACGGCGGTCCTCGAACATCACCACGAAGGCGCCGCATGGGCGACGATGTCGCACACCTGCCAGGCGCGCCGACCTACATCTACGACGCCAACACGCCTCGCATCTTCGCCACACCACGGCACTACGCCTATCGTGAAGGTGGCGGAAGGCTGCGACTACAAGTGCGCGTTCTGCATCATCCCGACGCTGAGAGGCGCCTACCGCAGCCGTACCGCCGAGTCGATCGTCGAGGAAGCGCGAGCGCTGGCGGCGCGCGGCGTCAAGGAACTGCTGCTCATCTCGCAGGACACGACGTTCTACGGCATCGACCGCGGCGAGCGCGGCGCGCTGGCCCGCCTGCTCCGACGGCTGAACGAGGTGGACGGGCTCGAGTGGATCCGCCTGCACTATCTCTACCCGACGACGATCGACGACGCGACCCTGGCGGCGATGGCCGAGTGCGACAAGGTCTGCAAGTACATCGACCTGCCCCTTCAGCATGCGTCGAACCCCGTGCTGAAGCGGATGAAGCGTCCGGGCACGCGGCAGAAGTACGACCAGTTGCTGAACCGCATCCGGGCGCGCGTGCCGGGTGTCTCCTTCCGCACCACCTTCATCGTCGGCTTCCCGGGCGAGACCGAGGCGGACGTGGCGGAGCTCTGCCAGTTCATCACCGACCATGCGTTCGACCATGTCGGCGTCTTCACCTACTCGCACGAAGAGGGCACGTCGGCGTTCGGACTCCAGGACGATGTGCCGGAGAAGGTGAAGACGGCGCGGCGGAACAGTGTGATGCGGCTGCAGAAGAAGCTGGTCAAGGCGCGGCAGAAGGGGCGGATCGGGCAGCGGCACCGCATCGTCATCGACGGCCCGGCCTCGGATCACGAACTCGTGCTGCGCGGTCGGCTCGCCACCCAGGCGCCCGACATCGACGCCTCCGTCTACCTCACCGAATGCGACCCGTCGGCGTATCGCGCCGGCGATTTTGTCGAGGTCGAGATGGTCGGCGCCCGTGAGTACGACCTGCTGGTCCGGCCGATCGAGTGAGCCCGGCCGGGCAGGTCGGGCTGGTCGGGCGTGCTGCGGACCACTCCGGAACCGAGAGCAAGGCCTGTAGCCCGGGGCCTGAAGCCGGGAGCCACAATCGGCCGCGCCACCGGCGAGAACGGCCGATTCTGCATGCTATACTTTGGTGTTCGGAGCTTTGGTTGCAGGACCGAAGTGGGCGGAGTGCCCGCTTTTTTTGTTTCAGGACCCTGAAATGCGGGGCGTAGCCAGCAGTTGTTGAACAGGTGAAGGGCGCGGCCACGCGAGTGGCGGCCACCCACGGGCTCGAACTGTTCGACGTGCAGTTCCGTCGCGAGGCGTACGGCATGGTGCTCCGGGTGCAGATCGACCGCCCCGGACCGGCCGCAACTGCCGAGGAGTGCGTGAGCGTCCAGGATTGTTCGCACGTGAGCCGCGACCTGAGTGCGCTGCTCGACGTCGAGGACTTCATCCCGGTCGCCTACACCCTCGAGGTGTCGTCGCCGGGTCTCGATCGGCCGCTCAGGGGCCGGGCTGATTTTGAACGCTTCGCCGGACGTCGCGCCAAGGTGGTGATGCGGGAAGCGGTTGACGGGCAGACGTTCTTCAGGGGGCGGCTTGCCGGTGTGGACGCCGACTACGCGCTGATCGATGGCGAGGACGGCCGGCAGCACCGGGTGCCGCTCGGGCTCGTGACGCGAGCGAATCTGGAAGTGGAATTTTAGACAATGGCTAATCCGCTGCAGCAGACCATCGAAGCACTCTCGAAGGAAAAGGGCGTCGACCCGGAGGTGATCATCACCGCCCTCCAGGACGCCATCGAGACCGCCGCGCGCAAGCGCTACAAGAACGAGAACATGCGCGCCCGGTTCAATACCGAGACCGGAGCCATGGAGCTGGTCGCGGTGAAGCGGATCGTCGAGGAGGTCACGAACGCCGCGACCGAGATGTCCCTCGAGGAGGCGCACACCCTGTACGGCGACGAAGCCGAGGTGGACATGGAAGTCGAGTTCCCCCGCCCGACGGAGGATCTCGGCCGCATTGCCGCGCAGACCGCCAAGCAGGTCATCTTCCAGAAGGTGCGCGAGGCCGAGCGCGAGAACGTCTTCGCCGAGTTCAACCAGCAGATCGGCGACGTCAAGAACGGCATCGTCAAGCGCTTCGAGAACGGCGACATCATCGTCGAGCTCGGCCGGATCGAGGCCGTGCTGCCGCGCAAGGAACAGTCGCGCGCCGAGAGCTACTCGCCTCAGGACCGCATGCGCGCCGTCATCAAGCGCGTGAACCGCAGCGCCAAGGGACCGCAGATCGAGCTGTCGCGCACCGACCCGGCGCTGCTCATCAAGCTGTTCGAACAGGAAGTCCCGGAAATCTACGACGGCACCGTGATGATTCGCGGCGCCGTTCGCGAGGCTGGCGACCGCGCCAAGGTGGCCGTCTACTCGCGCGAGCGCGACGTCGATCCGGTCGGCGCCTGCGTCGGCATGAAGGGCACGCGTGTCCAGTCGATCATCCGCGAGCTGCGCGGCGAGAAGATCGACATCGTCGAGTTCTCGGAAGACCCGATCGTGTTCGTCACCAACGCGCTCAGCCCGGCCAAGGTGCAGCGCGTCTCGATCGTCGACGATGGCGGCCGCGTGATGGAAGTGGTCGTCGAGGACAAGCAGCTGTCGCTGGCCATCGGCAAGAAGGGCCAGAACGTCCGCCTGGCGGCCAAGCTGACCGGCTGGCGCATCGACATCAAGAGCGAAGAAGAGAAGCGCCGCGAGGTCGAAGCGCAGTTCGGCGAACTCGAGGCGGGCACGGAAGACGCAGGCCGAGGGCGCGGACGAGGCGGGCAGCGACACGCCGCTTCCCTACACCCTCGAGGGTATCAGCGATCGGACCGTGCGCAAGCTGGTCGACGCCGGCCTGGACACCGCCGAAGCAGTGGCTGCCGCGACGATCGAGCAGCTGTCGGAGATCCCCGGAATCGGGGGCAAGACCGCCGAGAAGATCCTCGCCGCCGCACGTGGTGAGGCTGTCTCGAGCGAAGGCGACTCGGGCGAAGGCGCTCAGAGCGAGAGCGCTGAATAGCACGATCGCATTTAGAGTTGAGGTAAACCGTTGGCAACTGTTCGGATTTACAAGGTTGCGGAGCTGCTCGGGACCACGAGCCAGGAAGTCACGGCGCTGCTGAAGCGCGATCACGGCATCGAGGTCAAGAGCGCGTCGAGCACGATCGAAGAAGTCGTCGCGCGGCAGTTCGTCGACCGTCTCGCGAAGCAGCGGAACGTCACGTTGCCGACCGGCGACATATTCTCGGAAACGCCGGTGCAGAAGGGGGCGGACTCAAGAAGCCGACCCTCGGGAAGAAGGCGCCGAACCCGCAGAAGCCGGCGGCGCCGCCGCTGCCGCCGCCCCGTCTGGTAAAGACGGCCAAGGTGGCGCACGCACCGGGAACGGAGCATCACGAGGAGCACGGACACGAGTCCGGCCACCACGAGCCGTCCCATCACGCCGATCCGCACCACCACGTCGAGGTTGACGCGCACGAACCGGCGCACGACCACGAGCCCGAGCTCGCGCACGAACCGGCGGCACACGATGGCGAACCATCACCCGTGGCCGAGGCGCACGAGCCCGAGCCGTTCGTTCATGCCGAGCCGGAGCCCGTGCACGTCGCCCAGCACATCGAACCATCGCACGTTGTGCCTGAAGTCGCAGCTGGGCTGCCCGCGGAGCCTGCTCCGCTGGAAGCCGAACCGGAGGCCATGGCCGTTCGAGCCGACGCCGGCGCTTGTGGCGGAAGCGCCCGCTGAGCCCGTGGCCGCGGCACCTGCGCCGCCACCCGTGCCGGTCGCAGCCCGTCCGGCGGGCCGCATCGTGCCGCCAAAGAACCGGCTGCGCATCGAGGAGACACCGCCGCCGATGACCCCGCCGCTGTCGCCGAATCCGGTGTCGCGCGTGGTACCACGGCCGGTTGTCCGTCCGCCGGAACGGCCGGTCGGGGCCACGACCGCGGCTCGTCCGGCAGGAGCCACCGCTCCCGGCGCGACCGCGACACGTCCGGGAGTGCCCGGCCAGCGTCCGCCAGTTGGCGCGCGGCCTCCGTACGCCGGTCCCGCTGGTCCCCGTCCGCCCGCGAGCGGTCCTCGTCCGCTGCCGTCGCAGCCGCTTCGGCCCGCTCCGGGCCAGCCGCCGCGCCCAGGACAGGGGGCATACCCGCAGCGTCCCGGCATGCCGCAGCGGCCGCCGTTCGGACAGCGTCCGCCGATGGGCGGCAGCCGATCGTCGTCAGGCCCGCGTCGCGATCACGTCGCCCGACGGCGCCGTCGGCTCCCATCGCTCCGCCGCCGGTCACCCGCACCATCACCCTCGCCGAGGGCATGACGGTCAAGGATCTGGCCGACAAGCTCGATGTGCGCGTCAAGGACGTCCTCGCCAAGCTGCTGATGAAGCGGCTGATGATGACGATCAACTCGACGCTCGACACCGAAACCGCCACGATGCTGGCGCGCGAGTTCGGCGCCGATGTCGCAGATGCGCAGCTTCGAGGAGGAGCTGATCGAGGTCGATGCCGGCACCGCGAACGCCGCCGACATCATCACGCGCGCGCCGGTCGTCACCGTCATGGGTCACGTCGACCACGGCAAGACGAGCCTGCTCGACGCCATCCGTGAAGCCCGCGTCGCCGAACGCGAAGCCGGCGGCATCACGCAGCACATCGGGGCGTATCACGTCACGATCAACGGCAAGAACATCGTCTTCCTCGACACCCCGGGTCACGAGGCGTTCACCCTGATGCGCGCCCGCGGCGCCAAGGTGACCGACATCGTCATCCTGGTGGTGGCGGCCGACGACGGCGTCATGCCGCAGACGCGCGAGGCCATCGATCACGCGAAGGCGGCGAACGTGCCGATCATCGTGGCGATCAACAAGATCGACAAGCCGGGCGCCAATCCCGAGCGCGTCAAGCGCGAGCTGACCGAGCTCGACCTCATGCCTGAAGAATGGGGCGGCAAGACGGTCACGGTCGAGGTGTCGGCCAAGAAGAAGACCAACATCGACCTGCTGCTCGAGATGATCCTGCTCGTCAGCGAAATCGGTGAGCTCAAGGCGAACCCGAAGCGCTCGGCGTCGGGCACCGTGCTCGAGGCCAAGCTCGACAAGGGACGCGGTCCGGTGGCCACGGTCCTGGTGCAGGACGGCACCCTCAGCGTCGGCGACACGTTCATCGCCGGCCCGATCGTCGGCCGCGTGCGCGCGCTGATCGACGACCGCGGCCGTCCGACGAAGTCGGCCGGTCCGTCGACGCCGGTCGAAGTGCTCGGTCTTACCGGGCCTGCCGCAGCCTGGCGACGTGTTCCAGGTGGCGGAAGCCGCCAAGGCGCGCCAGATCGCCGCATTCCGCGAGGAACAGGCGAAGAACCGCGCGCTCGGCGCCAAGGGCGGACGGCTCACCCTCGAGTCGCTGCAGGCGCAGATCGCCGAAGGCGGCATGAAGGAACTGCCGATCATCATCAAGGCGGACGTGCAGGGTTCGGCCGAAGTGCTCGCCGACACGCTGGCCAAGCTGTCCGACGACAAGGTGAAGATCCGCATCATCCACTCCGGCGTCGGTGCGGTCAACGAATCGGACGTGCTGCTCGGCACGGCGTCGAAGGCGATCATCATCGCCTTCAACGTCCGGCCCGATCGCAATGCCGAGCAGGTGGCGAGCCGCGAAGGCGTCGACATCCGCCAGCACTCGATCATCTACAACGTCACCGACGAGATGAAGAAGGCCATGGTCGGCCTGCTCGAGCCCACCTTCAAGGAGGTCCGCATCGGCGTGGCCGAGGTGCGCGACATCTTCAAGGTGCCGAAGTTCGGCACGATCGCCGGCTGCATGGTCACCGAAGGGCGCATCACCCGCTCCGGCGACACCCAGGCGCGACTGCTCCGCGACGAACGTCGGTCGTCTTCGAAGGCAAGATCGGGTCGCTCCGCCGCTTCAAGGACGACGTCGGCGAGGTCAAGACCGGCTTCGAGTGCGGCATCGGCTTCGACAAGTACAACGACCTCCGGGTCGGCGACGTCATCGAAGTCTTCACGATGGAGCGCATCGCCGTTACGGCGTAAGCGACGCGCCCGGCGCGTCACCCCTCAGGTCCACCTGGCTGCTGTGCTTGTCGCATGGCGCAGCAGCCGGGTCCCCGCTGCTTTTGCTTCAGCAATCCGCCTTTAGCCATTAGCATTTCAGAGATGTCCCAAGGTTCCCGTCCCGACCGCGTCGCCGACCAGTTGCGAAGCGAGCTGGCGCTGATGCTGTCGCGCGAGGTCCACGATCCGGGCATCGGCTTCGTCACGCTCACGCGCGTGCAGGTCAGTCCCGACCTGCAGCAGGCACGGGTGATGTACACCGCGCTCGGCGACGACAAGAGCCGCGCGAACACGGCGCGCGCCCTCGAGCGCGTCGCGCCGTTCCTGCGCCGCCAGATCGGCGCGCGGCTGCGCCTGAAGCGGGCGCCGGAATTCAAGTTCATCTACGATGAGTGCGATCGCCGGTCAGGACCGCATCGAGCAGATCCTGAACGAGATCTGCATACGCCCCACCCGAGCGACGCGGAGTCCGATGAGTAACGACGCTACCGTCCTCCAGCAGATCGTCGACGCCGTTCGCGCGCCGCCAGCGCTTCGTCGTCTCCTCGCACTCGCGGCCCGACGGCGACTCGATCGGATCGCAGCTGGCGATGGCCTACGCGCTGCGCGCCCTCGGCAAGGAGGTGCGTGATCGTCAACAAGGATGCCGGCGCCGCCGCCGCTGATGGCCTTCCCGGGCGTGCCGGACATCGAGATTGCCGATCAGGTGACCGGGGATTTCGACGCCGCCGATCATCATGGAATGCGGCGACCTGGCGCGACCGGGCGTCGCCGGCCTCGGCAACTACTTCGTCATCAACATCGATCACCATCCGGGCAACACGAACTACGGCGCGCTGAACTGGTTCGACGAGTCGGCGGCGGCGTGCGGCGAGATGGTGTTCGACCTGTCAAGGCGCTCGGCGTGCCGCTGACGAAGGAGATCGCCACGCACATCTACCTCGCGATCCTCACCGACACCGGCTCGTTCCACTACTCGAGCATCTCGCCGCGGACCTTCGACATCTGCAGCGAGCTGCTCGAGGCCGGCGTCGATCCGGTTGCCGTGGCGCGCAACGTCTACGACAGCAACAACATGGGGCGGCTGAAGCTGTTCGGCGCGGTGCTGAGCGCGATGCAGATCGACCCGTCGGGCCGCATCGCCATCGTCTACCTCGACCACGACATGGCGCGGGCGGCCGGCGGCACCTACGAAGACACCGAAGGGCTGATCAACCTGCCGCTGACGGTGAAGGAGATCCAGTCGGTGGTCTTCTTCAAGCAGACCGAAGGGGACGACTACCGGGTCAGCATGCGCTCGAAGGGCGACATCGACATCGGCGCGGTCGCCAAGGAGTTCGGCGGCGGCGGCCACAAGAACGCCGCCGGCTGCTCGGTGAACGGCCCGATCGACAAGCTGCAGAAGATGTTCCTCGAGAAGATCGAGCAGGCGATCGATGGACGGCCTGCTCCTCGTCGACAAGCCGGCCGGGCCGACCTCGCACGACGTCGTCGCTCGCGTCCGGCGCGCCCTGCGCGAGAGACGCATCGGACACACCGGCACACTCGACCCGATGGCGAGCGGCGTGCTGCCGCTGGTGATCGGCCGCGCAACGCGCCTCGCTCGCTTCATCGGCGGCGACAAAACCTACGACGCGACGATTCGCCTCGGCCTGAACACCGACAGCGGTGATGCGCTCGGCGTACCGGTGGGCACGCCGTTCAGCGGTCCGTGGCCGGATCGCGCCGCCATCGACGCAGCGCTCGACAGTTTTCGCGGCACCTTCCTCCAGCAGCCGCCGGCGTTCTCGGCCAAGAAGATCGGCGGCCGCCGCAGCTACGCCGTCGCGCGCAAGGCCCGCGCGCAGGCCGCGGTCTCGCTCGCGGAGAGCGACGCCAGGCCTGAGGCGGACGTCGTGGTTCCCTTACCCGACCCGGTAGAAGTCACCGCCTACGAGATTGTGCTGGTCGAGGCAGCGGACGACGCCGATCCAGACTGTCCGTCCGCTGCTCCGCCGGGTTCTACATCCGCTCGCTTGCCGTCGATCTCGGCGCTGCCGTCGGGACCGGCGCGCACCTGACTGCACTGCGCCGCACCGAAGCGGCCGGCGCCGGTCTCGACCGGCGGTCCCGCTCGAGCGCGATCGAGGCTGGCGCAGGTGCGTCGGCCCTTGTGCCGCTGGAACAGATGCTGCCGGACTGCCGGCGGTCTCGCTGACGGAGGGGGGCGTGGCGCGCGTGCGGTTCGGCAGGAGGCTCGGCCCGGCCGACGCCAACGGCGGCTTCGCGGCGGCGGTGTCCTGCCGTCTCGTTGGACCGGTCACGGGTCGTCAAGCTGCTGGCACCGTCAGGGCAACTGGTCGCCATGGCTGGACCCGCGGACACACCCGGCCTTTTGCACCCTGTCGTGGTGCTCTTGTAGTAACATGTTGAGCTTGTTCGACTAACGAAATTTCAGACAGACGGCGCATCCGGTCCCGTGGACGGGAACTGGGGCGCACGTGGAGGAACCCCGTGGCACTTATCGAAAGATCGCAAGACCGAATTGATCGGCTCCTACAAGACGCACGACGTGGACACCGGCTCGCCGGAAGTTCAGGTCGCCATCCTCAGCGAACGCATCAACTACCTGACCGAGCACTTCAAGACCCACGCGAAGGATCATCACTCGCGCCGCGGCCTGCTGATGCTCGTCGGCCGCGTCGCCGCCTGCTCGACTACCTCAAGTCGAAGGACGTCAAGCGCTACGCGGACCTGATCAAGCGTCTGAACATCCGCAAGTGACGCGGATCGCGCTTCCCTTCTCACCACCGTTTTCACTGCAGAGATGTGCGATCTATGACAACGCGCGAAGTATCCGTCGGCCAGGGCTCCCTCAGTATCGAAACCGGCAAGCTGGCCAAGCAGGCCGGCGGCTCGGTCATCGTCCGGTCCGGCGATTCCGTGGTGCTGGTCACCGCGTGCCGCGCAGCGAGCCCGCGCGACGGGATCGACTTCCTGCCGCTGACGGTGGACTACCGCGAATACACCTACGCGTCGGGGCGCATCCCCGGCGGCTTCTTCAAGCGTGAAGGCAAGCCCTCCGAGAAGGAAGTCCTCACCAGCCGCATGATCGACCGTCCGATTCGGCCGCTCTTCCCGGGCGGCTGGCGCTTCGAGACGCAGATCATCGCGCTCGTGCTGTCGGCCGACTCGGCGAACGACACCGACGTGCTCGCCATCACCGGCGCATCCGCCGCGCTGGCGCTCTCCGACATCCCGTTCCAGAAGACGATTGCCGCCGTTCGCGTCGGTCTCGT
Organism: uncultured Acidobacteriota bacterium; assembly: GCA_963722395.1. Taxonomy (GTDB): domain Bacteria; phylum Acidobacteriota; class Vicinamibacteria; order Vicinamibacterales; family CAVVIG01; genus CAVVIG01. Next base: position 45,481 of record CAVRLS010000004.1, on the reverse strand, counting down.
CGACGGCGCATACCTGATCAACCCGACCTTCGAACAGCGCAAGGACAGCAAGCTCGACCTCATCGTCGCCGGCACCAAGGACGGCCTGGTGATGGTCGAAGCCGGCGCCAAGGAAGTCACCGAAGAGCAGGTGGTCGAGGCGCTCGAGGCCGCGCACGCGGCGATCAAGCAGATCGTCGCTGCGATCGACGAGCATGGCGAAGGAAGTCGGCAAGAAGAAGGCGACCGTCGTCGAGAAGGAAGTCGACGCCGCCCTGGTCGAAGGATGTCGAGGGCAAGGTCCTCGGCCAAGCTCACCGCCGCGATGCGCATCAAGGACAAGCTCGAGAACTACGCGACGACCGACGCGGTCATCGCGGAACTCGTCGAGTCCTACCCCGAGCCGACCAGCGCGCCGACGCCAAGAGCGTCGTGAAGCACCTCAAGGAAAAGGTCCTCTACGACGAGATCCTGAACAACAACGTCCGGCTCGACGGCCGCAAGCTCGACGAAGTGCGCCCGATCTGGATCGAGACCAGCGTGCTGCCGCGCACCCACGGTTCCGCCGTCTTCACGCGCGGCGAAACGCAGGCGCTCGTCACCTGCACGCTCGGCACCGCCGACGATGCGCAGAAGATCGAGACGTTCGAAGGGGAAACCTGGAAGAACTTCATGCTGCACTACAACTTCCCGCCCTTCTCGGTGGGTGAAGTCGGTCGCATGACCGGTCCCGGCCGCCGCGAAATCGGCCACGGCGCCCTGGCGGAACGCGCGGTCGCCGGCATGGTGCCCGGCGAAGAGCACTTCCCCTACACGATCCGCATCGTCTCCGACATCCTCGAATCGAACGGCTCGTCGTCGATGGCGTCGGTCTGCGGTGCCTCGCTCGCGATGATGGACGCCGGTGTGCCGCTCAAGGCGCCGGTGGCCGGTATCGCGATGGGCCTGGTGATGGACGAGAAGAGCGGCAAGTACGCCGTCCTCACCGACATCGCCGGCGCCGAAGACCACTACGGCGACATGGACTTCAAGGTCGCCGGCACGGCCGAGGGCATCACCGCCCTGCAGATGGACATCAAGCTCGCCGGCGTCCCGACCGCAGCTGATGCGCAAGGCGCTCGAACAGGCCCGGCAGGGCCGGCTGCACATCCTCGACAAGATGGCCGATGCGCTGGCCGCGCACCGCGCGAGCATCTCGCAGTACGCGCCGCGCATCGTCACCATCAAGATCCCGGTCGACAAGATCCGCGACGTCATCGGGCCGGGCGGCAAGATGATCCGCAGCATCATCGAGCGCACCGGCGTGAAGATCGACGTCGAAGACGACGGCCGCGTGAACGTCGCGTCAGCCGACGGCGCCTCGGCGCAGAAGGCGATCTCGATCATCCAGGAGCTGACGGCGACGCCGGAGCTCAACAAGACCTACCTCGGCAAGGTTCAGCGCATCACCGACTTCGGTGCATTCGTCGAAATCATGCCCGGCACCGACGGCCTGCTGCACGTCTCCGAGATCGCGAACCACCGCGTGAAGGATGTGCGCGACGAACTGAAGGAAGGCGAACAGATTCTGGTCAAGGTCATCAACATCGACCCGACCGGCAAGATTCGCCTCAGCCGCAAGGCGCTGCTGACAGAAGAAGGCGACGCGCCGAAGGCGTAGACCGCCTGCAGCGCAGTCAAGACTCAGAAGCAAGAAGTCAGAACTGGGCCGGCGAGCAATCGCCGGCCTTTTTCTTTTCCAGCCCGCCCTACCCGCCCTGACTGACCTGCCCGCCCGCGTCGAACTCCCGCGCGGCCTCGATGCGTTCGCGAATCGGCGGATGGCTGTAGAACAACCACTGCACCAGCGTGGAGGGTTCGTCCTCGGCAAGGTTCTGTGCAGCCAGCCGTCGCATCGCGGAGACGAACGCCGGTGCGTTGTTCGTCAGGCCGATCGCAAACCGATCCGCTCGTCGCTCGTGCGCGCGCGACATGGCGTGCGCGGCCGGCACCATCACCAGCGACACCGCACCAGCGGCAAGCAGCAGGATCGGCAGGCCGGCGATATCGCTCACCCCGCGCAGGCCGGCAAGCGGCGTCATCAGCCGCAGCGTCCACGACGCCAGCAAGGAACCCGGCGACGATGAGCAGCGTCTCGAACGCCAGTCCCTTCCAGATGTCGCCGTGGACGTGGTGGCCCAGCTCGTGGGCGAGCACCACCTCGATCTCGTCGTCGGAGTACCTGCTCGAGCATCGTGTCCGAGACGAGGATACGGCGCGAGTTGCCGATGCCCGTCAGCGCGGCGTTCGCCTTGCTCGTCTTCTCCGCCAAGGCCCCACTCGTAGGCGTCCGAGCACGCGTGCGCCGGCGCGCTCGCCCAGCGCGACCAGTCGGGTGCCGCAGCGATTCCCTGCGCCAGCGGTTTCACGCGAGTAGAACAACGGCAGCAGGAGCAGCGGGCGCGAGGTTCGCCAAGCCGACGATCAACGCGGCGAAGACCGCCGCCGACGGCAGCCACCAGTCGCCCGGAAACCAGCGAGATGAAGGAGTAGAGAATGCTGGCCGCAAGACGCCGAGCAGGAGCGCCGAGCGCCAGCGACTTCACCTGGTCGATAGCCCACGTACGAAGGGCTCTGTTTCGAGAGGCCGTAGCGACGCTCGAGGACGAAGCCGCCATAGAACGCGAGCGGCATGCTGCCGCAGCTCGTTCAGCAACGTCAGCAGCACGACGTAGACCACCACGGACACGCTGCGCAGCCAGCCCTCCGGGGCGAGCGCCGACGCGACGCCCTCGGCCACCTCGCGCAGCCACACGCTGCCGCCGCTGACGACGAGTCCCAGCAGAAGGAGCGCGCCCCACGTCATGGAGGCAACACCGACCTGCCGCTTCAGCCGGTTGTACCTGGTGGCCTTGTCCTCGTTCACGGACGTGGACGGACCTTGATGTTACCGTTGGTCGTCGTCAGGTCGATCGGGGCGCCGCCCGCGTTCAGGCGACCGCGCGTCTTGCGCGGCCGACTGTTCGCCGGTCACCTGCAGCGGCAGATCGGCGATGTCGATCGTGCCGTTGGTGCAGTTGGCCTCGAGGTTGGCGTTGGCCGTCCTGCGGGGAAGGTGAGAGTCACGGAGCCGTTGGTGGCGCGGAGTTCGACCGGGTCCTGCCCAACGGCGGCCAGGTCGATGGTGACGGCGCCATTTGTCGAGCGCGCTTCGACGCCGCCGCCGAGCGCCGTCCCCGTAATCGAGCCGTTGGTGGTCGAAGCCACCACCGTGCCGTTGACGTTCGCCACGACGATGTCGCCGCCCGCGGTACGCAGGCGCAGGCGGGTGGCGCGCGGAACCGTCACGTGAAAGTTCACGGTGACGTCGACGCCCGACGACGATGCCGCCGAGTCCGTCGTTGCGAAGCATGACCTTGTCCGGCGTCACGTCCTCGGTGATCCGGATCCGGGAAACCGCGTCCTGGGCGACGGCGTCGCTCGACGAGCGGACGATCCGCTCGGCCCTTGACCTCGACGGCGGGGGCAGTCGCCGCCTTGCACCTCGATGACGCCGACGGAGCCGACGATCTGGAATTCGCCGCCGTCCGGCAGCGTGTAGCTGCGGGTCCACTCGTCGGACGCAGCGACCCTGGTCAGCTCAGCCGTCGCCGAGACGGCATCCGGCGAAGCCGAACCGCCACGCACAGCACGGCCACGGCGATCGTGCAGGGCCGACGGCAGTGCGGCCGCTGACGACTGACTCGATCGGCTCATCATCGGTCGATCATAGGTCAGCCACGTCCAATCGCGATCCCGGGCGGGATCAGTTCATCTGCACCGAGATGAGCTTGGAGACGCCCGGTTCCTCCATGGTGACGCCGTAGAGACGGTCGGCGATCTCCATGGTCCTGCCGGTGGTGCGTGATCAGGATGAACTGCGTCTGGTCCTGCATGCTGCGCAGCATGTCGACGAAGCGACCGACGTTGGCATCGTCGAGCGGCGCGTCGATTTCGTCCAGCAGGCAGAACGGGCTCGGCTTGTACTTGAACAGGCCGAACATCAGCGAGATGGCCGTGAGCGCCTTCTCGCCGCCCGAGAGCAGCTGCACGCTCTGCAGGCGCTTGCCGGGCGGCTGCGCCACGATCTCGATGCCGCTCTCGAGCGGGATCGTTCTCGTCGAGCAGCGTGAGCCCGGCGCGGCCGCCGCCGAACAGCGTCGTGAACATGTCCTGGAAGTTGCGGTTGATGGCGGCGAACGCCTCGACGAACCGCTACGCGGGTCGTCTCGTCGATGCGACGGATCGCCTCGGTCGTCTGGGCGATCGACTCGACCAGATCCTTGCGCTGCGTCGAGAGGAACTCGTACCGCGTCTCGAGCTCGTCGTACTGCTCGATGGCCATCATGTTCACCGGACCGAGACGGTCGATCTTCGAGCGCAGCGTGGAGATCGCCTCTTCGGCGCTCAGCGTCCGCTGGCTGGCGGCCGCGACGGCGGCCTCGGCGGCCTCGACCGACGCCTGCGCATCACCATCCGCCACAACGGGCTGCGGCACCGGCGCCTCGAGCGGCAACCGGCATGCCGTCCTCGTCGGTCGACTCGTCAGGTTCGTCGGCCAGGATGGCGCGCGCGTCCGGGACCGCGGCGCCCGTGCGCTCGAGCTCTTCGACCTCGACCATCACCTCGTCGAGCGTCGCCTGCACGGTGTCGAGGCAGGTGGCGGCCAGGTGCGACAGGTCGCTCTCGGCCGTGGCCCGGGCCACGTCGAACTCCGACACGGTGGCGCGGATGGCCTCGTACTCGCTGCGCGCCACGCGGATGGCCGCTTCGAACTCGTCGGCGCTGATGCGCAGGGTCGACACCGCATCGTCGGCGCCGGCGACCGCGGCTCGGTGCGCCTCGAGCGCGCGGATGTCGTCGTTCAGCCGCTCTTCGTTCATGAGCACGGCGGCGCGCAGATCCTCGATGCGACGCCGGGTGTCGTCGAGTTCGGACGCGAGCGCTTCGCAGCGAGCCTCGAGTTCCGCGGCTCGCTTCTTCGAGGCGACGCACCTCGCTCGGCCAGCCCCGACGCGCGCTCGACCAGCGCGGCGTGCGTGGCGCGCGCTTCGGCGGCGCGACGGCTCAGTTCCTGGACCGTCTCGCGCGCCATGAGCCAGCGTCCGCTGCGTCGTCGCCAAGCCGCTCGTCCGCCATCCGCTGCTCCTGTTCGAGCGGAGAGGATGGACGCGCGGGCTTCTTCCTGCCGCAGCTCGAGCGCCTTGCGCTCTTCTTCGGCCTGGTGTCGCTCGCGCGCGAGCTGGTCGCCCTTCAGCGTCACCTTCGTCGAGTCTTCCGACGCCCGCTGCAACTGCGCCTCGAGCGCCACGATCTGCTTTTCCTGGCGATGGTGTTCGGCATTCAGCGCGGCAATGGACTGCGTCGCCTCGCTGATCGCCCGTTCCAGTTCCTGCGTTTCGACAGCGAGACGGGCAAGCGACTCGCGCTCTTCTTCGATTCGCGCCCGCAGGTCCTTGATCTCGCGCTTGGTTTCGAGAATGCCGCGGGTCTCCTTGCCGTGACCGCCTGCCACCAGATGCGGACCACGGAACACTTCGCCGTCGGCCGTGACGATAGGGCACGGCGCGACCGCGGCCGCCGCCTCGGCACGCTCATAAGAATCGGTCAGCCAGGCTTCGCCAATGGCGCGTCGCACGACCTCGCCGTACGGACCATTCAGCCGCACCACGGAGGAGAGAGTGACGAACCCGGCAGGTGGCGGCACAGAGGGGCTCTCGGCCATTGCCCCAGCCGGACCTTCGACCACGACGAAGCCGCAGCGGCCAGCCGAGGCGTCGCGGACCAGCTCGAAGCCGGCAAACGCATGGTCCTGTCGCTCGACGACGATGTGCTGGAGGAGGTCGCCGAGGTAGGCCTCGACCGCCCGTTCGCGGCCGGCGTCCACTTCGAGGTAGTCGGCCACGGCCCCCTTCTGGCTCACCTTGCCATTGGCCTGTGCGAGCACAGTGCGGGCGGCGTCCCCGAACTCGACCCGCCCCGCTTCCAGCTCCTCGAGCGACTTCAGGCGGGCGCCAAGGCCGGCCAGATCGTGCTCGCGCGTCCGCACCGATCGCGATCGCCACTCGTGCTCGATACGGGCACTGGCCAGCTCCGACTCGCGGGCGGCACGCGCCGTCCGGGTGGCGTCGAGCGCCTCGTGCGCGCGCCGCAGGCCGTCAGCGGCCGATGTGCGGTCGCCTTCGAGACGATCGAACTCGATGCGCACATCCTCGGTTTCGACCTGCAGCTTCGACAGCGTCTCGAGGACACGATCGCGCTGCGCTGCGGCGCTCTCGAGTGCGTGCCGGAGGGCGGTGGCGCTGTTGATGGCCGAGTAGACCTCGCGGCGCGCCGCTTCGACCGCCGCTTCCATTCCCTCGATCTCGCGGTGGCCGATCTCGTAAGCCTGCGATTCCGACGTCAGGGCCGCCGCGGCGCGATCGCGCTCATCGATTGCCATCGCCGCCGCCGTCCGTCGGTCGTCGAGTTCCAGTGCCGCAGGTTCGCGACGCGCCTGCAGCACGTCGATCTCCTGCGCCACCGCACGGGCGCGGGCGCTCAGCGAGTCGGCCTGTCCGGCGTCGAAGGTAATCTGCTGCTGGAGGCGGTTGATGGCGAGTTCCGCGGCGTGGGCGATCTCGCGGGCCGCCGTCGCCTTCGACTCGGCTTCGGCGAGTTCGATGCGCGACCGTCCGAAGTCCGACTCAATCTCCGACACCCTGGCGCCAGCCGCTGCGTCGCGCTCGCGAGCATCGGCGAGGCGGGCACGCGCCGACTCGATGGTTTCCGCCAGCTGGCGATACTTGCGCGCGAACAGCACCTTCTCCCAGCGCCGCAGTTCATCGCGCAGCTTCTTGTAGCGCTTCGCCTTGCCGGCCTGACGCTTCAGCGTGCCCCGCTGCTTCTCCACCTCGAAGACGATGTCGTCGATGCGGGTGAGGTTCTGCTGCGCGGCATCGAGCTTCAGCTCGGCGGAGCGCCGGCGCGCCTTGTATTTCGTGACGCCGGCCGCTTCTTCGATCAGCTGACGGCGGTCGGTCGGACGCGTGCTGAGGATCAGGCCGATCTTTCCCTGCTCGATGATGGCGTAGGCCTTGGCGCCGAGCCCGGTGTCCATCAGCAGATCGTGAATGTCGCGCAGACGGCAGGCGTGGCCGTCGATGAGGTACTCGCTTTCGCCCGAGCGGTACAGGCGGCGGGTCACCTCCACTTCGCGGGCGACGGTCTGGATCAGCTCCTCCGCCTCTTCCGGCGCAAACGAAATGCGGTTGGACAGCAGCCTGCGCTTCGTCCACAGGCCGCTCGAGCACTGCGACGCCGCCCTCCGAGTCGGAACGCGCCTCCATCTCCGACAGGGCGCCGGCCTCGGCATGCGCGGCCGCACCGGCGGCGCTCGTCCGGGACATCGTATTGAACGCCGGACCGGAGACCGACTTCACGACGCCGCTGAAACGGAGACGCACCTCGGCGGTCGCGCTCGGCTTTCGGGCGTCGCTGCCATTGAAGATGACGTCCTCCATCTTGTCGCCGCGCAGGCTCTTGGCGCTCTGCTCTCCCATCACCCACGTGATGGCATCGGAGACGTTGCTCTTGCCGCATCCGTTGGGACCGACAATCGCCGTCACGCCCTTGTCGAAGGCAAGCTCCGACCGGTCCGAGAAGGACTTGAACCCGTTGATTTCGAGTTTTTCCAGACGCATGAACAGGCACCACCGCGCCTCAAAAGGGCGCACGTGCAGAGCAATGGCGGAGATAGTTACAGAACGGGTCGGGCCGAAATGGTAGCCCGTTCGCCTTCCCTGCTCAGGGTCGAGGGCTCCCGGGCCGCAGAACGGTGGCCAGTGTAACAACTGCTAGATAGAGGGGCAAGACCAATCTACGACCGCTATCGATTGTGGTCGTACGACCGACCAGCCGGCTCGGCCGGCGGGTGGTCGGGCGCAGGTTGGGGGGCGGAGGCGGCGTCCGGAGGTTGTTCCTATTGGGCTCGGCGCTGCACCCCGGCGAGCTTCTCGGCCTCGCCGAACGATTGCATGGCCACCTGAGCCTGCGGATCGACGGCGACCAGGTTCCGGCGGGCTTCGGCAATGCCGAAGGCGCCTTCGTCGATCCGGAAGCGGAGCATGGCCTTGATGAACGTCAGGTCCTTCTGCCAGGCGGCCTCGTCCATCTTCACCTTGTTGGCGACGAGCTGCTCGCGGAAGTCCTTCAGCATCTGGTCGTCCACAGTGAACCCGCGCTTGACGACCACCCATCCCTTGCCGGGCGCCTGCGGGATTCGGGTGTCGCCTTCAGCGATGAACCGCTGCGAGAAGGTCTCGAACTCCTGCCGTCCGTAGAGCGCGCGGGCAAACGTCGTGGGGTTGAACCCTTCGATCTGGCCGGCGACGTACTTGTCCGGTTCCACGCCGCCGCCACTGTAGACGGGACGGCCGGCGCCGGTCCGCTTCAGGTCGCTCGGACTGTGCGGCTTGTCGGCGTCCTGGTCCTTCTGTGTGTAGCTCAGGTACTCGTCGAACGTCTCGTCCCACGGTCGCTGAATGAGGCGGCCGCTCGGCGTGAAGTAGTGCGCGGTCGTCAGCGCCAGCCCGGCACCGTTGGCAATCGGGTAGACCGACTGCACCAGCGCCTTGCCGAATGTCGTTTCACCGACCACATAGCCGCGGTCGTGGTCCTGCATGGCGCCGGTAAAGATCTCCGAGGCACTGGCGCTGTTGCGATTCGCAAGCACCACCATCGGGATGTCGAGGAAGGTGCTGTCCTCGGTGGCGTGGTAGTCCTGATCCGAATTCCGGACGCGGCCACGCGTGTAAACGATCATCTTCCCCTTGGGCAGGAACTCGTTCGACACCTTGATGGCCTGATCGAGCGGACCACCGGGGTTGCCGCGGATGTCGTAGAGGAGACGCGTCATCCCCTTCGCACGCAGGTCGTTCAGCGCGCGCTGGATCTCGCGGTCGGTGTTCTCGCCCCAGTCCTGATGGCGGATGTAGCCGGTGGTCGCATCGATCATGAAGTGCGCCGGCACCGTGAGAATCTGCACTTCGTCGCGGGTCACATCGAGCGGCAGCAACTGCTCGTAGCCGCGGCGCCGGATCTCCACCTTCACCACTGTGCCCTTGCCGCCCGCGCAGCTTCTTCATCGCCTGCTCGGTGGTCCACCCCTTGGCATCTTCGCCATCGATGCGTGCCATGACGTCGCCGCGACGAATGCCGACCTTGAAGGCAGGCGAGCCTTCGAACACGCTGGCCGCGGTGATGTCACCTTCGATCGACTGGATGGTGATGCCAAGCCCGTAGTAGCGCCCTTCCTGCCGCTCGCGCATCTGCGCGTACTCGCGCGGATCGAAGAAGCTCGAATGCGGATCGAGCGTCGACAGCATGCCGCGGATGGCGGCATAGACGACGCGGTCCGATTCGACCTTGTCGACGTACTGTCCCTCGATGGCGCTGAGCGCAGCGGAGAAACTGGCGTAGCGTGCGGCCAGCCGGTCGTCAACCGCGAGGGCGGCGCGCCCGAACAGTCCGCCCACCAGGGCCGAAACGGCGATGACGAACATCACGATGGAGACGGGACGCACACGTCGCATGAACGACAGGGTAACAGACAAATTCCTTATCGGGCAACGACTTCCGGGTACACGGCTGCAGGGAATTCCTTGACCCTCACCGTTCCGGGTTCCATAATCGTGGGGCGCGGCACCTCGCGTCTGAAAGCAGGAGAGCTATGTTCGGTTCGATTGGCATGCCGGAGCTGATCATCATCTTCGTGATCGCTCTGATCATCTTTGGCCCCCGCAAGCTGCCGGAACTCGGCCGGTCGCTCGGGAGGAGCCTGTCGGAGTTCAAGCGGGCATCCAACGAGCTGAAGAGTACGCTCGAGGAAGAAATCCGCATGGAAGAGCAGACCCAGCGGCCGAAGCCGACCGTAACGACGCCGACGGTGACGGCCAGCGACGAGACCGTCACGGCTCCGACGCCCGAGCCGATGGCCGCCCGCCAGGACCACACCGCCTAGCACGACGTTTCTCATGGCGCTCGTCCCATTTCCAGGACCGCAGAGCACTGCGGTGCAGCTTCCGCCAGACGAGGAGGATGAATCCTCCGGCGCGAGGATGTCGTTCCTCGATCACCTGGACGAGCTGCGCCGTCGCATCGTCAATTCGTGCATCGCGATCGGCGTTGGCGTAGCCGCCACGTTCTACTGGATCGACTGGATCTTCAATTTCATTTTGGCGCCGACCCGGGCCGCCCTGCCCGCCGGCGTCAAGCTCGTCTACACCCAGCCGGGCGAAGCGTTCTCGCTCTACATCACCGTTGCGCTCATCGCCGGCGCGGTCGTCGCGTCGCCGTTCATCATGCTGCAGGTGTGGCTGTTCATCGCGCCCGGCCTGTACTCGAACGAGAAGCGCATGGCGATCCCGTTCGTGCTGCTGACCACCGTCGGGTTCCTCTGCGGTGCGGCCTTCAACCATTACGTCGCGTTCAAGTACCTGATGGTGTTCTTCGGCAGCTTCAATACGCCCGACCTGGCGTTCATGCCGAAGCTCGACGACGTGTTCGGGCTCTACTCGAAGATGATGCTCGGCCTGGGGCTGGTGTTTCAGATGCCGGCCATCGTGTACTTCCTGGCGCGGATGCGCCTGGTCACCGCGCGCTTCCTGATCACGCACATCAAGTACGCGATCCTCGTCATCTTCGTTTTGGCGGCGGTCATCACCCCGAGCGGCGACATGATGACGCAGGGTATCTTCGCAGCGCCGATGCTTGGTCTGTACCTGCTCAGCATCGTTATCGCCTGGGCCGTTGCGCCGCGGCGTTCGAAGACCGACGAAGCCTGACCCACCTCCGGGTCCCCTCTTTTTCCACGCGCCCATTCCCCCTTACCTCTTCGATTGACGGTTCTGCACAAGAGCCGTACTATCAGTAGTTGAGCTGCTGACCTTTGGGAGGTTCAGCCTGATGATCAATCCACGACGCATTTTTGAGTTCGCTGTGCTCGCCGCATTGTCGGCCACGGCGGCGGGCGCCCAGACTCCTTCCGCAGCGGCTCAGCCGGCCGGCGGCACTGCCGAGTCGACGCTCCGTCTCACCACCAATACCGCCGACGGCGACACCGGACTGTGGTAACGTACCGACGGCTGAAGTGCTGGCGCGCGGCAAGTGGTCGGCCGGTGTCTATCGCACCGGCTTCAACTACCGTCAGGGCTTCACGGCTGTTGCCGAGTTCCCGCTCACTTTCGGGATCGGTGTGTCGCAACGCGTCGAGCTCTTTGGCTCGTTCAAGGCCGTGTCTCGCATCGACCGCGACATCCGCGAGGTCTTCACGTCGGACCCGAAGGTCGGCGGCGTTGTTGGCCAGTATCCGTTCGTGAAGCAGGGATGGAGCGGCAGCCAGCTGGGCGATTTCACAGTCGGCGCCAAGTTCAACCTGCTGTCCGAAGCGGATGAGAAGCCGGCGGCGTTCGCGGTCCGCGGCATGGTCAAGCTGCCGACAGGCGACCAAGACACCGGCGTCAGCACCGGCAAACTGGACGGCATCTTCGACCTGATCGTCAGCAAGGATGCCGGCAAGATGGTCGAACTCTCCGGGTACGGCGGCGCCATCCTGCGCGGCCAGCCGGACGGCGCCTCAGCCTCGAACGCCCTGCGTTACGGCGTCGGCGCGGGCTTCCCGTCGCGAAGCCTGCTGCGGGTCACCGCCGAGTTCACTGGCGAGAAGCCATTCGACGATACGGTGACGCTCTCGACGCCGCTCGTCGCCTACGACGGCAGTCGCTCGCCGCTGACCACGCCGCTCGACTCGTTCAACGCGGCGACGGTCGGCCTGACGTGGCAGGACCGCAAGGGCTTCTTCATCGGCGCCGCCGCCACCTGGACGCAGCCGACGGCAAAGCGTTCGAGCTACCGCACCGACGACAACCGCTCGGGCGACTTCCTCGACTACCAGCTGCGCATCGGCTACCACCCGGGCGCACGCAAGTTCGTGCCGCCGCCTCCGCCGGCACCAGCGCCACCGCCACCGCCGGTTCCGCAGAACCGCCCGCCAACGGTGCAGGCGCGCTGTGAACCGTGCACGGTCGAGGTCGGCAAGACGTCGTCGATTACCGCCGTAGCGCAGGATCCCGATGGCGATTCGCTGACCTACCGCTGGAGCGTGCCGACGGGCACGCTGCAGAACCCGACCGATCGCCAGACGATCTGGACCGCGCCGAACCAGGAAGGTCCGGTGCAGGCCACCATCACCGTCGACGACGGCAAGGGCGGCACGGCCTCGGCCAGCACCACGATCCAGGTCGTCCGGCCGGCGCCGGTGGTCGAGTTGAACTTCGAAGACGTGTACTTCGACTTCGATCGCTCGACGCTGCGTCCCGACGCGCTCCGCCTGCTGGACGATGCGGTGGCGAAGCTGCAGGCCAACCCCGGGAAGAACATGGTGATCGAGGGGCACACCTGCAATATCGGTACGGCGGAGTACAACCTGGCGCTCGGCGAGCGACGCGCCCGGAGCGTTGTCGACTACCTCGCGTCGCGCGGGGTCGCGGGCGGCCGTCTCGAAATCAGGAGCTACGGCGAGGAACGGCCCAAGTTCGACAATGCGCGCGAGGAAACGCGCCGGCTGAATCGGCGCGCCGCACTCGTGGTCAAGGTGCAGTAGGGCGACACACGCCCGGTGGTTATCAAGGCATCGACAGGCAGGCAGGTCGGCACGCTCATCGCCGACCTCGCCTCAGGGAGTGCCATCACGCGCGACGGCGCGGTGGCTCGACTGACGGTGATCGGCGAACGGGCTGTGTCCCGGCTGATGGCCCTTGTCGCCGACCGCGATGCCACCAGCGAGACTCGGGTGGCGGCCATCCACGCTCTCGAAGGGATCGAAGACACGCGCGCTTTCGATCCGGCACGTGCCGCACTGGACGATCCGGACCCCGCGGTGGCCGCCGCTGCCGTCGGCGTGCTGCGGATCTTCCTGTCATCGGCGCGCGGCATGGAGGCGCTCGATCGCCTCAGCGCAACCGCGCTCGATCGCGCCCGCGAACGGGGTGTCCGCCTGGCGGCAATCCGGGCGCTCCGCGATCTCGGCCCGACCACCATCAGCCCCCTGCTCGACGCACTCGGCAGCGATCCTGATGCGGCCATCGCAATGGGGGCCGGGCTCGGCCCTGCAGCGGCCGCCGACCCGGTCCAGGTGCTGAAGGAGGCCGCCGAGGGCACGCTGCCCGAGTCGCCCGGTGTCCTGAAGCTCGCACTCACTGAATCGGCCGCGCAGGTGCCGCCCGCCGTGCTGCAGCAGGTCATCGAGCGCGTCCGCTTCCGGGAGGGTGCCGAGACCGGACCTGTCCGGGCCGAATGGACAGCCCTTCGCGGCGCCGCCCATAGCGCCCTCGCACAGCGCGGCAGCCGCCTCGCGCTCTACGACCTCAAGGAGTCCCTCGAATCGGCCCGTGATCCGCTGCCGGTCGAGTTTCTCGGTGCGGCGGCGATCATCGGGGATGCCTCGTGCCTCGAGAGCGTGGCGGCGGCGTTCGCCAGGGCCCTCGAGCACGGCGGCCGCGTCGACGACTGGTGGCGCCAGCGCCTGACCGACGTCTTCCGGACCATTGCCGCCCGCGAGCAGGTGACGCGGCGGACGGCAGCCGGCAAGAAGCTCTCGGCGAAGCACCGGGAGGCGGCCGCGCTGCTGTGGCCTTGACGCGGTAGCCGGGCGCGCATAGGTTAGCCCGTAGGACCGATGACCATCCAGACCCGCCGTGCCCGCCAGAAGGCCCTGCTCCGGCTGGAGATTGTCGATGCGGCTCGCGACATCCTCGCCCACGAGGGGTATGCGCAGCTCTCGATGCGCAAGGTCGCGGAGCGGATCGAGTATTCCCCGACCGCCATCTACCTGCATTTCGAGGACAAGCGCGACCTGGTGTTCCAGGTCTGCGAGGAGACCTTCGGCAAGCTGGTCGTCGAGTTGGAGTCGCTCGAACCCGAGTTCAAGGACCCGGTGCTGCGGCTGCGCGAGGGAATGCGCCGCTACGTGGCGTTCGGGCTGCGGCATCCCGCGCACTACATCGCAACCTTCATCGCCGTCTCGCCCGAGCAACTGCCCGAAGACGTCGAGCGCTACAACAATCCCGACTCGAACGGCATGCGGGCGCTCGGCATCCTCACGAAGGTGGTGCAGGACTGCGTTGACGCCGGCAAGTTCCGGAAGGTGGATGTCGCGGGCCGATTTGTGGATTGCCGCGGCGCGCGTCGGTTACGTCGAAGTTGGCGTGCCGTTCAGCGAGCGGAAGCTCTACACCGTGAAGACACCCGGTGTCGCGCACGCCGGCAACTATGTTGCCCGCTTCACGCAGTGGAAGCGCCCGGATGGCCGCCAGGAGAGCGTCCAGATCGTCGGCTTGGATCCAGACCAGCCGCTCGGCGGTCCGCTGGAACGTGGTGAGCGGAACCAGCGCCTGCTCAAGGAAGCCGACAACGTCATCATCGACGAACTCTACAAGGACAAGCTGGGAGTCGATCGCCTGAATCAGGTGGTCGAGTTCGCCGGCCGACGGGCGCGTGTCGTCGGCTTCACGAAGGGCATCCGCTCGTTCACCACCTCACCCTACGTCTTCACCTCGTCCAAGAGCGCGCAGGGGTACGCCAGTATTCCTGTCGACCAGACGATGTTCATGCTGGTGGCACTTTCGTCCGGTGCCAACGTCGAAGCCGTTCGCACGCCCTCCAGGCGCAACTGCCCGACAGCGACGTCCACACCACGAGCGAGTTCAGCTCGATGACGCGCCAGTACTGGATGTTCACTACCGGTGCCGGTGTCGCCGTACTGCTGGCCGCCGCCCTCGGCCTCGTCGTGGGCATCGTCGTGGTGACGCAGACGATCGACGCGACGACGATGGATCACCTGAAGGAGTACGGAACACTGAAGGCCATGGGCGCCAACAACAGCTACCTGTACCGCGTGATCATCGAGCAGGTGGTGGCCAGCGCGCTGGTCGGTTACGTGCTCGCGATGGGCGTCAGCTACTTTGTCGTCAAGGGCAGCCAGAGCGGCGGCGCGGCGATCCTGGTGCCGGTGCAGATGGTCATTGGCATCCTCGGCCTCACCATCGTCATGTGCGTCGGCGCCGCCATCGTCTCCATCGACAAGGTCACCCGCCTCGACCCGGCCATGGTGTTTAAGGGGTAATGCAGATGCGCACCGCACTACAGGCGCGCGGCTTGCGGAAGGTCTACGCACAGGGCGAGGCGGCGATGGTGGCAGTCGACCAGGTCGATCTCGACGTGCGCCATGGTGAGCTCACGCTGCTGATGGGACCGTCTGGCAGTGGCAAGACGACGCTGGTCTCCATCCTCGGCGGCATCCTCCGCCCGACGCCAGGCACGGTCTCCATCGACGGCCGCTCGCTCGACGGATTGAACGACCGCGACCTCTCGGCGTTCCGCCTGCGTCACATCGGCTTCGTCTTCCAGGGGTTCAACCTCTTCCCGACGCTCAGCGCCCTTCAGAACGTGGAGCTGGCGTTCGACCTGCGCGGCATCCGCGGCGCTGCAGCGCGACGGGAGGCCACCGATCTGCTCGATCAGGTGGGCCTGGCGCCGAAGCTGCACACCTACCCCACCGAGTTGAGCGGCGGCCAGAAGCAGCGCGTGGCAATTGCCCGCGCGCTGGTTGGCAGTCCGACGGTGCTGCTCGCCGACGAACCGACGGCGGCGCTCGACCCGTCGAGCGGGCACACCGTGATGCAGCTGTTCCAGCATCTGGCGCGCGAGCGCGGACGCGCCGTCGTCATCGTGACTCATGACAGCCGCATGCAGTCCTACGCCAATCGCATCGTTCACATGGCCGATGGCCGCGTGGTATCGGACGAGATCCTCGCCACCCAGGTTTGCGAAGGAGTCGGCGCATGACGCGCATGTCCCGGTCACACTGGCTGCTGGCCCTTGGCCTGCTCGCCATCGTCGGACTCAATCTCGTCACCTTCGCCCGCCGCGCACCTGCCGGGCCAGCGAACGCTGCCAGTGACATCGCACCGGCGCCGCTCGTGGCGGCACCAGGCGTCATCGAGCCGAAGTCCGAGGCCGCGCGGGTCAGCGCCGAGGTCGGCGGCAAGATGGAGCGCGTGCTGGTGGAGGAGCGCGACACCGCCGCGGCCGATCGGGTGATGGCCGAACTGATGAACGACGACTACGAGGCGCGCGTCGAGGAGTGACATACAGGCCGAGCCCTAGTACGACTTCGCGAACCAGGCTTCGGCGACCGCTGGCTTGCCGCAGCGGACGCAGCCCTTCCCCGCCGGCGCGGTGCCGTCGAGCGGCATGTTGCGAATCGTGGCCTGCGTGTCGGTCTTGATCTGCGCTTCGCAGTCGGACTCGCCGCACCACGGTGCGATGACGAAGCCCGGGCGCCCTTCCATCGTCGTCTTGAACGTCTCGTAGTCGTCGGCGCGCTGCGTGTGCTCGTCGCGGAAGGCCATTGCCTTCGTCGAGCAGCGCAGACTGGATGTCGTCGAGGAGCTCGCGCACCTTCGCGGCAAGACCGTCCATCGGCACGCCCAGCTTCTCGCGCGTATCGCGCCGGGCCAGCAGCACCTGCCACTTCTCGATGTCCTTCGGTCCGATCTCGAGGCGCAGCGGCACGCCGCGCATCTCCCACTCGGAGAACTTCCAGCCTGGACGCTCGTCGCGCTCGTCGAGCGTGACACGGACGCCGGCGTGCCTCGAGCTGCTGCTGCATCGCCTGCGCGCTTCGGCAGCACCGTCTCGCGCCAGTTGTCGCGGCCGATCGGGACGATGACCACCTGGTACGGCGCCACGGCCGGCGGCAGCACGAGGCCGCTGTCGTCGCCGTGCGTCATGATGATCGCCCCGACCAACCGCGTCGTCACGCCCCACGACGTGCCCCATACGTGCTGCACCGACTTGTCGCGCGCCTGGAAGGTGATGTCGAACGCCTTCGCGAAGTTCTGGCCGAGGTTGTGCGAGGTGCCGGCCTGCAGCGCGCGGCCGTCGCCCATCATCGCCTCGATCGAATACGTGCGCAGCGCACCGGCGAACTTCTCGCTCTCGCTCTTGATGCCCTTTCACCACCGGCATCGCCAGGAGCGACTGCGCAGAGGTTGGCGTAGACGTCGAGCATCATCGCGCGTCTCGGCCTCGGCTTCCTCGGCCGTCTCGTGCGCGGTGTGCCCTTCCTGCCAGAGGAACTCGGTCGTGCGCAGGAACGGCCGCGTCACCTTCTCCCACCGCACCACGTTCGCCCACTGGTTCAGCAGCATCGGCAGGTCGCGCCACGACTGGATCCACTTCGCGTACATCGTGCCGATGATCGCTTCGGAGGTCGGGCGGACAACGAGCTTCTCCTCGAGTTCCTCGCCGCCGCCGTGGGTGACGTAGGCCACCTGCGGCGCGAACCCTTCGACGTGCTCGGCTTCCTTCGTCAGCAGGCTGTTCGGGATGAACAGCGGGAAGTAGGCGTTCACGTGACCCGTGCGCTTGATCTCGCTTGTCGAGCGCCTGCTGGATCAGCTCCCAGATGGCGTAGCCGTACGGCCGAATGACCATGCAGCCCTTGACCGGCGAGTAGTCGGCGAGTTCCGCGCGCCGCACGACATCGAGGTACCAGCGTGAGAAATCCTGCGAGCGGGGCGTGATTTCGGTGACGAACGCGTCGGGTTTTTCGTTTTTGGCCATCGAGCTATTCGGGAGTGGGTAACGGCGGCTGGCTTTCCACCAGGTGGACCTTGAAGTGTAGATCGTCGCGGGCAGGGAAGTCGGCGCGGAAGTGACCGCCGCGGCTCTCCTCGCGTCGAAGGGCGGCCCGCGCCATCAGCCGCGCCACGGTCGGCAGGTTGAACTGGCTGCCACACCGTGGCGTCGCTACCGGCGACGCTGCCGTGCGTCGAGAGCGGCCGCTGCGCATGCGGCATCGAGGCGCGCCACGGCGTCCGGCAGGCCGTCGCGCGTGCGGAACAGGCCGGCCGCGCGCCACATCAGCTCGCGGATGTCGGCCGTCGTCGAGCGGCTCGGGCTGCGGTGCGACAGCGCGCATCGGCGCCACCGGCACGCGGTCCGGCTTGAGCGCTGCCGCGGCAGCCGGATGCTGCATCGCCTCGCCGGCGCGGGCGCCGAACACCAGCCCTTCGAGCAGCGAATTGCTGGCCAGCCGATTGGCGCCGTGAACGCCGGTGCACGCGGTCTCGCCGGCAGCGAACAGCCCGGGCAGCGACGTACGGCCCCACTCGTCGGTGTCGATGCCGCCCATCATGTAGTGCGCGGCGGGCCCGACCGGGATGCGGATCGCGCGCGATGTCGATGCCGACGCTGGCGGCACATCTCGGCGATGGTCGGAAAGCGCCGCGGACGTGATCGGCGTCGAGGTGCGCGAGCGTCAGGAACACCGGTCCGCCGCTCGCCTCGACTTCGCGAACGATGCCGCGCGCCACGACGATCGCGCGGCGCCAGGTCGCCGGCCGGCATGGTAGCGGCGCATGAACGTCTCACCGCGGCTGTTCACCAGCTTGCGCCCCTTCGCCGCGCAGCGCCTCCGAGATCAGAAAGCGCGGCGCGCCGGCGAGGCTCAGGGCCGTCGGATGGAACTGCACGAACTCGAGATCGGCGACGCGCGCACCGGCGTGGTAGGCGAGCGCGATGCCGTCGCCGGTCGCCACGGCCGGATTCGTGGTCTCGCGAAACACCTGTCCGGCGCCACCGGTGGCGAGCAGCGTCGCGCGGCGCCGCGCAGGTCGCGCAGCGCCCCGGCGCCCTCGAAGAAGCGGACCCCGGCGACCGACGCCGTCCTCGACGAGCACGATCGGTGACGAGCGCGTGATTGACGATCGCGACCGGTCGGCAGGGTGGCCACCCGCTCCCACATCGCGCGGCCGATCTCGCGGCCGGTTGCGTCGCCGGCGTGCAGGATGCGGTGCACG
Organism: uncultured Acidobacteriota bacterium; assembly: GCA_963722395.1. Lineage (GTDB taxonomy): Bacteria > Acidobacteriota > Vicinamibacteria > Vicinamibacterales > CAVVIG01 > CAVVIG01. Next base: position 26,582 of record CAVRLS010000004.1, on the reverse strand, counting down.
CTGTGCGCCGCCTCGAGGCCGAGCACCAGCGCGCCGGACGCGTCGCGGTCGAACCGGGCGCCCCACTCGATCAGCTCGCGCACGTAGCGCGGCCCTTCCTCACCAGCACCCGGACCGCCGACTCGTCGCACAGTCCGTCGCCCGCCGCGAGCGTGTCGGCGACGTGCAGGTCGACGCTGTCGTCGGTGCCGATCGCCGCGGCGATGCCGCCCTGCGCGTAGCCGGTGTTGCTCTCGGACGACTCGGCCTTCGTCAGAATGACGACGCGACCGGCGGGCGCCAGCGCGGACGCCGCGCGCAGGCCGGCGATGCCGCCGCCCACGATGATGAAGTCGAACGGAGTCGGACGCGGTGGAGGTCAATCGTTGAATGTTATCCTAGGACTTCGGATACCACCCCTCATGGAACCAGTCCGCATCGACGTCGCCACTCCCTCTCGCCGCTACGTCATCACGCTCGGTGACGGCGTGCTCGACGCCTGCCGACAGCTGCTCGACGCGGTGAAGGCACCGGCCCGGCGGTTCGTCGTCTCGAGCCCGACTGTCTGGCGCTTTCACGGCGAGCGCTTCGAGCAGGCCGCGAAGGCCGAACCGATCATCGTGCCCGACGGCGAACGCTACAAGCAGACTGCCGACGGTCATGAGGGTCTACGACGCCCTCATCAAGGCGAACGCCGAGCGCGTCGTCGACGCTCATCACCTTCGGCGGCGGCGTCATCGGCGACCTCGCCGGCTTCGCCGCTGCCACCTACCTGCGCGGCATCGCGCTGGTCCACGTGCCGACCACGCTGCTGGCGCAGGTCGACAGCTCGATCGGCGGCAAGGTCGGCGTCAACCATCCGCTCGGCAAGAACCTGATCGGCGCCTTCTACCAGCCGCACGCCGTGGTTGTCGACCCGTCGGTGCTCGGCACGCTGCCGCGCCGCGAATTCCGCGCCGGGCTCTACGAGGTGATCAAGTACGGCATCACCTCCAGCCCCACACTGTTCGAACGCGTGGCGAAGGATCATCGCGCGATCTTCAATCGCCAGCCCGACGTGCTCACCTCGATCATCGCCGAAGCGTGCCGCATCAAGGCCGACGTGGTCACCGCAGGACGAAAAGGAATCGGGTCTGCGCCGCATCCTCAACTTCGGCCACACTGCCGGGCACGCGCTCGAGTCGGTCACGAAGTATCGCCGCTTCCGCCACGGCGAAGCGGTCGGCTACGGCATGCTCGTCGCGGCAGAACTGGCAGTGGCGCGCGGCGCCATGAACGAATCGCGATCGCAAGGCGCTCGCCGGCGTCGTCGCCAGCCTCGGTCCGCTGCCGCCAATCGGCGACATCTCGCTGAAGGAAATGCTCGACGCGATGAAGCACGACAAGAAGATGATTGCCGGCCGGCTGCACTTCGTCCTGCCGACCGGCATCGGCGTCGTGGGCGATCGTCGACGATGTGACCGAGAAGGAGATGAAGCAAGCGCTCTCCAGACTCGGGCTGAAGACATGAGCGGACGGCCGGACGATGTGGTGCAGCGGCAGCTGGATGCCTACAACGCCCGCGATCTCGATGCCTGGCTTGCCACCTATCACCCCGACGCCGAACAGTTCGCCCTGCACGGACCGCTGCTGGCCCGCGGCCGCAAGGCGCTCGCCGCTCGGATGCGCGTGCGCTTCGCCGAGCCCGACCTGCACGCCACGCTGCTCTCGCGCGCCGTCATGGGAAACGTGGTCGTTGACCACGAGCGGGTGGCGCGCAACTTCCCCGAGGGACCAGGCTCGATCGAGATGCTCTGCGTCTACGAGGTCGCCGGCGCCGTCATCGTGAGAGCCAGCTTCGCCGTGGGTCCGCCGGTGCTCACGAGCCGCCCGGCTTGATCGCGCCCTGGCGTGGCTGACGCCTGTCAGCCGAGCCCGAAGTCGCGAGCCTTCTGCAGGAACACCTTGTAGCTGACCTGCAGGAGCTCGGCGGCGCGACCGGCCTGGCCATTGGCTTCCTTCAGCGCCTGCGCGAACTTGCGCCGTTCCACTTCGGTCACGACGCGCCTCGTCGCATCGGCCAGCGAACCCGACAGGTCGATCTCGTCCCATGGACCGGTGGATCGCACCTCGGCGGCGGGCGGCGCATGCAGGTGCGAGGTGAGGTTCAGGTGGCGCGCGTGGATCGAGTCGCCCTCGGTGAGGATGACCGCCCGTTCCATGCAGTTCTGGAGTTCGCGCACGTTGCCGCGCCAACCGTAGGCCTGCATCGCCTCGATGGCGTCGGGCGCCAGCACCACCTTCTTGCGCAGTTCGCGACAGAAGCGCTCGACGAAGTAGCGCGCCAGCAGGGCGATGTCGCCGGGCCGTTCGCGCAGGGGCGGGATGGTGATCGGAAAGACCGACAGGCGGAAGTACAGGTCCTCGCGATACTGCCGGGCGGCGACCGCCGCCTTCAGGTTGCGGTTCGTCGCGGCCACGACGCGCACGTCGACGTGCAGCAGCGCGGTGCCGCCGACGCGCTCGAACTGCTTCTCTTCCAGCGCGCGCAGGATCTTCGCCTGCAGCGTCAGCGGCAGGTCGCCGATTTCGTCGAGGAACAGCGTGCCGCGATGCGCCAGCTCGAACTTGCCGGGCTTGCGCTGGGAGGCGCCGGTGAAGGCGCCCTTCTCGTGCCCGAACAGCTCGGTTTCGAGCAGCGTTTCGGGAATCGCCGCGCAGTTGATGGCCACGAATGGACCGTCGGCCCGCGGGCTCAGCGCGTGCACCGCTCGCGCGAACAGTTCCTTGCCCGTGCCGCTCTCGCCCTCGATGAGCACCGTCGCGTCGCTCGCGGCGGCGCGGTGCATGGCAACGGTAACCTGCTTCAGGCGCGGATCTTCACCGACGATCTGCGGCGCGCCGCGCCGCTGCGCGAGCTCTTCCTTCAGAAGGATGTTCTCGGTGGCGAGGCGCCGCTGCGAAAGCGCACGCTCGACCAGGAGCAGCAGGTGATCGGGATCCACCGGTTTGGCCAGGAAGTCGAGTGCACCTTCCTTCATCGCCACGACCGCGTCCTGGATGCTGCCGTACGCGGTCATCACGACCACCGGCAGTTCCGGATCGAGTTCCTTGGCGGCGCGGAGGACGCCGAAGCCGTCGCCCTCGGTGAGCCGCAGGTCGGAGAGCACGAGGCCGGGCCGGCCGGTTCGAAGGGCTTCGACCGCTTCGTTCTGGTCGCGCGCCTCGATCACCACGTGCCCCTGCGACTCGAGGGCGTGGCGCAGCATCGCGCGCAGCGAGTCCTTGTCCTCGACGAGGAGGATGGGCGGATCGGTCGGGCGACGAGCCACTAGCGCAGCCAGCCCGCGGGCACGCCTGCGCGACGGGCTTCTTCCTCGAGCTCGGGAATGGCGGCCTTACCCTGCTCGATGGCCTTCTGCAGCCGGTCGAGCTCGCCGATGGCCTTCTGGCGGTCGTTGGCAATCTGGCCCCGCTGCGCGGGATCGTCGCGATTGACGAAGTCGGCGGTCAGCGCATCGACGCGGGTCTGGAGCGCGTCCAGGTAGGTCTGGTCCCGCTCCAGTTGCTCCCTAAACGCGGCCATGCGCTTCGACCAGTACTCCTGGTCCTTCTGCTGGCTGTCGCCGGACGCCTTCGAGGCGTCGCCAGACGCCTTGGACTCCGGATCGCCATCCACCTTCGGCCTCGTATCGTCTCCGGCCCTACCCGCTTCAGGCGCGGCGGCGCCCGCAGGCTCGGCTGGCTCCGCGGCGGGCCCGCCGGCCACCGGCTTCAGGTCGGTGTTGGTGTAGGTCTTCGAACCGCCCTGCACGGTCTGACGACGCTCGCTTTCCTTGCGGGCCACGTCAGCAAGCGTCTGGGCAGACACCGTCGAGGTGACGGCCACATAGGTGATGAGCAGGATGGCAAGAACACGCATGGCTTCAGAGTGTATCGGCTCGAAATGAATCCTACGTAAGGCGTCTGCATGCGTCAAACCCGGCTAGCGGACTTCCCGCCACGCAACCACCTGCAAGACTGGAAAGCCCGACGGGGCCGGACCCCGCGTGGCTGGGTCGTCACGCTCCCATCGCGCCAGCGCCGCCAGGTCGAGCCTGGAGACAACCCCCTCGACAATTCGGCGTGCACCTCTGCGGCCGAAACCTTCAGCCCGCACCCACAGCAGGCCGGCGCCAGGGCTGACCGCAGGACCGCTGCTGCCGCCATCGGCCGACGGGTTGCCGTCGACCTCGGCCGGGTCGTCGGCAATCAACGTCGCCACGAATAGGGGCAGCCCGCCGGTGGTGCCGCCGGTCGCGGCATCGAGGGGTCCCCACGAGAAGAGCCGCCACCGCGGATTCTGCGGTCCCCACGGGCGGTCGGAACTGATGCGGTCCAGGTCCGGCTCAGCGCAGGCGGTGACCCTGCTGCAGTTCGCCACGTTCACTACCGCATCGAGATCGACCGACGAGCCGTCGGGCAGGGCGTGCAGACCCGATGCGGCCCCGTCTCGAAAGGCTGACACAGCCGCTCCGCTCAGCACGGACGTGAAGCTCGGCACACCCTGCAGTTCAACCACCGTGCGCTCGAAGGCGGCATCGGCGGCGGACAGCGCTTCGGAGGACGCGCCACTGTTCGCAGCGATGAGCGTATCGGCACCGGTGGCCAGCACGAGCGCCGCGCCGACTGCCGACAGGAGCAGCATGGCGAGCAGCGTCACGATGAGGGCCATGCCGCGTTCGCCGCGCACTCTCAACGCCCCAGCCCGAGCGGTCGTGGCGAGATGACCACCCGCGCCACCCTGTCGGGAACGAGGCGGGTGCCGCGTGCGGTCCCGCCACGAGTGAACAGCGGACCCGCAGGTCCGCGCAGCGCGGCCACTGCCGATTGCACGGTGACGGTCATCACCACCTGCCGCACCCGCAGCAGATCGGCGTCGTAGCGATTGGGATCCATCGCGTCCGGACACCACGGTCCGTCGGTCAGCATCGCTGGCGTCAACGGCACGAGTGCCGCTGTGGCCGCGAGCGAAGCAAGCCGGGGAACGGCGACACCGGTGGCCGTTCGCGAGAACACGCAGTTCTCGCCGGGCGGGAAGCCGGGAACGATGGTCGACGGGGCTGGCGGCACCGGTCCGTACGAGACGCGCGCTACCTCGGTGGACGGCACACCTGCGACCACAACCGGCGGCTCGGCCTCACCGAAGTAGTCGAACCGCAGGGCCGCAACGTGATCCACCACGGGCACGTCAGCCCCGCCCGCGGCGTCGTAGCGAACCAGCTGCGGCGTCGACGAGGTCTGGTCTTCCTTCAGGAAGTAGCTCCGCGTCGTTGCGGCAGTGATCATCGTCTCTGCGGGTGCAAACACCGCCGGGCCGTCGCGCAGGTTGTGCTGGAGCGTGAGCGTCATGCCGGAGACGGCAGTGACGGTGAATGAATCCCAGGCACCGTTCGGCCCAATGGCGGCCACCGTCATGCCGGCGCGGAACCCGCATGACGCATCGCCTGTCATGCAGCCAGGACCCGGTGCAACGGCTGCTGCACCGGCGGTGGACGCGAGTGGTGCGGCCAGCACGGCGTGCGGGGCGATGGTGTCGGCCGACCAGAGGGACACCCGGCTCGCATCGAAGCTGCCGGCTGGGTCGGGGGTTCGGCGTCCGATGCGGTGCGGGAAGACCGCTGCCGCTGGCGCCGGAGCGCGCGCCCCCGTCGCGATCGCGGGCAGGCTCCCCGCAGCAACCAGTTCGCGCGTCACCGCATCGACCGCGGCCCGCAGCCGCTGCTCGACGTCGGCCCGTTCAGGCTGTGTCTGGAACGCTCCGTCGGCGGGAGCGAGCATCACGAACACCGCCGAGGTGACGAGCACCGAGATGGTGAGGGCCACCAGCACTTCGATCAGCGAGAACCCCGCGGTACCGTGCCGTGCGGCATGCCCCGGTGTCATCGCATTCTCCGCGGCCTGAGCGCCACCAGCCAGGCGCCATTGACCGCCCTTGCGGCCGCCACCACACGATCGGCTGCCGCCCGGTCGACCGGCACCACCAGCACCTGCACCCGCACGGTATCGGCCAGCGCTCCTGGCAGGTCGATCGCCCAGCGGCGCACCCAGGCGGTGCCTGCCGGTGGCCTCGTGCCGCCTGCCAGCCACATCCCACGCGCATCAAGAAAGTCGCAGTAGCCGTCGACGCTCGAGAGCAGCGCGCCGCCCGGTGACACGCCGAGCCCGGTGCCACCGGCAGGACGCAGTGGCGTGACACTCAGGTCGGTTGCCCAGTCACTGATCGGCACCACACCGGCGTCGCTGGTCCACGCCAGCCCGCGCAACTCCTCGAGCCGTGCCCGCGCCAGCACCTGTGCGAGCGTCGCATCGGTCGCGGCCCGCTGCGCCCGCGCCGATACCAGTGACAGTTGTGCTACTGCGCTGACGCCGAGCGCGAGCAGCGACACCGCAACCATCACCTCGATGAGGCTGAAGCCACGGGGGTTGTTGATCGTCATGCCGGTCCACTGTGCAACGGGCAGACCACGTCGACTCAACGGACCAACCGACAGTTCTATTGAGGATTCCGCTGAACGCGGGCGCGATGCTGACGATGCGGCGCTGCGTGGCGATCAGATTGCGCGATCGGGCGCTGAGCGACCCGGTGCAGAAAACGCCTCGGGCCTCGGCGTACCGGTGCTCCATCGCACCCGTGCCGCGGCATCGTCAGATGATGGGCAGCACCACCTGCAGGCGGGCGCCGCCAGCCAGCGACGTGCCGACCGACACCCGGCCGTTGTGCGATACGACGATCTTCTGCACGAGAGCGAGACCGAGCCCGGTCCCGGCCTTCTTCGACGTGAAGAACGGCTGGAAGATCCGGTCGCGCGCCTGCTCCGGCACGCCGGGCCCGTTGTCGTCGATGGTGACCGTGCAGGTGCCGCGCTTCGCATCAACGACCGATTCGACGGTGACCTGCGGCGTGACCGCGGCGCCCGAGCACGCTTCGATGGCATTGCGAAGCAGGTTGCTGAATGCCTGGCGCAACAGCACCTCGTCCCCCTGGATCTGGCCGAACTCGCCCCGCACCGCGACATCTCCGCCGAGCGCCCGCGCCTCGGTCCGGACTTCCTCTGCGACGCGATCGCAGAGCATGCGCAGGTCGACATCGGACAGCGCCAGCTGTGCCGGCTTCGCAAAGTTCAGGAAGTTGGTGACGATTTCGCCGAGCGAGACAGCCTCGGCACGAATGCCCTCGATGTACGGGCGGAAGTTCGGCGGTAGCGCAGCCGGGTCAATGAGCCGGCCGTAACCGTGGATGGTGGCCAGGCCGTTCCGGAACTCGTGCGCAATGCCGGCGGTCAGTTCGCCGACGGTCGCGAGACTCTGTTTCAGTCGCAACTGTTCCTCGAGCTGCTGGACGGCCGTCGAGATCGGTGAACAGGCAGACGGCGCCGTGGAGCTGGCCGGTGCCGTCGAACAGCGGTGACACGGTGACGCCGAAGCGCGATGCGGCGCGCTTCCCTTCCGGAAGATGAATCGTTCGGCGAACAATGGCTCGACAGCTGGAGAGGCACTCGTCGATGGTCTGCGAAAGCTCCTGTTCCGCGATCACGTCGTGGTAGTTGCCCGCCTGCACCCCTTCTGGCAGGTCGAGCAGCCGGCGTGCGGCAGGGTTCATGATGCGCACGTGACCGTCGAGACCCACGACCAGCAGGCCGGAGGTGAGGCTCGAAATGATCTCGCCGCTCAAGCGCTCGGACGCCTCGGCTCTCGCTGCAGTGGCCCTCTCCTGTGACCTGAGTCGGGCAACGGCCTCCTCGAGTGCGGCCGAGAGCGTGGTGGTGTCGGCCAGGCCGGATCGACCCGACTGCTGCCGCTGGCGTGCGGCCGAGAAGATGCGCAACGTCGCGAACATCAGCAGGCCCGACAGGGCGCCGACGATGCCGGTGAGCCCGAGAAACGCGAGGGCGTTGGTATTCATGCGTATGTCATCTGCATCAGAATGGCCGCTCGACACCGTAGGTCCGGCTAATCGCGTCGACGTGACGCCGGATCCGCAGGCGGCCAAGCATCCGCGTTCCATCATCCACCGGAACTTCGGCCCAGCGCAGGTCAGCGAGCGATGCGCGCTCGTAGGCGTGGTCCCGCTCCTGGATGGCATCGGCGATATAGAGCCGTCGCCCGTTGCCTGACACGACCGCGTACACCGCTCCGTAACTGGCCGACAACACCGCGTGCCCTCGCCGGCGCCGGGCCGAGTCGTCCGCTGTCGAGGGCGCGAGCGGATGTCCGGCGAGTGGCGGCTGCGCCTCCAGCCGATAGCTCAGTGCCGCGTAGATGGTGGGCGTGATGTCGGTCGAGAGCGCCATCGCTCCCCCGTCCATCTGCGTCCGCATCGTCCCCATCGCCGCGGGCTGGTGCATGAACAGCGGCACCTGAATCACCTGCGGAAACATGTGGTAGCTGTGCCCCCACCGGCCGTCTTCACCGATGAGTTCCCCGTGGTCCGCTGTCAGCACGATCAGGCTGCGGTCGTAGACGCCGAGCTGCTTGAGCCCGGCGACGAACGAGCCGAAGCAGGCGTCGATGCGTTCGACGCGATAGGCGTACGGCGCCTCGAATCCGGCCGGGTAGTGCTTGTCGGGCGGCACGAAGCCATTGCGTACGGCGGCCACATGCAGGTTCAACGACCGCGTCTGGGCGAACACCGGTGCCTGTGCCGCGGCTCCCGCCCGCAGCGCCCGACCCATCTCGTCGACGGTGCCGCAGAAATCGAAGTCCATCTCGCGGCGTCCCCGATCGAGCACCGCGTCACGGCCGGTGTTCGCCCAGAGCGCTTCGGTGATGTGGTCGTGCGACTGGAGACGCCTGTAGCCGTTCGCCTCCACAAGTTTCTCGAGCGTGTTCATCGGCCCGAACGGCAGCACGTACTGCCGGTGCGGCAGGACGGCCCCTGCCCAGATGGCCGGCATGGACAGCCCAGTGCCACCGTAACGCGTGAACGCGTTCGAGAACACACCGTTCTCCTTCGCGAACGCATCGATGCTGGGCGTGAAGCGCACCGCGGGGTTATAGGGCGACAGGTAATCGGCGCGCAGTGAATCGACGACGAGCAGGAACACCAGCGGCCGCGAAGACGGCTCGACCGGGGTCAGTGGCGACACGAAGTCGATCGCCACCGGCGTCACCGTGGTGTCGGTCAGCCCGGTGTTGGCGCGCAAGTACCGGTCGAAGCGGCTGCTCTCCTGGGCTTCGCGCAGAAGGCTGTCGGTCAGCAGGAACGACGGGTTGTGCACGGCGTACCGTTCGAGCGCATGCGCCTGCAGTTCGCCTGGCATCCACGCTAGGTGCGCCGCAATCGGCAGCCCGCACACCGCCGCCACCAGCAGCGATGACACCGGACGCAGCGGCGTCGCGCGGTAGACGAGGGCGAACGTCAGCAGCCAGACCACGACCACGCCCGACTTGAGCAGCGCGAAATCCCAGTCGATCCGGCCGGCAAGCAGCGCCGCTGCCCATGCCAGCGGCAGTACGGCGGCGAGCGGCACGAGGAACCGTCGTCCGGGCTCGCCCGCGGCGGGCAGGGCCAGAAAGGCATCGACGCCAGCGTCCACCACGCGCCCATCGTCCGCCTGGCGGCGCAGGCGCATGCCTCCCCAGACGAGGACCACACTGAGTCCGAAGGCACCCGCCGCCAGCGCGCCCGGCACGCCACGCAGCCCAACCGTACTCCCCACGAACCGCGCGAAGAGGCCGGCGAACAACATCGTAGCCAGCACGAACAGCAGCAGGTACTGCCGGCGCGGCGACGCGCCACCAAGCCGCGACGCAGACGCCAGGACGACGAACGCCGCCGAGAATACGAGCAGGTGACCAACGACCGAGGCGGTCACCCCCAGGGCGAGGCCGGCCGATAGCAGGTCGGGCTCGAACGCCCGTCCGACCGACACCGACGCCAGCACCGCGTAGCCGGCACTGACGAGCATCGCCGTGCCGAGCGAGGCCGCGAACAGGCGTCCATCCTGTCGCTGTCTCACCGCCTCATCAACCGCAGTGAAGTCGCCGAGAGCGGACCATCCGATGATGTGGTCGAGAAGACCAAGCCCGACGATCGGCAACAACGCAACCAGACCAACCGCAATGCTGCGCTCGCCATCCTGCAGCGACGGCAGCATGCGCCACACCGTGTCGACGATCACGAGGACCGCGCTCATCAGGAAGAGGGCCCATGCCAGGCGCGCCTGCGCGCCCCGTCGTCGCGGCCAGAGCAGGAGGCCAAGCAGCCCGAGCCAGGCCCACGCAATCACCGCGTGCCAGTCGCTGAAGGTGCCAAGCCAGTGGAAGACCCTTGGCTTGATGAACTGAAGATACGCGAACGGGCTCGATGCGATGAAGGCGTAGAGCGACGTTGCCCAACAGAACGCCAGCACCGCGCTTCGCACCAGCACCGCACCCGTCCTTCGGCTCATCGTCGTGCCTCGACGGCGGTGACGGATGTCGGCAGTCGCGGGTTGGTCGGGTCGATTGTTCGCGACGTCGCAAAGGCCCGTTCCGCGTCGGCGGTGCGTCCGGCTGCGGCATAGGCGTTGGCCAGGTCGAACCAGCGCTCGGCATCGCTTGCACCGGCTGCGGCACATCGCTCGTAGGCGTCGAGCGCACGCGCGGCATCGCCAAGATGGCCATACGCTTCCGGCAGTGCCGGACAAACCGACTCAGCGTGCTGCGTCGCCTGGAACAGGCGCTCGAGCGCTGCGGCTTCCTCCGCATGACGCGTGCGGCCGCGGTGGATCTCGGCGAGCCAGAACAGGACAGTGGGGTTGCCGGCATGGGCCGCCAGCAGGTCCTCGGCGATCGGGAGCGCCGCGTCGAACTGACCGGCTGCGATGGCCCGTTCGACCTCGCGGCCGCGCGGTTCCAGCGGATCGAATGCGGCGGGTGCGCCAGACCAGGCCGGCAGCCGCACGAAAACCGCGGCATAGGCAACGAACAGCAGCGCGAGGAGCGGACGGCGCACGTCGCCTCAGTGCGCGGGCGTGAAGTGGTACATCGCGGCAAGCGCCCCGACGTGTTCGCGGATGAACGCGCGGTTCTCGCGGCGGGCCTCGGGCGTCACACCGGTGCGCAGAGGCTTCAGCCCATGCAGGTCGTAGGCATAGTCGCGCCCGTTGACGCCGTCGGCGATATAGAGTGACTGACCGTTGTCGCGCAGCACGCCGTAGACAGCGCCGTAACTCGACGCCACCAGCGCCGGTTCACGCCGGCGCCACGAGACGTCCGTGCCGGGCGGCACGAACAGCGAGCGGCCGAGTGGCCACGCGGTCGGCCGGAGGCTATAGCCAAGCAGCGCGTAGAGTGACGGCGTGATGTCGGTGGAATAGCTCGCCGCCTCGACGTCCGCAATGAATCGTGCGCGCAGCGGCCCGGGGATGTGCATCAGCAGCGGAACACGGACGATCTCAGGGAATAGGGTGTACGCGTGCCCCCACCGTTTGGCCTCTCCCAGCGCGTCACCGTGATCCGCCGTCAGCACGACGATGCTGTTGTCGTAGAGGCCGGTGTCCTTCAGGTAGGTGATGAAACGTCCGAAGCACGCGTCCATCCGCCGCACGGCTGCTGCCGCCGGTGCCTGAAAGCCGCCGTAGGCCGGGTCGGGCGCGCCGATGCGGACCGTGAGCTTGGAGATGTGCAGGTTCAGCGAACGCGTGTGCGCGAAAATCGGCTCGCGCGCGGCAATGCCGGTATCGAGCTTCCCCTGCAGTTCCTCGAGCGTCCCGCAGAAGTCGTATTGCATCTCGTTGCGTCCCTTGTCGAGTGCATCGACCGGCATCGACGCCGACACCATCTGCGCGGTGATGTGATCCATGCTCATCACCGGCCGGTAACGGTTTGCGGTGATCAGCTTCTCGAGGGCATTCATCGGCTGGAACGGCAGCACGTACTCCTTGTGCAGGATCATGCTGCCCGACCAGATGGCCGGCATCGAGAGCCCGGTGCCGCCGTAGCGGGTGTAGGCGCGCTGGAAGGCGAAGTCCTCCTTCGCGAACCGATCGATCGAGGGCGTGAAGCTCACCCGCGAATTGTAGGGAGACAGGTAATCGCGGCGCAGGCTGTCGATGACGAGGAAGAAGATATGCGGCGGCCGCCCGGCCGCCGGCTCGAGCGGCTTCACGAAGTCGACATCGACGGGCGCGACGTCGACGTGCTCGATCAGCGAGTGTGCCGACAGGTAGCCGAAGAATTCGCGCGACCCGGGCGGCTCGGTCGCCAGCAGATGGCGCATGAACCGATAGGACGGGTCGACGGTGGCGTAGGCGTCGAGCACGAACTCCGGCACGAACTGCTGCGATCCCGGCAGCGTTGTCTCGATGGTGTCGCCGGCGCCGACGCCGGCCACTGCAATCACCGCCAGGGCCGTCACGGCGAAGGGGCGCGAGGTCGCGGCGGTGCGGCGGCGCAGCACCACGGCGTGCACGAGGGCAAAGGTCAGGAGCCACGCGCCCAGCACGCACAGGTTCTGCACAAGGAAGTTCCAGTCGAACCTCTCCACACGTCGCAGCAGCAGGAAGGTGAGGCTCGGCACGACGACAAGGCCGATGATCGCGCCGGGCATCGAGCCCGTACCCGGCACCGGCGACAGCCAGATCTCCAGGGCGCTCATCGACGCATGACGGCCGACGGCGAGCCGGCGCGCCACGGCGGACCAGGTGAACGTGAACGCCACCGCCGACTCGCCGGCCACCAGCCACGCGCGCCACCCCTCGAATGACAACGCCTCGAACACCAGCGCTTTCATCGTGAGCAACACGAGCAGCGAGGTGGCGGCGGCGATGGCCCGGTCCTGCCGGTCGGCGTCAGCCTGCCCGCTGGTTGCGCGCAGCGCGATGGCCAGCACCACAGCAACGATCGTGAAGATGCCGACGTGAACAGCTAGCGACACGACAGCCCCGAACAGCATGGCGCTGCCGGATGTCGTGTAGTCGCCGAGATCGCCGAACCGCAGCGGCGCGGTGGCGGCGTTCACGGCCCAGACCAGCAGGGCCGCAGCGGCGGCGGCGACGACGAGACGCACCGTGTTCACCGGTTGTGATGCCACGGACTCCGACGTCGCCAGGTGATCGTAGATCGCAAGCCACACCGGCGGCAGCAGGAAGGCACAAGCCAGCCACAGGCCGAGCGCATCGTTCTCGACCGACGGCAGCACGGGCCGATAGAGCATCACCAGCCCCGCCACACCCATCACCGCGACATAGGCCCACGCTACCTCGCGGCCGCGTGACGTCTTCCACTCGGGCATCAGCGTGACGACGGTGATGCAGAGGAAGACCCAATACCAGAGGTGCTGAAACGTGACGAAGCCGGCGAGCGACGATACCAGGCGAGGACGAAGGAACTGCTGATATGCGAAGGAGCTGTACGTGAGGATGCAGTAGGTGGCCGTCAGCAGGAAGAACAGCGCGTTGGCCGCGCGTCCCAGCCCGACGAGTGCGCCACGGCTGGGTGTCACAACGGCTCCCAGAACTGCAGGTACCAGGTGAGCAGGCTCGGGCCGACGGTTGCGGCCAGCGCCGCTCCCATGGCGAGAAACGTCCCGAACGGCAGGGCGTACTTCATGTCGCCCTTCCGGGCCGCGATGATGACGAGGCCGACGACCGAGCCGGCAAGCGACCCCATCACGAGGGTCATCACCGTGAGTGGCCAGCCGAGGAAGGCGCCGATCATCGCCAGCATCTTCACGTCACCCATGCCCAGGCCGTCCTCATGACGAATGCGGTAGTAGGTCTCGGCGATGAGCCACAGGCTGCCGCCGCCGACGACGGCGCCGATGAGCGACGCCGCGAGACCGGGCTCGCCAGTCGCGACACTGAAGACGATGCCGACGGCAATCCCTGGCAGCGTGATCACGTTCGGCAGCAGGTGGTGCGCGAAGTCGATCGCGAACAGCACGATGAGCATGCAGCCGAACACCAGCCGCGACACGAGCAGCAGCGACGGTCCGTAGTACCAGGCGGCCGCACCGAACATCAGCGCCGTCAGCGCCTCGACGATCGGGTGCACCACCGACAGCGGCGCCCTGCACGTGCGGCACCTGGCGCCGAGCACCATCCAGCTGACGATCGGGAGGTTCTCGTACCAGGAGAGTTCGCGCTTGCACGACTCGCACGCCGAGGCCGGGAAGACAATCGACTTGCCCAGCGGCACGCGGTAGATGCAGACGTTCAGGAAGCTGCCGAGCACCGCGCCGACAATCGTCGCGAGGGTGATGAAGGCGATGTCGTTCATGGCTGAGGCGCCAGCACGGCTCGCTGCGGTTCGAGCGGCAGTGGGTACAACGGCGACTGCCGGCCCAGGCGAACGGTGCCCGACGGGTCGAGTTCCAGTGGCGTGCGCGTCGGGTCGACCGGTACACCCCGTAGCGCACCGGCACGGATGAGGTCGGACCAGCTGGACGCCGGCGCGCCGGCTGCGCGAGCACGGTTGACGTCAGCCTGCACCTGATCGATGAAGTCGGCCGCATCGAGCTGCGTGAGACGACGCTCCGCGTCGTTGCGCAGCCAGTCGATCTCGGCCGACTGCACGAATGGCCTGCCACATTGTCCGTGATGACTGACGATCGCCCCCCTCGGCCAGCGTCGTCGCCGCCAGCGACCTGAGGAACCAGGGCGCGCCTTCGACCGTGCTCGCCCTGGCGAACCAGTCGGCCGCCGCGGCGTAGTCGTGACGCCACCAGTAGTGCACGAACCCGATGTCCTGCATGTATTCCCACTTATCGGGTCGAGCCGCCAATCCCTTCTCGAGCAGCGCGATCGCCAGATCCGGCCGCCCGGCGCCGCCGGGATACGGTTCCGCGAGGAAGATCGACCCGAAGCGGTAAGCGATGTTGAACCGTGGGTCGAGGGTCGTCGTCAGGTCGAGCAGCGGATATAGCAGCGGGATACGCTTCGAGCGGGGCCCCGCCGGGCCGGGCGGCGGCTCCTGTTGGAGGCGCAACTTCACGCCGCCGTAGTACTGGATGGCGCGAATCCAGTAGAGGTCGGCGGCGAGCGCCGCGTAGCCGACGGTCAGGCGGCGGACGGCGTTGCCGGAGGTGAGATAGAGCGAGTCCTCGGACGGTGGCGGCGGCGGGAAACGCTGTTCGCGCGCCGCCTGCACGGCCGCGGCGCCGCCGAGCAGCATGGCAGCCAAGACGACGGCACCGAGAGTTCGAAACCCCGATCCCATGGCGCCTACTTGAAATCGCGTTGTGAGAAGACTGCCGTGGACGCGACGAGGAGCGCGCCGATGTACAGCAGGGCGTATCCGATGCTCAAGGTCACATAGCTGGCCGTCACCGGCTGGCCGTGCACGACCTGAGAGCGCACGTCGAAGGGCGACAGGTTCGGCAGGATCCAGTACAGCGCCGTGGTCAGCCCGTTCGTGACCGGTGACTCGATTACCTGGTTGAAGTTGCGCAGGTCGGCGCTGAAGCGTCCGGCCACGAACAGCGCGAACGTGAACGCCGCCGAGAGGATGGGGGTGGAGAAAGTCGAGAAGAACACCGCGATGGCGGTGACGATGGCCAGTTCGCAGAACGTGAGCAGGACGGCCGTCAGCATCGCCGGGTCGAGCGCCGGCCGCTCCCAGCCTGCGGCGGCGAGCGGCGGTGCCGCCCAGGCCATGTAGGCCAGCACCGCGTAGAGCGCGCTCGTCATCACGGCAAGATTGACTGCCAGCGTGAGGACCGAGCCCGAGGTATTTCCCGAGCACCAGCTGATAGCGCTCGATCGGCTTGGCCAGAAGGCTGTAGATGCTGCGCTTCTCCACTTCCTTCGACACCAGCCCGATGCCGATGAAGACGGCAATGAACAGCCCGAAGATCGAGGTGGCCGCCAGCCCGAGGTCCTTGATGATCTTCACGTCCTGCCCGGCGGTGAGCTGACCGATCAGGTACGACGCGCCCATGAGGATGATGGCGAAGAAGACAAGGTTGTAGAGCACCTTGTCGCGCACCGACTCGCGGAAGACGTTGAGGGCAATGACGCCAACCGGCCGGGTCATCGCGCGCCTCCCTCGATGGTGCCGAGGCCGCGGTCGTGCTCCGTCACCGACGTCGCCGTCACCTGCTGCACGAAGAAGTCTTCGAGCGTGTCGCGCAGCGGATTCACTGACAGCAGCGTTGCGCCGGCCGCGGCGAGGTCGGCCACGAACCGATCGGGCCCTGGATCGACCGGCAGGTCGAACACGAAGCGGTCGTCGCCGATGCGGGTGATCGAGGTGGCGCGCGGCGTCAGCGTCGCGAGCAGCGTACTGGTGCACCCCGACTGCCACCACTTCCCAGCCGCGAATCTGGAACGCGAGCATGTCCGTGAGACGGCCCGAAGTGATGAGCCGCCCTTTGGCAAGAATGGCGACCCGGCTGCAGAGCGCCTCGGCGTCGCTCAGGACGTGAGAGCTGAAGAACACCGTGCAGCCGCGGTCGCGCAGGCGCAGGATGAGCGAGCGCACGTCGCGGCGACCGAGCGGATCGAGCCCCGACATCGGCTCGTCGAGAATCACCAGTTCGGGTTCGTTGAGCAGCGCCTGGGCAATGCCGACGCGCTGCAGCATGCCCTTCGAGAACTTGCGCAGCTGCAGGCGACGCTCGGCGCCGAGCCCCACTTCGTCGAGCAGGCGTCGACACGCGTCGGCGTGCGCTCCTGGCCGCTGATAGCCGAAGAGGCCTGCGAAGTAGGCCAGCAGCTCTTCCGCGGTCAGGTAGTCGTAGAAGTAGGGGTGTCTCAGGCAGGTAGCCGATGCGCCGCCGCACGTCGAGGTCGCCGACCGGCCGGCCGAGAATCTCCGCACGGCCGGACGTCGGAAACACCAGCCGCATCAGCAGCTTCAGCGTGGTGGTCTTGCCGGCGCCGTTCGGCCCGAGAAACCCGAACACCTCGCCCGGCGCCACCTCCAGGGTCAGCCGGTCGAGGGCTCGGTACGGGCGTTTGCGCCAGAAGCCAACGGCGTACTCCTTGGTCAGCTCGTGGGTGGCAAGCGCCGTCATATCTCAGGCACGCCTACTTGGCGTGCGCGAGTTCGTACGCGATCGCCTGGTCGAAGAACTGCGGCGCCCACGCGCCATCGATCTTGACGCCGTTGATGAAGAAGGTCGGCGTCTGGTTCACCTTCAGCTGCTGCCCCATGCGCGATGTCGCCCTTCACCTGCTCGAGCGTGGCGGCGTACTTGGCGTCGAAGTCGGTCACCTGGCCGACGTCGACGGCTGCCTTGCGCAGGCTTTCCGGCGTCACGTCCTTCTGGTTGGTGTAGAGGTAGTCCTCGAGCTGATCGCCGCGATTGTGCGCGCGCGCCAGGCGTACGGCCACGGCCGCGTCGCACGCCCACGGGTGCAGCATGGTCCGCACGCCGGCGTTGCAGTTCGGGTTGAGCGGGAAGTCCTTGTGGACCACCTTGACCTGGCCGGGGTGCGATGCCGCGTACTTCGCGATGATCGGCTTGTAGGCGCAGGTACGCCTGCCCGCAGGCCGGGCACTGGTAGTCGGCGAACTTCACGATGAGCACCTTCGCGCCCTCGTTCGGGACCATGAGCGGCACGCGCGGCGCGCTGGCCATGAAGCGTTCGAGTTCCGAGCGCTGGTCCTGCGTCACCTCCGGTGCGACCGCTCCAACCCCGCCGAGCGCGGCAGTGGCCGGAGCCGCTTCACGCGGGAAGAACGCAAGCGTGGTGGCGGCACCGCCCAGCCAGAGCACCGCCAGGGCGATGGCCATCGGGCTGGTGACGAGCGTCTTCAGATCCTGAGCGGCACGACGGGGAAGAGACAGCATGGGGATGGAGGTGGCCGCACCCGAAATGAGGAAGAGCCCGATCACGGCGGCGTAGGTGATGAGGCACAGCACGCAGACCAGCTTGAGGATGACGAACGAGGCGTAGCCGAGGTAGAGGACGGCGGCCAGCGCCAGCGTCGACGCCGCGAACAGATAGCCCGGGATGCTCTCGCGCACGGACGGCCGCGCCGTCATGCCGGCAATCGACATCAGCGCGGCAAAGCCGAACCAGATGCCGCCGAAGACCGAGACCGAGATGCCCCGGAAGGTGCCGAACCGGCTGGCATACACCTGAGTGCAGCTGACCGTCGTGCTGACGTCGCAGAAGCTGGTGTAGGTCGGGTCCGCGAACATGCGGTAGTGCACGTATGCGGCGATGCCGGCGGCGCCGAGGCCGACGAGCGCACACAGCAGAGCCAGACGCGCGGTGGTAGTGCTCATAGGTGAGGACTATATGTTAGCGAAACCCTCGTGTACAAGAAAACGGGATGCCGCGTGAGTGGCATCCCGTGGTGCAGGACCACCCCGAAGGCGAGGACGAACGCTACTGCAGGACCGCTGCGCCGCGACATGCCCGCCGCGATGGCCGTGCCGGTGTTGTCGAAGTAGATGGTGCCGCGGGTATCCGTCGCGAAGGAGCGCTGGCCGGTTGAACCGATGTTCACCGGGTGCGCATCCGCGAAGTAGGCCGAGACAGCGTCGTTGGTGGAGCCGTTGCAGGTCTTCGACGCCGGGCGTGATGACGACAGCGCTGGTGTCCTGGTCGAGAGTCACGACGTAGCCGCTCTTGTTGACCCCGTTCGTCGCCAGGTCGGGCGAGATGAAGCCGGCGCTCGAACCGGTCGGCGCTGCGGCAAGGTCAGCCAGGTCGACGGCGTAACCGTTAGCGCCGCAGCTCGACGAATAGGTCGACTCCGAGGAATTGATGGCGCGCAGCGAGCCAATCGCCGACGCCTCGTTGCCGGACATGCGGGCGCGCAGCAGGCCGGGGACGGCGATGGCGGCGATGATGCCGATGATGGCAACAACGATCAGCAGTTCGATCAGGGTGAAGCCCTTGGCGTCGCGAATCTTCTTCATGGTCCTACTCCTACTAGAGGTTGGTTACGTTGCCCACGTCATGCGGGCGGTCCGTGCCATGTCATTGAGCAACGCGAATGCCAGACCTCAACACTTACCGTATCGTCTTGGAAGACCTTTGAATAGTACGACTTGCGGGCCCACTATGCAATTGCGTCAACCGCCGCCCAGGACCCGTTGACAGTTTGCGTCAACCGGCGGTGACGAGGTTTGTCAGGTGTCGCAGCGGAACGCGGTCCACCCGCTCCCGAACGCGCACGGACATGAAAAGGGGGAAGCGCGCCCTCGGCTTCCCCCGGTCTGCTCGATGCGATCGGTCGATTGCTACGCAGCGACGTCGCACCAGCCATGCCGGGCGTAATGGTCACACCCGGATTGTTGAAGTAGACCGTGCCGCCGGTATCGGTGGCGAACGAGCGCTGGCCGCTCGACCCCACGGTGACCGGATGCGCCTCGGCGAAGTACCCCGACACGGCATCGTCCGCCGAGCTGTTGCAGGTCTTCGACGCGGGCGTCACCAGCGTCGCGCCGCCAGCGTCGGCGGAGACGTTGATGAAGTAGCCGCTCTTGCTGATGCCGTTCGTCGACAGGTCCGGCGAGATGAAGCCGACGGTCGATCCAGTAGGGGGCTGCGACAGGTCCTCGAGCGTCTGCGCATAGCCGTTCGCACTGCAGGTCGAGGAGAACGTCAATTCGGCCGAATTGATCGCGCGCATCGTGCCGATGGCCGCCGCTTCACTTCCCGACATGCGGGCCCGCAGCAGGCCAGGCACGGCGATGGTGGCGATGATGCCGATGATGGCCACCACAATGAGCAGTTCGATGAGGGTGAAACCCTCCTGGTTCGTCTTCGCAAGCTTCATGCGGTTATGGAGGCGCACAATCGGTACCGGCCGCGGCTCGCCGATGCGCAGCCCTGCTCCCTGAGGCAACGGCGATACCAGATCTCTCTTGCTTACGAAACTGCCACAGTGTGACACGCACGTCATCCAGACGACTCACGGCAACGAGCCTCGGCGTGTAGAGATGCGTGCATTGCCAATTCCTGTCAGCGTAGCGACGGGGATTGTCAGTGCGAGGCCTGCGGGCGAAGGCGATAGAGCCGGCGCTCGGTGCCCGCGATCGGCTCCGACGCCACGACTTCGAAGCGGGCACGGTACCAGGATTGGGTGTCCGAGGTCGCGTGTATTCGTATTGGCGTAATAGTCGGCCCAGGTGGTGCCTGCCGCCTTGTAGGTGAGCCGGTTCACCGCCGACTCGAGGTGCTCGATGAGCCCGAGCATCGCGCGCTTCGTGAAGGTGGTCGGCGTCCGCCCGGCGATCGCGGCGCTCCCGTGCTTCGCCTGCGCCCTCGCGTGCATGTGCAGGTGCACCAGCAGCGACGGATGGAAGTTCGACGCCATCGGCAGCAGCTGGCTGACCAGATCGAGCGGCGGACCATCGATGAACAGACGCGACAGGGCGCCCAGCCGAACGTCGGTCGCGCTCATCAGCGCGAGCGGTCCGAGGAAGTGCTGGCAGAACTGCCGATAGGCCGCCCACGGCGTACCCTCGGTCCACCGTTCGAACGACAGCGTGTCGATGAAGACTGGGGCCGCGCCGACGAACTGGATGTTGTAGGCACTGGCGTCCTTCAGCACCATGCCGTGCTCGACCGCCAGCCGCTGGATCGCCAGCGTCGTCCAGGCGGCGCGCTTCAGCTGGCTGAAGGCCCACTCGTATGGATACGAGATGAAGGGAATCGGCTGGGGCGCGAGGATACGGTAGCTGCCCTCGCCGTCAGGTGGGTCCTCGACTTCGTCGTGGCAGACGAGCAGCCCGCGCCCGGTGAGCGCCTGGTAGAGACCGGAGTCGATCAGCCGGTCGTAGTCGGGCGCGTAGCGCAGGTTCACCTGGCGGAAGATCCGCCCATCCCTGCGAAACACGTGACCCGACGGATCGCGGAACGACCCGCCAACGGCCGGCATGCTATCCGTGCGTCTGGTCGGTCGCCGAGGTGCCGCGCGTGAAGACGCCCTTCACGCGTGACCAGCAGTGCTTCACGGCGTATGACGCGCCGAGGACGCTCGCAAGGCCGAGCTGCAGCAGGTAGCTGCCGGTGCCGGGATCGAGATAGGCGAACACGACGTGGTCCATATAGCCCTTATCGGAGGTTGTACTTCTTGACGTAGTACCCGAACGACCGGAAACTCATGCCCAGCAGTTCGGCCGCCTTCACCTGCACTCCATTGGCACGCTCGAGCGCCTGCGAGATGTAGCTCCGTTCGATGTCCTGCACCCTCGCCTCGAGATCGAGCCCGTCAACCGGCAATGTCTCGTCGTCCGCCGGCTCGTGAGCGTCGCGGCCGGCCGTGGCGAGCCGCCACGCACCACCGGCGGCAGGCTTTCGGGCTGGATCGACGGTGTCCCCTCGAGCGCCACCGCCCGCTCGATGACGTTCTCGAGTTCGCGGATGTTGCCGGGCCAGTCGTGCTTCTGCAGCAGCTCGAGCGCCGGCCGCGAGATGGCGCTGACCGGCTTCTCCATCTGGCTCGAGTACTTGGCGAGGAAGTGCTCGGCCAGCAGCGGGATGTCCTCGCGCCGCTCGCGCAGCGGCGGCAGCACGATCGGGATGACGTTGATGCGATAGAACAGGTCCTCGCGGAAGCGGTCTTCGGCGACGGCCTTCGTCAGGTCCTGGTTCGTGGCCGCGATGACCCGGATGTCGGCCTGCAACTCCTCGAGGCCGCCGACCCGTCGGAAGCGCCGCTCCTGCAGCACCCGCAGCAGCTTCACCTGCATCACCGGACTCATCTCGCCGATCTCGTCGAGGAAGATGGTCCCCTTCTCGGCGACCTCGAGCAGCCCCTTCTTGTTCTGGTCGGCGCCGGTGAAGGCGCCACGCATGTGCCCGAACATCTCCGACTCGAGCAGCGTTTCCGGCATCGCGCCGCAGTTGAGCGACACCATCGGCTTGTCGCGCCGCAGCGAATGGTAGTGCACGGCCTGCGCCACGAGCCCCTTGCCTGTGCCCGACTCGCCGGTCAGCATGATGGTGCTGTTGGTGCGCGCCACGGTCTCGATCATCTTGAAGACGTCGAGCATCGACTCGCTGCGGCCGATGATGTTCGAGAACGAGTGCGACACGCCGAGCGTGCGCTTCAGCAGGATGTTCTCCTGCTTGAGGTGGCGGTTCTCCACCTTCTCGCGCACCTTCATCTTCAGCAGGTCGATGTCGAACGGCTTGCTCAGGTAGTCGCAGGCGCCGAGCCGCATCGCCTCGACGGCGGTGTCGGTCGAAGCGAACGCAGTGATCATGATGCCGAGGATGTCGGGGTCGATCTGCTTTGCGGACCGCAGCACCTCGACACCGCTCATGTCCGGCATCTTGATGTCGGAAATCAGCAGGTCGAACGCACCGCGCTCGAGCGCGGCGACCGCCAGGCGGCCGTTCTCCGCAAGCGTCACGTCGTACCCTTCGCGCTTGAGCACAATCGCGAGCATCTGACGGATCGACGGTTCATCGTCGACGACGAGAATGCGCGGCGCCTGGCGGTTGACGGTGGCAGGGGTGCTGGAGGAATCGGTGGCGCTCATGTGGTGACTTCCGCTCGCGCCGGAAGGCGCACTGAAAAGGTCGTACCGCGGCCGGGCGTCGAGTCGACCTTGATGGCCCCCTGGTAGTCGGTAACGATGCGATGGACGATGGCGAGCCCGAGCCCGCTGCCCTTCGCGAAGCTGCCGTGGAACGGCTGGAACAGGCCTTCGACCGCCTCCGGCGCAATCCCGACGCCGTGATCCTGCACGGTGACCACCACGTCGGGGCCGTCGAGCGACGCCCCCAGCAGCAGCGCACCGCCATCCGGCATCGCCCGGAGCCCGTTGGAAGCGAGGTTCCAGATGATCTGCGGACCTGCCCCTCGTCGGCCTCGAACCAGACCGGGTCGTCCGGCACCGCCACGTCGACGGTGTGCGACGTCGCGCACGTCGGCGCTGTTCCGGAGCAGCAGCCCGGCGTCCTGCACCAGCGCGGCGCAGGTCGAAACGTGCAATTGCGAAGCGGTGCGGACGGGCGTACTCGAGGAACGACCTGATCGTCGTGTTCAGGCGATCGGATTCGCGCAGCACGATGTCCATCAACTGCGCCTGCTCCTCGTTGAGCGGCAGGTCGTCGCGCAGGATCTGGATGGAGCCTGACATCGACGCGAGCGGATTCCGGATCTCGTGGGCGATGCCGGCAGCCATCTCGCCGACCGCCGCCAGGCGCGACTGCAGTTGCGCGTCGCGCTCGAGACGCTTCACGTCGGTCAGGTCCTGGAAGGTGACGAGGAAGCCGGCGCGTGCCATTCGGGGTGTCGACGTGCGTGGCGCTGAGGCCGATGTCGATGGCGCGGCCGTCGCCGCGACTGGAACTTGTGTTCGAGGCGGCGGGCGCCGCCCCTGCCCCAGACCGCGCGTTGAACGCCTCGGTCAGCTCGGCCGGCAAGCTGCAGGACGTCGGAGACCGGCCGGCCGACGACGGTGCTGGCCGGCATGCCGGCAGATGCGCTCCGCGGCATGGTTGAAGGTGAGCACGCGCTGCGACGGGTCGGTCGTGACAAGCCCGCTCGGCAGGCTGTCGATGACGTTCTGGTTCAGCGCCTGCAGGTCGGCGAGTTCGCTCGACGCCCGCTCGAGGCGTGCGCCGGCGGACCGGGCGCTCTCCGCCATCGATCCGCTCAGCAGGGCCACGGCGAAGAAGCCGAACAGGTTCAGCCGCACCACGTACTGCGCGGCAGCCGCGTGCGGCAGCGATCGCCGCGTCCGCGACCAGCCAGAGGTCGGGAGCGACCGACGGCGGCAGGTACTGCGTCAGCACGATCCCGACGTAGAGCACGCCCGACAGCGTCGCCACCATCATGCCGCCGCGCCGGAACTGGATGACGCTGCCGGCGATGATCGGCAGCGCGTAGAGCGACGAGAAGAAGCTGGTGACGCCGCCGGTGAGGAAGATGAACGCCGACACCACCACGGCGTCGCACGCCAGCTGCGCATCGACCAGCCAGCGCTGGCGCTCGACGTAGCGCAGGCACGATGCCCACACGATCGTCAGGACGTAGATGAGCGCGATCAGCCAGAAGAAGGGATTCGACCGCAAAGGAGCCCGGCGCCGTGATCTGGGCCAGCGTCGCGCCACCGAGCAGCAGGGTGCCGATCATCGCCCGAATGACGATGAGCCAGCCCACCTGCCGCTTGAAGTCGGTTCCGCATCACCGCGCTAGGTCAACTTGCTGATCAGGTCGAAGATCGGCAGGTACATCGCGATGACGATGCCGCCGACGACCACGCCGAGGAACGCGATCATCACCGGCTCGAGCAGGGTCAGCAGCCCGGCGACCGCGGTGTCGACTTCGTCCTCGTAGAAGTCGGCGATCTTCGCGAGCATCGTGTCGAGCGCGCCGGTGGTTTCACCGACGCCGATCATCTGCACCACCATCGGCGGGAAGACGCGGGTCTCGCGCAGCGGCGACGCAATCGTCTCGCCGCGCTCGATGCTCTTGCGCGTCACCATCACGGCGTCCTCGATGACCGAGTTGCCCGAGGTGCGCGCCGTGATCTCGAGACCGTCGAGAATCGGCACGCCCGAGCTGATCAGCGTCGCCAGCGTCCGGCAGAAGCGCGCGACCGCGATCTTCCGCAGGATGTCGCCGAGGATCGGCATCTTCAGCATCGTGCCGTCGACGACCCGCTTGCCGCCCGTCGGTGACGTAGTAGGTCCGGAACGCCCAGCCGATGGCCACGAACGCCACCGCCATGAGCGGGAAGTACGGTCACCAGCGAATTGCTCAGCCAGATGACGACACGTGTCGGCAGCGGCAGTTCGGCGCCCAGCCCCTCGAACAGCTGCGCGAACGTCGGGATGACCTTCCAGAGAATGACGCCGACCACGAGCGCGGCAATCACGATGACCGCGACCGGATAGATCATCGCGGACTTCACCTGGCTCTTCAGCTTGACGTTCTTCTCGATGTAGGTCGCGAGTCGCTTGAGAATCGTGTCGAGGATGCCGCCCGCCTCGCCCGCCGCCACCATGTTGGTGAACAGGTGATCGAAGGTCTTCGGATGCTTGCGCATCGCGTCGGCCAGCGAGGCGCCGCTCTCCACGTCGCTGCGCGTCTGGAGAATGACCGCGGCGAAGTTCTTGTCCTCTTCCTGCGATCCGAGAATGTCGAGGCACTGCACCAGCGGCAGGCCGGCGTCGATCATCACCGAGAACTGGCGCGTGAACACCGCCAGGCTCTTGGCCGACGCCCGCTTGCCGGTCTTGCCGGTCGCCTCTGGCCGCGCGCTGCGTCCTTGGCCTTCGCCGGCGTGATCTTGGTGACCATCACCTGCTCACGCCTGAGGGCGGCCACCGCGGCATCCATCGACTCGGCGACGCGTTCGCCGCTGACCGTCTGCCCCGCGCGTGTTCTCCCGGAGTATGCAAATGTCGCCATGTCTTCCTCAGCCCTTCTCCTGCACGTCCGCTAGCGGCCCGCCGGGCGCACGGGCATTCCCGCAGCGCGACCGAGCCCTGCGCCGGCAACGACGCCGACGCCGCGATTGATCATTTCCTGCAGTTCGTCCTTGTTCGACGAGCTGCCGAGCGCCGTCTCGAGCGTGATGAGCCGCTTCATGGTAGAGGCTCGCCAGCGACTGGTTGGCCGTCTGCATCCCGAGCTTCTCCTGCCCGGTCTGCATGGCACCGTAGATCTGGTGAACCTTGTCGTCGCGAATCAGATTCCGGATGGCCGGCGTCGGGATCGAGGATTTCGAGCGACGCGACCCGCCCCTTGCCGTCCGCCTTCGGCAGCAGCGCCTGACAGACGATGCCCTCGAGCACCAGCGACAGCTGGGTGCGGATCTGCGACTGCTGGTCCGCCGGGAAGATGTCGATGATGCGGTTGATGGTCTGCGCCGCCGAGTTCGTATGCAGCGTGCCGAACGTCAAGTGACCGGTCTCGGCAATCTTCAGCGCCGCTTCCACCGTTTCGAGGTCGCGCATTTCGCCGATGAGGACGATGTCCGGGTCTTCGCGAAGCGCCGCCCGCAGCGCGTTCGAGAAGCTGTTCGGTGTCGCTGTGCACCTCGCGCTGGTTGACGAGGCAGCCCTTGTGCTGGTGGATGTACTCGATCGGATCCTCGATGGTGAGGATGTGATCGTGCCGCTCGCTGGTTGATCTTGTCGATCATCGCCGCCAGCGTCGTCGACTTGCCGCTGCCGGTCGGCCCGGTGACCAGCACCAGGCCGCGCGGCCGCTCCGCCAGGGTGGCGACCACCTTTGGCAGGCCCAGTTCGTCGAAGCCGCGAACGTTCTCGGGAATGAGACGGTAGACCGCGCCGGTCGCGCCGCGCTGGCAGAACACGTTGCACCGGAAGCGCGCCAGCCCTTTGATGCCAAAGGAGAAGTCGAGTTCCTGCGTCTCCTCGTAGCGCTTCTTCTGCGCATCGGTGAGCACGCTGTAGACCAGTTGCTTGGTCTCGGCCGGGCCGAGCTCCGGCAGCGGCAACCGCTGCAGGTGACCGTGCACGCGAACCTGCGGCGGTGTCGCGGTGGTGATGTGCAGGTCGGAGCCGTTCAGCTCGACCAGCGTCTTCAGGAGTTCGGGCAGCGTGGCCATGGTCTATTTCACCGTTTCCACGCTCCTGATCTTGCCGCACGCGCCGCCATGGCGCGAGCCGACGATCCCTTCGTCGATCTCGTCGTCCCGCCGAAGTCGATGCCGACGTCCACCAGCAGATCAGCAAAGACCGCAACTGAACGAGGACGTTGTAGTAACA
>CAVRLS010000003.1:0-7657 GCA_963722395.1 uncultured Acidobacteriota bacterium | reverse complement strand
CGCCTCTGCCGTGGTCGGATCGATGATCGTTCCGACCTCGAGGATCCGGTCGGCAGGGAACCCGCCAGCTGCGGCGTGTTGCCGGATCAGCTCCGCGTTCGTCGCCACGTAGACACACGTCAGCTTGTCTTCGGTCACGTAGGTGTGCACCCACTGAATCGCCGGACCGAGCTGCTGGAGCACGTCACACGAGCGTCGCGCGATATCCGCAAGTTCCGACGGCGACAGCGCGCCCGCATTGGGGACATCGCGCTCGATGAGGAATCGCGGCATCAGTGAGCCGTGTGCGCTGCGGACGCTGCTGCGCTGCCGCAGCTGACCCGCGGGTTCCACGGGCGCGAAGATGCCGCTCGGGTTGTTCTTCCAGATCCATACATGCAA
Source organism: uncultured Acidobacteriota bacterium (assembly GCA_963722395.1). GTDB lineage: Bacteria > Acidobacteriota > Vicinamibacteria > Vicinamibacterales > CAVVIG01 > CAVVIG01. The sequence goes on along the minus strand of CAVRLS010000003.1, from coordinate 7,276 downwards.
CGCGTAGAGCCCGAAGCTGTTGAGCACCAGCTCCTGACCCATCAACACGGGCGGTTCGGACGACGTCCACGCCCCCTCCGGGATCACGTACTCCAGCGCGACGAGGTTCAGCTTCCCGTTCGGCCCACGCTCGTACAGCAGGGCCTCCGGCTTGTCGACCTCGACCGTGCCGTCGAGCAGGTCCGTGTTGACGTAGTGGTATCCCATGCCGCCCGCGGATGGCACACTCCCGTCGACCATGCACATGTTCATGAAGAGGAAGGTGTAGCCGCTCTCCGTGGCGACGTCGAAGCGATGGAACCGTGCCGTGGAGGAACGAGCCTGGGCCAGCGCCTGTTGCACGCCAGACGGATTCTGGCCAACCTTGAAGTCGGGGGCGTCTGCAGGGGCGACGGTGTCGCCTGAGCAGGCGCCGGCAGCAACGGCGAGCGCGAACAGCAGTGATTGTGCTTTCATTGTGGTGCTCCGGTGTGGGAGTGAAGCGTTCGTGCCCACAACCTGGCGCGCGGGTGTTAGCTGGCCCTTCCCCGGCTGTTAGCCGGGAATTAGCGAGGGAACGAGGTCGATGATCACTGTCCAGCTGCTGGGTGGAGCGAGCCTTCGGTCCGATGGCGTCGCCCTCGTCGGCCCGCCCGCGCAGCGCCACCGGCTGGCGCTGCTGGCGCTCGTCGTGGACGCCTGGCCCCAGCCCCTGGCACGCGACCGCGCCCTGGCACTCCTGTGGCCGGAGCGCGACGCCCCGGCGGGCCGTCGCCTGCTGAACCTCGCGGTGCACGTGCTGCGCAATGCCCTTGGTGACACGACCATCACGTCGCTCGGCGACGGCCTGCTGTTCGAACCCGGGCACATGCGCTGTGACCTGCACGACCTTCGCCGCGCAGTTGCCGCCGACGATCATGACGGGGTCGATCGCCGCATTCGGCGGTCCGCTGCTCGACGGGTTTCACCTGCCCGACGCCGTCGAGTTCGAGCACTGGCTGAGCCAGCGTCGTGGCGACATGATGCGCGCCTATCTCCAACGCCCTCGTCGCGCTCGCTGATCGGCATACCCGTGATGGCAACCAGCACGCCCTGATCGCGACATGTCAGCGCCTTGTCGCCGCCGAACCCCACTCGGCGACCCACGTGGTTCGGCTGATGCACGCCCTTGCCGCCACTGGTGAACGCGCCGCCGCCCTCGACCAGGGCAGCGCCCATATCCGGCACCTGCGTGCCGAGTTCGAGCTCGAGCCTGAGCCGGTGGTCGTCCGCCTGATGGAGCAGCTGCGCTCGGCTCCCGACACGTCACCTCTCGCCGCCATCGGTCGCCGTGCTGCCGTTCACCTGCATCGGCGCCGATCCCGACCAGGAGGTCTTCGCCGAGGGGATGACGGAGGATGTCATTGCGCATCTCGCCAAGGTCCGGGCGCTGGACGTCATCTCGCGTGCGTCGGTCATGCCGTTCAAGGATCGTCGCGATGTCCTCGAGCGGGTGGGCCGCGTCCTGCGTGCGACCGCGGTGCTCGACGGCTCGGTGCGGATATCGGGCAGCCGAGTCCGGATCGTCGCGACACTGATCGACGTCGCCACCGGCCGCGAGCTCTGGGTCGAGACCTACGACCGGGATCTCACCGACATCTTCACGATCCAGAGTGACGTTGCCGTGCGGATCGCCGAGGCACTGCGGGCGAAGCTCACGCCCGACGAGGGCAAGCGGATGCACCGACAGCCGACCGCCGACCTCGCGGCGTATGGGCTGTACCTGCAGGGCCGGCGGCACTTCCTCCGGTACACCTACGAGGGGATGCATCGCTCGGCGGCGCTGTTCCAGGGCGCGCTGGACCGCGATCCGGCCTTCGCCGATGCGTCGACGTTGCTGGCGATGGCGAACATCAACCTCGCCGAGCATGGGTTCGAACCGGCAGCCGCGCTGTACGAGCGTGCTGCGGGCTGTGTCGCTCGCGCGCTGGAACTCGAACCCGAGTCCGGCGACGCGCACGCCACCGACGGATACCTTCGCCTCCTCTCGAACTCCGACTGGGATGCCGCACTGGCCGGGCTGAAGCGTGGGCTCGAACTCAGTCCGGGCAGTGCGTACATCCACGACGTCTATGCCCGCATCCTCATGCTCATGGAGCGGTACGACGAGGCACTGGAACATGCCATCCGCGCGCAGCAGCTGGATCCGCTGGCGCATCGCAACGACCTGACCACGATCCTGCTCCGTGCCGGGCGTCACGACGAGGCGCTGCACCACGCGCAGGACGCCGTGGAGGCGGACCCGTCCAGCAGTCGGGCGCACGCCACGCTCGGCTGGGCGTATCTCCTGTCCGGCCGGAGTGACGAGGGCGTGGCAGCGCTCGAGCGAGCGGTCGGTCTCGACCCCGACAATGACCTGTGGCGCGGCCAGCTCGGACAGGCCTACGCGCGATCAGGACAGGATGACAAGGCGAGGGCGGTCCTGGCAGAGATGGAAGGCCCGGGCGCAGCACACGTTCGTGTCGCCATACAACCTGGCGTACATTCACGTCGGACTCAGGCAGGACGATCGCGCGCTCGACTGTCTCGAGCAGGCCACGGCCGATCGATCCGGACTGGTGCACGGCCTGCGGGGTTCGTTCCTGTTCACCGCGGTCCGGACGCATCCCCGTTTCGTCGCGCTGCTGCAATCGATCGACGCGACGCGCTCGTGAAGTTCCGGTTTACCCAGCTGTCCACGCACCCAGGCAGTTTCGCTTTCAATGCGCCTATGTTGCCTCATCCTCCCGACGCGCGCGTTCAGCGCGGCCATCCCAACCCAGGAAGTCTCATGACTGTCGCCGGAATCATTCGTTCGATGGGATCCTCCACGTATCGCGCGGTGCTGTGGCCGGTGCTGGCCGGCGTGGCCCTCGCCGCCTGCCAGCCCGGCGCACCCGAGACACCGAGCGCCGGCGTCACGCTCGACACCGTCGGCATCCTGGCGTCCATCGACTCCCTCGCCGGGCGGGTCATGCTGTCCAACCAGGCCGGTGACGCCGAGGGGTTCGCGTCGACGTGGGCGGCCGATGGCATCATGTCGGTCGCTGGCACGCCACCGGCTGTCGGTCGCGACGCGATCGTCGCGGCGTTCCGTGCGCGGCCGCCGCTGCCCGCCGGTGCGAGCATGACGATCCACCCCACCGAGATCCGGGTGCTCAGTGCCGATTGGGCCTACGTGATGGGCGTGGACACGCTGCGCGTCACGCCGCCCGGCGCGGCGGAGCCCGTCATCGAGACGTTCACCTTCCTCGTGCTGCTCAAGAAGGGCGCGGAAGGGTGGCAGTCGTACCGCGAGGTGCTCACGCCGCATCAGGCGATGGTGCGGGAAGTAGGCCTCGCGACTAAAGTCGCGGCTCGGCGGACTGAAGCACTGCCTCGCGACTAAAGTCGCGGCTCGGCGGACTGAAGCACCATGCCCCGGTTGCGCGCACTCCCAGGGCATCTAGGGATACTCCTACATGGCCTGGAGCCGTCTTGACGACTGTGTGAGACGTCACGAGCTTGCTAACGCATGCGCAAGCAATAACCCAGATGTCGATCGCGTCACATCGAGGGTGTCATGATCGAAGCAATGTTCAACTTTGACCGGCCTGATGCGGAAATCGTTCTACGAGCGGTCATGGCACTGCTGCTGCTAGGCGCCGCGGTGCTCGTGGCAAGCCGGTGGTACTGGCAGGGCGAGCTGGTCGGCCAGAAGATGACGCCATTCGAGCGGCGCTACGCGACCGTGGTGGGTATCATCTTTTCCGTCGTGCTCGCGCTGATGTCGGCCACGGCATTCGCCGATGAGAGTGGGTTTGTCTCCGGCCTTGAGGTCGTCGCCGGAGCTTGCTTCTGGCTTTACGTGGCTGGGATCCCGCTGCTTCGATTCCTTTTCTACATGCGGGACCGCCGGGCGGTATCGCCCACCGGCCGCGGCTAGCGCGATGTCGTCCCTGAGCCCGCGTCGCTGTTGCTGCTGGGGACAGGGGTGGCCGGACTCATGGGCTTGCGGCGTCGTCGATCGGGCGAGGTGACGAGCCACCCGCCTCGCGGCTGAAAGCCGCGGCTCGGCGCTGATGACTGAAGCACTGAAGTGCTGTCAGATTCGGCACCTGGCATGGTCAGGGTTCGCTCGACGATGGGGCTACGCCGGATCCCTGCCGACTCGGTCGTCCGCATGGCGTCCGACTCTATCTGCGACCGGGCGGCACAGTTGATCGCGCGGCATGACGGCGGCAACGCAGCAAGTACAGGGGGTATCGTCGTCGCCCGGGTCGGGGAGGTTTACTGGGTGGATGACCCGCAGCGGCGCGCGGGCGAGTGGGCCCGGGTGTACCTGACCGACAGGGAACTCACACGGGTGATCGCTGTCCACTGACGCGCGGCCCGCCCTATTTTTGTTGGTCCCAACCGTGAGTACAGATGCCGCCACCGCACCGGCCAATGTCCATCGGAGTGGCCGCCCTCGCCTTCGTGATGTCGTTGGCGACGGGCCGGCAATCGCATTCGTGAGCTCGACCTCCCGCGGGAGCGAGGCGCCTTTTTCAACGCCCCAATCAGCGATCTCTCCGGCATGCTGCCGCTGGATCCCATCCCGTCGCCGTGTCCTGGACCCGATATCTCCGTGGTAGGTGGGCCAGCCCCGTCGTGCTCAGCCCTGCCGGTGCCGCCAGTGTCGTCATGCTGTACTCCATCCCGATCATCGAGTCGACATTCAACGTCATTCGCGCGGCAGCCTTGTCGTCATCGCCCGCCGCCAGCTATGAGCTGCTACGCGGTGAGCGACGCCTGGACACATCCGCAATACGCCGTTGACGACGACCTCGCGGCTCGACCGCTCCCTCTGGGTCTTGACCGGGCGTATCCGATCGGATACACTCCTTTATGTCAGCATTCTTACGAACTCAGGAGTTCGATGTATGGCTTCGGGCGCTGCGCGACCCGATCGGCAAGGCTCGCGAGTACTGGAGAACGAATCATGAAGACCCGTGCGTTTGATGCCGCGGACTACCTCGAGTCTGACGAAGTTGTCGCGGAGTATCTCAACGCTGCGCTCGAGAACGAGAACCCCGACGTGCTGCTGCAGGCCATCGCCGACGTCGCGAAGGCACGAGGCATTGCGCAACTCGCAAGGGACACCGGGCTCGGCCGGGAGAGTCTTTACAAGGCACTGACCCCCGGAGCGAAGCCTCGCTACGACCGTGTCGAGCTGAGCGTGGCCTGGGCGCGGCGCACGGCACTCCGTCGCATGTGGCGTAAACCTGGGTCGATTGTGAGGCGCCACCACATGAGATCGTCCAGTGAACGCACAGCACCGAACATCAGTCATGCCACTCGCCATCGTCACGGCCGCCCAGCCCCTCGCGGCGCAGCGCCCCGTCTGCTCCGACAGCACGCCGTTCGTGGGCGACACGACGGGTATCGGCTACCGGCAGCCCAACGCGCGCCAGCTCTGGGTGCCCCCCGTCGACTTCCCGTCAAAGATGAAGGGGACGCGTGCCAGGGTCCGTTTTCTCGTGAACACTGCCGGCGTACCCGACTCGATCGCGATCGACGGCGCCATCGACGCCAAGTACGAGAAGAAGTTCCGGCAGGAGCTCGCCCGGTATCGCTTCTCCCCGGCGTCACTCGGCGGATGCCTGCGACAGGGATGGTACGAGGTGTACATCGACTTCTAGCGACAAAGGCGCCCTGCGACTGAAGGCACGCCGCCTCGTGGCTGAAGCCGCGGCGCGGCGGACTGAAGCACTACAAGTGCTGCTTGGGCGCCAAGACTCGCCGTGACGACAGCACTTTAGTGCTTCCTTGGCCGAGCCGTCACTTTAGTGACGAGCTCCCGGCGCTTGGGGTCGGGCCTGGCCTATTGTTGTCGACACGGTGAGAGATGGAATCCCTCTCCTGACCAGGGGATACGATGCGCGATATCATTTCCGGAATGACCATCAGCGCTGTTTTGCTGGTCGTTGGAACGTGCGTGGCAGACGCCCAGGTGCCGAACCTCGATCCCAGCCGAATTCGTCCCGGCGTGGACACGCTGACAATGAGCGACGGGGGATTCGTCGTCGATGAGATCGTGGTTGTCGACATGGATGGCAGGAGCGTGCTGCGCCGGGTCTACCGTTCGAACGACCTGGACAAGAAGTATTTCGACAGCCTCTTCGTGGACGCGGCAACGCTGATTCCGGTACGGGCGTGGAGCAGCGGACGGCATGACATACGCTTTGGCATTCATCGCGCAGTCGGCTGGCGTAAGCTCCTCGATGACTCGACGACCGTAGACCGTCCCCTTCCCGGCAACGCCTACGTCGACGGTACGCTCGACCTCGTGTTGCGGAGCGCACCCCTCTCGCCTGAATGGAAGGGAACGGTGGAACTTGCCGGTCCGTACGGTAACGGCATCGTGACGGCGCGCGCCCGTGTTCTCGATGTTGAGGTGATCAACGGAGCGCCGGCCTGGCGGGTCGAGGTTCACGGTTCACCATACTTGTCACACATTGGCATCCTGAACGAAATGGAGTTGGTCAACGGCGCGTGGCGAGCGAGGACCGACCAGGATTCGCTGGCCACCACCATGTGGATCGACACACTTAGCCGAGGGCTGGTGAAAAAAATCGAGCGCCTCCGGATCTTCGGCAGTTTGATTGCAAAGACAACCTTCACGCCGAGGCGCTCCCTCGCGCCAATGTGGCCTGAAGGGCTCCGCCACGCGGGCGGACCTCCGCTCGGTGCACCGCCTTCAGATTACCGCGGCCGCGTGCATGAGCCGCACGATTGCATCAGTGCAGGCTCATGGTGGGAGGCCACAGAACGATCGCTGCGGTTGAAGCTCAGCGCAGATAATGAATGGGGGGCGGGTTGGCGCAAGGCGCTTGGCGATGCGCCGCTGATCAAGCCTGGAGACGTGATCACGCTGATCACTGATCGCGATCGCTGCAGCTTCGCGGCCGTGTGGATCTCGGACCTGAGAGCGGAGATTCCGGGAACGCCCCCTGTTGTTCTGGCACAGCTGCCTGACGGCAGCTATATCGCATGGCCGTCGCAGACAACGTACGGTGAGTTCGGGGCTGCGGTACGGATGAAGCGGCTCGGGTACATTCACGCTGTCGCGCTGTGGTAGGCGGGCGAGAGAGTCGGCGCCCCAATGCGGCCCAGCGGACCGAAGCACTCATGATGCTCTCGACTCCGCAGGGTCGCCGGACCGACAGCACTTCAGTGCCGCCTCGTGGCGAAAGCCACGAGCTCGCCGCCACGCTTGCGACGAGCTCACATTCTCAGGGCTCTCACGGCTTCGCAA
>CAVRLS010000002.1:0-21628 GCA_963722395.1 uncultured Acidobacteriota bacterium | reverse complement strand
GTTGTTGCGGTGGTAGTAGCTGCCCTAATGGCCATGCGTGCGAGGAACGGTTCTGTGCGATGCGTCCACCCGATAAACGCCGGGAGGTCGTAGGGTCCCTCCGCGTCTCGGCGGCCCCACGAACGTCCTCCCCCCCCTTAGGAGTGCTTGGGAGCTGTTTGATCCGCGCGAGTCCGCACCCCGCATGGTGCGAAGAATCGGTCAGGGGCCCCCGCATCACGCGCATGTCGGCCGCCTCTTCGTCGTCGATCACGAACAGCGGAAGGTCGTCCAAGTGCGTGCGACGCTGCCACCGGCGACGGTCAAGCCCGGCATTTGTCTTGTTGCTATTGGTCCCCCGTGAACGTGGTGAACGTTGGTGGGATGTTTCGCCGCCCGGCACCGTAGAGATGTCCTGTTCACAGATACGGGGTATGGATAAAGGTTCACGAGGTTCACCGAGGTTCACCATGTTCACGCCTCGCAGCTTTTGAGCCGCCATAGTTGAGCGCCCTGCCTCTTACCGCACCCGACGATCTGCACGTTGCCGAATCGCTGGTCCCGGCGCGCGTGGAGCAGCTTCCCCAGTTGGGTTTTCTGACTCCGTTCGGATCCTTCCTTGATGCTGAGATCGATCGGGTCTCCGGCCGCCGGGTTTACGAGCGGCCACAGATCGGCGGCCGCGATCGGGCGCTCACCGTGACGTTCCCGCCACTGAGTGACCAACTCGCGCCACGACGCAGTCTCGGCGTCCGCTTCTTCGTAGAACTCGAGCATGTTGTCGAGGAAGCCGGACACGCCCGCCACGGTGAAGATGCCGCCGATGACGTTGGCCCAAGCCTCGAAGCTGCCGAGCGAGCGCTGTCCGGGCGGCTGGCCAGCGACAATCCACGCTTTGGCGAGTACCAGTGCAGACCAGATGATCTGGGCCGGTGTTCACTCGCCCATTCCGGACGTGCGGATGGCGAAACCCTGCGAGGTTCCGCATCCAGGGACGGTCCACGCCTGCGTCCAGTCGGCACCGCACTATTCGGCGCACCAGTTCAGGGCTATACGCAGGGTTGTTCCCGGTTAGCAGCCACCCACAGCGCACAGGTACGCGGACGTTCTCGGATTTCCCAAGGCGCCGATCTTCGTAGTGCGTGGAGGTCACCACAGCCGCCAACGATTCGGAATTGAGCTTGCCGGTAATGTTGTCGAACGAGATGTTTGTTGGGCTTCCCAGCAGCGCTGATAAGCAGCTTCTTTCGCATCTCCTCTTCGTTGCGCGGGGCGTTCATCGGGGGAACCGGAGCGCCCACAGCGGGCGCTGTGAGCAAGTCGGCCAGGAGCGAGGCGCCCGTGCCGATGGTCGGCTTCTCGATCGCGATGATGGGAACGGGACCCGCGATCATCTCGCGCACGAATGGCAAGAGAAGGACGGACAACGCGGCGGCCCGGTCTGACGGTGCCTTAAACGGGAAGTCGCCCAGCAGGTCCTCTTCCAGAAAGCTACGGGCGCACTCGATCTGATCGCCGGTCGGCTGCTCAGGCACGGGCGCAACCTCCAAGCTCTCCGCAGGCGAATACAGCAAGCCAGACATCGGGTCGAAGCCGGGCGTTTCGACAAGCCTGCCGGATGCCGAGAACACCGGGGCCCGCACAACCGCCCGGAGCACCGGCAGCGGTACCGCACTTGATCGGTGTCGCCAGCATGTTTTCGATGACCGTGCGCGGCGGCTCTGCCGGACGCTTGACACCGACGCCGCCTGGAGTCGATGGTTTGCTGGTGGTCACCCACTGCGCCGCGCTGGCCATCATGTGGCGCATCCGCGGGAACGTCATGGTTTCGAGGCGCACGCGGCCGGTCTCGTCGTGGGTCAGCCGCACGATCTCGCCGGCGAAGCGGAAGCACGTCGGACGGGCGGCATTTGAGACGAGAAGCGCTTCGAAGGCGTGTTGCGTGGCGCGCGGTAGATCGTGATCATCCGCCTGCACCTCCATTTCGTTGGGGTTGGAGATGCAGGGTTCGTCGACGCGGTGGCGCCGTTGACAGTTCGGGCAGTGAAAGAATTTGTCGTCCGGGTGGACGAGCATGTGAATCGCCGTGTACCGGGGGAGTCCGGGTGGGCGCCCCGGCGAATACCTCATCGTGAGCCGGAGCGAGCAGCGACGCGATCGAGTCCTTCACGCGGCGGTCTCCGGCTGCGAGGGCTCCGGTGAGACCGACGCCACCGCGTCAGCCAGGGCGGTCCGTAGTGCCGCCGTGGCGAGCGCCTTCACCACGTGCGCCGCTCGTCCGCGGAGATCCGGTCCATCGCGGGCGTACCGGCACGGTTCTGCAAGGCAGCGGGCGTGATCACGCGCCGGGCTCCACGGCTCTAACGTCGACGAAGGCATCCTCGAAGGCAATGCCAAGCTGCCGGCATAGGCGTAGCGCGCGCGGATCATCGGGGCGCACGCGCATCGCCCCGACGAGTACGTGGCTTAGTGCTGAGGGATCGATTTACCCAGATTCAAGCGCGAGTTCGTATTGGCGCTTTCCAGCTAATTTGGCAGAGCGCACCGCCGCTCGGAGAGCCGCAGTCGCTCGCAGTTCAGCAACATCGTTCACGATGCTACTGATGATGAGCGCGGCGGTGAGTTCGCCCTATAGGCTCCCGGAAACTAATTGACTATTTCGGGTGCGAGCGCCTGGTGGTGTGAAGCCGGACTATGCCGCTGATCGCTCGCGTAGTCATCTGGTGTTTTGCGGCAACACGGCGGAGAGCCTCAGCTTTGTCTGTTTCTGTCGTCCTCCGCGACCGCGAAGCTCGCGAAAGGCAGCGATGTAGTCAACGGCGATCTGGTATCCCGCGCGAACGCGAGTGTTGCTGACTTTCTCCCTCTAACACCCGCTCTACGGCTGGCCCACTCAAGAGCGGCGGTGTCGGCTTCGATGCTGGCCCGTCTGGCGTCGATCGCCGCGCGCCGTCGCTCTGGTCCGATGTTTTCCGCACACCACTCGGTGAACGTTCTGCCAGACACGCGCCACGACGCGAGCGCCTCGAATTCGACTGCTTCCAATTGAACGGGATACTCGTCAGCCGGATCCGGCGGAGCCGCCTGTAGCGCCTTGGCAATATCATCGCGCCGCGGTTCTACGCCGCCCTTCAGTTGGTTCAGCACCATTGCTCGGTAGTGACCACGCTGCCGAAGCTGCTCGTCCTGGACCTGGCGGAAGGATTCACTGCCTATCCCCAGCCAGAACTCAGCCAACCCGTTCGGCTTCACGTACGTCAAAAGGCCGGCGCTTCCTCGCCACTACTGCCTCCTGGTGGCAGTCCTGGTGAAAGGGATCGGCGGCAACGCGCCCAGGAAGACGCGCGTTCGGGAGCTACCCTAGCCGCCGAAAATGAAAGTCGTTATGGCTCGATCGGACTCTCGATGAATCGCAGGAATGCGTCGGCCAGCGGCGTCGTCCGCTTCTGCATCACCCCGTTCGGCGTCATCATCGTGTGCAGTCCGGGCGTTCCAGTCAGGCCGCTCGCGTGGATGTCAGCCCAGATCTGATCGTACGTTTCACGCTGCCCGTGGAGTTCGGGGAAGGCGAGTTGTATCAGTGCGTCGAGTGAGCCCGCGATGTGTCCTTCGTACCGAAGGTTGGCAGCGCGGAGGTACTCGGTAGGATTCTGAATCAGCTTTAGAAACCGAAGGTGCCAAGGCGTAAATCGGTCGATTAACCCGATGAAGAGGTGCTGAAGGGTCTCGTCAGGGCGGGTATCCGGAAGTGCCGCATTGATCGCAGCGTTTCGAAGCGCCGCAATCTTCTCAGCGCGGCTCGTCTTCATGGCGGCTTGACTCGCGGCGAATACCGCATCGAGGAACTGCTGATCCTCTCCCAGGGCGGCCAGGTCGACACCCTTGCGGGCCTCGAGTTCCCGAAGGCTCGCCCCCACTTCCTCGCGCCACTCTCCCATGCGTCGCTCGAGGGGTGACTGAACGAGTTGTCGAAAGAGCAGCGTGCCGACACCGGCGGGCACCAGCCCGGCCACCGTCTCGGCTACGCGGTACAGTGCTTCTCCATCCCCCGGCTCTTGTTGGGGTAGCTCGTGGTCCTGTGGAAAGAGCTTGGTCGCCATCTGTCTGAGTCTACGCCGCGCGCTTGATGAACTCGCCCCTCATCAGCAGGTAACCACCAACGGAAACCGGCCCGGGTCACCACTCTTTAGCCGATCAGCCCAACCTCTGACGTCCACCCCGTTTGAGTAGCGATCTGGATAAGAGTCCGGCCCAGCGAACGGGTCGGAGATGAAGAAGCGATTCATGGATGCGCAGATTGTCGGATTCTTGCGCGAGGCCGACGCGGGGATCCCGGTCAAGGAGCTCTGTCGTAAGCACGCGTTCTCCGACGCGAGCTACTCCCTCTGGCGGAGCAAGTGCGGCGGCATGAGCGGACGGCCGGCTTGGCGACCATTTGGCGGGCGCTGAAGCGGCTGGATCTCACGGAAAAAAAAGGTACACGCCGACGAGCAGCGGCGTCCTGACGTCGCCGCCGAGCGCCGCCGGTGGCGCGAGAGCCAGCCGATCCGAGAGGCCGCGTTATTCTTTCTCGATGAGTGCGGCGTGACCACGGACCTGGTGCGCCGCTACGGGCGGAGCCTCCGCGGGCCGCGGCTGCGCGATCACACGCCGTGCGGACACGGGCAGACGCACATGGTGATCGGAGCCCTCCGGCCCCAGGCCCTCACTGCGGCGGGTGTCTTCGATGGCCCGATCGACACCACCAGCTTTCTGGCCGATGTCGAACAGGTGCTCATCCCGACGCTGCAGCCCGGCGACGTGGTGGTCCTCGACGATCTCGCCGTCCACAAACACCCCGACGTCAGGGCCGCCATCGAAGGCGCGGGCGCGACGCTCCTGCAGCGTTGCTGATCTGGATGCTGTGGACCGTGTTCCACTCGTTGGGACCCGGATTGGCAGGATCCTTCGTCGGCGTGCCCCAGTCCTTGATGAACGTCCCGTCCTTGTCGACACTTGGCGACGCGCGTTCGGCCGTAGCCGTCGCTGATGAAGAAGGTGCCGTCTGGCAGCCAGTCGATGTCGGTGGGCCGGTCGAACAGCTTGCCCGCATCGCGGCCACGCTTGCCGACGGTGCCGAGCGTCATCACGAGCTTGCCGTCGTAGGTGAACTTCCAGATCACGTGCTGCTGGTCATCGATGATCCAGACGTACCTCTCGGGATCGTAGGGGTTCGTCATGATCTTGTGAGGTCCGCGCCCTAGACGGCGCCGACCGACCACCACGTCCAGCCATCGTGTTTCACGCCGTCCGGTCAATCCGGCAGGGGCTGCGGCCAGTTCTGCGCCACTGCGTACGGTCCGAACTCGTCCTGCCCGCCGCGCTCCCCGGCAGGAGCCTGCGACCGGGGGGCGGCGCCTGCGTCCGCAGCCGCCGTGGTTTCGCGGGGCGGTGCCCCGCAACTGACGAACACGACGCCGACAGCGGCGGTGACCACGAGAGACATCAGGCGATGGACACCACTCTTCGTAGCGTGTGGCTCCTTTCATTGCGCGCGGCTGCGAACGGGTTCACTTCTTCAACTCGGCGATGAAAGTGCTGGCCTCCGTCGCCTGAGGCGTGCCCGGGTGTGCGGAGACCACGTGCTCGAACGCGCGCAACGCTTCGGTCGGGTTGTTCCGGCTGAACTGCACTTTGCCGAGGCCGAGCAGAGCCAGCGCCCCATCTGGCTGCAGCGTGAGCGCCTGCTCGAACTGCTGCTGCGCCTTGTCCGCGGCGCCCGACGCGAAGTACACGCCACCGAGCGTGACGCGGGCCTCGTAGACGAGCGGGTCCTTGGGATCGGCGGAGGTGGCCAGTCCCCGCTCGAGGGCGGCGGTGGCCTTGGGTAAGTCCTTCATGTCCACGTAGGCGCTGCCAAGCTGGAACGCCAGGTGCGCATCACCTGGCGCCAGTGCGGCCGCGCGTTCAAGTTCCGACACCGCTTCGGCGGTGCGCGACAGACGGTAGTAGGCCAAGGCCAGATTCACGTGGAGCGGCGCGAGGTCGGGCTGCTTCTGCACGGCGGCCTCGAACAGCTTGGCGGCCCCTTCGAAGTTGCCGGCATTGAACGCCTTCACCCCCTCGAGGAACTCCGACGAGCCCGCCGCTGCGGCCTTGGCCAACTTGAAGTCGAACCGGCGATCGATGCCGGCGGCGAGCTTGACCTTGTCTCGGATGGGCTGGTAGCCCTCCTTCTCCACGGCAATCTCGTACTCGACCGCCTGCAGGCCGCGCCGGTAGAAGCGGCCGTTCTTGTCACTCTTGATGACGATCTCGCGCCCGCGCTCGGTGTCCTTGATCCGAAACGTCACGTCAGCAAGGGGCTGACCGGTTTCGTCGGTCACGATACCTTGCATCAGGGACAATTCCATCTGCGCCAGGACCGGAGACGGGATCAGCACGCCAGGCACGGCCCCGAACACCAGGCTGGCGCAGACCGACGCGCGAATCAGGCTGTACGACACTCGCATTCCAATCCTCCTCAGAACATCACGCGGATCCCGAACTGCATCTGCCGCGGGAACTGCGCGGCCGTCGAGATCATATAGTTTGCCGATCCCCGGTTGCCGGTTGGCGGCACAAGGTTTCTGCGGTTCGTGATGTTGAAGATGTCGTAGAACAGGTCGACGCTCTGGATACCGACCTTGACGGGGATCGAATACCGGAATGACATGTCCACGAGGAGCGAGCCGGGGCCCTGGAGCCCGTTGATGACGGCTCGGCCGGCCGAATCGAGCGCCGACCCGATGGGTCGAGTCAGGTCGTCGATCCCGCGAATCGGGCGGTCGTTGTTGTCCAGGTCGCCGTTGACGTCTCGACCGACCGTTTCGTTCACCGGCGCGCCTGTGATCGCGCTGACCACTGTGGCAATCGTGAAGGTCCGCCACGGGTTCAGCGTGCCGCTCCCGGCGAACACCTGCCGGCGGTCTGACGCGAAGCGGCCGAAGTCGGCAGCCGGATCGTTATCCAACCACACGCGTCGCACGTCGGGGTTGCCGAGACCGACGTAGTGGCTCTTCTGGACGGTGTACGCAAGACGGCCGCTCCAGCGGTTCGCCATCCGCTTGGTGTACGAGGCCTGCAGCGACTTGTAGTCGCCGTCGAACTCCGGACGCGACGTCGTCATCAGCACGCGCTGGAAGCTGGTTTCGCGCGCGATCGCCGGAATGTAGATCCCGTTCGGGTCGAAGCCGGCCACACCGGGACGCACGCCGTTCACCGGTTCGTTGATGTCGATGATACCGATCTGGTCCTTCGATACGTTGGCGACGTAGTCGACGCCGATGGCCGACACGCTGCCGATCTGCTGCGAGAGTCCGATGCTCCACGACCACTGGTAGGGCTGCTGTCGGTTCGGGTCGTCGATGCGCGGGTTCCGGTTGAAGGTGGTGCCCGCAAGCACCTGGTTGCGCAGCCGGGCCAGTTCCGCCTGTCCTGCCGAGCTGAGTGCGGCAACGCCGAGGTTCCCCTCAGAATCGCTGATCACGTCCGGCCTCAGAATCGGGTTGTTCACGTCGCTGATGGAGACGTTCGGATACAGCGTGACGACGCCGCTCTGCTGATGGGCGAGGTCGATCGACACCGGGATGTAGGCGTAGAAGCGGCCAATGCCTCCGCGCACGACCGTCGTGCCCTTGCCACCGACGTCCCACGCGAATCCGGCGCGCGGCGCAAGGTTCATCTTCGCGTCCGGCGTCTGGCGCTGGCGGTCGTAGCGCAGACCGAGGTTCAGGGTCACTTGGCTGCCGACGCGCCACTTGTCCTCGATGAAACCGTAGAAGCGGCGGTCGCGCGAGTAGATGTCGTACGAGTTGACACCCTCTGGGCCGAGCGTAATGTCGAACTGGAACGGGTAGGTCGCCGCATTCGCCGGGTCGAACGGCAGGTCGCCGCGGAACTGGTAGGTACCGGAACTGACCGCGCCGCGGGGCGGCGACTGGTTGAAGCTGAGGCCGCCGCCCATCTTGAAGGTGTGCTCACCCGCGAGGCTCGGCAGGAAGTAGCTGAACGAATCGTCGATCGTGTAGGTACGGATCCGAGTGTTCAACCCGTCACCGCCGCGCCCGGTGACGTAGCTGGGATGCACGTTGCGCTGACCGAGCGAGAACGGGTTGCGCCCACCATACCCGATGAACTTCACGTTGTCGTCGAAGAAGGTCTGCGCGCCGGTGCCGAGTTGCTCACCGATGCGACCCGCTCGCAGCACGTTGGACGCTCGGTCCGTGATTACCGAGGTGTAGCTGCCGCTGAACAGCTGATCCCAGTCGCTCTCCCATCCCTGGGCGTCGATCGTCTCGGTGTTCGTATTGAACCCTTCGCCGCGGGTCGGCGCGGTCTCGAGCACCCACCGGAAGTTGAGGAAGTTCCGCTCGTTGATCTGCAGGTCGCCGCGGCCGAAGTAGTTCCGGGCCTGCACGGTGAACTGGCCAATCATGTCCTTCGCAAGCGGTGCCGCGATTGCCGGGAACCGCTTCTGGCCAGCGATCCGTTCGTAGTCGCGCTCGACCGTGAAGTAGAAATGCGCCCGGTCCCTGATGATCGGACCACCGAGGGCGAACCCGGTCTGCAGCGTGAGTTCGTCCGGCTTCGGCACGTTAGGCGGCAGGAAGGCATTGCGGTTGTTGAAGCGTTCGTCGCGGAAGTACGTATAGGCGCGGCCCCGGAAGGCGTTGGTGCCGCCGCGGGTCACCATGTTGATGATGGCGCCCGCGCCACCGCCGTACTCGGCACTGTACTGGTTCGACAGCACCTGGTACTCGGCGATGTTGTCGAGCACGACACGCACCTGCGTGCCCTGGCTGCCACCGAGTCGGTCGTCGTTGTTGTACATGCCGTCGATCAGGTAGCACATTCGATTGGGACGGCGTGCCGTTCGCGACGACCTGCCCGCCTTCAAACGACGAGGCTGCCGGGTTGGGGGTCATACCCGGGATGAGCTGCGTCAACGCGGTGAAGTTGCGGAAGTTGGACGGCACATCCGAGATCTCCTGCGCCGTGAGGCTGCCGCCCAACTGACTGTTCGATTTTTCGACAAGCGGCGCCTGCCCGGTCACGTCGACCGCTTCCTGCAACCCGCCCAACCGCATGTTGAACTCGAGAGTGACTGACGCGCCGGCGTTCAGCTGGAGGTCGGTCCGCTTCATGCTGTTGAAGCTGGGCATCTCGACGGTCACCGTATACGTGCCCGGCTCGAGATTCGGGATGACATAGGCACCGGTCTCGGCCGTGACCACGTCACGGGTCAGGCCGGTCGCCTGGTTGACGACGGTCACCGTCGCTCCCGGCAACGCCAGTCCGTCAGGGTCGACGACCTTGCCGCCGATCAGCGCGCGTTGCTGGGCGAAGGCGGGCACGGAAAGGGTCAGCAAAACGGCTACCGCGAGAAGCCGTCGAATGTAACCGGACATGGAGAAACCTCCCTGACAACTGAGATTGTGTGGCCGAGAGACTACCGCCGCCGTCCTGCCAGTTCTGTCGAAGTATGTCTACGGTGTGTCTTCGTGCGTTGCCGGTATCTCAAGGCAGACGACATGGCAGAGTCGTCCGGGTCGGACCTTACAGATCTGTCGGGGCAGAGTCAATAGGGCTGTGCCGATGTCTTCCTGCGACTCGTTGGACCGACGCCGCCCGCGATCGGTTCTTCGCGGTCATCGGTTTCATCGTCGACTGTCAGCGCTTCCGCGAAGCATTCATCGGGGAGCTCTATCGTCGGCGGCAGGACTCGATCATGAAGGTGAGCGGTGAACAGCTCCCCTTCGCGCTGCGGGTGAGCGACGAAGTGGGCACGGTGCACCGGGGTCGCCCGCTCGCAGCCACTCGGCGCGCGCGCATCTGCCGATGCTTTTTTCCCCAGCGGAGATGCTTGGGTCACGCCTGGCGACCGGCCTCTAACCCGTCACGTGGACGGTCCTGTCGATCATCAACTCCGGGGTGGGCCGCCTGAGTTCACTGACGCAGCGCATCCTGGAATTCTGGAGCGTCCAGGGACGACCCCACTCGAATTCGACACGGTCGCCCTCGCGGCTGCGCGACCCACGCAAACTCACGTGATAGCGCTTCCGCCAAGACCTTCGAGGGAATCCCCGCATCGGCGTCTTGGATCACCCGCTCGCGCGAATCCATCGAGCCCCACTGTGGTCCGTTCACACCACTTAGAAATCGACCTGCGCGCTGAACTTCACATACCGAGTGCCCTCAATGCGGGTCGGGCGAAGCCAGCTAGGGCCATAGGTCGTGTTGAGCGCATCGATGCCCGCCAGGTTCAGCAGGTTGAACAGGTCGACGTTCGCGAGCACTCGTGTCTTTGCGAAAGACAGCCTCTTCGTGAAGCGGAGATCGACCTGCGTCTGACGGTTTTCGAACAGCGTGCCAGGCTGAATGAGCGGGAGTGTCGCAGTGCCATTAGCACCGACTGCCAGATTACGGCCGAGCGACGGCGCGGTGAGGTTCTCGATCGGGCCAAGTTCTTGATGAGAGCGCCTCGACGGTGTGCGGCGGACCGACCTGCCGAACAGGCGTGAGAAAGGGGCAGGCGACACACCGTACGCGAGCTGTCGCACAGCTGCGTGCGCACACTCAGGCGTGTCGCCCGCTCCCTGCTGGATGCCCGGCGCCTAGCCGTGCATGCGTGGCCAGGCGTGACCGCGGCTCGTGTCGTCCGCGGCGTTGCGGGCACCACGCGACTCGAGCGTCATCTCGATCCCTGGGCGTGGGGCGTTCGACTTGTTCACGATCGGCCGGAAGTGCTGGCCCGGTACGAGCCGCGCGCGCCAGTGCTGTCCGAGCGTCGCGAGGATGATGGCGTCCTGGAGCTTCACGAAGCCCTCGCCGGCACACGCACGTGCGCCCTGGCTGAATGGGAAGTAGGCGCCGTTTGGCACCTTGGCGCTGGCTTCCGGCGTCCACCGCGCCGGATCGAAGCGATAGTGATGCGCGAACGAGCGCGGGTCGCGGTGCATCAGTTCTGCGCACGCCATGACCACGGACCCGGCTGGCACCGCGTAGTCGCCGAACGCCGTGTCCTCTCGAACGAAGCGCAGGAACATCCAGACCGAGGGGAACAAGCGCCGCACTTCCTGCAGCACCATGTCGGTGTAGACGAGCCTGGGCACGTCGTCGGCATTGGGTGACCGTCCGCCGAGCACCTGTTCCCATTCCTCGTGCAACTGCTGTTCGACGTCCGGGTATTGCGAGATGAGATACCACGCCCACGTGACGGTGGTGACGCTGACCTCGTGCATGGCCAGCATGGTGCCCACCGCGACGTTCACAGCGTTCTCGGGCCCTACGTACTTCAGCAGTGTCGCGATGAGCCCCGGCGGACTGGGCATCTTCAGCGCGACGTCGAACAGGCGCTGCATCATGTCCCGCACCTTTGCGCGGGAGGCGTCGGCCTCCGGCCGATTCCGCTCCGGCCCGGCCGGCAGCATGTGACCCAGGTTGGCCGTGAGCGGGTCGAAGCCGTAGCCGGTGTCGAGTTGCAGGATCGCATCGACCATGTCGGCAGACTGATCCTGCAGGTCCATCTGAAACAGTGTCTCGACGACGATTTCGAGCGTCAGCCGCATCATCTCGCGATAGATATCGACATCCGTTGCACCGTCGGCCGCGAGTCGGTTCTGCCAGCGCAGGTTGGCGCGCTCACTGGCGGCCATCACCGTCGGCGCGTAGCCGCGAATCACGGACTCCGCAAACATCGGCGTGAACCCGGAGATCTGCCCGAGGTAGGAACGCTCCGCCGCTTCGTCCGGCCGCTTCTTGAAGATGTCATCACGCGAGAACACCTGCGTGACGTATGCGGGACTACTCAGCAGAAAGAGGCTCTGCGGTCCTATCGGTAGCTCGACGATATCGCCGTGCGACTGCGCGAGTTCCGAAGAGAAAGTAATGGCGTCCAGCCGAAGACGCGAGATGATCGCGTCGGCCGTCATGTCGGCTCTGGGGGCCTGTTGAGGCATCAGTGTCTTTTCTCTTGAGTATGTAGTGGGAAGCCCAGTGCTATGAAAGTGCGCATGCGGAGCCACTAGCTTCGCACGGTTAGCACCTGAGCAACCGGCCCGTTGAGCCCTGCTCAGAACAAGGCGACCACCAGCCGCTTACAGCACCTGCCTTGACGCCAGACATGCAAAGCATGGATTCTACGGCGGAGCGTACATTCGGACACTGGGCGGCCATGCGCATAACAATTCTAACCAACGAGTTTCCTCCGCACGTATACGGCGGCGCCGGCGTCCACGTCGAGTACCTGACCCGTGAGCTCGCCACCGGAGGCGATGACCAGGTGACGGTCATCTGCTTCGGGGATCAGCACGTCGACACTCCGTCGCTGCGGGTGGAGGGTGTGCAGCGGCCGATGGCGTCCAGCCCCGCCGAACCACGGCACGCCAAATTGCTGGACACCCTGGCGCAGGACCTCTCGATGGTCGGCCTGGTCCGGGACGTCGACATCGTTCACTGTCATACCTGGTACTCGCACTTTGCTGGATGCCTGGTCAAACAACTGCACCAAGTCCCGCTGGTCCTCACCACCCATTCTTTGGAACCGCACCGCCCGTGGAAGGTCGAACAACTCGGCACCGCGTACAACGCGTCGACATGGATTGAACGGACTGCGTACCGGAGCGCGGATGGCGTGGTCGCTGTGTCCGCAGCAATGAGCCGTGACGTCCACGAACTTTACGGGGTTCCATCTGAGGTGATTCGAGTCATTCACAACGGGATCGACCTCGCCCAATATCAGCCGCGGCCGGATGCCAACCTCTTGGTGGCGCACGGCATCGACCCACAGAAGCCGTTTGTGCTCTTCGTCGGCCGGATCACGCGCCAGAAGGGGATCATTCATCTCGTGCGCGCGATTCAGTACATGCATCCTGGCGTGCAAGTGGTGCTGTGCGCGGGAGCACCCGATACCCAGGAGATCGCCCGCGAGATGGCGGCGGCCGTTGAACAGGTGCGAACGCAGAGCACGCACACGGTCCTGTGGATCCAGGAGATGCTGCCCAAGGACCAGATCATTAGCCTCTACACGCACGCTGCGGTGTTCGTCTGTCCATCCGTCTACGAGCCCTTTGGGATCATCAACCTGGAGGCGATGGCCTGCGGAACGCCGGTCGTGGCGTCCGCTGTCGGCGGCATTCCGGAGGTGGTTGACCATGGTGAGACCGGACTGCTCGTCGTCCCCGAAGCGGCGAGCGCCACCGACGTTGAGCCGCTCCACCCGGACCGCTTCGCCCGCGACCTGGCGACTGCCGTGAACGCGCTGCTCGACGACGACGACTTGCGTGCTCGCATGGGCAGGAACGCGCGCCGCCGGGTCGAGGACGCGTTCAGCTGGACGGCCATCGCCGCCCAGACGCGCGCCTTCTACGCCGACGTGATCTCGCGCCATCAAACTCGTCCGGGCGCCCGGGCCTAGCGGCTGTTCACGCCACAACGCCCGCCTTGGGTGGCCACACAGTGGACGCCCCGCCGTGACAGCGAGCTAGCGTGCGCAGGTGGCCGAGGCCATCTTGACGTGCACGATCTACTTTGTGACCGACGTGCGGGTTCAAGGTCTTCACGTCTCCATCCACCCGATAGACGCTGCCCTTGGGAACAGCCTTCGGGTCGCCGGTGCCGCTCGTAGCGATCGGTGCTGGCTCGTCCGCCGCAGTGCCTTTGAACGCCTGGATAAGCATGCAGGAGAGGCGCAACGGCAGCGCCAGTTCTCGCGAAGCAGCCAGTTCTGACCACGTCGCGGACACGAAGAAGCCACATCCCTCGATCGCGCTGCACCGTGTCTGCGGTGTCGGGTCACGCCTGACGAGAACCGGAGAACCTGTCAGGGTTCCCCGGTTCGGCGCAGGGCTAGGCCTCTTCCCCGTTCTCGTCTACCTCGTTCTCGTCTTCGTCCGCCTCGTCCTCGTCATCGAAGTCATCATCCTCGTCGGCGGAACCCGTGATCTCGTCGTCGCCAGTGTCGCTGATCAGGTCGTCGTCCTGGTTGCTGACCAAGTACCTCATGCATGCCTCCTATGTGATGTGATGCCGCAACGCAGCAAGCGGAGTACCGTTGCCGACCAGGGGCGCCTCGTCATTTGGCTGCCCGAGCCGGGTGGAGTTGCTTTAGGGCCCGACTTTCAGAGGCAGGACTTCACAACGACCCACACTGGCATGTGGTCGCTGGCGTCGGTGGTGTCGGGCGCCTTCGCCGCAGGCGCCGCCGCGCAGAGCCCACGCACAAGGATGTGGTCGAAGTCGAAAGGCCCCGCTGTGTTGGACACCGCTCGTGACAGCCACGTGAAACCCGCCTTGGAGAGCTCGTCAGCGGCAGCTCTCCCGTTGAAGTCTCCCGCTATGGCCACAGGCCCCGTCCACTCCGCAGCGTCGCGTGCGATGGTCCGCGCCTGATCGCGCCGCGCACTGCCCGACGCCCCGAACGGCGTTTCGAAGTGCACTCCGTACACACGCACCGCTCCCGACGGCGTGTGCACAGTGGCGACCGCGGCGACTCGCCGCATCTTGCGAGTGCGATGCAGGTGCGGTAGCAGAATCTTCCGGACGTCATCGAGCGGCCAGGGCGACAGAATGGCCTGGCCGAAGTCCCGGCCCGACGCGGGGTGGACGGCGGCCGGCACGTAAACGGAATTCAGGCGCAGCGCCCGCGCCACTGCTTCAGTGCCTGGCGCGTCCATCTCCTGCAGCACGAGCACATCGGCATCACGGAGAGGCCCCGGCATCGACAGCAGGTCCACAGCCCGATCTATCCGATCGGCAAACTTGATGTTGAAGGTTACCAGCCGGATTCCGTGGGTCGGCGGCTTCGGCGCCACCATCGGACTTGCAATGATCGGCCCCGCGGAGTCTTCGTAGTTGCGCGCCGTGGCGCATCCCAGGACCGCTGACAGGGCCACGACCGCGAGGGTCGCCTGAGTGGTTCGTTGTAGATGCGTCACCGGACCTGCCCAGCCTCTCCGGCTCCCATGGTCTCACCTCGAGAGCCGTCGGTGCCATCGCCATGGTGGCGGTTGAGTCAACATAGTGGTGCACGCACTCAAGAGGCCCGTGTGGTACGACCACGCCGTTGACCGGGGCGAGCATCCGGTTGTCGCATCGACGGCTGCATTATTGCTACTGCTCGCAACCGTTCCTCGGTGCGCCGCGCCTGCGGTCGCCCGCTACTGTGAGTGCGGAGCATGCGATGTTGATCGATTTGTACAACAACGATACAGGGGAGATGCTGGGTAGCATCACCGAGGCTGATCTGCAGGTGCTTGTCGATCGCCTGGAAGAGGAATCGGCCGAAGATCAGGACTACTACGTCGACCGCGCGACAATCGACCTCGTGGCTGACGGGCGCGCCAGCGATCACCTGGTGGGCCTGCTGCGGACCGCAGTGGGCGATGCCGATGGCGTTGATATCCGCTGGCAGCGACGTGACTGACAGCGCGGTTCAGGGCGGGCCCACCGCTAGCGCTGTCCGGAACCGCGCGGGTCGCCAGGCAGCGGTCGAGGCGGCCCTCTACCACCGTCTGATCGGCCTGAACTCGAAGGTGGTCCTCTCGATGATGGAGCGGCACCAGATCCGGCGCGTGCCTGTCGTCAACGCCCGCGGCGCCCGCATCGGGATGGTCGCCCAGGCGGACCTCGCCTGGGCGGAGTTGAAAAAGGACGTAGCCGAGCTCGTGCGCGAGATCTCGAGGGACTCGTTCGACCCCTCGCGGTAGCTCTTCCGCGGCGCAGTGCCGCTGTCCTGTGACGGCCTCTGCCTGTTCGGCAATGAGGTCGGCCGGCGAGTCGCCGCTACCAAGACGGCGTGGGGAAACGCAACGAGCGCGCCGCATCGAGGACTTGCATTTTCACGACCTCCGCCGCGAAGCCGGCGCTCCGCTACATGCTCGCGGTGCCGGGTTTCCCAAAGTCGCCAAGAACGACTCCAGGTCGTTGCGTTCCGTGCGCGTTTGCACAGCTGGGCTTCGACGGTGCGGCCCAGAGCCTACAATCACAGCGTGCACACTGCCATCGCCCCGCTCCAGCCACACGTCGACCGTCGCGCGCGGCAGCGCCGTCGGGCCACATCCCGGCGCCAGTCAGACCTTCCATGGACGACCGCGCCCCGCGTGCTCCTCATCGCCGCCGACGTGAACGCACGACTGCGTTTCGCCGGGCTGCTCGAAGAGGCCGGCTACGCCGTGTATGCGGTGCGCGACGCCGTCGAGGCGCTTCAGACCATCACGCACCGCGTGCCGGATGCTGTGGTGCTCGGCGAAGGCAGCGCCGGAGTCGACAGCCTCGCCCTGCTCAACGCGCTGCGCGCCGACGCCACCACTGCGGATGTGCCCGCGGTCGTCCTCACCGGCGTGCAGGTGCTGTCCGGCGCATCGACCCGGGACCGGCACTCGGGTCCGACGCTGCTACTGCAGGAACCCGCATCGGCAGATGCCGTCATCGCGGCCGTGGACGATTTGACGAGGGCCACGCGGCATGAACGCGTCGCGTGGCGGCAGATTCGACGCTCGCTCGTGGTGCTCGGCGCCACGGCGCGCGCTGTCGGCGCAGAGCCCGGACTGGGACAGGCGACCGCCGTCGTCGACCGACTGCACCCACCCATCCTCGGCCTCGACCACCGCGGCTCAATTGTGGCGGCCAGTCGCGGCGCCGAGCGACTGTTCGGCTACTCGCGCCGCGAGTTCATCGCGATGACCGTGTTCGATACGTTCTTCGGGCCAGAGCTCCCACTGGCCGCACTGTGGCAGGGCTACACGGAGGGTCGGCGGGGGCCCAGAGCGATCGTCGTCCGGGACCGCGCCGGCCGGCATGTACCGGTCGAGGCAGTCCTCGAGCTCCTGGTGCCAGGGCTCGATGCGCTCGTGCTCGCCCCCTCGCCTGGCTGAGGCGGACATGCTCGAGGGCCTTTATGGCAGTGGCACGTGGTTCGGGTTGACACTGTCGCGGATGCGCCACGCGGATTCGCCGCGTGCTCTCGTGTTCATCTACTTTGAATAGCAACGACATGGCGGACCTGCCCTTGCATGGAGTGGATGGTGAACTGCGGCGCCGGGACCGGGACCCGGTCACCTTTCGGACGTCACGGCGTCGCCACACCAGAAAGGACTTCGCGAATGTCGAGTCTATCCACCTGGATGCTGGTCACCGGCGCCGCATGCCTCATCGGCATGGGCACCGCTTCTGCGCAGTCACCCGTTCCTCCCAAAGGGCCGGCTGTCTCGATGAGGGTCGCTGAGCCGTCGGGGGCGAAGCACGACCTCACGACCCACGAGAGCGGCCTCGCCACGCTCGGCGTCAACGGGCGCCAGTACGGCTTCAGACCGACCATGCATGACGATGCCGGCGCGCGGATCACCGTGACGATCTTCGACATGGGCGAGGGAGCAGAGCCGGTCCGCGAGCTGGCAGCCGTCGACGTCAGCGGCGGCGGTCCCGCCGTGGCGTCGAAGTCCTCGCCGGCATTCAGGGTCGAGGCGTGGAAGGGCACGCAGCAGACCATGGCGCCGTCGCAGTCGCAGAGCACACGCCGGCAGGACCCGTAAGGTCTGCCATGCCGACCCGACCGTTGCCGGTTGCGGCGGTGGCGGTCGCCGTCCCTGCGATTGACGTGCGGGCTCGTGCGCGAATGCGCGCACGGGTCACAGCTGACTCAGCGGCCCCGGCCTTGCAGTTGAGCGGCCCGTGACGCCGTCGCTGCCAACCCCAAGCTCGCTGCTCACGCGGCTGCGGTCCACCTACTGGTTTCTGCCATCGATCGTCACGGTCTTCGCGGCGGCACTCGCCATCGGGCTGGTGCTGATAGACCGGATCGCCGACTACGACTCACCCTGGCTGCGGTGGACCTATAGTGGTGGCGCCGACGGCGCCCGTGCCCTGCTGGCCGCCGTGGCCGGCTCGACGATGACGGTGGTCAGCGTTACGCTGTCGCTGATGGTCGTAGCGCTCACGGTCTCGTCGCAGCACTTCGGTCCCCGCCTTCTCAACAGCTTCATGCGTGACAACGTCGCGCAGCTGATGCTCGGCTCCTTCACCGGCACCTTCGTCTACTGCCTCGTGGTGCTGAGGACGGTTCAAGGCGACGACGGCGGCGATCGATACGAACGCTTCGTGCCGCACCTCGCCATCTCGGTGGCACTCGGGCTGGCATTCATCAGCGTCGGTGTGTTGATGTACTACGTGCATCACGTTGCACGCTCGCTGCAGGTGTCGGAGATCACCGCCGCCATCGCCCGTGAACTCGAGCGGACGATCGAGCGCCTGTATCCGGAGCATCTCGGACATGACCCGAGCGTGCCGATACCGCAGCCGCTGGCTGTGCCCGATGCGGGGGTGCGCGGGTTCGCCACGGCAAGCGGATACGTGCAGGAGGTGAACACCGAGCGTCTGCTGGCTGTCGCCACCTCTCACGACACCGTAATCTGGATCACCGCTCGCCCGGGGACCTTCGTTGTCGAGGGCACGCCGATCGCTGTGGTCCACGGACGCGGCGGACGTGACGCCGAGGCGGCGCGTGCCCTGCCGGCCACCTTCACCCTTGGCGCCGACCGCAGCCCACAGCAGGACGCTGCGTTCGGCATCCAGCAGCTCGTCGAGGTCGCCCTGCGCGCGTTGTCGCCCGGCGTCAATGAACCGTTTACGGCCGTGACGAGCATCGACAGGCTTTCGCAGGCGCTCCATCGGCTGGCCATGCGCCGGACACCCAACCCGGTTCGGGTCGACGAGGCCGGCGCCGTGCGGGTCGTGACGGACCCGTATACATTCGCCGAATTACTGCCGTTCGCCTATGAGTCGATCGCCACCGCAGCCGTCGGCAATCCGTGTGTCAGCGAACGGCTCCTCGAAGTGCTGGGCGATCTATCGCAGGTCGTGCGCTCGCCGGAAGATCGGCAGGCACTCGCCCGTGTCGCCGACGTCGCCATGCTGGCCATCCACGAGCGCCCGACCCGGCCCGAGCAGCGCGTGCGGCTTCAGTCGCTCCGTTCGCGCATCGGTGTGTGAACACCGGCCGCCGCCACGTGGTCGCCGCGGTCCGGTGCGGGGCGGGTCTTACGCCTGTGTCAACGCCATCTGCGCGCTCTCGTGCTCCTGCCGCGTCGCCAGCCGGGGCAGGCGCACCACGAACGTGCTGCCCATGGCTGGCCCTTCGCTGTGCGCCGAGACAGAGCCGCCGTGCAGCTGCACCAGTTCGCGAACGATGCTCAGGCCAAGGCCCAGGCCACCACGGCCGGCATCACGTCGTTCATCCGTCTGCGCGAAGGGGTCGAAGATGGTCGACAGCGCCGATGACGGAATCCCGACGCCCGTGTCGCTGATGCTGACCTCGATGCTGTCTGAGTGAGGCACGCAGTCGACGGTCACTCGTCCTTCGGCAGGCGTGAACTTCACGGCGTTCTGAAGCAGGTTCACGAAGATCTGCGCGAGCCGTACGCGGTCGCCCCACACCGGAGTCTCACCTTCCTGCGCCGGCAGCTCGATTCGAATCTGCTTGCGGCGCGCGGCGGCCGACACATCCTCGGCCGCAGTGCGCAGAATGTCGCCCAGCGCCACCTGCTCCGGGTTCACTGTGAGCTTGCCGTGGACGCCTCGAGAGTAGTCGAGCAGATCGGCGAGCAGACGTGCCTGCATGTCTACGGCGCGGCGCATGCTGCTGGCCGCGCGCCTGACGAAACTGGGTTCACCGGCTCGGCGCTCGAGCTGCCAGGCCCAGCCGCCGAGCGAGGTCACCGGCGAACGCCACTCGTGTGACACGCGCGCGACCAGCTGTTCCTGGGCGCGGCCAGCCGTTTCCGCGTCGGCACGCGCCTGCTCCGCTGCAGCCAGTGCGTCGCGCAGTCGGGCGTTGGTGACCCGCAGCCATCGGATCAGCCACAGAATGGCGGACGCCTCGAAGACGAAGAGGATGAGCAGCGCGAGGGGCAGGCGTTCGTTCATGTGGGACGGGCTGAACAGCGGACTGACAGCGACCGCGCTGAGCACGATGCCGAGCGCCCCCGGCCCGGTCCCGCCCACATAGGCAGACACGGCCACGGGAATCATGAACATCAGAAGGGGTCCATCGCCCTCCAGCCATGGCTGCAGCCCGATCCGCACCGCCGAGAACACGGCGACCAGCACGACGGCGAGCCCGTACGCCAGCTCTGGACGTGCCGCATGTGCCTGCCGATTCAACGCTCGCAGCCAGCGATCGGACATTGTTCAACCCTACCGGACGCGCCTCCCCCATGTCCCTCCGGTATTGGCCGGATACTCGGCTGATAAGGACACGGCACGGCCCATCCTGCTCAAAGCGCCCGTCATTCGCGATGCGGCGGCGATGAGATTCCTGCCGCTCGCAACAGCAGGTGGTGCGGCAGACACAGGTCACACAATACTGAATCCATGGACAACGAGATCACGACACAACACATCGAGCGCGAACGCCGTGAGCTGCTGCTCGGTGTTGAGCGCGCGCTGGAGACCCCTATGATCGTTCTGGGCTTCGTCTGGCTCGGTCTGCTCGTGTGGGAACTGACTTACGGCCTCGGTCCGCTGTTGGAGACGCTCGGCTTGGTGATCTGGGGCATCTTCGTTCTCCACTTCGCCCTCGAGTTCCTGCTCGCTCCACGCAAGGGCGTGTATCTCACGTCCAACTGGTTAACCGCCGTGGCACTGCTCGTTCCGGCGCTTCGCGCCTTTCGCGTGGTTCGCTTCATCCGTCTGCTTCGCGCCGCTCGCGGCGTCCGATTGATACGAGTGCTGACATCCCTCAACAGGGGCATGCGAGCACTCGGATCGACGCTCGAGCGCCGCGGCTTCGGCTACGTGGTCGCGCTCACGTGCGTCGTGACCGTATCGGGTGCCGCAGGGATGTTCGCGTTCGAGAAAGACGTTCCGTCCGGGCTGGAAACTTATGGCGAAGCCTTGTGGTGGACGTCGATGATCATGACCACGATGGGCTCGGCGTATTGGCCGCAGACGGCGGAGGGCAGACTGCTCTGCGTGGTCCTGGCACTGTACGCGTTCGGCGTGTTCGGCTACGTCACCGCAACACTCGCGACGTTTTTCGTCGGGCGCGATGCGGAGGCTCAGGACGGTGAGATCGCCGGCGCCTCTGCCTTGGAAGCCTTGCGCAATGAGATTGCTGCGCTGCGTGCAGACTTGAGCCGAACACACGGTATCACTGACCCCGAGCCTTGACGTGTTTGGCAAGGAGGCCCGCCTGGCCCGCCTCCCCGAGGGCGCTGCCACGCCGGACAACTGATGCCTGAGGCGCGAGCGGGTCGAGGAGAGTGGCTCGAGTGAAGGGAGCTCTGCCCTGCTCCGCACTCCCGTCCCATGGCGCCGTGGCTGTCGCGCCACTATCGGGCATACGGGGGACGTTTACGGAGCCTACAGCCTAGGACGCTGCCATTCCAACTATGGGATCGTCGACTGCCACGTCCCTGGTCACGTGCACATGGTGCCAGTTCGACGGTCCGGCTGGGGCATATCGTTTCTATTACAACTACTTTGGCAGGAGCCATCTTGGCTGCTTCTCAGGATCCATCCTTGCAGACGCCTTACACATGCAAAGGAGGTCGAACATGACGCAGCGAGCAGCAACGATTCTCGGCATGGCGGTTCTGGTGTGCACCTGGGCGATACCATCGGCGGCCAGCCCATG
>CAVRLS010000001.1:0-7259 GCA_963722395.1 uncultured Acidobacteriota bacterium | reverse complement strand
GCAGCAGGGAACGGCCGCGGCGCCAGCGGCCGGCCTTTGGCACGGTCATGGGCGCTGCTGCCGACAGCACGTCATGCGTCGCGCGCACCGCCGCCGACCGGTTCCGGCATTCTGCTCATGACCGAACGGTATAATACCCAACGCGTTGCCCGCCGCGCGGCCTTCGCCGCTGGCCTGCGCCGGCGCCGGTCGGTCGCGTTCGCTCGGCGCCGCGGCGCGTCCCTCGCCACGCACTCGGACGGCGTCGGTGCGGCGACTCCACGAGAAGGATCACGCATGTGACGCCGTCACCGACGATTTCCGTCATCATTCCCTGCTACAACCTCGGGCGCTATCTCGACCAGGCGGTCGACAGCGTGCTGGCGCAGACGCGTGACGACTATGAGATCATCATCGTCAACGACGGCTCCACCGACGGCGCCACCAACGAACTTCTTGCCGACTACCGTCGTCCGCGGACGCGGGTCATTACCACCGAGAACCGTGGCTTGTCCGCGGCGCGCAACCTGGGCATCGCCGTCGCCCGGGGCCGATACGTCTGCGCGCTCGACGCCGATGACGCCCTGGTCGCGACCTATTTCGAGAAGGCAGCGGCGGTGCTCGATGCGGACCCAGGCATCGCGTTCGTCTCCAGCTGGCTGGAAACCTTCGGCGACGAGAGCTGGGTCTGGCGGCAGGAACACTGCGACCTGCCCACGCTTCTCGCCGAATGCACGGTGTGCACGGCGGCATTGGTTCGCTTGTCATGCCTGCATGCGGTCGGCGGCTTCGACGAACAGATGACGCAGGGGTACGAGGACTGGGACCTGTGGATTTCCTTGGTCGAACGCGGCTATCACGGAACGATCATTCCGGAAGTGCTGTTCCGCTACCGCCGGCGGGCCGGATCGATGAGCACGGTGTGCGCTACCGGAGAGGTACACGTCGCGCTGATGACGTACCTGATCGACAAACATCGCGCAAGCTACGAAGCCCACCACCTCGAGGTGCTGCTGCGCAAGGAGGCTGACGCGGCCGATCTGCTGCGCACCAACGACGAGATCGAGCGGGAGATTCACTCCTCGCTCTTGCCGGCACTGGCCCGGCGGCGAGCCGAGCTCGAGGCGCTGCAGCGCAAGCTGCAACAGGCCGACGCCGTTGAGCAGTCTCGGGCGAGGCTCGACGCACTCGAGCGGCAGTTGGCGGACGTCAGCGGGCAATTGCGGGCCACGGCTGCAGAAGTGGCCGGCCTTCGCGGATCGCGGAGCTGGCGACTGACGGCCCCGCTTCGTGCCGTGTACGACCTGGCTACCCGACTCGGGACGCGCGAACCATGATGCCGGTGTCGCTCGTCGTCGTCAGTAACAGCCCCAATGTGGAGCGGGCGGTCGCAAGTGTGCTGGCGCAGACACGTCCCGCGCACGAAGTCCTGGTCGTCGAGTCCGACGCACACCGGCTGGCATCGGGCACGTATCAGGCACTGGCACGCTCCGGCGTCCGATTCGTCAGCGGGGAGCAACCACGAAGCGCCGCACTCCGGAACGCGGGGGTACGGGCCACCCGCGGGGAGTGGGTCGGCCTGTTGGACTCGGACGATCGGCTGGCTCCCTCGTACCTCGACGAGGCCGCCAGGCTCGTCGACACCGGTGCACCGCTCATTACCTCGCGAACCCTGTTGAGTGGCGACGTCAATGTGGGCGCCGACCGCCGCCTCGACCTTGCGACCGCCGTTCGCAGTCCGATGCTCGTGCACCCCTCGTCGTTGTTTCGCCGCGATGCCTGGGACGCCCTCGGAGGCTTCGACGAGACGCTGCAAGGCGACGAGATGTATGACTTTTGGCTTCGTCTCCTGGAGCGCGGCCCCGCCGGCGCGGCGATCGACCAACCGTTGTACGAGAGGGGCGCCAGCCGCCGGAGCAGCGTTGACACGTCGGGCGGGTCTCGGCCGGGACGGCCGCCCTCTGACGCAAGCCTGCACCAGAAGCACCAGCGGACCTTCACCGGCGAGCTCGTCGGCACTATCTGCGGTCGGGACGCCGTCGCCGATCAGCTCCGGCGCGGCTTTGCAGCCATGTTTGCGCAGCGCGAAGCGTGCCAGCAGGAGCTGCGACAAGTCGACGCGGAACTGGGCGCCATCACCGCCAACTTGCGCAGCCGGGGGCGCGACCGCGTCGAGTGGGGAGACCTGAACCGCTCGGAGCCATTCGCGCCGGCCGCGGCCGGTGTCAGTGACGAATCGATCGAAACTTATTACGTCCGCTGCTTCCTGCGCGCGCACGCCGCCGATCTGCAGGGCGCTCTCCTCGAGGTCCGCGCCGACGCGGACTTCGCACCCCCGGACGGTCAGCCCGCGCTTCTTGCTGAGCGCCGCGCTGCTGGACCCGCTCGGCACCTGACAATCGTCGACTACCACTGCCTCGGCCCTGTCGCATCCGCGAGCCATGATTGCGTCATCCTCAGGTTCGCGCCCCCCGGTCGCCGTGACGTGCAGAACATCCTCGGCGAGTGCGCGCGGATCCTCAGGCCGGACGCGATCCTCCTGGCAACGTTCCCCCTGGTCGGTGGTATGGCTCGCGATGACAGCGGCGCGCCCGCGTCATGGCTGGGCACCGGCGCAGCCGCGCGGCGCCTGCTCGAGGAGCGGTTCGATGCGGACCGCATCCAGATTCACACCTACGGCAACGTTCTCGCCAATGTCGCCGCCTTGTACGGGCTTGCCGCGCACGCGATTAGCGACGCCGAGCTGGCGACCCACGACCCCTATTTCCCGGTGTTGATCGCTGCCCGTGCGCAGGTGTCGCAAGGTCTACCATGACTGCCGTCGCCGTCATCGTCCCGTGCTACGACCTCGGCCGCACGATTCCCGAGACGCTGTCCAGCATTGACCGGCAAACGCGGCAGTCTGCCGAGGTCATCGTGGTTGACGACGGGTCAGGCGATCCCCACACCCGCTGGGTGCTCGATCGACTCGCGCGCGAGGGCCGGACGGTGGTGCGCACCGGCAACCGCGGCGTTGCGGCCGCCCGCAAGCTCGGCGTCGATCTCACCCACTCCCCGTACGTCGTGCTCCTCGACGCGGACGACGCGCTCGAACCGGAGTTTGTGGAGCGGCTCGCCGCAGTCCTCGACGAACGAGACGACGTTGATTTCGTGACCTGCGGCATGCAGGCGTTCGGCGAGGCCAGCTATACCTGGTTGCCCACACCCTGCACCTGGATGGACGTCCTGGCACGCAGCGGGCCGCATGTGTCGAGCATGTTCCGCCGCACGCTGTGGGATGCCGTGGGCGGCTTTGACGATCGCCTGTCCGGCTACGAGGACCTCGACTTCTGGCTGTCCGCGATCGAGCAGGGGTGCCGTGGCGAGATTGTTCCGGCGCCGTTGCTCCGCTACCGCGTTCGCCGGGCCTCACGCTACCGCCGTGCCATTCACCGCGCATCGTACGTCGCGACGATGACGCAGATTCACCGGAAGCACCCGCCTCCCAGCGTCGAAGTGGGACGGGCCCTCCTGCTCGACAAGGAACGGTTCATCGATGAGCAGCGAGCGCATCATCGCTACCTTGTCGGGCAGCGGGACGAACACAGGCGCGCGCTGACCGAGCTGAGCGAGCGCGCTCGACACGAGACGGCGCTTCTGACTGCTCGCGGAGAGGACGCCGTGGATTGGGGTGACCTGCGCCGCATCTCGCCCATCAGCCCGGTATGGGGCCTCGATCGCGGACGCCCCGTCGATCGCTACTACATCGAGAACTTTCTCGACCGCCACCAGCCGGATATTCGCGGCGCTGTCCTCGAGGTCAAGGACCCGTATTACTCGACCCGATTCGGCGGCCAGCGCGTCACCGAGGCTGCCGTGGTCGACGTCGATGCCAGCAATTCCCGCGCGACCATCATTGCCGACCTCACCGACGCCGGGGCAGCAATCCGGTCGGAAGCCTTCGACTGTTTCATCCTGACTCAGACCCTGCACATCATTTTCGACATCGGGGCGGTGCTGGCGACCGCCTACCGGGTCCTCCGCCCCGGCGGTGTCCTGCTGTGCACGGTCCCGTGCATCAGCCGGATCTCATTCGAGGACGGCGGCCTCGATGACGGAGACTTCTGGCGCTTCACGGAAGCATCGATCCGCGCGGCCGTCACCGACGTGTTCTCGGCCGGAGACGTGGAGGTGAGCGCACATGGCAACGTCACGGTGTGCGCAGCGTTCCTGCTGGGTCTCGATCCGGGCGAGGTGCCGGATGGCCACCTCGACGAAACGGACCCGGCGTGTCCGCTCATCTGCTGCATCCGCGCGGTCAAACGCCCGTCGGCGCCCTCGGCGTCGGCGGCAGCTCCGCTGGTCATCACCGGTAGCGATGGCCTGACCCGGGCGCGGCGGCACGGCGCCATCCTGCTCTATCACCGAATCGGGCAGCGACGGCCCGACACGTACGACCTCTGTGTCGCTCACGACGATTTTCGCCGGCACATGCGTCATCTTCGCAACGCATGCCAGCCACTCGCGCTCGACGAACTGGTGGATGCCGCCGGGCGCGGAGCCTTGCCCGACGGCGCGGTGGCGGTGACCTTCGACGATGGCTACCTGGAGCACCTCACCCTGGTCTCGCCCATCCTGCGCGAGTACGGCATTCCCGCCACCTTCTATTGCAACACCGATCGCCTCGAAGTCCCGCACGAAGCGTGGTGGGACCTGCTGGAACGTATTCTGCTCACCGCTGGGCTGCTGCCGCCCTCGCTGGATCTTTACAACGACGGCACCTGGGTACGCTCCACCGTCACGGACGAGGACCGTCGCCACGCTCACCGCGCGCTCATGGAACTGGCGTACCCCCTCGCCGCCGACGCGCGCACGGCCATCGTTGGCCGCGTGTGTGATTGGAGCGGCCTCGATTTGTCGCCGCGGCAGTCGCATCGAGTGCTGACTGGCGACGAGCTCGGGCAGCTGGCAGCTCAGCCGGGGCACCGCATCGGCGCACACACCGTGCGCCACTTGTGCCTGCCGCGGCAGCCGCGCGACGTGCAAGTGACGGAGATGGCCGATTGCAAGTCCCTGCTCGAGCGGACATTGCGCCAGCCTGTCCGCGACCTGGCCTATCCGTACGGAGAGCATGACCGCGACACGCTCGAGGCCGCCCGCATCGCCGGCTTCGCTCGCGCGGTAACCGTAGTGCCAGGCGTGGTCGGCGTGGCCAGTCAGCGGTTGCTGCTGCCCCGCCTCGAAATCGGCCCAGGGAATGCGGCGGATGTCGAGACGCTTCTCAGCCGGACCTTCTCAGGCGCGAGACCATGAACGCCACACGGATGACCGCCGCCGCCCTCGCGTATGCCGCGGCGCTCGTCGCCTGCGCGCCAACACCACCGGTGTCCGCGGCTCTCGTCGTCATCGGGCATCGCGGCAATCCGGTGGAGGCACCCGAGAACACGCTCGCGTCGCTGCACTCCGCCTTCGCGGCCGGCAGCGACCTCGTCGAACTGGACATCCGTCTTACCCGCGACGGCGTCCCCATCGTCATGCATGACGAGACCGTCGATCGGACGACGAGCGGTCAAGGTGCGGTCGCCGGGCTCACGTTGGCCGAGCTCAAGGCGCTCGATGCCGGCGCGTGGAAGGATGCGCGATTCGCCGGCGAGCGCATCCCAACCCTGGCGGAGGCGCTCCTCGCCGCCCAGGGGAAGGGCCGCCTGCTGCTCGACGTTCCCGTCGATGGCCTGGGCAGTGTCATTGCCGCGGTGATGCGGGCAACTGGGATCTCCGCCGACGCGGTCGTCCTCGGCACGTGGGACGCCGCACAGCGCGCCGACTTCGCCCGCTACCTCCCCGGTGCCCCGCTCCTGTTGTCGGAAGGCGCACCGGAGACATGGGACTCCGCCTACTTCAGCCGCGTGAGAGCGGACGGCGTGAGTATCTTCGAGATTCCCAATGCGACGCCGGCGTTCATCGCCGACGCGCACACCCACGGGATGCCGGTCTATGCCTACACGATTAACGATGAGCCAACAATGAGGCAGCTCATCGAATTGGGCGTGGACGGGATCGAAACCGACGACCCGGCACTGGCTGTCCGGATCGGTCGAGAGTACGGCCGGCGTCGGTGAAAGCGATCCCATTCCCCCACCCAACGGTCGATCGCAGCAAGGAGACGACGATCATGGAACGTTCCACGCCCCCAGGCCGTCCCGATGTCGCCGCCGCGACAACCGACCTCCTGCGCCGGCGCGATCGCCTGGTCAGCGAGGCCCAGGCATTGATCGACCGCGGGGAACTGACCGAGGCACAGGAGGTTCTGCGGCAATTGGCCGGTGCTACGATCGATGGCACCACCCTCGCGCGTACTGATCCCTTCCTGGCGGCGATCGCCGGCGAACGACACCTCGTCGCTACCTGTGACCCGCGACGCACGCCGCACGCCGATGAGGTCGTGATTGTTTACGGCAACTACCCGCACCAGTTCAACAACGTCGTCGTCAACAATCCCATCCGACGCCATGTCGCCGACTTCTGGACCTTTCAGCACGCCCGCGTCGAGTACGACAGCCGTTGGGACGGCATCGACCGCATCTTCATCATCAACGTCGACGAGCGGATTGATCGCTACGATGCCGTCCTTCGGGAGTTGGCCGCTGCCCGTGCGCCGTTGCACCGGATCACCCGCGTGCCCGCCTGCCGAGTCGACGCCGCCCTTGGCAGGGCCGTTGGCGGATCACTCGCCTGCCTGCACAGCCACTCCGAGACGCTCCGAATGGGCATCGCGGGTGGTTATCGCCACACCCTGATCCTGGAAGACGATTTCTGCTTTACCAGCGACCTGGACGACCACCTGAACGATCTGCAGACCTTTCTCGAACGAGACTACGACTATTGGATCTGCCTGATCGCCACGAGCAAGTATGGCCTCGTGGTCCCCACGGATGACCTGGTCGCGACTTCCCACCAGCCGTGCACCAACACCGGAGGATATCTCGTGTCACGCGCGGGCCTCCGTCGGCTGCTCCCCGTCTTCGAGAAGGCAGCCGTGCGCCTGCGGGCGTCGGGCGATGCGGACACCTGGGCGGCCGATCGGTGCTGGGCCGTTCTCCAGGCATCTGGCAAATTCCTTGTCTTCCGGCGAAAATTCGGTTTTCAGGTTGCGAGCTACAGCGACATCGAAGGCTCGATATCCCGGTATCTTGACTAGCGCCATGCTCCATCGAACCCGACGTCCCCGGCGAGCGCCTGGTCACCCGTCACCGGCACGGGCCGCGGCATCTCCGGTCGTCTGGATGCTGATGGCGCTCGTC